>CAVUUN010000001.1:0-606504 GCA_963744645.1 uncultured Acidobacteriota bacterium
CTTCGATCTCTGACGATAATTTATACGAATTCGTTGCAGAGCAACTCGATTTGCAGGCCTCTCCCCCAAGAGATCTGTTTCGAAATCACGGGTACTCGGCGATCGCAAATCTCACCCAAGCTGTCGCATTAATAGAGAAAATGAAAGCATTGGGGTGCCGTATCGCCCTGGATGATTTTGGAAGTGGCATGTCTTCGTTTGCATATCTCAAGCATTTGCCCGTCGACTATTTGAAGATCGATGGCGAATTTGTAAAGGACTTGATATCGGATTCTGTAGACCAGGCAATGGTCGAGGCAATAAATGCGATCAGTCACACCATGCGCATCGAGACAATTGCGGAGTTCGTGGAAAACGAGGCGATCCTGGAGAAATTGAGAATAATAGGTGTGGATTACGGGCAAGGATATGGAATTGAAAAACCGAGGTTAATGCCTTAGGAAGATTCTGGTGATAATGAAATACATTCCGCTCACGTTTGCTCTTCTTGTCCTTGCCAAGCGCAAGATCTCTTGATCTCTGTTTGACAGGTTCATCCAGATCAAGCGAAAAATCCTCCTATCCTTAATTTTTTTCCAACAATGAGGAAAACGGTTAGGGGAGAAGGCTTCGCTGAATAACGTAGTGGAACTAAATCGGGAGGGGAAAATCGAATGTGGGACGGGCGGTGGAAATAACTTGGACAGAAACTTCCGCAACATTTCGAAAATCATTAGCTGTGGTAGTCGCGATTCGATCTGCCGCCGGCTATCAGGTTCAAGGTACTGCTTTCGATACAAAACAGCCCATGCTAATGCTGTGCTTGTGAAACACAAGAGTAGATTTTTCCGCTAGGTAGGCCATCGGCTCAAATACTTTTCCCTTGATTGATCTAAGCTGGATTGTGAGAAATGGTAGCCAGATAGTTATCCTTGATATGCAGGGGTGAAATGAAAAAAGCCGCATGATTAGCGGCTTTCATGAAACTTGACTCGGGGCGAATCTGAGTGAGACATCACTCTAGATTTTGAACCTGCTCCCGCATCTGTTCGATCAGCACTTTCAACTCGATGCCCATTTTAGACACTTCCGCGTCTACAGACTTTGATCCGATGGTGTTGCTCTCGCGGTTGAGTTCCTGCATCAGGAAATCCAGCCGCTTGCCGATGGCGCCCCCTTTGTGCAAAACACGTTCCACTTCATCGAGGTGAGTCTGAAGGCGGGACAGTTCTTCGTCTACATCGATCTTGCTGGCGAATAAGGTCAGTTCCTGTCGCATGCGGTCGTCATCGCAATTGATCATGGCCTCGCACAAGCGAGCCTTCAGCTTTTCCTGAAACGCAATAAGTAGCGCGGGAATGCGCGGAATCACTTCGGCTGCGAGCTGGCGTATTCTTGCCAGCCGCTCGAGCAGTATGAGTTTGAGTTTTTCGCCTTCGCGGGCTCGCGCTGCCGCCAGCTCGTCCAAAGCAACACTCAGCAAATCTATGCATGGAGGGCATAAATCCGCGATGGGCACCGCCGCGGAGCTTAGCATGCCGGGCCAGCGTAAAATATCCGCCACATCGAGGCGCGGGCCTCAGGCAGGACCCCCCGTACGGCCTGATTCAGTTTAAAAGTTTATGCAATAATTCGGCATTGATCTGCTCGATATTTTCTGCGCCCAAAGACAGTGAAAAGTTTACGCGGCACTCGATCTTCCCCCGGTTCAACCGAGCGGTCAGCAATTCTCTCATCGCCCCTTCCAGCGCTCGGAGTTCGTCCGGCAGCCGGAACTGGATGTCGAGATAGCGGTTGTTGAGCGAGAAACAAGCAATACCGCCAACAGCGTCACACTTGGCAACGCAACTGCCCTCAGCTTTTTCATCGATCCTCCTTTCTGATCCATGTCAGTGTAACTGCATTTCAGAGGACATGTCCCGGCTTTCAGGCGAATGGGGCGATTTGAACGACAATCGGCGGCTTTTCGCGGGTGAATGGAGCCGGGTCTGTGGAGGCTTCCCGCCGGCCGTGGTAACATCGCGCCACAATGCACGGAGGAGATATGCAAGACGGAAAACGACAGCCCGGGTCCCGGGTCAATCGCAGGGAGTTCGTCCAGGCAAGCAGCTTTGCGGTGCTCGGTTTGGGCGCCGCGTCTGCCTTGGCGGGCACGGATCGGCCGGGGATGTTTCAGAACCTCGGAACCGGCCACATCGGTGTGAAAGCCAATCAGGTCCAGGCGTTCGACTACGCCGTTCGGCACGGGTTTGGAGGTGTGAACGTTCACCTCGGGGATCTCGAGGCGATGACCAGGGACCAACGCGCGGAATTTGTCGCGTCAATGAAGGCAAAAAACGTTCGTTGGGGGTCGTCGGGGCTGTCGGTCGACTTTCGCAAGGGCGACCAGGAGTTTCGGTCTTCGCTCTCCAAACTCCCTGCACAGGCGGCCGTGCTGGCGGAGGTCGGAGCGATTAGGGTTTCAACCTGGCTGACTCCCGGACATCCCACCTTGACCTATCGCCAGAATTTCGAGATCCACCGGGTCCGCCTGGCCGAGGCGGCGCGGGTTCTTAAAGACCATGGGCTGCGGCTGGGATTGGAATATGTCGGTCCGAAAACTTCGCGCGACAAGAGCCGGTTTCACTTTATCCATACCCAGGTCGAACTCATGGAGCTGGTCGAGGCGATCGGCACGGGGAACGTCGGCATCCTGCTCGATTCCTACCATTGGCACACCTCTCACGGAACAGCGGAAGACCTGGCGAAGTTAACCAACGAGCTGGTTGTCGATGTCCATGTGAACGACGCGCAGACGGGGATTGAGACAGACGACCTGCAGGATTTGAAGCGTGCTCTGCCATGCTCGACCGGAGTCATCGACCTGAAAAGCTACATGAGCGCGCTGGCCCGAATGAGTTATGACGGGCCGGTCACGATCGAGCCGTTCGACCAGGAGCTGAACGCGATGGACGATGACGCGGCCGTCGCCAAGACCAAGGCAGCGCTGGACAAGACTTTTGCGCTTCTGGGTGCCTGAGCAGACTGCGCACTGCGGACTGCGGAGGGGGTTTCGATCTTCCCAACCGGGCCCCAGTTCGCAGATGTTGCCAGTTTGCAGTGCGCAGCTCGCAGTGCGCAGTTGTCAGCGCGCAGTCCGCAGCGCGCAGTCGTCAGTTTCCTGACTTTCCTCTGACGACCGAGGGGCGGTAAGGCTCGAAAACGGTTCGACGCGCCTTTTGGAGCTGCTTGACGATCTCCGCGGCCTCCTGGTACAGCGCCTCCTGGCTTCGAAATCCCTTTCGGCCGGGTGGCGCGCTTAGACGCTGGTAACGCCCGTCAGGCAGCAGTCGGTGCGCCTTGGCGTTGTCCCGAAAGTAGGTCTCGAGTATCGTGACGAGCCGGTTTCTGGCGGCGGGATCCTGAATCGGAATCATCAGCTCCACTCTCCTGTCCAGGTTCCGCGGCATCCAGTCCGCGCTCGAAATGAACACCCGGTCCTCCCCGCCGTGGTAGAAGTAGTACAGGCGACTGTGCTCCAGGAAGCGATCGACGATGCTTATGACCGAGATGTTCTCGCTCAAGCCCGGGACTCCGGGGCGCAGGCAGCATATCCCACGCACGTTGAGCAGGACCTTCACCCCTTCCTTGGAGGCTCGGTAAAGCGCCCGGGTGATCTCCGCGTCGACGAGCGAATTCACCTTCGCCATGATCAGAGCCTTTTGCCCCTGCCGTTTCCGCTCGATCTCGATGTCAATCAGCTCCAGAAAAGTCTCGCGCAACCCCAGGGGGGCCGCCTTCAACTTGAGGAATGGTTGCGGTTGCGAGTACCCGGTGACGGCATTGAAGAAAGCGGAGGCGTCGTTGGCCAGATCCGGGTCGGTGGTCATGTAGCTGGCGTCGCTGTAAATTTTGGCCGTGATCTCGTTGTAGTTGCCGGTCCCGAAGTGAAGGTACCGCACGATCCCCTGTTCCTCCTGGCGCACGACGATGCAGAGCTTGGCGTGAATCTTCAGTCCTTTGACGCCGTAAATGACCTGAACGCCGGCCTGTTCTAGCTCCCTGGCCCATTCGATGTTGCGAGCCTCGTCGAACCGGGCCTTCAGCTCCACGATGGCGGTCACATATTTGCCGTTTTCCGCCGCTCGTCGCAGAGCTTCGACGATCGGGCTTTTCCGACTGGTTCGGTACAGGATCTGCTTTATGGCCAGGACATTCGGGTCGTCGGCTGCCTCGTCAACCAATCTGACAACCGGTTCGAAGCTGTCGTACGGATGGTAAAGCAAAATGTGGCGGCCGTTCAGCTCTCGGAAAATGCTGTTCTTGAGGTCCATATCCGGGGGCGAAAGCGGTGGCCAGGTCTCGTACTTCAGCGCGGAAAAGCCATCGACCGTCGCGATCTTCCGGAACGCGGAGAGGTCCAGGGGACCCGACTGCGCGTAGATGTCGCGCGACGCCACACGAAGCGCGCGGCTGAGGCTTCCCAGAAGGGTGCGGGAGCAACGTCGGGAAATCTCCAGGCGGACGCACTGGCTGTGTTTTCTAGCGTCCAGCACCTCCTTCATTTTTGCCAGCAGGTCTCCCGCCATATCCTCACGCAGGCTCAGATCGGCGTTGCGGGTTATGCGGAAGACGGCCTGATCGAGAACCGTTTCGCCTGGGAAAAAGTCTTCGATGAACAGCGCGATCAGGTCCTCGACCAGGATATAAGAGTACCCGCTCTCGGCGGGAAGTCGGACGAAACGCTCGGTCTTTAGTCCGACCGGGATGATCGCCAATCTGAACCTGCGCGTCGCGGGAATTCGGATCCTCACTGCAACGCACAATCCCAGATTCAGCATCAGGGGCCAGACGGTCCGTGATCCAACTCCCCGCCCCCCAGGCCTGGCCAACTCTAGAGCCATGGGAGTCACAACCGGAAAAATCTGGTTCTCGAAATAATGCCGGGCAAAGTCCCTCTGCTTGTCGGACAACTCCTCGGGCGTGAGCCTGCGTATGCCGTAGTCGCTCAGTTGGGGCTCGATCTCGTGTCCATAGCAGCGATACTGGTCCTCGTTCATCTGATGAACGCGGCCGCTGATTGCGTCCAGTTGTTCCCCCGGACTCAGGCCGCTATGGTCGCTCGCCGTGACTCTCTGCTCCTGGAGCATCTGCAGTCCGCCGACTCTGACCATGAAGAATTCGTCGAGGTTCGAACCCGTGATGGCCAGGAAGTTGAGCCTCTCGAGAAGCGGGACGCTGGTGTCGAGGGCTTCATCGAGGACCCTCTGGTTGAATTCCAGCCAACTGAGCTCGCGGTTCAGAAATAGAACTGGTTCTTTCGAGGACATGGGACTATGACGTTTCCTGAAGGATCACTTTCATGCCGTATACCTGCTCGAACATCTCGCTCTTCTGCAGGAGGGCATAACGCTCCAGCATCAAGCTGCCGACTGCTCCGCGCACCTCGATTCGGAGAACGCCCGACTCAACGTGCAAGGAGACATTGTGGATTCGTTGAGAATGCCCGCTGTCCAGGGCATCCGCCACTCGCAGCATCGCCGCCAGCTTGGAAACTCCCACGCGGGTTTGCCGATCCATGCCGGCGTAGCCCTCGTGAGTCGTGCGCGGGAGCGCCCGGCGATGGTAGCGGGTAACCAGCGCAACCATCTGCAGATCCCTGGCACTGAGTCCAAAGAGGTCACTGTTGAGAACCAGATACATCGAATGCTTGTGGTGACTGCGATTGCTGACGAACAGCCCGATATCGTGCAGGAGCGCCGCGACTGTCAACAGGGTTTCAAAGCGGGAAGGGAGTTGATGCTCTTTACGCAAGGAGTCGAACAGGAGCTTGCTCAGAGCGGCTACATGGCTGGCGTGCGGTTCATCGAACTGGTACTTTCGGCCGATCTCCAGTGCTGATCGGACGATATGCTTGCGGAATTCGTCGCTCCAGGCTTCGCGGGTCGCCATTTCCCATATCAGCCCATCGCGCAGAGTGCCGGTGGAAACCAGCATGTGCCTCAGGCGAAAGGCCTTTGCCAGCCGGGTATAGATCAGCAGGGCGGGACCAAGGCTTTCGGCGTCCGGATAAGCGAGGTGATAGCGACGGACCAGTTCATCGGCCGAATAACTGAGAACTTCTTTCGTCAGTTTTGCCAGAGAGCTGACGGGCAGTCTGATCAGTGCCTTCTTGTCCCAGTTCTCCACCAGGTGGCTCACCGCGAAGCGGATGTCGCCCCCGAGTGCCATCAGATCCGTGTGCCCCTCGACCGACAAGCGCTGCTTGATTTGCCGCACTGCCCGGTCGATGTGGACCTCCATAATCTCCGGTAATTCGACAACCGGCGCTTCGTAGTCGTCCAGCATCTCGCGCAGCCGGAGCGAGCCAAGGTGGTATGTGTGCGAGTAGCTCACCTGCCCCTTTCGAAGCAGCAGGGCTTCGGTGTTGCCGCCGCCGACCTCGATGATCAGCGTGTCGCCGCGGCTGAGCGATGGCTCCGAATCGAGCATGCGACTGACGGCAAGGTAGGTAATCCGGTTTGTTTCCGCCTCGTCGATAACCTCGACATTAAAACCGCTGGCCACGTAAACCCGGTCCAGGAACGCGTCCCGGTTGGTCGCTTCCCGCACGGCGCTCGTGGCCACCGCCCGGATCTGGTGTTCGTCTGTAATCTGGTATTGCTGCAGGATCTCGCGGAAGCTCCTCAGAACGCCGACACACTGATCGGTCGTGGTCGCTTCGATCGCTCCCTTGGTGAAAGTGTCCTTGCCGAGGCTGACCGCCTGCTGCAGGGATTCGAGCGGTCGCACCGAGCCGGTGCCGTCAATCTGGGCGATCCCCATCCGGATGGAAGTCGAGCCGATATCGATGACCGCGACCAGACGTGGTGCGGACGGTTTGGCACCGGCCGGTTCCTTCGAAGAAGTCAGGTCAACTTTGCTGATAGGTTCCATCAGGGAATCCTCGCGCGACTCGCCGTCTCAACCCTTGGCTGCGGCGTCTGCCCAGGCGGCCGCACCCTTGGCGACGGCGTCGTCACCGAGCTCCGATACTACAACCTTGTAAGTGTCCCGGAAAGCCGGCATCACCTTCTTTCGGAGCACCTGTCGCACTTCATCAACGTAAAGCTCGGGCATTGCCTCGACCAGGCCTCCCCCGAGGACGATGACATCGGGAGAAATCAGGTTGACGACGTTTGCGACTCCTACGCCTAGCCATTGGGCCGCGCTCCGGACGATCAGTTCAATCGCCCCGTCACCGGCCTTGATGGCTGCCGCCAGAGCCCCGCTTCGGATATTTGAGAGATCGGTTCCGGCCGCCTCCTGCAGGTAAGGAGCTTCGCCGCGGAAGACCGCGGAAGCCGCCGCCGCAGATATCGCGAGCCGACTGGCGAAGGCCTCCAGGCAGCCGCGCTGCCCGCATCCGCATACCGGTCCGTCGGGCATCATCTGCAGATGGCCGATCTCCAGACAGGATCGGTTGGCGCCTGTGAAAACACGCCCCTCGTACACACAGCCCCCGCCGATTCCAGTGCCGGGGAAGACGCCCAGCACGCATCGAGCGTTGCGGCCCGCCCCGAACTTGTATTCACCATACACGCCTGCGTCGACATCGTTGATGATGCAAACCGGGCAGCCGAACTCGTTCTGCAGCGGCTCCCTCAGCTGAAAGTTCCGCCAGCCCAGGTTCGGGGTGTCCAGCACGATTCCGCTTTGAGGATCGAGCGGGCCGGGAATCCCGAGGCCGATGCCGCCGAGTTTGCCGGCCTCAGCCCCGGCGCTCTTGACGGCTTCCTGGATTGTCTCGATGATCCGACCGATGCCGAGTTTCAGCCCGTTTCTTCCGAGCGTCTTTTTGCGGGCCTTTCCGACCTGTTTGAAACTGGAGTCAAACACGCTCGCCAGCATCTTGGTCCCGCCCAGGTCAAACCCGATCCACAGCTTCTTGTTTCGATTTTCCGGCATTATTAGGAATTCTAGCCTTTTGGAGCCGGGAGAGAAAGCGGCCTGAGCGCGAAGGGCGGCCTTTTGGGGCCCGGACACCTTGCCCGCACCGGGTTCGTGGTATCCTGCCCGCCCGCCTTGAAGCTTTTGCGAGCGACGCGAGCCTTGGAGTGCGCAGGACTTGCTCTGCACTTTATACGCATGTTAGACACCTTAGGGTATGCAATTGCTTTCGGTTCGAGCCCGCTTGCTTCGCTGGAAAGCGCTCGCGCGCGGCTCTGACACAGGCATCGCTCGGGCGGGGCTCTGACACAGGCATCGCTCGCGCGCGGCTCTGACACACGACTCGATGTCGCCTGCAATGACTCGAACTGTTGCGCGGCGTTCGCCAAGTCCCATCAGAGCCGCGCGCGAGCGTCTTTCGCGAAGCAAGCGGGTTCGAACCGAAAGCAGGTCGCATGCCCCACCGGAATCCCAAGATCCGTATAAAGAGCGCAAGCTTGCTTGCGCCTTTGTTGCCAGAGGGCCGCGCTTCCAGAAGAGGATGTCTTGTGGGCCTCGAAAGTCGTATTATCGCTTGAGAGCACCAAAATTATGGATACTGCCACCCGTTCCCAGGCTCAGCCCTCTGTCCTGGCCGGCCGCACGGCCGCCGACGACCGTCTGGTCTCACTCGATTTCTTTCGAGGCTTGACGATGTTTCTGCTGATCGGCGAGGCGAGTCACCTCTACTCTGTCCTCAACGGACCGGCGCTGGAAGGCACCCTTCTCGGAATGATCGGTCTCCAGTTCGATCACCATCCCTGGAACGGCCTCCGGTTCTGGGATTTGATCCAGCCCTTTTTCATGTTCATCGTCGGTGTTGCGATGCCGTTTTCATTCGGCCGCCGGTGGGACCGGGGAGAAAGCTGGAATCAGACGGCGAAGCACGCGGCTGTGCGATCCCTGCTGCTGTTGACGTTTGGGTGGGCGCTCTACTGCATCGGCCCGGGCCATTTGACCTTTGAGCTGTGGAACGTGCTCGCGCAGTTGTCGTTCACCTTCTTTGTCGCGTTCCTGCTGATGCGCAAGCCGGTGCCAGTCCAGATCGGTGTCACGGTTCTCTTATTGATTCTGACCGAAGTCCTGTACCGCACCTGGCCGGTCGCCGGGTTCAATCAGCCGTTCGTTCCCGATCAGAACTTCGGCTCGTGGGTCGACATGCACCTGATGGGCAAGCTTTCCGAGGGGCATTGGGTTGCCTTCAACGCAATCCCGACCACGGCTCACACCATGTGGGGCGTGCTCGCCGGGCTGTTGCTGAAAAGCACCCGGCCGGAAAACCGGAAGATCCTGATCCTGAGCCTCGCCGGCCTGCTCGGTGTCGTGCTCGGATATGCCCTTGACCCGGTGACTCCGATCATCAAGCGAATCTGCACCACGTCGTTTGTGATCGTCTCTGGAGGCTGGTGTCTGCTGGCGCTCGCACTCTGCTACTGGCTGATCGACGTCCGCAAGTTCCGGGCCGGCACCTGGGTCATGACCGTCGTCGGAATGAATTCCCTGGCAATTTACCTGTTCACCAATTCGGGAGGCAGCTCCTGGTTCACCCGGGTGGTCAAACCCTTCACTTTCGGAATCTTCCAATGGGCAGGGGAGACCACCGCGGCCGTCGCAACCAGCCTGGTTGTCTGGTTCCTGTTCTGGTACCTCTGTTACTGGCTGTATAAGAAGCGGATCTTCATCAAGATCTAGACGGGCGGCGAGCCTATAACTCCCAGAAGCGGTGGACACCGGAGAGGAACATCTCGACGGCGACCATGGTAAGAAGCATCCCCATGAGTCGCTCGAGAGCCGTGAGCACCCGCTCGCCAAGATATTCGCTCAAGCTGTTTGCGGTGACCAGAACCACGGCCGAGGCCACCCAGGCGACGACCAAAGCGATCACGGATTCGGATACCGAACTGCGCGTCGTAATCAGTATGACTGTCGTCATGGCAGAGGGCCCTGCCACCAGCGGAACAGCCAGCGGAACAATAAAAGGTTCTCCCCCCGGACTCTTGCCAAACATATCTTCGGAAATCGAGAAGATCATCCGAACGGCGATCAGGAAGAGGATGATCCCTCCCGCGATGCTGACCGCCGGTTCCGACACCTTCAGGGCCGCCAGAAGACCCCTCCCGAAGAACAGGAAGAACACGAGCACCAGGAGAGCGATGAGAAGCTCCCGCAGGACGATTCTGTTCCGCCGATCCGGTCTGACGCTTCTGAGTGTCGTCAGGAACAGGGGTATGTTCCCCATCGGATCCATAACGAGGAAGAGCAGAAATGCGGCCGATATGATTGTCACTGAGGATCTCCTGCCCCCGATCGTCCGGCTTTCGCCCTGCGTCCTTTCTGATGGAAGACGCCTGCGACACCGACGAGCACAAGCGACGCTCCGCCGATCGTCCAGACAGTTACCGGTTCACTGAGGATCAGCCAGCCGAGGAAGACCGCAATTACGGGATTAACGTACGCATAGGTAAAAACGATACCCGTAGGCAGGAGGCGCAACGCCTGGACAAAGGAAGTGAAGGCGAAAATCGAGCCGATGACGACCAGGTATCCCCAGGCGTACCACGCCTCGGCGGTGGGCCGGGGAGTGGGTTCATTCAGGATCAACGCAAGCGAGATGAAACCGAGGCTGCCGAAGAGTTGTTGATAGGCGGAGCTGGCTCGCACTCCAAGGGCGACCGGGTGGCGGTTCTGGAAGATCGATCCGATGCTCCAGCACAGGGACCCAACCAGAAGCCCGACCACTGAAAGGAAATCTGCAGAGCTCCCGGAACGAAGGATCGGGAAACTCAGCAGTGCGGTCCCCAGGAATCCGATAGTCAGCGAGCCGATCAGGAGCGCGGAGGGCGCCACCCGGTCCACGATCGCCTCCACGATCACCGCCCACATCGGGGTGGAGCTGACGAGCAGGGCCGCGTACGCAGAGTGAATGTTGTGTTCCGCCCAGATGAGAATTCCGTTGCCCCCGGTCCACAGGAGCAGGCCAGACACCGCGAGGGTCCACAGTTCCGTTCGACTGGGTTTGATTCTGGCTCCCGACCATCTGGCCCAAAGCAGAAGCAGGATACCGGCGACGAGCACCCTGAGTGCCCCGAAAGTAAACGGCGCGAACCCCGCCCCTTCCCGAACACCCACCCGGATGGCCAGGTAGGTGCTTCCCCAGACGACATAAACCACCATCAGGTGGCCGAGTCCCGTCCAGGTGACGGAGCGCTCCGAGTTCCCTTGATCCACCCTCGCTGTTCCCATGGCGCGTAACCAGTTCTCCCGGTGGGCAAAAGACCGAAAAAGCAATTCTAACTGGGAAATGCGGCGACACGATACTAGATTCCCTGCAGGATTGGGTCTGACCGCGAACGGGGTTCGGGCGAGCCGGCTGAGCGCGATTACCTCTCTCCCCATTTCTCCCGAAATTTCTATTCCTGTGAGAGATGCGCGTGCCGGATCGTGATATAAGAACGGTGTCGGAGAGGGGCCCTGTTGCGCAACAAAGTTCTTCCATTAAGAAACGCCGCCGGGCCGTCACCGCTTGAGCCGCGCCAGGTGCTCCAGTCGTGGAAAGAGATCGCGGCTTACCTGCGAGTGACGGTGCGAACCGTGCAACGGTGGGAAAAAGAATCCGGTTTGCCTGTTCACAGACAGGGAACCGGACGCAAGGCCCGTGTTGTGGCCTATGCCGACGAGATAGACAACTGGTTGACCAATCATCAGGCTGGTCCGCAGCCTGAGGCGAGCCGGTGGATAGTCCCGACGATTGTCGCGGCAGCCGTCGTTGTCATCCTGACCGGCGTCATTCTATTCGTGGTCTTCACTACCAGGCCGGAGCTCACCAGCGTAGCAATCGAAGCTACCCGAATGAAGGTTCTGGACGCCAAGAAACGAGTGGTCTGGGAACGGGAATTCCCTCCCATTGGAGTCGGACACTATGCCGCCGGAAACGATTCCTACCGTCTTCTGAACGTGGATGACGATGCGGACCTGGAGGTGCTCTTCAACTACGCGCCCATGCGGTCGGCCGAATTGCCTGGCCGCCTGATCTGCTTTGACTCCGACGGCAGCCAACTATGGGAGTTCCAGTATGGCAGGGAACGGGTTCACCAGGAACGGCGGATCAGCGCGAACTATCTGGGTCTGCGCCTGTTGCCTGTTCAGGTTGGCAACCGGCAGTACCTTCTTTGCGTCGCTGGGCACCACCTCTGGTTCCCGTCGCAGGTCGTTCTGCTCGACCTGCGAACCGGACAATTGCTCGATGAGTACTGGCACCCGGGCGGATTACGCTCGGTGTTGGTGAACGATTTCGACGGGGATGGACAGCCTGAAGCCCTGCTGTCGGGGATAAACAATCCGGGTGTCGGACTCGGTCACGGTTGCCTGGTTCTGCTCGACATCCCTTTCGGTCCGGGAAAGAAACCGGGTCCCGGCCTCGAATCCCCTTTCTTCCATTTCACGCAGGGTAAGGAACTGGCCTACGTCTTGTTCCCTCGACCCGACGCTTCAGACGTTCAGGGGACACTTCCGATAGTGGAGGAGGTCAGCGTAACCGCAGGTAAGCGAATCCTGGCCCGGGTGCCTGGTCCGGAAATCAGCCTCTTCTATTATCTCGATTACCGTTTACGCCTTGTCGACTTCCGTTTTGCCGACAATCTCCAATCCGTGCACGATCGCCTGTGGCGCCTGGGACTGCTCGACCACAAGCTCTCGACGAGCGAGCTCGGAGTGTTGGGCCGGGTCCGCTCGTTCACCACGGCTCCGGACGGGAACTCCGAAGAGGTACTGGAACTCATGCGTTCGGCCGCACCGGCGAGCGATCACCCGGCAAAGTGAGCCTCACAACCCTTCAGTCTTACCTCCAGGACACTTCAATGTCGTAGCTGTCCGATCCGCTTCGGTTATCACGTATCCGGATCATCGCGGTATAGTCGTTTTCCCGGGACGGCTCCTGGATAAGATCCACAGAACCGCGACCCCGAATCTTTCTGAGCTGCAGGTTGGTTTCGCGGCGCGGCAGTGGGGAATCGAACCTGTAGTCCTCATCACGCACTCGCTCGCCGTCGACCACCCTGGCGCCCACGCGTGACCCCCTAACCGTCAGGATCACTTCGTCGTCCACTCGTCCGGACCACGTTAACCGGCCGCTTCCGTAGCCGCTACGGTCATATGGGGGGTTCGAAGGAGACGAAGGATACGAAGGATACCGGGCTGCTCCCAATTGCGTTTCGATATCCCGCAGGAGGACGTTCATCCGCTCTCGTTCCTGCCGTCCGAAGGCATATCGATCCATCCGGTTCAGCTGATCACGCAGCACCAGCACGCTGTCTCTGAGCTCTGACTCCGGCCGATTGTCGTCAACCATGCGTCGAAACAATTCTGTCCCGGAGCGGAACTGGACTGAGGCGTACAAAGCTTCGACGTCCGCCCGGTTCCCACGATCGCGGCGTCGAAAGCCGTCATAAGCCTCATTGGAGAGCTGCTGCGCCCGGTCCGAAAGCTGGTCGGCTATCGCTTGAAGTCGCGAGTCTGCGGCCAATAGCGTCAGTGAGCTCAGCGCCAACAGTAACATTGAGAATAGTGCCCTGTGTCTCATGAGACCTCCTGCTCCTATAGATGCGGTCACGTGCCGGGAGTTCAAGAACAATCGCGGTTGAGTATACGCCGGGCGCCGGTTCGCACACCATGGCAGGCTTCGTGGGCGGTGCAGCCGTGTGTCCACCGGTTTGGAGCAGGTATGCGGGTTCAGTTTTTAAACAAGATAATTCCGAGGAGGTCAGTCGGTGGCCCCTTCCCCTTCCCCCTCTTCCTCTTCGTCCGGGAAAGGATCTCGGACCCCGACCCAGACTCCAATCAGTTTCCAGCCGGTTTTCTCCGGCCAGTAGGACATATCAAACTCGACCACGTCCTTCGGGCCGAAAAACTTCCCGCGGACCTTCAGGAAACGGGTCTCGCCGTGATCCATGACCTCGGGTCCATCTCGGAAGACCAGACGAAGGTCTTTGACGACGCCCAGGTCCACGTCTCTCTCCTCGAAGCGACGAAAGACGCGCCGCATCACGCCGGGAGGAGTCTGATCCCGCCACGGAGCGGCGACCTCGCGGTGAAAGGTGTCGAAATCTTCGGTTTTGATCGCCCGATCCAGGGAAAGGATTGACGCGGTGACCAGCCGTCTTGCTTCAGCGTCGTCGGGTTTTGCGATGTCCACCTGCGGTTCGCCCCTCATTGGACCGTGCAGCCCGCGTGAGGAGCGGTAACGGACCGGTTCAGGAGGAGGGCCTTGAATGGAACTGATCTTCCATTCCCCGTTCTCCTTGATCGCGTGAAGCAGCAGCGGGATCAGCTTCTGATCGGCCGCCTTGACCTCACCGGTGAGGCTCACACTGTCGGACGAGAAGGTCGGCTGCCACTCGACTGACTTGAACCCCTTCAGTTTCAGGCCCCGGACGGTTTTGCGAAACTGCCGCGTGTCTGTGTTCTTCTGGTACTCGGCGCTCGTCATCGCGTAGGCGTCCCGGACTTTGCCCGCCGCGAGAGACTCCACAAACCGGTCGGCAAACGCCGTCGTCCGGAATGTCAGCAGGTAGTTCAGGCTTGACGGGATGACGAGGAGGGCAACCCCGACGCACGCGACGAAGATATAGCTTTTCTTCATGATCTCTCCCACTCGGTCGACCAGTACCTCTACAGATACGGATGTTCGGTCGATCTGGTTCCGATCGACATGGGAAAGAAATTTTCGGCTGCCTGGAGTGGCCGCCAGTGGAGGGTCCACGCTGGCTACTTCTGCAGCAGGTTGCGCAGGGCGCACTTCTCCTCGTGGATTTCACCCTGTGTCCGGAATCCGAGGCGGCGAAGGACAAGAACCGGTGGGCACCAGCCCTGGATCGCGTGTTGAAGCAGGAAGCCGGCCGCCACGGCAGGTAAGATGAACCACTTTCGTCCGCCGACACTGCCCAGTATCAATCCTCCCAGGGAGATGCTTGCCGCGTGCGCTTCTATCGCCCGTTCGATGTCCCATTCCCGGTCCAGTTCGGAAAGCCGCTGCTCGATAGCTTCCCGCCCCTTCCCGGCGTAGTAGCCGATATTCGCCTCGGTCTGTCGCTGGATCCTGTCATTTGCCAATGTATCGGTGTTCTCAGGAACTCGGTTCACGGTGGAGGGCATGGCTAACTCCTGTTGATAAGGTTTCAATGGCGGGCCTGAAGTGTGTGTAAATCTGCCTCCAGTCTAGACGATCGATTCACTCAATTCCAGCAGTCACCGGCAGGTCAGGGCAGGTCAGGGGTGGGGTCGGCGGTCTTGGTTTTCGGCAGAACAGGCGCCGGATTGTTCAGCCCGACCCAAGCCCGCCTCACGACCCCACATTCAAAAGTTCGCTGCGCGGCTCTACCGCCGCTGCCGGTCTTCGATCTTCTCGCGCTGTTCCTCGGCGCGTGCTTCGGCGCGCTTGGCTTCCGCCCGGCGCCGTTCGTCGGCGATGGCCGCCTCGCGTTCAGCTTCGTCGGAAGCTTGCTCCTCGGCTGACCGTACCGGGCCTGTCCTTACGTCCTCGTGAAAGGCGTTTCGCAGCGCCTCGATCGCCTTTTTCTCCTTGGAAGCCTTCTGTTCCAAAGTGCGCTCCAGCTCCTGGATCTCGTTCTTGGCCGCCTCCAGTTGGTGCTCCTTCTCTTCGACCCGTTTGTTGAGTGACCGCATCCGGATCTCGGCCTCCTCCATGCGTGCCTGTCGCTCATCGACGGTGCTGCGCAATGAGGTCAGCTCGTCCCGATGGGCGAGGGTATTCCGTCTAAGGACCAGGTAGGCAATGCCGAAGCCGACCGCGAGTCCGATTACGCCTGCGACAATGACCCACACCATATATTCGCCTGCCATAAGAGTTCCTCCGTGTCTGCTTTTTATGCTGAATTAAGCAACGCTGATGCCAGATCCTGAGAAATCAATGATAACGGGTGTTTCGAGGCCTGAAGCGGTCGGGAAGCAATTGCATTTTCAGGGTAGAGGCCGGGAATTTTTCCCGCACAACGCGGAGAAACTGGCCCAGAAACCTCCCTCGGGGCTCGAGCGGTTTCGTCGACGCGGTGTAAGCGGACCAGCCACCGTAACGGGATATGCGTGCGCCAGGGCGAGAAGGAAACGTGAGCGAGACCGTATGGAGCCGCGCACGGCAGCGAGCAAAGCGAGCGAGTAAGCGGACCAAGCAGCTAGCCCCGGTGGGGCATTCTTGAGTGGCAAAACCCGGAGGGGAGATCGTGGCTGGTCCGCTTACTCGCTCGCTTTGCTCGCTGCCGTGCGCGGCTCCTTACGGTAATTGCTGGGCGCTCGGTCCCGCCGAGACAGGAAGGCGTCGGTATCCGAACCGGCTCCAATCACCGTCCAGTCGGCTGGTAAATGCAGCGAGGATCCTCAGCCATATAGTCTCCAGTTGAGGCGTAGGACCTGGATCTCGATCCGCCGCACAGGTTCCTGAACTCGCACCTGCCGCACTTGCCCCCCAGCTCCGAGGAGTCTCGAAGTCGAAGGAACAGCGGGGAGTGGCGATAGACGTCCATCAACGAGTCACGCCGGACGTTTCCGGCCGACAGCGGCAGAAAGCCGCTGGGAAAGATCTCGCCAAGGTGCGAGATGAACACGAATCCTTTACCATCGCTGATGCCGGCCTGTCGGGCGATAGGGCCGGGGGCGAGATGCTCGGTGCGACCCGAAGAGCGCTCTGTCTTTCGGCGCTGGGCCACGTAACGGCGATAGTGCTGCGCTTCGGTGGTCTTGATGTCGAAAGAGACGCGTTTGGAGAGGTCAACCAGGAATTCGAAGACCTCTTCGTAGCCCTCGGCGTCCAGGTCGTCCGCATCCGCAGCCCGTCCGGTGACCACCAGGAAAAAGACGCTCCACAAGCGGGAGCCGGCCTGTTCCACGATGCCCGCGATCTCGTCCAGCCGTGCCCGATTGTGCCGGGTTACGGTCGTATTGACCTGCGTCTCCAGGCCGATCCTCCGGGCCTCCTGGAGCGCTGAAATCGTGCGGTCGAACGAACCCGGAACTTGGCGGAAACCATCGTGCGAATGAGCATCCGGGCCGTCCAGGCTGATGGCAACCCGGGCGACTCCGGCACTCTGAAAGGAGCGTAACGCCTCCGGCGTGAGCAGCGCGGTAGCACTGGGTGTGACTGTGGTCCGCAGGCCCAACTTGACACTTCTGTCGATCAACTGGAACAGGTCGGGCCTTTCCAGCGGGTCGCCGCCGGTGAAGACCATCAGGGGATTGTCAAAACCGGCAATGCTTTCCAGCAGGCGGTACCCCTCGGAGGTGGTCAGCTCAAGGGGGTGGCGATGAGGCTGTGCGGATGCGCGACAGTGCAGGCACGCAAGCCTGCACGCCTGTGTTACTTCCCAGATCACTAAGAAAGGAGACTGGCTGAAGTCCATCATGCTGAAGCTCAGCCTAATCCTCCTTATGGCACGCCCGGAATGACTTAGATCACGGGTCGTTCCGCACGGGCAGTTCCCCCTCCCCGCCCCCTTGTCTGCCCGTCTTCATCGTTCCTGTCGCCAAAATAGAGCCGCGCGTCCTGGCTCCATCGTGGCTTAGGCGAGATCGTAGGGAGCCGCGCACGGCAGCGAGCGCCAGCGAGCGAGTAAGCGGACCAACCAACATGCTCTTTAGGCTGGCTCTTGCTACTCGGGATGGGTGGCTGGTCCGCTTACTCGCTCGCTGGCGCTCGCTGCCGTGCGCGGCTCCTTACGGTGATTGCTCGCCGCTCGTGCTCGCCGAAACAGGACCAGCCCTCTGCGCAACCGGTTCTGGTTCCCCTTCGGCATTCGTCATTCCTTGTTCGATATTCGATATTCCGATCCCCGTCTCTCGTTTCCCTGTCTCCCCGTCTCCTTGTCTCCCTGTCTCCCTGTCTCTCCCTTGGTTGTCCCGCTTCTCGCCTTCGTGATAGCGTTTTTGCCATGTTCGCCCTCATTAGAGATTTAAAACTGGCTGGGGCTGCCGTGGCCGCCCTATGCCTGGTGGTTTCCGTCCGGGCCGAGATTCCATACCCGAAGTCCGACAGTTCAATGAATCCGCGCGACTACTCTTCCTACCTGTTCCTCGGCGAGGGAATGCTCCCGAACGATTACTCCGATGCGGCCCCGGATGCCTGGAAGTACAGGCCGGCGACCGGAATGAACATACTGGGCGCCTGGCGCTTCACGACCGGGCGGCCGGATGTCGTCTCCGGCGTTCTGGACAGCGGAATCCGGTGGGACAACGTTGATCTGGCTGGGAAGGTTGCGTTGAACACTGGGGAACTCCCGCTGCCGCCCGGCTGCACCTCCTACGACTGTAACAACGACGGCGTCGTCAACGTGTCTGACTTCTCGGCGGCGACCGACCGGAACGGCAACGGACTGATCGACGGCCAGGACCTGATCCTCATCTACTCCAACGGTGTGGACGATGATGGGAACGGCTACGTCGACGACATCGCCGGCTGGGATTTCTTCGAAAACGACAACGATCCGGAGGACGACACCGGCTTCAATCACGGGACCGGCCGGGCGATCGAGCAAGTCGGCGAGGCGAACAACGGGGTCGGGTTTTCCTGGAGTGGCGCCGAGCGCGATGTTTGTCCCGGTCCGGGTGAGCGACAGCTTCATCGTCGCGGACAGCGATTTCGCCCAGGGCGTGGTCTATGCGGCGGACCTCGGTGTGTCGCTCATTTCCGAGGCCCTCGGAGCCATCACCGTCTCCCCGTCCTCGCAGGGCGCGATTGATTACGCGTACGGGCGCGGGATTCCGGTGATTGCGAGCGCGGCCGACGAACAGAGTAGGCACTCCAACTATCCGTCAGCTTTCGAACACACCATTTGGGTCAACTCCATCCGAAACGGAGACGGCACTGTCGTCCAGAACACGAACGACTACACCATCCTGAATGGCTGCACGAATTTCGGCCCCCAGGCCTGGGTGACAATCCCCTCGACCGGCTGTTCGTCCGAGGCCACGGGTCGGGCAAGCGGTCTTGTGGCTCTCCTGATCTCGCGTGGAAAGAACCTCGTCGACCTCGGTCTCATGCAGCGTTACCCGGGGCTGGACGCCCCGTTCTCGGCCGGGGAAATCCGGCAGTTACTTCGCTTGTCGACACAGGATATCAACCAGTCAGCAGATCTTGATCTCAACACGCCCTTTTGGCTGATTGGAATCCTGGGCAGTTTCGATTCGAAGCAGTTCCCGACGCAAGCCGGGTGGGACCAATACACCGGCTACGGGCGGCCAAACGCCGTCATGCTCCTGGGACTGCTTCCCGACAGAATCCCGCCCGAAGCCGACCTCTCCGGCGGCTTGCAATGGTTTCAGACCGTGGATCCGTCCATGACGATGAGAGTCCCGGTCCTGGGATCCGCACGCGCCGCCCGGGCCTCCTCGTTCACCTACACGGTTGAATGCGGATGCGGTGTCCAACCGGTAGAATTCGAGCTTATCGGGAGTGGCAGCTCAACGGAGGCGATCGACCGCTCGCTCCTGGGATACTGGTATCCGGGGTCGACGGCGGCACGTTGCGGCTTTGGCCCTTCGTCGGTGGTTCGAAGCCCGGAGGAGCATTCGGTGACCTTGAGGTTGAGGGTCACGGATGATCGTGGGAACGTCGGCGAGGATCGTCGAGTGGTGGCCGTTCACACCGATTCTTCCCTTAAAATGTCCCCCATTCACTTGGGCGGATCCGGTGAGAGCTCACCGAAACTCGCAGACGTGAACCGGGACGGCGTGCTGGACATCCTCATGGGAACGGGCGACGGGCGGGTGCACGTCCGCTCGGGGATCACGGGTGAGCCGCTTCTCGGGTTCCCGGTCTTGACCGACCCGATTCCTGTTCATGCTTCCCGGGCCTACGATTACCAGGTACCGATCCCGCGGGAGGCTATCCTGGCCTCTCTGGCCGCCGACGACCTTGATCAGGACGGCCGCACCGAAATCGTAGCCGCCTCGATGGAAGGCAAGCTCTACGTCTGGGACGACCACGGACGAATGAAGCCCGGCTTCCCAGTGACCACCGATCCTCGGTTTTCGGCCCCCATCCACCGGAATAAGTTCAACGACACCGATCCAAGCATTGCTGCGGCGCCGACCCTGGTCAATCTCGACGGTACCGCGGACTCGACGCTCGAAATCGTCGTGACTTCGTGGGACGGTCACGTTTACGCGTGGCGCTCGAACGGCGCACCGGTCGAGGGTTTCCCGGTTCGTCTGGCCGACCCGAGCAAGGTTACTGTCGATGACTCGACCGGCGTAGTCACTGCGAAGGACGGAACGCAGCTTGGCTCGCGACCCGCGAAGATCACCGGGTCTCCGGCGGTCGGGGATATAGACGGGGATGGTTTTCCAGAAATTGTCGTAGCCACGGCGGAAGAGTACTCCGGGGAAATACTGCGGTACTGGGTAGATTCGAAGCTCCAGCAACTGATGAACTACGTTCCGGAATCCCTGAAGAGCAACGTGGCCGGCCGGATTTATGCCGTGCGACACGACGGCAACCAAGCGTCGGGTGGCCCGCTGGCGACTGGGTGGCCGGCGCCCGTTCCGTTGCTCGTCCCGGGTGTTCTGCCCGTTGTCGGAACCGGGACGCCCGGGTCCCCCGCCATGGCCAAGCTGGGTCCGGCAGGGCAGACGGTTGTCGGGATCTTCGGTGCTGCCGGCCCGGTTATCCTCTACGACGCCTGGGGCGGTCCATTCCTGGGCACCGATTCAGACGGGTTCGTGCGTGTGCTCAAGGACGGGAACGGTCAGGCCGCGTCGAAAGACTCACCGTTCCTCGGTTTCTTCGGGTCGGGGGCTTTCGGCGATTTGAACGGGGACGGTGCGCCCGAGTATGTTGCCCCGACCGCCGGTATTCGAGGCCTTCTGGACATCGCCTTGCCTGGTAGGCAGGAAGTATCGGATTTTCAGGTGGCGGCCTGGAACCCGGTCAGTAACGCCCTGCTGACGCCTTTCCCGGTGGTGATGGACGATATGTCGTTCCTGACCGGCCCGGCCCTGGCCGACGTGGACGGAGATGGGAAAGCGGACATCGTCATGGGGAGTGGTTCGTACCTGTTGCGGGCCTTTCGGTCGGACGGTTCGCAGCCGACCGGGTGGCCGAAGTTCACCCATGGCTGGATTCTCGCTTCACCGGTCGCGGGTGATGTGGACGGGGACGGGAAGGTTGAAGTGGTGGCCGCCACTCGGGAAGGCAATCTGTATATTTGGGATACCCCGGCGGACGCAACGGAAGCGGCCCTTCCCTGGCCCGGCATGGGCCGAGATCGGCGCAACACACAGAACCTGAACTCGGGCGTTCCGGCGCTCGCTACGCCACGGGATCCATCGGAGGCCTTCGATTGGTTGATCGAAGCCTACCGAATCAACATCGCAGACCCGGGGCGAACCAGGTGGCGTCGACCCGCTTCAACGGGCTTGCGGGAAAAGTCGGCTCCGTAGCCGCAAGAGGTTGCGGTCTGTCGCGTCCTTTTCCGCTCTACCCCTCCTGTTGGAGCACCGCCTGCACGAACGCCGGCACAGTCGTGCCCGCTTTCCCGCGGATAAAAAAGTCCCCGGAGGCGGTCAGTGCAGTCTCTTCCGTGTTGAATTCGTAGATCTTCCCGCCATTTGACTTCACGATGTAAGGAAAGGACGCGACCGGGTAGACCTGCGCCGAGGTGCCGATGACGAGGAGAAGATCGCAGCTCTCGAGGAGCGTCTCTATTCTTTGCATCTCTCGAACCAGCTCACCGAACAGCACGATATTCGGCTTGAGCGGGAAGGCGCAATCCGAACAGACGGGGACCGGGCCTTCGGAAAGATCCTCTTGCTCGAGCGGTCTCACCGATTCGCACCGCACGCACTGAAGGTTCTGATGCTCGCCGTGGACTTCGAGGACCTTCTGACTGCCTGCTTTTGTGTGAAGGCCGTCTATGTTCTGGGTGATGACCGCCTGGAGTCCCCCGGCTCTCTCCAACTCGGCAAGCGCCTTGTGTGCAGCGCCCGGCTCCTTGTCGATCAATGCCTCACCGAGGGCCCGGTAGAGTTTCCAGGCTTTCCCCGGGTCTTGGAGGAATACCTCGAGGGTAGCGAACTCGTCGGGCCGAAAAACGCTCCAGAGGCCGCCCGGGCTTCGAAAATCGGGGATCCCGCTCTCCACGGAGATCCCGGCTCCGGTGAGGGCGACCGGGCGGGAGGCATGGCAGAAAAGGGCAACCGCTTCGTCGAAGAGGTCAGTGTGCAGGCTTTTGATCCTCTTGGCCATTACCAGTAAATAGTAGCAAAAGTTCCCAGTGCCGATATGTTTCCATCCGCGCACTTCGCAAAAAACGCTCCGTTTGCGGTTCTGTGAACTTCGCCTGGCTTGGAGTCTTTGGCCACCGTCAGCAACTCCCCACAGAACCGCACTCGGAGCGAGCGTCTTTTGCGAAGTGCGCGGATGGAAGCATCCGCATTTGGAAGTGGCGCAGCCGGCATGGCGCAGGGAGAAGTCCCGAGCGAGCCAGGGGTTCCATGCCGGCTGCAGAAAACCTACCTGCTGAGGATGAAATTCACGGTCACTGTCCCCTGAATCGGAACCGGTTCGCCGTTCAAGATCGTCGGCCGGTATCTCCACTGCTTGACGGCGGCGATCGCGGCGTCCTTCAGGAGGACATTGCCCGAGACAAACACCACTTCCCGGACCGTGCCCTCTTCATTGATCAGCAACTCCAGTTTCACCGGACCCTGGGCCCGCGCCTGACGGGCCAGAGTCGGGTATTCGGGCTCGACCCTGTAGATCAAGCCACCGGGGGAAATCGTGGATACCAGAACCGGCTCGTGCCTTCGCGGCTTGGGCGGCGGAGGCGGTAGCGGGGTTCGAGGCACCGGGGATGCGCTGGAGACCATGGGTCCGGTGATCCCGGGCACAAACGGACTGGTGGACGGGCCCAGGTACCCCACATCATCACCCACCGGAGGCAGATTCGAGATGTTCGGGTCCGGCAACCCGACCGGGATGGTGGGTGGCGCCGTCATTGGAGGCAGGCGCAGCTCTCGCACCTGTGCGCTCCTGGGTTGGACCGGTGCCGCGGCCGGCCGGGAAGGTGGCGGAGACGGCGGAACCGGCTCGATCCGGGTCCCGGCAATCACGCCGGTCAGAAAGCGAGTGTCGACAACCTGAAAGTAGACCATCGGGAGAAGGATGAGAAGCGTTACAGCCACCGCATGCCCCACGAGCGAGATGACAACCGTCGATTTCCAAGCGGGACGAACTTGAGAAGTGCGGATCAGAGTCTCGAACATAACCTCCTCCTTTCACAGACTTAGACAACTGTTGGTCGCGGAAGTTCCAGAAAGCGGACATTGTGGACGTCATGGACAAGGTGGACAGTACGAGGGACAGACACTGGTGTCTATGCGGCCCGGGTCGTCCACATTGTCCACAATGTCCACAATGTCCACCCGGTGGGGCGCCCCCTCACCGCAAAGAGCGCAGCGCCTTGTTCTCGACTGGGATTCTAACGAGGAGCAGCAGGCAGGCATTAATGGCTGTGGCAAGCACAGCCGTGATCCAGGCGCCGAAGACCATAGGCGCCGAGAACAGCTCCAGTGCGATCACAAGGTAGTTGGGATGGTTGAGCAGCCGGTAAGGCCCCTTGTGAATTCGAGGGGCTCCGCGGATAACCAGGATTCGGGTGTTCCAGAACGGTCCGAGGGTTGCGATGACCCAGTAGCGGAGAGCCTGCGCCAGGAGGAACAGCCCGAGCCAAAGCCACCACCACCGGTTCAGGCTCGGCCCGCGGACGAGCGCCTCGCAGGGCCAGGCGACGAGCCATGCGCAATGGAGCAGGACGATCGCCGGGTAATGGGCCGCGCCAAACTCCCGGGCGCCTGATTTAATGGCGGCGTGGTAGTTGCGTCGCGCCAGCCGCAATTCCATCAGGCGCTGGAGCGCGATCAGCAGTGCCAGCGTCCAGACAAACACCGTCACCATCGAAAGGTCACCATCGAAACAGGATCTGCTCCGCACTGAAACCCGGTCCCATCCCTACCATCAGGCCGTAATCGCCGGCCTTCGGCGTGCGTTCCAGGAATTCCCGAAGAATGAACAGAACGGTCGGGCTGGACATGTTGCCGTAGTCCCGAAGGACGGATACGGCGTGGCACAGGCTGCCGCCTTCCAGGTGGAGGCTTTCGGCAAACGCAGCCAGCACCTTCGCGCCTCCCGGGTGAAGAACGAAGTGCCTCACGGCGCCCGGCTCGATCCCCCAGGCCTCGCACGCCTGTCCGATTTCCTGTGGAACCCGATTCTTCGTGATACTGGGAAGATCCTTCGACAGTCGGACCTTGAATCCGGTTTGGACCAGTTCCCAGCCCATCACATAACCCGAATCCTCGAAGAGCGTGCTGTAGCTCCCGAGGACCTCGGCACCCTCACCGTCCTTGCCCAGCACTACTGCAGCGGCGCCGTCGGCGAAGAGGCTCGTGGAAACCAGGTTCGCCTTCGACAGGTCGTCTTTCTGAAAAGTCAGGCTGCACAATTCGACCGCAATGAGCAGCGCCTTTCCTGCGGACCGGGCTCTACACAGTTCCGCTGCACGAGCCAGCCCGGATACGCCTCCGGCGCAGCCCAAGCCCCAGATCGGAATTCGTGCGGTGTTGCGAGACAGGCCGAGAGACTGGATCAGCTTGGAATCGAGACTCGGCGTGGCGACGCCGGTCGACGACACGAAGACCAGTACGTCTATCTCCGCCGGGTCAGCTCCGGCCTTTTCGAGTGCGGCCCGGGCTGCTTCCTCTGACAATTGCAGAGCGCTCTTTTCGTAGGCAGCATTGGATTCGGCGAAAGTGTGACTGTTTCGGTACCAGTCCAGGGGTTGGCAAAAGTACCGGGTCTGGACTCCGGTGTTGTCGAACAACGGGAGCAATCGATCGATCTCTGCGTAGGCACTACGGAAGACCAGCGGAACAGCATCTCGAATCGTCTGTTGGTCGACTCGATGCGCTGGGACCGCTGTCCCCACTGCCTGGATTCTAATGGGTTGCATATTCGCCCCATTAGAACACAGTGCGGACTTGCGCGACAGCGACGGACGAATTTCGAAGGACGACAAGGAGGACAAGGACAACAACGACATCAAGGAGCAGAAGAACATACCAGCCGGTCTCCGCCTGACTGTCCTTGTCGTCCTTGTGGTCCTTGTTGTCCTTGCTGTCCTTCGAGTTCAAAATGGAGGTATGCAACTGACTGAAGAAGACTTGCGCAGTCTCCACGAGGCCAAACAGCTTCTGGAAAAGCCGAGTATGGCTGTCCGGCTGGCCGATACCGTGGGCGCTCCCCTTGAGCGCGGCTTCGGACTGCTCCCCGAAAAGTGGGCGGCGAGCGTCCACACCGCCGTCAACAAGTCGCTCTTCCGGGCGCTGAATGTCGCCGTAAAATCGCTTGCGCGAGGACCAATCCGCAGGCGAAGCGAAAGGCTTCACCATTTTGCCGCCGTCGCCAGCGGAGCGGCGGGAGGCGCGTTCGGACTGGCCGGCCTGATTGTCGAATTGCCGATTTCGACCGTGCTCATGCTTCGTTCGATTGCGGATATCGGCCAGCGTCGGGGGGAAGATCTCAACGATGTCGAGGCGCAGCTTGCCTGCCTGGAGGTATTCGCCCTCGGCGGCAGAACTTCGCATGACGACGCGGCCGAGACCGGATACTTCGCAATGCGTGCGGCCCTCGCCAGATCGGTCAGCGAAGCGGCGCGTTATCTGGCAGGACGCGGGGTAGCGGAAACCGGCGCTCCCGCCCTGGTCCGTTTTATATCCAACATCGCCGCCCGCTTCGGCGTGGCCGTGTCGGAAAAGGCGGCCGCAATGGCCATTCCGGTCCTCGGGGCGGCTGGCGGTGCAGTCATCAATTCGATTTTCATGTCGCATTTTCAGGATGTTGCCCACGGTCACTTCACCATTCGAAGTCTGGAAAGGAAGTACGGCCGGGAGGCCATTCAGGAAAACTATCTGGCGCTGCCGGGGGGCGGGGCGACTGACAACTGACAACTGACGACTGACCACTGACAACTGACGACTGACCACTGACAACTGACAACTGACAACTGACAACTGACAACTGACAACTGACAACTGACAACTTGGAGCTCAGCTTCCGAGTTTGCCGGTCAGCCGGTCAGCCGGTTCGTCAGTTGTCAGTCGTCAGTGGTCAGTTGTAAGTTGTTCACCTTGCAAATGCTCCCGAAGGAGGTATCAAATAGTCCCTTTAGCAGGCAGGAGTGAAATATCAGGCATGAGTCCCGAAAAAGGTTCATTGGAAACGTTGCTCGGTCGACTGCAGAGTGATGATCCGCAGGCCCGAGCGAGCGCCGCATGGACGCTCGGAACCGTCAAAGACCGGCAGGCCGTCGATTCTCTTATCTGGACTCTGGCGGATAAGGATGCGAAGGTGCGGGGATTGGCGGCTGAGGCGCTGGGCAAGATCGTGGATGGTCGGGCTGCCGGCCCCCTGGTATTTGCACTGAAAGACCGGGAGCCGGAAGTCAGGTCAAAGGCCGCCCTGGCCCTCGGAGCGATCCGAGAAGCCAAGGCCGTGGATCCCCTCGTCGCCGCTTTGAAAGACGAGGTGAGCGCGGTTCGCGGCAGCGCCGCCTTCGCCCTGGGCGAGATTCGCGATCGTCGCGCGGTTGCTGCTCTTACAGTTGCTTTGCGGGATTCGGACGCTCTGGTTCGTCACAGCGCCGAGGAAGCGATCCGCAAGCTGCGCGGGCAGGTCTGACCGAATCCGACGGGCCTGTTGAGCGTCGGCGAGTTCACCCGGGCGCCCGCCCGCCTTTCGGTCGAATCAGCTTGGGATTTCGATACTGACAACACGGGGGAGTGGAGCTATGAAACAGTTGACGCCGCTTTTCGCTTGTCTCCTTCCGATACTTCTCTTGACGACGGTGCTCGCACAGTCCCAGAAACCTGCAAATTCCACGGCTCCGCTTTTCTTTCGAGAGGACTGGAAAGAAATCCCGGCCGAGACGCCTGTCTCTCAGAAGCACGTCGTCAACCCCGACCTGATCCTGGCTCTCTACGGCACGGCCAAAGACCAGATCAAGAAGTCCCATCACGACCAACCGGCCGACGATCCGTACTACATCTGGTCGGGGACCTGCAAAGGCACCTGGGGGCTGACTCTGGCCAGGAAAGACCAGGCCCTGGACCTCTCCCGCGGCGGGTTGATTCAGTGGCGGTCGCGGCAAAGCGGGGAGCGCTTCCCGCGTATCCTCATCAGGCTTGCCGATGGGCGTTTCTACGTTTCTGATCAAACCGACACCAACGCGGCCGACTGGCACGTCTTCGCCTTCATCGTCGACCGTCTCACCTGGTCGGCTCTGAACGCCGATACTTTCCTTCCGATTCCTTTAGACAAGAAGCCCGACCTCCGGAAAGTGCTGGAAATCGGATTCACAGATCTCGAACCGGGTGTCGGAACCCCTGTTTCTTCCCGCATCGACTGGATAGAGGTCTTCGGCTACGGTGTTCCCCGGTAAGCGATGACGCCCCTGTTGTAAAATACCCGTTCACATTTGGAGGCAACATGAGGCGGAAAGTTGTGATCGTGGGTTCGGGTTGCGCTGGTTCGACCGCCGCCGTTTACGCGGCAAGGGCCAATCTCGATCCGATCGTCTTGGAAGGGCATGAGCCGGGAGGCCAGTTGGCCCTCACCACCTCTGGTCGAGAATTTCCCTGGTTTTCCCGCTGGAATCCAAGGGCCCGACTTACTGCAGGCTATTAAACAGCAGGCTGAGCGGTTCGGGGCGGAATACAAGTTCGAAGAGGTCATCGACGTCGATCTCAGCCGGCGCCCGTTTCAGCTGAAGACCGACGCCAAGGTCACGTACGAAGCAGAAGCACTGATCATCGCCTCCGGCGCGTCAGCCCAGTGGCTCGGCCTTGACTCTGAACGCCGCCTCATCGGTCATGGAGTCTCCAGTTGCGCCACCTGCGACGGCTACTTCTTCAGGGAACAGGAGGTTGCGGTCATCGGAGGCGGCGATACCGCCATGGAGGACGCGCTCTTTCTCACCCGTTTTGCGAAACGGGTAACCGTCATCCACCGTCGCGATCAGCTGAGGGCTTCCAAGATCATGGCTGACCGGGCCGTCATCAACCCGAAGATCGATTTCTGCTGGGACACGGTCGTCACCGAGATCCTTGATCCCGAGAAGAATGAGGTCGAAGGTGTGCGGGTTCGCAACCTGAAGACCGGAAAGGAAGCGACTTTGCCTTTTGCCGGCGTCTTCGTTGCCATTGGTCACCGGCCCAACACCAAGGTCTTCGAGGGCAAGCTCGAGCTGAATGACGGATATGTCGTCATCAGAGATGGCTCCAAAACCAGCGTCGAGGGGGTTTTTGCGGCCGGAGATGTCCACGACAAGATTTATCGGCAGGCGGTAACCGCGGCAGGAGCAGGCTGTCGGGCCGCCATGGACGCGGAAAGATTCCTGGAGGAGCACCACCTCTAAATCGCGGTTTGTCCTGCCCGGTTGGCGCCCTTGCTGGCGCGGGCACTGGCTGCGGCGGCACAGCCCCTCGACTCCAGCCCCCTCAACAACCGGCGACTAGGGCCTTCTCCAGTCGACGCAGCAAGACCTTTGACTCGGCCAGGTCCTCGGGGGCGAAAATCGCGCTTCACCATTGCGACCTCGATACCGGGTATCCCGCACTCCTCGAGCTTCGTCTCTATTCGTTCGGTCAGCGATCCTGCCCGCAGGGGCTGAGAGTGAAAAACGAGAACCGCAAAGCGTTTCCGGGAGATGCGGCCGAGCAGATCGCCGCCCCTGAAGGAGCGGCGGAGAATGTCGGCCACAGCTTGAATCGCGCCCGACCTCGTCAGTTTTGACTTCCAGCAACAACAAAGTGGAATGATCGGCAGGTTCGAGCACGAGCTTCGCTCGCTGCCTGGAGGAAGTCCTCTCGTCGAAGAAAACCGGTCTGTGGATCTAGCTTCAACTGTCTGCTCACGGGCGTGTTAGGTTACATGGAAGCCGTACCGACGCAACCGCGAAAGAGTTCAGGGCAACTCTTTCTTAGGCCGCTGATGAACGGACGGATATGGATGAGACTCGGCGAGCGATTTGATCATGCTGGGGTTCTACTTCTGTGGCACTCATTCCGGAATCGGAAACCGGGATTCCGTGATCGGCCGCGCGGTTCTTCCGCGCGCTAGAGCGGTGACGTAGACCAGACTCGGCTATGCCCTCGGCTGATCACGATGATCGTCTCCCTTGATCCTGATTCCGATCTGGCCCCGTCGTAGTCCGGTCAAGGACCCGCAGCCGGGCCTCGGGGACGAGCCCGATGCGGGCCAAGTATCGAAGCGTCTGCGGATCGCGGTCGCTCACTTGCCTGACCTCGACGCATTCCCCCGCCGCTGACCTTGGACAGGGGCGCCACCCGTTCGCTCGGCAAATAGTCCCTCTTTCGTGGGAATCGGGTGTCCGTGCGGATCGATTGTGGGGTGGCCGAGAGCGGCGTCAATCCGTTCTTCGAACTCCTCGGAGATCACATGTTCGAGGCGCTCCGCTTCGGCATGCACCGCATCCCAACTGAAGCCGAGAACCTGAAGCAGATAAAGCTCGATCAGACGGTGATGACGGATCACCTCGAGCGCTACCCTGGATCCATTCTCGGCAAGCCGAACGCCCTGGTAGCGGGTATAACTGACGAAGCCGAGGTCGGCCAGCTTCTGCAGCATGTTCGTCACGCTGGCAGGCGAGCAGTCCAGTGCGGACGCAAGGCTCGTCGTCGAAACAAGTTCATCGTCCGTCTGAAGGCTGTAGATTGCCTTCAGATAGTCTTCCATTGCCTGGCTGACCATACGGTGAGTCCTTGTGAACATCATATCCTTCCCGGCGCGACCAGTTAAACTACCCGGTTGTGTGCATGGATCCTGCTTGGTGGTCGGCGCGTGCACCTTGAGTGCTTTTCCGCCGATCCCGCCTGCAGTTTGATCACCTGTTCGTCAGTCCGGTAAGATGGCACGACGACCGATGATGGATGCGACTAATCTATGGATAAACAAGTCACTCAAGAGCAGGTTTTGGCAGCACTAGGGAGGGTCCTGGATCCGGATCTGAAGCGCGACATAGTGAGCCTGGGCATGATTCAGGATCTTCGGATCTGCGGCGGTGCTGTTTCTTTCCGGTTCGTTCTTACAACGCCGGCATGTCCGGTCCGTGAAGAGCTGGAGGGCCAGGCGAAGCGGGCGGTTGAGGCGATCGCAGGAGTCGAACAGGTCAGCGTGAAGATGGAGGCCCATGTGCCCAAACACCGGGGAGGTATCGACCGGAAACCGATTCCCGGAGTCTCCAATATCGTCGCGGTGACCTCCGGAAAAGGGGGCGTCGGGAAAACCACGGTCTCCGTCAACCTCGCCTGCGCGCTCGCGCGGTCGGGCGCACGAGTGGGGCTCCTGGATTGCGATATTTACGGCCCGAACGTTCCCATCATGCTCGGCGTTTACGAGCAGCCAAAGGGTGACCAGAACAGCATCACCCCCATCGAAGTTTACGGGATGAAGGTCATGTCGATGGGGTTCATCGCCCAGGGAGATACCCCGCTGATCTGGCGCGGACCGATGCTCCATGGCGTAATTCAGCAGTTTCTCTACCAGGTCGCCTGGGGAGAACTGGATTACCTTGTCGTCGATTTGCCGCCCGGGACCGGGGACGCGCAATTGACGATCATGCAGTCCGTGCCGCTGAGCGGGGGACTGGTGGTGACGACGCCGCAGGATGTCGCGCTGGCCGATGCCCGGCGGGGCGTCATGATGTTTCGGCAGGTCAACGTCGACGTTCTGGGAATCGTCGAGAACATGAGCTACTTCATCTGCCCGCACTGCAATGAGCGCAGCGACATCTTCAGCCACGGCGGCGGCGAGCAGACGGCCAGGCGTTACAGCGTCCCCTTGCTGGGAAGCATCCCCCTCGTCACGTCACTCAGGATAGCGGGCGACGTCGGGAAGCCGGTCGTGTTCGAGGACCCCGAAAGCCCGGTCGCCAAGGCTTTCATCGAGATCGCGGAACGACTGGCCGCCCGGATTTCTACGGTGGTTGCCGGCCGCAATGCCGAGCCGGTGCCAAGCAGCTAGGTGACAGGACGTGATCCGATTCGTGTCGTTCAGTAGGACACGATCGTTATCCACGAATAACGTCGGCCGCGCTGCTTGGTGTCTGGAGATCTCTCCAATTCGCGGCGCAGAGAATCGGCGCGCGGGGCATCGGGGGCGAGCTCCAGGTACAGGTTGAAGTGGCGCACCGCTTTTTCAATCAGCCCGGCTCCGGCGCAGACCCGCGCCATCCGGTAGTGAGCTGCGGCCAAACGGGGGGCGGTTTCGAGCGTTTTCTGATAGCAGGCGATCGCTTCCTCCAGGCATGCCAGATCCTCCATGACCCGACCCAGGCTGTAATGCGCGACCGGATTGTAGGCGTCCCGCAGAATGGCCATCCGGAGCAGGCGCTCGGCGTCGACGAGATTGCCCTCCTGGTAGTGGATCTTCCCGGTGTTCAGATAGACGTCGGCGCGGTGGGGATTGAGCTTCATCGCCTCTTTGTAGGCGCTTATTGCCTGCTGCATGGTTTTAGGATTCTGCGAGAGGCGGACTCCCTCCTGAAACCACTCCTCGTCTGTTTTGCCCGTCTTGCCCGTTCGGAGCGCCTATTACCGCAATCGATGAGCTCCTGCGAGATCGATCCGGACCAGGACGTGGCCGGCGGCCCCGTCGATCAGGTGGTTTCGGCGGCCAAGGATCACGCGGTCATCCAGAAGCGTCACCGTCTTGCTTTCGCACGACTCGTCGGCTTCCAGGAATCGGCGTTGGAGCAGTCGAAGGGGAATCAGGAAGTCGTCGGCCTGATGGTTCTTTGCGAGCAATGCCTGGATTGCCCGGAGCGTCACGATGTCGGCAAAGCTGTACAGGATCTGCCGCCCCTCCCGCATCGTCGGACAAACCAATCCCTTGCGCTCCCAACCCCGGAGCTGTCCTTCGGTTAGGTGAGGATCTGGAGGATTTCTTTCCGGGAAAAATACCGCGAAAGAAAAAAGTTCTTTCTTATTTTTGCGGCTCCTCATGGTAGTATAACACGCCCAAAAACGGAAGGCATTGCAGCGGATCACGAGGTTTATGAGACGCTTATTCCACCCAGGTTGTCGCTTTAATTCCCCTCTGCGTTTTTTCCTTTTTCCTCGAACCATTCGCCGGTACGATTCCCCGACCGGAAGACGTTTTCGGTTTCCGCCCGGGTTCTGACTACAAGCTTGCCGGGTACGACCAGATGCTCGATTACTATCGCAAGCTGGACGCCTCGTCGGACCGGATCAAGGTGATAGAGGTCGGGCCGACCGCGCAGGGAAGGCCCATGATTCTCGCGGTCATCAGCTCTGAAGCCAATATGGCGGAGCTGGACAAGTATCGTGCAATTTCCGAGAAACTGGCGCGCGGGCCGCTGACGGAGCAGGAAGCCTTGGAACTGGCCCGATCGGGCAAGTCGGTTGTCTGGATCGACGGAGGGCTCCACGCCAGCGAGGTGGGCCACGCGCAATTCTCGCCCGAACTGGCCTTTCGGATCGTCAGTGACGAGTCCGAAGCCATCCGAACGATTCGAGACAACGTAATCTTCCTCCAGATGCCGGTCATGAATCCGGATGGCCTGGACCTGGTCGTCGACTGGTACAAACGGAACCTGGGGACGCGCTTCGAGACCAGCCCGTTGCCGGAGCTGTATCACAAGTACGCCGGGCACGATAACAACCGCGACTGGTACATGATGACTCAGCCGGAGACACGAAACGTCAGCCGGCTCCTCTATGAGATCTGGTACCCGCAGATCGTCCTGAACCACCACCAGACGCCGCCTTTCCCGGCCAGGATTTTCATTCCTCCGTTTACGGACCCGACTAATCCGAACATCCCATCCCTGGTTATGCAGGGGATAGGTTCGCTGGCCGATGCGATGGGCAACCGGTTTCTGGAAGAGGGGAAGAGCGGGGTCGTTCAGCGGATCGAGTTCGACGCCTGGTGGAACGGCGGCATGCGGACGACGCCCTGCTTCCACAACATGGTCGGTATCCTTGCGGAGACCGCTCTTTACAATTACGCCACGCCTTACTACTACAAGAGCGAAAACATCCCCGAGCGGTTCAAGAACGGGTTGTCCGCGCAGGTTGCCTCCCGCGATTACCCTCGGCCCTGGAAGGGCGGGTACTGGCGCCTGCGGGACGCCATGGACTACATGATGACCGCCTCCCTGGCAGTTCTGGACATGGGGGCAAAACATCGCGAGGAGTGGCTCCTGAACATCTATCGAATGGCTCGGGAGTCTATCGAGCGGGGCAAAACGTCAGGTCCGCGGGCCTATCTGATACCGCCGGATCAGCACGACCCTTCGGCCGCCGTCGCGATGCTCGAAGCCTTGCACCGGGGCGGTATCGAGATCGAACAGGCGCAGACTCCATTTGCCCACGGTGACCGCCTCTTTCCCCAGGGCACATTCGTGATTCGGACCGCCCAGGCATTCCGGCCGCACCTGGTCGACCTGATGGAACCGCAGCGGTATCCGGCTTCCGCAGGCGAGAACGCGAAAACCCAACCGTACGACATGACCGGTTGGACGCTGCCGCTGCAAATGGGTGTGAAGGTGGTTCGGGTCGAAGAGGAGCTGACGGCCAAGACGACCCCGGTGATGTCGATCAGCCTGCCCGCCGTCTCTCCGCTTGCCGCCGCCGAGAGTTTCCTGATCGATCGCCGTTGGAACAGCGCGTACGAATTGATCAATGAACTTCTGAACGCCGGGTTCCCGTCGAAGTCTATGCCAAGGAGATCCGGGTCGGAGAAGAGGTATTTCCCCCCGGCTGTTTCCTCGTCAGTGCGCATCATCGGTCCGAGCTCGATCGATTGTCGGCCGGCCTGCGGGTGCCGGTGCAGAGCTCTCGCTGCCCGGCCGGGTGGCGATTACTACGAGAAACTGCGCCAGCCCCGCGTCGGCGTCCATAAATCCTGGGTCGCGAACGCCGATGAAGGTTGGATGCGCTGGCTGCTGGAGCAGTATCGGTTTCCCTACCGCAGCCTGGCGGATGCGGACATCCGAGAAGGCCGACTGCACGACAATTACGATGTCATAATCCTGCCGAGCGACACCGCCTCTCACCTGGTTCAGGGGCACTCCCCGAGTCGGATGCCGCCCGAATTCGCCCGAGGTCTGGGTCAGCTGGGGCTGAAGAACCTGCGGGAATTCGCCGAGGCGGGCGGGACGCTGGTCGCCTTGGATGCGGCCTGCTCGGTTCCGTTGCGATTCTTCGACGTCCCACTGACAAGCAGCCTCGACGACAGTCTCCGAGGATGATTTCTCCTGCCCCGGATCCCTCGTCCGGCTCTTCGTGGATCCCGAAGATCCTCTGGGTTACGGCATGACGGCTGAAGCTGTCGCCTGCTTCGCCGAGAGCCAGGCGTTCGATCTTTCCGGCAGGATCGGAGCTGGCAGCGTCGGGCGCGAGCGACGTGCAGACGATTGCCCGCTATGCGGATAAGGATCTGCTTATGAGCGGTTGGATTCACGGCCAGGAGAAGATCGAAGGGAAACGTGCGGTTCTGCGAGTGCGCATGGGAGCGGGGCAGATCATTCTCTTCGGCTTCCGTCCCCATTTCCGCGGCCAGTCGCATGGCACCTTCAAGCTGGTTTTCAACTCGATCTATTCGTCCGCTTCCGACTGGTCGACCGGAACCAGACTCGCCCGCAAATCGGGCGAATAGGCCGGCGGGAAGCGGGGCAACTCCGGCGTAGAAGGTCCGACTTCCCAGTCGGACATCGGCACGCGCTGGCGGGTTCTCGCCCCCGGTTACAAAAGAGTCCCACTGGGAAGTGGGACCCACGGGACCTCGGCAAGCGCTGGCTGGTAGTAGCGATCGGAGCGATTCCGGCGTGGGTCCGACTTCCCAGTCGGACCTCTTCACGCGCTGGGTGGTGTCGCGATCGCGGAGCCTCAAGGGTTTTGTTTCAGCAAATCAGGCGGGGGAGTTTACGCCGGAGCAAGATCAAAGTATGGGGCCCTGTTGATAAATCACTTGCTCCGGCGACTGAGGAAACGCTACTTCACTTCTGGGGACTGAGTGTAGGCCCTCTTCATCTTTAACCCAGTGACCCAAATCACAACGAAAAGAAATCTAGGGAAAAAAAACAACAATTTCAGAAAGGCCCGCACAGAGGGGGAAATCAGCGCGCCTGGTCGACCGACGTTTATCTCGGGCAAAAAGCGCGGACCAGTTCTGGCGAGTCAGATAGAAGCAGTCCAGATGCGAGTTGAAGGCCAGACGGTTACGGGCCGGCAGCCCGAAGAAAAGCAGCTTCTGCAGACGATAGATCGGGCGGCCGGTGAAAACCGCCGCGATGACCTCGATATCCATGTGCAGGAACCGGGCAACCGTTCGCAGATTGGAATAGTAGCTTCGAGGCTCATAAGTGTAGACGCACTGGACTCCCTCCACCTGGCTGAAAATTGGCAGCTTGTCCCGCCTGCAGAACACGAGGATCGGTCGAGGCCGGGCGACCGACGGATCGTTAAGCATCCGCAACGCCTTCACAGCCTTGTCGTCTTCCGCAGTCTGAACAAACAGACGAATATGAGTGGGCCCGCGCGTAAATCTCATCCCGCTCCCGCAGACTGCGCCAGAAGGCGCGGGAGCTGGCGAAGCTCAAATAGAAGCAGTCAACGTTCTGATTGAAGATCAGGCGGTGCCTGGTCGGTAAAGCCAGAGCAAACAGTTGCGCCAACCGGCTCGACCTCCGTCCGTCAAGTACCGTGGCCACCATTTCGGGTCGCAGGCCGACCACCCGGCGAACGCCGAGAAGGGCCAGCGCAAACCGGCCTGGTCCATAGCTCCAGATCCGTCCTACCCCCGGGATCCCCCGGTACAGCGCCTCACGGCCTCTCGGACAGAGCACCGTTACGGGGCGCTGTTCCCGCATGATTTTCGGGTCTCCGAGTCTCCTCACAGCCTGTGGCGCCCGGTGGGAGCCCGGTTTGTCGATGAAGAGGATCGGTCGGACTGTCTCAATCGGAGGCGTTGCCTCGATCAGGTTGCGCAGGAGCAGGGAGGAATGATCACGGTCCGCATAGAAACAGCCGCCATATTGGTTGAAGATCAGCCGATGCCGCGCCGGCAACAGGAAAAAGAGGAACTGCAGAGACGGTGTCGCCGCTTCCCTGCGAAAACACCCGCAATAATTCCGGCATCAAGACTGGCGCAACGAAAGATGGTCTTCGAGGATTCTGCAGCGGGTCGCCCGGGCGCGTAAGTGTGGATCGTCCGGACACCGGGCAGATTCTCGAACAACTGCCGCCGGTCTTCCCGGCAGAGGACCTCGATCGGGCTGCTTCGAACCGATCCTCGGATTGTTCAGTATTTTGACAGCCTTGGCCGCTCCTGCTGCCCGGGTCGTATCGACGAAAAGAGTGTGACCAGTGCGCGCCGCCCTCGTCGTGATCGCGGTCGGTTCGAAAACGGTCCTCAGAAAACGCCGCGCACTGCGCCTGTCGGCGTAGAAGCACGCCATGTACTGGTTATAGACCAAGCGATGCCGGGCGGGCAGCGTGAACAGCAAGAACTGGTGCAGGCGCGAGAGACGTCGCCCGGCAAAAATGCCTGCGACACATCAACATGGAGCGCGATGCACTCGGAACAGCGCGATCAGTTTGCTCAGAGGGTTCCATGGCTTGAAGCTCACGATTCGCAGGACACGGGGCGACGCCTGGAAGACGTGCTTCCTGTTGGCTCGGCACAGGATATGACGGCCGCTGCCGGACGATTCTCGAATCTCCCAGCATCTCGATCGCTTCCGGCGCGGCAGGCGACCGCGTCCCGTCGATGAAGAGTATTGTCCCTTCGCTTGGATCCAGAAGACTCCGACGCCGCGCCCATGAGACTCGTGTAAAGGCAGCAGGAGCGTGCCGGAGCGAAAACCTGTAGCAGTCCAGATTAGCCCGGAAAAAGAACCGCCGCGCGGGCAGCAGCCAGAACAGCAACTTTCGAAACCGGTTCCCGGTCCCGCGACCGAGGATGGCGAAAGTCAGATCCGGGCGCCAGACGACGAAGTCGCCGCCAGAAACGAATCCGCTCGAGAAGGCCCCGGTGCTCGGGTGACAAGAGGACTCGCTTCACCTCGGGCATGCCGCGAAACCGATCCCGAGTCAGCGCGATCGGACACCACCATGATCTCCGACCGCATGAATCTCTTCTGTCTCTTGATTCTTCTGATTGCCTGTTGCACTTTATCGGCGTCAGCCGTCTGGAAGACCAGCAGCCTCGGAGGCATTGGCCGCGGCTGCCGAAACCCGGATCGTATCCGCAGCAACAAGAAGCTGGCGAGTGATCGGGCAGAAGCGTAGAAACAGTCTCCGTTCTCGTTCACAACCAGGATCTTCGGAATGCGGAGCAGGAACGGGAGCAGCTTCAGGTGAGCAAAGCCCTTTTCTGCGGAGAAGAAAACCACAGCCGAGTCGAATGATCTCCCCTCAATCCTCCGCAGCGCCCGACGCAGACTGGGAGACCGAACAACGCAGATGTCAGACTTGGGTGTCAGGTACTTGCTGACCTGCGGCTGCATCTTCCGCACCAGTGTTCGATCGCAGGAGTGGCAGAACAGAACACTCTCTCCGATCGGACGGTGCGGGAAAGCGGCCAGGTACTCCTGAAACTCCCCGGTGAACGGGTGAAGTGGCAGAAAATAGGATTTCCGGAGTCTTCAGAGAGACAGGGGCTCCACGTTGCCGTCAAAATCGAGGTCGAGCTTCGGGCCTTTGATCGCCCAGCCGTTGCGCTTGATTGTCCGGTAGCCGCGGTTCAGAAGCGGGAAAATGACGCCGTCGTATTCGTCCTGGGGAGTTTCCGGGAGGTAATGGACCTTGTCCAGGATACCGAACAGGCCGACATAGTAGCGGACCTGTTCGTGGTTCAAGACAAGCGCCTCGATCTCCGGCGTCCGGAAACCGATTGCGCAGTTGGCGGACCGCAAAGAAGAAATGCGGAATGTGACAGGTCTGGACGATCAGGTACCGTCGCCGCTTCATGTTCGCACCAGTTCCTCGGCGCTCTTCGGTTCCGCGCCCGGAGCCATCGCCCGATAGAGATCGAGCAGTTGCAGGCTGACCGAACTCCAATCATAGCGGCTCTCTGCCAGCCGGCGTCCTGCGACGGACAGACGGTGGCAGAATCGCGGGTTCTCGAGCAGCGCGAGCGTCCATGTGGCGAACTCGGTCGGGGTGTCGGCGACCATGATGTTTTCTCCGTGGATCGCCTCGATTCCGAGGCAGGCCACCGAGGTCGCCACCATCGCCCGTCCCGCCGACCAACCTTCCAGTATCTTCCCTCGGATCCCGACCCCCGTACGTAACGGCACGACCACAACCCGGGCGTTCTTGTAGTAGTCTCGAATGTCCTGAACGAAACCGGTGACAGTGATCGAGTCCGATTCCAGCCGGCGGATCTGGTCCGGGGGCGAGGAGCCCACGACGTACAGATGGGTACTCGGCCGCTGCTGCAGGATGACCGGGAAGATCTCGCGACAGAACCACAGCATTCCGTCTACATTCGGCTGGTGACGGAAGGCGCCGACGAACAGGACCGCGTCAGGATCGCTCTCGCTCGCATCCGCAAACTGAAAATAACTGGTGTCGACGCCCGGTGTTTACGACCGCCAGACGATCGTTCGGTACGTATCCCGCCAGAAAATTGCGGTCCACGTCCGTGACCGTGATGATCTTGTCGACCCGGCGGCACATCTCGATTTCGCGATAAAGGGTTTGCAGGGTGTTGTAGTACTGCCGGACGCGCCTGAACGGGTTTCGCTCCAACCGGGCCCTGCTCTGTTCCGCCGCGTAGTTCACCTCGATCTCCGTGAGCAGGCTCGGGGTGTTTCGGTGCCAGGTCCGCAAACTGAACCATCTGCGTCCATTCGTAATGGATCAGGTCGAAATCCTGCTCCGTGAGAAGTGATTCGAATGCTTTTCGAAAATCGGGCGAATTGAATTCCTCGAACGGCTCATACGGAAAAAGAGAGACCGGTTCGTACTCGTTCCGCTCGATCACTTCGACCTTTTCGCAGTGCGGGCGGACCTGCTCCACCTCCTCTCGTTCGCGCACGTTTCGATGAAGCTGAGGAGGCTCACTTCGGCAGAGCGTGCGACCCGCACCAGGAGCTGAAAGACGCGGCCCGCGCCTCCATGATATCCGAGATGGGGCAGATACGCGCTCACATACAGGATTCGGAGCGGGCGTCCGGGATCGCTCCCTTTCGGTGACACGATCCGGGAAGAATCTGTCCAGGTAGCGCAAAGGATGAGAGACCCAGTTGGAGAGCTGGCGGTACGTGTAGGTCGATCGCGGCTCACGGAGCCGTTCGTGGAGCGCCGCGGGGCAGCTGCCGGAGCGCGCCCAGATATGCTCGGAAGGAGAGTTTCCGACCGATATGAAACGGAAGCAAAAGAAAGTGACCGAGCCAGCACGGAGAGGGGAAAGTTCTTCCAAAAATAGAGCAGCCTTCGCTGTTCGACGATGTCGCTCAGTTCCTTCGCTTCAAACCGAACCGTGCTGCTGCTCCGATGCTTGTGCAGAACCCGGCTCTCGGCCGCGAGTAGACATTTCCATCCCCGCCTCCAGGCCCTGTAGCTCAGATCCGTGTCCTCGAAATAGCATGGGGAGAACAGATCCGAGAAGCCGCCGAGCGCCAGGAATTTCTGGCGATCGAACGCCGAGGAGCCTCCGCCTGCCCAGAAGACCGGAAGGCGTTTGCGGGAGTAATGATACGGCTTGTATCGGCCCGTGGGAGACGTGCAGGTAGCCGTTCACGACCTCCGCCTGGGTGTTCCCTGTTTCTTCGCGTCGCCGGCCTTCCGGGAAGAAGATCTGGCACGAGACGCCAAACACATCCGGTTCTGAAAAGCCTTCCAGCAGCGGGGCAATGAAGTCCTCGTCAACCAGCATATCGTTGTTGAGCAGGATGACGATGTCGTCTGCTCGCAGCCTCGACCCCCCGATTGTTGCCCTCCCCGAACCCGTAATTACGGTCTAGATCGAGGACTCGTACACCAGGATAGTTCTCACGCAGCCACTGGCACGCTTCCATCGGAGCTTCCGTTGTCCACGATCAGCACTTCATGATCCTGGCGGGTATAGCGCACGGCCGCCAACAGCAGGGGCAGACTCTCCTCGAGCAGGTGCCTTCCATTCCAGTTCAGAACCACAATCGAGCAGAGCCCGGACCGAACCGGAGGGGTGCCGCCGGGAGAGGAGTCGCCGAAAGAAAAGCAGGCGTATCCCGCGCAGCACTTCGGCCAGTGCGACAAACGTCACCACGCCAATTTGAAGTGGCAGCAGAACCAGCCAGAGAAGCAGAAGACGGAACATCGGGAAGAAGTAGAATATGGGAAGCCCCATGCAAAAGGCAAGTTTGATACCGATCAGGCGGCCAAGGCGGGGGCAGAGAGACAAAGAGCCAAGGGGACGGAGCGCCATAGGAACAGCCTTCTCTTCTGACTCCCTGTCCCGAGTCCGACCGGGAAGTCGGACCCACGCCTGTCCCCCTTTGCCCCTTTGCCCCTTTGCCCACGCGGTCATTTGCACACCTAAGACTCGCCACGGGATATAATTAACCCATGCGAAAAACGGCCTCTTACCTCACGCTCCTTGTTTTCTGCTGCGCAGTAAGTTCAGTTTGGGCCACGACGGTGCGCCCGCTGAGCCTGCAGCAGATCACCACGAACGCCAAGACGGTTTTCTATGGCAAATGCCTGAAGGTCCAGCCGATCGAAAGCGCTTCGCCTGGGATTCCGGCGGTCGAGTATACCTTCGTGGTGAAACAGGCAATCAAAGGGCGTGAGCGAGGGACAGACTTTTGTCTTCCGCCAGGTTCGATCGGGCGGGAATGGGGTTGCCGGAATTCCGGGCGTTCCCGAGTACCAGCCCGGGCAGGAATACATGCTTTTCCTGCACGGCAAGAGCGCACGAGGACTGACAAGCCCGGTCGGCTTGCAGCAGGGGACATTCAAGATGGTCAAAACCGGGGACGGCAAGACGGGTCTCATGAATCTTCTGAATAACCGAAACTTGACCTATGGTCTTTCCGACACGGCAGCGGCCGACAGTGGGCTGAGTGCGCAGGAGTATGAGATGCTCAAGAGGCAAGGGGCCATTCCGCTCGACCACTTCACGGCTATCGTTAACAAAATGATGCGGCTGAACAACGCCGACCCGAACAGGAACAGGTAGTAACACCGATTCGGAACAGGAACAGGTTAATGAAGTACTTACCACGCTTTCTACCCGTCTCGCCTCCTCGTCTGCCTGATCGCCACTGCAATCTTTGGCTCCGCTTTCGCCGGTGGTCCTAACGTCATTGCCCCGGACCACACAGCCGTCCGCTGGGATCCGGCACGTGTAGCCTTCGTCGTCGATGCCGGAAACCTCGGGCAAAAGACACAGGAGGAGGCGGCGGGCCTTGTCCGCGGCGCTTTCGCCACTTGGGAGAACGTGTCGACGGCCTCGATCACCTTCGAAGACCGCGGCTTTCTCCCCGTCGATGTCAACGTCACGAATTACGAGGACGTATATCGGCCAGAAGCGGACCGAGGGGAACGTGATCATCTTCGACCATGATGGTCAAATCACCGAGGACATCTTCGGGGCGGGATCGAGCTCGAATGTCCTGGGTTTTGCGAGTGCGGTGCGGCTGGATTCGCAGGGAAAGACTTTCGATTACGCTTTTGCCGTGCTCAATGGCCCGAATTCGACCGATGTACTGTTTGCCCCCACGATCCTGCACGAGCTCGGTCACCTGATCGGGCTGGACCACACGCAAACCGGTTTCGAATTCGCGGAGAGTGTAACCAGCGCCGACAATACGAGTGTGCCGGTGATGTACCCCATCTTGCAGTGGCAAGGCACGAGGGTGCTCCTGCGCGATGACATCGCCTGGGTGTCCTGGCTGTACCCGACACCCGAGTTCCGCACGACGACCGGCACGATTACAGGGAAGGTACTCAGGGCGAGCGGAGCCCCCCTGCTCGGCGCAAATGTGGTTGCCGTGCAGGTGCAGGATCTCGGCGAGTCTCGAAACGAGAGAGTTTCAGTTGTTTCGGACTTTCTGGTCAACAGCGACGGCTCGTTCGAAATCCCCGGTTTGACGCCGGGAAATTACTACGTCTTCGTCGAACCGATCGATCCTGGCTTCATCATGGGCAGCAGTGTCGGCCCCTACGAGCAACGGTTTACGAGCTTTGCGAAAGACTACTTCAACGATCCGGGCGAGGGCTCGGAGGAGGACCCGCTTCTGAAGACCGTGGTCGCGGTCCCGTCTGGCCGGAACCACGCCCAATATCAATCTGGTGGTCAACGAGTTCAGCAACCGGCTCGACTCTGCTGACCGACGACGGGGAGATGCTCTTCAGGTTCCCGCCCGACTTCACCTTTCCCTTCTTCGGAACGCGGTACAGCGAAGTGTACGTGAATTCCGATGGTAATCTCACGTTCGGCACCGGTGACGGAGTACCGGGCGAGGCCAGGAATGAAGCCCGATTCCTGTCGGGCCGCCGCGCATCGCACCCCTGTTCACCGACCTGGATCCGAGCCATGGCCGGCGAGATCACGGCCACTAGTCGCACCGGGTCAGGTCACATTCACGTGGGACGGAGTGCCGGAATTCTCGGACACGTCTTTCCCTCCCGGAAACGTCTTTTCGGTGACGTTGTTCTCGAGTGGAGACATTCGTTTCCACTACGAGCCAGATTTCCGTTACTCCTGACGAAGATCCGCAGTTCCCGCAGGGACTCCAGGCAATCGTAGGTATAACGCCCGGCCGCGGGGAAGTGCGGGAGCGGCCGCAGGATCTGACAGCCCTTGGTCCGACAATTCCGGTGCAGAGCAAGCCGATCTACCAGGTGTTCAGCGCGCAGCACGTTTGACCTGCAGAATCACGAGATCTTCTTCGTCGTCGGGACGACCCAGGTCTTCTTTCCCTTCTATGCCGGCGACGGGCAGCAGTTCTCGGCTTTCGCGGTCACGAACCTCGACACCCGCGATGCTCTTCTCGAGTTCGAGGCGCGCGGGGCGGACGGAGACCTCCTTGCCGTTTCCTTCCAATCCTCACGCTGAGACACTGGCGCCGCAGCACCAGTTGGCGAAGCTCGGGCAGGAGCTCATGGGAGTCACCCGGGAACCCAACAAATGGGCTGGATGAAGTTGAGCTCCAACACTCCTAACATCGCGAGTTTCTTCCAGGTCGGTAACGGGCTCAGCGGCCCGGTGACCCGGATGGATGGGTCAACTGCGGTCCTGGGGCAGGCTAAGCTGCTTTACTTCACCCGCGTCTACGAGGGTGAGGCGGTCGTCGACTCTGATAGCGGCCCTCTGCCTGCGCGGACGTTGTTGAGCGTGGCGAATCCCAACGCGTCCGGAATCACGCTTCGGTTCACACTGTACGGGCCGACCGGTCAACCTGTTGCCCCGGATGCCACCCGGACGATAGCGGCGGGAGGAGTGGCTCAGGCGTCTCTCCACGAGCTCTTCAATACGCACGACTCCCGTGTTGGATGGCTTCGTGCGGGCGGAAGTGACCAGCGGCGACGGCGCTGTCGGTTTTGAAATGATCGAGCTGTCCGATACCCTTCTCGGTTTCAACGCTGCCGTTCCCGGAAGTGCGACCGCCCTCTTCTCCGCCCAACTGGCGAACGGGACCACGGCGGGATCGGGCATCTTTACCAGCCTCAAGGTCGTGAATACGTCGGCGTCTCCTCGATTCCTGACCATCTCCGGATTTGGAACTGAGGGGACTCTCCTTTCAACGGTGCAGACTCTGACCGTTCAGCCGAATATGACCTTTCAGCGGGATCTGGGTGAGTTGCTCGGCCTGGGGCCGAGGACCGGAGCGCGAGACGGTCGGATCCCTCGTGGTCGAGGCGGATGGGCCGGGTGTGATCGGCGATGTAGTTTTTGGTGATCCGACACGGTTGGAGTTTGCGGCCGCCCTGCCGCTCCAGACAACTCCGTTCAGGAAGGCGGTCTTCAGTCAGGTGGCAAACGGCCAGCTGAATCCGGCCGACCCGTCGACCGATACTTTCACCGGCATCGCGCTCTTTAATCCGGGCGCGCAGCCGAGCGAGATTACTGTCAAGGTCTATGATCGGGACGGTGGCCAGGTGGGTGCAACCTTCACGACCACGCTCGCTTCCCACCAACGGCTGTCGCGGCTTATCGAAGACCTTGTCCCGCCGTCGGGCACACTGATCCGCGGTTTTATCGTTCTCGAGGCGTCACAGCCGATCGTGGCCCAGCAGCTGTTCGGGAACAACGTTCTGAAGTTCCTGTCGGCTGTGCCTCCGACCGTCGTTCAGTAGCCTGTCGGGGACTTAGGGCAGGGGACGCGGGCGCACGAAACCGGCGTTTTGTGCTTTACCCGCCGCCTCTGCCCGCCTTCTCCCCTCTCCCGTCTCCGAGTCTCCCAGTCTCCCTGTCTCCCTCTTCTGAACCGGGCACACGGCGTTCCCGTCAAACATGCTGAAAGGGGTAGATGGATGACGAGACATTACCGACGCATCTTCTGTTTCACGCTTCTTGCAGTTCTGTTCCTCGCAGTTTCTCCTCGACCGGCATACGCCCAGCAACAGATGGAGGCGGGAGCCGATTTTCTGATTGGTGTTCCTCAGAAGGATTTCGCCGACAATGTCGACAACACCGGATATGGCGCTTCAGGGCAGTTCGCATACTTTCTGGGAGACACCCCGATCGCCGTAGGCGGCGAGGTGGGGTTCCTGAATTATGGGACCGTCAAGCGTTTCGAACAGTTCAGCCCGGATATCCCGGAAGTTCTGGTCCGGGTCAGCACGACGAACAATATAGTTCTCACCCACGGGTTTGTGCGGGTGCAGCCTCGGACTGGTCCTGTCCGTCCTTACTTCGACGGCCTGATCGGTTTTAAGTATCTGTTCACCCGCACTTCGATTCAGGACGAAAGTTTTTCAGGTGAAACCATTGCCTCATCCACGAATTTCGATGATCTCGCGTTCAGTTATGGGATCGGAGGAGGCATGACAATTCGCGTTTGGGAAGGCGAATCCGGGAGGCGCGGCCAAGCGCCTGCCCAGTTGTCTATTCACCTCGGGGCTCGCTATTTGTGGGGAGCGGAGGCGCGTTATCTGAAGAAGGGTTCAATCCGCCAGGATTCGAATGGTGATGTGATCTACGACGTCTTCCAGTCAAAGACGGACATGCTCACTCCGCAGATCGGAATCCGAGTCAGCTTCTAGGGTTAGAACTGTTGTCCCGCGGCTTCCAGCTCCGCCGCCCGGCTGTATGCCTTTTCCGCTTCGGCAGTCCTGCCGAGCGCCTGGTAGCTGCGGGACATCATCGTGTGCGCGACGGGCAGCTCCGGCGCGAGTCTCAGGGCGTTCTCGTACCACCCCAGCGATTCCCCGTGAAGACCATAAAGAGATAGATATATCCCCCGATTAACCAGCATGACCGCATAGTTGCGCCGGACTCGCTGCATCACGGGGTCAAAACTGACGTCCGTCCTCGCGAAAGCGGCGGCAGGGGCTGGGGCGGGGAGGGGTTTTTCGGGGCGCGAGCGGACAAGCTGGAAGACAGTTCCGCGGGGGACCCTGAAGTAATCGCGGCCGATTCCCGGTTCCGCCTCGAGGTCCAGTGTGACATAGACGGGGCGACCACCCTCCATCTGAATGCGGATCAACCCGTTGACCAGGTTTTCAAAAGCGCGTTGGATGATCGCGGGATCGTACGACTTACCATGCTCGAAGAGCTCCAGCTGGCGGGAAAAGAAATCGAACTCCTCGCTCACCGGAGCAAGGAGCCGCGGGAAGTTCCGGTGGAGGTGCTCCAGGTACCAGCTGCGCCGCATCAGGTTGACGTCGATCCCTTTGATGTCCGGGCGCCATCCCTCCACCCGCTGGAAGTAAAGCATCGGCGAGAAGAGTTGCCAATCCATCGTCAGCAGCAAGCCGTCCTGCTCCACGCCGTCAAACGTACTGGCCACATAATCGCGGGCCAGCGTGTAGCCCCGATGATCATTCTCTTTGTAGTGGGTGAATCCGGACAGTATCGGGACCAGGCTAAGCAGGATCAGAAGAGCGATTCCTAATCGGCGGTTGATTGATGGCCAGCGCGCGATGATAAAAGCCGAAGCAACCGCAAGGCATAGGGCCAGCACCAGAAAACTCGGCAGCGAGTAGGCCTCATTGTCCTCGGCGATATCGTAGATTACCGCGTAGCCCATGTTCGCCGCTATTGCCGTCGTTGCGAACCAGAAAAGCCTCCGCCCGTATTTCCACAGCAGGACGAGACCGACCAGACCGAACAGGATACCCAGGACTGAAAATTCGGTCGCCCACAGGTCGGCAAAAAAAGTCATTCTCCGGGCGACGGTGCCGGCGTCTCCGGATAGATTCGACTGATACTGCTTCCCTGATACATGCCAGAGAAGGCGCTCGAGAGTTGAGGGGTTGCCCCAGTTGAGATACGGATGCGAGGCGCTGCGGATGGGCAGGTAAAGGTAGCTGAGCAGCCCGGGGCCAAGAAAGAGCGCAGAGCGGAAGAGCCGATGTGGGGCCGGAAGCCGATCACGGAACCTGAAAAGCAGATAGGCCAGAGCGGGGACGAGGAAAAGCGCGGAGACATGATGGACGGCCAAAGCGCATCCGAAAAACAGGCCGGCGATGTCGAGCAAGAATGCCCGTCGCTGGTGCAGGGCGCTGAATGTCGCTCCCAAGGCGGCGGCCAGCAAAGCAGTGTTCAGGGTGTAGACTTCAGCCACCGTCGCGTAGGACCAGAGAGTCGCCGAAGTCGCGAGGGTCGCGCTGGCCAGGAATGCAGCCAGACGAATACCGCCGTCGGTCAGTTCCCAGGCGAAGGCGGTCTTTCCCAGGGTCCTTGTTTGGCGTTTCCTGGGCAACTGCTTATCTTCGGAGGTGAGCAGGTGCAGGAGTGCCGAGCAGGCCCAGTAGAGCAAGAGGACCGAGGCGGAGGCGAAAACCGCTGACATGATATTCATGCGAACGGCGGCGCTCCCGAGCGGCAGCTTGGAGAAGAGAAATCCGAGGAGCACGTAAAAGGGTGTGCCGGGCGGGTGCGCGATATCCAGTGTTGAGGCGGCGAAAGTCAACTCGCCGCTGTCGACAAGAGTAGCGGTCGGCGCCAGTGTCGACCAGTACAGTGCGAAGCTGCTGCATAGCAGAACAGCGCCGAGAATTGCGTCTTGGTGTTTCGCCCGTGTCATGAATCGGAACAACGGGCGTATGTTACCCGAAAAACCCGCCAGCCGGCTTCCCGTTTCCAAAATCTGGAACCACCAAACCAGGGGACACTCCCCTAAAGACGATGCCCTAAAGACGATGCCGTTTCGCCGCCGTTAAGATCCTATTTGGCAATAATTTAACCGGTCTGGATTACTAGCGGGCGGCAGGCATGCTGCTGTTCCAGATGTCACGGTGCAGCTTCCAGGTGCCCCCTTCCTGTCGCCAGATCACAATGTACTTTCCCTTGTCGACCGACTCTCCGGATTCGCCGATGATTTCATACCGGCCGGATTCGAAGGCCAGGTCCTCTCCCTCGTGAACCTCTGACGTGCTGAGGCGGACGTCGCGCACGCCTGTCTGGATGTATTGCTGCCAGAGGGCGCGAATCGCGTCCCGTCCCCTAACCACATCGGAATTGGGAGGCATTAGTTCCGCGTCGGTGGCATACAAACGGGCGATCGCGTTCGCGTCTCGGGCGTGGAAAGCGGTCATGAAGTCCTGATTTGCAGCCGCTATTGAGCTCGCAATGACACTGGTGCTCGTTTCGTGTATGTCCATGCAACCCCCTTGAAAATGCGAAGAATTCCGGGACGTGGAGGTGTGAACTTACTCGATTGGTAATCCGGGATCCCTCGGGATTGATCCCACTATAGCATCGGGAGCCGGGCAGTTCACCACGCTGCTTCACGCTCTCGGCTCTCAGTTCAAGAGGTCCACGCGGAGTGCGAAGCGTTGGTGAATCCGGAAAATGTTAACGTTCACACTTTCTCATCTTTTCTCCCCTCGTCCAGTCGTGCTAATCTCCGCCGACGTAGCTCATTGGGGGGCGACATACTTGTTGAGGGTGAGATGACCGATACCCTGTTATCCCTGTCCTGGGTCGACATCCTGATCATTGCGGCATATTTTGCCGTGGTTCTGTCGATCGGCTTTTACCTGAGGAAGTACACGACCACAGGCGAAGAATTCTTCATGGCCGGGCGGAAAATGACCGCCTGGGTGGCCGGCCTCAGTTTCATCTCGGCAAATCTCAGTTCGCTCGAGACCATGGGCTGGTCGGCCATGGCCTACCAATACGGAATGTTGGGGGCGCACGCCTATTTGATTGGGGCTATTCCCGCCATTCTGTTCCTGGCTGTCGTGATGATGCCCTTTTACTACATCTGCAAGACCCATTCAGTTCCCGGCTATCTGAAGTTACGCTACGGAGAGGGAGCGCGCTCGCTTGCAGGCGTTTCTTTCACCTTCATGACCGTGCTGGTCTGCGGTGTGAACATGTTCGCCATGGCCAAGGTGATGCAACTGGTCCTTGGCTGGAATATTCACTTCAGTATCTGGGTATCATCAATTACTGTCGCTGTTTACGTCGCTCTCGGCGGGCTTTTGTCGGCCGTCTTCAATGAGGTGCTTCAGTTCTTCCTGATCTGGCTTGGTTCATTGCTGATCCCGATTCTCGGCATCATCGAGGCTGGCGGCTGGAAGAAGTTGATGGCCTCGATCGACCGCCAGCACCCCGGCGAGCATTTCACGAGCCTGTGGGCTAACCTCGGATCCGCGGCCGACAACCCGATGGGAATGCACTGGATCGGAATGGTGTTTGGCCTCGGTCTGGCCGTGTCCTTCGGGTACTGGTGCACCGACTTTCTGCAGGTCCAGCGCGTGATGGCGGCCAAGAACCTGCGGGCGGCTCAAAACGGAACCATCATCGGCGCCGGTTTGAAGATGATGGTTCCTCTCATCGTAACTCTCCCCGGCCTCCTCGGGCTGGCCGTCCTAACCGAACAGATGGGGATCAAGCTGCAGCCGGAACATATCGCCCAGGCCACCGGCGGCCACAGCTACAATGATGTGCTCCCACTTATGATGGCCCGTTACCTGGGACCGGGCCTGCTCGGTTTGGGAGTGACGGCGATGATTGCCGGTTTCATGTCGGGAATGGCGGGAAACGTCAGCGCTTTCGCCACTGTATGGACCTATGATGTCTATCGCCCGCTCCTCAACAAAAGGGCTACAGACGCGCATTATGTCAGCATGGGGCGCTGGTGCTCGGTGATCGGCGTCTTCATCGCTATCGGGACCGCGTACGCGGCAATGCTTTTCAGCAACATACTGGTTTATCTGCAAGTGCTGGTCATGTTTTTCATCGTCCCATTGTTCGGCGCCGTCATCGTGGGAATGTTATGGAAACGCGCCACGGCCGCAGGCGGCTTCTGGGGATTTCTGTCGGGTATCCTCGCCTCGATCTCAACCTTCGTTTATGTTCACAGCTTTCCGGGCCGCTTTGACCCGACCGCTTTGAATCCGGAGCATGTCAAATACATCGCACTCTCTCCCTTGGCTCAGGATATGGCGGTGAACATGTTTGGGGCGCTGTGGTCCCTGATCATCTGCCTTACGGTTACCATCGGCGTCAGCCTGTTCACTACCCCGAAGACCGACGAGGAGTTGAAGGATCTGGTCTATGGTCTGACCAAATTACCTGATGAGGGGAGATGCGTCTGGTATCAGCGCCCGGTTGTCTGGGCGGGTGCCGTGGCGGCCTTACTGGTTTTCGTCAACATCATTTTCTGGTAACGCAAAGTGAACAAAGAAGATCGTCAGATACCAATCTGGTTTTTCATCGGGGTGATCGTCACGTTCTACGGCCTTGTGATCCTGGCCACCGGTATCTACCACCTGTTTGTACCACCGCCCAGGACGGTTGCCTTACAGGAATTGCACCCGGACGTCTGGTGGCCGCTGGTCCTGCTCGCGATCGGGTTGGTCTTCACTATCAAACACAATCCCTGGCGTGCACCAGACCGGGAAGAGGAGTTGGACGCGCCTTGCGCCGAGACCGATGAAAAGGCGCCCGGCCGGCACTGAATCTCCGGCCGGGCTACGGCAGTCAGGCAGGATTTCGGAGTAAGGCGACCTCCGAAAATCCTGCGGTTACTGTTTCTGAAAGACCATCTTTGATTCGCGCTCGCCGTCGGGCGTCGGAGTCTTGCTGGCGATGGTGAGCGTCTTGCCGTCAGCCGACACTTGCCACTTCTCGGTCGACGTCATCTTTTCTCCCTGCTGATTCTCGCGGACTCGCGTCATGAGGAGAACATCGCCTTCCCACTTCGGGGTAACCATCGACGTGCGGCCGCCTCGGCCTGCCACTTCCTGAGCTTCCCCGTTTAACTTGAGGCTGTACTCACGATTCATGAACTCGCTCGAAGATTCCTGTTTGACTTTCAGCACTTCGGCGGTCTGCTCGACGGTCATGGTGATATCCGGCTTCTCGCCGTCTCGCGTCCGGAAGTCGCTCTGATCTTTGTTCAGCGTCCACTTCCCGGAAAAATTCGGTGGCGCGGCCAGGATCAGACAACTACAGGCAAGGACGACAACGACAGGTAAAGCGATCCTTTTCAACATTGCTCCCCTCCTCGGTGACAGTTCGTTTGTTTGAGACCGAAAGTGGTCTCCTGACATTCGCTCTACGTTGGGAACCGGTACTTGTTTCGCGGGGACCCCGCCTTTTACGATAGGGCGGCGGTTCAATGAGTCGGGAGGAAGCATGGCGAATGTCGGGAGTCGGCTAGTGCTGGCCTGCTGCGCAGCTATGGCTATGGCTGTTTTGCAGCCATCCGCAGCGGGTCTTCCGGAAAATTGTTATTTGTTTTCCTACTTTGTAGGTAACGGCGAGGACGGCCTGCACCTCGCCTGGAGCCGGGATGCGCTCGCTTGGGAGGTTCTGAACGACGGCCGCAGTTACCTGGTCCCGCGCGTGGGCGAATCGAAACTGATGCGTGATCCGTGTCTCTTGCGCGGGCCAGACGGCCTCTTTCATCTGGTGTGGACCACCTCTTGGAGCGGTAAGACGATCGGATATGCCTCATCAAAGGATCTGTTGCGGTGGTCCGAACAGAGCGCTCTGCCGGTCATGATGCGTGAACCGGATGCCCAGAACTGCTGGGCCCCGGAGCTCGTCTACGATGCCAAGAACCAGCACTTCCTGATTTTCTGGTCAACCACGATTCTTGGTCGCTTTCCGGAAACCGCTCTGTCCGGAAGCCGCCCCGATCGAAATCACCGCATTTACTCCACGACTACCAAGGATTTCAAAAGCTTCACCCCCACCAAGCTTCATTACGACGGCGGTTTCAATGTCATCGACGCGACAATGATTCCCGGCGGCGACGGGTGGCTGATGTTTGTGAAAAACGAAACCGAAAAACCCGAACCGCAGAAGAACATCCGTCTGGTGCGTACCCCGACTCCAGACGGACCGTTCTCCGAGCCTTCGCCCCCGATAAGCGGCGAGTACTGGGCCGAAGGGCCGTCAGCCGTGCGTATTGGTGATCAGGTATATGTCTTCTTCGACAAGTACCGTCAGAGGAAGTACGGGTGCTTACGTTCGACCGATCTCAAGAGGTGGGATGACATCAGCGGCGCTGTTTCCTTTCCGGAGGCCGCGCGTCACGGAACAATCATTGCAGTTGGACGGGATATTCTGGCGCCCCTACTGCAGCACCGCTAGCGACCAGCGAATCGCGGCACCGCCACCCTCTAACCGCGCCTCAACCAAGCGCCTCAATAAGGGGACACTCCCCTGTTCTCCCCCCTGTTCTGACCGCGTCTCACCAAGGGGACACTCCCCTGGTCTGTCCAGTACCCCCCTGGTCTGTCCCCCTGGTCTGTCTGTCCCGGATTGCTCTTGTTTTCGGAGTTGGAAGGCGAAGGGGGGATTCAGGGGACGGCGGGTGATTCTCGCGCCGATGCCAGAAGACAGACCGGCACGGAAGTGGAGTTCCCGTCCCCTGAATTGACGGATCAGACGCCGGGAAGAGGGAGGAATCCCGTCTGACGTCTGATCCGTCGGCTGTCTCGGCGGTTGCCGGCAAAAAACTTCCCGGAATCGCCGGACCGGTCGCCGAGCCAAGTGCCTTGCGTCTCAGTGCACTGATACCACTTCTATTCGCGCCCGAGCTGCGGGACGCAGAGCGGTCGAATCCTGGCTCTGCAAAATCGCCGTGATGCTGTAATTACCGTCCGGCAATGGTTTGCCTTCTTGGTCAGCCAGGACGAATGCAAAAGGCAGAATGAGCTTCTCCTTGTCTACGTTGAACGTGAGGAGCGAATCGCACGCGCAGCATCCACCATCATCGGCTAGGAGCGTCCTCAGGACCGTCCCCGCCTCGTTTCGAATCTCGAGCGAAAGGCTCTTGCATCCGGAAAAAACAAATTGAACCGGCACTCCAGAGGCGTAACTAACCACCGCAAATGAACCCCGAACTCGGGGAAGACTCGCGGGGCTTAGCGGCGGCATCAGGTTGTTGACATAGCGAGGACTCGAAAGGTTCAACGCGGTCGTGTAAGTAGAGGCGGGCAAGATCTCGTTTCCGAGATCGGCGGAAATCAGTTCGCTGACTATCGGGCCGGCGATCGTCTCTTCTACTCGGCGGATCAGCCCGACCTCTGGAGCGAACCATTCACTGATGATACCCGCGTCTGCGCATCGGGGCGTCAGTCGGTCCACCCGCAGCACTCTTGTGAACTCTCCTGCGGGGACCGATACGACTTCATCACGGGAGACCATCGTCAGCACTGTTCCGTCCTCGCAAGACGAAGATGCAGGCGGGGCGAGCTGCATTTCCCAACTCTGTCCGACCTCTGCCTCGAGCTCGTACCAAAGATATTCCTTCCCATCCTGCCCGCGCTGCAGTACGGTCCCGAAAGGCGTGGTGCGGACCATTAGCGTTTCGTCTGCCCGGAAATAGCCATGAAGCGGGTAGAAGGCGCGCACCGGCCTCGTCGCCGATGAAGGGCTGAGGACCTCGACCTGCCATGTCGAAGTAACGGCGGAAGCGGCTGACTGGACAGCATAGGTCCATTTGAAGCCGTGTCGCAGGGGGAAGTAGAGACTCCCGCGTTCGGCTAGCGCCCTGCTGTTTGTCTCAGAAGCGGGGCCACCGGCTGCGATCACCGCGGCAAACAAGGCCGGAATCAATGCCGTGAGGCTGAGGCACACTTTAACGCGTGACGTCGGTCTGCGAACCCGATTGCCCATACATACGCTCCAAGGATAAGAGTTTAAAGTGACCACGAAACGTGCCCTGGCCGCATTCTGCCCCGTACTGCGCAATCATGCCCGATTGGGCCGTTGGAAATCTGGCGACCTCAACCGACCTTCCACCAGGCAAGAGCAGTATAACCCAAGTGCGGCAAAATTAACATCCAATTGCTAAAAATTTCGCACGGATGATGCGCGATCGTTCTTGGCGCCTGACTTCAGGGCTGTTGGGGAGATTTTTATGAAGACCCAGTAGCTGGGGGCGTTCGCAGATCAATGCTGTGATTGGCTTCAGCCGTTGCCCGAAGCATGCCCCTGTTGTACTTCCCGTTCTAGTCAGGAGGAACAATGAGCCGTCCTGTACACTTGGGAATTCCTGGCGAGCACCCGGAGACGCCGCGTTCTACGGGATCTCTTCGACTGGCAAGTTGCGAGTGACAGGACCGGCCAGCGGTAGCTGGTTCTCCATGTGCTCCGAGTGCCTGGTTCAAGCGGCCCGGAGGTCGGTGTGCCACTCAGGCCGCTGTTTTCGGAGCATGCACAGCGGGCCGGAACCGACGCGGACCGGCTCGCGGGCCACCCTCTGGATCTTTTTCCCGTAGACCAGGTTCTGCCAGACCCGCACCTGCTCCTTGTCTCCGATGACAATTCCGTCGTTGAAATAGCGGTGACGGCGGCGGTAGGTTCCCGCACCCAGACCGTCCTCAACGTCCTGCCGGATGATATCGCGGATCAGTTCATCTTCCCTTTCGATCCGGAGGCCGCCGCGGTGATAGAGGTGTGCGAAGTGGCTCCGAACAGCTTGGGCCGGGTCTTTAACCTGCCAGAGTTCGGACAGGGGCATCAGTCGAGGGCCGCCCACGCCGGAGGCGAGGCGCAGCCGGGCCGACCCATAGCGGTAGTCCTCGGGACGGGAAACCAGCCCGGCCCGGACCGGATTCATCTCGACGTAAAGCGCGGCCGCCTGAACCGCGCCCCAGCTCTCGAGCAGGGTGGACTTGAACCGGTCCGCCCAGAGTCGTCCCCGCCGGCCAAAAGCGCGATTGTACGCGACGGCATAGGCCGATTCGACATTGCGCATGAACTCGGAAACGTCGAACAGGCGCTCGTTGAATCGCTTCCACTGCTTCTCGCGCCAAAACAGGTAGGGCTTGTACAGTTTCCCCGCATAGAGCCGGACGGCCAGCTGGCGCAATTCGGCCCGAGGCAGCGCGAAGAAGGCCTGAAACAGAATCACCGAATGGTAGTGGTTACCGAGGATGGCAAAGGCGACCAGCATGCAGGAATAGATCTCGGAGTAGAACAACAGGATGTCCTCGAACAGCTGGCGGGCCTGGTGTTCCATCATGGGATAGTCCCCGGGCAGGCCGGCAATGCGGTTGTACAGATGATAGATCTGGGAACGGCCCTGAGGCTTGACTCGAGCGAGGCGAGGCATATGCGCTCCTTCCGAGGTTGTGTCAACAAAAACCTCACTTGCTATAACGCTCGAGTTTGAAAAAATACGAAGAAAAATTGCGCCTCAACTGCCTCATTCCTCGCAAACATAAGGAAACACGAACGATATGACACACAAAAATCTTCCGCTTCGCACCTTCCTGAGGTGGCCCCTAAAGCGGAGACACCTGGGGGACCCCCAACTTTCTCCGTCCCGAAATCTTCCCCACGGAATTCAGGGAAGGAATTCAGGGTAGCGTCCTCTAACTTCGGAAGACACCAGTGGGAAGAATTCAGGGGGGAAGAATTCAGGGGAGTGTCCCCAGCATCACGACTTGGCGGCTGGTGCGGTGGGAGGGCGCCGCTGCCCCCCTGACCGAGATGCCACTCCGTTTGTCAGTCTCGCGTCTAGCGGCTCGACCACTGGTTTAGCAGTTCCTTTTTTTCTTTCCAAAACTCTATCCGAATCTCGGTCGCCTTTGAGTCATGCGGCGAGTAGAGGTACGTCAGGCTGGCCTGAACCTGGACATTGCCGGTCAGTGACACCGGAAAAAGGAACTCTTCAGTTCGCTCTTCGAACGGAGCAATCCGGGTATCTTCTCCGACTGACGCCCCGTTTAGAAAAACCTGACTGTCGCTCCGCAGTTCTTTCCCGTTCTTGTCCAAGATCAGTCGACTAAAAACGCGTTCCGCCGCAAACACCTTTTCTCCATTTCTCGCTGTTACCTGCAAAACGACTCTCCTGGTCGGGATTCCGGTCGGCACATAATGCCCGGTTCCGACATTGCTCACCTTGACCTTGACCTTCAGGCCTTTGGACGTCCTTCCCAAATCAACAATCCGCATCCGTAGCGATTTGTTCAGTTGGTGCAGCGAGTGGCCGCCCGGCATGTCATGGAGGTTTACAAACGCTCCCTCGATGCGTTTCACCTTCGGGTCCACGATGTTGGCGGCGACCACCGGCATGTGGCACTCCTGGCAACTTTTGCTGCCGCCTTTACCCTGGTACTTCTCCCATTCGCTGAAGGTCTTCAGGATTTCCAGCCCATTCCTGTTCTTAAACTGGTGGCATCCGGCGCAATGAAGCGAAGTGGCATGGAACGGCGAAAACTGAACTCCGTGGCCATGCGAGACGGCATCACGGACAGGGCCAAGCTTGATTCGCCCGACCTTCAATTCAAACGGATTCGGCTGAGAAAGATGGGTTTGAGCCAGGGAGTGACAGAAGTCGCAGGTCACTCCCTCAACAGCCAGTTCCGGTGCGCCTTTCGACCCACTGGCAACGAGGGTCGTCGGAGCATGGCAGATCATGCAGATTCGCTCCGCTTCCTGCTTGTCGAGTACCAGCGCCTCGTCGTAAGAGACCCGGAAAATCTTGTCTTGGGTCGCGCGAGCGTGGAGCGACCCTTTCCATGCTCCATAGATGTCTTTGTGACAGTTTCCACATTTCTCGGCTGAAGTGAATTGGCCGGGTTCGAAGACAAGGGGTTCCGGCTCCGGCTCCGAAGAGCCGCAGGAGACCAAGGCCAAAAAGGCGGCGAAACAGGAGACAAAGCACAAATTCTGGTTCTTCATAGCGCCTCCTCATAGGTGCGCTCTTGTTTGGAGACTCCCGGTGCCTGATTGCTCGCCTGGTGCCGCAGCGACCGGGACCTGGCCTCCGTCGGGCAGTCTTACTTGTCTGCCTGCTCGATCTGTTGAATCTTCAGGTAAACCGCAACCAGCGCCACCAGGATCACCAGTAACGACGCTCCCAGACCTTTCCGCCGGAACTGAAGGTCCGCCAAAGCACCCTGCCCCATCCGGTGACTCTGCTTGGCGATCGTCATCCCTCTATCCGTCTCGTTTTTGACCTCGGCTGCCGAAAAGGTATGAACCAGGACCCTGGCATTGATGAGTGCGTCATGACCTTCCCCGACCGCAAACCTGGCCCGGCTGACCGGCATCCCGGCCTTCTCGGCGCGGTCAATCAGTTGTGTCGCCCCTTCCAATCTTTCCCGGAGGTCACCAATGGCCATGTTCATCTTCTCCGCCGCGTCAAATCCAGCGTCCTTGGCCTCATGGCAGGTGGTGCACACCGAATTCTCACGCACCGCCAACAACCTATCGTCCGGCCTGAGTACTCGGTGATTGTCATGGCAGACAACGCACTCAGCTTGGCCCATTTCGCGAAATGCACCGTTGTGAACGCTCTTCCGAAACATTTCCGCTTGTCGCGTGTGGCAAGTGCCGCAGACGTTCGCAACGGATGTCACCCCGGGTGGAGACGCGCCATGATTCCCATGGCAGTCGTTGCAGGTTGGCGCTGATAGATCGTTCTTTTTCAGCAGAGCCTCTGCATGGACACTCTTGGCGTAGTCGTCGGCTTGTCGCGTGGGCAGGCTCGACTGCATATGCTTCGGGTCGGAATGACATTTCCCGCAGGTCTTCGCGACATTCAGCGCATAAACGTGCGACTGCGGGTGATTGATCGGGCGGATGCCATGGCTGCCGTGACAACTCACGCAGGTGGCGACCCTGTTATTCCCCAACCGTAACTTCCTTCCGTGGACGCTCGTGGCATATTCCGCCTCCTGGTCCACCCGCTGTGCGGGGTTGTACCTTCTCATGAAGGCCGCATCGCTGTGGCACTTGCCGCACAATGAAGGCACGGCAGAAGGCACCGGATGTCCCGTAAACCCTTTCGTCGGGTCCATTGCTCGTTCGGCATCGGCCTGGGTGGAATCGCCACCGTGACATCCCACGCAACCCAGTCCTTTCTGAAGGTGAATGTCCCCTTCGGCCAGCTGAACGGGAAGAGCAAGGTCGTCACCCAAATCCTTGTGACAGTTGACACAGTGATCAATTCCTTTGCCCGGACCCGTCTCAGTCGGTTCGGCTCCCGCCGCCTGTCCCAGAACCCAGAGCGCGGTGCTTACTGCAAGAAGACAAACCAGGAGCAGGTGTCGAACACCAGTTCCTCGTGATTCGAATCGACTTTTGCGCACGGCTTTTCTCCAGTTCTTAAACAAGGAAACCGATGCCGGTCATTACGGCCATGTAGAGAACGATCAGTATTCCGAGAAGGGTAAAGACGGGGCTTGGCTCATCCCGTGCCGCTTTTCTGTCGAGGAAGGGAACCAGGAGCCAAAACAAGGCGCCGGCTGCAAAAACCACGACTCCCACCATCTCGCCTTCAATGAAAAGGATGTGGGCGGGGAGCAACTTGAGCGTTTCGAAGGAGAACAGAAAGAACCACTCGGGTCGGATGCCGGCGGGAGCGGGCGCGAAGGGATCTGCCTTCTCGCCCAGTTCCCAGGGGAAGATGGCGGCAAGGGCAGCCAGCAGAGCAAGCGCGAAGAGCCAACCCATCGCGTCGCGCAAGAGGAAGTTCGGAAAGAACTTCATCTCTCGAGCCTGCTGCCGGCTTTCACCCAGCGGCCTGCTCATTCCGTGATATTGCACCAGCCAGACATGGACCCCGAGCACCACCGTAGTGACCGCCGGGAGGATCGCCACATGAAATCCGAAAAACCGAGTGAGCGTCGCCCCCGTGACCTCGTCTCCCCCACGCAGGAATCGCATGAAGAATTCGCCAACTCCGGGAATCACGCGCGGAATCTCGGTGCCTACCCGCGTCGCGAAGAAAGCAAGGCTGTTCCACGGAAGAAGGTAGCCGCTGAAACCAAACGCGAGGGATAAGAATAGCAGGAGGACGCCCGTCACCCACGTGCATTCGCGTGGCTTCCGGTATGCCTTCAGAAAGTACACGCTGAACATATGCACGAACAGGGTGGCGATCATAAGATTGGCGGACCAACTGTGGATCGACCGAACCAGCCAGCCAAATGAGACGTCAGTCATGATGAACTGAACGCTCTCGAATGCCTCTTCTGCGCTGGGCCGGTAGTAAAGAAGCAGCAGGATGCCTGTCGCCACCTGAATAGTGAAAAGAAAGAGTGTCATGCCGCCCAGGTAGTACCAGAGCGAGTGTCGATGAAGCGGCACGGTTTTCTTGGCGATGAGGGCTTCCAGAGAAGCAGATCCCAGCCGTTCACGCAGCCAGCCGCCCACGCTTCCTGGTTCCGGCTGAGTGGGCGCGCCGGGTGACCCGGTCTTGTGCTCGATGGTTCCTTTCATCCGCTTATCCTCGCGAGACAATGATCTCGTCGCCTCTGACATTAACCACGTACTGATCAAGGGGTCGGGGAGGAGGTCCGGCAATGTTTCTACCGTTCAGGTCGTAGTGACCGTCGTGGCAAGCGCACCAGATGCCCTGAAGATCATCCCGGTATTGCACGGTGCAATCCAGGTGTGTGCATGTCGCAGAGAATGCCCTGAGTTCACCCGATGGAGTTCTAATCAAGAGCCCGGCCTTCGACCCGAACTTAAAGATTCTCCCGGAGTTAGGCGCGAGGTCGGTTATCTTTCCTGCAGTGACTGTCCCCTGGGTGGACTCGGCGATGCGGGGCGGGGTCAGGAAACTGAGCACCGGGTAGAGAACCGAGATTGCGACTGCTCCGATGCTCGTATTCAGGAGGTAGTTGACGAAGCCCCGCCTCGTCGATTTCTTACTCGTTCGTTCCATAAGTCTGCCCTCCTTGGTGCAGGCTTGCGTGTCCAGTGGCGTCTTTCAGCACCGCTCTCACTTCCGGGATGTCGACCGGCCTCAAGAGGTAATAGAAGATCCTTCCCTCTCGGGCTTTCCTCTCCGTCTCCAGACAGTCCTGATCCGCGACAACGATGAGCGGAAGGGCGGGGAAGAGGTCATTCAGAACCGGAATGGACTCCAACCAGTCAGGATCCCCACTCGCGACCAGAAGAACGGCTGCTTTGAAGCCCGAGGCACGTGCTCGGCGAATAGCGTTGACTGGGTTCACCGCCGTCTGAACTTCATACCCCTGGCGGGAAATCAGGGATCGGAACTCCCGCAGATCAAGGTCGTGAGACCCGCACAGCAGCACCGCGGGAATCGTCTGATTGACTGACCACCATCTCATCCTTCGCCTCCGCCTGATTCCTTAGCACTCCGCGATCCACTGGGGCAAACTGATGGTTTAAAAGGAGTTGACCTGTAAGGGATGCCCACCATCACTGCGGGCAGCCTGACGAATTGTCAGGACTTGGGGGGAGCCGGAGGCCGGAAACGTCCCGCTCTAAGGGGGATGGCTATCGGTTGGGCGGTCACCTGACAAAATGTCAGGACGGTCAGAATCCGTATTCCTTGATCTTCCGGTATAGATTTCGCTCGCTGATATCGAGGATTTTCGCGACCCGGGCGCGATTGCCTGCGTTCTCGCGGAGCAACCTGCCGATGTATAGCTTCTCGGCCTGCTCTAGTGTGGGCAATTTGCCTTCCGGATAATCGAAGAGAGATGCGGTCTTGCTTTGAAGGCTTCCTGGCAGATGCTCCGTGTCGATGCAGTCACCCTCGGCCAGGATCAAGGCCCGCTCAATGACGTTCCGAAGCTCGCGAACGTTACCTGGCCACGCGTAGGTCCTGAGCAACTCGAGCGCTTGCCGGGTGATCGCCACTTTTCCGCGCCCGGGCACAATTCGGCTCTGAAGGAAATGGTTAGCGAGAAGCTCGATGTCCTCAACTCGCTCCCGCAACGGCGGAATCGTGATGCTGAAGACGTTCAGCCGATAATACAGGTCATTGCGGAACAAGCCGGCTGACGATCTCTCCTTGAGATCACGATTCGTTGCAGCAATGATGCGCGCATCCACTTGGATGTCCTTGAGCCCGCCTACTCGCCGGAAGCTCCCGGTTTCCATCACCCGCAACAGCTTGGATTGCAAGCTGGGCGTCATTTCCCCGATTTCGTCAAAAAACACTGTCCCCTTGTCGGCCACTTCGAGAAGACCGTGTTTTTGGGCGGTTGCGCCGGTGAACGCACCTTTCTCATGACCGAAAAGCTCGTTCTGAAGGAGCTCTTCCTGAAGCGAAGTGCAGTCGACGACAATAAATGGTTGATCGCGTCGCCGGCTTTGCCGATGCACGGCCCGCGCAGCCAGCTCTTTGCCGACTCCGCTCTCCCCCTGGATCAGCACCGTCGAGTCGCTTTCCGCGACTTTCCCTATCAGTCTGAGCACCGCCTGGAGGTTGGGACTCCTGCCCAGAAACTGGTCCAACCCGTCACGTCGTGACAACTCCTGGTTCAGCACCAGATTGCGGCACTGGAGATCTCTCTTCTCGGCCGCCTTCAACAGGACGGCTTCCAGTTCCTCGAGTTTGCATGGTTTGGTCAGGTAATCGCACGCTCCGTTCCGGATTGCTGTGATCGCATCATCAATCGTCCCATGTCCGGTCAGCATGACCACTTCGGTGAGTGGGTGGGCCTCCTTCACTGCCTTGAGCACGGAGAGGCCGTTCAGGTCGGGCATTCTGACATCGAGAAGCACAACCTCGAAGTCTTCTTCGCTCAGACGTCGCAGCACCTCCCTACCGCCGGCCACGCCCCGGACCTCAAACCCCATCTCCGTGAGTTCCCGGATCAGGATTCTCCGAAATGTCTCCTCGTCGTCCGCAACAAGCAGGCGCAATGGCGCTCTTGTCATGCTGATGCTCCTCTATGCCGGGTGCTCGTCCGCCGATGGCGCGCGCGGACCCGGGTCGGCGGGGAGGATAAGCGTAAACCTGCTCCCGCCCCCGACGCGGCTGCTGACCCGCAGTTCTCCTCCCATCTGTCGAATCAGGGTGTTGGAGATGAAAAGACCGAGCCCGGTTCCGTTCCCCTCGGCTCTCTTTGAGTAGAACGGTTCAAACAGATGCGGCAATTCGTCAGGCGGTATTCCGCACCCCGTATCCGCGATTTCGACCTGTATCACACCGTCAAGCGCGGCTGTGCTCGCCGTTATCTGGCCACCGGACTCTGTCGACTGGATCGCATTCAGAATCAGGTTCAGGAAAACCTGCCGCAGTGCCGGGTCGTCTCCTTTGATTTCCGACAGGTTCTCCGCATACTGCTCAATGATTCTTATGCCTTTGCTCTGGGCCTGGAACTCGATCAGGCGAACGGTTTCACACAGAGATCGATTGACGGAAAGCAGATAGGCGCGCGATTCGGATTTCCTCGAGAGGATGAGCAGACGCTCGGTAATCGCTTTCGCCCTCATCGCCTCGTTACTAATCAGCTGGAGGTACTCCAGGATCTCGTCTTTCTGGCCCTCGGCCGACTCCCTCCGCGCAAGCCGTCTCGCCAGTCCTTCACTTGATGCCAGGATGGAAGCCAGTGGGTTGTTGATCTCGTGTGACATTCCGGAAGCCAGCAATCCCAGGGATACCAGCCGATCCGAATGACATAGGTTTGCCTCCAGGGCCCTTCGCTCGGTGATGTCCCGGCGCACCTCGATCGCCTGAAAGACTTGTCCATCGTCGTCGGTCAAGGGGTAACTGTGAATTTCGACGAATTTTTCATGCCCGTCTGCGGTCCTCGACCGACGAAGGCACTTCTCGACTGTGCCGGTTCGGAAAGTCGTCCGGGCCGGGCATTTCTGCTGCATGTCGGATTCGCACAGCAACTGGTCGAGCTGGCCTTGACAGGAGCGCCCAAGGAGTCCGTCCCTGGCCTGGCCGGTTGCCACGATGTAGGCCCGATTGGCCGACACGATGCGAAATCCTCGATCCACGACGACGATCTCGTCCTCGATGCTGTTGATCACTTTCTCAAGGTAATCCTTGTGTCGCTCGATTTGCTCCAGCGAATGCTTCAGACTCGCGGTCATCACATTCAGGCCTGCCGCCAGATCACCGATTTCGTCTTTCCCTGTCACCCTCACGCGCTCGTCCAGGTTTCCGCCCCGAATTGCAACCGTAGTCTTTTCAACTGCTTTGACTCTCCTCACCACCAGGCGGTCGACCAGGACACTCAGCACGATGATTGTGATCCCGAGCATACTTCCGGCCAGGATCAGCATGTCCATCATGTCCGAGTGAAATCGCGTTCTCGCCTGCGCCATGGGAAGATCGACAATGAGCGTACCGTTGATGGGGTTCCCCGAGGGGTGGCAGTTGAAACAAGTCTCCTTGTTCCTGATAACGAGCATGTTGCGGCCGTATTCGTCGTTCCGGCTACCGATGATCATGGCTTGTTCGGCAACTGGTTTCCGGTTGTGACAGGAAGAGCACAGTTCTCCTCCTTTGAAGAAAGTTCTACCCAACATCTGGCTGTCGGTTGAAACCCGGACCTGACCCTCCTGATCAAGGATCATGATCCTCGCTCCCCCCGCTTCCCTCGAGAGTTGTCTGATGTCCGGATCAAGCAGGTGAGGCTGGTGCTCGAGCATGCGCCGTTGGAGGCTGCTCAGGATGAGCTGACTGAGGTCCGCCATCGGCTCTCGTATGCTCTGGATCAACTGGCGTTCATGAAGCCGGTGGAAAAAGACAAAAAACGGAATGCCGACAAGCAGCAGGGCGATCACCAAGCCGCAGATTACGCGGAAGCTCAAACCATTGAAGAAACGCTTCCCTCTCACAGCGTCGTTCCCTCTGGTGGCCCAGTCGCCGCCCTTAACATGAATGATAAGCGAGTTGACTATATCACGAGAGTGTTAATGGTGGGCATGAAACCGAGGACTGAGGTGGATTTGAGATAGGTACTATCACAAATGACGTATTGACCTCTTGAACGACCGTCAACTAGGATTCGGGGATAGGCTAGGACGATTACTATGGTACAGAACCCGTTTCGCGTTTCTCGTCGTCAATTTATGCAGTCAGCCGCTGGATTGGCGGCGGCTTCCACCCTTCCGGCCTGGTATGCGGAAGAGCTCCGTGCACAGGCCGGAGCCACGCCTGCTCCGTCTACTGCGCCGAGCGACCAATTGCGAGTCGCCCTGGTCGGCTGCGGAGGCATGGGGACCGGGGATGTGAGAAACGCATCCCGCCTTGCGAAGATCGTCGCCCTGTGCGACGTTGACGCCAGTCATTTGGAGCGGGTCAAACAAATGTTTCCCGGAGCCGACGGCTATTCGGATTTCCGAAAGGTGATGGAACGCAAGGATATCGACGCAGTGATCTGCGCAACCGTCGATCACTGGCACACCCTGGTCTCAATCGCGGCCATGCGGTCAGGCAAGGACGTCTACTGTGAAAAACCGTTGACCTTGACCATTGACGAGGGGAAACGGGTCGTGGAAGTGCAAAAGCAGACGGGACGCATCCTGCAGACCGGAACTCAGCAGCGGAGCAGTTCGCACTTCCGACTGGCCGTCGAGCTCATCCGTAACGGCCGGATTGGCAAGGTTCAGCGTGCGGAAGTCTGGCTTCCCGCGGGCCTGCGCGGCGGTCCGTTCCCCACGGGACCAGTTCCGGAGGGATTCGATTTCGACTTCTGGACGGGCCAGACCGCCAAGGTTGACTATGTCAAGGAGCGGACTCACTTCTCCTTCCGTTACTGGTGGGAGTACTCCGCCGGCACCATCACCGACTGGGGCGCGCACCACAACGACATCGTACTGTGGGCACTGGACATGGACAACTCGGGGCCGGTGAGTGTCGTAGGCAAGCCCCTGATCGAGATGATTCCCGGTGGGTACACGGCCGCAAGCGAGTACGAAATCGAATGGACGTATCCCAACGGTGTCGTCCACAGTTGCCGCAGCACGACGGCCAGCGAATGGAACGGTGAAGTGAAGGACCCGAACGGGCAGCAGCACGGCATCAAATTCATCGGCACCGAGGGCTGGATTTGGGTCACTCGCGGGGTTATCAACGCCAGCGAGCGTTCTCTGCTCACCGAAAAACTGCCTGAAAGTGCCAAGCGTGTCTATGTCAGCAATGACCACATGGACAACTTTCTGGGCTGCGTGAAGTCCCGCAAGCCGACGATCTGCCCGGCGTCGGTGGGGCACCGTTCGGCGACCGTAGCCCACCTGGGTGCGACTGCCGTCCGGCTTGGCCGCAAACTCAACTGGGACCCGGTCAAAGAGGACTTCGTAGGGGACGCCGAGGCGAGCCGTTGGGTCAGTCGGGAGATGCGAAAACCCTACGATTATTCGATGATCTAGCCGCTTCCAATTGGGCTGAAGAAACGGCCCGTTCGTTCTTCAGTTCGCTATGAGGCGGGAGGAGCCAGTGTGTCTGCTCCTGCCTCAACGATCCTGCCACCCGGATTGTACCGCTTCAGCGAGCTTTGATTCCCGCCGATTCGGCGACTTCCAGCGCGAACCCTGTCCAGTCCAGTTGGTCCCTGCCTTTGGCCAGCGAGGCGATCAGTCGGTCTCGAACGATGGCGGCAAAGGGCATGGGGACCAGGTTGCGAGCAGCGGTATCCCGGACAAGCTCGAGATCCTTCAGGCCAAGCGGGAGCGCGAATCCGACTTTGTCGAAGCTTGCCTCGGCAATAGTGCGACCATAGTTCTGGTAAATCGGACAGGAAAACAGAGTCGCCCCGAACATCTCGGCAAGACGTTTTGGATCCACGCCGCCTTTCTCCGCGAAAGCGAAGCATTCAGCCATCGCTTCGATTGCGGCCGCGATGAGGAAGTTCCCGGCCAGCTTCACGACATTGGCCGCCCCGGGGTCCTCGCCGTAATCTACGATTGGCTGGCCGACTGCCTGGAGGATGGGCTGGATGCGCTTTTTGGCGTCCGCGCCGCCGCTGATACAGATGAGTATCCGGCGGGCGGCAACGGCGTCCGGACGGCCGAACACGGGGGCCGAAACATACGTGTCGCCCCGATCGGCGTGAAGACGGGCCAGCCGGCGCGAGGTCTCGGGCGAGATGGTGCTCATCGAAACGTGAGTGAGGCCGGGCGCCGCCTGCAGGAGTCCGTTCGGCCCGGTTACGACATGATCCACCGCCGCGTCGTTTGCTAGGAGAGTGATCACGATCGCCCCTCGATCGACGGCCGCCTGCTCAGGCGTTTCAGCCAATATCGCGCCGTCGCGTACCAGCTCGTCTACCTTTGATCGAGTGCGGTTGAAGGCCCGGACAGCGAATCCCGACTGGAGCAGATTTCGCGCCATCGGAAGGCCCATCTTCCCCAGTCCGACAAAGCCGATAGTCTGCATGCATCTCCTCCTTAAAGCTCTATCGTACAACGGAAAAGGGAGCCCACGGGGCAGTCGGTGCGACTCCATTCTGCAGGGGACTGTCCCCTGTCTTTGTCCTATTTTTCGTCCCCTGGTTTCGTCGTCATCTACAGGGGAGTGTCCCCTGTCCCCCCGTGTCCCGTCGGTTTGTTCCCGCAGGCCCTGTCTGCTATTCTCGGAGTGAAGATTCCATCGGCTTTCTGATCTGACTCGGAACCGTCCTCGTCACCTCGAGTACCGAACATCCGAAAGGAGAATGCCGAAATGAGCGAGCAGGAGGCACCTCAGCGAAGGGCAGCCCCCACCCCTTCTTTCCGCGTGGCCCCGTCTCTGCATGGATTCCTCACGACAACCGGTCCTCGACCCACGCTCCCATCCCCGGGCGCAGCTCAGCAGTTGCCGGAGCCCATTTTCCCGCAGCATCCGGACTTGCTGACGGCCGATGACTCCCGCTTCATCAGGCCTCGTGCGGATGGCGACGCTTATGGGAGGCGCTGGTCCGCTCCGCTGATTTATCGAGTGCTTCGCGGTTGGCTCTTTCCCTATGTCAAATCGCGCGTGCTTCCCGGTAATTTCCACCCGATCATTGCCTATCTGTTCACCGAGTGGAAATGCAATTTGGATTGTCACTACTGCTGGGCATTCGATAACCGGGTCAAGGGGATGACCGAGGATACGGCTAAACGTTCGATTGACTGGCTGCACTCGACCTCCTGCCGCGTCCTTGCCTTGATGGGCGGCGAACCGCTTCTGCGACCTGCTTTTGCTCACAAGGTTGTCTACTACGCGGCAAAGAAAGGCTTCTGGATCTATGTCCCAACCAACGGGCGTCTGATGAAGCCCGCAGTTATCGATCGCCTGGCCGATGCAGGCATGGCGGTTGTCAATCTTGCAGTGGATGTGGTTGACGAGAAGCCGGGACTTCCCAAAGCTCTCAACGCCATACGCCCCTACTTCGAATATCTGGTCAAGAAACAGTACAACTACGGGTACATCGTCTTCTTCAATATCAATATCTGCCGGAACAACCTAGACGATGTGCGGCAGCTGACCGAGATCGCTCACGATTACGGGCTGATCACCGACTACCACATCAACGAGTCGCCGATGATCGAGGAGGCACATTTCAGGCACCTGGACGAAAACAGCACGTTCATTCGCCGGCAGGATTGGCCACAGGTGGACGAGACGATCGATTGGGTAATCGACAAGAACCGGTCCGGCTACAAGATGGTCAACTCGATCCAGCGCCTCCGCCAGATGAAGGAATTCATGCGGGGGAAACTCCAGGAGTGGAGTTGCCGGGCGGGTCAGAATAATGTCGTCATCCGTGTGGATGGGACCCTGGCTCCCTGCTTCCCGATGTATTCGGCCAGCTATGATTGGGGTACGGTCGAAAACCAGCGGTTTGAAGCACGCCAGCTCAGCGATATGAAGAAAGACTGCCAGCCCCACTGTTTCTCAACGCTGAACCACAACCTCGCATTTTGCTACAACGACCGTCGGGTGATCCGCTGGATGGTCCGCCAGGCCTTGCGTGGGTTTCAGGGCGTCAGCGGAAGTTTCGACCAGACTTCAGAGGACTGATTGGGAGTCTTCCTCCACGCGGGATCCTTGTCGGGAAGCGTTCTCCAGCCGGCAGGCGGCCCCTCAATTCAGGATGAGAGGATCGTGAGGGGCTGATTATCCGCCTCCGTTCCTACCAGTGCGCCGGGATTAAGGGGCCGCTCGTGCGATCCGCGACATCTACGTTTGCCTGGCTGGGACTCGCTCCAGCTTCTCCAGAATGCCTTGCAGCAGGCTCTTACGGTTTTTCAGCTGAGAACGAAAGTCAGTCACGTCCGCGTGATGGATCTCCTCTGAGAGTTCTCCCAGTCGATCCTTCAAGACTTGCCGAAGCTCACTGATTTCCTCTGGGCTCAATTCGATCGGCATGAAGCCTCCTGTGATGGCCTACGCCGCTGCCAGCCCGGTCGCCACGGCCGAAGAAGGCAACTTGGCGCAAGCCGGAAAGAATCGTATTTGTTTGGGTTTCTCTAGGCTCAGTATGCCATAGAAAGGCAGGCGGCTGACGTCCGGCGGGCAAGGAAATGAGCGGCGGCCGCGCGCGCGGGCACCGCCTGGATCCGGGGCCTAATCCAGGGGAGTGTCCCCGGATTTCGTAGGGGAGGGATTTTGTAGGGGAGTGTCCCCTGGTCTTAGGCTTGGTTTTGCTTTTGTTTTCGCGCTGTTGCCGAATCCTCCTGTGGTCGTCCGAGGGCAGCGCTCGTCCAGAAAAAACTACCCTCCGACGGGCACGGCGTAGACCTTTCCGTCGAGCGAGCCGAAGTAAACAATGCCCCCGGCCACGGCTGGCGAAGAGACCACTCCCTGAATGAAATGCCCGGCTGTTCGGCCGGTTCGCAACCGCCAAATCTCCCGCCCGGTCTTGGCTTCCACCGCATAGAAATCGGGCGTGGTTTCCTTGTGCCTTTTTGAAACAGACGCGTTGCCGATGTAAACAGCCCCGTCAACGACAGCCGGGGAAGACCAGGCGTAACCGGATGTCTTGAACCCCCATTTACGGCGCCCGCTCGCGAGGTCAATGGCAAAAAGATGAACGAAATCAGAGCTGCCGATAAAAACAGTGTCCCCTGCAACAGCAGCGCTCGATTCCACCCAGGAACCCAGATAGTTGAAGCGCCACTTCTCGGTCCCGGTGTGGGCGTCGAGGGCAAACAGGTAAGGATACCGGCTCCCGATGAGCAGCAGGCCGGACGGCGAAATGAGGGGGGTGGCCTGAACAATTCCTTGGGTGTCGAATTTCCACCGTTCTAGCCCGGTCTTCAGGTCGAGAGCATAAACGTGGTTGTCCCAGCTGCCGAAGTAAACCGTATTGTTGTGGACGATTGGCGACGACCTGATCGTGTCCCCGGAGGTGAAGTGCCACTTCTCCTGGCCGGTCGTGCAGTCCACGGCGTAGAGGTTCGAATTGCTGCTGCCCACCAGCACCGTCCCCGCCGAGACAGCCGGAGAGGATTGCAGATAGTCCCATTTCTGGTCCCCGGGACCCAGGACGCTGTGGGGGACCAGTGACCCCTTCGTGTCGAATTTCCACTTCAATTTGCCGGTCCGGGAGTCCAGTGCGTACAGGAAGCCATCGTCGCTCGTGAAGTAGACCACACCGGATCCGACGGCCGCTCGGGACCGCACCGCACCTGCGGTCTTCAGCTTCCATTGAAGTTGTCCGGTTTTCGCATCGAGCGCATAGAGGTACCCGTCATCGCTACCCACGTAAAGGCTGTTCCCCGTGACTAAAGGACTGGCATATATTGGCGCCTCCGTATTGAACTCCCATGCTGCGTGTGCGGTCTTCCCGGCGGCCTCTTCCGTCTTCGGGGCAGAGCCGGATCGTTCGCCTTCAGCAGATCGCGTCAGCGTGAGCGGCAGTTTCAGCGGCATTCCAAACGCCTTGAAGTCAATTGTGCCCTCCAGCGTTTTGCCATCCGGGGTCAGCGTTCCGGTGAACAACAGACTCTGAATCGATCGGTCCTGGACGGTTGCTTTGCCCGTGGGCATTGGATCGACATCCATGTCATCCGAGAAGAAGAAAGCCTGTACCTCTTCGTCCGCTGTTTTGAACTCGAATCCCACGTTCGCGAAGTTGCCCGAATCCGCCAACAGACCGACCCATCGTCCCTCAAAACTTGAATTCGAGGGACTTGCGGCCAGGTTCAAAGGAAGAGCAATCCACAATAGCAGAACAGCCGAGGCACAGCGCGACCTGCGAAAGAAGCGACCCAGTTCCATGACACTTCTCCTTGGAATTACTCTGGATACGAAAACCCGGCCAGGTTTGTTCCCCCGCGGTGTCTTGTACCAAGCTGCTAGAATGCTGTGCCATGAATCGACGTGTCTTCTTTGGACTGGCCGCGGGAATGGCGGCAGGGACGGGGTGTGCATCACGCAAGCGCGACCTTAGCCTGAATCTTCCCCAGGTTTTACCTGGCCGGCTGCCCCAGTGGCGTGGTTTCAATCTCCTGGAGAAGTTCAGCGACGAGGGTAGCGGGCCTTTCCACGAGTCTGACTTCGAGACTGTTGCGGAATGGGGATTCAACTTTGTGCGCCTGCCCATGTCCTACCGCTGCTGGACAGAACCGGATCCCGCCAGATGGTTCGATCTGCGCGAATCGGTGTTGAGAGAGATCGACAAGGCCGTAGATCACGGGCGTTCCTACGGTGTGCACGTTAACCTGAACTTCCATCGCGCGCCGGGTTACTGCGTAAACCCGCCGGCCGAGCCGCTGGATTTGTGGAGGGATACGCGCGCTCTGGAGGCCGCGTGCCACCATTGGCGGGTTTTCGCTCGCCGCTATCGGGGAATACCCGGCCGTCGACTCAGCTTCGACCTCCTCAATGAACCCGCCAAAATCGATGAGGAGACCTACGTGCGGGTCGTGCGCCAAATGGTTGAGGCGATTCGGGCCGAGGATCCGGATCGCCTGATCGTCGCTGATGGACTGGACTGGGGAAACACCCCGGTCCCCGGACTCGCCGATCTGGGTGTTGGACAGAGCACGCGAGGGTACCGCCCCATGTCCGTGAGCCATTACAAGGCCTCCTGGGTGGCCAACTCCGACAGGTTCGAGCCGAACTGGCCGTCCGTCGATGGCGACGAACGTTGGGACCGCGATCGCCTCCGCAGGGAGCAGATCGAGCCTTGGCTGGATCTGCAGGCGAGAGGCGTCGGTGTCCACGTCGGTGAATGGGGGGCATTCCGGCACACTCCTCACCGGGTGGTCCTGGCGTGGATGAAGGACCAGCTTGCGCTGTGGAACGAGGTCGGTTGGGGCTGGGCCCTGTGGAACCTGCGAGGCTCGTTCGGTGTCCTGGATAGCGAGAGAGCCGATGTGCAGTACGAGAGCTACCGGGGGCACCAACTGGACAGGACGATGCTGGAACTTCTACGAACTGGCGGCAGCGCGGGGTAGACCGGGCTCGACGACCGACAGCACCGGTTCATGGTCGGGTGGCTGGACCCCAGCTTTCGCCGTCTCCGCGGCAGGTAACCTTGGCGGTAACCGAGCGGATTGACTCCTCACCACCGATCAAGGTAAGTCATTCTGTTACAACGACATCGCGCCGTGAAGAAAGGCGAGGAAAAAAGGGGAGTGTCCCCTGCATTGGCCCCCCTGCATTGGCCCGTAAACATCTTCAGCACCCTCGCTGCGTGCACGGCTCTGACCCAAACCTAGCGCCGTGAGTCGTGCTGCATGGTCGGAGTGGTCTCCAGGGAGGTGGGAACGACTTTTCCGGAGTCGCGAATGGCGATTGTTCGGTCCTGCCAAAGACAAGCTGTGAAGACCGCAATCAGCACGGTGGCGTTCTGCCAAAGAAGGATGTCAAACGTCAGTCCCTCCAGAATCATGCCCACCAACGCCCAGCGGATGGCTCGGTGGCGAGGTCCGCGACCCATCGCCGGCGGTAGCAATAGAGCCAAAAGCAGGAGCAGTCCACAGATTCCGTACTGAACCCCAATGGTCAGGTAGATGTTGTCGATCACCTTCAGGCCGTCCGGCGGCGGGTTGTGCCAGAGCAGCCAGGTGACAACATCCTCCTTTCGCCCAAACAGCCATCCCCAGGCGCCGTCAAAGTTTTGAACCGCCCACCGATACATCTGCGCCCGGTGGGAAAAAGACACGGAAGTCATGAGGCCCTGCATGCGGTGCGTCAGCGGAACGAACAAGAGAGCGGCCACTCCCACTGCACCGGCAATCATCGCCATCCCGGATCTCCTGCTGGATTTCGCGAGTTGGAGAACCGCGGCGGTAAAGAAGAGGCCGAAGAAGATGATGAGAGCGCTCCGGGAATAGCTTACAAACAAGGACGTCCAGCTGACGGCCAGGGGAACGAGATAAATTTTCCGTTTTCCGGAAAGAAACTCCCCGAGCGACAGCAGCGAAAACACCAGCATGAAGGTGCCCAACAGCTTGGGGTGGATCTGCAGGCCGCCCACCCGCGTGACGGTGCCGAACGCGGTACCCGCCTGGACTTTCCAGGGAATGTACGGAATGAAGTCCAACAGGAAGGGATCGAAATGCATGGCGATGCCCATGCCGGCGGCAATAGTGCCCGGAATGAGAAGAATCGGAACGAGCCGGTCGTCCAACCACCGACTGGCTTCATCATCCTGAAGCAACAGGTGAAGTCCAAGGAAGGGGAGAAGGAAACTGACCGAAATGAACAGGGAACTGCGGATGGGCAACCGGGAGATCACCAGAATCGAGAAGCCTGCAAGGATCACCAATACCGGCGCGGCGGATTTCAAACGCCGTCCAAGTAGCAGCCACGCGCAAAGGCTCGTGACGAAAAAGATCCCGATGATGGATTGAGGGATCCGAACCGGATCCAGCATTCCCCACGGGACGGGGATTTGCACCTGATAGATGTCAAGCGGCGGCAGGAGGATCGTCGCGGCCAGCATAGCCACGAAGGACATCTGCGAGAGATGCCTGGCTGCCAACCCGATTCTGGTGCCGTGCACAGTCGTTCCCCCGAATGGATGTTCAGCGTATTGCGTACAAGTCGTAACCGGCCCGCGAGCTGTGCGGAAAAAGGTGGCCTCCGTCTTTGAGCAGGCGGTAGTTCCTGCCCGGTCGCATCTGCGACCACTGCCTCTCGAAACCTGCGCTTTCAAGCAGGAGAAAGACGGGGCGGTCCCCCCGCAGGAGCCGCTCGAGATCGGTGTCTGTGAGATCGTACAGCTCCCGGGTGTCCAGGCTCGCATAGTGGCGAAACGTGGCGGTCAACCCGAAAGTGACCAGCGTCGCATCTCGCGGCACTTGCGTTTGCGTCCAGCGGACGACCGCCATGTGAGCCTCTTTTCGCCGGACCTGCGCCAGGGCTAGATTTCCGGCAGACCATAGCATGGCAGCCATGCCCACAGCGCACACCAGGACGACGAGTCGTTTTAGCCGCCAGGAACAGAAGGCCACCGACAATCCAAGAGCTGCCAGAATCGCAAGTGGTGGCAAATAGGCCAGAGTAAAGCGGAAGTTCTGCCAGGGCGCTCCCGGCATGGAATACGTATACGGTGAGCGGCCAGGCCGCCAGGAGCAGCCACCGGGCGGCGCTTGGATTTCGGTAGACATGAAAAAGCCCCAGGCATATGAAAGGAGCAATGATCGGCGTCAGGTAGAACCACCGGGCCGGAGCGACGGCGTAGTACAAGCCGTTCGGCAGGCGATAGTGGAGTTGACCATCGGACGTGAAGAAGTCCCGCCGCAGCGCATTTTGCGGATTCCAGGTCTGAATCTGAAGATCCCCCACGAAACGGATTTCGTTTTGCTTACCTGAGGTCAGATCGCTCAAGACCGGCGCCCACAACGGGCTGGCCCCAATCAGGACCGCCAGGCCGGCGACCCCCAAGGCATGCCGGCGGCTTCTTCCATTGGATTGTCTGAAAAACACTTCGATTAGGGCGAGAGCCAGGCAGGGAAGGGCTACCAGAGCGTAGGCCCAGCGGGTCACCACAGCCCACGCGACTGCCGCGGCGGCCAGACCTAGCCACGCTGCGCGGGGGTGATTGCCATAGCGTGCCAGAGCCCAGGTCCCGATAGTCACAGCGGCTAAAGCACTCGTGTCCGACATGACCATGATGCTCGATTGCCACAACTGGCCATTCAGAGCCGCCAGCAGTCCGGCGAGCAACGCGAGCCATCGAGCAGGACGTTCGCCCGGATCGGTCCAAAGCTCGCGGGCCAGCAGTCCGGTGAAGACCGCAACCAGGCAAGCGGCCGCGAGGCTGACCCACTGTCCAGCCGAAGGGGACGTGCCAGTCAGAAGAGTGAATCCGAGCAGGAGCAGGGGATAGCCGGGCGGCCAGAAACTCGGGGCGAGCCCGTCACCGCGAAGCAGGCTTGAGCGCAAGGGCCCGACGGCGTATTCGTAGTAGTCGAAAGCATCCTGGCCATAGAGCCCGTCGAATCCCGTGGCCCAAAGGATACCGGCAACCGCGACCAGGACGACGATTCCCGGAATGGAGAGAATCAGAACTTCGTTACTCTTTCCGGAGACGTCAGTTCTTGGCAAGGCGCTTGTACCCGGTTGATTGGGGCTGTGAATGACCCTCGGGCGGGGCCCCGTAAAACTCGAACCGCCCGTACGTGGGATCGATCATGACTGCCTTCAGCGAATAGCCTCGATCTGCCATCCAGCGCAGCACCCGGGCCGGACGCTTGTCATTCGCCTGCGCCGTAGCGAAGTACGACCGGAGGTGATCGTCGACGATAATGACGTCCGGGTTGATGGCGCCGAGGGCCTCCTGCGCGGTCAGGGCCGGAGACCCGCTCCTGTCGTCCATCAGCATCAGGGGGACGTACCAGCTGACGTACGGTTGGTTCTCAAATCCGAACCAGTAGTTGTGCAGGGCCAGGATCTTGGCGGCAGGAGGGACATTGACCCGAAGTCGGGCTCTGAAGGTATCGTAGTCCGTCGCTCCCACGGTGGATTTCTCCACGGTCACGTAGCGGCCGAATCCCTCCGCGCTCACCAGAACCGCAGCCGCAGTCAACATCACTAGAATCCTAATTCTGTTGTCCCGCCTGGCCCAAGTCCACAGGGCGACAACCGCTGCCGAGACGGAGAGGGAGAAGAGGGGAAGGTAGGTCAGGCTGTAATAGGCGACTTTGTTCGTTATGACGAGAGCGAACAAGAGCGGAAAGACCAGACAGCCCGCGAGCAGGATCGCCGCCGATTCGTCACGCTTTCTGATCGTCTCCCGGGCAAGGTAAAGCAGGGATGCCGGCAGGAAGAGCAGGTAACACCAAAACCCGGGACGCAGCAGGTAGTTCCAGCTGAGAGGACCCAGGCCCGGCCCATAACGTTTGTATTCGGTCAGCACGTTTTGGAGGTACCACGACAGGTGGAGCAGCCCGAAACGCGGCGCATACTGGCGCGTCTGGTCCACCCAATCGTGGAAACCGGTCAGGATGTACACGACGTAAATCAGGCAGGGCAAGGCGAAACCGCCCAACAGCGCGATCAGCATCCGGAATCGCCCACGGTCCTTGGTCCACCCGTCCCGAAGAGGCGTGATCAGTAGGATCATCAGGACTAAGATCCAGAAAAAGCCGTATACGTGGCTCAGACCAGCCACAGCCGCCGCAAGCCCCGCCAACGCCCAGAAACCTGCGCTTGCCCGCCGAAGGGCCGACAGGCCGGCGTGCAGGGACAGGAGACCAAACACCGGAACCGGCAGGTCGAAGCGGGCGATACGGGCCATGTCCACCAGGAGAATGCCGGTCGTCTGATAGGGCGTGACCCCATTCAGCCGCACTACCAGCAACAGTCCTGCCCCCAACAACCCGACCGTGGGTCCGTAAAGCCGCCGGCCCAGCGCGTATGTGAGTATCAGGACCAGCATTCCCAGCCCCACAGATGCGAGCCGTGTTTGCAGAAGCCCGAATCCCGCCACTTTGTAGGTGGCCGCCAGCAGGAGCGGGTGCACCGGCATAAAGACATAGTAGTGGCGCTCCGTGCCGTGAAAGCCGCCGAGCAGATCCGAGCCAAAAACACCCTCACGAGCCAGTTTCAGCGCGGTAGAGGCCACCCAGGGTTCGTCCCCATAGACGGGGGGTACGGAAGTCAGATGCCACAGAGAAATTGCCAGGTATCCCCCCAGGAGCAGCATCAACAGCGCGACCTCCGTAGATCTGCGCATGGAAGTTGCAGGGGGGCGTGATCTGTCCATCGGTCTGGTCCCTCATGTAGCACACCCGCGTTGCCATACGCAAGCCGGGCCGCGTCCCCGCCTCGTCGCGACTTTGACGTCGTTGAAAGGGGTTGCCTGCGTACGATATATTGGCCAGTCGGGCAATCTCAAGCGACGAAGGAACGAGGTCTCGGTGATGGATGCTCGGGCCGCCAGTCTGTCGATTCCGGAGTGGTCCCTCCTGCGGACCGTCCTTTACTCGTCGCTCTTCCATTACCCTCTGACTCTCGAGGAAGTGCACCGGACGCTGTTGGAGTGCAATCAGGAACCCGACGGCATCCTTTCCCTCTATCGCTCCAGCCGGCGTCTTCGCTCTGTGCTCGATTACCAGGCGGGATACTTCTTCCCGCGCGGTCGATCTCACCTGATCGCCGAGCGGAAGAAACGAGAACTCCACAGCCGGGCGGTTCTGCAGGGCAATCGCCTGGTTCTAAAGCTGATCTGCTCGGTGCCCCACACCCGGGTCGTGGCCCTCTCCGGCAGCACCGCCCATCTGAACATGGACGGCGCCGGAGATATCGACCTTTTCATTGTCACGAGTGGCAAACACGTCTGGAGCGTGGCTGTCAGCGTTCTTCTGCTGAGCAAGTTGCTCGGTCGGAGAAAGGATATCTGTTTCAATTTCGTGGTCTCGGATCAACGCCTGGAAACGGTATGTCGTGACCTCTTCAGCGCCAACCAACTCATTCATCTGAAACCCCTTATCGATGATGGGATTTACAGGCGGCTCGTGACCGCCAATCCCTGTGTATCCAGGTTCTATCCCAACTACCAGTACTCACCCAATGGATACGCGGCTCTGGGCCGTCCCGGGCCTGTGCTGAGCCAGGTCAAGCGATTGCTGGAGCAGTTGCTCGCGCCGGGGCCAGGCCGGCTCCTGGAATTCGTCTCCCGTCGCCTCTACCGGGGCTATCTGCGGACGCGCAAGCCCACGTGGGCAACGCCCGAGGGCGTCATCATGGAGGACGATTGCCTGAAACTCCACAGCCGGAGTCATTACGAACGGGTCATGGGATGTTTCGAAGAGGCGATTGCCGAAGCTTTGTCGGGGCTGTCCGCCGAAACGGGCGAACTGAAGTGAAACCTCTGGTGGTCCTCTACAATCCCCGAGCGGATTTCTACACCATGCCGCTGGCTCTTGTGGCGATTGGCTCCGCCATCGATCGTTCGCGCTACGAAGTGGTGATTGTGGATGGCCGCGTTGAGCGGGATCCGATTCGGTCAATCAAGCGTCTGGCGGAGAGGGCTGCCTGGCTGGGTGTGACCGTCCTGACCGGTTCGCCCATCACCGATGCGTTGAAAGTGAGTCGCGCGGCGAAGGCCGTGCGACCTGATCTCCCCGTTGTGTGGGGCGGCTGGCACCCTTCCTTGTTCGGTTCGGAGTGTCTCAGGGAAGAATCGAGCATCGATTTTACGGTGCAAGGACAGGGAGAGCAGACGTTTCCCCGCTTGCTGGAGAGCTACCCGGACCTAAGGTCCCAGGAAGGTTGCTGCAGCCGGGCGGGTGCGGGCATTGTCTCCGGGCCTCCCCGTCCCCTCGCCGACATCAACCAGTTTCCCGCTCACGACTACGGATTGATCGACGTCGGACAGTATTTTCGCCTGAAGGGCCAACGTCAGCTCGACTACGTTTCGTCCCAGGGATGCCGTTTCCGGTGTTCCTTCTGCGCCGATCCGTTTGTTTATGACCGGGAATGGTCCGGACTGGAACCGGAACGGGTCGGTGAAGAGATCGAACACTGGTGGAAAAAGTACCGGTTCGAAGACGTGAACTTCCAGGATGAAACCTTCTTCACGCGAGCTTCACGCGTGGCGCAGATTGCCGAGCAGTTCTTGAGGCGGAACTTGCGCATCTCATGGGCCGCCACCCTCAGGGCGGACCAAGCCGCAAGGCTGGGCGAAGATATGCTCCCGCTGCTGAAGCAGTCCGGTCTGCGGCGTGTCATGGTGGGGGTTGAATCAGGCCATCCTGTGACCCTCAAGCGCCTCGCCAAGGACATCACCCTGGAACAGGTCTACAAAACGGCCGACCTGTGCCTCCGACACCGAATCGGGGCCATCTTTCCCTTCATTGTCGGACTGCCCGGGGAACCGGGGGAGAGCATTACGGAGACCCTGCGGGTGGCCTATCGACTGCGCCGCATGAGCCCGGATTTCCGGGTCGTGGTCTTCTTCTACCTGCCGTATCCTGGATCCGCGCTGGCCGTCGAGGCTGAGCGCAATGGCTTCCCCTTGCCGCAGACGCTGGAGGATTGGGGGCTGTTCGACTACGTGAACTCGTGCGGCCCGTGGGTCGATGGGCCGACTCGCCGCCGCGTAGGGCGTTTCAAGATCTGGCAACGCTTTGCCGGTTGCCGCCCGACCATGCTTCGCCGACCCATCCAGAGCTTCGCGCAGTGGCAGTGCCGGCGATTGATCCTCGAATGAGGAAGACAGGGAGACGGGGAGACAGGGAGACGGGGAGACGGGGAGACAAGGAGACGGGGGAGAAAAGGACAGTCTAGTGAGGTGTTGCGGAAATGAGTTTCCTCGAAGTCCCACAAGTGGGAAGGGGAGAGGCAAAGGGCGGTGGCGAAGACGGCCTTCCGGAGCGCGGACGTCTCGTCCGCACTGGGTTCGCGGGCACTTGCCCGCGCGCCGGGCATCCTGCCCGGCGTTGGTGACGCGCAAGCGGGGTTCCCCGGGGATCGTGTGTGCTTGCGGTCACGCGCGGTAGGCAAGATGCCCGCCGCGCGGACGGGACGTCCGCGCTCCGGAAGGCCGTCTTCGCCGCTCGCCTTTTGTCTGCGCCTCCTGGCGACCTGGCAAAGGGGAGGGGGCAACGTATTTGGAAAACACGACACTAGGGGGAACTATTCACGACGTCCTGGTTCGGAGCCATGCGAGTTTCAGGCGGTCCAGAGGCAGGCGTGCCGCCCGGAGAATGGCGACGAGGTGGCGAAGGTCTCCACCAGCTCTGACCTGGGCCCAGGCTTTGCGGGCCCGGTACTCGCGGTGCAGTGTCGAGTGCAGTTGGCGATAAAACGCCTGGGAAAACGGCCCACGATAGAGCATCGCGAGATCGTCGCTGTCCAGCCAGTTCTGCTTGCTTTCGAGCTGTGAGCGGACGTTCTCATAAAACCTGGTGCCGGGCAAAGGGTAGGAGACCGACACGCCTATGTCGTCCGGAAGGCAGTCTCGAACCAATTGAATGGTCTTGAGGACATCCTGCCAGTTCTCGCCCGGATAACCGAATTGCAGGAAATAGCAGACCTCGATGCCCTCATCCCGGAGCAGACGGGTGGCATGGCGCGTGTCTTCCACCCGGGCCCGTTTTTCCATGGCGTCCAGGATCTTCTGCGAACCCGATTCGGCGCCCATCCACACGGTCCGGCATCCGGCCTTGCCCAGTTCGCAAGCCACTTCAGGGGTGACGAGATCGGGACGCATAAGGCACTTGAAAGGCGTTCTGACCTGGCGTTCGGAAACCAGTTGGGCAAAACTCCGGATCCATCCCGGCTTGAGACCGAAAATGTCGTCGGCGAACCAAAAGTGATCAGGAGCTGCAATGCGCCGAAGCAGTTCCATCTCTTCGACGACGTTTTCGGGAGTGCGCGCATGGTAGTGCCGGCCATAGATGGGCTTTGCGCACCAGTTGCACTCATAGGGACAGCCCCTGGTCGTCGCCATGTTGATCGAGTAATACCCGTGTCGCGCTCGCCAGATCGACCGGTATCGAGGGATGTCGACCAGGTCCCAGGCCGGAAACGGCAGCGTATCGAGCTCCCTCACCAAGGGCCTGGCGACTGCCTTCGGGGGACCACCGCCGACCGCCACTCCTGGAATATCCTCGGCGCCTTGCGGTCCCCGGAACTCGAGATGGGCCACCAACTCGGCGAGGGTGATCTCCGCTTCTCCCAGCAAGACGTAGTCGGCGCCGTGGTTCCGGTATTCCTCGACGTGATCGGTGGCATCCGAGCCGGAGACAATGACTGTGCGGCCTTGGCGCTTGGCGATGTCCATCATCTCGAAGGACGCCTCACGCATTTTGAGCAGGCACATCTTGCTCAGATAATTGAATCCGTCCTCGTAGATCACCGCGTAAGCGGGCTGGTGCCGCTCCAGGGCATCCGCCCACTCGGTGGTCGATTGCGCCAGCATGGCGTCAAAGAGTGCCACCGAAAACCCCTGTTGCCTTAGGTAGCCGGCGGCGTAGAGGGTTCCGAGCGGGGGATAGGGCTGCATTGCATCCCAGAGTTTTGGGTCAAAACGAAGGTAGTAAGACTGTCCCAGGAGAACTTGCGCCATGCGTGGCCTGGGGCCTATTATACAGCGGCTGCGGACGGTCGCCGAGGGCCGTCCCCGAGTCCTATGAACATCGCCCTGATCACGCCGGCATTCAGCGGTCATGAGGCCGATTGGTGCATCCCCGCTTTGCTTCACCTGGTCCGTGAGCTCGCCCGGCGCCATCAGGTGCATGTGCTGGCCCTCCAGTATCCGTACAGAACCGATGATTACGAGGTGTTTGGCGCCCGCGTCCACTCCTTCGGCGGACATCGCGGGTCCGGACTGCGGCGACTGCCGCGCCTGTTCCACTGTCTGGCCGGAATCAGAAGGCTGCACCGTTCCCGGAAATTCGATGTGATTCATGCCCTCTGGGCCGATGAGCCGGGATTTGTAGGGGTGGTTGCGTCGAGACTCCTCCGCATTCCCGTGGTCGTTTCATTCATGGGGGGTGAACTGGTTGGACTCCCGGAATGCAAGTACGGCGTACAGTTGAGCGTGCTCGGTCGCTCCATGGTTCGCTGTTCAACGGCCTTCGCGCATCGTCTGACATGCGGGTCGGAGTTCCTGGCGGCGATGCTGTGCCGGCATGCGGTCGTGCAAGACCGGCTCGTTCAGTTTCCACTTGGCGTCGACACCGAGTTGTTTTCACCCGAAACAGGGGACCGGGGTCAAGTGCAGCTATCGGGGGAACATCCGATCCTGCAGGTCGCCTCGCTGACCCCGATCAAGGATCACGTGACGTCGCTGCGCGCCTTCGCCCGATTGAGCAAGAGCATACCGGGAGTCCATCTCCACATGATTGGCGAGGGTCCTTGCCAACCCGCGCTGGAGCGACTCGCCGACGAACTGGGGATAGGCCCGTCGGTTAGCTTCCACGGCAAAGTCCCTCACCACGACCTCCCCGCTTACTACCGGGGGGCGAGGGTTTGCCTGCTCTCCTCGCGTTTTGAAAGTCAGGCCATGGTGCTTTTGGAAGCGGCCGCCTGCGGTCGTCCCACCGTGGGGACAGCCGTGGGGCTTCTGCCTGAAGCGCCCCAACTCGGGCCGGCGGTTGCAGTCGGCGACAGCGCGGCTTTGGCGGAGGCGGCGGAGGGCTGGCTGCGCGCCCCAGGCTGCTGGCGCGACGCCGGGAAGCAGGCTCGGCATCTCGTGGAGGAGAAGTTCGACTTGAAGGGCGCCGTGTCCCGCCTGCTGGAACTCTACGCCGGTTTGGCGTAACGTCGCAAAGTGCGGGCGCCGGGCCGCGCAAGGCGATACTAAAATCGCCGTGGGCTGGGTCACTTCGGTCAAAAGCGTCAAAAGCCATGGACTTGCTCCTTACACACGGTTACTTTCTCGAGGAGGACGCGCACGAAAGGGCGGTGATGCGTCCCTATCCGCCGCTCGGAATCCTGCACCTGTCCGCATATCTGAAGTCCCGGGGGGTTGATGTCCGGGTGTTTGACACCACCTTTAGTTCGAGGGGGCTTTTCGAACAGTACCTGGACCGGGAACGCCCGACCGTTGTCGGCATCTACTGCAACCTGATGACCCGTGCGTCCGTGTTGGCCCAGATTCGCCTGGCCAAGAGCCGGGGAGCAACCGTGATCCTGGGGGGGCCGGAGCCGGCCAATTACGCCGAGGAGTACCTTTTGCGCGGGGCGGACGTGGTTGTGTCAGGGGAAGGGGAACTGACCCTGGAAGCGCTGCTTCCCCTTCTGCCGGCACAGCGAAGGGATTTGTTCCAGCAGGTGGCCGGCATCATCTACCGGGACGACGCGGGACGCCTTGTATGCACGCCGGCGCGTCCCCATATCCAGGACCTGGATACCCTGCCGCTTCCGGACCGCGCCGCCATCGACATGACGCGCTACCTTGAGACGTGGCGCCGGTGCCACGGCCTTACGTCCGTCTCCCTGGCAACCTCCCGCGGCTGTCCCTATACGTGTGCCTGGTGCAGCCACGCGGTGTTCGGCCACACCCACCGCTCCCGGGGGGCGTCGTTCGTCGCCGACGAACTGGAGTGGATCACGCAAACCTACCATCCGGACATGGTCTGGTACGTCGACGATGTTTTCACCCTGAATCATCGTTGGTTGGCCGCCTATGCCTCGGAATTGAAGCGACGCAATCTTCGGGTTCCCTTCGAGGCGATCTCCCGTGAGGACCGGCTGAACGAAGAAACGATCCGCACCCTGGCCGAGATGGGCTGCCTCCGGCTTTGGATCGGTTCGGAGAGCGGATCCCAGCCGATTCTCGACGCCATGGGACGCCGCACCAATGCCGCGCGGGTTCGGGACATGGTGAAGCTTCTGCAGAAACACGGTATTCAGACAGGGCTCTTCATCATGCTCGGTTACGATGGGGAGGAAATTGCGGATATCCAGGCCACCACCGAGCATTTGAGGACCGCCCTTCCCGACACCTTTCTGACTACCCTCGCCTATCCCATCAAAGGAACCCCATATTACTGCGCGGGTGGAGAGCCGGGTTTTCAGTGACAGCCCTTGGGAGACGGGCAGCGACCGCGATTTGACAGTCGCCGGCCGCCATTCGAAGCGCTTCTACGGTTTCGCCGTCCGCCGGATGCAGGGGGAGGTGGCGATCGCGCGGGCCGCCCAGGTAAAGCCGAAGCGTCTACTGCCATTGGTGAAAGCTCATTTCAACTCGGCCTCGGGACGTCTGGGTATGTGGTGCACTCGCCGACAGGTGGAAGGGCGGACTGGCGTCATCGGGTCCGAGCGCGACCCGTCCGACGGGACGGCCGATCGTTGCCGGGCCGCTTTCGACCAACTCGCCGGCGCCTACGACACGGAATTCACGAACCTGTCCGCGACACGGAAGCTGAGGCGGGCGGTCTGGGCCGACATGGAAGCGGTGCTGCGGGCCGGTGAGTCCGTCCTTGAACTGGGGTGCGGGACCGGGGAAGATGCGCTCTTTCTTGCTCAGCGTGGGTTGCGCGTATGCGCGTGCGACATTTCTCCCGCGATGGTCGCTAAAGCCGAGGAAAAGCTTCGGGAAAAGCTTCGGCCCTACCCGGGACAAGTGGAGTTCTTCAGCGCTGATTTCCGGACGCTTGCCGAAAGCCTCCCGGAGGAGCGTCAATTCGATGCGATCTTGTCCGATTTTGGCGGTTTGAATTGCCTTCCTTCATTATCCTCTCTTCACCGCTTGGTGGATCGGAACCTCCGACCCGGAGGCCACCTGTTCCTTTGCCTGATCAACCGCTTCTATTTGAGGGAGTTGGCCCGCGGCGTCTTCAGGCGTTTGAGGGCATCAGGGAGCCCGGTGAAGTGCGGAGGTCAGAGGATCGCTGTCTACTACCACCCGCCGCGTTCGTTTCGCCGTCCCGACCTGAGAGTCAAGGGGATCAAGGCCCTGGCCGTGTTTGGGCGGGACGATCTACACTCCCGCTGGCCTTTCAATCGTCTTGGCGATCACTACCTGATCGTGCTCCAGAAAAGACGGGACGGACACGGACGGACACGGACTGACACGGACTGCCGGACCGTCATGCACAGTCACAGACGCAGATGGCCATCAGGCGCCAAGATGACACGTCGTTCTCGCATTCGTCCGTGTGCGTGTGCGTCCGTGTTTGTCCATTTCCCTCGGCAGCGGGCCGTCAGTCCGCGTTTCTCACGCCGTGCTCGGGCAACCGCTGTCAGAGCCGCGCACGCAGCGAGGGTGTTGCATAAGGGTCTTTAGGCCTGAAAGGCCGACATATATTAGCCCAGGGCGGAGCGCTTTTTGCGCAGCCCTGGGTCTGCGGACCTTCATACCCGGAAGCCCTGTAAGGGCGTAAGACACTGATAATGAACGCGTTCTTCCGCCCTTTCAGGGCTTATCCGTACTCCCCACCCCAAGCCCAGGGCTACGCACAAAGCGCTCCGCCCTGGGCTAATATGTGTCGGCCTTTCAGGCCTATATACACACAAGTGAACATTTTCAACACCCTCGCTGCGTGCGCGGCTCTGACGGAAAAATCAGTCGCAGACTTGTGAGAAATCCAGGTTAGAAACCATCCGTCTCCGGCCGCTGGTAGGAGAGCAGCTTGTGGAAAGCCCGCAGTTCGAGAGGATGGCGGTATATGCGGAGGTGATAGCGCCACGAGCCCAGGGCGCGAAGGATGCAGCGTTTCACAGTGGACATCCCGATGTCCGTGGCCGTGGGATAGTAAGCGTTGATGACCCATCGAAAGTCGCGGACCGTCCGCCGCACCGGATCTCGCATCCAGGGGAGGTGCGTGCTCCTTCGTTGCGAGAACTCCTGCCATTCAGGGCTGATCCATTCTTCGATGTCCCTCGGGAATCGGAAACCCGCCGACCGGGCTTGATCGTACAAGGTCCCGGCCAGCGGCACCGGCGTATACAGGTACAGGATGATCTCCGTCTGAGGATTGACGCGTTTGACTTTGCGGATGAACTCCATGGTCAGGCGCATGTCCGCCTCGGGCTCAGGCGGGTTCCCGAGCACGAACGACATTTCCGGCACGATGCCATAGGCCCTCATGGCAGCCGCGATGGCCAGTGTCTTGTCGGCACTGGCCGAGCCACCCTTGTTCATGCGCCGCAGCGTCTCGTCGTCGCCCGACTCGGCGCCGAGAAACACCATTTTCAGACCCGAATCACGCAAGAGCCGCCAGGTGCGAGCGCTGTACTTCAATAGAGTGTCCACCCGGGCTTCACCCCACCAGCCAATGCCCTGACCCATGATTCTCTCGGAGAACTCGGCGGAACGGGACTCGTCCGTGAAGAAGTTGTTGTCATGGAATTCGACCGAATCGACGCCGTAGTCCCGGCCAAGAAGCTTCACCACCTCGGCGGCATGCTCCGCCGATTGCGCCAGCCAGCGCCCGTTGACCATGTTGACGACGGCGCAGAAGTTACATGAGAAAGGACATCCGTAACTGGAGTGATGGGACAGGGTACGACTGCCCATGAACGTGCGGCGCACGTACCGGGCAACCTCGACGCGGTGATACGGGAAGTCCGGCAGGTGATCGGGATGCGGAATCGGGCCCGACGCACTGCATCGGACCTCGCCCGTGACGGCGTCGCGCCAAGCCAACCCTTGCAGGCCGGTTGGGTCTCCCCCGTCCGCAAGGATGTCGAGCAGCGATTTGAAGGTGACTTCCCCATGGCCACACACTACGTAATCCACGAAGTCGGAGCGCAGGCAGACGTCGTAATGCTGTGTCGGAAAGTAACCGCCCCAAACGATGGTGAGCTGTGGAAAGCGCCGTTTGATCTGACGGCAGGTGGGGACGGCGTCCATCAGTTGAGGGCCGGGCATGACCGTCACGCCCAACACGTCCGCGCCCGTCTCGCGAATGAGGCGGTCCAGACCGTTCACGCTGTCGGCGAGCAGGTTCCCGTCGACGATGCGGTATTCGTGTTTCCCTTCCAACAATGCCCCGAGCGCCAGGAGCGACATGGGCAGGATGGGCTTGCGCCCCGCACTGCTGGGAGGATTGTAGAGGATCACCATAGGTCGGTCCCTAGTCGAGGCCTGTGACCCGCCCAGGCTTAACCTGAAGTCTATGGATCATCAAGACTTCACTTACGACATCACGTCGCGCGATGATTTCCGCGTCGAGCCCGTTGGCTTGGAACGCGGCCAGGTACTCCGCCGACGCTCCCATAGATGAAAGTACTACCAAGGCAAAGCCGTTGGAAGCCAAGTGTCGGGAGAGGGCTGCGGCGAAGCGGTCGACGACGTCAGGGGAACGCCAGGCGCGATCCAGGGCATCCCGCGGTTCCCCGCGATAGAACGGCGGATTGAACAGCACGACATCGAAGCGACGATCGCCAACCGGAGCGAAAAGATCCCCTTCGAGGACCTGCACACGATCCTCCACCTGGTTCAGGAGAACGTTGATGCGGGCGCAACGCACCGCCATCGGATTGATGTCAACGGCCGTGACCTGCCCGGCCCACTCGCTGGCGACAACGGCAGCCAGACCCGCTCCCGTGCCCAGATCGAGAACCGCACAGCCGGGGGAGATCCACTGGGGATTCAGATTCTGCACCAGGAATCGGCTCGCCGCAAACAACGCCGGGTTGAAGACCTTCGGCAGAACCAGGATTCGTCTGCCTTCAATCTCCTCCCAGGCATAGTTGTCATAACGGTGGCGTTGGAAAAGATGGAAACGCAAGCGGAGCAGGCGGCGCCACAACGAGCGCAGCGACCGGGGGATACCCCCGGAAGATCCCGGGTCTCCCCAGATTGACGGCGACTGAACCGCGCGTGACCGGATAGTTGCCAAGAAAGGACGCTCCGTTTCGCTGTCCGCAACGCTTTGCTACGGAATTATAACCTCACCCTCGTTCCCCGGCATAACTGCCCTTTTTGAACGGGAACGCTCCGTGCTATCGTTCGGAAGCGGAAGTAACCCTCGGATGGAACCTCAACCAATCATCGGCCTGAACGCGCACCTGGTCTCTAACATTCCGGGCTGCCGCTCGACCGGCATTTCGACGTACATGCGGCACATGGTTGAGCATTTGCCGGCCGCCAGCCCGGACCTGGACTACCGCGTTTTCGGCAGTTGCCGGAGTTTTTCGAGCAAGCGACTGGTCACGGTGCCTCCCGGCTTCCCCACGTCCCACCCGATCGCACGTATCCTCTGGGAGCAGCTGTTCCAAGCCGTCCAGGCTGCACGGTGCAAGGTCCAGCTCTTCCACGGCATGGCGTACGCGCTCCCGCTTCGCCTGCATATGCCCTCTGTCCTGACGCTCTACGACCTCACCCCGTTCCTGCAGCCAGACTGCCTGAGAAGTCCCAACAGGACGTATCTCCGATGGATCATCCTGCGTTCTGTGAGGCGAGCGAACCGAGTCTGCGTTCTGGCCGATCACACTCGGAAAGAACTCGTGGAACATCTGGGTATTCCAGAGGCCCGCGTTTGCGTTGTTCCCCCGGCGTGTCGCGACGGTTTCGAACCTCCCCCGGAATCGTCGATCGAGGAGTTTCGGACGAAAAGAGGACTGCCGCCACGTTTCGTGCTTGCGGTCGGCAGGCTCGATGCTCGCAAGAACCTGCCCTTACTGGTGCGCGCCTTTGCCCGCTGTCGGGGGCGTGGAATGAGTCATCACCTCGTTATCGTTGGTCCGAGCGGGTGGGGCTCCGAGGAAGTGTTTCGGGAGGTGGAGAGATGCGGCCTGACCCGTTTTGTCCATTTCCCGGGCTTCGTCCCGACTCAGGACTTGCCCCTGTGGTATGCGTGCGCGGAATTCCTGGTCTGTTGTTCGAAATACGAGGGCTTCGGACTGCCGGTTCTGGAGGCCATGGCCTGCGGCTGTCCGGTGCTCTGCGGCAAACGGGGCAGCCTGCCGGAGGTCGTCGGGGAAGCGGGCTGGTTGTGCTCGGACGACGAGGCGGCCCTGACCGAGTCGATGTGCGCCCTTGCTGCAAACGAACAGGAGCGCGGCAGGCTGAGACTCGGCGGATTGGAGCGAGCCGCCTCTTTCTCATGGCCCCGCTCGGCGGCCCTGCAAGCAGACGTGTACCGGCGCGTGCTCCTATCTTCTTCCGAAAGCCGGATTCCAGTCAGCCGTTAAGCTCCATCAGCCGGACCTCATCGAAGTCGCGGAGTGTCTTTGTTATAGTGCTGGGAGGGGGAACATGGCCCAAGCCCGACTGGCAATCTCGCACGACTGGATCATCGACCAACGTGGCGCCGAACGGGTGCTTCGCGAGTTCTGCCTCGCTTTCCCGGACCTTTCCATTTTTACGCTCATGCTCAAGACGCGCGGGCTGGATACCGCCATCGGGCGACACTCCATTTTCGTCTCGCCCCTTGGAAGGATGCCAGGCGTCGAGCGCTATTACCGCTATCTTCTCCCCTGGTTCGTACGCGGCATCGAACACTTTCGGGTTGAGGGCTGTGATCTGCTGATCAGCATCAGTCATTCCGTGGCGAAGGGAATCCCCCATCCTCGTGAAGTTCCGCACATCTGCTATTGCCTTTCTCCCATGCGCTACCTCTGGGAACCCCATCTTTACGGTCAGGCCCTGCATAAAGGGTGGCGCAGGCTTCTTCTCAAGTGTTCGGAGCGCCGGCTGAAGAAGTGGGACTACGAGTCCAACCGCCTGGTGGATGAGTTCGTCGCTGTTTCGGAAACCGTACGGCGGCGCATCGACAAGATCTACCACAGGCCCGCTAAGGTAATCAGTCCGGCCGTCGATCTGGACAAGTTCAGGCCGGCTGCGATCCCTCGCCGCGGCTTTTACCTCATCGTCTCCTCGCTCGTGCCTCAAAAGCGAATCGAGATCGCCATCGAGGCTTTCAACCGGAACGGCAAGCCTCTGAAAATCGCCGGTTCTGGCCCGCTGTTTGGACCTCTGTCCCGGAAGGCGGCCCCCAATATCGAATTCCTGGGGTGGCGCTCCGATCAGGACCTGCGGGATTTGTACCGGCAGGCCAAGGCGCTCGTCTTTCCCGGCGTCGAGGACTTCGGCCTTGTCCCCGTGGAGGCCCAGGCGTGCGGCTGCCCGGTGATCGCGTACGGGGAGGGAGGCGCGACAGAGACGGTCATCGAAGGCGAAACGGGCCTCTTCTTCCGACAGCCGCGGCCCGAATGCCTGGCCGACGTGGTGAGTCAATTCGAGGACTGCCGCCTGGACCCGGATGCGGCCGTGCAAAACGCGGCTCGCTTTTCGCGGGATCGCTTCTGGGATGGTTGGGCGCAGGTCCTGCAACCCTATGGAGTGGGACTGCCTTGGTGGCGCACGGCCGGGAGGGAGGTTCCACGGGAGCGACGTCAGGCAGGGGGACTGCGGTATTGAACCGAGAGCATGATCAAACCTCTGGGTGACAACCGCGTAGACCTGTAAACTGCCCCACGCCCTCTCAACCGAGGCAGAGCAGCCGGACCAACCATGGACGCAATCTTAAGGTGTCAGCCAAGTGATGCGGTGATTCTCGATTTGGGGTGTGGATCCGGCAGCCTCTTGGGTGAACATTCCGGTTCGCTGGTCGTCCACGGTGATCTCTCACTCTTCTCCGGACTTCGTGATTTCGTGCAGCTGGACGCCGCGGCTCTGCCTTTCAAATCCGGCAGCTATGATTTGATCATTTCGAACCACAGTCTGGAGCACTTCTCGAAGTGGGAGGCGGCAATTTGCGAGATGGGGAGAGCGGTCAAGGCGACTGGCGCGCTTTATGTAGCTGTCCCCGACTCCTCGACCCTGACCGACAGGCTCTACCGCTGGCTGGCCAGGGGTGGCGGACACCTCAACCGTTTCACTTCCGCGCCCGAACTCGCCGTGGAAATTGAATCGCGGACTGATCTTAGACACGTCGCAACGAGAGTCCTCTGTTCTTCTTTTTCGTTCCTCCATAGTCAAAATCAGAGTCGGACGAGACCGCGGAAAATGGTGCTCTTCGCCTATGGGGCCGAACCGCTTCTGAGGTGGGCGAGTTATGTACTCCGACTTCTCGATCGATTTTCCGGTACCCGACTGAGTGTCTACGGGTGGGCTCTGTACTTCGGTTCTGTGGGGGATGTCGTGGATACACGCACCCGGACGAATGTCTGTATCCGGTGCGGTGCCGGTCATCCTTCCGCTTGGCTGACAACTGCGGGGCGCGTTCGATCCGGTCTTCTTGTTCGTCGATACTCCTGTCCTCAGTGTGGAACCCGCAACCTCTTTACTTCAGATGGAGACTACCCGCATCTCCGATAGTGTTCATTTTCTGCAGGTTACCGACCAAGGTGGAGGGGTAAAAGAGGGAGCAAAAAAGGGAGCAAAAAAAGGGGAGTGTCCCCTGTACGCTGTTACACGCCGTCCCGCACCAGTGCTACTCGGACTAGCCCTTCTGGCCGTCTTTGGGGTCCGTCAACTCCAATGATTTCGCCCCTTGTCTCAGCCTGGCCTCCAGGTCGGCCAACGTGTTCAGGCCCTGAGTCAACCGGGCCTCCAAAGCCTCCAGTGCATTCTCCTTCCGCGTGAGCCTATCCTCCAACAACTTCAACTCGCGAGTTATCCTGGCCTCCTCACCCAAGTAGTGCTGCTCCAGAGCGATCAACTCCACGGCGTCGAAGCTGGTCTCCACTCCTTTGCCGGGGCCCGATTTCCTTATGCCAGCGGCCTCCCCTTGAGGGCCATGTAATAAATCTCGCTCTTTCATTCGTCCTCCTCGTCGGCTTCTTCCGGCCTATCGGTATTCAGGAGCCGGACAGCTCCTGAATGAGATGGATGGGGGCAATGACGCGCAGAGGCACGCCGTACAACGCGGTTGCGGAAACTCGGAGTAATACACACCTCTCTCCTTCGCGTCGGATACTAGAGCTTGTTGCCGAACCAGTCAATACTTTTGCGCACTTTTACGCATTTTGGATGGGGGAGTAAACAAGGGGAGTGTCCCCTGAGGGCACGACTGCAGCGGGACTTATCCGGACCGCCGCGTTGCCCAGCATGTTGATCAGGAACGCGGCGGTGTCTCGGACTACTCGAGTACTGCCGGGGGCACCGACGACAGGAACTTCAGATCGAACGACGCGAATAGTTCCTGACGCGACCCCCTGCCCACGACTCGAGCACGAAATAGCCGCCTACTTGGCCGGCGCTGGCAGGAACGAGCTCGGGCAACAGTTGAGCCAGTTGCTCGCCGGCGCCAAGATTTTCGACCTTCTCCCCGACGAGAACCCCGTCTTTCGTATAAATCTTGATCGCGACGTCGGCCGAGGAAGCATTCGGGTGGTGAGGTAAGAAGGGGAGTGTCCCCTGTCTTGTGCCCCTGTGTTGTGCCTCAAGGTTCGGTGGGTCTGGAATGTCGCGCCTTTATGAACGCTTCGAGTTCAGCGAGTCGATTTCGAGCGTATGGAGCCAATTCGCTGTTGGGAAAGAAGACAAGGAAATCCCGATATTGGATTCCGGCCTGTTGAAGATTGTCCCGGCCCCCGTCCTCCAGTCGGTAGGCTTCGGCAATTCCTAAGAAAGCATAGGGTATTAGCGGACTACCTGGGTGCCGGTTAATGAGCTTTTGAAAGGATACTCGTGCCTGCCTGTACTCGCCTATCTGGACAAGTCCTAGCCCTTCTCGGAAGAGGATATCGGGGGGCATAGGAGATGCGGAGTCGCGCTTTTTTGCGGCCCTGTTAATCCACTCTGCGCCTGGCGAGTCTTTGAGCGGTTTGAAAACCCCGGCTGACTGGCTCTCGTACAATGACCTGAGGTCACGTCGGTCGGGGGTCCCCTTGGGGAGGGCTCCTTGTTTCACCTTTTCCGCGATGGCCTCAGATTCTTGTGCTCCGGGCCGGTTGTGGAGGTACACGAAAACCAGAAGTAGAAGGACAGAGAGCGCCAGCGTGAAGATTGTGGGGTTGCGACGATTGCGCATGCAGATTCCTCCGCGTAGTGCTGATTCTACCAAAGACTTGCCATACGGGACTGCCGTGCTGCTTCCGGGTCATCCGATCAATCGCCGCCTCCCGACTCTACACCCGGATGCCGGGGCGGAAGGAGAAGTTCGAGGGGTGGCGGTGATCGTCGAGCTGCTCCGCGCACGAAGCTACGACGAGGCGATCCGAAAGGCCGAGATTGAGGCGGATCACTACGCCAAGGAGTCGCACCTGAACCCCTACGGTCAGCGTGTCGCTTGTCGCTTTCTCGGCGCCGTCGAGAGCTTCGAGCTATTTGACGCGCCGGGCAACTCAGTCGAGGTCTGGTCATCGACGTCAGTGATCCGGCCTCTATCCCTGACGAAGAGGTCGTTAACCAGCGATTCGGTCCCTCTGAGGACGACCGGTCCAAGCGCAGGAAATACTTGAACCAGGATTTTTCGGGTATCGTCAAGACCAGCGAGTGAGGGGATTCGACCGAGGTGGAGGAGCAACGATAGACCAGCCGCCGCGTGAGGACCATAAGCGATGTTTCTGGATGTTTCTGATAGTAGTGACAGTGGCGGCGATAGTCGCGCTGCTGACGGCATTCATGGCGAGGGGAGGCTTACGCGACCTAATCGGGCTGGTTGCCGTTGCCGGGTCGGTTGTTGCTTGGGTTCTGGTTCTCGGGTTTTTGTCTTCGCAAAGGCAAGGATGGGACGTTTTCAACGAGGATTTCTACCGTTTTATCCTCCGCGCTTCTCTGATCGGATTCGTTTCTGCGCTGGTCGGGATTGTCGGGTCATTCCGATGCCGCGACAAGCTACGTAAGGTTCTCGGGATTGGAGCCGGATTCGCGCTTGCCTGCCTACACGCCTTGCCCATTTTGTCTCCACGGTAGATCTGGTTGCTTAACATCTACCTTCCGCCCGATTGCCCTATTCCTGACGAGAGGGGACGCCTTGCCGAGACGAAGGGGGGCGCACACTCGCTGCTGCGTTTTCCAGACCGCGATCTCTGATCTCGTCGGTGTTTTTCTATCTATAGAAACTTCGATACTGAACGAGCCCCCCGCCTCTCGCCCAGTTCGCCGTCTCCCTCCGGCAAACCGGGCAGAGAGGGCCAAACGGGGCAAAGAAGGGGATGAAGGCGGTAAGAAGGGGATGAAGGCGGTAAGAAGGGGAGTGTCCCCTGTGTTGCGCACCCTCTGTTGCGCATGGATCTCAGCGAGAGCGAGCGGCGAGCAATCACCGTAAGGAGCCGCGCACGGCAGCGAGCGTCAGCGAGCGAGTAAGCGGACCAGCCACCCAGCCCCAGGGGGCAGTCGCGAGCAGCAAGAGCCAGACTAGAGAGCATGTTGGCTGGTCCGCTTACTCGCTCGCTGACGCTCGCTGCCGTGCGCGGCTCCTTACGATCTCGCCGTAGCTAGCGGATGGCCGGGAGGCTCCAGTCGTGTACCGAACTCGGTCCAGGACGTGCCCGGCGGCTCAAGTTCCTCGAGAACAGGGGGATGTACCGAACGAACAGACATGGCGGAGAGGGCGGGATTCGAACCCGCGGTACAGTTTCCCGTACACACGCTTTCCAAGCGTGCTCCTTAAACCACTCGGACACCTCTCCGTGGTCCCTTGAGAAGCTGAAGAAACTCATACTCTAGCAGGTTCGGGGGGCGGCGCGAAACTGGTTTTTAGGAGCGCGCTTGGAACTGAACAACTGATACTTGGGAGGGGACAGCAAGACCCCCGGTCGTTGTCCCGACGGCCGGGGATCTTTGGAGGGGAGCGAGTCAGAATTCGGCACGCCACTAACCTGCCTACAGACAAAAGAGCAACGAAAATGGTTCAAAAGAAAACAGATCCGTAACCGGTAATCGATTTCGCCAGCGTGCCAAGGGCTGGAGTCGCAGGGCGAATGTCGAGGCGGGGATTTCCTAAACAGGCGCCTGGGCGACGATGACCAGGTTCGCCGACGTATCCTGCTGGAAAGGGGCGAAGCGCAGGTCGCCGTAGGTCTCCACCGAAACAAATCCGATCTCTGCCAAAGTACTGGACAGGTCGGCCAGCCGGTAGGTTCTCAGCGTCGTGCTTCGGAGCGAATGGTTCAGTTTCTTTGCGTCCTTCAGGATCGTAAGGATGTTGAACCGAACCCTCTCGTTCTCCAGGAAATCGTAGAAGCGCACGAAGGTCGCCGGGCCGGACTCGTTGACACCGATGATCCGTTCGCCCTTCTCGAGGATCCGCGCGTAGTTCAAAACCTGGACAGCCAGGATGCCGCCCGGGCGCAGCACGCTCCTGAAGTTCTCCACCGCGACCCTCAGTTCCCGGTCGCCGAGCACGTGCGGAATCGAATTACCCAGGCAGAACACGGCGTCGAACGACGAGGCGGGAAAGCGGTCGGACAGGTCCGAGAAAGCAACTTGCACCCACTCGACGCTCACCTGCGCCTGCTCGGCATGTCGCCTCGCCTGCTGCAGCATCCCGGCTGAGATGTCGGCCCCCACGCTCCGAACACCCAGGCGGCTCAGCAGGATGGCATGAAGGCCTGTCCCGCACGCGGCATCGAGGGCCGACGCGAAACCGTAGCGAGCCTTCCAGTGTCCGAGAGTCCTCTCCTCGGTCGCCAGCCTCTCCTGGAACCGGGTCATCTGGTCGTAATCGGTCGCCAGCTCGTCATAGAACTCCATCTCGTTCATCGGCAGAGGCCTCCCCTGCGGCGCTGACCGACCCATCAAGTCGGATGAAAAGCGGTCGGTGCGCGCGGCTCGGAAGAAGGAAAACCGCTTGATTTAATCGTGGCTTTAAGTCTATGGTTTCGCACGTCCGGAGCACAAGTCGGGTACGTGGAGCCTGTACCGATCCCTGGCTCGGCCCATTAAGGACATGAGTATGCCGCCCTTCACCCGCGTAACTGCGCCAAAACGCAAGCATCCGAACCCCGGCCGTGCACGCCGCTGTCGCCCCGTCGTTTCGCTCTTCGTGATCATCGCGCTCCTCGCTCCCGGGATGGCCCAACAGGAGAGAGATCCTTCGAAGATCGGGAAAGGCTTGAACTTCTTCTCGACTTCCCAGGAAGTGAGCATGGGGCAATCGTATTCAAACGAGCTCAATTCAAAGCTGGAGCTCGTGCGCGATCGCGAGATTGCTTCCTACGTTGAAAGGATGGGCCAGCGCCTGGTTGGAAGCTCTCTCCGACAGGACATCCAATACCACTTCTTTGTCGTGAATACCCGGGAGGTGAACGCCTTTGCCCTGCCCGGCGGCTACATCTACGTAAACCGAGGCCTGATCGAGCTGGCGGACAATGAAGATGAGCTGGCCGGGGTGTTGGGCCACGAAATCGGCCACGTCGTTGGGAAGCATTCGCTCAAGCAGATGTCCAAGCAGCTCCTTCTGATGGGTATCGCCATGGGGGCCGGCGTGGCGGTCGGCGCGAAGAACGAGAAGTGGGGAAAGATAGTCGGAGCGCTCGGAGGCATCGGGGTCTTCTTCGCCGGATTGAAGTTCAGCCGGAATGACGAGCGCGAAGCGGACTGGCTCGGCTTCGAGGAGATGCACAAGGCGGGCTACAACGCCTGGGGAATGGTCACGTTCTTCGAGAAGCTGGAGAAGGAGAGCAAGGGGGGCCATCTCCCGGTGTTTCTGAATACGCATCCTTTTCCTGCGGAGCGGAAGGAGAACATGCGCAGGGAAGTGGCGGCCCTGAACATCCGGCCCGCATCAAATCCCTACAGCGCGCAGTTCGCCGACTGCCGCGCGCGCTTCAACGGCTTACCCTATCCCCGCAAGGATCAGGAACGAACGCTGAGCAGCGCGCTCGCCGCTCTGGATAATGGAGCCGCGGGCTCCGGGGCGGGCCAGGGCCAGACGACTGCTCCGACCGGAAACGAACGCCAGTGGCGCTCCCGCAGCAGGGAAATAGCCGTGCCGGGGAATGCTACCTGGATAGACACCGGCATAGATCTCGAGCCCGGTGACCGGCTTGCGGTGACCGCCGAGGGCACAATCCAGTGGAAAAAGGGGAGCGAGGAGAGCTGCGGTCCTGACGGCGTTCCGGGAAAGGGTTTCTGGAAGCCGATTTCAAAAGCCAACACGGCCGCCCTGCTCGGCAAGATCGGCGATTCATCGGTTGGATATTTCGTGCTTGGCGGCCGGTACCAGGGGAACGTCTTGAAGGCCGGGCGGTTGTTCCTGGGCATCAACGATGACAACAACTTCGACAACCGCGGCGAGTTTCAGGTTCGTGTAAGCGTCAACCAGTAAGCCGAGCAATAAGCCGCCAGTAAGCCGAGCCGTAAGCTGAGGCGCCTGCACGACACGTCAAGAAGCGGCCACTGAGGCATAATAGGCGGGATACGCAATTATCGGGAACGGCACCCGGGGCGTTTTTTACAGAACGTGACGAAGAATAACGGGGAGTTTCGGGGACACAAAACTTAATTCCTTCGCCAACGGAACTCGCGAGGTAACGGGTTGGGAATTAAGTATTATGTCCCCGAAACTCCCGAAACGGGGTAAGTTAGCTATGGTACGACGGATTCGAGAGGCTTTCTGGGTGTTCGTCTCTCTGCTCGGGAGCAACTGGCTGAGTCTTCTGGGCGCTAGTCTCACTACGGTGAGCGCGGTGATGATCGTCGCGTTCCTGCTGCTCGGCATACTCGGTGTGACCGACTCGCCTTATATCGGTATCATGGCTTTTCTGGTGATGCCGGGTGTCTTCCTGCTCGGGCTGCTCCTGATCCCAACCGGGATCTACCTGCGCAGAAAGCGGGCAATCGCCGAGCCGTCTGATCCCCACGAGATCCAATATCCGACAATCGATTTCAACACTCCAAGGGTCCGCCATCTTGCGCTGTTCGTCGCGCTCCTGACTTTTGTCAACGTTCTTCTCATTTTGTTCGTGACCTATGAGGGCGTTGTCTTCATGGAGACGACGCAGTTCTGCGGGCAGGTCTGTCACACGGTCATGACGCCGGAATACACGACTTACATCGCTTCTCCGCATGCCCGCGTGAAGTGCGTCGAGTGCCACATTGGGTCAGGCGCTCCCTGGTTCGTGCGTTCCAAACTCTCAGGTGTCGGGCAGGTGATAGCGGTGACGTTCAACAACTATGAGCGACCGATACCCACGCCGGTCGAAAACCTGCGACCTTCCAGGGAAACCTGCGAGGAATGCCATTGGCCGGCCAAGACGGCCGGCGACCGGATCCGCATCATTCAGAAGTATGCGGAAGATGAAGCGAATACCCCGCTCAAGACGGTCCTGCTCTTGCGGGTCGGCGGGACTCAAGGCGATATCCGCCACGGGATTCACGGTTGGCATATGGATCCGGACCGCGAAACGGTCTACGTAGCCACGGACAAGAAGAGGGAAAAGATCCCGTGGATCAGGGTCACGGAGCGCGGGAAAGACGCAATCGAATATGCGACCCCGGAAGCTGCCTCCGGCAGACCCTCGGGTGAGACGCGAGCGATGGACTGCATCGACTGCCACAATCGTCCCACCCACATCTACTTGATGCCGGACCAGGCGGTCGACCAGTCTATTGCACGCGGGAGGATCGACCGGCGTATCCCGTTCATCAGGAAACTCGGGGTCGAGACTCTCGTCAAGGTGGGTGCGCGGACGGATGCTCTCCAGCAGATCGAGAGCGAGATCAGGAAGTACTACGAGGCGAATAACGCGGAGTTTGCCCGCGCCCAGGGCGCCATGCTCAAGTCGGCCATAGCCGAGCTCCAGTACATCCACTCTCACAATGTCTTTCCCCAGATGCGAATAAACTGGGGAACGTACTCCAACAACCTGGGCCACGAACGCTTCCCGGGCTGTTTCCGTTGCCATGACGGAGAACATGCGAGTAAGGATGGAAAGACTGTCGAACAGGACTGTGAGATGTGCCACAAGATCCTGGCACAGGACGAGGAGAACCCGGAAATTCTCAAACAGCTTGGAGTCGAATAGCGGGAGGCAGGAATTTGATGAACGACGAATACACTCGGTCAGACAGAGCAATCACCCGGCGGAGTCTTCTGCTGGCGGCGGGCATCGGAATGACGACGGCACGCCTCCGGGCAGCCGAAACAACTGATTTCAAGTTCGCATTCTGCAACGAGAGCATGCAGGGAATGACCTGGGCTGAGCAGTGCCGGCTGGTGGCAGATGCCGGCTATGCCGGGGTCGAGATCGCGGCCTTCACCCTTGTGAAGAGCACGATCGACGAACTGACCCCGGCCAAGAGAGCCGAGATGGTGCGCACCTTGAAGGAGCACGGGCTCCAGTGCGCCGGCCTGCATTGGCTGCTGGCTCCCCCGCCGGCGGGACTCCATTGGACGACCCCCGACCGGCAGGTCCGAGAAAAAACCTGGGCATACTTTCACAAACTCATCGATTTCTGCGGCGATATGCACGGCCCCATTATGGTTTTCGGCTCCCCGAAACAGCGCAACGCGGCTGGAATGTCCGTGGAGGAAGCCACCCGCAATTTCGCCGAGGGGCTGGTCAAGATGGCCGACCACGCCAAGAAACGCGGTGTGACCATCCTGATCGAATCGCTGGATCACACCCAAACCGACGTCGTGAACACCATGGAGCAGGCGGCCGGCATCATCAGGGCCATCAATCATTCGGCCATTCGGACGATGTTCGATTTTCACAACACGGTGGACGAGAAGAAGTCTTTTTCGGAGCTGATCATTGACCACTTCACGGACATCAGGCATGTCCACGTTCAGGAGATGGACGGACAGTACCTGGGCGCCGGTACCGGACGCCGCGATTTCAAGGAGGCGTTCCAGACCCTGAAATCACTGCGATACAGCGGCTGGGTCTCGGTGGAAGTGTTTGATTTCAAGCCCGGTCCCGAGAAACTCGCCCGAGAGTCGATCAAGGTGTTGCGGGAACTGGCGGCAGGGTAAGCAGCAAGAAACGACGTCAAAGACGGCAAGGACCTCAAAGACAGCAACGACACTCCCGCGGTGGTCGTTGCTGTCCTTGAGGTCCTTGTTGTCCTTGAGGTCCTTTTGCGTGCCCGTGCTGGTTTGCTGGTGTCTCCCGTGTAGTAAACTGTTGCGCCATGGACTGGGAAACCGAGGACCGCGAGCTCCTCCGGGAGGTGGACCAGGAGCTTGAAGATCGCAGTCGCCTGGCCGGCCGGCATCTGGCCTGCCACGTCGGGTGCACGGAATGCTGCATTGGTCCTTTCGCCATCAATCAACTGGACCTCCTGCGGCTGCGGCGTGGCTTGTCGTTCCTGCGCCTGCAGGACCCTGCTCGAGCCTTGGCAATCGTCGACCGGGCTCGCGACCAGATGCGCCAGTTCGGCCCTTCGTATCCCGGTGATACCTCCAGTGGTGTCCTGTCAGAGGACGATCGGTCGGTGGAGGCCTTCCTCGAACGCTTCTCAAACGTGCCCTGTCCCGTCCTCGATCCTGTCTCCGGCCGGTGCGAACTGTATTCGGCGCGTCCGCTGAGCTGTCGCACCTTTGGCTTGCCCGTCCACCTGGGCGGCCAGGACCTCGAGCCGTGCCGGCTATGTTTCAACGGGGCGACTGCCGAAGAGATTGATGCCTGCCGCGCTCGTCCCGATCCCGAAGGTCGGGAGCAGCAGCTTCTGGTGCAGTTGGAACGGCCGGAATACAATGAGGAGACGATCATTGCGTTTGCGGTAGCCGCCGGGAATGAGACGAGCCGATGAGGGAGATTACCAGCGAGGAGGATCTGGAGAAGATTTTTACCGAGCCTCTGGCGGTGGTGTTCAAACACAGCACCCGCTGCCCCGTCAGCCGCACTGCGCAGCGTGAAGTTGAGCGTTTCCTGGACGATCGGCCGGACGTTCCCGTCTACCTCGTCGACGTGATACACAACCGGACGCTCTCGCGGGCCCTGGCGGCGCGCACGGGAGTTCGGCACGAATCGCCTCAAACGATCGTTCTGCGCGAAGGCGCGGTTGCCTGGTACGGTTCCCATTACCAGGTCACCGCAGACGCGATCGGCGAGAATGTGCGGCAAGGGACGGCCCGATGACTTGCCCGGGCGCCGATGAGCCCGGTCCACAAATCCAGGTAAAGGGGGTCAACGCAGGGACTCCCGGTCCGTTTGCCGGCAGCCGCAGCTCGAGGCAAAGACAAACTCCATTGCTGGAGATTCGACATTGGCTTATAGTGTAGTTTTTCAACCTGCTTGGTACGCCCACCGTATCCTCCGGTATTTGCCTCAGACGGTGAGTTGCCGGTAGATGGGGGCGTATTCATCCGTAAGGGGTTTTGAGAGAATATGCAGACCGTCGATCAGCGGATCGCAAAAGAGCTTGGTGTCAGGGAAGAACAGGTCACGGCCGCCGTCCGGCTCCTGGATGAGGGGGCCACGGTTCCATTCGTCTCCCGTTACCGCAAAGAAGCGACGGGCGGGTTGGACGATACCCAGCTTCGCCGGCTCCAGGAACGACTTCGATACCTGCGCGAGCTCGATGAGCGGCGGGAAGTTGTCCTGCGGACCGTTCAGGAGCAGGGCAAGCTCACCCCCGAGCTAGAGGCGGCGGTGAAGGCAGCGGAGACCAAGGTTGCCCTGGAAGATCTTTACCTGCCCTTCAAGCCCAAGCGCCGGACCAAGGCGCAGGTCGCCCGCGAACACGGCCTCGAGCCACTGGCCCGGTCTCTTTTCGAGAATCCGGAACTGGTGCCCGAGGAGGCGGCGGCCGCCTTCGTGGATCCCGAAAAGGGAGTCGCGGATGTTTACGCGGCGTTGGATGGCGCTCGACACATCCTCATGGAGGAGTTTTCCGAGAAGGCCGAGCTGGTCGGGTCGCTGCGCGAATACGTCTGGGAGAAAGGAATTCTCAGGTCGCGAGTCGTCCAGGGAAGAGAAGACGCGGGTGTCAAGTACGCCGACTATTTCGACGTCGATCAGCCCCTGAAAAACATTCCCTCGCATCGAGCCTTGGCGCTTTTCAGGGGCCGGCGCGAGGGCTTTCTGAAGTTGGCTCTTGTTGTTGACCCCCCAGCTGACCCACAACGGCAGGCTGCTGATAAGAAGGGTCCGGTTCCTCGCGAGAAGCAGGTCGCCGGTTCACAGGCGGGAACGCTCTCAGCGGCCCAGATCACCGAGCCTCCGACCGTCGCCTTCCAGGGACCCCCGCCAGAGCCTCCCGCAAGTCCTGCGCCGGACAGCACCACTCAGGTCTCCCCGGAGCCGACGACCGAGATTCTCGCGCAGGCGCCGGCGACCGACGAAGTCGCCCCGCCGTCGGCCGGAGAGGCAAGCGCCGAACCGGTGAGCGAGGTCGCGGGCGCGCCGGAGCCGAGCTCAGACCGTGGAGCCCGAGGCAGTCAGCGAGGCGGCTCCAGTGCAGACCCCGGAAGCATCGGTGGCCGAATCCGAATCCGCTGCACCGACCGAAACTGCCGGAACCAGCGAGTTGCCGGCCACGACTGAACCTGGGGCGGTGAACGAGTCTGCCGCGAGCGAATCGCCGGTAAGCGAACCGGTGGTAAGCGAGGCGGCGGCTGAATCCCCCGCACCGCTCGAACCCGTCGGTCCGGCTGAATCTGTTGCGGCGGCCGAATCGGTTGCAGTTGGTGAGTCCGTTGCCGTGGGTGAGTCCGTCGCCGTGGTCGAATCCCCTGCAGACGAATCCTCAGCACCGGCCGACGCCTCAGCGGTCGCAGAATTCCCAGGAACCGAGAATCCGGTAGCGACCGAATCGGGTGCGCAGGAGACGGCTGCGGAGCCCGCAGCTCAGCCTCCCGCTCCCCAGAACCCGCGGCTCCGCCGCCGCAGCCTCCCGCTCCGCCCGTCCGGCTGACGTTTGCGGATCTTGGACCAGCGGAGCGCAAGATCGCCGCGAATGTCCGAATCCGGGACGCAGGGCGCCCGGCTGACGGCTGGCTGCTCCATGCCGTCAAGGGCAGCTGGCAGGCGAGGATCTTCCCGAGGCTGGAATCAGAGCTCGAGATGAGGCTGCGGGAACAGGCCGAGGAAGAGGCGATCAAGGTGTTCGGACGCAACCTCGAAGATCTGCTGTTGGCCGCTCCGGCGGGACCGAGGCCCACCATGGGCCTGGATCCGGGGCTGAGAACCGGAGTGAAGGTCGCGGTGGTCGAAGCAACCGGTCGCCTGGTGGTCACGACAACGATCTATCCCCACGAGCCGAAAAAGCAGTGGGATCAGTCAATCGAGACGCTCAAGGACCTTGTCGAGACTTACAAAGTCGAACTGATTGCCATTGGGAACGGAACGGCTTCCCGTGAGACCGATCGCCTGGTCTCGGAGTTGTTGTCCAAGTACCCCGACTTGAAGGCGACCAAGGTGATTGTGTCGGAGGCCGGGGCCTCGGTCTACTCCGCGTCCGAAGTCGCCGCGCTAGAGTTTCCCAACCTCGACGTCTCGCTGCGTGGCGCCGTATCCATCGCCCGGCGTCTACAGGACCCCCTGGCGGAGCTCGTGAAAATCGAGCCGAAGTCGATCGGAGTCGGCCAATACCAGCACGATGTCAGCCAGGCGCATCTCGCCCGCATCCTGGACGCGGTTGTCGAGGATTGCGTCAATGCCGTCGGCGTGGATGTGAATACCGCTTCCGTTCCGCTTCTATCTCGCGTCTCGGGTCTTAACCGCGGTCTTGCCGAGAGCATGATTTCTTACCGCAACGAGAACGGCGCCTTCCGGAACCGACTGGATTTCTAGAAACGTTCCGCGCTTCGGTGAGAAGACCTTTGAGCAGGCGGCCGGCTTCCTTCGCATCATGGGTGGGGATAATCCGCTGGATGCGTCCTCAGTGCACCCCGAGGCCTATCCGGTCGTCGAGAAGATCATCCAGGCAACCGGCAAGGACGTCAAACAACTGGTGGGGGACAGCCTGTTCCTCAGGGAATTGGTCCCCGCGCACTTCACGGATGAACGATTCGGCGAGCCGACCGTGCGGGACATTCTGAGTGAGCTCGAGAAGCCGGGGCGGGATCCCAGGCCGGAGTTCAAGACAGCGGCGTTCAAGGAAGGAGTCAACGAGGTCAGCGACCTGCAGCCGGGTATGGAGCTGGAAGGGGTCGTCACCAACGTGACCAACTTCGGTGCATTCGTCGACGTCGGTGTCCACCAGGATGGTCTCGTCCACGTCTCGCAACTCGCCAACCGTTTCGTCAAAGACCCGCGAACCGTGGTCAAGGCGGGCGATATCGTCAAGGTGAAGGTCCTCGAGGTCGATGAGAAGCGCAAGAGGATTTCGCTGAGCATGAGGACCGCTCCGCCGCCTTCTGCCGCGGACCGGCCCAGGGACCATCGGCCCAGGCGGCCCCGTCCGGAAGCCGGGCAGGCGGCCGGTCCGAGACCCGCGCGGCCACCCAGACGGCCCGGGCCTCCTCCCGGCACCGGGCGACCAGGCCGCGGCGCCGCCGCAGAGACCCGAGCAGCCGGCCGGTCAGCATCGACCGCCGGATAGACGACCCAGGCCGCCGGAGCCGAGGGGCGACCGGCGGGATCGGGGCGACCGACGGCGATCAGGGCGACCGGCGCGAAAGACGGCCCGAGCAACAGGACCAGGGGAAGGCTGCACGCGGGGCCCGGCTCCCGAGAAAACCGCAGGACAAACCCCGGCCGCAGCCTGCGCCGCAGACTGCAATGGCGGCCGCTTTCGCGAAGCTCGGGTGGTTCACCGAGGGCCACGGGGATCAGAAGAAGCCCAAAGAAGAGAAGCGTGAGCCTGGAGAGTAATATGCGCCGGGGGAGAATACTGATAGCCAAGCCGGGGCTCGACGGCCACGACCGTGGAGCCAAGTACGTCGCGCACCTGTTGCGTGATGCAGGATACGAAGTCATTTACACAGGCATCCGCCGCAGCCCCGAGCAGATCGTCAATTCGGCGATCCAGGAGGATGTGCGGCTCATCGGGCTGAGTCTGCTGTCCGGTGCTCACAACGTCCTGTTTCGAAGAGTGATCGACCTGCTTCGAGAAAAGGGTGCCGAGGACATCATGGTTTTCGGCGGCGGGACGATCCCTCCCAGGGACGTACCGGGTCTGGAGGCGATGGGTATCAAGGCGGTCTTCACTCCAGGTACTCCGGCCGAAGTGATCCTGTCGACGGTCTCGAAGCTACTCGGAGAGAACCGGAGTGCGGGAGCTAGTTGAAGAGGTTCGAGCGGGTTCAGTCCGGGCCGCCAGCCGGCTGATCACACTGCTTGAAGATAATCCTTCCTCGGTCCCGGAGTTGCTGCTCCACTCCCGGGATTGGCCCCAGGTCGACCTGATTGTCGGCATCACCGGTGCGCCGGGGGTCGGCAAGAGCAGTCTGGTCGACCGTCTGATTGCCGAATGGAGGGTTTCTCATCCCGAGTGGCAACTGGCGGTTGTGGCGGTCGATCCTTCTTCGGTATTCACCGGCGGTGCGGTTCTCGGAGACCGCATCCGCATGATGTCCCATGCGAACGACCCGCAGGTGTTCATTCGCTCACTCGCCAATCGCGGGACACCTTGGCGGGCTGACTCTCGGGATTCGAGGTACCGTCCGGGTTCTGGGCTTGCTTGGGTGCCGGCTCGTCCTTCTCGAGACCGTCGGCGTCGGGCAAAGCGAGGTAGAAGTATCGAAGGTCAGCGATATCACGGTCGTCATGCTGGCGCCGGGCCACGGCGACAGCATCCAGATGATCAAGGCCGGGGTTCTGGAGACGGGTGATATTTTCGCGATCAACAAGTCCGACCGGGAAGGCTCAGAGCGGCTGACCGCAGAATTGCAGGCGACCCTGAAATTTACTGCTCCGCGGGTGCACGGGCTTCCCCCCGAGATTGTAAAGGTCAGTGCGGCACGAAACACCGGTGTGCCGGCGCTCCGAGCGGCCATCGAGGAAAGGGCCGCGAAGTTATCCGAGCATCGCGCCGAAATCCGCTCGGGCGCGGAGCAGGAGGAGCTTCGAGAGTTTCTGCTGGAGTCAAGCCGGGGGCGGGTCGAGTCTGTCCTGAATGAACCGGGCGTGCTGGAGGGCCTGATGGAAAGGCTGGCGAGGAGCGATGCCGATCTGGCAGCGATCACCTCGGAACTCTTGACCCGGGCGGGACTTACACGGACTAACACGGACGAACAGGGACTGACACGGACGGACACGGACTAACCGGATCGGTTTAGAAGCATCGTCCGTGCAGTCCGTGTCAGTCCGTGTTAGTCCGTGTTAGTCCGTTGTGAAAGGCTATTTGCATGATTCCTGAAGCATATCAAGAAGGCAGCGGAGGATTGGGACGAGAAATCGGTCAAGAAGACCATCGGGAAGTTCCCCGAGCGCTCCGGGCAGTTCCAGACGGTTTCAGGCGAGCCTGTCGACCGGCTCTACCTGCCCGATTCTTCGGTCTGTGACGGAATACAACCAGACACTCGGATTCCCGGGGCAATATCCCTTTACCCGCGGCGTTCAGCCGACCATGTACCGGGGGCGGCTCTGGACAATGAGGCAATACGCGGGCTTCTCCACGGCCGAGGAATCCAACCGCCGCTACCGCTACCTGCTCGGCCCAGGGTTCGACCGGGCTTTCTGTTGCCTTTGATCTCCCGACCCAGATCGGCCTCGATTCCGACAACGAAATGTGCATCGGCGAAGTGGGGAAGGTCGGCGTCGCGATCGACACGCTGGCCGACATGGAAGCCCTGTTCCACGATATCCCGCTCGACCGGGTTTCCACATCAATGACGATCAATGCGCCCGCCTCGGTTCTCCTGGCGATGTACGTGGCGGTGGGGCAGAAGCAAGGCGTGTCGGCGGACAAGCTGACCGGGACGATCCAGAACGACGTTCTGAAGGAGTACATCGCCCGCGGCACGTACATCTTCCCGCCTGAGCCGAGTCTGCGCATCATTGCCAACATCTTCGAGTACTGCAGCCGGGAAGTGCCGAAGTGGAACACGATTTCGATCAGCGGTTACCACATCCGGGAGGCGGGCTCGACGGCCGCCCAGGAGGTCGGATTCACGCTGGCCGACGCCATCTGCTACATCGAAACCGCCATGCGGGCGGGGCTGTCCGTGGACGATTTCGCCCCGCGCCTGACGTTCTTCTTCGCCGCCCACACGGACCTTCTCGAGGAAGTGGCGAAGTTCCGGGCGGCCCGGCGTCTGTACGCCAGGCATCATGAAAGAGCGGTTCAAGGCCCGGGATCCGCGCAGCATGATGCTTCGGTTTCACACACAGACCGGCGGCGTTACCCTGACCGCCCAACAGCCGGACAACAACGTCGTCCGGGTGACGTTGCAGGCCCTGGCGGCGGTCCTGGGCGGCACCCAGTCGCTCCACACCAATTCCCGGGATGAAGCGCTCGCGCTGCCCACGGAGGATTCGGTCACTATCGCGCTTCGCACTCAGCAGATCATCGCCCACGAGTCGGGCGTAACGAACACGATCGACCCGCTGGGCGGCAGTTTCTACCTCGAGAGTCTGACCAATCGAATCGAGGAAGAAGCTCGCGGATACATCGGGGAGATCGACCACATGGGAGGCATCGTCCGGGCGATCGAGAGCGGCTACGTCCAGAGGGAGATCGAACAGTCGGCCTACGAATACGGCCGAAGCGTCGAAGACAAGCGCAGGGTGGTCGTCGGGGTCAACGAATTCACCTCCGAGAAGGAGCCGGAATTCGAGCTGTTCGAGGTGCCTGAGGAGGTCCGAAACCGGCAGATCGAGAAACTGAACGAGGTCCGGGCGCGGCGCGACGGCGCGGAAGTCGCGAAGGCGCTCGCTGTTCTCCGGGAAGCGGCTGCCGATCCGAGAGCCAACGTGATGCCGCCGATCTCTGAGCGCCGTGCACGCGTATGCCTCCATCGGCGAGATCTGCGGCGTGCTGAGGGAAGCGTTTGGCGAGTACCAGGACAGCTACAGCATGTAGTCAGAGGCAGCGGGCAGACGGCGGCGGGCAGACGGCGGCGGGCAGACCGGCAGCACTACGAATAAGGCAAGATGAGGCTTCGAATATGACAGTTGAGGCGATCAATCACATAGGCATCGCGGTCAAGTCGATCGAGGAGCAGATCCCTTTCTATCGGGATGTCCTCGGGATTCCGCTGGAGGCTGTCGAAGTCGTCCCCGATCAGAAGGTCAAGGTCGCGTTCTTCAAGGTTGGCGAAGTCCGCCTCGAGTTGCTCGAGCCTGACCGATCCCTCCAGCCCGATTGCCCGATTCATCGAGAAGCGGGGTCAGGGCATCCATCACCTGGCTTTTGGCGTCGCTGACCTGCCCGGTCGAATCGCCGAGCTCAAGCGGGCCGGGATCGCGATGATCGACGATACGCCGCGGCAGGGCGCGCACGGTATGAGCATCGCCTTCCTGCATCCGAAATCAACTTTCGGCGTACTGACCGAATTGTGCGAGCCACCAGGAATTTCGGGGACATAGTATTTAATTCCCAACCTGCTATCGAGATCTCCCCGTTGGCAAAGGGATTAAGTTCTGTGTCCCCGAATTTCCTGAGACTGACAATTCATGCTCGACATTGAGCGCTTCTACCTGGAGACCACTGATTCGACGAATTTGGAGGCGATCCGTCTCTGGCGGCGGGCCGAGGTCCAGGAGAAGGCCAGGGCTTGCTCTCGCCGTGGCGGTCGGCTGATCTGTGTGGTTTCCGCCAAAAGGCAAACTGCCGGACGTGGTCGAGTCGGGCATGTGTGGGAGAGCCCTCCGGGCGGTCTCTGGTTCTCGCTGGTTTGGCCGATGGCTCTGGCGCCCGAGCGTTTCCTCGGAGTCCCGCTCGCTATCGGTGTGTCGCTGCTGCGTGGCAATAGAGGAGGCGTGCGGTATCCGCTGTTCGCTTAAGTGGCCCAACGACCTGCTCGTCGGAGAGCGCAAGCTCTGCGGGATCCTGTGTGAAATGGAAAGCCGGGACAATCCGGCGCTTGTGATCGGGGTGGGAATTAATACCAACAACCCGGTGGAGTCCCTCCCTGACGCTCTGCATCCGGGGGCTGCATCGCTGGCGGACCAGATGGGAACCCCGGTCGACAACACCGCGTTGATGGAAACCTGCCTTGGCCGTGTCACTGCGGGGCTCGAACTCTTTGAGCAGCGGGGCCTGGCGGCCTTCGGGGAGGCTGTCCAGAGTCATCTGGCCTGGGTCGGGGAACGGGTTCGAATCGAGGAATCGCCGGGGCAGTCGACGGTCGGACGTCTGCTCGGTGTCGACGGATCAGGAAGGGTTTTGGTGGCGACCGAGAAGGGGACACTCCCCTTTATCAGCGGCGATCTGAGGCGGGCGGAAATAGAGGCAGGAGTTACACACAAGAGAGGCATTTCGGGGACATAAAACTTAATTCTTTGCAAACGGGGAGATAGGCGGTAACGGCTTGGGAATTAAGTATTATGTCCCCGAAATGCTAGAGGCTCCTGCCTCTCTTGGCAGTTTCCGTTCCCCGAAGTACAATCTCTTTTTTTTCGAATCGCAGAGCTTTTTAAGGAGCTAGACTATGAGTTCGTTCAGGTTTCCCTATCTCACTCCCGATGAGGCAGCCGCCTTCATCCCGAATGGTGCCACCGTTGCTTTCAGCGGTTTCACGCCATCCGGAGCGGCCAAGGTCGTTCCCTATGCCCTGGCGCAGCGCGCCCGGGAGCTTCACCAAAAAAACCAACCGTTCGCGATTCGTGTGCTGACCGGTGCATCCACCGGCGAGAAACTCGATGAAGCGCTCGCACAGGCAAAGGCCATTTCCTGGCGGACTCCTTACCAATCGTCGAAAACGCTGCGCGGCCAGATAAACTCGGGGGACGTAGAGTTCCTGGATATGCATCTGTCTCACGTCCCCCAGGCGGTTCTGTTCGGGTTCTTTGGCAAGATTGACTATGCGGTCGTCGAGGCGGTCGACCTGACCAACGACGGTCGGATTTACCTGAGCACCTCCATCGGTGCTTCGCCTTCCTACCTGCATTACGCGGACAAGATCATCATCGAGCTGAACTCCTTCCACTCCAAGCGGCTCAGCGAGATGGCTGACATCGCTATCCTTCCGGCGCCCCCGCATCGCAGCCCCATCCCGATTCATGACGTTCTGTCGAAAATGGGCTGGCCCTACATGGGTGTCGACCCGCGAAAGATCGTCGGGGTTGTCGAGAACCATGCGCCGGATGACGTCGCTCCTTTCGATCCGCCGGACGCGGTTGCCAACAAAATTGCCGAGCGCGTTGTGAAGTTCCTTCTGGACGAACGGGCTGCGGGTCGGATTCCCGAAGAGTTCCTGCCGCTGCAGGCCGGAGTCGGGAACGTTGCAAACGCCGTGATGGCCTGCCTCGGCCAGAATGAGGACGTTCCCCCCTTCACGATGTTCACGGAGGTCTTCCAGGACTCCCTCGTTGACCTCATGCTCAACGGCAAACTGAAGGCGGCCAGCTCCACTAGTCTTACGATCACGCCGCCACAGCTCATGCGGATCTACGACAACATGGATTTCTTTGCGCCCAAAATCGTGCTGCGCCCGCAGGAGCTCACGAACAATCCGGGAATCATCCGCCGCCTCGGCGTCATCGGGATGAACACGGCCATCGAAGTTGATATTTACGGCCACGCGAACTCGACGCATGTGGGCGGGACCCACCTGATGAACGGCATAGGCGGAAGCGGGGACTTCACCAGAAACAGCTATCTCTCGGTTTTCATGTGCCCCTCGGTCGCCAAAGGAGGCAAGATTTCGACGATCGTTCCCATGGCCGCCCACGTCGACCATAACGAGCACTCCGTGCAAGTGGTGGTAACCGACCAGGGGCTGGCGGATCTGCGGGGACTGGGGCCTACCGAGCGGGCCAAGACGATCATTCGGAATTGTGCGCACCCGGCCTACCGGGACTACCTGTTCCGGTATCTTGAACAGGCGCCTCCGGGGCATATCCGGCACGATCTCTCGAAGTGTTTCGAAATGCACACAAATCTGAAGCAGTGTGGGGCAATGCTTCCGGATCTCGACTTTTCCCAGTTCAGGTGAGCTTGTGCAGACAATAGTCAGGCCGGCCGTGCAGGAAGATGTCGGGCTTATTCTCGCCCTGATCGGGGAATTAGCCGAATACGAACGCCTGAGCCAGGAAGTTTGCGCTTCCGAAGAGGAGCTTGGCCGCTGGCTTTTCGGGGCGAAACCGGTCGCCGAGGCACTGATTGCCGAGGATGGCGGGTCTCCGGTCGGATTTGCCCTTTTCTTTCACAACTTCTCGACCTTCCTGGGCCGCCCGGGTTTGTACCTCGAGGATCTTTACGTCCGGCCGGAATCCCGGGGGAAGGGCATTGGCAAGCTGTTGCTCCGAGAGCTCGCGCGCATCGCGAGGGATCGGGGCTGTGGACGGCTCGAATGGGCGGTGCTGGACTGGAATGAGCCGGCAATCAGATTCTACGAAGCTCTCGGCGCGAAACCAATGTCGGACTGGACCGTCTTTCGCCTGACGGACGAAGGGATCAGCCGCCTCGCGGACCTGTGAGAGCCCAGGCAGGGCTTTATCTACCGGGGCAACGGGGCGACTGGGGTCGGGGACCGGCACGCGATTTGGCGAGGTCGAAGGGGCGGGGGAGGTATGTAGCCCCGCCTTCAGGCGGCGTCACAGCGGGCGAGATCGAGCGCCGGAGTGAAGTCGGCTGAACCTTCGCCCTCTCGAGGTAGCTTCTGGTTTCACCGGCTCAAGCCGGGACTACATACCTCTCCCGGGGTACGGGGGCAACCTGGGAGTCACGGTGTTGACCCTGAGACTGCCTAGACGGGTCGCCGGGTCGGTTGATTAGGGGACTGTCTCTTGTTTTATCTGTGTTCGTTCGTGTCCTTCGTGGATAAACTGCTGCGCGAAGTACCGCTTCATCATCGTCCCCCACAGAGTGAGCGCGGCGACAAACAGGACGAGGAAGATCGCCAACACGTCCCATTGCGGAGCCACGGGTTGGGCGTCTGACCGGTAATAGGGCGTCAGGTAAGACATTCGCAACACGTCCCGCATGCCTTGCATGCAGATGACCGTTGTGATGATCAGCTCGATCGACACCGCAATCTGGCGTCCCGCCCCGGTATGTCGGGCATTGAGCATCACCATGACGGAGCCGAGGCTGGCCACGATGGCGACCCCGAGAAGACCGGTCCCCAGCAGGTCCTTCCCCAGGAAGAGCATCATCTTCTCGGAGGGAAGACTGACCAGGTACCAGATCCCGGTAACGAACTGAGCCATCGTCGCGATCAGAAACCAGGTGGCTCCGTGCCCGATCAGGAAGCCTCCATACTGCGGCTCGGAACGCTTCTTGACGAGGCCGCTGATGACAACCACCAGCCCCGATATCGCAATGGCGGCGATGATCGAGTGAATCAGACGGGGGAAGAGCATCGGTTCGCCGAGGTTCAGGTTCCGCCCGGATGGATCAGCCAGGTAGATGGCCTTCCATTTCTCCGGCGACAACATCAGGGTGAAATTGTTCGTGTAGATAAAGGCAACGGACAGGACCGCAAGCACGCTCACAACCGCCGTGGCAGTCAGCCGGCCGCTCGAACCGGACCGGGAAAGGGCGATCGAGTAGAAACCGTAATAGCGCGAAAGTGACAAGGGCGACGACAGTGAGCCACGGCCATGCGATCAGGACGGTCGACGTGTAGAAGAACTGCCCGTACAAGACCTGCACGAACAGCAGGGGCGCGATTCCAATGGTCACCGTCGCGGCTAGAAACGTGGGGATCCTCTTGCCAAGGTCGACCGCCAGCCGTGCGTTGTCGACCGACCGGCGTCGGAAACGGGCCACGGCGGCAATTATCGCGCTCCCCAGCATGCAGTTCATGGCGAGGATGTGGAGCGTAAAAGTAACCAGCAGCAGCGTCTTCAGGAGCCAGTACGGCGCGGGTAACGGAACCGGGTCCGCGACAGGCACCAAGCTTTCAAGAGTCATAGCCATTTCTCATCAGAATGGTCGTCCGGCTATCCACTTCGCCAGGGCCTTGCGCTCTTCGTCACTGCCCGAAAATGGAGGCATGTCGGGGTTCAGAGAATTGAGCTGACCGATCACTTCGTAAATCGCCGCCTGATCGAGGTTACCGGTCCGGGTGAACAGGGCATCGTCCGGGGACTGGCCGTGGCAGCTCGAGCAGTTTTGTTCGAAGATCGTCTGCCCCGACAAAACCGGCGACCGGTTCGGCTTGATCTCGGGATTCAGGCTCGCAAGGAAGCGGGCGAGTGCACGCTTTTCGTCCGCGGTTCCGGCAAATGGGGGCATCACGCCGTTCATCATCTTGTCCAGACTCCCCAGCCGGAGGTGGATCGCGTCGAAGTCCCAGTTGCGAGCCCTGATGAGGCCGCGAATGCCCCGATAGCGCTCGATTGTGTGGCAGCTCTGGCACTCCAGCCGGAAGATTTCCCGGCCGGCCTTCAGCTCGTTGCCCTCGGATACCGCTTTGTGCCCGGTCCATCCGGCGACATTCAGCACTCCCAGTTCGCGGATCTTGGCTACCGTGAGGTTCTCGACCGGCGGCAACGCCCGGGTGAAGATCGAGTTCGAGTACATGTATCCGTAAATGACGTACGGTTTTCGAATCGATTCGCGGATGAATTCAAACGACCACATGGTGGCAAAAGCCGCGAGGAATACCGTCAGGCTCATCACGAAGGAGAACCTGGCCGGGCGCAAGGCGGCAAGGAGCGACCCGAGGAGGGCGACTGCCGACGCGATGAGAATGATCACCGCGTACCTGGAGGCAGTCGGCATCCGTCCCTGCGCGCTTGACCAGATCCCCGGGCTGATAGACCCGATGTACCAGTAGGCGAAGACGGGCAGGACCAGGAAAGAAGGGATGACCCAGCGGACGCTCCAGGAGATGATTCGAGCTCTGGAGGCCGGGTCCGGGTTGCGGCTGCCTGTGAGCATCGCATAAATGCCGGCGAGGGCCAGGGAAAAGGCGAAGCGCAGCCCCAGTGAGGGCAGGTACGTCGGGTTCAGGAAGCCGTCCCAAAAGTTCTTGGTTTCGAGCCACCGCCCGGGAGTCAGCATGAAGGTGACCATCCCGTTGATCACCACCATGCTTAAGAAAGCGGAGCCGAAGTAAATCCAGCCGATCCAGACGTGGGTCTTCCGATCGAGCGTTTTCCAGCCGTAGAAATACATGATGGCGGCGGTCACTTCGATGAAGAAGAAGAGCCACTCGATCGCCCATGCCCAAACGTAGGAGCGGATGAGCGTGCTGGTTCCAGAGGGATGCACCAGGCCGATCGTGAACCAGATGCCGACGCCCGTCAGAGCCCCGAAAACGACGCTCACCAGCACGAAGAACCGGGTGTGCCGGATCAACCATTCGAGCAGGCCTGCGTCACCCGTCCGGTACGCTCTCAGCTCGGTAACGACGAGGAACAGGCCGGCGCCGATCGCGAAATGCGAAACGAACACGTGGACGATCGAGATAAGCGCAATCAGGAGGCCCGACCCAAATGCGACGTCCCAGATTGGGTAGTTCATATTCCGCTTAGTCGTCGATCCACGACAACACCACCTTGCCGGATTGCCCGGACCGCATCGCCTCAAACCCTTTTTCGTATTCGGTGTAGTGGAACCGGTGTGTGATCACCGGTGAGATATCCAGCCCGGTCTGAATCATAGACGTCATCTTGTACCAGGTCTCGTACATCTCGCGGCCGTAGATTCCTTTGAGGACCAGCATGTTGAAGATGACCACGGTCCAGTCGATGGGCGTGTCGGCGGGCAGAATGCCGAGGAGGGCGACCTTCCCACCGTGGCACATGTTGGCGAGCAAGTCGCGCAAAGCAGCCGGTGAGCCTGACATTTCCAGCCCCACGTCAAAACCTTCCTTCATGCCCAGCTTTTTCTGCACATCCGGCAGCTTCTCTTTGCTGACATCCACCGCAACAGTTGCGCCCATCCGTTTGGCCAGCTCCAGCCGGTAAGGATTGACGTCGGTGACGACCACGTACCGGGCACCCGCGTGTTTCGCGATTGCGGTAGCCATGCAACCGATCGGGCCGGCGCCGGTGATCAGGACGTCTTCACCCAGCACGTCGAAAGAAAGGGCCGTATGGGTAGCATTGCCGAGCGGATCAAAGCAGGAAATGATATCGAGCGGGATATTCGGATCGGCCGCCCACACGTTTGTTACGGGGATGGAAAGGTACTCGGCATAAGCCCCCGGCCGGTTAATGCCGACGCCACTCGTCGCATTGCACAGATGCCGCCGCCCGGCCAGGCAGTTGCGGCATCGGCCGCACACGAGGTGACCCTCTCCGCTGACCACGTCCCCTGGGTGGAAGTCGTGCACATTGCTGCCGATCTTCTCCACCACTCCGACGAATTCGTGTCCGATGACGAGGGGTACCGGAATCGTCTTTTGAGCCCACTCATCCCAGTTGTAAATATGAACATCGGTACCGCAGATCGACGACTTGTAGATCTTGATGAGAACATCGTCGATGCCCACGCTCGGCTCAGGAACTTCATCGAGCCACAAGCCTGGCTTAGCTTCCTTTTTAACCAGCGCTTTCACGGGAGTCTCCTTTGGGTGTCGGGCTCGATAATACCATGATCTCTATCGCTTGCCCGCTTCGCTTCAGCTCGTTTCACCCCACTGTTACACTGGTTAAAGCGAGCCGGAGAAAACCACAATGAAAAACGACGAAAAACAGAAACGGAAAAATGCGGGAGAACTGATCGCCGAAACCGGCAAGGAACCGTTTGACCCTCAGGTGAAGAAAGAGTTCCAAGAGGCGGGTGAGCGGCTGGAGTATGCCACCGAAAGGTGGAAAAAGAAGCTGGCCGAGCATCATTCCGCAACCCCCGAGTTATCAGGCGGAGACGTGGACGCCGACTGGGAACGGGCCGGCGACGTCGGAGAAGAAGGCGCAGCCGGCAGTGTGGCGACTCCCGATCAGGACATCGTCGAAGAGATTGGCGAAGCGATGGGGGTCACCTACCAGGACACCGAGCCGCTTCAGGGTTCAGAGAAGCTCCACGAACGGGATCGCAACCGGTGGGAGCTGGATCCCGCCTCCTCCGAAGACTACGAGAAGAGGGCAAAAGAGCAAGCGCCGAAGAAGAAGAAGGACTGACCGGCTGACCGGCTGACCAGCTGACGAACAAGAGTGGCTGGTCTTTTCCTTTCCCCCGCCCTTCGCTCGCAAAAGCTCCATTCTCGCTCGCCTGGCCGGTCAGCTGGTCAGCTCGTCAGCCGGTCAGTCAGTTGTTGCCCTTCCCGCCGGCGCGTCTGCTCCCAAACCGTCACAGCCAGCCCCAGAAAGATGAGGGCTATTCCCCACTTCTCCCACCCCCGGGGTTCCTCGCCCAGCTGCAGCCAGGCCGCGCCGACCCCAACCAGCGGAGTCGCGAGTGTCCCTATCCCTGCGACGGCTGCAGGCAGCTTGTGCAGGGCATAAAGCCAGAGCAGCCAGGCGAGCGCCGTCGCGGGACCGATGTTGTAAGAAAGGGCGGCAAGGAGGACCGGGTGCCACTCGATTGGCCTTCCAGGGACGACAAGGGCGAGGAAAATGAGGGGGACACTCCCCAAAACGAGTTGCCATCCGGTGAGGGTGAGCAGATCGATTTCAACCCTCCGGCGCAAGCGTTTCGCCCAAACCCCTGATACGGCCCATGCCACGGCCGCGCCCAGCGCGAGCACTGCGCCCATCGGTCTTGACCGCAGGTTCCACGGCTGCAGAATGAACGCCAGCCCGCAAAGCGCGACTAAAACTGCGACCCACTGAATTCCTCGTATCTTTTCCCCGAGTATGGGCCAGGCCAGGAGCATCAACCAGACGGGCATCGTGTAGACGAGGACCGCGGTTTTCCCCGCTCCGCCGTAAAGCAGGGCCCAGATGGAGAGAGTTACGAAAACCGTCGTCTGGATCAATCCGAGCGTGACTACTCCAGCCAACCAGCCGATCGCGCCCGGTCTGCGCGTGAGCCAGACAATAAGCAGGAGGACGAGCCCCCCAAAGAACGAGCGCATCGCGGAAAAGGCCAGGGGGTCGATGAAGCGAACCGCCTGCTTCATCACAACCCAGTTGTATCCCCAGACGAGCGAGAGCACCGCGAGTGCGAGCAGAGGTGCCAGGCGGGATTCGTTCATGATCGAGGAATGCCGTCGCCATCGCATGCGTGGTGTTTCCCTCCCCATGTTCCTCGGTCTTCTCAAGTACTATCGGCGCAGCTACCAGGACCTGCTCCAGCATATGGCACGGATCCAGAAGGGTAGACCACGGATATTGTGCCTGATGGCTCGCCCGGGAGATATCGGTTGTTCCTGGGGGGGCCATCAACCGACGCGGATAGTGGATAAGTGGGTGGAAACGTCCGAAGACCAGCGGAAATACTTCGAGATCGGCCTGCGCCGCGGTAATTCGAACTATCCGATCATGGCTGATTTCCGCAGTTACGGTTTTTCGGGAGTGATCGCGAAGCCCTATCGGATCAGCGAAATGAGCCGGCTGCTCAAACAGGTTATCGAAGGTGGACAAACCACCCCCTCAAGCCCGATCTTCAGCGACCGCCACCAATGAAGTTCTCCAACTGGTGGATCATGAACTCCTGCTCCGAGACCACCGCGCGGACCACGTCCCCGATGGAAATGAGGCCCTTGAGCCGGCCTTCTTCGTCCAGAACCGGCAGGTGCCGGAAGCGTCCCTGCGTCATGAGCGCCATGCAATCCTGGATGCTCTGATCAGGGCGAACCGAAACCACTTCTCCGGTCATGATCTCCCGCACCACAGTCTCCCGGGAGAACTTCCCCTGGAGCACGACCTTTCTCGCATAGTCGCGTTCCGAAAAAATGCCCGCGAGGGTCTCGCCCTCCATGACCGATCACTGCCCCGATGTTCTTGTCGGCCATCATCTTCAGGGCGTCGTAAACCGTGCTGTCAGGATTGATCGTCCAGACATCGGAACCCTTGACACTTAGCAAATCGTTGACAATCCTCATGCTCCGCACCCCCTGCTCCACTTGCTTTAATTGTGAATAGAACTTGGTTGATAGTAAACCTGTGAAAGGGAGAGTTGCAACAGGAAAGCGGGAGACAGGGAGATGGGGAGACAGGGAGACAATGGAGAAAGGAGACAAGTTCAAGGAGGCTTTCGGCGACGGCCTCCGAAGGCCGAATCCGTCCCGTAGTTTCTTTCTCTGAATCAGCTTGACTTTGCCACGGGCCGTTTATTGTAATTGTAGATTCGTCGATGGAGGAGTACCGAAGTGGTTGTAACGGGCTCGACTCGAAATCGAGTTGCCTGGTGATGAGCCGGGCACGTGGGTTCGAATCCCACCTCCTCCGCTCCCCTTACTGTCGTCAAATTCCCCATTCCGCATTCGGCATTCCGCATTCGGAAGATGGTATAGTATGGGCTTCGATTGAATGACAGGCTTCGGGCCCTGTGCAACATGTCCCTCGAATCATGTCAGGTCCGGAAGGAAGCAGCATTAAGAGGTCAAACATGTGTGCCGCAGGTCTCCCGGGGCCTGGCCAGAACAGCTATCCAATGCGGCTGATCCCAGGAATCTGGCATTGTCGGGTGGGCGGCCTCGGAAGTTCCTGGGCAGTCTCGAGATTCTGCATTTGAGCGGCGAATGTCCTATCAAGTTCTCGCAAGAAAGTGGCGTCCTCAGACCTTTTCCGAGGTGACCGGTCAGGAAACGGTTACCCGAACCCTCCAAAACGCGATCCAGAGCGGCCGGATCGCTCACGCCTTCTTGTTTTCCGGTATACGCGGGGTGGGCAAGACAACGACCGCGCGTATCCTCGCCAAGGCACTCAATTGCCACCAGGGACCGACCATATCCCCCTGTGGGACCTGCGTCTCCTGCGAAGAGATAGCCAAATCGGGCAGTGTCGACGTGCTGGAGATCGATGCAGCGTCGAATCGAAGGATCGACGATGTGCGCGAGTTGCGGGAGAGCGTGCGTTACGGCACGGCGCGCGACCGCTATAAGATCTTCATCATCGATGAAGTTCACATGCTGACCAACGAGGCGTTCAACGCGCTGTTGAAGACGCTCGAGGAGCCTCCGCCGCATGTCAAGCTGATCCTGGCGACGACCGAGCATCACAAAATCCCGGTCACGATAACCTCCAGGTGTCAGCAATACCATTTCAAGCCGATTTCGTTCACGAGCATCTTCCAGAAACTGCGCGAGATCTGTGGTGAAGAAGGAATACAGATCAACGATTACGCTTTGCGGGCGGTGGCGTCGATCGGCCAGGGCAGCATGCGCGATGCCGAGTCTTCACTCGATCGCATCATTGCTTTTTCGGGTCGCGAGGTACGGGATGAGGATGTTCGTGCGCTGCTCGGCCTGGTCGACTCGAGTCATCTCTACCGGGTTTTCAACTGCGTCATCACCGAGGATCGACCCGGTCTGATTCGTGAAGTTCAAGAGCTGGCCGAGCAGGGTGTCGATCCTCTGATTTTCTGTCGGAAGCTAGTCGAGCACGTTCGAAATCTCCTGGTTTTCAGGACAACGGGTTGGGACGACACCCTCTTGAATCTCCCGGACGATGAGAGGCCGCTCGTCGAAGAGCAGGCGTCGCGGGCTTCGGAACTGGACCTGATCCGGTTCTACGATCTTGCTGACTCGGACCGAGTCGGAGCTCCGGTGGCACTCGCATCCGCGGGTTCACCTCGAAGTGGCTCTGGTCAAGCTTGTGGAGCTGAGGCGGCTTCCTATGCTGGAGTCGGTGCTCGGCAATCTGGCGTCCGGCTCGCCGATGCCTGTTGCACCTGCCCCCCAGCCATCCCGCCCTGCGGTTCGGGCCGCGCGCCAGCCGGAGGCCGTTCAGCCCGAATCCCGCCCCGCCTCGACGCCGCCGACGCGGCCGGTCGAGGTGTCGGAATCGGAGCTCCCCGCAATCGGCGCGGCTTGCCGGGTCATCGCCTGACGTGGCGCATTTCCTGTCCGCTGTGCAGAGGGAGAATGTCTCCGCTGTATGGTTCACTTGAGCATGCGAGCGCCATTTCACTGACGCCCGGCCGGCTCACTATCCGCTTTCCCGAAAAGGAAGCGACGCATATGAAGACGGCCGGAGAAAGCTGGCATCTTCAGTTCCTGACCGATCTGGCCGGCCCGATTCACGGGAGTCCCCTGCCAGATCGAGATCGTGAAGGAACAGGATCAGCGACAGGAGACAGGCTACCGACCCTGTGCAGGATCCGAACGTGCAGAACTTTCTCGAGAAGTTTCCGGGAAAGATCATGGTCGAAAGAAAGGCAGGCGGTTGATATGAATCCGAAAAACCTTCAGAAGCTGATGAGGGAAGCTCAGAAGATGCAGGAGCGCATGCAGGAAGAGATGGAGCAGCTTGCGCGTCGAAGCGGCCAGCGGGGGCGGTATGGTCTCGGTTCAGATGGACGGGAAGAAGCGCCTTCTTTCGATCAAGATCAACCCGCAGGCGGTGGACCCGAACGACGTCGAGATGCTGCAGGATCTGATTGTGGCGGCGGTCGGCGAGGCTGGCCGCAAGGTGGATGAGGCCCTCGCGGGCCAGATGTCCGGGATGAGCAGCGATCTGCTCGGAGGTCTGTTGTAGAACACCCGTCGCGGATTGCCGAGGTAAGAATGTCAGAAAGCGTAGATCCCATCCAGCGACTGATTGCCGAGCTGAGGAAGCTGCCCGGCGTCGGCCCCAAGTCCGCCCAGCGGATGGCCTTCCATATTATCCGCACACCGGCCGAGGAGTGCCGGCGACTGGCCGAGGCGATCGTTGATCTTAAAAGCTGCCTGATCCTCTGCTCGGTGTGCAACAACATCACGAACGTGGATCCGTGCCGGTTCTGTTCGGACCCAAAAAGGGATACGAAGACGATCTGCGTGGTGGAAGAGCCGTTCAATATCCTCTCAATCGAAAAGACCGGGGAGTACCGGGGGATGTACCACGTCCTCCACGGCGCTATTTCACCGATCAACGGGATCGGCCCGGAGGATCTGAAGGCTGCATAACCTGCTCGAACGCCTGAGAGACGGGGCGGTCGAGGAGATCATCGTGGCCACTAATCCAACGATCGAAGGGGAAGCCACTGCCCTTTATCTCTCCAGGATCATCAAGCCTCTTGCCATCCGGGTCTCGCGCATCGCATCCGGTATCCCGGTTGGCAGCGACCTCGAGTACACCGACGAAGTGACCATCTCGAGGGCCATGTCGGGCCGCCGGGATATCTGATCGGCATCGGGATCTGATAAGCTGTTGTAAAGGCTTATGTTGTTCCGTGTCTGGCGGCTGTTCCCCATCTTGCTTCTGGTCGGATGCGGTCAACAGGGTGCCCTGGTCGAACTCCCCGCTGAAAAAGCAGTTCAACCAGTGCTCGTCCTTCTGACCAACGACGACTCGGCCGTCGCCCCGGTTCTTGGCTACGACGGCAGCATCTACTTCTCCCATGCGCGCAACATTCGCGTTGTCCTTCCTAACGGCCGGCACCGACTGTGGACGAGGGCCCGAGACGTCATCGGTCACCGGATCCTGGCCGATCGCACGCACCTCGTGGCCGACGCGGGGCGCGACGCCGTGCTCCACCTCGACTCCGATGGTCGGGTTCTGCATTCCATGACCGCGTACCAGGGACAGAAACTGCTTTCGCCGCAGGCCCTCGCTGTTGACCCGTGGAACGGTTTCTACCTGGCCGATGCGGGAGATCAGGAAGCCGGGTTGCCTGGAGCCGTCTATCACGTGACATCGGATTGGAAAAGCACCCGGGTGGCCGAGGGTCTGGTTTTGCCTCGAGGTCTTGCTCTTTCCGCTGACTGGACCACCTTGTACGTGACCGAGAGTGGCCGGAACCGCGTCCTCGCATACGACGTCCTCGGCCGGGGGAGACTCGGAAAACATAGGGTCTTTGCCGGACTGCCGGGCGGGGATTCCGAGGACCGCGGGGCCGGGCTCTGGCGCTCGATACTTTCGGCAACCTGTATGTCACGGATTCCACGGATCGCCAGATCGTCGTTCTGTCGCCCCAAGGCCGGCTGATCCGGCGGTATTCGACAAAGGTCGAACCGACTGATCTTTGTTTCGGCGGGCCGAATCTGGACCAGTTGTTCGTCACCGTTCGGCAGCCCGGAGCCTTGTTTCGCTTCAACCTCGGCATCAAAGGCCTCGACATCCGGCCGCTGAGGTAAATGGCAGCGGGCAGAGGGCAGCGGGCAAAGGGCAGCGGGCAGAGGACAGAGGTCAGAATATCGAATATCGAACAAGGAATGTCGAATGTCGAAGGAGGCAGAACCGGCTGGGCAGAGGCCTGGTCCTGTTTCAGCGAGAACGAGCGGCTCCTTACGATCTCGCGACGATTTTTGAGCCTTCCTTCGACATTCGTTATTCCTTGTTCGACATTCGATATTCTGATTTGACCTTCCGCCCCTCCGACCCTCTGCCCCTCTGCCCCTCTATCGCTTTGTCCTTGCCTTGCCCTTTGCCCCTTGACCCCTCGCCTCCCCCTCCCCTATGCTTTGCCCATGGCAGAGTTGCGATCAAAGAAAGTCTGGCGAAACGGTGAGTTCGTGGACTGGGAGTCGGCGACGGTCCATGTGATGTCCCACGCCCTGCACTATGGGAGCTCGTGGTTTGAAGGGATCCGCTGTTACAAGACGCGGCGAGGGTCCGAGGTCTTCCGCCTTCGGGAACACGTCAAACGATTGTTTGATTCCTGCAAGATCTATCGCGTGGAACTCCCTTTTTCGGAGGCCGAGTTCTGCGAAGCCGTCCTCCAGACCATCGATATTAACGAGATGGAGCAGTGCTATATCCGACCGCTGGTTTTCCGCGGCTTCGGAAGCATGGGTGTCAACCCGTTGCCGGCGCCCGTAGAGGCCTGCATCATCGTGTGGCAATGGGGGCGGTACCTGGGCGAAGAGGCCCTCGAAAAAGGCGTGGATTTGTGCGTTTCCAGCTGGCAGCGCGCTGCACCGAATACCTTCCCGACAATGGCCAAAGCGGGAGGCAACTACCTGAACAGCGGCCTGATCAAGATGGAAGCCACGACCAGGGGGTTTGCCGAAGGGATCGCACTGGATACCCAGGGCTTTGTCAGTGAAGGCAGCGGCGAGAACCTGTTTGTCGTCAGAAACGGCAAGCTGATCACACCTCCCTTGAGTTGCTCGATTCTCCCCGGCATTACTCGGGACAGCGTCATAACCCTCGCTCATGATGCCGGGTACGAAGTACTGGAGCAGGCCGATTCCGCGCGAAATGCTCTACCTGGGCGACGAGGTTTTTCTGACCGGAACCGCCGCCGAGGTGACCCCGATACGTTCCGTGGACGGGATTGCCGTTGGGAAGGGCCATCGAGGGCCCGTCACGAGCGTGATTCAGACCGCCTTCTTCGATTACGTGGAGGGAAAGGTCGACGACCGATACGGCTGGATGACGGCCGTCAAGCGAGCCGGCGTCAGAGCCTGAAGCGCCGGCTGAATTGGAGTTGCGTGCACTATGGTCGATTTAAAGGCGTTGCTGCGGGTCGCGGTTGAGAAGAAGGCGTCGGACCTCCATCTGAAAGTCGGCTCCGTCCCTCATCTCCGGGTGAATGGGGAACTGCTTCCGATGGCTTCGGCGACACCCCTGAAGCGCGAGGAGACGATGGACCTCGCGCAGCAGTTGCTGACGCCCCGCCAGCGGGAAGTCCTCACCCAGAAAGCTGAAGTCGACCTTGCCTTCGGTGCCGCACATCTGGGGCGATTCCGCGTCGCCGTATTCCAGCAACGCGGCTCCATTTCCTTCGTCTTCAGGGTCATTCCCGATCGAATCCCACAAATCGAGGAGCTTCACCTGCCCCCGATCCTCCGGCAGATTGCCGAGGAGGATCGCGGCCTGATTCTGATTACCGGGACGACCGGCAGCGGCAAATCGACGACCCTGGCCGCCATGGTCGATCACATCAATTCGACCCGGCGGACTCACATCATCACCATCGAGGACCCGATCGAATTCCTTGTTCAAGGATCGCCTGTCCTTTATCAGCCAGCGCGAGGTTGCGATCGACACCGAAGATTTCGCGACTGCCCTGCGTTCTGCACTGCGACAGGATCCCGACGTCATCCTGGTCGGGGAAATGCGCGATCTCAAGACGATCCAGACAGCCCTCCACGCCGCCGAAACCGGGCACTTGGTCATGAGTACCGTCCACACGACGGACGCGGCCGAGACCGTCAACCGGATCATCTCGATGTTCCCGCCGCACGAGCAAAACGAGAACCGTCTTCTGTTCGCTTCGGCGATCCGGGCGATCGTTTCCATGCGCCTGATTCGCAGCTCGCTGGCGAATCTGCGGGTGCCGGCAGTCGAGATCCTGAGGAACACCGAGTACGTCCGCTCACTGCTCGAACATCCGGAGAAGCTGAAAGATGTCAGGCGGGCGCTGGAGGCCGGCACGTCTCAGTACTCGATGCAGACGTTCGATCAGTCGATCTTCGAACATTACAAGGAAAAGAGGATCAGTATGGCGGACGCAATCCGTCATGCCACGGCGCCTGAAGACTTGAGGCTGAAGATGGCCGGAATTGTCGCATCCTCGCAAAACGTGTGAGCGCAAACGACCTCATGGATCGCGCCCTTCGGCTGCTCGGAGCACGGTCCTATTCACGATTCGAGATGCTCCGGAAGCTGGGCCGGTACGCCAGTCCGCCGGAGGTCCTGGAAGTCATCACCCAATTGGAGAGCCGGGGATATCTCGATGACGCCCGCCTCAGTTATGAACGGGCGATCGGCAAGCGCGGCGCCAAGCACTGGGGACGGGCCCGAATCGCCCAGGATTTAAAAGCCCGGGGCATAGATGCTAAAATTGTCCGGCCCGTTCTGGAGCGGGTCGCGGCTGAAGTCCCGGAAACAGAGAGCCTCCAGTCGGGTATCGACGCCTACGTGACCCGCCGAGGTGAACCCCGGGATTACCGGGAGCTGAAGAGACTGTTCGACTATTGCCTCAGGCTGGGATATCCCGAAGGCCTGGTGCGGCAAGCCCTGTCACCGTTTTTCAGCCGACTCAACGTCGACTAGATGCGACCTCGAAAAGACGAGGCCTGACAAGATTCCTATGAAAAGCGCCAACCAAGTTCGAGAAGACTTCCTTTCCTATTTTGAGAGCCGGGGCCACAAGAGGGTCAAGAGCGGTTCCCTCGTTCCCGGAGATGACCCCACCCTGCTGTTTACCAACGCCGGAATGAACCAGTTCAAGGACGTCTTCCTGGGACTCGAGAAGCGCGACTACGTAAGGGCCACCACCGCGCAGAAATGCATGCGGGTGAGCGGAAAACACAACGACCTCGAGACCGTCGGGCGGACGCCGCGACACCACACCTTCTTCGAAATGCTCGGCAATTTCTCCTTCGGCGATTACTTCAAGAAGGACGCAATCGAGTTCGCCTGGGAATTGTGCACGGACGTGTACGCGATCCCCGCTGAGAAGCTCTACATAACGGTCTTCAGGGAAGATGATGACGCCTACGCACTCTGGCGCGACCGGATGGGAGTGCCTGAGTCCAGGATCTACCGGATGGATGAAGCCGATAACTTCTGGGCGATGGGCGATACCGGTCCGTGCGGCCCGTGCTCCGAGATCCACTATGACATGGGCGTCAGTCCGCTCGGCCACAAAGATTGCGGTTTCGAGTGCGGATGCGGCCGCTTTCGTCGAGATCTGGAACCTGGTTTTCATGCAGTTCAACCGGGATGGCTCGGGCATCATGACTCCACTGCCATCCCCCTCGATCGATACCGGAATGGGCTTGGAGAGGATCAGTTGCGTCGTCCAGGGAGTTCTGAGCAACTACGATACGGATCTGTTCAAACCCTTGATCCAGGAAGCCAGCCGGCTGACCGGCGTCAAGTACGGGGAGAGTGAAACATCGGACGTGAGCCTGCGAATCCTCGCCGACCACAGCCGCGCCTGCGCGTTTCTGATCCATGACGGAATCGTGCCCGGGAACGAGGGCCGTGGTTATGTCCTTCGCAAGATCCTCCGCCGGGCAATCCGACACGGAAAAATGCTCGGCACAGAGCGGCCCTTCATTTACACGCTCACCAGTCTGGTCGCCGAATTGATGAAGGCGGCTTATCCCGAGCTGGAACAAAGCAGGGAGTATGCGGCGACGGTCGTGCAGCACGAGGAGGAGAAATTCAGCACCACGCTGAGCCAGGGAATGGCAATACTGGACCAGCTTGCCGAGTCAGTCACGAACCGCGGTCAACGGGTCCTTCCCGGCGCCGATATCTTCAAGCTTTACGACACCTACGGTTTTCCTCTCGATCTGTCCAAGGAAATCGCAACCGAGAGGGATCTGGAGATCGACGAGCCGGGATTCTACTCGGAGCTCGAGAAACAACGGGAACGAGCCCGTGCCAGCTGGAAGGGGACAGAGAAGACCGTCAAAGGGGCGTACCGGGATCTGTCGGCCGCGGGACAGGAAACGGAGTTTACCGGGTATGTCGACCTCCAGGACATCCAGGGAACCGTGCTGGCGATCGTGAAAGGCGAGGAGGCGGTCAAGTCCCTGAACGAAGGAGAAACCGGCGAAATCGTGCTTGACCGCAGTCCATTCTATGCGGAATCGGGCGGTCAGGTAGGGGACAAGGGAACCATCGAAAACGAGGCGCTCCTCGCCCAGGTGGAAAATGTGATCAGCCCGATGTCCGGCCTGAGATTGCACCGGGTGCGAATCAAGTATGGAACGGTTCAGGTCGGCGATCAGGTCAAATCCTCGGTTTTCGTCGAGGAAAGGCGCTCGACGGCTCAGCATCACACCGCCACTCACTTATTGCACGCCGCCCTGCGGGAGGTTCTCGGCACCCACGTCAAGCAGGCCGGCTCGCTGGTGGCGCCCGATCGTCTGCGCTTTGACTTCACCCATTACCGGGGGCTGACGAGACCCGAAATCGCGGAGATCGAGCAGATCGTCAATCAAAGAATCCAGGACAATTTGCCGGTTGTGACCGAGTTGTGTGATCTGGACCAGGCCATCAGCCGTGGTGCTATGGCGTTGTTCGGTGAGAAGTATCAGCAGCAGGTCCGGGTCGTCCAGGTCCCGGGATTCAGCATGGAACTGTGCGGCGGCACTCATGTTTCCCGGACCGGCGACATCGGTCTTGTGAAAATCGTTGCGGAGAGCAGTATTTCCGCGGGGGTGCGGCGCATTGAAGCGGTCGCCGGCATGGGGGCCATCCGACGTTTCCTGGAGGAAGAAGCCCTCCTGTCGAATCTGGCGGAGATCCTCCGATCACGCCGCGAGGAACTGCCGAAGGCGGTCGAGAAACTCCTGAATGACCAGCGCGAGACGCAGAAGCAGGTTGAACAGCTTCAGTTGAAGATGGCTCAGAAGGAAAGCAAGGGAGCCCTGGAAGACGTACGAGAGATCCGTGGTGTCCGGGTTCTTTCCCAGAAGAGTCGAGAACGTGGACCGCAACGCCTTGCGGTCGCTCGCCGACGATTTGAAGAACCGGCTGCAATCGGGAGTCGTGGTTCTCGGCAGCCCGGCGGACGGGAAAGTGAGCCTGGTCATCATGGTCACGCAGGATCTCGTGAATCGTGTGAAGGCCCATGAATTGATCCGAAAAATCGCTCCTCTGGTCGGTGGAGGGGGAGGTGGACGCCCGGATATGGCCGAAGCCGGAGGCAAGGATCCGGAGGCGCTGGATGCAGCCCTGGCGAAGACCTTCGGGTTCGTCGAAGAACTTTTATCTTGATGAATCCTGGCTGTTTTACGAAAATGTTAAGGTAATCACTAGACTTTTGGTGCATAAGGGGCATCATATTCGCTGAATGCGTGGACTTCTTGCGTTCTTACTCTTAATGACGGTCACGCCCAGCTTCGCCGGGTCGATCTACCGGTACACGGACGACTCCGGCAAAATCGTCTACTCGAATCTGGGAACAGAGCGCCCCGTCGCTGCGCAGCCCAGCCTGGCGTCGTTGGCGACCAAGGTGTCTGCAAATGTGACAAACGCCAAGGCCTCAGCGAGGGCGGAAGCCCTGGCGCTGTACCTTCCGTACATCGAGGATGCCGCCGCTCCGACATGGCGTCGACGCCGAACTGATCAAGGCGATCATCAGGGTGGAGAGCAACTACAATCCTCTTGCCGTTTCTGTAAAGGGCTGCAAGGGGTTGATGCAACTTCATCCGGACACCGCCCGCCGTTTCGGTGTCACAGATATCTTCGACCCGGCCCAAAACATCGAAGGGGGCGTCAAGTACTTGAAGTTCCTGATCGAATATTTCAAGAACGACATCCCCAAGGTTCTGGCCGGCTACAACGCCGGAGAGAACGCGGTCACTCGCTACAAGGGGATTCCTCCGTACAGGGAGACCAAGGAGTACGTCAAAAAGGTTGAGTCCTTGTATCAGTCAGCGGAGTTGGTCCGAGTCGGCCCTGCCCGAGCCAACCGAAAGGGCCAGGAAGCGCGTCTATCGGGTCGTCAAGCCGGATGGCAATGTCCTGTTCACCACCGAGCCCGTGGAAACCATGGTTGAGGTTGCGAATTAGCCCGCCTGTTCGTCTGCCTCTGTGCTTTCCCTCCCATCGTGCTATGATCCGATTGAAACGGCAGACCTGCGTGCTAGACTCGAGCAGACTGTGCCCGTGGTTTTTGCGGCGCCCTTCAAAGTGGCTCGAGGGGCCGTGAGTTGAGGGAGAATTAGATGCGTCTGCGTTGTTGGGCGGCTGTTTGGATGACGCTTCTCGGTCTGGCCTCGTTCAGCCTGTCGGCAGACCGCGAAGCGGCGCGTAAGTATTTTCAGAAGGCGCGCGAAGCACACGAAGCCCTCCTGCAGGCGAAGGACTCTGAACGCACCGCGCGCGAGTATCAGTCGGTCATCACACTTTACCGCTACGTCCTCGATAACGATCCCGCCTTCGCCGGCTGTGACGATGCCCTCTATTGGACCGCCAACCTGTACGACGAAATGTACAAGCGGTTCCATTCCGACCTGTTCCGGCGAAGGGCCGTCTACTACTACAACTTTGTTGCGCGAGAGTATCCGGACACGAAGTTTAAAAAGCTCGCGCTCCAGAGAGTCGAAGCGCTTAACCGCCCCGCAGCGCCCACCCGCAAGCCCCGACGCCTCTCCCCGGCGGTGACATCGTCGTCGAAGTGGGGAAACCCGGTCCGACGGAAAAGGCAGCGGAGCCGAAGCGGCGACCAGGCAGTAACGACCGAGTGAGCAGGAGCCCGATGTCGACGGCAACGGCAACGGACGGGCGACAGTCGACTCGATCCGGTACTGGTCAAATCAAGGTTATACCCGGGTGGTCATTGCGCTGGATCGCGAGGTCAAAGTCACCAAGGAGATGCTCACCTCGCCAGATCGAATGTACCTCGATCTGCATAACAGCCGCCTCAAATCGAAGACTCTGGCTCGAACTTACGAAGTCAACGACCTTTTCATCAAGCAGATCCGGGTTGGGGTGAACCGGCCTGGAACCGTGCGCGTGGTGCTCGACTTCGCCAAGGTCAACAAGCACTCCCTGTTCTCCCTGTACGATCCCTTCAGACTGATCATTGACACCACGGGCGACACGCCTGTGCAATCGTCCACTCCGCCTCCCTCGCGCAAGTTAAAGACCGCCGAGGCGGAGATCCGGCTCGAACCCGGGTTCAACAAAAAGGGAAGTCGTCAACGAAAAGCCCGTTCTTCCGTCGCCGCGGAGAAAAGGCGATCTGAGCCTCACGCGGACTCTTGGGCCTCAAGGTCGGACGCGTGGTCCTCGATCCCGGTCACGGCGGAAAGGATACCGGCTCGATTGGGCCCACGGGCCTTCTGGAGAAGGACCTCGTGCTCGAGGTCGCTCTCCGGCTCAAGACGCTGCTCGAGGAGCGACTGGGCACCGATGTCATTCTCACTCGGAGCGGGAGATCAGTTCGTTCCCCTGGAGGAGCGGACGGCGATTGCCAATCAACAGAACGCCGATTTGTTCATCTCGATACACGCGAATTCGAGTCGGAGTCGGCGGGTGGCAGGATCGGAGACCTTCTTCCTGAGCTTCGCCTCGACTTCCGACGAGCAGGAAGTCGCGAGTCGGGAAAACGCCGCTTCGCAAAGGAACATTCGCGAACTGGAGGATCTCCTCAAGCAGATTGCTCTCGGGGACTATCACGCCGAATCGAGGCAACTGGCTGATGTAGTCCAGGCTAACCTGCATAAAGGGATGCGTGCGCAGCGGCCGAATCAGAAGAACCGAGGGGTCAAAAAGGCTCCCTTCATCGTTTTGATCGGCGCCAACATGCCGAGCATCCTGAGTGAGATTGCCTTCATCAGCAACACCGGCGACGAGAAGTACTTGAAGGAAGACCGCGCAAAGAACAACATCGCCGAGGCTCTTTACACTGGCGTCGCCGCCTACTTCCGTACCTTGGGTACCCTCCCCCTGGAACGAACGGCCAGCACCAAATAGGGAGACCGGGAGAGGTCCCCCAGGGCCGCGAGACACGACGACGGAAAGAAATGCAACCACTCTGCTCCAATTGGTGTCCAAGTGGATCATAGACTGAATATGATTCCCTTGAGACTGGTTTTGGTATGCGTCGGCACTTTCGCCTCCCTGGCGGCCGCCGGGCTCCCGGTCGAGCCGTACTTCTCGACACTGCCGGGTTTTCGGATGGTCAAGCGGGAGCAGTTGCTCGAGAGCGAGCAGCCTTCACGGGCAGGTTCCTATTCATACGCTGTTCTCAAAGAGTACGGCATGACTTCCTACTCGATGTGGGAAGCGGTTCCGACCGCCGCGAAGGGTCCCAGTACCAGCGTCGAAGTGTACGAGCTTCGCGATTCGACCGCAGCGCTTGGACTTTTTTCCATCTGGGACGAAAACCAGGGGCGCCCCCAAGGCCGGCGCCTGGACCTCCCGCAGGACAACAGGTACGAGGATCAGGACCTTGTCTTCTGGCGCGGCAATCGTTTCTTCCACCTCGAGCGCAAAGATAAATCCGAGCGCAGAGAGGCGGAGATGACCGCGCTGGCTCGCGCCATCATTCACGCTTTGCCTGGTGTACAAGAGTTGCCCGTTTCGGTCGTTCATCTGCCCGAGCAGGAGATGATGCCGGACTCCGTCCGTTTCTACCTGGGGAAGGAATCGCTCAGCCTCAACAAGGATTTCCCCAAGCCTCTTCACCGGGTTGTGGGCATGCAGGACGATATTGAGATCGCGGCCGCTCGTTATTCTCCGAATGACACGCCTCTGTTCCTGATCGCTTATCCGACTCCTAAGCTTGCGTCTCAGTATTTTCTGAAGGTCCAGACGGCTCTCAGCTCCCATTTCTCCGAAAAAGGGCTTTACGTAACCAGGTCGGGATTGCTGATCGGGCTGTGCATGGGGTCGGAGGCAGACGCCAACCGGATCCTGTTCGGGTCAAGTACAATCCCTCGGTCCAGTGGCTCGACGAGAAACCAGACCCAAACGTGACCGGGATGCGGTTTATCGTCCGAGCGCTCATCGGCACGCTTGTTTTTCTTATGCTCACGCTCGGTGTCGGCATGCTGGTCGGGTATTTTCGCTACCAGTTAATCCGACGATACCCGGAGATGGGGAAGAAGGATGAGATGGTGCGGCTGAAGATCTCCGGCCCATGAGAAACAGCTGATGCGCGAAGACCTTCGTCGTCACTTGGCCGAAATCTACAGCGCGGCCTTGCGGGCAGTTGATCCACACTCGGCGGTGCGAGCGATTTGTCAGGCGCGAGGGAAACTACCTCATCGTCGACGGCCGCCCGTATGATCTGACTTCTTTCCGTTCGGTTTTTCTGGTGGGAATGGGCAAGGCCGGTGTGCCCATGGCTGAGGCGGTCGAGCAGGCCGCCGGCGAGTTTCTCCAGTCGGGTATCGTCATCGTCAAGTATGGCCACGGCGGCCATCTGCGCCTCACGCGGGTTCTCGAATCCGGCCATCCGGAGCCGGATCAGGCCGGTTTCGAGGCTTCCGGGCAACTCCTGGACTTCATCGAGCGAAACGTCACGTCAGGAGACCTCCTGCTCGTCGTCATCTCCGGCGGCGGCTCTGCCCTTGCTCCGGCCCCGGCGCCCGGCCTCACTCTCGACGACAAGAAGCGCGCGACTGCCCTCTTGCTCCGGTCCGGCGCCACAATTCACGAGATGAATGCGCTTCGCAAGCATCTGAGCCGCATCAAGGGAGGAAGGCTGCTGACTCACTCGCGAGGCGCGGCCGTCGTTTCACTCGTGCTCTCGGACGTTCCTGGGGATGATTTGAGCACGATCGCATCCGGCCCGACAACTCCCGATCCCAGCACGTTCGCCGATTGCCTCGAGATCATTGAGCGCTACGGGTTGTCGCAGGAGTTGCCGGAACGGGTCATGGATTTCCTGAAGAGGGGGGCAGCGGGAGGCCCGGATGCACCGGAGGAGACCCCGAAGACCGGGGATCCCCGGCTGCGGCCAGCTCAGAACGTCATTGTCGCCAGCAATATTCTGGCCCTCCAGGCGGCGGCAGAGAAGGCTGCGGGGCTCGGTTTTGCTCCGCTGATCCTGTCGTCATCGATGGAAGGCAATACCTCGGACATCGCCTCGGTCCATGTGGCCATCGCCCGCGAAGTCCTGCAGAGCGGGCACCCGGTGCGACCGCCCTGTTGCATCATTTCCGGGGGGGAAACCACCGTCAGACTCCGGGGGACGGGGAAGGGCGGCCGGAACCAGGAGTTTGTGCTGTGCTGCGCCCAGGCGGTCGGTCAGTGGCCGGACGATCGGGTGCTCTTCGCCAGCATTGGCTCAGATGGGACCGATGGGCCAACCGACGCGGCCGGCGCCGTCGCCGCATCGGATACCGAGCGCCGGGCGGCGGGGCTTGGGCTGGCGATCAAGGATTACCTTTCCCGCAACGACTCCTACACTTTCTTCAACTGCCTCGGCGACCTGATCCTCACCGGGCCCACGCGGACCAATGTCATGGACCTTCGGTTCATCCTGATCGCCTGATCCTCCGATCCCCTGAAAGATCATGGTTCGCGCGGGGGCCGCGCGCGGCAACAGCCCCGCCCCATCCAGTTTTTTGAAGCTTATTCAATCAATTGAATGCTTTGCCGTTACCGTGTCCCGGGCTCATCCCCCTAAATCCTCACTGCTCAATGGTTTACTTGTGGTGTTAATAAGTGGAATGGTTGTTGCTTTTATTGAAAACAACCAATAGTCCGTCAAACCAGCCGTTCACCCAACTCCGTTGGGCTCGGGATAATGGTTCAGTCTAGTCATTCTCGAAAGGAAGGGACACTCGTGAGAATCACACGCGTTCTGCACGTGTTTGTGGTGCTGGTGCTGCTCACGGTTGGTCAGTCTTTTGCGCAAAGCCTGTTTGGTACGATCGCCGGCCACGTCGACGATCAGACCGGCCAGGTGGTGCCAGGGGCGACGATCACATCTGACCAGCCGGGAAACCGGCGCCACGCAGAACACAAGCCACAAGCGACGTCGGTACTTTCAATTTTCCCAAACTTGCAGTCGGCTCCTACGACATTTCTGCGGAAATGGCCGGCTTCAAGAAATCCGTCCGCGAACGGATTGACGTCAAATCCAATCAAGTCGTGGATGTTGCGCTCAAACTGGAAGTTGGCGGAGTCTCCGAAGTCGTTTCGGTCGAAGCAGGGGCGGACCTCGTCAATACGACCTCGCCTCAGCTGGAAGGTTACCGCACGAGAAACGTCGCGGACATTCCGATAGCGGATCTGACCGGCAATCCGATCAATCTCGCAGTCCTCGCGCCCTGGAACGACAACCCAGGCCGGCGGTGTCGTCGGCGAAGGCGGGTCGATTGGCGGCAACCGTCCACGGAACAACAACTTCACAGTTGACGGCGTCGACAACAACGACCCCAGTGTCACCGGCTCGATGGCGCCTGTCATCCAGGAGGCGGTGGAAGAGTTCACACTGCTCACGAACCAGTTCAGTGCTGAATACGGTCATTCGACCGGCGGCCAGTTCATCACCAATACCCGCTCGGGCACAAATGACAGTGCACGGCCGCGCCTGGTGGTACTCCCAGAACCGGCATCTGAATTCTCTGGACAACATCACTCGCGCGACCACGCCCGAAGGGGCGGACAAGCCGCGTTACGACTGGAACCGTCCCGGCGGCCAGCTCGGTGGCCCGCTGATCCGCGACAAGTGGTTCCTCTTCGGTTCCTTCGAGTATCGCAATCTGACTCTCGCCGGCACGCCCTCCGGCCAGATCTTCGTGCCCACCGAGGCCGGTCTGCAGGCGCTTGAAGCACTTGCCGCGAACCCGGCCAGCGGAGTCAGCCCAACCAACGTCGGAATCATCAGGAGCTTCGTGCCGGCGGCGCCGACAGCTGCATCGGCAGAGTTTCAGACCCAAAGCGTCCTGAACGAAGCAACCGGAGCGCAGGTACCGATCGAGCTCGGCCAGTTTGCGGGAAGCGCTCCCAACTTCGATCGCACGCATTTGTTCCTCATCAGCAGTGATTTTCAAACCGAGAATCACCGAATCGCGGGTCGCTTTCACTGGAGCCGGGACCGGGCGATCGGTGCCGGAGAGCTTCCGGTCGAACAGTTCAACAACGACGACGTGTTCGACACCCGACGCATCACGATCGGTGACGTGTGGACGATTCGGCCGACCGTGGTTAATGAGTTTCGGGTCGGAATGAACCGGTCGATTGCCGACAGCCCGCTGCATCTTCCAGCCGCGCCTGGCGCTACGGACGTCTATGGCAACTATGACATCAACGATATCAACCTGTTTATGGGCCCGCAGAGCAATCTGCCTCAAAACGGGATCGACACTGTCTACCAGGCCACGGACAACATTACCTTGATCCGCGGCGCTCACACTTTCAAGTTCGGAGGCGAGTTCCGTGATCTGATTTCCGGAAGTGGTTTCTTGCCCCGGTCACGTGGCGAGTACATCTGGAGTTCCATGGACGATTTTGCGAGGGACAGATTCCCGGACAATACTTCCATTCGTGGAGTCGGGACGAGTTTCTTTTCGGCGAACCGTGCGGCGTTCTACACCTTCCTTCAGGACAACTGGAAGGTGACACCGAAGCTGACGCTGGAGCTCGGACTGCGCTACGAATACACCCAGTCGGCTCGGGACAACAAACTGCAGGAGCTTAACGCGCTTGCCAATGCTCCCGATCTGAAGGCCGAGGTGTACACCCAGGAAATGATCGACGTGAACGGCTTCGATCCTGCTCTGTTAGGGCAGAACATCTACAACGGTCTTACCCCGGAACATCAGAAGGCGTTGGCTGAACACGTGGGTAACTCGGTGCTTTTTGAAAGGACCCAGCCCGACAAGAACAACTTCGCACCCCGAGTCGGATTGGCGTGGGATGTGTTTGGAAACGGTCGGACCTCCGTGCGTGCCGGCGCTGGGATTGCCCACGACGTCATTTACGGAAACCTGGCTCTCCTTCAGCTGCCGCCCCAGTTCCAGGCTGAAAACCGGGAAACTAATGCGTGTATCCTGAGCCCCTCACCGGCCTGGTGCGCGCTGGTTCCTGCCGGCGGAAGCCCGCGCAGCGCCGAGTCCAACATTCGGTTCTCCACCACCGGATTCATCGAAGGCGGAGCTCTGCTGCCCGTTTTGCCGACCGAGGCCTTCACCGATCCGGTCATCGCTCGCGCAGCGACTGCCAATTTCGTTCCCCGGCAGGAGACCACCCCGGAGACCTACACCTGGACAACCTCCCTGCAACAGCAGCTCGGCAGCGACTACATGGTCGAACTGCGCTATGTCGGAACCAAGGCGATTCACCTCCCGATTCAGAACTGGCTCAGCGCCGGCGTTCCCAACCCGAACCGGTTACCCGTGTTCCTGAACCAGTCGGACATCCCCGCTGATATGAGCACCGCTCCTACTCTCGATGATTTCGAGGGTGCCCAGAACCTGCTTCTGGCTCCGTGGGGATACGGCGGAGTATTGACTCAGTTCACTCCAGAGGGTAACTCCTGGTACCACGGCGGCTCGGTGCTGGTCGAGAGGCGGATGACCAGCAACCTCCAGTTCAACGCCAGCTACACGTGGAGCAAGACCATCGACATTATCGAGAACGATCTGTTCACGAGCGCCGTCAATCCACGCCGTCCGATGGACATGCTCAACCTCAGTACCTTTAAAGGGCTCTCGGGCCTGCATCGGGAACACAAATTGGCATTGAGCTGGATTTACAACCTTCCTGCTTTCCGTGACGTAAACCCGTTCATTGGAAGAGTCCTTGGCGGTTGGCAGATAAACGGGACTTACATGGCAGAGTCCGGTCAGCCCGTTTCGGTTCTCTCACGACGTGACATCAATGGCGATTTCGATACCGCCGGAGACGCCTCGTTCTTCAATCCGAATGGAATCGAGGGAACGGGCAGCGACGTGGACTTCATTTGCCGAAATGCGGCCGGAGCCACCACGGTCGCCGGAGCCTGCACGCCGGAACTGGGATTCCCGGACATTGTCGGATATGTTGCGGCAAATCCGAACGCCCAGTACATTCGTGGCGGTTTGGGTGCTATAGCCGGCCCTGGTCTGGGACAGACCGGTCGCAACACGGAAACCGGACCGGGCATCAACAACTGGAACTTTGCGCTCTACAAGGAAGTCCCGTTCTGGGGTGAGGATCGCAAGATTCAGTTCAGGGCGGAGCTCTGGAACGCTTTCAACCATCCCAGCTACTCGTTTGGAAGCGGTTCGGCTCTGAATTTCCAGAGCTTCAACAGCCAGGTCAATCCGGCCACTACTCAGACTTCCTTTATCACTCCGGGAGCAGCAGGGTTCCTGGACAAGACGCAGCTGAGCGGCGGCCTGGGCCAGGCGCCCTTCCAGAGAGTCATCCAACTCGGGATGAGAGTGGTCTTCTAGACGGCTCTTTCCTGCTGCCATCGCAATCCCCCGCACTGCAACCGCAGAGCGGGGGTTGCCCCACTAAGTTGGCCTGTAGAATCCTCGGGGTCCTGCCTGCCGGTCACTTCGCCTTTGCCGCAAAGTGCTCCACGATCGCTTTGACCAGGGCGGGGACTGTCCATTCGGACGGCTGAACGGCAACCGACAATCCGTGGTCCCTGGCTGTCGCGGCTGTGATGGGACCGATTGCGGCGTAGGTGAATCGGGCGATGTCGGAATTACCCGACATCTGGACGAAGTGATTAACGGTGGACGAACTGGTGAAGCAGACGATGTCCGGGGACTCCTGGAGAACCTGCTCGATGGTTGTCGCACTGCTCTGCGGGATGACCGTATCGTAGACGGGAATCAGCTCGACTGCGACACCGCGCTTTCGCAATTCCTCAGGCAGAAGCTCACGCGCCTTCGCTGCCCGGGGCAGAAGGACCTTCAACCCCTCGATCTTGGCGCCATTTGTGCGAACGAACTCCTCCAGGATACCCTCCGCCTGGAATACGGCTGGGACAAGGCTGACTGTCTGACCGAAATCCTGAATCTTCTGTGCAGTCGCGGGGCCGATCGCGCAAACCCGGGGCTTCTGGAACCCCAGCCTGGCGACGTCGGGCCGAAGACGCAGCAGCTGATCAAAGAAGATGACCACGGAGTTGGAGCTTGTAAAGATCAGCCAGTCGAAGTCCTCCAGGTCGTAAATGGCTTTATCGAGCTCCGGGGAGAACCGGGGCCGAATCTCGATTGCGGGAAGCTCGAGGACCGTTGCCCCGGCCGCTTCGAGCATGCTGCGAAACTCCGGAGACTGCGACCGGCTGCGGGTGATGACGATCCTCCGACCAGAAAGCGGGAGAGCGGCACTCTTCATAGCAGTTCGAGCTCCTTCAGGATGCGGTCGGCCCCGCGAGAGAGCAGTTTCTCAGCGCAACTCAAAGCCGTATCGATCAGCCTGTCCGGGCTCCCGGCAAGGGACTCGCGCAGGATCTCGCCACGGGTAGGGCTGGCGATCAGCGCCGTGAAGTGTCCGTAGTCGCCTTCGAGGCGGCCATGCGCGCCCATCGGCACCTGGCACCCACCGCCCATTCGTTTCAAGAAGGCACGCTCGGCCTCCACACACACCCGGGTGGCTGGATGTTCGAGCTTGTGCACCCGTTCTCCGATCGTGTCGTCGCCGGCCCGTGTCTCTATCGCCAGCGCCCCCTGGCCGATGGCCGGAACCATCTCGTCCGGCGGAAAGAGATAAGAAATGTGGCCGGCCAGACCGAGGCGCTTCAGACCGGCGGCCGCGAGGATTACCCCGGCGAACCCCAATTCCTTCTGTTTGCGTAACCTTGTGTCCACATTACCGCGAATGACCTCGATCTCAAAATCCTGCCGCAACGATTTCAGTTGGACTGTCCGTCTCAGGGAGCTGGTTCCGAGGCGGGCGCCAGCCGGTAGAGTCCGCCAATCACCAGGCCCGTTCCCCGTCACCAGGGCGTCGCGGACATCGGCCCTTTCCATGATGGCCGACAAGGTGAACTCCGGAGCCAGTTCCGTCGGGACGTCTTTGAGGCTGTGGACGGCGAGGTCGACCTCTCGGGCGAGCAGAGCCTCCTCGATTTCCTTGACGAACAGGCCTTTGCCGGTACCGGAGAAGCCTCCCAGTGCGGTTTCGCTGATCTTGTCGCCGGTTGTTTTGATGATTCGGATGGTGACGTCGAGCGCCGGCGTCGTCCGCAGGAGCTCCGCTTTGACAAATTCGGCTTGCCAGAGGGCGAGCTTGCTGCCGCGTGAGCCGATGGTGAGTTTCATTCCTTGTCTTCGTCCAGCTCAAATAGCCGCTTGATGAGCTCGATGTCCTGGAAGTGGCGTTCCAAGTTCGATTCGGGGTGTTTAATCTGCATGATGAAAGGATGCGCCAGGCGGTGGGCGGTCGTTCGCAGAATCTTCTCGACCCGTTCGTACTCGCCGGGATCCATCCCGTTGCGGCTCCTCTGGAGCTCCTCCAGGCAGATCGCCTCGATGCGTCCACGCAAGGCGCCGATGAGGGCTCCGGAGTTGCGGGTGGCGGCGCGCCGGGCGTACTCCTCGACTTCCTCCTCGATGATCTGCTCGGCCGCCTGCGCCTCCTTCTTGCGCTCTTCGATATTCGCTTCGATGACCGATTTCATGTCATCGATGTCATAAAGGAAGATTTCTTCGATCTCGTTTACGGCGGGTTCCACGTTGCGCGGTACGGAGATGTCGATCAGGAACAGCGGACGGTAGCGTCGTTCCCGGACGACGCGCTGCATTTGCGCTTTGGTGAGAACGTGTTCGCGGGCGCCGGTGGAAACGATGGCGATGTCGGTGTGCACGAGCTGCGAATGAAGCTGCTCGAAAGGCACCTGGGTGCCGTTGAACCGGGCCGCCATTTCCGCGGCCTTCTCGGCTGTTCGGTTTGTGACGCGGACTTCGGAGATGCCGGACCGAATGAGGTTTTTGGCGGCAAGCTCGCCCATCTTTCCGGCGCCGATCAGGAGGATGGAGCGCTCCTGCAGGTCTCCAAGGATCTTGCGCGCCAGTTCCACAGCGACATAGCTGACAGAGACGGCCGAACTGGAGACGCGGGTTTCGGTTCGTACCCGCTTGGCGACATGAAAGGCCCGGTGCATCAGGTTGTTGATCAGGAGTCCGGCTGTGCCCTGCTGGCTTGCGACGCTGTAGGCTCTCTTGATCTGCCCGAGGATTTGGGATTCGCCGATGACCATCGAATCGAGGCTGCTGGCGACCCGGAAAGACATGCCTGACGGTGTCGCGCTGGGAATAGCTGTACAGATAGCGGTTCCAGGCAAGGCTTCTGCAGGCCGTGATAGCCGTAGAGGAAGTCCTTCAAAGGTTCGGGGTTCAGGCAGCCGTCTTCCGGACGGACGATGAGCTCAACCCGGTTGCAGGTGGACAGGATGAATCCTTCCCTGCAGGGCAATTGTCTGAGCATCAGCGCCAGCGCTTCGGGCAGATCGCGGTCATCGAACGCAATCCTCTCCCGCACCTCGACGGGCGCCGTTCTGTGGCTGAGTCCAACCAAAACCAAGTCCATTGTCTTTACTTCTCGAGGAGTCCTAGTCTGGGGCCGAGCCGGTTAGTTAGAAGGCCGGCAGCCGGTTGAGGCGTCGATTCCCGTTGTCAACCGCTGCAGCGGGCGTTAGGAAGTCCCGAGACGACTCGTCCTTTCCGCCCGGCGTTCAAAACTTGTGCACTCCTCCCAGGAAGTTCGCGCTGACAAGCGTGAAGAGAACCGAGAGAAGCCGGCGATATTCACGATAGCCGCCTTCTTTCCCCGCCAGCCTGCAGTCGTGCGCAGGTAAATCAGCACCAGGTATATAGCCCATGTGATCATCGTCGCGATAACCTTCGCGTCACTCTCCCAGCCTTTAGCCCAGTCCTGCTTCGCCCAGATCACCCCGGCCAGGATGCCGAGGGTCATTGATCCGAAACCGACGATAAGAAACTTATAGAAGAGATCATCAAGAAGGTTAAGCGAAGGCAGCCGGTAGTAGAAAGTTTTGGGCTTTTTGCTTTTCAGCTCGCGTTCCTGGAACAGGTAGAGCAGGCCGGCGATGAAAGTCACAAAGAACATCCCGTAAGCGAGAATCAGGAACGTGACGTGAAAGTAGATCCAGAAGCTCTCCAGTATCGTCGGAATCGGCGAAGACTGAATGAATATGGTCCCAAGCATCAAGGCGGCGACGAGCGGCAGCAGAAAAAGTCCGAGCGCCCGGATTCGGTAGCGCAGGTACGAGACGAAAAAACAGAGCGAAACAGTCCAGGCGAAAAACGCCAGGCTCTCCTTCATATCGGTCATCGGGAAGTGCGACTTTTCCATGCCCCTGTAAATAAGAAAACCCGTGTGCACAACAAAGCCGACAATCACCGAACCGAGTGCGGCCTGAAAGATGCGCTTCCCCTTGGTGAAGAAGGTGACGGCACTGCCCGCCAAACCTATTCCATAGAAGACGATAGAGAGATTGAATAACAGTCCGCTCATCGAAGCCGTATTATAGCATTCACGCGCCATGGTATGATGACGCGGTGAATTCCCTGGCCAATATTGACTTCTCGTGGGTTCTGATCCACCTGGTCGTGCTGCTCTTCTCGCTCAGTCTTCACGAGTCTGCGCATGCCTGGGTGGCCGAGCGTCTTGGCGACCCGACGGGAAGGCTTATGGGCCGGGTCACCCTGAACCCAATCCCGCATATCGACCCGATCGGGACGCTGCTTTTCCCGGCGCTTGGCCTTCTGACGGGTTTTGCGCTTTTTGGATGGGCCAAGCCGGTGCCGGTCAATACCCGGTTCTTGCGTCATCCCAAGCGCGATCACGTCTTGGTTGCAGCGGCAGGCCCGGCAAGCAACCTTGTCCTCGCCGTCGGTTTTCTCATCGGCCTGAAGGCCTTGCTGGTTTTCTTTCCGGACCAGCTGAACGCGGGCCACCCTGTCCTGGATTCCCTGGCGCTCCTTTTCAGCGCCGGCGTTACATTGAACGTCATCCTCATGGTGTTCAACCTGATCCCGATCCCTCCGCTCGACGGCAGTTGGATCCTGGCGGGACTCTCGCCGGCGCCAGTCTCGCGGTTCTACGACACTTTGCGTCCCTACAGTTTCGTACTCCTTATTCTGCTGCTTTGGTCTGGTCTGGTTCAACAAATCATCGGTCCGGTTCTGGCTCTGTTCCGGAATCTGGCTTCCTGACACGTCACACAATCCTATGAAAAATCGAGTGTTCAGCGGCATGCGGCCGACGGGTAGATTGCATCTGGGGCACCTGGTTGGCGCCCTGGATAACTGGGTCAAAATGCAGGACACGCACGACTGCGTCTTTGGCATCGTCGACTGGCATGCGCTGACCTCCGAGTATCAGGACGTGGAGAAGGTGCACCGAAACGTGACCGAGATTGCGATCGACTGGCTCGCCGCCGGCCTGGACCCGTCCAAATCGATCATCATGATCCAGTCGCTCGTTCCGCAGCACGCGGAGCTCCACCTGCTGTTCTCGATGATCATCCCCATCCCCTGGCTGGAGCGGGTCCCGACTTACAAGGAACAGATGCAGCAGTTGAAGGAGAAGGACCTGTCGACGTACGGATTCCTCGGTTACCCGCTGCTGCAGGCAGCCGACATCCTCATTTATAAGGCAAACGAGGTCCCGGTTGGCGAGGACCAGGTCTCCCATGTCGAGTTGTGCCGCGAAGTGGCCCGACGATTCAATTCCTTCTATGGAGAGGTCTTTCCCGAACCTCAGGCGAAGCTTACCCGATCGTCAAAACTGCCCGGCGTAGACGGGCGGAAGATGAGCAAGAGCTACGGCAACGAGATTCAGCTGTCGGAGGATCCGGACAGCGTGCGCCAGAAAGTGATGACGATGATGACCGACCCGGCGCGGAAACGCCGGACCGATCCGGGGAACCCCGATGTCTGCCCGGTCTTTGACCTCCACAAGGTCTTCACTGACCCGGCCGGCCAGGAGTGGGCCGCGCTGGGATGCCGAACGGCGGGTATTGGCTGCATCGACTGCAAAAAGAGACTGCTCGAGGGATTGCTCCCGGTGATCGAGCCTCTTCATCAAAAACGGGTCCAGCTGGAAAAGGATCCGAACACCGTAAAAGACATCCTCTTCGACGGAAGTCGCCGGGCTCGCGAACGTGCCGAGGTCACCATGCAGGAGGTACGTCAGGCCATGAAGATAAAGTACGACTAATTCGAAGACAGAATGCGGAATGCGGAATCACCGCAGAACGGGGGAATTTCGGGGACACAAAACTTAATTCCTTTGCCTGCTGTTACTAACCGCCGACGGCAGGGGAATTAAGTATCATGTCCCCGAAATTGAAAGATGACCACTGAGTACAAAGTCGAACTGGAAGCTTTCGAAGGTCCTCTCGACTTGCTGCTTCACCTGATCCGGCAGCAGGAAATCGACATTTACGACATCCCGATCGCTCAGATAACGGACCAGTATCTTCAATACATTCAGATGATGGCCAATCTGAATGTGACGGTTGCCGGCGAATTCCTCATGATGGCCGCCACCCTGATCTACATCAAATCGAAGATGCTGCTTCCGACCGATCCTGCCACCCTGGAAGAGGTGGAGGATCCCAAGGCGGGAGCTGGTTCAGCAGTTGCTCGAGCACGAGAAGTTCCGGGATGCCGCCCAGCTTCTCTATGAGCGCGAGACGGTCGAGCTCTCGGTTTGGGCACGCGGCGGAAACGAGTTCGAGGAAGACGAGAAGGAGATGGTAAACGTCTCCCTGTTCGACCTGGTTCAGGCCTTCCATACCATCGTCGAACGGTACAAGGACCAGATCGGGATCGAGATGGAAAGAGAGACGGTCACTCTCGAGCACAAACTGGACGAGATCCGGAAGCTGCTGAAGGTGAAGCGCCACTTCTACTTTTCGATGTTTCTCCGCGAGAAGATCTCTCGACTTCACCTGGTCGTGACGATGCTCGCGCTGCTCGAGCTGACGAAGAGTCACGAGATCAGGCTTTTCCAGAAAGGCATTTTTGAAGATATTCGGATCAGCGCATGTTGAAAGACTCCTTCTGCCTCGGAACTCCTCGCGATCCTGTTCGTCGCGCAGGAGCCAGTTACACTCGATCAGTTCAAGCAAATCTACCCCGACCAGGATCCTCTTCTTGTCGAGGAGCGAGTTCGACAACTGACCGAGGACTTCAACACGGCTCAAGACGCGGTTGAGATCCGCCAGGTGGCCGGGGGCTACCGGATAACCACCCGGCCGCAATATCACGAGGCGGTGCGCGCCTACCTGCGCACCCGGCCTTCGGCCAAATTATCGATGGCCGCCTTGGAGACCCTGGCCGTCATCGCCTACAAGCAGCCCGTCACTCTTCCGGAAATCATGGAGATCAGGGGCATCAAGGGAACGTCAACCATCCGCACGCTCCTCGAAAAAAAACTGATTCAGACACGCGGCCGCAAGAAGGTCGTAGGCCGTCCCATGATGTATGGAACGACGAAAGAGTTCCTCATTCACTTCGGGCTCAATGACCTGTCGGAGCTTCCTACTCTGAAGGAGCTTGAGGAGTTGCTGGGCGAAGAAGCGGGGAAGAACGATCCACGAACTGACACGAAGCAGCACGAATAAAGGGCGAAGGGGTGAATCGGTGTCCGCCTTTATTCGTGTTCCTTCGTGTCAGTTCGTGGATAGCTCTTCACTCCGCATTCCGCATTCCGCACTCCGCATTCGGTATACTGTCTGCTAAGAGAGGCGATTCCCGAATCATGAAGGAAAGACTGCAGAAGATCATTGCTCGCTCGGGTTTGGCCTCGCGGCGCAAAGCCGAGGACCTCATCCGCGGCGGTATGGTGACGGTCAACGGCAAGGTGATTACCGAGCTCGGGAGCCTGGCCGACCCCCAGACCGATCACGTCAAGGTGAACGGAAAACTGCTCCGCGCTGAACCTCTGGAGTATTTTGCCGTCAATAAACCCAGAGGCATGCTCAGCACGGTTTCCGATCCCGAGCGCCGACCGGTCGTGACCAAGCTTGTACCGACAGGAAGACGTGTTTACCCGGTGGGCCGGCTCGATTACAACAGCGAGGGTCTGATTATCCTCACGAACGATGGAGAACTGGCCGAGCGAGTCCTCGAGGGCGAGGTAGACAAGGTGTACCAGGTGAAAGTGCACCTGGTCCCCGAGGAGGACAAGCTTCGCCGGCTGGTTCGCGGAATAACGGTCGACGGTGTGGCCATGAAGGCCGAAAAGATCCGACGCCTGGAGAGCGTCCGTACCACCAGGGACGCCAACAACGCCTGGTACGAGGTCGTTCTAAGGCAGGGGAAGAACAGGCAAATCAGAAAGATGTTCGAAAGGATCGGACACAACGTCATGCGCCTGCGAAGGGTTTCTATCGGTCCAGTGAAACTCGGGAAACTGCGAACAGGCGAACACCGTCACCTGACTGAAGCCGAGATCAGCGCGCTCAAAGGGAGGAAGGACTGAGGATGTTCACCGGAATAGTCAGAGAAACCGGTCAGATTGTGGAAAAGAAGCTCGACGAGAGCGGGGCGATTTTCGACGTCCGATGCCTGGAGATCTACGACGGCCTGGAGATCGGGCATAGCGTGAGTATCGACGGCTGCTGCTTGACGGTGATTGCCAAGGGGACCCGGTCGTTCAAGGTCGAGGCAACGCCCGAGACCCTGCGGCTGACCAACCTCGGGGACAAAGAGCTCGGAGACACCGTCAATCTGGAGCCTGCCGCCCGCCTCACCGATTTCCTCGGGGGGCACCTCGTCCAGGGGCATGTCGATGGAACAGGGTCGGTGCAGTCGGTCTGCCCGGAGGGGAATTCCAAGATCTTCCGCTTCAACGCACCCGCCTCGGTCCTCCATTACTGCACCATGAAGGGCAGCATTACGGTCAACGGGGTCAGCCTGACGATCTCGGGCCTGGGACCTGACTATTTCGAGGTCACCATCATCCCCCACACCTGGGAGGTCACGAATTTTGGGACTATGACTGCGGGGGAGAAGGTGAACCTGGAAGCGGATGTCATCAGCAAATACGTTGAGGCACACGTCAAACGGGTTCTGGGCGGTGCTGCAGTCTCTGCTGCTCCTGATCTCAACGGCACTGGCCGGGAGCATACCGAATCCGTCGCAGACTACCTTGATCTACCACAACGTGGTCGCGAATAAGGAGACACCGTTTGTCGTGCGCGTTGCCCGGTATGAACCGGACATCTTCATCGAGTGGGAGTCAACCAGTCACCAGGGAACCGTGCACATGTACCAGAAGGCAGTTACGCAGGGCCGGCGCTTTGTCTTGGATCGCCTCTTCGAGGTCGGAGTCGATACCGAATCCCCGGATGTCACCGTCCTGTGGTTCCCCAGGACCGTCTTTGCGGAGTTGTTGAAGAACGGTGCCGCTATGGTTCAGTTCAACGGACTGCCGCTCAAGCTGAAGGTGCTTGGCGAAAGTACTTTCCCAGTGAGCGTGGACAAGCGCAGCCAGGAGGTGGTGGCCGTCCGGCTGCAGGACGAACGAAAGAACGTTTGGGTCTTCCACAAGGACGAACACAACCCGCTGTTGCTCGAATACACGACACCGCACTACCGGCAGTACTTGAAAGCGATTTCCACCACAGGGTGGCCGGGCCTGAAATGGATCAAGACCATCCCGCCGGTCAAGTAGTCCCCGCCCTCGAACTCGGTCCAGCGACAAACGAGCGGACCGCGTATAATGGCTTCGATTCAAGAAGCAATCGCAAGGTGTTTTGACGCCAAACGGTTTCAAGAAGCAGTCGCAAGGGTGTTTTGACGCCAAACGGTTTAGTAAGCAGTCGCAAGGGTGTTTTGACGCCAAACGGTTTAGTAAGCAGTCGCAAGGGTGTTTTGACGCCATGAGTATGGACAGTATAGAGTCCGCCGTCGACGACATTCGCGACGGCAAAATAGTCATCGTTATCGATGAAGAGGACCGCGAGAACGAGGGCGATCTCACGATGGCGGCCGAGAAGGTAACCCCGGATGCCATCAACTTCATGGCAACGCATGGTCGCGGACTCATTTGCCTGCCAATGACCGGGGAGAGACTCGAACAACTGAAGATCCCGGCGATGGTTACCGAAAACGAATCCCTGCACGGGACCGCTTTCTGCGTGAGTATCGAGGCCCGCCGCAACGTTTCGACCGGCATTTCGGCCGCCGACCGGGCCATGACCATCCTGACTGCGATCGATCCCACGACGCGGCCTGAAGACCTGATTCGGCCAGGTCACATCTTTCCCTTGCGTGCAAAGCAAGGGGGCGTGTTGGAACGAGCGGGGCAGACAGAAGCGGCCGTCGATCTTGCCCGCATCGCCGGGCTGGCGCCCGCGGGTGTGATCTGCGAGATCATGAACGACGACGGAACCATGGCCCGGTTGCCCGAGTTGCGGCTTTTTGCGGCCAGGCACAAGCTCAGGCTCATATCTGTTGTCGATCTTATCAAGTTCCGCCTGCGGACCGAGAAGCTGGTTCACCGGGTCGATTCCGCCAGACTCTGTTCGGAGTCCTGCACTTTTGAAGTGACCGTCTACCAGGACGCGCTGGAGGGGAACTACCATCTCGCTCTGGCAACCGGTGACATCTCGCGAGGGGACGCTCCCCTGGTTCGAGTCCAATCCGAATGCATGCTGGGTGATGTCTTCGGAGGCTTTTTCCCGGCTGCGTCTGCGGATATCCGGCAGGCGCTGGCAGTCATCGAGTCGGCGGGGCGGGGAGTGCTGGTCTATCTGACCTCAAGCTGCGGGAAGAGACAGAAAACGCTCATCCGGGAGCTGCGACATTTGAAGGGAGAACCGCCGGAATCCGGGGCGGGGACCGAGAACTTCCGAGACTACGGCATTGGAGCCCAGATACTTGCCGACCTGGGACTACACAGCATCCGTCTCCTCACAAATCACCCGAAAAAAATGATCGGGCTGGATGGCTACGGTCTGAACGTCGTGGATTATGTGCCGATTGAGACGGCCACGCTCACGCGCGTGGTTGATTTCCCCTAACTTCCTTCGGCCTTCTCGGCAACGTAGCCTTCTTTGCAGTTGACCTTCATCTTGTCGGGCTTCCCGTCACCGTCGTAATCCAGGTCAACGTCGACCTTGATCTTACGCATCTTCCCGTCTTTTTTGGTGTTTGTCGGGACATAGGAGAGGGAATACTGGTGCCGCAGCATGGCCGCAACGGTTTGAAAGATCTGGGGGAACTCGGCCTCGAACCGGGGGAAGAACGCCATGCCGCCTGTCGACTTGGCGAACTGTTTGAGTGTCGAGTCGGCTTGATACAGGTCCAGGCGTGCCGAGGCGCCTAAGTTCTGTTCGTAGCGTGCTCTCAGGTTCCCGCCGACGCTCACCGCGTAAATGACGGCATTGGTTGCTTGGACCCGCTTCAGCATTTCCCCGAGGTTCTTCTTGCTGAACGTGTCTATGCCGCTCGAGATCAGGACGACCGCGACTTTTCCGTCCAACTCCTCGGTGCGTCCAAGGACGTCGAACATCGTGTCGTAGAGATTGCTTTCCGAAAAGGCAGGAAAGTTTAGACGCCTGAGCGCCTGATAGACTTCCATCTTGTTCTGGGTGAAATCGACGAGAATTTCCGGCCGCATGTCGTAGGCGACCACCGCCACCCAGTCCTCGTTTCGCATCTGCTCGACGAAAGTATAAGAGCCTACGAGAACGTCGTAGAGGAAATCCCAGGGAATCGCCTTGCTGTACTCCGTAACGAGGACGACGGTCATGGGCGCCTCGATCGGCGTGAAATTCACTATCTCCTGGAGCACTTTGTCTTCGTAGACCTTGAAGTGTTCCTTCTTTAGCCCCTGAATCAGGTCTCCCTTGGCGTTCTGAACGGTCACGTCCAACCGAACCTGGTTGACCGCGACGCGAATGCCGGTTCGGCCCTGAGGCTTCGACTGCTCCTCCTCGATCTTCTTGTCCTTTTGGGGCGGCTGAGGCGGCTGTTGTGTCTGAGCCGCTGCGCCCGGAAGGAGGAGGAGAAGGGACAGGATGGGGATACCGGCCAGCGTGACTAGTCTTTTCATCGGGTCTTTCGCTCCCGCAAGATTTTGATGTATTTCAGTCCCTATAGTAGCACGGCGGCGCCTTCGGGTGGGGACGCGGGAGGGGGCCACTTCGATCCGCCCCGCACCTACAGCGTTCAGACCGATCCTCCGGAGGATCAGTGCACCCGCCTGCGAGACGTTCAGAACCGCAAACGGAGCGTTTTCAGCGCAGTGCGCGGATTGCCACCGAGAGCGACGCCTGGCCCTAAAACTGGTGGTTTACGGTGAGAATCCGCGCACTGCGCTGAAAACGCTCCGTTTGCGGTTCTGAATGTCTCGCAGGCCGATTGGTCCTGCATTGTCGCTTATTCGAACCAGCGCTATCTGGCCGGATCTGAAAGAGCGCGTGTCCCCCTGCTTGTGAAGAAGCTGGCGACACGCGGGAAGATCAAGAGGACGATGACCGCCGAAACTGCCATTCCGCCCACGACGGCCAGCCCGAACCGTTGGGTCGGGGGGAACTGCGAAAAGCCGAAAAGCCCGAATCCGAGGGAGATGATCAGGGTGGAAGCGGTGACCGGCCGCCACACCAGCTCTCTGGCGCTCTGCCACAAAGTCCAGTCCCCGAAAGCCCCCTTGGAGATCCTTCTCGCCTGGACCACGAAGTGAAACATGCCGTCGATGCCGATGCCTAATGCCACATTGGCGGCTGGGGCGGAAATCAAGTCGACCGACATCCGCAGGTAGCCGATGATGCCGAGCACGAGCAGAGGGATCAGCGAAAAAGCGGCGATCATCGCCAAGGTTACCCTCCAGGAGCGGGAAATGATCGCCGAGATGATCGAGAAAAGAATGAACAGAAAGACGAGGCCCTCGAGCAGGCTGCGCGCGATGAGTTCGGACAACTGGCCCTGCAGCCGGTAGAGGCCCCCGGTGAGGACAGGGATGAAACCCTGGCTCTGAACGATGCCGTGAAGCCGCTGGACGACCTCCTCGCGTGAGGTCTTCCGTTCCGACTCCTTCATGCGGATCAGGAACAGCGCCATGGAGCGATCCGGCGTGACGAAAGAGCGGGCAATCCGCCCGTACTCCGGCTTCTCAAGCTGTTTAAGCAGGCCGTCAAGCGACAAGAGAAACGCCAAGGGAGAGCGCTTGGCCTCGGCCAGGAGCACGGGGAGCGAAATCGTGGCTCCCACGTCGGGGTCGCGCTCCAGAGACTCTCTGCACGGCCCACAGCCGTTCATACGCTTCGTTGGAGCTTAGCGGGCCGCCGTCTCTCGTCTTCCACGACGATTTTAAGCGGAACGCTGCCGCCCGTCCGATCGATCCTGTCGAGGCCGGTGCGCAGAACGCTCCCTTCCTTGAAATAGGCGAGCAGGCTCGGATCGGTGTTGAGCCGCCAGAGGCCGGGGATGGCAACCGCGGCAAGGACGGCAGCCCGTGACCAGGGCCCAGGTGTGGCGTCCCGAGCCGAGAAAGCCCGACAACCTCTCGAGTCCCGGCCATCGCTCGAATTGCGCCCGCGAAACGGCCCGGAGGAAGGAGGGGAAAACCAGGTAGGAGGTGGCGAAAGCGATGATCGCGCCGATCGAGCAGGAGATTCCGAACTGGCGAATGGGTTTGGCGGCAACCAGGAGCAGCGTCAGGAAGCCCGAGCAAATTTGCGGCCATGGACCAGAATGAACCGGGTACGGTCCACGCGATCGTCTTTCGCATGAGTTCCTCTTTGCCGGCCATCCCGTTTTCCTGCCTTGCGGCGTTGGTCCAGTTGGCGGCCAGGAACATGATGTGCGAAAGGGTCAGGACAAAGATGATGGTTGAGACGTTCGGGGTCAGGATCCCGGCGTCCATGCCGAGGGCTGGCCCGGCCAGCAGAGTCAGGAACGCGGCGATGGCGCAGGCGGAAAGGGCGCCGAGGAGGATCTGCAGTGACCGGAAGACGATGATGATCAGGAGTGAGAAGACCACCAGCGCGGCCAGGCCGAAAGTCTTCAGATCCTGAAGAAGGTTGCGGCTGATCTGCTCGACCACAAAGGGGACGCCGGAGATCGCCAGGCTGAATCCCGGCCTCTCGTGTGAGTTGAACGATCTTCTCGACCACCGGGACAACCTTGCTGTAGTCGTCCGTGCCTAGCTGGATGATCAGGCTGGTGGCCTTCTCGTCCGGGGCGACCAGCAGTCGTCGCCAGAGCGGGCTATTAAAGGCGCTTTCAACCTTGCCGGGTCCGTTCGTGATGGACCAGACTCCAGACACGCCTTTCGTCTTCTTGAGGTCCGCCGATAGCCTCCGATCTGTTCGGCGTAAGCGGGAGTCCGGGTCGCCGGGCTGGCGGCCGAAACGATGATCTGCGGGCCGGATTCGAAGATTCTGTCAATTTGCGCGTCCGCCCGGAGTTTGGGATCGTCCGTTGAGAAGAAGAAATCGGAGCCGACCCGCGGCGTCAGATCCACGAAGCCAATCACGATTACACCAAGTGCAACCGCGAGCGTGAGGTAGACCCAGCGCAGGGAAGCCCTGGACAGAATCAGCACCACTGAAGAGAACATAAGCGAACCGCCCGTCTCCTGAAGAGTGATTCGTCTTGACAGAAGAGATGATAGGCGGGGGGGCGGGAGGCGTCAACCGGGCAAGCAAGATTGTAAGGCCGCTCAACATCACACTAAACAGCACTTTAGTGAGCCAATTGCAAAATTCCGAGCATGATTGGTTTTAAGGCCAACGGCCTTAAAACCCGATTTTGCAATTGGCTCTAGTGGCAGGCTTGTTAGTGAGATGCTTTCTAATGATTTGGTGGCGACCTTCTACCCGAATCCGCTTTTGTTCGACTCTCCAACAAATCGCATTTCCCCGCAATTGCCCGTTGACGCCGCGCGGAAAAGCCTTACCATGATGGGGAACAAGCCAAGGGAGGGTAAGGCATGGCGAACAACGGGCACCGACTGTCACCTATCGAGAAAATCGGCTACGGTTTGGGCGACAGCGCCGCGAATTTCATCTTCCAGACAATGCTCATCTTCCTGATGAGCTTTTACACGGACGTTTTCGGCATTACCGCGGCGGTTGCGGGAACGTTGTTCCTCGTCGCCCGGGTCACCGACGCGATCTTCGACTTCATGATGGGGGCGATTGCCGATCGCACTGAGACCCGGTGGGGAAAGTTCCGCCCGTGGATTCTCTGGACGGCCCTCCCCTTCGGCATCCTGGGTGTTTTGACCTTCACGACGCCGGACCTTACCTCGAACGGGAAGATCATCTACGCGTACGTGACCTACATCCTCCTGATGCTGGTGTACTCCGCCAATAATATCCCTTACTCGGCGATGACCGGCGTCATCACCGGGAACAATATCGAAAGAACGAGTGTCGCCTCGTATCGGTTTGTCTGCGCAATGACGGCGAGCCTTATCGTGCAGGGGTTGACTCGGCCGATTGCCAGGATGTTCGGAGGGGACGACATGGCCAAGGGCTACCAGCTCACGATGGCCTTCTTCTGTTCACTCGCGGTCGTCTTCTTTGTCATCACCTTCCTGACCACGAAGGAACGGATCCGCCCGGATCCCCGCCAGAAGACATCGCTCGGTCAGGATCTTAAGGACCTGACTCATAATCGTCCCTGGCTGGCACTGTTCGGGGTCACAGTCCTCATTTTCCTTTATCTTTCGGTTAGGGGTTCGGCCACACCTTACTATTTTGACTACTACGTCGTCCGGGGCGATAGGTTTGGTCTCAATCTATTCGGGCTGCCGCTAGAGTTTGAGCTGTTCGATCTGTTCAACATTTGCAGCATGGTTGCAGTCATCATCGGCATTTTCTTTTCGAAACCCCTTGCGGTGAGGTTGGGAAAGCGGAATGCCTACAGGATCTTCCTGTTCATCACGGCGTTGTTCACTATCGTCTTCTTCTGGCTGCCCTCGGCCGCGGTCAATGCAATTTTCGCGATCCAGATCCTGAATCAACTGGCCTACGGTGTCACGATTCCTCTCACCTGGGCCATGATGGGGGACGTGGCTGATTATTCGGAATGGCGCACGGGGCGCCGCGCGACGGGGATCGCCTTCTCGGCTACTGTCTTCGGTCTGAAATTCGGGCTCGGCGTAGGCGGTGCCCTCGCCGGATGGATTTTGGGCCGGTTCGGGTACGTGCCGAATGTCGTTCAAACCGCCTCGTCGCTGACCGGGATCCGTCTCCTGATGAGCCTGGTCCCGGCTGCTTTCGCCCTGATCGCCGTGGGACTGCTTTTCTTGTACAAGATCGACCGGCGTATGGAGCGCGAGATGGACGCCGAGCTCGAGCGGCGGCGCGAAGAGTTTCAGGCGGCCTGACACCGAGGAGAATCGCTATGATTCGCTCACAGGTTCTTCATAGTGCACTTCTTGTATGGTTGGCGATCGGGGCCGGCCTTTTGGCAGACGGTCATCAAGCCGTCCCGCTTCGCACCCTGGCTGCGGATCATTTCCTGATCGGCGGGGCTATCAACGTTCCGCAGACCGAAGGACGCGACCCCGTTTCGATGAACCTCGTCAGTCGCCACTTCGACACCGTGACGGCGGAGAACATCCTGAAGTGGGAAAAAGTGCACCCGGAGCCGGAACGTTACGACTTTGCGCCCGTGGACCGGCTGGCGGACGTCGCCGAGGCCCAGGGAATGCTCCTGATCGGCCACGTTCTCGTCTGGCACCAGCAAACTCCCGCCTGGGTTTTCAAAGATGCGTCCGGGGCGCCGCTTGACCGCGAGGCACTGCTCGAGAGGCTCCGCTCTCACATTATGACCGTGGTCGGGCGCTACAAAGGGAGGATTCACGGCTGGGATGTGGTCAACGAAGCCTTCGAGGACGACGGGACTGTTCGAAAGACTCCCTGGCTGAACATCATCGGTGAGGACTATCTGGCCAAGGCTTTCGAGTTCGCACACGAAGCGGATCCCGATGCTGAGCTCTATTACAACGACTACAATCTCTGGAAGCCGGCCAAGCGTGATGCCGCTGTCCGGATGGTTCGCGGGCTCCTGGCTCGCGGCGTCCCCGTGCACGGTGTCGGTGAGCAAGGCCACTGGCTGATCAATGACCCGCCGCTTGACCTCATCGAGGCAGCCATCGTGACCTTCGGTCAGCTGGGCGTCAAGGTGATGATCACCGAGCTGGATGTGGACCCACTACCGCGCCCCGAGGAAGCGATGGGCGCCGATCTGTCCAAGCGGTCCGACCTCAGGCAGTCGCTCGATCCTTACCGGGAAGGCATGCCCGACGCGGTTCAGCAGGAGCTGGCCCGGCGCTACGAGGACATCTTCCGCCTGTTCGTCAAGCACGCGGACAAGGTCGCCCGGGTGACATTCTGGGGAGTCACCGATGCAACCACCTGGCTGAACAATTTCCCCTTTCGCGGGCGCACCAACCACCCGATGCTCTGGGATCGGAAGGGTGCCCCAAAACCAGCCTTCGACGCAGTCGTGAAGGCTCTTTCGGGCAAGTGAACGCGCGCGTTGCCGGATTCTGTTGTCCACTATGTCCACATTGTCCATTTTGTCCACAAGAGCGCGATACAGCGCGATACAGGAGGAACCGTGAGCACTAAGGACAACCCCACGACCCCCCCGGCCTATAAGAACCCCGCGTTGTCGACGGACGAGCGGGTCAGAGATCTGATTTCGCGGATGACGCTCGAAGAGAAGATTGCCCAGATGATGTGCGTCTGGCAACAGAAGCCGGTAAAGCTCCTCGATGAGGCCGGGAACTTCGACCCGCAGAAGGCACAGGCGAACTTCGGGACCGGTGACGGCCTGGGACAGGTCGGCCGGCCGAGCGATGCAGGCGGAGGCAGGACGGCCCGTCAGATGGCGGACGTCACGAACGCCATCCAGCGGTTCTTCATTGAGAAGAGCCGCCTCGGGATTCCGGTCATATTCCACGAGGAATGCCTGCATGGGCACGCGGCTCCCGGAAGGAACCAGTTATCCGCAGCCGATTGGCCTTGGCGCCACCTTTGATCCCCGGCTGATCGAGACCATCTTCACCGCAACAGCAGCCGAAGCGCGCGCGCGGGGCGCTCATCAGGCACTCACTCCGGTTGTGGATGTCGCGCGCGATCCGCGTTGGGGCCGTGTGGAGGAAACCTTCGGGGAGGACCCCTACCTCGTTGCGCGCATGGGAGTCGCTGCAGTCCGCGGATTCCAGGGCGATGCCAAATTCACGGAGAAGAATCGGTTGATCGCGACAATGAAGCACTTCGCGGCTCACGGCCAGCCGGAGTCCGGAACCAATTGCGCTCCCGCGAATGTCTCGTTGAGGGTGCTGAGGGAGGTGTTTCTTTCCACTTTCAAGGCAGCGATTCAGGAGGGTGGCGCTCTCAGCGTCATGGCCTCTTACAACGAGATCGACGGCGTTCCCTCCCACGCGAATCGATGGCTGCTCCACGATGTTTTGCGCCAGGAGTGGGGTTTCACCGGGTTTGTAGTGTCCGACTATTTTGCGATTAGGGAGCTGAACGAGCGCCCCGAGCTGTACGGCCACCACCTGGCCCGCGACGGCAAAGAAGCGGCGGCACTGGCAGTCAAGGCGGGCGTGGACATCGAATTGCCCGACCCGGACTGCTACCTGCACCTGATTGAGCTCGTGCGCGAAGGAGTGATTTCCGAGTCCCTGATCGAGGATCGTATCCGGCCTATGCTGGCCGCGAAGTTCCGCCTGGGCCTGTTCGAGGATCCCTACGTGGACCCGGCACAAGCCGAGCGGACGGTTCGCGATCCGGCCCACCGGGAGCTGGCGCTGGAAGCTGGTCGCAAGACAATCACCCTCCTGAAGAACGCGGGAGGCTTGCTGCCGCTGGAGACGAAACGCATCCGAACGATCGCGGTCATCGGTCCGAACGCGGATCGCCAGATGCTGGGGGGCTACAGCGGAGTTCCCCTTCACTACACCTCGGTCCTCCAGGGCATCCGGGACCGGGTCGGCACGTCGGTTCGCGTGGTCTACCACGAGGGCTGCAAAATCACGATCGGCGGATCGTGGACTCAGGATGACGTAACGCCGAGCAACCCTGCGGAGGACCGTGCAGGCATAGCCGAGGCGGTTAAGGCGGCGGCCGAGGCCGACGTAGTCGTTCTGGCAATCGGCGGGAACGAGCAGACCTCGCGCGAAGCGTGGGCGAAGAACCACCTGGGGGATCGCGCCGATCTCGAGATGGTTGGCCGGCAGGACGAGCTTGTCGATGCGATTGCGGCAACCGGCAAGCCGATCGTGGCGCTCTTGTTCAACGGGCGGCCGCTGTCGGTTAGAGATCTGAATGAGAAGGCCGGGGCGATCTTCGAATGCTGGTACCTGGGGCAGGAGACCGGGCGGGTCGTGGCCGAAGCGCTCTTCGGCGATTTCAGCCCCGGCGGAAAGCTCCCGATCACGATTCCCCGGTCGGTCGGGCACGTCCCGGCTTACTACAACTACAAGCCGTCGGCGCGGCGGGGCTATCTGTTCGAGTCGGCCGAACCGCTGTTTGCTTTTGGATTCGGGCTCGGCTACACGACCTTTTCGCTGGAAAACCTTCGACTCGAAAAGGCGCGAATTGGAGTCGGAGAGTCGACTCGGGTGCTCGTGGATGTGACGAACACCGGACCCCGGCGAGGGGATGAAGTGGTTCAGATGTACATCCGCGACCTGGTCAGCTCGGTCACGCGGCCGGTGAAGGAGCTGAAGGGGTTCGAGCGGGTCACGCTGGACCCCGGCGAGAGCCGGACGGTTGCGCTCGACATCACGCCGGACCGGTTGGCGTTTTACGACATCGACATGGTTTTCCGGGTGGAACCCGGACAGTTCCGCGATCATGGTCGGAACCTCCTCGCGCGACCAGGATCTGCAGGCGGTGGTCCTGGATGTGGTCTGAGAATTAGTGACGAGGAATGACCCGCGGATCTTCGCGGATAATCGCGGATCTACGCGGATAAAGGCAGCGCGCAATCTGTCGCTGCCTTTATCCGCGAAGATCCGCGATTATCCGCGAAGATCCGCGGGTCATTCCTCGTCCTTGTCTCCCTGTCTCCCTGTCTCCCTGTCTCCTTGTTCCCTCGTCTCCAGGTCTCGTCTTCTTGTCTCCTTGTCTCCCGGTCTTCCCAGCCATCCCTCCTTATTGTGAACGCGGACCGTTCTTTGCTAGGATGCACGGATGGCGAAGTTCGAGATAGTCAGGGAGTTGTTTCAGTTCATCTGGGCTCGAAAGCTCTGGTGGATGGTGCCGATTACGCTGTTCCTGCTCTTCATCGGTATCCTGTTGGTCTTCTCTGAGTCTTCCGCAGTCGCTCCCTTCATCTATACCCTGTTCTAGAGAAATAAGTAGTGAATTTGAGCCTCGATCAAACAAAAACCAGCCCCGAAGAGCATCTGCGATACCTGCACCTGCTCGTGTGCCCGCGCTGCGGGAATCGTCCCGTTCAGCAACAGGGGGCGCTCAAGTGCGAGTCATGCGGCGTTGCCTTTCCGATTCAGAACGGCATCCCGCTCATGTTTGCCCCGACCGACCCGGGCATGTTCAAACGGGATGTAACGGACATGGTGCGGGCGTTTTACGAAGAGACCCCGTTTCCAAATTACGAAGACACAGACAATGTGGGCAGCCTGATCGAAAAGGCGCGAAAAGGCTTGTTCGCGCACCTGCTGGATCAGCAGCTGCCATTCGGTATCCGGGTGCTGGAATGCGGCTGCGGGACGGGGCAACTTTCAAACTTCCTCGGAATAGCCCACCGAACGGTCTTCGGAACGGATATCTGTCTAAACTCCCTTGGACTGGCCCAGAATTTCAAACAGAAGAACCACCTGAAAAATGTCCACTTCATCCAGATGAATCTGTTCCGGCCGGTGTTCCCTGAGGCTTCCTTCGATGTGGTGATCTCCAATGGGGTGCTCCACAGCACGAGTGACACCTACCTCGGATTCTCGACTCTCGCCCGTCTCGTCAAGCCCGGCGGGTATCTGATCATCGGTCTCTACCATACGTACGGCAGGCTTCTGACTGATCTCAGGCGCCTGGCCTTCCGAGTGACCGGGAACCGGCTGCTGTTTCTGGACCCACGATTGAAGGGTCTCGGCCAGGCCAGGCGGTCGGCTTGGTTTGCGGATCAGTACAAACATCCGCACGAACTGAAATACACGATTGGCGATATCCTGCCGTGGCTGGAGCCGAATAAACTGCGCCTGGTCAAGAGCATACCGAAGACTCGCCTCGGGTCCCGCTTCAGCAAGGATGAAAAGCTCTTCGAGAGCGAACCCGCCGGGAGAAAGATTGAGCGAGGCCTGATCGAAATGGCCATGACCTTCACCGGGCACCAGGAAGGCGGCTTCTTCACCGTAATCAGCCAGAGGGTCCAATGAGAAAGACGACGAAACTGCGATTGCTGGCCCTGGCACTCGGGCTGATCGTCGTGGCCGGGATACTGGTCACGGCCGAACTGCTGCTCCGCTACTCGATCCTGCGTACTTCAACAGAGAGGCGCGATCACGTGGAAGAGCGCGCCTACATGCCTATCAAATTCAGGGGCAACTACCAGGGCACGTTCTGGAAGGTCCCCTTCAAAACGAATAAATACGGGTTCAGGGACGAGCCGGAGTTCGGTCCGAAGCCGGCTCCGGGCGAGTTCCGCGTTCTCGCATTGGGCGATTCGATTGGATTTGGCCTCGGGATCGCAGCCCGTGACCACTACACCAAGGTGCTCGAGCGCCGCTTGAACGAGGATCCGCGAAATCCCGGACGGAAATTCCACGTGGTCAACGCGGCCGGGCAGGGATACAGCCCCTCCGGTTACTACGTCTGGATGCGCAATGAGGCGACCGCCCTCCAGTTCGACATGATGATTGTCGATATCGAGATGTGCACGGTCGTCACCAACGAGGCGATGGTCAATTGGGTCGAAGATCCCCAGAGGCCGCACCGGGCGTCGCGACTCGTGGGTGGCCGGTATGTTGTCGGCTGGGACGGGAACATGCTCGCCACTTGCGCGACTCGCGGCTATTTCTTCGAGAAGACGTACCTGTACACGGACTTGTTGCGACGGACACTGACGCTGCTGCAGCGGATTTCCCCTCAGGAACCGTTCAAGAGCGAGGGTCCAAAAGGCGTCACCTACTACCATCTCGGATTTGACCGGTACGTGCTGGACGAGGAGCGCCTGGCTTCCGGGTGGTACAAAGCGTTCAACTCGCTGCAGGGTTTGCGCGACATCTGCAGAGAACGAGGCGTCCCTTTCATGCTTCTGGTCTTCCCGTCGCGGTATATGTTCGAGGAGCCGCAGCCGTGGCGCAACTACGCGACGGACCTCATGCACCGGGGCGTCGCCCGGGCACGGGAAAGCGGCCTCCCGTTCATCGATCTTACGGAACCGGTTGGCGGAGGTGGGGGGAAGGATCTCTATTACGATTTCGCCCACATGACGGCCGATGGCAACCATGTGGTGGGCGAAGCGATGTACCAGCACCTGGCTGATCAGATGCTGAAAGCCGCACGACCGGAGACTCCGGAGCTGCGGACGCAGCGGTCGTCAGCGAAGTAAGCAGGCGCGAGCGGCGGCGAGAGGCGCGAAGGCTATCACGCAAGAGGCGCAGGAGATACTAGAGGACGCTATTGCGTTCTTGCCTCCAGCGTGTTCATTTCAACCATGACGAGAATTCTCGGGATTTCAGCTTATTATCACGACAGTGCAGCCTGCCTCGTCGAGGACGGGCGCATTGTCGCTGCCTTGCAGGAGGAGCGTTTCACCAGGCAGAAACACGACAGCTCCTTCCCGTCTCAGGCTGCTGCCGCCGCCCTGCGCATCGGCGCCTGCTCGATTCAAGACATTGACTACGTCGTATTCTACGAGAAGCCGTTTCTGAAAATGGAGCGACTGCTCGACACCTACATCAGGAACTACCCGAGAGGTCTGCGGTCATACCTGAAGGCGATGCCGGCCTTGTTCAAGGAAAAGATGTGGGTCAAGGACCACATCCGCAAGAACCTCGACTTTTCGGGGAAGGTCCTCTTCGCGGAACACCACGAATCGCACGCCGCCTCGGCGTTTTACCCCTCGCCCTTCCAGTCCGCGGCGATCCTGACGGTGGACGGGGTTGGAGAATGGACAACGACGGCATTGGGGCGAGGTCGGGATCATGTCATCGAGCTTCATCGTGAAATCCGCTTCCCGCACTCTCTGGGTCTTCTCTATACGGCCTTCACTCAGTACCTGGGATTCGAGGTGAACTCCGGCGAGTACAAGGTGATGGGACTGGCAGCCTACGGAAAGCCGGTTTACGAGGCGGACATCCGCAAGCACCTGATCCAGGTGGGCTCGAACGGAGCTTTCGAGCTGAATCCGGAGTACTTCAACTACCAGGTGGGTCTCGAAATGACGTCGCCCCGGTTCCACCGGCTCTTTGGAGACACGCCCCGACAACCGGGAGCTCCTCTGACTCAGAAGCACCGGGACCTGGCGGCATCCGTGCAGAAAGTGGCCGAGGATCTGCTGCTCGACATGTGCCGCTACCTGCGGAAGGAAACGGGCGAGGCGAACCTTTGCATGGCCGGCGGCGTTGCACTGAACTGCGTGGCGAATGGTCGAATTCTGCGCGAGAGTGGGTTTGAGGATGTATGGGTGCAACCGGCGGCCGGAGACGCAGGCGGGGCCCTGGGAGCCGCACTCGCGGTCTGGCATGGGCACCTCCAGAAACCGCGCGGGGCGCCCTGCAATGGACAGCAGTCGTCGCTTCTTGGGACCGAGTATGACGGGACAGAGGTCCGCTCCTACCTGGATTCCCGAGGCGCCCGGTACGACAATTGCGATGAACCGGTGCTCTTGTCGAGGGTGGCGCGCCTGCTGTCCGAAGGGCTTGTGGTCGGCTGGTTCCAGGGGCGGATGGAGTTCGGCCCTCGGGCCCTGGGCGCCCGCAGTATCCTGGCCGATCCCCGCCGTCCGGACATGAAGGATCGAATCAACGCGGATGTGAAGTTCCGCGAGTCTTTCCGCCCGTTCGCTCCCGCGGTGCTGTCCGATTTCGCTCCGGCTTACTTCGAGCTCGACCGGCCGAGCCCTTACATGCTGCTTGTTGCGCCGGTGCGGGAGGAGAAGCGGTCGGCTTTGCCGGCGGTCACTCACGTGGACGGAACGGCGCGCATTCAAACCGTTTGTCCGGAGGGGCCGGGAAGGTTGTACGAGTTGCTTCGCGCCTTTGAAACGCAGACCGGGTGCCCGGTCCTGTTAAATACGAGCTTCAACCTGAGAAACGAGCCGATCGTCGAATCACCCGGGCAGGCGTACGAGTGTTTCATGCGGTCGGGGCTCGACGCCCTGGTCATCGGCGATTGCCTGCTCGAGAAATCCAGGCAGCCGGTGGGGTTGGAAGAAGTTACGGGGACATAATACTTAATTCCCTCCCCGTGACTTCCAGATTGTCCGTGAGCAGAGGAATTAAGTTTTGTGTCCCCGTAACTCTCCGGCGAGAGACTCTGGTGGACGAAAACGCAATTTTCGGGGACACAAAACTTAATTCCTTCGCCAACGGAGAGAGTGGCGATGACGGGGGAGGGAATTAAGTATTATGTCCCCGTAACTCGGGCTTTTGCTCTGGACGAAGTACAATTTCGGGGACACAAAACTTAATTCCCAAAGCGTTTCACCTGCTTCGCAGGTTCCACGGGAATTAAGTATTATGTCCCCGAAATTGGAGGAGAACGGTTGTGAAGAAGATTTGGCGGGGTATCCGCTCGGTTCTGTTAGCCATCGGGCGGGTCATGGGGATTGTGAATACCACGATTCTGCTCACCTTCTCCTTCTACCTGATTCTTCTGCCCATCGCGCTGTTAAAGCGGAGCCGGAGACGAGCCGGCGTGATTGACTGGCTCGAACGTTCGCCCCGAGAGACCGACCACTTCACTCGGCAGTATTAGGTTCTTCGAGTTGTCCCGACCCTTCCATTTAAGGCTTGGCCGGGGGTCTGAACGGCCGAGGTTTAAGATTTCCGTGCCGGAGGTAAGCGATGTCCTCGAACGTGATAGGCCAGATGACGGTGAAAAGGTGGAACGCTGAGGGGCGTGGCGCCTGGAATAGCCCCTTGCTCCGAGCCGCCTTCGACGCAGGCAGGTCCGGCTTCCCAGTCGGACCTGGTCCCACTTGGAAGTGGGGCCCACGTAGATACGGCGCTACAAACCGTCCCCGCCCCTTGATGTCGTTCCCACCACTTGCGATTTATCAATAACCTCTGTTGCCTTCCGCATCGGAAATCGGTAGTCTTGTCGGCCGACTGCTCCACACCTATTTCAAGAGGACGCGACCAATGCCCAGACGCCAAGACATACACAAAGTACTGATAATCGGTTCCGGTCCGATCGTGATCGGGCAAGCCTGTGAGTTTGACTATTCGGGGACCCAGGCATGCAAGGCCCTTCGAAAGCTCGGTTACGAAATCCTGCTCGTCAACTCCAATCCCGCCACGATCATGACCGACCCGGGGATGGCCGATGTCACCTATATCGAGCCCCTGACGCTGGAAAGCCTGTCCGAAATTATTCGGCTGGAGCGGCCCGATGCGCTGCTGCCGAACCTCGGGGGCCAGTCCGGGCTGAACCTGGCCTCGGAGCTTGCGAAGTCGGGAATCCTGGAAGAGCAGGGCGTTCGGGTGATCGGGGTCAACGTGGATGCGATCGAGCGTGGTGAGGATCGCCAGGCGTTCAAAGATACGATGCAGAGGCTGGGACTTGAGGTTCCGAAAAGCGAAATCGCACGCAGTCTGGGCGAAGCGGAGAAAATTGCCGAGCGTCTGGGTTTCCCGCTCGTCATCCGCCCCGCCTACACCATGGGTGGGACCGGCGGAGGGATCGTCTACAACACCGAAGAGCTCGAGACGATTGTGAGTCGAGGCCTTTCGGCAAGTCTCGTCGGGCAGGTCCTGGTGGAAGAATCGGTTCTCGGCTGGGAAGAGCTGGAGCTCGAAGTCGTTCGAGACGCTAAGAACCAGATGATCACCGTGTGTTTCATCGAGAACGTGGACGCGATGGGAATTCACACGGGCGACTCTTACTGCACCGCCCCGATGCTCACGATTGCTCCGGAGTTGCAGGCGCGCCTGCAGCAGTACTCTTACAGTATCGTGGAAGCAATCGAGGTCATCGGCGGGACGAATATCCAGTTCGCCCATGACCCGAAAACCGGTCGAGTCGTCGTCATCGAAATCAACCCACGCACCTCGCGTTCGTCCGCTCTCGCCTCGAAGGCCACCGGCTTCCCGATCGCAATGGTTTCCGCGATGCTGGCCGGGCGGTCTCACCCTGGACGAGATCCCCTACTGGCGCGATGGCACTTTGGAGAAATACACCCCGTCGGGCGATTACGTGGTCGTCAAATTCGCCCGCTGGGCTTTCGAGAAGTTCCGCGGAGTCCAGGACAAGCTCGGCACCCAGATGCGTTCGGTCGGGGAAGTGATGAGCATCGGCAAGACCTACAAGGAGGCCTTGCAGAAGGCCATTCGTTCGCTGGAGAACGGCCGTCACGGTCTTGGTTTTGCCAAGGACTTCAATCGCAAGTCGCTCGAGCAACTGATGGGGATGCTTGCCGAACCGACCAGCGAGCGCCAGTTCATCATGTACGAAGCCCTGAGAAAGGGCGCCGATATCACCGAACTGTACGAGCGGACTCATATCAAGCCCTGGTTCATCCAGCAGATGAAGGAGTTGGTTGATCTCGAGGAGGAGTTACTGAAGCACAAGGGAGGACTGCCGCCTGCTTCGCTCCTGGCGACGGGCCAAGAAGGACGGTTTCTCGGATCTGTATCTCTCGAAGATCCTCGGAGTCCCGGAGGGTGACATTCGCAACGCCCGTACCGCGATATGCGTGGTTGAGGGCTGGCACCCGGTTCCCGTGAGCGGAGTCGAGAACGCCGCTTATTACTACTCGACCTACAACGCCCCGGACGTCCTCCCGGCGGCGACCGGCCGCAAGGTGATGGTGCTCGGCGGAGGACCGAACCGGATTGGGCAGGGGATCGAGTTCGATTACTGTTGCGTGCATGCCGCCTTTGCCCTCCGCGACGAGGGCTTCACCTCCATCATGGTGAACTGCAATCCGGAGACGGTATCGACCGACTACGACACCTCGGACAAGCTGTACTTCGAGCCGCTAACGGTCGAAGACGTTCTGGCCATCCACGACAAGGAAAAGCCGGAGGGCGTGATCGTCCAGTTCGGAGGCCAGACGCCTCTGAATCTGGCCGGAGACCTGGCGGCTGCCGGAGTCAAGATACTCGGGACGACTCCGGAAACGATAGACCTGGCGGAGGATCGCGACCTTTTCCGGCAGATCATGCGCGACCTTGCCATTCCTCAGCCAGCGTCCGGCATGGCGGCAAATCTTCAGGAGGCTCTCGAGGTCGCCGCTCAGATCGGCTACCCGCTGATCGTCCGTCCTTCGTACGTGCTCGGCGGCCGCGGGATGGAGATCGTGCATGATGAGGAGATGCTCAGGGAGTACGTCCTGGCTGCGGTCGAGATCTCACCGACCCGCCCGATTCTGATCGAGCAGTTCCTGGAAGATGCGATCGAAGCCGAGGCCGACGCGATAGCAGACGGAACCGACGCCTTTGTCCCGGCGGTTATGGAGCACATCGAGCCGGCCGGTGTCCATTCCGGAGATTCTGCGTGCGTCATTCCGCCGGTCAGCATCCCGGAACGGCATGTTCAAACAATCATCGATTACACCAAACTGATCGCCGTGAAGTTCAATGTCGTCGGCCTGATGAATATCCAGTACGCGATCGCCCGGGATGTTGTCTACGTGCTGGAGGCCAACCCGAGGGCTAGCCGAACGGTTCCGCTGGTCAGCAAAGTGTGCAACATACCGATGGCGCGTCTTGCCACTCAGGTGATGCTCGGAAAGCGACTGAGCGAGCTCAACCTGCAAGTCCGCCCGATCCCGCATTTCGGCGTCAAGGAACCGGTCTTTCCCTTCAACATGTTCCCGGAAGTCGACCCGGTTCTCGGTCCTGAAATGCGATCGACCGGAGAGGTTCTCGGGTATGGCGAAGAAATCCGGGCCTTGCTTACTGGAAGGCTAAGGATGCGGCCAAACAACGGCTGCCGCTGGAAGGCTCGGTGCTGATCACCGTCGCGCCGGCCGACCGGCCCGGCGCGCTGCTAGCCGCTCGTCAATTCGCGGCGCTCGGGTTCACAATTTATGCAACGAAGGGTACCCGCGCCTACCTCGCCGAGCACGGTGTCGCGTCAGAGCCGATTCTCAAGATGCACGAAGGACGTCCCAACATCGCGGACGCGATCAAGAACGGCGAACTGCAGTTGGTTGTCAATACGCCGGCCGGCAAGCTGAGCCTTCACGACGACTCCTATATCCGGAAAGCGGCGATCAAGTACAAGGTGCCCTATATTGCGACGACGGCAGCAGCCATCGCCGCGGCCAGAGGAATCGCCGCATACCGCGAAGGCCGGGGTGGGGTTAAGAGCCTCCAGCGATCCCACGCGGACATTCGTGATGCGAGCGCGGCAGTCGTGGGCTAGGATCGCACAGGTGATTCGCACTCTTGCCTGGTTCGCTCTTCTTCGGTACGATCCACGCTACTGGTTGGCTGACGGCTCTCGGTTGTCGAACCTGCCGGGCCACTAGTCGTATAACCAAGGACCCAGGTCTACACCCATATCCCAGTAGGAGGTGGATTATGGCGTCAAGGAAGCTGATGTATTACCTTCCCGATAGCGGCAATCCGTTTTGGCGGGAGGTTGTTGCAGGCATTGAAGCGAGGGTCGGCGCAGTAGGATTGAGTTTGCAGACGGTGAGTGCGGGCCATGACCAGGCGGTGCAGAGCGCGCAACTTCGGGAATGCCTGCAACTCCGGCCTGACGCCGTATTCATTTCTCCAGTGGAGATGTCGTCTGTTGGGGGCCCCTGCCGGGCGATACGCGATGCCGGAATCCCGGTCATCGCGGTCGATCAGACAATGACGGGGAATACGACCGCGAGCGTGATTGCCGGCAACATGAAAGGCGGTTACATGGCCGCTCAGCACCTGGCCAGTTGCCTCGGACCGGACAAAAGCATCGTGCATATCCAGGCAGAGCGGTTGCCGAACGTCCTTCTTCGCAGCAGCAGTTTCGTCACGGAGGCCGGCCGCAAAGGATTGGACATCATCAAGATCATCCACGCGGACAGCAGTCGTGAGAAGGCTTTCGCCGGGATGCGCCAGTTCCTGACGGAGCGGAAGAGCTTTGCTGGAATATTTGCCGAAAACGATGCCATGGCACTCGGCGCTGTCGACGCCCTCGAACAGGCGCGACACGCTCCTTGGCCTGTGATCGTCGGTTTCGACGGGGTGCCTGAAGCCCTGCAGGCAATCCGCAATGGCAAGATGGAAGCCACGGTAGCGCAAAACCCGCGTCTTCTTGGGGAAAAGTCGGTTGAGGTTCTTGGGGACATACTGGCCAAGAGACACTTCGAAAGCACGACGAGTGTCCTGCCGACCTTAATTACGCGCGCAACTCTTCCCTAGTAGTGGGGTTTCGGGGACACGAAGTTTAATTCCCTCGCCGTGCCGAGAACTGACTGGCGGGAAGGGAATTAAGTATCATGTCCCCGAAACTCACCCGCGAGCTAATCCCTCCTGCCCACCTGTTTCAGATATTTCTGCCTCCTGTGTCGCAAAAAGCGGTTGTCGCGTCACTAATACACAGGAGAAATCGTGATAAACGCGATCCGAGAGGCGGAGTTGATCTTGGGTGATACCTGATTCGAAGGCGCATCCAAAAGTGAGGGAGAAACGATGTCACGCCATCTAACAGAATCACAACTGGCGGCTCTGACAGAGGAGTGCGTCAATCAGGATGAAAAGGCTTCCCTGGAAGGGCACCTCCGGGAATGCTCTCAGTGTCGGGAGGAAGCGCGTCAGAACCAGGAAGTGCGCGGCCGTCTTCGGCAGCATGCTGCTTTGATAGCGAATATTTCCCTGGAGGATGAGGTCCGAAACAGGATAGCCGCACAGAGTCGTCCGGCGGTAGCCCCGGTCGTTCCTCTCAGGCCAAAGGCGTTTTGGAACAGGCCGTTGGAAAGCAGGAGGGTTCGGTTTTCAGCGGTTGCCGCTGCTCTTGTCATGGTTGTCGCACTTGCGGGCCTGTTCTTTTACACGCCCTCTCAGGCCTGGACTCTGGAGCAGGGCATAGAAGCCCTTCACGGGAAGCGGGGCGTCCACTTCTCCGGCGCGATCATGATGGACGGCAATCAGTTGGAGTGCGAGATGTGGATCAGGGGCAGGCAGGGCCAGGCCCGCATTCAGGACATGCTCCTCCGGGTAAAAGGGGGCGCCACAATATGGGTCGCAGGAAACGCGACCTATTTCTACAAGCCCGAGGAGGCCGTCGTTTACACGGATGATGCACAGACGGCCGGATTCAGTCATTGGCCGGGTCCCGAGTTCCTGCAGTTGTTGCGCCAGGTAACTCGAAACCCTGAAGTCGACTACCGGATTGACCTGTTCGGCAGGCGCCGGCTGGCAGTCTTAAAGGCTCAATTGATCGGTGCCGGCGGTACCAGGTCGTTCATCCTCGAGTTTGACGGGACGTCAAAACTCCTGGTCCGGCTGGAGTTGTGGAACAACCTCAACTGGTCAGGGGAACCGGATTTCCGGGCAGATGAAGTCTCCTATCTGGACTCGCCGCCCGACAGCCTCTTCGAGGTCGACCTGCCCGGGTATGTGGTTTACCGGGAACGTGACGTCTCGATCGCTCCCGAGATGGTGGGGCTCCTCAGCGCCGCTTCCTCGGGGCTCTCTGAGCCTCAGTTGTCCGAGGAGGAGGCGAGTCGGAAGATCGTTGAAGAGATCTACGCCGCCGAAATCAACTGGGATTTAGGGCGATTCAGGCGTCTGGCGCCGGTGGCATCGCTGTGGAACGACGAACAGCTCAAGGCGGTACTTGGAGGCGTAGACGGTCAAGAGTCGGTCGTGCAAGTGGTTGAGGTCGGGCAGGCACGCCGGCGGGGGCGGTCCCCTCTGGGTCCGCTCATTGTGGTTCCAGTCGTCGCCAGGCATAAGGACGGGAAGTTGTACGAGCACAAACTGATTGTCCAGGTCCGCCAGGAAGTCGGGCCTGAATTTTCCTGCGTGGTCTATGGCCCTTACGGCACCCCGTATCCCCTCGGTGACGCGCAGCAGCCTTGACAGGATTGGCTGAGAAGGCTAAGTTTCAGCCCGTGATGCGCCTGGTCAAGCGAGCCTGGGGCTCTGGCGTCCAAAACGAGGGATCTGCAAGCGGAGTAAGGGGTTCATCATGGATGTGACCATCAAGCTTAAAGTCAACGGGGTCGAAAAGAGTGTCACCACCGATCCAGAGCGCAAGCTTCTCGATGTCCTTCGCGAGGACTTTCAGCTGACCGGAACGAAGTACGGGTGCGGCGAAGGACGGTGCGGCGCGTGCGCGGTCCTGGTCGACGGCAAGCGGGCTCTCTCTTGCCGCCTGCAGATCAGCGCGGTGGACAAAAAGAGCGTCACAACGATCGAAGGGCTCGGCAAGGGCGATTCCCTCCATCCGGTGCAACGCGCATTTCTCGAGGAGGGGGCGATGCAGTGCGGTTACTGCACCAGTGGGATGATCGTGACGGCCGTCGCGCTGCTGCAAGAGAAGCCCCACCCCAGCGAGGAAGACATCGTGAACGGAATGAACGGGAACCTGTGCCGCTGCAACGGATATCTGAAGATCGTCAATGCGGTCAGGCGGGCTGCGGCCGAGAGTGGGAGGTGAGAGCTGTGGATCCAGACGATATCACCGAAGAAATCGAATCATCGGATTCCAGCTGCGGCGTTCGTTCCACTCGGGGGACCACTCTCACCCGCCGCACTTTTATTGAAGTCCTGGGTGGCGGCCTGTTGATCACTGTGTCGGACCCCCTGGCCTTCGGCCAACAAGGCAGTGGAGCAGGGGCGAGTGTGGTCGCCCGTCTCTATCTCAACGAAGACGGCACAATCACGGCGCTGAGCGGCAAAGTGGAGGAAGGGCAGGGGGCTCGGGCCGAGCTTTCGCAGGCGGCCGCGGAAGAACTCCGTGTCCCTGTAGACCGGGTCCGGTTGGTCATGGCGGATACCGACCTCGTGCCCGATGACGGGATCACGGCGGGCAGCCGCACGACGCCGTCCAACGTCCCGCAAATGCGCCAGGCGGCCGCGACCGCCCGTGAATTGCTCACTGAATTTGCCGGGCGGCAGTGGAAGGTTGACGCCTCGACCCTCGTAGTTCGCGACGGCTCGATAAGGCACCAGGCAACCAACCAGGTAATGACGTACGCCGACCTGGCCCGGTCAAAGGACGTGGTTGCGTCTTTCCAGCAGCCGATCCGCGGGGACGCTCCGCTTACGGCGGTGGCGGAGTTTAAGGTACTCGGGACGCCCGTCCGCAGGCCGAACGCTCGCAACCTCGTAACCGGCGGGCACCGCTACCCTTCGGACCTCGTGCGTCCGAACATGCTCTACGGCAAGGTGCTCAGGCCGCCCACTTACGGTGCCACTCTTCAGTCGATCGACCTCTCGGCCGCTAAGGCAAAAGAGGTTGTCGCCTTCAAGGACGGTGATTTCGTGGGCGTCTTCGCTCCGTCCTCCTTCGCCGCCGGGCAAGCGCTCGAGGCGGTAGCACGGACGGCTTCGTGGAAACCAGCAACTCATGCCGCCTCCAGTAAGACGGTCCACGCCCACTTGAAGCAACACGCGCAAACCGAAAGAGCCCGCCCGAACACCCGCGGATCGGTCGAAAAAGCATTCGCCGAGAGCACGAAGAATCTCGCGCAGACCTACACTCTCGCGTACATTCAGCATGCGCCGATGGAGCCGCGCGCCGCTGTCGCCGAATGGAATGGGCAAAAGGTAACGGTGTGGGTCAGCTGCGACGGACCGTTTCGTGCTCGACGGGACATAGCCGAGGCGCTAGGCGTTCCAGCCGATGGGGTTCGGGTGATCATTCCGGATATCGGCGGAGGATTTGGCGGAAAGCACAGCGCCGAAGCTGGGATCGAGGCGGCCCGCCTGGCGAGGGCGGCCGGCCGGCCCGTGGCCGTTCGCTGGACCCGCGCTGAGGAATTCGCGTGGGCGTATTGCCGTCCTGCGGCCGTCATTGAGTGCAAAGGCGGCCTGGATGCGAAGGGTTCGCTGATCGCGTGGGAATTCACCAACATAAACGCCGGTGGCGCCGCCATCGACACGCCGTATGCCGTGGCGAATGCCAGGATCGCGTCGGTGGGCTCCGATTCTCCGCTTCGACAAGGCTCGTACCGTTGTCTCGCGGCCACCGGAAACAATTTCGCCCGTGAGTCGTTCATGGATGAGCTGGCAGTTGCGGCGGGCGCGGATCCGCTCGAATTCCGGCTGGCCCACCTGGAGAACGAGCGGCTCAAGGCAGTGCTCGAGACAGCCGCGACCAAGTTTGGTTGGACGGCAAGGCGCAAGAAGATCGGGCCGGAACTGGGAGTCGGCCTCGCCTGCGGAACCGAGAAAAACTCTGTGGTCGCTGCCTGCGTCGAAGTTGCCATTGATCGCGGTGTGATTAAGGTGCGTGAGGTGTGCCAGGCGTTCGAATGCGGTCCCATCCTGAATCCGGCCGGTCTCCTGTCCCAGGTCCAGGGTTGCATCATGATGGGGTTGGGCGGAGCGCTGACCGAAGAGATTCAGTTCGAGGGTGGAAAGATGCTCAACGGGAGCTTTTCCGCCTACCGGGTGCCGCGTTTCAGGGACGTTCCGAAGATCGACGTGCACCTGGTCAACAAGACGGACATTCCGTCAGCCGGCGGGGGCGAAACGCCGATCATCGCGGTGGCCCCGGCGATCGGAAACGCGGTGTTCGCAGCAACCGGCATCCGCATCCGGTCCATGCCGATAAGGCTGCCGGGGAGGGAATAGCGGGAAGGAACACCGAAGACCAAAGCACCGACCGGTCAGGCTTACTTCCGGTCCCATTGATCTCCCGCCCCTATGACTGCGGCGATGCCGTCTCCTGGAATTCCTCAAAGCACCCCGTAACAGTCTGCTGGAAGGACTCGAGGGTGTCCTTGACGTGATGCCGGAAGTCCGCGTGGATTCGTGCGTATCGGGTCCGAGCCCCGAGGATCAACTCCTGGGCGTATGCATGCGCATCGACCATCCCGTGCCCCGGTATTTCGCTCCAGGAGGCGAGCATCTCCTTGAGAGCCTCGAGTTGCTGGCCGACGTAGTCGCGGAACTCGTGAATGGCAATCTGCTGACTGGTGACTTTCGCCAGATGGTACCCGACAATGGCGAGCCGGACCGCCTCTGGAAGCATTTTGGGCTGTTCTTTCAAGACCGTGGCGAGGAATTTGATATAGGCCGGTCCTTGCCGGGAAAAGATCTGACGTCGCATCGACTTGAACAACGCCGATACCTCGGCTTTTCCTATCCTGCGGACGCTGTGGTCCGCGATCTTCAGATTCCTCAACATTGTCAGGCAGCGTTCGAAATAGTTCTTCAGCGAGGGGTCGTAGAGCGTACGCAGCACCCGCTTGTATCCCTCCAGAAGGACCTTTCGATCCATTTCCGGAACGAAGTTGAGGTTGAAGTTGACACTGTCTCCCTGTGACTCGGTGACCAACCGGCCTTCTCTCTCGAGGCGGTCGTACAAGTCGGTCCCTTTGATGGCGGTGAGCAGACCGATCATAGCGAAGGGAACCCCAGCCTGTTGAATGAACTCGATCTGAGCGTCAAAAACGTCGTCGTGGTCGCCATCAAGGCCCAGGATGAAGCCGCCCATGACTTCCATCCCCTTCTGCTGAATGATTTTCACGGCATGCAGCAGATAGTTCTCGTCCCCCTTGCTGGTGTTTTGCTTCTTCTTGGTCTTTGCCAACGCTTCGGGATTCGGGCTTTCGATCCCGAGGAAGGTCATGGTGAAGCCTGCATCGAACATCGCGTCCATCAGCGAGTCCATGCGAGCCAGGTTTACACTGGCCTCCGTGAACAAGGAGAATGGATATCCTCTTTCACGTTGCCAGTCGGCGACGGCCGGAAGGAGCTCCAGCGCTGCCTTTTTGTTTCCGATAAAGTTGTCGTCCACCAGGAACAGGGCGCCCCGCCAACCGAGGTCGTAGAGCAAGTCAAACTCTTTGAGGAGCTGCGCGGTCGTCTTGGTTCGTGCCACCCGACCGAAGAGCTTGGTGATGTCGCAGAACTCGCAGTCGAAAGGACAGCCGCGGGAAAACTGGAGGGCCATGGACCCATATTTGTTGAGATCGATCAGGTCGTATCGGGGAAGCGGAGTCTTCGTGACGTCAGGCTTCTCAGGAGGCGAGTAGACCCGGGCAGCCGTGCCTTTCTGGAAGTCGGCGATGAAAGCGGGGAAGACAGTTTCCACTTCGCCGAGGACGAAGTGGTCGACCCCCTCGATTTCTCGGAAAAAAGTCGTGGGGTGAGGACCGCCGGCAACGACGGGAACCCCTAACCGATTGCATCGGTCGATGACCTGTTCCAGCGACGTCTGTTGCACGATCATTGTGGATGTGAATACAACGTCCGCCCATTCCAGATCGGCATCGGTCAGTGGGTCGGTGTTGATGTCAACTACTCGAAGCTCGTAATTGTCGGGAAACATCGCGGCCACTGTCAGCAGGCCCAGCGGCGGCATCGACGAGTCTTTCCCGACGAACTCGAGCGCATATTTCATCCCCCAGTAAGAGGGCGGGAATTCCGGATAAACGAGAAGCGCATTTGGCATTGTCTGGCTCTTCCTTTCCTGGAACGTACCGATTGTCGAGAAGCACGGGGAAAGACGCCCGACCACAGGGATCAGCGGCATCAGGGTTGCGCTTTGTGACTTTCAGTTGATCTTTTTTCAGTTTAGCAACAGGTCGGATCAGACTCCACAGACGCTTTGGGTTTTGGAAAACACTGGGCCGACCGGCCAATCAGCTGACCCATTGGATCATACGCAGGCGGAATCCGGGTGGTTTCGTTCCGGGCAGAAGCAAGTTTACTTAACTTACCGGCCCGTGGGCTTTGCTCGACAGCGGCGATGGATGGCGAGGGAATGGATTTCGGGGATGATGTGAATTCGGGGACACGTACTTAACTTGCAGCCCGTTACCGAGTAGGAGCTGTTTCCTGAAGAATTGAGTTTCGTGTCCCCGAAATTCAAGCCGGCTAAAGCGACATCAGGAAGCTGGCCAGATCCTCCTTCTCGGTTTGTGTCAATCCAAGGCTGAACCGGGTGTTGTAGTGGTTGATGACGTCCAGCAGGGTCGCAAATCGGCCGTCATGATAGAAACCGCCCTTGGTGTGTGTCCACAAGCCCTTGAGCGGAGCCGTGCGATAGTGGCCATCCGGAGACCTCTCTGCCTGGAAATCGTCTATCCCGATCTCCTCGGCCGTATGCATGTTCCAGCCTGGTTCCGTGTAGAGGGGCGGGACATGGCACCGTGCACAGTCGGCCTTCCCGTTGAACAGAGCTTCTCCCCTTGTTGCTGCCGCCGCGTCAAAGCTCCCGCGCGGTGCCGGGGGGGCTTGGAGCGCGAGTTGGTAGAAGTGAAGAGCCCCAAGTTTGGGAGTTATCAGATCCTCTGCATTTCGGACATTGCCAAAACCCGCCGCAGCGGCGATTGGAAACCGAACCGGGTCGTTTAACCTGGGGTCGTAGAACGTGCCCTTCCCGTGCATTTCGAGGTTGGCCACCAACGCATTCCAATGCGTGACGGAGCCCCAGCCGGTCCACGTATGAAGATTGACTCCGGCCAGGCCGAAGGCGGGCGGCAGGAGGGTCGCGGCGGAGCTGCCGTCGGGCCGGAACGCCTTCCCATCAAGCACGAGCTCCGCGTCGAATTTGCCCGGGCCCCAGCTGTTCAGCACCTGCCGCACGACCGCTTGTGTGGTCCCGAGTGCCTCCGCGAAGAAACTGAGATCGGGTGCGAGAGCCACGATTGCCCCGACGTTCAGGTCCCGGTTCGCCCATCCATCCCTTCGAGAACCGATCCCCGGGGCGAAGGAGTCGTTGACTGTCGAATGGCAGAGGGCGCATTGAATTCCGACCGAACTGAGATTGCCGCCGGAATCGAAGAACCCACGCAGTCCGACGACCGCGTCCAGCTTCAGGAGGGCGATCGTGGTGGCTGGGTCGTTCAGGTCGACCTCTTCACGCTGCAGAGCCCGCTTCAGCGAAGCCGGCAGGGCCTCCCTATCCACTTTAAGCCCGAGTTGGAGCGCGGTGGCCGGGCTCAGGCCTGGTCCAACCCCGCCCTGTGCTTCTCCTTTGATCGCCTGGTGAAGTCCCAGTTTGCCGCCCCAGAAATCCTCGTCGCCAAACGTGTCGAACCGGAATGTCTGTCGGCCCTCCCTGATCATCGCATGGGCACTCATCAAGACGTGAAGATCCCCGGCGATGCTCTGGTCTAATCCAGCCGGGCCCTGCGAAACGGTCTCTGCCCGGGCGAATTGCAGGAACCCCAGGCCGAGGACCACCGAGCACACCACTGCCAGCGCCGCCCCAAACCCAACCTTTCTGGACATTGGACACCTCCTGGAGGCATTTGCGCCCCAATCTGGAAACGGAAAGAAAAAAAATACCGAAGGCTTTTGCCGATTAGAGTTATCGGGTCGGAGAAGGGTTACAGCCGTTTGAAGAAATATTCTGCATTGGTTTGTGGTTTAGCCGGGGAGGGTGTCTGGCGTAAACTGGGGCCGCGCACACGTCAGTTTTTCCCGGGAGGGAAGGTTTATGAATTCATCTCAACAGTTATCGGGTGTACAGACGTGGATCCTGCTGGCCGTCAGAATAGCTATCGGCTGGCACTTCCTATACGAGGGCATGGCGAAACTGCTCATTCCTGACTGGACAGCCGCGCCCTATCTTCAGTCCGCCCGGGGCTTGCTGGCCGGCCTTTTTCAGTGGATGGCAGCGACCCCCTGGGCCCTCAAAGCGGTGGATCAGATCAACATCTGGGGGTTAATCCTGGTGGGGCTCGCGCTGATGCTGGGCTGCTTCACGAGGGTAGCCAGTGCTTCCGCCATTCTTTTCCTTGTGCTCTATTACCTGGCGCACCCTCCTTTGATCCGGGCCGACATCAGTGCCCCGCTCGAAGGACACTACCTGGTCGTTGACAAGAATCTGATCGAGTTACTTGCTCTTGGCATTCTCCTGGTCTTCCCCGTCCGCCTGTTGCCGAGCCTGGATAGCTTGCTTCTGCGTTTCCGGTCGCCACGCCCGGCAGCCGAGCCCGAGACGGAGGAAATCCCCCTGAAGGCCCCTGCGCCGTTGGTCCCCCTGGCTTCCGGTCCCCTCACTCGCCGGCACGTCATGACCAACCTGGCCGCGGTTCCGTTTCTTGGGGCGTTGGGTTACGGGGCTGCGAAGAAGTATGAATGGGAAAAGGTCCATGCGATCACCGGTGCGACCATCAAGCTCCAGCCGGTCAAGCTCGAGGATCTCCAAGGTGAGCTCCCGAAAGCGAAGCTGGGGAATCTCTCCGTCAGCCGGATGATCCTCGGGTGCAACCTGATCGGCGGTTGGGCGCACTCGCGGGACCTCATCTATGCTCCATCGCTCTTCAAGGCCTACAACACCGATCGGAAGGTCATCGAGACCATCGAACTGGCCGAGAAAGCCGGCATCACGATGATGCAGGTTGTGACCGCTCAGATTCCGCTCTTCCAGAAGTACGTCGAGATCATCGGCGGCAAGATGCAGACGATGTGCCAGTGTTACCCGAAGCCGGGAGACCTGAAAACGGACATCGACAAGGCCATCGACGGCGGCTGCACCACCCTCTACGTACAGGGCGCCCACGCTGAGACGTTCGTCAAAGAAGGGAAGGTCGATGAGCTGGGCAAAGCGGTCGAGTACATGAAGAGCCAGGGATACGTCGCGGGCATCGGGGCGCATTCGATCGAGGTTCCCATCGCCTGCGAAAAGGCGGGTCTGAACCCCGACTACTACGTCAAGACGTTGCACCACGACAGATACTGGTCGGCACACCCCAGGGAGAACCGGCAGGAATGGACGATCGACGGCAACCTCCAGCTCGATCACAACAAGTTCCATGACAATATGTTCGACCTGTTCCCCGAGCGCACTGTCGAATTCATGAAGCAGGTGAATAAGCCGTTTGTCGCCTTCAAGGTACTCGCAGGCGGCGCCATCCATCCGAAGGACGGCTTCAAGTTCGCGTTTGAAAACGGCGCCGATTTCATCTGCGTGGGGATGTTCGACTTCCAGATCGTCGAGGACGTCAATATCGCGGTCGATGTCTTGAAACAGGTTACCAAACGAGACCGCAACTGGCTGTCTTGATGCCGGCGTTAGGAAATTGCCGAAGAACGGATCTCGCGTGCAAGGCAGCGTCGCTTCTTTTTGCGGCCTGCCTCTCTGCTTGTTCACTTTTCGAGCCTGAGCCGGCCACGGCCGGCTTCACCACCATGGGTACCCGGGCGTCAGTTACGGTGCCCGGTCGCGACTCTGGTCAAATCCAACAGGCCGAGAAGTGCACCAAGGGCGTCATGAACCGGCTCGAAGCCGAGATGAGCGTCTACCGGCCGGACAGTGCCCTCTCGCGCCTCAACCGCCTGGCCGGGAAAGAACCTTCCGATATGCCTCCCGATACCGTTCGGCTGCTTGCGATCGCCAGGGATTACGGCCGGCTGACGGGGGGCGCTTTTGATGTGACCGTCGGACCGCTTGTGCAGCTCTGGCATTTCGGGAAGGGCCGCCCTCCGTCAGTTCCGTCCGAAGAAGCCCTGGCCGAGCGGCGTGCACTGGTCCATTACGCAGACATACAGCTCAACGGGCAAACTGCCTTCCTGCCTCGGACGGGCATGAGTGTCGACCTGGGCGGAATTGCAAAAGGTTACGCCGTGGACGTCGCTTGGGAGGAATGCCGCAAAGCCGGTCTCCGGAGCTTCCTGATAGACCTTGGCGGAAACATCCGCGTCTCGGGAGAGGCAAGTCGGGGGATCGACTGGAAGGTGGATGTCCGAAACCCGTTCGATACCTCGACGACGCTCGGAAGGTTAGACCTGGGATCGGGTTGGGCGGTGGCGAGCTCCGGTCAATATGAGCGCTTCGTTGAAATCGAGGGGCGCCGCTACGGCCACATTCTCGATCCGAGAACCGGCTACCCGGCCGCCGGCTTGGCAGGTGTGACCGTGATTGCTCGGGACGCGACCACTGCCGATGCTCTTTCCACCGCCCTTTTCGTCCTGGGTCCCCGGGACAGTGTGCCGGTTCTGAGGAAAACCAAAGCGGAAGCACTCTTTATCCCAGACAAGGAACCAGTGGAACTGTGGGTGACTCCCGGCCTTGAAGGGCGGCTGATCCCGTCTGGGAAAAGTCGGATTCGCCGCCTTCCCGGGTGGTGATGCGGGAGACTGGCCGGCTGGCCGGCTGACGGTGCTGACCAGCTGACAGTCCAGGTTCGTGCTTACTTGGCGCGCTTGGCAGTCATGTCGAACGTTCGGTCGCCGTCGACTACTGTGACCGCGAATTTGATCTCGTCCCCGGCCACCTTTCCCTTATAGACGAATTTGAGGTCGTTGCCGCCGAAGTTGCGGGTGACCGAGAATGAAATGTCGTCGCCCACGATCTTGCCTTCTTCGATCTTGCTTTCACCCCGGGTACTGGCAACGGTGCCGGTCAGGGTCTCGCCGCTCACCTGGAAATTGAAGGTGGACTGCCGCGTCTGACCATCAGGCGTGCTGTACTCCGCGAGCCACTTGCCGCTGACATCGGCAGCCATTACGGAGCTTACGAATAAGGCGAACATGACGACGGCCCGAACCAAAGCTGAAGATTTCATGATCACTCTCTTTCTGAAACTCGATCTGAGTTCGGGGCAAGCGTACTCCCGGTCCCAGGGTCCGTCAAGAAAGTCGGAAAGCAGCTGAGAAGGCACGGACCACCGGCTGGCCGGTCCGCTTACTCGCTCAGCGGCTCGGTCGCTCAGTTCCCGAGGGGCGGGGCACCGAGGGGGCTTCCGCTCGCTGGAATCGAGAATGCTTCAACCGGGTCCGGCTTGCTCGGGTCAAATCCCTCGAAGTCATCAACAATGAACCGGGCAAGATCCAACTTGCTTTGCCGGATTCCTTCAACCACGCACTTCGCCAGTTCGTAGCTGCCGTAACTGTTGTGGTGTGTGCCGTCCTGGAACGCCAGATCCAGCTTGCCCCCGAGTGCGCGGTACAAGACAAGGCTCATCGCATTGAGGTCAATCAGAGCGGCGCCCTCTTCCCTGGCCACCTCCCGGACAGTTGCAGGGTACTGCTCCAGAGTCTCTTTCTGAATGCCAGCCTTACGTTCCATTGCGGTGACGAGGACCGGGATCCCGCCTCGCTTACGGGTTTCGGCCACGAGCAGCTTGAGGTTCTCGCGATACTTCTGCAGCGCGTCGGGTTCCCGGCTCTTCATATCGTTGTGACCGAACTGGAGAAAAAGGTAATCGCCCGCTCTCATCAGCCCGAACACCTTCTCGAACCGGCCGGCGCTCAGAGAACTGGCTATGCTTTCGCCGGATTCCGCGTGGTTTGCGACCGAAACTTCCGGCTTGAAGAAGCGGGTAAGCATCTGGCCCCAACTGTTCCACGGTTCAGACGGCTGATCGCATACCGTGGAGTCGCCCAGCAGGAAGACGGTGGGGAGTCGATCTGCATGTTCGATTTCCACCCCGCACACACAGGGCCGCGCGTCGCTGAACTCGAGCGTCAGTTTATCGTCCCAGGCGCCCCATTCGGTGGTTCGCTCGCGGTCCTTCAGCCGGACTTGACGATCTCCAGCGATCAGAGGGGTTCGAACGTTGACTACAAAGGAAGCCGTTTCGATCTCCCCCGCTTCCGTGCGCACCCTCTCGAGCATCAAGCGTCTCAGTTCTGCTTTGACGGTCGTCGTGCACGGCGCGGACACGTCGCCCAGGGTGACTGTGACTCTGTAATTCCCCTCGGGCACCCGAACCGAGAAGTAGAAAGGCTTTTCGCTCGTGACGAAATCGCTGGTCAGCCGGTCGCTTCCCCCGTGGTCGATTCCGGAAACCGCCGCCCCGGGTTCGAAGCCGTAACCTGCTTCCTTGGAAAAGAGGTCGGTCGGCGCGACCCGGACATATCCGGCGGCGGGGTGACCCGGGCCGAAATCGAACTTCAGGTGGTCCGGGCCGGTCGGCGCCGCTTGAGGATCAGCCAGAGAAGCGGTCGCCGACAGGCAGACCGCGAGTAACAACGTGCGTAACGGAGCGCGCTTCTTCTTCATTCTTTGGTCCTCGAGCTCTTTGCTGCGCCAATCCGGGATTCAAGCTCGTCGACCGTGCGCGGCCAATCCTCTTTCAGAAGCCTTGAAAGCGCTCGGTCAGCAAGCAACCTCCCCTGGGTCTGGCAGGTGGGACAGTAATTTGATTCGTTCTCCGCGTAGACGATGCGCTGGATCGGAGTTTCACACACGGGGCAGGGCTGGCGATACCGCCCGTGCACCGCCATGCCTTCCCGAAAGGCGGTTACCTTTTCGGGGAACCGGCCAGCGGTTTCCCGGCGAAGGCGGTCGACCCAGGAGACGAGAGTGCTCCGGCAAGCCAAAAACAGCCGTTCTATCTCCTTCTCGTTCAGTTGAGACGTCAGGCGGAAAGGAGAAAGCTGCGCTGCGTGCAGGATTTCATCCGAGTACGAATTCCCGATTCCGCTGAAGATCCGGGGATCCGTCAACGCCCGTTTCAAGGTGTGGGAAGAGGCGAGCAGGCGCTCGCGGAACTGCGCCTGGGAAGCCTCGAGGACTTCGAGGCCTCCTGGGTCGAGCGCGGCTAACGCCTCTTCTCCCTGCACCACGAAGAGGGAAGCTCTCTTTCGGCTCCCGGCCTCGGTCAGGAGAAGCGTGCCGACCGCGAAATCGAAAGCTGCGAGGTCGAAGCGGCGGCTGGGACGGGTTCCGGGTTTCTTCCAGTGCAGTCGGCCGGCGATCATCAGATGGATCACAAGCCGGAATTCACCCTCCAGCCCGATCACCACACGCTTTCCCAGCCGCCTGATGCCCACAACCATCCGACCAACTGCATCCTCCAGGGGAGGACTGACCGATCTCAGCAGAAAAGGGCTGTTCAGTTGAACAGTCTGTAGCTTCTGGCCGACCAATCGTTCCTCGAGGGCTTCCACGTAGATCATCACATCGGGAAGTTCGGGCATAAGGCCAAATATAAGCGATGGCTCGGGCTTTTTCACCCGTCAGACGTAAAAAGGGGGCTTGAGGGGGTTCGACTTCCCGGTTGGGGTTAAGAGACTCTTGCCGAAACTTGAACCTGGCCGGTCCTCGTGTTGAAATTGGGTTTCATTTTCAAACTATCGTTCTTGACGATTTTTGTCATTCGGGGAGGGTCTGTGGAGGAAACACGTGATCGGCTTTACACGACATGCGAAGACATTCGGCTTCGTTCTCTCCCTCTTGGCTCTTGGTCTCGCCCCGCTGCTCTGTGCCCAAGACCGCCCGGGCAGCCAGGAGGATCTACTTCGACGCCTTCGCCAGATTGAAGAACGCCTCGATCAACTCGAGAAGCAAACAGCCCGGCCGGCTGTTCCTGAAGCTCGGCCGGCTCCCCGCCCGGAAGAACCCTCTGTTGCCGGGCAGATCCAGGAACTGAGAAGGCAGGTCGATATACTTGCGGAGGAAATCGAAAAGCTGCGGAGCGACGACCAGACTCCGCCTCCACTCCCCGCTGAGCAGGCGATGTCGCTGGGGGTGGGCCCTGCAGCTGCTTCCGTCTACGAGCGCAAACAGCAGGGAGTATCAATCGCAGGCTACGGAGAGCTTTTGTACGAAAACGTCGCCGAGCGCAACCAGTCGGGTATCCGCGCACCCGGCCTGTCTCGCCTGGATCTGCTCCGCGCCGTCTTCTACGTCGGGTACCGCTTCAATGACAAGTTCGTTTTCAATTCCGAAATCGAGATCGAACATGGCGACGAGACGTTCATGGAGTTCGCTTACCTCGACTATCAGGCCCGCAAGGAGCTCACGCTTCGGGGAGGTTTGCTGCTGATCCCGATGGGCCTCGTCAACGAATTCCACGAGCCGACTGTCTTTCTCGGCGCCCGGCGGCCCGAAACCGAGACCCGCATTATTCCGACCACCTGGCGGGAGAATGGCGCAGGGGTTCTCGGTTCAATCGGTCCGTTCGACTACCGGGCCTATGTTGTGAACGGCATGAACGCCTCGGGTTTTCGAGGGGAAGGTTTGCGAGGCGGACGCCAGCGCGGAATTGAGGCGAAAGCGTCGGACGTGGGCGTTGTCGGGCGGCTCGACTGGAATCCGCTGGCCGGTGTTCAACTCGGCGGATCGTATTACACGGGTGAATCCGACCAGGGGGAGTTGGCCCTCGAGGGGAACCGTCTGGACGTGAATACCAACATCGGGGAGGTCCACGCGACCTTTCGGAGGAGCGGTCTCGATCTGCGCTTCCTGTACGCCGAAGCCCGCGTGGGCGACACCGCCCGGCTCAACCAGGCCTTGGGTCTTTCCGGCCCGGATTCGGTTGGCGAGCGGCTTTATGGAGGCTATGCGCAAGCGGGCTACAACCTCTTTGCGAGAGTCGGGGACAGCTACTCTCTGACTCCTTTTTACCGGTTCGAGCGGCTGAACACCCAGGATGACCTGGCTCCCGGGCTGGTCGGACAGCCTGCATTTCTTCGGAGTTTCCACACCACCGGCCTTGCCTTCAAGCCGATCCCGGAGATCGTCATCAAGGGGGACTACCAATGGATCAGGAATCAGGCTCGAACCGGAGTGAATCAATTCAACCTGGTGCTCGGCTATGCGTTCTAAAGCAGCAGTCGACGTCCTTCGTTTCTTCCTGCACGTCGTGTTCTCCGCAGCGGTGCTCGCCGTGTTTTCGAATCCGGCGGTCGCTGGTGGGGGACTCCCCAGCCGGGAAGAGGTTTTGGGGACAGTGTATGGAAAGGCAACTCCGCGGGCTGAACGGCTGTTCCTCACCGATGCGCAGCGCGCGGAGGCCGAGCGACAGGCGGGGGCGAAGATCGCCAGCCTGCTGGTCGGCCGATACACGCTGGTCCAGAACGGCAGGGAAGTGGGCAGGGCCTACGTCGACACGCACGTCGTGCGCAGCAAAAAGAAAGCCTGCTGATCTGCCTGGACGCCGCCGGCACGGTCTTGCGCGTGGAGGCGACGACTTTTCAGGAGCCACTCGAGTATCTGGCTCCCGATGCCTGGTACAAGCAGTTCGAGGGGAAGGACCGCATCGAGGATCTCAGCCTGAACAGGGCGATTCGCCCCTTGGCTGGCGCCACGCTTACGGCCCGGGTCGCCGCGGAGGCGGTGCGCAGAGTGCTGGCGATCGATCGCGTGGTACGTCGGGCACGGGAGGAGGCGAAGTGAGTGGCTGGCAGACGCGGTTCCTTCACCTGAGCACCGCGGCGGTGATTGTCTCAGGGTTCGCATACTTGATCCTCAAGTATCTTGTGCGCACCGACGATCCGTTCGCCTTGATCAATCACCCGCTCCAGCCGTGGATGCTCAAGTTTCACCTCGTGGCCGCACCCTGCCTGGTGTTCATGTTCGGCGTGTTCTGGGAGTGGCACGTTGCCGCCAAAATCAGGAACGGTCACAAGACGAACCGGACCTCCGGCCTGGTCTCGATCGGCTCTTTCGTGGCGATGACGGTCTCCGGTTACCTGATCCAGATCGTCGAAAGTGAGGGATCAAGATGGTGGGCGGTGGTTGTCCACATCGCCTCGAGCGTGCTTTTCACCGCCGTCTACCTTGTACACCAATGGGTAAGCATACGCCTGCGACGCAAGGCGGCCGCCTCGGAAGCCTCCTACGTCTGGATTGGACTTCTTGCGGCTGCCCTTGCGTGTTTCTGGCTTCTGATTTTCGGTGCTTCGGCGGGCGCGCAAGCAACCGAGGAGCAGCAGAGGCCGGTGGTCGAACCGCATACCCGGCGGGTCTACGTCATGGGCACCGTCTGCGATCTCGAGATCTTCGGGCGAGAGCGCCGGAGAAGCCTGGAGGCGTTGGAGATGATGGTGCAGGTCCTCCAGAGCACGGAAGCACAACTGAGCACCTGGCGTCAGGACTCACTTCTGACTCGCCTGAATAGAACGCCGGTGGGAGAATCGACCAGGGTCCCCATAGAGATCTGTCGACTGCTCGAGGAAGTGCAACAAGTATGGAGCGAGACAAACGGTGCCTTTGATCCGGCGATCGGCCCGCTGATCGACGTGTGGGATCTGCGGGGACGAGGGCGCATCCCGACCCCCGAGGCGCTGGAGCGGGCTGTCGCGGTTTCCGGGCTGCGCCATTACCAGATCCATGGCTGCGAGGCCATGCGGCTCAACTCGAGCGTTTGGCTGGACTCAGGCGGATTTGGCAAGGGAGAAGCCCTGGACCGCATTCGAACAAAGCTGGCCGAGTCGCATGTAGCCGACCCTTGGATGGTCAATCTCGGCGGTCAGATCATGGTATCGGAAAAGCCGCCCGGCCAAACCGAAACCTGGGTCGTAGCCCTTGCCGATCCGCTGGAAAGGAAGCCGCTCGTGGAAACCCGCCTTTCCGGTGGGTCTCTTTCGACAAGCGGGGTCTCGGAGAACGACCGTCAGGAGGCGGGTTTCCGGTTGAGCCACATTCTGGATCCGCGGACCGGAAAGCCGGTCACCCACATCGGGTCGGTGACGGTTTGGCACCAGTCGGCGTTGGTTGCTGACGCGCTATCTACGGCGCTCTTCGTGATGGGACCGGAGGAGGGTCTTCGCTGGGCCGAGAATCAGGGAATCGCGGCGTGTTTTCTGACGCCCGACCTGGCTTCCCGCCGAGGAGTCGCAGTCACGACCTCGGCAGCATTCCGCCCGTTGCTGGCCGATTAAGAAGGCCGAGAGCGCTCGCTCCAGAGGCCTCCCCTCTCCACCTTGGCTGCCCCAACCGCTGCTCAGCATCCGCTGTTGACGGCTCCCCTGCCGGCTGGTACGCTTCGGCCTCTTGGAGGCACGCCGGTGACGAACGGACTCTGGCTCGCGATTCTGGTAATCCTGAGTGTTCTGTTCATCGTTTTCTCCACCACCCGGCTCAAGTTGCACCCATTTCTGGCGTTACTGTCCGTTACCTTTCTCTTCGGCCTCCTCTCGGGCATGGATCTGCCCCGGCTTCTGGATTCGCTCCAAAAGGGCTTTGGCGATACTCTTGGCCGAATCGGAGTCGTCATTGTCTGCGGCATGATCATCGGGACGTTTCTCGAGAAATCGGGCGGTGCGTTTTCAATGGCGGAGGCAGTGCTGAAGGTCATCGGGCAGAAGCGGGTCCCGCTTGCGATGGCGGTTCTCGGGCACCTGGTTTCGATCGCCGTTTTTGCCGATTCCGGTTTTGTGATTCTCCTGCCGCTGGCGAAGGCGCTCAGCCGGCGTGCGCGGCTCTCACTTGCGGTCAGCGTGGTGGCCTTGTTCCTTGGTTTGCTCTCGACCCATGTGATGGTGCCGCCCACCCCTGGTCCCCTGGGGGCGGCAGAAATCCTGGGAGCAGATATCGGCCTGGTGATCCTGTACGGGCTGCCCATCAGCTTCGCGCTGGCGTTAATCGGGTGGCTCTTCGCGGTCCGCGTTGCAAGGCGGGTCTCGCATTGAAGCGGATTCGGGGCTGAGCGACGCCGAAATCGAGCGACTCCTTCGCCAGGCGCCGGCAGCGTGGAAGGCAGCATTTCCGCTGGTTCTGCCGATCGTCCTGATCGTATTGAAGTCCCTGTCCGATTATCCGACTCATCCCTTCGGGATTGGGCGGGTCGCGGCTCTCCTCAGCTTCATCGGCTCGCCGCTGGTCGCTTTATCAATCGGCGTTTTGTTTGCCCTCCTGTTGCCGAGGCGGCTTGAAAGAGCGATGCTCTCGAGCACCGGTTGGGTGGGTGAATCGCTCAATGGGGCTGCCGTGGTCATCCTGGTAACCGGTGCCGGTGGAGCTTTCGGTCGGGTGCTTATGGACGCGGGGATCGGCGAAGCGGTCGGGCATTCCCTGGCCCGTCTATCACTCGGGCTCTGGCTGCCGTTCCTGGTTGCCGGCGCCCTGCGCCTGGCCCAAGGCTCAGCCACCGTCGCCATGCTGACCACCTCCGCGATCATACTGCCTCTGGCGGACGTCCTCGGACTCGCCTCTCCAGAGGCCAAGGCGCTAACCGTGTTAGCGGTGGCGTCCGGTGCATATGCCGCGTCACATGCAAACGACAGCGGCTTCTGGATCGTGACGCAACTCTCAGGGATGGACGTGAGAACGGGTTATCGTCTCCTGACGGTCGGGACAACACTCGTCGGGGTCTGCGGCGGTGTGATTGTGTGGCTGGTCGGCCGGTTCATACTCTAGATCGGGACAGACGGGGCCGAGAAGGCACTTGGTATCAGACGGCCCGCCCGGCCGCCTGTCCGCCGCAAGAGAGGCAGAACGCCACAGTATTCGGCTGGTCCTTTATTCCGACAGGGGGCTTTGGCTTCTTTGGCAGACCTGCCGGATGGTTTCGGCGAGCACATCCGAAGGCCCGCCTTTGCTAACGTACCCAGACGCGCCCGCCTCAATCATCTGTTTGTGAATGGCTTTCTCGGAAAAGGTCGACAACCCGATGACTTCAATCCCGGCGTTCTCGCGCTTGATGAGCCGTGTCGCCTCCACGCCGTCCATCACCGGCATGGACACGTCCATCAGGATGACGTCGGGACGCAGAATTCGGGCGAGATCGACAGCCTCTTGGCCGTTGCTGGCCTCTCCCACCACTTCGAGCCCCTGCTGTTGGCCGAGGAGCAGGGTCAGACCTTGTCTGACGATGTTGTGATCGTCGACGAGCATGAGGCGGATCTTTCTTCTCTTGTTCGGGGTCCTCTCGGAGCTTGCGGCTGGTCGGGTCTCGGCCGGTTCCGATTCGGCCGTCACGGGCGGGGTGCCGGATGGTACGACGAGCGTAAAACGGCTTCCGCCCCCCGGTTCGCTGTCGATGTTCAACATGCCTCCCAGGAGCCGAGCCCGCTCCTCTATACGGATCAGCCCGGAACCTCCGCTGGTGCGGGCCGCGGACGGGTTGAAGCCTTGCCCGTTATCCGAGACGGTAATTTCCGTGAATTCCCCGCTGCCGGCCAGGCGCAATCGGGCGCGGTTTGTGCCGGAGTATTTGGCGACGTTGAAGAGGAGCTCCCGGGCCGAATGGAAAAGCAGGTCCCGGATTGCCTCGGAAGGCGGGTTAACCGAAGGGTTCAAATCAAGCTCGACCTCGAGGTTGTAGATCTCCAGACAGTGTCGGGCCAGCCACTCGAGGGCCGGTACCAGCCCGGCCTGGTAAAGGACATTTGGACTAAGCCGGTGGCTCAGAGAACGCGAGACTTCAATCGATTCCGTAATCAGAGCGTGGACGTCTTCCAGCGATGCGCCCAGTCGAGGATCGGTCAGTTGAGTTTTCAAAGCACAGATACGGAACTTCGCGCCCACCAGCAGTTGCTGAATGTTGTCGTGGAGGATTTGCGCCAGCCGCCGGCGCTCATTCTGTTCGGCCTGCGTCAGTTCGAGGGCCAGGGATTTGAGCTGTTCGGCCCGGGTTTGAAGGGCACGGTTCATTTCCGCCATCCGCATGGCCGTTTCCCGCTGGGCGCGGATGTCGATTCCAATAGCGATCAGGGAACCGTCCTCCAGCCGAACGTTCGCCCAGGAGCTCTCCAGCGACGTCCCCCATTTCGTCGTCAGTGAGAATTCTCTCCAACCTGACTCGGCACTTTCCATGAAATCGCGGACGAGGGTTAAGGCAGGTTCCTCGGGGAAGAAAGTACCCCAGGCCTGACAGCCGGCCAATTCAGAAGACGCCCAACCAGCCACCCGCTCGAATTCCCGGTTAACGGAAACCACGCGCCCAAGATTGTCGACGAACACCAGCATGACCGGGATGTGATCGATGATCGTTTCCAGCAGCGTGTTTCTGGCCTGGGTCTGGGTCCCTTCATTCGCGGCCCGGGTGCCCGATTCGTCGCTCAGTTGGCCTTCCGAGGCATTATCCCTGCCAAGAGTTCCCTTATCCGCTGTCGCGGACCAGCGAGCGCCTTCTTCCATAGTGTTTCCGCACGATCGGTTCTCCCAAATCATATGAAGTACCAGATGGAAGAACAAGAGCTATAAAGAAGTTACTTTGCGGCTGTTCGCCGACGGCTGCGTTTTCGTGATTTAAAACAATGCTTGTGCATTCGGCTGATTGTGTTACAATCCCGCCGCTTTCAAAATCCCAAATCGAAAGGAGGCCAACATGTCTAGATTCGGAGATCTGGGCGTGACCCTCGCCTACCTCTTGACCCTGTTCAGCGTGATTCTTTGCGTCGTGTATGCCCTTCGCCGGTGGAACGACCAGGAGGAAATGCCTGCACCAAAGCACCCCCCGGAAGAGGACCTCGAGTTCGAGGACGAGGTCTAAGCCCGTAAGGAGGAGATGAAATGAACCTGGAACTTCTAGCTATAGTGGTTGGTGCATACACTCTTGTGACGGCCTATCTGGGCTGGCTCGGATACAAGAAAACTCGCACTGCTGCCGATTACCTGGTTGGGGGACGCGAGATACACCCGGTCCTGATGGCCCTTGCCTACGGAAGTACGTTTATCAGCACTTCGGCCATCGTCGGTTTCGGAGGGGCGGCCGCTCTTTTCGGTATGGGACTGCTCTGGCTCACCGCTTTGAATATCCTTTTCGGGATTTTCATTGCGTTTGTCGTCTTTGGGAGACGCACACGGCGCATGGGCGCTGAGCTTGACGCTCACACGTTTCCCGAGCTGATTGGGCGGAGATTCAACTCCCGTTTCATTCAGGGGTTCGCCGGACTGGTTATCGCGCTTCTGATGCCTCTTTATGCTGCTGCGGTCATGATCGGCGGAGCCCGATTTGTGGAGGTTCAGCTCAAACTCGATTTCTCTCTGGCGCTGTTCATCTTTGCCGTGGTGGTTGCTGCCTATGTCTTCTTCGGCGGCTTGAAAGGCGTCATCTACACGGATGCCTTTCAGGGCGCGTTGATGTTTGTTGGCATGGTCGTCCTGCTGGTTGGAACCTATATCCAACTGGGCGGGTTGAGTAGTCACGGCGCTCTTACGGACATCGCATCCAAAGTCCCACCTGCCCTGCAGGCCGCCGGCCACCGCGGCTGGACCTCGATGCCGGTTTTCGCGTCCCCGTTATGGTGGCAGTTGATTTCGACGATTGTGCTTGGAGTCGGGATCGGTGTTCTTGCCCAGCCGCAGCTGGTTGTGCGTTTTATGACCGTAAAGAGCGGTAAGGAGTTGTATCGGGCGCTTCTGCCCGGCGGCGTTTTCATCTTCATGATGACCGGAACCGCCTTCCTGGTCGGCGCGCTGACCAACCTGTACTTCTTTCAGCGGCAGGGTAAGATCTCCCTGGCGATGGTCGTGGATCCGGTCACCAAGAGACCGAACATCGACAAGATTATCCCGGCCTATATCGGCGACGCATTTCCGGATTGGTTCGGGTACCTGTTCATGCTGACGCTCCTGGCGGCGGCGATGTCCACTTTGAGCGGTCAATTCCACGCCATCGGAGCTTCGATCGGGCGTGATTTTTTCCAGCAGGCACTGGTCAAAGGCAGGCACCAGGAATGGACGGTCCCGATCGCCAAGATTGGAATCTTCTTTGCCTTTGCAGCGACCATCCTGCTCGGCTACAAACTCGACGTCGGCATCGTCGCTATCGCGACTGCGCTCTTTTTCGGCATGGCAGCGGCGACTTTTCTCCCGTGCTACATCTCCGCCCTGTTCTGGAAGCGTGCAACCCGGATAGGAGTGACCGCGGGAATGCTGTCCGGCCTGTCCGCGTGGGCTTTCTGGGTCCTGTTCTTCCATGAAAAAGAGTCCGCGGCGCTGAAGGTATGCGAGGCGTTGTTCGGCAAGACGAGTCTGGTAACGGGTACTGCCTGGGCAGTGGTTGATCCGATCGTGATTGCGCTCCCGATCTCTGCGATTGTGACGATCGTGGCGTCCCTTGCGACCCGCCCGGACATCCGACCTCAGGCGAAAGCCGTAGAAGAGCCGGAACCGGAGCCAGTATCTGCGGGGAGATAACTTTGGCCGGGATGATATTGAGGGTTGCTATGTGAAGCAGTCCCTCCCTCCGTGGCACGACGCGCCGTTTTGAAGTGCGGCTTCGCAGGCTGCATCTTAAACGGCCTTCTGGGGAGCGCGGACGTCCCGTCCGCACTGGGTTCGCGGGCATCCTGCCCGCGCGCCGGGCATCCTGTCCGGCGTTCTCTCGCGGAGATCGCGACAGCTCGGCTTATCGGAACGGCGGGCAAGATGCCCGCCGCGCGGACGGGACGTCCGCGATCCCAGTGCGGACGAGACGTCCGCGCTCCGCGGGCCAACTGCGTCACTGTACCTTTTGCACGCACGCGCGGTCCCCCTCCCCGCCGGTTTGTCTTACTATGTATGTATGATTTCCAACCCCTGGCATGCTGTCCCGGTCGGCAAGCGAGCGCCTGAGTGCGTCAACGCCATCATCGAAATCCCGAAAGGGTCGAAGGCCAAGTACGAGCTCGATAAGGAAACGGGACTTCTGAGACTCGACCGAGTGCTGTTTTCCGCTGTCCACTATCCGGCGAACTACGGGTTTATTCCTCGCACCTACGCCGATGACCAGGACCCCCTGGACATCCTCGTGATCTGTTCTGTGGATGTGGACCCGATGTGCATTATCGAAGCCCGGGTCATCGGAGTGATGCACATGCTCGACGACGACGAACAGGACGACAAGATCATTTCGGTGGCCAGGAACGACATGTCGGTCAACCATATCGATGACCTTTCCGGGCTGCCTCCCCACACCATCGTAGAACTGCAGCGTTTCTTCGAGGACTACAAAAAACTTGAGCACAAGAACGTCATCGTCGAGCAGTTCCTGGGGAAGCAGGATGCCTGGCGCATTGTGCAGGAAAGCATAGCCGGTTACGAAAAGCAGTTCCTGAGACCAACCGTGACCGGTAAAATGATCTGAACCGGGGAGGCTCAATGAAACGTTCTGTAGCGCGCCTTGTGCTTACTGATCCGCAGTTTCTGGATTCCATTCGCGGTGTTGCTCTTCGGCATCGTCGTCCTTTTGACCATCCATTAAGGAGCTCCAAATGTCGAAGGCAAGGCAACTGCATGTTCTGGGAGTGATGTGCGGCGTGGCGGCAGGCGCCTGGCTGGGAGCGGCGGAAGCCCCGACCAAGCTCGTCACCATAGGCATCTCTCCGTTCGTCATTTCCCTCGCCATGGTAATCGGCGTATTCGTTGCCCGCTGGACGCTGCCGGTTGCAATCAAGGGAACGGGCTACGTTTACCTCGACCTCAGGGACAAGATGCACCTCATTCCCTGGGCGATCCTGGCAGGCGCGCTTTGGGCGGTTGCCAATACGCTCACCGTGTTCGCGATCCGGGATGTCGGCCTCTCGATAGCCTTCCCCCTCTGGAACACGAACAGCCTGGTCGGGATGTTCTGGGGTTGGCTGCTTTTCAACGAGCTGCGCGGGGCAGGCAGGAGCCAGTGGATGAAGGTTCTCGGCGGCGGTCTGGCCATCGCCGGAGGAGCCTGCCTGCTCGCCTTCGCCACTTCCCGGCACAGCGGGCTTGCGCCGGACCGGACGGCTGCAGGGATTATCGCGGCGCTCGGCGCCGGAGCTGCTTTGGGGGTCCATGTACATCCCCTACCGAAAAGCCTACATCTCGGGCATGAACCCGCTTTCATTTGTAACGATCTTTACGGTCGGCGAGTTGATCACCATGTCGTCGCTGGCCTTGGCTTTCCACGGCGGGTGGGCGCCTCTCGCCGAAGAAATCAAGAAAGCCAGCCCCGCATTGTTCTGGCTATTCCTTGGCGGATTCTGTTGGGTTCTGGGTGATCTTTTCCAGCAGTACGCGGCGAAATACGTTGGAATCGGCCGGGGAATTCCACTCTCGAATACCAATCAGCTGTGGGGACTGGCGTGGGGCGCGCTTGTCTTTGGCGAGCTTGCGTCCTTGTCTCCGACCGCCGTTTTTCTCATCACGACAGGTTCAGCCGTAATGATCCTCGGCGCGCTTGCCATCAGCACAGCGCAGGCGCCTGTGGCCGAGCAGTCTTCCTGGCGGACGGCAATGCTTCGCGAGTGTGAAAGGTACGGCCTGGATGTCAGGCGGGTGGAGGAGGCTCTGCTCGGATCCGACCCCTTGGCGAGGCAGAGTCCGAAACGCAACTGGTGGGAGCTCGTCATCGTTGCGCTCGCTATCGGGATCTTTGTCTGGCTGGCTTTGCTCGCAGAGCGGCGTCTGCTTGAGGTGAACGGACTGTGGCTGATCCTGCTCGCTACGGCAAGCATTGCGATACTTTTTGCCGCGGGAGTTCTCCTCTGGAGGCGGACTCGGTTCTCGTAGGTCTCGCGGGGACTACATCGACTCCCGCATCGCTCGTGCGACGGTCGAGATGCGCTTGAGAAAATCGAGCGGGCTCCCCTCGCGCAATGCCAGAACCGACGTCACGAAGGTCGGCTGAAAGAGAAGCTCGGACAGTGTTTTCCGGACTTCTGTTACTTCCTTTCCGATCAGGAGGATTTCAGATCCCGGGTCGCGGGGGGTCTTTTCCAGTTCCATCTCCTCGGACTTCTTCTCGGACAGGTCGGGGAATACAGCTTTGAGCTTCCCCCGAAGGTTGCTCGCCTGCTTCTCCAGCTCCCGGAGCTCCGACTTCCAGGTGGTTGGATCGTAATCTCCCGTGCGCATACGATCCAACTGCCTCCAATGCTCCTCGAGGCCCGCGGTCTTTCGGTAGATCTCCAGGACGAACTGATCGATCTGCATGTCGATGAGCTCGCGTTGCCATTGCTCCAAGCCCGCTTCTCTGTCACGTTGCAACACGCCGGTGCGATATTGGCTGACGCTGGAAGACTCCAGGTAGAGCTGGGCGAAATACGACCGAAGTTGCGGATTCTCCCGGGCGGCGTTCAGGTCGATGGCCTCGGTATTCAACTCGGCAGCGAATACCGGACCAGACAGGGCAAGGCACACAATGCTGCCGAAAACCAGGAAGGCGGGGCGCATAGGCGAGTACTCCTATAGAATAGGACGCCCCGCTGGAGCGATGGTTTCAGGCTGCGGCAGAAAGAACTGCGAACTGCGGACTGACAACTGACAACTGACGATTGACAACTGACGACTGACGACTGACGACTGACAAGTGACGACTGACGACTGACGACTGACAAGTGACGACTGACAACGTGCCGCAGTGCATCCCCGTGCTGTTTTCTGACACTTCTGTCATAATCCGGCCCGAGGCTTTTGACCAGCCGAGGAGGATGAAATGACAGTCGATTCGAGGATAAGCAGAAGATCGTTTCTGGGCAGTTCCGCGCGGGTCGCCGGAGCCGTGGGCCTGGCTTCGCAGGCGATCGGTGGACGGACAGGGCAGATTCTCGGCGCTAACGACAGAATACGCGTCGGTTTTATTGGGGTGGGGAACCGAGGTTCCGAGCTGCTCGAACGGTTCATGGGGAATTCTGATGTGGAAGTTGCAGCCCTGTGCGACGTGTATGAGCCCTACCTCTGGCGCGACCGCTCCAAGGTCGATCCCCGTTTCATCAAGGACCTTGGGTCAAAGGTGCCGAAAATGGGGGAGAAATTCCCGCGGGAGCCGATCCGGGAAAAGGACTTCCGCAAGCTGCTCGAACGCAAGGATATCGATGCCGTCTGTATCGCCACGCCGGACCACTGGCACGCGATTCAGACGATTCTGGCCTGCCAGGCAGGCAAGGACGTTTACGTCGAGAAACCACTGACGGTTACGATCGGCGAAGGACGCCGGATGATCCAGGCGGCCAAGCAGGCGAACCGGGTGGTAGAGGTTGGACTGAACCGTCGAGGTTCGACCATCTACCAGGGCGCAGAGGCTGCCGTGCGAGGCGGGAAGATCGGAAAAGTGACCATCGCGCGCAGCTACTACAGCACCAGAATGTTCCCCGACGGCATCGGAAACGCTCCTCCCACGTCTCCGCCTCCAGGTCTGGACTGGGACATGTGGCTGGGCCCGCGAGCTTCCCGGCCCTATCAGTACACCATTGCACCCTATAAGTTCCGCTGGTGGCAGGATTACTCCTCCCAGATGGCGAACTGGGGCGTGCATTACATGGACGCGATCCGCTGGCTCATTGGCGAGAAGGCCCCGGTCTCGATCAGCGCTCACGGCGGCAACTACCTGCTCAAAGATGACCGCACGATACCGGACACGATGGAAGTGACCTTCGAGTTCGGATCCGGCACCCTCGCCGTCTTTGGGCTCTACGAGACCAACGGTGGTCCGACTCTTCCGGAAGGGGAGATCGAGCTCCGCGGTTCCCTCGGCACTCTATACATCGATGACCGCGCCTCGCACATCGTCCCGACCAAACCCGGACAGTTTCAGGAAGGGAAAGGATCGGCTGAAGAGGAGAAGCAGGCGGTTGAGCGGGAAGACATCACCCGGCTCCTGATCCGCAACTTCCTCGATTGTGTGAAATCCAGGGCTAAAGTCCTTTGCGATCTCGAGGAAGGGCACCGGTCCACGACTTTTGCCCACCTGGCGAACATTGCCCTCCGCACCAAGTCACGCCTCCAGTGGGATCCCGAAACAGAGAAGATCACCAATGTTCCGGAAGCAAACGGAATGCTGGACTACGAGTATCGAAAACCGTGGAGCCTGTCATGAGATCCTTCGTTGCAGTAGTGCCCCTGCTTGTCGCTTTCGTCGCCGTGTCTTTTTCCGCGGATCTGAAAATTGGAATCGTGGGAACGGATACCTCACACGCCACTGCCTTCACGAAACTCTTGAATGATCCGCAGGCTGCGGGTCACGTGCCCGGTGCCCGGGTGGTTGCGGCCTACAAGGGAGGGAGCCCCGACGTCGAGTCGAGCGCTTCTCGAGTGGACAAGTTCGCCCAGGAACTGCAAGAGAAATGGCAGGTCGAGATAGTGCCGGATATCCCGAGCCTCTGCGGGAAAGTCGACGCGGTCTTGCTCGAAAGCGTGGACGGCCGGGTGCATCTGGATCAGGCGCGGCAGATCATCGCGGCGCGCAAGCCGATGTTTATCGACAAGCCGCTCGCTTCCACCCTCCAGGACGCCCGCGAAATCGACCGCTTGGCCCGCGAAGCGGGTGTCCCGTGGTTCACCTCTTCCAGCCTGCGATGGAGCGAGATCGTCACGGGACTCGCAGGCCCGGGGATTACCGGCGTCGACGTCTGGGGCCCAGGGCCGCTCGAAGCGCATCATCAGCTGGACCTGTCCTGGTACGCCATCCACCCGATTGAGATGTTGTTCACGCTCATGGGAACGGGATGCATGGAGGTGAGCCGGACCTACAGCGAAGCCACCGACATCGTGGTCGGACGATGGAAGGACGGGAGGATCGGGGTGGTGCGGGCAGTTCGTCCCTACGGTCCTTATGGCGCGGTCGTGTTTCGGGGGGAAAAGGCATCTCAGAGCTCCCCGGACGCCAAGAGTGACTACCGGCCGCTGGTCGTTGAGATCGTGAAATTTTTCCAGACCGGGAAGCCGCCGGTCTCAAACGAGGAGAGCCTGGAAATCTTTGCCTTCATGGACGCGGCTCAGAAGAGCAAGCCGGATGGCCGGCCGGTGAAGCTACTGACAACTGGCAACTACCACTGACCACTGACCACTGAGAAGCTGTGAAGAAATCGAGGTGCGCGGTCTTCGGCCTGAAAGGCCGAGACATATTAGCCCAGGGCGGAGCGTTTTTTGCGCAGCCCTGGGTTAATGGTCCGAATGTGAGTCGGAGCCCTGAAAGGGCGTGACAACTCTCAATTGTGCAGTCTGTTACGCCCCTTCAGGGCTGAGCCATTCCGCAAACACGATCACCCAGGGCTGCGCAAAAAACGCTTCGCCCTGGGCTAATATGTCTCGGCCTTTCAGGCCGAAAATAGTCACGGAATCGATTTTTTCTCACCTTCTGACCACTGACCGCTGACCGCCTGCCTTGGTGGTCAGTGCGCAGTGCGCAGCGCGCAGTTGCCCTCACCAGCCCGCTTCCCCGGGGAACACGTTGCCGTACCTCACGCTGGTCCGGGGTTCGGCCATCATCTCCGCGACCGAATCCCGCCAGCTTGCGTAGTGATCGGTCTCCTTGTGCTGCGCCGGCGCCTGGGGCGTGCGGTAAACCTCAATCAAAACAAAGCGGCTCGGGTCATCGGTTTGCTGCACGACGTCAAACCGGGCGATGCCAGGCTCCCTGACGCTCTGTGACGCGTTCTGGATGGTCGCCTGGCGAAACGCCTCGATCGATTCCGGCTTGACGTGGACATGGACATGTACGATCAGCATGTCTTTATCTTAGCTCTACTTCCCGGCCTTTCGGATGTAGATGTTGCCGGTGAAGGTCTTGAACTGGAACTCGGGCCCTCCGCCGTTGATCGTTCCCACCAGGCGCTTTTCGATCTTGACCCTGAACTTTCCGGCCTTCCCCGGCTTTTCCGTCTGGGGCCCGGCGCTGACTGTCTCCATGTTCATGTCGAAATCGCTGTAGATTTCACCCATGTCCGACTTCAGGCTGAGTCGCGCGCGGCTGTCTGCCGGCAGGGTGATGTCGATGTCGCCGCTCAGAGTTGTAAAGGACATGGTTTTGTCCGGCGCAATACGCGCGAAGGTCACGCTGAGCTCCCCCGCCAGGCCGTTTGCGACCACCGCTCCGCTGACTCCCTTCAACCGGATGTTACCGGTGGTCGTGCCGACCTCGATCTCGCCTGTGACACCTTCGACGGTTATATCACCGTCCTGGACGGTGTTCAGCTGCAGCGAGGTAGCCGATGGCACCTGGATCACGAGATCCACTGCGTTAGCCAGGGAGCTCGACTCGATGGCGACCTTGTTGTTTTCCTCCTCGATCTCAACTCCGGCCGACGGATTGGTCAGCCGCTTCATGCCGGTCGCTTTCCCCTCGACGTCTCTGTTTTGGTTTTGCCTCGGCCTGGGCCTCGGGTTCGGGCCATCGTCATCTTCCGCCTCGCCTGCGCGCACGCGTGCCTCGACGATGACTTCGTTTCCGGTATAGGCTTTGACCGAGATACTTCCTCTCATTAGATTGGCCTCGAGTTGCACCGGCTTGCCGGGGTTCGAAAGCGGAACTGCGATTCTCTCCGGCTGCTGTGCCAGGCCAAGAACGCCGCCGATCAGGATAAAGAAGGTGGTGGTAACTACCGTATTAACGATTTTCATTGCTGTTCTCCGTGCTTGAATTTGTGTTCGACCGGCGTCACAACTCCCGGTCGTGGATCTCGATGTTTCCCGTTAAAGTGTCAAATTTGAGCTCCGGTCCGCCTCGGCCCACCCGGACCCGGAAGAAGTCGTTGAACCTGTAAATGGACTTGCCGTTTTTGACTTCCTTCTTGACGGGCTCTGGAGGGAGCGTGCTGACCGGGAAATCCGTGAAGACCTCCCCGTGAAAAGTCTTGAAGTAGAGGTCGGCGGACAGAGCCTTTGGGAAGGAAACCCGAACGTCGCCCGAAACACTTCTGAAGTAACAGGGTCTCGGTCGGAATGCGGTCGAACGTTGCGGTCACTCCACCGACCACAGAAGATGCACGCCCGGAGCCGGCCATTGATTTCAGCTCGGCCTTCCCGGTCACGACCTCTACATTGAAGTCTCCAGCCAGGCCGGTGACGGCAATATCCCCATCGACCACGGTTTTGAGATTGACCCGCGTATTGGCAGGCACCGTTACCTCGAAATCGCAGACGAGCTTCGCGTCGAAATCCCAGTCTCGATGGCGCGAACCGCTCTCACGGCAGCGAAACGGGCCATCCACGTAGAAGCGGACGTCGTTTCCGGTCTGGGAGACGTCAAGTTTGACCTTTTCCGTGATTGCTTTAGCCCCCTCTTCCGATGACGCCGAGAGGGTCTTGTCGACGACCACGTCGACACTCGGCGACTGATGTGTTCGGACTGTGATAGAGCCCCACATGTTATCGATGGAGAGGTTCATGACCTGCGAGGGGAGCGAAGGCATGAAGCTCCTTCGCAGGGTCTCCTTCTGCTCTATCCTGCCGGCCGCAACTGTTGCGGCGCCGAGAGATACCGCGACCAGGAGGGATAGTGTAATAGTTTTCATTGTAGTGCTCCTCTAAGGCCGGATAGCGTTCTATAACAACTGCTGCAGGCCCCATCGGGCGCGTTCTCTGACCATCTGATTCGCTCGATCGTCCGCGGCGATCTGCCTGAGCACCTGGACGGAGTCCTTTTCCCGCAGGTCGACCACGGCCTGGATCAATGCGAGCTGAACCATGGGCGATTCCTGGCGGGAAAGCGAGCCAACCAGATTCTGACGGACTTGCGGCTGTTCGGAATAGCGCTGGAGAGCATCGACGGCGGCCAGACGGACGTTGACGCTTGGATCCGAATTCAGAGTGTTAACAAGTGCCTGCAACACCTTGTCATCCGCCTGGTCCAGGCGCGATCCCCAGGCCACTCCGCGCAAACGCTCGCTTGCCGACTGCTGTTGATCCAGAAGAGAGAGAGCCACCATACTCTTCATCTGCTGGAGCTCGGTTCTCAGACCGGACACCTCCGGGCCGTTCCCGACGCGTTGCGTCAGCAGGTGCCCGATTATCACTCCGACCAGCAGACAGAGGGCGGGAATCAGTGTCTGAAGGAGGGAGGGTCGGAGTCCGGCCTGTCCCGACCACGACAACCGGCTGAAGAACCCTCTGGAGCCCCGCTTTTCGAGGTCACGAGTCTCGTCTTCCAGGCGCGCATAGAACGCGGCCCTGAATCCCGGGCTCGGTTCCTCTTCCCCCAGGACTCCGATCCGACTCCATACTGCTGTGATAGTGTCGGCTTCGGACCGGCACTCCGGGCAGGAGCTCAAATGCGATTCGACGGCGAATCTTTCCGACTCGCTGATCGTACCGGTCAGGTAGTCGGGCAACAATTTATTGATTTCGTGGCAAAGCATAAGTGCTTCCCTCTTCACAAGTTCGCGCTGCGCCTACTGTTTCCGCAGCCTGTTCCTCGGAACGCGGACCCCGGCCAGACCCTCGAAGATCTGAGCAAGATCATGAAGGGCCCTGAAAACACGGGTCTTGACCGTCCCAACCTCACAGTCGAAAACCCGGGCGATTTCTTCGTACTTCAGCTCCTGGTAACGGGCCAGAATCAACAGTTCCCGTTTTTCCGCCGGCAACCGGGCAAGCGCCTGTCGGACCAGCTCGGTTTCCTCCTGTTTCGCGAGGATCTGGTCGGCGACCGGGAGCTTGCTGACCAACCGGGTATCGATCCCCGCGTCGTCGTCCTTCTCCTCGTACACCTCGTGCCTGGTCTTGCGCAGGTAATCGAAATGGACCCGGCGCGAGATCTGGTACATCCATGCGAGGTAGTGGCCGTCTTCCCCGTAGTTCGCGCGGTACTTCAACATCCGGAGAAAGACCTCCTGCACCAAATCTTCCGCAATTTCCCGCCTGGCTGTCAGCTTGGCGAAGAAATTAAACAGGGCCCGATGGTGGCGCTCGAATAGCACTCCGAGCAAGGCCGACTGCCCTTCCTTCACCCTCAGCATCAACCGGTGATCTGTCCAGGATTCCAACTTCTTTCCCTCGCCGTTCGAATGCTCGCCTATTTAAACCCCCGGAACACGAAAAGGTTACACAGAAAATCGCGCTGCCAGCTGGCCAGCTGACAGGAGGAATAGGACCGATGGGATAAATAGGGCAAATAGGAAAAGCCCAGCGGTTCGGTAGATCCATAGGTCCTATTTGTCCTATAGGTCCTATCCTCCTGTCGCGCCACTTTGATAGCGGTCGGGGGGTCTGGTATTGTGGCAACGGTTTTCAAGTTCATTATGCTTCCAAATCCTTTAGTGATCGGTATCAGCGGCGGCAGCGGGAGCGGGAAAACGGTGCTGGCTGATGCCTTGTGTGATGCCCTCCGCCCCCGAGTCTCGCTGACCTTGTCACAGGATCGCTATTACCACTCACCGGTCGGGGAAGCGAAGGAGCATAATTTCGACGAGCCAGCGGCACTCGACTGGGGACTCTTCGCCGCGCAACTCGCCCAACTGCGCGCCGGCCGGGCCGTCGATCTGCCGGACTACTGTTTCGTTAAGCATCAGCGCACCGGCATCACATGGGCGCAGCCTGCTGAAATTCTTCTCCTGGAAGGGACGCTCATTCTGAGCCAGAGCGAGATCGCGGAACAACTCGACCTCGCTGTCTACATCGATATTGACGCTGACATCCGCTTGCTCCGGCGATTGGTACGCGATCTGAGAGAGCGCGGCCGCTCGGTCGATTCGGTCGCCCGGCAGTACCTCTCCTCGGTAAGGCCGATGCACGCGCGGTTTGTTGCTCCCTCCAGCGCACGGGCGGACCTTGTGCTCGGCGATGCCTCGGTGCAGGAGTGGACGCGCTCGGTCCTCGATTGGCTCAACACTCGATTCGGCCTTTAGCTCCGCTCCCGCGGAGTTCGGGCACAATCAGCAACGGGGAGAGAATAATTACTGGGTGGGAGTTTCGGGGACACAAAACTTAATTCCTTCAGCAACGGGGAGAGAATAACTACTGGGTGGGAATTAAGTATTATGTCCCCGAAACTGTGCCCACACGATTCAGCGTCTTGAGTCAGTAATGAGACGACTGATTCTCTTACGCGCGCTCGGGTGTTTCCTCTGGCTTGCTCTGGTTGCTTCGGTTCATGCGCAGCATTCTGTCGAATTACGAAGCGTAGCGTCCGGCCTGCAGTCCCCTTTGCTCCTGACTCACGCCGGAGACGGGTCCGGGCGGCTTTTCGTCGTCGAGCAGGTGGGCCGCATCAGGATCCTCAAATCCGGTGCGCTTGCTCCCCAGCCGTTTCTCGACATCTCTTCCAGGATCGAGTCCGGGGGCGAAAAGGGGCTTCTGGGGCTGGCCTTTCACCCCGATTTCTCGACCAACCGGCGGTTCTTCGTCAACTATACCCGGCGCTCTTCCGGACAGCTGCAGACGGTGGTGGCCGAGTACCTGTCCTCACCGGGTAACCCCGACGTTGCGGACACCTCGGAGCGGATCCTCCTTCAGTTCGACCAGCCGTTCGAGAATCACAACGGGGGACACCTTGCTTTTGGCCCGGACGGTTATCTTTACATCGCGACTGGGGATGGAGGCTCCGGCGGGGATCCGCAGGGAAACGCCCAGAACCTGGGAAACCTGCTTGGAAAGATCCTCCGGATCGACGTCGAAGGGTCCCCGTACTCGATCCCGCCTGATAATCCGCTTTTGGCTGGCGGGAGGCCTGAAATCTGGGCGTATGGTTTGAGAAACCCCTGGAGATTCTCGTTCGACCGGTTGACGGGTCGGCTGTTCGCCGGTGATGTGGGGCAGAATCGCACGGAGGAAGTCGATATCATCCAGAGGGGTGGAAACTACGGCTGGAACCGCCTGGAGGCGAGTGATTGCTATCCTCCGTCCACCACCTCTTGCGTCAGGAGCGGCCTCATATTTCCGATCGCCGAGTACGGGCGCACGGAAGGGTCATCCGTAACCGGGGGCTACGTTTACCGGGGGCAGAACGGGCGCAGCCCATTCTGGGGAACATATATCTTCGGCGATTTTGGAAGCGGCACGATCTGGTACCTGACCGAGGAAGAGCCGGGTCACTGGGTCAGAAGGGAATTGTTGCGTGGAGCCGGCAATATCAGTTCCTTCGGGGAGGACGAAGCCGGTGAGCTGTACGTCGTCCATTTTAACGGAGTCGTTTCTCAGATCCGGTTCCCGTCGCAGCTCGTTATCGGCCACGCGGCAGACGGGCCGGCAGCGCAGGGAGCCCTCCGAACGTCGATCCTGGTTGTCAATGGCGGTAACAGCGAGGTAAAGGCGGAAATCGGCTTCTATGGGTCAGGAGGCGCGGCGGTCCCCGTACCGCTTGGGAGTCTGGGGAACACCCCCGCGCAGGTGGTTATCCCCGCCGGAGCTTCCCGATCATTCACCACCTCCGGCGCCACTCAGACACAGGCCGATGGGTGGGTTGAAATCCTTTCCGACGGGCTTTTGTCGGGCAGCCTGCTCTACGGCATATACAGCCCGGCCGGATCGGCGATCACCGAGGCGGGCGTCGATGCATCGGCTCTCGGCCGCACCTTCCTGACCGATGTGAGCAGGGACAATGCGGTTGCGCTTGATGTCGCCCTGGCCCTCGTCAACCCTTCATCCACGGCTCCCGCCGAGGTGACAATCGCGGTGAAGGGTCGCAACGGCGAGGATGTCGGGTCCAACCAATTGTCGCTGGCTCCCAGGAATCATCTGGCCCGGTTCGTGGGTGAGCTGGTTTCTCTGCCTGCGAAATTCGAAGGGACACTGATCGTTACGAGCTCGGTCGAAATCGGTGTCGTGCTTCTGAGAACCCAGTCGGGATTGCTCCTGTCGAGCCTTCCGGTCGCGAGCAGGTAGAGTAGAAACTGACACGGACCAACACGGACCAAACGCTCACCAACCTGGGGGGGCCGTGTTCGTCGTGTCAGTCCGTGTTAGTCCGTGCAGGCCGTGTTCTTGCTTAGCTGTTTTTCTGGTCGTCCGTCAGCTTGTTGCCGTTGTCCTTGAACTTCTTCCCGTCCTCAGTGAGCTGAGGATCGGTCGCACCCTTCTTCGGGACTGACACATGGCAGAACTTGCAGTTCTTGCCGGTTTCCTTCGTATACTTCGCCGATCCTGCGGCTTGAAAATTCAGCCCCAGGAAAAGAGCCATGACCAGGGATAGAATCAAAAATGCCTTTTTCATCCGTATAACCTCCGCGAAATAATCACGCACCACCGATGCCAGTATGAGTCTTGCCGCGAGATCCCGCCCTGTCGCGGGTCCCACGGGGCATCGGTTTCGCTTCTAGAGATGTCACCTGAACCTGAAGGTTGTTAAAATCCGCAACAAATTGGTCAAATCGCGCAGAATATCTCAACAGTCAGCGGCCGGGTCTTTTATCCCGGGAGGGCATGCGACTAGAATCGCTTCACGGAGGTCGCGGTGCTATGGAGACAAGACTCTTGCGCAGGCAGAACGGGGTGATAGCGGGGGTTTGCGGAGGCTTGGGAGCATTTTTCGGCTTGAAGGCCTTCTGGTTCCGTCTCATCTTCATCATCTTGCTTTTGCCCGGCGGGTTGCCCGGGTTCGTTCCATACGTGATCATGTGGTTGGTAATTCCGAAGAAGCCTTAGGTTACCGGCGGGGGGAGGGGCGAGATGGCCGATGAAAAGATCCAGGAGATGACGGGGGATCTGGTTGCCTATGGGCGGCTTTCCCCGGCTGAGGAGAAGTTCGAGCGTTGGCGGCGAAGCGTGGGGCTGTTCCTCGGCCCACTCGTTGCCGCGGTGATCTACGTCGTCCCGCTGTCGCTCCAGCCCAAGGCGCACACGCTTGCAGCCATCCTGGGACTGGTTGTCACCTGGTGGATGACCGAGCCGATTCCGATTCCTGTGACCGCCCTCCTGGGCGTTGTGCTCTGCATCGTGGCTGGTATCGCTCCGGCGCTCCAGGCGTTGGGACCGTTTGCCGACCCGACGATCTTCCTGTTTCTCGGGAGCTTCATCCTTGCTCGTGCCATGGCGGTGCATAGGCTCGACCGAAGGTTCGCCTACGGGATCATGTCGCTTAGCTGGGTCGGTGGCAGCACTTTCCGGCTGCTCTTCGTCTACGGGCTGATTGCCGCTTTCACCTCGATGTGGATCAGCAACACGGCGACCACCGCGATGATGTTCCCGATCGGGCTGGGCATTGTGGGGGCAATGGGAGACATGATCGGGGGTAAGGACGGAAAGAGGCCGGCCCATCTGCGTTTCGGGACCGGCATGATGCTGATGACGGCCTACGCGGCTTCAGCGGGTGGGATCGGCACACCGATCGGCACGCCTCCCAACCTCATTGGAATAGCGATTATCGAGAAGTCGGTCGGGGTGAAGATCCACTTCTTCCAGTGGATGGCGCTGGCCGTCCCGTGCCTGGTGGTCATGTACCTGTTTCTGTTCGTGCTCCTGTATCGGCTGGAAAAGCCCGAGGTGAGCACGATCTTGGGTGCGCAAGAGTACGTCAAGGGGGAGTTGAGCAAGTTGGGCGCATGGACTCGGGGCGAGAAGAACACACTCTTCGTCTTCGGTCTGGCAGTGAGCCTATGGGTCCTTCCCGGATTCCTGGCCTTCATCTACGGCGCCACTTCCGTTCAACTCAAGGCTTTCAATTCACGCGTGCCCGAGGCTGTTGTCGCGGTAATCTGTGCGGCCCTGCTTTTTCTGCTGCCCGTCGATTGGTCGAAGCGAACCTTCACCCTCACCTGGGACGAGGCATCCAGGATTGACTGGGGAACACTCCTGCTCTTTGGAGGCGGGATCAGCCTGGGCAACCTCATGTTCGGTACCGGGCTGGCCGAAGACATCGGCAAAGGGCTTCTGCAACTGACTGGAGCGGGCAGTGTCGCCGGTATCACCTTTGCCGCGATCCTGGTAGCGATTCTCGTCAGCGAGGCTACGTCGAATACAGCTTCCGCCAACATGATCGTCCCCGTTATGATCTCGCTCACGATGGCGGCCGGGCTGAACCCGATTGCTCCGGCGGTGGGGGCCACCCTGGGGGCCAGCTGGGGCTTCATGCTGCCCGTCTCAACCCCACCCAACGCGATTGTCTATGGATCGGGCATGGTGCCTATCACGCGCATGATCCGCGCCGGCTTTCTGTTCGACCTGGTCGGCGCCGTTACGATCTGGGCGACAGTCATGCTCCTGTTGCCGCTGGTCGGCCTGGGATGACCGGTTCACGGTTCACGGTTAGACGGTTCACGGTTCACGGTTCACGGTTAGGGGGTTATCCGGTTCGGGGGTTCGTGACCCTGAACCGGGCAACTCTGAACCGGGCAACTCTGAACCGGACAACCCTGAACCGTCTAACCCTGAACCGTCTAACCCTGAACCCAACAACGCTATTGCAAGGCGGGGCCGACGTTGTATACTAACGTTTTCTTATAAGCAGAAAGGGTAAACGTAATGGCGGTAATGATCGATACTGAAGTATGTGATGGTTGCGCAACCTGCGTGGAGACCTGTCCGACGGCTGCCATCGAAGTCGTTGATGGTAAAGCGAAAGTCGACGAGGACAACTGCGCTGACTGCGGCGCATGCGAGGGCGAATGCCCGACCGGCGCTATTCAGTCCCAGTAATAACGATGCTTGGCCGGGGTGCCGCTGACCGGCGCACCCCCGAACATCCCGATTCTCAGTCTTGCCTGATCGGGTGAGGTGCGGGCATCTCTGTCCGACGCCTGCCCGATCCTCAGTTCGTGCCTTCCAGTTGAATTACGATTTCCGCGTTGACCCCCCGCCGGACTTCGACCGTCTGGGTCTTGCTGAGTGACGGGCTGCCCTGCACGTCACTGACGCGAAGGATCAGATTTCCCGCCGGCAACTCCGGAAACTCGAAACGGCCCGCTGGGTCATCGAACCGGGCGGCGGTGCTGAACAGAATATCGGCCCTCGCCTGGCTCAGGAAATCGGGAGCAGATTGCAGGTCGGTACGTGCCTGTCGCAGCTGAATCTGAAACTGGGTCGCCGGCTTTCCCGATGGATTGAGCACCACTCCGTGCAGCGCTCCGTCGGGCGGGCGCAAGACGATACGTAACTCCTGGTCATCCAGGTTTTCCAGCCAAAGACGGGTTTCCAGGTATCCCTGGCGTCGGGCAAAGACCCGGAGGAAGTGATCGGAAGAGACAGCCAGTTCAAATCGGCCGGTTCCATCGGTGGTTGCCTGGCCTTCCGCCTGTGTGTCGGTCCTCCCTCCTGAATTCCGGAAACTCCCGACGATCACCCGGGAGCCAGGGAGCGGTTGGCCGCTTGTTGAGACCACAGTTCCGCGCAGGACCCAGCCGTCGTCGAGCACGACCTCGGCCGGCGGGGCAGCCGCGCTGATCTTGACGACTTTGGCCTGGTAGTTTCGGGCGGTCAGCTCGCATTCGATCCTGGTCACGCTCGGTGGGATATTCAGCTCCACGATCCCCTGACGTTCGGTGGCTCCGAAGAAGGGGGTGTCAATCTCCGGGGCGACGGCCCGTGCGGTCACATTGTCCAGGGGCTGGCCTCGGCGGTTCTTCACCAGGATAGATATCAGCCTCGCGGCATCCAACTGGATTTCGACCGAGTTTTCGCCCGATTGCAGGGCGACTCGGTGGATGTTGTTTTGAAGATATTGTGGCGCGCGTGCCTGAACTGTTGCATTCCCGGTCGGAAGCCCCGGCAGAACGAACTCGCCGTTGGCATTGGTGGTGGCTGTCGAGCTCCACGCCCGTGTCGTCGAGTACCCTACTGGGGTATCGCGCCACCTGGCTTTGCCGTCTGAAAGGCAAGTGACGATCACCTGGGCGCCGGAGACCGTGCGGCGACCAGGCCCCATCACGCGTCCCTTGAGCGAGGAGCTGGCCGACCGGAGAACATAGTCCTGCTCGATTCCCCCCGGAGTCTTCATCTGGAGAATGCCTTCGGTGGTCAGGAAGCCCGGTTTCTGGACACTGATCAGTCTCTGCTTCTCTGTGTCGAGCTCAAGCTGGAGCTCATAGAAGCCGCTTGTGTCTGAAAATGCAGTCAGAGGGTTGCTGCATGGAGTGTCAGCACCCAGCTCGCACACCTCGATCCGCGCGTCGGGCAGTCGGTCGCCTCGCTCCGTCAGGATCATTCCCCTGACCGTAAATCCTTGCCGGCGACTCGCGGCCTGTTGTCTGGCGCCCGGGTTCTCGATCATCGACGGGTCCTGTCCTGATACAGCCGGGTCGCTGGCAACGTTCCCGGGTTTCGATTCACCCGTTTGGCCAGGGCCCGCCGCCTGCCGTTCGGATTCGTCGGTCTGGTCGGTGCGGAACGGAGCAGTCGCCCCCGGCCAGAAGAGGTAGATCAGGATCGCGATGACGACGGCGCCGAGTGCGGCGCTGATTATTTTACGGTTTGGTGACATTCCGTTCGTTCCCACGCTAAGGGAATAATCTTACAGAATGCCTTGGGGAGTAACCATGGTGCAAGAAGCAGGAAGTTTCGGGGACATAATACTTAATTCCCACCCCGTTCCCGCCCAATCGTGCGTAAGCAGAGGAATTAAGTTTTGTGTCCCCGAAACTCCGTGACTGCAGGCACGCTAATAATACTGTGGATAGCTGGTGCGCGGGTATCGGATCGTGAGGTCATTGTATCGGGCCATCAATTCCACGTACTCCCGGGAATTTTCCTTGAGCTTCCCCTGGCGGACCAGTGATTCGGCGAGGTTTCCGCAGTGGATCGTCGCACGGATGGCGAGTTCATCGGCGCTCAGACCGAATTGTTCCATGAAGGCGGGGCAGACGTGCCCGTACGTTGGGCAGGCCCTTGGATCCCGCCGGGTCTCCGGGAACGGCATCCCCTCGATGTCCCGCTCGGAGCTCCGGGTCTCGTCGTAGGGACAGTCGCTTTTTCCGCCGCACGGAAGCTGGATTTTCTCCTTCTCCATCCGCTCGAGGACCTTGGCCACCTCGCGGACGGTGGTCCCGCCGCGGCTCTTTCTCCACGCGTAATCCCGGGCATACGCTTCGGAGACGATTGTAGGGAAATCCTGCCGGTTCGCGACTTTCCTCGGATGCGATTGGACGAAATCGTACATGACGCGAACCAAAGCCCCGGCATCAAGATCCGCGTCGATGATCTTCGTCTGACCCGGGCGGTGGTCGATTTCCTCGCCGTGAGGAGAATTCGAGACAGTCAAGCCCTCGCCGTTCGCGTACTCGACCGTAACATCAGTCCACACCCCGGTTACCGGGTGTTCATAGATCATGGCCGCCATCTGCTCAGCTTCGTTCACGAACCCCTGCACGAGCACTCCGAACTCGGGAATGCTGAAGCGTCCGACGGGGGTGAACCGGTAGCGTTTGAGCTCCTCTTCGGCTGTTGCCGCCTTGGCCGGGTCTTTCCAGTCCGCCGTCGTGGGAACCAGGCTGATCGATGAGGGAAGGGTGGCGAAGCTTTTGCGCGCAAGCCGGCGGAAGACATAGAAACCATAGCCGATCAAGACGACCGCGAGGGCCGCTACGATGAGCACGATCAGGAGGACTACGTTCATGATCCTCTCCGTTCTGCCGGGCGGTTCTGAGGGAAGAATCGGGAACGCTCGCAGGGCCCATGCGGGGAACGATTCATCCCGGGTCGATGCACGATACGAGGCCGGCCTGGTTGCCGATCAGCCACCGGTTGCTCCCGGAGGCGCGTCGTGAAAATCGCCCGATGCGGCTAAAGTTTTACCATCCACCGATGTGGTAGAAGTGATATGTAAATCACATTCAAACGAAAATATCAGAGGCGGGTTTCGATCGCGCCGATCACCGTCTTGAGGCTCTTGATTCGTGCATACAGCTTAGAATTCGATTCCACTATGGTCCATGGAGCGTGCGCGGTGCTGGTTCGCGCCAGCATTTCCTCGACGGCACTCTCGTACTCGTCCCATTTTGCCCGGTTCCGCCAGTCATCCTCGGTGATCTTCCACTGCTTCCAGTCGGTTTGCTGTCGTTCGGTGAATCGCCGGATTTGCTCGTCCTGATCAATCTGCAGCCAGAATTTGACGACAATCACGCCACTCTTGGTCAGCAGTTCTTCCATTTCGTTGATTTCGCGGTAGGCTCGTTTCCAGGCTAAGGGGGGACAGAATTCTTCCACTCGTTCGACGAGCACGCGCCCATACCAGGAACGATCGAAAACCGTGATGTGCCCGGCTTTCGGCATCCGAGTCCAAAAACGCCACAAGTAATGGTGATTCTTCTCGATGTCGTTTGGTGCCCCGACAGGGATGACCTCGTACCCCCTGGGGTCCATCAACTTAGTCAGCCGCTTGATGTTCCCGCCTTTCCCGGCGGCATCCCAGCCCTCATAAACGACGACAACGGGTATTCGGCGGAGGTAGATCTCGTGTTCCAGGTCGCGTAGCCGGTGCTGCAGCTCGTCCAGATCTTTCTCGTATTTCGGCCGTGCAAGGTCAAGCGACAGATCGACCCGATCCAGGATGGAGGTGTTTGCGAGCTGCTGTTCTCTGGCTGGTTTCTTCCGATTCGGCCGCTTCTCTTGGTGCCCCTCCTCGGCTTGTACCCGGTTCTCGAGCGCCCGGATGGTCGTGCCGAAGATCTTCAGAGTCGCAAAGCGCCGGTCGTGCGATTCGATTATGGTCCACGGAGCGTATGCCGTATCGGTCTGAGCGAGCATGTCCTCGGCCGCCCGGTAATAGTTTTCGTACTGCTTGTGGTGGCGCCAATCCTGTTTGGTCACCTTCCAGGACAGTGCGGGGTTACTCTCCAACTCGATAAACCGCTTCTTCTGTTCCTTCTTGCTGATGTGGAGAAAGAACTTGACCAGCACGGCGCCATCGTCGGCCAGCTGGCGTTCGAAGCACCGGATTGACTCATAGCTTTCGGTCCAGACATCCTTGGGGACCAGTTTGTTGACCCGCTCGGTCAGGACTCGCCCGTACCAGCTCCGATCGAAAATCGCGATCCGTCCTCTCTCGGGGGTCCTGGTCCAGAAGCGCCAGAGGAAAGGCCGTAAGGCTTCCTCGGCAGTGGGAGCGTTGATCGGGTAAACGTTGAATCCGCGCGGGTCCAAAGCCTGGATAAGCCGGTTGATCATCGTGCCTTTGCCGGCCGCATCCCAGCCTTCGAAGACGATGACAAGGGGAATCCCAAGCTCCCGGGCGCGGCGCTGAAGTTCGCCTATCCGGCGCTCCAGCGGCTCGATTGACAGGTTGTATTCGGCCTTTGCGACTTTTTGGTCCAGCACGACCTGCTCAAGCATCTTTTCCTCCGCGGCCCGCATCGCCCCTGTAGTGGACGACGTGCACCTTCTCAGTGGTTACCAGCCCGTCACCAAGGATCCCGTCGAGAGCGTCGAGAAAGAGCTTGATTTTCTCCTCCTGATCTACGATTTCGATCAGGACGGGCAAATCCTCGCTCAGTCGCAGTATTTTTGCAGTATGAAGTCGCGAGTGGGCGCCAAATCCCATCGGGCCGCGCAATACGGTCGCGCCTGCCATCCCCATTTCCCGCGCCTTCAGCACCACAGCCTGGTACATCGGCTGGTGTCCCCACTTATCGAGCTCGCCGATGTAGATGCGGAGAAGCACTCCTTCGCCTTCGAGTTTCACAACAGCCTCCTCAAGTGCCCCCGTGAATCAGGAATCAAAACACTCCTGTAAGTTCCGGATGGCGCTTTACGATCGCGACTGCAGATACGCTCCGACGACGAGCCCCAGGTAGACCGCGACAATCCCGACCAGATTCGACGACGCGACATTGATCACGGCCGGCAGCCACTGCTGGTCACGGGCCAGGCTCAAGGTCTGGATCGCATAACTCGAGAAGGTCGTGAAGCCTCCGCAGAAGCCGACGATCAGGAAGTCCCGATATTCAGGTTTTATCCAGACGCGCCCCAGGCTGGGTTCCGAAAAAGCGACTATCAAACCGATCAGGAAGCAGCCGGAAACGTTGACCAGGAGCGTTCCGGCGGGGAAGACAGCGAGCCAGCCCGACACCCGGTTCTGTTGTGCGGAGATGACGCCGTTCAGGCCCCACCGGGCCGCTGTCCCCAGCGCCCCTCCGGCCATCAGCAACAGGAGTCGCGACAATTGATGCCTCCAGAATTCAGGCCGGTCACATCTGCCAATTGAGAGAGTAACGACAGAACGGGCCGCCCTTGGCCCGGCAGACGTCGTGCAGGATGACAATGTCGCGCGCGCCGCACATCCGTAAAGCCTCCTTGTGCCACCCGATCACAGTGTGGCAGTCGGTCTCCGAAAAGGTATCGGAATCGTAAGTAGTCATAACGCCCGAATGGGGACCCGTCGCCTCATATTCCCGCCGTCCTGAACTGTAGTAAAAGCCGTAGATCAGGGAGGTCTTCGCCATGAAGGCCTGGGGGTCTCCGCTCACGATGAAGTTCCGGTGCAGCCTCGCCAGATTCTCCTCGGCGGATTGGGCTCCAATTGCTTCAAAGACGGCTGCATTCCCCTTCCCGAGAACGTTCACTATGGCTTTATCCAGCCGCTCGCCGACATCGAACGGGTACCATCCTGCGGCGAGAACCAATCCTGCGTGGAATTTGCGGTCCGCTTCCGGGAGGGCGGCCAGTACTTTCCCCCAGGCGTCCGGGCCGAAATGCTTTTGCACGAAGGCCTTTCGTGCGGCCAGCACGGCGCCTTTGATCTTGGTGCTCATTTTGTCTCCTCAGTTCAGCGCAGTGAAGTTAGCAAGCGCGTCCAAGACCAAAAATGATCCTCCAGAAGAGGGGTCCGGGCAAGCACTTTTATCGTTTTCGAGCGGCGGAAAAGCCACTCGTAGAAACCGAGATAACGGTCCTCCATGTAATGGTGGAAACGAAAAACGGCATCCACGGAGCAGATTGCGATAATCGCCAGCATAAGATTCGGGACGACGCGTCTGGCCGTTTCGGCCATTTCGGCCCCATACATCACTGCCAGCATGCTGGCCGCCACATTGAAGACCGTGAACAAGGTCCCCGCAGCCACCGCGATGCCGATCTCGGTGCAGATCGAGGCAAACGTATGCCTGTAGATGGAACAGCCGAAGCGCTGTTCCAGAAGTTCCTTCCAGGAGAGGGGGAGAAACCCGATCACGGGAAAAATGAGCGCGTAGACGAAGCGGACAGTGCCGTTGTTAGCCTCCTTCAGCCGGGATTCCGCCTCCGTGACAAAGTCTTGGGCAGACTCGTAGAGGAGGCGGCGGCCCGGGATTTCGGGGCCCGAAACCCAGGGGCGCAGTTTATAGAGCAAGTAGCGCCTGTCCGCGCTGGCCCTCCGATCGGCAACATAGAACTCTTCGCCCGCGATCGTGATGATCGTCTTCCGGTTCTTCGTCGGAGTAAGTTCGTTCAGGACGAGCCTTGATTGGATGACTATCTCGGTTCCCTCGCGAAAGAACTGCACCGTCAGGTCGGACGTTGCTTGCTCATCTGGTCTTCAGCAGCCTAGTCTTCGCCTGCATTCTTCAAGAATCTCGACCGTTTTGCTGGCGCCTACCCGGCTCACGCCGATTGCGCGGACCTGGAGCAGCCGGTCGAGATCACGGACGCCCCCGGCCGCCTTCACCTGAACCGCGGCGGGAGAATGCTCGCGCATCAGCCGGAGGTCCGCGTCCGTCGCCCCTCCGGTGCCATAACCCGTGGACGTCTTTACCCAGTCGGCGCCGGCTTCCCCGCAAATTTCGCACAGCCGGATCTTCTGTTCATTCTTCAAATAGCAGTTTTCGAAAATGACCTTGACCTTCGCCCCGACCGCGTGGGTAGGGTCAATGACCGCTTTGATGTCCTCCCGCACATAGTCCCAGTCCCCGCTCAAGACCTTGCTGATGTTCACCACCATGTCGAGCTCTTCACCCCCGTCCTCCAGCGCTTGAAGGGTCTCAACCACCTTCACCGCCGTCGTGTGCCCTCCGTGAGGGAATCCAATGGTAGTGCTCGCCCGCACCGTGCTTCCTTTCAGGATCTCGGCGCATCGTCTCAGGTAGTAAGGCATGATGCAGACACTGCCGACATCGTACTGGAGCGCCACCGCGCAGCCTTTCTCGAGATCCTCCGCGGTCAGCGTCGGGTTCAAAAGGGAATGATCGATCATCTTCGCAATATCAGGATAGGTGTAGTCCATGCTTTGACCTCACTGTTTTTTTGAGTTGTGAGTATAGACCTATGGGACCAATAGACCATGGGTTCATGAGCGTTACCCATAGGTCCAATCGGACCAATAGGGCCAATACTGCACATCAAAGAAGCAGAATCATTCCCCGACGTCGACCCACCGCTGTTCGCGATGGCTTCGCAGCACCGCTTCGCAGACCAGGATTTCCCGGTGTCCGTCCAGAAATGTCGGAAACCCTGGGCGGGCGGAGAAATCACCTGCTTCAATATAGTCGTAAAAGGATCGAAAACATTGTTTGAAGGTATCGGGAAACCCCTCGTTGTGTCCACCGGGATAGTTGATATAGCGCCGCACATCGGCTGAAACGAGCGCCGGGTCTCGCATCAGGACCTCGTTGGGGCGGTCTCGGTATCCTATCCACAGGTCGTTCGGTTGCTCGCTCGTCCAGCTCAGTGCGCATTTGCTACCCGCAATTTCAAAACTGAGGCGGTTCTTGCGTCCGGCCGTCGCCTGCGAAACCCAGAGGCACCCCTGACCTCCGTTGTCCAGGCGAAAGACCACGCAACCGCAGTCTTCGGTCTTGATTTCGACAGGCTCGGTTTCTATCTTTCGGGGCCCCTCTTTTCCGCTGAACGTCTGAACCTCGCCCTTCGGCCTGTGCCTGACCGGATGGATGGTTTTCAGGTCGGCGAAAACCTGGACGATCTTCGTCCCGGTGATTGTCTGGATCAGGTCCAGCCAGTGTGTCCCGATGTCCGCAACCGCCCGCAGCTCGCCTCCCTGTTCCGCCAAAACTCTCCAGTTGTAGTCGGTTGGAAGGAGGAGCCAGTCCTGGACGTAGCTGCCGAAGACGGTGAAGACCTGGCCGATATCTCCTCGCCTGGCCCGTTCCCTCGCTTCCAGGCAGAGCGGATAAAACCGGATGTTGTAATTGACACCGGCAGCCAGCCGGGGTCTGGCTTTAGCCAATTGAACCAGCTGCCCCGATTCCCTGGAACTCATCGCCAGAGGCTTTTCGCACATCACGTGCTTGCCTGCTTCCAGCGCCTGGGCCGCCATCTGGAAATGCAGCCGGTTAGGAGTGGCGATGTGCACGGCCCGGACCTCCGGATCGGCCAGCACTTCTTCATATGTTCCGTAGGCCTTGGGCAGGCCGAGATCAAGCGCGGCCTGGCGCGACTCCTGCTCGGAGACACCGAGAATCCCGGTGATGGGGATATTCAGTCGCTTCAGCCCTTCCGCGTGAACCGGACCGATGAACCCGGCACCAATTAATGCCACCGCCGTCTTTGTCATTGTGCACCTTCGTGTTAGAGGGGGAAGTTTCGGGGACATAATACTTAATTCTCATCTTAAGTCTTGTGTCCCCGAAACTCGTCTTAGTTCACCGAAGCAGTCTTTTGAACCCTGCCGTCATCCTGATCACCGGCGCCTCCGCCGTCCCGGTGATCATCATCGCTTCGACACCGTTCTCCTCGGCCAGTCGCAGGCCGGCGGGCCCGAGCACCGTGAGGGCCGTCGACCAACCGTCCGACTTGGTTGCCGAGGCGGCAAAGACGGTCACCTGGGGCACCGTGTCGACGGGACGCCCGGTTCTCGGGTCGACGATGTGGCTGTAGCGGCGACCGTTCACCGTGAAGTACCTCTCGTAGTTCCCGCTCGTCGATATTGCGCCTTGCTGAATCTCCAGAGTGCCGAAAGATTCGTCCTCACGGCTTCGGAAGGGATTGCGCACAGCTATTCTCCAGTTCTCGGAGTCGCCTGGCTTCCCGAAAACCCGGATCTCTCCTCCGCACTGGACCATAGCACCGAGCGCGCCGGTTTTCCGCATGGCCTCCACCGCCTGGTCGACGGCGTATCCCTTGGCGATACCCCCGAGGTCGACAGCCGGGCCGCCAATGAGCTTCTCGGCCGCCCTGTCGTGCAGTCTGAACCACCGCCAGCCGCTGATTCGAAGGGCCGCTCGCATCTTCTCGGATGAAGGCTCCACGCCCTCAGATTCGGCCTGCTTCCAGAGCCGGGAAATGGGCAGACAGGTCGCGTCGAAGGCGCCCTCGGAAATCGAGCAGAACTGACGTGACGTGTGGAGGAGCGAGACGGTCTGGAGGGAAAGCGGTACCAATACTCCAGGCTCAGACGCATTCAAACGCGAAAGCTCGGAGGTCCCGAGCCAGATGCTCATGGCCGATTCCACCGACCTGAGCGCCGCCTCGGCCGCTCGCAGTGCATCCTTCCCCGCCGCCTGGTGACGCGCCTCCACCACCACCTCGATTGCGGTCTCTGTCCCCATGATCGAAGGAGAGTGGAATTGGAGCGAGACCGGGCTCGACTGCCGTCTTTCCCAGAGGTACGCGATCGCCGAGACTGCGGCTGCGATGAGGATCGCGACGATGAGAAGGCGAAGGAGACGGCCGACCCGCATGGCCACTATGACATCCAATCTCGCTTGCGCGGCAGCTTGCTCCCGAGGATCTCGGTTGCGATGTTCACGTCCTCGACCATCTGGAAGTCGTACATCCCGGCACAGACGAAATCCGCGCCATTCTCGAATGCATAGCGGAACCCGTCCTTCGGCAGAATGGCTCCGGCGGCCATGACCTTGAATGCGATCCAGGGTTCGGGGAGAGTTGCCATGTAGGCGATCGTCTCATCCGGCTGATTGCAGAACATGTTGTCGTGCCATTCCGGATGACGAGCCGACCAATAGTCGTGATGATGCAGTGTCTTCATCCAGAAGTCCGGCTTGAAACCGGCATCGACGCAGGCTTTGACGGTCTCGATCTTGTGCGCTCCAATGCCGGCCAGGACCTTCCGGTCACGAATCAGTTCGAGTGCGCCCGCGATCTTGTCCGCCTGTCCCCGCTCCATGTAGTAGTCGGCCGTCTCCCCCTGGATGTAGCAGGCAACGGCGCCATAGTCGATTGCTCTCTTGATGCGGTCAAGATATTCCTGGTACGGAGCCGCCGAAGCCTGGCCCTTGTCGTCGTAGTTCAACCCGGCGCAATCGGAAATGAACTGCATTTTGCCGATGTTCCGTCGCCAGTACTCATCAATCAGGGTGCAGAGGATCGGATTGGTGAGCAGGGTGTTGATGCCGCATTTCTCGGCGAGCAGAAGAGTGGCGAAGATCTTGTCTTTATGATGATAGGCCTTAACCAACTGCGACACGTAGATCAGGTCGCGCGAATGAGCCCAGCCGGAGAGCAGGTTTCCGCCCAGGATCAGACGGCTGAAAGGGATTCCCTTGATCTTCGCCATCGGCACCGCTTGCTTCAGATCGTTCAGACTGGCGATATTCAGTGTTTTGACCGAAGCGCTCGTGACCGCCTCTATCAGGTTCTGTTCCTCGTAACTTTCCCAGCGCTTCTTTGAGAAGAGAGCCAGGCCCAGAGCCCCAAGGAAGGGAAGGCTCGCGAGGCTCCTTACCAGTTCCCTTCGGCCGAGGCCTGCGCCGGAGGCGGGCAGCTCGTGCTCGACCGGCAATGGCGTGGCAGCATCCGCGGTGGCCTCGGCAGCAACTGTCAGGGACCCGGTTGCCGCCGGTCTTCTCCTCGAAAGAAGAAGGTCAAGGCCCAGGAAGCGGCCGGTGGGAAAGGCGGCGAGTGCCAAGAGGGCGAGCATCTCGACGAGATTCTTGTCCACCCAAAGATAGTTGCCTTCGGCAGGCGTGCCGAAATCGAGGCCCACAAATGGGGGATTCGCGACGTAGTACAGAAGAAGCAGGAATGCGCCCAGCAGGCACGCCACGCGGGTGAGAGCGCCCGTCATCAGTGCGAGGCCCAGCAGAATCAGCCCCCAGACGTTCAGGAAATCGACGAGCGTCAGGACGGTCGGACTGGCCGCCATCCAGTGAAAGATGCCGGCGAAAATCCACCGGGAGACCTCGAGATAACCTGCCGAGGTCCAGCCCGGCGTGAACAACTTTGAGATGCCCTCGTAGAGGAAGTGCCATCCGATGGCGATTCTCAGGAGGACAAGGAGGTACATCTGCATGCTCGACGGAAAGGAACGGTCTCGATCGGCTTCAGGCATATTCACCTTCTCTGCTGGCACGGGATATTATCCTGAGAGGAGACGGGGAGACAAGGAGAGTGCGCGGCGCGCACTCTCCACTGCGCACTGCGCACTGCCCACTGATCCCTAACGGGGATGCTCGCTAACGACGGACAATAGACGTTGACAACTGCGGCAAACCCGCAGTGCGCAGCGGGCAGTGCGCAGTTTCTCCACGCATGAACCGAGTGAGATTTAGTAGCATCTAAGAAAGTGGAGGTCAGAGAATCGAGACAGGGCGCGCGGAGGCGGAGCCGGAGTCAAGGGGTTCTCGGTTCTCGTTGGTTTATCAGGGAACTTGGGCATGCTGGTTCCCAGGAGAGTGATCCATGTTAGGCAAACGCGGTGTTTCGGTGTTCACGATCCTCTTAGCGGGCTTTGTCAGCAGTCGGGGGCACCATCGTCCAGGCAGAAGATAATCTGCAGCCCGGTGTTGCTCGAGTCAGTTTGATTCGTGGTGATGTGTCGAGCAAGCGTGGAGACTCAGGCGACTGGGTAGCTGTGACGATCAACACCCCCCTGGTCCGGACCGATACAATCGCGACTGCATCGGCCTCCCGGACTGAAATCGAGCTTGATCATGCGAATCTCTTGAGAGTGGCGGATGACACCGAGGTTCGCATCGCGGATCTCTCGCGTTCAAACATCCAACTGCAGCTGTCGAAAGGACTTATAACCCTCACTGTCGATGGTGGTAACGAGGCGGAAGTCGAGATCAACACCCCCAACGTCGCCATTCGGCCGCTCAAAGAAGGTGTCTACCGAATCCAAGTCAAGCCGAACTCGGAGACCGAGGTAATGGTGCGTAAGGGCGAGGCCGAAGCGTCAACCTCGAAGGGAAGCGTCGTCGTCAAGAAGAACCAGATGATCGTGGTCCGGGGCGACACCGATCCGGAGTACCAATTAGCCAAAGCCCCGGGCAAGGACAGCTGGGACCAATGGGTCGACGAGCGCGACGATGTGATCGATCGGGCGCAGAGCTGGGGTTACGCGAACCGTTACTATACGGGCGCGCACGATCTTGACCGCTATGGACGGTGGGTGCGGGTCGACGGATACGACTGGGTCTGGTCTCCGCACGTCGATCCTTATTGGGCACCTTACCGGTCGGGTCGATGGACCTGGGAACCTTACTTCGGCTGGACCTGGGTGTCCTATGAGCCCTGGGGATGGGCGCCTTACCACTACGGTCGCTGGTTCTGCCATGCGAATTCCTGGTACTGGTGGCCGGGTCCTGTCCATTCTTACTATCGCCCGGTTTGGGCGCCGGCCTACGTCTCGTTCCTCGGGTTCGGGTACGGCCATTTCCAATTCTCGTTCGGATTCGGGTGGGGCTATAACCGGATCGGCTGGCTTCCGATCGGGCCACACGATCACTATTACCCGTGGTGGGGTCATCGGAACCATTACAGCTCCTACAACATCACGAACATCACGAACGTGCGGAATGTCCGCAATATCACGAACGTGGACTCAATCGCGCCGCTGGCCGATGGCTCTCGCTATCGCCGCCCGCGCATGTCCAACCTGGATGGTTTAACCAACGACCGCGTGCGCAACAGCGTAACGGCGGTGACCACGGATGACTTCGTGCGCGGCCGGACCGATCGCCGGTCACGGGTTGAGCGGTCCGAGATCCAGAACGGGCAGCTGGTTGCCGGTACGCCCCCGGCTGTGCCGACCAAGGACAGCCTGAGGTCGGTCGACCGGGAGATCCAACGGCCTTCGGGACGAAGTGGTGGCGAACAACCGAGCCGCTTCTTCAATAGGCGGGAGCCGCCGAATGTCTCCAATTCCTTTGCCGACGGCACTCAGGGCCTGCGTCAGATGATGGAGCGTGACGGGTCCGGCCAACCCGGATCCGCAGCCCGGGACCGCGGTCGGGAGAACCGTTCCTCGGAAGGTCCTTCCCGATCGGTGACCGGTGGTGATCAACCCGCACGCAATATCGGATCGGGGAGCGGCACAGCCCCCACTCGAGGCGGAGAGTCGCGAGGAGCCGAGATTTCCAACAGCGTGAAGCCCGATTCGACCGGAGACAACGGGCCGAGCAGGAATCGTACCTCGGGCGGCTGGAGCCGTTTCGGCCGGCGGGACCAGACGACCCCGAACAGTGGCGTCAGCGGTCAGCCGAGCACCGAGACACCGAGGGCGGAACCAGGAGCTCCTCGTCGTCGTACACCCGGCAACGAGACTCGGCCTTCCGAGGAAAGGCGACCACAAGGCGCCGGCACTCCTGAAAGCCGCAATCTGGGCAGCTCCGTTCCAAGCTTCAGAGAGGCGGAACGGCCGCGAGCAGAATCAGCCATCGAAGGCGAAGGCTGGAACAAGTTCTCCGGCGGACCGGCTCGGGTGTCCGGGCAGTCCGAACGCCGGGTCTTCCGATACGATCGCAGCCCGAGCTCCAGCGAAGGTACCTACAGGGAGCAGGCTCCGAGGGCTACGGACTCGCCACGGCAGGTCGGACCCGAAAGGCAAGCAGAGCCGAGAAGATTCGAACAACCGCAAAGCTCCGGGCGACCCCGCAGCTTTGAAACCGGCTCGGGAGAGTCTCAACCGCGAAGCTTCCAGACGACTCAGCCTCGAAGTTTCGAGCCTTCAGGAAGCTCAGAGGGACCGAGACGCTTCGAACAGCCCAGGAGCTTCCAGAGGGAAAGGAGCACAGAATCGCCCCGGAGTTTCCAGTCGAATCCCCGTAGCTACGACGCACCGCGTTCGGTGACTCCCCGCTATGAGGCGCCTCGCCGGATGGAGTCACCGAGGTACGACGCGCCGCGTCGTATGGAGAGCCCGCGCTCTTCCGGCCCCAGCTACCAGGCTCCCCGCAGTGCGCCCTCGGGCGGTTCGGGTGGCGGCCCCCAGCGTGGTGGCGGCGGTGGCGGCCGTGAGCGGCGTCGGTAAGCTGAATGCGGATTGCGGAATGCGGAATGCGGAATGAAAACTGCCTTCCCATTCCGCAGCCCGCGGTTTCCGTCTGGTCAAACCAGCACAAGTTGCTTTGTTCCGCAAGTTTTCTTTCCGCAATCCGCGTTCCCCATTCCCAGACGTGCCTATTCCGCATTCCGCAATCCGCAATCTTTCAGTTCTCCCCGCTGTTCCTGTAGATTTGATTTCATGAGACCAATCAGACTGCTACTCTCCTGCCTTTCAATCGCCCTCGTGATTTTTGCCCTCGGGTCGGTCATCGTCTCCTCCGCCAAGGACACCGGCACCGGCGACAGTTTCAAGGGACCGGTCGGTCTGCAGTTGTACAGCCTGCGGGATGATTTCTCGAAAGACGTGCCCGGTACGCTCGAGAAGGTCCGCGACTACGGCATCAAGTACGTGGAATTGGCGGGGACCTACAAGGCCACGCCTTCCGAGTTCAAACAACAACTGGACAAGAATGGACTGGAGGCGGTGGCCGGTCATTTTCCGTTCGAGCGCGTTCGCGACGAGGTTGACAAGGTTGCCCAGGAGGCGAAGGCGCTGGGTCTCAAGTACGTCGGCGTCGCCTGGATACCCCACAAGGCACCTTTCACCGAGGACGCTGCTCGCCAGGCCGCTGCTGTGTTCAATAAGTCCGGGGAGGCTCTCTCCAAGCAGGGACTCCAGCTCTACTACCATAACCACGGCTATGAGTTTCAGCCGCAGGGCGGCGGCACCTTGCTCGACCTGCTGATGGCCGAGACGAATCCTCAGTACCTGCAATGGGAAATGGACGTCTTCTGGACCGTCTATCCCGGCCAGGACCCGGTTGCGCTCCTGAAAAAGTACCCGAATCGGTGGACGCTCATGCACCTGAAAGATATGAAGAAAGGCGTCCAGACGGGTAGCCTCACCGGTCAGGCGGATGTGGACTGGGACGTCATCCTTGGCACCGGGCAGATGCAGATGCCCGACATCCTCAAGGCTGCCAAAGAGATTGGCGTCAAATACTACTTCATCGAAGACGAATCGCCTTCGGCCGCGACTCAGATTCCACAGAGTCTCAAGTTCCTGGAACAGGTAAAGTTCTAGGGCGAAGTTTGTCCACGAACGAACACGAACAGGACAACGAACAACGCAGGTCCCGTTCGTGTTCGTTCGGTGAACAAACTCTTAAGAATTCCTTTGCAACACCCTCCTACCTGTGATACTCATTACCGCCGTCTCGGCCCCCAGGCTCGAGAGTCGTGAGATTGGCCTGTTTGAGCTTTTGAAGCAGTGCTCCTCAACGCAAGTCGCAAGTTGTAGCAGCGACAGGCGATCCCGAACGTACAGCAGAATTTGCAGTCCAGGAGGCGTATGCGTAATTTGGCTTTATCCGCCTGCATTGTCCTGGTTCTTGTGCTCGCCCTTTCGGCGCCTGCGCTTGCCCAGGAAACTCGGGCCACGGTATTGGGTCGCGTGACGGATGCTTCGGGAGGAGTCATCCCGGGAGTCACGGTAACCCTTACCAACGTGGAAACCAACGTTGCAACTCACTCGGTCTCCAATGACGAGGGGTTGTATCGAGTTCCCTTTTTAAATCCAGGTTCTTATGAACTAAGAGCCGAACTGACTGGTTTTTCTACTCAAGTCCGCAAAGGGATCACCCTCAGCATCAGCAGTGAGGTTGTCCTCGACGTGAAAATGGAGATCGGCGAAGTGCGTCGAGTCGGTGACCGTTACCTCGGCCGAGCCCCTGCTGAACACCACCAATGCTTCGGTGGGTCAAGTGATCGACAACAAACGGGTCATGGAGCTCCCGATTCTTGGCAACAGCGCGATGCTCATGTCCGGTCTGGCGTACGGGATGCAGCGCTCCGAAGGGTACGACTACATCGGTCTACACTCGACCCAGGGCGCGTCTGCCTATCAGAGTTCCGGAGGAGTCGGGGGCAACGAGTGGAGTATCGACGGTACGCCGAACAGCGGGTCGGGTCGACGCACCGCGTACCTTCCGTATGCCGACGCAGTCGATGAGTTCCGGGTGGAAAGCACGAGTTTTGATGCGAAAGTCGGTCACACGACCGGCGCTTCCATCACCATGCAGTCCAAAGCCGGAACCAACCAGTTTCACGGAACCCTGACGGAGAACCACTGGCAACAGCGGTGGAATGCCACACCAGGCAACGACAACGGGGCATACTGGAAAAAGATCATTGACGCTCGGAGGGCTGGTGACACCGAACTCTCCAATTCTCTGCGCGAGCAGCCGCGTCAGCCGAGCGGGCGGTCGAACAACTACGCCGCGTCGATTGGCGGCCCGGTAAAACTGCCCGGGTTGTTTGACGGTTCCGACAAGCTGTTCTTCTTCTTCATATTCAACGGCTTCAAAGACGCCAAGAGCGAGACGCCCTCGAACAAGATCTTTACGGTTCCGACCGAGGCTCATCGCCAGGGCGATTTTTCCGATCTTCTGGCAGTCGATCCGGCCAAGTACCAGATCTACGATCCGTTGACGACGGTCTTCAATCCCACGAGCGGCCTGTATGAACGCCAGCCGTTCGCGAACAACATCATTCCGGCCAACCGTATCATTAACCCGATGTACAAGTTCTACGAGAAGCTCTACCCCCTGCCGAACCATCCGCCCGGGGAAGGAGCAGACACGTCGAACAACTACTTCAACGCGAACATCCCGTACAACTGGGACTACAAAGCGGTGCAGAACCGCATCGATTACGTGCAGTCCGAGACGAACAAGTTCTTCTTCCGTTGGAGCTACAACACGTTCCTCGAGGATCGCCAGGACTGGACTTTTGAGACGGCTCGCTCCCTGCACAGCAACGGCATGCGAAGGGCCAACAAGGGCGTCGGGGCCGACTGGGTCCACACCTTCTCGCCCACCGATGTTTTGCACGTAGCAACCGCTTACAACCGGTACGTGGATCAGGCGGTCAATCTCGAGCAGCGCAATTACAAGCCCAGTGATGTCGGACTGCCGGTGTACATGGACGAAAAAGCCGGCGACTACACCACGCTGCCCCGCGTCGATTTCTCCACCTACAAGGATGCAAGCACCAACTACAACAAGTTGAATCCCATTTCCACCGCTACCATGGCGGTCGACTACTCGAAGTACTTGGGCAAGCACAGCCTTTCGTTCGGCTGGGACGGCCGCATGTACTACCGCGTGGGTGGGGCTCCCGGCAACACCTCTGGTCTGTTCGAATTCCGCAATAACCTGTTGCGGAAGACAAACAACACCGCCGGTGTCGGCACCATCGGCGTCGAGTGGGCTGCCTTCATGATGGGTATTCCGAACAGCATGTCCGTCGAGCAGAACGACAGCCGTTACCTCTCGACCCCCTACCACGGTCTGTTCCTTCAGGACAGTTTCAGGGTGACGCCCAGACTGACCTTCAGCGCGGGTGCCCGCGTCGAGTACGAAGGGAGCATCCGTGAACGGTTCGACCGTGGTTTGCGCGACTGGAACTACGGGTACGAGCTTCCGGTTCAGTTCGTTAACGCCGTCAAGGCGGGCTATCAGACGGTCGCTCTGCCGCAGCGCCCGGTGGACGATTTTGCTGCCGGTTTGCACGGCGGAGTCAACTACCTGGGCGTCGAGGGCGTTCCCCGCACCCGAACCCAGACCACCCTGCGGATCATGCCGCGGCTTGGCCTTGCCTACAAGCTGGCCGACACCTGGGTCGTGCGCGCCGGTTACGGCGTCTACTACGACACGCTTAACGCCGGCCACACGGAGATCGATCAGACGGGATTCAGCCGTGCGACCAGCACCACAATCACCAATGACAACGGGGTAAGCTGGGCCAGTTCCAGTTGGGACCCGGTCAATGGAAAACCGCCGGTGGTCGATCCCTTCCCGGTTCGCGCCGATGGCACCCGCTTTGATGTTCCCTACGGAGCCAATCTCGGGCACTTGGCGTATCTCGGAAAGAGCTTTACGTACATTACCCCTAATACAGAGCCGACCCAGCAGCAGCGCTGGCGAGTCGAAATCGAAAAGCAGGTGCTGCATGACGCGGTCGTCTCGATTGCCTACGCGGGCGCCTATGCCAACAACCTGGGCGTCAGTGACATCAACCGCAACGCCATTCCTGAACAGTACTACGCGAAAGGCAACGTCCGGCAGGACGCACTCGCCAACGATCTGGCCAAGGGTGTCACCAACCCGTTCGCCATCAGCAATCTCCGGTTCATGGAACAGGTCAACCCGCTGCTTTACCAGCAGATGACCAACACCACATTCTTCACGGCGAAGACGATGACGAAGGCCCAGTTGCTGCGTCCTTACCCGCACATCGGCGGGGACCTGCTGGAACAGCGTGTCCCGATCGGGGAGAACGTCTACAACGCGATGCTTCTGCGCTTCGAGAAGCGGTTCTCACAAGGCTGGACACTCAACACGCACTACGAGTTCTCGCACACGATGAGCAAGGACTGGGTGGCCAGCAGTTTCGATACCAACCAACCTGGCGTGAAAGCGATGCCTCGCGGCCGCACCGTTGGGTTGCGACCTCGCTTTACGAGTTGCCCTTTGGCAAAGACAAGCCTTTGCTCAACCGTACCGATTGGCTCAACACCGCCCTCGGCGGATGGCAGTTGGGTTGGTCTGGCAGATGCAGAGCGGGGAACCGATCGAGTTCGGCAACCTGTTCTACCTGGGAAAAACCTACCGGGATATGCAGTTGCCGGGCAACGAACAGACCAAGGATCGCTGGTTCGACAATGGCTGGCAGTTTCCCACGGGAGACCCAGGAACATCGACCCGGCTACCGGCAAAGCGTTTCCGAACAGGCTGTGGGTGACCGACAGCAAGCAGACCCCGGCCAACTTCCATGCGCGCGTTTTCCCGCAGCGGTTCAATTTCCTTCGGACCGACAAGCTGAAGCAGTTGGACGTGAACATTCAGAAGGCGTTTTCATAAAGGAAGGCGTCAGGGTGCTGGCCCGCGTCGATTTGCTTAACGCGCCGAACCACCAGGTTATGGGCGGTCCGAACACGGATCCGACCAGTTCCAGCTTCGGCCGGGTGGGCGGATACCTCAATACTCCGCGCTACATTCAGTTCCAAGTTCGAGTCGTCTACTAGACCTCAGGCTCGAGCAAGAGGCCGCCCGCCCGGGCGGCCTTTTTACTGCGCGCTGCGCACTGCTGCTGCGCGCTGCGAACTGCCCACTGCGCACTGCCCTGCCCACTGCCCACTGCCCACTGCCCACTGCTGCCCATTAACACCCCTTTACGTTCGATTTTCTTGAAACCCGGTTCGACCTGTGATACTCAAATACCCCGTCTCGGCTCCCCAGGCCCGAACACCCAGTGGCTAGTCAACAGAAGCGGTGAGGAATAGCGTCTGGAACCGGTTTCCAAATGGGTTTGCGTCGTCGACGATACGCCGCCGACCTTCCACGTCCAAAACAACCAACCAAAAAGGGGAGGGGTATGTTCAGAACCAAGCATTCCGCCTGTCTCATCGTGATGCTGGCGCTCGTTGTCTGTTCTTCGGCGCTCGCTCAGGAGACACGCGCGACTTTGTTGGGGCGAGTTATCGACGCTACCGGGGGAGTGCTCCCGGGCGTGTCGATCATTGTCACCAACACCGACACCAATGTGTCCAATCACCTGGTCACCAATGACGAAGGTCTCTACCGGGTGCCATTTCTCATGCCCGGTCCCTATCAGGTAACAGCGGAACTGTCCGGTTTTAAAACGTACGTCCGCAAAGGAATCACGCTGAGCATCAACACGGAAGCCGTAGTCGACGTGAAGATGGAAGTCGGTGAGATGTCTCAATCGGTGACGGTGACGGCGGAGGAGCCGCTCCTGAATACAACCAGCGCTACGGTCGCACAGGTCATCGACAACAAGCGTGTCATGGAGTTGCCTATCCTTGGCAACAGCGCAATGTTGATGTCGGGTCTGGCTTTCGGCATGCAGCGCGGAAGTGCACGGACGGGTACAAGTATCTTGGCCTCCACTCCACGGTCGGCGCCTCGGCCTACTCAACAGCCGGCGGCGTTGGCGGAAACGAGTGGAGCATGGACGGTACCCCGAACAGCGGCCAATCTCGTCGTGGCGCCTACCTGCCCTATGCCGACGCAATTGACGAGTTCCGGGTGGAAAGCACCAGCTTTGACGCGAGGGTGGGACACACCACCGGCGCTTCCGTCACCATGAGTCAAAGGCGGGAACGAACCAGTTGCACGGCACATTGACGGAGAACCACTGGCAGCAGCGCTGGAACGCCACACCGAACAACGACAACGGCGCCTACTGGAAGAAGATCAACGATGCCGAGGCGGCCGGGGAACCGGCTGGCCAACCAACTGCGCAACCAGCAGCGTCAGGCGAGTGGGCGATCGAACAACTACGCTGCATCGATCGGTGGCCCGGTTAAGATTCCGTGGCTGTTCGACGGCAAGGACAAACTCTTTTTCTTTTTCATCTTCAACGGCTTTAAAGACGCAAAAACGGAGGAACCGGGCAACAAGATATTGACCGTGCCGACAGAGGCGCACCGTCGCGGTGATTTTTCGATCTGATCAACATCTCCACTCTGCCGAACAATGGCAAGGACAAGTACCACATCTACGACCCGTTGACGACGGTCTATAATTCAACCAGCAAGCTCTACAACGGCAGCCGTTCCCGAACAATATCATCCCGGCCAGCCGGATCGTCAATCCGATGTACAAGTTCTACGAGAAGCTGTATCCATTGCCGAACCACCCGCCAAACGAAGGACGCGGACACTAACAACAACTACTTCAACCCAAATTCCCTTCAACTGGGACTACAAGGCGGTTCAGAACCGTGTCGATTACGTCGCACTCCGAGACGGACAAGTTCTTCTTCCGCTGGAGCTACAACAGGTTCCTGGAAGATCGGCAGGACTGGACTTCTGAAACCGCCCGCTGTCTGCACAGCAACGGCTTGAACCGGATCAACAAAGGCGTTGGTGCCGATTGGGTCCACACTTTCTCCCCGACCGACGTTCTCCACGTCGCGGTTGCTTACAACCGCTATGTCGACAATGACATTAACCTCGAGCGAGATGCTGAAATACAAACCGAGCGACGTGGGCCTTCCGGCCTACATGGACGAGAAAGCGGGCGACTATCCACACCTGCCGCGCGGTCGACTTCTCGGACGGCAACTACAAGGACGTCAGTGCCTCATATGGCATTTTGAACCCAATCTCGACCGCTACACTCACCGCCGACTACTCCAAGTACTTCGGCAAGCACAGCTGGCGTTTGGCTGGGATGGCCGCAACTACTACCGGGTTAGCCGTGCGCCAGGAACGACATCAGGCTACTTCGAGTTCCGCAACGGTCTGCTGCGGAAGACAAACACCCAGAGCGGGCGTGGGTAATCTGGGTCTCGAATGGGCGGCCTTCATGCTCGGCATTCCGAATGTCATGAGTGTCGACACCAACGACACGCGTCTACATCACGACGCCCTACCACGGGTTGTTCGTTCAGGACAATTCCGCCTGAATCCCAAGTTGACGGTTAATGTCGGCGTCCGGCTCGAGTACGAGGGAAGCATTCGCGAGCGGTTCGACCGCGGTCTGCGCGACTGGAATTTCAAATACAAGCTTCCGGATGACATCTACAATGCCTTCAAGACCGGTTACCAGGCGAACCCACTTCCCGACAGGACGCTGGATTCAGTGCTCTACGGTCTGGTGGGCGGAGTGAACTATCTGGGTCAGGATGCGCCTCGCACTCGCACCAATCCGACTTGGCGAGCCATGCCGCGCGTCGGTATGGCTTACAAGATTTCTGATGCAATGGTGGTTCGGGCGGGTTATGGCCAGTACTATGACACTCTAAACGTCTCGCACACGGAAATCGACCAGACTGGCTATAGCCGCAGCACTTCCTCCACGATCACGACCGACAACGGGATCACCTGGGGTTTGGCCCCAGCCAGCTGGAATCCCACCTCCGGCCCCTGGCCGCCGGTCGCCGACCCGTTCCCGATCCGTGGCGACGGGACGCGCTACAACGTGCCGCTTGGCAACTCCCTCGCCCACCTGTCATACCTCGGCCGCGGTTACAGCTTCATCAGTGACCTGTTCGAGCCCAGCCAGCAGCACAGGTGGAGACTGGAGATCGAGCGTCAGGTGACCGGCGATTCGGTCTTTTCGATTGGCTACGCTGGATCGTACGTACCGAATCTCGGTGTCGACATCAACCGCAACGCGGTCCCTGAAAAGTACTGGGTCACGGCCAACGAACGCAAGACCACGGCCGAAAGTTGGCTGAATGGACAGGTTACCAATCCGTTCAAGTTGGCCAACTTCGCGTTCCTGGCAACGTCGAATCCAGCGCTTTACCAGCAGATGACGACAACCGGGTTCTTCACCGGTTCGACGATGTCGAGGGCGCAGCTTCTGAGGCCTTACCCGCACATCAGCGGGGACCTGAACGAGCAGCGCGTTCCGATAGGGAAGAACGTGTATCACGCGATGCAGGTTCGATTCGAGAAGCGAATGTCAAACGGCTGGACATTCAACACCCACTACGAGTGGAACCGGAACCTGACCAAGGACTGGATGGCCAACTCTTCCCTCGATCAGGCACCGACCTGGCGTGAAAGTGACAATTCCCGACCGCATCGCTGGGTGGCCACTTCGCTTTACGAGTTGCCCTTCGGCGACGGCAAGTGGCTGCTCAACCGGAAAGGCTGGGTCAATTCCACATCGGCGGCTGGCAGCTCGGCACTATCTGGCAGATGCAAAGCGGCGAGTCCGTTGACTTCGGGAACGTCTTCTTCCTCGGAAAAGACTACCGTGCCATCACGCTTGCCCCGGAGGAGCAAACCAAGGACCGTTGGTTCAACAACGGTTGGGACTATCCGACCGGCGATCCGAGAAACGACTGGTACGGTCACGAACAAGCTGTGGGTCATCGCCAGTGCCGGCCGGCTACCAGCGCAGAACCTTCCGCCCAGCGTTTCAACTGGGTGCGAACGGACGAGCTGAAACAGTTGGACGTCAACGTCCAGAAGGCGTTCCACGTAACCGAAGGCGTTCGTGCCTTATTCCGCGTCGATCTGCTCAATGCTCCGAACCACCAGGTCATGTCCGGTCCGAACGCGGATCCGACCAGCAGCAACTTCGGAAAAGTGACCGGGTACATCAATACGCAGCGGTACATTCAGTTCCAGCTCCGAATTCAGTACTAGTCAGCCCAATCGCCACGAGCGAACACGAACATTCACTTCGTGTTCGTTCGTGGTTTTCCCGCACCTCTCCCCGTTTTCGTACCTTTCCCCGTGGCGTGGCGAAAAGCATTCCGCTAGAATTCGCCGGATATGAGCAGCACGACCAATCAGCAGACGCCGAGTTCGGTTCCTTCTGCCCCCCCGTCAACCGGCCGTCAGGTCCAGATCGCGTCAACCTCCTTTCTCGCGCTTTTCGCGATTGTCGGACTCGCGCTCTACGGACTGCCTTTCTTTTACGATTTCATGGTCAAGGATTTCGGCTGGACCCGGGCGCAGGTCACCTCCGGAAATGCGCTCAGCAAACTGGTCGTCGGGCCGCTCTTCGGGTTTCTCGCCGGCTGGATCGTTGACCGCTTCGGTCCCCGGCGCCTCATGATGCTCGGGATTTTGATGGGCGGTACGGCGCTTGTGGGGCTCAGCTATATCTCGTCGCTCGGGTTCTTCTACTTCTTTTACCTGTTCAACGCCCTCGGTTACGTGTGCGGCGGGCCACTGCCCAACCAAGTCCTGTTGTCCAGGTGGTTTGACAAGTCTCGTGGGAAGGCCATGGGTTTTGCCTACCTGGGAATCGGGATCGGCGGGGCGCTGGTGCCTCAAATCGCCAAGGTTCTCACCAATCGGTTCGGCTGGCACATGGCGTTGTATCTGATCGGAATCCTGATCGTGGTGGTCGCCCTCCCAATGGCCTTCTTCGTGAAGGACGCGCCGACCGGACGGGCGTTCGAAAAGGCCCAGAAGGAAACGCCCCTCCCCATCGGCCCGATCCTTCGCAGTCCGTACTTCTACCTGCTCGCCTTTGGAAGCATGTGCTCGATTGCGGCGGTGGGCGGGACCTATCAGAATCTTAAGCTGTACCTAAGTCTCGACCAGAAGTTCTCCCAGGCGTCCATTGCGGACCTCCTGTCGCTCATCCTCGGCGCCAGCCTGTTCGGCCGTGTGCTCATGGGATGGATGGCCGACCGTTTCGCCAAGAAGTACGTCATGATCCTGATTTACCTGCTGGTCGCTTCCGGCATCCCGCTTCTCTTTCTGGTCAAGAGTGCCTGGGCACTCTACGCCTTCGCCATCGTCTTCGGCATCGGCCTGGGCGGCGACTACATGATCATTCCGCTCATGGCGGCCGAAATCTTCGGTGTGCGTGTCCTCGGGCGGGTTATGGGGATCATCCTCACGGCCGACGGCGTGGCGGAAGCGACCGCGCCCATGCTGGTCGGTCACCTCCGCGACAAGAGCGACAGCTACGCGATGGGCTTCACTCTTCTGATCTGCCTGGCCCTGCTCGGTGCCGTCGCCGTCTCCTTCCTGCCCAAAAAGCGTGCCAGCGAGGCGTGACCCAGCAGGGGATACTGCTGAAAAACGCCACATATCAAGTCGCGCTACGCGCCATCCTTGTTAAAAAATTCACCAAAAAGTACACTTTTTATCTTTACCCTCTCGTCAACCAGCCATAAGATGCAATTAGATGCCTTTCGGGTGCCGCGCAGATGATCCAGGCCGAGGGCGGGCCGACAGGCTCTGACCATTTCTACAGGCGGGGTTTGACTATGAATACACTGATTCTCGGAATCGGAAACGTGCTTCTGAAGGACGAGGGCGTGGGAGTGTACGCCCTCAAGGCACTCGAGGATGTCTCTTTACCCGGTGGAGTGGAGGTGCTGGATGGCAGTAGCTCAGGTGAGGACCTCGTCGATTGTATTGCAGGCCGGGAGAAGCTCATTGTCATTGACTCCACCGCCGCAGATGGAGAGCCGGGAACACTCTACAAGTTCACGATCGACGCCCTGATCAGGAAGACTTGCTCCATCGGGTCCCTGCACGAATTCGGTTTTGTGGACACCTACCTGATGGCCAAGCAGCTTGGCTGCGCACCACGCGAAGTCGTTATTTTCGGCGTGCAGCCGGCCGAGATCGAGTTCGGCCTGGATCTGAGCGACACCGTTCAAAGACAGGTCCCAGCGCTTCTGAAGCTGGTCGTAGAGGAAGCAAGGCGGTTGGTTTAGGTTCGGAGTTCGGAGTTCTGGAGTTCTGAGTTCTGGTGTTCCGGGTTCAGGGCTTTAAGGGTCCGGACCCTTTAACCCGGAACCCTTTAACCCAGAACCCCTGAACCCCGAACCCCTTTAACCCCGAACTCAGAACTCAGAACTCCGAACTCCGAACTCCGAACCTCCTACTTCACTTCGAATCCCGCTTCCAGGCCTTCGGCGGAGCTCGGCCCGACCCAGACCCGGAAGGCGCCGGGCTCGACAACCCGTTTCATCTCCGAGTTGTACATGGCCAGCTCACTCGTACCCCAGGGCGAACTCGACCTGCCGGGATTCCCCTGCCTTGAGCGAAATGCGCTGGAAACCCTTCAGCTCCTTAAGCGGCCGCGTGGTGCTCCCGACCAGGTCGCGAATGTACAACTGCGCCACTTCAACCCCGTCCCGGTCCCCGGCGTTCTTAACTGTCGCGGTCACTTTCAGTGTGCCGTTCACCGCGATGGACGGCGCGCTCAGTTTCAGATCCGAGTATTGGAACTGCGAGTAGCTGAGCCCGTGACCGAACGGGAAAAGCGGGGTGTGCGGGACATCCAGGTAACGCGAGGTGAACTTGTCTTGGCCGCTCGGGCGCCCTGTGCTTTTCTGGCTGTAGTAGATCGGGACCTGTCCGACTGCCCTTGGAAACGAGACGGGAAGCTTTCCCGAAGGATTGTAATCCCCGACCAGGACGTCGGCGATGGCATTGCCCGCTTCGATGCCCAGGAACCAGGCCTCGAGAAGAGCGGAGACATTCTCAGCCGCCCAGTTCAGCGTCAGGGGGCGGCCGCTCATCACTACCAAAACCGTCGGCGTTCCCGTCCCGACGACGGCCTGGACCAGCTCATTCTGGACGCCGGGGAGGTCGAGCGAGGCTCGGGAGGCCGCTTCGCCGCTCATGTCCGCCCTTTCGCCCATGACGAGGATTGCGACTTCAGCCCGTTTCGCGGCGTTCGTTGCCTCTTCGAAACCGGCCTTCGAGGTGCCTTCGATCTCCGCTCCCTTTGCATGGATGATCTCGACTCCCGGCCCGAGCTTCTTCTTCAGTCCGGCCAGGACCGAGATCGCATCTTCCGGTTTTCCGTCGCCGGCCCACGCACCGAGAAGATTGGCTTTGTCGTCAGCCAAGGGTCCAATCAGGGCCACGCGTTTGACGGTCTTGGCAAGGGGCAGAACCGCCTGGGTGTTCTTCAGAAGAACGATGGACTGGCGCGCCGCGTCCAAGGCGACGCCTCGGTTGGCCGCCGTCAGCAGTTCCTCTGACTCGCGCCTCGGATCGGCATACGGCTTGTCGAACAGCCCGGCCATGAACTTGATGCGAAGGATGCGGCGCACTGCTTCGTTCAGCACCGCCTCCGGCACCGCTCCGCGTCGCACCTGATCGGCGAGTGCGTCGATGTAGACGCTTCCTTCCATGTCCATGTCGACCCCGGCGGTCAGTGCCTTTTGCGCCGCTTCGCCCTTGTTCGCCGCGATCCCATGGATCAACAGCTCGCCGACCGAGTTCCAGTCGCTGACCACGAATCCGTTGAATCCCCATTCCTTTCTCAGGATCTGGTTCAAGGTAAAACCATTCGCAGTGGCGGGAATCCCGTTCAGATCGTTGAACGCGCTCATCAGTGTTCCCACGCCCGCATCAATGGCCGCCTTGAACGGGAGGAAGGTAGACCTCGCGCAGACGGATTTCCGACATGTCTACGCTGTTGTAATCGCGGCCGCCTTCCGCGGCACCATAGCCGACGTAGTGTTTGACACAGGCGACCACCCCGTTCGGCCCCCGCACGCCCGAGCCTTGGAAACCACGCACCCGGGCATCGGCGAAGGCAGAGCCCAGGAAGGGGTCTTCACCGGCGCCTTCTGCAATGCGTCCCCACCGCGCGTCCCGCGCAATATCGACCATCGGCGCGAAGGTCCAGTGAATCCCGGCCGCCGAAGCTTCTCGGGCTGCCACAGCGGCAGTCATCCGCGCAAGCTCCGGGTTCCATGAAGCGGCTTCAGCGAGGGGGATCGGAAAGACCGTTCGGTAGCCGTGGATCACGTCAAAACCAAGAATCAAAGGAATCTTGAGCCGGCTCTGTTCGACCGCAACTCGTTGGACTTTGTTGACTTCCTCCGCGCCTTTGACGTTCAGCAGGGAGCCGATTTTCCCCTGGCGTATCAGCTCCAGATATCGGTCCGAGACGCCGTTGTACTGCACTGTCTGGCCGACTTTCTCCTCGAGCGTCATCTTGCCCAACAGCTCGTCAATCCGCTTCTCGATTGCCGGGTCTTTTTGTAGTCCCAACGGGTCTGCCGCCTGCATGGGAGAAATTATAAGCGGCAAAATGAGAAATAGCGGAAGATGCGGTATTTGTTTCATCGCGGTTTTTCCTTCGAGATGATCGTGTTGAGGAACACGCCGCTAATCTAGACGAATTCCGACGCGACGAAAAGCACTTGTTAGAGGTTGGGTAGCTCGGAATGGGACGCAAAAGAGTGCAAAAGACGCAAAGGTTTCACGCAAGAGACGCAAAAGGCGCAAGGGCAACGCAAAAGGAAGGGAGTTCTTTCTTTTGCGTTGCCCTTGCGCCTTTTGCGTCTCTTGCGTGAAATCCTAGGCCTTCGCCGCTTTCTTTCGCTGGTAGTTTCGGGCCAGCTCGATGAAGATCCCGAGGTCGCGATCAAGGTCGGTTGCGGTCCCGTCGAAGTAGAAATTGCGGATCGGAATGCCTTCGTGGTCGCGGCTTACGTGCGGGTAAATCGCTTCCGAAATGATCCCGTTCATGCAGGTGAAACGGACTGATATCGATGACGCCGTGAGCGCCCTTCTTCTGCAGGTAGATCGTTTTGCCGATATTGAGCACCATCTCTCCCAGGGCGCCGTAGGATGGGAGATAAGGCTCGCTGTAGTTCATCACCTCGCGGATGTCCTCCGGTTCCTCGTATCCCTGCAGGTCCTCCCTGAGTGGGGCCAGCATCGCGTGCTCATCGCGCTTTTGCACGTGGTTTCGGATGACGTTCCCGAGCATCGGTTTTGAGAATCGCCTTCCGGTCAGGATGAGATTCTGTTTCTGCTCGGCCCCGGTATACCAGATCCACTCGGACAGGTCGGAAATCCAGGCCTCGCCGCCGTGCTCTTCGAGCTTCCTGATCAGGTTCTCGTTGCTGAAAGTATGATGCCTGCAGAAGATTTCACCAATGATGCCGATCAGAGGCCGTTTCTCGGAACGGCTGACCCGGACCGCCCGGAATCCGGTCCCTGGCCCGTGTCAATGCGGCCACCAGCCCGGCGAGGCGCTCTCCGTGGTCGACCCTTTGGCCGAGGGCCTGGCAGGCGTCCTCGAGCCCAGTCTCGTAGACCTCGTCGGCATCGCCCTTCGTGATCTCGTACGGGCGGGTTTTAAGGAGCAGTTTATACAGGAGATCGGAAACAACCAGAGCCCGCCAGGCCGTCCGAACGAAACTGTTGTCGCCGATACCGGCGTAGTTGTTCTGGCTGGTTGGGGAAAAGACGATCACGTCATCGTGGCCCAGCTGACGCATGACCTTCTTCATATATCCTTCGTACTGGCCGAACCGGCAAGGTCCGCCAGCCGTGGGCATGAAGAACGCGATCTTCTTCGGGTCGGCACCGGGCGCCTGCACGATCTTGACGAAGTCGCCCAGCGTGATGCGTTCGGGATAACACTCGTCACCCGAGGTGAACTGGCTGCCGACTTCGAGCGTCGCGAATCGGAATCCGGAGTCGGTTCTGCGTGCAGCCCGACGGATTTGAACGCCGCCGCGACGCACTTCGCGCCCCCGTAAGACATCTGGGGCAGGTATATGGTTCGTCCCTCAAGGGATTGCTGCTCGCTCATCGATTGTCCTCGAAACGGTTACTGTCTCTTCCACCATCGCAAGAATCCTTTGCTGTCGAGGTAAGCCTCGCAGCGGGTCATAAATCCCGCGTCATTGGAATGGCCGTCGAACTGCAAGGCCAGGTACGGTTTGCCGGCGCCATCCTCGACGTAGTGCTTGATGTACGAGTCCGGTCCGCATTTGAAATTCGTGATGTCAGATGATGTGCAGGTTCGGGTATCCGGACACCACCCGACATGCCTGGAGAATCTTCCTGCCGTAGTTCCAGTACATGTTGTCGTTGATACGCTCGATGTCCACGCCCTCCAGCGGCAGAAAGTCCATCGGGATGACATTGACGCCGTAGTAATCTCGCAGTTTCCGGGGAATGTCGAGGTTGGCACCGCTGTCGTGGATGTTGTACGGCCGACCGACAAGCACGATTCCGAGGGCATTCGCTTCTTTGAGCGTCTCGAGCGCCCGCACGCCGCTCCTCCAGGATCCGGTCACGGAAACGCCGCTGCGCCTCGTACCCTGCCTCAACCGCACGATTGCATAACTTGCTGTTTGCGCCCATTCGACGAGCCAGAGGGAGCAGTTCCTTCTTGATCCGCTCCGGCCCCCCGCGGAAATGCAGGGTCGGCATCAACAGCGGAGACGTGGCTCTCTTCCATGATCGAATTGTGATTGATCACGAAGGGAAGGGTCTGTCCCCAGGGACACAGGAAGGAGTTGACCTTCGGGAACTCCGTTTCGCCGTCAATCACGTTCGGAAGGAAAACGTAGTCAACCTTGGCCTTCAGAAGGGCGCGGACGTGACCATGGGCCACTTTGATCGGGAAAGCAGGGCTCGGCCACAACTGCGTCCAGGCCCTCGTTGATAATCACCCGGTTGGTCTTCGGGGAGAGTTGAAGATTGTACCCGAGCACCTTCCAGAACGCATTCCAGAAGGGGAACTGCTCATAGAAGTACATCGTGCGCGGGTACCCGATCGATGCCGATCCCTTGTCCCCGGCCGGATCGTAGTCTTCCATCAGGTACTTCTCGCGGGCCGAGATCGAGATCGTCGATGATCGCCTGAGTGTTGTTCTTGGCGTGCTGGCGGAACTGATCCGAGCACTTGTCGCCCCAGAAGGTGTGCTCGCCTTCCACAGTGAACTCCTGGATATCGCAATAGTTCGAGCAGGCCTTGCAGGTGAATTCACGAAGGGAATAATCGACGGCCTCCAGGCTGTATCCCCGGAAGCCGCTCTCGGCCCCGATCGCCTCCATCTTCTCCTTGGCGAGCAGCGCCATGCCGATTGCGCCGATCACGCCGTTGTAAGGCGGGACGATGATCTCCTTGTCGAGGATCGTCGAGAACGCGGCGGTGACCGAATCGTTGTAAGCCGTGCCGCCCTGAAAGTAGACGGTCTCCCCGATTCTGCGGCCCCGGACAACCCGGTTGAGATAGTTGTACGCGATGGAATAGGCCAGTCCGGCGGTCAGATCTTTTCGGGAAGCGCCCTGCTGCATGTATGGCGTCAGGTCCCGCTCCATGAAGACCGTGCACCTCTCGCCGAGTCGAATCGGCGACTCGGAGGACATTGCCAGGTCGGAGAACTCTCCCTTGATCTGGATTCCCATCCGTTCGGCCTGCTCTTCGAGGAACGAGCCGGTTCCTGCGGCACAGGCCTCGTTCATCGTGAAGTCGATGACGATCCCGTCCTGGATGCTGATGAATTTCGAGTCCTGTCCCCCGATTTCAAAAATGGTATCGGGAGGGCGGTTGAGCATCTTTGTCCCGATGTATGTCGCGCCGGTCTTGTGGGCGGTGATCTCGTCGTTGATGGTGTCCGCCCCGACCAGCTTCCCAATGAGCTCGCGGCCGGAACCAGTTGTGCCGACGCCTCGAATCCGGATCTTGTCCCCGATCTCCTCCTGGATTTCCTTCAGTCCTTCATCGACCACTTCGATCGGCCGCGAACGGGTCCGTGTGTAGATCTCCTTGATCAGTTCGCCCTCGGCGTCAAGGACTGCCAGGTTGGTGCTCACCGATCCAATATCTATGCCCAGGTAGACGTCTACCGGGAGGTTTCGTCCCTCGAAGGAGTAAGGAACCGTCCGATCGCGCAGGGTCAGCATCTTGTTGCGCGACAGAGGCTCGGTTCGCGGGAAATTGCCGACGCTCACCTGGATCTGATCGGCAATCTCGAACAGGCGCTTCGGCTCATGTTTGACCGGCGCCTGGAACTCCAGCAGGGCCGCGCCGATCGCTCCCATCCAGGCGTAGTACTTCGGGACGAAGAGCTCGTCCGGGCCGAGTTTGAAAACCGTGTGCATGGCCTGAACCGCGCCACTGTTGGCCGCCACTCCGCCGATAAAGGCCGCGCGCGGCTGGATCTTCTTTCCCTTGGTGACGGAGGACTTGAAATTCCTGACGACCGCCTCGCACAGACCCTTCAGAATCTCGGGCGGCTGGTAGCCTTTCTGCTGCGCGTGGATCATGTCGGACTTGGCAAAAACCGAGCAGCGGCCGGCCACGGTCGCCTGCTTGCCCGCATGCTTACGACCTCCCCGATATCCTCGACCGCATACTGCAGACGCGAGGCCTGCTGATCGATGAAGGAGCCGGTCCCCGCCGCGCAGTCACCGTTCTTCTCGTAGTCGCTGATTCCGACGATCCCGTTTTCAATGCTCAGGCTGATGAACTTCGAGTTGACGCCTCCCATCTCGAAGACCGTTCGTACGTCGGGATGCAGGGTGCCGACTCCCTGGGCGACCGCGCGGAAATCATTCTCCAACCCCGCCCCGAGCATCTGCCCAACCAGTTTGCTCCCCAATCCGGTGACCCGCGCCCCCTCCGGATGTGGAATGAAAGCCAGCAACTCCTCCAGCAGCTCGTAGGTATTCTGAGCCGGTTCTCCCTTGATTCGCCTGTACGTGGATATCGCCAGCGGCTGATTGATGACTGTGTCTTCAATCAGCTGGTAGTTCGTGCTCTCAGCCGACAGCCGCATCAAAAACGGCCGGTCTGCTTCCTCGCCTATGACCGCGATCTTGATGCTGACCGCGCCAATGTCGATTCCGACAACGATCATCTAGCGTCCTCCAACAAAGAAAGCAATTCTATCCCGGAGCGGATGGTGTTGGGTAGAAAGTGTTTGAGATTGCGGATTGCGGATTCCGGATTGCGGATTAAAGACCGAACACCGACCCGTCCCCGGCTGGCCAAATCCGCTGAAAGCTGCCTCCTGTTCCGCAATCCGCAATCCCCAATCGTCGCTTCTGCTCGCCTTGTATTCCGCAATCCGCAATCCCCAATCCGCAATCGTGAGCCTGACTATGCCTGCCATACCAGCAGACGCCGACGACGATCAGCATCACGCCGCAGGTCTGAACGACCCAGCGGTACCACTCGGGCCGAAGCCGATTGCGGCTCCGGGCGATCAGCCACGCAAGCATGATCTTGCTGCCGACAAGAAGCGCGTAAAACGACGACCAGGAAAGAGCTGCCGTCGATCGGGCTCAGCGCCCATGCGCGCACCACCAGCGGTCCACCTACACTGAACCAGAAAACCCACGGATGCGGATTCAGAAGGTTAACGAGAATTGCATGCGTCAGGTCCTCGGTTCGCTTCTCGCCTGGATGGCCCAGAGTGACCCGTCTTGCCCGAACTATCTCCTGAACGCCGAGAAAGATCAGAAAAAGCCCGCCCCCGATTCCCAGAGCCTGCAGCAGCCTCGGTGGCAACGCGGTGGCCAGCAGGACCGCCGACAGGACAATCGGCAGGTCACTGAACAGCGGCGCTATCGCTACCCTCAGCCCTGAGGCGAATCCTTTTTCCATGGACCTCGCAATGACCAGGGCAAGCATTGGCCCGGGGCTGACTCCGGCCGCGAACCCAAGACTGAGGCCCAGCAGCAGGTTGGACAAGATGAGCTCCGTTTAAAAAAGAAAAACTATACAACAAAAAACTCAACATTCGCCAGAGCAATTTCGGGGACATGAGTACTTAATTATCACTCCGTTACCGCCAATCCTCCCGTTTGCAAAGGAATTAAGTCCTGTGTCCCCGAAATGCCGTGATCTCGATATCTGGTCTTGATTTCGCTGCCGATTCGCAATCCGCAATTCCGTTTATAATCTGGCCATGCTCAATCCAGACCGTTTCTTTGATCCCGATGCAACAACCCGCGATATCGCCAGAAGACTTTACGCGGAAGGTGAAAGACCTGCCCCTGCGTCTGTCCCCACGGTCACGTCGATCCGAAGATTCTCGCCGAAAACACGTCCGTTCCCAGACCCGACGGAGCTGATCATTATCCCGATCACTACATCTTTCGGATGCTCTACTCGCGCGGAATACCGCTCGAGAGCCTGGGTGTTCCGACTCGGGACGGAACTCTGTCGAGACCGATCACCGCCGGATCTGGCAGATTTTTGCCGAAAACTTCTACCTGTTCCGCGGGAACTCCGACAGCATGCTGGCTCAGTCACGAGTTCTCCGAAGTATTTCGGATCGACGCGCCCCTTAATGGTCGAAACGCGATGGCGATCTACGACGAGATTTCAGCCAGGCTCGCCACGCCGGAATTCCTCCCCAGGGCGCTTTTTGAACGTTTCAACATCGAGGTTCTTGTCACGACGGACGGCGCAAACGACGGTCTGGAGCATCACAGGAAGATCCGCGAGTCCGGCTGGCGAGGTCGAGTCCTCCCCACGTTTCGCCCCGACGCTTGCGTGAACATTCTTGGTGCGGGCTGGAGGGAACGAGATCTGCCGGCTGGGAAGGCTGACTAATCGGGATATTGGCAGCTTCTCGAGCTACATCGAGGCGTTGGAGGAAAGGCGGAGGTTCTTCAAGTCAATGGGGGCCGCGGCGACGGACCACGCGGTCGTCGAGCCGTTTACGACCGAGCTGGGCTCGGGAGAGATTGAAGCAATTTTCGCGAGAGCATTACGGGGGCAGGCTTCCGAAGAAGATGCGCGGCTCTTCACGGCCCACATGCTGATGGAAATGGCACGTATGAGCGTGGAGGACGGGCTGGTCATGCAGTTGCACGCGGGCTCCAGCCGCGATCATAACCGTAGGGTGTTCGAACGCTTTGGACCGGACAAAGGTTGCGATATCCCGGTGGCCTGCGAATTCACCCGGAATTTGAAGCCGCTTTTGAACAAATACGGGAACGAGCCTGCGTTTCGGTTGATCCTGTTCACGCTCGACGAATCGACGTATTCGCGTGAATTGGCCCCGCTGGCCGGTCATTACCCGGCTGTTCGGCTCGGTCCCGCCTGGTGGTTCCAGGATAGTCGCGAGGGGATGACGCGGTTCCGCCAGTTGGTGACGGAAACGGCAGGTATCTACAACACAGTCGGATTCAATGACGATACGCGGGCGTTTCCTTCGATTCCGGCCAGGCATGACCTTGCGAGACGAGTCGACTGCAACTTCCTGGCGGGCCTTGCCGCCCGTCATGTCATCGAGTTGGATGAGGCCGAACAGGTCTCGGTGGACCTCGCCTACAACCTGGTCAAGGAAGCGTATCGGCTGTAGCAAGGACCGCAACACGGACAGACACGGACGATCACGGACAGGCACGGACAAGAGTCAGCAGGAGTCGGTCCGTGTCTGTCCGTGCTACCACTCGTCTTCTAATGCGGAATCTGGAAGCCGATCAGCTTCTTGCCCATCTCCCGGCGGCCGACAGGCGTCGACTGCTTGTAGACTTCGAGCCATTCGCGGATTTTCTGAGGGTCGGCTTTGAGCACGTGACACACCCAGACAAAACTCCCGGGGTAATCGTCATCAAGCGAAAACCACTCAAGGGCGTCTTCTCGCCACGCGATGCATTCCTTCGATTCCTTGCGGGAAGTGATAATGTCACGAAAGGCCTGAATCAGGATGCCAGAGGCTAGCCTCCTGAGAGAGGGATCCGGTCCTTTTTTCGGGGGGTACAATCCTTCACTCGCTAAAGTCAGTTCCGTCATTTCACTAAACCTCAAAAGCTAAAGTCGGTGGTGAATGACCGGCTTGCCAGCGGTAATGCTCAACCGGCCCTGCTTAATGTGAAGACAGTTTAGGTTCGTGAACGGCTCTCGCCTATCCGGATATGTCTGTTTATCGCGTAGGAATCGCGGCAGGGGTTTCGAGCGTCTGGAACCGGTACGCCGGCCTTCTGGAGCCCGGACGTCCCGTCCGCACTGGGTTCGCGGGCATCTTGCCCGCGCGCCGGGTATCCTGCCCAGCGTTGAATCCACTCGGACCTGCGAGGTACAGCAGCCGGAGATTGCCGACGTAGGTTTGACTTCCCAGTCGGACAACGGCGCGCAAGATGCCCGCCGCGCGGACGGGACATCCGCAAACCCAGTGCGGACAAGATGAGGGCGTCGAAAACGTCGGGGACTGCGCGAAGCGGCTGCTTTTGGGAGCCCCGGATGGGGCGAAAAGCTGCGTAGCCCCGGGTGACCGAACCCCGTTTCGGGGTGAGGGAGCCGGGGGTCAAACAACCGAAGCGAACGGAGCCCCGGACGGGGCGAAAGGCCGCGTCACCGTTCTTTCGCCGCTCCGGGGCTCCAGAAACGTCCATACTCCGCTCGCCTCCGCACTTTTCGACACCCTCAAGATGTCCGCGCTCCAGAAGGCGGCACACTCTCCGCGGGCGAAGGTTCGGAAGGCCGATGTGCGCGCTCCAAGAGGCCGGTCCCGCTCTTTGTCATCTTTTGCGCCTTGCCTGCTGCCTTCTGCCCGCTGCCTGCTGCCTGCTGCCCGCTACAGGTTATCCCAGTAATTGCGGTCCAGGGACCGGTACTGGATGGCCTCCGAGACATCGGTCTGGCGGATCGATTCGGCGCCTTCCAGGTCGGCTATTGTCCGGGCGACCTTGAGGATCCGGTCGTACGCCCGCGCGGAGAAGCCCAGGGTCTGGATCGCGCCTTCCAAAGTGCTCTTGGCCGCGTCATTGAGCTGGCAGTACCGGCTGATCTCCCGCGGTCCCATTTGAGCGTTGCAGAAGATCTTCGTTTCCGAGAAGCGCTTCAACTGGAGGTCCCTCGCCTGCGAGACCCGCGCCTCGATGATTTTCGACGGCTCTCCCCGGTGCGAGCTGGTCAGTTCCTTGTATTTCACTTCCGGGACGTCAATGTGCAGGTCGATGCGGTCAAGCAAGGGGCCGGAAATCTTGGCCAGGTAGCGCTGGATCAGGGGCGGAGTGCAGCCGCACTGCTTGACCGAGCTGTTGAAATAGCCGCACGGGCAGGGGTTCATCGCCGCCGCCAGAGTGAAGTTGGCAGGAAACGTCAGAGTTCTTGCCGCCCTGCTGATCGTGATTTCGCCGTCCTCCAGCGGCTGCCTCAGGACTTCCAGAACGTGGCGCTGGAACTCGGTCAGCTCGTCCAGGAACAAAACGCCATTGTGGGCCAGAGAAACCTCTCCGGGGCGCGGGTTGGAGGTGCCCCCGACCAATCCGGCGCTGCTGATTGTGTGGTGAGGCGCGCGAAAAGGACGGTTGATCAGGAACTGCCGGTCGCCGCGCAGAAGTCCGCACACGCTGTGGATCGCAGTTGTTTCCAGCGCTTCCGCGAAGCTCATGGCCGGCAGGATCGACGGGATGCGCTTGGCGAGCATTGTCTTACCGGCGCCGGGCGGGCCGATCATCAGGATGTTGTGCCCGCCGGCGCAGGCGACCTCCAGAGCCCGCTTGGCGCTTTCCTGGCCTTTGACGTCCGCAAAATCCGGCAGGCCGTCCCACTGATGCTTAAGCAATTCCGTCCGATCGACGGTTACGGGCGCGAACTCGGAAGAACCGCCATTGAGCAGGTGCAGAACCTGGGGCAGGGACTGGGCGGGGTAGACGTCGATTCCCTTGACGACGGCAGCCTCCCGGGTGTTGTCGGACGGCAGGAGCAGTTTTCGGAAATTACACTTCTCGGCATTGAGGGCAATCGGCAGGCCGCCCCGGATGGGCCGGACCCTCCCGTCCAGCGAGAGCTCTCCGAGAATCAACCAGTCCTTCAGGTGATCAGGCATGAGAGCGCCGCCGAGGCCAAGGATCGCCAGGGCAATGGGAAGGTCGTAACAGCTTCCTTCCTTCTTGAAGTCAGCCGGGGCGAGGTTGACCGTAATGCTCCCGATGTTCGGAAATTGGTAGCCGCAGTTGTGGATCGCCGCCCGGACGCGCTCGCCGCTCTCTTTAATCGCCGTGTCGGGCAGCCCGACCACGTGGTATTTCTTGGCATCTTTGCCCCGGAGCGACAAGTCCACTTCGATGTCGATGACCTGCGCCTGGATACCCAGAACGGAGGCACTGTGCACCTTCAATAGCATCTGCTTCCTCCCGTGACGCTAAAAGCGTCTATAGCTATTAACGCTCGAGGTCGAAAAAGTACGAGAAAAAGTGGGTGGGAGAGCGATTTTTCCAGCGGGGCGGGCCGTCAACCGATGATCGGGAGGGGGGATAATCAGGTCGATGGGCGTCATCTAGGCGGGCGAGGCAGTGATGCAACCGCCGCAGCCTTTCCCTCCTCGCTCGTCTGATAGACGACATGCCGGCTGGGAACTCCGGAGCCCCGGATGGGGCGGTGCGCTTCATAGCCCCGGGTGACCGCCGCCCCGCGAGGGGCAAGGGGGGAGCTAACAGCGGGAGGAGCTAACAGGGGACGGAGTACTGTTTGCCGGCAGGCGTTGTTCCTTCTCGCAAAGCACGATGGGGCTGCCAGGTGGGATGGCACAATCGGTCGGCGGGCTTACTTCTATCGTTCCATCGTTCAGCTTACCGGAAAAGAGGAACGGACGAGCGCCGTCCTGGAGGGAGCGACCAGGTGCGGGGACGCAGGATGGTCGCGGATGGAAAGGGTCGCGTCCCGACGGAACTTCGAAAGCTGTCGCGGATCAGGGCAATAATCTCAAATCCGAAAATAGTGACTTCGTATCTCCCGAAGCGCGTAAAGATTACCAACGCCAACCGGCAGCGGATATCTTCTGTGCCGATAAATGCCCCGCTCGCGACACTTCTTCAAGCTCGATTCAATCGCTTCCCGGGTCCCGATTTTCTGGCCGCGGGTAAAGAAATCTCGCCGGGTCAGGTAGCAGCCCCGTTCGAACTGCTCGCGGGCCATCCGTTCCGCCAGCTCGACCGGGATCAAAGCGTCTGTCTCCTTGCTGGCCTGCGTTCCCCTCCAGTACAAGGTCGCCCAGTAGAGCTTCTCGGCTTCGACCGGATCGGGACAGTCCATGAGCTTCGCGAGTGGCATCAGCCAGCCAGCCTCCCCGTTTCGCCGCATCCACACCGAGGAGTAGCGCCACTCCTCGGGACGACTGACCAGCTTCGCCCTGACCGCGTTAAGCTCGATGTAGTAAACGGTCTCCGCGAGATTGTCGGACTCGGTCGAGCGGAACCGGCCGGCCCAGAAGGAGCCTTTTCGTCCGTTCCTGGTGTTGTACCACCGGGTAAACGCCTGCTGGATATTGCGCATCAGTTCGGAGACATTGAACAGGCGTCGGTTGAAACGGGCCCACTCGGCCGGTCCCCATGCCAGGTACGGCTTGTACGCCCCGGGGTAGAAAACCTCGGCGAGTCTGAGGAGCTCCTCCTGGCTGAGCACCCGAAACGCCTGGAACCGGCAGACAAGATGATAGTGGGAGCCCATCAGTTCCAGACCGGCCACCGCACAGAAGTACAGGGCGGTGAAGTGACGGATGATCTCCTGGAGTTTCTCGGCGTTGTCCTTGTTCTGAAGCGGGTAGTGACCTTTTTGACCGGCCGCCTGCCCGCGCAGGTGGTACTGACCTTCCTGGTCCAGTTCGATTCCTCGCGGCATTCTGGCCATCGAGCGCTCCTTACGAAGGCACATGGATCAGCCTTCGTATAGCTAATAACGCTCGAGCCGCAAAAAATACGAACTTTTCTGCTGCAAACCGTCAGAAAAAAGAACTCCGTCCCCTATTCCCCCCCTATTCCCCCCTATTCCCCCCACAATCCGCGTTCCGCAATCACACGACCGGGGTGCGCAGTTTCACGAGGCGTGGTTGCACCAGGCGCTCAAAATCCCGGTACGGGAGTCTCATCAGCTCGATATGACTGCCGGCGTTGAAGGCGATCTCCTCGTCCTCTGTGAGGACTTCGGCCACGTAGACCGGCATGCCGTAAAGGTTCCCGAACGGGGGCATCGCGCCCAGCTCACAGTCGGCAAACAGCTTTCGGAACTCACCTTCGGTCGCCAGCTGGACCTTCTTTGCTCCCAAGGGCATCAGCCAGCAGGTCGAAATTGATGCGGTAAGAAGCGGGCAGGACAACCATGGCCATCTGGCCGTCGATCTTGATCATGACGGTCTTTGCCAGTTCTTTGCCGGGGATGTGCGCGGTCGCGGCAATTTCCTGGGCAGTGAAGGCGGGCGAGTGACGGATGGTCACATACTTGACTTTCTCCCGGTCGAGAAACTCTTTCAGTTTGGTTACGGGCATTGGACACCTCCCGAAAAGAAGGGCGTGATCTTTGCCCTCGATGTTACGCCCGACCGGTGCCCGGTACAAGTGAACGGGCGGGCGGGTAGACGGGTGCCATGTAACGGGTGCCGGGGAATCGTACAATCTGCGATAATTCCGCTGTCGTGTCGCAAACCCTCACAAGCCTGGTTCAGGCTCTCGATCGCCGCCCGCCCTTGCGCTATGCCATCTCCAACCGAGATCTGTTCCCCAGGCGTGACCGGATTGGCTACCTTATCTCGCTATTCGCCGCGCCGGCCGATCTGATTCAACTCCGCGAAAAGGATTTGAATAGGAGTGCGCTTCGCCCCCTGGTGAAGGCGGGGGTTCGCCTCGCTGACCATGCTCGTCGCATCTTCCTGGTCAACTCCGATTTCGAGCTGGCGATCGCAGAAGGGGCGCACGGCGTCCACCTGCCGGGTCCTGCTTCCATCAAGGACGCGATCGAGGCTCGCGATCGTGCCGGGCTGGAGAGGTTCCTGATCGGGAAGTCGGTCCATAGCGTGGGCGAGGCGATCGCGGCCGCCGCCGATGGGGCGGATTACCTTTTGCTTGGACCTGTGTTTGCACCGATTTCCAAGCCCTCAGGTACCGAACCGATAGGCCTGTCTGCCCTGGCGGAGGCCGTCGCGAAGGTTCCGGTTCCGATTTTTGCGCTGGGCGGAATGGATGCGAATCGCGAGCGAGAGGTTCTGGAAACGGGAGTGATCGGGACCGCGGGGATCAGCTGGGTTCACCGGTACCTGGGGTGAGGGACAAGCGGGACATTCGTGACAATGTGGACGGTGTGGACGGGGTGGACAGTGATAGACGAATGCAGAGCCCTTATCAGTTCACAGTGTCGAACTGTCCACCGTGTCCACCCGGTCCACCTACTTGCTCATGCTCACGGTGCTGACCCGTTGGACAATTCGCTCAGAACGCGGCAGTGCGCCGACGCCCCAGCGGGCGTCCCAGCCTCGGACGTCGACGTGAACAAACGGCCCGTGGGCTTTCGCCTTCTCGTAACGGCCCAGACCACCCGTGAAATCGCGGTATTCCTCGCTGTGATCCATATCTTCGATCACGGACGTCAGCACGGCTGCGTCACGCTGGTTGATCTGGCCGTCCTGGTTGAGGTCGTCCATTTTCCCGTCGACCGGGTTCTGATCGACGAAAATATCGGCCGCACAGCCAAACTGGTGCATGCTGAACTTCACGTTCTTCAGCCCTTTGTTGTAGGCCGGGGTCCGGTATCCGCTCATGACGTGGAAGCCGTCAGCCGCGTACCCGCGCCGGTTGAGCTCCTCGAGGACCAGTTCCAGTTTCAGAACCAGTCGTTCATTCAAGACGAGGTACTTCGGGTAGTCTGATTTCTGCTTGCAGAGGAACTGCTTGAGTTGAAAGTTGGGCGAAACCAAGATGTTCTCGTTCTGCGGCGTGACCTCGACAAAACCCTTTGGCCGGGAGTATATCGGGTTATTCCCCAAAGGTCGTGCCGGATAATTCCCAATCGCGTAGCCGTTCAGTCTTGTCCTCTTCATCAGCGAGTAGGGCACCATGACCAGGAAATGGAGCTTCACTTCTTCGCCAAGGGGTTCCTGTCTGATTACCACGGTACTGATACCGGGGTCAGCAGGCGCGGTCCACGTCCACCTCGTCTGGCTCTCGTCACCCCGGATTCTTCCTCCAGACAGGGTGACCCGGAATGAGTGCGCCTCGTCATATGTGGAAAATCCAATGCCAAACGGGACCTGCTCCCCGGGAAGCACTGGTATCGACACGAGGTTGTAGGGTGAAACGAGGTCGCGGACCTGAACCGAAAAGGCTGCGCGGTTGGATCGGACCGGTTGTGGACCATTCTGGAGCTGTGGGATGTCGGGAACGTCAGGATCGGTCTTTGCGAATACACTGGCCTGATCTTTAAGAGCCAATCCGATGGCAACGACCATTATGAAAACGATCAGAAAAACGTAACTTCTATCTTTCATCCCAAGAAGGCATCTCCTTTTTAGACTGCGCACTGCGAACTGCGCGCTGCGGACTGCCACTGCGCACTGCGGACTGCGCACTGCCAACTGCGCACTGCGGACTGCCCGCTGCCGGCTGCCCCGCTGGTCAAGAGTGCATTCTACCCTTTTACCCTTAGTCTTCGACTTTCTCAAGGATCGACTGACAGGACCGTCGAGCTTCGGGCGAGCCTCTGGTCTGCGGCGGCAGGGTGCTCAGCATCTTTTTGTCCTGCTCATACAGGTCCTCCCGGAAAGAGACGGTACCGTTATCCTCGACCCAACTCGTCCAGTAGAGTATGTACACCGGTAGGGGATGGTCGAGTTTGATCGTCTTTTCCTCATCAGTCATGGTTGCCTGCTGCAAGGCATCCGGGTTCCAATCGTCCTTCCCCTCGAGTACCCAGGCCGCCAACTCGAAGGGTTTGGACACCCTGACGCAACCGTGGCTGAAATCCCTCCTCCTCTTTTTGAAGAGGTCCTGGGCCGGGGTGTCGTGCAGGTAGACGTCGAACTGGTTTGGGAACATGAACTTAATCCGGCCGAGCGAGTTCTCTTCGCCGGGTTGCTGTCGGATCCGGTACGGAAAGTCCTCGGGGTCTACGGATTCCCAGTCGATTTCGGAACTCTCCACCACTTCTCGTGTCTCGGTGGAGACGACCTCCATGCGATTCCGTTCGAGGTAGCTCGAATCGGTCATGAGCACCGGCAAGATTTCGTCCTTTGCGATTTGGGCGGGCACATTCCACGATGGATTCAGGACGATGTAAGTCATCTTCTGGCTGAAAAGCGGCGTGGGCTTGTACTCCTGTCCCACCACGACCGGCATGCGGAGAGCAACCCGTCCGTTCTCGACCGCCTGCAGTTCGAAGGCAGGGACGTTGACCATAATGTAACGATCTCCCAATTGAGTCGGCAGCCAGCGCCATCGTTCCAGGTTGATCTCCAGTTGCCGGATTCGCTGTTCGAGCGGCACATTCAGCGCGTTCATAGTCGACCAGTCGACCTTTCCATTTGCAGCGAGCCCATGCCGGGCCTGGAACTTCTTTATTGCCGAGACGATGTTCTCGGGCGCTGTTTCCTCGGCGGTCTGCAAGTCGCCGGAGGCCGCGAGGCGTCGCGCGAGAGTCGTGCTGTCATTCGGGTCCTTTATTGCGGGCCAGCCGCCTGACTCGGCCAGGCGCCGGTAAGCCGCCAGCACCTCTTTCAACTTCCGATACTGTTCGTGAGCGGGCAGCAGTTCGGTAAGTACTTCGCGCAGTGTCCCCTCGCTCAGGGCTTTCTGAAGCTGGTCATCCATCCTGATGATATCGGCTCGAGTGTCCCATTGCGGGCGCGCGTATCCGTTGGTCAGGTGGTTGCCGTATGTAAGGAACGCATACGTGAGCGCAACGTCAAGCTGAGCGAGCCGCTTGGCCCGTTCCTCGTCCTGCAGACCGTCCTTCGTGTAGCCGGCGCTGTGCAGGCGGCCCAACGCATTGATATTGTAATTGCCCGGGTTGAGACCCTCCTGATCCGCGCGACAAAGGGCACCGACGAACTCCTCGATCGACAGATTGTGGTCGCTCACCCAGGCCGGCTTGAACTCGCGCTTGACGTAGAATCGCTGAAGCATAGTCCATACCCGTTGGCTCCGCTTCCGGCCTTCAGTCACGTACTTGGGAGCATTTTTCGCGACTACCTCGCCCTTGACCGCGTCTTCGATCTGATCGTCTGTGGGAATGCGGCGACAGGAGGCGGACAGCAGGATGACAGCGGTAATCAGTATGACGAGGATACGACGGGCTGGCAGGTAATGCATCTTCCTTATAGAAAGAGGGGATCCGGCTCGGATAGTTTCACATTAAATTACCAACTCTGCAGACGTTCCGCAGCCCTCTTGCCGCTCATTTTCCTTGGGGTCATTTGGGGGTTACGCGGTGCGTCCGTACGAGAAGCAGCCTGCTATACTGGAGTGTCGGAGTCACGCGAAAATATGGGTTTATGGGAGCTTTTCACGAATTCCAGGCGGAACCTGGTCCAGGCGAGCATTCCTCGTCGGACGTTCGCCGACGTAATTCTCCCTGAAGCTACCAGGCAGTCGCTCGAATTCGCCCTCAACCAAATCGAAAAGCACGAGCTGATTTTTCAGACCTGGGGCCTGGGTGAGCGGCATTCGGAGGGAACCGGTCTCGCCTTCGCTTTTGCAGGTCCGCCGGGGACGGGGAAGACGATTTGCGCAGAGGCACTCGCCAACGCCCTGGGCAAGCGCCTGCTCGTCGTCCGTTACTCGGAGCTCGAGTCAATGTGGGTTGGGGAGACGGGTAAGAACGTCAGTGCCTTGTTCAGGATCGCGGCCGAGCAGGACGCCGTGCTCTTCTTCGATGAGGCGGATGCGATTGCATCGCGCCGCTTCTCGTCGCTTAACTACGGTTACGAGCGAGAGGCCAATGCGGTTGTGAATGTCCTTCTGGCCGAAATCGAGCAGTACCCGGGGGTCACGATCTTTGCCACGAACCTGGCGGCAAATTTCGATCCCGCCTTCGAGCGGCGGATCCGGACTCACATACTGTTTCGCCTGCCCGGAGTTCTGGAACGCGAAGAGATCTGGAAGGTTCAACTGCACGCCGGCAAAACCCCTCTGGCGCCCGACGTCGACTTTCGCAAGCTGGCCGCCCAGTACGAGGTAAGTGGCGGCGACATCAAGAACGCTGTGCTGAAGGCGGCGCAGATCGCCAGTCTCGAACCAATCGAGGATGCCGAAAAACAGATCCACCAACGCCATTTTGAGGCCGGCATGCAGGAGGTGCTTCGGGCGCGGGAAGTCATGGGACAGTCGCTCTTTGGCGACGGCGGGGAGCAGGGATTCTCGGCCCTGTTGGGCCAGCAGCAGCTCCTCGATGCGCACAAGTCCCTCAAAGAGCGAATCGAAGAACTGGATGAGCGTGTGGCCAGCTCCGAGGCGGAGGTTAAGAAGGACATCGAGCAATTGCGCCGGGGACTCTTCAGGGCGCGGGTCCTCAACGCAGGGCTGGCGCTCCTCAGCGCCATCCTCGTCATTCTTCTCCTGGTCATTGTTCGTTGATCGCGCCGGCTGGACGCGCTGACAAAACTTTACGCGGCGATGACTCGTTTTTACCTCAATTCCGGCCGCCAGTTCGTATTAATAGAACAGAGACCGAATAAACGGTACGAAACGGAAAGCTGGAGGCATCTACTATGAAGAGAGTCACTATACTGCTTGCACTTGTTGCTTTATTTGTGGTCGGGTTCGGCGCGACCTTGACGGCCCAAGCTCAGGGCCGCAGGGGCGGCGGCCCCCGCGGGGCAGTCGGCGAGGGAGGCCCCCTTCTCGGTTTCATCGGTCGCCACCTCGATTTGACCGACGAGCAGAAGGCCGAGGTCAAGAAGATCGTGGAGGCCGAACGAACGGTCATGCAGCCGATCCACGAACAGATGCAGAAGAATCGCGAAGCGCTGAAGGAAGCCACCAAGGACGGACAGTACAACGAAACTCAGGTGACACAGCTGGCGCAGCAGCAAGGCGAGCTCATGGCTCAGATGATCGTGTCGCGGGAACGCGTGAAGTCTCAGGTCTACAAGATCCTTACACCCGAGCAGCGTGAAAAGCTCGCTGCCATGGGCGACCGGTTCGAACAGATGGGGGAGCGCCGGATGGGCGGCGGCCGGCGACCCGGGAGAGGAACTGACGACTGACAACTGACAACTGACAACTGACAACTGACAAAAGAAAAGGCAGCATGATCCAGACGATCTTGCTGCCTTTTTTATGATTGGTCAGCCGGTCAGCCGGTTCAGTGCTCAGTCGTCAGTCGTGAGTGCTTTTCCCCCAAGGACCCTCCCCACAAGAAGTGTCGCGGGATAGAGGATTTCTTCTTCTGTTTGCGCATGCATCATCAGCCGGTGAGCGAATTCCACCTGGGCCGGCCGCGATTCCCTTTTCGCCGCAGCGATCAGGTTTTCGAGCGCCTTCTTGATCTCCCGATGCTCTGCAAGCATCTTTGGGTATTCGCGTTTGAGAGTGTTCGACATCTGGAGGGCGCTGGCACGTGAGTCGGCATCAGCTTCTCCGTCGGCCAGGCTCTTCAGGAGGCCCAGCGGCGGCAGGGCAAATCGTTCCTCCGCTTCAAAGTGGAGATGAAGAGCGTCGGCCACCGCCAGCGCAGCCTTGCCGGTCTCTCCCCCGACCCTGGTTGCCGCACTCAGCTCGGCGTGCAGTTCCTCATGCTCGGCTTTCAGGGCCTGCGGTATCGCGAGCTTGGTTGGTGACTGGGACGTTTTCTGTCCGTGGTTATGGTCACCGGTGGTTCCTTCGTGTTGCGGGTTGCCTCGGACTGAATTCGGCAAGAGTGGACGGCCCGAGAGCCGGGCAATTACAGCGACAGTCAGAAGCACCGTCACGACGATTAAAGCAGTTCGAAACTTCATAACGACCTCCCCGCATGACTAGGAAAATAAAGGCCTGCTTGCCGATTGGCGGACGGACTTCGCGAAACTCCGAGTCGGCTGACTCCTGAGAAGCGATTGATTCCCAACATACAGCGGAAATCCGGCGGGTGCAAATCGCTCGGTTATGCCCTCCCGGGAGTCAGGCGCGGGGCTCCGGCCGCTCGTGCCGGTATTCTCGGAACACCCGCACGGCATTCGCTTCCGGTCGAATCTCCGTTCCGTATTCGTGGGCCCATACCTGGGTGAATTCTGCTCCGAGCAGGATGATCATCGAGGAGTAGTAGACCCAGACGAAGACGATCGCCAATGATGCTGCGGCGCCGTATGCACTCACGGGATTACTGTTGCCGAGGTACAGACCGATCAGTGTCTTCCCGAGGACAAACAGGACGGCAGTGATCGCCGCTCCTACCCAGATGTCTTTCCACTCGAGGATGGCATCGGGCAGAAACTTGAAGATGGCGGCGATGAGCAGGCCGATTACAACCAGCGAGACCCCGAAATTGACGACCTGCAGCACAGCGCCGGAGATAGCGTCCGGGGAGAGGCGGACGAGGTAATCGCCGAAGGCTGAAACCGCGGCACTGACCACGAGAGAAACGAGTAACAGGAAGGCGAGCACGAGAATGAGTCCGAATCCCAGAATCCGCTTTGAGACAAAGCTGCGGACGCCGCCCTGCGCCGGGTCCGGTTCAACTCCCCAAGCACGATTCAGGGCGGATTGCAGTTGAACAAAGGCGCCGCTGGCCCCGACCAGGATTGCCGCCAGCCCTAAGGTTGTGCCAACCGCACCGCTTCCAGGCGACGCATTGGCATTCTCCAGCATGGTTCGGATCGCGTCTGTGCCCTGGCTGCCGATCAGGTTTCCGATCTGTTTTTCAACTTGCCCGTGGATATCGGCGGGGTCGAAAAACAGGCTCGTCAACCGGATCACGAGATACAACAGGGGCGGCAGTGAGAAAACCGTGTAGTAGGACAAAGCCGCCGCCATCGTCGAGCAGTCGTCATTGATGAACTCGTTCACCGTGTTTTTGAGGAGAGTCCATATTTGGCCGGTCATTGGGGCATCTCCAGCAGGCGGATTTAGAAAAGGGGCTTACTTCAATTTTAAGGTTCCGCTCGTGAGCAGACAATGGAGCCGGCGAGGGGGTGGAGCATGCGGAGCACGGGAAGGGTGAGGGTTGAGGAAGGTTTGTAGTCCCGGCTTCTTGAGCCGGCCGAACGGGTCGGCAAGTCGACGATGTGAACGCCCGGACAAAGGCCATGAGCTCGGGCCATGAGCTCGCTACACACGCGGCCTTGCCGTTCGTAGAGCAACGCTGTCCACTTTTCGACCTCGGCGGTCCACCTCCATTTTTCCTTGAGACCTTACCGATTGTTCTATCATATATTTAGCTGAGGTTAAGCAGCTTCCGAGGAAGTCCGGAGTCTTATGGAAGAGAGTCGATTCCTGAAAGTTTGCCTGGGACAGCCGGCCGATTCGACGCCGGTCTGGTTCATGCGCCAGGCGGGTCGTTACCTGGAAGAGTACCGGCGTTTGCGCGAGCGTTACGGCATGCTCGAATTGTGCCGCACGCCGGAGCTCGCCGCCGAGGTCACGCTTCAGCCGATCCGGCGATTTGACCTGGATGCGGCGATTATCTTTGCCGATATCCTCCTCCCCCTTGACGCAATGGGTGTCCGGTTTGACTTCGCCCGCGGGGAGGGACCTGTCATCGAAAAACCGGTTCGGACTCCGCGCGACGTCAGGGACCTTCTGGTCGAGGGAGCCGAGTCCCGCCTGGATTACGTCTATCGGGCGATTGATCTCGTTCGGTCGAAACTCCCCAGTCGGACCGCCCTCATCGGCTTTGCCGGCGCACCATTTACGGTGGCCAGCTACATGATCGAGGGCGGGCACTCGCGCCACTTTGCGGCCACCAAACTGCTGATGTACGAGCAGCCCGACACCTGGGATCTGCTCATGCGCAAGATCTCACAGGTCACGACGCACTATCTCTTCAAGCAGATAGAAGCCGGAGCCCAGGCAGTGCAGCTGTTCGATAGCTGGGTCGGCTGTCTATCCCGGCAAGATTACCTTGATTTCGTCTTCCCTTATTCGCGCGGCATTCTCTCCGAGATAAGCAAGACCTCCGTTCCCGTGATCCACTTCGGAACCGGGACCAGTGCCTTTCTGGACGCGATGCATAGGGCCGGGGGCAGTGTCCTGGGGGTCGACTGGAGAATCGAGCTTCAGGATGTCTGGAAGTGGCTTGGACGGGGCGTGGTGCTTCAAGGAAACCTCGACCCGGTGACGCTACTGGCGCCGAAGGACATTTTGCGCGAGCGGGTCAACCGGATCCTCGATCAGGCTCAAGGTCACCCGCACATTTTTAATCTCGGGCATGGCATACTCCCGCAGACCCCCCTGGACAGTGTGGAGTTCGTGATCGAGCTCCTCCGAAAACGGAGCCCGGACCAATGAGCAGGAGAAACGAATCCATCACCCCTGCCGAACCGGTGGCGGTCCTGCTGATGGCCTACGGGGGACCGGCTTCCATCGACGAGGTCGAACCTTATGTTATGGACGTTCGGGGCGGCAGGCCAATGTCCCCGCAGGTCCTCGAGGAGATCAGGGATCGGTACAGGCGGGTCGGAGGCAAGTCTCCGCTGCTGGAAATCACCCAGAATCAGGCAATTGCAGTGGAAGAAGCGCTCTATCGTAAAGGTATTCCAAACAAGACATTTGTCGGGATGCGCCACTGGTTTCCTTACATCAAAGATGCCGTTCGGGCAATAGCCGGCAGCGGTTTCAAGCAGGTTGTCGCGATCTGCATGGCGCCTCAGTATTCCAGCGTAAGCGTGGGCGCCTACTTCCGACAGTACCAGGCGGCCGTTCAGGAACTGGGTGCCGACCTCCAGACAGTTTACGTGAACAGCTGGCACGACAACCCTGATCTGCTTGAGGCGTACGCGCAGCGATTCGGAGAGGCGAAAGTGTTCTTCACTCCCGATGAGAAGAGGAACATGACGGCCCTGTTCACGGCCCATAGCCTGCCCGTCTCGAGAATCACCGCGGATGACCCGTACGACCGCCAGCAGCGGGAGACGGCCGCCGGCGTGGCCGAGCGGGCCGGTCTCCAGAACTGGTCTTTCGCCTACCAGAGCCAGGGTTACTCACCCGAGCCCTGGCTGGGTCCAAGGGTTGAGGAGAAGCTGCGGGAGCTGGCGGACGGTGGCGTCCGGGCGGTCCTCGTCATTCCGACCGGTTTTGTCTGTGACCATATCGAGATCCTCTACGACATCGATATCGCTTTTCGGGAGCTTGCGTCTTCGCTTGGCCTCCACCTCGAACGGACCCGTTCCCTGAACGATGATCCGTTGTTCATAAAGGCGATAGCGAATACAATTCGGACAGCCGTGCGGGACGCGGGTTCCGCATCACCCGGAGGGGAAGGCACAGGACCGGCAATTTGATTCGTCTGTAAAAACCGCATCTTAGTTTATGATTACTAAACCCTTTTGGGGTGTGTTCCATCTAAAGAAGCGAAAGATGAGCAACAAGGTTCTCTCTGCGGCTTTCTTGTGCCTGTTCACTTTGGGGTTCGATCGGGTGGCGATCGCCTCCGGATCCCAGGCATCGGACTGCGCTAATGTGCTGATTGAACAAAAGTTGCCGCTGACTCTTAAAACACGTAAGAGTGCATTGCGTGCTCAATGGGAGCAAGTCGAAACGGTCCTGATAGCCGCCCGCGACGCGATTGAAGGGAAGGATTGCCGCCTCCGTTTCGATCAGATGTTCATCTCAAAGAGCGACGAGTTGCTTTTTCCAATAACTCATGTCGTCATGAAGTACGTCCCGGAGGAAGCACTCGCTGGGCTGAACGTCTACGATTCATCGGGTTCGCTCGTGGGCCAATACGAAGGACGAGTACCTCATGAACGGACCGGCGGTCTGTACGGGCAGAATCGGTCGGTGGTTCTGTATTCGTTCCAGTACAAGAAGGATGGCGAGATCCACTCGCTCGGCCGCAGGCTGCTCAAGGACGACTATTTTGTTCGATGGTCGGACGTCAAGACCCGGATCGCGCTATCCGGGAGGGCGTCCGTCAGATAAGCCCCACCCAAAGAGAGGGCGGGCTCAGAACGCGTTACATTGAACGCGGGGCGTTACGCAGAAAGTGAAGATTGCTGAAGTGCTGCAAATACTCGTTAGTCATAAATGGAGAAAGTTATCAGTGGCGGTGAGGATCACTGCCCTTGCTTTCATAATGGCGCTGATTGGCTTTTCAGGCTTTGCCGGCGGCAAACACGGGCAGAATGAAACGGCGTCAATGCCCTCCGGCACTACTTTGAAGGTCCGTCTGCAGGATTATCTCAGCACGCAGAGGAATGCGAAGGGGGATGAGTTCCGGGCGCTGGTACTTGAAGAAGTTCGGCTCGACTCGAGTCACGTGATTCCCAAGGGCACTCAGCTGACCGGTCGTGTCCTGAACGCCAAGCGCGCAGGCAGGATAGCCGGACGCGCTTCCATGCGGCTCAAGTTTGACACGCTCCGCCTGCCTGACGGCGGTGGGCTTACCGTCGAGACCTCGGTCGTTTCGGTAAACGACCCGAACTGCCGGGTGCAGGGCGAGGAAAATACGATTGAAGCAGTCGGCGGCCGTGGCAAGGACGCCGCTACAATCGCGGTGGGAGCAGGTGCCGGTGGAACTGTCGGCGGAATCGCGGGTGGCAAGAAGGGCGGCATCATCGGGAGTGCCACCGGAGCCGCCATAGGTCTTGCAGGAATGCTGGGCCGACGTGGCCGTGACGTGGAACTGGGCTCGGGTACCGAACTGACCCTCCGGCTGAACCGCGAAATCGCAATCCCGCTTGCGTCGCTCCGCTAAACCCGACGACCGCCTTTTCGGGGTGCCGGCCTGATGTCAAAAACGTGCGCCTGGTGGGGTTCCAGCAAGACACGGAGCCCCAGGGACATGGTCTCGTCGCGATCGCGAACATATTTGGCCCCCGTCATCTGATCCGTCAGTGTATAAGTCCTTTCCGGCTTTCCACTCTCCCCGTCTCCCTGTCTCCCTGTCTCCTTGTCTTCCCCGGGTGGCTCAAATCGGACCCTGCCTTGCGCCCAGTCGGCGCTCAGATTGACCACCACGATTCGCATTTCCTTCGCAACTCCGAATGAGGATGCGACGAGGTTTTTCGCTGTTCCATCGCCCGTCTCTTCGATCTGGAGAAGGCGCCAGTCGCCTTCGCGCGACAGCGGGTTTCGGAACAAAGGGAGCACTTTCAGGTAAAGAGCCTCGATTTCCGGATTGACCCGCTCCTCGATTGCCCGCACAAGTTGCACTGGAACCCTGACCGTCCGGCCCACGAGCTGCCCCTGGTGGAACAACTTCATTCCGGGGACCGAACAGAGCAGGACCAGGGCCGCGCCCAGGCGTTCGGGTCCGAAGGCGGCTGCACTGCGACTCTCGTCGTGATTTTCAAGAAATCGCAGAAGCCCGCGCTGAAAGCCGGGATCAGCTCGAAGGTGGGCCACAACCTCGGTAGCCGGGTTCCACCGTATCCGGTCAGAAAAGACTTTGTCGTAAACGAAATCGAACCCCAGGTCCTGCAACTTCCATTCGGTGTTCCAGTAAGCCTCGGCGATCCAGAGAAGCCCCGGCGCAGAGGCGATCACCTCTTCCCAGAACTCCGTCGGATGATCAGCCGGGTCAAGCACTTCCCGCCACGTCCGCTTGAAAACCTCGTTGAGCGCAAGCATCGCCATGTCACAACGCAGGCCGTCACACACGCCGCTCAGCCTGCGGACGAGTCGCTTGATCGAGCTTCTGTACCCGGTGGAGAAGTAGTTCAATTGGAGCGTGTCATTCCAGGGAGGGAAAAACGGATCGCGGCCTTTTGCGAAAAACCGGGTGCGTCCGGAAACCGTGACCGGGAAGAACCATTCCGGGTGGCTGCTGTAGCTCGACTCGTTGCCTTGCAGGTAGTTATCGGGCGATCTTCGAACCCAAGGGTGATCAACTCCCGTGTGGTTGGGAACAAAGTCGAGGATAAGCCCCATACCCCGCCGGTCCAGTTGTTGCCTCGCCTTCTCGAGGTCATCCCAGTCCCCCACGGCCTGGTCCGGCTCGTAGCCCTGGATCGAATACGGTGAGCCGGCGATGTCCTCGTCCGTCCAGCCGGGGAGTGCCTGGTCGTACGCATCGAACATTTCCGTCGCGCGCTGTGCGATCTTCCTGCCGACGGCGCTGCGTTTCCAGATTCCCATGAGCCAGACATAGTCGAACTTGTACCGCTTGATCTTGTCCCATTCCCGGCTGGGCACACTCCCCAAAGTGATCGTTTTGGCGTACTTGGCCGAAAGTTCCCGCAGCCATAGAACAGTGTTGATTTCGTAGAGGGTCGAATTGTCAGTCACGCTCTTCTCCAATGGAATCCCTCATAGTATCACCCGTTTCGAGAGTTGGCCCTTGTTCCGAGGCCGCACAGTTGGCCCGTCTTAGTTCGTCATTGCTCATCCGGGACCACGTCCCGCTTGGAACTCGGGGGCCCACCGTCCGGCAAAAAACGCCTCTCCCGCCGGGTCGCATTGGCGTTAGAATGGAACTGGCTTTCGGCTTAACCACGACCACCAATAAGGAGAATCGACCATGAGGCTGAAGCGTGCTTTATTGTCTCTCATATCTGCCATCCTCTTCCTCATCACACCGGCTCTTGCAGCCACGGATGTGAACGACGAGACCGAGCGCGCTCAAAACGCAGCGGCTGTTCTCGATGAGATCATGAAGTCACCCGACAAAGGCATTCCGAAGGAACTGCTGGCTCGTTCCCACGCCATCGCCGTCATCCCCCACGTCGTCAAGGGCGCCTTCGGTGTCGGGGGCCGCTATGGCAAAGGGCTGATCGCTGCAAGAACCAGCACGGCAGCATGGGGGCAGCCGGCCTATGTGGACCTGAGTGGCGGAAGTGTCGGGTTCCAGCTCGGAGTGTCAGCCACAGACCTGGTTCTGGTATTCACGGATAAGGCCGGACTGAAAGGGCTTCTGTCGGGCAAGCTGAAATTCGGCGTCGACGCGGCTGCTGCTGCCGGCCCGGTCGGTCGCACCGCGGAAGCCGGTACCGATATCAAGATGAAGTCAGCCATTTACTCATACTCGCGGAGTAAAGGGCTGTTTGCCGGAGTCTCGCTGGACGGCGCGGTGATGAGCATTGACGACAGCGCAAACCACAAGGTGTACGGAATTGGAGTTACGGGTTCGGACATTCTCGTGAGCGGCAAAGCCAAGGGCAACAAGATCGCGGAGCCCTTCCGCGCTTCACTGGCCCGTCACGCACCCCGGCAAACCAAGTAAGGGATAAGAGAGTTTCGGAGAGTTTCGGGGACACAAAACTTAATTCCTGCGCAGGCGGTGAGGTTCCAGTCTTACGGTCTGGGAATTAAGTATTATGTCCCCGAAACTCGCCCGTAGCTATGCGTCTTCCTCCTCCCTCTTCGATCCAATCCCCTCTGCCGTGATATTATTACGTAAACCGTGACGGATATTTCCACTTACGCCCTCGCCATCATCCTTGGCGTGGGAATTTTCGGGGCGCTGCTGGGCGGTCTTCGTTTTCTTTACGCCAGGCGTGTGCGCTCCGCTGCCCGAGCCATTCGCAAGCTTGAGATCCGCGAGCCTGACTTTCAACGAGTCGAGGGTGAGGACGCGGAACTTTCCGAGGAGGAGGACCTGATCCGGGGACCGGCTCTGTACGGCATCCCCTATCTCGCGTGGATCCTGACCTCCGTGCTCATCCCGGCCGCGTTCGCCATCATGTTTCTCGAGAACCTCGTCGGCCCGTACCCGGTGCCTTCCGCAGGTCAGGAGACTTGGTATGCCTATCGCGCCCCGTCGCGCTTCGTGACCGAAGGGCGGACAGTCCTGAAGGACGAGCTGCTCATCGGCAAGCACAAGCGGGTCGGGGAGGCGGATGTGCGCCTGGTCAAGGAGGCCTTGCGCCATAAGCACCAGGTTGACCGGGGCGAGGCCTGGGGCACGCTGTTGCTCCTTACCATCTTCTGTACGATTCTCCTGTACCACATCAACATCCTGTACCCGAGCAGCACAGAGAAGAACCGGAACCTGATCCTCATCTACCTCGTCCTGCTGGTGGTGCTCGGCACTGCCAAAATCGCCAGCTTCTATGGTCTGTTCTCTCCCTACCTGATTCCCGGTCCCGTGGGCGGGGATGCTGATCGCCATCTTCATCAACCGGCGCATCGTCCCCCTGACGATGCTGATCACGGTGATCTTTGTCTCGCATCGCCTCGGGATTTGACTATCAGGTGTTCCTGACTTTGCTCGCCGGAGGTTTGCTCCCCGGCGCCTGGGTCAGAAAGGCCAGGAAACGGAGCCAGGTAATGCTCGAGGCGCTGGTGCTCGGGCTGGTCATGGCCTCGGTATCCATTTGCTCTCTCGCTGGTGGCGGGGCGGCCGGTGTCGGTCATGTCGCCCGAGATCGTGGCGAGCTTTTTCAACGGTCTCATTTCCGCCTTGATGGTCCTCGTTTTCCTGCCCTTCCTCGAAATGCTGCTTGACCTCGCTTCGCCTTTCCGCCTGATGGAGCTGCTCGATTTGAACACTCCGCTGCTGAAGGAGTTCTTCTTCAAGGCGCCGGGAACCTACCAGCATACGATGGTAGTTGCGAACATCGCCGAGGCGGTCGCCAACGAAATCGGGGCGAACGGACTTCTGGTGCGAGTCGGCGCGTACTATCACGACATCGGGAAGATGTTTCACCCGGAGTACTTCATTGAGAACCAGGGGGAGGGGAACAACCCGCACGATCAGCTGGGACCGGTCGCCTCGGCCGCTGCCGTTCGATCGCATGTCATCCTGGGCGTGAAACTGGCGCGCCAGATCGGTCTGCCGCGAATCGTCCTCGATTTCATACCCGAACACCACGGGACCGCGACGATCGACTACTTCTACTACAAGTCGAAGCAGCTCGAGTCAGAGATCAAGTCGGAGAAACTGTTCAAGTACCCGGGCCCGCGTCCGCAGAGCAAGGAAACCGCCATTCTCATGATTGTCGATTCCGTGGAGGCGGCCTTCAGAGTGGTCCAGAGCCGAGACCAGGAGACCATCCGCGAACTGGTCCGCAAGATCGCCAACCGGAAAATGGAGCAGGGGGAACTGGACCGGTCGGGCTTGACGATCGGCGAGCTCAAAAAGCTCATCGATACCCTGACCCATATCCTGAAAAGCTCGGCTCATCCACGGGTCAAGTACCCGGGCAACGAGCAGATCCAGGAGACGAAGAACGAACCGGAGCAGTCGGAACAGAAGAAGACCGGCAGCGTTCGCCTCTTCTCGCGCTGAAAAACAGACGGGGAGACAGGAGACGGGGAGACGAGAATAGCGAATATCGAAGAAGTGGAAATATCGAAATATCGAAGTCAAGGCAAAATACGAGACAGAAGACCTCCTAATGCGGAATTTCCGAGCCAATTGCAAAAATCAGAAAATCTCAGTCTTAAGGCCTGAAAGGCCTTTCAGGCCTTAAGAGTCGAACTCCGAAGCGTTCTGAATCCTCTTCCCACGGGCCTTCACTTCGACATTCGAAATTCCTGTTGCGAAAATAAAGCCGTGCGTCCCGGCTGAATCGTGGCTTAGGCGAGATCGTAAGGAGCCGCGCACGGCAGCGAGCCCAGCGAGCGAGTAAGCGGACCAGCCAACATGCTCTTTAGTCTGACTCTTGCTACTCGACTGCCCCCGGGGCTGGGTGGCTGGTCCGCTTACTCGCTCGCTGGCGCTCGCTGCCGTGCGCGGCTCCTTACGGTGATTGCTCGCCGCTCGTTCTCGCTGAGATCCATGCGGACTGCCCGCCGCCTTGTGCCGGGAGATTTTTGATCGTCCTTCGACATTCGAAATTCCTTGTTCGATATTCGACATCATCCTCTCCTAACCTCCTTGTCTCCCGTCTGTCTTCTACGTTTCCAGCTTTGTCTGCTTCACCTGCGACTCGCCTTGCACGAAGCGCCCGGGGCTGAACGCGGATGGGATCTGGGCTCTTGGGTTTAGGATCTGCTGGGCAGAAAGTCTTCCCACTTCCCAACTGGATCCCATGCCGTGCCCGCCCAGGCCCGCGACCCAGAAAAAATTCTCGAGGCCCGGGTCCCACCCGAGCGCGAAACAGCCATCCGGGGTCTTGGTTCTGAAACAGGACCAGGCCCGAAGCTGCACCGTCTCCCGTAAAGCGGGCAGTTGAGCCCAGATCAGCTCGGCCAGAGCCTCCGCGGTCTCCGGCTCGACCGTCGGTTCCAGGCTCGAGGATCGTTGTTCATCGCAAATGCTGAATAGAAGGTCGCCGGACTCTCTCCGAAAATAGAAACTCTTGTCGAAGTTCCAGACGAATGGCCAATGCCGGGGAACGGGGCCGGCGCCACCGAGGACGAACAGATGGCGTTTCAGCGGGGTCAGCGGGAGTGGCGTGGCTTCGGCGGCGCTCGCCAGTTCAGACGCCCAGGCTCCGGCCGCATTGACGAGCACGTCCGCTTCTATCGTTCCCTGGGAAGTGGCGACTTTGAAGGGGCCGCGGCCCGAAACCGCTTCCACTCGACACCTGAGCATCAGCTTTGCCCCGCGCTCCCGGGATTCCTGCAGATAGAAGCTCAGCAAGGTTGCGATGTCGATCACTGCGTCCGAAGGGGTGAGGAGCGCCGCCTCGAATTCGTGACCTTCGAGAAGGGGAATTCGTTTCCTGACGTCGCCCGGATCGAGATACTCCGAAGCCGGATTATCCGGTTCGCGAATGCCGTCCAGGTATGCCTTCCGGCCGAGCAGCACCGAGCCGTTCGCATCGAGCACAACTCCCGGTATCCGCCAAAAGCTTCGCGGCTGCGAACGATCAGTGTCCGGATGTCCGGATTTCCGCCCCCTGCATGAGCAGCGAAGCGTTGCGGCCTGACGCATGGAACCCCGGCACCTCTTCCTTGTCAACGATCGTGATCGAGCGTGCCGATCGCCGGCTCAGGTGATAGGCCGTCGAGGCGCCCGCAAACCCGGCACCGACGATGAGAATATCGGTCTTCATAAGTCACGGACACACGGACGGACACGGACCAACAAGGACGAACACGGACGAGAGGACAGCTAGCAGGCTTCGTCCGTGTCAGTCCCTGTCAGTCCGTGTTCGTCGGTGTTACCCTTTCACCCTACTTCCACGTCCCGGTTTTCACGGGCCGACTGGTACATGGACATGACCAGCCGAAGAGTCTCCAGGCCTTCTTCGCCGGAGACGAGCGGCTGTTTCCCCTTCTCGACGGCATCGATCACATTCTCGAGCTGGCGTCGGAAGGGTTCAACGGGAATGTCCATCGGTTTCGAAGCTCCGACCCCGGCCTGCTTGAAGAGCTCGGCCGGCGGCTGTCTCCGACTGCCGGACTTCCCAGAACTTCAAGAAATCGCCTTCTGTCACGACCGAGCCTTTGGTGCCGTGCAACTCCAGTCGGTCGGGGAATCCCGGGTAGAGCGCGGTGCTCGCTTGAATGACTCCGGTTGCACCGTTGGCGTAACGCATGAGGACGCAGGCGGAATCCTCCGATGGGATTGCGTGCAAACCGCCGAGTTGCCACATGCAGCGGACAGCTTCGGACGGGACCGGCGATGTAGCGGAGCAGATCCACCTGGTGAATGGCCTGGTTGATGATCGCCCCTCCGCCCTCGACGTCCCAACCGCCTTTGCCCGGGCGCGCGTAGTACGCCGGTTCCCGGTACCATTTCATGTAGGCGTCCGCCTGGAGCAGTTTGCCCAGCCGGCCTTCAGTCACCGCTTTCTTGAGGAAGACCGGGCCGTCCGCGAACCGTTTCTGACTGACGACTGCGAGGGTGACGCCCGCCTTGCGACACTCCTCGACAATAGCCATGCCGGTTTCCGCGGTCGTTGCGAGCGGCTTCTCCACCAGCAGGTGCTTCCCCCGGCGCGCAGCGGCGCTGGCCAGCTGATAGTGCGAGTCCGGGTATGTGCAGAGGATGACCAATTGGACGGCCGGGTCTTTAAAGACCTCGTCCGCGCTACCGTAGAGCCGGGTCTTGAAGCGCTCGGCAAAAGCCCGCGCCTTCTCCGGCGTCCGGCTGGCCACACCCTGAAGTTGTGCTCGAGGAACCTGCTCGATTGCAAGGCCGTGGTGAACAGCGACTGCTCCGGTGCCAATGATTGCGATCTGCATCTGGTTGTCCCGTCAGTCGGCCTGTTGAAAAGCGCGCTTGATGTTTCTTGCGGCCTGCTTGATCCTGTGCTCGTTTTCAACGAGGGCCAGGCGCACGAACCCTTCCCCGCCGTCTCCAAAGCCAACACCAGGAGATACCGCCACTTCGGCTTCGCTCAGCAGGTAACGCGCGAAATTCAGCGATCCCATCTCCCGGAACTTCTCGGGTAGCGGGGCCCAGATGAAGAGCGTTCCCTGCGGAGGATCAATCGGCCAGCCCGCCTGTTCGAAGTTTCGGACCAGGCAGTCGCGACGCTCCTGATAGGTACACCGTATCTTCTCCGCCTCCATGTCACAGTCACGCAGCGCAATGGCGGCGGCAATCTGGATTGGCTGGAACATCCCGTAATCAAGGTAGCTCTTGAGCCTTTTCAGCTTCCCCAACACCGGCGCGTGCCCGGAGCAGAACCCAACCCGCCATCCGGCCATGCTGTAACCCTTGGTCAGGGAATAGAATTCCAGGGCGACGTCGATTGCGCCCGGAGCCTGGAGGATGCTCGGGGCCCGGTATCCCGCATACACCAGGTCCGCATAGGCAAAGTCGTGGATCAGGAGAAGATCATGCTCCCGGGCCAATTCCACTGCCCGCTCGAAAAAATCGAGGGTGACGCACGCGGTGGTCGGGTTGTTCGGGTAGGAAAACACCAGGGTGCGGGGCTTCGGCTTCGTCGTAGTCAACGCCCGCCTCGCCGCGTCCAGAACCTGGCTCGGATCTGCCGGCAGGAGGATCGGATTGGCGCGTGCCAGCTGAATGGCGAACCGGTGGATCGGATAGCAGGGAGTTGTCACCATGACGTTCTCGCCGGGTTCGGTGATCGCCTGGATCAGGTGATTGAAGCCCTCCTTCGCGCCTAGCGTCAGCAGGACCTGTTCATTCGGATCGAGCTCGACGTCGTATTTTCGTTTGTACCAGTAGGCCAATTCGCGCCTGACGCCCGGGATTCCGCGAGAAACCGAATATCGGTGATTGCGCGGATCGAGAACCGCCTCCCGAATCTTCTCGACGACTGGGGCAGGCGTCGGAATGTCCGGGTTGCCCATCCCGAAGTCGATCACGTCTTGCCCCTTGACCCGGGCTTCATATTTCAGGCGATTGATCTCGTCAAAGATGTAGACGGGAAGATGGTCAACGATAGAAGCTCTTTCCATTGTTGCGATTGCCTCCGACCGCCGAAAAACAAAAAGCCAATTTTATCTAAGATTTAGGCCCACCGCCGCTTTCAGGCCCTACTTGAAAACCGCGATTATATCGTGTTTCATAAAGGAGATGAAAATCCACGAGTATCAGGCCAAGCAGATTCTGAAGAAGTTCGGTGTGCCAGTCCCCGAAGGCACCGTAGTCGACAGCCCGGCCGAAGCGTATGAAGTGGCGAAGCGCCTCGGGTCGCCGGTGGTCGTGAAAGCACAGATTCACGCGGGGGGACGCGGCAAAGGCGGCGGAATCAAAGTGGTCAAGAGTCCGGAAGAAGCCGAGAGCGTTGCTCCCAGGATGCTCGGAAGCAACCTGGTGACCCCCCAGACCGGCCCGGAAGGACGGAAAGTCCGACGCCTGCTGATCGAGCAGGGACTGAACATCGAAAAGGAATACTACTTCGGCATTGTGATCGACCGTAGCTCCGAGAGACCGGTTCTCATGGCGAGTACCGAAGGGGGCGTCGAGATCGAGGAAGTGGCCCGACGCAACCCGGACGCCATCCTCAAGGAGTATGTTGATCCGGCCGTCGGTCTTCTTACGTTTCAGGCCAGAAAGCTCGCCTTCGGACTGGGCCTCCAGGGGCCGTTGGTCGCAAAGGCCGCCAAGACCTTTACAGCGCTCTATGAAGCGTTTAGAGCGACTGATGCCTCCCTTGCCGAAATCAATCCGCTGGTTGTGACGAGGGAGGGGGAAGTCCTCGCGCTGGATGCAAAGATGAACTTCGACGACAATGCCCTGTACCGCCACCCCGATCTTCAGGCCATGCGGGATTTCGATGAGGAGGAGCCGCTCGAAATTCAGGCGTCGCGCTTCGGTCTGAATTACATCAAGCTGGACGGCACCGTTGGCTGCATGGTCAACGGCGCGGGCCTCGCCATGGCAACCATGGACATCATCAAGCTGTCCGGCGGATCCCCGGCGAACTTCCTCGATGTCGGCGGCGGCGCGAGCGCCGAGCAGGTCCGCAACGCCTTCAAGATCCTCGTCTCGGACAAGAATGTGAAGGCGGTGCTGATCAATATTTTCGGCGGGATCATGCGTTGCGACGTCGTCGCCAGCGGTGTCGTGGACGCGGTCAAGGAAGTCGGCGTGCGAGTCCCGGTGGTGGTTCGCCTGGAGGGTACCAATGTCGAGCAGGGGAAGGAAATCCTGCAGACATCCGGGCTGAATTTTCAGGTGGCTGACGGAATGGCCGACGCCGCCAGACGGGTGGTGGCCGCTTCCGAGGCGCGCGGGTAGGCGCTTCTTTCGGAGCCGCGCACGCAGCGCTTTCCAGCCGAGTAAGCGGGTTCAATCACAGGATATTTCGACAAGCACGGAGAAAAGAACGTGGCTATTTGGGTAGACAGTTCAACACGAGTTGTAGTGCAGGGAATCACCGGGCGCGAGGGAACCTTTCACGCCCTGAAGTGCAAAGAGTATGGAACCGGCGTGGTTGCAGGCGTAACGCCTGGTAAGGGTGGAATCGTTCACGAGGGGATCCCGGTTTTCAACACCGTCCAGGAAAGTGTCCGCGCGGAAGGCGCGAATACTTCTCTGATCTTCGTTCCGCCCGCCGGGGCGGCTGATGCTGTCATGGAGGCGGTGGATGCGGGCATTCGGCTGGTCGTCTGCATCACCGAAGGGGTGCCGGTTTTCGACACGATGCGGGTCCGCACTTTCATGAAAGGCAGACCAGCCAGGCTGATCGGCCCGAACTGCCCCGGGATCATCTCGCCGGGAAAGGCGAAGGTGGGGATCATGCCCGGGCATATCCACAAGGAAGGACGCGTTGGCGTCATTTCGCGCAGTGGGACGCTCACCTATGAGGCGGTCGGCCAACTGACCTCCCGGAACATCGGCCAAAGCACCTGCATCGGGATCGGCGGCGACCCGATCATCGGGACCGGATTCATCGATGCGTTAAGAGCTTTTAACGACGACCCGGACACCGAGGTCGTCGTCATGATTGGTGAAATCGGCGGATCAGCCGAGGAGGAGGCGTCCGAGTACGTGCGCCGGGAGTTCAGTAAGCCCGTGGTCGGTTTCATCTGCGGCCAGACCGCGCCTCCCGGACGGCGCATGGGTCATGCCGGTGCCATCATCTCTCAGGGGAAGGGAACGGCCGCGGAGAAAATGCAGAAGATGCAGGAGTGCGGGATTCACGTCATTAAGAGTCCGGCAGACATTGGAGCGGCCGTTCAGGAAGTTTATTCGAACAAGTGATACGCGCGGAGTTAGCCGGGGGTATGTCAGAGCCGCGCACGCAGCCTTTTTCAGCGGAGTGAGCGGGTAAAGAAGGAAAATAGGGAAAATATGGAAACTACGTTAGCAATCATTAAGCCCGATGCAGTCAAGAACAACCACATGGGTGAAATCATAAACATCATAGAATCCGCCGGGCTTTCCATCGCCGCCATGAAGATGGTCCACCTGACCAAGACCCAGGCTGAAGGGTTCTACTTCGTGCATAAAGAGCGTCCCTTCTTTCAGAGTCTGACGACGTTCATGTCGGAGGGACCGGTCGTACTCATGATGCTGAAGGGCGCCGGCGCGATCGCCAAGTGGCGGGAATTAATGGGTGCCACCGACCCGGCCAAAGCCGCAGAGGGAACAATCCGCAAGCGGTTTGCCCAGAACATCGAACGCAACTCGGTCCACGGCAGCGACGCCGCAGAAACTGCGCGCTTCGAAACGGGGTACTTCTTCAACGGATTGGAACCCGTCCGGTAGTAGCGTATGGCCGCTTTGATCGTGTTTATCCGCGAAGATCCGCGTTATCCGCGGGCTCTGACGATTGCGGGGCCCGCGGATAACGCGGATCTTCGCGGATAAACACGATCAAAGGGAGTTTGGGCCTTATGTCTTACGAAATTGGAAAGTTACTCCTTCTCGTTGGCCTTGTTCTGGCGGTCATTGGGCTCTTCCTGATCTTCGTACCCGGTTTGCGTCTGGGACGCCTTCCGGGTGATATCGTGGTCCGGCGCGAGAACTGGGGGCTCTACTTCCCGATCGTGACCAGCATCGTCTTGAGCATTGTTATTACCCTGATCCTCTGGCTGATCACCTGGCTGCGCAGGTAGCTCGTGTTCCCCTTTAAGAACCGCCTCGTTACATTCGCGCAGTTCATGGAGCACTGCCTGTACGACCCGGTTGACGGTTACTACACGAGCGGACGGGAAGTTTTCGGCCGCTCCGGGGATTTCTACACCTCGCCCTACACCCATCGGTTTTTCGCCGAGACGGTGGCCGATGCCTGCGCGGCCTACCTCGGAGCTCTTCAGCCGGAGTCTTCTGAGCGGCTTTCCCTGGTAGAACTGGGTGCCGGGACACGACTCCTGGGGGAGCAACTGACCCGCCGGCTGGAGAACGCACATCCGGCGCTGGCCGAGCGCGTCGACTACGTTCCGATCGACGTCCGGTTCGGGAGCCTGCCCGATCGTTTCAGAGGGGTGGTTCTCTCGAACGAGTTTTTCGACGCACTGCCGGTCCATCGGGTCCGGGTCAGGGAAGGAAGAATTCGCGAGATCTATGTGAAATGGGGGGACCGAATTGAGGAGATCGAAGAGGTCGAAGGGGAACCTTCGGATCCCCGGATAGAGGAGTACATGAGCGCCGGGTTCCAAAACTGGACTGAAGGCTGGGAGTACGAGGTGAACCTTCGGATGCTCGAGATGATGGAGCGCCTGGACGCGAGGCTGGAGCAGGGGAATGTGATTACGATTGATTACGGGTTTCGACGTGCCGAGTACCGGCGAATTCCAAGGGCCGCCGGCACACTCATGAGTTACCACCGGCACCAGCCTGTTCCGGATCCCTACTTACGGCCCGGAGAGCAGGACATCACCGCTCATGTGCATTTCGATATGCTGATCGACAAGGCAACCGCGCTCGGCTGGCGGAGCGATCCCCTCAAGACGCAGCGCGAGTTCCTCATGGAGTGGGGGCTTACCGAGCGGCTGCTGGAAGAGGAACGCCAAGGCCTGTTCAATTCCGCCCGGATGGAAGATCGCCTGGGGCTCAAGAGCCTCCTCCTCCCCGGAGGCATTTCCGATACCATGAAAGTCCTTGTGCAGTCGGTCAGGACGCGACAGTGTTCTGAAGACGCAAATGTCTCACTCAAGAGACGCCAGAGGCGCAAGAGAAACGCAAGAGGAATTCCCCGGCAGGGTTTCCAATTGCGTTTCTCTTGCGCCTCTAGCGTCTCTTGCGTGAGACATTTGCGTCTCTTGCTCCCTTTGCGCCGACCCTATCGCCCGAAGCTCCGTTCGTCGTACAATCTGCATGTCCGCGAGGAAGGGGAGATTCGAAGATGGTTGCAGCTGCCGTGATCTGGATACTCGTTCTGGCCGTTTTTGCGTACGTTTACTGGAAGCCGGGGTTCAAGACCGCCACCCAAATGGTCAGGTTTGCCCCAGCCTCAAACGTCCGGCCACAAGGAGAGCCTCGAGCTGCGGGCGGAGCCCAGGGAGATCCGGTAGGTCCTCGCAACCTTCCTAACGTGCCCGCGTCTTAGTGGGTAACAAACCGGGAATAAGGCCTATGGTGGGCGATACTGGGTTCGAACCAGTGACCTCCGCCGTGTGAAGACGGCGCTCTAACCAGCTGAGCTAATCGCCCGAAGTTCCGTTATTTTAGTCAACAACAGCACAGGGTGTCAAATGGATCGACGGCTCGATCTTGTCATCGTAGGGGCCGGCCCGAACGGCCTTGCCTGCGGAATCGAAGCGAAGAAACGGGGCTTGGATTTTGTGATTCTCGACCGGGGGACCGTCGTTGATTCTCTCTATCATTACCCCACGAACATGACTTTTTTCACCACGGCCGAACTGCTGGAAATCGGCGGAGTCCCCATGATCGTCACCGGCGAAAAACCGAAGCGGGCAGATGGTCTCGCTTACTATCGGCGAGTGGTTCAGGAATATCAGCTGCCGGTCCATGACTTCGAGCACGTGAAGAGCGTTGCCGGACAGGAAGGTGACTTTCTGGTTGTGTCCGAAGCCCGCTTTCGGGGAGAGCAGAGGTACCGGTGCCGAAAGGTAATCCTCGCCATCGGATACTACTGCCACCCGAACGTGTGTGGAATTCCCGGCGAAGATCTGCATAAAGTGAGCCACTATTACACCGATTCCCACCCCTACTTCCAGAAGAAGGTGCTGATCGTCGGGGGACGAAACTCGGCCGCGCTGGCCGCCCTGGATCTTTACCGCAACGGCAGCGAGGTGATCCTGGTTCACCGCGGCGAGGCAATGAGCGAAGACGTCAAATACTGGGTGCTCCCGGACATAAACAATCGGATCAAGAGCGGGGAAATCAAGGCGTATTTCAGAAGCCGGCTCCTCGAAGTCTGCCTGAACGAAGTCCTGATCTCCACGCCGGAGGGCGAGAAGGTCCTGCCCAACGACTACGTGCTTCTGATGACGGGCTACCATCCGGACCAGGCGTTCCTCGCCTCCGTCGGCATCAAGACCGGCGAGGACTTGATTCCGTTTCACAATCCTGAAACTCTGGAAAGCAACGTGAAGGGGATTTACCTGGCCGGAGCCGTTCTTTCCGGTCAAAAGACCAACAACATCTTTATCGAAAACGGCCGCTTTCATGGCCGGCAGATTTTCGAGCATTGGGACCGCCTCCAAACGGCGTGAGGGAAACGGATGCAGGAGACCAGACAACCCCAGGAACGAGCGATACTCGTAGGTTTTTGTCGTGACTCGCGTCTCAGGAAAACCGAAGAGGAGTCCCTCGAAGAACTGGCGGAGTTGACGACGAGTGCCGGCGCCGTGGTAGCGGATGCGCTGATCCAGGAGCGTCCAAACCCGGACCCCGCCTACCTGGTGGGGCGAGGGAAACTGGACGAGATCAGGGAATCCCTGCTCCTTGAGCAGGCCAACCTCGTCATTTTTAACGAAGACCTCTCCCCCGCTCAGTTGCGCAACCTGGAGAAATACCTGGATGCTAAGGTCGTTGACCGGGGCGAGCTGATCCTCGATATCTTCGCCCAGCGGGCCCAGAGCCGGGAAGGAAAACTCCAGGTGGAGCTCGCGCAGCTCGAGTATCTCCTCCCCCGGCTGACGGGTCGCGGAGTCGAATTGTCCCGGCTGGGCGGCGGAATCGGCACCAGAGGTCCCGGCGAAACGCGGCTGGAAGTCGACCGGCGGGTAATTCGCGGCCGCATCTCGAGGATCAAGAAGGACCTGGAAAAGCTCGAGCAGAGGCGAGGCCTGCAAAGGCAGAAACGGCAGGGGATTCCAATTCCGACCGTCAGCCTGGTCGGCTACACGAACGCGGGCAAATCGACGCTTTTCAACCAGCTCGCCGACGAACAGACTTTCGTCAGCCGGCGGATGTTCGCCACCTTGGACCCGCTGGTCCGGAAGGTGCTTCTTCGCTCGGGGCAGGAGATTCTGCTGACCGACACGGTCGGATTCATCCGAAAGCTGCCTCATTCCCTCGTAGCCGCATTCCACGCCACGCTGGAGGAGACCCTCGAGGCCGACCTCCTGCTTCACGTGATTGACGTTTCGCAGGAGAACTTCCGGGAACTGCGCAAGGCTGTCTACGACGTCCTTAAGGAAATCGGGGTGACTGACGCCCGGGTTATCGAGGTTTACAATAAGACGGATCAGCTTGACGAAGTTCCGCTGGTCGAAACCGAGGCCGACCACGTTTTCATTTCCGCCCTCCGCAAAGAAGGTCTTGGGGAGCTGAGGGAGCGGATCCAGAAGGCTTTGAACGAGTCCTACGAGACCGTTGAAATGATTCTTCCGCTGGACCGGGGCGACCTGCTCGCTCAGCTTCGTGAGCGAGCCCGTATCGCGACCGAGGAGTACGGGGAGGATGGCATCCGTATCGTGGGCCAGGTTACCGCCGCGGACGCCGGGCGTTTCGGCCAATTCATCAAACAGAGGCATCATGTTCCGAGTAGCAATCGTCGGTAGGCCGAACGTCGGCAAATCAACTCTCTTTAACCGTCTCACGCGCACCCGCAAAGCTATTGTCGGCGACGAGCCGGGCATCACCCGGGATCGAATGTATGAAACGGCCGAATGGGACAACCGTCTCTTTGAACTGATCGACACGGGAGGAATGATCCCGAACGAAAAGGAAGCGATCCCGGAGCAAATCATCGAGCAGGCTCGAGTCGCGATGAAGGAGGCGGATCTGATCCTGCTCATCGTCGATGTCCGGGACGGCATCACCCCCCTTGACCAGGCCCTCAGCTCTGTCGTCCGGTCCACCGGCAAAGAATTTCTGCTCGTGGTGAACAAGGTGGATTCCGCCCGGGTCGAAGAGGCCGCCCTGGAATTTTACCGGCTGGGCGTGGATTCGTACTGGCCGGTTTCCGCCGAACATAAAGATGGGGTGAGTGAGTTGATCGAAGAGATCGTGCGCCGGATTCCGGAGGCCGAGCCGGCCGCGGCCGAGAGCGACGAGACTCGGGTAGCGATCGTGGGCCGTCCCAACGTCGGCAAGTCTTCGCTCCTGAACCGCTTCGTCGGAGAGGAACGCTCGATTGTGACCGACTTGCCGGGCACCACCCGAGACGCCGTCGATACCCTGTTTAATTACAAGGATCGCACCTACAGGCTGATCGATACCGCCGGAATCCGGCGAAAGGGCCGGACAGAGATGATGGCGGAGAAGTTGAGCGTCATCATGGCGAGGAAGAGCCTCGAACGTGCCGACGTCGCGCTGCTGATCATCGATGCCACCGAAGGCGCAACCGCGCTTGATGCCACGATTGGCGGCTATGCTCACGACGCCGGGGCTTCCGTCATCCTGGTGGTGAACAAATGGGACCTGGTCGAGAAAGACGCGTACACCACGATCGAGATGGAAAAGGAATACCGTGACCGGCTCAGGTTTCTCGAATACGCCCCCATGATCTTCGTGTCCGCAAAAACCGGACAGCGGGTGGCAAAGATACTGGACCTCGTTGAAACGGCACAGAAGAGCCGCAAGACGCGGGTTCCGACCGCCGAGCTCAACGAGTTTCTCGGGACCGAGGTCCAGGAGGCGATGCTGACTTCCCGGGGACGGGAGAGCAAGTTTCCCCTGAAGTACGCGTCACAGGTGGGGGTTTCGCCCCCGACGTTCGTCATCTTCCCAAGGGGAGGGAAGAAGCTTCACTTTTCGACAATCCGGTTTCTGACCAACCAACTCCGGGAGCGTTACGGTTTCTTTGCCGCACCGATCCGAATCGTTCAACGGCTCCGGAAACGCGAGGAGGCGCGGCGCTGAGAGGCGGGATAGCCGATGAGACAACGCTTGACACCTCCCGAGGTGCTGCTTATGATGGGCGGGCAAACGCGGCTCACTAGGTTTCTCGGAGAAGGTATCGCCCATGATCAAGGCCAATCTCGCTTCAATCGTTCATCAGACGCACGGTGGGATCTCCCAGCGGGAAGCAAAAAAGCTTGTCGAAACGATCATAGACGTAATCAAAGGACGTCTTGTCGAGGGCGAGTCGGTGAAACTGTCCGGTTTCGGCTCCATGAAGGTCAATACTCGCAAGAGCCGGGTCGGGCGAAACCCGAGAGACGGGTCGAAAATCGAGCTGGACGCCAGCAAATACGTGATTTTCCGGCCGTCGCGCACTATCCATTTTTAGCGGGCTGACCGATGTCCAGGTACCCCAAGAAACTTTTTTACAAGATTGGGGAGGTATGTGACATTTGCGGGGTCGAACCCCACGTGCTCCGCTATTGGGAGTCCGAGTTCGCAGTCCTGGGACCCACTCGCAACCGCTCCGGCCAAAGAATCTACCGGCAGAGGGATTTAGACACCGTCGAGACGATCAAGCGCCTGCTTTACCAGGAAGGCTATACGATCGCGGGCGCCATCAAGCAGCTCGAGCACATGAGCGCATCGCCCGAGGAGTTCCCGCTCTTCAACAGAAAGTCCCGGAAGACTTCGCCCGGGCAGATTTTAAGCGAGATCAAGCAGGACCTTCAATCCGTCCTCGACGTCCTGGACGGTGTGGATCCCGCCGCCGCCCGGCCCAAGATCGAGGAAACGGTTGTCGGGACAACGGTCGAAAAGGAAGAACCGGTCGCGAAGAAGACTCAAGCCCCGGCCGCCGACGCGTCGCCTGTCGCCGCCCCGGCAACGTCGCCCGCCAAGAAAGAAGTCATCCAACTGCCTCTCCTCCTGCCGGACCTTTTCCGGTAACCGAAGTTTCGGGGAGTTTCGGGGTTTTGGGGACATAGTACTCAATTCCCGCACCGTCACCGCTGCCCCGGGGCGAGGTTTGTCGGAGCCGCGCACGAGGAGTCTAACAACGCGTCGTACGTCCCACCGCCACCCCCCCCCCCCCCCCCCCCCCCCCCCCCCCCCCCCCCCCCCCCCCCCCCCCCCCCCCCCCCCCCCACGCAGCGCTTTCCAGCGGAGTAAGCGGGTTCTCTTTGCGCCTCGATGCGCCGCGACTCGCTGCGAGAACCCGCTCCGCTGGAAACGTTGCGTGTGACGGCTCTGACAAGGCTACTCGACTGTCCCCCCGCTTTTCATCGATCGCGGGAGGGCAATGCCCGCTCCCACGCGTATCCTGCCCGCCGTCGCGTTCCGTTGGCGCCAAAATGGTCTGATCCGGCCCGGTTTTTCTGGTATATTATCTTTTCCCACCTGGGTCGGGACGTAGCGCAGCCTGGTAGCGCACCTGAATGGGGTTCAGGGGGTCGTGAGTTCGAATCTCACCGTCCCGACCAACTTTCAAGACTTACGAACGATTGGTCGGTCCCGTCTTCTTCACTGTGTCAGTTTTCACTGTGTCAGTTTTTGGCGGCTTCCTGATGCTCGACGACAGGGAGTGGCGGCGCGCACTTGACCCTAATCTCAGCGGCTGTCCTTTGGTTCTACTCGATGGGAAGGTTCAATCGACCCAGCAATTCCCTCCAGCGGGGATCCGAGTGAAGGTTGTCGAGGGGCGGGTCTTCCTTGATAAAGATGGCCAGACTTGCTTGTTCTTCGACGATTCTGAACAGCAGCCGGAAGGCTTGGTCCTTATCGCCAAGGATGGCGTAGGCGCCTGCGGCATGAATCGTAGCGCGCACTGAACGGGCGTTTAAGTCATCGAGCATTCGCCTGGCTTCTTTCCGCCTGCCCGCCCGAGCGTACAATCGTGCCAGGTGAGCTGGGCCTTCCCCGCTGTCAGGAGATTGGGCTCTGTCCCAGGTGGCGAGGGCGTCCGCATGTCTGCCCATCTCGCTATAGACGTCAGCCAGGCGGCCGTATGCGGCAGGATTTCGCGGCTCCAGCTCGATAGCCCGGTTCAGACGCCGAACTGCTTCATCAAATTTCCTTGCACGGTAAAGAACTCTCCCAAAGCTTGACTGGACCATTGAAGAGAGCGGATCCAATTGTTCCGCTTTCTGCATGTGGGCAATTGATTCCGGGAAGCGCCCAAGTCCCATGAGCAGCATCGCATAGAAGTAATGTGACATCCAGACTGTGACGTTTGATGTCCAGGGCCCGTCGGAATTCCCGCTCCGCGCCTGTCCAGTCCCAGTCGTAAGTGTATTTCACACGGCCCAGAGAAACCCGTGCCTCCGCCAGCCCGCTATCCAATTCGACAGCTTTCCGCGCTGCCAGGCTTGACGGCGATCTCGTCTCGTTGAAGCTTTTGCTGCCGAAAATCCCCCGCGCCCACCAGGCGTGAGATAGCCCGGCGTAAGCGGCAGCGTAACTTGGATCAATCCGCGTGGCTTTTTCGAAATGGTCAACAGCAAGCTTGAGATCATGCTCGTTATATTTCCAGAGATGATACCGCGCTATGAGGTATTCGTCGTGCGCGGCCGCATTTACTCGCGCCGGGGAAGCGATGCGGGTGTGTTCGTCCGCTGTGACTCGAATTCGGATCGCTTCTCCAACCGCCCGAGCTACTTCACTCTGCAACTTCAAATGCGGTCACTTCCCGCTCGTACTCACTCGCCCATAAATGTTCGGGTTGGCCATAGATCAATTGAGTCATAACCTGACCTGTGCGTTCCGTTGCACGATCCTTCGCCAACCGCCTCGACCTTGAGCTCTTGCGCAATCTCGCGAAGCGGTTTCCTGGTCCCCTTGAAACGCATCACCGAGGTCCGTGAGATGACCCGCAGTGCACGCATCTGTGCGAGACTGCTGATTAGTGCTTCAGTCATCCCGTCGGCGAAAAAATCCTGGGTCGGGTCACTGGAGAGGTTCAGCAGAGGCAGTACCGCAATGGACTGGATGCGAATGCCAGCTGAAGTAGTGGAGCGGCTCGGATTAAGAAGGTAGACGATAGTCCCGAGGCTGAGGACAAGCAATCCGCCCAGGACCAGCCAGCGACGCTGCGAGACGATGGCTTTCGCCGCGGCGGCAGGGTTCGGGCTTGCCGACTCATGTGCGGGCGACACCTCGCCGTTGTCCCATCCCTCCCGCACCTCCGCCACAAACTGATAGCCACGGGCCGGCAGAGTAACGATGTACTTGTGGTGGTCAGGACGCTCTCCCAGCGCTCTTCTAAGCAAAGAGACGTTGCGGGCCAGTCCTCCCTCCTCGACGATCGTTTCGCCCCAGACGAGTTGGAGCAACTCATCCTTGCTCAGCGCCCGGCCTCGATTGTCCACGAGGGCCAGGAGCGTTTCCAGGACTTTCGGAGGCAGCGGAACGGCCTCGCCGTCGCGCCACAGAAGTCGCTTCGTGGCATCCAGGGAAAAGGGTCCGAAGTCGTAAAATGCTTGACCTGCTCACTCATAGACCGCCGCGAAGAATTCCGAAGGAATGCGAATCGCGTCCGTAAAGACTTTGTGGCTCGGCGCCTGCTATGGTCGTTTGTGCTGGATGCTGATGGCGATGGATCAATTCTACGCCAGGCTGCCAAGTGCCACAAGAATCCGATCCTTTGCCTGCGGATCCAGCAGAACCCGAGTGCCGACCGGTCAGAAGCAACGCTGCCCCAAATGAAGGACGGCTCTCGAAGCCGGGCGCTGCGTGGCCCTGACGCTACCGGTTGTTTCGATCGTTGCCGGCCAATAGGAGGATAAAAATGAAATCCAAGCTTTCGCAAAAACGCGTTTTGATCGCGATTGGTCTGGGTACTGTTCTCTTCGGAATCACTGCCTATCCGGCTGTGACTTCGCTGATTGCGGTTGGCAGCATACCGCACTCCGACCTGGTGGACGGCCCCGCTACAGTGACAGTCCGTCAACTGACGGTCGCGCCCGGAGAGGTTCTCGCCTGGCACTATCATCTTGGTTACGTGATGACCGTCGTTAAGCAAGGCACGCTCACCCTGGAGGATGGGTGTGGCGGGGAGGAAGTCTTCATGGAGGGGCAGGCCTTCGAGGAGACTCCCGGGCGCGTGCATAGGGGGAAAAACCTGGGGGACGGAGGAGGTCCAAACGATTCAGACGTTCATTCTCCCACCGGGACGCCCCTCTCGGTCAGCGTCCCGAATGACGAAGCTCTATGCGGCCCGCCGGCAAGTGTGGGCGACTGCCAGAATGGTGGCTGGATGAACTTCAGCCAGCCACGCAGGTTCACCAATCAGGGCGACTGCGAGCAGTATGTCAACACCGGGAAATAACGGCGAGATGTGGGTCGGACTGAGGTCCGACCGAGTCCGACCCAAATGAACTGCCGCAGTTTGCGCGTGAAGGGGTTCACCCCAGGTTTGTGTCAGTTTTTGTGCCAGTTCCGCCATCTAACTTGGCTGGTATTGAGTCACCTTGCCGTAATTCTTTGAATTCTGGAATGGCAGTGAAGCTGGATCTGCGTCATTTAGGCGATCCGCTTGCCGTCGGGAGATCAAGCAGGGTCGACAGGACCCGGATGGTAGAGAGGAGCTTATCTGTTGCGCCCGTCATCCTCCAGCATCTGGAGGGCGGGCCTTCGGCAGTACCTGGAGATCGACGGGTACAAGTCATGGCAGGACTTCGCCACTGGATAGGGTCCGGACACCCTCCACATCCGCCTTTTCCTCTTTCCATGAAACCGTGGCTTGGTTTTCGCAGTCTGAGCTTGAGATCAGACGAGTCAATCCTTGTCAGCCGAGGCCGTTCGATATGGCTGGAACAGGGAGAGGGCGCGAAATATGATTCGAAAACGCGGCACAGCTCTTCAGCGGATTGGGGTTCTCTATTTGGTGTCTACGCTCTTAGCTCTCCCCATTACCGCCCGAACCTCCGCCCAGTTCACCCCCTTTGATCGGTCGGCCCGCCAAAAAAGCTTTTCCTTCGCCGTTTACGGAGATATTCAGGACAATTACAAGGAAGGCCACAAGGCCCTGGTCGGCCGGATGCTGAAGGAGCCGGTCAGTCTTATTTTCAATACCGGCGACATTTCCGACCACAGCGGATCGGACTACGACGTGGAGTTCTACCCGATCGTATCTGAGCTGCTCAGCAGAGTGCCTTTTTTCCCGGCTATTGGAAACCACGACATTCGCTGGAACAGCCCGGAAAGCCGGGTTCCGTTCCGGCGCTTCTTTCGTGATACTTTCCGACATCTGGCTGAACTGCCCGGCAACCAACATCTGGCCGGCGACGACAATCAGCGCCTGTGGTACAGCATTAGATACAACGACGTTTTGTTCGTCGTCCTCGACTCCAACTTCTTCGTTGACGAAGGCCGCTACCGCCGGACCCATTTGCTGCCCGAGTACAAAGGGTACCTCGAAGACCAATTGATCTGGCTCCGGGACCTCTTGAGAAAAGCGGCCGCGGACAAGTCCATTAAAGCCAGGTTCGTCTTCTTCCATCATTCCCCCTTCGCCTCCGCTGAGACGAGGCGCAAGATCCCGCTGGTCCCCGTCGGCGGGCATCCCGGACACGGGGAGATGTTGGTGAACCAGCGGATTCCAGCCGAGCGACCTGGAGAAACCCTCTATCTGCTCGATCTTTTTCGCCAGGCGCGCGTCGACGCCGTTCTCACCGGACACGAGCACTATTACGAACGTTGGACTGAAGTGATTAAGGAAAATGGAAGGCCGGCCCATCAGATCAACTGGGTCGTGAACGGCCTGGGGGGTGTCAGGCCGAGGGGGGAACCCGAATACAAGCAAGCAGACTTGGATCGGCGGATCTCCAAAGAGGCACATTTCGTCGCTTACAGGGAACGGATTCGTTCCTCCAACCCGGCATGGACTTCTGAGTTTCGCCATGCTTTCCCCAATGAGCAGCAACCTGGCGCCACTTTTCACAATTACGTGGTCGTAACGGTCGACGGGGCCGCAATCCGGTTTGAAACCAAGGATGTAACGGGGACGATCCGAGATCACGGCTATTTCTCGCTGGTCTCAACTCCCGGGGACGGGCCGCAGCCGGCGGCGAAGGTGGCCGACAGTTTGGCGAAGTAGGCGGAAGTCCTCTTCTGAGGAGCTTGCTCATGAAAATGACCGAACTTTTTTCGTCCCAACTGGAGCGGGAAGCTGCCGTGTCGCGTCGCGTGCTGGAGCGGGTGCCGGAGGGACGTCCGGAATGGAAACCACACGAAAAATCGATGCCGCTCGGCTACTTGTCGACGCTGGTTGCGACCATACCTTCCTGGATCGCTATGACTATCCTACAGGACAACTTGGACCTTAATCCGCCGGGCGGATCTCCCTCCAGACCGAAAGAATGGCGCACGAACGCCGAGCTGCTGCAGGCATTCGATGATTCGATGGTCAAGGCCCGAGACGCGCTCAGGGAAACGACCGACGAGCACCTGGCGACACCGTGGAGACTCCTTGTGGGCGGGCAGACGGTCATGGAACAGGCCAGACATGTCGTGATCGCCGATACCTTTACCCACCAGGCCCACCATCGTGGCCAACTGACGGTCTACCTAAGGCTGAACGGCGTGCCGGTACCCTCGATCTATGGTCCGTCTGCGGACGATCGAGTGTTCTGAGAGAGGGAGTTATCCGTTCGTCTTCCATTGACTGTGTCACGTGCCGAACTGACGAAGGTGGTGGTCCATATGGAGGTAGGACCAACGGAGCCAGGCGGCCTCAGACATCCTGCCGAATATCGGATGCAACTGCCAGTCGAAACTTCTGGTCCGTGCGGTGACGAACTCGACCAGCGCCTCGAGCTGCGCGACGTCCGCTTCAAAGTCGACCGGCCTCGTGCCTCCGAGCTGTTGATCAATTTCCGGCCTTGTGACAACTCCGCCCGGCCATGGTACGGGGAAGTACAGGACGGTCCATTTGAGAATCGTCCTTTGAATCGGGCCGGTCGCGGGGCTCACGGGCTTTTCACCTGTCGCCATACGAAAGGAGTCGTGTAGATGGCACACCATCTGGTGAGCCGACATCCGTCCCCAACGAGGGACACTCTCCGGACGTAACTGTCTCAACCTTTGAACGATCTCAACCTTGTCGCGTTGCCGGGCGAGGGTCTTCATGCCAATCACCGGCCGAGAAGTCGTTCTCCGCCAGCCTCGCGGAACGCGGCCAGCGCTTGGTCGCGGCCCGCTTCCGCTTGCGCCAGCAGCGCCTGAAAGCCGGGATCGCTTCGCAGCGCATCGAATTGCGGGCTACTCGAGAGAGTCGGGGCTACAAAATAGCCTTTGGTGACTGCGCGCCATAGGCGGGCGAGCCCCTCTTGGTGTTCGCCGACATCGCAGAGCAGCCATCCCTCCTGGAAGATAGCCTCCGGGTCGTCCTGTATCTTCAACGCGCTAAGAGCGGAGATGCCGACGAGCATGTCCGCGGGCCGGCGATCGAGCCAGGCCAGGAGGTACTCGGTCCAGGAGTGAAACGCATGAATGCGCGACCGCTGACGCATGGCGAGCAGCGCCCGGCGTGCCTCGTCCCGACGCCCCGCGAGTCCGAGGCAGATGACCCGGATGCCGTCGTCGGCGCCGGCGACAAACGGGGGCCGTTCGACCGCCAGGAGCCGCTCGATTTCACCCGTCATCAACAGCGTCTGCTCGAGGCTGGAGGGGACGTTCGGATCGAGCCGACGTGCCTCGGCGTGTGCTGCGATGGACTCTTCATAGAGTCCGCAATAGCGACACGCGTGGACGAGCCCCGCGAACAGTTCCGGATCATTGCCCTGACGGTTGGCCTCGCCCAGCAGGCGCACGAGGCCTCGCTGCGCCTTTCCCATGTCCGCCTCCAAATTCGCATAGAACTTGTGCGTCACCGAAAGGCGTGGGTTGAGCTCGAGGGCGCGGCGGAAGGCCTCCTCGGCGCGTTCCTCGCTGTCGAAAGTACCGTCGATATACTTTCCTATGACGCGGTGGCATCGACCAAGGTGAGCCCACGCGGGAGCATAAGTCGGGTCCAGCTCCAGGCAGCGCTCATACAACTCGCGAGCCCGCACGAGTCCGTCATAGCTACGGGCCAGCTCGTTTGCTCGGAGGTAGAGCTCATAGGCATGGGGGTTTTGCGGCGCGTCAGGTGCGGGTGTCGGTCTTTCGCCAGTCAGCGGGAGCGAAAGCGCCTCCACCACACGCCGCGCGATGTCGTCCTGCAACCGGAACAAGTCGCCCAGCGACGATTGAACCGTGTGGGAGGTGAGCAGAGTCCCACCAGGACTCTCGACAAGCTGCGCAGCGACTCGTAACTGGTCGCCGGACCGCAGCAGGGTCCCCATAACCACGCGATCAACGTCGGCCTCCGCCGCCAGGACTTTAAGGTCGGGCGCCTCTGTGGCGAAGCGCGCGGCGGTCGCGCTGGAGCGCACGATCAGTGAGCGATTGCCCGACAACGACGTCGCGATAGCGTCCGGCAGGCTGAAAGCCAGAAAATCGGTCTCGGGATCGGGGCGCAGGACGCGGAACGGCAGTACCACGAGTCGTGTGAGCGCGCGGGCCAAGGCTGGCGTGTCGTCGCCGCTCATGCCACGAACGGCGCGCAACTCCTCGGCCATCGCATCCGCCGATGCCGGTCGTTCTGCGGATCGCTTGGCCAACGCTCGGCGAATCACTCGGTCCACCGCCGCGACCGCAGGAGAGCCGGTGAGCGCCGGCGGCTGTTCGAGGAGCGTGGCATGCAGCACCTCGACTCCTGTGCTGCCGCCGAACGCCGGGCGACCGGCGAGCATCTCGAACAGGATGGCACCCGCCGCGAACAGGTCACAGCGGCCGTCGATCGCCTCGCCCGTCAGCTGTTCGGGAGCCATGTAGCGCGGGGTGCCTAGAACCATCCCCGTGCGGGTCAGGGCCGTGGCGGAGCCGAGCGGTTCGAAATCAGGCCGTGCCAGGCCGAAGTCGAGCAGCTTCACACCGTGGGGGGTAAGAAACACATTGGAGGGTTTGAGGTCGCGGTGGATGATACCGCGGGCGTGCAGCGCTGAAAGCGCAGCCAGAATGCCGAGGCCCACCGGCACCGTTTCGGAGACACTCAACGGTCCCCGGCGAAGACGCTCGGACAGCGCCTCGCCCTCCAGGAGCTCCATCGCTATGAATAGTTCGCCGGCGTCCTCGCCGATTTCATAGATCTGGCAGACGTTGGGATGATTGACGCTCGCCGCGGCCCGGGCTTCCCGCCAGAAACGCTTGCGTGCCGTCTCGTCTTTGGCCAGCGATGACATCGTTTTGACGGCAACGGTGCGTTCCAGCCGCTCGTCGCGTGCCGCGTACACTACGCCCATTCCGCCTTCACCCAACTGGCGCACGATCGCATAATGGCCGATGCGAGAGGGCAGGCCCACTCGACTGGGAGCGCTCGTGAGGGTCGAAAGCGAAGGCGGAGACGACATCGCCCGCGTTAACCATTGGTAGAGGACGCGCAGCCCTCCCCGGTGCGTGTTGTCCACCGGCTCGTCCGCGGCGCGAACGTCGGTCACACCCTTACTGCGGGCTCGCCCACGTTGAGTCATGCGTCCGAAAGCCTCTCCGAGCAGTGTACCACGGCACGAATACAGGCTCAGGGGAGGGCCGGACAGCGAGGCTCTCCGCTGTAAGCCCGGAGCTCAAGATCGCGTGACTCAATTTTTTTGAGTACCCTGAAGACAGCAGTGAAAGACCAAGAGACAAACGGCGGGCGAGAGGGGAGACTGCGGGTCGCGACGGACTGGGTGATGTCGGTTTACCTGGTGGCCACCGCGTTTCTTCTCTTCCTGGCACCGGACAAGCCGGCGGGGTGGGGGGCGGTTCCGGCGGCGCACCTTGGTCTTGTCGCCCTGATCTGGCTGGCAGGGAGAAGAGAAGGCCCCAGATCCGGATTCTTCAATGTTTTGCACGACTGGTATCCGGTCTTTTTGATGGCGCCGTTGTTCAAGGAGGTCGAGTTCCTTGCCCGGCGCCTGGGCGACTGGCGACTGACCGCCGTCGTACAACAGTGGGACCTGGCGCTATTCGGCGCCGACTGGAGTCTGGAGCTCAGTCGCTCCCTCCCTTGGGTCGCCCTCTCCGAACTCCTCCATTTCTCATACTTCGCTTATCTTCTTCTTGTTCCTGTTATCGGAGCTCGCTGGTACCTGGCCGGGCGCAACCGGGCGTTCCGCGAATTAATCTTCCTTGTCGTCCTCACCGCCTACGCCAGCTACCTGTTCTTCGCCCTGTTTCCTGTCGACAGTCCTTTTTACCTCCAGCCCCCTCCGGGTTCGCCTTTCGACGGATATCCCTTCTATAAGCTCGTTCACATCGTCTCCGGACAGGGCGGAGCTCGCGGCGGCGCTTTTCCGAGCGCGCACGTCTCCCTCACCACGGTGGTATGGCTTGCTGCGTTGCGGAACGAAAGGCGCCTGGCCGGATGGCTGCTCCCTGTGACACTCGGGATCTTCCTCGCCACGGTGTACGGCCGGTTTCACTATGTCCTGGACGTGTTTGCCGGCTGGACCCTCGCGCTTCTGGTCTATGGCTCCTTTCGGCTTCTCTTTCCCGAAGAGACCGATCCAGGAACCGGGCGTGTGGATACGACCAAAGACTGTGCTGACTAGGCGCCCGGGGCATCAGCCCCAAATACGCGGATCGCAGCCTTTGCGAACAGTCGCCGGGGTTTGCCGGTCAGGAACATCCAGGTCATGACTCGGACGGGAAGAGGCAGGTTTTCGAGCGAGCGGCTCTGTCCGTACGCTTCCGACAAATCCAGCAAGGCCTCCATCGGGCTTTCCCGGAACTTGTCGAGAGCCGCCACTTTGTGAACGCAGGAAATCGTGCAATAGGGCGAACACGGCTTCCTGCTGCGGTACTCCCGGAGAAACTCCTGCTTCCCGTACAGGTCCAGAGGAATGGCCGGGTATCCCCGTTGCTGCGAGCAAAGATGAACCAGCCCGTCTTCGCACACGTAGAGGTAACGACTGCCCGCCCGGCAATGCCAGTCATTCGGCTTCCCCTCGGCCAGGTTTTCCTGAAACCGGTCGTATCGCGCAAATGAATAAAAGGGCTTGTTGAGCGCGATGATGTTCTTCTGGACTTGACGCTGCTCGGCTGAGAGCGCGATCGCCTTGCCGGTTCCGTCGTGAATCAGGCCGACCGTGCCCGAAAAGCCGATGCTTTTGGCCCTGCGCGCAATTGTCAAGGCATCCTCAGCCTGTCCAAGCGGCCCGCCGAGGACCGTATTGATGTTCACGTCGAATTCGGCGTACTCGGCCAGGAGTTGGAGTTTCCGATCGAGCACCTGCAAGCACTTCCGGCTGTTCTTGTCCGGTTTGACCTGGTCGATGCTGATCTGTAGCTGGTCGAGACCTGCTCTATTGAGGGTTTCGATCCTCTCCGGGGTGAGTAGGGTGCCGTTGGTGAGCAGAGTCGCCAGGATTCCTCGCTGTCGTATGGCGCGGATCAGGCGGCGAAGTTCCGGGTGCAGAAGAGGCTCGCCGCCACTCAGCGTGATGATCGAGGTTCCCATTCGGGCCAGCCGGTCAACCCGCCTCTCCAGGTCTTCAAAAGGAACGGGGGCGGAGAAGGTGTCGAACTCGTTGCAGTACGAACAGGACAGGTTGCATCTCCTCGTCACAACCAGGTGAGCAGCAACCGGATGATCACCCGAGCGGAAGGCGCGAACCACCATCCGCGCTTCCCGGTAACGACGAGATACCGACCGGGTTTTCCGGCGGGCCTTACGGAGAACGAGTGACATCAACTTCATGTCTCAGCCAGTCTAGTACGAATTCGAGGCCTGAAGGAACAACCGCACTCGCCGCTTCGCGTGCGGGCCGGCGCGGACGCGGCTGATTTTGTCCGCCTGGCCATAGAAAGCCCGCCGCCCCTCCGCCCGAGGGTGTTGTAAAAGTCCAGGAGCTGGTTGGAGACCATCGATCGTTGTGTCTTTTACCCCGAAGGGGTTACGTAGCAAAGCCCAGGGTTGCACAGGAGCCTGGATTTCACGGCTTGATCGATTTGGCGGCCGGCCCCGGTTCCGCGATCTTGAGGATCTGGTCGGCCTTGACGCCGGTCAACTCCTGCCTCGCGCCGCTCGGCCACCACAACTCCACTTTGTCGGCGACCGCGGCGTTGCCCAGGCCGAAATGCACCCGCCGGTCGCTTGCGGAATTGTAGCTGACGGTGGTGGTGGCGTGGTTGAACTGGACATGTTTTCCCGCCGTAACCTTGATCCGGGTGCCCAGGCCGTCGCGGTTGCTCGCCGTGCCGGTCAGGTCGATCGTGAGCCAGTGGTTACTGTTCTCGGACCGGTTCAGGAAAAGCTGCGCCCTGCTGTTCAAAACGACGACGACCGCGTCCAGTTTGCCGTCGTTGTTGAAGTCCCCGAACGCCGCCCCGCGGTGAGCGGCCGGTACGCTAAGCCCGCCGGCCTGCGACGCCACGTCGGTGAACGTGAAGTCCCCGTTGTTGCGGAACAGGGCGATGGGCAGGTGGAACGGACGCTGCTCGATCTCCATGGAGTTGTCGAGAATGGCGGCGCACGACGCGAAGATGTCCTTGTAGCCGTCATTGTCGAAATCGAACATGCCCGCGCCCCAGGCGGTCAGCCGGCTGCTGGGGATTGTGAGGTGCGTGGCGCTGGTGACGTCCTCGAACTGGCCGCCCAGGTTCCTGTAGAGCGGGAAGGTGTCCCCGAACATTGCGGTGTGGAAGATCTCCGGTTTCCCGTCGTTGTCGAGGTCGCGGAAATCGGCGCCCATGCCCGCGACGGTTCTCCCGTTTTCGTTGTAGGCGACGAAGGCGGGCATAGCCACTTCTTCGAACGTGCCGTCGCCCTTGTTGTGAAACAGGAAGTTGGGGAACGAGTCATTCGAAATGAAGACGTCGACGAAGCCATCCAGATCGTAGTCCGCGAAAGCCATCCCCATCCCTTTGCCGGGGTGCCGGGCGATCAGGCTTTGCTCGGAGACGTCCGTAAACGTGCCGTCACCGTTGTTGCGGTACAGGAAATTGGGGAGCGGGTCGAAGTTGTTGGGTGAGCAGTAGGCGGGCACCCCTTGAATCTTGCAGTGAGGGGCTGTGGCGATCTGATAAGTCAGGTAGCTGTTGACGAAGAGATCCAGCCGCCCGTCGTTGTTGTAATCGAACCACCCCGCGGTAATGGCCCAGACCTTTCCCAGTTTCGGGTGGATGCCGGACACGCCGGCCCGGGCGGTCACGTCGGTAAATGTGCCGTCGCCGTTATTGTGGAACAACTGGTTGTGGTTCACTCCGCAGACGTACAGGTCGACGCGGCCGTCGTTGTCGTAGTCCCCGGTTGCCACTCCCATGCAGTAGCCCAGGCCTTTGACCCCGGCCCGGGCGGTGACGTCGGTGAACGTGCCGTTGCCGTTGTTGCGGTAGAGCCGGTTGTCGTAGCTGGGATCCGATTTCTCCAGGCTCGGGATCGAGGCTCCGTTGGGGAAAAAGATGTCGACGAAACCATCGTTGTCGAAATCGAAGACGGCGGCGCCGCCGATCATCGTTTCGTAGTAGTAGCGCACGGGGGAAATACTGTTCTTCAGGACGAAGTCGATTCCCGCTTTCTCGCTGGCGTTTTCGAAGAACAGGCCCGGGGCGGACCTCGTCTGGAGCAATGTCCAGCCTGCAAGCACAATCAGGAGTACCCGGGCGGCCATGCTCGTAATTCTGGCACAAATCGCCTGTGGAAATTCCGTGTCGCGTCAATGGAAAGCAGATCGCGGCTGTGAATCTCTGTGTAAACATCGAAATCGTAAGAATCTTCCGTGGAAACAGGGTCATGTTGATCTTTGCCTTATTTGGCGGGAAGATCGAAGTCAATGCGAGACTAGTTTGGTCCCTTCCAAACAACATCTGAATCCCGGAGAGGAGGTCAGAATGTTTCTCACGGAATCCCCTAGAACAGGGCTGAAATTCCTGAAAATCAGCACCATCCTGGTGTGCCTGATTGTCTGCATGTCAGGGACGGCGTGGAGCCAAGTCTATACCGGCTCCCTGACCGGCGTGGTTAAGGATCCCAGCGGCGCCGTGGTCCCCGGCGCCGAGGTGACTCTGACCGATGTCGGGAAAAATACCAACTTCACGCGCGCTCACCGACGAGGAAGGCCGATATGTTATCCGAGCGCTTCCTCCCAGCACATACAAGCTCAAGGTGGAAATGACTGGTTTCAGCGTCTACAGTCCAGGACAACATCGTGCTGGCCGTAAACCAGAGCACCAGCATCGATGTGCCCCTTCAGGTTGGGACTACGGTGCAGACCATCGAGGTAACCAGGGCGGCCGCTTTGCTGTCCACCCAGGATTCGTCGACAGGCCAGGAGTTGAACCGAACGTTCATCAATGAGCTTCCCCTCCTGGGCCGCGGCGTCTACGATCTGACGAATCTTGCGCCGGGCGTGACCCAGGTTTCCGGTGGTTACATCGGTGGAGGGGTCGCGAACAACTTCATTTCCAACGGCAGCCGCAACGCACAGGCCGACATCATCGCGGATGGCGCCACCACGAGCAACTTCGAACAAAACACCGGTATCCAGACGAGCATGTATTCCCCGTCGGTCGACATGGTGCAGGAGTTCAAGCTGCAGCAGTCGAACTTCTCCGCGGAGTTCGGGTTCAGCGGATCCACGATCATCAACCTGGTGACCCGTTCCGGCACGAATGACTTTCACGGCACGGGCTGGTGGTTCGCCCGCAGGAACGCCTGGACCGCCAACAACTGGTATTCCAATGCCGCCGGAGTTCCGCTGGCTCCCCGCAGATACAATCTGTTCGGCGGCAACGTCGGCGGGCCGATCAAGAAGGACAAGCTCTTCTTCTTCTTCAACTATGAAGGGCTGCGCGATACAAACGCGTCTACCTACAATGCCGGCGTCCCGAGCCCGGCGATGAAGAAGGGTGACTTCGGGGAGATCTGCCCAGAGGGGTTCGACGCCAGCGGCAAGTGCACGAATCCCGAAGGGCAACTCTGGGATCCCTACTCGGGCGTCTACAACGCCGATGAGGGGGGTCCGGTCCGCTGTCTCTTTATCCCGTTCAACCGGATGGATTTGTATCAGAGCCCGGGGAGTCCCAACCTCCCGGCCGGACATCAGCTGCCGGCCGGGCCCGGCAACCTGATCGACCCGGTGGCCTTCAAGATGATGCAGTTCTTCCCGGATCCCAACGTGAGCCGTCGGGCAAGCGAGCTACAACCGCTTCAACAACTGGGTCGGGGCGGGGTCGAGCAACTCGACCAACAACTCCTATGACACGAAGGTCGATTACAGCATCAACGACAGCAACATCCTGAGCGTCAAATACGCGATCAGCAAGGGTCTCGGGACGACCGGGGAAATCTGGCCGGGAACCTCCAACGCCTATTAGCTCGGCCACCAACGGCCCGTCCGACAACATCGCCCACTTCTTCGCGACGAACTACAACCGGACGATCAGCTCCACCACGATTCTCACCACCACGTTCGGCTGGGTGCGCAACAAGTTCGTGCGCGAAGACACGATTGCCACTGTCGAGGGCTATGATCCGGTTCAGGACCTCGGACTGCCGGAGTACACGCGCACGTCCGGCTTCCTGGCGACCCCCGCGATCTATATCGGAGACTACAACACCATCCAGCCTGGGTTGTCCGACATCGGTTCCCAGCCCTGGGGGATCATGCAGCAGGCGACGGAGACATGGCACCTGCTCGGCGCATTGAGCCAGGTCCGCGGTAAACACGAGCTGAAGATCGGTGGCGAGGGGCGTATGCACCGCCTCAACTATGCTCAGCCCGGCGAACCGAACGGAGTGTACGACTTCGAGTATGCCGGCATGTCCGAGCATCCCTGGGATGGGGCGGCGGCGACGCCATGGCCAGCTTCCTGACCGGTTCGGGCGTAAACGGCGGTTGGGGCGGCTACGAGGTGCCCGTATTCGGAGCGACCCAGAGCTTCCAGTACGCCGCCTACGTCCAGGACAACTGGAAAATGACCCCGAAGCTGACGGTCAACCTCGGCGTGCGCTACGACCTGAACACGCCGCGCACGGATCGGTTCGACCGGGGCAGCTATTTCGATCCCAACGCCCCATCTCCGCTTGCAGGCCAAGTCGAAGGTTTCCCGAACCTGAAGGGCGTCGGTCAAGTTTGTCAACTCGGAGGACCGTCAGTACTTCTCCTGGGACAAGAACAATGTCGCTCCGCGCGTCGGCTTCGCCTACCAGGTTAATCCGAAGACCGTGGTCCGCGGCGGGTACGGGTTGTTCTATTCGATCGTGATCACGGGTGCTTCTGGCGTCGGCTCCGGGTTCCAGGGCTTCTCCCGCACCTCGAATTGGGAGTCGACCTACCAGTACGACGGCGTAACTCCGTGTGGCCGAATGTCGGATCCGTTCCCGAATGGTGGTCCGCTACTGCCCGTCGGGGCGGCGGATGGAGACTCTTCCTTCCTTGGAGACAGCTTCACAGGTGCGCCGATGAAGGAGCTTGTCCACCTCACGCCCTATGAGCAGACATGGTCAGTGGGCGTGCAGCGGGAACTCCTGAGCAACATCGTTGTGGATGCGAACTACATCGGCAAGAAGGGCACCAAGCTCTACTTTGGTGGCGCCGGGGGCTTGAACCATCTGGGGCCGGAGATCGAGACGTATTCGGATGAGCAGATTGCCGATCTGAACACGTACGTCCCCAACCCGTTCTACGGGAAACTCCCGGCCGGCTCGCCAATGAACACCCCAACGGTTACAAAGGCGCAGCTCCTCAAACCGTACCCGCAGTATGTGGACGTGGGCGCCCTGACACTCCCGGTGGGGAATTCGATCTATCACTCGTTCCAGTTGCGGGTCGAGAAGCGGTTTTCCAACGGGCTGCAGTTCCTGGTTGCCTACACGAACCAGAAATCCCTCGACGACTCTTCGGTTGGTCACGGCGGATTGACCTGGCTGGGTGGGTCCACGAGCCTGCAGAATCCCAATAACCGGCGGCTGGAGAGGTCGCTGTCCCAGTACGACATCCCGCAGGTCCTAAACCTGTCGTACGTCTACCACCTCCCGTTCGGGAGGGGGAAGCAGTTCGGGAGCTCATGGAACCCGTTCCTGGATGCCGTTCTCGGCGGCTGGAGAACGACCGGCATCTGCGGTTCTCCTCCGGTCAGCCCCTCGCGCTCGGCCTGTCCGGCGGGCAGAGTCTGCCGACTTACGGGGACCAGCGCCCGAACCTGACCGGGACCCTGGTTCGGAACACGGGGTCCAACTGGAGGGACCAGTATTTTGCCAATCCGGAGGTTGCCGTGAAACCCGATCCTTACACGATCGGGAATGCGCCGCGGACCCTGGGCACCGTGCGAACGCCCGGAATCAGCAACGCCGACCTGACACTCATGAAGGACTTCAACATCGGCTCGGTCAGGGAAGGCATGCGGATGGAATATCGGGCGGAGTTCTTTAACGCCTTCAACCACCCGATCTTTGGCGGACCCAACATCACCGTTGAGGGCGGCCAGTTCGGAGTGGTTTCCTACCAGGCCAACCGCCCGCGTGAAATTCAGATGGCTCTGAAGTTGTACTGGTAAGAGTCCACCTCGTTGTTGCGATCGGCCTGGCCGGAGCTTTCGGTCAGGCCGACCGCGAAGCGTTCAGAGTTCTGAGTTCTGAGTTCGAGTCGAGCTTCGCCGAGCCCCGACGGCATGGAACGAAAGAGAGTCAGCTGCGGCCCTCGCCCTGCGCTTCGGCATTCGTCGAATCTGAGCCCGGAGTCTGAGTTCTGACTCTCAGCCGAACTCTGAATCCGAAGGCAGAATCGCTGCGCCCTGCTTCCGCGACCTTCGGACTCTGTCGAATCGGACACTCTCGAACTCGGAACCCAGAACTCCGAACTCGGAACTCCATTGAACCCGAACTTTCATGTATTCTGTCGACCATGAAGTGTCTTGTCGCGCTCCTGGCAATGTCGCTGGGAATCGCCGGCGCTCAGCTCAGCAGGAAGACCCCTACCGGGCTATTACCTCGGCCGTCGAACAGAACAGGTTCGCGGAAGCCGAAAAGGGGCTGCGTTCGAATACTCAAGTCTCACCCCGGCGATCTTCGGGCCCTCAGTCTCCTGGGTATCGTCCTTGATTCCCAGGGACGTTACCAGGAGGCTGAAGACGCCTACCTGAAGGCAATCAAGCTCGCCCCCGATTCCGCCCCGCTTCTGAACAATATCGGGAACCATTACCTGGCGCGGGGCGATGCGGCAAAGGCTCGAAACTCCTTCGAGAAGGTTCTGGCACGCGAGCCTTCCCATCCCAACGCCAATCTGCAGCTGGCTCGACTGGCCGTGGACCAAAAGGACTTCCCGGTTGCGCTCCGTTGCCTCACCCGCCTGCCGAAATCCGAGCAGCAGGAGTTCCCGGTCCGGTTGCTCCATCTGCGGGCGCTGTGGGGTTCCGACCGGAAAGCTGCGGCGGAAGCCCTGCTCGCGGAGCTCGAGAAGGAAGCATCGGCCGACCTCCGGTATCGTTTCGCCCTTGCCATGGCGTTTGTCGCCATGGAGAGGTTTGCCGAGGCCGAGAGCCTCTTTCGCCGTCGTCCTTCAATCCGATCCTGCCAACTTTGATGTCCTGTACAATCTCGGCATGTCCGCCCTCCGCGCCGGTCACACGGACCGCGCCACCGCGGTATTCGAGCGCGCGCTCCAGGTCCGGCCGGGGGATGTCGACACCATGGTGGGCCTCTCGCGTGCCCTGATCCTTGGACGCAAGGAGTCGCAGGCCCTCCCTATCCTGGTCCGAGCGCACAATCTGGCGCAGGACCGGCCTGACATCCTGCTGCTAATGGCACAGACGTCTTACAATCAAGGCTTCTTCGCCGACACCGCGATCGCTTACGAGAAGTACCTGAAACTGAGACCCGACGACGAGATCGCACGGCGCGAACGGGCACTGGCGCTAACCCTGAGCTTCAGGGTCCGCGAAGGGCTCACGGATCTCGAGGCATACGTCAAGAAACACCCGAAGGACCCCTGGGGATACTACAAGCTGGCCGTTGCCCAGTCCCTGGAAGATAGAGAGCAGTCGCTGGCATCGATTAACAATGCGCTCGCGCTGAGCCCTGCGCTCAAAGAGGCGCGATATGCGCGCGGTCTCCTGCTGCTCCAGATGGACCGCACCGAGGAAGCCGTGGCCGACTTGGAGGCTTACCTGGCTGTGGATCCGGAAAATGCGGAGGCGCTGGAACAGATGGGCCGCGCACTATTAAAGGTGAATCGGCCGGAGCCGGCCGCCGACTATCTCCGCAAGGCGATCCAGAAGAAACCCGAGGATGGGAATCTCTACTTCCACCTCAGCCGGGCTCTCCGGGCACTCGGCAGGACCAGCGAGATGGCGGAGGCACTCGCCCGATTCCAGCAGCTGGGTCGGCGCCAAAGAGAAGACGCGTCCCCGGTCCGGGACTATTCGAATACCTGAGCCTGGATCCCGATCTGCAGGCCCAGCGCGACGAAGCTGCCTTGAAGCAGGCCATCGAACAACGTCCAAGCGATCTGGAGCTGAAGATCACGCTTGCGGAGTTGCTTTTCAAGCAGAACAAGGACGGCCGATGCGATGGCCCTCGTCACCGAGAATTTCAAACCTGGGGCCGTTGACGCGCAGGCTCCTCGCCCGCCTGACGAACGTGCTGCTGGCCTTCGAACAGTACTCGACGGCGCTGCCGCTGCTGGAGCCGCTGCTGAAGGATCCGGCCGGGACCGAAGAGTTGTCGCTCGATTACGTTCAGGCGAAATTCCACACTTCGGGCGCCGGCCGCGGCCCTCGCAACACTCGACGAAATCCCGGATTCGCGGCGATCGGGAAACTATTACCTGCTCCAAGCCCAGTTGTTCGATGAGCTGGGCCGCTTCACCGATGCGGTGGCCGCCCTGAATCTGGCGCTGCGCAGTGCGCCGACACGACCGGACCTGTATTTCCAGGCATGCTCGTTCCTCATCAAACACCGGAGATTTCAGGAGTGCCTCCAGCTTCTCGAGCAGGCGGAGCGGCACGTGCCGAATTCCGCCGATCTGGCGCTGGCTCGGACCGTCGTGCTGCAGATGATGAACCAGACCACCTCGGCCATACAGCAGCTGTCGAAGATCGAAGCGCAATGGCCGGAATGGCCGATGCCGTACGTGATCCACGGCATCATCCTGCAAGGCCAGCACCAGGCCGCGGAAGCCAAGCAGCTGCTGCAGTCGGCGATTGCCCTCGGCTCGTCAGTTCCCGCGGCGTATTTTCACCTCGCCCTGGCTATTAAGGACCTCGATCCGAACGACAACGAGAACGCTTACAAGGTCATCTCGCGCGGGGTGGAACTGGCGCCCGAAGATCCCTATATGCAGATGCAGGCGGGGAAAATTGCGCTGGACATGAAGAACTACGCTTCCGCGCTGGCCCACCTGCGGGAGGCGATCCGGCTTTTCCCGGACATGGCCGACGCGCACTGGCAGATGGCCGCCCTCTACCGGTTCACCGGCGACAGAGCGAGAAACTCCGCGCCGAACTGGCCGAGGTGGAACGGCTGAACAAGCTCTTTCCTCCCGGCACGCAGACTCCGCCGTCCATGCAGAACCTGCTGTTTTCCGTGCGAAAACCCGCCGCCGCCGGTCCGCAGCGGTAAAAATATGTTGAGCACATCGACGGCATTTTCTGGAGTTGTTCTTTCGCTGTTACTCTGCTCCCCGCATATTGAAGCGCGTTTCTTTGCAGACGTCCTCTACGGTCGATCAGTTCACCCGACACGCCGCGGAACTCATGGAGGGCGGCGACCTGAAAACTGCCGAGACCGAGTTGCGCAGGGCGCTCGAACTGGCGCCGAATGACGTCGAATGCGCTGTCGCTGCTTGGGGGCGCGCTCGGGATGCAGGGACGGCTTGAGGAATCCAGCCGGGTTTTCGAGAAAGCGCTCCGGTTGGCGCCGGGAAATCTGGACTTGCGCCGCAACCTTGCCGCGAATCAGGTTCGGCTCGGCCGCTTCGCCGCTGCCGCTTCAAACCTCCAGACAATTCTCAAGGCGAATCCCGGTGACCGAGAGGCTATCCTGATGCTGGGATTCGTCCGCGCACGCGAGCAGAAGTATCGCACAAGCTATTACAATCGCTCGAGCAGGTGCCCGACTTGGTCCGGCAGAGTCCCGATCACATGGCGGCCCTGGCCCGTTCCTATTACGGCGTCGATCAGAAGCAGAAGGCGCGTGCCTGGCTGACGGAGCTGCAGCGGCTTCACGCGGACCCAGCCGCCTTTTACCTTGGCGGCCAGGTCGCCATGGAAGCGAGCGATTGGGAGACGGCGGACGCGCTATTCCTGGCGGCGAAGAATGCAGCCTATCCCAGACCGGCCCTCCTTTCGTATCAGCTTGCCCGGATCCGATATCAGACCGGGCGTTACCGGGAGAGCAGGGAACTGCTCGAACCGATCGCGAATTCATCGGAGTCGGACGGAGCGGTGCTGAACCTGCTGGCCTGGTGTTACATAAAGGAAGGAGACGAGGCGACCGGCGTCAAGATCCTCTCCTTCGCCGTCGACCGTTTCCCGGCCGAAGCTGCGAACTTCCTGGATCTGGGCAGACTGCACCTGCAACGGAACAGGCTCGACCCGGCGCTGGAAGTGGTCAGGCGAGGCGCGGCGCGACATCCGGGGTCGGGGGCTTTGTTCGAGCTGAAAGGGGAGCTGGAATCCGCACAGGGGCTCCACGGCCCGGCCGTGCAGTCGTTCCGGCAGGCGGTCCGGTTGAATCCGCGGTCGCGCGAGGCGCTGCTCGGGCTGGCGCTGGCGCAGACCAACCTGCTGCAGCCCAAGGATGCCGTGGCCACGTTTGAGAAAGGCGCTAAAACTCTTTCCGTCTGATGCCCGGTTCTACGCCGAGTATGGGAAGGTGCTGCTGCTGCCGTGGGCCGCGGCAGCGAGCCCTGGGGCGGCGCAAAAGGCGGAACAGATGCTCAGGCGCGCGGTCGAGCTCGACGGCTCTCAGGCTGCGGCCCGATTTGAACTGGGCAACCAGCTGGTGAAGACCGACCGGGCGGCGGAGGCGGTCCCGCACCTTGAGAAGGCGGCGAGCCTCGACCCCCGCAACGCGCAGGCGCACTTTGTGCTGGCCCGCGCCTACCGCACCCTCGGCCGCACGGAGGACGCCGACCGCGAAATGCAGCTGTTCGAAAAGCTCCGCTGACCCGAACGGACTGGAGCCCCCGATTCCGAGATGGCCGCCCCTTGAAAGCTCGCAAACGCCTAAGGGGGCAACTGCTCAGATCCTACCCGGAAAGACGTCCGAACCGGTTCGTCTACAATAAGGACAGGAGGGCTCACCCGTGAAAAACCGAGTTCTTGTCTTGGTCACTCTTTCGTTTTGTCTGATTGTCGCCTGGAGACAAACCGGCGGAAGCGACAAATCGGGTGAGGCCCGGTCTTCGCTCGCCCGGCTATCGCCTATCGATGCTCACGCCCACATCTTCAACTCGTCGCCTCGATTCTCGCAGCTTCTCAACCAACTGAATATGCGTCTGGTCAACATCTGCGTGGTTGACCTGCACGATCCGGGCTTTGAAAAAGCCGAACCTCAGCACGCCAAGGCGCTCGAGTTATTTCGGCAAAGCAAGGGCCGGTGGGCCTGGTGCTCGACTTTCGATCCTCGGGACTGGGAAAAGGCGGGTTTTGCCGAACGCGTGATTCGGGACCTCGATCCTACGTTCAAGAACGGGGCGGTGGCCGTGAAGATATACAAAGACATCGGCATGGAGCTCCGGTCCCGGTCCGGTCGTTATCTCATGCCGGACGATCCGGTCTTTACCCCGATCCTCGAATTCATCGAATCCCGGGGAAAGACGCTTTACGCTCACATTGCCGAGCCGACCGCCGCCTGGAAGCCGCTGGATCCGAAGAGCCCTCATTACTCCTACTACAAGGCGAACCCTGACTGGCACATGTATCTCCACCCTGACCGGCCCGCCAAGGAAACCATCCTGTCGGCTCGCGACCGCCTGCTGGAGCGCCATCCCAAGCTGCGCGTCGTCGGCGCTCACCTGGGGAGCATGGAGGACGATGTCGACCAGATCGCCCGGCGGTTCGAGCGTTACCCGAATTTCGTCGTCGACACCGCCGCCCGGGTGCCCGACCTCATGATTCAGCCCCGGGAAAAAGTGCGGGCGTTTCTGACCAGGTATCAGGACCGGGTGCTTTATGCCACCGATCTGGTTTTGATGCCGACGGATAACCCAGACCAGGCGATCGCGCGCTGGGAAGAGGAATATCTTCGGGACTGGAAGTACTTTGCGACGGACGGGACGGTGGTTTACCAGAACCGCCAAATTAAGGGGCTGGCTCTCCCGGAGGCGGTTCTCGTTAAGCTCTATCGCCTAAACGCCGAAAAATGGGTTCCGGGGCTGAAGAACCCGGGTAACGCGACCGGCAACGCAAGGCCTGGCAGCCGCTGAGCATCAAGGGGGGCCGTGAAACGGGGTCGCACCTGAGGATTCCCGCGTCGTGCCTGGTTTCCGGGCCTCCCCTTATTCCCCTACGCGCGCTCGAAGTGCCGGAACCATAGCGCTTGCTCCGCCACCGGCTTCGTCTTGTCCGTGATCGCCGCCATCTGAGCCTCGCTCAATGGGGTGAACTCGCGCGCCAAGGCGACGTTCTCCTCGAGCTGCGCAACCGAGTCGATCCCGATAATCGCGGTGCTGACGGGCTGCGACAGCACCCAGTGAAACGCCTCGCGCATGGTCAGGGTGCCCGGCTTGGTCGTGATATTCGCCCCGGCTTCCCACATCCGTTTCTGCCGCTCGACCGGCGGCGGCGTCCACGACGCCAGAATACGTCCCCGCGCCGGCACCTTCATCGCAATGATGCCCATGCGCCGTTCGAGCGCCAGCGGCAGCAATCCGCCGCGAAGCTGTGGCTGTGCAGGTCGGCGGCATTGATCCCCATCAGCACCGTGTCGAACGGGAACCGCCGAATGCACTCCATCAGCGCCTCCGGCCTGTGGTGGCCCGTGATACCGAGGAAACGCACCATCTTCTGCTCGCGTGCCTGCTCGAACGCCTCCATCGCTCCGCCCTTGGCGAACACTTCCTCCACATCGGTCATCGTGCCGATGTCGTGCAACTGCCAGACGTCCACAACGTCGGTCTGGAGCAGCTTCAACGACTGTTCCAACATGCGCAGAGAACCGTCGCGGCTCCGTTCCTTGCTCTTTGTCCCGATCAGCGTCTCCTTGCGCCGGCGCTTCAGCACCTGCCCGATGTAGCGTTCGCTTGGCCGCTCCGGACCCCCGTAGATGGACGACGTGTCGATGTAGTTGACGCCCAAATCGAGCGCACGCTCGATGATCGGGATGGCAACTGCATCATTGTTCGCCAGCTCCAGCGCGGATTGTCCGCCCAAACTGAACAGCCCCACCGGGTGGCCCGTCTTGCCCAGGTTCCGCGTGGGCATAACGTCTGCCGCAGCAGGGCGCGTGTCATTTGGCCGCGCTCCGCTTTCGCCGATCATCAGCCCAGCCGCCGCCAGCGCGCCGGTCTTCAAAAATGTGCGCCGCCCATCCAGCTTTCCCATCTTGTCTCCTTGGGATTCCGATCTTTCTTATTTACCGCGAATGGCAACATGGTCATGCTACCAGATCCTGCCAGGGACTTCTTGGCTGTCGAGCTTCTCGAGGGGATGACCGGCCCGGTGATTTATGTGAGCAGTTCGTTGGTGTGCCTGATCTTTTCGGCTACCTTCAAGCCATACGCGCAACGGACGGAACAGCTCGAGCACTCGCCGCAGCTGCCGCCGCGCAATTCCGGGGGCAGTCTCGAGGAACTTGCCTCGTCCCAGGGCGAACTGGCCGTAGCCTTCGGCATACATGCCGCAGCGCAGGATCTCGGGAATCGGCAAGCCTTTGACGCAGGTCCCATTGCACCGTCCACAGAGCCTGCAGTAATTGGGCCCGAGCTGCTCAAGCGCCACGGCCAGCAACTGGCGTTCGCCGTCCGTGAACGGCTCGTTCATGGCGCGGATGTTCTCCTCCAGTTGGGCCACATCCGTCACGCTGGTGACCGCCGCATCCACGTTCGGGTTGTTCAATGCCCATTTCAGCGCTGCGACGACGGCACCCTCTCGCTTGAATTGGGGCAGGGGATTCCTGCCGCGCAGACCGCCCGCCAGAACCTTCATCGCAATGACGCCTATCCCCGCCTCATGCACTTTCTTCACGGCCGCGTGCATTTCGGCATCCATGGTGAAGTTGTACATCGGGATGACAGCTTCGAACAGATCGCTCTTCACGAGATACTCGGCCATTTTGGGAAGAGCGTGGGTGGTGATGCCGGCATGCCGTATCTTGCCCTGCTTCCTGGCGATGCGCACTGCTTCCACGACCTCTTCCGGAATCCAGCCGGGCTCGTCCTTGTGGTGCAGGAAGAAAAGGTCGACGTAGTCCGTTTGGAGCTCTTTGAGGCTGATGTCGAGGTTGTTCAGCACATATTCGGCGGTTTCCTTCTCTGTCTTGGGCCGCCACATCATGTCGATGCTCTCGGTGGAAAGGATGACCTTGTCACGCTTGCCTTTGAGCGCAGCGCCCAGAAGTCGCTCGTTGTTGCCACCCTGATAGTCGCGGGCAGTGGTGAAACAGTTGATGCCCATGTCGAAGGCCTGTTCGATCACCGTTTGATCGGAGGTGATCATGGACCCAAACACGAATTTCGTGATCTTCAGGTTCGTTTTGCCAAGCTGGACATGACGGACCGTCGGGAGCGGGGTCAGAGCTTTCGCAACCGGAAGCGCGGCGATTGAAGAAAGGAAAACACGACGGGATGATTTCAGGTCCATTAGATTCTCCTCGACTTCGGATGTAGATTGGCATCATAGGAGGCAAAGGAAGGAATCTCAAGCGATCGCCGGTTCTTTAACCTGCCGTAGAGGCGTGGCGAAGAGAGCCCGAACCGATTTCTCGAGTGTCATGGGAGAGGTGCGAGCCATGACGGATAGGGGCCGTCGCTTCCGGATTCTTATGCGTATCGTCCAGGATCTCGGGCAATTCTGAAAATTCGCGAAGCGGGCAGATCGCCAGGGACGGAATAGGGGACGCTCTCCAAACGGGGACCGAAAAAAAACAGTGTCCCCTGCTGGCCGTGTTTCCTTGCCATGGCGGGACCGTCAATCCGACGCTGGTGCGCCATCAACGTGCAGAATCCTTCCGGCCCCGCTCGCCAGGAAATCCGGCCCGTACTCCGTCTTGAAGATTTCAATCGCCGCGTCTCCGGTACAGTGGCTGGGAGCGACGCGTTCGACTCCGAGCGAGCGGAGCTCCTTCGCGATTCTTTCCACTTCCCCCGCCGGTGTCTGAAGAAGGTGAAATCCGCCCATAACCAGGTGGATCTTCTCTCCACTGATCTCCTTCGCCCGCCTCACGATGTTCACAATGCCAGGGTGGGCACAGCCTGTCAGGACGACCAAGCCTCGTTCCGTTCTGATAAGGAGGGCCTGCTCGTTGATCGGCGTTCCGGGCAACTCGCCTGTCGTCCGGAAGTCTCTGTCCGGAAGAACAACCGGATCGCGCACCTCTATTGCCTTGACCGCCTGTTTGAACTCAGCCGGGAAGGACTCGAGCAGATAGACGGGAGTACCAGTTGGGACCACTCCCGCCAGTCCCCGAAACCCCTGAGTGTGGTCAGCGTGAAGGTGAGAGAAGACTATGGCATCCAGACGTGTGATGTCGAGCCTTAGAGCCTTGACATTCGAGAGCAGCGTCTCACCGTTCGCCCCGGTGTCAAAAAGAATCCGGGTCGGGCCCTTTTCAAGCAGGCAGGAAAAGCCCCAGTGGGTCTGGAGATCGGTGGCAAAGGGAATATTGTCGTAGAGGACTGTCAGCGTCAGGCCGTCCGAACCGGCTGTCGCCACTGTTCCGGAAAAGCCGCTGAGCAATGCGGCAAACATCAAAAGGAAGAGTAAAACGCCCGACCGCGAACGGCAATCGTGTTTTCATAACTGGGGTAGGCTACAGCCGTCGGGCGGAAAGTGTCAAAGAGAGACATCGCCCGGGCGATGGCTACCAGTTCAGCCCGAATTTCGGATCTTCCCGGTTGCCGGTGATCTTTGATCGGCAATTCCGTCCCGCCTTTCTTCCCCTTAAAAAACGGGTCGAGAACTTTGAGGAGCGCACTCTTGATGCCCTTCTGCGTGTTCGACAGCTTCTCCTGCATCAACAGCTTCCCCCTGAAATCCAGGTCCTCATTTAGGAGTCCGTAATGGCCGTCGAGACGGATTTGTGCTCCGGGTACACTGAACGAGAGTTTCGAAAACGAGGCGGTTCCATCCTGGAGTACGAACTGGCCCCGGAGGTCGGAAACGATACGCTCATCGCTCTCGTCCACCTCCTCAAGGTCGCCGCGGCTCTTCCGACTCAGGCTCTCGATCTTGTCCTGGATCTGCGGATCGCTGAATTCGGAACGTACGAGTTGAAACGATCCCTGAAGCTGAAGCTTCTGCACAATGTCCTCGTCCCCCGGCGGAATATCCATTTTGACTCGAAACGAAACAGGTCCGACCATGGGGGGCCGGGATCGAACCGCGAACTTTAGCACATCCTCGATTCGTCCTCGATCCATTTTGACGTCGAGCACGACTGACTTCCCGCGCGTCCCTTCCTTCTCGTAGACCCCGCCGTGACAGACGACTTCCGATCTTCCGAAACGGGCTGTGACTGGTTGCAGCAGAGTGTCTCCGTTGGTTCCGTCGATGATCGCGTGAAACGTGGTTTGCAGGTGAACGGGATGCCCGGCCCTGTCGATCGAGAACTTGGGGGTATCCGTCGTCCCGTCCGCTTCCAGGCGTTGAAGCACACCGCCGAAACTCCCTCGCGAATTGAGGCGGCCAGAGAGCCCCTTGAAGACCGAGAGGTCGGCATCGTTGAAGACGTATTTGCCTGTTGTCCGGGTGTTCCCCGGGTCATCCGTGTCCCAGGGTCCGAATTGCCCCTGCGTGTCAATCAGGCCCGGCGGCGTCGCGTTCTTCAAAACCGCGTCGTAAGCCATCGGCTGGCCGGTTCCCGCCTTTTTCAGCTTCAGTTTGTACAGTTCAAAAACGAGCGGTTGCTTTCCGGTCTTTTTCGGAAGAATCCGGAGCACGGTCCCGTCGGCCTCGACCGTCTCAATTACGAAGGAAGCATTTTGCAGGCCGTTCCCTTCTTTTCGGTCGGGGTTGTTGCCCTCCGCGTCTTTCTCGCGCTTTGGCGGAACGTTAATCTGCAGCCCCTTGAGCGAGACGCGCTCAATACGCCTGGGAGAACGAAGGATGGCCAGGATTCCAGCTGTGGCCTGGAATTCCTCCACGGAAATGAGTGGCGGCAGTCCGGCCGTGTCGTGTTTTCGCAGGACGAGTTTCCTGCCGGTCACGGTGATGACCGGGAAGCCGGAAAACCGCAGTTCCGCGATCTGGGCCGTGCCATCGAAGACTCTGCTCGATCGCGCGAATCATCTCGGCCCGCAGCCGGGGCTCCACACGGAGGTATTGAAAGGCGGCTGCCCCGAGCACCAACGCCAGGAGGAGGACAAGGCAGGCTGCCAGCCAGAGCTTTCTGACTTTTTTTCACGATGGGTTCCTTTGAAGGTCGGACTATCCATCCATGTTAATCCAAAGAGAGCTTCCCATGCGGAACGGCGGTCGAATGCCTTGCCTGGTGGTGGAGCATCTCCCGTACTTCTCGCGTGACCGTGCTAAGCTCAGGCGGGTAGGAGGGGGGCTCTTTCGTGTGTTTCGTGTGTTTCGTGGTTTAATGCGTTTGCTTTTAACCACGAAAGACACGAAAGACACGAAAAAGAAACTACTTGAGCTCGACCGCCTTCTTGACGGCGTCGTCTTCGAACGTGACAGCTCTTTCGGCCTTCCCCACGTCGTTGTTTCTGAGGACGATCTGTTTGGTCGCCGCTCCCTGCAGGTGGATGAACCTCCTGCAGCCTTCGGCGGCGCTCGAATCGTGAATCACTCCATCGGCTGACTGATCGATGATGATCGCAGGCACGTCGCTGCTTTGCAGTCCCTGGCGGCCGGAGAAACGCGGCGATGTCGAAATCCGACACCTTCTTGAGAACCAGTGCGCTCTGCCACTTCGCTTCGGTTTCGATCCTCCCGCCAATTGACTGACAGGTCCCGGACCCGGAGACCTCGGACGCCCTCTATCCTCATCGCGTCCGTCGCTCGTTTGTCCTTTGTGTTTTCCGGCTTCATAAACATCTGGATCCCGGACATCCTGATGTTCTCGAGCGGCCGTCTCGGGATGACCCGTCATCGTGCTGGTGCCGCGCACGTGGGCGATGACGTTATCGACGACGATGTCCCTGATCGCTCCCAATCGCGAGGAAGCAGACCTCTTCTTCAGAACGAACTTGCACATCTCGGCGCTGCCCCACCAGTTCCAGTGGCGCCGGCTCGTCTCGATCGTCAGGTTGCTGAAGACCACATCGCTGACGGTCGCCCCGTCCTGCACGTTGATTCCAAAGCCCTTGTTCGAGTTGCGGATCACGCAGTTGTTGAAGACCACGTGCCGGATATCGGCATGAGTCTCGGTGCCGATCATCAGCGGCCGTGGACGAGGACTCGAGAATGCAATTTGTCACCACGATGTTTTCGACCGGGTTGGCGGTAGTCCGAGCTCCCGCGAGGCATCGACTTGAGCACGATCGCGTCGTCGGCCGTGACGATGATGGAATCCGAAATCGTCACGTTCCGGGACGAAACGATGTCGATCCCATCGGCATTGACGCCCTTCTCAAGGTCCGAGTAGATGTAGACGCCCTGGACGAACACCCGATCGCAGTCGTTCAGACGCACGGTCCAGAGCGGCGAGTTGATGATGGAGACATCGCGCAGCAGGACATTGGTGCAGTTGTTCAGGATGAACATGTACGTCTGCATGCCGGTGCGGTAATAGCGGCGCATGTCGATCCCGGCTTTGCGGGCGATCTCGATCTCTTCGGCGATCTCGACGTCCAGATCGCGCATTTCGACGAAAGACGTACTGTGCCAGCCCGTCCAGTGTCCCTTTCCCGACCACCGAGATGTTCCTGGCGTTCTCAGCGAAGATCATCGTCCGAGGGGAAGTGGGGAAATCGGCGCGGGACTGGCTGAGCAGGAAGGTGGCGCCCGCCTCCAGATGCAACGTGACGTTGTCCTTGAGCTGTATCGTTCCCACGGTATATTGGCCGGGCGGGACGTAGACGGTCCCTCCTCCGGCGGCGGCGCACGCATCGACAGCCGCGCGGATCGGCGCGGTGGAATTGTCCTCGCGTTTTCCGGTCGCGCCGAACTTTCGGACGTCGAAAAACGGGCGCGCGCCCGCTGACGGTTGCTTGCGGCTGCGCCGGCGCGAAGCCGGAAACCAGCGGAGCCGCCGGCAAGCAGGCCGGCACCGTGTGTCAGGATGGAGCGACGATTCAGTCTCTTCGCGGTGATTGTCCATAGCGTTGCTCTCGGGCCAGTATAATCAGTCCATGAGGATTCCCGGAGGAAATCAACTGGCACTCCTGGTTGTCCTCGCCTTTGTCGCGTCTATTTGCGCGGGCGACAACGTGAATGGCAAGCTGATCGTTTTCAACGATAACGGAGGGTGGTGCTGGTTCCAGGACCAGCGAGTGATTGCGAGCGGCGATAGGTTGTTGATCGGCTCAGTTGCGAATGCATCGGGTAGCGGCGGCGCGGAACGTGACGGCAATATCGAAGTCGCGGTCTACGACGTCGCCCGCTGGTGTCGGAGTGGTTCACGTCCTTGCCCCCGGGCTGCAAGCCCGCCGATGATCACAACTCCCCGGCTCTTCTTGCACTGCCGGACGGGAGGACGCTTGCCGTCTATTCCCGCCACGGGGAGGACCGGCTGATGCGCTGGCGAATCGCTCGGGGACGATCTGGCAAGCTGGGGCACGGAGCAGACGGCGGATCTGGGAGCCGGCGTCACTTACTCGAACGTCTTCCGCCTCGTTGCCGAAGGTGGCCGGCTGTACAACTTCCATCGGGGGCAGGGATATGACCCGAACGCGGCCGATTTCAGAGGATGCGGGCAATTCCTGGCAGATATTTCGGTCACCTGCTCGAGAATCCTGACGACCCCAACGACCGCGTCCGCCCGTATCTGAAGTACGCCTCGAATGCCTGGGACACGATTCATTTCATTGCGACGGAGGCCCACCCCCAGCAGGCGGTTGCCACGAGCCTTTATCACGGTTTCCTGCGCGACGGGATGATTCGCCGGAGCGACGGCACTCCTCTGCAGGAGTTCCAGGCGGGCGCGGTGGATCCGGCGTCGCTGACCCGCGTGTTCGCCGGTGACGCGGACCACCGGGCGTGGCCGTGCGATCTCGAGCTCGACCAGGCGGGAAACCCGGTCGCCGTTTATTCGGTTCACTTGAGCGACGACGACCACCGGTACCGCTATGCCCGCTGGAATGGGACGCGATGGAACGACCACGAGATGGCATTTGCCGGCACCCGTCTCTACGCTGGAGAAGACCACTACACGGGTCTGGTCGCGATTGATCCCGACCACGTCGGGGTCGTTTACCTTTCGGCCAATGTGGAGCCTGCGACCGGAAAGCCGCTCGTGAGCACCGGCGACGGGAAACGTCATCACGAGATTTTCAAGGGTGTCACTCGAGGACGAAGGGGCCAGCTGGACATGGACACCGATCACCTGGGATTCGACGGTCGATAACATCCGGCCGACCGTCCCCGCCTGGGACGGGAAACGGACCGCGGTCCTCTGGCTGCGAGGCACCTACACGAGCTACACCGACTATGACCTGGACGTCGTGGGAGTCATCCAGGGCCCTGCATCCAACGACGCCGCTAATCCAAAGAGAGACGGTGCGATCGGCGAGGTGTCTCAATGACAGACTCGGGCAGCAGCATCTACCAGGAAGACCTGGCTTACATCCACAACCTCGGATTCGGGGAGTTGGCCCGGGGGGCGGCGCCTGTCATTATCCAGACGCTGAGATCGAGCGGCCTGACCCAGGGGACGGTAGTTGAACTGGGCTGCGGGAGCGGGATTCTGCTCGCCGCTTTGTCGAGGGCGGGTTACCAGGTGGTTGGCATTGATTCTTCCGAGCCGATGCTCGAGCTCGCAAGAGCGAAAGCGCCGCTAGCGGATCTCAGATGTCAGTCCCTCTACGATGCCGCTATCCCGGCGTGTTCCGCGGTCGTGTCCACGGGTGAGCCGCTCAACTATGAGACTGCGGAGCGGTCCAACCGGCAACGACTCCCAGGCTTGGCGAATCGGATCTTCAGCGCTTTACCCCGGGGCGGTGTTTTCCTTTTTGATCTCATCCTCCAGCTACCCGAGACTGTCACCCAATATCGGACGTGGAGAACCGGAGAAGACTGGGCGGTGCTTACCGAGGGGACGCCGGTCGAGTCGGATCTGCTCGCCCGGCGCATCATCACTTTTCGAAAAGTCGCGGGGGGCTACCGGCGGAAAGAAGAGACGCACTTTGTCCGCCTGTTTGGACGCGAAGATATCAAGAGAATGCTCATCGACGCCGGTTTTTCGGTGCAGATCGGCAACGGCTACGGCGAGACCCCATTGCCGCCGGGCAGGTTGCTCTTCGAAGCGCGCAAAGGTCACGGCTAACCTCCCACCACAGTTGACTACCCAGGAACTGATCGATGAGGTTCCAGGCGCTCTCGCAGTTCGGCAACCCGTTACCGAGCTGATATAGATAGATTTACATGACGCAGAAAACGACCGCCCCGGTCAGGCGCCGATTACCGTTTTTTGGTATATACAAAAACTTTGGAGCCCAGGCTTCACTGCGGTAGCAGTGCTGACCCTGGCGCTCGGTATCGGCGTCAACACTGCCATTTTCAGTGTTGTCGACGGTGTGCTCCTCAAGCCCCTTTCTTACCGGGAACCCGAACGCCTCGTCACGATCCTTCATGAAAGCCAGGGAGCGGTGTCGCCCGCTGATTTCCTGGATTGGCGCGTGCAGGGTCGGAGTTTTGAATCGATGGCGGCAGCCGAGGCGTGGGGCGGCATACTGGCCGGCGAGCGGGCCGAGTCTATTCCCGGCATCCGGTTTGGCGAGGGGATGTTCGAAGTTCTCGGCGTTCCTCCGCTGCTAGGACGGACATTTCAGGCCGACGACTTCACGCAGGCCAACAGTCGCGTGGTGGTGCTTGGTCACTCGCTCTGGGTGCGTCGTTTCGGCTCGGATCCGACTATTGTCGGGCAGCCGATCCAACTGAGCGGCAGGGAATGACGCTGGTGGGAACCGGCGTTGTGCTCGGGCTCGCCGGCGCCCTCGTCCTGACCCGCGTGCTGGTTGATCTGCTCTACGAGGTGAAACCCGCCGATCCGCTGACATTTGTTATCGTCTCGTTGTTCCTGGCAACCGTGGCGTTGCTGGCCTGCTGGCTCCCCGCTCGCCGTGCCGCGAACGTCGATCCTCTCCAGGCATTGAGGGAGGAATGAGTGAGCTTGCTCCCCTGATAAGAGCTCTAAGCCCGGCTCGACAAAGGGCGCCCAGGGCAACTATGCTCCGTTTTGGAGCCGCACTGCTCCTGAAAATAGTGTCCCTTGAACGATGAGGAGCCGTGAGCGAGGTCTTCAGCGCGCACGCAGCGAGGGTGTTGAAAATGTTAACTTGCGTGTAAACAGCCTTTTACTGACCCGTTTTCCCCACGCCCGCCCTGGCAAGAGTCGACCGGAACCGAGTGTTGTCGGAGCCGCGCGCGAGCGCCTTCCAGCGAAGCAAGCGGGTTGTAACAGTTAGCTGACCGCACGTCCCTCGCACTGACCCTGCAAAAGGGCATGCGATCTGCCTACTGTTACAACCCGCTTGCTTCGCTGGACATCGGCCGCCCATCCAATGATACTGGCATAGTCTAACTATGTCAGAGAAACCGAGACGTGACGAGATTCCGCCGGGCACCCTGTACATGCTCATCCTGCGAGTGCTCGCTCGCCATGGCAAGCTGCACGGCTACGAGATCGCGAATTGCATTCAGCAGGTCTCCGATGAGGTATTGCAGGTAGAAGAGGGATCCCTCTACCCAGCGCTCCAGCGAATGCTTTTGAAGGGATGGGTCACCGCACAGTGGGGCGTCACTGCCGGCAACCGTCGCGCCCGATACTACCAGCTCACGGGCATGGGGGAGAAACAGCTCCTTTCGGAAATCGAGCAATACGAGCGTGTCAGCCTGGCGATCCAAAAAGTGCTTCACGCGACCGGAGGGGACTTGATGATGTGGATTTCCGAATACCGGGTATCTCCTTCACTCCAGTAGCCACTACCTATTGTTGTCGAGGAACTTGAGGCGCCGGGCACGTCCTGGACCAAGTTCGGTACACGACTTGAGCCTCCCGGCCATCCGCTGGCTACGGCGAGATCGTAAGGAGCCGCGCACGGCAGCGAGCAAAGCGAGCGAGTAAGCGGACCAGCCAACATGCTCTTTAGTCTGGCTCTTGCTACTCGCGACTGCCCCCCTGGGCCTGGGTGGCTGGTCCGCTTACTCGCTCGCTTTGCTCGCTGCCGTGCGCGGCTCCTTACGGTGATTGCTCGCCGCTCGCTCTCGCTGAGATCCATGACTCTGTGGAATGCTGCTCCTGCCCGGCACACAATATATAGTGGCTACTTGAGTCAAGGAGATAGCCCAATTTCTGAATTCCTGCGCCGACCGTGTTTTCGCTTTCGCCGAGGGCGGTTCGATCGGGATCTTGCCGAGGAGATGAAGCTCCATCTCGAACTGCGCACCTCGGATCGGCAAGCGGATGGTCTGTCAACGAAGGAAGCGGCAGATGCGGCGCAGCGACAATTCGGGAACCTGGCTCGCCTCCAGGAGCAGCGTCAAGTAGTCCGGAACAGTGGCGGGACTTCTTCGAGCCTACTGCCTGCCGGCCAACTGCTGATTCAGTCGGACTTCGTACCCATCGGCCAGTTCCTCGAGTGCTTTCCGGCAGTCGCCATCGAAGGCCGGCCCGTGCATCAATGCAAGCGTGACGGGGGCGAGCTCGGTCAAACGGCGGATCGTCGGTGCAGTCAGCGGCGTCAAGGCGGTGGCAAGATACTGGTCCTCGGCTTCAAAGGCCGGCTCAACAATATCGTTTGACGTGCGTGCCGGGACCTCGCCCAGGCGCGTGAATAGGTCGCCGCACAGCAGGGTTCTGGTTGTTTCTTCATAAAAAAGTCCTGCATCCCAGCCATGCGGGACGTGCGGGGTCGAGAGGTAACGGACGGCTTTCCCGCCCAGATCCAGGGCGTCTCCGTCTTTGAGCGGACGCGGAGGACGGAAGGCAAGATCGTTGACCGACACCGCGCAACCGACAGCCCCGAAAGCAACCTCGGCATCAAGCGCCGCAGTCAACCAGTCGTTCATTCCTCCCAGTTCATCCGCTTCCACGTGCCCGAATGAGATCCAACGCAGCCGATTAGGGTTCATGATGCCTGACATTGCCTTCGATACCAGAGGGAAAAGATTTCGCAGGCCACAATGAAAGAGGAGTGGCTGCTCCGCAAGAACCAGGTACTGGTTGAAGACAAGGCCTGCCCGTTCAATGTAAGTCGAGAATCGGTAGATGCCATCCGCGATTTCGTCCGTTCTGGTCTCCATAATCTGCCCCTCGCTTTCAGTCCACCGTGCCGCACCTTGGCCGGTCACCCCTTCCTCGCTTCGCCTTTTGGGTACTGATATTCTCTTTATCGCTCCGTCGGCGTCGGACTGCAACTCTGGCGCCTGATCGTCTCGCCGGCGCTGAAGCCGCAATCCGAAATCCGCAATTTGGATCAATGCCTTGACATCCTAGGTATCATCGCTCTACCTTATATCTAGAATGACTAGGCATAACGACACGGCGTCCGGCGATGCCGAGCTTCTCCAGGGAACGCTCGACATGCTGATCCTGAAGGTCACCGCCCTCCGGCCGATCCACGGGTACGCGATCGCCCAACGCATCCAGCAGATTTCACAGGGCGCCCTCCAGATTCGCCAAGGATCCCTCTACCCCGCGCTCTACAGACTGGAGAACCGGGGGTGGCTCCAATCCGAATGGAGGACAACCGAAGGTGGGCGCGAGGCGAAGTACTACAGCCTGACAAAGGCAGGACGGGCGCAATTTGACGCCGAAACTGCCGGTTGGAAGCGTCTCTGCGATGCGATTTCTCTGGTTCTCGAATCAGCGGACTGAGGAAACAAGACAATGAAGTGGGACGTCTGGTTTAGTCGACGGCGTTGGGAACGGCGGATGGACGCGGAACTGCGTTTCCATCTGGAAAACCAGATCGACGATTACCTCAGTCAGGGTTTGGGCCGGGAAGAGGCGGAGATGCGAGCTCGCCGCGAGTTCGGTGCGTTGGAGCTGGCCAAGGACGAGTGTCGGGACCAGAGGCCTGTCGAATGGTTCGCTCATTTGTTGCGGGATATCCGCTACGCCTGCCGATCTCTGGGGAAGAGCCCGGGGTTTGCGGCGGCTACGATCATCACGATCGCGCTGGGGGTAGGAGCGAATACCGCGATTTTCAGCGTCGTCTACGCGGTCCTTTTGAAGCCGCTCCCTTACTCAGAACCGGACCAGATCTACTCCGTCGAAGTCGTCATTCCCGAGCGCCGCGCCCAATTCGCGGGCCTTCCCGTTCCGGTGCAGACGTATCTGGAGTGGCGGAAGGCAGACACTGCTTTCTCCTCAATGGCTGCTTTGCGCGCCTGGGAATGCAATCTGACCGGCGACGGGGAGCCGGAGCGCCTCGGCGGGGCGCGCGTCTCGGCCAACTTCTTTTCTTTTTTGGGTGTTCCGGTCGCCCTCGGCCGCGGCTTTTCCCCCGGCGAGGAACAGCCCGGAAAAGAGAAGGTGGTCGTGATCAGCGATGGGTTGTGGCGAAGGCGCTATGGTTCCGACCCTGGATTGGTCGGCCGAACCATTAATGTGAACGGAGAGAGTCACGTCGTGGTGGGCGTGGCTGCGCCCATCCATGCTGGTTCCCACTGGAACACTCCTGAATCCGGTCGTCGCATTCGCGCCTCGGATTGACCTTTGGAAGCCAATCGCGCCGACACCGCAGGAGCTTCAGGGCGAGAGTTGGGACCATGGAGTGCTGGCCCGGGTCAGGGCAGGCGAGAACCCCGAGCGCGGCCGACAGCAGCTCCAGGCGATCCTGAACCGGTTGGTCCGAGAGCAGGCTCCGGAGCTGAAGACAGAGTTGATCACTCAACTGGTACCGGTCCGCGAAATCTATGCGGGAAAGGTCCGGTCCCGGCTCCTGCTCGTTTTCGCTGCTTCAACCCTGGTCCTCCTGGCGGCGTGCGCCAACATCGCGAATCTCTTTCTGGCGAGGGTGGCGAGCCGGGGAAGCGAGTTCGCAACGCGAATCGCCCTGGGAGCGGGGCGGATGCGCATTATCGGCCAGACGCTCACCGAGACGACGTTGCTCGCGCTTCTCGGGGGAACGCTCGGCGCTGTCCTCGCCGCGTATGGTTCGGGCCTGTTGGCAGCTCACGGTCCCGATGACGTCCGCCTGTTGGCGGATCCGCGAGTGAATGCGCCGATCTTCTTGTTTGCGCTGGCGGCGAGCCTGGTTACCGGCATCTTGTGCGGGTTCTTTCCGGCCCGCCAGGCTTACCGGAAGGACGTCGCGGCGGGACTTCGGGAAGCGGCCAAGAGTGCTTTCGGAGGGAGCTCCGCTGTGCGCTTTCGCCAGCTTCTGGTGGGAGTTGAGATGGCGCTCGGAACGGCGCTGCTGGCCTCCGCCGGCTTGCTCCTGCACAGCTTCATGAACGTTATGAGCGCGGACCGTGGCTACCATGTGGAGCGGGTCCTCGCGGTGGACCTATCGCTTTTCGGTCAGCGTTATGAAAGCGGGGAAAGCCGCATAGCGTTCTATCGCGAGATGACCTCGAATGTTCGAGCTATCCCGGGTGTTCAAGCCGCTGGGGCGATCAGCGATTTGCCCGCCACCTCCGCATCGTCCGGCGCCAGCCGCACGATCTTCCAGTCCACGGACACGGACTTTCAGAGCATGGTCCTCGCGCGGCCCGTGGCAATGCTTCGAAGTGTGACGCCGGGATATTTTGCCGCGAGCGGCACCGCGCTGAGGGCTGGACGATTGTTTACGGATCAGGAGCCCGCTTTGGTGGCCGTGATCAGCGAGTCGCTGGCCTCCAGCCTTTGGCCGCGTGAAAAACCCGCGGCGGTTATCGGCCGCACAATTCGTCAAGGTGACGTGAGAGGGCCGATGATCACCGTTGCCGGAGTAGTGGCAGATGTTCGTTCCGGTTCTGCCGACCGCGATGTGCCCCCCATTATCTACCGGCCTCATGACCAGTGGGCAAGCGGGCCGGCGACGCTGGTGGTAAGAACCGCCCAGGAGCCCGCCGCCCTGGCCCCGGAGGTGCGAGCCGTTATCAGGAAGATGGATTCCGGTCTTCCTATTCCGACGATACGAACAATGCGGGAGATCGTCTCCACGGCAGTAGCGCAGCGACGCTTCCAGATGATGCTCACTCTCCTGTTTGCGGTCGTTGCTCTTCTCTTGGGCGCGGTCGGCGTCTATGGCGTGGTCAGCTATTCAGTCACCTGCCGGACGAGGGAGATCGGACTGCGGATCGCGCTCGGGGCGATGAAAGGCGATGTTATCCGTTGGGTCCTCTCAAATGGTATGCGGCCGGTCGTGGTCGGGCTTGTCATCGGATTGCTCGGGGCGGTGGCAATTGCGAGAGTACTGCAGAGCCAGCTTTTCGGAATCAGTCCCGCGGACCCGATCTCGCTTGGCGGTGTCGCGCTGGTTCTGCTCGTGACGTCCGGCTTGGCATGTTACCTTCCCGCTCGCCGAGCGGCGCGGTTGGACCCGACGATCGCACTTCGCTGCGAATGAGCTGGGACGGACAGTTCCAGCTACTCCTGCCTCAGGGCCAGGGCCGGGTCGATGCGAGAGGCACGACGAGCGGGCAGATAGGCGGCGATAACCGCAATCAGGAACAGGAACACGATCGCTACGGCGATCGTGGCTGGATCCAAAGGCCTGACGCCAAACAGGAAGTGCTCAACCAAACGTGTCGTGACCAGAAGGATGGGCAGGCCAATGAGAATACCGATCACCACCAGCATGACCGTGCTCTTGAGCACCATGCCGAGAGCATGACCCCGACGGGCACCCAGGGCCATCCGGATTCCAATTTCGTGAGTGCGCCGAGCGACCGAATAGGACATCACTCCATACAAGCCCACGCAGGCGAGCCCGAGTGCAATCAGGCCGAAGAAAGTCAGCAGCTCTGTGATCAGCCGCTCATGAGTCAGGCTTTGGTTTACCTGGGCCTCTAATGTCTTCACTTCCCGGACGACCAGGTTCGGGCTGACCTGTCGGAGGGCCGCTCGAATCGGTTCCACCAGGTTTGCAGGTCCGGTGACTGTCCGGACCGCAACGGAGGAATCGAACGAGGCGCCCGATACCCAAGGCAGATACGCCATCCGAGGCGTTACCTGGCGTAAGTCCTCGTACTTAGCGTCCTGCACAACTCCGACGACTTCAACCGCCTGCTCCAACTCGAGTTTCGGAGAGAAGGGGATATAACGTCGCTGCTCGTCGAGCCGGGGGAAGTAGATGGACTTCCCGAGCGGGTTTTGTCCCGGGAAGTAGTGGCGCGCCAGCGCCGAGTTGATGATGGCAACGGCATTGTCCGCCGGAGTGAATTCACGCCCCAGGAGAAGACGCATGCCGAGCGTGTCGAAATACCGGGACGAGACCCGCTCCGTTCGAATTTCTCCGTCAGCGTCCGGATTCACTTGAGAATCCGGGACACGAACCGGCGAAGTGTTGGCGGAGCCACTGAAAAAAGTCGAGTTGCACAGACTTGCCGAATCGACGCCGGGAAGAGCGCTGAGACGCTCAAGAATCGCACTGCCAATTCCGCTGTCCGTCGCTTTGTCCGATGAATCTTCGTCTACTAGCTCGAACAAGAGCACGTTTTCGCGGACGAAACCGGGGTTAAAGTCCCGAAAATTCTGGAGCGTCCGGACGAGGAGCCCGGCACCAACGAGCAGAACTATTGACAGCGCCATTTGCGCTACAACCAGGAGGCGCGGGATGAAAATGCGCGCGCGTCCGGCCGAATTCGTCTGACCGGACGGAACCACTCTTGTTTTCGTCGCCTGCAGTGCCGGCACCAGGCCAAACAAAACTCCCGTGAGCGTCGCGACTGCGGCCGCAAACCCGAGGATCCGCCAATCGGGGCGGAGATCCAGCTGAACATTGGCCATTGTCAGGAACACATTGCGAGTGGCAAAAAAAAGGCCTAACCCAGCCGCGCCGCCCAGCGCGCCGAGCAGCAGGCTCTCAGTCAAGAGTTGGCGGATCAGCCTGAGACGCGCGGCCCCCAGCGCGAGCCGTATGCCGATCTCCCGCTGGCGGAAAGAGGCGCGGGCGAGAAGCAGGTTAGCCACGTTGCAGCAGGCGATGAGCAGAACCACAGCCACAACCAGCATCAACAGGCGCAGCGGCTGAGCGAGCTGTTGCCGATACCAGGAATAACCTTTGCTTCCCGGACTGAGACCGACCCGCGTGTCTTCCAGACGGGGTGCCTTGTGGATCAGGCTGCCTGTCCCGGAAGCGATTTCGTCGGCCAGCAACTGACGGTACAGGACGGTGAGAGCCGCTTCCGCCTGGCGAACGGTAATTCCAGGCTTGAGACGGGCCATGGTTCGGAACCAGGAGGCGGTGCGAGCCTCCAGCAGGCTCCTTCGTTCCAACCGCGGTTGTGCCTCGATTGGTATCCATAAGTCGGTCGTGCTGCCGGGAGACTCTCCGAAGAACTCGCGCCCCGTCACTCCAACGATGACAAATGACGCCTGGTTCAAGGTGATGACCCGGCCGAGAACCGAGGGGTCCTTGCCTAACTGCTTTTGCCAGAACCCATAGCCGATCACCGCCTCCTGATTATCACCTGCATCGAACACCCTCCCCAGCATTGGGTTCACGCCCAGAACGGAGAAATGGTTGCTTGAGACGAACCGGCCTTGAATCGCTTCAGGGGATGGGAGCTCTCCAAGTCCCTCTACCTCGACCCGAACGAATTCAGCTCCGCCCGTCGCATAAACACCCGAGAAGGCTTCCTGTCGTGTCGCTATGTCCCGGAACATGGGGTAACTGAAATTCCGGCCTTCCTGGCCGTGGAAAGCTTCGACTATGACCAGCTCTTCGGGATTTCGAACCGGAAGATCCCTGAGGAGGATCGCATCGATCAGACTGAAAATGGCCGTATTGGCGCCGACGCCAAGAGCGAGCGTGAGGATGGATACAGCCGCAAACCCGGGGCTTCTCGCGAGTGTACGCAGGCCGTAATGTAAATCCTGGAGGATCTCGCGGAGTATTCTGATCGGACGCGTGTCCCGGCATTCTTCCTTGACCTGCTCCAGCGCGCCGAAGCTTAATCGAGCCGCCCGGCGCGCTGCCTCCGGCGTCATACCCGCCTGGATGTTTTCTTCGGTAACTCGTTCCAGGTGGAACAACAGCTCATCGTCCATCTCTGCTTCAAAACGAGCTTTTTGCAGCAGGGTGCGGAGTGCCGGTCCGATTCTTTGCAGGCCAAACATCAGCGCCTCCTAGGTCGTCTGGAGAATTCTGTTGATCGCGGCGGAGAGTCGCTCCCAGCTTCCCGTCTCCGTTTCGAGCTGTTTCAGACCGTGGGCGGTCAGTCGATAGTACTTGGCCCTGCGTCCGTTTTCCGAAACCGCCCACTCGTAGGTAATCAATCCTTTTTGCTCCAGGCGGTAGAGCGCGGGGTACAAGGATCCCTGCTGGATTCTGAGTACGTCCTCCGAAATTTGCTGAATACGCAGGGAGATGCCGTAACCATGCATGGGCTCCAGAGCCAGAGTCTTGAGGATCAGCAGATCAAGAGTGCCTTGAAGCAGGTCTTCCTTGGGCGTCGGCATCGTCTCTCCTAGATATCCTACTGGAGACGACGATACCCGTGCTCCTCCAGATTGTCAACCGTGCTGAAGTGCTACCGTGCTGAAGTGCTACCATTGGCGAAAGGCACGGCATCCCGGAGGTGCTTTATGAAAACTCCCGGTGCTCTGTCCGCCGCGCCTATCACGAGATTCATGTCAACCCACTTTTCGAATCTGTTTCTGCTCGTCTGGCTCACCGCATGACCAGTGACCACTGACCACAGTTGTTCTTAGCGTGCACGACAACCGGCCGCTGGTGGGACTTTCTCTTCGCGGGAGCAGGCCCGCGCGCGACCACAGACCACTGATGCTGATCCTCAGTTGTCAGTCGCACTTGTCACTTGTGCTCTTTTATCCACTCGGCGATGTCCTGAATGAGCTCTGGGGAGGCAGGTTTGAAGTGACTGAATTCCTCGGGCGTTCCCATTCCTGTTCCTGAACGAAAGGCGTGATTGAGTCTGGGATAGATCTTGAGAGTGACGTTTTTGTGCCGGGCCAGCCCGTTCTTCCAGCCGGCAAGATCCTTTTCGGTGACCATGTAATCACGGCCGAAGTGAATGATTAGAATCCGACTTTCGAGCCTTGCCGCTTCGGCCACGGGATCGTAAGTCCGCCACCATCGCCAGTACGAGACCGGCTGGCCCAGCACGATCTCCGTCTCGTTCGTCTTCGGATCCCGGAGTTTACGCGCCGCTGCCCGGACTTCCTCTGCCTGTTTGCGATCTTCGGCCGGAAGATTCGGATTCGTGAGGACGTAATCGGTTTGCTCGCTCATCATTTCCCATGGTTTTCTGTTGGAACCGGCGACGATGATGATGCCTGCCAATCCCCCCGCCATCGTAGCGATCCGAGGCGCGAGCGAACCACCCATGCTATGCCCGAGCAGGTAGATGTGCCGAGAGTCCACCTCGGGCCTGCTTTTGAGCACCTGGACGGCTTCGATAGCGTCGTCGAGCGTTTCCTCCCGGATGCTGAGCGGTCTGTGTGACGCTGCCATTTTGGCCCCGTGCTGTCGAGTTCGCTTCTCGTACCTGAGAACAGCGATGCCGCGGGGAGCGAGGCCCCAGGCGAGATCGCGAAAGGGCTTGTTCGGTCCCATGGACTCGTCCCGATCTCCAGGGCCGGAGCCGTGTACGAGCACCAGGGCGCGGAAGCGGCCCCGACCCGGAGGGAGGGTCAGGGTGCCTGAAAGTGCCCATTCACCGCTTCCGATCGTCACGTCCTGTTCCGTGATCCCTCGTGGTGCGTCAACGGGGCTTTCTTGTGGAGCAACCACCGACAGGCTCAGCACCAAGGCTGTGCACCATCCTACAAACATCGTTCTTTCGCTTTCATTGGAGGCCCGAGTGACAATCGATCGGGGTCGTCAAGTGGCACAGAACCGCAAAAGGAGCGCTTTGGAGCGCAGTGCGCGGATCGTTGCAGTGAGCGACGCCTGGCTCGCGTGCTGGTTGGTTACGGTCACAATCCGCGCACTTCGCTGAAAAGCGCTTCGTTTGCGGTTCTGTGCCCCTCGGCAACCCGATCGTTCTTCCTGTTGTGGCCGTCGTCAGAAAAATTCCAGTCCGTACCTGGGGGCTACAGCCCGGTAGCGTGCAACAACCTGGTCGATATTCGCCGGCTGAGCGACTGTTCGGTCCACCACGGGTTCCAGGCTTTCTTCGAAGAATCCTTCCAGGCCGGCCGGCGAAAAAATCAGAAGGAGTCGCGCCATGCCGCTCCCGACGTTCTTGAAGCAGTGCACCGTCTCGCGAGGCGTATGAACGAAGTCTCCGGTCGAGGCTTTAATGACGCGGTCCCCCATCCTGATGTCAAGTTCCCCATCGAGCACATAGAAGGATTCCTCTTCGCGATGGTGAATGTGGGGCGGCGGGCCTCCCCCCGGAGGAACAATGGCCTCCATGATGAAGTAGGCGCCGCCGGACTGCGCCCCCGTGACCAGGAACGTGTATCGATCGCCCGGTCCCCAGAAAGACGGACCCTTGTCCGCCTGAACGAAATGCATGACGTTCTGAATCATCTGAAGCGACATATCGGTGTTCCTTTCCGTGTGATTTCTTCGGACGGTGTTGTCACAGGTCTAGACGCCAAGACCCACGCTAAAGGTTTCGGCGAAAAATGGGCTTTCGCCGGCCCGCTCGGGAACCGATGGAGGTGGAGAACGCCCCGAAGATAGGGTGTCTCCCGACTCGTCCTCCGATTCTCCTCTTTAACCTGGCCGTGATGCCCGGGATTCTTGACACCGGCCGTTCCGCTCGAAGGCCCTTCGCTGTTATTCCGGTGCTCTGGCTAGGCGTGCTCCTTCGCGAAGTGCGGGGATTACGGCCGTTGGCAATCAACTGCTGCGGGTCTAAACTAAAACAAATAGGGAGGCTGCACCATGAGACTCTCCAGACTCTCGACTGTCGGCAAGCACAATAAGACGTGTCTGGGCCGTTGCCTCTTCCTCATTCTTCTCGGCTGTCTCGGGACTGCCGGGGCGCAGCGCCCCATTGAGCCGACGAAGCCCGCGCTCGCACCGAAAACAAGAATACTCGGCTTCCTTCTCACAGGAATCCCTCGTGGGAGGGAAATACCGTCACGCGCGGACAGGTCATCTCAGCAGGCAGAGTCGCCTGCTTTACCGGGCGGAGAATATCCTTACCGACCCGAGTTCGGCACTGAACCCAGGCCCGGAACGGACTACCAGGATTACTACGCGCCGGACCGGCACCAGGTAGATCCGGCGAGACGTCCCAACACTGTCGAGATCAAAACCAGACCGGTTGCCGCACTGATGATTAGAAATGAAAGCGGCAAGACGATCAAATCAGTGGAGTGGGAATTCACCTATCCTGACGTCAAGAAAGGAAAGGAAGTCATTTACTGCCCTGCAGTCAGCCGCCTCCGAATTCCGCCAAATGAAACCACCGTGCTCGTCAAGCCGTTTCCGAAGGATAAATGCGAGCTCAGGTCGGAAATGGTGAACGGCGTGCCTTATTTGAGAAGAGTGTGCAAGGGTAAGACCACGGGCAGTTACCCGCTTCAGACGCGAATCAACCGGGTAAGGTACACAGACGGCACAGTCGAAGAGCAAACCGACTGGAGAGTAGCCATCCAGGAAGTAGGCCGTCCTTCGATTTTCGAACCCGGCAGTCCTCCCTTTGCCATCTGCCTGCCCGGGGGAGGCTGGTAGTACCTCATGCGCGACGCGACGTCATCAAACGGCTTCCGAACGTCTGTCACCGCTACACTGTCCGTCAGAGACTGGGCACGAGCCGTCGACTTCTACAAGGCTGCGTTCGGAGCAAGTGAGCTGTACCGCGTGGTTAGCGGTGGCGTCGCTCAGCTGTCGGTGCGGGGCGCCGAGTTTTGGGTCGCTGAAGAATCCCCCGAGCACCTCAATTTCAGCCCCGAATCGCTCGGTGGATGCTCGGTTCGGATGTTGTTGATCGTCAAAGACCCTGTGGCGGTGTGCGCCCCAGGCAATCGCCGCGGGCGCAACCGAGGTCAGCCCGGTTGCCGAGGCCTATGGCTGGCGCCTCGGACGCATCGTCGACCCCTTCGGACACCACTGGGAGATCGGCAGACCCTTGAGCTGAAACAGCAAAGCGGACGGCGTCTGGCAACCGCTTGACGTTGCAGTTCGAGATCGAACCGGGGTCGATGCCTGCGAAAGTCGCGCGCTCCCCTTGACTCCCTTTCCGCTCCTCCATATGCTCGCTGGCGATTGGGATCCATCTATGAAAAAAGCAGCGCATTTCGCGTACCTGTTGTTCAGTTTGTGTCTGGTGTTGTCGGCGGTTTCGGCCACGGCTCTCGCCCGAGACTACTACCTTAGCCCTGCCGGCGATGATGCCGGGCCGGGAACTGAGGCTCGCCCCTGGAAAAGCCTCCACCCGGTCAATCAGTCCGACCTCGAACCCGGTGATCGGGTTCTCCTCCAGGGAGGCAAGATCTTCGTCGGGACTCTTACTCTGGACAGCGCGGATTCGGGGGCGGCAGGGCGCGCTCTTCTCATTACTTCCTATGGCCCGGGTAGAGCGACGATTGATGCTGGCAATGGCATCGCAATCCGTTGCGAATCCAGCTCGTACGTGATCGTCAGGAACGTGAACTGCATGGGGTCAGGCCGCAAAGGCGGTAACAGCTCCTCGGGAATATTCCTGTCCGGCGCAAAGAACATCGAGATTGACCAGGTCGACGTGAGCGGTTTTCGCAGCTCGGGAGTCTACATGACCGGTGTGACCGATCCCCGGATCACCCGCGTGCACGCTTTTGAGAACGGATTTGCCGGCATCAGCTCCGACGAGGCGATGTCGAAGAATATTTACGTCGGTTACTGCCTGGCTGAGAACAATCCGGGCGATCCGACAATTCTCGACAATCACAGCGGCAACGGCATTGTCATTGGAAGAGTATCGAAGGCCCTGATCGAGTACTGCGAGGCGCGTTACAACGGTTGGGATATGCCGCGCAAAGGGAATGGGCCGGTCGGGATCTGGACGTGGCACGCCGACGAGGTTGTCATCCAGTACTGCGTGTCGCACCACAATCGAAGCACCGGGACCGACGGGGGAGGATTTGATTTCGACGGCGGGGTGACGAATTCCATCCTGCAGTACAACTATTCCCACGACAATCACGGGTCTGGGTACCTGATCTGTCAGTATGACGGCGCCGCGCCGTTCCGCGGAAACACCGTCCGTTTCAACATCAGCCAGGATGATGGCCTGACCAACCACAACGCCGGCATCTATGTCTGGGTCGGCGGCGCGAACATGGAAAGCACCGATTGCTACAACAACACGATTTTTAACAGCAAGGGAGCGGCCGTCGGCTTCGGGGTGGATCAGCGGTATGCCAACCAGCTCCCCAAAATGACCTTCCGGAACAACATCTTCGTGAGCGGGGAAGCCCAGATCGAAGGCGGAGCGGAGAAGGGCCAGTTCCAGGGGAACATCTACTGGGCCATGGGCGACGGCGGCTTCGTGGTCGACGGATATAAAAAATTCGATGAGTGGGTGGCGGCAACCGGACAGGAAAAGATCGATGGGAAGATTGTGGGGAAATACGCGGATCCTCTGCTTCGGAAAAACGGGACAGGGCTTTTGACGGATCCCACCCAGCTGCCGGCACTACCCGAATACCGAGTGCTCCCGGGATCACCGGCTATTGATTCCGGCCTGAACCTGAAACAGATGTTCGGGCTGGATCCCGGAGCGCGTGACTTCTTCGGCAACGTTCTACCGACCGGCAACCGGTTCGACATCGGCGCCCACGAATACTCCGGACGTCAGGCACTGAGGCCATGATCCCGCTTGCCGTTGCGCCGCAGATTTTCGGATTTGCGCTGGGAATTTCTGCTAATTCCGAGCCAATTGCAGAAATCCGGGTCTTGAGGCCTGAAAGGCCGGTACATATTAGCCCAGGGCGAAGCGTTTTTCGCGTAGCCCTGGGTCAGAGGCAGGCGGGACGTCGCAGCCCTGTAAGGGCGTGAGAGGCTGGTCTGCCGTTCTTGCGCCCTTACAGGGCTTCGCGTCCGGCGCGCATAGCCACCCAGGGCTACGCGAAAAACGCTTCGCCCTGGGCTGATATGTACCGGCCTTTCAGGCCTTAAGACTCAGATTTTCGGATTTGCGCTGGAAATTTCTGCTAATTCCGCAATCCGCAATCGCCTACACCCGCCCGTATGAGCGGCGGTACTCGGATGGGCTCAAACCGACGGCCGCCCGGAAGTAGCGGGCGATGTGTTCTATCCCTGTGAAGCCTGTATTGAGCGCGATGAACAGGATCGAGGCGTCAGTATCGACCAACAGTCGTGAGATTTCGGCGATTCGGACGCGCCTGATTTCCTCAAGGACCGACCGGCGCAGAACCCTTCGGAATCTTTTCTCCAGGACCCGCCTGGAAAGTCCCGCCGCCCGGACGACGTCGTCAACCTGCAGGGGCCGTCTCGAGTGGCTGCGAATGAATTGAAGCGCAGTCGCCAGTTGGGTGTCATCGACTGCGGTCATGCTGGTGGAGCGCCGTTCGACGACGAAAGTCGGATGCACATCGATCCGCGGTTGCAGCAGTCTTTCTCCGTTCATCAGCCGGGCGAGAACTGCGGCTGCCTCGTAGCCCGCCCTCTCGAAGTTGATGGCAACACTCGAGAGCGGGGGGTCAGCCAGGTCGCAAACCAGCTCGTCGTTGTCGGCGCCGATAACGGCGGCCTGCTCGGGCACACGGACACCAGCGAGCTTGCACGCCTCGATGACCTGCTGGGCGCGGTCATCGTTGCATCCCATGATTCCGACCGGTTTTGGAAGACTGATCAGCCAGGCGGCCAGCCTTGTCAATTCTTCCTGCCACCCGTTCAGCCCTGACTTCTCATCGCTCTCGAACTCGAGCACCGCGTAATTGTCCTTGCGCAGTTGCTCCGTGAATGCCTCCAGGCGGGCGCGCGACCATGGCCGGTTACCGAACCCGCAAAAAGCGAAATGCTTGAGACCGCAGGCAAGCAGGTTTTCGGCCGCCATCCGTCCGATGCGGTCCGAATCCGTGATGATATTGACCACACCGGGCACCTGCTCCTTGCTGTGTCCTACCACCACGGTCGGCACCCGGTAAGCGAGCATCTCATCCAGGCGCTCGGAATCGCGGAGAATAATCCCATCCGGCCGCCAGTCACTCACAGGAGCAGGTTGCCCCATGCCCCTCGGTTCCCAGTAAAACGACCAGGGATGGTGCAGCCGCACGTAGTTCACGATCCCATGCAGAAGACCCCGACCCGAGGACCGGGAGGATTCCACCAAAAGCATCACTCTCGGAAAGTTCACAGCCATCCGGTGGTCCGCGCCCCCATTTCTTTATTCGCAAAATGGTTAACAGTTAGTCGCAAATAGGGTTTGTTTGTAGCACGAATCTCGGGTGCACTTCAAGGCGGGTCAGTATTTCTGGCCGGACACGTGTGGAGGGGGGCGAGGACGGGGCCAAGGAGAGGGGAGGCGACCGTGCGTTCGGAGGCACGATCGCCGACTGAACTGCATTGCTGACGGTTCAGAGAGGAAGGGGCCGGGTGGCCCCTCCCTCTCTTCAGGGTTTTCTACGGAAGGTTACCAGGCGAGACGCAAACCCATCTGGATATTGCGGGGCTCGCCTTCGGTTGAGATCACCTGTCCGAAAGTTGACGTGTTGGTGATCGTCGTCCTCGGGTCCTGGAAGTGGTGACGGTTGAAGATGTTGAGCATCTCCATGCGGAACTGCAGATTCGCAGCCTCACGGAAGTGCCAGTATTTGATCAGTCCGATGTCTTCGTTTGCGAAGCCGAATCCACGGAGTTGGTCGTACCGCCGCTTGCCGTTTCCGAGTTTCCCGTACGCCGGCGAGGAGAAGTTGCTCGCCGCGAAGTAGCTGTTATTGGGGTCAGCCGGGTTGCCCGGGTTGAACGCCTTGGGGTCGAAGTTCGTATCGAAGGTCGCGTTGGAGGCGATGTTCGCATACACCGCGCCGTTTGATGGATCCGTCCACCCTGGCGCCCAGACATCCGGGTTGATTCCAAGCGGATAACCGGTGTTGTATCGGAAGATGGTCGTGACGCTCCAGCCCCCCAGGATCGCGTCCACGGCACCGCTGTTCGACAACCACTTCCTGCCGACTCCAAAGGGTAGCTCGAATGACGCCAACCCCTTGAAAACATGGCTCTGGTCGTACGAAACAACGGTGTTCCCTTCCTCTTCCAGGTTGTACATGTCCTGAACGCCACCGGTGTAGTCCCAGGTTTCGTCGAACATGGTCTCGGTGTTGCCCTTTGCCTTTGAGAAGGTGTAGGACATGTTCGCCGAAACGGCGCTCATTCGCCTGGTCAGGTTCAACTGGAACGAATCGTAGTGCGAGCTACCCACGGGGGAAGAAACGTAAATCAGCGGACTCCAGGGGCATTTGCCGGCACAATGCGCGACCTGCGGGAAAGGCAGGATCGCCATGGCGGCATACCCGGAGAAGCCTTGGAACGGATAGGGGACGCCGGCCGCGGCCGCACTCCCCGCGTCCCAGACCCAAGCGCCGGGATCCGGAATCGCCTCATATTTTTCGCGCGTCGGCTGGTTCCTGCGCAGGAAGCCGCTGTGCAGCCGATTGCCGTCGTTGCCCAGATAGGTGACCTCCAGCATCGTGTTGCTGTTGAACTCGTACTGAAGGCTCATGTTGTACTGGTGAGTGTAACCGAGTTGGAGGCTGTTCTCGTCAAACGCCACAACACCCCAGCTGAGGAAGTTCGGGTCTTTGCCGCCGGCTTTGTAATTCCCCGGATAGCCGTTGGTGTCCCAGTTGAAGATGGGGGTCGTCTTGCCTTTGCTTGGCATGACATCCGTCCCGAACATGCCGGGCGAGGCATAACTCATATAGGGCACGCCGCCCCATTGGTTGATCCCCATCGGGCTGTAGAAGATTCCGTAACCTCCACGCAGAACCGCCTTCGGGGTCAGTTGGTAGGCGAACCCGATCCGGGGGCTGAAGCCGTCCCAGTCCCGGGGGCCTTCAAACGTGGTATCCGGGCCCGTCGCGAATTCGTAAGCGCCGGGGACACCGGGACTGATCGTGCCATACCATCCCGACGGATCGGTGTTTACCAGGTTAGGATTGAAGTTCCCCCAGTTACCGCGTTGCTCCGTCATTGGGCCTGTCGTTTCCCAGCGAAGTCCCAGGTTGAGGGTCAGCTTCGGTGTGATCTTGTAGTCGTCGTTCAGGTACAGCGCGATGTAGTCGCGACGACCGTACTGCGAATAAGCCACGGTCTTGTTGGCTGAATCGACCTGGCCCAAAAGGAAGCTGGCGAACCCGAACCCGACTTTCTTCTGATAAGAAGCGCCTGGGTGCCCGGTCGTCCAGTTCTGGAAGTCATAGCCGGCCATGTCGTTGTTGTTCGACCTGAGTTCATCTGCATCTTCCAGTACTCGCCGCCGAACTTGAAGTTGTGACGGCCTTTGATCCAGTCCAGGTGGTCGCTCAGGATGTACGTGTTCCCGACATAGAAGCCGGCGCCGGTGTTGTAGCCGATCGCCGTGGTGCCGATACCGTTGACCGTGTCCCCGAAGCTGATGTCCGGGAAATTGGTCATCGCGGTGTTTTGCAGTCCAAGCTCCTTAGTCCAGTTCTTGGGATTGTCCAGGTTCTGGGTGGACTCGCTCGGGTTGCGATAGCGATTGAAGGCCACCGAAAACGTGTTGATCAGCGTCGGACGCAGGGTCAGGCTGTCGCTCAGGGTGACTCGGCGGCTGGTGACTTTCTGCAGTCTGGATTTGGCCAACGGGCCGCCCCATCCGTTCGGGTCCTGGGTGTCCCAGATCCCGCCCTGATCCACCAGGATCCGAGGACGCTGGGTCCAGATGAAGGAACCGCTGATCTTGTGCTTATCTGACACGTTGTGATCGGCCTTCATGGTCAACTGCGTCTGGTGGAACCAGGGGTTATTCGCCTCCGTAAGACCGGAGTTGTTGGTCAGACGGCCTGCGACCATTGGCAGGTAGCCCTGGCGGAACACCTCGGTGATCTTTCTGGAAACAGCGCTGATCCGGTTCGCGGGGATCTTGTTCCCCAGGAACGGTTCGGAAACCCATTTGCCGTCGACTTTTTGCAGCGTCGCCGGGTCGAAAATCTGGCCGCCGTAGACGTCACGGCCGAGTGCATCTGTCCCGACAACAGTGTTGGTGAGCAGTGCGCTGAAGTCACCATCCAGGAAAGCCGGAATGGGGACCGTCTGGTTCATCGGGCCCAGTTGGTAGCGCTCGCTCCAGTAGTGTTCGAACGCGCCGAAAATGAAGGTACGGTCCTTGCCGTTGTACAGCCCCGGAATGACAACCGGACCGCCCGCGCTCACACCGCCCAGTGACTGACGATCGCGCGCTCTCTTGTAACGGCTCGGGTCGGCCGGATTCTGCGAGAGGTTCCAGTTGTTCATCCAGGTATTGGCGTTCAACGCTTCGTTGCGGCCATAGTAGAAGCCGCTGCCGTGCAAACTGTTGGTCCCCGACTTCAGGGCGAAATTGAAGACGCCGCCGCTCGTCCGACCGTATTCCGCGGACATTCCGCTGGTCTGGACCTTGAACTCCTGGACCGCTTCCATCGTCGGGCTCGATTCACCAATGTGGCCCTGGATCTGCGCAGTCGCGGAGATGCCGTCGATGAGGACTTCCTTGCTGAAGGCCTGCCCGCCGCTCATGTACGATGTCCAGTTGTTACCCTCGACACCCGGGGAGACCGCGTACGCGAAGTTCTCGACTGCTCTGCCTCCGGCGAACGATAGCGGGAGGTCGTTGATCACTTCGGCCTGCATCGTCGTCGAAACCAGGGAACTCTCGGTCTGCACCAAATCGGAATTGGCGGAAATCGTGACTGTTTCGGTCACTTCCCCCACCTGCAAGGCGATATCCACCCTTGCTTTCTGCCCGGTCGTCACGGTGAATCCACTCCGCTCTACCGTCTTGAAGCCCGGCATCGCAAAGATGATCTTGTAAGTGCCGATGGGGATGTTGACAAGCGAGAAGTTCCCGACCTCGTTTGTCACGCCAGGGGTCTTGACACCGGTTTCCACGTTCTCAAGGGTGATTTCGACGCCGGGGAGCACGGCACCCGAGGGGTCGGTCACAGTCCCATTGATGGTGGCTCGGTCAGCTTGGCCGAACAAAGGCGTTGCGCCGATCAACAGTGTCAGCAGCAACACCATGAAAGAAATTCGTCTCATTGTTCCCTCCGCTGGTTGCAGGTAGAAAAACGCCGTCCATGCTGTCAAGGTGAGCCTGGGTGCCCCGGGATTGTCGAACGTAGTCGACACAAGAAACTCTATATCGGATTTCGCTCCTTGAAGAACGCCAGTTTGCGGCAAGGTAGCACCATTTTGCGAATAGGGAGCAGGATAGAGACAAATCAGGCTGGGAATCGCCTTTTTCGGGAGCAGAGGAGAGCTATTTTCGCCGAAGCTGCGGGTCCAGGAGATAAGCCTGTTTTTCCTGCCGGGCTGCCTCTTCGGTCTTCCCCTGTGCACGAAGCGAATAGGCGAGTTCCAGCCGTGCTGCCGCATTTTGAGGCTCAATCTGAGCGAGGCGGAGGAATGCGGCCTCCGCCTCCGCCCAATTGCCCGTTTCAGCCAGCAGCCGACCGAGATTCCGCCAGGCCGCCGCATAATCCGGTTTCGTGCGGGTGATCTCTTTGACTTCCCGAACCGCCTGCTCGCTTCGGCCAGTCATGCGGTAGAGGCCTGCCAGGTTGTTTCTTGATCTGTAATCCGAAGGAAATCTCTTGAGAATATCTTTCAGCTGCCTCTCCGCTTCATCCAGTTCGTGGAGTTTGATCAGCAGCCCCGCATATCTGGCGCGCGCCATTGGGTGATCCGGCTGTTCCTTAACCGCAAGCTGGTAGCTCCTTCGTGCCGCCGCGAAATTTCCGACCAGTTCGAAAGCCCACGCCTGCAGGTAATCAAGCCCCGCGATTTCGGGAGCGGCTCCGCGCAACCCACTCAGATCGTCAAAGACCGACGGGTAGACCTGACCGTTGGAAAGGCGGTTCAGAATCTCGTGGTACTGCTCGAAAGCCGCGATGCGGTCCTTGGGGTCGACCAAAGCCGTGGTGGCCTTCGGTCTGGTGGACCCGGTATTAAGATAGCCAAGGCTCAGGAGTTTTCTCTGGGTGTCCGCGTCGGCCGGGTCCTGGCTCACTGGTTGGTTGCCGGCCTGGTGTTGGTCAAGGAAATCAAGGAGCTTCCGGCGATACTCCTTCGCAACCGTCGGTCGCTCGGAGTAGAGATTCCTGACTTCTCCTCGGTCCTCGACAACGTCATACAGCTCTGGCCTCGGTGCCTCGATGTATTTGTACCTTTGCATGCGAATGCTCTTGAGCGGGCTCCATCCGAACTGCAACTGAGGAACAAGACTTTCCGAATAGAGGGGAGTGTCCGGGACCGGGTGGTTGGAAAGAAGCGGATTCAGGCTGCGCCCTGGAAGGGAAGAAGGGATTCCTACGGCCAGCCGATCGAGGATGGTGGGCATCAAATCAACCAGCGAGACCTGGTGTTCGATCCTGATTCCGCGTTTCCCGCCGGAACCGGCCGGGCGAATAATCAACGGGACATGAAGGGTCGAATCGTAAACGAAAAACCCGTGTCCCGCTTCCCCGTGATCGCCCAGGGATTCACCGTGGTCACTGGTCAAGACGATGTCGGTCTTCCTCAGCAGGTTGTTCTTTTTCAAGAAGCTATCGATCTCACTCAGGCTCTCGTCAACCCGCGAGATCTCCCGATCGTACCCTTCGGGGCGCGGCAGGTGGGGGTCATAGAAGTGGACGAACGCAAAGAAGTGTTGGTCCCGGTTCTGTGCCAGCCAGTCAAGGAACCGGGCGGCGACTTCCGGTGCCGAGCGTTGCAGCTCGGTGGGCGATCCCAGGTTCGCAATTGAGGTAGCGAATTCTTCATCGAAGGTCTCGAACCCCTGTGACGTGCCGAATTCGGCCGCCAGGACGTAGGATCCAATAAAGGCGGCCGTTCGGTAATTGCGGGCGCGCAGAGTTTCAGCGAGGGTCGTCTGTTCCGCTTGCAGTCGAAACCCGGAGTTTTCCCGCACTCCGTGCCGCGGTGGGATCAGGCCGGTCAGCATCGTGGCGTGAGCCGGCAAGGTCAGCGGGTATTCGGAGAATGCCTGCTCGAAAAGGAAGCCTTCCGAGGCCCACCGGTCGAATTGAGGCGTCGTGTTCTTCCGATAGCCGTAGCAACTAAGCCGGTCGGCCCTGAGCGTATCCACACTGATCAGGATCAGGTTCTTCACTTCCGCCGGCGGCAGGAACAACCAGACCCACAGATGAATCAATTCGATCAGGAGCGTCCAAGTGACCATCGTTCGGAAAGGATAGCATTTTCGAGCACGGCCCAGCTTTGCCCAGGGGAGGCCAGCACGCGTGGCCATGCGCGGCGGTGCGCGGCCACCCTGGGCAGAACCGCACTCTACTCTTCCGCTACTATTGCCAAGTCCCAAGGCGCCAGGGTCACGGAAGCCTTGGCAGCTACTGGGCGATTGGTCAGCAGATCGAGTCCAGCCTGGTAAGGATAGGCAAAAGAGGACTCAGCGGCGGAATAGTTCAGGTAGAAGTGCACCTTCTTGCCCGCGGCCGTCATCGCATGCTTGACTCGGACCGCCGGCGGCAGTTGCTGATCAATTTCCGGGAGTCCGGCCGCCTTTAAGACCTGCAGAAGCAACGCTTTCTGCAAAGCTCCCGAAAGCACTGTCCCCTGGTAAGTGAGTGTTCCTTTGCCATAGCTGTTGCGTGTTATCGCGGGGAATTTCCCGAAGAATGGGTGATCATAGTACGCGAGGGCTGTGGCGCCTTCCGGGAGGAGCAGTTCGGCCCACGCGGACACACTGTTTTGTTCGCCCAGCTTGAACGGATCGCTCTTGAGCGCCAGCGGGGTCTTCAGGCTTGAGAACTCCTGGTAACGGAAGCCGGCGGCCTGTCGAAGCGGCCCGGGCGCCATCGTCCACCTGACCGTCGAATACTCGTTTGCGAAACCGCTCTTCAGCGACATGACGAGGTGGCCCCCCGACTTGACGTACTCGCTCAAGCGCCCGAGGAGTGCGTCGTCGGCGATGTACAGTGGAGGAACGACGACGACCTTGTAGGGACTGAGATCGGTCGTCTGTGGGAAAACGAAATCGACCGGGACGTTCAGCTCGTAAAGAGCCCGGTAGAAGTCGTTGAGGATGCTCACGTAATTGGCCCGGTCCGAAAACGGCATGAAGCGGATGCCGTTGAAAGAGTCGATACTATAAAGGATCGCAACGTCGCTTTTGTGCTTCAGGTTCGCCAGGCGAGGACCCAGTTTCTTGAGCTCGGCGCCGATTCGACTCACTTCGGCATAGGCGCGATTGGGTTCCAGGTCATGGGACAGGACTCCCTTCCAATACGTCTCTTGCCCGTAGTGCAGGGAGTGCCAGTGCCAGTAAGCGATCATGTTTGCGCCGCTCGCCACGTGACTGAATGCGCTCAGGCGCAGCTGGCCGTCGTAGGGCGGGTACTGAGTCCGTGAATCCCAGCCGATTGTCTGCGCATTGGTCTCGGTGATCAGGTAGTTTTGCTGCTTGAGCGAACGGCACAGGTCCCCGGAAAGGCTGATGGCCATGCCGTCCAGCTCGTCCTGCACACCGTGGTAGGGATTGACGGCGGTCACGTCAAGGTGCCGCGCGATCTCGGGCTCGTCGATGTTGGTCCGGATTCCCCCGACGAAGTTGTGAGTGACGAACTGCTCCGGCCGCTTGTACTCCCGCACTATCCGGGCCTGCCAAGCCAGGAAGTCCGTGACGATTTGTTGCTGGAAACGCTCCCATTCGAGCTTGTATCCCGGGTTCAGGATTCCCTCCCGGGAAGGGAACTCATCCCAGTCGTTGACCAGTTGTCCCCAATAGGCAAACCCCCAAACCTCATTCAGTTTCTGGGGTGTCCCGAACTTCTTCTTCAGATACTCGACAAATGAACGGTGGACATTCGGGAGGGCGAGCCCGTTCGGTCCCGTTTCATTGTCGACCTGATAGCCGATGATCGCGGGATGATCCTTGTAGTGCGCGACCACCTGCCGGATCACGCGCTCGGAGTAGAAGAGGTAAGCCGGATGGGTCAGGTCCATATTCTGCCGCGGACCGTAGGCCCCGGGCGGCCTGGACCCGGGATACGCGGGGGAAGTCGGGTCGGAGAGCGCCGGGGCGGACGTAAACTGGGCAACCAGGATCTCCGGGTGTTTGCGAAAGAGCCAGGGTGGGACCGAATAGGTCGGAGTGCCGAGGATGACTTTGATCCCCGCGGCGTGCAGGCGGTCAATGACCCTATCCATCCAGGCGAATTGGAATTGGCCGTCGCGTGGCTCCCAACTGCTCCAGGTTGATTCGCCCAGACGCACGACGGTGATGCCCGCCTTTTGCATCAGCTCGACGTCTTTTTCCAGCCGCTCGACCGGCATGTACTCGTGGTAATAGGAAGCGCCGTAGAGAATGGTATCGATCTTCGGGGCTTGGGCAAAAGCCGTGGTGAGAACAAGAAAACATCCCAGCGATAGACAGGCCGCTCGTCGCATTCGAATCCTCCGGTCGCCCCATTAACTTCTGGCGACGTACGGCCTCTTATACTATCCGTTTTCGGCGGGGACGCAATGGGGGGGACGAGAGCAACCACGGCTCGTTTGAGGAGGTACGAGAGGTATGTAGTCCCGGCTTGAGCCGGCGGAACCGTTAGCAGGCTCGATTGTGTGAGCAGCAACTCGGGCATGACGTTGCTTCCGGGTATCTGGATAGTGCCCGCTCGTCACTGCCGGAGCGCGGCGAGCCAGTCGAGCTCGACGCCGATAGTGGAATCGGCGGCGACCCGGGTGCGGGCGATGACGAGGAAACGTCGGCCGTCTTTGGTCACAAGATAACGGTTCCTTCGCTCCTCCTTGTCGATGTCGGCGCTGAAAAGGGGGCTGGCTGGACCAGCTGAAAAGGCCGCGCCTTGGGATTCGACCGGAACGCGCATCAGTGTGTTGCCTTCCAGATAGAAGAGCTCTTTGCCATCGCCGCGCCACCTCGGCTGGTTCCCCCCGTTACGCGACACTCGCCACTTGTTTGCGGAACCTGTTCCCGTGGCCGTAATGCCTCTTACAAAGACTTCCGGGTCGTCGGTCTCGTCAGAGCAATAAGCCACCCAACGGCCGTCGGGCGAAAACTGAGCCTGGTCCTCGCGGAAACGGGTGGCCAGGAACCTGATTTGCTTGCCCCATTCATTTAGCGGGGTCAGGTACAAGTCCTTTCCGCGGATCTCCGAGCCACGAATCGACGAGTTTGTGACCGCAGTGCGCGAATTGAAAATCAGAAACCGACCGTCGGGCGAAATGTCTTCGACGTGCTTGTCCTCGCGTGATTCCAGCCGCCGATCGACTTCTCCGCCACTCGCCGATACCCGGTAAATATTGCGCGGACCGACCCGGTTGGAAGTAAAGATGATTGAATTCCCGTCAGGGGACCAGACCGGGTTGAAGTCATCCGCCGGATCTGACGTCAGCCGCGAACCGGTTCCCCGCAGCAGGTTAAAGACCCACAAGTCCCGACCTTCAGTCCCTCGCTCGACGCGTGCCACAGCTAGCCGGCTTTCGTCAGGCGATAGGGCAGGGCCCGAGTACTCAGACTGCCCTCCCACGGTTCCGAGCCGTCGTCCCGAGCGGTCGAACCAGGTCAATTCCGTTCCCGCTGCATCTCCGGCCTGCATTTTCCAAACCAGCAGCCCGTTGTCGGATGCGGAAAACGCTGAGAACGGGGGCGATGTACCGCTGGCATAACTTGCGACTCCCTGGGCTACCGGAACCGCTTCCCCCGCCAAAACCAGGCGCTGAAGATCAAACCGTTGAGCCATCAGGACGTTGCCCCTGCTGAACAGCAGAAATCCCGGTGAAACGTACGCTGCCGAACCTGCATTCCTCAGCACCAGTCTGCGATCCCTGCCGGAATCCAGCGACGCGACGTAAAGGCCGTTCAGCTGAGAGTCGAGGTTCTGGGAATAGTAGAGAAAATGACCCCCATCGGGCAGGAACCGGGGATCGTATCGGGCGGTCTCACCCTCGGCAAATGAATCCATCGTAACGGCCTGCCCACCGGATGCGGGCACTCGGCTCAGCCGAGACCCCAATGCGACAAGCGTCGGGAACAGGATGACGCCGTCTTGACTCCAGGTTCCGGCGAACCCCCTCCCGGACCTGCATACGGTCGAAATCGCCCCGCCCGAAATCTGGATCTTCCGGAGCATACCTTTCGCCCAGAAAGCCACGAAGCGGCTGTCGGGAGACCAGAACGGCGAGGTGCCGCCTTCAGTTCCAGGCAGGAGTTTGGGCTCCGCAGAATCAAGATCGCGCACCCAGAGAGACACCTCCCTGCCTACCTCGGCGGACGTGGGCAGAGCGCTGAACACCACATACCTTCCATCGGGGGAGACGGCCGGAGCATCGGACCACGAGAGAATCCAGCCGTCGGGAACAGTAAAAGCAAAGTTCGCCCCCGGCCCGTCGTTTCGCTGCTTGGATCCCCCCGGCGTTCTTTCCGGATACTCCGCCGTTACGCCCGTGTGCGGTTCTCGTTCTTCGCTTCTGTACAAAGAGATCAGGGCGACGGCCAGTGACCAAACTAAAAACAGGCCGATGATGATCGAGCCCCAGGGGAGGCGACTGAAGGAACTTGATCGAACCGGTTCCGGTTCAGGAGTCGAGGAGAGCGCCTCCAAGGCAGAGCGCAGCTCGCCCGCTGATTGAAAGCGCTTCTCCGGATCCTTCTCGAGGCATCCCGAGACGATTCGTTGGAGACCCGCTGAAACGTCGGGACAAAGATCCGAGAGCGGGGCGGGATCACGGGTGAGCACGGCGGCGATTACGTCACTCGCGGTCGGCCCGTCGAACGGCCGGCACCGGCCAAGCATCTCGTACAGAACCACGCCCAGAGAGAAGATGTCGCTGCGATGGTCCAAATCCTGCCCTCGTGCCTGCTCGGGCGACATGTACGCCGCGGTACCCATGACGATTCCGCTTTGGGTACTCAGCCGCTCGAGGAGTCCACCATGTTCATCCTGGGAGGGGGCGATCTTCGCCAGGCCGAAATCCAAAACCTTGACCAGCCCGTCCGGTCTGACCATGACGTTTTCCGGTTTGATATCCCGGTGAACGATGCCGGCTTCGTGCGCTGCTTCCAGGGCGCTCGCAATCTGTAAGGCGATTCTCACCGCGTCGGCTGGATCGGTTCGGCAGCCTGGTTGATCCGTGATCCGCTCGCGCAGGGTTTCCCCCTCCACGTATTCGGTAACGATGTAGTTCCGGCCGTCGATTTGCCCTATCTCATAGACGGTGAGGATGTTCGGATGATTTAGCGCCGATGCAGCCAGCGCCTCCTGCTCGAAACGCTGTGCCCGCTTGATATCTGCCGAACGGTTCAACGGCATCAGCTTGATCGCGACTTTGCGCTTGAGCCGGGTGTCGATCGCGAGATAGACCTCGCCCATTCCGCCCCTCGCCAAGGGACGCAGCAACTGATAGGCGCCGATCTGCTCGGGAACCGGTGAGGGTTCGCCAACTGGAGGCGCACCCTCAGACGAAGCGTCGGAGGCCCATTGTTTGGCGACGAGCTCGAAGGCTGGGGTTTCAATGAAGACGGCAGCCGGTTCGTCGTACTGAAGCAGGGTTTCCACTTCGTGGCGCAGCCCTTCGTCACCCGCCGAGGCCTGCTGGAGAAAGCCTGCCCGGTCGGCAGGTTCCAGCTCGATTGCGGCATGATAAATCTCTTCGACGCGCTTCCACGCATCAGCGTTCATTGGTGTTTCCTTGTGAGAGCCACCGCAACAACCAGGATTTGGCCAGTCGCCAATCACGCCTGACCGTCTCCCGCGACACGCCTAGTGCGGTGGCCGTTTCCTTCTCGTCCAGACCTCCAAAGAAGCGCAACTCGACCACCCGGCTTTTGCGCTCGTCCACTTTGGCGAGCGCATGGAGCGCTTGGTCGACCGCCAGGATATCCTCCTTGGGCGCACTGATCACGGCCAGACCCGCACTGATCGACACCGGATGGACGCCGGCACCGCGTTTCTGTGAATTTCGCTCGCGCGCGAAATCGACCAGGATCCTGCGCATCAGTCGGGCCGAGATTCCGAAAAAGTGCGACCGGTTCTGCCAGCGGGTCTGCCGACTATCGACCAGCTTCAGGTAAGCCTCATTGATCAAGGCTGTGGTCTGCAGCATGTGCCCGGGGTTTTCGATGCTGAGGTAGTGCCTGGCCAGACGATGCAGCTCCGCGTAGACGAGCGGGACCAGCTCATCAAGCGCCGTCTCGTCGCCATCGCTCCAAGCCAGCAGGAGCTGTGTGACCTGATGTGAGGGGGGCGTCGGCATAGTTTGTTCCTAAAGCCCGCCTGACGACCGACCGTCTGTTCCTTGGTTTAGTACGATCGAGAAGCGGATTGTGTTCCGCCGAAATACGAAGTTCTGAGTTCTGAGTTCCGGGGTTCTGAGTTCTGAGTTCGGGGTTCTGAGTTTCAATCGGAACTCATGCCCCGGGGCGGCAAGCGAGGCGCTGTCGAGATCGTAAGGAGCCGCGCACGCAGAGGGTGTCGAAAAAGTGGACGAGGCGAGCGAGTATCAGCAGGTTTTTGGAGGAGGGGCGAAAGAACGGTGGACGCGACTTTCGCCCCGTCCGGGGCTCCGTGTCGCTTCGGTTGCTTCCCGCTCTCGTCCCGTCCGGGACTTCGGTCACCCGGGGCTACGCAGCTTTCGCCCCCTCCGGGCTCAGAAGCAACTGCTTCAGCAGTCCCCGACTTTTTCGACACCCTCTATCGTGCGTGGCTCCTTACGGTGATCGCTCACGGTTCCGTTTCGCCTCGGGCAAGAGGAACCCAGAACTCGACGAACTCAGAACTCGAACTCGATTACCGCTTTTCCTCTCCTTTTCCGCATTACCTGACGGAGGTGGAAAATGCAGGAGGCGGTTACACGGAGGCTGACGGGGTTTCGGTGGAAGCAATTCCGACCATTTGTCGTGTTGCTCCTTCTCCTCGCGTGCCTGCATCCGCTGCCGCTCGAGGGCGCGTCAGGCGTGACGGAGAGTTTTCGTGCTGGGCTCTCGTTCAGTCAGACCCTGCCGCTGACAACCGGCCAGCAGGAGGATCTGCTCAGAGACTTGCGACGTTTGACCGGTTATACCGAAATCGAGTGCGATGATGCCGGCTTCCTCGTGCTCGGAAACCGCGAGCACATGGCCGGGGGTTCAGCAACAGCCAGAGCCCTGATATCGGCGGCCGTGGATGGCCTCGACGCCTACATCATCGAGAGTCACTCCCGTTCTCCCGAAGTGGCTTTCGCCCGCATTCGAGCCCAATCGGATTACGTCGACTCCAAAACGGCTCCGCGGCTGACACGTCATACCTGGACGGTGGAGATGGATTTCAACGACTACGGGGAACTGCGAGGCGAAGCGGATGCAATGACGGCCTTCGATCCCGCCCTGACTCTTCTCCATGAACTGGCTCACGCGGTAAGGCATTTGCGCGATTCCATCAGCGAAACCGACCCTCTTGGCGACTGCGAAAGACATATCAACCAAATTCGCCGCGAATTGGGCCTTCCCGAACGGCAGAACTATGAGTCGGTGAATAAGCAGGCTGTTACACCCTACGGTACCGGGCAACGAGTTTTGGGAGAGCTGACCTTCATTCGCAGCGACCCGGGGAAAGGAACCAGGAAATCCCGGCTGACCTTTGACGTGGAGAACGTGTTCGCTGCCAGTGCGATCAAGCCGCGGCTCGCCAACACCCGCGTATTCGGCGGGCGGTGATGGCGCACGAATGGCTCTGATCCTGCAGGTCCCCGCCTCGATGTTGTCCTAATCAGAGCGCAAACAGATCAGCGGGTCGATCCTCGCCGCACGCCGCGCCGCGATCCAGCAGGTCGAAAACACAATGATAGCCAGGCCCGCGGTGACCGCGCCGAGTGTCAAGGGATCGTTCGGGCGGACTTCGTACAGGAGGCTCGCCAAGAGTCGAGTGAGGACAGCCGCGCCAAATATGCCGAGACAGATGCCGACCATGGTCAGCCGAAGGCCGAAGCCAAGAAGCAGCCGGGTGATATGCTTCCCAGTTGCCCCAATTGCCATCCGCACTCCGAATTCCTGTGTGCGTCGTTCAACGGTATAGGCAAGCACGCCGTAGACGCCAAGCAACGCCAGGAAGAGACCTGCGAGGGCGAAGCCACTCAGCAGGATCATGTAGAATCGAGGCGTTGCCACTTGACGGTCAAACGCCTCGTCAATCCGCGAAACGGCAGGCACGGGGACACGGGAATCGAGAGCCCGGACGGCCGCCCGGATGTCGCCTGTGAGATCCGGGTTGTCGGCAGCGGTTCGGACCACGAGATAGTTGGCTGAACCGTGAACGAGCGGAACATAGATCTGGGGGCCGGGTGCCTCGGTCAAGCTCAATTGTCTTGCTTCCCCAACCAAGCCCACGACTTCGATCGCCCGTCGCCCGGTGTAGTTACTGGTCAGGTGTCTGCCTACGGGATTGCCCTGGCCAAACAGCAGACGGGCGGCCGCTTTGTTTATGAGCACGGGTGTCGGAAGGCGATTGTCATCCCCGGGCTCCAAGTCGCGACCAGCCAAAAGCGGGATCCCTGTGGTTTCAAGGTAGCCCGGATCGACGTGCCTGGCCTCCGCTTCACATGTTGCCCTGCCGGCCGCATTTGAGGCAGCCAGCGAATAAGGAAAATGAACCGGCATGAGAGGTGGCCAGTCGGACGTGCTGACCGCTTTGACGCCCGGCAGTCGCTTTACAGCCTCAGCCAGCCGGCGATAGAACTCCAGAGCGCGCGACTGTTCGTATCCTTGGGACGGAAGCGAAGCATGGACGGTAACGAGAGCGCTTCGATTAAAGCCGAGGTCAATCCTCAGAAGACGGACGAGGCTATTCGTAAGCAGGCCGGCGCCGGACAGGAGTATCAGAGCGAGTGCAACCTGCGCTGTTACGAGCACAGAACGCACCCGATTTCCACCCGTTTTCCCTGCTGATTGGTCCCCTTGGTTGGCCGCCAGATGCAGATTGCGACGCCCGATCACAAGCGCTGGGGCCACGCTGAACAGGATTGCGCTTGCGACTGAGACCAACCCGCCGGCTGCGAAAAGCCAGATATCGATGCCGATCTCATGCGAGCGCGGAATTTGAATGATCGAAATCCGCGGAGCCAGGCGGACGATTGCGAAGGCGAGCCCCATACCCAGGGTCCCACCTGCAAGACTAAGCAGTGCGCTTTCGACCAGCATTTGGCGCAGCAGGCGTGCGCGGCCGGCGCCGAGGCTTGCGCGGATGGCCATTTCGCGACGTCTGGCGCTCATCCGCGCCGCGAGCAGGCCTCCGATGTTGGAGCACCCGATCAACAACACGAACACTACCGCACCGAGGACCGCCAGAAACGGTCGTCGGACCTCTTGGACCATCCACTCCCGCACCGGCATCACTTGTATCCCGTGCCCCGAATCTTCCTGATGTTCGCGGCCAATTATCCGTGTGACAGCGTCCATCTCGGCTTGCGCCTGTTGCGTGGTGATTCCCGGCCGCAGCCGACCCAAGACCCACAGATCTCCGCCACCTCGGTGCCCTCGGTGGGGGACCAACGGAAGCCAAACATCGACCGGCCCGGACCCGTGGCTGCGAATACCAGCCGGAACAACTCCCACAATCGTGTGCGGCGAACCGTCGAGCACAATGGTTCGATTGAGAACCGCAGGGCTCCCTCCGAATTCCTTCTGCCAAAAACCTGCGTCGAGCAAAACGACGTTATGCCCTTCCCGATTTTCCTGCTCGGTGAATCCACGCCCAAGAACCGGCGGGATGCCGAGAAGCGGGAAGAGCCCGGATGTCGTACTTGCGGCCGGCACCTCCTGGGTCTGCTCGATCCCGCTCCAGAGCACCGTGGTCCGGCGCAGCGCCGCCAGGTTCTCAAAGCTGGTCGCACGATCGCGCCAGTCAAGGAAAACGCCCGGCGCGGTGAAAAAGCCGCCCCTGACGCGGGGAGCTGTCGAGAGCAGAACTGTTAGACGATCGGGGTCTTGAAAAGGGAGCGGACGGAACAGTACCGAATGGACCACGCTGAAGATGCCGCTCGTGGAGCCGATACAAAGGGCGAGAGTCAGGATAGCGACAGCCGTGAACTTCCGGTTCCTGCCGAATGTTCGTACCGCGAACCGAGCATCCTGGAGGACGGAATCGAGGAGCGTTTTCCATTCGTCAAACTTGCTGTCTGTCACCATGTTAACGAAAAGATTTTAGAACACGAGGCAAACCAGCCCTGCGAACCCCCGACCAAGGCCGGGAAGTCCCGATCATCGCGCTTGTTATTGCGAAAAACCCCAGCTGTATCCCAGGCGCACGACGAACTCACGTGAAGGACCCGGCAACGGGGCGTGCAGCAGGTTGTATGGCTGAACGTACTCGGTCTTTTGGTTGAAAAGGTCGAAGACCCCTGCTCCGAAATCGAGACCTGAGCCTTTGATGTTTGCCACCCGAAAGTAAATGTTCGCAAGAATCTCGGAATCCAGTTGCCCGGCCTCGTTGGAGCTTTCACCACCCTGTCCGGCACCGGCATATCGATATCCCCATCTCGGGCCCACGTAGACGACCGAGGGCGTCAGATGCATGTCATGGCCGAGACTCAGGCTTGCCAGCGCGGCTAGCTTGTGAGCCGGCAATCCGAGCATGTAGCTGTCTTTGCCCGGTATCCGGTAGTAATCGACCTCGTTTTTTCCGGCGGTGTTGTAGTACGAGTAGTTGAGGGCGGCATATCCGCGCTCCTGCTTGTACCGGTATTCGATTTCTATCCCCCGGCTGCCCGTTTGCGGGAAGTTCAGGTACGACTCCGTATTTTCGGCGGGATCGGCAAAGTAGACGATCGGCTGCTTGATTGTGAGGTCGAAGACGTTGGCGCTGACAAACGAATGGGTGGAGACCTGGCAGCCCAGCTCGAACTCCAGGGCGGTTGTCCGCTCCGGTTTGATGCCTGGGTTGATGTCCAGGTTTTCAATCGAAGGTTCGCGGAAAGCCCTGGCGACGAGGCCCTTGACGTGAAAACGTCCGTGCACCTTGGTATAGCCAAGGCGCGGGACGAACGACCCGCCGAACTGCGAGTGATTGCTGTACCGGGCGCCAAGGGTGAAGTTGCCGGCAACCGTGTTCACGGTTGCCTCCGAAAAAAAGGCCGAGTTGGAGTAATCGACGCTGCTTCTGTCTCCCTGGAAATACCAGGGGGCAGTTGCATCTTCGGTTATGCGAGCCCGATCGCTGTACATTTCGGTCCCGCCCGTAAGGCTGAACCTGTCGGTGGGAGCATAGAGGACATTTAGTCCTCCGGTGTACCGGTCGATCTGGTGATCGTAATAAAAGATCGTCCCCGCCTCGTCCGTATCCACGTTGTGCCAGGGTGTCTGCCGCTTGAAGCGGAAACGGGGCAGGAGGGACAGCCCCTTGCCCACCTTCCGGCTGTATTTCGCCTCCAGGAAATAGGAGTTGTACTCAACGTCGACAGGGCGAGGGCTGAGCTCGTCATAGCCGTCGATGGTAGAAGTCGAGAAGCGGTCGGCGAGGAAACGGACCTCCATGCCCTTGTAGGAGACCGACCCGTTCAGGTTCAAAGGGTCCAAGCGAGACTGATCGGCCATTTCCGCTTGGTTGCCATAAATGTCGGTATAGAACTGGTCACTGCGGTTCCCTTGTCCGCCGAAGGCGTGGAAAGCAAGGTTCCAGTCACTGATCTGTCGCCCCGCAGAAAGGCTCAACGTCCTGCGGCCGAAGCCGTCACCCATTGCGCCGTACGTGCCTTGGATATGTCCGCCGCCAAGTTCCTGGGCGCTCTTCGTTACGATTCGGATCACAGCCAATTCCGCGAAGCCTCCATACACGGCAGAACCCGGTCCACGAATAATCTCGATCCGACTGATCGAGTCGATCGGAAAGTGGTTGCCGAACTGGAGACCGCCGTAGAGAGGCTCATTGAACTCCTGGTCATCCAGGAGCAGGAGGACCTTGCCTTCCGCCGCCCAATTTCCACGCACACCGACGCTGACGACGTTTTCTACGTCGGTCCCAAACGCCAGCCCGGGAACCATCTGCAGCACGTCGATCAGGTCGCGCGCCCCGGAGTTTTCGATCTCTTCGGCGGTGACCACCGTGATGATGCCGGGCGATTCACGCAATGTCTGGGGCTTGATCGAGGAGACGCTCACCTTTTCGTTAAGCAGTTCTTCGAGACTCATTTCATCGTATTTCTTGGCCTGGCCTTTGAGCGTCGAGAACAAGAATACGGCAAGTAGAACCATGGGCAGACAGCGGATCAGTTTGTCCATTTGAGTCTTCCTTCTCCTCACCTGGCTATTTCAACAGACGTTCGGCCGGAACCCGGCTCCCTTGCGATGCCTGGCTGACGGCCGTTGGAGCCGACTTTGTCGACGGCTCGGCATCCAGCCGGAAGGTCCCGACCAGACCGAGCATGATTGCCGCCTGCTGGTGCAATTCCTCGGAACTGGCCGCCACCTGCTCGGAGCTTGCTGAGTTATGGCGGGTAACGTCGCTCATCTTCCTGAGCGCCGCCGCGATCCGGTCAATACTGCGGCTCTGTGCTTCGGACATCTCGGCAATACGGCTGATCACGTCACCCACTTCGTGGACCTGCTGGTTGATCGCCCGGAGATCGGCAAGCATCGCCTGGTGAATGGCGACCCCGGCCTCGGCGTTGCCCGATGCTTCCTGGACCAGCGCGGCTGTCATTCTGGCGGCATCGGCGCTTCTCATGGCTAGGCTGCGCACCTCCTCGGCCACCACGGAGAAGCCTTTCCCGGCATCGCCGGCCTGGGCAGCCTCAATTGCCGCGTTCAGGGCCAGCAGTTTTGTCTGAAATGCGAGCTCGTCGATGTTCTTTACGATCCGGGCAGTCTGGCTCGACGATGTTCGTATCCGATCCATCGCTTCTGACAGCTTGCTCATGCTCTCGATACCCTTGTCGGCTGTCGTCAGGACCTTGGTGGAAAGCCGGTGACTGTCCCGGGCATCTGCGGCGCTCACCTTGATCGTGTCGATCATCTCCTCGAGGATCGCGTCGACCTCTTGCAGGGCCTCCGTTTGATCGCTGCCGCCCTGGGCCAGTTCCTGGCTGGTTCCGCTGATGCTCTCCGCCGCGCGGGCGACTTGCTCGGAGCTGATTGCCACTTGGCTCAGCCCCTCGTTCAGGTCGTCGAGTGCCTGGTCCAGGGCCGCCTTGATCACGGCGTAGTCGCCTTCGTATTTGCCGTTCATTCGGGGGCGCAGATCTCGCTTGGAGACCAGTTGCAGCACCGCGGCCGCATCGTTGACGGGAGTCACCATCGCATCGATCATTTCGTTGATTCCGCTGACGATGTTGCGATAGACGCCTGAGAACTGGGCCGTCTCTCCTCGAGCTCTGAGATCGCCTTCTCGTGCTTGCGATACGAGGTTCGCAATTTCACCCATCAGTGCGCGCAACGACTGGAAGTTCTTGGACAGCACATCTCTTTCGGAGCGAATTCGGACCTCGGCCGAAAGGTCACCCCGGTTAATCGCCTCGCTTACCGTGGCAACCCCTTTGAAGTACTCGATCAATTGCCTGAACGAGTCCGCCAGAGCCCCTATCTCGTCATCTCTCCGGATGGTCAGTGTTGTCTGAACGTCTCCTTCCGCAAGTTTCTTGGCAGTCTGCTCCAGGAGTTTGAGTGGCCCCACAATTCGAGAGGCGAATGCCGCAAAGGAGACAGCGCCGAGCGCGAGAATGCCCAAGCCGATCAGAGCGCTTATGACAATCGACCGTCTGGTCTGCCTCTGAAGATCCAGGAGACTGGCTCCCAGGATGACCCGACCGATGGGTTCTCCTGAAGCTTCAACCGCAATCGACACGACCAGGTTGGAATCGTCCTCCTCGAGGCGGACCGAACTCGTCTTCTCCGCCGATACCGTGCGCCCCAGGTATGCCTTGCCGACGTCACCGCGGTACTCCGAAAAGACGGCGCCTTTCGCATCTGTCACAAATGCAAAGCTCACATCCCCGACGTCCTCGAGTCCCTGCAGAACCTGATCAACCGCAGCTTTATCGCCGAAATTCAGGCCGGCTTCTGTTCCATGCGCAACCAGGCGTGCGAGTAGAACTGCTCTCTGCTGCAAGGCCTCCCTGAAAGTTGCTTGTTGCTGCAGAGGAAAGTAGATCGAGATGAAAAGAGCCACGCAGAACAGGAGAGCTGCTGCGCCGAGGGACAGTTTCTGCCGGATCAGAAGCCGGTAGGAGTTCACCATGTCTCCATCACTGAATGACTTTGGCGAGCTGGAGCAATTGCGCAGACAATTCGTGCCCCTCCGCTCTGAGCTCGGATAGGTTAACTACTATTTTGGGTTTGGAGTCAACCAGGGCCAGGCCGATTGCGACCTCGCCCTTCTCTACCAATGCGGCAGAGCCTGCGATGGAGAGTACGTGTTTTTCCCTGCAGATTTGCCGGAATGACATGTCGGGGACAGCGACGTAAAGGACGCCGCCTTCCGGCAACTGGGCGCTCAGGTGGTCCTTGTGGATCGCAACAGCCTCAATCCCAAGCTGCTGGAAACCCTTGGACAGCTGGTCGACGAGCGCCGGTTGACGGTCGTCGTGAACCACGACAATACGAGACGCGGCCTGCGGCGACAAGCTCCTGGTGTATCCGAAAATCTTCTTGAAGATCGCCACCTGGAGGTCAGGGGGGACCGTCGGAGGTTCGGCAGAGAAAAGACCCGAGGTCAAAGTCAAAATGACAGGGAGCAGAAAAACCCAGCCCCGACTCTTTGGCCGCAACCCGGACCTCCGCCGGCGGGCCAACGGATATGGCCCGGCCGGGGGACGTGGCGGTGCCCCACAGAACATCAACATGCGCGCTTCCTGCGTTTCAGTTCCGAAATCTTCGAAGCCAGGACATCGAGGCGGGGAAATAGTATATCGGTCTGACCAAATGGGCAAGCACAGGTTGCGACAAAGATGAAGTTCCGCCGCTCGCTGTCCTCCAGTAGTGGAAAGTTCGAGTGACTGCCGTGAAATCGGCACTTGGTCAGGATGGCCGGGTTCGCCAATATCCTTCGGGAAACCAACTCGACCGCGCAGTGGGTGTTTGACCGAACTGGCGAACGTGCGGTTTTGGCCAGCTCTTGAGCACTGATCACGGATGACGATGGCCGGGCCATGGCGGTACCATGGGAGCGTAGTCCAGCAGTCCACTCTATTTAATCCAGTTGTAGGTTCTGGCCGTTCGCCGGCTCACTCGTGGGCCGGGCGAGTTTCGGGTGCGAAGCACCAGGAGGTGCGAATGGTTCCGCTCGTATCGTTGTGGCTCCCTATCCTGTTGTCTGCGGTGATCGTCTTCGTGGCAAGTGCCATCATCCACATGGTGCTCCCCTTCCATAACAGCGACATGAAGAAGTTGCCGGCTGAGGATGAGGTGATGAGCGCGCTCCGGACGTTTGACATTCCCCCGGGCGACTACGCCGTGCCGTGTCCGGGAGGGCCCAAGGATCTTAAGAACCCGGCCTTCATCGACAAAATGAAAAAGGGGCCTGTGGCGCTTATGACCGTGATCCCGAGCGGCGCGCCGACTATGGGGAAAAGACTGGCACTCTGGTTCCTGTACTGCCTGGCGGTTTCGATCTTCTCGGCCTACATAACCGGGCGGGCGCTCACGCCGGGCGCGCAGTACCTCTCGGTTTTTCGCTTCGCGGGCGCCACCGCTTTCATCGGGTACGCCGTCGCGCTCTGGCAGAACTCCATATGGTACAGGCGGGCCTGGAGCACGACCGTCAAATCGACGATTGACGGGTTCGTCTATGCGCTTCTGAGCGCCGGAGTTTTCGGCTGGTTGTGGCCTGCCTAGGAGCCGACAGGGAAGGGAACAAGGACAGAACAGGGGAACCGAAAATGTCCCCTACTGCCGCTAATTTGGAGTGCGGCTGCAGAGGAGCCAGAGGTGCCCCGCGCTGTCAGCGGACGCCCGGCGACGCCGCTTTGGCCTGTGCTAAATCTCGCATCTCCGGCTACTCGGTTGCGCAAGACCTCCCGGGGCCACCCCCAGGGGTAACGGTGCCGACCCGCGGATGCCGCACTGCCTTGTCAGAGCCGCGCACGCAGCGCTTTTCAGCGGAGTAAGCGGGTTCTTGGTTCTTCGGCGACATCGCGCTTACGTCAAGAACCCGCTTACTCCGCTGAAAAGCGCTGCGTGCGCGGCTCCGACAAACGTCACTCAGGGAGCCACGCTCCTTTTTGGAGCGCGGCGCCAGAGGCTGTTCCCTATACGTATTTCGGCGACGGCCTTCTGGAGTGCGGACGAGACGTCCGCGCGCCGACAAGGGTGCGCTGAAGGGCTCACTTCTTACCGATGGCCCACAAGATGCCTCCAAGCAGGTGCTTGAGATAAGTGGGGTCCTGGTAGTGCTCCTTGTTGTGGCCGAGCGCGGTGTACCAGGACCGGCCGCCCTCGAACTCCTGACACCAGACCAGTGGACAGGGATCAGGCTGAGCGGCGAGTTTCCCTGGGTTGTCGCCCGGTTTGGTCAGGCTCTTCACTTCGCCGGCCAGCAGGACGCGCACTTTATCGCTGCGTTCCTTCAGGAAGTAGAACTCGTCCTCCCATGGCCATGTGTCCGCTTCGAAGAAGGCCGTTGACGGGTGGTTCTTGTCCAGGACCCGAATGGTGAACTGCTGAAACGGAGGATGGAAGTCGAAGGTGCCGCCGACGAGCGACCAGAACCAGGGCCATTGGGCTTCCGAAGCGCAGGCGGAATGGATTCCCACGAAACCACCGCCGCGCCTGATGTAGCGCTGAAATGCGGCGCGCTGTTCGTCGTTTTCGAACGCCTCGCCGTTCGAGTTGCAGAAGACGACGGCCTTGTACCGTTCGAGATTGTCCTCGGTGAAAACGGAAGGCTGATCGCTTACGTCAATGCTGAAGCCGTTCTCCCGGCCAAGCTTCTCGATAGCCGCGACCGAGCTGGCGATGTTGTCGTGAACGTAGATCTCGCCTTTTGACGAGTAGTTTCGGGTGTAAACAAGGAGCCTCGCGTCGCCTGCAGCGGCGGCACGGAGGTGTTCAAGCGCCGACGTTGCCTCGGCCGAGAGGGCCGGGTCGGACGCAGCCGCCTGTCCCATCCGGACCGCCTCGGGAGACGGGAAACGCTCAAGAACAGCCAACGCCGCTTTCTTCTCCTCAAGCGCCGGCGCGAGCTCAAAGACCTGTTTGACCACGGAGACGGATTCGGCGGGGCTCCGCCCGGCAGGCAAGGAGATCAGGCGGAGACATCCGCGAAGGGCCAGCGTCCGCAGCGAGGCGTCGGTTTCGCCCTGCCGTGAAAAAGCGAGCAGATCGGTCAGTGGAGCCGGGTCCGGCCAGTCGGACAGGGAGAGGATAGCGGCCCGCTGTATCTCCGGCTGCCTGGCTGCCATCGCCTCTTGGAGCAGCGATAACGCTTCTGGACCTCCCACTCCACGAAGACCGGCCACCAGCCGGGCACGGCGAGAGGCGTCCGCGCTCGCCCGATAGGACTGGGAAACATACCCAATTTGAGAAGATTGCGGGGTGTTCCCGAGCAGCGACGCGACAGTTTCCGCCAGTACCGCGCTGTCGCCCGGATCAGCGGAGGACGAGAGGAGATCGACCAGGGGGCGGACCTGATTTTCTGACGCGGTTCTCCGCAACGCCTTCAAAGCCGCGCCGCGCAGCTTCCCCTGGCTTTCCCTGACCATAGCCATCAGGAGATCGGCTGCGGAAGCCATTCTGCGCTCTTCGATGATTCCCACGATCTCGATCCTGGCGTCCCCTTCGGCCTTCCTGAGAAGTTGCAGCAGGGCTGGATCGAAATCCGGGCAGTTCATGCCGGTCAAACTGAGCCGGGCCGCCGTCCGTTCGGCCGTGTACGCAGCAGCGAGGGCTTGGACCAACAGGGGAACGTGCGAGGAATCGCCCAACCGTCCGAGCGCCGTCCACGCGGCGGCCCGCACTTCGGAAGAAGCGTCGCGACCCGCCTGGACAATGGCCGGAACCGCCGCTCTTGGCATCTCCTCGATCGGCCAGGGCCAGGATCGCCGCCTGCCGGGTCGCGGGCTGTGAGCTCGGCAACACCTGCGCCAGGGCCTCGACTGGCGCCGGAGCCAGGCATCCCCAGGAGTACTTGAATGGCGTTGGCCGCCGCCTTCGGGTCTTCCTTCCGGATGAGCTCGATCAAGCCGGGCAGCACGTTGGAGCCGGGCTGCACAGGCAGGCGGCTGAGCCCTCTCAGCGCACCGAGGCGCAGTTCCACGCTCGCTTCCGGTTTGTCGAGCTCGCCAAAGATGCTCGCGGCCTTTTCCTGTTGATCCGCCACAGCGAGTCGCTCCCCGCACTCGAGCACCGAAAATTCCACCAGGCGGCGCGCCTCGCCGGGGACTGATTGTCTTGCTTTGAGCAACACCGAGGCCGCTTCGAATGTCCCGATCAGGCCGAGCGCCCGAATCGCGGCCCCGCTGACGGCCAGGTCCTTGTCCAGGCATCGGGCCGAGAAGCGCGACGGCCTGGCGGATCGTGACGCCTTCCCAAGGCCGAGATGACGGCGGTCCTGTCCGGACCGGCTTGATTTCGCCAGGGCGTCTCGAAGGACGGCGCCGGAATCCGGAATCCGTTCGAGGGCGTAGAGAGCGGTTTCGGACAGGGTGCCTCGCCAAGGAGGTCCTTCAAGCGGCGGCAGTGAGGCGTCCCCGCCGATCAGCCCGAGCTGCCGGCAGGCAAACTGCTTTGCCGCCACACTCGCTTTGATGCGAGCAGCGCGATCAGCCGGGCCTCGAGCCTCCCGCGCCTGATCCGGAACCGGCTTCGAGCGACTCGGCGTATAAGGACAGCTTGCGGAGAGGAGCCAGATCGTTTCCGTAATCGAAGTTGGAGAGTGCGGAGAAGCACGCATCGATCTCGGACGACTGAAGCTTCTGGCCTTGAGCGAGCGCATCGAAGAGACCGATCGACAGAAGGCCGGTGAAGACGAGGACAAGGCGAGAAGAAGACGCCGGTTCCTATTCATGGTTCACCTCGGACTCATATTTGCCAGGGACTGCGCATCGGACGAGTCAGAAAACGCGTTGGCTTTGTCGTTCCCCACGAAACGTTCGGTCCCCGGGTCCCAGCGAAGCTTCTGCCGAGTGCGAATGGCGATGTCGGCGATCTGGCAGACGATATCGGCTCGAACAGCCTCCTCGATGGGGCAGATGGTCGGGCGGCGGCTTCGCACGCAGTCGACGAGGTTTCGGGCATGATCGCGGCTCCTGTACAGATGCTCGTCCCGAGGGCCGATAGAAGCTGGATTCCAGCTCTTTCGGAGAAGCGGCGAGTCCTTCGCGGTCGACGCGGACCCAACCCTCGGTCCCCTCGAACGCGGTTCCATGGTCCGTGATCGGCCGTACTTCTTCCATTCCTCGAGCGGCTTGCCGGTGAAATGCATCTTGACTCCGTTGGCAGTAGCTGAAATGGACGTCCCAGTCCACGGCGGTGTCCGCCAACGCCGGACTGCGGGAAGACACCTGTTCCCTCGACATCGACCGGACAGTCAGACCGATCGCCGCCGCCCCAGAGTGCGATGTCGAGCGGATGGATTCCCCAGCCCGCGATGAAGCCGAGCGCATAGTCCGAGATGAACCACCAGTACTTGTTCGAGCATCGGTCCTCGGTGTAGGGCACGGAAGGCGCGGGACCGAGCCACATCTCATAGTCGAGTTCCGTCGGGGACGGGGACAGGAGTGGTCGGTCCGCCGGCTGTGCTGGCGGGGCTCCAGACGTTGATCGTCCGCAGTTCGCCGATCCGGCCGTTGCGGACCAGTTCGCAGGCGAACCGGAATCGGTCGTTCGACCGCTGCTGGGTTCCGAACTGGAAGATCGTCCCGTTGCGCCGGCAGGCGGCTCGAAGAGCCTGGTCCTGGGCCACACTCAGCCCCATCGGCTTTTCGAGGTACATATCCTTGCCGGCGTTTGCCGCGGCAATGGCGATCGGCACATGCCAGTGGTCGGGCGGCGCGACGGTTACCGCATCAATGTCCTTTCGCGGCCAGCAACTCCCGGAAATCGTGATAGGTCGCGCACTCGTGTGTCGCCGTTGTGGTCGTTGACAAGCTGCCGGGCGGCTTCCAGCACGGCTTTCTTGACGTCGCAGACGGCGACCACTCGCACGTCCTTTTGCGCAAGGAAGTTGCGCATGACACCCGTGCCCTGCGGTCCGACTCCGATGCATCCGACCTGGATCCTGTCACTCGGGGGCGTTTGCCCGCGTCCCAGAACCGAGGCCGGGACGATATACGGGGCCAAAGCGGCACCGACGGCAACCCGGGCCGCATCTTTGAGGAACGTCCTTCTGTTTTTCATAGATCACCCTCAGACCTCGCTGACCGCTGCCACTGACGACTGACAACTGACACTGAACTGACCTGCGCGCTGCGCACTGCCACTGCGACTGCGACTCCGCACTGCCAGCTCGCTCGCTCGCACCTCGACTGCCCAGTCCTGCGCCTATCACGCCCGGTCCCGCTGGTCAGCCGTCAGTTGTCAGTGGTCAGTTGTCAGTCTTAGTCCTTTGAAATACCGCAGGCTGCATTCCGCCTGTTCCACCGTGCCGCATTCGACCGAGAAGACGATGTCACGCGGCAACCGGCGGCAAATCTCGATCACCGCCTTCCAGTCGATGACGCCTTGCCCGCACGCGCACCCCACCGGAGTCCCGGACACTTTGCCGCGTTCGCTCTCGGAATGTTGGACGGATATGTCCTTTGCGTGCAGGTGGATTAGCTGATTCCCGACCGCTTCCAACCACGCCAGCGGGTCTTGCCCGGCCAGGTAACTGTTGCCCGTGTCGAAGTTGATTCCGATTGAGGGCGAGTCGACCAGGTGGAAAATCCGGTCCAGTCCTGCCGGCGTCTTGCTGTATTGCTGGTGAGGTTCCAGCCCTATTTGAATGCCCCTGGGTTCAGCCATCCGAGCAGCCTCGTGGAGAGTGTACCGCATTAGCACGTGGTCTTCCTCTGGGGAAGTCCACGGTTGTTTGGGACCTTCGTCGGTGTTGACGATGGGCGCTCCGCACTCGGCCGCAAAACGAACGGCCTGCTTCAGGTACTCGGTCCCCATCTCCGGGCGGCAGAGCGGGGTATGAGAGGAGAGTGCCGAGATGCCGACACCCGCCCGTTCGCAGGCTCGCTTGATACGGAACGGATCATCGAGCATCGACACGCTATGGAAATAGCCGGCCTCGCTCAGCAGTTCCCGCCCCCAATGAACCATCGGTTCTACGAATTCATACCCGAGCTGCGCGGCCTTCTCGACTCCCCACTCGAAGGGTTTGTCATCATGCCGGACGAACTCGAGATTGACGCCCCAGCCTATTTTCCCCATATCCGTCTCTCCTTCTCGAAGCCCTGCCAGTCAGCCACCGGTCGGCTGGTCAGCTGGTCAGCTTGCTACATTCAACTGCTCCATGCTTTCACCTCAGCGCGCAGGCGAGGGCCGGGCGCTTGGATCGCCGGTCGGAGGGGGCGCCTGGTCGTCCTTTCCTGGGGGCCCGAGCAACTCGGCAAAGATGGGCTTCAGCGCGTCCGCCCAGACCTGGTAGCCTTTCACCGTGGGATGAAGATTGTCCTGCATCATGCCTTCGAACAGCCTGCCCTCGTGGTCCGCCAGCTTGTCGTTGACATTGAGATAGCGGAGCTTTCGGCCGTCGGCCAGTCGGGAGAGGTTCTCGTTGATCTTGTTGATCGTGGGCACGACTGCGATGTTGTCGTTGCGAGGGAAAATAGCGGTGACGATGATCGTCGCCTCAGGCGCCTTCGTTCGCATGACGCGCAGGATGGCCTCGAGACCCCTTGTGATGTCGGCGACTTTGCTCTCATCTCCCCCGAGAGGCACGGTATTGCCCACGTTATTCGTGCCGGCTAGCAGAACGATAACCTTGGGATTGACTCCATCCAATTCGCCGTTATTGAGTCGCCAGAGGATGTTCTGGATGGTGTCGGCCCCCCACCCGAAATCGGCGGCATTCCATCCGAAGAAGTTCTGACGCCAATTCTCGAGCAGGTGGGGATAGTCGGTCGCTCCCCAGCGCCGGGTTATGGAATCCCCCTCGAAGTAAATGTCGATGCGTCCTTTGCGAGCTTTCTCCAGGAGCTGGGCATGTGCGGTCGCGGAGTTCCGGTCGGTTCGGGGAACCGGCTGATCGGCCGGCACGGCGCCCGTGCCCGGGGTCGGAACCCCGCTGGGGGCGGTGCGCGGCTTGCGTCCCAGGAATTTATCGGCCCACGGTATGAAGTACTTCCAGTTCGGGAGCGTCCGTGTGTCCGCCGTCATGCTGGCGCCACGCCAGGTGACCGTCGAGAAGTCCCGCGTTGACCGGAGGCATTTTTTCAGACTTGTAGTCGTTCGAGGTCCCAAGGTCTTTGGCGCCCAACACCTGAATACGGGCCCGGCGGCGACGGTTGCCATATAACTTCCCTGCTGGTCCAGCCATTTTGCATCGCCTTTCTCAGGCACTCCGTAACTGACGAAGGTCAGGCGCGGCGCGCACAACGCGATCAACTCGTGGGCGTCTACAGGCAAGTCGCCCGCATTCTTGCTCCCAAAGACCGCCTCGGCGGCCCCGTACTTCAGGAAGTTGCCTGCCATCCAGTGGTATTCTCCCGACCCCGTCAGGTTCTCGACCGCCTCTCCGAAATTGCGGCGGTGGAGTTTCGCCCCGCCCTCGCCTGAAGAACCCACGAGCACCAGGGCAAAACGGGTGTCGAAGGCCATCGTCACGAGGGCTGCCTTGCCGAAGCGTGAGACCCCTTCGATCCCGACCTTCTTCGCGTCAACGGCCGGGTCGGTCTCTAGATAATCCAGTGCGCGGGAGGCACCCCATCCCCAGGCGCGCAATGAACCCCAGTCGTCCGGTTTACGGGGTTGACCGTGGTTGGTGAGCCCGATGATACCCTTGGTCAGGCCCGCCCCATTATCGGCCTGGATACTCGCAGGGTTGATGTAGGCGTAACCCCACCCGTCGGCAATGAGCTGCTCCGTGGCGGGTGGATCGGGACTGGGTGGAGTCCCGGGAGGGCCCGGGGGTGGCGGGCGCCGGCTCGCCGGCCTGGGGAAGCCCGCGGCGGCCGAACATCATCATCACAGGAACCCGGCCAGTCGCATCAGCCGGCGTGACCAGTGTCATCTGGATATCGACCGTGAGGAGCGGGTAGGCGGAGTTATCCACATGTCCAACGAGCTCTTTCCCGATGACGGGATGGGAACCGACCTTCGTATTGACCGTGTTAATCACCTTCCACGTCAGTGAGGGCACGTTTCTGGGAACACGGCCGACGACCTCCCGTTCGAAATCCTCGATGATTTCGGGGCGGCGCTGTTTCCACCAGGTTTTTGCCGTCGTTACTTTCCGGCCGTTCTTCAGGGTCAAAACGTCAGGCAGGTCCGGGAAGGGATTAGCCAGGCTTTCATCGTAGTTGGCCGAGTTAGGCGCGTCCGGCTTGCCGCTCGGGCCTGGACGAAGAGCTTTGATGCCAAGCTGTTCCATCATGTTTCGATGATCGTCGGCTGTTTGCCAATTCATGGGTTGCGGCAGATTGCTCCCCTCGGCCGGGGCAGCGACCGGAACCTGGGCAGGAGACTGCTGCCCGGGCGTGGGGGTGGCCGACAAGGCCACGAGGAGTGCAACCATCAGGAATGCGGACGAGGCTGCCACGAGACGCTTCCGGTATTTCATCTCCTGAAGAGTAATGCTCTTCCGCCGGCTTCGCAATGGGAGCTTTGCCTGACCCACGCGCGCCCGGGCTTGCGGAAAGATCGAACCAACTCGTTCCTTGTGGCATCATACGGTTTGGGTCTATCCGAGGCGGATTGAGCCGTTCGACCGTGGCAACTTACGATCTTCTGGCGCTGGCCCAGAAAACCGTCGAGCGTCTGCAGGCTTCGGGCAAGGTCAATGCGGTCGTTTTCTACGATCCGCTCGAGGATGGCGGTTCGTTCGGAGAGGACCGAGAGAAAGGCATTGCCCGGGCAAGGGAACAGCTCCGGGCACAAGTCCACGATTTTCTGCGCTGGCTCAAGGCGGGCGGGCTGGTTCAACAGCCAAAGGATTGACCCGAACCCGCATTTGTCCAGAAGCACTACAACCCGATTTACCCCCTCCTTTCCTTTCTGGAAGACCACGAGCCTCATTGATCGACCAAAAGCGGTAGACTTGGGGGACCAAGGGAGGTCGGATGAAAGTCAGTCGCCGGGATGTTCTCAAGTCGTCAGCTGTCGCTTTCGGAGCTGGGGTCGCAGGAGGTAATCGCGAATGGTCGGCCGCAGAGTCGTCCGATGAAAAGCAGCCGGAGGCGAGAGGCGCGCAGAGACTGAGCCTCGAGCAACTGCGTGCCTGGGAAGCCCTCGGTTTCGGGATGTTCATCCACTTCGGAATGAGCACATTCGATGCGGACGAGTTCTCCAGGGGAGACAAGCCGTCTTCGCACTACTCCCCGGACGCCTTGGACGTCGGCCAGTGGATCGGTGTCGCGCGCGACGCCGGGATGAAGTACGCCGTGCTGACAACTAAACACGTCGCCGGTCATTGCCTCTGGCCCTCCAAACTGACCGATTATCACGTCGGCACAAGCGGAAACCGGACCGACGTCGTCGGAGCGTTCGTCAAAGCCTGCGAGCAACGAGGCGTTCTCCCCGGTTTTTACTACTGCTCCTGGGACAACCATCACCTCTTCGGTTCCCTCACACCCACTTTGACCAAGTGGGGACAGGCTTTTACGACCGCCGAGTACCAGGAGTTCCAATGGAAGCAGCTCGAGGAGCTCCTGACGCAGTATGGCCGGATCGGGGAGGTTTGGATCGACATCCCGGGAGTCCTGCCGCGCGATTACAGGAACAAGCTCTACCGAAAGATCGCCGAGTGGCAGCCGGACTGCGTCATCATGATGAACCACGGGATCGGCGACGGATCGGAGTTCAACGTGAATTACGCCTGGCCGACGGATCTCATCGCGATCGAGCGGTTCCTTCCGAACAGCCAGACCAAGCACGTCCGACGGCGTACCATCGAGGGCAAGGAGTACTACCTGCCCGGGGAGGTGTGCGACCCGATCGGCGCCGAATGGTTCTACGTGGACAAGGACGTTCCGCGCAGCGATGCCGAGTTGCTTGGTATGTACCTTGTGGCCCGCTCCCGCCACACGAACCTGCTCCTCGATGTCCCGCCGGACCGCCACGGCCTGATCCCCTCGAAGTATGTAGAGTCTCTCGCCCGGCTGGAGAAGAACATTGCAACGCTCGGCATGCGCAGTTAGCAGGATTCTGAAACAGGGCTATCAGAAGCTACCCGATCTTTTCGAAGGATCCTTGCGGACGCCGGTTGGGCCGCGCAACCTCTTGCGACAGAAGCCGACCAGGCGAGATCGTAAGGAGCCGCGCACGGCAGAGGGTGTTGAAAATGTTTAATATCCTGTAAATCGGCCTCAAGGGTGACCTGTTTAGGCGAGCAAGACCGACCCCGACCGAGCGGTGTCAGAGCCGCGCGCGAGCGCTTTCCAGCGAAGCAAGCGGGTTCGAGCTGTGAGCTGATCGCATGGTCCCCTGCAGCGCTAGTGCCAACGGACATGCGATCAGCCGGTTGTCCGAACCCGCTTGCTTCGCTGGAAAGCGCTCGCGCGCGGCTCTGACACCGCGCGGTCGGGGTGCGTCCGGCGCCCAAAGAAAGGCTTTACCCCGTTTATATTTCTGTGTACTTTCCGCAAATTTGGGGGAATTCAAGACCTTTTTCGACACCCTCGGCAGCGAGCGGAGCGAGCGAGTAAGCGGACCAGCCTTCTCGCCCCGCAGTCGCTCTTTTCACCCACAAGACCCTGAGAAGCTTGGTTTTTGGTCCGCTTACTCGCTCGCTCCACTCGCTGCCGTGCGCGGCTCCTTACGATCTCCTTCACGCTTGCGTCTCGCCTAGCGCAAGGCGGGGAGAACAGCACTCAGGTCATTTCCCCGCCACTGCTGGATCGTCGTGCTTCCCGCCGTGAGCCCCTCAGACTTAGCGGTCAGCTTGATCGTTCCCGCCTGGCCGGCTTTGGCACGGACGATCACCAGCGCCAGCCCGTTGAAAGCCTTGCGCTCCGGCGCCTGGAACGATTCGAAACTGGTCGCGTCTCCATTGTCGGTGGCGACGATTTCACCCGGGCCTTCGATCTCGAAATGGATGGCGTTCTTCGAACGCGGCACCAGCAGGCCCGCCTTGTCCGCCACGGTCACGGTTACGAACGACAGATCGCTGCCGTCGGCCCGGATGTCGTTCCGGTCGGGCTGCAGTGCGAGCTGCGCGGCTGCCCCGGTGGTTTTCACCACGTCCTCGGCCCACTGCTTGCCGCCTTTGTAGGCCACGACTTTCAGCTCGCCCGGCTGGTACACCACGTCGTCCCAGCGCAGGCGGTACTCGTATTGGCCCTTTTTCTTGCGCCCCAGCGACTGGCCGTTGAGGAACAGCTCGGCCTCGTCGCCGGAGGTGTAGACGTGCACCGGCGTGACCTGGCCGACGCGATCCGGCCAGTTCCAGTGCGGGAGGATGTGCGCCATGGGAAGGTCCGGACGCCAGCGCGCCTGATAGATGTAGAAACGGTCCTTCTTGAAACCCGCCAGGTCGACGATGCCGAAGTACGAGCTGCGCGACGGCGTGCGAATCTTTCCGAGCTCCTGCAATTCCTTTTCGGCACGGGCCTTTTCGGCGGGGTCCGTGTAGTTGAGCAGGTTGGTCAGGTCGCGGTTGTACGGCGTCGGTTCGCCAAGATAGTCGAAGCCCGTCCAGACGAATTCGCCGGCCACGAAGGGAAACTCGTCCTGCCCCTTGAATTCCCAGTCCGGCGGGCGTCGCCCAGGGCGGCGCGTAAAGATCGTAGGAGCTCATCTGGAAATCCGCCTGGCCGCCCGCCTTGTCCTCGGTCACCGGGAAGAAATATTCGCCGCGCGAGCTGATGCAGGACGCGGTCTCGCTGCCGTAGATCGGCAGCCCGGGATTGGCCTCGTGCGCCCTGCCGTATTCCGTCGGCTTGTAGTTGTAGCCGAAGACGTCCACGGTCTTCTGAAACCCGTTAAACGCCGCCTGGAGGTTGTTGCAGCCGACGGTAGCCGGGCGCGTCGGGTCCTCCTCGTGGGCAATCGCAGTCAACCGCGCGGAGATCTTGTGCCCTTCCGGCGAGCCCTGTTCCCGCACTTCGTTGCCCGAGCTCCAGAGGATCACGGACGGATGGTTGCGGTCGCGGCGGAGCTGCGCGCGCCAGTCCTTCTCGTGCCAGTCGGGGAAGAGCCGCGCGTAGTCGGCCTGGCTGCGCCGTTGCTTCGTGGCTGCCCAGCAGTCGAACGCCTCGTCCATGATGACAAAGCCCATGCGGTCGGCCACGTCGAGCAGCTCCGGCGCCGGCGGGTTGTGGCTGGTGCGGATGGCGTTGCCGCCCATCTCCTTCAGGATCTCGAACTGGCGTTCGAGCGCGCGGGTGTTGATCGCGGCGCCGAGGGCGCCCAGATCGTGATGGTTGCAGAATCCTTTGAGCTAGACCCGCTCGCCGTTCAGGAAAAACCCCTTGTCTGCGTCAAACCGGATGGTCCGGATGCCGAAGGGGGTTTCGTAAACGTCCATCACCTTGCCGTCTTGCGAGATCGAAGTGACGGCGACGTAGCGTTGCGGCTTCTGAATGCTCCAGAGCCGCGGATTCTTGACGGTGATTTTCGATTCGGCGGACTGCGTCCCGTGGGCGGCAACGCTCACGCCCATCGGCTGAGGACGAGCCAACGCGTTTGCCCCTGCCGCCGTTCGCATCGAGCTCGTAGATGTCATTTTTGACCGACACGGTGGCGCCGGAAGCGGTCTGCATTAGCCACGCTTGACCTGGATTTTGACCGTGGCCGCGGACGGGCTCACCTCCGGCGTCGTCACGTAAGTCCCCCACTGGGCCACGTGCACCGGGGAGGTTTTGACGAGCCAGACGTTTCGATAAATCCCGCCGCCGGGATACCAGCGCGAGGATTCCGGAGGATTGTCGAGGCGAATGGCGAGAACGTTCTTCGCCCCGAATTTGAGGTAACGGGGTGAGGTCCACCCGCCAGGAGGCGTAGCCGTAGGGCCAGCCGCCCACGTATTGGCCATTGAGCCAGACGTTGGCGTAAGCCATGGCGCCGTCCACGTCGAGATAGACCTGCCGGCCCTTGTCCGAGGCGGGAACGTCGAAGTGCTTCCGATACCAGGCGACGCCCCACCACGGCAGCTTGCCGGTCGAACCGGGATATTCCTGGTTGAACGGCCCTTCGATCCCCCAATCATGCGGGAGATTCAACTTGCGCCACGAGGCGTCATCGAAACCGGCCTGCGTGTAAGCCACGTCCTCGGCCAGGTTTCCCTCCGGCCGTTTCACGGGCGCCGACCCCGGAGCAAACTCAGCCCCGGTGGCAGTCACCCAGGGCTTGATGTTTTCGTACGTCAGTTTGTCCCCGGTGCCTGGCGGGTCCCCTTTGATGAAGCGCCAGTCGGAATTGAATGAAAGGCGCTCGCGTGGAGAGGTCGGGGCCGCGACGTGCGTTACAGAAAAGGACTGGCGCGATCAGAATCAGTATCAAGGTGATGTGCAGAAGCGGGTTTTTCATCGTTCAAGGTCTCCGGCGTAACAATAGCAATGTCCCAGTCTGGATGCTAGCTCTGGTTGGCTGGGTCGGAGGGAGGCTTTTTACTCGCGTGGGTTTAGCGTGCAGTGAAGTCGCAGAGGTCAAGGGCGGCAGGTGTCAGTTACGCAGCCGTGCCCGGTGGAGGGCGATCAGCTTTTTCGCGCCAGGAGGAATCGCCCGCCGGGGCCCGCAAACAGCGGGAGGTGCTCTTCCGGGACCCCCGCCTCCCTGGCAAGCTCGTATAACTCGCGGCGGGTCGCGTGGACTTCCTCGAATCCCGCACTTCGAGCGAGCTCCTCGAGTTCCTGATCGTCGTAAAAGTGTAACCGCGAGGCCATCGGCTCGGGCGCGGCGGGTGTTCCCCGGAGCTCGGGATCGCTTCCCGCCACGACCAGGCGGCCACCCGGGCGGAGCACCCGCCGGATCTCGGCCAGGGTGGCGACCGGGTCCGGCAGGAAGCCCAGGATCCCGGTCATGGCTGCGCAGGTGAATGTCGCGTGCGGAAAAGGCAAACGGTCGGCGCTCGCTTCCACAATCTCGAGGCGCCCCTGCGCGACCGCCTCACGGTTCTCCTGGAGCGCGAGGCTCACCATCTCAGGGCTGTGGTCGACCGCCGCCGCCCGGCATCCGCTGCGGAGCGCCTCTTTAAGGAGGGCTCCTCCGCCGCAGCCCACTTCCATAAGGTAATCATCCTGGTTCAGAGCAAGTTCGGCCAGGATCACACGGAACATGGGATAGTGATACAGAGGAGCGCGGTACACCCCCCGCGCCTGGGCGCCGGATGGACGGCGCGCCCTTCGGTCGGTAAGCCAGTCGCCGAATGCCGCAGGGGCCGTAGCCTGAAGGAGTGAAGCAGCCACGCGGTCGGCGAACCAGCCGGCCAGCTCCGCAGGCTCGCCGATCAGGCGTCCCCATCCGCGGTGCTCAACTGTCACTTTCGTTCGGTCGTTGACCGACTCTATTCGCAACTCGACCTCGGTCACTTCTTGGGGCTCCCACTCGGCTTGACGCCACTCGAGCGAAACCCTTTCACCGGGGATCCAGGAAACAACCCGGCCCACCTCCGTCCCGTCCTGGGTCACGCGGCCCTGAGACCCTCCCTCGAGGCGAATCCCTCGCCGCTGGAGGGCTGCGGACAGCTCGTCGAGGATGACGTCGAATGCGGCGGATGGCTTGAGATCGACTTCGACGCTGACCCGAACCGTTGAGGTGCTGTCTGTCAAGGTGGTGACCCCGGCGAATTGGTTACCTCGACGTTCGCAGATTTTCAGACGTTATTCAAGTGGGTGCGGGGCCGCTATCGTTTTGAGTAACCGAGAAACGCCGCATGCGCCCGGCTGGCAGCCCACGCCCCGGCGATTGGCGCCGGTCACCCAACCGTTGGCCACGCTCCTTTTTGGGGGTCTTCCATGCCCTTTCGGGCACCCGCGATCGATCAAAAGCGGGAAGACAGTCGAGTCCTTCTCATGGAAGAGCCGCGCCCATTCGCAGCGCTGCCTTTTCAGAGCCGCGCACGCAGCGTATTTCAGCGGAGTAAGCGGGTTCGAACAGGGAACGTGTCTTCGGAATCAGCCGCCCACCCCATCGCGCGCCGAGTCCGGTCAGAGCCGCGCACGCAGCGTATTTCAGCGGAGTAAGCGGGTTCGAACAGTGGGCAGAACCGTGGCTCCGCGACAATTGCGCAAGAATCTGCAAGAATTTGGCGTACTTTTTTGACGTTGGGCGTTTGGTTAATGATCGGGAGATTGATCGTGCATGGGGCGTAGTGGCTGTTTGCACCCGCTTACTCCGCTGGAAAGCGCTGCGTGCGCGGCTCTGACCGGACTCGGCGTGCCCCCGGCGGTGCCCTCATCCCGTGTCCCGGACCACAAACATCGGCCCCCTGCGGGCATTGCAGATTGGCCGCCTGGTGAAAACAATAAAAGAAGCCGGCATCACGCGCGCCGAGTCCGCCGACCCGTACTCCTCGCAGTTCGCTTTTGAACTTTTGGTCGACATTCTTACTCTAGTGCCCGAGAGTGGGAGCGTACTGAACAAAGAAAGGATCGGTCTTCGGAATGCGACGTTCGTTAATCTTGCTGTTGTTGTCAGGTCTTGTTGCCTGGACTGCACACGCTTCGGGCTGGAGCGGGCTCCGCGGGTTGCCGACGCCGCGATTTCTTGGTCCGCAGGTGGCGTCGGTCGACGGGAAGATCTACGCCATCGGCGGTATGCTTCGCCATGGCAGTGACTACAGGGAAACCGGGAAAGTCGAGGTCTTTGATCCTTCCAGTGGCGAATGGGAGGAACGAGCCGCGATGCCGACCGCGCGCTGCAACTTCGCCGTCGCGGTGGTCGACGGCAGAATCTATGCGATCGGCGGGAACCTGGTGAGGAGCTCCGAAGTTCTGAACGTCGTGGAAGAGTACGATCCTGCAAGCGATCGATGGACCAGACGGGCCGCCATGCCCACGCCCCGATGGCATTTGGCCGTAGGCGCCGTCAACGCGCAGATCTACGCGATCGGGGGCCGGGGAGGCAAGCTCGCCTTTGAACGCTACGACGTTCGCCACGACACCTGGAATCGCCTCCCGGATCTCACGGCGGCGAAAGAGAACCCCTTTTGCGCGGTTCTCCATGACCGCTTGTTTGTGCTCGGAGGGTCGGGACCCGACGGGAAAGAGGATTACGGCGTGTTTGAGGAGTATGAGCCCGACGCTGCTCGTTGGCTCGCCAGGCCGGCCCTGCCCACGCCCCGAACCGACGTCGCCATAGCCGCAGCCAAGGGAAAACTCTTCGTGATCGGCGGTTGGCTGCCTGGCGGATTGACCCCGAAGGTCGAATGCTACGATCCGAGTTCAAACAGCTGGGCGCCTGCCTTGGAGTTGCCCGCCCCATTGAGCTTTGCGGGTGCTGCATCGACGGAGGAGCGAGTCTTTCTCGCGGGCGGCGCGAGATACCTGGAAGACGGGTCTCTTGCCCCAATTTCGCTCATGCAGGTGTTCGAGCCTTGACCGGGGCCGCCGGCCGCACTATGTCGACAGGTACGACCTCAGGCGAACGGATTCTCGTCTGCGCTCGGGCCGTATATTGACGGGATGAGCACTCCGAGCTCACGCAGGTAGACCGTCAACTGCCCCCGATGGTGATACCAGTGGTTCAGCATCAGCGATCGGAGAAGCGCGAAACGCGGAACGGTAAACAACTCGCCCTCGCCCTGCTTCAGCGTCCATTTCTCCATAACCGCCTCGTCGCTCATCCCGCCGAGCAGCGTGTTGGCCCTGGCCAGGCTCTCCTCAAGCGCGCGAATGATCTCGGCCGCGCTTGTGGGACTGGGGTCGGTGAATTGTGGAGACTGGGCTGGAGAAGGGGAGGACACGAGCTGTGCGATGCCGCCGGGCACGATGGCTACATGCAGCGCGAGCTGGCCCAGCGTTCTCGCCTTACGGTGGGGCCGCCAGCTCAGCTGATTCTCCGGAACACGCTCCAGAACGCGGCGCGTGGTGCGTGCTTCCTGTTCGAGCTCCTGCAACAATGCGTCAACCAGAGCCATGGGGATACCTCCTGCAGATCCTAGCGGTTCTCCCAAAAATAGAACCCCTTGGGAGCAAGGTCAACTGGCCTTAGGAGGGCGACTGACGACGAACCGCGAACTGCGCGCTGCGAACTGCGCGCTGCGCACTTCGACCTCGAACTGACTGACGACTGCGACCACTGACGACTGACAACTGACAACTGACCACTGACAACTGACCACTGACAATGACGGCGACCGAGCAAATTCGCCGCCCTGCGGTTGTTCGTCGACTCGCCGAGGCGTGAGACGGGGCCGCGCCCGAGCTATCGTCAGTCGTCAGTCGTCAGTTGTCAGTGCGAAGCGCGCAGTCGCAGTTCGCGTCAGTTCGTGGTAGTCGTCAGTCGTCAGTGCAGGTGCGCCGGGTCGAACGCGACCGCCGCCCGCTTGTATCTGCAGAGACTGGCGGTTCCCGCGAACGACTTGTAAGGCTCTCCTTTGCAGGAGCCGTCAAGGATGGTGCGGACGCAGCCGATCTGGTCATCCAGGAAATCCTTGGGGAGCGGCTTGCCGTGGCCCGGCAGGATCGTCTCGTATTCGGTGTTTCGCGCCTGGAGCTTCTCGAGCGTCTGGAGGTAGACGTCTAGCGGCGTGCAGTCCTTCAGGAAGAGCCAGACCAGTTGATTGTCATTGTCGCCGGTAAAGAGCAACTTGTGAGCGGCGTCGAGCAGACAGATGCTTCCCTTGGTGTGCCCGGGGACTTCCACCACCTCGAGCTTCCGGTCGCCCAGGTCGAAGACATAGCCCTGTTTGATCGCCTGCAGTTCGGCGGGTCGGGAAGCGTCGATGTCGGCGGGCGAGACCGTTCCCGCAATCGCAGGGCCCGCCAGAGCTCGCCCGGCGCTGTTCTTCAAGTATTCCTTGCTGGTGAAGAGTTTGATCAGATCGAAGTCGGCCGGGTGGGCGGCGACCGTCTTGAACTGGTAGTTCCCGCCGGCGTGGTCCGGGTGGCCGTGGGTATTCACGACGGTTACGGGGAGCTTCGTAAGCGACTGGACGAATTTCCCCAGGTCGCCCATGCCGATACCGGTGTCGATCAGCAGTGCCTTGGTCTTTCCCTCGACCAGGTACATGTTGTCGTTGCCGTGGTCGTCGATCACCCACACCTTGTCGGCGACCTGCGTGGCCTTGAACCAGGAGCCTGGCGTCTGGGCCTGTGCGCGGGCCAGGCCCGCCAGACCGAGAACCAGACAGATGCCGAAGAACAGCTTCGATGCCCGCCCACAAATTTGACTCACGGTGGCCTCTGCTTTCCCGCCTCTTACCAGGCGCTGATTGGGATGATGGATCGCGGTGACGGATCCAAGGTCCATTCAAGCCCTATGATTACTCCGGGGCGGCATGCTTCGCAAGGCATGAGTCAGACGACGCAATCCCACGCACGCGGGACCGGCTCTCAACGGCAGGCCGAATGTCGACTGGGGATTTGGGGTACACGCTGGACGCGGCCCCTGGCGGGGTTTCCAAGATTCGGGTGGGGGCCTGACGAGGGCAGTGCGGCTACCCCCCGGGCCGAGGGGCCGAACGCTGGAGCGCCCGGTCTCTGAGGCCCTTCTTTCTTGGCTTTGACTAACCTTTCGCCAAAACCGAGTGGTGAGTAACGACCATGCCCACGCTCCTCGCCTCCTTCTCGGCTTTCACTTCGGGCACCGCACGACCGGCGCTGTCTCCCGCAGTCCAGATCTCTCTCAAGAAGTAGTGGTTGCCGATCTTGTCGAAAACCAGTTCCGTCTGTTTTTGAGGAGAGAGGGTCCCGTCAGGTTCACTCGTAAAGATTGCCCGAGCGTGTCCGTTGTCCTCACTGCGAATCATGAGGACATCGTTGTTCGCGGACCAGACCCGCTCGATTCTGTACCGGCCAGCCGGGAGAGTCTTGTTTTGGACCGTAAAGGAGAACGGCACGTTCGCCACTACCGGCCCTGAGAAAGCAAAAGCCTGGCTGGCAGCCAGACCAAGCGTGAAAACAACCAGCAGACTGAGAATTGTACTTTTCATAAGTTTCCTCCACGTGACCCGAGCACCTTGTCTCGGGCGTTCGGCTTATCCCAAAGCACGCGCGAGGCCTAAGATACGCAGTTCTGCTGTTCTTCCGTAAGTAGCTGAAAATAAAAACCAAAGGGAGGGACTGCGTGAGTTACCCGGGCAGGAGATTGCGCGGTTGACTGCACGAATCCGTCGACTGAGCTGACGTTTTGGTGTCGGGACTCCTAGACAAGTCCGGAGGGCAGGCCGGGAGGGCCGACCCCATAGCGCTAACTTGCAGATAGCCTTTTGGACGCCAAGGGCGTCACTCAAGATAGCCTGGGGCAACCCCATGAAAGGGAATGGTCAAGTGGCCAGCCGGTCGGCCCGTAAGCCGGGTCAGCCGCTGCCCGCTGAGCGGCTGCCCGCTGGGCCGTTGTTAGCTTCCCTTAACGGCTACGAGGTCTTTGCCGCATCCGCACTTGCCGGGTGATTGGGAAATCGTCTTGCAGCAGCTGTCGCCGCATCCGCAGATATACTTTCCGACCGTTTTGAAGGTATGGGTCTCTTTCGCAATTTTCAGATCGGCGGTTCCTTCGCCAACTTTGACGACCTCGGCTTTGGCCAGATCGTGACCGCAGTGGCACTTCCCCTCGCGATCGGAGATCGTCTGGCAGGGGCAGGCCGTGCCGCAGCCGCAGGCATAGACCTGGTCGCCCACCTTCAGATCCATTTTGCCGTTGGAAGGGCCGGCATAAACCAGCAAGGCTCCGACAGCCAGTATGAGCGCCAAACTTGTAACTAAATGACTCCTCATGCGATCCTCCTGATGGCCGCAATCTAGCCTTCTTCGGAAGCCAGTGTCAAGGGAGGGAAAAGAGAGTTTCCCACAACGCCGGGACCCTTGATGAGACCTCTGCCTTGAGACCTAGTACAATATGGTCACGGCAACAAGCACCTCTCCTGGCGGGAAGGTCTGTTTCTGGCTCCTGTGCACAATGTCTTCCTTCGCGTGGTTCCCCAGCGGCGCGAATCCCGGCGGATGGGCGGAGGAATGCTGAGCCCAATCAGGTTACTGGATCATCTGCGGCCACAGTCCAACGTCTGGGCCGTGTCGAGTTGATGTATCCAGCAGTGAGGGTGCATCAACTTCCTGTTACGAAAAAGGAGGAACAATCGATGGCAAGGAACTTGTCGGAGCCTGTGACGGAAAGCGGCTTATCGCAGCCGCGAGATGCATCGACGATCAAAGCTTTCGCAGCCCGGAGTGCGACCTCGCCTCTGGGACCGTTTTCAATTCCTCGCCGGGAGCCGAAGGCGAAGGATGTTCAGATCCAAATCCTGTACTGCGGTGTCTGTCACTCGGATTTGCACACGGTGCGAAATGAGTGGGAGGCGATGATGCCTACGACCTATCCCTGCGTACCGGGACACGAGATCGTTGGGCGCGTGATGAAAGTGGGAAGGGAAGTGAAGAAGTTCAAGGAAGGCGACATCGCGGCGGTGGGATGCATGGTGGATTCATGCCGAACCTGCGAGAGCTGCCGGGAAGGCCTTGAACAGTTTTGCGAACGTATGCCGGTCCTGACGTATAACGGGGCGGACAGTCATCTGGGGGGCGTCACCTATGGCGGCTACTCCGAGAGCATCGTGGTGGACGAGGCATTTACGCTCCGGGTATCGGACCAGCTGGACCTTGCTGGTGCCGCGCCGCTGCTTTGCGCGGGCATCACGACGTATTCTCCCATGCGCCACTGGAATGTGCGGAAGGGCCAAAAGGTGGGCGTCGTCGGCCTGGGCGGACTGGGCCACATGGCGGTCAAATTCTCCAATGCGTTCGGCGCTAACGTTGTCCTCTTCACGACTTCGCCGAAGAAGACTGCGGACGCGATCAAACTTGGAGCCCACGAAGTGGTAGTGTCGACGAACGAAGCGGAGATTCAAAAACATGTTGGCAGCTTCGATTTCATCCTGGACGCGGTTTCCGCCGACCACAATGTGAACGCCTACCTCAACCTCCTGAAGCGGGACGGCACGCTGACACTCGTCGGGGCGCCAGTGGCTCCTCTGGCGGTGGGAGCGTTCGGCCTGCTGTTCAGGCGCCGTCAGCTTGCCGGCTCCCTGATCGGCGGCATCCGCGAGACGCAGGAGATGCTGGATTTCTGTGCAGACCATGGCATCACGGCTGACATCGAGCTCATTCGAATGGAGCAGATCAACGAAGCCTACGAACGCATGCTCAGGAGTGACGTGAAATATCGCTTCGTCATCGACATGGCTTCTCTGCAGTAGAAAACACACCGCCCCGGGCCGGGGCGGAGAAGATGAGGCGGTGCGAGCCACATCGTTTCCCTGAAGAAAGGTCAGGTGTGCAGACATGAAAGTTGGCATCATTGGCGCAGGTCAAATTGGCGGCACCCTCACCCGGCGGCTCACCGCACTGGGACACGAGGTCTTCGTGGCCAACTCACGGGGACCCGAGACGCTCGCGGATCTGGCAGCCGAGACTGGCGCGAAGCCGGTCTCGGTCGCCGAAGCGGCTCGGGCCGGGCAGTTGGTGGTGGTGACTATTCCCGAGGCCAACATCCGAAAGCTTCCGAAGGATCTGTTTGCCGACATACCCGACGATGTGGTCGTGGTGGATACGGGCAACTACTACCCGCGCGAGCGCGACGGGCGCATTGAAGAGATAGAGGCCGGCATGCCCGAGAGCCGGTGGGCCGAGCGTCAGCTGGGTCGGCCCGTGGTCAAGGCGTTCAACAACATCCGTGCTGGACACCTGATGGAACGCGGCCGAACCGCAGGCGCTGCGGGACGCATCGCCCTGCCCGTGGCCGGCGACGACGAGGCAGCCAAGGCGGTTGTGTTGAGGCTCGTGGACCAACTCGGATTCGATGGCGTTGACGTAGGCGGGCTCGATGAATCCTGGCGACAACAGCCCGGCACCCCGGTCTACGGCACGGACCTGGATGCCAACGGAGTGCGGCGGGCCTTGGCCCAGGCAAACAGGGAACGGATGCCGGAGTTCCGCGGAACGGCGAAAAGCCCAGGCACGTTTACCAAACCGGCCTGAAGCGCGACGGTGGAGTCAGTGACTCATGTCCTCATTTCTTTGCGTGCCCCTTTCCCCTGGGAGGGCGAGGAGGAAGAGGATGGATGCGGATGTGAAGCTGGAATCGGCGGAACAGAGCATGGATCACCTGCTGCTCGGCGTGGGAGATCTCGATCGGGGAATCGAATGGTTCGAGAGCCTGACCGGGGTGAAAGCCGTTCGTGGGGGCAGCCATCCGGGTGTGGGAACTCAGAACGCACTGATATCGCTCGGAGGGCGGCGCTATCTCGAAATTATTGCTCCCGATCCCGCCCAGCCGACGTTTCGTTTTCGAATAGACATCCGGGCGCTGGCCGCGCCTCGGCTGATCTCCTGGGCTGCGACGACGAAGAATACCGGGTCGATCCCGAGAGTCGCCCAGGGAGCCGGCTATCCGAGCGTCGGCCCTGAGGACGGTTCAAGGGCGAGGCCCGACGGAAAAGCTCTCAGCTGGAGTGTCGTCAGGGTAGAGAATCCGTTCGACCGGCTGGGAATCGAAGCTGTCCCGTTCTTCATCAATTGGGCCAAGGACTCCGAGCACCCGTCGCAGGATTCGCCAACGGGCTGCGAGCTCGTTTCCTTCCACATCGTGCATCCCGATCCCACAGGTCTTGCCAATGTCTTGAAGCGGTTTGGAATCCGGGCAAGGGTGGAACGGGGAGCAGAAGTCAGACTGGTTGCAGGGCTCCACGCGCCGAAAGGCAGTGTTGAAATCAGCTGACTGCCTCCCCACGAAAAGATTGCTCCATTGCGTCAGGAAACCTGAGAAAAGTACCAGTCGACATCACCTGAAGCGGATGTTGTGATTCAGAATATGAAAAACCTCGTGACTCTCGTAGCGCTGTTGTTCGTATTCTCGTGCCCCGCACTCGGACAGACCGAGTTAGAGGGGTTCGCTGGTGTCTACGACCCGGGAGCCGAGCTGACGGTGGGGGAATTCGACAATGGAACCGCGCTTGGCTTCCGGATCGGGCAGTCCTTTCTGACCGTGCTGGCGGCAGAATTCAGCTACACGGCCGCGCCGGGCCTTAGTACACCTTTCGGAGACTTCGATGAAACCGTTCACCTTCTCAACGGGAACTTCCTCGTTCAGCTACCGATTGGCGGGTTTGTGCCTTTTGCCACTTTTGGGGTGGGAGGGATATCGGGTCAGGAGGGAACCAATTTCAGCATACGGAATGCTTGGACCTGGAACGTGGGTGGCGGGCTGAAACTTCGTAATATCGCCGGGCCGGTTGGCCTCCGTTTTGATGCCCGGTTTTATCACGTCCCGGATGGGATCGAACTGGTTGTTCCTCCCCCCGAGATCAACCGGACCAACTTCAGCCTGCTCGAGCTGAGCGGCGGCCTGCTGCTGTCATTCTAGGAAAATCGGACGTCCAGTCTACTCTTTCAAGCCTCATTCGTGGAGGAGCCCGGCTTTTCGCATTTCTTTGCCCGCGGCATTGACGAGATCTTTGATGAACTTCTGGATGTCCTTCGGGTTAGTTGTCTCGCTGATGCCTCCCCAGATCAACTTGTCCTGTTCGATCGAATAGACTAGAGTCTCAACCGAAAAGACCTTGTACGACTTCACCTCAGTCGTGTAGGCCACACTCCAGCTGTAACCCCAGTAATTCCAAAATGAGGAATAACGGGGAGCCGCGTACATGGGCGCGCCTGGCCCATAAGCTTCCTCACGCTCGTCTTCTCCGAGCACGCGCATGATGATTACGGCCGTGATTCCCCCTTTTGCCAGGAATTCCTTCGCTTTCGGCTGGTCCTTGGCCAGTTCTCCGGGAAGAACGGTGTAGCCGGCGACACAATCCAGTCCCCGTGTTCGCATCAAGTCAGCCAGACTCTCTTCCGGGCCAAGACGCATCGACTCCTCCGCAGTGATAACAAACGCCGCCGCTTTCTGGCCTGGCTTGGCGAGGGGTCCTGCAAGCGGGTTTCTCCAGGTTGACACGAACTCCGTAGATCCCGCCGCAGCGAGAGTCACCATGAAAACGCTGGTGCCAATTACTCCCAAGCCTGTCCTGAATCTCATGTCCTTCCTCCCTCCGATTTATAGTCATGTTTACCGTCTGTTCATGGCAGTCCGCTAATCTGAAAGGCAACTCGGATTATCTTCGAAACGGTCCGATGGCTCTCACTGGCAATTTTGACAGTAGGTTATCCTCGCGCATCGTTCCAAACTGAGCCGTCCTGCGGGGCCCGCATACGTTGCCGACCCACATGCGCAAAAGCGTTCAGGCTCGGCCATCACAGTGCCGTCTGCACTCAGTTCCAATCGAGCGCAAACGAGAACAACCGTTCTGAATAGCAATGGATCATTGGTTCCGGTGTCAGATCCGTTCAAGGAGAACAAAATGGCAACAGATGTAATGACGGAGGGCGTGACGAAATCGCAAGCAGGCGCAAGGAAAAAGGAAAACGACTGGACCAGACCACAGGCCCTCGCGATCCCGAAAGAGGGATATTTCGAATACGAACAGGGAAAGTACGGACCCATCCTTCCAAGAACTCCCGCCTGCTACGGTTTTTCAGTTATTGCAAAGGTCTTGCCTGGCAAGGAGCAAGCGATGCGCGACTACGGGAAGACGATTGAGGAGGCTGTAAAGGCCGACCCCTCTGTGCTCGAACCGTTGAAGCTCCACTACCTTCGCTGGGTCTTGTTCGACGTCGGCTCGGGGCTGCACTTCATGTATCAGGGCATCTTCGATACCGATTTCGACAAATATATTGAGGACGCGATCGCGCTATTCAACAAAACCGGCATCACCATTTCGTTCGTAAACCTCGAAGGATGGCCGGAGGACTGGAAGACGAACGTGCCAGCGGTCAGCAAGTTCTTTCGCGAGCATCAGTGTCCAAGTTTTCTGGAATACGGCGAGTATCCGTTTGTCACAGCCGATGAGATCAAGAAAGCCCTCAGACTGAAGAAGGCTTTTTCGGAGGCGCTCGATCAGATGCAGTGACCATCACCAACCGGGAACACGCGATGACAGAAACATATGACCTTATCGCAATCGGATCGGGTCCGGCGGGAGAGAGTGCTGCCGAGTTGGCGGCCTTCTTTGGCCACCGGTCCGCGGTGATCGAGAAAGCCCGGCCTGGCGGAACCGTGACGACGACTGGCGGGGCGCCGACAAAAACTCTTCGCGAAGCAGCCCTCTACTTTTCCGGGTTCCGTGAAGGCGACGTGTACGGGCTGCAGACGTCAGCGCCTCCCGAGGTCGCCACCGACATCATTCGCCGACGTACTGTGAGCGTTTGCGAGCTCCTGCAAAAGGTGACAGCGGAGAATCTCGCACAGAACAACGTGGATTACATACAGGGCACAGCCAGCCTTCACCAAAACGGCAACGTAGTGGTCACTGGAGATGACGGGCGAAAGCACAACCTGCGCGCGAAAGCAGTTCTTATTGCGACGGGCTCTCGGCCGTTTCGTCCGACGAACATTCGCTTCGACATATCGGGAGTCTGCGACACGGACACAATCCTGTATCGCGGCCGGGTCCCGAAACACATCCTTATCGTCGGCGGCGGTCCAGTCGGCGTGGAATTTGCGACCATCTGCCACGTACTGGGCGCAGAAGTGACGCTTGTCGAGCGCGGCACACACCTGATGACCATGATGGATGCCGAGGTCTCGGCCTGCATGGAAGACCTCTTCAGGAAATGGGGAGTCACTGTATTGTTCGGTTCCACCGTCGAAACCGTGGCGCCGAGCGGCGATGGCCTTGAGGTAAGACTCTCGACGGGAGAAAGGCTCTTCCCTGACACGCTCCTCTTCGCCGCCGGCCGTGTTGCGAATACGCAGGGTCTCGGGCTGGATGCCGCCGGAGTGGATCTCGATTCCCGTGGGCGGATCGTCGTAGACGATAACTTCCGCACTTCTGCGGAGGGCATTTACGCCGCAGGAGACGTCCTTGGGCCGACGCTGGCGTCGATAGCTACGGAGCAAGGGCGTCTTGCGATCTGTCACGCCTTCGGCATCCCGTTTGAGGGGACCGTCGATCCGAGTCCGGTCTCTGCAGTCTACGGCATGCCCGAAGTCTCCGGCGCCGGCCTGACCGAGGAGCAATGTCGTGAGAAAGGCCTCGACTATGAGGTTGGTCGTGCAGACCTCAGTCTCACTCCGCGCGGCGCCATTGCCGGCCGTGGTGGGCTCCTGAAGCTCATTTTTCTGAAAACAGACCGGAAGTTGGTCGGCGTGCACTGCATCGGTGATATTGCCTCAGAGATCGTCGGGATCGGGCAGATGGTCATTCGGTGCGGCGGGACGATCAACACGATCGCGAACATGTCGATCAACACGCCAACCTATAGCTATGCATACAAGTATGCGGCATTCGATGGGCTCCGCCGCCTGGTGTCCGCCGAGAAAAGCATGTTGGCGGAGTATCACGGGAGATGACAAACGATGAAAAGTTCAGGCCGAACCTATAACCAGTTTCACGTTCCGCGGAACTACACGCCTGGAAAACGCCGGTTCAGCGTTTATTGGACGTGGAGCTATCCGTGGGAGGCTAACCGGGACATCACCGAACTGGATAACCGTTTTTCGACCATGACCGAGGTCCGCCGCGTAGAATGGCCGCGCTTCGAGTCGATCGAGTATTCAGAGAAGATGTTCCTGCAGGGCATCGCCGGCACTTTGGAGCTCTTTCACCTGTCGCTTATGAGGTTCCAGACTGCCGTTGGCGAAGAGACGGGACATCCTGTTGCTGTCTACCAGCGCATCGACCAGGCTGGACAAAGATTGCCGATAGATGAACGCATACTCGCTGACACTGATACGCTGATGGTCTTTGGCCTGGATCACCTGGTCACGGAGCAGGAAGCGTTTCCCGAGGAAATTGAAGCGTTGCGCAACTTCCTCGCGCGCGAAGGCACGTGCCTGATCCTCGGTCCGCACCATGACGTGGGCGTCTCTGGGAATCAGAAAGAGCTCGCCATGGAGTACGCCCACCACGGCGATCCGCTCGTCCCGCGGCAGCAGCGTTTCGGCAAGTACACGCGTTCAGTGATGAAGGGGCTCGGTGTGCCCGTCGAGAATCGTTATGGGCTTCGGCCGGCGACTGTCGACGGCACCCCGCGCACCGTCCCGCTTTCGATCACCGGGGACTTGGATACTCGTGGCTGGCTGACCGGTGTCCAGACTTTCGTCTTTCACATGCACCTGCCGCACTATGCCGTGATTTCCGACGATCCGAAAGCGATCCATGTCCTGGCGCGGCAACCGATCGATATGACCCGGCCGCACCCCTTCATCGAAGCTGGCAACCGCGAGTTCAACATGTTCCTTTGGATGCCGCCGGCCGGCAAAAGCGCGGGTGACATATTGCTGGCCGATTCGACAATCTTCACGACCTTATTCGGCGGGGACGAGAGCTTGGCGCGCTTCTGGAAGAACCTCGCGAACAAATGATCGGGTGGATGGGCAAGAAAACGTGGCTTGGAGTCCTGGCGGCAGCCCACGTGTTGTTGGGTGCGATGGGAGCACAAGCGCAGAATCGAGGTGTCTATCCGCTCGGCATGAGCGCAACGAACTCCGGGATCACGCCTGGCGCCGGGTTTACGTATGTCAACCAGCTTCTTTTTTACTCTCGGGATCATGCCAAGGACGATGCCGGCCAAACGCTGCCTGTCTTGGGAGAAAACTACGTCCTCATGGACATGAATACGTTTGCCTGGGTGAGCAAGAAGAAGCTGCTTGGGGGCGCCTCGTTTTCCGCCGTAGCGACTCTCCCTATCGCGAAGAACAACCTCACCTCGGACATCAAAGGACAGATCAGCGGCGGCGGCGGATTTGCAGACTCATACTATCTGCCCTTCATCCTGGGTTGGAATCGCGATCGATTTGCCGTTCGCGCCATGTATGGATTCCTTGCCCCCACAGGCCGATTCGTGGCTGATGCAAGCGATAACGTTGGTTCCGGCTACTGGACACACGCCCTGTCCTCAGGACAGACGTTCTATCTAACAACGGACAAGAGCCTCGTCCTGTCCGCGTTTCAGATGTACGAGTTTCATACCAGGCAGGAAGACACCGGCGTTAATCCGGGAGACACATTCGATCTCGACTACTCGCTCATGGGATCGCTTCCTGTGTCGAAGGATTTCCAGCTCCAGATCGGCCTCGTCGGATATGAGCAACGGCAGACGACCGCCAAGACCGGGCCAACGATTTCCGCAGCAGCGTCAGAGGAACGTTATGCCGTCAACTCACTTGGGTTCGCGGTGAACTCAGCGTTTCCGAAGCACAAGGCGAGTCTGGGCGTGAAGTACTTCAAGGAATTTTCGAATCGGTCGACGTTCCAAGGATTTTCCCTGCAGGTTTCTGGTTCGATCAGTTTTTAGGGGGTGTTTCATGTCCGAGGAAAGCAACGTCTCGATCATGCCGGCTCTTGAACTAGATGACATTCAAAGCGGTGTGCTGCGTCCCCGTCCCACCCCGTTTGCAGCGACGTATATCATCCTTCGTATTGACGAACGCCAGGCGGGACGAGAGCTGATGCGCCGCTTGAGCACCGTGGTGGCGTCGGCCGACCAATACGCCAGCCCCGCGCGCGATACCTGGGTAAGCGTCGCACTCAGTTTCCAGGGGCTCAAGGCGCTCGGTGTTCCGCAAACCTCACTCGATAGCTTTCCCCCACAGTTTCAGCAAGGAATGGCGGCGCGCGCGAAGATACTGCGAGACGTAGGCGAAAGCAGTCCCGAGCATTGGGAAAAGCCGCTCGGGTCACCAGACGTCCACGTCGTGCTCACCGCGATATCGCCGGATACAGCGCACCTTGAAACTGCGCTCGATCGCGCCCGAGAAGCATATCGGGAGTTGCCGGGAATCACGGCAATTTGGCGTCAGGACTGTCATGTTCGGCCCAATGAGAGAGAAGCGTTCGGGTTCAGGGACGGTATCGGCCATCCGGCAGTCGAAGGTACTGGTGTTCCCGGCACCAATCCTAAAGAGCGGCCTTTCAAAGCGGGTGAATTCGTGCTGGGGTATCCCGACGAGATGGGAGGTATACCTCCAGTGCCGCAGCCGGAGATTCTGGGGCGCAATGGAAGCTACGTTGCCTTTCGCAAGCTTCATCAGCGTGTGGCCGCGTTTCGCCGGTATCTGCGGGAGAATTGCTCCCGGCCCTGAAGCGGAGGAACTGCTGGCGGCAAAGATGATGGGGCGCTGGCGCAGCGGCGCTCCCCTGGCTCTGTGTCCATTGCACGACAATGCGGAACTTGGAGCGGACTCACGACGCAACAACGACTTTCTCTTCAGGGACGACGATCCGATCGGCTACAAGACGCCTTGCGGATCGCACATTCGTCGCACGAACCCTCGCGACTCGGACATTGCGGGCGTTGCTCGCATTCATCGAATGATCCGCCGCGGGACCTCCTACGGCCCTTCGCTGCCGGATGGTGTCCTGGAAGATGACGGCGTCGACCGGGGATTGATGTTCGCCTTTGTCGGAGCGCATTTAGGGCGGCAGTTCGAATTTATACAGTCCGAGTGGATGAACGATAGCAGCTTCTTCGCAGGGGGTGTTGCGAAAGACCCCGTCGCCGGGGCAAACGATGGGACCGGGATTCTCGATATACCCAAGCGGCCACTTCGGAAGCGCCTGCAAGGCCTATCGCGCTTTGTTGTCACCCGAGGGGGCGAGTACTGCTTTCTGCCCGGCCTGCGCGCCCTGCGCTGGCTCGCGGACCTGGACACTGAGATATGATTTCCGGGGACACAAAACTTAATTCCTTTGCCGACGCGTGACCGCGGTGACGGGGTGGGAATTAAGTATTATGTCCCCAGATCCCTGAGGTTCTCCAGCGCATCGAACCTGGAGCTAGCGACAAAACAAAGAAAGGTGGTTGCCGTTTGTCTGTCAAAAATGACAGTTTTGGATGCCGATGCCTTTAGTTCAAAGTCGGGCTTACTGGTGGTACTTTGACGCACCGACGAGATCCAGGGGTTTCGAGAATCAAGCCGGAAGCAGGCATGGCGTGGCTTAGCAGCTGGATCGTGACGATCCTGCTGGCAATGGTCCCGTGCTTTGCCCAGACCGGGGAGGGCCTACCGGAAGAGGCGGCCGAGGTTCAGAAGGCGGCTGTGGTTCTCGACGGGGAGCCGCTATTCCGGGTGCGAGGCGTTAGTGCATTTCCCGCAGAGAAGCGGGCGGCCGCGATCTCGGAGCGTGTACTTGCGGCCGCGAAAGACAGCGCGTATATCCCTGGATCGCTCACGACAGTCGAGGACGGTGGATTCACGAAGATCGAGGCCCGCGGCCGGATGCTGCTGGCCGTTACGGAGGCGGATGCCGCTGCTGAAGGGATCAGTCGCCAGGACTTGGTACGCGTTCTGGTAATGCGGATCGACGAGGCGATAGCGGCCTACCGAAAGGCACGCACCGGCGACGCGATTCTCGGCGGCGTTTGGCGTGCCGGCACAACTTTGGCGGTCTTCCTGGCCTCCCTTTTCCTATTCTGGTGGGCATTTCGGCGAGGGGAAGCCGCCGTTCAAAGGCGTTGCGTCGCAAGTGCCGAGAAACTTCAGGCCCGAGGCCTGCCGGTGGCGGGGAGCGAGCGGTTCTGGCTCACGATCACGGGCGCGCTCCGTTTCCTGCGGGCCGTCTCTCAGCTCCTCGCCTGCTTGTTCGCGGCCAACATCGTATTAGCACAATTTCCCGGGACTAGGCCGTTCTCGAAACGCGTATTCGAACTGTTGTTGGAGCCGCTCCGCACAATCTGGCTGTCAGTCGTTCATTCGCTGCCTGACCTGGCATTTCTAGCCGTGCTCTTTGTCGTTTTTCGATACCTGCTGAAGCTGATCCGCATGATCTTCGAGGCGATCGAGCGCGGGGGCCTTATCTTCAAAGGGTTCGATGCGGAGTGGGCCGCGCCGACGTTCCGTATCGTCCGCGTGCTGGTCATTGCATTCGGAGCGATTGTTGCCTACCCCTACCTGCCTGGCTCGAGCTCGGAGGCGTTCAAAGGGATCTCACTCTTCATCGGCGTCCTCTTTTCGCTTGGCTCCACAGGAGTGGTCGCGAACGTCCTGGCCGGATACTCGCTGACCTACCGGCGGGCCTACAGGGTCGGGGACCGGGTGCGGATCGGCGACACCACAGGGGACGTGGAGTGCATCCGCAACCAGGTGACTCACCTGCGGTCGGTGAAGAACGAGGAGATCATCATTCCGAATTCGGTGATCCTGAACAACAGCGTGATCAACTACACGTCATTAGCGAAACGAGGCGGCCTGATTCTGCACACTACCGTTGGAATCGGGTACGAGACACCGTGGCGCCAGGTGGAGGCCATGCTGCTGATGGCGGCGGCACGAACACCGGGGCTTCTGCGCGAACCTCCACCTTTCGTTCTGCAGCAGTCGCTCGGTGATTTCTGTGTTACCTACGAGCTTAACGTCTATTGCGACCAGCCCCGAGGAAGCAAGCGCGACTCTACACTGCGCTCCACCGGAACATACTCGACGTCTTTAATGAACATGGAGTTCAGATCATGACGCCGGCTTACGAAGGAGACCCTGAGGAGCCAAAGGTCGTGCCGAAGGAAAAGTGGTTCGAGAGCCCCGCCAGACCAGAGCACGAAGTAAGGTCATGGCGGGGCGACTCAAATAAGTCCACCGTTCCACCCGGGCTCTCTGTTGATGCTTGGAGCCATTCAAAACGGCTTTCCGCGCGATGCCCTCGACGCGAGCCCCAATCTAAGTCAAAACCTGCCTGCCTTTTAACCTTGAACCTCTGAACTGGCGGTTGTCCCCCCTGTTAGAACTAACAGTTGACGGGCCTGAATTTTAATTTGGTGTACAAAGGCACTCGTATAATACTATTTTCTCACACCCATGCAAAAAAGGGCCCGTGGCCGGTTGATTTTGACGTTCTTCTTACTTCAGGTGATGTTCAGTCCTCGCTTGGCGGGATCTGCTTCAGACGTATCGTGTTCGGTGCAGCTGGCGGCTCGGTACGCCGGCGCCGCGATTCCCGCTTCAGCGGGGCCGGCCGCATTTCCCTGGTCGATAGAGCTGATGACCGACCTGTTTCCCGGCTCGCACGGTTCTCTGTTTGGCGCATCTGACCTGGACATTTTCCCAAGCGGTAGGGATCTCTGGTCATTGCTCGAGAACCACGATCCCGCCACCGTTGTAAACCGGATCGATGTGGCGGGGATATTCGGTGGGAAATTCGCCCTTTTCAGTGCTCGCGGAAGCTCGTGGACCCAGAACCATTTCTACTTGAACGGCCTGAATGTAACCGATCCGTATACAGGCGGCACACCGCTCTTCTATCCCCAGTACGATTCACTGGGGGCAGTTCAGGTGTCGACCGGACGGCTGGCGGTCCGTGAGCCGGGTGGTGGAAGCGTCGTACACATTACGAACGATCAGGCTCCGAGGGTCATGCGTGGAGACGTCAGGCTGTTCTACCAGGGCGATCCGACCGGTTGGCAGAACCGCAGTCCCCTGCTCGACGCCCAGAATGCGCCGGGCAGTCAGCAAATCAGGAAAGACCTTCAGCTTCATGCCCAGGGCGGCGGTAACCTGGGTGGTGGGTGGTATGCTCTCGGCTCCCTTTCCAGGCGGCATCTGCAGCTTAAGATCCCGGAGTTCCCAGAGACCGAGCGAAGGGAACAGGCCGGCGGACTGGTCGACATCCGCCGGGACTCGGAATCCCAGTTGTTCGGCCTGCGCTGGACAGGTCAACAGCTGACGGACAGCCACTCCAATCCCGACTTTCGAACCCCGATCTCATCGACCTTAGCCCGGTCGGACAATTTCCACGTCCTACAAAGTTCCTGGCGCTTCTCGCCCCGGCCGGACCTGTACCTTGATGGGCGCGTGGGAGCGGCCCGTGCGCACTTTGACGGCACTTATCAGCAATGGCAGCAGCGCAGACAAAGCGGACTGGACCTATTCACTGGATTCCGATCGGGGTTGGCCCCTTTGCGAGAAGAGTCAATAAGGTCCAGATATTCCACGGCGCTGTTGGTGGGCTACATGAGGGGCAGCAGCCAGATCGTAGCGGGGGTCGATGGGAGTATGGCCTACGTCCGGTCCGAAGTGAGGGCGCTCGACGATGTCGGCCTGCTTTTTCTCCCATTGGATCTAGCCGCAAGTCCTCTTGTTCGAGGTCCAGTGGCTGCCTCTTCGGTGGTCATGTACAACACTCCACTTTCCCCGCGTCAAGGGATCCGACAGTTCGCGCTGTTCGTTCAGCATTCCTGGCGTCCGGCCGCTTCACTGACTGTTCGCTGGGGCTACCGCCTGGACTCAAGCGCCGGTTGGCTGCCCGCTCAGTCGAGCCCGGCCGGTTCATTCGCACCTGTCCGGTCGTTTGAAGAGCGAAAGGGGATGATACGCTGGCTCAACGGCGAGCCTAGGCTCGGGCTCGCTTTTGCGCCCTTCTGCAACAGCCGCACGAGATCCGGCCCGGTTTTTCAGTGCGGCACAGTCTTCCGTGCCGGGTTCGGCATACTTCACCACAGCCTGATCGCGCGAGACCTGGATTTCCAGAACCCGAACAGTCTCAGCGGAATCGAATCTCGCTGGGAAGACTCGAACGGGGATGGACAGTATCAATCTGGCGAAGCCGGCCCGATCCTGCGGGCCTTCGGTGGAAATGTCTCAAACATCGACCCCCAGCTGACGCGTCCGTACAGCCGCGAAATAATGGTCGGCGCGGAGCAAAGGCTACCGTGGGGCCTCAGCTTGCGCGCCGATTTCTTTCGACGCGATGAAAAGAACCGTTTGGAGACAGTCAACCTTGGGGTCCCATTTTCTGCCTACACTCCCGTCAACGTCTTTGACCCGGGCGGCGATTACAGGGAGGGAACCGAAGACGACCAGAACCTGATGGTCTACGACCAGCACCCATCGACCCTCGGAAAAGACCGTTTCCTCCTGACCAACCCGTCTGGTTTGACCGGCTTTTACAAAGGGCTCGAGATGGTCTTGTCCCATCGGTCAGGCAGTCGGGTGTTCACCTCCCTCCAGCTCTCTGCTCACAGGACACGCCTGTTGACAAGTCCGGGTAATACCGAGTACCAAAACGACCAGGGTGTTCTCGGGCGGCTCCTGGATAACCCGAACAGTCTCATTTCGAGCTACGGCCGTCAGTATTTCGATCGATCTCTCACGGCTCGGTTTCTCGGGCTTGTCGAGTTGCCGGGTGGCTGGACCGTTTCTTCGGTCACTCGTTTTTCTGACGGTGTCCCGTTTGGCCGGAAGCTCGCCATCACCACTCTGAGCCAAGGCCCGTTCTTCGTGCTCGCGACTCCGCGCGGAAATCCCGGCGGCTACCGGACCGAGTTCAACCTGACCGCCGACATTCGTGTCAGAAAGGCGCTGAGGTGGGGGGCGGCCAGGTTCGCATGCTGGTCGATGTTTTCAACCTCCTGAACTCGAGCAACAAAACGGAGGAAAATGACCTGACCGGACCCCTCTTCAATCTGCGTCTGCCGCTTGAACTCCAGGCGCCGCGCATCGCGCGCGTGGGGTTCGAGTTCGTGTTCTGAGCCCTCGACAACAATGCCCGCTGGAGTCGCGTGGCAGAGCTATTCCAGGCACAGCCAGGCTGTCTATAAAGTGCAGGGCAACGAGAGGCCGACACCTCATCAGGCCTCGAGGCGACGCCGCTTCCCCACGTCGTAGGAAATGCCTGCCAGGCACACGGCGGGGCTGCAGGCAACTGGCAGAATTGACAGTATGGGGGCGGATGAGATTTAACTAGAATTAATAAAGATGTCGGTGCGGCGCAAATCACCCTTTACTGCCGAGATCCTGCGGTTTGTGACCAATGCTGCTGCCATCCTGACAATGAGGCGCAACTCAGTTAACTGCGTGACACCGGAACGCTTGATTCCCAGCCGGAGTGCTGGAGAGTCCAGGGGGTGATCAGTGTTCGCGCGTGATGTGAAGCGGCTCCAGTCCGAAGTCGAGAGACTCTCCGAGGCACTGAAAGACCTCGACGAGCTCCGTCGGGTGCAGGGCGAGCTCGAGAAGCGAGTGACGGCCTCCGAAGAGAAAAGAAAGGCGGCGGAGCTTGAGCTGGCCGAGCGTAGGCGACTGTTCTCCGGGACCAACAGTTTTCTGGCTGACCTGGCATCTCTCCAGGTTGGCGGCGACACTCGCTCGGTTGTCGCCCGCAATCTGAGGTCCCTCGCCGGCGCCGCCGCCGCGTGGGTCAGTGACTTTGACACCGAACGCCGGACGCTCCGCTTGGGCGGCTTGGACATCGACCCCGGCCTGCTGGGCGAAATTACCACCTTACTGGGACAACCTGTAGAGGACGTGCAGGTCCCGGTGAGCGATGAGGTCTACAAGCAGATGGTGTCCACTGTTGTAGGCCGGTTGCAGACCTTAACCGAAGTGAGCTTTGGGGTTATCCCGCCGGACCTTGGCGCTGCGGTTCAGAAGCTTCTCGGTGCGGAACGCTTCATCGGGCTCGCACACGTGATCGACGGGAGGCTGTTTGGCACCTCGATTTTGGCGTTCAAGGCAGAGGTCGCGGATCCTCCGATCGAGTGGCTGGGGTCGGTCGCGCACATGGTGGCCATTGCCCTGCGGCGTCGAGTCGCCGAGGAGGAGCTATACAGAAGCGAGAAAGAGTACCGGCTCCTCTTCGAGGCCGCCAATGACTTCGTCTTTCTGCACGAGCTTGACGACGAAAAGAACGCCGGCCGGTTAATCAGCGTTAATGACCTGGGTTGCCAGCGCTTGGGCTATACCCAGGATGAGCTGAGACAACTGCGACTGGTGGACATCCTCGCTGTCGACGCCAATTCTTCGTGCCCTGAGCCGCAGTCCGACGCGCACAGCGAGGAGCGCGCCGTCGAAACAAATCTCGTCACGAAAAGCGGCAGCTTAATGCCCGTCGAGCTGCACACGCGCTACTTCTGGCGGCAGGGGCAAAGGCTCGTATTATCCATCGGTCGGGACATCACTCTACAGAGGCTGGCGACACAGGACCTGCGGAAGAGCGAACAGCTCGCGCGGACGCTTCTGAATGCAACCAGTGATCTGACGTATCTTCTCGATGAGGACGGGACCATACTCGATCTCAACAACGCGGGGGCCGCTTCCTTCGGGGCTTCACGAGAGGAGATGATGGGAACGTGCTTGCTTGACCGTTTCACGGATCCAGCAGTAAGGCGCCGAAGGCAATCCGTCGCCAGGCGGGCGCTCCAGGAAAACAAGCCCTTTCGGTGGATTGATTCCAGAGATAAAAGACTCTTTGATAGCACCGTCTATCCCGTTCACACTCCCGAAGGAAGAAAACGCCAGTTCGTCATTTTCGCGCACGACATTACCGAAAGCAAACGGATCGAGGAATCGCTCCGGCCTAAGAACCTGGTCTTCGACCGGTCGATAGCCGCTAACAGCATCGCGGATGCCGATGGAATTATCACGGAGGTAAACGACACTTTTCTGCGCATCTGGGGCTATCCCAGCCGGGCAGAGGCCGTGGGTCGAGCAATCTCCGACTTTCACGAGGATCCCCAAAAGGCGCTATCGATCATTGAAGAGCTTAAGGAGACAGGCATCTGGGAGGGCGAGTACACTGCCAGGCGGCAGGACGGCTCGACTTTTCTCGCCCACGGACTCGCCACATCCTTAACCGACGGTGAGAACCAGATTATCGGCTACCAGTCAGCGGTGATCGATGTCTCGGAGCGGGAGAGGGCCAAGCAGGCTCTCGTCGAAAGCGAAGCACGCTTTCGCTTGCTTTGCGAGAATTCCCTGTCCGGGATCTACATCGTCGAAAACGGCCGGTTCAGTTACGTGAACCCGGCCCTGGCCGAAATCGCGGGATACTCCCGGGATGAAATGATCGGTATGGACGTGATGAGTATTATCTACCCTGAGGATCGCGCTCTCGTCCTGGAGAACATCCGGCAGCGCATGGCGGGCGAGGTCCAGTCCGTGCGATACGAATTCCGGGCGGTGCGGAAAAACGGGGAAGTCATCGACGTCCTGGTGCTCGGGGTGACGGCCGACCTGGGCGCCGGTCGTCGCGCCCTCATAGGCAATCTCCTCGATGTTTCGGCGCGCAGGCGGGCAGAACAAGAAGGAGCGAGCCAGGTCCGATTCGAACGGCTGCTGGCTGAATTGTCCTCACGGATAGCCACTGCTCCGTTCGAACAGCTCGACGCCACCATATCCGATGCTCAACGACTGATGTGTGAGTTTCTGAGTTGCGATCTGTCTTCGGTCTACCGACCGTGCGCGGACAAGACCACGGCGCTCCAACTAACCTATCTGTATCTCCGCCCCGGTCTTCCATTCCCTCCCGTACCCGAGGAGTTGAGATCGGACGCCTACTTTCCGTGGTGTCAACGCGAGCTGCTGTCCGGCAAAGTCCTTTATGTTTGCTCCACTCGGGATCTACCCGAGGATGCGGTCCGTGATCGGCTTTCCTGGCAATATTTCGGCATCAAGACCTCACTCATGTTTCCGCTTGTGGCCGCTAACAGTGAGGTCATCGGTACACTCTCCTTTGACACGGTGACGGAACAACGGTTCTGGTCGGACGAAACTGTCAGCCGCCTCAGATTGTTGGCACAGACGATTGCCCATGCACTGGCCCGCAAACGATCAGAAGCGGAACTGCGGGATAGCGAGCAACGTTTCCGGGCGATATTCCAGCATGCTAAAGTGGGGATCGCCCGCGTGGGTCGGAACGGGGAGTGGTTAGAGGTGAACCAGACGCTCTGCAACATGCTCGGCTACCGGCCGGACGAACTGGTGCAGATGACGTTCCGGGATCTGACGCACCCCGACGACCTGGACGCAGATTTGACGCAATACCGGCGCATGCTCGCTGACGAAATCCAGACGTACAGCATCCAACAACGTTACATACGGAAAGATGACAGCATTGTCTGGGTTTACCTCACGGTGGCGTGCGAACGCGAACCTGACCGCAATGTCCGCAACTTCATATCGGTTTTTGACGACATCACGGAGCACAAGCGGGAGGAGGATGAACGGCACCAGCTGCACATCAACCTGGCCCAGTCCGACCGGTTGGCCAGCATGGGCATGCTCGCCGCAGGAGTGGCCCACGAGATCAACAACCCGCTGGCCTACATTCTCTACAACCTGGAAAGTCTCTCCGAGGAGCTGCCCCGGTACGCGAAGCAACTGGCCGGCGCTCGCCATGCGCTCAACCACCGGCTCGGAGAAGAACTGGGAAAGATTCTGGGGGCGAATCTGGGAGTGTTGAATGCCTCGACGTGGTTGGATGCGTCGGAACGCTTGAGGGAGGCAGTACAAGGGACACGCAAAATCAGGGAAATTACGCGGGACCTTGGGGCATTCTCGCGGGCCGAGAGTGACCATCTGACTCCCGTCGATCTGCGCCATCCCATCGAATCCGCGGTCAGCCTCGCTTCGAACGAGATCAGATACCGGGCACAGATCATCCGGGATATTCGTCCGACGGCCCCAGTCCTGGGAAGTGAGGGCAGGATCTGCCAGGTGTTCCTTAACCTGCTGCTCAACGCGGCTCACGCGATCAAGGAAGGGGATGTGGACCACAACGAAATTCGCCTGCGCACCTGGCAGGAAGGATCCACGATTTTTGCCGAAGTGCAAGATACCGGTTCCGGCATTTCCCCGGAAGACATTGGGCGGATCTTCGACCCTTTCTTCACGACCAAACGGGTTGGCCGCGGTTCGGGATTGGGGCTCAGCATTGTTCGCAGCATCATTCTGGGAATTGGCGGCAGCATCCAGGTAGAGAGCAAGGTGGGACAGGGCGCTCGGTTTTTGATCAGCCTTCCGGCTTGCACAGGTCAACCAGCCACGGAAACGGACAGCCTGTATGTACAGCGAGACACGGGCCCCAAAGGCGGCCGACTGTTGGTTATTGATGACGAGCCCGGAATTCTCAGGGCGCTCCGCCGGATTTTGAGAGATCACGAGGTGGTCGAGGCAGAGTCCGGTGAACAGGCGCTGGATCTCCTCGGAAGGGACCAACAGTTCGATGTCATCCTTTGTGACGTGATGATGCGGACCACTTCGGGGATGGACGTGCACCGGTGGCTGCTCTCGCACTATCCCCCGTTGGCCCGTCGGGTGGTGTTCCTGACTGGTGGGGCTTTCACGCCCCATGCCCGGAGTTACCTGGAGAAAGTCGAGAATCCGCGGGTCGAGAAGCCGTTTGACACTACCAATGTCCTGAAACTTGTCAGTGAAATCATTTTGGCGGCCAGGGCCAGCAAGTGAAGCTATGCAGACTGGAATGAATCCGAGTCCGGCCCGGAGACTATGGAACGGGCTGGCGCCTCCCGATTCCAACGATGAGGAGCAACTTCGCATCGGAAGTGCAGTCCGTTTGCTGGGAGCAGGCGCGTTTGTGGGAATTGTCCCGTTTTTGTTCCTGGAATGGTGGAGCGGCTGGGTGCTCCAGGTGTGGTTGCTCTGCATCATCGAGCTCGTCCTCTTGGGAGCCCTGTGGCTGAACCGCCGGGGACATGTGCGAACGGCCGCCCTGGCGCTAAACACGACTGCACTTGTCTGCGGAGCGGCGCTGGTCTCTATGAGCGCCGCGGGATACCGAGACGTGTCTTTGCTGCTTTTTCCAGCTATTCCTGTACTTGCCGGGCTCCTGCTGCCCCGAAGCTACTACTGGGTCATGAGTGCAGCGGCCGTACTCGTCGCTGCCAGCCTGATTCTCCTGCAGACACACGGCCTCGTCCCCTATGCAACCCAGACCGGGGGGTACAATGACCTGATCGCGACCATTGTGATTTTGATGCTCACCTCGGTCGCCGTGGGGTACCTGGTCGTGGCACTGGGCAACAGTCGCCGCCTGGCACAGGCGACAATCGACGCCCTTTGGCACCACACCTGTGTTCTGGACGGCAAGGGGATGGTGCTGGCCGTTACCCGGGCATCGCGGCTGGCAGAGGCCAGCCCGCCTATCCCGCTCCCAGCTGCTGTCGGCGTCAACTATCTCGACCTGTGCGAAAAGGCCGGCGGTTCAAAGGCCCAGGAGACTGCCGCTTTCGCCGCCGGGCTCCGCGCCGTTCTGCGAGGGGAGCAGGAAGAGCTCGCCATGGAATACGCTTGCCACTCTCCATGCGAGGATCGCTGCTTCTTGACGAAGGTCAGACGAGTCGGCGCGCCGGGCGCAATCCGTGTGGTCATCGCACATGAGGATGTGACCAGCCAGCGACGAGCGGAGCAGGCGCTTCGCCTGAGTGAGGAACAACACCGACTGCTGGTTCAGAATCTGCACGCCGGCGTGGTTGTACACGCCCCCGATACCAGCATTTTGCTGGCCAACGAGCAGGCGTGCAGGCTGCTGGGGCTGTCCGAGGAGGAGATCAAGGGCAAGGTCGCCGTCGACCCTGCCTGGGCTTTCTTCGGGCAGGATGAAACGCCGATGCCCTTCGAGGGATACCCCGTGAACCGGGTCCTGGCCTCCGGCAATCCCGTTCGCGATCTGGTGGCTGCGGTCAGACGCCCGGGCACTGAGGATCTGGTCTGGTTGCTGGTCAACGCATTCCCCGAGCTCGGTCCCCAGGGGAAGCTACGACAGGTGGTGGTGACTTTCGTCGACATCACTGAAGGTCGACGCGCGGAGCAGGAACGGCGTCAGCTCCAGGAGAATCTGGCGCAGTCCGACCGGCTGGCCAGCATGGGGGTGATGGCAGCCGGCCTGGCTCACGAAATCAATAATCCCCTGGCCTACTCCCTGTATAACCTGGAAAGCTTGTGCGAAGACCTGCCGCGCTACGTGAGACAGTTGGCGTTTGTCCAGCAGACCCTGGCGGACCGCCTCGGAGAGTCCGGACTTCGCCAGGCTCTGGGTGGCCACACGGAGGCGCTGGAGGCAGGCGTTTGGCTGGATGTCGAGGCGCGCTTCTCGGATGCGCTTGAGGGGACGCGAAGGATTAAGGATATCGCCCGCCGCCTTGGCACCTTCTCCCGGGTAGAAAAGGACCAGGTAGCGCGGGTGGAGCTGCTCCACCCGATCGACTCGGCGATCGGGATCGCTTCCAACGAGATAAAGTACCGGGCCACGGTTGTCCGGGAGATCGGTCCGACTGCCTCCGTCATGGGAAGCGAAGGCAGGCTCTCCCAGGTCTTCCTCAATCTCCTGCTGAACGCGGCGCAGTCGATCGAGGAAGGCGCTCCTGAACGCAATACCATCCGCGTAAGTACCTGGCAGGAAGGTCCGACGGTTCTCGCCGAGGTGCAGGATACGGGGTGTGGTATCCCGCCGGAGAACCTGGAAAAGATCTTCGATCCTTTTTTTACGACCAAGCCGGTGGGGGTGGGTTCAGGACTGGGGCTGAGCATCGTGCGCACCATCCTCGCCGGATATCACGGCACGATCGAGGTAGAGAGCGAGTTGGGTAGGGGAACCCGGTTCCTGGTCCGTCTTCCTGCGGCTCCCGCGGAAGCCACCCGGGAGCCTGCCCACGTCGATGCAGAAATCGGCGTCCCTACCAGCCGAGGCCGGTTACTGGTCATCGACGACGACGCCGGGGTACGGAAGGCTCTGAGGCGCATTCTGGACGGCCACGAGCTGATCGAGGCCGAGGCAGGCCGGCAGGCCTGCGAACTGCTGGCAACGGACCAGTCCTTCGACGTCATCCTGTGCGATATCGGAATGCCCAATATGTCAGGGATCGACGTGCATAGCTGGCTCCTAGAACACCACCCCCGGTTGGCCCAGCGGGTTGTGTTCCTGACTGGCGGCGCGTTCACACCTCGCGCCACTGCTTACCTGGAGAAGGTCCAGAACCCGCAGGTCGAAAAACCGTTCGACACCGCGAATCTGGAGAAGCTGGTCACTGATTATGTTCGCCGTCGGGGCAAATGAACGAGTCGGCGAGCGTTGGATAACAGGAGGCGATTCGGAAGGTTATGTCGGGATCTATCGAGCATGCGTCGGACGGTTCGTTCATCGATTACATCGGGTCATGCGTGGGCCTCACCGACGCAAGACTAGCGGAAGCACTTTGCCGCGTTGCCGGGCGGCTGATTGACAATCACGACCGGGAGCAGGCCCGGATCGCACACGAGCTCCATGACAATATTGGTACGCCGCTGGCAATACTCGGGATGAAAATCATCGGCCTGGGGCAGCCCGCTTCCAGCCCCGCGGAATGCCAGCCCGACATTCAAGCCATGTACGAGGAGCTGCAGGAGATTGGGTCACGGGTCAGTGACCTTTCGAATCAGCTGCTGCCTCCCGTGCTGAAGTATTTCGGACTGGCAAAGGCAATAGAAATCGAGTGCAGCAAGTTCTCCGAACGGTGGCACATCCCGGTTTCCTGTTCCTGCGGCGCGATCCCGGCCGGGCTCGATCAAGTTCTTCAGCTCAACTGCTTCAAGATCCTCCAGGAAGCACTTCACAATGCCGGCCTGCACAGCCACGCAACCAGCGTTGTTGTGAAACTGACCGCCGGACCAACGGAAATCATCCTCGAGGTGTCGGATGACGGAGTCGGCTTCGATGTAAAGCAGGCGCGGCTTGGCTGCGAGATAGGACTGATGATAGTCGGAGGCAGAGTGCGACTGATCGGTGGCCAGTTTGAGCTCCGGTCCCAGCCCGGGCAGGGCACCACGATAGTCTGCCGCGCTCCTCTGGCTTCGTCAGAATCGCAGTCTGCCAGGAACGAGTCGAAGAAAAATGTTGAATGAATCCGAACCAAACTACCGGAAGCTGTTCGAGAGCATGAAGGTTGGCCTTGTCAGCCTCGACATGGGCGGCCGGATCAGGGAATTCAATCCGGCGTTTCGGAATATGCTCGGCTACTCCGGAGAAGAACTGTGCCGTTTGAACTCCCTCGAGATAACGCCGAAGCGATGGCACGAGATCGAGGCGCAAATCGTCCGCGATCAGATAATGCGCCGCGGGTATTCCGACGTCTATCAGAAGGAATATCGCCGTAAGAACGGAACGACATTTCCGGTCGAGCTGCATTGCTTCCTGCTGAGGGACGACTTTGGCGAACCTTGCGCGATCGGCGCGATCGTGCACGACATAACCGAGGACACAAAGCACGAACAGGCCGCTCGGGAAAAGGAGGAGCGATCGCGCGCCGCGATGCTGAGCGGGTTGCTGAGCACTCTCTCGCACGATCTCAATCAGCCTTTGGCCGCCATCATGGCCAATGCACAGGCGGCAACTCGTTTTCTGGCTCCGGATGCGATAGATCTCGAAGAGCTGCGGGCCATCTTCGATGACATTGTGATCGACGCTGAGCGAGCTGCCAGGCTCATTCAGAGTCTCCGATCGATGCTGCCCAAAAGCGTTGTCGAACGCAGGCCAGTCTTGCTCAATAATCTGGTCAAAGAAACATTGCCGATCGCACGTCATAGTTTTGCCGGGAGGGATTTGCCGATTCATCTCGACCTTGACTCGTCCCTGCCCTCTTTGGACGGAGACCCTGTGCAGCTGCAGCAGGTTCTGCTTAACCTCCTCTCGAATGCCTGCGATGCCGTAAGAAATTCACAACGACCGGCCGAAATCACGGTGCGAATTCGGGAAGCTGAAGGAGAGGCGGTGCTGGACGTGATCGATTCGGGCACTGATATCCCCATCGACAAAATGAAAGCGATCTTTGACCCGTTCGTGACGACGAAGAGCGGGCGATTAGGCATGGGCCTCGCTTTTTGTCGATCAATCGCGATTGGCCACGACGGCCGGATCTGGGCAGAGAACAACGCCGACGGCGGGGCCACCTTCCACCTGGCACTGCCCTTAAGGAAGAGTGTCGCACCAGGGCCGGAGCAACCCGGTCCGACCGCGGAGAGTCACAACCCGCAACGACTGACCGTGCTCGTCGCCGATGACAATGCGTCGTTCCGCCGGGCCGTCTCGTCGATACTCGCCCAGCTGCCCGATCTGAAGCGTCTCGCTGAAGCTGCGGATGGCTCAGAGGCGGTCGCCAAGGCTGCGGAGATGAAACCCGACCTGGTGCTGCTCGACATGAGCCTGCCGGGCATCCATGGGCTGGAAGCAGCGTCCAGAATACGTGCAGTTGCTTCCAACGCAAGGATATTATTCTTGACTCAGTATGATTCCCCAGATTTTGTTGAAGCAGCTCTAAGGGCCGGGGCCCAGGGGTTCGTGCTTAAGATCGACGCCGGAACCGAGCTGCTCGAGGCAGCCAAGGCTACACTTCGCGGCGAACGGTACTCCAGCTCGGGCATACGCCGGGTTCAGAAGTAAGTGGCGAGTGGCAAGTGGCAAGTGGCAAGTGGCAGGTGGCAAGTGGCAAGTGGCAAGTGGCCGGCTTGTAGATGCGTAACGTTATTCGATACGCGATACTTGTGAGCCAACTGCAAAAATCAGAAAATCTGAGTCTTAAGGCCTGAAAGGCCGGTACATATTAGCCCAGGGCGAAGCGTTTTTCGCGTAGCCCTGGGTGGCTAGGCGCGCCGGAAGGAAGCCCTGAAAGGGCGCAAGAATGGCAGACCAGCCTCTCACGCCCTTACAGGGCTGCGACGTCCCGCCTGCCTCTTGACCCAGGGCTACGCGAAAAACGCTTAGCCCTGGGTGGCTAGGCGCGCCGGAAGGAAGCCCTGAAAGGGCGCAAGAATGGCAGACCAGCCTCTCACGCCCTTACAGGGCTGCGACGTCCCGCCTGCCTCTTGACCCAGGGCTACGCGAAAAACGCTTCGCCCTGGGCTAATATGTACCGGCCTTTCAGGCCTTAAGACCCGGAATTTTGCAATTGACTCTTGTTGTTCGATTATTCTGCCACTTGCCCCTTGCCACTCGCCACTCGCCCCTTGCCACTTTTTCTAGAATGCCTCGCCAACACCGATGGTCCAGGTGTGGCCGGCTTTTCCGATCCCGTAATCAACACGGAAGTTGATGTGATCTTCCTTGGTCAGCCGGAAACGAAGGCCCGCCCCTCCGGCCGGCAACAGCTCGTCCCAATCCATGTCCGCGAACTTCTCGGCCACGCCGCCGACGCCTCCGAAAGCGACGATTCCGAATCTTCCAAGGATTTTTTTGGGGGGCATGGTCAAGCGATATTCCGCCTGGGTCGCGATCATCCTCCGGTCCTGGTATTGCCCCCCGGCATAACCGCGCAAGTCGCCGGCCGTTCCGAACAGGCACAGGTCATATATAGGGACGTGGTCTCCGGCCGCCGCACATCCCACTGCTCGAACCGCCACTACGTGGCTCCTGGCGAGACTCATGTATTTATTGAACGCGAGTTTGTAGTACTGATAGGAGAACTCGCTGCCGAGAGACTCCATGAAAACGTCAATCCCCGACTCGAGGAAAATACCGCTGCGCGGGTAATACGGGGTGTCACGAGTGTCCCATTGGAACCGGGGCCCTACTGAGACGGTCTGCTGTTTGAACAGATCCGGCGCTACCTGGTCTATGGCTTCTCTTGTTTCTGGTGGCGGTTCTATTGGAGTCGAGGATTCTTCCTGATTCAAACTAAGGTCCAGGTTGCGGTACTGGAAACGGGCGCCGAGAAAACAGCGCTTCCAAATACGGACCAGGGATTCGCCCATGAAAGCCGATCCTTTGGTCGTTAATGGCACAAACACTCCGCGGTCACCCGCCTCGTTCCCCACGCCCGAGAAATCGGCGTTGATTTTCGCGCCGCCGCCTGCGACCGCAATACGGTACTTGTCCTGTTTGAGATACAGCCGCGCGCCCCCGGCTATGCCACGGCTGCCGTTATCGGTGAACAGGCCGCCCAAGCCGGCAAACGAACGAGGAGAAACTCCGTCTTTCCGGCTAAACGGAAAAACGTAACCGGCGACCCATTCAAGTCCCGCGCCGATCGTGGGGCTGGAGATCGGAATCGGGGCGACGAGAAACTCGCGCCTCCTCTCTTTTTTCTCGACCTTCTTCTCATTCTGCACTACCGCCGGAGTCGTCGGGAAGGTTGGCACGGGTTTTTCCTGAGCGAGTGCGGGAGAGCCTACGACAATTAGAAGGAACAACAGAGTGGCAAGTGACGAGCCGCTCCAAAACGAATATCGAATGTCGAATATCGAATGTCGAATCTCGAAGGGAGGGAAAAGAGACAGTGCTGGACAGATAATCACAGTGGCATCTCCCCAGCGTCCAACTGTGGTGAGGTGCAGAGTTCGGAATCATGAGGAATCCTAACTTCGACATTCGACATTCGATATTCGATATTCGATATTTGGAAGCCGATCACGGGGAATCTTGCAATTTCCTCTTGTTGTTCGATTATTTTGCCCCTTGCCACTCGCCACTTGCCACTCGCCACTTCCCACTCGCCCTCGGCTCATCTCGCTCCGGTTGCGACCAACGGCTCGTTCTCGGGAGACGGTCGCTCCACGGCGGTTACGGCGGCGAACTTGCCGAGCTCAAGGATCTGCTCGGACGTGGTGGTGGCAAACAGATGCATGATGCGCGCTATGATGCCGGTCCATCCTGTCTGGTGGCTGGCTCCCAAGCCTGCACCGTTGTCGCCGTGGAAGTACTCGTAGAACAGGATGAGATCGCGCCAGTGCGGATCCTCCTGGAACTTCCTGGTTGCACCGTAGACCGGTCGTCGGCCCTCGCTGTCCCGCAGGAAGATGGAGGCCAGCCGACGTCCGATCTCTTCGGCTACCTGGTACAGGGTCATTTGCCTTCCGGATCCGGTGGGGCATTCCACCGTGAATTGGTCTCCGAAGTAAGCGTAGTACTGCAGCAGAGCCCGGATAATCAGGCCGTTGACGGGCATCCAGATGGGCCCGCGCCAGTTTGAATTACCGCCGAACATTCCGCTATCGGATTCCGCTGGCAGGTAGGCGACGCTGAATTCCTGGTCCCCCGTTCGAAACACGCTGGGATGCTCCGAATGATAGCGGGAGAGAGCCCGGACACCGAATGGGCTGAGAAACTCCTTTTCGTCAAGCATGGTAGCCAAAACCCGGCGGAGCTTCGCTTCGTTCAATATGGCGTACAGCCTACGGTCTGAATGGCCAGGTTGCAGCGGGTCGTGGATGAGGGCCCTCAGCTCCGGCCGATCGTTCAGGAACCTCTGTAATCGTCGTGCGCTCCCCGTGTCCAGCCAACCGCTTTGATTCTCGAAGACGGTGACCGCGCACAAGGGAAGCAACCCCACCATGGAGCGAACCTTCAAACGCATCGACTGGCCATTCGGCAACCGGAGGACGTCGTAGAAGAACCCATCTTCCTCATCCCACATCCCGATGCCCCCTCCGCCGTGGATCATGGAAGACGCGATCCAAAGGTAGTGCTCGATAAATTTTCGACACATGGGAAGGTAGGCGGGTCTCTCTACGGCCAGCTGCGCCGCGATTTCCAGCATGTTTTGACAGAAAAGCGCCATCCAGGCGGTGCCGTCGGCTTGTTCGAGATACCCGCCAGTGGGCAGGGGTGCGCTCCGGTCAAAGAGCCCGATATTATCCAGTCCCAAGAACCCCCCCTCGAAGACATTCCTCCCGGTGCGGTCCTTGCGGTTGACCCACCAGGTGAAGTTCAACAAGAGCTTGTGGAAGCATCGTTCGAGCCACTCGAGGTCTCCCTGTCCGCGTCGGACCTTCTGAAGGCGATAGGTGAAGATGGTCGACCAGGCATGCACGGGCGGGTTCACGTCGCCGAAATTCCATTCATAAGCAGGCAATTGCCCGTTGGGATGAAGGTACTGCCCTTGCACCATCAGGTCGAGCTGCTGTTTGCCGAAGTCCTCATCGACGAGGGTGAGCGCCAGTACGTGAAAAGCCAGATCCCAGGCGGCATACCACGGGTACTCCCACTTGTCCGGCATCGAGATGATGTCGGCATTGTACATGTGGTGCCACCCCTCATTGCGAGGTGCGCGACGGGACGGCGTGAACGGATGTGCACCGCGCTCTTGGAGCCATTGGTTGACATCGTAATAATAGAACTGCTTCGTCCAGAGCATGCCGGCGAGCGCCTGCCGCATCACGTTGGCCCGATCCGCATCCAGCGTAGAGGGGATTACATCCGCATAGAATTCGTCCGCCTCCCGTCGCCGAGCCTTGATCACTGCATCGAAGGCGCCTGCGAACACTTGTCCCTTTGAGGGCGGCACCTCTGCCAGCCGCAACCGCAGGGTGCGTGATTCGCCCGCCGGGACGGTAAGCGAGTAGTGAGCCGAGACCTTGGTCCCCGTCTTCTCGGGATTCACCGCATCTCGGGAACCATGGACGATGAAGTTGTTGATCCCGTCTTTGACGTAGGGGGTTTGGTTTACAGTCCCGAAAAGCCGCTCGGTGTTCGTTTCATTCTCGGTGAACAGCAGATCGGCCGGGTTATCGGCATAAAAATACCGCACTCCGAGGTCGGGATGCGACGCCACAGCCAGGCGGATGCCGCCGTCAGAGCCGGACTCCTCGAGGTTCGGCCGGGTGACGTCTCCGCCCCAGGACCAGACATTGCGGAACCACAGCGTCGGCAGCACATCCAGCGAAGCCGTTTCCGGACCGCGGTTACATACCTTGATCTCAATCAGGATATCCTCGGGGGAAGCCTTGGCATATTCGACGAACACGTCAAAGTAGCGGTTCTCGTCGAAGACACCCGTGTCCAGCAGCTCGTACTCGAGCTCCTGGCGGCTCCGGTGTCGGTTCGTAGTTGCCAGTTTCTCGTAGGGAAAAGCCGCTTGGGGGTACTTGTAAAGGTACTTCATGTACGAATGGGTGGGAGTGGAATCCAGGTAAAAGTAGTATTCCTTGACGTCCTCACCGTGGTTTGCCTCGCTGTTGGTCAGACCGAACAAACGCTCCTTTAGAATGGGGTCGTTCCGGTTCCAGAGGGCCAGCGCGAAGCACAACAGCCCCTGGTCGTCGGAAATCCCCGCGAGCCCGTCCTCGCCCCAGCGGTAAGCCCGCGAGCGGGCGTGGTCATGGCAGAAATAATCCCAGGCGTTGCCGTCCTCGCTGTAGTCCTCGCGCACCGTACCCCATTGGCGCTCGCTCAAATACGGTCCCCATTTCTTCCACGGACTCTTTTGCTCGCGCGACTCTTCAAGCCGTTTTTGCTCAGCGTTCATAGTCAAATCCTTTTCAACAGTTCCCAACGTCCTCGTACAGACCCTAGGATGTTTCGACGCGAAAAACAGCTGTATGTAATGACAGGTGCGGAGGTAAGTCGAGTGGCAAGGGACGAGTGGCGAGGGGCGGAGGAGAGGTACGGCATCGTTGGGCAGGACCGCGGATCACGCGGATATGACGCGGATCACGCGGATAAAGGCGCAGCCCACCGACTGAGGGGCTGCGCCTTTATCCGCGTGATCCGCGTCATATCCGCGTGATCCGCGGTCCTGCCCAACCTACTATGCCCGCAAAACGATCGCCACTTGCCACTCGCCACTTGTCACTTCTCTGGATACGGATCACGAAAGCAGCATTGCCGGATGGTGGCCAGCAGGGCATCTTGAGCGCTCGTTTTGGAGACATACCCGACGGCACCCGCTCGGCGCAAGGCGGCGGCGATTTCCTCCTCCTCGTGCATCGAGACACCGATCACACAGATGTCCGGCCGCTCGCGCAGGATCTGCCTGGTCGCTTCCACACCGTCGAGTCGCGGCATGCTGACATCCATGAGAACAACGTCAGGGTGCAGCGTGCGCGCAAGCTCGACAGCCATTACACCATCGTCGGCTTCACCGATCACTTCCACGCCAGGTTTGCCCTTTAAGAGCAGCGCGATGCCATTACGGACTATCTTGTGGTCGTCCGCCAACAGCACGCGCAAACGCCGGCCTCGTGGCACCTTGCGGCGCCTGGTGACCGGCGTCTCGGTAGAGGCTGTCGTTCCTGCACTGGGTGATTCCTGTGCGAATGGCACCTTCAGCGTTATCTCTGTCCCTCGGCCGGGAGCGCTGTTTACCCTCACCTCGCCGCCCATCCACTGCAGACGCTGTTGCACATTGGAAAGGCCAAAGGTGGTCCTATGCTCCAAGGCCGGAAGGCGACTCGGCTCGAACCCTTTTCCTCGGTCGATCACCTGAACGGTGAGCTCCGTGGGGTCACGGTGCAATGACACGACCGCAGTGTGGACTCCTGAATGCTTACTGACGTTGAAGAGGAGCTCCCGGATGGCCTGAAAGAGGAAGATCTTCATATCTTCCGAAGGTGGCTCGGCATCGGCCGCAGCACGCACCTCCACATTCAGTTTTTGCTTTTCCTGTAGCCAGTCAGCCAACCATTCGAGCGCGGTGACCAAGCCCCGGTCATGCAGAACCGGGGGAAAAAGCTCCAGCGTCAGCGATCGCGACGCTTCAATCGATTCGCTCAGTAGACTGTCCACCTGCTCGAGCATTTTGCGAGCTTTGTCTCTACCCAGGACGCGCAGCTCCTTGATCTTCATACTGGCTGCCACTAACAACTGTTGGAGACCATCATGGAGCATCTCGGCAAGCCTCCGGCGCTCGCGCTGCTCAGCTTGGGTTAGCTCCGCGTGGAGGCGCCGCAGGTTAGCGGTGCCTCGTTGGAGCTCCGCCGTGTGCTGCAAAATCCGCCCCTCGAGCGTCCGGTTTAGCTCAGTCAGATAGTGTTCACGCTGCCGAAGCGCCTGGACAGCCGTCGAAGCGGTGGCCGGCAGACGTAACTCTCGCGTGATCCCCGGCTCCGCATCCATAACTCGGCGCCGATAAAGCGCCTTGTCGACTGTAATCGGAAGCGCAGCCAGGTGCGACTGATCAGGTGCTTTCGGCAGATAGTCATTGGCACCCCGCGCCACCGTGCGAAGGGCCACCTCCTCTTCAACGGTGGGAGTCAGAAGGATGAAAGGAGTGCCTTGAATCGCATCACACAGTTCAGTGGAATCACCATCCGGCAAGTGATAGTCCGCTATGATCGCGTCGAACCGGGAATCGCTCAGAATGACCCGGGCGGCGGCCAGCGTCTGGGCGATCCTGACGTCCCAAGGCAGCTTCTGCTCGCGAACCAGCCGGAGAAAGGCCCGCCGGTCGATTTCGTCGTCCTCCAGATAAAGCAGCTTCGCCGGCGTTGTCATGTGGGCTCACTCACTGTCCAACTCAGCCCTTCATACTCAAATCCTTTTCAACGGACTCCAACGTGTAAGAACCTAGGAGATTTCGACGCAAGAGACAGCTGTAAATAATGACAGGTGCGGACGAGATCCGCGCCACACCCTGCAGGTACTGGCAAACCTGTCAAGTTTGACAGTACCTGTGTTCGAGGACTGCGAATACTCTCTCAGTGGACAATAACGTTTGACCGCTTGGGGGATCCATGAAGCCGAAGATCATATTGGTTCTAGCCCTGGTGCTGACTGCTTCGAATCTCACGCTGTGGGGCGGGGCGAAATACGTCAAAACCTGGAAGAACCCGGAGGCGCAACCTGGTGTCTGGAAGGGGAAAAAGGTTCTCGCTTTCGCAAAAACGCGCTTGACAGCCGCCCGGCAAGGCGCCGAAGAGGCGCTGGTGCGGGAACTGGGAAAGCTGGGAATCGAGGGAGTGACGGGCTCTTCGCTGATTCCGGCGGAGGCCGAGAAAGACCCTGCCCTGGCTCGGCGAATCCTCTCAGAGGCAGGAATTGCCGGCGCTGTCATCATGCAAGTGGTCGACGTCAGCGATGAAACGGGTTACACCACAGGGCAGACCCCGTACACCCCCTACGATACTGGGACCACCCTCTGGGGCAGTGGCTGGGACAGCGGCTGGATGCCCGCCGGATCTGCGCCAGGAAGTATGGTGGTCAGTACAACTGTCGTAGTGGAAACACGTGTTTTCTCGGTCGATCAGGACAAGCTGGTCTGGGCCGGCACCAGCCGGACGACCGATGCGGAGGCGGTCGGCGAGGTGATGAAACAGCTCGTAGCCGCCACAGCCAAACAGCTCAAGAAGGCAGGGCTGGCCGGCCGGTAGGCCGGAGCCTCGCGTTGGAGGATTGGATCATGCCCTGCGACGTCATGGTCAACAAGGGGTGCCTGCTCGTGCTGAGAATCTCAGGCAAACTGTCGAAGACAGAGCTGGAGGCCTCACAGAAAGTGGCGATCGACCTCATCGAGCGAGAAGGAAGAGCGCGCGTTCTGCTGCTGGCGCAGACCTTCGATGGATGGGAAGAGGGAGGAAACTGGGGCGAGCTGTCCTTCCTGATGAAGTACGATTCCCAAATCGAAAGGATAGCGATCGTGGGCGAGCAGACGTGGGAAGTCGAGTTGCTCGCCTTTACCGGCCAGGGGATGCGAACCGGTCAGGTGAAGTACTTCCCTTCCGCCCGGGTCAGCCCAGCCCGAACCTGGGTGCTGGAGTAAGGGCCACTCGGCCTTTACGATTGGCGTCCCTTGGTGTTGCGAGTGTGTTTCCCGTTACGGCTTTCGGCGAGAGCTTGATCGACAGCCTGCAGCAGCGTTTCCTCACGGAACGGCTTCATGATGAAAGCGCTAGCGCCCGCTTTAACTGCGCGCAAGCGCATCGTAAGGTCCCCATGGCCGGTGATAAACACAATTGGCAGCGTACACTGGTGAGCCGCGAGCTTCTCCTGCAAATCCAGACCGGTGAGACCGGACAGCTGGACATCGAGAATCAGGCACCCGACGTCTTCGCAAGGCAGGCGTTGCAGGAACTCGTCTGCCGAAGCGAATAGCTCGACGTCGTATCCACACGATCCAAGCAAGCGACCGAGGCTCTTCCTCACAGACGAATCATCATCGACAACAAACACAGTGGCCCCGTTATCGCTCATCATTCACACCCGCCGCTCGGCCGGCACTGTTTTTTCGCGTCTAAGGCGTTGACAATCAATTTGGATGCGATTGCTCCAGACACGGTTCAAATGACACCAACCTGGAACATCGCACGGTCGAGGCTGCATTATAGAGAAACTGGAGTCAATTATGGGGACTTAAGTCAGGATTGTGGGGATTCTAAACAGGTCATGGATGGAACGACCGTTAAGTCGCGCGCCCGCGGTTTGTTTCCTCGACTGCTCGATCTCGTCCCTCAATTGCCCAGGATGTTGATCGCGCGTGAGGCAACCACGACGATAGTCACAAGTGAAATGGAGCTCTCCACCATCGTGATGATTTTCGCACGAGACGTCAGGGGTATGGCGTCGGTGGGGCTGAATGCTGTCGCGCTTGTAAACCCGAGGAACAGGTAATCGATGAATGTCGGATGCCAGTCAGGCGGGACACACTGAGGAGGCCCGTCCTGAGGGAAGCGCCAGTCCGGTCTCAGATTTGTGCCGCGCAGACGCGCCGCAGGGCCGCCGCGGTCCAACTGCCAATACAGGAGCGAGAATACGAGCACATTGCTGATCCATACCCCAACACATGACGCGAGAAGCTGCAAACCGCTGACCTCGGCCGGTCGGTGCACCATCGCACTGATGAGAACTACCAGGTTGGCAACAATTCCAGCCGCTGCGATCAGAAAAAAGATGGCGATGATTCGGCGCTCGAGGCGCAGCCAGCGTTCCTTGTTGGGACTCAGCCTAATCCCGAGCTGTGGGAAGAGCACGGCGATCCCGAGGATGTAGGGGACCCAGGGCGGCGCTACCCTGATTCTGCCGGGTAGCGCTCCCAGCAGAAGAACCACTGCCAATATTGCGAGTGCGACCGGCCAGCGTACTTCCCATTGGGCAGGGCCGGTTCGTTCCACTGCATTGAGCATCGACACTCCACTGGCGGGAAATTCTAGCGGGGCGAGCCGCGTCAAGCACTGTTAATAGTGACAGGCGTGGCTGAGCGATTTCCTCACCGGGCTGTTTCCCCCAACGCGCGGGCGAAGCGTTCGAGATCGAGCGTCCAGCAGAACATCGAAAATAGCAGCATGAGGAGCAGCACAATCCGATGAAAAGGGATGTCCAGTTCTCCGTAGTGCACCAGGAACACGAATGAAAACACCGAGGTCACAAAGACAAAAGCGATACGCCCGAGGAAGAGGAGAGCGTGCGAGATGAAGGGATGACCGCTCCACGGCGGCGGCTGTGGGTACCGCGCTCGGAGCCAATAGGAACCCTGGATAAGCACCGCTGCCACAATGGCCCACCACAAGACGCCTGGCTGCGCCTTGTGACCTGCAACATCGCGAATCACTTGTTTGTAGAGCGGCACTCCATCCAAGAGGAAGATGGCTACGCCGATAGTCTCGGCAACGAGAAGAAGAAGATGCACTCTCGGGCGGCGCAACATCTCCGCTTTGGGCAATCCGCGTTCGCTCACACCCGTACTCGTACTCGACATTGCTCATGCTCCGCGAGTGGCCAATGGCCAGATCGTATCCCTAGGTAGAAGCCGGGCAAACTGTCAATAATGACAGTGCTTCTGAAGTGGCCAAGTGGCAGGTGGCCAGTGGCGAGTGGCCAGTGAAACCCTTCTGGGCGGATCTCAGTCTTTTGATCCGTCAATTCGCCACTCGCCACCGGCCACTCGCCACTGGCCGCCACTTGCCACTTCGCGCTACTTCCTGAACGACCAGCTAAGGCCGGTCGTGAAACCGTAGTCGTTCTTGACGGCCGTCTGGGACGGAGGGTCGCTGTCGTAACTGTCGTAGAACGTCACTGTGACGAAGAAGTCCCTGAGAACCTCAATGCGGGCCTTAGCGTAGTACTCGAGACGGTGTCTGCCCCATTTCGAGAAGCTGGGTAAATACGCGAGTTGATTTGTGACGTCGACCTTCGGCGAATAAAGCTTGAAGAACTGAGAATCAATCATGAAAAAGCCTTCGGCGCTTTGCTGGGTTTCCTGCTCAAAGTACGTTTCATTCGTGTATGCGCCACCACCAATCGCCCGGATCAACGCCCTGTTGCTTTGGATCAGGTTGTACCCCGGCCCCCCCAGGGCCGTAAAGCGCCCGTCCAGTTGCAGCTCAAGGTTGGTTGAAAAGCTTGTTTGTGTATAAGCTAGCCACTTGCCCAAAAACTCCCGGGTGCCGACCAGGGTCACCAGCTGCCGGTCCTGGTCTGTCTCTCCGTTTGAAGTGCCGATCGTCGAACTGTACGTGAGCTGACCAGAGTAGAGTTCAGTTCGATAAAGGATGTCTCCGGAAAAGTTAAACTGTTGACGATCGCTCGCTTTGGTAAAACTGTAGCTGAGATCCGCCGAACCGGAAAAGCGCTTCCAGCGGCTCTCCTCAAGAGCCTGGATTTTCACGATAGACAGATGGTCCAGGTCGTTTCCCGGCTGTGGACCGACGACTGTCAGGCGCCCGATCTCCCCGGCAGGTTCCAGGCTGCCGACATAGATTTGCCCCTGGTCGTCTTCCAGTGTGAAAAGAAACTTGCTTGTGACGGTCTTGATGTCCTGCCATTTAATGCGGACACTGTCCATCGTGGAGTCGGTCCCGACCGTGAGTATCCCTCTCGCCAAACGCTTGATTTCACAGCTGATGTGGTCGCCGTTCTTCAGGATGATGACGTCCGTCTTCTCTCGAGCCGATAGCGGCAGGACGGTGGAGACCACCGCGAGAAGGACCAACAACGGCCTAAGTGACAAGGGGCGAGTGGCAAGTGGCGAGTGGCAAGTGGCAGGTGCCAAGGGACGCCACAGGATCACGCGGGACTTGACACTTGTCACTTGTCACTCCCCACTTGTCACTTCTCACTGGCCACTCGCCACTCGCCCCTTGGCACTGGCCACTTACTTCTTCTTGTCCGGAGGCGGATAGTTCTTCATCAGCTTTGCGATGGCCTTATTCAGTTTCTCCTGGTTTTTCTCCGGGTTTTTGCTCGGGTTCAAAGTCTTCGTCGCGTCCCCACGCCAGACGTGCTTCTTCGCCTGTGCGTCATACAGGTCGACAACGAGCGTTCCGACCTTGATGGTCGAGGTGGTCCCCGTTGTCGTACCCCCCGTGCCCCCCCAGCCGCCGTATCCTCCATAACCGTAGCCGCCGAAGTTTGTGGAAGACCACTGCTTCTCCTCGTTGATGGCGACCTGGTAGGTGACGAGAAGGTCGGGGTTGTCGGCCTCTATCTTGGTCAGTCCTTTAGAGGTCAACTGCCCATCGATGCCCTGGATGATCTGGTCATTAACAAGGGGGCTGGGCTTGGTACCACCCTCAACCTCGACCCATCTGTACGTTTTGAACTTGGCCCAATCGACTCCCGGAGCAAAGTTGTACCTCACGTCCTGTGCCTGTATAAGCGCGCAGAAGCACAACAGAACAAAGCTGAACCCTAAACCCGTCGCTATTCCCTTCCTAAACATTGCAGGACTCTCCTTTCCTCAACGGATCGAGAGTAGACGTAAGCCCTCCTTCGACCAACTGTCAGTTTTGACAGAAGTGGCAAGTGGCAAGTGGCCAGTGGCAAGTGGCGAGTGGCGAGGGGCAGGTGGCGGAGTGGCAAGTGGCGAGTGGCGAGTGGCAGGTGGCGGGTGGCAAGTGGCGGGGTGGCAAGTGGCGGGGTGGCAAGTGGCAGTAGTCGAGTGACAAGTGCCCAGCGAGGCTGTTGAATAAGGGGCTTAAGGCCTGAAGGGCCGGCACATATTAGCCCAGGGCGAAGTGCTTTGTGCGTAGCCCTGGGTTACGGAAATCCAGAGAGGGCGCCAGCCCTGAAAGGGCGTAACAATTTGCACGATAGAGAGTTGTGCCGCCCTTTCAGGGCTGGATATCAGCTTCGAACCGGGACCCAGGGCTACGCGCAAAACGCTCCGCCCTGGGCTAATATGTGTCGGCCTTTCAGGCCTATTCACACGAAGTCAACATTTTCAACAGCCTTCCAGCCCGCGCGACTTGATCGCTAACTGCGCCTGAAAGCAGGACCATGAGCGGTCGATGCCACTCGCCACTTGCCACTTGCCACCCGCCACTTGCCACTTGCCCCTGGCCACCCGCCACTCGCCACTCGCCACTCCTTAAAACCGGTAGAGGGCAGTAATCGAATAGAACCCGAAGCCGTTGGCGACAAAGGTCTTCTCGAGGAAACGGCCCGCGAGAAACCGTGAGATCGCTCCCTGAAACTGCAAGTGAGCTGTAGCGTGCCAAATGGCGACAATACCGGGATTGGTTCCCACGTACTTCCCTGCGCCGACACTGGGCAGCAAGAGCACTCTCTGGTCAGTGGCGTACAGCCCGTCGCCCGAGGAGGTGCGCCAGTAGGAGGGCGCCTCAAAGCCCACCGCAAGCGATGGTTTCAGGAGGGCGGTGACACCCGGCGCGAGATCGGTCAGGTTGGTCGGCCCGAACAGCCCTACTGCCCCTGCGTAGCTGTTTCCAGGAAAGAGAGGATTGAAGGATTGCAGGCTTGCATCCTTCGGGTCTTTGTCGCCGCTGGCCGTGTCGACACGAATGGAAATCCGGGGCTTCCAGAGCGTGTTCACGAATCGATAGCCGGTCTCCGTCGAAAACGCCCAGGCCCGAACCGGGGCGCCATTGAACGCACCCCACTGCAGAATCGCGTCGTAGTTGAGGTCCCCCCTCGTCCCCGAGCCGGACCATTTCACTCCCACGGTGTGTCGCTGGTCCCGACCCCTGGCCTGGGCATATGCGATCTCTGCCCGGTCGACGCCGAGGTAGGAGACCGCAAACTCTCCCTGCTTGAAAAGGAAGCTCTTCCGGCTGGCGGCCACGCCCCAGAAGGTCTGTTCGTGGTCGGGCGGGTCATCAAACACGCCTTTCCTGACCGATACAAGTTTTGCCGCCACCCCGTGGAAACGCCATGAGTCAGTCACGTAGTAGAGAACCGCGCCATCGAAACTGCGCTTGACGTTCATTCCCGCGCTGGCCGAGATGAGCCGGCTGCTGCCGATTGTCACCTCCTGCCGTCCCGCCTTTATTCCGAAGGTCCGCTTTTCACTAAATGGTTGGCGCCACTCGAAAAAACCCTGGTGGAGGTCCACGGAATTCAGATCGCTCGGCCGAGGCGACTGCAGCTTCCCGGAAACGATACCGCTTTGGACCTCAGCGAAGATGCGAAACCGCCGGCTCAGGTGCAGATCGGCCCCAAAGAGGTAACGCTGGAGCAGATAAGTGTCTATGATCGAGGGAGATCCCTCGGACCCTCGAATACGGAATCCCTCGGGTCGAAAGCGAATTTCCCCGCTTAGGGTCAGGTAGCGGTTCTCCCGCCCGAGGGAGACATATTTCAGCGGATCCCAGAAATCCGCCTTTGCAGCATTTCGAAGGAAGCTCCAATCCTCGTCGGCCGTGTTGGGGCGGTACGCCCGAAGGTTGGGTGCCTGCTGCGCTTGAATTTCGAGCCCGGCAGCGAGAAGAGGAAGCAGTGACAGGGCGATGCTCATTAGTGGACGCATCAGGCACTCGGCGACAGGATAAGTAACGGCTCCGTGCAACAATACTCGCAAAAGTACCAGAGAAGTGGGGAGTAGCGCGGGTGGCGCCGCTTGCCGATCCTGTCGATCACATTCCGGTTTGTTGATAGTTTCTTGATGTTCTCTTTGTAGTTTTCAGACGTATATAATTCAATAAACCCTTCGTTTTTTCGCCGTGGTCTTTATGAGAGGTGACCCTCAATACTTTACGCCAACCGTCTTTGTCGTGGATGACGATAGGTCCGTCCTCGTTTCTCTCGCGAGGCTGCTGCGGTCGGCGGGATACCAGGTCAAGCAGTTCAGGTCAGCCGAAGAGTTGCTTCTCTATCGCCAGAATTTCCCCGATGTTCCGGGTTGCGCAATCGTCGATCTCAACCTCCCCGGGTTGAGCGGCTTGGAGCTGCAGGAGAGTTTAGGGTGCCAGAAGGAATGGCTTCCGATAGTCTTCTTCACCGGACACGGCGACATCCCCACTTCCGTGCAGGCAATGAAGCGCGATGCGGTTGATTTCCTCACGAAGCCGGCCAGTGACTCAGACCTTCTTGCCGCAGTGCAACGCGCTGTGAAGACCGACGCTGAAGCCAGGGAGGCGCGGCTACGAAAACAACAGATCCAGGCCCGTTATGAGCAACTTACGCCTCGCGAACGAGAGGTTATGGCTCTCGTCGTACGCGGGCTCTTAAACAAGCAGATTGCGTTCGAGCTCGGCACCGTGGAACGGACGATCAAGGCGCACCGCGCCAAGATCATGGCCAAGATGCAAGTGCAATCGGTCGCAGAATTAGTCCATATCACTAGTTATCTGGACGAAGTGGCAAGTCGCGAGTGGCCGGTGGCACATGGCAAGTGACGAGGGGCAAGGGGCAAGTGGCAGGTGGCGAAGGGCAAGTGGTGACTTCCTTTTCAGGCGGGCAGTTAGCGACCGAGTCGCGCAGGATGGGCACATCTCACTCGACTACCGCCACTCGCCACTCGCCACTCGCCACTTTCGGCTACTCCTGGTCGCCTGGATTCTTGGGGGTCTGGCAGTTCCTCGGGTACTTGCCCAGACGGCATCCACGGGCGCCATCGTGGGCGCAGTACGGGATCAAACCGGAGCCGGGGTTCCCGGGGTCGCGGTCAAGATCACGCGGAAAGATTCAGGTGCTGTCCGCGAAGTTCTTTCCAACGCAAAAGGGGGGTACGTCGCTAGTCTGCTTTCTCCCGGTCGGTACTCGGTGGCCGCCAGACTCGAGGGATTCCAGACGGCGGTCATCGAACCGGTCGTCGTCAGGGTCACGGTGCGCACGACTTTGGACTTGACAATGCTCGCCGGGGGCAGCAGCGATACCGTTCTCGTGACCGCGGAGGTCCCCCTGATAAACACCGGGACTGCTACACAAGGAGAAGTGATCGAGGAGACATCCATCAGACAGCTGCCATTGCCGACCCTGAACTTTCAGCAACTATTGGCACTTTCCCCCGGTGCGAGCGCGAGCCTGTCCAACACTACGGACCTGGGAAGAGGCGATACCTTTATCTCGGTCAATGGCCAGCGCATGACCAGCAATAACATGACAATCAACGGCACTGAAGTTATCAGCGCCGGCAGCAACTCCACAGTGAACGTTGCCGTCCCTGCCCCGGATACCCTGCAGGAATTCGTCGTGCAGACCTCTCTTTTCAACGCCGCGTCGGGACGAAACAGCGGTGGTAATGTTGCGGTCCTGACAAAATCAGGGTCGAACGACTTTCATGGCCTACTTTACGAATTCGTGCGTAACCGGGTTCTCAACGCCAATGACTTCTTTCTCAACAGTCGAGGCCGAGACAGGCCTATCCTGACTCGAAACCAGTTTGGGGGCACGCTCGGCGGACCAATCCTGAAGGACAAGGTTAACTTTTTCGTCTCCTACCAGGGAACTCGGGAGAGGAATGGGACCTCGCTGGCCAACAGCCTGGCCACACCTAATATTCCGGCCGGCCTCACCGAGGATCGCAGCACCGCCGCTCTCCAGAAGCTGGCGGACGCGCACGGTACCGGTGCAATGGATCCGGTCAGTCTCCGGCTCCTTCAAGCCAGGCTTCCGAATGGTCAATATGCGATTCCAAGCGCCGGGGCTGCGGCAGAGGATCCCACTACCCTCGTGCCCACTCCGCTGAGCGCGATCTCACGGTTTAACGAAAACCAGTCCAATGTGAACATCGACCTGCAGATCGGAGCGGATGACCGGCTGGACTTGAAGGTGTTTTTCTCCCGCGTGTCGCAATACCAGGCCCTGTTGAGCTTCCTTGGAGCCAATCCCTTCCAGGCCCCAGGCTACGGTGGATATGTCGACCACGACAATTGGGTGGTGACGCTCTCCGAAACCCACGTCTTCAATCCGAGAATCGTCAACCGCGCCCTTTACGGCTTCAACAGCAGCGCGGGGAAGTTCGCTCCCGAAGAGCCGTTCACAAACGCTCAATTCGGCATCGCGAACCCACTGGCTAATGACTATCCAGGATTGTCCACCATAGGTGTTACAGGCCTTTTCACAATCGGTTCTACTTCCCTGGCGGATGGCAACGCCGCAGGCCGGACACACAACTGGAGCGATACTCTTTCCTGGAGCAGAGGCCGGCACGATATGACTCTGGGCGGCCTTGTGCGACACACAGCGCTCGACCTCGATCTCGATTTCTACTCGCGCGGCAGCGTGCTTTTCAGTAACTTCAAGGATTTTCTTGGCGGCATCACCGCCGTAGCATTCCTCGGTAATGGAATCCGCGATCGTGAATTGCGAACCACCGACCTTGCCTGGTTTTTCCAGGACGACATCCGCCTGACCGGGAGTTTCACACTGAATGCAGGCGTGCGCTTTGAACACTACGGTGGGATCAGCGAAAACGAAGGGAGGTTTTCCGCGTTCTATCCTGAGATCTTCGCGAAAAACCAGCTGCCGTGCACACCTGCCACGCCCTGCAATCCTCCCAACGGCATTAAGTTGTTGTCTCCGGGACAAACCCTCAATCCGGGCGCTCATCATTTTGCCCCGCGTTTGGGCTTTGCCTGGTCGCCCTTCGCAGGGGTTGGGTTCGTGGTTCGCGGCGGATCCGGGGTTTATTTCGATAAACTCTCGCTGAACGCCGGCGTTCAGCAGGTCTTGAACTATCCCTATGGTGTAGTGGGAACCGGGCTGGCAGGCCCTTTTTTCTCAAATCCCTTTCCCGACCTTTCCACGACTGAATTCCCCGTTTCTCCGGTGATCCCATCCCCGGTTCCATACTACGCCGGCGGCGTGCCGTCAGCCGACTTGCGAACCCCGATCAACGGACTCTTCGTAGATCCAAACCTCCGCACGCCCTACGTTTACGTCTACAGCCTGGGCATTCAGTGGCAGCCGTTCAGACACTATGCAGTCGAGATTGATTACGTCGGGAACAAGGGAACGAAGCTGATCAACACTCGCACCCTGAACCAGGGTGTGGGCGCTACTGCGCCGTACACCGCTTCGGGCTTCTCGAACAACAAAGTCCTGAACGGGCTTCAGATGGTCGAGACAACCGGCGTCTCTCATTACGATTCGCTGCAGGCAAGTCTCAAGCGCCGCTTCGATCCTCTGGACTTTTTGGTCAGCTACACCTTTTCGAAATCCATGGACGATTACTCGGGGGCCCCCGCGAGCGAGCTGAACGCTCTTCCGGGGGACCAGCAAGACAGGAGGTCGCAAAGGGCGCTTTCGAACTTCGATCGCACTCATCGTGTTGTGGCGAACTTTGTCTGGTTCCCGAAAGTGGTTCACTCAGGCGGCTCGACGATTGCCGGACGCCTTCTCAATGACTGGCAGTTCTCGGGCATTGTCACCGTGCAGTCAGGAATTCCATTTTCCGTGATCTCTACAAGCGGCGCCGCCATCTATAACCGCGCCGACCTCGTGCGGCCGGGAAACGGCGCCAAGGACGGACCGGTAAAGGGCCGGCTGGACGCCTACTTTGACCCGACAGCTTTCGCCGTCTCTCTGGCTACGACGCCTCCCTTCGGATCCTCGTCCCGGAACATCCTCCGGGGGCCGGGGCAGAAGAGCATCGATTTCTCGATAGGCAGGTCGTTCCGCGTGATCAGTGAGAATCGGCTCGAGCTTCGGGCCGAATTCTTTAATCTCTTCAATTTCGTGAATTTCAGCGTGCCGAACAACAACATGACGGTCCCCGGCACTGTCGGGCGCATCACCTCCACAAGCACTGGACCCAGAGTGATACAATGCGCCTTAAAGTACAATTTCTAAAGCCACCGAAAGTCATGACGATATGCGTGGATCAGACTTGCATTGTCCCCGCCGATTGGACATGACCGGTGAACGGCCGCCCGTTCGCAGGTTGCGGCGCATGATTCGGGTATCGCTGCTTCTGTCGGTTTTTGTAACCCCGTGCGCCGCTCAGACATCGAGTCCGAATATCCTCATCGTTTATCCGTTTAGATCTGCCGCCATGCCTCACGCGGCTGCAGCGGAAAGCTTCAAGACCGCGCTGAGTCGAGAGCTTGGCACACCCTTAAATATCTTTGAACAATCTTTGGATTTGGACCGTTTCCCGAGCCTTCCAATGCAGTCAGAACTGGCGGCATTCCTCAACAAGCGTTTTGCCGGACACCGGCTCGACCTGATCGTGCCAATCGGAGCACCTGCCGCGAATTTCACTCTCCGATATGGGGACTCTGCTTTTCCGGGAACCCCCATTTTGTTCCTCTCCGCCGATCCGCGCCTCGTAGATCTCGAGGCTGTTCCGAGGAATGCGACCACCATCAATCAGGTTTCCAAAACAAGTGACTGGGTTGAAGACATTCTGCAGATGGCTCCGGACACAACCAATATTGCGGTAGTGCTGGGTGCTTCTCCCACAGAGCAAATTTGGAAAGAGATAATTCTCCGCGAGTGTCAGGCTTTCAAGGACAGGGTGCACCTTACCTTTTTCAACGGCATGTCACTTGACGAGATAGAAAAACGAGTCTCAGCCATGCCCCCGCACTCATTCATCCTGTTCGCTATGCTGATGAGGGATGGGGCTGGTATCACCTATGACGGGTATACAGTGCTCGAACGCCTTCGTGAAGCTGCCAATGCACCTATTTACGGTGTCCACGAGAGCCTCACGGGCCGCGGGATCATCGGCGGAAGACTGCTCCTGGACCAAACCATGGGAATCCTCGCGGCCCACAGTGCCGCCCGGATCCTGAGGGGCGAACCGGCAACGAGCATTCCAGATCAAATAGTGCGCGACCCCAAGCCCGTTTATGACTGGCGGCAGTTGAAGCGCTGGGGCATCAGCGAATCCCGACTGCCCGTCGGCAGTTCGATATTGTTTCGGCAACCCACTTTCTGGCAACTTTACCGGTGGCGTATCGCCGGCATTATTTCCTTCTCTCTACTCCAGACACTGCTGATCGTCGGCCTGCTGGCGAATCTTCGCAAGCGGCGTCGGGCGGAACAATCGCTTCAGCAACGGAATCGATACATAGAGACGATCCTTCAGGAGTCGCCCATTGGCTTTGCTGTATTCACTGTCGATAACGGCACGGCCCGGTTTGTCAGTGCCCGATTTGAGGAAATTTGTTGCCTTCCCCGCGGCACGATAGACTCCCATGACACTTTCTTCCACAAGGCATGGCCGTATGACGCGGGTTTGCGGGGGCAGATCCACCACCGCGTGATGACCGACATGGCATCGGGAGACGTCTCCAGGATGCATTGGGACGACTTGCCGGTCCGGACCGCGGCCGGAGAAACGCGCTACATCAACTTGACGAGCATACAGGTGCCGGGGCAGAACGCGGTGGTCTCGACTATTCAGGATGTTACGGACCACGTCACGGCGCAGGAGGCGCTGCATGAGAGCGAAGAGAGATTGCGTCTCGCCGCCGCAGCCGCGGAATTCGGCGCATACTCGTACGATCCCCGTACCAACCAGATCTCTCGCAGTCCCGAACTGTTGGCTCTCCACGGACTGCCAGCCGGATCCAAACTCAAAGTCGGCGATGACCTCTTGCCGGAAGACCTCTATCCCGAGGACAAGGCCCATCTTCTGGCCCTTATCAAGGCAGCCACCGACCCTCGCGATTCAGGGGTCCTCGACGTTGAATACCGCATCATACGGGCCGATGGACAGATCCGCTGGTTGCGTGCACACGGCAAGACTGCTTTCTCGGACGACGGCCGGCCTCTCAGCCACTACGGCATCACTCAGGACATCACCGAGCGCAAGACCGCCGAGGAAGCGTTGCGGTTAAGCGAGGAGCGGTTCCGCCAAGTCGCCGAGACGCTTACCGACTTCGTTTGGGAGACCGACGCGAACGGGCTCTATACATACACCAGTCCCTCGGTTGATAGGATCTTGGGTTACACGCCCGATGAGATCGTCGGAAAAATGCATTTCTACGACCTGTTCACCCCGGATGTCCGCGAGCAACTAAAGAGGGATGCCTTTGAGGCATTCGAGTTGAGACAGCCGTTTCATTCATTCCCTAACAGCAACCGCAGCAAAAGCGGAAGAATCGTCTATCTGGAGACCAGCGGGGTTCCAGTAGTGGACAAGGCGGGGCGGCTTTTGGGGTATCGCGGAGCAGACACCGATGTCACCGATCGGCGCCAGGCGGAGCTAGAAGCGCAACTCCTGCGCCAGGAACTGGCCGTCTTTTCGCGCGTCGCCGTTGTGAGCGAGCTGGCAACCTCGATCGCGCACGAACTGAACCAACCACTGGCGGCAATGCTTGCCAACGCCCAGGCGGCCTTGCGTCTGATGCAGCGCGACCCCGCGGATGTGACGGAATTGCGGGAGATCCTCATTGATATTGTCAACGACGACGAGCGTGCGGCGGAGGTGATTCGCAGTATGCGGTCCATGCTCAAAGGAGGCGACAGCAATCGTCAAGTGCTTTCACTCAGTGCTTTGATCAGGGACGTCATGCCGCTGGTGCGCAATGAAGCGCTGATCAAGAATGTTTCCGTCGTACTCGATTTCGGTTCTCCAATGCCTCCGGTGGAAGGGAACCGCATCCAGCTGCAGCAGGTGATCGTCAATTTGATAATCAATGCGTTGGAGGCGATGGAAGCTTCAGAAACCCCTCGAGAGCTTATCCTCCGTCTCCGGCAGGCGGACGGAGAAATAGTAGTGGACGTCGAGGATTCGGGCTCCGGCGTTCCCGAGGATAGACTCGACTCGATTTTTCAGCCGTTCTTTACGACCAAAGCGAGCGGCCTGGGCATGGGACTGCCGCTGAGCCGTTCCATCGTGTGTGCGCACAATGGCCGGCTTTGGGCCGAGAACAACCCGGATAGAGGCGCCACGTTTCACCTGGCCCTGCCCGTAAGTCCAAGTTTGCTGGTCTAAGGCCTTGCCGCTCGGCGCTAGTGTCGTGTTTGGGAAACGAGTTGACTTTGAATCTCCTTCTGAGGTCCGTAGGACCCAAACCATTTCGGAAACTCACCACTAGGCGTCCCTCACAGCCTCCTGGCGCCGGGCTGACCGCTCGGAAGGCGGTTGTTTTGTTGTCACCAGCTCTTGATACTGACGGCCGATGACGATTGCGATCGCTATCCAGACGACCACCAGGCAGACGTTCGCGATCGCAAAACCACGTGTCCCCAAGGCCAGCCACGTGGTCCCGACAAAAACCAGCAAGGCCGAAAAGACATCGCCGAGCCGGACAAAGAATGAATCGATGACCTGTTTCGCGCTGTACTTCTGCTCCCGGGTGCAGGGGAGGAACAGCATGTTCCGTATAGTGTTGTTGATGGAGTAATCAACGGAGTTCTCCGCGACCTTCGCCGCAAATACGACTCTGAGCAACGGGAAAAAGGCCAGGGCGTTGTAAGAAAGCAGCGAGATGCATGGCAGGATCGCGATCCCGACTTTCACTCCCAGGTACTTGACCACGCGCGAGACAACGAACAACTGAAGCAGCAGGCCGACGATGTTCACGGCCGCAAAATAGCGAGCGTACGCCTGACCGATGAGGGTCTCGATCGTTGCGCCCCCGGCTTGTCCAGCTGCCACAGCCTCCGTCATGCGTTCGCTCACCACGGCGCCGAGGATGTATTCGCCCGTCGTGTTTACCCAATTCAGCAACAGGAGCATGATTCCCATCAGAAGCAGGTACCGGGTTCGAAATACGACTGCGAATACATTCCCGCCACCACCTCCGATGACCTCTTCCTGCTGCGCGGCTTTTTCCAGGCTCTTCCCCTCTGTGCCCTTCCGAACTCTTCGATTGATGACATTCGTCAGCAGCATCGCCAGGAACAGCAATACCGCACCGACCAGCATCAGGTCATACACTCCGAAACGTTGGATCAGCCGTCCCGCCCAAGTCGAGCCGACGACCGCCCCGAGCGATGCCCCAAAGCCGACGATCGGAAACAGCCGCTCCCCCTCGTCTTTCTTGTAGATGTCGTTAGCGAATGCCCAGAACTGCGCGATGATCATCAGGCTGTAGACGCCTATCCAGACGAAGTAAGGGATGGCCAGGGGGACTCCGGCTCGCCCCAGGACGTAGAACAGGCCAAGACAGCCGACGAAAAACATCGAAACAACCGTGATGAGTCGTTGTCGTGCAAATCGGGCGACGAGTCTGGCGTACAGCGGCACCACGATGGCAAGCACGACGACCTGGCCGGCAGCCAGGTAACTTTTGAGCTCGGCCGATCCCTGGCCCAATATCAGGGATTCGCGAACCGTCTTGAGCACATAGTAGGACTCGAGGAGCAGAAAGACGTTCAGCGCCAGGAGAAGAGCGGTCCCTCCTTCTCCCGCCCGCACATCCGCGAAAATGCGCAGAAAACGATCAGCCCAACTTCGGCTCTCGTTCGTGTCCATCCTGGTGCCTCCTATTCCGTCCAGTGTAGTAAGTTACTGACCACCGACCAGCGGGGTCGTTTCGGCGCCGCATTGCGGCCGAGGATCCAGTATTCGTACAGACTCGTGATCGTCCCATCCCGTTTCTTCAACTCGATCCAGGTATTGACGACGTTCGCCAACGGCTGGTCGTGGCGCGCGACGAGGTAGGCGAGCGGGATCTTCATGATTCCGGGCTGGGGCACGACGACACAGTACTGGGGGTGAGTCAGGGTCCAGACGGATCCCCGCTCAGCCGGCAGCAGAATGGCGTCGAGTTTCTGTGATCGTTCGCCAAAGACTGCCGCAGAGTCGCGGAAGCTGACGAGCTCGGCATCCGGGGCGTCGGCCTTCAGTTTGTCGACGAAGGCCGAAATTGCCGGTACGGCGATCCTGACACCCTTCAGACTGCGAATTCTCTCCCAGTCACCGAAATCCCGCCGCCTGTAGTCGGGAACTACGAACGCCAAAGTTTCATCCAGGTACGAAGTGGAATAAAGAAACTCGCTCGCGCGTCCGGCCGTCACGACTACGCCTGACATGACCAGGTCGCAGTAGGCGCCGGCAAGCTCCTCCCGCAGCCTGCCGAGTTCCCGGGTTACCGGGACGAAGACGACACCCACCCCCAGCTCACGAGCGAGGGTATGGGCCATCTCGACATCGAAACCGACCAGGTCGCCGGCTGAGTTGAAATAGGCGTAGGGCAGGCTGTCCTGCAGGTAGCCGACGCGCAGAGCCCTGTTCTCGCGAACCAAATCCAGCTGAGATTTGGAAGGATCAAAACCAACGCGGTTCGCTGGAGGATCCCGGTGCACGATAGCCGGCTGCTGGGTGCTCAGGAGCTGCATCCCCCCCACGACCTCGTCCGCGCCATATTCCGGCCGCGCGAAAGTGCTGAAGAAGGCCCGCGTGCCGCCAATGACGAGGAAGCCGAGCAGCGCCGTGACCAACGCATACCGGGCGATTCGGCGGGGACTGAGCTTCAGCGCGCCGGTCACCGCGCAGGCGCCCAGCAACCCAAGAACCAGGGTGTGAACTGCGGCAACCAGGGTCCCGAAGCGGGAGTTGATGACGCCGGCGGCCAGGAAGAGGTGAAACGTGTCCGCGGGGATGCGGAAAAGGTCGAGGAGATAAGGCACGGCGATATTCAAGCTCCCGAAGAAGCTGAAGAGGCCGACGAAGGCCAGTTGCGGGTATTGTTCTATCCCGAGGTCCGAATTGGCGTACCAGCCGGCAAACAGGATGAAGCTGAGGCTCAGGACTTTGCCCGCATGCGGGAAATTAAACCCTGCGGGAATGATGATCTCGGGCAAGGACCCGGCTTCTGGCGCGATGGCAACCTCTTCCTCGAGCAGGGCGCGGCTGCGCTCCATGAGGATTGGCAGAACGATGAAAAGGTCGCCAATGAAGAACGCCGTGATCAGGGCCTCCTGCGTGGCCGAGAAGATCTGTCGATAGCCGATCGGCGTCAGGGTCGACACCAGCCCGGGCAAGATCCAGAGTGCGAGCAACAATGCCGTCGCGCCGTAGGCAACGAGGTAGATCTGGAGCCGTTGAAGCTCCTCGATCTGCACAGTCCCTGCCGTAGATGCCGCAATGGCGAACAAGCCGATTGGGGTCAGGTGCGAGACGAGGCGCGCCACTCGCGAGACAGCCTTTCCTGCAACTGCGAGAACATCGATCAGTTGTTGTTTTTCTGGTAGCCCAATGATCGCGACACCGAGGATCACGCTGAACAACACCACAGCCGGCACGACCCCGTTCGCCAATGAGCTGAAAGGGTTCGACGGAATGTAGAGACTGATGAAATCGAACGGCTCCGGGGGCTCCACGAGTGTCGTGCTGAAAAATGAAGCTGTCTCGAGCGGAGGGAACGCCAGGGGCAGCAAGAGCGCCGTCCCGAGGGCCAACGACCATATGAGGGCGAGGATCAGTCCCACTTTCAGGCCGAGAACCCGGGCTTGATCCAACTTCAAGCTTCCGATCCCTGCGATCAGGGAAACCGTGACATAAGGCAAGACCGTCATCTGCAGGAGCCTGATGTAGGCAGTCGAGACGTGGCGCAGAAAAGAAACCCGCTCGCCCAGGAAGATTCCCAGCAGGATGCCAGCGACAGTAGCGATCAGGACTTTGCGCGAACTGCTCATTGTTCCTCGAGCCCTCTAAGCGGTGCCACCTGTCACGGCATCCGTTCGAGGCCAACTAACTGCCACCCGTCGTTGGTCCTCCTGAAGTACACCTGCACCGGGTTGTTCCACGCTGGATACGACGAATTCACAGCCGCTACCTCAACCTTCACGAATGCGCTGGGGTCGCCGGGCAATGCGACGGGCGCTTTTATGGTCGGATTGCCTACAGTCGGGGCCGAGCCGAGAGGCGTCGCTTCTCCTGTCTCGTTGTCGAACCTAAACCAGCGGGCTTCATACCCGTCCGCGGGGGGAGGGGCCACGCGGGCCTGGACGGCCGTGTTCACGAAGGTAAGTACCCCCTTCGTATCCAGAGCAAAGTCGACGAGGGGGTTGACTGCCTGGAGGAAGGCAGCGCCGATCTTGTCCCGGCGCTTGATCAGCACGTCGGCCAGGTGCCGCTCGGCGGCAGGGTCGCTGTAGTCCCCGGTCTTGACGATAGCCCGGATCATCTCGTCCGAGAAAGCCATCACCCGGCGTGCCGCCCAGAAATCGTCGTCCGGCCGGGCGCGAAGGAATGCCGCGGTAGGCACGCGAGGCTTCCACTTCCTCGGGTCGAAACGGTCCCCTTCAAATCGCCCGATCGACTCGTACTCCTTGTACGGGATGGTCTGCCACGGCTGCAGGTAGAAGTTAAGGGAGACGAGCCGCTTCCAGGTCTTGTCTCCTTCCCAGAGGTACTCGTAGCCCTCGTCCCATTCTCTAGGCCCGAGAGCGCCCGTGCCAAATGTCGATCCGACATCCTGGAGATAGTGACGGACGAAGCTGCGGCCGTTTTCGGTAATGACGGTGTCCAGGGTATTGAGCGCTTTCATGTCGACGAGGTTCGTCCAGGCGCCAAACACCCGGAGAGCCCGCAATTCGCGCCGGTTCTCGTGCGGGACGATGTCATTTGGGTCGTCCGAGCGGGTTCCGTGATACGAAAACCCGCCCACGATCTTCCCGGGCAGGCCTCTGCTGGCGAGCAACCGGTAAGAGCCGTCCGGCTGGCGGTTGGCGCGCTTCAACACGTAAGTGATGTCATCTCGTTTCATACGCCGGACCCGCCCTGAGGGCGTCTCAACCTTCGCATCCGGATCGATCATCAAATCCTCAGGTCTGACCCGGCTTATGTAATTCTCAGTTTGAAAGTAACCAAGGGCGTGAAAGATCTTGGTCGCGACCATGGCTGCGCCGCTCGCTGCCTGATCATGTCCGGGGGCATCGAACTGCACAAACCAGGTCTCGCCGGCCGAATCACGCACCGTGAATCCCGGACTCACACCCGATTTCTTGGCCCGGATGACCGTCCATTTCCCCGGTGCTGGCCCCGAACTTGTATTCGGCCCTTTTGACAGCTCCTCTATCGAAAGTTGCGTCAGGTCCCGGTTGGTGAACCAGCTGGAGTCGGGTACCTCGTCGATCGTGTTGATGTTCTGGGCACGCACAATCTCCGACTCGCCCGGCCGAGCGAAAAGGTTCAATCCCAGATCGTAAATAAGGCTAATGTTCCTCGGCACGGTCCCCGAGGCGTCCTGCGTTTCCGGCTCCCGGGTGATCGGGTCATCAATGTAGAACTTGCGCTGACCAGCGACCGGAGTCGCAGCGACAATCGCCAGCAACAGCAAGCCGGCCGCCACTTGCCACTTGCCCCTCGCCACTTGCCCCTCGCCACTGTTCTTCATACTTGTTCCACCTCCGCTAAAAAGGAGCCGAGTTGGAGATGACAAGACTCCATCCGTCGCTGCCTTTAGCGAGATCCAGCCGCAGGAGCGTCAGCACGGGATTGTGAATCCGAAAGCCGACGCCGAAGTCGTGCTTGAGCCCCTTGAAGTTCAGGTCATTCCACCGGGGAGCGACTTTGCCGGCATCGTAGAAGAAGGCCATGTCGATCCCGAGGCGATTGGGGATCCAACGCCACTCTCCGCTCACCAGGAGGCTGTTCCGGTCGCGAAACCGTCCCGTGCTGTAACCGCGTAGCGAGCTCCCGCTGCCGAGGTAGGGCATAAGGAAATAGGGAACGTCCGAGGTCGTGCCCGGGACCGATTCGACCCTCCCTCGCAAGGACAACACCCAGGTTTCACGCAGGATCGGCAGGTGCTGCACGATCTCTGCGCGCCTCAGTTGGAAGCTGCCGATGTCGCCCCCGACGTTGCGATAGTCGTGGAACGTGAAGCGATAGAGCCCGCCCTTTCGGCTGTAGAGCGGCGAGTCCAACCAATAGATTCCTGCCGACACGTAAGAGCGGGCATAGGATGGACTTGTTCCAAGATGAGGCGCCGTGCCAGGCGTGTAGATTGTCTCGATAGAGGGGTCGGAGCCTTGCCCCTCTTTTTCCTGAAAGTCCTCGTAAGCAGCGCCGCCAACCAGGTGGATCCAACGGGCCGGTCTGGCTGTGACGGATCCGTCTATGTAGGTCGTGCTCAGGCGAAAATTGGCGCGATCGTCGGCAACCGAATCGTTGCCGAGCCCGTAATAGCCCACCTGCGTCATGTCTCGCCAACCCACGCGAGTCCCGAAGTCGAAGAGGCCCCCCTTGTGGTTCGGCGAGCCAACCAGCCCCTCGATCAACTTGTAGTTAAGTACCGAATAGAGTCCACGGACGTCGGCGTGCGCCTCGTCGGCGAAATACTTCCGGTACCCCGCTCCGAGTGTTAGACCTCCGCCCGGATAGACGCTGTCGAAGTAGGGGTAAAACCCGCGAGGGTTCGGACTGAAGAACCAGCCGCCGTCCTCCACGCGGTCGAGCAGCTTCTCCAGCTTGTTCGGCTCATAAACACGAACGTCTGTGGCTTTTTCCTTCTGTTTACCCGCGATGAGCTCGGTTCGACTGTTCTGAGCAAGGACAGTCAGAGGACAACACAAAAGGAACACGACCGCAGATGATAGCCAGGGATGCGCTGACGATCGCTGCGTGCTTCTCATATCCGCAATTTGCCCACCCGACCCCTTTTGACACAACTGGTAAAAAAAACAGGGGCGAGTGGCAAGGGGCGAGTGGCAAGTGGCGAGTGGCAAGTGGCAAGTGGCAAGTGGCCGGCTTGTACAAGTGGCCGGCTTGTAGATGCGTAACGTTATTCGATACGCGATACTTGCGAGCCAATTGCAAAAATCAGAAAATCTGAGTCTTAAGGCCTGAAAGGCCGGTACATATAAGCCCAGGGCGAAGCGTTTTTCGCGTAGCCCTGGGTGGCTAGGCGCGCCGGACGTGAAGCCCTGAAAGAGCGCAAGAATGGCAGACCAGCCTCTCACGCCCTAACAGGGCTGCGACGTCCCGCCTGGCCTGTGCCTCTTGACCCAGGGCTACGCGAAAAACGCTTCGCCCTGGGCTAATATGTACCGGCCTTTCAGGCCTTAAGACCCGGAATTTTGCAATTGGCTCTTGTTGTTCGATTATTCTGCCACTCGCCACTCGCCACTCGCCACTTCCCACCCGCCACTTGCCACTGTTCTTTTTACCAGTTGCGCGAAGGGCGGCAGTCCAGCAGTTTGCTCGCATGGTGAGCACGCCGGCCTTCATGCCCAGGAGAAGGCCAGGGACTGCCTTGGCCTTTGTTCTTCTGCTGCTGGTTGGACGCGCCGTCGCCCAGGACGTCCAATCGACTCCGCCGCCTCCTGCGCCGCCCGTAACTGAGACCCCGCCGCCCGACACGAGTCTCAAACGGTTTCCGCAGAACCTGGGAAAGAACTACCTGGGATTATTCAGCAAGAAGAACGTTCTGCCCCTGGTGATCGGCGGTTCGTCCACCGCAATCGTCTCCGTTTTCGACGATGACCTCAAGGACCATCTAGGAAAACACGAGGGAGAATCGAGCACGATCGGAGAGGTCGGCTCCGTGATCGGTGGTCCAGCCGTTGTGTGGCCGACGGTTGCGGGACTCCTGATAGGCGGTCACTATTCGAGCAACGAGCGGTTCCGCGTGTTCTCATATAACCTGGCCCAGGCCACAGTCATTAATGAAAGCATCGTGCAGGGATTGAAAGTCGCGGTCGGACGCACGAGGCCGGACGAGAGCGACAACCGGTCGTTTCCGTCCGGACACGCTGCAACCTCTTTCATGATCGCTACGGTCGTGCAGCGCAGTTACGGCACGACGGCGGGGATTATGGGCTACTCGGCGGCCACGTTCATCGCCTTTTCGAGGATCAGAGAAAACAAGCATTGGGCCAGCGACCTGGCCGCAGGCGCCACGGTCGGCTATGTCGTGGGAAGCAGTGTCAGTCGGCGAAACGGGCTTTCAGTGCGGGTGGGCAAAATAACGCTTGTGCCCAGCTTTGACCCGTTTCAAAGAAGAATCGGAGTCAGCTTTGTCACTGTTTCCGAATAGACCTGAAAGGAAGGAGGACTTATGGCAGCTGCCGGCAAAGGCATGGCGATGGAGAGGGAGGCCACCAGAAGCAACACCAAGAAACTCAAGCGCAAGCAGTATGAAAAGGAGCTCGCCAAACTCCATGTTGAACTGGTGAAACTTCAGGAATGGGTCAAGTACAAGGGACTCAAGGTGTGCATCGTTTTTGAGGGGCGCGACACCGCGGGCAAGGGTGGAGCCATCAAGGCGATTACTGACCGGGTCAGCCCCCGTGTCTTTCGGGTCGTAGCGCTGCCGGCCCCGACCGACCGCGAGAAAACCCAGATGTACGCCCAGCGTTACGTACCCCATTTCCCGGCGGCGGGCGAAGTTGTCATCTTCGATCGCAGTTGGTACAACCGCGCGGGGGTCGAGCGGGTCTTGGGATTCTGCACCGAGGAGCAGGCAAAGCGTTTGCTCGAAATAACACCCAGCTTTGAGACGCTGATGATCGAGTCGGGAATCATTCTCCTGAAGTACTGGCTGGAAGTCAGCCAGCAGGAGCAGACCCGGCGGCTGGAGTCCCGCATGGATGACGGGCGCAAGATCTGGAAGCTGTCGCCCATCGATCTGAAGTCCTACAGCCGATGGTACGACTTCTCCCGTGCACGGGACGACATGTTCGCGGCGACCGATACGCCGCAGGCGCCCTGGTTCGTTGCTTTGTCGGACGACAAGAGGCGGGCTCGGCTGAATATCATCAGTCACCTGCTCAGTCAGGTCCCCTACGAGAAGGTGCCACGCGAAAAAATCAAACTACCGGAAAGGCAAAAGGCGAACGGCTATCGGGAACCCGGCCATCCCTTCAAGCACATCCCCGATGTGTACTGACGGGCAGGTGGAAAAAGAGCAGGTGGAAAAAGAAATGAAGAGAAGATGCGACTAACCGAGGCCGAACAGGAGGGCACATGAGACCCTGGCCCAAAAATCCAGTTATCTATGAAATCAACACCTTCGTTTGGCTTAGGGAATTGACGCAGGCATACAGGAGCTGTGCGACTCTCGCCACGGTGCCCGAGGAGCAGTGGGACGCGATCGCCGATTTGAAAGTCGACGCCGTCTGGTTCATGGGGGTCTGGGAACGGAGCCCTGCTGGGATTGCCATTGCAAATCAGAACCAGGGCCTCCTGGCAGACTTCCGCCGGGCCCTTCCCGATTTCCGGGCGGAAGATAATGTCGGGTCTCCCTATTGTGTGCGCAATTACGTCGTCGACCACCAGCTGGGAGGACCCGACGGACTGGCCGTCGCCCGCGCAGAGCTGGCAAAGCGTGGAATGAGACTGATGGTCGACTTCGTCCCAAACCATGTGGCGCCCGACCATCCGTGGGTTACCGATCATCCCGGATACTTCGTGCAAGGGAACAGCGAGGATGCCAGACGCGATCCCGCGTCATTCATCCAGATGGGGGAAAAGGTATTCGCCTGCGGCCGGGACCCATTCTTCCCTGCCTGGCCGGACGTGCTGCAACTGAATGCCTTTCAGCCCGGGCTCCGGCAGGCGGTGACCAAGACCCTCACGGATATCGCCGACCAGGCGGACGGCGTGCGCTGCGACATGGCCATGCTCTTCATCAACAGTGTCTTTGAGCGGACCTGGGGCAACCGCGCTGGTCAGCGCCCGCTTGGGGAGTATTGGGTTGAAGTGATATCCGCCATCAAGAAAGCCTCCCCCCACTTCATTTTCATGGCCGAGGCGTACTGGGACCTCGAGTGGGAGCTTCAGCAGCAGGGATTCGATTACTGCTACGACAAACGCCTGTATGACCGGCTGGAACATGACGGGGCCGAAAGCGTCCGGCTTCATCTGTGCGCCGATCTCGGATACCAGGAGAAGCTGGTGCGCTTCATCGAGAACCACGACGAGCCGCGCGCCCTCTCCGCCTTTTCACCTGAAGAATCGCGAGCTGCGGCCGTCATTATGGCTACGATTCCCGGCGCCAAGCTCTTTCATGAAGGGCAGTTCGAAGGGAGAAAGGTCAGGCCACCCGTCTTCCTCGCCCGCCGTCCTTTCGAACCGACGGACCTCGGCCTCCAGTCCTTCTACCGCAAGCTCCTGAAGGCCGCTTCTTCCGCGGCCCTGCGGACCGGGCAGTGGCAACTCTGCGATCGAACCGGCTGGCCGGATAACACCAGCTGCCAGAACCTGGTGGCCTGGTGCTGGAAGGGAGCCGCGGAGAAGCAGTTGGTCGTGGTGAATCTCTCCTCGTCCGGTGCACAAGGGACAATCCGTGTTCCCTGGAACGAGCTCAAAGGGAAGACATGGCAAATCACCGACCTGTTTACGGGACAGGTGTACGCGCGCAGTGGGGATGAGATAGCCAATTCCGGATTGTACGTCGATCTGCCCCCGTGGGGCTTCCATGTCCTGACCGGCTGGGTGGCAGAAGCATAAGTGGCAAGTGGCAAGTGGCAAGTGGCATCGTGGCGAGTCCCGCGGATCACGCGGATATGACGCGGATCACGCGGATAAAGGCGCAGCCGACCGACTGAGGGGCTGCGCCTTTATCCGCGTGATCCGCGTCATATCCGCGTGATCCGCGGGACTCGCCACGATGCCTTACCTCTCCTCTGCCACTCGCCACTCGCCACTCGCCACTTGCTTCTCTGTTACTTCTGACAGTTTCCACCGGGAAGCCACCCCAATAGGCTCGGTTGGAAAGAATTTAATTCAAACGATTCAGTCATCCGTTATCAAGGAGTGCATATGAATGGGTCTCAAAATCGCTCGTGGGCGGCGTTTGCCGTCGCCCTGATGCTGCTCGTAGCCTTCGCCGATCCGACGTGGGCGCAGCAGGCCGCGCCATCAGTCGCGGGGCAAACGCGCACCGAAAAGGACCTCCTGGGAGAAAAACGAGTCCCAGCCGACGCGTACTACGGCGTGCAGACCATGCGGGCGCTGGAGAATTTTCAGCTCTCCGGCATCGCGACCAATCACTACCCGGGGTTCGTCGAAGCCTGGGCCATCGTCAAGCTGGCGGCGGCCCGAGCCAACACCGACGTCGGCGCCATGAAGCCGGAACGGCTGGCCGCCATCGAGAAGGCCTGTGAGGCGGTGCTGGCCGGCAAGTACCACGATCAATTCCTGGTCGATTGGTACCAGGGCGGGGCCGGCACCTCGACGAACATGAATGCCAACGAGGTGCTCGCCAACATCGGGCTCGAGCTCACCGGCCACAAGAAGGGCGAGTACCAGTTCCTCGAGCCGCACGACGATCTGAACATGTCTCAGTCCACCAACGATTCTTATCCGACTGCGATCAAGGTCGCGTTCATCCTCCGGAATGAAAAACTGATCGAGGAGCTGCAGAAGCTCGTGGCGTCATTCCGCGCCAAAGGCGATGCGTACCTCGAGATCGTCAAGATGGGGCGCACCGAGATGCAGGACGCCGTGCCGATGACGGTCGGACAGGAATTCCACGCTTTCGCGGCATCGCTCGGAAGGCGAGATCCAGCTGTTGCGGGACGCGGAGAAATACCTGTACTGCGGTGAACATGGGCGCAACCGCGATCGGCACCGGCATCAACGTCCCCAAGGGCTACAACGAGAAGGTCGCGGCGCATCTGGCCAAGCTCCTCAAAAAGCCCATCGTGCCGGCCTCCGACATGCTCGCGGCCACCTGGGATCAGCAGGGGTTCGTGGTCTATTCCGGGGCGCTGAAGAGCGTGGCCATCAAGCTTTCGAAGATCTCCAGCGACCTGATCCTGCTGACCTCGGGTCCGCGGGCCGGCCTGGCTGAGATCAACCTCCCGGCGCTGCAACCGGGCTCCTCCATCATGCCGGGCAAGGTCAACCCGGTCGTCCCCGAAGTGATGAACATCGTCGCCTTCCGGGTGATGGGAAATGACTACGCCGTCACGCTGGCCGCTCACAGCGGGCAGCTGCAGCTCAACGCCTACGAGCCGCTCGCAGGCCTTGCGGTGATCGAGTCGCAGCACCTGCTCCACAGGACGTCGATCCTTTTCCGCACCAAGTGCGTCGACGGCATCACGCGTGAATGAGAAGGTCCTGGCGCGTTACATGGAGACGACCGTCGGCATCGTCACCGCGCTCAATCCTGTCCTGGGCTACGAAAAGGCTACCGAGCTGGCGAATGAAGCCTACAAGAGTGGCAAAGGGATACTCGAGGTCATCCGGGAGAAGAAGGTCCTGACGGAACAGCAGATCAAAGAGCTGCTGGATCCGGTCAAGCTGACCAACCTGGACAAGAGCAAGTACGACAAGAGCAAGTACAAGGCAGAGTAGCAGCTTTGAAAAGCGCTGCGCGCAAGGCGCCGGCCTCGAAAAGGAGCTTTCTATGAAACGGTCACACGTAATTTCGGCCCTGGTTCTCGTCGCCGTGCTCGTCGCCGGTTGCGAGAGCGCCTTTAGCGACGGCCCGAAATCCAACATCGTGATCCTGGCCACCGGCGGTACCATCGCAGGCGCCGCCGCCAGCGGCACGACATCCGCCTACACTTCGGGCGCCGTGGGCATTGACACCATGATCGCCGCGGTCCCGGGAATCACGGACCTCGCCACGATCAAGGGGGAGCAAATCTCGAGCGTCGGTTCACAGGACATGACGTTCGACATCATGCTGAAGCTTGCCAAGCGCATCAATGAACTGCTGCCGACGAAGGACGTTGACGGCATCGTCATCACGCACGGCACCGACACCATGGAAGAGACGGCCTTCTTCCTCAACCTGACCGTCAAGAGCGACAAGCCTGTCGTGATGGTCGGGTCGATGCGGCCGTCGACCGCGGTCAGCGCCGACGGCCCCCTGAACCTCTATAACGCCGTCGCCGTGGCGGCCGATCCGAAAGCCAAGGGCAGAGGTGTGCTCGTTGTGATGAACGACTGGATCCACGGAGCACACTCTTTGACCAAGACGAGCACGACTGATGTGCAGACCTTCATGTCACCGCTCCGTGGACTGGTTGGCGTCTCCGCCTACGGCAAGAACGACTTCTTCAGCTCTCCCCCGTGGAAACACACGACCGCGACCGAATTCGACGTCTCGAACGTCACCAAGCTGCCGCGCGTGGACATCATCTTTGCCTGTGCCGACATGTCTCCGGATCTGATCGATGCGGCCGCGAACAACGGCGCCAAGGGCATCGTCATAGCCGGCGTCGGCAATGGCAACATGAACACGGCCTCGGTTGAAGCGGCAGCGCGGGCGGTCAAGAAGGGCGTGGTCGTGGTTCGCAGCAGCCGTGTGGCGCTGGGACAGGTCGGGCGCAACGTCGAAGTGAAAGACGACGAACTGGGTTTCGTCGCTTCAGACGAGCTCAATCCTCAGAAATCACGGATTCTGCTCACGCTGGCACTCCTGAAGCCCCGGCCGGCGGCGCAACTCCAGGAGCTGTTCTCTACGTACTAGGCGAAAGGCCTTGTGATGCATTTAGGAACGCGAACAGCGAAGGCGTTGCTGTGCCTACTGGCGGCTATCGCAGCACTGGCGGCTCCGCGGACCGCCCTTGCGCAGGAGGCCCCCGGATTCTCTTCAAACTCCGCTGCCGAAAAGACCGAGGCCACGACGCCAGCACCTTCCAAGCCAGCTCCCGGGCAAGCACAGGATGCGACGAAAGCAACTGGCGAATCCACGATCGACACCACCGCCGAGGCGGGCGAGCCCGAACCCAGGCGCAGGCTCGTCCACTGGAACGAGTATGAAGGACCCCACTTCACGATCAGATTCGGGGCCGGTTTCTTGTACGAGGTCGCGGGGTATGGGCAGGACGACGAGAGCAAGGAGCAGTTCACGCTCCATCCCGACGAAACGCTTCGTGATTTTCGGCTCCTTTTCAGGGGAAGATTCCCCTCGCTCAAGCGGAAGGTGACCTGGTGTGCCGGGATCATGTATGACGGGGCCAACGACCAATGGCTGATGCGGAAAACGGGCATTCAGATCGCCGTCCCCGAAATCTGGGGCCACATCTTTATCGGCCGCCAGAAAGAGGGGTTCTCTCTCAACAAAATCATGGTGGGCTACGACGGCTGGACGATGGAGAGAGCCACGATCAACGATGCGACCATTCCGATACTCGCTGATGGCATCCAGTGGATGGGGTATGTCCCCAAGTACCACTTATTGTGGAACCTGGGTTACTACAACGATTTTCTATCGTACAAGGAGTCGTTTTCCACGCACCAGTACCAGGTGGTCAGCCGGCTGGTTTGGCTTCCCATCATTAACGAGAAAGATGTGCTCCACCTGGGCGCTATGTTCCGGTACGGCGAGCCGGAAGACCGCAAGATTCAACACAGGTCCCGTCCGGAGGCGAACCCGGCGCCTTACTTTGTCGATACCGGCAAGTTTGACGCCGTGGCGACCCGGATGGCCGGGTGGGAGGTTTACTACCGAAAGGGGCCTTGGCTGTTCGGCAGCGAATACTGGTTCAACAGCGTTAACTCAGTGTCGCAGAATTATCCCCTGTTCCATGGCGGAGAGGTGGCCGTGAGCTGGGCGGTCACCGGGGAGACGCGAGCCTACAACACCGTCGGAGGTTATTTCCGGGCATTCTCGCCCGCCAAGCCCGTGTTCCAGGGAGGCCCGGGGGGCTGGGAAGTCGTGTTGCGATATTCCCATATAGATCTCGATAGCGGCCCTGTGCGCGGTGGGAAGTTCGGGAGAATAACGCCGATGGTCAACTGGCACCTGTCCGACCATGTGCGGTTGGAGATGGCCTATGGATACGGACACCTCGACCGCTTTGAGCGCGAAGGCAACACGCACTTCTTCCAGAGCCGCATTCAGTTGCAGTTCTGAGCGCTGTCGATGAAGGAGGGGACCTATGCGGTTTACCCGATATGGGATTTTTCTATGTCTGGCTCTTCCCATGGTGTTTGGTTTCAACCTGGGAGCTGCCAACCGGGTCATTCGAGGGAGTTTATTCCCAGCACATGGAGAGACGCAGCTCCCCGATAGAATGACGATAACCCTGAGCCGCCAGGGAGCTCTCCAAACCGCTATGAGCCGGGGGGCCGGCTCTTTCTCGTTCGAGAACGTTTCCGAAGGGGAATACCCAAGCTCCCATTACGCACACAATGCGCCTGGAATCCTCTCTACCAGGTCAAAGCGGCTGAAGGAGGTTCGTGAGGAATTGACAAGGGCCGTTGAGATCGAGCCGGACAGCCCCGCAGCACACCGGAACTTAGGACTCGTCATGCTTCTTCAAAACGAGCCTGCGACGGCCATCGGCCCTCTTTTAGCCGCAACAACCCTTGATAAATCAGACGCCCGCGCGCACGCCTACCTGGGAGAAGCTTACTTCCAAACCGGGCAGCTGAATGAAGCCAGACAGACCTTTGAAAGATGCTTGGTCCTTGATCCGACGGTCGGTGTCGTGGCCTTTCGGCTCGGCGAGATCTGTGCACGAACGAGCCAGCACAGGCAAGCTTTGGCCTATTTCAAGCAGGTCCTCAAACAGAATCCGCCGCCGGAACTGGCCGCGGCTGCAGAAGCAAACATCGAGAAGCTCCAGTCGATGGTGCATTAGATCGAACCCGTTACAGAGCCGTGCCCGGAGATGGTCGGACGACGCCTTGAGTGCCAGGCAGTAGTGCACTTTGTACCTGCAGACACAGGAAGCCTTTCGGTCGAACCGCGGTGGTCGGGCGGCTCTGACCGACGGTGCGGTGGCGAGAAGCGGCGTTACTGGCCGCGATCCCCGAGCTGGCCGAGCGCTTTCCGCGAGCAAGCGGGTTCGAAGAAGCGGATCGCCGCCCAGAATCCGCCCTTGTTCGGACCGGCTGGCGCACTCGGGAATGTGACCAGTCCGCAGACGGTCCCGTACCCTCTGGCAACCTTCGCTAATTGTTTTCCCCTCTATTACCTGACACTGTTACTTTTGCCAGTTACTCTCATCGCGCCACCCGCTTAGGATCTACCCTGCGCTTATTCCTACCCCTTGAGGATGCGCCAAGGAGGTCCGATGAGACAGCGTCGCTTGGACATCAGGCTAACGGGGGCCGTTTTTGCGGCTTATTGCTTTCATGATAATCGCGGCGCAACCGATTGTCGCAATAAAGCTGAACTCGCAAAGGAGTCACGATGAAGAATATTTTCAGCAAAAACAATGGCTTAGCCCCGTGGCTGCTGACAGTGGCAGTGTTGCTAGTGGCAGCCTTTCCGGCGGTATGGGCCGAGGAAAAGGAACCGCCTCCCGCCCCAAAACCGGCAGCGGAAGCCGACGCGGCTGCGGGAGCCGCCGTCCCGGCACAGACTGACGTTACTAAAGTAAATGCCACTTCCAAGGGACCAAAGGTCGATATTTACGGTTTCGCCATGCTTGATATGGGGCATGATTTCGGTCAAGTCGACCCTGCCTGGTTTGACGTGGTCCGGCCCACCAAGCTTCCTGCCTTCGAAGACCAGTTCTGCTGCGACGGCAACTTCTATTCCGGCGTCCGGCAGAGTCGTTTTGGCATCAAAGGCTTCGTTCCGACAAGCATGGGCGAATTGAAGACCACCTTTGAATTCGAGCTCTTCGGAACCGGCGTAGACGCCGGGCAGACCACGTTCCGTCTCCGCCATGCGTACGGAGAGATTGGCCCTATCGGGGCCGGGCAGACATGGAGCCCGTTCATGGATCCGGACGTATTCCCCAACTCGGTCGAGTACTGGGGCCCGACCGGCATGGTGTTCTTCCGTAACGTTCAGTTTCGGTATATGCCCATCAGGGGTGACACAACCGTAATTCTAGCCCTTGAACGGCCGGGCGCAAGCGGCGATCAGGGCGTTTACGCTAACCGTATTGAGCTTCAGGGCATCAGGCCCAGTTTCCCGATTCCTGACTTTTCCTACCAGGTCCGCAGGAAGGGCGATTGGGGCCATGTCCAGTTCTCGGGGATCGTACGCCGGATCGAGTGGGACGACACACTTGCCGACCAGTTCGACCTTGCCGACAAGGTCACTGGCTGGGGTTTCAATTTGAGCACCAATCTCAAGATTGCCAAGGACACGATCCGCGCCTCGGTGGTTTATGGAGAAGGGATCCAGAACTACATGAACGATGCGCCCGTGGACATCGGGATCGAAAACAACTTCTCCGATCCGGTCAGGCCGATCCTGGGCAGACCGTTGCCTCTTCTCGGTGTAGTCGCGTTTTACGACCGAACATGGAGCGACAGGTTCACCAGCTCGATCGGTTACTCAATGATCGACATCGACAACTCGAGCGGCCAAGCCGCTGACGCCTTCAGGCAGGGGCATTACGGGCTCGCCAATCTTATGTTCTACCCGGTACCCGGCGCCATGCTGGGCCCCGAGGTCCAATGGGGACGGCGCGAGAATTTCCGGGACGGGTGGACCTATGACGACTTCCGTGTTCAGTTTTCGGCGAAATACAACTTCTCAACTTCGATCGAATAGGAGAATGGTATGTCTAGAGGCAAGTTTTCAGCAGTTTGCACGGCCCTCCTCGCACTGGTATTGGCCCTCCCGGTCAGTGCCGTAGCTCAGGCAACCGGGACTAAATCGGCACTTAGCGAGGCCGAAGTCAGCGCCGCGTTGCAGGCGGCGTACGCGAAGTACAAAGACCTCGCGGAAGGCAAGAATGCCGACTACATTCCGGCGCTGGCCAAGGTCGATCCGAATATCTATGGGATCGCTATTGTGACCACAGATGGGAAAGTTTACACCGTCGGCGACATCAAGTCCGAGGTCTCAATCCAATCGATCTCCAAGGTATTCACCATGGCGAAGGTGATGGAAGAACAGGGCGCCGATGTGATCGAAAAGAGGATCGGTGTGGACCCGACCGGCATGCGTTTCAATTCTATCGTTGCCGTAGAGTTTGCCCAGAAAGTGCTCGGCGGACCTGAGATCAACCCGCTCGTCAACCCGGGCGCGATCACCACGACGAGCATGGTAGCCGGTGGGAGTCGGGACGAGATCTGGAAGAGCCTCCTCGGTTTCTATTCCGATTTTGCCGCACGTCCGCTTACGGTGAACCAGGAGGTCTTCAAGTCTGAGAGCGACACGAATCAGCGCAACCAGGCCATCGGCTATCTGATGTACGCCTACGAGTTCATAAAGTCGGATCCGGCGCGGGCTACCGACATTTACACTGAACAGTGTTCCGTGAATGTGAACGCGAAGGACCTTGCGACAATGGCCGCTACGCTCGCGAACGGCGGCAAGAATCCGGTGACAGGCAAGCAGGTCATGAAGGCCGAGAACGTCCCGGGAGTCCTGTCCGTAATGGCAATCGCGGGCCTCTACGATGATTCGGGCAAGTGGCTGTACCACACCGGCCTTCCCGCCAAGAGCGGAGTGGGCGGAGGCCTCATCGCCGTTTCCCCCGGCAGGTTCGGAATCGCGGTCATCTCGCCGCCTCTCGACGACGCCGGCAATAGTGTCCGCGCGCAACGTGCCATTGCAGACATCTCGAACGCGCTCGGCGGAAACCCGTACGCTGCTAAAGCAGCTCCGACGGGACAAGGTCGCGCTGAGTAGGGAATGGCAAGTGGCCTTGTAATCCTGTTAATCCTGTTAATCCTGTCAGAAGACCTTTTTGACAGGATTAACAGGATTGACAGGATTCGATACCTGAATTTAGCGCGCCTCCAGGGCCTCGTCGGTCGTACTAAAAGAAACCGGAGAGTGATACTCATGACTTTGTCGAGTAGCAAAGTGGCAAGGCGCGGGGGGAAAACTGTACCTGGTGTTGTTGATGGTCTTGGCGCTGCTGATTCTTCCAGCTGTCGGCAGGGCTCAGTCACCGTCGCAAAGCGAACAAACGGGCTCGGCGACCCAGTCAAAGCCGCTGACCGATTACGAGCGCGCGGAATTGATGCGGCTGATCCAAGAGCTACAGGAGCGTGTCAGCAAACTTGAGGCGCGGGCTTGCCCCACCCCCGCCCCGGAAGCCCAAGCGGCCCCAGCCGGCGTTGTTTCGGAAACTATGGTGGACGGCGTCACCGTCCGGGAGCCGCCATCCAAGCCGGTAGATTCTGCAAAGAATCTCGTTCCGGCCGTAGAGAAAAAAGGGTGGGGAAGATACACACCCAACCTTGGCTTCAAGTTGGCCGACACGGAACACGGCGACGTCAGTCTCAGCATCTACACCTACGCCCGCTACCTGAACCAGTTAGCCTTAAACTCTACCTATACCGACGCCTTTGGTAACGTCAAGAACATCCAGCGACGGCAGGACGTGCAGATCCAGAAGCTTCAGTTCAAGTTCCTCGGCTGGATGGTCGACCCGAGGTTGCGATACTTCCTTTATGCCTGGACGTCCAACGCCACTCAGGGCCAGGGAGCCCAGGTGGTCCTCGCTGGAAACTTAAGTTTCAAGTTCAGCGACCACTTCACTTTCGCTGGTGGGATCCGATCGCTGCCCGGTACGCGGAGCGTGGAAGGGAACTTCCCATTCTGGCTGGGCGTGGACAGCCGCATGATTACCGACGAGTTCATGCGGCCCTCTTACACCTCGGGCATTTGGGCAACGGGGGACATCACGGACAGGCTGAAGTACCAGGTCATGCTGGGTAACAACTTGAGTACGCTGGGAGTGAGTGCCTCCCGCATCGATAATGGCTTGAACACGTTCTCCAGCGCGCTCATTTGGTTCCCTACCGGAACGTTCGAAGAAGGTTTCAGCGGCCAGGGATGGGGGGATTTCGAAAATCACCAGGACTTCTCTACCCGTCTGGGGCTTCACCTTAACCGAAGCGACGAAAACAAGGAAAGCCAACCTGGCAACGATACGTTCGAGAACACGCAAATCCGGCTTTCGGACGGAACCATCATCTTTACCCCCGACCTGTTCGGCCCTGGCGTGACGGTCTCGGATGTCAGATGGAGGATGGCGTCTCTTGACGGCGCCTTCAAGTATCGCGGCTATTCGCTTGAAGGCGAGTACTACTTGCGGTGGCTTGACAACTACCGCGGCACCAACATCGCCGGAGTCCCAAACCTGTTCGACCACGGCTTCCAGCTCCAGGGCTCGGCAATGGTCGTTCCAAGGGAACTGCAGGCGTATGCCGGGCATTCCCGAATATTCGGGGAATACGGCGATCCATGGGATGTGCGGCTGGGAACAAACTGGTTTCCCTTCAACGACCACGTCGTTCGGTGGAACACCGAGGCACTCTATCTGTACAAGTCCCCAGTGGGCTACTCATCCGTTCCCTTCGTCCTGGGAGGCAAAGGCTGGGTCTTCCACTCGACCGTAGAGATGGCTTTTTGAGAGGTACTATGAGGATACGATTAAGGTGGCTTAGCGTCTGCCTGGCGCTAATGGCCGGGTCAGCCAATATATACGCCCAATCGAACGAGTACCTGTTCAATGACTCTCACTTTCACCTGACGAACTACATTCAGGAAGGCACCGAGATTCATGATTTCCTGAAAATCATGGGTAACAAAACCGGGCGTTCGACTCTGTTTGGCATACCGCTCCAGCAGCAATGGTCTTACAGGGTTGACGGCGACCACGCGCCGACGTATTACCTGAACTCTGACACGCCGCTCTACTACTATTCCTTTACAGACGCTTGGATTGCTATGGCCTACCGCTCGCTTTCAAAGGCGGAGCAGGCGCGCTTCGACCCGATGATTACCGGATTCAATCCCACCGATATGTACGCCGCTGATCACGTGCGCCGGGTGCTTGAGACCTTTCCGGGCGTTTTTTCAGGTATCGGAGAGTTCACAATTCACAAAGAGTTCGTCTCTGCCAAGGTCGCAGGCGACGTCGCCAGCCTCCAGGATAAGGCTCTCGACCGCCTGCTCGACTTTTGCGCGGAAGTAGGGCTGGTGGTCCTGATTCACAACGACATCGACACGCCGTTTGCGAAAGAGGGATCGCCGCCCGCGTACCTCGACCAGGTGAAGGCGGTCTTCAAGCGGCATCCCAAGGCCACAATTATCTGGGCCCACATCGGCGTTGGCCGTGTGATCAGGCCCATAAAAGAGCAGGCCGCCATGGTCGAAGCGATCATCAAAGATCCGGAGTTTAGCCACGTCTACTTCGACATCTCCTGGAGTGAAGTTGCCAAGTACATCGTAGCGAGTGAGACCTCGAAGAAGAACGCCGCAGACTTGATTAACCGCTATCCGGACCGGTTCCTTTTCGGCACAGACGAAGTGGCGCCCGCCAACCAGGAGTCCTACCTGAGGGTCTACAACCAATACGCTCCCCTCTGGCCCCTGCTCGACAAGTCGGCCAGTGAGAAACTGCGCAAAGGCAACTACGAGCGAATCTTCGACCAGGCTAGATCCCGGGTGCGAGCCTGGGAGAAGGCGCACGTGAAACGCAGCGCTTCCGACTAGAAAGTGGCAAGTGGCGAGTGGCGAGTGGCAAGTGGGGATCGTTTTGAGGGCAGAGGAGGTGGGGCAGGACCGCGGATCACGCGGATATAACGCGGATCACGCGGATAAAGGCGCAGCCCACCGACTGAGGGGCTGCGCCTTTATCCGCGTGATCCGCGTTATATCCGCGTGATCCGCGGTCCTGCCCCACGGTGCGTTACCTCTCCTCTGCCCCTCGCCCCTCGCCCCTCGCCACTTGACTGTAATTACTGACAGTTTCGAGAACAAGCCGATCCAAGTAACTTCTTATGCGTACGGGGATTCTGGCCACCACGGGGGCGAACGATGAGTGCCCTGAATTGAACGGAATCCACGCGCAGGCGGTCTCCAACAGACCGCGAAATCGGCAAGGAGGCACGAAGAGTATGAGACAGAGCATGCGCACGAGTTGGAAAGTGATGGCTTTCTGGGCCATGACGTTCGTTGTCGCCGGTTCCGTGGCGATGGCACAGGATGACAAGAGGGTAGAGGTGGGTGTCAACTTCGGTTACACCTTGAGCGAGGGCGTGAACATCAACCCGACTAACCTCGGGTTTGGAACCATCGACAAGATCAACCCGACAAGCAGCTTTTCATGGGGCTTCAATGTCGATTATCTGGCGACACCCAACTTCGCGATCGGTTTTCTGTGGGACGATCAGCAAAATGATCTCAACGTCGATCTCGTAGACGACACCAAGTTCGACCTGGCCAAGAACCACACCTATAACTATCACGGAGTTTTCACGTATATCGTCGGTGAGCCGGATGTAGCGGTGCGGCCTTACTTTTTCGGGGGGCTGGGCGCCACGCACCTCTCCGGCGGGGAGCTTAACACACCTCCGCTCGCCACCCCGCCAATCATCGTACCAGCGGGCACGGAGACCGGCTCGGAAACTCAGTTTTCGACGACCTGGGGCGCAGGAGTCAGGCTGATGCCCTCGAATCGCATCGGCGTGAAGCTGGAGATGCGCTGGACCCCCACCTACATCAAGACAGATCCCGGCGGCTGGTGGTGCGGCGGGTACTGGGGCTGCTGGCCAGTGGGAGACAGCGATTACTCGAACCAGCTGAAAATGGCGGGGAGCGTCTTCTTCGCCTTCTGAAGCGAACCGTCGAGCAAAGGAGACAATGGTATGGACACGAATCCCATCACGTGGAAAGGAGATGGTTCAAAAGTATGGGTCCGGCTGAGCAGCGAAGGACTTTACCCCGCATCTAAAAGGCCCGACCCGGCCGTCCGAAACCTGGCTCTGGCAATCCTCCTCCGGGCTCTTCGAGACGTGGTCGCTTCGCCGAAAGAGATGCGCTTCAGCGGGAAGCTCGGCAGGTGGCGGGAAGATGCTGTCGACTGGTTCCTCGCCAACAGCGACTACCCCGGGAGTTTCAACTGGGTTCGCGACACCCTGGGTATACGTTCCAATCAGCTGCAGAATTGGGTGCGGGTTTATCAACGTAGCAGTCCGACCGGAAGGATGGAGATGCTGAAGCATCTCAAACACGTCCGCAAGCCGCACTAAAAAGAGTGGCAAGTGGCGAGTGGCAAGTGGCGAGTGGCAAGTGGTCCGATGTTAGCGCCGACACGTTTTGTCGATTGAGCCCCAAAACGGGAACCGGCCACTTGCCACTTGCCCCTCGCCACTTGCCCCTCGCCACTCGCCACGCTTTATTGGAGGAATCAGACATGCACCCGAACCGAACAGTACCATGGGTGCTGGCACTATGTCTTCTGTCCGCCGGCACCCCGCAAGTCATGGCCCAGGCACAGCAGGCGCCGGCCAGTGCTTCGGCGAACCCGGAGTTGGACAAGCTGCTGGCCCCGATCGCTCTCTACCCCGATTCGCTGCTTGCCCAGGTGCTGGCGTGCTCCAGCAGCCCGGAGCAGGTCACCGAGGTCAATAAATGGCTTGAGCAGAACAAGAACCTTCAGGGTACTGAGCTCCAGGAGGCGGCTAAAGCGCAGCAGTTTGACGCGAGTTTTGTGGCCTTAATCGTGTTCCCGGACGTTCTCGCCCTGATGGGCAAGAACCTTCAGTGGACGACCGAGGTCGGCAAAGCGTTCGTGAGTGACCAGAAGGGTGTGCTCGCCTCTGTGCAGCGGCTCCGCGAGCAGGCGCAGGCGGCCGGCAACCTGAAGACGACGGAACAGCAGACGGTCACGACGCAAACTGAGGGCGGGCAGCAGGTGATCGTCATCCAGCCGGCCAATCCTCAGGTCATCTACGTGCCGCAGTACGATTCGCAAGCCGCTTATTCGGCGCCTCCGCCCCAGGACAATTCCGGCGAAAAACTTGCCGCCGGCCTGATCGGCTTCGGCCTCGGAATAGCACTCGGCGCGGCCATGAATGACGACTACTACCACGGTCCCTACGGCTACGGCGGCTGGGGCATGGGCTGGCACGGCGGCGGCGTGGTCGTCGTGGGCGGCGCCTGGCGGGTCCCGCCCGGTGGCCGCTATGGATACGTCAGACCGGTGCCTTACCGAGGGGGAGCCTACCGGCCGAACAATGTATACGCTCCCAGGTACAACAATGTAAACGTCAACGTGGATCGTTCGAGGTCAACCAACGTTAACCGCCCGACCACAGTCAACAATGCCCGTGGGACGGCCGTCAACACCCGTTCGACGACGTCCAACCCTGCGCGGACGGGTACGGGAACCAGCCAGCGTCCTTCTCAGAGTTCCGGCAGCGGGTCCCGTGGTTACAGTTCCGGTGCATCCACGACACAGGCGCGCACCGGCACGAAATCGAACGCCTTCTCGGGTTACCAGAGTGGTCAGTCTGAGCGCGCGGCCAGTCAGCGTGGTCAGCGAAGCGCAGCTGGCGGGGGAAGAAGCGCAAGTGGCGGCGGAAGAAGGCGGTAAGGAGGCACAACCATGAGGATGAGGAGCATTCCACTGTTCTTACTGTTGTTGCCGGCCATGACGGTCTCTTGCGGAAGTCGGGAGGAGGCACCAGGTCAGAAGGCGTTTTCCTCACCTGAAGACGCCGTCGTAGCATTAGTTCAGGCCGCCCGGACAGATAATAAAGCTGAGATCACGGCCATTTTCGGTCCGGACGCACAGAAGGTCCTCGCCTCTGGAGATCCGGTAATGGATCGGCGTTCGGTCGAAGTGTTTCTGGCCGCCTATGAGGAACGTGCCCAACTGACCAACGAAAATGACAAGCGCACGCTCCTCATCGGAAACGAGGAATGGCCCTTCCCGATCCCCCTGGTCAAAGAGAACTGGAAGTGGCGATTCGATACAGCGGCGGGAGTAAAAGAAGTGCTGTTCCGCCGGATCGGCCGCAATGAATTGAGCACGATCGCCGCTTGCAGGACCTTCGTTGAAGCGCAGAAAGAGTACGCACGAAAGCCCCATGACGGCAAGCCCGCCGGTGCTTATGCTCAGAAATTCGCCAGCACACCCGGCAAACAGGACGGACTCTATTGGAAGAACGAGGAATCCCAAGAGCCAAGCCCGCTCGGCGAGCTCGCCGCCCAGGCGGCGGCCGAAGGCTATCGCCGCTCCGGTGATCAGCCTGTACCATTCCACGGCTACTACTTTCGGATGCTGACTGCGCAAGGGAAAAATGCCGACGGCGGCGCGCGCAACTACTTGAAGGATGGCGAGATGCGAGAAGGGTTTTCGCTCATTGCCCTCCCTGCCGAGTACGGCAGCAGCGGCATCGTAACCTTCATCGTGAACCAGGACGGGATCGTCCGTGAGAAAGATCTGGGCCCGAACACCGCCCAAATCGCCGCGCAAATCACGAAGTTTGATCCCGACTCTTCCTGGGACACTGCTCATTAAGTCGCAAATGGCAAGCAGATTTTGCGAGCGCCGGGTGCCGGGCTCTGGGGCACCCGTGTGTCCCATCTCCAGATGGGACCGGGGCGACCTGAGAAGTGGTGGAATAGGGAGCAAAAGTGGCGAGTGGCACCTGCCACTCGCCACGTCCGGCTGGTTGACTTAGGAACGGCGGACCAGCCTGACTCCGAGGGAGGCAGCGAGGCAGAGCAAACCAAGTAGGCCGAGCAGCGGAATATCGCTCCCGGTCTTCGGCAGTGCCTGGGCAACTTGGGTCGGTTCCGGCGCAGGTTCAGCCCTGGCCGGCGCCGGCGCCGGCGCCGGAGTCGGCGCCTCGATCAATAGCGCGCCTTCCATTGGGGGCGTCGGGGGAGGAGGCGGCGCGGTGCCGGTGACCCGGCTTTCCCGACTGACCACCGTCATCGGAACATCGACAATTCGGGTCGCGGTTATCTTCATGCCCGGTTTGAGGTCGAATGCTGTCTTTTCCTGTCCGTCGATCGTGAATTTCGTGTTCTTCGGAATTTTGTACCGCTCGACCGAATTATCCTCAAATTTGAGGGTCGCGTAGTTAGGCGGCTGGACGTTCAAAACTGTGCCGGTGCCGGTTTTTACCGTCTGAACCCTTTTGGGCGTGGTGGTTGTTCTGATGGTCTTCTCGAGCTTCATCCCAACCCGAAGGTCGGCAAGCCCGATCTCCCGGCCGTCTACAGTGGCTTTGGCGCTGTCCGGAACAGTGATGTGGCGGAGCTCGCCGTTCTCCATCTTGACGACGATCTCGTTGCCGGCGATATAGGTGACGGTGCCCCGTTCAACGGTCACCTGCGTCGTCGGTTGTCCGTGCTTCTCCGTCGTGGTGGTTTGGACCTGTGCCAGCGCGAGCGCGGCACATGCCACCAGGACGGAGCCGCCTGTAGCCAGGCGACGTTTCAATGTTGACGTTGCGCTCATCTCATAACCTCCTGTTTGTTGGTTAGTTGTTAGTTGTTTGTCCTGACTTGAGCACCTGTTGCGTTTTCGGGAAGTTTCCGATCGGATTCTTTGATGGAAGCGTGGACGATGAAGCGGCGCGGAGCGCTGCCGATGAAGTAGAACGGATAGCACGTGACCAGCGTGAGTGCCGGGCGGCCGCGGGGTAACAGGACGCTGACGTCGTCCGGGTTGACGATCCGGATCTCATCCACAATGTACGTGACTCTCCGTTCCGGTGTTGCCAGCTCGATCCGATCGCCGATTTGAATGTCCTTCAGACAACGGAAGAATCCGTCCCGGTGACCCGCGATGCTGATGTTCCCAGCTTCTCCCGGCCTTGCCGTTTGGATGATCCTGCCGACGCCCCGGTTAAGAACCCGTTCGTCAGTTCCCTCAAAGACCGGTGCCTGGAGTGACAGTCGCTCGACTGTAAGCAACCCGATCGGCGCCTCGAACTTTGCCGCCAGGCTTTGCTTATAGGCTTCGGCACGCTTCTCGGACCACGAGCTGAAATCCACACCCTGCGACCGAGCTTGCCCACGCACTTCGCCACCTTCTGAGCTCTGGCCGGCTAGTTGGGCAAACTGCCACACGGCCACCCGGCTTCCTACCTCCCCATGGATGCGAAATGCCAGGAAAACGGCCAGCAGCGTCAGGCCTATGACCAGAAGCCCGCCCTCGAGAGACCGAGAAATACGGTTTTGCCTCGACGATTCCGTTCGGTGCGTGGCACGGTCCTCTTCTTCTTTGCTGGGAAACGAAGCCGGGCGCGGGTAAATTTCGCGAGACACGGGTTAAGACTAATCGCGATCACCCGTTCCGAATACTGTCAGTTATTACAGGGAGCCTTTCGTCGAGATGAGACGAGCACTGTTAGTATTGACAGTGTTGTCGCCAGGACCGTTCAGATATTGTGCCAGAATCCAACGATTTCTTTCTTCTGGGTATTTCTTGGCTTGAGAAGCCAGAGGCCCTCGAATCGAGACCGGTAGTCTATGGCAGGAGTCGACCGTGGGCATTGATTCCACCCTAAAGCGCGAGCTACGGGAGGTCCTTGCGACGCTAGTGCGTCGCCCTGACCGGGCGTCATTCTCGACACAAGATATCCTGGACTCCTTTATCTTTCCTGTTGCTGTTGTTGATCGTCACGGCAAAATCTTGACCGTCAATAAGTCTTGGATGCAACCCGTCTGGCGAACCGGATTACTGGACGACGTCTCGCCCGGACCTGGAGCTGACTACCTGAAGACGTGCCGCCAGGCAGCTAAGGCGGGTATCGTCCAAGCAGATGAAGCGTTGCGAATAATCCGAGGCGTTTGTGACGGATCCATGCGATCATCGAATCAGGTTGATTACCCTAGCCCGTCGCCGGGCGAAGAGCGCTGGTTCTCGATGACCGTCACACCGCTCTCGGGCCGGGAAGGCGCAGTCATAAGTATCAGGGACACTACCGAATCGAGGCGGATTGAGGCCGGTCTGCGGGAAAGTGAAAGACTGCTACAGATCGCGAACGAAGTGCCCGCAATGATCTGGATGGCGGCACCCGATAGACGTTGTATCTACTTCAACAAGCAGTGGCTGGAATTCACGGGCAGACGACTCGACCAGGAACTGGACTACGGCTGGATGGACGGGATTCATCCGGACGACATGGGTACATTTCAGGCGGTTTTCGAGGAGGCCTTTGAAAGGCGGCACAGCTTCCGGCTCGAACACCGACTTCGCTGTTCGAACGGTACGTTTCGCTGGGTGTTGAACACCGGCGTGCCCTTTTTGCAGGCCAATGGCGAGTTCACCGGCTTCGCCGGTTCCTGCAATGACACGACCGATCGGCGGGCCACCGAGGAGACGCTGATCGATCTCGGTGGGCGACTGATCAACGCGCAGGAAGAGGAGCGACGTCGAGTTGCTCGAGAGCTTCACGACAATCTGAGTCAAAAGATGGCCTTATTGGCCATAGAAATCGAGCAACTGGCACAACTCCCCTCTCATTCTGCAGAGGAGATCGATGCAGGCCTGCGCAACCTCCTCGACAAGGTCCAAGAACTCTCCTCGGAAATCCACCGCATTTCCTACGCACTCCATCCTTGGAAGTTGGACCGGCTGGGCCTGGCCGCAGCAATATTGAGCCTCTGTAACGAAGCTTCCAACCACCAGAGTCTGCAAGTGCAGTGTGATTTCGAGAACATTCCGGACCGTCTACCCCGCGACGTTGCATTGTGTCTGTATCGTGTGATTCAAGAGTCGCTCCAGAACATCATAAAGCACAGTGGGGCTTACGCTGCGACGGTGGATCTCCGCGGATCACCCTCTGAAATCCGGCTGCGGATCACTGACGAGGGGGTGGGTTTCGAACCCGAATCAGCCGTGCGGAAACCGGGGCTAGGACTGCTCAGCATGCGCGAGCGGTTACGGATTGTTGGCGGGACAATTTCAATCGAGTCGCAACCCTTGCGCGGTACGCGAATCAACGTTGTCGTCCCACTGCGCTAGAAGTGGCGAGTGGTGAGTGGCAAGGGGCGTCCCGGCTCTGTGCGCTCCGGGACGCCCCTTGCCACTCACCTGCTAGTTATGACAGTCGCCACCGGTGAGAGAACGACCTACCCTTAGAGTCCTCAAGAAGCAAGGCAGGGGGTTGTCATACAAATGCCCTCCAGAAAGACACGAATTTTTCTAGCTGACGATCATCCCGCCATGCTGGACAAGATCGTCGCCGTCCTGAAAGACAGCTACGAGGTAGTGGGTACAGCAAGCGAGGGCCGAGCGGTAATCGACGAGGCGATCCGACTACGTCCTGATGTCATTCTCATGGACATCAGCATGCCCGTTATGAATGGAATCGACGCAGCCGAGGCTCTGATGCGCAAGAACACTAAAGCCAAGATCGTTTTTCTCACAGTGCACGACGATCTGGACTTTGTCAGGGCGGCCCTTTCAACGGGAGCCGCCGGTTACGTAGTGAAGTCGCACTTAGCAACCGACCTGATCTTCGCAATCCGGGAAGCTCTCGCGGGCCACCGCTTTATCTCGCCTTGCATTCTCGCCAAGCACCCCAGTATGCGCTAGGAGCGGTAGTCGGCGAGCTGTCAGCTGTGAGGAGGGTGAGAGGGTGTGAAAAATTCGGCCGTGCTCTCCGGCTGGGGCGCCTTTTGGATATCGGAGCGCGGTCGCCGCTTTAGGATTTGGGAAACTCTCCATCAATCGACACTTTTCCGAAATCCTCAAGCGGCGTCAGTAAGGGACCCAGCCGATTTTTTCACACTTTCTGAGTCCCTGTCGTACTCCCGGCGACGATCAGGCCACTGCAAACTCGGGCTTCTCGGTCACCAGATGATGGGTAACGGCAAACTGAATGAGCTCCGCCGAACTTCTGAGCCCCAACTGCTCCATCATTCTGTACTTGTGGAACGCGATGGTCCTGGTACTTACTTCCAGTATGTAAGCCGCCTCCTTCATGGGACGGCCTTCCGCCAGTAGCTGCAGAACTTCGCGTTGCCGTGGCGACAATTCCTTCTGAACGCGCTTGCCCTCGGGGTTGCGGATGAAGGCTTCCTCCATGGCCCTCGCTATGGCGGGTGTAACATACTGTCGGCCTCGGACCGACTCCTGGATCGCCTTCACCAACTCCGAGGCGGCCGATGTCTTCAGCAGGTAAGCTGAAGCTCCGGCCCGCATTGCCTCGCGGGCAAGGTCAGGGTCGGGATACATTGTCAGGAAAATCAGCTTCACTCCACGGATTCGCTTTTTCAGCTCCCTTCCGGCATCCAGTCCGTTCAACAAAGGCATCCCGATGTCCAGGACGATGACATCAGGTTTGAGCGTTGCCGCGCCCTCGAGTAAAGCACGGCCATCCGTGAATACCGCTGGAACCTCAAAATCGGGTTCGAGCATCTTCCGACAAGCGTCCAACAGAAACGTATGGTCATCAGCCAACAAAATACGTAGCCTTGCCATGGTCTCCTCCAATGATGATTAGCTGAAGATAATCGTGATTGGGGGAATAGTCGCAGATGTCGGCCGGCTCTGTAAATTGTACTTTGGGTCAATATCGGGAAATAGATATGCTTTGGGTCAATATCGGGCAAGTGGGAAGGAGCAAGGGGCGAGTGGCGAGTGGCGAGTGGCGAGGGGCAAGTGATGTCAGGCTGCGAGTGCACACTTGCTGTAGATCTGGCGATTCATGAGTAGTGGAAATCTTGGAGAATTCGGCGCGTATCGGAAGGCGATGGAGTTGTTTGACGGCGTGGTCGACGATATGACGCGTTTCCTCGCTGACCGCAAGAGCAACTGTCGAGCGCCGACTCAGTGTGTTCAAACATCGAGGAAGGCTACGGTCGTGAATCCACGGTCGAATACCGTCGTTTCCTGATTATCGCCCGGGGTTCTCTTAGAGAAACGCAGGGCCGTTATCGGCGGCTACGCCACTGGCTGCCACCCGAAATTGTGGAGTGCCGAGTGGGTCAGGCCGAGGAAATCAACCGAATCCTGAGCGTCACAATCAAACGACTGGCCGAGTGAACTTGCCCCTCGCCGCTTGCCACTCGCACCTGCCACTCGCCACTTGCCCCTTGCCCCTTGCCCCTTGCCCCTTGCCACTTGCCATTCCCTGTAAAAACTAACAGTTACGCTGTCGCGAAGTGGCGAGTATCGTCGGACACTGTGATGAAGGGGGCAACCTGGTGAGACTGCGGGTCCTCTGAGAGATAGAGGAGGCTTTGCGATGAGAATCGCTTGTTTCTTTTTGGTGCCTATATGGATGATTCAGGTCTCTTTGCTCGCGGCGAGCCCTCAGGAAAAGGCTCGGTCGGAGCCTCAGGAGCCAGTCATACCGAAAGAAAACCACGCTGATCTCACCGTAGAACAAGTCCAGGTGCTGATGGAATTGGAGACGATCCAGTTGAAGTTCCTGGTCCGAGATTCCGAAGGAAGCTTCATGCCCAACCTCACAGCTCGGGATTTCACGGTGATCGAAAACGGGCACGAACAGAATATCGCGCTCCTGAAGGAACAGCAGGTGCCGATCAGCACTGTCGTTATGGTCGACAACAGTTATAGCACCTCGCCGTTTCTCTCAAGGGCGGCGCAAGTCGCGGTCGATTTTTTCAAGGGGCTCGCACCAGACGGCTCGGCATTCGTCTTGTTTGCGGAGCGGCCCACGCTCGTCATCGACTGGACCGAACAGGGTAAGGATCTGAGTCGGCAGCTGAGTGACGTCAAACCTGACGGGAAGACCGCGTTGTATGACTCGGTCATCTGGGTGTCCAAGAACATGTTCAAGGAGAAACCGGGAAAGAAGCTCATAGTCCTCCTGACCGATGGGATTGATACGATGAGCAGGGCTTCCTTTCAGGAGATGGTGAAGGTGACCCGGGACCAGGGGATCACCCTTTATCCCATCATCTACACGAATCGATACCTCGAGAACTACCGGCGGAATCTCAGAAACGTCTCCGGCTACCGACTCCCACACCGCATCAGCGGCCACTTCTACAACTTGATTGCGATGCAGAATCGGTTCATCGATCAGAGTCTGCGTTTCGGTGGACGGACGATCTTCTCAGACCAATTCAAGGACCTTCAGCACATCTACGGCGACATCATCCACGAGATGAAGAGCCAGTACGTGCTCATGTATCAGTCAAGAGATCTCGATACAGCAACGCGTGACGTGCTGGTGCGAACCAGAAACGCTCCGGGACGAGTTTTCATCGAGGTCAGTCGCTGAGAAGATGCGTGTTAATTGCAAAATCATGCGCTACCAGCTCGCCGCAAGGCGGCCGGTCAAGGGCCGCCGCACTCCGAGGTCGATGGCGCTGTCTTGCGACGAACATTATTTAGGAAGAAGAGGTGCCATGAATCCGAAACCAAGACCCATGAATTTCACAAGCTACCACCTCGTGGCCGTGCTTTGTACGGCACTCCTGGTGCCCGGCGATGCTTTTGCGTTCCTTCAGTCGACTCCGAACGCCCAGGCGCAAGCATCGCCAGCCAAAGAGTCGGTCAAGCTCACGGCAGACCAACTTGACTCCCTGGTTGCGCCGATTGCCCTGTATCCCGACCCGCTCCTCGCCCAGGTTCTGGCGGCGTCCACCTATCCTCTCGAGATCATCCAACTTCAGCAATGGCTGACAAAAAACCCGACGCTGAAAGACAAGGCGCTCGCCGACGCCGTGATGAAGCAACCTTGGGACCCAAGCGTCCAGGCCATGGCCGCACTGCCCGATGTGGTCAAACGCCTGGCGGAGGACATTCAGTGGACCGCGGATCTGGGCAATGCCTTCCTAGCCCAACAGTCCGACATCATGGACGCCGTTCAACGCATGCGCAAGAAAGCGCAGGAAAAAGGCAATCTGAAGTCCACCGAACAGCAAAAGGTGGAGACGAAAGTTGTCGAGAGCAAGCAGGTGATTGTGGTCGAGCAGGCGAACCCGCAGGTTGTGTATGTTCCCTCGTATGACCCGGTGGTATGTTTACGGGCCGCCGGTCTATCCGTATCCGCCGATCTACTATCCACCGCCCGGGTATTACTACGGAGCCATGGCCGTCTCGTTCGGAGTTGGAATGGCCATGGGCGCGGCCTGGGGCGGGGGCTGGGGCTATGGTTGCGGATGGGGCGGCAACGACATCGACATCGACATCGACAATGAATTCAACCGGAACAGCAACCGGAACGTCAACCGGAGCACTGACCGAACCTCGAACGTCAGCAACCGGGCGGGCGCCGGCAACACCGGTAAGTGGCAGCACAATTCAGAACACCGGGGCGGGGCGCCTTATTCCGACCGGGCAACGGCCAGCAAGTATGGCGGGGCGGCGCGAGGCGATTCTCTTTCCAACCGCCAGGCGAGCGCACAGCAGCAAATCTCGAGGGACGGCGGCAGTCTCGCGAGCAGCCGCAGCGGCAGCGGGAGCGGCATCAGCGATCGATCTGCGGGGAGCTACAGCAGCAGCCGCTCCAGCTCAGGCAGCAGCGAACGCATCGGGAGCCGGGATATGTCGGGCAGCAGCGGCAGCAGCAATCGCTCCACATGGGGAAATGGCTCCGGCAGTTACAGTGGAGGCAGCGCGAGGTCGAGCAGCTCCAGGGGATATTCCAGCTCTCGTGGTGGTGGTGGTCGAGGCGGCGGCGGTCGCCGGCGATAGCGAAAAGAGGTAAAGAAGAATGAGCGCAAGAAGAGAAGGCACATCGGTGACTTCGCGTTCCAGTTTCCTGGATTTGGGCTGGCGGGTCTGCGTCATTGCGTTTATGTGGCCAATGGTGCTGACAGGCCAAACCGAGACGCCAACAACGACGAAAGCGGCGTCAAGCGCGCCGGCTCAGCCTCGAACGTTCGCTACACCTCAGGAAGCCGCCGACGCACTCATAGAGGCGGCGGAGAAATTCGATCCAGCTGCGCTCGAGCAGATCTTCGGGTCCGCCGGAAAGGACATTGTCTTCTTCACCGGTGAAACTCCCCGTGATCGGGAGTTGGCCGCAGCCTTCGCCGCGGAAGCCCGTAAAAAGAAGAGCGTTGTCGTGGATCCGCAGCATAAGGACCGGGCGCTTCTCTCAGTCGGCAATGACGATTGGCCGTTTCCCTCACCCCTCGTCAGGAAAGCGGGGAAGTGGTCCTTTGACGCTGCGGCGGGACGCGAGGAACTGCTCTACCGGCGCATTGGATCAAACGAGTTGGATGCGATCGAAATCTGCCGGGGCTACGTCGAAGCGCAGCATGAATATGCGTTAGAGAAACACGACGGATCCAGGGTGAACCAGTACGCCCAGCGCATCGTCAGCACACCGGGCAAACAGGATGGCCTGGCCTGGCAGAATCCCGACGGAACATGGGCCGGCCCGGTCGGCGAAAAGATCGCTAAGATCATTGAGAAGGGCTATACCGGTGCGCCGGAGCCCTACCATGGTTATTTCTTCAAGATCTTGAAGGGGCAGGGGCCCGCTGCTCCGCTCGGTGAAATGGATTTCCTGGTAAAGGGAGTCATGATCGGTGGCTTTGCGCTTGTGGCGGCACCCGCGGAATACGGTGTCACCGGGGTGAAGACCTTCATCGTCAGCCACGCTGGTATCGTCTACGAGAAGGATCTTGGCCCCGGCACTCTCGACGCCTTCAAGTCTATGGAGCGTTATAACCCGGACAAAAGCTGGAATGTCTCGAAGTAATAAGTGATTTGCCGCGGCCTGGTCGTCGGCGGGATTTAATGCTGGACATCTGGCTTGTTTTCCTTCGGGGCCCGGAACGAACCATTCGAACACGGCACGGTGGTTGCGGGCGTAAACTGTTGAGTTTTGCCGTCGAAATGGGATAATGGATTCAAAGAGATAACCGCACTACTTTCCCCTTTTCGTAGTGAATCCTGAAACGCGAGGTGTCTGATGAGATCATTACCACACTGTCTGGCCGAGGGGCTTCTGTGCCTGTTTCTAGCAGTGCTCCTGTTCCCGCCGCAACTGCTGGCGCAGCAGCAGCAGCAACAACAGCAGAAGCAACAACAACAGCAGCAGAAGGAAACAACCATCACCGGATGCCTGACTCCGGGCGACCGGGCCGACCTCTATACTGTGCGCGAGGAAGGCACGGGTTTTAGCATTACCGTCGCCGGTTCCGCTGATCTGAAACCGGCCTCAAGCAACCACAAGGTGCGGCTGACTGGCAGGCTTGTGCAGGAGGGAGGCAGGGATGTTTTCCGAGTCACCCGTGTCGAAGACCTTGCACCTACATGCGAACCCACCTTCCTCGCCGTTTCGGTGCAGGGAATGCGCGATGTAGTCGCGCGCGCTACATTTGGAGTCAATGGCGGTGTTGGCCTTGACCCCGAGCTCATTTATCTGGGCGCACAGGGTCAGTTCGGGCCGATCTTCAGGAATCTATGGTTTCGTCCGAACTTCGAGTATGGATTTGGCGAGCTTACTGACAGAGTTGCCCTCAATCTCGAGGCTGTCTACTTTCTGCCGGTGATTGCCCGGGGTACGCGCACCGGCAGGGAAGACGTCTGGAGCATCTACCTGGGAGGAGGGCCTGCATTTCAATTGAGCCACAGGAATTTCGAAGAGCAGAATGTCAATATTGATTTCGGTGACTGGGACTATGACACCGGACTCAATATCGTGATGGGTGTCATAAAGAGGCGTGGTCTGTTCACCGAACTTAAGGCCGGGGTTTACGGCAGTCCCAGCCTCCGAGTCATCGTGGGCTACAATTTTTGGTAAATCGGGTACTTTCGAGGCAATTGCAAAAATCCTCGTGACCCGCTCCCAGAACGAATATCGAATATGGGGTATCTCCTTCACTCCAGTAGCCACAATATGTTGGTGTGCCGGGCAGGAGGAGCATTCCACAGAGGCATAGGATCTCAGCGAGAGCGAGCGGCGAGCAATCAGAAGGTGTGAAGAAATCGAAAGACGGGTTTTCGACCCAAGGGGGTCGCGCAGCAAAGCCCAGGGTTGGCCGCGTTTTTTGCGGCCTACCCTGGGTGGCAGTAGCAAACGCCTCAACCCTGAAAGGGTTGCGTATGTGCATGATACGCAACCCTTTCAGGGTTGAACTTCTGGGGTCCCCGACCCAGGGTAGGCCGCAGACAACGCGGCCAACCCTGGGCTTTGCTACGCGACCCCCTTGGGGTCGAAAACCGAGTCTTCGCAAGCAAAACCGATTTTTTCACACCTTCTCACCGATAAGGAGCCGCGGCCGAGGGTGTCGAAAAAGTTCGGAGACGAACGGAGTATAGGTAGGTTTTTGGAGCCCCGGAGGGGCGAAAGCCGCGTAGTGCGTAGCCCCGGGTGACCGAAACCCCGTTTCGGGGTGAGGGAGCCCGGGGTAGAGAGTCGTGTGGTAGGGAGCCCCGGAGCGGGCGAAAGAACGGCTACGCGGCCTTTCGCCCCGTCCGGGGCTCCGTTCGTTTCGCTTGTTTGACCCCGGGTTCCCTCACCCCGAAACGGGGTTCGGTCACCCGGGGCTACCCAGCTTTTCGCCCCGTCCGGGGCTCCCGAAAGCAGCCGCTTCGCGCAGTCCCCGACCTTTTCGACACCCTCTGCCGTGCACGGCTCCTTACGATCTCGCCGTAGCCAGCGGATGGCCAGGAGGCTCCAGTCGTTCAGGACCACGGCGGACGGTCTAGGTCTAGGCCGCGCTTTGGATCACAGGAACTCGCGCAACGAGCCGGGTTCCTTTGAGCTTGACACTATTGATCTCCAGAGTCCCACCAAAAAGCCTGAGCATCTCCCGTATTCCCAACAGTCCAAATGCCCCTTTCGGAATCGCGCCCGGATCGAAGCCCTTTCCGTCATCCGTCACGACCAGATGCAAGTGGTCCTCTTGTTCAAAGAACTCGACCTCGAGCTTCGTCGCCTGCGCGTGTTGCCGCACGTTTGCGATGGCTTCCTGGCAGATGCGGTAGAGGGCGAGACGCTTATCAGCACCCAGCCTTACCTCCCGGGTTACATATATCGAGCACTCGAGCTCAGTTCTTTCCTGAATCGTGCGAACGAGATCGGTGAGCGCCGCACCCAGGCCCACGTGATCAAGCAAGGAGGGCCGCAAATCAGACCCCAGCCGCCACACGGTTGCGATGGCCTGATCCAGGGCCTCAAGCACACCAGGCTCGTTAGCCCCCAACCCTATCTTGGCAGCCGCTAGCAGCTGCGCAACGTTGTCCTGCAATTCAGCTGCAATACGGGAGCGTTCCTCCTCTTGCATTTTGATAAAGTGAACAACCATCTGCCTGAGATCGGTTTCCATCTCCCGCTGTCTTTGCGCCTGTATATTGATGACTTCAATCACCGATTCAAGACAACACGTGCCCGTATGCTGGCACGCAGATCGGATTGCCTGGATAATTACCGACGGACCAAATTCGGGATTCATGCTATGGAAGACCACCCTCGAAGAGAATTCGCCGAACCCATTACCGAGACGCGAAAGACTGGCTCGCCAAGGCCACATCACAATTTTTCGATTTCCTTCTATGGTGGGTTCTTAGTTCGGGTTGGATAGCACGGACTGTGCCAAATGGCGATCTTGAACTGAAGTCATTTTGGGTCAGCTACTTATCAAGAATAAGCGAAAAATCGCTGAGCGGAAGGAGGAGGCCGCCCTGCGGTTGGACCACAGTTGAGTGCGGTATCCCCACACTCCAAACCGTAGTTCTCAATTGTCGTTGGATTTCAATCCTTGCGCGCGAGGCTCTCCGAAAGCCAGGCCATGCTTCCTGTAGAGGGCATACAGCTGCGTGGCGGAGAGTCCGGCGACCGCAGTGGCATGTTTGATCTTGCCTTGGGCGTATTCCGAGAGGAGCTCCAAGTACCTCTTTTCGGAGAGCCGGCGTGCATCGTCGATGCCCAGGGGCATCGCTAAGAACCAGTCGGGTTCAGGAGAGGCTTCGGGGGGAGGGCCGAGCAGTTCCTTTTTCAGGTGAATGCGGATGGCTGGAGGAAGGTGGTTCGGATAAAGTGTGGGAGAGTTGCCGGCTGTCACGTAAGCGCTTTCGATGGCATTCCGCAGCTCTCTGACGTTCCCTGGCCAAGAGTAGGACTGCACGGCCTCGATGAGGTCAGGAGAGAACGCCCTGACACCTTTGCCGTAGAGGTCGTGCATCTGTTTCATGAATTGGCTCATGAGCTGAATATAGTCCTCCCGGCGAGAGCGCAGCGGGGGGATCTCAATGTGGATCGTGCGGATGCGGAAGAGCAGGTCTTCCCGAAACTCACCCTGCTTTACCATTTCCTCCAAATCCCGGTGTGTGGCAGCAATCAGTCGGAAATCGGATTCAACCTCATGCGAGCCGCCCACGGGTCGAAAACGTTTCTCTTGGAGAACACGCAGGAAATTCTTCTGAATTGAAAGCGGCAAGTCACCGATTTCGTCGAGAAACAGTGTCCCTCCATCGGCCTGCTTTATGAGTCCCGGGCGGCTGCGTTCGGCACCGGTGAACGCCCCTTTTTCGTGGCCGAACAGGGTGCTTTCAACGAGGCTTTCAGGGAGGCTCGCACAATCGACCACCACGAACGGGAGCGCGCGACGTGAACTGTTCGCGTGCACCAGCCATGCGATCATCTCTTTGCCGCTCCCTGTTTCTCCGCTGATCAGGAGACTGGCGGTGCTCCCCGCTGCCTGGGCGGCAAAACCCAGGCAGTGGTGCATGAGCGGACTGACAGCGACGAAACTGCCTCGATCGAAAGTTGTTGTCGTGTTGCGCGATTGCATGCAGCCCTCGTGGTATTGGAGGGCGCGACGGAGAGTCAATATGATTTCGCTGAGGTGAGCCGGTTTCTGGAGGTAATCCCAAGCCCCGGTCTTGATGGCCAACTCGGCGCCTCTCAAATCGGCGAGCCCCGTCATGATGATGACCTCAGGGCAGGTGGACATGAATCGAAACACCGGGATGGCGTCCAACCCGCTTCCGTCCGGAAGATTGACATCCAGCAGGATAACTTCGAAACCATCGGATGAAGCCATTTCGATACCCTTCTCAAGCGTACAGGCGAAATCCGCTTCATACCCGAGCGAGCGGCAGGTCGCTCGGAGCAGCATACACAGATCCTTGTCATCGTCGATGATGAGTACGTTTGGCATCACAACTCTCCTGGCTCCCCCGATCCCGTGCGCTTTTCCCGACTATCGACCGCGCGTCTCACTGCGGCTCCCAACTCCTCGGCCGTCAACGGTTTGTAGAGGAGATCGAAGATCCCAAGCTGCCGGACTGATTCTCGGTCGACCTGGTCACCGTAGCCCGTACACAGAAGGACCGGAATTCGGGGCCGGCTCGAGAGAATCTCTCGAGCCAGGTTGATGCCCGTAATCTCGGGCATAGTCTGGTCGCTGATTACCAGATCGAAGGCGTTCGGGTCGCGCAGGAAAATTTTCAGGCCGTCACTGCTACGCGTGGCAACCGTCACGGCATATCCGAGCTGCTGAAGCAGGTCCTTTCCGGCTGCTGCCAAAGCCGGCTCGTCATCGACCATGAGAATCCGCTCATTTCCTCGAGCGGGCGCTTTTCCCTGAGTCTCTTTGCCGTTCGAGGGGAGATCAATTCCCGGCAGGTAGATACGAAAGACACTCCCTTGCCCTACCCGGCTTTCGACCTGGATATCACCTCCCTCACCGGAGACTATTCCCCGCACAACCGCCAGACCCAGACCTGTCCCCTCACCGGGCCTCTTCGTCGTGAAGTACGGATCAAAGATTCGCGCCATGGTTTTGCTGTCCATTCCGTGCCCCGTGTCGGACACCTCGAGGCAGACGTGCTTTCCCGGCTGCAGAGGGGGCAGCGGATCTTCAAGGATGGTTTTCGACAGGCGAACGGAAAGCGTTCCACCGTCGCTTCTCATCGCATGCAGGGCGTTTGTGCACAGGTTCATCAGGACCTGGTGGAACTTCCCCGGGTCACCCATGATTGTCCCCGCATCCGGGTCGAGATCCGCTTGCAGCTCCACGTTTGAAGGCGCTACCGATTGAACCAGGCCGACGACCTCGCCCGCGACCGTGTGAACCGCAAACGGTGTACGTTCTTGCTCCTCGTGCCTGGCCAGAGAGAGGAGCTGCCGGACCAGTTCCTTGGCGCGCAAGGTTGCATTGCAGATCTGCTCCTGGTACGGGAGGATCTCCTTTTCCCCGCAAAGCGACCACTTCGAAAGCTCGGCGTTGGCCAGGATAACAGCCAGGATATTGTTAAAGTCGTGAGCGATCCCGGCGGCGAGTTGGCAGGCCACCTCCATCTTCTGTGCGGCCTGCAGCTGTGACTCGAGTTGCACCTGGCGTGTGACGTCCCTCTTCAGGGAGACGAAACCGACGATGTCGCCGGTCGGGCCCTTCAGGGGGGTGATGATCGTATCCATGTGGACCGGCGATCCTGCCTTGGTACGGTTGATCAGCCTCCCTTCCCAGTTCTGGCCGCTCAGGATCGTCTCCCACATTTGCCGATAGAAATCGCCGTCATGCATTCCGCTCTTCAGAAACCGAGGGTTGCGTCCGATGGCCTCTGCCCGGGAGTAGCCGGTGATCCTCTCGAAAGCAGGATTGGCGTAACTGATGACACCATCCAGGTCCGTGATGATCACATCTTCCGCAGCCTGTTCCAACGCCGTTCCCAGCTTTCGGATCTTCTCTTCAGCCCGTTTGCGCTCGGAGACATCCCGAACTATGGCCAACAACAGTTCCTCGTTGTGAATGCCGAGGCGGTTGAGGCTGACCTCGGTGGCGAGAATCCGGTCGTCACTGCGCTGGTGGTCCCATTCGAAGAACTGCGCATCCCCGGCCAAGGCCGCCCCGACCTTCAGCCGCGCCTTCTCGGCCGAGGCAGTACCGTCGGCCTGGCAGGGAGGGGAGAATTCTTCAGGCCGCCTGCCAAGCAGTTGTTCGCGCGGGTAACCCAGGATCTCCAGGATCCTGGTGTTGCACTCGACGAGCACGCCGTTCTTGAGGATCAGAATGCCATCGGGTGCGGTTTCGAACAGGGTCCGGTACAGAGTCTCGCTGGCGGCGAGTTCGTAAATGTCCTTCGCCCAGACATCCTTCAGGCGGCCCACAAAAAACACGAGGGCGACACAAGCCGTCGTCAGCGCCACAATGGCAAAGGCCCAGGCCGCCGCCGAAACCGCAAAGGCGCCGGGATTCGGCAGCGTTTGGGTCCAACCCTGGGTGTGGGCGACCCCGGCCGCGGCCATCACCGTTATCGTGCACCCAAGCGCGATATACCTGTGAAGCCTGGGCCCGACAAACGTCACCAGGATGCAGACGCAGATCAGTGCCGCGGATGCCATGCTCACCAGGCCGAACGTGAACAATCCTGTGGCCGCAATTCCGAACAGGCAGATCCAGAAGACTCGCCAGCGGGTCTGGAATGAGACAGTCCCTCTCGCCAGTCGTGCGCTCACGACCCCAAGGGAAAGAAAAGTCTGGGTGACATAAAGAACCGGAAAACCCGTGGAGGAGGCGTAGCTTCCTCGCACCACGGCGAAGGCAGCCAGCGGAAGAATCAGAACGGCTGCGAAAGTGAACAGATTCTCGAGGATCTGTTCGATTCGCTCCTGGCCGAGATTGGAGGGGCAAACAAACGGTTGTTTGGACTTTCGGCTTGCGTGATGCGCCAGAGCCATGGTTGGACCTGCTCTCTCACCACCCCGACACCAAGTCGGGAGCACTTAGGCCAAGCCCCCAAGCATAAGATAAGAAGCGCCAGAGGCTTTTTTACCCCTCGGGCACCGAAAGCCTGCCCAGCGCATGATTTTAGCGCTAATGCCCCCAAGCGGTAGGAGGACGACGCCGAATACAATAACAGCCTGTTTAATTAGAGACAGTGAATCCCGGCATCGGCCGTCATCGCGACAGGAAGCGGTGATCTGCCGATGAGCAGCGCCGCCGCTGCTAGGGATACGGGATTCCTATCCGGTCCGCCAATGCAGGCGCAAAATGGTCCACTGACATCCACGATCGAGTGGCAGGAGCACCTGGTAAAAACGGAGCAGGCGCGATTAACCTCTGGAGAAAGCGGTAAGGTCGCCAAGGCCCGCCGGTTCGGGATAATGGCCCGGTATCGCTACGATTGAAGATAGTGTAGCGTACTGCCAACCGGCTTTACAAGGAAGCCGGTCGCGGGGGGGTCTGATGCAAACCCGTTGGAGCGCGTTGATTTCGGATATCGGAGTACGGTGGTCGCAGAAGGCGCCAATTCTATTGACTATTGATCATTTTCTAGAGCCAATTGCAAAAATCGCTTCCGGAGAGCAAGTCCACCTTGGAACGCAGGCCAGGGTGAAAGAGTCGAACCAGTCGTGGACAGTACTCTCACTCGTTGTCGGGCGGGTTTTCTACCCCGAAGGGGTTGCGTAGCAAAGCCCAGGGTTGGCCGCGCCGTTTGCGGCCTACCCTGGGTAGCCGACCGTGAGCGACCAACCCTGAAGGGGTTGCGTATCGTGCGCGGTACGCAACCCCTTCAGGGTTGGGTTTCTCTATCGCAGCCACCCAGGGTAGGCCGCAGAAAACGCGGCCAACCCTGGGCTTTGCTGCGCAACCCCTTCGGGGTAGGGGAAGCCAGCGTAACCTGTCGATTCTTGTCTGATCGTTCCCACGCTGTCTGGCCGACGGCGTTCTATGCCTGTTTTTTTGGCAGCGCTTCTTTTCACCCCGCCAGCCGGCAGATCCCAGTCTCTCCGGTCTGATTCATGTCGGGGTACCCCGGCGCTGGTATTCTTGCCAGTATCGCTCCGGCATCCGGGTTGCAACACTTTCCTGACATCCGAGAAGGAGTCTCTATGAGTCGAAGGGCATTAAGAGAATCCTCGATACATCACGCACATGGCGCAGGTGTTCCTCTGTTGTCTGTTACTATTCCCCGCCGGCTGCACAAAGATCCCACCCAGAGTGAATCAGCCGGTTGCGCAGGTGCATGCCAAAGGCGACGTCTCGGCCACCTTTGAGCAAGCACGGCTCCGGATGCGGGCGATGGTCCATCCGATGTCGAGCGTGATCGTGGAGTCTGCCGACCAGATCCTGGCGGGCACGACCGATCGCGCTATCCGCCGAGAGGCTTTGCTCTGGAAGATAGAAGCGGTCCCGGCACTCCGCGAGGCTTTGTTTCTGCCCACTCCCCTTGGGGCCCTCGGGGACACCTGGGTACTGACTTTCCAGATGATGGACTACTTCGAGAAGGGGCCGGGCGCAAAGGCCCTTGGTGAGGCGAGCGGCATCGCCGTGACCGCCTCGCAGCGGCTTGAGGCCGAGATAGCACGTGTTGCAGCCTCAATGACCCTTTCCGGCGACGTTTCCGGCGTACGCGAATACGCCCGGAAGTGGGCGGCCGACCATGCGATCACGCGGTCTATTGCCGGACGCGAGTCCTTTCTGAGCGAAGTTGCGCAGCGGGAGTGGGACACATCTTTCTCAATCACCCAAGCCGTGGGCAACGTGATGGTATCGGTGGATGACCTCAATCGGCGTGTTGAGATTTACAGTGCTCAGCTCCCGGACCAGGCTCGCTGGCAGGCGGAGCTTTTTGCGATGGATATGGCCGACGAGTACCAACTGGACAAGACCGCCAGGACGGCCGGGCAGGCAGTGGAGGGTTTGGGGCGCGTTATCCCGGCCATGGAGCGATCCGTCTCCGCGCTTGAGAAAGCCATGCCGATGGCAGAGAGCGCTGCCAAGTCGGTCGGTCACGCGGTGGACGTGCTGGACCGAACCACCCCAGCCGTGGAGCGGTCCCTGGCGGTCGTGGAGCAGACGCCTGCTCTTGTCACCGCAGAGCGCGAGGCCACGATGAAGACGCTTTCGGCGGAACTGTCGCGCACCATTGTCTTCATCACCCAAGAACGGGTGGCCGCCCTCAGGCAGATCACCGCCGAACGAACGGCGGCAGTGCGGGACATAGACGATACCCTGATCCAGGAGCGGAAGCTCCTCACACAGGAGATAGACGCGACAGCGTTGAAGGCCGTAGACCATGCCTTTTCCCGAGCCGCGCAACTCTGCGCTGGCTTGCTGGTTGCCGTGTTTCTCGGCTTGGTTCTGTTGATACTTCTCGCCAGGCGAGTGCTTTTCGGTCCAATAAGCACTGGCTCTGCGCGCTGAGCGAAAGAACTTTTCGAGAAGGAATTTGACAGGATTAACAGGATTGACAGGATTAGTGAAATCCTGCCAATCCTGCTAATCCTGTCACGTACGAGAAGCGGCGACTGCCTCGCGTTCGAGCTGGATGCGGCGGTGTTCATACACGCACTTCAAGGGGCAGGGGGCAAGTGGCAAGGGAGCCGGGCCGAAGCATCTCCGAGGCGAACACTTGCTTCCAATCGCGTTTCATGTCCACCACCATCCAGCCTTTCGTTTATCTAGGTGTGAGCTGCCGCCTCAATTCCGGAGTGCCCTCGGTGGCGCCATTTCATATAAAGCATCGATACGACCGCGTTCACGATCAGATATAGAAGGACTGCGGCAAGGACGAGTTTCTCGCCGGGGAAATTGGCGCTCGCGATCGCCAAAGCGACACCCGGGTGCCTTGACGCCGTTGAGAAGGCGAGGACCGTCCGGTCCTCCGGCACCGGCCCGCCCAGCGCATGACCTGCTGCTAACCCGACGATGACAAACGCCGCAATAGCAATGATCGTCCCGTTTCCAATCAGAGACGTGATCGCCGGCCACGCCGTAATTACGACAGGAAGGGCGCTGCCGATGAGCAGCACCGCCGCTGCGAGGGATACGGGCTTCGCTATCCGGTCAGCAAATGCAGGCGCAAAATGGTCCACTGCCATACCCGCGGCCAGTGGCAGGAGCACCGTGGTAAAAACCAGCTGCGCGATGGTGACGACCGAGATCTGAGCGGCCCCGCCGAAGACCCTCCCGAGCAGGTCGACTGTCAAGGGAACGAAGACAATCGCCAGCACTGCTGCTGCGACGAGCAATCCCATGGCGTAAGAACCGTGGCCGCCCGCCTTGACCTGTTTTTTCGGGAGGATTGGCGGAACGGGTGATACTGCCAGAGCGATGAGTGCGATCTCAACCGCCGGGTGGAGATCGAAGAGGGCCACGAGCGCTGCAGCGAAGAGCGGCATGATGACGTTCATCGACAACAGCGACTGCACGAGCTCCGACGGCCGTCGGAACAAATACAAAGCGTCGTCCAAGGTCGTCTCAAGCGCGAGAGCAAAAACTGTGAGAAAGATGCTGGCCTTCAGGCCGAGTAAAATCAACGCTGTCAAGTCCATAACCCTACACCGTTGGTCGCTTCAGCGACACGATCAGATCAATTTTCCGACCAGGCGGCCGATCAGTTCAGTAAGGGGAAACATCGTGAGTAACAGCGGCGCAAACGGGAGCGCGATGATGATCGCAAGCCGAAGGACCGTCTGCCAGCTGAGGGGAAGCATCCGCATGTCCTGCACCACTTCGTACGAGTTGCCGAGATCGGCGAGCGACTGAATGTCGGCGCTGCCGACGAGCGGCTCTCCCTCCGATCGCTTCCCGTGGATCCACTTCGCCCGGAACTCGTCGACGTACTGACCTGCCAGCAGGCCATACTCGCGCCTCCCTTCACGTTGCGCGCGGTTAAGAGCGACGCCAAAGAACGTGAGGGGAAGCAACACAATAGCCATCAGCAGCGCAATCACTAACAAGATCTCTCCCTGAAACGCGGGTAACTTCGCGCCCTCGTGCCAGATACGGCCTCCTATTGCCCCGGAAACCATCACTGTGTGCGCGACCAGGACCGGCGAGAGTGCGCGCGCGCTGCTGCCGACGAATCCGATGCCGCCCGCGCGGTCAGGGTGCAGCGGGTTCAGCCGCAACGGCAGCCGTGAAACCCGCCAAAGGAAGACGCTCCAGAGAAATATGCGGTAGTACCAGCGAAGCAGCACGAATCGGAAAAGGTTCAGGCTTACGAAAGCGTACCACCAGCCGGCGAGCGTGAGGGCCTCGTCCCCCCGTGTTTCCGACGCGGCATACCAGGTGTCGACGTTCAGGGATAAGTGCTGTCGCCAGATCCAGTAGCCCAGGGTGGTCGATGCTGCCAGCAGAGCGATTTCGACCGTCCCGGAATTGCGCAAGCGCACAGTGCCGTCGATGATCGAGTCATAACGGGCGCGGTCCCGGGGAGCGACAATGCCGCGCTCGCTGAACTGAGGGACGAGCGAGCGTACGCGGCGATGCACTAAGAGCTCCGCCCCGATCAGGAGTGGCAGCACCAGCAGGAAACGGATATGCGCGTCCAGATCGTACAGGAACGGTACCTTCACTCCCGCGGTCATGTTGCCTGCTGCCGCGCTGAGTACAAGCAGCGGAAGCCAGGTCAGGGTGATCATTGCGAGCATGCGTCGCTTCACCAGCTCAATCGGGGGCTGCAGCAGCCGGGACCGCCAATATATCTGGTAAAGCGGCCCGCCGAGGACCACCGAGAAGTCCTGGCTCGAGCTTGATGCGGCAGGGTTCATACACGCCCTCCTTAGGGGCAAGTGGCAAGGGGCAAGTGGCAAGTGGCGAGATCGAATTGACGATTGAAACCCTTCCGCAGCGAATCTCAGTCTTTTAATCGTCACTTGCCACTTGCCACTTGCCACTCGCCACTTGCCTTACTCGGCTGCCGCTCCCTCACGCACCTCGACCGCCACACCTTCGATGTAGTTGAGTTCGATTCTGTCGCCCGCCTTCAGGCTTGACGCGACCTTCGGGTCTCGGAGCTTTACTTGGGCCACGTTTCCGCGCGGTCCACGGACCCGGACGCTCTGGCTTTCGTTATTGACGTCGACGACTTCCGCGATCGCGTGCACCTTGCGCAACACCACGCCCGCCGGCTTTTCGCCCGGCACCGCCGAGTCCTCCTCGAAGGTCTCGGAACCGGCGAGAGGCGCGTCGGTTTTCTTGGCGTCGATCGCCACGGCCTCAAAGTAGGCGATCTGGGCGATGTCACCGGCCTTGAGCTGCGGCAGGTTCTTGACGCGCTCGCTCACCGCGATGGTGAAGACGTTGCCGCGCGGTCCCTTGAGTGTCACGGTGCGATTCTGCTGGTCAACCGCCTGGATGGACGCCGTGATTGTCGTCACTTCCATTGTGCCGACGCCTTCGACGGTTATGACTTGCTTTGAGCCAAGCTTCTCTTCTTGGGCGTTGCTGGGAATGCCGAGCGCAAACAGAACACAGAGCGCCACAGCGAAAACTGAGAGAAATTGTCGATCCATATTTGTCTCCCTTCCTTGCTTGTTTGCAAGTGGCAAGTGGCGAGTGGCGGATCGATTTGACGATTGACGATTGACGATTAAACCCTTCCGGGGCGGATCTCAGTCTTTTAATCGTCAATTCGACCCCGCCACTTGCCCCTTGCCCCTTGCCACTACTCTGCCTTGGACGTCTGGTCGACCTGTGTTTTGACCGCCACGCTTTGAGCGAGCTCGAAGCGAAGCACGGTCTCACTGGGGATCACCGACGGGTCGCCGCGTGTGGCGAGATTGGCTGCCACGCCGGCCCCGGCGCCAACGCCCGCTCCGATGGCTGCGCCTTTGCCGCCGCCGGCTATTGCCCCGACAGCCGCACCTACACCTGTGGCTATGCCGGTTCGTTTCAGGTCCTTTTTCGCGGTGCTGCCTGCTTCCTGGGTTAACGCCACCGTTGAAATCGGGATCTTCTTGCCACTGGCGGTCGTGAGGGACACCAACTCGACGCTGATTTTGGCCTTTCCCTTAGCGCGACCTCCCTGGTCGGACTCCACAACGCGGCCTGCCACCTCGGCGCCGCGCGCGGCTATGACCTTGTCGCCATCCGACAAGGGTTCTTCGAGGGTTGCCACGAACGTTTCGCCGGTCTTAGCGGTCTTGGTGGAGATCTCTGCAGTCGTGCGGGCAACAACAGGCGTGCCTGGTTCGAGCCGCAGGGTCACGTAGACGGGCTCCGGCGGCTTTGGCGGGGCCGGAGCGGGTTGGTTAGGTGCTGTTGCGGCCGCGCTGCCAGCCTGCGAAGCAGCCTCGTTGCCTGCAGACTGGCCAGGTGACGGCGCCCCCGCCGCTTTCTGCTGTTCTGCCAGTCTTTGCTGCTGTTCGTCTAGTTTTTTCTGCTGCTCGTCTATTTTCTTCTGCTGCTCTGCTAATTGTTGCTCTTGTTTCTGCTGCTCTTCTGAAGCCGCCGATTGCGAGCCGGCAGCCTGCTGCGTTTGTTCTCTGGAGCAGGCCCCGACAAGGACGCACAATGTTACTATCAGAGCCAGGACTAATTTCCTACTCATGTCTTTCCTCCTGTCTTTGCCGTCTTCCCGATCTTCATCAACTCGATGTCTTTCCCCCATTAACGAGTCGGACATTGGGACTTTGTGCCCCGTCATCCTCTGTGCTTCGTGGGGAAAGCGCTGCTTCCCCTGTCGCCTGGTTGGTACTCTTGATGTACAGGTCGCGTCGCGGGATGGGCACCTTGATTCCGGCTTCGTTCAGTGCGGCGGCGATACTCAGCGCTACGTCGCTCTTCAGTGGGAGAACGACTTGAGGTCGCGGCGCCCAGAAGCGCACTTCGAAATTGAGGGCGCTGTCTCCGAAGCCGAGGAAGAGCGCCATCGGCTTGGGAAATTCGAGGACCTCCGGGTGCGACGACACTGTCTCGCGCAGCAGGTCGCGCACGCGGGTCGGGTCATTGCCGTGGGCCACAGGAACGCTTAGCAGAATCTGTCGGCGTGTCCCTGTTAAGGTCCAGTTGACGACCTGCTGTGATATCAGGTCCGCGTTAGGAATAATGAGGTCTGAGCCGTCGAAACAGTGCAACGTGCTGGACCGGAAACCGATCTTGGTGACTTCGCCGGCTATCCCCTTGACGTCAAGGAGGTCACCCACTCTTATGGGTCGTTCGAAGAGCAGGATCAGGCCTGAGACGAAGTTATTGACCACGTTCTGCAGGCCGAATCCGAGGCCGACACCAAGAGCGCCCGTGAAAAGCGTGAACTTCGACAACTCGACTCCGCTAGCGGCGAGCGCCAGGACAAAAATCAGAACCAGAACCACGTAGTGCGTAATTGTGGCGATCGCGTTAGGAAGGCCGCGCTCGAGCTTGAGCCGCGGCAGGATCACTTCGCCTAGAATCGTTCGTGTGAGTGTCGCGATGAGGTAGCCAAGGAGCAGCGTCAGTACAAAGGCTAAGATGTTGCCGAAAACGAAGGTGGCCGACCCGATGCTGATTGGATACTTGAGCGCGGCGCTGATCGCTCCGTACGCGGTTTCCCGGACGGTAAAGACGTTGAGCGCGCTGTTCAACCAGACGAGAAACATTACCAGGCCGAGCGTGAAAGACAACTGGCGTGTGACCCGGTCAGCCTCGGTGTGAAGTATCGCCAGGCGTCGGGATTGCAGCGTGGAAGAGATGATCGATTTTCCGACGACAAAAACAGTGTACAGGGCCACTGCCCGATAGGCGCTCACGACAGTGCCCTGGATAAGCAAATCCGAAAGCCGGAAATAACCAAAGATGTTCGCCAACACCGCGGTGACGATCAGGGCAAATCCTCCCCAGATCACGGCACGCGTCGCAGCCGGGGCGCGCTGCAACTCGGCCTGATTTCGCCGGACGGCGCGTCCCAGCCACCAAAACATGGCAGCCACCGCCAGACAGAAAACGGCCATCAGGTCGCGCTTGATCCAGACCGGGACCTGGAGAAATCTGAACAGTTGCCACGTCAGCACACTGGCAATCAGAGCGACTGGCAGTATTCGAATCCGCGACGGCAAGCGTGGCATCAGAAGCCGAACCACGGGCACCACGCAGAGGAGGTACGCCAGCCCTCTCACGCTGGCTGGCGCGCCATAGAGCAGAGGCATCATCGCCACCACGCTGACCAGTAGCGCCAGCGACGCCGGGCGACGGAAAACATTGGCCGTATCAGTGGACCCGGCGGAATCAAGGCTGCCGGTCTTTGACCGGCGGCCGAGGCGGACGAAGAGCGCAAACGCGGCTACGGTGAGGAGGGCGATGCCAAGCAGCGCGTCTCTTTTAGCGCGGAGGAAATTCGCCAGTCGGGTGATGTCGTTGGCGTAGGATCTTCGCAGCGAGCGCGCCAGACTCTCGTCCGTCTGTTGTCTGAACTGAGCCTCCCACAGCTTTGGGCTGTCCGGCTCCAACAGACTGCGCTGCCACTGCGCCATCGCCTTCCTGACATCCTCGATCTCGATGGAGACCATCGAACCCTGCGTCGCGACTGACTGCTGGACCGCTGTGACTCGAGTACGCTGTCCCTCAACCAGCTTCACCGCCGCGCTGATGTCGGCGAGGGCCTTCCTGGGCAGCTGAAGGAGTTTCCGAGGAGACTTTTCGGCCCTCATCTTGTTGAAAGTTCTTGCCCAACGTGATTCGCTGTCTTGCAGTGAACGAAGTTCCGCCTCTAGAGAGGTGGCTCGCCCCGTCAGGTTATCGGCAAGGTCAGTCACCTGCTCTCTCAGGGATTGCCAGTCAAGCAATGACTGTTGCAGCTCGGCCAGAAGGGCGCCGGATTGAATCGAGGCCTCGGTCTCCCGAGCCTTCTCCCCGGTCGTTTCACGCAGCTGATTAACCTCTTGTTCTATCTCGGACAGCACCGACTCAGGCGCCAGACGGTCCACCAGCGCCCGGAGTCGCTGGTCAAGTTGCATCGCCTCATCCGCAATCTGTGGCGTGGGGATGATCGAGACGTCCGGCGAGCCGGCGGGTGAAGCCGGCGGGCCTGGTTGTCCCGTAGCGCCAGCTTGAACCGGCGTGCGTGTCGCAGCTGATTGAGCCCGCGTCTGCCCACTGACGGCGCAAGCCAACGTTACGGCCATCAGCAGGCCGAAACATTGTGTCGCGAGCTCAGTCGAAATTTGCCTTGCCATCGAACACCATCCTGTGGAGATTACTTCCCAGCGTAGGCGTCAAAAACTGTCACTTGTTACAGTCGACGCCCGGTGACGGCAGTGATGCTCTCGACTTATCCTGCACTGCAGAAGTGGCTGCAACCGAGTTTCTGTTTGGAGTGCGGCGCAGAAGACCTGATCCTTACACGAACTTTCGGCCGGTGAATAATGTTCAGGTCCGGTCCCGTCTTCCGCATTTCCTGTAAAAACTGACAGTTACGTCGTCGCAAATTGACCAGTATTGTCGGGTGGCACCGCAAAGCGGAACTATTTCGTGTGCAAAGGAGGGCGTGTGATCCACTTTCTCTTAGTCTCAACCATGTTCTTCGGCGGATTCGCGCAAAACAGTGCTTCCGCCGCACAGGACACGCAGGGAGTGTTGACCAAATCGACGCAAGCTGTCGGTTATCAGGTTGGTAGAGGATCCACAAAGATCGATCTCATCGGCACCGAGATTCTGTCAGCGGCTGAAGGTCAGGCCGAGGTGGAGGCGAAGCAGGGGGCGACGAGTATCAAACTGGAGTGCAAGAACCTCGTCTCGCCCACCAGGTTCGGGACCGAGTTCCTGACGTATGTACTTTGGGCCGTGTCTCCGGATGGACGCACTGCCAACTTGGGCGAGTTGGTCGTCAACGAGAATGGGTCGGGCAAACGTGAAGCGAGCACCCCCCTGCAGATGTTCTCGCTAATCATCACCGCCGAACCGTACTTTGCCGTTCGCATGCCCTCGGAATTGGTGGTGCTCGAGAATGAGGTGCGCAAAGGGACCAAGGGAAAGGTCTTCATCGTGAACAACTACCAGTTGATGAAGAAGGCGCAGTACCAGAAGAAGGAGAACCCCCTGGCGCTGACCATGGATCTGAAGAACGTTCCGCTGCAAATGTACGAGGCACGCAACGCCCTTGAGATCGCCGCGCTGAGCGAGGCGGCCAACTACGCGCCGGAAATCTTTTCAAAAGCAGAAGCGAGCCTGAAGATGGCAGAAAACGCGCTGGCGGCTAAGAAAGACAAGAAGGACATCGTCTCGCAATCGCTTCAAGCCATACAGTTTTCTGAGGATGCACGCGCCCTGGCTGTCGAGCGCCAGGCAGAGGAACGCCTGGCCAACGAGCGCAAAGCGTCCGAGGATGCGCAACGTGCCGCCCGTGAGAAGGAGCAACAGGCCAGTCAAAGGGCAGAGGAATCGGCGCGGCAGAAAGCCGAAGCCGACGCGGCAACGGCAACAGCGGAACTCGAGAGAATGAAAGCTGAATCCGGACGGCAGGAGGCGCTCGCCAAGGAGGCAGCCGCCACGAAATCAGCACGGGATGCGGACTTGGCCCGGCAAAGGGCCGAACAAGAGAAAGCACTGCTGCGCGCCAAATTACTCGAGCAGTTCAGCCTGGTGCTCGACACCCGGGACACGGATCGGGGGCTCGTCGTCAATATGTCCGACGTCCTGTTCGATACCGGCAAATACACGCTTCGGCAGGAAGCACGCGAGAAGCTCGCCCGCATTGCGGGGATCGTACTGAATTACCCGGGTCTGAACCTCGAGGCGGAGGGTCACACGGATAACGTCGGCAGCGAGGAGCTCAATCTCAAGTTGTCCCAACAGAGGGCTGACTCCGTCCGGGCCTACCTGATCAGCCAGGGGATCCAGGAAACGGCTATTAGTGCCTCAGGCAAAGGCTTCTCGATACCTGTGGCCCCCAATGACACCGCAGCCGGACGGCAGAAGAATCGTCGTGTCGAGCTCATTGTGTCCGGTGAAGTGATCGGCACCAGCATAGGTAAGTAACCGCATGGATCTGGGATCAGCCGAGTCTGCCTACCGAAGCGCTTGGCCGGGACAGCAATCCGGCGAGTTGGTTCAGAACAAGGAGAAGACATGAAATACCCAGGTTGGATCCTCACGATCATGGTTGCTGCCGCGTTGCTGACATCCGGGTATGCGCAGACCGGTCCGACCGAAGGATCCCTGAAAGTAGTTCATGACACGGTAATCAACAGCGTCACAAAAGGAAACGTGCCTGCAGTTCAGTTAATTCTGCATCCTCAGGCGCTGGGCTTCTTCAGGGAGAGCCAGTTCCCGGCTCAGGTTAAAAGCGGTTTTACCACCACGGATGCGCTTTCCGCAGTGCTGACCGAGCTCACCAGCTTCGTGGCATTTCCAACCACCGAGACGGTGTACCGTGTAGTGGGAAACGTGGGAATCGTGCTCATGACGGCCACCCTCGAACCACATAAAGGCGAGAAGAAGCTCCCCCGGTATCTGCGTGGAACGTATGTCTACGTCTGGAACGATGGGTACTGGAAGCTTCTCTCCTGGCACAGCTCGGATACGCCGCTGGCCCAGAAGTAGACCCCTGGTCCTCGATCTATCTGTAAAAACTGACAGGTGGCATCATGGTTCCTTTTCAGATAACCTCGGTCACAGTCAGGAGCCTACTTGGAGGCCGTCTGGGGCGGCAAATGGGTTCCGGTGCCCTGTTCCCAAGGAATGAGCGTGGTGTACACGGGCTACTTCAAGGATCCGCGGCCACCCGGACGACGGTTGTCGTCGCAAAACTCTTGGGGTCGGCGCATATCGAAATTACCGTTACAGCCAGGAAGTAGCAGGCTGTTTTTTCATCCCGGAACCACCGGGATGAAAGGAGGAAGTAATGAAAGGTACAGTACAGGAAAGACCGCGAGTGGCGGCGCGAGTAGAGTTGGCGAAAAAGAGGGGCTTGCTGGGGCTTATCCGCGTAGCTGCTCTGGTGGAACGGCAGAGCGAGCTTGAGCTGAACGACGATCAGTTGAAGAAACTGCTGGCCATACGTTCTGACATGATACGAACCAAGTCGAAGATCTCCGCGGACATACGCGTCGCCCGCCTCGAGTTGGTCCATTCGACCGCCAACAATATCGGGAACATCCACCCTGACCAGATCCGTTCGGCCTTGAAAAACATCTACAACCTCCGGCTCGAAAGAAAAGCAGCCACTGTCGACGCGTTCCGAAAGGCTACTGACGTTCTGAACGACGAGCAGAAGAGCACGCTGAGAGAACGCGTGCGGGAGAGATTGTCGGAATACGAATCTGAAGCAGAGGATGATTTCACGGACATCGACTAACCTCGTAACGGGCGGCATTGTGACGCGCCCAAGGCCGGGGACGTTAAACTACCTGAAATGTCCCCGTCCTCATTTACTATCCCCACCCGTTTCGCGAGACGCACGACGTCGTGTCCTGAAGCCTCTTGCGGTTCTCACAGCACGAAGACGCGGGCTTTGTGTCCTGGAGTCGACTCCAACTTGGGGTCACAAGTCAGGAGGGGGGCAGGCAGGGTTTCAGCGAGAGCAAGATAGGCGGCGTCGTACGCGGTCGAGTCGTCGCGAAGCTCCCAAATCCTGGTACAGCATCGGATTCCTTCTGCCGCCGCTGTTTGTCAGATCCACGGAGTTTGCCGAATGCCTAAACGGGGCTAGGGCTTGCCCGCCGTGTTCTGCGGTTCGGCTGCTGCTGCCTGGATGCGGTTGAGGGTGCGACGCAACGACAGCTTGTTGTCGAGATCGATTGTGCTCCGGCCCAACAGGGAGAGGACCGCCTTTATGATGCGATCCCGGTCCAGGGACGCGACCTTTTCGGCCAGCTCGAGCGTCCTGGTCAGTTCCACTCCGTCGACCTCATCCTTAGTCTCGTTGAGGATGCGTTCGACCGCGCTGACAACTTGTGGATCCCGGAAGAGGGCCAGGCTCTCAATTGCTTTATCCCGGCGGCTGGTCTGGATGATTCCGCCCAACATTTGTCTCAGCTGATCAGCCATCAGCTCGCCTTTGCCACTGTCCCCACCCTTGGGATCCACCGAAACGGTGAAACCCAGGCCGCCGCTGGGAAACTGGAGCTCCGAGCGGACGAACCCCTCTTTGCTGTCATCGCCTAGTTGTGCGAGTCGTCCGGCCAACGCGAGACGCAAATCAACCGTGTCTGTCTTCTTGCCCCGTTTCTCTTCCTTCTTCCAAGCCGCTTGGAACTGGCGCTTAACTTCCTCGCGCCGGGCGTCGCTGGAGGTCGCCTGTCGATAGAGCGCTTCCACCGCTGCCAGCGCCCGCGACTCCGATTCGCTCCCTTTCTCGAGCGCTTTAGTGAGGAGCGCCGTGATGCGTGGGTCCTGGAATCCTCCCAGGTTTTGGACGATCTCGTCGGCGTGGCTCTCTTCCTTGCGGCTGGAAATCAACGTTAGAAGAGGCGCGACCGTCTCCGGGTCGCTGAGTCGAGCAAGTGCCACGCCGGCTCTGGTCCTGAGTCTTTCGAAATCGTCTCCTTTACGACGCTGGTCGGTGACAATCGCCAGGAGAATCTCCTTTTCAGCTGGCTGAGCAGGCATCTCGGCGAGGGCGTTTACCATGGCTGTCAGCTCTTCAAGCTGCTTCTCCTGCTTCTCACCCCCGTCGTACGCGGCGAAAGCTTCTTTCAAACGCTCCAGAATCGGGCCGACCGCCGCAGAATCTTTGAATTCCACCGCAGCATCCAGCGCAGCCTCCCAGGCTTCAGGCGGGCAGGTGCGGGAGGCGATCAGAGCGCGAAGCTTGTCGGTTGCTGCCGGGGAGGGGAAGTAGCCGAGCGCTCGTATCAGTTCCTCCATCAGGTCACCACCGAGATCCAGTTTCTGGAAGATTTTCGGAAGCGCGTCGCGGACCTGTTGGATCGCGCTTACCTTAAGCGCCGCCTGCACGACTCGCTGATCTTTGTCCTCAAGGCTGGAGAGGAGAGCCGGAACGAACGTGGGCAGGCAATGCATGACGCCTGCTTTTGTCGCCGCCAGACGCACGTCCGCGTCGGGATCGCCTCGGAGACGTTCCCCCAGCGGTTGAGCAATGAGTTCCTGGCCGTTGTAGAAACCGAACTCAAAGACCACGGCGCAGCGAATATCAGGGTCCGGACTGCTTAGTTGGGCGAGCAGCGATTTGAACCGTTCGGCGCCGCTCACGCGCTTCTGGATCTCGAGCATGTGCCTTACCCGGCCTATTTTCGGGTCCGAAGCCCCTTCAGGCAATAGGTGGAACGCCAGTTGACCAGCTCGAACGAGCTCGATCTTGTCACCGCTCTGCTGAAGCAGGAGCAAATAGGTCTGGCCGACCTTCAGGTCGGGGAGGTGATCCAACCCCCCTTGGCCGAAGCCCCACTCAACCGCGTAAAGCTTGGTCTCGGGGCGACCGGTCCATTGTCCCCTCAGGACAGATCCGACTTGAATGAGGAAATACTCCTCCTTCTCCCGTTGCTTGATGGTTGCCACGGCAACGATCCTGGCCCGGTTGATCGCCTCGGGCAGAGTCATCAAGTCGGGCACCGTGTAGTCCACTTTGTCTGGCGAGGAGGAGGCGATTGGGATGGATGCATTCTGGCCCGCCGCTGAACATCCAAGCCCCAGCAAGCCGATAAGGAAGACGAGCAGGCATGGCGAAACGCGGTTCATGGAGTATCCGAGAAGTTTGCGAGTCATAGATCGGCCCGATGGTAGCAGACGGAGGGAATTGGGGCACGGCAAAAGACGGGGCAAAAGACGGGGCGGGCATGGGCCTGCCCTCTGGTGGCGGAGCCGGCGGATGGCCGGGGAATGATTGCCTGGTGAACCGGGCGTGCCCCGGTGTATCTTCTTGCCTCATGAACACTCGTCTTCGCATCCTGGCGGTCGTCTTCTTGTTTCTCGCGTCTCTGTCCACGCCCGCCCTCAAGGCCGACAAGGTCGATGATTTCGTCAAGGAGGAAATGAAGAAGGGCCACATTCCCGGTCTGTCTCTGGCCATTATTCAAGACGGGAAGATCCTGAAGGCGACCGGTTACGGCACAACTGAATCGGGTAGTAGAACCGCCATCACCACTTCGACTCTCTTTCAGGCCGGCTCCATCAGCAAGTCGATAGCCGCGCTCGGCGCCCTCTACCTCGTGGAAAAAGGCAAATTGTCGCTCGACGAAGACGTGAATGCCCGGCTGACCAGCTGGCAAGTGCCCGACAGCGAGCTCACCCGGGACAAGAAGGTCACACTTCGCCGCCTGCTCAGCCACACTGCCGGCCTGACTGTTCACGGCTTTCCGGGATACGCCATCGACGCACGGATCCCGTCGCTGGTGCAGGTGCTGGGCGGGGCGAAGCCGGCCAATACCGTTCCCGTGCGGGTGGATCTGCTCCCGGGCAGCCGCTGGCGCTACTCCGGTGGTGGGTTCACCGTCATCCAGCAGTTGGTCCTGGATGTGACCGGCAGGCCTTACCCCGAATTCATGAAGGAGGCGGTGCTCGCCCCTCTGGGGATGCAATCCAGCTCATTTGAACAACCGCTGCCTGAAGGTTGGGCTAAGTTGACGGCGACCGGTCACCACGAGGACGGGACCAGGGTCAAGGGACGGTGGCACATCTATCCCGAGATGGCGGCAGCCGGGTTGTGGACGACCGCTTCGGACTTGGCCCGGTTCGCAATTGGCATTCAGCAGTCCCGGTCAGGAAAGGCTAATCCTGTGATTTCGGTTGCGACAACGGGTCAGATGCTGACTAACGTCAGCAACAATTACGGCCTGGGAGTCGGAGTCCAGTCGGTCGGGGGCAAGGTGCGCTTCAGCCATGGCGGCCGCGACGAAGGGTTCGACGCGATGTTCATCGCATTTGCGGAGACCGGACAGGGAGCCGCGGTAATGATCAACGCAAACGACAACTCCGGGTCCGTTTCACGGATCCTGCAATTCATCGCCAGTGAGTTCGGCTGGCCGAATTAACGTCGGGGGCGCGCCGCCGGCCGAATCCGGCGGCTTGTTCTTGTCAGCCTTGACAGCCCCCCTGCCTTCCTGTAGCTTCCGCAACGGATGGCTTCCCATGACGTTCGGAGATCCTCTATGTCCACGAATCGTCAGACATGAAACAAGTGGTCGGCAGCTTCCGCCTGGCCGGCCGCACGACCGAAACCTGCCTGCCCCCTGTCCAAGGCCAGTCCCGGCTGCTTCCACCCAAAAAGGCGCAAGGTCGTGCCTCGACGGGCTCCAGCCCGACCCGCCTCACCCTGAGGGCAGCGGACTGACATCGCTTGCCATTCATTTCACCCGAGCGCCAATCATCCTTCGTCCCCGCCAGTCATACGATTGGCGTTTGGGCATCTGACACTCCACCGTAAATTACTCCCGAACAAGAACTTATACCGGCCGCTGAGGGAGCCGTCAGAACGGGTTCCGGCGAGGCCGAAGGAGAAACGCTATGAAGAAGTGTGTCCTCATCGTTGTCATGTGTCTCATTTCGTTTGGCGCTCAACTGTTTGCCCAGGATTCGCCTCGATTCGAAGTTTTTGGCGGTTATCAATTTACCCGTATCGGCGGCGCGGGCGGAGCGAACACCAATGGGTGGAACGCCGCGCTCACGGCTGACGTGAACCGCTGGTTTGGAGTGCAAGCAGACTTCAGCGGCGCTTACAAGAGTATTGCCGGCTTCAGCGCCAAGGCTCACACCTACACCTTTGGACCGGTCGTCTCGATGCCTGGCGAGCGCGTAAAGCCGTTTGCCCATGCGCTGTTCGGGGGATTCAATGCTTCGGCCGGATTTGGAGGATTGGGCACATCCACCAACGGGTTCACAATGATGCTGGGAGGGGGCGTGGATGTCGCCGCTTCGGCCCGCTGGTCCGTGCGCGTGGTCCAGGCAGACTGGCTTCTTTGGAACACGCAAGGCTTGACTGAAAAGAAGAACGCACGCATCTCGACAGGACTTGTCTTCCGGTTCTGAGTGGCCGCGTCTCGCTCCCAAAAGTCCGGCCGGCTCGAGTCGGCCGCGACTTTTGATTTTTCCTGATACAATCTCGCCGGTCCTCCTCCGTGGAGGACGCTCTGGAAGTGGGCGGGCGACGAAGACCGGGAGGAAGCGGTGCCAAGATATTACCCTTGGCTGGCATACTATCCACTGTTGGAGATGCTGCTCTGCAGCTTCAACGCGATTCTCTTCACCCTGCTCTCGTTCCTCTGTTTGCGCGACTTTCGCGGCCGTCGGACTCAGTGGGGCGGTTACATTTATCCCTCGATCCTCGTGGTTTTTGCGGTTCTTTTCCTCATTCACCTCGCGACCGAGGTCGTAATCGGGCTTCTCGGACGCCGCTTGTTTGTCCTGGACGTTCCCGAAGTTGCCGTCAACTACCTGATCCCTCCCCTGGTGGTCAATCTTTTCTACCGCAGTGGAAAGGAGCGCCTGGCGGCAAGCAGAGGTTGGTACGTCTCCGTCGTCGCCTTTTATCTGGTCAGCCTTCTGTTCGGGGCCGGGGCGTTGAATGGGGTCGTCGGATTCTGGCGCGGTGGTTGGCCTGGCTGGCCGGTGATGGTAATCGCCTTCCGGGCCCTGATGGTTGGCACGGCCGCCTGGTGCGGCCTTCTTGTCTGGGTTTCGCACCGATCGAACCGTGACCTGCTCGGCCCAAGCCAGCGCCGTTGGCTGCTGACACTGTTTGGCGCATGGATCTCGATATTCCTGTTCGAGGGGCTGTTGCCGGCCGACGGGGGAAGCGTGCTCGAGAAGTTTCTCCCGCTCGGTTTCCTGTTTGTGATCACTTACTACGTCGAAAGGTCGACCTTCTTTGACATTTTGATCAAGAAGGGCAGCTTCGTCTTCGCTTCGTTTTTTCTCCTGACGCTGTATTTCGTCCTCGTCCCGCCGGCCCTTGAGAGAGTGCGCTTTTTCACGTGGATCGGCATCCTGGTTTGGGCGTTTTCTGTCTGGCCGATCGTGCTGTTAGCACCTTGGGGGCACCGTAAGCTCTCCGCCTGGCTCGACCATCTCTGGCTAGGCCGTCGGTTTTCCCCGGCGGAAGCCACAAGACACTTTCTGTCGGGCCTCCAGGGTGCGATCAGCGAGAATGAGCTGGCTCGGAAAGCCGAGGATCACCTGGCGGCCATTTTCCGATCGGAAGCGGAAGTGCAATTCGTTGCTCCTGCCGCGCCTCGCCCCGAGCCGGAACGGGATCTGATGGTCACTCCCATCCGCCTGGCCGGTCAATGTGTGGGCGAGATTCGTATCCGGCCCCGGCCCCACCATGTGCAGTTTCTGAGCGAAGACATGGCGTTGCTCGGATCGCTCGCGGAGGCGCTGGCGTTCCTGCTCGAGAACCTCAGGCTGCGCGACAAAAGGCTCGAACAGGATCAAAAGGAACGCGAACTGCGCTGGAGCGCCAGCCGGTCCGAGCTGAAGGCGCTGCGTGCCCAAGTCAACCCGCACTTCCTGTTTAACGCTCTGAACACGATCGCCGGGTTGATCCCCCGCCGACCTGAGCGCGCGGAGGAGACCATCGAGGAATTGGCGGAAGTCTTCCGGTACACACTCCAGAGGTCGGAACGAGAGTGGGTCCGTCTGGAGGAAGAGTTGGAGGCAATCCGGGCTTATCTGCACATCGAGCAGGCGCGCTTTGGGGAAGACTTCAAGTTCCGAATCGAATGCGACCGGGAGGCGGGGGACCTTCGCGTTCCGGCGATGATAGTACAAACGCTTGTCGAGAATGCTATCAAGCACGGCGTCAGCTCGCTTACGACTCCCGGATTCGTCGACGTCCAAGTCCGAACTTCGGGAACCCGTCTGCGGATTGAGGTCCGGGATAACGGACCAGGATTCGAGCCGGTTCCAGCCAGGCCGGGCGGGGCGGGCGAAGGTTACGGCCTCCGCAACATACGGGAGCGGTTGCAGGGGTACTTCGGCGAGGAGACAGCTCTCAGGATCGGTCGCGACGAGGCGCGCGACATGACGCTGGTCACGATTGAAATGCCACGCAGTCCCAAACCCGCCGGTGTGGTGGTTACATTATGATCCGTGTCCTGGTAGTCGACGACGAAGAACCGGCTCGCGAGCGACTGTGCCTGCTCCTGAAGGCGGTGCCGGACGTCGAGGTAGTCGGCGAGGCCGCCAATGGCGAGGAGGCCATGGAGCGGATCGGCCGGTTGAGCCCCGATCTGGTTCTGCTCGACATCCAGATGCGCGGAATCACCGGTCTGGAAATTGCCGCTTGCCTGCCGCGGCCCCGCCCGAAGATCATCTTCTGTACCGCCTTCGATCAGTACGCCGTGGAGGCTTTCGAGCTCCATGCGGTCGACTATCTCCTGAAACCGGTGAACCGCGTCCGTTTGGCCAATGCAATCGAGAGGATCCGAAGCAAACCGGCAAGCGATGCCGAAACGGACGTCGACAAGGTGACCGACACGGTGCACGGAAAGTGTACTCGGCTGCTCGCCCGGTGCGGAGATCGTTTCCGCATTATCCCGCAGCGGGAGGTTGTGTACTTCTCGTCCGAAGGGGGGCTCTCCCGACTCAATACGCGCGAGCGCCAATATGTTCTCGATCCCACCCTGAACGACCTCGAGGCTCGTCTCGATCCCGCCCTCTTCTGCCGCATATCCCGTGCAGCGATCGTCAACCTGGATGCGGTCAAAGAAGTCCACCCGATCATCGGCGGGACCGCCAATGTGGTGCTCAACACCGGCGTGGTCCTTGAAGTGAGCCGCCGGCGTGTCAAGGAACTGTTGGACCGCCTGCAGGGCGCGCAGTAGAGGGTCGGGAGCCCCGGGGGAAAGAAACACGTTATCCTTTCGCCCCGTCCGGGGCTCCATTTACATCACGTTGTCTGACCCCGGGCTCCCTCACCCGGAGGCCGGATTCGGTCACCCGGGGCTAAGCAGCTTTCGCCCCATCCGGGGCTCTCAGAAGCAACTGCCTGGCGCAATCCGCGACTTTCCTGTCACCTTCAATAACGCATGCTCCAAGGCGCCGGCCCCGCTCCGGCGGGCGGTAAATGCGTTCCACTTCCAGTGGGGTTGCTCCGACTCGGTCGAAGTCAGACCCGCTTGAACCAACGCGCTTCTCCTTCCGTATGACTGCTTTAACTACTGGTAATAGTTGGACACTATCATGAAAAAAAGCAGAAGCTCCCGCCTCATAACTATCTTCCTCCTGGCTGTTGGATTCCTGACGTTTTCAGCGGCGGCCGACCCGAAAACTGACCGGGCCCTCACCGGCATCATCGCTGATTTCCGGGCGTCCATTCCGCAGACCATGAGACAGGGGAAGATTCCCGGGCTGGCAGTGGCCCTTGTTGACGACAAATCGGTCCTCTGGGCTGAGGGCTTCGGCTACACCGATGACGATGGAAAGACGCGAGTGTCCCCCGACACCTTTTTCAGTGTTCAATCCATGTCGAAGTCCTTTACGGCAACGGCCGTCATGATGGCCGTCCGGGACGGCCTGGTCGACCTCGACACGCCTATAACGACGTATCTGCCTGACTTTCGCGTCAATAGCCGCTTTGAACAGCACCCCGAGCGCAAGATGACACTGAGACACCTGTTGAGCCACACAGCAGGTTTCACTCACGAGGCGCCGGTCGGAAACAACTACGACCCAGCCTGCCCTTCGTTCCAGGAGCATATGCGGAGTATTTCAGATACCTGGTTGCTTTTCCCGGTCGGCGAAGGGTGGCGTTACTCGAATCTCGGAATCGACCTGGCGGGTTACATCCTCCAGGTTGTCTCGGGCAAACCCTTTCCCGAGTACATGCGCGAAAAGGTGCTGGACCCGCTGGGGATGAAAGGCAGCTCGTTTGACATCAGACAAATCAGAGCGTACTCGAATCGGGCGGTCGGTCACGATCTGCAACGCCGCGTGCCTCTCGAAGTGCCGATGGTCCCGGCCGGCGGCCTGTATACGAGCGCGAACGAACTCTCTCGATTCGTCCAGTTTCATATCAATGGCGGAGTGGCCGGTGGAACCCGGCTCATTGATGAAAAACTGCTCAGAACCATGTACGAAATCCCCTTTCGGGACAAAGGTCATCTGGACGGCTATGCGCTGGGCATCGAGCGAGCCGACAAACACGGGACCTGCTATCTGAACCATGCCGGAGGAGGTTTCGGATTTCTCACCTACATGGCCTGGTACCCGGAGCATAAGCTCGGAGCCATCGTCCTCACGAATTACTCGGAGTCCAAGTTCTGGCCCGGCTCTCTCGCGGACGAGATTCTCGACCGGGTCCTCCGAAACAGAATGCCATCAACGCCTCCGGCGGTCGAGAGCCAGGCCGCGCTCGAAAGGTACGTCGGCAAGTACAAAATCCGGGTGCGCGGGGCACCCCTGGAAATGATCCGGGTCACCCAGGCAGGCGACGGGCTGGTCCTTCAACGCGCCTCTCAGGACTATCCTTTGGTGGAGCACCAGCCCGGCCTTTTCTTTGCATCGGACGGGGAGGCTCTGGACTTTCGCACCGCAACGCCTACCTTTCGAAACCTGCGGATCGAGCCAGTCGCTGAACCTTTTTGGGTGACCGCCCTTGTGGTGGCATGCGGGGCAATAGCCCTGGGCGCTTGTTTCTTGCGTCCCGGCTATCGTCTTGTCAGGAGGTACACCGGTTCGCAAAAAAGACTCGTGGAAAATAACGCCCGGCGGAGATGGGCCGTGCGAGCCACCCGGCTGATCGAAGGGGCGGGCAGCCTGGTGATCTTTCTCCTCATATGGTACCTGGGACTCAAATTCCCTCTGTTTACCGACGGTCCTTACTTCTGGAGCGAACGGGTGCCCTTTTCGCTCAGGTCACTTCAACTGGCCCCAGTCTTCGCGACGTCCATCTCGGTGATTCTCGTCTTGTGTGCGGCGCTCTGGTGGAAGAAAGGATACGAGTCGCGTCTGGCCAGAGTGCAGTATTCACTCACGGCTCTCGCCAGCGTGGTTTCGACGGTGATCCTTTGGCACTGGTTGAAATGACCTTAGGTGACCTCTTCTGTTCCGAGAGTTGACTGCAGGCTGGGCATTGCCAGTGCCTGAACGACTTCGTCCCTGCGCTCGGGGCTGGAGCTCTTGAGTACAATTGAAGACAAGCATTCAGGAGGGCCGGCTAGCATGGATGCCGACAAGAAGATTTCGAAGCAACCGGGCACCATCCACGTGATTTCGGGAGGCGCCGGGATGAGCGGCGCCCAAGTCGCTCGAACGGCTCTGGCTCAGTTTCCCGACGTTCACGTCCCCGTCGTGGTTGTCCCGTACGTGAAAAGTGCGGATCAGGTCAGAAAGGCGATCGAGGAGGCGGCCGCCAGCGAGGCGACTGTGATTCACACGCTTGTCGATGCCCAGCTGCGCCGGGTCCTCAATAGTGAAGCGAGGCGGAGGAACGTCGTCGCAATAGACCTGATGGGCCCGCTGTTGTCGAGAATCACCCACGTGGTCGGACAAGCGCCCGTCGGCCAACCCGGTCTCTACCGACAGATCCATCAGGCCTACTTCGATCGAATGGATGCCATCGAGTTCGCCGTGGCTCACGATGACGGAAAGCAGCCGCAGGACCTCAGGCACGCCGAAATCATCCTCGTGGGGCCGTCTCGCGTCGGAAAGACTCCGCTGAGCATGTACCTTTCGGTACTCGGCTGGCGAATTGCCAATGTACCGCTGGTAAAGGGCATTGACCCTCCTCGGGAGCTTTCCGAAGTGCCGCGCGAGCGGGTAGTCGGCCTGACTGTCGAACCTTCGCAACTGGTGGCTCACCGGGAGTTGAGGCAGCGCCGACTGGGAAGCGGCCGGAAATCGCCGTACAGCGACGCGTTGACTCTCCACGAGGAGCTCGAGGACGCGCGAGTCTTCTACAAAAGGCACGGGATACGGACAGTCGATGTGACCGACAAGCCGATCGAAGAGAGCGCGGAAGAGGTGATCTCCCTGATTAACCGGAGGGCTCTCTGAGCGCTCGCACAGAATGAAGACTGGAACCTGGCGCCCAGGCAGGGAAAGGCTGCACTTTGGTTCGTTCCCGTTCCGTCCCGCCTCGCTCCAGTGCTAGTGTTATGAGCATGCACCGATCCAAATATCTGGCACTCAAAAGACGTCTCGTGGAGATGATTATTGTCATCGTGGCTCTCGGGATCGTGCGGGCGGAAGTGCGGTTGCCCGCGGTCATCTCCGAGCACATGATTGTCCAGCGAGGCGCGCCGGTTCATGTCTGGGGGACTGCGGGAGCGGCAGAAGCGATTTCGGTAACCTTCCGGGGAGAAACCCAAAGCACGGCTGCCGACGAGTTGGGCCGCTGGAGCCTTCACTTGCGGCCGGGCGATGCCGGGGGCCCCTTCGAGATGAAGATCCAGGGGTCGAAGTACCATCGTCCTCGGCGACGTCTGGGCCGGAGATGTCTGGGTCGCGTCCGGGCAGTCCAACATGGAGTTCGCCCTCAAGGACGCGAATAACGGCCGGCAGGAAGCGCGGCGGCCAGGTGGCCGCAAATCCGGCTGTTTCAGGTTGACCGCGCGGTTTCGGACTACCCGCTTCCGGACCTCGCAGCCAAGAGCAGTTGGGTCGCGTGTACCCCGGAATCCGCGGCGGCGTTTTCGGCGATCGCCTACTTCTTCGGACGCGAAATCCACCAGAAGGAGCGGGTGCCGATCGGCTTAATCGCGTCGTCATGGGGCGGCACGCCGGCCGAGTCCTGGACCAGCCTGGGGACGCTTGGCGCCGACGCCTCCCTGATGCCGGTTTTTGCTCAGCGGGCGGAGATGGCCGATGCCCAGGTCGCGACCCGGTTGACGATCGAGAAAGAGACGCGCGAGTTCCAGGAAGCGGCAAGGCGGGCCAAGGCCGAAGGCAAGCCCGCACCATGGCCCCCATGGCATCCCGACTTCCCGGCTTGGGCGCCGGCAGCGCTTTACAACGCGATGATCGCACCTCTGACTCCGTTTTCGATCCGTGGCGTGATCTGGTACCAGGGAGAAAGCAACAGCCCGCCCGAGAAGGCCCGGCTGTATGCCCGTCTGTTCCAGGCGCTGATCGAGGACTGGCGCCGCGCCTGGGGGCAGGCCGATCTTCCCTTCCTGTTCGTCCAGATTGCCAACTGGAAGTCGACCGACGACTGGCCGGAAGTGCGGGAGGCACAGCGCCAGGCCCTCAGTCTGCGCCACACGGGGATGGCAGTGACGATCGACATCGGGGACCCGATCGATATTCACCCGAAGAACAAGCAGGAAGTGGGCCGCCGGCTGGCTCTGGCGGCGCGGGCGATCGTCTACGGCGAGAGCCTGGAATACTCAGGCCCCACGGTGTCCCGGCTGAGCGCAGAGCCCCAGGGTCTGCGGGTGTGGTTCGAGCACCGGACGGGGGGACTGCAGGCGAAGGGCGGGCGACTGGACGGGTTCGAAGTCGCGGGCGCTGACGGCGTCTTCGCTCCGGCCGAAGCTCGCATCGACGGCGGCTCTATCGCGGTTTCCAGTGCGAAGGTGACCCAGCCGATTTGGGTACGATACGCGTGGTCCAGCAATCCCGTGTGTACTCTCTACAATGGCGAGGGTCTGCCGGCGTCCCCGTTCCGGGCGCAATTGGTGAGGTAGTTGCGCCGGGGGCGGGGAAGCAGCAAGGCGGGTGCGCAAGCGAGCTCAAACGGGCAGGGAAGGTTCGTAGTCCCGCCTTCTAGGCGTAACCGGAAGCGAGATCATCGCTTGTGTCGGTCTCTCACATCGTGAGCTTGCCGACCCGTTCGGCCGGCTCAAGCCGGGACTACAAACCCCGAGCGCGTGCGTCGAACGCGGTTTGCTCGATAGTTGTGCGGGCTACATGTCATCGGGCGGCTGGCAGGAGCGCTCTTCCCATTGCCTGCTCGACCCGAGGTTTGACCAGCGAGGTCAACATCCGGTACCCCTCTCGATTCAAGTGGAGCTTATCATCGGCCAACAATTCGATCCGAGGCCTTCGGTCGGGGTCAAGCATGTGGGCAGCGCTGTCGACGAAGTTCATCCAGGCTTGCCCGCGGATGTAGCCGGCCAACAGTCGGTTAGTCGCGTCCATCTGCGCCTGCAGGTTCCAGCGGGCGATCGTGGGGTTGATCGAAATGTAGAAGAGACGCGTCTCCGGCAATGCCCGGTGAATCTTCTGCGCCAGCTCTTTGAAGGTCTTCAAAACGGATTCCGGGGACCGTCCGTCCGCGATGTCGTTCCCGCCGATGAAGAGGACAATCACTTTGGGCCGATAGGGAAGAATGATCCGATCGGAATACCTGAGGACTTCGCCGATGGACGCTCCGCCGAAGCCCCGGTTGATCACCGGTATCCCGGGGAAATCTTCAGCCAGCGTGGTCCAGAGCCGAATCGTGGAACTGCCCACGAAGAGGACGCCGCCCGCGGGTGGGAGGGACGCCCGGTCAGCCGCCTCGAAAGCCTGTATATCCGCCTCGAAGCGTTGTGGGTCGGTTTGCGCCGGCCCGATGCCAGACAGAACTGCCAACACCAGAAACGCGATCAGTACCCGTGCTCCCGCCGCCATGACACCTCCTCTACCAGCCCCCAAGAAGAGTCCCCTTCAACTTCATCCGGTACACCTCAATGTTACCCATGCGACCGGCGGTCCGCAATTCCCGGGGCTAACACGTTTAATCGCAGCGTTAACACTGTCCCCTGCTCGCCCCCTGAGTAGGAGTGGCCCATAAGGCGTGAACGAAACGTGAGCGATCAGCGTAAGGAGCCGCGCACGGCAGAGGGTGTCGAAAAAGTCGGGGACTGCGCGAAGCGGCTGCTTTCGGGAGCCCCGGACGGGGCGAAAGCTGCGTAGCCCCGGGTGACCGAAACCCCGTTTCGGGGTGAGGGAACCCGGGGTCAAACAAGCGAAACGAAAGGAGCCCCGGACGGGGCGAAAGGCCGTGTAGCCGTTCTTTCGCCCGCTCCGGGGCTCCCTACCACATGACTCTCTACCCCGGGCTCCCTCACCCCGAAACGGGGTTTCGGTCACCCGGGGCTACGCGGCTCTCGCCCCTCCGGGGCTCCAAAAACCTACCTATACTCCGTTCGTCTCCGCACTTTTTCGACACCCTCTGCAGCGAGCCAGGCGAGCGAGTAAGCGGACCAGAACTCTCGCCCCACAGTCGCGTCTTTGAACGGCAACGCCGTGAAACGCTTGGCTTTTGGTCCGCTTACCGCGGCTCCTTGCCATCTCGCCGGCGTTTCGGCTGCCGACCGGGGGATGTTCCGACTAAAACCAATGAAGGAAATCGTGAACTCGGTGACTCCTTTACTCAACTGTTTACTAGTACCTGGGCTATTCCGGGGCCAGGTACTTATGCAACACCCTCGCAGCGCCTTCCAGCGGAGTAAGGGGGGTTCTCGGGCTTCCAACCCAACACACGAATCGAGCGAAATTTTGCTTTTTCTGCTTGACCTGTCTACAGCTTCACACCGGAGACTCGGTGTGAAGGAGATCCAGATGAATCGGAAAGAGTTCATTGAGAAGCTGATTTGGGCGGGCACGATGATTGGTGCAACTGGAACAGGCCTCGCTGCGGCCACGCACATGACTGAGGCACACACGACACAGCCGGCCGAAGACGGCCAACACGGCAAAACGGGCGATGTCGACCGGGCTGGTCACTCGCCTCAGGAGGGTCAAGCCGGGACCGAGGGACCGGTTTGGCGTCAGGGCAAGAGGTATGTGACTGAATGGGTGAGTGAACTGGACGCACGGCCCGAGGAGGTATTCCCACTGCTGTGCCCGGTGCGTGAGTACGAATGGCTCGAAGGCTGGGCCTGCGAAATGGTCTACAGCGAGTCGGGCGTCGCGGAAGAGAACTGCATCTTCAAAACGCATTTCAGCGGCCAGTCGGCCACGTGGACGGTTAGTCGCTATGAGCCGCCCAAACGGATCGAGTTCGTCGTGGTGACGCCAGAGGTTCAGGTTTGCCGGTTGAATGTCTGGCTCGAGCGCAAGGACAAGGGCACGCGCTTGGGATGGAATCGCATTTTCACGGGGCTGAGCGAGCGGGGCAACGAGAAGATCGACTCTTGGAAGACGGCGTCCGACCAGGCACTTGGGGAGAAGCTCGAGTACTTCATCAAGAACGCCAAGATGCTCCGGCAAGCGTCGTAAACTGACGCGCTCTCACTCCTCGCGGGCGCCTTGGCGGACAGGGCGCCCAGCTTGCGACGCGCCTCGGCTATCCTTTTGGAGTAAAACCGAGGACGATATCGAAGCGGGCAGACAATTCGCCAATACGGGAGCCGTCCAGGGGGTTAAACGCTACCATGACTGATTCCCTGGCCTTCGAATCGCGGATTGCGTTGAGCACGAAGTCACGTTCGTTCCCGGGCGCTCCCTTCACATAACACTGCGTCGTAAAGGGATCGGCGCCCTTGACTCGGACCTTGAAGTGAACGTGACCCGCAGTCCGAGGCACGTATGGAACCGGTTTGATGGTGCGGAAGTAGTACTCCCCTTTGGAGCCCGTCTCGAAACGGCCGAATCCCTGAAAGTTGCGGTCCCGCCTCCCCTCACGTGGATCCGCGCTGTGCAGGTAGATCCCATTGGCGTCGACTTGCCAAATCTCCACCACTGCGTTCCGTATGGGGTCTCCGTGCCGGTCCAGGATCCGCCCGCTCAGGTGCGTCACGGTTCCAACCGCGGGAGTCGTCGCGTCGTTGACGATGAGCAGGTCGTTGTCGGTGTCGAGGGGCAGCCTGTCCGGGTAGAACGGACCTTCCGTCTGACGGGGCGTCAAGGTCAACTCTTCCGCGAAAACGCCGGGAGTGAACAAGGCGGCCGTTCCCAGAACCCCGGCCGCGCCGACGTTACGAAGGAAGAAACGACGCGTACACGGCAGATAGGTCTTGTCCATTGTCTGAGTCCTCCCGTGGGTACGTTCGGGCTTGTGTGTCTCGTTTGTAATTAAGGACGCACACGGGGGAACCGAGGTTTCCGCAGTCCTCGATGACAATGCTTTTGACGACTCCCAAAGCAGTCGGCGGCTGAGGCTCTCGGGAGTTAAGGGAGGGCTGTCGCAACAGGGGTGTTGCCCAAAAAGCCCGGCGCCCGCGTAACAGCCGAGCAGTCTTGTCGGAGCCGCGCACGCCGCGAGGGTGTTGCATAAGTACCTGGCCCCGGGAATAGCCAGGTACGAGTAACAGTTGAGTAAAGGAGTCACTGAGTTCACGATTTTCTTTCATCGGTTTTTAGTCGGAACATCCCCCGGTCGGCAACCGAAACGCCGGCGAGATCGCAAGGAGCCGCGCACGGTAGCGAGCCAGGCGAGCGAGTAAGCGGACCAAAAGCCAAGCGCTTCACGGCGTTGCCGTTCAAAGACGCGACTGTGGGGCGAGAGTTCTGGTCCGCTTACTCGCTCGCCTGGCTCGCTGCCGTGCGCGGCTCCGACAGGGCTGCTCGGCCTGGGCTTTTACGTCACGCCGTTGTTCTCTAAGGACCTTTTTCGACACCCTCGGCCTTGCGCGGCTTCCTTGCGATCTGGACGGCGTCTCCCCTCGAGGCCGGGAATCAGTTCCGAAAGAACTCTAGCGGAGCTCTTTTCTAAGAACCAGCTTGAGCCCTGACCACACGTCGTCAACCGCACAAACCTTGATGTCGACGAGGCCGAGCGGCAGCGCAATCGCGCGTACGACGTCCTCGGATATGTCGGTCGGCACCTTTGAAGACCTCTTCGGCCAGGACACCCAGACGCTCGCGTCCGCCCGCATTTGTGCCCGGCAACCTTCCAGAATTTTCCTCAGTTCGCTGGCTTGGCGGGAGAAGACATGAATCAGGTCTGGAGAGCTGGAGAGGTCTGAGACGAAGCGGACGCCGTCAGGGAAGGGCGCCAGGAGATCGAGGTAATGTTCCGGTGCGCCAAGAAGTAAGAGAGTCGTCCCTGCCTTTATTCCAAGCTTCCTCGCCAGCGGAGTTTGGGAATAGCCTGCCATTTGACTCTCTCTCCTTTCCGCGCGTTCCAATCACCGAGTCGTCGCCCCGGGAAGCCCGAGGCCCGTGTGCAATCCGCAGCACACTATAACGTCTTCAGCACGACGAGTGTCATGTCGAAGTGCTGCGGGGCGCCGGCCGGCCAGGATTTCCTGGCTCGCGCAGCCGTACCCGAGCAACGCACTGTATGGATCAGTCGCTCCTCGCCCCATTCCTTGAATGGCGGTACGGAGTCCGCCCGAGGAAAAACCCATACTGTCCCGCAGCCCGAAAACGGCATAAGATGACTGACCTGCGGTTGAGGCTCAGCACGGCGATACCACGAGGCTGGACAAAACCGCAAGGAGGTTCTCATGCGCATAAATGCCCGTTTCTTCGGAACATCATTGATCGTTCTGCTGCTCTTCTCACCGCTTTTCGTTCCGGCTCGAGCCCAGAATTCCGATCCAGCTTTTGCCCAGGTCAAGCGTCTGGGCCGCGGGGTGAACATCATCGGCTACGACCCGATCTGGAAAGATTTCGAGCAGGGCCGCTTCAAAGAGAAGCACTTCAAACTGATCAAAGAAGGCGGTTTCCAGCACGTCCGAATCAACCTGCACGCTTTCGGGCACATGGAAGGTCCCGACAATAAGCTCCCCGCCAGCTGGTTCAAAACGCTGGACTGGGCCGTGGACAATGCGCTCCAAAACAACCTGATGGTGATCCTTGACCTCCATAATTTCACAGATATGGGCAAGGACCCGGCCGGGCTGAAGCCGAAGTTCCTCAGCTTCTGGCAACAGGTCGCCCCGCACTATCAAAAAGCGTCCGACAGTGTGGTCTTCGAGATCCTCAACGAACCGAACGGGCAGCTGACGCCCGAACTCTGGAATCAGTACCTGGTGGAGGCGCTCGCGATTATTCGGGAGACGAATCCCCGCCGTACCGTGATAATTGGCCCCGCGTTCTGGAATTCGATCAACCACCTGGATGAGTTGAAGCTGCCCGAAGCCGATCGCAACCTGATCGTCACGGTGCACTACTATCTGCCGATGGCCTTCACACATCAGGGAGCGCCCTGGTCGCGCGAGACCGCGAAACTGTCAGGGATAACCTGGGGCACGGATGCCGAGAAAAAGACGACCCGGGATGATTTTGGCCGAGTCCAGAAGTGGGCGGAGGCTAACCGCCGTCCCATCCTGCTCGGCGAATTCGGAGCCTATGACAAGGGCGAGATGAAGTATCGCGCGCTCTATACTGCCCATGTGGCGCGCGTGGCGGAGTCTTTGGGGTGGGCCTGGTCCTATTGGCAGTTCGACTCCGATTTCATCCTCTACAACATCGACGAGGACCATTGGACCGAGCCGATCAGGCAGGCGCTCGTGCCGTAACCTCCGCGTCCGGTCATGCTCTTCTGAACGGCGGCAATCATGGTCCGGCCCTGATTCCTGACCGACCGGATGTCCCTCCTACTAGCCGGCTGGCGAGGCGGCGGCCGCACCGCCTCCTTCCGACTTCTCCTTCGAACGCGCTCGTGAATTCCCCATTGAACCGACAGCCGATCTGGATCGATCTTGTCAGATATGTAAAGAACCAAGTGTTATTAATTGGTAGTGTAACTGGAAACCGACTATAGTGTCAGTAGTTCCAGACATCTCCGGCTGAGGGACCCTCGGGGGAAAGCTCTCCGGTTGAGGATCGCGCAGCCGTGAACCAGCAGATACAGAAAGACTAGAACTATGCGGAATTCCAGGCAGTGGCAGTTTTGTGGCTTTTCGTTGTTGGTCTTGACGATGGTCGTCCCCACTCTGATTGCGGAGGAAAGCAAAGGCAAGAAGACGGACGAAGAGGCGGTCAAAGAGGCTGTTGCGGCCGAGACCAAGGCGTTCTTCCGGAAGGATCTCGATACTCTGAAGTCGAGTTGGGTACACGATGGCGAGGTCCTGAGAATGGATATCGGCCCAGGGCAGGCGTCAGTCACGAAGGGCTGGCCGAAAATCGACGAATGGTACACCCAGAATGTGGCCGGTCTCCCCGACTTCACGAACTTTCAGCTTCGGCATGAGAATTGGACAATCCGAACGACGGGGAACATCGCTTGGGTCGATTTCGAGGAGATCCAGTCAGGCGAAGTAGACGGGCAGCCGTTTGAGACTCGCGGCCACGGAACGCGAACCCTGGTGAAGGACAGCGGGCAGTGGAAATTCGTGGCGCTGACCACCGAGGCGGGCGCTTTGTTCGACAATAGTGCCAAAAGCGTCGAAACATCTCTGAACGGTGTTGGGTACAAGTTGCTGAACGCCGGAAAGCAGGATGCTGCCATCAAGATTTTCGAGCTGAATGCGCAGATTAACCCAGATTCGCCGAACGCGTTCGACAGCCTCGCAGAAGCACACATGAAGTCCGGCAACAAGGCGCAGGCGATCGTCAATTACCAAAAGTCGCTCGAGTTGAACAGCGGCAATACGACTGCCAAAGACATGCTGACAAAGCTCAAAGCCGAGTAACGCAAGCATATCCGAGCCGGGTCTGCCGACGGGACGTCCCTGTACTGCCCGGCTGGCGGTGCGGTGGCTGCACCGCCTCCTTCCGACTTTTCGAGGTTCTCGAGAATCCGCCGCAGGGATTGTTCGAAGGCGTCGACTTGTTGTCCGATGCCGAAGTTGAACGCCGGGCCTGAACCGTAAGCCGGAGCCAACCATTTCGCCTCGAGTCGAGTCCTAATCGCTGACTCTGGAGGAAATATGGGCTCGTGGCTGCAAGACTTCCGATTCGGATTTCGACTTCTTGGGAGATCGCCAGCTTTTGCTTTGGCGGTCATTCTCACGCTTGGTTTGGGGATTGGGCTGAACACGTGTATCTTCAACGTCTTCTACACGATCCTGGTCCGGGATCTCCCGTTTAGCGAGCCGGAGCGGCTGGTCGCCGTCTGGAGCACCCTCCCAGAGAAACTCCAGCACGTAGTGGGCACCAAGAGGAATGTCGCTTCGTATCCCAATTTTCAAGACTGGAAGGACCAAAACTCTGTTTTTAAGGGCATGACGGCTTTTTCCCGCCTGGCGCCGGTTACGGTTTCAATCCAGGGGGAGCCCGAGCAGGTGGATGCCATCAACGTCTGTCCCGATTTCTTCCCTCTGCTCGGAGTGCAGCCGACGCTCGGCCGCCCTTTTACCGGCGAGGAGCACACGGAGGGGCGGGATGCGGTCGTCATTGTCAGTCACCGCTATTGGATGAGCCGGTTCGGAGGGGATTCGAACGTGCTCGGACGCACCATGCTCATAGATCGGAAACCCCACACTGTCACCGCAGTTCTGCCCGACTCGTTCCACTTCGGCTTCACCTTCGCGCCCTATCAGGTAAGCGGCGAGCCGGACTTGTGGCGGCCTGCGGTCAGGCGCGCCTCCGACGAGGGACGGGGAAACAACAGCCTGTATCCGATCGCCCGCCTCAAGCCCGGAGTCGCCATCGAGCAGGCCCAAGCCGAGATGAACGTCATTGCCGACCGGCTGGCTCGGCAATACCCGAAATACAACGTTGGTTTCGGAATTGAAGTTGTTCCTCTGCACGAGTCTTTGCGCGGTGACCACCGCTCGCTCCTCTCGGTTCTGCTGGCGGCTGCGGGGGTGGTTCTTCTTATTGGCTGCGTGAACGTCGCTAATCTGCTGCTCAGCCGGGCGGTCGGTCGGGAAAAGGAATTTGCGGTCCGAAGCAGCGTAGGGGCGAACCGAAGCAAGCTGGCCCGGCAGTTGCTAGCCGAGGGGCTGGTCTACTCCCTCATGGGCGGAGGATTGGGGCTGGCCCTCGCCGTTTTCGGAGACTGGGTCATCAGCCCGTACTTGAGCGAACTGGTCCGCGGAATTCCGGACTTGCACCTCCACGCTCCGGTCTTGATCTTCAATTTCGGCGTCTCGATCCTCACCGCGATTGGATTTAGCCTGGCCCCACTCCTCCGGGTGTCGCGTCTCAACCTGAACGAGACCCTGAAGGAAGGCGGCAAATCGGTTTCGAATGGCTCGAACCGGAACCGGGCGGGTTCATTACTGGTCGTCGGTCAGGTGGCCCTCGCGCTGGTTCTGTTGATCGGCGCCACCCTGTTGCTTCGCAGTTTTCTCAATCTCTGGCAGGTGGACCCCGGCTTCAGGCCGGAGAATCTCATCTCCGTGGAGATACCTGCCTCAGGCCCGCGGACGGTTAATCCCGACCAGCAGCAGGCGTTCTGCACCGACCTGCTCCAAAACGTCTCGAGCCTTCCCGGCGTCGAATCTGCGGCTTTGAGCGACAGCCTTCCGTTCGTCACCCGCTCGAACCTTGGCTTTCGGGTCGAAGGCGCACCCCAGGCGGCTGGCGCGGAGATTCCAAACGCCGACTACCAGACCGTCAGCGCCGAATACTTGCGGACGGTCGGGGTCCCGCTCAAGCGTGGCCGTACCTTCAGTCCAGCCGATAGCCCAAAATCGCCGCCCGTAATCGTGATCAACGAGGCGATGGCTCGCAAGTACTGGGGCGACCAAGACCCGATCGGTCGGCGGATACTGCTGGGACACGGTGCCACTCTGACTGTGGTTGGAGTGGCGGGGAATGTCCGGCAGCGCGGGCTCAGCGAGGAGCCGGCTCCGCATATGTACCGGTCCTTCTCACAGCGGCCGGTTTACCGCTGCCGGTTACTGGTCCGTAGCAGCGGAGACCCGGCTGCCCTTTTTGGCATATTGCACCGGGAAGTCCGGAGACTGGACCCGGGGCAGTATCTCAGGATCACGCTCGTTGAACAGGAGCTTTTCGACAGCCTGGCCTCGCCCCGGCTTGTCGCCTCTCTTCTGGCGGTTTTTGCCCTGCTCGCCCTGGTCCTCAGTCTGCTTGGGGTCTACGGCGTAGTCTCTTACCTGGTGAGCCAGTCGTTGCGCGAGGTGGGGATCCGAATGGCGTTGGGCGCGACGCGGGCTCGGGTCTTGGGAATGGTGCTCGGGTACGGGCTGCGCAGGGTGATTGCCGGGGTGGTCATCGGAGCGGGGCTGTCGGCCGCGGTCACGCGAGTCCTCAGCAGCCAGCTCTTCGCGATTGCTCCCACCGATCCCTTGACTTTCTCGGGTGTCTCGCTGGCTCTCCTGCTCGCCGCCTTGGCAGCCTGTTATCTACCGGCCAGTCGAGCGGCTCGGACCGATCCGATGCGGATGCTCAAAGGCGAGTAGCAGGAATCCCGGCACCACGAGTGGCCAAGGTCCGTAGGACTATAAAAGAACGTACAATAGCGCTTGTCGGATAGAACTCGTCTGTGCGCTTTGGTTTGACGGATCGCGATTGCAGCCTTGGTGACAGGGAGTTCCCTCGATTGGAGAGCGCGCAATGCGAGGGAAGCAGCCAGCTCGAAGGGGGGATCAACCGATGGACATTCTCCACGCTATTGGAAACACCTCGATGGTTCGACTTCGCAAGACCGTGCCACCGTTGTGTGCGGACATCTTTGTGAAACTCGAGTGGGAGAACCCCACCGGCAGCGTCAAGGACCGGATGGCGCAAGCCGTGATTTCGCGGGCCGAGGAGGACGGCCGACTGAAGCCCGGGGACACGGTCGTCGAATACACAGGTGGCAGCACGGGGGCCTCGCTCGCATTGGTCTGCGCCGCCAAGGGCTACCGTCTGCATATCGTCAGCTCCGATGCATTCAGCCGGGAGAAGTTGGATCAAATGGCGGCGCTGGGTGCGCAACTGACGCTCGTCCAAAGTGAGGGAGGTCTCACCACCAGGAAGCTGATCCTGGACATGATCGAGACGGCCCGTGGGTTGAGCCAGGAGCCGAACACTTACTGGACCGACCAGCTCAACAACCATGACAGTATCGCCGGCTACTACTCTCTGGGCGAGGAGATCTGGAGTCAGACGAAGGGAGAGATCGACGCCTTCGTTCACTGCGTGGGCACGGCGGCTTCTTTGCGTGGGGTCGCCACCGTGCTGAAGCGATACAAACCGAGTATTAAGATCGTCGCCGTCGAACCCGCCGAATCTTCGGTGTTGAACGGGGGGCAGGCAGGGCCGCACAAGATCGAAGGTATTGGGATTGGCTACACTCCTCCACTCTGGGACCCGAGTCTCGTGGACGAAATCGTGCCGGTCAAAACCGACGACGCCAAGGACATGGTGAGGCGCATCGCGCGTGAGGAGGCCCTTTTCGCGGGAACGTCTTCCGGAGCAAACGTCGTCGCCGCGATTCAAGTGGCAAAGCGGCTCGGGCCAGAAGCCAGGGTCGTCACGCTGATGGTCGACTCTGGCCTCAAGTACCTGAACACAGATCTGTACAGGAAGAAATAAGAGTCTGCCTTTCATTCACATCATTTGCCCAGAAATCGCCCGAAAGATCTTCATGGTTGGCGGGAGCCAGGAAGAAGCTCGTACCCAGTTCAACTCTCCTCCTCTCCCGGAACAAAAAGACGCCCGCCACCGTAGATCTTGATAAGTGCCGTTCGACTTACTGGAAAAACCGGGCCGCTCTGCATAACCCACCAAAAGCCCGGAGGAGGAGATCAAATGAACAGCAAGACAACGACGGCGTTTACCATAGTCCTCGGACTGATGATCACTTCATCTTTCGGGGAACCTGATGCTCGGGAATGGGCTGATCGACGGCCCGAGATAACAATCCGCGTCTATGACTACGCCGCAACACCGGTCTCGACCGTTGGACAGATGAAAGGGGAAGTGGAACGGATTCTGGGTCTGTCAGGTGCCAGAGTAATCTGGCTGAATTGCAGAGGCAGAGATCATACTGACAGGCAGACTCGCTGCGCTGCTTCTTCGGGCGCCTTGGAGTTGATGCTCAGAATCAGGCGCTCGCCCGCGTCGGACGGCTTGCTCGGAATGAACGCGCAGGTCTCCAGCGTTCGGGCCGCCTGGACGCCAGTAGGTGGGAAAGTGGTCACTGTCTTTCTGGATGCTGCAGAACGGCTCATCGGGTCGAGAGGCGATTCAGATTCACTGGGAACTATTCTCGCCTATATAACGGCCCACGAAGTCGGGCACGCCTTTGGACTTCACCACTCTCCTGACGGCATCATGAAACCCCACTTCTCCTCCACTGACGTACGACAGATGATGCTCAGGCAGCTTTTCTTCAGTCCCCAGTCACGCGAGGGCCTGCGACGGGGAATTACACACCGTCTTGCGGCCGCCCGGGCAAAGACGGCGAAGGACTTCATCGAGTACACGTGGCAGGTTGCGCAATAGACCCGGGCTTGACCAGGAAGAAAAGGCGGCGAACACATGACTCCCGCCTGCCCGACCACGCAATCACGAGCCCCGAGGAAGGTTCGTAGTCCCGGCTTTAGCCGGCGTACCCGTTTGCAGGCAGCAATGGGGTTTGGTTAGCGCCGACCCGATCGTCGGTTTGCGTGCGATAATTCATAAAGGAACGACACGCTGGGCTCGCCTCGCCGGGAGAAGACACATGACAGAAGAGAAAATACTTACCAGACACCCATTGGGTAAGAGCGGGAGAAGTATCAGCAGGCAAAAGTATGAAACGCTCAAGCAAGCTATCGTATTGGCGCTCCAGAACAGGGAACTTACCCACACTGAATTGTTTGACCAGCTCAAGAAGAGCTTGGAAGGGAAGTTCCCCGGGAATGTAAGTTGGTACGCCGAAACCGTCAAGCTCGATTTGGAAGCTAGAAACATCATCGAGAGGACTGCGTCCAAGCCTCAAAAATACCGGCTGAATAGTTGAGGGGGTGGCGTACCAGGAAGTAAATAATGAAGCCGATGGCGTTGGGTACGAAGATCACGCACCAAACAACTATCTCGCTCATGTTGGCCGTGCCAGATACGCCGGAGGCCGTCGACTGGTACAGGAAGGCGCTCGGCGCACGCGTATTGTGGGATTTGGGTGGTGTTGCCGGTTTGGAAATTGACGGCGCACCGTTCTTCCTGCACGAACCAGTAAAAGATGCTTTCGCCAGTCCGAGGGAGATTGGTACGACGACTGCGCGGGTGGAAGTCTTCGTCGACGAACCGGATCGGTTCATCGCACGCGCGGTCGAGGCCGGTGCAACCGGCGGTGACATAAAAGATTACAGCGTGCCCTGGGGGACGCACCGGCAGGGCGGATTCACCGACCCGTTCGGGCACGTCTGGTTGGTCGGGGACAAGTCTCCCTTGAGTCCCTTCCCCGAATAGTCGTGCACAGCCGCAAACTGCTGGAACTCAGAAGCAACTGGTCACGGTTTTTGCGCCGTACCAGTACCACGGCTTCATCCTCGTGTTCTTCGAATCCTCCTTGAACGGGTTCTTCTGGTTGACCGTGCGGGTCGCGTAGAGGATCTCCTCGCCCTTGCCGGCCTTGACGATGCAGTTGGCCGCAAAGTACGCGAAAATCTCATATTCGGCGGCCTTCGACCAGGACGTGTGTTTTACCCCGGCTTGCATTTCCTGGTAGCCGGTCAAATCTTCCCAGAGACTCGATTGGCCGGAACCGGAGAGGCTCGGCGAAGCGACCGAGGTGCTGGCCGCGGCGTTGACCTGCGCCGTGAAAGTGAAGTACGAAGCGAAGCTTTCCGCAAGCTGCAGATCCCGCATGTCCTCCTCAGGGCCGGATTCCAGGTCGTACGAGATATTGAAGAGCAGTTGGACCCCGGCATAGGCGCACATCTCGCTGATCTCGGTCCACAGCCTGTCCCGCCCGATCGTGACAACGGCGTAAGCTCCCTTTAGCTTGAACCACATCTTGCTGGGACAAGACCCGGGTTTGAAGACATCCGTGCGGTCAGGCGCCATTTGGTCGTAGGTAGTGAGCACGGTTCCGTTCGGATCGATGACATACGCGGCATTAGTCCATCCGCCGGTCACGATCCTCGGCATCCCGAAAATTACATACACTTGATTCGATTTTGCCGTCTTCTGAATCCTGGAAAGCGCTGCAGACAGGTTAGTCGCTGCGGTCGACTGGATATCTGTCTTGTCGCCTCCTGTCACGGCCAACTCGGGGAAGACGACAACGTCCGCGCCATTCGATTTCGCCTCGGCTATCTTCTGCACCATCTTGGCGACATTGCTCGTCCGGTCGTGAGACATTGCCATCTGTACGGCCGCGATTCGGACGGGAACCACAGTCGAACTGTACTTTGACCAGGAGGAGACAGACACCGTGCCTCCGTCCCTGATGGTCTTGCCCGCGTCCCAGAACTGCCCGAAGGCTTTGTGATCGCGCCTGCGGCCCGCTTCCTGGCCCGTCGCTTCTGTCATGTCGAGAGTGGCGGTGAGAAGGCGTTCGTCATTTGCATAAGTTCTGGTCAGGAAATCGCCGTGCGGGCCGATAATGGCGCTGTGGCCGTGGTTGTCCGGATACGTGGAAGATGCGGCGGTGTTCGAGAACACTACGAAAACGTTGTGACGAAGTGCCCGGGGCACGTACCAGAACCATTCCAGATCGGGAACCCATTCGCTCTTGAAGTTGAGCGACAGTTCGAACGAGATCTGGGCCCCTTCGATGATCGGCAGGTCGGTGACCCCGCGAAGCCAGCGGTCGGCGCACAGAACGGCGCTGCATGGTATGCCGTCGATGTAGAAGATTTTGGGAAGTTCCCCGTTCGGATTGTCGTACAGCTTCGGATAGCGGTGAATCTCTTGTCCCTCGGGATTAATGACCACCATCCAGTTAAACTCGTTTCCTGTGACTGGTTTGGAGAGGATCCCGAGGAGCACATAGATGTGGTCCGCCGCCGCTTCGGCTTGGATCGCCTCGAGAAAAGTGACGGTATCCGGGTTCGACGGCTCCTTGACCGGCCGGAGAACACCCTCGGGAAAGACCACGACGCGGCAGCCTTCGGCCGCAGCCTGACCCATGAAGGATACAATCTTCTGCAAATTATCCTGGGTACTGCCGGACATCCCGATTTGAGCCACCCCCACTTTGATTGTCGCGGAGGATTGAGGAACGGGAACAATCGCCCAAGCCACTGGAACATGGATCGTCAAGACAAGGAAAGCGGCTACCAGGTACCGAAGTAGCCGTGATTCAGAACGTACCACCGACTGCATTTTTCGGGGTTCATATTTCTGCTTCGGGGACAGGTATCGTCCCGCAGGAAGTAGTTGTTTCATTCTAGACTCGGGTCACCGCTACCGGCGTGCGGCGTCAAAATCAGCCGCAGCCAGTTGGGACCCCGGCCTCCGCATGTTTGGGGATGCCTTGACGGCCCGAAACTGCGCGAGTCGTCAAAGCGCCTGTTTTAAACAAGACTAAATCCGAAGCGAGTGTCGTGCAAGTATCTTCCAAACTTGACGTTTTCCGAAAAATCCGCTTCTCACGGGCGGCGCGCCGGGATTTCCCCTTACGGGTTGATTAGCCGCGAGTTAGCGGGAGATCTAACGGGGGATCCTGGCCGTTACGTTGACTCCATCCCGGGACATCAGCTATCGTTAAATCACTTCACACCTTTCACTTAACCGGACATCAGGGAGATCGGCTTCCTGGGCCTAACGACCTGAGGAGAGACCAATGCCTACTTACGTGACCCTTTACAACTTCACGCAGGATGGAATCAAAAACATCAAAAACAGCCCTGCCCGGCTCGACAAGGCCAGAAAGGCCATCGAGGCGGCTGGAGGAAAACTGAAGGATTTCTACCTGACCATGGGGCGCTACGACCTTATCGTCGTAGTGGAGTGGCCGAATGATGAGGCCGGCGCCCGGTTCTTGCTGGCACAGGCCTCGGAAGGCAACGTCAGGAGCGAGACCCTGAGGGCCTTTTCCGAGGACGAGTACCGCAAGATCATCAGCAAGCTTCCCTGACGGGTCGCCGATGGGCTGGGCGAGGAGGCAGCCAGTTCAGGCAATGCCTCCTTGCCCCCTCGAGGAGTCGTGTCCCACCGTTCTGATCCTCTCCTGAAACCGTTGATCGCGAGGCGCGTCCAGATTCTTTAGAATCCGATTCCCGAGTCGGCACCGGGGCCAACAATTAGCGCAGACACGCGAAAACGATTTGCATTGGAGGGGACTTCATGTCGGTAAAACAGCTTCTTTTTGCGGTTCTTCTCGCCCTTTCCTGTTCCCTGACCCTCCGTGCGCAGCATGGCGGGCACGAAGGGCACACCGAGGGCGAGGCGCTCGGAGAAGTTGCCTTTCCCATCTCAGGCACCGAGCAGGTCCAAAAGCAGTTCAATCGTGCCGTCGCCTTGCTTCATTCCTTTGAATACGATCGGTCAGAGCAGGCCTTTGCCGAGCTCCAGAAGTCGCGAACCGAACTGCGCGATGGCGTACTGGGGGATTGCGATGAGCCTCTATCATCAGCTCTGGGCGCCCCCCAGTCCCGACGAGCTCCAGAGAGGATGGGCGGCGGTCGAAAAGGCCCGGTCGATCGCGGCGCCGACCGAGCGCGAGCGGGCCTGGATCGAAGCCATCGGCGCCTTCTACCGGGACTGGGACAAGCTTGACCACCGGACCCGTGCACAGGCCTATGAGAAAGCGATGGAGCAGCTCTATCGCGAACATCCGCAAGAACAGGAGGCAGCCGTCTTCTATGCCCTTGCGCTCAATGGGACGGCCCTTGTCACCGTCCCGATGGACAAGACTTACGCCAGGCAGAAGAAGGCCGCGGAAATCCTCAATAGGATCTTGCGTGAGAATCCCCGGCACCCCGGGATAGCTCACTATCTCATCCACAGCTACGATTATCCGGCCCTCGCGAGCCTGGCCCTGCCTGCCGCCCGAAGCTATGCGAAGATCGCCCCGGCTTCGGCTCACGCGCTCCACATGCCCTCTCATATCTTTACCCGGCTCGGTTTGTGGGCAGAATCGATTCAATCAAACCTCGCGTCTGCCGCCGCGGCTCGCGAACATTCGAAGGCGAGCGGCATGGCCGGAACGTGGGATGAAGAGCTGCACGCGATGGACTATCTGGCTTACGCTTACCTGCAGGGTGCTCGGGACCGCGAAGCCGACAGTACGCTCGAGGCGCTTCGGGGCATCCAGAAAGTGTGGCCGGAAAATTTCAAGTGCGCCTATTCCTTCGCAGCAGTCCCCGCCCGAGTCGCGCTGGAACGAGGCCGCTGGTCCGAGGCCGCGCGGCTTCAAGTTCAGCCCGGCTGGTTTTCCCTGGGCCCGGTTCCCGTATTGCGAGGCCATAGTCCACTTCGCCCGTGCGCTAGGCGCCGCCCGAAGTGGCGACCGGGCCTCGGCGGCGACGGAGGTCCGGACGCTCACCGAGATCGAGAAGAAGGTCAAGAGAGTCCAGTCCGACTATGACTGGGCCAGCCAGGTCGAGATCCAGCGAAGAGCGGCAGAGGGCTGTCTGGCCTGGGCGGAACACAGGGAGAGAGAAGCGGTGGAGATCCTTCGGGCTGCAGCCGACCTGGAAGACTCGACTGAAAAACATCCAGTGACACCGGGAGCCGTAGTTCCGGCGCGAGAGCTCTTGGGAGAATTGCTGCTGGAATCCGGCCATCCTGCGGATAGTCTGCGGGAGTTTGGACTGGTCCTCCGAGATGCGCCGAACAGGTTTCGAAGCCTCTACGGATCGGCGCGGTCGGCAGAGCTTTCCGGAGATCGATCCATGGCCAGGAAGTACTACATGAAACTGCTTGAGGTCTGCGGACAGGCGGACGGCACTCGCCCGGAACTCGATCAGGCCCGAGCTTTCGTCGGGAAGAAGTAGGCTGGCCGGCAAGGATAGGGCACACGGATAAGGCCGAGAACAGCAAGCTAAAGGAGGCGTCATGATCAAGGATTTTCTGGACGAGTTCAAGCGGTACAAGGGCATGGGGCAGAAAGCGATCGACCAGGTCCCGGAAGAAGCTCTGAACCGTGTTTTCGGTGAGGAAAACAATTCCATCTCGGTTGTCGTCAGACACATCAGCGGAAACCTGGTCTCCCGCTTCACCGACTTCCTTACAACCGATGGTGAAAAGCCGTGGCGACATCGCGACTCCGAGTTCGAGTACCCGGACTACAACCGCGAGCAGCTCACCCGCGAGTGGTCGCGAGGGTGGGCCGTTGTGGAGCAGGAGCTGGTCAAACTCTCCGACGTCGACTTGAGCCGGGAGGTGACCATCCGGGGCCAGGCGCTCTCCGTTCACGCTGCGCTGTGCCGCTCAATCGCTCATATCGCGTATCACGTTGGGCAGATTATCCTGATCGCCCGCATCATTCAGGAGAAAGAGTGGGAATGGATCACCATCCCGAAAGGGAAATCGCGCGAATACAATCAGAACCCCGACAAGGAGAAGCAGCCCCGCTGAGCCAGCCCTGCCAGTGGCGCTAGTGGCCTCGGGTGCGGTTTCCACCTGGTCGTCCGTTGCGGAAGTGGGTTAACCCTCCGTCCTCCTGGTTTCTGTCCCCTTGAGTCTGCTCCTGGAGTCTCCGACGCTGACACAGAGAGTCGGCCTCACGACCCGCTCTGCTCTCACGCAATGCCGTGGTCATGCAATTCCGCATAGTGAAACACACTTTCTTGCATTATGAGCTTGACAGACGAATCAGAGTGGTCTAGCTTGCTGCATCATCAGCTTTCCCAGAGGCTGGCGGAAATTGAGAGACCCGAGAAGCCATACGATCTGCGTTTCAAATCGTGGAACCAGATCGAGCGGGAAGGCTCACAGGAGGTGGACATGCGATTTCGCAAGATCTCCGCGGTGGCCGCGATCCTGCTTTTCGGAGCGGCTTTCTCATTGGCCCAGGAATACCGCGGTCGTGTTCAGGGGGTTGTCGCCGACACGACCGGAGGAGTTCTGCCTGGCGCCTCACTTGTGTTGAAGAGCGCAGGAACGGGGGTGGAAGTCACCCGGGTTTCAAACGACGAGGGGCGTTACATTTTCGATTACGTCGATCCCGGAACTTACAGCCTGGCCGTCGAACTGCCCGGTTTCAAGAAAACCATCCAACAGAACATTCTGGTTCAGCAACGCGGCGATGTGACGGTTGACGTGAAGCTCGAAGTGGGAGAGGTGACCGAATCCGTCACCGTCGAGGCGTCCCCGGTGTCCCTGCAGTTCAACACCGCTTCTCGAGACCTGACCATCGAAACCAGGATGGTGAAGGAGTTGCCCTCCCTCACTCGGAATCCGTTTCAACTGGCCATGCTTGATCCCACGATTCTGAATCGGGGGAATACTTCGGAGACGCAGCCTTACCACCACCGGACTTCCAACGAGATGGACATCGGAGGAGGGACCAAGTACCGCAACGACGTCCTCCTGGATGGGACACCGCTGACGGCGGGGAACAAGCTCGGGTATACGCCCCCCATGGATGCGGTCACTGAGTACACCATCCAGCAGAACTCGGTTGACGCGGAGTTCGGTCACAGCGCAGGCGGCATAGCGGTAGTGACCATGAAATCGGGCACGAACGAGCTCCACGGTTCCGGCTACTACTACGGGCGCGCCCCCGGTCTGAACGCAATAACCGACCGCGCCATCCCGCGGCATAGCGAGAGTCCTTACTGGAATGCGGGCGGGACCGTAGGCCTGCCTCTCTTGAGAAACAAGCTGTTCATCTTCGGTGTTTTTGAGAAGATCGAAAACACCCAGGCAAGCCCGGGGACCTACACGCTTCCGACGGCTCTCGAGCGGCAGGGTGATTTCTCGCAGTCGTTTGCAAAAGACGGAAAACTGCGCACGATCTACGATCCGACAACCACGCGACTGGGACCTGACGGCAAGACGTATATCCGCGATCCCTTTGTAAACAACAAGATTCCCGCCGCTCGCTGGGACCCGGTTGCCGCGAAGCTTCTGGGCGGCATGTGGAGCGCCAATTCGTCGGCCGACGACCTGACCGGTCTGAACAACTTCAAGTACTTGAATGAACTGAAGTTTCACTACTACAACTTCTCCTCCCGCGTCGACTGGCAGATCAGCGAGAAGTGGAAGGCCTTCGGGCGGATCAGCCGGATGAAGACCGACCAGGATCAGTCCGACTTCACGGACGGCAACGACCCCTTGAAGATCCGCAACGTCACCGGGAGCAAGCGCAACGGCTGGAACATTGCGGCCGACACCGTCTACACGGTGAGTCCCACAACAACCTTCAATATCCGCGGCTCTTACTACATGGCGGAGGACAAGCGGGATTACCCGGGGATGGCTATCAGTGAAAAGGACTACGCCGATCTCTGGGAGAGCAAAACCTGGTGGAAGAGCGGCAGCACGGACTACATGGCCGGCCGGCCTCTCTTGTACTTTCCACACATTGTTGTGGACAACAACAACTACGGGCGATTCGGTGTTCAGAACTTCTGGTACCAGCAACCGTCCGGGTACAGCCTGCACGGGCGCTACAGCAAATACTTGACGAAGCACTGGCTCAAAGCGGGGACCGAGGTGCGCTGGAAGCGCGGCAGCGCTGCCCGCTTCTATTTCGGAGACTTTCGTTTTTCCTCGCAGGAAACCGGCAAAGATATGGCCAAAGCCGAGGCGGCTACCGGTCATCCTTGGGCGAGCTTCCTGCTCGGCGCGATCAATCCCTCGGCCTCGAACGTTCGCTACAACGTTCTCCAGTATGCGAACACCGAAATGTACGCGTTCTACCTGCAGGACGACTTCAAGGTCAGCCAGAATCTGACCCTGAATTTGGGGCTGCGGTATGAATACGAGGGAGGCCTTTGGGACCCGGAGAACCGGTTGCCGCAGCGCCTGGACCTCACCGATCCGATCCCCGGAATGCAGGCCGCGATTGATCCTCTCATTCCGGCGGACGTCAAGGCGAAGATGGCCGAATCGACGGGACAGAAAAGTTACCTCTACAACGGCGCCTTCTACTTTACGGAAGCCGGGAACAATCGCAAGACCAACATGGACAAGGCCGGTTGGATGCCTCGTATCGGGCTGGCCTGGCGTTTGGGACGACAAGACCGTCGTTCGCTCGGGATACGGTCGCTTTGTGGTGCCGTCCTCACTGGCTAATTCCGAGAGGGATACCCTGGGCGAGATCGACCTCGGCGGATTCACTCCGACCACGCCAGTGCCTTCGGTACAACAGGGCGTCCCCCGGGCGTATCTGGCCAACCCCTTCCCGCTCGGTTTGGACCCGATTACCGGCAAGAGCTACGGCCGTTACACCAACCTGGGCAGCGCCGTAACCATCGACGAATATGATCAGCGGCCCCCGATCAGTGACCGCATCAACGTCTCGGTCCAGAGGGAATTGCCTGGCCGCTTCATCGCGGACGTTACCTATTTCATCAATTTCGTGAGCCGGGACCAGTTCAGCAAGAACCTGAACATGGCCGACCCGCGGCTCAGTTACAAGTACAAGGCGGACCTGGAGAAGACTGTTCCGAATCCCTTCTACAATTACGGTACCCCGGAGACCTTCCCCAACGCTTCTCTTCGCAACTCGAAGACGGTGAAGACTTCGGCTCTCCTGGTGCCGTATCCGCAGTATGGAACGATCTTGCAGACCGGCACCGATTTGAGGAAGGCTCGTTACCAGTCACTGCAGATCCGCATGCAGCGGCCATTCCATAGGGGTTTTTCGCTGCTGGCCAGCTACGCCTTCGTGAAATCCCGGTCGCAATGGTTCTTTGACGATCAGGACGAATACGACGGAATCCTGACGCTGGATGGACTTCAGCGTAAGCCAAAGCGGTGGCTCAGGGACGCCCCAGGTCACCTCTGATCCCAAGCATCGATTCGTTTCCGCGGGCGCATGGGAGATACCGATCGGCCGTGGTCGTATGTTGGGATCCGGGATGTCCGGGGTTCTTGATCAGATCGTCGGAGGCTGGCAGCTCTCGGCGTTGTACTCGCTGACCTCGGGCGCACCGCTGATTTTTACCCGCAACATGATCGCGCCGTCCTCAGCCACTCAGATTGGCGACATCGGCTCGGGCAGTTACTGGTTCGACACAACGGGGTTTGCCAAGCAGGCCGCATACACTCGCAGGACAAATCCCTGGTACTACGACGGCCTCAATGGCCCGGGTTTTTCGAACCTCGACCTGTCATTGTCCAAGAAGTTCACGCTGACGGAGCGCTTCAGGTTGGAGGTGCGCCTGGATGCTTTCAACGCCCTGAACGGGATGAATTGGGTCACCCCGCAATTGGATGAGACGAAGTCTGACTTCGGCAGGACGAACACCCAACTGACGGGCTATTACGGCCGGCAGTTGCAATACTCGGCCCGGATTGAGTTCTAGGTAACGGCTGGGAACCGCCGACCGAGCGAACGCGAGAGAACGGCAGGGACCTCAAGGACGCCCGCAGGAGACACCTTGTTTCCTGTTCTTGAGGTCCCGTGGCCGGAATGAAAGTCTCTATAGGGCGTGCACCCCAAAGACAGTTTCGCCAAACAAGCTAGGACGAAGGAAAGGCGGCAGCAAAAGACCCTCCTTATACGCATTTCCGCCGTCCCGATCTGCAAAAGGTACAGGGGCGGAGTTGGCCCGCGGAGCGCGGACGTCTCGTCCGCACTGGGATCGCGGACGTCCCGTCCGCGCGGCGGGCATCATGCCCGCCGTTCCGACTTGTTCAACTTATTGCGATCTCCGAAAGAAAACGCCGGGCAAGATGCCCGGCGCGCGGGCAGGATGCCCGCGAACCCAGTGCGGACGGGACGTCCGCGCTCCGGAAGGCCGTGGCCGAAATACGTATAAGGTGCCCCCTCTGCCGCCGGACTCCAAAAAGGAGCGTCGAGCCCCGGAGGGACTGCTTCAGCATAGCAACCGCCCATATCATCCCAGATTGAAAAGGGGAGGCCCCCTATCGATTGAAAAGCTAAATGTCTCCTGTAGGTACCTTTCCGGTCGTTTTCTTCGTTGGTCCGCCGGCGCTTCAGTGCTATAGTGCGTATTGTTTAGCACTTGTCCGTATGCCTGCTGTCTCGGGGCTGTTGTTGCGGCGTTCGCACTCGGTGGCGGAGGGCGTCGTGAAAGGCAACACTCTACTAATCATTCTGGCGGCGATGCTTCTCGCGCCGGCATTGGCCATCGCACAGGTAGAACCCGGGCCGAGCAACCCGAAGAGCGGATACCTGGGCTGGGACGATGAGGCGCAGAGCCGGAACCTTCCGGCGGGTACGGTCCAGGATCCCGGTTCCCACCTGACCTACATCGTGGACACGGGCCTTAACGCGCGCATGATCGCCGGTCTTGGGGACCTCGCTGGAGTATCCCCGGCGAGACGGACACCCTTGCAGCCGGGCAGCCTGCTGCAGCCCTTCCTGGATCCGGATGGCGACGGCCAACTCAACGAAGGGACGATCTGGCAGAACTTCGTCGCGATCGCTAACACTCACCCGTACCTGGCCGTCACGGTCCACTTCCGATACTACAATGACAACTGCGAGGACCTCCTGGACTTCCTCGTTGTCCTGACCTGCAACGACACCCTGATTTTCGACCCGTTCAACTTCGTAATCCCGTATACCGGGGGTGTCAACACCCGCACCCGACTGATCGGGCCGGCAACGGAGGTTCTGACGCCGATCTCGGTCATCCAGTGGGGTTCGGGCCGGTTCGTAATCACCGCGGCCGCCAGTGCCACCACCCGTAACTGGGACGATGCTCCGGATATCCTGTTTCCCGAGGAATGGAAGGGCCTCGACGAAAAGTGCAACATCGAGACGAATGGCGATCTGATCGACACCGTCTACACGGTGGCCGGTCTGGATGCGAAGATTGCGGGTTTCGATTCGGACGCGCAGGGTCTGCGTAATGTCGGCACGGTCCCCGGGTTCAACAGGAACAACCTCCACGCGTTCAATGCCAGCCAGATTTGCTTCAACTACCTGATCGGTCACCTGACCACGGCGATACCTGGCTCGTTCGCCAGCGGCCCCGGCGCTGATGCCTACCTGTCCTACGGCTATGCCGCCTGGGCCCGACCGGTCGTGGATCGGGGAGAAATCACTCCTGGCGCGGGCCCGTGGAGCGACGATAACGAGAACCAGGAGGGATTCGCGGGCTCTTTCATGATGCCCAACCCGCCTTCCAATCACGTTCGACGGAATGTTTCGGCGGGACCTCATCCGGGGGCAAACCCGGACGGCGACGGTCCGCATTCCGCGACCGCCCTGGACCTGCCTCATGCAGGCGCCCTGAATTATCTGATCGCCTGGGGCGGCGAGCCGGGACGTGATTCAGCCGGCAATGGCCCGGAGCTCACCGATGCAGCCTCGTTCACGAACCACAAGTTCCTGCGTAATGATGTCCACGGTGGCGATATCGCCGGTCTCTCCTACAGCAGCGCCACGATGCCCGGCTTTGCGATCGACAAAATCAGTCAGAGGTCCTCGGTTGTCGTGCGTGGCAGCGATTCCTGGTACGGGGCAATGGCAACGACGCCATTCCATATCACCGATCCGACAGACCAATTGATCCATTTCCTGTCGGTTGCCGACGATTACAACGGCAGCAGCAACGCCCTGACAAGCACGGGGATTCTGAGCGACATCAGCGCGAATATCGCCCCGGCGGTAACCACTTACGTGCTGCAGATCTACGACAACGATGGGAATATTCTCACGTACGATGCTCCGCCGGGTTTCCAGCCGGACCCGCCGCAGATGTACCCGAATTCGATCATCCTGAAGATGACCTGCATCTGCCTGCGCGCCTTCCGCAACTTCCGCAACGAAATCACCAAACATCATGAGTTCTTTGGCGGCACTTCGGTCGACTCACTCACGCTCGAAGAGCTGAGTGGGTTCGGGATGGTGTTCCAACCGGTCATCGAATTCAGGGGATTGCTGAAACCTCTGTATCCCTGGAGAACGGCTGGTTCGAGGGACAGCTCGGGTGGATGGATCCGCTTCGTGCGCGACAATACTGTTCGCGTCTATGTCCCGCGCGATACCGGCACGAGCGTTGAGGGAGCATTTGCGGCCGGCTACGGCACGTCGTCCTTCAACCTGCCTCGATACAGCGATAACGACCTTCTGTACGGCCAGTCCTTCCTGACGATCGGTTTGCAGGTCATGATGTTTGAAGGCTTCGGCACGAGTTGGTGGATGCACGCTGTGCCCTCGGATCCCCGGGTCTCGGAAAGCGGCCACCAGGATCCGAAGCCCGGGCAGGGCCTGATCGTCCCGCTACCGTTCCGGCAATCACACAAAGAAACGCGCGAAACAAGGGGACAACGGTCAAGATTCCGCGGAACTGACTTGCCGTAGCAGCCAAGAGGGCCCGGGGGGCGGGGCACCGGGTACCCGCGAGGTCCTGACGCCTTGTAAATGCTCCATTCGTCTGGCTATACTCCTTTTATCAGCACCCGTTATCAGCACCCGGCCGCCAGTTAATTCTGACCTCCCAGGAAGCTTCAATGCGGCCCGTCCGTCCTGGGGTACCACAAGGAGGGAACCATGAAGAAGTCACTTTGGATTTCCGTGATCCTTTGTGTTGTCACTGCAGGAGCAGACCTCTTAGCCGCTGAAAACCCCTTCGCAGGAACCTGGAAATTGAATCCCGCGAAGAGCAAGTTCACCGGCAGCACGATCACGTTTGACCAACTCCCGTCCGGAGAGTGGAAGATGACTGCCGGCGGCATGTCTTACACATTCCAGATGGATGGTAAGGAGTACCAGGGTTTGTTCGACCGCAAGGTCACGTGGAACCAGGCGAACGACCGAGCGTGGACATCGACCGTGAAGTTTGGCGGCAAAACGCTCGCGACGGAACATTACGAAATCTCGCCCGATAAGAAGACGGTGACGGTCACCGCCGAAGGTACAACGCCGAGCGGAGAGAAGTTCAAGGAGGTGTCGTCATATAGCCGCGAGTCGGGAAGCACCGGGTTGGCGGGCAAGTGGAGAAGCGACAAGGTCCAGATCAGCTCCCCGATGGCACTGGAGATTAAACCTCGCGGGGCAAACGGCATCAGCCTGGCGATTCCGCAGTACAAAGCGTCCGTGGATTTGTCGTTCGACGGCGCGGAGAGTAAGGCTGTAGGGCCAACTATTCCACCGGGTATGGCGTTTTCAGCCAAGAAACTGGACGAACACTCCTTCGAGTTCGTGGAGAAGCTCAACGGGAAACCGGTAGCGAGTATGACCTTCAAAGTGTCCGCGGACGGCAAGACACTCACTGAAGCCGGTAAACCCGCCGGAGTGGATGAACCGTACACCGCGGTATACGACCGGGAGAAATAGCGTTCAATTGGTCCCCGGCGGCTTTGCGTCCGTGCTCTATGCCTGAGGCCCGACAGGCTGAGCCTGCGTAGCGGACGTGACGGGGCCGTTCGCCGCTGCAGGCCGGTAATTACAGAAGTGCGTCGATCTCCCGAAGGGCGTCAAGCGCTCCCCTGTCAAGGGATACATGAGGAGGCTTGATCGCCGATTCCCGAGGATTGACTCGAATGATACGTACTCCCGGGCTGCGTGCGAGGCTTGCCGAGAAACGGCGGATCGTGGCAACGGCGGTACCTGCCCCGATCTCCAAAACGGCGGGCGGACTTGCGCGGTGGCGCTCGAGAAAACGGGCCAGGCCGGCGGCTTGCCGGTTCGACCGTTCGCTCAGCCACGACCAGTCCTCAAACATCAGGATGTTGGGGCGGGCGATTTCTCCGCATCGAGGGCAGTGGGGCAGTCCGGTCGCACGCATTGTGCCCGGATCGACCGGCACTTCCTCCTCGGTGGGCCAGATTTGCGGGCAGCAGGGCTGGAGGCACTGAAGGTGATGAATGGATCCGTGAACCTCGTGGATTCGGTCTTCCGGGAAGCCCGCCTTCTGAAACTGCCCGTCCACATTTGAGGTGACGACAAAGTGATCAAGCGCTAATTGCGTGATCCAGGCAAGCAGCATTCCGAATCCAGGATGGGGAGACGTGGCACGGTACAGCGACAGCCGGTGACCGTAGAAACCCCACGCAAGGGCCGGATCCTCGTGGAATCGGCGCGGGTTGGCGGCCTCTTCAAAACGCATGCCGAGGCTCCGGTAGGGCGGATAAGCCTTCCAGAATCCTTCCGGCCCCCGGAAGTCGGGCAGACCGGAATCCACGCCCATTCCGGCTCCGGCAGCGACGATCAGAGCCCCGGCGTCCCGAATGATTTTTGCCGCTTCCAGCTCAGCTCTCGGGTTTTCCATGTGTCTTGGTTGGGCCGTGTCGGAGTTCCTCACCAGCGATACTCACGCCCGGCAGCTTGTCTCCTCCCTGGCTGCGCCATCGGGCGTGATGCCCGCCTCCTACCGGGTGGTCATCCGAGCCCGGTTTCGCAGCCAGGTTCCGTTCGAGATGGGAATGGTTGTCAGCCGGACGAGCGGGGCTTTGACCCGGTAGGCCGCCACCACTGCTGCCCTACTCCAGCACTTTGATCTTGAGGTTGCGGAACCAGACTGGCTGCCCCTCTCGACCGTGGATTCCCTGCAATCCGATCGGCCCCTTTCGCGAATAGTCCTTCAGCGCCTTCGCGAACTTGTTGGGGGTTCCATCCGGATTCTTGCGGGGCTCGGTCCAATTGTTCAGATCGACGTCGAGCACCTGTTCCCCGTTGAAAACCAGGGAGAGCCGACTGCCCTTGCAGGTGATCGTATAACGGTTCCATTCGCCCGCCGGCTTCGCCATGTTCTTGCTGGGCGCCTTTGCGTCGTACAGCGCCCCGACCATCCCGATGCGACTGCCGTCGGTGTTCTCATGGACCTGGATTTCGAAGGCCGAGAGCACGTCATTGATGTCCCCGGCGCGAAGGAACACGCCGCTGTTTGCGCCCTTGGCCACCTTGAATTCCATGTCCAGGGCAAAATCCCCGTAGGAGGCCTTCGTCCAGATCGTGCCGTGACCGACAGCATGGAGGATGCCATCTTCCACAACCCAACCTCCCGGTTCCAAAACGGCGTTGGACAGGTCGCTCGAAAAGAGAGGCTCCCATCCGGAGGTGTCCGGGTGAGAATTGGTCGGCAACGCCTGACCCAAAGCCGAAGCACCGACCGCGAAGACGAGACATACGATCCACACCGCGTTCCTGAGATTTGCCATCATTTCCTCCAGTTTCACAATATTTTTTCCCAAATGACTTGCTGCAAGGAATTTACCATTCTTTTCAGGCCGATGCGGCAGGTTGCGGAGTCTGAAGGAGCCCGGAGCGCTGTGAGTGCGGCAAAAGCTGCTCAGTATGCGTATATCGGCCGTCCCGATCTGGCAAAAAGTGCGGGACGGAATCGGCCTTCGGAGCGCGGACGTCTCGTCCGCACTGGGATCGCGGACGTCCCGTCCGCGCGGCGGGCATCCTGCCCGCCGTTCCGCGTGGGCCGAGCTGTCGCGATCTCCGCGAGAGAACGCCGGGCACGATGCCCGGCGGGCGGGCAGGATGCCCGCGAACCCAGTGCGGACGGGACGTCCGCGCTCCAGAAGGCCGTCGCTGAGATACCGGACCAGGAGGCAGCCGAGCCCACGACGCACTCTCAGGCGATGCTGACGATAGTGCTGTTGATCTCCGACACCGATGCTACGCCGGTCAACACCATGGCACGCTCGAATTCGCCTCGCATCCGGTTCATGAACAGCGCAACTCCGTCGGGACCGCCTCCGTACGCGGCCCGCAGGATGTGCCGGCCGACCATGACCACATCCGCGCCCAGCCCCAGGTACTTCAGCACGTCGTGACCGGATTGCACGCAGCCGTCGGTGAGGATCGGGATCTTGCCTTTCAACCTGGCAGCGATGGCCGGCAGGACCTCCGCGGTACCCGGTGTGTGGTCCAACCGGCGCCCGCCGTGATTTGATACGGCAATCCCCGCAACCCCGGTGTCGACGCACTTTAAAGCGTCGTCCACCGTCATGACGCCTTTGACGACGATGGGTACTTTGAACGCCTTGACCAGCTCGCGCAGTTCGGCCGCGCTCTTGGGACCGGAGTCCACGTCGATGGAAAGCCAGGCGGCCCCGGATTCCTCGATGAGAGGCAGCCAGTCCAGAATGATCGGGTTAGGAGCCGGCTTGCTGTTGTACAGGGCCTTTCCGTTGAAGCGTTTGAGGATCTCCAGCCGGCTCTTCACATCATCGGGCGGGTATCTCGGGTCGTCGCCTACGGAGCCCAACGTGCCGGCGGCATTGCATCCGCCGATCAAGGCTTCGAACCAGTCGGCCACCGGCATCCCTTTCCCGAACCGGGTCGCGGCTGGACCCATGGGAGCGGCCACGGCGGGGAAGGAGATCTTGTGACCGAAAATCGTGGTCGAGGGATCGGCTTTCGTCACATCGTGCACGGTTCGCATCACGAGCCGGACGCGTTGGAGAGCGGTGAAGTTGTTTTGGAACGACATACCCGATCCGGCGCCGGAAATTCCGCTGCCGGAATCTCTGGAGCAGGCCACGCCGTTGCAGACCGGGCAAACACGGCAGGTGGGATACAGGCGCTCGCGAGCTTTGTCCAGGATCTCCTTCTCGGAGAGCGCTGGCTTTGGAATCTCGGCGACCGCTGACTTGCCCGCCGGGACCGGCTCCGGTTGTTTTACCGAAGCGTTCGCCCCCGAAGTTTGCGCCTGGGAGCCTTGCGCCTGCAGCAGGGTCTGGCCGACCATGCTCCCGCCGCCCAGAACCGCGAAACCCTGCAGGAGATCCCGCCGGTTGAGGCGGCTCCGATCACCAGCCGCTTCGTCCCCCGGCTGCAGGAAAGTCTGATCTGTCGTCTTGGGCTGAGCAGAAGCCCGATTGGTGCCCTTCTCCATGACTCCCTCCTCACTCTCTCAACGGGCGGCCCGCCTGGCGGTTTTGAAAGCCTGGAATCCCGATCTCACGCCACAAAGCGTCGGGACAATTGTTTCCCGGCAGCGATCATAACCTCAGATCATAAGAAGAGGAAGCTTCTTGAAAAAGCACTGCCCAACCCCGGGGACTTGCGCTTTGGTGAATCGAAGCAGTTGGTTGGCTCAGGCTGCCAACTAGGTTAGATACGGCACGATCTATTCACGACCTATTCAAGACACATCCGTCTGCAGCCGCAGTTCCGAATTCTCAAACTCCGACCGGGGAAGACAGATGACTCTTGCATGAAAAATGGCTATGCTCGGCATCGTCAACGGAAAGGAGCAGGATGAGCACGCACGATAGGGCCTTCGCAGGAACTACCAACCTGATCGGAACCGCAGTGCTTTGGCTTCTCCTTATAGCCTCGGTGTTCGCTCAATCGGGCTCTTTCGAGAATAAACCCGGTACGTGGGGCCAGGAAATCCAGCCTCAAGTCTATTCCCAGTACGCGCTTACTTCAGCTGAAGCCAAAGCTTTCGGGCAAAGGATGGAAGCGCTCGCCGGCGTCGTGCGAGAGGCTAGCGTGTTCAATCCGCCCCTCGGTTTTCAGCCGCGGTTCCGCGCCCGCACTTGGCTTCCCGACCAATGCTCACAACCCGCCGCCAATTGCAGGGAGCGGGTGGTTCCAGCTCAGATAGGGCTGACCATCTACTATTTCGTTGAAGGTGAAAACGGCGAAGCCGTCTGGGGAGGGGAGAATTCCACCGGTGCCGGGATCTGGGTTAACGACCCAAGAGCCACCTTCAACGGAACGGATTACGATGTCTTCGGCGCTCCTCATCTGCTGCTCAGCGACGGGCGTCATGTCTGCTTCGAACCGAAGAAGACAGCGGAAGTCGGTGGATTCCCCTTGTATGACGACGCGCTTCTGATCATCACCAAAAACGCGCGCCCATATTGGGTCCCGGTTACTCGCAAACAGTACCTGGACGCCTTGATCCGCTTTCACGAGGCCGAGCTGGCCCGAAACACCGAGCGCCTCGGCAAGCGTGCGGCTGATCCATATCAAGCATGGGTCAGCAAGGCGGACGAGCGGCGCAAAGCGCGGGAGCAGGCCTACGAGCGCCTGAAGAAGATCGACCCGGCAAAGGCGGAAGAATTTCGCCGCAAAGCCGAAGTGATGGAGTCCGAAATGGCGGCGAATCTGAAGAAGTCCGGTGTCGGAAGCGCTGACCCGGATCCACTCAGATTCCAGCGCGATATCGTGAGCGCTTTACGCAGGGAACTGGACGCCATGAAGCCGGCAGAGCAGGAGTCTCAGGCTTGGTATGCGCGCCCGGGAGACAAGCAGGAGGATCTCTATCGCTCGGGACTGGCGCCCGCAGTCACCGGCCAGGGCAAGGCGCTGGTGGCGCTCAATCCGGACTTCTTCGATCGCACGAGGTCGCGAGGCGACTGGCAGCTGATCACTGTCCATTTCGCCTGGCGTGGTTACTCACCGGGGTTTATCGGAGCCAGGCGTCTCCGCGAAGCCTGTCATACGATAGACTGGCGGCGCGTTGCGTCCCTCTTGGATTGATATCCGCGGTCCAGCCGGCCCCCCGCCTGCAACGCGCCCGCAACTCGCCCGGGTCTGACCACCCACAGGACCGACACGTGTAGACCTCCGTTTACCAGTCACGTGTCAGTCCTCCGGACCTCGGCCACCCGTGGTGCCCGGGTTCTAAAGATGTGTCGGTCCTAACGTGGAACAAGCAAGACAGTCCCCTTTTCTATCCCCTTTTCTATCCTCAAAGACCACCGCCCGCAGCCGCGCGCTCGCTCTCCGAGACGCTCTCCTTGGAATTACGCGGGGTCATATGGGGGCCGGCGGAGCCGCGCATGCAACGAGGGTGTTGAAAATGTTAACTTGCGTGTAAACAGCCTTTACTGACCCGTTTTCCCCACGCCCGCCCTCGAAAGAGTCGACCGGAACCGAGTGTTGACGGAGCCGCGCGCGAGCGCCTTCCAGCGAAGCAAGCGGGTTGTAACAGTTAGCTGACCGCACGTCCCTCGCACTGACGCTGCAAAAAGGCATGCGATCTGCCTACTGTTACAACCCGCTTGCTTCGCTGGAAGGCGCTCGCGCGCGGCTCCGACACACTCGGTTCCGGTCGACTCTTGCCGGTTCACATGCAACTCATCGACGTCCTCGTGCGCACGCGCTTTACTTTTTTGTGTATTGTCGTGACGGGATGAGCAGGGGACAGTCCCCTTTTCCATCCTCGGCGTGCGCGAAGACGTCAGCGTGGTAACTGGTGAGGTCGCCGGTGAAGACGACGATATCCGGCTTGAGCGCAGCTACACGACGGAAGGTCTCGAGGATATAGCTGTCCGCGACCTGCAGCCCCACATGGAGATCCGAGAGCTGTGCCAGCGTCGCTCCGAAAAGAGAGCGGGGAAGCCCGCGCACCGGCAGGCGGCGAGTGACGAATTCGAGCCAGTGGGGTTCGAACTTCCAAGTATAAAAGCCGGTGGCCAGGCTTGCAGCGCCTGCAGTCATGAGTGAGCGAATCAGAAAGTGGCGCCGGTTCATCATCAGCAACTACCGTATCGCGGACCTGGCCGGAATCGCAATGACCGGGTGGAGATTCTCCGGGGTCCGATTCTCCGTCGGAACTCTCCGGGTCCGGGCCCGAGGACTCACCACTCATTACACCTTGACGGACGGTGGCAAGACCATGCGGGTTGACTCCACGTCAATTAACCCGCAAGGGGAGAGAAAGACCGTTTCGGTTTACGACAAGAGTTAGCGGAGAACCGGTGATTTGCCTTCGCGTCGCTAGCGTTCTCGAGCCAGCAGCCGCTTCCGAACCTCTCGCCGTGCTCTCAGCAGTGGGACCGGGATAGCATCGGGTTTCGTGGAGCTCTCATACCAGGCTTCAATGGCGCGGCTGTACATTTCTTGAGCCTCTTCCAGCCTCCCGGCCTCGGCAGCCAGGGAAGCGGCCATTGAAAGCGCTTCGACGTTCTTCGGCTGATTCCGTGTGAGCGCGAGGAGGCGGGTGACGGCCGCATCGTTATTCCCGCCGAGGGCGTCCACCCGGGCATCCTGGATCTCTTTGCGTGCCTCCTCGGCGGGCGAATATTGACGAGGCGATTCGAAGACAAGAGTTACGGGCTGGCTGTTGGCCGTGCCCTTCCAAGCCTCCGCCGTTGTGACAGCAGAGCTGTCGAGAACCGCCTTGAACGTGTACTTACCCGGCGCAATGCTTCGCGTTTCCTCGCCGGATAGCCACCAGATCCACTCGATTCCCACCCGGCCATCGAGCGTCACCGGCCCTCGCTCCGCGGTCGGCTGCCGCCAGGGCCATTCGATTCGCTTGCCGGCGGCATCCTCGATGCCCAGGCGCAAGGAGTCCTGCCACGACCCATTTCGTCCTGAAAGAACAATCGGCTTCGGGGCCTGGGACTCGGAAGATAAGGGACATCGGATCGAGACCCGAACCAACACCGGCCAGCCGGGGAAGGCCTTGCCTTGGCCGGCCGAATCGACGCGCATTTCAACCGAGGGCAACTCGGATCGCTTGCCTGTCTCGTGAATGGTGGATTGTCCGCGCTCGGTTTTCGGCGCCATTGCAGGTTTCAGGAGCCTCGTCCACGCGATCCACCCCCCGACGCCTAGAATGCAGGCGATTACGACAAACACAACGAGCCCGGCGACGATCAGGCAGGATTTACGCGTCATCCAACAACCCTCCCACAACTTCGATGCACCCTCATTAGTGAGCGGCGTCGTTCACACATGGCTGCTCGTAGCAGTTCCCACTGCCCGCATTTCCGTGCCGCGGGCGGGGCTTGCGCCCCGGATCATTCACACCGGTGCCGCGGGGATCCCTGCATAAACCGAGGCCGGTCATTTCGTCCGTGACCAGATAGCGGACCGACGAATCGGTCGGGGAGACATACGCATCGGCGCAGGAATAACGCATAAGGCAGTCCTCATGCCCGCTGTGCTGTCCACCCCGGGCCGCAACATACGTCTCTTGCGGCAGGTTAATCGAGCGGCTGTTCGCCCCAAGCTCCCGGCCATCCTCGGTCATAACTCGAATGACCTGCCCGGGGCCATACGCGACGCCTTTTGTGACGTTGTACTCCTTGATCTCCATGAGGCCCAGGTCTCCAACTGCCCTCATCCACATTCTTTCTTTCAGATCGGTTTCTCCGTGGTGGTCGACGCTGAGCGTGTGGAGTATTTCATGCGCCACGGTCGAGGCATACTCGTCCGTGATGATCCTTTTCCCCCAGGATTTATTCCAGCCTCCGGGCCCTGGATCATAGTCGTCCGTCATGACGACCTTTTTCGGCCCGCCGGTTTCTCCCTCCGCGTAGGCGTATCCGATCTTGCCCGGGAGGTATTCGATTCGAACCGCCCATTTGTTCCCAACACGAGGAACCCCGGCGTGGTTGCTGTTCACAACACCTTCCTCATCGGCCTCGTTTGGAAGCAGCCTGTCGTAAATCAGGAGGCCGGTTGCAGCCCGCAGGAGAGCAATGCCATCCTTGGTTCTGTTTCCGACCTTGTCCACGATGAACAATTCCTTGCGTTTGGGTTTGGCGCGGAAGAACTCTCCGTTCTCTCTAAACCCGCGGTACTCCTCGTAGAGACTCAGGCCATCCCCGTTGTGCCCATCGAGCTTGGGAGTTTCATCGCTGTCGTCACCGTCGCCAAGCGACTGAACCGCCTCTTTCTTCTTCCACGCGTCCGCGATCTTTGAATCGGCCGCTCGTTTCGGCACCCGGATGTCCGTTTGGGACGTGTCGCCCTTCAGATGTCCGACGACTTCGCTACCGTCCGTCAGCACCGCCCTGACTTTGAGCTGACAGTAGCCTCCGTAGTCGTAGCTGCAGATGGTAGCCCCTGCATCGGTGTATTCGCCCTTCTTCGTTTGCGCCGTCTGGAGCCAGGTCCCCGTGACTTCGAGATTCCGATTGATCTCCTTGTCGAACCTCATGTCGTAGTCGACATCCGCGGCCTGAGGTCGATTGCCGCAGACTCCGGGGTTGCGGGAAGTGTCGATCAGCTCGAAAATGAACCGAACCGCCTTCTGCTGCGGCGTGCTTCCGTCTTTCGCCTGGAGTCTAGCGAAGACGAACATGCCGTTTCCGATGGAGTCCTCGTCTTCTCCGCCCTCCGGCAGCCACTCCTCGTACCGGTCAGGCTCCACGACTACTTCCAGCTCTTCACGATCGGCCGGGGTGAGCCGCCATTCGAGGAAAATCCGCGTGCCGTTACCCGCGTAAGGGGGCGTGTCGAAAACGTGGGTACCGGACAGGACAGTGCTCGCGCCCCCGGGGAGTGGAACCTCGTCGATCGGGTAATCATGACCGTGCCCGTATTCCCAATGGTCATCCGAAGTTCCGGATGGTGTTACGATGTGCCTGAAAATGGTGTAATTGGCCCCGGTGTGGGCGTTCAAATCGTACTGCCCTTTTTTCTGATCGATCCGGAGCCCTACGTAGGTTCCTCCCGTATCGGGGCCGCTCCCGTTGATCGTCATGGAGATGCGCTTGCCTTCACAGTCGATGCTCTCCTCCTTGACGCTCTTGGAACCCGATGCCCGGCCGGAGTCCGAGTACCAGCTGACGATATCAACGCCTTCCGGACTTTCTTCGTAATTGTGCTCAAAAAATTCGAGAGTTCCGGTGGTCTCCGTGGTCTCGTGCTCGGTGGTGTGGGTTGAACCTCCACACTCGTTCGTTTGGTTAAATGTATGGTCATAGGTGACCTTGGTCCAGATGTTCCACCTCTTCACGGCAGTCCATTTGGATCCGGTTGGAGTCTGGTCACCGGTTGTCTTGTGCGGCAAAAGAAGAAATGCGAGGACGAAGGACAGCACGAGCAGCCGAAGCCTCATGGCGAACACCCTCCCTGGTCAGGTCGGCTTCTATAGCCCCGGGTGACCGAACCCCGTTTCGGGGTGAGGGAACCCGGGTCAAACAAGCGAAACGAACGGAGCCCCGGACGGGGCGAAAGGCCGTGTAGCCGTTCTTTCGCCCGCTCCGGGGCTCCCTACCACATGACTCTCTACCCCGGGCTCCCTCACCCCGAAACGGGGTTTCGGTCACCCGGGGCTACGCGGCTTTCGCCCCTCCGGGCTCCAAAAACCTACCTATACTCCGTTCGTCTCCGAACTTTTTCGACACCCTCGGCAGCGAGCGCCAGCGAGCGAGTAAGCGGAGCAGCCAACATGCTCTTTAGTCTGGCTCTTGATACTCGCGGCTGCCCCCTGGGGCTGGGTGGCTGGTCCGCTTACTCGCTCGCTGGCGCTCGCTGCCGAGGGTGTTGAAAATGTTTACTTGCGTGTAAACAGCCTTTTACTGACCCGTTTTCCCACGCCCGCCCTGCCGGTTCACATGCAACTCATCGACGTCCTCGTGCGCACGCGCTGTACTTTCTTGTGTATTGTCATGAGCGCCATCTGTCCGAGGCCGCTTTTTCAACACCCTCTGCCGTGCGCGGCTCCTTACGGTGATTGCTCGCCGCTCGCTCTCGCTGGAGCTGGGTGGAATGCTCCTCCTGCCCGGCACACAACATATTGTGGCTACTGGAGTGAAGGAGTTGCCCAGTATGCACAATTTTGTTTGCCGGCCCCCCCGTGAGCTGGGCCGGCCGGACCTGGCCGATTCCGCTTTTCCCGTCCGCTTTTCCCCCGGTCTATACCTCCTCGGGAACCACGTAGGGAGGGCGGTAGGCCCGGCTGAGCATGGTGTCGGCCTCGGGGTCGTCGGCGAACTTCTCGTACTCGCCCATGAATTTCAATTCGCGGCCGAGACGATACGAGATATTGGCCAGGTGCGGGAGAGCCGATGAAAAGAAGCCTTCAAGCGATATCCGCGTGCAGGTCCTCCTTCTTGCCCGATCGCAGAACCTCAATGAAATTGGCCCAGTGGTTGCCGTCCGGCTCCTTTCCGCTCTTCCTTTGAACCGGCAAAGGGTTTTCTTTCCCGTTCCCGGAATGCTTTCCAGGTGGAACCGCTGATTTCGAGCCATCCTTCCGAGCCATAGAACAGGTTGCCGACTTCCTGTCCCTGGCTGCCTTCGTGATTGGTGTACCGTCCCCGGACTTCGAACTCGAGCATCGTTCCGTCGTTGTATTTGTACACCGCAGTCTGGGTATTCGGAGTTTCCTGGGACGTCTTGTCCCGGCCGTAGGCTTCGACTCCGCCGTAGACCATCTTTCCGGGAGTCCTTTCCGCCACGGGAAGCTCTTCCTGGCGAAGTCCGTAAAGTCCTCCGGCCGAATAGACGGAGACCGGGTGCTCGTTCTTGTTCATGCCCCAGCGGGCCAGATCGAGCTGGTGCGGGCCGGTGTTTCCGCTGTCCCCGTTTCCCGTATCCCAGTACCAGTGCCAGCAATAATGACTCCGCTTGACGTTGTAGGGGCGATAGGGAGCGGGCCCCAACCAGCGGTCATAGTGGAAGGTCGCGGGCGGCAGGCTGTCCTTGGCGATGCCGTAGGAATCGCGAGCCTTGAAGACGAGGGCCCGGGCCATGAAGATCTCGCCGATACCGCCGTCGTGGAGAAAGCGAATGGCCTCGATGACATTCTGAGACGAGCGATTATTCAATCCCACCTGGACGATGCGATCGTACTTGCGGGCCGCCTCGATCATCTTCCGGCCTTCCCAAATGTTATGGGAAATCGGCTTCTCCACGTACACGTGCTTGCCGGCCTGACAGGCCCAGATGGTCGCCAGGGCATGCCAGTGATTGGGTGTCACGATCGACACCGCATCAATCTCTTTGTCGTCCAGTACTTTGTGCAGGTCCCATTCGGTCACCGGCTGGATCCCGGTCTTTTCCGTGACGATCTTCACGGCCGGTCCGAACAGGGCTTCATCGGTGTCGCAGAGCGTCTTTACCACCACATTGTGGCTGTCCTTCAACCCACAGTAATTCTGGATGTGGACCGTGCCCTGATTGCGGATTCCAATCACCGCCAGATTGATGCGTTCATTGGCGCCGATAATCGAAGCATAGGATTTGGCAGTGAACGCCATGCTGCCAATCGCCAGTCCGGCAGTTCCCGCCAAGCCTGTCTTAAGGAAGTCTCTTCGCTTCGTCATGTCGTTCACCATTTCCCCGGTTAGAAATGTTGTTGATTTAACGGCTGAGCCTTCAGCCGGCAGCCTCATTGTGCAGCATTCCCCGTGGAATTCTCCAGCGCTTTTCGCTCTGGCTCCAGGAGCTCCGGAACCGGACGCGGGAGGGGGGCCCCTGCAGGAAGCCTGTACCGCGGACAAGCTACTGGGCGAGGAAGTGTCGCGGTGCCGCTTCAGGGTCGGCTCCCGGCCTTGCTACAATAAATACAGTACCGACGGGCGCGGACGGGCTGTTCAGGTCTTGTTCCCGGTCAGTTCTCGTCCCGTCCTCAGCCAAACACCGAAGCAGTGAATCTCAGGGGGATCAGCCATGCGTCTTACCTTCAGTGTTCCCGTTGTTCTTTGTGTCTTTTGCGGAATGGCTTGCGCGCAGTCGACGGCGGAGCAACGTCCACTTGCGACGACCGAGAAGGAGGCAGCCCCGCGTGCTGAACTCTTTGGAGGCTTCACTTATCAGCACCGACAAAATGGGATGAGCCTGGCTGGCTGGAATGCCGCCGTCAGCTTCAACTTCACTCCTCGGTTCGGGCTGGTCGTGGATACAACCCGGCAATCGCCCGAATTTGCCTTCCTCTCGAACGCCGACACTGCCAACCGTTATTCATTCCTCCTGGGGCCGCAGGTGTCCTTCCGGGGTGACAGATGGATTGCATTCGCCCGGGGTTTGGCTGGGAGGCACTACTACACAGGCCAGCCGAGGGTGAACGGTGGCTGGAATTTCGCCTACGGTTTTGGCGGAGGCGTGGACCTCGGGCTGACCGACCGGTTTGCGTTTCGGCCACTCCAATGGGATTACATCGTCATCGATGGGGAAAACAGCCACCTGAGCGCCCAGCGAGTATCACTGGGCGCGGTCGTTCGCTTTTGACCCGGTCCGGACCGGGTCGCGACAGAAGATTTCCCGCGGGAGTCGGCAGAGACCCCGGGCGGCTAGCTCAAAGACCGAAGGTAGGGGATGCTGGCCTTCATAAGCTCCAGGTCCATTTCGAGGAAATGGTTCTTCACGCCACCTTTTCCCGCAACAGCGTACAGGCCTTTCCAGTCCACCTCTCCCTGGCCAACTGGAACCTGGCGTTTCTCGGCGGCGGACCAGTCCGCAAGGTGGAGCGAGATGAACCGCCCCGGGTGCTTCGTCAGGTAGTCGGCTGCTTTGTACCCGATGCTGATCACGGCGACCTGGAACTGCATCTTCACTAATTTGGGGTCAAATTCGCTCAACAGCTTGTCGTAAATCAGCGCTCCGTCGATCTGACGAAATTCGTTGTGGTGGTTGTGAAATCCGGTCTGAATGCCCGCTTTGAGCGTCTGTTCGCCGACCTTGTTCAGTTCCTGCGCGGCGCGCTGCCAATCGCTCAGGGGGGCGTTGTCCCCCAAGCCAAAAGTGGCGAGGATCATCTGCGTCAACCCGAGCTCTTTCGCAAAGGCGATGCGGGCGTCCAGGCGGTCTCTCAGCTCCTGGCGGGTGAAGTGGGAGCTTCGGCACTCCAACCCGGCGCCGTTGATCACCTTGCGCATCTCAGCGCCGCTCATCTTCGCCAACGGGGCGAACCCGGCGCCGGAATACCCGTCCGGCGAGCACATCTCGATGGTTTTGAAGCCGGCGGCGGCGAGTTGCTTCAGGGTGCCTTCGAAGTCCTTGTTAAGCGCCTCTCGGACCGGCCACACCTGGCAGCCCAAGGGCATGCCGAGGGGTTCGGCGCAAAGCTGTGAAACGAGCGGCACCGCGGCGGCCGCGGTCACGACGAACTGTCTCCTGGTAAGGTCTTTCATAGCCCGGCATTGTATCCGGGAAGCGAAGGGGGAGCAAGCCGCCGAGGTTCAAACGAATGAGGGAGCGCATTGCCGGAACGGAGAGCCAACGTGTCAGGCCCCCGAATCTGCAGGGCCCGGGCAGCCTTCTCTCCTGCGCCATTGACGGGTGCTCCCGCGAAGGGCAGACTAGGCGGGGACCAGGGGGTGACGACAGTGCAGACCAAAAGACTTCTTCTCGCAAGAATGGGCGTACAGTCGGTAATCGCCGTGCTCCTCGGAGCACTTTTGCTCGGCCCGCTGGTGGGTGGGTCGGCCGCCTCCGCTCCAGCAGCACGTCCTGCTGCCGCCCCCATTCCCCTGGCCGGGCAGTGGCGGTTTGCGCTGGACCGAGAGGATAAGGGCGTGAGCGAAGGGTGGTTCGGGAAGGATCTGACGGACCGGATTGCGCTCCCCGGCGTACTCCAGGCGCAGGGATACGGCGACGAGATCAGCACGAAGACTCCCTGGGTCCTGTCGCTCTACGATCGGTCCTGGTTCCTGCGGGCCGATTATCAGGCCTACACGGATCCCGGGAAGGTCAAGGTCCCTTTCATCTGCCAGCCTCCCCGGCATTACCTCGGCGCCGCCTGGTACCAGCGTGACATCGAGATTCCGGCGGGCTGGCAGGGGCGACGGGTCGTTCTGAAGCTCGAGCGGCCGCGCTGGGAAAGCAGTGTCTGGCTCGATGACCGCAGGGTGGGTTCCGACAAGAGTCTGTGCGCGCCGCATGAGTACGATCTCGGCCAGGTCCCGCCCGGAAAACACCGCCTCAGCATCCGCGTCGACAACCGGATGATCATGCCATACCGCCTGGATGCCCACTCCGTCTCGGATTCCCTGGGGAGCAGCTGGAACGGGATCGTCGGCGCGATCGAGCTGCGGTCCACGTCGCCGGTTTGGATCGATGACGCCCAGGTCTTCCCAAACCTCGCAAAGAAGTCCGCGGTCGTCAGAACCAGGATCGGCAACGCAACGGGACAATCCGGGTCGGGCAGTGTGTCGGCCGGAGGCGCGACGGCCCCCGTCTCCTGGGACGAAAAGGGAGGCACCGCCGAACTGGAAGTTTCGCTGGGGAAAGACCCGCAACCGTGGGACGAATTCTCGCCCGCGCTCCAGCGCCTCTCCCTGCGCCTGACCGGGCCCCAGGCGGACGATCAGCGGGAGCTGGTCTTTGGACTGCGCGAATTCCAGGCGCGGGGGACCGACTTCCTCCTGAATGGCCACCCGATCTATCTGCGCGGCACCCATAGCGGCGGGGACTTCCCGCTGACCGGCTACCCGCCGACCGATGTCGCCTCCTGGAAACGGATCATCAAGACTTGCCAGGAGTGGGGCCTCAACCACATGAGGTTCCATTCATGGTGCCCGCCCGACGCCGCTTTCACCGCCGCGGACGAGCTGGGATTCTACCTGCAGCCGGAATGCGGCATGTGGAACCAGATCAGTCCCGGCACCGACATGGAACGCATGATGTACGGGGAAACCGAGCGCATGATCCGCGCGTACGGAAACCACCCGTCCTTCATGCTCCTTTCGCCCAGCAACGAGCCCGGAGGCAACTGGAAGCAGTCGCTGCCGGCCTGGGTCGAGCGATTTCGGAAGGAAGATCCGCGCCGCCTCTACACGACCGGCACCGGGTGGTCGCTCATCGACACTCCGGGCCCGGTCACCGGCGCCGACTACCTGGCTGTGCACCGTATCGGGCGGAACATGCTGCGCGGCGTTTCCGCGTGGTTCGGCAAAGATTACGCATCGTCGCTCGTCGGCGTGAACGTCCCGGTCGCCTCCCATGAGCTCGGCCAGTGGTGCGCCTATCCGGACTACGACGTCATCCGGAAATTCACCGGTTACCTGAGGCCGGGGAATTACGAAATCTTCCAGGATTCGCTGGCCGCGCATGGCCTGGCTGCCCGGAACAAAGATTTCGCCATGGCCTCCGGCCGCTACCAGTTGGCCTGCTACAAAGAGGAGATCGAGGCCAACCTGCGCACCCCGGGACTCGGGGGCTTTCAGCTCCTGGACCTGCACGATTACGTGGGGCAGGGAACCGCGCTCGTCGGACTGCTTGACGCATTCTGGGAAGGGAAGGGTTATGCGACGGCCGAGGAGTTCCGCCGTTTCTGCGACAGGACGGTGCTTCTGGCGCGTCTGGAAAAACGCGTTTTCACTACTGCCGATAGCTTCAACGTGCCGGTCGAAGTCGCGCACTACGGCGGGGAGCCGATGCTTAATATCGTCCCTTACATCCGGGTCGAGGACGAAGCGGGACGAAGAGCGATGTCCGGGATACTGCCGGTCTCGACCCTGCGGGTCGGTAAAAACACGCCCATCGGCAACATCTCGGTGGACCTTTCGAAGCTGGAGGCACCCAGGGCATACAGGTTGATCGTCGGGCTCGAAGGGACACCGATCGAAAACGACTGGAAGTTCTGGCTCTATCCGGCGGACACCCCGAAGCCCGAGCCCGTGGATGTCCTGGTCACCAGTGACTGGGAGGAGATCCAGGAGGCGCTCGCCGCCGGCGGCAAGGTCCTGTTCCTGCCGCGGCCCGCGGACCTGGATTGGATAAGTCCTCCGCTCGACGCCATCCCCGTGTTCTGGAATCGCCTGATGAATCCGGGCTGGGGACGCATGCTCGGCCTCTGGGTGGCCAAGGCGCACCCGGCGCTGGCTGGTTTTCCGACCGATTTCTTCTGCGACTGGCAGTGGACGGAACTGACGCGCGGCAGCCGGGCGGTCAACCTGGATCGCCTTCCGGCGGGACTCGCCCCGATCGTCCAGCCGATCGATGACTGGAACCGGAACTACAAGCTCGGCTCGGTTTTCGAGTGCAGAGTCGGAATGGGAAAACTCATGGTAGCGGCCTTCGATCTGGAGAGCGACCTGGCCAGCCGCCCCGTTGCGCAGGCGTTGCGACGCTCGCTCCTCGATTACATGCGAACGGAACGGTTCAAGCCCCAGATCCCGGTGTCAGTCGATGAGCTTCGCTCGCTGTTCTTCGAGACGACGGTGATGAAACGGCTTGGCGCGAGCGTCCAGGCAGACGGGCGGAACCCGGACGCTGTCATTGACGGGGATCCGAATACGTTCTGGACAATCGGTGGAGAACCCAAGCGACACTCGCATGAGCTGACGATCAGTTTCCCCGTGCCGGTCAAAATGTCGGGGCTCGTGCTCATGCCGAGACAGAACCATCGCGAGCACCAGGGAGACATCTGCCTGTACACCGTTTCGGTCAGCGACGACGGTGTCAAGTGGCGCGAAGTGAAGCGGGGAGATCTCGTCTCGACGTTCTCGCCGCAGGAAGTCTTTTTTTCGCAGCCGGTTACGGCCCGGTTCGTGAATCTCTCCGCGCTTTCCGGATTTGGGGACGATACGACGGCGGCGCTAGCTGAAATCGCGGTGATCGAGCCAGGCGTACCGGTCGAGAGCAGCGGCGACGGCCGGATCCAATACAAGCGGGTCAGGAGCGCGACCAGCGAGGTGGACGAAGGCGCCGACGCGAAGAAGCCGTGAGGAACTGCAGGACTGCGCACTGCCGACTGCGCACTGCGGACTGCGCACTGCGCACTGCGCACTACTGACTACTGACTACTGACTACTGACTACTGACAACTGACAACTGACAACTGACAACTGACTACCAGCTGACCAGCTGACGGGCTGGGATCCAGGTCGACCGAACTTTTCGGACTCCGGCTGCGTAAATACCCCCGGAGGAAGAAGATCATGATCGTTCGAAGTTCCGCCTGTTTTTCGCTTTTGGTCGTTTTCGCACTGCTGGTCAGCATCCCGGTTCTGGCTGCAGACCCTCAAAAGCTCCCTACCGGTTCCTACCAGTCGGGACCGTTCACGTTCATCCTCGAAGAGGGGGGCACTTTTCGCGTGACGCACGCCAACGGTGGTGGCGTAACAGGCAACTACAAGGTTTCCGGGAATCAGGTTGAGATCACAGACCAGGGAGGAGAATTTGTCTGTAACGCCGGCGTCGGCAAGTACACATGGAAAGCGGAGGGCGAGACCCTGATCTTCACCCTGATCGAGGATCCGTGCGACGGCAGAACCCAGGCATTGACGACCGGGCCCCTGGTCCAGGACCGGCTCAGTGGCGTGTGGAAGGGGACGTGGGAGCAGTCAGCAGGGCAGAGCGGCACCTTCCAGATGACAATCGAGAGGAAAAGTGACGGAAAGTCGGCGGGGACCATACGAGTGGAGTCGAACGGTGCCGAGCTCTATAACACACCGGTGAAGGAAGCCGCACTCAACGGGAACAAGATGTCGGCAAAGTATGATTCCCCGGACGGCCAGGCGGAGATCTTCCTGGAGGGCGACTGGTCCGACAACTCGATGACCGGAAACTGGTCGTATCGTCCGTCGGGCGAATCAAGCTACACGCCTGCAGGCACCTGGAAGGCGAGCAGGGAGTAGATCCGACTTCCAGGTCGGACATCGGCACGCGCTGAGCAAATTGTTGCCCCCATCTACCGCTCGCTCCCGTTGGCTGGCCCGCGGATAATCGCGGATCAGCGCGGATAATCGCGGATAAAGCGGCCACCAATCTCTCCGCACATCACTGGCTGGCCGCCTTATCCGCGATTATCCGCGCTGATCCGCGATTATCCGCGGGCCACACCTTGGCTGGTCCTTGCCCGGGGCAACTCCTAAGTGGGTCCGACTTCCCAGTCGGACATCGGCACGCGCCAGGAGAGTGTTGCCCGCTGTTTCGAAGAGTCCATAAATCCCCCCTGTCTGACCCGATTTGCTGATAGCTTCTGCAACGCGACTCAGCGAGGCCCAGATTTTCCGCGCTGTTTCTTGCATCGGCAGTCTCCCGGTGTTAGAGTTTCGGGTTATCTCGCAGTTCCCACGAAAGTCCCGTAGAATACGGCAGTATACGAAATGGAAAGCTTTTTTTCTTCCCAACCTGACGTCCGAAACCCGGAGCTTGCGGAACTGATCGACGTCCAGGCTGTCCAGTCACTCATGGACGACTTCTATAGCCTGGCCCGCATTCCGATGAGCCTGATTGATCTGAAGGGCCGGGTATTGGTCGGCGTTGGCTGGCAGGAGATCTGCACCCGCTTCCATCGCGCCAACCCGGAAACGTGTGAGAACTGCCTGGAAAGCGACTTGTGTCTTTCTGCAGGAATTCCACCCGGGAAGTTCAGGCTCTACAAGTGCAAAAACAACATGTGGGACATCGCAACGCCCGTCGTGGTCCGTGGTCAGCACGTCGGGAATATATTCTCGGGTCAATTCTTCTTTGAAGACGAACCTCTCGACTACCAGCTTTTCCGATCCCAGGCGAGACGATATGGCTTCGACGAAGAAGAGTACGTTGCTGCGCTCCAGGCGGTGCCGCGGATCAGCAGGGATTCCCTTAAGTCGGGCATGAATTTCTTATTGAAGCTTGCCCACATGCTGTCCGACTTGACCCAGACGAATATCGAGCTCGCTCGCTTTCTTTCCGAGCGAGACGCGTTGACAGCATCTCTGAAAGAGAGCGGGGAACGGCTGAACCGGGCGGAAGAAATCGCTCATCTGGGCAGCTGGGAGCTGGATCTGATCAACGATCGCTTGTCCTGGTCAGACGAGGTTTACCGGATCTTCGGGTTGCAGCCGCAGGAATTCGGCGCCTCCTATGAAGCGTTTCTGGATGCCGTTCACCCGGAGGATCGGATGGCGGTCGATGACGCTTACTCTGGTTCCGTCCGGGAAGGGAAGTCGTCATACGAGATGGAGCACCGTGTTGTGCGAAAAGCAACGGGCGAGGTCCGATGGGTCCACGAGAAATGCGAGCACACTCGTGACGCCAGCGGCAGGATTATCCGCTCGGTCGGCATGGTCCTGGATATCACCGAGCGCAGGCGGGCTGAGGAGGCGCTCCTCGCGAGCCAGCACGCGCTTCAAAAGTCGCACGCCGAGTTGGAGAAACGAGTTCGGAGTCGTACCGCGGAGCTGTCGAGAGTCAACCGGGAACTGAGTGCGGAGATCTCGGAGCGCAGAAGGGTCGGTGAAGCACTGAAAGCCGAACGGCAGCGGCTCAACGACGCCATGGAGATGCTGCCGGTTTACGTCGCACTGCTGACTCCTGATTACCACGTGCCTTTTGCCAACCGCACCTTCAGGGAGCGTTTCGGCGAGCCTTGCGGCCGGCGCTGCTTCGAGTTCTTGTTCGAGCGCACCGAGCCGTGCGAAGACTGTCAAACCTACACGGCGTTGAAGACGAACGCACGCCACGAGTGGCGGTGGACCGGTCCGGATGGCCGACACTACGAGATCTTCGATTTTCCCTTCACCGACAGTGACGGCGCCACCCTGATCATGGAGATGGGAATCGACGTGACCGAACGAGAACTCGCCGAGGACGAGCTGCGTTCCGCCAATGCCGAGCTCGAGCACAGGGCGAGCCAGCTGTGCGCCCTTGCGACCGAGCTCGCACAAGCCGAGGATCGGGAGCGACGACGCCTGGCCCAAGTTCTGCACGACCACCTCCAGCAGCTCCTCGTAGCCGCCAAGTTCTCGGTCGGCGCTGTACTCATGAAGGAGGCGTCGGAGTCGTCTCGCCCGAATTTGGAGCACGTTCGCCGACTGCTCGATCAGTCCATTGAAGTCTCTCGCTCACTTACGGCCGAGCTGGCACCACCAGTCCTCTATGAGCAGAACTTCTCTCACGCCTTGCGCTGGTTGGGTCGCTGGATGGAAGACAAACACCACCTGAGCGTCACGGTGTCTGCCGATGGCCAGGAGGACACTCTGCCGCAGGAAGCGCGCGTGGTGCTCTTTCAGGTCGTTCGGGAGTTGCTCTTCAACACCGCGAAGCACGCGCAGGTAAAGCAGGCGCAGCTTAACCTGGATCGCCTGCCGGACGGGTCCATGCAGGTCACGGTGAAGGACGAGGGTGTCGGTTTCGAGCCGTCCATCGCGTCTCCTGCCAACCGGTCTGAGGGAGGATTCGGCCTCCTTTCCATTCGAGAACGGATGGCAGCGATGGGTGGTACTCTCCAAATAGACAGCGGGCCCGGAAGCGGGACGAAGGCGACGGTTTGGCTGCCGGCTCATGTCTCGTCTTCCGGCCGCACGGAAAAGAGCCTCAGCCAGTCCGAAAGTTGCACGCCCCTGTGCCAAGCCGCTTCCGCCGCTGGTCGTATTCGCGTGCTCCTTGCCGATGACCACGAGATCGTGCGAGTAGGTTTGGCGCAACTGCTCCTCGAAGTGCCGGATGTCCAGGTCGTCGGCCACGCCATGGATGGCCTCGAGGCGGTCCACATGGCGAAGAGCCTCCAGCCGGATGTAATCATCATGGATGTCTCCATGCCGAGGATGAGCGGTCTGGAAGCCACCCGTCAGATCAAAGCAGAAATGCCGAACTGCCGAATCATCGGCTTGAGCATGCATCCCGCGTCCGATATGGAGGCGGCGATGCGTGCCGCCGGTTGTGCGGCATATCTTGATAAGACCGGTGCCGGCGAAGTCCTGATCAATACCGTTCAAGTTCTCGGAAGGCAGATCCAGGATATCCAGAACTGAGGGACCTGCCCGCCGCCCCGCTGCTCCGCTTTGTCCCCGGCAGGGCAGGCTCGACTCTGCACACGCCCGATTACCCCGGTTACGGTCGGAACAGGTAGCTCACCTTCAGGAAGAAGATTCGGCCATCGTTGATGAAGGGCCCCGAGCTGCGGACGGGCCCGTTCGTCGCAGGATCACACCCGGTCATCCCTGGCACCCGGTTGCACAACCCCGGCGCAAGGTTCTGCAGATTGCTGTTGTAGCCCAGATAGACGGCCGTCCCTGGATGCAGCAGGTACGTGACGAGAAAGTCGAGATTGAGATTCTTGGTCGTTTGCAGCGCGGAATAAGCCTGGTTGGCAAGCAGCCCGTTGTACTGCGCGATCATTCTGAACGAGAGCTCCCGATTCAGCTGCACGTTGGTCTGGCCCCGAAAAATGTGGTTGTTGAACACCGCGCGTCCAATCCGGTCGTGAATCACCCGGTCCAGCAGGTAGCTCCCATCGATCTGGAGCCTCTCCGATGGCCGGATCGTGAGGGCCTGGGTGAACAGGGTATCGGCTGCCTTGTTCGGGGGCTGCCCTCGGGGCACGACAAGGTTCATGGTGTCGCTCCTGACAAGCAGCGTGCGCAACGAAAGCCAGCGCGCCGGTGTGCTCCCCAGGACGAATCCCCCGAAGCCGCCCGAGAAAGTACGATTCTCGGCTAGTCCTGAGAAGTCACGAGGTCTCAGAGTGTCGCTCTGAACGCCGGTGATAGGCGCGAAATAGGTATTGCGTTTCAACCCGAATACCAGGTTTGCGGTGACCTTGTATCCGATTGCGAGCCCGGTGTGGTCGTAGACGCGCTCTCCCGAGACTTCCGGTCCCCAGTGAACCAGGTGATTCCCCTCGGGACGGAAGTAGAAGTGAAAGTATTGATAGATTCGACGTATGTCGTTGCGGCTCAGGAATCCCGCCTGGGTCTCGAAGCCGGGCGAGATGTCCTGGTACTGCGCAGTGTAGCTGAATCGTCGACCGTTGCCGGTGATTGCCGCCTCATGCGCGGCACCCCAGGTTGGGTTTCCCGCCTGGTCCTCTTCAGAAGTGGCGCTCGCCACCGAACGGAGGTTCGAGGTCCAGTTGCTGCCGAGTCGAAGGTTGGCATCGATTCCGAACACCCGGTTGAATTGGCCCGCAAACTCCCGGTCGGTGTAAATCGTGCCGACGCTTGACTGCGAGCCGATGTCACGTGCCAAACGCACCACGCTGAAATAGGCTGTCCTGCCCCACAAGGGATCCTGATCCGTGACGGTCTCGCCGGGCGACGCGTCATCCGCCGCGAGCATGGCCAGCGTCCAGGCGCCGCGCTTTCCGGTGAGCTTTGCGCCGAACCGAGGGTCGGCTATCCTGCGGGTAAAGACCAACTGGGTCAAGGGGCCGCTACTAAAGTAGTTCGAGTTCTCCATGAAGAACGGTCTCTTCTCGGGGAAGAAGACTTCGAATCGCTGGTTCACGGTGTTCTGCGGTTCATCAGATTCCACCTGGCTGAAATCGGGATTAGCCGTCACGTCGAGCACCAGGCTGTTTTGGAAGACGAACTTCGAATCGAGGCCCGCCCGCAGTTCTGCCCGTCTCGTCGCGAAGCGCGGGTTCACCGCGTCGCGGGTGTCCAAGGACCGGTAGCCGCGCATGCTGGTGTATGGGATGAACTGAAGATTGCGGCCTGGTCTGGCGTTTTGGAGACCGCGCAGCAGCGCCTCCTGATTCAAACGCCCGGCGATGCGGCTGGAAACCCGCGGCCAGTACACGTGTTCGTCGGCGCGTGCGATGTGGCGTCGCAACACGATGCCCCAGCTCCGGAGAGAGCTGTCCAGGGAGCTGTCCAGGGGACGGTCTTCAAAACGCAGGCTGCGAAGCGGGATGGCCTGCCAGACCAAGAAGCCGTTCGGAGTCAACTCTCCCCGGGAGTGCCAGAGCGTGTCCCAGGTGTTGTCCGCTTCCGTGTTTCCCTCCGTCCAGAGGCCATCCGCTTGGATACCGAGCGGGTTTGCGGCGAAAACGAATGCGTGGCGCTGATCTTTGAAGGTGTCCAGAGTCACTTCGACGTAATCGTCTTCGTAAATCCTTTCCCGCCGAGTCATGTGGGCGCGTACCGCGGCGGGCTGGGAATCGCTGCAAACCCAAACGAGATAAAGACTTTTGCTGTCATAGCCGAGAAAGACCCTGGTCTTCTGGGTAGCCGGCGCGCCGTCGGACGGAACCTGCTGGATGAAGTCGCTGACCTCGACAAGATCGGGCGCTGTTTGACCGGGTGCCATGCTGCGGAATCGACCAAGATCCGGGGCGTGACTGACCAAGGGAACATCGAGGACGAGCGAGGAAGTCTGGTCTGCAGCCAATACGCCCAGCAGGCTCAGGGCGGCACAGATGACCGCGGCGACTACCTGCCCCCAGGAGCTTATGCGAGCGGAGCCGACTGTACGATTGACGGTCGCACTTTCCCTTGTCATGCCCCGAAGTATTCGGTCGCACCGAAACTGTGTCCAATGGATTGCTCCTGAAAAGCCTGTGACACCGAAACCATTGACGTTCCAGAGACTTGCGGATAGGTCTGACTTCAGGCAGAAGGCAGATGGCGGGATGTTCAGGTGCTATACTGGCGCTTTCGAGAGGTTCAGCCGGTGGGTCTCCAACCTCCTTCCATCTACCGTTTCGGGCTCTTCGAGGTCGATTCGCGTTCCGGAGAGGTGCGTAAGAACGGGGTCAAAATCAAGCTCCAGGAACAACCGTTGCAGGTCCTGCTCAAGCTGCTGGAGCAACCGGGGAACATCGTCAGCCGTGAAACGCTCCACACAGCGCTCTGGCAGGGCGACACCTTCGTGGATTTTGACGCAGGACTCAACACGGCGATCAGGCGTCTTCGCGACACCCTGGGCGACGCGGCCGACAACCCCACGCTCATCGAAACTGTTCCCCGTCGAGGCTACCGTTTCATCGCGCCTGTGGAAATTGTCGCGCCCATTTCGCCGGTGGAGTCGCCATCAGTCGGTCCTTCGCGCGGCCCTTCGCCCTCGTCGTCCCGACGCCTCCTTTGGATTTTGCTCGGCGTTGTCGCTCTACTGCTTGTGGGCTTTGCACTGCTGAGAGTCTGGACCTCGCCGATGACCGACGCCCCCCTGCGTTTCGCCGCCATCACGCATGACGGAGTGGCGAAATCCGGCCCCCTGCTGTCCGACGGCAAGCGGATTTACTTTTCGGAGCTCACCCCGGCCGGTCGAGTGCTCGCTCAGGTTGCGGCTACCGGCGGAGAGGTGATGCCCCTTCCCACCGTGCTGGAAAACCCGCGCCTGTGCAACATTTCTCCTGACGGCGCCGAAATACTGGTGTTGGCAGGCGAAGGTGAGCCGCCTCTTCCGTTGTGGATGATGCCGGTCGCGGGAGGCTCTCCCCGTCGAATAGGCGACATAATCGCCAATGATGCGGCCTGGCGCCCCGATCTCGAGCGCCTCATCTACGCTGCGGGTCACGACATCTTCGTGATCCGGAAGGACGGGACCGGCTCGCGGAAACTGGTTACCGTGAAAGGATTTCCTACGGGCCTGTGCTGGTCGCCGGACGGCAAGCGGATTCGATTTCACGTTTGGGATCCAGCCCCTGCCTCGCTTGCGATGTGGGAAATGACCGAGGAGGGAACGCGGTTCCATCCCGTGTTTCCCGCGTCATCCGGGCTCGACGCCTCGTCTTCCGGTATCTGGAGTCGTGCGACGAATACCTTCTTCTTTCAGGTGGCCGCCGGCGATCGGACTGATGTGTGGGCCATTCCCGAATCCAGCCGATGGCGCCCATGGGCAACCGCGGCGCCGGTCAGGGTAACATCGGGCCCGCTGAGTTTCTCGGCGCCGGCAGTGAATCCGGACGACCCCAGCCAGTTGTTTGTGCTCGGCACCGCGCCGAGAGCCGAGTTGGTACGCTTGGATTCGGCAACCGGTCGTTTCCTCCCATACCTGGCGGGGATATCGGCCGAAGGGGTCGATTTTTCCAAAGATGGGCAGTGGATCTCCTTCACCGCCTATCCTGACGGTGCCCTGTGGCGAAGCCGTGTCGACGGCACCGAACGCCGGCAGCTCACGTTTCCTCCGTTGCGAGCCTTTCTGCCTCGCTGGTCCCCCGATGGCGATTCGATCGCTTTCGTGGACATCTCGAAAGAACCGTGGACAATTCGGGTGATCTCCCACGCCGGGACTGGGCTGAAGCAAGTTTCGCCGGTGGGTCAAGCGGCCTCCGACCCGACCTGGTCCCCGACCGGCGACCGGCTCGCCTTTGGCGGTGTGGACATCACTCACGCCGACGAACCCTCGAAATTCGTCATCCGGGTGCTGAATCTATCGACTGGTCAAGTCGGCACGCTTCCCGGCTCGGCCGGGCTCTTCTCGCCCCGGTGGTCCCCCGACGGACGCTTCATGGCGGCCATTAACGCGGCGTCCGAGTTGACGATTCTGGATCTTGGCGGCGGGAAGACCTTTACGGTCAAGAGTTTCAAGGCCGGGTTCCCGAGTTGGTCGAGCCGCGGCGATTATATTTACTTCCAGGACCGGACCAATGCCGAGGTTCCGGGGAGGATCCTTCGGCTGACCCTCGCAAGCCGAGAGGTCGAGACTGTGGTGGAGCTCGGAACGATCGGGCGCCTTCCGCTGGGAACATTTGCCTCCTGGAGCGGGTTGACGCCCGATGACGCCCCGCTCCTGTCCCGCGACATCAGCGTCCAGGAGGTCTACTCGGTCCGCTGGTGATAGACTCGATGTATGGTGGCACGAGTTCAAGCCATCGCACTCATCCTCGCTCTCGGAATCGCGCCGGCTATCGTTTCGCCGGCGCCGGACGTTCCCACTCTGGAGGCCAGGTTTCAGAGAGAGCTTGATCGGCTCTGGCAGCTCTATCGTTTCCCGGGTGCGACTGCCGCCTTTGTGCTGGCGGACGGGCAACAGCGCGGATTTGCGACCGGGTATGCGGACCGCGAGCAGGCTATCCAGATGAGTCCCGACAGCCTTCAGCTGGCGGGCAGCGTCGGCAAGAGCTTCACCGCGGCCGTCGTTCTCAGTCTCGCCCAGGATGGCACTCTTGGTCTGGATGACAGAGTTTCCAAATGGCTTGGGCGCGAACGCTGGTACCGACGCCTGCCAAATCAGACTGACATCACCATCCGCATGCTCCTGAACCACAGCAGCGGCATACCCGATCATGTTCAGGACGAGCGTTTCATCAGGGCCATCCGGACACATGTTCGCTCGAGCCCTGATTTCCACTTCTCTCCGCAAGAGTTGGTTCAGTTTGCGCTCGACAAAGACGCCCTGTTCGCCCCCGGTCAGGGTTTTGCCTACTCCGACACCAATTACATTCTGGCCGGAATGATCGTTGAACGGGCCAGCGGCTCCTCCTACTACGGGGAGCTTCTTCAGCGTTTTCTGACACCGTTGGGATTTTCGCTGACCGGGCCGGCCGATCGGCGCGGACTGCCGAGCCTGGCGCCCGGCTACGTGGGCGGAAGCAACCGGTTCGGTCTGCCCCGCAAGACGGTTTCGCGTGGAATGCTCGTCGTCAACCCGATCAACGAATGGACAGGCGGCGGACTTGTCTCGAATCCCCAGGACTTGGCGCGCTGGGCAAAGACACTCTACGAAGGGAAGGCCCTGTCGAAACCGTACGTTGACGATCTGATCGGCTCTGTTGCTCCCAGTCGAAAGGCGGGGCGTTACGGCTTGGGAGTCGAAATCGAGGACAGCGACCTGGGACCGATCTACGGGCATGACGGCTGGTTTCCCGGCTACCGCACGAAGATGGCGTATTTCCCCAACTATCAGATTGCCGTAGCCATGCAGATCAACACGGATGACGACGTGGACGAGCGGCGATGTGTCCTGTCCCTCGCGCGCACACTCCTGACTGATGCACCCAATCGCCAAAGCAGGTCCCCGCGACCGGGGTTCTGAGGCGGACGGAGTCCTTTGGAGGGAGGGCGCAAGCTATGCTTAGCCATGCTTGCGCCTTTGCATAGTCGAGGGTGGAGCGAGGAAGTTGCGCAAAACCCTGGCACTCTCATCCGACCCCCGAGGAGTACAATGGCGGCCTCCAAAGGGGGATGAGCGATGAGAAGACTACTCCTGCTGGTCCTGGTGGCGGGGTTCTTGGTTCCGACCAGAATCCGCGCCGCAGATTATGCCGTTGGTGCGGATCTCTCGGGTCTCAAGCAGGCCGAAGCGCGCGGCTTCGTTTTCAAAGATAACAATGAAGCCAAGCCCGGTTTGCAGATCTTCAAGGACCATGGCTACAACTGGATTCGCCTCCGGCTGTTCCACACGCCGACTATGCCCCAGGACCTGAAATACACGATCGAATTGGCGCAGGCCGCCAGGCTACTAGGCTTCAAGTTCCTCCTGAATTACCACTACTCGGACACTTGGGCAGACCCGGGGCATCAGGTTATTCCAAAGGCTTGGGAGGGGATGACTCATGCCCAGATGGTGGACGCGCTCTTCGATTACACGCGCGACACCATTGTGGCGTTCCGCGAGGCCGGGGTGATGCCGGACATGGTGCAGATCGGTAACGAAATCACGAACGGCATGCTCTGGCCGGATGCCCAACTCCCGGCCCACTGGGATAATTTCGCCGACTTCGTCAAGGCAGGAATTGCCGGCGTCGAGGCGGGCAAGGGGAACATGGCGCGCCCGCGCATCATGATCCACATCGACAAGGGTGGTGACAAAGCCGCAACTAAGAACTTCTTCGACAAGCTGGAGACATACGGTGTCAACTACGATGTGATCGGCCAGTCGTACTATCCCTGGTGGCACGGGAGCCTTCTCGATCTTCACGAAAACCTCGCCTTCATGGCGAAGACTTACAACAAGGACATCATCGTGGTGGAGGCGGCCTATAACTGGGCGCCAGCCGAGTACCTGAACAGCCCCGCTCCCTTCCCGGAGACTCCGGAGGGACAGAGGGAGTTTCTCGAGGAGGTTAATCGCGAGGTGATGGCCACTCCCAACGGCCGAGGCATCGGGCTCTTCTATTGGGAACCGGGAGTGGCCCCCCGTTCCAGGGGAGGTCGCACAGGCGGCCGGGGTTTTTTCGGCCCGGATGGCAATGCCTTCCCGGCGATCACGGTCTTTGACAGGTACACCCGAGGCAGACCCGAGCAGCGGAAGACGCCAGCGCAGTAACAGTCGCCCTGTTGGTGGCCCTTTTCTGGAGCGGTGCGGCGGCAAGGGAGGCCGATGCTTCATCACGTTCTCGACTGGTAAGGCAACCAGTAGAGCAAGGTGGGCAGAGGGCATGCTTTCCGCCTCCTTGTGATATACTTAACCCTGTGATTGACAATCACTTGCGCCTCTTTTTCTGGGACGTTAACCTTGAAAATTTCGACCCCCACCTTTATCCTGCGTACACGATCTTCCGACTCTTAGAGTTTGGGGATGAAAGAGCGATCGCCTGGCTGAGAGGCGAATTCTCGCAGGGCGAAATCGAAGAGGTCTTGCGCACTGAACGAAGGCTGTCTCCACGTTCCGCAAATTTCTGGGCTCTGGTTTACGGAGTCCCACCGGAAGAGGTGGCTGCCTTGACGCGGGATCATCCCAATTTCCGCAGGGACGAGAGGTCTGCACCGTGACTGATGACCAGCGCGAACAGCTTTGGCATCCGGAAGTTATCACTCGAGATGTTGAACGCACACTTCGCCACTTGCATGGCCGATCGTTGCTTGAAGACTTCTACCTGGCGGGGGGGACAGGCCTTGCCCTGCAGTCGGGCCACCGCCGATCAGTCGATCTCGACTTCTTCTGCAAAAAAATGTTCGACGAGGAGGCGCTGGTTCAGAGGCTCGGTGGCACGCAAGGTCTCTCAATCGTGAGCAAAGCCGGTTCGACACTGCACACGGGGATTGGCGGCGTGAAAGTCAGTTTCCTCAGCTACCCCTATCCTGTTCTTTTCCCGTTCCGGTCCTTTCAGGAAGTGCGCCTCGCGGACGCCCGGGACATTGGGTGCATGAAGATCAGTGCAATCGCGAGCCGAGGCACGCGGAGAGATTTCATCGACTTGTACATGGTCTCCAAGGAATATGGGCTGTCCACGCTCCTCGATCTCTTCAAGAAGAAGTACACACGGGCAAACTACAGCGGAATCCATATCCTGAAGTCTCTGATTTACTTTGAGGAAGCCGAAAGAGATCCGATGCCCGACATGCTCGTTAATGTCGCCTGGAACGAAGTGAAAAGTTTCTTCACCGCACAGGTTCCCTCGCTCCTCTAGGTCGAACCAAAACGTCTCGCCGTCCGTATATCAGGACGAAGCCCTAAGCGAAGCCCAAGGGAGTGGACTGATGAAATTGAGATGGTCGGCCAGTGTTTCGGTGGTGCTCCTGTTTACGAGCGGCTTGCTCGAACTCCACGCGGCGGAGAAGGCAGACAAGAAGAAGCAACCGCTCGGAATTTTCGAGCAGGCTACCGATGTTGGCGAGGACCTGTTGCGCGGTTCCTCAAGCTACGACCCGGTCAAGAAGCAGTACACCATCAAAGGCGGTGGTGCGGACATCTATGGAGGCGAGGACGATTTCCATTTCCTGTGGCGCCGCGTTTCCGGTAACTGGATCAGCTTCACCTGCACGCTTGAGCTCCCTCCCGAAGGAAACGACCCGTATCCCAAGGCGGGTCTGATGTTCAGGGAGAGCCTCGAGAGCGACGCGTCCTACGTAGACGTCCTTCTCCATGCGAACGGAACGATTGCCCTGCAGTGGCGCCGCGCAGCTGGAGAGCAGACCGGTCAGCTGGTTCCTTCGACAAAAGGGAATCGTCTGATGCTGGAAAGAAAGAACGATTGGCTCGTCATCTGGGTCGGCACTCCAGACGGGGGTTTTGTCGAGTGCGGATCAATCGCCTTCGACCTGCCGCGGACATTCTACGCCGGCCTCGCCGTCTGCGCGCATAACGCTGATCAGCTGCTCACCGTGCAGTTCTCCGACGTCACTCTGGATGACGACACCGGCCAGCGTGGACCCTGACTGAATGCGCTGAAAAGAGGGACACGGAAAAGAGTGGATGATGTCCCCTATCCTTTTGCCGGCGCACTCCTCAGCGAAGTAAGCGGGCTCCATTTGCGATGGCCGCACTGTCGCCCAACATAGAAACCGCTTACTCCGCTGAGAGACGGCGCTGCATGCGCGGCTCTGAAAGACGGCGCTGCAGCGCGGCGTCGGTAAGGTAGCGTTCCGACGCCTTATCCGGCGGCACCGATTTTTTCTTTGAGTGTAGTCAGTTCAGCTTCGATCGCTTCCAGTTCTTCGCCTGAGCTCTCGAATCGCTTTCTTTCGGCAGCGACGAAGCTGGTATAGGGAGAAATGGCGTCTCGAATTCTTTCCAGCGTGCGGTCGATTTCCCGGTCGAATTGACCGGTAAGACCCTTCATCAGCTTCTCACGCACTGCCGCGACCTTCCTGCTCAGGTCGTTCTTCGCATCCCGGCGTTTGGACGGGATCACGAAAAGACCGACGACAGCGATGACACTGGCTGCAAGAATCCCTGTGAAGTCGGCGACTGCACTGCTGGCTGCCAGTGTGACGATCGTGCCGAGGCCGACCGCGCCAACCTCGGCAAGCGCTGTTCCTGCTACAGCCAGTTGAACGTCCTCGGCCATGCGGTTGGCCTCTGCATCCTTGTCAAAGGTGCGGGCGGCTCGTTGCGCTGCCTGGCCGACCGTTTCCAGCAGGCGGTTTCGGCTTACGTCGAAGTCGTCTCCGACCTGTCCGATGACCCGGTCGGCCTGTTCGGATCGCCTGCGTCGCAATTCGTCCACAATTGACTGCCACAAGCGAAGATCACTCGAAACCATCCAGTCGATGATCTCCGTGACCCGCTTTTCGATCACCTGAGGCATGTCCCCGACCGCCTCACGCTCGAACCCCGCCTTGACCCGTTGCTTGTTGATCAGGTCCATGAAGCGGCCGATCCGGATGTATTCGTCGAAAAACGCCATGCCCCGGTTCTCGAAGTCATGCAGGACATTTTCAACATCGGCCAGCCGGTACCGAAACTCGCGGGCCATGTCCTGTTTGTAGGACGACAGGCGGCCATCGACTGATGTGATGGTTTGTTTGTCCTCGCCGAGGAGCTCCAGGCGGTTCTGAATCACGTCCTGGTATCTGGAGATCAGTCGCAGCCCCACTCCCACCGGGTTCATCAGTTTCAGCCGAACCCGCTCCTTCTCGTCCAGGGTCGAGACGACATACTTCTCGAGCTCTGCAAACCGGTTAGTGACGAGTTGTTCGGTGCTTTCGCCGAGCTTCGATCGAAGAGTCTCCCGAGCGGCAACCGAGAAGAGAACCGGTTTGAAGCCGAGCGTCTTTTCCACGTTGTCCGCCACGTAGCGCTCGATGTGCTCGACTTCCACAGGATCGCGAAGGATGTCGACTTTGTTCACGACGACGACGATCTTCTTCCCCCAATTCTTGATCTTTTCCATGAAGGCCCGTTCGCTTTCAGTGAAGGGCCGATCTGCGGATGTGACAAAGAGGACGAGGTCGGAACGGGGGATGAAATCAAGCGTGATGGCTTCGTGTTCGCGGGAGATGGCATTCGTGCCCGGCGTATCGACGAAGTTGACCTCCTCCAGCAGGTCCAGCGGAGCAGCCAATGTCGATACCGCCCCGCTTGAGGAGTATTCGAGGCTGGGCCCGTGCTGGATCAGCTGGATGCTTGTCGTGGTGGGGGTCACGCCTTCTTTGAGGAGTTGCTGGCCGAGCAAGGCATTGACGAAGGCGCTCTTCCCTGCATTGAACTCGCCTACGATCACGATCAGAAACAGCTCATCCAGCTGGAGGATCGAATTCTGGAGGACTCCAAGGTCGTCAGCGGAACTGTCGAACCGGGACAGAGCGAGCTGCAGCCGGCTCAGTGTCTGCCGTTCGGCCGTCAGGAGTTTCTGCTGTTCCTTGTTCAGAATGCGGGAAAGCATGGTGGGGTCTAGAGTTAGGTTAGCATTTTTCGAGACGGGGCATGTAACAGCGGGCAGAGGGCAGAGGGCAGAGGGCAGCGGGCAGCGGGCAGAGTTGGCCTTCCGGAGCGCGGACGTCTCGTCCGCACTGGGATCGCGGACGTCCCGTCCGCGCGGCGGGCATCCTGCCCGCCGTTCCGACTTGTTCAACTTATCGCGATCTCCGAAAGAAAACGCCGGGCAGGATGCCCCGCGCGCGGGCAGGATGCCCGCGAACCCAGTGCGGACGGGACGTCCGCGCTCCGGAAGGCCGTGGCCGAAATCCGTATAAGGTGCAGCCCTTGCCATCTCTGCCGCCGCACTCCAATCCCTCGGGTCCCTGGCGACGACCATCAGAGACAGCTCCCGCCGAAGAGTTAAGGGGTGGTTCCCAGTAGCTTCCGCGCTTCCTCCCGCAAGAAACGGTCTGCCGACACATCATCCGCTATCAGCTTCAGTCCGCTATGGGCGAAGGCTAGAGCGGCAGCGTCTTTCACACGCGACAGCGCTCGCACCGTAAGTCCTTTTTCCCCTCGTTCGCCGGAGCTGAGTCCTGCCAGGAGCCGGGCAGACGCCCTTTTGTCCCCAAGCAGGTGAAGGCTCACGGCTGCCTCGATGCACACCATGCTTTGCGAATCCCCCAGCAGATTGCCCAGGATCAGCACATCGGTCAGGTGAATGGCTGCCTCCCGGCGGGCGTCGGCGTTCTTCTCGGCGGCAAGTTTGCGGTAGAAATCCTGCGCGACAGACGGGCCGATTTTGCGAATGGCGTCAAGCACATGTTTTGCAGTGAAGAGCTCCTCGTCGAGGTCCGGTCGGAGCGGTTCCGGAGCAGCCGAGGCTCTGATCTCGTCCCAGTCGCTCTTCAGGGCGTCGAGGCTGCCTATGCTGTCGTACTGGGATCGCACGGACGCGGTTTGCTGTGCTGCGCGGTAGCCGGCCCCCCGCCGGCGTTCCTCGTCGTTTCGCGCCTCGCCGTAGAGTTGGGTGAGCTTCGGCAGGGCCTCCTTGGCCGCCAATTCGCCGAGGGCCCATACGATCGACGCCCGCGCAAGTCCGCTCTCCAGACCGAGTGCTTCCAAGAGGTGTGGAACCGCCGCCGGATCGCCGATAGCCCCGCACCCCCTTGCCGCGTTTGAGCGCACGATGCGGTCATCGCTCTTCAACGCCTCGTAGAGCAACGCAAGGATCTTGGGGTCTTTTCCGGCATGCCGTAAGACTTCCGAGGCGAACGAGACCGGGCTGAAATTCGTGGAATTGAGCTCCGAGGTGTTGTGCGCCCGCAGCAGAACTTGAACCGCTGAAGGGTGCTTAACCAGAGAGTTGCCCAGCAACTTGAAGATCTTGACTCTTGGCTCGTAGTTATCGACAGGTATCGGGTACTGGAGGAACAGCGCCAATACTTCGGGAGTCGCCAGCGGCGCCAGGGCCAGGTAGAGGTCTTCTTTCTGGTATGCGTTGCGCCCGGCTTCTTCCAGGATTTCCTCCAGGAACCTGAGGGCAGGGAGTCGCCCGAGCCGTGCGGACGAGACCGCGGCAGCCTGTCGCACCGTCCGGTCGGGATCGTTCAAAGCCTTCTCCACGGCCGGCAAGCCCTCCAGAGATCCCAATTCTCCCAGCGTCTTCACTGCAAGCAACCGGACTGGCGGGTGAGGGTCATCGGACATGGTGACGAGCTCGGGGATGAAGTCTCCGTCATGGTTGTCGGCGATCCGTCCGGCGCACCCGGCAAGCGCGGCTTCGCGGATGTAGGGATTGTTCGAGCCCCGGTAGCGCGCCAGATCGGCAGGCGACTGTACTTGAATCCTCAGACGGCTTGCCTCCTCCTTCAATGCGACGGCCGGGTCAGTAGTTACTTCGACTGCAAGTGTGTCGATGGAAAGAGACACGGGCCCGTCCCCTTCGACGATCAGCAGACCATGTTCACCGCCGGTGTACTTCCGCGTTCCGACCGGAGTCTCGATGATAGCTAAACCGTCGAGAAAAGAGACTATTCCACCGTGGAGGGGACGGAGCTTGCTCCTCTCCGTGTTCCCCTGGTCATCGCGGTCGATCAAACGGGGCTGCCGGCTGGAAGGCCACGCAGGTGAGGCGGGATCGAACACGTCCGGCGGGTAAAGACGCCACCCGAAACCTCGGCCTCGTCCGTACTCGAGATCGTAGAAAATCCGGATGCCGGGATCGGCGGGCTCAATGCGGGCGATCTTGTCCGTGGCCAGTCCGTCGGCCTGGAAGAAGGCGGTGAAGACTGAGGTCGCCGGATCCCAAACGGCCAGCCCTCCGCCGCTGTCGCCCCACCCGGTGGAGAAGTAGAGCTTGCCTTCAACCATCAGTCCCGATGTCACGCGGTTCGCGCACAGGCCGTCCGGCCGCGAGAAGTTGGCAACGACACGGTTGGCATCGTCCAGGACGGCCAAGCCGTAGTCGGTGCAGAGCCATGTTCTCTTCGCCTCATCCTCGCGAACAACGGCGAGGACGGCGTCACCGGAAATCACGTCGCTGTAGGGCCGGGAAGAGACGCGCTCGATCCGCCCATCCTTCCTGAGAAACAGCAGGCCGCCGGAACCGTCGGGCCGTTCCCACCCGTACTGCTCCAGGGCCGAGTCCCGTTCGTGCCTTCCGCCGAGGACCTGCGTCCCATCGGGCAAGGAGACCAGCACCCAACGGCCGGTGTGGAAATTCTGGCCAAAGACCTTATGACGGCCGGTTTGGTCGTCAACGCTTCTGATCACCCCGTCGGCGCCAAACCAGGGCCTGCCGGACCGAAGTCCCGGGGGAACGGGACTCGAAATCCCATCCTGCTCGCGGGCCCAGCCCTCGGGGATCGGGCGGAGCTGGAGGCTTTCCTCGTCGAGCCCAAACGCTACACCGCCCGTGCCGAAGACGAGCCGGCCGCCAAAAGTGCCGTAGTAGGCTACCTCCGAGTTCAGGCATTGCTCGCTCGCTTCCGCGGCGCCGGCGATCGGGATCGGGGTTACGTCAAGCTTTGCCCGGTTCAGAATCGCGGGCCGGTGACGTAGTTTGTCGTCGATGTAGACGTCCACGAAAAAGCGCTCGCCGACGGGACCGATCATGCTCACATCGCGGTTCTTCCACGCGATCCGCTCCCACAGGTCGGTCTTCCGGTCATAACGGCGCAGGCCTGAGTGTGGGCTGCACGCCCAGACGTAGTCTCTTTCAGGGAGAATGCGATCGTATCCTGCCCAACTCGGGATCTTCAGCTCTTCAAAGGAATACGCGCGCAATTCCAAGGTGGGGATGTTCAGTCGCTGAACATTGCGGTGCAGGCCTATCCAGAGATAGTCGCCGTCGAGCGCGAGGCAGTACACGGAGTTGTCGAAGACGTAGGCTTTGGGACCGGGGAAGGATCGGGCGTTGCGGCTCGCTTCCGGGACATCGCCGTGCAGCCAGATGTGTGCGACACTCCAACCGTCCCTTTCAATCCGGAATAGCCCTTTCGGCGTGCCGACCCAGATCTGGCTGCTGCCCGCGACGATCGCCTCGGCCTGTTCCCCGAGAGCGACCCGGGTGATCCCGTTCCCTTCGAAGTCGTAGATGGCGATGCCCCAGGGATGCCCGGCATAGACATACCGGTCGTCGCGAGCCAGGCTGAGGACATTCTCGTTGGAAGCGATGAGCCTCACGCCTTTCGGCAGGTTGGCCCAGCCGAACTCCTTCAGCCCGGCTGGCGCTTTCCATCCTCCGCTCAACCGTCGTTCTACCTGCGCCCGCGCGCCGGTCCATGGATACTGTCTGAGCGATTCTGCGAGAGCCGAAAGATTCGTCGCATCAGCATGATGGATCGCCAGTGCCAAACAGGCGTTCGCGTCCTCCTCATATGAGTTGGAGTCGCGATACTGGGATCCGAAGGGGTCCGGGATGCTGAAGGGTTTTTCCCGTCGGGCGATTCGCAGACCAAGAGCGACCAGTCTGGCGGGTTGGTTGCTCCGCTCGTACAGCCGCATGAGCCGGTAGGCTAAATCATAGTAGCTCCGGAACTGAGTCCTGTTGTAGACCCCCTTTCCGGTCACGAAGGCAATCCCGGCATCTGCGTCGAGGAGCGACTCGAGCGACTCGATCACGTCTGGTCCTTCGAACTTCTCTTCGAGGTCCAGAAGCTCGAGTTTCAAGCGGGCGTCGCCCGGATTCGCGCGGACCAGAGCGGTTAAAAGCATCCGAAACGGTTCCTTGCCCAATTTGCGAAAGCGGTCTTTCCATTCGTCGAGCCGGTACACAGTTCTCGCGCCTGCGGGCTGGGCGAGCGCGTCGGCCGCCCCGCGGGAGTTGCCTGCGATCCAGCACAGGTTTGCGCGAGCCTCCGGTGCCTCCACCCGCGTCGAGCGCTTCGCAGCCCACTGGAGGAAAATCGGCTCTTTTCCTGCCGCCTTGAATCGCTGGTGCACCTGTTCCAGCGACTGGAGGTCCGCAATGAGGGACTCGTTGTGATCGAATTGGCGCAAGGAGATTTCGAGTACCTTGTCCGTTTTTCCCTGCGAAGCGTAAAGACGGTTAAGCCTTGCCAGGATATCGGACTGGAACTGAGCGCGGCCTGCCGTCGAGGCGGGATCAACATGTACCGGAATCACCTGCCGCATCATGGCCTGATCGGCTTCCTGTTCGTCCGGATCGGGAAGGTCGGGCGGAGAGTACGGCAGGTTCAGGGCTTGCTCGTATTCGGCGATCGCTTCCGTGACCTTCCCATGCTCCTCGAAGAGAAGCCCGCGGCGCCAGGCTGACGTGAGCGCATGGAACTTCGCCTCTCTGATGAAGTCCAGGTCAAGGGCGAGCGACTCGGTCGGTTTGCCTTGGTGCTGCCTCACGCGTGCCAGCAGGCGGCGCACCCGGTTGTCGCCCTTGTCAATTTGCGACTGGAGGGCGGCGACCAGCGCCTCCTCCTTTCCTGCCGTTTTGAACACTCCGTACAGCAGCCGGAGGAACTCCTTCCTGGAGACGCCTGCTGAGACACCGAATCGGTGCCATCCTGAGTCGGCGGCGAAAGCGCCGCGATTCTCCTCGAGCGGGTACTCATTGGCTTTTTGCTCGGAGACGGCTTGCACTGGGACAGGCTGGTTGGGGTTCCGGTCCATATCCATAAGGGCGAGAGGCGCCAGCAGAATCGTGAGCGCTTTGTCCGTTTCCTTCCGTTGCTGGAGGAAAAACGCATAATCAAGGGCGAACTGGAGCGCCTGACCACCGAAGCCTGACCGGCTGATAAGGGCTTTCGTGAGGCTGCCTTCCTTCCCGTCCGGCGGTCCGGGTATTTCGACGACGTACGCCCGGACCGTAGCCCGGTGGATCTCCCAGATGCGGTCGAACTCTCTTGCGGCGTCATCCAGGGCGTTCAGGGCGATGAACCGGCGGATCAACCAGTTGTCGCGGTGGCTGCCCGGTCCGAGCTCGAACGGTCCGGTATATTCGCGCAATTCCGGTTGGCCGTCATTGGCCGCGACCGGTGGCTCAACCGGGTAGTCTCTTGTGTCTGTGTAAGCTCGAGCGACATCCCGGTAACATTCGAGCGCCTTGTCCTTCTGCCCAAGTGCCAGACGCAAATCTCCTTCCACGAGTCGGGCCCGCTTGTGGGGGATGCTCTCCGCGGTGGTATCCAGAATGGGGAGGAACCGGCCGGGATTTGGGCGGGCCAGCCGGACAGCAGCGTATTCCCGATCGGGAAGCGCCAGGTAGTGGAGGAAAGCCTCCTGGTATTGGCCTTCGCGTTCCAGCGCGACCGCTTCCTGGAAGGGATCCTTTGCCTGCTGCGCGCTTGCCAAAGTGGCCAAAGTGGCCCAGATGAGAACCGCAGCCCACGGGACGAATCGTTTCACTGTCGGCCTCCTGCCGTCTATTGTACGCAACCGGAAGAAGGTTTTTCTGTAACACTTAAGTAACGGGGCAGGGAGGGAGACAGGAGACTGGGAGACTGGTGGGAGACAAGGAGACTGGGAGACCGGGAGACAAGGAGACTGGGAAACCGGGGGCCACGGTGGCCGAGGTTGCAGAGCGGGGCGAGTTGCTCCGTTTTGGAGTGCGGCGTCGCCGGACGCTCCTTATACGCGTTTCCGCCGTCCCGATCTGCAAAAGGTACAGGGGCGGAGTTGGCCCGCGGAGCGCGGACGTCTCGTCCGCACTGGGATCGCGGACGTCCCGTCCGCGCGGCGGGCATCATGCCCGCCGTTCCGACTTGTTCAACTTATTGCGATCCCCGAAAAAAACGCCGGGCAAGATGCCCGCGAACCCAGTGCGGACGGGACGAGGATGTCGAGTACAGCCTGCGCGGGCTTCGCAGAAACGGCTTCCGTGAGGAAAAAGCTAAAGTCAGTCTTTACAGACAAGACGTACTCGTTTGCGTGAATACGATCCGCCCTTTACTTCTTACTTAGTTGCATAACCGGGGAAAGAGGTTCCAGGGTGCGCGCCAGGCTCAACTCGCCTCCGCACTACGTCCAACGGCCCGGGTTCGACAGTCCCGACCCTAATTTCTAAAATGGGGTATGCCCCGAGGTGCACCGGACGCAAATTCTGCTGTAGAGTCGGTCTATCGCTCCGATTGGGGCCGGATCGTCGCCACTCTGATTCGGCTCTTCAACGATTTCGACCTGGCCGAGGACACCGCCCAGGAGGCATTCGCAGCCGCGCTGGACCAGTGGCCGGTCTCGGGCGTGCCGGACCTGCCCCGTGCGTGGATCATATCGACCGCTCGACACAAGGCCATCGACCGTATTCGTCGCCGTACCAGGTTCGCGGAGAAGATGGAAACCTATGCCGTGTCCGAGACCGCCCGTGCTGTTGAGGAGCCGGAATACGACACAACCGAATTTCCCGACGATCGCCTGCAACTGATTTTCACCTGCTGCCACCCGGCCCTTGCCCCGGAAGCGCAGGTGGCGCTCACACTGCGCTCGCTGGGCGGACTTCAGACCGACGAGATCGCCCGCGCTTTTCTGGTGCCGGCGCCGACAATGGCGCAGCGGCTGGTGCGCGCCAAGCGCAAGATTCGGGACGCTGGCATCCCTTTCACCGTGCCGGACACTGCCGAAATGCCGGCGCGATTGGATGCCGTCCTTACCGTGATCTATCTGATCTTCAACGAAGGGTACGCCGCCACCCGCGGTCAGGCGCTGGTGAGGGCCGACCTGTGCGCGGAAGCCATCCGTCTCGGGCGCCTGGTCAGGACACTCATGGGGCCGCAGCCTCCGGGCGACGTCAGCGGGCTGGTCGCCCTTATGCTGCTTCACGATTCAAGACGCGATGCCCGTCTCGATCCGGCCGGTGATCTGGTCATTCTGGAAGAACAGGATCGGACCCGCTGGAATCATCGGGAGATAGCCGAGGCGTTGCCGCTCGTGGAGGAGGGGTTTCGCGGCGGCCCGGGTCCGTTCGCGCTCCAGGCGGCGATCGCGGCGGTCCACTGTCGGGCCGGGCGGGCCGAAGAGACGGACTGGCCGCAGATCGTCCGGCTCTATAGTCTCCTCGAGCAGGTGCAACCTTCGCCCATCGTGTCGCTTAACCGAGCGGTGGCCGTGGCGATGGTGGACGGCGCGGGGCCCGCGCTCGCCCTGATCGATCAGCTTGCGGCAAGCGGCGAGCTGGACGAGTATCACCTCTTGCACGCCGCCCGCGCGGATCTGCTCCGGCGAGCCGGATCCTCTGTAGAAGCGGCAAAAAGTTACACCCGAGCCCTCGAGCTGGTCACCAACGACAGTGAGCGGCGATTCCTCGAGCGCCGTCTCCGGGAGGTCCAGTCGCCGGCCCGGTGAGAGAAGTCGCAGCCATTCACATCTAAGGGGCTTGCAGGTCCCAATTTCCGCTAAGCCGTCCTATAATCGTCTCCGCTCGTTCAGGACGTCAGGAACGAGACGGATGGTACGGGTCGGTTCTGGCCCTAACCGGAAGGGGAACGTGAAGCAACTCAACTTTCTCGTCGGACCGTCGCTGTTCGTTCTGCTGGTTATTCTGTGCGTCAGCAGCCACTGCTTCCCCTGCACTATTGTGATGGTCAGCAAGGGTGGCGTTCAGCTTGTGGGCAACAACGAAGACTGGATTGACCCAAATGCCTGGATGACAGTCCACCCAGCGACCGGCGGCGAGTTTGGTCGGATCACCTTTGGTTTCGGGCACTCCTTCGCCTATGCCCAAGGCGGAATGAACGACCAGGGATTGTTTGTCGATGGCAATGGACTGGCCGATACAGGGTGGGTCCGCGACCCGGGCAAAGATGATTTCCGGGGAAGTCTACTCGATCACATTCTGGCCAACTGCGCCACTGTCGATGATGTGGCCGTTCTGTTCGAGAAGTTTAACCAGCAGGTTCTTCGCACAGCGAAAATTGCGGTTGCCGACGCAAAAGGACAATCAGCCGTAATCGAGTGGGGAAAGGGACGGCTTCAGATTCTGCGGCGACAGGGAGCCTACCAGATCTCAACGAACTTCGTTCAAAGCAACTTCGAGCCCGAGTCCTACCCGTGTTCCCGCTACAAGAACGTCGACAAGTTGTTCTCGTCGGCCGAGGTTTTCAACGTCGATCTTGTCCGGTCGGCGCTGGATGTTACGGCGAGTGGTTTTGCGTATCCGACTGTCTACTCCAATATTTACGACCTGCCGAACAGGAGAATCTATCTTTACAACTTCGAGTATTTCGAGCAACCGATTGTCCTGGACCTGACCCAGGAACTGAAAGGCGGCAGCAAGTCCATTCTTGTTTCCTCTCTGTTTAGGTTTCAGCCGCACACTGCCCGGGTCTACGAGCTGTTCCTGAAGGCAACGATGGATGTCAAACAGCTCGAAGAGACCGCCAGCCAGAAGGGTGGAGAGGAAGCGGTCAGCGCGTTCTACCGATCGAAAAAGGCCATGAGCAAGTTCATGCGCTTCCCAGTCAGCGAAGACATTCGTGCCCTCGGAACTCGACTTCTCAACGACGGCAAGACCAAAGATTCAATCGCAGTCCTGGAGCTTGCGGCCTCGGAAGATCCCACTTCTTGGCAAACCTTCTATGAACTGGCCAAGGCATACGCCCGGGATGGGCGGACCGACCGGGCGATCCAAAACGCCCGGGTATCGCTCGAGCTGAATCCCGGCGATCCCGCTGTACAGGAATTCCTGAAAGGGTTGAGCGCTCGAAACGCCGGTCGGGAGTGAATGTCGAATCTACTGCTCAGCGTGCGAGGCGAGGTACTCAGCCCACGCCTAAAACCGCGGCCGCCTGAAACCTCCCGGTCAATCTTCCATCTAAGCTGACAAAGCGCGATTGCCGCCGACTGCACAAAGGAGGATCGACGATGGCCCGGTTGCTTATTCTTCTTCTCGCATTTTCCAATCTCTGTCTCGCTCAGACGATCGACGACGTGGTGATCTCCCGGAAGACGGAGATGTTTATCAGATTGGAGCGGGCGGTTAACTCCCGAACCGCGGCTGTCGGCGACGCTTTCTTCGGACAGGTTGCCGTGCCCGTGACTCAAAATGACAAGGTGGTGATTCCCGCCGGTTCGTATGTGAAGGGCCAGGTCGAGAGCACGAAAAAGGCGGCGCGGATCAAAGGCACGGGCCAGATGACTCTGCGGTTCAGTGTACTGATTCTGCCCGATGGGACCACCCGGGAGTTTCACGCCATGGTAACCTCCGCAGAAGGCTATGAAACGAGAAGCGATAGCGAAGAAGGACAGATCAAGGCCGAGAGCGCCCAGGCTTCGGACGTCGGCAAAGGAATCATCTACGGTGCGCCGATCGGTGCGACCGCCGGCGGCGTCGCGCACCGCAGCCGCACTGGAGCCCTGGCGGGGGCTGGCGGCGGGGCGGCGATTGGCGCAATCGTCGGCCTGTTATTCCGAAACGAAGAGGTCGACCTCCCCAGAGGCACAACCGTAACCGTGGTACTGGATCAGGATGTCCGATTCGTTAAGCCTGCGCCCGAGAAACAGGGGAAGCCTATGTAGCCCGGCCTCTCTGCCCCCGAAACTCCGCCCCAACCCAGCGTGGGCCCGGCCTCCAATGCGGTTGGCTGTTCCCCTGTTTCTCAGGGAATCGCTTATCGCGCGACCAGCTAAGCCTTGACGAAAATAGCCGGACGGACTATTGTCACGCCCCTGGGACCCCTGATCATGCGCAAGATCGACCTGAGCAATTTCCAGATCGCAACGAGCGGGACGGCACGAGAAGTCAACCGACGAATCGTGTTGAACCTGATCCGCGCGCACGGCTCAATCTCACGCGCCGACCTCGCCCGAAAGACCGGTCTGCAGAAAAGCACGGTTTCGCTGATCATCGAGCAACTGATCGCCGAAGACTGGGTTGCTGAGGGCATGGTCGGCTACTCCCCTCGCGGCCGGAAGCCGACCTATCTCCGTCTGAACGTCGAGCGTCTGGGAGTGATCGGTGTGAACCTTCGTCCGTTCTCCACGACGATTGCACTCGCTGACCTGAATGCCAACTTTCGCGCTCAGGAATCCATCGCTACCCCCCCGACGCCGCAGCTCTTCCTCGAGGAGACAGCGAGACGGATCAACAACCTCCGAAAGTCACATCCGGAGCTTACGTGCGAAGGCATCGGTGTTTGCCTTCCCGGTCGAGTCGATCTCAATGCACAGAGACTCGTGTTCGCACCTAACCTCGGCTGGGAGAACGTCGATCTGAAGACTCCCCTGGAGGCGGCGACAGGGTTGCCGGTCGCCCTCGAAAACGCGGCAAACGCGTGCGCGCTGGCCGAAATGTGGTTCGGACGCTGGGAGCGGGTCCGAGATCTGGCCATTGTGACGGTGTCGGAAGGCATCGGCACCGGGATCATCCTGAACGGTCAGTTGGTCACGGGACCGACAGGCAGGGCAGGGGAGTTCGGACACGTGATGATTGACCCGGCCGGCCCCATCTGCAAATGCGGCAAGCGTGGCTGTTGGGAGGTGTTCGCCTCCAACAACGCAACGACTCAGTACTATCGGGAAGTGATGCCATCCAAGCGAAATGGCCGCCGGCTGGGGTCGGCTATTCCTGAACCGGTCTTCGAGGATGTCCTCCACCTGGCAGAGCTCGGCGATCCTTGCGCGTTGCAGGCGCTGGAGAGGATGGCACGCTATCTCGGAGTAGGGGTCGCAATGCTCGCAACCGGTTTGGAGCCGGGTATCATCGTTCTCGTCGGCGAAGTCACCCGTGCCTGGTCGATTGTCGGGCCCATTATTCAGAACACCGTTGCGGAAAGCTGTCCGGTCAAAGGTGCAACCCAGGTCTATGCAGCCGATGACGCCCTCCAGCCGCGATTGCGCGGGACGGTTGCGCTCATCATTCAGAAGCATTTCGGCGCCCCGGTGGTAGCCTGAAAAGTGAACGATCAGTGGATGGCCCGGCGCTGGCCCCCCTCCGCCTCGTCGCCCGCGTGTCAGGCGGGATCGAAATATCAGCGAACACCGTAAGGAGCCGCGCACGGCAGCGAGGGTGTTGCATAAGGTCTTGACTTCCCCCAAATTTGCGGAAAGTACACAGGAATGTAAACGGGGTAAAGCCTTTCTTTGGGCGCCGGACGCACCCCGACCGAGCGGTGTCAGAGCCGCGCGCGAGCGCTTTCCAGCGAAGCAAGCGGGTTCTGTTGCCATGACCGCGATGTCGCTCTACAGCTCGAACCCGCTTGCTTCGCTGGAAAGCGCTCGCGCGCGGCTCTGACACCGCTCGGTCGGGGTCGGTCTTGCTCGCCTAAACAGGTCACCCTTGAGGCCGATTTACAGGATATTAAACATTTTCAACACCCCTCGCAGCGCTTTCAGCGGAGTAAGCGGGTTCTGTTGCCATGACCGCGATGTCGCTCTACGGCACGAACCCGCTTGCTCCGCTGGAAAGCGCTGCGCGCGCGGCTCTGACGGACAGGGCTGCCGCGCGCGGCTCCTTACGGTGATCGTTCACGTTTCCGTCTCGCCTTCGGGCTCTTGGCGATCCAACGCACTTCCAAGGGCAAAAAGAAGTAAGCTGGCACGAACAGATGTTGCAGGCTAGCGAACTGGGGAGGCGGAGAGCAGGAACCCGATGACGTCGGCAAATCAATACGGGAACATCGATTGGGAGAGGATCCGCAAGGTTCTGGTGGTGCGGGAAGGACAACTGCGTGGAATGGCAGAGCGGGCGGTGGGCGAGGCAACGCCCGGCCAACTGGCGTCCGAAGTGATAAAGGAGTTTCTCAATCATCGCAACCGCCTCGGCTGGGACCCCAAGAAGGGACCGCTGGAGTCGTTTCTTGTCCGGGTATTGGATCGCAAATGGATTGATGACCATGGCCGGGAAGCGAAGGCGGAGGATCGGCTCGAAGACCTCGACCCTCACGAGTTGTTGGAGAGAGTCCGAGACCTGGCTGCAAATGACCCCGAAGTCATGGAGATAGTGGATGCTGTAGAGCTTTTGGACGGGGTCTCAGGCGGGGACTGTCCCCAGGCCAACCAGCAGGTGTCCGAGCTCATAGGGACCAGCGTCAAAGAAGTGGAGCGAAGGAAAGGGCGACTGCGGGGAGCGCTGAGCAGGTTTTGGGTATGAAGGACAAAGACGAAAGAGCATTGAAGAGAAAGAAGCTGCTGGAGCTCATCGACGCACTCCTCGACACCCCGGATCAACTGCCCGACGGCGAGCTCGATGATCTGTTCAGGCTGGTGAGACCGGAGGAAGACCCGAGGGATTGGATGAGGGCTGCCGCATTTGCGGCCGCGCAATCGCACCGCATGGGCGGAGAAAAGGTCCCTTACCACGTCCAATCGGTCCTGGAAGCCACCAAGCCGTCAATTGAGGATTCGAGCCCCGGCGGTGTGATGAAGCTCGTCGACTCATTGCTGAGCCCGGCCCTCGACTCCCGCCGACCTGCGCCCGCGCCGGCCAGTTGGACCGAAACGCCGGATGAGGGTATATCACAAGCGGACTCGGCTATCTTGCAGGCGCTCCTGGACGAGATCAGAAATCAGAGAAGCACCGACCGGGAAGACGGTGCATAGATGGAAAACAGCGAAGTGCTCGCGGGCGTGCTGATCGAACGGCTTGGCGTACGAGGAAAGCCAGATCTGCCGGCCATTGCGAGCAGGTTCAGATTGAAGATCCGAGAAGTTGATTCGGAGGGATTCGACGGTGCCCTGGTCAGAGTACCGGGGCAGCGGGGCGGGATCATTGCAGTGAAAGCATCGATTCCAGAAACGACCCGAAAGCGCTTCACAATCGCGCATGTGATTGGTCACTTCGTGGCAGGCGGGAACAAGAGTCTCCAGGTGTGTTGGCCAACAACCATCGAGACGTGGGATTCGGCTTTGCAGAAGCCAGAGGTCGAAGCGAACGAGTTTGCGGTGGAATTGCTGCTCCCCACAAAGCACGTGCGTTCAATGCTGGTCCAGGCTTTTCCTGATTTTCCGGCCATTCGTCGTACGGCCCGCGAGTACGAAACCAGCCTGACCACAACAGTCCGGAAATTCCTGCGACTCACGGAGCACGCCTGCGCGATGGTCTGGAGCAAAGGAGGGGAGATTGTGTGGTCGAAATGTTCCGAGACCTTCACCCTGCCGATCCGGCGCGGGAAACTCGACCCTTCCACACGTGCGGCCGAGCTCTTTCTCCATAACAGTCAGCAGGAAGAGCCCGAGTTTGAACAGCGCCCCTCTCGTCTCTGGCTCAAGGCCCATGGAAAGGAGGCGGTCACTCGGATCCAGGAGTGTTCCGTCCTCATGCCGAACTACGACTCCGTTCTCACTCTGCTGTGGATCGAGGACTTGCACGCTCTGGCAATCCGCACCGATGAGGCGCCCGAGGACGCCGAACCGAAGAATGACTCTTGATCACTTCAGCCTCGCCTCGATTCAAGCCATCCAGTGCGGCCGGGTGCTGAGCCAGCTGCTGACGAGGCCGGGGAGTCGATCACCCAGGTCCGCAGCGAGGTAGAACCGGGGCAGAAGCAGGTCGTCGTCCTTCTCAATGACACCTTCACGCACGGCTGTTTCCGCCAGGCGGGTGCCGGGATAGATCCGCAGTCCGAAGCTCACCTTGACGGCTTCGAGGCCGAGCGAGTCGGCGAACGTCAGGCTCTCCTTGGACGATTTCAGCGTCTCCCCCGGGCCTCCGAGCAGCAGAAACCCGGTCCGTTTAATCCTGTACCGGGCGAGGAGCCCTGAGGTGACGCAAACGTCGACCGGGCTGAAGCGTTTCCCGAGCGCATCGAGCACGCTCTCGTTTGCGCTTTCGAACCCGAGGCTGACTTCCGCACAGCCGGCGTGTGCCATCTCCCGGATCAACTCCTCTCTGATTCGCCCGGGGTAGAGAATCGCCCGCCAGGAGATATCCAGCCGGCGAGCCGTGATCAGGCGGCAGAGCTCGAGAGCGTAAGCGTCAGGCAGATTGAACGCGTTATCGGTGAAGTAGAAACGCCGGAAACCGGCCTCAACATACTGCTCAATCGTCCGGACCACGCCGTCCGGCGGCCGCATGCGCACGTGGGTCCCTTCAATTCGCGCCGTCGAGCAGTAACTGCAGCGGAAAGGACAGCCGCGTCTCGTCTGAAGCGGCATCCAGAGGTCCGATTGGCAGTCGGCGGCGGGCAGGAAACGGACGTCAGGCAGCGGTGCCAACTCGCCCGTCGTCCTGAAAGCCCGCCCCTTTGCCGGGTTTCCGGCAAGAAAGAGGCCGGGGAGGCCAGACAGGTCCTCTCCGCGTTCCAGTCTCCCGATGAGGGACGGAAAGACGGTCTCGCCCTCACCCTGAATTCCCATGTCCGCCTGCAGGTAGGTGAGCGCGCTTCGCGGGAAAATGCTGTAACCAGCCCCGCCCAACACGACTGGCGCCGGAGACAACCGGCGACACTCGGCGATGATCTGCTTGACGGGCGGCAGCAGAAATTTCGGTGCCTGCATGTTCTGGTTGTCGATGTTGCGCACCGAAACGCCGATCACGTCGGGCCGAAAACTGCCGATCGTCCGGCGCAAGGCTCCTGCCGGATCTTCCTCCCTCAGCAGGTCGAGCAGGTTGACCTCGTGGCCCGCCGCGCTCGTCGCGGAGGCGACCGAGAGCACTCCTGCCGGGATGACAGGCATGCTGATCGCTTCTGTGTTCGCGGAAATCAGGAGTACTTTCACAATCTCGCGGACATCATACCCGATCGGCATTCGGTTTGCGGTGACCGGACTTACGTTCGATTGTTCTTTACTGCTTGCCCCGGACCTGGTGCAGCAGTTCGACAGTCTTGGCCGCCACCATATCCGCGGCTTGGGGTGCGAAACCGGAAATGCCCACTTCGTAGCCGCCTTGGGGGAACGCGGACGCCGTCGGGAGGTATCCTTCCCCTCCGTTACAGTGCGTGATGATGAAAGTGTATTTGAACGGGGACGCCTTCTTGATCGCCAGGCCGATTTCCGTGAAGGCCTCGCAGTTGAGTCCGACCAGCGCCAGGTCGTGTCCGATGCGGGCCACGTTGATTTCCAGGGAGATCGGCGATCTGCCGTCCTGCTCACCTGCCGGAAGTCGTTTGCGCGGCAGGCGCAGGCGATAAGATAGGGTCTCGATTCCGCCGCTCGGCTGCGACACTTGCGTGGTCTGCCAGACGCGACCGACCTCCTCACCGAGGAGCGTGCCCATGCGGACGGTTTCGGGGACCCGACCAGGCTCGGCGGTGAACCCGGAAACGACGTGCATCGGGTCAACATCTCCAGAGGCGCCGGCAAAGGCGGGACTGATGCAGCCTCGCCCAACCTGCTGTTCGACGAACTGCTCAGCCAGGCCGAAAATGTCACCACTCAGTGCCTTATTCGGAGGGCCGAGCGAACGGGAATGACAGGCGTAGTCGAACAGGGCGGCGACCGGAGCTCCGTCGCTCCTGACCGCCTTCAGGACCAGCACTTCCTGATCGACCGGGCCGTCCGGATTCGGCGCCAGTCGCACCACCACCTTCCCGTTTTCTTCGACCGGAAGACGCCGGTTGACAGCGACGTCAGAAGTCCCGCGCCCGACCCCGAGCCTGATGGGCCGCAGGGAGCGAAAAGCGAGGTCGATCGCGTCGACTGTCTTTCGTCTCAGGTTCTCCGTGAACTTGTATTCGTTGCCGGTGGGCCATGACTTGTTCAGGATCACCATCGGTGAGCTGTGAGTGTGCGTGCCGGCCAGGAACAACTCGTCCGGTTGGAGGTTGAACCGCGCGAGGATTGCCTGCTGAAAGGAGGGGTTTGTGCCGAGAATGAACCCGGTGACATCGGCGCTGACCAGAACCAGTCTCTGCGCACCGCTTCGAAAGACGACCGCGCGGACATAGATCCGGTCGTGGACTGTGTCAAAAACGCGATTGACGGGGTTCGAATAGCCGTCGAGCGCACACGGATAGTCGGGAGTAATGTCCTCCTTCGCCGCGCCGGCTTCAAGAGGAGGAGAATCCGCTGTGTAAGGGTAGACCGGCACGACAAGAGCAGACCAACACGCCAGGAGCATGAACCACGAGCATCGCATCTGGCGGCTGATCTTACGCCTTTTAAGAGACGCGCACATCCCTTCAGGCGAGCGCGGACGACGACGCTGTCGAAAAAGTCCGACTACGTGGTAGCAGAGGCACGATTCTCCTGTTTGGAGTGCGGCGGCAGAGATGGCAAGGGCTGCACCTTATACGTATTTCGGCCACGGCCTTCCGGAGCGCGGACGGCCCGTCCGCACTGGGTTCGCGGGCATCCTGCCCGCGCGCCGGGCATCCTGCCCGGCGTTCTCTCGCGGAGATCGGGACAGCTCGGACGATCGGAACGGCGGGCAAGATGCCCGCCGCGCGGACGGGACGTCCGCGACCCCAGTGCGGACGAGACGTCCGCACTCTGGAGTTTTTACATTCTCACGCCGCTGCGGCTGAAGTCATCTTCTCATAACTGGGCGCGAGTCTATAGGGAACCAGTAGTTCGGGGTGTTCAGTCATCTCCTTGCGCAGCAGGGTGATCAGATCCAGGCAGGAAGGCCTTCTCGCATGGCGTCGCCAAGCGGGGAGCTCGGCGTAGGCGGATCCCCGTCCAGGGCCGAAGGCGACCAAGGACGCCAGCAGCAGGGCGCTGTACGCAGCCACGGCCAGGACCGGTTGTTTGGGTACCGAGACTTCGTTCCACAACTGGGCCTGGCCCACGCCCAGGGTGTCCTTTTCTTCGCGGTGATTGACCTCGATCTGCCAGCGATCGAAGTAGATCTGGAGAAGGGTATGGGCCGAACCGGTCAAGTCGGTGGTTAAGAGGTAAGCCGGTTGACGGTAGTAGTAGCGACCGCTCTTGCGTTTGCGGTAAGGGGTGGGAGCGACGACCAACAAACGAAGGAGGCGGCGGCGGGCCCCGCCTTGCCAGAGGACCTGGGAGACCTCCTTGTAGCGCACCCGACGGCGCTTGCCGCCGTAAAAGAGCCGGGTCGTCTTCCAGGGCCGGGCCGAGTCTTGGCGGACCGCTTCGGGAGTGAATTTGTGCGGGTCGTAAAAGCGGCGTGACCCGGCCGCGGCCCGGAAGCAAAGCACGGCGTCTTTGCGGGCGCGAGCGATGAGTTCGACACCCTTCACGATGGCACTAAAGACGGTGCGGTTGCAGAAGCTGCCGTCGACGGCCAGCGCCAGGATTTTGAGCGCGGCCCCGGCCTGGTCCAGAGCCTGACGCAGCTGGCCCATCATTTTGACGAAGTCCTGCGACAGGTTCTGCGCCTTGGCGGCGATGCGGTACTGCTTCCATTGTTCCGGGTCGGCCTTGCGCCCGGGGCGTTTGACCGGAGAACTCTCCTGAAAGCGGATGGGCAGGGCGCGGGCGCCCACGGTAGCGCCCCGGTAGAGTGGCACCAGCAGAGAAACCTGCAGGAAACGCAGGCCCAGCATCAGATTGACGTGGAAGGGGGGAGAGAGGGGATCGCGTTGAAAGAAAGCCTGTTTGATCCGCTTCCCGGTCTTGCGCAGGCGGGTGTCATCCCCAGCCATGCCGACATACCTTCCCCGGCACCAGGGGAGGGCGCCGCGGAGCACGGGCTCGAACAGCTCTTGGGGGTCCCAGGGGCAGCGCGAGTGCAGCAGGTATTCGGGGGCCCACTTGCCGTTCTGGTCGCCGTTGGTCCAGATGATCCGGGTGATGGTTCGCCGGCCCAGGCAGACCAGACCTCCCAAGGCTTGGCGCAAGGCGCGCCGGAACGACCGTTGTTGTGGAAATACCGTGTTCCAGTCTCGAACAATTTGCAGCCAGGCAGCCAACAGTGTCATGGGACCTCGGAGCGCACTCCGAAGGTATTGGGTCGGGTGCGCAGGAAACGATCGCCACGGGCCACCTTCTTGGTCAGCGAGGAAACAGGCTTTCGCGGTCGACCCGGACGCCAAAGGTGGCTTCAATGCGATCCAGCAGTTCGGAAATGTGCAGCGGTGACTGCGCCTTTCGGAGTATGTCATAAGCCATGTCAACCTGTCACAGACGTGACTTGCGAGGCGCCTTGGCAGGACTTTCTCCCTATTGGCGCAGCCGCCGAACGGCCCGCAACTGAGCGTCGAGAGAGGCTTCAATTGTGGATAAAAGGATGTCTCGAATATCGTCAGGCATGCAGACCTCCCGGACAATCGTCCTTGAGGAAAGCATGCCATTAAGAGGTCGGTCTGTCAATACAAATCATATATGACCGACTTAACTGGTTATCGGAAGACGCGAAAAGAATGGGAAGATGTAAAAACTCCAGCCGACCCCGTCGGACTGCCTTCGGCCTGAAAGGCCGAGACATAGTAGCCCGGGGCGGAGCGCTTATTCGAAGCCCCGGGCTAGCCAGCAACGAGCTTCAAGCCTGAAAGGGCGGGAGAGAAAGCACTCCGCTCCAGGGGCCTCAATCCCACACGTAGCGTTCATCGTACGCGACCTGGTACTTCTGCAGGAATCGTCGGTATTCGTCTTGGAAAGTTCTCCTCCGGTGGTGTTCGGTCTGCTTGGAGATGTACGCAGTTACCCGGGGCACTTCAGATTGGGATACAGAGAAACCGCCATAACCGGCTTGCCAGTGGAAGTCACGGAAGCGGGGGCCAAGCGTCTTCAGCCATTTAGAAGAACCCGTTTTGACATGCTCGACCGCTTTGCACAAAGCAAGATTCTTGGACAGGGCGAATAATGAATGGACGTGGTCAGTGGCGCTGCCGATCTTCAACGAATGCGAGTCGATCTCGTCAAATATTCCGGCAAGGTAGTCATGAAGCCTTTCGGAAATCTCGGGATGAAGCCCCGGGGCTCGGTCCTTGGTACTGAAAACCAGATGAACATACAGTTGTGACAATGACTGTGACATGGTCCTCTCGCTCCTCTGTGCAGGCATCTGACGCCCTTTCAGGGCTCTGCTCTACGACCCGTCTAAAACCTGGGGCTACGCAAAAGACGCTCCGCCCCAGGCTATTATGTCTCGGCCTTTCAGGCCGAAGAATGTAAAAACTCCAGCAGTGCGGACGAGACGTCCGCGCTCCGAGGGCCGATTCCGTCCCGCACTTTTTGCCAGTCGGGACGGCGCGGCTCCTGCCTTCTGCTCCGGGCTCCAACCGTGTAACATCTGAAGTAAATTCCTCAGGGGAGTGTCGATCTGAACACTCGCCGTCCGACTCAGCGGTGGAGGCACCAAATGAAGTACATGAACTATGCACTCTGGGTTTGCCAGGCTTTACTGGCGTTGCTTTTTCTGTTCGCCGGTGGACTGAAGCTGGTCCTGCCGCTCGAGGCGTTGAAAGGCACCATCGAGCTGCCGGGGCTGTTCCTGCGATTCATCGGTGTGGCCGAGATGCTCGGCGCCCTCGGGCTGATCCTTCCGGGCCTCCTGCGTATTCGAACCGGACTGACGCCGCTGGCTGCCGCAGGGCTGGTGGCCATCATGATCGGTGCGACTTCGATCACGCTGGCGAGCGGCCAGATCGGCATGGCGCTGATCCCGCTCGTAGTGGGGCTGCTCTCGGCGTTTGTGGCTACGGTCGGTGGCGGCTGGCGCTGCTTCGTGCAACCCGTCATTCCGCCGGGGCCGATCTCAGGCGTCAACCGGTCTAGACCGGGTTGTGAGCACTTAGGGGAGTTTCGGGAAGTCTCGGGGAGTTTCGGGGACACAAAACTTAATTCCTTTGCCTACGCGTGGTGACGTTCGCTGCTTGGGAATTAAGTATTATGTCCCCGAAACTCCCCGAAACCCCGAAACGTCACCGCAGCGCCAGCCGAAACGGCCGAACGTGAGATCGATAGTGCTTGCTGTTTTGCCGCCAACTCCCGGAAAACTGCAACCAACCGCGGATCTCGTTCTCGGATTCGCGCAGCCATTTGAGTGGAAGCCGCGGGCAATAGGGAGTCGTCTCGCGGTCTTCCCAGGGTTGCTCATGGTGAACCAGGGTGAAGGGCCCCCAGGGCTTCGGAGCCTCGTAGAGAAACATCTCGCTCCCCTCTTCGGGAGAGAAGTCCACGTTCAGGCTCCAGGTAAGTAGCAGATAGCGCTGAATCGAGCGCATGTACACCATGTCAGGCAGGCTGATCTTCCGTTCCCGGGTCAGTACCGGAACACTTCGCCGCAATTCTCGGGTCCAAGCCGGTTCTCCCTTCGTGTTGATGGATCCGACCCATTCCCAGGCAGACGCCTCAAGTATCCGGTCTTTCGGGACTCTTCCAAGCCGCAGACATGAGCCGTTATCCCACTGATCGGCTGACACGGCATAGACATAACCGTCCGGGGAGTCTTGGTTGTTCTTCCCGAAGTTGACGAAAGCAGGGCCGCCGAAGGTCGGACCGGGAAACATGGGCTGCTTGATCTCCTTGATGCCTGGGGTCCAGGTTTGACCGTGGTCGGAGGATGAGACGATTGCGGCATCGCTGCCGTGCTGGCTCTTTGTTCCGTAGACGGGTGGCCGTTTGCCGAGCAGGTTCTGAAAAGCGAGATAAAGAACACCATCCACACAAATCATGCCCGTTGGCTTCGGCCCTTCCCCTCCGTTCCCGACGAAGTCCTCCATCTCATTCACTTTGCTGATGTAGTATCCCGGCGGCAAACCCGAAAACCGTTCGACGTCAAGCCCGGTGGCCTTGCGGCCCCAGTGAGGATCACCCGATGACGTGTAGATGTGGCCGTCGTCGGCCCAGGTCATCGGGAAGGTGTCTCCCCGCTTGGCCGGGCCGACACCCGCAAACCAGATCTTGTACGTCTCGCCCAGGTCGGCGAGGTCTCCTTGCGGGGCTGGGTCCGGATACGGAATGGCGTCGCCCAGCCAGACAATTTTCTTGACCCGGGTCGCGTCAGGGCGCGAGGGAAGTTGAGCCGACAGAGAGAGACTCACGCCTATGAGAAGGAGTGCGAAGATGGGCAAGCAGGGCTTCATGTCTGCGATGATACCGCGAAGGATCCTGGTCAGTGCCTCCTTTTGAGAACCGCGCTGCGGTGACGGTTCCTTTCGGAGCCACGCACGAAGCGGTTCCTCGGCGTCACCCCTGCACGGCGCGTGCGAGTCGAAAGTTACTTTTGTGGATCGCCAGCCAGCCGAGCAGCCAGAGCGGAACTGTGAGAACCACGAAGATGAGGACCGAGAGAGCCGTGGCCAGCGGCTTGTCCACGCCAAACAGGCTGAGTCCCAGCACGCAGAAGAACTGATACGTGCCGACATTGGCCGGGGCATTCGGGATCGCGGTACCCAGGTGGACAATGATCATCACCGCGGCCCCGGCCCAAAGCGAGAGCTGCAGATCGGTCGCCCGAATGATCAGCCAGAAGGCGGCAGCCTGCGCAGCGAGCAGCATCACAGAGTAGAAAAGAGCCCGGATCATCTGGCCTCCCTGCCCGATCTTTCGAATCTCCCCTCTGAGCTCCCGGATGGTCTTTCGGATCTTGCCGGTCAGGCTGCCTTCGTGGCGCCGGGCAACGTCCTCAGCCGGCGAACGAGTGCCGGTGACAACGAGCCACACGAACAACATCATCAAAACGACGACGATCAATGCGAGCAGCTCTGCGGCATGTGCCAGACGCGCAGGAAGAGGAACAAAGAAGGCAGTGAGAGCCATGGCGCCGGAGAGCACGATGCCATCCAGGAGTCTTTCGACCGCCATTGACGGGAGGATTGAAAGGACTCCGACAGCTATCCGGCGAGAAACCATGTAAGCTCTCACCGCCTCGCCAACCCGCATCGGCATGACCTCGTTCACAAACAGGCCTCCGTAGATCGCCTGACCGAGCAATATGAGGGGCGGCGGACCGAAGGGCCTCAGCAAAACCTGCCAGCGCAGGGCTTGAAAGGCGTAGCCCGCGATATCCAGGAAGACGGCTGCGCTCAGCAACTGCCAGCGGAGAGTCGGCACGCTCTGGTAGACCTCCCGGAAGCTCGTATCGTGGAATACCCAGATGAGGCAGACCGCGGCGATCACGTAGGTGAAGGCGAATCGTGGGAGCGCCCGCAGGCGACTCCACAACCAGCTCCTGGTGCGGCTTCTGCCCCCCAGGGCGCGCTTGGCCGGCACCCGGGACACGCGGTTCAAAGCCATTACCAGGCTGGGCAGATCGACCAGCCGCCGGAAGACGACGTACCTCGGTTCCCATTCGTCTGCAAACTTGGCCTTGTAGTGCTTGAGTCCGGAATAGCTGAATAGGAAGTTCAGGCGCTGGAAGAAGTTGTGGATCAAGGTCTCCTCGATCGTCGCGCTCTCGCGCTCGTGGAAACCGGACATGGGGGCCATACCCAAATTAAACCGTTCGTGTCCCTGTTCCTTGTTCCACTCGATGAGTTTGACGAGGAGATAGTCCATCACTCCATTGGGCGCATCCCGGTGCCGGCGCATGAGATCGCAGGTCGCTTCGCCCTTCCTGTAGCTGGGCACGACATTCACAAAAGCGAGCATTTTCCCCTCGGCGTCGTGGACTGCCATGAGCGAAGTCGAGCGGATGTACTGCTCGTCGAATTGCCCCAGGGTAAAGGTTCTCTCGCGGCGTCCGGGAAGAGCCAACCAGTCATCGGATACTTCCCGTGCCAGAGCGATCACATCTTCGGAGAGCGGCGCCTGGTGATACACCACGCGAACATCCTGACTCTCGAGCCGCCTCACGACGTTTCGCAGCCCCTTGCGGTGCGAGCCGGACAGAGTGAAGGTCTCGAGGTGCACGGTGGCATCCTCCCCGATTTTCAATTCCTTCAAGCCGAGCCGGCGATAGAGGGGGAGAAGATCCGGAAGTGTCTGGTAGAAGGCCAGCCGCCAGTCATTGTCATTGCACCAGGTCAGGAAAGCGGATATCAGCTCCTCGAGCTCTTCGGGGGGGCCGATCGGGTCTCCGAGGGCCAGTGCGAAATTCCCGGCGACCGCATACGCGATGAAGGACCGGCCGGAGGCCGAGAAGAAGAAGGACTTGTCGGGCCACATTTTGAAGTAGTCCAGGGCACAGCGGCCGTGCTGATCGAGGATCTTTCGCGCGCGAAGCCGTTCGCGCGGCTGGGTCCTGAGCCGGTATATGACCGGATGGAAAATAGCCAGGCCGGCATACAGGACGGCTACGACGGTGATCAGGGAGAGTGAATCCAGAAACCAGCGGGCGTAGACCGTGTGGGGCGTAAGATCCCAGCCCCGGGACACAGTCATCAGGCCGACGGTGCGGCGGATCGAATCCCCTAAGGTGAAATCGATCCCGAAAGCCCGCGGGTCGAGGAGCCAGAAACCGGCGACTCCGTACACCACAGCCAGGCAAAGACCGGTCAGCAGTCGCAGGGTCGCCGCCCGTGCGTCCGGAATGTTGCTGCGGACGGTGAAACCCTTCCGGGTCGCGACGAGAATCAGGACGAGCACGAGTGCATAGAGGAAGGAACGGTAATCGCCGCGTGCGAGATCGACGAAGCATGTAATGAGGGCTATGGAGAGGACACTGACAAACGCCCGCCGTTTCCTCCGGTAGAGGTTGAATGAAGAAATGACGAGGGAGAATCCAAGGATCAGGCTTAGGAACCCGGAAAGGTGAACGAACTCGATCGGGAAGATCTGCCGCCATCTCTGCACCCAGGCGGCCTCACGCCCCAGGAACGAGCCAAGGATCACAAGGCCATTGGCGGCCGTGACCAGGGCTACGAACCGAATAATCCAGGGCTGTGACTGTCGCTTCATATGAGCTCCGGTGCCATGCCTGAGGCGGGCGGGAAGGGAAGGGGGCGGGCCGCGCCGGGGGGCAAGGCGCGGCCCAGGCGGCATTCACTGGTTCTCCAGGACCAGGAAGGAGGTATTGCCGCCTCTGTTGACGAGCAGGAGGACGGGGTTTCGCCCCGCTGCGTTGACCGCCTGCTCAAACTCTGCGACGTTTCGGACTGGTTTGTGATTGACCTCTTGGATGACGTCTCCGCGCTGCAGGCCCGCCTGCGCCGCGGCTGACTGGTCGTCTATGCTGGTGATGATCACTCCTTTCGTTTGTGCCGGCAGTTCCAGTTCCTGCCGGATTTCGGGTGTCAGCTCATCCACGGTTACCCCGCTCATGACGCCGGCCTGCCCGGATTTCTCCGCCGACTCGCCGGATTTCTCGGACGGTAGCTCTCCGAGTTTGAGCGGTACGTCCGTCTCGCGGCCATTCCGCAAGACTCTCAGTGTGACGGCTGAACCAGGCGACATTGAGGCGACCTTCAGGCGGAAGCTGTGCATGTCGATCACCGGTTCGCCGTTCATGGAAAGGATGATGTCCCCCTTGGCCACACCCGCCTTGGCGGCCGGCCCCGACGACGAAACGTCTCCGACAAGCACTCCTCGCGGTTCGTTGAGCCCGAAGGCTTTGGCGATCGCCGGCGTCACATCCTGGATGCCCAGGCCGACCCACCCACGAATCACTTTCCCGTGTTGGAGCATCTGGTCCATGACCTGGTGCGCCATGTTCACCGGGATGGCGAAGCCAATGCCGTTGTTACCACCGCTGCGGCTGAGAATCGCGGTATTGATCCCGATCAATTGGCCACTGGCGCTGAGCAGCGCCCCGCCGGAGTTGCCCGGGTTGATGGCCGCGTCGGTCTGGATGAAATCCTCGTAGTCCTCTATCCCGAGATTTCCTCTGCCGGTAGCGCTGACAATCCCCATCGTTACGGTTTGACCTACACCGAAGGGATTGCCGATTGCGAACACGAGATCCCCGATTTGCGCTTGCGAGGAGTTGCCGATCGGAAGCGTCGGGAAGTTGTTACCATCGATCTTCACGACCGCGATGTCACTCTTCTGGTCTGTTCCGACCACCCGCCCGTTCATCTCGCGCTTGTCGGACAGATAGACCTGAACCTTGTTGGCGCCCTCGACGACATGGCTATTCGTGATGATGTAGCCGTCGCGGCTGACGATGACACCAGATCCAAGGCTCTGTTCCCGTTGCTCTTTGGGTGCGCCGAAGCGGTCTCCGAAGAACTGGCGGAAGAACGGGTCGCCGAACGGCCCCTGATCACCTTCATCGGTTTTCACGAGCCTCGATGATGAGATGTTAACAACTGCCGCCACGGCTGGCTTCAGGACAGCCGCGAAACCGTGATGCAACGTATCCAGATCGACTGGCGGGTTCGTTGCCGCCCGCGCGGTGCTTGCCAGGACTGGCCGGGGACCGGACGAGAAGTGTTTTCTTGCCACGAAAGAACCCGCGCCCAGCAGCACCGCCACGAGTGGAAGCATTATCAGGAAGAACGCCAGCCGGTATCTGATTTGTGAATTGCCCCGCATCTTGACCTCCTCGCTACTCCTTGCTCATTCTCCAGTTTGGTTTGCTCAGTACCCAGGCTTGTTGGTTTTGGGACTGGGCTGGTTCTTCATGGAAGCCGACGGACTGGTCGCCGAAGTCGGCGAATTGGTCGTCGCGTGGGACGAATTGGCCGCCCGTTTCTGGTGGATCACCGAAACCTGGCTCGCCACCTTCTCACCGTTCCGATCCCGGTACCAGACCCTGACTTCCTTACCCGCGGCCAGTTGGGCCGGCTTTTTCGTCGATTTGTTCAGAACGAACGTCTCGTCGCCGTTGCTGGCAGTCTTGATCTCCAGCTTGTCGCTGGTCGAGGAGACAACCGTTCCCTCAGCCTTCATCTTCTTGCTCTGATGCATGGCCGAAGGATGGGTCGTTGTCTGGGTTTTCGACTGCGTCGTAGTCTCAGTCGTCGTTGCCTTGGATCCGGTCTGCTTGTTGTTGACCTGTTTTGCGCTCGCACCTAGTGCAAGGCTCAGGCTGAGCATGACCATCATCAGACCACTCAAAATCGACTTTCTTCTCATAACGTCCTCCTGCAGTTGTTTCCGCCTCAGTTTGACTCGGGCGTCTCCGGAGCCCCGCGCGGGGTCACGGATCCCGGCTTTGAGGCCAGCCGGATTTCCTCGGCGCTTAGCTTCTTCTCTCGTTCTTCCGAGTACGTGATCATGACGAAGTCCCCGGGCCTGATTTCGTCCAGGGGAATCCGCTCGCCGTCTCGAATTACGTTTGTCGAGTCGCCGAGGAGAAAGGCCTTGATCTCGCGGCCTGTCAGGTCGACTGTCTCCTGAACCCGCACGGTCTCGCCGGCCGGATCCACGGAGACGACCTCACCCGAAAAGTAGTGAGTGCCAGGATTCGCAGGCTTCGCTGATTCCTGGCCGACTGCCGCCGAGGGCTTCGATTGCCAACTGCTGCAGGCGGCCAGAAGCAGGCAGAAGGGCCAGATGAGTCTCGATGCCCAAACTGTCTGTGCGAATCCATTTATGCCGCTCACGCCGGGACCTGTTCGCAAATCAGGGGCCAAAAGAGGGCAGGGACGGTTAACGAAGTCTTTGCAATGGCTTAGGAGAAAAGACGGTTTTTCGCCTGGCTGCCAGAAGTTGCCGTATTCGACGAAAACGTAGATCAGGGTGACGTTTTGGTAAGCCAGAGCAGGGATGGTCGTCCTGCAAGCGGTACAGAACCGCAAACGAAGCGTTTTTCAGCGAAGTGCGCGGATTGTCCCCGTCAGCAGCCAGCACGGGTCAAGCCTCGCTCACGGCTACAATCCGCGCACTTCGCTAAAAAGCGCTCCGTTTGCGGTTCTGTACCTATCGGCAGCTGCGTCGCTTGCCTTCCGGTGAGATGGAGAAGTCGGAGGCCTATTTTGCGCCCGGCTCGGTAGCGTCTGCGGCCTCGGCTTTCTCGCGGTCCAGAAGCTCGTACTTCTCCAGCCGGTATTGGAGCGTGCGGTAGGTGAGGCCGAGCAACCGGGCCGCCTTCGCCATCACCCCGCCGCTTCTTTCCATCGCCTGCGTCAGCAGGTGTTTCTCGAGTTGCTCCAGGTTCACGCCCTCGCTCGGAAGCTGTACCCATGCGAGATCTCCGCTCGGTGCCGGCGCTGCACGGACCTCCGGAGGCAGGTCTTCCTCTTCGATCGTCTCGCCCTCCGCCAGGATCACCGCCCGCTCGATAGCCGATGCCAGCTGCCGCACGTTTCCGGGCCACCCGTAGCTCATCATTCGCGCCATTGCGGCACTGGAGACCCTCGTCGGTTGAGCAGAACCTGTCGATCTGAGCTGGCGGAGGAAGTGTTCGACCAGAAGCGGGATGTCGGTCTTCCGTTCTCTCAGCGGCGGGACCACGATCGGAAAAGTGTTCAAGCGGTAATACAGATCTTCCCGGAACTTCTCCTCCGCGATCATTCTTGCGAGGTCGCGATGAGTCGCGGAGATGATGCGCACATCCACCTTTATCTTCTCATTGCTGCCGAGGCGTTGTACCTCCCGCTCCTGCAGCATGCGCAGGATCTTACCCTGGAGCGGCAGGCCCAGGTCGCCGATTTCGTCAAGAAAGAGGGTGGATCCCGATGCTTCCTCGACCAGACCTTTCTTTCTGGCCACCGCCCCGGTGAAAGCACCCTTCTCGTACCCGAAAAGCTCCGACTCGAGAAGGTTCTCAGGAATTGCCGCGCAGTTGAGCGAATACATCGGGAGCCCCGAGCGGGGGCTGATCTGATGGAGCGCGCGGGCTACCAACTCTTTTCCCACACCGCTCTCGCCATAGATCATAACGGTCGTGTTGCCCGGAGCCACCTTGCGGATCAGGCGCTCGACTTCCAGCATCCGACCGTCCTTCCCGACAATGTTCTCGACCGAGTACCGGCTCTCAACGTCGGATCTATAGGCCTGGTTCTCCTTGATAAGGGCCACATGCTCGACCGCCTTCTCCACCACGATCAGTAACTGGTCGCGGTTAAGTGGCTTGGTCAGGTAGTGAAAGGCACCGTGCTTCATGGCCTCCACCGCCGAAGGGACACTCCCGTGGGCGGTAATCACGACGATGACCTGGCTCGGGCGCAGCTTCCTGGCGCTCTTCAAGAACTCGATGCCATCCATTCCGGGCATGCGGAGGTCGGTCAAGATCACGTCGAAGGAACCGGTTTCGACCAGCTGGAGGCCCTCCACCGGGCTGCCGGTGGTCGTGACCTCCAGGCCGGCGTCCCGCAGCACCAGGGCCATGATCTCCTGCTGGCGCTTTTCGTCGTCCAGGACCAGGATCGAATGAGTCTGCCTGTCGGTCTTTGTTGCTTGCTCCGGCATTGTGAAGGTTCCTCCGGCTAGCTGACACCCGGGCTTTGCGGATTCGGGGACTGGTCCAGGGGGCCAACCTCGGGAAGCGTCAATTCAAAACGCGCCCCGGTTCCCGGTCCGGCGTTGAGCCGGACGTCGCCTCCCATGGACTGCATCCATTTCCTGACGAGAGCGAGGCCAAGCCCGACCCCCGATGCTTTGGTTGTGAAGTAAGGAGTGAAGATCTGATCCCGCAGTTCCGCCGGTATCCCGGGTCCGGTGTCTTCCACCCAGATAATCACCCGATTGGACTCCGGCTCGCCGCATATGCCCGTCTTGACCTGGCCATCCGGGCCCGCCGCGTCAAGCGCGTTTTCGAGCAGGTTGACGATCGCACGTCGAAGCAATTCCCCGTCAACCGGCGCCTGGAGGAGGCTGTCGGTCCCGGCGATCTCAACACGCCGTTCGTCCTGATTGCGCCTGCGAACTGCTTCCTCACCGCTCGCAACGAGGATCGGCGCTATCGGCTGCAATTCCAGCCTGGGAGCGATCTCCCGACCGTAGTCGAGGAAATCCTGCACCATAATATTGACGCGGGACAATTCGGTTTGTGCCTGTCGGATCAGGTCGGAACCCAGAGGATTATCCACGCCCCGGGTTGCGAGCTGATCGAGGGCCAGGCTCATGAAATTGAGCGGGTTGCGGATGTCGTGCGCGATCCCGGCCGCCATCTGACCCATTGCGACGGACTTCTCGTTCTCGCGCATTCGCGCCTCGAGGACCCGCTGTTCCTTCAAGCGCGCGCTCATATCCCGGAAGGCACTGACCAGTGCGTTGAGGTCTCGCGTGGGGGGCGCAGGCAGCTCGATGTCCAGGTTACCGGACGCCACCTGGCGCGCCGCTCGCGTCAGCTCTTCCAACGGCTTTGTCAGGTAGGAAACCAGAACGACGGCCAGCACGATGCCGAGCGCGAAAACGCCCACCGAACCCAACAATTTGTAGAACAGCATGTTTCGGAAGAGAACCTTGAAGTTGTCCAGGACCAGGTTCAGATGGACAAAGCCCAGGAGCCGGGTTTCGGCAACCACCGGTATGGTCAGCTGATAGGTGTATAGCTCGGGATTCGTGCCGATTGCCGTCTGGAGGAAGGGGGCGTTGTCACCTGCCTTCACTCCCAAGCTGCTCGCGACCACCCGGCGGTTGGCGTCCAGAAGAGTAATCCCCTTAACCCCGCTCGCCCGCAGCCGGGACTGGTAGTCTCGGAGGACATCCTCGGCACTCTGGGAGCGGAGCGGCAGTTGCTGAACGCTGATCTCGATCGCCTTGGAAAGCGTTTCAACATGCGATTGCACTTCGCCAAGTGCAGTCCGTTCGATCCAGTCGGTCAGCAGGTAGCTGACGAAGGCGGTCAGGAAGAAAAGACAAAGCATGACACCGATCAGCCGGGCCTTCAGGCTAAGCCTTTGCGTGCTGCGCAGAGAGAAATCACGGTTAGACTCCATGTCAGATCCCCTGGCGGTAGTTCTCGTTATTATAGCCCACGAGCGGCCGGCTGGTCGCCAAGGTTAAAACGGGTGCTACCATGGAGGTTATGAAGCTTCGGCATCTGCCCGTGTCTCTATTGCTGCTCGCCGGGATGAGCAGTTGGATCCTTCCTCAAGCAGTGGTCACCACCTCGCCCTTCAAAACACAGGTCGAGGCGCTTGCCGCCGCCCCGGACTCGGCCGGCCGATTGGCGGCGATTACAAGGCGGCTTGATGAACTTGGGATTCAATATAAACGGCTCCCGTTTGAGTTTGAGGGCCGGTCGGGGGTCAACCTTTTGGCGGATGTATGCCCTGCCGGCTCGCCGGCCAGCTCTGCGGGTTCAGCTCACGAGATACTGCTGGGCGCCCACTATGACCGGGTCGAGCTTGGCCAGGGGGCAGTGGACAACGCTTCCGGAGTTTCGACGGTGCTCGAGCTGGCTGCCCTCCTGAAAGCCAAACCGCTCGGCCGGCACCGTGTTCAGGCGGTGTTTTTTGACCTGGAAGAAATTGGACTGTTCGGGTCCCGGGCTTTTGTCGCCTCTCCTCCTGAAGGCAAACTGCCCGGTCTCTACTTGAATTTCGATATTTTCGCCTATGGTGATCTCGCCTGGGTTATGTCCAAGGACAAAACAAGCCCATCCGCGGAAGCGATTATCCGCGCCGGTAAAGAATTGAGTTTTCCTGTCGACGTGAGCGCAGATTACCCGCCGGGTGACGATATCTCTTTCGTCAGGAAAGGCGTTCAGACCCTGGGGATCGCGATCATTGACCGGCAGGAGGCGAAGGCCGTCCTTCAGATGTTGAAGGGGCGGGAGGTCAGTCCCTCTCCGCGCATCATGACGATCATGCATACTGCGGCGGATACGCCCGACAAGATTAACGAGGAAGACGTCAGCCGCGCTATCCCAGTCGTGGAACGCGCCATCCGTCTTTTCGACGCGCAGAGTCAAAGGGAAAGATAAGTGCGGCGGCGAGTGTCCATGACAAACAGCAAGGCGGGGGGCCTGAGCGAGCTCAAAAGGGGCGGGAAGGTTTGTAGTTCCGCCTTCTATGAGGGGCGTAACCGGAAGGGACATCATCGCCATTGTCCGGGTCGCTCGCATTGTCGAGCTTGCCACCAGTTCGGCCGGCTCAAGCCGGGACTACAAACCTTCCTCGGAGCCCGAGCGCGTTGTTGGAGTTCGCCGTAGTTCGCCGCGACTTTTTCGGCCCCTCCTGAATGCTCTGCTCCACCAGCAAGGGTGGAGCAACCCCCAGGCGAGCGCACTGCGGCAGATCAGCAGGTGCTGCCCGCCGCCCTCGCCGGAGGTTCGAATCCGATTATTTCAGTTCCACCAGCACCAGCTCAAAAGGCCTGGCTCCTGCATTCTCGGGCAGGTGTTTGTCTTTCCCAGCCCATTGCACCTGGCCCGCCTTGAAGCTCGACACCGTCGACTTGCCGTCGGGCAGAGTCATTTTTGTTTCTGCGGGAGCAAGAAAGACGGCGACGTTAGCCGGGTGCGAATGCATCACAGACTTTTCACCCGGTCCGTAACTGACCCGCAGGACCCGGACTCGATCGTTCTGGAATTCCACCTTGTAGTGCTTCGCGTCCACGGTGACGGGATCTTCGGAGGCCGGAATCGCGGTCATCGATGCGGCCGGTTTCTTCTTCAACTCCACTTGGATGATCTCGCCAGGCTTGTCACCCAGGCTCTCGCTGGCGTGCTTTTCAGCATCGCTCCAGGTGGCCTGTCCCGCCTTGCTCTCAACGTCCCTTGTTTTGCCGTCAGCAGATGTGAAGCGCGTTTTGCCGGCAGATAACGGGATGGACACCAGGGCGGGATGGTTGTGCATGGCCGTCTTTTCGTTGGGAACGACGGTCCAGTGCAAGACCCGCACGTAATCATTTTCAAGCAGAACTTTGCATTGCTTCCCGGCCACCTTCACGGGGTCCTGCGCCAGCGCCTGCATGGATGCAATCAACAACAAGGTAATCACGATCGTAGCTCTCTGCATAGGCTGTCTCCTTTCAAGGGACACCATGGATCTCTCTGCCAGAAGGTCGGATGCTTTCCGGGGTACACGTGTCCGCGAAGCGTGCAGTCAGAACCAGGCACACGCCCTACGACTGCCATTCTGCAGGTCGGAAAGTCGACCGCCGCTCCTTCGATTGCTTGTGATTGGATTGAGTGCCCCGCGATCCGGTTAGATTCATGTTACACCGGAGGCGGAGATTGAGGTAGTTTCTGGAGAAAGGCTCCGGTTCAAACAAGTCTTATGTCCCCGAAACCCGGAAGTGCCCGGACCGCTACCCTGGAAGTGGGAGCTACGCAACGCTCGGCTCGCGCTGCCTGGCGGTCGCGAGTGGGCAACTCCGGTGTAGATCCGACTTCCCAGTCGGACTCCGCGGCCCGACTATCGAAGAGAAATCCGGACCTCGACCCGGGTGATTCCTGGGGAATGTTCCTGGTACTTCTGCCCGATCATCGTCTCCATCACTTCATCCAGGCGCGGCGGTGCATCACCATCCAGGCGAGTCACTGCCGACACTGTCCCGCTCGCGTCTAGCGCCAGTTGGTAAGTGACAGATACCGACCAGGCGTCAGCCGCACCTGGCTGGGCCCCGAACACCTCGTCTCGGTTGCCGCCCCGGCCAACCGCTTCTGCGCCTGCCCGAATGTCATGTCCGTTCACTTTGAGGCCCCAGCGGAACGAGGAATATCCTTCCGCCCTCGCCGCCTCCATCAGTTGCCTGGTTGGAACGGGAATGCCGGGGACCCGAGTGACAGTGCCATTTGAGTAGCGGTACGAGCCGCCGCCGAGGACAACGCGAGGACCGCCCGGGTAGTCCACCAATCCAAGCGCCTCCTGGATGACCTCCGGCTGATATTCAGCGTCACTCGAAAGGATCACTAGGACAGCCGTTTTCCCCTGCAGCATCCCCTTCAGATCAGGCGGGTCGACCGGTTTGGCGCCCTGGGAGAAGATACCGGACGGATCAAGACGGAGCGTGAGCATCGTGTCCGGGTTGAACTGCGGATCGGCCGAACCGATGTCGGGACCGGTCCGGGGCGGAAACACAAGCGTCTGGGTGGCGATTGCGGGGACCGCGCGACCGTTCAGGAAGAACGGCGAGTATTTCCACTGTCGCACGGCCGCCACGGCAGCGGCGGTCAGGAGGGGATTGCCCCGAACCTCCTCGACGTCGCTGACATCACCGGCTTCAGATATTGTCACCTTTAATAACACGAACCCTCGAACTCTCGCGGCCTGGGCCTCCGCAGGGTACTCGGGGGCCACCCAGTGGATGATCTTAGAGGTGGCGACATTCCCCCCTACCCTAATGGGGGCCAGGGAGCCCTGCGACCCCGGCTTGTTCGTCGATTGAGAATAGTCACCCGGTCCGCGTTTGGACGGCTCCGCTTGACCCGCCGTCGTCCCTTGTTCATCCGGAGAAGCCTCCCGCGCGGTGAGCGGGAAGGCCCGGACGGCGAAGGTTCCGGCGGTAAGAAGGCAGACGAGGATGAAAGCAAGCGTAAGGCTCAGACGACGGGTAGACATAGTGAAGCCCTCCATAATGAGGCGAACACGCTGGGCCAAGTACGATTCGCCGAGAAACACGGCCGCGACGGGACCCGAGAACCGGATTACTACATGGTTAGTTCCGTAGTCAAGCCGGATTTTGGGCCTTCGACCTGTCCACCGCCTCTGATCTTTCCCGTTGAGACTGTTTCTGTTCCCGCCGGAACTCATGCGCCTGGGCGGCGGGCGAGGCGCTGGCGGAATCGTAAAGAGCCGCGCACGACCGAGGGTGTCGAAAATGTTTACTTGCGTGTAAACAGCCTTTTACTGACCCGTTTTCCCACGCCCGCCCTGGCAAGAGTCGACCGGAACCGAGTGTTGTCGGAGCCGCGCGCGAGCGCCTTTCAGCGAAGCAAGCGGGTTGTAACAGTTAGCTGACCGCACGTCCCTCGCACTGACCCTGAAAGGGCATGCGATCTGCCTACTGTTACAACCCGCTTGCTTCGCTGGAAGGCGCTCGCGCGCGGCTCCGACAACATTCGGTTCCGGTCGACTCTTGCCGGTTCACATGCAACTCATCGACGTCCTCGTGCGCACGCGCTTTACTTTCTTGTGTATTGTCATGAGCGCCATCTGTCCGAGGCCGCTTTTTCAACACCCTCGACAGCGAGCGCCAGCGAGCGAGTAAGCGGACTAACCACCACGCGGGCGAGAAGGGGACACTGTTCTTTCCGTTCCTCTTCTTTTCGGTTCACGCTTGGCACGCAGTCCTCACCCCCCGTGGTATCCTTCCCGGTGCGCGCGCCTGCCGGTTCCATCTCGGCAGGCGGCCGATCACGCTATGAGTAACCACGGCAAACAAGTTGAACGAGCAGTCTGCGTTTATTGCGCTTCCAGCCGATCTTGTCACCCGGAATACCATGAGGCGGCCTACCGCTTGGGCGTGCTGCTCGCCGACGGCCGATTCACGATCGTCTACGGAGGCGGCGCGGTTGGCTCCATGGGCGCTCTCGCCGACGGTGCCTTGAGTAGAGGCGGGCGCATCCTGGGCGTGCTCCCCCATTTCATGAACGAGCTGGAATGGGGACACAAGGGACTGTCGGAATTGCGGCTGGTGGAAGACATGCATACCCGCAAGCACGTGATGCTCGCGCGGAGCCAGGCGGTGGTCGCGTTGCCGGGCGGATCAGGCACACTGGACGAACTGTTGGAAGCAATCAGTCTAAAGCGCCTGGGCGTCTTTCTCGGCCCGATAGTGCTGGTCAACACACGACGGTTCTTCGATCCGCTGATCGAGTTGCTGTCACGCGCCATCGCGGAGCGGTTCATGAGGGAGCAGCATTCCCAAATGTGGCAGGTTGTCGCAGCGCCCGAAGCTGTGATCGAAGCCTTGGGTTCGGCCCCTGAGTGGTCCGCCGCGGCGCGCAATTTCGCGACTCAGTAGGGCGGTGTTCCACCTGGGCGCATGTTTTTCGGCTCCCTTTGAACTTGTCACGGCGCACGCTTTGTGTCATCAAGTAGCGTCATGGCGACACGATCACACACTCGCAGGCAGTTTCTCCAGACAACCGCGCAGGCAGGCGCCTCGATTACGTTCCTGAATGTTGCGCCCGGTGCACTGCTCGGCGCATATCCGGCGCAGGCAGGGACGCAGGCAGGAGCGCAGGCAGGGACGCCGGCATCGACACCATCCTGGGTCGACAAGCCAATGAGATGGGCGCAACTCACGCTCGTCGAGGACGACCCGGGAAAATTCGATCTCGGTTTCTGGCTCGACTATTTCAAGCGGACGCGCTCGGACGCCGTCTGTCTCAGCGGTGGCGGGTGCGTGGCCTACTACCCGACCGAAATCCCTTTTCACCATCGCAGCCGCTGGCTCGGCGACCGGGACGTGCTTGGCGAGCTCATCGCCGGCTGTCGCAAGCTCGGCATGGTCGTGATTGCGCGCACGGACCCGCATGCAACCTATGACGACGTCCAAAAGGCGCATCCTGACTGGATCGCCGTCACTGCAGACGGGCGGCCGCGCCGTCACTGGGCGTCGCCGGATATGTGGGTGACCTGCGGCCTCGGGCCGTACAACTTCGAGTTCATGACCGAGGTGAAGAAGGAGATCATGTCCCGCTACCGGGTGGACGCGATCTTCATCAATCGCTGGGACGGCTCGGGTCAATGTTATTGCCGGCACTGTGTGAAAAACTTCAAGGAGGCGTCCGGCTTTGACCTCCCGCGCACGGATAACCCGCAGGACCCCGCCCGCCGCGCTTATATTCTGTGGCGACAACAGCGACTGTTTGACCTGTGGCAGACGTGGGATCGCGCCGTCCGCGCGATTAACCCCGATTCCTGCGTCATCCCCAATACCGGCGGCGGAGCGACGAGCGGGCTCGACATGAAGAAGATCGGTGAGCTCGCGCCCACGCTCATGGCCGATCGCCAGGCCCGCCGGGGACTTATGGCGCCCTGGGCCATCGGGATGAACGCGAAGGAATACCGCGCTGCTCTGGGCAGGAAGCCGATCGTCGGCATCTTCAGCGTCGGTGTCGAGGAACCGTATCGGTGGAAGGACTCCGTCCAGAACGGCGATGAAATCCGGCTCTGGGTCGCCGACCTCGTCGCCAACGGCATGCGGCCGTGGTTCACGAAGTTCGGTGCCGTGCTGCACGATCAGCGCTGGCTCAAGCCGGTGGAGGATATCTACCAAAGGCTCGCCGGCTGGGAAAAGTACCTGCGCAACACCGCCCCGTTTGCGCGGGTCGGCGTCGTCTACTCTCAGCAAACTGCGTGGTTTGTCGGCGATCGGGTCGAGAATCACATCAATGGCTGGTATCAGGCGCTCGTCGAGGCGCGCATCCCGTTCGAACTGGTGCACGATCGGCTGCTCGACCCCGCGCACCTCGATCAGTTCAAGACGCTGATCCTGCCGAACCTGGTTGCCCTTTCGGACGCCCAGTGCCGGCAACTCGAGGAGTTCGCCCGTCGCGGCGGCAGCTTGATCGCCACTCACGAAACCAGTCTCTGTGACGAGTTGGGCGTGCGGCGACAAAACTTCGGGCTGGCGGGTCTTCTCGGCGTTGATTTCGGCGGGAAGACCGAAGCGCGCATGCAGAACGCCTATCTGCGGCTCGAGCACGAGGCTTCCGGCCACCACCCGCTTTTGAAGGGGCTCGAAGACGCGCCGCGTATCATACACGGCGTATCGCGCGTCGAAGTCCAGCCGCGGGAGAAGTTCACCACGGCTCCGCTGACACTGATCCCCAGTTACCCCGATTTGCCCATGGAAATGGTCTATCCCCGGGTCGCGAAGACTGACCTCGCGCAGGTCTTCTTGCGCGAGGTCGGCTCGAGCCTGGAGCAGGGAACGGGGACTTCGAAGTCCTCTTCTCGAATCGTCTATTTCCCGTGGGACATCGACCGGACATTCTGGGAAGTGCTCTCGACGGACCATTTCAAGCTGTTGCGGAACGCCGTGGAGTGGGCCACGAACGAGGCACCTGTTGTCACTGTTACGGGGCCCGGAGTTCTCGATGTGACCGTCTGGCGGCAAAACGCCTCGCTGACCGTCCACCTCGTTAACCTGACGAATCCGATGATGATGAAAGGCCCGGTGAGGGAGTTGCTCTGCGGTAGGCGAGCAAAAGGTCCGGGTTCGATTGCCTGACGGAGTGAAACCGCGCGCCGTCCGGCTCCTCGGGGCCGGCGCGACCCCCGAATCCAGAACGGAAGAATCCAAAAAGGACGGTACGTACTTGACAGTGACCGTTCCATCCGTCCTGGATCATGAAGTCGTGGCTGTCGATCTGGCGTAGAAAAGTCCGACTGGGAAGTCGGACCCACGAGAGGCCCGCGCTGGCTGGTGGTAGCCTGCTTGGAGGAAGAGTCCCACTGGGAAGTGGGACTTCGCGATGGGTTCCTTTCACTGGACCCGTTTCGCCACGATCTCCTGTCCACGGACGCGGATGGTCACTCCGGTCACCTTTCCGCTCGGATCCTTCGCAAACTCCATGGCGGCCTGACTGTCCGCAGTGGCGAATTGTGTCGCAGACCGGGCGAGCAGCTCGATTGGAGGCTGTCCGGGCGCATCGGCCATCAGCCGTCCGTTCTCCAGCCTCACTGCCACCTCGACTCCGGGCGCAATGGAGTAACGTCCAACCAGCGGCGCGAGCAGGTCCGGTGCGAGCTGAACGGTCCTCGCCGACATGGCGCGGGCCCGCTCGTCGGCGTTGCCCGCCATTATGAATTTCTCGTTGAACTGCCAGTTACGGTCGAAGAAGCCCGAAGCGACCCGTAGCCTCTCCGGGACGATCCCCAGCCCAGAGCTCTTGTCGTCGAAGACCACGTAGTCCCAGCGCACCTCGTTGCCTTCCGTGCTTCTCCAGAAGGACATCCCTTCGGCAGACGTACCTGTCACGACGGACAGATAGCGAGCCGGGTTGAGCGGGTGCGGATAGATGATCTGGACTCCGGCGTCGGTCGCCTCAAACGAGCGACCGCCAATGCGCACCTGTCGCTCTGAGACGTCCAGAGGCAACTCGGACGCGAACCTGCGGGTAACGGCGTTGGCCTCCGGTCCGCCGATCAGGAGCAGGGAATACGCCTTGGCCTCTTCGTCACCCAGTTCGGTATCCTTGAACACCCGAGGAGGCTGGTTCTGCCAACCTTTCCAGAAATCGATGGCCGCATCGCCTTGTTTCCGGCAAACCTCTCGCATCGGCTCGCTCCCAGAAACGGTGCCCACGACAATGGCAAACGGCGTGTTGTAAAGGTCGCGGATCCCTCCCGGCCGGCCCGGCGTCTTGACGCGCGGGCCATTTGAGTAGCCCGGCGCGTCCAGTGTCACCCGGCCCTGCTTCCAAACTGCCGTCTGGCTGACCCCGTTCCACACGATCCTGAGCGGTTTGGAGGGGTTGACAAGAGGCGCCGCGGGGCTCAACGAGACGCGCAAAACGTTGAGGGTGTCCAGCCTGATCGTGTTCGCTCCGACCACTTCGCTGTCGACGGTGATATAGGAGGCAGGATCATCGGCCTGCTCCACCTGAAGCCAGTGGGCGGACGCGTACGCCAGTTCGGCGGACCTGACGCGCACCCGGCGCGGCATTGGGTTTCGCCGGTGCTCGAGAAACCACCCGACGATCTCATCCGCGATCTTCAGATCCTCATGCATTCCGCCCGGATGCTCGCGGTAACGGACGTCGTAACCCCAGCGCTGCAGCAGCGCGACGGCGCGACGGGACTGCTCGACATTGACTGCGGGGTCCTTATCGCCATGGTGCACGAAGATCGGCAGGTTGATGAGGGAATCGAGCCGAGTCACGGTCCCGAGGTTGTCGAGCAGGAACAGCTCGGCCGGGTTGAGTTTGGCCAACTCCGGTTCAGGCAGAACCGCGCGGATATCAAAACCGCCGTATGTTGGAGCGATGGCCGCGAATATCCCGGGATGGCGAGTCGCGATATTCCAGACTCCCGCCCCTCCCATCGATTCGCCCATCAGGTAAACCCGGTCATCGTCCACGTTGAACCTCTCCTTGGCCATTTGGATAGCGCGCAGGACGTCTTCCTCGCCAAGTCCCAGGTACGACGTGTTCGCCCGGCCATGTGGTTCCAGAACGATCACTTCAAGGTTGTCGGCATACTCGGTATTCAACGGGGCATGGCGGCTGTCGACGAAATACCAGCGGACATAGGGCGGGTTCTGCGGATGATAGCCGTGCAGCTGGATGACCAGAGGCCATTTGCGGCTGGGATCGTAGTGGGGCGGCAGATAAGCTCGACAGAACTGCGGGGAGCCGTCCACTTCGTCACGGTAAGCCAGGCGGACGAAGCCATAGGGCCGCACCGCTCCGCCCTTTCCCGCTGCCTGCAACCTGATCTCTTCGAACTCCAGGAGAGGGGAGTGGACCTTCCACCAGGGATTGCCCTTAACCTTTTCGAGCGCGCCTCCGAGCCGGTCCAGGGTCATTTCCGCGAGCATGACCGTGGTGAAGCCGTCTGGCTTCGTACGGTCCGCCTGCTCAGCAGCCTTGACGAGCTCGCGAGCGGCAGCCAGGCAATCGCCCTTGTACCAGGGAAGGTGCGTGACCCAGTCTCGACCTCCAAAGGTTTTCGTGGAGCACCTGAACTCGTAAGCCCCGTCGGGCCATCGTCCGGTCTCAAACCGAACGCTGTCACCTCGGGGAGCAACCAGCTTCGCGAGGATTTTACCGCCCGCCCCCACGGCTTCGATCGTGACCGGCGCTTCGTCCTTGGACGCGCTCTCCAGGTCCGTCCGCAGGACGAGGATTCCGCCCTCGGAGCTCATGATACTCGGACCGATCTCGGCTCTACGGCGCAGTGTGGCCCCCGGCTCAAGCACCCGAAGAGTAAAAGCCCACGGACCCGACTTCTGCTCAGATTTCACGAGCAATGCGTTCTCGCCTGCCTCCAGCTCGACCTCCACCATGTCTTCATCGGGTGTAAGGGACCGGCGTGTGCGTTTGTCGTGAACCAGCTTCCCGTTGGCCCACACCCGTACTCCTTCGTCGCTCCCCAGGGCGATGACCGCTTTTCCGGCTGCGGGTCTCCGGACCGTCGTGAAGGCGTAAGCGACGAGGTTGGTCCCGCCGCTCCCTGGTAGTCCGCCGAAATCAACCGCGTCGTGAAACGAAGAGTGCGGCTGCCATTTGAGGACGGTGCCGTCCGGCAGTCGATGGACATCGTCCGCCTTGGGTCTCACATTGGCCTCGCCCTTCTCACCCAGGTAATCCCTGTCGAGATCGGGGTCCGCGGAATCGGAGGCGAAGCTGCCGAGGACGAGCCACTGCCGCAGGTAGTTCTCCTGGTTGCGTACCCACGGATCACGCAACTCTTCCTTCAATTGTTTGGGATCAGCGCCTGAGGAAGCGCCCGAGGCAGCAACAACCAGGCAAACGAGGACGGACGCAGTGCGGAAAACCGATCGGGTCATCTGGGAATCTCCCCTGAGTGGTGATCAAGACAATGTTTCATTCTCAACCTCGTTTGTCAGCTCCTATCGGGATTGCGCCGCCGTTTGGAGACCGGCGGCTTTTCGCATGACTGTTACCACCCCAGAACGTCCCTCCCGACTCGCAGATGTTCTCCAGGATCTGGTCCTTGGTCAGCTCTCGGATGATATGACAGCGGGCCGAGCCGTCGAATTCAGAGGCCGGGCTGGCCGCTCTCCACTTGTAGTAACAATCTCCGCCGCAGGTCCACTTCGCAAAGCAATCCTCGCAGAACCGGCGGTTTTCAACTGCCTGTGAGCGGAGATCCTTCAGAACGCCCCGGTCGAACTCGTAACCATCGCCGTCTCTGGCCGGCCGTCCATAGTAGAACAACCCTGCGTGTGGCAGCTCTTCGGCGAACGCCTCATAACAGGAGCTGACGTTTCCGTCGGCCGAGAGGCAGAAGTTATCCTGGGTTGCGCTGCAGAAGTGGTTTGTGAGCGTTCCCACCCGCGCGCCGGAGAACCAGAGACGTCCTCCGTTGGCGGCCGCCCGGTCCCGGGCGAGTCGAAAAGCGCGGATGAATCCCTCGGACTCGGCAGTCCGTTCTTCGGAAGCGCGCCCAAGCAGGTAGACAGGCTCGACCTGGACGCCCTCCGGCCGAAATTTCGAGGTCAGGAACTCGATTGAGTCGGGGAGGAACCGAGCAGCCTCGGCGGTGACGGTGGCCCGGATACCGTAATTGACACCCGCGGCATCCATGTACCGCATCGTTTCCAGGACACGCCGGCTCGATGGGTGGCCACTTTGGTCTCGTCTGCACTGGTCGTGGACGGAAGGCAGCCCATCACAGGAGATCGTGAGAGAAGTAACGTTTGCCCTTACCCACTCACGTTGTTCCTCAGACAATACCCCGTTGGTCGTCAGAGTAATTCGAAGTGAAAGGTCGAGTTCTTTTGCCCGGTTCGCCGCGTAAGCCGCTGATTCAGTGAGAACCGCCCAGTGCAGCGTCGGCTCGCCTCCGCCGTGGTAGCTGACACCCAAAGTGCGGCAGGACGTTGCAGCTGCATTTTGTGCCACAAAATCGATACCACGGCGAGCTGTGGACTCAGCCATATAACGCGGTCGGCGACTCCCGGCCGAGGCGTAACAGTAGGTGCAGCGCAAGTTGCAAGCCGTCGTCAGGAAAAGCGTCACCGAGGAAGGTTTCGGGTCATCCTCGAGAAGCCTGTGGGGGCGAGATTCCGGCCCCCCGTTAACCATATCCAGGCTCTCGAGCAGCTTCACCAATGACTCGTCTCGACGGCCCGGACTCCACTCGCCTTTCTGGAGCCCTCGGATGCGCTCGGCGACATAATCGTTGCCGACGAAAGCGGTCTGGCGCAGAGGGGCATAGACGATGAACTTCCGATCATCGAGGCGAATAAGGTCGATCTCTGCTGAAAGGACGGGCGGAACGATCTGTTCTTCACGCCTGGTCTTTGACGAAGCGGTTCGTTTCGCCTGTTCGAGTGGATGGCTTCGATCCCTCACGAATGCCAGTCCTCCAGCCGGTCTGATGGAGAATGCGCCAGCTCAAGTGTTCGCCGCCCCTCTTCAATTACCGTTTTCGCCATCCAGTCCACTGCAGCCATCACCGTGCGGAAGTCCATTCGATCCGGTTGGGCTTTGCCTGCGCCGAAATCGCAATAGAGGCACCTGCCATTGCATCGGCGAGTCGGTATGATTCCCAGGAATGCAGGCTTCAGACGGCCGGTGAGTCGGGCAGGAGGAACTGGCTCGTTCTGCTGAATCTCCCTGGAAATCTGTTGAATGTGGTCTTCGTTACCTGAACCGATTCCGGATGACACCCAACGCCCGAGCTGTTCTACGGCGGGACGGTTCACGAGGGCGGAAAGTTGTCGAAGCGGTGAGTAGAGGAGGTACACCTGCCCGATCGGGACAACAAATACGTCCGAACGTTTCCCTTGATTCATCGCGCGTTTCCGGTCCGTGAAATGGCCGGGCGATTCTAACACGAGGTGCAGAGAGGGGGAGGTAGTTTCGGGGACATAATGCTTAATTCCCAGACCGTTACTGAGATCTGGCGAAAGCGAAGGAATTAAGTTTTGTGTCCCCGCAAACTCAACGACCTCGAGCCGGGTATTCGTAGTCCTGAGGGGCGACCCCGAGGGCTCTTGCCGCTATTATTCCACCCTGCTATGATTGCGCCACTTTGGCGTAACTTGGGGAAGCCGTCGACTTCCAAGGACACGCGCTCGTCTGACGGTTTCGACACGATTGGGGAGGGAGCATGAGATCGAGCATCCTGGGAAGAATTGTGAGGTTCATCCCGGCAGCGCTTTTCCTGATTGGCACAAGTGCGTACGGTCAGAACATATCAACGACCGCCGGGACCGGCAGCTATGGCTTCTCAGGAGACGGGGGGCCGGCCACGGGTGCAGCCATCGACATGGTTTACGCGCTGACTTGCGACAGCCAAGGTAACGTCTACTTTGCGGACAGTTGGAATAATCGCATTCGGAAGATCTCCTCCGCCGGCGTGATAACAACGATTGCGGGGACCGGGGAACCCGGGTTCTCCGGCAACGGTGGCCCCGCCGCGTCGGCCAAGCTCGATTGTCCCCGAGGCGTCGCAGTCGACGGCCAGGGGAATGTCTACATCTCTGATTCCGGGAATTCCAGGATTCGGAAGGTTGCGCCCGGCGGAACTATCACAACCATCGCCGGAACAAATACCGTTGGCTCTGCCGGAGACGGAGGAGCAGCCACAGCCGCTCAGTTGAACTCCCCGCGCGGCTTGGCCTTCGACCCCTCCGGCAACCTGTACGTGGCGGACTCGCTGAATTTCCGAATCCGCAGGATCTCTACGCAAGGCACAATTTCCACTGCGGCGGGCATGGGTGCCTGCGGGCGCTGGGGGGACGGCGGACCTGCCACCGAGGCGACCGTCGGGCTGGTTCAGAGCCTCGCCTTTGACGTTGCCGGCAACCTGTATTTCACTGACGTCTACTTCAACTCCGTTCGAAAGGTCTCCACCACTGGGACCATTTCGACGGTGGCAAGCAACACCACGGCCTGCACGGGTGGCAATTGCGCGGGAAGCGGCGGTATCGACGCCCAGTTGGCCTTTCCCCGAGGCCTTGCGATCGACGCCCAGGGAACCATTTTCGTGAGCGATTCGGGTAATCACCGGGTCCGGGCGATTGCACCTGGCGGGACGATCAGCACCCTCGCGGGTACCGGCAATGCGGGATTCTCAGGCGATGGAGGACCGGCCGGCAGCGCGCTTCTCAGCTCCCCTTACGCTCTGGCCATTAACCCTTCAGGTCACCTGCTGATTGGTGATCTCCGCAACTACCGCATCCGGGAAGTCGCACTGTCTGCAACTCCAGAGTACCGGTTGATGTTCCCCTTCTACCTCAGGGATGCCGTCTTTTCGACTGCCTATGCTGTCTTTAACCGGTCCGCCGCCTCCGCAAATCTGCGTTTCACCTTGTATGGCCTGGACGGCCAGCCGATTGCATTGCCAACCAATCCGCGGATATGGGCTCTGGAAGGGAACCGGCAGTTGCCGCGCATGGGTGGAGACATTTTTGGTATTGGGGCGAGCATGCCGGAGCGAGGTTGGGCAGACGTTGTCAGCAACCAGACGGTCACCGGGCTCTTCCAGTTCCTGGGCAACAGTCAGATCGACGGCGCCAGGGCCTTCACCACGACCTATCGAAAGCTCTGCTTCACGCGCGTGCTTCAGGATGGGACGACTTCCACGTACTTGAGCATTGCCAATCCCTCTGCCACACCGGCTCAGATTACCTTATCCCTCCTGGATGCAACCGGCAACGCGATGGCATCCGCAGTCGTGCGGACGCTCGCGGGCCATGGGGCACTTCACGGAACCGTCGCTGAATTGTTCGGTGTCAGCTCTGTCGCTGATGCCTACGCTGTTGCCGAGGTGACGGAGGGCGACGGAATCATCGGCTTCGAGCTTATCCGGTTCCCCACTTCGTGTGTTGGACTGAACGCCCAGCCGGCTTCACCCCAGACGCGGCTCTTTTCGGCTCAATATGCCGAAGCCCCAGGTATCTTCACCAGCGTGCGCCTCGTGAATCCGACAAACGCCACGCGCCACGTAACGGCAACGGCAATCGACGAACAGGGTCAGAGTGTGGCCGGTCCGGTCACGGTGACACTGAATGCCGGGCAGGGCCGGCTATACCCCCGGGTGGTAGATCTGTTCCCCGCTTTTGCGGGCACTTCGCTGGTCGCCTCGCTGAAACTCGAGATCGACGGTTCCGGGGTTGTCGGAGACGTGCTCTTCGGTCATCCGCAGTTGACTTATGCCGCCGCCATGCCGTTGCAGGAGGAGACCTTTACCCGGGCGGTATTCAGCCAGGTGGCCTGCGGATTGGGGTACTTTACGGGTCTTGGCCTGTACAACCCGGGTTCGGCCGCCGCCTCGATCACGGTGCGCGTCTATCGATCGGACGGCCAGCTGACCGGGACCAGGCAGCTTTCGCTGAACGCCGGCTGCCGGCTGGCGCGGCTGCTTGACGAACCCGAGCTCCTGCCGGCCGCTGCCGGCCAGGTCGAAGGATACATAACCGTAGAGTCGACCCAACCCCTGGTTGCTCAACAGCTTTTTGGACTCACCGACCTCTCGTTGATGTCGGCCGTGCCCCCCGTGTCATTCTGAGCCAGAAAAGGCTGGACCACGGACGGGGATTGCCGCCTACTGGAAGAAGGCGTGAAGGAAGGTCGGGTATCCGTGTACGATGCGTCCCTGGTTAGTGGTATGCCTGGAGACAGGAAGGACATGGGCCGCGAAACAGTAAGACGGGTTCACCCTCAGTTGCCGCTCTTCCTCCTTGAGCAGGTCCGTCGCAGCATTGTCTATACGCCTGGAAGCGTGTCGATCCTGTCTTCCAAAGATGCGGAGGCGGCGGCACGCGCCTGGAACGGACACGGAGCCTTGTCCGACCGTTATTCGCACCTGCGGCCCACTCTCTGTCAGTTGGAGCAGGGGGCGAGGAGTGCTGTCGACGCCTACGAGGAGCGAGCCCGGGTATGTTTTGCCCCCAAGTGCCTGACGCTCTATCTCAGCAACCGCTGCAACCTGGGCTGTTCTTACTGCTATGCCTCTCAAGCGGGCCGAAGGGCCCCGACGCCCGGTGACCCGGTTGATCGTGACAGCTCCCCTGTTCTTGACGAGCGAGCGGCTGAGGCGGGCGCCCGTCTCGTCATTGAAAGCTGCCGCCGTCAAAACAGCCCTTTTGTATTGGCTCTTCACGGCGGCGGTGAGCCGACCCTTCACTGGGATCTCGTCCAAAAACTCCGCTGCCTCACCGTGCACATGGCACAGGAGGCAGGCTTGGAGTGGCTGGGCTATATTGCGACCAACGGTGTGCTCGCCCCGGATCCGGACGCTTGTGACGCTGCCCGGGTGACGGTGGAGCGAGCCCGCTGGTTGGGTCAAAACTTCGGCCGGGTGGGCCTCTCCTGCGACGGTCCCCCGGATCTTCACGATCGGCTTCGTCCCTTGCGCGATGGTCGGTCTTCGGCGCTTGTTGAGCAGACGGCGGAAGCCATCCGGGAGGCGGGCGGTCAACTGGAAGTCCGTGCGACGATCACTCCTGAAACCGTTGCCCGCCAAGCGGAAATTTTGGAGTATGCCCGCCTCCGGCTCGGCGCTTCTATCGTCCGCTTCGAGCCGGTTTACCGGGTAGGTGAAGGCGGATTTCGGAGCAAGGATGCCTCGGGCTTCGTCCGCCAGTTCCTCCTGGCAGAGGAGCGGGCGGCTGATTTGGGCTGCAACCTCAGCTACTCCGGTGTTCGTCTGGACGAGTTTCACGGCCCGTACTGCGATGTCCTGTCCGATAACCTGCGCATGCTTCCTGACGGGAGCGTAACCACCTGTTTCCTGCAGATCGATCCCATGGAAGAGCCGACAAGGGTGATCGGCCGCTGGGACAGGCAAAACGGCTTACTACAGCTCGACCTGGAACGGATAGCGGTTTTGAAGCGCCGGGCGTCGGAGATCCCGAACGAATGTGGTGACTGTCTGAACCAGTTTCACTGTGCTCGGGGCTGCCCGGAGCACTGTGCTGTCTTTCCGCTGCCTGGTGGGAAGCCGTTGCCCATCGGCGGCCGGCTGCGGGGTGATCTCCCTGGGCGGCGCCCTACTTCACAGGAGCGGTTCAGGTGCCTGGTCAACAAGGAACTGTCGGTCGCTTGGATTACTAAAGCCGCGGGTGCACTGGAGGCGGCCGAACGGTCTCGGCGACCGGGAAACCAGGCTCTCCCACTGCTTACAGTCGGTGGACACACCCTGACTCGTGATGGCCTGCCCTCATGCGGCCGGACGGCAAATCATGTAAGTCGACAGGGCTATGAAAAGTGATTTGACCCTCTCGTAGGCCACGTGTGCCTGTACTGAATGGGCGACCGAATGCTGGTGGGAAATCTCTTCGATCGTCGACCTCCCGTCCATGCGTTGCATTACATCGAGCTCCCAGGGGTGCATCACATAAATCACCCGTTTGACCTTCCCTCCGCGTCCTAATAGGACGAGACGATCCTCGTCGATCGCGTAGGCGCTCGAAGCCTCGCGAATTGGTCGCATCTGGCGAAGGATCTGATCAGGGACGAGATCAAGCTCATCCAGACTCATCTGCGGGCGTCCCCGAATCTCGTCCACGGTCGCTGCCGCCTCGCCGAGAAATGCGCGAAAGAAGTGCCGGCGCCGCATGGTTTCCTTGCGTTCGCGCTTCTTTAGCGCAGTCGTCATGGCGTTCGGGGTGAGTTTTGATTCAATTGGGGACATCACCGCCTGCCTTGCGCGGCTTCGTTTGCCCTAGTTCGGGTACCAGTACACGCCGCCCCCACCACCCCCTGAATTGCTGACACAGGGACAGCCTGTCCCCTGCACGCAGTTGCAGGTACAGACGGCGCCGGAAGGAATCGGGGAGCCGCAAGGCAGGGAGTATGTGACACCATCCTTGACGTAGCTGACAACGTTGGCATCAGGGGTACTTGCCAGGGGATCGATCAGGCAGCGATCCAGAGGTTTGAGGTCGGGCATCGTGTAAAAATGAATCAATCCGAACGCTTCACCGTAGGCAAGGAATTCGCCATCGGGGCTCAGAGCCATACAATCAACGATACCGCTGTGATAGTCCGAGTGAGTTTTGAACTGTGTGAGCTCGGGATACCGCCAGATCAACGGGGTCGAAAAGCACCGGAAGAGGATGAAGCGGCCATCAGGGCTGAACAGAATGTCCTCCAAAGGACTCTGCTTGGAGTCAAGGAGCCCGGCCGTCTCGCCGTCAGGTAGCGACCAGAGCCTGATGAGATGGTCCCCTCCGAGCGATGCGAGGATTCGACCTTCGGGATGAACCGACAGAGCCTTAAGCCCTGCCCCACCCCCAACCAGCGTCTTGATCTGTCTCCCTTCGGTGACAGACCAGAGGGTGATATTTGGGCTGAATACCCCTCCGGTCGCAACCACCGAACCTTCCCGGTCAATCGCCACGTTTAGAGCCCAATCACCCGGCTCGAAGGTCCTCAGCGGTGCCCCATCGGGCAGGGACCACGTGCGGAGGGACTGATATCCAGCCGAAGCGAGCACTCTCCCGTCGCCGCTGACCGCGATGCAGTCCGGAGGTGAGGTGTGACCTGTGAGCTCCTTCAGGAAATTGCAGTCAGGGAGGCCGAACAATTGCAGGCCGGAACCCGCTTGGATCAACGCAACCAGAAAAGCCGAGTCAGGGGTGGTCGCCAGACCGATGACCTCACCGGCAACCTGAACTGTCTTGAGGAGAGCGCCATCCGGCCAGGACCATATTTTTATCGTCTTATCCCTGCTCCCGGAGGCCAGTCTGCGTCCGTTGTCGAAGAACGCCAGCCCCTCTACAGAGTCGGTATGCGCCCTGGTCTGGCTTCCGCAACCGGCCGCCTGTACTTTTGTCGAGGAAGCGACAGCCGCACCGGCGGCGGCTGCAGCCGCCTGAAAAAGCCCGCGGCGATCCAATCGCCACCCGGAAGACGATTTTCTTACCGCATAGACTTCAGGCTGGATGTCACCAGCGAGTTTCTTTTTGTCGTGGTTCATTCCGCCCCCCGGTCAGCAGCGAGCGCTCGATACTCGGCAGTCCTGTAATTCGGCGCGAGTATATTCCGAGAGATTCCTCGAAGCAAGGCGGGATGACGACTGACGACTGACGACTGACGACTGACGACTGACAACTGACCATTGCGCGTTGGTTGGTATTTATTCGCGACGAACTTGCTCTGTCGATTCGGGAGTTCGTCAGTAGTCAGTGGTCAGTCGTGAGTTGTCAGTAGTCAGTTGTCAGTTGTCAGTTCGTCAGTCGTCAGGTCAACTGTTACTGCAATCACGATCTACAGGCACGCCCCCCGGTCATCGGGGCGCAGTTCTCTCAGGGCCTCTTTCTCACCGCGCCTGACGCCCGAAATGGACAAGGGAGGAGCAAACAGCGCAATATTGCCCTTTTAGGGCCGGAGAGTGAACCAGGATGAACAAAAACAGGTTGCGGTCTAAGAACGGGTTTTGCCTATGCGGCGGTGCGGGGAGATTCTTCGTTATGCTGGCCTTGGGGCTGGTCGTGCAAGGCGGCGCGGCCTTCTCGCAAAGCACTGACACAAACGCGCTCGGGCTGTTTGAAGGACATGGAGATGTCGGAGCCGTGGCGAAGGCCGGATCGGTCGAGTACGATCCTGCAAACCAGGTCTACCTGGTGAGTGGCGGCGGAGCCAACATGTGGTTCGCGACTGACGCCTTCCAGTTCGTTTGGAAACGGGTTTCCGGGGATGTCTCGCTGGCCGCGGATGTCGGGTGGACCGGCAGCGGTGGTAACGCGCACCGCAAGGCCTGCCTTCTCGTCCGGCAGAGCCTCGACCCCGATTCCTCTTACGCCGATGCCGTAGTTCATGGAGACGGCCTCACCTCCCTGCAGTGGCGGGAGCAGAAAGGGGGGAACACCCAGGAAATACAAGCGAATGTCAGCGGGCCAGGACGAATTCAGATCACAAGAGAAGGAGAATTCGTCTTCATGTCGATCGCCGGCCAGGGGGAGAAACTCCATCCGGCAGGCGGATCATTCAAGCTGAAGCTGAGCGAGCCGTTCTACATTGGCCTGGGCGTCTGCGCTCACGACAATAACGCGCTGGAAAAAGCCGCCTTCTCGAACGTGGAAATCAAGGCCGAAGCGGCCGCGGCCGGCGAGCCCGTCCTGGAAAGCACCCTCGAACGGATCCCGATTCCCGCGGGCGATCGTCGTGCGATTTATCATGTCCGGGGACACATTGAAGCACCCAATTGGTCGCTCGACGGGAAATTCCTCCTTTACAACAGCCAGGGTCGCATCTACAGGTTGCCGGCTTCGGGCGGGCTGCCCGAGCAGGTCGAGACCGGCTTTGCCAACCGATGTAACAATGACCATGGTCTTTCGCCGGACGGCACGCAAATAGCTATCAGCGACCAGTCCCAGGGAGGTAAGTCACTGATTTACGTGCTTCCTGCCGCGGGCGGCACGCCTCGCCTGGTTACCGAACTGGGTCCTTCCTACTGGCACGGCTGGTCACCCGACGGCAAAACGCTCGCGTATTGCGCCCAACGGAACGGTGAGTATGACGTCTACACAATCCCGGTCGGCGGAGGCACGGAGACGCGTTTGACGACGGCGGCCGGGCTTGACGACGGTCCCGAATACTCGCCGGATGGAAAATGGATCTACTTCAATTCGGACCGGACCGGTCTGATGCAGATCTGGCGCATGAAGCCCGACGGCAGCGATCAGCAACAGGTGACTTCCGATTCCTATAACAACTGGTTTGCGCATCCGTCTCCCGACGGCAGGTGGATCGTGTTCCTGTCCTACGAAAAGGACGTGAAGGGCCATCCGGCCGGCAAAGACGTGGCGCTTCGGCTGATGCCCGCCGAAGGAGGAGAAATTCGAGTCGTGACCAGGCTCTTTGGTGGCCAGGGGACAATCAACGTGCCGTCGTGGGCGCCGGACAGCAAGGCAATCGCCTTTGTCAGCTATCGGCTGGCTCGCCCTTAAAGCGAGGAGCTCGGGGGGAATTCGGGGACATAATACTTAATTCCCAAACCGTTGGCACCGGTCAGACAGTTTGCGAAGGAATTAAGTTTTGTGTCCCCGAATTCAGGCGGGCCGGCCGGCTCTTCTCGAAAAAGAGCCGACGGGCGTTCTCACATACTTGAAGAAGGGGATTGACCTGCCCGAGGAAAGCCACCGCCGGATTCTGCGCGCTTACCTGGCTCAGGGAGGAGACGCGCGGGTAGGGCAGTTACCGCGATTTTATGACTCGCCTGTGCATCGAAATGGCCGAAAAGCTGTAATCTTCTAATGGAGGCGTTTTGAGGGCCTTTTCCAAGGAGAAACCGATGAGTCACCCGGAAGCGACTTCAATGCGGCGCAGGACCTTCGTAGGTGCTGCTTTTGCGGGTTTGGGTATTACCGGACTGTACGCCAGGCCCCCGAAGCCGAAAGCCGGCAGCGTTCCAATGCGGGCATTCGGAAAAACCGGGGTGAAGCTGACCGTGGTGGGGCAGGGCGGAGCTCGCCTGGCCTTGCTCCGAACTAAAGAACGCGCCAGGGTCCATGTCCAGCATGCTTATGATCTTGGCCTGAACTACTTCGACTGCGCGCACAGCTACTGGGACGGACATTCGGAAGAGGTTTATGGCGATGTGCTTTCAGCCGTTCGCCGGGACGTTTTCATCACGACCAAGTGTCTCAAGCGGACTCGAAAAGAGGCGGAGGAGGAGCTCCATCTATCACTCGCGAGCCTCAAGACCGACTACGTCGATCTGTGGCAGATGCACGACGTCCGGAGTCAGGATGTCGATCGCATTTTCGCCCCTGGCGGAGCCATCGAAGCGTTCGAGGCTGCCAGGGAGGCGGGCAAATGCCGCTTCTTCGGTTTTACCGGCCACTTCGATCCGGCCGTTCACGTGGCGATGCTCAACGCTTACGACAAGTGGGACTCCATACTGATGCCGCTGCACCCTGCGGATCCGGCTTATACAAGCTTTGAAAGAATCGCGCTTCCGGCGGCGGTAGAAAAAGGGATCGGCATCCAGGCAATGAAGGTTTTTGGCAATGCTTTCCTGCTGCGGGTGCTCAACGCCGAAGAATGCCTGCGGTACGTGCTCAGCCTGCCGATTCACTGTGCGACCGTCGGTTGCAGCACGGGCGGGCAATTGGATGACGACGTGAGGTTTGCCCAGAGCTTTAAGCCCTTCAGCAACGATGAGATGGAGGCGCTTCGAAAGCTTGCCGGCACCGCCGGCCCCGGCGGTGTGACCGGACCCGCCCTCGAGTATTGGAAGAAGAGCAGCTAGCGGAGCGAGATCGCATGGAGCCGCACACGGCAGAGGGTGTTGAAAATGTTGACTTGCGTGTAAACGGCCTTTTACTGACCCGTTTTCCCCACGCCCGCCCCGGAAAGAGTCGACCGGAACCGAGTGTTGTCGGAGCCGCGCGCGAGCGCTTTCCAGCGAAGCAAGCGGGTTGTATCAGTTAGCTGACCGCACGTCCCTCGCACTGACCCTGCAAAAGGGCATGCGATCTGCCTACTGTTACAACCCGCCTGATGAATTGCTGTTCGAGGCGGCGCCTCTCCCGTAAGATGTACCGACGGAAACAATATCCGAAGGGATCGCATTATGAGCAAAAGCATCAGCCGGGCGCGTGCCCTGTCCTGCCTTTCCATACTTTGGGTCGCATTTATAGGTCAAGCAACGGCGCGGGAATTCCACGTGTCAGTGAATGGAAGCGACAGCCAGGACGGCTCCTTCTCGAGTCCATTGCGGACGATCTCTGCCGCGGCGCGAATGGCGCAGCCGGGCGATCTGATCACAGTCCACGAAGGAACTTACCGGGAGCGGGTAACCCCGCCCCGCGGCGGCGAGTCGGACAGCAGACGAATCGTGTACCAGGCGGCTCCGGGCGAGAGAGTCATCATCAAAGGTTCCGAGATCATTCGCGACTGGAAGCCGTTGGTGCCCGGTGTCTGGAAGGCCACCGTCCCGAATTCGTTCTTTGGGCCATACAATCCCTACAAGGATTTGATCGCGGGTGACTGGTTCAACGACAAGGGAAGGCCTCACCATACCGGGGAGGTTTACCTCAACGGCAAGTCGCTGTTCGAAACCCATTTGATGGAGCGGGTGCTCAACCCGAGGCCATTCGCCGAAGCCTTGGACACCGACGCATCAACGTACACCTGGTTCTGCGAGAGCGATGAAGAGAACACGTATATCTACGCCAGCTTCCATGACAAGAACCCCAACGAGGAACTGGTCGAGATCAATGTCCGCGACAGCTGCTTCTATCCGGACCAGCCCGGTCGCAACTACATCACCGTGCGCGGATTCCACATGTCCCAAGCGGCCACGCAGTGGGCCGCTCCGACCGCCGAGCAGATCGGCCTGATCGGGACGCACTGGAGCAAAGGATGGATCATTGAGAACAACGTCATCAGCGACTCGAAGTGTTCCGGAATCACCCTGGGCAAGGATCGAAAAACCGGCCACAACGTGTGGTCGAAGGATCCCAGCAAAGACGGCGCCATCCATTACAACGAAGTGGTCGTGCGGGCGCTCGAGTCAGGTTGGTCACGCGAGCAGATCGGGTCTCACATCGTCCGCAACAACACGATCTACAATTGCGAGCAGACCGGCATCTGCGGCAGCCTGGGGGCAGTCTTCAGCCGGATCACGAACAATCACATCCACCACATCTGGGCCAAAAGGCAATTCACCGGCGCCGAGATGGCCGGAATCAAGATTCACGCCTCAATTGACGTGCTCATCAAGAACAATCGGATACATCACGCCGGTCGTGGCCTGTGGATGGACTGGATGGCGCAGGGGACGCGCATCACCGGCAACGTTCTGTACGAGAACAGCACCGACGACCTTTTTGTCGAAGTTGATCACGGACCGTTTTTGGTCGACAACAATCTGTTCTTATCCGGCATCAGCCTGCGTGACTGGTCCGAAGGCGGCGCCTACGTCCATAATCTGTTCGCCGGGAGAATCGAGAGCCGGACCGAGCTGACGCGTTCCACTCCCTTCCATCAGGCACACTCAACGGCCCTCGCCGGCCTGAGTAACATCAAGGGAGGAGACGACCGCTTCTACAACAATATCCTGATCGGCAGTTCGACCAATCTGTCAGCCGATGCGCATAGCTGGGACAGTCAGCATCCCGGGCGATTCCTCGGCTTCGGACTGTGGGTCTACGACACCCGGGAAGCACCGCTTCAGACGGGCGGAAACGTGTACTACGGCGAGGCGCGGCCTTATGCGAAGGAAAAGGACCCGCTCGTTGTGTCGGACCGCGTTCTCACGCCCGTCATCGTCGACCAGGGGGACGAAGTTTTTCTCCAAATGGAGATCGGCCCGGAATGGAAAAAGGCAGGCGCCACCGTCGTCACCACCGAGTTGCTGGGGGAAGCTCGAATTCCGCAACTTCCGTTCGAGAATGGCGACGGTTCGGCCTTGATCGTGGATACGGACTACTTTGGCCACAAAAGGGATCCGGAGAAGCCGTCGGTCGGGCCTTTCGAGAACCCCGGCCAGGGGGAAGTGCGGCTCAAACTGTGGTGACCAGCGGAATTGGCTCGCGGTTTGTAACAGTCAGTGTGACCAGCGCGGATTGAAAGCGCGGTCGATCGTTGATACGGTAGAAGTTATCGAGTGGGCGGAGCTGCGCAAGGACCAGATCAAACTCGCCTGGAAGTCTGCAATGGCCGGGAAGACGCCCCTTCGTATCCCACCGCTCGAGTGACGGACTCCAGTCGTCAGAGCCCTGCTCTGCAATGCTACAGCGTTTCCAACTCCAGAATCTGGCGGGTGATCAGCGCTGCGCTGTAAGCCGCCAATTGTTTCCTGTCCATCGCAAAGTTGCGGTAGGAAACCACGGGCAGCGTCCACTCGAGGACTGCAACCAGGTACGGGATCAGGTTGGTTTCGAATAGGGTTGCCTGGTCGGCGTACCGGCGCAGACGGCAAATCGTCTGGTACGCTTTTTCGACCATCGGGTCGGATCCCCCGTAGCACCAAGGGGGCGGCTCGTCCAGGCGCCTCGCGCCGGCCAGCCCTTGCTCGAACCTCAACAGTTCTCGAAGGTCGTCGGGTTCCTCCAGGCGGTTGAGCTCGAGCTTCAGGATGGGTTCCAGGCGGGCGAAATCAGACACGATGTTCCGCTGTCCGCTTTCCGAAAAATCGATCACGTAAACATTCTCCCGCTCGTCGAGCAGGATATTCCTGAGGTTAAGATCGCCGTGAGTGATGCCGGTGTACCAACGGAACTCGCGATCGCGGCGTCTCGCATATCCATACTTGAGGAAGTGAAATGGGTTGGGGAGGCTGATCCCGAGCGGGGGACAGGGCAGCAATTCGACCTCTGCGGAGATGCCCAGCTCAGTCTGCGCATCCTCCAGGATCGAGTCGAACTGATTCCTCGGATCCTGGTCCCTGAAAGGATGGACGACCTCCCACCTCGGCTGCCCGTACCAAGGCTTGAAGATGTCCGTGAAGATCCGGTCGAGCAGCCCCAGGAATTCCCCGGAAGGCCGGGTCTTGTACACGTTTTCAAGCCAGGTGATGCGACTGTCCGGGCCGGTAATACCCAGGAAGTTGTACCGCAGCCCCGCCCAATCGCCACACCGCTCGGTTCCCATAATGGTCGTGCTGTTGTTCAGGATGAACTTCTCGACACATGCCCTGTAGGCCTGTACCTCGCGTTCGGTGACGGCCACGGATCCAATCTTGAGTACGGTGGGAAGCTGCTTGCGCCCGTCACGATCATAGCTTTCCACACGGTAGGTGCGGGACGTGAATCCGCCGGTGAGCGGCTTGAGGACGACGCGGGCGCTGTCCGAGTATATGCGCCGTGTTATGGTGTCCCACTCCTCCCGCCACTCGTCCTCTGGCGGGGACTCCACCTGGATGCGGCGCAGGGCACCCGGTTCGATCCTCGAAGGAAGGAAGATGCGGATATCGGATTCCCGGAACCGGGTATCGAGCCGAAGGTGCAGCACGCCTGCCGGGATACCTGACTCTGCGATGCCCGCCAGTTGGTCCTCCAGCGTGGCGCCCTCCGTCAACCGGGCCGGCTGGCCCAGGAGAACCGCGTGCCCGTGGAAGGAGACGGTTGAACCGGCCAGATCAGGCTCCAGCAGGTTCCAAAGCTCTTTTTGGTTCTCGTCCTCCGGAATAGCCGGTCGGCTTCGCCCTGCCACGATCAGGATCAGGGTGCCGGACGCCTTACTCTCGGTTTCGCTGAACGGGTTCTCGCGCCGGAAGGCTTCATCGCCGTAAAAGCGCCCCGAGACCACCGCGGGACCCGTTTGGATGACCAGCCCGAGCACATTCGGAGGCGTCTCCCCCGGGACTTCGGCCAGCATGAAGGCATCGCTGATCAGCCTCCCAAGCGTGACCGGACCTGGGCTCGTCAGCCGTGCGCGGATGCGCGGGTTTCCCGAGAACCCGACCGCCCGGGCCACGAAGACGTCCGTGGTGGCCTGTCCCTGGGGAATCAGGCAATCGGCGAGGCCACCGGAACCAGCCGGGGCCACGGCCACGAAAGTGCCGGCGGACACGAACTCTCCCAGGGCCTGGGAAGCATCGGCCGCGTCGGAGCCCAGGCCGCCGAGGCCAAACGCGAGGTTCAACTCCTGGAGGGTCGCGCGGACGAGCGGCACCGTCTCCGCCTGGGATGGCTCGCCCGCCCAGAGTTGGAGAACGCAGTCGGCGTCCGCGTCGGTCGTCGTGTCGTATACGATCCCACCGACTGTGACACGACGACGGGAATGCGCCAGCCGCCTGCGGTCACGCAGGCGAATCACGGCCTCCTCCTGACTATCGACGACGGTAAAGAAACCGAGCATTCCGGTGATTTCGAGGATGTTGCGCACGGCCGGTTTCATCCCGCTCAAGACCGCGCTGCCGTCGCGGGCGGCGCTCTCCTTGAGAAGTTGCGTCAGGACGCGGATGCCGGCGCTGGACACGAAATCTACCTTTCGCAGATCCAGGACCAGGTCGGGGCCTCGCTCGGGCGTCTCGGCCAGCTTTTTTTCGAGTAACAGAGCCCCGTTGACGTCGAGCCTGCCGTCGAGCTCTAAGACCGTCGCCTCCTCGCGGGTATCAACATGTATTTCCAGCATGGCCGCCCCCCCTGAACGATTTGTAGCACGCGGATTATTGCACAGGTTGTGATTGCACCCGGCAGGGTGGCGAAAAACACTGACGACTGACAACTGACAACTGACAACTGACAACTGACAACTGACAACTGACAACTGACAACTGACAACTGACAACTGACGACTGACAACTGACAACTGACGACTGACGACTGAGAAGGTGTGAAAAATCGGTTTTGCTTGCGAAGGCTCGGTTTTCGACCCCAAGGGGGTCGCGCAGCAAAGCCCAGGGTTGGCCGCGTTGTCTGCGGCCTACCCTGGGTCGGGGACCCCAGAAGTTCAACCCTGAAAGGGTTGCGTATCATGCACATACGCAACCCTTTCAGGGTTGAGGCGTTTGCTACTGCCACCCAGGGTAGGCCGCAAAAAACGCGGCCAACCCTGGGCTTTGCTGCGCGACCCCCTTGGGGTCGAAAACCTGTCTTTCGATTTCTTCACACCTTCTGACGACTGACGACTGACGACTGACGACTGACGACTGACTACTGACAACTGACGACTGACGACTGACTACGCCTGGGAGTGACGACGAACTGAGCGTGACCTGCTGACCTTCTGACCGGCTGACCAGCTGACGATGGTCGCGGGCGGCGTCAGGCAGTTGTTCCGAGAGTCCCGGAGGGACGACAGCTGCGTAGCCCCGGGTGACCGAACCCCGTTTCGGGGTGAGGGAGCCCGGGGTAAGGAACGCGAAGCGGGTTGAGCCCCGGACGGGGCGAAAGAACGATCGACTTTGGCCAGTATCCCGCCGGTACCTAGGGGGACAATGTATTGCGGAGAAGGTGAAAAAGCTGAGTGTCCCCTGGCTCACGTAGCGAGGCTGCCTCCCCCTTAAATAGGCCCTAACCCTTTACATGGTAGCCTCTTAGCCCTCCACCATCAAGGTTGGAACCTTCAGCGGATAAGAGATATGCTCACACTCAGTGAACAATCCAAAAACCAGAGCTGAAAGGAGCGACGGACTAGCCGGGTACCGACAACGACGCCGCTCCTGACTCAAGCTCGAAGGAGGGCCTATGTGTCGTGTTTTGCCGTACATCGGCTTCCTGTTGCTTAATTCCGCACTGCTTCTTGCCTCGGTTCCTTTCCAGAACGGTCCGCCGCCTGACTCGATCCAGCATGAAAAGGACTACCTGTTTCCGCCTGAGACAATCTCGTTGCGAGCGCTCCTCGCGGTTCCCGAACTTAAATCTATCGACCAGGGCGAAGTGGTCACTTATCAATCCATCCTGGGGAACACTTATACGCTGACGGAATTCCGCGGCAAGAATGTCTCCATCCTGCTACCCGATTCCTGGATTACAGGATTGTCGCAGGATGAACGGAGGACGCTGCTCGATCGCAATGACATCCTCTACGAGCACTACAAAGAGCTGGTGGGTGAAGAACCGGGCGGCGATGGTCTCCTGCGGATCGCCATGGTGCCCGAGAGCTGTGGTTACGGCTGCGGATGGATCGGATGGAAGGGCCTGGAGGTCATGGACGCCGACTGGTCGCTGGACATTGCCAAACAAGCGCTCGCGGCCGGGAAGATACCTGCAGTCTATCCGCACGAGATGTGCCACAACTTCGATGTCTACTTTGGGTATCTGGCTTACCTCCGCAACCATGCCCACGCATGGACAGCTTTCCTTGACACTTATATCCAGGTCTATAACCAGCAGGGCTACCCGGACATGAGTCCAGCGGATTTGCTGGCACACGAGGTTCGGGAACGCTGGGACCCTTACTACTGGAACTTCAGCCAAACCTGGGAGAACACAGTCCTCGGGGGAGACCAGGATCTCGAAATGACGCACCTGATCTGGGGAGGCGTGAACCTTCGCTTTGCGCAGTTGCACGGGGCGGAAGCGGTCCGGGGCGCCATGCAGTTCTGGAAGAATTACAAGGCGCAAAACCCTGTCCCGGAAACGCCAGAGGCCAAGGAAGACCTGCACTTGGAAGGGCTGGCGGCAGGGGTGGGGCAGAACTTGACCTGCTACGCCCACGCCTGGCGCTGGCAGGCTTCACCGGAGCTCCAGGACAGGATGGCGACGGCCTACGGGACGGAAAACGCTTTCTGCCGGGACGGGGACGATGACGGCTTCAGCCGATTGACCGGAGACCTGACCGACACTAACGACTTCGTATACCCCTTCGCGCCGGAAACGGCCAACGGTATCGACGACGACTGTGACGGGATAGTCGACAACCTCGTCTTCGCAGAACCGGCTGGCGGCGATTTCCCCAGCTCGCCCAATGCCACCGACATCCCACTTCCCTCGCGAATCACCGGAGTGGGCGCCTTCCAGGACGGCGGTGACTTCTTCCAGTTCAATCTTCCCGCCCCCGGGAGAGTCGGTTTTCTATTTCATCCCTCTCCGGATTTCGAGGGCTGGCTCTTCCTCATGGAGGAGGATAAAAGAACCTGGATGACGTGGGCCCGGCTCTGGCAGGGAAACCTGAGGCCGATCCTCACCCTTTGGAGGTATCCCACCGCCGGGGAATGGACCTTCTCTCTCGATCAAGAGCTCGACAGGCCGAACGTCCGTTACTCGCTCGACGTCTTCCCGATGGAGGAATGGCCGATCACCTGGGGGAGCGTGTTGCCGCCCGAGCGAGTAGACCAGGCCTACCGGCTGGCACTCGACGTAAGCTCATTGCCGGATCTCCCTCAATCCCCCACCGAGGTTCGATTCTGGGTGACCGGAGTCGGTTTCGTTGGCAGCGTTCCGTACAGTCGGACTGCCAGCTACGACTGGGTGCCTCCGGCGAATCTCGAGGCCGGCCAGTATGGCTACAGGGCGCAGTTGTTCACGAACGGCATCCCGCTTCTCGCCGACACTTCCCCGGAGTATTTCACCGTTGAAATCGCGCCCCCGGTAACGTTCGACTCGACCGCCCAGGCCATTCGCGACTTCCTCTCGCGCGGGTTGATCGACAACGAAGGAGTCGCAAAAAGCCTTCTCCAACAACTCTCGAAGGCCAGGAAGGCAATCGAGAGCGGAAAAGCGAAAACCGGGGCGAACCTCCTGGACGCTATGAAGGGATACATTAAAGCCCAGGAAGAGAAACACATCGCCCCTGACGCCGTGGAGGTCCTGCTCCAGTTCATAGAGGAGCTCAAACCGTAAAGGTCTTGAACGAGAGGGCGACTGACCGGCCATCGGTCGTTTAGCTCGGCTCTTGCGAGGTCCGTTAGGACCGACACGTCCATAGAAACCCGGGCACCGGTGGCCAAGGTCCGTCGGACTGACACGTGACCGGTGGATGGAGGTCAACCCGTGTCGGTCCTACGGACCTTGATCCCCCGCATCTCCAGTTTCTATAGACGTGCCAGTCCTGGACCTGACGATCATCGCGGAAGCAGAATAGAAGTACGAAGTAATAGGCGGAGTTGACTCACTAAAAAATGGGACAGAGGATCAGTGCCATCACGCTCGTCGTCCGAGACTACGACGAGGCCATCGCGTATTACACGGAGGTACTCGGCTTCGTGGTGGTCAAAGACCAAGCCGTGTCTCCGGGCAAGCGATGGGTGGTGGTCAGGCCGAAGGGAACGGAGGGAACAGCCCTGCTCCTGGCCAAGGCAGCGAATTCGACGCAGGCCTCTCGTGTGGGTGACCAGACTGGCGGGCGAGTGTTCCTGTTCCTGTACACAGATGATTTCTTCACCGACTACCGAACCTTACTCAGGAAGGGAGTCGTTTTCGAGGCGGAGCCGCGAAAGGAGCCCTACGGAACCGTGGCGGTTTTTCGAGACTTATATGGAAACCGCTGGGACTGATTGAGCCCGGCACCTCTGACTCTCGGTGATCGCAACACGTCTGCGGTCCGCCTAACGGCACAAGTGGCGCCACGGGGTATGCCTAACACTCACGCTGGTCTTATGATGCAGTCAGCCTGTTAGCGTTGATCAATAGGCGGAAGCATCCTGGCGATGTCGCGGCCAATGCCTCTGCCTTGCTTGTAGCCGTCATTGACCGCATGTCTAAAGTGAATTCCCCCATACACGCGAGACATACCATTTTCCCTCGCAGCCTGCGTGAAACTGCTAAATCTGCGGATTACATTTGGCAGTGACGCACTCGTGGCCACGAATTTATTCTCGTCGCCGAAGTTCCGGATCAATACCTCCGCCGCTGCCGCAGAGATGACGGCACCGCCCGATGGATAGTCGGGAATCGGTGGCATGAAGAAAGGCGGGGGAATCACCTCGGGTGATGTCCAGAGCAGTGGCAGCCAGCTTTCGTCTGGGTCGGTCAAGGAATTGCTGTCTTCGTCCGCTCGGCGGATTGCGGTGTAAGGCCGCCAGAAGCGGAAATGATACTTGGCCTCGAAGCAGGCAATCCCGCCGTCAGCCATGGCGAAGTTCACCAGGGCCAGGACGCGAGCGGATCGCCAAACGTCAGCGTGTTCTTGCTGGAGCACAGTGTTGGTGATGCGATTCCAAATGGGAAACTCTATGAACCAGAAAAATGCAGTCTGGGTTTGGTCGGCCGTCCGCGTTGAGCTGTGTAGACTGCCAAACGACTTGACGTAGTTGAGGTCGGACGCATAACGCCGGCTCGAAAGGCGATCTGGTCCAGGAAGCTTATGTTTCGCCAAGTCGATGCCGAACGGTGTGAGATGTCCCCATTCGGGGAAGAGCGCGATAGGCCCGAGCGGCGCCCGATCGAATGGTGGTGTAAAGCCGTAGTCGCCGGGCTTACCAGTGGGAAGATAGCCCGGCTCCGTGATTGGCCCTTGTGTTGGAGGGAACGGGGCGGGGACGTCATCGTTTGCTCTTCTATCCAGGTTCGCCTGCGCACACTCTCGTCCAAGGGCAACACCAGCGGCCTTGGCCGGGCCATCGGGAATTGCAGCCAGCGCGTCTGTGTACTCTGCTTCGATCTTATCCCGCTGGCTCGGCGACAACGATATGAGCACGTCATGAGCTGCGGTCGCTACTGCGGCTTCAACCGACGCGCCGGGCGATGAAACGTCCGCGGTATAAGGCTTGTAGTGTCGATCGACACCATTGACGGCATCGTGAATGGCGGCGTGGAAGATCGCAAAAGCACGTGATTCAATGATCGGCCCCGGATCAACCATGAGTTCGAGGGCAACTGAGTTCCAGTGTGTAACTACGTTTTCGTTGTTGCCGTATGCCTGATTGGCGACCGTGTTTGCACAGGCAATAAACAGAAGGATAGTCAGCACCGAGACTGTTCCGTGTGTTTTTTTAAGCTGCATCGCGCCTCCTAAGCGGATCAGATGAGTCCGCTTGAAGACGCTAATGTACGTCTGGAGAACGACCCCAAACATCGGGGATGTCCCCTATTTCGCGCCGGATTTTGGAGAGGGATTCCGCAGTGCCCAGCCTATTGCTTCGGCGCGAGTTCGCAGACCGAGCTTGGAGAGGATACGGCTGACGTGGTGCTCGACGGTTTTCGGGCTTATGAAGAGCCGCCGCCCCATCTCTGCATTGGATAAACCGTGAGTTAGTAACTCAAGCACTTCGCCCTCACGCCGCGTCAGATCTCCCGAAACGCGAGGGCCTGGGGGGCTCCCTGCGCCAAGCTCGCGCAGTAGGGCCGCCGCCTGGTTAAAGTAAAGCCGTGCGCCAAGCCGTTCGAAAACAGATAAGGCCAGTCGCGTATATTCCGCGGCAACATCGACGGCGCCGGCCACCGCGGCAAGTGCGCGAGCCCACTCCACGCGTGTGACAGCGGTATCGAATGGCATGCTCAACCTCTCGAACAAAGCGCATGCATTCTCAAGGTGCATTAGAGCAGGCTTGCCACACGCGAGCTCGACGCGACCCAGGGCGAGTGAACCTTGCGCCTGGACAGCAGGCCGCCCGGACTGCTGGCCAATTTCTACAAGCCGCATTGCATAAGTCCGCGCTGCCGGAAGATCTCCCAATACGAGCTTGGTATCGACAGAGAGTCTTAATGAAGGAACTGCCACAAGATCATCGATAGGTACGGCGAGCCGATTTTCAAGCAATGCATCAGCCAAAGTGGCCCGGCCCTGGGCCAGATGCAGCGACGCTAATGCCTCGGCTGCCACTCCTTGAGTCTCCAGACCCGCCAGCAGTTGGGCGGCCACTTCCAGCCGACCCTGTCGAACATAGAGGAGGGCCAGTCGGCTCAAGCTGTGCACTTTTTGTGCTGGGTGTTGCTTTTCGACAGCCCGCAACCCTCGTCTGAGTTCACTCTCAGCTTCGGCCCAACGGCCCGTTGCCATCAGGACGCCGCTGTAGACCACGCGGCAGTAATGGAAAACCGGCGCGCCGTGATGACGGCGAGTGAATTCGTCCACAACGTGACACCACTGAGTGGCGCGATCGAAGTCGAGGGCGCGATCGCAGGCAGATAACATGTTGCAGCAGGTATCACCGACGATTAGCAGGTTCCGCGCTTCCCCGGCTGTAGCGGCCGCAACCGCCTCGTCCAGCATGGCCATGCCTTCATCGACGCGACCCATCGTCACGAGCGCACGGCCTTGTTGGGATAGAGCCCAGACTTCGAGTTCGCGGTCGCCATGCTGCCGCGCGATCTCCATGGCTTCCTGTGCCTGACGAACCGATGCGGCCGCATCGGGTGCAATCTTGCTGAGGAATTGCTTGAGCCAACCGTGTTCTGGACAGTTGCCCGCCTCTTGAAGCAGCCGCTCAGCTCGCTGCAACCAACCATTCGCCACAGCTGTGTTGCCAAAGGAGCCTAGGTGGCCCCACGCCAACCAGAGGGCGGCACGAACGGCCTGACGCACATCGCCGTGTTCACGAAAGAGAGCATAGGCACGCGTGCGGTGTTCGAGGCTCGCTTCAACTTCATCGAGCCAGTACAACGCTTCACTCAGACCGTCGAGCGCCTGTGCCGTTTCCTCGGCGCCAAGCGCCGCCTCGAAGTGAGCGCGTGCCTGGGCCCAGTCCCCACACGACAATGCAGCCATGCCTGCGGCTACAGGATCTCTCGTCACTTTCCCATTCACAGATTTCATTATCCCGTGTCGCAGGGTCGGGTTGCCAACCAATCAGCGTGCGTAGCATAGGGCGCTTTCATCCAAGTCCAGGCGAGATGGCGGTCCATGCGAGCTTTGTCCGCCCGTCAAACACGTTACGCATGTGCTGCATGCCCTGCCACGATAAGGGAAATAGGGCGATTCATGATATTTACCCGATTTGGCGGGGCTGAAATAAGGTGAATGCCGTGGACTGTCCCCTTATTGCAGTCCGGCAAAGCCGGGATCCGGACCAGCTTGACCTCGACTTCCGGCGTTCTCAGTTTCTCAGTTCCCGCCCAGCGATCCTGTTTGAGCTTTCAGCTTTGAGCGGCAGCGAAGGTTGGCGGCACTGCCTCCGCAACCCCGATATCCTCCCCGTGCCTCGCGGGCGAGGCACGGTAAGTTTCACACTACCAACCACATTCCCCCCCCGTAATCTTTACAAAAAAAGCAAGTTGCCACTTGCTCGGTGTTGAAATACGGTCCTAGAATCGCGGGCGAACAACAGGATTGCCCCGAAACCAAGGAGGCCTATGCGCCTAAGACTGGGACTGTTCGCCTTTCTTTTGGCCGTGCTCGCGCCCGTGTTCGCTCCGGGCTGAGATCGGGACCATCGACGTCAAGCCGGCCGCCACATTACTTTTTCCGTACTTCGAGGCCGATCTCAACAACGCCGCAGGGCGCACGACGATCGATCACGATCCAGGCGGCTACGGCGACTGCAACACTCGCGCATGTCACCTTGTGGACGGACCTCGGGATTCCGATCGTACGCCTTCGACGTCTACCTGACCGGCTTTGACATGCTGGCGTTCAACATGCGGGAATCTTCCAGGGCAATTTGCCCGCACACGGCTGGCGCCGGCCAAGACCCCAGGGACCGCCCATGGATCAGCAACAAGGGCGACGTTCTCGCAGGACATCAATTTCGCAACCTGGGCAGCGGGCCTTTCAAGGTACGATCCGAATAACCCTTTGTGACTACCGATGCCGCCGCAGCTCGCGGACCTTCGGGCGGCGCATACCGGTCAGGCGATCCCTTCAACAGGCAAATATGCGGGAAGAAACCTGGGTGACAACGTCGCCCGTGGATACATGACGGTCGACATCGTCGACTCATGCTGCGCTGACCTTGCCGAATCAACCCGGGCTACTTCCTGGGCGGCATCGCACACACCGGGAACTGGCTTCTCGGGCGAATATATCGTGGTCGATCTGTCGCGAGAACTTCATGAAGTCCGAAACAGCTGTTCACATCGAAGCGAGCGACCACTCTGCTCGGTCAACGCTACATTCTATGGCCGGCTGGCGAGCGCGCCGGGGGGAGCCGACAAGCGGGAGCCGCTTCCCTCCACCTGGGCTCTCGGCGCGCTGACCGACAGCTCTGGTCAGCCCGGACACCGAGGTGATCGTCTGGCGGGATCCGGGCCCAGGCGCGCCCGAAGCGCCCTTTGTCAGCCCCTCGCGGTTGCCGGCGCCGTTCCCGATGCCCGCGTCTGGACGCAACGGCGTTCGACGACGAGTCCCGGGTGACGACGTTGTCGACCGACCTGGCGCCCGTACGCGACCACATCGACTCGACTGGTCCCGGACCTGTTCGACCCCGGGACGAAACTCGGCTGGGCGTTCCTGGACCTTAACGTCGGAATCGCTCCGGCGACGCCAGACAGTCATGGGTGACTGTGGCACATACCTGGGAGGGCCGTTTTGCGACCGCCACGAATGGTGTCGTGCTGGACCCGCCGATGCCGAGACTCCAGGTTGTCAGCGTCTCCTGTCCGGGAGGAACCAGTTATGAGTTGACGGATCCCGGATGGGGGTTCCTCGCTGTCTCGCTCGCGAATCAGGGCTGCAATGCCCGCAACATCAACTATCGCCTCAGGTTGATCGACACTCAACCGCGGACCGTAAGGGGGGTGGTATCCCAGGGAACGTGGGCCGGACTGGCGCCAGATACTCCCGGGACGGACAAAACCGTCACCGTGTCGCCCGGCGAGTTCGACACTTCGGATGTTTGGGGCTTTCATGAGAATGCTTTTGGCTCTTTGGACCTTTCTGTCCCTGGCGGCTCCCCCGCCCAGTTTATCCGGCTATACATCAACTGAGCCGAGGGAAATTGGATAAAGGATGACATATGAAACCTAAACGAGGCAGGCGACTTCATCTGGCGCGGCTGTTCGTAAGCGCTGCACTCGGGTGGTTGCTGATGGCGCCGGGGAACGCCGCCATCGGAACGCCCGATAACGTCCCGGCGGCAACCCTGCTCCTTCCCTATTTTGAAGTGGACGTCAGCGGCCAGCGGGCCGGAAACATCATGTTCACCGTCCACAACCTCGACTCAGCGCCGCACATTGGCGCACGTCACGCTGTGGACCGATACCGGAATTCCTACGTATTCCTTTGACGTCTACCTCGCCGGCAAGGACCTGGTCGACATCGACCTGCGGGCCGTTTTTGCGGGAATCGTGCCGCATACATCCAGCACCTTGGCAAACCAGGGAGAGCAGTCGCTGCCCAACGTCGCGTTCACCGGATGCGATCCCTTGCTTCCCGCAACCCGACTGAGCGAGCAGCAGATCCAGGGTCTGCGCGCCGCTCATACCGGCCTGGCGTCCGGCATGTGGGGCGGGCAGTGCGGTGCTTGCGCCTACGGCGATCAGAAGGCGCGCGGTTACATCACGATAGACGTCGTCAATCGTTGCTCTACCAAATTCCCCGGCTCCCCGGCCAGTGGAGGCGATCCGGCCTACTTCGTAAGCGGCGGGACAGGGATCGCGTCCAATGCCAACGTGCTGTGGGGAGAGTATCGAATCGTGGACAGTCAGTGAAAACCAGGCCTACGCGGACCTCATCGTCCAGATCGAGGCGGACAATGCTGTCCAGAGCGGATACACCTTTTACGGCAGGCGAGTCAATGGAGACGGAAGTGACAACCGGGAACGGTTGCCCGAAGCTTGGGATGCCCGTTACATCGCGGGCGGGGTCTTCCAGCAAGCTCTATTGCAGGTCTGGCGCGATCCGGGCATCGTTTCGCCGTGGGCTTGCGGCGGCCCTGTTCCCGCCATCTCCCAAGGCCGGATCTGGGCCTTCGACGAGCAGGAGAACGCGGCGGTCGTTTCCGACGAAGACGCTAGCGACGGAATTACGCCGGTCGTGCCCCGGGCTGCGTCCCAAATCCGCGTGAATTCGACTGAGGGTCTGGTGACTGGCTCCGATTTCGGCTTCATCACGCTCGATTTACGCCTGGCGCCGGAAGTCACCGACCCCCTGTTCGGACGTGTCAATCAGGCCCACGTCTCGACGATCCACAAAGCCCAGGGACGCTTCGCCGGGCTGATGACAGCATGGCCGACGGGAACAGTCGGGAACTACATGCCTGATCCCGTCAGCCGCCCGTTCCCGAGCCTGGGTTTGCAGTATAGTTCCCCGGGATTCTCCTGTCCGGACGGGTTCAGCGTAATGACCCCGCTTCCGTCGGGCGACGCCACGCTCGAGGTGACCGCGGCCGCAGGGCCAGTCCACTTGCGCTACCAACCGCGCTTGGTCGACAACTTCAACGCGACGCGGCCGGTAACGGGGCAAATCCCAGCCGGGGCGGGTGTTTGGCTGGGTCCCCCCGCCGAGGCGAGCAAAACATCGAATTTCTCAGTTTGGAGCCAACCTTACAATACGGCTGTGGTATGGGGTTACCATGAGGTAACTGCCCCGTTCGCTCCCTTCGACGTACAGTTCTTTGTTCCCGGCGGGACTGTCAACCAGTCCAGGAAGATCACCGTCAGTTACGCCGGCGATTTGTTCCCGAGGCTTGAGCTGAAGTCCGTTTCCTGTGAGGAGGGAACGACTCAAGTCCTCCTGGACCCGTATAATGGCCGCACGATCCGAGTGCGAGGCCCGCAGGGCGTCCCACTCCACCTGAAATATCTGCTCGAGTCTTTCGATACCGGCGCCACCCTGTTGACATGTAATCTCCCCGGCGGGCGGGGCGTCTGGCTTGGCCCGCCCCCGGAATCGGGGAAGAGTGCAAACATCCAGCCGAACGTTCTGTTCGACACGAGCGCGGTCTGGGGCATGCATGAGATCACCGCCCCCTTTAGTTATTTCACGATTCAATTCTTCACCGGGTCCGCCGCTGTGACCTATCGGGTGGAGTACGCAGGGGCCGTTCAATAGAGGGAGAGAACGCAATGAGCCGATCAACTTTCTGCCTTTTCGTCGCGTTTCTGGTCCCTTGTTGCAGTTTGACACAGGCGCAAACCTGGCAGGAGAAGCCGTGCTCGGTTTACGGCGCGAACTGCCGCGACATCATTCCCGATAAGCACAAGGGCGTCGCGGGAGTGATGAGCTCGACGATTACCATCCCTACGCTCGAAGGCGCGGCCACTGCCCCGGCGCTCATCGCCGGCGTCCGCGCGCATGTGAAGCTGATCCACACCCGGCTGGGCGATGTTTCCATGACACTGCGAGGGCCGGACGGCGTCACCATCAGCCTGCCCAGGATCTACAGCGGCACGCGACAGGACATCGACGCCCTCTACAACGGGCTCGACAACAGCTTCGCCCCGACTACCGGGGATGTGATCCCCGCGCTGAACGGGCCGGTTCGCCAGCAGGCGCTGGTCTCCTACCATGGCCTGACTTCCGTGGCCGGGGATTGGACTCTCACGGTCACTGACGACGCGCACCTGAATTACGGGGCCTTGGACGGCTGGAGCCTCGACTTCTACACCAGCCCGCCCTACGTCTGGATTACGGCCACGGTTCCGGACGCCACCGAGGCGCCATTCGTGGTGGGTCAGTTCACGATCACCCGGGCCATCGTTACGACCACTCCTCTCACCGTGATGCTGCAGATCGAAGGAACGGCGGGCTCGGGAGTCGACTACGACCCGATCGCGCTCCCGGTAACGATCCCGGCGTACGAAGCGAGCGCGACGATCACAGTTTCGCCACACCTGTTCCCGGACCTGCGTGGACCGCGAACAGTGATCGCGACCCTGCGCTCGGGCGACGGGTACATCATCGGGGGTTCTGGGGGACCGACCTCGGCCACTGTAACGATCACCGACGGGGTCCAGAAAGAGGCGGCCTCGGCCCAGGGGATTCCTATGCTGGGTCCCTGGCAGATGGCGCTCATGGCTTTACTGCTCCTCGGAACCGGAATCTTAGCCAACCGGTACCGCATGCGCAGGCCGGGCGAGTAAGATTTTGAACACGGACAAGCACGGACGGCCACTGACGAACACAGACCATGCGATGTCGTTTCGCCGTGTTCGACCGTGTTCGTCCGTGTTCGTCCAATTGGTTATTCTTCTTTTGTCTGCCGGCGTCTCGGCTGCCGAAACGCCCTCATCCTGGCGCCTCGAACCCGTTGGCGAGGGCCTTCCACAACGGGGCCAGTGGCGCAATTTATTCGCGGTCGCCGACATGAACCAGGATGGGATCCCGGACTTGGTTCACGGGCCGGCCCGAAAATCGCTCGCTCGCCCTGTGGTCTTCCTCGGAGACGGAAAGGGCGGGTTCAAACGCTGGGCCGAGGCCAACTTCCCTACGCTTCCCTACGATTACGGCTCCGTCGTAGTTGCCGATTTCAACGGAGACGGCCATGCGATCGACATCGGCCTCAGTTGTCATTTGCGCGGTCTCACGGTGCTCATTGGCGACGGGAAAGGGGATTTCACCGAGTGGGGACGCGGACTGGAGCTGCGAATCGCCGGGCCGAATGAAGGCATACCCTTTTCCGCCGGCGCCCTGGCGGCCGTCGACTGGAACGGCGACGGGCGTGTGGACTTGGCGGCCCTGCCTGAAGGCGCCTCGCGTGTGGCGCTACGAGCGGCCCGTGCGGTATCGACTTCGGGCATACAGCTCTTCCTGAACGAGCCGGAGGCATGGCGCATGGTCGCCTTGCCATCGTCTAATTCATTCGTGGTCGGAACGTCTCTCGCGGTCGGCGACGTCAACGGGGACGGACGCGAGGATTTGCTGGCAGGCTCGTCGACCCTCGGCTTGACGAAGATCCTGCACCTCAATGAGACCGGCGGAGTTGCGACTGAGCCTGCCCCCGAATTGCCGGTCCCCAAGCGCGCGTTCGTAACCGCCGTCGCGTTGGCCGACTTTGACAAGAATGGCCGGGATGATCCCGTGGTCGCCTTTTCGGTTCTGGAAGGCACGACGCGGAACCATCGGGTGGAAGTCCATCTGTCCTTCCCCGATCGCTTTCAAACCGCCACCGTCACCCAGGATGCCGAGAAATCGGCCTTTCGAGCGATCGCGGTGGGCGATCTCGACGGAGACGGAAACACTGATCTGACGATGCTGCAGGACGATGGGACCTTGAAATTGTACCGCGGCGGCTCTGACGGGCGCTTCACCCTCGTGTTGTCCGAACCGCCGCCCGCCTGGCGACAAGGTTGCGCCGGCTATGACATTCACCTGGTTGATCTGGACGGAGACAAACGGCCGGAAATCGTCGCGTCATTCGCCGGGGAGCCTAACCTGTTCAGTCTTCAGCCGATGAGCGCTTCAGGCGGCGGCATTCAAGCCTGGAAACTCACCAGGCACGACGGCCAGTAAGAATTAGATCTCGATCTCGACATTCCGCGCCCCGGCCCGCCGTTCTTGATCACGATCTCCTCCGGCACGCCATCCAGATGTCACTGATTCGGGAGGAATAGGGGGAATAGGGGGCAGGTATTCACCGAATTTTCCAGTGCAGGCTCCAAGGGTTTGCTCACCCGCACGGAGGCGGGGGGGGCCCCCCGGCTGGTTGCGCAGCCACAGAGCCGGGAGCGACCAAGCCGCGAAGCGGCTGAGCGACCGGTCACTCAGATGGCCAGGGACAACCTTGGGGATTTCCTGCTCCCTGCGAAAGCAAGCTACTTTCGGCGCCGACGGCAGGCGCCTGAACCCGAGACTTCGGGAGAGCCAGTTGTCGTCACAAACAGATCCAAGGTAGACTGCTCCGGCGATCGTCGCTGTGGTCGTCGGGCGTGAAGCAAGGGCCGCAAAACGCCGGATCGAGGACCTGGCTATGACTGAAATGGTTCGGACTCGGACATATGTCTGGCTGATTACGACTGTCTTATTGTGTCTAGTCCCTCCAGCCTCCAATTTGGCTGTCGCCGACAACCTGATCAAGAACGGGACGTTCGACAAGAACGCCGACGGCTGGGTAAACCAACCCCAAACCCAGGTGGGCGTCAACTCCGAATGGTCCACCACTGCAGGCCGCAACAATACCGCCGGGATCCATATTGAGAGTGAAAAGGGCGGCGACCAGGCTATTTGGATCTGGCGCTATATCATAACCGACCTGCCCGCCGGCAAAGCTCTTCGCGTCAGAGGCTGGGTCAAGGGCAAATCCGTCCAATCGCTCGCTGCCATTTGTGTCCAGGGCTGGGACGCCGATCATAAGAACATGGTCGATTTCGCGACCACGCAGATGTCAAAGCCGCTTACTGGGGATTTCGACTGGACAGAAATCGAGACCGACCTTGCCGTATCGGCGCAGACCAGGCAAGCCCATATCCTCATTTTCATATCCGGCGTTGGCGAAGTCTGGTTCGACGACATCTCCGCCGAGCGGATCGACGCGGCCATCGCCGTCAGCCAACCCTCTGCGGGTCAGTCGAAGCCCGGCCTATTCGAGGTTCGGGGCGCGTACAAGGTAACGGCAACGGCCCAATCGCCCAAGCCCACCTTTCTCTTGCCGATGCCGCTCGCCTACCGCGAGCAAGTCCCGCTCACGTATGAGGTTTCGAGCGACCCGCCCGGCAAGCTGACCAGCGTCCGCGTATACGCCGACCGGCCGGGTAATTACGTTGCCGAGGTCGTCCTGTCGCCGATGAACTCCGGCGACATAGTAGGGTTCGAATGGACTGCCGTCGTCCTGGTCGGACCGCGCTCGTTCGAGGACGTCCCCAAGTATCCCCCGCCGAAGGATTGGCCCGCCGAAACGCGCCCTTGGCTTAAGAGCACGCGCTGCGTGCAAGCCGATCATGAGCGCATCCAGAAAGTAGCCGAGGAAATCCGGGGCGATAGCAGCGACGTTATGCAGATAATTGGCAAGACCCTCGAGCGGACCAGGAGTATCTATTCCGAGCAGAAAGACCGTTGCACAGAGCTGGACGCGTCAGCGCGCTGGACAAGCGCGGCTCGTGCACAAGCCCCGCCAATCTGGTGTCCGCGCTCTTGCGGGCCAACCACATCCCGGCCCGCATCTTAGCCGGCTATCCCGCCTGGAGCGGCCCGCTGCAGACTCACTACATTGTCGAGGCTTACGTGCCAGACTATGGCTGGTATCCGATTGAGTCCACCATGCTGCGAGCCCCCTGGCCATCGTCTCAGCAGATCGAGGTTTCGATCGTCCCACCGGAATACGAGGACCGGTCACAACTACGCAACTCCGCCGCCGGCGGCGTGCCATATCTCTCGCTGACAGAAAACCCCGGCTTCGACAATTCGTTTATCGCGCTGGGTACGGCCGACGCCAGCCGCAATTGCGACCATGTCGCGAAGTCACTACGGCCTTTCCCGGAAGACGCCCTACCTACGGAGTGGGAGTTTGCTATTGACCGAGCCAAAGCGCGCTGGACAGCGTGGCTGGAATCGTCGCCCGTACTCGACTCCGGCCATCGACTGACAACGCCGCTTCAGGCCGATTCGATCAAGGGCGATAGCCCCGCTACCCTGGCGAAAATGCTGAAGTAGCCGTCCGGCTCCTCGACCGTTGAGCGAGCACGCAGGAGCTGACGATGCCCGGACGGAGAAGGGTGTCAGAGCTTCAAGAGCCAATTGCAAAAATCCGGGCCTTAAGGCCTGAAAGGCCGGCACATAATAGCCCAGGGCGGAGCGCTTTGTGCGTAGCCCTGGGTTACAGGGGCGAGCGGGACAGCAGCCCTGAAAGGGCGTGACAAGTCTCGATCGTGCCGTTTTCACGCCCTTTCAGGGCTTCCCTTCCTGCTCGTGTCACCCAGGGCTTCGCAAAAAAGCGCTCCGCCCTGGGCTAATATGTAGTCGGCCTTTCAGGCCTTCACCTTCACCACGTCAACTGCCCTCACGGCCAGCCCCAATCCTTCAGCCGCGGGCCAAACTGTGATCTTTACCGCGACGGTGACTTCCGCAGGCGGTACTCCCACCGGCACGGTGACCTTTCGCGAGGGAGCGACCGCGCTTGGCAGCGGGACGTTGAACGGGGCGGGTCAGGCGACGTTCACGACCGGTGGACTGCCGCTCGGGACCCACACCATCACCGCCGAATACGGCGGGGATGAGAACTTCGCGGCGAGCGCCTCGGCCGCCGTGGACCAAGTAGTCCAGGGTTCGTCGGGAACTCAGATCCCGACGCTCGACGAATGGGGCATGATTTTGCTTATGATTCTCCTGGGAGGCATCGCCGCTTACCAGCTGCGACGAAGGTCGGCGAGCTAGAGTCGCGTGTAAATGCAGCGCCGCGCTCGCCAAGCTCTTTCCAAATGACTAGCCAGGAACGGGGCTCGAGGCTGATGAAGGCTGGAGAACCGTGGGCGCGATTGTGGGGCCGTTGCCGATTTCGCAGGCGATGCCGGAGGCGTGAGCCAAGCGGATTCTGACCCTCGGGAACAACGGACAGAAAATCCGAGGGTCAAAATCGGTGGCTGTAATTTAGTGAAAAGACTGGCGCGCCTGCCGCGACTCGAACGCGGGACCTACGGATTAGAAGAAGAACCGACTTTTGAGTGATTTCTTACGAAAAGCTGATAAACACTAATTTTCAGCCCGGATTCTTCGCCAGCCAAACGTGAAAAGATCCGAAAAGTTTAGTCGCCCACCGGGCGACAAACGGGCACTTCTCAGACCTAACGCCTAAACCTGCGCCGGACTGCCAAGAGAAGCAAGGCGGCTTGAGCTACGAGAACAACTGTTGCGGTTTCATAGATTAGGTAAGCAGTTGACGTCACCGAGAAAATCTCAGCCTGCGAAGGAGCAGGGCGGATAAACTGAAATGCGCCGATAATATGAAATCGCTTCCCAGCTTTCTCAAGCCCGGCCACGGATGGGTTTCAGTCGGAAGGAGATTGTACTCAACCGGGTACGCGCCGGAGGTTGTTCTTACCTCGAAGCCCGCCAAGAGGAAGAGCGAACTGAGCAATCCGACGAATACAATAAGCACAACGAATGCGTGCCAGTAGCTGGTCCCGTAGTTGCTGAGGAGTCGGTAGATAGCAAACTCGTTCATCCATTGCCCCAGCCGATATCCAAAACTAGATCGGAGCCCGGCTTGCTTGCGGCATCTCCATCTCTCCAATGTGGAAGTCCTCTGCCGCAGCGTATCTCTCTTTGCCTCGGAATTAATAACGAGCTGCCTGTAGTTGGCCGCAAGGTCGGCTATTTCCGAAGGTCCCTTAACAGTGGCTTCATCACGCAAAGCCACTCTTGTCCCTTTCGAAAACAGTTTTCGTGGAGGCCGATGCCAACAGGTGTCGTGAAACTTGAGATTTGTGATATCGGTGCCTAGGAACGAAGATTTGACAAATCAACTCGCTGGAAGACTAAGGCGTCCTTGGTTCGCACACGTCTAAAAAGAAACTGATCGCGAAAAACCCGACATTCACTCGACCCCCGGAATTCAGCCGAGCCAGACAGCAATGAATCGGAGAGGTCCACCAGCTGACCGAATTCCGAGTCAATCACCGAGAGAAGGCTCGCAATTCGTGAACGAGTGAGTTTCACTGCACCTTCAAACACCGTCTGATCGCAGAGAAGCTCGTCGATCTTGGCCCCCGAAAATAAACCTCCCCCTTGAATTTGGTGCCCCATAACCGGATGGTTTTGAAAGTCCCATCTTCAAAGTTCGCACCCGCAAATAGTGGGCTCCCATTAGGTTGAGAGGGCTCCGATGAAAGGAGAAATGCGGTTTGCGAGAAAGACAGCGGCGTTGAAGGCGCCGAGATTATTGGGCATCGGGAACCCTGAGTCCGGCTCATCTTTGGCTGGCGGGAAGACAAAACCGGTGCAATGAAAATGCCGTTTTGCCCCTAGACTGGTCGCCGCATCGCGGATGAACTCTCTCCAGAAATCCACACAAATATCGGTGTCTGCAGGCAATCCAACTTTGGGCGCGTGATAGAGGCAACAGTCTCCGACTGTCGCAATTCTCTCCAGCGATAATGCGGATCCCAAGCCGACCGAAATGCGCAGTTCACGTCGATAGGATAGCTCCGGTAAGTGACATTCGAGAGAACAGCTTTGCCGTGGGGCCGGCCAAGCCTCTTCAACCAAGTAAGGCGGTCCAATATCAAATCTGGCGCCCGCGCTGGCGCCCGCCATTGTCTATGGAATGGAGTGTGGCACTTCACATTGCGCGATTAGCGATCATACGTCGCCGATTCAGAATCCGCTCGGCGAACTGGCCAGGCATCGGTATGTTCAGTGGAATTCTTGGTCTTTCGGAGAAGCTCTGCGAAGTTCTTCCGGCAGTTCTCCTGCAAGCGATTCGACTCTAGCGGTAAATAGGCGGCGGAACTCACGCTGCATCCACAAAAAGGCGATCGTGTGACAGTGCATATCCCGATCGGTAACCTCTATGTCGTACAACCTTCGTGGGTGAGTTAGCTGATTGCGAGCTGATTTCGCAGCAATAAAATCTCTGAACTCTTCTCCGCCGGTTGCGAGGCGGAAGTCCAGTCCCCAGACCTTAGCTGCCAGCTTAAATGTTCTCTTGATGTTCTGTTCAAGAGGCATAAACTTTTCAAGTCGCGCTCCGAACACGTCTATCGACCCCAGCGTTTCCTGTTCCTTTGTCGTCAGAGTCCCCTTGAAGTAGCCCCTTCGAATTGTCGACCGCAGTTCGACCTTGACGCATTCAACCATAGCTTCTACATAGGAGAACACCGCGCGAACGACGCAGCGACGGAGGTACTGGGATTGCTTATTCGATTCGAGGGTTTCGTATGCCGCATCTATGTCTGACTGAAGCATTTCAATCAGATCGTAGCTGCGAATCATCCCCTCGCCTTTGCCGGGAATGCCTGGCATGTTACCTCCGATAGCTTATATACAGCTGGTGAGCTGCGGTGACCTTCCCAAGTCGATCTCTAGCAGCCCCTATGGTATCTACACTGTAGGTGTTCAGCTCTCTTCCACGGACCGAAGAAGGTTCAATTCCAACTGCCGCTCAAGAATCTGGCCCTCGTCGATGTTGGGCGGCCAGCCGTAGGCAACAAATACAGCATCATCCAGTTTTCGGTGAGCGAGGTCGAGCCATGCGGGGCGCTGGTTGTACAAATTCGTCAGTGTCCGGGCCTGAAGCTTTTGCGCGCATTGGTCGTCTTTCGGAATAATTCGAAGATAGCGCACGATGCCAACTCCGCGCGCGTCTGCCTCATGGACGAAATGTGACCAGGGACCGTGGAGGGAGCCGGGGAACTCGATTATTTCCTCCCGCGTCCATTCGGGCGGGTGTAGCCATGAATTCCTGAGGTTGATCAGACTGACGGTTGCTCCAGTGATCACCTGCTTTTGGCTCTCGGTTGGAGTTGGAAATGGAAAAGTCTCGAAGCAGGTCGTCGGGGTATATCGGAATCCGCTCTCTCGCTCTCGGACCTGTGTTCCATGTGCTCGTGCCCACACCTCGTGGAGACGCGAGTGCACTATCCCTAATAGGTAATCATCATCAGTTGGAAAGACAAGAGTCCCTTGGTTGCAGAGGATTTCGCAGCCGCAACGAACGAAGAGCCTGTGCTTAGCGTGAGCGGGAGTGGCGATGAATGATTGGCGATCTCGCAGCAAAGAACGAAGTCCCGGACGAGGCCGCGCGTATTGCCACCAGTTCTCTAGTTGACCCGCTCCGCGTTTCGCGCTTCGTATTGGGTAGACTCTCTCCTTCAAGAGTGCAAAGGGACCTTCGTAGGAGGCCGCTAATTCCAGCGGCATGCATCCGAAGTCGACCGTCCAGAAGTGACGCCCCCGACTTGTGAGGTCTATTGCGCTGTACACCGGACGGACCACATCGGAGACTGGTGAACCGGAGACCGTCGGTTCTCGCAAAAACTGGAGCGCCAACTTCTCGGGGATGTCGAACGGACCTTTCGCCGAAGGCCCCATGAAGCACTTTCGAATATTGCTCGCAAGGCGTTCGCCTGTGTGACGTCGGTCGCGGCTGTCAGGTTGGAGTTGATTTGTCCGACCTGATTGCTGTTCAGCGTTCGAGTATTCTCTGTCCGTCGTCGAACCCGATCATCGAGACGTGCACGGCAGCGCCTTCCAGAATCCAAGGTCGGTCACTTTCAGCGAAGAAGATCCCTCCAGACTCCTTTATTCGGGCGAGGACCTGACGACTCGCTTCCCCGCGGATAGCTTGTGTTGCCAACAATCCGGACCGGACTCCTGCTCGTCCTTCAATGCACTTCCGGGCTCTCTCAAACCAGTAGCAGCAAATATCAGAAAAAGGCCGAACTCGGTCTTTATAGACTTGGAACAGTCCGTCTACGTACGAATCGCCTAATCCCTGCCTGATTCGATTCCCGCCCAGGAAAGGCGGGTTCCCAACGATGAAATCCGCCTTCGGCCATTTCGGTTCCTTCGGGTGTTCCGGGTCGGACAGATCAATGATGGCGTCCATGCATCTGGAAGTTAGCGTCCATTGGCTTTAGAATCGGTTCAGGAGGGACGCCGAAACCGTTGGCCTTCGTCCATTGGAGGTAGCCGATCCAGACGGTCATTTGAGCCAGCTCATACGCATAGGGGTTAATCTCGATGCCGTAAAGTTGCCACGGGCCGACCATGGGGAAAAAGCTCGGAAAGCCCTTTTCATCGCAAATAAAATCGCTTCCTTTTCCAGATCCTTGAGCTTCTGAAGCGTGACGTACAGAAAATTACCTGAACCGCAGGCTGGATCTAGAACCTTAATTTGGCTGAGATATTCGAGAAAATCCCGGATGTGTTTTTTCGCTTCCTTCTGTCCGTCCCTTTTTTTCTTCAGAGCGGACTCGATGACTGTGCGCGTTTCCTCCCATCGTCGTCGCAGCGGCTGCATGATAACCGGGTCAACCAGCGTCTCTATATCCTCTCGGCTCGTATAGTGGGCACCGAGCTGCGAACGCTTAGCCGGGTCCATGCCCCTCTCAAATAACGTCCCGAATATAGAAGGGTCAACCGCGCCCCAATCTAATTTTGCGGCTTGGTGCAGTTCCTCGATGTCGTCCGCTGTTAATTCGAGGATTTCGGCCGCATTAAACAAATTCCCGTTGAAGTGCGGAATAGTTTCAAGCGCGAATATTCCGCCCGTGCTCATCGCCTGAAAAAGCTCGGGTAACTGGGCCGAGAAGAAGGCAGGGGATTTTATCGACTTGTGCAGAAGACGGCTGAATACCAAGTCGGGTAATAATCCAATATCTTCGGCAAAAAAACAGAACACAATGCGGTCAAGAAATCGCGCTACAACGTGCGGCTCAAATCCTCGGTTTCGGAGTCGCACCGCTATTTCGGCCACCTTCCCAGCCGCCTCCTGAGTAATTGCCTGGCTGGTGACGCCGGACGGAATTTGGATGGATCGGCAAAAATCGCCTCAAGGATTTCGAGACTGCGAGCCTCAGACAGATTAAGCAGCGAAATCTCGTGGGTACGCGCAGGGGTATTTGTGAAATTCGTATGGAGAATAATTCGATCCATATCGCAGACGATCAGAAGCGCTGGGTTCTCGAGGGACTCCCGGTAAAGAAGGAGCTGTTTGTAAGCACCTTCTAGGTCTTTGTGTTTTCCCTTGTATTCCCATCCGAAAAAACCCCTCTTCCAGACGTCTGCCCAGCCATCACCGCCACTCTCTTTCGTCGCCCCTTTTTCGAAGGTGAACCATTCGCCCTTGGGGTCCGCCTCGGCGGGTTTCGGGTGATTGAGTAATTCGCAAAGGTCGAGAAAGTGCTGCTGAGCGGCCGAACGTTCGGTCAAATCGACCTTTCGCCATTTCTCGACGAATTCCACAGCGTTCATGGAATGGGAGTTATAGCACATCAGACCGTCGCTCACCATTTCGTCAAATCGTGCGGGAGAAAAGCGGGCGACAGGAGGAGGCGATTTCCTGAAAGTGGCGCGCCTGCCGCGACTCCAAGGCGGGACCTACGGATTAGAAGTCC
>CAVUUN010000002.1:0-43051 GCA_963744645.1 uncultured Acidobacteriota bacterium
GAGACGCTCTCTTGGAAACCGCGCTTCCGGAAGGTGGCGTTGAAGACGCGACCGATTACCCGCGGGGGGGGAAAACAGGGGGAGAGGGGGGAACAGGGGACGGAGTTCTATTTTCCCCACACCCGCCGATGGCTAAGTCCTGTGCGTGCGCGTAGGCGAACGCTCCAGCTTGCCGGGCCAAAAACGGCGAAACGGGATAGCCGGGAGACGAAACGAGACCAAGCGGGGAGGAAGCGGCAGGCAGGTTGGATGGCGTCCTGGCGTTGTCGCAGTTTGGGAAACCCGTCGGCGACCCAAAATCGTCAAACGCCGAGGTGGCTGCGGCGAATCTCCCGAAGCGCGTAAAGTCCGCCTACGCCTACCGGGAGGGGATTCAATCTGCGCCGGTAGATGCCCCGCTCCCGGAGCGTCTTCAGCGCGGCTTCAATCGCTTCCCGGGTTCCGACCCTGCGGCCACGGGTCAGGAGATCCCGGCGGGTCAGGTAACAGCCCCGCTCGAACGTCCCGCGCGCCATCCGCTCCGCCAACTCCATCGGAATTAAGGCGTCGTTCTCCTTGCTCGGCTGCGTCCCCCTCCAGTACAGGCCCGCCCAGTAAAGCCGGTCGGCCTCGACCGCGTCGGCGGTGTCCAGGAGTTGAGTGAGGGGCATCAGACCGGCCGCCTCGCCGTGTCTTCGAATCCACGCCGAAGAGTAGCGCCAGGCTTCCGGACGGGTGACCAGCCCCGCCCTCACGGCGTTGAGCTCGACATAGTACACCGTCTCCACCAGATTGTCGGACTCCGTGGAGCGGAATCGGCCCGCCCAGAAAGAGCCCTTGCTCTGGTGCCTGTCGTTGTACCACCGGGTGAACGCCTGCTGGATGTTGCGCATCAACTCGGAGACGTTGAACAGGCGCCGGTTGAACCGTTCCCACTCGGCCGGCCCCCACGCCAGGTAGGGCTGGTACGGGCCGGGATAGAAAGCTTGGGCGAGCTTCAGAAGTTCCTCCTGGCTGAGCGCCCGGAAAGCCAGGAACCGGCAGACCAGGTGGTAGTGGGAGCCCATCACTTCCAGGCCTGCCACCGCGCAGAAGTACAGGGCGGTGAAGTGGCCAATAATCTCCACCAGTTTGCGGGCGTTTTCCTTCTGGGCAAGCGGGTAGTGGCCCTTGCGGCCAGCCGCCTGCCCGCGCAGGTGGTACTGCCCCTCCCGGTCCAGTTCGATTCCTCGCGGCATTCTCGCCATCGCGCGCTCCTTGCGCAGGCGCATTCAAACCTGCGCATAGCTAATAACGCTCGAGCCGCGAAAAATACGAACTTTTCTACTCCAAACATCCGAAAAAGAACTCCGTCCCCTATTGTGCCCCCCTGCGCGAGGAGGGTAGAGCCAATACGACCCGAATGGGTTCGGGCACCCTGCCGCGAAACATTTCATTTCCGCGGGATTGCTAAGTCGCCCCTGCCAAGGAAATTAGTGTAATGATCACACCGAGAAGAACAAGCAGCCAGTCACAAACGGCCAAAAGGACCGTGAAAGCCAGCCAGCCGAGAGTCCCGCCATCATCCCCGGAACCGAAGGAAAAGGCGGCAGCAAGGCCGACAAACGGTCGCACAAGACCCACCGTCAGTCCCGCGAAAAAGAACGTGTAAACCTTAACCGGCCAACGGATTCCAGCCAGCGCGACAGCGAGCCCCCCGACTGTCAGAAGCGCTACTAGCACCGGGCCAAAACCCAAACCATACAGGCCATCGCTAAGCCACATGCACATCCCTAGGACGATAATATTCCAAACGGTATTCAAAATTAGCCAAGTTCGCATAGTGAGAGCTACCTCTTCCTAGTAACGAAGACATCTAGCAGTCTGAGAATCCGTGGCCATTTCCAATCGTCCCGAAGAACAGCTTTCACGTTTGCCCAGTCGTCGAACTCGTCGAATCTCCATTTCCGCTCAATTGCCTCAAAATACTCGCCATATCTGATGTGTTTCTTTACCACAGGCCTAGCATAGTCAAGGAACCCTTTGTTTCTGAGCATCATTTCCTTGGCATGGAGATCGTCTTCTCGCAAATAGCCCATCACCCACTGTCGCGGGAACGGCTTAGATTCTTGGTATTTGTACCTGGGGTTTCGCTTCAGGAACATTACCATAGCGCCGAACACGAACTGGGCCATTTCGGCGTCACGTCCTTTCCATCTATCCTCCACCCACGTCTTGTCGGCATAAGACGTGGGGCCATGATTGTCCTTAAATCCCTCGTGGGACCAGGAATCCTGAAAAATGTGCACTGCCCGACCGAACTGGTTCAGATTGCCACTTAAAATGCCAGCGCGGACCAAATGATTGGCGGTCGGGTTATGTCTCCGAGCGAACGTCTCGATTCGCGGGTCGTGTGGAAAATGAGGAACCAAAGCCAGTTCTCGCCGAGATCGCCAGTCATCTCCGGGGTAAACCAGAGTGTAATGAAGAAACTGCGCAACTGGATCGCTGGCTGCTTCTATATCAATCGCGTAACATGCTTCACCCAATCTCTTCGCATCGGAAGGCGAGAACCCGGCTGTGGCGGCCAAGAAGTGGGTGAGGCCTATGTGAACTTCTTTCCCATACCAACCGGAAGGATCGACAAATAACGTAGGCCGATTTCCAGCGAACGGATAGCCAGCCTCGTGACGCAATGTATCGCGCCATGGTGAGGTACTTTCGACCGACTGGAGCCGATCGTGAAACGAAACAGCGCTAAAGGGGCCAACGTGTATCGGGCTGAGGCCCTTTTGATAGTCGTCATCCTCAATAAAACGTCCGTCAACCGGATGGTAGTACCGAGCGATCGCGTAATACAATTCGCTTTCTAAATCCTCTCTGTAGCTGGTATATGTTGCCCGGTTAAGCGAAGATGATCCGCTGAAGAACTGTCTACCCCACGGGTCATACTCATAGTCCGACACCAGTTGAGGGGCGTTTCCCACGGTACAACCAACACATTCTGGAATTAGCCCTGTGGTCGACCCGAGCGCGTCGTGGAAGTAGAAGCGTTCGCCTTCGCCGGCGAAGTTCGCCCGGATAAGGTCGCCCGGAGGGCCGAAGTCTGGCATCCAGCCGCCCGACCAGCCGGCCAGCTGCAGCCGGTGAGCCAGCCAGACCGGCGGCGCAGCTACCGCCCAAGCCCGAGTGCAGGCGGTTGCCTAGGAGTTGCCACTGGGCTTGTTGCGTCATACCGCCGGGGAGGCCGAAGTCATAAGCTGGCCGCGACTTGGCCCCAGCGGTCGTACTCATTGACGACATTCAGGCCGTTGTAGACGTAGTAGAGTTCCTCCGCCGCACTCCAGCGGTGAATCCTCCGGCCTTCGAAGTCATAGTCGTAGATGCCGACCGGGGCTTCGACGGGAGTGCCCCCGGGTTGCGCGGAAGGAGTAAAGAGCGAGACCTGCCGCAACTGGTTGAATGCGTCGTGAATGAAGCGGCGTTCGGCTCCGTTCGGGGAGATCTCCCGGGCGAGATTCCCGTTGCCGTCGTACTCCATGGTCTGGCTCTTCGTCGGATCAACTCGGTCGGTCAAGCCGATCAACTGATTGACCGAGTTGTACGTGTAGCCGACATCAATCGGGCTGCCGTTCCACATTTGTCCTGTCATCGCCAGGCGGTTCCCGACCGCATCATAACTCCAAACCGTCGTGGCGGGCGCCAGATTCGGCGTCCGGTACTCTGTGCTCGTCAACCGATTGAGTGCATCGTAACCGTAGGAAAGCTCGCGGGTGACCGCCCCGTTCTGCCTGCGGGTTTCCGCGGAACGGTTCCCGTTCGCGTCGTAGCCGTAAACGTATTCCTCGCTCTCGGCAGCGCTCACCGTGTTCAGGATGCGGCTCACCCGATCCGCGTCATCGTACTCGTACTGGCGTGTCATGCCCGCCGGATAAGTCACCTGCTTCATCAGCCCGTCCGGATGCCACCGATACTCGACCGGCTGAGCCAAGCCCGGCAGCTGAGCCGTTTGGACCCGGTTAAACGCGTCGTAGCTGTACGTCGTCCTGCGTCCGGCCGCGTCAACGAGCGCCGCCAGGTTTCCCGCCGGATCATACTCGTAGTGAACTGTCCGTCCGAAAGAATCAGTGGCGGAAGCCAGGCGGTTCAGTTCGTCATAGGCGCGCAGGTAGGACCGCGTCTGTTCCTGATTCCCAAAACCCACCCGCTCGTCGACCCGGGTGAGGTTCCCTTCCGGGTCGAATTCGTAGGTGTAGCCGCGTACTCCATCGGGCAGACTCCCATCGGCTTTGGTTACGGCAATTGTCTGCGGACCGGTTCGCCGCATCGTAGGTTGTCCGAACTCGATGCCCGGCTGTATCGATCGCCAGGGTCCGATTGCCCGCCCCGTCGTATTCGTAGACGCTCTCCACCCCATCCGGCCGGATCACCTTCGAGACCCGGCCCGTGGGCGTGTACTCCAAGCGCGTCGGCGGATGCGGAGTGGGATCGTCGATCGTGGTCAGGCGCTGGTTCTCGTCATAGCCATAGACCCACTCGTTTCGCGCGGCGTCGACGACCTTCGTCAGCGAATCGAACTCGTTGTACTCATAAGACGTGGTCAGCGGTTGTCCTCCGCGTCGAGGCGCGGCTCTGTCTTCTTCGCCAGCCGCCCCTTAAGGTCGTATTCGAACCGAGTGATATTCCCTGCGCCGTCCGACCGGCTCTCAAGCCGGTTCAAGGGATCGAACGTCTGCCGGATGATCCCACCACGACCGTCGCTCAAGGCGGTAACATTGCCCGCTTCATCGCGGGTGTAGGACGCCGTCACTACGCCCGCCCGTTGGGTTTCGACCAGCCGGTTCAACTCGTCGTAGCGCATGACGCTGGCCGCACCTGCACCATCCCGACTCTCGGTGACGTTGCCGTTGCAGTCGCAACTCTCCGCCTTCACGAGTTGCCCGCCCACGGTCAGGTCCAGAAGCCTGCCCATGGCATCCCGCCGCTCAACGGTCGGGACGCCGCGACGGTCGACCCGGCGAGTTATCTCTCCCTCCCCGTCTTCGACCGCTACGGTTGTCGTCCTCCCGAATGGATCGGTGATAGCCACCAGTCGATCGAGAACGTCGTATTGGTACGTCGTCGATTTCCCCGAGAAATCGGTTTCGCTCTCGAGGTTGCCGAAAAGGTCGTATGTGAGAGTCCGCGTCCACCGCTCCGGATTCGTCTCTGAGATAACCCGGCGTTCTTCGTCATACCGGGAAACAGTGGTCGCGCCGCCGGCGTCGGCCGACTCCTTCTTTGTCTTGTAGGGCCAGTTTCGGGTGACACCCGTTGGGTCAGTGACGACGTCCTGTCCCGGCCGGTCGGTGTAGGTGATCTTCTCTATGATCACCTCGCTCCCGTCCCTCCTGGCCTTGCTCCGGCTTGTCACCCGACCGAGCGCGTCGTACCCGGTCTTCTCCGTCACGCCGGTCGGATCGGTATGGCTCAGCAGGTTTCCTTCCCCGTCGTAGGTATAGGCATCTATGGCCTGTCCGCGGGTCTCGGCCAGAATCCGATTCAATCCGTCAGCTTCATAGGTAGTTTGGAGGAACCGAGCATCAGTCGAACTCTTCATCGCGCCGAAGGCGTAGTACTTCCGGGTTTCCGTGACCGGCGGTCCCACCACCCGGGCGATTGAGGACGTTCCGATGTCGCCGTAGCTTGAGTGGTCTTCGTCGGTTCGGGCGCCTCGCGGGTCAGTGACCGTAACGTGCAACCCGCTGTAAGCGTACGTCGTCGCGCAGCTCTTACTCGCGTAGCTCTGCTCGCTTCGCGCGACTCGCCCGATTCCGTCCGTTTCGGTCATGCTCGTCAGTCCCCGACGGACATCGACGGTTGTCACTCTCCCGCCCGCGTCATCATAGGTGATGCGGGTGGGACGTAAGGCCGGATCGAAGATCGTGGTGGGCCGGTTGAACTCGTCGTAAACGGTGCGAGTCACGCGGCCGTTGCGGTCGCGGACTTCGACGTTTCCATTCTTGTCAAGAGTCAGGGTCTCTGAATGACCAAGGCCGCCCGCCGTCCAGCTGCGGGACGTCAAGCGATGCATGGGATCGTAGCCAAAAACTTCCGTCTTCCCAGCAGAGATCGGTGACCGACATCGGGTTCCCGACCAGGTTCGGGGCAATGACCGTTGAGGTCAAAGAGCCGGTCTGCACCGTTGTCAGGAAGTTCAAGGGGTCATAGGTGTACGTTGTGGCAACACCGCGGCGATCGGATGCCGTCACGAGGTTCGAGTTCTCGTCATAGGTGTACGAGCGCGAGAACGATCCCGAGCGGCTGACCTCCTCGATAACGCCCTTGACCCGACTCAGTCCATCATAAGTATAGCGGGCAGAATAAGATTGGTCGCCGCCCGACTTAGCCATGGTCAGGACTTCGCCGCCTGCCTTGTAGCTGTAGTTAGCCGTATAGCTGTCGCGGATGCCGGCCGGATCGCTGGCGGTCAGGTGACCCACGCGATCGAGAGCATCGAGATCGTAGCTCATCTGAGGGCTGAGTGTCCCTCCGCTTGACCTCAGTCGGCTGCGGGTATCATAGCCGTAGGTCGAAACGACGGGCGGACCGTTCCCGGTCTGGCGGGTCACGCTCGCAACGTTCCCGTAACCGTCATGGCCGTACATCGTCGACAATCCGCGCTCGTCCGTCTCGCTGAAGAGATCGCCGTTTCCCGAATATGTGAGGCCGATGGTCGAGCCTGTTGGCAGATTAATCCCAGTTATATTCCCCGTCTCGGAGTTGATCGTGTAGCTCGTTGTATGACCTTTGGCGTCCGTTATACTTGCGAGCTTGCTGAACTTGCTGTCAAAGACGGGTTTGATGGTGAGGGACCCGATCTTAATCAGCGTCGGGTTGCCTTTGTTATCGTATTCGTAGTTGGTCGCAAGTCCCTCCGGGTCGAGTTCGTACATCTTCAACCCGTTGACGAATCTCTGAGTGGTTAGCGCGCCGCGAGGCGCTTGAATCGTCGTGACGTAACCTTCCGGATCCAGTGAATACGTCGTGTTGTAGCCTTTGCCGTCAGTCACTTGACTGAAGTGAATTGCACTTCTTGCGGAGGCGCAAAATCGAAACTCGTGCTGACATTTTCCGGATACCGGATAGCTTTTAGCGGTAGCGCAATGTTGTCCGGGAGATATTCGTAGATGGTCGATTCCCGGTTTGGATCGGTGATCTGGCTGAGGATGTGGCGGATATCGACAGGAGCCGTTATACCGGCCGGTCGGTATTCATAGTCCCACCGATAGTCCGCTCCAGCCGGCAGACTCATGCCGTCGGTACCCTTTCGGGTCACCGTCTTGAGGTTTCCCTCCAGGTCGTAGAGGTATTCAATTTCCAAGCCTCCGGGCCCGGTAATCTTGGTGATCCGCCACGCTCGGCCAACATCCGACTTCACGAACTGATCGCGAATCATCGGAAAGCGGGTGCCATCCGGAATGCAGGACTCGGACGAGAGGCCAGCCAGGGCCGGAACAACGACGCCGACAAAGGGGGCCGCTGCCGGTTCATACTCGAACGTCAGGAGTCTCCCAGAGGAGTCCATCGCCTTTTCCAGACGTCCGTGCTGATCATAAAAGAGCTCAATCCGGTTCATGTTCGGCTCTTCGATGTAATCGAGATTGCCCACGTAGGACTGTCGATAGAAGCCGAACGAATCTCGTTCCAGCGCGCCCGGGAAATGGTACTTGACGTGCGCTTTGTCAAAGTAATCGAAGCTGCCGTCATCGTTATCGACCAGTGTCGTGTGGAACGGCGGGAGCGAATTCTGCGCTCCGTCTTTTTCGGGAAAGTCTGACCCTGGCACGCCGGCCGATAAACGGTGTACGCCGCAAGCTCCCGGTTGTGGACGAGCAGCATCTGGTAGTTGTGTCGCCAGCCGTAGCCCAGCGGGATTGAAAACATTGGCGGTTCCCTGGTTATAGGAACGCGTGAATTCCAGCGAAAGTCCTCGGCCCTTGATGGATGCGTCGGTGTATGTGAGACCCAATTGCCCGGTCGCGAGGTCGACGCCGCCGACCACCGTGTGCCCTGGGACACGGACGTTGTTCGGATTTCGGGCAACCTCGAGCACCCCGTGACCACTTCCTCGTACCCCGCGATAGAGGCCGTGAGACTTAGTGAGTACGTCCGAGCGGAAGCCTCTCCAGCTCCAATCTCTCGCTGTTCAGGCCAAAGCTGCGCATAGCCCGACATCCGTTCCCCGTCATTGACCGTCAGACTCAACCTGTGCGTTCGCCCCAAGCACATAGCAATAAGGGGGGAGTCTCCAGATCCCCGCAGCATATGCTCCTCGGACAACGCCTGGATGGTCGTCTGGTAGTCGCTGATCAGGAAGCTGGTGGGTACGGGTTCGGGCTCGGATTATGTGAGCGCCGGTCTGTGACCCGGACCGTGTACTGAGCAGTGAGATCGACCTGATCGGCTTTCCAGATCGCCCGCCCGGTCAGGATCTCGGCATCGTCCGAGCTGAGGATCTCAGCCTGGAGTCACGCAAGAACGGAAACCCATTTCGGTCGATATTGACCTGCGGCGGAATCCGTGCTCACCCTTCCCGTAAATCTGAAAATAGATCTCGGCGCCCGGTCCGACCATCCCGTGATTCGGGGCGGCGCGGTCGATGATCACCGGGTTGGCGCAGAAGTTGGAGTCGCCGTCGACTTTGCCGTGGACAAACACCTGGGAGACCGGCCGGGCTATCCGAACGCTGAGCCCTTCCGTAAGGGAAAGCGTGTGGATGAAGCCTTTGTGGACAGCCATCGAACTGAGAAGGTTCGTGGAAGCGGGGAGCAGGGTGACGAGCGACATTGCATCCGTCCGCGAGAAATCGACGACGGCGATTTCGCTTCCCACGCTCAGGTAGGCCAGCGTTCCCTCGACATCAAAGGCTCGCCCCGCCCTCCCGGCCACATTAATCGTGTCGAGCGCGACCTCTCGCATCAGGGTCGGATTGGTTGCATCCGACACGTCATAAATACACAGGACCTGGCCCGTCCCCTTACTGGCCAGGACCACGGCCACATCCCTCGCCCGGCCGTCGACGATGATCTGTGAGAGGACCCGGGCGCCCAGGGGCGGTCCGGGCAATTGCATGCGCGAAAGCACCCTTCGGTCGTACCCGCTCCCTGGCCAATAACCCAGATACCCGTCATTCAGAGGCGAGAAGCCGAGAGCGACCAATTCAGACGCACCCGTGTTCAAGGCAAAGGCGACGGGCATCGGCCCGTGCATCAACTCGTCTCCGCGATCGGGCACGTTCTGAGAAAGGACGTCGAGTGACGTGGCCATCCGGGATAGCCCCGGATTGTCCGTATAGTCGGTCGACTGAACGATCGCCTCCATTCCGAAGCCCGAATACTGGGTCACCGCTTGCCATTCCGGCCGCACCCGGTCGGCTCGCTTCGAACCGTCGCGGAACAATTCGATTGCTTTCTGGATATCGACAACAATCACTCCCCGGTAGGGCGCGTTGCCGATGTAGGCACGTCCGTCGTGGATCTTGACGCAGAAGGGCGCCGTGACCATCTCGATGGGAAGGTAAAGCGAGACCACTCCGATGATTGCTGGATTTTGAGGATTGTCGAGATTCAGGATCCAGAGGTTGGCCGGCCGCTCCGCCACCCAATAAAAGTACGAAGTCACGACGCCGACCCTGTTGACCGCGCCTTCCGGCAGGGTGTAGCGCGTCTGGCTCGAGACAGCCAGATCGGTGGCCCGCTGCGGGACCTGGAATCCGCCGCCCAACTCGACCGGCTTCCTCGGATCCGAGACATCGTATGTCCTGAGCATCGACGACTCATAAACGCTCGGGGCTTGACCCGGCTTGTATCCTTCAACCGTGAAGGCGTAAGGGCCATCGAGGACCACCTTGCTTCCCGGCTCACCGGCCGGATTCTGCGTCAGCGTCATCCCGGCGAAGGTCTTGAAGCTGCTCGAATACGCCTTGAGCGGCTGGTTGTTTGTATCCTTGATAGCCGCGGTCAACGAGAGAGCGTAGTCAACTCCGCCGCGGAGCGCCCGCTCCGGCTTGAAGACGATCGAGGAGACGGGGAGGGCGTCGGTGACGGGCATTCCACCGGAAAGCACCAGGCCATCCACGACTTTCCGTCTCGGCCTCGCTTCTGAGGATAATAGTCTGTCGGGCGCGCAGGTTGGTAACCGGTTCAGAGAACTCCACCCGGATCTCGGTCGCCACATCCACGTCAGCCGCAGCCGGTTCCGGGAAAACGGACAGGACAAACGGCGGCCCTTCCAGGGGAGGACGAGTGTTCGGATCGCGAAGGGCGACGAAACGGTACTCCGCGTCTGCGCACGTCGAGGGGTTATTGACCGTGCCGCACGCCTTGGCTGTGACCAGCCAGCCCCCTTCGGCTTCCACATCAATCAGGACGCTGAACGCCATTCGGTTCGGGCATGGAAACGATCGGCATCGGCTCGGCGTTCCCGACCGCAACACTCCAATCGATCCGCGCCACCGACCGGTCCGCCACGGCATACACCTTGGCTTTCTTCCCCACTCGCACGATACCCCGTTCGCGCAGGGGATCAGCCTCGTTTTCCGCCAGCCCCACCTGTTCCCCGTACATGTGGATGACCGGCCGGCTGCCATCGCCACCGGTCGTTCCCGGCGTGAAGACCCCATTGGCCCGAAGGGTGAGGAACCCACTCAGGCCGGAGAGGAACTGCATCTCCATCGTCGTGGGAGGACAACCGAATCCCAGCGGTCCTTCGCAGGTTCGTCTCATCGATGAAGAGCACGACGGCCGAATTGGGATCGTCGAACCGCATGTCGAAGATTGCGTAGGAGCCGTCTTTGTTAGTCCGCGCCGTGACTTGGTGCTGCAGGAAGCCGATCCCGTGCTGCTGGACCATGCAGAGGACGTCGGCGAACGGCTTTTCGCCGGGCAGGACTTGCGGGCAGCCACCGACCGTCGGAGACTGGCACCCCGGCCGAGCCTTCGGTCGCGGATCCATAAATGACTCGCATCAGGACGGGGAGGAACATGTAGAGCGTCATGCCGGTCAAATCCAACCCGCCGAAGGGCGGCGATGTCGTCTTCATCCGGCCGTTTTCAACGCGGGTTGAGGTGACCGTCTCCCAGACGTCGACTTCCTGTCCGGTATCGGGATCGATCGCGCGCGCCGGCTTCAGGCAGGCGCCGCGCTGGCCCTCGACCGCGCCTGCTGGAGCGAGGACTTCCAGATGAGGCTGCTTCTGGACTGTAAAAGTGCCCCGGCTTTCGACTCGAATTCCGGCCGCGAACCGTACGTTTGTCGGGTCCATCTGACTTCCGGGTTCGCGCGGGATCGGGATGGTCGATTCGGACAGTTCGATCAGCCGAATTTCGGCAAACCCGGAGATCGCACCCGGCTCGATCACCAGAGTGATCCGCCCGTCGGCGCTGGTGACTGTTCCGCCATTGGCGCCCACGGTCGAAAAGCCGTCTGGGCTGCGATATGCCGCCTGGGCAACTTCATACGACGCACCACTCGGCTCGCGAACCATGATCCGGATGTCGTCGCCGGGACTGGCCAGCAGGCGTATTGCCAGAGGACCGAATCCGACGGTCACAGTCGTGCTCGATCCCAGTGTGGTGTTGAGCGCAACCAGGACGGCGCCGGCCGGGATCAATCCGGCGGGAATCGTAATGGTCACGAAGCCTTGGGTATCGGGATAACTGATCGTGATTCGTTCGGGCGTCAACCGGCTGGATACCGGCTGGATCGGTGCGGTGGCGAACGTCGACTGGAACGGAGCCACCAATGGATGCCCGTAGAGATCCTGCACAGCCGTGGTGAGTCCCACACGGTAGCTTGTTCCGGGGGCCAGGCTCGATGCGGGTAGGAGTGTCGCTGCCTGATTTCCCGGGAGCACCGTCACTGTCGCCGCCACCGGGCTTCCTGCGGTCGTTGTCAGCCGGAAACTCGAACTGGTCAGCGAAGCGGGCGTGACCGGCTTCGTAAAGGAGACGCGAACCGAACCGGACACAGGGACATCGGAAGCGCCCGAGACCGGGGACACCGACGCGACCTGGAGTGGGACGGAGGCAATCGGAATGTGAACCTGAGCGAGGGAATCCTGAGCCGGCAGGGTCGCCAATCCCGTTCCCGGTTTCATCCGAAGCCAGAGAGGCGGCTGCCAGATTGTTAGACCCCGTCCGGGCCCGTCCCTGCCATCCCCGGCAGCACGTAGGCACCGTCGGAGGAGGTGACGTCGACGAACGGGCTGGTGTCGGCCGATACCCGGACCCCGGACGGCGCCGCCCCGCCTGACCGCGATACCCGCCCGAAAATGTAGCCGAATGGCCCGGGGAGTCGGAGGAAAACGTAGAGCCCGCCTTCCCTGATGCCCGGCAAGGCAAGCCCGGCGGGCACGTCGGGAGGTTCAGTCGAGGAGACGATCAGGCCGTTGGCTTCGATTGCGCGGGCAACGAGTTTCGGTGCGCGCGGCGGTCCCCCGCGGGGATCATCCTGGCGACGACCAGGCGCGCGGTATCGCCCCACATCGCGGGCACCGACAGGCGTGCGCCCGCGCTGAGCGTCTGACCGGAGACATCAACCAACGCCGCAGCGGCAATCTCGTAGCCTTCGGGAAGCTCCAGAGACACCTCTTCGCGGTCAACTGGCCTGAGAAAGATCGGGGTCGGCGCTGAGAGAGCACCCGAGGGAATCGCGAGTTCCCATCCGCCAGGCGCCGTGACTGCGCCTCCCTGGCGTGCCAGTCAGGCTGCCGGAGTCAGGTTCCGCGGACCGAATCCGCACATGGAGATTTGCCGCTCGAAAATCCGCCAGCGGGATGTCCATGATCGTCGGTTTCGCGACGAAGGACGCCGCCAAGATGTTCGGTTCCTGGGCGGTTGCGACCGGATACGAGTACAGTACCAGCGTCTGGGCTGCCCGCTCGACGAGTCTTGGCTCCGACTGAGCACGGACGTCGTACCGCTCGTCAAAAGAAGCTTCACAGAACGTCCCGGAGGGCAATTTCACACCTGGAGTCGCGACCACGCGGATCGTCGACTGCGCCGAAGCCGAATAAAGGGCTGACCGCGGCGTCGCGGTGGCGAGGGCGGTCGCGTCATTCAGGGCGGAAGCCACAGCGGCAGGTCCAGCCGGGAGTGGCTGGCCGGCAACGGCCGGAGAAGGAGCAGTGGAACCGGAGTCGGGCACCAGAAACGCGTATTGCCCACCGCGCGTCACCCGACCCGACAGCGACCCGTCCGCAGAAGGCTGCACCTGGGGCTCGAGAACTTCCCAGCGATGGTCGGATTCGTCGTAGAAAGCCAGGCACGGAGTAAGCCCGGAGACGGGATCAGGAAGCTCGGAAATCGTCAGCGTGGCTGTCTCCGCCGAAAGATCGGGGACCGGCGCCGACGGGTTAATCGGGCGAACATCGACAACCGCCCCCGGGACCGGCGACCATCCGAAGGGCAAGAGGGCGATCAGGCCCTGCGGCGAGATCGAGGTCAGCCGAAGATCAACGGGGGCCGGGAGAAGCCCAGCCGGAACTGCAAGGCGCATGCGGCCGGAGTCACCGGAAGCGGTGCCCCCGCCAGGGCCGATCTGGTTCGGACGGGAATCGATCGGGGTCAGGCGCGCATCAGGGAGCCAGGCGCCACGCCCGGAGTCGAGGGCGAACTCGCGTTCAACGGCGGTGTAGCCGGGTTTCGCAAACCGGGCCACTCCGTTGGATGATGGCGAAACGGCGAAATATGCGCCGTCGGCAGTCGTCTGCGCGGTCGCGCCGTCCGTCGAGACGGCGGCAACGCCCGGCAATGTGTAACCAGTGGAGTCGTCGAAGACACGTCCGGCTATGCCGCCGGGGCCCGCGACCCGCATCTGCGCGGTATCCGTGCCCATGCGACCGCTTGCGTCCCGCGCCAGCACGGCGGCGGTCAGCCGGCGCCCCGGCTCGGATGGAGGGAACGAGGTAATCGAATTGGTATGGAGGGGCGGTCAGGAGCGCCTGCCTCTGCCCATCGACGGTAAACTCCACAGACGTCAACCGCTGGTTGTCGCTCGCCTCGGCAGCGAGGCGATAAGTCGATCCCGGAAGAACCACAGCTGGCACGCTCGTCAGGGACACCTGGGGGGCGGCGCTGTCGCAGAATGACCGCCACCGACAGCTCGGACGTCTGCCCCAGGGAGTCCGTGGCCCGAACAGAAATCGAGTTAGGGCCATCGACGAGAGCCAGCGTCCCGGTAAACTCTCCACCGGCCACGGTGGCCGGTTGCCCATTGATTGTGACGCTGACAGAAACCTCGGCGGCTTCAGAGAGCGCCCGGCCGGCCACTGTAATCAGGTTGTTCGGAACGAAAGCCCCATTGACCGGATAGGTGACAGACAGTGCTGGCGGGGGCGGGTTGCGCCGCTCGACGTGGATCTGAACGCGGCCGGTGTTCGGGATATCGGCGCGGTCGGTCGCCTCGACGGTCACGAGATTCGAGCCGACGACGAGCGGCAGCTTCGCCATCCAATTGCCAGTAGAGGGTTCAAAAGTCGCGGCGACCCCGTTGACGGTGACTGCCGCGACTCCGCTCGCCATGTCCCCTTCGTCCTTCGCGGTGCCTTGGACGGTGATCGAGAAGTTATACGTCGAGCTGTTGTCCGCCGGGGAGAGGATTTGGATGACCGGCGGGGTGGTGTCGACTCGGGCGGACGTCGCCGATGATCTTGCCCCCCGTGAGGGTCAGGCGGTCGGCCAGGACCTGGCCACGGATCAGCGAGCTATCTGCCAGACTCACATGAGTATTAACCGCGCGAACCAGGGCCTGCACCTGCGTGTCCCCGGCCAGGTTGAGGGTGCTTCCCAGGATGTTCAGGCGAATCTGATGAGGACTGGTCCCTGTTGCCGCCAGGATCTTACCGCCGTTGGCCTGGAAGGAGTTCCCGAGCGTCACCGAAGCGGGGCCGCTAATCTCGACACTGCTCGACTGGTGAAGGCTCAATCCGGACGCGAAGTTGTAGTCGCCGGCAGCAAATCGGATCACGCACGGCCCGTTCAGGATGATCGTGTCGTAGTTTCCCGGCGGGACGTCAATCGTTACTCCGGGCGCGTTGACCGTCAGTTCCCGCACCGTCCCCCAGTCGCCAATGGAACTGACGTCAGAGGCCTGGTTGATCTTGATCTTCCGGGTTCCGGACGGAGCAGGAACGGAGGCGGGGATGTCCGATGGGAGAGGGAGTGGATCGGCTTTGATGTGGATCTTTCCGGGCAGTTTAACGTCTTTTTCGAGCTTGAGCTTGTAAGAAGGCGTCGCCGCCCCGCCGTCATCGACCACGCCTCCGTGGCTGGCGCCGGCCTGCAGGTCGATTTCCGGCGTCCCGATCGTGAAGAGATCTCCGGAAAGGCTGAAGCCGGAACCGATCGAGTAGTTCTTCCCTTCGAAGACTCGCAGCGAGCCGTCGATCGCACCGCCGTTCAATGTCGGGACCTTGCGGGACACCGCCGCGTCCATGATCGTGGCAGCGGATACGGCCTTGGAAACCCGCGCTTGTGCCTGGCCGCCACCATCGGCTCCGGCAGATCCTGCCGGGGAGCCGGGGGCCGCGCTGGCTGGGCCTCCCACCTGCGGGCCCGGTGCCGCCACGGCTTGCCATGCCGCCGAGGAGGGCAGGATGAGCAAGACGATCATCAGCGCCGCGAAGAACTGGCGGAATTCCCAGGGAGTCCGGTGAGCGTTCAGCTTTTCTCTCAACATAGGCTCTTGTCCACTGGCAAACACGAACGACATCCACGAATCACAGCTACTCTTCGTCTTCATTGGATCTCCGAGAATTCTGTCCAGATCCGGCTGGCGGGAAGGGCCCCGGAAGAGAAACGGATTTCGTCGAGAACGCCGGGGAAAGCGTTTGGACCGCCAAAAGTTGACGGACCCCACGGGTCAACCCAGCCGGCCCGCAGCGGCTCTCCACTGTTGCGCAGGGCTCCGAAGCCTTCCGGGCAAACCTCCGTTGCTACTTCTTCTCCGTCTATCCAAAGCGACATCCAACCGGTCCCCCGATCGACAACCACACTTACCCTGGTCCACTCGCCGGTATCCACGGCGTGTGCCGTCCTGATTGACCACAGGTCGCCCTTGGAGTCGGCCAGCCAGGCGGCTAGTGATCCCGCAGGGGAGATGCTGACGGAGAAGTCGTTGACCTGACCCGGAGGACCGGAACGTCCGACCAGCGTATAGGTTCGGCCGACGGGGTCGGTCTTCAGCCAGAAATCGATGGTGAAGCTCGATCGGCCGAAGTCGAGCGCTCCTCCATCGGGGTCTCCGGTGATAGCGGCAAATTGCCGACCACCTTGGAGGAGGCCGGGCACGGAGTGTGAATCAGGCCCGGAACTCCCTCCGATCCGGTTCGGCTCGGTGTCGGCCTCTCCTTCAATCCGGATCACCCCGTCCCCTGGCTCATCCAGGTGCCAGAGGAGAATCGTGTCAACCGTTTCGATCGTCTCCGGAGCCGGATGAGTATCCGGGCGTCCCGGCTTAGCCTGTCCGGACTCTGGACGCTCCTGAGCGCCCCGCGCTTGAGCTGAAACGATCTGAGAGATGGGCTGGACGACCGGAAACCCGAAACTCGCTCGAATTTCCTCGAGGGTCCGTACTCCCTTCCCAAGACGGATCTCATCCAACATTCCAGGAAACTCGTTTTCGTCCGGGAAGACAGTTACCTCGACACTGTTGTAGAGGCCGGCTCGGAATCTCTGGTTGGCGTTCTTTAAAGCGACGAAGCCCGCCGGCGCGGCCGTCGATGCGCGCAAGTCTCCATCGACGTAGAGCCGTAATCGAACTGCTGATCTGTCAACCACCGCCGTCACAAGATGCCACTGATCATCGTCTACGACACAGCTCTTCCACGTCCCGCTCGTGCCGTCGAACGCCGTGGCCAACATCTCGGCCGTCCAGATCCGGTTCCCCGTATCGTAGAGCCGGGCTCGCAGCTTCCCGGATGGAAACAGGGTAATGGCAAACTCGGGAGATGACCCGTTGGCCGCCGATCGGCCGACCAGGTCATACGCACGACCGACAGGACGTGTCTTCACCCAGCCGTCGACACTGAAGCTCGAACTCCCGGGCTCGAATGATCCGAACCCAGCACCCGCGACTGCGTTGATGCGGGCCCGTGCCCCGCTGAGAATTCCGGATTTGGCGAGCGAATACTGAGATGCGGTTCCCCCAATGACATTTGGTATCTGATCGCCCGATCCCGCGATTGGCACGGCTCCGTTCCCTTGTTCATCCAGATGCCAGAGCACCAGAGTGTCACCATCGGTCGGGCTGGAATTAGTGAACGGTTGTGGAGCCGTGACTCCGAGGTCCGCAAAACACGTTTGACCGAACGGATCAGTGAGTGCGAGACGCGCGTTACCGGGCACGGCCGCCGGGCTGACCGATACCTGAAGATCGATCCTGCTTGCGAAGTGCTGTCGCGGAAACCACCTGAAGGTCGGACGACAGCGACTGCACGGTTGCCCCTGCCAACCCGTAACCGTGAAGCGTTAGCGGGAAGCTGTCTGATCCCCGAGGCACGACCGCCGGAAATACCCGGCTGATAGACGGCGTGTCGTGGCCGTTAAAGGCGGCAGTGATTTGGGAAGGAGTGTGAGCGGAAGCGGAGAGCCGAATCTCATCGAGAGCGCCGGGGAATCGTGCTCCCGATGGTGAGGATCTGAATCGTACGTCAGTTCCGGTGACGAGCGAGCCAAATCCTACCGGCATCGGTGCAAACGCTCGTTCCACGCCATCGATGTAGATGCGAAGGGCTGCCGTTTGCCGATCGACGGCGACGGCGAACAAATGCCACTGGTTATCGAGCATCGGTTTGACGAAGGCCCTTCCTCCGACTGACAGGTAGGAGGGCGCATTCGCAATCCAGGTCTTACCGGTCGTGTCTGTCAGGCTGACAGCGACCTGAGACGGTTTTACGGTGATGCGGAAGGCCGGGTTATAGAGGTCCTTGGAGATTTCGAGCGGAGTGTAGTACTGGGTTACGGTTCTGGGAGAAGGATAGGGCGGCATCTTCATCCAGAATTCCGCGGTAAAGCTCGACGTCCCGAATTCCAGCGCCCCGTACTGGGGATCTGAGGTCAGAATGGCCGTAGTTTGAGCCAGGTCAAAACGCCCCTGGGTCGCCACGGAACCGGCATCCGCATTGCCGTGGATGGCAAACGGTGCCGAATCCAGAATGCGGGGTAGCGAACCGCCGTCATCCAGGTGCCACAGGAGAACGGAATCGGATTCGATCGAAAACGGAGAATTCTCGACAACTCGGACTCTCTCGACGAGTTCCTGATCACCGACCCTTAACTCCAGATCGGCCGGACCCGCCGTAACACCGGGAGCGACCGTGAATACCAAGTTAGCTTTCAGCGCAGACGACTCCGCTTGGACTCCCACGCCCGGCACCGCTTGGCCTTCCCTTGTCAGGCGGGCTTCAAGGCCGTCCAACTGAAAACCGTCCAGGATCAGTGCCGTGACCGTTGGATCTGCAGCAGTTCGGCTCAGGTCAATCGTGTCCCTGGACATTTGGTTTACGCGCGCTCCCATGCGCCCCGCGAAGTCATCCGCGATTCTTTCTGACGAAGGTGCGCCGAGGCAGACCCGCAACTCGTCTATTGCCCCAGGGAATTGGATCGGAGTGTTCGAGGCCGAGCCCGTTCGTTTTGCAACGGCATCGAGGCTGGTATCGGAAAACTTGCCGAAGCCTGGTGGCTCGTCCGCGACCGCCTTCAACACGCCATCGACGTAGATTCTTAACTGCCTGTGCTCCAGATCGACGACAGCAGACAGCCAGTGCCAGTAGCCGTCGTTGACAAGCGTCCGAGATAGTCGATCGGGTGATGAGGAGACTGCATCTGCCTGCCAAATGACACCGGCTTGATCCGAAATGCGGAGACGCAGGGCACCGGACGGAAGGATCGTGAAGGCGAAACCAGAATTAGCACGCAGGTCATATGAGGTCGGCACCTCGGTCGCGCCAGCTTTCACCCAGCAGTCGACCGTGAAGCTCTGAGCGCTGGAATCCAGAATGTTGTCATCCCAAAAAGAAAGGTTGGCCTTGTTTCTCCCGTTTCCGAAGCGGCCTGGGACGGCTTGGGAAGCCGAGTCTGTGGTCGCACCGTAAGCAAGGGGACCGGAGTCTCTGACCTCAATCCGGCCTTGATCTGATTCATCGAATCGCCACAATTCGAGGGTTTCACGGGTGAGTGCTGATGGCTGGCTATCCACGATTTCAACCGGAATGCTTGCATCGGGCCAGCCAGTTTTTGAGACTCGCAGCTCTGCAGCGCCCAAGCCGGTTTCGCGATCGACCTGAATCTGAAGCACGGCACGTCGGTCGTCGGTCAAAGAGGACGAGATTTGAGCGGGCAGCTCGGATCCGTTTCTGGTGATCCGCGCCTCGAATCCTTGGAGATCGTACCCCTTGATCACCAGTTGATTCACGATACTTCTCTGAATCGGAGTTAGCCGTGCAGGAACCGGCCAGATTGCAGTAACCGCAAAGTGATGGGAACCGCTGAAGTCCTCCCAGATCTTTTCGGCGGAATGTGCGGTGCCAGAGACGCGCAACTCATCAATGACACCATTCCAGCCCATGTCGGCTTCGACCAATAGCTGTCCGGGACGCAGGCAGCACTTGTCCAAAGCCTTCGGGGACCGGCGAAGACGCGCCCTCACGACCGTCCCGGTATATTCGCAGCTGACCCGCAGCGCGATCGACGACCAGCGCGATATGATGCCAGCAACCGTCGTCAACGTTGACTTGAAGCTGCTCCCCGGCCACGTCCACGAGCAGCGGCGACATCTCGGCCCGCCACTCGGTGCCGTCCGCGTCCCAGACCGAAGCGTAAAGTCCGCCTTCTTCGGTCACGCCGAATTTCCACGAATCCGAGTACCAGTCGTTGTATATCTCGATCAGGTCGTTTATGTCCGTCTTTACCCACGCCTCGACGGTGAACCCGAGGCCGCGGAAGTCGAGGATACCTGCATGTTTCGCCCTGACAAACCCGCTTCTCCCGTCGCCGCTGAAACCGTTTGTAAGCCAGCCGGCGGTCGGGCTCAGGACGAAGGGACCATCGTCACCGGTCACCGTGTCCGGGGAAGTGTCAAAATGCCAGAGCAGCACGGTGTCCTCTTCGACCTGTGGAGCACTCCTCTCCGGGTCTAGCACAGCGAAGGGACAGGGTTTCGTGCCCCCGAAAACCGGTCACCCTCAGTTGGGTCTCGCCACCGCCTCCCTCAACCGGTACTTGAACGAGCAGCCGTGCCTCGGTCGCCGACCTGAACCGGATTTCGACCGGCAGTTGCGTCCCGGAAACATCCAAGAGTTCAGAAAGAACATCGGCCAAGTTGTAACCATGGAGTACGATTTCGTTCGCCATGCCTCGGACCAGCTGATCGGGTTGGACATGCGTGACCTCGAGCGGGAGCGGGCCGTCCTGGCCCAGGAGGATTTCCTGAATTCTCGAAGTTGAGTGAGCACTGGCCGAGATCCGCACCTCGTCGACCACACCAGGGAACCCCAGTGGCCCTGCCGTCGAATCGTTCTTCTCGTACTCACCCACCACAAGTCCTTGCAGCCCACCTGCTTCCCCAAAACCGGTGGGTTGCCCAGAAAACGCACGGTCAGCACCCTCAACGTTCAACCGGAGCATCCCCGCCTGCCGGTCCACAACCATTGCCACGTAGTGCCAGACATCATCCACTACAGAAAGCGGCGGCATCTCGGTTTCCGTTGACCAAATCAGACCTTTTTGATCCTGGAGCCAGCCGCGCAGGCGACCGGACGGCAGTAACGACACGCCGAATGAAGGGGCAGTTCCGGGCTGAGTTCCGACAAGCAGATAAGTCCTGGGGACCGAAGCCGTCCTTACCATGAACTCCACTGTGAAACTTCCCGCGCCCAGGCCAATCGGCCGGGAATCGGGGCCCATACGTACAGTCCCTGACCGCCCGAAACCGAAGCGAGCCGGCTGACCCAGCGACTCAGAGTCCGCTTCCCCGTTGTTGGCGAAGGGCCCGGAATCCGCCATTTCCAATTCCCCGTCAAAGGGTTCGTCCAAATGCCAAAGCAGAATGGTGTCCTTCTCGACGGCCAGCGGCGTGCGCGAGTCCGGCTCATACACGAACCCTTCTACAGTCGTGGTTCCGCGCTCGTTCGTCAGTTCGATGGTTGCCGAACCGGGGGCTGCGGGCGGAGTCACTACCATTACGGTATCAATCGGACCGGCTTGTGCTGAGACCACGAACGCGGGACTCGGACCGATCCGAACTGTAGGCGCTGCCCCTGTTTGGCCCAGAAGGCACGTTCCGCGAATCACTACAATGCTGCCTCCATGCTGACTTCCGGTCGGCGGAGCGAAATCGGTTACGACCGGCAGGGCTGCCTGCTGGATGAAGCGTACCTGCCCCGAACTCGTTGAGTTCCCCAGCCGGTCAACTACCAGCACCTCCACAACATAGGTACCGGGAGCCAAGTCCGAAGACGGCTCATACGAAAGCCAGTCTGGGAGCACAGTGGCAGGCACTCTCTGCATCGCTCCACCGACGGGTCCGATCATCAGACAAGTCGCTGAAGAATCGATGAACCCGTTGTCGGAGTAATCGACCCTGAACCTAGGCCTGGGCACGGTCACGGTCATGCCGTCAAAGGCGGGAGACTGTGCGATTGTGAAACTAACAATCTGGGGTGGCACATCATCGACAGTGAAAGTGGCAGTTCGTAGCTCGCAGGTATTGCCGGCCTTGTCATTGATCTGGAACTTAACCGTGTGCTGACCCTTCGACAAAGGCGTGGAACTCGGCACCTGATAACTGGAGTAGGTTTGGTTGATCACAGCGCCTGAGCGAACATCCTTATCGTCCAGCAGAAAGACCACCGATGCGGTGAACCGATCGATACCTGACCCGTTGTCGTGGTATTGAACTTTTATCAGCGGATTCCCAATCGGAACCGTCTGACCCTCAATCGAGATTGAATCAATCACCGGCGCGGTCAGATCAACCGTCTCGAAGATGGCTGAGTAAAGAGCCCCCTGGATGTTCTCCGACAGGTCACGCTGGCCTGTTACTTCCAGACGATACTGCGTGCTGTCGGTCAGAGGCGATGAGGGCCGCGCAACCAGGATCTTGCCTCCGGGTTGGAGGGTCGCGTCCAATGGCACTAACGCCTGAGGTTGACCCTCAGGGAAGAGCCGGATAACCCCGCCGGTGAAGGACTGATTCTGATCCAGTTCCTCGCTGAAGCTCACCTCCAAAACAGCGTCGACGGGCACCTGGGTGGTCCGTCCGCGGGCGTGACGGAGGTGACAACCGGCGGGGTGTTGTCTGGAGTGCTGAATGTCGATCGGAACTCTGACGCGAGGCGATGCCCCACCCGGTCGGTCACCTGGGTGCTTACGCTGACCGTGTAGGTCGCTTCATCGCTCAGGAGGGAAGCGGGTGTGAGGGTCGCCACGAGACCGTCGGGCGAAAGCGTGACTGTAGCCGGCTGCTGAAGGCCGCCCTTCAGGAGTCTGAAGCTCGAGGTGGCCACAGTGGACGTCTTGGCCGGCTCAGAGAACGTAACGACCACCGTCGTCGATCGGGGAACCTTGAGGGCTCCGTTTGCGGGTGACACCGATACCACTGCGATCGGCTGGTCATCCAGGACGATCGGGACGTCCAGAACCTGGCCATTGGCCGCGAGACTGAGACCGGTGGCCAGCCCGATCGCATCCGAGTCGGGATCTGACACCGAAATGGTTATCGCTCCGAGCGGTACCTCCTCGTGCCGGAAATGACCGGTCGAGTCAGTATGTGCAACAAGCGTCAGTTTGGTGCTGTCTGCCTTGGTGACGCTTGTCGTGATATCCACACCGACTGCCGGAGTGACGCCGTCCGTTTTCAAGACGCGTCCCGTAATCGTCCCAGCCGGTTCCAGTTTCAGATTAAGCGTGAGCGTCTGACCGGCGGCAAGCGAAGAGGCCGCCGAGCCGACACCAGCGCGACCCGAAACTGCCAGCTTCAGCGAGAAGCTGCCGGCGGGGACTCCTTCCAACAGGTATCGGCCATCGACTACCGGGGCTGACACCTCCACCGCCGGTGACCAAACCACATTTGTGAATGTCACGGTACCGGAGGTCAGCCGGGTGGTTCCGTCGCTATCGAGCGCATCGCCTTTCACGATACCGGTTCCGTTGAAGGTGACGTCCGCGGTAACGGTGGCGCCTGGTTGCGGGATACTGACCGGCCCGGTCTCACCGCGATCGAAGCCAGCCGGGGCCTCGGCTCGGACTGTCGCTTCTCCGAGAGGAACGTAGTCGACGCGGTAGCTGCCGTTCTCCCGGCTCGCCGTCTGGAAGGTTCTCGATCCGATCCGAACGGTTATTTGCGCTCCGGCCACCGGCGTCCCGCCGTGGTCATACACGAATCCGCTCAGAGTGGCGCTGGATTCGAGGGTAATATTGACGATTTTGTCGGGAATCGGCTCACTGATGCCATCGAGCACGCCCTCGGCCGAGCCGGTCAGCGCGGCCGACGGATGAGTCGCGCTCAGTCGGAATTTGCCGACCGGAATCCCGCTGAACCGGTACGATCCGGTTGAATCCGTTGTCGCCTTGAGATAGGTGAAGGAGAAACCCGACTCGCCGGCCATGATCGTGACCAGCGCATGGTCCACAGCCGCATTGTTGGCGGTAACCTGGCCTCGCACTGCGCCGACTGGCAACAACGTGATGTCGGCGGTCACCTCCTGGCCCTGCTGACTTACCCTCCCGGCCGTTCGCCCCATCCTGGTTGAACGGTTGTCGAACGCCTCGAGTTTGAAGTCTCCGACCGGGACATTCGGGAAGCTGAAGCTGCCCGTTCCATCGTCAGCCGAAGTGCAATATCCGACTGTCTTGCCTGCTACGATCAAACGCACATCGGCCAGTCCAGCGGGCGTGGAGCCGTCGGGCATGAGAACCAGCCCGAGCACTGTCCCGGCCGGCTGCAGCTTGACCGTCACCGCGACGATCCCGCCGTTGGGAACGACTGCGGAAACGCGTCCGGACAGGCCCAAGCGGCTGGCGGTGATGGCATAGTGACCTTCGGGCAGCTGCTCGAACAAGGCGTGCCCGCCGCTGCCGGCAAAGAGTTCGGCGAGGTCACTGGTGTTGGGGAAGTCGACGCCGGACACCTCGACAATGCCGCTCTCCACCGGCGCTCCCGCCCCGTCAACAACTGCCACCTGGATGCTTCCGTGCCCCAGCAGGCGGATGTCCGCGACTACGTCCTTGTTCTTCTCAACCGAGATCCAGATTCGGTTTGAAGCCCCGGTTTTCGGATCGTCGGCCGTGACACTGTAGGTCCCGGAACCAAAGACATCCGGGAACCGATATTCGCCCGCATCATCGGTCTGGATCCGGGCATCGGCCAGTGTGCCGCCGCCAAGAGTGACCCAGATGCCGGGACCTGCGGGAGTCGTGCCGTCCGGCCTGTAAACGCGGCCGTGAATAGAACCGGCCAAGGTGTCGACCAAGGTCAGGTTGCAGTTGATCTGGCTGTCACCGGACAGGCGTCCAAGCCTGCTTACCCGGGTTGGGAAGAAATCGTTGTAGGCGGTAATTCGAAAATCCGCCGGGTTGACGTTCGCGATCAGGTAGGAGCCGTCACCCGAGGTCACTGTCGTGATCGGGTCGGATAACTCGAGAAGCCCATAACTCTCCCCCGGTTTCAGCGTCGGACGCGGGACCCAGAGCTCGATCCGCGCGACGGCTCCGGTTTGACCATCCGGCTGAAAGACCCGTCCAACGATGCCCGCGGGATGAAATGTGACGTTGCGGATCAGAGTTTCACCGGGGTTGAGTCGGACGGACTGGTTAATCGCCAGCCGGCCGGTCGGGTCGAGGAACCGAAGGACCAGGTTCTGCCCAGGCGTAACGTTCCGGAGGGTGTACCCGCCTTGACCATCGGTGGTGACGACTGTTCGACCGTCATGGGAAATCTTCGCGCCGACCAGCGGGACGGAGCCGGCCCCCGCCTGCATGATCAGGACCGTTCCCCTGACGGTTGCGGCGGCCGAAATCACGAGATTCACATTGCCCGTGGTCTGGCCTGCGTTCACGATCACGGTGACGTAAGCCGAGAGACCTGTCTCGGGGTGTACGGCTCGAACCGTCCGGCTTCCAGCGGGAACCATGGGGAAGGAGAAATATCCGAAAACGTCGGCAAGAACCGTGGTCGAGCCGCAAGTCACCCCGGCGCCTCCGATATACCGGCCCGCCTGGTCTGTAACCCGACCCGAGATGGCGCCAAAGCCAGGGAGGGCAAGGATCACACCCGATACTGCCGGTGCCTGGGTGGTGAGCTGAACAACCTGGCTCACGCGGAGATTGGTCGCTTCCTCGACCGCTTGAACGGTTATGGACGTCACTGGCAGTTTCTGGAGATTGAATTCTCCCGTCGGTCCTGAATAGCAGAAGCCGACGTAGACCGGATCGGCTAGCCCGGGCAGCATCGCAGATGCCACGACCAGCATGTTCGCGATTGCGCGCCCGGCCGCGTCCTGAACGTGTCCCGACACCGATCCGCTGACGCTTTGCAGAGAGACGTCGACACGGGCGGTCTGTCCGGGTCCGTCAATCCAACCGCCAGAGAATCCGGTAGCATTGGAGAATGTCGCCGACCCGGCGGCGAAGACCGAGACCCGGCCGACAGGGATATCGAAGGCCAGATAGCGTCCCTGAGAGTCGGACCTCACCAGCTGCCCCCCGGAAAGATCGGAGTCCGGGACCACGCGAACATAAGCCCCATTGACCGGAGAACCGCCAAGCGTCACCGTCCCCTGCACCGCGCCCCGCGCCAGGAAGACCAGGTCCATCACGAGATGCTGCCCGTGATAAGACACGGGAGTAGACAACTCCTTCTCAGAGCCGGTCACGGGATGAAGCGCCGACACTATGACCGGGGAGCAGTCGCCGTTAATGACGTAGTCGAAGACATAGTTGCCGTCGGCGTCCGTCTGGGTGCGGCTAAGGAGCAAAGGCGCCCGCCATAGCTCGCAAGGCATTACCGAGATGGTGACCGGTGCATTAGCTACCGGTGTTCCGTCTCCGTTGAGCACCCGGCCGGTCAAAAATCCAGCAGGAGGAACGCCGCCCGGCGAAACAGTTGTCTCAACAGGACGATCGACGCAGGACGGGTTCAGAGCCAGGCCGCGGGTGTCGGTGAGCGACGAGACCGAGAGTGTTCGGTTGAAGAACGGACCGATCGGTGCGGAAAGACCCAGCAGCGCAAAACGGTTCCCCAGGCCAAGATTCGCCTCGGTCACTTCTATTCGCGAGCCGGACACCCCGGAAACAGAGCCCACCGGAGCGCCCCCTCCGATGCGGTAGCTCGCCGCCTTGTCCCCGTTGATCACGGACATCGGCTTGGAGAAGAGCACGCCGACCAGTCGACCGTATCGGTCGCCGGATTCGAGCACGCCTGGCGCAAGTTGAACGGCGCCAAGAACAGCGGGCTGCTTTTCATCAACGTACTGGACGAGCGGTTGGGGGCCCCAGAGGCTGCAGGCACCTAGCGGGCATTGCTCGACGCGGGCGGACGATGAAAAGTAGGGATCGAAGCTGATCCTGTAGATGCCGCCGGCCACCAGGGGCACATTTGAGAACTTGAGAGAGCGGTAAGAATCGTCGTCGACGGGGAGCACGAGAGAAACGTCGACTGAACCTGATTGCCAGGCGTACAGCTCAAGGAGCCACCGACCTGGGTCCGGAGTGGAAACGAGCAGCAGCCGCCCCCTTGAGTGTGTCTGGCCGACTACCGTGGAATCCAGCCGTAGCATGGCGCCGGTTTCGAGGGCGCCGAAACGGTCCGACGGACCAGTCATCCCGACGGCCCGGCCATCCGGGCCGACAAAACGCACGCCGGCCACGGGCGATCCCGCCGGATGAGTCACAAAAGCCGAAAGAAAGCGCGAGCGCGCCATCTCGTTTTCACACAGCGCTCGGTGAAGCGAGTCGACAGCCAGGCCCGAGCCGAGCGAGTCCGAGAATTGAACGCCGAGGGTGTCGAACCAGGCGTAGCCGGTAGACGTGGACCCCATGGTGTCGGCAAAACCCTCGTCAGGAGCCGGATCGGATTCGCCGAGCCAGTCGCGCAGGAGGGTCAGGAGCGATACGTGAAGTGCTTCCCCGAAGCGGACGCGCAGTCCTGCGACTCCAAGCTCGACAGCCCTGTCGAAGACCGTTTGTTTCGAGACCGGTAGAACACCGGCCGGCAACGTGCCGGAGGGAGCCGTGGCGATGCTCCAGGCCTGACCGAGCAAGTTGCGGGAAGCATCCACCACGGAGGACGGTAGGTACTTCACAGGATCGGGGAGGATCAGTGATTCCGGAGAGAGCGGGACATTCCGGTCGCCCACACCCGTCACGAGATTGAGGGCGACGGCAGCCCCCTCGACTTTGGTGTAAGAGGCGGTCACCGCTCCAGTGACCCGCGCGCGGAGCTTCCAAATGATCGTTCCGGAGTCACCCGGTTTGATCGTCGTCGGAAAATCGCGCCGAGGAGTAGGATTCTGGGGATCGACAATCAGGTCCGCGCCCGAGATACTCGCAGGTAAAAGCTCTGAATAGACGCCGAGCAGATCCCGGTTGCCGGAGTTGAAAAGCGTCATCGACAACTGGTATTCCTGACCCGCGCGGACAACCGAGGGGTGAGTGAAACTGATCGCAAAGCGTCCGTCGCGGACGAGGACCGCGCCGCTGACCTCGCCTTCGATGGCCACTGGACCCACGGGCAATCCTTCAATCGTTCCGTTGAGCTCGAAGTAGACGGAGTGCAGCCCTTCCCTCAAGCCCTCGATCAGGAAGGAGGCCTGCCCGGAATCCCCAGGTGTGAACCGGATCGTGTCGTCACCAGTGCCGTACGCTTCGTCGGGTCCCAGCCCATGGAGGGCCAATTCTTCGACCCGCCCGCCGACCTGGAGGTCTGCAACCTGGAGCGGATTATCGAGAGGGTTGGGTCTCTGGGGGAGCCTGATTCTCGCTCGAAGACTGCTGACGACAAGAGGAGTGCCCTGAGGGGCGCCATTGGTCACGATGACCACCGCCTCGAAGAACTGATGCAAAAGCCCAACTCGTCCCGGGAAAACCACGAGGCCCGGTATGCGGATCTTCTCCAGTTCGAAGTCCGGGATCTCGGATCCCTCGGAGGCCGCCGGCTTCAAAAGCACGGGGAGCACATCCGGGAGGGGTACGCCTGTCCCGACCGGGGCGTCAGGTGTGCCGACGAGCGGGATCGGATCGACGCCAAGCCGAGGCAGAGCGACCGGGATCGTAATCTTCTGCCCGAGGGACATGGTTCCGAGGGCCAGGGTGAAACCGTAGTAGGAGTACGAATCCCGGTTGATATTCAGACCCGAGCGCAGGATTTCGTCGTAGGTGAGTTCGTGGACCTGCACCTCGGAGACGAGCAACTGATCGAGGACCGTGATCGTGCACGAGTCGGGGACAACGTCGGCAACTACCGGAGCCCCGGGCAGTCCGGCATCGACCAGGCGGAGGTTCTGGACGAGGTGGTCGCCGGCCCTTGAGAGCGGCGGTATCGACAACGGGGTGCCGATTGCCGCTTCCAGCATCAGCGGGGTAGAAAGTGACGGTCCTGTCAGCTCCGCCCCGTACCCGGTAATTCGGATTCAAGCTCAGCTGCGCATCGGGCGGCAGGGTGGTCCCCGGAAGGCCGAGCCGGGTGAGAATCGCGGTTGCAGTGTGCTTGGGGATATCCTGGTGCCCGGGTTCAGCGGTGACTGCCAAGCCAATGAGGTCGAAATCGGCGGTGGCGAGCACTCGCCGTCCGGTTACGGCCGGCTGATCGGCAGAGACGCGGGGAGAAGCGTGGACCAGGAAGGTCAAAAGCAGGAAAAGGGTAAGGACAATGCTGGCGCTAGCGCCGAATCTTCGGAATGAAATGTGGAGAATCGACGAGGATCCGAAGACTCGGGAGGTCCCTAAGTAGTTGTTTGCGCAGCATTTCTTTCCTCCGAGGCGCATCCCATTGAAGAAAGAAACACTGGTCGCAATTAGGGTGGGAGAAAAACCGGTGGGGAAACCGGACTGCTAAAGCGGGGCAACTTTAACGGCAGGACAGCGTGGAAGTCAATATCAAAAAAAGATCGGCTCGGTCGTTTTCACCGGGGGCCCTCAGACTCGGCGCGATCCTTCTTTCAGAACCCGTCCTTGTCCGAGTTTAGTCCTCGCTTCCTCACTGTCGGCTTCTCACGGCTGGCTCCCAGAATTCGCCGGAGATCCGAGGCCAACGAGATGAAAAACAGGGGACACTCCCCTGAGAGTACGAGGCAGTTTCAGGGGAGTGCTTTTAGGGCCGAGAATGGGTAAAACCGCGCCAATGCAGCTACTTTCGATCGTAGGCGACAATGGGGGTCGCGATATCCTCCCGGGCTTTCGGATCGCCCTTCGCAGGCCCGTGCCAGAGACTTCCCCCAAACGTGGTCACATAGATCATGTCCGGGGCTCTGGGGGTCCGGGATCACTCGGTGACCCCACTTGAAGTTAAAGCCCTTGATGCGTGTCCAGTTTTCGCCACGATCCTCGGAGCGCCAGACCGACGATTCAAATCCGCACGCATAAACGAGGTTCGGATTCCGGTCATCGATCGTGACGTCGTAAACGTGCTGGTCTTTTGCCAATACGGGGCGCCAGGTCTTGCCTGCATCGGTTGAGAGAAAGACCCCGCCATCGACGGCCTTTTCTCCCTCCGGGCGGGACCACGCGGCCAGGTACAGTCTGTTCGGATCGGCTGGATCTATCACCAGCCCATTGGGGCCGTTAACGCCGGGCGGCAGTTGGACTTTCTCCCAATGGTCGGCGCCGTCGGTAGAGCGATAGAGCGCCCCGTCCTGTTCGGTGCCGAATCTCGCATCTTCGCTCCGACGCGCTACAACAAGGAACAAGCCGCCCTTGCTGTCTCTGGCCAGCCGCCACGCAAATGGCTCCTTTTCCGGCAGGCCCTGGTTTCTGGCCGCCCATGTCTTCCCGCTGTCCGTGGATTTAAAGACACCGGTGCCAAAACCGGCAACGTAGAGAACGCGTGCCTCAACCGGGCTCGTCGGATCGAGCAGGATGTGGGTTGCGGCTGTCTGCGGCATGCCCGGAGTTCGATACTTTCCAGCTATTCCCGCCATCTTCGGTGATACCCACACCTCCTTCGTACTTGAGCCCGGTACGGTTGCGCCACATCTTTGGCCTGGGCAAATCATGGTTGCGTGAAAAGACTGCCCATCCCCTTCCTTTCACTTTCGGGTCGAATTCGATCCAGTACGTGGTGTTGCGCCAATTGCGGGGAATCCCCGTCGTTGCTATGCCCCAGCTAGTGCCGCCGTCCTCACTCTTGAAAGCACCGATGTCCGTGTAGGAAATAAACAGGCGCTTCGGGTTGAAGGGATCGAAGTGAAGCCCGTAACAGGTCGTGACATCCATGCCCCGTGTGGTGACAAGTCCTTTCCCGATCGTCTTGAACGCTCTGGTCACCCAGGTGCGGCCTCCATCGTTTGAGCGCACCGTGTTCCCGTAGTCGGTGGCCCAGCAGATCTCCGGGTTCTTCGGGTCCACCCCCATTGTGAGGGGAGAGTCTTCCCAGACTCCCGAGTAAAGGCTGTAAAACCAGGCTGGGTCCTCCGGGATGCGGGGATCCATGTTAGGATGTTTCCTCACTGCGCCGTTCCAACAGTTCCATGTATCCCCACCATCGGTGGTCTTCGCCAAACCGGAAAAGAGTGGGGCCGAAGCATCACCGGAGGGTACCCGACTGCAGGCCAGATAGGCAGTCTCGGCATGGGTCGCACAGGTTGCCAGGGAATCGAACTGAGGCGCTCCGCCCGCCTGGCCTCCGGTCAGCGCCCACTCGGCTGGTTGCCTCCTGCCAGGTCGCCCCTCCGTCTTTGCTTATATACAGGCGCCCGGCCCGGGTTTCCGATTGCTCCCTGATGGCATAAATGATCGGTTTTGCCCCCCGTGAGGGGAAGCCCGTCGCGACATCGGCGAACCCCCGAATCGACGCGCTCGGCTCCTGATGCGCCCAGGCACCATTCTCAAAAACATCCACCGACCGGGCTCCGACCACATAGAGCTTTCGATTCTCGACCGGAGACTTCGGATCGACCAGGATCTTACGGCCACCATCGCGCAGCATGCCGACCTCAACCCAGGTGGCGCCCGCATCGCGGGAGAACCTGACGACGGCTTTCTCGGGACTGGTCATCACCGCGTAGAGCCGGCTCGAGTCGGAGGGATCGACCGCCAGGGCGGTCACGGTTTCCTGGTTCCCGTCTTTGGTCAGAATCCGTTCGCTCGCATGATCATTTGCCATGCTGATTGCGCGGACGTTAGCCGGCGCCGGGTGCAGGAGGTTCCAGGTTTTCCCTCCGTCCGTAGTTCTCCAAAGCGCGATTGTCTTCGCGTAGATAACATCCGGTTTCAGCGGGTCGAAAACCACGAAGGAAACTACACCGCGCAGGTTGAACATGCGCCAGGACTCGCCCCCGTCGTTTGAGAGATAAGCGCCGGTCATGTCGCAACTGACCACGATTCGGTCGGAATTGTGGGGGCTGACCGTGGGGCGAAACTGGGCTCCTCCGCCGCCTGGACCGAGAACCTTCCAAGCGTCCAATCGAGGGGCTGGCGAGAACAAGAATGAAATAGACACGAGGAGATGAATGATCAAGACAGGCATGGAGTCCCTCCAAGGGCGGATACACCTGGCGACATCAGGCCCCGGGCATTCTCGGCTCGGGCCAACACCCGAGCCCGAACAATCCCAGCCGAGGGAGCCTCAGGACGCAGGCGGTTTGAACTGCGCCAAGAATCCGTTGCGCGTTCTTGTTATAGACTTTTTCCAACACTTCATCGGGTAAATGGAGACCGTAGATCATCCAGCGACCCTGGAGATGGTGCCCACCGGCCGGATCGAAGTACTCGTCATCGGTCTCGAGGAACCGATAGTAAATACGGTAAGCCTCTGCGTCGGGAGCTGTGTCAGTCCCGAAAATAATCCGATCCTGATACTTGAGGAAGAACCGCCGCGCCGTGTAAGGCTGGCGTCCCAGTTCGCTGATTCGTGCATCGATGTCCACGTACAAGTTCGGATAGGTATCCAGCCACATGCCGACCGTATGAAGCTCCTCGGGCATGTTAGCCACGTGCGCGCCCAGGAATATGGTCTTGGGATGCCGGGCCATGACGCGGTTCCGTTGGTTCAGGACCTCTTCTTTGGACGGGAAATTCGGCCCGTAGAACAGCCAGTCCGGGTGCGCGCCCAGTTCATCGTATCGCTCGTTCTGCTCATCAAGCGGGGTGAAGAATGCCTTCGGGTCGGTGACGTGGATGGCTACCGGGATGCCGAGCTCGGCGCACTTGGCCCAGATCGGATCTATGCGAGGGTCGTCCACGGGGACCAGCTTCCCGCTCTTGTCTCGGACCGTGAGCCCGAGATCCTTGGCTATTTTCAATCCGCGAGCTCCCAGCCGAACCGCCTCCTCCAAGCGCTTCGCCTCAGTGATCCCGAAATCCGGCTCATCGATTCGGCCCCAGTCGGGGCGGAAGAAGACCAGAAAACGATCCGGCGCGACCGCCTGCGAGGCGGTCAGGTGTTCCTTGAAAAAGTCCTTTGCGGATCGCCCGTCCAGGCTGACGCATTTCCAGACTCCCGCCTTGTCCATTTCCTCCAGATACTTCCGGGTGTTTTCGAGCCTGCCGAGGTGATTGTGCATGTCGATCACAGGGAACTTGGGCCTCAGCACCCGGGTTTCTTTGACGACCAGCTGGCTGCGCGGCTTCCAGTCCTTCAGCTTCAGATCTCCTTGCGCGCGCAAGGCGCGACCAGACAGACAACCAGTGTGAGTACCGAACACCAGGCATTAAACCCCCTCGTCTTCATGTTATTTCCTCCTGAGCGCGAGCTGACTCCGCAGTCCCATTATAGGTTGCCCGGAGCGCTCTTATTCGGTTCTTTCCGGCGGCGGTTTCCGGCGGCGGTTTTCAAGGGCTGTTTTCAGACCGCTGAAAAACGCGTCGAGGAGGAAATCAGGGGAGTGTCCCCAGAGAAAGACAAGCGAAAAGAAGGAGCGAAAGAAGGAGCGAAAAGAAGGGACACTCCCCTAAGAATCGGTGTCGAAAACTGTTGCTGTCTGAAAGGGATCAAGCGGGATTCGTAAGTCGGGGCGGCCGGGCGGTCAGGTATTCCAGACACCGAGAGAGGCAGGTCTTAAGATCAAGACTTGTATCGAGATCCAAGGCGGGCAGGGGCAACGCTTCCTGCCGGGACTTGATTTGGAGATACAGATGGTAGTCGCGGTTTGCTGCCGGGTGCTTCTTGCCCGTCAGGTCGGCATCAAGCCGTCTGCGTGCCTCCTCATCAGAACAGAAACATCGGATCACATACAGCGGTTGTCGCAGTCGGTCAGCCAGTGCGATCACCTGTTGCATATCTCGTGACCTGGAGAAAGTGCGACCATCAAGGATTATCCACTGGCCGGGCGTCTTGTTGAGTAAACCTTCGGCGAGTTTCAGCATTTCGTTGAAGCAGACAGCGTCCTGATCCGCCGAGTAGTCGATGTCCGCTGCGCTGAACAGCCTCGTTCGAATTTCATCCTTGCTGATCACAACCGCCGGTAGCCTCAATGAGAGCTCACGCGCAACCGTGCTTTTCCCCGAGCCCGGAAGTCCGGCCATGGCCACAATCATGAGACCAGACAGTAGCACAAAAAGATCCGTGCGGACGTGTCGAGGAATTGATGAATGGAATGATATATTCCGTTCGGCATTTTAGTGAGCAAAAGGATCTCTCTGATCAAAACTCGATGGCTTTTGGCCCTTTCCGTATCAATCCTGCTCATTGCGGCAGCCATTCTCACCCGGCGAGATGTCGGGCCAGCCTGCCCTCCGGGTCAAGAGCTTCAAGACGCGTACATCGGCTCAGCAAGTTGTCGAGAGTGCCATGAGTCCTTTTTCGAGAAATGGGTCACCAGCCGGCACGGGACAGCCATGCAGCCGTACACTCCAGAATTCGCTGCCGCCAGCCTGAAACCACAGGTTAGTATCCTGGTAAAAGACCGAGAGTATCGCTTTGATAAATCTGCCGAGAATGGTGCGGTCATTGAGACGATCGGCAAGGATCGACGCACCTACCCGATCGCGCAGGTCATGGGCGGCAAGAACGTCTACTACTTCCTCACCCCCTTTCCCAAAGGACGGCTGCAAGTCCTGCCGATTGCATTTGACACGCGACGGGGAGAGTGGTTCGACACAACGGGCAGCGCGGTGCGCCGGCACGCGGGATTGAATGACGCCCCGCTGGATTGGACGAACCGCGCTTACACTTTTAACACGTCCTGCTTCTCCTGCCACGTGAGCCAGTTGTCCAATCACTACGACCTGCCCAGCGACACGTACCAGACGCGTTGGCTCGAGCCTGGCATCAACTGCGAGACCTGTCACGGACCGGCAGGGCAACACTCCCGGGCAGCCCGGTCCAAAGCGTACGCCAGTTCTCCGGACGGGAACGACATCCTCCGCTTTGGATCATTCACGACTGAACAAAGAAACCACCAGTGCGCTACCTGCCACGCCAAACTCATCCCGATTAGTCCCGGCTTCCAATCGGGGAGCTCGTTCTGGGATCATTTCGACCTGGTCACGCTGGAGCACTCCGACTACTATTCGGATGGAAGGGACATGGGGGAGAACTACACGTTTACCTCCTGGCTACTCAGTCCGTGCAGCGCTATCGGGAAAACTGGATTGCCTGCATTGTCACACTTCCGGTGGCCGCCTTCGGTTCAGTGAGAAAGAGCTCAACCGCGCCTGTTTGCCCTGTCATTCGGCGATCGTGAACCAGTCGTCCGAGCATTCCCGGCACCGAAACGGGGAGAGGGGCGACCGGTGCGTCGATTGTCACATGCCAACGACAGAATTCGCCCGGATGCGTCGCACGGACCACTCGATGCTCCCGCCTGCGCCTGCCGCATCCATAGAATTCGGCTCTCCGAATGCCTGCATCGCGTGTCACGATGACCGCGATGCGAGTTGGGCCGAGCGATGGGTACGCAGATGGTATCCGCGGGACTATCAGCAACCGCGGCTGGTGCGTGCCCGGCTGGTGGGGCAGGCACGCAAGAGTAACTGGCGCCGCCTCTCGGACACGCTGGAATATGTCGCAGATCCGGCCTCCAATCCGATCTTCGTCACCTCCCTGATTCGTCTGCTTCAGGGCTGCGATGATCCGAGCAAATGGAAAGCGCTCGAGCGCGCAGCGCGATACGGATCGCCTCTGGTGCGAAGCGCCGCAGTGGAGGCTCTTGGTAAGAGCCGGGAGACCAAAGTTGCAGCTATGCTAGTCGCCGCTCTCCGCGATTCCTCTCGTCTGGTTCGAGTTCGCGCGGCGGCTGCTCTGGGTTCAGTGGCTGAGGATAGCCTGGGTCCCGTCGACCGGCGCGCTCTGGCCGCGGCCAATGAGGAATACATTGCCACGCTTGTGGCACGGCCGGATGACCCCGCGTCTCACGCCGACCTCGGCAACTACTTGTTGGACCGGGGAGAAGGACGCCGAGCCGCTGACGCCTTTGAAATCGCCCTTCGCTTCGTTCCCGAAAATCTGGCTGCGCACGTCAATGCGGGGTTAGCGTGGAACCTCGCGGGCCGGAATGACCTGTCCGAGATGCACCTCAGGACCGCCGTCCGGCTGGATCCCCGTAACGAGCCTGCATTGTTCAACCTAGGGCTGCTTCTGGCCGAAATCGAAAAGAAGACCGAAGCAGAAAGAGTCCTTCGCCGGTGTCTCACATTGTATCCGCGCAATGCCGGAGCCGCCTACAATCTGGCAATCCTGGTCTCGCCAGAGCGATTGGGAGAGGCGATCGCGCTTTGCAGGATGGCGGTTTCCGTAAAATCCGAGGAAGCCCGCTATGCTCACACGCTCGCTCTTCTTCTAGTTCAAGACGGGAGACATGCGGAAGCCATCGCGATCCTCGAACGACTCCTCAAAGCCGACCCGGGTAACGCAGAGGCCAAGCTTCTGCTCGAGGAGACCATCGAAGGCATAAAGATGCGGCGATGAGACGCGGGCAGCTGAGTGGGAGCCTCGTGGCCTTGCCTACTTCCTGGCCGGGGGTGGCGATACGTACGAGCTCTCTTTCGGCTGTTCATTCGCGAACTGATCTTCGTCGCCTACTTCCTTTTTCAAACGAAAGAGCTCTGAGCGCAGGCGCTCGACCACGGGCTTGGCGGCCGGGTCCTGGTAGATGTTGCGGAGTTCCTCAGGATCTCGAACGAGGTCATACGCCTCCCACTGGTCGATCTTCCAGAAGTAGATCAGCTTGTGCGTCTCGGTCCGTATCCCGTAGTGGGCGCGGGTGTCATGATCGCCGGGGTCATGATAGTAACGGTAGTAGAACGCCTTCCGCCAATCTGCCGGCGGCTTTCCCTTCAGAAGCGGCAGCAGACTGCGCCCCTGCATGTCATCTGGGATCCGAGCACCTGCCAACTCGATAAACGTGGGAGCAAAATCGCAGTTGATAGCAATCGAGTTTGACGTGCTCCCTGGCTTGACGCCTGCAGGCCACCGGACGAGGAAAGGCATTTGCAGCGATTCCTCGTACATAAAGCGCTTGTCGTACATCCCGTGGTCTCCCAGGAAAAACCCTTGATCACTGGTATAGATGACAACCGTGTTGTCGCGGAGACCGGCCGCATCGAGCCAGTCGAGCAATCGTCCGACGTTGTCGTCAACGCTCTGCACGCAAGCGAGGTAGTCCTGCATGTAGCGCTGATATTTCCAGCGATCCAGTGCGTCGCCGCTCAACGTGGTCTTTTTTCCGTCGACCTGAATCTCTACTTCGCTCGGCTTTACCTGGTACCAGTTCTGCAATTCCGGCCCTTGGAGACCAGCGGGCGGAACGAGCTTGAGATCCCGGCGCGTCAGGTCCCGGAAGACTGACTGCTTCTGTTGACGGATGGCGTCCGCTCTACCTTCATAGCCATCACGCAAGGTCGACGGTTCCGGGATCTGCTTGTTGGCGAACATCAACCGATGCTTCTCGTCCGGAGTCCATTCCCGGTGGGGTGCCTTGTGGTGAGACATTATGAAGAACGGCTTGTCCTTCGGCCTGTTCTTAAGAACATCGATCGTCAGGTCGGTGATCACGTCGGTGGCGTACCCTGGGTAAACACGCGACCCTTCCCGGTCATACAGAATCGGGTCATTGTAGCGTCCCTGGCCCGGCAGCACGTTCCAGTAGTCGAAACCGGTCGGGTCGCTGCCCAGATGCCATTTCCCGATCATCGCCGTGTAGTAGCCGGCAGCCTGAAGGAGTCTTTGGACGGTCTGCTGAGTTCCGTCGAACCGGTTAAATACCGGCACTCCGTTCTTGTGGCTGTACTTTCCGGTGAGAATGGTCGCCCGACTCGGGGTGCAGATGGAGTTGGTGACGAAGCATCTGTCAAAACGCATCCCCTCCTTGGCAAGCCGATCCAACTGCGGCGTCTGATTAACCCGACTGCCGTACGAACTTATGGCGTGCGCGGCGTGGTCGTCGGTCATGATGAAGAGGATGTTCGGCCGTGACTGGGCCTGCGCGTTAACCGGGAGCAGGAGGGCGAGAAGCAGCGAGAACACCCACAGCCGAGTGCCAAAAAGGAGAAAGCCTCCGGTCTTCATGGCGGTGATGATGGAATCAAACGGGGCGAGAAGCAAGCGCAAAGGAACGGAAAGCCAAGTATTGTCGGGAATCTCGAGGCGCCTGGGGCTTCACCAAAATCCAGGGGACACTCCCCTGTGAATCTCCCCCCTGTGAATCTCCGCCAGGAGGAGGGGACAGTCCCCGCCAAGAGGAGGACGAGGAGGGGACAGTCCCCTGTGAATCTCCCGTAAATCTGGGGCAAGGACTCAGGCAAAAAATCCGGGGACTGGCGGTCTTCAAGAAGCCAAGGAATGACCAGGCGGGGCGGAAAGGCACAGAACGCCGCCTTGAACGACCTCAAACTCGGGCGCGCCCCTGACCGACCGGTAACTGCCCGACAGTCGGCTTGATGTTCTGGTTCAGTCGGAAAAAGTTGGTCGGATCGTACTTGTTCTTGATTTCGACCAAGCGTGCGTATTTGGCGCCAAAACTGTCCTTGATCCTCTGCTCGCCCTCGTCCCCGAGATAGTTCAGGTAATTCCCCTTCTGGGCCCAGGGCTTAATAGCATCGGATACGGAACGCACCCAGGCAATGTGCTGCTGATCTTCATTCGGGTGTTCCCACATGCCGAGGATGTGAAGTGACCACCTGGCTGATGCCCGCCAACCCAGAGCCGTTGCTTGATCAGGCACCCGATGAACCTGGCCGCCCAACGGTTGAAAGATGATGCTGTGCAGCGGGGAAGACAGTGGAATCGCCTTTTCGAAAAGGACGTCCACCGCGGCGTCTGGAAAAACCGGGTACATTTCCGCCTTCCAATAATTCTGCCTTCCCGGCTGATAGACACCTGTTAGCAGGGCCTGCAGGGCCACATACGGCATCGGCTGGACCATCCGCAGGGGAGGGTTGAGATCCAGGATAGGTCCGATGGCAGCCTCGCCCTGGCCGGGATCGCCGGCATAGCAAACGACAATACCGAGCAAAGGTTGTCCCCGCACCTCGGTTGCGACGAATGGCTCGGGCGGAGCCGTTATAATCGCGGCCGCTCCGCCGACGTCATCCGGCGCCGTTTCCATGAAGTCCCGGTATGCGCGCAATACCGTCGGGTCGGGCGGGAAGCCTATCAGGCCACCAAATATAATGGGGCCGACTGGGTGGAGCCGGTACTTGAAACTCGTGACTATTCCGAAGTTCCCCCCGCCGCCTCGCATTGCCCAGAACAAATCCGCGTTTTCATCCTCGCTGGCACGAACGACATCACCGTTCGCAAGCACTACTTCGGCCGCCAGCATGCTGTCCACGGTGTAGCCGAGCTTGCGTTCGAGCCAGCCCGAACCACTGCCGAGCGTCAGTCCGGCAATGCCGGTCGAGGGCACTCGGCCACCGGGAAGGGCGAGCCCATATTCCTGGGTCGCCGCATCAAACTCTCCCCAGGTGGTGCCTCCTTCTGCTATGGCGGTCCGAGCAGCGGGATCAACCTGCACGGAGCGCATCGAGCTGAGATCGATCATGAGACCACCATCGCACACTCCAAAACCCTGGACCGAATGGCCACCTCCCTTTACAGAGACGAGAAGGTCGTGCTCCCGGGCGAACAGGACCAATCGCCTGACATCCGCGGTATTCGCGGGTCGCGCGATCAACCCGGGTCGCCTGTCGATCATTCCGTTGAAAACCCGTCGCGCCTGATCGTACTCCGCATCTCCCGGGTGGATGATCTGGCCGCTGAAGCTTTGCACCAACATACTGACTGCTGAGTCGGGGACCGAAAGTCCCTCTGTGTTGAGAAGTATCTGCGCCACTTGGTGGGTCCTCCTTGAAGGCTTATGGGAGTAGTTTAGCCTGACGAGGAACAGGATGCCACTCAGTCGCGTGCAATCAATGGGGCAATCGAAGGGACGGCAATCAGGGAACTCTGGACTGAAATCGGCCGATAAAAAACCAGCCGTCTCTTCCTCATCTTGGCAGCTGGCACCCATCCAACTTTCGAGCGCATCGGGAAGCGGAACACGGCAGTCGTTTGCTGATTGCGACTCAGATCAAGCCAGGAAACGGGACGCCTACCCGACGAGTCGACCATTCCACTCTTCTGCGCCCATGCCCGAGAGTGAGGGGACCAGATGGCTCCGAGTGCCTGGTTCAAGCGGCCCGGAGGTCGGTGTGCCACTCAGGCCGCTGTTTTCGGAGCATGCACAGCGGGCCGGAACCGACGCGGACCGGCTCGCGGGACACCCTCTGGATCTTTTTTCCGTAGACCAGGTTTTGCCAGACCCGCACCTGCTCCTTGTCTCCGATGACAATTCCGTCGTTGAAATAGCGGTGACGGCGGCGGTAGGTTCCCGCACCGAGACCGTCCTCGACGTCCTGACGGATGATGTCGCGGATCAGTTCATCTTCCCTTTCGATCCGGAGGCCGCCGCGGTGATAGAGGTGTGCGAAGTGGCTCCGAACAGCTTGGGCCGGGTCTTTAACCTGCCAGAGTTCGGACAGGGGCATCAGTCGAGGGCCGCCCATGCCGGAGGCGAGGCGCAGCCGGGCCGACCCATAGCGGTAGTCCTCGGGACGGGAAACCAGCCCGGCCCGGACCGGATTCATCTCGACGTAAAGCGCGGCCGCCTGAACCGCGCCCCAGCTCTCGAGCAGGGTGGACTTGAACCGGTCCGCCCAGAGTCGTCCCCGCCGGCCAAAAGCGCGATTGTACGCGACGGCATAGGCCGATTCGACATTGCGCATGAACTCGGAAACGTCGAACAGGCGCTCGTTGAATCGCTTCCACTGCTTCTCGCGCCAAAACAGGTAGGGCTTGTACAGTTTTCCCGCATAGAGCCGGACGGCCAGCTGGCGCAATTCGGCCCGAGGCAGCGCGAAGAAGGCCTGAAACAGAATCACCGAATGGTAGTGGTTACCGAGGATGGCAAAGGCGACCAGCATGCAGGAATAGATCTCGGAGTAGAACAACAGGATGTCCTCGAACAGCTGGCGGGCCTGGTGTTCCATCATGGGATAGTCCCCGGGCAGGCCGGCAATGCGGTTGTACAGATGATAGATCTGGGAACGGCCCTGAGGCTTGACTCGAGCGAGGCGAGGCATATGCGCTCCTTCCGAGGTTGTGTCAACAAAAACCTCACTTGCTATAACGCTCGAGTTTGAAAAAATACGAAGAAAAATTGCGCCTCAACTGCCTCATTCCTCGCAAACATAAGGAAACACGAACGATATGACACACAAAAATCTTCCGCTTCGCACCTTCCTCAACCGGTGCCAAAGCGGCGGCACTAGGGAGTGTCCCCTACGGGATTAAGGGGAGTGTCCCTCTGGCTCCTCTGGTGTTCTCCCCTGCAACTCGACTGTCGGTTTGTCTCCTTTCTATCCCCGGTTGTCTCGTGCCTTCCCCCTTTCGGCCCCTACCTCCTTGCCCCTATCTCGTGTGCTTGTCTCATGGTGTATCCTTGGCCCAAGAGGAGCACGGGTATGGAGAAGATCAACGAGAGGAAAAGCGCGAATCAGGAAAAATCGATGTCCCGCCGCAGTTTTGTGGGACAGGTGGCAACCGCCGGAGCAGGAATCACCCTTGTATCCAGGCACGTGCTAGGTGGACGGGGTTACGTCGCCCCGAGCGATAAGCTCAACATCGCAAGTGTCGGCGCGGGAGGAATGGCGGCCAACAACATCGAACGCTGTAGCCAGGAGAACATCGTAGCGCTGTGTGACGTCGATGATGTCAGGGCTGCAAAGACCTTCAACAAGTTCCCAAATGTTCCCAAATTCAAAGACTTCCGGGTCATGCTCGAGAAGCAAAAGGACATCGACGCCCTCATCGTCGCATGCCCGGACCACGTGCACGCCGCAGCTGCAATGGTGGCCATGCAACTGGGCAAGCATGTTTACGTGCAGAAACCGATGACGCGCACGGTCGGGGAAGCACGAAGACTCACGGAAGCAGCTCGTCGCTACAAGGTGGCAAGCCAAATGGGCAACCAGGGGCATTCCATGGAAGGGGTGAGACTGATTTCAGAGTGGCTGTGGGACGGGGCGATCGGACCCGTCCGCGAAGTGAACTGCTTCACCAACCGTCCCGTGTGGCCGGGCCAAGGATTCGGACGGCCGAAAGAGACTCCTCCGGTTCCCGCCACCCTTGACTGGAACCTGTGGCTCGGGCCTTCCCCCTACCGCCCCTATAACCCCGCTTATGCCCCGCACGATTGGCGTGCCTGGATGGATTTCGGTGCCGGCGCTCTTGGGGACATGGCGTGCCACATCATGGACGCCCCGTTCTTCGCTCTCAAGCTGAAATACCCGGTCGCAGTTCAGGCAACTGTCGCTCAGATGGTCTTCAAAGCCTGGGAGGTCTTCGAGAACCATGAAACGTTTCCCGTCGCCTCAATCATTCACTACTACTTTCCGGCTCGCGAAGGCATGCCGGAGGTCAAGCTCAACTGGTACGACGGTGGCATGATGCCCGAGCGCCCGGAAGAGCTGGAACCGGATCGCGAAATGAACTTTGGCGACGGAGGCGGGACAATATTTGTGGGGGATAAGGGGAAGATCGTGTGCGGCACCTATGGGGACAGTCCCCGAATCATCCCGGAGGCCAAAATGCAGGCCTACAAGCGTCCGGCCAAGACCCTGCAGCGCGTCAACGGGACTCACGAGCAGAACTGGATCGACGCCTGCAAGGGTGGCCCTCCTGCCGTTTCTAACTTCGACTACGCCGGCCCGTTAACCGAAACAGTCGTTATGGGCAACCTCGCAGTTCGTTTTCCCGGTCGAAAACTGACCTGGGACGGCGACAATATGAAGATGACGAACTGGGACGCAGCTAACGAGTTCATCATCCCCAAGTACCGTGAAGGCTACACACTCGGCAGCTGACAACCCCACACCAACAGACGCACAAGCACTCAGCGCCCAAACGCGAGGTCCGCAACCCGGGCGCTGAGGTGCAACCAGGCGTGCCTGCCAGGCTGTGTCCCGCTGGATTCCTACCCCCATGCTGTGTTCCCGCCGGATTCCGCTAGATCGCCTACCAGCATGCTGTTTCATCAGGTCATGCGTTAACCGGTGTCCCCTGGATTTCGCTGCATGCTTGTTAACCAGTGTCCCCTGGATTTTCCCCCTGGATTTTCCCCCTGGATTTCGCCAGTGTCCCCTGGATTTGGCCCTGGATTTCGGTGAGTTGCTGTCGCTCGATTTTGCTCTTCCGCACTGCGCTTGTTGCGCCCCTGTTCTTGTCTGGTCATCCTGACTGGCGTATCGTTGCCCGGTGACGATTCCCACGAATTACAGCCTTGAGTTGGGACCGGACGACATGGAGAGTCTGGTCAATGAGGCAATGGAGCGAATTCGGGACTTTCTGCGGACGCTCCCCGCCCAGCCGGCCGCCGATGTGGGCGGCGGCGAAGAACTGGCCAGAAGCCTGGTGGAGATCATGG
>CAVUUN010000003.1:0-174651 GCA_963744645.1 uncultured Acidobacteriota bacterium
TGCAAACCAATCAATAGTACAGCTCTCGTTTTGGCTCGAATTCACAAGGAAGCGCCGGTAACTTTAGCTTCGCCCCTTCCGGATGTCAATGGGTTTTATCAGTGGTCCAGAAGTCCTTTTATTGGATGTAATTAGCGGGATTCTCTGGGAGCGGGAATGGCTGGTAATGGTGCCCTCCCCAACTCCTTCTCTTGACTGACCGTCGGCAATATAATGAAGGGTAAGTTCCAGGCTTCCCTGTCAACTTATCTTACCAAGCGGTCGTCTGACCGTCCCGGAGGTTCAACATGACACGGCGGGTGGTTTCCTCACGTTATCTAGTGCTGGCGTTTATCGTCGTCGCTGTTCTGATCGGCATCGTGATCGGCACGAACTGGCCATCCGGACGCTCGCCGGAATTGATCGTAAACGGTCAGAATGGGGCGGCGCGAATAACCTTCGAAAACGGGTTCTCACCGGTCGTTGAGGGAGCCCTGCCGGCAGTCGTCAGCGTTGCCACAACTCGTATAGTACGGGCGCAAGATACCGGTCTGCCGTTCTTCAACGATCCATTCTTCCGCCAGTTCTTCGGCGGCGGCGGGGGCGAAGCGCCTCCTCAGCGCGAGCAGGGTCTCGGGTCTGGGGTGATCGTCACCAACGAGGGCCACATCCTGACAAACAACCACGTGGTCGAGGGTGCCAGCGAGGTAATCGTGCTTTTTAACGACACCGAGCAGGTGCGCGCCAAGATCATCGGGACTGATCCTCAAACCGACATCGCGGTCATCAAGGTCGACAAGAAAGACCTGCATCCGATCGCACTGGCCGATTCCTCTCGCGTGAAGATCGGTCAGTTCGTCCTGGCAATTGGCAACCCGTTCGGTGTGGGGCGGACGGTGACCATGGGAATCGTCAGCGCGACAGGGCGAGGCAACCTCGGTATAACCGGCTACGAGGATTTCATCCAGACTGACGCCGCGATCAATCCGGGTAATTCCGGCGGTGCCCTGATCGATGACAACGGCAGCCTGATCGGAATCAACACCGCCATTTTTACCCGAAGCCAGGGGAACCAGGGGATCGGGTTCGCGGTTCCTTCGAACATGGCCCGATCGGTGATGGACCAGATTGTCAAGGGAGGCAAGGTGGTTCGCGGCTACCTGGGGGTTGCCGCTCAGGAAGTAACGCCGGCCGTAGCAAGCGCCTTCAAGCTCAAAAACACACACGGGGCCCTGGTGGCCGACCTGGCGCCGGACGGACCGGCCAGGAAAGCAGGCCTCCAACGGGGCGACGTCATCGTTAGCATCAACGGCAAAGAGGTAAAGGACAGCCGTGGTCTTCGCTTCACCGTCGCATCCCTTCCACCGGGGAGCGACGTTCGCCTGGGCATCGTCAGAAACGGCCAAAACCAGGAGATCTCAGCGAAATTGACGGAACTGCCGACCGAGGAACAGGAAGCGCCGCAGTCCTTCGAATCGCAGGAAGAGCCGGGCGGCTTGGGAATCCAGGTTCAGAATCTGACCGATGAAATAAGCGAGCAACTGCAATTGCCGGCGGGCGCACGTGGGGCAGTCGTGGCCCAGGTGCAGCCTGGAGGCGCTGCTGCAGAGGCGGGGATCCAGCGCGGTGATGTCATCCAGGAGGTCAATCGCAAGCCCATCAGCTCGGTCGAGGAACTGCGCCAGGCTGTACGGTCAGCTGGAAAAGAGCCTATGGTCCTGCTCGTCAACCGTCAGGGTCAAACGACCTACGTGGTGGTCGAGCATAGCCAGGGCTGATTACGCCTTTTGTCCTCGGGGCCTTTCCTCACGGTCCCTGCCGTGAAATACTCTCAGAGATGAGGCAAAGGCCCCTCGAACGAGTCATCAGGCGGATCGACGCGCGACTCGTTCGCCTTGAGCGGCTCCACACCCGGGTTTCCTGGTACAGGCTGGGTGTCTTCATCGGCGGCTTTCTCGCCGCCCTGGTCGCCAGCTTCTGGCTTTCAGGTACGGTGGCCTTGCTCATCCTCGCTGCCGGCCTGGTGGTATTCGGGATCTTTGTCCTCCTGCACCGCCGGGTGGAAGCGACCTATCGTCGGCATCGGCTGTGGCGAAAAATCAAGGCGTCTCATCTGGCCCGGGCAACACTCGATTGGAACGGGATTACCGCCTCTGCTCCCCACGGCCCCCCTCCCGGACACCCTTTTGCGGGCGACCTCGATCTGCTGGGTGACCGGTCGGTGTTCCAGCTCCTGAATTCCGCGGGCTCCGAAGACGGCAGCCATCGGCTCAGGGAATGGCTCCTCGATAGCTTCCCCGCTGCCCCGATGATTTTGGCCCGGCAAAACCTCGTAAAGGAACTCACCCCGCTCTCGCGTTTCCGCGACAAACTGCTCCTGACCTTCGCCCTTGGGTCGGGCTCTCGGCTGGAAGGGGAACGGCTGAAAAGCTGGGTTGGAGCGAGCCGGCCGGCGCGACGACTGCGCGCGGTTCTGCTGCAGGGCAGCCTGCTCCTCGCAGTGAACCACATCCTGGTCCTCACCTACTTTCTTGGCCTGCTGGGGCAGCCATTGTGGGAGCTGACCCTGGCAGCCTGGTTTTTGTTCTTCCTGGCCCGCTCCCGGGAGGTTCGCCCGCTGCTTGACTCGACCATCGCCCTTGAGGATCAACTGTCGGCGCTGGCCCGCGTGCTGAAATTCCTGGAGTGCTACCCCTTTCGACCTGGCTCGCACCTCGAGCGGCTTTGCTCGGTTTTCACCGATCAGGCGACGCGGCCATCCCGTCACCTCCGCCGCGCGAGGCTCATTTCCAGCCTGGCCGGTTTGCGCATGAACCCCATCGTCGGTCTGATCCTGAACCTCCTCCTTCCCTGGGACTTTTGCCTGGGTTGGCTTATCGCCCGCCTGCGTGAACGCCTGGCATCGATGGTCCCCCTCTGGCTTGACCGGTCGGCTGAGCTCGAGGCCGCCGGGTGCCTCGCAAGCTTCGGCTACCTCAATCCCGGCTTCGCGTTTCCTCGCCTGGACTCCGCCACGGATCCTTCCACTCGCCGCTTCGAGGCGACGGCACTGGGCCATCCTCTCATTCCTGCTTCGCGAAGGATCTGTAATGATTTCTCTCTCGGTGATACCCAACTCCTCGTCTTGACCGGCTCGAACATGTCCGGCAAGAGCACCTTCCTGAAGACACTGGGCGTGAACATGGTTCTCGCCTACGCAGGGGCACCGGTATGTGCCTCCGGCTTGCGTCTCAGCCTCTTTCGGTTGTTCTCATGCATCCGCGTGACGGATTCAGTCCAGGACCATGTCTCGACTTTTTACGCCGAGGTGCGACGGCTGAAGCAACTCCTCGATGCCCTGAAGCAGCCGGAAACCCGTCCGGTCTTCTACCTTGTCGATGAAATCTTTCGGGGAACCAACAATCGGGAGCGAGTCGCAGGAGGACTGGCTTTCATGGAAGCTCTGCTCGGTCAGAACGGCGCCGGAGCGATCTCGACTCATGACCTGGAGCTCGCCCTGGCGGGCGAGAAGCTGGCACGAGTCGCGAATTTCCACTTTCGCGAAGAACTAACGGGCCGGCGAATGGTGTTCGATTACAGGCTTCGTCCAGGAATTTGCCCCACCACGAATGCGTTGAAAATAATGGAGCTTGAAGGCCTGCCGGTTAAGACCGGGGCATAACGGCACCGATCCGTCGATCAGGCGGTCGTCCAATCCCTCATCAGCTGCATTAAACAGGCGGATAATCATTGAGCGGGACGCAGGTTTCGAATATGCTCCCTCCAACCATGTGCCGGCGCCTGTTGAAGACTCTCATCCTCGTCGCCATTCTTGTACCTGCACAGCTCTGGGCCGAAGAGCTTTCGCTCAGGGGCAGAGCGGAGACGTTCGAGCAGCAGGCCGAGGCACACAGTCAGCATGGACAGCACCGCGAAGCCTTGGCCGCGCTTCTATCCGCCAAGGCCGATTACGAACAGTTGGGCGACGTTAAGAAGACGATCGAGATCACCCGGCGGCTCGCCGCTTTGCATTACAGCCAGGGAGACCTTGACAAGGCACTCGAGCAGGCGGCCAAGGCGGTTACGCTGGCAGAAAGCGACGGGAACGCAGGCCCGGTCGGAAGCTCAAACTACATGCTTGGTCTGATCTACCGCGATCTTGGCGAATACCATCGGGCGATCGGGTACTTCGAGAAGGCCGAGCAATTCGCGAGCCGCGCCGGAGATTTCCACATCCGAGCACTCGCTCTGAACGAAATCGGAAACATCTTTCTGTTGCGCGGCGAGCCGGACCGGGCGCTCGAGCTCAAGAAGCGCGCCCTGGACGTAGCCCGTGCCTCGGGCGACGACTACGTCGTCTCCTCGTGTCTTCACGATATCGGCCTGGCCCACGTGCACAAGAAGGACTACCAGGGAGCGCTGTCCTACTTCGGGAAAGCCCTCGATCTGCAACGCAAGTACAACTACCGCAGGGAAATTGCTATCTGCCTCTTCAATATAGGAGGCATACAGCAGCGCCTCGGCCAGAGTCAGTCGGCGGTCACCACTCTTGAGGAGGCCCTCCGATACTCGGAGGAATTGAACCTCAACTCGAATACCGACGGCATTCTCGCCAGCCTCTCGAGCGTTTACGCAGACGTCGGTCAATGGGACAAAGCCTACAACTCGCTCGCCCGTTCCTACAGACTCCGGGAGGAGCTGTTCAGCGACGAGAAGGCAAAGAACATCGGCGAGAGTCATGCGCGGTTCGAAGCCAGCCAGAGGGAGCGCGAAAATGAAATCCTGAAGCGCGACAACCGCATCAAGGATCTGGAGCTCACCCGGAAGCAAATCCAGCGCAACCTCCTCCTCGTCGTAGCCATTCTCGCAGTCGCCGTGGTTGCCGTCCTGATGAACCGGTATCGCGTCAAGTCCAGGGCGCACCGGCAGCTTGCTGCGGCCAACCGCGCAATCATGGCCCAGAAGGCCGAACTCAATGAAGCCAATCAACGACTTGATCTGCTGGCGCGAACCGACTGGTTGACAGGCCTTCCCAACCGGCGGGAGATGACTGACCGGATCGCAAAGGAACTGGCCGGTAACTTTGGTCTCTTTAGACCTTTTGTCCTCATCCTCGTGGACATTGACGGCTTCAAGGCAATCAACGACGAATACGGCCACGGGACCGGGGACATAGTGCTTCGCAAACTCGGCCAGAAACTACGCGAGCTGCTGCGCGGGTACGACTCAGCCGGCCGATGGGGCGGGGATGAATTCCTGCTTCTGCTGCCAGCCTCGGAGATTGAAAACGGGACCGCAGTTGCACAACGCATCCATGAAGATATTAGCCGAAGCATCTTCGAATGCGACGATCAGCAACTGTCGTTGACGACGACCTTCGGAGTCGTTCTCTGCGCCGAGCCTCAGCGAACGATTGAAGAGTATCTGAAAGCCGCCGACCGGGCCCTGTACCAAGGTAAGAAGCAGGGCCGTAACCAGGTGGTAAGCTTCACAAGCGCCGAGAATGGTCTCCGCGCCCAAGCCGGGTGAGAATTCAACAGGAGCAGTCCGGCCTCCAGTTCCCCTCCCCGCTCCTTGTCTCGTCTCCCTGTCTCCCTGTCTCCTTGTCTCCCTGTCTCCCTGTCTCCCTGTCTCCCCGTCTCCCCGTCTCCCGGTCTCAGTTTTTTACCCAGGACCGCTGTGCTATCTTCAGAATTGGGTCGTAAGGCTCTCCCTTTCTCCAATTTAATAGAAAGTTCGTTCTTTATGATCGGCAAGACGATCGGCCACTACCGGGTAGTCGAGACGCTCGGGCGCGGAGGCATGGGGATCGTCTATAAAGCCGAGGATCTGCGACTTGGTCGGTACGTCGCCTTGAAGTTTCTCCCCGACCACCTTATCAATAACGCTGCCGCCCTGGCCCGATTCGAGCGAGAAGCCCGGGCAGTCTCTTCCCTTGATCACCCCAACATCTGCGCGCTGTATGACCTGAACGAGCACGAGGGCCACCCTTTCATGGTGCTCGAGTGCATGGAGGGGAGCAGTCTCAGAAAGACGCTGCAGAAGGCGCCTCTGCCTGCCGGGATGATTCTGGACCTCGCCATCCAGACAGCCCGAGGGCTTGAAGCCGCTCATGGCAAGGGCATCGTCCACCGCGACATCAAGCCTGAGAACATCTTCCTGCGCAATGACGGCCTGATCAAAGTCCTCGACTTCGGAATTGCGCACGCGCTCGGCAGTGAAGACAGCGGAGTTGACCAGGCGTCCACACGGCTTACAGGAACGGGAGACCTGGTGGGCACATTCAGCTATATGTCACCGGAACAGGTTGAAGGCGAATCACTGGATGGTCGCAGTGACCTTTTTTCACTGGGCATCGTGCTCTTCGAGGCGGCGACGGGCACACATCCCTTCAGTCGGGGCAGCTGGCTCGACACAGCCCGGGCCATCACGACTCAACCGCTTCCGGAGTTCCCGGATCTTGCCCCAAAGGTCCCTGCTCAAATTCACGACGTGATTAAAAGACTGCTTCAGAAGCGGCCTGAAGACCGATACCAGACAGCCAGCGACCTGATAGCTGACCTGAAGAAGATATCCCGAGCACTGCATCCGGATCGCACGACAGCGCTTCCCGAGAAATCGGGGAATTGGCGAAAGCCGCGTTTTGTCATCGCCACCGGACTCCTGGTTGTTGCGGTGATTCTTCTTGCGACTCTCGTCCCCTGGCTTCTCAAGAAAGTAGACCCCACCGTTGCGTTTATGCCGCTGCGATACGAGGGGCCGGCCGCCGCCCAGACCATCGCCTTTCTTATCCCCTCGGCTCTTCACGCCGATCTCGGCTCATCCGGCCTGAAAGCGGTGCCCCTGGACTCGAGCGGCTCATTTCCAGCGACCGAAGACCCGCGCCAGGTGGGCAGGCAGTTGCGCGTTCAGTGGCTGGTCGGGGGCGAGGTCAAGGTGGATTCCGACCGCTACCGCGCCTCGCTCTGGCTCGTGGCCGCAGACAGGGCGGGACGGGCGTGGACGCGACGATTCGACGGGAAGGTACAGCAGATCGTTAGTGATGTACATCGACTGGTTCCCGAGCTATGCCGCGCAGTTGATTTCAAACCTCGAGCGCCGGCGGGACAGCTTTCCGAAGGCTTCCAGGACTACGTGGAAGGGCGGCGCCATCTCGAAGGATGGGATGTGCCCGAGAACTACCAACTGGCCGAGGAAGCGTTCAGGCGTTCCCTGCGCAAAGGAGCCTCCCCCGAGGCGCATGCAGGCTTGGCATTGGCCCTCTGGTCAAAATTCAATGACAGCCGGAAAACGACCGTCGTGCACGAGGCGGTGCGCGAAGCGGAGATCGCCACGGCGACGGGACCGGACCTGCCCGAATCCCACCTCGCTTTGGGAGTGGTTCGTCTGGGAATGGGCCAGTCAGCTGAAGCCGCAGCTTCGTTCGATCGAGCGATGACGCTCTCGCCGGCTGACGACTCGGTCTGCCGGATGATTGCAAAAGCATACGCGGCGTTGGACCGCCGGACTGATGCGGAGCGTATGTTCAGACGCGCAATGGAGTTGCGGCCCGAGTACTGGGAAAACTACGCCGACCGGGCCAGGTTCTACTTGAGCTTGGGGAAGCTGGACGAAGCGAAAGCGGATTATCGGCGGGTAATCGATCTCCGACCCAAGCTGAATATCGGATATACGAATCTGGCGGCGGCCTACATGTACGCCGGAGAGTTCAAGGAGGCAAAGCCTCTGCTGGAAGCCGCGCTCGTTCTGCAGCCCACCTATCACGTGCATAACAACCTGGGAATTGTTTACTACACGCTCGGCAGCTATCGGGAATCGGCCAGGGAGTTTCTGGCCGCTACAGCTCAGTCCGCCGACTTCACACCGTGGCTGAATCTCGGCGAGGCGTACCGGCATCTTCCCGATTCCCTGTCGGCACGCGAGGCTTACCAAAAGGCGGCCGAGTTGTGTCAGGACAATCTGCGCGTGAACCCCGCGGATGGGGTGGTGCGTTCCTCGTTGGCACTCGCGCTGGCTGGCTGCGGGCGATGCGAACAGGCGCGGGCCGAAGCGGACAAGGCAACGGACGGGCGGGTCGATGATCCGCAGGTTCATTACCAGGCGGCAGTCGCTTTCGTTATCTGCGCCGATGAGAAACGGGCAATTGCCGAGACCGAGCAGCTTCTGCGAGCCGGAGTCCTTTCGGATGTTCGCACCAACCCTGACCTCTCTCCTCTTCTGGCCCACCCCAGGCTTCGAGACCTTCTGCGTGAATCAGCGGCGCACCGACCCTAGCAAAAATCACCGGGCACGAACGATGATCAGTGGATCGGCCTGGGCAACTTCGCCCGACCCGCTGGTCAGATTGATGTCGTACTGCCAGCGTTCTTCGCGGAACCCGTGGGCTGGCGGCCTCGCCGGCAGGGTCAGCACGTTACCTTTGCCCCGATGCTTGAAGACACCTTCGGATGGGTTGTGCTGATCGTTGCGTGGCGGAAAGGGCCCGCGGTGTCTTCCCCCAGTTGGGGTTGTCATCTCGTGGAACACGATTTCAACTGATCCGTGTCCCCAAGTTCGAACTCCCACTGCACGGAGTCGCCGCCGAAAAGGGTCTGGGTCTCCGGTGAGGCTTTAACCTGGCCTTGATCGTCAACCTGAGATCGTCACCGGTTCAACACGTGGTTGAGGCTGAGAGCTCTTGTCCTGCATTTCCCACCTCCTCACTGTAAAGTGGTCCTTAGAAAGATTATCTCCCCTAACTCGCGGAATTCCTGTACTAATCCTTGAAGATCTTGAAAACGACCTTCGGGTCAGGCCCAATCGCCCAACCGCGATACATTCCCGAGGTGTTGAAGGGCATGGCAATATTTCCGTGCCTTGTCGATCGCCACGACGCCGCCGGTTCCTCCAAGTTTTGTCAGCTTGTCGTTGACGACGAGGTTTGCCGCCTCTACCAGACTCATCCCGCGGTAAGCCATGAGGGCCGAGATGTCGTAACAGACCGCGAGACGGATAAAGTATTCGCCGTGGCCGGTTCCCGAGATGGCGCAGGTCTGATTGTTGGCGTAGGTGCCTGCCCCGATTATCGGGGAGTCGCCCACCCGTCCGAAGGATTTGTTTGTCCTCCCGCCGGTCGACGTGGCTGCGGCCAGGTTGCCATGCTTGTCGAGAGCCACTGCCCCCACGGTCCCGTGCTTCTGACCGTCCGCCGGCGGTGCGGCGGGCGCCTCTTTCGACTTCTTCTCGCGTTCCCTGGCCTTCTGCAGTTCGTCCCAACGCTCCCGGGTGAAGAAGTATTTCGGGTCAACCAACTGAATCCCCTGAGCCTGGGCAAAAGCCTCGGCCCCTTCCCCTACAAGCAGGACGTTTTCCGATTTCTGCATGACCGCCCGGGCGAGGCTTATGGGATTTCGGACTCTCTTAACGGAAGCCACCGCCCCCGCTTTGAGGTTACTGCCATCCATGATGGAAGCGTCCAACTCGTTGGTTCCCGCGCTCGTGAAAACCGCGCCTTTCCCGGCGTTAAACAGCGGCGAGTCCTCGAGAATCCGGACAGCCGACTCTACGGCGTCCAGACTGCTTCCGCCATCGCTCAGGATCTTGTGCCCGGCGCGAATCGCCTCGCTCAGCTTTTCCCGATAGGCCGCCTCCTTTTCGGGCGTCATGTTCTCTTTCGTCAGGGTACCTGCCCCTCCATGCACAACAATGCCGAATTTGGGGCCGGATGACTGGGAAGCAGCGGCTCCGGAAACCCGGAGTGCGAGCAATGCGAGCAGGATAGCGACACAACCGAGTCCAATCACGAAAAACCGTGCAATTGTCTTGAACATTCGTTTCACCCTTCGCGGATTTTATCGTAAAACCGCCTGACGACGGATCAAAAGGGATTAAGGTGTACAGGGTTACAAATTCCGCCGGCATTCTCGGGAACATAATATTGAGTTGCGAAGCCAGTTTGCAGATGGCGAAACGGCTGGGAATTGAGTATCGTGTCCCCGGAAATACGAAGCGATTCGGAGGGAGTCATGGGATCCAGACACCCGGTGGTATTGTTTCTTGTTCTCTGGCTGTGCGCTGCTCCTCAGTTGAGGTCCGACCCCAAGCCCGTCCCCTTGAGATTTCTCCCGGGGGCCCATGTCGAAATCCAGGACGAGTTCTGGACCCCGATTTTGACCCGCAACGAAAGTGTCACAATTCCGTATCTCTTTCAAAAAGCGGAGGAGACCGGGATCATCGACAACTTTTCCAGGGCCGGGGGCCTGATGCCGGGAGATTTCCGCGGTCTCCCGAACAACGACGAAGTCCTGTACAAGTCGATTGAAGCGGCATCCTACTTACTCGCTCGGCACCCGGATCCCAAAGCTCGATGCCTACCTCGACGGCCTGATTCAGAAGATCACCGCGGCGCAGGAGCCGGACGGTTACCTGCTCACTCATCGCACAATCGCGCTCGAGAGGGAGAGAAACCCGTCTGCTCCGGCCCGGTGGTCGAACCTCGGCGCCGATCTCGAGCTCTACATGTCCGGGCATCTTTACGAGGCGGCGGCTGCCCATTTTCTCGCAACCGGGAAGAGGAGCCTCCTGGACGTCGCGATCAAGAACGCCGATCTCCTCGTGCGGTTGTTCGGTCCGGACAAACGCCGCGACGTGTGCGGGCACCCGAACGTCGAACACGCACTCCTCACGTTGTACGAAGTCACCGGGACCGAAGACTATTGGCGCCTGGCGCGGTTCTTCCTGGACGAAAGGGGGCGTGCGGTTGCCCGGCAGCCCAGAGGCCCGCTTTTCCAGGACCACGCCCCGATCATTCAGCAGGACCAGGCGGTAGGCCTGGCATCACGGGCGTCCTACCTCTACTCGGCAGTGGCCGATATCGCCCGCACCTCGGAAGACCCCCTCTATGTTCGTCCGCTCGACCGGCTCTGGGCCAATGTGATCGCCCGCAAGCTCTACCTGACCGGGGGCCTCGGATCACGAGAATCCAACGAAAGCCTTGGAAACGATTACGAGCTTCCGAACCTCACGGCCTTCACCGAGACGTGCGCAGCCGTCTCGTTCTCGATGTGGAACCAGAGGATGTTCCGGTTGACCGGCGACGGTAAGTACCTGGACGTCCTCGAACGCACGCTGTACAACAACTTGCTCGCCGGTGTCTCCATCACTGGAGACCAGTTCTTCTACGCCTGTCCGACGGAGAGCGACGGCAAATTGAAGTTCAACAAGGGCATGGTCCCCAAGGAGTTGGTTCAGGAGAAGTATGCGGACGCGGCCGCGCTACGGAAGCCGTGGTTCGTCCGGGCTTGCTGTCCGCCCAACCTCGCCCGATACATCGAACAGGTGCCAAGCCTGATCTACGCGGTCTCGGACGACGATATCTTCGTCAACCTGTTTGTCGCCAGCCAGGTTGCAGTTGACCGGGGGGAAGGCCGAAAAGTCACGGTCCGCCAGCAGACACGCTTTCCCTGGGAGGGAAAAGTCCAGATCGCAATCAAGCCCGACCGCACCCAGCGATTTCGGCTCCGGATCCGGATACCGGGATGGGCGCGGAACACGCCCGTCCCCAGCGATCTTTACACTTTTGTGGAACTTGCCGAAAAACCCAGAGGTTACAGTGGCGCTGAATGGCAACGCCGTTCCACTGGAGCTCGACCGCGGTTTCTTATGCCTCGATCGAGAGTGGAGCGCCGCCGGCGATTCAGTAGAGGTGAACTTCACCATGCCGGTGCACCGGGTTCTCTGCGCGGCCGCAGTCAAGGACAACGTTGACAAAGTCGCACTTCAGAGAGGGCCACTCGTCTACTGCGTGGAAGCGACGGATAACCGGGGCGCGGCCCGAAACCTGGTTCTTCAGGATGACGCCTCGCTGCACGCCCGTTTTCACCCAGAGCTTCTTAATGGGGTGATGACGGTGTTCGGGCTCGGTGCCGCCCAGGCCAGGCCCGCTCCCGTTGATCCCAGACAGGCGCCGGCCACCCGCGTCACGAGCAGGAGGACACAACTGCGACCGCTGCTGGCGATCCCATACTACACGTGGGCGAACCGGGGCCCGGGAGAGATGGTCGTCTGGTTGTGGCGGGAGCAGTAGAAGAGACGGTCTTAGGCGCGGAGCAGGCAGGTGACCACCGTACCCGCTTCCCGGTCTGAGGAAATTTCCAGCGAAGCACCAAGAACGTTGGCACGGTGTTGAAGAATCCGGAGGCCCATGCCTTTCGATTGTCCGGAGTTGTTCTGAAATCCCTGCCCATTATCCGCGACCGAGAGCACGACGTCCCCTTCATTCTGGTTGAGTGAAATATGGAGGACGTTTGCCTTGCTGTGCTTGGCTGCGTTGTTTACCGCCTCGAGCGCGATGTGGTAGAGATGGGTGGCCGTCGGTCCGTCCAGGTAAACCGGTCGCTCGCAGTGGAAGGCGCAACTGACGCCGAAAAACTGGCTCGTGTTGTCTGCCAGTTCCTCCAGTGCCGCCATCAGGCCTTCCCGCTCCAACGCCACCGGGTTCAAACCTCGTGAGAGCGCCCGGGCCTGGGCTATCGCTTTGCTGACGAGATCAGCGATCCTGCGGGCCTGTTCCTGCAAGGGAGCGTCCGACTCTTGCAGACGGTGTTCCAGGGCCTTGGCCAGAAAACAGACGCCGGTCAGATTCTGGCCGAGGACATCGTGGAGATCCTGGCCGATCCTGCGCTGTTCCCGCCCGCTGATTTCCAGGATTTCCCTCTCGAGGCGCCGGCTTTCGGTTACGTCGCGAAAGATCGACTGGACACAACGAGTCGAGTCGAATTCGATCGGTCCTGACGTCGCCTCGATCTCGACCTCGGTCCCGTCCTCCGCGATCAGCTTGCTCCGAATCAAGGGCATGACCTGGTCCATCGCTTCCCGGAATCGCTTGGACACCACGGCCCTGAAGTCCGGGTGGATCAGATCGTAGATCGAACGACCGAGCAGCTCGTCCGGAGAGACACGGAGCATGCGGGCGGCGGCAGCATTTGCAAAAAGGACATGCGCGTCCCGATGAACAACGATTCCTTCGGGTGACAGCTCGACCAGCCTTCGGTACTGCTCCTCGCTTCTTTTCAGAGCTTCCTGCGCTCGGAGACGTTGTCGCCTCTCGGCGATTTCGGACATCGCCCGCTTCACCGCCGGGCCAAGCCTGAAAAGGCGGTTCTTGAAGACGTAGTCCGTCGCCCCATTTCGCAGCAACTCGACGGCCGCCTCCTCGCCGATGGCGCCCGAAACGAAAATGAACGGGAGGTTCGAATCGGCTTCGCGGACGAGCTCCAAAGCACGCCGTCCGTCAAATGCAGGCAGAGAGTAGTCGGCGAGCACCAGTTCAGGCGCCCAGTCCTCAAGCGCGCGCCTGAAGTCCTTTTCATTGTCTACCCGCTTACTCGCAAACTGGATCCCGGCCCTGCGCAGCTCCCGATCGAGAAGATCGCCGTCCTCGGGAAAGTCCTCTAATTGCAGTATTTTTAACGTTTCTGTCATTCCGCCGGGATCCGCATTCAGTACTGATGCGATTACTCTTTTGACAAAATACCACAGAATCCCCTTCTTGTTCCCGAGCCTCTCGGCTCGAAGAAAGACTATCGGCGAGCCGGTGGAATCGCTCGCAACAGACGTCCAGGAATCAAGAAGTGTTACAGGCGATCAGTGACGGCGGGATTATGGGGGAGTGATGACAGCTGGAATCGGACGTGCGATGGTGCCTCACCGCACGTCCGCTGATCGCTGGAAGATAGAACCGTGTAGCCTTTGCCGCTACCTGGCCAGCACAGTGGTCGGGGGCGAAAATCCCTTCGGAACACTTATGTAGCCAACCATCTGGTCCTTGCGAACCTCATTGACCACCACTTCGTAAGGGGTTCGTTCGCGACCCACGTAGAAGTTGATCGGCCGGTTCACATAAATCTGCTTCTGATCCATAGTCCGGTCATCGACGGAAACCTTGAAGTCGACGAACTGCTTCTTCACGTCCGCCTTGCGTAATTCCAGGGAGATACCGGCGACCGACATCTTCTGTTTCTTGCGAACGTCGAAGGTGAAGTATTCACGCTCGCCACGACGTCGAAGCTCGTCCAGGCCGGTCGAGTTGGTCGCGATCATCGATCCCTGTTCGGTTACGACCACACCCAGCCGGGACAGTTCCGCCTTGGCCTTGTCCAGGTCCTCCTTGCTGGTCCGGACCTCCTCCTTGACCTGGTCGATGTCCTGCGATACTCCGGCGAACTTGGTGTCCGCTTCAGTCTTGATTGTCTGAACCTGCTGCGTGTCTGCCTTGGCGGCAATCTGGCTCGACAGTGCCCGTACGTTTCGCTGCTGCTCGGTCTGGAGCTGCTGCGCCAGCGCCTGGGCCCGCTTCAACTCGGCTTCCGTCAGTCCCATGTGGTCCCGCATCACCTGAACCTCGGACTGCAGACCGGCTATTCTGTTGTCGCTTTGCGCCATCCGGGTGTCAGCTACCTGAATGCCTTTCTGAAGATCGCTCAGGCCCTGTTGTACCTTCTGGTTCTGTTCGCCCTGCTGGCCGTTCCAACGGATCATGAGGATCAACAGAACAAGGGTTACGATGAGACCCGCCGACGCCAGGATGGTCGGCAGCAGGCTGCTTCCGCTACTCGTCTTAACGACCTGTGTTCTGGCCGTCGGTGCCCCCGAAATGAGCTGATCCAAGCTCGGCGGCCGCCCGATTGTCCCCTCGTTTCCCTGTGCAAACGGGGGGGAGGTGGACTGGGGGCGGTCAATGTGGCCCCGCAAGTCGGGCAGAATTTCGAACCATCAGCGATACTGGCTCCGCATTTGCTGCAATTGATCATATTAGCTAGTCCTTCCTCTTCGCGTTGAGGCCTGGCCGGTTGCAATTCATCGCGCTATTGATGATAGAGCCCCGGAAGCCCTCAAGAGTTCATTCCTCGGTAGGTCTTCAGGCACCCTTCGGCGCTGATCTTATCACGCCCGTGCCACCGCGGAAAGATGCGGGGACGGTTGATGGGGAGGCAGACAGGGGGGCTGAAGAAAGGAACAACAAGGACGCCAAGGACATCAAGACAAGAAGATCATTGCAGGAAGATGCTGCTCTCTGCTCTTGTCTCTGTGGTCCTTGTTGTCCTTGTGGTCCTTGTGGTCCTTGGTTGACATCGGGCGCCGACGGCACCCTAGCCGACAGGCAGACGAACGATCGTCTTGATCTTCTCGGGTGCCACCCTTCGAGGATCGCTGATGTAGATCTCGTGAGCCGGGCACCGGGGAGTTAGGCCCTTCTCCCTGGCGGACTGGTCCAGCTTCTGGTAGGCTTCGCCCACTTTGTCGTACGGTCCCACGTGCATCATCTGCACGGCTTTGCCTTCCTGCCAGCTGATACGTTCGATGTCGGACGTATCCAGGCCGCGCTTCTTTCGCACTTCCTCACGCGCGAGCTCCAGCTGGTCCGCGGTAAGGGTCTCAGGAATCCGAACCAGCAACTGCCATGTCCACTCCTCGCGGGGAGTGTTCTCGGGGTCCGTCATAAACCAGAGGCACTCGAGGTTACTCACTTTGAAGTCCATGTTCTTCGGCTTCATTACGGCAAACTTTGCCGTATAGGCGAGCGAGTACATCTTCTCGATAGCCTTCTGAAAAACAGCCCCTCCCGGCTCTCCTTGCGCCTTGATCGAGAGGAAGACCCCGGGCCCCGCCTCGACCTCTTTGACTTTCGCAGATGCCGTGTAGAGTTCCTTGTAGATCTTCGAAAAATCAATCTTGTCATTCGCCTTTGCGCACATGGGTGTCCTCCGTGTCCTCTTTGAGCATGACTTGGATTTCAGTGAGATACTTCCTCGGGTTGCCTCGAAAGATCAGGCTCGGGCCTTTCAGGTAGTGCTCACGAATCGGTGGTATCGTCTGGAGCTGGTTGTCCTGGATATACGCGAAGAGTCTCGCATAGGATCGGCCCAACTCCCCGTAGGACCCGACGTGGAGAAGGCTGAGGCAGGCGCCTCCCGCCAGGACGCGAATCTGAACATCGTTACCGACAGCGCCATCCGAAACGGGAAAGCCGGATTCTATGTCAGCCGCGTCGTCTCTGTACTCCGTGTCGTAGTAGAGGTTGAACGGCTTGCCGCGAATGTACCGACCGATCTGCCTGGCCACCTGGCCGATAACCCGACCGGTATCCTTGTACGCCCCGTTCCACCGAAGACACGCTATTCTTTGGTCCTGCAATACCTTGTGCACAATCTGATTCGTGGACCTGGTCGAGATGCGAAGCGCCTCTTCCTCCGTGTTCAGCAGGCTGTCGATCGATGAGGCAACACGCTCGAGATCTGCCATTCGCTTCTTGACCGCGTCTTTCTGGCGCCGCAGGAAAGGGAGCAGCTCAGACTCATCGTTGAAGCTGTCGAGGATCTCCCGGACCTCGGCGAGGGAAAACTGCATTTCCCGCAGATGCGCTATGGCCCTCGCCCGGTCTACGTTATGCTCGTTGAAATAGCGGTAGCTCGTGGTAGGGTCAACCTCGACCGGCTTGAGAAGCCCCTTCTCGTGATAAAGCCTGATCGTTTTGATGGAGAGTCCGGTGATCTTCGAGAACTGACCGATTGTGAACATTTCGCCCCACGTCTATCTGCAATCTAGAGTCTCCCCCAAGGGGAGAGTCAAGCTTTTTTTTCGGCGGTTCTGTGGCATACTTCGCCGGGTCGTCCATACGACGGCACGATTTCGCGGGGGGCCGTTTTGGCGGTGCTGTCTGAATTTCGGGGACACGAAACTTAATTCCTCGCCGACTGGCACCGCCCGGTGGCGGCTTGGGAATTAAGTATCATGTCCCCGAAATTCCCCCAGGAGAACGGCTCCGGAACGGTATGAGATTCAGGAGGCAGAACCCATGACCTGGCAGCAAGTCTACGAGCCGCTCGGAAATCTTCCGCTATCCGCCCTGCTGGCGGCGCTCCCCGTTGTGGTCCTGCTGGGATTGCTCGCCTTCCTTCACGTCCGGGTACACCTCGCCGCTCTGGCGGGTTTGGGAACGGCGCTCCTGGTTGCCGGACTGGTCTACAGGATGCCGCTGTCGCTTCTCGCCGCCTCCACGGCATTCGGGGCGGCCTACGGCCTCTTCCCGATCGGGTGGATCGTCATCTGGGCCATCTTCGTCTACGACATTACCGTTCGCACCGGCAAATTCGAGGTCTTGAAGCACAGCATATCCGGCCTGGCAGCCGACCGCCGCCTCCAGGTCCTGCTCGTGGCCTTCAGTTTCGGGGCGTTCATTGAGGGTGCTGCGGGATTCGGGACACCGGTCGCGATATCGGCTGCCATGCTGATCGGTCTCGGATTCCGACCGCTCACTGCGGCGGGCCTCTCGTTGATCGGGAACACCGCGCCGGTTGCCTACGGAGCGCTTGGGACACCGATAATCGCCCTGGCCAGCGTTACCGGGCTCCCGATCCTCCACTTGAGTGCGATGGTAGGACGTCAGTTACCCTTCTTTTCGCTACTGGTCCCCTTCTGGCTGGTGTGGGCATTCGTGGGCTGGCGGGGAATGAAGGAAGTCTGGCCCGCCTGTCTTACCGCCGGCGCCAGCTTTGCGACCGCCCAGTTCCTGATGAGCAACTATCACGGGCCCTGGCTCGTCGACATCGTCGGGTCGATTGCCTCGATCCTGTCCTTAATCGTGCTGTTCCTGGTTTGGCAACCCCGTTCCTCAACCAGACAAGACGCGGTGAACGAAACGGCTTCGGTTCCCAACTCATCGCCTGACGGCCGGGCGACATTTTACGCGTGGATGCCCTGGGGAATCCTGTCGTTACTGGTTTTCATCTGGGGCTTGCCCGCGGTTAAGGCAATACTCAACCGGCTCTTTCTTGTCTCTTTCCAGGTGCCTTTCCTTCACAAAGCCGTCGAGCGCGTGCCTCCCGTGGTGACTGCGCCCCGGCTGGAGGAGGCGATTTTCAACTTCAACATCTTGTCCGCAACCGGAACCAGCCTGCTGATCGCCGGACTTTTGTCCGGACTCCTTCTGGGTCTCGGGCCCGGCGAGCTCTTCCGGGTTCTGCTCGGGACTTTGAAGCGCGTCCGTTTCTCGCTCGTCACCATCGCCGCCATGCTCGCACTCGGCTTCACCACCCGCTATGCCGGACTCGACGCCACGCTGGGGCTGGCATTCGCGAGCACCGGGTTCCTTTTCCCGTTCTTCTCTCCCCTGCTTGGATGGCTGGGCGTGGCCCTCACAGGCAGCGACACGTCCTCGAATGTGCTGTTCGGGAATCTGCAGCAGATAACTGCGCAGCAACTCGGCTTCTCGCCCACACTCGCCTCAGCGGCCAACAGCTCCGGAGGGGTGATGGGCAAAATGATCGACGCACAAAGCATCGTCGTCGCAAGCGTGGCGACCAACCAACATGGCCACGAGGGGGACATTCTCCGCTACGTCTTCTTCCACAGCCTCGCGCTCGCCGCGCTGGTCGGCCTGCTGGTCCTCGCCCAGGCGTACCTGCTGCCGGGGATCGTGCCCTGAGGCGGCGGGGACCGCCAACCCCAACGACTTCAAGGACGACAAGGACTTCAAGGACGACAAGGACCTCAAGGACGACAAGGACACCAAGGACCGAGGCAGGTTAACTCCTGGTCCTTGAGGTCGTTGCTGTCCTTGTGGTCCTTGGGGTCCTTGGGGTCCTTGGAGTCGTTGGGTCGTTGAGCATCTTGGACCACAAGTCAGAAACCTTCCTTCAGCCCCGCTTCCTCGTCGATCACGTAGTGCTTGTCGGCCGAAACCTGGCTGAATTCCTGCTCTTTGCCGCTGGGCCACCAGACCCGCACCACGTCTGCCTTGGTTTCTCTTCCAAGCCCGAAGTGGGCGCGCGGATCGCTGCCTGAGTAGATTCCGACGGTGCGCTTGATCTCCCAGACCTGCTTGAGTCCGGCACTCTCGACGGTGATCCTGGCCCCGATCCCGTCGCGGTTGCTCCGCCGGCCCACGGTCCGAAACATGAGCCAGTGGTTCGCGTCGCGTCGGTCGTTACGGAGCAACTGGGGGCTGCCGTTCATGTTCGCAACCAGGATGTCGATATCACCGTCGTTGTCGTAGTCGCCGAAAGCGACCCCACGGCTCACTGTTTCCCGCGTCAGGTCCGCGCCCGAATCGGCCGGAGACATTCCGAAATCGTCCGTTCCTGGTGTTCACGTAAAGCGTCTTCGGCTGGCCCCATGTCTCGTTCAGTTTCGCGGAGATCAGGTAGGGATAGACGTGGCCGTTGGCGTGGAAGAGGTCTTTCCAACCGTCCAGGTTCAGATCCACGAACCGGGTGCCCCAACTCACAGTTACCTGGGGATTCTCGATGCCGGACTGCGAGGTCACGTCCTCGAACATGAGTCCGCCCTGGTTGTGATAGAGAGCGTTGTACTCCATGGAAAAATGCGTGAGGTAGACGTCCAGGAGCCCGTCGTTGTCATAGTCGGCCGCGTCAACGCCCATGTTGGCCTGCTCCTGCCCATCGGCGCTGACGGCCAGTCCGCTCGAAAAAGCCGACTCCTCGAAAAGTCCCGTCGCCCTTATTCACGAACAAAAGATTCGGGGTGGCATCGTTCGCCACCACGATGTCGAGGTCATGGTCATTGTCGAGGTCTGCCCAGATGACGCCGAGCCCGAACAGGCGATCCTTGTCGAAGGCCCCGCTCTTCTCGCTGACCTCGCTGAAAGTACCGTCGCCTTTGTTTCTGTAGAAGGAATCAGTCGCACCCGCAATTCCCCGGGGCCCGCACATGACCGTGTGTCCCCGGTGGTTGCACCGAGGTTCCGGCAGGCTGTTCAAGTCGATTGAGAGGTAATTGGAGACATAGAGATCCAGGAAACCATCCCGGTCATAGTCACCAAAGGCCGCGGAAGTGCTCCAACGGGGATCGCTCACACCTGCGGTGGCGGTCAGGTCGGTGAAAGTGCCGTCGCCGTTGTTGCGGTACAGAACGTCCGGCCCGAAATACGTCAGGAACAAGTCCGCCCAGCCATCGTTGTCGTAGTCCCCGACTCCCACTCCCATCCCCCAGCCGCGGAACCCGATTCCTGCTTTGTCGGTGACGTCTTCGAAGGTCCCGTCCCGCCGGTTTCGAAAGAGCGAGGCGTGCGGATTGTCGCCCTTTCGGAAACGCTCCAGCGTGGACCCCTGAGCAAAAACCACGTCGAGCCAGCCATCGTTATCGAAATCCAGAAACGCGACACCTCCGCCCTTGGTCTCGAAGATGTAGTTCTTGATCACCGGATCCCCGTTGATGTGATGGAAAGTCAAGCCTGCCTTCTCGGCCACATCGACGAACATCGGCATCGGGTCTGAAGAGTCGCTGGTTGCGGCGGGCAGGAGGAAAAGAAGTGGGACGAGGAGTAACAGCCGCAGTTTTGCGGGCTTCCGGAATTTCGGGGACACGAGACTTAATTCCTCGACTCGGTTGCGGGAGAATTTGCCAGCGCGGGAATTAAGTATCATGTCCCCGAAATTCCCGCTATTGCTTCTCAAGTCCATTGTCTTCATGAAGGACATAGTGCGCATCCGCCTTTACGTCCCGGAATTCCTGCCTCTTTCCGCTCGGCCAGCGGACCTGCACTAAATCGGCAACCGCCGCCTCGCCCAAGCCGAAATGCGCCCGGGGATCGCTTGACGAGTAGATGGAGACCGTTCGCTTGATCTCCCATACCTGGCGTCTGGAACCGGTTACCACCGTGATTCGGGCGCCGATTCCGTCACGGTTGCTCCTCGTTCCCACGGTCCGGAACATGATCCAGTGATTGGCTCCCTGCTGGTCGGTTCGAAACAACTGGGGGATGCCATTGAGCGTAGCAACTGCAAAATCGATGTCGCCGTCGTTGTCAAAGTCGGCAAACGCTACTCCGCGAGAGCAGGTCTTTTTCTGCAAGTCGGCGCCGGCCTTGGCGGATGCATCCAGAAACGTGCCGTCACCGCGGTTGATATAGAAGCTCTTCGGCTGCAGGTAGGTCTCCCGTCCAGCGGTCTTCGGCAGGTGCGGGTAGACATGACCGTTCGCATGGAGGATGTCTTTCAGACCGTCCTGGTTCAAATCGACGAACCGTGTGCCCCAGCCGACCAGCGGCCATTCCGGGGCTTGGATCTGAGCTTGTGCGGTGACGTCTTCGAAGAGGAGGTTGCCCATGTTGCGGTACAGCGTGCTGTAGTCAGCAGCAAAATGTGTGCAGTAAGCATCGAGGAGGCCGTCGTTGTCGTAGTCCGCGACATCCACTCCCATGCTTGCCTGTTCGCGACCGTCGCCGCTCACCGCCAGGCCGCTGGCGAAGCCCATTTCCTCGAACACACCACGCCCCTTGTTCACGAACAACAGATTGGGTGTCGCGTCGTTGGCAACGTAGATATCCAGGTCGTCATCGTTATCGACGTCAGCCCAGACAACCCCCAGACCGAAGAAGGAATCCTTATCCCAGGCGCCGGACGCCTTCGATACGTCAGCGAAGCTACCGTCGCCATTGTTGCGGTAGAAAACGTCAGCGGCACCTGGCAACCCGCGCGGGCCGCACATCACCGAATGCCCCTGGTAATCGCAGACGCCGCCAACGATGTGCGCAGGCAGTTTGTCCGGACCAACGTCCAGGTATTCGGCTACGTAGAGATCCAGATCGCCGTCGCCGTCGCTGTCACCGAACGCCGCCGAAGTGCTCCAGCCCGAGGCTCCAACGCCGGCCTTTTCAGTGACGTCGGTGAACGTGCCGTTTCCATTGTTTCTGTAAAGGACGTTCCTGCCGAGATTCGTGAGATAGACGTCCGCAAAACCGTCGTTGTCATAATCCGCTATGCCCGCGCCCATCCCCCAGCCTTTGCAGGTCAACCCCGCCTTCCGGGTGACATCCTCGAACTGCCAGTTTCCTTTATTCCGGTACAAAGCCGGTGAAGGATCGTCCTTGTGCCGGTGACGCTCGAGGGTCGAGCCCTGGGTAAACAGTACGTCCATCAGGCCGTCGTTGTCGTAGTCAAAGGCGGCCAGTCCGCCACCCTTAGCCTCGAAGATATAGTCTTTCTCCTCGGCGGAACCACAAATATGCTGGAAGGTGATGCCGGAGTTGGCGGTCACATCGACAAAGCGAGGGATGGAACTGTCGGACGCCAGGAACCCGGCGGTCAGGAGCGAGAACACTGCGATCTGGAGCGCGACCTTGGGAGGAACGAGACGGCGCATACCGGGTGCAGTCTACCATAGGGGGAGACAGGGGGAGACAAGGAGACGAGGAGACGAGGAGACGAGGAGACAAGGAGACCAGGAGACAGGAGAAGGAGACCGGGAGAAGGGGGAGAGGAAGGCAGAGAGGCAGGCAGGGAGAAGGACGGAATATCGAATATCGAACAAGGAATGTCGAACGCCGAAGTGCGAAGGCAAGAACCTGCGGGCAGCGGGCAGCGGGCAGAAGGCATGGGATCTCACCGAGCGCGAGCGGAAATAGGAGTAGCCTCTGCCCCAGCCCGTTCTTGCCTTCACTTCGACATTCGTCATTCCTTGTTCGATATTCGATATTCTCATTCCAATTCCGATCCCCCCTGCCGTCTCCCCTCTCCCTTGTCTCCCCGTCTCCTCGTCTCCCCCTCTCCTTGTCTCCCCTTCTCCTTGTCTCCCCGTCTCCTTGTCTCCCCCCAGGACCGTCGCGGGACGGCTACTGTAGTGGGTCAAGGGTCGCTGTTCGCCGACGGTATCAGGGGCAGCTGACTCTCTCCGCGCGCTTCTACTCTGTTGTATCTCTTTAATAAGCTTAGATTTATACCCACACCCTCTGCCCGCCACCCTTTGGCATGCTGCTTGCTAACCTTATTCAGGCATCAGCACCCCCAGGCTCCTGTCGGTATGGACGAGACTCGTCTCCTGGCGGTCAGGCGCCCGAACCGGGTCTTAAACGTACTGTTGGAAGCTGGAGCATGAACACCAAACACTTCCGAATCCTGAGTCGCGAACACAACCCAGAGTACTCGGATCCTGGCTCCACCAGACCCGTTCGCGTCGGCTCGGTCGTCTTCGGCGGTTCCAGGCCGGTCGTCATCGCCGGCCCCTGCGCGGTGGAGAGTTTTGAGCAAACCCGGGAAATCGCCCGAGCCGTCCGGGCTGCGGGAGCCGACATGCTCCGGGGCGGTTGCTACAAGCCGCGCACTTCTCCCTATGACTTTCAAGGCTTGGGCGAAGAGGGCCTGAAAATCCTCGCGCTGGTGAGAGCGGAAACCAAGCTTCCGATTGTGACCGAAGTACTGGATGTACGGCTGGTCGACCAGGTGGCCAGTTATACAGACATGATCCAGATCGGCTCGAGGAGCATGCAGAACTTTCCGCTCCTGAGCGAAGTCGGGAGACAGACCAAACCGGTCCTTCTGAAGCGGGGGATGGCCGCGACGCTCGAGGAATGGCTCTGCGCCGCCGAGTACATAGCCAAGGAGGGCAACACGGAGATTGTTCTCTGCGAGCGCGGCGTTCGCAATTTTGCGGCGGGGGAATACTCGAGATTCTGTCTTGACCTCACTGTCGTGAAGGCGGTCCAGGACCTTAGCTATCTTCCTATTATCGTGGACCCAAGTCATGCGACCGGCTCCGCTGACACGATCTCGCCTGCGTCCGAAGCGGCGATTGCGTTTGGAGCTGATGGCCTCATGATCGAAGTAATTGGAGCGGCGACCGATCGGTCAACCATTCGTTGCGATTCGCTTCAGGGCATCCGTCCCGATGTCTTGCGGGATATTGTGAAGCGGGTCCAAACGCGGAGGCCGGGCACTCGCCCGCTCGACCGGCTGACGAACCGATCCTGATCGCAAACCAGTCCCCGAAGACGGGGCAATGCTGCGGGGATGACTAGCCTTCTACTCAACCACTCAGTAAACAGGAGCTTTCATACAATGTCTCAAATCATCGACAAAGTGACGGGCATCAACACGGAGCTCGACGACTACTTCGACGTGTACCAGCTCTCGGATGCGGAAGACCAGGAACTCAGACAGCTCGGTTTGCTTTCCGCTCACGGCAAGATACAACCGGCGCCAAAGCCAGAACTGCCGGCCAAATACCAGGCTGTTGAGAAGCAGGCAATCTGCGCGCCTCAAGTCCTGAATGAAGCGTACTGCTACCCGATACCCTCTTCGTTCTCCCGCGGACTGCGTGTCGAGTTGCCCGACTATACGATGCTGCTGATCTCCGGGACGGCAAGCGTCGACGAGCTGGGTGTCAGTGTCCACATCGGTGATTTCCGAGCCCAGTGTTGGAGGACCTATCGCAACATAACCACTCTGCTCGAGGTGGAGGGCGCGAGTTGGCGGGACATCGTCAAATGCACCTGCTATCTGAGAGACATCGAGCGGGACTACAAAGACTTCAACCGCGTGAGAACGGCCTTCTTCAGTTGGCTCAAGCTGGACCCCCTGCCTGCGAGTGTCGGGATTCAAGCCAGGCTGTGCAGGGAAGACCTGTTGGTTGAAATCGAGGCGATGGCGATCCTTCTGAAAAACAAGTAAGGCAATGAACGAGACAATTTCGGGGACATAATACTTAATTCTCAACCAGTCCGCGTGATCAACCAATCCGCAAAAGAATTAAGTTTTGTGTCCCCGAAATCCCCGAAATCGATTGTGCGAGATTGAACGAATGATCCGAGTGCTCAAATCATCAAGCGAGAAATCGGCCGGGGAGTTCGGCGACCGATCCGGGTACCTCCTTTATCCGATCGCGGCGCTGGTCCTCGCCCTGCTGCTCTCGATCGTGTTTGGTCACCTTTGGGCCACCGGCCAGCAGGCCGCTGCGTCCGGCGATACCCTTGTCTTCACGCAGTTGCCGGCCGGACAGAAACTGGAGAAGCTGGGACCCGCAGGCCGACGGAATGCTGCGGCAGCCTTTCGGCGAGGGCGCACGCGTGGTGTTGCTTCGGCCGGGCGGAAAACCGGAAGTCCTCTCGTCCGGCTTTCACAGCGCGTCTGACCCGGAAGTTTCATTTGACGGCACCAGGCTGTTGTTCGCGGGGAAGCGTAAGGCCGGGGACCGGTGGGACATTTTTGAGGTGGGACTGGACGGCCAGGGGCTCCGGCAAGTGACGAAGAACATGGGAAACTGCCGGAACCCGATTTACCTCGGGGCCATGTTCACCCTGGATTCGAAGGAGCCGTGGTACCAGGTCGCTTTCGTGTCCGACCTCGCCCAGGAGAGCAATGAGCTGGCTGAAGCGCCGGCGACGGACCTTTACTCCTGCCGGATGGACGGGAGCGACCTGCGACGACTGACGTTCAACCCGTCCAGTGACATGGACCCCTGCATGCTGCCTGACGGGCGGATCCTCTTTGCCGCATGGCAGGGCGCCCTACTCTCGCACGGCCCTCTTGGTCGAATTTCGCTCCTGGTCCTCAATACGGATGGAACTGACTGCGCCGTCTTCGCCACACAGGAGGGACGGCGCATCAAACAGATGCCCACCGTCACCGCCTCCGGCCTGGTTGTCTTCGTCGAAGCTGATCGCACGACGTGGGATGGCGCCGGCAATCTCGCATCCATCACATTGCGCCGGAATCTCCATTCCCACCGGCCGCTGACCAGGGAATCCGACGGCCTTTTTGTTTCGCCGTCGCCCCTTCCGGATGGCCAGATCCTCGTATCCAGGCGCGACGAGGTGAAGCAAAGGACGCACGGTCTGTTCCGCCTGAATCCGGAGACCGGGCAACTGCTGCCGATCTACGATGATCCGAAGTATCACGACATCCAGGGCCGGGCAGTGGCTGCCCGGCCGAATCCAGACGGTCACTCGAGCGTTGTCGTGGAGAGTGAACCGACCGGAAAGATCTACTGTTTGAACACGAGCTTCTCGCAGGAAGCGGAAGGTGGCCTGCTCGTCCAGCCGGAAAAGCGACCAGGATCCGAGCGCTCGAAGGGGTGCCGCGCAAGACGTCCGGAGAAGTCGAACGACGTGATCAGAGAGCTTCCTCTGCCAGCGCCGCCGGGATAAGTGGGATACCGACGCTCATCCAGAAGCGATTTCTTGGCGAGGTGGACTTGGAGCAGGACGGGTCCTTCAATCTCCAGGTGCCCGCGAACATTCCTATTCAGCTCCAACTGGTGGACTCGCACGGAATGTCTTTGCTTACTTCCGACTGGCTGTGGGCAAAGAACAAGGAAAACAAAGGCTGCATCGGTTGCCATGAAGACTATGAGCTCGCACCGCCGAACGTCTTTGCCAAGTCGCTGAGCCGGGCATCTACGCCACTCACACTCGCACCTGAGAAGCGGCGCACCGTCGACTTCAGGCGTGACGTGATGCCGATTGTCGGTTCAAAATGCGCCACGGCGGCCTGTCACGGCGGAAGCGGAGCTAAGGTGGTTCTCGACAAGAGCCTCGATCCGGTTCCCGAGGGGGCAGGCCGATTCAACCGATCTTATGTCGCGCTGATGGCCGCGGATCCCGGCAACCGGGGCCTTGGCAAGTACGTCCATCCCGGCCGGGCTCGAACCAGCCCGCTCATTTGGCACCTCCTCGGGAAGAATACGACGGAAAGCTGGGACAGATCCCGTCGGCCCGGTAAGGAGGAGGTCCGACCGATGCCGCCGGCCGCCGCCGGACACCTCACCGAGGACGAGATCAGAACGTTCATAGAGTGGGTTGATCTCGGGGCCCTGTGGGATGGAATCCCCGGCGCGGACCGGGCTTCGGCGTCGAGCAGCAGTCCAAGTCATGGAGGAAAGCGATGAAGCTCGCTCCATTCGTGGGGCTCGCCTTTGCGAGTGCATTACTTCTTGCGGCCGATCCGAAGGCTGACTTGCCGGTATTCACTGACGTGACGACGCAGGCGGGCATCGGGTTCAAATACAGTTTTGGGGATTACGAACTGAGCAATATTGTCGAAGGCACCGGCTCCGGACCGACGTTCTTTGACTACAACAACGACGGGTTTCTGGATGTCTATTTCGTCAATGGGCGCTGGATAAAGGCGATCAACGACAACCGTGGACGCGATCTTCAGGGCAAGCTTTCGAACGCACTCTACAAAAACAACGGCAACGGCACCTTTACCGACGTAACCGCACAGGCGGGAGTCGAAGGCAACGGATTTGGGTTCAGCAGTTCCACTGCCGACTACGATAGCGACGGTGATCTTGACCTCTTCGTCTGCAACTATGGTCCTGATCTTCTTTACCGAAACAACGGGGATGGCACTTTCACCGACGTGACCGAAAAGTCCGGGCTGAGCGATCCCCGGTGGACTCTCTCCGCTCCCTGGCTGGATTTCGACGGCGACGGAGACATGGACGTCTACCTCGGCAATTACCTGGAATACGACGACGGGAAATTCCGCTCCTACTACGCGGCTGCCGGCTACCCGGGGCCGCTCAGTTACAGCGGGCAGCAGGATTGCCTCTTCCGCAACAACGGCGACGGCACCTTCACGAACGTCACCGACAAGGTTGGCATCGTAAATCCGGACGGGCGGGCCATGAGCGCCGTGGCCGTAGACCTCAACAACGACGGCTGGATGGATGTCTACGTCGCCAATGATGCAATGGAGAACTACTACTACGAGAACAACGGCAAGGGGGGCTTCGAGGAGAAGGCTCTCTTCATGGGACTCGCCTTCGGCCAGCATGGCCAAGGTGTTTCCTCCATGGGCCCGACCGTGGGAGACATCAACCGCGACGGCCTGTTCGATATCTTCATCCCCGACATGGATTACGGGAGCCTGCTGGTGAACAAGGGGAAGATGTTCGAGGATAGCGTGGATACCTCCAATCTGGCCGTCATCTGCGGACAGTACACGGGATGGGGCGCCGTCTTCTTCGACTACGACAACGACACTGCGGCGGACCTGTTCATGTCAACCGGGGATGCACATCACCTTTACCCTGAGGATCCCGTTCTGGCCCGAAACGACGGGAAGGGCATTTTCACTGACGTGGCCCGTCAATCCGGCGATTTTTTCAACCACAAATGGGTTTCCCGGGGAACCGCATACGCCGACTATGACAACGACGGGGATATCGACCTGCTGGTGATCGACCTCGACGGTACGCCACATCTTCTCCGAAACGACGGCGGAAACAGGTCGCACTGGCTGAAGGTCGACGTCCGGGCTGCCGATGGCAAGGTCCCGGCCATCGGCGCCCGGGTGACCGTCACTGTGGGCACCACCAGGCAGATTGAGGAAATCGTTGGAGTGCGCGGCTACCTCTCGCAATCCGATACCCGGGCGCAGTTTGGTTTGGGCAGCGCAATCAAGGCTGATTCCGTGGAGATCCGCTGGCCGGACCGAACCGTTCAGCGACTCAAAAACGTTAAAGCCAACCAGATTCTCAAAGTCGTGAAAAATGCGAAATAGAACCGCCATTTTTCTTGTGTCCTGCATCCTTCTCCCGGGGCCGGCGGTGCTCGCCCAGCAGGAGAAGCATCCGATCTACGTCGGAGCCCGGGTTTGCGGTTCCTGTCATGACGGGGCCGGCATGGGGCACCAGTACAGTAAGTGGCTGCTCCACAAGCACTCGCAGGCCTACGCGTCTCTTTCCAAGCCGGGTTCCAAGGAAATCGCCGTCCTTAGCGGAGTCCCTCAACAGCCCCAGGAGTCACCCATTTGCCTCGGTTGCCACGCGACAGCGGCCGAGACGGAAGCCTGGGAACGGGATCCGACCTTCGTCCTGCAGGACGGCGTGCAGTGCGAACGCTGCCACGGACCCGGAAGCGAGTACATGAGCGAAGAGGTCATGCGGGACCCTGTGGCGGCTGTCAAGGCGGGACTTCGTACGTCCCCCAAGAACGAGTGCATGAAGTGCCACTACGTCAAAGGATCGCACGTGGCAGTCCACAAGCGCCCGCAGATGGACATGGAAAAGGCCTGGCAGGAGTTCGCCCATCCCCTTCCTGAAAAAACGGCCCTGCCGGAGAAAACTCAGCCACCCGCAAAGATGCCGGCCGTCGCCGGACCGAAGTTCGTCGGCTCCGATACCTGCGGCAGCTGTCACAAGGGCCCGACCATGGGCTTCCAGAACAGCCTCTGGCGAATGAGCAGCCACGCCCGCGCCTACGCCCGGCTGGCCACTCCGAGAGCGTTTGAAATCGCAAAGGAACGGGGCCTCCAGGGAGAACCGCAACGCTTGGATGCCTGTCTAAAGTGCCACTCGACCGGGCAAGGTGAACCGCCGGGTAGATTTGCCGCCACTTTCGTGAAGGAGCAGGGCGTGGGATGCGAGGCCTGTCACGGACCGGGGAGCGACTACTCCGATGAGGCGGCAATGCGGGACAAACGGACGGCAGCCAGTCTCGGCCTCAAACCGGTAACTGCCGAAACGTGCTCCCCCTGCCACCAGGGCACGGACGCAAAGCCCTTCCATTTCGCCGAGGCGAAGCTGAAGATTGCCCACCCGACCAAGGCCCAGCAGGCGGCCGAACCCCCGCGCTATAAGACTCCCGTCAATCTTGCCGTCAGTCCGGATGGGCGCGAGGTCTACGTGGCTTGCGAGGCCTCGGATACAACCATCGTGCTTGACGCCGCCAAACGGCAGAAGGTTGCGGAGATCAAAGTGGGAGGCCAGCCGGCCGACGTCAGCTTCAGTCCCGATGGGAAGACGGCCTATGTCAGCAACCGGCTCGACGACACGGTTTCCGTGATCGACGTTGCCTCCCGCACGGTCACCCGGACCCTGAAGGTCGGGGACGAACCGCATGGCGTTCTCACCGACCGGGACGGCAAGACGCTTTACGTCCTGAATACTGCCTCTGACGACATCTCGGTCTTTCGCACGGCCGATTACACCGAGGTGAAGAGACTGAACGCAGGCCGCAACCCCTGGTCGCTCGCCTTGTCGCCCGACGGCAGCCGAATGCTCGTCACCAATAATCAGGCGGCGTTTGCCCCTCCCCGGCAACCGTCCCATTCTGAAGTGACAGTGATCGATGCCGAACGCGCGGTTGTCGACGAACGGCTCAAGGCCATCGACACGAACCTCTGCCAAGGCGTCAGCTGGCATCCGAGCGGGGAGTTCGGCCTCCTGACCATGAACCGGACGAAGAACCTGGTGCCGATGACCAAACTGAGCCAGGGTTGGGTGATCACGAACGGACTCGCCATTGCCTGGAACGACGGAACCGTCGATCAGGTGCTGCTCGATGAGCCGAACCTGAACTTCCCGGACGCCACCGACCTGACCTTTACAAAAGACGGGCGCTACGCCCTGGTCACAAGCTGTACCTCCGACCGGGTCGCGGTGGTCGACGTCCAAAAGCTGATTTCGGTGGTGAAAACCGCTTCCCCGGAATTCCGCAAAAACGTTCTCCCCAATCATCGTGGGAAGCCAACCGAGTACATCCTGGAGCACATCGCGACCGGCCGCACCCCGCGGGGAATTTCGGTCGCGCCAGACGGCAAGCTTGCCTTCGTCTGCAACTCGCTGGACGACTCGGTGGGTGTGATCGACCTCTCCCGGATGACCATGACCGGGACGATCGACCTCGGCGGACCGAAGGAAATGACCCGGACCCGGTTCGGCGAACGAAAGTTCAACGATGCAGGCATAGCCTTCCAGCGCGAACTGTCCTGCCATTCCTGTCATCCGGACGGTCATGTCGACGGCGTGACGTATGACATCGAGGCGGACGGCATCGGTGTGAGCCCCGTCGACAACCGGACCTTGCGGGGAATCAACGATACCGATCCCTTCAAGTGGGAAGGAACGAATCCGAGCCTGCAGCGCCAGTGCGGGGCGCGCCTGGCCGTCTTCTTTACCCGGCTGGCACCCTTCAACACAGAAGAGCTAGCCGCCATCGACAATTACATCTGCACGATCCAGCGGCCCCCCAACCGGTACCGCCCGCTGGGCGCGCCGTTGAGCCCCGCCCAGGCCAGGGGAAAAGCGATCTTCGAGCGGAGCAGGACCAAGGACGGCCGCGAGATTCCGCCTCTGGGTCGCTGCGTGACCTGCCACTTCCCTCCCCTTTACACGGATCGCTCCCAGCGAGACGTGGGAACAAAGCAGTGGCTCGATCGACAGGGCACTTTCGACGTACCTCATCTGAACAACGTTTACGATTCAGCGCCTTACCTGCACAACGGTTCGGCGGCGACGCTCGAGGAAATCTGGACGGTCCATAATCCGTACGACACGCACGGCGTGACGAACGATATGACCAAGGATGAACTGAACGACCTGATCGAGTTCATTAAGACGCTTTAGGAGAATTTCGGGGACATAACACTTAATTCCCGTCCCGTTTCTACTCTCTCGTCGGAGCGAAAGAATTAAGTTTTGTGTCCCCGAAATTCCGAGCGCAAGGAGTTTACATGAAACGTTCGGCATTTCTAGCAGCGGCACTCCTGACGAGCCTGTCTCTGTGCGGGCCCGTCTTGCTGGCCCAGAAGACGGAACAATCGCCCGCGGCTCCCTCGTCAAAACCGCAGCTTCCCTACGTCTACACCAAGTGGAGACAGTTCACAGTCAAGGACGGCCTGCCGAATGACCACATCTTCGCCGTGAAAGTGGACGGAGACCGGGTTTGGGTCGGGACCGAGGACGGACTGGCCCAGATCGACAAAAAAACCGGGAAGGTGCGAAAGGTCTGGAAGGAGGCGGATGGGCTGCCCTGGAAGGTAGTCACCGCGCTCGAAGTCGACCCGAAGACCGGGGACCTGTGGCTCGGCCTGTTCGGGGGAGGGCTGGCGCGCTTGAGCGGCGGCCGATTCGACCATTGGCACCAACTCAACAGCGGACTGGTCAACGACGTGGTGTACGGAGTCGCGGTCCAGGGCGACAATGTCTGGGCGGCCACAACGGCAGGCTGCAGCCGGTTTAATACCAAGACCGGAGAATGGACGATCTTCAACGAGAAGAACGCCCCGATGGAGGAGATCTGGAACTACGGCGTCTGCGCGGGGGAGGACAAGGTCTACCTGGCGGTCTGGGGAAGCGGCCTCCTCGAATACGACATCGCCAAGGACCACTGGAAGGAGTACCTCGACCCGGACGGTGAAATGGAAATCGACCTTTACCGGGACGACGGCATCGTGCATGTCATTACCACCGGGGCCAGTTATGTCGAGAAGAAAGCCGTCTGGGTGTCCACCTACTTCGGAGTTTGCCGCTATGACGGGCGCCACTGGCGTGGGTTCTTCGCTCACGAGTCAGGACTCCCGAGCGATTTCAACAATAACGTGAAAGCGCGCAGTGCAAACGAATCGTGGTTCTGCAGCGACAAAGGACTGGGCGCCTGCATGGATTTCGATACGAACACCTGGGTGGCTTACACCAGGAACCAGGATGGCACGGGCAAAGCGGTGGTCACCCGGGACAAAGAAGTCCTGGAGGTCATCGAGGGTCCGGTCAACGTGCCACAGAACTTCATCATCTCGGCGGACGTGGATGGCAAAGACGTCTGGATCGGGACTGGTAAAGGGCTGGCATGGGGGATGGGCGAGGACTACTACCCGGGACTCAAGAATCGCGCCCCACTCATGTCACAATCTCCGAAACCCGGAGTGAAGCCAGCGGATGGCGCTCGGAGCGAGTCCGGGCGGGTCATCGAGCCTGACAGAACCGCAAGCGAAGCGTCTTTCAGCGAGAGCGCGCGGACCCTCACCGATAGCACCACCGAACCCAACGTCGAGGCCGAAGGAGGAAAGAAATGACCAGGAAACTGACCCTCGTCGCTGTAATCTCCGTGTCCGCCATACTCCTGGCGGCCGCGGCAGTGGAGGCAGCGGATGGAAAGATGCCTCAGTGGCCGGGATTCCTCCCGTTTGACAGCCCGGCTATCCAGAGCCTGCTCGCGAAAATCAACGGGCTGCAGTACTACCAGGCACCGAATCTGCCGGTGAAGAAAGACGACAACTACGCCTCGACCGCCACCGATGTCGAGCCGTTCGGGGGAGTCAAACCGTTCAAAGAGCATTTCCTCCTGCAGATCGAGTACATCGGTGCCGGACGCTCGATCCCCGAACCCGAAGACCTGAAATCGGTCAAGATCGGTTTCATCGGACCCATCATGGCAACAGTATCGGCCGCGACCGGCGGGAAAAGCCATGATGAAGCGCTCGGTATCCAGATGCTGAGCGGCTCCAGACTGGCTATTGAGGAAGCGAATGCCCAGGGCGGTTATCTGAAACGTTCCCTCCCCTTCGAATTGGTCGTATCCAACGACAATGGGCTGTGGGGCGCGTCGGGCAACGAGATCGTCAAGATGGCCTACAAGGACAACTGCTGGGCGATTCTCGGAACCATCGACGGCGCGAACAGCCACATCGCCATCCGGGTGGCACTGAAGGCTGAGATCCCGATGATGAACACCGGTGACACCGACCCGACCTTCATCGAAACCAACATCCCCTGGGTCGCTCGGAACATCGGCGACGACCGGCAACAGGCGTATCTGCTCGTCGACTACCTGTATCGGAAGCAGGGGCTGAAGAGGGTCGGCGTCATCACGATCGAGCAACCGGTATGGACGCTTCGGGATCCGGGAGTTCAATGACGGGAGCCGGCGGCTGGGCAGACCGGTTCCGATCGAGATGGCGTACAAGATCGGCCAGACAGACTTCTCCCTGGAGCTCGAACGTTTGAAACGCACGAATCCGGAGGCAATCGTCCACTGGGGCAATGCGACCGAGGGCGCGTTGATCCTGAACCAGATGCGGTCCATGGGGATGAAACAGCGCTTTCTACGCCTGCGACAGGTGTCTTTCGGACGAGTTCGTGAAGCTTGCGGGTGAGAACGCGGAGGGTGTCGTGTGCGCGTATCCCTGGAACCCGGACCGCAAAGACCCGAAGCTGGACCGACTTTCGCGACCGTTTTCGAAAACGTTTTGGAACTGAACCGGATACATACGCCTCTCACGCCTTCGACGGCATGAACATGCTGATCTGGGCAATCCAGGTCGGCGGCCTCAATCGTGCCAAGATCCGAGACGTCCTGGCCTACATGCCGGACGCCTGGCCGGGAGTGACGGGGAACATCCTGCTCAGTGCCTGCCTGGATGACGTGGGGGATGTCTACCTCGGGATGCGCGAGAAGGGCGCCTGGAAGTACTACTCGCGAACCGATCTCGAAATCCCGCGCGGCTACATCCCGCCCCGGGACCGGGTCAGCCGGGAGCCGGAGAAGCCGTAGTAAACACCCTGGGATCGCAGACGTCCCGTCCGCTCGGCGGGCATCGGCCCTCTGGAGCGCGGGCATCTTGCCCGCACTGGGATCGCGGACGTCCCGTCCGCTCGGCGGGCATCTTGCCCGCCGCTCCTCGAATCTGCATGATCAAATGAAGGCCAACAAGGGCAACAACAACGGCGGGCAGGATGCCCGCCGGGCGGACGAGACGTCCGCGAACCCAGTGCGGACAAGATGTCCGCACTCCCAGGGAAGACCTCGGCGCTCGACCGGACGTCCGCGCTCTCGCCTGGCGCTCTGCTTGACTCTTGTCTGCGTCATCGGCGTGGCGACAACGCTCGCCCAGCACTCGCCGGCGCCTTACCACGACGGACGTATAAAGGAGCTGGAGTACCCCGGCCCGGGCCGGGACGTGAAGCCGCCCGAAGGTTTGCAGGAAGTGCGCATCGGTTACTTTGGCCCCAGCGATCCCTCACACCCGCGAGGAGGCGATCCCTGGCTGGCCGCCTCGCTTGCAATCGCAGAAATGAACCAGGAGGGCGGCTTTAACGGTCTTCCGTTCCGACTGTTGCCGGTCTGGTCCGAGAACCCCTGGGGATCGGGAGTCAGCCAGTTGACCCGGCTGGTCTATGACGACCACGTCTGGGCGATCATCGGGGGGATTGACGGGCCCTCCACTCATCTGGCAGAACAGGTGGTTGCCAAAGCCCGGCTTCCGCTCCTTAACCCCTTCAGCACCGACAAAAGCGTCGGCTACGCCTTTGTCCCCTGGATGTTCTCCCTGGCACCCGGGGATCACCTTCAGGCCCCCGTCCTGGGCGATCGGCTGCTCGGCTCTGACCCGGCCGCCCCTTTCGTCGTGTTCTCCGCGACTGATCACGACTCCCACGTGGCTGCACGGGAATACCTGAAATATCTTTCCTCTCGCGGGCAGACCCCGCTCTACCACGTCCAGTTGCCGCCGGGCGGTAGGAACTTCCAGGAACAACTCGCACGCATCCGGGGCGAGCACTTTCGGAAACTGCTGATCGTCGCGGGGGCCGAGGATTCCGCTGCACTCCTCGCGGCTCTGCGCGCAGCCGGCTTCGACGAGCCTGTCTTCGGCACGCCGTTCCTGGAACGAAGCTCATTCGGTGTGCAGGCCGGGAGACTGGCCGAGGGGGCCGTTTTCCCGCGCTTTTACCGTGATTCGCCGGCGCTTGAGGTCTTTCGGTCGGCTTTCCGTCGAAAGTACGGCCGGACGCCCGACTATACGGCGTGCTTTACGTACGACGCGGTTAAGCTCCTTGGCACCGCCATCCGCAGCGCCGGCCTCAACCGGGCTCTAATTCGGGACGCGCTTCGCAAATTGTCCGGATGGCGGGGAGTGTGCGGGGTAATAACGTGGGACGCAGTGGGTCAGAACCAGTCGGCCGTATCACTCGCAAGCTTTCAGAACGGGAAAATCATCACCGAAAAGAGCGAATAGCCCTCCAACAGCCTTGCGCAGTGTCACCGCTTCAGAATATTATTCTGCCCTTCGCAGGAACCCGATTAAATGCCCAGCACCTCACTTTTCGCCATCGCCGTCGGACTCTCAATGGACGCTTTTGCTGTCTCGGTCAACAGCGGCGTCGGAGTCAAACGGATACGGTTGCGAGATGCCCTGGTCGTCGGACTGCTGTTCGGCCTGTTCCAGGGCGGCATGAGTTTTTTCGGCTGGTATGCCGGCCATCTGGCCAGTGATCTGGTAGCCGCGGTCGATCACTGGGTCGCGTTTCTTCTACTCGCCTCGGTCGGAGGCCACATGCTCTACCAGTCCTCACGGGGTGCGGAAGTCACCACCTGCGTCAATCCCCTGAATATCTGCATCTTGCTTGCTCTTTCGGTGGCGACGAGTATCGATGCTCTTGCCGTAGGCGTGGGCCTTGCCTTCATGACCGATTCGATCCTCGACCCGATTGCAATCATCGCTCTCACGACATTCCTGCTGTCGATGGGGGGAGTTTACCTTGGCAAGGTGTTCCGCAAGCTAGACGAACGGCTCTTCGAGGTCATAGGGGGCCTGTTCCTCATCGTCATCGGTACTAAGATCCTCATCGGACACTTGTTCTTCTGATCCTGCTCGGCGTCCTTCCCCGACCTGCCTTCCCTGCCCTTACCCGGTAATGCCCCGCCCATCCTTATACTCATCTTTTTTGTGGTAGATTGGTTTCTAATGACCACGAAAGCTTTTTCCGCAGCCGTCGTTTTACTTCTGACGTTTGCCTTCCTGCTCGCCTTCGCAGGGGCCTCCGCCATCGACCCTCAGAAAGACCAGGCGGATCTCAAGAAGGGAGCCGCAGTGTACAAAACGCGCTGTGTTGCCTGCCATATGAAGGACGGGAACGCACCCACGAAGAAAATGCGTCTGAGCGACCAGGAGTGGAACCACGGGAAAAGCATGGAAGATGTTCAGAAGGTAGTCAGCGAAGGCGTCAAGGGAACGGTCATGGTGGGCTTCAAGAACCGCCTGTCCAAGGACGAGATCAAAGATGTGGCCGCCTTCGTTCTCAAACTGAGCGAGCAACCGACTGCGGCTAGCGCCCGATAGCACTCTGTTTCCGTGCTAATCGGTCTTTTCCCGTGTTCATCCGTGTCTCATAATAGCCACGCATGAGACTTCCTCTGTTCCAAGTCGACGCTTTTACCTCCGTTCCCTTCGCCGGAAACCCGGCCGCCGTCTGCGTGCTTCAGAAGGACCTGCCGGACGGTCTGATGCAGAACGTAGCAGCTGAGATGAACTTGTCCGAGACGGCTTTCGTCCGGCTCGACGGCAGTGTTTACCGGCTTCGCTGGTTCACTCCGAAGGTGGAGGTTGACCTGTGCGGCCACGCCACCCTCGCCACTGCTCACGTCCTGCTGTCCGAAGGGTTCGTCACCCCGGATACGCGCCTGGAATTTGAAACCCGCAGCGGTCGCCTGACAGCCTGCCGGTCCGGCAGCGAATGGATTCAACTCGATTTTCCCGAGGAGGCGCCTCGCCAATCCGAGCCACCTGCCGACGTGACAGCCGGCCTGCACTCAGAAGGGATCGTGTTTGCGGGCAGAAATCGCTGGGATTACTTCTTTGAACTGGAGACCGAGGAACTGGTGCGACGCATCCAGCCGGATTTCGAAAAGCTCGGGTCAGCCACGGAACGCGGTGTCATCGTCACGAGCCGATCAGACTCCCCCGAGTTCGATTTTGTTTCGAGATTCTTCGCCCCGGCAGCGGGGATCAATGAGGACCCGGTGACCGGGTCAGCTCACTGTTGCCTGGCCCCTTACTGGGCGATGCGGCTGGGTAAGAAGTCGATGCGAGCCTTCCAGGCGTCGGCCCGTGGAGGAATTCTGGAAGTCGAGACCCGGGACGGCCGTGTTTTCATCAGAGGCCAGGCGGTCACCGTGCTGAAGGGCGAACTCGCGGTTTAGGGGAAACTGCCCGACCCCGAGGACCACAAGGACAGCAACGACCGCAACGACAACAAGGAGAGAAGAACCTGCAGGTTACCTCCCTCGTCCTTGGTGTCCTTGCGGTCCTTGCGGTCCTTTGATTTTCGCCTTACGCTTTCCCTTCGATGAACGCCCGGTGTTTCCCGAAAACACCGCCGGCGATCAGCTCGCCGCTAAACTGCGCGTAGACCCCATAAAGTCGGCGATATGTCTCACTCCTCTTCGGGTCCGGACATTCCCGAGTCGACTCGTCCAGCTTCACGTTTCGGCCCACAATGGACCGGATATCTTCGCCCGAGGTGGTCCACAGAGCCTGCAGGGCCGCCCCGAAAGCAGGGCCCTCCTGGTTTTCAGGACAGACCACCGGAACCTGGAAGACGTCCGCCACGATTCTGCGCCAGACGCGGCTGCGGGAACCGCCCCCAATCAGCCGTATCTCCGATGGAGCGATGCCCAGCTCGCGCATTCTCTCCATCCCGTAGTACAGCCCGAAAGTCACCCCTTCCATGGCAGCGCGGGCCAGGTGGGCGGGGGTGGCCGTGGACGGTCGGAGGCCGAGCAGAACGCCTGTTCCATCCGGTACATTCGGCATCCGCTCACCTTCCAGGTACGGAACGAGTACCAGTCCGTCCGCGCCAGGCCGGACTTCCTCGATCGCCTGATTGAATTGCTGGTGAGTACCCGGAAGGAACGCGGAGCGGATCATTTCCGTGGCAACCGTTACGTTCATCGTGCAACCGAGCGGCAACCATCCTCCGGTGCTATCGCAAAAAGCGGCGATCTCGCCCTTCGGATCAGTCACAGGGATCGAGCTGTAACTGTACAGGGTACCTGACGTTCCCAGGCTGACCGTCACAGTGCCAGACGTGACGTTGCCCGATCCGATGGCCCCCATCATATTGTCCCCGCCCCCGGAGCTGACGAGGGCCTGGGGATTCATACCCCATTCCGCTGCCAGATTCGCTCGCAACCGGCCTGCAGACTCTCCCGACTGAATGAGCGGGGGCAGGCAGGCGAGAAGATCCCGGTCAGCATCGATCGCCCGAAGCGAGGCAACGGACCAGTCGCGCTCACGGACTCGGAAGTACCCGGTCCCCGACGCATCCCCAGCCTCCGCGGTGATGCGGCCAGTCAGGTAAAAATTCAGATAATCGTGCGGGAGAAGGATGTGGCGGACTTTGCCATAGTTCTCCGGCTCGTTCTGTTTCAACCAGAGGATCTTGGACGCGGTGAAGCCGGGAGGAAGACTGTTTCCGATTTCACGCTTGTATTCGCCCTCGCCGCCCGCCGACTCCATGATCTGGCAACACTGGGCCGCCGTACTTGTATCGCACCAGAGCTTGGAAGCACGGATTGGGATCAGCTCCGAATCCAAAACCACCAGTCCGTGCTGCTGACCGGAGACACCGATTCCCGCAACCGCGCCGAGATCTACTCCCGCCTGACGCAGTTGGCTGATGCATTGATGAAGCGCGTCAACCCACCAGGAGGGATGCTGTTCCTTGTGCCCCGGCGGCAAGCCGTCAATCAAATCGTAGGCCTGTGCGGCCGACACCATTTCCCCGGTATCACTGTTCCACGCAATAATTTTGAGACTCTGCGTCCCGCAATCAACACCCAGAAAAATCACACATTCCGCCTTTCTAGAAAAAAGCCATCCGGTGCGAACCGCCAGGTTTACGACAAAGCTCTTTTTACCCCGAGGCTGCCGAGGCTGTCAAACGGGAGACAGGGAGGCAGAGACAAGGAGACAAGGGAGACAAGGAGACAGGGAGCGAGGAGAGGGGACGAGCAGACAAAAAAAAGAGCATACCAGAGAACCAAGAATGTCTATGGCATCCCAGGCTCTTTAAAAATTCCGGCCCTCTGGTATGCTTCCCTCGACCTTCACAAACGAGGTCGTTTTATCCAATGACCCTAGTCGATTGCTCGACTCGAATCGCTTTAGTTAGTAGCAATTCCCGTGCCGTTTTTTCTTTCTACGGGATAACTAGCGCCTTTTCAAAGGGTTACCATCCGATCCCGAAGAACTTCGGCCGCCGGCGCTGAAAACACGATTCAAAAAAATGGTGCGGCGGAAGCAGGAGCAAGGCTAATTGCGCGGGACACTAGGAGATCAGCGTTTATCCAAGATTTTGGATGGCCCAGCTACCACACGGCGCTCTGCCTGCTTCCCGTCCAGCTGCCTCTGCCCGAACTCCAGGGTCCGGCCGCATTCCGCGCAAAAAGCGCTGGACTTGAGATCCACTTCGTCCACCGAGTTCGAGAAGTGCATGACGCAGTCAAACGTGGAGCAATGAACAAGGCCGAAGGTATGCCCGAGCTCGTGAACCGCCTCCTTTTCGCACCGTCTTAAAAGCAGGTCGTCGTCCTCTGGAAGCCCGTAGAAACGCTGGTGGAGACGATAGGTCGACATCACTGCGAGGCGGTTGTTCAATTGCGCCTGGCCGAATACGAAGGTCAGGATCGGTATGAACAGGTCGACGGAAGTCAGGCCGAGAACCTTGTCCCCGGGATGGGATTGCAGACCGGACAGAGCCAGCAGCATATCCATCGAATTGTACTGCTGCCGCACCTGTTTGAAGGCCTGGCTGGGATCCACACTGTAAGGGGACATCCGGCAATCGAGCCCGAAGACATCGGGGAGAGCCATGGACAGGAATTCGACCACGTCCGGCTCGATTCTACCCACCCGAACAAGCTGAATCTCGGGCATGCAACCACCGACAGCTGTTTCTAGCATTCAGCCCGTCGCAAAGTGGCGGGCTGGAAATCAGTCCCGTTTGATCCCGTACCTTTTCAACTTGTTGTAGAGAGTCACTCGATCGATCTCGAGCAACCGGGCGGCACGGGAGATGTTCCATTCCGATTCTTCCAGGATGCGCTGGATATGAAGACTCTCAGCATCGGCCAACGACTTCCCGGACACGGCGTTGTGCGCGTCGTCGGACGCGAACGGAAGATCCTTCGGCTGAATCTCCCCGCCACGGGAGACGAGGACCGCGCGTTCCATTGCGTTCTGGAGCTCGCGGACATTGCCTGGCCAGTCATGCGCGATCAGAAGCTGCATCGCTTCCTTCGACATCGTCGGCTGTGGTCTATTCATCGTCTGGGAGAATGTTCTCAGGAAGTGCTCGATCAGAAGGGAGATGTCTTCTCGCCTGTCGCGCAACGGCGGGAGATAGATGGAAAACACGTTCAAGCGGTAGTAGAGATCTTCTCGGAAAGTTCCTTCGGCCACCATCTCTTCCAGGTTCTTGTTGGTGGCGGCAATCAGGCGAAAGTCAACCGGTACGTACGTGTTGCCTCCGACTCGGCAGATCTTTCGTTCCTCCAGCACTCGCAGAAGGTCGACCTGGGTCTTGAGGCTTATGTCGCCGATTTCATCGAGGAAGAGGGTTCCCCCGTCCGCCATTTCGAACTTGCCTTTGCGTCGATATTGAGCCCCGGTGAACGCACCTTTTTCGTGACCGAAAAGCTCACTTTCCAGAACTCCCTCGGCCAGTGCACCGCAGTTCACCACGACGACTGGCATGTAGCGGCGCAAGCTGGTCGCGTGGATCGCCCGGGCGATGACTTCCTTTCCCGTGCCGCTCTCACCGCGAATCAGCACCGTAGTGTCCGATTCGGCGACCATTCGGACTTCCTCGAGGACCTTCTTGAGTGCCTGGCTGCGGCCGATAACCCCATGGTAGGGGCTCATTTCATCGATCTTCTCTCGCAGCTTGGTGTTGGCCGTCAATAGCTGGCGCCGCTCGACGGCATTTCGGACGATGTGCTCGAGGTCCTCCGGTTCGAAGGGCTTCACGATGTAGTCGTAGGCACCCTGCTTCATCGCTTCGACGGCCGTCTCAACAGAGGCGTAGGCCGTCATAATGACAATCGTGGACTCCGGATGGACTTCCTTGATCTTCTTCTGAAGCTCGAGCCCGTCCATGCCCGGCATCTTGATATCGAGGAGGAACACGTCCCAGTCCTGTTGGACAAGCTTTTCCAGGGTCTGTTTGCCTGATTCGGCAGTGTCGACGGAGTAGCCCTCTTCCTGGAACCAGCTGGCGAGCGACTTACGCACGATCAACTCATCATCCACGATGAGAATCCGCGCCTTAACTTTGACCTCCATGAGCCTTCCCTCTAAGTTCGAAGAAGAGTTGCGAGACCCGGGCTGACAGGCGGCCCCGTCTCCTGTTCTCTGCCTACAATACCGCCGCTTTGATATCCGGAGCAGCTGCCGCCTCGGAGCTGAGCGGCAATCGGATGGTAAAAGTGGTGCCGCTGCCCGGGTGCGATTCCACATCGACCTCGCCCGAATGCTGATTCACAATCCCGATCACCGCCGCAAGGCCCAGCCCCACGCCCTTTCCGTGCTCCTTGGTTGTGAAAAAGGGCTCGAAGATATGCTTCTGGGTTTCTTCATCCATGCCGATGCCGTTGTCCCGGACCCATATCTCCACGACCCCGAGATCAACCCGGTGCCGGGTTCCCGCCTCAATGAAACCTTCATTCGGAGAGACAGCCTCGCAGGCATTGATGAGGATTGCAACAAGGGCCTGGCGAATCTCCTGGGCGTCACAGACAATCGCAGGGATGTCAGGCTGGAGGCAGGCACTCGTCTGGATATTCATTAAGTCCAGCTTGTGCTTGATCAGCCGCATCGACTCCCTTATGAGCTGATTCAGGTCATTGGGCTGGTAGTTCTTCTTGGTCTGGCGGGAGAACTGGAGCAGTCCCTTCACGATTTCGCCGCACCGCGACGCTTCGTTCGCGATCAACTCGAGATCCTCTCGCATTTCGGTGACTTCGTTGACCGACCACTGGCTGTTCCGACTGCGCTTGATGAGCAGCCGGGCATAAGTCAGGATTCCGGCCAGCGGGTTGTTGACCTCATGAGCAACGATGGCAGCCAGCTGGCCCATGGAGGCCATCCGTTCGACCTTGATCATTCTCTGGTGCGCGCGCTGGAGTTGCTCAGTCTTCTGCTCGACACGTTCTTCCAGCGTCCTGGTCCACTCCGCCACCTGGTCCTTCGCCCGTTTGAGCTCCTCGGTCATCTGGTTGAAGGAAGCCGCCAGGTCGCCGATCTCGTCGCGGGACGAAATGTCGATCTTGTAGTCGAGCTCGCCCGCCGCGACCTGCTGAGTTCCCAGCCGCAGCCGGCGGACCGGCCGATAGACCATGAACCAGATCAGGCCGGCAAAAATCGCCGAAATGAGGGCAGCTGAAACGGCAACCGTGCCGATCATCTGCCGTCTCCCCGACGCAATCATCGCATCTGCCTTTGCCAGCGACATGGTCACGTCGAGGACGCCAAGAACCTTCTGGTCGGCCACACTCGGGTGACAGCCTGCACCCTGGCAGTCGTTGCTGTTCTGGATCGGGTTGATCAACCCGAGAATTCGCTCGCCGCTCGCCGATTTATAAATTCGAACGCGATCCGGGCGGTTCAGCCGGGTGAGCGGCTGCTCCTGCACGTGGCAGGCGTAGCAGGCTTCGGCTCGTTTGTCCACCTGGGTGTCGACCTCGGTCGGGTCCGTCGACACACTGATACCGCCATCCTGGTTGAAAATTCGAATCTTATTGATGCCTGGCTCCCCGCCCAGAGTCCGGATGATCTGGAAAACCTCGTCACGATGATTCTTCATCATGCTGTAGCGGGTGCTGTTTTTGATCGCATCGCTGATTTGTTCCGCACTCTGAAAAGTCAGCTCTTCCAGGTGCTTCTCATGTAGAGAAATGTGCCAATAGCCGAGCAGCAGAAAAACGACGATCATGCTGCCGACCAAGCAGATGCTCAGCTTCAGACTGAGGCTGAAAGTAAATCTGCGGATCTTCTGATAGACCACGTTCTAAAACCCACCTGACCATAAGTATAAAGTGTCGGACCCCATCTTTGTTGAAAATTTCATCGGGGGAGGCGGGGATTCAAGTGGGACTTCGGGACTCTCTGAACGCGAAAAAGGCGTTGTCACACACTCGTTGTGAGCAACGCCTTTTTTTGCGCCTGGCACAGTGCCCGCTGCCTGCTGCCCGCTGCCTGCTGGCTACTGCCCCGAGTGGCAGGTTTCGCAGTCTTCGGTCACGCTGAAGCTGGTCTTGCCGTCATGACAGGAGCCGCAGTGCTGGTTGTCATGCATGTCGATTTTCGCCGGAAGGGCCGTCGTCTTCAGGATCCGGAAGCGCTGCGAGTGGCAACCCACGCAGCTCGGCTTTTCGGTATCCACGTGTGAGGCATGGTTGAATGTCACCTGCCCGGGGCTCTCGGCTCCCCTGGTGAGGAGCACTTCCCGGAAGTTCATCTGGGCGATCCCGGCGGAGACGTCCGGGCGTTTCTCGGCAGGTTCACTGTTGGCCGGCTTTCTGGCAAGCAGACCGCTGTAGGCCAGAGTGCTCATGCCGATCACAAGAACCACAGTGGCGACAAGAACCGTTAACACCGGCCGGGCCGCAGGCCGCAGGAGAGCGTCGACGAACGGGAGACGGGGAACGGGGAGGCGGGACTCCGCTTCGAATTCGTGTTTGGGAAACACCGGAAGGTACTTCACGGCGAGCCCAAAGGCCACGAAGCCGCAAGCCACGATCATCGCGGTAACCGACAATTCCATCCAGCTTGGGAAGTACCGCCCGGCGTACGATTCCAGCCCCGTGGTCGCGACGTTGAGCCGGTTGGTCACGATTCCGAGAACGACCATGCAGGCGATCGTGAACAGACCGAACTCGTCGTTCCGGACACGTTTGATCAGCAGCAGGATCAGCGGGGCAACCACACCCAACATCATCTCGAACAGGAACATGCGGCCTTCGTAGGTCGGCTGGAAGGCGAGTCCCAGCACTCCGCGACTGCTCATATCCAGGTACTTGACCAAAAGATAGAGCATGAGCGCGACCGCCATCACTTTCCCGAGATCACTCAAAATGTGCATCTCGATTCGTTTGCGGAACACGCGGTAGCTGAGGAATGACTCGAAGATCGTCATGCCGCAGCCCAGCGCAACCGCCGAGATGAAAAAGAAGATCGGGAGCAGAGGCGAATACCAAAGCGGGTGGAGCTTGCCCGGCAGAATCAGAAAGAGCGAACCGAGAGAGCTCTGGTGCAACATCGAGAGCAGGACGCCCAGAACCACCAGGGGCACGATGAGCTGATGGACCGCATCGGCCGCTTTCTTGAAGCCCAAACCTTCGAACAGGATCGGGCTGAATTCGAGGGCCAGGACCGTAGAGTAGAGCATGACGCACCAGGCCACCTCGAACATGACCGAATGCGGGTTCCACATGATGATTGCGTGCCAGATGTACCAGGGATGGCCCAGATCGAACATTAGTCCGACGACCACCAGCATGTAACCCAGGAAGGCAGTCAGAATCGTGGGGCGGATGATTGGTTTGAAGCGGTCGGCATGGAAGACGTACACCGCCGCGCCGACGGTGAAGCCACCGCCCGCCAGGGCAACTCCGCACAGAACATCGAAACCTATCCAGAGACCCCACGGAAACCCGTCCCTGAGGGCCGTGCTGGCGCCCAGGCCGTGGAAAAAGCGCACGTACGTGCTGTACAGGCCCGCGCCCAGGATGCCAACCAGCACCGCGTGCCAGACCGAAATTCGAGACAACGAGAAAGGCTTCGTGTTCATATCTGCTCCCTTTTCGGCAGAGCTCGGCGCTGTTTGCCTTCTGCCTTTGCAACTTCTTCACGCCTCTTGGTGATCCACCAGATGCCACCCAGCAGAACGCCTCCGAAACTGACGGCCTTGGGGATCTTCTCGAGTACGGCCCAAGTCAACTGCGGGAGAGGCTCCTTGCCCATGTCGGCCGGGTATCCGAGCTGCGCGATGGAGGCATCGGAGATGATCATGACCGAGGTTCCGCCCACCTCTTCGAGTCCGAAGATGTGGCCTGAGTACCGGCCAGGATCGGCTGCGATACGCTGCTTGGCTTCGCGGATGAGTTCCTCACGATCCCCGAACTGAGTGGCGCCGGTCGGGCACGCCGTAGCGCAAGCCGTGGACAATCCCCTGGCCTGCCGACCGGCGCACATGTCGCATTTCTTGACGTAAGGGAAAGCGCTCTCCCACTCGTATTTCGGAATACCGAACGGGCATGCCTGCATGCAGTAGCGGCAGCCGATGCATTTTTCCTTCGCATAGACCACTGCGCCGCCGGCCGTTTTTTGAAGGGCGCCGACCGGGCATACCGAAGCGCAGGTCGGCTCCTCGCAGTGCATGCACATCCTGCGGACGAATCGGCCGGAGCGATTGTTGACCACCGTGAAGGTTTTCGAACTCAGGTTGTCCTGGAGGAAATTATCAGTGGTCTTCGGCAGCTGATTCTGTTCTTTGCAGGCCTGGTAGCAGGCCCCGCAACCCACGCACCGCGTGGTGTCCAGCAGTATTCCCTTCCTTCTTGTCCCGCTTGTACTCGACATGAGACTCTCCTTGGTCGTCCGGCCCGATCCGGCTGGACAAGTCATTCACCCGTTTTCTTGTTGCAGGAAATCCCAGACGCGGGCCGGCGAGGGCCAGCCCGCCCGGAGCTCATCAGGAGTGCATTTCGTCCGGTTCCGGAACCGGCTTTAGAAAGTCCTCGTTGAACCTGGCCCAGGCCTGGTCGTCCATACACTCAAGGACTCCGCCAGTCAGCTGTCCACCATCCTGGACCACGGGGCCCAGGGCCATGTGCTGCACCGACAGCGTTGCGAAGAAGTCCTTGAATCTCTGGATCTCCTCGGCGAGCCAGGACCGACTCTCCTCCCCGATCCTCAAGACTTTCAGATCGCGGGAGAGCGCTTCCGGCTCCACAGTGCAGATCCAGCCCCGCTCGTAGGGGTCGGCTGCGATCAACCCCGGATCCCGTACGACCGCCTGGTTGACCAGTCCGACGACCCCATCAATGGGCGACCTGAAAATCGCCTTGCGGGTTCCCTGGCTGACCGAAAAGAGCTCGTCGCCTCGCCGGACTGACTGCCCCTCGGACGGCACCTGGGCTTTATCGATTCGTCCGAGAACGCGCTGAACAAATCCATCAAGGCCGATCTTCGCCTCCCCGGTCGGTTCCAGTCCCAACCAGGTGTGACCGGAATCCAGAAACAGTCCTGCCGGCGCCTGAACTCCCGCCAGCTCAAAGCCCGGGATCGAAGCCGTCAGTTGGGGCACCGCTTCTTTCCGGCGAGCCCTCGACCATTGGAGCAGGCCATCGGCCAGTATGAAAACTACTACGGTTGCTATAACGAATATCGGAACCATATTGAAACCCCTCCATTCAATCCCTTTGTCTTCGTCACTTCCTGCGCCGCGCCTGGCTGAAAGAAAGTGATCGATGAGAGCCTGCAGCTGACCAGGATCGATGACTGCCGAAAGATCCTCGATCGGCATCCCTCCATCCTGTATCGTCTGACCCAATACCGGGCTGGCCATGCTTACCAGCTGGAAAAGCCGTGCGTGCAAATCTTCAATCTCTGCGTGAAACCAGCGCTCGACCTGCTTCCCATAGAAGAGAGCTCGCAGGTCCTCGGCCAAACCTGTCGGCTGCAACAGAAATGCCGCGCCCGAGCCATAGGAATCACGATTGACCAACGAGGGCTGCTGCGCCAGCTTGTCATTGACTTCCAGAATGACTCCGCGCACCGGAGCACATAAATCCGTCTCCCCTGCCCGATGGACGACTCGCCATACCGGCTGTCCGGGACCCACCCGTCTGCCCGGCTCGGGCAAATTGACCGAGTAGACCCGGCCGACCAGGCGCTGTCCGAAGTCGTCGAGTCCGACTCGAACCCGCCCACCTTCCTCGATGCGCATCCACGCATGACGACCGTGGTAGAACAGGCCATTGGGGAGCACGTAGCCCTCTACCTTCCTCGTCAGTTCTTCGACCACCCGGCGGTCCCTTGAACCACCCGGCCCCGACGCTCCGGTTCTGTGCCGGCCCTCGGCTGCCTTCCTGATCCCCACGTCAAGCGGGCAATCGTCACACTCGAAGTGCCGATCGCAGAGCTTGTAGTCGACCACTCCCGCAGTCATCCAGACGCATTGTTCGGAGTCGTCGAAGAATTCCCCAGGACTGCTTTCCTTTTTCATATCTCACTCTCCGCCTTAGCTCGGTATACATACTAAGCAAGTCCCGTACCAAACCAAAAAGTCAACACATATCATTCCTAAGGTATTGTCTCTTATAGCCTTATAGGAAACATGCCCAAATGACCACCTGTTGCGATTATCAACGGTCCAAGGCCAAAGGCGCGCGCGAGGTCCAGCGGTCTCGGGGAAAGACACGAAAATTCAAGGGGTTAGAGGGCCTGTATAGAAACTACGCAGGAAGAATGGCCGTATTGTTGCGTTTTTCAGCAGATGGTCTTTTTCGGAGCCGAGTCAGCGCTCTATTACCCCGGCGGGACTCTCGGATTGGATTCTGTTGCGGTCGTCGACGTGCACGACGATGGGCTCGTGGGACCGAGCCGCTTCGTTTTCGATTAAGGCGTAGGAGATAATGATGACCTTGTCGCCCGGGTGACCAAGACGAGCGGCCGCGCCGTTCAGGCAGATTTCGCCTTTGCCCGGCGCGCCTTCGATCACGTAGGTCTCAAAACGGGCACCGTTGTTGATGTTCACCACCTGAACCTGCTCGGACGGGAGCAAATCAGCGGCTTTCATCAAATCCCGATCGACGGTCAGGCTGCCCTCATATTGGAGATTGGCATCCGTGATGGTTGCCCGGTGAATCTTCGACTTGCACATCATGCGTAGCATGCAGTGTTACTTTGCCTCGCAGTAAATATTATCGATCAGGCGCGTGGATCCAATCCACACGGCGGCAGCCACGCGCACCGGCTTGTCAATTATCTCGACTGGCGTCATGAGTGCGGCATCGACGACTTCCAGATACTGGGTCTCGATCTGTCGCTCACACTCCAGAACAGCAAGAGCGACCCGCCTGACCTGGTTTGGATCCCTTATCCCGCTGTCGATGCTTTGCCGGGCGGCTTGAAGGGCCCGGTAGAGTGAGGCTGCCACCCGGCGCTGCTCAGGATCGAGGTACCGGTTACGGGAGCTCATTGCCAGCCCGTCCGGTTCCCGAACCGTCGGCACGGCGACGATTTCGACGGGGAGGTTCAGATCGGCGACCATGCGTCTCACGGCGGCCAACTGCTGCGCGTCCTTTTCCCCGAAGTACGCTTTGTGGGGCTGGACGATGTTCAGCAGTTTCAGAACGACGGTCGTCACGCCACGAAAGTGACCCGGACGGAATCGACCACAGAGACCTTCAGTTACACCGGTTACTTCGACGAAGGTCAGTGGTTGGTCCGGATAAACGTCTTTGACCGGGGGAACAAACAGGGCGTCGACTCCCAGTTTGCGGCAGTATTCCGCATCCGCCTCGAAGATCCCGGGGGTACTTCTCGAAATCTTCGGCCGGTCCAAACTGCAGGGGATTGACGAAAATCGAAACGACCACGAAACCCGAGTCCCGGCGCGCCTGCTCGATCAAGCCGGCCGTGCCCCGCGTGAAGCGCACCCATGGTGGGAACGAGTCCCACCAGTTTCCCCTCGGCATTGGCGGCCCGCACCATCTGTCTGATCGACTCGATCGATTCAGCCAGATGAATCATTTCGGTTCCACCTCTTCCTTGGTGCGAGACTTGGCGGCCGGGAACACCCCCGATTTGACCTCCCGGGAATAATCCTGCGCCGCCTGCAGCACGACTTCACCGACCCGGGCGTACTGCTTCACGAAAGAAGGCGCATAGGATGAAAGTCCGAAGATGTCATAGCTCACAAGGACTTGCCCGTCGCAGTGCGGTCCAGCGCCGATTCCGATGGTGGGGATTGCCAGAGCGTCGGTCACGGTGGCGGCCACTTCTTCAGGGATCGACTCGAGGACGATCGAGAACGCGCCCGCTTCTTCCAGACAGCGAGCGTCTTCGACCAGCCGTGCGGCCGCACGGTCGGTCCTTGCCTGCATGCGAAAACCGCCCAACTGATGGACGGATTGCGGAGTAAGCCCAAGGTGCCCCATTACGGGTATCCCGATTTCGACGAGGCGCCTGGTCAGTTCGACGACAGGTTGTCCGCCTTCGATCTTCACAGCCGCGGCTCCGCCTTCCTGGAGAAGTTGCCCGGCATTTCGAATCGCCTCGGGTATAGTGACCTGGTAGGTCAGAAAAGGCATGTCGGCTACCACGAGAGCGCGCTTCACCCCGCGGGTGACCGCCTTCGTGTGATGAAGCATCTGGTCGAGCGTGACCGGCAGGGTATTCTCGTAGCCCAGGACGACCATGCCGACGGAATCCCCAACGAGGATAACGTCAATCCCGGCCCGATCAAGCAAGGCTCCAATGGCCGCATCGTAGGCAGTCAGAACGACGATCTTCTCGTGGCGCTGCTTCATCGATTTCAGATCGGTTACGCGTACCTGTTTCATGTCTCCGCCCATGGAGTGTAAATTCACTTAAGGGATGAAAGGGAGTCTAAGTCCTTTTTCCCACGGGAAGCGAATCCGTCAGCTCACCTTGTTCGACCCGGCCTGAAAAAGCTCGCCGATCCGCTTCGCTTGTTCTTTGTCGAGTCCTTTGTGCTCCGCAATCTGGAGTGCCAGGAGGCCTGCGGCCCGGTAAAAATCGGCAAACCTAATGATACCAGACCCGTCGAGCGCTTTCAGGTGTTGTTTCAAAGTCGACAGGTCTCCCCGCGCCACGGGTCCGGTCAGTGCGGCGACTGGATCGGCCAGCGCGTTGGCGGCGCTCGTGGTCACGAGCGGGGTTAGTGCGGCAAGCGCTTCTTCCTGTTCGAAACCGGCCAGCCGGAGCAGCCGGGCGGCGGCGTCAACCAGCACCACGGTGTAGTTTGAGGCCATAACCGCAGCCGCGTGGTACAACGGCTTCTGCTCGTCGCTGATGATGACTGCCTTTCCGCCCAGGGTGCTGACCAGTTGACCGCCCCATTGAACGGCCCCGGGGGCCCCGCAGAGCGAGTAGAAGGCACCCGGCAGAGCGACGAGGCCCTGCCCAGGGCTCGGAATCGTCTGGAGCGGATGCATGCTGCCGGTTGCGGTTCCATTGCGCGCAAGCCACCGAAGCACTGCGGTTCCATGGAGACCAGAAGTGTGGAGCGCGACCCCGCCCCGAAAACCAGCTTCGGCGATCGCTTCCGCCACGCTCTCGAGGGCATCGTCGGCGACTGCCAGAAGGAGGTGATCGCACAGACCAGGCAGTTCCTCGTAGCGGACAGCACGGATGTCCCCACCGATGAAATCGGCAGCCGCAGCAGCGTGATCGGTCGTCCGGCTGGCGATGACGACAACCGCCTCTCCCTTTTCCGCGAGCAGGCGGCCCAGGGCCTGTCCGACTCGCCCTGCCCCCGCGATCCCGATGATTTGGTGCTGCATAGTCTGGCTCATTATAAGGCTTTGTCTCTCCGTCTTGTCTCCGCCGGGCCGATCTGATAACCTCCTCTTTGTCGAATTGTTCGGTACCGACGGGGTGCGAAAAGGGAAGCGGGTGAGAATCCCGCACGGTCGCGCCACTGTGATCGGCGAGCGAGCTTCATCAGGATGGAGAAGCCATCCGGCCACTCCTCACGGGGGAAGGCCTTGAAGGTCGCGTTTGAGCCGTCAGCCAGGAAACCTGCTCCGGCGGTCCTCGATTAACAACTCTTCGCGTCAAGGGGTTGAAAATGCTCGATTTTCCAAACAACCCGGCTGGCGCTGCTTGGGTGCATTCGCACCCGGGAGGGCCCCATGTCTGTCTCACGTAATGCCTCTGCGATCTTCTTCATTCTCTGTTTCTGCCTGTGCGCTCTTCTATCGGCCGGCTCTTTGTCCGGCCGCGTTTCGGACCCCGGGCTTCGAGCCGTACCCGGTGTCCGCCTGATGCTCAGCGGCGAGGGAGGGTTGCACGCTACCCAGGTTAGCGGCGAGGACGGGGATTACCGGTTTGAGAACCTTTCCCCCGGCAGGTATCTGCTGCGCATCTTCGAGCTCGGACTCGACCAGACGTCCGAACCAATCGTCCTCCAGGAGGGAGAGGAGAGGGTTTTGAACATGACCGTTCGCCCGGAGCTGCTGAAGGAAACGGTCGTAGTAACGGCCACACGGACGGAAAGCAGCCAGACGCTCCTGGGGAACAGCGTCACCGTGATCAACAGCGAAGAGATCGAATCGCGCCAGCCCGAGACAGTGGCAGACCTCCTGAGGACGGTGCCGGGCGTTCACATTCTCCAGACGGGTCAACCCGGCTCGCTCACCAGCCTCTTCATAAGGGGCGGCGAATCGGACTACGGAAAGGTCCTGATCGACGGTATGCCGGTCAACCAGCCGGGCGGGTCGCTCGAAATATCGAATATCAGCGCGGCCAACCTCGAGAGGATCGAAGTGGTGCGTGGTCCGCAAAGCGCGTTGTACGGATCCGATGCGATCAGCGGCGTGATCCAGCTTTTCAGTCGAAAACCTCCGCAAGAGGGGGGACGCCCAAAGGGCGAGGTTCGAGCAGACCTCGGCAACTACGGCCAGGGGACGGGAGCTGTCTCGCTTTCCGGCGGAACCAGGCGGTTTGGATTGACCACCGACTTCCGCCATTTCGAAACGGATAATTCGGTCCCGAACGCGTTCTTCCGCGAGAACTCGTTCGCGTCCCGAGCCTCGCTGGCCCTCTGGGCCGACTCCAGCCTGAAAGTGATCGCGAGAACCGATCGAAGCCGTGCCGGCGCGCCCGGCCCAGTGCTCTTTGGCCCACCGGATCTGGAGGAGAACTACAGAAAACGGGACAACATGTTAGCCCTCGGTTGGGATTACAGTCCCGACGACACGTGGAAACACACCCTGAACTACTCGCATTCCGGAACCAGCCTCCTGTCCGAGGACCTGGTCGATTCCGGCTCCTTCCTCCCGGCGTTCGGGGACCTGACCGCGGCGTTCCCTTCCTATGATTACCCGTATTCGTATCTGAACTCGACCCGGCGCAACACCTTGAATTACCAAACGGATATGACGGTCTCCGGACACATGCTCGCCGCCGGGCTGGACTGGGAACAGGAAAGAGGAACGGTCGGAGACGTCCGGGCGTCGAGGAACAACACCGGGATGTACCTCCAGGATCAACTGTTTGCCGGACAGCGGTGGGCCCTGACAACAGGACTCCGGGTGGACCATAACGGAAGTTTCGGCCTGGCCGCCACGCCACGGGTCTCCCTAGCCTATCTGCTTCGGAAAGCGGAACCCGATCGCTTCTGGGGGAGCATGCGCACGAAGTTTAACGCTGGGATTGGAATCAAGGAGCCGAACTTCCTGGAATCGTACAGTCAGAACCCGTATTTCAGGGGGAACCCGGATCTGAAGCCCGAGAAGACGAAGAGCGCCGAGGTCGGTGTCGAGCAGCACCTGGACGGCGACCGCGTGGTGACGGAAGTCAACGCTTTCTACAACAACTTCGTCAATCAGATCGACCTCGTCACCGTGGATTTCCAGACCTACGAGGGCCGATACGTGAACATCGGAAGAAGCCAGGCATGGGGATTCGAGCATTCGACCCGGGTCATGGCTTCTCGTGATCTTCACGTCACCGCTTCCTACACCTATCTGAACTCCCGGATCCTGGCAAGCGAGAGCCCCGACCACCCGGTGCTGAGGGAAGGCGCCCGGCTGCTTCGCCGGCCTACCCATTCCGGCGCACTCTCGGCCGGCTGGACACGCGACCGGTACCGCATCTATTCCTCGCTGGTGCTGGTAGGCAGTCGAGCGGACAATGACTTCTATGGGCTCGGTCTGCTCCAAGTGGACGGTTACGCGAGGTGGGACCTGTCGGCTGGCTGGCGCCTCACTGAAGCGCTTGACCTTTACGGGACTTTTCAGAATGTGCTCGACCGGCGCTACCAGGAAGCCCTTGGTTACCCGGCTCTTCCCTTTAACTTCAGAGCCGGCGTAAGGGTGAGGTTCTGAAGAACGTGGTGGACTCTGCAAAGCCAATCGGGTCGCCGAGCGGAACAGAACCGCACCCAACGGAGCGTTGTGTGCGAAGTGCGCGGATTGTGACCGGAAGCAGCCACACATGCCCGGGACCGAAAGCTTGGGATCCAGCCGAGGAGCATCGTCGCTGTCGGCGACAATCCGCGCACTGCGCTGAAAAACGCTCCGTTTGCGGTTCTGTTCCGCTCGACAAGCTATTGGCTTCGCTCGGGGTCAGGTCAAGGGGGAATCGATCTTGCGCGCAGCAATAGCGGTACTGTCGCTTGCTCTTATCGGCTGCCTGGCCTGGTTCGTTCTGACCGGGCGGCCGGACCCATCCCCGGTAGGTCGGAATGAGACGCGAATCGTCTCGCTCTCTCCCACCCTGACGGAAACCGTCTTTGACCTTGGCGCCGGAAATCTACTCGTCGGCGTCACCTCGTACTGCACCTATCCGGCCGATGCCCGTCGGATCGAAAAGGTCGGCGACTTCATCAATCCGAACACGGAAAAAATCGTCTCGTTACGTCCCACGCTCGTGCTTGCGCAGCGCTGGACTTCTTCCAGAATTGTCCCGAAACTCAGCACCATGGGTCTGCGGGTTGTCGAAATAGTAAGCCCAGCGTCAATTCAGGAGATCGACCTTCTCATCAGACAAGTGGGAGAGGCGCTCGGGCGAAACGAAGAGGCGGGGCGCCTGATCGAACAGATGCATGGGCGAATGGCTGCCATTCAACGAAGAGCGAAGCGATCGCAGTATCGACCTTCGGTCTATCTGGAAATCGATCCGCCATCCTGGACGATCGGACGCCGGAGCTTTACTAGCGAGGCGATCACGCTGGCCGGAGGGCGCAACCTTTTTGATGACATGAACATCGCCTCGCTGCTCGCCTCAAAGGAGGAGATAGTCAGGCGCAATCCCGACCTGATCATCGCCTTTTCAGCCCTGCGGTCGGAAATCGCAGCACGACCGGGCTGGAATTCGATCCGGGCGGTTCAGGAAGGCAGGGTCGTCGACGACTTCGACCGCGATTTGCTGTCAAGGGGCAGCTTTCGACTGGTTGAGGGAATTGAACAGTTGGCTGCAATCATCGAGAATACGGCGACCGCAGACCGATCGGCGGCGGACCAAAAGGCGGCTGGAGAAAAGCGAAGATGAGCCGTGCGACAAAGATGATCGTGCTCGCGTGCCTTTTCTGCGCGGTGATCATGATCGGCCTCATGCTTGGCCCGGTCTGGAACCCCTCGAGCGCGATCCTCTGGCAGATCCGTCTGCCGCGGGTGTTGCTCGGCCTGTTCATCGGCTTCGGTTTGGCGAGCGCCGGGGCTGTCTTTCAGGGATTGCTTCGCAACCCCCTCGCGGATCCGTTTATGCTTGGAACCTCGAGCGCGGCTGCGGCGGGAGTGATGGTTGCCAACCTCCTCGGATTCCGCCACTTCTCGGCGCTCTATTTCACCGCCCTGGCCTTTGCCCTGCTTTCGATAATCCTGGTGTACCGAATTGCCCAGAGCGAGGGGAAAGCGCCAATCCAAACGATGATCCTCGCGGGCGTCATCGTGAGTCTTTTTTTTAACGCGGCTGTTTACGTTTTCTTCTCGGTGTTCTACCGGGAATCGACAAACGCACTTTTCTATCTCCTGGGCAGCCTCACTGAATCGGACCCGCTCCTCCTGCTCATCTCCGGCTCGATGATATCGGTCGGTTTTGCGGTCTGCTGGCTGTATTCCCGGGAAATCGACATCATGAGCCAGGGAGAGGAGACGGCCTTTCACCTCGGCGTCAACGTGGAAAGAACCAAGATTATTCTCTTTGCTGCTGCATCTGCCATGGTTGCGGCCGCGGTCGCTGCCTCGGGCCTGATCGGGTTTGTCGGCCTGGTCGTCCCTCACATGATGCGGCTCGTTTTCGGTCCCAAGCACAGGACGCTGATCCCGGTCTCGGCACTGGGCGGCGCCAGTTTTTTGATCCTGGCCGATTCTCTGGCGCGAACCGCCGTCGCGCCTCTCGAGATCCCAGTCGGAGCATTGACTGCGCTTATTGGATCACCGTATTTTGTTTACCTGCTGAGGCGAAGCCTCAAGCACGGCGAATTTTGACGATCAGTTGACCCGCCGGGAGTTTCGGGGACACAAAACTTAATTCCTGTGCTGACGGGACGATTGGCAATTACGGCAAGAGAATTGAGTATTATGTCCCCCAGACTCCGCGTGAGTCAGTCGTCAGTTGTCAGTTGTCAGTCGTCAGTTGTCAGTTGTCAGTTGTCAGTTGTCAGTCGTCAGTCGTCAGTCGTCAGTGCGCAGTGCGCAGCGCGCAGTTGTCTTTACCATGCACATTCTCAAGCTCGACCAGGTCCAATTCGGCTACTCGGCCGGTTTCCGGATCTCGGACCTCACCCTGGAGGTCGAGGCGCGATGCATGATGGGGTTGGTCGGGCCGAACGGAAGCGGAAAGAGCACCGTGCTCCGGCTGATGAGCGGGCTTTTGACTCCCGGTTCAGGGCAGGTTCTTTTTGATAACAGGCCGCTGCGTCTGTATTCGCGACGGGATTTCGCGCGGCGCCTGGCGGTAGTCAGCCACGAACGAACGTTTGAATTCCCTTTCACTGTGCGGGATATCGTAACGATGGGTCGCTTCTCGCACTCCTCCGCCGGGGAGGCGAACGAAGATCAGGTGATCGAGGAGGCGCTCGCGCGAACCGGAACGCTCGGCCTGGCCGAAAGATCCATCACCCAATTGTCCAGCGGCGAGCGCCAGTTGGTTCTGATCGCCCGGGCCATTGCTCAGGAGCCAGCTGTCATGCTTCTGGATGAGCCGGACGCTCATCTTGATGTTCACCACCAATTGCGCGTTTTCCGGCTGCTTCGCGAGTTGAACGAGGAGCGAAGCATCACGATCGTGCTCGTCTCGCATGACCTGTCGGCCACTGCCTCGTTCTGCAAAACGCTTGTCCTGATGTCCAGGGGGGCAATAATCAAAACCGGAGATCCCCGAGAGGTGATCGTCCCGGAAATCCTCGAAACCGTGTATGGAGAAAAAGTGACGGTCGCAGAGAACCCGCTTGACGGCATGCCCCTTGTGCTCGTGACCACGGGCGTCCGGGCAGGCGGGTTTTCGAAAGGGTCCCCCCGTGACCGGAATACCTAGAGTCGTCTCGCTCTTCTCCTTGACCGCTTTTTCCGCACTGGTGCTCGGCTACCTCTGGTGGGGTCGATTCCAGTATGACCACCACCTGTACCTGATCGTCACCTACACCGGTGCGGTCCTCCTGGTCGCGCTTAATCACGTGTATCACCGTGACAGCCGGGCGGAGACCGGCTTTCGCTTCGATAATTTCGTTGCCGGGTCCAGGACATGGGGATTGCTGACCCTGCTTTTTGCGGCCGCGATCCTGGCGATCGGCGGCATTTTCGGTTCTTTTCGCCTCGACCGCCTGAGCGATGTTTACTACTACGTCATCTGGGCGGGACTGCAACAACACCTGCTCCAGAACTTCCTGAGACTCAGAAGCAGTGAAGTCCTGGGCGGAAGCAGAAGCCTCGCCGCCATCCTGGCCGCTGCCCTCTTCGCCGCCTATCATCTTCCGAACGTCACGCTTGCGCTCGCTTCCCTGGCCGGAGGAATCCTTTGGTGCCTGTTGTTCTTCAGGGTGCCGAATTTCATCTGGTCCTGGCTTTCCCATGCAATCATCGTCTCCCTGCTCATGCTTTTCATGAAGTACAGCCTTCTCGGACAGTTTGAAGTTGGAAAGCCCGGCTACCGCTACGATTACTATGGCCAGGGAGTCAAGGTCGCAGGCGGTTACGATGTGGCCGGCAGTCCGATTGTAGTCACGCTTCCCGGACCGGATCGAGATACTCATTCCAGGATCCGGGTATTCAATATCGACGGAAAGCTCTTGAAAGAATGGGTCGCCTTCCCTGAATACGGGTTCTCCGGCGAGCTCGCCGTGGGCGATCTCGGTTTTGGACCGGGAGACGAAATCGCAGTCACGCCCGGCCCAGGCGGCGGCAACCCGGCCTGGGTGAGGATTTTTGACTCTGGGGGCCGCCTGCTGGGCGAGCATCGGTTCAAAGGCGGCAACTTCGGCGCCTGGGTATCGATCGGGTGCGGGCACATGCTCTTGGCCCCGGGGCCCGGTCCGGGCAGCCGGCAGCGGGTCGATGAAGTCGACGGCAGTGGCAAGGTCCTGACAACCTGGGACTTCGAGCGGCCAGGCTGGTTCAATGGCATTCGCGCTGCGATCCATTGCTCCGCCGCAGCAAAGCAGCAGCCACCGGTTTTGTTCCTCTGGGCCTCCCCTATCGCGATAAATCCTTCGACAGTAGTGGTATACGACACAGATACGCGCCTTTCCCGTTCCCTGGAAACGTTCGGGACCACTTTCGGCCTCAATGCGGCGATCGTCCGCGTTGGGGCGGGTAATGTCGGGCTCGTGGTCGCGCCCGGGCCACTCAGAGGCTACCCACCCCTGATCTCTGTTATCCGACCAGACGGAGAGAAGATCCGCGATTTCTCGGTCCAAAGCGACAAGGACGCCTATGGATGCAACGTCGGTGCGGTTGATGTGGATGCCGACGGAATAGACGAAATCATTCTGGGAGAAGGAGTTGGCCCCGGCCGGCCTGCCCGGGTCAGGCTGGTTCGACTCATCGGGACGCCTCTTCGAGAATGGATCGCCTATTAGGCCCTCATGCCCTTATAATTCACCCCCATGATCAAGGAACTTATAGCAAAAACAAGAAGTTATCGACGTTTCGAGGAGAGCTATACCATCGGCCGGGAGGAACTACTCGAACTGGTCGATTGTGCCCGGTTGTCCGCCTCCGCGGGAAACCGTCAGCCGCTCAAGTTTCTCCTGGCCAACACCCCTGAGGTCAACAAACTGATCTTTCCCCACCTGGCCTGGGCTGGATATCTGAAGGATTGGAATGGGCCGCAGGCGGGGGAGCGACCTTCGGCTTACGTCATCCTCCTGTGCGACACGCAGGTTCATCCGAACGCCGATTGCGACCATGGGATCGCGGCGCAATCGATCATGCTTGCCGCGACCGAGAAGGGTCTGGGCGGCTGCATGATCGCGTCGATCAAACGGGATGCGCTACGACGCGACCTGGGAATTCCTCCGCACCTCGAGATCCTGCTGGTGCTGGCGCTGGGGCTTCCGATCGAAAAGGTAGTGATCGAAGAGGTGAAACCGGGAGGTGACATCCGCTATTGGCGGGACGCGGACGCTGTCCACCACGTGCCCAAACGGAGACTCGAGGATATCGTCTTCAGCCCTAACGAATTTCAGGATTGCGGATTGCGGAATAACGACCGAAGGTATGATCCGCGGCCATGGTCGGCGCTAAGTTATTGATATCAGTAGTTATTCCGCATTCCACATTCCGCACTCCGCATTCGTTACGCCGATTGCACCTTGGAGATTTTTCTCGCCGCTTCGAGGGCGGACTCGTAATTCGGGTGATGCGCAACTTCCTTCACGTACTCGACATAGTGGACACGGTCGTCCTCGTCCACTACAAAGATGGCCCTGGATTCCAGCCGCAGTTCTTTGATCAATGTTCCGTAGCTGGCGCCAAAGGAAGCGTCCTTGTGGTCTGACAACATGATCAGTTTGTCTACTCCGGCGGCCGCGCACCATCGACTCTGGGCGAACGGGAGATCCACACTGATGGTATACACCTGGACGCCTGGCAACTGCGCGGCCTCCTGGTTGAATCGCCTGGTTTGCGCATCGCAAACGGGAGTGTCCAGCGATGGGACGACGCTAAAAACTCTGACCTTCCCCTTGGTGTCGGCAAAGGTCACCGGCTTGAGGTCCTTTCCTACAGTGACGAACTCCGGAGCAGAATCGCCGACCTTCAACTCCGGCCCTATCAGCGTGAACGGCTTACCTTTGAGAGTCACCGCATCGTTTCTTTCGACTGGCATCAATCGCCTCCTTTGTTGCTCAAAAGATTCTAACGTACTTTCCAGGCACCTACCAGAAAGCACACGAAAATCAATCCTAATTCGTTCTTAAGCAACCACTTCGTGTACCAGAATTAGGAAGAAAAAACGAAACTTTTGCCCGTTGGTAACGTCCAATAAATTGCAACATAAAAAGGGCTTTTGACATCCGTCGAAAGTTCTGTAGTTCGCTAGAAAGAGTTGTTCAAGACAATGAAAGCATCCGTTATCGAAAGTGAAGGCCTTTACCCGCAGCCCAAAAGGCCGGATCCGTCATTACGAAACCTGGCTATCGGGATTTTGCTCCAGGCTTTCCGAGACATCGTCGCGCCCAAGGCCACGAATAGCGAATGGCAGTTGTGGCAGCAGGATGCTCTGGACTGGTTCGCTTCAGACGAGTACTACCCCGGTAGCTTTGCTTGGGTGTGCGAGGTACTTCAAGCCAAGCCCAAGGACTTCCGGCAGTGGCTCCAGGACTACAAACACAGCGATCCTGCGACCAAGAGAGAGATGGCTCGGAAGCTCGTCCGATTCCAAATCCGACATTAGTTTTCATCACGATTCCCCGTTACTGCCAATCGAAATCGCCGGAAGAAGCTCTCCCTCCGGCGATTCGGTTGTGCCTGTTCCTCGCTTCAAAACCCCGCTAGAATGGTCTCTGAATGTTCTTCAAAGTCGTTCTTTTCATCATCTTCCTGATCTACATGTCCTTGCTGATCATGATCGTCGGCCGGTGGTTTCCGAAACGTGCCTCCGGCGCTTCCTCAGTACAGGAGCGACGGCCGTTCAATGCTTCCGACGAAAACGAGGCAATCATCGAGTTGAAAAACGTGGACAAGGCCTTCGATCATCCTGTCCTCAAGGACGTCACTCTCACGATCTATCGCGGGGAAACTCTGGGAGTGTTGGGACGAAGCGGAACCGGGAAGAGCGTCCTGCTGAAACTGATTGTCGGCCTTCTGCGCCCCGACCAGGGGCAGATCAGCTTTGAAGGGGCAGACATTACCGCCATGGGGGAGAGCGAGCTTCTCAACATCCGTAAGGCGGTGTCGTACGTTTTTCAAAGCGGAGCGATGTTCGACTTTCTGACCGTCGGGGAAAACATTGCCTATCCGCTGAGGGAGCAGGGCTGGGCAGACGAAGAGAAGATCGCACAACGGGTCGACTACCTTCTCTCAGCCGTGGAGTTGGAAGGTTGGGGAGACGCGCGCTTCACAGAACTGAGCGTAGGGGCCAAAAAGCAGGTGGCAATCGCCAGGGCCATTGCCAACAACCCGGAGGCCATCCTGTACGACGAACCGACCACCGGTGTGGATCCGATCATCGGAAAATCATTGAGCCGGCTGATCCGCAAGCTCAACCGTCAGGAACACCTGACGTCAATCGTCGTCACGCACGATCTGCGCTGCGTTGAGATCGTGTCCGATCGTATTCTCCTTCTTAAAGATGGAGTGATTCACTTCATGGGCACGAAGGAGGAATTTCACGCGTCCGGAGACCCCTTCATCCGTGCCTTCATCGCAGGCAAGAGGTACGAAGAATCCGATCAGGAAGAGTTAGCGGTCTAGGTGCCTGCGCTCCAACTCACGCATCACCTCGGCCAACCCGATATCCCGCTGGTTCAGAAAGACCAGCAAATGGTAGAGAAGGTCGGCCGTCTCCTCCACGGAGTTTCGCCGTTCCTGGCCGGCTGACACAACCACCTCGACAGCCTCTTCGCCCACCTTTTTGGCGATTTTCGACATTCCCTCTCGAAACAATCGGGCCGTGTACGATCCTTCCGGCGCGTCCTGGCGACGACGGGCGATCAGGCGTTCCAAGTACCCCAGAAACTCGGGCCCCACGAACTCGCCGTCTTCGAGGAAACAGGACTTCCTCCCGGTGTGGCAGGTAGGGCCGGCCGGGCTGGCCACCACCAGTACTGAGTCGGTGTCGCAGTCCAAGTGCAAGGAGCGGACCGTCAGGAAGTTGCCGGAAGTCTCACCCTTGCACCAGATCGTGTTACGCGTCCGGCTCCAGAAGGTTGCTTTCCCGGTCTGGATCGTCCGGTCGAGCGCGTCGCGGTTCATGAACGCCAGCATGAGCATCCGGCCGCTGTCCGCGTCCTGAACGACTGCTGGAATAAGCCCGTTCATTTTCTCCCAGTCGATACTCGCGACGTCAATCACATGCCACCTCTTTCACAGGTTCCCGAACCGGTATCCCACGGTCCGCCAGGTAACGCTTCACCTGGCCGATCGTATATTGCCCGTAGTGAAAAATGCTGGCTGCCAGCACGGCATCCGCTTTTCCCTCCTGCAGACCGGCCAGCAGGTGTTCCGGGTCCCCCGCACCTCCGGAGGCGATCAGGGGAATCGTGACCATCTCGCTGACCCGGCGCAGCAACTCGATGTCGTAACCCTTCAACGTCCCATCCCTGTCCATCGATGTGAGGAGGATTTCGCCGGCACCCAGTTGCTCGGCGCGCTTGATCCATTCGAGCGCATCCAGGCCGGTCGGGTAACGTCCACCGCCTACATACACTTCCCAACCCTCGCCCTTTCGCTTGGCATCGACAGCGAGCACGATGCACTGCGAGCCGAACGCCAGCGCCCCATCGCGGATCAGTTGAGGGTTCTTGACGGCGGCGCTGTTGACGGACACCTTATCCGCTCCGGCGCGCAGCAGTTCCTGGATTTGATCGAGGCTCGCGATACCCCCTCCGACCGTGAACGGGATGAAGATGGAATCGGCGACTCGGCGTACCCAGTCGAGCACGGTTTTGCGCTCTTCAACGGTCGCGGTGATGTCAAGGAACACCAGCTCGTCCGCGCCCTCGCGGTAGTAGCGCCCCCCGAGCTCGACCGGGTCCCCGGCGTCCCGGAGGTCGACGAAATGAATGCCTTTCACGACTCGCCCGTTGGCGACATCCAGGCAGGGAATGATTCGCTTAGCCAGCACTTGCCAATTCCTCCATGGGGATCTGGTTTTCGTAAAGGGCGCGACCGACAACGGCTCCTCCGACCCCGATCTCCTTCAGCTTCATGATGTGAGGAACGCTGCAGATTCCCCCCGCCGCCAGCAGCGTGACCCGGCCAGGCAGGCGGGACAGGAGGGTCCTGTATGTCTCGTAGTTCGGTTGCTCCATCGTGCCGTCTTTTTCGACGTCCGTGCAGATCACCTGGCCTATCCCCCACTGCGATATCCGCTCCATCATCTGATCGAGGGTCACGGGGCTTTGCTCGATCCATCCTTCGCTCTGGAGCTTCCCCTGGCGCAAATCCAGACTGATGATGAAGTTTTCCGGTCCCCATCGTTCGATCCACTCCGACACCCGGCTCGGCTCCTTCAAGGCGACGGTGCCGAGGATCAGATACCGGGCACCCCCGTCGAGAAGCTCCTTCACGTCTTCGAAGGTCCTGATCCCGCCTCCGATTTGCACGGGGATGGCAACCGCCTTCAGGATCCGCTTGATCGCCTGGCGGTTCTGACCCGAGCCGGATCTCGCCCCCTGCAGATCGACAAGGTGCAGACGGGAGAACCTAACCGATTGAAACTTCAGCGCTTGCCCAACCGGGTCTTCGCTGTAGATCGTCTGGTTTTCATAGTCGCCCTGATACAGCCGCACGCATTTTCCATCGATCAAGTCTATGGCGGGCACTACTAGCATCGATCCTTATCCCCCGTTTTCAATAAAGTTCCGCAGGAGCCGCAATCCAACTTCCCCTGATCGCTCAGGATGGAACTGGACACCCCAGAAGTTCTGACGGCGAACAACCGACGCGAATTCAACGCCGTACTCCGTCTTCGCGATGGTTGTGGAAGCCGATGCGGAAGCGCAGTAGCTGTGGACGAAATAGAAGTTGCTCCCGTCGGGTATTCCCGCCAGAAGCCGGTCGTCGGTTCCCCGAACCTGGTTCCACCCGATGTGCGGGACCTTCAGGCTACGACTGTCGAACCGCCGAACCGAACCCTCCAGGATCCCCAGACAGTCAGTGTCTTCCTCATCGGACCTCTCGAAGAGCAACTGCAGACCGAGACAGATGCCCAGAAAAGGCACCCTCGTCGTCCGCAACACGTCAAGGAGCCCCTCCTCCGCCAGCGATTCCATTGCGGGGGCCGCGGAACCAACCCCCGGAAGGATGATTCTCGACGCCCGACGGACGGTTTCCGGGTCCTTCGATTGAATCCACTCCGCACCCAGGTATCGCAAAGCGTTCCCAACGTTGTAGAGATTGCCGGCCCGGTAATCGATCACGACGATCATAGTGGTTTCCTGCAGGCGGTGTCGGTCCTGAACTGTTGCGGACCCTCCTACAGCACTCCTTTAGTGGAAGGAATGGACGTCGAAGCACCCACACGGATGGCGGCGCGCAGGGCGCGCGCAAATCCCTTGAACATCGCTTCGACACGGTGATGCTCGTTTTCGCCTGCATTCAGAAATCGAACATGGAGGCTGCACTTCAACTCGAGCGCCAGCGACCGGAAGAAATGACTGACCAGCTCGGTGGATAGATCCCCGACAGTCGGCCGTTCCGGACGATAGTCAGTCCGGAAGCAGAAGCGGCCGCCGAGATCCAGGGCCACAAGGACCAGAACCTCGTCCATGGGAAGGGCGACCGATCCGTAGCGTTCGATGCCCGCCTTGCTCCCCAACGCCTGAGCCATCGCCTGTCCGAGCACAATCCCAAAATCTTCAACGAGGTGATGCTCATCGACACGCAGGTCGCCCTCGGCCTCGTAGTCGATGTCCATGCCCGAGTGCTTGGCCAGCAGGTCAAGCATGTGATCGAAGAACCCGATCCGGGTGGAACCTGTACAGTCGCCTTCCCCGTCGAGCGTCACCTTGATTTCAATCCGGGTCTCCCTGGTCTCTCTTTTGATCGCTGCCGTTCGTTCTGTCATGGTTCTGCTCCCTGCGCTCACATTTGCCTGAACAGTGAATCCAGTTCCTTCAAAAGCAGGTCGTTCTCTTCGGGCGTTCCTACGGTAATCCGGATGCAGTCGGCAAGGCCCGCAACGGAGCTCCTGTCGCGAACCACGATGCCTTTCTTGAAAAGGCCGTCGACGACCGGCGAGGCCTGGCGACACCGGAACAACACGAAATTCGCCTCGGACGGGAAAACCTCTGCAACCGCCGGCATTCGCCTCAGCCTTACGGTCACTCTCTCGCGTTCCGCCCGGATGCGAGACACTTCGTCCTGCTTTCTATTCTGGTCGCGAAGTGCGGCGCAGGCGTGCTCCATGGTTATGGAGTTGAGGTTGTAAGGGGCTTTGACTTTCATGAAGTAGGAGATGAGGACCGGGTCCGCGATAGCGTAACCGAACCTCAGCGCGGCTCTCCCGTAAGCTTTAGAGAGCGTGCGAAGTACAATCAGATTCGGATTGCGAAGCACCTCCGAGCAGAGGTCGCCACCGCGTGCAAAGTCGACATACGCCTGATCCAGCACCACGATTCTGCCCCACTCCCGGCAGACCCGAAGGATCTCGTCCTGCTCGAGGAGGTTGCCGGTCGGGTTGTTGGGGGAGCAAAGGAACAGGACCTTGGCATTCGAGGGAACCTGTTGGAGAAACTCCTCAGTCCGGAACTGAAAACAGGAGTCGAGCAGGAACTCGTGCCTTTCCACACCAAATATCTGGGCCGTCACCTGATACATCCCGTAAGTCGGCTCCGCGGTGACCACGCAGTCCTTTCCCGGCTGACAAAACACCTTGAAAATCCACTCCAGGACTTCGTCCGACCCGGCCCCAGCCGCGAAATAATCAGCCGGCAAGCCAATCACCGAGGCGAGGACAGACCGGACTTTCCTTTGGAAGGGATCCGGGTAGCGGTTCATCTGAATGCCGTCCGCCTCGTGACGGAAGGGGTTCTCGTTGGCGTCGAGAAGAATCCCTTCCAAGACTTTTTCGCGAGCGCAGTGGTAGGGCTCAAGGTCGAGGATGTTGGGACGGATAAGGCTTCTCAGGTCGGTCTTTGTCGCGTCACCGCTCATCATTCCGATTTCCCTCGCTCTTCGGTTTTCTCAATGAAACGCAGGTCAACCGCACGACGATGCCCTTCAAGCCCCTCGACTTTCGCCAGGCAGGTGAGGGTTGGTGCCAGTTTCCTCAATCCCGCCTCGGTCAATTGCTGAAATGTGATCTTCTTGACGAAAGTGTCCACCGATACCCCGGAATAGGCACGCGCCAAGCCCGATGTGGGGAGCGTGTGGTTGGTCCCCGAAGCGTAGTCCCCTGCTACTTCCGGAGACCATGGACCGAGGAATACGGATCCCGCGGACTGAACCCTCGACACCCAACCGGACGGATTCTCGATGTGCAGGATCAGGTGCTCCGGCGCGTACAGATTGCTGAAATCAAATGCCTGCTCAAGGCTCTCGACCTGCAGAGAGAAACTCGCCTTGAGTGCGGCAGAGGCGAACTCCGTGCGAGGCAGGCTGGTCAACTGCTTGGAGAGTTCCGCCGCAACCTCGGTGATCAGGGAACTCGACACGGATACCAGGACCGCCCGGCTGTCCGCACCATGTTCTGCCTGCGCAATCAGATCACCGGCGATCAGGCAGCAATCGGCCGATTCATCGGCAATCACCAGGACTTCGCTTGGACCGGCGACCATGTCGATCGCCACACCGTTCAGGCTCGCCAGAAGCTTGGCCGCCTGGACCCAGCGGTTTCCCGGTCCGAGAATCTTCTCGACCCTGGGGACTGTTTCAGTGCCAAAAGCCATCGCGGCGACTGCCTGGGCACCGCCGACCCGAAAAACCTGGCTCACGCCGGCCAGGCGAGCGGCGAAAAGCACCTCGGGCGAAATCGTGCCGTTCGCTCCGGGAGGGACACACAGGACCATCCTGGAACAACCAGCCAGGCGGGCTGGAATGGCGAGCATCAAAACGGTCGAAGGCAGGACCGCGTTCCCGCCTGGAATGTAGAGGCCGACCGATTCGATCGGCCGGGACTCGCGCCAGCAAGTAACCCCCTCGACGGTCTCGACTGCAGCCTCGCCGGACAGTTGAGAGCGGTGAAACTTTTCGATGTTGGCGGCGGCAGCTTCAAGGGCAGCACGCACCCGATCGGAAATCGTGGTCTCAGCCTGGCGGAAATCCGATTCGCTGACGGACGGGTTTTGGATCTCCACGCCGTCGAACTCCAGCGTGTAGTCGCGCAGGGCTTGATCGCCCCTGGAACCGACCGCCTCGAAAACCGCACGGCACGTCTCCATGATCTCCGGATCGGTGATTGGATTCCGGCGGCAAAGGTGGCGCACCTCGGATTCGGCCAATTCCTGAAGTACGTAGGATTGCATCAGATCACCATTTTCTCGACTGGGACGACGAGGATGTCCGAAGCCCCTGCCCGTTTCAGTTTCTCGATCACGTCCCAGAAGAGCTCCTCGGGGACGGCCGAGTGAACGGCAATCATGCCCTCCTCGGCCAGAGGAACAATCGTGGGACTCTTCATCCCCGGCAGAATTGCCCGGATCTCCTCCAAGGCTGATTCGGGGGCGTTCATCATGATGTACTTGGTTCGACGCGCCCGGATGTTCCCCTGAATCCGGATGCGCAGCCGATCCACCAGTTCCCTCTTCCGTTCATTGGCCAGGGATGCCGGATTGGCGATCAGGACGGCCTCGGATCGGAGCACAACCTCGACCGGTTCGAGATCGTTCATCCGAAGAGTGCTGCCGGTCGAAACCAGATCGCAGATCGCATCGGCGACATCGAGGCTCGGCGTTATCTCCACAGAGCCGCTGATCTCGATCACCTTTGCGTTGATCCCCTTCTCCTCCAGAAAACGAGCCAAGATTTTCGGGTGCGAGGTGGCGATCCTTTTGCCGCCCAGATCGTAGACGCTCCGCAGGGTCCCCTTCCGGGGCACTGCGATGGACAGGACGCAGGCACCGAAGCCCAGGCAGTCAAGCTGCGCCACTTCGGCACCCCGTTCCTGGGTCACGTTCAGTCCGACGATTCCGAGGTCGGTGACCTGATCTTGCACGTACTCCGGGATGTCGTCGTCGCGGAGGAAGAGAATATCCAAGGGGAAGTTGGCGCACGGGGAGAACAACTTCCCCTCGTGGTAGTCGAAGTCCAACCCGACGGCCCGCAATAACTGCAGAGACCCGTCCGCCAATCGCCCTTTTCGCTGGAGTGCGATTTTCAGGTTCTGGCTTTTGGCATCCATTGTTTCACTGTTCCCTGATTCCCGGCTCCGCAACCTGGTCCGGAGCACCGGCATTGGCCGTGCGTTCCAGCATCATTCGGTATCCCCCCTCGCCGTGGTGAAGCCAATGGGCGATACGGGTAATCGTCGCGGTACTGGAACCGGTCATCTCGGAGATCTGGCGGTAAGGCACCTGCTGGGCAATGAGCCTTGCCACCTCCCAGCGCTCGGCCATCGCCTCCAGCTCAGTCAGGGTGCACAGGTCGCGAAGAAAGCGGGCGCATTCCTCACGGTCCTGAAGCAGTACGACGGCATCAAACAAACCCCAGAGCGCCTTATTCTTCCGAAGCTCTCTTTCCATAAGCGTGTTGTAACACACTAAAACAAATTTAGCAAGAAGAATCAGGGTGGGAAACGACGAACGGGGGATTCCGGGCCTTCGGGAGTGCGGACAAGATGTCCGCGCTCCGAGAGGCCGGTATTTGCTGCCTGCCTGCCTGCTGCCTTCTGGCTACGGCGAGATCGGAAGGAGCCGCGCACGGCAGAGGGCGCCAGCGAGCGAGTAAGCGGACCAACCAACATGCTCTTTAGGCTGGCTCTTGCTACTCGCGACTGCCCCCTGGGGCTGGGTGGTTGGTCCGCTTACTCGCTCGCTGGCGCTCGCTGTCGTGCGCGGCTCCTTACGGTGATTGCTCGCCGCTCGTTCTCGCTGCGATCCATGCGGACTGCCCACTGCCCGCGTTGCCTGCTGCCCGCTGCCCTACATCATCTCCCGCATGATCTCGTCAAGCACTTCCCGTTTCGGACGCAATCGATCCTCGGGAAGATAGGCGAGCGGCTCGTCCACGATATCCAGGAGCTCGATGAAATCCTTGGCGCCCGGGTTGACGTAGATCAGACCGGTCAGGAATTCGCCTGACTGTCGGACCTCCTGCAGCATGTTAAGCGCAGAGGTGCGGTCGATCGGGTTGTAGTCCCGCTCAAGCTTGCGCAGCCGGATGTGAGACCCGTCCCTCATCTCCACATCCACCGCCTGCCCCTCGGCATAGTCCACGGTGTCCAACGGATCGAAGTGAGAGATGAAGTCGATCTGATGGAGCAGTTCTTCATGCTCCTTGGCCCACTGGTAGCTTTTGGTGGACGCCTCGTGGTTGTTGAAAGTGACGCAGGGACTGATCACGTCGAGGAAGGCGGTCCCCCGGTGACTGATCGCGCCTTTCAGGAGGGCGACGAGCTGCTTCGGATCCCCGGCAAAGGAACGGGCCACGTAGCTGCAGCCGAATTCGATAGCGATGGAGCAGAGATCGACCGGCGGCAGGTCGTTAACGATGCCGCTCTTTAGAGCCGAGCCAAGATCGGCGGTCGGCGAAAACTGTCCCTTGGTCAACCCGTAAACTCCGTTATTCTCGACGATATAAATCATCGGAATGTTCCGGCGGAGCAGGTGACAGAACTGCCCGAGACCGATGGCGGCGGTGTCTCCGTCTCCGCTGACACCGATGCATTTCAGATTTCGGTTTGCCAGCATTGCCCCGCTGGCCGTCGAAGGCATCCTGCCGTGAACACCATTGAAACCGTACGCTGTGCTCAGGAAGTAGGCAGGCGACTTACTCGAACAGCCGATCCCGCTCATCTTGGCGACCTGGCTGGGGTTCACCCCCATCTCATAGAACGCCTTGATGATCTGGCTGGTAATCGCATCGTGACCGCATCCCGAGCAGAGCGTTGACGGTGCACCCTTGTAGTCGGCCATGGCCAAACCAATGCGGTTGACGTTTTTGGGTTTCGGTGCCGGTGCAGAAGACATTGCTTTTCTCCAAACTAGTTACAATCGAGGACCACAAGAACCAACTAAGACGTTGTCGTTCGCCTCAAGACGTCGCTTTCCTGGCTATCCCTTCCATCTCAACGACGGAATCGGTGATGAACCGGGCGTCAATCGGAATCCCCTTGTAATGCTTGATCTTGCGGATCTTGTCACCCTCGCAGCCCGACTCGATCTTAATGAGATCAGCCATCTGGCCGTCGCGGTTCTGCTCAATGACATAAACCCGCTTGAAGCCTTCGATGAATTCCTTGACGTGGTGAGTCAGCGGAAGCGCCCGAATGCGCAGGTAACCGGCTTCGATTCCATACTCGGAATGGAGCTGGTAACGGCATTCATCCATGGCAGCATCCGTAGATCCGTAAGCGATCAGCCCGACCTCGTTGGCATTGACGAACCGGATCACCGGCTGTGGGACATAGGTCTTGGCGGTCTCGTATTTCTTGACCAGTCGGTTGACGGTGTTCTCGTAGTCTTCCGGACGTTCGGTGTACTTGGCCTGGTCATTGTGGCCGCTTCCGCGCGTGAAGTAAGCCGCCAGCGGATGCTCGGTCCCAGGAAGAGTGCGGTAGGGGATACCGTCCCCATCCACATCCTGGTAGCGGGCAAATCCGTGCAATCGTTCGATATCCTCCCGATTGAGCACCTTGCCACGATCCATCGGCTTGATCGGGTACTCAAAAGCATCGGACATCCAGTTGTTCATCCCCAGGTCCAGATCCGTGGCGACAAAAACCGGCTGCTGAAGGCGTTCGGCCAGGTTAAAGGCCTCAGTCGAGAACTCGAAACACTCTTCCATGTTGCATGGTAACAAGACAATGTGATTGGTATCGCCGTGCGACAGGTAGTACAAGGAGGTGATATCTCCCTGGGCGGTTCGCGTCGGGAGCCCGGTACTTGGGCCGACCCTCTGCACGTCGAAAATCACGCAAGGCACCTCAGTGTAGTAGGCCAGACCCGCAAACTCGGCCATGAGGGAGATTCCGGGACCAGCGGTCGCCGTCATCGATCTCGCCCCCGCCCATCCGGCTCCAATCGCCATCCCGAGCGCAGCCAGCTCATCCTCGGCCTGGACGATCGCGAAAGTCGCCTTTCCCGTCTCCTTGTCGACCCGGTACTTCTTCATGTAGTCGATCAGGGTTTCACACAGGCTGCTGGAAGGAGTGATCGGGTACCAGGTGACGACCGACACGCCGGCGAACATGCTGCCCAGAGCACAGGCGGAGTTCCCGTCGATGATGATCTTTCCTTCGGTCTTGTCCATCCGTTTGAGATGGAAGGGATCTCGTTTCGTCAGGTTGTTCCTGACATACTCTGCGCCGCTGGCAACCGCCTGGATGTTCAGATCGACCGCCTTCTTTTTCGCCTTGAACCACTTGGAGATCGCCGATTCAACTTCCGTGGTCTCGATATCGAGGAGCTCGGCCAAAGCCCCGACATAGATCATGTTCGCCAGGAGCTTGCGTAGCCGGACATCCTGAATTACCTGGCCCGCCAGTTGACTGAAGGGGATCGGGTAGAAGATCAGATCATTTCGGACGGTTTCCAGTTTCAGCTTCTCTTCGTAAACCACGACCCGGCCTGGCTCCAAGGACTGGACATCCTCGGTCGCCGTCTCCGGATTCATCGCGACCAGGATATCGATCTCCTTCTTTCTTCCAACGTAACCATGCTTCGAGGCCCGAATCGTGAACCAGGTGGGGAGTCCCGCGATGTTCGAAGGGAAAAGATTCTTCCCGCTCACCGGGATTCCCATCTGGAAAATGGCCCGCATCAGCACGTTGTTCGACGACTGGCTTCCCGAACCGTTGACTGTCGCGACCTGGATGCTGAAGTCGTTAACGACAGGCTGCATACTTTGAGGCGAGGAATCCTCGCTCAGTTCCGTTGGGGTCGTACTCACACGCGTCTCCTTGCGGCAAAATGACGGATATTATTGTCGATTTATACAAGGGCTATGTTACCAGATTCGCTCGGCGGGCAAGTTTCGGCCAGTTTCGGGGACATAATACTTAATTCGCATTCAGCCGGCGTCTTCACGGCACTCCGCACGAATTAAGTTTTGTGTCCCCGAGACTCGCCCGCAACAGCCTGCAGTCCCTACTTGACCTTTTTCGACACCACTTTCGCCTGTGTGAACAGCAGAAGATAATCCTTCCCGCCGGCCTTCGAGTCGGTCCCGCTCATATTGAACCCGCCAAATGGGTGGGCACCGACCAACGCTCCGGTACACTTCCGGTTCAGATACAGGTTCCCGACGTGGAACCGCTCAGCGGCCTCCGCCAGCTTTTCCGGATCCGAACTGTAGACCGCGCCGGTGAGGCCGTACTGGGAATCATTGGCAAACCGAAGTGCTTCCTCGTAGTCGCCAGCCTTGATGACCGCCAGCACCGGGCCGAAGATTTCCTCCTGGGCAATCGTGGCGCTGGGCGCAACATCGGCGATGATTGTCGGTTGGATGTTGAAACCTTCGCCCTGGCCCGGCCCCCCACCCATGATGAGCCGGCCTTCGCGCTTTCCCTTCTCGATGTATCCGAGGATCGTCTTGCGAGCCCTGTCATTGATCACCGGTCCGAAATTGGCCTCTCCGCCCGCGACATCCCCAGGCTTGATTAGCTTCTGCGTGGCCGACCGGAGCTTTTCGACGAACTCGTCGTACACCTTTTCGACGACGATCGCTCTTGAACACGCGGAGCATTTCTGGCCCTGGAAGCCGAACGCAGATGCCGCGACACCGGCCGCGGCCGCATCCAAGTCTGCGTCTTGGTCAACGATGATCGCGTCCTTGCCCCCCATTTCGAGGACCGCCCGCTTGATCCAGACCTGTCCGGGCTGCGCACGCGCCGCCATCTCGTTAATCCGCAGGCCGACTTCCCTGGAGCCGGTGAAAGCGATGAATCGCGTGCGCGGGTGAGAAACCAGGGAGTCTCCGATTTCAGCGCCGCTTCCGGTCAGGAAATTGACGACCCCAGGTGGGAACCCGGCCTGACGTGTAATCTCGACTAGTTGCGCAGCAATGGAAGGCGAATCGCTGGATGGCTTGATGATGACCGTGTTTCCGGTCACGACCGCCGCCATTGTCATTCCGGTGAGGATGGCCAGCGGAAAATTCCAAGGAGGAATGACGATGCCCACACCCAGCGGTATATAGAAAAGATAGTTCTCTTCGTCCGGCAATGGCGTCAGCGGCTGGGGCCTGGAGAGCCGGAGCGCCTCACGCGCGTAAAACTCGACGAAATCAATCGCCTCGGCCACGTCGGCATCTGCCTCGGTCCACGGCTTGCCCACTTCGTGGACCATCCACGCGCCGAGCTCGAGGCGTCGCTGCCGCATGATTTCACTGACCTGGAGAAGCAACCCCACCCGGAATTCCGCCGGACGTCTGCTCCACTCCTCGAAAGCTTTTTCCGCCGTGGAAATCGCCTTATCCACCAAGTCCGGCGTTCCCTTCTGAAACACCCCGACGACATGGTTCGGCTTGGAAGGGTTAACGGACTGGAATTTCGCGGGACACCGGATCTTCTCCTCGCCGATGACAATGTCGTATTCCTGACCCAGCTCTCCCTGCACTTTCTCAACGGCCTGCTTCATGGCAATCCGATTATTCGGGTCGCTGAAATCGATTACCGGCTCGTTCCGGAATTCGGGCAGTTGCACGATCGCCTCCCTTGAAGTTTTGCTTGTAAGTCGCGCGGTCACAGGCATTCGTTACTTTTTTCCCTCACATGTTGTTTGATTTTGATAGCCTTGTCAACGCGCCGCAGGGAGCCTGCAATGGAAGCTGGCAGGTCGCAAATCGGGCACAGGCGAGGGTTTCCCAGGCAGGCGATGCGAAGTTGCCGCGATGCAGGGCGCTCACCCTCTGTGATCCGGTGCACAGGGAATTATCCTGGCGGGCGCTACCATCCCGCCTCAAAGGACTGAATATGATGAATTTCATTCGCTTGTCCGCTTGCAATCATCCTCTTCTCGGGACTTGCACATGCCCAGCTGGTCAAGAACAACGACACCACGTTTAGGGCTCAAGCCATCAGGCTGGATTTTCGCAGCTTCCGGCCAGGAGCGGAGGCAACCGGCCTCTTTTCCAAGTACGGCGTGAGGTTCTCGGGAAAAGATTCGGTTCCCACGATCGTGGACCTGTTCGGGCTGATCCCGGCGCCGCCGGTCGAGCCTGATTACAGTCGATACATCGGCGTCAGAAACGAATCGAACGGCGGGTCTTCCGCTGGATCGGCCTTTCCGGATCGATTTTTCCAACCCGCCTCGTCAGGTGGGCTTCTCGCTCCGCAACCCCGGAGTAGCTGCGCTTCCATCACCGCGTTCGATGCGGACGGACATTCCTTCGGCACGGTTGAACAAGCTGCGGCGGCCGAGCACGACTCTCCTACCAGCGTGCGCCTGTCGGTACCCTCCGGGCAGGGGATCTCGAAGGTGGTCATAGACTATGGCGCGTCGTCCGTTCCGGAGGAGATTCTGGACCTCACCCTGGATCACGAGACCCGGCCCATATTCGAAACCTTTCTTCCCGCAGATCGCGGATGGAAGGCTTCCTGACGGTCTCCACCTCCGCACCGCCATCACGATAGTCGGCCTGTCCAACTCCACGGTTACCGGTGACATCCGGTTCCTGAACAATAACGGCCAGCCCCTGCTCCTCGAACTGGAGTTCGGGGCAGCAGGTCACCTGGAAACCAGTGTCGAGCTTTACCGACAACCTGACCATCACTCGAGGCGACCCGTGCCTGCCGTTTCCGGTTATGCGAAGGTCTCTTCCCAGGCCCCCGTCACCGCCGTTGCCGCCTTTCAGATCACCAATGACAATGGAGTGGTCCTTTCGGAAACGAGCGTCCTTTCCACGCCGGCGCGTTACACGCACAGCGGGCCGGTATCCGAGGTTGTCCCAAAGGGGATGGTCGGCGGCGGGACGGCGCCTCCTCGTTATCAGACCGCCCTGGCAATAGCGAATGCCGCGTGGGAAACGAACACGGTTCGGATCGAGGTGAGCGGCCAGACGCCGGTCGACCTGGAGCTCGAGGCCGGCGAGCATAAGGCGGTTTTCATCTGGGAGCTGTTCCCTGACCTGGCGAACGTGGATTTCCAGGGCTGGCTCAGGATCTCGAGCAGCCGTCCAACGGTCGCGGTCCTGCTAAAAACAAAAGACGGCCTGCCCGTTTCCGCCGTACCGCTGGAAAGCTTGGAGCCGTAAACAGGACTGAGTGTCAAGCCACTTCGAGCCCGAGGAAGGTTTGTAGTCCCGGCTTTAGTCGGTCGTTCGGGTCGGCATTCACGATACCCCGCGATGCTGCAAACCGTTTGGCCTGCTAAGCCGGGACTACAAACCTTCCTCGGCCTGACATCGCTTGCCTTGCTTTGCTGCCCCCGCCTTTTCTTTTTTCCCTCGTGCGTGAAACAATGCTCTCCTTCTATGCCGCTTTCCAAGAGTGACATCTACTTCATCCTGGTTCGTCCCCGGTTCGCCTCGAACCTCGGCTCGGCCGTCAGGGCCATGAAGAACATGGGCTTCGAGAACCTGATGCTGGTCCGCCCGGAATGCGAAATCGGGGTGGAGGCGCGCGCGCGGGCCATGAAGGGAGCCGACATCCTTGACCGGGCGGCTTACTTTCCCGATTTTGCCGCCGCTATCGAGAAACTGGGCGTCGTAGTGGGAACAACCGGGCGCTTCGAGGGCGAGAAACCGTACCTGGTTGAGTGCCAGGCATTCACCCGGGAAATGCTTCCCGCATACTCGATGTCCCTGGGAATCGCTTTCGGCTCCGAAGAAAACGGCCTGTTTCGGGAGGAATTGCAGCTGTGCCACTGGCTCGTGGAAATCTCCACGGGGTCAGAGTACTCGGTGATGAACCTGGCTCAGGCGGTCGCGGTAGTCGCCTACGAGATGCACATCGGGCTCAGTGGTTCCGAAGAACGGGAAGGATTGCACCTGGCGACGCCCGTGGAGAACCAGGCATTTCTCGAGTTCGTCGACGGGATTCTTCGGGAAGCGCGGCTCCCGAAAGGCGTCGAAGTCCCACGCCTCATGAAACGCATCAAGAAGATCGCGGCCCGTTCTCGCCTGGAGAAGGAAGACATCAACCTCCTTCGCGGGCTGTTCACTGCGCTGGCTAATGGGACAGAGCGCCACTGACCCGGAAGACCCTGATCTCTCCGGGCTTCATCGCCAGGCTCGACAGGTCTTCGGTCTTGCCCGACTCCAGGTCCATTCCTGATCCGTATGCCAGTCTTGCCGTCACCGCCGACTCAGAGTGGTTGAAAAGGAACAACAACCGATCGGCCTTCGCCCGCAGAATTCTCGCTTCCACGAAAGCGTCGCCCGCGACTCCACCCACCTCCACCGCAGGTTTTATGCCTGCCCGGGCTGCAATCGAGAGAAAGAACTTCTCGATCCCCGGGTTCTTCTGCTGCCCATTTGCGAGCCCGACGAACGAGCCGAGCACAAACACCTCTCCTTTTCCCGCTTTTGCCCAAACGGCGCCGGGATTGCCATCGGGAAATAGCGCCAGGACCTTCGCCCCGGCCGACGGAAGCAACTCCTCCTGTATTCCACGCCCGTGCACCACCTGGTCGGGCGGAAGATCAGGCAGCAGGGCCCGCGCCTCCGCCGTCAGGCGCAAGTCGACCTTCTCCTGCATTTGCAGCCTGCCCTCGCGGACCTGAAAGACCTTATCCAGGCCGAATCCAGGAATCACGTCCTGGGAGTACCCGCGATCGTCGTTCCAGCCGCAGCGGGCTTCGGTCACCAGAGTACCGCCCTCCTCCACGAACCTCTTGATCGCCTCTGCCGCCTTTGCGGTGAGCATGAGAGGATACGGGAGGAAAACCAGCTTGTAGCCGCGCAGGCCGCCCGCCTCGACGTCGCGCAGATGAACGAAATCGAGGGGCCGATTGCTCTGCCAGAACGGCCGGTAGATGCCGATCAGGGAGTCCCGTACGGCACCCGCTTCGCTCAGGTGTTGCTCTCCACCAACCATGTAGGAGAGCGGGTTATAGATTGCAGCCACGCCCGCCTGGTCCGCGGTCGCATCCAGAAACAACGCGGAATTCTGATCGACGACGCGTGCGATCTGGCCAATCGCCTTGCTGCGTTCCGTGAGGGTGCCGTCCAGGTTGATCAGGCCGTAACCTCCGGCTTCGTAACCGCTGTTCATCGGATAGTACGCATATACGTTGATCGCCCGGGCGCCCCGGGACAGGAGTCCCCAAGCCCAGAGCCGGTGATCGTCGGAAGTGACCGGGTTGCCCACGACGGTTCCCCGCACGCCCATTCCGGCCTGCAGTTCGCCGACGTAAAACCCGTTCTTGCTGCGCCCGGTTGACCTCGCGAAATCCATGAGAACCGAAAGCCGCTGCAGGTCCCAGTGAGAACGGGGGAAGGAGTGCTTCGGATAGATAGAGGTGCCGAAATAGTCGGCGGAATCGGTCATCAGCCAGTCGTCCGGCGCCCCGACGCCCATCAGCGGCGAGGTAAAAAGGCAGGGGACAGCGGCGTGGCTGGTGGTTACCTTGCTGGGGTCGACGCCCTTCACGGCCTGCGCCCGGAGCTTCAGATCCTCCGCAAGCTTCTGTTGGATATAGACCCGCCAGTCGATGAAATCCGTGTAGCTCAGGATCGTCCCAAAGCGCGGCGGCTCCACTTGGTTCCAATCGGAAAAGCGGCGGTACCATGCTTCGTTGAGCCCATCGAGAGAGCCGTACTTCTTACGAAGCCAGCCGCGGAATCGCTCCATGCTGCTCGGGCAGTAGCAGAACGTGGCATTCGGAATATAGTTGATCTCCGCCCAGTTGATGATGTGAGGCTCGCTCCAGAGGTCCCAGCCGACGAAGTTCGGGTAACGCGTAGCGACTTTCGCCGTCTCCGTGTAGAAGTCGAGGATCTCCCGCTGGACCCCGGAGTGGTCGAAACAGAAGCCCGGCGCCGATTGGGAGGGAATCTTCTGACCACTCTGCGCGACGAAATGTGAATCCGGGTACTGAAGACCAACCCAGTCCGGCGCCGAGTCCACATAGACCTGGATCAGGAACTTGAGTCCCACTTCCTGGGAAAGCTCGGCCAGCAACTTCAGGTTCTCGAAGTCGTACTGACCCGGTTTCGGCTCACAGGCCGTCCATTCCACCCAGGTCCTCACGGTGTTGAAACCCAGGCCGCGGATCTGCTCCAGGTCTTTAATCCAACGCTCTCTGCTGGTCGCATCGATCTTCTCGAGCATCGGCGCACGGGCCTTGCCGCCCGAGTACCAGGTTGAGAACGGGAAGAATCGAGTGGGCTGGGCGACGCCAACAGCGGTGAATGCGATCAGCAGAACGAAGCAGCAGATAATGGCTTTGGGTACTTCAAGTGCCTGAATCATCGAACCTCCCCCGCCCGTTGCAACGCTGAGGAGGGCGGAGCCCGCGGATCTACGCGGATTTGCGCGGATGATCGCGGATAAAGGCCGACGTCTATCTGCCCCGCCGTGCTCGTCTAAGATGCGTGCACGTCGGCCTTTATCCGCGATCATCCGCGCAAATCCGCGTAGATCCGCGGGCCCCGCCCTCCTGGGTTGTCGCCTCATGCGTCTCCGACCCGATCACATCCATAAACGCCGAAACGGAAAACACCGCCCGGCCTATGCCCGCCGGCCCGTAACCGGGCGGCGGAGCGAGCCGATACTTCGCATGTGTGTCCCGCCAGCGCTGCAGGAGCCCGACGTGATATTCCAGCGGGGCACCCTCGGGGTTATTCCGGCCAAGCTCACTCATTGGCTCGGGACACCAGGTGGTGAACCGGGGGATCACCCCGTGAGACATGAAGAAATCCAAGCCTTCGGTGGTCGAGTCAAGCGCCTGTTCGACTGACTCGAAACCCCACGGCCGGGCCATTTCGATCCCGGCCACGAAGTTCGGGATGACAAATGCCGGTCCGAAAACTTCGGCCGCCTCCAGGATGCGGCTGATCCACCGGTCACGGCCGATGTACCGGGCCTTCCCCGGGCAAAGTATCGAGAAGAGCCTTGAATCCCAGACCTCGTAGTTCGGATGGTAGATCCTGGCCCCGGCATCTTTGAAACGCTGGACTTCGTCTCGCTGGAGGGCCTGCACAACCAGCTTGCCGATCCAGCGGCCGGGAAAGCGTCTTTCGATCGCCTCCGGATACTGGACGTAGAAGTCCACCTCACGCTTGCGATCCAGCACCGAGGTGATGCTGCCTCCGGTCACGGTGTAGGCTCCACTGTCGGAATCCGTCTCGCTGATGATCTCGAGCGCTTCGAGGATCTCTTCGACTGTCTTCACGGTCGTGTACGAGCGCCCGGAGCGTTTCTGCTGGCGATAGTTCTCGTTGATATCGCAGAAGTGGCATTCTTCGCTTTTGCCGAAGTATTGGCAGATTCGGAAAACAGTCAGGTAAAGGAGATATCCCCACTCGATCGTGGGGGCGATGTCCGTGATCGGCTTTCCGCTGGCCAGCGTCCGCCTGTAGTATTCGGGAGTCTTCTGAAACTCGACCTCGCAGACCTCGCAACCATCCAGTTGGAGGGTCAGGCGGCCTTCATTGGAGATATCCACCCGATAAGGAGAGACGGGATTTAGGCGGACTGAGACAATGGTTCGCCGGAACCCCAGGCGGCCGTCGCGCAGGCAGATTTCTTCAGGTGCCCGAAGATTCTCCTCCTGAGTCATGTCCGCGATGGGAACCAGGTCGAAAGAAAAGATGAAGTAGGCTTTTGGTTTGTAGCCGGCGGAGACACGCAGCGCGTCTTCGGAGAAACTGACGCCGGTGCGCAGCAGGTCTTCCTTGAAGATGGCCTCGGGAGGCAGGTCCGGGAAGCGGGAGACCAAGCCGTCAAGCAACGTCCAAGGTGACGACATCACTCCATAGCGTAACAGAAACGGCCAACCTAGCTCATCTCTTCGCGCAGCCGCCGCAGAACCTGCTTCGCAACGTCTCGGAGAGTCTCGGGAACGCCTTTGTTCTGCGTAGCAATCGCCTCGTAGACCGGCTCGGCGCCAACGCGGAGCTCCTTGACCAGGAAGTTACTTTCGACTACATCTTCCACGTCTCTCTTGTTGAGCTGGAGAGCGTAAGGCAATTCGCGGAAATTGAGGCTGTAGATCTGGAGGTTCTCCTTCAGATCCCTCATTGCCTCGTAGTTCGCGTCCATACGATCTCGGCGCGAATCGGCGACAAAGACGACCCCGTCCGCCCCCTTCAAAATCAGGCGTCTGCTGGCCTCGTAGAACACCTGCCCAGGCACCGTGTAGAGATGAAAGCGGACGTTAAACCCTGCGATTTTGCCCAACTCCAAGGGCAGAAAATCGAAGAAAAGGGTACGGTCCATCTCGGTGTTCAGTGTGACCAGTTTTCCCCGGAAGGATGGATTGGCAGCCCGGTATATCTGAGTGATGTTAGTCGTCTTGCCGGAAAGGCCGGGGCCGCAGTAAACGATTTTGCAGTTGATTTCCCGGTTGGCATAGTTGATAAACGACACTCTTCCCCCCTGCTATCTTGCCGCTTTCAGCCGCCTGCTGCACTTTTTCAGGACGTCTTCGAGAATCAGCGAAGCATGCCTGATGGCCTTTAAATCGATCTCCTTCTCCTCGACCCCTCTGAGCAGGAACAGCAGGAACGCGAACTCACCGATCGGGTTCATGAGGATACTGGTCTTCTCACCCTTATAGTAGATGCGCTCAAACTCGCGTTCACCCAAGAGGCTGGCGAGACCGAAGATGGCGGCGACGTTGCTGGCGGCAAGCGACGAGAGCGCCTGAATGTCCAACTTGTTTGAGTTTCCGTCGTGGGCGATTTCCTGGCCGGTTCTGTTGATCAGAAAAACTGAATCGGCTTTCAGCTTCTGATTGAGCGAAGAAAGCACGAGGAGAATCTTCTCGTACTCACCCGCCTCGAGCTTGAAATTCGGTATCTCCATACAAATGCCTGTTTTCCGAGAAGCCCTCTTTCCTTGACTCGCTTAAGGCGACTCTTATAATAGTAAATTTTTAACGGAATCGCCATTTAGAAAGAGGCGGGGTGTGTATGCCGGTTCAAAAGAGTTCGCAACCACAGGCCGATGTCTATCGTCTTTACGAGAAAGCTCTTCGATTGATCCACAACAAGGAATATCAGAAGGCCCGGGACGCTTTCCAGCATATAAAAGAACAGTTTCCCGATGAACTGGAGGTGCAGGCGAAAGTCAATGAGTACACGAAAGTGTGCGACCGACGGCTCGGGTTGGCGAGTGAACCCGCCATCTCGGGCGACGAACTGATCGATCAGGGCGTCATGTATCACAATGCCGGTGACTACAAGAAAGCAGTTGCCTGCTTTTCCCAGGCACTCGAGCAGGCGGGTACCGACAAACCCGTCATCCAGTACGCTCTGGCGGCCAGCGAAACGGCTCAGGGCGAGACCGCAAAGGCGCTCGAGAATCTGAAAAAGGCCGTCCGTGGCCGTCCGGAGCTTCGTTTTACGGTTCGAAACGACCCGGATTTCCAGGTCCTCAACGAGAACCTCGAGTTCAAGGAACTGATCAAGCCTCAGAAAAGCGAAGTTTGATGCGGCATTTCCAAGAAATTAAGGTGGTATGCCTGGGCGGAGGGACAGGCCTGTCCACTCTGCTGTCCGGACTCAAGCACATTTCGCTCGATGCTCCCCTTCGAATCGACGGGCACCTGTTTGCTCTGAAGAACACGACGGCCGTCGTCACCGTATCGGATGATGGCGGTTCTTCCGGTCGCCTGCGCGACCAGTTTCAGACTCCAGCTCCGGGCGACATCCGTAACTGCCTCGTCGCCCTGGCCAGCGACGAGTCGCTGATGACACAGCTCTTTCGCTACCGTTTTTCCGGCCAGGGCGAGCTTCATGACCACAGCCTGGGCAATCTCCTTCTGACCGCCCTCACGGACATTACCGGCGACTTCATGCAAGCCATCAAGCTTTCGAGTCAGGTCCTGGCAATCGAAGGCCGCATTCTCCCCTCCACCTCCCAAAACGTACGCTTGCGAGCCGTTCTCGAGGATGGTACCGAGGTGAGCGGCGAGACCAACATCTCGAAAGCAAAATGCAGGATCAAGCGCGTTCTGCTCGAGCCTATGGCCTGCTGCCCGCTTCCGGAGGCGATCGAGGCCATCGAGCAGGCGGATATCGTAACGGTCGGCCCCGGATCGCTCTTTACCAGCCTGATTCCCAATCTCGTGGTGGCCGGGGTGGCGGAGACGATCAGGCGATCAAAGGCGGTGAAGGTCTACGTCGCAAACTTGATGACTCAGCCGGGCGAGACAGACGGCATGACGCTCAGCGATCATTTCGACGCGCTGACCGACCATACGGGCCGCCCGCCCCTTTTCGGACACGTCCTGGTCAATTCGGCTCCCATTTCTGAAGCAATGCTCGCCCGATATCGCGAGGAGGGAGCGGAGCCGGTCACAGACGACCAGGATCGGCTCGAGAACCTCGGTCTGAAGGTGCACCGGGCCCCTCTTGCCCATGAAGGACAGATGGTTCGCCACAACCCGGTTCCCCTCGCTCAGGCCATTCTCGAAATCCTGGACAAGGAAAGATCCCAATGAGCACCGCCGACGGACGGCGTCCTGAGTCGCGCCGGTACGCACTGGTACTGGCCGCGGGGAAAAGCACGCGTTTTCGCTCCGAGAAACCGAAAGTCCTTCATGACTTGTGCGGCAAACCGATCATTCGCCACGTGGTCGACAAGCTCGTCGCCCTCGGCGTCGAGCGCCTTTTTGTGATCATTGGACACGGATCGGAAAACGTCAAGAAGGTCCTGGAAGGCTATCCGGTCCAATTCATCGTGCAGGAACCCCAACTGGGAACCGGGCATGCGGCGATGATGGCAGCCCCGCACTTGGAAGGCCTTAGCGGAAATGTTCTGGTCGTCTACGGCGATGCGCCCATGATGTCGTTCGGGACACTCCGAAGCTTGTTCGAGGCACAGGAGAGCCAGGCCGCCGACGAGGTGATCCTCACTATCAAGGCCGAGAACCCGTTCGGATACGGAAGGATTCTGCGCGACGAGCGGGGGCATCCAGTCGACATCGTTGAAGAGAAGGATGCCACACCCGAGCAGAGAAGGATTCCGGAAATCAACGCCGGTTTCATCTGCTGCAATATCCCATCGCTGCTCGGAGCACTTCCCCGGCTGCGCCCCAACAACCAGGCCGGAGAGTACTACCTGACCGACCTCCTCAAGGCCGTGAGACTGGCGGGTGGTCGGGTCGCCACGGTCGAGGCCGAGTCCTTCACGGAGATTGCCGGTATCAATACCCGGGAAGAGCTGGCAGCCGCAGCCGCGGCATGAGGACGCGGATCAACCGAAAATGGATGCTCGAGGGCGTGACCCTCATCGACCCGGCTCGCACCTACATCGACACCGACGTACACATCGAGCCGGATACCACCATCTACCCAGGAGTTCTGCTGCAGGGAACAACCCGGATCGGCGCGGGATGTGCCATCCACGCTTTCTGCCAGCTCGAGAACGCAATCATCGACGAGAATGTGACCATCCACCATTGCTCGGTCATCCGCAACACCACGATCGGAAGGGACAGCTCAATCGGCCCCTTCGCCCACCTGCGCGAGCACTCTGTTGTGGGAACAGAAGCTCGAATCGGTAATTTTGTCGAGGTGAAGAAGTGCGTGATCGGTGACGAGACAAAGGCCGCGCACCTCGCCTACCTCGGCGACGCCACCATTGGGACGGACGTCAACATCGGCGCCGGGGCAATCACCTGCAACTTCGACGGCGTGCACAAGCACAGGACGGTCATCGAGGACGGCGTCTTCATCGGCAGCGATAGCCAACTCATCGCCCCTGTAACGATCCGCAAAGGCGCCTACGTGGCAGCAGGTTCCTCGATAACCGAGGAGGTGCCCGAGTTTTCGCTCGCGATCGCACGTGGCCGACAGGTCAATAAAGAGGGCTGGGCGATGGAAAAGGCGCGCAAGCGAGACGAGCGCAAGAAGCAGAAGGCGGCGGAAAAAGCCGCGGAAAAAGAAGAAGCGAAGAAGTAACCCGCTGAAAACTGCGCACTGCGCACTACACACTACCTACACACTCGGCGCTCCGAACTGTCGATAGCGGCTGATCACTGCGGGTAGAGATGGCTGACCACACCGCCGGGGAGTGCGCAGTCTGCAGTGCGCAGTGGCTTCTAGGCTTTCGCCGTATCCACCAGCCTCCCGGGCAGCGCGTGGTGTTCCTGCAAGCTGGTCACGCTGATCCTCTCCCGCTGCAGCGCCCGCACGGCACTGACTGCGGCTGCCGCGGCGGAGAGGGTGGTAATACACGGCGTGTTGTATTGGGTGGCAGCCCGCCGGATCGCCTTCTCGTCAAAGAAGGATTCCCGTCCGAGCGGAGTGTTCACGAGCAGATCGATCTTTCGGCTCTTGATCAAGTCGACGACATTGGGCCGACCTTCGTTCACCTTGTACACGGTCTCGACTTCCAGCCCGGAATCGCGAAGCACCTTGGCGGTTCCACCCGTCGCTACTATGTGAAATCCGAGTTCCTGGAAATCGCGGGCAATATTGGCCACATAGCGCTTGTCCCGCTGATTGACGCTGAGGAAAACGACACCGGTTTTGGGCAGCTGAACTCCGGCGCTGATCTGCGCCTTCGCATAGGCGTATCCAAAGCTGTCGGAGACGCCCATGACCTCCCCGGTCGATTTCATCTCAGGCCCGAGAATCGTGTCGACGCCGGGAAACTTGGCGAACGGGAAGACCGGTGCCTTGATGAAGCAGGACCGAACGCTCAGATCTTCGATCAAGCCCAGTTCATCCAGAGTTCGGCCGATCATGAGCCGTGCGGCCATCTTGGCCAGGGGAACACCGGTCGCCTTGCTGACGAACGGCACGGTCCGGCTGGCCCGCGGATTGACCTCGAGCACGTACACGCAGTTGTCCACGATCGCAAACTGAACATTCATCAGCCCGACTACCTGGAGGGCAAGACCGAGACGACGGGTATGGTCCCGCATGGTCTCCAGGTGCTCTTCCTCGATGACGATCGGCGGCAACACCGAGGTGCTGTCACCCGAGTGAATGCCGGCCTCCTCGATATGTTCCATGATTCCGCCGATAAGCACTCGGGTTCCGTCGGCCAAAGCGTCGACGTCGTACTCGCGCGCATCTTCCAGGAAACGATCGATCAGGATGGGTCGGCCCGGAGAGAGATCGACGGCGGAACCCACGTAATGATCGAGAGTCTTCTCGTCGTAGATGATCGCCATCGCTCGACCACCCAGCACGTAGGAGGGACGGACCAGCACCGGGTACCCGATCTCGGACGCAACCTTCCGAGCTTCTTCCACCGATAGCGCCGTCCCGTTCTCCGGCTGCGGTATGTCCAGCTCCCGCAAGAGTTTCCCGAACCGTTTCCGGTCCTCTGCCAAGTCGATCGATTCCGGCGACGTCCCGATTATCGGAACTCCGGCGGCGAACAAACGCAGAGCCAGGTTCAGCGGAGTCTGCCCGCCGAACTGAACAATGACCCCGGTCGGCTTCTCGTTGTTGACGATGGCCATGACATCCTCGAAGGTCAGCGGTTCAAAATACAGGCGGTCGGATGTGTCGTAATCGGTTGAGACCGTTTCCGGGTTGCAGTTGACCATGATGGTCTCGAACCCGTCCTCCTTAAGCGCAAAGGCGGCATGGCAGCAGCAGTAGTCGAATTCGATGCCTTGCCCGATCCGGTTGGGCCCGCTTCCGAGAATCATCACCTTGCGACGGTCCGTAGGCTCCGACTCGTCTTCTTGCTCATACGTCGAATAGAGGTAGGGGGTATAGGATTCAAACTCGGCCGCGCAGGTGTCGACCCGTTTGAAAACGGGCAGGATTCCGTGCTTCTTGCGGTACTCCCATAGATCCGCCTCGGTCACGGGGCCAGGCTGATTTTGCTCGGCCGCCGCCTGGCTGAACATCTGCGCCAACCGAAGGTCGGAAAACCCATCCTTCTTGGCTGCAAGCAGCAGGGCGGGGTCCAGGGACTGAAGTGTCTTCCCCTCGAGCTCCTTCCCCACTTTAACCGCCTGGCCGAGCTGCTGCAGGAACCAGCGATCGATCTTCGAGAGCTCGTGGACGGTATCGATGCTGTAACCTATGTCCAGAGCCAGGTACGCGTACGCCAGGCGCCGGGGATTCGGCTGGATCAAGGTGTTCGCGGATTTTTTCGGGATGGACGGCCTCGCTGGCAAGACTCTTCCCCGTTTCCAGCGATCGGACGCCTTTCAGGAGCGCTTCCCGGAACGTCCGGCCAATCGCCATGACTTCCCCGACCGATTTCATCTGGGATCCGAGCAGGTTCTGGGCCTCCGGGAATTTCTCGAAGTTCCATTTCGGAATCTTCACGACCACGTAGTCGAGGGTGGGCTCGAAACAAGCAGGCGTCTTGAGGGTTATGTCGTTCGGGATCTCGTCGAGCGTATAGCCAACCGCGAGTTTGGCCGCAATTTTCGCGATCGGGAACCCGGTCGCTTTTGACGCAAGCGCCGAGCTTCGACTGACCCGCGGGTTCATCTCGATGATGACCATCCGCCCGGTATCCGGGTGGACGGCAAACTGAATGTTGGATCCGCCCGTCTCCACTCCGACCCGCCGAATGATCTTGATCGCCGCGTCCCGCATCGTCTGGTATTCGCGGTCGGTCAGCGTTTGCGCAGGAGCCACGGTGATCGAGTCGCCGGTATGCACTCCCATGGGATCGAAGTTTTCGATCGAGCAGATGATGACGACATTGTCGTTGAGGTCGCGCATCACCTCCAGCTCGAACTCTTTCCAGCCGATGATCGATTCTTCAATCAGGACTTCGTGGATCGGCGAGAGCTGCAGACCGCGAGTAGCAATCTCCTCGAACTCCTCGCTGTTGAAGGCGATGCCGCTGCCCGATCCGCCGAGCGTGAAGGACGGACGAACGATGACTGGAATGCCGAGCTCCGCGACGATGCTGTTCGCTTCCTTCAGGGTGTTGGCAAAACCGGAACGCGGAACCTCGAGTCCGATTTCCTCCATGGCCGCGCGAAACAGGCGCCGATCCTCGGCCACCTTGATGGCGTTGAGCTTCGCGCCGATCATTTCGACCCCGTACTCGTCCAGGATCCCGCTCTCGGCCAATTCCACTGAAACGTTCAGTCCGGTTTGCCCGCCGACAGTCGGCAGCAGGGCATCGGGATGCTCCCGGCGGATGATCTCCGCAACATACTCCAGCGTCAGGGGCTCGACGTATGTCCGGTCGGCGACCTCCGGATCGGTCATGATCGTGGCCGGATTGGAATTGACCAGGACGACTTCGAAGCCGTCGGCCTTGAGCGCCTTGCACGCCTGTGTCCCGGAGTAGTCGAACTCGCAGGCCTGGCCGATGACGATCGGACCGGACCCCACAATCAAAATCCTTTTGATGTCGTTTCTTCTGGGCATTTTCCTACCGGATTAGACTTTGAGGTTGTCCTTCATGAGGTTGACGAAGTCCTGGAACAGATAAAGCGAATCGTGCGGACCGGGCGCCGCCTCCGGGTGGTACTGCACCGAGAAGACCGGAAGGTACCGGTGGCGCAGCCCTTCGACCGTCTGGTCGTTGAGGTTCATGTGCGTCAGTTGGATCTCGCGATCGTTCAGCGAATCCGGATCAACCGCGAAACCATGATTGTGACTCGTGATCTCGACCTTGTTCGTGATCAGATTTTTGACCGGCTGGTTGCCGCCCCGGTGGCCGAACTTCAGCTTGTAGGTTTTGCCGCCGAAGGCAAGCCCGAGCAACTGATGCCCCAGGCAGATCCCGAAAATCGGCTTCTTCCCGAGCAGTTTGCGAATGTTCTCGGTGATGTAGTCCAGGGGTTCCGGATCCCCGGCCCGTTGGAAAGGAAGATCCCGTCCGGGTTCATCGCCAGAACGTCTTCTGCGCTGGTGGTTGCAGGGACGACGGTCAGATCGCATCCATACCCGGTTAGACACCTGAGGATATTGCTTTTGATCCCGAAGTCGTAAGCCACCACCCGGAAGGGAGCATCCGGACGGTTCCAGGAGTAAGTCTTGTCGGTCGTCACGGCTTTCACATAATCGCTTCCCGTCATCGTCGGGTGATTGGCAACCTTTGCGCGGAGCGAAGCGGGGTCGAAATCGATCGCTGAGATAATGCCGCGCATGGCGCCCTTGTTTCGGATGTGGCGAACCAGAGCGCGGGTGTCAATCCCCGCAATGCCCGCAATCCCGTACCCGTTCAGATAATCGTGGAGAGTTTTCGACCCCCGCCAGTTGCTGAAGATCGGGCTGCATTCGCGGACCACGAATCCCTCGACATAGGGTCTTGCAGACTCGCCGTCTTCCCCGTTCGTCCCGTAGTTCCCGATCTCCGGCTGGGTCATGATCACGATCTGGCCGGCATAGGACGGGTCGGTCAGGACCTCCTGGTACCCGGTCATGGAAGTGTTGAAGACGACCTCGCCGAGCGACTCCGCTCCGGACCCGAAGTTTTCGCCTTCAAAGGCGGTCCCGTCTTCCAGATACAGTACTGCCCTGTTTGCAGCCATACGTGTATTTATCTCTCCGTCTGCGCTTTTTGAGTTCCCTTCCTGACTCCAGGCGGGAGCAGTCAGTTGATCAATCCCAGCTTTGAAACTGGCCAGTAGCGGAAGACTGCTTTTCCAAAGACATTCTCAGTCGGAACCGGTCCCCAGTGTCGGCTGTCGTTACTGGAATTGCGGTGATCCCCCAGCACGAAATAGCAGCCGGGCGGCACCACCTGGGGAGCATAGGTGGCGTAGTCGAAATACTCGGGCGTCACGTACGGCTCCAGAAGCGGTTTGCCTTCCAGGTAGACGATCCCGGACCGGATTTCGACCGTCTCCCCCGGCAACCCGATAACTCGTTTGATGAATGACTTGGTAGGGTCTTTCGGGTACCAGAACACGACGATGTCGCCCCGTTCGATGCTCGAGAAATGGTAGATGAACTTGTTGACGAAAATTCGTTCCTGATCGAGCAGCCGTGGCTGCATGCTCGTCCCTTCCACCTTGACCGGTTGAACCACGAAGACCACGATGAGGATGGCGGCCAGTGCGGCGAAAAAAATGTCGCGCGTCCAATTGCGGATTTCGCGCAACAACGCGTGTAACTCAGCCTTGTCGTCTGCGCTGACCGACGGGGCTTCTACTGACGGCAGTCGATTAGGTTCACCCACACTAATACCTTGTCCGGAATCTAAAAACAAATACCATAAACCCGAAAGCTAACACAATAGGCAAAGGGGCAGCCTTGAATGCGGAGTGCGGAATGCGGAATGGGGAATAAAGGCAGCGGAAAAGCCTTGCGGATTGCTAAAGGACTCAATACCTGCCTTCCCGATCCCGCATTCCCCACTCCACATTCGCCATTCCCGATCGTCCGCGGCCCTTCTCAGCTTTTTAGACGTCAATTGTTTACTGCGGTTGCTCAAATATGATAGTTATATTCTCTTTTCCAAAAGGCCCGCATGCCGGCCGGTATCTGGCGGGTATTTCCTGAGGAGGAACACATCGAAATTGATAGCCAAACAGATCTTCATGACCAAAGGCGTCGGCAAGCACAGAGAGCGGTTGACGAGTTTTGAGATGGCCCTGCGTGATGCAGGAATCGCGGCCTTTAATCTGGTGCGCGTTTCCAGCATCTTCCCCCCGGGCTGCAAATTAATCGGAAAGAAGCACGGCTTGCGACAGCTTCGACCCGGGCAAGTAGTCTTTTGCGTCATGAGTGAGGCGTCGACCAACGAAGCGAACCGGCTTACGGCAGCCTCGGTGGGCATTGCCCGCCCGCGCGATGCCGACCAGTACGGTTACCTCAGTGAGCACCACAGCCACGGACAAACCGAGAAGATCGCGGGAGATTACGCGGAAGACCTTGCCGCTGAAATGCTTGCGACCACGCTCGGCGTTGATTTCGACCCCAACCAGAGCTGGGACGAGAAGCGGGAAATCTGGAAGATCTCGGGCCAGATCGTCAACACCAGGAACATCACCCAATCAGCAATCGGCGATAAGGACGGGCTTTGGACAACGGTCATCGCCGCCGCAGTCCTGATTCCCGAGTAGGTCCAAAGAGCTTATCCACGAACGGACACGAATGGACACGAAGAAAGGCAGGCTCAGACGTGTCCCCTGCCTTTCTTCGTGTCCATTCGTGTCGTTCGTGGATAAGGTCTTTTACCTAGACCTCCAGAATCTCTTTTTCCTTCTGATGGGCGAGAGCGTCAAGCTTCTCGATGAAGGAGTCGGTCAGCTTCTGGGTCTCTTCGAGCGACCGGTGCTCCTCGTCCTCCGAAATCTGTTTATCCTTGAGGGCCTTCTTGAGCCGATCGTTCGCGTCACGGCGAAGCTGCCGGATGGCGGTCCGGTGCTCTTCAGCGACTTTGCCCAGGTGCTTGGCCAGGACCTGGCGGCGCTCCTGCGTGAGCGGCGGAATCGGAATCCGGATAATTCGCCCGTCGTTCGAGGGCGTAATGCCGAGATCCGACGCGAGGATGGCCTTTTCGATAGCATGCAGCTGGGTCATGTCCCACGGCTGGATGGTAATGAGGTTGGGCTCGGGCACGTGCAGGGTGGAAAGCTGGTTCACCGGTGTCGGCGTCCCGTAATAGTCGACCATGATGTGGTCGAGCAGAGTGACCGACGCACGTCCTGTCCGGATGGAACCCATATCATGGACGAGGTCGTCAATGGTCTTCTGCATTCGGTTTCTGGCGTCTGCGAGAATCTCTTTAATCATAGGGTTGCTTATGAAGAAAGAATGCCAATTGGCCGCCCATCGGCCAGCTAAGTGATGACAGAGCCGATTTTCCTCCCGAGAACCGCTTCCCGGATGTTCCCCTCCCGTTTGATGTTGAAGATGATGATCGGCAGGCTGTGGTCCATGCACAGGGAAATGGCGGTGGCGTCCATGACCTTCAGCCCCTTCTCCAGGACTTCGAGGTAGGTGAGCCGCTCGAAGAGCTTGGCGTCCTTATTCTTGACCGGGTCGGAATCGTAGACCCCATCGACCTTCGTGGCTTTGAGAATCACCTCGGCCCTGATCTCCATGGCACGAAGGGCTGCGGCCGTATCGGTCGAAAAATAAGGATTGCCGGTTCCTGCGGCGAAGATGACAACACGCTTCTTCTCGAGGTGGCGGATAGCTCGCCGACGGATGAAAGGTTCGGCAACTTCGGCGACGTTGATGGCGCTGAGGACCCGGGTAAAGACGCCCAGCTTCTCGAGCGCGTTCTGGAGAGCCAGGGAATTGATAACGGTGGCAAGCATGCCCATATAGTCGCCGGTCGCCCTGTCGAAACCGGCTTCACTGACATTGACTCCGCGTACGATGTTCCCGCCCCCGACCACAATCGCGATCTCGACGCCGAGCTCGTGGACTTCCTTGATCTGGCGGGCCAGGCTGCTCATCATGGCTGGATCGACGCCGAAGTTCTGAAATCCCATCAGCGCCTCGCCGCTCAGTTTGACCAACACACGGCGATAACGAGGCTCGGCTAATCGGCCTCCTCATTTGCGGGGGCCTCATTGAACTCGGTCGCATCCCCTGCCATGATTCTCCTGTTCAGGGACGAAACGCCGGAGGGTTACGCCCGCTCTTCACCGACCTTAAAACGGGCAAACCGGCTCACTGAGATATTCTCTTTGATCTTCGCGATCTTCGATTTGATCAGATCCTGCACGGTGATCTGAGGATCCTTGATGAACGGCTGCTCGTAGAGCACCACTTCCGAGTAGTACTTGTTGAGCTTCCCCTCGACGATCTTATTGATCACCGGTTCGGGCTTGCCGGTGCCCTCAGCCTGCTTCTTGTAGATCTCCCGTTCCCGCTCGAGCTCGACCGCCGTTACCTCTTCACGACGCACGCAGACCGGGTTGGCCGCTGCGATCTGCATGGCGATGTCCCGAACCAGTTCCTGAAACTCATCGGTTCGGGCCACGAAGTCAGTCTCGCAATTCACTTCAACGAGAACACCGAGCCGGCCTCCGGCATGAATATAGGAAGAAACCAGACCTTCTTTCGTGGTTCGCCCCGCTTTCTTCTCGGCGGCCGCAAGCCCTCGTTCCCGCAAGAGCGTAATGGCGCGGGTCACGTCGCCATCCGTCTCCGAAAGGACCTTCTTACACTCCATCATTCCCGCGCCCGTTTTTTCGCGCAGTTCTTTTACCTGTTCCGCAGTGATAGCCATGAATCTTCTCCTGCTGTCCGTGGGAGACTACTTGGACTCCGTCTTGTCCGCGGTTTTCTCTTCGGCCTTAGCTTCGGCGGAAGCGGCGGCCTCAGTCTCCTGAGGAACTTCGACGGCCGGCTGGGCCTCATGTTCCTTCGCCTTGTGCTGAGGAGACGGGCTCTTCTTGCGCGCGACCTTCTTCACCTCGGGTCCAGGGACCTGCTCGCCCTTGGATGCATCAGCTTTCAGGTCGACGGGCTGCTCTTCGGCGGCGTCCGCGGTCCGGGCCACAACTTCTTCCTCGTTCAGGACCACGTTTTCGGCCTGGTTCACGATCTGTTTGGTCTTCGCGATGTCGCCGCGAATGACGGTCTCTTCGGCGGGAGCAGCGGCGGCCGGCTGCTGGCTGCGGCGAGCCGCTTCCTTGGCTTCCTTGGCTGCCTTACGAGAGGCGGCCTCTTTTGCCGCCCGCTCCTCGGACTCCTTGGTCTCCTGCTCGATCTTCGCCTGGTACGTACCTCGTCCTGCAATAACAGCATCAGCGATGGTGGAGGCAAACAGGCGAACGGCCCGAAGCGCGTCATCGTTGCCCGGAATTACGTAGTCGATCCGGTCCGGATCGCAATTCGTGTCCACGATCGCGATGACCGGGAATTCCCAGCTTGGCCGATTCCTGGACCGCGATCGCTTCTTTGTTGGAATCGACCACAAAAACCGCGCCCGGGAGCCGGCTCATGTCGCGAATACCGCGGAGGTTCTTTTCGAGTTTCTTGCGCTCACGTTCCAGCCGCGCTACTTCTTTCTTGGACAGCTTCTCGTAGAAGCCGGTGCTGCGCATTTCTTCCAGATCCTTATAGCGCTTCAGGCTGTTCTGCACGGTGGAGAAATTGGTCAGAAGCCCCCCAAGCCATCGGTTGTTCACGAAGAACATGCCACAACGCGTGGCTTCTTCTTCGATGGATTCCTGGGCCTGGCGTTTGGTGCCGACAAAAAGTATCTCCTTGCCTTGGGAAGCGGCGTCAGCCACGAACTGGACGGCGTCCTTGAACAGCTTCAGGGTCTTCTGGAGATCAATGATGTAGATCCCGTTACGCTCGCCGAAAATATACTCCTTCATTTTCGGGTTCCAGCGCCGGGTCTGGTGACCAAAATGGACACCAGCTTCCAATAGCTGTTTTATCGAAATGGCAGTCAAACGATCCTCCTGATAACTGTCTGATTAACGCTTCGAGAACTGGAAGCGTTTGCGGGCTCCTGGCTGTCCGTATTTCTTTCTTTCCTTGATCCTCGGATCTCGTGTCAGAAAGCCTGCTTTTTTGATTTTTGGTCGCAACTCGGGGTTAAAGGTCAACAGGGCACGGGAGATACCCAACCGGGCTGCTCCCGCCTGTCCCGAATAACCACCCCCGGCGACGTTGATGTACACGTCAAACTTGTCCAGGTTTTCTGTAATCGCCAGGGCCTGCGTCACAACCATGCGCTGAGTCTTGTTCCGGAAATACTCGGAATAATCAACGTGGTTGACGACGATCTGACCCGTCCCCGGCATAAGAAAAACCCGGGCCGTCGAGGTTTTGCGTTTCCCCGTGCCGTAGTAGTGAATCTTATCCAAGACGAACTCTCCTTAGAAATTCAGGGGCTCAGGTTTCTGTGCCTGATGAGGATGCTCAGGGCCCACGTACACCTTGAGCTTCTTGAACATCTTGTTTCCCAGTTTGGTTTTCGGGAGCATACCCTTCACGGCGGATTCCACCACCCGCTCGGGGTGCTTCTGCAGCATTTCCCTGGCCGTAACCTCTTTCAGCCCGCCCGGATATCCGGAGTGGTGTCTGTACACCTTCTGGTCCAGCTTCTTCCCGGTCAGACGGACTTTTTCCGCGTTGAGCACGACGACGAAGTCGCCCGTGTCCAAAAACTCCGTATAGGACGGTTTGTCCTTCCCCATAAGCACCGACGCAACGCGGGATGCCAGCCGGCCCAGCACCTGGTCCGCCGCATCCACTACGTACCAGCGTTGTTCAATTGCCTCCTCTTGAGGCAGAAAAGTCTTCATGGTTTTCCCTCAGCCTCTTCTCAACACAAAAAGCGTAAACGCACAAGTTACAGAAACAGGCCGTTACTGTCAAGCTCTGATCCCTCCCGAATTGACTGCAACCCCGCCCAAAAAACCGCTTCATAAACCTATGTTGCATCTGTGATAAACGTCACCAGCGCTGTTGTCCGATCAGTGTACGATGCGTCGCGTAGTATCGACTAGTCCTCCCTAAAAAAAGGGAGGATTGAGACGGTCGGACGGCGAAAGTGTTGAGATAAGAGGGGGGGAGTTTAGAGTTAAGGACTTGACAACTCTACACTTTTTCCTAAGAATCTTTTCGCTGCTCGTTGTCTGGCGCGGATTTGCGAGGTCAAAATGAGCTTGGGCGGGGGATGGGGCGCCAAATCGAAGGCTCTGGTCGGCGTCGATGTCGGTTCATCTGCGGTTAAAGTTGTCTCACTGAAACGCTTAGGGACTAATTCGTTTCAGCTCGAGGCGCTTGGGATCGAGCAGGTGCCGCAAGATTGCATCGTCGACGGGGTCATTATTTCCAAACTGCCGGTTGCCGACGCGATCGCTCGAATTTTTCGATCGCGGAACATACGCAACCGCAACATCGCTACTTCCATATCCGGCAGTTCCGTGATCGTCCGAAAGATCTCACTGCCGGCACAGATGCAGGAAGAGCTCCAGGAATCAATCCAGTGGGAGGCCGAACAGTACATACCGTTCGACATCAATGACGTGAACCTGGATTTCCAGATCGTCGGTCAGGCCCCGGAGGGGAACAAGATCGAGGTCATCCTGGTTGCCGCAAAGCGCGAGAAAATTGCCGATCAGACCGGCGTGATCTCCATGGCGGGCAAAGTCCCCATGGTCGTCGACATCGATTCCTTCGCACTCCAGAACGTCTACGAGCTCAACTATGAGCCGCAGCCGACGACCGTTGCCGCTCTCCTGAACATCGGTTCCTCGGTGATGAACATCAACATCGTGCGCGGCACTGATTTCCTCTTCACCCGCGACATCGCGATGGGCGGCAATCACTACAACGATTTTCTTCGCAAAGAGCTCAACATTTCCTTCGAAGAAGCGGAATCCTATAAGCGAAGCGGCGCGCCGACCGATGAGCTGAAACGGAAGACGACCGGCACTCTCGCCTCGGTTTCGGAAATCCTCGTTCTCGAGGTCCAGAAGACGCTCGACTACTACAAGACGGCGACGCGCTCGGAGGATATCAGGGAGATTTATGTGAGCGGAGGTGCTTCGCGCACTCAGGGTTTCCGGGAATTCCTGCAGGAAAAGTTCCAGATTCCCGTCACCTCTCTTAACCCGTTCCGAAAAATTCGGACCAACGAGCGGATTCATCCTCCGGAGTTGCTCGAACAACTGGCCAGCGATTTTGCCGTCGCAGTCGGTCTGGCAACGAGGTCAGCAGGCCGATGATCACCATTAACCTTCTTCGCGAACCAACGGTCGAAAAGCGGAAATGGTCGGTCGAGAAGTCCCAGGTGGGCATCTATGCCGTGATCCTCATGGGAGTGGCGATCCTGGGTCTGGCAGGATGGTTCTGGCATCTGCGGGATTTGCGGTCCGACCATGAAGTCGAAATCGAACGGCTGCAGGAGGAGAACGCGCGGCTCTCAGTAGTCCGTGCGGAGCTCCAGAAGTTCCAGCGGCACAAGAAGCTGCTCGAAGAACGAATCTCGGTTATCGAGCAACTGAAGAACAATCAAAAGGGTCCGATCCTGCTCATGAATTCCCTGATCGGCGTCAATTCCGGTCGACCCTCGCCTATGGTTGAAAACCGTCTCCCAGAAGGGCAAGACGGTTGTCATTGAGGGAAATGCGACGGACATCCCGGCGCTCGCCGATTTTATCGAAAAACTTGAAGTCAGCCCGCCGTTCAAGAACTGTCGACCTGGATTTCTGGGAAGAGCAAAAGGACGTGATCAAGTTTTCCCTCAATTGTGAGATCGGGAGGAACTGAACCGTATGGCATTCGAGCTTTCGGGCAGCAAGTTGTCCCCGCGTTCGCAGTTGATTCTGCTCACGCTCCTGATGGCCGGGCTCTGCTATGTCTTCTACAGCCAGTACATCCAAGCTTTGCGCGTGGAAGTTCAAACACTCGAGAAGAAGAGCCTCGAGCTGCAGGCCGACGTTCAGAAGGGACAAATCGTTTATCAACGCCTCCCGCTCTTTAAGAAGCAGGTTCAGGAGCAGGAAGTCCGTCTGACCACTTTGCGGAAGATTCTCCCGGAGCGCAAGGAAACCGGAGAGATCGTCCGACGCGTGGTCCAACTGGCCGAGCAGTCGCGCCTGAAAATCAAAAGCTTCGAGCCCAAGAAATCCAACCGGAAGGACTTCTTCGAGGAATGGCCGATCATGCTGTCGATGGAAGGCAGCTATGACAACCTGGGCATGTTCTTCGAGAAGGTCAGCCGGTTTACCCGAATTATCAACGTCGACAATATCGCCATCAAGGCGGCTGAAGCCCAGGCTCGAAACTTGACGCTGTCGGCTACTTGCACGGCGACGACCTTCGTCTTCGTCGAGCCGGCTGTTGCGGTCAAGTCGACCAAGAAGCCGAAGAAAGGGATTTGAGGTTCGATATGAGCCGAAGCTGGATCATGCGGGCGGCTGTCGTGGTGCTGGTTGCCGTCTGTCTGTCCGTCCTGGCCTATGCCCAGCAACCGAAGCCGGCCGAACAGAATCCGACCGAGTACAACCCGCCCGAGTATTCTCCGGAAGGCAAACGCGATCCCTTCCTCGCTCCACGGCATGCCAGGGAGGACGAGCCGCAGATCGTGGCGCCTCCCCCGCTCGACAAACGTCCGCCGGGACTTTCCGGTCTGCTCGTTGGGGAAGTGACCGTGGCAGGCATGGCCGGCACGCATCAGGACAAGGTGGTCATCCTGAAAGGCGTCGACAAGGTCTCGTACCTCGCGCGCAAAGGCAGCAAACTCTACGATGGCTACCTCCAGGTGATCAACGACAACGAAGTCGTTTTCCAGCGTGAGGTGGTCGACACCAAAGGTAACAAGAGAATCAGCAAGGTGGTTAAGCGGCTGTTCACGGAAGACAAATAGGGGAAAACATGGAACCGCTAATAAGAGGAAGATTCGTTACGGTCCTTTTGGTATCGGCGATGGTGGCGTCGGGGCTTGTTCGCCGGAGACACACGCGTCGCCGACCTGCCCGGCCAAGTGACGCCTCCCGCCGCAGTGGCGGCTCAGGACCTGCCCGATAAGAGCCAGTATCAGGGAGAGCCGATTTCCCTTAAGCTTGTTGATGTTTCTCTCGTCGATTTCTTCCGCACGATTTCCGAGCTGACCGGGTTGAACATTCTGATCGACCCGGACGTTCGCGGCACTATCACGATCAACGTCGAGGAAGTGCCCTGGGACCTGCTCTTCGAGACCGTTCTTAAGAGCCACGGCCTTGAGCGCACGATCGAGGGAAACCTGGTCCGGATCGCCACCAAGAGGCGACTGCGGGCTGAAGAAGAGGCCAACAAGGCGTTGAAGAAAGCCGCCTTTGAGGCAACCGACACGATCACGGTAACCCGACATTTGAATTACGGCTTAGCCAAAGACCTCGGCAAAGCCCTTGAGAAACAGTTGAGCGGAAGGGGTCTTATCAACGTCGACGAGCGGACGAACACCTTGATCATCACGGATGTCAGGACCCGGCTCGAAGAGGTTCTGAACCTGGTCAAGACCTTGGACGTACCGGAAAAACAGGTCAGCATCGAGGCCCGGATCGTCGAAGCGACGAGCAACTTTTCGCGAGACCTCGGCTCGACGTTCTTCCTGCAAATCGGGAACGACGCCGACCGGGTCAGAACGGTCCTCGACGTTTTCGCGCCGACCGCCGTGGAGAAGACCATAGGAGTTGGTGGAATCAGTCTTGGGAACTTCCTGGACACCGTTAAGCTTGACGCGTTCATCACGGCCGGCGAAACCAAGGGTGAAGCCCGGATGCTTTCTAAACCGGTGACCAGCGCGCAAAACAACGCCGAGGCGGTCATCCTCCAGGGTTCGAAGATCCCGATCCCGGTTCAGCAGAATTTCACGACCACGGTCCGTTACGAGTACGCGGCCTTGAAGCTCACGGTGACACCAAGGATCACGGAAGAGCAGACGGTTGTCCTGACGATCAAGTTGGAGAACGCGGTTCCCGATTTCAGCCGCACCGTTCTGGGAATTCCAATCATTCTCGTGAGCGAAACCGAGACGATGGTGATGCTCCCTGATGGCGGAACTGCGGTCATCGGTGGTATCTTCGTGGAGACGGACCGGGAGCAGGTGAACAAAGTCCCCGGCATGGGGGATGTCCCGCTCCTGGGCAACCTCTTCAAGAAGACCTCGAAGAACCGTGAAACGCGAGAAATCCTCTTCTTCCTCACCACCAAGATTCGGTCCTAACCGAAGTCTGGACTACGGGCTCCGCTACCGTAAGTTTCTAGGCGCCTTGCGAGCGCGGGGGTTGGATGGCTTCCTGGTCACCCACCCCCCAAACCTCCTCTACCTCTTCGGATTCTCCGGCTCGGCCGGCCTGGCTTTGACCCTCGATGGCGAGACCAGCCTTATCGTCGACGGGCGATACATCGAACAGGCGGGCCAGCAGGCGGTCAACGCGACTCCCCATCTGGCCGCGAAGACTCCTGAGGAGACCCTGCGCGAGATTCTTTCTCAGAAGAAGAACAAGCGCCGGATCGGGGTCGAATCCCGGCACCTTTCCTTTGAAATGGGGCTGCAGCTTCAGTCCTGGGCTCCTGCCCACGAATTCGTCCCGGTTCCGGAACTGGTCGAAGAGCTCCGGATGATCAAGGAACCGGGCGAGATTGAAATCCTGCGTCCAGGCGTTCGAAATCGCACACAAGGCGTATGAGGAACTGCTCCCGTCGATCCGGCCGGGGATCCACCGAGCTCCAGGTGGCCGGACGTTTCGAAGCCTTGCTGCGCGAGCTGGGTGCCGAAAAATCAAGCTTCGACACGATCGTCGCCTCCGGGCCCCGTTCTTCGCTTCCCCACGGGCGGGCGACGGCAAAGAAAATTGAGGCTTCCGAACTGGTCCTCGTCGATTTCGGCCTCGTCCTCCATAGCTACTGCAGCGATTTGACGCGCGTTCACTTCCCGCCGGGCGCCGCAAAGCCGGCGATATTCGACATCGTGCGCGAAGCCCAGGAACGGGCATTAGCGGCGGTCAGACCTGGAATAATGTCCTCCGAAGTCGACCGGGCTGCCCGGGACTGCATCGCCGGGTACGGTTTCGGAGAGTATTTCTCCCACGGCACGGGCCATGGCCTCGGACTCGAGGTCCACGAACCACCAGTGATCTCCTGGCGGATGCCCCGACTCCTCCAGGAAGGCATGGCCTTCACCGTAGAGCCCGGCATCTATCTGCCCGGACAGCATGGTATTCGGCTCGAGGACGTCGTCGTCGTCACCTCCAACGGCTGCCGGCTTCTTTCCGACCCGCGCCGATAACGCATTGACTAATCGGCGGCCAGTGGCGACAATGACATCTCCACCGTCCCTCAAGATCACGGAGAGCCAATGGATCTGAAAGAGATTCAGGAACTACTGCATTTGCTCGATAGCACGACGGCGATCGAGGAATTCGAGATGGAAGAAGGCTCGGGTTTCAAGATCCGGGTGAAAAAGTCGACGCCCGGAAGTGCTTCTCTTCCTCCGGCCGAGTCTTCGGTCCTGGTTGAACCAAGGCCAAGCGAGCCTTCGAGGAAAGAGGTTGCCGAGAACGTTTACTTCTTCAAGGCGCCGATCGTCGGGACCTTCTACAGCACACCGAAACCCGATGCTGAACCATTCGTCAGAGTCGGCGACCCGGTGCGAAAGGGCATGGTGATCTGCATCATCGAGGCGATGAAGTTGTTCAACCAGATCGAATGCGATGAGGATGGAACTGTCGTTCGCGTTCTGGTCGAGAGTGGTCAGCCGGTCGAGTTCGGTGAGCCCCTCTTCGAAATTCGCCCTGCCTCCTAGCTCCATGTTTAGAAAGATACTGATCGCCAATCGAGGGGAAATTGCCTTACGGGTCATCTACGCCTGCAAGGAACTGAATATTCCGACCGTTGCCGTTTACTCGGATGCCGATCGCAATTCGCTGCACGTGCGGTTCGCCGATGAGGCGGTTTGCATCGGCCCGGCACGCAGCACCGAGAGTTATCTGAACATCCCTGCGATTATCAGTGCTGCCGAAATCACGAACGTCGACGGCATTCATCCCGGGTATGGTTACCTTGCAGAAAGCGCCCACTTCGCGGAAGTCTGCGGGATGTGCGGAATCAAGTTCATCGGCCCCTCGCCCGAATGTATCAGCCTCATGGGAGACAAGGCGCTGGCGCGCGAAACGATGAAAGACGCCGGGCTTCCCATTATCCCGGGAAGCGGCGTGATCAGCGCCGGGACGGACGACAAGACCTGCCTGGATACCGCCAACTCCGTCGGTTACCCGTTGCTGATCAAGGCGGTTGCGGGGGGCGGCGGGAAGGGCATGCGAGTCGTCCGGACCCGTGAGGAGCTGCGTGATGCCCTCATGACGGCCCAGGCGGAAGCCCAGGGGGCGTTCGACAACTCTGACGTGTATTTCGAGCGTTACCTTCAGGACCCCCGACACATCGAATTCCAGATCCTCGCCGACGAACACGGCAACGTGGTCCACCTGGGGGAACGCGAGTGTTCGATCCAGCGCCGCCATCAGAAGCTTGTCGAAGAGTCTCCCAGTCCCATCGTCACCCCGGAAATCCGCCGCGAGCTGGGCCAGCGCATCGTCCAGGCGATTGCACGCGTTCACTACCAGAACGCCGGGACAGTGGAATTCCTGTTCGAAGACGGCGGCGGTTACTACTTCATCGAAATGAACACGAGAGTGCAGGTTGAACACGGAGTGACCGAGATGGTCACCGGGATCGACATCGTGAAACAACAGATCCGGATCGCGGCCGGTGAGAAACTACCGTTCAGGCAGGACCAGGTCACGTTCACGGGGCACGCAATCGAGTGCCGGATCAACGCCGAATCCCCGATTACCTTCAAACCCTCGCCCGGCACCATAACCGCGTATCACGCCCCCGGAGGCCCGGGGATTCGGGTGGACTCATGCGCCCACACTGATTGCGCTGTTTCGCCCTACTACGACTCGCTGATCGCCAAGCTGATCGCGCACGGCTCAGACCGACGCGAGGCGCTGTCACGGCTTAACCGTGCCCTCGAAACCTTCACCATCGAAGGGATCGAAACAACCATCGCGGTCCACAAGAAAATCATCAATCACCCGGACTTCATCCGAGGGCAGTTCAGCACCAGCTTCATCGACAGATTGCCTGTCTTCTGAGCACCCTGCATGCTCCTTGATCCTGTATACCCATTGACATCGGCCGGAAAAAGGCCGGGGACGAGTCACGCCGGCCTCGCCCGGCAATTCCTCGAAGGCGGGAGCCGCTTCTTCCAGGTGAGAGCCAAGGAGCTGTCGGACCGCGAAGCGCTTGATCAGCTGAGGGAGGTTGCCTTGGTCTGCGGGGCCTTCGAGGGCGCCCGTTTTGTGGTGAACGACCGCTGCGATCTTGCCGAGGCGTGTGGCGCGCATGGAGTGCATCTCGGCCAGACCGACCTCCCCGTTTCCTTTGCACGAGAACTCCTGGGACCCGACGCGATCATCGGCATTTCAACCCATACCGAGGAACAGTTCCTCAGGGCGATCGAGCTGCCGGTCAACTACGTTGCCCTGGGGCCGATTTATCCGAGCACAACCAAACCAGCCGGCTCCCCACCTGTCGGGGTTCGGCTTCTTGAAAAACTGGCCGCCCGGACGGACCTTCCAGTCGTCGCAATCGGCGGTATTTCCCTGGCCCGCGCCCCGGAAGTCTGGGGCGCCGGTGCGGCTTCGGTGGCAGTGGTGGCGGATATCGTCGATCACCCGGACCCGGCGGAGCGAATACGAGCTTACCTGGAAGCCGCCCGACGCTTGAAGGGCTGACGCGCGGACGCCGACGGACAGCGCGCCTGGCCCCATCCTGAGATCCTTCCGGCTGGATTTAAGAAGCGCGTGAGCGTAGAGTCCGCGGACGCCGAGAAAAGGTTTAGACAATTCCCGAAGATGCGCTATAGTAGGCACGCCTTGTGGCTCTGTGTTAACCTCCAGTCATCACTGCTCCAGCTTGGGGAGAAATGAAAGTAGACCTCAACTTCCTGAGAAGCGTGGCCCTCTTCGCGGACATGCCCGACGACGAGCTCTTCTCCGTCTCGGAAATGTTCCGCGAGCAGAAATACAAACGCAACGAGATTATCTTCTTCGAAGAAGACACCGGCAAGTACATGTACATCGTGAAGGAAGGCCGGGTGAAGGTCTCGAGGCTGCTGCCGAGCGGGAAGGAAATGATTCTGACCTTTCACGAGGCGGGCGAATACTTCGGTGAAATGTCGTTTCTGGATGGCGGCACTACCCCGGCCACCGTGACGGCCGTCGTACCGACCGTCATCCTTTTGACCGGAGGCCGCGAGTTCACGACGCTTCTCAAGACCCCCAGAGTGAACCTTAATCTGCTCAAGGTACTCTGTGCCCGGTGCCGCGAAGCGTGGTCCCAGATCGAGGTACTCACCTTTCACAACGCCGATGCCCGGATCCGCACGGCTCTGTACCAGTTGTGTCAGAAAAGGGGCGTCCAGACCGATGCCGGCGTCATGATCAGCATGCATCTGACCCACAAGGAACTGGCCGACATCACCGGGATTTCGCGAGAGACGGCAACCCGCGTGTTGAATAGCCTTCAAAGCGACAACATCCTCGCGGTCCAGACCCGTCACTTCGTCATATCCGACCCGGAGAAACTGGTCGATTCTCTGCTTTTCAGCGAAACCTCCTGAACCGTCGAGCGGACGGTCCTTCCGTGTTTATCTGATCACCGTTTTCGCGACTCCCTTCGTGATATATAGCTAAAATATTGTTGCTTCTCTACTTAAGCACGCGTAAAGTATCACGCTGGAAGTTTTCCCGCTTTGGTGACAGCTCTCACTGAAACCCAACGGGCTCAAAAGGTATTCTTCGGCTACCGGTGACAAACATGCATACTGCCTGGAAGTGGAACAAAGGATTCTCGGTGGTAGAGCTCATGGGTGTAGCCGTCCTGGTTGTTATTCTCGCCGCTCTGGCTGCCCCGTCCTTCAACCGTGCCATGGATTTGTATCGGCTGCAGTCCTCAGCGAACATGATCGCCGCGGAAATGGAAGCGGCCCGGGTTCTCGCCGTCTCGCGCGGTGCAAGTTACAGACTGAGTTTCACTGGCAACAACACGGTCACGGTAATCGACGTCGATGATCCGGACAACCCGCCCAGAACGCCAAAGCGGCTTGAGCGCGGCATTACTCTGACCCCACCGGGCTCCGACATCATCTTTTACCCGCGAGGGCATGCTTCGGTGGCTGAAACCGTGAGGGTGACCAACGGAGAGGACGAGCTCCAGGTCGCCGTCCTCGTCTCCGGGAAGGTGAGCGTCGGCACATGCTCGCACCAAACGTCACCCGGCGGCGGCACAGTCATCCCCACCGAGGGCGATGCCGACAGCAGCAGATCAGGCACGGAAATCCAATGAAATCGGGACTGCGCAGTAGAACATCGATCGGTCGGCAAGATCATGGTTTTACGCTCATGGAGACCCTGGTTGCCATCCTGGTCATGGCTGCAGGCCTCCTTGTCCTGGCCCAGCTCGTGGGGGTCGCCATACACCACAACTCAAAGGCCCGATCCGGCTCCATAGCGATCGCAGTGGCCCAGGGGCAACTCGAGATGCTCCGGGCGCAGTACTACCGCGAATTGCATACCGGGATCGTCGAGGCTGATCTGGCGCCCACGGAGGCCGGCTCGCCCCACAGTGCTCTGCCGGTGCAGGTCGGCGACCGTTACTTTCGAGTGCGTTGGGACGTTGAACAAGCGGTCGGGAATCGCAAGACGGTGCGGGTTACGGCCGTCGAGGCTATCCGGGTGTCTGGCTCAGGTACGGGCGCCACGGTCTATGAAGACCCCAAGATGCGCCAGACAAAGCGCGTCACGATAGTCTCCCAATTCGCCCCTTAGGAATGCCCCATGAATAGAAGAGGGTTTTCATTTCTCGAGTTGCTCATTGTTACGGCTATCTTTACGGTGATTGTTGCCGCCAGTCTCTCTCTGGCGCACAAAGCGCAGTTCAGCTTCCGCTCGGAAAGAGACTTCACCGAGACGGCCGAACAAGCCCGCATCGCCATGGATCAGATCGTCCGGTACCTTCGCCAGGCCGGCAACGACCCGACCGGGGATTTGAAGGATGCGAGCATTCACGCGGTTGTCGTTACCTCTTCCCAACATATACAGATCAACAGCGACATCACGGGCAGCGGACCGGCAGGCGGTGGCGCTGCCGGCGTGTCCTACGACTATGGTGATCCTGACGGGGACGTCGACGATCAGATGGAGCAGGTTGTTGTCGATTACAGGGACCGAGTTCTCTACCTGGACATCGGGGATGGCCCCCAGGCGATGGCGGACAACATAACGGATTTCCAAATGGAATTCTTTGACCGGTTTGGAAATGCAAACCCTCCTGACGAGGATGTCGCCCGTGTCGTCATTCGCTTGACCGCCGAAACTGGACGGACAGATCTTCGCACCGGCCAGGGGCGGAAGAACCGCATTGCCTTGCGCTCGAGTGTATTCCTGAGGAATAAGACTCTCGATCTATACGAACCTCCCGCCGAAGGGACCCCGGCTTCATAGCACACTAGGTTCGTAGGGGGGAATTTGCCATGCAGAATCAACGTGGTATAGCTTTGCTCATCGCTCTGATACTGGCCGTTCTGCTGTCTCTGATCGGCTTGTCGCTGACCTTTTCGACGATCACATCGACACGGATCACAAGCGAGTTCGAGAGTCACGAACGCGCTCTTATGGTCGCCGATGCAGGCCAAAGCGCCGCCCGCACAGTGCTGCGGGGAAAGAACATCGACGCGGTCCTCGCCCAATCCATCAGTCTTCCGGTTTTTTTGAGCTCGGACGTTCCAGAAGCCGGCTCGCCGATCCGCCGTAATCCCCGGTTTGCGCTTGAAGCCAGGAACATCGATTTCGAGAACCCACCTGGAAAGATCGGAGACCAACTGATCTTCGGACTCCTGACTCCCGTCCTTGGAGAGCGAATTTCGCTCAACAGCTATTCGGGCCGATACTTTGCAAAACTGACGGACAACGAGGACGAGGCGATCATTGGGGAGGCGAACGACCCGTTCAGCGACCTGGACGGGAAGGTGTACCTGCGCGTCCTCGGCATCAATCGGAGCATGCCGGATGAGGTCAGGTCCCACGGCAGCTACTACAAGAACGCGATCGCCATCATCGAGACGGTCATCAAGAGGGACATGACCTTTGATCTGAACTCCCCTCTTGCGCTTTATGGTCAGAACGTGACCGCGAACTTTTCCGGGAACTCCTTTAACGTTGACGGTTACGACCACCGCGGCATGACGTATGGCGAGATCGAGCAGACCCACCAGCACCCCTCCGATGACGAGGCCTTCGCTGGAATCGGTGTCATTTATGACGGGGCCGGAAACGCGGGCACAGCTGAGCACACGGTTGAATCTGCTCTCACCTCTCAACAGGCTGACAACGTGACCGGAGCCGGCGGAACGCCCGCGGTGCGCGACGACACGCAAATGATCAGGGACTCCGATAACCCGGACGCCCGGAACATCTTCAGCCCCCTGTTCCTGCTTCATTTCGCGACCCTGATGGGCAGTATCGCGGATTACGAGTACGACGTTGACACATCGCTCAGCGGAAGCGACATTCAGTTGGGAACCGCGGACGACCCGAAGATTACTGTCGCCAAGGGTGACCTTTCGATCCTGGGCAGTGGTTCCGGCGCCGGGATCCTCATCGTCCAGGGCACGCTCGATATCGGCGGCTCGTTCGTTTTCGACGGGGTCATTCTCGTCGTCGGAGAGGGGAACCTTGTTCTACACGGCGCCAACAAGGCGTTGATGGGCGGCGTCTTTGTAGCCAATGTCAACCGTAATTCCGGTGTGCCGGTCTTCGGAACCCCCAGCATATCTATCCAGGGGCATTGTGATTTTTACATGAAGAGCGACAGCATCGCCATGGGCTATTCGCTGCTTCCGATGAAGGTCCTCGCGTGGAGGGAGATCACCAGCGAAATCGAACCGAACTGACGCTTTCCGGCACCCCGCCTGACGTATTTCGTCACATTCCGGTCGACCCGACCGGGCGGGGTTTTCCTCACTCTCATTTGTTGTCGGTGATTTAGATCACAAATCCTCCAACCGCCCCACCGGCACGTATCTTGCTCCATTGGCAGGGGATAATTTCAGGCAGTACCCGTAGTAGTGCGCCAACCCCTATCAGGTGGAGCGGATACAATGCGGCGAGAACGGGGAGTTGCCCTCCTAGTAGCACTCATTCTGGCGGTACTCTTATCTCTCATAGGCCTTTCTCTCACCATTTCGACGATGACCACCGTGCGTCTGGGTACCGAGTTCGAGAACCATGAGCGGGCGGTCCTGGTTGCTGACGGCGGGCTGAGCGAAATACGGGCCACCCTCCGAGCCGACGAGGTGAACGGGATTCTGGCGAGCACAACCCAGGTGCCTGCCTTCGCTGCTTACCACGGGGACACTGGACCTGACGGGCAACATGGACTATGACGGCTTGATTCTGGTGGTCGGAAAGGACCGGGACGGTATCGAGGCGGGGGTTGCCGACATTGGCGGCACCGCGACGCTGGTTGGCGGCATGTTCGTTGCCAAGCTCGTCCCCACCCAGCAGCCGGGTGGAAGCGTCAGTTACGCTTTCGGTAATACGGACTTCGACATCCGGGGAACAGCCCAGATGTATAACCATTCGGGCAATATCCTGATGGCCCTCTCCCGGCTGCCTCTGCGGCTGGCCGGCTGGAGAGAGGTCACCCCGGAAATCGAAGAGCCGGCGCGGTAAACCTTGTTTTGGAGTAACAATATGCGGAACGAACGGGGAGTTGCTCTCCTGATCGCGTTGATACTGACAGTTCTGCTGTCTTTGATAGGCCTGTCGCTTATCCTCTCGACCATGACGAGCCTGTCATTGGGTACCGAGTTTGAAAACCATGAGCGCGCGATCCTGATCGCCGACGGCGGGTTGAACGAAGCCCGGGCCAACCTGCGCGCCTCCACGGTGAACGACATTCTGGCGAGCACGACCCAGGTGCCTGCGTTCGCCGCTTACTCGGCGCCGCAGGGAGGCACTTATCAGCTAAGAAACCCGATAACGCTCATCGAGGCGCGGAACACGAATTTCGCGGCCCCCGACTTCCAGAATAACGTGCTTCTGAGCGTGAAGGGGTTGTTGACTCAACCAGCCGGAACGCTTCTGGCGGGAGGACCGGGTAGATATTTCGCCCGTCTCGTGGACAACGCAGACGAAGCGAAGTTTGGGGCGGCCGACGATCCGACTGTAGATTCTGACGGAATCGTCCTGATGCGAGTAATTGGAGTCTTTCCTACCCTGGGCGACCGGGTCACTCACAGCACCGCGTTCAAGAACTCGGTTGCGGTCCTCGAGGCCGCCATGAAGGCGGACATGAGCCTGGCAATCGAGTCTCCCATTGTGCTTTGCGGCCCCACTGTCACCGGTTTTGATCCAAACGCCGAAAAGGTTCTGATTGACGGCTACGATCATACGGGGATGAGTTACGCGCAAATAACGATGAATAATCTGAACGCCAATGGCAATAACGAAAAGCGGAAGTTGCACGACGAGCCGGATGACGCCCACTATGGCATTGGTCTAGTTAATAACGACCCGGGGGCGGAAGACGCGAAGCTCGCTCTCCAACAGATGCTCTCAAAGGTCGACGAAGGCAAAGGGGATTACATCACGGGCCTGGGTGGCACGCCGTCCATTGGTGACGTCACACAGGTGGTTCGCGACAGTGAGAACGAGGACGCCGCGAATATCTTCAACCCCTACTTCATGAACTGGTTTATGGCGGTCGCCCGCGCGCAAGCCGATGAGTCCATGTCCTACTATGACGACACCGATGTCAAACAGAAATTGAATAACGTCAACTTCGGCACTACCAGCGATCCGGAGATGGTCTTCGTTGACGGCGACGTTCGCTTGAGCGGCAACTTGACTGGCGCCGGGCTCCTGATCGTCACGGGTAGCCTTTTCGTCAGTGGCCAAATCGACTACGAGGGGATGATCCTCGTGGTCGGTGAGGATCGTGACGGGATAAAAGGCGGCGAGGTGACCGTCACCGGAAATATGACGGTCATCGGCGGCCTGTTTGCCGCCAAGCTTGTAAAAACAACGAACACCGATGGGTCGCTTGCATCGATCAGGTACGGCAGCCCGAGCTTCACTATTGGCGGCACTGCCAACATCTACAACCATTCGGGCAACATCGACATGGGGCTCAAGACGCTGCCCCTGCGCGTCATCGGTTGGCGAGAAGTCACTCCGGAAATCGAATCTGCTGGGACCCTGTAAGCACGCCCCAGCCTCGGAAGGCGGCGCCCTGTGCCGCCTTTTTGCCTCGTCTCCTTGCATCCGATTCTAAACCGAAGAGCAATATCCCTCGACCAGGAACCCGGTCCCGACACGGCGAACCCGGCACCGCGCCACGTCGATCGCCTCGTCAATCCGCCGCACTCCGAGGACATCGATCCCCGGGAGTCCATCGCCGCCGATGAGCTTGGGGCCATAGAAGAGATCGAGCTTCTGGACCACGCGCTGACTTAGTGCAGAGGCTGCGACACGCGCTCCGCCTTCCACCAGAACGCTGGTCACTCGCCTGCGTCCGAGCTCCTCCAGGATCTGCCTCCAGTCAAGCCCGGCTGCCCCGCGATCCACCGGGACTAATTCCACGTGTTCGGGGAAAGCGGCCGAGCGACCCGGCGGCAGATCCCGCCGGTGAAAGATGACGACGCGATCCGGGGCACCAAACAGGCGAGCGGTGGGCGGCGTCTGGAGCTCCGAGTCGAGCACGATCCGGAGGATCGATTTCGTGCGCCGGCCGCGCACCGTCAACAGCGGATCGTCGAGCAGGAGCGTCCTTATGCCCACGAGCACCGCGTCACACTCGAAACGGAGCCGGTGTGCCAGGGAACGGGCTTCCGGCCCGGTGATCCATTTCGATTCACCCGAGCAGGTCGCAATCCGTCCGTCGAGCGAAAGGGCCAGCTTGAGGACGACAAACGGCCGCCCAGTCCGAATGAAGTGAAAGAATTTTTCGTTGAGGAGCTCCGCCTGAGGAGCGCAGGCTCCTTCTATCACCTCGACACCCGCCTCCCGGAGTGCGGCGATCCCGCGGCCAGCCACGAGGGGATTAGGGTCCTCGAGTGCCACGAATACTCGCTTGACCCCTGATTCCAGCACAGCCTGCACGCAGGGGGGCGTGCGTCCGAAGTGCACGCACGGTTCGAGAGTCACGTAGAGATCCGAGCCCCGCGCTTTTTCGCCGGCCCGGGCGAGCGCGATGACCTCGGCGTGGTCGCGCTTCTGGTAGATGTGATACCCCTCGCCCACCACCCGGCCGGCGCTGACGACGACGGCTCCCACCATCGGGTTGGGGCTGGCCAGGCCGGTTCCGCGCTTTGCCAGCTCCAGCGCCCGGGTCATGAACGTGATGTGATCCGATGGGGCCATGTCTGCGCTCAGATGGCGTCTCTTCCGTTCTTACCGGTCGGAGCCTGTTCGGGAACCGGGGTCTTTCGAATCCTGAGAGTGTGAATTCGTCTTCGGTCGGCGCTCAGGATTTCGATTTCCAATCCGTACAGAGTGAACTGCTCACCGATATGCGGGACTCGAGCGAGGTTGGCGACCACAAGGCCCGAGAGGGTCGAGACATCCGGGTCCCCGAGGTCGATCTCGAGCGCGTCTTCCAGTTCCTCGAGGGTCAGCACACCCCGGGCCACGTAGGTACCGTCCCCCTCGTAGCTCAGATTGACACGGAGCAGTTCGTCCTCATCACGAATGTCACCCACGATCTCTTCCACGAGATCTTCGATGGTGACGAGCCCCGACACAGCGCCGTATTCGTTGATAACAATGGCTATGTGTTCGGCATTGGCCTGCATCTCTTTCAGAAGCTCGGCTACCCGCTTGGTTTCCGGGACAAACCAGGGGCGATTCAACATGGGGAGGATCGGATCGTCGTCCGATGCGGTTTCGAGCATGGCCAGGAGGTGCCGCACATAGATCACACCAACGATCTGGTCCAGCCGCTCCCGGTACACCGGCAGACGCGAGTGCTTGCTGGAAATGAAGAGGGTTTTGGCCTCTGAGATCTTCGCCGTCTCCTCGATCGCCGTGATCTCCGAACGGGGAGTCATGATCTCGCGCACGAGTGTGTTCCCGAACTCGAGAGCCGATTGGATGAGCTCGCTTTCGTCCTCCTCGAAGATCCCCTCCTCTTCGCCCACGTCGATGTATGCCTGGATCTCCTCTTCGCTTGGTTCTTCCTCTTCCTCCTCGCCGTTATCCAGCTTGTCACTTCTCTCCTGAAACAGCCGTAAAGTCGTGACGAGCGGGAAGCTGATCCAATGGAGTAACACATATCCGGGCCTGAACAAGCGGAGCACAAAGAGCAGGACCTTGTCTGGATTCCTCTGGGTGATCATTTTCGGCAGGAGCTGCCGGAGCAGGTAGACACCGAGAATCAGGATCACGGTGGAGGCGAGGTAAGGGTATTGCTGGCCGGACATCACCAGACTGGCGGTAACGAGAACAGCCGCGGCCACCTGCATGACCTGGATGCCGAACTCGACAGGTACAAGGAAATGGCGCGGGTTATCCGCCAGCCCCGACAGCAATGGCTGCGAGCTCGACTCCTTATCGGCCAATACCCGAAGAGTCACCCGGGAAAGCGCGCCCACCGAAGCCTGCAGCACCGAGAGGAAGCAGATAGCGATTCCCAGGCATAACACGCAGATAATCAGACCCAAGACGTTCAACGAAGTTGAAACTCCTTTTTGATCTTCGCTTCCAGTCGCTTCATTGATCCCCGGTCGGTCTCATGGTCAAGACCCATAAGATGAAGCAGACCGTGAAGGCAAAGAACGCTCAGCTCGGTCGGCAGATCAGTTGTCTTCTGCCGATCGGCCATCTCGACCGATATCAGTATGTCGCCCAGATACTCCTCTGCACCCGGGCCCTCCGGTTCAGCGGGAAACGAAAGGACATCGGTCGGGTAGTCCTTACCCCGGAACTTTCGGTTGTAACTCCTGATCGCGTCGTCCCTCAGGAGAACGACCGAAAAACCCGCCTGAACGGCGAGGCGGGCCGACAACCGCTCCATGAATCGTCGCAGTGACTGGGTGTCAACAGCAAACGCGCGTTGCCTATTGAATACGTTGATGCTCGGTTCGCTTTTCTTCAAGCTCTGAATTGAATTTAAACCCGGGGTACTCGATCCGGTGGTGGTGCATGCTGGCGATCACACGATGGAAGGATCCTGCGATTTCTTCCAGATCCTTCAGCGTTATGTCGCATTCGTCAAACTGGCCGTCTTGAATCGTGGCCTGCACAAGGCGCTTGATCAGGCTCTCGATCTGGCCGGGATTCGGATCCTGCAAAGTTCTGGCCGCAGCCTCCACCTGGTCGGCGAGCATCAGGATTGCCGCCTCCTTGAACTGCGGCTTCGGCCCGGGATACCGGAAATCTTCCTCGCTGACCGTACGGTGCTTCTCCTCGGCAGTATCCCGTGCTTTCTGGTAGAAATAGGTCATGAGCCGGGTTCCGTGATGCTGGGGAATCATGTCTCGGACTTTGCGGGCGAGACCTATCTCCTCGGCGATCGCCAGGCCGTCCTTCACGTGACTCGCCAGAATCAAGCTCGACATGTTCGGGGTCAGGCTCTCGTGCTTGTTTGTCGTGTAGATCTGGTTTTCGACGTAATAGGAAGCCTTCTTCAGTTTGCCGATATCGTGATAGTACGCCCCGACCCGCACCAGGAGAGGATTCGCACCAATTGCCTCCGCAGCCGCCTCGGCAAGGGTCCCAACCACGATGCTGTGATGGTAGGTGCCGGGTGCTTCCACGGCCAGGCGCCGGAGAATCGGCTTATTCAAGTTCGAGAGCTCCAGGAGCCGGATGTCGGTCGTGATTTCGAAAAGCGATTCCAACACCGGCAGGAGCAGAGAGGCGAGCATCGCCGCAATGAAGCCGCTCAGAAGCGCTCCGATGGTGCGGATGAAGAAAACGGTCCATGAATTACCGGCACTGCTGTAAAACTGTAAGGCGAGAACTACAGCTGCGTTGGCAAGGCCGATGATCAGACCTGCCCGGATGATTGCCAGACGTTCCCGGTAGTGATCCAGAACGTAGACGGCCACCAGACTTCCCGTCAACGCATGGACAGAGACGGCTATCTGCCCGGTCAACAGGCCGACGAAAACGGAAAAGACGAGTGAGAACAGAATCGCGACGTTCGCGTCGACGAGCAGGATCACGAGGATCGCGCCGAAGGCCGCAGGGGCCAGGAAATAGAAATGGATGGGGTTCTGGAGCGCCTCGTTTAAAACGCTTTCGCTGATCAGATCTGCCAGCGCCACAAAGACCTTGGTGATAACAAGTGCCAGGGTCAGAATCGTAGACAAGAGCAGATAATGGTGCCTGACCCTCACGTGCTTCTTTTGATTGCGGGCCAGGTATAACCACACGGTCAGCATGAAAAAGCCGACGATCAGCAGGATACCGAAGAACTTACTCAAGAGCCGATGCGGCTGCTTGAGTTTTTTGAGCGCCTTCAGAATGACTACGTTCGCGACGGTGACCTCGTCGCCCGCCCGAACCAGGGTCCGCCCCTTCTTGATCTTGAATAGCGCCGGATCGATCAAGTCAAGCGCGAGCTTCTCCCTCTCGAAGGTGGCCTCTTCACTGAAGCGCACGTTGGCCCGCACCCACTTCTCGACGAAGGAGATGAGCGTCTTTTTCTCTTCTCCGCCGACTGCTGTGAGCTCGAACTCGTTTTGGCGAAGGTCATCCCGCGCATTATCGATATCGCTGATGGTCATCCAGTCGGTGACCGACTCATCGGTTTTGGTAACGGTGTTACGCAGAACGATGCCCCGATTGCGATACAGGAACAGTTGATCCCGGCTCTCGATGACCCCCGGGTACTTCATCGTCTCTGTAAGCAGCTTCACGAGCTGGGTCTCGAGCGTGGCGGAGAAGGAATGCTCCAGAAGGATCTCCATCGGCCGCCTGGGCCACAGTTCCCGAGGGAGCCGATCGTCGAGCACGGTGAGGATCCGGGCGCGGGCTTCCTTCGGCAACGGCCGCTCGAGCGGGAGGCCCAAACTGCGCCTTTCTTCGGAAATCAACTGCCGGGCGAGCCCGAACGCACTGCGTATCTCGCTCTCTACTCGACGGTTGACTCGAAGGTCCAATTCAAAGACGGCAGGGACCGTAGCCTTCACCCGCTGCTGCTGTTCGGCGGTAGCTTGGGGATCCTCCACCTCAAGGTCGTGAGGAGCCTCGATCGTCTGGTCGGCAATGTCGCCGACGTTGTAGTCGGGGATGGTCTGAAACTGGTAGCCGACAAGAAGCAGAGTGATCAACAGGCAGATGCCGGCGCCGGTCAGAACCTCGAGCAGCGTCAGCTGGCCCAGGACGCGGGTACCGAGTTGCGCGGCGTACTCGATAATCCGACCCGAATTCAGGCGGCCGTTGCGTTTGCCGTTCGATTTGTCTGCCATACTAAAGCGACTCCCCGCTCAGGACATGAGAAGAGTATTCAACTGTGAGCGCTATGAAGACGGAGAGCCCCTTGTCTCAAGGTATTCAGTAGTATAGCACGCTTGAGCTTACTCCTCGTAGCGTTTGAGGAGCAGGCAGGCGTTGGTGCCGCCGAATCCGAACGAATTGGACATCGCATAGCGGATATCGGCAGGCCTTGCCTTGCCCGGGATGTAATCCAGGTCGCAGTCTGGATCCGGGTTCTCCAAGTTGATGGTAGGCGGCATGATGCGGTCGCGGATCGCCAGCGCGGTGATTCCCGCCTCGAGTCCGCCTGCAGCACCCAACAGGTGTCCGGTCATCGACTTGGTCGAACTTATTGGCACCTTGTAGGCGTGTTCGCCGAAGACCTGCTTGACGGCCAGTGTCTCAATGCGATCGTTGGGCGGAGTACTGGTGCCGTGCGCATTGATGTAATTCACGTCCGCGGCTTCGATGCCCGCGTCCCGAAGGGTTGCACGCATGACCCGTATGGCGCCGCTGCCGTTTTCGGGCGGAGCGGTTATGTGATGCGCGTCTCCGCTCATTCCGTAACCGATGAGCTCCGCGATAATCGGCGCGCCACGGCGTCGCGCATGGTCAAGTTCCTCGAGGATGAGAACACCGGAACCCTCACCGACCACGAAACCGTCACGCTCACGGTCAAAGGGACGACTGGCCCTTTGCGGTTCATCGTTACGGGTGGAAAGCGCTTTCATGGAGGCGAACCCGCCGATGCCCATCGGTGTGATCGCCGCCTCTGAACCGCCGGCGATCATGGCATCGGCGTCGCCGCGCTGAATGATCTTGAAGGAATCGCCAATCGCATGAGCTCCAGCCGCGCAGGCGGTGCAGGTGGCCGAATTGGGGCCGGCCGCGCCGAAACGAATGGAGACTTGCCCGGAGGCGAGGTTGATGATGGTTGCGGGTATGAAGAAGGGTGAAATCCGTCTCGCTCCCTTTTCCAGATAGGTCTGGTGTTCCCGTTCAATGGTCCCAAAACCACCGATTCCAGACCCGATCATGACGCCGACCCGCTCGGCATTATGCTCGGTGATCACTAACCGGGAACAGGACATCGCGAGGTCGGAGGCGGCGAGCGCGTACAAAATGAACGGATCCATCTTGCGTGCGTTCTTCGCATCGACGATCGTCAGCGGGTCGAAACCCTTGACTTCCGCTGCAATGCGGGTCGAGAACTCAGTAGTGTCGAAGCGCGTGATGCTCGCCACCCCGCTCTTCCCGTCCAGCAATGCGCGCCAGGTGCTCTCCGTGTCCAGCCCGACCGCGGACAGAAGACCCACTCCGGTTATGACCACCCTTCTTTTCAAGATTATGCAACTCCCTTGGTTGGTTACTTCTGATGGGATTTGATGTAGTCAACCGCGTCTTGCACGGTCTGGATCTTCTCGGCGTCTTCGTCGGGGATTTCGATGTCGAAGTCTTCCTCGAACTTCATGACCAGTTCGACCGTATCCAGAGAATCCGCACCCAGATCATCTACAAAATGAGCATCAGTCACGACGTCTTCTTCTTTGACGCCCAACTGATCGACTATGATTGCTTTGACTTTTTCCTCAACTGATGCCATGTCTCCTCCGTTGTAACTGTCCCTAATCGGCTCTACATGTACATTCCGCCGTTTATATTTAGCACATGCCCTGTAATATATCCAGCCTCTTTTGACGCCAGAAAACAGACCCCAACCGCCACGTCCTCAACGCTTCCGATTCGTTTCATCGGGATCATCTCCTGCAGATCCTGGCGAGCCTTCTCGTTGAGTTTGGCGGTCATTTCGGTCTCGATGTACCCGGGCGCTATCGCATTAACGGTGATGTTCCTGGAAGCCACTTCGCGGGCCAGCGCTTTCGTGAAACCGATGACTCCCGCCTTGCTGGCGGCGTAGTTCACTTGCCCGGGATTGCCCATCTCTCCGACCACCGACGCGATATTGATGACCCGACCGTAGCGTTGCTTGAACATCGGGCCAACTACCTCACGAGTAACCACAAATACGCCGTCGAGGTTGGTCGACAGCACCTGGCGCCACTGCTCGTCTTTCATCCGCAGCAGGAGATTGTCCCTTGTGATTCCAGCATTGTTGACGAGGATGTCGAGTTTTCCGAACCGTTCGACCACCTGCGCCACGCCCTTTTTCACCGCCTCGACGTTGGTAACGTCCATCGCTATGCCCGTCGCCTGGGCGCCAGCCGCACACATCTCGGTCACGCACGCGTCTACCTGATCCTGGAAAAGGTCGGCAATGACGACCTGCGCACCGCTCGTGGCCAGCATCTCGGCGATACGCCTGCCGATGCCCCGGGCCGAGCCGGTGACCAGTGCAACCTGTGAGCTCAGATCATACATACGCCTCAATCTCCTGTCGGGTACCGACGTTCAAGGTTCGGGCATCCGGCGCTATTCGACGAACCAGACCGGAGAGCACCTTGCCCGGACCGACCTCGACAAAATCCGTGACCCCCGCTGCAACCATCGTGTTCACCGATTCAACCCATCGCACAGCCGAGGATACTTGCCGGACGAGACCGGACCGGGCCTCCTCGGAGCCGCGAATGACGGCGGCGTCCACATTGTTGACCAGCGGGAATCGAAGATCTGAAAACTGAAGATGGGAAAGCTCGACAGCCAAGCGTTCTTCGGCCGGCTTCATAAGCGCGCAGTGGAAGGGGGCGCTCACCGGAAGCGGAATCACTCGTTTGGCTCCGGCTTGTTTGGCGATTCCGGATGCACGCTCCACCGCTGCTTTGTCCCCGGAAATGACCAACTGATCGGGGGCGTTGATGTTGGCAGCAGCCACCACCTGGCCCTGAGCCGCCTCGCGGCAGACCTCCTCGACCTGCTGGTGTTTCAGCCCTATCACGGCGGCCATGGCGCCCACGCCCACGGGGACTGCCTCCTGCATAAAACGGCCGCGCAGGCGGACGACTTTCACCGCGTCCGAAAAAGAGATGGCCCCGGCAGCGACGAGGGCGGAATATTCGCCCAGGCTGTGACCGGCGACAAAAGCGGGGTCGGGGCGAGTCGGTGCGAGCAACCTCTGAAGAGCAACGGAGACCGTGAGAATCGCCGGTTGGGTGTTCTCGGTTAGGCGGAGCTGGTCGTCTGGGCCCTCGAAGCAGAGCCGGCTGATCGGGAACCGAAGCGCATCATCGGCTTCCTCGAACACGGATCGGCACTCCGGGAACGCTTCGGCCAGGTCCTTTCCCATTCCGCAATATTGCGAGCCCTGGCCCGGAAATATCAGTGCAAGCATCGATCACCTCTGAAAAGACGGGACCCTCCCCTGTCGGCCTGGCTGGCCCGCATCACGCTTTCTAGAGCCCGATCTTGAGTCTTAGCGATTATGCCGGAACAAACGGGTGGTTACTCTTCCTCGACCTTGATCACCTGTCGATCCCTGTAGTACCCGCAATTCGGGCACACTCGGTGAGGCAGCACCTGCGCTCCACAGTGACTGCAGTTTGACAGGCTGGGGGCGGTCAGAAAATCGTGAGCGCGTCTCTTCCCCCTGCGGGCTTTGGAATGTCGGTTTTTCGGATTTGGCATCTTGCCGCTCCTTCTTTCTTACTTCTACTATTGCAGTTTCCGCTTCAGTTCGGCCAGACCCGCCAACCGGGGATCAATCTTCGCTGCTCGCACGAGCAGGTCGTTAGGTTGAGATCGACGCCGCAGACGTCGCATAAACCTTTGCAGTCGTCGCGGCACACCGGCTTCATAGGGATTTCGAGAACGATCTGCTCCGATACCACGGCGGTCAGATCCAACTCGTCGTCGCTGTAGAAACCGATCTCAAGCTCGTCGTAAGTCAGGGCGATTTCCTCACCCTCCTTTTCGACTTCGAGATCCGGCCAGTATTCTAAATCAAACTTCTTCTCGATGTGCACTGGATTACGGGTCAGGCACCGGCTGCACGTTACGTCCAATTCGGCGTTCACGACTCCGGTCACGCGGACCCTTTCTCCATTCACCGAAACCTTCATCCGGGCATGTGCCGGCTTGGAGAGCGATGCGATCAAACTCTGAATGTTCAACTGCTTTTCGGTGAAATCGGTTTCAACAAAAAGCGGTTCGCCCCTCTCTCTTAGCTCAGCGAGCTTCACATGCATCTGGGAAACCTTCTCTGTAGTGGAACTCTCCCCCGAAAGAATGGAAGAATCTACCGTATTCGAATAATTGTTGTCAAGTTGGGGGGAGACTGCGACTGCAGACTGCGCACTGCAAACTGCGCACTGCCAACGGCCCACTGGAGTGCCCGGCGGAGACGGATGGCGAGTGATCGCCAATCGGATCGAAAACCCTCTACCACCGTTCGCACTGGGGGAAGTGCGCAGTGCGCAGTCCTCAGCCCCCCAGCTCCCGGTTGAAGGAACTGCGGGCGAAGGAGTCCGTCATTCCGGCGATGTAGTCGCAGACCACCTGATGGGCCGCCTGATCGCCAATCCGCTCGTAGTGGCTGGCCGGCAGCCGCCCGGGATGATGGAGGTAGTGCTGGAACAGTTCTTCGATCATGGACTGAACCTGTTCCCTGGCCTGCTTTAACTCGGGGTGCTCGTAGAGGTGGACCTGGAGGAAAGCCTTCAGCTCGGAATTCTTTCCGGCAATCTCCGAACTGAGCGCGGGCAAGCGCTCCTCGCACGCCCGAACCTGGTCCAGTGTGGAAATGCCCCGCTCCACGAGCCGACCCTCGGTTGACCGGATAAGATCGGTCGCCAGGCAGTTGATGATACGCCTGACCGTCTCATCCACTTTGAGCTTCTCGGGCGCCGTCGGATACTCTCGGTCTGCCTTTGCGTAAAGCTCTCCGAAGAGGCTCACTTTGTTCAAAAGGTCATCAAGCAACAGGAGCCCCGAGTCGTAGCCGTCATCAAGATCCGCGGAGTTGTAAGCGATCTCGTCGACAACGTCGATCAACTGCGCCTCCAGAGGCGGTCTCTCGCCCAGCCGGTAGGCGCGGATGTCCAGATACGTCGTGCAATCCGATGCGTAATCGCGGCTGTGCTTGATGATCCCTTCCCGAACCTCAAAGGTGAGGTTCAGGCCGGGGAACGCCGGGTATTTCTCCTCGAAATACTCCACGATGCGAAGGGCGTGGAGGTTGTGCTCGAAGCCCGAGCCGAATCCAGCCATGATCCGGCCGAGTGCCTTCTCGCCCTCGTGACTAAACGGAGGGTGCCCGATGTCGTGACTGAGGGCCAGGACTTCGCACAAGTCGGTGTTGAGCCGAAGAGCCCCCCGACGGTCCGGGCGATCTGGCTCACCTCCAGGCTGTGTGTCAGCCGGTTTCGGAAATGATCGCAGTAACCCGGATCAAAGACTTGAGTCTTCTGCTCGAGGCGCCGGAACGCCTTGGTGTGGATGATACGATCGCGGTCACGCTGATAGTCCGTGCGGTAGGGGTGCCGGGGCTCCGGGTATTTGCGACCTTCGGTGTCCTCGTCTCGGGTCGCGTAGGGGGCGAGATTCACACGCAAAGTATATCTCACAAGGGCTGATCGTTACCGGTTGGCCGGCTGAGCGCCGTGTTGCTGCTGGATTGCTGCTTGTTGCGCAGGGTTGTTAGTATCCTCCATTTTTGATTTCTGCTAGACTGAACGCTTTGAAAAATGCGCCTGTAGCTCAGGTGGACAGAGCAACGGTTTCCTAAACCGTGGGCCGCAGGTTCGAGTCCTGCCAGGCGCACTTAGTTGGTCATTATTGCTTCACTGAGGAAGGACAAAAACCTTGGGTACCAAAAGGCTTACACGCAAGGAAATTGTTCAAGAGGACAAAATCCACTCGTCTCTTGTCGGAATCCTTGATTGGTTTAATAACAACGCGAAACTGCTCGCCATTGCCGGGATTGTAGTACTCCTTGCGATCGGCGGCACCTACCTCTGGCGGTATCTGAGTCGTTCCCAGAGCGAGGAGCTGCAGGCAAACTTCGCCGATGCTCTGCAGATCCATAGCGCCCCGGCCGGGAAGGACGCAACTGCAAATACGGCATCCCCGACGAGCAACAAGTACAGCTTCGCCACGACTGAGGAGCGCCAGCAGAAGTCCCTGGCCAAGTTCAAACAGATCGCCGACGAATCGCCGGGCAGCGAGATCGGACAACTGGCTCGTTACTACGTGGCTCTGAACCAGTATCAGTTGGGCAAAACGGCTGAGGCGAAGAGCACCCTCGAGTCCCTGGTCGACGACGCCGACACTGCCGTCACGCGCAACCTGGCTCGCGGCATGCTTGTTCAACTCTCTGAACAGGCGAACAACCACGAGCAATCGATCAAACTGCTCAACCAGATTCTCGCGGAACCGACTCCGGCTATGCCGAAGAACGTGGTTCTGTTCCAGATGGGCCAGATCTACGAGACGATGGGGAAGACCGACGAGGCGAAGAAGCGGTACAAGGAAATTACGACCGAGTTCCCGAATAGCGATGAAGCCAAGCAAGCCGAGGCTCAGCTGGCCAAGTTGAAGCCCGCCAAGTAGCGGCCGCAAAAGAGAGCAGAAGGCGCAGAAGGCTCACGCAAGAGACGCAAAAGGCGCAAAAGAAACGCTAGACAAGTCCTTCATCAGCGTTTCTTTTGCGCCTTTTGCGTCTCTGGCGTGAGCCCTCTGCGTCTCTGGCTCACTCTTGCGTCAATACTTCAGGACCGAGAACACTTCGCAGCCTTCGAGCAGACGACGTCCCTTGAGGAATTCCAATTCGACAGCAAAGGCGAGTCCGACCAGATCGCCCTGCAGTTCCTTCACCATCTTCACCGTCGCGGCTGCCGTCCCTCCGGTCGCGATCAGGTCATCGACGATGAGGACCCGCTGACCCGGCTCGATGGCATCCTTGTGGATTTCCAGCGAGTCCTTGCCGTATTCGAGGTCATAGCTCATCCTCAAAGTCGCTGCCGGCAGTTTTCCGGGCTTTCTAACCGGCACAAAGCCGGCACCCAGGTTGATCGCTATCGGGGCACCGAGGATGAAGCCCCTGGACTCGATCCCAATGACCTTTTCGATTCCCCTTCCGCTGAACCGGCAGCTTAGAACTTCAACCAGCCTACGCAGCCCTTCCGGATCTTTAAGCAGCGTGGTGAGATCGTAAAACAGGATGCCCGGCTTCGGGAAATCTGGCACTTCACGGATTTTTTGCTTCAGTTCGTCCATGCTTTCACCTGGTGATTCGGAAATGAGTGCAATCTTGGCCGGCGTCGTCACGCGTCTCAACGTTTTCGACCATGGCCATGGGCGGGCCGGCGGTGACGAAGGCGAGGAATGTGCTCAGTTTCTCGGCATCATCACTCTCGGCGTGGATCTCGACCGCCCCGTCAAAGCGATTCTTGACCCAGCCCGTGACGCCCAGTTGCTGAGCGGCCTCGTATACAAAATAGCGGAATCCGACTCCCTGGACGCGGCCGGTGATGATGTAACGACGGGAGATCATCCGGATTTGGCGCGGAGCCGAGAAAATGGTCGGGGCGAGAGGATTTGAACCTCCGGCCTCACGGTCCCGAACCGTGCGCGCTACCAAACTGCGCCACGCCCCGACCCTGTGGAAATGTAAGCATACAACAACTCGGCTGAGTTAGGCCACATCCAATCCGCGGCTTTTCTCGAACTCGGCCGAGCGGCGCCGGATCTGCCCCCTACGACTCGCGGGGCGTCCCGTCGAACGTCAGTTTGCAGGATCCCCGCAAGTAGTCGGTCAGCGTTCGGTAGTCGGTGTGATCGGGTTGCAGAGGAGTGATGGAGACCACCTGGTCTCTGATCGCCTCATAGTCCGTGTCCGGTTCGGGAAGCCCCTCGCTGTCATCGCGGCCGATCCAGTAATAAGGACGACCGCGCGGATCGCGTTTCTCCTCGATTGCCGCAAAAGCCATCCTGCTCCCCTGGCGCGTGAACCGGTAGCCCTTGATTTCGCCGTCCGGGATGTTCACGTTCCAGTAGGTTCCCGGCGGCATGACGTCGAGGGAAAGCTGGTCGACGAGCGCCCGCACGAATTCGGCGGCGGCACTGAAATCCGAAGCATCGAAGCGGGACGCCAGTGACACAGCGATAGCCGGAAGTTGCCGAAGGGCCGCCTCGCGTGCCCCGGCGACGGTCCCCGAGTAGTGCACGTCATCCCCCAGGTTCGGGCCGTTGTTGATACCGCTCACCACGAGGTTCGGGGGAGCCGGCAGGATTTTCGTCAGGGCGAAAATGACGCAATCGGCTGGCGTCCCGGTGACGGCAAACCGGTTGGGGCCCTTTTCCAGGATCCGAATCGGCTGGTGGATGGTCAGAGCGTGGCTGACCCCGCTCTTCTCCTCCAAGGGGCGCGACCACCACCACGCGGCTCACCTGGCGAAGACTCGCTTCCAAGGCCGCTATTCCGGGAGCGCCTACGCCATCGTCGTTGGTTAAGAAGGATCAGAGAAATCGTCTTTCATAGTCTGCCGGGAAAAGGTCAGTATAGCGGGGAGACCCGAGGCTGGCAACGCGCTGAAGCAGACGCCGAAGGCGTGCCTCAAGGCGTCACGGCAAATTGGCCGGAATCGCCCGTCGTCCATTCCCGTAAACGTGTTCCTGCAGAAGGATAGTGAGACTACTGACAGGCTCTTAAATATCGCCGCTGAATTTGAACCCCCTGTAAAAATCGTAGTACACTTTTTTGAATACCCTCTCTATGGCGCAGATCTTTCATCGAAGCTTCAACAGCATCTCGAAAGCGAGTGTTCCGATCCTGTTTTTGCTCGTCATGCTGGGCACGGGGGCGGGGTGGGCGGTGTACAAATCGGCCTATGCGACCCGGGCAACCATTCCGTTGACCCAGCCGGTCCCATTCAGCCACCGGCACCACGTCACCGGTCTGGGAATCGACTGCCGATACTGCCACGCGACCGTTGAGACCTCGGCCTTTGCCGATATCCCCCCGGTGGAGACCTGCATGACCTGTCACTCGCAGATTTGGACGGACAGTCCAATGCTGGAGCCGATTCGCGAGAGTTTTCGGACGGGCAAGCCGCTCGAGTGGACGCGAGTGCATGACCTTCCGGATTTCGTCTTCTTCAATCACGGCATCCATGTCGCCAAGGGTGTGGGATGCGTGACTTGCCATGGTCAGGTCGACCAGATGCCGCTGATGTTCCAGGAAAAGACGCTGTACATGGAATGGTGTCTCGAGTGCCACCGCCAGCCGGAGCGATTCGTCCGCCCGCGCGATCGCGTGTTCGACATGCAGTGGCGGCCGGAAGAAGACCAACTCGCGCTCGGACGCCGCCTGGTCAAGGAATACAAGATCAACCGAATGACCGATTGCTCAACTTGCCACCGATGAGTAGCGACAAAAAGCAGCTGGACCTCACTGCGATCCGAGAGCGTCTTCGTACTCAAACGGGTCGCGATTACTGGCGCAGTCTGGAAGAGCTGGCGGATACGGAGGAGTTCCGCGAGTTGATGCATAGGGAGTTTCCCCGTCAGGCCTCCGAATGGGACGACCAGGTCGGGCGCCGCGGTTTCCTGAAGCTCATGGGGGCTTCCCTGGCCCTCGCGGGACTTGGCGCCTGCACGACCCAACCGCTCGAAAAGATCATTCCATACGTTCGCCCGCCCGAACAGCTCGTGCCCGGGAAGCCCCTCTTCTTCGCCACCGCCATGACGCTGAGCGGCAGGGCGATCGGGCTGCTCGCCGAAAGTCACATGGGGCGGCCCGACGAAAATTGAAGGGAACCCGTCCCACCCGGCCAGCCTGGGAGCTACGGACACTTACTCGCAGGCCTCGGTCCTGAGCCTCTACGACCCCGACCGGGCGCAAGCCGTGACCGAGAGGGGACGGATTCGATCCTGGAGCGCCTTTCAGGTAGCGTTGGCGGGCGAGATGGACACGTCTGAAGACCCGAGGCGGCCAGGGCCTCAGGATCCTCACTGAAACGGTTGGTTCCCCGACGCTCCGGTCGCAGCTGCAGGAACTGATGCGGATGCTGCCGCAAGCCAAGTGGTATCGAATACGAGCCGGTCAACGCGGACAATCGTCAAGAAGGAACGCGATTGGCTTTTGGTCAGCCGATGACGTTCTATTACCGGCTTGACCAGGCGAAAGTGATCCTTTCACTCGGGTCGGACTTCCTCTGCTCCGCTCCCGAGGGAGTGCGCTACGCCAGGGATTTCGCCACTCGCCGCCGAGCGAAGGAAGATCCCTCGGAGATGAACCGCCTCTACGTGGTTGAATCGTCGCCGTCCCCGACCGGGACCATGGCGGATCACAGGCTGCCGCTCAAACCGAGCGAATTGGAACAGTTCGCCCGGGCACTCGCCGCCCGAGTGACCGGCGGCGGAGGCGGCGGGGCGGCGAAACAGGGGGTAAACACGGCAAATGGCTGGACGCCGTGGCTCGGGATCTGACGGCAAATCGAGGCCAGTGCCTGGTCGTGCCTGGTGAATTCGAGTCGCCCGAAACGCAACGGGTCGCGCACCAGATCAACTCCGCTCTCGGAAATATCGGGAAGACAATCGAGTACAGTTCCCGAGCCGGACGCCTCGAGCCAGTCAGCCGGCTTGCGTGAACTGGCTGAGGAGATGGGCCGCGGCCAGGTCGACATTCTCCTCATTCTTGGCGCCAATCCGGTTTACTCTGCGCCCGGCGACCTGAAGTTTGCGGAACGGATCATGAAACCCCGACTGAGGGTTCACCTGAGTCCGTACTTCGATGAAACTTCCCGCCTTTGTCAGTGGCATGTACCCGAAACGCATTACCTGGAGCAGTGGAGCGATGCTCTGGCTTTCGACGGAACAGCAACCATCGTTCAACCCTTGATCAGCCCTCTGTACGATGCTCGCTCCGCCCACGAGGTGATCGCGATCCTGCAGGGCAGAGTACCGCTCCGGGTATGACTCGGTCAGGGACTACTGGCGGCGGCAAAGACCGGCTGATTTCGAAAGATTCTGGACCGGGGCGCTCAATGACGGAGTCATTCCGGGAACTGGAAGTGCACCTCCAGTGTCCGCGACGAGCGGAGTTGCGCCTCCACCCGAACCGCCCCCGGGAGAGGGACAGAAGCGGAGTCAACCCGAGAGCGGCGAATCGGCCGGCGGACCAGCGCGGCGGCCCCCGGGGCCGATGTCCGCCACGACTTCCCCAGCGGCGTCGCCGCAGGGACAGCAGGTGAGTGCCCAACAACGCCAGGGGCGACCCGCTCCACTGATCGCATTGCAGACGCCGGGGAACAAGTCGGAAGGCGGACCTGCGGAGGGCCGACCTACGGGATCTACGCAGGGAGGGACAGCGCCGGCGGGGTCGCTCGAGCTGATATTCCGCCCGGATCCGAGCGTCTACGACGGCCGATTTGCCAACAACGGTTGGCTGCAGGAGGTGCCAAGGCCGCTGACCAAACTCACCTGGGATAATGCGGCCCTGGTGTCTCCACAGACCGCCCAGAAACTGGGCGTGGGGACAGAAGACTGGTGGAGCTCAGGTACCGGGGTGCAACCGTGGAAGCGCCCGTCTGGGTTATGCCCGGACACGCCGACGACTGCGTTACCGTTCATCTCGGATATGGCCGGGAGTTCGGGGGAAAACTGGCAACCGGCGCCGGGTTCAGCGCCTACCGGTTACAGCGATCAGATGCGCCATGGGGAGGGCCGGGGCTCGAGATACGAAGGACCGGCCAGCGCTATCCTCTGGCGGCCACTCAGCGGCACTGGAACCTGGAAGGCCGGAACATAGTCCGAACCGGGACGGTCGAGGAGTACCGCCAAAACCCGAATTTCGCTCACGAGAGGGAGCACGGGGCGGCCGACCGGCAACCGAGCTTGTATCCGGAATACAACTACGAGGGGAACGCCTGGGGCATGGCAATAGACCTGAATGCCTGCCTCGGCTGCAATGCTTGTGTGGTGGCTTGCCAGGCGGAGAACAATATCCCGGTCGTCGGGAAGGATCAGGTGATCAGACAGCGCGAGATGCACTGGCTGCGCATCGACACTTACTACGAGGGAAACCTGGATAATCCCAAGGCCGTCCACCAGCCGATGCTCTGCCAGCATTGCGAAAAGGCGCCTTGCGAGGTGGTCTGTCCTGTTGCAGCCACGGTGCACAGTTCCGAGGGTCTCAACGAGATGGTTTACAACCGTTGCGTCGGCACCCGTTATTGTTCCAACAATTGCCCGTACAAGGTCAGACGCTTCAACTTCCTGCAGTACACCGACAAGCAGACGCCCGTCCTGCAGGTGATGCACAACCCCGACGTGACGGTCCGAGACCGCGGCGTGATGGAGAAGTGCACCTACTGCGTGCAGCGGATCAACGCCGCCCGGATAGTGGCCAAGGAGGAGGATCGGCCGATTCGTGACGGCGAGATCGTAACTGCCTGCCAGGCCGCCTGTCCGACGCACGCCATCGTGTTCGGCAACATCAACGATCCGAACAGCCAGGTGGCGAAGCTCAAGAAACTTTCCCTGAATTACAGCGTACTTGATGAGTTAAACACACAACCGAGAACGACCTATCTCGCCGCCCTGCGGAACCCCAATCCAGAACTTGGAACGGAGTAGAAATACAAGCATGGCAACGGTAGATCAGCCAAAGACGACGACTCCAGCGGCCAAACAGTACCAGGGGCCGCCGGCCGTCCTGCAAGGCGACCACACCTACGGCTCGGTCACCGACAAGATCAGCGGGATCGTCCTGACCCGGAAGACGCCCTTCAGCTGGTTTCTGATTTTCGGTGTCGGATTCAGCCTGATGATGGTCTTCTTTGGGGCCGTCGGGTACTTGCTGCTCAAGGGCACCGGGATCTGGGGGATCAACGTCCCGGTCGCGTGGGGCTTTGCCATCATCAATTTTGTCTGGTGGATCGGAATCGGTCACGCCGGCACTTTGATCTCCGCGATTCTTCTGCTGATGCGGCAGGAGTGGCGAACCTCGATCAACCGGTTCGCCGAGGCGATGACCCTGTTCGCCGTCGCTTGCGCCGGGATGTTTCCGATCCTGCACATGGGGCGTCCCTGGCTGGCTTACTGGCTTCTGCCCTATCCGAACGTCATGTCCTTGTGGCCGCAGTTCCGGAGTCCGCTGGTGTGGGACGTATTCGCGGTTTCCACCTACGGCACGGTCTCTCTCCTGTTCTGGTTCGTGGGACTTGTGCCCGACTTCGCGACGATGCGGGACAAGGCGCAGAACCGAACGCTGCGGATGGTTTACGGTATTGCTCGCGCTCGGGTGGCGCGGGTCGGCGTCTCACTGGCATCGGTACGAGACCGCCTACCTGCTGCTGGCCGGGCTGGCGACTCCGCTGGTGGTCTCGGTCCACACGGTTGTCAGTTTCGATTTCGCGGTCTCGGTGGTCCCCGGCTGGCACACCACCGTTTTTCCTCCGTACTTCGTCGCCGGCGCCATCTACTCCGGTTTCGCCATGGTGCTGACGCTGGTCATCCCGATCCGGGCCATCTACGGGCTGGAGGATTTCATCACGCAACGCCACCTGAACAACATGGCCAAGGTGATGCTGGCGACCGGCCTGATCGTGGCCTACGGCTACATGATCGAGATTTTCATGGCGTGGTACGGATCGAACAGTTTCGAGCAATACATGTCCCGTAACCGGATGGCCGGGCCGTACGCGCCGATCTTCTGGTCACTGATCCTGTGCAACGTGTTGACCCCGCAACTGCTCTGGATGAAGCGCTTCCGGAACAACGTCGTTCTGCTGTTCCTGATTGCGATCGTCGTGAACATCGGTATGTGGCTGGAGCGGTACGTCATCGTGATCACGAGCCTCCACCGCGACTACCTCCCCTCCTCCTGGGGCATGTACCATGGAACCATTTGGGACTACGCGACTTATGCCGGAACCATCGGCCTGTTCGTGGCGCTGATGTTCCTGTTCATTCGTGTCTTGCCGATGATCTCGATTTTCGAAGTACGAAGCCTGGTCAAGACCAACGGACGCCAAGGTCAGGGTCATTAGGGGAATAGTGAAATGGAGCGGACAGACTTCAAGCCAGCGGTTTACGGCCTGATGGCTGAATTCGACAATCCCGAAAGCCTCATCGCAGCGGTACGGAAGGTCCGGGAGGAAGGGTACACGCGCATGGACGCCTACACGCCCTTCCCGGTCGAAGGCCTGGCCGAAGAGATCGGCTTTCACAGCAACCTTCTGCCGATTCTCGTGCTCATCGCGGGAACCATGGGGGCGATCGGTGGGTTCGCGCTGCAGTACTGGGTCTCGAAGATCGATTACCCGCTCAATGTAGGCGGTCGCCCACTGAACAGCTGGCCATCGTTCATTCCGGTCACGTTCGAGCTGACGATCCTGTTTGCCGCCTTGACGGCGGTTCTGGGGATGATCGCACTCAACGGGTTGCCGATGCCCTATCACCCGGTCTTTAACGTTCCTCGCTTTGCCATGGCGTCCAAGGACCGATTTTTCCTGTGCGTGGAGTCGACCGACGACAAGTTCGATCGCGAGAAAACGATGGCTTTCTTACAGGGTCTCCAACCCAAGGCAGTCACCGAGGTTGACTACTGAAAGGGTTCGCACCAATGCAGATTCCGGGCAGCCTGAAACAACTTCAAATTGTCCTTGCCGCCATCATTCTGTTGTGGTCTGCCTCGTCCTGCCGCAATGACATGCGGGACAACGCGAGGATCAAGCCGCTGGAGAAGACCGATTTCTTTCCGGACGGACGGTCAGCGCGGCCATTTGTCGATGGAACGGTTCCCCACACCGCGCCCCTGACTTCGGAACGCGAATATCTCCTGACAGGCAAGATCAACGGCCAACCGGGGACCCGGCTTCCCTTCCCGCTGACCCGCCAGGTGCTCGAGCGCGGGCAGGAACGTTTCAACATTTACTGCAGTCCATGCCATGACAAGCTCGGCACCGGCCAGGGGATGATCGTTCAGCGCGGCTTCGCCCGCCCCCCGTCCTACCACATCGATCGCCTGCGACAGGCGCCGCTGGGCCATTTTGTCGATGTGATGACGAATGGCTTCGGAGCAATGTACAGCTATCGCTACCGGGTCTCTGCGGAAGATCGGTGGGCGATCGCCGCATACATTCGGGTGCTTCAAGTGAGCCAGGGGACCAACGTGGATGATGTTCCGCCCGACGAACTGACAAAACTGGAAGAGGTCGAAGAGTGATGAACGGAGAAGAGCTGCTGCGCGAAAACCTCAACCGGATCCAACGGATCGCCCTGATCGCAGGCGTGCTGGCCGCCGCCCTGAGCATACTGGGCGCCTTTGTGAGCCCCATCCAGTTCTTCTATTCCTACCTGTTCGCCTTCCTGTTCTGGCTGGGAATCGGGCTCGGCTGCGCGGCGATCCTGATGCTGCATCACCTGGTCGGAGGCGCCTGGGGTTTCGTCATCCAGAGAACGCTCGGAAACGGGGGCAAGGAGCTTGCCGCTGATGGCCCTGCTCTTCGCGCCGATTTTGCTCGGCCTGCCTTACCTGTACGAATGGTCGAGGGATGAGGCGGCCACGGATGCGATCCTGCTGCACAAGCATGCGTACCTGAATGTTCCGTTTTTCGTCATCCGGGCGGTCGTCTACTTTGCGCTGTGGACCGGCCTCGCATACGTGCTGAACCGATGGTCGGACAAGATGGACGCGACCGGCGACCCGACCTACGCCAAGCGGCTTGAAGCGATCAGCGGCCCGGGCCTGGTTCTTTACGGCATAACCATGACGTTCGCCTCCAGTCGACTGGGTGATGTCGCTGGAACCCCACTGGTATTCCACGATCTTCGGCATCGTCTTTCTGGTAGGTCAGGGCCTGTCGACGATCGCCTTTGTCATCATCGTCACCGCCCTCCTCGCGTACCGGAAACCGTTGTCCGACGTTCTCCTTCCGCGGCATTTCCACGACCTGGGCAACCTCCTGCTGGCGTTCGTGATGTTGTGGGCCTACGTGGCGTTCTCCCAGTTCCTGATCATCTGGTCGGGCAATCTGCCCGAGGAGGTGACCTGGTACGGCCACCGGTTGCGGGGCGGCTGGAAATGGATCGCGCTGGCTCTCATTTCGCTCCATTTCTTTGTGCCGTTTGTGCTTCTACTGCTGCGGAGGACCAAGCGCAAGGCGCGAACACTGGCCGCGGTTGCGATCCTCCTGCTGCGTGCTCCGCCTGGTGGACCTGTTCTGGATCGTCAGCCCATCGCTGCATCGCAACGGATTCGGTATCCACTGGCTGGACTTCGTGCACTCCTGTGGCCATCGGAGGTCTCTGGATTGCCTTTTTCAGCTGGCAGCTCAAGTCCCGCTCAGCTGCTGCCCCTCCGTGATCCGACGGATCAACGAGGCCCTGGACTTAAGAGAAGCACTGCCATGAATCGAGATACGAACGAGCACACGGAGCATCAGGTCGTCGACAATCCCGAGGTGCTCCACGAAATGACAGATGCGGCGGCCAAGCCGATCGCCTACTTCCTGGCCGGGTTGGCGCTTCTGATTGCTCTCACGTTTGTCGCCGTCTGGCTCATGTTCAACTTCTTCGAAAGTGGAGCTGAGAAAACCGACAAGCAGGTCGTTTCCCCGCTGGCCGATCCCAACGAAAAGCCGCCGGGCCCGCTGCTGCAGACGACGCCGGGCCGTGACATGCAACTGATGCTCGAACACGAAAAGAAGCTGGCCGACTCGTACGGCTGGGTCAACAAGGCGAGCGGGATCGTGAGAATCCCGGTGAAGCGAGCGATGGATCTGGTCGCCCAGAAGGGATTGCCGAATCTCCAGCCGATCGGAGTTTACGAACCGGCGGCCGGACAGGGCAGCGGACAACCGAAGCGGTGAGGACGAAGCCGACCCCAAGGACGGCAAGGACCTCAACGACAACAAGGACGGGAGCGGAGAACCCAAGCCGCCGGGCGGGCATGGCTTTTGTCGTTGTGGTCCTTGAGGTCCTTGCCGTCGTTTGGGCTCCGGCATGGTTTCACCGCAGCAGTTTTCTGCGAAACGGACTAAGCACTTGATGCGTCTTGAGTTTTTAAGGAAGTACACCATGCCTGTTGCCTTATTTGTAATCTTGCTTTTCGTTTCAACAGTTAGCGCCCAGGGATTGACGGCCGGAACGTCCCCTCCTGCACTGGCTCGGATCGGCATCGACCAGAAGCTCGACGCGCAACTACCGCTCGATCTCCAGTTCCGGGACGAGTCGGGCAAGACAGTCAGACTGGGGCAGTACTTCGGTGAAAAGCCGGTTGTGCTGTCTCTGGTTTATTACGAGTGCCCGATGCTTTGCACGCTGGTCCTCAACGGAATGGTTCGGACTTTCCGGACCCTGGAATTCGAGGTCGGGAAAGAGTACGACGTGGTGACCGTCAGCATCGACCCGAAGGAAACGCCGGAGCTGGCGAAGGCGAAAAAAGAACAGTATGTCGAGAGTTACCGCCGGGCAGGTGCCAAGACGGGCTGGCACTTCCTCACCGGCTCAGAGAGCTCGATCCGTCAACTGGCCGACACAGTGGGATTCCACTACACCTACGACGAGAAGACAGGTCAATTCGGGCATGCAAGCGCAATCATGGTGGTGACACCAACCGGCCGGCTGGCAAAGTACTTCTACGGGGTGGAGTTTCCCCCGAGGGATTTGAGGCTGGGCCTGGTCGAGGCATCAGCCAACAAGATCGGCAGCCCGGTTGATCAGGTTCTTTTGTACTGTCTTCATTACGACCCGATGACCGGGAAGTATGGAATCGTCATTAAGAATGTCCTTCGGCTGACAGGATTTGCAACGGTTGCGCTACTGGGCACATTCATCGGATTGATGCTGTTCAAAGAACGCGCGCGCAAGCGCAGCGAGCAGGCAGCGGGGCTAGTCCGCCCGGAGCCCTGAAATTTCGGGGACATAATACTCAATTCCCTCACCATTTGCAGCGATCGCCCGCAAGCAAAGAATTGAGTTTTGTGTCCCTGAAATTCCGGAATTCCAAGTACAGAAAGGAAGCACAGAGGAGCGGTTTTTAACGATGCTCAAGGCTTTGCCATTTATGCCGGACCAGGCATCCACGGTCGCGAGTGACGTGGATTTGCTGTATGCGGCTCTGATCGGAATGACGGCTTTCTTCGTCGGCCTGATCTTCCTGATGGTCGCGATCTTTGCGATCCGGTACAGGAGACGTTCGTCCGACGAGATCCCCCGCCCGAATCTCGGCTCATTGCGACTCGAACTGATCTGGACGGTTCTTCCCCTTCTCATCGCCATCGGCATCTTCATCTGGAGCGCCAGCATCTTCTTCAAGATCCAGAGGGTTCCGGCCGACGCCATGCAGGTTTACGGAGTCGGGAAGCAATGGATGTGGAAGTTCCAGCATCCGGAGGGGAATCGGGAAATCAATGAGCTCCATGTCCCGACCGGGCGACCGGTAAAGGTCACTCTGACCAGCGAGGACGTTATCCACAGCTTCTATGTGCCGGCGTTCAGGATCAAGCAGGACGCACTTCCAGGACGATACACGACCACCTGGTTCCAGGCGACGAAACCGGGCACGTATCACCTCTTCTGCGCGGAATACTGCGGAACCCAACACTCGGGAATGGGTGGCTGGGTGGTCGTCATGGAACCCGCGCAGTATGAGGCCTGGCTGGCCGGAGATGCGTCCGGCGGATCAATGGCCGGGCGGGGTGAGAAACTGTTCAATCAACTGGGCTGCGTGACCTGCCATCTTGCCGACGGCAGCGGACGATGCCCCTCACTGGTCAACGTGTACGGAAGACCGGTGAAACTGATCAGCGGCGAGGACATGGTCGCCAATGACGAGTACGTCCGGGAATCGATCCTGCGGCCAAACGCCAAGAATCGTGGACGGCTACCAGCCGATCATGCCCACTTACCAGAGCCAGGTTTCCGAAGAGGGAATCCTGCAGTTGATCGCCTATATCAAGTCGCTCGCTCCCGACACTTCGCAGGGCACGGCGGCTCCCGGTGCAACAACTGCGCCGGGGCAAACTCAGCCGGGAGGAGCCGGCGGCGGTAATCAATCGACGCCAGGCGGCGCGACCGGGGCCGGATCAGGGCAAAGCGGCGCCGGCACACCGGGCGGCACGAATCGGAGCGCGCAATGAGCACGGGTACTTTGAAAACCGAGGATCACCTGGTAGAACCGGGGCATCTGAACTACATCAACAATGGCTATGGACTGAAGTCCTGGCTTCTGACCATCGATCACAAACGGATTGCGCTTCTCTACCTGATCTCGATCACCGCGTTCTTCTTTCTGGGCGGTTTCTTCGCGCTGTTGATCCGCCTGGAGTTGCTGACCCCGCCGGGTGACCTGCTTGAAGCGGACATGTACAACCGCATGTTCACGATGCACGGGATCGTGATGATCTTCTTCTTCCTGATCCCGTCCATCCCCGCGGTTCTCGGGAACTTCCTGATTCCGATGATGATCGGCGCCCGGGATCTCGCCTTTCCCCGGCTGAACCTTCTCAGTTGGTACATCTTCATGGGCGGCGGGCTGTTCACGATGACCGCAGTCGCGTTCGGAGGGGTGGATACCGGTTGGACGTTCTACACCCCCTTCAGCAGCACCTACTCGAACAGCAACGTGGGCCTGGCGGCCATCGGGGTGTTCATCACCGGTTTCTCGTCGATCCTGACCGGACTGAACTTCATCGTCACGATTCACAAGATGCGTGCGCCGGGAATGACCTGGTTTCGTCTCCCGCTCTTCGTCTGGGCCCACTACGCGACGAGCCTGATCATGGTGCTCGGGACCCCCGTCCTGGCGATTTCGATCGTCCTGGTCGCCCTCGAACGGCTGTTCCGGATCGGGATCTTCGACCCTGCCCTGGGCGGCGATCCGATCCTCTTCCAGCACCTGTTCTGGTATTACTCCCATCCGGCCGTCTACATCATGATTCTGCCGGCAATGGGAGTGATCAGCGAACTGGTCACCTGTTTCTCGAGGAAGCGGATCTTCGGATACAGTTTCGTCGCCTTCTCCAGCCTGGCAATCGCCGTCTACGGATTTCTGGTGTGGGGACACCATATGTTCGTCAGCGGGCAATCTGTGTACGCGAGCCTGCTGTTTTCCGCTTTGAGCTTCCTGGTCGCTATTCCCTCGGCCATTAAGGTCTTCAACTGGACCGCGACCATGTACAAGGGCTCGATTTCCTACGACACCCCGATGCTCTATGTTTTCGGCTTCATCGGGCTGTTCACCATCGGCGGCCTGACCGGCCTGTTCCTGGCGTCGACGGGGCTGGACGTGCATGTCCATGACACTTATTTCGTCGTCGCCCACTTCCACTACATCATGGTTGGGGGCGCAATCATGGGCTACCTTGGAGCCATCCACTTCTGGTGGCCCAAAATGACCGGGCGCATGTACCCGGAAGGATGGAGCAAATTCGCAGCCCTCGTCATCTTCGTGGGTTTCAATCTGACGTTCTTCCCGCAGTTCCTGGTCGGGTACCTCGGAATGCCGCGCCGGTATCACGCTTACCCGGCTGAATTCCAGGTCTACAACGTCATGTCGACTGCCGGCGCATCGATTCTGGGTTTCGGGTACCTGATTCCTATGATTTACCTGCTCTGGTCGCTCAAATACGGGGCGGCGGCCGGACCAAATCCGTGGCGCGCGAAGGGCCTCGAGTGGCAGACGCCCTCACCGCCCCCGACCGAGAACTTCCCCGTGACGCCGATTGTGACCGAAGAGGCGTACGCCTATTCCAAACAGGAGCCTGAAGTTGTCTGAAACCCATCAAACTCTGGCGCATCACTTCGACGATCTGAAACAACAGCACGAGGCTTCCACGCTGGGGATGTGGGCCTTCCTGGTCACGGAAGTCCTGTTCTTCGGAGGGCTGTTTGCCGGCTACGCGACTTACCGCATCCGGTACCCCGAGGCGTATGCACTCGCCAGCCATCACCTGGACATAACCCTGGGTGCAATCAACACGGCAGTCTTGATTGCCAGCAGTCTGACGATGGCCCTTGCTGTAAGAGGAGCTCAGACCGGGCGACGCAAAGCGACAGCTGCGCTGCTGATGGCGACCGTCGCGCTGGGGCTCGTCTTCCTGGGTATCAAGTCAGTTGAGTACAGTCACAAGTTCCATCAGCACCTGGTTCCCGGCCCGAACTTCAGTTTCGACGGCCCGAGAGAATCACAGCTCTTCTTCTCGTTCTACTTCGCGATGACCGGGATGCACGCTCTCCACATGATCATCGGCGTGGTGCTCGTCACGATCATTGCCTTCTTCGCCTGGCGCGGCAGGTATTCGAGGGAATATTACTCGCCGGTCGAGGTCACTGGCCTGTACTGGCACTTCGTAGATATCGTCTGGATCTTCCTATTTCCGATGCTTTACCTGATTGGGCGACACTGATGTCAGAACACGTACTTCCAAAGAGCACTTACTATGGGATCTTCGCGGGCCTGCTGATTCTGACCGGCATAACGGTCGGGGCGGCTTTTCTTGATCTTGGACCACTCAATATCGTGGTCGCAATCACGATCGCCGTCATTAAGGCCACACTCGTGATCCTGTACTTCATGCACGTGAGGTACAGTTCGCGACTCACCTGGGTTTTCGTCGGCGCCGGGTTTTTCTGGTTCCTGATCCTGATCGCCTTTCTGTTCGGTGACATTCTTAGCCGTGGCTGGTTGCCGGTGCGCGGCTGGGCGTGATCACGGACTGCGGCTGCGATCCTACTGATAGGGTATAAAACCGATCTGGGGTCACCGAGCGGACGGAACCGCAAGCGGAGCGCTTTTGGCGAAGCGCGCGGATTGTAACCGCAACAGCCTGCCTCTGCGGAAGGCGTCGCTCACCTGGACAATCCGCGCACTTCGCCGAAAACGCTCCGTTTGCGGTTCTGCACGGGCTCCGTAGGCCGTTTTGGCTGCCGACTCCAGACTCGCGAAAAAGGGGGTTTTCCTGGTAGCAGGTGGCATGAGCCCGCCGGCAGGGGAGGAGACCAGCGGAAAAAACTAACTGCTACCAGGAAACTTGTACCGAGCAACCGGACGGCTGGAGACAAACCTCCCGCCTCCGATGAGAAAGAAGGATTCGAACGAGAGTCCTTTATTCAATAGTACCGTAGGGACGGAGCGAAGGGAATCCCGGCCAGGGACAAAAGCCCGCGATCCGGTGTGCGATCCGGTATTGATCGGGTTTTCTCCCTGATGCTATACTGACGTTTCTTCAAGTTACGGCTTGGGCCTATAGCTCAGTTGGTTAGAGCGCACGCCTGATAAGCGTGAGGTCAGTGGTTCAACTCCACTTAGGCCCACCACTTTCCTCGGCTTTGGTCCCTCCGATTCGGTTAAAATAAAGATACTCTCCGAATGAAGCCAGCCATTGCCGTCACCCTGTTTCTGACTCTCCTGCTTTCGGCCCCGCGACCGGCTGTTCAGTCCCAGGAATTGACACTCATCCGGGCTTTTCCCATCGAGTCGAAGATCCCTGAGGAACCGTCAGGCATCGTGAAACAGGGGCGGGATCTCTTTGTCGTTTCCGACAACAATGACTCCACTATTTTTCGGTTGATCATCGAGAAGGACCATGCCCGGCTGGAACCTGCCGTTCGATTCAAGGCCCGGCTTCCGGACGGCGTGACCAAACTCGATTTCGAGGGAATCAGCACTGATTCAGCCGGGAACTTCTATCTGGTCAGCGAAACCGCCTATCGGATCCTGCGAGTCGCCCGGCAGGACGGAGCGACCGAATGGATTGGGCCCGATCTGCGGGAAGCCGGCAGGAGAGTGGGGCTGTTCCAGGTCAGTAACGGGGGACTGGAAGGGATTGCGGTCATCCGGCCCGGCCACTTCTTTCTATGTGCGGAGCGCCAGGCGCGGGGGATCCTCGAATTGCAACTGAGGTCAGGCGAGCCCCGGATCTCGGCATGGAATTGCGATCATTCGCCGATCTCGTCCGGGGGCGGAATACGCCTTCCCGATTTTTCTGACCTGTTCTGGGAGCGCGGCGAGCTCTTCGCAATGGTCCGGGGCGCGGAGGCGATCGTCAATCTGGAGCGAGCCGGCAACGACTTCCAGGAAAAGGCGGTCTGGTCGATCAAACAGACTCTGACAGACCCAAGATATGCCTACGAGGATCAAGCTTTCGGCATGGCAGAAGGCTTGTGCCTTGACTCTCGGAACGTCTATGTGGTCGTGGATAATAACGGCGATCCCCGTGCCGCCGCCCCAGACGACACCAGAGCACTGCTCTTCATCTTCAGGCGTCCCCAGCGATAAAGGCACGGTTCCAACCAAACTCCTGCCTTGTCGTCGTCAGTTGTCAGTTGTCAGTTGTCAGTTGTCAGTTGTTAGTTGTCAGTCGTCAAGTCCTACCCGGTAACCGCAGATAGTGGGTTGAGAATTAAGTATTATGTCCCCGAAATTCAACCGTACGATAATGTCTCCCTGAGACGTCTATGACAATCGAACTGCTTACATGGCTTGCGCTTGGCCTCGCAGCCGTCTGTTTCGGCGGAGAAGCCCTGGTCAAGGGCGCCAGTTCGCTATCAAGAAGACTCGGCATGCGGCCCCTGCTGATCGGCATCCTGGTGGTCGCCTTCGCCTCGGATTCCCCCGAGCTGGCCCCCGCAATCCGGGCGGCCGAATCGGGGTATTCGCATCTGGCCCTCGGCACACTGTTGGGCAGTACGATTTTCACCATCCTTTTCGTCCTCGGCGGCTGTTCCCTGCTGTTGCCTGCCCGGGTGTCTTACAGACTGGTCCGCCAGGACGTCCCAATCCTGCTGGGAGCGGCCATCCTGCTGCTGCTCCTCTCGTTCGACGGCCGTCTGTCCGCGCTTGACGGTCTGCTTTTGCTGGCTTGCCTGGCGGTCTTCATCGTCTTCCTGATCGTAAGAAGCGAGTCCGAACGCGAGGAGACCAAGAGGGCCTATGACCACGAGTATCGCCAGGAATTTCCCGAGCAGGGTCGGGATCTGAAAACCGCGCTGTTTTTCCTGCTCGGGCTGGGCCTTTTGTGGCTCGGATCGGTCGCGCTCGTGGAGGCCACGATCGAGATCGGCCACGGCATCGGAGTCACCGACCTCGTCATGGGGTTGACCATTCTCGGTATCGGCACCTCGACTCCGGAGACCGCCAGTGCAATCACTTCGATCCTTCGCGGGGAACGCGAGATCGCGATCGGGCACCTCATCGGCAGCAGCATTTTTACCCTGCTTGGCGGACTCGGGTCTGGCTGCGCTCTTTGCCGAAGGCGGTTTGGATATTCCTCCCTCGGCGCTCCGACTCGACATTCCCGTGCTGATTGCCGCGGCCGCCGGGTGTCTCCCGGTCTTTCTGTTTGGCCGGCTGCTGCCCCGATGGGGCGGCGCAATTTTCCTCACTGTGTACATCGCTTACGTGTCTTACCTCGTAATGAACGCGACTCGCCACGCGACGGAACCGATTTCTGCAAGGACGACCGCGTTTTTCCTCGTTGCGCTTGCCCTGCCGGCGCTGGTAATGGTGCTTCGCTCTCTGGTCCTCGGTCGTACCGGGGAGCCAGGGCGGCGGAAGCCTGTCGGACGAGGCGGAGTAACAGAAACCGAAGGGATGCTCGCGTGCTCGAACGATTCTTCCGACTTGCCGAAAACAACACCACGGTCCAGCGTGAAATTGCCGGGGGCGTAACCACCTTCATGACCATGGCTTACATCGTTTTCGTCCAGCCGGTGGTCATGAACGCCGCCGGAATAGACCTGGGCGCCGCCATGGTTGCGACCTGTGTCTCCAGCGCCGTAGCAACGTTCCTGATGGGACTGATCGCGAACTACCCCGTCGCCCTGGCACCCGCCATGGGGCACAACTTCTTCTTCACGTACACGGTAGTGCTCGTCATGGGTTACACGTGGCAGCAGGCCCTCGGCGCGGTCTTCCTGGCCAGCGCGCTGTTTCTGGTCTTGTCTCTTTTCGGTCTCAGGGAGCGCCTGCTCAACGAGGTTCCGAACAGCCTGAAACATGCGATTGCGGTGGGAATAGGCTTGCTGATAGCGGCGGTGGGCTTGGAGTGGTGCGGCCTCGTGGTGGACAATCCGGGGACCCTTGTCGGGATGGGCCGATCTCAGTTCTCCTCCGGTGCTGCTCGCGCTTTTCGGACTCGCCCTCATGGTCATTCTTCTCGCTCTCCGGGTACGCGCGGCCATGCTCATCGGAATCGCCGCAACGTGGACCGTGGCGCTCCTTTCCGGAATGGTGAAGTTCGAGGGCGTAGTCGGAAGTATCCCCTCCCTGCGGCCGACATTTCTTGAAACTGGATCTTGCCGGGGATCCTCCGCCCGGAAATGATTCATGTCGTCTTCATCTTCTTTTTCCTGGCTCTGTTTGACACCGTCGGAACGCTGATCGGTGTCAGCCAGGAGGCGGGGCTGGTGCGGCCCGACGGCACCCTGCCGCGAGCCAGGCAGGCACTGTTCTCGGATGCGGCGGGTACCACCCTTGGGGCGCTTGCTTGGCACATCGACGGTAACGAGCTACATCGAAAGTGCGGCGGGAGTCAGCGCGGGAGCGAGGACCGGCCTGGCCAACATGGCGACCGGCGTCCTGCTCCTCTTGAGCATTTTCTTTTCGCCGCTCGTGCGCATGGTCGGCGGCGGCATCGAATACGGGGACGGGCTTCGCCTCTATCCGATTATCGCTCCGGCCCTGATCGTGGTTGGCTGCTTCATGATGAAGAACGTCGTCAGAATAAAGTGGGACGACTTCGGGGAAGCGATTCCCGCGTTCCTTGCGATCATCATCATGCCGCTCACTTTCAGCATTACCGAGGGAATCGCGTTTGGCTTTATCTCCTTCACTCTCATTCAGTTGGCACGGGGCAATATTCGGGAGGTCCCAATGCTGATCACGGTTTTTTCGGTGCTTTTCGTGCTCCGATACATTTTTCTTTGAAGCCCGGTGCCCTGGCGGCGGCCATGACAAGTTACACCGAATATTCAGGACAGGCATATCACGGGCTGATCAGGGCGGATTTCGCCCCTCCCGGTCTAGTCCTGGGCCACCCGGAAAGAATCGGCCAATTGGACGGTGCCGAGCACCTCCTCGACTGCGAAGGCAGGCAGATCCATAGGGTTCCCCTTCGCGTCGGCAATCAGGTGTGCTCCTGCTTCACCTATTACTTCACAAACCGTTCGCTGACACGCGCCCTGCGCCGCTCGTATGCCCTGCGAACACTCCGCTCGCTCCGCACTCCTTCGCGACCACGGGTTCCCGACGCTCGAAGTTCTCGCGGCAGTCAGGAAGAAGGGAGAGGTCCTGAACTGGACCAGCCTCCTGGTAGCCCTCGAGATTCAGTCGGTGTTCGAAATCCCCTCCAAGGGGGACCACGTCTTCCAGATCCATGGCTTCCTCGGCGTTCTCCCCGGACTGGCCGGTTGCCCTGGGGCGCCATATCGCGCGGTTCCATAACGCCGGATTCATCCACGGTGATTTGAAAACCCGTCACGTCCTTGCCAACGTTTCCCAAGGGGAGTATCGCTTCTACCTGGTCGACCTTGAGAAGTGTCAGTTTCTTCCCCGCTGTCCGGCTTGCCCTGCGGGCTATCCTCGCCGCCCGGGATCTGATCCAACTCCTCGTTTCCCTCGAGGAACCGAAGACCGGCTCGCGCGATGACTGGGGAGCTGATCCTCGAAAGTTACTTCACGGCGGCGCGATACGGGCCGGCCTTTTGCAGGCGCGTCCGGAGGATCGTCAATATCTACCGCGGGGAGACCGGGTTCAGGCAGGGGGATACGGTGGCCGAGAACCTGTGGCGAATGATCTGGGCCGGCCGGAAGCAAGACAGACCATGAAAAAGACACTGGACATCGGTTGCGGAAAGAACAAGCGGCCGGGGGCCGTCGGAATTGACCGCGTCGCGCTGCCGGGCGTGGACCTGGTTCATGATTTGAACCAGCTGCCTTACCCTTTTCCGGACAACACCTTCGATGAAATCTATGCAACCCACGCGATCGAGCACATGGACTCGATCCTCGCGGTCATGGAGGAGATCCATCGAATCGCGCGACCGGGTTGTCGGGTGGTCATCATCACCCCCCACTATACCGACCCGGTCTCCTGGCAGGACCCGACTCACAAGTGGCACTTGAGCTCGTATTCGTTCAGCTATTTCGACCCCGAGCTATCACACGACTCACTACAGCAAGGCCCGGTTCAGGATGAGGAGCCGGACGCTGGAGATGGCGTCGCTCTGGAAACTGACCGGCATCCAGTTCCTCATCAATCTCGACAACCGCTTCCCCGGCTTCCGGTTTATCCGCAAGTTCTGGGAGCAATACCTGTGCTTCCTCCTGCGGGGAAAGCAGATGACGTTTGTGCTGGAGGCGGTCAAGGAGTGACTGGAAGCGGGCACAAGGGGGGGCAGAGGGCAGAGGAAAGAGGAAGAGAGGCAGAATATCGAATATCGAATATCGAATATCGAATGTCGAAGTTCTGAATCCTCGGGGCACCGAACAAGAAGTTCGGACTATGAAGTTGCAGGAATCTTCCCTTTCGCGGTTTTGATGCTGGAGACAAATATCGAGATCAAGAGGACGAGAGGCAAGAATATCGAATATCGAATATCGAATGTCGAAGTTCTGAATCCTCGGGGCACCGAACAAGAAGTTCGGACTATGAAGTTGCAGGAATCTTCCCTTTCGCGGTTTTGATGCTGGAGACAAATATCGAGATCAACTGGTTGTTCTCATCAATCAAAAGATCGAGATTTGGTTGGGGTTTGAGCACGTTTGCCCTCGTTATCATGACCAGCCATACCCTCGTTTCGCGCAGTTCTTTGAGGCACACTTTCATCTTGTGGATAAAATCCGAGCGAGATTCGGCACTTTGGGCCTCACCGTAATTAGCCCGACTTTCGCAGATCGGGGCATAGGTCGATCCTAAGTCCTTTGTTTTCAGTAGAGGCATGCCAAAGGTCTTCACTACATTTTCGGTTGTTCCGTGACCGTTCTCGGCAGGTGAATTCGCGGCGGGGGTTGGGCCGGAAGGCGCAGTCCGAGTTTTTCGATCAGAAGCGCCTGCTCCATCTCGGGCTGCGTATAACGGGGCATGACCAGGTAACGACCGTCGGTGGTCGGGATCCACACGTCCAGCATCTGGATCGTGCCGAGCTTCTCCAGCGCCGATCGCGGTGTCAGGCCGGGAGCGTGGACCTGAAGCCGCTTTTGAAGAGTGACCATGAGGCAGTAGGCCAGGAAAGCCACGAAGATGTGGGCATCAACCCGATGCTCCAACTGGTGGAAGATCGGCCGCAGTGACAGGTCGCTCTTGAGCGCCCGAAACACCGCCTCGATTTCCGTCAGCTGGATGTAACGCTCCCACAGAACCGCAGGGTCGCCGGAGATCAGGTTGGACCGGAGCAGATAGTGACCGTCGTGCAGTTCTGCCTTTCGGAACTTGACCTTGTCGAGCCGGAAACGGAAGGTGTCGCGAGTGACCGGCTGGTCCTTGGAGGGCAGCTGGATCAGGACGAAGCCGGCCGCCCGGCCGGCCTTGGACTTGGCCGCGCCGATCCTCATCATCAGCTGATCCCGGCTGGGCAGGCTGCGTCGCATGGTGCGCAGAGCTCTCAGCAGTTTGACCAGCTTGCGTCGGCGCATCGCCTGCTCTTTGGCACGCCGTCCTTCGCTCTTGGCCAGCACAAACAGTTCGCCATCCTCGGTAAACAGCTTGACCTCGACCGATTCCCGCACCTTCTGCCAGGGGAGGTCCAGCCAGCGCTGCTCCGTGCGCCGGATCCGAGCCTTCGGGGTCCCCACCAGGTAGTAGATCTGGCGGGCCGGATCACGCATCTCGGCCAGCACTTTTTCAGTCGGAATCCCGCGGTCCATGACCCACATCCGATCGGCCTTTCCGTACGTCTGTTCGATCTTGTTCAAAAAGGTGCGCAGAGTCGTGCTGTCAGCGGTGTTTCCGTTCATCACCTCATAGGCAATCGGAAAGCCGTCCGAGCTGATCACCAGGGCGATCACCACCTGCAGGCAGTCGGGGCGCCCATCGCGGCTGTACCCGCGCCGCGCCTTCGGATTGTCTTCCGCTTGGCCCTCGAAGTAGGTGCTCGTCAGGTCGTAAAGCAAGACTTCGTAGCGGGCGTTGAACAGATTGCGCCAGCGCTCCTTCAAAAACAGGAACAACTCCTTCTTGTGCGGCAACAGACGGTCCAGACAACGGTACAGCCGATCCTTTTCAGCCACCTCGAAGTCGACCCCCAGCAATTCATCCAAGGCGCTGGCGTCGAACCAATGCCGGTGGATCCGAAACTCGCTGCCCGGCTCAATCAGCCGGTTGAGCACCAGGACCTGCAGAACCTTGGTCCAGTCAACATCTCCCCGCTGCTCACCCAGCCGCTGCTCCCAGAACCCCTGCAGCCCGAGATCCCGCCAAATCTCGCACCCCAGCCAGCAGCCGCCGAAAGTCCGGGGACGCCGCAGTTCCAGCTGCGACAGCTTGACCTGCACCGCATCCAAGGCATCGGCCGGAACCTCACGATCCTCAGGAAACAAGCTCAGGGTCCGGGTCCGCTGTTCTCTCTCGTCAAACGCCTCGAGGGTCTTGCGCCAGGCCGCCTGTTGGCTGTCGTTGATCTCGCCGAGGTACAGCACCGTGCGTTGGAGCACCTTGCCGATCCCAGTCGCCGGTTCTCCACTATGCTGAAGTACCGATGCTCTTTGCCGTCCTTCTGCCGTCGCGTGGCTCGCAGGAACATTGCACCCGCATCTTCGCAAAACCGGGAGAGGTACAAAGGGGGTAGGTCTTCACTACAACGCCGCGGAGCGCATCGTCCGTTGATAACACACAACTTCCGGCTGCGCTCCCGTCTGTTTTTACCGAAAATCGTCCAGATCGTGCTGCAGATGTGCCACTGCGAATCATCTGTCCGGCGATGTGGTTTCCAACTCTTGTTCTTGGCAACGTCTCTGCCAGCCGGATTATCCGAACGGAGAAATCGATTAGTCTGTTCTCCAAATCAAAAACTTTGTCTTCCTGCATTCTTTATTCCCAGTTCGCCATTCTGCCCTCTCGGCCCATTCCTGGTCCGACCTTCGACCTTCGACATTCGATATTCGATATTCGATATTCTGCCTCTTAATTCTTCCTCTCTTCCCTCTTCCTCTCTTCCCGCCTCCCTCTTCCCTCTTCCCTTCCTTCACTGGCACATCAGCTGGTGCATCGCCGTTGCGAAGTATTTGAGGATCGGGCCCTTTGTTGAGATTCAGAACTTCGTTATTCGAAATTTCTTGTTCGGGCCCGTTCCTGGTCCGACCTTCGACATTCGAAATTCGATATTCGATATTCGATATTCGATATTCGATATTCTGCCTCTTAATTCTTCCTCTCTTCCCTCTTCCTCTCTTCCCGCCTCCCTCTTCCCTCTTCCCTTCCTTCACTGGCACATCAGCTGGTGCATCGCCTTTCCCAGGCGCCGGATCCCTTCCTCGATGCGTGCTTCGTCGGTGTTCGAGAAGTTGAGCCGCAGGGTATCTTCACCCGAGCCGTCGATGTAGAAGGGAGCGCCCGGCACAAACGCCACGTTCTCGGCGACGGCGAGATCGAAAAGGCGCATGGAGGAGACACCCGGAGGGAGAGTTATCCAGAGGAACATTCCGCCCTCCGGTTCCGTGCAGGCAATCTGCCCAGGACAATGCCGGCGGATCATCTCGAGCATGACATCGCGCTGGCGCCCATACGCCGCACGGATCTTCTGAATGTGCACGTCCAGATCGTAGTCGCGCAGAAAGCGATGAACGATTCTCTGCTCGAATGAGCTGGAATGCAGATCGGCGGCCTGCTTGGCGATCACCAGCTTCTCCATGATCTCTCCACCGGCACAGATCCAGCCGAGTCGAAGACCCGGGGAGACGATCTTGGAAAACGAACCGAGCAGGATCACCTGATCGCCCAGAAAAGACGCCATGGAAGGCTGTTCGTCGCCTCGAAACCGCAACTCGCCATAAGGGTCGTCTTCGAGGAACAAGGTGCCGGTGTCGGCCAGAATATCCGCCACAGCCCGGCGCGTGTCGCCCGAGTAGCTGATGCCGGACGGGTTCTGGAAGTTCGGGACGCTGTAAAGCAGCTTGAACTGAGCTTCCGAAGAAATGGCGGCGAGCCGATCAAGATCTATCCCGGTGTGCACGAGATCAACAGCACGAAAAGACGGCTCGTACATGGAGAGCGCCTGGATTGCACCCAGGTAAGAAGGACGTTCCAGAAGAACCGCGTCCCCCGGATCGATGAAGAGTTTCCCGACGAGGTCGATTCCCTGCTGTGAGCCGGTGGTGATCAGGATCTGATCGGGCGAAATCCTCAGCCCGCGCTTGATCTCGTAGCGCTCCGCGATAGCCTCCCGTAGCGGCAACAGGCCCTCGGTAGTCCGGTATTGCAGCGCCTGCGGACCGTTGTCCCGCAGAACCGCGGCGGACGCCTCGGCGATCTCGTCGACCGGGAAGAAACGGGGATTTGGCAGACCGCCGGCGAACGAAATAACCTCCGGCGAATCGGTGACCTTGAGAATTTCGCGGATGAACGAGCGCTGAAGCGAGTGCATCCGCCGGGCAAACCTGGGCAGCATTTTTGCCTTCCTTTGATCCGGACAGTCTAGGGTCAGGGCGCGCGCTTTGTCGAGGGATTCCGTCTGAGCTTGTCCGGCATCTGCCTTTTGGTTTAGATTGAGCGGCGCGGGCGTTTTCCGGCGGCGACCGATTACGACGAGAACGGCAGGGCTGGTTATCCCTGCCATCGGTGGTTAGCTCTTGCGGTCCACCGGCGATCGGCACTGCCTCCAGAGAAGGAACTTGTATATGGTCACGATAGGAATTACTTATCGCAGCGGCCTTCGCTGTGAGGCGATTCACGGTCCCAGCAACCAAACCCTGATCACGGACGCACCGGTCGACAACCACGGAAAGGGCCAGGCCTTTTCTCCCACAGATCTCGTGGCGACCGCGCTTGGAACCTGCCTGGCCACTGTGATGGGCCTCGTAGCGGAGCGGGAGGGGATCGACCTCGAGGGAATGAAGATCAGCGTCACGAAGGAAATGGTCGCCGACCCGAAACGCAGAATCTCCAGACTCACCACCCGCATTGAGATGCCCGTCGCACTCACCAGCGGGTTGAAGGCCAAGCTGGAGTATGCGGCACGCAGTTGCCCCGTCAGAGAAAGTCTGCGAGCTGACGTGGAGACCCCGATCCAGTTTGTCTATCCCTGACGCGCATTCAGGGGCTCAGAGTCCGAGCCTGCGCAGCAGCTCCACGAACCGGGGATCGGATTTCAGGGGGGCGAAAGTGGGGTCAATCCCCAGGAACAGCAGGCGGCTCTCCCGCTGCTCGAACGCTTTCCCCAACCAGCGAAGCGCCGGGTCCTTTTGGCCCGCCAGGGCGTAGGCCTCGGCACAGAACATGGGATCCGGGCAATCACCCTGGTTGGACTTCATGTAGCCCTGGACTTCATTGAGAGCCCGACTCGGATGCCCGGCAATAAACTGCTCAGTCACTCGGATCTTCACAGGGTCATCTTCCCAGAATCGCTTGACTAGCTCGATCTGGACAAGTGCCTCCCGCGCCTTGCCTCCCCGCCACAGCGACTCGGCGAGAATGATCCGGGGCGGTGCAGATTCGGGATAGAGCCGCACCGTCTCGGTGCTCTGCTTGATGGCGCGATCGTACTGCCTGGAGAGCAACAGACACTGGGCGAGGAAGGTGTTGGTGGCCAGGGAAACGGGGTCGAGCTGTTTCGCCTGCTCCGCCTCCCTGATGGCCTCGTCGGTGCGTCCGAGACCCAGCAGGCAGAGGCCCAGCCAATGATGCGCCGTCGCATAGTTGGGCTTCAACTCTGCTGCTTTTCTGAGCGACCGCTCCGCCGCCACCCAGTCCCGTTCATACGACATGCTGACAAATCCGAGAGAGGCGTAGGCCTCGGCACTCGAGTTGTCCAGTTCGAGGGCCTTCAGAGCGGCCAGTTTCGCCTTCGGAAAAGCCTGTTCAGGCGGCCAGAACCGGTAATGGCCAAGCAGGGTGTACGCGTCCGCCAGCCCGGCGTAGGCGAGCGCGAATCGGGGCGCCCGAGAGACCGCCGACTCGAAGTATTCAGCGGCTCGTTCCATCGACTCCTGCGTTCTCTGATTCCAAAAGTACCGACCGCGCAGATATGCCTGATACGCTTCCGGATCCAGGCTCTCGGCGCTCGACAGACGTTCCCTTTCCCTCGGGCTCAGCGTGATCTTGACCTCGTCGGCGACCGCCCTCGCCACCTCCTTCTGGAGGATCAGCAAATCGCGAAAATCACGTTCGTAGCTGGCCGACCACATATTCGTGTCGGTCCGGGCATTGATTAGCTGGGCCGTGATCCGCACACGGTTCCCGACTCTCATCACCGAACCCTCGAGCAGCGCATCGACCCTCAACTCACGTGCGATCTCGGCTATCGACTTGACGGTGGTGCGATACCGCATGACCGAAGTGCGGGAGGTCACCTGAAGCGGTCCAATATTCGCGATGTCGGAAATCAGCGCTTCAGTCATGGAGTCGGCGAAGTAGCTCTCCTCCGGATCGGCGGAGAGGTTCTTCAGGGGGAGTACTGCCAGGCTCTTGATGACCGGGCCTTCCGTTCTCACGGTAGTGAACCAGATCAGAAACGCCGTCCCAATCAGGGCGACGAGAAGGAAGATCGCCCAGCTCTGTTTTCGCCAGGACCGGACGGGGGCCGGTGCGGATGCAGTTGTTGCGGCCCGCACGTCCGGGGCCGGTGTCAAGACCGGCACAGATACCCGTTCGGGGCTCTGGACCAAAACCGGTGCCTCGTCGGCCGGCCTCACCGGCGCGATCAGACGGTATCCACCCCGAGGAATGGTTTGAATCATCTCCGGGTTCTTCGGGTCGTCCGCCAAGGCCTTTCTGAGCTCGGAAATCGAGCGCGTCAGGACATCGTCGGTGACATAACTGTCTTCCCAAACGACTTTTTTGAGTTCCTTTTTCGACACGACGTCGCCCGGATGATCGGCGAGGTACACCAGCACCTGCATGACCTTGGGCTCGATGTGGACGGACTGCCCCGCATGCGACAGCAGATTCAACTGAGGCTGAACCAGCCAGTCTCCGAGTAGAAAATCACCGCGCAAACGAAAACCCTCCGGAGTTGCGAACCTGAATTATTTATACGCTATCAATCGGCAAAGGTTCACCGAATCTCACTGAGGAGTCTCATTACTCCATCGGCTTGTTCGGAATCAAGTCTTTTAAATTAAGCCACTTGTAAGCATCGTTGATTCCTCAGGAAATCCTCAGAAACTCTTCGTCGACTTGCTGCGTTTAATTAGGCGAGTCACTCAGAACACGAAGCGACTGAGAGAGAGAGCGACTCACGAAGAAAACAAGTTTTGGAACGGAAATGAAAACGGATTTTTGAGAACAATACTTTCAACAGCAGAGGAGACCCTATGAAACGCGCATTGGTGACAACGGTTTTCGTGGTTCTTGTGACGTTCGCTTGCATGATCGTGGCTCAGGCTGAAGTCTCTTCTGTCCTGACCGTCAACGTTCCGTTCTCTTTTACGGTCGGGAAGGCAGTCCTGCCCGCCGGCCAGTACACCGTGCAGATCGATCGCATGGGAAACGGAACGGCTTTCGGGTCCAGCCTGACCCTTCGCGACAAGGACGGCGCGCTGGTCCAGCGGGTCCACTCGCGTCCTGACCTCTCGAAAATGAAGTCCGGTGCCTCGCTGTTGTTCCGCAAGTACGCTGACTCCTACTTCCTTGCCAAGGTCGAATCGTACGGCTTGGGTTGCGAGCTGGCGCGTACTCGTGCCGAGAAAGAAATGGCGTCGCGTCCCTCCCAGGGGACCGGCACGGTTACTGTCGCTGCCGAGTAGCGACAGTTTGGCCACCGGGGGCCCTGGTCTCCCTTCCTTTCCACGGTTCCCGGTGGCTGCCCCCTCTCGAAAAGGTCCTGCCAATCACAGGACCTTTTCCTACCTCCTGCGGTAACTCACCGAAATACCTGACTTGGTTGGATGTATCGTCGTTTCCAATCTCTTGTCAGTCTTGATCGCCTGCAGAAACTCCATCACTGGCCTTGGATGTGAAGTCACATTGTGTGCCGTGATGAGCCCACCTATCCGCACACGAGGCAGTAACAGGTCCAAAAATTGCTTGTAGTCGGGTCGGTCGGCGTCGATGAAGACAAAATCAAACTGTCCCGCAATCCTGGGGATCTCTTTGAAAGCGTCATTGATCCGAAGGTCAATCTGCTTCTCGAGTCCGGCCATTCGAAAGTTCGACTTGGCCTCCTGGGCACGGTCCACGTCGATTTCAATGGTGATCAGCTTTCCGCCGGTCTTCCGGAGAGCAAGCCCCAGCCAGATAGAGGAATAGCCGTTGGAAGTCCCGATCTCCAACGCCCTCCGGTACTTGTTCTTGACCACCAGGTCATAGAGAAGGCGGCCCTCCTCCGGCGCGATATTCCACCGGCCCGGTTTGCCTTCCAGGGCTGTGAGGACTCGACTTGCCTGTTGATCCTGAATATCCTTCAAAACGTCTTGCTGGGGGACTTCCCCCCCGGCCTGAGCGCCGAGCGTCCCACTGACCAGCAGGAGCAATAACAGCCGTCTCATATTCGTGTTTATATCCATTCCGCCAACCTGTCTGCAACTTGTCCACTCTATTAGACCAGAAATCACTGCTTTAGAATGGTATGGACGGAGGATTTCTCATGGTTCTTCTGCGGAGGGTTTGGATTCTTTGGTTCTGTCTATTCCTGGTTCCGCTGCGCGCGCAGACACCGCCGGCGGTTTCTTCGATCCTGGTCAATGGAAGCGGCGAGGTTTCCGTCGAGGCCGATGAGGCAACCGTTCGCCTTGGAATCACGCGTGAAGGCAAGACGGCGAACGCCGTCCAACAGGAGGTCAACCAGACCGCCAGAGCGATTGTCGATAGCATTCAACGCCTGGGGATCGATCCTAAGGAAATCCAGACCTCCCAGCTTAGTCTCTTTCCAGTTTATTCAGACGGGCGGGGTGAACCGATGCAGCAGCAGCGGCAGCCGACCGTAATCGGATACCGCGCGTCGAACGTGGTGTCCATCCGCGTCACGAAGATCGATCAGACCGGCCCGGTGATTGACGCGGGTCTCCAAGCGGGTGCCAACCAGCTCGAGGGAGTCTCGTTCGGTTTGAAGGATGACAAAGTCCCACGCCAGCAGGCTCTTCAAAAGGCGGCCGCGGATGCCAAAGCCAAAGCCGAGACGCTTGCCGGGGCGCTCGGTGTGCAGCTCGGTTTTATCCTCGAAGCAAACGAGGCGGGCGTCTCGTTTGTAAGGCCCATGCAGGCAGGCCCCGAGATGATGATGGCTCGAGCGGCGGACGTGTCGACGCCCGTTTCCGCGGGCCAGATCCAGATCACAGCGAACCTCACTGTTCGCTATCGGATAAATCCGTAAAGACAGCGGGCAGAGGGCAGAAGGCAGAATATCGAATATCGAACAAGGAATGACGAATGTCGAAGGACGAGCAAAAACCCCCGGGGAGAAGGCGGCGCGCAGTCCGCATGGATCCCAGCGAGAACGAGCGGCCAGCAATCACCGTAAGGAGCCGCGCACGGCAGCGAGCGCCAGCGAGCGAGTAAGCGGACCAGCCACCCAGCACCAGGGGGCAGTCGCGAGTAGCAAGAGCCAGCCTAAAGAGCATGTTGGTTGGTCCGCTTACTCGCTCGCTGGCGCTCGCTGCCGAGGGTGTCGAAAAAGTTCGGAGACGAACGGAGTATAGGTAGGTTTTTGGAGCCCCGGATGGGGCGAAAAGCTGCGTAGCCCCGGGTGACCGAACCCCGTTTTCGGGGTGAGGGAGCCCGGGGTGGAGGGTAACGTGGCGGGAGCCCCGGATGGGGCGAAAGAACGGCGACCTGACTCTTTCGCCCCGTCCGGGGCTCCATTCGCTTTGCCTGCCCTGACCCCGGGCTCCCTTGTCCCTTCAGGACTTCGGTCACCCGGGGCTACGCGACTTTCGCCCCGTCCGGGGCTCTCAGAAGCAACTGCTGGGCGCAATCCGTGACTTTGCTGCCGGCTGCCTTCTGCCTTCTGCCTTCTGCTACTGGGCGAACTTCAGCATGTCCGTCGCGCCGGCCGCCTTGTAGACGGCTCGGAACCACCGGGCGAGGCCGGGTTCAATATTTCCCCGAATCGTGAGGTGGCTCGGGGCTATCATCGTCACGGCCGTCCGGAAGTCACCCGCCTTCCTCAGAAGCGGAATGAACAGCTCTCCGGCAAATGCCGCATCAGTCGCCGGACAGGAAGACAGATCGACCGACGTCGAACGTACCGAGGGTTCGAACGCCCGGGCCAGCAGGACCAACGGACCGCTTCCCCCGATACCGATAAGATCCGTGCTCAAAACATCCGGCCGGGCCGTCACCGAACGGACCGCCGCCCGGATCTCGGCGATGCGGAGCGAGGCCGGAGTCGGGTTGTATGTGTTCCAATGGTTGATTTCCGGCCGGGGCGATTTTCCGTAGTTGCCGTCCTGATGGAGCAGAAAGACCAGACTGCCCCGGTCCACGTAGCTTGCCTTGAGATCGTCGCACTGCTTGCGCGATGCCTGGCTCCCGTCCGAGACGATCAGAACCGCCGGACGTGCCTCGTCGCGGGGCGCGGGGAGAGTCACCTGAAGCCTGTCTCCCGATCCAGGGCTCCCTTTGGGTGTCACCAAGGCATGGGAAAGCGCGACGCCGTAACTCTCTCGCAGGGCGTAGAGATCACCCCAACTCTCCGGCTCGGCGCGTTCCAGTTCCCTGGTGACACGGTGCACGAACTGAGAAAACAGAGTATCGATGCCAACCGGGGTTCCGGGGAGGCGGGATTCGAGGGCTTTGACGTCCTCGACCTCGAACGGCTGCTCCGAAACCGGCGAGGAGTCGCCTAGAAACCAGCGGTTCAGCCAGGAATAGACGGCCTCGCGGCTGTCCTTATTGTAATTGTGCGGATAGTTGAGGTGGACGTTGCCGATCCGGTCGCGCGCTTGGAACAGGTCATAAATGCCGCGAAGTGCCGGGAATTCCACGGTCGGCGTATCCTTGGTCCAGTCACCGGACGTGGAAACCATCATCAGCGGGCGCGGGGCAGCCAACGCCCCGATCTCGAGATTGTTACACTCGATCCTGAGCGATGGCCCGTTCTCACAGACGCAACCGCCCTGGAAATGGGCGGAGATCATATTCACGGGTGCGGCTACGCGTACCCGGGGATCCACGGCTGTCAGAAGGAAGGTCTGCGTCGCGCCTCCGGACGCACCCGTCATCGCAATGCGAGCCGGATCGACGTCGGGCAACGAAACCAAAAAGTCGAGGGCCCGCATGCTGTTCCAGAGCTGCAGCCCCATCGGACTAAAACCCCAAAGTTGATACTCCGGCCGATCAAACCGGTGCGCAATGTACTTCTCCATCTCGTTGTAGCCGATCATCGAGTAAGTCAGGACAACGTAGCCCTGCCTGGCCAGCGAGATTCCGCGTCCCGGGATACTCGCTTCCTGGGTGTTCTCGAGTCGTCCCGCCTTCCAGTGGCCGTGTGGCGAAAGTACCGCTGGGAATGGCCCCCGCTTTCCGACCGGCCGATAGAGGTTCGCGACCAGGTAAAAGTCCGGAAGCGTCTCGAGCACCAGGTTCTCGATCTGGTAATCGGGCTTCTTGACGGCGGGTGTCAGCTGCGGTGAAAGCGGGGTCCTGTCCGGAAGGGGGATCAGGCCCGCACTGGCCAGGATGTGGGTCCGAAGATATGACGCCCGCCCCAGCCACTGTTCGATCAACTCGAATTTAAGAGGCTCCTGGACCTGATCAAGGTGACGGTACTCTTGTGCCCGAACCCCGCCGATGCCGAATGCTAAGGCGAAAACACCAAGGAAGAGACGTTTCATGGGCCTGATGTCATATCACAACAGGTCCTCACGTTGCCAAGACAAAGGCGGGTGTCCGCCCCGTATCTAATTAACCGACACCTGTTAGATGGCTTTAAGGCGGCGGTGAAGGCGTTATAATCTGCATGAGGAGAGTGAATGCCACTAACTGTTGATGCCCGGCCCGCGATCCTGCCCGTCCTCGATCCGGAATTCTTACCTGCCTCGACCTGGAACCGCGGATACCGCGACCTGGTGAAACGAAAGGGGGGAGAACCCCTGCGCATCGCGCTGGAAAGAAGAGATGGTTCGGTATCCGTTCACAGGACCAGTGTCCTCGAGCACCGCGGGGAGGCGGTCGCGCTGAACCAGCTCTACGTGGAACGCCTGATCAAGTTCCTCCTCTGGCAAAAAGGCGGATATCGCGTCAGCCTTTCCGGCCCCCCCGAGATCTCACAGTTCATCTCGTCCGTTTATTCCCCGGGAGGAGCAAGGGCCTTTGATCATGCCTTCATGGGTGAGCAGGTCTACGGGACACCGATGATCGTCGAACATGAGGGGCGCAACCAGATCCTGGAAGCCAAAGAGACGGCCGCGGCACTCGGACGTCATTTCAACGGCTGCCGGATCGGTTTCGATCTCGGTGGGAGTGATCGCAAATACGCCGCAATCATTGACGGGGAAGTGATCGAGACCGAGGAACTGCCCTGGGATCCTTACTTCAAGAGCGATCCCCAGTGGCACTACGACAAAATAGACGAATTACTCAAGATAGCGGCTTCCAAGCTACCTCGCGTCGATGCCGTAGGAGGAAGCGCGGCTGGAGTCTACGTCGACAACGAGGTACGCGTTGCATCGCTCTTCCGCGGCGTTCCCAGGGACGTGTTCAAGAAACGGGTAACCCGCATGTTCTTTGAACTGCAGCGTGCGTGGGGGAACATTCCCTTCACGGTGGTCAACGATGGAGAGGTGACTGCCCTGGCCGGTTCCATGGCCTTTAACGAAAACGCCGTCCTCGGCATCGCAATGGGCACCAGCCTGGCGGCCGGCTATGTAACGCCGGATGGCAACATCACCAACTGGCTCAACGAGCTTGCCTTTGCACCGGTTGATTATCAGGAGAGCGCGGCCATCGACGAGTGGTCGGGCGATCGCGGCGTCGGCGCGCGGTACTTCTCCCAACAGGCCGTAGGTCGGCTCGCTCCCTCCGCGGGACTCAGCCTGCCGTCGGACATGCCGCTTCCGGAACAGCTTGTCGAGGTGCAAAAGCTCATGGATGAAGGCGACGAGCGGGCGTGGAGAATCTACCAGACGATAGGCGTCTACTTCGGCTACGCGGTCGCTCACTACGCGGATTTCTACGAGTTGCGCAATCTCCTGGTCCTTGGCCGCGTCCTGAGCGGACCGGGCGGGGACCTCATCCTCAAGACGGCCCAGGAGGTGTTAAAACGCGAGTTCCCGGAGCTTGCTGGAGGAATCACTTTCCGGCAACCCAGTGAAAAAGAGAAACGCCACGGCCAGGCGGTGGCAGCCGCAAGCCTTCCAGTCGTGGATTAGAAGAAATCCTTGAAAGTGGATCCGACTTCCCAGTCGGATCTGGTCCCACTGGGGAGTGGGACCCCACTTAAGACCGCGTGGATACGCGGGTTTCGTTGATTCTCGATGAGTGCAAGAAAGGACGAGGTTCATGCAATTTCACAATCCAACTGCAGATGTATATGTACCGGATGGAACTCCTGCCGAGCAGGCTCTCGCCCGCACGACCCATCTCTGCATCGGCGCGCATCAGGATGATACCGAGATCATGGCTTACCACGGGATCGCGCAGTGTTTCGGACGAAGGGATGCCTGGTTCAGCAACGTGACCGTCACCAACGGTGCAGGCAGTCCCCGGACCGGGCTCTATGGAAGTTACACCGACGAAGACATGCAGCGGATCCGAAAGGTCGAACAGCGAAAGGCGGCCATTGTCGGGGAGTATTCGATCCAGATCCAGCTCGGCTACTCCAGCGCCGCTGTGAAGAATCCGCTGGAATCGGGAGTAGTCGACGACCTGCTTCAGGTCGTTCAGGGCTGCCAACCGCAGGTTGTCTACCTGCACAACCTCGCCGATAAGCATGACACCCACGTCGGCGTGGCATTGCGCGCGCTCGCCGCGCTTCGCCGGCTGGATGCGGGACGGCGACCGCGCAAGGTTTATGGATGCGAGGTTTGGCGCAATCTCGACTGGCTGCAGGATGACGAAAAGCAGGTGCTTCCCTGCTCTCTGTATCCCAACCTGGCCGCGTCCCTGGTCGGGGTCTTTGACTCGCAGGTGAGCGGAGGCAAACGCTACGACATTGCGACCGCCGGCCGGCGACTTGCGAACGCCACCTACCTGGCGTCCCACGAGACTGATACCGAAACGGCCGCCACATTTGCCATGGACCTGACGCCTCTGGTTGAGGAACCGACCCGTCCGATTCTGCCTTACGTCCTCGAGCGGATCGACCGCATGCGGAGAGACGTCGAGACCAAGCTTGGCAAATTCAGCTGAGAAAAGCAGAGGACTTCATCCACTGCCTTTACCCGAGCTGGATGACGTGTTTGACTCCGGGCGGTCGGCTGTTGAGCAGATCGCGAGCCACTTCCACCGGATGGCGCTTGGTCACTATGGAGCGAGTCGCCTCGGGCCAGCGCTCGACGAACTGCTCAAGGCTCCGGATTGCTTTTTCGTGGTCCTCGCGACCGGCGTTTACCGTGCCGAACGCCAACTGGTTGTCGAGGACCATGTTGCGCATGATCCGATCGGCGTCCAACGGGATGGGCTTCTTCAGTGCCGGAACGCCGGTGAAAACGTAGATCCCGTTTTTGCCCAGGTATTTCAAGAGCCCGAAAGCCACCGACGAAACCCCGGTCCCTTCATACACGAGATCGATGTGTCCCACGGTCCTGGTCAAATCCGGAAACTCTGCAGATCGGGCCGAAACGTAAGTGCAGTCGACTTCGCGGACAATCCGGGCGTTGACGCTTTCTTCCGGTTCCAGAGAGTAGACGAAGGTCCGGTAACCGGCCATCCTCAACCGCATCGCGCCAAGCAGGCCCATCGGCCCCGCGCCCAGCACGACAGCATTCAGATCTCCGGTCATCCCGAGCGGATCTGTCCGTGCTTTCTCCGGCATCCAGGGGAGTCGCTCGTAGATCTGGTTCACCTCGCCAAAAGCCTTTTCGGCGATGGTCAGCGGCTCAGTCAGGACACCGACATCCCGAAGCCTGGCCGGCACCTTGGCCAGGTAGTCTTCGGTCTCGATGATGAAGGAGCACATAAAGCCGTGCAGCTGCTTGATCCCACGCTCTTTGAACTCTCCGCTGACGCAGAAGTCCTGTCGTCTGATCCGGCACGGGTGGCAATAGTCCTTGGTGCACGGATATCGCACCAGGGGAACGACCAGGTCGCCGGGACGCAGGTTCGGGACAGCAGCACCCACGTCCACCACCTCCCCTAAACCTTCATGACCTATCACCAGAAAATCGGAACCCTGCGGCGGAGTGCCGTACTCGAACTGGCTGATTTCGCGGTCGGTACCGCAAATCCCCACATCCAGCATTCGAACCTTGACCTGGTCATCACTGGCAATCTGCGGTTCGGGAACATCGATGAGATCGACCCGGCGAGAACCGGGGAAAACGGCTACGGCGTGCAATAGGCACCTCGCAAAGCTGGGGTTGTTGTGAATAAGGCTAGGTTCGAGGGAACGCCGGACGCAGGGGGAACCCCGCTGCACAGCCTCTATTAAGACTTTGATACCACATTACCGGCCCCGCCTTAAAGGAATTCGGGGACATAATACTCAATTCCGACGGGACTTCCGGGCAGCGCCACTCTTGCTGAAGAATTGAGTTTTGAGTCCCCGAATTCCATCTTTCCATCGCGAACTCCGGCCGGACGTGAAGGGTATCGACCGAGCTTCAGTACGAAGGGGACGATCTTCCAGCGGTCACAACTCGTTCAATATCTTCGGCATCCGAAAGCAATTCATCCCCCCTCCCATTTCGTCCTTGTTTTTTGATAATCGGGGCGATATCCTCCCGCCCGCATCTGCTGAGCCGGAACTCGGCACTCAGGCTCAGCTGTTCGATCGGTGCTATTTGTCCGATCCGGCGCACAAGGGAGGGGCGCTTATGAGATGTCTGCTTTCAATCACCCTTCTGCTCAGTGGTACGCTGACCAGCATGGCCGCCGATTTCAAGGACGGCATACAAGCATGGAAAGAGGGCCGCTACGAAAAAGCCCTCAAGGTCTTCCGTCCTCTTGCTCACCTCGGTGATCCCAACGCGCAATTCCTGGTGGCTCAGATTTACGATTGGGGCAAGGGTGTAAGCCCCGATAAAGGTCAGGCAGTCAAGTGGTACCGCCTCGCAGCCTACCAGGGCCAGGTGGAAGCGCAGTTTTCCCTGGCCACGCTGCTATGGACGGAGCAGTCGAACCTGCCCGAGCGGCAGGAAGCGATTGAGCTGTTCCGGCTAGCCGCCGAGCAGGGCCACGCGCTGGCCCAGTACAATCTCGGCATCGCTCTCGAGGGCACCGCCTCGTCGGCCGGCTGTCCCGAGATCGTCCGATGGTTTGAACGGTCCGCCGAAGCGGGGCTGGCAGTTGCCCAGTCAAAACTCGGGCGGATGTTCGAAACCGGGCGTTGTTTTCCCCCGGACATGGACAAGGCTGTCAAATTTTACCGCTGCGCCGCAGAACAGGGACAACTCCAGGCGCAATGCAATCTTGGCTCGCTCCTGCGAAAGGGGCTGGGGATCGGGCAGAACCTGGCCGAATCGGCGCAATGGTTCAGGAAGGCAGCCGAGGCGGGACTGGCCGAGGCTCAATTCAACCTTGGCCTCGCCTATCACACCGGCGCCGGAGTGCCGCGCGACTACGAACAGGCCGCCTCCTGGTACCGGCGTGCCGCCGACCAGGGACAGGCGCAGGCGCAGTGCAACCTCGGTTTCCTCTACGAGCATGGATTTGGAGTCACGATGGACAGTCGCGAAGCACGCCGACTGTATCAGCAGGCGGCCGCCAAGGGGGTTGATGAAGCCAAGACGGCGCTGGACCAACTCTCGTCTGACTCGGTTCGAGGAGCGGTCGTGCCGGTCTGCCTGATGTGCCTGCCAGGCGTGAGCGAAGTTGCCGCCCAAGCGCAGTCCACCGACAACTGATTGTTGGAATTTGCGACATTCGATACTCTGCCCTCTGCCTTCTGCCTACGGCGAGATCGCAAGGAGCCGCGCACGGCCAGCGAGCGCGGCTCCATACGGTGATTGCTGGCCGCTCGGTCTCGCTGAGATAGGACGCTGGCTGCCTCGCCGGGTTCTTGACCTTCCTTCGATATTCGTCATTCCTTATTCGATATTCGATATTCTGCCTTCTGCGCCTAAAGGGCTGGGTGGTTGGTCCGCTTACTCGCTCGCTGGCGCTCGCTGCCGTGCGCGGCTCCATACGGTGATTGCTGGCCGCTCGGTCTCGCTGAGATAGGACGCTGGCTGCCTCGCCGGGTTCTTGACCTTCCTTCGACATTCGTCATTCCTTGTTCGATATTCGATGTTCTGCCCCCCGCCTTCTGCCCGCTGCCTTCTGCCCGCTGCCCTCTGCCCGCTGCCTTCTGCCCGCTGCCTTCTGCCCGCTGCTCTCCACACTTCGGTGCCCGCGCGGTATAATGGTGGCAACTCTTCAGGATCTCAGTTACCGCGAGACCCTTTTTCCCATCTCCGCGGGTCTTTCAGGAGGCTTATATGCCGCTTTATGCATGGAGCTCCCCTGTCGGCATTTTCTTATTGTTGACACTTCTCAGCTTGTCCGCCGGTTCCTCGGGGAATATTGCCCGGGTTGAAGCGGATGGCGTTCTCCAGGAACGAATCGGGCTCGCGTCCTACTACGGAGCGGCCTTTCAGGGCCGGGAGACAGCCAGCGGAGAGCCGTTCGACAAGGAAGAAATGGTCGCTGCCCACCCCTGGTACCCGCTTGGCACCATCGCACGGGTTACGAACCTGGAGAATGGCCGGTCGGTGAAGGTCCGGATTATCGACCGCGGGCCAACGGCTCCCAACCAGCGCGAGGGCGTCATCATCGACCTCTCGAAAGGTGCCGCTCGACGGCTCGGCTTCGTCATGGATGGGCGGACCAGGGTGAAGCTGGAAGTCCTGGAATGGGGCAAGGACTAGATGGGACAAAAGGGGAAAAATTCCTTTTCTTGCAGGAGGCGGCGGCGGGGAGGCGGGCGAGAGCCGCGTCCCGTAGTCGGTCGAAGTTCTTCTATGGCCACGGTTTTCAGTCGGCGGTTGTTTTCTGGTCTGCGGGTTGCATTAAGCGGCCCAACATCCCAGGCTCCATCACCGACAGAAAATCCTGTAGGAGGACAAAACGAATGCGAGTGAGAAGTACATGTGTGGCTCTGGCTCTTCTGGTTCTTGCCGGAGTTGCTCCGAGCGTTTACGGGCAGAAGTGGGAGCTACATCCTTATGCCGGGCAGTTCAATCCCCGACAGTCGGACTTCGGCGAGTTCAAGAACGAGGGGATCTACGGCCTGAAGGGCAGCGCCAACCTGACGCCTGGCTTCGAGCTGGAAGGTAACTTCGGATACATCAACCATTTCGAGCTGGAAGGAACCGATCCGCAGAGCCGAGGTCTTCTCTGGGAAGCTGCAGGCAACGTTGAGATCCCGCTGGGCAACCTGCATCCCTTCGTCAGCGGCGGAGTTGGCGGATTGACGGCAGTTATCGACAACAATGTACTGGATCCCACGAACAACGGGCCTGGTTCCGCAATCCTCAATGGGCACCGATTAGACGACGGCGATACGTTCCTTGTTGTTTCTTACGGCGGCGGTCTGAAAGCGAACCGTCTCTGGGGGCCGATGGGCCTCCGATTGGACATTCGCGGCCGGACGATGCCGAATGTTTTCGGCGACTCCGCCACCTGGCTCGAGACCACCGGCGGACTCACCTTCTCCTGGGGTGAATAGTCCCCATGCCTGAGAGGTTCTGATATGTCCTGTAGACGAAGTTGGTCTGCCGGAATGTCGGACGTGAGGGCGACAGCCTTCGGGCTGTTGCCCTTCATTCTAGCTGTCCCGCACCTCTTCACACTGGTGCACGGCCAAAACCATGACACCCGGTTAGCTCAGTCTTCAGCAACTCCAATTTTCGTCGGGTCGAATGTGGTGACAACACCGACCCCCGCCTTCCGTGTGGAGGTCGACACCGTGCTTCTGAATGTCGCCGTCGGCTTTGACGGCGAAGCCCGCGAATTGCGGGCAAGCGACTTCGAGGTGCTGGAAGAAGGCGTGCCGCAGCACATCTGCTACTTTTCGAAGGGCGAGGAATCCCTCAGCATCGTCCTCCTGCTCGATACCAGCGAGAGCATGAGACGCCAGGCTTTGAACGAAGCCAGGCGCGCCGCCATTGAATTGATCGAGGCGGCTCACCCCGACACCCAATTCGCCCTGGTGACCTTCGACTCGGACATCAAGAAACAGGTCGATTTCACGACTGACCGTTTCGCCATTAAATCGGCACTGACCGGGCTTCAGGCCGGCGGACGAACGCGACTGTTTGACGGAGTGCGTTCTGCCCTGGAACTGCTCGCCCCGGTGCACAACCGTTCCAAGGTGATCATCCTTCTGACAGACGGCAAGGACGAGGACAGCAAAAGCGCATTTGACGACGTTGAGAAGTTGCTGCGCGCAAGCGACGTCACGGTCTTCGCCTGCGGCATCTACAACCCCGCCTACAGGCGGATGTTCATGAATGACAAGAAGTACTACATCCAGCCGGAAACAGAGCCGAACCTGAATCCCGTCTGGGTGCTCAAACAGCTCGTGTCGATTTCCGGAACCCAGGCCTACTTCCCGGAACCCGGCGATCCTCTCTCCGCGGCTTTCAAGCAGATCACCCTGGAGTTGCGACAGAGGTACGTGATTGGCTTCACCCCGTTTCTGACGGGCCAGGCCAGATTTCGACCGGTGCAGGTCCGGGTAAAGGAGCCGCCTGGCGCTGTCATCCTCACCCGCCCCGGGTACACGCGCTAGTCAGTCTTGTCCCGTACGCATCGGAAGCCGATATTGAAGGCCCTGAAATCCGCGGGATCGCCCGAGCGTAACGAGATCCGTGCGTCAGGAGGAGATGAGCCCCAGGAACCTCCACGGATCGCTTTTTGGCGCGAGAACTCCGGACCTGCCGGATCGATTTCGTCCCGTTCCTCGTAAAGACGCCTGCCGTCTGCGCACCACTCCCAAACATTGCCGATCATGTCGAAGAGGCCGAAATCGTTGGGCACGAATGTGGCCACCGGGGCGGTCTCGGGGAATTTGTCATCGTAATCGGGGGGTACCGTCCAACGCCAGGTTGCGGCGCCGGACCGGTCTATCATGTTCCCGTAATACTTGCCGTCGGCATTGGCGATCATCTGGTTGCCCCAGGCGTACACCTCGTCCCTGCGCCCTCCACGGGCCGCGTACTCCCACTCGGCTTCCGTCGGCAACCGGCCCCCCGCCCACCGGGAAAACGCGACCGCATCGTTCCACGAGACACAGACAACAGGGTGATTGCCTGCCTGCTTGATCCCGGGCTTCTGCCAACAAGCTCCCGGCATCTTCTCCCAATGGTCGCGAACGTAGATTTGGGAGAACCCGGCTTTCTCGGCGTCGGTGATGTAGTTGTTCGCTTGGACGAACTTCTGGAACTGATCAACGGTTACCTCGGTTCGACTGATCCAGAAACCCCGCGATAACGTTACCTTTTGCCTGGGGATCTCGTTCTGCTTACAACCCAACCCCCTCTCGCCCACACAGCCCATCATGAAGGATCCGGCCGGGATATCGACATAGACCAGGCCGGTCTTCGGGTCATTCCAGGTCTTTGGTGGAGACTGGGTGACTGAAGGGGAATCGGATTGCATGCTGCTTATGGAGAAAGCTGCGAAAAGGACCAGCAGGACCTTCGATCGCACAGCAGTGTTCATCGTGGATATGGACTCTCTCGCCGCCATTGATCTGCGGAGTTTATCGCGACTCGCCTACACGAAAAAGAGAATTTGCCCGATGCCCAGCACCCTTCCGGCGGTCTAGCATCGGTGCAAAAGGAGATAGGAGATGCCGAAAACCAAGACGAAAGTGAACCCGATTCAGCTTCAGAAGTACTTGAAAGGAATAGAGTATCCGGCCGACCGAGAGACGATTCTGGAGTCTGCGCGCGGTAACGGCGCCGACCAAGACATCATTTCCACCCTGGAACAACTCCCAGACCGGGAATATAAGAATCCGGCTGAGATCAGCAAGGAAGTCGGCAAGATCTAGGTGCTGCAAGAGTCGTTCTGCTGCAAGTGGGTCCGACTCCCCAGTCGGACCTGATTCGCCCCCGGTCCGACCGGTCGGACCCAGGGTCCGATCCGTTCGCCGATCCTGCCGCTCCCCTCTTACAAGATCAGCTGGCCCTTGCACAGCAGGTCTTTCACCTTCCACTCGACGTAAATCTTGTGCCCGACACCCGGGACGAAGAATTCAAGCTTCAGATCTCCGGTCGTCGGCTCCACGACTGGTTTCCCATCGACCATTCTCGGGAAAAGGAGTTTGGCGCCCGCCCCGTCGCCCGATGGAGGAATGTACTCCTCGAGTGCCACCCGGTGTTTGTCCGCGATCAGGTACGCCTCCTGTTTCAGGGAACCGGTCGTGGCCTGGTGCAACTGTCGATCGACCTCCATGTTCAATTCCCGGTCGTTCGAGTTCAGGCTCACCGTGACCACGATGTTGCGACTGACGTCCATGGCAAGTGCCTGGTCAAATTGGACATCCAGGCGCTTTCGCTGCGCCTCCGGCATGCTGTCGTAGTTGTTTTTGATCTGGAAGAGACGGACGAACGCCTGGCGGATCGGTATCGCGGAGAACAGCCGAACGGTATAGGAGTGGATGATCTCCTTCTCGCCGGCCCTCCCCATTCCCCGGTCCATACCCCTGGTATTTGAGGCAAGAGTGCCGTCGTCACCGATCGTGAATCCCTTGTCCGTCCCCTCGACCCTCTGCGCCCGCGCACTCGCATAGGCCGGGCTGCCGAGCGCCATCTGCCTGGACCATGCCGATTCCGTGAGGATCTTGAGCGCTTGGGCCTCATTCCACTTGGTGAATGGCTCCTGGCAGCCTTTTTGAGCGAACGAAGAACCGGCTGCGAGCGTGAGCACAACGGATAACCAGACCAGTCGCGAGAATTGCATGAGTATCTCCCCCGTGATTATAGATGCGATTCCGGCACACGACCGTTCAATCAAACTCGGGACTGGTCGATTTTCGAGAAGAGAAACATCGGTCAACAAACACCCCGAGTCGGGAATCAGCCGGCAACCGTGGATTACAGAACTCATTGTTGTTCAAATCGCCGAGAAGGGTTACGCTGTTCTGGTTGATCGTCCGGACCAGGCTGGGACCGGAGCCCGACCGGAAACAAGATTTTCCATTCGGAAAAAATGAGCAGAAGATCCTCACCACGCCTGGTAGTACTTCTCGTCATCGCCGCGGCCATCGTGCTGGCCGGCATCCTTCTAACCAGCTTCGTCTACTATCGGGGACAGAAGGAAGCGCTTCGGCAAGAGGTCTGGACCGACCTCGACACAATCGCCGACTTGAAGGTGCGGCAGATCGCCGAGTGGCGAAAGTGGCGGATGACCGAGGCACGGTTCCTCTCGCACCTGCCCAGCCTCACGCAGGATGCAGGCGCGCTGTCGGAAGGCGGACCGAATGCGGCGCCGCACCTGACGAGACTCCTCGCCCTGTACAGGAAACACACCCAGCCGGATGCAATCGGGATCTTCCGGTCGGACTGCACCCCCATTTGGTCGGATCCCCCAGGCATGAACCAGCTCTCGGCGGTTCCCTGCACGGCTGGCCGACTCGGGCTCGACCGCCAGACAATCCAGTTTACCGACCCTTACCTGGATGAAACAGGGAAGTTGTTCCTGGACCTTCTCGTGCCGGTTGTTGGACATGGCCACGCCGATGCAGTACCGGTTCTTCTTGTCCTCCGCCTGAATCCCAGGCAGTATCTCTATCCGCTTGTGGAAAGCTGGCCGACTGATGCCCGGACAGCCGAGACACTCCTCGTCCGCCGTCTGGACTCGAAAGTGGTGTTTCTTAACGAACTGAAACACCGAAAAGGAACGGCCGCCCGGTTCGTGCTCCCCCTGGACCGCCCGCAGCTGCCCGCCGCGCGTGCAGTCCAAGGGATAGAAGGGACCTTCGAGGGGCTGGATTACCGCGGCGTGCCCGTGCTCGCGGTGACCCGGACCATACCCGATTCACCCTGGTCCATGGTTTCGAAAATGGACCAGGTTGAGGCGTATGCGCCGATCAGCCAGATGGGAAAAGCCACAGCGTTCCAGCTGGCCTTGCTCCTTGCCACAATCGGTTTCGGCTCCGGTCTCGTCATCACCTCGCTCAGGACCCGGTATCTTGCGCGGCAACACCAGAACGAGCTTGAACGCCAGACCCTGGAGAAGCGCTTTGACTACCTGTCAAAGTATGCGAACGACGTAATCCTCCTTTTGAATCGGGATCTGATCGTCGTTGAAGGCAACGACCGCGCGCTGGAAGTGTACGGCTACGCACGCGAGGAACTAACCGGGTTGCCGTTCTTGAGTCTTCGCGCGCCTGCGGAACGGGGGTCACTTTCCGAGGAATTGCAGGTACTGAACGCCACAAAGGGCCTGCGGGTGGAAACCACCCACGTGCGAAAGGACGGATCGACTTTTCCTGCCGAGTCGAGCATCAGGCTAATCGACATCGACAACGAGCGTTTTTACCAGGCAATCATCCGGAACATCAGTGAACGTCGAAAGGCCGAGGATATGCTCCGCACAGCCCACGCCGAGCTGGAAATCCGGGTGCAGGAAAGAACGGACGAGTTGCGCCGGCTCGCTGATTACCTCGAGAAAGTGCGCGAGGACGAGGCCAAAAGAATCTCCGTGGAGATTCACGACCAACTGGGAGCAGGCTTGACCGCTGCCCGATTCAGGCTCTCTTCGCTCCGCAAGACCGTGGAGGGAGCGACGCTCGCCTCGCTCGACTCTACAATCCAACTCGTTGATCAGGTCTTGAAGGACGTCAGGAGAATATCGCGCGGACTCCGCCCGTCTGTTCTCGACCATCTCGGCCTGAGCGCCGCGATCGAAGTTCTGCTGGAGGACTTCCAGTCTCACACTGGGATCAAGTGCAGTTTAGCGATCAATATCCCCGAGATCAGCGATCCGAGCTGGTCAATTGCCGTTTACCGCATCTTTCAGGAAGCGCTGACAAACATCGCCCGGCATTCGGGAGCGTCTCTCATACAGGCGAGCCTGGCCGTGCAGGACGGCCGATTGGTCCTTGAGATTGCGGACAACGGGAAGGGATTCAAGGTCGAGGACGTGCAGCAGGAGAGCCGCGGTCTCCTGGGTATGCGCGAAAGGGCACATCGTTTAGGCGGGAACCTGGAGGTGCTTCCTGTCGAACCGACGGGAACGCGAATTCGCGCCTGGATTCCGCTCACGAACACCGTCCCCGCCTCGGATGCAACCGCTTAGTGTCGGGCCTTCTTCCGCTGGTTGAGCTTCCCGCCGATGAATTGGCCGAGAAAAAACGCTCCGATGATTGCAGGAAAGGTTGCCAGGTGAAAACCGAGGCCGGAGTATATCCTGAGACCGATCACAATCGGCACCGGCAGGTGCACGGCGAGCAACCACTGTTTTGAGAACTTCCGAACCTGGGCCCGCCAGAAGCCAAACGGCACGTTGATCAGGAAGACAGCCAGCCCGACAGTGAAGAGTCTCACGGTTTTGCTCGCCTCTGTGCGAAATCGTGGGGCGCTCGGAGCCAGGCCCAGTTGACGTCAGGTGAGGCCGGAATTGCAAGCTCTGAGCGGTGAGCTCGATTTTGATAGGAACTGACACGGGCGGTAGATTGGCCGACCCGCTGGGCAGACTCCTTTTTGCAGTGCGGCGGCAGAAAGAATCCGACGCTTTAACAGGATTCCTGGCGACGCCGCTTTCCCCTGTGCAAAACCTCCCCGCTGCCGTGTTGCACCAGGCCGTCAGGCGGCGCTTAACGGCGAAATACGCTCGATTTTCTTCTTGGCGCGCCGCCCTGCCTCCCAAAGATCTACAGCGCGTTGAGCATTCAGCCAAAACTCCGCGCTGTTGCCAAAAAGACGCGCGAGTCGCAACGCCATCTCCGGACTCAAAGCGCGCCGCTCGCGCACTAATTCGTTAACGGTCTGGCGAGAAACTCCGATGGCCTTCGCGAAACTCGAGACGGTGAGGCCGTAGTCAGGGAGAAAGTCTTCGCGAAGCATCTCGCCAGGATGCGTAGGATGGATCTTCCTTTCTCTCGTGTTGTTAATGCTCATATGTTGCCTGGGGTCAGCGGTAATCGGTCAATTCAACATCGTACGCGTCGCCGTCGACGAACCGGAAACAGATCCGCCACTGGTCGTTGACGGAAATCGAAAACTGTCCCCTCCGATCTCCTGCCAGTTCATGAAGGCGATTCCCCGGGGGAGTTCGCAAGTCGCTCAGGTTCACCGCAAGATCGAGGTACTCCAGTTTCCGCACCGCCCGCCTCCACACGTCGGACGGAAGCCGTTTCGATTTGCCGGTCTCATACAAGCCCCGCGTATGAGAATCGGCAAACGTTTTGATCACACCCGAGTGTAACGTGTCACGTGACGCTAGTCAACACCCCCAGTTTGCACAGTTGTCCATGAAAGGACACGAAGGGACGTGAAAGGGAGCCACTGGGCCTCGGACAACGTGACCGTCGAGATCGGCGTTTAGCGCGAAGAGTTAAGCTTGATGGCGGTCTGTCCAGGACTGCGAGAATCCCCTGCTCCGCTGAAAAGCGCCGCGTGCGCGGCTCCGACAAACCTCGCTCCGGGCTGCGCGCGCTGTTTAGCGCGCTATTCTTTCGGAACAGTGTGGCGGGCAGAAGGAATCCGACGCTTTCGCTCCGAGCTCCCAGGTGGTTGCAGGCACCACTGACTTTCGCGTACATTACGGGTTGGCGGATCCGGAGCGAGGAGCACTCGTGAAGAAGGCCGCATCCGCAAGTCGTCCAAAATCAAGCACGCGCCTGTAGCTCAGCTGGATAGAGCAACGGACTTCTAATCCGTAGGTCCCGCGTTCGAGTCGCGGCAGGCGCGCCACTAACATGAGCGCCACAAATCGCACTTTGTGCAATCAGAGACTGTTATACCGCGTGATATCCTGACCCAGTAGGCAGGCATATGACCACAATCCGTTATGTTTATTGGCAAGATGGCGGTTTTTGGCTCGGTCACCTGGAAGAATTCCCTGACTACCTGACGCAGGCCCTCAGCTTGGAGGAGTTGGAAGACAACCTGCGGGATCTCTACAAGGATCTCACCAGCGGCGAGATTCCCGGCGTTCGCAGGCTGGGTCGACTACAAGTCGCATGAAGCGGGCAGAACTGATTCGCCAGCTCGAGAAGGCGGGTTGTCTGTTGATACGCCACGGTGCCAGACACGATTGGTATCAGAATCCTGATACCAAGAAATCGCAACCCGTTCCGAGACACGCCGAGATCAATGAGAATCTGTCTCGGCATATACTGAAGCAACTAGATGCGTCGGCGGAAAAGTAGCGCACGCGGCTGCTGCCAATCAGACAACGGAGGACCACAGCCCACTTCTCTCGTTACCGTGGATGACTTCGCATCACCAGCAGCCCCCGATACCGGGGCCGTGAATCGTGCCGTATCCAGATCGTCCAGTATCAAAACTCTGGCTCGGCAAGCCGCTCACCAAGCTAAAGAGTCAGATACGGCACGATTCACGGACTTCTAATCCGTAGGTCCCGCCTTGGAGTCGCGGCAGGCGCGCCATTTCAGAAAATCGCCTCCTCCTGTCGCCCGCTTTTCTCCCGCACCCCTCCCGCTCGAGTTCCCGCACCTCGGTCTGCCCAGCGGCGTTGAACAAACAATCCGCTTCGCAATCGAAAAAAGATGACAACGGTTCGGGGTAGGAGTGAATAACGGTCGGGGGAAATGACGTCAGGATCGACGCCGGAAATCAAAGCCTGCGAAGCAATTCGACTCCTTTACCCCCTTTCTAAATTGAGGAGAGCCATGGACTTCATAGACAACATTCTGGCCCTGGCAGCGGGAGTCAACAAGCAGATCAAGTACATCAAGACCGAAGAGGCGACGAAAGAATGCGCTCGTCATGCCTTTCATCAACTCGCTCGGCTACAAGCTTCGACCCAACGGAAGTAATACCCGAATTTATCGCCGATGTTGGAATCAAGAAGGGCGAGAAGGTGGATTACGCGATCGTGAAGGATGGCAAGATCGTCATGCTGTTCGAGTGCAAACCGTGCACATGTTCGCTCGATGAATGCCATGCCTCTCAGCTGTACCGATATTTCTCGGTTGTCGAGGCCAGAATCAGCGTCCTCACCAATGGAATTGTTTACCGGTTTTTCTCAGACCTCGAAGAACCGAACAAAATGGATCAAAAGCCATTTCTCGAAATCGACCTGATGAATTTGCAGGAACCGCTGGTCGCAGAGGTCAAGAAGCTGACGAAATCGAGCTTCAACCTAGACGAGCTACTGGAGATGGCCAGCGAGCTGAAATACACCAAGGAAATCAAAAGAATCCTCGCTGAGCAACTATCGAAACCGTCCGATGAATTCGTTCGCTTTTTTGCCACCAGAGTGCACACCGGCAGAGTGACCCAGCGGCTTCGAGAACAATTTCGGAAATGATCAGCCGCGCCTTTAAACAATTCCTCAGTGAACAAATCAACGAAAGGCTGAAAGTCGCGATGGAACCGCAACAGCCTCTCGCCCTCCAAACACAGAGCCAAGCGACCGTCGAACAACCAAGTCCGGAAGAAAGCCTGAGATCACAACGACCATGGAGGAAACGGAAGGCTTCCCACATCGTAAAAGCCCTGCTGCGTGAAGTCGTCGACCCGAAGCGGATTGTCGGGCGAGATGTGCGCACTTACTTCGGGGTTCTTCTCGACGACAACAATCGGAAAGCCGATTTGCCGCCTCTGGTTCAATGCCAATCAGAAGTATTTGGGGCTTTTCAACGATGCCAAGCAGGAGGAACGGATACGCGCTCGAATCTAGTTGATGACATTTTCAAATACGCCGATCGCCTAAGAACGACTGTTCTCCCATACACCAAAAGCTAGCCCGTGGGCCGACGGGTTGATCAATCAACGAAAGAGCGTGTCCCAATGGAAATCCTACTCGGCCTCCTGCTGAACTACGCGATCAGCCTGGCGGCGAATGAAAGTTCAGCTGCTATCCACAGACGCCGCGAGGCGAAGTTATCAAAGCACCTTCAGAAGGAAAAGGCTCTGCACGATGCTTTGATTTCGCGTCGTCCGCTCCGCGAGGAAATTAGGGCTGCCTGCGCCTCGTTGGTGCGCAATCGCCGATCCCTTGCGAGGAACGCTGCAGAAGACAGTCTTCTGAACCTCCTTTCTGACCAGGTATTTCAGAATAACTTGCTTGACTGGTTAAGAGCTGGACCCATAGAGGAAGGTAACAATGCGAAACGGTCACTCGTCAGATCTATGGAAGAGAGCCTCAGATCCTCTGGTCATATTAGCGACAAGCGTATCCATTAAGGACCCACTCTTCAAGACGAATACCTTGAGACGATCGAGAGGGTCGTATTCTCAAATCCGGTACTTGCCCACTGGAGACACCAACAGAGCTTGGATTACCTTCGCGAAATGGTAGCGATCCTGGCCCATAAGACCGAGGAGGCGGCGGGGCTTTTTTCTGCCGAGAAGCAAAAGGCAGCGCTGGACAGATACTGTGAAAAGGCATTGGCAGCGTGGGATATCATCGACTTGAGCAACCTTCCGGAAGGCGATATACAAATCGCTACTCAGAAGCTTCTTCTGCGGCAGCTCTACCTGCCGACGAGAATCCTGCCCCAGAGTCAGAAGGATCTAGCAGATGCTTTGGCGAGCATTGAAGAGCAACGCGAAACACAACGACTCCGGGAGGCTGGGCACCGGCCGACTCATGTCTCGCGCGAAGGGCACGAACATTTGGTTCTACCCTCGCCGGGTGAACGGCTGGCTGTCGCACGGCGATTGGTAATTCTGGGTGTACCGGTACGGAAAGACAACCATGTTGCGGTGGATGGCCACGGCCTACCTGCTGAAATATCGGAAAGAGCCGGCTTTTGATCAACTTCCCGACACGCACACTCTTCCGGACAGCCCTTGGATTCCAGTCCTGATAAGGTGTCGAGATCTGGGAGAAGCCGATCTCTGCCGGTCTTTCAACGATTTTCTCACACAGCATCTGCAGAAGACTGACCTGCAGCCTCTTGAGGCAGAGGTGATGCGTGCGGTAAATATTTGATCGCATCGCAAAAGGTGAAGCCATCCTCCTGGTAGATGGGTTGGACGAGATCACGGACCCTAATGTCAGGATGACGTTCTGTCAGGAATTGGAGAGGACGGCTGCCCGGTATCCGGAAGCACCCATCCTCGTTACCTCGCGGATCGTGGGCTACCGAGACATGCCTTACCGGATGGGATCCGGTTTCGAGCACTCGGTCATCGCCGAATTAAGTCGAGAGGCTAAGGATCTCTTCGCGAAACGCTGGATCGCGGTAACAGAACCATACTTGGGTACTCTGGAGCGGGCCAAACGATCTGAGGAGCTTATACAAGCTCTTCACTCAAATGACCGGATCGAGCGGCTGACGGGCAATCCCATGCTGCTGACCACCTTGGCTTTGGTCAAACGGAAGGTGGGGAAACTACCCAATCGGAGGTCAGAACTGTATTCGGAAGCGGTTTATGTTCTGCTTAACTGGAACCCTCGTTATCCGACAATTGGAAAAGAAGAGGCAACCACTCAGTTGGAGTATCTCGCCTTCGAGATGTGTCGTCGCGGAGTTCAGCGACTCACAAACGACGACGTGCTAAACCTCTTTGACCAACTCCGAAAGGAGTACCCAAACATCCGGGCTCTGCGTAGGAGAGACCCGGAGAGTTTCCTCGCTCTCCTAGAGGCTCGCTCAAGCATCCTGATTAGGTCGGGCGGGATATGGGACAAGCGAAAGACCGAGGAGAACAAAGTCTGGGAGTTTCGCCACCTGACGTTTCAGGAGTATCTAGCCGCCCGTGCTCTTCTGGACGGACGGTATCCGGAACGCAACCGGGAGATTCCGATTGCTCGGCAAGTCGCGGGGCTCGCCCGCCCAATTTCACGAGCCGCCAAAGAGGCCCAGGACAAGTTGCTGAAATTCCGGAGTCATGGAAAGAATCGCTCAGGCTTCTTGTATCCGACTGTAGGGACGACGACGTTGATGGAATTGTCCGAGCAATCCTTGAACCACTGGAAACCGAGGAACCCGGTTTAGCTGCTCGTCCGCGCGCCGCACTGGCCGCTTTGTGCCTTGCTGACGAGCCGAACGTAAGTGAAGAAACCGCTCAGCGGGTTTTGAATGCTCTTTCCTCAGTTGTCGGCGACCGAGACGGACGCGGGAAGTACACCAGTGACGTCGATGTCGCGGCCATCGAGGTCGAAGCAAGCATGTGGGGACCCGCGCTGAAATCGCGCCTGATAACGGATTTTCTCAGCCGACATCCAGAAACACGGCTAGGGTCTGGCGGCCTTTCTGGAATGATGGAACTTGCAGCTTGGAAGAAGACCGGGATAGAACCGTTTGAGTACTTCGAGAGTCTGGCTTTGCGCCTGAAATCAGACGCTCGGCCGGATGCCTCAGCTGCCTCATTCGCCGCCATGGCCGCGGCGTACGAAGGTTTATCGGTGACCGTACCAGGGTTGCTACAGAACCTTCTAGTGGCGGTTGAAAAAGGAGGACCAGAGCGAACTGCGGCGTCCTGGGCACTAGTATGGCTGACGGACGGCTTCGACACCAAGAAGGTAAAGCCTTCTATCGAGGCCGCCAAAATCAGCAGCACGGCAAGTTACTCGCTGCTTGCCTAGACGCAACCGATGAAGTTGAGACAGACACTAAACGCTTCCTGATAGCTCTGCTGAGATTTGTGCCAGCGGAAATTTCCTTCCCTGTCTTACTGAGGGAGGTTACAGACCAGTCGAAGGGTGCGTGAAGCGGCGTTGTCGCAACTGTTCAAATCAGACCGTGGGAAAGCGGAATCACTCCTTCCAACGCTACTCGAAGACCCGGACTTAGAGTTACGTGAAAGCGTCATCCGGAAATTGAGCGAGTTAAGGGGAGAAGCGGTTCGTTGAGGCAACTCTCCGAGAGACTGCAGGCATCTCTGCCCCTCCCGTTTGCCGCCCGCAGGGCGACTAAAGCTTTCGTATCTTTTCACGTTTGGGCTGGCGAAGAATCCGGGCTGAAAATCAGTGTTTATCAGCTTTTCGTAAGAAATCACTCAAAAGCTATGCTTCTTCTAATCCGTAGGTCCCGCGTTCGAGTCGCGGCAGGCGCGCCAGTTAACTCCAACCGAATCTATTACTTCTCGTTTTCTTGGTGAGACCCAGAAAGCGCCATTTCGCGGGAGGGTCGTAGGGGTCGTCAGTCCAGCGATCCGCGTACCCCGCGCTTGACATCTTCTATCCTCTCGGTACAGAGTAAAAAGTAAGCAGGAAGCTTGGAGGGGGCTCCCCGGCAACCGACCTTGTCCTTGGGGGGCTTATTCCCACCTGCACAGAAGTGGCAGTGATGTGTGTGGCGCTTGCTTTGTAGGTGAGTCGGGCACCGGAAAGGCAAGACCCATGGTCACCCCTGCTGATTTAGCCTCATCGCACGCCCACCTCGACGAGTTGGAGTTTCTCCTCTTCCGTCTATTCCTTTTTTTGTCGTTCGTGCTCTGGCTTCTGCGCCATCTGAGCTACGATTGCGGAGCTCATCAGGCGACTGCGAAAGTAAGAGCCCGGGTGGACGACTTCCGCTGGCTGTGAACGGCATCGGCAGCAGCAGAGGAACTTCCCGAATTTCGGATTGTGCCTATAATACTGCCGGGCGGAGGACGATCATTTATGCGAATCTCGAACTCATGGGGAAATTTACGGGAGTTAATGACAGAGTTCACTTTTGCCGAAATGAAGCACATCGCGGGGGCAGCAGGGTTGCCGGTCCAAAAGCTTTCTCATCTTCGCCAAGCTCCTGCTGGAGGGACGAGCAAGGCCCATCTTCTCGAAGCGATAGAAATGGGACGTCGAAGGAGTTGGATGGAAACTGCAATTAACGAGAGGCTTCAGCGAACGGGATGGGCGATGAGTAACGGACAACCGTTTCCTTTGACGCTCCGCGTGGACCTGGATACGGCGGAGCTCGATCCTACTGTCCGAGACGGTCTGACAACCTGTTTGGAGCGGTATCGTAACGGGGATATGGATGGTGCGATGACAGCGATTTGCGGGATCGTTGACAGCATAACCGAGCAGATCTACACGAAAAAGAATCTCGGGTCGTATTCTGGGACCGGCTATCAAGAGCGCGTCAATCGCGCTTTCAGGGCAATGGAACAGGAGTTCACGCGCCCCCTCGCCGCCTGCCTCTCGAAAGAGGAGGTACTGCTCTATGGTAATAACCACAAGAATGCCATTAGCGGCGCGGCTTACGTTTTGGGGACTTACCGGGCGGAGTTCTCAGACACGCACGGTGCGCGAGTGGCGCCCGAGAATTGGTACAACGCGCTCTAGATTGTGCGGTCTTCATAACGCGAACGCTTCAGGCTTGCCGTTAGCTTTCCGAGCTACAACCTTGGGGTCCTTGAGGAAAGTCCTTTGCTGGTTTAGGAAACCGATTCCGGAGCGCCGATCGCTTCTTCTCGGATACTTCGGGTCGATGAACTTTACATCGCCACTTGATCTCCTCTGGAGCCCACTGGTTTGCTGGTATATCTGTCTTGTCCAGGGTCTCCACCGCATCGCCGGGGACTGGAATTGGCTTCTTGCCCTGAATTTTCCTAGAATAGTATTGGTTACCTCGGATCCAGCCTTTGGGCGTAAGGTGGAACTCGTCCGCGCATAATCGTCGAATGCCATCGTTTCCCTCCGAACACTGAATTCGCAGTACAGACTATCCCAGACTGCGGGAATTGGCAGCATGACTGGCCAACCTCCATGTCAGACTCCCACATCATAATAAATAATCTAGTTGCCTCCCTTTAGAGAGGCGGACCGCTGAGAAAGGAAAGGCTCTCGCATGGCATCATTACCCTACGTAACTGCCCCGGGAAGCATAGACAGGGCGTTGATTGCAATCAAGGCCGCAGCAACCCCCGAGCGGGTCAGCTTTGATTTTGTCAAGACGGTTCTTCTAATACCCGGAGGCTCGGGGACTCAGATCAACTCGTTCTTAAAGAAGATAGGCTTCGTTAAGTCCGATGGCACGCCTTCTGACATCTACAGGAAGTTCCGCAACCCCTCGACCTCGGGCCGAGCCGCAGCCGAGGCATTGAAGTTCGGATACGGACCACTCTACGCCCGCAACGAATATATGCACCGACTACCCGAGGATAAGCTTCGAGGTCTCATCATCGAAGAGACTGGGAAGGAGCATGACGCGAGTGTTGTGAATCTGATCCTCGCGGCAGTGAAGGCGATCAAGAAGTTCGCTGATTTTTCGGAAGAGGTTGCGGAGCAGACAGTGGAGACCAGCTCACTTCCAGCGTTACGGAACGAATCGCCTCCACGCTTAACGAAAGATCGCGGTCTTGGACTCAACCTTTCATACACCATAAACTTGAATCTGCCGGCCACACCGGACATTGCCGTGTTCAACGCAATCTTCCGAAGCCTAAAAGAAAATTTGCTCGTCAATCCCAATGAAGACTAAAGCGGATGATCATGTCAGATCTTTCGGCATGTCCGGTTTCCTCATAACGAACGAACTGAAAGCCATCGAAGAACAATTCTCTTTGGAACTGGGCCACGTACCCCGGTCGGCCAGCGTTTCATCTCTGGATTATTCCCCCAATTTGAACAAAGTGTTCGAGCTGAAGCTGCAGAGATGTCGAGGCACTACGAGTTGTTCTATTGTCTGGAGAAGTCGATCAGGAAACTTATACGGGAGACCTTTGAAGACGGGGATGGAACCAACTGGTGGGACAGCGGGATGATTCCAGCGAATATCATTCAGGAGGTCAAAAACAGAATTCAGAAAGAAATCGACAGCGGTGTAACCAGAAGATCCGAGGACCCGATCGAGTACACCACCTTCGGGGAATTGTCGGTCATTATTACCTCCAACTGGGATCTCTTCGGAACCATCTTTTCCAGTCGACGGGCTGTTGAACGGGTGATGGGCAGCCTCAACTTGCTAAGGGGTCCAATCGCTCACTGCTGTGCGCTGTCTGAAGACGAAGTCGATAGACTGCAGCTGACAGTGAAGGACTGGTTTCGAATAATCGGGTAAAGTGAACGGTGTCAGAGCTTCAATTTTCAGTTTTCGTCCTCCTCGTTCGCTGATCAGAAACTGAGAATTGAAAATTGAAGCTCTGACACCTTTCTCCCTGAAATCCCCAGTAAGCGGCTTTGACATCTGCGTGGTCGCGAAATCGACCATGTTCTTATGATCGGCGTCCCACCCCTGAACACAAATGGCAGCGAG
>CAVUUN010000004.1:0-24551 GCA_963744645.1 uncultured Acidobacteriota bacterium
CGGTTGGTATGAACGGTCGGCTCGTCCGAATCACGGACGCTTCAGGGGAGTCTTGAGCCTCCCCCGTTCAGGACGGAGCGGCACGCAGGAAAGTCTGAATGCCGTGGACGCGATCGACAGTCAAAAGGCCTGGGCGGTGGGAACAACGGAACTCCTGCGTACGACCAACGGCAGCAAAGCTACAAGCCTAATCCCGGAATCTTCGGTCAACTCAATGCCGGGCATTTTGCCGACGCCACCAATGGCTGGGTGGTCGGTAATGGTGGTCTGATCCTCGGTACCGTGGACGGTGGCGACATGTGGGTCCAGGAGTCCAGCCAGTCGAGCTCCGATCTGTTGGGAGTCACTTTTGCGGGCACCGGTTACGCGGTCGGCAAACAGGGGACGATCGTCAAAAGGACCGGCTGCAGTTATTCGGTCTCGCCTGAGGCGGTGGCTTTTGGTAATGGTGGCGGCGCTGGTTCTGTTGGGGTGACGGGCACGGGGGGCTGCAATTGGGTGGCAATCAGCCAGGCGCCCTGGATAACCGTCTCGTCGGCCGCTTTTTCTCCCAGCAGCGGGTCGGCATCCTACTGGTGGCCCCCAACAACGGGCCGGCCCGAAGCGGGACGCTCTCCGTCGCCGGCCGAACCGTGACGATCAACCAGGCTGCCGGCACCGGCCTGCTTGTCTTCCCTCAATACGCGAATGGTGCGGCGGCAGACGTACTCAACCGCACGCGAATCGTCCTTCAGAACAACGGCACACAGCCGGATAGCGGGCGCATCGACTTCCTTGACAGCCGCGGGCAACCCGGTTTCTTCCCCGTGCAGGGCGAGATGGTCAACTTCCTGCCCTATTCGCTTTCAGCCGGAGGCGCCACCGATCTCCAGACAGATGGCACTGGGACACTGGTAACGGGCGCGATGAAAGTGAGCTCGGACAGAGGAGCGGACAGTCGTGTCCGGGGAACGGAAGTATTCGATCTGTTCGGCAAGTTTGTTTCCGTAGCCGCGGCGCCGGTGCGAAACGCCCATCAGGTTTACGTGAGCCTGACAGCGTCCGAAAAGACCGGCATGGCCGTTTTCAATCACGGCTCGGAACCTGTCACCCTCCGCCTGACGCTCGTTGACAGCCAGGGGGTTCAACAGGCCTCGGGCATTCTCGCGCTCTCGCCCGGAGCGACAGCTCGCGCGGTTCGTCGGCGAACCTGAACTTTTCAAGTCTTACTTCGACGCGCATCCCGGAGATTTCAAGGGTACGTTGAACGTGCAGGCGGATGACGGCCGTGAAGTGGGCGTGACCGGGCTGGTCCAGAAGACACAGACAGGCGCGTTGATAGCGGTCGGGACCGGCCCGCGGGTCTTTGCTTCCGGGCAGTCGACAATCACGCAGTCCGGATCTTCCCCGGCCGTCGTCCTGATCTTCCCGCACTACGTTACCGGCGAAGTGGCTGGAGTGGCCAACCGCACACGAATTGTTCTCAAGAACAGCGCCAGCCAGGAGGATACGGGATCGATCCGGTTCCAGGATGCCAGTGGCGCCCCGGTTGTCGTTTCGATCGGCGGGCAATCGGGTAGCAGCATTCCGTATTCGATACCGGCCTGGGGGACTCTCGATCTCGAGACGTCGGGGACCGGGCCAATCCAATCCGGCTCAGTTCTCGTGGTCTCTAACCGGGGACTCAGTTCCGGGCTCGAGGGGACCGAAGTGTTTGACGTCCTCGGGAACTATGTTTCGGTCGACAGCGCCCCAAGCCGCAGCTCACACAAGCTCTATGCGAGTCGTGATGCGACGGAAAACACAGGCATCGCGGTCTACAATCCCGGCTCTGAGGCGGTGACCGCGGAATTGGCTCTCATAGACGGCCAGGGGGTCGAGCAGGCGACCGCGCTGCTCCCCGTCCAGCCCGGACATCAGGTCGCCCGTTTCCTTTTTGAACCCGAGATGTTCAAGGTATACTTTGATGCACATCCGGCGGCTTTCAAGGGGACCTTGGTCGTTCGTGTCCAAGGGGAGAAATCGCTTGCCGTTGTGGGCCTGATTCAGAAGACGCAGACCGGCGCCTTGATTGCTATTGCAGCGAGCCAGGCTGATCAGTAGGAAGTAGTTGTCGCATGGCCATCGATCTTGTGCCTTATCCGGGCGATGTTTCGGATTGCGCGCCGTTTCCCGCGCCCGGTCATCGTTGATCCGGAAGGCGAGCTGTGTCGACAACTGGATTCTCATCGAGCGCAGATCCGGCCGGGCTCGAGCGTTGCCATAGCGGTTGGCAGTCGCGGCATAGCCGGACTGGCCGGCCTTGTCCGGGTCATCGTCTCCTGGGTGAAAGCGCAAGGGGGAGAGCCATTTATCGTGCCGGCCATGGGGAGCCATGGGGGCGCAACCGCGGAAGGACAGGCCGGCATCCTTCGGGATTACGGGGTCCGGACCGAATCGGTCGGGGCCCCGATTCGCTCGGCGATGGATGTGGTCGAGCTGCCGGGAGGCTGTGAGGTCAGGGTCTTCCAGGACCGCCACGCGCACCAGGCTGACGGAATCATCCTGATCAACCGCGTCAAGCCGCACACCGATTTTCACGGCCCGTACGAAAGCGGATTGATGAAGATGCTGGCGATCGGGCTGGGGAAGCAGGCCCAGGCGCTCGAGATCCACCGGCACGGCGTACGAGGCTTGCGCGATATAGCGCCGCAAGTGGCGCGGCACGTTCTCCAGCATTCCAACGTCATCCTGGGGATCGGGCTGGTCGAGAACGCGTTTGAAGAAATCGCCGAGCTTCGGGTGGTGTCCGGCCCGGAGATCCCGGAGGCCGAGCCGGCGCTGTTGGAGCGGGCAAGAGAGCTGTCGCCGGGTCTTCCGCTGGACGATCTCGACATCCTGATCGTCGATGAAATCGGGAAGGACATCAGCGGGGTGGGCATGGACACCAATGTCGTAGGTCGCCTGAAAATCGCCGGAGAGCCGGACCCCGAGCGGCCGCGCATCCGGATGATCATCGCCCGGAGCCTTACCCTCGCTTCGCATGGAAATGCCTTGGGGATTGGGCTTGCGGATGTGGTAACTCGACGCCTTTTTCAGGCGATCGATTTCCAGGCGACCTACGAGAATCTTTACACGAGCGCTTTCCTCGAACGTGGGAAAGTGCCGGTGATCGCGGACTCCGATGCCCAGGCTTTTACTTTTGCGGCCCGGGCGTGCACGGGTGCCGGGGAGCTTCGGGTCGCCCGCATCCAAAACACCCGCCGCCTCGACGTTCTTCAGGTGTCATCGTCCGTCCTTGCCGAGCTCGGTGGCCGATCGGACATCGAGTCGCTTGGGCAGGTGCCGATCTCGATGGGCGAAGACGGCGAGCTGCCGCCATTCTGAATCAGACGCGGGAGGCAACAAGAGGCGCAAATGTTTCACGCAAGAGACGCAGAAGGCGCTAAAGAAACGCAATCGGCTGGAATCTTTTGCGTTTCTCTAGCACCTCTAGCGCCTCTAGCGTGAAGACCTGCGTCTTCTGCTCCCTCTTGCGTCCGACCCGCCTGTTACATCGGCTCAGCCCGATCGTAGTATGTCGTGTAGTACTTAGAAATCTCCCGCCAGTTGCGCCGTCAGGAGCGCCTGTACGCGGGACGATCAGTCGCATGTCGCCATTCCTGGATCCCGCCACCCGGGCGGCGGATGTCGAGATCATAATCCCGAACCGCGGATCCCTCCTGAAAGCCGGGATGTTTGTGCGGGCCGCCATCATCATCCGGGACATTCAATCGCTCGCCGTACCCCGGGAATCGGTCATCACCCGTGCGAGCCGCAACGCAGTTTTGGCGAGGTGCGGGCCGAAATCGACCGGCTCAACCGCGATTTCAAAAACATCAAGGTCGATGTGACGATGGACAGTTCCAAGTACATCGAGAACTCCATCAAGTCGGTTCGAGAAGCGGCGGTTTTCGGCTCCATACTCGCCGTGGTTGTCCTCCTGCTGTTCCTGAGGAACATCCGAAGCTCGATGATCATCGCCGTTGCGATTCCCATCTCGGTCATCGGTACCTTCGCGCTGATGTATTTCTATGGGTTCACGCTCAACACGATTACCTTCGGAGGCCTCGCCCTCGGTGTGGGCATGCTCGTCGATTCGGCGATCGTCGTTCTGGAAAACATTTTCCGCCATCGGGAAGCAGGCCTCGACAAGAAAGAGGCGGCCATCCTGGGCACGCGCGAAGTGGGTCCCGCAATCGTCGCGTCGGCACTGACTACCGTGGTCGTTTTCCTGCCCGTCGTCTTCATGAGCGGTATGAGCGGGGTCATGTTCAAGCAGTTGGCCTACGTCGTCACTTTCAGCCTGCTCTGTTCCTTGGTCGTCGCCCTTACGCTGGTGCCTGTCCTTTGCTCAAAATTCATCCACGTGCGCGAACCGAACGAAAAATCAATCGTTTACAGGTTCGTTCATCTCGGTGGAGTGTTACTCGAACGCCTGGATGGAAGTTACCAGGATGCGATTCACTGGGCGCTGGATCACCGGAAAACAGTCGTTATCTCGACGATTGTCCTCTTTGCGGGCGCGCTTCTACAACTATTCGCTGCGCCAGGCGCTGGAAGTGGGCGGCAGGCGACGTCTGCGACCCATCCTGCTCACCACGCTCACCACGGTTCTTGGCCTGGTGCCCATGGCACTCGGGCTCGGAGAAGGTTCGGAGCTCCAGGTGCCGATGGCTCGTGTCGTTATCGGAGGCCTGCTTTCTTCCACACTGATTACGCTTCTTTTTATTCCAACCGTCTACATGATGTTTGAAGGAAAGCGCGTCAAGGAAGAGGTTGAGGAGATGACTGCTCGCCCCGAGCTCGCCAGCTAGGATGCGATAAGACCGTGGGACCAATAGGAGGAAGAGACGTCCCGATTCGATTCTATTGGTCCCATAAGCCCTATTGGCCTACTTCCCTACTTCCTCGATGACCATCACGGAGAAGTTTGACCGGCGGCGGTCTTCGATGTCGTACAGCGCGATGTTGTAGCGGCCCGGTTTGGCGAAAACAGGTCGCGGGACCATGGCCGTCATCAACTTGCCATCCGGATTCACACTGCTGTCGAGAATCAAGCCGTCCCAGACCAGCACCGTCTTCGGGGTCGCGCCGGCGGTTATTGCCCACATCGCGAATGTTCCCCCGGGTTGCTTTGGGAACCGTTCGCCTGCAGTCGAGGAATGGTCCGGCCCGATCCTCAGGAGGCGGAGACCCGTATCCTGCCGGATCTTGCTGAGATCCAACGTTCGCCTTTTCCACTCGAGAATCCTGTTCGACCTGTTTTGCCACACCACCCGCGTGTCCAGACTCGACAACCTGCGGGCGACGCCGTCGGCTGCGATTCCCATCGCCTCTCGGTCAAGTATCAAAAGGCCCGAACTGTACTCCTCGCCTTTGGTCGTCAGATCAAGTAAGCGTTCGACCCGAGAAAAGCGAAAGCTTGGGTGCCTGCCACCACGCTAGCCCGAAAAGTTGGACATCGGCAGGCAACGACCTGATGAACTTGGTCGCCTCGACCCGCTCTTGCAGCGCCAATTCATCGGGCAGCGGGTTGTCGAATATCACCACGAAGTACTTGGCGTGAGCAAACCCGAGCACGAGAAGCGCTGCGAAGCCGGTCAGCGGCCACAACCCGGAAAACGCGCCGACTTCTGCCCAGCACCCAGACCCGGTGCATGGCGATCAACAACAACGGTATCTGCAGGATCAGGAACGGAAAAACCCGACGATACCAGATTGCCCATGTGCTGAAGTGAAACCAGTAGGCGACGTAGAAGACAGAAATCCCCAGGAAAAACACGAGAACGGCCTGGGTTGGATCAAGCCACGGTAATCTCGAGGAGAGTCGCTCTGTTGGTTTCTCCTCCTGTCTCTGTGTCTCCCGCCTGTCCGGTGACCCAAAAACCAGGGCCAACAGGGCCAGGAGATAACCGATCGCGGTGGGTGGGTAGAGCAGGAACCAGCCTCCGTAGTTGCGGCTCAGCTCCTTGAACGCCTCTTTGGTCAGTTCGGAGCTCCGCGATGCCGCACCAAGGCTCTCGCCCCATTGAGTTGAGGCAACCAGTGTCCAGAAATCGGAGATTTCCTTTAGGAAGGGACTCCATCCATATCGCAGGATGAATATGAGCGGGAGGGACAGTAGCCCCAGCCAGAACGCACCTGAAAAGCGAATCAAGTCCCGAAAACGCACCGTCTTCTGCCGCAACCAGAGATAGGTGAGCAACAAGAAGCAGCATCGGGTAGACGAGGATCAGGTAATTCTTTGTATGAAAGGCGAGGAAGACGGCGATTCCCAGCCATCCGAAGTAACGGCCGCGCGAGAGAGCCAGGTACAGAAGCATTGCGCAGAGCAGCAGATATGACGCCGCCGGCACTTCCCCCAGTCCCTGGAGCCCGAGGCCTTTCATTTGGGGCGCCGTGTAGAAGAGCAGCACGCCGGCCAGTGGCAAGAGCCGGTTCCCGGTGCTCCTGAGGACAAGGAGGTACATCAGCGCGCCTCCGAGCCCGAGGAAAATCAGGTTTGCCGCCTGCAGGGCAAAGTGATTGATGCCGAAGAGGTGGATAAACGGCCAGTTGAGAATATTCTGGGACAGCATCCCCTGCCCCAGGTTCGTAAGCGGAAGGTGAAACTCCGCCGGCGATTGGGTGTTGTAAGTGTGGGTCAGGACGCCGAATCTCTCCAGCGCCACGATCGGCTGCAGGAAGACCGCACCGTCAAAGCAGATGTCGGTTTTCCGGGCAATCGAGAGGTAGTAAGAACAGAATAGAGCGACGACAAGGATGGCGGCGATGATCCCGAGCAATGCGCGGGCATCTTTTCGCGCTCCCTGTCCTCCAGCGCCTGAGCGCTCTTTCGCTTCCGCTGTCGACGTCGTTTCTGCCGTTGTCATCGTGAGAAGTCCAGTGCCAGGCCGCCGTGAATCAGCCGGGGAGTTCCCAGCTGTTCGGTTGGAGTTCGGCCGACGATGTACCGGGTCCCGAGCAGGTTCTCGACGGCGATGAACAGCCGGAGGTTGTTCTTGAGCGGTCGGGCCAGCATTCCGTCGACGACAAGATACGCGGGGAGGGCCAGAAAATTCAAGTCGTCCTCGAACTGGCGGTCCGTCCAGCGTGCCTGCAGGCTCCACATTAACGGACCCTTAGATTCGAGCGCCAAGACCGCCTGGTTGCGCGGCACCTGGGGGACCTCGAGCCGTCGCTGGCCCTTGACCCGGGCATCCGAGTAAAGGTAAGCGCCGCGCAGCGCGTAATTTTCGAATTCGAGCACGGCTTCGCTTTCGAGTCCCTTCGCCGCGATGCCGCCGAGGTTCGCCCTTTGCCGAGTCACCTGCGATGGGGAGCTCGAGAGAGTCACATTGGCTACCGCGTTCTCAAGTTGATTCCAGAAAGCGTTGATCCTGACCAGCACTCTGGGACCTGGATGGAGGTCGAACCCGCCTTCGCCGCCCCACAGGTACTCCTCGTCCAGCTTCGGATTGGCAAGCGTCTCAACGTTTCCGACCCGGAACGGCCTGTAAAGCTCGTTCAGAGTGGGGGATCGAAAACCCCGGTAAGCAGACGTCCGAACGGTCACCAGATCGCTCGTGCGCCAGATCAGCCCGGCTCGGGGATTCACGGTAGTTTGAACCCGATCGTTCTCCCAGGCGTCGACCCGCGCGCCCAGCAGCAGATCCACGGAAGGGGTGACAGGCAACAGCGACTGGGCGAACAGCCCGGCCAGGTTCTGAGAATACTCGTTCCACTTCGCATAGCGCCAGTCGAGGCCGGCCAGGAATAAGGGCCCGCCCCGCCACGTCCACGAAGCACCCAGCGATGTCGAAGGAATGTCCTGGAGAGCGGTGATCGACTCGGTGGTTCGGTCCAGAGAAATCCTGGAGAAACTGCTCTTGAACACTTCCGACTGACTATAAAACCTTGCCTCCCAATCGTGTTCGGAAAAGCCGACGTCGAAGAGTGCGATGCGCGTGTTATTGGTCTGCAGCCGGGTTCCGTTCACCCGGCTCTCATGGAAGACGTTGAGACCCGCCTCGAGCGATTTATACTGCACACGTCCGAAAAAGGTCTGGAAGGCCGAGTTCGCAGGAACATCAACCGGTCCCCGGATGTCCTCCGACACCAGGTGATAGCCGGAGGCATCGAACATGCGGGTAGAAAGGAGGTAGCCCCAGTCCTTGTCCCCCGCGGTCGCTGCGAAGTCCAAATCGAGTATGCCTGCGTTGCCGGCCTGGGCACGTCCCCGAACACTCTGGCCCCCGGGTTTGCGGGAAAAGGCCTGAATCGTGCCACCGAGGGCTGAACTGCCGTAGAGCTGGCTGGTCGCGCCTCGGACGATCTCCACCCGATCGAGTGCGGAGATCGGGATCCGATTCCAGTAGACCCATCCCCCGACCGGATCATTCAAGGGAATTCCGTCCAGAAGAACCAGGCTTCGGCCGGCGCCGCTTGGCCCGATGCCGCGCAGTGATACACCCTGAGTCGTCGGGTGCGCAACCAGACTGCTCGATCGGCGGAACAAAGAGAATCCCGGCACCGATCGGAGAAGGTCGTCAAGTGTGAGCGCCGGGGAGCGGGAGATCTCCTCCTCTGAGATGGCCGTGACATGGGAGACGGCTTCCGTCAGAGGCTGCTCGACTCTGGCTGCTGTAACGATCACTTCATCAGCAGGACCCTGCGAAGACGATGTGCCGGGCGCGTTCTGACCGGCCGAAAGAAGACACGTGAGGACGAAGATCGGGATGATAAGCGGCATGACGCGACCTAAAGACATTATCCACGAAGAGACACAAAGGGACACCAATGAGTCTGGCGCACGCCGGGTGAGTGCATCCTGCGTCTCCTGGTGTCCGTTCGTGTCCTTCGTGGATGGTGTCTTGTATCCCGCTACTCGGGCTTGGTCGCGCGTATGAAGGCGCTGAAGAACTTACCCTCAACTGCGGGAGCAATCGTCGCCGCGTCGAGGCCCTTCTGGGCGAGGAACGCCGCCGCGTCCTCGACCTTGTACACTCGCGTTGGCTCAACGTCTATCCGTTCAAATCCGGCATCCCGCAATTTGTCGCGGTACTCGGTTTCCTCGAGCGCGCCCGCTATACATCCGACCCAGAGCTCGATGCTTCGTTTGATTTCGCGGGGAACGTCTCCTTTGGTGACGACGTCGGAAACGGCGAAGCGTCCACCCGGTTTGAGGACTCGAAACGCCTCTCGTAGAACCTTTCCCTTGTCGGCGGAGAGGTTGATCACGCAATTGGAAATAATCACGTCAACCGAGTTGTCCGGCAAGGGGATGTTCTCGATCTCGCCTTTCAGGAACTCGACGTTGCCCAGGCCCGATTTCTGTCTATTCTCCTCGGCCAGTGCGAGCATCTCGTCGGTCATGTCCAGCCCGTATGCCTTGCCGCTCGGCCCCACCCGCCTGGCTGAAAGCAGCACGTCGATGCCGCCGCCTGAGCCGAGGTCGAGTACGGTCTCACCCGGGTGCAAGTCGGCCAGGGCTGTCGGATTCCCGCAACCCAGCGAAGCCGCTACAGCGTTCACCGGAATCCCTGCGACCTCTGCCTGATCGTACAGCTTGGTAGTAATAGCATCCTCAAGCTCGACGGCGCCGGTCTCGGAACCGCATCCGCAACCGCATCCGCACGAACCCCCGGTTCCCTTCAGGACGGATAGTGCCGCCGCTCCGTATTTCTGCTGAACCACGTCCTTCAAGTTATTTTCACTCATAGTTTCTTGTCCCTCTCTGCCGCCAGGGAACTGGTCGGCTGTTCGATTCGATCACTCGATCTGCTCTTCGCAGAATCCTCTAACCCTCTTTGCCTACTGCGGTCAGCGGCTCAGGCGCCTGGCTTCCGGGGTGATCTTCTCCAAACCAGCGACGCCGGAAATAAAGGGACAGATTGACGAGGCTGATAAGGACAGGCACCTCGACAAGCGGCCCAATCACGGCGGCAAACGCCACTCCGGAGTCGATGCCGAAAACCGCAATCGCTACGGCGATCGCAAGTTCGAAATTATTGCTGGCCGCCGTAAAGGACAGGGTTGCGGTCTTTGTATATCCCGCCCCGAGCCGGCGCCCCATCAGGAAGCTGACCAGGAACATGACGACGAAATAGATCACCAGCGGCACTGCCACCAGCAGAACGTCGAGCGGGATGCGGACGATCATGTCGCCTTTGAGCGTGAACATGGCCACAATCGTGAACAGCAGCGCCAGGAGCGTAACCGGACTGATCTTCGGGATGAACTTCTCCTCGTACCAGGTTTTCCCCTTCGCCCTGATCAAGACGAATCTCGTGATCATGCCGGCCAGAAAGGGAACTCCGAGGTACGTGAAAACCGCGCGCGCCACTTCTCCCATGCTGATATCGACGATGCTTCCTGAAAGACCGAAAACCGGTGGCAGGACCGTTATGAAAATGTAGGCGTAGGCGCTGAAAAAGACGACTTGAAAGATGCTGTTAAACGCGACCAGGCCGGCCGCATATTCGCTGTCGCCCCGAGCCAGCTCGTTCCATACCAGCACCATCGCGATGCAGCGGGCCAGGCCGATCAGGATGAGGCCGGTCATGTACTCCGGATGGCCGCGAAGGAACGTGATCGCCAGAACGAACATCAGGACCGGGCCGATCAGCCAGTTCTGGATGAGCGAAAGGACGAGAACCTTCCGGTTGCCGAACACCTGGCCGAGCTGCTCGTACCGGACCTTTGCCAGCGGCGGGTACATCATCAGGATGAGCCCGATCGCGATCGGCAGATTGGTCGCCCCGACCCGGAAGCGACCGAGGATGTCATCGGCACCAGGAACCAGATGGCCGAGAGCCAGACCGAGGGCCATGGCGCTGAAAATCCACAGGGTCAGGTAACGATCCAGGAATGACAGTCGTCGATTCTGCATCATTGTTCTCCCTGCCTGGCCGTTGCCGCCTCGTTCCCGCGGTAGCGGGAGACGAAGTCGGCCAGGTGCTGAAACGCCTCGTAGTCGATGCTGTAGTAGACCCAACGGCCGCGCTTCTCGGACTTGACCAGGCCCGAGTCGACCAGGACTTTCATATGGTGACTGATCGTAGGCTGCGCCAGTGTCACCCGTTCCTCGATGTGGCAGGCGCAGACCGTCTGGCCGGGCCCCGAGCAGCAGCACTCCTGTTGGAGGAGGAACTCGAGGATCTGGAGTCGGGCCGGATCGGCAAGCGCCTTGAAGTATTGAACTGTCTCTTTCACGTGGCCAGTCTACCACGACATATTGACGGATGTAAATATGTAAATTTGTGACCGGCTAGAAGAGTGTCGGCAATTCCATTTGGAACTGAACGAGAACGCCCCAGTCGGGCGAGACGCGAGTCAGGCCGAGTGGGATGGCGATGCCGAGCTCGGTGAGCACTCCTGACTTGTTGGAGAATCCGTAACGGACACCGGGGGCGAGAAAGGCTTGCGCTTCGCGACTGATCGCGCCGGATTCCACCGTTTCCTCACTCGAGCGCAGCGCCTCCATGAAGAGGTGGATATCATGCTTGGTGGCTGACTGGGTCGTCCTTTCAAGCGGGCGAAAACCCAAGGCGACCGCGTAGGAGAGCTGATCGAGCGAGGCCCGATCCGGGCTCTGTTCGTAGGCTCGGACGCCGGGTGTCAAGTGCCAGTTCAGGGAAGCGGCGGCAAAGACAGGTCCACCCCAATCCTTGGCGGCAGTCAGATCCACTCCATAACTGGGGCGGTTCTCCCAGATGGAGTTGTTTGGGAGAGGAATCGTGATTTGGGGGCCGGCAGTCAGGGTCAGCGGGGAAGTCTCTTCGGTGAGGATTCGATAACGGGCGCCGATGAGGGCGGCCTCGAGCTCGTTTTCCACCAGCCGCACGCCTTGAAGCTCCTGGCGAGTGGAGCGCGCACCGAGCTCGAAATCGGCCTCAAGGCGATCGGTGACCCCGAATTCGAAGCGGGCGCGGCTGGTGAACTCCTGCATGGAAAGTACCGAGCCGTGGTGAAGCCACTGGGTAGCCCAGATGATCTGCGGCGAGTATTTCTGTTGCGTGTAGGGGCCACCGGTCAGAAAGAAGAAATCGGGTTCCTCCGGGTCGGAAACCTCTTGCGCGCTGAGCGCCCCGGTAGTGCACATTGCGACGATGACGATGGTCAATCGGCAAAGGCCGGCCGGCCGGCTTACGATCAGCCGTTGAAAGAGAGCAAGGCCGGAGAAGTACGACATAAGTCCTCCCATAAAAGTGTGCCGTCCAGGCGGCGAGCCGGACTTTAGCGAGGTGGTCTTGTCGCGTCAAGTGAAAATGACTCTCAGTTTCAGAATAGCCGTTTTGCCCGCCCCAGCCTATTTGCGCTGCCCTTAAATCGTCAGGGAGCGCAGGTTCGGCCGGCTCAGGAACTCCACTGCGAACCTGCTCCCGCAGTGGGATCAGGGAATACAACTGTACCCTGCAGGGTCGGGAAAGCCGCTCTGTTGGGGCGTAAAACGTCCTCGAAATTTGGCTTTGTTTTGCGTTTTGAAAATTGATATACTGCGCGTTTCTATGGCTCCGCATGGTCAGGCTATAGCCGTGGGTAGTCGGGGTCGTGGGGTGTGTGGAGGGGTGGTCGAGCGGACAATGGCAACGGGCTGTAAACCCGTCGACCTTCGGGTCTACGCAGGTTCGAATCCTGCCCCCTCCAGTGAGTTGTCGAACAGAAGGTTGCTTGGCGCGCGATTATTCGCGATAATGTGAGTTTATTTTGGCGACTGAGCGGGAGTAACTCAGTTGGTAGAGTCATAGCCTTCCAAGCTATTGGTCGCGGGTTCGAGTCCCGTCTCCCGCTCCAGTACTCATAGCCGGTCTGAGTCGACCTTGGCGGATGCGTATCGCGAGATAGGCCCCGCACGAAGCTTCATTGCCCACGTAGCTCAGTGGTAGAGCACTTCCTTGGTAAGGAAGGGGTCACCAGTTCAATCCTGGTCGTGGGCTCTGTACTTTCAACCTGGGTGCTGCAGGTTCACAGGCCAGAGCACGAGGAGAACTTATGGCGAAAGAGAAATTTTCAAGGACAAAGCCACACGTAAACATCGGGACGATCGGGCACGTGGACCATGGGAAGACGACGCTGACGTCGGCGATCACCATGGTGTTGGCCAAGCAGGACCCGACGATTACGGTGCGGTCGTTTGACTCGATTGACAATGCTCCGGAAGAGAAGGAGCGCGGGATCACGATCGCGACGGCGCACGTCGAGTATTCGACCAAGAACCGGCACTATGCGCACGTGGACTGCCCGGGTCACGCGGACTACATCAAGAACATGATCACCGGGGCGGCGCAGATGGATGGGGCGATCCTGGTGGTTTCGGCGGCCGACGGGCCGATGCCGCAGACGCGCGAGCACATCCTGCTGGCGCGCCAGGTGGGCGTTCCCTACATCGTGGTCTGCCTGAACAAGGTCGACATGGTGGATGATCCGGAATTGCTGGACCTGGTGGAGCTGGAAGTTCGGGAGCTGCTCTCGAACTACGAGTTCCCGGGCGACGAGATGCCGATGGTGCGATGCAGTGCGCTGAAGGCGATGGAAGGGGACGAGGACGCGCAGAAGGCGATCCTGGACCTGATGGAAGCGGTCGACAAGTACGTGCCGATGCCGCAGCGCGATATCGACAAGCCGTTCCTGATGCCGATCGAAGACATTTTCTCGATCAGCGGCCGCGGGACGGTGGTGACGGGCCGCGTGGAGCGCGGCAAGGTGAAGGTCGGCGAAGAAATGGAGATCGTGGGGATTCGCGACACGGTCAAGCGCGTGGTGACGGGCGTCGAGATGTTCAAGAAGATGCTCGACGAGGGCCAGGCGGGAGACAACGTGGGCCTGCTGCTTGCGCGGCACGGACAAGGAAGACGTGGAGCGCGGCCAGGTCATTGCGAAGCCGGCGTCGATCACGCCGCACAAGAAGTTCAAGGCCGAGGCGTACGTCCTGACGAAGGAAGAGGGAGGGCGGCACACGCCGTTCTTCACCGGGTACCGGCCGCAGTTTTACTTCCGGACCACGGACGTGACCGGGGTGACGGCGTTGCCGGATGGCGTGGAGATGGTCATGCCGGGCGACAACATCACGATGACGATCGAGCTGATCAAGCCGATTGCCATGGAAAAGGGTTTGCGATTCGCCATTCGCGAGGGCGGCCGCACAGTCGGCGCCGGCGCGATTGCGGAAATCATTGAATAGAGTCGAGGAGGGCGGGCGACCGCTGTCGCGCTTCGCCGGTTGATCATATGCAGGACAACATTACATTTCAGTGCACGGGCTGCAAGCGGAAGAATTACGTTTCCACCAAGAACAAGAAGAACGTGACGGACCGTCTGGAGTTGAAGAAGTACTGCAAGTGGTGCCGAACGCATACCGCGCACAAAGAGATAAAATAAGTTTCTTTTGCAGGCCAGTAGCTCGAATTGGTAGAGCGCCGGTCTCCAAAACCGGATGTTGGGGGTTCGAGTCCCTCCTGGCCTGCCACCTTTTTTCAGCCGGTTGCTTCCCCGGGAAGCGCGGGCAAGAAGAGATCTATGCTTGAGAAAGTGAAGGAAGCCCCGAAGAACCTGCTCGGGTTTCTACGGGGATGTGAAGACCGAGCTTAAGAAGGTCACCTGGCCGACCAGGAAGGAAGTCTACGGCACGACGATCGTTGTCATCGCCACGGTCTTCTTTTTCGGCATTTACCTGGCGCTGGTTGACCTCGTATTGAGTTACGGCGTGCAGTACGTGTTCGCTTTTTTTGACTAGCCAGTTTAAACAGGGAGAACAGCCATCAGTTCGACAGCAGCCGACAAGAAGTGGTACATCATCCACACCTACTCGGGTTTTGAGCGGAAGGTGGCTGAGAGCTTGATGAGCCGCGTCCAGATCCACGGCCTTTCGGAAAAGATCGGGCAGATCCTGATCCCGACCGAGGATGTCGTCGAGATGAAGGGCGGCAAGAAGGTTGTCAGCTCCAAGCTCTTTTTCCCGGGGTACATCCTGGTGGAGATGGAGATGACCGACGAGACCTGGCACCTGGTGCGCAACACGCCCAAGGTGACTGGTTTTGTCAGTCAGGGGAACAAGCCGACTCCGCTGACGGAAGAGGAAGTCAACCAGGTGGTACACCGGGTATCGACTACAGCGGAGAAGCCCAAGCCCAAGTTCGTCTTCGATAAGGGCGAGGCGGTGAAGATCATCGACGGCCCTTTCTCGAATTTCACCGGGATCGTGGAGGACGTCAATCTGGAGCGCAACACGTTGAAGGTGATGGTCACGATTTTCGGCCGTCCCACGCCGGTCGAATTGGAGTTCATACAGGTAGAGAAGATATAAACCTCGCAAGTCTCGATCTTCCAGGGTTCTGCTCCCCGAGACAGAGTTGCCGCGGTTCTCGGAACCGTGTGGAACTGACAGGCTCCGGCCTGTTGCGAGCAAAGCATTGAAACGGAACGGTTGGAACGCAAATGGCGAAAAAGGTAATCGGACAGATTAAGCTTCAGATCCCGGCCGGTAAGGCGACTCCGGCGCCCCCAGTAGGACCCGCTCTCGGTCAGCACGGGGTCAACATCATGGATTTCTGCAAGGCGTTCAACGCCAAGACGCAGGCCCAGGAAGGGTTGATCATTCCCGTGGTCATCACCGTCTACCAGGACCGGAGCTACAGTTTCATCACCAAGACGCCGCCCGCGGCGGTGCTACTGAAGCGGGTGGCGAACATTGCAAAAGGTTCGGCCGAGCCCAACAAGACCAAGGTCGCGAAGGTCACGATGAAGCAGGTCGAGGAGATCGCGAAAACCAAGCTTCCGGATTTGAACGCCAACGATCTCGAGGCGGCCAAGCAGATTATCCTCGGTACCGCCCGGAGCATGGGACTGGAAGTCACTGAGTAGCTGACCTGCTAACGAGCTGACCGGCTGATGAGCTGACCACGGCACACCGGCCGGATGACGGGAAGGCAAACGGACGACGTAATAGTGGAAGTTGCATGGGCTAGGGCTGATCAGCAGGGTCAGCCAATGAGCCGGTAACGAAGGAGTCGGAATGTCGGGAAAGAAATTTGAACAGGCGAAGGCCAAGGTCGAGCCTAAGGTCTATCCTCTCGAGGATGCAATCGGCCTGATGCATGAGGTCAAGTTCGCGAACTTTGACGAGACCGCGGAAATGGCCATGCGGCTGGGCGTCAATCCGAAATACGCGGACCAGATGGTTCGCGGCACCGTGGTGCTGCCCAATGGGCTGGGCACGACCGTAAGGGTCTGCGTCATCGCTTCGGGCGAAAAGGTGAAGGAAGCCGAGGAAGCGGGCGCCGACATCACCGGCGGCGACGACCTGGTGACCAAGATCCAGGGCGGTTGGATGGAATTTGACGCCGTGGTTGCCACGCCGGACATGATGAAGTCGGTCGGCCGGCTGGGCCGGGTCCTCGGTCCGCGAGGTCTCATGCCCAACCCGAAGACCGGAACCGTGACCTTCGATGTGGCCAAGGCGGTCACGGAGATCAAGGCCGGTAAGGTGGAGTTCCGAGTCGACAAGAATGGAATTATCCACGCCCCGATCGGCAAGGTTTCCTTCGGCGCCGAAAAGCTGATCCAGAACGCGCGCAGCCTGATCGAGGCGGTATTCAGGGCCAAGCCTGCGGCCGCCAAGGGGAAGTACATGAAGACGGTCACCGTCTCTTCCACTATGGGCCCGGGCATAAAGGTCGACGTGGGGCAGTTGGAGACGAAGTAGACGGCGCGCCTCTGAGGCGCTTCTTTCAATGGCACGGCATTCCAGCGTGTGCCTCGTTTGCGGCTGATGCCGCAGCACCGAGACAGGTCTTATGAACAGGACAGAAAAACAGCAAGTCATTGATGAACTGAGTTCGGCGTTCGCCGCCAACGCGGGGGTGCTCGTAATGACCTTCTCCGGACTCAATGTCGAGAATGTGACCGAACTGCGTCGCAGAATCACGCAATCGGGAAGCAGCTACAGAGTCGTGAAGAATACTCTCGCAATCCGTGCTGCTGAGAACACGCCGGTTTCCGGGCTGACAGCCCAGCTCGAGGGACCGACGGCGATCGCGTATACCAGCGGAGATCCAGTCGCTCTGGCGAAGATCCTTACGGACTTCCTCAAGACCCATCCCGAGATCAAGTTCAAGGGCGGGGTGCTGGAACAGTCGGTCTTAACTGCGGAGCAATGCCAGGCGCTGGCTGAGATGCCCTCCCGTGAAGTTCTGCTCGGGAAGGTACTCTTCCTTCTGAACGCTCCGCTTGGCGAGATTGGCCGGTGCTCTGAACTCACCGCTGACCAAGTTCGCGATCGCCCTCAAACAGCTTGAGGAAAAGAAAACACTAGCTCTTTCGGAGGACTAAGTAATGGCTATCAGTAGAGAAGAAGTGCTGGGTTGGATCGAGCAGGCCTCTATTCTGGAGATCAACCAGCTCGTCAAGGATCTTGAAACGAAGTTCGGCATCACGGCCGTTGCGGCGGCAGCCCCGGTGGCCAGTGCCGGAGGCGGCGCGGCAGCAGCTCCGGTGGCCGAGGAAAAGACCGAGTTTGACGTCGTTCTGAAGGTCATCGGTGACAAGAAGATCAACGTCATCAAGGCCGTCCGTGAAGTGACCAATCTCGGCCTCAAGGAAGCGAAGGACCTGGTCGAAGCCGCCCCCAAGGCTGTCAAAGAGGGCGTGACAAAGGACGAGGCCGAGGCAGATCAAGAAAAAATTCGAAGAAGCCGGCGCTCAGGTCGAAATCAAGTAGTTTCAAGACTTAGCGAAATTCGCTCACGGCTTGAACATCGACGGGGGCCTGTGTTAGACTTCCGTGCAGTGTGGTCCTTAAATTTGCTCATTAAGTCAGCAAGAGGGGATTAGTGTCTCCTCTTGTTTGTTTTTTGGACTGCGCCTAGGTTCCCATCGCAATCGGGCAGCGGTTGTGATGGGTCATAGAAACCAAGTGACCAATCGGGTCAATAATTGTTCTTCGCTAGGATCCGCATTTCCCTTGCTCATCCTCTTCAGTACCGGGGATTCGTTTCGAGTTCTATCCGGGCGATCGAGCTTTTAGGTTAAGTACCAGTAAAGGGAGAGTTTTCAGGCATGGATTTCATCAAGAACGTTTACAGGGATCGAGTCGACTTCGCAAAGATCAAGAGCGTTTTCCCCATCCCGAACCTCCTGGAAGTCCAGAAACAGTCGTACCAGAGATTTCTTGCAGATGGATCTGCTTCCCTCCGAGCGGGAGGATATCGGACTGCAGTCCGTTTTTAACTCGGTTTTTCCGATCAGCGACTTCCGGGGAACGTCTTCTCTGGAGTTCGTCGAGTATTCGATCGGCAACTGGGAATGCAAATGCGGAAAGCTGACCGGACTCGAGCACCTGCGTTCCCGTTGTCGCAATTGCGGCGAAACACTGGTCCTGACCCCTTACGGCATCGAGGACCTCATCTGCCGCAACTGCGGTGCCCGCAATCCCAATGATGTGCCGCGATGCGACGATTGCGGCGACCCGGTTCAGCTTAACCTGAAGTACAACATCGAAGAATGCAAAGAGCGCGGGATGACTTTTGCGGTTCCTTTGAAGGTCACCATTCGCCTCGTCGTCTGGGACAAGGACCCGGACACCGAGGTGAAGACGATCCGTGACATCAAGGAACAGGAAGTCTACTTCGGCGATATCCCCTTGATGACCGAAAACGGCATTTTCATCATCAACGGGACCGAACGCGTTATTGTCAGCCAGCTCCACCGTTCGCCCGGTGTCTTCTTCGAGGCGGGCGCTCAGCGTACCTACTTCCTGGCCAAGATCATTCCTTACCGCGGGTCCTGGGTGGAGTTCGAGTTCGACAGCAAGAACCTGCTTTACGTGCGGATCGACCGCAAGCGCAAATTCCTGGCCACTACCTTCCTGCGTGCGCTCGGTCTGAACGCCGACGAAGAAATCCTGCGCACTTTCTACTCGGTGTCCACGATTCGCCTCAGCGGCAACCAGATCTTCTGGAAGCTGGATGAGAACCTGATCGGCAACAAGCTGAGCAAGGACGTTCCGGACCCGAGCAAGAAGAAGGGAGTCCTGGTCGCGGCCGGCCGGAAAATCACGAACAGCGCCTTTGCCCAGCTGAAAAAGGCGCAGGTCGAGGAAGTTGAGATCGGAATCGAGGATCTCGAGGGCGCTCATTCGGCCAGCGAAGTGATCGACCCGAATTCCGGGGAGATCCTGCTCGAGGCCAACGCGCCGATCACCGGGGCGGCCGTCAACAGCCTGCTCCAGGCATCCATCGCCGAGATCGCGGTCTTCTTCCCGGAATTGGACGACATCGGAACCACCCTGGCTGAAACCCTGCGCCGGGACCCGGTCAAGGCGACAAACGACGCCCTGATCGAGATCTACCGGAAGCAGCGACCGGGAGACCCGCCGACGATCGAGACGGCGACGGCCCTGTTCCACGGGATGTTCTTTGATCCGCGCAAGTACGATTTTTCGCGGGTCGGCCGCCTGAAGTTCAACATCAAGCTCGGGCTGGATACGCCCCTGGACGAGAGGACCCTCTCGCCGCGCGACTTCTACGAGGTCATCTCGTACCTGCTGAAGCTTCGAAAGAGCATCGGGAGCGTGGACGACATCGACCACCTCGGCAACCGGCGCGTCCGGGCGGTCGGCGAGTTGCTCGAGAACCAGTTCCGCATCGGACTGGTCCGGATGGAACGGGCGATCAAGGAGAAGATGTCGGTCCACCAGGAAATGGCGACCGCCATGCCTCACGATCTGATCAATGCCAAGCCGGTCATGGCCTCGATCCGCGAGTTCTTCGGCAGCAGCCAGCTCTCGCAGTTCATGGACCAGACCAATCCGTTGTCGGAAATCACCCACAAGCGGCGTCTGTCGGCCCTGGGGCCCGGCGGTCTGAGCCGTGAGCGAGCGGGATTCGAGGTCCGCGACGTTCACTCGACGCACTACGGCCGCATTTGCCCGATCGAGACTCCGGAAGGTCCGAACATCGGTTTGATCTCCTCGTTGAGCTGCTATGCGCGAGTGGACGAGTTCGGCTTCATCGAGTCTCCGTACCGGAAGGTCGTCGACGGTCGGATCGTCGACTACGTGCAGATTACGGCGTCGGGTGACAGTCAGTTCAAGGTGGGCAATGTCCACACTCAGGAAGAGGTGGACGCCGCCAACCGGAAGGTGACGTCGCACGCCGGCAAGCGGGCGGCGGACTACGAGTCCTACGCCTTCTACCTGACCGCATGGGAAGGGGACAAGCACGTCATCGCCCAGGCAAACATCGAGGTGGACGAACAGCAGCGCATCATCCCGGATCGGCTCAGTGCCCGGCACCAGGGCAATTTCGTCTTCGTGCCGAAATCAGACGTCGAATTCGTCGACGTGAGCCCGAAACAGCTGGTCAGCGTCGCTGCCAGTCTGATTCCGTTCCTCGAGAACGATGACGCCAACCGCGCGCTGATGGGGTCGAACATGCAGCGGCAGGGAGTGCCGCTGGTGAAGGCCGAGGCGCCGTTCGTCGGGACCGGCATGGAATACATCGCGGCCCGGGATTCGGGCGCGGTGTTGCTGTGCCGCCGGGGCGGGGTCGTGGACAGCGTGGATGCCGAGCGCATCATCGTCCGCGTCGATTCCTGAGGACGAGGAGGAGACCCGTGAGGCGGGTGTCGACATCTACACCCTGATCAAATTCAAGCGGTCGAACCAGAACACCTGCATCAACCAGAAACCGCTGGTCAAGGAAGGGCAGCGCGTGTTCAAGGGCCAAGTCCTGGCCGACGGTCCGTGCACCGAAAAAGGCGAACTGGCTCTGGGACGCAATGTCCTCGTGGCTTTCATGCCCTGGCGCGGTTACAACTTTGAAGATGCAATCCTGGTCAGCGAAAAGCTGGTCAAGGAAGATCACTACACCTCGATCCACATCGAGGAGATGGAGATCGAAGCCCGGGACACGAAACTCGGGCCGGAGGAAATCACCCGGGATATCCCGAACGTCAGCGAATCGGTTCTGGCCGACCTGGACGAGAGCGGCATTATCCGGATCGGGGCCAAGGTGCGGACCGGGCGACATCCTGGTCGGGAAGGTGACCCCCAAGGGTGAGACTCAGCTTGACGCCGGAGGAAAAGCTGCTTCGCGCGATCTTCGGCGAGAAGGCGGGCGAGGTCAAAGATGCCTCCCTGTATGCTCCTCCGGGGATCGAGGGGACGATCGTCGACGTCAAGATCTTTTCGCGAAAGGGCGTGACCAAAGACGCCCGCGCCCAGTCGATTGAAGACGAGGAAGTGGCGCGGTTGGAGAAGGACCTTGGAGACGAGATCCGGATCCTGAAAGAAGAGAGCAGCGAACGCATCGTTGATGATCCTCGAAGGGAAGAAGGCTCAAGAGCAAGATAGCGGATGATGACGGCGTCGAACTGATCAAGAAGGGCGAAGTCCTGGACCGCGATCGGCTCAAGGGATTCGGTTATGCCGATCTGGTCAAGATCCGGACCGAGGAAGATGAAGATTACCGTTACGAAGTTGCGCAGGTCGACGACAAGACCGAACGGCAGATCAAGATCCTGTATTCGCTTCACGAGGAGCGGCTGGGCCGGATGCGCAAGGGAGACGAGCTGCCTCCGGGCGTGATCAAGATGGTCAAGGTTTACGTGGCGATGAAGCGCAAGCTGTCGGTCGGCGACAAGATGGCCGGCCGCCACGGGAACAAGGGTGTCATCGCTCGTATTCTCCCGGAAGAGGACATGCCGTACCTGCCGGACGGAACCCCGGTCGAGATCGTGCTCAATCCGCTGGGCGTTCCCTCTCGTATGAACGTCGGGCAGGTCCTGGAGACCCACCTCGGGTGGGCGGCGAAAGCTCTCGGCCTGCACTATTCGACGCCGGTTTTTGACGGCGCGCGCGAGAACGAGATCAAGGAGGAACTGCGCAAGGCGAACCTGCCTTTGACCGGTAAAACCGTTCTTTTTGACGGGACGACCGGGGAACGGTTCGACCAGAAAGTGACGGTCGGCTACATCTACATGCTCAAGCTCAGCCACCTGGTGGACGACAAGATCCACGCGCGTTCCATCGGACCGTACAGCCTGATCACACAGCAGCCGTTGGGCGGCAAGGCGCAGTTTGGTGGCCAGCGCTTCGGAGAAATGGAGGTGTGGGCGCTCGAAGCTTACGGCGCTGCCAACATCCTCCAGGAGCTATTGACCGCCAAGTCTGACGACGTGCAGGGTCGTGCGAAGATCTATGAGGCGATCGTGAAGGGCGAGTCGACCTACAACCCGGGCATTCCGGAGTCCTTCAACGTACTGATTCGTGAACTTCAGTCTCTCGCCCTCGATGTCGAGTTGATCGAGAAACCGAAGAAGAAGTTCCGTCGCCGTTCGGAACGCTCGGAACTGGTGGCCCAGGCCGATGCGGCTCTGAGTGGAATTCCGGTCGAGAGAGAGGCTGACTAGCGCACTCCGGGTGGGTGTCGACGACGACCTCACTCGGGAAGCTCAGGGAGGTTTACGACTTGAGAATATTTCGGGAACAATTGGACAAGGGACAGCTTTTAAAGAATTTCGAAGCGATACGTATCGGTCTGGCTTCGCCGGAAAAGATCCGATCCTGGTCAAGCGGCGAAGTGACCAAACCGGAGACCATCAACTACCGGACCTTCAAGCCGGAACGGGACGGGCTTTTCTGCGCCCGCATCTTCGGCCCGGTGACCGACTGGGAGTGCCTGTGCGGCAAGTACAAGCGGATGAAGCACAGGGGCGTGGTGTGCGATAAATGCGGGGTAGAGGTCACCCTGTCAAAGGTGCGGCGCGAGCGTCTTGGCCACATCGAGCTGGCCAGCCCGTGCTCGCACGTCTGGTTCTTCAAAGGACTTCCCAGCCGTATCGGTCATCTGCTCGACATTTCGCTGCGGGACCTCGAGCGGGTTCTGTACTTCGAGGCGTACGTTGTCATTGATCCGGGCGAAGCCCCTCTGAAAGAGCGCGAGCTGTTGACCGAGGAGCGCTACCGGGCGCTGCAGGGCGAATTTGCCGGCCGTTTCGAGGCTGGGATGGGCGCCGAGGCGATCAAGGAACTCCTGCGCCGCGTCGACGTCGATGCCCTGTCGATCGACCTGCGCTTCCGGATGAAGAACGAGACATCGCAACTGAAGCGGCTCAAGTATTCCAAGCGCCTGAAAGTCGTGGATTCGTTCCGCAAGTCGGGCAACCGACCGGAGTGGATGATCATGGACGTCGTTCCGGTCATCCCGCCGGAACTGCGCCCGCTCGTTCCCCTGGACGGCGGACGGTTCGCGACCTCTGATCTGAACGACCTGTATCGCCGGGTGATCAATCGGAACAACCGGCTGAAGAAGCTGATGGAGCTGCGGGCGCCTGAAGTCATCATCCGCAACGAGAAGCGGATGCTCCAGGAGGCCGTGGATGCGCTCTTTGACAACGGGCGGCGTGGGCGGGTGCTCCGCGGCGTCAAGAATCGCCCCTTGAAGTCGCTCTCCGACACTCTGAAGGGCAAGCAGGGCCGGTTCCGTCAGAACCTGCTCGGGAAACGCGTCGATTACTCCGGCCGTACCGTCATCGTGGTCGGGCCGGAGCTGCGGCTGCACCAGTGCGGTCTTCCCAAGATCATGGCGCTCGAACTGTTCAAGCCGTTTATTTACAACCGGCTGGAAAAGGAAGGGCACGCCACCACGATCAAGGGCGCCAAAGAGATGGTGGAGAACCAGGAGCCGATCGTGTGGGACATCCTCGAAGATGTCATCAAGCAGCACCCGATTCTCCTGAACCGCGCTCCGACGCTGCATCGCCTCGGCATCCAGGCTTTCGAGCCGGTGCTGGTCGAAGGCAAAGCCATCCGGATCCATCCGCTGGTCTGCACCGCGTTCAACGCCGACTTCGACGGCGACCAGATGGCGGTTCACATTCCGCTTTCGCAGGAGTCTCAGGTTGAGGCGGCGGTTCTGATGCTGTCGAGCCACAATATCATGTCGCCGGCCAGCGGGCAGCCGCTCGCGGTCCCGAGCCAGGACATCGTTCTCGGCTGCTACTACCTCACCAGCTCCAAACGCGGGGCCAAGGGCGAAGGGCGCAAGTTCGCGAATATCGAGGAGATCTACCACGCCCTGCAGGCCGGAGAGGTCGAGCTTCGTACCCAGATCTTCCTGCGGTACACGGGCAAGATGATCGATCTGACCGCGCAGTACGACACCCAGGCGATCACGCTCGCGGACGTGCAGGAGGTCGAGAACCAGATAATCCCCACGACAGCCGGGCGTGCGGTCTTTAATGACCATCTTGCCTGAGGAAATGCCGTACATCAACGGCCTTCTCAAGAAGAAGGGACTGCAGCAGCTGGGCAGTTACTGCTACCTGCGCTTTGGTCTGGAAACGGCCGTCAAGATGCTCGACGAGCTGAAGGACCTCGGTTTCCTGTATGCCACCAAGGCGGGCTTCACGATTTCGATCGACGACCTGATCATCCCCGGGAACAAAGAGGAACTGGTTGACCGGGCCCGAGAAGGAGTGATCGAGGTCGAGCAGCAATACCTGGATGGCGCGATCACCAACGGCGAGCGTTATAACAAGGTGGTCGCGATCTGGTCGGACGTCACCGAGAAGAT
>CAVUUN010000005.1:0-72740 GCA_963744645.1 uncultured Acidobacteriota bacterium
ACTTAATCTGAAGTACAACATCGAAGAATGCAAAGAGCGCGGCATGACTTTTGCCGTTCCTTTGAAGGTCACCATTCGCCTCGTCGTCTGGGACAAGGACCCGGACACCGAGGTGAAGACCATCCGTGACATCAAGGAACAGGAAGTCTACTTCGGCGATATCCCCTTGATGACCGAAAACGGCATTTTCATCATCAACGGAACCGAACGCGTTATTGTCAGCCAGCTCCACCGTTCGCCCGGTGTGTTCTTCGAGGCGGGGGCTCAGCGTACCTACTTCCTGGCCAAGATCATCCCTTACCGCGGGTCTTGGGTGGAGTTCGAGTTCGACAGCAAGAACCTGCTATACGTCCGGATCGACCGCAAGCGGAAATTCCTGGCCACGACCTTCCTCCGTGCGCTCGGTTTGAACGCCGACGAAGAAATCCTGCGCACTTTCTACTCGGTGTCCACGATTCGCCTCGGCGGCAATCAGATCTTCTGGAAGCTGGATGAGAACCTGATCGGCAACAAGCTGAGCAAGGACGTTCCCGACCCGAGCAAGAAGAAGGGAGTCCTGGTCGCGGCCGGCCGGAAAATCACGAACAGCGCCTTTGCCCAGTTGAAAAAGGCACAGGTCGAGGAAGTTGAAATAGGAATCGAAGATCTCGAGGGTGCCCATTCGGCCAGCGAAGTGATCGACCCGAATTCCGGGGAGATCCTGCTCGAGGCCAATGCGCCGATCACCGGGGCGGCTGTCAACAGCCTGCTTCAGGCATCCATCGCTGAGATCGCGGTTTTCTTCCCGGAATTGGACGACATCGGAACCACCCTGGCTGAGACGCTGCGCCGGGACCCGGTCAAGGCGACCAACGACGCCCTGATCGAGATCTACCGGAAGCAGCGACCGGGCGACCCGCCGACCATCGAGACGGCCACGGCCCTGTTCCACGGCATGTTCTTCGATCCGCGGAAGTACGATTTTTCGCGGGTCGGTCGCCTTAAGTTCAACATTAAGCTCGGGCTGGATACGCCCCTGGACGAGAGGACCCTCTCGCCCCGCGACTTCTACGAGGTCATCTCGTACCTGCTGAAGCTTCGAAAGAGCATCGGGAGCGTGGACGACATCGACCACCTCGGCAACCGGCGCGTCCGGGCGGTCGGCGAGTTGCTCGAGAACCAGTTCCGGATCGGACTCGTCCGGATGGAACGGGCGATCAAGGAGAAGATGTCGGTCCACCAGGAAATGGCGACCGCCATGCCTCACGATCTGATCAATGCCAAGCCGGTCATGGCCTCGATCCGCGAGTTCTTCGGCAGCAGCCAGCTCTCGCAGTTCATGGATCAGACCAATCCATTGTCGGAAATCACCCACAAACGGCGTCTGTCGGCCCTGGGGCCAGGCGGTCTGAGCCGTGAGCGGGCGGGATTCGAGGTTCGCGACGTTCACTCCACCCACTACGGCCGCATTTGCCCGATCGAGACGCCGGAAGGCCCGAACATCGGCTTGATCTCCTCGTTGAGCTGTTATGCGCGAGTGGACGAGTTTGGCTTTATCGAGTCTCCGTACCGGAAGGTCGTCGACGGTCGGATCGTCGACTACGTGCAGATTACGGCGTCGGGTGACAGTCAGTTCAAGGTTGGCAATGTCTACACTCAGGAAGAAGTGGACGCGGCCAACCGGAAGGTGACTCACTCCGGCAAGCGGGCGGCGGACTACGAGTCCTACGCCTTCTACCTGACCGCATGGGAAGGAGACAAGCATGTCATCGCCCAGGCCAATATCGAGGTCGACGAACAGCAACGGATCATCCCGGATCGGCTCAGTGCCCGGCACCAGGGCAATTTCGTCTTCGTACCCAAGGCAGAGGTTGAATTCGTCGACGTAAGTCCCAAACAGCTGGTCAGCGTCGCTGCCAGTCTGATTCCGTTCCTCGAGAACGACGACGCCAACCGCGCGCTGATGGGGTCGAACATGCAGCGGCAGGGAGTGCCGCTGGTGAAGGCCGAGGCACCGTTCGTCGGGACGGGCATGGAATACATCGCAGCTCGGGACTCGGGCGCGGTGTTGCTGTGCCGCCGAGGCGGGGTCGTGGACAGCGTGGACGCCGAGCGCATAATCGTCCGCGTGATTCCGGAGGACGAGGAAGAGACCCGGGAGGCAGGTGTCGATATCTATACCTTGATCAAGTTCAAGCGGTCGAACCAGAACACCTGCATCAACCAGAAGCCGCTGGTCAAGGAAGGGCAGCGCGTGTTCAAGGGACAAGTTCTGGCCGACGGTCCGTGCACCGAAAAAGGCGAACTGGCTCTTGGACGCAATGTCCTCGTGGCTTTCATGCCCTGGCGCGGTTACAACTTTGAAGATGCAATCCTGGTCAGCGAAAAGCTGGTCAAGGAAGATCACTACACTTCCATCCATATCGAGGAGATGGAGATCGAAGCCCGAGACACGAAACTCGGACCTGAGGAAATCACCCGGGACATCCCGAACGTGAGCGAATCGGTTCTGGCCGACCTGGACGAGAGCGGCATTATCCGGATCGGAGCCAAGGTGCGGCCCGGCGACATTCTGGTCGGGAAGGTGACTCCCAAAGGTGAGACTCAATTAACACCTGAGGAAAAGCTGCTTCGCGCGATCTTCGGCGAGAAGGCGGGCGAGGTCAAAGACGCCTCCCTGTACGCTCCCCCCGGGATCGAAGGAACGATCGTCGATGTAAAAATCTTCTCGCGGAAGGGCGTCACCAAAGATGCGCGCGCCCAGTCGATTGAGGACGAGGAAGTGGCGCGACTCGAGAAGGACCTTGGAGACGAGATCCGGATCCTGAAAGAAGAGAGCAGCGAACGGATCGTTGTAATCCTCGAGGGGAAGAAAGCCAAGAGCAAGATAACGGATGACGACGGCGTTGAATTGATCAAGAAGGGCGAAGTCCTGAGCCGCGAGCGACTCAAGGGGTTCGGCTATGCCGACCTGGTCAAGATCCGGACCGAAGAGGATGAGATTTCCACCGAAGTTGCCCAGGTTGACGATAAGACCGAACGGCAGATCAAGATCCTGTATTCGCTTCACGAGGAGCGGCTGGGCCGGATGCGCAAGGGAGACGAACTGCCTCCCGGCGTGATCAAGATGGTCAAGGTCTACGTTGCCATGAAGCGGAAGCTGTCGGTCGGCGACAAGATGGCCGGCCGCCACGGGAACAAGGGCGTTATCGCCCGTATTCTCCCCGAAGAGGACATGCCGTACCTGCCGGACGGAACCCCGGTCGAGATCGTTCTCAATCCTTTGGGTGTTCCCTCACGTATGAACGTGGGGCAGGTCCTGGAGACCCATCTCGGGTGGGCCGCGAAAGCCCTCGGCCTGCATTACTCGACGCCGGTTTTTGACGGCGCACGCGAAAACGAGATCAAGGAGGAGCTGCGCAAGGCAAACCTTCCTCTGACCGGCAAGACCGTTCTTTTTGACGGGACGACCGGGGAACGGTTCGACCAGAAAGTGACCGTCGGCTACATCTACATGCTCAAGCTCAGCCACCTGGTCGACGACAAGATCCACGCGCGTTCCATCGGACCGTACAGTTTGATTACTCAGCAGCCGCTCGGCGGCAAGGCGCAGTTTGGTGGTCAGCGTTTCGGAGAAATGGAGGTGTGGGCGCTCGAAGCCTACGGCGCCGCCAACATTCTCCAGGAGTTATTGACCGCCAAGTCTGACGACGTACAGGGTCGTGCAAAGATTTACGAGGCGATCGTGAAGGGCGAGTCGACCTATAACCCGGGCATTCCGGAGTCCTTCAACGTACTGATTCGTGAACTTCAGTCTCTCGCTCTCGATGTCGAGTTGATCGAGAAACCGAAGAAGAAGTTCCGTCGCCGTTCGGAACGCTCGGAGCTCGTGGCCCAGGCGGATGCGGCTTTGAGTGGGATTCCGGTCGAGAGAGAGGCTGACTAGCGCACTCCGGGTGGGTGTCGGGGACGACTTCACTCGGGAAGCTCAGGGAGGTTTACGACTTGAGAATATTTCGGGAACAACTGGACAAGGGACAGCTTTTAAAGAATTTCGAAGCGATACGTATCGGTCTGGCTTCGCCGGAGAAGATCCGATCCTGGTCAAGCGGCGAAGTGACCAAACCGGAGACCATCAACTACCGGACGTTCAAGCCGGAACGGGACGGGCTTTTCTGCGCCCGCATCTTCGGCCCGGTAACCGACTGGGAGTGCCTGTGCGGGAAGTACAAGCGGATGAAGCACAGGGGTGTGGTATGCGATAAGTGCGGGGTAGAAGTTACCCTGTCAAAGGTGCGGCGGGAGCGTCTTGGCCACATCGAGCTGGCCAGCCCGTGCTCGCATGTCTGGTTCTTCAAGGGTCTTCCCAGCCGGATCGGGCATCTGCTCGACATTTCGCTGCGGGACCTGGAGCGGGTTCTGTACTTCGAGGCGTACGTTGTCATCGATCCGGGCGAAGCCCCTCTGAAAGAGCGCGAGCTGTTGACAGAGGAGCGCTACCGGGCGCTGCAGGGCGAGTTTGCGGGCCGATTCGAGGCCGGAATGGGCGCCGAGGCGATCAAGGAGCTCCTCCGGCGCGTCGACGTCGACGCCCTCTCGATCGACCTGCGCTTCCGGATGAAGAACGAGACATCACAACTGAAGCGGCTCAAGTATTCCAAGCGCCTGAAGGTCGTCGATTCTTTCCGCAAGTCGGGCAACCGACCCGAGTGGATGATCATGGACGTCGTTCCGGTAATCCCTCCGGAACTGCGCCCGCTCGTTCCTCTGGACGGCGGACGGTTCGCGACCTCCGATCTCAACGATCTGTATCGCCGGGTGATCAACCGGAACAACCGGCTGAAGAAACTGATGGAGCTGCGGGCGCCGGAGGTCATCATCCGCAACGAGAAGCGGATGCTCCAGGAAGCCGTGGATGCGCTCTTTGACAACGGGCGCCGAGGGCGAGTGCTCCGTGGCGTCAAGAATCGCCCCTTGAAGTCGCTCTCCGACACACTGAAAGGCAAGCAGGGCCGGTTCCGTCAGAACCTGCTCGGAAAACGCGTCGATTACTCCGGTCGTACCGTCATCGTGGTCGGGCCGGAGCTGCGACTGCACCAGTGCGGTCTTCCCAAGATCATGGCGCTCGAACTGTTCAAGCCGTTTATTTACAACCGGCTGGAGAAGGAAGGGCACGCCACCACGATCAAGGGCGCCAAAGAAATGGTCGAGAACCAGGAGCCGATCGTCTGGGACATCCTGGAAGATGTCATCAAGCAGCACCCGATTCTCCTGAACCGTGCGCCGACGCTGCACCGTCTCGGCATTCAGGCGTTCGAGCCGGTGCTGGTCGAAGGCAAAGCCATCCGGATCCACCCGCTGGTCTGTACGGCGTTTAACGCGGACTTCGACGGTGATCAGATGGCCGTTCACATTCCGCTGTCACAGGAGTCTCAGGTTGAGGCGGCGGTTCTGATGCTGTCGAGCCACAACATCATGTCGCCGGCCAGCGGCCAGCCCCTGGCCGTCCCCAGTCAGGACATCGTTCTCGGCTGCTACTACCTGACCAGCTCGAAACGCGGAGCCAAGGGCGAAGGCCGCAAGTTCTCGAATATCGAGGAGATCTACCACGCCCTTCAGGCGGGAGAGGTCGAGCTTCGCACCCAGATCTTCCTGCGGTACTCGGGCAAGATGATCGATCTGACCTCCCAGTACGACACCCAGGCGATCACCTTGGCGGACGTGCAGGAGGTCGAGAACCAGATCATCCCCACGACAGCCGGGCGCGCGGTCTTCAACGACCATTTGCCTGAGGAAATGCCCTTTATCAATGGCCTTCTCAAGAAGAAGGGACTGCAGCAGCTGGGCAGCTACTGCTACCTGCGCTTTGGTTTGGAAACGGCGGTCAAGATGCTCGACGAGCTCAAGGACCTCGGTTTCCTGTACGCGACGAAGGCCGGCTTCACGATTTCGATCGACGACTTGATCATCCCGGGGAACAAAGAGGAACTGGTTGACCGGGCGCGTGAAGAAGTCATCGAAGTCGAGCAGCAGTACCTGGACGGCGCGATCACCAACGGCGAGCGCTACAACAAGGTTGTCGCGATCTGGTCGGACGTCACGGAAAAGATTTCGGACGAAATGTTCGAAGCCATGGCCTCTTACGAGGAATCCAGCCAGGAGCTGAATTCCATCTACATCATGGCGGACTCTGGAGCGCGCGGCAGCAAACAGCAGCTGCGCCAGCTCGCGGGAATGCGCGGCTTGATGGCGAAGCCTTCAGGCGAAATCATCGAGACGCCCATCACGGCGAACTTCCGCGAAGGTCTGACCGTGTTGCAGTACTTCATCTCGACTCACGGCGCCCGCAAGGGTCTGGCTGACACCGCGTTGAAGACCGCCGATTCTGGCTACCTGACGCGTCGTTTGGTTGACGTAGCGCAGGACGTAATCATCAGCGAGGACGACTGCCATACGCTGGACGGTATCGAGGTCACCTCACTCGTCGAAGGCGGCGAGATCATCGAGGGTCTGCGTGACCGCATCATCGGCCGCGTGGCCTTGGAACGGGTCGTCGATCCGTTCACCGGGGAAACGCTCGCGGATCTCAACGAGGGTATTGACGAAGATGCGGCCGGCGCCATCCAAGGGGCCGGTATCGAAAAGATAAAGATCCGTTCGGTTCTGACCTGCAAATCCAAACGCGGTCTGTGCCGGATGTGCTACGGGCGCAACCTGGCCAGCGGTGTAATCGTAGAGCTCGGAGAAGCTGTTGGCGTTCTTGCGGCTCAGTCCATCGGCGAGCCCGGTACGCAGCTGACGATGAGGACGTTCCACATCGGCGGTACCGCAAGCCGAATTGAAGAGCAGTCTACGGTCGAGTCGAAGTCGGCCGGTATTGCCCGGTTCCTGAACATCCAGACCGTCACGAACAAGGAAGGCAACCTGGTCGTCATGAACCGTAACGGAAGTCTTCTGGTTCAGGACGAACGCGGGCGAGAAAAGGAACGGTATTCGGTTATTTACGGGGCTCGGTTGATGGTCAAGGATGGCCAGAAGATCGAACCCGGACAGAAACTGGTCGAGTGGGACCCCTACACGTTCTCCATTCTGACTGAACTCGGCGGCTCGGTCACCTTCAAGGACATCGCCGAAGGCATCACGATGAAGGAGGAAGTGGACGAGGTCACCGGGTTGTCCCGAAAGGTCATCACGGAGTCGCCCGACGAGAAGCGCCAGCCGCAAATCCAGATCAAGGACGAGCATGGCAAGGTCCTGAAGTCCTACCTGATTCCGTCCAAGGCCCACCTCATGGTCGATGCCGGCGATGAGGTGTTTCCGGGCGACACGCTGGTCAAGATCCCGCGTGAAACCACCAAGACCAAGGACATCACGGGCGGTTTACCCCGCGTCGTGGAGCTCTTCGAAGCGCGCAAGCCGAAGGAAACGGCTGTCATCACCGAGATCGACGGCGTGGTCAAATACGGCGGCATCAGCCGCGGCCAGCGGAAGATCGTGGTGGAGAACGAGACCGGCGACCGGGCCGAGTACCTGCTGCCTCGAGGTGTTCACGTGAACGTGCAGGAAGGCGAGTACGTGCGGGCCGGCGAGGCACTGATGGATGGTCCCCGCAATCCGCACGATATCCTGCGGGTCTTGGGAGAGAAGGAGTTGCAGCGCTATCTGGTCAACGAGATCCAGGAGGTGTACCGGCTCCAGGGCGTCAACATCAACGACAAGCACATCGAGGTCATCGTTCGCCAGATGATGCGCTGGATCAAGGTCGAGGATGTGGGCGACACCGAGTTCCTGCTCGAGGAGCAGGTGGATAAGTTCCGCTTCCAGGAAGAGAATGATCGGGTGATGACAGAGGGCGGCAGAGCCGCGACTGGCCGGCCGTTGTTGCTCGGAATCACCAAGGCCTCGCTGAGCACGGATTCCTTTATCTCAGCGGCATCTTTCCAGGAGACGACTCGTGTTTTGACCGAGGCCGCCATCAGTGGGAAGATCGACTACCTGCGCGGGTTGAAGGAAAACGTGATCATGGGCCGGCTTATCCCGGCCGGAACTGGAATGGAGTTCTACCGGAACATCGAGGTGGAGAACGCGCTGGCGGGCATGGAACGAGACGAAGAGCCTCTGGGTTTTGAAGGGGACTTTGCTTTTGAAGATGTAGCCCGGGACGAAGAACCGCTGGAAGTGGATCTGGATGAGGCGGATGTTGAAGCCGGGGCGGATGCCGCCGATCCGGATTCTGAGGCCGAGGACATCATCGAAGCCGAGTAGCTCAAGACTGCGGCAAAACATCTAGACGCAAAAAGGGGTGGCCCTCGCCACCCCTTTTGTTTTTCCTTCCCTGGATTTCAGTCTCGCGCACAAATAAAAAGGGCGGCCGGGGCCGCCCTCTTTTAAATCAGACTCGGGGGTAAATTCTAGCTGCCGCCGCCTGCGCCGCCGCTACCGATCGGAATACCACCCACATCGTCGCCAACTCGGATGACGCCCGTTTCGTCGCAGAAGAAATTCCTCTTACCTGTGCTCCCGCTATCTGCCTTGGCGTTAACGGTGAATGTCCCGGCAGCGGTGCCAAGGGTCTCAAAAGCGTAACCGTTCCGGTGGGCAATCGCGGCATCGAGTAATTCAACGCCAGGGGCAGTAAAGCGCGGCAAGGCTGGTCGCGTAAGCCCCGTCGCGAGTTGCCGCGAAGGTGATTTGCGCCGTGCAAATGGTTCTGACCGTTGCGATGGCCGACGCTTCGTTTGCTGCGATTCTGGACTGCGTGAAATTGGGGATCGCGATCGCGGCGATAATACCGATAATAGCGACCACGATCAGCAGCTCAATTAGTGAAAATCCTCTCTGGTTGCTCATCGAGTTCCTCCCTCTGAATAAGACCCCATAATTGTTGTGAGGCACCGGTACTGTAGCAATCCGCGTGCCACTAGGGGCGCCGAAGCGCCGACCCGCGCAAATGCTGCATTCAGGCCGCATTGGGGTACCGATTCCGGCCGTTCCCGATGACAAATTCCGTCAGTTAGCTGACCAAAAACGGAAGAGAGTCTGTATAATTCGACTGCCCGGGGGGGCCTTTCTCAAAGCCGAGTGCCTATGGAGAGAATTCTGATTGTCGACGACGAGCGCAGCATGGTGGAGTTTCTGGAGTACATGCTCGATAAGGAAGGATACCAGGTTACAGGGTGCCTGGATCCCAACCAGGCCCTATCTCTCCTGAGAGACGAGGAGGGGTTCGACCTGGTCATCTCAGACATCAAGATGCCTGCCATGGACGGGCTGGAGCTCCTGAAGGCTGCGCGCAACCGGGATCCCGATACCCCCTTTATATTCATCACCGCCTACGCCAGTTCCGAGACTGCAATCGAGGCGCTGAAACTCGGGGCGTTTGACTACATCACGAAGCCTTTCGAGATCGAAAAATTCAAGAGCCTCGTGATGCATGCCCTCACCGCCCGAGACCTGAAGAGGCAAGTGCAGGTCCTGGAAGGCGAGACCTCGCCGCCGAACGAGATGGTGGGGACGTCGCCCCCGATGCTCGAGATCTACAAGCTGATTGGAACCATCTCTTCCACCGACAGCACCGTGCTGATAATGGGCGAAAGCGGAACCGGCAAGGAATTGGTCGCACGCGCCATTCATCGTGCCAGCCCCCGACGCGACCGCGCATTCGTCTCAATCAATTGCAGCGCGTTCCCTGAGACTCTCCTCGAGAGCGAGTTGTTCGGGTACGTGAAAGGCGCGTTTACAGGGGCGGCGGGGAACAAGAAGGGTCTGTTCGAAGCCGCATCGAGTGGGACGATGTTCCTCGACGAGATCGGGGAAATGTCACCCGCCATGCAGGTCAAGCTCCTCCGCGCTTTACAGGAGAAGAGAATTCGGCGAGTGGGAGGCACCGAAGAGATCCAGATCGATGTGAGGGTCATCGCGGCGACCAACCGTGAGCTGGCCAAGGAAATCGAAGCGGGTAACTTCAGAGAAGACCTCTACTATCGGCTTGCGGTCATCCCCATCGCCATCCCGCCGCTTCGTGATCGCAAAAGCGACATCCTGCCGCTCGTCCGTCATTTCATCAGCAAATACAACAGAAAGCTCGACCGCAACGTTCGCGGCATAACCGAGGACGCACTCCGCTGCTTCGAGCAATATCGATGGCCGGGAAATGTTCGGGAACTGGAGAACGTGATCGAGCGGGGCGTCACGCTCGAGAGCTCAGACTTCATTCAGAAGGTGAGGTTGCCCGAGCATATCCAGCGGGGCGGCTTTCTGCGTGACTCGGCCGCAATGCCGTTCTTTACCGCCGACGGGGGGTTGGACCTGGAAACCTACCTGCGCGACCTCGAACGCCAGATCATCGAGCAGGCTCTGACGCTGGCGGACGGCAACCAGACGAGGGCCGCCGAAATTCTCCGGCTGTCATATCGTTCTCTCAGGCACCGGATCGAGACCCTTGGCCTCAGGAAGGGACTGGCGGCCGAATTGACGCCCAGTCCGGAGCACTAACTGACCGCACTCACAGGTGGCGCTTCCTCACACGGCGGCAGGCACGGATCTCTGATGTGAGAGAACCCTGTCCGCGAGCCGGGGGAGCGCGATTTCTATTGTGGTGCCGCGGTTGACCCGGCTTTCAATCGCAATCTGCCCCTGATGTTGCTGGACGATCTGATAAACGATTGCCATTCCGAGTCCCACGCCTCCGGGAAAGGAGGTGTGAAACGGCTGGAAGATCTTCTTACGCTCTTCGGCTGACATCCCGACGCCCTGATCGCTGACCCGAAGACGAACGGCGTGTTGATCAGACGTTCCCCGGATCTCGATCTTCCCACCTTTTGGCATCGCCCGGACGGCATTTTGCAGAATGTTCCAGACCGCCTGGCGGAGCTGATCAGCGTCGGCCACGCATTCCAGCTTGTCGTCGCAACGGACCTCGATTCGATAGGCCTCGGAAAAATCCGGGCTATTCGAGAACAGAGCGACTGTGTCCCGGATGAGGCTGCGAACATCCGTGTTCTGCAGGCGCAGCGGGGAGGGGCCGGCATAGGTGAGGAAATCGGCCACGGTCTTGTTCAGGCGATTGCACTCCCTGAGGATTATGCCGAGCAGTCGCGATTGTTGGCTGGATAGCTGCAACTCGGACTCGAGTACCTGGATGCTCCCCGACAGGGCACCCAGGGGATTGCGGATTTCATGGGCAAGACCGGCGGCGACCTGGCCGATCGCGGCCATCTTCTCTTTGACCTGGAGCTCTTCCTCTCTCTTGCGGATTTCGGTCAGGTCCTGAAAAGAGAGGATGTAGCCGAGCTGCTGGTTGTCGGGCGACAGCAGGGGCGAACAGCTGGTGCCAAGAAACAGGCCCTCCCTGTCACTTTTCTGAAACCAGAATTCAATGCGCAAGGGTTTGGAGACAGGCTGGAAGTCGCTTTGGGTGATCGTGTCCAGGAGATTGGCAGGGAAGACGTCGGAAATCGGTCGCGAGAGCGCCTCTGCGTTCGTCAGTCCGCAAATCTCCTCAGCCGCACGGTTCACGGAGGTGATCGCCCCTCTCAGATCCAGGGTCATCAGCCCGGTTCGGATACTGTTGATGATGTTGTCGTGGATCAGCTTGACCTGCCCGAGTTCCTGCTTGGCGCTAACGAGCCGCTCGGACAGGTAGGTGCCGAGCAGGCCAACTGACACAAATCCGAGCACGTTCCAGAGGACCCGGTAGACAACGTCCGAGCTCGTCGCGATGTAGAGCCAGTCCGCCCCCAGGTATCGGGAAAAAGAGGTCCCGACATAAAAGATGATCGATAGGGTAACGGCCAGAATCGCGCCCTTCCGGTCGCTCAGCAGGCTCGCGTAGACGATGATAAAGACATAAAAGGAGCTGAAGGGGCTGTCGATACCGCCGGACAGGTGGAGCAGCAGGGACGCCAGCACCAGGTCGACGAAGAACTGGATATAGTAAAGATCCTTCGGTCTGTCCGTGTACCGCCAGAATAGAAGGTATATGCCGGACAAGACGTAGACCACGAGCAGGAACAGCCGCATGAACTGCGAAGCGGATGACCCGAAGGTGGCTGCACCGGAGAGGACCGCGGCTGATACCAGGCTGACCAGTATCAGTCGCAGTCCGATGAGGATCAAAAGCTGCCTTCGGAGGTTCATGATCACTGCGTCGAGAGTTCGCGGATCAGTGAGAATATCGGCAAATACATGGAAACGACGATCGTACCGATGATGCCGCCCAGGAAGATGATCATGACAGGCTCGAGCAGGGCGAGCATGCTTGCCACCGCCTCGTCAGCTTCCTCCTCGTAGTAGTCGGCGAGCTTCTCAAGCATCTGGTCGAGCTCGCCGGTTTGCTCACCGACCGCGACGATCGAGGTGACCATGGGAGGGAAGATTGCCGTCTTCTTGATCGGTTCGGCGAGGGTCTTTCCTTCGGATACCTCACGCCGGGCGCGTAGCAGGGCCTCCTCCAGGACCACATTTCCGGCCGTGCCTGCCGTAATCTCCAGACCCTCCAGGATCGGCACGCCGCTGACGAGCAGGGTCGACAGGGTTCGCGAGAAACGGGCAATGGCGATTTTCTTCAAAACCGTCCCCATTATGGGCAAGGCAAGCATAATCCGGTCGACCGTGTACCTTCCGCTGTCGGTCTTGTAGTAGTACCGAAACCCGACAACAGAAAGCACGGCTATCGCGATGATCGGAATGATGAACTGAGCGATCAGGTTGCTCAACCCCATGACGATCCGTGTGGGGAGCGGGAGCGTAGCGTTGAGGCCTTCAAACAGGGTTGCGAAGACCGGAATGACCCACAACATGATGACGAAGATCACGACGACCGCAACCAAGATGACGACTGCCGGATAGATCGAGGCGCCGAGTACGGCGCGCTTGAGCTTCGCCGCCTTCTCAACGAAGATGGCAAGGCGCCGGAGAATGATGTCGAGAATACCGCCCGCTTCTCCCGCCGCGACCATGTTCACGAAAAGGGTGTCGAACATGTTCGGGTGTTTGCGCATGGCGTCGGCCAGTGTCGCACCGGCCTCCACATCTTCCCGAACCAGGTTCAGAACCATCTTGAAGCCCTTATGCTCCTGCTGTTCCGACATGATGCTGAGGCACTGGATCAGCGGGAGACCGGAGTCGATCATGACGGAGAACTGCCGGGTGAACAAGGCGAGCGTTTTTGCTGGTACTTTTCCGGTCCGGCGTTTTGGAGCCGCTGCGCCTTTCTCGACAATGCTGACCGCCATGATGCGCTCGCCTCTGAGCGCAGATGCGAGCGATTGCTTGCTTGGCGCCACTCGCTCACCAAGCACGGCAGCTCCGTTGTCTGTCCTTCGTCCGCGGAACTGATAATTTGGCATACCCCCCCCAAACATATACCGAGCCGGTTGACTTCGACCGGCTCAACTTCCTGGCCCTGGACGGGCCCGATCGTCGGTCCTGCAGAGGCGACCTGAGTCACCAATCAGGCATGAGTCGGGACTCGCCCGCCTCCGGTTCGTTTCAGGATGTCGAGCAGCTCTTCGGCGTTGGAGCTGCGTGACATACAGTCTTCGTAAGAGATCTTCCTGTCCAGGTAGAGTTGGGCCAGAGCCTGGTTAAGCGTCTGCATCCCGTACTTCTCCTGACCGGTCTGCATGGACGAGTAGATCTGGTGGATCTTATTCTCACGTATGAGGTTCCGAATGGCTGAGTTCGGGATCAGGATTTCGGCAGCCATCACCCGGCCTCCGCCGTCGGCCCGCGGCAGCAGCGTCTGACACATGATGCCTTCGAGCACCAGCGAGAGCTGAGCGCGAATCTGCTGCTGCTGGTGAGGTGGGAAGACATCGACGATACGGTTGATCGTGGAGTAAGCGGAATTGGTGTGCAAAGTCGCGAAGGTCAAGTGCCCGGTTTCCGCGATTCGCAGGGCTGCCTCGACGGTTTCCAGGTCTCGCATTTCTCCGATGAGCACAACGTCCGGGTCTTCGCGGAGGGCCACCCGGAGAGCCGACGTGAACGACTTGGTGTCGGAGTTGACTTCCCGCTGGTTGACCACGCAGTTTCTGTGGTCGTGGAGAAACTCGATCGGATCCTCGATCGTGATGATGTGGTTCCGCCTCTCCCGGTTGATCTTGTCGATCATAGCGGCCAGCGTCGTGGATTTTCCGCTTCCGGTGGGGCCTGTGACGAGGATCAATCCGCGTGGCTTCTCGCACAGCTTCTGCATGATGGGCGGGACATTCAGTTCCTCAAACCCCGAAATGGCATACGGAATGATACGGAAGACCGCGGAGACCGCGCCGCGCTGGGTAAAAACGTTGGAACGGAATCGAGCGAGTCCCTTAACGCCAAAACTGAAGTCGATTTCCAGGTCCTGTTCATACCTGAACTTCTGCTCGTCTGTCATGACGCTGTAGGCGAGTCTTTTGGTTTCGGGCGGCGTCAGTGGAGGCTCGTTAAGAAGAATCATCTCGCCGTGAACGCGGATCCGAGGAGGGGATCCGGCGGATATGTGAAGGTCGCTCCCATGCATGTCGCTGACCTTGTGGAGCAATTCGGTCAGCGTAAGCCCTGCTTTTTCCATGTTTTGGATTCTACTTTCCGGTATTGCACCTCGACGTGATGCTTGTCACACCGTCCTGATTAGTCAGCCCGCCGAAGTCGCCACACGGCGACCGGCGTTGCCCCAACGGCAGCCGGGCAGTCTGACCGCTCAATAGATAGCTGTTTCGCGAACCACCTCTTCGATGGTCGTGGTTCCCGCTCGTATCTTCTCGAGGCCGCTTTCCCGCAGGGTGATCATGCCGTCCTCGCGTGCTCTTTCGCGCAAGATACCGCCTCGGGCGCCCTTCAGAATGAGTTCCTGAATGGTCGGCGTCATTTCCATGACCTCGAACAGGCCGATTCGGCCCTTGTATCCGCTGTTATTGCAGCGCTGACAACCGGTCCCACTGTAAACCACGAGGTTTTTGGCGACCTCGGGCGGAAAACCCAGGTCAATAAGCGCTTCGGGAGGTGTGCTCTGGGGTCGCTTGCACTCGGAGCAGATTTTGCGAACAAGACGTTGGGCGCAGATCAGGCAGACCGACGTGCAGACCAGGAACGGTTCGATTCCCATGTTCAGCAGACGGTCGATGCTGGAAGGGGCATCGTTGGTATGGAGAGTGCTCAAAACCAAGTGCCCGGTTAGTGCAGCTTTGATTGCGATCTCCGCGGTTTCCACGTCGCGGATTTCACCGACCATGATGATATTGGGATCCTGCCGCAGGAAGGCGCGCAGGGCGGCGGAGAAAGTCAGCCCGATCTGCTCCTTCGTGTGCACCTGGTTGATTCCCATGAAGTTGAACTCGACCGGGTCTTCGGCGGTCATGATGTTCACTTCGCTCGTGTTGAGCTTGTTGAGAACCGTATACAGCGAGCTGGTCTTGCCGCTGCCCGTCGGTCCGGTCACCAGGATCATGCCGTACGGCCGCTTGATGGCGTTGTCGAACATCTTCAGCGAAGCCGGCTCGAACCCGAGGATGGTGAGGTCCAGGGGCAGTTTCTCTTTGTCCAGGATTCGAAGAACGATCTTTTCGCCGAACAGAGTCGGAAGGGTGGAGACCCGGAAGTCGATCTCCTTTTTCCTGCCGTTCTGATTGATTCGGATCTTGATGCGGCCGTCCTGCGGCAGTCTCCGTTCGGAGATATCCAGGCTTGCCATGATCTTGATTCGGGACGTGACCGCATCCCGGAACTTGTTCGGGGGTCTCATTTCCTCGAACAGGACGCCGTCTATCCTGTAGCGGACTCGCACCTCACGCTCGTACGGTTCGATATGGATGTCGCTCGCCCCCTTCTTGATCGCCTGGGCGAGAATGATGTTAACCAGACGTATGATCGGGGCTTCCGAGCTGCCCTTCGCAAGCTCGCTTAAATCGACCTCTGTCTCCTCCGGCGTAAGGCTCAGTTCGTATTCTCCGCCCGCCGTCAACTCGTCGAAAACCCGCCTCAGCTCGATGTTCTGCTCAGTTCCGTAGTGCTGCTCGATCGCCTGGCGAATTGCCGTCTGCCCGGCGATTACCGGCTGGACGTTGTACCCCGTCCGGAACTTGATTTCATCGAGGGCCGGAACGTTTGTCGGATCGGCGACAGCGACGATTATGCTAGTGCCGCTCTTCTGCAACGGAAGGATCTGGTAGCGGATGGCGGTTTCGATGGGGATCAGCTTGAGGACTTCCTTGTCCGGCTGGCAGCCTTCGAGATTGACGAACTGCACGTCGTACTGCTGACTGAGCACGACCGCCACCGCCTCATCGTTCACGTACCCCTGTTCGACGAGCACGTTTCCCAGGCGGCCCCCGTGGTCCTTCTGGTGCTTCAGGGCCAACTGGAGTTGCTCCGGTTTCAGCAGCCCTTTCTTGACGAGGATTTCTCCTAGGCGAAAAGACATAAGTCGATTCCCACGAAGATTAACAATGCCAGGCTGACGATCCCGTTGACCGTGAAGAACGCCGCATTGACTTTGCTCAGGTCGTTCGGTTTTACCAGGCTATGCTCGTAAATCAAAGCCAGGGCAACACAAAACAGGCCAAGCCAACTTACGGCTGTGAGCTTGGACCAGGCGAAGACAACAACGAGTAAGACTACCATGACCAAATGAAAAAGTGCGGAAATACGAAGCGAGTTTTTGATCCCGAACCGCGCCGGGAGTGAAGTAAAGACCGGCCCGGCGATCAAAGTCGATATCCTGGCAGGCGTATATGATGTCGAACCCTGCGACCCAGAACATGACGGCCGCGGCCAGGAAGAGCGGTTCGATATCGAGCGTGCCTCTGACCGCCACCCATCCGCCAACCGGCGCGATCCCGAGCGACAGTCCCAGGAAGATGTGTGAGAGTACCGTGAACCGTTTGGTGTAGCTGTAAGCCAGCACGACGATCAGAGCGACGGGGCTCAGATAGAAGGCCAGCGGATTGAGCATCCATGCGGCCAGAACGAACACCGCCGCGCTGACGGCAGTAAAAGCGGCTACAAACGAGCGGCTGATAAGCCCGCGGGGCAGGGCGCGCCCGGATGTTCGCGGGTTGGCCGCATCATAAGGGATATCAACCAGTCGGTTGAACGCCATCGCGCAACTGCGCGCACCGATCATGGCGAGGATCACCAAGCCCGAAACGCTCCAGCCCGGAAGCCCCTGCGCCGCAAGGAAAGCCCCCAGAAATGCGAATGGCAGAGCGAAAACAGTGTGCTCGAACTTGATCATCTCGAGGACTAGTAGAACTCTGTTCATTCCAATGGAAAGCGAGGAATTATAGCATACGGTTCACCCGAGCCTCCGGTGAGGCTTGTCACCTTTCGCCACTTCCCGGTATCTTGCATTCGCAGGCGCTTTCCATGCAAAGTAAGACCTGCGATTGGAGACACCATGAACAGTCAGGAAGTCCTGAAGATCTGCAGGGAAGAACGAGTCAAGTTCTTGCGGCTTCATTTCACCGATATCATGGGCACCAACAAGAACGTTGAGGTGCCGTTCGGGCAGTTTGAGAAAGCGCTCGACGGGCAGATCATGTTTGACGGTTCCTCCATAGAAGGGTTCTCCCGGCTGGAGGAGTCCGACATGCTCCTGTTTCCCGATCCCCAGACATTCCGGATCTTCCCCTGGGAACAGATGGAGCGGGGGAAAGTCGGAAGGCTGATCTGCGACATTCGTCATCCGGATGCCGCAGCCTTCAACGGGTGTCCCCGCACTCGCCTGAAAAGCGTGCTGAGCGAAGCCGCACAGGCTGGCTTCTCCATGCACGCCGGCGTCGAATGCGAGTTCTTCCTGTTTCAGATCGACGAGAACGGGAAGCCGACGACGGCGACTCACGATGCGGGCGGTTACTTCGATCTCACGCCGGTCGACAAGGGCGAACAGGCCCGGCGGGACATCGTCACCACCCTGGAAGCAGTGGGGTTCGAGGTGGAGGCAGCCCATCACGAAGTCGCGCCGGGACAGCATGAAATCGACCTCAAAGACGAAGAAGCCCTGGTGACCGCCGACAACATCGCAACGTTCAAGTTAATCGTCAGGAAGGTGGCTCGAGATCACGCCCTGCACGCCACCTTCATGCCCAAGCCTATCTATGGAGTGAGCGGCTCGGGTATGCACACACATCAGTCGCTCTTCCGGGGAGAGGAGAACGCCTTCGCCGACGGGCGCGATCCTCTCGGGCTGAGCCGTTGCGCCAGGCAGTACATCGCCGGTCTGCTCAAGCACGCGAGGGGTTTCTGTGCGGTGACCAATCCCCTGATCAATTCCTACAAGCGACTGGTTCCTGATTATGAGGCGCCGACCCGTGTTGCGTGGGCCGAACACAATCGCAGCCCGCTGGTAAGAGTGCCCGCCCGTCGCGGCGCAGGTACCCGCTGCGAATTGCGCATGCCGGATCCGAGCTGCAATCCCTACCTTGCGCTTGCTGTTATGCTCAAATCGGGTCTTGACGGGGTCCGCGAAGGTTTGATGCCTCCGCCGCCTGTCCAGAAGAACATCTATAAGATGAGCGTTCGTGACCTTAGGAAACACCGGATCGAGGAGATTCCGACGAACCTGAGCAATGCGCTGGATCTGCTGGAGCGCGACAGGGTGGTCCAGGACGCGCTCGGGAAACACATCTACAAGCACTTTCTGGATGCCAAGCGAGCCGAATGGCGCAGCTATATCGAGCAGGTTCACCCCTGGGAGCTGGAGACCTACCTGTCGGCCTACTGACCGGCTGACCAGCTGACCGGCTGACCGGCTGACCAGCTGACCGGCTGACCGGCTGACCAGCTGACAACTGACAACTGACAACTGACAACTGAGAAGGTGTGAAAAAATCGGTTTTGCTTGCGAAGACTCGGTTTTCGACCCCAAGGGGGTCGCGTAGCAAAGCCCAGGGTTGGCCGCGTTGTCTGCGGCCTACCCTGGGTCGGGGACCCCAGAAGTTCAACCCTGAAAGGGTTGCGTATCATGCACATACGCAACCCTTTCAGGGTTGAGGCGTTTGCTACTGCCACCCAGGGTAGGCCGCAAAAAACGCGGCCAACCCTGGGCTTTGCTGCGCGACCCCCTTGGGGTCGAAAACCCGTCTTTCGATTTCTTCACACCTTCTGACAACTGACAACTGACAACTGACGACTGACGACTGACGACTGACGACTGACAACTGACGACTGACAACTGACAACTGAACCGCTGACTGGCTTGCGCCGCGCGGACATATTGAGGGCGTCGAAAAAGTGGTCCGGCCCGAAGGGGCCCGGGCATCCTGCCCGCCATTGTCCGAGTGGGAGTCGGACCTACATCAGCCGGTCAGTCGTCAGTCGTCAGTTGTCAGTTGTCAGTGGTCAGTTGGTCTTTCAGAACCGGTAGTTGTAGCGCAGCTTGATTCGCCCGGTGCTCTCGGTCAGCTCGTAACGCTCGAGCGGGTCATACATCTTGGAATTCCAGACGACCAGAATCTCGTTCCCCGGCTTGATGATCCAGCGCAGGCGCGACTGCCATCCAAGGTTGCGGGAGAGGTTGTCGTACTGTAGGAAGTTGTAGAGGGTGATGTCGGGACTGAACAGGATATTGGCGTTGAGGCGCGAGATATTGGTTCCGAAACGACCGTCCAGGAGCTCCACCCGGTTCCGATCCAGCTCGAGCCCGAGGTACAGGGGCACCGAGACCTTGTAGCCAAAAGCGAGGCTGACGTCTCTGCGATCCCCGTTGTAGAAGGTACCCCACCGGTAACGGAATCCTGCCCACAGATTGCGCCGCTGCGCGCCCTGCAGGGTGATCGCGTGACGCGCGAACGAATAACTTCCTGCGGGCACGGTATGGTAAGGGTGAATGCCGAAATTGTTGTCCAGGTGCTCGTATTGCCGGGTGGTGGTAAACGCCACCTCGTCCCCGGTGCGAAACCGGACGTGCAAGGGAGAAAGGGTAAACTCGCGCGTGAGCAGCCGGTTATCGAGATTCGTGATGTAGTCGAAATTGAGCTCGAAGAGCAACTGCAGGATCCCCCACCGGTTGGGACGGGGACCGAGTGCTGATCTGACGTAACTTTCTCGAATGTCGCGACGGGGAACGAAACCAACGCCAGGCGTGAAGTTGTTCTCGATCTGGTGAAAGCCGGCGGTCAGGTTGAGGTAGTCGTTGGGGTACGTGAATTCCGTTCCGAAGGCCGCATCCGCTCCGTTCACGCCGTCCGTTCTCGATTTGAGACCGAAGAACGACAACCCGATGTTCTTGTTTTTGCGGAAAGTCGAGCTCGCCAGCCTGAAATCGGCCCCTACCACCTGGTTGTCCTCCGGGCCGAGAGAGTTCCCCGATGTCACGATCATTCCGAGCGACGATTGGCTCCCGATGTTTCGGCGAACCCGCCCGACGAGGAAGTTGGGATTGCGGTCGCTGCGATCGTCGACGATGTCGAGAAAGCCGAGGTTCCATCGCCCTATCTGCCCGGTGAGCTTGGCGCCGCCGATAATCGGGATCGGGTTCCCCAATGCGTCCAGCCCGATTCGGCGCGAAAAGAAGGGGATCAGCTGGGTTCCTGAAGGGCCGAAGGTGAAGTAATTGGATCCTTGAAGAAAGAAATCGCGCTTTTCGGGGAAGAACAGCTGAAAGCGGGTCAGGTTGATTTGGCGGGCGTCAACCTCCGCCTGGGCGAAGTCGGTGTTCAAGGTCAGGGCGCTCTTCAGGGCCGGGGTGATTTGATAAAAAGCATCCAGACCGGCGTCCCCTACGGCATCCGTCCCGGCGCCGGCGGCTTGGTCGAAACCGCCCAGGGCGTAAGGGGAGACGTCCAGCCCGATTCCCTGGCTGATCCCCTCGAGCCCATCGAGGAGGCCGGAATCCGAAACCTGGAAGCGCTGGGTATCGAGATTGGCGACCGGCCAGTAGGAGCTCTCGAGCTTCCGCCGGATGTGCCGGATGAGCTTCATCCCCCAGCGTGGTTGGTTCGGCTGGAAGGATAAGGTTTTAAAGGGGATTGCCAACTCTCCGTCCCAGCCATGCGAGTGGATTTTGGCTTTTCCCTCCCAAAGACCGTCCCATTCCTTGTTGAAGCCGGCGCCGTTGTCGCTCACCAGCGCGTCGCCTATGGAGCCGCGGGGACCGATCTGGAACCAGTAGCCGTTCCTCCCGTCAAGGAAAGTGTCCAGAATGACCTGCACGCGGTCATCCTCGCCCAGGCTGACGTCGCGCGCCAGCTCCTTGGCCGTGATCTTCGTCGGGTCGGTTTCGTTGCAGCGGAAAGCGATGTAGAGGCGATCGAGGTCGTAGCAGACCAGTACTTCCGTCCTTTCGGACACCGGCTGCCCGGGATTCGGCTCTCTTTGGAAGAAGTCAGTGACCGGCGTGGCTTTCTTCCAGGCAGGATCGTCGGTCACGCCGTCGATCTTCGGTGCCTCCTCAATCAGAACGGCAGTGACAGTCGAATCGGAGAATGCCGAAGAGGTCAGGAGGACCGGGACGACGAAGCTGAAGATGACCAGACTCGAAAAGCGCACCTCTACTCCTAATTCTAAGAAGCTCTGAATTATAGACAGATTGCGAAGGTCCCGAAAGCGAAAGCCGATGCGGCTCACTGGTAATTCCTCAACGAGCGCTCACTGCACGCCTCTCCGCGCTCTCCGCGCTCCGTGGCGCACTTGCCCTTAACCTGCAGGGCACAGTATCATTGCTGTTTCCCAAAGCTGACATGCTGTCTTAGTGTGGATTCGCGTTTTGGGGAGGAGAATGTCATGGCAGTAAGTGCTCCAGAAGCGCCAAGGTCGGCCGAAGCTTCGACGATGGCGAAAATTGCTGATTTCCTGACCCGCGTCTCCCGTCTCGTCCTCGGGGGCGGAACCGAGTCACTCCAGAAGCAGAGAGAAAAGGGCAAACTGACGGCCCGGGAACGAATAGAGTTCTTGCTCGATCCGGACTCGTTTCTCGAAACCGATCTTTTCGTCGAGCATGCCGGCAGAGACTTCGGGCTTGCAGGGAAGGAGCTGGCCGGTGACGGCGTGGTGACCGGCTACGGACGAGTCGCGGACAGGAAGGTCGCTTTGTTCGCCCAGGATTTCACGGTTGCCGGTGGATCGCTCGGCCGGGCGCACGCAGACAAGATCGTGAAGATCATGGACGGCGCGCGAGACATGTTGGTCCCGCTGATCGGAGTCAACGACTCAGGGGGCGCCCGGATTCAGGAGGGCGTGTGCTCTCTGGCCGGCTACGGCGACATTTTCTATCGGAATACCTTGTTGAGCGGAGTTGTTCCGCAGGTGTCCCTGATTATGGGACCGTGTGCCGGCGGGGCCGTTTACTCTCCGGCCTTGACCGACTTCGTCGTCGTGGTTGATCGGATCTCAAACATGTTCATAACCGGTCCCCAGGTCATCAAGACCGTCCTGGGTGAGGACGTGAGCATGGAGGACCTCGGGGGAGCGCGAACTCACGCGTCCATTACCGGCAATGCGCACTTCCTCGCCGGCTCCGAGTCAGAAGCATTCTCCATAATCCGCGAGCTTCTCTCTTACCTTCCTTCAAACAGTCAGGAAGCGCCGCCTGTTGTCGCTCCAGAACCGCCCGCGGACCCGATCGCGGCTGATGCCATGCCGGTTGACCGGCGAAAAGCGTACTGCGTGAAGGACGTGATCAAGGGAATCGTCGACGGATCCCGGTTCCTGGAAGTGCATGAGAATTGGGCGCGGAACATCGTCGTCGGCTTCTCGCGCTTGAATGGGCGGACGGTCGGCGTGATCGCCAATCAGCCGCGCTGCCTCGCCGGTGTTCTTGACGTCGACGCCTCGGACAAAGCTTCGCGGTTCATCCGTTTCTGTGACGCTTTCAACATCCCGCTGCTCACGCTCGTCGACACGCCCGGCTATCTGCCCGGCGTGGACCAGGAGCATGCGGGCGTCATCCGCCACGGTGCGAAGGTCCTCTACGCGTACAGCCAGGCGACCGTGCCGAAGCTGACGGTCATCATGCGCAAAGCTTACGGCGGCGCGTACATCGCCATGTGCAGCGCGCACCTTGGGGCGGATTTTGTGATCGCGTGGCCAACAGCCGAGATCGCTGTCATGGGGCCTGAGGGAGCTGCCAACATCATCTTTCGCCGGGAGATCGAAACTGCGAAAGATCCCGAGGCCATGAGGCAGAAGAAAATCAAAGAGTACGAAGAGAAGTTTGCCAATCCTTACGTGGCGGCCTCCAAAGGTTATGTCGACATGATTCTGGAGCCGCACAAGACGCGCGAAGCCCTCGTCAGGGCACTCGACTTGTCCAAAACCAGGGATCGGCTGATCCGCAAACGCCACGGGAACATGCCGGTTTAGGCCCGCTCGAGGCAAGGCAAGAGGTAGATTTGCGATGACCGAGTATTCACTGCTGAACATCGATGAGACCGAGTATGAAACCGAGGTTCCGCCTGGATTCCCCAGGAAATTCAAGGGCGTTCCCGACCCGCGGGAAATCCGGGCTTTTGTTCCAGGGATCATTTCAGACATTAAAGTAAAAGTCGGGCAGGCGATCAGGGAGAAGGACACCCTGCTTCACCTGGAAGCCATGAAAATGTTCAACGAGGTTTCTTCTTTGATTTCCGGCCGGGTGACCCAGATACTCGTCAAAACCGGGCAGAGGGTCGAGAAGGGACAGTTGCTCGTAACCATATCGTGATCTCGTTCCGGGTCCCTTGAAGGTGCGCTGTAGGATCGCATGGCAGGCTGGGCAGACGTCATCCGCGCTTGTCTCCGAGACATCAATCCCCGTGCGATCCCCGATTCGACGCTTGCCCGTGCGGCCGTCCTTCTTCCGCTCATCGATTTTGATCGGGAAGAGCCGCTGGTCCTGCTGACCCTCCGCACCGAGCACGTTCGCTATCACAAGGGCCAGATCTCCTTTCCGGGCGGGGCCCGCGACGGTGCGGAATCGCTCGAGACCACCGCGCTTCGAGAAACTGAAGAGGAACTGGGGATTGGGGCCGGGCGCATCCGTCTGCTTGGTCGTTTCCACGACTACCTGTCGACCTCCCGGTTTCGGGTGACGGTCTTCGTCGGTCTGCTCGATTCCGCCGAACAGCTCACTCCGAGCAAGGTTGAAGTTGCCGAAGTTCTTACCGTACCCCTCCGGTTCTTTCTCGAGACGGTTCCTGAAACTCGCAAGATGCGTCGGGGAACCGTAGAATCGGAGGTCTTCTTCTATGACTGGGGGGGCCGCGTGATCTGGGGCCTGACCGCCCGAATCCTGAAGGAATTTGCCGAGGCTGTGCGGGCTGCGAAGTTGTGATCGCACGATAAATTCCGGTTGCTCGGAGCAGGGGAGTTTCGGGGACACAAAACTTAATTCCTATGCTCACACTTGGTGGCGCGAGCTGGTTGGGAATTAAGTCTTATGTCCCCGAAACTGGCGCCTTTCCGCTTGACCCCTCTGCCGCTTGGCCCCTATTCTCTCCCCCATGCGTCGTCCTGCGGTCACATGGAGGCTGGAGGGCGGTTACTCCAGGTTCCTCGAAGGCTCTCACGTCGAAGTCACGCTCGGGCAAAACGGCCTCTCTCAGTCCCTCGATCTTTCGCCCCTCGGCCTCGCCAGGAAGAGAGAACCGGTAGAGATTCTTTTCAGGTTCTCCCGCTCCTATCGAGGTGACCTGGGACACGGCGTCCGCTGGACGATCGGTCCCGGCGGGCGCTGCCGAGCCCTCCTGTTGTTCTCGGGACAGGCGTTTCTCGGTAATTTCAAGGTGCCTCCGAACTGCTTCGGCATCCAATGGGATGTTGAAGCCGAGGCAGACGCTCGCCTGGAGAACGAGCCTGGGGGTTGCCTGCTGAGTCTTGGCGCTGGAACGCGTTTCTCGCAGTCCTGGGTGCGCTTTTTCCCCGAAACCGAATCGATCGGCAGCGCGATCAGGCAGGCCTGGGAGCAGTATCGGAATCCGCTCGACCCCGCCGACGTGTTCCTTCTGGAGGAAGGACAGGTGATCCGCTGGCGATGGACCGGGCAGGTGACTCTGGGCGCGCGCATCAGCTGGGGCATCGGGCACGGTTGGGTGATACCGTCAACCGATCGCTTCGTCGAGCTCCGAAAAGAGATCCTCGCCTTGGCTGGCGCGGCTGCCAGTTTCTCGGTTAAACAGGGAGGTGAATTCTCGCTCCAGGTCCGAAAGAGTGGGGGTTCGGTTATGTTGCGCCTGCGCCGGGAGAAGCGAATCGAGACAGGGGAATCGTTTTCACTCGGAGTCCAGATCGAGCACCCGGTCCACATCAGCCGTCTGGGTTTTGCCAAGCCGGCGCCCTTGCGAACCGTATCCCGGGCGATAAGTCAGCCGGTCATCCAGGAATTCAACCGGGTGTGCGAAGATGCGCTGACCCGTCGGCTTCAGATCGCATTTTCCCTGGAACACCGCTCGTGGAAGGAAGAAAACGTCCTCTTTGTGGGGACATGGAAGAGTCTCTCATCAGCCGAATTCGCTTCCTCTTACAGCCGGGTGCTTTGCGGGGAGATCCCGGATCCCGAGGCAAAGAAAGTGAAAGTGTCGGGCAGGTTGGAGCGGGTGCGGGGCCGTCAATTCTCCATCCGTGTCCACATGCTGGACTGGCTCAAGCTGGGGAGCGCGAGGACCCGGGAAACGAAGACGGTCACCACACTCGGTCCGGGGGGCGAAATAGTCGTCGAAGAGACGGACCAGTTCGAAAAAACGGACTACCGGTGGGACGAGGTGCAGCTGACCCGAATGCTTTACAACCAGGGGGCCGAGGGGGAAGGCTCGGTGGTTTGGACCTGGGGAGTTGAGGCGCGATTCGGCCGCGACGAGATCCGCAGGTGGCTTCGCATCCCGCTGCATCTCCGGATCATCCCCGAATACGAATTGCCGCCGCGGACAGCCTTTCCCCTCTCTGCGCGGCTGATGACGGCAACCGAGTTCAGTCCCGAGGCGCTCCGTCAAATCCGGGAGGCGTCGGCGGACCGGCGTTGGGAAGCTCTGGTCGAAGCTTTGGAACTGAGCGAGCCCGAGCGATACGGCCGGCCGACTTTCTGGCGGGACTGGATTGAGAGCGAGAAGCTGCGGGCGCTTGTGGAGCGTGATCCTGTCAGCAGCGAACTCCTCACCCGCTACCCCGTCGCCGGCCGAAGCGACCCGGAACGCACGATGGTGGTCATGACTTACCGGAGAATCAGGAAGTTCCTCCACCTGATGGAGCTCTGGAAGCGCGGAGACCGCGAACCACTCATGCGGGCCACGGGGCTCGATATGGGAGTGCCTGTGATCGTTTACTTTCACCTGCTGTCGGAGCCCGCCCTGCGACGGTCCGCAGCGCTCCTCACGGGTGATGTCCAACGGACCTGGGGAGAAGAAGACCTACTGGAAGGGTGAATGACCAGCAAAACCAAGAGCCCGGCCAGAGTCAACCCGCTTAGTATGGCGCCGGCGTAGACGGTCCACGGTCGGAACTCGACCCGAATGTTGTTCCGGCCGGCGGGCAGAAGTATTCCCCGCAGAATATAGTCAGTTTGAAAGATGTGCGTATCGACGCCGTTGACCGAGGCTTTCCACCCCGGGTAGTAGATGTCGCTCATGACAAGAAACGACGGGTTTTGCGAACTCGATTCGAGATCGATTCTTGTGTTGGCTATCTGCGCGATTCGGATCTTCCCGTTCGGATCGGGATTCGACGCCTTGAACTCCAGTGGCTCCTCGATAAGCGCGATACTTTGCGGATCGAAATCATTTCCGCCGGGTAGCGGCTTCGACTCGGCAATCGAAGCCCGGATACTGTCCGCTGGGGCTGTCTGAACCTCCGGCACGAGCCAGGCGCGGGGCATGGCTCGCAGATTGCGAAATACGGTGGCGCCTCCAACCCTCTCAACGCGCTGGAACCTGGCTCCAGGAGGAACCGTCGACGGGGCATTAACCGGCTCCAGGAAGTACGCCACGGCGAGAAGGTCAATCGAGTGGTTCCGTTCGCTCAGGCCGGCGGGCGAAATCGAACCGGAGGTGCTGATGCCCGACAATTCCGAATATCTCTTGAGCATGAGCGGGCCGTACCCCAGAACATTGTTCAGCTTGTAGAGGCGGTACATGTCGGTCGGGCCGCCGACGCCCCCCACCGGCAAAATGCGCTGGTTGTGCGTATCCAGGTCGGGTTTTAACTCATTGAGGAAAGAGCCTTGGAGCGTCCCGGCATCAATGGCCAGGTACCGCCATTCGCAAAACCATCCGAAGGTCGCAGAATTGACGAGTATCATCGTCCACAACCCGATTTGCCTGGCCCGCGCTCGGGGGACTCTGTACCAGATGGCGAATGCGGCGATCGACAACGCGAAGGTTAGCGCGGGAACAATAACCGCCGGGTTCGCGATGAATGACGGCAGCCGTATCTCCGAGGCCGAGGCCGCGGCCGTGGCCCGCAGCCGGTCGTAGTAACCCCAGACCAGCGCGCAACTCGCCAGCAAACCCATGACAGCCCCGACCACCACTTTGCGTCCCAGGCGGGCGGACGCGCTGCTCGCTTGGAAGGCGGCTACGCCGAATCCGGCCAGGACACTGATGGCAAAGCTCCACTCCAGGAAGTGACGGACCGGTCCGCGGAAGTAGTTGACAACCGGAATCCTATACAGGAGGGCCGCGAGCGGGGTGGCGTCGCCGAGGACGAGAAAGAGCGCCACGAGAGCCACGCTCGCCCAGAACAGAACCAGACGCTGGCTTCGGAATACCCAGGCGCCCACGGCTGCGAGTATCAGGGGCAGGACTCCGACATAGCCGTTCAGTTCCTGGTAGTTGAATACCCCGAAATACGGGATCCGATACGCGGAGTAGGGGTTGCCTCCGTAGAGGACCGGAAAGATGAGGTGGATCAATTGCCTGGGGGGGAGGCTGAAGCTTACGAATTCCTCGAAAGTCAGGGCGGTCCGCCCACTGAGCCGGGACAATTCAAACGTGGGGAGGAGTTGGATGGCCGAAAGGCAACCAGCCAGCGTCAGAGCTGCCAGACAGGTAGCGACGTACCGCGGCCGGCCCTGGCCGGCTTTTGCGCCGAGGAAGACCGCATAGCCGAGGGCCAGCAGCCAGGTGTAGACGAAGATCTGCAGGTGGCCGCCCAGAACGTTAGCGGCCGCCGCGACCACGGCAACGACGAACCAGGGAACCGAGAAGCGCCGGCGCAGCTTTTCAAGCGACCATATGACGAGCGGAAGCCAAATCATGGCCTGAAGCATGGCGCTGTGCGCAAGGTGCGACATCAGAAATCCGCTCATGCCGAATATCGTGCCGGAGACAAGAGCCGAAAAGCGGCGCCCGGTCAGGGAAAAGACGTAGCCGTAGGTAAAACAGCTCGCCAGGACGTAGGCAAGCGTCATAAACGCGTTGAAACCGTAAGGCACAAGGCGGAACAGTCGAGCCAGTGGATACCACGACTCGTACTGAGGATCAGCGGCGGCAGGAAAGCCCGACCAGAGGTAGTTGGTCCACAGCTCCAGCGGGGAATGAAAGGCGACCATCTGCCCGTCAGAAGGCAGAATTCGAGAGGAGAACAATACGGGGCTGAAAAAGGCGACAAAGAGAAGAGAAAAGAACAGGAAGACAAGTGCAGCGTGCGAGAGAGCTCCGCGAAGCCCGGGTTCAGCATCCCGGTCGGGAACGTCAGGCGTCGTCCGAGAAGAGGAGTTGGACGGCGGATTGGTTCCTTTACGCTTGCCTGGGGTTGAGACAGTCATTTCGAGTCTGGGGTCGCGGGCAAAGCTATCAGAATCCAGCCGGCCATACAACAGACACGCACGGCTGCGTGGCGACGCGAACGTTGCCGGGGAAAGCGCTTAATCCCCGTTAGCCGAGGCTAATAACCGACCTAACAAATTCCTCGGCCGTTCTCCAAAACGCCCCACCTGGCACTCTCCGAGCCCTAGATGCACCAAGCACCCGGATCCGCGGGCACCTCGTCTACGGAATGGCTAACCGTTAGTAGCTTGTGAGGGTAATTTCCGGAGACTAATTTACTTGCGGCTGAGGGTGAGGTCGGGATGGCCTGCACGGGACCTGAGGAGAACTGAGTGCCGCGGGGAGAGTCAATACAAATGAAGATGCGATGGCTGGGCGCAGTGTCTGCAGTACTGTTTGCGTTCCTTGGCGGAGGCTTGTCGCCCCGCGATTCCTGGGAGCCGACCTTCAAGCGAGGAGTGAATATCACCGATTGGGTCGTCGACGGCGCCATCACGACTCGAGAGGAAGATTTGCACTGGATTGCGAGTCACGGGTACGATCACGTCCGGCTTCCCTTTGACGCGACCCGAATCATGGAGCGAAACGGCCAGTTGAAGCCGGAAGCGCTGAAGTCGGTTGACCTGGTTCTGCAGTGGGCCAGAAAGGAGCGGCTGGGTGTCGTGCTCGATTGCCACCAGTTTGAAGGGGCAAACTTCCTTCCACGGGCTCTTGACGAGCGGCTGTTTACGGATCCCAAGCTGCAGCAAAAGCATGCCAGGCTCTGGCACCAGATCGCTGAGCGTTACAGGTCCGTGGGCAAGGTCCTCCGCTTCGATCTGCTGAATGAAGCGGTTACGTCAGATTCGGATGCCGTCAATGTTCTGATGGAGAGAGCCGTCCGCGCAGTCCGCCAGGTCTCGTCAGACCGGGTCCTCTACGTCACCGGCAACAACTGGTCGCAATTCCGTTTCGCCCGGTACATCAGGGTCTTCGACGATCCAAACATCATCTACGTCTTCCATTTCTATGAGCCGTTGATCTTCACGCACCAGGGAACGTCGTACACGGAAATCGGACAGAAGTACAAAAAGCCCGTAAAATTCCCCACCTACCTCACCGATCTCGACAAGCACTTCACCAAAGGCGTCGAGGGTCAGGACCTCTTACGCTTCAATCGGATTCCCTTGGATTGCAACTTCGTGGAGAGCGAATTCGGGATTCTGGCCGAGTGGGTCAAGCGAAAGAAGGTCAAGGTGGCCATCAACGAGCTTGGGGTGTTCGAGGCGGCGCCCGAAGACTCGGCTTCCCGGTGGATGGCCTGCGTGCGGGCGCAATGCGAGAAATACGGTTTTGACTGGGCGGTCTGGGAATACCGGGGAGGATTTGGCGTCAGAGGCAAAGACGGGAATCCGACCGCGATCCACCGGGGACTTTGGAGCGGGGCCGCCCGGCGGTGAATTAGAAGAGGTTTCTCCACGAAGAACACTAACGGCGGGATGAATGCGGAACGTCGATTGAAGCATCCGCAAACCGCAATCAGGGGCCCGAGCGGCCTACCCGACAGGCGACGAAAGTGGTGTCGACCGGTATGTTTTCTTTTATTAGAACTTTGACCAGTATCTCGTAAGCGGGGGGTATCACTCCCCCGGAGCTCCGCTTTTTCAGGGCCTCATAGACGGGGCGCATCTTACTGGGATTACAGAAGAATTCGCCTGTTCCCAGAGTCCCGTAGCTGCAAGCCCCGGAAAGCGTCAACACCCGAGTCCCACTCGGCAGACCCTGCATGAGAATCAGGCCGTAATCGACGAAGCCCTCGGCAGACGACCGGCCGTTCACTTCGCACTTATAGACCGCCTCTTCGCCGGGTTCGGGGTGCCGGTTGCGGTAGCGGGCAGCCACGTAAGAAAAATTCGGCTCACTCAGGTTCTTTTCCGCCCAGATGTTGATGAGCGGTTGGCCCAAAACGATGACATGTTCCTTGGTGGCCTTTTCCCACGTCAGAAAGCGCGCCTGGGACAGTTCGGCCGGTCGGTTGATCCTCTGGAAGAGTCGAGCCAGATGGAAGGCGCAGGCGGCCTCTCCCATCCCCGTGTATTCGTCATCAGAGGTGTGAAGAAAGTAGAAAATCGAGTCGCCGGGCCTGTATGGAATTCCTGAATCATCCGCATTGAGGGGCAGGAGGCTGCCCAGATCTCCATCGATTGCCTGCGGTTCACGGCCAAGATAACTGGTGGGGTTGGGGGACCGGCTCACGAACTTGAACATCACCTTCGGGTTGCTGAGGTTGATGATCGTGTTTCGAGGATTATGTTTGTCGAGTGGCCCGAGGATTTCCTCGTAAAAAGCAAGCTCTTCGGTGGCGCCCGCTTTCTGAGGATCGGCGTTTTTTCCGACCGATCTCCATGTCAGTGCATTGACGATGAGTGAACAGACGAGGAGGGCGCCGATGACGTAAACCAGTCGTCGGGATCGGAACGCTCCCTTGGCGAGGTCTCTTGGAGAGGGAGGCGATTCGGTAAGCGAGGATGGGTCCTGAGCTGGGGAGGCGGTCTGGTCCCCGGCGGGCTCAGGCGCCTTGGTTCTTACAAATTCCGGACAGTAGTGCCCCTTGGGAAGGATGATGTGGACGGCGTGATCTTTACCCTCACCCGAGTAGTATTCCCTGAGCCGGCGGCGGAGGTCGTGCGCGCGCACACGGACGATCGAGTCCCCGGTCGCCGAGAAGTCCGGCCTTCGGTCGAACACCTCGACGCCGATCAGGTATTCGTTGAGCTGATCGCCATGTCCGGTGATTGCACTATTGCTGAGGTACTCGAGTAATTGGCTCAACTTGCCGGAGTTCTTGAAGTGCTCGCTCTTCAAGACCTCCTTAAGCTCTCGAAGGATGTCATCTCTCGAGAGTCCTTCAGAGGAGAAGTTGACTTCGTCTGATGCCAAGCTCACCTCCCGTTATTGAGCCGCCCGCCGTCACCGGCTTAGCATATGGATTCTGATCGCCCAGCGCAAGCAAGCAACAAGCGCCGCCCTCAATGCGACTGCAGCCAGTCCTGGTGTTTCTTTCGCTTCCTCTACCTGATGCAGCAGGTAACAAGTTTTCAGCAGGACGCTGGGTAGTTCATTGGGGAACCCGATTATCTCGCTTCCATTTTGCCGCTTCAATCAAAAGCTCGCTGAGAAGCGCCCCAAATCGCCGGGCTAACGGTTATTAACGCGTTTGCGGCGACTGCCCTTGTGCTAGGATCAGAGGCCGGCATCAGGCGCTTCGAGGAACCGAAACGGCCGCCCAGCAGGCGTCCGACAGCTTTAGTTTTGCTCTCTTTTTGATCGCCCGTGCCACTTTGGATGGGCGAGGTCCCAAGCTCGATGATCAGCAACCTCCACAAATGGCTCTCTGCAATTCTCTCCCTGTGGCTTCTGCAGCCGGCGGTTTCGCAGGGCCCGGGCCAGGACCTTGGGCTCAAATTCGTCGACATAGCTCCTCGTTCTCATTTTACCTACCGATCGAACAACGATTTCACCGGGAGAAAGTACTTCCCGCAGCCGATGTGCGGCGGGATAGCTGTCCTCGACTACGACGGGGACGGGAAACAGGACCTCTTCTTCTCGAACGGCTCGAAGCTCCCTGATCTCAGGAAATCCGATAGTTCCTTTTACAATTGTCTCCTCCGGAACAGAGGAGACGGGACCTTCGAAGACGTTACGGCGCGGGCCGGCCTTCAGGGAACTGACCTGGATTTCGGTTTCGGGGTTGCCGCGGGCGATTACGACAACGATGGAGACCCGGATCTGTTCATCTGCTGCGCAGGTCGCAATGCGCTGTACAGGAACAATGGAGACGGCTCTTTTTCGGACGTCACGACCCTTGCGGGCTTGAAGGACAAGGCCCCCGACCTTTTGAGTGTGTGTGCCGCCTGGGTGGACTACGACAATGACGGCCGCCTCGATCTCGTCGTCTCCCAGTACACGTATTGGAATCCCCTGTCTGATGTCCGTTGCACCCGCGACGGGAAGGAGGACTCCTACTGTCACCCGAGGACCTACAAAAGTGTTCCTCACAGCCTCTATCGCAACCTGGGTAACGGCCATTTTGAAAATGTCACCGAACGATCGGGGCTCGCCGAATCGGCCGGGAAGGGGATGGGGATCGGGATCGCAGACGTCAATCGCGACGGGCGAGTGGACATCTTTGTGGCGAATGATACCGAAAGGAACTTCCTGTACGTCAATCAGGGGAACGGGACCTTCAAGGAGGAGGGCCTCCTCTATGGGGTGGCTTACAACGACCAGGGGGCGACCGTTTCGGGGATGGGTTGCGACGCCAAGGATTACAACAACGACGGGTGGGTGGACATCTTCTACAACAACCTGGCGTCACAGATATTCGGCCTGTTCCGGAATGAGGGGGGAGCGATCTTCGCCTATGTCTCGCCGACATCGGGCATCGAGCGTCTGAGTCGCCGTTTTTCCGGGTGGAGCAACGGCTTTGTCGACTACAACAATGACGGCTGGAAGGACATCTATTCCTCAAATGGCGATGTGGATTACTTCGAGCCGAATGCAAAGCAGCACGATACGATGTTTGAGAACCGTGACGGGGAGACGTTCGTTGACGTTTCTTCATCCCTCGGACCCGATTTCTTGACGATGGGTTTCAAGCGAGGATCGGCGTTTGTCGACCTCAACGAGGATGGCTTTCAGGACATCATCGTGACGGCGCTGAACGAACCTCCCCGTTTTCTCCTCAGCAGCGGCGGCAATGGTTTTCATTGGCTCCTCGTCGATCTCGTGGGTACAGTCAGTAACCGGGATGCGATCGGCGCCGAAGTGAAGGTCACAACCGGTTCCGGCCGGACTCTCTACAACCATGTCAGCCCGAGCGTTGGGTTCATGTCCTCCAGCGAACGGCGGGTGCACTTCGGTCTGGGAAAAGAAACCGCGATCCGATCGGTCGAAGTGGCCTGGCCGAGCGGAAAGAAAACGGCGCTAACCACCGTTGAGCCTGACAAGGTTGTTCGGATCCAAGAACCAAGGTAGTCGCGCCTCAGCTGCTTCCCTTGACGGTACTGCGGACTCAGACCATCATGGGTTGATGAAGGGTCCGCTGCCTGGCCTGTTTCTCATCGTTTTTCTAATGTCGCCGGCATACAGCGCCGGCGGAAACATGCCGCCAAATGCGAACGGCGAGAATGGAGCAGAGACCATGTCATTCGAGCTGAAAAGCACCGCGTTCGAGGCGAATAAGACAATCCCGCAAAAACACTCGTGCGAAGGTTCCGATGTCTCCCCCGCACTGGAGTGGGGCCAAGTCCCGAGTGGAACGGCTGCCCTGGCGCTGATCGCCGACGATCCTGACGCGCCCGCCGGGACCTGGGTTCACTGGGTCATCTACGATCTTCCAGCCAGCTTGAAAGGCCTGAAGGAAGGGATTCCGGCGGTCGAGACGCTCGACAACGGCGCGAAACAGGGCGTCAACGACTTCCGGCGCGTCGGGTATGGAGGACCGTGTCCGCCTCCGGGGAACCCTCATCGGTACTTTTTCAAACTCTACGCGCTCGACCGGAAGCTTGGATTACCGTCCCGGGCGACCAAGCAGCAGGTGGTTAACGCGATGAAGGGCCATATCCTCGCCGAAGGTGAGCTTGTCGGTCTGTACAAACGCTGAGGAAGTGGAACCCGGCTGAAGCGAGAACCAGCCAGCGCGTGCCGAAGAGTCCCGTGGGTCCCACTTCCCAGTGGGACTTTGCGTAGCAGCGGGCGAGAACCAGCCAGCGCGTGTCGAAGCTGCCCGGTTCAGCAGGGTAACCGCACAACTGCACTCCGCACACGCAGTATTCGACAAAGACCCGTTCCGGGTGTAGATTTCCGTCCGGCGTCGCTCCCTAACGCGCCCGTGACGGAGATAACCTAATGTCGAAATGCTCTATTGCCCTTCTGTCTGCAATCTTGACCGTGGCAACCGCTACTGCCGCGGGCTCCTACTACACTGCCCGGCTTGACGACCCAAACGCCATCTACCTCACGCCGGATCGGTTCCCGGTCCGTGCCGATGGCATTGGTGATGACGCCGATGCCCTCCAACAGGCGATCGATCGGGTCCAGGAGACGACTCGCACCGGGATCGTCTTTGTGCCCGAGGGCAATTACCGGCTGGGCAAGACCGTGTACGTCTGGCCCGGGGTGCGGCTCATCGGCTACGGCAACCGCAGGCCGGTTTTCGTCCTGGGCAACAATACTCCCGGGTTCCAGGATGGTGCGGGCAAGTACATGCTCTACTTTGCGGGGGGCCGCCCGCGCGCTGCGGGTCAACCGATCCGCGACGGGAATCCGGGCACGTTTTACAGTGCAATGAGCAACATCGACATGGAGATCCGGGACGGCAATCCGGCCGCTATCGCCGTCCGTTTCCATATCGCGCAGCACTGTTACCTTGCCCACATGGAATTCCGAATCGGCTCCGGAAAAGCTGCGCTGCAAGACATTGGCAACGAAGGCGAGGATCTGCACTTCATCGGCGGCGACTACGGCATTGTGACCGGTAAGACCGCACCGAGTTGGCAGTATCTGCTGATCGATTCGGTCTTCGAAGGCCAGCGCGTCGCGGCCATCAAGAGTCACGAGGCGGGGCTCACGCTCGTCCGAGACCAATTCAAAAGTGCTCCAACCGCGATCCTGATCGATCCCGAGCTGCCCGAGGAACTGTGGCTGAAAGACTGCAGGTTCGAAGAGATCTCGGGCCCCGCGCTGGTCATCAGCAACGAAAATAACGCCCGTACCCAGATCAATCTCGAAGACGTCGCTTGCCGAGGCGTGCAGGTCCTGGCCGATTTTCGAGAAACGGGCAAAAAAATCGCCGGTCCTGCCCCGATCTACATCGTCAAACAGCTCTCTCACGGGTTGCACCTGACCGACACGGGAGCAGCCGGTTCAATCGAGACCACCTTCCAGGCAACGGCGGCGACGAGGATGCCTGAGATGCCGGCCTCGGACATCCCCGATCTGCCCGCTCGGGAGACGTGGGTGAACGTTCATTCGCTGGGCGTCAAGGGCGACGGCCGGACAGACGACACTGCCGCCCTTCAGTCAGCTATCGCGCAACACCCTACGCTCTATTTCCCCATGGGCCGCTACCGGGTGACCGACACCCTGACTCTCCATCCGGAAACCGTCCTGATCGGACTGCACCCGGCCAGCACCGTCATCGATTTGCCGGATTCGACTCCCGCGTTTCAGGGGCCCGGGGCACCCAAAGCGCTTCTAGAGGCGCCGCGTGAGGGCACGAACATCGTCACCGGTATCGGACTGTACACAGGGGGGATCAACGGCCGCGCGGTCGCGGCGAAATGGATGGCCGGCAAGAACTCCATGATGAACGATGTGCGCTTCCTGGGCGGACACGGAACCAATCGGCCGGATGGCTCTCGCGAGGAGGTTTACAATAACACCCATACCGGCGACCCGGACCAGAACCGGCGCTGGGATGGCCAGTACTACAGCCTTTGGATCACGAACGGAGGAGGCGGTACCTTCAAGGACATCTGGACGCCCAGTACCTTCGCGCAGGCGGGGATGTGCATCTCGGATACAGACACGGAGGGCCGAGTCTACCTGATGTCGATCGAACACCACGTACGGAACGAGGTGATCCTGAGGCGCGCCTCCAACTGGCGTCTGTACGCGCTGCAGTTCGAAGAGGAACGCGGCGAGAGCGCCCAGGCGCTGCCGCTCCAAATCGACCATTGCAGCAATATCACCCTGGCGAATACATTCCTCTACCGGGTTGTGAGCAGCTACGCTCCTTTCCCCTACGCCGTCAGGATGTCCGAGTCACGCAACATCCGGTTCCGAAACGTGCATTCGTACACGGATTGCCGCGCTCCCTTCGATGTCACGATTTTCGAGCAGAGCCGACAGGTGCGTATCCCGGATAACGAGTTCGCGGTCCTGACAGTGGGGAGCGAGACGGCGGACCAGCAGTCGACGCCGAAGAAGCGGTCTCAGGTTTTGGCCGCGGGCGCCAGGGTCGAGAAGGTCGCCGGAGGTTTCTACAATATCGGCGGTTTGGCTGTCGACGCGGCGGGCGATGTCTACTTCACGGATCCAATGCGCCAATCCATCTACCGTTGGTCGGTCGAACAGCGCCGGCTCACGCTGCTGCGCGACAATCCGGTCGACCCCGTCCAACTCGCGATCGACAAGTCGGGCAACCTGCTGGTGGTGTCGCACGCGGGGAAGGGAATGGTCTATACCTTCCGGCCAGACGCGGCCGACGACTCGATTACCGTACTTGAGCCCCAGCCGGTGGTTCCGCGCGCCGGCTCCATCCCTGTCCTGCCCGTCAACCGGTATCGCAATGGGCCGGATTTCATCGAGAAGACAACCGAGCGGAAGGCGGCCCACTTCGTATCCCCCGACGGGAGCCTCTTTCTGTCGGCAGATGATGACTTCGTAAAAGGCGTGCTCTACTACGGCGCCAAGATGGCCGATGTGCTGCGGGCGTTCGCTCTGGCCCCTGCGGTGCCAGGTCGCCCCTTCTATGTTTGCAGTGAGCCTGAGCAGAAGACCTACGTGTTCAGAGTCGATCCCGACGGCACGCTCCGGGAACCAAAGCTCTTTGCGGAGAAGGGAGGACCGGGTGTCACGACCGATCGGCAGGGGAATGTTTACATCGTCGCCGGAGGCCGGATCTTCGTCTACGACCCTTCGGGACGCGCGCTGGGGACGATCGAAGTTCTGGAGCGCCCCACCGGACTCGTGTTCGGCGGGAAGGATGGGCAGACCCTGTTCATCGCCGCCCGGAGCTCGCTCTACGCGGTTCGCGCCCAGTCCGCCGCTACTTCAGAGTAACGGGCGACCGCGTGATCGAGGCTGGGCATGAGGTCGGCGCGTTCGCTCCTCAAGGCACCGTACCGGGGTATCTGCCGAGGCTTGGCCCCAGGTTTCCTTTGCCGGGCAGGCAGGATCTTGCGCCCCCCGTCTCTTGCTGGTCCGTTCAGGTAAGCACACTCGTCGCGTCGGGGTGCCGGAGGGTACAGGAATCGGGTCGGACGGCGCCACCAGCGCCGCACTGCTCCTGAAAATAGTTGGTCGTTGAACATTGATGAGCCGTGTACGTTCTGCTCACTGTTTGAACCCGCTTACTCCGCTGGAAAGCGCTGCGTGCGCGGCTCTGACCGGACTCGGCGCGAGTGATGCCGGCTTTGTCCATTGTTTTTACCGGGCAGCCAATCTGCAATGCCGGCAGGGGGCGGATGTTTGTAGTCCGGACCGGGGTGAGGGCGCCGCCGCGGCACGTCGAGTCCTGTCAGAGCCGCGCACGTAGCGCTTTCCAGCGGAGTAAGCGGGTGCAGACAGCCACTACGCCGCATGCCCGATCAATCTCCGATCATTAAACTGATGAAACGTGCCGGCAAAGAGGTGCTTATCGGCGAGGGATCGGCTGCGGCACCCAAGTTCAACGTGGTAGGAGCCGAAACATTTCGTACGAGCCGGCCGGACATCCTGAACCCGATGCAGCAGTACGTTTTTGAACAACTCGGGTACACGGAGCTCGCCAGGCGGCTTCACGTCCCGCTGGTAAACCTGCATTGCGGCGACTTGGTCGAGGTGGCTAACCCGGGCGGCTTCGTTTACGACAGGATCACCATTCACAAATCTCTCGTCGATGTCGACCTGCTTTGCTCCGTCCCGATGATGAAGACCCACCAGATGGCGACGGTCACCCTCGGCATGAAGAACCTGGTTGGAGTATTCCCGGGGGCGGTGTACCAGTCAATCCGTGGACGAATGCATGACGAGGCTTCCAGGATCGAGCCGACGGCGGCTTCCGCAGTCGTCGTCGACATGGTTCGCGTCAACAAGCTCGGGCTAGTGGTCGTCGACGGCTCGATGGCCATGGAAGGAAACGGCCCGTCGATCGGCAAAGTTTTCAAAATGGACGTGATCATTGCTGGGACCAATCCTCTGGCCACGGACATGGTCGCCGCCAACGTGATGGGGTTCGAGCCGGTCGAGATTCCGACCTTTGGCTGGGCAAACAAGGCGGGGATGACGCCAGGTTCGCTGGAGGAGATCGAAGTCCGTGGGGAAAGGCTGCAGCAGGTTCGCCGGCCTTTTCAAAAGCCGCACCTTTTCGAATGGAAAAACGTACGGGGGATCTGGGGGACCAAGGAAATCTAGGGAGAGCAGAGCGCAAGCGCTTAAAACCTGCTCCCGGCTCCCGTCTCCTGTGCAGTACAATCTCGCCCCATGATCAGATCGGTACGGCGTCTTCCTGTTCGCATCTTCGTTGCTGTCCTCCTTGCTTGCGCGGTTCATCCGGCGCAATTCTGCCTCTTCGCCCAGACACCGGGAAACGGAAGCCGACAGAACCTGAGGGTTTCTGAAAGCCGCCGATATCTCCAGCGGGGGGACGGGACCCCTTTTTTTTACCTGGGGGACACTGCCTGGGAACTGTTCCATCGGCTGAATCGCGAGGAAGCCGACCGATACCTGGCTGATCGGGCCCGCAAGGGCTTTACCGTGATCCAGGCGGTGGTTCTGAGCGAGCTGGATGGGATTGCCAGTCCGAACGCGTACGGAGATCTGCCGCTCGTCGACAAAGATCCAGCCCGCCCGAATGAAGCCTATTTTCGCCACGTCGATTACATCGTGGACAAAGCGCAGGAGTTAGGCCTTTTCATCGGGATGCTCCCATCATGGGGAAGCTACTGGAAGGAAGACAGCGGCAAGGGTATTCTTAACGCAACCAACGCCGGTATTTACGGCCGATTTCTAGGCGGGCGCTACCGCAACAAACCGATTATCTGGATTCTCGGAGGCGACAACAACCCGACCAATGAGGGGGAACGCCGCGTCGTCGAATCGCTGGCCGGGGGGCTCAAAGAAGGGGACGGCGGGAATCACCTGATCACGTTTCATCCACGCGGGCCGGGGCTGTCTTCGGATTTCTTTCACAAGGCCGGCTGGCTCGATTTCAACATGTACCAGTCATCACACGGCGCGCGCGACCACGATAACGGACTCTTCGCCGAGCATGACTACACTCTCGCTCCGGCGAAACCGACACTCGATGGCGAGCCGCGATACGAGTGCATTCCGGTCGGGTTCTATTTTGCGAACGTGAACCGGTTCGATCGGTTCAACGATGCGGACGTCCGGCAGGCCGCATACTGGTCGCTCTTGGCCGGGGCCTGCGGCCACACCTACGGGAATGGCAACATCTGGCAGATGTGGGCCCCGGGAAGACCGTCGGTCCTCTCGGCCGACATCCCATGGGACGAGGCTCTCGACCATCCAGGAGCCTTTCAGATGGGATTCGTGCGGAGGCTTTTCGAATCGCGTCCCTATCAAAAGCTGGAACCTCATGGAGGGATGATCCAGGACGGGCCGCGAACCGGCGGCGCCAAGATTCGTGCCGCGCGAGCCAGTGACGGCTCTTTCGCTTTCATCTACTCGCCACGTGGTGAACGCTTCACGGTCGATCAGTCAGTCATCAAAGGGGAACGGCTGAAGGAGATCTGGTACGACCCGCGCTACGGCGTCGCGTACCACGCTCACACGGGCAACAGCAAGGGTGTGCAGACGTACACGCCGCCGAGCTCCGGGCCGGGCTGTGACTGGATCCTCATTCTCGAAGACCCGGCCGAAAATTTTCCCATGCCGGGAACAGTCGGGTCCAGGTAGGCTTCAAGCGCTCCGTCCAGAAAGAACGGCGGACTGAAGAATCGCCCGGATGCGATCGATTTCCCCCGCAATCGCGGCACCGCTGATCACAGGACCGTGACCGGGGACGGCATTGACACTCCAGGGAGGAAGATAACCAAACCCTGTGAGGGCGAAGCAGTGATTGGTGAGTCTCATGCTTCTGCTCTTAACCACACCTGGTGGATGTCAGGCAAGAGGAAAGGTGCAATAGCGGATGGTAAAGCCTGGAAGCGGGACAACGTCTCTCCCGCCAACGAGCATCGCCCGGCTTCGAATTAACGAGATAAGCCGGGCACCGGGCGTTCGCATGCCCGGCCTGCTAATCAAAAAGAGGCTTTTGAGGTCCGGGGACGATTCCGGCAAGGTCCGGGTCCTGTCCAGGTTCAAGGGGTAGTGCGGGGTTCCGAGCCTTTTCCTCTTTACGCAGGGCTCGTTCGTCTTCTTTGGCTTTCCGCTTTTCTTTTTTCGCGCGCTCGCGCTGTCTCTTCGCTTGTGTTGCGGGTCCGGGTCTTCCCATATTCACTCTCCGATCCGTTAGATTACTCGTCGACCCTGTCAGTCGAGCTGCGTCTCGTGCATCGTCTCGCCGGGGTCCGACTTGTCTGTGTTCAGTTTCTTTTCTTTCCTGGGACGCGGGCGGCCAGGTGCACGAGCATTTCGTTTTCGGTCAGCACTCGATTCCAGGTCCCTGAAACAGCAGGGGCCGCGTCCTGAAGCTCGAGCTCAAGAAACCGCAAACAGAGCCCGGGGCCCTCCTGAAGGGTAATCCCATGTTTTCGCAACAGAGCAAGGTCAACTGTCACGACGGCTTCCTGGCTCTCCTCGCCCCGCCTGTGGGCCTGGAACCTGAAGGTCCGGATGCCGTCGGTCTGTTCAAATCCTTCGTAGCGAACCTCCGGGCGGCGCTTCTCCGCGCCTTGGCCCGATTCTCCATTCTGCCGCACATGAATATCTATGGCGCGGCCGGGGTCATCCTGCATCAATTCAAAGGTAACGCGCTGGCCCTCGGCGAGCGCCGCAGGAATGCCTGGCGGTACATCGTAGGCGTACGAACTGGTTATTTCCCCATTTTTGGTGATGATGCGACCCTCTTGGCCTTCGGTCGCCACGACGTCGATTTTCCCGTCCATGCGGTGCTCCTTGATGCCGGCATCAGCCAGCCGTCCCCGGCCTTGCTTGGCCGGTGGCCGTTACATTTGATGACGGGTTTGCCCAGCGGGAGGCGTGCCTCGGGCAGAGTTGGGCTGGTCACTCATGACCAAATGTCCCAATAGTATATCACGTCGAGACCTTGGGTGGCCCCGGTTCTCGCCAGGTAGCCTGCCTCAGGAAGTCTTCACGGACCGGATTGAAGGCGTCGACCAGGACGGTGGGCGCATAAGTGCGGATGAAGTGGCGGACGTTGGGCGGCACGTAATAGCTCCCGCCTGCGCCCAGGCGAGCGGTAGCCGTACCCTCGAGGATAACCTCGATCTCACCAGAAACCACGTAGCCGATCTGCTCGTGGGGATGACTGTGTGCCATCGAGGTGACGTCAGGAGGGAACGTGAACTGCACGAGCATCAGGTTTCCCCCGTAACTGAGCACCGTTCTTTGCGCACCTTCCGCGGTTGGTGCGGTCTTTTCCTGGCTGGCCTGTGCAAATATCTTCATCCTGATCTCCGGCCTCCATTAAACAGCAGCGCAGGGCGATCAGGCAATCGGCCTCTCGTCCGTGGTCCGACCGCGGTAAAATCCAGGCGTAACTGGTTTGTTCACAAGGGGACAACTTCCAGGGAGAAAGGCTATGCTGTACTGATAAGGAGGAGACTTCTATGGCTCGATTGGATCGACGGGATTTCATTCAAGGGGCCGTGGCCGGAGCGGTTGCGGGGATGTGGCCACGAGAAGCGCGAGCCGCAGCCGCGGAGCTCGCTGACATCCGTGCTCAGATCGAGAAGCGTCACGACGAAAATGTGCAGCGCCTGCAGTCGTGGATCCGGCAGCCGTCGATTGCCGCCGAGAACAGGAGCATGAACGAAGGCTGTGAGCTGATGATGCAGCTTCTCAGAGACGCCGGATTCGGTAGTGTTACGAAGGTTCCGACGGACGGCCAGCCGGGCGTGTTCGCCACCCTGGACGCCGGCGCTCCGCGCACTTTGGGCGTCTATTTTATGTACGACGTGAAGCAGGTCGACCCGGCCGAATGGTCGTCACCTCCGTGGGAGGCAAAGCCCGTGGAAAAGCCTGGACTGGGAACCGTACTGGTTGGACGGGGCGCCGTCAACCAGAAGGGTCCGGAGTCCGCCTTCCTGGCCGCGCTTCACGCCATACGTGCGGCAGGCAAGAAGCTCCCGGTCAACCTGGCATTTGTGGCCGAGGGTGAAGAAGAAATCGGCTCGCCTCACTTTCCCCAAATCGTTCATCGGCCGGAAGTCCAGGCCGCCCTAAAAGGCGCAATCGGGGTGATGATGCCCGGCGCCTCCCAGGGGCTCGATGGCCTGGTGACGATCCCACTGGGTGCCAAGGGCGTCATAGAATGCGAGCTTGAATCAAGCGGCGAACTCTGGGGCCGTGGACCGAGCCAGGACGTTCATTCGAGCAACAAGGCACGGGTGGACAGTCCCGCATGGCACCTGGTCCAGGCACTCGCCACCCTTGTCTCGCCGGACGGCAACGAGCCGGTGATTGAGGGTTTTGCCGACAAGGCTCGGCCCATTTCCCCTGCCGAGAAGCGCATGATTGCCGAAGGCGCCCGACGGTTGAGTGAAGAGAGTGTCAAGAAACAGCTGGGCGTGAAACGGTGGATCCGGGACGCCAGCTGGGATGAAGCATTGGAGATGCTGGTGTCCCGACCGACCGTGAACATCGAAGGCTTGGTCGGCGGCTATACGGGTCCAGGCGGAAAGACGGTCCTCCCCCACAAAGCGATCGCAAAACTGGATTTGCGGCTTGTGCCGGACATGACCGCATCGGAATCGCTCGCCGCTCTCAAGGCACATCTCGCCAAACGCGGCTTCGGCGACATCGCCGTCAGGATGACCGGGGGCTATGACCCGACCAGCACGCCGGGTGAATCGGAGTTCATTCAATCCCAGGTGCGCCTCTACAAGCGATCCGGGATCGACCCGATCATCTGGCCGCGTAACGCCGGATCGTGGCCGGGCTACGTGTTTACCGGTGACCCGCTCAGGCTGCCTGCGGGGAGTTTCGGACTCGGCCACGGCTCAGGCGCGCATGCGCCCGACGAGTACTTCCTGATTGACTCCAAGAATCCCAAGATCCAGGGTCTGGACGGGGTGGTGTTTTCTTTCGTCGAGTTCATGTATGAGCTGGCCGCGGCTCCTAAACCGTAGGTTCGAAGATCATGAATCAACCGGCTGACCGGCTGACCGGCTGACCGGCTGACCGGCTGACCGGCTGACCGGCTGACCAGCTGAGCTGCTGCGAGCGAAGCGAGGACCGCTTCGAAGGGAGCGCGGACGTCTCGAGGGTGTCGAGAAAGTGAGCGGAAATGTACCCCAAGGAGCTTTTGCGAGCGAAGCGAGCCTTGGGGGACTTTCCTCGCATTTTTTCGACAGCCTCGTCCCGTCCGCGCTCCGGTGCAGCTTCTGCCACTTCCCGCCGCACTCCAAAAAAGCCCCCCGATCCTTGTTCCACACCCTCACTCGCTTTGGTTCTGACGCGGCTGCTCGCCTTCGCCGATTGACTGCCGTGTCCGGCTGCACTAAGATCCGCGGTGGGATCATCTGGCATATCTGAAGGGAAAGGACAAGCACGCATGGAACGACGGGAATTCCTCAAAAAGTCTGCAGCAGTGACCGGTGCGGGATGGCTCATTCTGCCGAGCGGGACGCGGGCCGGGCAAAATGCGCCGAGTAACAAGTTGAATGTCGCGCTTATCGGGGTCTGGGGGCGTGGACTTGTCCACCAGGAGCCGATTTCGGGCGAGAACGTCGCGGCATTGTGCGATGTCGACGAGGTGCATCTGGCCGAGGCCGCGGTCAAGTTTCCGAAGGCGAAGCAATACGTGGACTGGCGCAAGTGTCTTGATCAGAAGGATCTCGACGCCGTCATCTGCTGCTCCCCGGACCATACGCATGCGTTCGTCGCCAACTGGTCGTTGAAGCGCGGCTTGCACATCTTTTGTGAGAAGCCGCTGGGCAACAACGTGGCAGAAGTGCGCACAGTCCGCAAAACCTACGCGGAGAATCGAAACAAGCTGGCCACACAGGTGGGCACGCAGCGTCACGCTAATGTGAATTTCAACCGGGTGCGCGAGTTGATCCGAGACGGCGCCGTCGGTGAGTTGAGACACGTCTATGCGTGGGGGAATCGTCAGATCCCCAAGCCCGGCTACCTGCCTGCTTCCGGCACTCCACCCGCCACTCTTCATTACGACCTGTGGCTGGGGCCGTCCCCCTTGCATCCCTACAATCCCGAGTATTTCGCCGGGAAGGCGGGAGCGAATTGTTTGAACTGGAACATGTACTGGGACTTCGGAACGGGCCAGGTCGGTGACATGGGAAGCCACACCATGGACCTTGCCTGGAACGCGATCGACGCTGGTCTCCCGATATCGGCCGAGGCCGAAGGCGATCCCTTCAATCCGGAAGTGACCCCCGTCAAACTCCAGATGACCTTCCAGCATCCGGCCAATGACTGGCGCCCGGCAATTGGCGTCTCCTGGTATCAGGGCGGGGCAATGCCGAGTTCCCCCAAGCCGTACATTGATCTGTCGAAAATCGGCCACGGAGTCATGTTTAAGGGAACCAAGGGTTTCCTCGTCGCCGACTTCGATTCCCGCATTCTTCTTCCCTTTGGCGACCAGTCGGACATGAGCTACTACAATCGGCGTTCGGCCGAGAACGTTATCCCGCCGATTGGCCACTTCCAGAAGCAGTGGAGCGAAGCCTGCAAGGGAAGCCTGAAGACATCCTGTGACTTCGAGTACGGTGGGACCGCGATGGAGCAGATGGCGCTTGGGTTGGTCGCCTATCGACTTGGCAAGAAACTGGAGTACGACCCGGTTGCCGGCCGCGTCACGAACTGCGACGAGGCCAATGGCTTGCTCGGCCGCCAGTATCGCGAGGGTTGGAGCTTGGAAGGATAATGCGGGAGTCGGAACACGCCTGAGGCGGGTGTCGAAGAAGTGCCGAGGCGAGCGTCAGAAGGAGGAGGCGGGGAATGGAGAGAAGATTTCTGCGTCTGCTGAGCATCTTTCTGGCGCTGGCAGCGGTGCTCGTTTGCCAGGGCCAGGCCGAGGTCCGAGGCCCGATCAAGGTCAGCCAGGATGGCCGGCATTTCGTCGATTCCAGCGGCAAGCCGTTCTTTTGGCTCGGCGACACGGCCTGGCCGTTGTTCGCTCAGTACAGCCGGCCTCAGGCCGAAGCCTATTTACGCAACCGCGCCTCAAAAGGGTTCACGGTGATCCAGGGGGTCCTGGCCTGGGGCCAGGGGACCGGGTTCGAGGCCAAGTTTCCGATCGCTAACGCGGCCGGAGATAAGCCCTGGCTCAACGATAACCCTGCCAATCCAAACGACGCCTATTTCCGCCATGTCGATTATCTGGTGGAGTTTGCCCGGCAGCAGGGTCTTGTCCTCGCAATGCTGCCCACCTGGGGCTATTACGTGAACGACGTCGGCGTGATCAATCGGCAGAATGCGCGGGTCTACGGGCGTTGGCTGGGCCAAAGGTACAAGGGTTCCTCCAACGTTATCTGGGTGAACGGCGGGGATCGGATTGCGACCGGGTTTGAGGAAGTCTACCGGGAGTTGGCCCACGGTCTGCGCGACGGAGACGGCGGAGCTCACCTCATTACCTACCACCCCTGCGGCGGGCGTTCGTCCGCCCAGTATTTCCACGGCGACGATTGGCTCGACTTCAACATGATCGAGACCTGGACCGAGTGGTCGAAGATCTATCCCGCGATCATTACCGACGCCCTCCTGGTCCCCCGCAAACCGGTCGTTCTCGGTGAAGGAGCCTATGAAAACGGGCCCGAATATCCACAGGGCCCGATTACACCCCTCATCGTCCGGCGCCAGGCCTGGTGGTCCTTCATGGCGGGAGGTTTTCACACCTACGGTCAGAACCAGATGTGGCGAATGGAACCCGGGTGGGACTCGACCTTTGACACCCCGGGGGCCGGCCATGTCTCGATCATGCGGCAGATTCTGGAAAGCCTGCCGTGGTGGGATCTAAGTCCCGATCAGGGTCTGTTTGCCGAAGGTGTCGGAAGTGAAAGAACGCTGAACACCGCGATGCGCTCGCCAAAAGGCAATCTCGCGCTCGCCTATCTGTCCGGTCAGTGTACGGTCTTCCTCAATCTCGACAAGATAGCCACGAAAGACGTCCGGCTGACCTTCATTAACCCGGCAACCGGGGAGAGGAAGGACGCCGGCGTGTTCCGAACGGGCAACCTGAACGGCAAGAACTTTCCCGACGGACAGGCAGAGCATTTCTCGACACCCGGTCACTGGGAAGACGCGGTCCTGCTCCTCCAGGCAGTGGACCAAGCCGGGAAATAACGATCGTAGGCAGGGAGCGATCTCAGAGGTCCGACAAAGCAGGTCCCACTTCCCAGTGGGACTCTTTCTCGCAGGTGGCAACCGCCAGTCACCGCTTGCCGGAATCCGACCGGGAAGTCGGACCTACCAACTGCAACTTGCCTGCAAGGGCACCTGTTCGATACGCTATCCAGCACCCTTGGAACTTTGAGGGCGAGGAGGACGGGTGAGGAAGGTACAATCCCGCTGGCTTATTGCGGGAGCGTTGTTTGCGGCAATAATCGTGCCGGCAGCGGTGCTGACACCGCGAATTGCCGTGCAGGCCGCCGGCGCGCGCCGGCCCCAACCGGCCGCGATTACCATTTATTATCCGGGCGACGGGTCCATCTTCCCGCCCGAGATCACACCCCCGACCATCCTCTGGCAGGACTCCAGCGAGGCTGCGACAGTGTGGCAGATCGAAGTTGCTTTCACGGATCGCTCCTCCGCCATTCGTGTCAGCTCTAAGGGCGAGCGGATGCCGATCGGTGAAATTGACGAGGTGTGCGCGGAGGCGGGCGCCGAGCAGCCCCAGCTGCGGCCCGATCTGGCTGCGGCACATGCCTGGAAGCCCGATGAAGGAACCTGGGCGACGATCAAGCAACGTTCCGTCGAGCGCCCGGCGACGATCACGATCAGCGGTTTTAGAATCGACGACCCGGCAAACGCGGTTTCTCGCGGGCGGGTGAGCATTCGGACCTCCAAAGACCCGGTGGGCGCCCCTGTCTTCTATCGGGACGTTCCACTCATATCGGTCCCTGCCGGAGAAAAAGGGGTGATCATGCCCCTGCCTTCGGGTGCGTTGCCTCTGATTGCCTGGCGGCTGCGCGACATCAGCCGGCCCCGCAGTACCCTGCTCATGCAGGGTCTGCCAACCTGCGCCAATTGTCACTCCTTCTCGACTGACGGCAAGACGCTCGGATTGGATGTAGACGGCCGGGCGAACGACAAGGGGTTGTACGCTCTCGTTCCCGTCAGGAAGCATACCGTCGTGCGAAATGAGGACGTAATCAAGTGGCAGGCCTTTTCGGACGAGCCGGCAAAGAAGCGGTTTGGCATCATGTCGCAGGTTTCGCCGGACAGTCGCTTCGTCGTCACCTCCATTGCACCCCCCGGCATCCGGGAACGCTTCCTCGAAAAGAGACTGTACAACGGATTTTATAAGGACTACGGGTTCGGCCAGGTGTTCTTCCCGACGCGAGGCATCCTCGCCTGGTACAGCCGGGAGGCTGGCAGGCTGCAGCCCCTTCCGGGTGCGGACGATCCGCGCTTTGTCCAGGCCGGCGCCTTCTGGAGCCCCGACGGGAAGTACCTCGTCTTTTCCAGGGCGGAAGCCAAAGACCCTTATCCGCCTGGCAGGAAGCCCTCCCAGTACGCGAACGATCCGAATGAGACGCAGATTCAGTACGATCTGTACCGGATTCCTTTCAACGAGGGCAAGGGCGGCACACCCGAACCGATCGCCGGCGCCTCGCAAAACGGGATGAGCAACAACTTCCCGAAGGTTTCCCCGGACGGCAAATGGATCGTCTTCGTCCAGAATCGCAACGGTTTCCTCATGCGTCCGGACAGCCAGTTGTTTATCGTGCCTTCCAGGGGCGGCAAGGCCCGACGTCTCCAGTGCAATGCGGAGCGGATGAATTCCTGGCACTCCTTCTCGCCGAATGGCCGATGGCTGATCTTCTCCTCTAAGACCCGAACGCTCTACACCCAGATGTACCTGACCCACATCGATGAGGACGGCAATGACAGCCCGGCGATCCTCATCGACGATGCGACGGCGGCAAACCGCGCGGTCAATATCCCGGAATTCCTGAACATCCCAGTTGACGGGCTCGAAAAGATAGACGCGCCCGCCACGGAATTCTACCGGCTGAACGATCTCGCGACCGAGCTGGCGCGGACCGGCCGGCACGCCGAAGCAATCCCTGTCTGGCGGAAGGCGGTCGATTTGGAGCCGGACAATGCTCGAGCTCATTACTATCTTGGTGTCTCGCTCCAAAGCGAAGGGCTCAGTGAAGAGGCGATCTCAGAATTCCAGAAAAGCGTGGAGATTAACCCGGACAACGCGGCGGCGTACACGGGACTCGGATCGGTCTTCGAGAAAATGGGGAGGCAGGAGGCCGCCAGGGAGGCTTTTGCCAAGTCGCTGTCCGCAGGGGTTTCGGAATGGAGAAAGACAGTCGAGATCTACCCCGAGGAACCCACCACGCATTTCAACCTCGCACTCGCGCTCGACAACCAGGGCCAACTGCCCGAGGCGATCGAGCAGTACCAGAAGACGGTTGCCCTCGATCCCGAAAATGCTCCTGCCTCCATGAATCTTGCCATCGCCCTCGCCAAGACGGGGAAACTGGACGAAGCAATCGGTCAGTTCGAGAAGTGCCTCGCGCTGACGCCCGACAGTGCGAAGGCCCATGGAAATCTCGCAGCCGCTCTGCTCCAGAAACGCCGCTTCGAAGAAGCCATCGAGCATTCGACGCGGGCGGTCGAGATCGACCCGGACTACGCGGATGCTCACAGCAACCTGGCGACCGCCCTGGCCGTAACCGGCAAACTCGATGAAGCGATAGCGCACCTTGAAAAAGCTGTTGTCATCAATCCAACCGGCTTCGAATACAGGTATCAGCTGGGATACTTCCTGGCTTCAAAAGGCGCTTTTGAAGCGGCGATCCCACAGCTGGAACAGGCCGTGAACCTGTCGGGGGCCCAGGAACCGATGAGTCTCGAGCTGCTGGGGGCCATGTATTCGGAGGTGGGCCGGTTTGCGGAAGCTGTCCGGGCGGCCCGACGGGCGCTGGACATCGCCACGCAACAGAACAACCAGGTGCTTGCGGCCGAACTGCGAGCAAGGATTTCGGCTTACGAAGCCAAGCTTCCTGCGGGAGAGAAGCCGTAGGACGGTCTCCGGTAGGTACGAGAGGTATGTAGTCCCGGCTTTAGCCGGCGTAACCGTCAGCTGGGTCGACAATGCTAGCGACGACTTTTAAGGCCAGGCGCGCGCCTGCCAGATTCCCGCCCGGAAGTCACTCCTTACCGTCCCAGACTATTGAATTCACAATCATCTGGGAGACGACCGGCGTCTGCAGCTCCTCAGTTGAGTGTCCGGGCTGCAGGTAGAAGACCAGCCCCGAACCCTGGCGCCGGTACCACCCGGAGCGGTCCTGCACATACGCCTGGTTGTTGCGGTCGTCGGTCCACTTGAACCCGAGAAGAACCGTCTTGGCACGGCCGTCCGTGAACTTGTGGTTCATGTAGACCTCGGAATTCCGCAAAGTGAGCGCCGGCCAGTCGCGTTCGGCGCTCGGCTGGTCAGAGGACGAGTAGCGGACGTTCTCCGGCCACTGAACCTCATGACTGGTGACGTAATGGTTGGGTTGGAGGTTTACGATAGTCTGCTCGACCGGATCGCGCCATGCGTAATGGCCTCCCGGCACGCTCGGCTCGCGTGACTTCTCCGGCTCCGTCAGCTCAATCCCCAGAAAGTCATAGAAGTGTCTGTTGCGTGCTTTCCCGCTGCTGATGCTGTGGTGAAGGAGGACAAGCCGGCCTCCCTTCTGTGTGTAGTCTATGAACCTCGTCTCGGTCGCTTCTTCGAGCTTTCCGTGGATGTAACCGAGAACTGCTCGAAAACCGGACCAGTTCTCGGGAAGGTGGGCCTGGTCGACGATGACGCTTTCGATGCCTGCTTTCATCTTGATGAACGACGCGATCGCCTCCATCTGAGGACGCTCGTCCATGACGATCAGCACCGTGCCTCCCGTGGCGGCTGGTGCGGCGAGTGTGTTTGCCGCGGGGCTTGCTTCGCCTGCCGAACCTCGAGCAACGGCGGGACAGAGCGAGAGAAGAACGGGCAACAGCAGTGTTAGGCGTTTCGAAGCCACTTTCCCTCCTTTTCGTTCGCGCCTAGCTTACTCCAGAAAGGATGTGCGTGGCAGCCGCCGGGAGAGCGCGAACGACCGACAAGTGAATAACATTGGTTTGCTCCTTTCGCCGGAGCTCGGACCGCAAAGCCCGGCACGGTTCCCATTCCCCTTCGATCTGCGGTAAGGTAAAGTCAAAAGAGTGGGGACCAGCAAGTTTCCCGACCCAAGCTGGTCCGACTTTCAAACCTCTGATTCTCTAGCGATCTCATGAGTCTTAGGATGAGAAGCGTCCAGCTCTTGCTGGTTTTCCTTTTGGTCTGCGTTGCGTTCGGGTTCCGTGTGTCCCGACTGGATGACGTCGGGTTGGCAGAGGATGAAGTCCATAAGGTACTGGCTGTCCAAAGCTATATAAATGGCGACTTTATCGTCAATGCCGAGCACCCGATGGTGATGAAACTGGCCGCCACGGGCATGTTTGTCGCGGCTGACTGGTGGAACCAGAAACTCGTGCCCGCTTTTCGTCTCCCGGTGATTACTCCCGAGTTCGCGGTGCGTTTCCCGAACGCACTGGTCGGCTCCTTGACCACGATTGTTCTCTTCCTTCTCGCACGGACGTTTCTCGGAGCGGCCGTTGCGCTGCTGTCCGCCGCATTCTGGGCAGTCGGCATCAACGCCATTACTTACAATCGGATAGCGAAAGAGGACACGTTCCTGGTCTTCTTCCTTCTGCTCGGCTTCTTCCTGTACCAGAAAGCGAAAGCCGTAGGAAAGGATAGTCCCGTGGCCGGGCAGGTAGTGGGCAGCGGGCAGAAGGCAGCGGGCAGCGGGCAGAAGGCAGCGGGCAGCCTCGCGGGTGAAGCCCCGGGATCCAGACTCGGGGCGGACGAGCGAGCTCGAATTCGCTGGTACGCATTGAGCGGAGCGGCCTTCGGCCTGGCTTTCGCCTCGAAGTACTTCCCCCACTACCTGGGACTTCTTTTCCTTTTCTATTACCTGGCCAAACGTCTCCAGTTGGTGCGCCATCCGCACAACCGCCGGACGAAAACGGCCTTTTGGGTGAGCTTCTTTGCCTTTTTCGTGCTTTTCAACCCGGTCGTACTCCATCCGGAGACCTGGGGTTATCTGGTGAGCTATGTGAGCGGGAAGATGATGAACCATCATGGCTACCAGGTGATGGGGCGTCTCTATCGAAATGAAGCGTTTTTCGATGCCGCGGGCATGCCGATCTACTTTTACGTTCTGTATCTGCTTGTCAAGGCACCGGTTCCCCTGCTCCTGTTGCTCTTGTTCGGCGTAGTTCAGGCATCGAAGAGGTACCGGCAGAACCTGGGCCATTTCTTCGTGTTGTTCATGTTCCTCACCTGGATCGTCCTCTATTCGCTGGTCGGAGGAAAGTGGCTTCGATACACACTATCTCTGACGCCATGGCTGTACATGCTTGCAGCGATGGGCCTGGTCTGGGCACTGGGAGTGACCGCACGCTGGTTACGACCTGCCGGTGTCACTGTCCAGAGAACGGCGGCCTGCCTGCTCGTCGCGGGCAGCCTCTATTGGATGACTGCGGTCAGTGTGGAGAACCTTCCCTACTACAGCCTCTATGTGAACCGAATCGGAGGCGGGATGGCGAAGGCCGGTTCGTACTTCCCGCACGACGAATTCTATGATCTTGGGCTTCGGGAAGCAGTTGCGTATGTCGCCCGCTCCGGCCCGCAATCCAGCGCAATCTACAGTGACGCAGATGAGCTCGTGAAGTATTACGCCCTTCGATTCGGCCGTCCCGACCTGCAGCAGGCCACTCTGTGCGAGGAAGAGCTCGAAGCCGCGCCTGCCAACTACATCCTCGTCCAGGACGGGCGCCGCTATTTTGAGAATGCCGAGCGGATCGACAGGATCGAGCGGACATTCCTTCCCGAGAAGGAGCTCCGGTTCGAAGGAATCCCGGCGGTGAGGATCTACAGAGTCCCCGGCGCCCTGCAGGCGCGAGCCCGCCATGTGGAATCGAGTCCCGTGACGACGGCAGGGAGAGGATCGCGCTCGATCGGATCCCCGTGACAGTCACGTCCCGCCGGTCGTTCGAAACCTCGAGTAAGGGAGAAGGTAAAGAGCAAACCCGATCGCCATCCAGCCTATGTCCAGAAGCCGCTTTGCTTTTCGCCCCATCCGGGGCTCCCGCAAGCAGCCGCTTCGCGCAGTCCCCGACTTTTTCGACACCCTCGGCAGCGAGCGACAGCGAGCGAGTAAGCGGACCAAAAGCCAAGCGCTTCACGCGTTGCCGTTTCAAGACGCGACTGCGGGGCGAGAGTTCTGGTCCGCTTACTCGCTCGCCTGGCTCGCTGCCGTGCGCGGCTCCTTACGCTGATCGCTGCCGTTTCGTTCACGCCCTTGGGCCACTCTACGCAAGATCAGGTAAACCGGTTCTTTCTTGCCCGAACGCCAAACAGATTCACGGCGTAGTATCATTGCTCACGACTCAAGCCATCAGGCGAAAGGGAGGATTATCATGCGAAACAGGCGGCGGGCTTTTGCAGTCTTGATTCTCTTGGCTCTTCCACTGGTTGCGGCGAAGTTCTGGGAAACCAAGAAGTTCACCGAATGGAGTGAAAAGGAATGTAATGAGCTTCTCAACAAATCCCCCTGGGCATTCTCGCAGGGGTTTGGGCAGTTCTCTCCGATTGGCCAGATGGCGGGCACGTACGGCGAACGGGAGAGTCAGGTGTTCTTCCAGTTCCGATTAATGAGCGCCAAGCCTCTCAGAATGGCCCTGGCTCGTCTTCAGACCATGAACCAGCCGGCCAGTCCGGCGGTGCAGCAACAGATTGAGAAGTATGTGAATGCGGATCCGGGAAACGAAATCGTCATTTCGATATCCTGTTCGACTCAACCGCCGTCCGATTCCGCGCTCTACGACATCAACCAGTTTCTCCGAAGCGCCACGCTGGCCACTTTCAACACCACGCTTTTCTTAGCGGCCCCCGACAAGGACCAGATCGCACCGGTTTCATACATACCGCCAAGCCCCCGCAGTCCGCAGTCACTCCTCGTTTTCCCCCGTTTTGACGCTTCCGGGAAACCGCATTTCACCGGCGAGGAGAAGTCGATCACACTCCGCGGGACGTTGAGGATTCAGACGAGGGGCACACCAACGCCGTTTGACATCTTCGTAACCATGAAACCAAAGGACATGAAGTTCGAGGACCGTTTGGCGCTTTGAAGGCGTGTGGGTCCGACTTCCCAGTCGGACATCGGCACGCGCTGGTGGGTTCCCGCGGTCTGCGACGAAGAGTCCCACTGGGAAGTGGGACCTACGGGAGATCGGCACGCGCTGGTGGGCTCCCGCGGTCTACGACGAAGAGTCCCACTGGGAAGTGGGACCTACGGGCTACCGGTTCCCGCGCAGGTCGGCCAGGGCGGATCTGACTTGGGGGATGACCGCCGCGTACTGTCTGGGAGGCGCCTTCTCCAGAAACAGAGAGTAATACTTGATCGCTTCTGCCGTCTGCCCGGCGTTCTGCGCCAGCAGGCCGAGGTTCATGTAGGGTTCAGCGAGTTCCGGGTCGCCCGCCACGGCCTGCTCGAAATGCGTGCGGGCGGCCACCGCCTGGCCCCTGGAAATCAGCAGGATCCCCATCAGGTTGTGCGCCTCCGCATGGCTCGGCCTTTGGGCCAGCACCGCAGCCAGCGTGCGTTCCGCGTCCTGCGGTTTCCCGGACTGCAGGTAAGCGTTGGCGAGGTTCGTGAGATTCTGAAGATTGGCGGGGTTCATCTTTGAAGCCTGCTCCATTGCCGAGATCGCCTCTTTTATCTGGCCCATCCGGACATGCAGCTCACCCAGTTCGGAATAAGTCGTGTCGCTGGTAAGGTCTCTTTCGATCGACTCCCGGTAGACCGCCATTGCCTTGCGGTACTGCCCGGTGCGCTCATAACAGAGGGCGAGCCTGGAATAGAGCATCGGGTTGTGGGGATCGAGCTCGATAGCCCGGACCAGGGACGGGAGCGCCTCCTGAAAGCGATCGTGGTTCATCATCTGCCCGGTCTTCTCCATGACCTCCAGCACCTCGACGCGGTCTTTGGGATCCGGCCCGGACATGTCGATCCTGATCTCTTTCTGGCGGTGGACGTTGACATAGCCCAGGGATTCGAGCTCCCTTCGCGTCTGGTCGTCCAGTGGCGCGGCCTGGACGGTCTTCGCCACCTCGGACTGCCCGGCGACTTCCCAGACCCGCTTCTGAAGCCTGTCGGCTTCCTGCGGGTGTTGGGAAATCACGTTGAGTTTTTCTCCCGGATCTTGCCCGAGCTGGTACAGCTCCGGTTTGGGAGAAACCACCAGCTTCCAGTCCTCGGCCCGGACTCCGCGCAGCTCCGACCAGTTCATGGCGGTTTTGGGATAGAGAGTCTCCATATAGGAATACGTGGCTCGGACCGCCCGGTCCTCGGTTAGAAGGGGGACCAGGCTTTCACCCTGGGCGCGGGGGCCTTTGGAAAGCCCAAGGTACCCGAGGATTGTCGGCATCACGTCGATGGCGCGCACCTGTTGCCTGAATCTTTGCCCGGGCGCGATTCCGGGACCAGCCACGACCATGGGAACCCGCATCGTGGAGTCGTACAGGAACACTCCGTGGGTGTATTCGCCGTGCTCCCCAAGGCTCTCACCATGGTCGCCAAGCACGAAAACCAGCGTCTGGTTTTCCAGGTTCTTCGTGCGGAGCCAATCGAGAACCCGTCCCACCTGCGCATCGGTATAGGCAATCTCGCCGGTGTAGGGGTCCTTCGGGAAGCGGCTTCTGAAGGGTTCGGGGGGATCGTAGGGCACGTGCGGATCGTAGTAATGCAGCCAGAGCAGAAAGCGCCTTCCCGTGTCTCGTCCTACTCCCGCACCGTAGCCCGATTCCAGCCACTCGATCCCCCGCCGGCTGACGACTTCCGCCCGGATCTCGGAGACGACCCCGGGCAATTTCTTCAGCCGCTTCTCCTCGGCCGTGTCGTCGTTGTAAACGTCAAAGCCACGGTTGAGCCCAAAGCGGCGATTCAGGATTGCGGCGCCGACGAAGGCAGCCGTTCGCCATCCCGCAGTCTTCGCCTCGCCCGCCAGCGTGGGAACATCTTTGTCCAGGAGGAAGCCGCCATTGTCGCGGATCCCGTGCGTTTCCGGGTACGCGCCGGTCATGATGCAGGCGTGGGAGGGCAAAGTGAGCGGGACGTGGACGACCGCCTGTTCGAACAAGGCGCCTCGCGCGGCCAGCCGGGCGAGGTTGGGCGTCGCGCCCCCTTCGGATGCCGAGACGTGGTCGGCCCGAATCGTATCAATGGTGATCAGGAGGACGTTGACATCCCGAACCGAAGGGCGCGATTTTTCTTCCCGCGAGCACGAGGCAAGGAGGGAGACGGCCAACAGACAGGAAAGGGTAAGTTTCGTCCGACTCATCGCCTCATGTTAGCACTCTCCGTGGGTCCCAACTTCCAAGGCGGACACCATCCAGGCGCTCCCAGGCCGCTGAGCGGTACAGAACCGCAAACGGAGCGTCTTTTGCGGAGTGCGCGGATTGCCACAGTGAGCAAACGCCAGCACGCCAGCTGATCGCTCTCTGTGACAATCCGCGCACTCCGCAAAAGCGCTCCGTTTGCGGTTCTGTTCCGTTCGCAGACCACGGATCCACGGGTGACCGTGGATCCGTGGCTTGTTCTGCAGGACCTAGAAGCTGATGCGGAGGCCTCCCTGGATGGTACGCGGATTTCCAGATTTGCTAAAGACGCGACCAAAACGCTCCGGATCGTTGACGTCTGTTTCCGGACCGGCAATGCCGATACGGTTGAACAGGTTCGTCACGTCGATTCGGATTTCCACGTTGGCACCCTCCCTCACCGGCAGACCGAACCGCTTCATCAAGGAGAAGTCCTCACCGAAGCGTTTGAAGCCCCTGATGTTGGGCAGGTAACGGGGTGCGTTGCCCAAGTGCAGGGGAACGTTGTTGTCGGTTGTTGGAAGCGTTGCAAACGCAGCGGGATTCAGGTACGGGGTTCCGTTCACGTAGTCTATCTCAGTCGGCTGGCCGCCCAGTTTTTGCTGGTCGGTCGGGAGCACGACATCCGGACGGAATCCCTGGTTGAAAAGCGCCTGGTCATCGTACCCACCGGTGCCAACTGCGATCGGGGATCCCGAGCGGTACCGGTGGATGGCGCTCATCGTCCATCCCCCGATCACCTTGCCCAGCCAGCCCTCGCGCAACCAGCGCCCGTTGGGGCCGATCGGCATATCCCAGATCCAGGTCAGTTTCAGATCATGGGGAACATGGTACGAGGTCAGGGAGTAGTCGGCCTTCCGGTTGTAGAAGTCCTGACCGTACCCTCCGTAATAGACGTACCCGATGGCGTTATCGGCGGTTGCCATGGACTTCGAGAACGTGTAGGCGGCCAGGAAGCTGAGGCCAGTGGTTGCTCGCTTCGTCGCGGTGACCTGCATCGAGTTGTAGTTCGAGTAACCGCTCGCCAACCGGTGCGTCGAAACCCCGGTGTACTGGGGGAATGGACGCAACGCTTGGGCGACCGTGCCTTCAAAGCTCGGATACGGCTTCTTGATTTCCGGGTGATCGTTGATGTCTTCGAGCAGGGTGTCGCCGAGCGACAGGTTACTGGGATTGAGCTGATTGAGGCTGCCCAGGTACATATCGTTCAAACGGCTGCCGTGAGTCCCGACGTAGTTGACCTCCAGCCTTGTCTCCCAAGGCATCTCGTACTGAATGCCGAAGTTCCAATTCTGAGTCATCGGGAACCGATTGGTTTCCGGTGGGTAGTACGGGATCGAATCCCCGTTCAACTGGGCCGGATCATAGTTGGGCAGGCTCGCCGTGTAGGCCGGGTAAGGCTGACTCCAATTGTAGGGGGAGTCCTCGTTGAAACGGATCCGGCTTGGATCGCGGACGGGGATATTATTCGAGCCGTTGAAGCCGGTGAACCAGCCGTAGTGCCAGGCGTCCAGGATAGGCGGGGCGTAGTTGATCCCGTATCCGCCGCGAACGACGATCTTCTGGCGTGCCGCCCAGGCAAATCCGATCCGTGGGGAAAACTCCTTCCAGTACACCTCCCCGAAGGCCTTCTGGCCATTACATTCGGGACAGTCACCAAGGAAGGTGAGAGCGCCCAGATAGCCGTCCGCGCCCGGGTTGGGTTTGGTCGGATCCAGCGCCGACATTCGAGTGGCTGCTTCCGTAAAGGGCTGCGGAATGTCCCACCGAATGCCGAGGTTGAGAGTGAGGTTGGGGTTCACTTTCCAGTCGTCCTGGAAATAGAGGGCCGTGGTCCGGGAGCGAATACCGGCGGTGAGCCGGTTGACTCCGACACCCGCGTTTCGGACCGATCCCAGCAGAAAGCTCGAAAACGCAAACCCGGTCTGGGTCGAGAACCCGGGAAGGGCCGTGTTTTCGTTGTGGAAGGTGTAGGAGCCCGGTGTGTCGACCGACCCTTCATTCAAGTAGTAGCGACGGTGCTCACCACCGATTCGGAAGCTGTGGGCGCCCCGGATCCAGGTGAAATCGTCCGAGAATATCACGCTGCCGTTGGGGGCAGTGCCTGTTCCCGTGTGACCCATGATCCGGTACTGGCCGCTGAGCGTATTGTTGAAACCTCCGAAATTCAGCTGCGGGAAGGAGGCGCCTCCAACATTCTGCAGACCCAGCTCCGCCGCCCAGTCTCGACCGTCCAGGAAGGAGTTGGACACGTTCCGGTTGATGAACCGATTGTAACCCAGGGCAAAGTGGTTCAGCTTGGTCGGGCCGATCGTCCAGTCCTCGGCGAATCGTATGATGTACCCCGGCGTTGCCTGGGTCTTGTCCCCCTGTAAGGGAGACCCGGGTATCTGCGGCTCGGGCAAATGGTACCCTGTATTTCCGTAACCGTAACGCAGGCGATAGCGGTCGTTGTAGACGAAGGAGCCAGTCGTCTTGTGCGCATCGTTCAGAACATGGTCGACCTTGAGGCTGTAATTGTCGATGTTCAGCACGGGGCAGCATCCGGAGACCGCCGGGGTGTTCTGGCGGAGCTGAAAACGCACCGGGTCCGGCAAACCAAACGAGAGGATCTTCTGGCTGATCGCGTTGATCCGGTTCGCCGGGATGATGTTCCCCGGGAAGGGGTCGCGATACCAGCTGCCGTCGGGCAACTGGCGGGCGCTGGCCGGGTCATAAATCTGTCCGTAAAGAACCGGGTTTCCAAGCGCGTCCGTCCCGACATTCGTACCGGACAGCGGATCCTTCGTGAAAGTCGGATCGAGCAGAAGCGAGAAGTCGCCATTCTTGAAGGGGGCGACCGGCAATGCCTCGTAATTCCCGCTCAAGTTGTAAGCCGTCTGGCGGTTCCCTTCATAGGAAAAAAAGAAAAACGTCTTGTCCTTGAAGATCGGGCCTCCGAACGTCGCGCCGAAATTGTGCAATTTCGACGGCTGCTTTCCACGTCCCGCGGCATTGTTCGCCCACGAGTTGGCGTTCAAAGCCTCGTTCTGATGGAACCAGAAAGCGGTACCGTGATACTCGTTCGTCCCGCCTTTCATCGCGAAGTTGGTGAGCCCGGTCTGGGAGTTTCCGTACTGGGCGGAAGTAGCGCCGGTCTGCAGCTTGAACTCGCTCACCGCGTCCACCGTCGGCGTAAACTCGCTGTTGCTTCCCCCATTGAGGTCCATGCGACCGATCGAAATACCATCGATCAGGATCTCGTGGGCGAAAGATTGACCGCCGTTAATCGAGCCCTCCCAGGCACCTCCCTGGGTTCCCGGCATGCTCGAAAAGATGAAATTCTGCAACTGCCGGGTGCCGTCGTCCACCATGATCGGCCAGGTGTGAACTTCAAGCTCCGTCGCGGCCGTGCCGATCTCGGACGTGTCTTTTTCAAGGATAGCGGCAGAACTGGAAACGATAATTTCGTCCTGCAGGTCTCCAACCTCCAACGCGAAGTTTGCGGTGACCGTCTGCGTGGTCCCAACTTGGACGTTCTCCTGAACCGCGGTCTTGAAGCCGGTCATGCCTGCGGTGACCCGGTACTGTCCAGGTTGGACGTAAGGGATGCGAAACAAACCGACGTCCGTGGTGACCGTCTTGGTCTCGACGCCGGTGTCGACATTGGTGGCTGTAACCTCCACGCCAGGAATCACTCCTCCCGACTTGTCGGCCACCGTCCCTGTAATGGTCCCGCGGCCGCTCTGTGCGAGCAGCGGAGGGGCCAGGACAAGGATACAGAGAACCACCATCAGGCTCTTCATGCCCATGGTTGCCTTCATACATTCCCTCCTCGATTGGAATGTGAAAAACCCTGACAGTAAGTGGTTCTGGTCCACGGGGGTGGGAAGCGATTGGAATCGCAAAAAATCTGTCCGACCATCGCGGATCAACGCGCCTGGGATGCCGCAATCCTTGAAATCGGAGCAAACAGCAAGAGCTCGAAGGAAAATATACTCAAAAACAACAGCACTCGGCAATCGTTTTTTTTCGAATTGGCCCCTGATTGCGCATTTTTGGGGGGGTGGGTGAGCGGTGAGCCACTAAGCGACAGTTGTTCGATTCGGTGAGCCGTGGACCACGTCGCAACGCGGCGTGGTCCACGGCTGCAAGGGAAGGAACTAGAAGCTGACGCGCAGACCGCCTTGAATGGTCCGCGGGCCTCCTGACTTGCTGAACACACGCCCGAATCGTTCAGGATCGTTGACGTCTGTTTCCGGGCCGGCAATGCCGATACGGTTGAACAGGTTCGTTACATCGATTCGGACCTCCACATTGGCACCCTCCCTCACCGGCAACCCAAACCGCTTCATCAAGGAGAAGTCCTCACCGAAGCGTTTGAAGCCCCTGATGTTGGGCAGGTAACGGGGTGCGTTGCCCAAGTGCAGGGGAACGTTGTTGTCGGTTGTTGGAAGCGTTGCAAACGCAGCCGGATTCAGGTACGGGGTTCCGCCGACGTAGTCAATCTCAGTCGGCTGGCCGGACAGTTTTTGCTGATCTTCCGGAAGAACGACATCCGGGCGGAATCCCGGGTTAAAGAGCGCTTGGTCATCGTACCCACCGGTGCCAACTGCGATCGGGGCTCCCGACCGGTACCGGTGGATGGCGCTCAGCGTCCATCCCCCAATCACCTTGCCGAGCCAGCCCTCGCGCAACCAGCGCCCGTTCGGGCCGATCGGCATATCCCAGATCCAAGTCAATTTCAGGTCGTGAGGCACATGGTACGAGGTAACTGAGTAGTCGGCTCTCCGGTTGTAGAAATCCTGCCCGTAGCCGCCGTAGTACCCGGAGCCAATCGCGTTGTCGGCGGTCGCCATGGCCTTCGAGAACGTGTAAGCCGCAAGGAAGCTGAGGCCGTTGGTTGCGCGCTTCGTTGCGGTCACCTGCATCGAGTTGTAGTTCGAGAAACCGCTCGCCAACCGGTGCGTCGAAACCCCGGTGTACTGCGGGTAGGGACGCAGGGCCTGAGCTACCGTTCCTTCGAAGCTCGGATACGGCTTCTGGATTTCCGGGTGGAGGGTGATATCGTCCAGCAGCGTGTCGCCAAGGGACAGGAAGCTGGGATTGAGCTGGTTCAGACTGTAGAGATAGGTGTCATTGAGCCGGCTTCCGTGGCTGCCGACGTAGTTGACCTCCAGCCTTGTCTCCCAAGGCATCTCGTACTGAATACCGAAGTTCCAATTCTGAGTCATCGGGAAATGGTTCGCCTCCGGCGGGTAGTAGGGGATCGAATCCCCGTTCAACTGAGCCGGATCATAGTTCGGCAGACTGGCCGTATAAGCCGGGTAAGGCTCACTGAAGTGGAAGCTCGCATCCTCGGCGAAACGGCTCCGGCCCGGCGCACGGACGTTGATGTTGTTCGAGCCGTTGAAACCCGTGAACCAGCCGTAGTTCCAGCCGTCCAGGATCGGCGGCGCATAGTTGATCCCGTATCCGCCGCGAAGGACTATCTTGTTAGCTGCCGCCCAGGCAAACCCGATCCGGGGAGAGAACTGCTTCCAGTAGACTTCTCCGAAGGCGGTCTGGCCGTTGCACTCAGGGCAGTCGCCGAGGAAGGTCAGGGCGCCCGGAAAACCGTCCGCGCCAGGGTTGGGTAAGTTCGGATCCAGCGCCGACATTCGATCGACCGCTTCCGTATAGGGCTGCGGAATATCCCAGCGCACGCCGAGGTTGAGCGTGAGGTTGGGCCTCACCTTCCAGTCATCCTGGAAATAGAAGGCCGTCGTCCTCGACCGGATGCCGCTCGTCAGCCGCTGGAGGCTGACACCGGCGTTTCGGACCTCGCCCAGCAGGAAGCTCGAAAAGGCGAAACCGGTCGCAGTCGGAGCCGATACCGCTTCTCCTGTTGGTAGCCCGGTCGCCGGGTCTATTCCCTGGTAGACACCGGGGAGAGCCGTGTTCTCGTTGTGGAAGGTGTAGGAGCCCGGCGTGTCCACGTTCCGGTCATTGATGTAGTAGCGGCGGTGTTCCCCGCCGAACCGGAAACTGTGACCGCCCCGGATCCAGGTGAAATCGTCGGAAACAATCACGCTGCCGTTCGGAGCATCGTTTGTACCGGTGTGGCCCATGATCTGGTACTGGCCGCTGAGCGTGTTGTTGTTGCCCCCGAAATTCAGCTGCGGGAAGGTCGCCCCGCCAACATTCTGCAGGCCCAGTTCCGGTCGCCCAGTTCGCGACCGTCCAGATAGGAGTTGGACACATTCGCATTCCGGAACCGGTTGTAACCCAGGGCAAAGTGGTTCAACTTGGTCGGGCCGATCGTCCAGTCCTCGGCGAAGCGAATGATCATATCCCGGCGTCGACTGTGTCTTGTCGCCAGACAAAGGAGATCCCGGGATCCGTGGCTCCGGCAACTGGTATCCGGTCCCACCGTAGCCGTAACGCAGACGATACCGGTCGTTGTAGACGAAGGAGCCTGTGGTCTTGTGCGCCTCGTTCAGAACATGGTCCAGTTTGAAGCTGTAGTTGTCGATGTTCAGGACCGGGCAGCAGCCGCTGACAACTCGGATTGTTCTGGCGAAGCTGGAACCGCTCCGGTTCAGGCAATCCGAATGAAAGCATGTTCTGACTGATCGTGCTGATCCGGTTCGCCGGGATGATGTTTCCCAGGAAGGGGTCGCGGATCCAGCTGCCATCAGCCAATTGCCGTGAACGTCGCCGGGTCGTAAATCTGCCCGAAGACAACCGGCCGGCCCAAGGCATCGGTGCCCACTGTCTTTCCCGACAATGGGTCCTTCGTGAAATTCGGATCCAGCAGAAGCGAGAAGTCCCCATTCTTGAAGGGGGCAACGGGCAAGGCCTCGTAACCTCCGCTCAAGTTGTAAGTCGTCTGGCGGTTTCCTTCATAGGAGAAGAAGAAAAACGTCTTGTCTTTGAAGATCGGGCCCCCGAAGGTCGCACCAAAATTGTGCAATCGCGACGGTTGCTTGCCGACGTCCAGCGGCGTTGTTCGCCCAAGAGTTGGCATTGAGCGCTTCATTCTGGTGGAACCAGAAAGCGGTGCCGTGATACTCGTTCGTCCCGCTTTTCATCGCGAAGTTGGTGAGGCCGGTCTGGGAGTTCCCGTACTGGGCGGAGGTCGCGCCGGTCTGCAGCTTGAACTCGCTGACCGCGTCCACCGTCGGCGTGAATTCGTTGTTGCTGCCGCCGTTGATGTCCATGCGGCCGATCGAGATGCCGTCGATCAGGATCTCGTGGGCAAAGGATTGCCCGCCGTTGATCGAACCTTCCCAGGTGCCTCCCTGGGTACCCGGCATGCTCGTGAAAATGAAGTTCTGCAACTGCCGCGTGCCGTCACCAACCATGATCGGCCAGGTGTGAACTTCCAGTTCCGTAGCGGCCGTCCCGATCTCGGATGTGTCTTTCTCGAGAACGGCGGCATTGCTGGAGACGGTGATCTGATCCTGCAGGTCGCCGACTTCCAATGCAAAGTCGGCAGTGACCGTCTGCGTGGTCCCAACCTGCACGTTCTCCTGAACCGTGGTCTTGAAGCCGCTCATCGTTGCGGCCACCCGGTAGTTTCCAGGCTGGATGTAAGGGATGCGATACAACCCGACGTCCGTCGTGACCGTCTTTGTTTCGACGCCGGTTTCAACGTTGGTGGCTGTTACCTCCACGCCAGGAATCACTCCTCCCGACTTGTCGGTCACCGTCCCCGTGATGGTCCCGCGACCGCTCTGTGCAAGCAGCGGTGAGGCCAAGACAAGGATGCAGAGAACCACCATCAGGCTCTTCATGCCACTGGCTGAATTCATACATTCCCTCCTCGATGGAATGTGAGAAACCCTTACAGTTAGTGGTTGTGATCCACAGTGGGAAGCGATTGAAATCGCAAGAAACAGTTCAACCATCGCGGATCAGGCCTGGGATGCCGTATATCGTTTGTACTACGAAAACCCGAACGACTTCAATTCCGATCTGACCAAAGCGAATAGCAAGAACTCGCAATAGATACGATGGACAAACCGACAAGAGTCGGTTATCGTTTTTATTCGATCGGTTGTCTTTATTGTTCGAGTGGCTCGTTTGAGAGGCAACCGGTCCTCTGACTTTTCGCCGAATCCAGCTGAAACTCGAACGCTTTGATTTGATCTGGCTGAACTCCGAGTGGAAAAATAGAGTCCCGGACAACGCATGGATTGCACTCTATTCGGCCTTGTTGCGACCTTTTGACTGGATCCTCCTTCCCTTTGGGTCCTCCAATCCGCTTCTGCCGCTCGCCCTTGTCTCCCTGTTTGCGGGCGTCGTCCTGCTCCTCGTGTTCGCGAAATTCTCGGACCAGGAGCGGCTGCGCATGGCCAAGAACCGGATCCGAGCGCATCTTCTGGAATTGCGTCTGTACGGACACGACGCGCACCTGGTCTGGGCCGCAGAGAAAAGAATCGCCTGTGCGAATCTCGTGTACCTGGGATTGCTGCTCAAGCCGCTCGTCGTGACCTTGCCGATCTTCGCCTGGATGCTGCTCGGCCTCAAGGATGGTTCGAGCTTCGACCGCTGGCCCGTGGGGAGGCGGTGGTTGTCTCGGCGTTCGTCGCGCGGCCGGGCGCGGGAGTGATGCCAACGCCCGCCCTTGCGGCCGGCCGAGGACTCCAGGTCGAGACTCCGGTTTTGCGTATCCCCGACGAAGGCCGCTGCGACTGGCGGGTCCGTGCTGGGGAGGCAGGAGAGCACCGGCTGGTCTTCACAACTGGAACCGAACGGTTTGAGCGAAATATTGCCGTCGGGGTGGTGCGTCGATCTCGCCTCTCGAGGTCCGAGACGGTCCGGGCGGTCGTCGATGGGTCCGCATCAGGCCAGGGCGCGGGATCCGCGACCCGGGTAGTTGAACGGGTGGAAATCGATTATCCTCGTGCCAGGCTGACGGTTTTCGGGTTCGAAATCGGCTGGGTCACCGTTTTCATCGTTTTGTCTGTCGTTTTTTCGTTTCTGCTCAAGCGGCCGTTGGGCGTCACATTGTAGGAGAGCCTTCGAAGATGCTGTGGCCAGGCTGGTTGCTGCTCGCGCTGCTTTCGAGCGTGCCCTTTCGCGTCGAGGACATCGCTGTGTCTGCCGGTCTCACTTTCCGCCAAAATAACTTCGCCACTCCTTCGAAGTACCCTTTTGAAACGATGGGAGGATCTGTCGCGGCCTTTGATTTCAACAATGACGGCAATCTGGATCTGTTCTTCCTGAACGGGACGCCCTCGCCGGCTCACCGAAAGTCGACTCCCGAGGCGTTCAACCGCCTCTACCGAAACGAGGGCGGTTTGCGATTCAAGGACGTCACCGTTGGCTCGGGGTTAGACGGGCAGGATGTGACCGGGTATCCCCAGGGCGTGGCGACCGGCGATTACGATAACGACGGGGACGTGGATCTGTTCGTCACCAATTTCGGTGACAACGTCCTGTATCGGAACGAGGGCAATGGCCGGTTCTCGAACGTCACCCGGGAAGCCGGCGTTTCGATGGCGGGTCACCCTTTCAAGGCGAGCGCCTGCTGGCTCGACTTCGACAGGGACGGCTGGCTCGATCTCTTCGTCACTCGTTACTTCGACTGGACCTTCAGCGAGCACCAGGAGTATTACTGCGGGTTGCGCAAGCCAGGCTGGCGCACCTACTGCCGGCCGGATACCTTCCGCCCGTTGCCGAATGCGCTCTTCAAAAACAACCGGGACGGGAGCTTCAGCGACGTTTCCGAGCAGACGGGAATCAGCCGGCACCTGGGAAAAGGGATGGGCGTCATCCCGTGCGACTTCGACGGGGATGGCTGGGTCGACATCTTCGTCACCAACGACCGGATGCCCAATTTTCTGTATCGCAATAAGCAGGGGAGCTTCGAGGAGGTTGCTCTCCTGGCCGGCGTTTACGCCAACGAATCGGGGATGGCGGTCTCAGGCATGGGCGCGGACATGAACGACTACGACAACGACGGGCTCCCGGACCTCTTTTACACCGACCTTGTGACCGAGACTTTCGCCCTTTTCCGCAACACCGGGAAAGGTCTGTTTCAAGACGTGAGCTATCCCTCGCGTATCGCACCGCTGTCGGTGAGGCACAGTGGCTGGAGCACGAAGTTCATCGACTGGGACAACGATGGCAGGAAAGACATCCTGATAGCCGGCTCGCACGTGCTCGATAATTCCGAGCTTTATAATCCGGAGACCCCGTACCGCGAGCCGTGTTTCTTCTTCCACAACACGGGGGACGGCAAGTTTGAAGACTGGTCGCAATCGCTAGGCCCGGATTTCAAGAAGACCGGCGCCTACCGGGGACTGGCGGTCGGTGATTTCGACAACGACGGGAGGTTGGAGGCGGCCGTTTCCCGCTTGAACGACTCGCCCGTCTTCTGGAGAATCGCCACTCCGTCGTCCAATCACTGGCTCATCCTCAGTCTGGAAGGAAAAAAGAGCAATCGCGACGCAATCGGGGCGACGGTCAAGGCGGTGCTGCCGTCCGGACTGACTCTCTGGGAACAGGTAAGTTCGGCCAACGGGATCTACTCGGCAAGCGACAAGCGTCTCCATCTCGGGCTGGGGGCTGAAAGAATAGTCAAGGGTCTGGAGATCCGCTGGCCCGGCGGCAACGTTCAGACTCTTGCCGAGGTGCCTGCAGACCAGATCCTGACGATCAGGGAGGAACCGTGAAGGAAGCGGGCAGCGGGCAAAAGGCAGCGGGCAGAAGGCAGGGCGTCGTCTGCCTCTGTGTTGCTGGTCGCGCTCGGGGGGACGGCCCGTGCCGTTGCGCAAAGCCAATCCGCACCACCGCTATCCAGGCAGGCGGCGACGCTTTTCAACTCGGCCGTGGATGCGTTTCGGGCAGGTGACCTGGATCGCGCCATCGCACGGCTGCGCGAGGCTGACACGGCGCAGCCCAACCATCCCGAAGTCCGTTTGTACCTTGGTCTTTTCCTCTACGAGAAGACAAACGAGAGTCTCGAAGCACAAAAGCTCCTGGAATCGGCTCTCCCCCAGTACCCGGCGCATCCCGACCTGGCGCTTAAACTGATGAATTCCTATCTCCTGACCGGTCGGCAGGACAAGATGCAGGCTCTGCTGGAGAAGGTCCGGCCGAGAATGGAGGCCGACACCCGCTTTGCTTTCAACGTGATTTATACGTTGCTTTACCGCGATCAGACGGCCGTCGCCAAGAGTGAGCTTGACGCCCAGTCCAAGCGACTCCAGGGGGAAGTGCAGTTCCTTGGGGGACTGATCGCCGTCAAGAGCGGCCGGCCTGAGGAGGCAGCGGCGCTTTTGCAGGCGGCCAGGCAAAACGGGTTTCCCCCGGCTGGCAGCCGTCAGCTCGCCGTGCTCGCCGACGCGCTCTTTCAGTTGAACCAGTTCAAGCCGGCCGCGGAGTCGTATGAAACCTACATGGGGCAGTTCGGCCCCGATGAGAAGATCCTCTTCCGCGCCGGGTTGAGCTACTACGCCTATGGGGACTTCCGGAAGGCGAAGGAGGCCTTTGAAGGTCTGCTTGGCCGGAAGCCGCAGGCGCCCGAGGCGAACTACTACCTGGGGAGCATCCTGATCGAGATGAAGCTGATGGATGAGGCAGACAGGCGGCTGCAGGCCGAGCTCGTCACTGATCCTCGCTCCTTCCGGGCAATGACGAAGATCGCGTATTTGCGATACCTGGGCGGCGACAACGAGCAGTGTCGCAGCTGGCTGGACAAGTCCAGCGCCTTGAATGCGGACTGGTTCGAGACGCACGTCGTGCGGGGTTTGCTGCAAAACCGATTGGGCCAGTATCAGGAGGCGGTGGCCAGCTTCAGTAAGGCAATTGCCCAGGAGCCGGGCTATCCCAAGGCGTACTATCACCTGGCGATGGCCTACAAGCGACTGGGGCAGGAGGAAAAGGCAGCCGAAGCCCTGCGGGCGCATGAGAAGCTTCAGACTGACCAAACGGCCCGCGCCCTCGAGGCGCTCGGAATGGCCGATCAACCGATTCCAACCCGGCAGGAACAGTGAAGAAATTGCGCGATCGAGAACCCGCTGATTCCAATGGACTGCCTTCCGAGGGACGGCCTTCCGAGGGACGGCCTTCCGGAGCGCGGACGTCCCGTCCGCACTGGGTTCGCGGGCATCCTGCCCGCGCGCCGGGCATCTTGCCCGGCGTTCTCCTTCGGAGCTCGCAACAGCTTGGAGAAGTCGGAACGGCGGGCAAGATGCCCGCCGCGCGGACGGGACGTCCGCGATCCCGGTGCGGACGAGACGTCCGCGCTCCGAGGGCCAACTCCGGCACGTACTTTTTGCGGCTCAAAACATCTTTCCGCCGGGCCGGGCTCCTGCTCGTCCTCCTGCTCGCCCTGAACCTGCTGGCCCCGTTGACGGTTGCTCATGCATACGTGGGCCCGGGCGCCGGATTTGCCTTCGTGTCTTCGTTTCTGACCCTCCTCGCGGGCTTTCTGCTGGGTCTGTTCTACCTGGTCACCTCCCCCATCAGGCTGCTCCTGAGGGCACTTGTTCGGGGACGCAGGCGGCGGACCAGCAGTGTGACGCGGGTGGTCATTCTCGGCTTGGACGGGATGGATCCGCAACTGGCCGAGCGCTACATGAAGCAGGGGAAGCTCCCCAATTTCCGGGCGCTGGCCCAACAAGGCGGATTTGCGCGTCTGGCGACCAGCTGCCCGGCGGTTTCTCCGGTCGCGTGGTCGTCGTTCATGACCGGCGTGGACGCGTCGCACCACAATATCTTCGACTTCATCACGCGGGACCCGAAGACCTATGAGCCGATGCTCTCTTCGGCGAGTGTCAAACCGCCCCGGCGAACGCTTTCGATCGGTCCCTGGCACGTCCCGCTCGGCCGGCCCCGGATCACGTCCTTCCGGCGAAGCCGGGCCTTCTGGAGCATTCTCGGGGAACACGGCGTCTTTTCCTCCGTGATTCGGGTTCCGATCACCTTCCCGGTTGAGCGCTTCCGCGGAGTCCTGCTGGCCGGCATGTGCGTGCCTGACCTGCGCGGCTCACAGGGCACCTACAGTTTCTACACCACAAACCGCTCGGTAGGTCCCGGCAAGGAAGGCGGCCGAGTTGTCGTGGCACGGGACGCAAACCGGGTCGAAGCCCGCCTCCTCGGTCCTGAGAACAGTATTCGAGATGGCGCGGAGCCTCTTTCCGTCCCATTCAGCCTCGAAGTCGACGACGGTGCAGGAACTGCAATGCTGAAGATAGACGGGCAGACCATCCGATTGGAGGAGAGAAAGCATTCGGCCTGGGTTCAGGTCAAGTTCCGGGCAGGCCTCGGGATCCGGGTTTCGGGGATCTGCCGCTTTTACCTCAAAAGCGTATCGCCCCATTTCGAGCTTTACGTGACGCCGGTGCAGATCGACCCGGAGCGTCCCGCGCTTCCGCTTTCGCACCCGGCTGTGTACTCGATGTACCTTTCCCGCCTGCTCGGCCGCTTCGCGACGCTAGGACTGGCCGAGGACACCTCCGCCGTAAACGAGGGCGTGCTCGATCCGGACGGTTTCCTCGAACAGGCCTACCTTTATCACGAGGAGCGGGAGCAAATGTTCTTTGACGCCCTCGAGAAGACACGGGAGGGCATGTGCGCCTGCGTGTTCGACGTGACCGATCGCATCCAGCACATGTTCTTCCGCGCGGTTGCCGACGAGGCGCCGGGAGCCGCCGCTTCGCCTGGAGATTACGAGCGGCGGGGTCGGGACGCCGTCGAGGAGCTCTATGTCAGGATGGACGGCCTGCTTGGCCGGCTCATGGGAAAACTCGGCGCGAAGGATGTGCTCCTGGTCATGTCCGATCACGGATTTGCCCCTTTTCGGCGCGGCGTGAATCTCAACACCTGGCTGTTTCAAAACGGTTACCTGGCGCTGAAGGATGGCAGAACGACTTCGAGTGAATGGCTGCGCGAGGTGGATTGGAGCAAAACGAGAGCCTTCTCGCTCGGATTGGCGGGAATTTTCGTCAACCGAAAGGGGCGGGAATCGCAAGGTGTCGTGAACGAAGATGGAGAACTTGCGGAACTGCGCCGGGAATTGGCCTCGAAGCTCGGCGAGCTTGTCGACCCGGCGACCGGTACCCAGGCCGTAACCCGGGTACTCGAGACGGAAAAGGCCTTCCCGGGGCCTTACGCGTCGGACGGTCCGGACCTGCTCGTCTGCTACCCCCGCGGCTATCGCGTTTCCTGGGAGGGAGCGAGCGGCAAGGTCACCGATGCGGTTTTCGAGGAGAACGACCGGGCCTGGAGCGGAGACCATTGCATGGACCCGGAGCTGGTCCCGGGCGTGTTATTCGCCAACCGAAAGCTGACCAATCCGAAACCGGACATCAAGGATATCGCCCCGACTGTTCTCTCGCTCTTCGGGGTTCCCATCCCCCCGCACATGAAAGGGAAAGCCGTGATCGCAGGAGAAGAGGCACAGTGATGGAGAGACCGATTGCCCGGATCGCGGCGCTTCCCTTCAGTCTTGCTATTCTTCTCATTCTGGCGGCGTGTGGTTCGTCCCCGCCTCCCGCGAAGAAAGTCATCATCCTTGGGCTGGACGGTCTGGATCCCGTGATCACGAAGCGCCTGATGGCGGACGGCAGGTTGCCGAACTTCTCGAAGCTGGCAGCCCAGGGTGGTTTCACGGAGCTCGGCACGAGCACGCCGGCCGAAAGCCCGGTCGCCTGGTCCAATTTCATCACGGGGTTGAACCCGGGCGGCCACGGCATCTTCGACTTCATTCACCGGGACCCGGCGACCCTCCAACCGTACTTGTCGAGCACCACGACCGAAGAACCAGGCTGGCAAATCCCGCTTGGGAAATGGCAGTTTCCGATCTGGCCGGGAGAGATCCGTCTGAACCGCGGCGGGCGGGCCTTCTGGGAAATCCTGGAAGAGAACGAAGTGCCGTGCACGATCATTCGCATCCCTGCCAACTATCCTCCGACCGACTGTCCGGCGAGGCAGTTGTCCGGCATGGGCACCCCGGATCTGGAAGGAACCTACGGGATGTTCTCCTTTTACACGGACGAGCCTCCGGGGAGCTACGGAGAGGTCTCCGGGGGACGGATCTCTTACGTCAAGGTCGTGGGGGATCGAGTGCAGGGGAAGCTATCCGGTCCCCCCAACGGGTTCCGACGTGACCGGGCGCTCGTCTCCGTCCCATTCGAAGTCTTCATCGACTCTGGTAACCCCGTCGCCAAAGTCGTGGTCCAGGATAGTCAGGTCTTGCTCAAGACGGGCGAGTGGAGTGCCTGGGTTTCGATCAATTTTCCCGTCCTGCCCGTGGCGGCTTCGGTCCAGGGGATGGTCCGGTTCTATTTGAAGGAAGTGCGGCCGGATTTCAAGCTGTATGTCAGTCCCGTCAACGTCGACCCTTCTCGGCCAGTGCTGCCTATCTCCGCGCCCTCCGGGTATGCTCGGGAGCTGGCGAGCCGTGTGGGCCTCTACTCGACCCTGGGGATTGCTGAGGATACCAAGGCCGTTTCGTCGGGCGTTTTGTCAGGCGAGGAGTTCCTGCAGCAGGGTCGGTTGCTGCAGGAGGAAGAGTTGCGTCTGCTCGATGACCAGCTCAAAACCTTCCGGTCGGGTCTCCTGTTCTTCTACAGCGGTCGCGCCGATCAGCAGCAGCACATGTTCTGGAGGTCCATGGAGAGCCCCGGACAGGAAGACCGGGAAATCCCATCGCCCGAAATCCAGAGGGTCTACGAAGCTATGGAACGCCTTTTGGAGCGTGTCCTCCGCTCGGCCGGCACGGATACGCTCGTCATTGCGATGTCCGATCACGGCTTCGCAGGATTTCGACGCGCCTTCAGTTTGAACAACTGGCTGGTCGAAAAGGGGTACGCCGCCCGGAAAGAGTCGGGGGGAAGCGGCTATCTCGAGGCGTTCGACTGGGGGAGAACGAAGGCCTACGGGCTCGGTTTTGCGGGGCTGTATTTGAACCTCAAGGGGCGGGAAAGAGCCGGGATCGTGTCCGCCGCCGAGCGGGACGAGCTGCTTGCGCGCCTGTCGGGCGAGCTTCTCCAGATGCGTGACCCGGTTGACGGCGGGCGAGTCGTGACCCGCGTGCTTCGCGGCGATCGCATCTACACGGGGCCGCTTGCCCGGAACGCACCGGACCTCGTGGTGTGCTACAACAGAGGTTATAGAGCTTCCTGGGAGACGGTACTTGGGCTGTTCTCGAACGAGCTCCTTGCTGACAACAAGGATCCGTGGAGCGGCGATCACCTGATGGATCCGGATTTGGTGCCGGGAGTGCTGTTCGCCAACCGCCGCATCGGGGCCGCCCGGCCGACCCTGCTCGATCTTGCGCCCACGGTGCTCAAGGAGTTCGGGCTTCAAAAGACGGTAGATATGAAGGGCGAACCCATTTTTTGACGAGGCTTCCATGTTCGGAACAAAAGTGAAGATAGACCCGGATCTGCTCGACCGTTGCCGCAGGCAGGCGGAAAAGGAAGGCTACAGCTCGGTGGAAGAGTATGTCGCGCACACGCTGGACAAGGCCTTGCGGAGCGCCGGGGAGAAGCCGGCGGCCGACGATGACCGGAAAGTCGAGGAGCGCCTGAAGGGTCTGGGTTACATCGAGTAGGTGACGTGGAAGTGGACAGGGTAGACACAGTGGACCG
>CAVUUN010000006.1:0-62767 GCA_963744645.1 uncultured Acidobacteriota bacterium
GTTCGAAGGTACTGCACGGAATTGACTTGATTTTTGGCATCGTAGTCAACCGAAAAAGGGGGAGGAACGTGTTTAAGAATCAAAAAAATCGTTGTAGTGCCGGTTGGTCGAGGGTTGGTTCTGCATCGCGATGGCGGGACTTGCGTCGTCTTTGCTGTCTGCGGACTGCTCGCTGCGATGCTTTTGCCGTCTGAGGCCTCCGCCCAGCCTGCGGCTCCGTCAGGTCTCACCGCGACCGCCGTTTCCAGCACGCAGATCAACCTTACCTGGACCGACAATTCCAGCAACGAAACCGGCTTCAAAGTCGAGCGCAAGACTGGCATGTATGGCGCTTAGGGCCAGATTGCCACGACGGGCGCCAACACGACCAGCTATCAGGACACGGGGCTGATGGCCGGCACCCTGTACTACTACCGCGTGTGCGCCACGAACGCCGGCGGCGATTCGAGCTATAGCAACGAAGCCAGCGCCACAACGCAGGGGCTGCCCGCGCCCTGGGAGCATCAGGACATCGGCGCTGTGGCCGCGACGGGCACCGTCGCCTACGCAAGCAGCATTTTTACCATTGAGGGCAGCGGCGTGGATATTTGGGAAACCGCCGATGAGTTGCCACTTTGCGTATCGGACCATGAACGGTGACGGGACCATCGTGGCCCGGGTCGCCAGCGTGGAGAATAACCCTGGGCCGAGGCCAACAGTAATGATCCGCGAGACGCTGAACGCCGATTCCAAGCACGCCAGCGCTTTAGTCGCTCCAAGCGGCATTGGTTTTCTATGGCGCACCAGCACGGTAGGGAGCAGCTCGTACGATGGCGTTACCGGGTTCCGCGCCGTACTGGGTCAAGCTGGTCCGCACGGGCGAGCAGCTTCTCCGCGTATCGGTCAAGCGATGGCGTGACCTGGACACAACTCGGGACGGCTGTGACGATAAGCATGACGAGCACCGTATACGTCGGGTTGGCGGTAACCTCGCATGCCGACGGCACCCTGTGCACGGCCGAGTTCACCAATGTGACCACCTCGTTGCCCCCGCCCTGGGAGACGCAGGACATCGGTGCTGTGGCCGCGACGGGCACCGCGGCCTACGCGCCAGACGGCACGTTTACCCTTGAGGGCAGCGGCGCGGAAATTTGGTACGCGGCCAATGAGTTCCGCTTTGCGTATGAGACCCTGAGCGGCGATGGCAACATCGTGGCCCGGGTCGCCAGCGTGGAGAACACCAATGAGTGGGCCAAGGCGGGCGTGATGATCCGCGAGACGCTGGCCGCCGGTTCCAAGAACGCGTTCGTTGCCCTTCAATCGAACCACTTACGGAGTCACCTTTCAGCGCCGCGAGCACCACGGACGGGACGACTGCGGCCATGAGCGCTTCGGGCTATGGGCCGCCATACTGGGTCAAGCTGGTGCGCGCGGGCAACGACTTCTCCGCGTATCGGTCACCAGACGGCGCTACCTGGACGCAGGTCGACACGACACGGACCATCAGCATGACGAGCACGGTCTACGTGGGTTTGGCGGTAACCTCGTCAAACGATGGCACCCTGTGCACCGGCGTTTTCAGCAACATCGTGATCGAACAAGTGGAAGCGCCAGTCTTCAGCCCGGCTGGCGGGACGTACAGCAGCGCGCAGACGGTGAGCATCAGCTGCGCCACGGCGGGGCGTCCGTCCGCTACACGACGGACGGCAGCACGCCAAGCAGACCACGGACGGTCTATCCTCGGTCCGTCAGCATGGCCGCCAGGACGACCTCAAGGCGATCGGCTACAAGGCCGGCGATGACCGACAGCGGCTACAAGCGCGACCTATACCATCCCTGAAGGTGGCCACGCCGGTCTTCAGCCCGGCCGGCGGCACGTACACCAGCGCGCAGACGGTGACGATCAGCTGCGCGACCGCGGGGGCGACCATCCGCTACACGACGGACGGCAGCACGCCAAGCCAGACCGCCGGCACGGTCTATACTCGGGTCCGATCAGCGTCGGCCGCCAGATCACGATCAAGGCGATCGCCTACGAGGCCGGCATGACCGACAGCACCGTGACACAGCGCGACCTACACCAACCTGAAGCCGGTTGCCACGCCGGTCTTCAGCCCGGCTGGCGGCACGTACAGCAGCGCGCAGAGCGGTGACGCATCAGCTGCGCCACCAGCGGGCGCGACCATCCGCTACACGACGGACGGCAGCACGCCAAGCCAGACAACGGCACGGTCTATTCACAGCGCCCGGTCAACATCAGCAGCACGACCACGCTCAAGGCCATCGCCTACAAGACCGGCATGACGCGACAGCACCGTGACCAGCGGGACCTATACCATCCGCTGCAGGTGGCAGCGCCGGACTTCAACCCGGCTGCCGGCACGTACACCAGCGCGCAGACGGTGACCATCAGCTCCGCGACCAGCGGGGGCGACCATCCGCTACACGACGGACGGCAGCACGCCGAGCCAGACCAACGGCACGGTCTATTCCGCGCCCGGTCAACATCGGCGTCACGACCACGCTCAAGGCCATCGCCTACAAGAGCGGCATGACCGACAGCAGTGTCACCAGCGGGACCTATACGATCGAGCAGGGGCTGCCTGCGCCGTGGCAGCATCAGGACATCGGCGCTGTGGCCGCGACGGGCACCGCCGCCCACGCAAGCGGCACGTTTACCATTAGGGCAGAGGCGTGGATATTTGGGAAACCGCCGATGAGTTCCAATTCGCGTATCAGGGTATGAGCGGGGATGGGACCATCGTGGCCCGGGTCGCCAGCGTGGAGAACACTAACGCCTGGGCCGAGGCCGGCGTGATGATCCGCGAGACGCTGAACGCCGATTCCAAGCACGCCAGCGCTTTAGTCGCTCCAAGCGGCATTGGTTTTCTATGGCGCACCAGCACGGGTAGAACGAGTGAGTACGATGGCGTTACCGGTTCCGCGCCGTACTGGGTCGAGCTGGTTCGCACGGGCGACAGCTTCTCCGCGTATCGGTCAGGCGATGGCGTGACCTGGACACAACTCGGGACGGCGGTCACGATCAGCATGACGAGCAGCGTGTACGTCGGTTTGGCGATAACCTCGCATGCCGACGGTACCCTGTGCACCGGCGTTTTCGACAACGTCGTGGTCGACCAGGCCGATTGCGGCGATGGGATCGCCCCCGGTGATATGGCGACGGTCTGTCGGGCTGGATCCGATCCCACAGCGGGAGCATTCGAAGGGGTCACGGGGCCGCCCCCCGATCTGAATGGCTACACAGCCTTGTACGAAGCTCGTGCGGACAATCCAAACAACAATGTCGATGTTGCCTGGTACGTTTCGCAGTCGTGCCAGCAGACTATTACAACCTCCGATTCCGAGTCGACCATCGAGTCCAAAATCAATGGGGGTTCGCAGTTCATCTGTGTGCAGCCTGGTGACTACACCGGGAAGGGAGTTATCAACATCTCTGTTTCTGGCAGCTCCGGCGCCCGCAAGGTGCTGCGTTATACCCGCGATGGCGATAATAACGACGAGCCGTGGAATCAGAGCTCAAATCAACAGGCGAAGTTTCGCGCGCTGGGGGTTGACGGGTCGTACTGGATCATTCATCGGCTGTCGTTCCCACCTTCGGGCGCGGTGTTGTCCGATGAGTACCGTATCAGGCTCGGTCAGTACTCCTCCTTGAGCAACGTCGTCGTTAACCGGTGCCTGTTGGAGGGTCGTGGCCAGGGGTACGAGGGACTGTATTCGACGATCGGCGGGTATTGGTCTACTTACAACAGTGTGACGCTGCAGAACGGCGTCGTTCGGGAGAATTGGGGCGCCAGCGCTCCGTGGGCTGGTTGCGGCGTCGCCCTTCAGTTGGGGACAAATCACCGGATCGTCAACAACGAAATCTACAACCTTTCTGAGAGGCTTATTCAGATTGGGCACGACGGTGGCCCAGATATGTCGGGCTTCGTGGTTGAGAATAACGATCTGTACGCTACATCCTCGTTTGACGGCGGAACACAGGGGCTAAACTCTGTAAAAGCCCACGCGACGTCCGGCAATCCGATTATATGGCTCCATAACCGAATCCATCATAGTCGCAACGCGACTTGGGGCGCAGAGGGTGGCGGCGAGGGCCGGATGATCTCACTCGCTGACGATCAGATTACTGACTGTTCCGGGTGGGGGGCAGATTGGGTGCTGGTCAAGGACAACATTATGACCGACGGCATCACAGGAGTTCATGGCTGGCGGTACTGCAAGTACAACGTCTCGGTTATTGGGAACGTTTTCTACGACATGAAGTGGGACGGGGGTTCTACGGGTGAGACGGTAGCCGGCGCCATGTCCATCGGAATGCTGAACTACTCCGAAGCATACCTCAACACGATTGTTAAAGCGACTCGATGGGCTATCTTTCCGACATATTTCGGCAACGGAGACAATAACGACGTGCGTGGAAACGTCGCTATTGACTCTGGTGTCGACGGAGCGGTTACCGGCAATAACCAGGTGGCGAGCAACGTGTTTTATAACTCGAGCGCGCTTGGCTCGGGCAACTTAAGCCGTAGCCTGGTCACTCGGGCGAACAGTACGTATTACGCCCAAGGCACGGTCATGCGTCGGAACTCCGACTGCTACACCTCACCGCGGGCGACGACCCTGACTGTTTCCTATACGTTGCCACAGTTGGGGGCACTTCAGGCTCGAGTGCGCCGGGGTTCGTGACGTCGTTGGGGCCACCTTCACTGATGGCGGGGTAACGTGGCAGGCGATGCGCGGGCCGCTGGGGTACTACTGGAAGCTGCGTACGGCGCCGACGCAGGCCGTGATTCCGTACGCCCGCCCGTATGCGGGTACAGCTACTCCGGAGTACTCCTGGTTTCCAAAACCGAGCCGCACCGGGGTCGGCATTGACAACCAATCCATCTGGTGACCTGCGGTTCCGCTTCTAATGAGGGGCGGTTAACAGAGGCTCCGTGCTCCTGGCGAAGGGAAGCGCCGTCCGGAGGGGCGGGAAGCAGGCCGGGAACGAATGCAACTCCGCCCTGCGGGGAGCGTTCCCGGGCTGTTTCCCGCCTCCGGACGCCGCTTCCCTTCGCCAGGAGCACTTATTCGGCATAAGCCGGGAACGTCGTCGACGAAAACTCCGCCGGCGTGCTCGGCCGAAGAGGAGCGGTTTGGGTTCGAGCGCGCGGTGAGGGCATCGAGATTTGCTCCAGAGCAGCGGCGCGGGAGGCGGACGCGCGGGCAGGTCCCAAAGATGAAGGTGTTCGAGGATCCTGCGAGTCCGGCCAGACTTCGGATTACGCCGAAGAACGATAACATCGGGACACTGCGATTACAGGTGGCAAAGGCCATCCAGAACAGTCAGATACCCAATCAAGAAGGGTAAAAACGCAGGCCGACCATGACCACGCCCCGTAATAATTCAGCCCTTGTGCCTATCAAGGAGGTCGATTTCCGAGCGCGTTGCGCCCTCGGACGGAATCCGGCTTGAGCCTGAATCATCCGCTGTCCTGGCAGATGTTGCGATGGTTTTGGGGCTCTTCCCGCTGTACTGGACAGGCATGCGGCAGAGTTCTGCTCAGATGTTCGGCCGGGAAAGATCGCTCTTTCGGGAGGACCTTGGGCGGGTGTACTCAGTGAACCTCCCCAACCGGGGCAGGTCCCCAATTTCCCTTCTGATGTAATCGTGGAGTGTCGCGCCATGGCCACCGCCGAAGGGATGCGACCGATTATGTTGCCAGCGTTTGACTCAGCGTTGGCGGGCACTTTGGCCACGCGCGGTTTCAGTTGGTCGAGACAGTGACCGATCGTGCCGAGAAAGGAATAAAGAAGGAAAGAGAGGATCCACCCATCGCGGCTGGTATCGGCAGTTACGATGGGTCTTCTGGGCTATGGCGGGGAAATCTTCGAGGCGGAGGTAAGAAGCAACACCCAGTCCCCGGCACCGGGACGGTCGAGAGTGTAAGTCCCCGAATTGGCTATGTCGCCGATATTGGTGTATTGGCCATTTCTGGGGTCGAACCATTTTCCCGTCATTGGGGTCGGGAATTCCCCCATGGCGATCTGTATGCTGTTGTTGTCTGGAAGATAGGCGACTGCCAGGCGCCCATCCACGCTCTTCGCCAAAGCTATCCTGGTCTGGTCCTGGGACGACTGGTTCTGCACCAAGTTGTGCGCAGGCCTCAATGTCCACCAGGCGATTGAATCAAACAAGTCGTGCATGTAGCCCATCTGACTGGCGGAAGCATCGTCATATCCCTCAGCCCAGTCGACGCAATCCGCACACTTCCAGCTATAACATTCTTCCCCATAGGTATAACCCAGCGAGCCGGACAGCCAGCTCAGGTACCCGAGTGCCCTCGCGTCGAGGTCGGTGCATGTCCCAAGCTCCTCTACCTGATTGGCGTAGAAGGCCTCTATGTTCACGACGGGTTTGTCGGGCTTGCGGCTTTGCAGACTGAGGTTCCAGTTTACGGCCTTCCAATAGCACCATTTCTTGTCACCATCGTTGTGTCCTGTCTGGTTAGACGAGAAATCCAGGTAGTCCCTGTCGTAATAGGCTTCCGCGAAGGTATTCGTCTCAGGATGATAAGGCGTTCCCGGATGCTGGGTTATCAGATGCATCGGGGTAACGCTGTTGACAGCGTTGCCTACATCGTCAGCCAATGTCATGTCCGGGCTGTCAAAGCTCGGCGAGAATATGACGAAGTTGCCGAACATCCTGGCGACGAAGTTCTTCGCAAAGAGCTGAGCATCCGGCGACGCTGGATACCTGCTCACGGGCTCCATAAGCCCCACCGCCAGTATGACCAGGCCCTGCTGGTTAGCGTATTCCACCTTCTGTTCATAACTCCGCCAGAATGCCGGATTCCACTTGGTTATCCCTCGGCCTGTAAACGGGGTATTGCCTTCCCTATCCGTACTGCCCATCCACTCTTGCGCCTGTCCGAGTTGGATCAGCGTGAAGCGCTTGTTTACCCGGTCTTTGACGTAAGTCTGCCATTCGGCCCGCGTGGCTCTGATCGGCGCAGCCCAGCAGGTGTCCCCCATCCATAGGAACGGGGTCCCGTCGTCGTGCGTTAAGTAATGCCCGTCACTGCTGATCTTCAGGAAGCCGTGCCGGTAAAGCCGGTTGTCGCCGCTGTAGCTGGAAACAGTCACGCTCCCGCTCCTATCGTGCAGACCTCTGTTCGAGGTGTCCGAACAGCTGGTGCCCCAGCTCCAGGTGCCGGCGACCGGAAAGGCGCACCGGATCTTGAAGGCGGCGCCACCGTCCCAGAAGCCTCGAGTCTTGATCGTTCTGCCGCCAGGGCCCGAATACGTCACCTCAACAATGACGTCTGCGTACGGATTCTCGTAGTTCTTGCTGCTCGTGAGGGACTGTTCCCACCTTTGCCATACGTGCACCTGGCCATAGGCCTCGGGCACAAACAGAAGAACAGTCAATACAAGTGACGGAACCAACCTCAATGCAAGTTTGAACATGGCCCTCTCCTCATTCCCATTCAGTTTGCGGCCTAGGTTCTTTTGACAGAAAACGTAAGGGCGCCGCCTGCCGTCGGGGTAATGCGCTTCGTCCGGTCATTCGGGAGATGCACCACGACCGCCTTGCAATTGTCGGCCAGCGGTTTGACTGACAGGCTTGCCGTCTTCCCTTCCCTATCCACCTGCAGGGTGGCGCCAGGCGTCGCGATACTCCCTGTGGAGCAGCTGATTGGCCCGGGCGCTGTTCCTGAATCTCAGGTTCTCGGAATCCCACTCCAGCCTCTGATCTTTCATCTGGATAGCGACAGTCCCCAGCAGCACGGTCTCCGTCAACGGGCCGGCATAGTCGAAGTGGGAGCTGGGCCGCTTGCCTCCTGCCCCTTCCTTGCAGGCGCGCAGCCAGTCGCCTTCGTGGCCCCCCCGGATCCTGGGCAGGGTCTTCTTCGGGCGGTTGTACTCCTTCATTCTTTTCTCGGGTATTAACCGCATGCCGTCGGCCCCGAGAGCCCCGTGTACGATCTTGCCCTGATCGCCGATGATAAGCGCGCCGGTAGAGGGCAGCGTGCGGCCTTCCTCCAGTTCGTCGGGTATGGGAGGCAAGAGGCGCCCGTCATACCAGGTCACAGCGACAGGGGGCCGGTTTCCGCGAGCTGGAAACCGGTAACGGACAATCGAAGCCCGGGGGTAGGTCTGCGAGCTGACTTCCGGTTCCCAGTGCGTGGAAGTCGCCTGGACGCTTTCCGGCGCTTGGAGGTCGAGCGCCCAGAAGGCGGGATCAAGGACGTGGCAGCCCATGTCGCCGAGCGGACCTCTCCCGAAGTCCAGCCAGGCTCGCCAGGTCGTGGGGTGGTAGACCGGGTGATACGGGCGGTACGGCGCCGGGCCCAGCCAGAGATCCCAGTCAAGGCCGGCGGGAACAGGCGGGGTTTCTTTGGGCATCGCCTGGACCGGAAAGGTCAGCCACGGTTCACCGCCCACCGGGCGGTCGGTCCAGGCGTGAACCTCCGTCACGCGGCCGATGGCGCCATCATCGATCCACTCCTTGAGCAGGCGGATATGTTCCGAAGAATGCCCCTGATTCCCCATCTGCGTCTGTACGCCGTATCGGCGAGCCGCCTCGGTTATCCGCCGGGCCTCCCGAACGGTATGGGTGAGCGGCTTCTGGCAGTAAACATGCTTGCCTGCTTCCATCGCGGCCATGGTGATCACCGCATGGGAGTGGTCCGGAGTGGCGATGATGACCGCATCAATATCCTTCTCCTTTTCGAGCATCACCCGGTAATCTTTGTAAGTCCTGGCCTTCGGGTACTTGGCGAACGTTTCGGCGGCGTAGGTGCCGTCGACATCGCAGAGCGCTACGACGTTCTCCCCTTCACAGGCCTGCAGATTGATCGCGCCGAAGCCTCCCACGCCCACACAGGCGAGATTCAGGCGGTTGCTTGGCGCCCGCCGGCCGAGGAGACCGCTCGGGATGATATGAAAGGAAAAGGCGGCCTGAGCCGAGGTTGAAAGAAAGCGTCTGCGTGACATCGGGGGCATATGATTCTCAGATAACCCGGGGAGAATGCGGACACTCCCAATCTACGCGGAAAAACGCAGGGCAGACTGAATAATGCCGCGCAATTCCCGTTCTTCCTCGGCCGAAATAGTGCTGGCCGGCTGGAAGCTGTCCAGGAAGCGGTTCACGTAATCTCGCGCCAAATCGACGTCGGTTTTCGACCCGCTCTCCTGCCATCCCGTCAGGGACCGGTTTGACCAAGTGATCGGGAAGAAAATTTCCTGGCGGTAACGAGAGGCGGTTAGCTCGGAGTCGAGAAAGTGGCCACGGCTTCCTACCGCCGAGATCTCCTCCAGGGCACAGTCCGCTTCGCTGACGGCCGGTTCACGAAGAAGCGCCGTGAGCGAGCCCGCCAGATCGTTATCCAGGACCATCTGCACCGGTGAGCAGATCTCGTCGGTCCCGAGCAGCCCGGCTTCAACGGTGCCGACTCCTGTTGTCAAAGCCGTCATGAGCGCACCGATCGCCTTCTGCGCTCCCGCTTCAGCCGAGGGCGCCTTGGCATCGGACAGGCCGGTGTGGCCGGTCACGGCGCATCCGTAAAACCGTGCCAGGTCCCCGAAAGCCGCATTGATGCGCTGCTGTTCTGGTCGCCCGTAGACCGATACGCCGGTCCGAGGGTCCATCGTCATGACCTCGCCTGACACAACGAACTCGGCGTCCGGCCAGAATGCCCGGTTTACGAGGTGGAGAAAAATCTGCTCGGCCAGCGCCAGCGTGATCGCGCCGGCAAAGGTGATGGGGGCTGTTCCTCCCTGGCTGGGCAGGTGCCCGAGGCGCATCCGCGAGCCGCGTTCCGCAAAAAAGAGGAACTGCTCACACTCCGGTTGAGCCAGCCTGAGCGGGGTGATCAGATAGCCCTCGGCGCGGAACACTTTTTCGATCGCTTCGCCTGTCATTTCCGCATGGCAACGGAACATCTGGAGCAAGGGTTCACAGAGGGAAGTCAGTTGCACGGCGCCAGCCGGCCGCGCGCCGTATTTCCAGCCGTACAGCTTCTCGGCCAGCGGGAGAATCTCGGCACGCATGCCGGGCGGCAGGAAAGGAAGCCCTAGCAGGTGCGTGTGGTTTACCAGCGGCAAATTGGAGGCCAATCCGATGTAGCGGGTCAGGGTATCTTCTGTGAACGGTTCCAGACGGCCCGTTCCCGGCGCAAGGTACCACGATTGGTAAACACCGGCGAATACGTGAATCCGAGGAGGCTCAGGCGAACACGTCGGGCTATCGAAGAGATGAGGTTCGACGTCCGCAGGCGCAAATCGCACCTGGCCGCAGGGATCGGCAGTTGCCCCGAGCCCTTTCAACCTATGAACCAGGCCTTCATGCTCCACTCGCACGCCCGTCTCTGCCAGGACTCTCAGGGCGCTGCGGTGTAGAGTCTCGACTTGGGAACGGTTGAGGAGTTCGACCCGCTGTAGCATCAGCGGCCTCCTTTCGCACCGTTTCCTCCGGCGGCAAGCCCGCCCTCGTGCTCGATGATGTAGGGGCAATAGCGAAAGGAGGCGCTGCCATGCCCGCGCAACTCGGCAAGCAGTTCGGCGGCGAGCTGCGCCGGGATGATGTCGATCAGCGGCTGCCAGCCCGGCGGCGCCGGCGGAACGCCGATAACCAGGTCTGCCGCGTCTGCGGGAAGTTCCTGACCGATGATGAACACCTTGGCGCCCTCGGCGCGGAGGTCGGCAGCGAGCTGCAAGTCCTCGTCGCGCTGACACAACGGATCAATCCAAAGACCGATGCGCGTGCCCGGCCACAGCATTTCCTGCGACCCATGACGGAAACCTCCGGTCGTAAGCGCAGTGGCAGGCATCTTGGCGGCTTCCTCCCACAGGAGCCGCGCCTCCTGGGCGCTGGCGAGACTGGGTCCCCGAGCCAGAAAATAAGTGGGGGAAGCACCGTCCAGCCAGCCCGAATTCTGAATCTGTTCGCGCCATCGGCCTAAATCCTGCTCCGCCGTCTCCAACGCGCCCGTGACTTGCCAGCACCACACACCGTTCGGCTTGCCTGCAAGAGCAGCCAGGACGCAGCCTCCCAGAACCAGGCCGGAGTACATGACAACGGAAACAAGGTGGTCGAAGCCCGCGTCCAGATGAAGCGTCACATCCGCCGCGACCGCCAGAGGGCTGTCCGGGGTGTTCGTCACGGCGACGATGCGGGAATCGGTCATCCTGATTTTTTCGATCAGCCGAACGATTTCAACACTTCGACCGCTGCGTGACAGCACGAGTACGGCGGTGTCATCGAAAAAAGGACCGAAATTCAGGATTTCGGAGGCGTCGAACGGGTAGCTGGAGAGCCCGGCACGATGGAGCGCTGAATTGACAGCGATGCCGGCGTTCCAGCTGCTGCCGATCCCCACCACCTGCACTTGGCGAGCCGATCGAAGCAGCGCTACTGCCTGATCCATCTCCTGACGGGAACGTGAGAGCAGACCCTGGAGGGAATCGCGCAATGCGGCGGGCTCTCGTAAGATGTCTTGTAGAAACCTTGTCATGTTCGGCCCTCCAACGACTCCGGGGTCGTCCGATATGCGTCGAGCGGCGCTCCGCTCCGCTCACCCTGCCGCGCCTCTCCATACGACATCAACACGATCGCCGTTACCGCCAGAACCATGCCTACGGCATTCCACCGCTCGGGTATCCTCTGGTAGATAATCAACGACAAGACGATGGTGATAACCGGGTAAAGACCGTTGACGGCGGGCGCAACGATCAGGGCCTTGCCAGAACGGAGCGCATAGATGAAGAACAGGGCGCCGATTGAATTGAGCAACTGAATCAGGGCTGTCAGGAACGGGCCCGTCATGCCCCAGTTGACGGGGATCCGCGGATCGCTCAGCCACCAGGCTCCAGGGGATAGGACCAGCGCGGCTGCCGCCATGTAAACGAAAAGACTTTCTGAGCTCACAGCGCCTGCCGACGCCTTCACAAGATAGCTTTGCGCACCCCACATGAGGAACGCGACTGCCGTGCCCGCCACCCAGCCATACGCCCGGATCGGCCCGCTCGCTTCAGGCGACTGGACGGACAGAAGCAGGATCGCGCCCAGTGAAATTAGAACTCCGGCACCGCCGACGACGTGCGTGCGCTCGCGCAGGATCAGAATCGACAGGACGATGGTCAGGGCCGGTGCAAGTGAAATCAACGGAAAGACGAGGTACGCGGGCCCGTCTTTGAGCGCCTGGAATAGGGCTAGCTGTCCGGCGGCGCCCGAAAGGCCGACCAGAGCCCCGTAGAGCACAGCCCTTGGGCTTCGATCCAGACGCCATCCGGCGCATTTCAAGGCAACCAGGGCACAAGGCGCCATCGTCACGGACCAGACGATGTAGCCCAGGGTCGCAGGGAAGCCCGGTTCGAAGTACTTCTCGGGGATTTCTATGAGGGCCCCCCACAATCCAAACAACGCCGCGGACGCGAGCGACAGCCATAGCCATCGTGGTGTTCTCATCCCTTTACCTCACCGGCCTCCCGAGGCCTGCCTGTGAAGCGCGGCTCCTTCAGTTGGCCGGAGATGCCTCCCGCCGAAGCCAGACTAGCTGCGGCGCAGCCGTGGCCAAGTTCCAGACTGGACTCTACACTAAGACCGGAGAGCCAACCGCACAGAAAGCCGGCATCGAAGTTGTCACCTGCGCCGATGCTGTCGACCACTGGCGGCTTTTCATCCGGCCGTAGCGTCCAGCACCGGTCGCCGCGGAAAGCCATCGCGCCCTGGTCTCCGCGCTTGATCACCACGAGCGGCCCGAGGCTTGACAAGGCTCGGCCCGCCGCAATGACATTCGACTCGGCGCTGACAGCAATCGCCTCAGCCTCGTTCGGAAGAAAGACATCGATCAATGGGAGGATCTCGGTCACCCCTTCCCAGCGCTCCGCAGGGTCCCAGTTGGGATCGAAGGAGACGGTCACACCGGCTTGCCGGCATCGCTCTAAGAAGCCGCTCCAAGCCCGGCGCAGCGGCCCGAGCAGGAAGAAGCTGGCGAGGTGCCAGTGGCGTGTCAGAGCAGCCGGAGACGCGGGGAGGTCGTCGGGCCCGACCGCGGCAATACTGCCTAGAAAAGTGAGGATAGCGCGGTCGTCCGGCTCGGTCAGACTGACGCCGAGTCCGGTCTTCAGTGATGTGTCTGAGTGCACCAGCCGGGTATCAACACCAGCCTGAGCCAGCCTGTCTTTTAGGAAATTACCGAGAACGTCCTGCCCTACGCGTCCAATCACTGCGGCGCGAGCGCCCAGTTTCGACATCTGACAGGCGAAAATGTTGGCCGAACCGCCGATCTCCAGAGAGTAGTCGCCGATGAGCTGTTCTACCTGGCAAAACCTTGGTCGCACGTTACCGGCGAGAACCAGGTCGACACACATGTCGGCCGCCAGGGCGACATCGAAGGGTGGGTTGGGTGAGTTGGTCAAAGTATCGTGACTCCCTCAAATGAACCTCGTCCCGGCTGCGAGAGCACGGCCGCCGCACTGCTCCAAAGAAGAAAGGCCGCTTTGCGCGCATCCTCTACGCCGCGCCCCCCGGCACGCGGATCATCTCCAGCTTCAGGCCCTCGAACTCTGCAGGGTCGGCCTGATCGTCGGTAATCAGCACATCCAGCGAATCCAACGCCGCCACGCGACAAAAGGCGACGCGGCCCACTTTGCTGCTGTCGGCAAGTCCGATCACCTTGCTTCCGGCCTGCAGCATGGCCCGCTTCAGCACTGCATCGGCTTCGGAAAGGTCGGTGATCCCCTCTCTCCGGCTCAGAGCGGTCACGCCGATGAAAACTTTGTCGACATGGTACTGATTGAGCTGGCTGACGGCGGCTGGACCCACGATCTCCTGGTGTGTGCCGTCCCATTGACCACCCAGGATGATGAGCTCGCAGCCGGGCTTATCGACAATCACCCGGGCGATTTCCAGGCTGTTCGTCACCACCCGGATACCAGTCACGGCAAGAGCACGGGCCAGGCAAAGGGTCGTGCTGCCGTGGTCGATGATGACCGAGTCTCCCTCCTTTACCATTTCGGCCGCCCTTTGTCCGATCAGCTCCTTGACATCCGATTCGCGGCCGCGGCGGAGCTCATAGGGGACCACATGCGACAATCCTTGCAGGGCACCCCCGTGGATTTTTCGCGCCAAGCCTTGTTCCTCGAGCGCGCGAAGGTCGCGCCGGACCGTGTCCTCGCTGACGTTCAGTTCCTGGGAGAGCTGGGCTACAACGACCCGCCCATCTCGCTGCAGAATGCGCTGGATGTGCATCTGCCGCTCTTCTCGCAGTAGGCCGCCTTGCTTCGTGTCCTCATCAATGCTGATTTTCATACATCCCTGATCACAAGGTAGCAAAGTTGATGCGTATCGGTCAAGCTTTATGCAGGATTGTGCGCGAATTGTTTTCCAGTAAGTCGAAGCAGTCTCGCCTTATATCCCTGTAAGCTATTCATTAGTCTCAGTATTTATATCGCATAAGTCTCGCTGCCGAAATTGTGCTGTTTTGTGCAAGAATACGCTTGACGCAATGGTCGGTTTGCTGGATACTGCGCGAGTCTCTAATTCAGTTTGTTGAGGAGGAGGGTACTACGATGATGCGGTCACAGAGTTGGGGGGGCGGACGCTCGCGCGTCCGACGTCCGCGGCAATTCCTAGTGGGTGGCGCGCTCGTGCTGGCGCTGGCCCTGACCATGGTGAGCGTCTTCCCGCAGGCTACCGGCATTGTTCAGGGGAACCTGACGGACCCGGCGGGCGCCACGATCCCGCACGCCACCGTCACTGTTACCAATCAGGCGACTGGAGTGGCAAAACACCAGGAACCGGGTGAGGACGGGTACTTTCGCATTGCAGACCTGCTCCCCGGCACCTACGAGGTGCGCGTGGAAGCCATGGGGTTCAAGACGGCGGTCCGCAAAGTGAACCTCACGGCCGAGGGTAGCCTGGGTCTGGACTTCTCCATGGAAGTCGGGGAGGTGAGCGAGTCTGTGGAGGTCACGGCCGAGGAGCAGCAGGTTGAAACCAAAGTGGCCCGCATCTCGGAGGTCATTCCAGAGGCAGAGGTCCGGGCTCTTCCAGTGCAAAGCCGGGGCGTGTTGAGCCTGGCGATCATGAGCCCCGGCGTGATCGGAAAAGCGGAGCAGACGGCTTTTTGCTGCGACGGCTTTTCCGCCTACTCAGGTCCAACCATTTCGAGCGGCGGCGCCGAGAACAAGTCGCACTATTCGCTGGACGGGCTCTCACTCCGCTACACCGAAGGAAGTGACTATGGCGCTCTGTTTTCTCCGAACGCGGACGCAATCGCCGAAGTGCGCGTTTCGACCAATCCTTATCAGGCCGAGTACGGCCGCGTGAGCGGGCCGCAGGTCCAGCTCGTGACCAAGTCGGGAACCAACGCATGGCATGGCACCGGTCAGTTCACTTTCCAGGACAAGTCGCTGAATGCCAGACCGTTCTTCTCAACATCCGAGCTGCCGGACAGCTATGCGCGTTATTTCGGCGGCACGGTAGGCGGCCCGATCATCAAGAACCGTCTGTTCTTTTTTGTGGCATACGAGGGTCTAAGACAGCGGACATTCGGAAGCAGTATTGCTCTGGCCGAAACTAAGGAGTTTGCCGATGCGGTCCAGCAAGCCCGGCCCAATTCGATTGCTGCCGGCATATTGAAGAACTACGCGCCCTTCCGGTACCCCAGCAGAAACCTGGTGGATCTCGTTTCGCCGGGTCCCGGCGGCCTTTGGACGACCACTCCGGACGGTATCCCGGATATCGGGGAGGTGGTAGATGACCGTTCCACGCCCCGTTCCGGCAATCAGTTCAACACCCGAATTGACTACAATTCGGCGAGCGGGCTGGACCGGATATTCGGCAGTTACTGGTACACCAAACCGCGGGAGTACTACCCCGGACTTCGGGAAGCGTTCGAATCGCGTCAATTCACCCGGACCAACTCGGGGTCTCTCACCTATACCCGCAGCTTCTCGGCTCAGACCTTGAATGAGTTCCGGTTCCAGGCCATGCACATGCTGGCCGATACCCAAAACACCAACTTGCACGTGCCGGGCATCTGGACGGACGACGGCCTTTCCATCGGCAACTTCGGCTGGCTGGCGTGGCAGTTCAAGCCCAGGAGCATCGAAATCGCCGACACTCTTTCTCTCAACCGGGGACGCCACAACTGGAAGTTCGGAGTCGACATCCGCTTCGGCAAGACCTTTGCCAGCTACCAGACGGTGCCCGAGTATGGGTTCGGCAGCCTGGCGGCGTTTGCCAACGACGATGCGTACTACGAATATCGCAGCATGGAGATCGGGACAGGCGCTCCCGCGAGGACCCACTTCCCCTTCCTGCAAAAGGAACTGGCGCTGTTCATCCAGGATGACTGGCAGGTGACCCCGCGACTGAGCCTGAATTACGGGCTCCGCTGGGAGAATTTCTTCGGCATCTGGATGGGCGATGACCGCGAGAACTGGCAGCCGGTGATCAACTCGGATCAGATTACGCCGCAGTTCGTGGCCGGGGTGAGGAACCAGAAGGTCGATCGTTTTTACGATACTGACTGGGACAATTTCGGGCCTCGCATCGGCATTGCCTGGGATCCGACGGGCAAGCAAAAGTACTCCATCCGCGGTGGTTTCGCGGTGCTTTATGACGAAATCCACACGCAACCGCTGATGGACCTGGGCTTCAACCCTCCCGCCATCGGTTCGGGCACCGCTGGTCCCGATTACGGTATCCCGATCGTTTACGGCTTAGCGCCCGCCGGGACACTCGACTATCCCGCCAATCCGGCTATGACTCCTCAGTTTGACCCGGCGACGGGAGCGGTGGTTGGGTCGAGTTATGCGCTGGCGGGAATCGTGAACGACATGAAGGTCCCACTGGTCCTGGACGGCTTCGGCGGCGTGCAGTACCAGCTTACGGGCGACTTGATGGTTCAGGCTAACTACAAATTCCGGCGCACCACCAACGATTTCTACGCAGTCAACCTGAACCGTGTGGAGGGAGACATGCTCGACGGCTCCCTCGACCGGCTCAACCCGAATTTCGATGCGATCCAGATCCTGACCAACCAGGGACGCAGGCTGTATCACGGCCTGGTCTTCGCGGGGGCCAAGCGTTTCACCAACGGATGGTCCCTGAACGCCTCTTACACGTACAGCTACGGCAAGACCAACTCCCCGCATTTCGCCACTTGGCCCGGTCGCCGTTTCATGACAGACGCCTACAATTCGGACCTCGAGTGGGCGAGAGAGGATATTCCCCACGCGTTCACTCTGCATGGAGTCTGGGATTTGCCGATGTTCCGCGACAGATCCGGGTGGGCCGCCCGGGCGCTCGGGGGTTGGCAGCTGAGCACGATCTGGAACCTGCAGGCGGGGCAGACGTTCACCCCTTACTCGGGCAACCGCTACGGCGATGGAGGCGACTTCAACGCCGACGGGCTCAGAAAAGATCGCCCCGATGCGCCGACGATCGACCTTCCGTCGACGTTCAACAAGCAGCAGTGGCTGGCCGGGGCCATCAGCGCCTCTGCCTTCCCGCTTCCCGACCCGGCCAACCCTCGCAACGGCACCCTGACCCGAGACTGGTTCCGCGAGCCCGGTTATGCGCGGATTGACCTGGCCATGGGAAAAGACTTCCTGATCACCGAAGGCAAGCGCGTTCAGTTCAAGGCGGAGGCCTTCAACGCGGTCAACCGGCTCAATATCAGGTCTGTCGTTAACCGACTGCAATCTCCCAGTTTCGGCCGGGCAACGGCCGCGTACCAGAACCGGGTTATTCAGTTCGCGCTCAAGTTCCTGTTCTAGCTCCCAGGCAGCCGGTCCATCCTGTTGATTCTGCCCGATGCGGTTTCTTGGACAGTGTCAACAGGATGGACAGGATTTGAAGGTAGAGAATGAAGTCTCACCTTGGATACCTGTTTCTGTCGTTGTGGTTTCCCTCCGTCTGCGGTGAGACCCCCAGCGATATTCAGGCACCCGCGCCCGAGCCGCCCGTCTACCAGAAGGTCAAAGACCTGCGCCTGCAGACCCAACTGGTGGCGGGAGGAGAGGCGAAAGTCACGATCGTCACGCCCGCTTCAGGGGTCTACGACGATCTGGCCGGCCGAATCCAGAGAGCGATTCGAGACCTGACTGGCGCCGAGGTGCCGATTTCCACCGACGACTCAGGCCTCCCCAAGCTCCCGACTTGGACCAACCTGATCGTCCTTGGCAACCGATCAACAAACTCCACGATCAGCCAGCTTTACGACCTTTATTACTGCATCCTGGATCTGAAGTATCCGGGACCGGGCGGATACAATGTCCGCACCCTTCACAACCCGTTCGGCAACGGCCGCAACGTGGTTCTGATAGGAGCGAGCGACACCGGCGGGATGGAAGCGGCAACCGGGGCTTTCATCTCGATCCTCGAGCGAACGGGCAAGGCTACGCAACTGTCAGTTGGTCCGCTCATGGAGATACGCCTCGGCACCGGCGTCAGAATCGACGGGCTCAAGGAGTGGGACGCCGGACGCCAGGGCGCCTACGGGTGGAACAAGGTCAGCCGGCACATGGCGATGTACTACATGACAGGCCAGGAGGAGCATGTCCGCCACGTGCTCCGGTACGCCTTCCCAGATGACCAGACGAGAGAGGAACTGCAAAAGGACGAGTTCAACCGCTACCTCGACAGTCCCCTGGCCGAAAGCTCGGACTACGACTCGCACCTCATGGTTCTTTTCTGGGACCTGATCGAAGAGAGCCCTGTCTTCACTGATGAGCAACGGCTGAAGATCACCAATGCCCTTGCCCGTCAGCTTCTCCGGCGGCGCGAAGGAGGAGGTGTACCGGCTCACGCCGACAGACACGAGGGTCACCCACGAGGACATGCACAACGCCTACTCGGCCCTGTGCCTGCACACGCTCGGCCGATACTTCCAGAAAGACTACCCGAATCCGATATGGGAACAGTGTCTGCGCGCTGCTCGTTTGTACTACACCAGCCTGCACGACGACGCCCAGTTTGCCGCCGGGGCGGACAATCTCGAGTGGTACAACACCAAGGTGCAGCCGCTCCTGACCTACATGATCCTGACCGGATGGCGGGCGCCAATCGACAGCGCCCTGATCGGCAAGCTGCTGCGAGCCCAGGAGGCGATCATCACCGGATCCCCTGGGGACTGGGGACTGGACTGGGCATCACTGGCTTACTTGAACAAGGCGGCCTACTTGACCCGGGACGGCCGGTGGAGTTTCTATCGTGACCGGACCGGCCTGGATACTGGAGTGTTCCGGGTGGGCCAGTCGTTCTGGCCGGAGCCGGAACTTGAACCACGCCCTCCCGAAGATCTGGTCGGGAACTGGAATATCTACCGCATGCCGGATCACCATCGTCGCTCGCGGGAAACCAGGCTCGAACCGGGGGAGGCGTTCTATTTCGGGAGTTTCCGAAGCGCGACTGACGAGACTGGGGACTACATCCTCCTGGACGGGTACAACGGGGAAGCTCGCAATCCCTATCACGCGTTCACATTGAGCGAGCTGCGGATGGACGGGCGGACCGTGCTGCAAGGGTACCGCAACCAGGTCATCGTGTCGGCAGACGGGCTGGTGGAGCCGCGGCTGGCCATGGAGGGAGCACTCAAACGGGCGGAAGTTGTCGGCGATGTAGCCCTGGCGATCGGGGAGGTGTCGCAACTCTGGTCGACCTGGCGGCGAACCTGGGTGCAGCGGACAGGGCGCTACGCGGTTGTGATGGACGATGTCAGGTTTCGCCGGTCAAGTGAAATGGTTTCCGTTACCACGTCTTGGGAGACGACCGGCCGACGATGGCGGGCAGACGAGGCCGACTGGCGGCAGATGGAGCCGCCTGAACCTTTGCTCCCGGGAGCACAAGCGTTCCCGGACGCCACTCCCTTTACGGGGTGCTTGAAGGTTCCCACCGGCCGCGCGAAGGACGACGTGTTCGAGATTCACATGTCCGACCCGCTCGAATACCGCCCGGACCCTGTTCCGACGTTCACATGGAACGGGTCGGTCAAGGACGGCGACCGGCAGGTCCGCTTTTCGCTGATCGCCCGGCCGTCCAGTGACCCGCTGGCGTGTCTGCGACTCGCCGACAATGCCGCGGCGCTCGCCCTTCCGCAGCCCGCTCTGTTAGTTGCCGGGGTCTACGATACCAATCGTGGTGCAACGGTGCTTCTCGCCCGGGATCACCTCTTCGGGCAAAAGGTCATGAGCGCCGGGTTAGGCGAGGCCCTGGTGACTGTGAGCAGCCCGGTTGACCTCTTCTGGGATTTGAAGAGCGGCGTCCTTGAAGTGATAGCAGACCGGGAGACCCGGATCACCTTGCGCAGCGAGCCGGCTGACACAAGCATCGAGCTGCACCCGGGCCGGCACCGGATCGAAGGCGTTCTTCTTCCTTCCGGCAGCCTCGCCCGGCTCCACGAGCAACTGTCCCAAAAACTGGAACAGGGCTATGCGGCAAGGGCTCATCGGAGGAAATCCGGGACCCGAAAACAGACAAAGCCCGAGCCCACCGGAATTCGCAGCCTCTTCACGAAGAGTCTCAAGAGCCCCGTTGTCACGCTGAAAACCGTTTCTTCCGACAGTTCTGCAGTGATCCATGCTGCGGCCGGCAAGGCGGTCTACCGGGTGCGCGCGGACGGGACCCTGATGGCGCCCCTCGAGGCTGGTGGCGATGTCCGGGTGATTACCTGGTGGCCCGAGCCCCGCCTCTTGCTCGCCGGCACCACCGATAACCGGGTTATTGCGTTCAACGAGGCGGGAAACCAGGAATGGGTCTTCAAGCTCCAGTTCGACCCGGGCTTCTATGGACCCGGGGACGACGGTCCTTTTACCTGGCTCCAGTACTGGCCTCAGTTGACTGGTATTCATGGGCTGCACACGGGCGTGTTTCTGAACGGCGAGAGCCAGGCTTTCGTGGGTAGCACCAATACGCTCGATTTCGTGGACCGGAATGGAAAACTGCTGAAACGGCTGCCGGTGCTGCGCGGCATGGTTGACAAGTTCGCTCTCTTTGACGATGCGAACGGCCGGAGAACGCTCTTGCTCGGTCGGCAGCCGTCGGACTGGGACACCCTGACCGTAATCGATAACGTGAATCTGAAGCCCGAGCCCGAGGGTTTTCACCGCCCGGCGCCGGGACATCGGGAGATATGGGCCTGGATGCAGAACCGGCCGGTTTATCTCGCCTGCACGGATCTTGACGCGGACGGGAACCAGGAAGTTGTGACGGCCATCGACGGTGTCTGGAACCGGGTGAGTGTCTGGAAAACGGACGGGACGCCAGTGGCTGCCGTCAATTTCCCTCCCGGCGAACCGCCGCTCCACGAAATCTGCCGGGAGTGGACGTCGGTGATTTGAACGGTGACGGAAAGGCGGAAATCATAGTGGCTACGGACCGGCGCATCCTCGTCGCGCTTGAACCACCGATGCGAGCGGATATGGTCGCGCCAGCTCCCGGCTACTCCTACGGTATCTGAAAGTCGTCCCGGCGGGAAACGGGCAGGGGGCGGGCATCGTGGTGGGTGATGAAACGGGTTCGCTGATGATGTTTGACGGCCAGGGGCAGATCGTGCGCCAGGCACGGGTCGACGGCCGGCCCACACACGCTGTCGCGGTCGAATCGCTGTTAGTAGTGGCCACGGACAAAGGACAGGTAACGGGGTTTTCATTGGAGTGAGGTCCCGCGGAATGGTGCGGAAACTCGCGGAAATGCGCCGAAAATCCTTCCGCGAATCTCCGCGTGCATTTCCGCGCCATTCCGCGGGATGAGGATTGACCCATGAAAGGAAACAGACGCCAATTTCTGAAGGACGTGACAACGGCAGCAGCTGGGGGGCCGGTTTTGCTCGCAATGTCACGAAACGATGCCTTGGCTGCCGGGCAAAACCCAACCACCAGCCAACCTGCCCCGCCCGGCGGCCGGGAGCGACTTCTGCTTGATTCCGGATGGCGATTTCACCTGGGGCATGCGCTCGATCCGGCCCAGGACTTCGGCTTCGCCCAGGCGACGGCGCCGGCCAAGCGTCCGGCCCTCTCTCCCTCGGCAATCGATTTCGACGACAGCGCCTGGAAGCCCATCGATCTCCCCCACGACTGGGCCGTCGAGCTCGATTTCGTCAATGACTCCAAGCTCCTTCTCCATGGTTTCAAGCCGCTCGGACGGGACTACCCGGGCACAAGCATCGGCTGGTACCGGCGCGTTTTCGAGATCCCCAGCGTGGACGTTGGTCGGCGAATCAGCGTGGAATTCGACGGCATCTATCGAGATTACGAAGTGGCCGTCAACGGATACAATCTCGGGCGTCATAATAGCGGCTACGCTCCCTCTCGCTACGATCTGACCGACGTGCTCAATTACGGCGGCAAAAACGCGCTCGTGGTTCGGGCTGATGCGACGCAGTTCGAGGGCTGGTGGTACGAGGGCGCGGGTATCTACCGCCACGTCTGGCTGGTAAAGACTCACCCGGTCCATATCGCCCCGTGGGGCACTTACGTCAGGTCCGAAGTGACGGGACGGGATGCCCTGCTAACGATTTCGACGGAGGTTGACAATGACGGCGACTCCGAGCGGAGTGCCGGGTGGCTTGGACAATCCTGGATGAGAGCGGAAAGCATGTGGGCAGTTCCGAGTCTAGTCTGGCCCCGGTCGGGATTGGGACCCGGCAGGTGTTTCAGGGACAGGTCCGGCTCGCGAGCCCGCTTCGCTGGTCGATCGAGGAACCACATCTGTACCGGGTGGCAACGACGCTATCAAACGGCGGCGCCGAGCTGGACCGCTATGAATGCACTTTCGGCATACGAACCATTCGATTTGACGCAGACCGGGGGTTCTTTCTGAACGACAAGCCGGTGAAGATCCAGGGAACTTGCAACCACCAGGATCACGCGGGGGTCGGCATTGCTTTACCCGATCGAATTCAATACTACCGTATCGAGAAGCTCAAGGAGATGGGCTCGAACGCCTATCGCACCGCCCACAACCCGGCAACGCCGGAGCTGCTGGAGGCCACGGACCGCCTCGGGATGCTGGTGATGGCCGAGACCCGGGTCCCTTCCTCGAACAAAGAGGGACAGAGCCACCTGGAGACCATGATTCGCCGGGATCGAAACCACCCGAGCATCATCCTGTGGTCCCTTGGGAACGAGCAGAAGGACCAGGGTGACGAAAAAGGCGCCCGGATCGCCGCGTCTCTGAAAAGGCTCGCGCGACGCCTCGATCCTACCCGTCCGGTCACGTTCGGAATGGATGAGCACTGGGGCAAAGGCGTGTCTCACGTTGTCGACGTGCAGGGTTTCAACTACAAGAGCGGCGGGCCTGAAATGGACGAATTCCACCGGCAATTTCCCCGCCAGCCGGCACTCGGTTCCGAGGTGGCGAGCACCCTGTCCACCCGGGGACGCTATGTCGTCGATAAAGTCAACGGACATCAAAGCGCCTATGACGTGAACATACCGGAGTGGGGCGCGACGGCCGAGGGATGGTGGAGAGTCTTCGTCGCGAGACCCTATCTTGCCGGGGGCTTCGTCTGGACTGGCTTCGACTACCGCGGCGAACCGACCACCTACCAGTGGCCGTGCATTAGCTCCGCCTTCGGGATCCTGGATACCTGCGGATTTCCGAAAGACAACTTCTACTACTACCAGTCCTGGTGGGGGACGAAGCCTGTGCTCCATCTCTTTCCCCACTGGAACTGGCCCGGCCGGGACGGAGAAGGAATCGATGTGTGGTGCCACACTAATCTCGATCGGGTCGAGCTGTTCCTGAACGGCGCGAGCCTCGGCGCCAAGACCGTGCTGCGGTACTCGCATCTCGAGTGGAAAGTGAAATACGCGCCCGGGGTGCTGGAAGCGCGTGGGTTCAAAGACGGCCGGCACGTGCTGACGAGCAAAAGAGAGACCACCGGCGGGCCTGCCGCGGTCGCACTCGTGCCCGACAGGTACGAGATCTCTGCCGACGGCCAGGACGTTTCGATGATCGAAGTGCGGGTCGTGGATGGACAGGGCCGGATCGTTCCCGTGGCTGATGACAAGATTACGTTCCAGCTATCCGGTCCCGGCCGGCTGATCGGGGTCGGGAACGGCAATCCGAGCAGTCATGAGGCGGATAAAGGCCACAGCCGCAAAGCGTTTAACGGATTGTGCCAGGCAATCGTCCAGTCCACGAAGGAGGCGGGAGAGCTGCGGGTGGAGGCCGAGGCACCGGGTCTCAAGCCTGCGACGGCGGTAATAATCGCCAAGGTAGGGTGACATTTTGGATATTGGAGTGCGGTGACACGGCACTGTTTTAAGATTTTTGGATGTCTCGCTGGCTCAGCGGCTCCCAAAAATCCTAAAGCGGTGCCGGGTCACCACACTCCAATATCCGAGAAGGGCCTCCCCGCCACACGTTGTGCGGCGCGCTCGCGCTGTCTGCTCAGAACGAGGGAGCTGTAATATGATTCGAACAACAACGTTAGTGTTACTCAGTCTCAGCCTGGCGGCCTCCGTTTGCGCCGCGAACGGGCAAAAGAACAACCTGATTCCGAACCCTGAGTTAGCGATCGATGCGACCGGCGCGCCGGTCGGCTGGAAGACCTGGGCGCCCCGCGAAGCCCTCGCCGCGGATGCCCGTATTGTGAAAAGCCCGATCGGCAATGCCCTCTTTCTCGGAGCGCGCAATTCGGCGACCTACGGCAAATGGGTCACCATCGTGTCGGGCGTCGAGGAGGAGAAGACTTACCAGTTTCAGGCCTCCTACCAGGCGACCGGTGTCAGGCGTCAGGATGTGTCGATAGCTGCGATCCTTTCCTGGTGTGGCGGCGCCGCCGGCGAGGAGGCCATCCAACGGGACTATGCCGAAGATGCTGGCACAGACGATGGATGGCGGCAGGTGGCGCGCACGATCAAGGCGCCGAAAGGGACGAAATCCGCGAAGGTGGAACTGAGCCTGCGGTGGAGCGAGGGTGGATCGGTCATTTGGAAGGACCTCCGGCTGATCGAAGTCGAGCCGAAACCTCACCGTCTTGTCAAGGTTGCGACGACACGAATCGCAATTCCCGAGCCGTGGTCGAGTTTCGAGACCAACCTCGGGCTGATTAGCAAGATGTTGGACAAAGTCGGTGAGCAGCGGCCGGACATCGTGCTCTTTTCCGAAAACCTCAACGACCGTTGGGTCAACCTGCCGGTCGAGAAAAGGGCGCAGCCGATCCCCGGGCCGTACACCAGAATGTTGAGCGAGAAGGCCCGCAAGTACGGGATGTACGTCGCCACCAGCATGCACGAAGATTTGAACGGAACACTCTACAACACGGGAATCCTGATCGACCGAAAAGGGAAACTGGTCGGAAAGTACCACAAGGTCCATCTGGCCCTCGAAGAGGGGGAGATGGGCTTTACCCCGGGCAGCGAGTACCCGGTCTTCGAGACCGATTTCGGGAAGGTCGGCCTCATGATTTGCTACGACTATTGGTTCCCTGAGCCGGCGAGGCTGTTGCGGCTGAATGGCGCCGAAGTGGTTCTGTTGCCGATTGCCGGAGACGGCGACCGGCTGCATTGGGACGTCACGTCGCGTTCCCGGGCAATCGACAACGGCGTTTACCTGGTCACATCCAGCACGGTCGCGGAATCGTCAAGCGCGATTATTGCTCCGACCGGCAAAGTCCTCGCAGAAACGAGCGACGACTTCGGGGTAGCGGTGAGCGAAATCGACCTGGACCGGGAATATCGCCTGCTTTGGCTTTCGGTTGGGGCCGAGGGCCAGGGCAAGAGTCTCTACGTAAAAGAGCGCCATCCGCACACCTACGGCGGGCTTACCGAGGAGAAGGGGAAGTAGGGGAGCGGAACCGAGTCTTACTGCCGCGGTAACTCTTGGAACCCTTAATGTTGCCTGCCCAGCTGTTCTTGGGGCAACCAGCGGAGTCCCGAGGGACGAGGGCCGCTTAGCCCGGTACTCGCGCAGATCGAATAGAAACCACGAAACACACGAAAAATATGATCAACACTCTTTCCTCCGCCCGCTTGGGCTCCCAGCCTTTCTTTCGTGTATTTCGTGTGTTTCGTGGTTTCTGTCTTTGCGTCCTTCTTCTCTCCCCTGTCTCTGCCCAACGGGTGACTGTCCCCCTTGACGGAACCTGGCAGATCGAGGATTCCCAGGCTCCCACAGAATTCCCGAAGGTCTGGCGGCACGAAGTCCCCGTGCCGGGGCTCGCCAATCTCGCATCGCCCCCCTTTCCCGACGTCGATCTCTTCGACAGCCGGGAGCTGATTGATAACCGCATTCGTGCCAAAGCACTGCCCGAGTCGGCCCGGATCGACGCAGTCGGCATTTCTCGCCAGCAGCGCAACTACTTCTGGTATCGCCGGACTTTTCGTGTCCCAGAGCGAAAACAGGTGGCCATCCTCAAGATTGGAAAGGCACAGTTCGGCACTCGTGTCTGGCTCAACGGGAAAAACGTCGGAGACCACCCGGGCTGCTTCACAGCAGGGTACTTCGATCTCACCAAGGCGATGAAATGGGAAGGCGAAAACGAGTTGATCGTGAGAGTCGGTGCTCACCCCGCCGTTCTCCCGCCGTCCGTCCCAACCGGGACTGACCTGGAGAAGCTCAAGTGGACGCCGGGCATCTATGACAAAACCAGCATCTCCCTGTCCGACAACCCAGTGATCGAGACCGTTCAGGTGGCGTCAAAGCTCGAGCCTCCCCGCATCGTCGTCCAAACTGTCGTGCGCAATTACGGCGAAGCCTCGACGACGGCCTCGATCCGTCACGAGGTCACCGAATGGCGCAGCGGCAGGCCCGTTACCACCAGCGAGCCCAGACGCTTTCAGATGAAGGCGGGCGAAGTGAAGACGATCACCGAGGAGATTCCGATGCCGGGCGCCAGGCTCTGGTCGCCGGAAGAGCCGTTTCTCTACTCACTCAAGACGTCCTCCGGAGGCGATTCTGCCCTGACGAGATTCGGAATTCGCGAATTTCGCTTCGACACCCCGACCCGTCGCGCTTATCTGAACGGCAAACCGTACTTCCTGCGCGGCTCGAACATTGCTCTCCACCGGTTCTTCGAGGACCCGAAGTGCGGGCGCCTCCCGTGGGACGAGTCCTGGGTGCGAAAGCTGCTCGGCGAGATCCCAAAACGAATGCACTGGAACGCGTTTCGGTTCACCATTGGTCCCGTACCCGAGACGTGGTTCGACATAGCCGACGAAGTCGGCCTTCTGATCCAGAATGAGTACTTCATCTGGACGGGTGAACCGGGAGAAATCCGAAGTGAGCGCTGGAAGGAGTGGAGCGCGGATCAACTCCTGGCCGATTTCAAGGAATACATGCGCGACCACTGGAATCATGCGAGCCAGGTGATCTGGGATGCCTGCAACGAGACCGACTCCCGCGTGCTAGCGGGATCGCATCGTCCCCGAGGTGCGTAAGCTCGATCTCTCAGCCCGGCCGTGGGATAACGGTTACAACTTCCCCTCGGAGCCCGACGACCCGGTTGAAGATCATCCTTACCTGTTCATACGACTCTACTTCGGCAACGATTTTCACATGACCGAGCTGGAGAACATGACCGGAGGGAAAAGCAGCTATTTGCCGCACCCATCCGCGCACCCTGTCTTGATCAACGAGTACGGCTGGCTGTGGTTGAATCGGGACGGCACGCCAACCGAAATCACGCGCAAGATCTACGAGAAGTACCTGGGTCAGAAAGCCACTCCCGAGCAGCGTTTTGAGCTTGGCGCGTACTTCCTGGCCGGTCTCACCGAGTACTGGCGCGCCCACCGCAATGCCGCCGGGGTCCTCTATTTTGTCTATCTGACCGGCAGCTACCCGGGCGCCTACACCAGCGACAATTTTCACGATGTGGAGAAACTGGAGCTGGAGCCGCACTTCGCGGACTTTGTCCGGGAGGCGTTCAAACCGCTCGGCCTCTACATCAACTTCTGGCAAAACAAGATCGAGCGGGGAGAGCGCCGCAGGTACGCCGTCATGATGGTCAACGACTATCCGCACGATGTGCGCGGCAAGCTGACTCTCGAGCTCGTCGACCAGGCGGGCGGTCAAGTCTCGCGCGCCGAGACCGATTTTGCTTTGGGCGCGCTCGGCGCGGGGACTTATAGCCTGGGTCTTGACGGGCCGGCGACGGGAGGGGTACTACCTTCTGCGGGCGACGGCGTCGGGGGAGCACGGGACGAACATCGAGCCGACTGTCTGCCGCCGGAAAGTGCGGGTCGAGTAACAGTTGACGGAGGTGGGAACGACTTTGAAAAAGCAAGAGGGCAGGCTACTGACGCGGAGGTCCACGCTGGAGGTTCTGGCCGGCAGTCTGGTTGCCGCAGGCCAGGGCATTGCTGGTAGCGCAGGCGTGCCGCCGCGTGTCGCGCGCCAGCAGAGGTTACGGGCGCCAGGCGGGCGCCTTTCACTCAAGGAAATCCGTTCCCGGTTGCCCGCCGGCCTGCCTCTCGGAGTCGCCTCGATCATGGCAGGCGACCCTCAATTCCCCGCCGTCCCTCCTCAACACTGACTGGTTTGGGACGACCCTGATGCAAGGGCTCCTGGAATGGCACGAGCGTGACTTCCCGGAGGTGCGTCCGTTCGCCGAGTCCTGGCTCGCCTACCACCAGAGCAGGCAAGAGGTGGCCAAATGCCAGTGCCCGCCTTCGCGCACCCTCTCCGTCGGGGGTATTGCCATCACCACCTACGTGGGGCACTACGGCCTGGCATTCGCGTGCTATGAGATGCACCGGCAATTCGGCAACCCTGCTGCGCGCGAAGTATGCCTCGAGGTGGCCAAGACCATTCTTCAGCAGGCGGCCAGGAACCGCTGGGGCATGGTCGCACACGACGACCACGCGGACTTCGCGATCCCTGATACCGCCTATTTCGTGGTCTGTCCGCTTATGCTCGCTTCCAGTCTCGATCCGGAGTGCGGGAAGATCTTTCAGGAGCAGGCGCTTTTCCAGTTGCGGGCTTACACCAAGACATTCTTGGTGCCTGAAACCGGGCTGGCCAAGACGGTCCTCTTCTCAAATGGCCTCGGAAAAACGTACTGGACTCGCGCGAGTGGCTGGCTCATGTGGGCGATGACGGCGGCCTTGCGGCACCTTCCACGAGAGAGTGCAGACTTCGCTGCCATTCAGGTGGACCTTCGCCGCCTGGCCGAAGGGGTCGCGGGAGCTCAGGACGAGGGTGGCGGCTTGCATGTTTGGCTGGATCAACCGCACAGCCCCCTGGAGAGCACCGGGACAGCGATGTGCGCCGTGGCTCTTCATGAATCGGTCCGGCGTGGCTGGTTGCCCGGGTCCTTCCGGGAAGTCGCCGCCAAAGCATGGAGGTTCGTCAGCGCCAACATCACCGACGATGGCAGAATCGTGAACGCGTACACGGGATGGGCTCTGCCAGCCGAGCGCGGTGAGCTGAGCATAGATGAACACAAGATGGGCTGGATCCCGGGCACCATTCTGCGCGCGGCGAACGAGCTCAGCCAGGGCTAAGATTGAAGTACAAAGTAATGGAGGCAACGCATCATGACATCAGGACGCGCGGGCAGGCTATTGCCCTCGATTGTGGACGTGATTGGATGCACGCCCATGGTGGAGCTCCACCGCCTTGTTGCGAAGCTGGGATTGAACGGCCGGATGATGGCCAAGCTCGAGTATCTCAATCCGGGTTTCAGCAAGAAGGACCGCATCGCTCTTGAGATGATCCGAGAGGCTAAGGCGAGCGGACAGCTTGAAGAAGGACAACCCGTCGTGGAGCTAACCAGCGGCAATACGGGCACGGGACTCGCAATTGTCTGCCGCGCTTTTGGGCATCCGTTTATCGCTGTGATGTCACGCGGGAACACTGTCGAGCGGGCCCGCATGATGCGGGGCCTGGGCGCAGAAGTTGTCCTCGTGAACCAAGCCGCGGGATCGATTCCCAACCAGGTCTCGGGAGAGGACCTGGCGCTCGTCGAGGAGAAGACGCAGGAGCTTGTCCGAGAACGGCGGGCCTTTCGTGCGAACCAGTTCGAGCTCGAAGCGAACCGCCTAGCCCATGAGCGGCACACCGGACCAGAGATTTGGGAGCAGACGGAAGGACAGGTGGATGTATTTGTCGATTTTGCGGGGACCGGCGGCTCGTTTGCGGGCATCACTCGCTATCTTCGATCCCGAAACCCGCGTCTTCGCGCTTACCTCGTTGAACCTGCTTCAGCGCCTGCACTCGCCGGGGACAGGATAAGCAACCCGAGGCATAAAATCCAGGGCGGAGGCTACAGTATGTCTCGCCTCCCACTTCTGGACCAGGACTTGGTGACGGACTATCTACGGGTGACCGACGAAGAGGCGGTCTGCGGCGCCAGAATCCTATCTGAAGTCGAAGGGATCTTTGGCGGGTTTTCGGCCGGCGCCCACCTTTCGGCCGCACTGCGTCTGCTCCAGGGGCGAGAGCAGGGGGCGAGTATTGCCTTTCTGGTCTGCGACAGCGGATTGAAGTACCTGAGCACAGATCTCTGGGGACAGATGTGATATTCGGGGTTCAGGGTAGGCTTCAGGGTTCGCGGTTCAGAGAGTTACGGTTTAGGCCATCGTACTCTTCACGTTCGAGGGTGATGAATCGTTTCCATCGAACCACCCTCCCTTTCAACGCTGGCAGGAGCTGATCCCGGCTCAGCTCCTGGTTCTGCAGTTCCCGCAGCCGGTTCCAGACCAGAGTTTCTTGAGTTTCCGGCGACGCATGCCTCGCTCCTTCTACACTGGCCAGTGGCTGCGGCCAGGACACAGAGCTCGCCTTCCCGGGGCAGCAGCTTGATCTCCAGACTGTCCCGCACCTGGCTCCAGCTCAAGCCCAGGAAATCCTTCTCCAGAGCGGTCAGTCGGCCGCGCGGTGTACCGACCAGGTAGAAGACGGGCGGATCCGCCTGACGCATCTCCTGGAGCACCTCTTCGGTTGGGATGCCCCGGTCCATCACCCAGGTCCGCCGCACCTTGCCGTACTGATCCTCGATCTTCGCGGCTGGGCTAAGCTGGATCTGCCGTTCGCGGAGTACGCGACCACTATCCCTCGTGATGAACTATGATCAGTATCTGGGCCCGACTCTGAGTTGGCCGGTTCGTATCAGGGGCGTAAGGTTCGGCGCATGAAGCGGCTGACCAGTACGCTGGCGGGCACGTAAAGGAGGATCAATCTCAAATCAGCCTTCCTCCTGGTCACATCTCTCTGTCTGCTCCTGTTAACGGTTATCCCTGCTAATGCCTCCATGAAGCCTGCCGCTCCCCGGCGGGTGGTAAGTCTGGACGGCTGGTGGCAGTTTGAGCAGGGGATCTCGGGAACCGGCCGCCAGCCAATTACTCACGCACGGTTCCGGTTCCGGGGCTGCTGGACCTAGCCGAGCCCGGATTCGAGGAGGTTGGGAAGAAGAGTCGTTTGCACAGAGCTTTCTGGTATCGACGGGTCTTTCGTGTAGAGGGAGCTATTCCGTCGGTCACGTTTATCAAGCTCCACAAGGCTGAAAAGTATGGCTCAATGGGCAGGACGTGTACGTAACTTCTGAGAAGCGTGCACGAGAAGCCGAGTCCACCACCGTCCTGGATCTGATGGCGGTTAGGCGGCAAGGGAGCCTGTGGACCTTGCCGCTAACCCCCGTCAGATATGCCTCCCAGGCCAACACTGACACCCGTTACTAGAATATTACGGACTTCCACTTGCCCGAGCGTCACCAAGGCCGGCCTCGCGTCCCTGAAATCCACGCCGTCGAACTGGAGCTCGGTCTGGTCTGCAAATCTAAAATCTCAGAATTGCATCGGGTGCGGTCGGGTGATACTCTCAGACGACATGCGAATGACCTTCGTTACGGCGACCCCGCTGCTGGCAAAATGGGCGTCTTCGGCCCCGCCCGCAGCGATCGTCAGCCTTCTTGAGCCGCTGTGCGCGATGGATCTCGAATCGCTCCTGGGAGTCAGACATGCCGCGGTATCCTGATCCCGTCGTCACTTCGGGGCCCCAAGAGAGTCTGGCCGATCGCGCCTATTTGATGATCCGCGAATGGGTCTTGCGCGGCGAACTGCCTCTTGGCGCGCCGCTCTCACGCCGCCAGTTAGCCGACAGACTCAGCATGAGCGTCTTACCGGTGAGCGAAGCGCTCCAGCGTCTGGAGGCCGAAGGATTGGTGGAGACCCGCTACCGGGCGGGTACGCGGGTAAAGGCGCCTACTGTTCAGGAGATCCGGGATCTGTACATTGTCCGAGAGGCGCTCGAAACGCAGGCCGCGCGATTGGTTGCCGAGCGAGCCACGCCGCAGCAGCGTCAGAACCTGCGCCGTGATGCCGAACAGGTCGATGTCCTGTTTGATCGCGGCGCCCAGCACTTGGATGACACCGAATTTCAGTTCACCGTGCATCACGAGCATTTCCAGCTTCACATGCGCATTGCCGAATACGCCGGCTCTCGCAGCCTGCAGGACGCGATCGAAAAGAAGCAGGTTCTGATCTTCAACTGGCTCTATATGGTAGCGACTCCCGAGCGGAGGGTTCCACGGCACTTTCATGGCGAGTTGATCGAAGCCGTTACTGGTCCAGACCCCGAAGTCGCTGACCGGGCGATGCGCAGCCATGTCCGCTTCGGCCTCGAGGATCTCTTGGTCACCATCCAGCCGCCCGACAGCCGCAAGCGCAAATGGCGGATGCGAACGAGCAATATCCCAACCGACTGAGCGCCTGATTCAGCTTCTTCCCTTTTCGCGAACCTACCGCCACCGTCGATTTTCCTGTCAATCAGAAACTACACCAATACTACAATGTTAATTTATCGATACCCGCTCGGTTTCACAGCGCAGAGGAAGTCGCGAATGCGAGGAGCGTCGGGCCAGTCCATCAACGTCGTCGTACCGCAACATGTTCGTACTCACGGACCTCCGCCCCCGCAGGCGTGCCTATGACTACTCCTGGTGACCTGCCGGTTGTCGGCCTTCATCCCGCGCCCCCGTAGATGACGGAGAGTGAGTTATATAAAATGTTAGTATTGCATTGCGATCTTCTGGGTGATACCCTTGCGGGCATGCACGTGACTGGCAGAACCTTCCTGGCCGCCACCCCCCTGCTGGTGGCGAAATATCGGTCTTCGGCCCCGCCTGCACCCATCGCGAAAGCTTTGGAACGCATTGGGGGGATGGCGCCTGAATCGCTCAACACTGCTATACGCGATGGGCGATGCCCGCCGAGCGCGGCGAGGTGGAAATCGATGGCCGTCCGAGTCTCGTATACGAGGGGCTCAGCCTGTCGGTCGCGTGGGCGTTTGAATGCTCGTCAGACGCAAGACCTAAACCGTGAACTGCAAACCTTCCTGCTCTCTCGACTAAAGTGAGGCTTTGATGAACTTGGATGGCAAAGTGTGCCTGATCACCGGCGGAACGCGCGGGATCGGCGCTGCGACGGCGCTTGCCTTGGCGGCACGAGGCGCGGATATCGGAGTGGTCTCTTTAAATGCGCCGAGCGGACGCCCGGACGTAGAGGAGCGGGTCCGATCCATGGGCCGGCGGTTTTACTATTTGTCGGGAGACGTCGCGAATCCGGAATCGTGCGAAAGATTCGTGTCATGCACGGCCCAGGTGCTCGGGAGCGTCGATGTATTGGTCCACTGCGCCGGGGGCCTTGTCACCGGCGGCCTTCTCGAGCTCACCCCCGAGGACTGGCGCCGGGCGTTTGACGTGCATGTGCACGCCGCGTTTCACCTTTGCCGCGCGGCCGTGCCAGGCATGAAGGCCCGGGGAGAGGGTTCAATCGTCCTGATCTCTTCGGTCGCAGGCATGCGCGGCTGCAAGGGCATTCTCGCGTATGGCGTTGTCAAGGGAAGCATTCCACAATTCGCCCGCGCCTTGGCCCGCGAACTGGCCGATGACAACATTCGGGTCAACGCGGTCGCTCCCGGTGTGATTCGCACCCGGTTTCAGGACATCCTGACTCCTGAGCAGGTCGAAAACAATATTAGGAACCGCATTCCGCTTCATCGCGAAGGCACGCCGCAGGACGTCGCCGAGGCAATCGCCATGCTCGTAACAAACGAATTCATCACGGGCGAGACCCTGGCCGTCGATGGTGGAATGACCATGCGTATCGTATAGTTCCGAACGGAGCGGAGAACAGTGAGCCCACTTTGGAAAGATGACAGCGACTTGTTCGTCATGGCTCGGCGGGAGCTCTTCACCGCGGTGGTTGGCGACATCATGGATCGCCTAGGGTTTCGGCGCCAATTTCTGCCGCCCGGCATAGGGCCTCTCGACCGAGGGATGATCGCCCTTGGACGGGCGATGACAGTAGTGGAAGCCGATATCGATGAGGATGCCGTTCCGCGAGGGCCGCAGCAGGCGTTCGGGCGGATGCTCGAGGCGCTTGACGATTTAAAGCTGAACGAAGTGTATCTCTGCACGGGCGCGTCACCCCGGTATGCGTTGTGGGGTGAACTGATGAGCGTGCGCGCATGCAAATGCGGGGCCGCCGGCGCCGTCGTCGATGGTTACTCCCGGGATACGCGCGCCATTCTGAAGATGGGTTTCCCGACTTTCTCGCGCGGCTCTTACGCTCAGGACCAGGCGCCGCGCGGTCAGGTGCTGGATTTCCGGGTCCCGATCGAGATCGAGGGGGTGCATATAGAGCCCGGCGACATTGTGTTTGCCGATCTGGATGGAGTCTGTGTGGTGCCCCGCGAAGCCGAAGCAGACGTATTCGCGGGCGCCTTCGAAAAGGCTCGCGGCGAGAAGACCGCCCGCGCCTCGTTAGAGGGGGGTGCGACCGCCAGAGCTGTCTTCGAACGCTACGGGATTCTCTGAGCCTTAACAGTGCGCGAGGCTTCGATTTGGCCTCGATCGGGAAATATGCCTGGGTCCCTTTCACCTGAATGAGCGACCCGGGCTGGGGTTCGACCTGGTCGAGCAGGAGATCGAAGCGCATCCCGGGATTATCGAGCGAAGGATTCTATAAATGAACAGAGGCTACGGTTCGCCATGAGATCATTACAATTCAACTTAGTTTTTCTCGTCGTGCTTCACCCTCTCCTGAGCGTTGCAGCGCCAGCTGGGCCTGTGACTACGCTCGCCCAGCGTAAGGTCATACCCGTGGGAACACGCCCGGAGAGTGTCACACGCGGGTTCGGCGGGAAGCTTTACGTCACCGTCATGAATGACAGCCTCAAGGCGGGAGATGGGCTTGTCAGGGTTGTGGATGGTGAGGCCGTGAAGGACTTCGCCAGCGGTTTCGATGAGCCCAAAGGAATCGCATTCACCGGGAAATACCTGGTTGTGGCCGATCTGTTGCGCGTATGGCGCATCGATGAAACAGGAGCGGCATCCGTACTTGCCGAAGCAATGGATTTCCCGCGGCCAATCGCCTTCTTGAACGACGTTGCGCTGGAACCCGGCGGCCAAGCGGTTTTCGTCGTGGACACCGGAGCGGTTAAGGCCATGCGGGACTCCGCCGGCAACCTATGGCCTCTCGACAGCCAGCAAGCGCGTGATGTGCCCGCCATCGGGCATGTTTACCGCATCGGCTTGATAGATGGAAAGGTGACCCTGGCGGTGGATGCCTCACCAGACATGCGCTGCCCGAACGGAGTCGCCGCGCCGGCGAAAAGTCGTCTGCTGGTCTCCGAGTTCTTTCTCGGGAATATCTTCGACATCCGGAGAGGGGAGGTTCGATTGCTGGCGTCAGGTCTGCGGGGCGCCGACGGCATTGAGCAGGACCACAAAGGTAACATCTACATCTCGAGTTGGACGCAGGGGACGGTCTGGAAACTCGACCGCCACGGAAGGAACCGAACAGTGATTCTGGAAGGGCTCCAGTCTGCGGCTGACTTCTACCTTGACGAGAAGGCCAACCAGCTCATAGTCCCCGACATGAAAGCGGGGACGCTGAATTTCATTCCGCTGCGATGAGGTGGATGAGGAGACTGGCAACCTAGGGTGGGTTTCGAACCTTTACGGTGGTTTCAGAGGCAGTTCAGACGGCGACTGCTCATTGCGCTCAGCAGACCGTCACTTGCTGCCGCCGGCCATTGAAAGAAGGCCTTTTTCCTTCAGGTACTCGAGGCTGCGCTCGTGATTATGGTAGACCTCGTCCAGCGTCTTGGCCTGAGGCAACTCCAAGGCTATGTAGTGGAACCGATGCCAGAGACAAAGAGCAGACAATCAGAGGCAGGAGCCCGAAACCATGCCGAGGCTGGCGCGCGAGGATCATTTCGTTCCCCTCACTGGGTTGTGGACGAATCCGAGATGACGGGTTTGGTGGCGTCGATCTTCAGCCAGCAGAGCACCGCGACTAGATAGAAAAAAGCGTAAATATAGAAATTGAGGTGATAGCCTGGTAGCAGACCTGCCGCCTTTTCGGCCGGGCTCAGCGCGTTTACAGTCACCCCCAGCCCGACAGCGTGCCGGTCCAGCGCCAACTGCAGAATCTTGCCTGTCACGACCGCGGCTACGACATTGCCAAGCTGTGCGAGCATGTTCATCACAGCTCCAATTATCGGTGTGTGGCGGCCGCCCACATCCTGACAGATAGCCCAAGAGGACGCGACCATCAAGTCGGTGGCGAAGGCCGCGATCGAGACCGCCAGGAAGAAGAGGAAAGCACTGCTCGCGTGCGGGCACAAAAGGAAGAGAAAGAAGCAGAGGCTGTGGCCGAACAAGCCGCAGATGCGACGACCCCAGCGACGGTTGCCGGTACGCCGGATGAACGCATCCGTGATCAGGCCGCCAATGATGCAACCGAAGGCGCCCAGCCACAAAGGCCCTCCCTTGTATAGCGCGCCGATGAAGCTGCCCGCCGGGACATCGTACTGCTGCTCCAAGAATTGCGGCAGGTACGTGACGTTGAAGAACCAGCCGTACGACTGACAGGCGTACATCAGATAGAGAGGCCAAAGGTTTCTACTGAGCAGAATGTGCCGCCACGGGATCTTGCGGTGTTCCTGTGGCGCGCTGTCTGCGCCGCGAATCAGCGCCAGCTCGGCGGCATTGACCCGGGGATGATCTTCGGGACGGTTGCGATACAGGACGGCAAACGCCACGCACCAGATAATGCCGGTTGCGCCGAAAAGGTAGAATACTCCGCGCCACGACATAATCGGGGCGGCGCCCGCCACAAGCAGCGTCCAAATGAGAGGCGTCAGCCCACCCATGAATTTCCCGCAAAACCAAAGCGCGCCCTGGGCCAGTCCCCGTTCTTGCACTGGGAACCAACCATGCAGCGCCCCAGCCAGGTTGGGGTAAGCGCCAGCCTCGCCGGCGCCGAACAGAAAGCGTACAACCACCAGAAAGCCGAGTGAAAAGACGAAACTGCCAATTGACAGGCCCACTAAGCCGGTGAGGGCTGTAAAAAGCGACCACCAGAGCACAATACGGATAAGCGTCTTTTTCGGGCCGAATACGGAACCCATCCATCCACTGGGAACCTCGAAAAGGCCGTAGGCCAAGGCAAATGCCGAGAAGACCCATTTCAAATCACCAACGCTTTGGAGGTGCAGAGCCGCGACCAGAGCAGGCGCGGCTGCCGCGATGGCGACGCGGTCCATGTACGTAATCATTGACAAGCTGCCGGCAAACGCGAGCGCGCCGTAGCGCACATGCGAGGGGCGCCCCGGGGCTGCCTGCGCCACAGCTGACATTTCGCCATTCTCCGGCTGGGTAGTGGTTACGTGCTCCACGATGTCCGTATGCCGCAGATCTGGATATTCATTTAGGCCTCAGTATGGGAACCTGCAGTCTGCCTGTCAATACTCAAATGTCAAATGACGTAACCCCTCAGTCTTCGTAGGGCTCCGAAAGCGCCACAGAGTCGCAGCGCTGCGCTTGCGGCTCTGTGGCGCTTTCGGAGCCGCACCCTACGAAAACTGAGGGGTTACCAAATGACGGAATCGCTAGTAGTGCCGCCTTCTCGCTTCCAAACGAGCCCCCGCGTCCGACTCGCCTCGATCCCCAATCCTGCTCCACCTAAAGAGAAGCACCCTGTCGTAGTCCACACGCAATGGTGGTGCGCTGCGCCAGGCTTTCCTCGGAAGGCTAACATATTAGTAGTGGCTGACCAGATAGAAGTGAGAACGAGGATGACTACCCCGCGGAGTGCGTACGGGGATTCTGCGCGCCTTCTGAAGGCACCCGTCCAGGAGCGAGACTGGACGCTCTCAGTCCGGCCCGCGGGAGCGCGTCAACGAGACGAAACGCGGCCGCTTTGCGGACGTTCTCCCACTGGCCGGAACTGAGACTGCCCCCGTGGATCACCGCGTGACCTTCGGCTGCAGCCCGGTTGTTCGTTTCGGACTCGCGAAACATCGAAAACCACTCGCTTCGGACCGTATTTTAGATCGAGCAGCGTGGTTATCGCTTCGCTTGAGCAGCCCTTTTCGGCGGATGCCTGCTGGATCCAATCGGCTTTCGCTGTTGTTTGATCGAGGAGGCTGTACGCATGATTCAGAAGGCCAATCCGAAGTCTGCGAAGGAAGCTCGAAGTCACGTTGGACCGGTCAAGGGTGAGGGGCACTTTCTGCTGGACGTCCAGGTGCCACGGTTCCCCGGCATCCAGTTCAAAGATCGGTATGCCCAGCTCAAACAGGTGAGGCTTTTCGCCGTCTCGTTTCTCGTAGACCTTCACTTCGGTTTTGCTTTGGGTCGGCCGGAGGGCGCCGTCCTGGCCGGCTATTTCTGTCGGTAAGGTTTCGGAGAGAGAGGTCAGCGGGTCGCGATGTTCGAGTATCTCGCCGTTTACACCCGTCCGTACTTCACGGGGCGGAGCCAGCATCTTCACAACGGACAGAGCTTCGACGATCTCTGCACGGGTCATCCTGATGATACCCTCAAAGAGCGACCCTCGCTCGCGGCGCGAACGGCTGGCTCGTCGTTCGCTGCCCTCGAAGCGGATTGTGCCTTTCGTGACCCGGCGCTTTTGTCTTATGCCGGTCTGAAGCGGGAGACGCCGGACAGACCGTAGCCGGGCGTACCGCACGTGCCTTCCGGGAGGGTCGGCAAACTAGCGACGGCTAGCCGGAGGGCGTCTCGAGAGTGGCGGAAGCCATGGATTCCAGGGAGGAACTATCCACGAACAGACACGAATGGACACGAAGAGTGAGCGAATCACTCCGCTCAGGTGTTCGTCGAGTCCGGGGGTGACGTCAGGGTTCGGCGCTCCACCATTCGCCGGGGAGCTCTTCGATGCTGCGGGCCGTGAGCGTCTGGAAGTTGACGCGCCCGATGTACCATCGAGGGGAACGTTCGCCCGATTGCGATCGCCTCGCCGTTTTTTCGATGTTCACGATCCTCTGGCGGAAGGGCGGGTGGGTCTGGAAGTAGTCATTGACCGCACCCACGACGACCTGACCGGCCTCGCGGCCGGGCGAGCGCGGCTTAGACCGGTCCAGTTCCCCGAACTTGTCTCCCATCCGTTCCATCAAGTTGACCGTTTCCCAGGGATCATACCCGGCGTGCATCGCCATGACAGTGCCACCCTCGTCGGCTGCCGTCTCCTGCAGTTCGCTGTAAGCCCGCTGGTACATGTCGTGGCCGAACGCAACCGCAAGCTCCGCCAGGGGACCGCCCACCTTGCGGGCGGCGATCCTGTACTGCAGACGCTCGACGCAGTGACGCAGGTCGACATGGGTGATTTCGTGGCCGAGAACGCCGGCGAGTTCGGCCTCGGAAGTCATGATCCGGAAGAGCCCGGTTGTCATAAAGATGTGACCTCCGGGCAGCGCGAAAGCGTTCACTTCGTCGCTCTGGAGGACTTCGAACTCGTACGTGACGTCCTTGCGCCTCGCATGCCGGGCGACCAGCTTCCCCACTTCCCGGACATAGGCGCGCTGCTTTTCGGGGCCCGTCCCCTCATAGGAGGTCAGCATCTGGGCGACGCGCCGGCCGATCTCCCGCTCCTCGGCCGGGGAAATCTTCACGATCCGCTGGCCGATCCTGTCGGCGTCCTGCATGACCTCGCCAGCCACTTCCCCGACCGCCCTGAGGCTCACCTCGGAATCCGCCGAGTGGCGAACGAGGATGGTCCCGATCCCGAGCGTCAGAAGTGTCAAGAAGACGAAGGGGATGGTTCGCTTCACAGGTATCTCCTCACGAGTGCGGAGTACCTGGTGTAGAGGAAGGAGACGGCCAGCAGGATCAACCCGAGTCCTATGAAGGAGATGATCCGGGCGAACGTCTCGAGACCGCGCAGGTCGTAGATGAAGAGCTTCAGGACGCAGAAGCACAGAAGGCCCAGGCCGAGCAGCCGGGCCGCCTGGTGGCGGGCGACAAGACCGAGGAGAAACAGGAGCAATCCTTCAGATGCCCAGAAGAGAGTCAGGCCGTTCTGAGGGGCCCGCTGGTACGTCAGGACCAGCATGAGAGCCGTGGCCGCGAAGAGACAGGCGGGCAGCATGTAGCGCTGGAAACGGTGCGGGCGAGCGCCGGTCTCACGCTCGGTGGCCGATTCCCTCTCGCGCTGCCAGAGAAGCAATCCGTAAGAACCGAAGAGGGAGAAAACCGCTGCGGCAGTGGCGAGGAGCGAGTCCGGACCTGCGACCGGGGCCGTGAAATTCGTGAAGCAAGTCCTCACGATCGTGGCGACTGCAACGACCAGCCCGAGGAAGCGGAAGTGGGGGTCGCGCCAGGCGATGCCGCTCGACAGGCAGACGATCGCGAGAAGACCCCAGGAGGCTGCCACCCAGGCGGGAGCGAGCTCGAAACGGAGGAGCGCCGCGGTGCCGGCGACGGCGAGGGTCGACAGGATCTCGGGGCTGCGCGATTCGTAACGGTGGAGCTCGCCGCCCGACCTGCGGCCACGCAGGACAAAGAAAAGGTAGAAGACGTGGCAGAGGACGAGTCCTCCGGACGAAGACTCGCAGGCTCATGCCGTTCCACGCCTGCTCCGCCAGGAGATTCACGGTCACGAAGCGGGTGAAGGCGAGCAGGGCCATGGCGTAGGACTCGGCTCGCAGGTCGAGGTTCCGGTAACGGAGCCCGAACTCGAGGAGCAGAATCGCTGCAAAACCGAAGGCGGGCGCGAGGGCAAGCGCCGGGAGCTCGTACCAGAGCAGCACGGCCAGGAGCGCCGAGCCGGCGTGGAGCATGAGACGGCGCGCCAGTTCCTCGATGTCCGAGAGCGCAGGCTCTGCATTGCGGAGGCGCCAATAAAGGTAATAGAGAATCACTGCGAAGAGCGAGACTGTCCAGGCGCGCAGGGACAGGGTAAGCCAGGGGGCCTCGGCACCGTAATTGAACTGGATCAGACGAATCAGGCCGAACACGAGGATGACGTGGCCCTGAATCCTGAAGTCCCAGCTTTTGCGCCATCGGCCAAGCTCGAAAAGGACAAGCGCCATCGCTGCCCAGGCCGGGGAAATCAGAACCGGCGGGAGCTCGAACCAAAGCAGGATCCCAATCAGCAAAGACCCGAAGTAGAGCATCGCGCGGGGCGGGATGTCCTCCCACGTGTCGGAAAGCTCCCGATCCAACCGGGGCGAGACGCCCCGGTCAAGGCGGGCGGGACGCCCGCGCTCCCAGGCAAGCCCGGCCTCCCAGGCAGGCATGTCGTTCCCAGCGAGAGGCCTGCATCCCCAAGCTCCCAGGCGCAAGGAGAGGTAGTAAAGCAGGGCGGCGAAGAGGCCGACCGTCCAGAGCCGGATCGAGACGCCGTGCCACTCCTGACCGAGGCCGTAGTTGAACTGGAAGAGCCGTCCGAGTCCGCCCAAAAGGACGAGGTACCCCTGGAGCCTCAGGTCGCGACTGTTCCGCCATTTCCCGAGCTCGAGAAGAGCGAGCGCCATGACACCCCAGGCGGGAGCGATGAGTGCTGCCGGGACTTCGAACCACACAAGGACAGCCACCAGCACCGACGCGATATGAAGCAGGACCCGGCGGACCGTCTCCTCGGCGTCGTCCACGCGCTGCTTGCGATAGGCTCGCCCGACCTGCGCGGAAACAAAGTAGAGGAGGGCGGCCACAAGCGCCACTGTCCAAAAGCGCTGGGTGACAAACCAGAAATCGGTGTCCAGGCTGAAATTGAACTGAACGAGCCTGCCGACGGCCAGCAGGGTGACGAAGTACCCCTGCGTCCGGAGATCCGGGTCGCGGCGAAGATGGCCGATCTCGATAAGCCCAACGGCGAGCACGCACCAGGCCACGGCCAGCAGAACCGTTGGCCTCTCCATAAAGACCGCAGCGACGGCAAGACAGGCCGCCACATAGGAAAAGACCCGGGACGCGTTCCACTCGAGCTCGGAGATCCTCGCGGAGGTCCGGAACCGGCGATAAAGCCAGTAGTGGTTGAAGTAGAAGCTCGCGGCGGCAAGCCCGAAGGTGATCACCGAGCTGTAGATCCGGACGCCGGCGAGGGTAAAGCTGGCTCCGTCCAGGCCATCGACGATGGCGAGACGGCCGAGCAACAGGGCGAAGGCCGCGGCGGCAAGCAGGCGGAAGTACCTTTCACCGAGAAGGAAGCCGGAAAGGAGCAGCGCCTCGGCCTCGACGAGCCAGAGGTAGGTCACCCAGTTGCCGGTGAGCTTTGTGGGGACCGCGGCGATGAGCAGGCTCGCCCCGAGGGTCACGAACACGCGCATGGTGAGGAGATCGGATCGACGACGGGAGAGGGCCGCAAGGCCGATGTAGATGGCGCCGACCGTCAGAAAGAATCCGAAGCGGTACTCGGGATACTGCGACTGGTAGGCGAGGAGCCCGAGGAAACAGCCCACGTTGACCAGGTTCATCAGGAGCCGCAGTTGGGGTTTGCCTTCCGCGTCCCGTTCGTGGCCGAAGTAGTTCGGGACGAGGAAGAGGACCCAGTAGGCGGCAATGAGTGCCGCGCTCCAGGCGCCGTGCTCGAGAGGCTGCCCCGCGAACCGGGCGGCCTGGACCTTCGGGTAGAGCCAGACCAGGTGGCAGCCGAAGGCGGCGATCGGCGCTGCGACCAGGAGGTGGAACCACCCGAGCCGCAGGCAGATGACGACGAGCGAGACGGACAGGAGCAGGGTTGCCGTCAGGGAGAAGAGAGTCGCGTGGCTCAGGAGGATGGTCAGAAATCCGAGGGCGTAGGCGATCCCCGTGACGACCGGGGAACGGTACTTCAGGGAGTGGGCGATCATGCCGGCAGCGGCGCCGAGGAGCAAGACAAGGCCCAGCCACTCGCTCTGGACCAGGCGGACGGCGGGCAGGAAGTGCAGCGCGTAAGTCGTGAAGTAGGCCAGGGCCCATCCACCACCGATCAATCCTTTTGCATAAAGGGAGTAAACGGGCTTGCGCTCGAGCCACACGCCTCCACCGACGAGCAGGGCCGAGACCAGGTACCCGATGCCGATCTTCCCGGCCGGCCCCAGGTACTGGAACGTGTAGCCGAGGAGCAGGGAAAAGCCGATGACGAGGACACCGACGCCAATCTTGTTCAGAATCCCGCCGCCAAGGCCTCTCTCGAGGTTGGTCCAGAAAGAGCGCCCGATGAGCTCTCCCAGGTCGACTTCCGGTGAGTCCGAATCCGCGGAGTGAGCAGGTTTCTCCGCAGCCGGAGTGAGGGCAGCCTGCGGGCTGGGGGCTTCGGCGGAAACGGGGGCCGGCTGGCTGAGGGAAACAAAGGGCAAGGCGGCCGATCGGGGGGTTGAAAGGAGCGATTCCGGGGGTATTTCGGCAGGCTGAGCGATTTCGGGTGAGGGAGTCAGCTCGGCCTTTCGCGCCTCGGCGCTCTGTGCTACGAGAAGCGTCTCGGCAGGAACTGGAGCGGGAGCCGTCGTCTCCGGCTCGCGGGCCTCAGACTCTGTCGGTCTCGTGGAGGTACTCAGAAGGTCGGCGCCGGCTGCCTGGGATAGGAAGCTGTAAGCAGAGACCGGTGGTTGTTCAGGGACCGAAGGGGCCAATACCGGCGGCTGAGCGGCCTCAGTGACAACGGGCTCGACAGTGCTGGGGGCCGGGCGACCGCTGCTTGCCGGATCCATCGCGGGTGCCGGCATCGTCGCCACTGCAGCATCGAAGTGGTCAATCGCCTCCGGTCGGGCTTTGGCCACATGCAGGTCATAGCTCCTGACGGAGGCTTTCAAGCAACGAGTCCAGCCGGCCCAGTTCCCTCTTGAGCCTTCTAAGCTCTTCCTGAAGCTCCTCCTGGCGGTTCCGAGTTGTCCACCAATGCCAGACAAGAGCCAAGCTGACAACCAGGAGCAGATAGGGCATTGTTCTCCCCTTTTGGTTTGGTAGCCGGTTTGGGTGAGGCGCGGCACCCGGCGGCCCTTTTCATTGGGTTGTTCATGTCGTGCAAGTGGCCCCCACCAGCTTGGGCCTGGCGGCTCGCGCCAGAGATCCGAACACACCCCACCGTGCCAATCCGCGAGAGCAGGATTGGAAAACGACAGCAGGACTCCAAAAGACGAAACGCAGTCGAGGCAAAGCAGACCAAAAGACAACCGCAAAGACGGTAAATCGGGGAAACCGGAGAGAGTCTAGCCAGCGGAAGTCCGGCGGTCAAGAGGGATCTGAGCACTGAGCGATTGCAGAGGAGTCTGCGGGCGATGGAGGGGGCGACCGTAGAGATATTGGGGGTGTGATCTTCGGACGGCGGCATCGAAAGGCAAGCAAAGAGCCCGCGCGTATTGCTGCCGCGGGCTCTTTGGGAAAGGGGGCCGTCAGAACGGCCACGGCAGTTGCCGGCGCCGGTTGCAGGGCCGGTTCAAGAGATAAGCCCGCAGGGCCAGGCGGTGCGGGCACATGAAGAGCGGAAGCTCCCCGGGGAGGCCGCAGTCACAGCGCCCGACGAAGCGCCGGGCGCTGACGTCAAGGACATGGGCTTCCGGCTTGTGGCGGTCTCGGACCTCGTAGCGCCGGCCGCGGAGCGGAAAGATCTCGAAGTTCGGATCCTCCTCGTCCAGGTCGTCGGCCATCTGATTCGGCAGGCGCCGGATCCGACCGGGATTCGCCTTTTTCCAGCGGGCGAACAGCTCGTCGAAGGTCTTATCCATCAGGCGGCGGAGGACCGCTTCCTGGTGCGGGCAGCGGATCCATGGGGCCTCGGGCTGCTCGGAACAGGAACAACGGCCGACGGATCGGCCGTTGTTCACGCTGACGGTGTGAAGCTCGCCGGTCGAGCGGTTGCACACTTCGCAACCGTCGACCTGCCACCGGAGGATGTAGAAACGGAGCTTGGCCTTCACAGGGCCTCCACCCGGTCGGCGCCGTCCGGCGCCGGAGAGGTCGGGTTGGCGGCTTCGAGCGGAGCGCTTCGGAAGGATCGGTAAGCGCCGTCCTTCGAGTAGAGATGCAGCCCCACGCCGAGCTGATGGGCGCAGCGCTTGATGCAGTCGGTGACGGCCGACTTCAGGGTGTCCCCGAAAGAGACGATCGACTTGTCGGAGCGCTTGCGGGTGTGCTCGTGGGCGCCGTAGTCTTCCTTGACCACTCGCCGGCCGTTCATGACGCGCGGTCAGCCGGCCGTGGACGATCACTTCCTCGCGAACTTCCCTGGGCTCGCCGAGCAGGCGGAAGGACCAGTTTTCCGTGCCGAGCGCGTCGTTCAGGCGCTGGATCACGCTGGCGCCGTCGAGGTAGGCGGCGCCGTCCTTCTGCTTGATCTGATCGGGGCGGAAGGGGAGCTCGAGGCGCAGGGCGGTCGGAGACTTGTGGATCTCGGGGAGCGCGGGTCGGGCCGGGGAAGCCGGCGATGCAGGCGGGCGGGGAGCGGCGCCGTTGGCCGGGGCGGTGGCCGGCGGGGTGGCCGAGAGCGGACGGAGCGAGGTCTTCGACGGTTCGGCGGGGGGGAGTCGGGGCGGCGGTCGGGGGTTGGCCGGGGCGGTTGGCGTTTCCGTTGCCTTCGGCGGGACGGTCAAAGAGAACCCGCTTACTGCGCTGGAGGGCGCTTCGTGCGCGGCTCCGGCAGGTGTGGCAGTGGGCTTGTCTGCCTGGCTGTGCACGACTCTGCCGTCGGGATCGGGTGGCTGAGTGCGGCCATTCGTGCTGATTGGCCGGGGGGGCAGGCCCAGGGAGAGTGTGCCCATGCGCCCGGGATACCGGTTGCGTGAGACCGTGCGCGTGCGGGTGGGCGGGGTGGCCTGCTTGGCGCGGTGGTACTCGACAACCTGGCTGATGTGCTCGCAGGTGCCTTTGGGCGCCTTGGGAGTACTCCGGGCAGTCGCAGACCATCTTGCCGTTGGGCTTGGTCACCGTGAAGAAAACGCCCGGCTCGTCGACGTGGGTCACCCGGTAGCCTTCGGGGACTCGGGTAGTGAGGTAGTTGAACATAGCGGTTCTCCTTTCGGGTTAAGGCCATCGAGGAGGCTGGCAACCTTCCCCAACCCGTTTTGGGTTTTGGGTTCGCCCCCCGCGGCCTTTCACCGCGAGTTGAAGGCCGCGGGGGGCGAACCAAAAAAGACAAGAAGCCTCGAACGGAGGCGACGCCGAAAGGCAAAGGGCGTGACAGGGCGCTTTTACGCTTTACGCCCTGGCACGGCGACGCAGTCGCGTACCCTTTGCAGGCGTCGCCGGGTGATCCTTCCGCCAGTGACTCGCGCAGTGTGAGGAGCGAGGAGCGGGGTGGCCGCGTTTTAGGGAAGGGGCGGGTGAATGCCGGAGCGGAAGACCGGCGCTGTTCGCTTTATCGCTTTTGCCGGGCTGCAGCCGGCAGATCCCGACCCGACCGATTTAGCGGCCACGGGAGCGACGAGCGACGAACCGGAGCGACAGATAATGCTGCCCGGCGGAGGGCTGGCCGGCGCCGCTGAAGACCCGGCGCTTTTGTTTTATGCCGGGCTGAAGCGGGAGACGCCGGACAGACCGTAGCCGGGCGTACCGCACGTGCTTTCCGAGGGGGTCGGCAAACTAGCGACGGGAAGCCGGAGGGCGGCTGGCCAAACCATGGAAATGTTATCCACGAAAAACAAGAAATGCAGCGTTTGTGCACGAATGAACACCGAAGAAAGGCAACTGGCGAACTACGAAGGTCGAGCGAATTGCGGTGAAGATAGACCTAGGATTTGACCCAGATGAGATATCGGCGGAATGGATCGAAAACGTGATTACCTCGACCGTGCACCCGAAAGTAGACGGATTGAGGATCAATCCGATTCCGTTAGCAAGCGCTCGAAACATCTATCTCGTGTGGGTACCGCAAGGGAATACGGCGCACCAAGCCCATGACAAAAAATACTACAAGAGGCACAACTTCAAGAGTGAACCGATGGAGGATTACGAGGTCCGCGATGTTATGAACCGAATGAAAAACCCGGTCCTGGTTCCCTCCTTCTGTGGGAGGCGGGTCGACCGAACTCTCAGCGTAAAGGTCCGGCTCAAGAACAAGGGAGGCGTTCGAGCTAAGGATTATGCTCTCGAAATGACTCTCCCGGGTGCAGAATTGGTAGAGTTGGGCGGAGCCGGGTTAGTACACGAAGCAGCAAATGATACCCAAAAGGTCGTGGTCAGGAATTCGCACCGGGGAGTGGCTGGTCCTCCCATATTCCCCGAAGATGAAGTACTACTTAATGATTGCGGTTTTGATTTCTGGCTGAAGCTTCGCGCGAACTGGTCGAAAATCCGTTACGAAAGTATCAAATGGAGAGATCTTCCGTAAGGCGACCGCAGGTCGGGGAAATCCAGCTGCAATTCTTGATACCTTAGGTCACGTCGTCAACACCGAAGTACCCAGACAGCGAATGACCGCCCGCTTCGGGCGAGCAGGCGGGTGAATGCGCGGCAGATCCCGGCTGTGAGAACGAAGCGAAGGTCGAGGCAGAGCGGGACGCGCTAGCTTCGACGGGGCCGCAGAGCGTGAGCCGGACAAGCGGAGGCGGGCCGCGAGGGTGGTGTCGACGGAGCCCGGCCCGTTTTCGGGCCGGGCGGAGGCGACAGCACCCGATCGCCCGCTTCCGCGCAGGACGGCGAACCGGGCGGCCCCGAGACGCGCGGCCGGGCACCGTCGAGCAACGGAGCGAAAGACGCGGGCCGGCCGTACCCTTGTTACGTCGGTTGCACAGCGATTGCCTTCTCTCGTTGGCTCAGTTTCGTCAACTGCTCAACAGCCCAAGAAGGAGGACACGGACCAACAACGAAGACGGTCTGAGTTCCCGCACTTCCCCACATTTTCCCTTGAAATTCAATGGGATAGCCTCTAATCTTCCCCGGAATTATGGAAGAGCTCGATCCGGGGGCCGGTCGGGCCAAGGCACGGCGCTTTAGAACCACGCATTGGAGTCTGGTGACGGCCGCTCGCGGAGGTTCGACCCCCGAAGCCCGCGCCGCACTGTCGGAACTCTGCCAGCGCTACTGGTATCCCCTCTACGCTTACGTCCGCCGCCGCGGTTACCCGGCAGTCGACGCCGAGGACCTCACCCAATCCTTCTTTGCGGTGATGATCGAGAAGAACCGTTTGACGGCCGCCGACCCGGCCCGGGGACGCTTTCGGACCTTTCTCCTGTCGAGCATGAATCACTTTGTTGCCAACGAACGGGACCGGGCCGAGGCGCGCAAGCGGAGACCTGAGGGTGGGTGGGCTCCCCTGGACGTGTCGGATGCCGAGCGACGCCTGGCGAACGAACCGGTCGACGGAGCCGACCCGGGGCGGCTCTACCTGAAGGACTGGGCCATCACCGTCCTGAATAGAGCCATGGTTCAGGCGCAGTCCGAGTACGAGCGACGAGGACGTGGCGAGGCCTTTCGGCGCCTGAAAGCGTTAGCGACCGCCGAATCGGATGAGGATGGATACAGGAGTGCGGCCCGGGACCTCGGCATTTCGGAGGAACTCGCCCGACTCACTACGAGCCGCATCCGCCGGCGCCTGCAGACCCTGGTCACCGAAGAGGTGAGCGCAACGGTTGCAGAGCCGCGAGACGCGCGGCTCGAGATGCATTTTCTGCTCAACGTTCTTCGCTCGTGATCTCCCCGGGGTCTTGTAGCCCGTAACTTTTTTTGCGTCCCGGGTGATACGTTTTCGCCAAACCTCCTTTTAGTACCTCTTAGAAATCGTTGGTGACGGAGGAACGAAATGACGGAGAAGCGGTCGTGTCCGAAATGCGGTGGTCAATATGACCAGAGAAGCCCGCTGGGGACCTGTCCCCGGTGCTTTGGGGAAATCGCATTCGGGGCGGTATTGGGGGAGCCTCGAACCGGGAGCGACTCCTGAACTGGCGGAGTGCGCCGGGCTCTTCCCGGATCTCGAGGTGCTCGAACCGTTAGGCAATGGGGGAATGGGAAGCGTATTCAAGGCGCGCCAGCGAAGGCTGGGCCGGTCGGTCGCCCTGAAGGTCTTGAGGCGCGATCACGACCGCGGCGCCGAAGCGACCGCCCGCTTTCGGACGGAGGCGAGAGCCCTCGCCCAGCTCCGCCACCCCTCGATCGTCGGGATCTACGATTTCGGCCAGGCCGGGTCCTTCTTCTACATCCTCATGGAGTACGTGGCCGGGAAGAACCTCCGCCAGGCCCTCCGCAGCGAGCGATTCTCCCCCGCAAAGTGCGTCGACGTCGCCCTCCAGGTTTGCAGCGCGCTTGAATGTGCCCACAAGGCAAGCGTGACACATCGGGATATCAAACCGGAGAACATCCTGATCGACGGGCAGGGCCGGGTGGCGGTCGCCGATTTCGGGCTGGCTACGGCCTTCGAGCATGCGGATGGCGGCCTTCGCATAACACAGACCGGTACACGACTTGGCACCGCGTACTACATGGCCCCTGAACAGGCCGAGGCGGGCGATGCGGATCACCGGGCGGACATTTATGCTTTGGGGGTGGTGCTGTACGAAATGCTGACCGGCGAGCTTCCGCTCGGGCACTTCCCGGCGCCCTCCCAGAAGAGCGCGGCCCGGGAGGATCTGGATCACGTTGTGCTGAAGGCCCTGAGCAAAGAGCCGGGAGATCGGTACCAGAGCGCGAGCGAGATGAAGGCGGACCTCGAGGCGCTCAAACCCCGATACGAACAAGAGGAGGAGCGGCGCCTGGAGCCTCCAGAGACGATCGTCGCCCGGTTTCGCAGGCTCTCGCTCGCGTTTCTCGGGACCTGGTTCGTCTGGGCGGCCCTGCACGCAATCGAGCCGCTCGCCGAGGCGTTGCGGCCGGCCACCGACTGGAATCGCTCCACAGCAGAGGTCCTGCTGGCCGACGCGCTCTTCGTGATCCTCGTGATCCTCGCGTGGCGGTGGTTCCGGCTTCTGGTAACCCGGTACGGCTTGGAGCGAGGACAGACGCTTGTAGAGGTCCTGGCACGCATCGGCGCAATCTGTGCGGGCGGCGTCATCCTCTGGCTCGTCCTGCTCAAGCTCGCGGACCTGTTCGGTCCTCCCAGTCTGTACCCTGCGATCTACCTCGCGGGTATTCTCCTGGCACCGCCGGCCGTCCTCGGAGTCGGCTGGGTAACCTGCCGCGCCCGGGCCGGGCACGAGACGTTCCGCGGCGCCCGGACGGCGGCTCTCGGGATCGGCCTCCTGGTCATGCTCGCAGGCTTCGTCGTCGTCAACCGGTCGACCGGGTGGGGTCTCGGGTTCCAGGCGGCCGGAGCGCTCGTCTACGGCCTTGCCGTGACGCGGCTCTGGCCCATCGGTCGCTTGCCTCGGTCGGGCCCCGCGCGCGCCTGGGTGGCGCTTTACCTGGCGCTCTGTGCGGCGGCTGGCGCTTCGTTCGCACTGTTCCTGTCGCCGGAGGTCCACCCGCACGTCCGCAGCTTCCTCGTCGTCCCGCTGGCCGCGCTCGTCTTCGGGCAGGTGGCTGTCAGCCGGGCCTTGGGGTGGATCCCGTTGGTCGGATCCAGGGCGGGCGAGCCGGCAGGCCGGGCGTGGTTTCGTCCCCAGATGTTCCAGGTTTACGTCGCCGCCATGGCGGGAATCGGGTTCCTCGTGTCCCTGCTCCCGCCGACGGACGGCCCTGGGCTTGTGAGCCGACGAATCCCCCTGGCTATCGAGCAGGCGGTCTCCGTGATTCCGGACGAGACGGGAGGAGTGCTGGCCGAAGTGGGGCCGGACGGGACGGTCGCGATGGTCACGGTGAAGGGCGTCGAAGTCGGACGCCTTCCGGGCGCCGGCCAGCCGCGGCTGGTCCAGTGGGACGGCGGGCGGGCGGCTTTTGCGGTCGCAGGCGAAGGACTGCAATACGCTCGGGTGGAAGCGACGGGATCGGAGCCCGGACGGGGAACGATCGAGCCGGTCTTCGATCTGCGGAATCCGCGAAAAATAGTCCAGGCGGGCCTCGGCCTGTCGCAGGGCGACCTCGCGATCGACCGGCTGGATGCGATGGTGAAGGAGATCGGACGGAGGCGGCCCGAGGAAAGCGGCGCGATCGCCGTCGATCCGGAGCGCGGACTCGTGGCCTATGCTGCGGCTGGCGGCCGGATCGTTCTCGAATCCACGGAAGCGCCGGGGCGCGAGCGGCGAGTTTTGGGCGCGGGGCCGGCCGCGCTGCGGGCGCTCGCCTTCGGCGAAGACGGTAGCCAGCTCGTCAGTGCCGACGAGGACGGAACCGTTTCCGTGTGGGACCTGGCAACGGGTCGGATCGTCGGCACCCAAAAGGCGGTTCTTAGACCCGGGGAGCCGGCGGTGCTGGCAAACGGCCGAGTGTTTCTGGCGGTTGCGGGCGACGAGATCCGGATCCGGGCGGTCGGCGGCGGGACGGAAGAACGGGTGCTCGATGACGGCTTTCTGTGCCGGGTCAGTCGGAGCTGGCGCCGGTTGACGTTTGGCTCCTGTAACGCCGCCGACCTGTTGTCCTTCGACGCGGACGGAAAGCGCCTGGCTGCGGTTGTCGAGGACCGCGTCGAGCTATGGGACGTCGAAAGCGGCCGCCTTCGACGGACTTTGAAAGGACATCGCGGCCCCGTGTCTGGCGCCCGCTTCAGCGGCGACGGGCACCGGCTTGTCACCTTCAGCAGGAAGGACCGAACCATCCGAGTGTGGGACGTGTCCCGAATGTGACCATTTCCTGATTTTCCCAAGACATTGGAAGGGGTCTCGAGAGCCTGAAAAACGGCTCGAATGCGCGAAGCGCGCCCGGGCGAATGCGGAAGCGAAATGTGGAATGGAATCGAAAGACCGGAGCTGACTTGGGTTGGTTCATGGTGACCATTTCAATGAAGAACAACGCGGAGGTAGAAGGATCCGATGAATCAAGAACATGTTGGGTTGGCAATCAATATGGAGTGTCTGGAGCGGGCGATGCGGTTTCTGCAGGGGGACATGCCGGGAGACGAGACCCTGGTCTACGTAGCCCATCTGCTGGACTGTTTCGAGTGCCGCGACTACATGGAAACGCTAACGAAGGTTCTCGAGGACCGCAAACGCATCCTCGAGAAATTGGAGCCGGGGAGGAGCTTCTGAATATGGGCGAGAGAACGATTTGTTCCGAAACGACCTGCTGCTGGAACTGCGGCGGCGAGCTGAATACGCGGCTTCTGACGATCTCCGAGGCGGCGGCGTTCTGCAGCGTCTCAAAGAACACGATCTACCAGTGGATGAGAAGCGGGCTCGTCGAGTGGGTCTGCAACCCGGGCGGGATGCGCCGGGTCTACCGGGACTCGCTGGTTGGGCTGGGTGCGCGGGCGGCAGACGCCGACCGCGACCTGAAGGAGGGCGCATGAGACCACGTGGGGTTCGGGATCAGCAGTGTTACGTCTGCGGCGCCCCGACGAGGCAAAGCCGCGTGCTCCTGGACGTCGACACCGCGATGCGGCTGGCGCGGGCCAGCCGGATAACGGTCTATCGCTGGATGCGGGAAGGCAAGGTCGAGTGGGTGACGCTGCCCGGAGGGGAGTATCGAATCTACCTCGACTCGTTGTTCCATGACCCGCCGTATCGGCGGCCGGAAGGTGGGCCGGGGAAACACGACCGCCGGCGGGCGCGAAACCAGCCGGTTGACGAGGCCGACTAGCGCTCGGTTGGACGATGAACTGCCGCGCCCATAGGAAGGCGCGGCTTCCAGAGAAGGCAGAGAGACCTGGAGAGACGATGAGACGATCGGTGATGGACCGCATCCTGGAGAAGCTCGACGTGCCGGCGTTCTACTCGCAGTACACGAAGCTTTCCCCGCCTTCCCAGAAGGGCGAGTGCCGCGGGCTTTGTCCGCTCCACGAAGACAAGAACCCGAGCTTCTGGGTCAATGTCTTCGACGGTTCCTTCAAGTGCTTCGGCTGCGGGAAGGGCGGAGGACCGATCCAGTTCTACGCGGCCATCAAAGGGATCAGCGTGTTCGAAGCTTCGGCGGAGCTGCTCAGGATCTACGGAGGTAACGGAAACGGACGGCCGCCGGCAAGCCGGGCAAGACGGGGCGTGCTGCGCAGGCGGAAGTCGGGCGAATTGCCCCGATCACGGGGACGGCCGAGGTGCCGGAGCAGGGAGGGGCTGGCGCGGTACCGGCAAGAAACGACGGAGAGACAAAATCCTAATCGATAGCCAGGGAGAAGACGATGAGCGTAACGGTGGGTCACGAGGTCGGCTTGAAAAGAAGAAAGCGGACGCCGAGACGGTGGCGCAGGATCGGGTGGCCAAGAGGACGAAGGATCCGGGTGAGGAGGCGACCGGTGATCCGATTGCGAAGAAGACGTCGAGGGCCCGGGCACTCGAGGAGACTGTACCTGTAAGCGAGGTTTACCAGGCGCTGCTCGAGTGCGGGCGGCCGCTGGTTCCCAAGGTGATCGAGTATTTCGCCAACCGGGGCATTCGGGTTGAGACCCTCGATCGCTTCCAGGTCTCCTTCCTGTCGGATACTCGCGAGGTCGAACGCCGGCTCCAGGACGAGTTTGGCGAGGCGGCTCTCGTGCGAGCCGGGGTCTTCCAGGAGAAGGACGGGAGAAGTTGGTTTTCGTTTTCCCGTCATCCGATCCTTTTCCCAATCCTCAAAGAGGGCGTGCCGGTCTTTGTTCAGGGCCGGCTGTTCGACCCTGCACAGGGCGCGCCGAAGTACTGCAACCTGGCCGGAGTTGCGGTTCCCGCGCTTCTCAATCTCGACCGGTTGATGGAGCTCGGGCCCGGCAACCGTGTGTTTGTCTGCGAAGGAGCGCCGGACACCATGGTCCTCGATCAGGAAGGCTTTCCCGCTGTGGGAATTATCGGGAGCTCGGGATTCAAGGCCGAATGGGTCTCCAATCTGGCCCGTTTTCGAGTCCACCTTGTCCTCGACAACGACGCCGCCGGCCGATCGGGGACCGAACGAATTACCGGGCTGTTCCATGACCAGAATCTGCCCGTCTTTGTCGTCAAGCTGCCGGAAGGCACCAAAGACGCGAACGAGTTCTTCCTGAATCACGGAGCGGAGGAGTTTGAACGCGCGCTTGCCGAGCCGAGCGACGTGAGGCGGACCTGCAATCGACAGTCCGTAAACTGCTCGAGAAGGCGAGAAACCGGGGTGAGGCGTTTTCCTATACGGATCTTGCGAACCGGATCTATTCCTGGATGGAGTCCCATGGCGGCGTCTTCCTGATCGACGGCGATCATCGCTGCTTTCTGATGTTCGACCAGATGGTCTACGAGATCGGAAACCACGATCCGTTCAATGCCTTCATGTTGGCCAAGACGGACCTGGTTCCCGTCTCGTTCCAGGGCGGATGGTCTGGCAGATCCTGCGCAGTCTGTGTTTCCTGAACGGACGAAGGGAGGGAAATTTGAGCTGGATTCACACGGACATGGACGACGGCGTGATCTACGTGAACCTCCACAACCGAGCGAACCAGATCCTCGCGTTAAAGCCCGGGCGTGCGGAGGTTCTGCCGAACGGCACGAATTCCGCCGGCATCATGCTGCGGGCAGCGGACAAGATGACATCGATTGAGTTCGATCCGTCCGTCAATCCCAAGGATTCGGTGTCTCTCCTGAAGGAGCTGGTCATGGATCCGCTGGCCTGCGACAAGGAAAACCGGCTGTTCATCACCTGCTGGGCCCTGGCCGCGTTCTTCCTGGACTTCACGGCCGACAAGGCGCTGTTGAAGCTGTCGGGGCATTCCGGATCCGGAAAAACCACGGCCGCCCGGATCCTCTCGTGCCTCTTGTACGGCGCCGACCATGTGGAGTCGGCCACCGTCGCTTACTACTACGCCGACGCGGCCCGCAACCCTTACCTGATCTGCGACAACCTGGAGACGGAGAACATGAACACCGACATCACCCAGTTCCTGCTCCACGTCGCCACGGGCATCGCTAAGGGGAAGCGTCGGGCGGGTACCGATTCCGAGACGGTGCGCGAATCGGCCAATGCGCTCGTGGCCATCACGGCGATCGAACCGTTGACCAAGGCGGAGCTGATCAACCGGACTTACGACGTCGAGTTCCATACCCTTTTCAAGAGCACGCTCTTCATGCAGCGGGAACGGATGGACAAGCTGATCCGAATGCGCGGGCAGATCCTGTCGGGGTTGTTCCAACTGTTCGCCTGTGAGGTCCTGCCCGGGTTTTACGATCGGCGGCAGAAGATCCTGGCGCGGCTTGAGGACCAGTGGCCCCGGCATCCCAAACAGCGCGTCAATTCCTTTCTGACGATCATGATCGTCATCCTACGCGCCGTCCTGAAGTTGATGGAGCCCGGACAGGACCGATCCTGGGACGTCGTCGAGTCGTGGATGGACTACCAGGGGAGGATTGCGGAGGAGACCGAACGGGACACAAACGCGTCGGTTTATCTGCTCGACGCCCTCTCCCGGGAGATGCTGGCCAAGGACACAGAGTTCCGGAAGGAGTACTACTTTGACTTCATCAAGACAGTAGACGAGGCCAAGGCACCCTGTGGGGTGAGCTTTGTCGCGAGTGCCAGAGATTTGCTGATGGCGTTACAGATTCTCTCGAAGAACAAGGGGTTCAAGCTTCCGTTCTCCAACACCAAGCAGCTGGGAGTCCGCCTGGGTAATGAGGCGTCCGTGCTCGAGAAGGCCGGGTGGACGATCGAGAGAGAGAAGATTGTCAATGGGGTGAGGTATCAGAGGTTCGCCAGGAAGTTGGTTTGATTCGTGGCGGCCGCCGAAAGTTGGTTCCGTGCGGGTATCGGACCGGCGGTGGTGCTCAATCGACTGAGGCTTGGCGGAATAGACAGGTGAAGAAATGACAGGAGCGAAAGGATGGAAGTGAAGCGGTTGGTGAGCGTTGAAGAGCTGGCGCAAATTTTCAACATCAAGGTGAGCTGGCTCTACCAGAACATACAGGAAATCCCCCACATCAAGTTCGGGCACCTGCTTCGGTTTGATCCGGACGAGGTGTTGTCGGTATTGAAGAAACGGACCCGTGATCGGCGTCAAACGCGTGCATGATATTTGGGTCAAATACCCAAAGGTCGGTATTGAAAAGCTTTATTTGCTTAGGTTACGATCTTCCAATCAACGTCAATCAACAGGTCACCGGTTTTTTGATTGGCTGCGGACGTGAATTCACCGACCAGGAGGAGGATCCGATGGGTCGAGGAACTGTAGTCACCAGGACGACGAAAGAGGGTCAGAAGCGATACTACGCGGCCGTCTGGGTACCGACTCCGGACGGCGGCAGTCGACAGCAGTGGCGGACCTTCGAGCGAAAGAAGGATGCGGAAGCCTTTCTGGACGACCGCAGCAAAGAAGTGCGTGATGGTGACTACCGTGAGCCGATCCCGATCCGCTTCGACAAATTCTGCGATGACTGGCTCGAGAAGTACCCGAGAATAGCCGAAGGAGGCGAGCTGAAGCCCTCGACGATGAACGGGTACCGGTCCATCATTAAGGCTCACCTGAAACCGTTCTTCGAAAACTACCTGGTCCATCAAATTCAGGCGACAACTATCCAGCGTGATTTCCTGCCATCGCTGCCGAAGAAGATGAAGACGAAAACTCGTCGGAACGTTTTGATGCTGCTGCAGAGAATCCTTCGTTCCGCCGTCGCGTGGGGCTACGCCAACCGAAACCCCTTCCGGAGCCGAAACGGGGAAGGCGGAGTCAGCATGCCCAAGCCAACGAGGGAACAGAAGGGACGGGCACTGACGCCGGCAGAAATCAAAACTCTCCTGGAGCACTGCCACGACGACGCCTACGTGATCGTCGCGACTGCTGATACTAACCGGAATGCGACGAGGCGAGATATTCGGCCTTCAGTGGTCGGATGTCGAATTCAACAAGGACCAGATCCATGTGCAGCGCGCGGTGTTTTACCAGCGAGGCGAACACTGGGGGAAGGAGTCGGGTTACGTCTTCACGACACCGAAGAGCCAAGGGAGCGACCGCCGCATCGATATGTCTCCTCAATTGAAGAAGATCTTGAAGGAACACTGGCTGGCTCAGGACAAGGAGAACAATCCTCTCAACCTCGTGTTCCCAAACAAGTCCGGCAAGCCAATCGAGCCGGACAATTTCTGCAGCCGGCGCTTCGAGACTGCGGTCAAGCACGCAGAGATCGGGAAACTTCGCTTCCACGATCTTCGGCACACGTTCGGCAGCCTGAAGATCCAGCAGGGCGAGAACCTCAAGTACGTCCAGCAGCAAATGGGCCATGCGTCCATCCAGATCACCTGCGACGTTTACGCGCACCTGCTCAAGGGCGCCAACCAGGAAGCCGCGGCAAGGACGGACGAGCTGATTTTCGGGAAATCGCAGGCGGCCAGCTGAGCATTCTCCCTGGTCGTGTCCGGGTCTCGTTCAACGCGGGCTGGTTCTTAGCTGCATTGCCCGACCCAACAGGATCTTAGGGTTTTCCCAATCAACAAGTCTGTTGAATGACGCGAAAAAGCGCAAATTCGGTTTCTTACCGCCCCCCTTTTTCAGGCCTCGAGCCTCTGGCGAGGTTATGCCAGGCCTTGAAAACCAGCCTCAACGGTTCCTTCTCTGGAAAGTTCTTTTCTCATCCATTCCTGCCCTGAAAAAAGTCATCAAGCCATTCTGTTGATTGGTGTTGATTGGAGGGCAGTTTTTCAGGTTTTGGATGCTTTTTGGGGGGTCCGGCCGGGTCTGCGATCCGTGTAAGTATAACAAAAAGGGCCGCTTGCCAGCGGCCCTTTAAACTTGGTTGCGGGGGCAGGATTTGAACCTGCGACCTTTGGGTTATGAGCCCAACGAGCTACCAGACTGCTCCACCCCGCGTCAAAGACAACTGTAATGGTAGTCGAACTCCGTCGAGGTTGTCAAGGCGCCGGGGTGCGAATTTCAAAGCCAGATGTGAGCTAAATCCAAGCGGGTCAAGCAGAAACGACAGGCAAGAAAAGCAACGCCTCACACGCAACTGAGCCCCAGAAAAAAACAAACAAGGTCCCTACTCGTCCACTGACGGGACCCCGTCACAACTACCGGTTCAGCAGGTTGTCCAGATCAGGCAGAAGGAGCGCCAGGTACTTCGCGCCCAGGTTGTTCCTGGTCGCCTTCGGCGCCACGTCCTTCACGCAACGGAAGCCGATTCCGTACTGTGACTTCGGGAAGTACGCCTGACGCGTCCACAGGAACATCCCCTCGCCCTTGCTCGGGTACATCACAAACGAAGCGCCACGCACCGTGTAGTAACCGCGCGTGAAATTCTCGTTGCTCGCGATCGGGCTGCCTTTGTACGCCTTGAACGGGTCGGCCGTCCATTCCATGACGTTGCCCATCATGTCATAAAGGCCATAGGGGCTCTTGTCGTACTTCATCTCACCCACTTCGGTCGTGTTCCCCCGGCCGTTCTCGCCGCAATTGGACTTGCTCCAATCCCAGGTATTCCCCCAGGGAAACGCGAAGCCCTCGGGACCGCGGGCGGCCTTCTCCCATTCGTCCTCGCTCGCAAGACGCTTGTTCGCCCACTTGGCATAGGCTTTCGCGTCGTCCAGGGTGATGTTCGACACCGGGAAGTTCTCCTTGCCGACAGTGTAGAACGATCTCCAGTTGCTCTCCGCCTCGAAGTTCGACTGGGTCGCGAACTCGATCCACTGGCCGTTGGTCACTTCATAGACGTCGATTTCGTAGGCAGGCAGATTGACCTTCTGCTCAGGAGCCGCATAGTTTGGCGCTAGATCTCTTGCTGCTCCCCATCATGAACTCGCCTGCGGGGATCAATACCATGGCGCCGATTGCCGGTTTGTCCGGGATCGACGCCGCCTCCATCGCGGCCAATCCTCGGCCGATGGACCTCCTCTTTCTTCGAACAACCGCCTATAGAAGTACAAAAACAAGTGATGATGCAAAAAGTAGTTTCTCCCTCATATCTGGATTTTCTTCTCCCTCTTATGCTTCCTCTTATACCACTTAAGGGGGAACCAGCGAAATTGGGCGGAAAGAGCATGAATGCTGGCAGCGGATAGAGGCCGGGCCGGGCGGTCTATATACTACCCGGCTCGAAACTCCGGGTAGAAAACGCAGACCCATTCGAGAGCTTCTTCCCGGTTTAAGATCTGGCCTTCGAACTGTTCGTCCTCCAGCGCAGTGAGAATCTCTTTGAAAAGCGGGCCGGGTTTGAGGCCCAGTATGCGCAGATCGTGACCGTTCAGAAGGGCGGGACTCATCTCCTGCTCGGAAAACCGTCGAGTTTCCGCGGGCAAAATTATAGCTGGTCAGGTCCCCGTGGCTGGCCAGGCAATCCAGCCGATGGAGCTCCAGATGGCTCCCGATGTTCTCTTCGAAGGAACCGTTTCAGCGTGGTCTCGCGCATCTCGTGGATCGGAATGAACCGCAGGTGTTCGCGAACCAAATCGATCACTTCGGCCATCTCTTCATTGGACAAGCGCAGGCGCCGGCGAACGCTTCGGCTATTTCCGCGCCTTTCTCGTCATGGCCGTCGAACCGGATCCGTTCCTTCACCCGGAGAGTCGGCGGCTTGCCGACATCGTGAAGCAGGAAAGCCAGCGCCGGAGCGTCGACAAGCGGCCCGCGAACTGGAACATCAGCCGGGTATGCACAAAGACATCGCCCTCCGGATGGAACTCCGGGGGTTGAGGTACGCCTCGCATGGCCGCGACTTCCGGAAGGATAACGTCCAGGATCCCAGAATCCGCGATCAGGTCAAGGCCTCGGGCAGGCGCCTTACCCGTCAATATTTTCATCAGCTCTTCGCGGATCCGCTCCCAGCTGACCTGAAGCAGTCCGGAAGCCAGGCCCGGACTTCGTCCTAGGTTCCAGGATCAATCTGAAAGTCAATTTGGCAGGCGAACCGCAGCGCCCGCAGCACCCGGAGCTTGTCCTCCTCAAACCGCTCGGCCGGATCGCCGACCGTTCTGATCAGCCGGCGTTCGAGGTCTTCGCACCCGCCGACATAGTCCAAAACCGGTTCGCGTGGGATCGAGAAACAGAGCGTTGACGGTGAAGTCCCGCCGGAGGGCATCCTCCTTCGGGTTCGAAAATGATACGGAGGTCGGGCGACGCCCATCAACGTAGACCTGATCGGTTCTGAAGGTCGCCACTTCATACTGATGCCCGCGCTCGATGACGATGATCACACCGAATTGCTTGCCGACGGGAATCGTCTTTGGGAACAGGGCTTCCACCCGATCCGGAGGAGCGGAGGTCGCGATATCGACATCGGAAACCGGCCGCCCAAGCAGAAGATCGCGAACGGCGCCGCCTGCAAGAAACGCTTCATAGCCAGCCTCGCGCAGCCGGCGGACAATGGCCAAGGCGCCGTCCAGAAGTCCGCCCGGAATCAGATTCGGATCGATTTCGCGAAGCATGTTCAAACTCCGGCAACCCGCTTGGCGCGCGCCGCCACCAGGTGGGTATGGTAGCATAGGTGTCGAAAATGCACAGACTTGCGATCGCCGGAACAGTCCTGGTGGGGGCCAGCCTCGTTCTACTGCTTGGCCTGCACCCGGAACCCCGGCCTGGCTTGGAGTTCCTCGTCCCCAGTGACGTCATCGCTCTGGCCGTCATTTCGACACCCCCGCCGGATCTCGACTTCCTCCGGGACGTCAGGCTCAAGCAGTGGGTCGACGTGGATGTCGACGCGCTTCGATCGAAGGTTTCAGCCGATTTTCGGAACGAGATCGGGGCTATGCTCCAGCAAGACATCGAAACAGCCTGGATCCTCGTCCACGGCATGGAAAAGCACGAAGATGCGTGGCGTCCTGAATTCACCTTGGCCCTCGTCCCCAAGCCATTGCACCAGGAGCTCCTCGAGCTTCGCGTTGAATTACTTGCCATGCGTCTGTTCAAGGTCTCGGAACTTTCGATAGCGGAAAAGGACAATCTGCGGGTTTACCGAGGCACCGACGCCGGACAGACACTCTACCAGGTTCGGATGCCCGGTTTCGTGCTCTTGTCCAACAGCGAGCAGGCCTTGAGCAAGACGGTCATGACATGGTTCGGAAGAGCGCCCAGCCTCGCCCAGGTTCAAGGGTTTCGGAGAGTAAGGAGGCGCTTGCCCGCCAGGGAGGGCCTGTTTCTTTACGTGAACACCGCGCAGATCCTTCCGCTGCTGCCGGAGTTCGGATATTCGATGCAGTGGCGCGACGGAGAGGTCATTGATCAGTTCTACGCGGCGCCGGAGTTCTAGCAGGCACGTAACAAACGACGGGCGATCGCATCTATATGGAAGTGATGCTGAACAACTGGCAAAATACAGGCATTCTGGCAGCCATGCTGCTTCTCGGGTCGTCGACTGTCGTGGCTCCGATTCAATCCTCCGCGGATACCCCTGAAACCGCTGCAAAGCGTGTCGAAAGCGTACTTACGGAATTGGAGAGCCGTGAAAAGGAGAACGACCGGCAGTCCCGTACCTACGTTCTCGTCGAAACGGACATGAATGCCTACCTGGCCTCGGAAATTGCAAAAAGGGAACGGAAGGACGTGGAACACCTGTCCGTCAAGATGAACGACGAGAACCGTTTCATCACATTGTTGACGGTCAATCTGGACAAAGTGGATATCAAGGCCGACGGGATGACTAAGACTCTTTTCCGGACGTTCCTGCGAGGCACCCAGACGATCGAAATGGACGGCAAACTCACCACGGATAAGGGCAAGGGGACCTACGAGGTGCAGAGCGCGACGATGAACGGCGTGCCCTTGCCGGCTACCCTCGTGAACGCCATCATAAGTGCGGTCGGCAAACAGCAGGACCCGCCCTTTGACCCGACCGAACCGTTTGACCTGCCGTACAAGATCCAGACTATTGTCGTCTCTTCAGGCAAAACGACAATCAAGACTTAACGCGAGCCTCGGATGCGCGCCCGCGGAATGCTAGCGGACCAGTCGCAGCTGTCCGCTCCACAGGAGGCTCCTCAGATCCCTCGCCTTCATCTCGAGCGGTTTCCCGGGCAGATCGCTGTCAGCAAGGAGGATCTGGAGCGGATAGGTTTGACCCGCCTTTCCCTTCATCTTCAGTTCCCGCCATTGAAAAACAATCTCGGCAGTCACGGCGGGACCGTCTTCCCGGAAGGCGATGCTCGGAGTGGCACTGGCAACCTCGAGCCCCCGGGTGCTCTTCATCAGGCGGTACCAACTGAAAGGGCCGCGTCCTGCTATGCGGGGCGCCAGCCAGATGATGTAGTCATGCTCCTCTTCGCGCAGCTCCATCTTCAGATTGTCGAAGAAGAGCATCTTGTCCCGGCGCTGGCCTGTCGGGCTCTTCCAAACCGCATCCTCCCGGCTCACTTTCTCGATGTCCCACTGGTTGTCGGTCCAACGAATGCCCAGGTAAAGCGCCTGTTCGTTCCAAAACGCCTTGATTTCGGCGGCGGCGTCACCGAAGGAGCAAACTCACCGGTCGGGGTGACGCCCGGGGCCGTGGGGGAGATGGAGAGAGCAGGAATAGCGTCCCATTCTCGAAGGAAGCCGTCAACCTGAACAGACTGTCTTCGGTTCGGGATATCCCAGGTGGATTGGCCGTAGAAAGAAGCCACGCAGATACAGGAGGTGAGGAACAGTAGAATTCTTCGCGGTTCGATCATTCGGCTCATTGTAGCAAAGTCAGTCGCGGAGGAGACGGGGAGATGGGGAGACAAGGAGACGGGGAGCGTTTCCAGCATCATGAGCA
>CAVUUN010000007.1:0-17793 GCA_963744645.1 uncultured Acidobacteriota bacterium
CTTTTCGCCGAGAAGTGTTCCGATTTTTTTCCGACAAACGGTCTTCGGGGTGGCGGGTCAGCGGCCGACCGAGTGGGGAGAATCGGTTTGGTGATCTTCGGCCTTGTAACTTCTTCGCTCTGCTAACAGTCGCGTTTGGGGCTCTTTTCACATCTTCAGCGGAAGTTTTCAACGAGATACAGGTCAGCGAAGACGTGGGCCATCTGCGAAAACATGACGCGCTTGCCGTCGGGGAACGGGGAAACAGACGTCGGTAATTGATCGGTGACAGTAACCACGCGCCTTGCGCCTGTGGACGAATCGAGAAACACCATGCTGCTGTCAGGAACCCCGAATTCAGACCCCTTTAAGGGCCAGAAGTAATATCCATTCGCCGCCGGCGCAAACAAATCCATGCGGGCATCAGACAGGAACAATTCTTCTTCTCCGCCTTCGACAGGCATGCGATAGACGCCCGACTCGGGAGGAGGCTTTCCGAAAAATAGAGTTCTGCCGTCCACTGAAACCTTTGGATACCAGCCGCCTTGCTTGGTCACTTGAGCCGAATCGCCTCCCCCCGTCGGCATCTTCCAGACTTGCCATTGCCCGGTCCGATTGGAGGTAAAGTAGATCCATCGCCCGTCATGCGACCAGGTCGGCCCGAGATCGTCGCCTGGATCGTGGGTGATTCTCTGAGGCTGCCCGCCTTCGGGGGAGATCATGTAGATCTCGCTTTGACCTTCCGGACGGGCCTCGTAGGCGATCCACTGGCTGTCAGGCGACCATGCCGGGAACGCGCAACGCGGGCCGTCATAGTCTGTCAGCCGGAGGAATCCGGATCCGTCGCTGTTCGAAACGCAGATCTCCGAAAATCCGGTCCTGACCGATTCGAAGGCTACCTTGGCGCCGTCAGGAGAAACCTGGCAGAGACCTTCGCACTGAGTTGAGGCGAACAATCTCGTGGGGACCGCTTGCTGTTTGGAATGGCCGGGGTCCTCCAGATACCATATGCTGGCGACGCCTGGCTGCTCCTGAACGTAGATCATACGTCGGGAAGGGCCTGAAATGATCGGCCACACGCCCCCCTCCCCGGCAAGTTCAAGCCGTGTCGAGCGTTGCGGTTCATCCACCGGGATTCGCCAAAAATCACGCGTGTGGAATCCGCGCCGTAACGAGGCAATGATCTCCCTGCCGTCGGTGCTCCATGCGTGACCGTGGATATCCCTATGCCTGACCGGCATCCGATCAGTCAGAGGCGCTGGTTCTGAAACGGGTGCAAAGTCAGAGGACAACTCGACCCTGTACAGATCGCTGACCGACTGGCCGGCCTGCACCCGACAGAACGTGAGAATCCTGCCATCAGGCGAAAAGACGGGGTCGCAATCACCGATGGCGCCGGCCGGAGGCGATGTGAGCCTCACCTTTTCGCCCGAGTTTAACTTCACCAGAAGAAGCGAATTGGGGTCTTCGGGCGACCGGCTTTCGGAGATGACAAAACCTTTGCTGTCAGGAGTGCACGTGAGAAGGCGCCCGTTAAGCCCAGGTTTCCAGAGGCGTTTGGTCGCGTGAACCTTGCGCTCCACTCCGCCGAGAGGGGGGACCGTGTAGATGGTCGAACGATCGCCTCTGAGCCTGATAAAGGCAATGTAGCTGCCGTCCGGAGACCAGGAAGGTTGAACGTCCAGGTCTGGGGCAAAGGTCAGGCGAAGTGCCTTCTCGGACCCCACGCTCTTTACATAAATGTCCACATTTGGATCCTTCTCATCAAGAAAACCGGCAAACGCAACCTGATTGCCGTCGGGCGAAAACGTCGGGTCGACTTCGAGTCCAGGGTACGTTGTGAATGGAACGGCAATCAGAGCCGACTTCGATTCTCTCGTCGGCCGTACAAGCCACCACACCGTTGCGGCCAGAAAAGTCATGAGGACGGCCGACAAGATCCAGACCCGCCTGCGCGGACGAGGTGCAGGTTCAACGGGATCCCCGAGAATGCTCGGCAACCGGCTTTGATCCTGCTGGACAATTCCAGTGTCGGGCGCCGGGGCGAGCCGGCCGGGCTCACCCTCCGATGCCCGGATGCGCTCGACCGGAGCGACAAAACGGTAGCCCAGCTTCGGCACCGTTTCGATGAATTTCTCACCGGGTGACCTCTCCTGAAGGACGCTACGCAGCTGAGAAATGTAGTGAGCCAGGTTGGCCTCTTCGACAATGCTGTCGGGCCATAGGCTCCGCATCAAATGTTCCTTCCCGAGCAAGTGACCCCCATTTTCAAGCAGCAATAACAGCGTTTCGAAGGCCTTTGGGGTCAGTACGACGCAGGCGCCGTTGTATTCCAAGCGGCGTTCAGACGGGTCAACCGTAAAGGATCCAAATCTATAGCAGCGCAGGGACGACGAAGCGTTACGCGAGGATTCGGGATCCATTTAGAAAAAACCTCAAATCATTTCAGGAAATTCAAAAGACTTCCTCAATCCCCTAAGTCCTAGAATCCACTTCACAGGCAGTATGACTTTGGCGGTGGCGTCGGTTATCCGGGAATCTGTCTGACTAACGATTCTAGGCCACTGCCTAAAGAGAATCAAACATCATTGGGAGGAAGCAGGATGGTAAGGTACAAGGTCCTTCTAGTCTTGCTGCTTACGCTCTCTGACTCGGTCTCCGCCATTCAAGCATCCGAGGAGACCCGGACGAGCACGGCGTTACTGGTCCGGACGGCGGGTTGCGGGCCGGCAGTCCGGCCGGAATCCGCCGGCGCGGCACAAAAACACCTTCAGGAAGGCAGCCTCCGATATCGAAAAGGGGATATGGACGGAGCCGTCAAACAGTACTCCTCGGCGATCAAGCAGGATCCCTGTCTGGCGGTCGCTTACAACAACCGAGGGAACGCTCAACGGCGCAAAGGTCGCTTCGAGGAAGCGATCAGTGATTTCAACGAGGCTCTGAGGATTAACCCCTATCTGGCCGAAGCTTTCAACAACCGCGGGCTGGTTCGACGTTTGCTCGGCCAAGTCGAAGCTGCGATTACCGACTTCAACCGCGCCGTCGAGCTCGAGCCGCAATACGCGGCGGCGTACACCAACCGCGGAAACGCCTATCGAGACAAGGAAGAGATCGAAGCGGCCATGGCAGATTTTGACCGGGCGATCGAGATCGATCCTGGATCCGCTCCGCCTTACAACAACCGTGGCGAGGCGCGGCAGGACAAGGGCGACTTCGACGGAGCGATGGCCGACTACAACATGGCGATCAAGTTCAGTCCTCGTCTATCGCAAGCGCTGAATAATCGCGGGGCTTTGAGATTTCAGCTCGGAGACGTAAGTGGGGCTTTGGAGGATCTCGACAACGCCATAGCAGCAGACCCTGGCTACGCCACGCCTTACATGAACCGCGGAATCCTGCGCCTTCTGAAAGGGAGAAGGGCGGAAGGGGAGGAGGATCTCAACCGCTGTCTTCGGCTGGATCCTGGTCTAAGGACTCTCGTGAACAAGCGCGTCCGCGATGCGGATGCATTGTCCACGAGGGATTCGCGAGGTGCCGAGTAGGAACGGAACGGTCCCGAACCGGCTGTGGATCCGCGCCGCCGTCCTTCCGGACGATCCGGATTGGCACACGGGTCGAATGCCGACTCTGATCCACACCATGCCTCTTTCGAAAGAGTGGCTTGGCCGCCCGGATCCTTTCGGCGGCGTGGCGTACGGCATGCAAATCGAGACCAGTCACGTCACGATTCAAGGCCTGAAGATTCTTGGAATGCCGATTGTCGAACATCCTGAGCCGAGAGCCATCCACCGGGTTTATGCGATCGGCCGCAATGACGACAAGCTGGACGATCTCGAGATCAAGCAATGCCTCTTTGCCGGCGACGAGGTTACCAACCCGAATCATCTTCCCATCCTGGTCCGTGGGAACGGGCTGGTCCTGGACCACTGTCTTTTCTACAACGTTAAGATCCCGGTTGTCTATTGGACTCCGGGCAGCACCGGCCATGCCATGCGCAATTGCCTGATCTCCGGATCGTACGGATGCTCGATCTGGACGTCGGCTATCGCCAACGATCTTGATTACCGGAACAACCTGGTTTCGAACAGCAACTATGTCTGGATCGGACAGGGTGCAAGATCCACGCAGGCAGAAACCGGGCAAGGAGCTCGGCCGCCCGCACAAGCAACGGCGGCTCCGCTAACCGAGACTGTTCACTACAGGGTCAGGGATAGTCTCTTCGCCGGGAACAAGAAATTCGCGGGTTCCGGAGCCGGGCCCGCGCTGAATTTCCGAGACACCGACCCCTCGTTCCTGGAGTTGGTAAAAACGAAGGTCACGGAACAGCCGATCCTACTCGAGCTCGACCAGACGAAACGCAACTACCTTCACCCCGTAGCCGGGTCGGAGGCCGCGAGAATTGGGGCTGGACTCTTCTTGAAGCCGGATTGAGACGAAGCGGAAGAGGGCGTTGTCAGCGCCCTCCTCTTGGACTATCTGCATGAGCGACCTGTTAACGTCTTTCGCTTGACGGAGGCACGAGGCCCTTCATCCGCAAGTACGTCACTATATTGCCGTAGTGCTCGTTGTTGTGCGCGGTGTTGAACGCCAGCACGGTCACCTTGGCCTGGTCGGCGCCGAACAACTTCACCAGGGCGCCAGCCTGAGCATCGGTCATTCCGTCATAAGCTTGGTCGGAATAGGCAAACGCGTCCTTCAGGGCTTGCACCAGCTCCGCCTTTGTTGTTTTGGACTTCTCGATCCCCGGCGCCGGGTTGGGCTGGCCCAGCATGGCCGAGCAGAACAGGTACTGGGCATCGGCGATATGCCCGATCAACTGACCAAAGCTCCGCACTTCGGGGGTCGGTTTGAAGGAGTAATTCTCCTCCGGCATCTTCTCTGCGGCCTGGACGATGTAGTTCTTGACCATGGTGTACAGGAACTTTTGGCCTCCGGCGATCGGGTTCTCGCCGCCGGCCGGCGTTTGGGCGCTCACCGTAACAATGCAGAGCGTCAGTGCTGCAATCATCAAGGCTGTCTGTCTCATTTAACGTTTCTCCTCTCGTTTGTTCACACAGTCGGCTTAAGGAACAGGCCGGCGCCGATTTTGGCCGCTTCCGAACCAGCGATCGGATGCAGATAATTGCGCTTCGTCTGGTCTTGCTCCAAGATAACTGGTTGGTCCGAGACCTTAGTTCCGACCAATTCAAGGAATGACGGGTCGATGTCCTGGTATTCCAGCCTGGCGCCCGTACCCGAGCCTGCGAGTCGCCGGTTGTTGGCGAAGTAACTGTCGACTACCTTGTAGTGAACCGACCCTTGCTGCGTCGCCGGCGACTGAGGAGCGGGCTGGGCTCCACGACCGCCCGCATCTGCCAACGCCGAACGCCCGCCTTGGGCGGTCCAGACGTAGTTGCAGTTCTCGATGACGTTGTTTCGATAGTCGAAGTCACCCGCTATGCCCGCGGTCCAGACTGAGCTCCCATAGAGAGCGTGGCAGAGGCAGTTCCTCATGGCGTGGCCTCTGCTGCCCGGTGTCCAGTACACGACAGAGATTTTCAGCCCTCGAAAGATGCAGTGATGAACGTTCACTTCACTCCCGTTGGCGATGATCCCCACGTGATTGGGGTTGGTCACCTCATCGCCTGCAAACAGGCACTGCGCGATTTCCAGGTCTTCCAGATCCCGTCGCAGCCGGCTGATGGCATACAGGCGGCGGATCAGCCCCGGCTTCGGGCTTTCGACCACCGGCAGGCCAAGAATCTTTAGCCCCTGAATGGTAACGTGGCTCGTCTCAATCATCATGCCGTCCGCGGCCCCGCCCAAGGGGTCCGGCCGGCCGTTCCAAGTTTTTGGCAGGGGCATGGTGTGGATGAGCGTCGGCATGCGGCCGGAGTCCCACTCCGGATCGTCGGGAAGCACCTCGGCACGGATGGTCAACCGCTCTGTTTTTGAGAACGAGCGGCGCTCAGGCTTGAGCAAGGTGGTCTCGCCGACGGCATACACGCCCTCCGAGAGAACGATCGTCATCGCTCCCGACTTGTCGCTCTGATTCACCCGCCGTGCGGCTTCTGCCAGGGTGCGCAAAGGGCTGGCCTTAGCTCCGGAATTCGTATCGGCGCCGCTCGCCGGATTCAAGTAGATGGTGCTCGCCTCCGCTTCTAGAGGGTTTGCGGCAGTCTGCTGCGCAGCGAGCCATCCTGGGCGGAGGACGGAGGCCCCCGCGACTGCGCTGAACGTGGCCTTCACGAGTTGTCGTCTGTTCATGATCCTTTTGACGACAGGCACGGTCAGTTTGTGAAACACCAATCTGCGAACTGGCCGAAGGTGAGATCGAGGATGTCGGTGGGAGGGCTTGGACTAGAGGCGTGGATCAGGAGCCTGGCTTCAGATCTCCTCTCGCATCGAGCGCTTCGATCAAGCGTCGGGCGAAGTCGACCGACGAGGCGCGAGGATGAGTGGTCCGATGGACCTCGAGTGCCCACCGTGCCTCGTCGACCTGTCTGACAACAGACCGCGTTTCCTCGAAAGACGATGGCGTGCCGGCAAGAGCCCAGGAGTCAAGGTGAACCTTCCCGGCCCGCAATGCCGCCGGCGCCTGCCGGTTGCAGGAGCAGGCGGCTGCGTCTGACGCGAGACCACAATATGTCCGGGTAAAGGTCAAAATGGCCGCACGCGCATGCTGCAGACGTTTTCGAAAGAGGTCGGACGAGATGTTCAGGGCTTCGGCGGCCTCTGCGCCTGGCAGTTCCAGGATTTCTCCCAGCACATAGGCCAACCGGTGCGGTCGATCGAGGCACTGGAGCATGCCGAGCGTACAACCAACCTTGACCTCTTCAATCAGGAGTGAGCGCTCGGTCTCAGCAGGTGCTTCGAGACTCAGCCCGTCGGTCAGGTCGTCGGCGAACCGCTCGAAGCTCAGGTTCAAGCGTTCCACAGGCGCTCTTCTTCACGTCGAGGATGTAGTTCACCGCGACCCGGTAGGCCCACGTCTTCAGCTTGCTGCGAAAATCAAACTGCGAGAGGCGGGTTACTATTCGGACCAGAATCTCCTGGGTTGCATCCTCCGCGTCTTCCCGATTGCACAACATGCGCAAGTGCAAGGCCGTAGATGTCTCCCTGCGAGCGCTCGGACGAGGTTCTCGAGAGCGTCGCGATCTCCGTCGATCGCGCGTCGGGCCTCGTCTTCGATCACGATGGGCTTTGGTTCTTCGGCCCCTTCTTTCACGTCACTCCTTTACCGAGTTCGAATTGACGACCAGCATACCACGGGGCAGTCGATCGCATAGGCGCAGGATCAGTATCCCCGAGCAGGCGCCTCGGATATTCCCCTCATGCATACGGCAGGCGGTAACGCCAGAAATAGCGCTATCTTTGAGCCGCTGGCGGGCGAAAAGCGCGACATCGGTACAAAACGGCTCGCTTAATACGAAGCCCGGAACACGTCGGACTTCTAAATCTGTGGATCCCGCGCTCGACTTGCCGAGGCGTGCCACCCTCAATCCCATCAGGAGCAGGGCAGCTCTCAGGTATCAGCGGAAGTTCTCGACCAGATACAAGTCGGAAAAGTCTCGTTCGAGCTGTGAATAGACGATGCGCTTACCGTCGGGGAACACGGAAAGGAACCAAACCGGGCTCTTGTCGATGACCGTGACGACTCGCCTGGTGCCCGTGGATGAGTCGAGGAATACCAGAGCGCCATCGGTACGCCAAAAATAGCAGCCTTTGGCAGCTGGCGCGAACAATTGGATCCAGGCGTCGGAAAGAAACATCGCTTCCTCTCCACCTTCGACCGGCATTCGGTAAACACCCGGCGCGGCGCGGTCATTGCCAAAAAACAAAGTTCTGCCGTCCGGAGACTCCTGTGCGTAGAATCCCCCCTTGCGCGTAACCTGGACGGGCTCCCCTCCGGCGGACGGTACTTTCCAGAGCTGCCACTGTCCGGTCCGATTCGAGGTGAAGTATATCCACCGTCCGTCCCGCGAACAGCTCGGCATCGCATCTTCCGCCGCATCGCCGGTGAACTGTCGAAGCGGTCCTCCTTCCGGGGAGACCGCAAAGATATCGCTTTGGCACTCCGGGCGCGCGTCGAAGACAATCGAACGACCATCGGGCGACCATCCTGGCGATCCGCAGATGCCGTCCTCGAAACTGGTCAGCATCAACGGCCCGGACCCGTCGCTGTTACACACCCAGATATTCCATGGCCCGGTGCGATTTGATGTGAAGGCGATCTTCTTTCCGTCGGGTGAGACCTGACACATCTCGTCCGACCGGGTTGAGGCAAGCAGTTTCCGGGGGACAGGCTTGCTTGTCGAATCGCCAGGGTCGTCCACAGTCCAGGATGTCATGACCCACTCGTTGAGGCTGGATACCAGGCGGCGGGCGGAAGGGGAAACGGCGGGATAGCGGACGTCGCTAACCGCCAAGTCTAGCCGGCTGCGGGTTCTCGGGTCCTTTATTGGAATCCTCCAGAGAGAGCCTGGCTGGATTGACGCGAAGATCTCTTGACCATCGGCTCCCCAGGCCAGCCCCCAAAAATCACGGCACTTCCCCGGCAACTGATCTGTCAGTGCTTCGGGTTCGCCAGCCGGCTTAAGTTCCGGCGTCAGGTGAAGCAGATACAGGTCGGCGAAATTCAGGTCGCGCATCCGGCTAAACGAGAGGATCCTGCTATCCGGCGAAAACGCGGGATCTGCATCACCGTTGAATCCGCTCGGTGGCGTCGTCAGCCGTCGTTTTTCCCCACTCGCCAGAAGAACCAGAAATAGCGCATTCGGATCGGAATCCGCCTCTCGTTCCGAAATGACAATTCCCCTGCTGTCGGGAGTCCATGTAAGCTTGCGTCCAAGGAGTTCCACCTTGGCCACATACGGGGTCTCGTGGACTTTTCCCTCAACTCCGCCGAGAGGGGGAATCGTGTAGACAGTGAACCCCTTCTCCCCGGTTCTCACGAAAGCGATCCGGCTGCCATCGGGAGACCAGGAAGGGTCGGAGTCGATGCCGGGATCGGTGGTGAGGCGCAACGGTTTTTCCGATCCAACGGTCTTGACGTAAATGTCCCAGTTGTCTTCCTTTTCACCATTCCACTGAAATGCCACCTGGTTTCCATCGGGCGAAAACGTTGGCCTTGTTTCCGAACCGGGGTAACTGGTAAAAGGAACGGCAGTCAGAACACGCTCCGATTCTGCGGGCGTGCGCAGAAGCCGCCAAGCGGTGACGACAGCAAGAGCAACGATGAGAACGGCCGCCGTGACCTTTAGGTGGCGGAGCTTGCGTGGGCGGCCGGTCATCCGCTTGGGAGGTTCTGTCTCCGACGCCGTTTCAATATCGGCGACGCCCGCGACCGCAAAGCCATCGACGTGTCCGATAAACCGATACCCGCGTCGCGACAGCGTCTCGATATAGCGGGGGCTGTCGCTGGAGTCGCCCAGTGCCTCGCGGAGCCGGTTAACGGCGCTGGCCAGGCTATGGTCAAACTCCACCACCGTGCCGTCCGGCCACAGGCGCTCACGCAACTCTTCTCGTGTCACGACCTCGCCCGGGTGCTCGAGCAATGCGACCAGCACCCTGAAGGGCTGGTCCTGGAGTTTGATTCTCAGCCCCTGCCTGCGTAGTTCTCCTGCCCGGAGATCCACTTCGAAGATTCCGAACTTGCAGATACCAGGCGAGCAGCCGGACTCTCCCATGGCCTTTGCCTCCCGTTGTCTTGTCCGGAGAGTCTATCATTGGCGGGAATGAAGCAAAAGGCGGAGCATTCCCCCGTGAACCGCCTGGTTAAGCGTCGCCTCATCAAGTGATTAGCCCGTGATCAACGTTTGAGGAAGGGATGATTCGCTGCGCATTGCCATGCGAGCCGGTGTCTGCGAAATTGGCTCCGTCGCGAGGAGGTGACAAACATGCGAATTTACCCAGTGCCCCCGGAAGGACGATACTGCATTCCCTACATTGCTTTCATCGTTTTGGCGGTCATCGTGACCCTGCCGAGCTCGGCCCGAGCGGTTGATCTTGCCGTCGATTGTTCGTGCACCAACCCGTCGGGTACCCTGTTCGCGTCCATCCAGGACGCGGTAGATTCCTTGCCTGAGCCGCCGCCAGGTCAGTGGAACTACATCGTTCTTTTGAGTGACTGCACAGAGAATGTCAGCATTTCGGGAGAGCATCGACTGTGGTTGGGAAGGTGGCTGTGGGTAGATCCCGCGGATCCGGCGCCCGCGCCTGCGAGGATCACCGGCGTTGGCGGCGCTGACGCCCCGGTGCTTTCGATTTCCGGCTCTCAAGACATAGCTCTCGAGAACCTGGTACTCACCGGCGGTAGACTGGGTTTATCTGTAGGAGGTGGATCGGCGGTCTCCGGAAACATCATCCAGGCTGAAGGTAACTACCAAGGGGGGATCATTGTCAGCGGTAACTCGTCCCTCAGCCTTTGTGATGGCAGGGTCGTCGACAACGGCTCGTCGGGCCAATGGTCCGGGATCGCGGTTGAGTCCAACTCATCGTTGTCCCTCATAGGGAGCTCGCCCTGGTTCCCGCATCCTCAACCTCTCGTGATAAGCGGCAACCGTGGTGGAGGAATCAGACTGGACCGCTCCTACCTTGCGATCGGCGGCGGAGTCATCATCGAGAACAGCTGGGGAACGTGGGGTGGAACTCCGACAGCCGGAATTTTGTCATTTGGGGGAACACTCAACATCGGGTGTTGGACTGGAACCGAGAACGTGATACGAAACAACCCGATAGGCGTCGCGCTTCATCAGGGTTCCGAGATGTCGATGTATGGGCTGTTCACAGTTCAGAACAATGCGAGTCTTGGTGTCCAGGTCACCGAGGGAAGCCGGGCGATATTCGATGAACCTGTGACCATCGAGGGGAATCCGATGGGCGGCGTCGAAGTCACCTCCCACAGCCAGGCTGGGTTTCACGGGCACAACAAGATCCGCAACAACGGCTCCGCCACTGAACCCGTGCACGCGGGGATTTGGGTGGATGGCACATCGCAGGTCTCCCTGGAAGGCGGCAACGAGGTCACGGGGAACATTGGTCCAGGCATCTTCGCGGATATCAACTCCAGCCTCGACGTGTCGGACGCCACCATCAGCGGCAACACGGAGGAAGGTGTTCGCGTCCGGCACATGTCGGTCGTCGAGCTGCAGACCGGGACGGATGCCCGGAACAACGCGGGCGGACCGCTGACCTGTGACGGCACGTCTCTGGTCATCACCAACCTGTTTGCCAAAGGCCCCAAATGCGCGAACATCGAGGGAACGTCCGGCGGCTCCAAGCCGCGAGCGGTCCCCTCGGCGCCAGCCGTCCCCAACGTTGAGGAAATGGCGCGGGAAGCGCGTCGCATGGCCGAGCGTCTTAAGAAACCTGAGTAGGAGACCGAACTGGAGTCAGGAACCTCGAGGTCGCTATGGCGATCTCTGGTCACAAAACCCGCTCTGTCTTTGACCGGTACAACATCGTTTCCGAAGAAGACATCCGAGCTGCGGCTACGCTGTCAACGCCCCCGATTTCTCAGGCATTCACCAGCACTTAGCGTTGGGCAGAAAATGACCCCATTCTTGGCAGATTTTCGCCGGATTTTGACTCCTTGACGACTTGTGTTCCGATTCTGTTCCGACAAATAAGACTCTTCGGGTGGCGGGTGTGCCGCCGACCAATGGCAGAAATCCGTTTAGTGATTTTCAGCTTTCGTTTTGCCAACAGCAACACCACCCAGAGGTTGTCTGTGAGCGAGCGCTCTTAGGATGGTGTTCAAAACTTCTTCCAGATGCTTCGCCAAGTCTTCGGCGAGAAAACGCAGTACCAGGTAGCCGTGTTCCTGCAATAGGTAATCTTTTCGTCGGTCGCTGCGATAAGCTTCCACACTCGCCAGATGTTGCGCGCCATCCAGTTCCAATACGATGGCCGCTTCCGGGCAGAGGAAGTCGACCTCCATGGCGTTGCGCCCGGCAAACGGGATAGGCAGTTCACCGTTCAGCCGGAATCGTCCTCTGGTTGCAGCCAGAGTCTCCAGACGACGGTACAGAAATGCCTCGCTCGCGCTTCGGGCTCGGCTGGCTCCACTGGCCTCTGCAGCCGGGGTCGTGGCTGCGTTTACGAAGAGGTTAGCCAACGGCTTATCCACTCCGTCACGGATAAGTCTCCGGACGCTGGCCGCGTAGTCTCTTTTCCATGCCGGGTCTACCGGAAGCGGCACGCCAGCCGGCCAGCCGGGAACTGCGCTCGCCGGCAGCAGAATCCGATAGCCTGCTGCCTCATAACCTCGACAACGCCGATCAAACATCCGTGCGAGCATCGGGACGCTAAGGTCGGCATAGTCGTAAACCACGACCTCCCGCTTCCGTTCGTGCAATCGGTGTAATCGCCCGACATATTGGGCCACCGTGCCGCGCCACGAGATCGGCAGTGTCAGAAAGAGGGTGTCGAGGCGCGGGTCATCGAACCCCTCTCCGATGCAGCCTCCCGTGGCGAGAATCACCCGTTCTTCGTTCTCCGGCAAAGCCGACAGCGCTGCTCGGACCTCGCGCAGCCGTTTACGGCCCATTCCGCCGTGCAGGACTATCAGGTTTTGGACTTTGGAGGAGAGAGTCTCTGCCAAAGTGTCGAGGTGTTTCTTGCGTTCGGTCAATATTACTGGGGAACGGCCGTCTTTAACCGCCTGGACGATCTCATCGCAAATGAGCTGATTTCTCCTCTGGTCCGAGATTAGGTCGTCGTATAGGTCATGAAATTGAAGCCGGACATCAGGGTCAGCGAGTCGCAGCGTCTGGAACTCAGTCGGACGGACCAGGACGCTGTGCTCAAACGGGCGTTGAGCGGCTTGTCGCCTAGGGTCGACGGCATATCGGGGGTTGCCGCACTGCATGAAGATGATCGGATGATGTCCGTCTTTGCGGATGAGAGTAGCTGAGAGGCCGAGCACGAACTTCGCCTTGGCGCGGCGGGCCACCTGCTCGAAACTGTAGGCTGGAATGTGATGGCATTCGTCAATGATCAAGTGGCCGTATTCGCCGACAAGATCATCGACCACGCCTTTGCGGACTAAGCTCTGCATGACTGCTACGTCGAGGAGTCCGGTTGGCTTCTTTCTGCCGCCGCCAACTGTTCCGATGGCCGCTTCGGGCAGTTCGAGAAACGATTTCAGGCGTTCCACCCACTGCTCGAGTAACTGGGCGCGATGAACCATAATCAAAGTGTTGACACGACGCTGAGCCAGGAGCCAAGCCGCGACAACGGTCTTGCCGAATGCTGTTGTCGCAGACAAGACCCCTGTGTCGAAAGCCAACAAGGCGTTGGCGGCAAGTTTCTGCTCCGGTCGCAGTTCTCCGCGGAATTCCACATCCAACACCCGGCCTGCCTGCCTTTCGTCGGAAACGGAGAGCCGGATCTTCAGGCCTGCGAGGAGTTGGCGGACGTCCTCCAGACAGCCTCGGGGCAGCCCGATGTGGAATTGGTAGTCACGAGCGCAGGCTATAACACGCGGCTTTTCATAGGTCGGCAGGCGCATCGCCTGCGCCTTATAGAATTCGGGGTTCTGAAAGGCCGCCAGCCGGATGAGCCGATTACGCAAGGCGGGAGGCAGGCCTTCCTTGGGGATGTAGACCTCATTCGATAAGACGCTCTCAATCATATGAGGTAAAGGACCGGTGATCGGCGGGTCCAGCGATCGACGGGATGGCGAGGTTTTCCAGGGAGCGTCCTCTTCATCGTCAGGCGCCATACGCACGCCAACGATTCGGCCCGCGGCTTCGGCTGCCTCGACTATCTCCTCGATATCGGTCCGATTCAGTTTGCGGATCTGCGATAGAAAGGCCCACTGATCAGCATAAGGAGCCAAGTGATCGTCCAGGAACACCGTGTTCCCCTGTTCCCGCGCCGCCTTTTGGAGGGGCAGCGCAATCAGGTTCCCAAATCCCCCTTGTGGCAAGGTGTCTTGGTTGGGGAAGAACCGGTCGTAAGAGTCCAGGCCGATGTCCGGCCGGCGTTCCATGCTTTCTGTCAGGAGATGAGAACCGAGCCTCCGGGCCAGACCGGCTGGGATCGCTTCTTTGAAGAAGAGCCAGATGTGCGCGCCCTCCCCGGAGCGAGAACGTTCGAGAGCGGCCGGCACACCCTTCAGACAACACGTTTCCAGGAAAGCCTGCGCGTCTTCCTTCCAGCCGGCTTTGTCAAAATCGGCTGCGAGGAAGAAGCACCTCTCGTCTTGGAGCATCGGATAAAGACCGATAACGAACTCGCGGCCAAGTTCGTCTTGACCGGCAAGGTGCTGTCGGATCACATCATCGGTGACCGGGAGGAAGCACTGATTCGGGCACAGCGTACACTTGATCCTCGGCTTTTCGCAGACGCCTCGGACCCATTCGTTCCCGCAGACGGGGGAATAACCGGCCTTGCCTGTCTTTCGACTCTGAAACCGGCGTGGGTAGACATCCTCTCGCCCGCGAAACAGTGATCGGAACACCCTGATCTTCGCCTCGGGAGCCGAATGACTGTCGACAACCGGTTGCTTGTCGGCCACCAAGTTAGTCTACGCCGATTGCGTCTGCGCAGTTCCTCGGCACTCTCGTTAGCGGTTCCCCCGACCGGTCTTGTTAGCCTCCATATAGGCCCGAAGCACGGCACTGATTCGTGTCTGGTATCCCCGACCCTGTTTGCGAAACCACTCCAGAACATCACGGTCGACTCGGATTGTGAGCTGTGCCTTCGGACGCACAGGCTTCAATCCACTGCGAACTATAGATCGAGCGAACTGTTCGGGGGATATCTCTGGAGTATCGCTAAGGTCGATCTCGTCCTCGGCCATGGCCGCAAGGCGGTCAAAATCAGTGCCTGGTCTCCCGGAAATAGACTTCTTGTTCATATCGTGTTCCTTTTCGAGCGGAAATAAAACGGATCACGTCGTCGGTCTCCGTGTGGGCCACCGTCACGACGGTTCCTTTGAGAAGACCTATTGTGAGGAAACGCCTCTCCTCGTAATCGAATCGGTCATCAGTCACGGTTACCGTCTCATCAGCGAAAATGCTCGCGAGATCGGCGAAATCAATTCCGTGCTTGGCGAGGTTGGACCGGCGTTTGTGCTCGTCCCACTCGAAATGCACAAGCAATTGTAACTACATTTCGTAGCTACGTCAAGGCCGGGGGACCCAGAGGACCCAGAGGACCCGGAGGCGGAACGGCGCGAAACCCGCCGAATCACTCCGAGTATTTCGCGGCGTCGTAGACAAGGGAGAGTGTCTCCATGGTCAGCCTTCTTGAAGTGCGCGGCGTCGTCGAAAAGGTCCGATCGTCGCCGTGCGCGGCTACCCCGCGCTATCTCGTGACCGCTGGACCCGCCATGTCCGCCTGTCGCGGTCTCGGCCAGGTTTCCGACGATCTGACAGCCACCACTCGTGCGCCCAGGGGAATCTTGTCCCGAACGTCCGTCTCCACCACGGCCTGGAAGTACCAGACGCCCCGGTGACTCGGAGCAGCGGCGCGCAGCCGGGAAATGAGAGTATGGGCGGATTGTGGGTCGACCAGAAAACTAACCGCCATTTGAGTGGCCTGGGTGTCGAGGCCATTGATCAGCAGCAACTTCCTGTTCGAAACAATGCCGGGAATCATCGATATAAGCGCGTATTCCAGGGTCGCCTCGCTCTTGAGGCTCCCCTGGGGGTAATGCACCTGGTACTCGGACGGCTCTCCCGGTTCCGGTAAGACATTCAAGATATATCGTTGTGCACGTTCGCCCCTTTCTCCGAGGCGCAACGGATATTGGGTCAAAAGCGGATCAATCCACCGGTTGTGTTCGTTGTGACCGAACAGGATCAAGTTCTGCTCTCGAAAGTCCTGCCACGTCAGAAGGCGGCTTTCAGTCGCTTTGACGCTACCGCCCGAGTAGGCGAAGAGACTAGCGAGGCGCACCGCGCCTATCGCCTCACCCATCTTGGTGTTCACCTCGTTGGGGGTCAGGTAGATATATTTCAGGGACGGGAAGCTGAAGATCTGGCGAAGGCACCGCTCGGCCTCTTCGTCAGCCAGCCAACGGGGGAGGTCCGGCGACGTAAGAGGTTTGGCCTGCGGATTGACGACTGCGGCCATCGAGTTGCTGAAGCAAATGGTGGCGCCCGCGGGGTCATTCAGCCAGTCACTCCAAAGCTCACTGATCGCAGCAGGTCTGTCGGCTGTAACCAGAGCGGAGTCAGCCGCGTATCGCCCAATAATCCAACCGACTATCCCGCAAAGCAAACCGCCGAGCAGCACCAAGGCTATTTTCACCAGAAGCGGCGAAAGCGTTCTATTACGGGTCTCGGCGGGGGCGTCCGCCACAGAAGAGGCAACACGCTGACGTTCGAACTGGGGAACGTAGTGGCCGAGCGGGAGCATGATCCGCACCGGATCGGTTCGCCCTTCACTCGAATAGTAGGCATCCAGTCTCTGCCGCAGGACGTGTGCCTGGCGCCGAACCAGAGAATCCTCTTGGGTGGAGTAGTCTTCACCGCGGCCAAAAACTTCGAACCCGATCAGGTACTGGTTGATCCGAGCGGATTCGCCGTTGAGCGTGAGCTCGCAAACGTACTGGAGAAACTTCTGGCTGCGCTCGGCGCGGCTGAACGCTTCGCTCTCCAGCACTCTTCTCAATTCGCCGCGAACTTCCGCGACCGAGGGGGCCGTATCCTTAGTCATCGTAAACCCCCGCAATTCCTGAGGTCCGAACCGTGAAAAGACCGTTCGGGACTTGGCCGAGTTCCCTTTGGCGCACTTATTATACGCGAGCGCAAAGGCAGGCAGTCACGAATGTGAAGTGCTTCTCAAAATGACTTCGCAGGGGCGGAGGGCAAGGCTCAACTGACCGAGGTTTCAGAAGGAGTCAGTAACCACATGGACAGACGCATTTTCTCATCAGACACCGCGAGCACAACGCCGTTCACGCAGACAGGAACGGGCGACAGACACCCGGAGAAGATGATCGGAATACAGATCGGGGCGGTCTCCTTTATTGACGAGGGCGTTGACCAGGTTCTGGACATTGTTCAGGAGCGAGCCTCCGTCAATGCCGTGTTTCTGGCCACCTTTACGTTTTCCAACGGAACCGCCGGTCGTCAATTGGTCGGACAGCCGCTGCCGGGCCATGGCAGGCACGCCTACGACACAAATCTGAGGGGCGGAAATTTCGCCAGGGTCCACAGCGAGTACTATCACGAAACGGGTATCGATCCGTCTGCGACCCAGGCGCCGGACCACCCCGGTTTCGATTTACTGGCTGAGGTGATTCCTAAAGCCCGCAAGCGAAAAATGGGTGTTTTTTGCCTGGTTCAGGACCACTTTCCGCTCAGCTTTCCTGGTATCGAAAAACTCCAGGAGCATGACTTCAACGGGCAACGGGCACAGACTTTGTGCAAGAACAGCCCCTATTACCGCAACTTCTTGGCCGGCGTCGTCGAAGATCTGGCTCGCTCCTACGATATTGATGGAATCATGTTCGTCTGCGAGTACCAGGGAGCTCTCAGCGACACGCTTGGGTCACGGCTCCGTGGTAAGAACCGAGGCAAGTCGGGCTCGAGGACCTGCTTCTGCCCGTTTTGCCGGGAAAAGGGAGAACAACGCGGAATCTCTTTCGATCGGGTCCAACGGGGTTTTTTGGAGCTGGAGAAACTCGTGGCGGCAGGCCGGGCTCGAACCGCCCTCCCGGACGGCTATTACGTGAATCTCTGGCGCCTGGTTCTCCGATACCCCGAACTGCTCGCATGGGAACACCTTTTCCATGAGGGCGTCCGCGAGGTCTACGGTATGATGCGCGAGGGCTGAAGGCAGCCAGCCCCGGATCCGCGTTCGGAATCCATGTCTGGC
>CAVUUN010000008.1:0-90580 GCA_963744645.1 uncultured Acidobacteriota bacterium
GCCTGCAGCCGGTGTTTTACTAAGACGTCGGATTCCTTTTGCCGCCGCATTCCAAACAGGAGGATTCCGGCCCTGGCCACATTGTCGAAGCGGCGCTTTCGGTCCAAGTGTGTAATTTATAGCACTTTCCGAGGTCACGGCTCTATAATCACTGCTGATCCCGGGAGGCGGGGCGCTTTCCGGGCTCCGGAGGCTATCAATGCAGCGATCTCTACTTCGTGTCCTCTGCTGTACCTCTTTTCTCCTGCTCTGCTTCTTAGCGGGTGTCGCCCGGGCGGATAGCCCTTATCGACTCGCACCAGAGCTGGTCGAGGGCCAGGAAATCCCGGGGATAGGCGGACATCTCACCTGGTGGGAAGACGCCCAAACAAACGCCGTCGGGGGACATCCTCTTCAGAGGCGGGGCCCACGTGGGATCAGGTGAGGCAGCTTCTTCCCTCGCGGGCTTATTCCTGAAACGTAACGGCGTAATCCGGCCTGTCCTCCTTACGGGCGACAGCCTGCCGGGTGGCGCGGGGACCGTGCCCAGCGCCTCAGTCGCCTTGGCGACCTTCGACCTTGGCGAAAACGGGTCCGTGGCGATTGTCTTGCCTTCAGTTCCACGCGGAGTCCTTCTGTACGAGGAGAGCGGCCTGCACTGGCTGGTGCGCGAATCGACGATCGTGCCGGGCATGTCGCTCTCGGACGCAGGCTTCCGGGGTGTCAAGGGACTTCCGAAGAATTTCATGGATCCGCTTCTCCTCGACGGAAACCGTGTCCTTTGCCAGGCGAGTCTTCCAGACCGCTCGGCCGTACTTCTCCTCGCCGACCAGAACGGCGTCCAGGGGATCAAGATCGGAGACTTTTTCTGGGATGCGCAGGCTTCGGGCGGGGCGGTGGTCTTTAATGACTTCCAAATCGCTTCTCTTTTTCGGGCTGGTTCTCTCACGACTGTCGCCTCTTTGGGCGACGCACTGGACGGCCACCGCATCACCGAAATCCAGGAAATCGACGTTAACAGCCGGGGAGATGTGATTCTCGCGATCGAGGTTGAAAAAGACTCGCAACGGGAACCACAGATTCTCGGCTGGTCTGCCTCGAGCGGCCTCAAAACGCTAATAAGCACAGATTCGATCTTTCCTGGTCCGAGCCTCGGAACCCCGGGGTTTTTCACGCACCTCACCCTGGCTGAAACGGGGAACTTTTCGTTCATTGCCGATTTCGGCGTTCCGGCGTGGGGGAACTCCAGGCCAGGCGGCATATATATCTTCGATCAAGGCACGATCACAAAAGTGGTTGCCGATGGAGATCCCGGCCCGCTTGGCGGAACCATCTGGCTGGGGTCCGGGCTCGACGGAGTTCTTATCGATGGCCCACCTCCACCCCACCGCATTTTCTATGATGCAGTCGCCACTCGGGAGCTGGACATAGCCTTTACCGCTTACGTAGGAGGAATCAACCAGGGCGGGGTATTCATCTGGTCTGGTGGCTCGCTCGTTCCTGTTGTTATGAACAACCAGGAGATCGAGGGCTTGGATGCGGAGCAAACCGAGCGTCTTGAAATTGAAATCCACGAAAAACCTGCGGTGATCGCGGCCGGCCCTCGGTTGCTTGTCATCGCCAGCACTCTCGATTACAAGAGGTACGCTCTCCTTTCCGCCTCATCGGTGGGCCCGACCCGAGCGAAGCGGATTCTGAGGCCCGGAGCGGGTGAGCGTCCATGGCGCAGACACAACAGTCAACGTCCGCCTGACGCTGGACCTGAGCCGTAGCCAGTCGCCGTCACGGCCCTGAACTGGAGCCCGCTCGGCATCTGCCTGCAGCCGGTGTTTTGAAGGCAGGGTTATCCACGAATCACACGAACGGGCACGAATAAAAGCGATCCGAAACGGGCTCGGCTCTCGCCCTTATTCGTGCCCGTTCGTGTGATTCGTGGATAACCCTGCCTTTACCTATTTCCCCTCCGGGATCACCGGCAACAGAATATGGCTCGGATACTTGTCCGAGTGCAACAGCTTCTGTTCGGCCTTGACGAACTGCGTCTCCATTTCGTTGTTCCCGCCGGTGTTCAGGTTTCGCGAGAAGGTCGGGAACAAGGCTGACGCCACTTCCACCCGCAGCCGGCTCCCCTTCGGGATCGTGATCCCGGTGTGCCAAAGGTCAAGCGTGTAAGCGACGACCTCGCCCGGCTTGATCTCTTCCGGCTTGAAAGGCGAGTTGCGGTAGCGGGCCCTGATTTTCCCCTGGCACAGCGTCGAAAATCTCGCCGTCCGGCTTCTCCTCGCTCAAGCGTCACGAACCAGTCGGTGTCCTTCGCGGACGATGAGGCATAGATGACCGCGGAAACGGGCCGCAGAAGGTCAGAGGCGCTTCCAGAGGTTCGGTCAGATAAACGAGGATGTCGGCGCGCTTGTCGGCCGTTTCGCGGTGGAAAGCCTTCACCGTTTCTTCTCCTCCTCGGCCGAAATGACCGTCTTCTTGAACTCCTCCTTGCTGCGCGTCGGATAGAAGGCCGGATCGGGAGTCGGGTCTGCCGGGTCGTAGGCGTACTGATCGAAGACGGCGGACATCGGCCGGGAGCGGCCAGACCAGCCGTCCGTCGCCTTTGCCGGTGTTGGCCTTGCCGCCGCTCGACAGCAGCAGCTTTCGGAACTCGGTTGCCTCCAGCGGGTAGGTGTTCCCGGTCAGCCACTTGTTGCTGCCCATGGCAAAAAGCCGGACCAGCGGCTCCGAATCGATCCCGTTCTTGACGCCCTTCAGCCAGAAATCGAACCAGCGCAGGTACTCGCGCTGCAGGTCGGGCGCCGCGTCCTTCCCGAAGTCCTTTTCGCCCAGACCCCGCGTCGACAGTGTCGGTGTGTCCCCACGGGCCGACGATCATCTTCTGGTTCGCGTGGCCGAAGGACTTCATTTTCTGGTAGTTCAGCTTGGTCCCGATGCCGTCGCCGTCAAACCAGCCGGACTGGTGAAACACGGGAATGTCGACGTTCTTCAGCTTCTCGAGGAAGTTCGCCTTCTGCCAGAACTTCGCCTCCTCGCCGTGGCGGATCCAGTCCCGCCAGTACGGGTTCTCCTTCTTCAGCAGGATCTTGTCCAGGTCAATCACCGGGAGGGTATTCAGGACCTTGCTGTAGTCGCTCTCGCCCAACTCGGCCATCTTGACCCCGGACAGCTCGGCGGTCGCCTCGCTCTCCAGAACCTGCGCCCACCAGATCGAGCCGAGCAGGAAGAACGCCCCGTACTCGTAAGGGATGTTGTAGTGCGGGTCGGGCGGCGCGACATTCGGGATGATCGTGACCAGGTGCGCGGGTTTCTCGCTCGCGGCCCACCACTGGACCCAGCCCAGGTACGATCCGCCGATCATGCCCACTTTGCCGTCCGACCACGGCTGGACGGCCAGCCACTCGATCGCGTCGTGTCCGTCTTCCGCTTCGTGCATGAAGGGAACCCAGGTTCCTTGCGGACTTGAAGCGGCCGCGGCAGTCCTGGATGGCGCAGGCGTAGCCACGCCGTGCCCAGTACTTGCCGTTCAGCTCCATCAGTTCTTTCCCGTAAGGCGTCCGGTAGAGGATCAGCGGGAACTTTGCCCTCGGTTTTCGGCAGATACACGTCGGTCGCGAGTTTCACCCCGTCCCGACAGGGAACCATCGTGATCCTTGTTGACCGTCACTTCGAAAGGAGGCTTTGGAAAGGAGCGGGGTATCGACCGCCTTGGCAACCAGTTCCTCGAATCCCTTCCGGACGAAGACCGCCTTCTGGATCGGGACCTCTTCCATGACGACTTTGCCGTCCGGCGCCAGCCACAAGTCAATATCGAGGGTCCGGATGGACAGGCGATAGCGGGAGAATTGGACGTCCTTGCCGGCGACCGCCTTTTCGATCGCGTCCAGGCGCTCGAGCCCGCCTTCGAGCGCGCCAGACCCATTGACGCAGACCGTTATCTCCTGCCTGCCTCCCTTGGGCTGGTCGTATTCACGGATCATGGCAGCGCACAAGCCCGGGCCATAGTTGTCAAAGAGAAGGGATTTTTCCTTCAACTGGGCCGTGGATTTCTGGTCCTTGAAAGGTCGAGGTGACCAGTCGCCCCTCGCGCTCCGCCACCTGGGTGCCGCGAGTGACCTTGACCTCCACGCGCTTCCAGATGCCCTCCGGGCCCGGCTCAATCGTGCAGTCCGTCTGCATCGATTGGCCCCCGAGCTTCAGGGAAAAATGGCTTTCGTAGCTGCCATCCTTGCGCCAGATGAAGTCGGTGTTGCCGAGCGCCTCCTCGTTGACCAGCAGGGTGAAGGCGCCCTGGTCCTCAAATCCTGCGATTGAATACGAGTAAGGGAGTTTTGCCGCCTCCTGGTCCGTGATGGCAGGCGCAGTCGGGGCCGGGGTCGGCGGCTGTTGTGCCAGCGCGGCTGTGAAAACGAGGACGGACGATAAGGCGAGGCAAAAAGCGGACTGCTTTTCGCATATTTTCTCCTGATTCGGCGCACACGATAACACGTGGTTGCGAGGGCGGCGGGCCTCAATTTCCCAAGCCCCGCTTTCTCGGCCCTGATTGTTCCAACGCTTTTCGGGATTGATCCGTCAATAATGAAGAACATGCGAGGGCTCGTGGCGGCAGACGAAGGAAGAGACGAAGGTCTACGAGGTGAAGTGGCGAAATGTCCGGGATATGCAATTCCAGCTGACGCCGTTTCTGGATATTAGAAGAGGCGATTCAATCAACGACAACCCTACTTTTCGAACGATCACGGTAACCGCTCCTCCGTCACTCCAGGCGGTAATTGCCGAAATGATCCGGAAGTACGACCAGCCGCAAAAGGAAATTGAGTTCCAGTTCTATCTTTTGCGGGCATATCGAGCGGGGGCGGGAGTCAAAGACGGGGTGCCGGACCACGTGCGCGCGGTCCTTGGAGACATTAGCTCCCTGACGGCGTTCAAAGCGTTTGATCTGCTGGACTCGCCCGTCGTCCGGGCGCTGGAAGGAGCCGAAGTATCCGTCGAGACCGTCGGCGAACTGAGGGGACGAATCGGACTGACTCCACCATTGGTGGTCATACCGGAGACAGGCAAACCAGAGATCCGAATCGATGGCTTTGAATGGAGCTTTGAGTCCGACCTTGCCGATTCAGGCCACGGGCGACACGAAAGAGAGAGAAAAGGTCCATTTATTTCCAGAACAAACCGGTTCGCATGCACACGTCCTTTCGAATTCGGGACGGCGAGACGATCGTGATCGGTTCCTCGCGGGTCCAGAGCGCGGGGAAGACCACCGGGGACGCAATCATCGCCGTCGTCAGCGCCCGGATCCTCAATCGGGGGACGGGAGCGGAAAGGAGCAGTGATTTGCTCCCCCGATCCCGCCTACTGTCTGACCGGCTAAAGCCGGGACTACGAACCCTCCCTGGGGCCCGATCTCTCCGGCGCTTAGGGGGCAATCTCGGATTCAATCCGTCGAATCGTGGCTGAATCAGCCAAAGTAGTTCTGTCCGTCTGATCCGTTTTCGAGTCGGGCGCATCCAGAGATAGATGAGGTGTGATTTGTCGATGAAACTGCGCTATCTCGCGAGCTTTGCCCTGCTTGTCACCGTCTGCCCCACACTCATGGCGGGTGACGAGTGGCGCAAAAAGCCGGCCGAACAGTGGACCGAGGACGAGGCCCGACAAGTGCTCAACGATTCTCCCTGGGCTAAGCGGGTGAAGGTCCGCTATCTGGAAACTTCGGGAGGGAGGCGTTCGGGCGGTACGAGTCCCATGCCGGGCGGCAGCCCAATCCCGGGCGGTAGCCCGGTGCCCGGTGGTGACCGCCGATGGGCGGCCCTCCAATCCCTGGTGGCGGCGGTGGCGGCGGACCCCGGGGAGTGCGCACGGCGTCGGAGATCGTGGTCCGATGGGAGAGCGCCTCGGCGATCAGTCTTGCCCTGGCCAAACTCGGAATCGAGCGCCCGCCCGGCCTGGAGCGCGTCGAAAGACAGCTACGTTATTGCCGCTCTGGCGGTCCCCGAAATGGGGCAGGATATCGGAGATATGGACGATCCATCCACTCTCGGTCGCCTTCGCGACGGCGCCCGGCTTCTGATCGGGAACCAACGTTCCATTATCCCCGACCGGGTTCAGGCCTCACGAAGCGACGAAGGGCTGATGGTGTTTTTTATCTTTCCGAAAGAGAAGGTCGGCCCGCTGGGCGACGAGAAACTCAAGCTGCTGGCAAGGATCGGTCCGGCCCAGCTCAGCGCCGAATTCAAGCCCAAGGATATGAACCTCGCCGGCTCCGCTCGCCGGATTTGTGAGAGAGTTTAGCCCGGCCCTCGTCGCCCGGAGCCACGCGGCCCTTCCAGCCGAAGTAGCCTGCGAGCCGCGGCAGACGCAGCGAGGATGTTGAATAAACAGCCTAGAAGCAGAGGCGATCATGACAGTATACAGGCAAGTAAACCGGTCGACAGAACGCGAAAAACTGAGCGTTAACCGCGCAGATGCGACCGGAACCGAGTGGTGTCGGAGCGCGCGATGACTGCCAACCAGCGAAGCAAGCGGGTTGCGTAGCAGCTCCAGCACTTTTCGGGACGTCTGAGGGCACGTCGGCTAGCCACTATCAACGCGCTACTTCGCTGCAAAGCGCTCGCGCGGCTCTGACGATCTCCTGGACCGCGTTTAAGCGCGGCGGGACCCCGATGCCGCTGCGCTCAAACAGGAGGCTACTTCGATCCCCGCGCGTTGAACCCGCCCCCGCCGTGTACTATGACCTGGGCTCGGAGTACACTGCCTGGATCAGGCCCCGGATGTAGCCGATGGCAAACAGGCGCCCGATCGAGGAGTAGCCCGGGTTCTGGTTGCTGTCGCCTTCCATGGTCGGTACGTGATCGGGACGGCAGACCCCATCGAAATTGATGTCCCGATAGGCGCGCAGGCAGGCGGCCATGTCCGTCTTGCCGTCGTCGTGGAAAGTCTCGTGGAACTTCTGGACCGTTCCCCGAACGTCCCGGAAATGGACGAAGAAGATCTTCTTCTGCCTCCCGAACTTACGGATTGCGGCGGGCAGATCGTCGGTCATGAGGGTGAAATTACCCTGGCAGAGGGTGATCCCGTTGATCGGGCTCGGGATCAGGTCGAGCAGGCGCTGGTAGTTCTCGATGCTGCGCATGATACGGCCAAGGCCGCGGATAGGTGATATCGGCGGATCATCGGGGTGCATGGCGAGTTTCACGTTGGCCTTTTCCGCCACCGGAACCACGCGATCCAGGAAGTACTTGAGATTCTTCCAGAGCGCGTCCTCGGACACCTCTCCGTATTCCGTCAAGGGCTGCGTTTTCGCCTGCTCGTAATCGAACTCCGTAACCAGGGCGCCTCCGCGAGTTGGGACGTTCGTCGTCGTGCGCATCCAGTTGATCACCGGCATCCATTCGTAGCACCAGACCGGTATCCCGAGCTTGCCCATGTTGACAATGAGATCGCACGCCTGGTCGATCTCCTGATCGCGTCCCTCGAGACCAAGCTTGGCCTTGGTCAACGGCGGGCGGTTCTCGATCACCTCGAGCTTGAAACCGCCGTCTTCGTAAGCTTTCTTGAGCCGCGACAGCGGGCCGTAGCTCCAGGGCCTTTCGTCCGGCTTGCGTTCGGTGTCCCAGTTTCCGCCGAAGGTTCCGACGACGTAGTCGATCCCGCACTGTTTCACCATCTTCCAGAGAGGGCTGGCAGGCGGGCCGAAGATCTCGGCGATCTTCATGACGGGTCGTCCGGGCAAGGGAACGGTTTCGACCGCGCCCGCTCTTGCGGACGGACCAGGCGCCGCCGCGGCGGTCGCGCCGGCCGCGATTCCGGCAGCCCCAAGTGATGCCGAGATTGAAAGGAAATCGCGGCGCGGAATTGAATTTGTTACTTGTCCCGGTATCTTGTGACTGGCCATCGCTCCTATCCTCCGTAAAGACCGCAAAGCGGGTGCGCAGGATCTTATCAGAATCGCGCGGAAAAGGCAGAACTGCTGCTTTACGGGGAACGGAGGCAGGCTGACGCGGTGGTTTCCGCCTCTGTTCTCGGGTAAACTGCCTCTTCCGGCGAACGCGCTGCTAGACGAAAAGGGGGGAGAATGAGCGGAAAGCAAATACGGCTCTCGCATCTGGTCAATCCGACCAGTCGCAAATCGGTCACGATCCCGGTTGATCATGGGATAGCCCTCGGCTCAATTCCCGGGCTCACGGAACCGCTCGCGGTGCTCGCCCAGCTCATCGAGCTCGGGGTGGATGCGGTTCTCCTCGGCCCCGGCCTGGCGAAGATTTCGACCGGCATGTTCGAGCGGCGCGACGCGCCCGCCCGCATTTTGACCGTCGACTATGCCCTGTTCAGTTCCATCCCCGGCCGCCCAGCCGGCGCGAGCGAAACAGGAATGATCTCCTCGGTGGAGTGCGCCCTCCGATATGATTGCGATTGCCTCAAGGTCGTCCTCGTCTGGGGCCTTGAGCGCGACAAGCAACTGGAGAATCTCAAACTGGTAGGAAAGCTGGCGGACGAGTGCGACAAGGCCGGGCTTCCCCTGATGGTCGAACCGGTCCTCTGGGGCGACTTGATACCCCGCGAAGTCGAAAAACGACCCGGAGTTGATCGAGCACGCGGCGCGAATCGGACTCGAAGTCGGCGCGGATGTCCTGAAGATCCCGTACACCGGCGATCCCGAATCTTTTTCCAGAATGGTCAGACGACTCTCGGTTCCGGTCATGGTCCTCGGCGGGCCGAAAATGGGAACCTCGCGGGACCTGCTTCAAATCGCGTCGGACTCGATCCGGTCCGGCGCCCAGGGCATCGTCTTCGGCAGGAACGTCTGGCAGAGCGCGTCGATGGAACCCCTGGTCCGCGCTCTTCAGGACGTGGTGCACCTCGGGGCGGATGTCGACGCGGCGATGGATGCCCGGCTGGTGGGCGGTTGACCGCCAGGCCGATTTCGGGGACACAAAACTTAATTCTTCCGCCATCGGGGACCGCTCGGTAACTGGTTGAGAATTAAGTATTATGTCCCCGAAATTCTCAGTTGACCCAACGTTCCGCGACCAAACCGGGATCCCGCCTCTTGATTGACAACTCCGTCTCGGTCACAACCCTCTGATCGATCAGCCAGCGCAGGCGTCGAAGCTCTCTTTCGGGATCCGCGCCGGGATCCAGATAGAAGTACTGGTCCTTTAGATATAAGTCACGCCGGGCGAATGCTTCCCTGACGAACTCCCGCAACTGGGTTGCGCTCGGGCTGTCCTTGAGGAAAACGAGCTCGGTTCCGTCCGCAAGTCCTATCGAGATGTATTGCCTGGTCGTCAGCTGGTAAACGAGGAAAGACACCGAGGCGAGCAGTGCCGCGATGAGGGCGAATGCGAAGTGCACACGATAGCCGGAAAACAGCAGGACGAGGATCGAGACGGCCACCGCCGCGAAAAAACAGGCCGAATAGAAGAACGGGACAATTCTCTCCAATCGCCCGCTCCGTTCCTTCAGCAGGTTCTCAAAAGGGACGAATCTTTCTGTTTCCTGGCTCCCTGTTATGACTCTGCAGTTGATGCCGTGTGCGCCGACCGAGAATGACCGTTTCTGACGAAATGCTTTCTGTTCAAACTTCATGGTACTGCCTCTACTGGGGAGTTTCGGGGACCCGACACTCCCTCCTCCGAAAGCGCCAAAGTATACCAAGCTTGACCCCGCCGGGAAGAAGCAGTTTGCGACACGCACTTGCGGCGCCCCGGAGGATCGCGTGAAGTGACGGCCATTCGCATGTCGAAGGTCAGGTTGCACGGAGCCCGCAAAACGTTGAACAATCAAACCCAACGATGAGCCACCTGCAACTTTACACATCGTCTTTATCACTTCTGACCGACCTGTATCAGTTAACGATGGCGTACGGTTACTGGCGATCAGGAATGCAGGACACCGAGGCGGTTTTCCATCTCTCGTTCCGGAGCAACCCCTTCGAATCCGGATTTTCGGTATCGTGCGGCCTCCACAGCGCCATTGAATTCCTGGAGCGGCTACGGTTCGAACAAGACGACCTCGAGTATTTGCGAACCTTGAAAGGGAATGACGGCAGGCGGATCTTCGAGGAAGGGTTTCTCGAGTACCTCGGGCGCATCTCCCTCCGTTGTAATGTCGATGCGATTCCGGAGGGGACGATCGTCTTTCCGCAGGAACCGCTCCTCCGGGTGCAAGGACCGCTTCTGGAGTGCCAGATTCTGGAGACGGCGCTGCTCAACTGCATCAACTTTGAAACCCTGATCGCGACCAAGGCGGCGAGGATCTGCCTTGCCGCCCAGGGGGATCGGGTTCTGGAGTTCGGCCTTCGACGCGCCCAGGGCCCGGACGGCGGGGTCTCCGCCAGTCGGGCGTCTTACGTCGGAGGCTGCTCCGGCACTTCGAATGTACTCGCGGGCAAGCTCTTTGGGATCCCAGTCGGCGGAACCCACGCGCACAGCTGGGTCATGGCATTCGAGAGCGAGCTCGAGGCGTTCGAGCGCTATTCGGAGGCGATGCCGAACAACTGCATCTTCCTTGTCGACACCTACGACTCACTCGACGGGGTGAGACGTGCAACCGAGATCGGCCGCCGGCTCAGGCAGCGAGGCCATGAGATCGTCGGCATCCGGCTCGATTCCGGGGACCTGGCTTATCTCAGCAAGGAAGCCCGCCGAATCCTCAACGAGGCCGGTTTTGAGAAAGCCGTCATCGTGGCGAGCAACGATCTGGACGAAACGATCATCGCGAGCTTGAAACAACAGGGTGCGGCAATCGACGTCTGGGGAGTGGGAACCAGGCTTGCCACCGCCTATGACCAACCCGCCCTGGGCGGAGTCTACAAGCTCTCGGCCATCCGGGACTCGGCCGCCCGATGGCGATACACCCTGAAACTGTCCGAGCAGTCGGCCAAGGTGTCCACCCCCGGGATCCTGCAGGTTCGCCGGTTCTTCTCGGACGATGGGACGCCGATCGCCGACGGGATCTACGACACGGCCGAACCGGTTCCGGAAGGGAGCCTTGTCCCCTTTGTCATCGTGGATCCCGCCGATTCGATACGGCAGAGGCGGTATGGGGCGGACGCGAGGAGTGAAGATCTGCTCGTTCCAGTGTTCCGCGAAGGAAAGCGAGTCTATGACCCGCCCGATGCAGCACGGGTGAGGGCCCGAACCCTGAGCCAACTCGGGAGCCTCGATGAGCGGTTGAAGCGGCCGCTCAACCCCGAGGTCTACCCGGTCGGGCTGGAGCTTGGCCTCTTTCGGTTGAAGAGCCGGACGATCGCCGAAGCCCGGGCGAAGAACGGATAAGGAGTTCGGAGTTCTGAGTTCTGAGTTCGGAGTTCTGAGTTGCAATTCTTACTAGATCGAACGGTGATACCTCAAGACTCGAAAAGTAGCGGACGCCTGCAATGTGACACGTGAAACGTGTAGCTCCGAACCCAGAACTTCAGAACTCAGAACTTAGCAAGAAAACGGCTCAGCCCGTCCAGGTCGTCGGTGTTGATCACGTCCACGCCCGCCTCCTTGAACACCGCCCAGCCGGCCGGGTTGTCGGGGGCCGACCAGAACCGCAGGCGGTAACCGAGGCGGTGGGCTTTCTCCACGATCGCTTGCAGATCTTTCTGTTCCTTGGTCGAAATCGGTCCCCTGCCGGTCCAGGTAAAGTAACGAGTCCAGTTTTCACTGATCATGGGCATGATCGACGGATGGAGCCCCAGGTCGAGATCGCCCAGGCGACCGTCCACGCCGGCCAGGCGGGATTTTTCGGAGAGCATGACTGACGCCGCTCGGTTGCCGGACACGATCACCGTCACCGCCCCCTGCCGTCCACGGCCGTTTTCACCGAAGGTCGTCACGATGTCCCGGTATCGGCCCAAAACCCTGCTTAGCGCCTTCCAAGTCGGTTCGGCCTCCGATTTCACGTCGATGAGCAGCGTGAACGGGCAGGGATCGGGATAAACGCTGCCGCCATTTGTTCGAATCCGCTCAGCCAGGGGCGCGAGGTAGAGCCGATCGAGGGTCCGTTCAGACTTGACGTCCTCAATGTCATGAGCGACCAGGAGCTCCTCGCCGACCAGGTAAATGTCGGCCTCGACGCTGCAGAAGCCGCGATCGAGCGCGTCCAGCAAGGGCCGGGTGTGTTCGTAGTCATTGTGCGAGTGCGCCTGTGGCCGGACAGCCGGCACTGCGTCGGCAGCGAGAGCAACCGGAACAACCAGACACACAACCAGGAATACTGCCAGCAAACAGAATCGCAGATCCATTTCTCCCCCGCTGCTGATTAAAGCGCTCAACGCCTGCCCAACTAATATACGCCGCCTCGTCAAAGAATCTCGGCAAGCCGCTTCGCGAAGACGGACCGCGGCATGACATCATCGCAGCCCGCCTCGCGGGCACGGCGGGCCAGGTCAACCTGGACGTGAGAATAGAAGCCCAGCACCCTGGGTGCCTCCTGACTCGCGCCCCGTCCCTTCAGCTCTCGAATCACTTCGACCGGATCGTACCCGGTTGCATGGAGATCCACAATGACGAGACGGTGCTCACCGCCCCGAAGAGCGTCCATCAAGAGCTCCGGGGACGAAACGAGGCGCACCTTCTTCCCGGTCGCGCGTGCAGTCCCAGTAATCTTCGCAGCAAAAAAGAGATCTTCGACAAGGACCAGAACAGGCTCTGAGTTTTCCATGGGAGGAACCTGAACCCCCAGTCTAGCAGCCGGACAGGGTGCAATGCGGTTGCAGGACGTAGCGCACCTGATTATAGTGTCCGACATTAATGAAGGGGAGCGCACATGTCGAATAAACAGGATCGTCGGCATTTCATGAAACTGGCGACAACGGCGGCGGCCATGACGGGAGTCGCCCAGGCATCGGGACAAGGGTCGACCACGCCGGCAGGGCAACACCCAGGGGAGATCAAGGTGCGGGTGACCGCAGGCGACAAGCGTTACGCCGAGGCACCATCCCTTCAATGGCAACCCATCCAGGAGGCGTCCTCGAAATCGATCGTCTTGGATCCTTCGAAAAAATACCAGGAGATCCTGGGATTCGGAGCATCGTTCACTGATGCAGCTTGTTACATGCTCGACCAACTCGCGCAACCGGCCCGCGAGCAGCTGTATCACGAACTGTTCGATCCATCCCAGATGGCTCTCAGTGTTTCCCGGATCTGCATTGGATCGAGCGACTACGCAACCGGGCTTTACAGCTATGACGAAGGGGAACCGGACCCCGAAATGCAGCGGTTCTCGATCGATCGGGACCGCAAATACGTCCTTCCCATGCTTCGCCTGGCTCGTCAGTACAGCCCCGGGATGTTCCTCCTCGCTTCTCCCTGGAGCCCGCCGGGATGGATGAAGGGTAATAATTCGATGCTCGGCGGCGCGATGCGGAGGGAGTCTCTGGCCCCGTACGCGAAATACTTCCTGAAGTTCCTCCAAGGCTACGCAGAAGCAGGAATTCAGGTGGATGCGGTGACCTCGCAGAATGAAGTGGATGCCGAACAGGGCGGACGTATGCCGGCCTGCGTCTGGCCGCAGGAGCTGGAAATCGAGTTCATAAGCCGGCACCTCGGGCCGCTTCTCCAGAAGAATGCGATCAAAACCAAGGTCTGGCTGCTTGACCACAACTACGACCTCTGGGGACGGGTGCTGTGCCAACTCGAGGTCCCGGCCGTAAACAAGTATGTCGACGGCGTCGCGTGGCACGGCTACTCGGGGCGCCCCGGCTCCATGACCCGAGTGCATGATGCCTATCCGGACAAGCACATGTATTGGACCGAAGGGGGGCCTGAGTACCGGGAGCCGCGATACCAGACGAACTGGTGCCAATGGGCCAGGAATTTCTCGGAAATTCTCCGGAACTGGTGCCGATGCATCATCGGGTGGAACCTCGCACTCGACGAAAAAGGCCGGCCGAACATCGGCCCTTTCTACTGCGGAGGCATGATTACCATCCACTCAGAGACGAAGGAAATCACCCGAAGCGGCCAATACTGGGCTTTTGCGCATTATTCGCGGGCAATTCGGCGCGGAGCGGTCCGCTTTGACTCCCAGGGGAGTGTGGAAAGGGTCTCGCACGTGGCCTTCGCGAATCCGGACGGCGGCAATGCCGTGGTCCTGATCAATTCCGGTGCGGAAACGACAGTGAAGCTTTCTCTGTCCGCTCAGGCCGCGACCGTCCCCCTGCCCGCCGAATCGGTCACGACGCTGACGTGGAGCTGAAGATCCGGCAGGGAGCCGCGATTCTCGGAAAAGGACACTGTCCCCTGAATCCAGAGCAGAATCCGATCGACCTGCCGAGAGGAACAGAACCGCAAACGAAGCGATTTTTGCGGAGTGCGCGGATTCAGACCGCTAGCAGCCCAGGCGTCGCTTACAGGGACAATCCGCGCACTGCGCAAAAATCGCTCCGTTTGCGGTTCTGTTCCTCTCGCCGACCCGATTGGTTCCTCCTGGCCTGAAGGCCGGGTGTCTCCCCATCTTCCCCATCTCCCTGTCTCCCTGCCTGCTTTTCCGGCTAAAATAGATCTTTTCAGCGGAAACGTCCCGGAACTGAGCGATCGAACATGAACCAGGCGATAGTCTGCAGGGAACTGTACAAACGTTACGAGACCGGAAAGAAGGCGGTGGATGCTCTCAACGGCCTCAACCTGGAGGTCAAGACCGGCGAATGTTTCGGGCTACTGGGTCCGAACGGCGCCGGCAAGACGACCACGGTTGAGATCCTGGAAGGGATTCTCCAGCCGAGCTCCGGGGAGGTGGAGGTCCTCGGGACCCGATGGGGAACCGGGCAGGACCAGCTTCTGAGGCAGCGAATCGGAATAACGCTGCAGGAAACGCGCTTCCAGGAGAAACTCAAGGTTTGGGAGATCATTCAGCTGTTCCGCAGCTTCTACGACAAAGGCCTGACCGTCGAGCAGGCCATTGCCACGGTGGCCCTGGAAGAAAAGGCGGACTCCTGGGTGCGGGATCTCTCCGGGGGCCAGCGCCAGCGACTGGCCGTTGCCACGGCGCTCGTCGGAGAACCGGAGTTGCTGTTCCTGGACGAACCGACGACGGGGCTGGATCCCCAGGCGCGTCGCCATCTTTGGGACGTGATCAGGGACCTGAGGGAACGCGGTCGAACGGTCCTGGTCACCACTCACTACATGGACGAAGCCGAGAAGCTGTGCGACCGGGTAGCGGTGATCGACCACGGTAAAGTGATTGCCGAAGGCTCTCCGAACCAGTTGATCTCGCAGCTGGGAGGCGAGCACGTCATCGAATTCAGTCTTGAGAAAAACGGTTCGAGCGCCGCCATTCAGGCGAATGATTTTCTTGAGCTCCAGCCGGTCATCCGGGCCGTGGAGGAATCAGAAGGGTTTCTGCTGACCGTGGCCCAACCCCACCTGGCTATCCCCGCCGTGCTCGAGTTCCTGGACCATCGGGACGGCAAACTGAACAGCCTGACCACCCGACATGTGAACCTCGAAGACGTGTTCGTCAGCCTCACCGGGAGGTATCTCCGAGATGAATAGCTACCGGCCCATGTTCCAGTTGATCCTGTGCAACCTCAAGGGGTTCCTGCGGGAACCGGAGGCTATCTTCTGGACCTACGGATTCCCTCTTCTCATGGTCATCGGGCTGGGAATCGCATTCTCCAGCTCCCGTGATCAATCGACTCAGTTTGACGTGATCGCCGGGCCGGCGGCAGACAAAGCAGTCGCAGCTCTGAAGGGGAACCGTCATTTCGCCGTCACCGTCAATCCACCAGAGAAGGCACTGAGCCGCCTGCGCACCAACAAGACTCTCGTTGTTGTCGCCGAATCCAAAACCGGCGGTTACGAGTATCATTTCGATCCTTCTAACCCGGAAGCCACAGCGGCGCGAAACACGATCGACGACGCCTTGCAGCGGGCTGCCGGCCGAAAGGACGCGCTTCCGACAGCGGAGGTGAGGGTGGAAGCCCCTGGCTCACGTTATGTCGACTTCCTCGTGCCCGGACTGATCGGGATGAATCTGATGGGCGGCGGCATGTGGGGCATCGGGTTCGTGCTCGTCGACATGCGCATGAAAAAGCTGCTCAAGCGACTGCTTGCCACCCCGCTCCAAAGGTCACATTTCCTGCTTGCCATCGTCGGCACACGGGTGATTTTCTTCATTCCGGAGGCGTTCTTCCTTCTCCTCGGCGCTTACCTTATCTTCCATGTCCCCATTCAGGGGAGTATCGCCTCGATCGTTCTTGTGGCCCTCCTGGGTGCCATGGCCTTCGCAGGGCTCGGGCTTCTGGCCGCTTCGCGCGCGCAACGGATAGAGACGATTTCGGGGATCATGAATGTCGTCATGCTGCCCATGTGGTTGTGCTCGGGGATCTTCTTTTCCTCGGAGCGATTCCCTCAATTCATGCAGCCGATGATTCAGGCGCTTCCTCTCACTCAGCTGATCAATGCGCTGAGGGCGGTCATCCTCGAAGGGCAGTCGCTGTTCTCCCAGGCGGTGCCCGCAGGTATCCTGCTCCTCTGGGCCGTGGTTTCGTTCGCGCTCGCCCTGAAATGGTTCCGGTGGGGATAGAGGGGCAGGCGGAAATCAGCGCCGAACCCCAGGGACCGCAAGGACCTCAAGGACCTCAACGACAAAAGACCAGGCAGCATGATTCCCGTCCTTGTTGTCCTTGCCGTCCTTGTTGTCCTTGTTGTCCTCGGGTCTGGCTTAGCTCGCCTGCGGTCCTCATGATGCCGCCTTCTTGAACAACCTGACTGCATTCGGCGGTCGCCATCCATCCGGGACTGCCCGGGTGGGCTGAATCGCGTCCTTCTGCTCCGGAGTCCAACCAAGCAGGCAAAGGTTACCTGCGGTCGCGCGGGCCGCCTCTATTGCCCGGCTTTCCTGGCCGAGCATGACCACGAGCCTCAGTGGCTCCTCGTACACACGGTGCAGCCGCAGCATGATCTGCCAGAGTCTGCACAGATCGCCGAAGCTGGTCTGGTCCAACTCGTGGGCCGGATCATCCATCACGAGGCAAGCGTGCGAGAATCGGCCGCGCGTCAGGTAACGCGTAAAGAACCAGCCCAGGCCGAGAATATGGACTTCCGACTGGTTCAGGATGTACCGCGCCAGCCTCTTTCCGACCTGAAGGGTCGATCGTTGTTCCCCGCGTTTGCTGGCCACCTCGACCGACGGACGCTCGGGCAGAAGCCAGGGGGCCGAGGTCAGGTTCAAATAGAGCTCCGACCAGAGCGCCGCCAAGGTGCGGGGGAGGTGCGTGTTGACGATGTCGGCGAGCGTGGCGGTGAGTTTCTCCTTGACCGGTTTCCAGTTAGTCGGGGCTTCGAACATCCGGCAGGCGTCCTTGAACTGCGAAGCAAGCTCCCGTGCGACCCGGTCCCCTTCGCTTTCGGCGTCCACCGACGGGGGCACAACCGGTTTCTGCTTCAGGGCAGAGAGCAGGGCAAGGAGGCGCTCGCGCTGGGCTGCTACAGCAATCCACTGTGCGAAATCCTGGCCGGCAGGAATCATCCACCCGAACGACTGCGCGAGAGTTAGCCGATCTTGGACGCTGACCGGACACTGGGCCTGACCCAGTTCCGCGAGCCTGCGGTGGGCCTCGTCGATTTGCCGCTTCAGAAGGCTGTATTCCCCCCGCAGCCTTTCACGTTCTACGCCCGCCTGCTCGGCGTGTCTTCGAATGACGGCCTCAATTCCGCCTGTGGCCGCGTGATCGGCGCCGCAGGTCGGGCATTCGGCCGGGTGCTGCCTGCCCCAATTCTCCTTGACGTACCTTTCAACTCCCTCGAGGTGCTCCAGGTGCCGGCCCGCCTCCCTGCCCTGTTCCAAAATCCTCCCCTGCTCGGCCTGAAGCCCATGAAGTTTGTTGGCGAGGAGCTCCGCCTCGGCCGAACCTCCGCTCCTGGCCTCATTCGCAGGCCGCTGGAGCCATTGGCCCCAGGATGTAATCCTGATGGCCGCTTGATCCACGTCATCACGGAGAGGCCCGATCCGGGCTTCGATCTTCTCCAGCACTCCGAGCGATTGAGCCGCCAGGCTGTTGAATGCTTCGAGCCAGCCTCGAATCTCTTCGCGCATGCTTGACGGGCTTCCGTCCAGGAAGGAGAGCCGGCCGGCCAGCCCCGCGCGTGCCGGCTCGTCGCCCCACTCGCGCCATCTCCACGCCAACTGCTCACCGCCGGGGACCGCGTCGAGCCAGTCGGCCAGCGCACGGGGGACACCCGGGAGCGAACGGTCGATCTCGCGGCGCGCAATGCGCTCATAGGCGGTCGTGAGCTTGGTGATTGAGGCCGAGAGGCCGAACGAACGCAGAAAATCCTGGCGATTCGTATTTGCCTCCACCAACTGGCTCTCGACGTATTGCTCGACCTGATCTGCCAATCCGGAATAACCGCGAAGCACCCGGGCACCGAGCTCCAGAGCCGACATTCCGGCAAAGTCCAGGCTCTCTTCCTGCATGAGCACCGTGCCCGCCATCGCCGCCTCCGCTTCCCCAATCTCGGCGGACGGAATCAGTTGCAGAGGGACGACCTCTTCGTCAATCGCGATTCTCGGCTCGTCGCGCGGTTCCTGGAGAGGCGTCAGGTATTTCGTCACGTACTCGCGGGCCCGGTCCGGCGCGGACACGTCTTTCTCGCGCGTCCGATCCGAAAAAGCCTTGTAACGGGAGGAGGAGCCGAACAGCGCGATTGATATCGCCTCGCATAAACTGCTTTTCCCGGTTCCATTCGCCCCGTGGATGATGTCCGCAGAGACAGCCGAACAGCCGAAATCGAGCGTCAGGTCCCGGAGATTTCGGAAGCTCCGCACTCCGAAAGTCCTCATCGACCGGGGCTTCGCCGGTATCTTCCGGCATTCATCCAGCTCCGAACGGGCGGTGGCAAAGCTCTCCACGGCCACAGCCACGGATTGCGCCAGTTCCCTTTGTTCGGGCCTCTCGAATCGAGAAGGGAAACCGGCGAGCGAGTGCCGCACCAGGTCGTCGGCGCTCATCCAGCGCTCCAGTTCGTCAGCCCGCTTTTTCCTGAAGACCTCCCGAGTTACAAGGAGCAGGCGGGGGAAGCCGTGTTGAGCGAGCTGGCGCTCGATATCCTCCTGCTCATCGATAAAGACCGCATCAAGCGAAACAGCCTCCGAGAATCGTGATTCCCGGCGAAGCTCGGCCACATCTCTGATCCAGTCGTCGCGGTCGGCTGGCTCGACAAGCCAGTGGAGAACGATCTGCCAGGCGCCTCGTGGGTCTCCGCTGTTCGGCTGGCCGGATTGCCCCATCTCTTCCCTGTAGTCGATGGACAACCGCGCGCGCAGGGCAACAGCGCAGGTGATCTGCCTGCGCAGGTCGGTGGCTGGATTGAAAGGCGCAAGGTAGCAGAGCAGGCCAATCTCCGGGTCGAGCAACAGGCCAAAGGCACCCGACGAGGCGGGCTCGACTTCGGTCAGGAGATCGTCAGGGGAAACCCAACGCCAAACCGGTTGCCGTCCGGTTTGGATTTGGCTGATTGAGTCAGAGAAGTGTACGCCGAGTTTGTCGCGATAGGCCTTCTGCAGGTAGTCCCGACACTCTTGAATAAGATTGGCGGTCATGGTGCGCTTCCGTTAGTAATGAACCGCAATCTTACCTCAAGAGGGGCCGGAATACCGGAGTGACAACCAACAGGATCGTCGAGCTGAGCAGAACCGCAAACGAAGCGCTTTTCAGCGTAGTGCGCGGATTGTCTCCGGAAGCAATCACCAAGCCCCGGCGCTGTGGTTCCGGGGGCACCTCCGCGCTCACGCCACCAATCCGCGCACTGCGCTGAAAAACGCTCCGTTTGCGGTTCTGTTAATCTCGCTCATCCCATCGCTGGTCGCCGTGCTCAGGAGCGGGGTGAAAAAACCATCGCCGTCGAATCGATTCGCCTGGTTCCGAGGCGGGCGCGGGGGGGCGCCTCGCCGCGCAGGGCGGGGGGACGGCGATTCCCCCCGTCAGCCCGGGATCAGGCGGGCGGCATTTTGCCAGAGAATCTTCTCCGCAACCGCCGAATCGAGCGCCAGGCCTACTATCGAATAGCCTTGGAGCCGGCGTTTGAATGGCGGGTTTTCCTGTACCTCGCCGGTGAGCAGGAAGCGGTAGTGCGATTCGATGAACCGCACAGTCGATTCGACGTACGCCCGGCGGAAGTCGGGATCAGGGAGCGGCAACTCGCCCGGCTGGTAAAGACACTGCGCCTGGACCCCCGTCGGGACATTCGTGTCGTCGTAAATAACATCCGTCCCGAAGAGCACCCGGTCCTGGTAATTCGTCAGGAACTCCCTTGAATAGCGGTGGTGCTCCGGCAGGCCGAGCACCGGAATGCGCGCGGATACGTCGTAGTAGAGATTGGGCAGGGAATCCAAGTCATCGGCTGCCAACTGGAGACATTCGGACCGGCTCCCTACGTGAGGACAGATGAAGACTGTCCCGGGGTGCCGGGCGATCACCTGGTTTCGCTCCCCAAGGAGCTCGTCGAGACTCGGATAGCCCTTCCTGTAGTAGCTCCACCAGGCATACTCGCCGTAAAGCACACCGTTCCAGAAATTCTTTTCGTCGACCGGCTGCCAGAATGCCGGCGGATCACCGGTGTGGAGCAGGATCGGAATGCCGAGCTCCCCGGCCTTGGCCCAGATCGGGTCCAGCCGCGGGTCGTTGATCCTCCAGAATTCCCCGTTCGTCTCACGGTATTCCAGGCCGAGAGCCTTGTAGATTTTCAGTCCGCGCATCCCGGAGACGACGTCCCGCTCCAATTGCTCGGCCGCCGTCCGCCCGAAGTCCGGCTCGTTGATCCGGCGAAAGTCGACGTTCCCGAAAACGGTAAAGCGTCCCGGATACCGGTTGAAGATGGTCAGGTGATCCTGCAGCGTCGATCCGAATCCGTCGTGCCATTCCAGGGTCACGCACCGCTCGATGCTGCACCGGTCCATTACTGCGACGGCAAGGTCCGCGAACTGAGGAAAGACGTGAGTGTGGGCGTCGATGATCCGCATGGCTTTTGTCTCTCATTGGTCGGCGACGAGTTTGGGGAATTTCGGGGACACAAAACTTAATTCTTCTGCTACCGGAAAGCACTCGGTAACGGGTGGAGAATTTCGGGGACACAAAACTTAATTCTTCTGCCACCGGTGAGCACTCGGTAACGTGTGGAGAATTAAGTATTATGTCCCCGAAATTCCCCCGAAATTCCTTACTCCTCCAGCAGTCGATTCACCTCCGGGCTCAGTGAAACTCCGTTCTGACTCGCAAATTCGCGCAGCGCGGCCCGGCCCGCGTCCGGATGAATGGTATGCGGCGAGGTCACTGAAAATGACGCCAGGAGACTCGCCAGCTCGTGGGAGTGGCCGAAGTTCAGCCCGGCCGCGATACCGACGATCAGAGCCGCCAGGTGAGCGTCGCCTGCGCCCGCCGTGCTTCGGACTTCCGTCCGAACAGCCTCCCGGTACAGCAGTCCGTTCCCGTCCCAAGTCCAACTCCCGTCCGGCCCGGCCGTGATCGAAAGGAGCGTTTTCGGATACCGCGCAGAGAGGAGCGAGACGACTGACTCGACGATCGTTTCCACGCGGCACTCCTCGGCAGAAAGACCGGCGAGGGTCGCCGCCTCGTGCCGGTTCATGGCCAGCAAACCGAGGTCCTCCATCAGCCCTTGCTCAAGCGCGACAAGAATGTCCTCGGAACTGAACGTGGCTACGTTCAAGAAGTCATGGTCGCGGCCAAGAGCCAGGAGCGCTGCCCGGGCAGGGAGCGGAACCTCCGGCGCCGCCAGGGCGATCCCCCTGCGACGAAACTTCCGAAACTCGGCGCTGGCTTCGGCGACCGAGGAGGCGTCGGTCGTGCTGCAGGCGGAATTGTCGGTCGTTAGATTCCCTCCCGCCCCGTCCGGATAGAGAAAGCAGAATGAGTAGAGAGTCGGGTGATCGGGCCTCACTTTCACGAACCGTGTATCGAGGCCGTTGTCAGCCATCTCCTGCAGCAGCCTCTTCCCGACCGAGTCTTCCCCAACGCACCCAACCGGCAGGGCCAGAAAATCCGCGCCGAGGAGAGTTTTCACGTAGTGAGTGATGATGTGGAGCTTGCAGTAGTCTCGCCGGTCCAGGAAGCGCCCAAGCCGGCTCTCCTCACGTCCCAGGGTCTGGTTGCCGCGGATCGCGAAGAAAGTGCCGCTACCGATGCCGCCGACGCCGATCAGGGCACGGTAGCGGAGTTGCTCAGAATCCAGCCGCAAGGCTTTCACTGCCATCCTCCTTCAGCTTCGAACGCTCGGGCTCTCACTCAGCCCCATATCCCATTCCGGGTGCTCGGACATGGGATGGCGGGCCGTTTCCACGGTGGCTGTCAGCAGCGCGTCCGGGTGCTGCTGCAGCAGCGTGATCGGATATTCGGCGGTCACCGGGCCGAACAGCGCCACCCTCAAAGCGGTCTGCTTCCACGCCCCCGTATCGCTGAACAGCCGCACCTTGCGGGCCCACAGGCACTCGCTCAACCCGAGGGTCAGGGACATCGGGGGGACAAACTGATAGGCGCCGCCGAAGGTCCGTTGGGCCAGCGCGACGATCGTGTCGATGTTGTTCTCCTGAACCCGCAGCCGCGACTGGCGCAATTCCTCGACCGAGATGTGGCTGAGCGGGTGACGTCGCGCCTGGTTGTAGGCGACGTGACCGTCCTGCCCCCAGCCGCCGTATGTGATGTCAACGGGGGACGCCAGTATGGCTTCGTGGATCTGGTCCACGTTTCCGACCGTCGGCCAGTGCCGCAGTTCCTCGGGGACCGCCAGCGCTGAATCAACCGGCTCGTAGAAGTGCTTTTCCATCGTGCCGCGGAAACTGTACGGGTGGTTGCGCGGCAGTTCGCGCCCCTGCCAGTCCAGGCACTCGTCCATGTGGAACACCTCAAGGCGCCTCAGGCTGACCCGTTCTTTATTGACCAGATGCGTGAACGGACGGTACCAGCACATGGGACCGCACGGGATAATGGCACGAGTGGTCTCTCCCCGCTCATTGTGCAGGCGGATCTCGTCGACCAATTCCCGGGCCATGATCTCTCCCATTTCGGCTGAATCGCGGGACAGGCGAAACGGTATCTTCCGCCCGGGATGACCCTCCAGCCGGTCATGAGGAATCCGGCACCATTCGTACAGATCACGAGGTGAGATAGCGCTCATCCTTCCTTCCCTTTTCCCGCCTGTCCCTTGAGCAGAAGGCGAAACATGGTTTGGATCTCGGCGAAACCCTTGACCCCTGCGTACGCGGACAGGCTCACGAAAAGGATGGCTGTGACGGCCAAAACCCCCAGCCAGGCCACTTTCCAGACCTCCGTGGAGTCCGGCCGGGTGGCTCCAAAGACCGCCAGGGCCACCACGACGGCGATCGCGCCGAGAACCGCGGCTCTTTTCCCGACCGACACGATGCGGGCGAAAAGGGACCCAAGCACCATCCCAAGCAGCGCCGCGACGTAGCTAAGCACCCCGATGGTTCCCGTCCAACCCACCGGGTCAGGGACGATGAAATACAAGAAGGTGGCACCCCCGCCGAGCAGCAACGAGCAGATCGCGCCAAGGCGGTGGGCGCCTTTCCAGTACATGCCGCCGACCAGCGTCCAGAAGGTCCCGGCAAGGAAGAGGTTCGCCGTCATTTGGAGATAGAAGTACGTGGCGCCCGGAATCACGTAGAAAAGCCCCCATGCGACAATGAAGACTGTGAGACCGAGCACCGTCCCTCTGTGCACCCGAAGTTGCTGCTGCTGGCTCAAAGGCCGCCGGATGAGAGGCAGAATGACGTCCCGCGAAATGATTGAACCCCAAGCCAGCAGATAACCGCTATAAGTGGACATCGAAGCGGCCAGCATTGCAGCAACCACAAGCCCGAGTATGCCTGCAGGCAGGACTCCGTGCAGGAATTCCGGGGTCGCCTGGATGGGCACCGCCGTATGCCCTTTGAAGTAGGCCAGGGCGGCGATGCCCCACACGAACGGCAGAATGGCGCGCCCGAGGAAGAGCAGGCCCGTCCAGGCAAAAATCCGCTTCACAACCGCTGGACTCTCTGAGGAAAAAGTCCGGGCGGCGATTGGGGCCCAGGAGGTGATGATCGCGAGCCAGCTCAGCGATTGCCAGAGGATGAATTTCCACCCAAAAGCCGGGTGCCCGATCGGATTGAATCCTTCGGTACCCATGCGCTCCGTGACCGTCGAAATCATCGAGGACAGGCCGACGGAAGCGAAGCAATAGATCGTAATGATGATCATTCCAACGACCAGCAGGATGTACTGGACATAGCTGGTGATAATGACGGAAATCATCCCGCCCACGGCGGTGTAGACCAGAACCAGGGCCATCAGCAGGACCATCGTCCACAGGAGATAGGCCTGCGGGATCCCGGTCACGATGTTGAGAAAGGTGGCTTCGATCACGGGAAAAACGCCGAAATTCAAGGCGCCGCCGACAGCCATCAGGATTCCCGCGATGAGCCGGACGTCGCGGCCGTAGCGGTCTTCGAAGAACTGCGGGACGGTGACCAGCTCAAGCTCCCGGCACCGCTTGATGACGAACCCGGTGCGGCCCACGATCACATACATTGCGGCCGGGATCAGGCCGGCCAGGAAGGCGCTGAACCCGTAGAGCACGCCCATCTCAGCGTAATACATGTACGTGATGATCCCGATCTCCGTCGCGACGAGCGAGATCATGCCGACATGGAGCCCCATGCTGCGGCCGGCCACGAGGAAGTCGGTGCTGTCCTTGACATACCGTTTCCCGAGGATCCCGATGTAAAGATTGCTGAGGAGAAAGATGAACAGGATGATCCAATCAATGGCCGAAAAGGTCACGTTGTCACCTCAACTTGTGCTGCTATTGATCCCAGCGCCACTGTTCGGAGCAGTTCGTTAACTCTCCGGTGTTCCGCGGGGTGCCGTCTGCCGGGCCGTAGTATAACCCCCCGCCGAAGGTCGTCAGATAGAGCATACCCGGATGATGGATGTCGACGACAGGGCGCTGACCCCACTTGAAGTTGTAGCCTTTGATCCGCGTCCAGTTCTTGCCCGCGTCGTCGCTGCGAAAGGCGGCGCTGTCAAACGTGTTGATGAAAAGCCGCGAGGGGTTGGCCGGGTCAACCGCCAGAGCAAAAACATGCGCGTCCTCGCGGAAGATGCGTGTCCAGCTCTGCCCGCCGTCCTCGGTAAGGAGTAACCCGCCCGATACTTCACTGCCATTCTCGGTCCGCGGCCAGAGAGAAAGGTACATGCGCTGGGGATTCTGCTTGTCGATCACGAGGTCGTTCGGGAAATTGACCCCCGCGGGAAGCGGCACCTGCGCCCAGGTTGCAGCGCCATCCGTGCTCTTGAACATCGCCCCGTCAACCGGGCTGCCATCGAAAATGCCGTGCGCGACAATGACAAAGAGAGTGCCGTCCGGAGTTAACGCCATGCGCCAGACATACTTGCTGGACCAGGGAACGTCCGCGGCCTTCGACCAGTTCTTCCCGCCATCGGTCGATTTCCAAACCCCGGTGCCGAAACCGCACACGTAGAGCGTCCGGGATTCCCTGGGGCTGCCGGGGTCAAGAACGATGTGCGTGCAGGTAGTGGGCACCATTCCCGTGTTCGAGGTGCTCCAGGTTCGGCCGCTGTCATTGCTGACCGCGACCCCGCCGCGACTCTTGTCGAGATTGGAGCGTCGCATCATTTTCTGGCGGGGCAGGTCGTGCGAGCTTCCCCACACACTCCAAATTCGTCCAGGAACCTCCGGGTCAAAAACCGCCCAGTAGCAGCCGTTGATCCACTCGCGGGGAATCCCGGTGGTCGCGTGAACCCAAGTCGCTCCGCCATCAAACGAGTTGAAGGCGCCGACATCCGTGTAGGGAATGTAAACGTGCTTCAGATCGAACGGATCGAACACCACACCGTAGCAGTTGGTCACGTCCAGGCCACGGCTCCTCCACGCATGGTCGCCCACCTGCTCCGTGTAGACCTGCCGCCAGGATTTTCCCCCGTCCAGAGTCCGGTAAGTGCAGCCGAAGTCCGAAGCGTAACAGACATCGGGATTGGAGGGACTGACACCGATCGACAGGGGATACTCGCCCCACTCGGGGCCATACTCTTCCATGACCCAGCCCCCGTCGTAGTCGGTGTTGAGCAGTTTTGCAGCGGTGCCCCGGAATACCCATCGCCAGGTCCCGCCGCAGTCATCGGTGCGAAGCGTTCCAAACTGTCGTTGGATCTGCCCGTCGACTTCGCCGAAATAGCTGGAACAGGACAGGTAAGCGGATTCTCCATGGCCCTCGCTGGCCGCCAGGCAAGAAAAAATGCTCTTCTGTCCCGAGGCGGGATGCGAAGCCAGCCCGGTCATGATCGGGGTCCAACTGCAGCCCCGGTCGAAAGACCTGAACACGGAGTCTCCGGCCGGGAGCGTCGTCGCGGAGTCGTTGCTGCCGATGGCATAGATGACGCTCCCCGAAGCACGCCTCGCGCCTTCCGCTTGTATGAGCCGTCCGCCGCCCACCCGGTTGAAGGTTACGGCGCCGGACGCGACGTCGATCACGGAGACGCCCAGTTCCGTCACCACCGCTATTTCACCCGGCTTGCCGTCCCAGCTCCCGGGCAACAGGGCGAAGATAGAACGCCCGGCCACTTCCGCCAGGGCGCGCCAGGTCCCACCGCTGTCATCGGAAAGCAGCAGCCGGCTGTTTTCACCGGTGGGACGGGGACCCGTAACCGGATCGTAAACATAGGCAGGACCGATTCCCACGAAGATCCGCCCTGGAACCGCCGGATCCAGGCGAACCTTCCTCAACTCGCCGTCCGGCATTCCGTCGGTCGTCTGGTAGGAATGCTCCGCATGGTCCCCCACCATCCGTTCGGCGACTACATTTGCGGGAGCGGGGTACACCAGGGCCCAGGTCCGACCGGCGTCCGTGGTCCGGTACAGTCCTGTGGACGCCGCGTAGACCGTGTTGGGATTTGCGGGATCAAACTCGAAATCCTGAATGACAGTCCGGAGGTGATATCCCGACCAGCTCTGCCCGCCATCGCGGGTGACGAACCCCCCGGTCATGTCGCACCGGAGATAAACATTGTCAGGGTCGACCGGGTTGATCGTCGGGAGGAACATCGCCCCGCCGCCGCCCGGACCCAGGATTCGCCACTCAAGGGCGGTGGGCGTTCCGGCAAGCGAACGCTCTCGCCTGCCCCGCGTGCCGACACGTCGAGGGCCGGAATCGTCGCCTTCGCCGGCACGGTACGTCGCCCCCCGTGCGCCGACCAGAAACTTGAGCCACTCCTTCGCCATGAGCCGATGGTAGGGCTCGGTCATGTGGATCTTGTCCAGAGCCAGGAACTTGTCCTTGTCGGGTGCCTCGTTCAGGATCCTGCCGACTTCGATGATGGTCATTCCGGTTCTGGCCGCGATCTGGTCGACACGCTCGTCCCGACCCGGCGCGTCATCCGGATCTCGAAGGCTGTCGAACATGAGCACCTTCGCCCCGGCCGCGGCAAAACCCCGACACATTTCTTCAAGCCTCGTGTAATCCTCCTCGGTTCGCGACAGGACGACCAGCAGGACTTTGTCCGGCTTCCAGGCGAGTACATCGCGGTAGAAATTGTTGTACGCGCGGGTGGGGGTCAGCCCCCCCGCCTCCCACTGTCGGATCTCGACGCCCGTATTGTGCTTCCTGATCATCTCGGTCACGATGGGGACAAAAGCCGAGGGGGACGACCAATGGACGTTCATCGTGAACGAGTGGCCGATCACTGCCACTTTCTGCTTCGGCATCGCTGCTATCTTCGGAATGAGCGGTGTGATGTCCGGCTCCGCAAGGAGCTCGTTGGCAAGGGTGTACTTGTCCCGCTCACCCGTATGACGGTGGCCCCAGTTCCACATCTTCCGAAACATCATTTGCAGAGTCGCCGGATCGGTATCGAAAGGTGACGACACGATCTTTGGGGAGAGCTCGTTTCCGAGAACCAGGAACTCCTCGTCCGTCTTCGCCGGGAGTCCGATCCTCGCAGTATGGACCGGAAGGCCCAAACCGACGTACATGGCGTACATCTGCTGAAGGAGATCTGCGTCGCGCTCGATGTCGAGCATCATCTGAAGGAGACTGGCGACCGCCCTGGCCTCCAGAGGTGTGGCTTGGGTTCGGGACCGGAGAAACTCCTGGAAGACGTTCACGGGCAAACCGGCTTCAAGGTTGAAAGTCGACGCGACGAGAGGTTCCAGGTTTTTGGACGGGTTGAACGACGAAGTGGCGCCTTCGACCCACGCCTTCACCGCCCTCGGGTCTTCTGCAAGGAGCGCTTTCTGATGATCAAGGAGCGCTTTGAGATCGGCGTCCGTGCGAGCCCCAGCCGCCCAGGCGGAACCATTGCCCTTTCCCGATGACTTATGCATGAGCACCTGGAAGGCGTGGGTTGCCGTGATGTTCGCGTCGACGATCTGCGACAGTCGTGCCTCTCTCGTCGAAGACTGGCTCCCCACCGACTCCGCGCCCGAGAACAGAACGAGGATGGCCAATGCCAGCTTCCCGGTTATGGCTTTCATGATCTTAATTTCTCCTTGTTGTTACGAGAAGCTTCGGAGCTCGGATTAAACCTGGCCGTATTTCGGCGAGGGCCTTCTGGAGCGCGGACGTCCCGTCCGCACTGGGTTCGCGGGCATCCCTGCCCGCGCGCCCGGGCATCTTGCCCGGCGTTCTCTCGCGGAGATCGCGACAGCTCGGCCGATCAGGAACGGCGGGCAAGATGCCCGCGGACGGGACGTCCGCGATCCTGCGGACGAGACGTCCGCGCTCCGAGGGCCGATTCCGTCCCGCACTTTTTGCCAGATCGGGACGGCTGAGATACATGCATCATTCTTTTTCGGAGCACCCCTTACCTGCTCAACGCCTCACGACAAAGGTAGTGCGACATCCCCTTGTCGGGGTAGAGCAAGGCCTCTTTCAACTTCTGCCGGCCCTCGTCCTTCTGGCCCAAGGCTTGAAGCAGGACTCCCTGGGCGTAGACCGCGAGACCGGGGAAATGCCCTCCGTAGGCTTCCGCCTCCTTCAAACGGCTCTTGAAAAGTTCGATCCAAGCCGCTTCGTCCACGGTCCCCAGTTTCCGAGCAGCCAGGTAAGAGAAATAGACCTGTCGGTACCCCGTATTACCCGAAGCCTTCTGCCAGTGAGCCTGGGCAGCCTCCGCCCTCCCGCAGAGGGCTTCGATTTCCCCCAGGTAGTATTGATACCTGGCGTTGTCTATGAACGGCACCAGCCCATCCCGCGTAAAACCCAAGCCCGGGATTTCCTGTCCGATCGTAGCCGTGATCGCCAAGGCTTCCTCCTTGCGCCCTTCCCGGGCCAGCCGCAGCGCCTTCTGAAGGCGAACCTCGAGGTAGCTTTGGCGCACATTCGTGCCGAATTCTTCGCGGGGAAAGAACCGCCCCTGGTAAAGCCTCTCGGCTTCATCCGAGCGCCCGCCTTCGGCCAGTGAAAGAGCCAGCTTGTGAATGAGCGCCGCCGGCAGTGCCGCCTGGTCCGGATACTTCCGCAGGATGGCGATCCTTTCTTCGGCGCCTTTCCCCAGGAGGCTCATGCACTGATCGGCGCCGAGATAAAGCTCGGGGTTGGAAGGATCCCACCGGATTCCTTCCTTGAAGATCTCCAAGGCCCGCGCCGGATCGGACTTGGCATGAATCAACGTCATACCGATGTTGCGGTGAAGAACCGGCATAGCGGGGTTCAGGCTGTTGGCCTTTTCCCATTCCCGCAGCGCGTCGTCCGCCATGCCGCCGGAGAGGTACAGGGACCCGAGCAGGAAGCGGGCAGTGGCGTCTTCGGGGTTGACCTCCAACGCCTTCCGAAGAACCGGAAACGTCTCCGCCCGGTTGGGGAAGACGTATTTTGTCGACTGCCGGGACGCCTGGACAAAGTCCTCGCGGCCGTTTTCGCCTGCCTTCTCCCGGCAGTAGCCGCGATAGTAGGCAAGGAGCGGATAATCCCGGGGCAGGACAAAACCGGGCTCCCCCACGACTCCCTTTGCAGGGTATTCTCGGCGCAAGACCGCAGTGGCATCGCCGTACAGCCCGAGCTCCATGTAGTCGACCGCGAGCTCGAGTACCCGTTCGGGATCTCCCGCCAGGTGCCTCCAGAGCGCCTCATCCTCCCCGCCCGACTGGATCGCTTCGTTTCGCAGAAACGAGTTGGGGGGATCGATCTCCAGCCAGTAAGCCAGCCTGGCTTTGGCCTCGGCCCCGTCACCGATCTTCCTCAGAAGGGCGACTTCCTTCGCGCCCGCGTCAATAGCCCGCGGGGATTCCTTCAGAGCGTCTTGAACGCGAGCGAGGGCCTCGGCATAACCCCCTTCCCGCGCAGCGAGCCCGGCCAACTGGAGCAGCGCGGGAACTCGGAAGCCGGGCAACAACGTAGCGGCCTCCCACTGCCGCCGGGCCTTTGCGTCTTCCCCGAGGCCGCGGCACGCGACCCCGAGGTAATAATGCAGCTCGGCGTCGTTGCTGATTCTCCACTGCGCCCTGGATAGCCTCTTGACCGCGTCCGCGTAACGCTTCAACTGGACGGACAGGCGGCCCGACGCCTTGTTCAGCTCGAAGCTGTCCGGGAACCGCGTCAATCCCTGCTCGTAAACATCGACCGCCGGCAGTAGCCGCCCCCACAGTTCGTGGCTTCTCCCGAGCTCAAGGAAGTCGCCTTCACTCCGGCGTTCGAGCGGCGGAACCGCGTATGATTCCTGTGGTCCGAGCCGGTAGTCGGATTTCGGTTCGAAGTCATACTTCCCTTCGGTATGAGTCAACAGGATAGAGCCGGTCTTGTCGACCAGCTCCACGGTGTACGATTGATCCCCGACAAGCTGTGGATAGGTCTTCCTCCAAACTCCGGAGGGTTTGAGGGTGAGCGACTCTTCAACCACAACGCGGCCGCCATCCCTGATAATCAGCTTTCCCCCGACAACCGCCCGATTCACGTTGATCCCGACCGAGAGGGCTTTTCCCCCGGAGGCTCCAGCCTCCCGCCACACGTTCACGACCCCATGAAGGTTCGCTCGTGAAAATCCCCCGATGCCCCGCACGGGCATGTAGTACTCGTTGAACCGGATGAACTGCTGTGGCTCGAGAAACGCGTATGTTTCCTGGTTCCGAAAAAGCCCGGCCTGCACTTCAAGGTAGGCGCTATCGTCGTCGGAAAGCGCTTTTCTCCAGTCACGACCGTCCTCGTCCCATCCCCAGGACCAGATCTTCTTGGCCGGCGCCTGGTCGGGATACGCAAAATGGACCACCCCGGAATCGGTTCGGGGATGGTAGACGCCCATGAAGGGCTCCCGGCTCCCGACCGCGAAGCGGGAAACGAAGCCGCGGGTATGATTGCGCGGGATGCTCAGGTCATATCCCGCCGAGTCGACCGGCCACGTGTCGACATCGGCATACCCGTGACTGGCGCTCAGCTCCATCGGGTAGATGATCCGGGAGTCGTCCCAACTTCGGACCGAGGCCGTATTCCACCAATAAAAGCGGCGGCGCCCATCGCTCGGGTTGTACAGGGTGACGGTCTGTTCCAGGAGCGAGCTCTCCGGTCGCAACGTGAGGGCGACCCTCCACATCATTCCGTAGGGCCGGTCGATGTTTCCGACCCAGATGGAAGCGCTTCCGTCTGGGTTTTCGACGGTCCCGAAATCGACAGGGGAAACCGTCATCCAGTTGTGCGAGACGGGGAAGTTGAACTCGATGCCGAGCGCAACCCAGGCCCCGCGAAAGGCAACCTGCGCAAATTTGATCGCGGAATTGGCGTAGAACATCTCCTGGCCGTTGCTCTTGTCGACGCAACTGTAGAGCCGTCCGCCGAGGTCCGGCAAAACGACGACCTTCAGGTACTGGTTCTCGAGATTCAGCGTACGCCAGCTTCGAATCGCTTTTCGATCGGTCAGGTTTTCGCGCGTGGTGTACGGATAAGTGATGAAACTGCGAGTCTTGAAGAGATCGAAGGGCGGATTGACGTCCGGGGCGCCTTCCTCGTAGGTCGGAAGCTCGAGGGTTCCTTCCCAGACTTTGACCTGACCCGCCAGGCGTTCGCGGAACTGGCAACAAATAGACCGAACGCGACAAAGACAAGGCGAAGCTGTTGGAAACAGCCCCCATTGTCCCCTCCACCTGCATTCTTACCACGACGGAGGAAATCCTGAAAAAACTCACCGCAGAGGACGCTGAGGAACGCAGAAGAGAAACTACGGCCTCATTTTCCTCGCGTTTCCTCTGCGACCTCTGCGTTGAGTTTTTTTCAGCACTCGCCTTTTCTTTCCCTCGTCGACTTCCTTTCCTACTACCAGCCCAGCCGCAGCGTCAACTGCAATTGACGCGCCGTATTGGTCTGGCCGTTCATGTAGAGGATTCCGTTATCCAGGTAAGTGGCGAACGTATCCGTCGGGGCAACCGTCGGGTGGTTGAAGATGTTGAAAGCATCCAGGTTGAACCGGAGATTTTTCCCTTCGCCGATTCGGAATTGCTTTCCGATGGATACATCCAGATTCCAGGCGAACGGACCCGGAAGATACTTGTTGCGCAACGGATTCAGGCCTGGTGCGTACGCGGTTTCAGCCACGTCTCCGTTACTCAGTGGGATAAATACGGTGCTGGTATCCCAGTAGTCCGCGAGGTCATAGCCGGCCGGGAAATTGGCCGGGGCGGTACGTGGTCCCCCAGGGAATCAGGGGGGCGATCGCAGGCTTGTAGTTAGCGGGCACACCCATGATCCCGTCGGGGGTATTGATCTTGTTCGAGGGGATATACCCGTTCCACCACAGATAGCCGGGGATACACGCGTTTGCGCCGCCCGTACAATCCAAGATCGGGTACTTGTTTCCGTAGAACTCGATCTGGTTGCCGGTCGGCCAGAGGTCGTTCGCGTCGCTGACCCGGAACCAACTTCTGTTGATGTGGCCCATCCCCGACAACTGCCATCCCCCGATCGACCTTGTCCGCGAGATTGACCCCAGAAACCACCGAGGTTGCCCGCCAGCCACTTCCCCTTACCGAAAGGTAGTTCGGCGGTCCAGTTCCAGCGGACCGAGTGTTGCGGAACGGAGAAATCACGCCCGTAATTAAGTAGCTCGGTTTCGCTGATCGACGTCCGTGGGAACCAGGCCCGGCATCAACTCGATTGGCCGCAGGAATGATCGCCTCCCAACCGCCGCCTCCACCGCTGGCGTAGCCGCCGACACGCTGTTACGGAAGGCGTTGCCGAGGACATAACTGAACTGGTAACCAAAGCCGTGGGTGAACCTTTTCTCCAACTCCAACTGAATACCGTTATAGACAGAGTGTCCCGACTTCATGTACTCGCCAATCTCTCCGTAGACCGTCCTGATCCAGCGGCCGCAGCGCGACATCGGCGTACTCCCCCTGCGGCAGGGGGTCATGGGTGGTCATGTAATGGACATATTCCGGCGTCGGGTCATTGAGCTCCAGCATCTGAGACTGCTTGGCCGCCGCAGTTCCCGACATAGGAAACCCGCGCCAGCGTGTCCGCGCATTATCTCCTTCTCCAGAGTAAGGTTCCAGTTATGCACGCGTGCCGTGGGGTAATCGTCGGCAAAGAAGAAGCCGTCGACCCGGCCGCGCATGATACTGTTCGCCAGGCTGACGGGTTGGTCAGGTCAATCGCATTCTTGAATTCAAACCAGCCACGAGCGTGGGCACGGAACGCATCCCGTAACGCGGCTTTCCGTCCGGCGCAAAGGCCGAAGAGCTGTAGATCTGGTTGTCGAATTGAGCGCTGAACGGAGCAGAGCCAAGATTCGGTCGTTCCAGGCAAAATAAGGGTCCGGGTAATAGGACAGTGCATAGCCGGCACGGATCACAAAGCTCTTTGCACCGTCCAAGGCCTGATAGGCGAAGCCGAGCCGCGGGCCAATGTCCAGCCAGTTGTCGTTGAACCATCTTTCGGGGGAAGCCGACCTGGTCGTAGGTAGTGAACTTTGCGCCCAGTAGCTGCTGGCGGGCGATGACGGCAGGAACTGTGACGTTCATCTTGTAGAGCTTTCCAGCGGCTGACCCAGGACGATGGACTTCGTGTCGGTGTCGAAGCTGTTCATCACGTTGTTCTTCTCGCCGGGAACGGCGTGAATTGCCAGCGCAAACCGAGGTTCAGCGTCAAACGGTTCGTCGCGCGGAAGTTGTCCTGAAAGTAGAGACGCATTTTCGTGGGCCCGGATGTAGTACTTCCCCTTCCTCATGTAGAGCGTGTAGTTGTTCAGCCCGAGGAAAGTGTTGGCAATCGGATGGCCGGTCCGGGTCACTGCCTGCGGATTATTCGTGCCCTTGGCCGGGTCAAACAATCCGGTATAGGAGGAATCGCTGAAAGAGTAGTAGCCGCCAGCCTGCCTTTGTTGCGGCAGAATCGTCAACTGATCGTACCGGATATGGGCTCCGAACTGAAGCTCGTGCCGCCCGGCATGACCTTCGTCATGTTGTCGTCGACGATGAAGAAGTTGAACCATTTCGCCTTGGTGTTGTACCCCTGAAAATAGTTTCCGGAGAGCATGATGCCGTTGAAGACCGTCGGGAAACCGGTGACTCCAAAGGATTCGGCAATCCCGAACTGGGAGTTGTAGTCGACGGTTGGATCACCCGATACGCCATAGCTGTGTTCGCGGAGTGCCGCTGACCAGAAGCTCATTGAATACCGTCGGGGAAAAGGTATGTAGTCCATGAAGTGGCGAGACTTTTGTTGTTGTTCGGCCGCCGGGTGTAGTTGGCGACCTCGTCCAACATGGGTATGCGGGCGGCGTCAGAGTCTGTGCGTTCTGATTCCCCTGAATATAGCGGCCATAGATCTGGTCCTTCTCGGTGAGACTGATGATCCACTCGAATGGTGGTCGTCCACTGATCCGTGAATTGTCGTCCGGTCCCTTCGAAATTATTAATCATCAGCGGATTGCGGTCCGCAAAGGTCGGTTGAGGGATGACGCTGAACATATACTTCGCCAGCGGGCTGATCCGCGCAGGATCGAAAGCATTGGCTTTCCGCTATACATGGCCTGCTGGCGCTGCCAGGTGACGCGGATTTGTCGTCCATGGGATCGTAGATCGTGTAAGAGCCGACCCTGGTTGTCCTTCAACTCGCTGAAGTCCCCTCGCGCATCGCCATGGTCGGCACCCTGCCGGTTCTGAAGACGGGTTGCGCAGTTTCATCTGCTCGAAGGAAAAGAACCAGAAAGTCTGGTCTTTGCCGTTGTATAACACCGGGGATCCGGACCGGGCCGCCGGCCGTCCCGCCGTACTCATTGCGGTTAAGGTACGGGAGGCTTGGCGCCCGTCGTGTTGTCCCTTGATGCGGGCAACACCATACGCGTTGTTCCGGTTGGTCTCAAACAGGGTTCCATGGAACTGGTTGCTCCCGCTCCTCGTGGAGATCACGACGTTGGTCGGGCGGGCGAACTTGGCGGAAGTGGCGTTGACGGAAACGTTGAACTCCTGGATCGTGTCGAGTCCGGGCGGGCGGACCAGTGTGCCTGCGCCGTCAAGCGGGTCGGACATCGCGGCGCCATCCAGGATGTAGTCGGAAGTACCCACCATCAGCCCGGAAGCACGGGTCCCGTTGACATCCAGGCCCGGAACGGTTTGCAGCAGGGATGTCAAGTTGCGCCCGTTGATCGGCAGCTGCTCGATTCTCTGCCGCTCCAGCGTGTGTCCCAGCGTCGGATTGTCGGCGACGACCAGGACGGAGTAACGTCCTGAACCGTCATATTGGTTGATACTTCGCCGACAGCGCAGGACTGACGTCGATCATGCGCGGTCTGTTGAACCTGCACGGTCAAAGTGGCTTCGTACTTGCTCATCCCCGGCTGGTCGACAACCAGGCGATACTGACCGGGAGCAACGGCGGGGAAGACGTAGATACCCACGTCGTTGGTCAGGGTTTGCTGGGGTACGTTGGTGCCATATTGGTCAACGTCACGTCTGCGCCGGGAACGACTCGCCTTGGTCTGATCCGTGACTGTCCCGCGAACGCTGCCGCTGCTGGATTGAGACCACACAGGGACCAGCTGCAGCGCCAACACGGAGACGGCCAGGATCACGGGGCGAGTGCCAGTCGCCGGAATCGTGTGTTCCTCATTCGAAATCCCTCCTGTGACTCGATTGATTTATGAACAAGGGACCCTTTGCAGAGCCCGGGATGCCCGGAGCCTCGGCGCACGACCACCGTGCGGAGTCGGAAAGCCTATCCCGGTACCGGTACCGGGATTCTCGACGCATAAGCGTAAAAGCGAAAGCAAACAAAAAGCAAGTAAAAAAAAGAAGCGCAGATGAGCAATTTATCTTTCGTTGTTGAGCGAATCGGCTCAATCCGCGGGTTTTATTTATCTTCGGAGTGGTTTGCGCCTCGCGATCCGCTCGTGTTAGAGTGGGGATTGGTTGCGGTAACGATACCGTGGACGATCTGAAAGGAGAACCGATAATGTCCTACGTCGTACGAGTGGTGCAAGGGTACCTCTTCAAGGACCGTGACGCCTTCATGGCTCTGGAAGCCAGGTTCGCGGCGATGGAACAAGAGCGAAGTGATTTCCCCAAGGGGAGACGGCTGCAGCCCTGCATCGGAGGTCCTCCCGCCAACACCCTGATCTGGGAATCGGAGTTCCCGACCATGGCGGAGGCACAGGCGACAATCGCACTGTTCTCTTCGGACCCGGTCCACGAGAAGCTCTTCAGCCAGCAGGCGCCGTACATCGTCCACTCCTCGGTAGAGATCTACGAGGTGCTCGAATTCTCAAAGGGCACGGTATGAAAAGAGTCGGGATCCGTGAGATCGCAAGACTGGCCAATGTCTCCCCGGGGACTGTGGACCGGGCTCTGCACGGACGGAAAGGCATTACCGAAGAAACCCGGTCACGCATCCTGATGATAGCCGACAAGCTCGGCTACACCCCCGACCTGGCCGCCCGCGCCCTCTCTGTCGGCCGCGTGCCGGTGCAGATCGGCGTGTCTATTCCCCGCGAGATCCACTACTACTTCGGCCAGCTCCTGGCGGGTCTGACGGCCGAGGCGGGCCGGTTTGAAAAGCTCGGGGTAAGGGTGCTCTACAGCCTGACCGAGCGACTGGGCAAGGACCACGCGGAGAAAGCCACGGAACTTTTGAACCGGGACATTGATGCCCTCATCATCACGCCGGGCGATCCCGAGGCGCTCGCGCCGGTCATCGACGGGGCCGAAAGCAAGGGCGTGCGCGTGATCTGCGTCGACACCGACGCGCCGGCCAGCAAACGCTCGAGCGCCGTCTGCGTCGACCCGGAAGTTTGCGGGAAGCTGGCGGCCGAACTGATGGCTGGATTCCTTCCACCGGGCCAGGACGTCGTGGTCGTCACCGGAATGCTGGCGGTTGAGGATCACGTGCGCAAAACCGAGGGTTTCTCGGAGCTTTACTCCAAGTCCAGCGCGGGCGGCCGGACTCTGGAAGTGATCGAGGCTCACGAGGACGAGGAAGAGGCGTTCCAGAAATGCTTCGCGTTCCTCTCCAAAGGCGCCTCCATAGCCGGCGTGTACGTCAACACCGTCAACTGCCTGCCGGTTTGCCGGGCCATCTGCGCCGCGGGCCTGGCGGGCAAGATTCGATTAATCACCGCGGATGTTTTCGACGCCATGGTCCCCTTCTTCGAGAGGGGCGTGATCTCGGCTTCGGTCCACGGCCGGCCCTATGTCCAGGGCGAGATTGCTATGCGACTTGCCGTCGATCATTTGGTCAACGGCACGCCGCTGCCGCCTGCGCGCTACATCCAACCGCACATCGTCCTGCGATCGAACCTGCAGTTTTTCCGGGAAGTCCAAGCAGGACGTGATTGAGGTGCCGAAAAAGAACACTCGGACGAAAGGCAAAAAAACGAAACCAACCAACGCTATAAGTGCGTCCTTTGGCTGATTTTTGATATCGTATGAGCCTGGAGATGCGGCCGGAAGTCACTGTCGTGGCCAATGAAGAGAAAATGAGCAGCGCGGATACCGCACGTCCCAACATCCTGATCCTGACCAGCGAGACTCTTTTTCCCCAGTTCTTCCCAGATCCCTTGCTTCGTCGGCTCCGCCGTGCGGGGCGGTGGAGGTTTTCGACCGAGAATCACGACAACGCTCGCCTGCGCGAAGAACTGGCCGGGTCGGAGGTGCTGCTGACAACCTGGCACTCCCCTTTTCTGACTCTGGAGATGCTCGGGGACCCGCCCCGAACCCGGCTGATCGCCCACTGCGGCGGCGAGATCCGGGCGCGCATGGAGGAGGCGGTCGTCGAGCGGATCACGGTGACCAACGCTCCCGGCCCGATGGCAGCCCCGGTGGCGGAGATGGCGCTGGCGCTTGTCCTCGCCCTGGTTCGCCGCATCCCGGAATACAGCGGGGCGATGCGCGAGGGCCTGGAGCAGGACAATCGCGTCGCAAGCAAAGGCGAAACTCTTCGCGGCCGCACGCTTGCGCTGGTCGGCTTCGGCCGGATCGGTCAGGCTTTTGCCCGGCTGGTCCGACCGTTTGGCGTACGCCTGCTTGTCTCGGATCCCTACTGTGATCCGCCACTCGTGCGGCGGCTGGGAGCGGTCCGAGGGGAGTTGGACGACATCCTTCGGCAGGCTTCGGTTGTCGTTCTGGCTGCCGGCGTCACGCCGGAAACCCGCGGTTTGCTCGACGCCAGACGAATTGGTCTCATGCCTCCGGACGCCTGCCTCGTCAACGTCGGCCGCGGTGCTTTGATCGAATTGCCCGCACTGATGCAGGCGTTGCGGGAACAGCGGGTCAGGGCCGCGCTCGATGTAACGGATCCCTTGGAACCGCTCCCCCCCGACCACGAGCTGAGACGATTGCCAGGGCTGATCCTCACTCCGCATGTGGCGGCGGGTGGGTTGGAAGTGCGCCGCGCAATGGGCGAGGTGGCAGTCGGGGAAGTGATCCGGTTTTTGAAGGGCCAGCCGGTCCGCAACCGTGTCACCCGCGCCATGATGGCGCTGATGACGTGAAGGACAGTTTCGGGGACATAAACTTAATTCCCGTGAACCTGCGGGAGCAGGCGAACGCCTTGGGAATTAAGTATTGTGTCCCCGAAACTCGCATTGAGGCGAAGCAAGGAGAACGACGTCATGCACCGGATTGCATTGGTCGGCTGCGGCTGGCACAGCGTGAACCATCACGCTCCCGCCCTGGCTCGAGTCCAGGAGGAATTGCGCGGGGAGATCGAAGTGACGGTCTGCGACATTGATCGTGCAAAGGCGGAAGCGACCAGGGCCCGGCATGGATTTGCCGCGGCCGCCATGGGGCAGGAGGATCTCCTCCAACAGGATTTCGCCGCGGCGATTGTCGTCCTGCCCGTCCCAATGCTCCTCGAGAGTGCCCGGGCGTGGGCCTCGCGGGGCGTTCCCCTTCTGCTCGAGAAGCCTCTGGGCGTGAATCTCGACCAGGCAAGGGAGATCGCGCAAATAGCGCGAGACAGCCGCCGGGGCATCATGGTTTCACTAAACCGGCGTTTTGACCCCGGGCTCAGCCTGGCCTTGGACTGGGTCCGTGGGCAACCACCGGTCCGGTTCATCGGCGGGCGAATGTACCGGGTCGAGCGCGAGGACCCGGACTTCCTCTGGTCGACCGCAATCCACCTGCTTGACGCCATGTGTTTCGCGGCGGGGCCACTCACCCTCTCCTCGCGGCCGGGCCAGTCCATGGAGTGGATCCCGGGTTGTGGCGGCATCGCCCTCCTGAGCGGCGACGGCCTGGTGGGAACCGCCGAGATCGTCCCCGTCTCGGGACGCATCGAGGAGAGCATTCGGATGACCGGCGCAGGCTGGTGCCTGGACGTTTGGACGGGCACAAGCCATCCGTGGAAGGTCCGGGCATTCCGGAATGGTGAGCTCGAGCTCGACTCCGCCGCCGACGAGACGGAGGCCGAGTTCGTCCGAAACGGGACTTACACCGAAACGAATGCTTTCGTCTCGGCCGTCCTGGAAGGTCAGCCCGTTCCGCATCCCTGGCCGACAGACGCTCTGGTCTCCAGCCAGCTGGCAGCCACCCTTCAGGAGCTCCACAAGAGCGCCGCCGGAGAACCGAGACTATGAAAACCGCAAATGCACTCGATTACCTGGTCCTGGTCCTCTACCTGGGGCTGATAGTCTCGGTCGGCGTCGTTTTCATGCGTCTGAATCGCGGGGCTTCCGATTACTTTCGCGGAGGCAACCGAGTTCCATGGCTGGTCGCCTCGCTCAGTGCCTTCATGGCAGGTTTCAGCGCCTTCACCTTCAGCGGGATGGCTGGGATTGCCTACAAGGATGGACTGATCGCGATCGTCTGCTACATCGGAAACGCGGCCACCTTCCTGCTCGGTTATTTTGTCTTCGCCGCCAGGTGGCGACGGGCGCGCATCTCGTCGCCCATGGAGTACCTGAACGAACGCTTCGACAGCCCGTCCCGGCGCATCTTCTCAGCGACCACCGTCTTCTTCCAGATTTTCATGGGCGCCAGCATGCTGTACGGGATCGGCTTGTTCGTGGCCTCGACCTCGGGACTTTCCCCCGTCTGGACGACGCTGGTCGCCGGGGTGCTGGTCCTTTTCTACTGCATGCTCGGCGGGCTCTGGGCGGTAGTAGTCGCGGACTTCCTCCAGGCGGTCATCCTGATGCCGTTCACCGTGATCCTTTTCGTCACGACCCTGTATCGGGCGGGCGGACTGCAATCACTGGTCGCCTCCCTGCCGGAGCATATGCGGTCGCTGAGTCTCCCGGGATACGGCTGGGCCTATGTCGTGGCCTGGACGGTGATGGTGAGCGTCGGGTACAACACCGGGGCGCAGGCGCAGCGTTACTTCAGTGTCGACAATGAGCGTTCTGCCCGAAAGGCGGCGTTGCTGTGTGCGGGCCTGTTCTTTGTCGGTTCCCTGATCTGGTTCATCCCGCCCATGGCGATGCGTGTCGTCTACCCGGACATCGCGGCCGTCTGGCCGGGGTGGAGGCATCCCGAAGAGGCGTCCTACGCCCTGGCCAGCGTCACCATGCTGCCGCACGGGCTGATCGGAATCATGCTCGCGGCTATTTTCAGCGCGACCATCACAAGCATTTCGGGTCTGCTGAATGTGCATTCGGCCATCATATCCAAGGACATCTACCAGGCTGCCTTCCGTCCCCAGGCGGGCGAGAAGCAACTCATGCTCGTCGGGCGGATCGCCACGGTGGTCGTTGGCGCAACGATTACACTGCTGGCGGCCTATCTGGCCCTGACCGGGCAAAGCGTCTTTCAGGTGATGCTGACCTTCAACACGATTATCTCGCTCGCCTATGGTCCGCCCGCGCTGCTCGGGCTTCTGGTGAAGCGGACGCCTCACTGGTCAGGCCTGGCCACGTTCGGGGTATCGCTACTGCTGGGGAGTATCGGTTCCTTCCTGCTGGGGTGGAGCCTCCTCATGAACGTTGGTGTGATCGTACCGGTCTCGGTTGCCGTTTTCCTCGGGACTTCGTTCTGGGCATCTGGAGACGTGACACACGCGGTTTTGCGCGAAGACCTGTTCCGCCGCCTCGCGACACCGGTCGATGTGGCGCGGGAGCTTTCGGATAGCCCCGACCCGACCGCCGCCGTTTTCGGCTTTCTTACGCGGGTGACCGCCGGCATCGGTGTGGTGACCCTGCTGCTCGTCATCTGGTCGCCTGGCGACAGCCTGGTCATCGTTTCCTATTCAGGACTTACACTGGTGATCGCCGGCCTGCTGCACCTCCTCCGGCGCAAGCTCGCCTCGCCGAAGATCTCACCGCAGAAGATCTCACCGCAGGGAACGCGGACGAACGCAGAGGAAGAGGAGGTGTGAGTTCTGCGCTGAGATTCGGCAGCCGAGTTTCGGGGACATAATACTTAATTCCCATACCGCCACCGGCCCGCGCGGCCTTGCAAAGGAATTAAGTTTTGTGTCCCCGAAACCCGGCCGAAACTCCCCGCTCCTCAACTACTTCAAAACGAAGCGCTTTTCTGCCGAAGCGCCCGTCAGAACATCCTCGACTCGCAGCCGGTATTCCCCCGCCGCATCATTGAAGGCACTCGGGAAGGTAAGGATCTCCTGCCCGGTTAGCAGCACATTGCGGGCGTAGAGCGGCAAAAACTCCCCGTCCGGGCCGAAGAAATGACACCTCACAAGCCGTTGTCCCGCCCCCTTAACTGCAAGCGTGAACTGGAGATGATCGCCGCGTGAACCGGCGGCAGTTCCCTCCAGTGCGACGACCGGGCGCACCTTGGCGAGCCCGAGCACGAGGGCTTCGCCAGAGGGCAGCTCGACTTTGACCCGGTCCGTCTCTCCCAGATCCTTCCCCGTGCGGGCATCAGTGACCAGGTAGCGGCCAGGCAGCGTGACCGTCACGATCTGTTTGGCCGTCTTGGCCTCCGGGGCTTCGAACCGGGTCACGCCGTCGGCTCCGAACTGGGCCGTGACGCCCGAAGGCTCCTGCAGAACCGCGACCACCTGGTCCTCGCCTAAACTGTAACGCGCGATCGCTGTCCGCGGGAGGCGGTTTCCGCTCTCGTCCATGACCTCTACGACTGGCTTGGTTCCGCGATGCCCGACAATCCTGGAAACTACGTCGCGATACGCGCCGCCCCCGAAGTTGTCGCGCCGCAGGCCCGGGTATCGGTCAAGCATCAGGTTGAGATAGACGACGGACCCTTTCCCTACCGGCTTCGCGAAGACGGCCGGCTGGTCGCCGATACTCACCAGGGCACGGCTCCCGAGGGGACGAACGCCGGTTTCGGCCGTGCTCAGCGCCCCCTTGAGCTCGGCCAGTCCCCAAATCCTGCCCTCCTCTGTCGTCGCGGCTGCAGCATCGGGGAGCCGTTTCAGCCGCCTGGCGGCGACCGGGGCTCCTGCAACCCCGAATAGCTTCTCCACGGCATCCGAACGACGCCAGGCGCAATGCTCGTCCATAAGCCCGACCGCGGCATCCGCAACGACTATCCCGCCACGCTCGGCAAAGGAGCGGATCGCCGCGATCTCCTGGTCGGATAATGCAATCGATAGGGGCAGGATCAGGACCCGATAGCGAGCGGGATCCAGGTCCCCTTTCTCGAGTTGAGCATAGGCCAGAAAATCGAAGGACAGGCCGAGGTCCGTTAGAAGCCTGGCCCAACCGTCGCGGTTGGCCGGGAAATTGGGCTCCTCCACTTTCTGGTTCTCATCATCGTCGTCATCGGATCTTCGAGTGTGATAACCGAGAATGGTCGCGGCGTGAACGGAGGGAACCGAGTAATGGATTGCAATACCGTCCCCCTGCCGCTTCGCTTCCATGAGCAGCTTGCCGATCCCGCGGAACCGCAGGTCGCTGAACGCCGCCCCCATGTCACGGCCGGATTTCGACCAGGTGAAATCGGGGTTGATGACCGAATAGCTCCAGAAAAGGTTAGGGTAGAGGACGTTGTTGAGTGCCGCCGTCCAGATCTCGTGCTTGACGGCGCTGCCGCTTCGCCCGTAACCGGTCCAGAAGCCAACCATGGAGCCGGGCTTGGCGAAAGACCGGTGCAGGTCCCATTGATTGCCGCCGCTGTAAGACAGGAAATGATCGATGACCTGGTCCAGACGATACCAGTCACAGCCGTTGAATGCGTTGGTCACCTGCGTCCCGGAGAGGGCGATGTGGCCATCCCGGTCTCCTTCGACGACCGCCTCCCGAACCGCCTGGTAGGCGTGGGCGAACGAGATCTCCATGTAGGTGCGGTGATCGGCCCAGGGGGAATACCGCCCGGACTGCGTGGCCTCATCGGTGGTGCTCGGGACCACCGAGTCCCAGTCTGCGAACTTCGTGCCCCACGCCTTGTTCAAGGCCTCGAGCGATGCGTATTCGCCACGCAGCCATTTGCGAAAGTTGGCGAGGGTGTGCGGTCCCCAGCAAAAGTCCACAGGGTCGGTGTAAGACGTCAGCGACCCTTCGTCCCCCACGAAGTAGTAATCCATGTTGTACATGGACTTGTTGCGGGCGGCGGTACGCGACAGGTCAGCCAGCAGCCCGAGGACCTTCGGATCGTCAAGCGACGGGGTGCGTACCAGAAAGCGCTTGTCCCCGGTCCGGCGGTATAGCTCCTTCTTGGTCAGGTAAGCAAGCGATTCGAAGTCGCCGGTTTTCTGGAACTCGGCAATGGCCTTTTCCAAGCCCTCGGGATCCGTCGGACCGCGGTCGTACCAGTAAACGCCGAAGTACCCTCGCGGCAGATCCAGGTCATTGTTCACCCCGGCGCCCCAGGTAAAACCTGTATCCATGCCGAGGGAACGAAGCAGGTGCTGGCGGACCGATTTGAAGTAGTGACGGGCGCCGCCAAACGACATCAATCCCTGGTACTCGCGCGGCCTGCGCTCTTTCTGCACCACCATGACCGGTTTCGACCGGAGCTGGTCGATCACCGTGCCCTCTCCATCGATCAGCTCCGCCCGGATTTCGGCTGTCTTCCCAAGAAAGCCATCCAGCGGACAAAAGAAACTTTTCTGTCCCCTGGTAGCGCCCTCGCCGCGCCAGACGACCCGCCCCAGGTCGTCACTCACTGACACACGCAACCTGAGGTCGGTCAAATCGCCGGCCACCTGGGTGCCGATGGCCAGCGTGTCACCGACCCGGCAGGCCTCGGTACCCGGCTCGATCCGAACGACCGAGGCGCGTTTGGCTGATTCGCGGGTGACTGTGGCCCAGTCCAGGCTCGCGTTCGTTTTTGGATCGCGCAGGATCACGCTCCAGCTCAGCTTCCCACCGTACGGCAGTCTGACGGCCGACAAGTCGCCGGCCTCGGATCGTCAGGTCGTTTTCGCCCGCCTGGAGGCTCCGCCGGACGCGCGTCGTCTTTCGCTCAGGAGTGAACTCACTCCCTGCCACGATTTCGAGCTCGACCTCGAGCGCTGCTCTGGAGGTGACGTGCATCTTCAGGTTGTCCGCGCCCGGTTCGGCGACCGCGGAGACAACGCGGACCGCCCCTTCACGCCCGGCCGCCCACATCAAGGATCGGGCGAGCAAGCCGTAGTAGTCTTCCCAATAGTCCCAATAAACACGCTCTTCGACCGGGTCCGGCAACTCCGGAAGGAAACCGTCCTCGACATACGCAAGCGCAACAACACGTCCTTTGCCGTACTCGGTGACTGCGACAATCGGGAACCCGTCGCTGCGCAGGAGGACGCGTCCCTTGCTCTCGTACTTGTAGAACCGGCTACCGGTCAAAGCGGCCGGAATGAGATCCCAGGCGGCGCCCGCAGTGATGAAGTGCGGCTGGTCGGGCTCCCATCGACCCTTTGCGATGGCGGCCTGATTCAAGACCGGGTAACCGCCTTCGTCCACGGTGTCGTCGGGGCAGTTGACGAGCGGTGAGATGTCCCAGATGCGGTTATCGCCCTCCGCCTCGTCTCCCTTGAAAGGATGCCCTTTTACATCTCCCACGAACGGATGGAGCAGCACGAGGCCTGCCCCCTCCCGCACCCGGCGCAAAATGGCATCGCGGGAAGGCCTGGTCAGTCGCGACCAGCCGTTCAGGCCCGGCAACAAAATGACCTCGTAGCGCTCGGACCCGGTCAGGTGTTTCTCGACGTAACCGTAGACGGTCTGGAAATCGTCGCGGTCCCCGCGAGTCTCGTGACCGTAATAGTCACCGATTCCCCAGCAATTGACGTCCCAGTTTCGATCGATCGAAACCGTCGTCGGATCCAGATCCAGCCGCTGCATGAGCTCGACCGTGTCACGTCCGTTGTTGATAGGAGACACGACAAAGGCCTTGATGGGCCCACCGGGCAAGGGCCGGCCCCAGGGGACATGCGGGGTAGTGATTTCAGCCGAGAACGGAACGTCGTTCTTGGGAAAGCTTTCCGCCGGAGCGGAAACGCCAGTCAATCCGACGGCCAGGAGAATAAAGACGGCAAAAAAAAGCATCTTCTTCATGGGTTTCGTCCCTCCAAGCAGGTAGCGGCTATTTCACCGCAGGAGACGCGGAGGGACGCAGAGGAAGAGTAGGTGTGAATTGTCCTTCCTCCGCGTTGCTCCGCGTCCTCTGCGGTGAGAGCTTTTCACCCGGCCAAGCCGCCGCCGGCCTTTGCGAAGGCCAGCACGTCCTCGCAGGTCGAGCGTGCGGCCACACCCCCCACGAACTGACAGCTGCGGGCAGCGGCCGCAACGCCAAAGGCCGCCGCGCGCGGCTCGTCGTACCCGAGACCGCGCAGCGCATGCAGGAAGGCGGCGTCGAAGCTGTCGCCCGCGCCAGTCGTATCCGCCACCTCGATCGGGTAAGAAGGAATGCGGGAGAGCTCTCCCTGAACCAGGATCGCGACTCCCTCTGCGCCCAGTTTCACAACCGGAAAGGGAGTTCGCCCGGCCAGCCAGCGGAGCGTTTCGGCCAGATCGGTCTTCCGGGAAATAGAAGAAGCCTCGTCGCGATTGACGAACAGGTAGCTCAACAGAGGCATCCATTCGGACAAGCCCTCCCACCGCTCGGTCGCGTCCCACTGAGTATCGAGCGACGTGGTGAGACCAAGGCGGCGAGCCAGCCCGAGCACTCGGGTGATCTGGGGCCGAAAGAGAGTCTGCTGGTAGGGGCCGGCCATGTGAAGGTGGTCGAAATCGCGAAGCACGCCCTCGTCAATGTCATCGCCTCTGAAGGCCGCGATCGTGCCCGGATACGTCACCTGGCTGCGGGTACTCGCGTGGATCAGGTTCACGGTTACGCCCGTTTTTACCTGGCTGGTGCGCCGGACGAGTTGGGTTCCGATGCCGAAGTCCTGCATCCCCTTAAGCATGAAGTCCCCGTAGGGGTCTTCTCCAGCGAGGCCGAGAAAGGAGATCCGGCCACCCAGGGAGGCGTAGGCACAGGCAAAGATCGCCGCGGAGCTCCCCATCGTGACTTCGAAGGTCTCACATGTGATCTCGCGGTCCACGACCGGCAAAGACGCTAGACCGCCCATCATGATGTCGACGTTGATGTCACCGATGGCTAGAAGGTTCTTCGGCATGTGGTACTCCCGTGGTTTCGTCGAAAAAGAGAACCCGCTTACTCCGCTGAAAAGCGCTGTGTGCGCGGCTCTGACCGGTGGTTGCCAACGGGACGGGGTCCGCCCTAACCCCTGAACCCGCTTACTCCGCTGAAAAGCGCTGCGTGCGCGGCTCTGAAGGACGTCGCGCCTGGACCCGGTGAGCTGGTCAGCCCGTCAGCCGGTCAGCCGGTCAGCTGGTCAGCCGGTCAGCTCGTCAGCCGGGCTAGACGACGATCAGCTCGACCCCCTGCGCTTCCAGCTCCTTCACATACCGCGGATCGATCTTCGAGTCGGTAATAACCCTCGGAGCCTGCTCGATCGAGCAGATGACCGCGAGGCTGCGCCTGCCGAACTTGCTCGAATCGGCGACCACGATGGTTTCCTTGGCGATCCGGATCATCTGCTGATTGACCCTGGACTCGAGAAGGTTGGGCGTGGTGTAGCCAAACCTCGGGTCCACGCCATCCACACCGAGGAAGAACATGTCCGCGGTGAGCCCGGTGAGGACTTCTTCTGCGAGGTGACCGACGGCGGAAAGAGAATTGCGCCGGAGGACTCCGCCCGTCAGGATCACTTCCACTCCCGGACTGTCCACCAGCTCGATCGCGATGTTCAGGGCATTTGTAATGACCGTGAGATTCTTCACGGTCTTGATCGCACGAGCGATAGCGGTGGTGGTGGAGCCGGAATCGAGGATGATGCACTGTCCGGCGCTCACAAAGGTGGCCGCCCTCGCAGCTATCGCCAGCTTCTCCTCGACATGGATGCGCGCTTTTTCGCCAACCTCGCGATCGAGGAGGGCGGATTCGGCCTTCACGGCTCCGCCGTGGGCCCGCAATACCAGACCTTCTTTTGCGAGCGCATTCAAATCGTTTCGGACCGTTACCGGTGAAATCGAAAGATCCTTGGCCAGCTGGGAAACCAAGACCCGTCCTTCACGGTTCAGCCGTTGCAGGATGATGCGCCGCCGCTCTTCGTTCAGGTGCCGCTCGCCGGCGTTTGAAGCAGTCATCGGATTATCCTTCCCCTTTCGCTACACTTCCTAGCACAACCCGTTCGCTTCCTACAAGGGCAATCCGACAAATAAGACCACCATGCGTTAGTGATCTTATCGATCAGAGGTGCCAAAAGAAAGTAAAAACTAAAACATCGTGACAATTCGACACGAATCGAATATAAAAAGAAGAGATGTATAACGGGGAGGTTTTCGAGGAGGTTGTCTTATGACGAGCCGAGAGTTGAACCCAAATCCGCCGCTGGCGAGTTATCTGGACTCGAGGCTTTCGGGCAATTCCCTGTGGCGTGACTTTTGCTCGCAGGCGGATGTGGTGTCGGCTCCCCTGGCGGCCAGCACTCCCCGTGAAATCCTTCAGCAGCCGTGGCTCTGGTCCGAATGTGCGGGAATGGTTGCGCAGCGATTCGACACTCTGTCTCAGGTCCTTGATGGAATCGAGCAGGTGTATCTGACCGGGGCAGGCTCTTCTTTCTTCGTTGGGAAGTGTCTTGAAAGCTTCTTGCAGGAGCGCTTGGGCGTGCGTGTCGTCGCCGTGCCGAGTACCGATCTTGTCCTGGCCTCCGGCCCGCATTTGGAGAGAGGCCGGCCGGGTCTGGTGATCTCTTTTTCGAGGTCCGGGCGGAGCCCGGAGAGTTTCGAAGCGGCCCGCACCATCAGCCAACTTCCGGAATACCGGCAATTGCTGATCACCTGCGACGGGACGAGCGCACTGGCTCAGAGGTTTCACGAGACCCCGAACACCGCTGTTCTGGCCCTTCACCGCGCCTCTTGCGACCGGGGCCTGGCCATGACTAGCTCGTTTACCAGCATGGTCGTTGCGGCTCAGGCGCTCGGGTTTTTGGATGACGCCGATGCCTATCTCCAGCATGTCTCTGTGCTCTCCGAGCTCGGCTCAGAGGTTCTGGACAGTGCCGTGCAGTCTTGTCAGGACTTGGACTGGAGCGAGATTCGTCGCGGCTGCCTGCTCGCGAGTGGAGGAGGCCTCAATGGAGTGGCGATGGAGGGAGCCCTGAAGATGCTGGAAATGAGCGACGGCCGGATCGCAACGATCTCGGATTCGTTCCTCGGGGTCCGGCACGGGCCGCTGAGCTTTGTCGACTCTCACACCCTCGTTTTGTATTTCGCATCGAGCCAGCCGTCCTGGCGACGATACGAGCGCGACCTGATGCAGGAAATCAGGGACAAGGGACTCGGTGCTCGCCGGATTGCTGTCGGCTGTGGGCTCGAGGAGCTCGAAGACCTGGTTGAGGAAGGCATCGAAATCCGGACGGCGGGAACCGGGCTGGATGATAGCCTCCGAGCACCGCTTGACGTGATGTTGCCTCAGGTGCTGGCGGTGCGGCTGAGTCTCGCTTCCGGCCTGAATCCTGACAACCCGAGCCGCCGTGGCGCCATCAGCCGCGTCGTCCAGGGCGTCACCATCCACGGGTCGTAGGCCCCAACACCCCGCGCCACCCCGGCAGAGAACCGGAGTGAGAAGCGGTCAGGTGGTTGAGCAGGACAGAACCGCAAACGGAGCGTCTTTCAGCGAAGTGCGCGGATTGTCACCGAGCGCAATCCCCGAGACCCGGCGACCAGCACGGACGCCTCTGCGTCAGGCACGTCTGACGCTCGCGGCTACAATCCGCGCGCTTCGCTGAAAAGCGCTCCGCTTGCGGTTCTGTACCACCCGGCAACCCCAGGGCTCTGCAAGCTGTTGCAACAGTTACAGCGCTGCCTCCACTGGTCAAATCCCCTTGCGCCAGCGGGGATCGTCCTCCGCCATGAGTTGAAAAGAAAGGCTTCGGTCTTCGGACACCGGCTGCGCGCACGCCCAGTTGATCGGCCGTGTGATCCCCGCTTTCGTTTCCACCGCGCCGGCAATCCGAACCTTCTGCCCGAAAAGCTCGCGCGGGAGCATAAAGGAGGCCTGACGCAAACGCCCGCCATACGGATGCCCGGCATCCAGGCAGCCGCTTTGCCTGAAGGAACCGGCCTGGCTTTCGACGGTCACCCGCAGCACTCCGGGAACCCCCGCCACACCGTCATTTGCGAATGCAACCACCAGCTCAACCGCGCTCTGCCGCTTCCGCTGCCAGATCCAGGAAGGACGCACCCGGTAGCCCAGCCGCGTGCGTAGCCGGCGCAAAGCCTCAGGGTACTTCTCGTAATACCGCGCCATGTTCTCCGCCTCGGTCCACAACGCCCAATAGTTGGCGCCGAGATCGAGGGCATGGAGCCCCGCCCGATCAAGATACGGAATCCCGGCCGTGTCCAGGTCAAGATGTTCGGGATCGGATCGGTGGGCCCGAAAATAGCCGTCCTCCATGATGACGGCCAGCCAGGGAGGCCGATTGGCGAGCATTTCAATCTGGATTGGCTCATCCAGGATGATGCTGTCGGAGCGCAGCCAGCAGCCGGCGCGCACGCACAGATCGTGGACTTCGCGATTGCCCGTACGGGAAATGTCCGGCTGGGTGTTCACGGCGAGGGGAGTCCGCTTCCACGTCTCCAGCTGCAGCTCGGTCATTTTGACGAAGGTCCGCTCGGCCGTCAGGTAGTCGGGGAAGGGATTAGGCAGTCCCCCGGTATGCCCTTCTCCCCAGAATCCATACATCATCAGGTCCATGAACTCGACAACGGGATTGCCGTCCAGCTCGGCGGCCAGGAGCTCATTCAGTTCCCGAAAGGCCGTCTGGAACTCCGGCGCATCGTACCGTGGTTCAACATACTCCACCTGGTTGTAATCGCGCCGGTTCTTCATGGAGCCGATCTTCACGAGGGGTACCCGGTCCCGAAGAAAGTCGGGAAGGGCGAGTTGCGCTGGTTGGAAGTTGGGGCTGGACAGCTGAACCCGAAACCCGACCTTCAGACCCTTTTGACGCGCGGCATCCAGGGTGAGCTTCCATACCGGGTTCAGATGGAGTTTGCCCGGTTCCTTCTGGACGTCGCGCCAGTCGCATCGGATGTAAAGCAGGTCAACGAAGGGCAGGGACGACAGCTTCTCGACGTGCTGCTCGAGCGTTTCCTTTCCCTCGCGGGCGGCAAGCGACGGCCCGCCTTCCTCCCAGGTGTAGCCGACCAGGCCGAGCCCGTAATTGCGAACGGGCTCCACGGACGAGGTGGTCGTGAACACGGTGTACCATCCTTCGTCCTGCTCGATTCCGAACGGGCCCTGGTTCAGGCGGTCCCGAACCGCGGGAGACGGACCAAAATCGTAACCGGACCAGAGGTGATCCGGCACGTCGGCGCGCACCGCCGCGCCGGAGACCACCGCCAGCGCGCTGCCCTCCAGGAACTTCCGTCGATTCATGTTTGTCCTCTCAGCCCGGCTTTGTCCCGGGTGTTGAGCGATGCTTGTATTAGAGCCGCGCACGGAGTGCTGCCTTTTCAGAGCCGCGCGCGAGCGCCTTCCAGCGAAGCAAGCGGGTTGTAACAGTTAGCTGACCGCTCCCTCGCACTGACCGCTCCCTCGCACTGACCCTGCAAAAGGGCATGCGATCTGCCTACTGTTGCAACCCGCTTGCTTCGCTGGAAGGCGCTCGCGCGCGGCTCCGACAACACTCGGTTCCGGTCGACTCTTGCCGGTTCACATGCACCTCATCGACGTCCTACGTGCGCGGCTCTGACAAGACAGCGTTCCCGCGGCTCTGACAGAGACGGCCCTCCCTGTGCGGAGCCCCCAAACGTCCGGTGCGAACCCCTACTGGTGGGCCCCGGCCATTTCGATCTGGGCCTCGGTGATCGCCAGGCGCCGAGCCTGCGGATCATCGACAAGGGCCTTCTTCAGCTCCGTGGCCGCACCCGCCTGATCGCCACGTTCCGTCAGGACCAGAGACATCAGGTAATGCCCGATCGTTGCCTTACGGCCTCGGTACTCGAATCCGCCCGAAGTGTCCAGGCGGGCTCGCTTTTCAACGGCCGTCAGCAGCGCGCCGTAGGCCTCGCGGTCACCCAGGGTCTTCTGGGCCAGCGCCTGATAGTAAGTACCGATGTGCGGTTGCTGGTATTTTTCCGCGACGATCGCCTTAAGATACTCCTTGGCTTTTTCCGGCTGCCTGAGTGCCTCGTATGCGCGCGCCAGGTTCCAATTCACATGAGCCCTGAAATCCGGCGTCCGCGGAGCAACCTCGAGATTCGCCGGGTATTGGCAGGCCTGCTGGTAGTACGTCAGAGCCAGCTCGGCATTGTTATCCGCGAGCGCCTGATCACCCAGCTTTTGGTTCACCTCGACCCAGGCGTGATGAATCCCGTAACTTCCTTCCCAGGTATGGAAGTGCCGGTTCTTGAGTTGGTCATAGGCGACCTTCAGATCCGCCGGCCGCCCCTCCTGCAGGTGCAGGTCGGCCAGTCGCGCGACCAAGTCGTCGCGCACGGCTACCGTGTCCGGGAGCCGCTCGAGGCGGGCCAACCGCACCGTCGATGTTTCCACCTGTGCGGCGACCTGGTCGAGCTCGAGAAGCGCGCGGGCATCAGCCGGATCGATCTCGAGCACGTGCTCGTAAGATTGGAGAGCCGCCTGCCAGTCCGGTTTTTCCCTCTGGCGTTCCGCATAGCCAAGGTTGCGCCAGGCGAGCGAGAGCCGGGGATTGAGCTGGACCGCGCTTTTCCAATGGGCCACGGCTTCCGGTTGTTGTCCGAGCTCATAGTAGAGCAGGTTTCCCAAAAACAGGTGGGCCGACGCGTCCTCCGGCTTCAGGACAAGTGCCGCCTCGAGCGCCGCCTTTTCCTCCAGCCGATGCGGATTGGTGTACCGGACCGCTCCCTTTGCTGCCCGGGCGTAAAGCTCGCCCGCCGCCCCCGATTCCCCCTGCAGTTGTTTGAAGTAGCCCCGGAGGTAATTCACCATCGGGTAGACCTCGGCATCCGACTTTCCGGCCGCGGCGGCAGTCAGCACCTCGTCGGCTTCCTTGTAGAGCCCGGATTCCGCGTAGCTGCAAGCTAACTCGAGAAAATTCTGAACTTCACCGCGCAGAATCGAGGACCAGGCGCGCTCGACCTCCCCCGCTTCTTGGCCGGTCCGGCGCGACGCGAGAGACAATTCGTACCGACCCATGAAATGCATGGGATCCAGCTCGACTGCCCGCCGCGCCTCAACTTCGGCGTTCACCATGCTCCCCAGCCTGCGCAATGCCGCAGCCTTCAGGGCGGGAATGTCAGCCAGCTTCGCATTCCCGCTTTCGGCTTGGCCCGCCTTGTCGATCGCGCCCCTGTAATTCGCCTTGGCAAGATCCAGACGCGCGAGATTCAGGTAAGCAGGTGAACGGAACTCCTCGGTGTAAGTCGCCCGGTAGAATTCGGCTTCCGCCTGCGCCGAATCTCTTTGCCCAAGAAAAGCCATGCCTTTCCCGAAGTAGATCCGCGGATTGTCGTAGTCACGCTCTTGGGCGGTGTTGAGACGTTTGAGAGCCTCCTCCCATCGACCTTGCTTGAGGGCAAGAAAACCCATCTCGATATTGACCCGGCTGTCGCCCGGGTCTTTCTTTAGCGCAGCCTCATAGTAAGGAAGAGCCTCGTCGGTCCGGACGAACTTGTCCAGCCACTCTCCGGCGTGGAAAAGCTCATCCTGTCTCAGTTTGGCCGGGTCTCCCGGGTCGTCCTGGCCGGGCGGGAGCTCGACCTTCTTCGGCGGCGTCCTCTGCAGTTCGATGAGAAGGTCACCTTTGGGTCCGTACACCGCGAGGTGCAGGTCGTAAACGATCGCACCCGCCTCCGCCGGCACTTCCACGGTGTAGGGTTTGTCAGGAGATATGGAGGTGGTGACTTCCGAAAGAACCTTACCGCGTTTGCTGTCCTTTAGAACCACGCGGCAGCCGTTGAACGTCCCGGTTGCGTAAACCCCGGCGAAGGCTTTCCCGTTGGCAAGATCCGTGTTGACTGCAAAATCCGCGTTCGCATTGTGGTAACCGCGAGTGTCCCGCACCGGGTACCAGTAATCGGAGACCGTGCGCACCTGCTGCGGCTCCATCCAATGGTAATCCGGCTGATTGTCGCTCCACGCACCCGCCTGGGGCTCGAAGTAAGCGCCGCCGCCTTCCGTGAGGATGTCCTCCCAGATCCGGCCCGACGGGCCGGAGCCCCAGGTCCAGAGCTTCTTCCCCGGCATCAGGTTGTGATTGGCCACGTGGACCATGCCTCCCTGTGCCTTGTGGTCGTAGGTTCCGAACCAGTCCGACGGGTTGTTGAAGGCGAAATAGCTGCTCGCATTGGGTGAGTTCTTCCACCAGGTCAGGTCGACTCCGTTGTGCACCGGCCAGTTCCAGAACTCGTGTTTGCCGTGGCCCGTGACCATGTCACCGGGATACTGCGCCTGGGACCATTCATTGGCGTGGGTCGCTGCCGTCGCCCAGAACTGAAAAGGATGCCTGTGGTTGGTCGGGTTCACGAAGATGTAGTCACAACGGACGTAACTCCGCCCCGGAAAGACCGTCATTCCGACCAGCCATCGCATTCGGTAAACCGGCTCGGTTTCGCCGACCCAAACGGTCGCGCTTCCATCGGAATTCTTCACCAGCCGGTAGTCCACGGGCATGAAGCCGGAGGGTCGATGCCCGTGGGGGAAGTTCCACTCGATCCCGCCCGAGATCCAGGCGCCCGTCATGCTGATCAGACCCGGCTTGATTGTCTTCTGCCAATAAAGCCAAGTGTAATTATTGGTCTTGTCCACCGCCCCGTGCAGCCGCCCGCCGATTTCAGGCAGGATCAGGACTTTGACGTACTCGTTCTCGAGGATGACCGCCCGGTACGTCTTGTCCGTCTTGCGGTCGGTGAGGATCTCGTTCAAGGTGTATGGATAGATGGGGCCTTTTGGATTCGGCGAAAGCGAATGCAAAGCCGGCGGCCCAATTTCCCAGGTCGGGATTACCATGGGTTCTTCGCGGACCGTAACCTGCCCACGCAGCCACGGGCATGCACAGCGCAAAAAGCGCGAATCCGGCCAACCAACTGTATGATTTCATTTCTGATCTCCTGGTCTTCTTTCAGAACGATGGGACTAAGTGGACACTGTGGACACCGTGGACACGGACCTACTCGCCAGCCCGCTCCTGGTCTCCTTGTCTCCTTGTCTCCTTGTCTCCCCGCTCACGCCCCGACCCGTTTGAGCAAGGTCAGCACGTTCTCTCCCAGCACCTTCCTCTTCTGTTCTTCGGTCAGGAAGGAGTTCTGGACTCTGGCGATGACGGTGCTCGGGTCATTGATCGAGAAGTCCGAGCCGAACAGAACCCGGTCGGGCCCGATGGTCTTCACCGCGTATTCGAGCATTCCCATGCGATCGTGGCCATACCCTGATGTATCCAGATAGCAGTTGGGATGGCGGGCGACGAGATCGATCCTTTTGAAGATGTTCGCGTATTCGTGGTCATCGCCGAAATGGGGGAAGACGATGGTCGCCTGGGGGAACTTCTCGATGATGAACTTCATCTCCTCCTGCTCGGTGTGGACGTCCAGCACCATGTTGAGCTTCACGACCTGCTCGACCAGCAGCTCGAAGTTCTTGATGGTGTATTCGTAAGGGGCCATGTAGTTGCACAGCTCCCCGACCCAGACGAACCCAAATTGCTTCCGGCACTCCTCGATCTCCCGCAGTGACTCGTCGATGAACAGGGGATTGACGACGCAGGCGCCGAGGAACTTTCCCTTGTACTTCTCGACATAGCGCGCCACTTCCCGGTTGCCCGCGATGAACTCGGCCGGGGTCTTCGCTTCCTGGCAACGCACCGAATTAATGATCCCCCGCCCCACCCCGGTGCGGTCAAGGTAAGCAGCGAATTCCTCGAAGGAACCCGTGACCTTGTGCCACTGCCAGACATTTCCCTTTTCGCTTGGACAGTGCAGGTGTGCATCGAAAATGGGATACGGTGCGGCTGATGACGGACCGTTCCGGGTCTGCACCTGTTCGGCAACCGCGAATCGGGTGGGAAAGCGGGGAGTGTCCGTATCCCCCAAATGCGAGGCCGGCCTCGCGTCCGTTCGCCTTCCCAAGCCGGCGAGCGCGCCAAGGAAGATGAAGCTCCTTCGGCCGAGTTGACGCGGTGACCAGGAGTGATTGTGAAACAGGCTCATTGTTTTTCACCCAAAACCTTCAGACGAGTCATCGTCCTCACGGCTTCGCTTCCAGCAGCAGATGATGCTTGACCTCGACGGACAGGTGCCCGGTTGGACCGCTCACGTCGGGCAGCGGCCGATTGTTCTCATAGTCGCGCAGGTGATAGACAACCCCCGCTGTCAATCCCCGCAGTTCCACCTGCCCCTTCCAAACCGTTCCCGGCTCCGGGGCGAAGAAGGCGTAGTACTGGTTCCCATCTTTCTGAATCGCGTAAGCCTCCGGCACTTCGCAGCCGGTCCGGTAAAGGTTTCGAAATTCACCTTGGGACAGCATCATCGAATTGTAGAGCGAGGTCCACTTCTTCCAGTGGGCTTCCTTTTCCGGCGTCAGGAATACTCGACGGTATTTCGGGCCGTAGTCCGGCCAGGTGAACTTGGTACCCGGGACGCCACCGACTCCCACGGTTGAAGCAAAATCTTCTCCGACCTCCACCCAGGACCCGCCTTCCTTCTTCATCTCAGAGAGCTCGACGTGATCGCCGTACACTGCCGCCCGCGGACCGAGCAAAGCCTTGTACATCTTGATGCGACGGCGAATCTGGACGGGTCCCACCGGATCGGCCGTCACCGCCTGGTCCATGTACGGAAGCCAGGCCGCGTTCGGCGGCGCTCCGCAAGGGCAGATCTGGGTCACGCTGTCGGATTTCAGGGACCGCGTGGTGCGATAGATCACCTCGAAAACCTTCCCTATCGCCTGCACCGATTCTTCAGGAGATGCGTGATGATGGCGTGGGTTGTAGCAAGGGGGAACCGTGAAGGCGACATCCAGCTTGTGCCCGTCGAAGCCCCACTCCCTTACGAATTTGGTCGTGAGGGTGCGATAGTACTCCTGGACCTCGGGCAGAGCCGGACACAAAATGGCAAGGTCGCGAACCATCCGGGCGCGCTTTCCGGCCGGCGTCAGGATCAACCAGTCCGGATGCTCCTGGACGACCTTCGACCGGACATAACGGTGCGGCCCATAGCCGTTCTCGCCCGCCTCGACCCCGAGAACCAGCCACCAGAGCTGCACGAGCAATCCTTCGCGATGAAACGCGTCAACCATGCGTCGGATCGAATCACCCGGGAACGTGTCGGTCCTTGGCTCCCAGTCGCCGTAGTTCTGAAACCACCGGTCATCCAGCGTTGCCCAGCGGATGCCGAGCTCCTTAAGCTTCGGAATCGTCCCCGTCATCTGGGCGGGTGTCACGTCAAATTCGTAACCCCAGCCGCACCACGCCATCTGATACGCCTCGGGGCTAGGCGGCGGCAGCTTCTCCGTTTGCCGCGCCAGAATCTGCGAATAGATGCGAAGAGGCTCGTAGAAATCCCCTGCAAAAACGGAGATGAAGGTACGGGGCATCGGAAAAGAGCCACCTGGTTTGCACTCGATTCCCGGCTGCAGGTTAATGGAGGCGTCCACGCGGCCATCGGGCCGCACCTTCACGGGGATGGACAACACCTGGGGGACAGGCTCGATGTGCCCGATCGCCATGCCCATTCGCTCGTTCCAGAACGCCACGAGCGGAACGCCACCCCCCCACCCGGAAGGCAGCATGGCGTTCATCGGGTTTTCCTGTTGGAACCCCTTCGTGAGCTTCACGACCTCGTCCTTGCCCCACTCCAGGCTCGAACCGTGAAACGACCAGAGTCCCTTCTCAATTGACTGCCCCGGGAATAGAGACATGTCCAGGACGTGCGGCTGAAGGACCACCTGATCGATCTTGAGCGGGCTGGCACCGGTGTTTCGATAAGCCTCGCCTTGAATCAAGAGGGTAGGGAAATCTTCATAGACCTCCAGGGTAAGCACCCTTTCGACCGGATTTCCCGCAGCCTTGCCAATCGTTTCCAACCGCAGCCCGCGCTCCCCTATCGCCGAGCTGACGGGCATGCGCCTCGCCCCTGCGAGATCAAACGAGTAAGCACCCTCACCCTCGGAGGCCGGAGGCGGGTTGTCCAGAGTCAATCGCTGCCCGTTGGTCAGGAGGAAGGCGCGAATCCGGCCGGACTTTCGAATCTCGAACTCGGCCTGCCGGGTCCCGATCACAAGCCCATCGCCGGCCGTGCGGATCTCGACGCGAGCTTCAGGCGACGCGCTCCCCTCGTCCCGGGTCTCGGTCCTGCTGCAGCCCGGCGAAAATGCGAGAAGGGCGAGAAGCAGGGTTCCGCCGCCGAGTCGCCCACGGATGGAGACTGAAACCGGGGAAAAGCGCGTTCTGATCATTGGAGAGAGCCCTCAGGACTCTATTAATTCCCAAGTCGGTCAAAAGAAGCAAAATGACAGATCTAAATGATAATCGAAGCAAAAAGAGAAAGCAAAAGAAACCCTGCCCTTGACTGTGCCCTTGCATGTCCGTTATTGTCAACGAGTCCGAAAGGCTTTCGGCTCAGCGCTCGGCGGCCGAAAATCAAATCCTGAACTATGACCGGAGAATGCCTGGCTGAACCGGCTGTCGTCACGCCGGACACATCGTCCCAAACCCCTGTGAAAGTCGCTTTGGCGCAGATCGCCTGTTCGTGGGGCGACATAGGGTCCAATCTCGCGAAGATAGAGGATTTCGCCGCGAGGGCTTCCGAAGGCGGCGCCGACTGGGTTCTTTTTCCCGAGCTCGCAATCCCCGGCATTTTCAAGTCGCCGGAAGTGGCCGGGCTCTCGGAGCCGGTAGACGGGCCGTCCATGCGCCAGATGTGTCGGCTTGCCCGCCGACTGTCCCTGGCCATCGGCGTGGGGTGGAGCGAGCTCACGTCGGGCAAACCGCTGAATGCGTACGCGCTGATTGAGCCTTCCGGAGAAGTGGCCGGTGTCTACCGCAAGAACCAGCTTCCCAAATTGGAGGTGCCGTTCTGGCAACCCCACCATGCTCGCCCGATCTTTTCACTTTCGGGGCATCGAATCGGCGTGTCGCTGTGTTGGGACAACCAGTATCCCGAAATCCCCGCCGGGTACGCCGCCGGCGGCGCCCGCATTATTGTTATGCCGCACGCCTGGGACTCCGATGCACTGGACCGCGATGGCCGCGTCATTGACTACAACTCGATGGAAGAAATCCTGGATTACCATGAGCGGACCGGCTGGCGAGCCTGGAAGAGTTATGAGCAGATGTGGGCCGAGTTCGATCCGTTGATTCCCCGCATTGCCCGTGAGAACCGGGTTTGGGCCCTATTCGTCAACCAGACCGGGCAACCCCACCCGAGCGTCAAGTTCGTCGGTCCGTGCTTCGCCGCCGACCCCGAGGGCCGGATCGTGGCGCAAACCACCGACGAGACGGAGCAACTGGTTTGGCTGGAGGTGTTCCCGTGATCGCAAAACGTCTAGTCACAGCTTTTTGCGCGCTGTCTCTTTTCCTTCTGCTCGGACACGTCACGGTGTCCTTTTCAGAGGATCCGGACCCGGGCAAAGTTCTGCTGAAGGACTACCGCCCCGTTTCGATCCACAAGATCCCGGTCACAAAGGTCGCAAAGGCACGGTACCCGGCCATCGACGCTCACACTCACACTTACGCGAAGACCGCCGAGGAGATCGATCGTTGGGTCAAGATCATGGACGAGACGGGGATTGAAAGATCGACTATCCTTGCCGGTGCCAGCGGCACTGAATTCGACACAGCCCACAAGATGTATTCGCGTTACCCCTCGCGCTTCGAGATCTGGTGCGGATTCGACTACACCGGGTACGACAAGCCGGGCTTCGGACCGGCCGCGGTTGCAGAGCTGGAGCGGTGCGTGAAACTGGGTGCCCGGGGAGTAGGCGAGGAAGGTGACAAGGGGAAGGGCCTGGGATGGGACAAGGCGGCCGGGATGCACCTGGACGATCTCCGGATGGATCCGCTCCTCGAGAAGTGCGCCGAGCTGAAGATCCCGGTCAACATTCACGTCGCGGATCCAATCTGGATGTATCAGAAGATGGACCAGACGAATGACGGGCTCATGAACGCCGTGGAGTGGAGACTCGACAACCAGCCGGGCATCGTCGGGCACTCGGGGATGATCGACGTGCTGGAACGGGCGGTCAAACGCCACCCCCGCACGACCTTTATCGCCTGCCACCTGGCGAACCTTGATTATGATCTGGCCCGCCTCGGCCAATTGCTCGACCGCTATCCGAATTTGAACGCGGACATCTCCGCCCGCTATGCGGAAACGGCGACCATTCCGAGGTTTGCAGCCAGGTTCTACGAGAAGTACCAGAACCGACTGCTCTACGGTACGGACATGGGATTTGATCCTGACATGTATCGGACCACCTTTCGCATGCTGGAGACGGACGACGAGCACTTCTACGCCCCGATTTTCGGGTACCACTGGAGCTATTCGGGGTTTGACCTTTCGGATGCAATCCTGAAGAAAGTTTACCGTGAGAACGCGTTGAGGATTCTCGGGCACTGATCACGACTCCATCCATCAGGCTGGGAGGATTTCTTGAAATCGCGAATATGGCTGGCCTATGCGCTGGTCACCACTGTCTTCTGGGGAGTCTGGGGCGCCTTCATCGAGATCCCCGAAAAGAACGGCTTTCCCGCGACGCTCGGGTATACGGTCTGGGCGCTGACCATGCTGCCCTGCGCCATCGTGGCCCTCTGGGTCGCCGGATGGCGTCTGGAATGGGACCGCCGGTCGATCCTGCTCGGCTCCCTTGTTGGTTTGCTGGGTGCCGGCGGCCAGTTGGTGCTCTTCGAGACCTTGAGGCTTGGCCCCGCCTATCTGGTCTTCCCGATTATTTCGCTTTATCCGGTGCTGACGATCATCCTTTCCGTCTCGGTCCTGAAGGAAAAGGCGTCGAGGAAGGCTTGGATCGGCATCGGCTTTGCCCTCCTGGCGGTGGGACTGCTTTCATACCAGCCGCCGAACTACACCGGCATCCGGGGCTACCTCTGGCTGCTGCTCGCGGTCCTCGTGTTCATCGCATGGGGGACGCAAGCCTGGGTGATGAAGTATTCAAACGAGACGATGCGCGCGGAAACGATATTCTTCTACATGATGGCGACCGGCATCCTCCTGATCCCGCTCGCCCTGCTCATGACCGATTTTTCCCGGCCGGTGAACTGGGGACCGAAGGGGCCATGGCTGGCAGCGGCGATTCAGGTGTTGAATTCCATCGGTGCGCTCTGCCTGGTCTACGCAGTGCGATACGGAAAAGCGATTATCGTGGTGCCGATGACGGCGCTTGCCCCGGTGCTGACCATCATTATTTCGCTCACCTTCTGGGGAGTCATCCCCCATCCGGTCATCATTTCCGGAATGGTGTTTGCCTCGATCGCAATCGTGCTGATGGCGGAGTAGGTTCGACCGCGAGGGCGCCGCGCACGCAGCGCGGTAGCCTTGTCAGAGCCGCCCCCATTCGAAGGTCGGAAAAAGGCGAGCCGAACCGCAAACGGAGCGCTTTTTGCGAAGCGCGCGGATTGTCACAGCGAGCGATCACTGAACCCAAGGCGATTGATGCTCCCCAATCTCGGCACGTCTGACGCTGTCGGCTACAATCCGCGCACTTCGCAGAAAACGCTTCGTTTGCGGTTCTGTACCGCTCAGCGACCCGATCGCTTGTCACTCCGGTACTCTGGCTTGTTCAGGCCTCGTCGTGTGTTCCATGCGCCCTACTTTCCTCCCCTCCCCACGTGATGCTGCCTTCGTTCCAAGTCCCAATCGAGCTTGACCTGCGCCCCGGACTCCTTCCACGTCAACTCGAATCGAGACCCCTGGAGGCGTGCCGCAACCGCATCGAGGCCAGGCTGAATCTCTCCCCGCATGTGCAGAACCGTCAGCATGGTGACCTTACCATCCTCCATCGGTGGCTCGATCACGACGCGCTGCGTATTTCGGTACGTGAAGGGCTCGATGTCGGCCTTCTTGATCGGGTGATTTTCGACCCGGATATTCGCCGAAGGCGGCCATGCTGCATAGAGATCCAGCGCCGCCGGGCCGTCCGTGACGTGGAGGCTGGTCCCGTCCTGCCGGACGCGGGCTGCGGGATCAAGCTGCATGAGCCACTCGGCCTTCGGCTGCGTCTCGACACCGTCGCTGAAGATGATCATCTTCGTGAGTCGGCATTCGGGGGCCATCGGAGCACCGATGAAGCTCACCCGGCTCCCTTTCGAGAGTTGGACGGGGGGCAGGACAGCGATCAGGTTGTCGTCTATTTCCTCGTTGCAGCTGGTCCACGACCCGACTGTTTTACCGTCTACCTGCAACGAGTACTTCCCTTTTCCCGGGGCGTTGTCGAGGTACACGATCGCTACCTGATAGGTTCCCGGCTGGCCCTCAAAGAGGACATACGCCTCTCCTTCCTCACCGATGACGTAATCGTTCGGTGCATGCGTGAGCGCGCCGGATGTCTTTATTTCCTCGGGTGCATAATTGCGGACCACGCCCTGCCTTTTGACCTGAACCTCGTCGGCAACAAGCAGCGTGTCCGGTTTCACAAACAGAAGGTGTCGAAGGTGGCGCTGTACCCCCAGGGCCGGATGGTAAGCCTTCGTCACGTCGCCGAGGACATAGTCAGCCTCCTTGCCTGCCCTCACCTCGAGGATCTCCGGGTAATGCTTGAAACGAAGCGCTTCCGCCGAACCGAAACCGGCCTGCTCTCCCATCTGTCCGGTTCCCTTAATGAGCATCGTGTTGTAGTTACCGGTCAGCTTATAGCCGACATACAAAGGGTCGATAGCCAGGAATCGGCCGTGCGAGAAGATCTGGAAAGAGCCTGCATCGGTTTCCGCATGCCCTGTCCCATAGTCGAATTTCGCCGAACGGGAGAGCGTCTTGCCCATGAAGGGGCCGCATTTGAATCCGATCAGCGTGGCTGCAGGGTCGGTCCAGCTCGATCGCATCATCACCTGGTCAATTTCGGGGAAATGGTGGAGGAGCGGGAAATCGGCCGGAGCGGCGGTCGGCACAGTGGGATCGAAATACAGGAGCATCATCCAGCCGTGACTGCCCAAGCCACGCTCGGGCAGTTCCACCATCTGGCGCGCCATCCACTGTGCGCTCGGATCCCGGAACAGTCGCGCCAGGAGAAAAAGGTGCTGCGCCGTCGAGCTCCATCCGCGCCGCGGCGCATCGCCAAACGTCATCGCCCACTCTTGCTCGCTCCGCGCCGGCACGAGGCCCTGGAGCATGTACTGTACGGAATTGCGCATCCAGGGAGTACCGGTGTAGTCCTCGGCGATGAGGTCTCGCGAAATCATCGCGTAAATCAGAATGTACTCGGCCCCGTAGCCGGCATAGGCGTACCCCTCGAGGGACCCGCCATCGGACGGCAAAACTTCGAAGACGCGCTTGAAGAAGGAGCGGCAGGTCTTCAGCCAGCGGACCGCGCGCGGATCTTCTCCATAGAGCGCGGCAGCTGCAAGGGCCAAACCGCAGTGGTTCGAGTGCGAGTGGTTCTGGAAATACTGGTTTCTCCACCAGACCCGTCCGGTCAGAATCGACTCGTGGAGCGCTTCGGCTTCCTTCCCGAGCCTGGCCGCCACTCCGGCGCGCTCCTCCGGCGAGAGAACCGGATACAGCCAGTCATAGCCAAGTGCCAGCCCAGTCAGAAAGTGGCTGGGGATCAGGTAAATGATGTCCTCGTTGGAATCCCACTGGCGCCCCATCGCCAGGCGCAGGAGCTGCTTACGGGCGGACTCGAGAAGCCGAGCGTCACCGGTCATCGTCCAGGCGAAGGCGAGATCGGCAATCAAGTCCCCCTCATAGCGGGCGTCCTCGACCTTCTTCCTTCCCTGGGCAATTTCAACCATCCGCGGCACGTCCTGCTCGAAACGTCTCCAAAGGAACGCATGGCTCGTCTGGAGCCTGGGTCGCAGCTCGGACGCCTCCTTCGAGTCGAACATCAGCCGGGGGTGCTTCCGGAGCTCGCCCAGCCGCTCGAGTGGGAAGGCTTGCGCCCGCTTCTGCGCTCCCGCGGCCGCGGACGAATCTTGCAGGCCCGTCGACATGGGCCCGGCCGCGAGCAGCACCAGCATCGAAAGAGACCCGACCACGAGCGAACAGGACTTTGTCATTACTCGCGAATGTAACCCCCCGGCCTTGCGAAGTCCAACGGGCGAGCCGGGGCGGGGCTTCAAGGCACTTCCGGGCTCCGGACCCTCGAACCCGCTTGCTTCGCGGAAAGACGCTCGCGCGCGGCTCTGATGGGACTCGGCGAACGCCGCGCAACAGCTTCGGCTCTATCGGAATACGAGTCATAGCAGGCGACACCGAGTCGTTGTCAGAGCCGCGCGCGAGCGCTTTCCAGCGAAGCAAGCGGGTTCGAACCGAAAGCAAATTGCATACCCTAAGGTCTCTACCATGCGTATGTATAAGGCGCAAGCACGCTTGCGTACTCCCTTCAAAGGGCTCGCTTCGCTCGCAAAAGCTCCAAAGAGCCCGGTGCGGCTCCACTCGATCGGCGCTCCTCCTTCGGCGCCCTCTGCTCAGTTCACCGCTTTCGCCAGCATGCCCCCGAGCAGCCGTTTCATCTTCGACCGGAACCCGCCCGAGACATCCATCATGGTCATCGAGTCCGGGTGCTTCCGCTTGATATAGCAGCCTTCCCAGAGCGTTTGGTTGAAGAGCTTCGAGTAGAGCTCCCGGGCGGTAAGGTGATCAGTGCCGATCAGAAAGACCCGCTGACGCGAAAGCGCGTCCATGATCTCCAGGACTTTGTCCGCGCTCTGCTCCTCGTCCAGTTGTTCCGGACGCGGAAGCTCCAATCCGTGCTCCTCGAGTCCTTCAAAGAGGCTGGGCGCGGATCCCACGGATTCAAAGGCGAGGATATCCTGCAGGTGCGCTTCCCGAACGTCATCCGAGCAGCTTGGAGAGTACGAGCCCTCGAAGTCTCCATCGGAAAGCCTGCTCAGTTGTTCTTCCAGTCCCCGAATGCGGTCGGCCTGCCCGGGGTCGGCCGTCTGGCGGCTCCCCGCTCCGAGTCCCATGTCTGTCGCGGCCCCCCGACCTTGCCTCCGTTCCCACTTCTCACGCGATTTTCGACCCATGTCATCCTCCGTCGGGAGGCTGGCGTTTAGACGACTCGATCAGACCTCCCATTACAAGAAACGCTCGAGTCGAAAAAAATACGAAGAAAAGTGCAGAAAAATTGCAGCGGGAAGACAAGGAGATAAGAAGACAAGGAGACAAGAAGAGGGGGAGAGGGGGAGACGGGGAGACGGGGAACGCGTCGGGCAGGATGCCCGCCGCGCGGAGTCCCACTGGGAAGTGGGACCCACGGGAGTCGGAAATCCTCCGGTGTAGGTCCAACTTCCAGTCGGACAACGGCGGGCAAGATGCCCGCCGCGCGGACGGGACGTCCGCGAACCCAGTGCGGACGAGACGTCCGCGCTCCAAAAGGCCGGGCCTCCGCTCCGTGACGGCCCGCTGCCCTGCTGCCCTCTGCCCTCTGCCCTCTGCCCGCTGCCCGCTGCCCTCTGCCCGCTGCCTGCTCCTATTTCCCTCCTGGACCCCGCAGGGGTATGCTTTGTGAAGTCCGATGGAACTCGACCGGGAGCTTTCTACTTTCATTTCCGCAGATCGGGTGCTGGCGCGTCCGGCCGACCTCGCAGCATACGCGACTGATGCCAGTCTCTACCGCATCATGCCTCGCGCCGTCGTTCGGCCAAAGGATACGGGCGAAGTCTCGGCCCTGCTTGCTTACTCCCGTCGCGAGCGGGTTCCCCTGACATTTCGCGCCGCAGGCACAAGCCTTTCCGGCCAAGCCCTCGGCCCCGGCATCGTGGTCGACTGCTCGTGGCACTGGAATGAGTTGAAGATCCTCGAGCAGGGAGTCCGGGTGCAGGCAGGCCCGGGAGTCATCGCAGGGCTCGTGAACCGCCGGCTTGCCCCCTTCGGCGTCAAGCTCGGCCCGGACCCGGCTTCAATCGACGCCTGCATGATCGGCGGCGTCGTCGCCAACAATTCGAGCGGGATGTGCTGCGGGGTCGAGCAAAACGCTTACCACACGCTCGAATCGCTGACCTTCATGCTCCCCTCGGGAACCCTTGTCGATTCGGGCGAACCGCGGGCGGCCGAGCGCTTTCGCGAGCTCGAGCCCCGGCTGTGGCGGGGGATTTCGGAGCTCAGGGATCGGGTCTGCTCGGACCACCCGCTGGTGGAGCGGATCCGCCGCAAGTACCGTTTGAAGAACACGATGGGCTATTCGCTCAATGCCTTCATAGACTTCAACGACCCGCTCGAGATTTTCTGGCACCTTCTGGTTGGTTCGGAGGGCACCCTCGCATTCCTGGTTTCCGCAGTGTTCCGCACGGTTCCCGACCTGCCGCACAAGTCAACGGGACTGCTGTTCTTCGAGGATGTGCGGTCCGCGTGCGCATGCATCGCGCCGCTTCGCGAGGCCGGAGCAGCGGCACTCGAGCTCATGGATCGCGCCTCTCTTCGGGCGGTCGAGGGACGCCCGGGTGTTCCGGATTTTGTTCCCTCCCTGCCCGGCGCGGCTTCCGCACTTCTGGTCGAGCAGCAGGCCCTGTCGGCCGAAGAGCTTGCCACCTCCGGCACGCGCCTTGACCAGACGCTGTCCCGTCTCCCCCTGCTGCGTCGCACTCCCGTGACGCGGGATCCGCGGGAGCAGGCGGCGCTCTGGGCGGTGCGAAAAGGCATCATCCCCTCCGTGGGCGCCGTCCGTCCGCGGGGAACCACACTGGTGACGGAAGATGTCGTCTTCCCGGTTGAGGACCTGGCCGACGGAGTGCTCGGTTTGCAGCAGCTTTTCCGCAAACATCGTTATGACGATTCAGCGATCTTTGGTCACGCCAAGGATGGAAACCTGCATTTTCTCCTCGCCCAAGGAACCAATGACGCGCGCGAAGTCGACCAGTTTTCGAGTTTCCTCGAGGACCTCGCAACCCTGGTGATCGGCCGCGATGGCGCGCTGAAGGCGGAACACGGGACCGGGCGCAACATGACTCCGTTCCTCGAGAAGGAATGGGGCTCCGACGCCTACGCGATCATGCGTGAGCTGAAACAACTGGTCGATCCCGATGGAATCCTCAACCCGGGAGTGATCCTTAACGACAATCCGCAGGCACACGTCACCCAGCTGAAGACGATTCCACGGGTGGACGAGGACGCGGACCGGTGCATCGAATGCGGCTTCTGCGAGCCGAAGTGCCCCAGTCGCTATGCAACGGTCAGCCCCCGGCAGCGCATCATGGTCCGCCGCGAGGTGGAGAGGCTGAAACTGGAGAACCGCGCGGTCGAAGCCCGCGAATTGGAAAACAGCTCCCGCTACCAGGTCCTCGATACCTGTGCGACCGACGGCATGTGCGCGATCGCCTGCCCGGTCGAGATCGACACCGGGAAAATGGTGAAACGCCTGCGTGGCGAAAGCCACGGAGCGGTCGGGCAACTGGATCGCCGGCCGGCTGGCCGGCCACTTCGGATTCACCGAGAAGTTTGCCCGGTTCGGGCTGCGGACGGGGCATCTCAAGGCAGCGATCCTGGGGCCTTCGCTTGTCGAACGCCTTTCCCGGGCGATGTCGCGCTTGGGCCTTCCCCGGTGGACGGCGGACATGCCGCACGCGGCAGGCAAGCTCCCCGCCACCCGGCGTGACGGAGCCTCGGCCGTCTACGTCCCCAGCTGCGTCACGCGGATTTTCGCCTCCAACGATAAAGAATCTTCCTTGGCCGCCATCGTCGTCGAGGTTGCATCCCGCGCGGGCGTGCCGGTCTGGATTCCGCCGCATGTGGCGGGCAACTGCTGCGGAATGCCGTTCTCATCCAAAGGCTACGCCGCCGCGCAGGCCGATCTCGCAAACCAGATGATCGGGCGTCTCTGGGAATGGTCGGATGGTGGGCGGCTCCCGGTGGTCCTCGACACCAGCCCGTGTGCCTGGACACTCCGGACCGCGCGTGCGGTTCTCACCGAAGAGAACCGGAAGAAATGGGACGGGATGCGGATCCTGGACGCGATCGAGTTCGCCCGCCAGCACGTCCTGCCGAACCTCCCGATCCGGCGAAAAGCGGGCTCCATCGCACTTCATCCAGTCTGCTCCGTCGTGAAGATGGGACTGGTCCCGACACTCCGCGAGGTGGCGGGGGCTTGTGCCTCGGAAGTTTTCGTCCCCCTGGAATCCGGCTGCTGCGGATTTGCGGGGGACCGGGGATTCCTGGTTCCCGAACTGACCGAGGCGGCCACGAGCCGTCAGGCAGCCGAAATCCGGGCTCGCGACTTCGACGGCTACTACTCCTCAAGCCGGACCTGCGAGATCGGCATGAGCCGGGCAACGGGGAAGACCTGGCGCTCGATCTGGGCCCTCCTCGCAGAGGTCAGCAGGCAGGATTCCAACACACAACCAAAGGATTCATGACATGAACGGTTCAACCGGACTCTTCCCGCGCCGCAAACTGTTGCTCGGCCCTGGCCCGAGCAATGTGTCCGACAGGGTGCTCGGGGCGCTCTCCATGCCCACGCTCGGGCACCTCGACCGCGACTTTCTGGACATCATGGAATCGTGCAAGGCGATGCTGCGCGAGGTCTTCGGCACTGCCAACGAAGTGACTTTCCCGGTATCCGGTACCGGCAGCGCCGGGATGGAGCTCGCGCTGGTTAACTTCATCGAACCGGGAGACCGGGTCGTGGTCGCCGTCCACGGCGTTTTCGGACAGCGCCTCGCCAACCTCGCCGACCGTCTCGGCGCCCGCACCACCCGCCTGGAATTCCCCTGGGGGACCGCGATCGACAAGGCGATCCTGACGTCCAAGGTCGAAGAGGTGAAGCCCAAACTGGTCTGCGTCGTCAACGGCGAGACGTCCACAGGCGTGTACCAGGACATGACGGGCCTCGGCGCCATGGCTCACTCCAACGGCGCGCTGCTCGTGGTCGACTGCGTAACTTCGCTGGGCGGTATGCCGGTCCGATTGGACGAATGGGAGGCGGACATCGCCTACTCGGGAACCCAGAAATGCCTCTCCTGCCCGCCGGGCCTGGCTCCGGTCTCGATATCCCCTCGGGCGCTCGAAGTCTTCCGCGCGCGACGCACGCCCGTTCCCAGCTTCTACCTCGATCTCGGGGAGATCCTGAAGTACCTGGGGAGCGGCGCCACACGGGCCTACCATCACACCGCGCCGGTCAACATGGTCTACGCGCTGCAACAGGCGCTCTGCGAAGTGCTTGAGGAAGGTCTGCCCAAACGCCTGGCCCGCCACGAGGCAACGGCCCGCCACCTGATCGAGAGAGTGAAGTCCCTGGGGTTGTGCCCGCTCGTCGCCGAAGCCGACCGGCTCCACCCGCTGACGACCCTGGTCGTTCCTTCGGGCGTGGATGAGGCGGCCGTCAGGCAAAGGCTGCTCACGGAGCACAACATCGAGATCGGGTCGGGTCTTGGACCCCTTTCCGGCAAGGTGTGGAGGATCGGGCTGATGGGGACGAATTCGACGAAGACCAACGTCGAGGTCCTCGAAGCCTGCCTGCGCGACGTCTTGCGCGCTGGCTGATCCCGCTGCACCCGGTGAAGCAACAGTTCCGTAAATCCTCTCTATTTCTTGACCCTGCAGGGTGTCTCCGATACCCTTCCGCAAGGAAGGGCACTTCTATGAAAGAAATCATCAAATTCACACTGAATGGAAAGCCGACCAGCGTCAACGTCGAGGCGGACCAGATGCTGCTGTGGGTCCTGCGCACCGAGCTGGGCCTGACGGGAACCAAGTACGGCTGCGGAGAGAATCTGTGCGGCGCCTGTACGGTGATTGTGGACAAGGAAGCCGTGCGGTCCTGCCAGCTGCCGGTCCGCGAGGTTCGCGGCAAGAAGGTAACGACGATCGAAGGATTGGCCAAAGACGGGAAACTGCATCCGCTCCAACAGGCGTTCGTCGATCAGGACGCGCTCCAGTGCGGCTTTTGCACCCCGGGCATGATCATGACCGCCTACGGCCTCCTCTTGAAGAAACCGAAGCTTACCCGCGAGGAAATCATTGCCGGCATGGATGACAACCTGTGCCGGTGCGGCGCCCACAAACGAATCATCGCAGGCGATCGAAAGCGCATCGAAAACGATGCGATGAGGCAACAGTATGGACGAGCAAACATGTAGCGATATCGTGAAGCAGGAATCGTCATCGCTTGATCGGCGCAACTTCCTGAAAGTCGTCACGGGCGGCATCGTAGTTTTCTTCTCGGTCGATCCGTTCGCAGCCGCCCAGCAATCGCGTAGGAGGGAGCCCCCGAGTGACCCGAACGCTTACCTTAAGATCGGCGAGAACGGTCGCGTCACCGTTTTCACCGGCAAGATCGAAATGGGGCAGGGCATCATCACCTCCCTCGCCCAGATGGCCGCTGACGAGCTGGGAGTCGCGCTCGAGTCGATCGACATGATCATGGGAGACACCGACCTGTGTCCGTACTGACATGGGAACGTTCGGCTCCATGTCGACCCGTTTCTTCGGTCCACCGCTCAGGGCGGCGGCAGCCGAGGCCAGGGCGGTGCTGCTCGATCTCGGATCCCAGGAGCTCAAGGCGCCCGTGGCCGAGCTGAGCGTGGACAAGGGCGTGATTTTCGTTCGGTCGGAGACGAAACGCCGTGTGACCTTCGCACGACTGGCCGCCGGGCAAGAAGATCGCCCGCCTCGTCGACCGCAAAGCCGCGATCAAATCCGTGTCCGAGTTCCAGGTCATGGGAAAGTCGGTCAATCGAATCGACGCGCGGGCGAAGGTCACCGGAGAAGCGAAGTACGCCGGGGATATGCGGCTCCCAGGCATGTTGTACGCCCGGGTCGTTCGCCCGCCGGCTCATGGCGCCAAGATGCTGAAGCTCGACACCTCGGCCGCCGAGAAGATGCCCGGCGTCATCGTCGTGAAAGAAGAAGATCTCATCGCGGTGCTCCACGAACATCCTGAAACAGCCGCGAAGGCGCTGGAGGCGATCAAGGCCGAATTCGACGTGCCCAAGCCGGCCATGGATACGGAAACCATCTTCGACTACCTCCTCGCAGCATGCGCCCGCACCTCAGCTGCAGGAGCAAAGAGGGGACCTTGCCGCAGGTGAAAAGGCCTCGTCCAGTCTGTTCGAGCACACCTACCTGAACGGATACGGCGCGCATGCGCCCATTGAGACTCACACCGCTCTCGCGCAGATGGAAGGCGGACAAAATGACCGTCTGGCCTGCAACCCAGACGCCGTTTCCACACCGCCAGGAAGTTGCGACCGCTCTCGGTTTCCCTCTGGAGAAAGTCCGCGTCATACTCCCTTCGTCGGAGGCGGGTTTGGCGGGAAGAGCACCGGCGGCCGCCACGCCGTTGAGGCGGCGCGTCTCGCCAAGGCTACAGGAAAGCCGGTCCAGGTGGCCTGGACCCGCGCCGAAGAGTTCTTTTACGACTACTTCCGGGCGGCGGCGATTGTGAAAATCAAATCGGGGATCGACGCCACCGGCAAGATGACCCTCTGGGATTACAGCGTCTACTTTGCGCGGGCTCGAGAGCCGCCGAGCAGTCCTACGATGTCCCGAACAACATCATGCGCGTCTACGGCGGGTGGTCGGGACCCGGCGCGGCCATTCACCTGTTTCGCGTCGGCCCCTGGCGCGCGCCCGGAGCCAACATCAACGTCTTTGCCCGTGAATCCCAGATCGACATCATGGCGGCAAAGGCAAAGATCGACCCGCTGGAGTTCCGCCTGCGCAACACGAGCGACAAGAGAATGCAGAGCGTTCTTCGGGCGGCGGCCGAGCGTATCGGCTGGAAGCCCGCCCCAGGACCGAGCGGTCGAGGCATTGGCATCGCCGCCGGCATTGATTCAGGAACCTGGGCGGCTCTGGCGGCCGAAGTCGAGGTCGACAAGGCGAGCGGGCGCGTGAAGGTCAAGCGGATCGTCTGCGCGCAGGACATGGGGATCGTGATCAATCCGGAAGGCGCCACGATCCAGATGGAAGGGTGTATCACCATGGGACTGGGATATACGCTCTCAGAAGAAGTCCGGTTCAGCGGCGGGGAGGTGCTCGATCGGAATTTCGACACCTACGAGCTGCCTCGGTTCTCCTGGTTGCCCAAGATTGAAACGATACTCGTGAAGAACGATGAGCTGACTCCGCAGGGGGGCGGCGAGCCCGCGATCGTCCCGATGGGGGCTGTCGTTGCCAACGCGATATTCGACGCGACCGGCGCCCGCGTCTTCCGGATGCCCCTGACTCCCGCCCGGGTCCTGGAAGCGATCGGAAAGAAGGAGACGTAGGCGGCCATCTTTTTGTTTACTTGTCGGAACCGGGCAGCGTTTTGTCAGAGCCGCGCACTCAGCGCGGTAGCCTTGTCGGAGCCGCGCCCGCGCAGGATAGTAGCCTTGGCAGAGCCGCGCACGCAGCGCTTTGGAGCGGAGTAAGCGGGTTCATTCCTACCGCGGTATCGTGCCCGGGGCGGAATGAACCCGCTTACTCCGCAGAAAAGCGCTGCGTGCGCGGCTCCGACAAGAACCGAATGTGCGCGGCTCTGACAGATTTTCCAGGAAGCGAGGAGTGAGGATGACTCAGAAGCAGAACAACGAACACCACCGGTTGACCCGCCGAGGTTTTGTCGGCTCGACCTTGCTTGCCGGCGTTGCCGGCGTCGCCGCCGATGTCCCGAAATCGGGCGACCAGAAAACGCCTGCCCCAGCGCATGCGGCCGCATCCCCGAGGGCCGAAAAGGGCTGCCATCCGGCGGGGCTCCTCGCCGACCGCGTCAGGCTCACGGCCGACCGGCTGGTGGCCGGCCGGATCCCGGAGTTCAACCGGGAGTTTGTGCTGGCCGACGTGGCCCTCACCCCCGACCGGCGGTTCAATGAATACAGCGGAGACCTGTCCGGACGCTACGTGGAGGCCCTGGCCCTGCTGCCGTCCGGCGACTCGCCCGCCCGCCTTCGCGCCCTCGTCAAGGACCTGATCGGCTATCAGCGCCCCGACGGGCGTTTCGGCAACCCCAACCTGGTTTTCAAAGCCGACCAGATTGGACCGGACCACATGGCCCTGCTCTGGGGCAACGGCCGTCTCCTGGTGGGCCTGCTCACCTATTACGACCGATCGCGTGACCAGGCTGTCCTACATTCGGCCCGCCGCCTCGGAAGCTTCCTGCTCGCTGTGCGGGATGAGTGCTCCGACCCCCAGGTCTTGAAGAAACTCGAAGGTCAGGGGGCCAGCGGATACATCTGCTTCACGCAACTGATCGAGGGCCTCGTCCTGCTTAAACGTGCCACCGGGGACAGCTCTCTTCTGGACGCCGCCTCCTCGATCGTTCCCCTCCTGCAGCCTCGCGGGATCCAGCATGCGCACGGCTACCTCTCCACGCTGCGGGGCATCGTCATGCTTTACGAGGAGACGAAGGACACGAGGCACCTGGCATTCGTCGAGAAGGCTTACCGCGATCTTGCCGGTTCGCCGGACCTGACCGAGTTCGGAAGCGTGCTCGAGTACTTCGGGTGGAAGCAGCCCGACCGTTTGGCTGTGGACCGCACGACGATTCTTCAGAATTCCGGCAAGGACCCGCGTGACGAAGGGTGCGGGCACGCCGACTTCCTTCGGCTGAGCTTGGACCTGTGGCGGCAAACCGGTGCCATGGATTACCTCGAGAGAGCCGAGAGCTGCCTTTGGAACGCCTTCCTGTTCAATCAGTTCCCGACCGGAGATTTCGGTCACCACGTCTGTTCCGGCCCCGGCGTCAAACCGGTCGACAACCTGGCGCGCGCCTGGTGGTGCTGCACGATGCACGGATACCGGGCGTTTCCGGACGTTCTCCGGACGATCGTAACGGACAGGGCCGAAGGGATCCGAATCAACCTCTACGAGGAAGTGGACTGGTCCGACGGCAAGATGGGACTGAAACTCCGTCGCTCGGGCCGTCAGGCCAAGCCGCGCGACTGGGCCTTCTCGATGGAAGTGACGCAGGCGGCCCGGGAGTCACGGCCGCTCTTGCTCCGTATCCCGGGTTGGGCGGATCAGGCGAGCATCCAGGTGAACGGCGCTCAGATCCCGTCCAAAGTTGAGAACGGCTACGCGACGATCGAGCGCGTGTGGCATCCCGGCGACCGCGTGGAGCTCCTGTTTGGTTGCCGCCTTGTCCTGCGGCGGCCCGATGGGACGACGATACAACCGGCCCAACTCGCTTCCCAACCCATCCAGGCTCTCATCATGCTCGGCCCCTGGTTAATGTGCGTCGACAGTGTTCGGGATCCGCTTTTCTTCGGCGAGCCGTGGCAGAACAATGTAATTGTGGTCGGGGATTCTTCGCCGGCCGTGCCCCTGGTCGATCGGGCCGCCGATCCGAGCACGGGACTTGGGCTTCAGCTCAGCTACATCCACGGCGGGTTCCCGGGCCGGCATCGGCTGGTGATGCGTCCGGTGGCGGACGCCTATCGGCACGACGCGGCCATCCTCGCCATCTGGTCGAAGTTCGGAGGCGCGTAGGAAGCCTGGTGAGTGCCTGACGGGCTCGAGGAGCGCGCACGGGGAGGATCCGCGCACTGCGCTGAAAACCGCTCCGTTTGCGGTTCTGCACCGCTCGATTACGGGCGGGACACGCGCAACCGGGTCGCCGAGCAGAACAGAACCGCAAACGGAGCGCGTTCCAGTGCAGTGCGCGGATCCCGCCCGGACGTGGTCACCCATACCCGGGCGATGAACATCCCAACGCCTGCCTGGTTGTACCGCCAGAAGTGCCGGCACTGCGCGAATGCCGGCGGTCTGCGAAATCGGGCGGGAGGACGCACCCGGTCTCGAATCCTGTTGAAGAACAGTCGCGGCACGCAGGTTGCCGACGTCCCGGCAGGTGCCCCGATCCGGCTGGTGAGGCTCGACCCGGATCATCGGCTCCCGCTGTTCGATCCCGATAACAAATCGTTTCACGGACGACCGTGGATAGTGCTCCAGATCGACGGGCGAAAGCTCAGGATCCGGAACGAGGCACCCGAAAAACACCGGGTGTGGCTCTCGATCGGACGAGGCTCAAAGCAGCGGACACAAACGAGTCAGCTCGGCCCCGGCTCGGAAATCACGGTTGATCTGCCCGATCCCGGTGCTCCGATCGCGGCCTATGATCTGACCGACCACCTGAAACTCGACGTCGATTAACAAAGATTTGAAAGATGGCGCCGAGCAGGACAAAGATGAGACCACCATTGGGACCTACCCGAAAAGCACCACAGGCACAATCGCGCCCAGAGGGAGGTATGTAGTTCCGCCTTTAGGCGGCGTAGGCGTGAGCAACCCCAGGCTCGAGTCGCCGCCCGGACGATCGAGCCCGCAGACGGTGCGACCGGCTAAAGCCGGGACTACATACCTCTCTCTGGGCACGACTACCAGAAGGCTCTCGCCTACAGCCTCGGGTCGACGGGTTCGCTCTCGAGGGCAAGGACCGCGAACACGCACTCGTGCACGCGGCGTAACGGCTCGCGCTCGGTGAACCGTTGCAGCCCTTCGATCCCAAGGGCGAATTCGCGGAGGGCCAGGGAGCGTTTGGCCCCGAGCCCGCGCGATCGCAGCCTATCCAGATGTTGGGGCGCCGTGTATTCCGGCCCGTAGATGATCCGCAGGTACTCCCGCCCTCGGCACTTCACCGCCGGCTGAATGAGGCCGCGGCGGCCCTGTCCGATGAAATCGAGGGGTTTCACGACCATTCCTTCCCCACCCTTGCCGGTGAGCTCCTCCCACCAGGCAACCCCCTCGGCGACCGAAGAGGCGTCAGCCAGCGCGATCGTCTTGTGAGGAGTGGCGACGAGAAGGCCCGGCTCGGCCTCGGCCAGCCGCCCCGCCATCGCCATGTGCCACAGGTGGTTCTTGTCCGCGTGGACGGCGCTCTCGGTGGCCAGGATGTGAAAAACGGCCAGTTTCAGGTCCCCGATCGAGCGGACCGGCCAGCAGTAGCGGCGGTAGGCTTCGACGTAGCTCTCCGCCATGGCGCTCCGCCGGCGATACCAGTTGAGTAGTTCGGTGGTGTCTGACCGCCCGCTGGCGGCCGCCAGCGCCTCGACAGCCTGTTTCAATCCTGCGCGGGCAGCGGCGCCCGACGGCGCATACTGTTGTCGGAGCAGCTCCTGCGCCTTTGCCGACCAGGGCATCAGCTCACAGTCCAGGCAGACCCAGTCTGTCCCGAGCTCCTCCCAGAGCCCGGCCTTGCCGACCGCGGTGCCGACAAGGTTCAGGAATTCCTTTTCCAGCGCCGACTCGTTGAAGAAACGTCGTCCGGTTCGCGTGTAGCAGATCCCCACTTCGTCTTCGACCACGCCAAAGCGCCGGACTGCGGCATCCCGGTCGCGGCAGACGATGACGACCGCCCGGGACCCCATGTGCTTCTCCTCGCAGATGGCCTGCTCGACCTGCTCTTTTCGATAGTATGCAAAGGCCTCGTTCGGGTGCTCGAGCAAGCCCGGCTCCTGGCTGGTCTCCGAGGGCGACATCGTGGGCGGGAGATAGATGAGCCACTTGGGATTGGCGGCGAAGCGGGTCATGACCTCGAGGGCCGCAATCGCGTTCTCCTCACGCACGGTCAGATTCCCGTGCAGGCGGGTCTCCACGATCCGCTTGCCGATGACGTCATCGATATCGAGAAGGTCCTCGAGCTGCTGCTGCTGGCTTCGCGCCTGAAGCTGGCCGTCGGCGTCGGCGGCATCGGCATCCACACCAAAAGGCTTGGCCGGCACGTAATACTCCCGCGCGGCCGGGACCGAGACGAGCTCCTTCTCCGGGTATCGGAGGGCGGTCAGTCTTCCGCCAAAGACGCAACCGGTATCGATATTGATCGTCCGGTTGACCCATTCCGGCCGGCTCACCGGTGTGTGTCCGTAGACGACCATCGCGCGGCCGCGGTAATCCGCCGCCCAGTTGTAGCGGACAGGCAGCCCGAAATCGTCGGTCTCCCCGGTGGTCTCGCCGTAAAGCGCGAATGAGCGGACAGCCGCCGAGCCGCGTCCTTGCATCTCCTCTTTCATCCCCGCGTGCGCGACCACCAGGCGGCCTCCGTCGAGCACGTAGTGGCTAATGAGACCGTCGAGGAAATCGGCAACCTTTCGCCTGAATTCCGTGGGTTCGGACTCCAGCTGCCCGAGAGTTTCGGCAAGACCATGCGTGATCTGGACCTCCCGGCCCCGGAGCTTTCGCATGAGCTTCATGTCGTGATTGCCGGGCACACAAAGCGCGACTCCCGACTCAACCATCGACATCGCGAGCTTAAGCGCCGGAGTGATCCCCGGTCCTCGATCGACCAGGTCACCGAGGAACACGACCTTGCGGGCATCCGGCGGGTCCACCTGAAACCCGGCGTCGGTCTCTCGAACCGTGTACCCAAGCTGAGCCAGGAGACGGGTCAGCTCATCGAAACAGCCGTGAACATCCCCGATGATGTCAAACGGGCCGTGATCGCCTTTGCGATTGTTCCATAGCGGCTGCCGTTCGATGGCGAGCCCTTCGAGTTCTTCGGGAGTCGCGAAGACGTGGACGTGCCTGAAGCCTTCCTTCTCCAGCCCGCGAAGCGAGCGGCGCAACTGCCCCAGTTGATTTCGGACGACGTGCGGTCCGAATTCCCGGTCGGGTCTCGTCCGGTTGCGCTCCTGACAGATCCTCTCGGGAAAATTGAAGACGAGAGCAACCGGAATCGTGTGGTACTCGCGTGCAAGCGCGACCAGGGGCTTTCGCGCCTCCGGCTGGACGTTTGTCGCGTCGATCACAGTCAGGCGGCCACGGGCCAGGCGCTTGGCGGCGATGAAATGCAGGAGCTCGAACGCCGGGTTTGTCGCGCTCTGGTCGTTTTCATCGTCCGCAACAAGCCCCCGGCAGAAGTCGGACGAGACGATCTCGGTCCGCTTAAAGTGACGGGCCGCAAACGTCGATTTGCCGCAGCCGGAGGGGCCGATCAGGACGACGAGGGAAAGTTCGGGAATAGTGACGTTCATTTGCTTCTAAACAAGAGTCCGGGGTCGTGATGTTCATTTGCTTCTCAAAAAGAGCCCGGGAATCGTGATGTTCATTTGCAGTAAAACACTCCCATCTGTGTCGGGGCACCGAGCTGTTCGTCCTCTGAACCAACAGCGCGAAACTCGACGGTGTAGCCGGAACCGGCCGCTACCCTCTTGGCCCATGCCTGGAACTCGGCTCGGTTCCATTCGAAACGATGGTCCCGGTGACGAAACTGGCCGGCTGGGAGCGATTCGAAGCGGCTGTTGTACTCGGCGTTTGGCGTCGTCATGACGATGAGACCCGGTCGGGCACGCTCGAAGAGCACCTTCTCGAAGGCAGCGAGACGCGGAGGGTCAAGGTGCTCGATGACCTCCACGACCGCCGCCGCGTCGAACCCTGACAGCCGCTTGTCGGCGTAAATCAGGGAGCCCTGGAACAGCTCGATGCGCTCCTTTTGAGCGGTGGGCAGGGTATCGAGGTGCAGTCGGTCGGCGGCGACCTGCAGGCTGCGATGGGAGACATCCATTCCGACGATTCGCCGAAACTGCCGTCGCTTCATGAGCTCGGACAAGAGCCTTCCTTCGCCGCAGCCGAGATCGATGACGCTGGTTGCGCCGCTTTCGGCCAACGCGTCGGCTACCGACTGGATTCGGATGTCGTTCAACCGGAGTGTTTTCTCGATCGTCGCTTCCTGTTCCCCCTTGCGCTGCTCGACCGCTTCCACGTCGGTTTCTTCCTCTCCCAGGAGCCGGCTGAGCGCTTCCCGGGTCAGGCGCCTCTGGAACCGGAGGTACCGGTTCACGATCGCTTCGCGTTCTGGATGCTGTTCGAGCCAGCCTTCTCCGCGGCGCAGGAGCTTCTCGATTTCATCCTCCCCGACCCAGTAGTGCTTGTCCGAGTCGAGGACCGGGATGAGCACGTACAGGTGGGCCAGCAATTCGCTAAGGCGGACTTCCCGCTCGAGCTCGACGGTGAAGTACGGTCCTTCTCCCCACTCGGGGAACTGCTCGTCGAGCGGATGATGTTCGGCTCGAACCGCATAACCGAGAGGTTCAAAGAGACGACGCAGGAAGGCCTCGCCTCCGCGGCATGGGAGGACGGCCACGGTCGCCGTAAGCGGCAACGGTTCGTCGACGAGCTGAGGACGATCCTTGCTGGTGCCGGCAAGCGCGCTGCCCAGGACCCGGGCGATCGCGACGCTGAGAAATGACGAGGCAACGTAGGGCCGGTCGTTTACGTACTGCTCGAGCGCCCCGCCTTCACCGGGCGGTCCGCGGCGCGTCCGCACCAGCCCGACTGGGATCGACATCGAGGAGCAATGCGGCGGTGCACCGATCCTCGGTCGCCTCGGTGTAGAAGACGTGGCACTTCCCGAACGAGAGCTCGAACGACTGCACCCGGCTGGGGTTCTTGTGGAGCAGATACCCGAGATCCGTCGCCGGCGCTCGCGTGTTGGTGATCGTCAGGAGCATGGTTTGGTGATTATACCCTGTGGGTCCGCGGGCGGGACTTGCAGCCGCGGCCGCTGGACAAGCCGCTCCCGTGGCTCAGGTTTGCCAAGGAGAAAACCCAAGTTGCCACTTCTTACGCCTGACTGCATCTTTTATGTTTCGCAGGACCTTGAGGGGGGAGGGTGAAAAGGCGAGATGGGGCGCTCCATTTCGCCTTTTCCCTTATCGTTCAAGCCCGGGGCCAGGCGCCGCGCGGCGAGTGTAAAGGACGCTGGGCTGGACAGAGACGACCGAGTTGCTCCGGGTGCGTGAGCGAGATCAAAGGGGCAGGGAAGGTTTGTAGTCCCGCCTTTAGGCCGCGTAACCGGAAGCGTGATCATGGTCTTTGTGCTGGCGCTCACATCCTCAAGCTTGCCGACCCATTCGGCCGGCTAAAGCCGGGACTACATACCTCCCTCGGGGCTCGTGTGGTCCGTCCAGCGCGGTCGGTTGGGTTGGAGTTCGCCCAGTTCGCCGAGTCTTTCCACGGAGCGAGTCAGCGGACCAAGTTCCTCCGTCCTTCGCGCCTCCCTCCCCCACATCCCAAGTTTTTACGAACTTTTCTTCGTATTTTTTTCGTTTCCGACGTTAGTTATATATATGTGTGCGAAAGGAGGAACGGATGCCGCCTGACTTGAAACTCCGGCGACGGCTGGGCCTGAAACAGGGCCAGAGACTCGCCATGGTCAACATGCCTTACTGGTTCCTGTGTTATATGGGTCTCATCAACAATACGGTCTTGGGTGGCAAAGATCTCACCAATCCCGACTATGTGCAGATCTTCGCCGAGTCGGAAGAGGAACTCGAGGAGGGCCTGGGTGCAGTCATGCGGAACTTCAAACCCAGCGCGATCCTCTGGATTTGCCACCCTGATTCTCCGGGTAGCTTCAACCTCAAATCCGGCCGAGCGGCGCAGTTGTTATCGGATTGCGGGCTGGAGAAAATAAAGGAGCTCCTACTGCCGAACGGCTGGCTTGCGACTCGATTCAGAGAGGTGAGCGCCGGCAACCGTGTGGTGAACTGACGCAGGACAAGGGAAAAACATGCAGCCGATCTTGACGCCCGAGATTGAAGTGGTATTGCGCCGTTATATGGAGATCCAAGCCGAAGAACATCGACTGGAGGAAGAAAAACGAAAGCTTCAGCGGACGCTCTTCCAGCACCTGAAGGATTCGCCTGGCCGGGAGTGGCACGTGACCATCGATGACCGCCGTGTCAAAGTGACCCACGCCGAATCCACCCGGCTCACGTACGACGAGAAGCTGCTGGCCCAGCGCCTGGGTGACCGTTATACGGATATCCTCGCTATCGACCCGAAGAAGCTACGGGAGCGGGAGAAGATGGCCGAATCTTACCTGCGACCGATTCTTGTCCAGATTGGCACGCCGGATCGCGAGAAGATTCGAAGAGCAATCGAGACGGGGATCTGCTCCACGGATGACTTCCGGGGCGCATTTGTCAAAACGGTCAAACCATTCATAGCCGTCTCGGTCTCGGGGGGTGAACAAGCCGGACAGCCATGGCGAAGCGATCGCTGAAGTGCACTACTTTGGACGACGCGGCTTTGACTGTGGGCTGCCCTACCCCCCGGTCCGCTGCCAGGCATCGAGGACCTCCTCCACCTTGTGCCGGACCGATGCCCGAGCTACCTGACGTTCGCTACAGCTGTTCAGCAACTCGTCGTAGCAGGTTTCGGAGTGACGGATGTGGGCGACGACGGCCAGTCGAAGGGCGTCTTCGTCCAGTGCTTTGGCGGCCGCGCTACGACCGACTCGGCCGCTGTATTTGAGACAGGCGTGCTCGGCAATCACATACTCGCGCCTGGCTGGACAACCCGGGTAGAGCTGCCTCACACGTCGTGCGAACGCCTCCACATAGACTCCGTCCAGTTGAGCGCGGCGTTCGGCGTCCCGTTCCTTCCGGCGCTCTCGGGCCTCGGCGTCGGCCAGGCACTCGCTTTCCGCCTGATCCAGCGCCGCCTCCTCAACAAGGAGTCCCTGTCGCTCGTACCTGTTTCGGGCTTTGCTCCACTTGAGGACCACGGCCGATAGTCGGGAATGCTTGTCTGCCCGTCGGGTCAGCGCCGTATCGCCGGACGGGAGGAACACCAGTTGGTCGAGATCCGCGCAAGCAAGACAGAGCGCCTTCGGGCCGGACAGGAAAATCCAGGCCTTTGTTCCCAACTCCTCGCCGCATTCTTCGCACGTCACATCCCTGGAGGCAATAAAGACCTTAAGTCTCTGATCACCCTTGGTAGCCATGCGCTGATCTTACTGCTTTCCCGGCCATCTGAATAATGCGGAAAACGAAAAGAGGGGACAAGCGCCGTGACTCCCCAGACACCTGCTGGAATCACCTTTCCAATGGACTCGCGGACAACTCTGAGGTCCCGGAGGGCACACTTAATTCCCCTTCAGTTACCACCCGCCATCGCGCCAGCGAAGGGCGCCGGCTGGCCCGGCGGCTGGTTAGCCCTGATCAGGCGAGCATTCGCATGGCCGATTCATCGTTGTGCTGCCTGGCGAACTCGCGCAGGTAGTCGCGATGCTCGGACAGAATCGCACTGAAATCCGGATTTCCGGCCAGATTCTTCATCTCCCCCGGGTCGTTCTTCATGTCAACCAGGCTTTCCCGGCGCCGGCCCAGGCTGTAAAGGCAGTATTTGTACCGATCGCTGCGAACCATGCGGCCGTGAGGCTGGAGCAGTACGCCATCGACCGGCTCACATTGGACCATGTGATTCGAGATGACGAGGTAACGACGCTCCCCCAGTCCGGGCTGGCCCAGGGCAGGTCTTGCAATGCTGCGTCCCGCAAGGCCCTTTGGAGGTTTGATGCCGGCAAACTCGCACAGGGTTGGTATTAAATCAACGCCTGTGTGAACGAGCGTGTTACAGGTACCGGTCGGAATGACGCCCTTCCGGCTGACAATGAGGGGAACGCGGGACGATTCGTCGTAGAAGACAGTCTTCTGGTTCCAGCGGTGAGCGCCATGACATTCCCCGTGGTCGCTCAGAAAGACGACGAGGGTGTCCTTCTCCTGGCCCGATTGACGCAGGGCGTCCAGTACTTCCCCCACCTGCTGGTCCACTTTCTCGATAAGGCGATAGTAGGCCCAGATGAATTGTCGCCACTTGTCATCCGAGAAATTGCCGACGGGAAACAAGCGATGAGCCTGGTAGGCGCGCCGCATGTGCGCCATGATGTCCGTTTCGTTCTCCTCCGGACGGCTGTTCGGTCTCAGGGGAGGACATCGATCGGGCGGCGGTGGTTCTCCTATGGGGCCACCGGGGAGCTCTTGTCCGCGCGGCCACTCGCAGATGTTGTGCGGGTTCACGAAAGACGCCACGGCCAAAAACGGATTTTCGCGCTTCTTGCGGAGGAATTCGGCGATCGGAGTCCCGCTGTAGAGCGCCGGCTTGGCTATATTTACATCAAATCCGTGCTGCTCAGGGCGGGACGGGTCGTAAGGCAGGTGCCATTTCCCGAAGTATCCTGACTCGTACCCGGCTGCTTTAAACACGCTCCCCATGGAGGGAAAGCGGGCAGGATCTATTTTTTCATCGGTGTTTGTCTGGATACCCGTCTCGTGCGGGTATCGCCCGGTAAACATCGAGGCCCGCGCGGGCACACAAAGCGGATTCGCGGTGTATGCCCGGGTAAAGCGCATGCCTTGAGCGGCTAGCGAGTCCATGTTCGGAGTATGGATCTGCTCCCGCCCGATGACGCAGCTCATACCATCTGCGAACTGCTGGTCTGTCGTGATGAGGAGCAGGTTAGGCTTCTTGACTACCGGATCAGCCGCCCCTCCTTGCCTTCCAGGCAGCAGCGCAAAACCGGAAGCAAGTCCGGCCGCCTTCATAAACTCACGCCTCCCTGTCGCTGGCTTCGTCATCCAGTCTTCCTTCCAATTGTCATGGATGACAAAAAGCCTAGCCGAGAGGTCGGGCGTATTCAAGGGTTCGTCACGATGTCGCGCAAAGACGGCCCCCGGCCCGGCTCTCAGTCAGCCGTACCGGTGTTAAGATAGCCTCGGCCAAAAGATTTCCGTGACTCATCCCGTTGGCCCTACTCGGTCGCCCGGCGGAGGAACATGCCGATGCGAGTCATCCCAAGGAAGTCGTTGTTCATCTGCCTGGTTCTGTCAGGTGTCTGGAGCGCGGCGGCTCAGTGCCTCGCAGACTGGGAAAAGACAATCGATTGCCCGGCCGGCAGAGAGTACCGCGATGTGCGAAGGGACGCGGGAAGAGACGAGTTCTGCGAGATTCTCCTTCCTGGATCTCTAAGAGTGCGGGACGGCCCTTCCCGCTGGTGGTACATCGAAGGGCACCTCGGTGAAGAGGGCAGCTACCAGAACGGCCGCAAGGTTGGTCGATGGAGGGAATGCGATCGATTTGACCGGTGCCGGGACCACACGTACGAGCTCTTGTACGCTCAAGAGAGGGCGAATAACGCCAAGCCCGAGATCCCGGTTACATACTCCGGCGGAAAGTACAGGTTCGATTTCAGCTCGTGCTGGTCGACTTGGATCACGCATCAAACGGGTGAATCCTCTCTGGAGCTGAACATCTATGCCGGACTGATCCGCTGCCAGGTCACATACATCCCTTCCGTCGAGAAGGACCGACCGGCTGGCAACCAACGCCATTACCTGTGCGAAATCCCTTACTCAGTGGGCGTGCGTGAGTTCGGCTCGCTGGATCTGCGGAAGGAGCTCCCAAAGGCCGGGCTTCCGCAGTTTTGCCGAAAAGACGAACCGGCGGTTACTTCAGACGGACCCGAGGCGCAGGCGCTCGCCGTCTGGGTTAACACGCTGTTCTTCAACGAAAGCGCGAAGAAAGAAAGTCGAGCGTGGACGACTCTCGCCAACATTGTGGATGTGGAATGCGCCTCGATAAAGCCCCAGGCAAAGGGGCCGCCGGTCCTGACGCTGCGTCTGAACGAATATGCCGAGAAACTGGTCCTGGACCGAATGGGGAAAGACGAAATGAGAGCCGACGCTTGTGGCGGGCGGCTCCCCCTGTCGTGGATCGGAACGGAACGCGACGGGTCGAGCCGCACGCTCTTCAGGTATGGCCTCAGCCGCGACCCGGCGACAGCCAAGCGCCAGCGCCACTGCCTGGAAACACAGATTCAATTGCAGCCAATCTGCCCGTCGCGGTAGGGCATGCCTGTGGGCCGGACAACCAGACATCCGTTTACAGAAGGAGGCAAGCTTGGCTGAAACCGGCGCGATCAGGCAGAACGTCGAGATCAAGGCCAGAGCACCCGCGGGGCTCGATCGACTTCGAGATATCGCTCGGCGCCTCTCCGGTTCAGATGGGGAGATCCTCGAACAGGAAGACGTCTTCTTCCATGTCCCCAAGGGTCGCCTGAAGCTGCGCATCCTCCGGCCCGGTTACGGCGAGCTGATTTATTACGAACGGGCCGACGAGGCGTCCGCCCGGCTGTCGAGCTACAGCATTTCGGTGACGACGGAGCCGGCCACCCTCCTGCGAGTCCTGACCCGCGCCCTCGGCCAGCGGGCCGTTGTCCGGAAGAGGCGGGAGCTCTACCTGGTCGGCCAGACTCGAATCCATTTGGACTCGGTCGAAGGCCTCGGCGACTTCATCGAGCTGGAATTCGTCATGCGTCCGGACGATGCCGAGAGCCAAGGCCAACGCGTCGTCGCGGACCTGATGAGCCAGCTGGGGATCGCCGCATCGGACCTAATTGATGCGGCCTACGTCGATATGCTCGGGCTCGTCTGACGCTCGCTCCGACAATCCGCGCACTGCGCTGAAAAACGCTCCGTTTGCGGTTCTGTTCCGCTCGGTTACGGGCAAGACGCGGACCAGTCGGTTTCCCGCGCACTGAATGCAGGCGATCGGGTCGTCGAGGCGAACAGAACCGCAAACGGAGCGTTTTTCAGCGCAGTGCGCGGATTCTCCCCGTAAGCAATCACCCAGACCCGGGCGATGAGCATCGGCAGGCCCTGCCTGGTTGTCGCCTCTTCTTCGTGTCCCGTCGTGTCCTTCGTGGATAGCGTCTTTATCTCCTCATCCTCATCCGGGGCCGGATGAAGTCCCTGGCGCGACCTTGCAAGCGCCAGCGCCTGAGTCGTAGGGTCGGTTTCGAAGCGCGACAGCTCTGCACCGTCCTGCGGCCTACTTCCCTACCGGGTCACCATCCTCACCGCATTACCCGAAGGGCGATGTCCTCAGTGTATTGCGGGGAGACGAACGTGCGATTGCCGCCGGGGTGATCGAATTGCTCCTGCGCCGACACCGCTCCGGTCCTGGTATTGATCCACTCCGCTTTGTACCGTCCTTTTGGGATGTCGAGAACGATCGTCGACTCGCCCGGGGCATCGTCGACCTGGTAGGCTGGTTTGGCGTCCTTGACCAGCCGGCCGCGATGCAGGTAGACCGCATACTGCCTTCCACCCTCGGCCAGCACACGCGCCGTCGTGCCTTGCGGAGTCGCGCTGGCGATTACTCCGTTGGCTGGCGACATACGGGCAAACCGGAAGGAGTCCATAAACCGCTTGAGGATCCCCAGTTGTTTGCGCAGAGCCGGCGAGCCGCCGCCTGGCTGCGTGGACGGATACGTAAAAGTTCCGTCCTCGCGCTCCGCCGTGAAGGAGTAGTCCAGATTGTTGTACAGCGCGCCGCCGGCGAGGATGAAGTCCCAGCCTTGAATCCGGTAGGTGGCGTCCGCGTTGCCGTCGAACCCGGTCTCGTTGTTCCCGATCGCCTTGTTCAGAGCGTAATTCATTCCGACGCTTTCGGGTGGCCGGGAGTAGTGAAAGTTGAAGATCGAAACCTGCGGATCAGGCTCGGCTACTTTCGTCGAACCGTTTGCGAAGTTCTGTGAAATCAGATGCCGCCGGCCACCATCGGCCTCATGTATCACCTTGGCAATATGCGCCTGCCACTCCAGGGTGATGCCGCCGAAATACGCCTCGTTTGCGATCTCGTAATACAGGTTGTCAAAATCGCGCAGCTCGGAAACGATCTTGCGGACGAGATCCTCCTGCAGCCTGGTCAATCCCGCGTCCTTCAATGTGTAGACGTCCAGCCGGCCGACCGCGCCGATTCCGTTCACGTTGTTCCGCGCGTTCATGGGGCTCCAATCCCAGAGCACGTCTTCGTAGAACGGACAGAACAAGTTCATTTCGACGACGATTCCTCGGCGCGAGGCCTGATTCACGAAATCCTTCAGCCGCGAGAAGAAAGCCTCATTCCAACGGCTGAGATCGAATTTGTTCAGGCCGTCGATGGCGCCAGGTTGTTCGGACCGCGGCCAGGGCGCGATGAATCGGGTGGGCTGGGGAGCGAGCGTATTACCCTCGATGTTGAAGGAACCGGGGACCTCCCGGTAGTTGCCCGCGAATGTCCGCGTGTTGTTCAGACCGTCCGCTTGTAGCGTGTCCAGATAACGGACGTAATCGAAATCCAGGTTCAGCACCGCCCCGTAGTGTTCCCCCGACGTTATGAGGACCGTCGGCTTGCCGCGAAACTCGAAGTAGTGAGGGTTGTCCGGATGCAGTCGAATCGGTTGAGCGGCCGCCGAAATCGTCGCAGCCGCCACGATGGATAGGAGGATCCTGGTAACCATGTGCTGAACCTCAATGTGCCGGAAGTGTCCTTACTCGCGCGAGCCTGCAACTGTTGCCAGCCCGCTTTCCGTTTGGCATTGTACGAAAAAATCTGAGGCTAAGCGCTCATAATCCTGTCCGGATCGGCCGGGGCGAAGTTAGGATGGCTTGGCCGCTCCCGGCTCTGTGGGTGAGCGGGGCTTGGATTTGAAAGAACAGGAGGTAAACCATGTTTCGGTTGAGTCTCGCCCGCGCTCTCGGGGCTTCTCCTGTTTTTAGCAATAGCACGTCAACGAGGCTGAATATTGCGGTGTTGGCCCCGATTGCCAAGGCCCCAGCGACAGCGAGGCCACTGCCGTGTACCCCGGGGCTTTACGCATAGACCGCAGGGCGTAGGCAAGATCCCTGGGCCAGATGCTCCACCCAGTTCAATCGCCGTTCGTCGCGACATTCTTCGCCACGAACGCGCACGAACTCCTAGCCCCGAAGTGTGTTACATGATCATCTCTCGGGGCTGCTGGGCTACAGAGTGAGCCACCACGTCGATGGGGCGATGTAAGAAGGAGGTTCCGACTTCTTCAACCACCCGGATATCGAGCAACACCGGGTCAGGCCCATCAACGTGGTAGTGGAAACGATCGCCCGGCCGGATCGCCTTATCCAACGGACCTTCAAAAAAGCCGTCATCCCTGTTCTTCCATCCGTTGCGTCGCCCTATCTCCTCAGGAAACAGAAATTCGGCATTCTCTTCGGCACGAGCGAAGAGCAACTGCGCGATCTGTTGGTCAAGATCGGCGAGAGTGGCGGTCACATGGGCCTCCAGAGCCACCCAGAGGGCATCGTCCACCTCGTTCGTTACCATTATGAAAAAGGCGGTTGGGGAATTGTCGAATCGGCCATGGACCAAGCCGACGTCAGCCATCCGACAGTCGCAGTGCTTGAGATGCACCCAGATCCTCGATCGCTGAAATTTCCCGCCACATTGACAGCAGACGCCCTTGTCACTTTCCGACCGTTTCTTGTCTCTCATATTCTTCTCCCCCTATAAGTAACGTTCGAGATCAGAAAAATACGAGTTTTTCTGTATTGCCGTGCGGAGCGCGACTTCCCCAGATATGCTCGCTGAGGTTGGATAGCCAGGCGGCGCCCTTGGGGAATATGAGTGTGTGACGAGCCGGGAGGCAACGCAAATGCTTAAAAGCACGCTGTTTTTCCTCATTCTTTTCCTCTTTTTGTACCCGGCGGTTTCGGGAGTTCGAGGACAGGGATCCGAACCCGGACTCACCGGCGGTTCCTCGACGGCAATCCGGGTCTCGGTCTCCGGCAGGCAGATATTCGTCAATGGCCACGCCACGACACTTGTAGGCTTTCGACTCGGGAGCGCTCCGCTACGGGATGACTGGACGGAAGCGGTCATCGCCGAGTTGGACCTCTGGAAACGAAAGGGCATCAACTCGTTCATCATCTGGCTCCAGGGTTCGAGCGGAGGCTTTGCGCGGGTTGTTTCCGCGGATGGCGCATCGATCAGCGCCGAGACGGAAGTAATCCGGACGACTACCGGGTACGGCTTTCGAGAGAGTGCGGCGACACCAAACGGCGAAACGAGCGGCGTCCAGGTCATAGCCCGAGCGCGGCGTATCGTCGAAGAGGCAGACAAGCGCGGAATTGTGGTCTTTGTCGGTTTCATTTACCACAGAGGCATAAACCGCGCGGATGACCAGGCGACGATCACCCGGGCGGTGGCGACAATGGCCGAACCTTTCCGGGACTATCCGAACGTCATTCTTAACATGTGGAATGAGGCGAACGGGAAGACCGGTCGGGAAGGAGTTGAAGCCCTCACCGAATACGTCCGGGCAGTTAGGAAAGTCGCGCCCGAGCGCGTGATTGCGGTCGGCGCCAACGACGCACAGGCCAATCTCCAGCTGTCCCGGTTGCCCGAGGTCGGCGTTATCTGCCACGACATGGGTGGGAACGCGGAGAGCGCGGGGCGCGCGCTCGGGGAATCGAAGTTGTGCGCAAAGCCGGTCGTCAACGTCGAGTCTTTCGGGGGACGAGGCTGTGGGTACATTGATGATCCGTCCCTGCTGGGCGCAGTGCCTCAACCGTACGCGATCGATTTCACTCGATACGGCAAATGGCGCCGTCTCTATGGAGTCTGGCGGGACGAAGACTACCGTGATGGACGCGGCGAGACGATGGCGGGGAGGCGCTCATACCTGGACTTGTTGCGGTCCGTGATGGCTGACCGCGATCGCCAGACGCACCTGATGCTCCATATCGCCGGCTGGTTCCAGGGTGGCTCCCGGGTTGAGCTCCCGAGCCAATTGGGACGATGGGACAAAGCCGGTCAGTTCAACAACGTCTTTCACATCGGTGCAGGCAAGGCCGACGGGACTCCGGGCAATCCCGGCATCGGCTGGCTGCTTGACGAGGTCGCCCGGCTGCGCAAACAGCTTCACCGATGATTACATCCCGGGGGCATTTCAGCGAACCAACGCGATTGGAGCGAACAGCGGCCAAACGGCAGACCAGAGATACAGTTACGATCTATAATCAAGCGAGGACGAGACAGCATGCGGAAGACGGCAACCCGGGACAGGGAGCGTGAAGAGGACCTACTGGCGGCGTCAAAAGCGATGACTCCAGAGCAACGGCTGGAAGCTGCGGCTCGCCTGTCCGCTATTGCTTACCAATTCCATCAGGCGGGTATCGCTTATCGAGAAAATATCCGCGCGGCAAAAGGCTGTGTGGATCAAGACAAGCGCGAGGGCAAGCGTGAAGCCTGATGCGCCGGGGCAATCAGCCGTCCTTCTGACGCAGGTCGCTGCCAGACTGAACGCTTTGGGGATCCCTTACGCCGTCATCGGGGGGCTGGCCGCTTCATTTCACGGCGTTGTGCGATCGAGCCTGGACGCCGATGTGGTGATTTCGGTCAGCAACCGAAAAGCAACCGTGAGGCGGCTCATCCGGGATCTGGAGGAGGCAGGCTGGAGGGTGGTGGAAAGAGAGGGGGGATTTGAAGATCCGGTTGCCTCGGTGATTGCCGTGAGCGACGAGTATTCTAATCGCGTCGACCTCCTGACCGGCATCCGGGGAATGGCTGATGATTTCGACTCCCGCACGCTCTCTGCTTCGCTTTTCGGGGAAACTCTTCGAGTCATTGGCCTCGAGGACTTCATTGCCATGAAGGTATTCGCTGGCGGGCCGCAGGATCTGGCTGATGCCCGGGCGGCCCTGCAGGTTTCTTCCTCCGCGCTTGACGTTCCCCTTCTTGAAAGGCTGGCAGCCGGCTACGGGGGGGGCCCCTCGGTTGTCCGTTCCCTTAACGAACTGCTGGGCCAGACGGGGATCCGCTGATATCGAGCCTCGGTTGCGTTGCTGAAAGAATCCCTATGACCAGGGGACAGTCTGTCCCTGATTCTTTTGTCTCGGTCGTGGGGTTCAGTTCAGTCACCTCTTTCCCCTTTTGAAGCTCGCCGGGAGAAGTCGGCCAGCCTGACGTCGACCGCCCAGAGCAGTTCAAAAGGGAAAAGAGGTGGGAAAAAAGGTGACTATCCCAGAATCTCCTCACCAAATCCCGGCCGGACGAATACTCTGGCTAGGGGGAGGGTTCTTTCGTCTTGACTCGCAGAAAATTGATAGAGGCGAGAAACGGGAAAGCCGCTTGGACCCACCGGTCTGGGTTCTTCGGTTTAGCGGCTAG
>CAVUUN010000009.1:0-204544 GCA_963744645.1 uncultured Acidobacteriota bacterium
AAGGACCTGGTGGCGCGCCTCGGCGAGTTGTTTCCGTTGGGCGAAGACACCATCCTGTACGACGCCACCAATTACTTCACCTTTATTGACACCTTCAACCAGCGCAGCGAACTGGCCCAGCGGGGCTGGAACAAACAGAAACGGACGGATCTTCGCCAGCTCTCCCTGGCCCTGTTTGAGGACGAGCGCACCGGCCTTCCCCTCTACCACCAGTGTTACGCCGGAGACCGGCCGGACGTCAGCCAGTTCGAGACCGCCTGGCAGGCCATGGTCAAGACCTGGGTCGGAGGGCTCTACCCCGCCGCCCGGAACAGTTGACCCTGGTCTTCGACAAGGGCAACGGCAGCAAGGAGAACTTGGCGCATCTGGAGGACGGGAAGGTCCGTTATGTGGGCGCCATCCCGGGGCAATCGCTGGGTCCCGGACCTCCTGGAGGTGGACCTCGCGGACTACCGCAAGCTGGAGCTCCCAGGCAGCCGGCACGTGAAGGGGCGCCGAGTCCGACGTGAGTTCCTGGAGCAAAGTCCGCACCCTGCTGGTGGTCTTCAGTCCTTCCTTCTACCGCAAGCAACGGGCGGTCATGAATCGTCAACAGGCGAAAGTGGAGGGCCGGCTCCTGGAGTTGGCCCAGGCTATCGATCAGTGGACCAAAACGCACCACGGGAAAGGTTACAGCGAGGAATCGGTCCGTCGGCAGATCGGGGAGTGGACCGGGCGCGACCACCTGCGAGAGTACTTCGCGATGGACCTGAGCACTGACCAGAAGGGCAAGGTCATCGGCCTCACCTGGACTTGGGACCGGGGCCGCAAGCGGACCGTGCAGAGGACCTATCTGGGCAAGACGGTTCTGGTGACCGACGACGACGAATGGGAGGATCCTCAGATCGTGCTGGCCTACCGCAAGCTGTGGAAAGCGGAACGGATGTTCCGAATCAGCAAGGATGGCCCCTGGTGGCCAATGTGTCACTGGACTGACAGCAAGGTCCGGGTTCACGCCTTCTACTGCTATCTGGCGCTTCTGCTCCTCGCCATCCTCCAGCGCCAGCTCCAGGACGGCGGCGTCACCTTGAGTGTGGACCGCTGCATCGACCGACTCAGGCTCTCCAGGAAACCCTCGTCATTTACACCAACGGGGCTTCCGAGCGCCTGTCTCCGACCGAGACCCGCTGCAGGAACAACTGTTCCAGGCGCTGGGTCTCGGCCCGATCGCGGAGCAGTTGGGCACTACCGCCCTCCCCTCGGCTTAGTTTTTTCCGTCGATAACTTACGGAAACACGTCCCCAATTCCTCCGTAAACTCGCGCTAGGGTTCAGATTCAGGGCATCGACCAAGCCGGTGAGAGTGGAGATGGCGGCGAGGCAGCGAAACACCAAGGCCCGGAGCAGAGGGTCGCGCTGGTATCCTTTGCGGCCTCGTGACGAGCGAGCCGGGGCTCGAGACAAGGACGGGAGATTGTCCCATAACAACGAATAGGGAAGCAGGGGAGGAAGGTGGATGCCGCGGATCAAGGGGAGCTGCCGCATAAGACCTCGAATTTCGTGAAAGGTGACATTTTTCGCAACGGAAACGAGCCTGACCAGAGAGTCACTTTAGGAGAGTCAAGTGCTTGACACAACAAGAGACAGCAGACGTCAGGATAACGGGTTTCACGAAATTCGCAATCGCCTAAAGTGGCTCGAAAAGGGGGGGGTAAAATTGGGCCAAACGCGACTCTTGCCCACTCTAACGCACTGAAACTAAAGAACTTACTCTACTTTAGGAAATGGCTCGCGCGAGAGCCTGTAAGTCATTGACAAATAAAGGGTTGGAATTTCGTGAAACCCTGTGAACTTATTGCCGTTAGGCTGCGGTCGAGAATATGCGAAAGACGTTACTACTCGATGGAAACATCTATAACCGTTTACAGGCGGACACTGAGACTCGCTGCAGGCTTAACACGCTTATCGCTGATGGCATGATCCGCGTGATTGCTACCCCCGTCCTGGTCGGCGAGCTCGAAGCCAGCCCATTTTGCGGGCTTCCTGACTGGTTTCCAATTGAAACTGAAGCGAAAAGCGTATTCGTTCTCGGCCACGCCAGACTGGACATGGCACGTCTGGGGAAGGGTGAGATCTATTCGAAGCACCGCGGGCAGTCAAACAAGGTTCCCGATGCCATCATCGCCGATTCAGCTGACGGGCTGGCTGATGTCCTTGTCTCGGATGATCGACGGTGTCGCAAGCGACTCGCGGACATAAGCAGCGATTGTGCCGCTTTGGACTATGATGAGTTTGTCTTCTGGCTGCGAGAACTTGAAGCTGGCTTACCGAAGTAGCCCGCCTAACCCATCGTTGCAGCGGAGCGGCCTGGCGAGGCGATCAGGGCAACCGAGAGCTGAAAACACGACTGGCGGCTCGGTGCCACAGCTCATCTGGCCGCCCGCTGAACTTTTTCCGTTAGGCGGATTGCGAGGTCTGTTATGAAACGACGATCTTTGCTTCTCCTTGTCATCTCCACGTGCTTGGCGACGGTGACGCCAGCGAACAAGGCTCCCGAAGAGCCAGCGTTCAAGTCCTACAGCTATTTTGATAAAAAGCAGTATCTCTCCAAGGTTACGATGGCCAAGTTGGAGACAACTCCCCGATGGAGCGAAGCTGAGCCCGCACCTCCTCTTCCTCCAAGGCATGCGATCAATACCGCAGAGGCCATAATGCGACGACTGAGCTTTGACCTTGGGGTTTGGAAAGTACAAGAGGTGCGACTGCACCCGGTCGATCAGAAAGAACTGTGGATGTACCAAGTAATCTTCTGGGGGCCCACGGGAAGGAGCAACTATGGAGGCCTGTATCCGCAATTTGCGATCTGGGTGCTCATGGACGGCACCGCGATCATGCCAGAGATACGGGAACCGCCTGATCATTGATATCATCGAGCCCGTCCATTTCACACCACCCCGGTCAAACGGGGGTCAAACGGGTCGGCGATGCGGGGTAAGTCTGCCTAACACACGTTGCAGCGGACCCGCCCTCGCGCTTCTTGCATCGTTCGTCTGGTGGTGAGGCCCGGGCGGGCCGCTGAACTCGACGTTAGGCGGCTCGGGAGGCGGCCAGCCGCGCCGTATGCTTCGAGGCAAGACGATGAATCGCAGCCAAATAAGCCGGATCAAGAAAGCCAAATCACTCGCCGTGGGCGGCCCTCTTGCTGATAGCGAGGCCACCCTGTGTTTGTACGCTTCGGACATCGACCTCGACTACATTTCCCGATGCCTCGGAGTTGAACCGACGGAAGCCGTCCGTCGCGGGGATATTGTGGGACGCCGTAGGCCAGCACCAGTTGGACGCTGGTCGCTCGGGGTTCCCCAAGCGTTGTCCTTTGAAGCCAAACTACAACACCTGCTCGGCGTGACATCGGGTGATCAATCCACCTGGGATTCGCTCGCGCGGACCCACGACATCCAGCTGAGGTGCGTCCTATACCTCCACAGCTGGTCCGAAGGCTTTGACTTGTCCCCCGATATAATGGTGGAAATCGGCCGGCGACACTGGCATTTCGGCCTCTCGGTTTACAGTGCGGAGGGAGACGAGATTGTCGAAGCGTTCTTGTCGCGGCGCCCGCCCAACTAGGCAGTTCGCCTGCCGGCACCAATCCCAGACTGGCGCATCAAACAGCAAGAGTCGTTCGAGAGTCCGTACAGCGCCTTGGGGGTAGCAAGCCGCCTAACAGATCGTTGCAGCGGACCGCGAAAAGCACGCGGCCGCTGAACTCTGGGTCGTTAGGCGGCGCCCCACGTAAGTTCGCTATGGCTCGAGGGCAAAGAACCACTCACAATCGGAAAGGTTGCCAATTCGAACTCGGCCGGGGCAAGATCAAGCCGGGCCGTCCGGGTGTTCCGGGTCACGACTGCAAGCTGATTGCCCCCGTGTCTGGTGTCACCGGACGAACCGGTTTGACTCAGCCAGGGCGCAGCCTAACAAATCGTTCCAGCGGAGCGGCTGGGAGCTAGCTTCGGTGGCAACGATCAGGTGACAATATCGTGGGTGGCTCGGTGCAACGACTCGGCTCCAGCCGCCCGCTGAACTCATTGCCGTTAGGCGGCGCGACTAAGATGCGTGGGAAACTCAGAGTCGAGATTGGCAACGAGGCTTGGATTCAAGTCAGGGAGTATTTCTCGGTTGATTTCGATGAAGAAGGGTTTCGGCTCCGTGGTAAAGATGGGAGCCTGATCAAGTGGATAGATGTAATTCGAGTTGCCGACGGATACCGGATCCACCCTTATGCAATCGAAGATTGGGATTTTTGGGCGATTCAAACTGAAGACCCGTCCTTTACCATTTGGGTGTACCCGGAGCAGAACCCTGAGTTCAACAAGGAGATCCTGAGACGTTTTGGCGAACCAAACTGCCGCCCCATGGCCTCCTGGGCGGACAGCGAACTCGATATCCGCGCCTGCGTCTTCTGGCCCCCTGGTGAACGTAGACAGCCTCTCTATAGGACGGTTAAGCGGCATAGCTGGTCGTTGCGATCTGGTTTGACCTATTTCCGAGAAGATCAAGCACCAAGCGGGGCGACGGGTACAATGGGGCTGCCTAACATGCCTTCCAGCGGACCCCGCCACGGGACGATTCGGTAAACGCTCAAGCGCTGGCGTGGCGGGCCGCTGAACTCGACGTTAGGCGGTCGAGTAGGAGCGTAGGAAGATGGATTGGTCGGTAGCCAAGGCTCGAATTTCACGACGCATTACGTTGCGTTTTGATCTCAATACGCCTGAATCCACTTGGCGCGAGGTTCTGGAAATCGGACCGCTGCGAGATCAGAAGACGTACGGTTATCATGGCGAGAGTGGTTTCGTGGTCCGGGTAGGTGCGGTGAACTCCATCTCCATCCCCTGGAAGATGCTTGAGACTTGTTTCCATGCCCTCGACACCTGTGAGGGGTACGACGTGAAGTTCTTCAAGAGCGTTTACAGGCTTCAGGAGAAACATCAGAACTGTCACGTGCACGTTGTTGGCGAGATCTTTGTACGAGCGGGGCTGGCAAGGCGTGTCGGTCTCAAATACTACGCGGCATGGCGATTCGGGTCAGCACGAAACGGTACATCTGGTGACATGGGGCCTGCCTAACAATCGTTGCAGCGGACCGGCCATAGTTCGTCGGTCAGGGTTCGTCTGGTGCAGTTGGCTATAGCTGCCCGCTGAACTCAGTGCCGTTAGGCCGTGACCGAATCTATTCACACCCATAAGGCGATTTCCCGAAATGGACATTCCACGGATCTTCAACATCACCGAAAGTGCTCACCGCATCCATAACCCCTTCACACCCGAAAAGCTCGCCACTCTCGGCGCGGCGCTGCGTCTGGAATCGGGGGCCCGAGTGCTCGACCTCGGCAGCGGTTCGGGGGAGATGCTGTGCACCTGGGCACGCGATCACGGCGTCATCGGCATCGGCATCGACATGAGCCATTTGTTCACCGAGCAAGCGAAACTCCGTGCTGAAGAACTCGGCGTCGCCGATCAAGTCAAGTTCATTCATGGCGATGCTGCCGGCTATGTCTCTGACGAGAAGGCCAGTGTGGCAGCCTGTGTCGGTGCCACTTGGATCGCCGGGGGAGTCGTCGGCACTATCGAGCTTCTGGCGCGGAGCCTGCGCACCGGAGGGATCATCCTCATCGGCGAGCCCTACTGGCGGCAGTTACCGCCGACGGAAGACGTTGTCAAGGGGTGTCTTGCCAACTCAATCTCCGACTTTCTCATGCTTCCAGAACTTCTCGCGTCTTTCGGCCACCTTGGCTACGACGTCGTTGAAATGGTTCTGGCTGACCAAGACAGCTGGGACAGGTACGAGGCGGCCAAGTGGCTCACCATGCGCCGATGGCTCGAAGCGAATCCCGACGACGACTTCGCGAAAGATGTTCGAGCCGAACTGACCTCAGCACCCAAACGCTACGCCGCGTACACGCGTGAATACCTGGGCTGGGGCGTGTTCGCACTGATGGCGCGGTGATGCGTTGGCGCATCCGGCGGATCGTCAACGGCTGTGCCGGGCAACAGCTGGTGGCTCGCCGAGATGTGATTGCGCCTGAATTCATTTCTTATGGTCTAGTTATCCGTGCAATCAACAGAAAGATCTGTCTCAGGCCTAACAATTTATTCAAGCCGACGCCGATTCGCGGCGCGGCTTAATTCAGGCGTCAGGCGGCGCCAGGCGCTGGATTGCTGTTCGCTGAGGGCAGAAAGACAGCAGCCACAGCCGGGAGGGTTGCTAATTCGAACTCGGGCGAGTGCAAGATCGAGCGGGGCCGTCCGGGTGTTCCGGGTCGCAGGTGCAGGCTGCTTGCCCCGTGTCCGGTGGTCGTCCGACGAATCGGCCTGACTCAGCCAGGGCGCAGCCTAACCCGTCGTTCCAGCGGACCCGCTGGATGCTAGGCTTTCTCCACGATGTCGGGAACTCGGTTCGTTTCGGCCCGATCCATGGTATCGTCGCCAGCGGGCCGCTGAACTTTCTCCGTTAGGCGGGCGCGGGAAGCGGGTTGGGCCTACCATTGCGGTTCCGAGTAGGGGAGGAACAAGGAAGTGGACTCTTGGATGAATCGCTACATGAAAGCATTAGACCGCATTGCCGCTGAGCCGAAGACTGTCAACGAGCCTGCTCTCCTAACTGAACCAGCCTCGCGGTTCGTGTTCGATTTGGATCGAGTTTATGATCTCTTGTCATTCATAGTGGTCCTAGCCTTGGACTCCGACGATAAAACGAGGCATATCCTTACAGCCATCCAGCGGACCTTTCAAGACGACAGTTTTCAAACAACGATCGAACAGATTGGGACCACTGGACAGGCGGTTAAGGCCGTACAACTCAGATTCTGGCTGCTGAATCAAATGGCCTTCTGCAGAGCGGCCGATAATTACCTCACCTATATCGCAGATCTGCTCGCACTGGTTTTCAAGAAGCGCCCGGAGACCTTGCGATCGAGTGAGAGCGTTAGCCTCGATTTGGTTCTTCAGCACAAGGACATGAATGCTCTCATTGAACAACTGGCGGAACGGAAGGTGAATGAGTTGTCCTATATGGGCTTAGAGAAACTCCAAGATTATCTCGACAGAAAGCTCGGTTTCCAGCTCTTTACCGATCACGATCAGCTGCGGGAGGCTGTTTCGTTCATCGAATTCCGTAACCTTATCGTTCATAATCGGGGCGTTGTTAATACGCTTTTCGCGAGCCGACTACCCGATTACCAAGAGCAAATTGGGCAGCCTCTGCGAATCGAGAGCGAGTTAGTGCTCCTGGCACTGACTTCCTTTGCACGATCGGTGACGGACATCGACAACAGAGCGGCCGAGAAGTGGGCGCTTGACAGGCCGGTAGAACTCTCAAGTGTCAGAGAGAAAACTAAGCCATTCTTGCCCGGAGCCATGCTTGCGGAGGCGGTTGAAGATTGGCGAAAAAGGAGAAGAGCCGCCGGTGAAGTAGGCACCGAGTGAACGGGCTTCGACAGGAACGGTATGCCTGGTAACACAGGGCCTGCCAACATTCGTTGCAGCGGACCCGCCCTCGCCCTTCTTTCATTGATCGTCTGGTGGTAAGGCCCGGGCGGGCCGCTGAACTTGGCGTTAGGCGGCATGGCCTTTCGATCGCCTCCTCGTATTGGTACACTCTGCTCATGGCGAGTATTACTATTGAGCTTTCCAAAGACAGGCTTCAGCGCTTGGAGACCTTGGCCGAGAAGTTCAATTTGCGCGTCCAGGATCTGGTCCGGGTGACGGTCGAAGAACTACTTGACCGTCCGGACGAAGAAATGGCAAAAACGCGCGAGTATGTGCTTCAGAAGAACCAGGAACTGTATCGACGACTGTCCTAATGCGCTTCCTCACCCTTGGAGAAGTCCTTTCTATTCATTCTGATGTTGTTACGAGCACCGGCGGACATCCGGGGGTAAGGGATTTGGCGGCGCTGGAATCGTGTCTGGCTCAACCTCGACAGACCTTCGGCGGATCGGACCTGTACCCTACCGTAACAGAAAAGGCGGCAGTTCTCGGTTTCGGAATAATCGCCAACCATCCGTTCATCGACGGGAACAAACGCACAGGACATGCGGCGATGGAAATCTTCCTTGTGCTGAACGGGCTTGAGATCTCTGCTGACATTGACGAACAGGAGCGAGTCATTCTGGGGGTGGCCTCAGGCGAGTTGAACCGATCGCAATTCACCCGTTGGTTGACCTCGAGGGCGAAAGCTCGCTAACCCCTCCGCCTAACCCAGCGTTGCAGCGGACCCGCTGGGAGTAGCGGCTCGCTCGGAAATTGAGGCGGCTCGATCAGTTCCGGCCCGACCCGTGGTATCCTCCCCAGCCGCCCGCTGAACTTTTTGCCGTTAGGCGGCGGAACTCGTTCGGTCGCAGCAAGGGTGTCCAAGCAGCTGAGGGGAGAGATCTGAGGTGATCATCAGGACCTTTGCGGGTGCTCTAATTCTAGGTGCTCTGCTGCTATCAGGCACGGCCCTTGGAACGGCATTTATACGCACGCCTCATCGCACGCTGAATTTCGTGAACGACCGGACAGGATTCGTTATCGGTGATGGCTCAGTGTACCGAACGGACAACGGCGGAAAGACGTGGACATGTCTTACTCAAAGAGTTCCTGAAAGCGACATCTTTTCACCTCGTGACGGCTTTTTCCTCGACCCATATCGAGGCTGGTTGGTAGATCATGCTCGCATTCTATCCACTGTCGACGGGGGGCAGACGTGGGATGACATCAGCCCGTATCACCGTTCAACCAATCAGCCAGACTGTCAAGACGAGCATTTTGCTGTCCGCTTTCTTACACCCGACGTCGGTTGGGTGGTCGGAAAGGGTGCCAGAGAGAGTAGTTGCCAGGATACCAGCTACGTGTTACGAACCAGCGACGGCGGACACACGTGGGGAAGAATCACACTCGACGCGGGGACGAAGGGTGATTTTCTATTTGATCTCGATTTTAAGGACGCCCGACGAGGTTGGGCCGTGGGCTATTACGGTATCTATTCGACAGTGGATGGCGGGGTGACATGGCAAATACAATCATGTGTGCCTGATGGAGATAGACACCCTCACGCATGGCCCATGATTCAGTTTGTTGATCCAGATCATGGTGTGGTTGTCGCAAACGGTCAAGTAAAGTTCACCCGAGATGGGGGACTGAATTGGTTCGAGGACCAGCAACTGAAGGACATCTGCTATGTCCGAAGCAGCTTCTTCGTTACGAACACGATTGGATTTGTGTCCGGTGATGACTTCTTGCTAAGGACAACGGACGGGGGAGCTACGTGGCAGACAGTGGGAACGGGCGGCGTTGTGTTTCGGATTTCGTTTTCAGGTCGGACAACCGGTTGGGCAATGCGAAGCTGCTTGACCGACTCCTTCGCGATAACCAAGACAGAAGACGGCGGAGCTTCGTGGGTCACGATATTCACGAAGCCGACGATCAGGCGTCGATTACTCCGCCATTGACGCCGCCTAACCCCGCAGCGGAGCGGCCCCGGCGCTGCGATCACCGTCAAGTATGTGGTAAAAGCATGGCTGGCGCTTCGGTGCGACTACTCGGCCGGGCCGCCCGCTGAACTTGTTGCCGTTAGGCGGCTCGGGCGAAGTTGAGCGATGTGCTATTTCGTGTATCTGGGAATTCAGGATCGGCTTGACACGAAGGGGCTCACTAATTCCGGAGTTGAGGTGGAACCTGTTAGGAATCTCCAGTTGCCGCCGCTTCCTCGTGCTTTTGTCTGGCGGGCGGTGACCGAGGCTGGCTGTTCGTGTTCACTTTTCAAGAAGCCGGACGTCGAGGGGCTGGAACGTAAGTCCAAGGCCGGCAACTGGTCGGTGGCGAAGAGCCGCCGAGCGATCAAAGACCATCTTTCTTCAACCGGTCTGGATGCCAGGGTATCCAATTGGATAGCCGGCAGCGTTACTAAGAGGGAACCCATTTATCTTGTGGTCAATTGGGTGGGCGAACCGATAAAACGGACCGAAGCCGTGCTTGACTCCGTTCGGGTTAGGTCAGCCCCTGGCATGGTTCGCCCTAACGTGCTGTTCAAAATCGTGCCAACCGCCGTCTAACCTCGCGTTGCAGCGGAGCGGCCCCGGCTTCCCTCCGGTGGGAGGTAAGTGGTAGAAATAGCGCTGGTGGCTCGGGGCAACTACTCGGCTGGGGCCGCCCGCTGAACTTATTGCCGTTAGGCGGCTCGAAGTGACCAGAGGCGAAGATGATTCCAACGCCACAGCAAGAACGATGGGCTGAGGAGCTAACGCTCGCCCGCCAGCAAACCAACCACCGTGAGGATGGATTCGGACGATTTGTTTGTCTCGCTGAAGCTGGAAGGCGAGGTGGATTATTCCAAGCTAAAGCCCTGATGGCAACCATTACCAGCAATCCCGAGGACAATGGGGAGGGAGAGGCGGTAGTGTCGGTCCTGGCGACGTTCGAGCCGCGAATACGGATACTGGCAATATTGGAGGAATTGCCACGATTCAGGGATCAGAATGAGCTCTCATGGGCAGAGAGCATGGTTGAGACCGAGGCTCGGTACAATCCGGGCGAGCTCCGGCAGGTCGGCAAACAGGTCAACGCCGAGATCAGAAAACTGCTGGTTCTTCTTCTGAGCAGGATCTCGCATAAAGCTCGTAACCGTGGTACAGCAGATCCTGTTCAGCGCTTGGTCTTAGATCTAACTAGCTTAGGGTGATGCTGACTCGGCTCCTGTTGTATAACTAGCTGGCTGTTAAGCCGCCTAACCCGGCGTTGCAGCGGAGCGGCCCCGGCGTTGTGATCACTGTTAATAATGAGGTAAAAGCATGGCTGGCGCTTCGGTGCAACGACTCGGCCGGGGGCCGCCCGCTGAACTCGGGTCGTTAGGCGCGTAATAGCGAGACACTGCAATGCGGAAGAGAACAGTAATCCTAATAGGACTGCTTGGTTTGTTGATCGGCCTATGTCTGGGCGTCTTCGGCACAGCCGTTTACTTTGGCAGAAGCGCCGTCGCTGCGATGAGCATCGTAGCCCTGGAGAACCGGGCGGACATTGAACGCCGTGTTCACCGAGCCTACTATGAGGAAGACCCGCAGATAGCGATCTGGGCTTTGGAAAACCTCATTGGTTTCCTGAAAACACAGACCGAACTGTTCCCCGACGAACCGTCGATACGAAGAGAAATCGCGCTGGATCATGCGCGGTTGTCGCTTCTCTATCGGGGTGTGGGAAGAGAAGCACAAGCGAAGACCGCCATGAATCAAGCAATCCGAGAGGCCAAAGAGATAGGCTACCATCTGGACAACGAAGCAGAAATCAAACAGTTTCTCGCGCGCCAGGAGCACTCGTATCGGGAACGATCTAAGAAATAATCTGCGCCTAACCCGTCGTTCCAGCGGAGCGGCCTGGCGAGGCGATCAGGGCGACCGAGAGCTGAAAACACGACTGGCGGCTCGGTGCAACAGCTCATCTGGCCGCCCGCTGAACTCTGTGCCGTTAGGCTGCGGTCGAGAATATGCGAAAGACGTTACTACTCGATGGAAACATCTATAACCGTTTACAGGCGGACACTGAGACTCGCTGCAGGCTTAACACGCTTATCGCTGATGGCATGATCCGCGTGATTGCTACCCCCGTCCTGGTCGGCGAGCTCGAAGCCAGCCCATTTTGCGGGCTTCCTGACTGGTTTCCAATTGAAACTGAAGCGGAAAGCGTATTCGTTCTCGGCCACGCCAGACTGGACATGGCACGTCTGGGGAAGGGTGAGATCTATTCGAAGCACCGCGGGCAGTCAAACAAGGTTCCCGATGCCATCATCGCCGATTCAGCTGACGGGCTGGCTGATGTCCTTGTCTCGGATGATCGACGGTGTCGCAAGCGACTCGCGGACATAAGCAGCGATTGTGCCGCTTTGGACTATGATGAGTTTGTCTTCTGGCTGCGAGAACTTGAAGCTGGCTTACCGAAGTAGCCCGCCTAACCCATCGTTGCAGCGGAGCGGCCTGGCGAGGCGATCAGGGCAACCGAGAGCTGAAAACACGACTGGCGGCTCGGTGCCACAGCTCATCTGGCCGCCCGCTGAACTTTTTCCGTTAGGCGGCTCGCCAGGCGCGCTCCTCAGGATTACAATCAGCAGGTATGCCGACGATAGCTCGCATCAAAGGTTATCGTTTCTTTTTCTTTAGCTTGGACCGTTCGGAACCGATGCACGTACATGTCGACAAAGCGGAGGCGTACGCTAAATACTGGCTGAGGCCGGTTGCGCTGGCACGATCACGTGCGTTTCGCAGCAACGAGTTAAGTCAGATCCAGACTATAATTGAAGAGAACCTTACAGCGTTTGAGGAGAAATGGCATGAGTTCTTTGCCGGTGACGGTTGATCCGTTGGCGGTTGACGTCTCCTTTACCGTGCATCAGCTACGCGTCGTCTTAGCGGACGGTCGAGAAATCCTCGTTCCCCTACTTTGGTTTCCCAGACTACAAAGGGCGACCGATGATCAGCGAAAAGCTTGGCGGCTTATCGGCGGAGGGATAGGCATCCATTGGGAGTCGGTCGACGAAGATATCTCCGTGGAGACTTTACTGTCGATTCGCTGATCCCCGCCTAACATGTCGTTCCAGCGGACCCGCTGGATGCTGAGCTTTCTCTACGATTTCGGGAACTCGGTTCGTTCGGCCCGATCCATGGTATTGTCGCAGCCGCCCGCTGAACTTATTGCCGTTAGGCGGCACCTGGAGCGCAGTTGAGAAGTGGAGACAATGTCATTTGAGGTTGTTCTAGTTAAAACGGACAAAGTTAGGGTAGCGTTGAACGCCTTGCTCTGGCGCATTCTCTGGGCGCCGCTCCACCTTCCTCCAGATGTTCGCGAACAATTTGAGCTCCCTGGTCCAACATTGGAATTGGTGGCGGTCGCGAAGGACCAAATAGTCGGAGGGGTGGTTTTTCACCGGTTACAGGATCAGGCCGAGCTAAGGCACATTGCCGTTGAGATAGATTCTCAATCGAGTGGAGTCGGGACACGCTTGGTCTGCACGGGACTAGAATTGCTCTCGGACCAGGGATATCGGGTCGTTTTCACGATCGCGCGCAGCAATTCGTCGGCCTTTTTCAGGAAGCTTGGCTTCGTGGCGGTTCCAGAGCCGGTGCCTGACCATCCGATTTTCCTTAACCATGGCATCCGCTTCGTGAGAATGGTGCGGAGATTATCTGACCAACCGTTCAGGCGGGCAATTCAGCCTTAAGCCGCCTAACCCGGCGTTGCAGCGGAGCGGCCCCGGCGCTGCGACCACTGTTAATATTGAAGTGAAAACGAAGCTGGTGGCTCGGGCCATCTGCTCGGCTGGGGCCGCCCGCTGAACTTATTGCCGTTAGCCGGCTCGGCACACGCCGCTTCGCGCCTACACCTCGATATGAGCAACGAAATTCGACTCCGTGACGTCCAACCGGACGATCTCCCCATCTTCTTCGAGCAACAGCTCGACGTTGATGCGACGCGAATGGCGGGCTTCCCCTCTCGCGAACGAGCCGCCTTCGATGCGCATTGGGCGAACAACATCCTCGGGAACCCGACGGCAGTTATTCAGACGATCCTCCTCGATGGCAAAGTGGCCGGACACATCGGGAGTTGGCCACAGGATGGCGTCCGCCTCGTCGGCTACTGGATCGGCAAAGAGTACTGGGGCAAGGGTGTCGCGACGGAGGCACTGGCCCGATTTCTCTGTATCGTGACCGCGCGTCCCCTTCACGCTCACGTGGCCAAGCACAACCTTGCTTCGATCCGCGTTCTCGAGAAGTGTGGCTTCAGACTCGAGCGCGAGGAGAAAATTGAGGTTGGCGGCGAGGAGAGCGCCGAGGTCGTGCTGGTCCTGGGCTAGAACCGTGAACCGCGGGATCAGATCTGCGCTACGTCACGCCGCCTAACACGACGTTCCAGCGGACCTGCTGGAGCTCGGCTCTGGGCATGATTCAGGAAGACGAGATCAGTTATCCTTCGATCCGTGTTCTCGGCTCAGCCGGCCGCTGAACTCGGGCCGTTAGGCGGTTCGGAGAGTTGACGACGGTGGTAGACTCGAGTTGGAGCGGTGAGCACGGGTCCAAGTACCGGGTTCCAGGTCATCGTCCGGGGCGTCAGGACATATCCTTCGGGATCTTTAATCCTGTCTTCAGGAGCGCCTACCTGCTTGTGACGCCGCTCCGCTTTCCACCCGATTGGTGCCATTGGGCATGCCTAACAGTCGTTGCAGCGGACCCGCCCTCGCGCTTCCTGCATTGTTCGCCTGGTGGTGACGCCCGGGCGGGCCGCTGAACTCGACGTTAGGCGGCGAAAGACTCAGGGACGGTTATGAACTCCGGTGACCTGGTTTTCATTACGCTTCGGATCGCGGGTGTGTTCTTGTCGTTCAACCTTCCGCTTGCCTTATTGTTGCTCGTTGGCCTTTCTATCAAAGCGACAGGCCGTGGGCCCTCCCCGACGCGCTTTAGAGCAGTCGCAAGAGCCATGCTGATTGATTCAGGGGCTCCTTGTCGGCGCACTGTTTCTGTTCAATGCTTTCATGTGGCGGATTTCGAGTCAGGGCTTGGCCGCAAGGACTGAACTTGACCGTGAAGGCTTGCGAGCGGCGTCGGAGCAGGCAGTAGGTATCTTCCTGGTGGCACCTCTCCTGCTCTTCGCCGCGCCGTTTTTCGCTGCGCTCGTCTGGTTCGCTCTGAGTTCGCGGAGATCGCGCGCCTCCTAAGAAACTGCAGTCGTGGCGGGGGTTGCAGAGGCGCTCCGGGGGACCAGTTCATAGCCCAAAGAGCGGGCTTTTTTCTCCAGGTATCGAATCGTTCTCTCCTGATTTTTCTTTTCGTAGTAATCCAATCGTGTCGGGTCATAGGAGCCGGGATCTGACCAGAGTCGGTAGAAAATCCGCGCCAGCTTGTGAGCGGTGGCGGTGATGGCTTCGGGAGCGCCGATTCTGGCTTTCATCCGGCGGTAGAAACAGCCGAGCGGTCCCTGGCTGTTGGAGAGGGACTGGGCGGCGAGCCGGAAAGCGCGGGCGGCGCGATTGGCGCTGGGGCGGGTCTTGGAGCTTTTGATTTTGCCTCCGGTGACGCGGTTGTCGGGGCACAGGCAGAGCCAGGAGGTGAAGCGCTTGCAGGTGGGAAAGCGGGAGGGATCCAGACCGATTTCGGAGAGCACGGTCTGGATGGTGAGGGCGTCGAAGCCTTCGATCTGAGTGAAGTCGACGCCGGTGACGCGATACATCTCGAGGCGCAGGTCGAAGAAGGGTTCGTTGCGCTGGGGCTTTTTGCTTTTATTGGTTCGGGTGGAGGGAGGCATGGGGACGAGGGCGGGGTCGACCCGGGAATCCATGCTCTGGAGATAGGCCTGGACCTGTTGGTCGCACTCGTCGATCCTGGCGGCGTAGAAATCATAGAGCTCGACGGCCTGGCGCAGGGCGAACAGGTGCTCGGGGCGGTAATCGCCGACCAGGGCCTTGGCGATGGTCTCGCGCGAGGCCTTGATGCGGAAATCGCGCAGGTCGGCCAGCCGCTGCGGATCGCGCTCTCCGGCGAGAAGGGCGCGGATGATGCGCAGGCCGGTGACGCCGGTGACGTCGCTGATGACGCGGTGAAGCTGGAGATTCATCTGGACCAGGGCTTTTTGCATGTGCTGGATGTGAGCGCCGGCGTACTGGATCAGGCGGGCGCGGTGACGCCAGTAGGAGCGCAGGACGCAGATCTGATCGGCGGGGCGGAAGGAGGCGGCCAGCAGGCCGTAGCAGTGGAGCTCCTGCAGCCACTGGCAATCCTGGACGTCGGACTTGCGGCCGGGAAGGTTTTTGACGTGATGGGCGTTGACCAGGCAGATCTGGAGTCCGTAGGGTTCCAGGATCTGAGCGACCGGAATCCAGTAGACGCCGGTGGACTCCATGGCGACCGAGGTGACGCCGCAGGCGACCAGCCAGCGGGCGAGGGCGTGGCTGGCGCTTCGGGCCAACGACTCGGCTGGGGCCGCCCGCTGAACTTATTGCCGTTAGGCGCATACGGGAGCTACATGAGAACGCTGGTCGCGATGCCGATGCTGGCTTCGGCCTGTGAACCCGAGACTTGCTGGAGACGGAAAATGGTGGCTTCGAAGACGCAGCGGGCCGGTACACCGCCACCTAACCTCGCGTGCAGCGGAGCGGCTGGGAGCTAACCTTCGGTGTGAAGTAGGTGGTCAAAACACGGCTGCGGGCTCGGTGCAACCGCTCGGTTGGGCCGCCCGCTGAACTCTGTCCCGTTAGGCGCCGAGAAAACGCATGTGGTTGATTCCGTATGAGCGGGCAATCATCTCGACGGACGTCAGTGCCGAGGAGGCACAAAAGAGACTCTCATCTGTGATTCTAAAAGACAGCTTCAATCCGTTTCGTGCGCCTCCGCCGGGCAGTTTTGTGGGCCGAGTAGGGGCAACAGACTTTCGGGCTGTCCGGAAAGCCTTTCCTGGTCGGTACGGTCCTTTGATTTCAGGAAAACTGCTTCCGACATCTAGCTAGCGGGTGTGAGGTCCACATCACCTTTGTCATTCGTCCAACCGACGCTATCGGCTGGGTTCTGCTATTGCTGACGGTCTGCTTCACGAAACCCAATTTCATATACGAAGATGTAAAACCCTAATCGAACAGGACCCCCAAGGAAAAACACCCAGAGATTCAACTCCTGGGCCGCGACCCAACACCTCGTCATCGCGGTCCAGGGCAAGTTCGATGGGCACGATAATCCGGTCACCGGTACTCCGTTAGCCGACACGGTATCGTATCGCCTGCTGGATTCCCACACTCTCGAAGGAATCGCGAAGAAGGATGGCCGGATCTGTGTGAAGGAGACAGCCGTTCTCTTCGAAGCCGAGGACGTTGTCCATGTTACGTACGAAAGCTACCATGAACGTGGCAAGATCCAAATAGCGCACGGAGTGTTTGATCGCAATACGTATAATTCATGAGGCAAGCCGCCTAACCCGGCGTTACCAGCGGAGCGGCCCCGGCTTCCCTCCGGTGGGAACGAAGTGGTGAAAACGCGGCTGGTCAATCTGGGCAACTACTCGGCCGGGACGGCCCGCTGAACTTATTTCCGTTAGGCCGGAATACGTGATGGACATCGAGAAGCTTGCCATTTGGCTCGTAATTCCAACTTTTGTCGCGTTCTGGCTATTGCTAAGTCGAGCGCTTGCCCAACGCGGCTGGAATCTCCGTTCCAAACATTACGCGACTTGTAAAGCCTTTCCCCCTCCCGAAATGCTCATTCAGTTTTCAAGCGCAGCGGTTGGGAGCGCAAGCTACGGGGGCGTTTTGACTCTCGGAGCTGATCATGAAGGTATTTATCTCGTACCCATGGTATTGTGCCGGTTCGGGCACGCTCCGCTTTTTATTCCGTGGAGCGATATTGTGGCCCGCGAGGAAAAAGCGGGCTGGAGGAAAATGGTCCGGCTGAGGACAAACAGGGCGCCTGATACTCAGCTTTTGTTGATAGCCAAGACTTACGGGCGCTTAGAGGCGAAGAGGGCCCGGGCCTAAAACGTCGTTGCAGCGGACCCCGCCTCGCGACGATTCGTTCACTCGTCCGACCTGAGTTGAGGCGGAGCGGCTGAACTTAGGCCGTTAGTCGGGTGGTTGCGCGGCTGAGGTAAAATCAAGGCGTGCCAATCGTTTCGATCTTCTTCGGGATCATCATTCGAATGTACTTCGCGGAGCACGGCGCTCCTCATTTCCATGCCGAGTTCCAGGGACAGCAGGGCAAGTTCGGCTTTGATGGCCGGATGACAGTGGGCAACATACAGTCCAGGACTGCATTGAGGTTGATTGGTGAATGGGCCGACTTGCACAGGAAAGAACTGGACGACAACTGGGAGAATCTTAAGGCGGGCCGGCCTATCGACCGGATTCCTCCGCTGGAGTAACAGGGATGGACTTTTTGCCCTCAGTGATACGGGCCGAGTATCGTGGCGGTTACCGCATCCACTTGACGTTCAACGACAATCTGGAAGGTACGGTTGATTTTGCTCAATGGATGACGGGACCAGTATTTGAACCACTTAAAGAGCAAGCCTACTTTCGGCGGTTCTTTCTCGATGGTGGCACGGTTTCCTGGCCGAACGGCGCGGACATTGCTCCTGAAACTCTGTACGAACTGGCGACTTTGCGCCAACCCGCCTAACCCGTCGGGCCGCGGAGCGGCCCCGGCTCCCCTCCGGGGGAAGTGAACGGTAAGAACGCGAGTGGTGGCTCGGGCAACGACTCGGCTCCAGCCGCCCGCTGAACTTTCTCCGTTATGCGGCGGCGCCGAAACCCGAGCACCGGTGTCTAATCGCACATGGACCTGATCGGCTGAAAAAGGGCGAGTCCGGCCATCAGGCGGCGGGGAGGAACATGGGAGTCGGATTTCTTGAGTTCTGGGTGGAAATGGACGGAACCATAGGTAATCCGTGGGTTCTCACTACGATGATCATCTGGGCAAGCGTTCTCTCATTATTGACGCTACTGCTCGCGCGAAGAGGGCTTAGGAGCCGATTAATCATACTTGCACTCTTGTTGCTCAGTCCCGTAATCCAACTGGTCTTGGCGATGGTCGTTTGCAGCCTCGCTTTCTGGATCACAACCGGTAAGTCCGCCGGTGTAGGTCTGCATTTGGATCTCGGGACTGCCGTTCAACGGCTTATCACCATATTTGCCCCACCGTTGACCGCGCTTGTTGTTTGGCTCGTTTTCTCAATTGTCCGTGGAAAGAGGAGCGCAAGTGCTGGCGCTTGCTAAGGGAAATCGACAAATCCACACTCTGCACGCAAGCACCATAGGCACGCTAGGTTAACGATTGGATGAGGGTCAAGGTTCAGGGGGACTGCCGCCTCCTGACACGTCGTTGCAGCGGAGCGGCCCGAGTCCCGCTCCGGTGGGAACGAAGAGATGAAAACGCGGCTGGCTAACATGTCGTCCAGCGGACCCGCTGGATCCTAAGCTTCCTCCACGATTTCGGGAACTCGGTTCGTTTCGGCCCGATCCGTGGTATCGTCGCCAGCGGGCCGCTGAACTTCTTCCGTTGGGCGGCGACCGCCGAAGTGGAAGGAAATGAAGAGAATGATCAAACTTCTATTAATCACGCTCTTGTTCTCTGCTCAGGCTCCGGCCAAACCGGCAGGTGACAAATGCCACGTCTATGTTGCGGATCAAAGTGACGAAGCTGCCGAGGCGATGGAGAAGGCGATGCTCGAGATTTCGGACGAAAAGGAGCTTGAGAAGTTCGCTGCTCAGTATGTGAAAATCCTTGGAGAATTCACCACGGATATGGGCGAGGAACACAGTACAACCAGAAGCTTTGAACTCCCTGCCCGCAACGGATTCGTGACTGTTACAGTCTATTACAGGGATGAGTCGATGGCTGCAGAGGGCGTGGGTTCAGATTCGATGTTGTTGTCCCTCGCGGTTGGGAAAGAGAAGCTTGCGAGCGCGCAAGGGGCTCCCGAGTGCTCGCAGGCCGAAATTAGCATCGGCCGGTTTACTGGAAAGGTCAGGGTTAAGAAGGTCACCCAGTTGAACGGCAAGGAGCACTTGATCGGGCTCGAATGCGAATGTAATACCACGCCAAAGACCCGACACTGAGCAGTCGCCTCCTCCTCCTCCAGTCGTTCCAGCGGACCCGCTGGGAGCCCCGCTATTTTTGAAAATCAAGCTGGGCCACTCAGTTTGTGTCCTACGCATGGTATCCTCCCCAGCGGGCCGCTGAACTTATTGCGTTAGTCGCGACACGAGGTCGCGTGATTGTATGTGCTGAAAGGGAGGTTTAACCAGACCGGACAGCACCTTGCGTATTCCCGCAAGTCCCTGGGAGGACATGCTGCCGTCGCGCTGATGACGGGGTGTGAAGCTCCTCCGACAACGTACCGAAGTGGGAGGAAATCGTGAGAGGACCTCCCGCTGGAAGCTCCGTCCGGTAAGGGCTAGGGAGGGGGGATACGGTGAAACTAAGTGAAGGATCGTACGCATCGTCAGAAAGTACCGACCTAAGGAGCTGACAGGTCGAAGGCCTGCTTCCCTGTGCTTGCAGGCGTGGGCGGGAGGTTGCCGGGCGCTAACGTCTCGGCACGGAATCAGAGGCAGTACCGCCGCCGGTGTACAGGTTCCACCTAAGTCCCCGTAGACAATCACGAGGAACGTGGAAAGGTCGTCACTTCGCCCGGGGCGACTCCGGGCAGGCCAACCGCAAGGCAGGCCTATGAAGGGTCGACACGAAGAGGTCGGAGGAAGCCAACGCCTTCCTGTAATGGGGAGGATAGGGTTCGCCGACGCGGATCCCCTCGAAACGCCTGACCCTCGGTCGGCCGAAACGGAGGGCTGACGTCCGACTGGTGTTTCATTGCGAGAGAATCGGGAGAACCTTCCTCAGACGGGAAAGCAAATGACGGCTTCGGCTGGTGCGCCCGTCCGCGACGCGGAAAAGTGGGAACAGGTCGACTGGGACCACGCTCGCCGCGAAGTGCGAAAGCTCCAGATGCGTATCGCAAAAGCTGTTCAGCAAAAGCGCTGGAATCGAGTTCGCTCGCTCCAGTGGCTTCTCACTCACTCATTCTACGCCAAGCTACTGGCTGTCAAAAGAGTGACCTCCAACAAAGGCCGACAACACGCCCGGCGTAGACGGTGTGGTGTGGCGGGGCGCGCGCGCCAAGTGGCGGGCCGCCCTCAGTCTATGTCGCAGGGGCTATCGCCCCCAACCGCTTCGCAGAGTCTACATTCTCAAAAGGAATGGCAAGAAACGCCCGCTGAGCATTCCGGTGATGTACGACCGGGCCATGCAAGCCTTGTACAAGCTGGCGCTCGCGCCGGTGGCGGAAACCCTCGCCGATCCCAATTCGTACGGGTTTCGAGAGGGACGCTGCTGCGCGGACGCCGTGGCGGCAGGCTTCAACGCCCTGTCCAAGCCGAATTCGGCGAGCTGGGTGCTCGAAGGCGATATTACCGGCTGTTACGACAATATCCGGCAGCCTTGGATGCTGGAGAATATCGTGACGGACCGGGAGGTGCTGCGCAAGTGGCTGGAGGCCGGGTACGTCGAAAACGGTCGGCTGTACCCGACGCGCAAAGGAACTCCGCAGGGCGGGATCATCAGTCCCTGCCTCGCGAATCTGACACTGGACGGGCTGGAGCGTGCCGTACACGATGCAGTACCCCGCCGCTCCCGTGTCAACTTCGTCCGCTACGCCGATGACTTCATTATCACCGGCAAATCACGCCGTCTGCTCGAAGAGCAGGTGAAACCGGCGGTCGAAGCGTTCCTTCGAGAGCGTGGTCTGGAACTCTCCCCGGAGAAGACCGTGATCACGCATATCACGCGGGGATTCACGTTCCTCGGGCAAACTTTCCGCAAACGGGGCAAGGTACTGCATATCACCCCGTCCAAAGAGGGAGTCCTCGCCCTCACTCGGAAAGTGGGAACGTTGATCCGAGCCCATGTTGCGGCCCCGATGCCGGCCCTGGTCAAGAAGCTCAATCTGGCGCTTCGCGGCTGGGGCAACTACCATCGCCACGTGGTGGCATCGGAAACGTTCGCCCGTATCGACAAGTACGTCCGAGAGCAACTGTGGCGGATGCTGCGGCATCGCCATCCCAAGAAGTCCAAACGCGAGCTGTTCCGGAAGTACTGGACAGACGAGGGCGGACGGCATATCTTCACGGTCAGGTGTAAGACCGGGAAGGGGCCTCGGGTGTACACGGTCGTACGGTTGGGCGCCCTGCCTTCGGGTCGCCATATCAAGATCCCGAAGGACGCCAATCCCTACCTGCCTGAATATGCCAGGCTGTTCTGGGAGCGGCGATACAAGAAGGAGCGACGGATGATGTCGTATCTGTCGGCCCGTCAATATCGCGCCCAGCGAGCGGAAGGATGAATAGCTGGGGCTACCCCACAAGGGAGCCCTTTGAAATGCTTGAGCCGTTATGCAGGGAAACTTGCATGTACGGTTCTTAGAGGGGGGCGGAGCCGCGAGGCTCCGTCTCCACTCGGTGCGGTCCGTGCGAGTTGACGACGGTGGTAGACTCAGGTTGGAGCGGTGAGCACTGGTCCAAGTACCGGGTTCCAGGTCATCGTCCGGGGCGTCAGGACATATCCTTCGGGATCTTTAATCCTGTCTTCAGGAGCGCCTACCTGCTTGTGACGCCGCTCCGCTTTCCACCCGATTGGTGCCATTGGGCATGCCTAACAGTCGTTGCAGCGGACCCGCCCTCGCGCTTCTTGCATTGATCGTCTGGTGATGAGGCCCGGACGGGCCGCTGAACTTGGCGTTAGGCGGCGAGCAAACGCATGTGGTTGATTCCATATGAGCGGGCGATCATCTCAACGAACGTCAGTGCCGAGGAGGCACAAGAGAGACTCTCATCTGTGATTGGAAAAGACAGCTTCAATCCGTTTCGTGCCCCTCTGCCAGGCAGCTTTGTGGGCCGAAGTCGGGGCAACAGACTTTCGGGCTGTCCGGAAAGCGTTTCCTGGTCGGTACGGTCCTTTGATCTCAGGAAAACTTCTTCCGACATCCAGCGGGTGTGATGTGCATATCACCTTTGTCATTCGTCCAATCGACGCTATCGGCTGGGTTCTTTTATTGCTAACGGTCTGCTGGATCGCGGCCCAGGAGGAGAATCTTTGGGTGTTTCTCCTTGGGGGTTGTGTCCTGTCAGGATTGTACATCGTCGTATATGAAATTGAGTTTCGTGACGGTTGGCGGGAAGCGGAATCAAAGTTCCGAAAGCTCCTCGGTTGACGCAGGCGGGCGACACCAAGGCCTTGAAACCCCGCGGTGGTCACCCGCCTCCTAAGGAACTTCAAGCGTGGAGCGGGTTCCAGAGGTGCCTAAAATTGAGTTTCTTTCAGCAGAAATGCGACCCCAAAGGGGCGTTTAAAGGGCTAACCAGTCGTTGCAGCGGAGCGGCCCCGGCTCCCCTCCGGCGGGAAGTAAGTGGTGAAAACGCGGCTGGCGGCTCGGGGCAAAAATCGGCTGGGGCCGCCCGCTGAACTCTGTGCCGTTAGGCGTCGGCGTCCCCACTGTTAACGCTTGACGTTATTAACGCAACGCGTTATTATCGCTTTGTGATAAGAAGCTTCGCTGACAGAGAGACCGAAAAGGTTTTCCGTCGCGAAGGGTCCCGACGATTTCCCAGCGATGTTCAGCGCCGCATGCAGCGAAAGCTGGAACTTCTAGACGCTGCTGAGAGACTTCAAGACCTCCGGGTCCCTCCAGGTAACCAACTCGAGAAGCTGTCCGGAGATCGGGAAGCTCAATGGAGTATCCGGGTGAACGATCAATGGCGAGTGTGTTTCCGGTGGCAGGAGGGGGACGCCTTAGATGTGGAGATTGTCGATCATCATTGAGGCTTTCATATGACGAAGAAATTGCCGCCAGTTCATCCCGGAGAGATTCTCAGCGAGGAGTTTTTGAAGCCGCTGAAGATCAGCCAATACCGCTTGGCCAAGGAAATCTCAGTTCCAGCCCGACGGATTAACGAAATCGTACTCGGCAAGCGAGCGATAACGGCTGACACTGCGTTGAGACTGTCGAGGTACTTCGGGTTGTCCGAACGGTTCTGGATGAATCTGCAAGCGCGATTCGCTCTGGAGACGGAAAAGGACAGTCTCGGTGACCGGCTTGAAAAAGAAGTCCGAACTCTCGCCTGATTCCGCCCCCTAACAGGTCGTTCGACCGGACCGCCGGGGAGCCTGGTGATCACGGTTCGGTGGTGCTTTTGAGGCAACATGATTGCCACGCGCCGGCGGCCGGTCAACTCCGGGTCGTTAGGCGGCTGCGAGCCATTGACCTATGATGATGATATGTCCAAAGTGTGGCGCTGACTATCGGGACGGGTTCGCGGAATGTAGTGACTGCCGAGTGCCCCTCAGATCATCACCCCAGGACACAAAAGAGCGAGACAAGTTCCGCAGCTGGAGCACGGTGCTGGATACCGGAGACCAGACGATCCTGGATTCGGCTACGGGTGTTCTACAGCAGGCTGGCATCGAGTACCGAACCGACGAAACGAGCCGGTTTCGCTCGACGCCGGACGGGCCACGCTCGGCTTCAGCGTTCAACCCTGTATTGCTTCAAGTTCGCCAGCGTGATTCTGACAACGCTTATAGCATCCTGCGTTCTGACTCCCGTTTTGCTGCTTCAATCGGAGGCAAAGAACCAGCCTGCGCTGCGTTTCTGCTCATCGGTGGTTTGTTGGGTTTGCTTCTGGTGGTGTTTGTCTTTCGCCCCGCATGGGCACCGCCCTTCGCTGTTTTGTTAGTCTTGACCCTGTTGCTGTCGGTACCCTTCTGGCACCGGCGTCGGAAAAAGCTGTTGAGATAGTGGCTCGCCTAACACGTCGTTCCGGCGGACCCGCAAAAAAGCGCGGGCCGCTGAACTCTGTGCCGTTAGGCGGCCCCAGTGTTCGGGTTCTGGTCTGGAGGCTAAAATGGGGACATCATGACGATGTCAATGACGTTGACTGCCGTGTTCATGGAGGTGCCGGAAGGCTACATAGGCTTTGTGGAGGAGCTTCCTGGAGCAAACACTCAGGGGGCCACTCTCAGGAAGCTCGGCACGATCTTCGAGAGGCGGTTCAGCTGGTACTCGAAGCCAATAGAGAGTTGATCCGAGACTCCCTCGAGGGAAAGGATGTGATTCGAGAGTCGATATCAGTTTCAGCGGCATGAAACGGATCGACCTCATTCGCCACTTCGAATCGCACGGTCGCGAGTTCTTAAGAGAGGGCAGCAATCACTCGGTCTACATCAACCGAACCGCCAAGAAGTCCACGACCGTTCCGCGACACCGAGAAATCAACGACTTTCTCGCTAGAAAGATCTGTAGAAACCTCCAGGTTCCTGAACCCTTAGGAAGGTATGAGTACGAAAATCGAACTAGAAGCGCTCGTTGAACGCAAGGACCCGCGATTGCCACGGTATGTGGTAGTGCCGGCAGACTTCGTTACGGCGTTGGATATCACTACTACCACCGTTGTTGAGGGCACTCTCAATGGTGGCGACCTAGGGAGGCGCACGCTCAAACGATGGGATGACGCCCGATGGTTTCTGGACCTGCCGCAGGGGCTCTGCAAAGAGCGAGGGATTGACGCAGGTAGCCAAATACAGTTGGTTCTTAAAGTAGCGGCGGAGTTGATGGCGCCGGAGCTTCGCGAGTTGCTCGAAAGCAACCCGGAAGCCCGGAGAGTGTGGAGCGCTCTGACCGTGAATCAACAGCGAATGCTGCGCGAAGAGATTCTTCGCCTGAAGCAGTCGGGGGCCCGTAGGAGAAGGGCGCTTCGTGCTCTTCGGCTGCCGCGGGCATGAGTGAAAGGCCCTCCGCCTCCTAAGGAACTTCAAGCGTGGAGCGGGTTCCAGAGGTGTCTAAAATTGAGTTTCTTTCAGCAGAAATGCGACCCCGAAGGGGGCGTTTAAAGGGCTAACAATGCGTTCGAGCGGACCCGCTGGAGTCGGCCTCTCATTGAGACGTCGGTGAACAGGCGAATGCTCGGCCCGGGGCGAGGTAATCACCCAGCGGGCCGCTCAACTTCGGGTCGTTAGGCGGCGCCGGGTCTTTACACTACCTCCGGTCTGGGTTAATTTGAGCGAATTGAGGAGGACGATGGTTAGAGAATTCGACGTCGTGATTGAGAAAGACTCCGAAGGCTACTACGTCGCCTCTGTGCCTGCCTTAAAGGGATGCCACACTCAAGCCAAGTCGCTAGACAAGTTGATGGACAGGGTCCGCGAGGTTATCGAACTCTGCCTTGAAGTACAGGGACAGGAATTCGAACCGCTGGAATTTGTGGGGGTTCAAAAGATCAAGGTAGCGGGATGACCAAGCTGCCCCGTTTAACCGGGAGGCGGATAGTCGCCGCGCTCACGAAAGCTGGGCGGCGGTACTGCCTCTGATTCCGTGCCGGGACGTTAGCGCCCGACAGCCTCCCGCCCACGCCTGCAAGCACAGGGAAGCAGGCCTTCGACCTGTCAGCTCCTTAGGTCGGTACTTTCTGACGATGCGTACGGTCCTTCACTTAGTTTCACCATCTCCCCCCTCCCATTTGGGGTGGTCCGGATCAAGGGGAGTCACCACTTCCTGGCCCACCCTGATGGCCGAGGCACCTCTGTTCCTATCCATGCTGACGAAACCATTGGACCTGGTCTTCTTTCAAAGATTCTACGCGACTGCGAAATGGCAGAGGCGGATTTCCGAGTGTTGCTCGGGTAATGCCGCCTCCTAAGGAACTTCAAGCGTGGAGCGGGTTCCAGAGGTGTCTAAAATTGAGTTTCTTTCAGCAGAAATGCGACCCCGAAGGGGGCGTTTAAAGGGCTAACCCGGCGTTACCTGCTGGGAGGACTGCTTTCTCCACGATTTAGCGACCTTGATCAGTGTCGGCCCGATCCATGGTATCGGCTCCAGCCGCCCGCTGAACTCTGTGCCGTTAGGCGGTCTGCTTCTTAGTTCTCAGAGTTCTTCCCGTTCGTACAAAATTCCTTGGGGGCGCTCCATCGGCTTTTTTGACCAACGGCGCATCAAATCCGGTATGGGGGGAAATGAGAGAGGGTATCAATGTATGTCACACTGCTTCGAGCCATCGTTGTAGGCTTCTATCTGTCTTTTTCGCTCGCCGCCGTTGAGGTGCTGGACGGAGCCAGCAGTTTCCCGCCGGATTCGGTGGAGATTGATTATGCAAACTTGGTTTTGAACGTGGTGAACGGAGCGGATCCGAATCGAATCGGACCCGACTGGGGTGTTTCATTAAGCGGAACTCAGCCGCAGCTTCGCTTGTATGCGGGACCGTACGCATCGCTTCACTGGGACTTGATCAATCCAAAGATGTCGGGCGCTTCTCGTCCGCTTGTCATTGACTTCGCTTCCGGTAAAAGACGCACCGGTGTCCTTCTGGTTGACGGAGAAACTGCCCGGGTGACCGTATTTGCCCGAAACGGCCGGGAATTGTGCACCGCTACCCGGGTCTTTGAGCCGATCCCACTCTCAGGAATAATCCGCGAATCTTACCTGTTCGTTGGATTCAAGTCGGAGGACGAACCAATAGCGAAGATGGTCGTCGAGTACGGCGGCAATACTCCTTCATCGGACGACTTTGAGGAGGTGCTTCACCGGATTGTTTTTGAACCTCAACTGGAACGCAATTTCACGCTTTATGTCCCACAGTTCGTCAACGGCCGTGTGGGGCCTGACCTGGTCTATCGGTCAGAGCTCGTTTTTTTGAACCTTTCAACTTCGACGGCCCAAGTGGACGTCCGGTTTTTCGAGTACGGAAAGTTTGCCTGGGTCATCGATCCAGAAGGAAACAAGGTAGAACTTTGGCAACCGCCCGCCGGCCAATGACCAGGGCAGTCGGCCTCAGGAGAACGACAGTATGCAGGGTGGGCGACCAAGGCAAGCGGTTGCCGAAGAGCAGCCCACCTTCCTTGCCTTTCTGAGAAGACGGGAAGGCGGACGTTTCGATGAGCTCCAGCTCGGCAATCCTCTTCGCAGCTGCGTCCACCCTCTTGTACTCACCGGACGGCTGGATCCCGGCGATCCTGGTGGCCGGCCTACCGACCGGCTCAATCCGGCTTCTCCCTCCGCCGGATAAGCATCTCCCCACCGATACAGGATGCTGCGCTTTTTCTTGAATTCGTGATGAAGCGCACTGACGCTCTCACCATTCAAAATGCGGTTCACCACCGCTACTCGAAACTCCTTAGTGAAAACACGTCTTTGAGACAACTTAGGTTCTCCTTTCCCGATTTGTCGGAAAGATGGCCAGGAAATTGAACCGTTTCGCGAAAAAAACTGGCTCGGCTCATCCCCAAGAGGTGACAATGTAGGTTGTTACGGAGTTCTATGGATATCTTGGCACACGGACTCTGGGCAACGGCAGGGGCGATCGGCTTGCGGAGGAAGACACAGATTGCGACCAGTCTCGGCTGGGCGGCGTTTTGGGGCGCTTTCCCCGATCTCTTCAGCTTCATCATCCCGGCGGCGGTCCGAATCTGGTGGCTGCTCACGGGCACCACCCGGTCCCTGCTGCCCGACCCGCACGGGCCGCAACACTTCCAGTTCGTCTGGCAGCTTTACCACTCCAGCCACAGCCTGGTCGTCTTCGGACTGGCGTTTGGACTGGTCTGGCTGTTCGCCCGTCGCCCGGTTTACTCGATACTGGGCTGGGGTCTTCACATTGCAATCGACATCTTCACCCACCGGGGGATCTTCGCCACCCATTTCCTCTGGCCCTTTTCGTCGTATGGATGGGATGGAACTCCCTGGGAGGACGTGCGGTTCCTGGCAGTCAACTACATCGTGCTAGCCGCTATTTACCTGCTGATCCTAAGAAGCGCGAGATCAGCCAGAAAGCAAAGGACATCGGCATAGGTCCGATCGGTGCGACAGGTGGGAGAGTCAGCTCCTTCCCGAAATAGCAGGAAAATAATAGGCTGCTTTGGGACTCGACTGAAGCCGCCTAACATCGCGGAGCGGCCCCGGCGCTGCGACCACTGTTATATCGAGGTGAAAACGCGAGTCGTGGCTCGGGGCAACTACTCGCCTGGGGCCCGCCCGCTCGTTCCGTAAAGAAACCAGATTGCTATGATAACCACTTGCGCGTCCGTTTCATTACTCCGCTGGTTGGATGGGTCGTGGGGAGTGGAGGGCGGGAAAGCAGCTGCAGCGACATCACCTATGTGCTGCGAACCCAGGACGGCGGGCGCACGTGGCTAAGAATCTTCTTCGATTGGCGTCCCTTCCCTGACGGTGATCTCCTTTTCGACTTCTGTTTCTGGGGCGACCAGAGGGGCTGGACCATCGGGAGGAATGCCGTCTACGTGACAGATGACGGAGGAGAGAAGTGGCGAAAGCAAGCGCCGGTTCCCACTGGCTCCAGGAATCCGCATGACTGGCCCACCATCGGTTTCATCGATTCGAACTGGGGCTGGGCCAAAGCAAACGGGCAGGTCGTGTTCACGAGTAACGGAGGCCGGACCTGGGGTCCTGAACGGCGCTCTCAAGGAGGCACCGTATGTACGAACCGTTTTCTTCCTTGACAGGACAATCGGCTTTGTCTCTGGTGATGGCTTCCTGCTCAGGACTACAGATGGCGGCAAGAGTTGGAGAAACGTCGGTTCCGGAGGTGTTGCCTTTCAGCTGTCTTTCATCGACAAGAACAATGGGTGGGCGATGGACAGTGATCTGAAGGATGCTTTTCAGATCACGAAAACCGTTGATGGTGGCGCCTCGTGGTCGATCACATGTCCTTCCTCCATTCAACCACCCTGCGCCGCATCGACGCCTCCTAACAAATCGTTGCAGCGGACCCGCAAAAAGCGCCGCCCGCTGAAGGCGGGGGAAACGCTTTGACGTCAAGACGCTAAAACGCTAAAATCTGATCATGAAAGTAGCCACGAAGAGGGCGACGGTCTATTTCGACCCTAAAATCCACAAAGCACTGAGGATCAAGGCAGCTGCAACCGAGCGTTCGCTGTCGGAGATCGTGAACGAAGCGGTGCGGGTTGCGCTGACCGAAGACGCAGAAGACCTCGAAGCCTTTGACAAGCGGGCAAATGAACCAAATCTGTTGTTTGAAGAGGTTCTTCAGGATCTGAAGAACCGTGGCCAAATATAAGCTCCTCATCAAACCGTCGGCCCTGAAGGAAATGGAGGAGATTCCAAAGCAAGACAGACAGCGAATCATCAAGAGGATCAACAGGCTGGCAGATGATCCGAGGTGTGAGGGCTGCGAGAAGCTTTCCGATCAGGAGCGCTATAGAGTGAGACAAGGCCGCTACCGGATTCTTTACACCATTGACGACGACCTGGTGGTCGTCGTGGTGGTTAAAGTCGGACACCGTCGAGACGTTTACCGGTGACGCCGCCTTCTCCTAAGAAACTTCAAACGGGGCGCGGGTTTCAGAAGTGCCCAAATCGAAGTTTCTTTCCGCAGAAACGCGACCCCGGAGGGGGCGTTTAAAGGACTAACATTAGTTGCAGCGGAGCGGCCCCGGCACCGCGCCGGTGAACCGTTGAAAACGCGGCTGGTGGCATGGTGCAACTGCTCGGCCGGGACACCCGCTGAACTCATGCCGTTAGGCGCCAGATACGTGATGGAAGATGCGAACACCAGTTTATGCGCGATTAGCGCTTTGTGGACTGATCCTCTTGACCCTCGTGGGAGTGTCAGCCAGGGGAGGGCCCCGGCTTGTCGTCAAAGAAGGAGCCCTCAGTCAGGTTCCGGAAAATAACAGAGCCACCTTGGTCGCAAAGTTAAAGGCGGCAGCCGAAGCGACTTCTGACAGACATCTAGACGTTCTTTTCGAACTGCTTCCACCTCAGTGTCGCGGAGGGATACAGGACAAAGAGGAATGGAAGCGTGGCCTGCGGTTTGAGACCTCGGACCGCTTGCTGCGATTTGTCGTGTTGGCGGTGTACCGCGGGGGGTGGAGCAACGCTGAGTATAAGACACCGGCAGATGAAGACTGGTGGGTCGTCACCGGCTGTGCCAAATATCGGACCGATTCGGGGATCAGGCAGTACCAATCGAAGTTTTAAGGCGCTCATCAAAGATGGCCAGTGGTTCATCTGTTCTATTGGAACCGCGGTTTTGGGCGACGACCCGATGGAATGTGGGCAGTGAGGCAAGTAAGTGCTTCAATCCACAGCCGCCTAACGAAGGTCGTCCAGTGGACTAGCAGAAAGCGGGGGGCGCTGAACTTCAGCCGTTAGGCGGATTTCGGCCACCTGAAAGAAGGCGCATGGTTATGGCAAAAAGCAAGATTCCAGATAAGTTCCAGGTCTGGATCGACGCACGAAAGAGACATCGGCTGAGTGATGCTGAAGTACAGATGGCTCGAGAACTCGGTATGAACCCGAAGAAACTCGGGGGCATGGACAACCACAGGCAAGAACCGTGGAAGATGCCACTGCCCGAGTTCATCGGGTATTTGTACGAAAAGCGTTTTCGAAAGGTGCGCCCGGAAACTATCTTGTCGATCGAGGAGCTCGTCAAACAGGATCAGAAGAAAAGAGCGGAAAAAACCGAACGGAAACGCCAGAAGCGACTGGAACTCGAACAACCAAAGTCCAGCCGGTCGGACACCGAATCGGGCCCCACTGGCTAGGCACCCGCCTCCTAACAAATCGTTGCAGCGGAGCGGCTGGGAGTCGCGCTCCAGTGGGAACGAAAAGGTGATAACGAGGGGCTCCATCGACGGAGGAAAGAACTGGAAAGAACCCCAAAGAACGGAGTGGGCAAACTTCAACTTCAGTTTCGTGAGTGCGACTCATGGGTGGATTGTGGAAAGGAACAAGCTGTTCTTCACCGTCCTTGCTTCAAGAAACGGAGGAGTTGATTGGGAAGTGATCTCCGAGATACGACACTGACGGGACACAGCCGACGTCTGGCTTTTCTTGCATTTGGGATCGTCCTACTCGTCGGTGAAGGAAAGGCACAACCGTGCGCGCGACATGGAAGAGCGCACTCTGGGATCCGGGCCGAGCTAAACCTGGGCAAAGAGAAGTTCAAGAATGATGAGCCAATCATCGTTGACGTTTATGTCGACAACTCCAGCGTGGAAGACATACGACAGAACCAGTTCAGCCCGTTTAGCTCTTCAGTCGGACTACCGGATTTTCTCATTACCTCGCTTGAACATGGTGAACGATTGACAATTCCGCCAGGACTCTTCGTGGACCCGCCGGATTGGGATGATTGGTACCAACCTGCAAGAGGCGGCGAAGCCTCGATGATCGGGGACTTCGTTCTGCCCGCCGGGAAACGCATACACCTGCTCCAAGGCGACCTCCGGCTCATGATCGAGCACGCGCGGAAGTACTGCCAACGGGTTTTAGCGGAGGAGAAGTCCCTGATGGAAAAACCGGACCAAGCAACCACGAAGAAGGAGTACGAGAAGATTGTCCGATTTGCGGAACAATTCCTGGGCGGCGGTTCATACCAACTGACCGTTTGCGCCTACGCGCGGTCGAACACCGTTAGTTTTGACATCGAGCGATCGAGTCATTGAGTCGTCAAGCGGGCATGGCCGCCCAACACGTCGTTCCAGCGGACCGCTGGGAGTCTGCTATCGCTCGGAAATTGAGGCGGCGCGATCAGTTACGGCCCGATCCATGGTGTTCTCCTTCAGCGGGCCCTGAACGTGTTGCCGTTAGGCGGTCCGTGCGAGTTGACGACGGTGGTAGACTCAGGTTGGAGCGGTGAGCACTGGTCCAAGTACCGGGTTCCAGGTCATCGTCCGGGGCGTCAGGACATATCCCTTTGGGATCTTTAATCCTGTCTTCAGGAGCGCCTACCTGCTTGTGACGCCGCTCCGCTTTCCACCCGATTGGTGCCATTGGGCATGCCTAACACACGTCGCGGCGGACCCGCCCTCGCGCTTCTTGCATTGATCGTCTGGTGATGAGGCCCCAGCGGGCCGCTGAACTTGGCGTTAGGCGGCGCGGAACGCCCCGAACTGCACCGGGGTCTAATAAGAATGACCGATGAGAGGAAATTCGACGCTTTTCGCCGGAACGCGTGTCCTGTCTTGTCTCCTCGTTCTTTGCAGCTGGAGCTGTAGGAGAGAGTCACCGGCCGTGTCCGAAGAACCCGAGAGGGAGATTGTGGAGTCTCCACCCCTCCTCGAACCTCAGTTCTTGCCACGGGCGCCTATCTTGAAGATGTTTCCAGGCAACCCGCCGTTCGGGTGGATGGTTGGCGTGGAAGGAGTGTTCGGAACAACTGATGGCGGCAGGTCTTGGAACAGGACGAAGATTCTAACTGACGAGTGGTTTCCAATGGCGGCTTATTTCGAGGATCCCTCCAACGCTTGGGTGACGGTGCGACTGAAAAGCCCGGACAAATGGAGAACCCGCCTGGTCCGATCTTCGGATGGCGGTCGGACCTGGCAGTCTCGGACCCCTTTTCTCAAAGTCAGCTGGTTCCGGAGCGTCTGCTTCTCTTCAAGCGCCCCTTCGGAGCGGTTCATTCACGCGATTGGCTCATGCTCACTTCAGACTCAGGTCAATCCTGGCGGGGCTATGAGATCCCTGACGACTGGTTCCCCGGCTCGCTTGATGGTTCTGACTTCTTCTTCGCAGACGAAGAGCACGGGTGGTTCCTTAACAGTAGGACAAATGGTCTTTGGCGTACCTCGGACGGTGGGGTGACGTGGGATTGCGTCGACCGGGAATTCAGGGGTGAGGTGGTGAGCTTCTCTGATCCACTGCGGGGATACGCCCTGACATCACACTACCCGTCTGGCTGGGGTGCTCGCCCGATGTTGTTCGCCACGCTTGATGGTGGAACTACGTGGCGCGAAGGAGGACGGATCTTGACCAGCCTCTCGCTTGCCCGACCGCAGCTAACCGTGACCCCAGACGGGGCGCTGCTGGTGAAGAACGGGCTTCAAGGGCCTATGGAGGTGCTCATGGGCTCCACCGACGGAGGAAAGAACTGGAAAGAACTCCATAGAACGAAGTGGGCAAACTTCAACTTCAGTTTCGTGAGTGCGAATCATGGATGGATTGTGGAAAGGAACAAGCTGTTCTTCACCGTCCTTGCTTCAAGAAACGGAGGAGTTGATTGGGAAGTGATCTCCGAGATACGACACTGACGGGACACAGCCGACGTCTGTGAGGCTGATCGGGCGCGACCCAGCCGAGTTAGAAGCCGATTTTGCTTACGCAGGTTGAGTTTTCGGTTCACCGACCGGTTGGCTCTGCAAGTGTCTATGCCCCGCCTGACCCGTCACTGCAGCGGAGCGGCTGGGAGCGGAGCTACGGTGGGAACGGTTAAGTGACAACATCATGGCTGGCACGGTGCAAGTACTCGGCTCCAGCCGGCGCTGAACTCTGTGTCGTTAGGCGGCTTCCACGATGAACCCTTACACCAAAGCCGTGGTCAAGGTAACCGCCGGATTGTGCCTTGCGGCGATCACCGGCGCTATGCTCTTAATCCCATTGCTCGTTTTGACCACGCCGTTTGGTTTAGAGCGTGGCCCTTTGCAGTGGCGACGGGGGTGGGTCTGTTCGTTGGGCCGCTACTCCTTCGCACCGCTGACGTCAGCACCAGGAAGTTCGAAATCGTGTTTCTTTGGTCCCTGGGGGTATGGTCGCTACTGATCCCGTTTATCGAATTAGTGGACCGCCATACCCTGACTTGGCGCGGAGCATTCCTCAAGCGAGTTCATCGCGAATTTCAGTTCTGCCGCTCAAGAGCATTACCACTATGAGGAAGATACCGGTCAGTAGTGCAGCAATCCTGGCACTCGTCACAAATTGATGCTATACCGCCTCTAGGGCGCGATTGTCGCCGTCGCCTCCTCCCGTCGGTACAGCAGAGCGGCCCGAGTCGCGCTCCGGTGGGAAGCAAGAGGTGAAAACGCGAGTGGTGGCACAGGGGAACTACTCGGCCGCGCCGCCCGCTGAACTTGCCGTTACGCCGCACAAGCCCGAGTGCCCGGCAGGGGAAGGAGAGGTCCATGAGACACAGGCGCGTCATCGTCACTCACTACGGCGGGCCCGACGCACTTCGGGTGGTTGAAGAAGAATGCCCCGAGCCGAAGAATGGTGAAGTGCGGGTGCGAGTGCTGGCCGCAGGCGTCTCCCTCCCCGACGTAATGATGCGCGAGGGCATTCATCCCGAGACGCCCTCGGTACCCTTCACGCCGGGGTGGGATCTGGTTGGCGTGGTGGATCGGCTCGGCGCCGGTACCTCTGGAATCGAACCAGGCCAGATGGTTGCCGCGCTGCCGATCAGCGGCGCCTACGCAGAGTTCGTCTGCCTGCCGCAACGTGAACTGGTTCCGGCGCCATCCGGGTTGGACGCCGCCGAGGCGGTCAGCCTCGTGCTGAACTACGTCACGGCGTACCAGATGCTGCATCACTCGGCCAAGGTTATACCGGGCCACCGCGTGTTGATTCACGGCGCGGCAGGCGGGGTCGGCTCGGCGCTAATGCAGCTTGGGGGCCTCGCGGGGCTGGAGATGTACGGTACTTGTTCATCGCGAGGGGCGTCGGCCGTTTCCGACCTGGGCGGTATCCCAATCGATTACCAGCATCAGGACTTCGTCGAAGAAATTCACCGCCTGACGAGCGAGGGCGTAGATGCTGTCTTTGACGGCATGGGTGGAACGCATATATGGCGTTCCCGCAAGGCTCTCCGTCCTGGCGGGAGGGTAGTGGCCTATGGTCTTACTGCCTCGCTACGTGGCGGGCGATTGGCTTCAGGTCGGTCAGGTCGTCGTCATCGCTTTCGTGGGATAGCCATCTTCGGGTTGTACATCGCTGGCGGCTGGCTTGTCCCGGGGCGGAAACGGGTGGTCCCTTACAGCATCCAGTGGCTTAAACGGCTGAGACCGGCATTGTTTCGACGGGACTTGATCGCCCTGCTTGACCTCCTTAAACAGCAGAAGATCAAGCCGCTGATCGCCCAGCGATTTCCGCTTGTCGAGGCAAGACACGCGCACGAGTTGCTCGGGAAGGGAGGGGTGACAGGAAAGATCGTCCTCGTGCGCAACGGGTCATCGCTTGAATAGCGTCGGTGAGAAGGGGCCCGCCTACATGTCGTTCCAGCGGACCGCGACGCAGCTGGTCTTCCAGTAACGTTTTGCTTTGTGTCGCGGCGCGGCCGCTGAACTCCGGCCGTTGGGCGGACCAGGAAGAGAACGGGACGTTCGAAGCACAAGCATGAGCTGGAACGGCAGGGATTCTGCTTACACTGCGAATGGAGCACATCGGAGAACGTCCGGTGACTTTACTCAAAGAGGGGCGTGCATATGCAGCACGGTACGATCAGAGTCAATCCTTCGGAAGAGATCATCAAGATTGGTCCGCTAGGGATCCGGTTCCTCCTCGCGGGCGATGATTCCAACGGCAGCGTGTCGGTGTTCGAGGTTCTCGTTCCCGTCGGGCAGAAGCTGGCTGCGCCGGCCCACAAGAACGACGCCTACGAGGAGGTCCTCTACGGTATCGAGGGCGTCCTTACCTGGACGGTTGACGGCACGCCCATCGAGGTTGGTCCCGGGCAGGCGCTGTGCATCCCACGAGGGGCAGTGCACCGTTTCGATAACCTCGGCAGCGAGGACGTGAAACAGCTCGCCCTCATAACCCCCGCAATAATGGGGCCCGCGTACTTCCGCGAAGCTGCCGAAGTAATCGGCGCCGCGGCCGGAGGCCCGCCCGACAGCGCGAAGATGATGGACGTCTTCCGGCGGCATGGCATGACGGTGGCCGCGCCCCCGCCGCCACTGAAATGATCCGAGCACTCCACCATGTGCAGCTTGCCATGCCCCGCGGGCGGGAAGAGGATGCTCGTGCCTTCTATCGTGACGTCCTCGGTATGACCGAGCAAGCGAAGCCGGAAAACTTAGCGCGCCGAGGCGGCGTGTGGTTCTCGGCGGGAGACGCGCAGGTTCATTTGGGCGTCGAGGACGACTTTCGACCCGCAAAGAAGGCGCATCCCGCTTTGCTCGTCGTGAATCTCACGAAGTTGGTGGAGCGCTGCCGGAACGCCGGCTTCGCCGTTACCACCGATGAGCCGCTTCCCGGATACGATCGGGCGTACGTTGCTGATCCGTTCGGGAATCGGATCGAACTGCTGGAACCAATTGCCAGCGCCTGACACGTCGTCGCAGCGGACCGGCAAACAGCTTGGGTCGCTGAACTCTGTGCCGTTAGGCGACCGCGCGAGTGCAAATGATGAAACGACGAACTTTTATCCTGAGTTCCTGCGCCAGTCTCCTGGCCCTCCGTCGAACCGAGGCCCAAACCGTCAACCTCTCGGACGAGGCGATACGCGACATTCTCCGTCGTCGCATTGATGTCGAGAAACGCGCGACAGGCATGGCCGTCGGGATCGTCGAGCGTGGACGCCGACGGGTGATCGTTTACGGCAAACAGGACTCGGGCGATGCACGATCCGTTGCCGCAAACACACTGTTCGAAATCGGTTCGGTGACGAAGGTCTTCACGGCGCTCCTTCTGGCCGACATGGTGCATCGCAAGGAACTCCAGTTCGACCATCCCGTCGATCGCTACCTGCCCTCCGGATTTCGCACGCCGCAGCGCAACGGGCGCGCGATCACGCTTGCGGATCTGGCGACCCACACGTCCGGGCTTCCCTTTTTCCCTTTCTCTCCCATCACCACCCCTAAACCCCTCGAGGCCCTGGCGCGTTTCACCGCTTCGGATATGCGCTTGTGGCTCGCCGGCCTGACTTTATCGCGGGACCCGGGCGCCCAGTGGGAATACTTCAAGGTTGGCTATGGCCTTCTCGGTCTCGCACTCGCGAACAAGGCCGGAACGACCTACGACGCTCTGCTCAACCGGCGCATCATCGGTCCGATGAGACTGAAGGACACGACCCTTCATCCGACGGGCGAAGCGACCCGGCGACTGGCTGCCGGACACGATCCGAAGCTGGCGCCGATTCCGCCGCTCGATCTCGGCAGCATCTTCGCTGTGCTGTTCAACCCGCAGAATTTGGAGCCGTTAGGCGCATTATTCTGTCGTCGGACTGCATTGACTCGAAGAGCGCTACGGCCGCCGAGGCGCCCGACAGGGTTTCCGCACAGAAAGCGCGTTAGAATTGTTGTGTTGAGCTGCAACTCATCTTCGGATCAAATTGAGCGACCGTACCCACACAGATTCGTCCAATTCGCGCGCCTCCTGCTGACGCTCCTGGCTTTGGCCGTGATCTCCTCCTGTGTCGGGGCGGCGGGATCCGCGAGTGGTCGACGCGCTTCCACGGCCTCGCCAAATCGAACTGAGACTTCAAGAGAGGAGACTTCCGTGTGGGCCGATACCAAGGTGGAGCAAGCAGTAGAGGCTCTCCGTGACGCCTACGACGCATTCAATCGTGGCGACTACGATGCGGCTGTAAAGTCGCTTGACGACGATATCGAATGGACGGAGCCAGCCGAGTTCCCCGGTGGCGGCACTTATCACGGGCGCGCCGCCGTCAAGCAATACCTGAAGCAGTCCCGGGATGCCTGGGCCGAGGTGCGGAGTGAGCCCGAGCGATTTATCCGCGCGGGCGACAAAATCGTGGTCTTCGTGCGCGCGAGAGTGCGGGCCAAGGACTCCAGCCAATCGCAGGAAGTGCTGCTTGCCGACGTCTTCGCTTTTCGAGAGGGGAAAGCGGTGCGAATGCGGGCGTTTGCTGACCGGCAGGAGGCGTTGCGCTGGGTCGGGATCGATGCCCTCGACTCGAAATAGGGCGGTTAAGCGCCTTTTGAGGACCCACTTTCGGCGGCGATCTCCAATTCGGGCCGCGCAGCCGCGTTCGCCACTTCCGAGGCCGATCGGAAGTAGTACGCTCGTTCCTTTTGACAGCCGGTTCTGATCGAAGTCGCGAGGCGGTCCACTGGCTTGCGCAAGCCGGCCACGCGAAACCAGAAGAGCCGATGATCGTTGATTGGAATCCTGAGACGAAGCGGCTTGCGAAAAAAGGCAACGGTGATCTGCGACGCGAAATGGCGCGTCAGGTGCCACAGGGCATGCCTAACACACGTTCCAGCGGACCCCGCTACGCGACGATTCGTTCGATCGTTCGAGCTGCGTTGTGGCGGGCCGCTGAACTTCACGTTAGGCGGTCAGGGCGCAGGTCTAGAATCAAACGCACCATGTCGGCAATGACGATTCGACTGTTAACTCACTGCTTGGGCGTTGCTACTGCGACAGCGGGCATTATTCTGGGCACTCTGCTGCCCTTCCTCCCAGGGGGGTGCGACGGCCTGGCGATGCCCCCTATCGCTGATGTGTCAGATCTTCGGGAAGGTCGGGCTGTTGCTCGTGCCGGTAGGCGCCCTCTGGGTGGCGTGCGGATATTGGCGCCGACTTGCAGGGAGAGCTTGATTGGAACCACCAACGACGCCATGGCAGAGCTAATCTCCAGAAGCGAGACAGATTATGTCGAACCACAGCATCAAGATGAAAAGCGCGAGTCCGGTGTTTTTGGTTGCCGATGTGGCTTCAACGATGCGTTGGTATAAGGCCAATCTCGGGTTCAGCGCAGACCCGTTTCCGGAATCACCGCCGCACGTCTTCTGTATCCTAAGGAGGGATGGCGTGGAGATCATGCTACAGCAACTTGGCGGCTATCAAAAGCCGGACCTGTACAGAAGACGAGCGGGCGGAGTATGGGATGTGTATATCAGAATCAAAGGTGTGCGCGGTCTTTCAGAGGCGTTGGCGAGGCTCTCTGAAATAAAAGTACTCGAGCCACTGCATCGTCAGCCATACGGCCAGACAGAAGTCGTGATCGAGGATCCGAACGGTTACACTCTGGTTTTTGCCGAGCCGCTCTGATCGTTCCGAATGCGACACGGATCTCGCACAAAATCAACTGTATCGCTGAGGAGACAGGCGCCGACTTTTTCCGTTAGGAGACACGTGCAAATAATGACGAGGCTAATCACCCTTCTTGTTCTCGCCAGCTCTGAAGCTTGCGAGCTTCAGGAGAGTACGGTGCAATGACAGCAATCCGTGGACGGAAGCTGACGCCCAGAACATAGTCACCCGCCTAACATTTCGTTGCAGCGGACCGCGAACAGAACTGCCCCGCTGAAGTCGATCCGTTAAGCTGCCGATCGTCAGGCCGATCCTGGCGGGAAGCGACTACGTAACCTGTTAGGGTGCTGTAACACCGGGGGGGATCTGGGTGGGACAATTCGTTCCCGGGCCACCCTTGACTGCTGCCGCGTCATGTCCTAGTGTTCGGCTTCGGAGGAAGAAGCGATGCAGGATGGGGTCAAGGCTCTTCGACGGATCGCGTTTGTGTTCGCTGGTCTCGGTTTGATTCTCGGCCTTTTCGCCGCAGGGGCATTCTACTCGACATATAGTTTCTCCCACAAAGCAGTGCGCACCCCCGGCAAAGTGGTGGACTTCACCGCCCGCAGGACGAGTTCTGGGACCATGTCGTACTATCCGATCATTCGTTTTCAGGCCGGGAGCGGCCAGCAAATAACCTTCGAAGATTCGACCGGCAGCCGTCCGGCGGCGTATGAAGTCGGGGCAACAGTCAGTGTCTTCTATGATCCAAGGGATCCCCAGAAAGCCCGCATCGAAAGATTCCTTAGCCTTTGGTTACTGCCGACGCTTTTAGCCGGGTTCGGGGCCATCATCCTGGGGGTTGCGGCCCTCTTGTTCTGGCTCCCCGTTCGAACACGACGCCGGGTCGAGTGGCTGAGAGCCAACGGCATGAAAATCGTTGCCGACGTCCGAAGCATCGAGGTCAACCATTCGGTCACAGTCGGTGGTCAACACCCCTACTGCATTCACTGCACAGTTCCGGACCCGCTGGCCGCAACCGTTCGCGAATTCATCAGCGAGGATTTCTACTTCGATCCCAAGCCATTTGTGCAGGAGAAGGTTCTGGATGTATGGTTCGACCCAAAGCGCCCGCGCCGTTATTGGGTCGACGTAGAAGCGATCAGGCGACGGCACGGCTCGATGACCGAGCGCGATCAACTTGCGGTCCATTGAACTTTTTGCACTCTTCGAATTGATGCGATATGGAGACCGTGTTGAAGAAGATTCGCAGTTAGGGGGCTGCGTGACCAAGGCCATAAGAAATGTCCGAAATGCTCTCTTTTCAATCCCGACTCGGCTCTACGTTGCGACTGCGGCTACGACTTCGAGGCACAGCAGATGAGGGAATCATACGTTACGGATCCTTCGCGGGCCTCGTGCCCGAAGTGTGGGGCGACGGTCAGGGTGAAGAACTGGAAGACGACCGTGCGGTCCATCGGTCCGTTCCTTCTGTCCCCCCTGCTTTGGCTATTCGCAAACGATCCAATCAAGTGTCCGAAATGCGGGTACCGAATGGAGTAAGGAGGGCAGACCCGCCTAACCACTCGTTCGACCGTACTGCCGGAAACCTGGCGTTCGCGGTTCGACACTGCTTTGCCGGCAGAATGCTTGCTACTGGCCGGCGGCCGGTCAACGTGCTCGTAATTGGGCCAAGTACTTATTTAGTCACTACGGGAGAGTCACCGGCCCAATTCCTGCTTCTGGGGTTCTGGGACTGTCAACTTGTTGGCTTGATATTCTGGTTAAGCCGGAAGAGGTTCGTTGAATCGTACTTCCTCTTGAGAGCAACGAGCCTCTCGTGCGCATGGGTGTAGCGGGATGGATTGTGGAGAGGCACGAGAAAGTCTTCTCTCTCCTTGCTACCCGAAACGGAGGAGTTGATTGGGAAGTGATCTCCCAGATAAGACACTGAGGCGAGACCCCGCCCCGCCCCCTGACAGGTCGTTCAGCGGACCCACTGCCGGCGGAGCTTTCTCCACGATTTGATCGATGTCGTCTCGATCCATGGTATCGTCACCCGATGTTTCCGACGTCGATGCGATCGCCAATCGAGGATAGTGACGGCCCTCCAGCGGAGTTTCCCGAGCGGTCGGGGAACGAATGGCTCAGGCACGGCGTCGAGTTCAATCCTCGGCACGGTCCAAAGGCAGAAAAGGGAGGTTCGTTGACGTATGGGGCGCTATATCCTTTCGCTCACCGTTTCCATTTCGGTGGTGCTGCTGGTCGGAAAGGCTCAGCTGTCGGCACAAGAGATTCCTCACCTCGACCGTTCTCATGGCGCGACGCAGTTAATAGTTGATGGCCAACCGTTCCTTGTTCTCGGCGGCGAATTGGGCAATTCCGCGGCAGGAACGGCAGCACAGGCGGATGAAATCCTTCCACGGATGGCTCGCGCTCACATCAACACCATACTGATGCCGGTCGCATGGGAACAGATTGAGCCTGTTGAGAACAAGTTTGATTTTACGATTCTGGATCACTGGATCGAACAAGCCCGAATTCAGCAGGTTCATCTCGTCCTTTTGTGGTTTGGCAGTTGGAAGAATGCTACCTCTGGCTACACTCCGGAGTGGGTAAAGGCGAACCCGAAGCGCTTCGCTCGCGCGATCTCACCCAACGGACGTTTGCTCGACATTCTGTCCACATTCTCCAAGGAGAATATGCAGGCAGACGCCCGCGCGTTCCGATCTCTCATGCGTCACGTGAAAGAGTTCGACATGCAGCGAGGGACCGTTCTGATGGCCCAGGTGGAGAACGAAGTCGGGATTCTTGGAGCCGGACGCGACTATTCTCCTGAAGCGAACCGACTCTTTGACGGCCTGGTTCCGGAAGAGCTTGTGCAGGATTTGCGCGCGCACCGCGACAGGCTCTCCCCCGAACTGACTCGTGCCTGGAATCCAGACGGACGCAATTGGCGCGATGCATTTGGCGCCCGCTCGCCGGAAGTCTTTATGGCGTGGAACTACGCACGCTACATGGGACAGGTTGCAGCGGCAGGAAAGGAAGAGTATCCGCTGCCCATGTTCGTGAATGCGCAGTTGCCGGCTCCATTTGAACGGGCTGGCGAATATCCAAGCGGCGGTCCCCATCCTTATTATCTGGAGGTCTACCGGGCTGCCGCTCCCGCCCTCGACTTTTTCTCTCCTGATATCTACTGGCCGGATTTCGCGTACTGGGTGGAGCGATATAACGAACACGGGAATCCGGTATTCGTTCCGGAAGCACGACTGGACGCCGGCCCCTTCAATGCTTTCTACGCCTATGGAGAGGCGCGCGCGTTTGGATTTGCGCCTTTTGCAGTCGATAGCATTTCCGATGCAGAAACAGCCCCCGAGTCGGCGCGGAATCCTCTCGCCCAGAGTTATTCGGCGTTGCGGCAGTTAGCGGACATCTTGCCACAGGCCCAGCGCGAAGGCAGAACTCGGGGCCTTGTGCTTCATGTCAGTAGTCCTCGCGCCACACAGACCGTCTCCCTGGGTGGTTATCTTTTCACGGCGACACTAGCGCGCTCTTGGCCGGCAAGGACTCTTCTTCAGGACGACGGGGCCATGATTGTGGTCCAGACCGGACCCGATGAATTCCTGGTCTCAGGTACGTCGCTCACGATCACGCCGTCAAAAGACCCTGAGGCACGTGGCGGGATCGCCGGGATTGCGAGCGTTGAAGAAGGTTCTCGTGTCCGCGGCCAATGGACGACCGCTCGCCGTCTTAACGGCGACCAAACCAATCAGGGACGGGACCTCTTCTTACCTGCGCACGCGTTTCCGATTCTCCGCGTGAAGCTTTACACGATTCCAGGAAGCTGACGGGACCTTCGATTCGCGCAACTGAGGGCGGGGCGGCGAGGTGATGCGATCAGCCGCGGCACGGGAAACTAAGTGGCCCGGCCGAAAGGATCCCAATGTCCGGACATGATCCCGCTCGTCTGGTGATACAGTGCAGCAGCTTGCGTGTCGGTGACACCGCCTAAGGACCGGTGCTTGCCTTTGGAGTATGCTTCTTACTACCGGGATAAGAATTAAGCTGTAGTCGACCAATCAGAGACGCTCCTTGGAGGTAGCCAGCCATGAGAGCTCTTGCGGTTTTCAAACCCGATGACGAGCGTTACGAGGGTGTGCGCCCATTCAACATTTATCTCTTGAGGTTGCTATTCTTCCTGGTGTTCGTATTTGTGGGATATGACTCATGGACATCTATCCTCAACCATGAAGGCTCATGGGATCATGTCAAGGCTGCTGCCTTGTGCATGTGGGCGACATATTCGCTACTGTCGATCCTGGGGATTTTCTATCCCCTGAAGATGCTCCCTTTAGTCCTGTTCGAGATCATCTACAAGATCTTATGGCTCATCATCGTCGCCTACCCCTTGTGGTCAGCAGACCGATTGGCCGGTTCGCCCGCCGAAGAAATGACCAAAGCCTTTCTTTGGGTGGTCCTGCCGATTGTCGCAATGCCTTGGAAATATGCTTTCGACAATTACGTCTTGAACCGGAAGAGGTAGGCAATGAGCAGCTCCGGATCTCCCCTGGTTGCAGCGCGCCTGCGAGTTGCCGCTATGCTGGGCCATCGTGGCAGAAGCATGACAGAAATGACTAACCATTCATGGCTTCGTGTGGCAATGCTGGTCGCGATTGTCTACCCGGTAGTCGGGGTCGCGTTTGCCGCCTTCGGCAATGCCTCGATCTCTCATGAGGCGCTTGTCGCTTGGCGCCTCGCCGCTTGGCTAGTCAGCGGCGTCGCGTTCCTGGTTCATCTCTGGTATGAGCATTTTCGGTTGCGTAACTCACCTTCTCGCGCGGCACTGCACGTCTCCGTGGCAGTTGCTTTGGGGGCCTTCGCCCTTGCCGTTTGGGTGAACGTTCATGGGTACTGGGTTGCTTCAGGCCGTCAGAGCTCGTTGACACCCTTGGCGCTCATTCTCTTTCCGGCTGTGACCGGCGTACCTGCGTACGTTATTGCGCTTGTCGCCGGCGTCATACTCCCTCGAATACGCCCGGGAAGCCATTGATCATGACCCTTAGGCCGCCGCCAGGGCCGGTGCGTGAGTACTCCTTGCCTTTCTATGATTCACGCCTGATAGGTTCAAACCGATTCGTGGTATCGTCACCGTCGTGTCAACACTCCGGAGGGAACCGAGCCCCAGGCGCAGGAGGACAACCCTTATGTTCGAACATAAACATCAGAAAGTTTTGCCGGCCCACCGCTTCCTTGGGCGCATGGTTGTTATTTTCGGAATAACTGCGGGCGTGATCCTGCTCGCTCTCGGTGCCGGGATTCTTGGTTATCATTACATCGCGGGTCTCTCCTGGCTGGATGCTTTATTGAATGCAGCCATGATTCTGACAGGCATGGGGCCGGTGGCTCCGATGGTCACCCCGGCTGCCAAGCTATTCGCATCCGCCTATGCGTTATTCAGCGGCGTGGTGTTTTTGTCAGCCATGGGAATCGTGATGTCGCCTATATTTCACAGAATTATGCATCGGTTTCATGCCGATGACGACAGCGAGAGAGACCGGGCTGAAAGGCGTAAAACCGCCTAGCAGCGGGTTCCAGCAGTACAAGCTCGTCACTTGGCCGCGTAGGGCAGCTATTGCTAACGCCGGCCGGCGATAATCGTTCACCCTTTTGTTTCAGTAGCGACTGACGAAGATCAGCGATATATTTCGTGCCGTTGCGATTTTTCGACATTCTGCAATGGCGGGGAACCGGGTTTCCGGCCCCTTACCGTTTCTCAGTTTTGGGGAGGTGTTCCGTGAAAAAGCTCTTTTTGGTACTTCTGTTGCTGGTCTGTACGAGTCTGATATTTCCGCTTGCCCTGGCCCAGTCTCCAAACAATGACATGGAGGGCTGCAAGGACTACCCTCTGTTCAACCGGATGCCGAACTACTACATCAGCGATTGCGGGACTGTTGAATTTGACGCTCGCAAGTTCCCGGTCGGTCCCCCTTTGGAGGAACAAAAGCCAAAGGTGGTCGAAGTGGAAGGTGCCTTGACCTACTTGCGCTATAACTTAACTGAAGGTGCGAAGCCCGCCAGCGGACTTCAGATCATGCGAAATTTCGAAAACGCCACCAAGACTGCCGGCGGCACGGTCGAGGGCAAATACCCGAATTGGTGCACGGCATACGTGGACTACGACCCACGGCTTGGGAACACCTGCACCAATTGGGGTGTATCGATGAAGTTCGTCACCCCTGAGAAAGAAGTCTGGGCCTACATGCAGGTAATAGGCGAGGAAGGCTATGCCATCCAGATCATCGAACGTGCAACGATGAAACAGGACATCGTGGTCGACGCTGCAGGCCTGCAACAAGGCCTGTCCGCCACCGGCCACATCGCCGTCTACGACATCTTGTTTGACACCGCCAAGTCCGACGTTAAGCCGGAATCAGACGCCACGCTGAAGGAAATCGCCAAACTGATGGGCCAGAATCCTTCGCTTAAGCTGCACGTGGTCGGGCACACGGACAATGTGGGCGATCTGGCGGCGAACATGAAACTGTCCCAAGCGCGAGCTGCCGCCGTCGTCGCCGCTTTGACGGGCAAACACGGTGTGGCTGCTAGTCGCTTGGGCGCGTTCGGAGCCGGACCCTACGCTCCGGTCGCCTCCAATGCAACCGATGAGGGTAAGGCGAAGAACCGCCGCGTGGAGTTGGTGCAACAGTAGGAAAGAGGAGCCGCGACCGGGTCTACTCGGGAGTGAGTGGCGCAATGAAGACGAAGGAAGTCGTCCAAGGTGAACGATGGCAAGGAAATCACCAGCGCCGCTACGAGGTACAGGAACGCAACTTCATCGGCACTTCCTTCCAGGAACTGGTTGTTCACCTGGCTGCATTTCGCGAATGCCGCTTCACGGGTTGCGAGTTCAAGAACTGCTGTCTTGGCTTTGACGTCCGGTATTTCGATTGCACCTGGGTCAACTGCAAATTCCACGGTAAGTACATGACGTTCTCAGATAACTCCCTGTTTGAGAACTGTCGCTTCGAGAACGTCATGATCCAAAGCGCGTCGACAGAGGGCATGACTCTTCGCAACTGCGTCATTAGCGGCAGGCTCCGGAACATGATCTGGCGAGGCGAAGCTTCTCCTCGGTTAGTGGGGAAGATGGTGATAGACGGGTGCGATCTCTCAGGCGCGACTTTCGACAACGTGAACATATACGCAGGCGTCGATCTCTCCAACTCGATCCTTCCTGCCAGTGGCATTCGTGTATTCAGGAATCCGAGAGGCTCGTTCTCCAGTGCCTTGCGCGTGGCTGGGTCTCATCTTGAGAAAGACGCGGGGATCCTCCTGCAAGTCTTTGGCAACGAGGACTGTTACGCCAGGCAGGATCCGGTGGTATTCGACATCCGGATCCTCCATGATTTGCTCAAGTTGCAGATCAGCAGGGACTTGTTCGAAGCGGTTGCGCAGGAGTACGAAATCAGCCCAAAGCTCGCCTGACAGAGATCCGCAATACGGGGTGCCCGTAGCTTCTGGCCGGTCGTCGGGCGGCTGCCAGGTCCTTGAAATCGTTGCTTTTGCGTTCTGAGCCTTCTCGGGTACAGTGTAGCCATGAAACAGCATCGATTTAATCTTGCCGACGCTGTTGCGGTACTCGACCGAACGCCTGCCAGCCTGAGCGCATTGCTCTCGGGTTTACCTGGGACCTGGCTCGAGGCTAGAGAAGGGGAGGCCACCTGGTCTCCGTATGACGTGATCGGCCACCTGATCCACGCCGAGCGCACCGACTGGATCCCCCGGGCTCGACACATACTGGCCGGCCAGACGCGACCTTTTGAACCTTTCGACCGCACGGCCCAGTTCAGGGAGAGCCAGGGCAAGAGCCTCGAGGAGTTGCTCGGGACTTTTGGGGACCTTCGCCGCCGGAATCTTGCGACCCTCGTCGAGATGAATCTATCGAACGAGGACTTCGAGCGGAAGGGGGTGCATCCTGACCTTGGGGAAGTGACGCTCGGGCAACTTTTGGCAACCTGGGTGGTCCACGACTTGGATCACCTGACGCAAGTAGCTCGTACGATGGCGAAGGTGTACAAGGATGCGACGGGACCGTGGAGCGTGTATCTATCGATCTTGCGGGATCGGGCAAAATAGGCGCTTCCCAAAAGTGCAAAGAGAGAGGAGACACTCGATGGGCGAGCATACACGCATGCTGGACCGGGCAGAGCAGCCTGACGACCGCCAGGTGCTCGACTGGATCGGCCCTGAGAACGGCCTGCGATGGAACGAACTTACGCAATTCATCCAGACTCGGTATCCCGGGGTTTTCGAGACCAAGTGGTGGTTCGGGGGTAAGAAGTTCGGCTGGTCGCTCCGGTTCAAGAAATCGAAGTCCTTCTGCAACCTTATTCCGGAGCGCGATCAGTTCCAGGTGCTCCTCGTGTTCGGCTCCGAGGAGCGCCAAAAAGTGGAGGCGGTTTTGCCCGAACTGGTCTCTCACGTCCGCGAGGATTACGCCAAAGCTACCACCTTCCACGACGGCAGGTGGGTGTCTGTGGTCGTAGACAGCACCGAGGTGGTGAGCGACTTAGAGCGGTTGCTCCTGCTGAAGAGGAAGCCAAAGGCAGAGAAAAATGGAAATTGCCATTCTGCTGTATGACGACCTGACCGCGCTCGATGCGGTGGGCCCCTATGAAGTCCTGAAGATGGTAGCAGTTGTCTACATGGCTTTGCCGATTGCGACGTTCGTACTCGTTCTCCTGGCCTACAAAAAGATCAGTCGTATCGAGGAGAGGCTCGGCCGGTAGCAAGTCTGAGTACCGGTAACCATGCCGAAAATCCTCCACACCACTACGTTCTCGCCGTGCACGAGTTAAAGAAGTCATCGGAGTTCTTTGTGCAACTGGGATTCGAAATTGTACCGGCTTGTCGTGCAACATGGGTATGACCTATAGTAATACCATGAGAACGGCGAAGATCGCGATCAGCCTCGAACGCAAGACGGTCGAACGCGTCGACCGATTGGTCAGCCGAGGCCAATTCCCGAGTCGAAGCAGGTTGATCCAGGAGGCAGTGGAGGAAAAGCTGCAGAGGTTGGATCGAACCCGGCTTGCTGCCGAGTGCGCAAAGCTGGATCCCAAGTTCGAACAGGCGTTGGCTGAAGAGGGGATTGTTGCTGAGGCGAACGAATGGCCGGAATACTGAGGGGCGACATCGTCTGGGCGGATCTGAATCCCGTTGTTGGTCACGAACAGGGAGGTCTCCGACCCGTGCTCGTGCTGAGCCAAGAGGTTTTCAACCAGGCTTCGGGGACCGTGATCGCGATGGCGATCACCAGTCAGCCGCAGAAAGCGGGGTTTCCTTTGACGCTGGAATTGAGCACGGCCGCCCTCCCGAAAAGATCGTGGCTGAAGATCAGTCAGGTACGAACACTCTCGATCAATCGGCTGCAGAAGAAGATTGGAAGAGCGACAGCCGACGAAGTGCTACAGGCAGTAGAAGGGCTCAACGAGATATTGTCGGGCGCGTAACCCTGTCTCGCCTGCAGAAAGTGCGGGGCCGGAACTCAGGCCGTACGCGGGTCAGTGTGGTTAGCTATAGAAACGGGGGGCTGGAGAGGAGCTATGAGTTGGGATGTCGTGTTGATGTCGGTTCCGCCGGAGATCACGGAGAACGCAAAACTGGATGACGACTTCTCGTCACCGCTCGGGGCATCCTCCGCCGTCCTTCCTCTGCTCAAACGGGTCCTGCCATCCGCCGATCTGTCAGACCCGACTTGGGGCATACTCGATGGTCCGGACTTTTCGATTGAGTTCAACATCGGTAAGGACGATCCTCTCCGGACTATCATGCTCCACGTTCGAGGCGGCGAAGCTGCTCTGGGGCCGATCCAACAGCTGTGCGAAGAGACGGGTTGGCGGGCGCTGGACTGCGGTACCGGGGAGTTCATTGATTTCTCAGACGATCCGGCTGCCCGCCTTCGGAACTGGCAGACTTACCGCGATCAGATGGCCGCCTCCTATCAGGAACAGGGTGCAACTGTCGTCCTGGATCAGAAGTTCCCTGGGGTCCGCATCGACGCCATCGTGTCGGGGGTGCCGAGGCAAAAGAAGTGGTGGCAGTTCTGGAGGTAGGAATTTCTCGGCCGCCCTTTTAACAGGTGACGAATAGCAAGGAGGCCTCGATGAATCAAGAAGATGCCGAGCATCTGAGACTTCTGTCGATCTTTCACTATGTGGTCGCAGGACTGGCGGCTCTGTTCTCCTGCCTTCCCGTGTTTCACCTCGTCTTTGGCATTCTCATGGTTTCCGGCGTCCTTCCGGAACAGGATCCGGGCCCTCACCAAATGGTTAAGATGATGGGGGTTTTATTCATCGTTTTTTCGACTGTGATCATAGTCCTCGGCCTGGGCTTTTCAGTCGTGCTGGCGCTGAGCGGCTTTTACCTGGGGAAACGCCTTCACTACATGTTTTGCCTGGTGATGGCGGGTATTGCCTGTATCTTCATGCCCTTCGGCACCGTCCTGGGAGTCCTGACAATAATCGTGCTGATGAGACCTTCGGTGAAGGCCTCCTTCGCCGGGACGGTTACGAACAACCAAACCACGTGACAGCTCGCACGGTGACCCCATGTCATCGGACCAAGACCTGGTTCTAGAGACCAGTCCGCTCCCCGGAAATCCCACCAGTCTGTGGCCCCCTTGAGCCGGCAACAATCAGGCGGAAGCGGTGTCTAAGAGAGCGGAGAGGGGGAGGGATGACGAATGCTGCCAAGCTCATTGCGCCTGTCATACTGCTGGCCATCCTGCTGCCTTGCAGCGGAGGAAAACCGAACATCGACAGAGTCGTGGTGGAAAAGGCAAAGCGCACCCTCAAGCTGATGAATGGCGACGAGGTTGTGAAAAGCTACCGAATCGCTTTGGGTGGAGCTCCCAAGGGACACAAGCAGTGTCAAGGGGACAGCCGGACGCCAGAGGGGAAATACGTCATCGACTCACGGAACAAGAACAGCAGGTACCATTGGTCTCTCCATGTCTCCTATCCAAATGCGGCCGACATTCGCGCTGCAAGGAAACGAGGCTGCGACCCCGGGGAGCCATCATGATTCACGGTCTGCCGAACGGGACCGGGTGGTTGGGAGCTTCTCACACGGCTATCGACTGGACCCTGGGATGCATCGCGGTCACCGATGAGCAGATCGAAGAAATCTGGAGACTGGTTCCAAACGGTACCCCGATCGAAATCAAGCCCTGATGGTCTCTGATGCTGTTCCCCAGGACCACTTTTTTGGTAATTGTGGGAAAGTCATGTGTTACACGGTTTACATTTCGACGAACAGTCCGGAGGACCTGGAAGTACGCAGCACGGATCTCGTCCGGTTTGGGAAGCTGTCGGAGCCGCACGGCGATCCGTGTACGTGACCCTGCTCGAGTTTGCCAACCGATGGATTGTCGGGTCGAAATCGGGATGCAGCTGCACTTTCCGTCACTCCATGTCACTGGATCTCGGATTTTCCGAACCGGTCGACTGGTACAAAGAGGACCAGGACCAGATCGACGCAACCCGAGAGTTATACTCGATGCTTGAGGCTCTCCTTTCCTCCGGCTTCGACGTGGACCTTGTAGACCGATGGGAAGGCGCCCAGCCGAGCGATATCGTGACTTCCGAAGTGTCGTTTGACGATGTCTCGAGCACAACATTCCGGCTGTTCGAGAACCACCGATTCAGGCTGAGGAAGGGAAGCGTAACCAGGCAACCGACACCAGGGCCGGTATCCGAGAATTGATTCTGACAAGGGAGTGAAAATGAGATGGTTTTCGTCGGTAGCGATCGCCTTGATGCTCCTGAACGGCGCCTGGATGGCGTTTGACGGCTCTCGCGCCTTAGTGACGGGTGACTACGTGACTCCGAAAAGCGGAGTCTACGCGGGGCAACTCGGTCCCTGGGCTTCGCTTCTCCGATCGGTAGGCCTCGACCCTCGCTCGTCGCCCGTGAAGGCAGTATTCGTCCTTTACGGGTTCGCGGTGATTCTCGCCTCGGTCGCCTTTTTTCTGGGGGTCGGATGGACTCGTACTGCCCTGATCGCACTTGCGGTGTTGGGCCTCTGGTACCTCCCGTTCGGCACATTGATAGGTCTTCTGGCGCTCGTGGCACTGCGGCGCGGATACGGAGTTTGAGAGCCGGGATGGTCAGGCGCGGGCCCAGGGGACCGGCAACTTCAGATGGCGCAGTTTGGCCTCGGTTTCGCTGCGTTCCCGGTTGGGTCGCAGGACTCCCTTCTCTTCTTCCAGCCAGCCGAACCCGCGAGCGAGTTGACAGGCCTCATCCTGCCGTTTCCCACTGACAGCCCGGATAATCTCGATCTCCAGCCGCGACAGCGAGAGCGCGTTGAGACGGTAATCGACGAAAGCTTCCCATACGAGCGGGCACCACAGTTTTACGACCTGGTGGCCGATCGTCTGCGCATAGCACCGGATCTCGTACTGGGCGTTCTGGTCCATCCTCAACTCGAGGAAATGGAGCAGGTTGTGCAAGTCGATCTTCCAGTAAGCCTCGGTGTAGGTCGACAATGGCAGGTCCTTGCGCGCCTGCTCCCGTGCAATCCCTTTCTCGATCCGCTCGTTGTAGATGCGCCGGCTCATGTCCTGGAGCTGTTGCTCCTGTTCGGTGAAATACAACCCCGTCTCAGGAGGCAGTCTGCCTTCGCTCCCCTGTCGGTTGCCCGATGCCTGGAGCCTCCAGTCGGAAGCAGGTGTTTGCTGGGATGCGTCAATCGCGACCGAGTATCGAGTGGAGTATTCGTTGATGTTGGCCGTCCGATGTCGAATCCATTGGCGCCAGGCATCCATGGGAACCCGGACGTGGAGCTTGATCTCGCACATCTCAAACGGCGTGGTATGCCGATGACGCATCAGGTAGCGGATCAGGCCGCGGTCTTCATGGATCCGCTTGGTACCCCTTCCGTAGGAGACCCTGGCAGCCTGGACGATCGACTCGTCCGAGCCGAAGTAATCGATAACCCGCACGAATCCGTCGTCAAGGACCTGAATCGGAACACCAAGCATTTCGTCCAGGGCCGGTACGGCCAGTCTTTGGAGCTTTTCGAACTCTTGAGCCATTGTTGTAGTCTCCGGAAAACTTTACCACCAAATCACAAAAAAGCCTTGCAGCACTAAAAGGCTTTTCACAAAAAAGCTCCGAGAGGCTTCCCGGTGCAATTCTTTTTAGTGCAAGGCTTTTTAGTGACCTGGTGGTGAATCTTCCCGGGTCCTCTGGAAGTTGCCGGCAGAAACGGCGAAGATACGGGTTATGAAACCAGTGCTGTTTATTCTGTTCCTTTTGGGATTCGCATTTCTTATGACACTACACACACGCCCTGCCGGGGCTCAGAACCAGGCACAGGTCGAGAGTACTCTGGAAATCGTCACGATCGACAGCGGGCAGAGAACGGTCGTCTACCGCGCAAAGCAGCATTTTGAAGCGCCCAACTGGTCGCGCGACGGACGAACGCTGCTCTTTAACAGCGGCGGCAAACTCTACACGATCCCAGTTTCCGGTGGTGAGCCGAAACTGCTCGAGACCGGTTCCGCCACCCGCTGCAACAATGACCACGGTTACTCCATGGACGGCACCCATCTCGCCATCAGCCATTCGCCCGAGCGACAGTCGCTTGTCTACGTCCTGCCCGCCACCGGGGGAACGCCTCGGCTGGTCACCGAGAAGGGACCGTCCTATTGGCATGGGTGGTCGCCGGACGGGAAGACACTCGCCTACTGCGCCGAACGCGGCGGCGAGTTCGATGTTTATACGATACCGACTGCGGGCGGCGAGGAGACGCGGCTTACGACCGCGCCGGGTCTCGATGACGGACCGGAATACTCGCCTGACGGGTCTTTCATCTACTTCAATTCGGAACGCACCGGCGTGATGCAGATTTGGCGGATGAAGCCGGACGGCTCTGACCAGACGCAGATCACCAGCGACGGCTATGCGGATTGGTTCGCGCATCCGTCCCCGGATGGGAAATGGCTCACCTTCCTGTCATACGACAAGGATGTAAAGGGGCATCCAGCCAACAAAAATGTGAGGCTGCGCCTCCTGCCGGTTGCGGGCGGAGTGCCGAAAGTCCTGGTGGAGTTGTTCGGCGGGCAGGGAACCATGAACGTCCCCTCGTGGTCTCCTGACAGCAAGAGGTTTGCGTTCGTGAGCTATAAGTTGGTGGAGTAGGAGCGGATTCTGGGTTCTGAGTTCTGAGTTCTGAGTTAACCGGTTCAGGGTTGTGCGGTTCGGGGTTATACGGTTCAGGGTTGGGCGGTTCAGGGTTATACGGTTCAGTGTTGTACGGTTCGGGCACCCTCAAACCCTGAACCCTGAACCCTGAACCGTGAACCGTGAACCCTGAAACCGTGAACCCTGAACCCTGAACCGTCAGAACTCAGAACTCAGAACTCATTTCCAGCGCCGCTGGTAGTTATCGATGGCGACGGCGGCGACGATCACCACGCCGATGACGATCTGCTGGACGAACGGTGAGATCCCGAGCAGGTTGCTGCCATTGCTGAGGATCCCCATGATGAAGGCGCCGACGATCGTGCCGGCGATCGAACCCTCGCCTCCGCTCAGACTCCCGCCGCCGATCACCACAGCCGCAATCACGCGCAACTCGTAGCCTTCGCCGGCGGTTGGCTGGCCGGTAATCAACCGTGACGCCTCGATCATGCCCGCGAGCCCCGCCAGTCCTCCCAGAACCAGGAAGCTGTACGTCCGGTAGCGGGTGACGTCGATTCCGCTGTAGACCGCGGCCTCGTAGTTGCTCCCTATCGCGAGCGCGTACCTGCCGAGCCTGGTCCTCCTCAGGACGACGACGAAGACGGCGGCGACCACGGCGAGGATGACCACGGGGACAGGGATGATGCCCAGCAATTCGCCTTCCGCCAGCCACCCGAACTCACTCGGCAGGTTCACCACCGGGATACCGTTCGTGATGTACAGCGCGATGCCGCGAAAAACGCCGAGTGTCCCGAGCGTGACAATGAAAGACGGAATGCGGAGGGTTGAGATCGTGAAGCCGTTGATCCAGCCGCCTGCCACTCCGGCCAGAATGCTGAGAACCAGCCCTGCGCCGATCGCGAGCCAGGCGTGTTCGCTCCCCGTCGACATGTAAGCCAGGAGCATGGTTCCGAGTATGGAGCTCAAGGCCATCAGGGAGCCGACCGAGAGGTCAATCGCCCCGGCGACGATCACGAAAGTCATCCCGATCGCCATGATCGTGATGACGCTCGACTGCCTCAAAATGGCGGCCAGGTTCATCGGGCTCAGGAAATTGGGCGCCGTCGCTGCGAAAACGACAAACAAGAGGGCAAGGCTCCAGTACGGGAGGAATTTGTAGAGGATCTTCATATCACCCCAATGCCGCGTAGCGGACGACGTTGTCCCTTCGAATCTCGCTTCCTTCCAGCAGCCTCACCATGCGCCCCTCGCGGAACACGGCCACCCGGTCGCACAACCCTTCGAGCTCGTACAGATCCGACGAGATGACCAGCATCGGGTAACCCTCCCGCGCCAGCCGGTCAAACCAGGCGTAGAGCTCCACTCGGGCGCCCATGTCGATTCCGCGCGTCGGCTCATCCAGCAGAAGAAGCTTCGGCTCGGTCAGGAGCCAGCGCCCGAGGATCGCCTTCTGCTGGTTGCCTCCGCTGAGGCGGCTGATCGGCTGGTCGAGCCCCCCGCCCCTGATTCGCAACTGTCCGGCCATCTGTCCGGCCATTTCCTTCTCGCGTCTCTCGGAAATGAGCAGCTTGCCGGTGCAGCGATCGATTGACAGTACCGAGAGGTTCTCGACCAACGAAAGATGCGGGAAAATGCCGGTTGCCTTGCGGTCCTCGCTGACAAACGCGATTCCCAGGCGCATGGCCTGTTGGGGACTTCTTAGCTCCGCCGGCTTTCCGTCAATCAGGATTTCCCCCGAATAGCGGGGGTGAAGACCGAACAGGAGCTCCGCGACCGTGGTACGGCGCGATCCGACGAATCCGCCGAGACCGAAGATTTCGCCTCTGCGCACCTCGAAGGAAACGTCGTCCAGTTGTCCGGCGAGTCCGACGTGGCGGACCTGCAGGTAGGGAGGGCCGAAGGTCCGGGTCTTCTCGGGGAAGATCCGCTCGATGTTTCCTCCCACCATGAGCGACAGAATTTCTGGGACGGTCGTTTGCCCGTAGTCGGTCGAAAGCACGCACGCCCCGTCGCGAAGCACTGTCACCCGGTCGACCAAGCCTTCCAGCTCTTCCAGGCGATGAGTGATGAAGATGAGGCAGAGGCCCCGTCCCCGGAGTTGCCGCATCATCCGAAAGAGGACCTCGTTTTCCCGATCCGAAAAGTACGCGGTCGGCTCGTCCAGGATCAGCACCTTCTGAGCGCGGACTAGCGCCCGCAGGATCTCCACCTGTTGCTTCTGGGACGGGCTGAGCCGGGAAACCTGGTCCTGCGCCTTGAAATCCAGACGATATTCCTCGATCAGGCGCGCGGTTCGCTCGGCCTCCTCCTTGTCCTGCAGCAACCCCCACACGGAGGACTCGGTCCCGAGGAAGACGTTCTGAGCTACGGTCATGTGTTCGGCGAGATTGAGCTCCTGGGGAATCAGGCTGATACCGGCTCGCTGCGCCTGCGACGGGTTTTTCCAGGTCGCCTCGGTGCCTTCGAGCAGGACTGAGCCCGCGTCCGCCTGGTAGACGCCGGCGAGGATCTTCATCAGGGTGGATTTGCCGGCCCCGTTTTCGCCTAGAAGGGCGTGGATCTGCCTCGCCTCGAACCTGAGGCTGATGTCCCTGAGGACCGGGTTGCCTCCGAAGCTTTTCGAGATGCCGGTTGTCGCAAGAAGCATTACTTCAGGTACTTGTCGAGCGGAGGATTGAGGAGGCGCTGGATCTCGGGCGTCTCCATGTTGTCCTTCGTAATCAGGTACACTTTGGTGTTGATCTTCTTCTCAGGCTGCTTGCCCGTCAGCTTTTGCTGCAGGGTCCGGACCGCCTCGTACCCGATCATGAAAGGGTCCTGGTGGACCAGCGAGTCGAGTACGCCGGACTTGAGATCCTGAATCAGGGGCGGAGACGAATCGAAACCAACGACCACGACTTTGCCCGTTCGTTGCAGTCCTTTGACCGCCTGGATGGCGCCGACAGTGCTCGACTCGTTCGAAGCGAAGATGCCGTTCAGGTCGGGATTCGCATTGAGGATATCTTCGGCGACCGCCAGGGACCGGGCCTGGTCTCCCATGCCGTACTGGAACGCGACCAACCGAAGCCCGGGGTACTTTGACTTCAACGTCTCCTGAAACCCCGTTTCGCGCTGGGTTGTGGAGACGCTCCCCGCAACCACTCCGAGGAGGGCCACTTTCCCCTTGCCGCCGAGGCGCTCGGCCAGACGATCAGCTCCGAGAACGCCCCCCTGGTAGTTGTCCGTGGCCACGTAAGAGACGTATTTGTCGGTTTCGATTCCACTGTCGAAGATGGTCACCGGAATTGACCGCTGCATGGCTTTTTCGACGACCGGTACCAATGCTTTGCCGTGATTAGGCGCCAGGGCGACAGCGTCCACCCCCCGGTTCAGGAAGTCTTCGACGATGTTGATCTGCGGCGCAAAATCGGTCTCGGACGCGGGTCCGTTCCAGAGGACCTTGACCTTCAGCTCCCGGGCCGCCGCTTCAGCTCCCGCGTGAACGCTCTGCCAGAAGACGAGCGATTGGCTCTTCGGCACCACCGCGATTTCGAATGTGTCGTCTTTCGGAGGGTTCTGACACGTGGTCAGGCCGAGAAGAACCAGGAGGGGAACCAGAAGAAGTCTCTTCATGAAGTCGCATTGTACCCGATAGGATGCACAACGGGACTCGGACAGTGTAAAATCTTCGGGATGACCGCGCGCCGGACAGCCGTTACGGTAAGAATTGGAAGGGTTTCAGTCGGGTCTGAGCATCCGGTTGCCGTCCAATCGATGACGAATACCGATACGACGGACGTGGGCGGCACCGTTGCTCAGATCAAGGAACTGGTCGCCGCTGGAAGCGAGTTGGTCCGGATCACCGTCAACACCAACGAGGCGGCTCGATCGGTGCCCACTATCGTCGAGAGCCTGCGGGCTGACGGGATCGAGGCGCCGGTTATCGGGGACTTTCACTACAACGGCCACCTGTTGCTCACCCACCACCCGGAATGTGCCCGGGCCCTTGCGAAGTACCGGATCAACCCGGGGAACGTCGGGATGGGCAAGCATCACGACGAGAATTTTCGCCGGATGATCGATGTCGCAGTCGAAAATGCGAAACCGGTCAGGATCGGTGTCAACTGGGGATCCCTCGACCAGAACCTGCTTGCGCGTCTCATGGATGAAAACGCCGGTTTGCCTGCGCCGAAGCCCGCGAGCGAAGTCCTGCTCGAGGCAATGGTGCGAAGCGCGCTGGACTCGGCGGCCCTGGCACAGGAGTACGGGCTGCCCCACGATCGGATTATTCTGAGCGCCAAAGTATCCTCGGTCCCCGATCTTGTCTGGGTTTACCGGGCGCTCGGAAAGGCGTGTGACTACCCGCTGCACCTCGGCTTGACGGAAGCGGGGATGGGCAACCGGGGCGTTGTCGCGAGCTCCGCAGCTCTTGCGATCCTGTTGACGGAAGGCCTTGGGGACACGATCAGGGTCAGCCTGACACCGCGTCCCGGGGAAAGCCGGACCGAAGAAGTCTTCGTCGCTCAGCAGGTGCTCCAGTCCCTCGGGATCCGGAGCTTCACTCCCCAGGTCAGCGCCTGCCCGGGCTGTGGCCGCACGACCAGCTCGTTCTTCCAGGAGTTGGCCGAGCAGATCCAGGGACATATCAAGCAGGCGATGCCTGTCTGGTCGCGCACTTATCCCGGGGTCGAGAACCTCAAGGTCGCGGTCATGGGCTGCATCGTGAATGGACCAGGCGAGTCCAAGCACGCGGATATCGGGATATCGCTGCCGGGGACCGGGGAATCGCCCAAGGCACCGGTATTCGTGGACGGCCGCCTCTTTGTCACTCTGAAAGGGGCGCGCATCGCGGACGAGTTCATCGAGATACTGGAGAACTATGTGAGCCAGCGCTACGGGGGAGTTTCGAAGATTTCGGGGACATAATACTTAATTCTTTTGCTTATGCGTGATGACGCTGACGGAATGAGAATTAAGTATTATGTCCCCGAAATCGCCCGAGCTTTTTTCATATTCATGATCCAACTCAACAAGGAGCGGCTTTCAGGATGATTCAAGTTGAACATCTGAGCAAACGATTCGGTACGAACACCGCAATCGACGATGTCAATTTCGAGGTGCGGAAGGGTGAAGTCCTCGGTTTCCTGGGTCCGAACGGCGCCGGGAAGACAACCACCATGAGAATCCTCGCCGGCTTTTTCCCGCCGACAGCAGGACGCGCGGTGGTGGCAGGATTCGACGTCTTCGAAAAGCCCCTGGAGGCCAAGCGGCGGGTCGGCTACATGCCGGAGCAGCCGCCCCTCTACACCGAGATGACGGTCGACTCGTTCCTGCGTTTCGTTTCCCGCATAAAAGGCCTCGCTCGCGACAAGATCGAAGACCGGCTGAGCCATGTGAAGGAACTGTGCGGGCTCGAGGACACGGGCGACCGGCTGATCAAACACCTTTCCAAAGGGTACAAACAGCGAGTGGGACTGGCGCAGGCCCTCATCCACGAGCCGGAGGTGCTGATTCTCGACGAACCGACGGTCGGCCTCGACCCCAAGCAGATCATCGAGGTGCGCAACCTCATCAAGGGCTTTGGCGGGAACCACACGGTGATCCTGTCCACCCACATTCTGCCGGAAGTGAGCATGACCTGCGAACGCGTGGTGATCATCAACCAGGGCAAAATCGTGGCCGTGGACACTCCGGGGAATCTGACCAACCAGCTTCGCGGCGGCGAACGCATCGAGCTCGAGGTGCGGGGGCCGGTCGACTCGCTTCAATCCTTACTGACGCCAATTTCGCATGTCAAAAGCATCCTGGTCGGCGCGCCTCATGAAGGGCACCATTCCGTGGCCATCGACACGGACGGGACTCAGGAAATCCGTCACATCATCGCGCGCAAGGTGATTGAATCCGGGTTCGAGCTTTACCAGCTCAAGACCCAGTCGATGAGTCTCGAAGAGATCTTCCTGCAGTTGACAACTAAGGAGGAGGCGGCATGAGGAACTACCTGGCCATTGTCCGCAAGGAATTTGAAACGCTGTTTGTAGGTCCGATCGCATACGTGGTGCTGGCGGTTTTCTTCTTCATCACCGGCCTCTTCTTCTACATCATTCTGACCAACATTGTTGAGCAGGTGATGCAGATGACGATGCAGTCGCAGCAGTTCGGCGCTCCGCCCCGGGCGATCGACGTGCCGGCTGAGGTCATGCGCAGCTTCTTCGGGATCCTCAGCACGATCCTCCTCTTCCTGATCCCCATGATCACAATGGGGATTATCGCCGAGGAGAAGAAACGGGGAACGATCGAGTTGCTTCTGACATCCCCAATCACCACCGCCCAGCTGCTCCTCGGGAAATTCAGCGCGCTGTTGCTGTTTCTGGTGGTGATGCTCTCGCCGACAATGCTGAATTCGATTGTCCTGTACTTCTTCAGCGAGCCCCGACCCAAGCTTGGCCCCTTCCTCATTGGCTACCTGGGCGCTTTTCTGCTTGGTGGGAGTCTGCTGGCGGTCGGCATCTTCATCTCCTCACTGACGGAAAACCAGATCGTGGCCGCGGTGATCACTTTCGCACTCTTCCTGGCTCTGTGGGTTCTGGATGCAATGGCACGCAGCAGCTCCACGCTTCAAAACGAGGTGATGCGATACATGTCGGTCCTGAATCACTATGAGGATTTTGCGAGGGGCGTGTTCGACACGCAGCACCTGGTCTTCTATCTCTCGCTGATCGTGCTCGGGCTGTTCTTTACTTCACTTTCGCTCGAATCGCCGAAATGGAGGCAGTGAGGTGGCTAAGAAGATCATAGACAACTTCATATATCTCGGCCTGGCCGCCCTGGTCGGGGGTTACATCTACTACTCGTCGAGCAATCAATGGGATTGGAAAGCCCAAGCGGCGATCTACGGGGGTGCGGCCCTCGTGCTGATTTACCTGGTTTTCAACTTCAGGGAGATCAGGGGCTTTTCAAAGGGGAGGGCCGGACGTTACGGGTCGATCGCCCTGACCCTTGCAGTAATGATCATCGGCATCCTGGCGCTCGTGAACTTCCTCAGCTTTCGTCATCACAAGCGTGTGGACCTAAGCAGCGAGCAGCTTTTCGGGCTGTCCGAGCAGAGCGCAAAGATCGTCAAGAACCTGAAGTCTGACATCCAGGTCGTCGGTTTTTACCAGGACGACCGGGGGGCCGAAGGTTTTCGTAACCTCATGCGCGAGTACCAATACGCCTCTTCGCGCGTGAAGTCGGAAGTGGTCGACCCGCAGAAAGATCCGGGTAAGGTTGCCGAGTTCAAGGTGGAGCGTAACGGACAGGTTGTGGTGGCAAACGGTCCCAAGCGGGAGACGCTTGACGAGGCCCGCGAAGAGAAGATCACGAACGCCATCATCAAAGTCACTCGCACGACCGAGAAGACCGTCTACTTCCTGAAAGGACACGGCGAGCGGGACATCAACGATACCGGTGCCAAGGGGTATTCGCGGGCGAAGGAAGCGATCACCAGCCAGAATTACCAGGTCAAAGACTATAACCTCGCGCAGGAGAACAAGATTCCCGAGGATGCTACCGTCATTGTCTCGGCTGGTCCCACGGTGGACTTCTTTCCCAATGAGACCGAGCTCCTAAAGCAGTATTTGGATCGAGGTGGGAAACTCCTCATCCTCGCCGACCCGCAGAACTCGTTCAAGGCGAGCGACTTCCTCAATCTGTACGGTCTGACGTTGACCGGGAAGGTCGTGATCGACCAGAGCGGTATCTCTCAGCTCATGGGGCTCGGGGCAGCCGCCCCCCTGGTTGCCGATTACGCGGACCACCCGATTACCCGCGACTTCACCCGGGTGATGAGTTTCTATCCGATGGCGCAGAACGTGAAGACCGGGCCCAGCTCCGCCGGTTTTCAAGCCACCCGCCTGATGTCCACTTCGGCTCGCAGCTGGGCGGAAACGAATCTGGCCGACGAGGTCCAGTTCGACGAGGGAAAGGATGAACGAGGCCCCCTGGATCTGGCCGCAGTCTCCACGAAATCGGTGGGGGAGGAGAAACCGGCCGCAGCCGGCGAACCGGAAAAGGCGCCAACGAAGGAAGCCAGGATCGTCCTCGTCGGCGATTCGGATTTTGCCAGCAACGCCTACGGCGGAAGTGCGTCCAACCTGGATGTTTTCCTTAATTCGGTGAGTTGGCTGGCCGAGGATGCCGACCTCATTGCCATCCGTCCCAAAGAAGCCCAGAACCGCAGCGTGAACTTGACCTACCAGCAATCCAGCCTGCTGTTTTGGGGCACGGTGGTCCTGTTGCCGCTGGCCACGCTCATCGGCGGCATAGGGGTCTGGTATCGGAGGCGGTGAGCCGAACGCCGAATGGGGAATGCGGAATGGGGAATGCGGAATAAGCGGAGCGGAAGAAGGGACGATGGATCCGACCGAATTCGTCGGTCTCGTCCGATCGGTAAACCTCCCGCAAGTAACATAGAAGCGCTATGAAAAAGGTCATTGTTCTATTGGTCATCTTCGCCGGGCTCCTGGGATTCGTTTATTTCTACGAAATCCAGGGTGAGAAGGGGCGCGAGGAGGCTAAAGCGAAAGAAGAAAGCCTTCTCAAACTGGGAGAGAGCCAGGTCGCGGAGTTGGAAGTTCTGCGGCCTGCGGCGGGAACCACACTCGCCGTTCAGAAGTCCGGGAACGACTGGGTCCTCCGTAAACCGATCGAAACCCCGGCCGATCCTTCGACTGTTGACGGCTTCGTCAGTGCTTTGAAGGGTGCAAAGATCGAGAGGACTTTTGAGAAAGCCACCTCGCAGGACCTCCAGAAATACGGGTTGGCGTCGCCACGGGCCATCGTGAAGTTGAAAGCGGGCAAGGAGAACCGGAGTCTGAAAGTCGGCTCGGACGATTTCACCGGAAGCCAGGTCTATGTGCAGCTGGAGGGGAAGCCGGACGTCTACCTCACGTCGGACTACCTGTACAACGCGCTCGACAAGGAACTGAAGGACTGGCGGAGTCGAAAGGCGCTGGCTTTTGACCGCAATGCCGCCCAGGTTGTAGAGATCATCCGGCCAACCGACACGATTCGGCTGAAGAAGCAGGGTGAGAAGTGGCTGCTCGAGTCACCCATTCAGGATACCGGCGATGAAGGGACGGTCAGCGGTCTGCTCTCTTCCCTGGAATTCGCAGAAGCCCAGAAGTTCGTGGCCGAGGAAGCCTCCGATCTGAAGCCCTACGGCCTCGAGCAACCGGAAATCACCTTCAGGATCAGGGAACAGGGGAAGGACAGCTGGCGGACTCTTCAAATCGGGAAGAAGGATGGCGATCAGTACCTGGCCCGCAGTCCTGAGCGGACGCCGGTTTTTACCGTGCAGGCGGACGTCCGGGACAAGCTCATGCAACCGGCGGCCGAGTTCCGCGACAAGAGCGTCGTTGACGTTACCCAGGATCAGGTTACGCAGATCTCTTTCAAACGAGGGCAATCCGAGCTGGTCGTAAGGCAGCAGCCTGATGGGAAGTGGCTGGTTCAGAAGCCGGATTCGTTGAAAGGGAAGGAAGCCCTCAGCTACAAATTCTGGTATCCGCTTGCTGATATGAAGTTCCAGGCCGCTGACGACAAGGAGAAGCTGCCGGTGCTCGCCGGGCCCGAGGTTCAGGTCGTGATCACCTTGAAGAACGGCACCAAACGAAGCTTCGACTTCGGTCAGGCTGGGAGTGACTACGTGGCTCGAAAGAACGAGGGCGGACGCGTGGGAAAAATAACCAAAGAGGCCTACGACGGTCTCCAGTTCAAGCCCGAAGAGATCGTGTGAGGCACCTATGAACATCGGCATCACCTGTTACCCGACTTACGGCGGCAGCGGAATCGTGGCCACCGAGCTTGGGCAGCAGCTCGCGCAGCGCGGGCACACCATTCACTTCATCAGTTCCGCACTGCCGATGAGGCTCATGGAACTCGGCGATAATGTGTTCTTTCACGCCGTCGAGGCCGGGACTTACCCCTTGTTTGAACACGTGCCCTATGACCTGGCCCTTGCGACCAAGATGCTGGAGGTTGCCCGCCTGCGTAAGCTCGATCTTCTGCACGTCCATTACGCGATTCCGCATTCGATCAGCGGATACCTCGCCAGGGAAATGATCCGACCGCAGCGCCTGCCCGTGGTAACGACCCTGCACGGCACCGACATCACCCTCGTGGGCAAGGATCACTCCTATCTGCCGGTGACCCAATTCGGAATTCAGCAGAGCGACGGCGTCACCACCGTCAGTCAGTTCCTGAAGCAGGCAACGCTTCAGGAGTTCTGCTCGCGCTGCGATATCCGGGTCATCCCGAATTTCGTCGACACCACGCGCGTGCGCCGCTTCTTCTCCAAAGAGATCCGGCAAAGGTTCGCCCCCAATGGGGAGAAAGTGCTCGCGCACCTCTCGAATTTTCGACCGGTCAAACGAATACCGGACGTCATCCGGATCTTCGCAGAAGTCCTGAAGAAGACGCCGGCGGTGCTGTTGATGCTCGGAGACGGTCCGGAGCGATCGAACGCCCAGTACATGGTCAGCGAGATGGGAATCGCCAACCGCGTCTTTTTCGTAGGCATGATCGGGATGGTCGAGAGCTACCTGTCGGTTGCCGACATCCTGCTTTTGCCCAGCGAAACGGAAAGTTTTGGAGTGTCAGCCCTGGAGGCAATGGCCTGCGAAGTGCCGGTCGTAGCCTCGGATGTGGGCGGGCTTCCCGAACTGGTCAACGACGGGGAAGCGGGCTATCTCTGCCCGGTTGGCGACGTCGACGGAATGGCGCTGGCGGTCATGAAGATCCTGGAGCCGGGTGTCTTCGAGGAGTTTCGCTTCAAGGCTCGGAAACGGGCCGTGGAATTGTTCTCGGCCGAGCGCATCGTGCCCCAGTACGAGACGTACTACCAGCAGGTGCTCGACGGGACAACTTAGAAGAAGAGTTCGGAGTTCTGAGTTAGACGGTTCGACGGTTCACGGTTAGACGGTTCACGGTTTCAGAGTTTGAGGCAGTCGCCCGAACCGTATAACCCCGAACCGTACAACCCTGAACCGTACAACCCTGAACCGTACAACCCCGAACCGGTTAACTCAGAACTCAGAACTTAGAACTCAGAACTCACTCAGAACTTTGCCAGGGTGTTGCAGATCTGATCGATCGCCCGCTTGGCGGTTGTCTGGCTGAACGGGTGGTTGTTGATCAGGATCGAAAAGGCCAGCATCCTTCCCGACTCGGTTCTGACGTAGCCGCCCAGGGTCGTCACATTCTGCAGCGTCCCGGTTTTGGCGAAGACGCGCTGAAAGGCCGGAGCCTGAATCATTCTTCCCCGCAGCGTTCCATCCAGTCCGGAAACAGAGAGACTGTCGAGGAAGAGCCCGAAATAGGGTTTGGAAGCCATGTGCCGAAGCAGCAGCGTTTCCGCACGCGGGGTGATGAGGTTCCGGCGAGATAACCCGCTGCCGTCGTAAAGATCGGCCATTGACCGGTCGATCCCGGCTTCTGCGAGGAACTCGTATATCACCTCGAGCCCGGCCTCGTCCGACCCGACGCCCTTAATCTCGGCGCCCATGGTTCGGAGCAGGATCTCGGCATAGAGGTTCTGGCTCTTCTTGTTTGTGTAGCCGATGACCTCAAGCAGCGGTAGAGACTCGTGCACATGCAGGACGTGCGCTGACCGGCGGGGCACGTCGTCGCCTGAATGACGGGCTCTCGCCACCCCGGTGACTCGGATGCCACCCTTGACCAGCCGTTCCCGGAACAACCGCGCTGTGTATAGAGCAGGGTCCTGCACCAGGAAGTACTGGCTCTTGCCCTCGCCGTTGATCGGCAGTTGGCCTCGAAGGCTCACGCGGTCCGTGCCTGGCGTCTTAGACCACTGAATGCGCCCGGTCCGTCCCCTGCGTACGGTCTTGGTCCTGTTCGAGATGGTCAGCAGCGATTCCGAGGGATACACGTACGCGTGAACAGGCTGTCCGATCTTTCCGCCCGGATGGACGCTCAGTTTGATCAGGTTGTTCGTGAAAGACAGGGCTGAGATCGGGGCGCCGTAATCTCTGGAAAGATCGGCGATCGTCCATCCTTCGCCGTAAGGCGCGTAGGCGAAATAGGAGTCATCGCCGATGATATCCCCTGCGATGACATCAATTCCCGCCTCTTTGACCTTCTCCACCATTCGGTCCAGGTGGACGAAGTGACGCGAGGACTCGCTGATATTGTCGCTTAAGTCCGGATCTCCATGCCCGAACAGAACCAGGTCGCCCACGAGTTTCCTGCTTGGCGCAAGGGTTCCCTCATATGCGAGCTGTGTCTTGAAACGAAAGTCAGGCCCCAGTCTGTCCAGAGCAGTTGCGGTGGTAAAGAGCTTGGCATTACTGGCTGGAGGGAAGCCCTTGTCCTGATTGCGCCCGTAAACCGGAGAGTCATCCTCAACCGACCGGATGTCCACGCCCCAGTCGGCACGCCGGTATAAGGGCCTGGCGACTATGGAGTCCAGTTTCTTGACCAGTTCATCGGTTGCGGAAAGCGGCTCGACTGAGGAGACGATAGGCGGGCGCGAAACGGTTGCGACGCTCGGCCTCGCTGGTGCGGGTTTTTGATCAGCGATGAACCCGGCCTCTGCTCGAAAGGGGATTCCCCCGAGCGAGGCGGCGGCCGGATCAGCTTCAACAGGGGACGATATGAATGCTGGTGCGAGCAAAAAGACGATGGCCAGAAGAAGAACGATGACCACCAATAAGATTCGATCTTGGTTTTTGTGCTTCACTTCTCGGATCGGTTACCTCGATTACATGGATGCTACAGCCTGATTAGAAGATTACAACAAACAGCAAGTCTTCAGAAAGTTAAAACAGCCGGAAAAGGCAAGTTTTAGGACGCGATGGCTAACTTGATTCCGGGCCTCCTGCTACTGCACAATTAGTCTGTCCAGCTGTAAAGATTCGCAACTTCAGCTTTTGTTTCTAAGAATCAACAGGTTCCCGGATTTCCCCGAGGCCTTCAGGCCATCCGGGGTGGTGGTCGCACTCGGCCGAGCCTGTCGCCGGCAGAAGCCCCTTGCATTTGTGTCGAGCGGTTTCGCTAACGGGAACTCCCCTGGAGCCCGTCGGCGGCGGGTCAGAACTAAACAAGAGGTCAGACGATGGCGTCAACGATCGAGCAAGATGTGAACAGCAAGGGTGGTCCGAACGCGAAGGATCAGGAGGCTCGCGAGATTGAGAAGCGGGAATGGCTTGACTCGCTCGACTACGTGCTTCGCGCGGAAGGTCCCGAACGAGTCCGGGAATTGCTGAAAGATCTTCAGATCCACGCCCGGCAGCAGGGAGTGCAGTTGCCATTTACCGCCAACACCCCTTACATCAATACTATTCCCGCGGATCAGCAGCCTCCGTACCCCGGCAGCCGGGAGATCGAGCGCCGGATCAAGAGCCTGATCCGCTGGAACGCCATGGCGATGGTGGTTCGTGCCAATCGCCTTCATGCGGGCATCGGCGGCCATATTTCCACGTTCGCCTCGGCGGCGACTCTCTACGAAGTCGGCTTCAATCACTTCTTCCGGGGAAAGGATGGTGAGCACGAAGGCGACCTCGTGTACTTTCAGGGTCACGCCTCACCCGGGATCTACGCCCGCGCTTTTCTGGAAGGGCGTCTTTCGATGGATCAGCTGGTCAACTTCCGCCGGGAGACCGACACCGAACAGGGCGGACTGTCCTCTTACCCGCATCCATGGCTCATGCCCGATTTCTGGGAATTCCCGACCGTCTCCATGGGTTTGGGGCCGATCATGGCGATCTATCAGGCGCGCTTCAATCGCTATCTGGAAGACCGGGGCCTCAAGCAAAAGTCCGACGCGAAGGTATGGGCCTTCCTGGGAGACGGAGAGACCGATGAGCCGGAGACACTGGGCGCCATCACCCTGGCGTCGCGGGAGAAGCTCGACAACCTGATCTTCGTCATCAACTGCAATTTGCAGCGACTCGACGGTCCGGTGCGCGGAAACGGAAAGATCATCCAGGAACTGGAGGCGATCTTCAGGGGCGCCGGGTGGAATGTCATCAAGGTGCTTTGGGGGAGCAATTGGGATCCCCTTCTTGCCAAAGACACCGAGGGGATCCTCGTCCAGCGGATGGGCGAGGTGGTCGATGGCCAGTATCAGAAGTACGTCGTTGAAAGCGGCGCTTACCTGCGCCAGCACTTCTTCGGCGTCGACCCGCGACTCAGCAAGATGGTCGAGCACCTTTCCGATGAACAGCTCGAGAAACTGAACCGGGGAGGCCATGACCCCGAAAAGGTCTACGCGGCCTACAAGGCGGCGTTCGAAAACAAGGGATCGCCAACCGTAGTCCTGGCTAAGACGGTTAAGGGTTACGGGCTTGGTGAAGCCGGCGAGGGGAAGAACATCACCCATCAGCAGAAGAAGCTCAACGAAGAGGAGTTGCGAGAGTTCCGCACCCGGTTCGGCATCCCGGTTTCAGACGAAGAAACGGCCGAACTGCCTTTCTACAGGCCGTCGGATGACAGCACCGAGATCAAGTACCTGCATGAACGACGGGACAAGCTGGGAGGCTCGCTCCCTCGGCGCACGGTTCGGGTGGAATCGATGCCGATGCCCGCCGATTCGCTATTCGATGAGTTCTACCAGGGAACAGACGGCCGGGAGGTTTCGACCACCATGGCTTTCGTCCGCCTGCTTTCCAAGTTGCTGCGCGACCGCACGATCGGGAAGCATGTCGTTCCGATCATTCCCGATGAAGCCCGGACGTTCGGTATGGAAGGACTCTTCCGTGAAGTGGGCATCTATTCGCACGCCGGGCAGTTGTACGCCCCGGTCGATGCCGAAACCCTCCTCTACTACAAGGAAGCCCGAGACGGGCAGATCCTGGAAGAAGGGATCACCGAGGCCGGCTCCATGTCCTCGTTCATCGCGGCAGGGACGGCTTACGCCAGCCACAAGCTCAACATGGTCCCATTTTTCATCTACTACTCGATGTTCGGGTTCCAGAGGATCGGAGACCTGATGTGGGCGGCCGGGGACTTGCGTTGCCGGGGTTTCCTGGTCGGAGGCACGGCGGGCAGGACGACGCTGGCCGGCGAGGGGCTGCAGCACCAGGACGGCCACAGCCACCTGCTCGCCTATCCGCTGCCGAATCTCCTGGCCTACGATCCGGCTTACGCCTATGAGATAGCCGTAATCATCCGTGACGGCTTACGCCGGATGTACAAGGAAAAAGAGAACATCTTCTATTACCTGACCGTTGGCAACGAGAACTACGCGCAGCCGCCGATGCCGGCGAAGGCGGAAGAGGGCATTCTTCGCGGAATCTACAAGCTGCGATCGTCCGAACTGAAGTCCGCTCGCCACGCTCAATTGATGGGAAGCGGTGCCATCCTCAACGAGGTGGTCAAAGCGCAGGAGATGCTTGCGGAGAAATACGGGGTGGCGGCTGATGTCTGGAGCGTGACCAGTTACAAGCAATTGATGCGCGACGGGCTCGAAACCGATCGCTGGAATACCCTGCACCCGACCGAAAAAGCCCGGGTGCCTTTTGTAACGCAGAGCCTGGGTAAGGCGAAGGGCGTACTGGTCGCCGCTTCCGACTACGTCAAGGCGTTGCCATACTCGATCGACCGATGGCTTCCCGCGCCACTTGCCGCCCTCGGGACTGACGGGTTCGGCCGGAGTGACATCCGCGAGTCGCTGCGGGATTTCTTTGAAGTCGATGCGAGACACATCGTTTGGACGACGTTGGTGGCGCTCCATCGTGACGAGAAGCTGGATTTGAACATGCTCGAGCAGGCGAGGAAGGATTTGGAGATCGATCCCGAGACTCCGAGCCCCCTGATCAGATAGGACTGAGTTTCGGGAGATGATTCAGTACCGTGTCCCGAAACTCGAGGTTGAAACTGCGCAAGAACTGCCCAACCCACGAAAGAACACTGCAATGGCAACTGAGCTGAAACTGCCCGATCTTGGTGAAAACGTTCATGCCGGTAACGTGGTTCGAGTGATGGTCTCAGAGGGAGACGTGATCACCGAGCAGCAGCCGATCCTCGAGCTCGAGACCGATAAGGCGGCCATCGAAGTGCCGGCGGCACAGGGCGGGACTGTCGTCAAAGTCCATGTCAAGCAGGGCGAGCAGGTGAAGGTCGGCGACACGGTTATCAGTATCGATGCGAAAGAGGGCGCGAGACCCAGGGACCAGGAGGAAGCCGAAACGACGCCCCCGGCGGAGCGTCCGAAGGATTCCGAAGCCCGGAAGTCACCGGAACCGGCCGTGAGCCAGGCGACCGAGGAACCGCCCCCTTCCACACGGGAAGCTCCCGCTGCCGCTACTGGATCTGCGAAGGCATCTTCCAAGCCGGCTAAGCCTGCTGGCGAGCCTGCTCCGCCTGTGGCGCCTGCCGCGGAGCCTGCACCACGCCCTGCCGCTTCGGCCGGTGATGAGGAGCCCGGTCCTTCTCAACTCGTTGCCGCGGCGCCTTCCGTGCGGCGGTTCGCCCGGGAAATCGGAGTGGATATCGCCCAGGTGAAGGGAAGTGGCCCGAACGAAAGGATTTCGATTGAAGACGTCAAGGCACACGCGCGCGGCAGTCGCTCGCCGCAAGCCGCCCAGCCGGCCGGCGTTCCCGTCGCCGCTCAGCCCCTTCCCGACTTTTCCAGGTGGGGAGCAACCAGCCGCGAACCTTTCAGCGGCGTTCGCCGAGCGACCGCCCGGCAGATGGCCGCAGCCTGGACGACGATTCCGCACGTCACGCAGTTCGACCGGGCCGATGTGACCGACCTGGAGGAGATCCGGAAGAAGTATGCCCCGAAGGCGGAACGCTCGGGCGGTAAACTGACCGTCACCGCCATCGTGCTCAAGGTGGTCGCTTCCGCGCTCAAGGTCTTTCCGAAATTCAACGCGAGCATCGACATCGCCAGCGGAGAAGTGATTTACAAGCACTATTACCACGTGGGCGTTGCTGTCGATACCGACCGAGGGCTCCTCGTGCCCGTGATTCGGGATGTGGACCAGAAGAACGTGCTCCAGCTCGCCGTCGAACTGTCGTCGATTTCCGAAAAGACGCGCAGCGGAAGGCTGAGTCTGGAGGAGATGCAGGGCGGCTGCTTCACGATCAGCAATCTTGGGGGCATTGGGGGGACGGCGTTTGCTCCGATCGTCAATCTTCCCGAAGTCGCTATTCTTGGGATCGCACGATCATCATTGGAGCCGGTCTACCTGGATGGGCAGTTTCAGCCGCGCATGATGCTGCCTTTGTCGCTGTCTTATGATCACCGGCTCATTGACGGAGCTGACGGGGCCAGGTTTCTCCGCTGGGTGGCCGAGGCACTGGAACAGCCTTTCCTTCTGTCGCTCGAGGGATGATCACTTCACGACGTGGAACATCCGACTCCAGCGGGTCTTGGGGATGAAATAGAGGACCCGCTCCGCATAGAGCTTGATGAGCTCCGGTGCGGTGGTTTTCAGGTACGCATCCTTGTCGTCCTCGAAGGACCAGAACACGATCAGGGGGCGGCCGACAATGTGGCTCTTTGGCAGTAAGCCGAAGTACCGGCTGTCCGCGCTGTCGTCCCGGTTGTCCCCCATCATGAAGTAGCGATCAGCAGGGATCTGGATCGGACCGAAGTGATCCCGCCGGCTGTCGTTGAAGTAATGCGCGGAGTCAAACGGGCGGATGGTCGGGTCCTCGTGGACCTTGTACGGCTCCACCAGGGGTTTCCCGTTTATAAAGACGGTCTTCGATTTTATTTGCAGCGTCTCCCCCGGTAGTCCTATTGCCCGCTTGACGTAGAGAACCTCGGGCTGATTCGGGAACTTGAAGACGATAATGTCTCCTCGCTTGATTTTGTGACCGGGCACCCCCGGTATGCCGGGCAGAAAAGCCTCGCGGACGGTGAACTTGTCGATCAGCAGCCGATCCCCGACGAGGATGGTGGGGACCATTGAGGGGGTCGGAACCGTCATCGGGTGAACGACGTAAGTGGTTACGAACAGGGCAAAGATCGTCATCACGGCGGTGGTGACGAAATACTCGCGGAGGGTGCTGTGCTCCGGGGTTGCCCGCTGTTCCTTCTCTTTCTCTTTATCCTTGTCCCGTTCCTTCTTCTGCTTCAGTTTCGGTTCAGCCATTCGTTCTGTTTGCCTTTGAAAATCCGCATTATAGCGTATTACGGCAACGGGGTGGACTCCGAAGACGGAGGCGGCCCGCGGATCTACGCGGATCGGCGCGGATAAAGGCGGATAAAAGTTCGACTGGCATCGTACAGTCGGCCGTTTATCCGCGTTTATCCGCGTTTATCCGCGCCGATCCGCGTAGATCCGCGGGCTCGGTATACCCGCACTTCGGAGGTGTCCCCGCACGCTCGCAGCAACTCCCACACCTTCATCCCGGTCTTCGGGTCCCCAAAATCCGGTGCTATTTCCGCCAGTGGAACAAGCACGAACTTCCGTGAATAAAGCCCCGGGTGAGGGACGACAAGGTCTGTTTCAGCAATGACGCGGTCCCCGTAGAACAGGATATCGATATCGATCTCCCGAGGCCCCTTGGGGGTCGTCCGCCGCCTGCCAAGCGCTTCCTCGATGGTGAGGCAGGCGCGCAGCAATTCTTCAGGGGGCCACGCGGTCGCTGCTTCGCAAACCTGATTCAGGAAATGAGGCTGTTCGTGGACCAGGAGAGGTTCCGTCTCATAAATCGAAGAACAATGGACCGTCCGGACGCCCGCTTTGTTCAGTTCCTCCACCGATCGGCGCAACAAGCCGAGACGATCGCCCAGGTTCGATCCGAGTGACAGGAAGACCAGGTTACTCTTCATCGTTAGAAAACATTGGGCGGGCGTTTGATTGTGCCGAAGGCCCCGATCCCCTTCAGAAAGAAAGAAAACCTGATCTGTCGTTCCTGCCTGACGCGCTCCTGCGCGGTTCCCAGATCGAACGCCTGCACCTCGACGGAAACACCGCAGCAGTCCCAGATGTAGTTGATGCGCGACAGGGAGTTCAGGAAGCGGGAACTAGCCGCATCGTAGCTGAACGAGGTAGAGCCCGAAAGACCTAATGCCTGGTTCCCGACGTACAACTGGGCCTGCAACTGATTGCTGTCAAAGGTCCCCGGTTCTTCCCCGAGTTGCTGGGTGAGGAAATAGCTAGTCCCGAAGGAGAAGCGCGGCTTGCCGAAAAAACCGGTTACCGAGAAGTTCCTGAATTCGCCATGACGGGTATCGAAGTCCCCCCGGACATCGAAACTGAAGCCGGGTTCCGGAGAGACGCGAACCTGGGTGACGATCGGTGAGAAGTTGCGAGGGACCGATCCATAGTAAAAACCGGTGATCGTGTACAACGGGTAGAACTGGTTGATTTCACCCTCGCGCAACGCGCCCGAGAAATCCGGGTCGAAAAAATGCTTCTGCACGACTTTGACGGAGAGGAACTCGTACGGGACAAGGCCGCTTTCAATCTGCCGTTTTCGGAAAAACCGGTTGAAGATCCCGTACTCGAGCTCGTTTGCATTCGCCACGGCATCATCTTCATCAAAACGGATGATCCGGTCGAATTCGTCGATGCCGCGGATCAGGCGGTAACGGGCCGTCGGCTCGATCAGGTGCTTCCAGCTTCCCTCTCCACCGTCTCCGAACACGCGGGACAGTCCCCAGCCCTGCAGGGACAGATCTAATTCCGCGTAGCTGCGAAAGAGGTTATCCCTTGTAAGCGTAACGTTTCCGGCCTCGTCTCGAACCAGGCTGTCGGCATAGAAGGTCTGCCGCAACCCGAGCTGCGGCGTCAGACGCAATCCCTGGAAGAGCGGGACCGAGGAATAGATACGCGGGAAAAAGTCGAAGCGATGACTGGTGCCGTCGGTCTGAATGAGGGGGTCGCTCCGGCTCAACCCGCGAAAAGAGCTCTCGAAATCAAAGAGTAACGGGGTCCGGGGCACTTGCCGGCCGCGGATACGGAAATCGAGAGACGGTATGGTCCGCACAACCACGTTCTTGTCAGGAAAAATCGTTTCCTCGCGGGAGAGCAGGACGTTGACCGACGAGACCCCGAAGTTGTTGGTCAGGAAGATCCTCGAGTTCTCGGTGGGCCGCGTCGCGACGTAGAAGTCCTCGGAAAAGACCTGCCGGAAGAGGAAGTTGGAGACCAGGTTGAAGTCAGCTACGGCCCGGAAGCCCCTGCCGAAGTGCGTTTCCCCCAGCCCGTTCAGGCTCGCGCCACCCTGGTCTTTCCGGTCGTCGATCATGAACGCATCGAACTGGAGGCTCGAGTACGCATTTGGCTTGGTTCGAAAAGTGAAGCCGTGGGCGAACCCGCGTTCCGAGAAGTAGGTTTCGTTGATCATCAGATCGGCGCTATCCCCGAGGGTCAAGTAGAAAGACTGGCTGAAGCGCCTTCCTTTATTGCTTGAATTGCCGGTGGTGGGGAGCATAAAGCCACTCGATCTTTTCTTCTTTTCCGTGGGAAACAGAACGTAGGGCAGGTAGAAGACCGGTACGCCCTTGATTCGGAACAGCGTGTGCTTCATCCGGGCCGTTGCCCCTACCTTGATCGTCGCGTTGGTGAAGGCAAAGCTCCATTTTGGCAAGGCATCGTTGCAGGCGGTCAGGAAGGCGTTTTTGGCGCGGAACGTGTTGGGACCGGTTTTTTCCATCTGCTTGGCGCGGATAAACAGCTCCTGGTCGGTGTACCCGTCCGCGTCGTAGATAACCCCGGTGTCGGTCTTTACGTCCAATTCGGCGCGGGTGCCGCGCAGATATTGGACCCCTTTCGTCAGCTCGACTCTTCCCAACGCCTGGACCTTCTGCGTGTCGGCGAGGTAGATGGCCTTGTCGGCCTTGAGCACGGAGTCCTGGTAGGTGACGACCACCTGGCCCTCGGCCAGGAATTGGTCGCCTTCCCGGGTCACCTGGTCGGCGACGAGCACCACGGTACCGCCTTCGTACGGCATTTCGACCCGGACCCGTTCCTGCCCCTGCCCCATGGCCACGGCTGTGAGGAGGATCCAGATCAAGATAGCGGGCTCGCGAAGCATTTGATTAAGATATCAGGCGAGCGGAGTCAGACGCGAGTCGAGATTTTGCAGATGGTCGGGAGAAAAAGCCCCCCTAAAAAAACTGAAGGGCTCTGGTTGGGGGGGAGGGTATCCAAGTCCAGAGCCCTTTGGCGCTCATTGCTGAGTCATAAGCTAAGATGCCACCATTTGGGAAAAGTTTACGTCCATGGAAACTTTTTTGTGATCTTATTACATAAATGACATCAGACCAACAACTTCTGACCGAAAATTTTTTTGAGAAACTTCGTCTTTTTTCGTTCTTTCACCTCGGTTCTGACGCCGAGATCTCCTTGGTCGATGAACCGGAGGGAATCACTGTCTCGATCGCCCACCGCCGGGTCAGCCCATTCCGCTTCTCCCTGAGCTGGGAGGAACTCCGGGAGTTGCTCGAGTTGCCCTCGGCGTTCGAAGACTTCATGCTTGGCGAGCTGATGCGTCATCGAGTCTCCTGAAGCGGGGCAACCAGACGCCGGTCCCGGGGGGCCCAGCGATAGCCTGGATTTGACAGACCGACGCCTTCTCGTTCAGAATATCCTTTCTTGACTCGGTGGCCCTGTCGTCTAGTGGCCTAGGACGCTGGCCTCTCACGCCGGTAACACGGGTTCGAATCCCGTCGGGGCTACCAACCTGAGTCAAGATGTCCCCATCATCGCACCGTAGGCGGTGCTTTGCCTGCACCAGGTCCGCCTGCGTCTGGCTGTTCTGACGCTCCAGGAATGTACGAGGGCCGATTCGAGGGGCCGGCGAAGCGAGGCACCGGTTGTCTCCGCGTAACCCAATTGTGCGACCAGTACGGGTCGCTCAGCCCCGAGACCCAGGTATTGAGCCAGATCTGCCTGCAGCACGTCGACGGGTGCGTAGCTGATGCCCAGGGCCGTAGCCGCCAGTGCTGCCCGCTGGAAACTCCGGCCGGCATTCACCCAGCCGGACGGGTCGTCCGTTTCCACGAGAAGGACCATGAAAGCGGAAGAATTCCGCATCTGATTTCGCAGGCGTCTCACTTGTCGCTGGGGGCTCAGGAAATGACGTGAAAGCCAGGCGGACCTCCACCTTAGCCAGGCGGGGAGTCCGAAAACTGAAGACGGGAGACCGTCGGCCCGAGCTTCGGCCTGACGTCTGCCCACGCGGACCCAGGACGCCAGTTCCTGCACGAATTCCGGTTGCGAGAACTGGCGGAACGTGGCTTCACCGGCCATTCCGGCAATCGCATCCATGTCATCGCGATCGGTCAAGACTCCGAACTGGATACCGGGGCGACGACTGGCGGCTACCAGTCGGCGCAGTTTCTGGCTCGAGATCGTCTCCGGCCGGAATCTCCCGCGGCTCGTCTGGCGTTCCGGAATGGCGCATAAGAGCTCCGGCTCGGGTTGCCGGTCCCTTCTCCGGCTGAAGTGGATTCGCAGCGGTTCGGGACACTCGTCCTCAGGCAGGTACTCCACTTCGGCCTTCATTCCGTAGCAACCGACGCCGATCAGGATGTTTTCCAGGGCGCAGCCAAGGGCGACATACAGGGCAGTGTCCCGGGGGTCGGCGATTGGCAGGCTGCGGCGGTGATCGGGGTAGATGCGGAGAGTATCTTTCCCGATCGAGAACGCCCAAGGCTGGGTGTTGTACTTTGAAGGGGCTAATGTCGCAAGTCGTAACAGCTCAAGGGCTTGCTTCCTGAAGATCGGATCGGAGGGTTTCCCACGCACATCTCCCCCTGTCTTAGGCGACCGGAGCCCCCCCGGTTGGTCCCCTGATTTGTCAAACTACCCGCTATGCCCGCGAGAAGCAAGAGAGATTTTGAGGGAATCTTCCAGAAGCAGACGGAGACAAGAAGAGGGGGAGACGGGGAGACAAAGGGAGAGGGAGACGGGGAGACGGGGAGACAAGGGAAAAATCGTGCCTGTTAGTGCCGCCTTCTACTTTCTCGACCTCGGGTGTGTGGGTTAATGATGGGACACTGCCGGGCATGCGGGGTCGGTGGCTGTTGGAACCCGCTTACTCCGCTGGAAAGCGCTGCGTGCGCGGCTCTGACAAGGCTACTGCGCGACGCGCGCGGCTTGGGCTCGGCGTGCCGCGGCGGTGCCCTCATTCCGTGTCCCGGACCACCCGGTAAAACAATTGACAAAGCCGGCATCAGTCACGCCGAGTCCGGTCAGAGTCACACGCAGCGTTTTCCAGCGGAGTAAGCGGGTTCCAACAGCGGGCAGACCCGTGGGTCCGCAAGAATCCGGGACAATCTGCGAGAATCCGCAGCACTTTGGCATACTTTCTCGACCTACCTTGGTCGCATCGCGGCAAACAACCTCTTGAAAGTGCCGGCAGTTTGCCGTGCCGAGGCAAAAGAATCGGACGTCATCTCCGCGTTGGTAAGACGACCGTAATAAGCTCGAATGAATGCGTTCGCGTTGCACCAGGTCGTCTGCAGAACACCCTGGAAGCGCGACGCCAAATCCCTGTTGGTCGGGTCCCGCCCGAGCTTCAGCCAATTCAGTTGGCCAAGCGCCACCTGGTCGTCTTTCCACGGGCAGGAGATCACGTTGAAACCGTTTACCGCAAAATAGGCGGCCGTTGGCGGCGCGCTTTCGTAATGCCAGTCGCAGATCACGACATCCTTAGAGATGAGGCCGATTGCCCGCTCGGTCTGATTGGCGCTTCCTTCCCACTCGCCCACGGCCGCGGCCCGACCGTCGATCAGTCGGTCTCCCCAGATCCACGTCGCCAGTTTCTTGCCGGCCAGGTATCGCTGCAACGTGTTGACTTCCTCTGCGAACAATTCCGCCTTGGCGGCCCCTCGACAGCGAGGACACGCATCCTCTCCCAGCAGGAAAACCTCGTCCATCCCCGTATGGAAGGCTTTTGCCTCGAAGACCTCGATGAGCTCGTCGAAGAGTGAGAACAGCACTTCGTGGATTTTCGGGTGCCTTGGACAGTAGCTGCGGCAGTAGATCCCCTGGTTATCGGGATAAAGCCCGGGCGCCTCGTCGAATTCAGGGTACTTGACCAAGAGCGGAGCGGTTCGAGATTTCCACGATTGATGGCCCAGGCAATTGAACAGGGGGACGAGTTGAACACCAGCATCGCGGCAAGCACGGACCAACTCCTGGACCTGCTCCCGGCTTAACGCATTTTCGTCGCGAAGTTCCGGGTGCGAGACAAACTGATAGCGGTAGTTAATCTCCAGGACGAGGACATTGGCCCCTTCCCGCGGGAGGGCGTCCCTGATGAAGCTGGCGAGCAGGGGGACATCCTCGGGCGCGGGTGCTGACAGATGCAACGCCCGGACAGGGAAAGAGGGCACCTGTGCGTCAACGAAACCTAAGAGACCGAAGACCACGATCGTAAGCATCCAGGCGAATCTGACCATGGCAGGAGTCTTACCCAAAGCAGGCACGGGATGCAAGGGGGGAAAAGCCACTGCGCGCTGCGGACTGCGCGCTGCGGACTGCGGACTGCGGACTGCGCACTGCGGACTGCGGACTCGGACTGCCGACTGCGGACTGCGCACTCGGACTGCGCACTGCGGACTGCGGACTCGGACTGCGCACTGCGGACTGCGGACTCGGACTGCCGACTGCGCACTGCCCGCGGCGCACTGCGCACTTGCCTGGTATTGTGACCTGTTGGAACAGAACCGAAACGGAGCGTTTTTCGCGAAGTGCGCGGATTGATCCAGCCGCGATTGTGACTCTACGCTCCGCAGAAGGTGTCGAATAAGTGCCGAGGCGAGCGCCGCTTGGTCAGGCTTTGTGAGCCCCTCCGGGCTCTCAGTAGTTGGCAGTGCGCAGTGGGTAGTGCGCAGTGGGTAGTGCACAGTGGGTAGTGCGCAGTGCGCAGCGCAGTGTGCGCGTGCGCAGTGCTCTGCTTTTCAGAGCCGAGCCGCGGTGTGAAAATGGAACAAAGGAGTATTCCCCATGTCTCACCATTTGTCTGGTTCGGTTGTTGTAATCACCGGGGCATCGAGCGGCATCGGACGAGCCACCGCCCGCGCCTTCGCTCGAGCCGGCGCGAACGTCGTTCTGGCGGCGCGCCGGAAAGAGGCACTGGACGAGCTGGCGGAGGAATGCCGGAGCTTACCCGTTCAGGCCCTTCCGATACCCACGGATATGACCGATGAATTCCAGGTGCGGGAACTGGCCCGGCGGGCGATTCAGTGGTTCGGCTGGGTGGATGTCTGGGTCAACAATGCCGGTGTCGTCGCCTATGGACGGACCGAGGACCTGCCCTCGCGGGTCATGCGCCGGGTCTTCGAGACGAATGTCTTCGGCTATATCTATGCCATGCAGGCGATTCTTCCTCACTTCAAGGAGCAGAAAGAGGGCATCGTCATCAATGTGTCCTCCATGGTCGGCAAGGCAGGCATCGCTAACATGGGCGCATATGTGGCCAGCAAACACGCGCTGGTTGGTCTGGCGGATTGCGTCAGACAGGAAGTGCTGCTCGAGGACGGCGCAAACATAAACATCTGCACGGTGATGCCGGCCTCCATAGACACGCCTCTGTTCCAGCACGCGGCAAACTTCACGGGCAGGCGCGTCAAGCCGGTGGATCCGATCTACGATCCGGACGATGTAGCGCGAACGATTCTTGGTTGTGTCGAGAATCCGGAGCGAGAAGTGTACGTCGGGAAGATCGGCGCACTGACCGCCTGGAACCGGGCGATGGCTCCAGGACTGCATGATCGGGTCGCCTCCTACCTGGGAGAGCACAATCAACTCCAGGAAGACGGGGCGCCTGCGACCGAAGGAAACTTGTTCGAACCGAAGCCGATAACGAGCATCGACGGCGGATGGAAAAGGCGGTCCGGCGGCTCCCGGTGGAAAGGAGCCGTGGCCGCTGCTGCTGCAATTGCCGTCCCGGTCTCCCTTGGGCTGCTCGCCCGGCGCGGCTGACCGGCCTCAAGCAGGCGGGAGCGCGACCAGGTCCTGGCGATCAGCGCCGCGCACGAAGCGAGGGCGTTGAAAAAGTTAACTTGCGTGTAAACAGCCTTTACTGACCCGTTTTCCCCACGCCCGCCCTGGCAAGAGTCGACCGGAACCGAGTGTTGTCGGAGCCGCGCGCGAGCGCCTTCCAGCGAAGCAAGCGGGTAACAGTTAGCTGACCGCAGGTCCCTTCGCACTGACCCTCCAACAGGGCATGCGATCTGCCTACTGTTACAACCCGCTTGCTTCGCTGGAAGGCGCTCGCGCGCGGCTCCGACAACACTCGGTTCCGGTCGACTCTTGCCGGTTCACATGCAACTCATCGACGTCCTCGTGCGCACGCGCTTTACTTTCTTGTGTGTTGTCATGAGCGCCATCTGTCCGACACCGCTTATTCAACACCCTCGAAGCGAGCGACGCGAGCGCGGCTCCATTCGTGGTTGCCGGCCCGCTTCCCCTCGTCAGCGCGCCAGCTGGTCAGGTGGTCAGTTGTCCGTCGTCAGTCGTCAGTTGTCAGTGGTCAGTCGTCAGTCGTCAGTCGTCCCCTTACCAGGTCTTCAGGAATTCCGCCAGCTGGCTCTCGATCTGGGCCTTGTCACCGGTGATCACAAGGGTCATGTCCTTCGGCCGGATGAAATCCCGCGTGATCCGCTGGACATCCTCCGGTTTCACGGCATGGACCGCCTGCACGTAACGGCGGAGGTATTCGTCGCCCAGCCCCTGTAAATCCAAGAACTTGAGCTGGTCGATGATGCCTCCACGGCTCGAGTTTCGGAGCACGAAGGTGCCGGCCAGGTAATTCTGGATCCCCTCCAACTCCTTCGCTGACGGCGGCTCTTTCTGAAGCCGGTTCACCTCGATGAGGATCTCTTTGAGCGCCGGTGCCGTGACTGGGGTGGAGACACTGGCGAACTGCACCCAGTAAGCATCGTGGAAGCGACTGGAGACCGTGCTGTAGGGCGAGTACGTGTAACCCTTCTGCTCGCGGATATTGCTCGTGATCCGGGAGGCAAATGAGCCGCCCAGCAGCGAATTCGTGACCAGCAAGGGGATGTAGTCGGCGCTCCCGGGGGCCGGTACCGGGAGGCCGAGGTAGACGGTTGACTGCGGGGCCTTCGGCCTGTCGAGCAGGTCATACTGCTTCTTGGCCACCGGAGTCGCGACCCGGGTCTCGGGTTCCGGCCCTTTCTCCCATCCCTGCAGCGCCTTGCGAATACTCCCCTCCATCGCCGCGCGGTCAAACTGGCCGCAAACATAAACACGGGTCCTGGCTGCTCCGAAGTTGCGCCGGTAGAACTCGCGTACATCTGCGATCGTGTAGCCGCCCAGCATCTGTTCGGTCGGGAAGAGCCTTCCGTAAGGATGATCCGGGTAGAGCAGCTTCCTGAACCGCTCCTGCGCGATTGACTCGGGTTCGGACTTCGCAATGCTCAGCTGGCGAAGGCGGTCTCGCTTCAGACGGTCCAACTCGGATTCGGGGAGCAGTGGGTTTCGGACCACGTCGGCGAGAAGCGCAGCGGCTTTGTCGCCGAACTCCGAGAGGACATCGGTGGTAATAGTCGTCTGGTCCGGGTCGACTGAAACGGTAAGGGTTCCGCCCATGGCCCCGATTTCCTCGGCCAGTTTCCGGGCATCGCGCGAGGAGGTTCCTTCCTTCAGAAGATCGCCGGTGAGGTCCGCCAGCCACACCTGATCCGCCGATTCATTGATGTTACCGGCACGGACGACGATGGCCACGGTCACTTTCGGCAGGACGCCGTAGGGCACGAGCGTCGCCGACAAGCCGTTGTCGAGCCTGATAACAGACTTCTCAGGGAGCCGGAAGTCTCGAGGTTTTCCTCCTTCGGGCGGCGACTGCTTCTCGGCCGCCAGGCCGGAGCCCCAGACGAAGCACAGTAGAAAAGCGACGAGTAAGTTCCTGGTTGTCATGATTCCTCCTGGTCTTCCTAGGATCCTGCCTTGGGTTCGATCGTCAAAATGGTCCGGTTGGTCGGGCGGAGGTACTCCTGCGCGGCCTTCTGGAGGGACTCGGGAGTCAACTTCCGGAACTCCGCCTCCAGCCGATTGATTCGGGACGGGTCGTCGTCGAACAGCGCAAGACTGGCCAAAAGGTCGGCACGTCCGAAACCGTAGTAATCCGACAGCATGTCATAGAAGGACGAGCGCCATTTGACGAGCGCCCGGTCGAGCTCGGCGGCCGAGATCGGTTTGGAACGAATCCCTTCGATGACCTCGTCTGCAGCGGCAAGGATGACCTCGGGCTTGACCGCCTGATCATGGAACAGGTACGCCATCCACAGCATCGGCCCGTTGTAGTTGAACATGTTTCCGAGCAGGTTTATCCCTCCCTCGACCGTCGCCGTGTAGCCCTTGGTCTTGACCAGCTGCTGGCGCAGGCGGCTGTCGTCGCCCTGGAGCAGGATCTGATCGAGCAGGCCCATGGCGTAGTAGTCGCGGGTGTTGCGGTCCGGCATGTGATAGGCGAAAGCAAGTGCCGGGCGGTTGGCCAGAGGGTCCGCTTTGGAGGACTTCTTCTCTTTATCCTGTCGCGGTTCGCTCAGGTCGACACGAGCCGGATGTTCCGCCGCCGCCGGGATGCTCTTCAAAATACTGTCGGACGAGGCGCAGGGCCTCCGCGGGCTGGAAATCGCCTACCACGACGAGGGCCGCGTTGTTGGGTGCGTAATAGGTTGCGAAGAACTTCTTCACATCGTCCAGCGTCGCCGCATCCAGTTCCTTGAGATCCCCGTAGAAGTTGTGGGCGTTGTACCAGTTGGTGTTCGCAAACTGGGGCATGTCCAGCCAGGGGAATCCGCCGTAAGGTTGGTTGAGGACGTTGACCTTGACCTCGTTCTTCACTACTTCCTGCTGGTTGGTCAGGTTCTCCTGGGTGATCGCAAGCCCTCTCATTCGGTCCGCTTCGGCCCAGAGCGCGGTTTCCAGCTTGTGAGCAGGAACGATCTCGAAGTAATTCGTGAAGTCGAACCGGGTGGAGCCGTTCAAGACGCCGCCGTTTTGCTGCACCAGGCGGATGAACTCCATTTTGCCCAGGTTCTGCGACCCCTGGAACATCATGTGCTCGAACAGGTGTGCGAAGCCCGTTCGGTTTTTCGGCTCGATTCGAAACCCGATGTTGTAGTAAACGCCGACAACCGCGGTCGGGGCCGTGTTGTCCGGCGACAGTACGACCTTCAAGCCGTTCTGAAGCTTGTGGTACTCGACCGGGATCTGGAAAGACGCTCCCAGTGCCGATCCGGCTGACAACCAGCCGACAGCGGCCAGAAACACCGCAAGACGCCTGATGCTCATGTCACCTCCGTGAAAGGAAATTGCGCACTGCGCACTGCGCACTGCGCACTGCGCACTGCCCGCTGCGCACTGACGACTGACAACTGAGAACTGCCTGCTGCCCCGCTGACCTGTTGGAGGTCGGAACTGCCTGAGCGGAACTTTGCCAGTTGTGTTATTGCACAAGATGACGAGCCCAGGGGCTGAAGAGATTCTGATGTTTTGGTGAAGGAGTGCCGAGGTAAGCAGCTGACCAGCTGACCAGCTGACCAGCTGACCGGCTGACCGGCTGACGTGCTGACAAACTGACCTGCTGACCGGCTGTCCACTGCCCGCCACCCGCTGCCCGTTGTCAGTGGGGTCAGTTGTGAGTGCGCAGTGCGCAGTGCGTAGTGCGCAGCGCGTAGTGCGCAGTGCGCAGTGCGCAGTGGGTAGTGCGCAGTGGTAGTGCGCAGTTTCCCGATCACCAGCCGATGTTCATGCCCGCGAGGAATTCCCGGTCGGCCGGCGTCAGCGGCTTGGTCGGTGTGACGCGCCGGATCAACCCCCACTCCACTGTGATGCCGAAGGAATGGAGAACCCGGGCCTCGTCCTCGCTCCCCTGGGGAGTCGCTGCAATGGCCCGGGCAAGCTCGACGAAGTTGTGGAGCTCGGGAATGATGTACTCCTCGAGGAAGAACTTGCACCGGCGCGCCGCGGACTCGGGTAAGTTCGCCTTCTCAATCACTCGAACCACATTTGTGGCGTGGTCGAGCTGGTACAGAAGCTCAGGAGCAGGGAAAACATATTTCGGGGGTGTGAGCCCCTGTTCCCTGCAAATCCTTGATACCATTTGTCGTTCGACTTTGAATTCCGGAAATTGGATGCAGATCGGCACAGTACCCCCCCGCAAACCGGCAAGAGGGTACTTGCCCGCGGCTGCAGAATATGTGATCCGGATTACATGCTGGTCCGGGAACTAGCGCAATTCTTTGATCCAGATGTTCCGGAACTGGACGAGCGCCGGCGGGCTGTTCCACTGCCCGTCCTTCTTGCTCCCGTGGTGCTGGAGTCCTATCGGGCCGCGCTTCGGAACGTCAGGCAGCTGAGCATTTTGGAGCACCTGCTTCCCGTTCAAAACGACGCTGAGGCGGTCGCCCTTCAGGGTGATTTCAAAGCTGTTCCATTCCCCGATGTTCTTGTCGGCCAGGACCTTCGGAGTCACGCCTGCACGAACTGCGGGTGGCATCTTCTTGTCCATCCGGTAGCCGTAAACCTCGCCTGAGCCCACTGGCCAGCACCAGATGTTCACCTGGGACTTCGGAAAGCCTCGAAGCAGGATCCCAGAGTCGGAGTCCGGTACGACCATGGTGATCTCTTTGCCGTTTTCGTCGAGCTTGTGGTCACCGCTCGGCAGGATTATGGGAACGCCCGGGTTCTTGTAAGGGGTTTCTTTGATACGCCACTCGACGCGCATCACGAAATCTCCGTACTCTTTAGCCGTCCACAGGTCCTTGCCGTCCTTCGCCTCGCTCATCGCGTCGTAGTCGATGATGCCGTTGAGGATCTTCCAGTGCCCGTTGTCTCCTTCCGGCACCTTCCAGCCCTGGAAGTCTTTTCCATTGAACAGCGAAACGAAACCGGCCGGGCCGCTTTGGCTTCCTTGTCCCAGGGCTACGAGGGCAGACAGCAGGGCGAGGCAAGCAGCGACTGTGAGAATCGATCTTGAGGTTGTTCGCATGGGCTCTGTTTCCTCCAAGTCTGACCAGCCCAGTCTAACAAGAGACGCCAATGCTTTCACGCTGGGGGAGAAAGAGCGGACCGCAAAGGACTTCAAGGACGTCAAGGAGGTCAAGGAAGCGGATCGACAACGAGCGATCCTGGCCCTTGTCCTTGGGGTCCTTGGGGTCCTTGCGGTCCGGCTTCCCCTCTTCCCGAAAGCAGGCCGCGGGCGGTCACGGCTCCGAGCACGATCGCGCCTCCAATCAGCGCCCAATACCCGGGTCGCTCGCCCATGAACAGCATCACCCAAACAGGATTCAGGATGGGTTCCACGACTGGGATCAGCATGATTTCTATCGCAGAGACGAACTTCACCGCGACGGAGAAAAACAGGTAAGAGACACCGATCTGAACGATCCCCAAAACCAAAAGCGCCAGCCAGCCGGAGGCGGGCGGGTAGGGACCGACGAAATAGGCAGGGATGCAGAAAACGGCGGCTGTGATGTTTCCCAGGAGGACGGATTCGAGCGTCGAGCCGTCTTTCTGCTTGCGCATGAACAGGGCCAGCCAGGCGAAACAGACTCCGCTGCCGATGGCGACAAGGTTTCCCAGTGTCCCCTTGGAAGAGAGCTCGTCAAGGAAAAACAGGCCCATCCCGCAGAAGACGATCGAGATTGTCAGCCAGTCGCGGGCTCTCGTTCTTTCGCCCAGGAACCAGTTGGCGAATAAAGCGACCCAAACGGGTGCCGTGTATTGAAGGAGAATGGCGTTGGCAGCCGTCGTCAGCTTGTTTGCGAGGACGAAGGAGATGACCGTGGCCGCATAAGCGAGTGCACTGCCGATCTGAGCCGCAGACCAGTTAAACCGCGGACGACCGATGACCGCCCAAAAGAGCACGGCCGCGATTGCGCTGCGAGTCCCGGCGATCGCGAGTGGATTCCAGTCAATCGACTTGATCAGGAGTCCACCCATACTCCAGAGTACCGCAGCGATAAGCAGGAACCCCGTCGCTTGCCTGTGAGTGAGCCTCAGTGCTGTGAGAATCGTGCCGAACCTGGAAAGCAATGCCGTTCTTTCCCCCGGATGTGTGAGCCCTATATTTTAGTTCGCCGGTTCGTTCCATGCCAGCTCCGGACAGGAATATGCGAATGGGTCCTATTCTCTTATCCTCAATTCTCCTATTCCTTGACAGCCGCAGCCGGCGGTTATAACGTTTCGCCGACGGCGGGCCTTCTTCCCGGTCCCGCGTTTTCTTACCGGAGGGTTACCCGATGATTTGGAGACTGTTCATCCTCGCTTCGTGTCTTTTCGTGGCTTCTTGCGGTTGGTTTGGGGGGAAACCCAAAGAGGCGGCCAAGGCACTCGATGAGAAGACCTCGTTACAGGTACTGAAAGAAGCCGACAAGGACGAGTACGAAGCCCCCGAGGATGGCCGTCTGACCGAATCCCAAGTGCAGATGTACGTCAAGGTCCAGAAGCGTGCGTTCGAACTGGCTCAAGTGGCCGCCAAGCGGCTTGAGGAGCAATCGGAAAAAGCCGAGGCTGCCGAAAAGGAAGGAAGCAAGACGAAGTCGGCGTGGGAGGGCATGAAGGCCCTCGGCAAGGTGGGAGACGTACTCACGGCCGATCTAAGGGCCGCGCAGGAATTGGGCTACAACACGGCCGAATACACCTGGGTGAAGGGCGAGGTCGTGAAGGCCTACAGCTCCAGCACGTTCGAGAACGCCAGCGGATCGTTTCAGACCCAGGCGCTGCACCAACTCGAGCAGGCCAAGTCCCAGGCGAAAAACGCCGAGGAACAGAAGTTCTTCGACGAGCAGATCGCCAATGTGCAGAAGACGATTGCGGAAGAGCAGGCAGCCGAAGCGGCCAAAGAGCGCGATCCCCAAGGTCCGCGCTCTCCGCCACAACATGAAGCTCGTCGCCAAACATAGAGCAGAGCTGGACGGGATCCTCCAGAAGGAAAAGTAGGAGGAAAGCACTGCGGACTGCGCACTGCGCACTGGGAACTGCGCGCTGCGCACTGCGGACTGCTGGACTGCGCACTGGGAACTGCGCACTGCGGACTGCGCACTTTTTGGCCTGCCCCGGATCCCGACACCCCGAATTCAGAACTCAGAACTCAGAACTGGTACGCAGCTTTTGGTGTAATGCTTTTTAGTGATTTGGTGGTGACAGTAGATCCAATGCCCGCTTCGCCACTCGCTCCGGGTCGGCGTCTGAAAACCGGATCACCTCGACGTTTGACCCGAGGGGGCGCCACACCTCGGGATCGCTCGGCCCGAAAAGGGCGATGAGGGGCACGCCGACTGCCGCGGCCAGATGGCTGATGCCGCTGTCGTTTCCAATGAGCAGCTGGCAAATGGAAAGCAGCCCGGCCGCCTCCTTGACGGTCAGTCCGGAGATGACAGGCGCGCGACCTCGGAAGCGCTCGAAGCGTCCCAGCCACCTGCCTTGTGTCCGCCTCCCCCTCCAGGAACACCACCTGGGTGCCCGCCTCGGACAGCCGCCTCGCCACATCACCGAAGCATTCGGCCGGCCAGTTCTTGCGTTCACTCCCGCTTCCCGGGTGGATCACGACTCGAGGCGGACCGCCGACTCCGGCCGCCCGAAGAATCTGCCTCTCCTCGATCCCTGTCTGCCTGCTCCAGGTAAACGGTCGGCCGGAGCACGCTGTCGCTCGGCATTCGCGAACGGGAGGTTCCTCAGAAACTGCATCGATGCGTGAGATCCGGGCTGGGGAGGGGGAATGACGACGAACGTTTGGGACGGCCCGCGCCAGGTTCCGGCGGATCGTCCCATCCTGGTCGGGCAGGAAGCTCACGACAAGATCGAAATGCGACAGGTATTCGCTGAGCTGGGCATCCAAGCGGGCAGTGGATTGAAACAGTCGGGCGAACAGGCTTCGATCGATCGAGGTGACGCGGTTGGCTTGAAAGCTGTTCACAGCGATGCGCGGCAATGGAAGGGTGACCGAGAATCTCGATGGATGACTCAGGCCACCGGCGCCGGAGCACTTCGAGGCATGGCAGGGTCAGGACGAAGTCCCCGAGGCCCCCGGTCCGGATGACAAGGATCGCCCGGACTTCGGCCAAACGGGACACGTGAATCTCGCGAATCGTCTGGCTTGCCCATTGATAGAACAGGGCCGCGCGGCTTTCGCTTCATGGTAAACTCAGTATTTTACGCGAAGGGCATATGGCGTTCGAGAAGCTCCGGCAGGGTATCAAAGGGCAGGTTTTCGAAGACGAGGAAACGCTTCGCGAACTGCATCGTGACTTCGGCCGCCTCGTCGATCGAATGCCGGCTGGTGCCGTGGTCCCCGCTTCCACCGAGGACGTGGCAAAGGCAGTCCGGATCGCGTTCGAAGAGGGTTGGTCGATCACAACACGCGGCGTCTCTCACTCCCAGGGGGGGCAGTCGCTGAGCTCCGGCGGGCTGCTGCTGGACATGAGCGTCCTGAACCGGATCGAGCGGATGGGTCACTACTCCGCCTGGGTCGAAGCCGGCTGCCTTTGGTCGGACCTCGTTCGCGAGGCGGCCGAAGCCCAGCTCGCACCGCCCGGTACTGACCACGAACCCGGACGTAACCGTTGGGGGCAGCATCTCAACCGGCGGTCTGGGCGCTTCCAGTTTCAAGTTCGGTACCCAGGCAGACAATGTCGAGGAACTGGAGGTGGTAACCGGCGAAGGCCATTGTGTTCGTTGTTCCCCTCTGGAGAATTCGGAGTTGTTCGACTGCGCCCGCTGCGGACTCGGTCAGTTCTCGATCATCACGCGGGCCAAAATCCGCCTGCGTCCCGTTCCCCCCCAGGTCCGGACATACCTGCTCGTTTACGACAGCGTCAATGACCTGATGCGCGACCAGGAACTCTGATGCTCGAGCAGCGTTTTGACTACCTGGAGGCCTGGGCCGTGCCGTGCAACCTCGGGTTCAAGAAGATCGGAGAGACGCGGGTTCCGTTTGCCGACTGGTTCTTCGTGCTGCACGCGTCGAGCGGAGTTCGGACACGAGCAGCCACGCGATGAGGCACTGCTCGACGGTCTCCGGTTCTACAAGAAAGCGCATGTCGAGGATCTGAGTCAGTTGGAGTACGCCTTCCGATACGAACCATTCCACGCTCATTGGCGCCAAACCGGGGCGTGGACCGCGTCGCACCCATGGATCGAGACGGCCCTCCCCTGGCAGAAGGCGGCGCCTTACATCGAGGGCATCCTTCGCGGGTTTCCGCCGACCCTGCTCGGTGGCGGACTCGTTACTCTGCTTCCCCGCCAGCGCTTGTCGGGCCTGCCGCTGATGATTGAACCGGACAGCAGCCAGCTGATCAATTTCGGGATTCTTCCCGCCGTCAGCAGGCAATTCCTGTCGATGGCCCTGCCGCTCCTGAAGAAAGCCAGCGATTTGAGCATCGAAATGGGTGGGAAACGGTACCTTTCGGGCTGGCTGGATTTCGACCACGACCAGTGGAAGGACCATTTCGGTCCGGCGTGGGACCAGGTGATCAGGTGGAAGCGGTTCTACGATCCGAGGAATATCCTGAATCCCGGCGTTATCGCCTTTTCTCAGTTGTAGCGAGGCTGCCGTCGAAAGTCCCGGCTGCCGGCGCAACGTGCCCTCTTGAACAGCAATGTTGTTTCGTTTCGACTCTGTGGGAAAGGAATTCGGTGGGGACTGGCTCTTCCGCCGGATCACCGCCCAATGCAACCCCGGTGACCATATCGGCCTGATCGGCCGCAACGGTTCCGGGAAAGACGACCCTTTTTGATCTCATCCACGGGCGGTCCGTGCCCGAGGAAGGGCAGGTCGTCCGGGCCAGCAATCTTTCCGTCGCGCGGGTGGAGCAGATTCCGCGGTTCGAGGCCCATGGCACCGTGCTCGAAGAGGCACTGGCTGTCTTCGATGACCTGAAGGCAATGGAAGCCAGGATGCACGCGATCGAGCATGAGATCGCCGACGTCGAGGGCGCCGTCCCCGAGAACATGGCCGCGGAGTACGAGCATCTTCGGCATCGATTTCGTCTGCTGGGCGGATACGACTACCATGCGCGAACCGAGGCGGTTCTTCTGGGTCTCGGGTTCTCGGCCGAGTCGTTCAAGTCCTCCTGCGACAAGCTGAGCGGCGGTCAACAGAGCCGTCTGCTTCTCGGGAAGGCCCTGCTCAGATCGTCCGATTTGCTCCTCCTTGACGAGCCGACCAATCACCTGGACATTCAAGCCATCCTCTGGCTGACCGATTATCTGAAAGAGCAGAAGAAATCGTTCGTTGTCGTCAGCCATGACCGCCAGTTCCTCGATCGCGTGAGCACGAGGACCTGGGAAATCGAGGGAGGGTCGCTCTACGACTACCCTGGCCCCTTCTCGCGTGCTCGAGAGCTGCGTTTGGACAGGATCGAGCTCGAAACCCGCGAGTACGAACGGCAACAGGAGTGGAAGGAGAGAACCGAGGACTACGTCCGTCGCAATATCGCCGGTCAGAAAACCAAACAGGCGCAGTCCCGGCGCAAGCGACTGAAACGGACGGAATGGCTGGAGCGGCCGGTCGTCGATGAGTCCAATCTCAAGCTGCGGATCGAAGAAGGTGTTCGAGGCGGCGCGGTCAGCATTCGCATTCACCACGGGCTGGTCGGCTACAACCGCGACAATCCGATGCTCGAGAAGGTCAACCTGTCGGTCCGAAGAGGTGAGCGGCTCGGTATCGTGGGGGGGAATGGGACAGGGAAGACCACGCTTCTGCGCACGATCATGTATCAGATCCCGATCCTGGACGGGACGGTCGAATGGGGAGTCAACACCAGCCCTGCTTACTTCTCCCAGACCCAGGACCAGATGGACCCAAGCCGAAAGGTTTACGATGCGCTCCGTGATCTGGATTCACTGTGCATCGACCTCGAACTGAGGAACCTGGCCGCGCGCTTCCTGTTCAAGGAGGACGACATTTTCAAGACCGTCGGCCAACTGAGCGGAGGAGAAAGAAGCCGCCTCGCCCTGGCTCGGCTCTTCTACCACCCCGCCAACGTCCTGTTGATGGACGAGCCGACCAATCACCTGGACATCCCGAGCAGGGAAGCGCTCGAAGAGGCCCTGGGCGACTACGGAGGCACGCTGGTCGTCGTCTCGCACGACCTGTACTTCCTGCAGAACGTCGTCGATCAGTTCTTCTACATCCGTAACCGGGAATTGGTTCCCGCGTACGATATGGCCCATCTCGAGCGCATCATCCAGGGCAAGGACCTGGTCGCGCCGCCGGAACCCGCGCCGGAGCCAAGGCCCGAACCGTCCAGGCAGGTTGAGGCCGTTCCCCCTGCCGCACCGAAAGCAGCAGGGGGGCTGTCCAAGAACGAAAGACAGCGTCGCGAGCGCCGCGTGGTGGAGCTCGAGGCCCGGATCGAGGCGCTCGAAACCCGGCAGCAGCAGATCGTCAAGGAACTGCAGAGCCAGTACGAAGATTTTGCCCGTCTGCATGACCTTTCCGAGCAGCACCAGCGCAACGACGAAGAGCTGGCGGCACTGTACCGGGAATGGGAAGGCATCATGCACGAGCTGTCCGAGGTATAGCGCCCCCTCCCGTCTATTCCCAGTAGGGCTTTGAGCCGTAGTAGTTGTGGATCGTGCTGCCCCAGCGGCGGTCGCCCATCTTCGGCCAGCTGTTCCGGTCAAAACCTGGCGCGTTCTTCAGACGGTCCTTGTTGGCTTCCATCATGAAACACTCCCGCGCCGGATCCCAGCTCAAGGACTGGAACGGAACGGCAAACAGCTTGTCCCCGATGCCGAGAAACCCACCGAACGACAGGACCGCGTATGCGATGCGGCCCGACTGCGTGTCCATCACGAAGTCTTCGATTTTGCCAATGTCCTCGTGCTGGTAGTTGTGAACCTTGGCCCCGATAATCGTGCTCGCCTTTAGGGCGATATCTTCTTTGGTAATCATCTGTTGTCCTCCTGTTTTCTTCTCGAAGATGCAAGCAACAGGCCAAAACGGGGGGATTGCGGCGGCGGGCTAATCTCAAAGGAACACGGAGGTTAGGTGGTTGGATGGTTGACAACCGCCGGCCGCGGCAAGGTTCGGCGTCCGTTTTTTCCCTACCCGGACGATACTGGCTCTTCCAACTCCGGTGCGATAGGAGCAGGTACCCGCGAGCGAGGCAGGCCGAGTCGATCAACTTCTTCAGCGAACCAGGAGGCGTCGCGCAGCGCGCAGCCGCGCCCGTCATTGTTGAAATAAACGAACACCGGCTGCTGAGCGGTCCAGAGGTCGGCCACCTGGGAAGCTCGTTCCGCCAGGATCTCCCGGTGATAGCAGGGACGCGGGGAAGACGTTCCGTGATGCAGCCGCATGTACCCCCAGTCTGTCGTCCGCCAGAGCGGAGTCAGGAGCTTCGAGTCTCGATCCGCCAGGCAAAGACAGGCGCCGAAGTCCTCCAGAATCCGGCGGACGGCGTCCACGAACCAGGAGTCGTGCCGAAACTCGACGGCGACGCGAACGCCGGGTGGAAAGGCGCGCAGCACGCCTGCCAGGCGATCGTCAGAGCGGTGGAAATTGCCCGGGAGCTGGACGAGCACCGGCCCCATCTTCGAAGCCAGGGCATCGGCTCTTTCCATTTGACGGGCAACCGGCTCCTCGGGATCCTTCAGCCGTTTAAGATGCGTAAGGAAACGGCTGGCTTTGGACGCGAAGACAAAATCCGGCGGTGCGATCGCTCTCCCAGTTCTCGAAGACAGTCCGTTCAGGAAGCCGGTAGAAGGTCACATTGAGCTCGACGGTCTGGAAGCGCTCCGCGTAGTACAGAAAACGATTGGGGACACCGCGCGGGTAGAAAATTCCATTCCAGTGCCGATACAGCCAGCCGGAGGTTCCTATCAGAACAGGCATACCGGGTAACCAAGCAAGCGCCGTGCCGGTTTCGGGGGGGAGCTCCGGGAAGTTTCGGGGAGTTTCGAGAGTTTCGGGGACATAATACTTAATTCCCATCCCGCCTGCGGGACCGACCCGTCAGCAAAGGAATTAAGTTTTGTGTCCCCGAAACTCCGAGCACGGTCAATCGCGAAACGCCGGCCGCCAATTTCCGGGGCAATTTCGGGGCGCAATTTCCGGGGACACAAAACTTAATTCCTTTGCCGACGCGTGACCGCGGCAACTGAGGTGGGAATTAAGTATTATGTCCCCGAAATTGGCGGTTCCTTAACCACTAGGAGTTGCTTCAAGGCAGGTTTCTGGAGGGTTTGCACCGTTCCCGACGGCCAGGTGATCTCCAGGCGATCCAGTTGAGAGACATTGCCCAGTCCAATCGTAACAATCGGCTCGCAAGCCGAGAGGTAGGATCTGCCCGAGACCAGGACTCGACTCCAGGACTGTCTCCCGGCCACCGCCTTCACCGTCGCCCCGTAACCGACCCGGTTGCTGCGCGAGCCGACGAGTCGGAGCCGGATCCATGATTTCGGTTTCGAATTGTTCCGATACAGCTTTGCGGCCCGCCCGTTCTGGGTGATCGCGAGGTCGAGGTCCCCATCTCCGTCGATGTCGGCATAGGCAAGTCCGCGGCCGACCAGGGGCGTGAGGAGCGGGCTCCCCCGGCGGTCATCGACCGGACGGAAGAGCGTGTTGTCGGTGTTGCGAAACAGGTGCAGAGGCTGCGCGTAGTGCTGCAATCGCTGGGTTTTGTTGATCTCCGGTTCGATGTGGCCGTTGACGATGGCCACGTCCAGGGCCCCGTCGTTGTCAAAGTCGAGGAACAGGGTGCCGAAGGCGAGGGTCATCAGCGTGGCAAGACCAATCCCGACCTGCGGGGCCTCATCCTGGAAGAACCCCTTGTCGGAACCGCGGTAAAAAGCGCTCATCTCCTGGGAAAAATTCCCGACAACGATATCCCAGTAACCATCGCCATCGGCATCCGAAGCGTCGATACCCATTCCGCCCCGGGTTGCTCCCGATTCGCTGTAGGCCATACCGCTCATGACCCCCACTTCGCTGAACGAGCCGTCCCGGTTGTTGACGAAAAGGAAATTGCGAACAGTGTCGTTTGCCACGGCTATATCGGGCCATGTATCGCGGTTGTAATCCAGAATCGCGAGCCCCAGGGTTTTGCCCTCGGGATGCCAGAGACCCGCGGCCCGAGTGACGTCTCTGAACTTCTTGCCGCCGAGGTTCTTGTACAGACGATTGCTTGCGCCTTTGTAAGACTCCGGTGTGCAGTAGGTCCGGTGGACTCCATCGGGGCTGCAGATGATATCGGTCTCGGCGCTCCACTCGACGTACCGCCCGACCAGGAGGTCCACATAGCCGTCCCGGTCGTAGTCGAGAAACGCCGCGCTGGAGCTGAAACCGACGCTCGTCAGCCCCATCTTGCGGCTCACGTTCTCGAAAGTCCCGTCACCGCGGTTTCGGTACAGCCGGTCTTCGTCGACCCCGCTGACGAAGAGGTCGAGGAACCCGTCGTTATCGATGTCCGCTACGGCTGCTCCCATGCCGTAGATCGGCTCACCGAGGCCGGCCGAGGCCGTCACATCCGAAAAGGTGGCCCCATCGAGGTTTCGGTAGAGAGCACAGGATGGCGACCCGGTTTTGGAGCTGCGCAGACGCGCCCCGTTTACGAAGAACAGGTCGGGCCGTCCGTCGTTGTCGTAGTCAAAGAAAGCCACTCCCGCACCCATGGTTTCGGGCAGGTACTTTCGGGACGACGCGTCATTGAAATGGCGGAAAGTGATCCCCGCTTCGCTGGTGATGTCACTGAAAAGGTACGGTTCGGCGGGCCGTGGAACGGCGGCCGGCTTGCTCACCGCCCCCACTTGCGGGGCGGGTCGTTCGGGCTTGGCGGTCGCTTTCCCCCGAGCGCCGCCCTGTTCCCGGGCGGGTTCCGGTTTGTCGCCGGACTTGGTGCAACTGCCGAGAATGAGGAGCAGCAAGACCGCAACCCCGATTCTTCTCACGCCCGCCCTCCCAGACCGGCCAACCCGTGTTTCTTCAGGAAATAGGAAAGGTTGCGTTCATCAATCCCGAGGAGTTTGGCGGCTTCGCGCCGCACGCCCCGGGATTGGCTGAGCGCCTCTTCGAGAATTCGCCTCTCTTCGGCTGCCAGCGCCATTCTCAGGTTCAGCGTCTGAGGAGAGGCAGCGCCGGCAGTTGGCGTTTCGCGTTGGACGTTGAACGGCAGACTGGTCGGCAGCAACTCGCCGGTTGTTTCCAGGAGCACCGCACGCTCGATCACGTTGCGCAACTCGCGGATGTTCCCAGGCCAGGTGTAGGAAGCAAGCAGGCTCACCGTGTCGGGATGAAAGGACTTGACCGGTCGGGCCAGCCGGGCTCGGAATTCCCCCAGGAAAGCGTCGGCAAGAACCGGGATGTCTTCCTTCCTGTCCCGCAACGCCGGGATGTGAATGGTCATCACGTTGATCCGGTAGTACAGGTCCCGGCGAAACCGGCCCGCCTCGACCTCGGCTTCCAGATCAACATTGCATGCAGCGATCAGGCGGACATCGACGCTGGTCGGATGACTGTCCCCAACCCGCTCGAAAACCCCGTCCTCGAGCACCCGCAGGACCTTCGCCTGGGCGGCTGCAGGCATGGAATCCACTTCATCCATGAACAGTGTCCCCTGGTGCGCGACTCGAAAGCGTCCGTCACGATCGCCGGTGGCGCCGGTAAAGGACCCCTTCCGGTGACCAAAGAACTCGCTCTCGAACAGGTCCAGGGGGATGGCGGCGCAGTTGACCCGCACAAACGGTTTCCTGGCACGCCGGCTCCTCTGGTGAACAAGCTGAGCCACCTCCCCTTTGCCGGTGCCCGATTCGCCAAGTAGCAAAACCGTGGTATCGGCGGGTGCGGCGGCATCCACCATTCGAAGCACTTCCTTCCAGGGCGGGCTGACGCCGACCGGCCCTCCCCCGGCCGATGTCTTGCGGGCCTCAGTCGTGCGCAGGTATTCGAGCTCCCGGCGCATGTTGTTCTGGTTCATCGCCCGGTCCAGGCTCAGCTCCAGTTCGTCGGGGCTCGACGGCTTCAGCAGGTAGTCAAACGCGCCGGCCTTGATGCATTCGACTGCAGAGGGAACTGTGCCGTGCCCGGTCAGAACAATCACGGGGGTGGAAGATTCCGCCTCGGCCAGGGAGCGGAGGAAGGCGAGGCCGTCCTGCCCGGGCATCCGCAGATCGGTAATGATGGCGTCGACGCCCTGGAGGCTGCCTGACGAAACGAGGCCCTCCGCCCGGGAAGCGGTGCGGACGACATAGCCTTTGCGGCGCAGCACGGTGGCCAGAGAATCCCGGACGTAAGCTTCATCGTCGACGAGCAGAACACTTCCGCGATTTGCCATCATGCCTCCGTTTCCTGGCCCGCTCCGCGCGGTGGCAGGTCGTGTTCGCCGCCGGCCCGCTGCGCGGACTCGGCGTCCCAGAGCGGTATGCGGACGACAAACCGGGCGCCGCCGTCCGTCCGGTTCTCGGCGACGATTTCGCCGGAATGTTCGGTCACGATCGAATGGCATAGGGACAGGCCGAGCCCGGTTGATCCTCTCATCGAGAAGAAAGGCTCGAAGATTCGGGGCAACGCTTCATCAGGTATGCCCGGTCCGCGGTCGCAGACCGTAGTCTGCGCCTGGCCCTTCAAAGCCTCGATCCTCAGCTCGACCTCGCCGCCGTCACTTTGATATTCGCAGGCGTTGAGCAGGAGATTTAAGATCACCTGGCCGAGGGTGATTCGGTTCCCCCGGATGACGATCGGGTCTCCCGGAGTCTCCATCGACAGCCGGACGTGTCGAAAAGCAGGATTGGCACGCACGAACTCGAAAGTCTCCCGGGCCACCTCACGCAGATCCAGAGGCATCTTCGGCGCCCGGCCAGGGTCCGACAGCGCAAGCACCTGGCGTGTGATTCCCGCCGCACGGGTGACGCCTTCCCTGATCCCGGAGGCCAGTTCCAGACAACCGTCTGTCCGGCCGGCTCGAAGGTCCTCCTCCAGCAGGCTCAGGTAATTGGACATGCCCTCGAGAGGGTTGTTGATTTCGTGCGCCAGGCCGGCGGCCAGCCGTCCGACTCCCGCCAGCCGCTCACTGTGCATCATCTGGCGTTCCAGCTCACGGACCTGCGCCTGGTGCTGGTTCTCGGCCTCCAGGAGGGCCGAGCGATGAATCTGACGAAAGGCCATCACTCCCAGAATGAGCGTGAGGCTGATAACGGCGAGGTTCAGGATGATCGTGTTGCGATAATGGCTGGCAAGGCTTGCCACGGAAGCAATCAATTGACTCTGGTTCTCGGTTCGAATAAGCGTCCAGCGAATCGGGCGGTTCCAGTGATTGTCGCGAATCGGCTCGGAGGCGAGCATGGAGTCGGCCGAAAGCGTTCGCGCCGGTTGGTTCAACTCCTGTTCGACAATTCGCAACCGGTTGCCCGCCCCCGGTGCCGCGATTCGAAGCAGTTTCCCGGTCTCGAGAAGCGACTCGAGAAACCCATTGGCCGGGGTTCCGTCTCCGATCGGCCAGGTGCTCGGCCAGGTGCCGGCGCCGCTCTGCGCCGGTTCCCGAAACCCGGTCACCGGCAAGAGCACGGGCGCGTCCTCCCGACGCGCGGCCACCACCAGCGGATGCCCCTCCTCCGAGCGCAATACGATACGGGATACCTCCGGGTGCGCCTGCAGAAAGAGAATCAGCTGTCCTTCGATGTCCAGCCGACCCCACCGCTGTCGAAGCGGGTCCCGGTTGGACAGGACAGAGGTCGCGGTTGTCATGGGGGCCGATCCGGAAAGAAATAGAAACTCCCCGCGCAACGTCGCGAGCAGCGCTTCGACCGAGCGGGCGTGGGCCGTGGTTTGAAGGGCAAGATCCTGGACGGCCATTGCCTGGACGTTGCGCCTGGCGGTCAGAATCGTCCAAACGGCAGCGAAGTTGATGCCGAGCAGTACCACGAACAGAAGGATCGTAATCCTGACGCCCGGTGTATCGACGCGCAACCGCCCCCAGAAACGATTCATAAATCCTATGAGAAGATATCATTAAGCCGTAAAGCGCTGCAACCTATGTCTCGATCTCAGCCGGCTGACCGTTTTGCCGAATTCATGTACTTAGAAACTATGAACTAATCTTTGTGTTAAACTTGTCGTAGACACAGCGGCCAGAGGCCAGAATGGATATAAAGGTTCTCCGCACATAGGTTTACGGCGTCCATCGGATTTATGGCATCGGCCTTGCTAGCTATATGGGCATCCCCAGGCACAAAAACTACGGACTCACGCGGTCACGACCAAGGAGCACTATGAAGCGATGGTTGCCGGCGGCAGTCGCCCTGCTGCTGTTGAACGGGGCCTACCTGTATAGCTTCGACTCTCCCACTCTCTTCTACGTCACGAATGTGTTCCTTCATCTGGGACTGGGCCTGGTGTTGGCTGCACTCGGGTTCCGCCTGTTGTCGAAGTGGCGACAGTTCTCGATGATTGAAAAGGGGGCGGCCCTTTTCTTGGCCCTTGGAACTCTCTCGGGGTTAGCCCTGGTTGTCACTGGAACTCCCCGCCCTTACCAGTGGCTGGTTGTCGTTCATATCGGCCTGTTTCTGGTCGGGATCCTGTTGCTGATCGGGGCGCTGGTTCTTCGGAGGAGTGCCTGGCCTGTTCTGGTTGGAAGCCTGATCGTCTCCGTTGTCCTCCCGTTGGGTGTGCGGACCTGGTACCGGCACTATCCGGAGCCGTCCTGGGCCATCAAAAACCCGACTCTTGTCCCGACGAAGATGGAAGAGGAAGGAGCGGGGCCGCAGAGCCCGTTTTTCCCGTCATCCTCGAATACCGACGTGAATCGGACGATCCCGTCCGCTTTTTTTATGAAGCCGGAGTCGTGCGCCGCAGGCCGGCTGTCATCCGGACATCTACAAGCAGTGGTCATCAAGCGCGCATCGCTTTTCCTCCTTCAACAACCAGTGGTATCGAAAGTCGATCGAGTACATGCAGGACGTTGTCGGGACGAAGCCATCAAAATGGTGTGCCGGCTGTCATGACCATGCCGTCTTTTTCAACGGGATGATGGACAAGCCGATCAGAGAGCAGATTGACCGGCCTGAAGCGCACGCCGGGCTGACCTGTACTTCCTGCCATTCGGTGGTCTCGGTCGGCAGCACGATGGGTAACGGTCATTTTGTCATCGAGTATCCACCGCTTCACGACCTGGCGACCAGCGATAACCGCCTGATCAAGGGGGTTCATGATCTTGTTGTTCACCTGGACCCTGGACCCCACCGCAAAACGTTCCTGAAGCCCTTCATGCGCGAGCAGACGGCCGACTACTGCTCGAGCTGCCACAAGGTTCATCTCGACAAACCGGTCAATGCCTACCGTTGGACCCGCGGGTTCAACGACTACGACCCGTGGCAAAACAGCGGGGTCTCGGGCGGGTCGGCGCGCGCCTTCTATTACCCCAAGCAGTCGAAGAAATGCGCCGACTGCCACATGCCGCTGGTGAAATCGAATGACGCGGCGAACATCAAGGGCTTCGTCCACAGCCACCGGTTTCCGGGGGCCAACACGGCCCTTCCATTCGTCAATCACGATGAAGAACAGCTGAAAACGGTCACGGAGTTCCTTCAGAAGGGCAAGGTGAGCGTCGACATTTTTGCCCTTGCCCGGGGAGTCGGCGAGGCCGCCTCCGGACAGGCACGGCGACCGGGTGCGGCCGACGAGCCCCGGGTCGCCAGCACCTTCGCCGAGGGGGACGAGCTTGGCTTCTCCGAAGGTGTCGGGGCCGGTTTGACGGAAGCTTCTAAGATTGTGGCACCCGTGGACCGCTCAGGTGCGAAGGTGAGGGCGGGTGAAACCGTGCGGGTGGACGTGGTCGTGCGGACCAAGGACGTCGGGCACTTCTTTCCCGGCGGGACGGTCGACGGCTTCGATGTCTGGTTGGAGCTCCAGGCGGTAGACGAGCGCGGGCGCGCGGTTTTCTGGAGCGGATACGTACCCGAGGACGAGAAGGGAAGGAAGGGGCCGGTTGACCCTTCCGCCCACTTCTATCGTTCCTTCCTGCTTGACGAACGGGGCAATCACATCAACAAGCGGAACGCCTGGATGGCCCGCTCGGTGCTCTACGTGCGGCTGATCCCGCCCGGTGCTGCCGACACGGTGCATTTCCGGCTTAAGGTGCCGGAGGACAGTACGCGGCAAGATCCGCCTGACCGCCAAGGTGAATTACCGGAAGTTTGCCTGGTGGAACACCCAGTTTGCCTATGCCGGCATCCGGGATCCGCACACGACTTCCGAAGTGTCGCCGTCCTATGACGACGGCAAGTGGGTGTTTACGGGCGACTTGTCCAAAGTCTCGGGTAAGCTCAAGGAGATTCCAGACCTACCGATCGTGACACTGGCCAAGAACGAGGCTTCTCTCGAGGTGCTGCCTTCGCAGGCGCGGTTGCCGGAGCCTAAGCCGACTCTAGACCGGCGCGACCTTATCCGCTGGAACGACTACGGAATCGGGCTGTTTCTGCAGGGAGATCTGAAAGCGGCCGAAGAGATCTTCCGGAGAGTGACGGAAATTGACCCGAAGTACGCGGACGGGTGGGTCAACATCGCGCGGGTGCGGGTGCAGGAGGGGCGGACCGACGAGGCCCAGGAGGTGCTGTTCAAGGCCCTGAAGCTCGCTCCCGAGCTTGCCAAGGCCCACTTCTTTCTCGGCACCACCTACAAGACGCAGGGACAGTACGACAAGGCATTAGTCCACCTTCGCAAGGCGGAGTCCCAGTATCCGAGGGATCGTGTAGTCGTCAATCAGATCGGCCGGGTGCTCTTCCTTCAGCGGAAGTACAAAGAGGCGGTGGAAGCGCTCAACCGGGTGCTCTCAATCGATCCCGAGGATCTCCAGGCTCACTACAACCTGATGTTGGCGTACCGGGGATTGGGCAACCGGGAGATGGCTGAACGGGAGCACAAAATCTACCTGCGGTTCAAAGCCGACGAAAGCTCACAGGCGATCACCGGGACCTTACCGGGTAATGCATGAGAACGACAACAACGAGCGCCAGTCGATTCACGAGCACGGTTCGGATCCTGCCGACCGGCTCCCGCTCGCGAAGGCGCCCGCCGGAGCGGTAACGATGGCGAGACCTTAGAGGTTCTGAAGGGACTGACACGGACGAACACGGACCGACACGGGGAGTTTCGGGGACACAAAACTTAATTCCTTTGCTTACACCTGATTGCGCCGGCTGACTGGGAATTAAGTATTATGTCCCCGAAACTCCCCCGGAACCTCCGCAACGAAAACACATATGAAGATGATGACTCGACTTCTCGTTCTGCTGTCCCTTTTCCTATCTGCCCTGGCGCAGGTCCGTTTCACCGACATCACCGGCGAGGCGGGCATTCGATTCATCCACAACAACGGGGCGTACGGCAAGAAGTACCTTCCGGAGACGATGGGTTCAGGCTGCGCCTTTTTCGATTACGACGCGGACGGCTGGCTGGACATCTTTCTCGTGAATGGGATGGATTGGCCGGAGAAGAAACGAGCGACCAGTTACCCCGTTCTGTACAGAAACAACCGCAACGGTACCTTCACCGACGTCACCCGGAAAGCGGGCCTGGCCGTGGAAATGTACGGGATGGGCGTGGCCGTAGGGGACTATGACAGTGACGGCGACGAGGACCTCTACCTTACCGCCCTGGGCCCGGATCGCCTGTTCCAGAACCAGGGTAACGGCACCTTCAAGGATGTCACCCGGGCGGCAGGGCTGGCCAACCCCGATTACGGCAGCAGCGCGGCTTGGCTGGACTATGACCGGGACGGAAAGCTGGACCTGTTCGTTGCCAATTACGTGCGCTGGACCCGGGACACGGACATCTTCTGCACGCTGGATGGGAAGACGAAGTCTTACTGCACTCCTGAATCGTACAAGGGAGTGTCGCCGCGCCTGTTCAAGAACGTGGGCCGCGGTGTGTTCAAAGATGTCACCGACAGCGCTCACCTGCTCGATACGAGCAACAAGGGTCTGGGCGTTCTCGTTTTCGATTACAACTCGGACGGGTGGCCGGACATCCTGCTTGCGAACGACACGCAGCCGAACCGGCTGTGGGAAAACAACAAGAACGGCACGTTCAAGGAAGTGGGGGTAATGGCGGGTGTCGCTTTTAGCGAGGATGGGGTCGCGCGGGGAGCGATGGGCATCGACGCCGCGGACTATGACCAGTCCGGTCATCTGAGCGTCGTGATCGGCAACTTCTCCAACCAGATGATCGCCCTGTACCACAATGAGGGGAACGGCTTCTTCATCGACGAGGCTCCCACCTCGGCGGTCGGCCCTGCCAGTCTCCTGACACTGGCTTTCGGTTGCTTTTTCTTCGATTTCAATCTGGACGGACGTCCGGATATCTACGTCGCCAATGGGCACGTCGAGGACGATATCAACCGGGTCCAGAAGAAGGTCACACACGCGCAGCCGGCCCACCTGTTCCAGAACCTCGGCCGGGGGCAGTTCAAGCTCGTGACCGCTCAGATGGGAAAGGAATTTGCGGCGCCCAGGGTGGGACGCGGCGCGGCTTACGGCGACATAGACAACGACGGTGACCTGGACGTTCTGGTCACGAGCTGTGGGGGTTCGGCGGCCCTGTTCCGCAACGACGGCGGGAATCGCAATGCCTGGGCGGCGTTTGACCTCAACGGAACGAGAAGCAATCGCGACGGCATCGGCGCGGTTGTCAAAGTGAAGGCCGGAGGCTTGACCCAGACTCAGGTCGTAAAAAGCGGGGCGAGCTATTGCAGCCAGTCACAACTGCGGCTCACGTTCGGCTTAGGGGACGCGGGCCGGGTTGACGAGGTCCAGATCCTGTGGCCGAGCGGAGCAACCCAGGTTCTGCGGGGATTGCCGGTCAACCGTCTCCACCGGATCACGGAAGGCGCGGCCAAGGCAGAGCCGGTTGTGATGCAAGTTTCAGCGAAGTGAGGGCAGCGGAAGGACCACAAGGACCACAAGGACCACAAGGACCAAGAACTACAAGGACTACAAGGACATTTTCAGGTCGTTGATGTCCTTGTCGTCCTTGATGTCCTTGTGGTCCTTTCTACTTGGTCATCACCGCGTACCAGCGCTGCGGACCGTGGACGCCGAGCACCAGTGTCTTTTCGATGTCGGCGGTACGGCTCGGTCCGGTCACCAGCACCTGGTAGCTGCTGTCAATTCCCGGCTGGAACTGCGAAAAGAAGTCGGCGTGATTCATGAACAGATCGCGTTCCCGCACGAGGGTGACGTGCACGGGGGCGAGGACGGCCTGCGCGCGTCCGCGTCCCTGCCCGGCCGTTTCCACAACTGTTCCCGTCTCGGCGATGGCACATTGGGCGCTGCTCACGGACACCGGGATTGCCGCAAGCGCGGCGCGGGACGATGGCTTCGAAAGAAGCAGGAGCGGGAATCGGACAGCGTCGATTGGATGGCTGCTGTATACGAGGTGGCCACGCGTAAATGCTTCAGGATCGCGCATCCGGTACTCGATCTCGTGTTTGATGAAGATGTCCTCGCTGTCCCAATAGATCTCGCACGGTCCCTGCCTCACGAGAATCGACGCGAGCGCCTGTTCGACCCCGCCTTCTGACCGGGCATCCACGAAGACACCCGATACCCGCTCGATTTCGTTTCGGAACTGGGCGACTGGGTCTTCGTACCTCGGGAATTCAGGGAGGCGGTGCGGAAGCCTGGGAGCCTTCTCGGGACGGGCGAGTCTTCGCAGCTTGTCGAGCAGAATCGTGCGGCTCATCGCGTCCCCTCCTTGCCTTCGAACATCTCTCGGAAGCTCTTGGCCGCCAAGGCAGGCACTTCCCGCTTTTCCGACCACGCGCGCAACGGCCCCACTGGAAATCTCTTGCCTTCACGTAGAAAAAGCGGCTGCAGCCGGCGTGCGAGCCTGGAAATGCGCTCATATCGCGAGGAAGAAGCCATGAGCCAGCTCCAGACCTGAAGCGCGATGCGCTCGGCGGAAATCCGTGACGCCTTCGCCCCTGCTTCCCGTTGCGCCAGGTCTCGCAGCTTGAGGAGAATATGGGGAATCTCGATCTTAACCGGGCAGATATCGTGGCAGGCCCCGCACAGGGACGAGGCAAACGGGTGCTCCTTCGCCTCGGCGATCGAGAGAAGCTGAGGCGTAAGGATGGCGCCGATCGGACCCTGGTACGTTGAGGCGTATGCGTGCCCGCCTATGGTCTGGTAGACCGGGCAGATGTCCAGGCAGGCGCCGCACCTGATGCAGTGGAGCGTCTGGGACAGGTATTCATCCCGCAGGATCTGGCTGCGCCCGTTGTCGAGGATGATCAGATAGAAGTCCCGGGGCCCGTCGCGCTCGTCGTCCCGCCGCCCGCCGTTAATGAAATTGACGTAGGTGCTGATCTTCTGTCCTGTGGCGTTGCGGGTAAGGAGTTTCAGGAATACTGACAGATCCTCGGTCCGCGGTATCACCTTTTCGATTCCCATGATCGCGACGTGAACGGGGGGTAAAGAGACCGAGAGGCGGGCATTTCCCTCGTTCTCCACGACGACCACGCTCCCCGTTTCGGCGACCGCGAAGTTGACCCCCGAGATTCCCATTTGAGCGGTGAGAAAGTGCTCACGAAGCACCTGCCGCGCGGTGAGCGTTATGCGCTCCACGTCCTCGGTCCGCTCCATGCCGAGCTTTTCGGCGAACAGGTCCGCCACCTGCTCACGGGACTTATGGAGGGCCGGCATTACGATGTGTGAAGGGGTCTCATCGGCAAGCTGCACGATGTACTCCCCGAGGTCGGTTTCCACCGAGAGGATGTTCGCCCGCTCGAGTTCGTGATTGAGGTGGATCTCTTCGCCGAGCATGCTCTTGCTCTTGACCACCTTGGTGACCGAATAGCGGTGGGCGATGTCAAGAACCTGGTCGATCGCCTCGCGGGCGTCGTCTGCCCAGAGAACCTGCCCACCCTGTTCGACAACTCGGGACTCCAGTTCCTCGAGATACCGGCCGAGGTTAGCGACGGTATGCGCCTTGACTGTTTGCGCGTGGCTTCGAAGAACTTCCCAATTATCGACTTCGGCGACGACCAGGTTGCGGGCGGCCCCGGTCTTCGAGAGGGTGAGCCGGAGATTCTTCTGAAGCTGGGTGTCTGCCAGTGCCTTTCGGGCGTTGGGGCGTATTTCAATCATCGAATTTCGCGAGCAATTCCGCCAGGTGAATCGTCTTCACCGGGATCTGCTGACGGCGCAGAAGCCCGCCGATATGCATCAGGCAACTGACGTCGTTGCCGATCACGTATTCGGCCCCGGACTCCCTGATCCATTGGACCTTGTCCTGACCGATCGCTGTGGAAATTTCTGGGAATTTCACCGAAAAAGTTCCGCCAAAGCCGCAGCATCTGGTGGAATTCTCCATTTCCCGGAACTCGATTCCCTCGACTTGCCGGATCAGCGCTCTCGGCTGCTCGGAGATGCGAAGCTCGCGCAACAGGTGGCAGGAGTCGTGATAGGTAACAACCGCCGGAAAACGGGCGCCTGTCCTCGAGATGCCCAGGTTAGTCACCAGGAAATCCGAGAACTCGAAGGTTCTCCCCGCGATGGATTCTGCCAGTTCTCTTTCCGGGGACCCTTCGGCGAACAAGCCGGGCATGAAGATCTTGATCATCGTTGCGCAGGACCCGGAAGGGACGATGATCGGGAGGTCGGAGTCGGCGAAAACCCGCATCATGTGGCCGGCCACGTGCGCCGCCTGATCCATGTACCCGGTGTTGAAAGCCGGCTGTCCGCAGCACGTCTGGCGGCGGTCGAAAAGGACCTCAACGCCTGCCTTCTGGAGCACTTTGACGGCCGATAGACCGACCTGTGGATACAGTTGATCGACCAGACAGGTGACGAATAGTGAAACTTTCATCCCGAAACCAGGACCATACTGTAGAGCCTTTGGAGGGAGTTTGTAAATGCGGGGAGTTTGACAGGATTTACAGGATTAACAGGATCAGATCGCCCCAATCCTGTTAATCCTGTTAATCCTGTCAAACACAGCCGGCTTCACCGCGTCAGCTGCACGGGCAAGGCGAACTGGACGTTTTCTTCCCGAATTGAGAACTCCTCCACGCTTGCGCCGGCGTCGCGGAAAAAATTGACGACCTGGGTCACGAGGATCTCCGGGGCGGACGCGCCCGAGGTTACCCCGACGGTATTGACGCCCTGCAGCCATTCCCCGGTGATCGCCTGTACGTCATTGATCAGGTAGGACTTCGCCCCCGATTTGCGCGCTTCTTCGACCAGCCGGTTCGAGTTGCTGCTGTTGGCTGCTCCTACGACGAGGATCAGCTGGGCCCGTTCGGCCAGGTGGCGCACAGCCTCCTGTCGATTCTGGGTTGCGTAACAGATGTCTTCGGAGGGAGGTGCCTTGAGGGCGGGAAACCTCCGTTTGAGCGCATGGACAATCTCCTTGGTGTCGTCAAGGCTAAGCGTGGTTTGGGTGAGGTAAACGACTTTCTCCGGGTCCTCGACCTCGAGCTCGTTGATCTCGGCCACGGAGGTCACCAGTCGGATGTGCTCGGGTGCTTCGCCCATGGTGCCGACGACCTCGTCGTGTCCCCGGTGGCCGACCAGCACGATGGTGTAATCCTTGCGGGCGAAGCGGAGCGCCTCCATGTGAACCTTCGTGACCAGGGGGCAGGTGGCATCTATGATGTTGAGATTCTTGGCCGCTGCCTCGCGCCAGACTTCCGGAGAAACTCCGTGCGCGCTGAAGACGACAGTCCCCCCGGCCGGAACTTCGCCGAGCTCATCGACGAAAATCGCGCCTTTGCGACGCAATTCTTCGACGACGTATGGGTTGTGGACGATTTCCTTACGAACGTAGAGCGGCTTGGAGTACTTCTGAAGAGCCAGGTTGACGATGTCGATCGCGCGGACTACCCCCGCGCAGAAACCCCTGGGGCTGGCGAGAATCACTTTTTTCACCATGGGATGATCCATGGTACCACGGGCAAGTCAGACGGCAAGGCGATCGGCGGTCAGCTGGGCAGGGAGTCAGCGCTCACCTTTTCCTGATCCTGAGGAGGTGCCGCCTGCTCCGCGCGCGAGCGAAGGAGCACTTTCTGCTCCCGGTCGGCGACCAGGTCGGACAGTTCCTTGAACATGTTCTCGTCGATCCCGGCCGCGAAGGGAAGTATGTACTTCCGAGTTTCGGCGAGAACGTCGGTGACAAACTCCTGGTCGTGGACGAACCCGAGAGAAATCAGATTGCTGATCCGGTCGGCCAGTTTCAGTTTCTTGGCTCTCAGCGTGCCGAATTTCATCAGGCGTGTCAGGTACTCGCACTTCGGCTCCCGGACCCCGTTGATCTCTCGCAGCGTCACCTCCATGACGAGGTCATAGACTGCGGGACCATCGGAATCGAGGCACACGATTTCGTCCCGATTGACTCCCGGCATTCCCTTGCACTCCTCGAACAGGTCGTGGATGACCGCTGCTTTAAGAAGCACGGGATCAATCATCTTGTAATCAATGAGGATGGTCATCGTGTCCAGCTGATGACGAAACATGTTACTGCCGGCTTTGCGTTTCTTTCCGATGAGCGCCGTGGCCTTCGAGATGTACGGCGCCATGGTGATTGCCGCGAGGGGTTTGGCTATGTCCATGCGGAGATGTTTCCTTGGAGCGGGGATGCCTTGCTGCCAATCGCAGATGATACCATCTATTCATTCAAGAGCCAGAACCTTCCTATAAAGTTTCGCCGCTGATCGAATATTCCCTTGGGATTGGAGGCCTTTCGCCAGAGGCAGTACCCCAACGGCCGGTGTGAGGCCTTGGTATAATACGGTCGAAATGAAGCCGGCCGCATCCAATCCTGAGACTGATCACACGAGCGAATTTCCGCAAGTGAGCTCCGTCTACGGTCCGGTCCCCAGCTGGAGGGTCGGTCAGTCGCTCGGGATCGATCCTATCTGCGTCAACTCTATCTGCTCGTTTAACTGCACTTACTGTCAGCTGGGGTTCATCCAGGTACGGATCAACGAGAGACGATTGTTTGTCCCGACAGAGAAGATCCTGGCCGATCTGGAGGAGAGCAGGTGGCAGCAGGCCGATATCATCACAATCTCGGGCAGCGGCGAGCCGACCCTGGCTGCGAATCTGGGCGAAATCGTGAGGGCGTTGCAGAATCGAACCGGCAAGCCGGTCCTCGTTCTGACGAACGGCACCTTGCTGCATCTGCCTGAAGTGCAAGTGGAACTGGGGATGGCCGACAAAGTCTTCGTCAAGCTCGACGCGGCCAGCGAGGAGACTTTCCAGCGAATCAACCGCCCGGTTTCCGGGGTTACCCTTGCCAGAATCGTCCAGTCGCTTGTAGAGTTTCACTCGCGGTATTCCGGATACCTGGGCGTTCAGATGATGTTTACGCGGGTAAACCTTGGTGAAGTCGACCAGTTTGCGGAGATCCTGAACCGCGTGCGGCCTGACGAGGTGCAGTTGAACACGCCGACCCGGCCCTATCCGCAGGACTGGGTAGTGCAGACGAGGGGCAGTCATGAAGGAGTCGACTATCCGGCCAGGCCGTTAAAACGGATTACCCGGGAAGAAGCGCGAGCCATCAAGGCGAGGCTTCGGGAGTTGACGGGATTGAAGATTATTTCGGTTTACAAGGAAGAACAAGTAGTGGCGTCCAAGCTGGAAACGTTTCCGAATCAATACCCGGGCCGAGAGTACGAAGTCAATATAACTTGCCCCGAGTTCACCGCGGTATGCCCGAAAACCGGCCAGCCTGACTTCGGCATCATTCGAATCACCTACGTCCCGGAAGCGAAGGTCATAGAGCTCAAGTCCTTGAAGCTCTACATCTTCTCCTTTCGCGACCAGGGGATCTTTCACGAGCACGTCACCAACCGCATCCTGGACGATATTGTCGAGGCCTGCGAGCCGATCAGGTGCGAGGTGGTTGGAGATTTCAACGTCCGCGGGGGCATTAAGACCGTGGTCAAAGCCAGATACGAGAAAAAGCGCTAGCAGCACATGAAGAGCCAAACGGACGTCCTCGCGCTCACACGTCAACTCGTCGATATTCAATCGGTTACCGGAAACGAGGGGAGGGTCGGGCGATTTCTTCTCGAGTACCTTCGCAAGGAGGGATGGGACTGCCTCTCGCAGGAAGTCTCACCCGGCCGGTACAACGTGCTCGCCCGGTGCGGCCGGCCCGCCGTTCTCCTCACGACCCACATCGACACCGTTCCCCCGTTTTTCCCTTCATCCGAGAACGAGCACTGGATTTCGGGGCGCGGCAGCTGCGACGCCAAGGGCATAGCGGCCGCAATGATCTGCGCAGGAACGGCGCTGCGGGAAAGCGGAGTGGTCGATTTCGGTCTTTTGTTCGTGGTCGGCGAGGAAACTGACAGTGACGGCGCCCGCAAGGCGCTGGAGCTCGATCTCGACTGTTCTTTCCTGATAGACGGGGAACCGACCGACAACCACCTGGCTGAGGGACACAAGGGCGTTCTCTGGCTTCGCCTGCTTGCCAGCGGGAGTGACGGCGCACTCCGCTTACCCCGAGCACGGAGAATCGGCCACCGGGAAGCTGGTCGAATGCCTGTATGATCTTTCGCGGCACGGTTTTCCGGCCGACCCGGTGCTGGGGCCCAGCCTGCTGAATATCGGCAAACTGAGCGGCGGCGTGGCTCCAAACGTCCTCGCTGACAAGGCCGAGGCTGAGCTTCTGATCCGGACCGTGCGGCCAAACGCCGAGTACCTGTCGCTCATTTCCTCCGTGGTTCGGGACCGCTGCTCCCTGGAGGTGGTCAGAACGAGCGAAGCGCAACGAATGCACGTGGTCGACGGTTTCCCGCGCAAGGTGGTCGGGTTCGGCACGGACATCCCCGTGCTCCGTGATCTTGGTCAACCGTTGCTGGCCGGTCCAGGATCTATTTTTGAGGCGCATACCGTGGCCGAAAAAGTGGCCAAGCGTGAGTTACTCGAAGGGGTCGAGCTGTACCAGCGACTGGTCAGGAACTTGACCGGTCAAAGCAAGGGTGTGTAGCCCGGTCATTCTTCTTATCATTGAACAGGACGTTATGCTGCGCAATTTGATGCTCAGGTTCGCCGGAAGTCCGCGGCTGCTCAAGGTAGTCTCAGACGTAGGGATTCGTTACCGTTTTGCTCACCGGTTCATTGCCGGGGAAACGATTGAAGAAGCGATCAGTGTCGTCTCGGATCTAAATTCCCGCTCGATACTCGCTTCGATCGACATGCTTGGCGAAGGAGTCAAAGACGAACGTGAGGCGAGAGCGGCTGCTGACGCCTACTCCGCGCTTCTCCAGAGAGTCAGCCAAGAACAGATCACTGCCAACATCTCCGTCAAGCTGACTCAACTTGGTCTCGATGTCAGTCAGGATCTGTGCCGCGAAAACCTGGTTCGAATCCTCGAAAAGGCCAAACAAGTTCAGAATTTCGTCTGCATCGACATGGAAAGCTCGGCTCACACCCAGCGGACCCTCGACCTCTTCGCTGAGGTCTACCCGCAGCTTCTCCTGCCAGGTGGGGACGGTGATTCAGTCCTACCTGTACCGAAGCGAAAAGGACATCCAGGAACTGAGCCGGATGGGGTGCAGCATTCGTCTGTGCAAGGGGGCTTACATGGAGCCACCCGAAGTCGCTTTCCCGAAAAAGGCCGACGTCGATCGCAATTACACCCGGCTACTGGATCAGTTGCTCGTTTCGCCGGCGTACACGGCGATCGCCACCCACGACGACGCGATGATCGACCACGCCCTTCGCTTTCTCTCGAAGAACGACGTCGCGGCAAGCAAGTACGAGTTCCAGATGCTCTATGGCGTCCGGCGGGAGTCCCAGTTGCGGCTGGCAAGGCAGGGCTACAAGATGAGGGTGTACGTGCCTTACGGTCGCCACTGGGCTCCGTATTACATGCGCCGCCTGGCCGAGCGCCCGGCAAACGTCTTCTTCATCGCCAGGAACTTCTTTAGACGGTAGATACCTGGTAGGAACCCAGGACAACAAGGACATCAAAGACCGCAAGGACCACAAAGACCGCAAAGGCCACAAGGACCCTGAGGACCCATGCGATCTGGTCCTTGGTGTCCTTGATGTCCTTGGTGTCCTTGGGCGAAACCAAGCGTCTACTACCGCGCTGACAGCTTGACGTACTGGCGCAGGCTGGACAGGCTGGAGAAATATTCGTGCGAGGGCAGGGAATCCCTCAGCTCAGGCTTTGCAAAGACCGAACCGGTCAGAACAATCGGGATACGGTAGGTTTCCGCTGTCGCGCACAGCGCGTCAAATTCGCTTCTGGTGCTCGAGTCCAGCCGGCAGCGGACCGAACAAATACAGACCAGATTGATCGGTTCCTCTTTGACCATCTCGGCCATCGCAGTGAATGGCGTCCGGGGCCCGAGGTTCAGGCAGTCCCAACCTTCCGACTCGAGAATCCTTCCGACGGCTTCCGTCAGGACGCAGGCCTCGGGATCCGGGGAGGCGCACAAGGCGGTTTTCCCGTTGGGCCGGCGACGGATAATTCGAGGGTAGAAGTACGCTATTGCCGACTCGAGGTTATTGCAACCCAGATGGTGCTGACCGAGCGACAACGTCTTGTTCCGCCACTGCTCCTCCAACGACTGGGCGACAGGTAGAAGCAGGTTGTCATAAAGGTCGGCCAATTCGAGGCCTCGGATGTACAGGCGGTCAAGCAATTCCCGGATACGCTTGACCTGGTTCTGCACCGCCAGGTAAAGGGTCAAATCCCTTAGCTTGTCTCGGTTCTTCTGGTTGACGAAGTTCTCGACGTCGGGGTCTTCCCAATCCTGGTTCGTCAGCATTCCGGTCGCCTGAAAACCCCGGCTGGCTTGGAATTCCGAGATGTCGTCGAGCTTGAACTTGCGGTGGCCTCCCGGAGTCCTGAAACACTTCAGGAGCCCGGCATCCGCCCAGCGCTTGACGGTGGTCTCGCTCACGTTCCACATCTGCGCGATTTCTCGCGTGGAGTAAGTGCGGTCTCGGTTCATGGAATCGAAGAAAGGAATGGCACCAAGGACAAAAGACCCCCCCAAACAACCGTGATATTAGGAGGCTTCCGAGGCGAAGTCAATGCTCCCGGCTGAACTTTCTCCCGGCGCTGTGAAGCTGCCCGATCCCACTGGGATGTTGCCCCTTCGAGACCCTCAAGTGTAAAATCTCTTGTCGGCCGGCTGTTAACTTCCTTGACTCCCGGGCATGAGGAACCATGTTGTCGCTGCGCCAGAAACTGCTGTTCCTGATTTTGCCGTTGTGCCTGGTGCCGCTGATCGCCATCTCGGTTTTTTCCTACTTTCAAGCCAGGGACCGCATCACCGAGGATCGGCTTGTTCTGTTCCTCGAACAGATCGCACGGGACATTTCCGACACGATACACCTGACTCTTCTGGAGAAGACCGAAGAGGTGGTCTCCATGAGTCTCTATGGCGAGTTGCGGGAATACGTGCGTGACCCCCGAAAACCGCCGCCGCAGGATTTGCTCGATGTGCTGATCGAAATCCACGAAGTCTACGACTTCCTGGTCCTGTTTGATAAGGACGGCCGGATCGTCCTGACCAACAGTCACGACCGGAATCGGATCGCCGTTCACCTGAACGAAGCCAAGCTGAAAAAACTTCGGGGACGTTCGGTGCTCGACTTCACGCCGGATGCCGTCATGGCTGAAGCAGGTGATGAGCGGCCGGTTTGCCTACCTCGACTGGCATCAGTCGGCACTGGTCGAACAGTTCTACCAGTACGAGCAGGACGACATCGCCAGGCAGTACGCGCTCGGATTCGCCGCCCCGATTCTGGATGCCGACGGTCAAGTGGTGGGCGGAATACTGGCGATCATGAGCTGGGAGTACGTGCAGGAGATACTCGACAAGGTGGAAGAAGACCTTGACCAGAAGGCGCTCCGAACGGGCTACGCCTTTCTGGTGGCCGATCGGAACACGATCATCGGGCACAAGTTTCGGCAGAACCGCAGTGACGTCACCGTCCCGGCCGGTCAGTCGGTTCAGAACTACGGCCGCCGCCTGCGTGATGACCTGCACCTTGACCGGCTCTACCAGCTGATCTCCGAGGGCCAGCGAAACGGAGAGTACGAATCGCCGCCCGGAGTGCCGACGGATCGTGGGGCTGGCGCACATCAACCACGAGTTCTTCCAGTGGGTCTGCATTGTCGGAATAGACGAGAAGGACATTTTCGCCCCCGTCTTCCGCCTGAAGAATGTTCTGATCACGGCAGTCTCGGTCACGGTGTTGATGGTCCTGTGCCTGACCTGGTGGCTGGCCCGGACCATCACGGTCCCGATCAAGCGGCTGAAGCAGAGCGCGGGCGTCATCGCCGGGGGCGACTTCAGCCAACGGGTCGATGTAGGGGGGCAGGACGAGATCGGAGAGCTGGCCAAGACTTTCAACGAGATGGCCAGTTCTCTCGAAGAGCGGAGCGACGCGCTGCTCGAGCTCAACCGAAACCTGGAAGCGAAGGTGCAGGCGAGGACCCGCGAGTTGGAGAAGAGCAACCTCGATCTGCAGAAGGCTTACCAGGAGCTGAAAGAGACACAGGTGCAGCTGGTTCAGAGCGAGAAGATGGCTTCGCTCGGCCAGTTGGTTTCCGGTATCGCCCACGAGATCAAGAACCCGCTCAATTTCATTTACGGAAACACGGGCTTTCTCAAGCATTACATCGACAGCCTGAAGGGACTGATCGCTCTTTATGAGTCCCGGGCGCAGTTCCAGCCGCAGGATGCGGAAGAGATCGAGGGGACCAAGCGCAGCCTCAACTACGACTTCATGCTGGAGGACCTGGATACGCTGATCCGGAATTTCGAGGAAGGAGCGGGTCGCATCCACGCGATCATCGGCGATCTGAAAACCTTTTCCAGGATCGACCGGGAGGATTTCCGGGCGGTCGACATCCACGAACCGGTAACCTGGCCCTCAATCTCCTCCAGAACGAATACCGGGATCGCATCCGGATTCACAAGGAATTCGGAGCGGTGCCGCCGGTCGAATGCCATCCCGGCAAGATCAGCCAGGTTTTCCTGAACCTGCTGGCCAATGCCTGCCATGCGATCGTAGCCCAGGGCGACGTCTGGATACGCACTTCCTGCCGCGACGGGAGAGTGGTCCTGGAGGTGGAAGACAACGGCGTCGGCATCGAGAAGCAGAACCTGGGGAAGATCTTCGAGCCATTCTTCACGACGAAGCCGGCCGGGCAGGGAACCGGACTCGGCCTGAGCATCACGTACGGGATCGTCCAGCAGCACCGGGGGACGATCGAAGTGCAAAGCCAGAAGGGCGAAGGGACGCTCTTCCGCGTTCAGCTTCCTTTGAAACATGAGCAAACATGAAATCCTGATCGTCGATGACGAGATCGCGAATCTTCAGAAACTGAAGCGTACGTTTCTCGGTGAATACGTCGTCCACGAGGCGGCGACCGGGGACGAGGCGCTGGCGCTGCTGCGGGACCACCCGATTGCCGCTATTATCACCGACCAGCGAATGCCCGGGATCAGCGGGGTGAACCTGCTTCGGCAGTCCCTGGAGATCCGGCCCGATGCCGTTCGCATCATCCTGACCGGCTACACCGAGGTCGAATACCTGATGGACGCGATCAACCAGGGCCAGGTCCATCGCTACATCACCAAGCCGTGGGAGCCGATAGGGCTGCGGGAAGCCGTCAGGCAGGAGCTCGAACGATGGGAGCTCAAGAAGGAAAACGAACGTCTGGCCGAGCAATTGCGGCAGGCCAACGAGCGGCTCGAGAAAGAGAACTTCCGACTGCGGCAGGAGATGGAGCTTCTGGACCAGCCGGCACGGCGACTCGTCTACAGAAGTCAGGAAATGTCGGAGCTCATGAAGCTGCTCGACCGGGTGGTTCCGACCAACTCGACGGTTCTGATCCAGGGCGAGACCGGGACGGGCAAGGAACTGATTGCCCGCTATATCCACGACAACAGTCCCCGCGCCGATCAGCCGTTCGTCGCCGTCAACTGCGGCGCAATCCCGACAGACTTGATCGAAAGTGCCTTTTTCGGGCACAAGAAAGGCTCCTTCACCGGCGCGATCGAGAACCGAAAGGGTCACTTCGAGCTGGCGCACCAGGGGACGCTGTTTCTGGACGAGATCGGGGAGGCGCCTCTGGACCTCCAGGTCAAGATGCTCCGGGTAGCTTCAGGATGGCGAAATTCTTCCCGTCGGCGCCCAGACTCCTCGCAAGATCGACGTTCGCATCATCGCCTCGACAAACCGGATTCTGAGCCGGGAGGTCGAAGAGGGCCGCTTTCGACAGGATCTCTTCTTCCGTCTGAACGTGTTTGCGGTCTTCGTCCCGCCGTTAAGAAACCGCCGGGAGGATATCGATGCCCTGGCCGGCTATTTTCTTGAGAAATGTTGCCGGCGGCTGAACAAGCCGATCACAGGGTTTGAGCCGGAAACCGTGGCGCTGCTCAACCGCTTCGACTGGCCGGGGAACGTCCGCGAGCTGGAAAACGAGATCGAGCGAATGGTCATTCTGGCCGAGCCTCACCAGCCCATTCCTCCATCGATGGTATCCGAGCGGATCCGGATTGCCTCGAGTCTGGCCGGCAGTTCCAACCTCGGTCTGAAGGACAAGCTGGCGGACTTCGAGCGGGGCCTGATTCTGGAGGCACTGCGCCGTCACGGCTACAACCGGAGTCACGCGGCAGATGCCCTGGGGATCAGCCGGCAGACGATCATCGCCAAGCTCAAGCAGTACGAGATCGAGTGAGCGGTGGGCGCTGCGCGCCCGACCGACTGCGCACTGCGGACTGCGCACTGCGGACTGCGCACTGCGGACTGCGCACTGCGCACTGCGCACTGCTTCTTTCAGCCCGTTCAGCCCCTCCGCTCGGTAGCGCTTCCACCACAAATATCCAGTCGGCCGAGTGATGCCGTATTGTCGGCACAACTCGGCCATGCTCGCTTCTCCATCTTCCCCAGACGAGGGTGTTTTCGTCGCATTTCGCAAATCGCCACCCGGATTGTTTCGTTTGTCTTGCGTGGTTGCTTGATCGGCAGTCGTTTCAGTTTTCCAAGGCACGGTTGATCCCTCCGTACCTTAACGTGTAAACCATGTGTCCGGTCTAGTCTGTAAAGGATGTGTTCGGTCCGTACAAAGAGGGGACCAGCCGCACGCCAAGACCGGGTACCCTTCCTGCCGGCGACCGATCCTCCATCGCCTCGAGAGTGAGGGACCCCGCCTTCAACGTGCTCCAGGGAGAAATGATTCCGGATCCGGACGGTCAGCCCCGGAGGGGCGGAAGCTGCGTAGCCCCGGGTGACCGAACCCCGGTTTCGGGGTGAGGGAGCCCGGGGTCACGCCAGAGTCGAGGGTGGAGCCCCGGACGGGGCGAAAGAATTCCGCAATCCAAACAACTTTTCTTCGTAGGTTTTTCGGCTTCGACGTTATTTATAAGGGAGGTCGAAAATGCCTAGCTCTTACGTTCACCTGGTTTACCACATCATCTTCGGCACTAAAGGGAGGCGTCGATCAATCAATGACGAGGTACGCGCCCGACTCCCTGGGCCATGCTCCCCTCGCCTCCACGCTTTTTTGACACGCTCTGTACTCCCCTGCTGCCCGCTGCCTCTGCCCGCTGCCTGCTGAAACGCAGTGACTCGGACTTGCGTCCATCCGATCAGGGAAGACTTGCTCAAGATTTTGCCCGGGAACTCGCTCGGGCGGTCGAGCAGTCTTTGATAAGGAGGGGTCCTATGCTGGTAGTAAGGAACACTTTCAGACTTCGTTTCGGGAAAGCCAAGGATGCGATCGCGGTCGCCAAAGACATGGTCTCACTGAACGCGAAAGCGGGTTTCAGCGATACCCGGCTTCTGGTCGACCTGGTGACCGATCACTACACGCTCGTTCTGGAAATCATGGTCGACAGCCTGGCTGATCTGGAGACTCGTATGGCCCAACTCATGGGTCATCCGGACTGGCAGGCGTGTTACGCCCGGTTTGTTCCCCTGGTCGAATCCGGCCGCCGAGAAATATTCCGGGTGGTCTGACCCCTGGAAAACCGACGGAAAGCGGCCTTCGAAGACGGAATCATCTCCGGGCGCAATTGAAAGCAGGGGAGGGACTGGAATAAGATAAGAGCAAGCCCAAAAGCAGAGACCAGGCGTACGGCGGTCAGCCCATCCTCGGGGTCACCCCGTTGTCCCACGCCTCACGAACTCTGCCATGCTCCTCGAACATCCCAGGCTCTAAGGAGTAGGTATGCAGAAAAGTTCACTCGCCTTTAGGGCCGGGCTGTGCTTTGCCCTGTCCTTCCTTCTGCTTAGTCCAGCCTTCAGTCAATCCGACACCGCGCAGATTTCGGGTTTTGTCCGCGACCCGTCGGGTCTCGGTATACCAGGCGCCGGAGTGACGGTCACGAATGAGACCACGCAACTGGAGAGAAAGGCGGTGACCAACGATCAGGGTTACTACGTTGTTGCCAGTCTTTCTCCCGGGTACTACACGATTGCCGTTGAAATGGAAGGGTTCAAGAAGTTCGTCAAGACTCGAAACAAGCTCGATGCCGAGCGTCAACCAGAGAATCGACGCCCCAATGGATATCGGGACGGTGGATGAGACGATTTCGGTCGTCGCCTCTTCCTCGCAGATCCAGTCGGACAGCGCCATGGTGGCGAAGCTGGTGGAGAGCAAGCAGATCGAGAAAATGATGCTCAACGGCCGCAACCCTCTTTTCCTGGCCATTGCTCAAGCCCGGAGTGCGGCGGGAAGGCGCTTTGACAGGATTCAGTTTTGGCCTGACGTCGGGAGGTTTTTCCATCAACGGCGGCCGAACCCAGGACATGCTGATCACGTTTGACGGCGCGGTCGGCATCCGAACGCGCGCCAACGGAACGAGCATCGGAACGGCCGACCTGGATACCGTCCAGGAAGTGCAGATTCTGACGGCCAATTACAACGCCGAATACGGACGGTCGGCAGGCGGCCAGATCCGAATGATCACGAAGAGCGGAGGCCAGGACTTCCACGGTCCCTCTATGAGTATTTCCGCAACGACAAACTGGACGCGAACAGCTGGTCCCGCAACCGGGCCGGGCAGCCGCGCGAAGCAAGCCGTTTCAATCAGTTCGGGTATATCGTGAACGGGCCGGTATATATCCCGGGCGTCTTCAACACCAACAAGGACAAATTGTTCTTCCTGTGGAGCCAGGAATGGGTGAGGCGCCGGCGCGAGGTAACCTCAATCGTCACTGTTCCGAGCCTGAAAATGCGTCAGGGCGACTTCTCGGAACTGCTTGATCCCGCGAACCCGTTCTTCGGAAGAGGCGATCACGGTAAACGACCCGCTGACCGGTCAACCTTTCCCGGGCAATGTCATCCCGGCCGACCGGCTGAGCTCGAACGGGATCGGGTTCCTCAACGCCTATCCCGAGCCGACAGCAGGGTTCCTGCAGGGGCGAACAACTTCATCCAGACGCGGCCGCAGCCCGAGGACCAGCGAAAAGACACGCTTGCAGCTCGACTTTGTGGCCAACGAGCAGCACTCGCTGAAGTTCCGCGGTGCCATGTACAACTGGACCTCGGTCGACGCCTTCCGTAGCGGCCTCGATCGGGCCGTGACTGACTGGGATCGGCCCAACCGGACAGGATCGGTGAGCTGGCTCTGGTCGCTCAGCCCCACCATGATCAATGAAGCCATGGCGACGGCGAGCGTGGATGTCGTCCACATCGGCATCTTCCAAGAGGGAGGACGCTACGAACGGAGCAGGTACGGAATTGACTATCCTTACCTGTTCCCGGACCGCAAAGAAATTCCCGACAAGATACCGACGATCGACCTCTCCAATTTCCAGCAGCTTGACGGCGGGCCCTACCCGGCCTTCTCCGTCGGGCCCGGTCTACAGCGTATCCGACAACTTCACGAAGATCTGGGGCACGCATTCCCTGAAGTTCGGCGCTCTTTACGAACGCGCCGGCCAGAACGATTTCGACCAGATCAACGTCACGGGTGTCCCGGGTGGAACCAACAACCAGAACGGACGTTTCATCTTCGACGACACGCGGGCCGGCGCTCCGACCACTGGTCTTGGGCGTTGCCAATGCCGCCCTCGGCCTGTTCACCTCCTATGCGGAAATCGGGCCTCGCGCCTACACCCCGTATCGGAGCAACATGTTCGAGTGGTACGCCCAGGACAGCTGGAAGGTTACCCCGAAACTGACGACTGAGTTCGGCGTGAGGTGGACCTACGTCACTCCCTACTACTACAGTCTCTGGGGCAACATCGCTGTCTTTGACCCGAGCAGGTACAATCCTGCCAACGCCGTCGTCCAGGATCCGAGGACCGGGTTCATCCTGAGCGGGGACCGCTACAACGGTGTCGTGATTCCCGGCGACGGCTGGCCTGAGGCGGCCAGCGGACGCGTTGCTATCGCCGACACCGGCGAATTCGACCGGCTGTTTTCGGGCGAGGAGTTGGTTGCCGAGAGGCAGTGGGATAATTTTCAGCCACGGCTGGGATTCGCTTACCAGATCAGTTCGAAAGACGTTATCCGGGCGGGCGCGGGAAGGTTCATGGCCCGACCGGGTGTTTCCGATAACGTCTTCCTCGGTGGTAACCCGCCTTTCCAGCCGATGGTGTCGATTGCCACCGGTCAGGCGGACAACCCGGCCGGCGGGCAGCCTTCAACGTTCCCACAGTTCTTCATGACGATGGATCCGACCTTCAAGATCCCCCAGTCGTACATGTGGAACGTCTATTACGAGCGACTGCTGCCTTTCGAGGCAACCGCATCCATCGGGTATGTGGGCCGGACGGGGCTGTATCTGGAGCGGGAACGCAACCTGAACAGCCTGCCGTCGGCACGCTTTACCAGCCTGAGAACGCCGGGATAAACACCAACGTCCTGCGGCCCTACAAAGGCTTCGCCCAGATCCCGATGGCGGAGAACGCCGGTCGATCCGAGTACAACGGCCTGCAGCTTGAGCTGAATCGGCGCTTCGACAGAGGCCTCGCTTTCGGCATCGCGTACACCTACTCGGAGTCCTATGACAACGCATCCGATCGGCGTTACCGCTTGTTCAATCCACTGGACGATTCGCTCGACTGGGGGCCCTCGAATTTCGACACTCCCCACGTGCTCGTCATCAACGCGATCTACGAGCTGCCGTTCTGGCGCCAGGCGGGCGGGTTGCGTAACGCGCTTCTCGGCGGTTGGACGGTTACGGGTGTTTACCAGTACCAGAGCGGAATCCCGTTCCACATCGGCACGGGCGAAGATTTCGCGGGGATCGGCAGCGGCAACGAAACTCAGCTGTGGAACGCTTGCGGGGGACATCGAGTTGCCGAGGGGCGACCGGGAGTTCTCGCAGGGCGCCGGGGACGACAACTTCTACTTCCGCACCACAACCTCAGGCGGGGCGCCGATTGCAACGACGCCGACACAGGGTACTTTTTCCGCCCAGACGCGGAACTCGGCCGGCTACCATCCCGGTAGTCACAACCTGAGCACTGGCGTTGTTCAAGGCTTTCGCCATCACCGAGTCACAGCGGATCGAGTTCCGTTCCGAGTTCTTCAATCTGCCGAACCATCCGAACTGGAGCACACGTCGAGATCAATCCTCGCTCGAGCACATTCGGCAAGGTGACGAGCAAGACCGGTCAGCGCGAGGTCCAGTTCAGCCTCCGATACACCTTCTGAACCCGCCTGGAGGGGGTGCGGCTGTGAGCCGCGCCCCTTTTAGTCAGTTTGCAGTCAGCGCGGGCGAATGAGGAATCGTAAGGGCAAAACCGACCGCCACAGGACGGGCCTTCCTACGGGTGACGGCAAAAAATCCCCGCACTGTCTCGCCCGCTCCTGCCTTCGGATTCGGCGCCCTGCACAGGCGGCTGCGGCCGTGCGGCGGCGCGGCCTTGCATGAGTCCGATTCCCGGTCGCACCTGACAGCCACTTCAAGCCGGAACCTTGCTGCGACCGAATGCCCGGAAAACTTTCCCCGACGTCATGTGAAGCCCGCCTGTAGGATGGCGGGAATAATCGGTCTCCTGATTTGCGGAACTCCTTTGTAGCCCAACCACTTAGGAAGGGTCGGTCCGGGTCCGGTGGCCATGGCACACAGAATGCCTACAGAGTTCGATTATCAAGGAGGTTTTTCCATGACAAGAGCGACACGTTTGTTGTTGACGCTGTCTTTAGGTCTGGTAATGGTGCTTTGGGCGCCGGTTCTGCTTGCTGACGATCCCAAGGACCAAGCTCAGACGGAAACCCAGCAAGAGCCTTCGGTGATGGGGCAGCTTAAGTCGATAGATGCCGCCGCGAAAACACTTGTGGTCACGACAACTGATGGCTCCGATATGGAGTTCCAATACAACGAGAGCACCCAGATCGAGGGGGCCCAGGGGAGTGTCGAGGGTCTCTCCGGGAGCACCGGATCTCACGTAAAGGTCTCCTACAAGACTGAGGAAGGTAAGAATATCGCGACACGTATCAAAGTGAAGGAGAGCAAAAAGGACAGCTAGTCCTCTTTTGCTGTTGCCGGTCCGCAGTGTCTGGTCCTGCGGCCTGGTGGTCGGCAAGCAAGAGGAGAGCACGGGCGACGCGGATTCCTTCCGTATCGCCCGTGGCTTCGACCACTGGTCTTTATCCCTCACAAATCCCTCACAAATGGATCCCTCACAAATCGATGGCGCTATGGCGCAATGACTGCTATCCTGATGGGCGGTCCGGGAGCCGGTCTGACGCGCGCTTTCGGCCTCCAGCTTCTGCCTTCGCTGGGAATCCCTTGCTGAGACGTGGCAGGTATGTTGACGACGATTGTCTCCAACCTCCGCTTCCAATGGCAGAAGACCCACTGCCGCCTCAAGACGTGGCGCAACAGTCGCCGGATCGCCAAGGCATACCGCACGGATTCGTCTACCCGAACGATACCCAGGTGGCTTTTTCGCCCGGCTTGCATCCTGCTCGCCCTGGCGGCGACACTGACGATCGGCCGGCTCTGTCTGCCCGACGCTGCCGGTGTTGCAGGTCAGGGAGCGCGCCGGGCATACGGCGGCCTCCGGGAACGCCTCCAAAAGGCGGCTGATAGCTCCGGCCCCGTTTTGCGGGCTGCGGCGGAACAGCCATCAAGTGTCTCCGCTTCGGGCGCTCCAAGATGGAAAGCCTGGTCGAACTGGCTGCCAAGGCAGACAAGGAACTGAAGGCCATCCACGTGAAGGCCAAAGAAGTCGAAGCGATCGGGGAGAAGACCCGGCAGGTGCTCGATGCCGTCACCCTTCTCGAAAAGCGGGCGGAAGAGATTGCCGAGGCGAAGAAGTCCATAGACGAATCCGAAGAGCACCTGAAAAGCGTTCGAATCCTCCTCGCTGACGTCAAGGCACAGGTCGCCGTCCTGGCCGGGGAGGAGGAGCGCATCCGCCAGGCCAGTGAGAAGAGCGCGGAATTGCGTTTCCTCCTCGGTGAAGTCGAATCGAAACTCGCCGCAATGCAAAACGAAAAAGAGCAGTTGGCGGAGCAACGAACAACAGTCTGATCTGAAGTGGCGAATGGCGAGGGCAAGTGGGCGAGTGTGGAGGGGCTAGTTCCTCCCACTTGCCGCCCCTCACCCTCTGCTCTTACGGTTCCCCTGCGACTTGCCGGATGGCGACCTGCCCCTTGCCCTGCAATCCCTCCCCGGTCTTGACTTCACTGATTCGAACTGATTCCATCAGAAGATCGGAGTTTCTCCTGCCGGTCTTAAAACCTCTCGGGAAAACCGAATTTACAGGTAGTTCTGGAGACTAGATTCGGTCGGATGACGCCAAACAGGAGGATCATTTATGCCTGACAGGATGCAGGCTCTCGCTGCTCTGGGATTTGTAAATCTGGGTAACATTTTCTGGAACCTGCCGAGCACTGCCCTCTTTGAAGAAGCGATTCGCACCAAGGAAGGACTGACCGCGCACCTCGGGCCGCTGGTCGTGCGGACAGGCCAGTACACCGGGCGATCACCGAAAGACAAGTTTCTGGTCGACGAGCCAAGCAGCCGAGAGAAAGTATGGTGGGGACCCGTCAACCAGCAGTTCTCAACCGATCACTACGAGCGACTGCGCAGCCGGGTTCTGGCGTATTACCAGGGTCGGGATCTATTCATCCAGTCGCTTTATGCCGGCGCGGACGAACGGTACCGGACGAAGATTCGAGTGGTCACCCTGTCCGCCTGGCATGCCATGTTCGCTCGCACCATGTTCATCCGCGAACTGAACCAGGAGAAGCTCGACCAGTTCTCCGCCGACTACACCATGATCCACGCCCCGGCCTTTCGTGCCATACCCGAGTTGGACGGCACCCGCTCGGAAGTATTCGTGATCCTTCACTTTGGCCGGAGGGAGATCCTCATTGGCGGCACGTCATATGCCGGCGAGATGAAAAAGTCGGTTTTCACGATGATGAACTACCTGCTGCCGCTCAAAAACGTCCTTTCCATGCACTGTTCGGCGAACTACGGCAAGGATCGGAACGATGTGGCTTTGTTCTTCGGACTCTCCGGGACGGGTAAGACAACCCTTTCAATCGAGAGCCGGAGAACTCTGATCGGGGATGACGAGCATGGGTGGAGTGAGGACGGGGTCTTCAATATCGAGGGCGGTTGCTACGCCAAGGTGATTCGCATCTCCAGGGAGCAGGAGCCCGAGATCTACGACAGCACCCGCAAATTCGGTACGATCCTCGAGAATGTCACGATCGAGCGAAGGACTCGACGTCTCGATCTGAACGACGACAGCCTGACCGAGAATACCCGGGCCGCCTTCCCAATCTCACACTTGGGAAGTGCCGACCGGAGCGGGGTGGCCGGCCATCCCAAAGTCATTTTCTTCCTCACTGCCGACGCATTCGGCGTCCTGCCTCCCATGGCCAAACTGACACCTGAGCAGGCGATCTACTACTTCCTGCTCGGCTACACGGCCAAGGTGGCGGGAACTGAAAGAGGCGTCAAGGAGCCTCAGGCCACGTTCAGTGCCTGTTTCGGCGCCCCCTTCATGGTGCACTCGCCGACCGTCTACGCGGAGATGCTGGGCGAGCGGGTGCGCCGTCACAACGTCGATGTCTGGCTGGTCAATACCGGCTGGAGCGGCGGCGCCTACGGGGAAGGGGAACGCATCCGTCTTCCTTATACCCGGGCGATGATTCACGCGGTCAGTGAAGGCAAGATGGCGGATGCTGAGTTTCAAGAGGACCTGGTGTTCGGGCTCTTTATTCCCCGACACGTGCCCGACGTTCCGGATGACGTCCTCAGGCCGCGCAAGAGCTGGCGTGATCCGGATGCCTACGACCGGAAGGCGAGGGAATTGGCGGCGCGATTTGCGGAGGCGTTCGCTTCATTCGAACGGCAGGTGCCGGACGAGGTGCGTTCTGCGGGTCCCAAGACGCCGAGCGTAAGATGAGCCGCACCGCGCGAAAAAAACAGCGGGGACTCCCAGGGAGCTGTTGAGTTATAGTCCTCCTGACTGCGGGGAGAGTGCGGATGGTCGCTGAACAAAAGCAGTCAGGAGGACGGGATCATGGTGAGGCGCGGAACTTCACTGGGCGTCGGGATCGTTACGGTTTTGCTAGGCATTGGTTTTCACTTCTGGACGGGCATCGCGGAGACTGTGAGCCAGGCCGACAAGCCGTCCACCGCCAGGACAATGCCCTTCCGCCTCTATGCGAATACGGTCTTCTTTACCGCGAGGGTAAACGATTCCCGCCCCTTGAGCTTTCTGCTCGACACGGCAGCCGGTGCGTCGGTGCTGAATCGCTCAACCGCTGAATCGTTGGGGCTACCATTTATTGCCGAACACGACCAGCGGAATGCCGGATCGGGCGACAATCCAACTCGAATTGCAGTGCTGCCGGGCGGGACGATAAGTCTGGATCTCTGGACATTGAATCTGCCGCGGCTCGTGGCGGTTCCGATGGACGAAGTTGCCCGGAGTTACGGGACTCAACTGGACGGCCTCATCGGCTACGAGCTGATGGCGGAGTACGTCGTCCAAATCGACTATGACGCTCAGACGCTCACGCTCATTGATCCCGGGAGCTTCGAGTACAAGGGGCGCGGAGCCGTGCTGCCACTGGAACTGCGTGGGCATGAGCCGATCGTGCGGGCTCAACTCGGACTCCCGGGGAAGGATCCGATAGAGGCCGCGTTCCTGGTTGACGCACCTCATCCCCGGTCGATGACTTTCGGTTCTCCCTTCGCCCGGAAACATGACCTGAGGAGCGCGATGCTCCAAGTGACGAGGCGACTGCTGCCGAGTGCCGCGTACGGCGTCGGTGGACGGACCGACCTGCAGGCCGGGCGCATCCAGTGGATCCAGTTCGGCCCTCACCGCTTGAAGCTGCCTGACGCCTCGTTCGCGACTGACGCAAAAGGCGGTGCGTTCGCCCGGGAGGATATCGCCGGCATCCTTGGCGGAGAGATCTTTCGTCGCTTCCGCGTCATCCTGGATTATTCCAGACAACGCATGATCCTCGAACCGGGTCTTCACTTCGACGAACCGTTTGAAGTTGACGCGAGCGGGCTTCTCCTGAGGGTAGCGAAGCTCCCTCACCAGGAATTCGAGATCGCGGATGTCATTCCTGACACGCCGGGTGCCGAAGCAGGGTTGAAGAAGGACGACCGCATCGTCGCCATTGATGGCACACCGGCCTCGCAGCTGACGCTCTGGCAAGTGCGGACGATGCTGAGGAAAACGCCGCGCGACTGTGTGCTTTCCCTGGGCGGCGGCGGGGAACCAAGAAAAATCACGCTTCGCACTCGCCCCTTACTGTAGAGCGCGCGGCCCGGATCCGGGTTTTCCTCCAATCAGCTCTTCGGGGCCCAGCCCTTCAGGAATTCCAGGAAGGCTTTCTCGCTGTACGATTTCCCCTCCTCGAGGACCCCGGTGTCCTGCGAGTGGAGGAGCTTCCCGTCTTCATCGAGCACGAAGATGTGAGGATACCCTTTGATTTTCGGGAACTGGCCGAGGAACTCCTCGTTGCGGTTCTCCTCACTCATGTTGACCTTCATGATGATGTAGTTGTTGCGGAGAGCGCTAGCTACGGCGGGTGTCCCGTGAATGAATTTGTCGAGAGCGCGGCACCAGCCGCACCAGTTCCCGCCGACTTCCAGCAGGATTCGCTTGCCGGACTGCCTGGCCAGTTTGCTCGTCTCAGTGAGATCCGCGCCGGCGCTCCGGGCCGGGTCATACTTATCCACTGAGTAAACAGCCCCCGCTGCCGGCTGCGTCTGGGGTTGAAATGCCAGCCCGGCCAGGGAGGCTGCAATAACAAGAATCATCAATACGTTTCTCTTCATAGCTCAAAAACTCCCTGATGATGATACCGCAGGAATCGTGTCGACTCAGCCTCTTCTGTTGTCGACTGTGAGAAATCGTGGTAGCTTCCGCTCGATGCATCCGCTTGAAACCTACCTGCGGGATATGGCCGAGATCCGGGCGACCCATGCAGGCGTGTCCGAGACCTCGTACTATCCGGCTCTGGCCAACTTGCTCAATGCCGCAGGTGAGCACCTGAAACCCAAGGTCCGGTGCATCTTGACCCTTCGCGACCGAGGCGCCGGCCTTCCGGACGGCGGGTTGTTCACTGCCGACCAATTTCGCAAACTTCGGTCGACTGAGTCCGATCCGTTCCAGGGACAGTTCCCGGCGCGCGGTGTGATCGAGGTGAAGGGCCCCGATGCCGATATCTGCAAGACGGTCAACAGCGAGCAGGTAGCCCGTTACTGGCGTGGCTACAAGCTGGTCCTGGTCACCAACTACCGCCAGTTCGTCCTGCTGGGTTCAAATGAGGAGGGCCAGGCTACCATCCTGGAAACATACGATTTGGCTGGGGATGAATCGGCCTTTTGGTCCGACGCAACGCACCCGGTCAAGAGCGCTCAGCGACATGGTGATCGATTCGTGGAGTTTCTCCGCCGCGTCATGATGCACAACGCGCCCATCGGTTCGCCGCAGGACGTGGCCTGGTTCATGGCGTCCTACGCCCGCGACGCCAAAGCCCGTATCGAGACAGCCGACCTTCCGGCTCTGACCGGGATTCGCCAAGCGCTCGAGGAGGCATTGGGCGTCTCGTTCGAGGGGCACAAAGGAGATCACTTCTTCAAGTCGACGTTCGTCCAAACCCTCTTCTACGGACTCTTCTCGGCCTGGGTGCTCTGGTGCCGGCGAAAAGACCTGCAGCCGGCCGTACACGACAAGACCACGCCCGACTGGGCGGTGCGCCAGCAGAAGCTCCCCCAGTTCGAAGAGCTGGAGGCGGCGTCCCGCTTCGATTGGCGGAAAGCTGCCTGGTACCTTCGCGTTCCCATGGTCCGGGCTCTGTTCGAGCAACTGGCCACGCGGACGAAACTCGGTCCGCTCGGGCTGGAAGAAGTCCTCGACTGGACCGCCTCGGTGCTCAATCGTGTCGACCGGGCCAGTTTCTTTGCGGCCTTTGACGAGGGGCATGCCGTCCAGTATTTCTACGAGCCCTTTCTTCAGGCCTTCGATCCGGAGCTGCGGAAAGAACTGGGGGTCTGGTATACACCGCACGAGATCGTCCAGTACATGGTTGCTCGTGTTGACACCGTGCTCCGGCAGGAGCTCGGATTGGCCGACGGGCTCGCCGATCGCAACGTCTATGTGCTGGATCCCTGCTGCGGTACAGGCGCCTACCTGGTCGAGACGCTTCGCTCGATAGCGCGGACCCTGGCGGGAAAGAACGATGACGCCCTGTTGGCGCAGGACCTGAAACGGGCCGCCATTGACCGGGTGTTCGGTTTCGAGATTCTGCCGGCGCCTTTTGTCATCGCGCACCTCCAACTGAACCTCCTGCTTCAGACACTGGGCGCCCCGCTTTCTGAGGCGAAACTGGAGAGGGCCGGCGTCTATCTGACCAATGCTCTGACAGGATGGGAGCCTCCGACCAAACCTAAGGAGAGGCTGCTTTTTACCGAACTCGAGGAAGAACGTGACGCAGCCGAGCGGGTCAAACAGGCCGTTCCCATCCTCGTCATCCTCGGCAACCCGCCCTACAACGGGTTCGCCGGTCTCGCCATCGATGAGGAGCGTGACCTTTCGAACGCCTATCGAACCACCAAGCGGGCCCCTGCGCCTCAGGGACAGGGTCTGAACGATCTCTACGTCCGCTTCTTCCGCATGGCGGAACGGAGAATCGTCGAACAGACGGGCAGGGGAATCATCTGCTTCATCTCGAACTACTCCTGGCTCGACGGCCTCTCGTTTACGGGGATGCGGGAGCGGTATCTGGAGGCTTTCGACAGGATTAACATCGACTGCCTCAACGGCGACAAGTACCGGACCGGAAAGATGACTCCCGAGGGTAGCCCGGATCCAAGCGTTTTTTCGACTGAAATGAACCCGGAAGGCATCCAGGTCGGGACGGCCGTCTCACTGCTCGTCCGGAGCGAGTCTCACACGAGTGCGAACGCCGTGCGTTTCAGAAACTTCTGGGGAAAGACAAAGCGAGAGGATCTGGTCGCGACGGTGGCCTCGGGCCGTGACTTGCCCTACGCAGAGTTTGAGCCCGCGGTTGAACTCGGATTCCCTTTTTCCCCCGCCGCGACTGCCGCTGACTACCTCTCCTGGCCTCTCCTCCCGGAACTGTTCCCCGTTTCCTTCCCCGGTGTCAAGACCAGCCGGGATGAGGGTTTGGTGGACATCGATCGCGAGCGACTCGTGCGAGCGGATGGAAAAGTACTTTGATCCGAGTGTCAGCCACGAGGAGATGCGGAGGATATGCCCGTGCCTGATGGAAGGCTCGGCACACCCCAAAGCGGAGAGCACCCGCGCTATCTGCTTCGAGGGCGAGGCCAACTTGAGGACGGCTTGTCGGTTTGTGTACCGCCCGTTCGACATTCGCTGGCTGTGCTGGCAGCCAGACTCCAAGTTGCTGGACAGGCCGAGACCCGACTTCCTAGCTCACGTCAGATCCGGCAATGTGCTTCTGGAGGCCCGCCAGAAGCAGCCGATGGAGAAGTTCGACCGAGGCTATGTCGTTCGATGCCTTGCAGACAACTTCGGCAACGGGCTCTCGCAGTTTCTTCCCGCTTTCCGCCAGTGCGGGGAATTCAACGCCATTGCTGGAGGCCCAAGCATGGGGCGAGAATCTTTCGAGTCGGGCTGCGAACTATCTTAACCACCTCTGTTCGTCGGGTACTGAACTCTTCTACCACACGGTCTCGGCTCTTCATGCTCCCTTGTATCGGTCTGAAAACTCCGGCGCCCTCCGCCAGGATTGGCCCCGGGTTCCTCTGCCTGACTCCCGGGAATTGCTCGAGGCCTCGGCCGAGCTTGGCCGGCAGATCGCGGCTTTGCTCGACCCGGAGACTCCGGTCGAGGGAGTGACGACGGGCGTCATCCGTCCTGAGCTTCATTCAATCGCGGTGATTTCGCGGGTCGGCGGAGGCGCGTTGAATCCGGACGCGGGTGATCTCGAACTCACGGCCGCGTGGGGCCACGGTGGTAAAGGCGGGGTGACGATGCCCGGAAAAGGGCGGGCGATCCAGAGGAATTTTGGGGCAAGCGAGTCCGCCTGCCCCGGCTTCGGTGACTCGACCTTTGACGTCTATCTCAACGACGTCGCCTATTGGCGAAATGTTCCCTTGGCCGTCTGGGAATACACGCTCGGAGGCTACCAGGTGATCAAGAAGTGGCTCTCCTATCGAGAGAAGGATCTCCTGGGCCGCTCTCTGAGCGTGGACGAGGTTCGGGAGGTGACCAACATTGCGCGCCGCATCGCGGCGCTCCTGTTGCTCTCACCGGCACTCGACGCCAACTACGAGGCAGTCAAGCACAATACCTATCGCTTTCCCAAAGCCTGAGGCGGTTCACGGCTTAAACCTCAGGCCCTTGCGCATTCAAAGTTACACGTCACCCGACTGCCGTAGTATCTTGACTAAAGAACCATTTAGAGTTAAAAGCATCGGAGCCTCGGGATCACATGGAACGCAGACTCACTTACTACCGCTTCACAATCGACGCGTACACGCCCGAGACTCTTCCCATGGCGCGACTGGCCGAGTACATCTCCGATCTGGCCGATCTCTTTGGCCACAAGGAGAATGTCCATTTCCTGAAGCTGGAAAAGGGGAGCGCGGTCCCGGTCATTGGAGTCGACTTCCCAACAGCGCCCAAGGTCAGGGAGCGATTGCATCTGGTGAGGAATTCCGAAGGGCCGCCAGAAGCGCTCAGAGCCTACCATGAAATCGACAAACGACTCGCACAGGATAACGCCACGGGCGGCATACGTGAATCCCGGGCAAAGCACGAGCTAATCGCTTTCCCGGGCCGTGACCGAAAGAGATCCCTGATATACGGGCCTTTCAATCAACCCGGCACCATATACGGTGAATTGATCAAGGTCGGGGGTGAACAAGACATAGTACCGGTCCACATCGAGGAGGCCAGGGGTCGCGTTCATATCTGCCAGGCGAATCGCGCAATGGCCCGCAAGGTAGCGCAACACCTCTTTGGCCCGCCCCTCAGGCTCCACGGGCAAGGAAGATGGGAGAGGGACGAGGCGGGCAACTGGCAGATGAGGAGGTTCACAATCGAGTCTTTCGAGGTCCTTGACAATGCCGCGTTATCCAAGGTGGTGCAGAAATTGCGGGCGATAGACGGCCCGCTCAAGAGAGTCACAGACCCTTTTCAGGAACTCGAAAAGTTGAGACACGGTTAGAAGAATGGTCGCGTGCGACAACACTCTGCTTTCCCTGCTCCTCCACCCTGATTCAGCCCCCCCGACTGACAGCGAAGGTCAACCCATCGCGCGAGCGCGTGAACGCGCGGACTATCTCGTCAAGACACTGGAGATGCGAGGTGAGACGATTCTCATCCCAACGCCCGTCCTGAGCGAATTTCTGGTGTTGGCGGCAGAAGATGGTCCAAAGTATCTGGAAATCATTAACGGCTCCGCCCATTTTCGAGTCGCAGACTTCGATCAAAAGGCAGCGGTCGAGGCAGCCGCGTTAACCATTCAAGCTATGCAGAAGGGCGGAAAACGCGGAGGATCGGCGGGAACGTGGGCGAAAGTGAAGTACGACCGTCAGATTGTCGCCATCGCCAAAGTCGCCGGGGCCGAGGTGATTTACTCCGACGATAGGGACGTCGCGACGTTTGCAGAAGAAGCGGGAGTAACCTGCACCAAGACTGTCGACCTGCCTCTGCCACCACCGGAAACCGGTATTCTCCCTTTTGACGATCCCCCCATCGCCTGACGCCGCCTTGGCGCGTCTCTGCATTCTTGAACCCGTGTATCCGACGCGGCTGATTCCGTTGCGACCTATCAGGCGAAAACGAAAGGGTGCGACCGGAAGTCGGTCCGCCAGCGAGCCTGGGTGGCTGGCGAGCCCCGATCGCACCCGCTTCGGGGAGGTTACGAGATCCATGTTCTCGACTTAACCATTTCGATTGGTCTTTCTCGGGAGCGGTTCATCGAGTTGTGTAAATTGGTTGTAAACTCCTTGCCAGGCACTGGTCGGCCGACGATGGCGGCCCGCGGCCGGATGTACAATACCGCCGTGGTGAAAATCCCTCGGCCGTCAGTCGGCACCGTCATTCTCGCAGTCCTTCTCGTGTCACTCGTCGTGAGCGGCGTGATGATCGTTCGCCTGATCGATCGTCTGAGCGAGAAGGAACTTCAGGAGCGCCGCGAAGCTCTGCAGTCAGGCATGCTCGGATTTCGGGCGGCGTTGGCCGGACACCTGTTCAAGGCCATTTCGGAATCTCATCCCGGACCTCCGAGTTTCTTTTTCAGTGCGGCTCTTCGCGAGGATCTCGCCGACGAGTTCATCCGCAATAGCAAACGAGGCGGGGAATCGCAGCTGGTATCCGGTCTGGCCATCGGTTCAACAACGGAGAGTGGCGAGATTCGGTTTGAGCGCTTCGACCTGGCCAAGGAACGGTACGTGAGCGCGCCCTGGCCGGAGGAAATGTCGGCCCTCCGAGCCGCACTTGAGCCAGAGAAGGCCGGGGTGAAACCTGCAACAGATCGAAGACCCGGTTTTGCCTTCCTCCTCAGCGGCCAACACCCGATGATCGCGCTTCCCCTGGTCTACCGCGAGCCTGGCCGCTGGGACCCTGAAAGAAGAACCGCCTTCCTTGGGTTTCGGCGGGGATCGGGCGGCAGGCGGGATCCCGAGGGCCGGCCGGATCCGCCGGAAGGCCGTGATGCGGAGAGACGAGATCCCGGACGTGAATCCGGCCCAGGCAGGCCGGAATTGTGGCGGCAATGGGAACCAAGCGGCCGAGGGTTTCGAGGATTTCCGCTCGATATCCCTTCCGGGATGCCCCGCCCGCCCTCAAGCCAAAATGGTTTTGGATTCCCTCTCGGCCCGGGGCCGGAACGCCCGGGTCCCCGGATGCTCGGCTGGTGTTTCCTCATTCTGGATTTTGAAAAAATGAAAACCGAGATTCTCCCGCAGTTGCTCGCGCGTCACTTTCGCGGCCGGGAGCGGGAGTTCGGCCTCGCCATCATCAGCCCGCCTGACGGCGAATCGATTGTGAGGGCTGGGGCGCCGGTGCCGATGGGCGACGACACCCGGGTGGATGCGGCCCTCAGCCTGGTCGAGAGAAGGGGCATCCCCTTCGATATGCGCGGGACGGGTCCAGGCTCGCCTCCCGCCGAGGTTGACGAGTCGGTGATGCTCAGGCAGGTGTTGGCAGATCCGTCAAATGGTTGGATCCTGGTGGCCAGGCATCAACGAGGCTCGCTCGAGGCCGTGGTGGGAGCCAACCGCAATCGCTCGGTGGCTCTGGCTCTCTCCCTTCTTGGGCTGCTCGGAAGCTCGGGGACACTTCTCGTGTGGAGCTCCCGGAGATCAAGGGAGTTGGCCAGGCGGCAGATGGAATTTGTGGCCGGAGTCTCGCACGAGCTTCTCACCCCTGTTTCAGTGATTCGGACTGCAGCGACCAACCTCTCCAGAGGCCTGATCAACGACAGGCAGAAGGCCCTCGAGTACGGGAATACGCTCGAGAAGGAGAGCAAGCGGTTGTCCAAGATGATCGAGCAGGTTCTCAGTTTTGCGGCGCTCCAATCGGGCACGGCCGCGCGTACGTGCGAACCGGTCGATGTCAGCCAGTTGCTGCGGGAGGTCATGTCCGAATACCGGCCGTGGCTGGAGCAGAAGGGCTGGGAAGTCTGCGAGGAGATCGAAGCGGTGGGGCAAGCGCGCATTGACAGGAGAGCACTGGAGAGCTGCCTCTGCAATCTGATCGATAATGCCGCGAAGTACGCGCAGAGCGGCCAATGGCTTCGGGTGACCGCTTCGCGCTGCAGAGTGAAATCGAAGCCTGTGGTCCGCGTTACTGTCGAGGACCGCGGGCCGGGAATCGCCGGGGAAGACCTCAGGCACATCTTCAAACCCTTCTACAGAGGACGCGGTCTGGCTGCTTCGAATGTTCCGGGCGCTGGTCTGGGTCTCAGCATTGTCAGGAGGCACCTTCGCGCCAGGGGCGGGGATGTCTTGGTCGTCTCTTCCCTTCATGGTTGCGTTTTCTCGGTGGTACTGCCGCCGGCTGACTAGAAGGATGTTATGCCAACAGGCCGGGTTCTAATGGTTGAAGACGAGGAAGGCCTGGTCATGACTCTGAGTGATCTGCTTCGAAGTGAAGGATACCAGGTGGAGACCACCGCGAGCGGTGAACAAGCCTTTAAGATGATCACGGAGAGCGCCTACGACCTGGTGCTCCTGGACGTGATGCTGCCGGATCGAAACGGATTCGATGTCTGTCGTTCCCTGCGCGAGTCGGGATGCGAGACGCCGATCCTGATGCTTACGGCGCGGACCCAGGTTATCGACCGTGTGCTCGGCCTCCGGCTGGGTGCAGATGACTACCTCACCAAGCCCTTCGATCCGATGGAACTGCTGGCGCGCATGGAAGCGTTGCAGCGACGGCTGTCCAATCGCACCACCAATCAGAATCGGATTTTCCGGTTCGGCCGGGTGGAGGTCGATTTCCGAAGTACGGAAGTCAGGCGGGACGGCGAACCGCTCGAGATGTCCGCCCGTGAGTTCGAGCTGTTGCGGTACTTCCTCGAGAACCAGGGCGCCACGATTTCCCGTCGCCAACTCCTGCGCGATGTCTGGGGATACGATTCGCGCGTTTTCACCCGCACGGTCGATGTCCACGTCAGTTTCCTGCGCCAGAAGCTCGAAGACGACGCCAAGAACCCGAAGCATCTGGTCACGGTCCGCGGCCTGGGCTATAAGTTCCTGATGACGGGCTAGGGAAATAGAACGCGAGCAGGCAGGCCGGTCGTATCACCAGCCAGCGCCTGCCGAGTTGCGGTAGGTCCCACTTCCCAGTGGGACTCTTCCTCGCAGAGGGCGAAAACCCGCGAGCGCGTGCCGATGTCCGACTGGGAAGTCGGACCAACACGTTAAATCCCGGTAAATCGAGATTTTGCGTAGGGTTTACGGCACTGTCTTGTTCTCCTGTGTCTAGATATGTAACGGATAAACACGCCGCAAATGGGCGAAGACAGACAAGGAGATGAACCATGTTACGTAGAAGTTTGATCTGGTGTGTTCTTGTTGCCGTATTCCTGACGACAGCCGCGATTGCAGCTCCTCAGGGTCGACGGGCGGGACAAGCTGGACGAGGGTTTGGAGGCCCGGGTGGACTTGATCCCGTCGCATTTCTCAAGCAGGCCCTGACTGACGCCGGGGCAGACAGCCTTTCTTCTGCCCAGGAAGAGCAATTGGCGCAACTCATCACTTCCTTCCGGGAGAGCCACTTCGCCTCCGGCCCTGACGAAGCCCTCCTGGCTGCTCGAGACGCGTATCAGCAAGCGGTGCTTTCAGGCGATCTGCAGGGCGCGAAGGCCGCCGCTGCAACATTATCCGAGCTTCAAACGGTAGAAGCCCAGACCCGCCTCGAGGACCAGGCGGGCCTCATGATCCAGGTCATGGGAGTCCTGACCGAGGCGCAGATGAGCAAGCTGTCAGCCCAGTTTGAAGCGGGGCGCCTGTTCATGCTGCTCCAGACACTGGCCGGTCCCCCGATGGGGATGCGCGGACCGGGTCCCGGAGCTCCTCCTCCAATGTAGAGGACGCGAGAGGGGCAAGAAACGCAAAGGTCGCGCGCGAGAGGCGCAAGAGGCGCGAGTGAAAACGCTATTGAAACTCCTTCCTTAGCGGTTTCTCTCGCGCCTCTTCTGAGATGCTTGAGGTGATGAGAAGTCACACCGGCTGCCCGGTAACGGGGTGTCTTGCTGCCGCCTGATCCGTCTGTTAGCATCCCGAAGCATGCGTCGCCTTTCCTTGTTCTTCGTTGTCGCCGTGAATGGAATTCTCGCAGGTTGCCTGACTGCCGCCTGCAGCGCGCAGACCGCCTCGCGCCCGGTCGTCACCGTACGAACCGAGCACACCGCCCTTACACTGGTGGCGGCCGCCGACGGACGGCTCTACCAGGCGGGTTTTGGCGCCGCCGAAGCTGCTCTCCAGCCGGCTGGAGGGGCACCCGCGCGCGAGGTGGAAGCGTATCCCCCGTACGGGAATGGTCAGATCACCGAACCGGCTCTGCAGGTCGTGCACGCCGACGGCAATACCTCAACCGATCTTCTTTACGTTTCGCACAGCGTTGTCGGGGACGTCGGGAATGGGGCCGAGACACGAATTGAGCTGCGCGATAGCAATTATCCGTTTCAAGTCACCCTCTGTTTTCGCTCATATTGGAACGAGGACGTCATCGAGCAGTGGGTCGAGATCAAGCACCAGGAGGAAAAACCGGTCCTCCTTGAGCGTTTCGGCTCATCGTCCCCGGTTTTCCAGGCGTCGGGCTACTGGCTGACTCAACTCACTGGGAATTACATGCGCGAGGCACACCTCGTGGAGGAGCGCCTCACGCCCGGCATTAAGGTGCTCGATTCCAAGCTGGGCGTTCGCGCGCACCAGATGCGCAATCCTTCGTTCATTCTGGCGATCGATGAACCGGCCCGAGAGGAGGCCGGCGCTGTTTTCGGCGCGTCCCTGGCCTGGTCCGGCAGCTTTCAGTTCGCGTTCGACGTCGACTGGAACAACCGGTTGAGAGCCGTGTGTGGAATCAACCCGCTTGGATCGACCTACCGACTGGAGCCGCGAACCGTCTTTCGCACGCCAGGCATGCTCTGGACATTCAGCTCCCAGGGCAAGGGCGGAATGAGCCGGAATTTCCACCGCTGGGCGCGCAGGCACGGGATTCGAGACGGATTGGGGAACCGGCCCATCCTGCTGAACAACTGGGAGGCGACGTACTTCGACTTCGACGAGGCGAAGATTGTCTCGCTCTTCGATGGGGCGCGTGATCTGGGCGTCGAGTCGTTTCTCCTGGACGACGGCTGGTTCGGCAACAAGCACCCGCGCAATAACGACCGCGCCGGACTCGGCGACTGGCAGGTCAACCAGAAGAAACTGCCGCAGGGTCTGGGCTACCTCGCCTCCGAAGCGGAAAAGCGCGGCATCGGTTTCGGCATCTGGATCGAGCCCGAAATGGTGAACCCGGCGAGCGAACTCTACGAGCTTCACCCGGACTGGGTCATCACCCAGGCTCACCGCGAGCCGCTGTACGGCCGCAACCAGATGATCCTCGATCTGACGCGCCCTGAGGTCCAGGCACACCTCCGCAAAGTGATAGACGACACCTTCGGTCCGAACCCCGGCATCCGTTATACGAAGTGGGACTGCAACCGCTACGTCACACAACCCGGCTCGAGCTATTTGCCTCCCGAACGTCAGCAGCATCTGCTCGTCGATTACCAATGGGCGCTCTACGACGCCATGAAGTACATGGCGGATCGGTATCCGGGGGTCATGGCCATGGTTTGCTCGGGCGGCTCGGGCCGAGTCGACTACGGCGCGCTCAAGTACTTCCACGGATTCTGGCCAAGCGACAACACCGACCCGGTTCAGCGAGTGTTCATCCAGTGGGGTTTCGGCCATTTCTTCCCGGCGCCTGCGATATCGGCCCACGTGACCGACATGGGACGCCGGCCGGCAAAGTTCGCGGTCGACGTCGCGTTAAGCGGCGCATTCGGCATTGACCGGGACGTCTCCAAAATGTCAGCCGAGGAGAAGAGGACCGTGACGGCCGGCGCCCGTTTATACAAGGAACGCCTTCGCCGCCTGGTCCTCGGTGGAGACCTCTATCGTCTGCAATCTCCCTACGATCGTCCTCAGGCGGCGCTGAGCTATGTCTCGGCGGACAGGACTCACGCGGTCGTTTTCATCTATCGGCTGGGCGAGGAGGCGTTTCCGTCGGTCAAGCCGCGCGGTCTCGATGCTGCAAAGAAATACCGGGTTCGGGAGATCAATCTTCCAGAGGGCGCTCGCTCGCGTCTCTCCCTCAATGATCAGGTGCTTGATGGCGCGACCTTGATGGAGCAGGGGTTCCAAGCCCCGCTGCGACGCGCCATCGAAAGTGCCGTGATCGAGCTGACCGAGGAAAAACCTCAGTAAAGTGTGAGTAACAGTGTCGTTATGATCAAGAGACTCCGTGCCCTGCTCGTTCTTTGGGCGTTCGTCGTTGCCGGGCTTCCGGCCGGGCAAGCCGGCGACAGCCTGCTCTTCTTTCACGCCCGGGAAGCCGAAAGGCTGCGGGAAAGAGTTCGTCAGGACGATCCCCCGATTCGGCCGCTGGCTGATGCCATTCGCAAACAGGCAGGGGCGGCGCTGAAGGCCGGTCCCTGGAGCGTGACGTTTTCGCGGCCCCCGGGGGTTGCGATTTCCCCGAACGATTTCTTCAGTGAAGGACCCTACTGGTGGCCCGATCCCCGGAATCCGAAGGGTCCTTACATCCGCCGCGACGGAGAACGGAATCCCGACCGGTTCACCGCAAACGACAATGACCTCGGAAGCATGAGCCGGGCGGTTTTCGCCCTCAGCCTGAGCGCTTACCTGCTGGACGACGCGGCGGCTGCCCGGCGCGCCGCCGAACTTTTGCGGGTTTGGTTCATCGTTCCTTCCACCCGGATGAACCCGAATCTCGAGTACGGCCAGGCGATCAAGGGAGTGACGACGGGGCGGGGAATCGGCATCATCGACACGGTGCCATTGATCTGGGCGGCCCAGGGTCTCTCCCTCCTCGAAGCAAGCGGCCGATGGCCGGAGGAGGATGCGGCAGCGGTGCGCGCCTGGTTCCGGGAATACCTCAACTGGCTGACCACCAGCCAGAAGGGGACCGACGAAAAGAACAACGGCAACAACCATTCGACCTGGTGGTCGGCTCAGGTCGCCGCCTTCAGCCTGTTTGTGGGGGATGCCGAGGCGTACGAAATGACCTGCCGGCTCTTCAAGGAGTACCTGGTCCCCCACCAGATCCGGCCCGACGGAAGTTGTCCGCTCGAAGAGCAAAGAACACGTTCGCTCGGCTACTCGGCCATGAACCTGAACGGCTTTGCTCTGCTGTGCAGGATGGCTGAGGTGCGGGGACAGGATTTGTGGCGTTATAGAGCTTCGGAAGGCGCCGGCGTACTCGATGCCGTCCGGTACCTGTTCCCGTTCATCAAGGATCCGGGCAAGTGGAAGAAACGACAGATCACGAGGTTCGATCCGAAGTCCGTCTATTTTCACGCCCTGGCCGGGTTGGCAACCGGCGATAGAGAGTACCTCGATCAATTCATGGAGAAGGGGAGAAAAGCAGACAAGGAGATGGGGAGACAGGGAGACAAGGAGACGGGAAGACAGGTTGGGGCCAGGGCGGAGGACCCTCCCCTGCTGGTGGTAAGGCTGCTTCTCGCCGCGTCAGAATGACACCCTTCACGAAATAGGTAGCCGTGGAATAACCACCAGCGAAGCCCGGAACGAGGGTTGTCGGAGCCGCGCACGCAGCGAGGGTGTTGAAAATGGGCACCTGTTTGTCATATCCCCGGAGGGGATTGCCGAATGACCCCAACGGGGTCACGTAGCAGAGCCCGGGGTTGCCCGCGCTTTGGCGGGCTACCCCGGGTCGGAGGTTTGTATGGGGTTCAACCCTGAAAGGGTTTCGTACTGCGCACGATGCGCAACCCTTTCAGGGTTGATGACTTACGGCTCTGGATCCCAGGGTAGGCTGCAAAAAACGCAGCCAACCCTGGGCTTTGCTACGCAACGCCTTTGGCGTTGGAAACCGTCAATATCTTCTCAGCCAGGTGCGCTAACTGGCCTTTTTCAACAGCCTCGCAGCGAGGGTGTTGAAAATGTCCACTTGGCTGTTAATAGCCGGTGTCCAGCGAGCAGTTCAGAGCCGCGCACGCGCGCTTTTCAGCGGAGTAAGCGGGTTCTGTTGTCGGTGCACAATCGCGCCCCGACGCGACTAGAACCCGCTTACTCCGCTGGAAAACGCTGCGTGCGCGGCTCCGACAAGGCTACTCGGCTATCGTTCGCGTTGCGCACCCGTTTCCCCGGTGTTAACGTTACCGCCGAGACGAAAATAGCCAAGTGAGAGGAGAGAGCAGATGAATCGACGGATGAGCCTCGGCCTCATGATCGTGTTCGCGTGCTTCACGGCATCCCTGCGCGCGGTCGAGCCGCAGTGGACCGAAGTGGCCCCCGGGGTATGGAAGTCGACAATCGGAGAGCCGGAGCGCTTCGACCTCCTGAAAGCGGCCTCCGTCGACCCCTCCAGGCAGGGCCTTGCCAAACTCGCGACCGCGCCTTTCCCTCTCGCAGCCGGCTCCATTGCCGCCGAGTTGAAAGGTGGACAGACCTTTCTGCGGTTTCCTTTGGAGCGCGCGGAGCAGATCTACGGCTTCGGCCTGAATTTCAAGACCATCCACCAGCGAGGCCGCATCCTCCAGCTCCACGTCGACCATTACGGGGGAAAGGACGACGGGCGGACGCACGCTCCGGTTCCCTTTTATGTCTCCGGCCGCGGTTATGGAGTTTTCATCAATTCGGCCCGCTACATTCGGGTCTGGTCCGGGACCGCTGTCCGCAAAGACAGTCCGGAATTCCCCCGTCCCCTTGACCGCAACACCGACAAGAGTTGGTCCGCCCGGCCTTACTCGGACTCAGTGGAAATGCTCGTTCCCGCGCCCGGGGTTGAGGTTTACATCTTCGGCGGCCCCAAGCCCCTGGACGCGGTGCGCCGGTACAACCTCTACACCGGCGGTGGCTGCCTGCCGCCCCGGTGGGGCCTGGGATTCAGTCACCGCGTGCCCCGGCTTTTTGACGAAGCCCAGGTGCTCCACGAGGCCCAGGAATTCGCCGACCGGGGATTCCCGCTCGACGTCATCGGGCTCGAGCCGGGGTGGCAGAGCAAGTCCTACCCGTGCACCTTCACCTGGGACAAGACGAGATTCCCGGAGCCCGCGAGGTTTCTCGAGAGGATGACGCGGATGGGCATCCGGGTGAATCTCTGGACCAACCCCTACGTGTCCCCCGAGTCGCCGGTGTACGAGGCGCTCTTGCCTCTGTCGGCATCTCACACGGTCTGGTGCGGCATCGTCCCGGACTTTACCCTCCCGAAGGCCATCGAAACGCTTGTCCACTGGTTCAGGCAGGACCACGTGGACATCGGGGTGAGTGGTTACAAGATCGACGAAACAGACGGCTACGATCACTATCTGTGGCCCGACGTCGCCACCTTTCCGTCGGGTTTGAGCGCCGAGCAGGTCAGGCAGACTTACGGAGTGCTCCTTCAGAAGGCGACCGTCGGGATTTACAGGGAGAAGAACCTCCGCACTTATGGTTTGACGCGGGCCTCGAACGCCGGCACGGCCTCCTTCCCCTACGTGATTTATAACGATTACTACAGCCACGAGGACTTCATCACCGCCCTGTGCAACAGCGGTTTCAGCGGGGTGCTCTGGACTCCCGAGGTCCGCTCTTCCGAAGGAGGAGAGGAATGGCTGCGACGAATGCAGTCCGTCTGCTTCTCACCCATGGCCATGCTCAACGCCTGGGCCAGCGGAACCAAGCCGTGGTCGTTTCCCGAGGTGGAGCGGCAGGTCAAGGATATAGCGCTGCTCCGGATGCGACTGTTGCCGTATTTTTACACGGAGTTTGCCCGCTATCACTTCGACGGTATCCCGCCTTTCCGGGCAATGGCGCTCGAAGAGGGGTTCGCAGCTGAGGCGCGCCGGGAATCGCCGGCGGCCAGCCTCGAACAGAACCCTTACGAGGAAGCGGTTTTGAAGGAGGTCAAGGACCAGTACATGGCAGGCGAATACCTGTTGGTGGCGCCGATGTTCAAAGGCCAGGTGTCTCGACAGGTCATCCTGCCCAAGGGAAAATGGTACGACTTCTACACGGGGGCCTACGTCGGAGGCGGTGAAGTGATCACGGTCAGTCCCGGGCTGGACAGGATTCCGCTGTTCGCGAAAGATGGTGCGATCATCCCCATGATGCCGCCTGCGGTCCGGGCGCCGGGGAAAGGGCAGAGGTTCGATCTGGAGGTCCGCCATTATGGAGCGAAAGAGGTGGCCTACAGACTCTACGACGATGACGGCGAAACCTTTGATTATGAGAAGGGAGCGCTGTCCTGGAGAGAGCTGCGCGTGACCCGAAACCCGGACGGGCAACTCGCCGGCACCGTCTCCCGCGCGGAATCCGGCAAACCGGACAATATCGGGGCTGTGAGCTGGACCTTCATGACACGGTGAGAGGAGGATGGAAGCATGAACCGACGCGAGTTTCTTGGCACGGCGGCCGCCATACCTGCGGTCCTGCCTCAGCAAGGTGGGATCGAGCCTGATTTCCGGCCGATGTTTGACGGCAAGAGTCTCAACGGATGGGTGATTTCCGACGGCCCGGAATCGGCGTTTTACGTCGACAAGGGCGACATCGTTTCATCGCAGTCCTCGGGCTATCCGGCGTGGCTTCGTTCCACCGACGAGTATGAAAACTTTGATTTCCGCTGCGATTTCTTCGTCCAGGGTTGGATTGACGGCGGAGTCCATTTTCACGCTCCTGAACACGGGAGAAAGACGTGGGTTGGCAAACAGGTCAAGATCTTTCATCAGGTGGATGACCAGCCGAGATCGAACTCCATGGGTGCCATTTTCCCCGTCATCGCCCCGCGCAAAGTCGTTGTAAAGAACAAGGGGGAATGGAACAGCCTCCGCATCCTCGCCGACTGGCCGCGGCTCGCCGTCTGGGTCAACGACGAACAGGTTCAGGACGTGGATTGCGAGCGTGAGCCCGAGCTCGCCCATCGTCTCCGCTCCGGGTACATCGGCTTGTCCGGCCTGAGCTACCCCATCCGTTTCAGGAATCTGCGCGTGCGCGCTTTGCCGGGCCGGGAGACATGGGACCAGCTGTACCGCTCGCCGGAGGATTTTGGTCTCTGGTTTGTTTCCGAAAGCACGAAGGAGGCCCCGGCGCGCTTCCTCCCACTCGGCCCGGTTATTCGGGCGGAGGGAGGCGGGCACCTGGCAACCAGGAAACAATATCGCGATTTCGAGATTCAGCTTTACGTGCGAGGCCCGCAGGAACATAACGGCGGCATACTGATCCGTTCGGCCGGGAAAGGGCTTGGTGGTCCTCGTTATTACGAGATCCAAATCCACAACGTGGAGGACGCCCACTACCCAACCGGATCTCTTTACTTCTTCAAGAGGGCGACCTATCCGCGTATCGCCGACAACCAGTGGTTCTTCATGCAGATTCGGGCACAGGGGCCGCGCGTCCTGGTCCGCATCGAGGGCGATACGGTGCTGGAATATGACCGGCTGGAGAATATCGAGGCCGGCCACATCGAGTTGCAGGCGCACCACCCGGGGAGCTGGCTCGAGTTCAAGAGGATCCGCGTGAAAGAGCTGTGAGGCAGGAGTGGAGCTGTTGCGAGCGAAGCGAGCCCTTTGAAGGGAGTGCGCAAGCAGGCTCTCCACTTTATACGCATGTTAGACACCTTAGGGTATGCAATTTGCTTTCGGTTCGAACCCGCTTGCTTCGCTGGAAAGCGCTCGCGCGCGGCTCTGACACACGGCTCGGTGTCGCGTCCTATGACTCGTACTCCGATAGAGCCCGAGCTGTTGCGCGGCGTTTGCCGAGTCCCATCAGAGCCGCGCGCGAGCGTCTTTCCGCGAAGCAAGCGGGTTCGAACCGAAAGCAGGTCGCATGCCCCACCGGAATCCTAAGATCCGTATAAAGTGCAGAGCAAGCTTGCGCACTCCAAGGCTCACTTCGCTCGCAAGAGCCCCTCAGTCCTGGAATAGCCTCTTGTCCTCGGGTGTGCCTGGCCGCCCGACTGAAACCTCATACCGGTGGCCTTGCGCGGCGCCCGTGATTTCCCAACCGTTCGACGTCTTTGCCGTTTTCGCACTTCCAAGATCTTTTCCCTGGGAATCGAGGACCCGAACCTCCAGGCTTTCCGCGTTGGCGATTTCACCGATCAACGAGCCCAGATCGTGCACGGCCAGTCTCTGCGGCGGTGAGCTGAGCACGATCTTTCCGACTCCGTCGACCGCAATGATCGAAAGGCCCTTTCCGGTTTGGCCCTTTCTGACGACGAGGCTCCCGGAACTGGAGACGCCGTCGATGGATTGCAGCGAGCGGCGCCCGTCCAGAAAGACGTAATCGGCGGAACTCGCTCGATCGCACCGTTTCCCATTCACCAGTTCCGAGGCTTCATAGAAACTGTTTCCCTGGACCGCGAGCCACCCGAAAGGCGGCAGCAGGACCTTTCGTCCCCCTGCCTCCACGGCCCAGTTCTTCACGGAGTTGCCGTTAACCCACAGCTCCAGATTTCCGGGGTACCGAACGTACAACTGAGACACCTTCCACTGGTCCTTCAGCAGGGCTTCCGAGGAGCTCATGGTGCCGGTTTGACCTCCATAGCGGATCTCCTCGGGTTTCAGCATCGCGTAGCGCGATTGGAGCTGTTGGAGCATGTAATAGGAGCGGGCGGTCTGCCGAATGCCGTGCGTCTCCTCAACCAGCCATCCCATGTGCCCGTAAGCGGCGGTAGCGGCAATAAACTGGTCAATGCTCGCCTCGATATTCCCGGGCTTGTCCCACCCCTTCTTGTCCTGAAAGAACTGGGCGGTCCATGGCACCCCGATGTCCACGCTCAGCGGATGCATCTTCAAAAGATCAAAATGAGGCAGGTAGGGGTATTTCCACAACCTCAGGTCGCTGTAGGTCAGCCCGTAATTGCCGGTGCACAGGCCGGCGTACAACCACTGGTGGTGGCCCTCCGACCAGCAATGGCCGTCGTAGACATCCTGATCATGAAGCAAAAGCTCGCCGTACGGGTAGAAGGTGGCGGCGAAGGTCCCGGCTCCGGGGATCCGGGCATCGTAGTCCGTGCGGTCCCAGGGAGCGACGGACGTGTGAACGTCGGTGTAGGCGGCGTTGGTGTTGAACTTCTTCTGGATTGCCGGGGCGAGTTTCAGGTCCATCTCCAGGGCGAACAGCGCCTTCGGGGAATAGCAGCGAGCCCAGGCCTGCACCAGGTTTCCGTCGACGCCCCGCATGACCATGTCCGTATCCCACAAGGCGTTGACTGGTGCGAAGTCGCAGTAGTTGGTGTAGAGGCCGGAACGCCACCCCAGGCTGCGTTGTGCCGCGACGAAATTCTGAAGCGCCTCATCGCCTCCTCGGCCGGGCGCCGCCTCGGTCCGAAACGTGAAACTTTCCCCGCTGTCCCGCCAGGTGATTTCGTGATTACACCGGGTCAGCTGGTCGATCCCGTAAGCTCTGAGCTTGGCGGACCGCTCCTGTTCCTTCGCGTAGTCCTCCGGACCCCAGCTTTCCTGCCACAACCGCGTGCCTGCCTCCTTGCCGCGTTTCGCGGGAGGATTCGCGATAGTCGGCAGCGTCTCTTCGAAGACAGGGGAGAATGTGAGGAAGAACCGTTCGAAAAGGTCGTTGCGACGGCCATCGGTCCTTGCCAGGTACCGAACGCCGCCATTCAAGTGCACCTGCCCGGCCGTCACCCGGTCTTCAGCGTATGGCTGGGAACCGTTTGAACGGTACCAGTCCATCCAGACCGAAGCAAAATAGGGAGGGGCGCCACGGGACATCAAGACGTTCAGATGGTGCGAGCCATAGTTTAGGTAGGGCAGGAGGATGAGCTCCGGTTTTGCGGCATCCACTATGTGCCCGTACGAGAGGCCGGTCGCAGTGCCTCCTCGACAGAAGTAATCCACCACCAGGCTCTTCTGCCACAGCCGCATGTGCGGACTCGATGAGAATCTCGGCCCCGCCGGGATCCCGGCCTTCCCAGCTTGCCTGGACCACTCCTGATTCGAGCTTGGTTGATTTCAAACGCAGGCCCTGGGGTTCTTTCTCAAAAACGGGGCCCGCGCCGACCAGCGCCCGCGCTATCGGAGCTTCGTTGAGTCTCACGGCAACCGGCCCCCAGCCGCGGTTGTCGGGTCGGACGTCATATTCCAGAAGACCATCGGGTCCCTGGTACGCGAACCTGACCGTGTCATTCTTGATCTGAGAGGCCTTGGTCTCGAAACCCGATGCTCGATTCTCGGGGAGGATGGTCTCCTCTCGGGTTGGGAAAGGGAGGCGGCCGGCTCCGGTGTTCGGACCGGGGTCCTGACCGGGGAACGGGTCAATGCCCCGCTTCGGCCGAGGCGCAAAAGACAGAGGTTTTAAGGACTCCTGGATGAATGCCAGGTCTTCGAAGTAGAGCTCCCGGTTCTGCGAGTTGGCGCAGCCGGTGATCCGAATGCCGTGAAGAACCAGCGGGGACGCATCCAGCAGCGTCCGGGGAAGGACCCGATGGACCAGCCACCACTCCTTCCATCCAAGTTTCTGAACTATCTCCAGGGCCTGTTCCTTACCGTTTCGGTCCCTGAACAACAGATCAATGTTGACGCGGGGAGTGGTCGGGTCGGGCGTCCAGGCCCAATTGTTGCCGTAAATCCAGACCGCGACGGCGGATGAGGGAACGGGAATCGGTACCGGTTGAGGCGGCCGGAGAGTGATTGAGCTTTTCGGCGACTTTCCCCGGTAGACAACCTTTGCTACCGGAGATTCCCAGACACGCTGCTTTTGCGAGCCTGCCAGCTCCGCGACAGCCCCGCCCTCGCACAGCGCCGTCCAGCCAGCCAGGGAGTCGAAATCAACCAGAGGGGCGTAGGGAGGACGACGGCCGGACCGGACCATCTCGTAGGGCCTGTCACCGGGCGCCTCCCCCGGCACTAGTGGCGTGGCTTTCACAACCTTCGGCTCCTGTGCTTCCGCCGGATGCGAAGGCAAGAAGAGGCCAAAGGCTGCGGCCCCTAGAAGAGCGAACACCGCCACAACGAGCCGACGCCGCCTCCCTCGAAACTCCATTCCGCGCATGCATTGTCCTCCTTCAGGGTCTGAGGTTGTCGTACCGCGACTCAGGAGGGCATGTCAAGCAGCAGGGGAACGGCGGGTGCCAAGGCGCCGTTCGCGGGGCGGGAGGCGGCGGTTATTCAGAGCTGCGAGTGAGATTGTCACACGCAGCGCTTTTCAGCGGAGTAAGCGGGTTCTTGCACCCGGCATACACCGTGCCGTTGACGATTGCAGCGCATCACAACCCGCTTACTCCGCTGAAAGACGCTGCGAGGGTGTTGAAAATGTTAACTTGCGTGTAAACAGCCTTTACTGACCCGTTTTCCCCACGCTCGCCCTCGAAAGAGTCGACCGGAACCGAGTGTTGACGGAGCCGCGCGCGAGCGCCTTCCAAGCGAAGCAAGCGGGTTGTAACAGTTAGCTGACCGCACGTCCCTCGCACTGACGCTGCAAAAAGGCATGCGATCTGCCTACTGTTACAACCCGCTTGCTTCGCTGGAAGGCGCTCGCGCGCGGCTCCGACACACTCGGTTCCGGTCGACTCTTGCCGGTTCACATGCAACTCATCGACGTCCTCGTGCGCACGCGCTTTACTTTTTTGTGTATTGTCGTGAGCGCCATCTGTCCGAGGCCGCTTATTCAACACCCTCGCTGCGTGCGCGGCTCCGACGAGGCTCGACCGGGGGTTGGCTTCCAAGGCTTTTAAGAGGATTGGAGCTCTAAGTGTAAGAACAGAGAATCTGGGAACACTCTGCCTCCGGTAGACAGCTGCGGCAGGGCCGCGCTAGACTCGCGCGGTGAACAACGGCAGACGATCTCAGTGGACTCTTTTGACCTGCCTCCTGGTTGCGCTTTCCCCTTTTGCCGTCCTTGGAGCGAACCAAGCTCCCGCTCAACCGGACGGCGGAACCTCCCTCTCCCGGGCCTTTCCCGTCACCGTCCGCGTCGATGCTGCTCGGTCGCTTGGCCGACTCCGGCCTATCTGGCGATTCTTTGGGGCGGATGAGCCCAACTACGCGTACATGAAGGATGGGCGCAAGCTCATGGCGGAACTGGGAGAGCTTAGTCCTCAGCGAAGTTTTCTTCCGAACCCACAATCTGCTGACGAGCGGTGACGGAACACCCGCGCTCAAGTGGGGCAGTACCAATATCTACACCGAGGACAAGCAGGGAAAGGCGATCTACGATTGGCGGATCGTCGATCTGATCTTCGATACCTACCTGCAAAGAGGCGTCCGCCCCTATGTCGAATTGGGCTTCATGCCGCAGGCTCTCTCCACGCATCCCGAGCCGTACAAGCACGAATGGCGGCCCGGGTTCCCGTACGAGGAGGTCTATACCGGTTGGGCCTACCCGCCGGAGGACTACGCGAAGTGGGGGGAGCTCGTCTTCCAATGGGCCAGGCATTGCGTCGAAAAGTATGGCCGCGCAGAAGTCGAAAGCTGGTACTGGGAAACCTGGAATGAGGCCAACATCCCTTACTGGAAGGGAACTCCCGCGGAGTTCCACAAGCTCCACGACTATGCCGTGGCGGGGATCCGGCGGGCATTGCCCACCGCCCGGGTGGGCGGACCGGACATGGCCGGCTCCGATCCCCGCTTCCTGAAGGACTTTCTCGAGCACTGCCTGAGTGGAGCGAACTATGCGAATGGCGGGAACGGCACGCCCATCGACTTCATCTCGTTCCACGCCAAGGGCGCGCCGAAGTTCATCGGAGACCACGTCCAGATGGGAATCGCGGCGCAACTGCGGACTATCGACAGCGGCTTCGCCACCATCGCCTCTTACCCGCAGCTGAAGAATCTGCCCATCGTCATCGGCGAATCCGACCCGGAGGGCTGCGCCGCCTGCCAGGGAGCGCAGTTTTCGTACCGGAACGGGACCATGTATTCGAGCTACACGGCCGCCAGCTTCGCGCGCAAACACGATCTGGCAGACCGGCACGGCGTCAATTTCGAGGGAGCGCTCACCTGGGCGTTCACCTTCGAGGACCAGCCTTACTTCGCTGGGTTCCGGCAACTGGCCAGCAATGGGGTCGACCTGCCGGTGCTGAACGTTATCCGGATGTTCGCGAGGATGGAGGGGGAGCGCGTAGCGGCGACGAGCACCGGTTCCGTTCCTCTTGATACGATCCTGGCCGAGGGGGTCCGAAAGGCGCCGGACGTCGGGGCGTTGGCCAGCCGCGCAGGCGAAAAGGTGTACGTGATGGTCTGGCACTACCACGATGACGATGTTCCGGGCCCGGACGCCGCGATGGAGCTTGAAATCGCCGGCCTTTCAAAGCAGGCCGATAACGCGATGGTCACGCACTATCGAATCGATGCGGACCACAGCAACGCCTATGCGGCTTGGATCCGAATGGGCTCGCCGGTCGCTCCAAACCGCAAGCAGTATGCCGAGCTGGAGGCCGCGGGCAAGTTAGCGGCGATGGGCCAACCGAGTGCGGTAGCCATACGGGCGGGAAGCGCCAAGCTTAGCTTCCCGCTTCCGCGCCAGGCTGTCTCGCTGCTCGTGATTGAGTGAGCTTCATCATCTCTTGGCGCCGACTCGCGCCTTCAGACGTTCTTCTTGGGCTCTGAGCTCGGGGGTAAATTCGGCGCCGAAATCCTCGGCCTCGAAGACCTGGCGAATTTCGACTTCGGTGTCTTGAAAGGGAGCCCGCTTGAGCCAGTCGATCGCCTCTTCCTTGGACTTCACCTGCCACATCCAGAAACCGGCGACGAGCTCCTTGGTTTCCGCAAAGGGCCCGTCTGTGACGATCGGCTTCTTCCCGGCGAACCTGACCCGAACTCCCTTCGAGCTGGGATGCAGCCCCTCGGCCTCGAGAAGAACGCCCGCCTTGGCCAGTTCCTCATTGAACTTGCCCATTTCCGTCAGGATTTCCTTGGTCGGCATCACGCCCGCCTCTGAGTCTTTGTTAGCTTTGACGATCACCATGAATCGCATCGGCTTTTCTCCTTATCTCGTTTTCCAGGGTTGTGAGCGAGCTTTCGAAGAGTCCTCGAATCGGATTCCGAAACACAGGCCCCGCTCTACTGATTGTCGAACGAGAGGGGAGGAGATTGACAGTTTTGGCGCCCTTTTTTTACGGGCGAAGGCGCAAAAGGGTGCAAGGGACGCAAAGTCACGCAAGAGGCGCGGGAGACGCAAGACACACAAGAAACGAACAAATCCTTGCCTCTCCACGTTCAAAGAACTCAGGAGGAGATGATCATGAGCGGAGAACTGTCCCCGGAAAAAGGGGCTGACGAGATCCGAGCAGAGACCGAGCCTTTGACGGACGAGGATCCCCTACCGCAGGTTCCCGTCGGGTTCTGGCGAAGAGCCTGGCGCCGGATCGTTTCAATACCTGCGCGGGTGAAGCCCGGGCCGCGCGCCTGGCGTGGAGCCGGCGTCGGACTGGTGAGCACGGCCGGCCTTATCTACCTGGCAATGGCGCTATGGTTGATAAACCGTGCGAGCGAGAACCTGGCGATCTACCTCATCGCTTTGGTTCTGCCCGTTCTGGCGCTCGCGGCTGCCGGGCTCGCTTTCTTACTGGTCCGGTTGATTAACCGTCTGCCTTCTTTTTACCTCTGGGCGCTCCTGGTCGCCGTCGCGCTCATCGGCTTCATCTCTACCCCTCTCGGACCGCTGGGCCTCCTTGCCTCACTTGGGACCTGCCTCCTGGTCGGTTCTCTGTTGGGTGCCGCCGTTTGGATCCTGGCGGGCGGAGGCTGGCGCCAGCTCTCCAGAGCACAGCGGGCGGTGACCGCCGGCGGCCTCGTCGGGGCCCTTGCGCTCGCCGCTTTCACAGGTTGGTGGCTGCTCAAAGACGGCCAATCTGGCAAGGAACTCGCCAATGCCGCGCTCGAAAGATCCGCACAGCCACGATCCCCGGCCGAGGATGTCGCCGATCCCTCCAAGCCCGGCTCCTACCGGGTTCTCCGGCTCACCTATGGCAGCGGCTCGGACCGTCATCGCCCCGAATACTCCAGGCAGGTGACTATTCGGACGCGCACCGTGGACGGGTCGCGACTGATCGGCAACTGGAGCGGAAGAGCCGGTTGGGCGCGCACCAGGTACTGGGGATTCGACGTCAAGAAACTGCCGTTGCAGGCACGGGTCTGGTACCCGGACGGCAAAGGTCCGTTTCCGCTCGTCCTGATCGTCCACGGCAACCATCTGATGGAGGAGTACTCGGACCCCGGCTATGCATACCTGGGCGAGCTGATGGCCAGCCGGGGCTTCATTTTTGCGTCCGTCGACGAGAATTTCTTAAACAGTTCGCCCGGCGACTTGACTGGCTTCCCGAATGGTGGGCTCAAGGAGGAGAACGATGCGCGCGGTTGGCTGCTGCTCGAGCATCTCCGCCTCTGGCGCGAGTGGAACAAGACCCCCGGGAACGTTTTCAGCGGCCGCGTGGACATGGACCGAATCGGAATCGCAGGTCATTCCCGCGGCGGCGAAGCGGCAGCCGTAGCCGGTGTTTTCAACCGGCTCCCTTACTACCCCGACGATGGCCGCGTGCGTTTCGACTTCAACTTCAATATTCGATCGATTCTGGCAATCGCCCCGGTCGACGGGCAATACAAGCCAGCGGGTGAACCGGCCAAATTGGAAAACGTGAACTACTTCGTCCTTCACGGCTCCTGGGATGGAGACATGCGTTCCTTCCACGGTTCGCGAGTGCTGGAGCGCACGCGCTTCAAGGGGGACGGTGACTGGTTCAAGGCTTCGCTTTACATCCATCAGGCCAATCACGGCCAGTTCAACACAGTCTGGGGCCGGAGCGATAGCGGCGGGCCTTACACGGCGTTTCTTAACCTCCGTCCGATTTTGCCCGCGGCCGACCAGCAGCAGATCGCGCGGGTGTTCATTTCCGCGTTCCTGGAAGCCACGCTGCGGGACCGCCGCGAATACCGCCCCCTGTTGCGTGACTGGCGCCTCGGGGCACCATGGCTGCCGAAGACCGTCTATCTCCAAAAGTATGAGGAGTCCCGGTCACAGATGCTGGCCTCCTTCGAGGAGGACATCGATTTGACGACGACGACCGCGGCAGGAGGCCGAACGAGCGCTGAAAACCTGTCGGACTGGAAAGAGAAGGCGGTGGAAATCAAGTGGGGCGGGCTCGACACTCGGGCCGTGTTCCTCGGTTGGAACCGAAAGGAGGCGCCCGGCCGGTGCTCCTACTTGCTCGAATTGCCCGAGGCCGGGCTCGCTACGACGGGCGGCGACGCGCTCTTTTTCTCGCTGGCCGACTCCAAGAACGATCCCTCCTCGTACAAGGACCAGGACGCTCAGCAAACCAAGAAGGCGGATGAGACCGGCAAGAAGACATCCGGCAAGAAGGATTCGCAGGACGATTCGAAGAAGAAAGAGGCGATCGATTTCACTGTCGAACTGACTGACCGCACCGGGAACGCTGCCCGGCTGCCGCTGAGCTATTTCGCAAAGATGCAGCGGCAAGTCGAGGCGGACGTCGCCAAGGCATCCTTCATGACTGACGTTCCGTCATCAGAAGTGGTGTACCAGACCTTCGACTTTCCGCTGGCGGCCTTTGTCGCCGCAAACAACAAGCTGGACACAGGGGCGCTGCACACCATCCGTCTCGTGTTCGACAGGTCTGAAAAGGGAGTCATCATTCTCGACGGCGTCGGGTTTCGCAAGGGGGATGAATAGTGAGTTCTGAGTTCGGAGTTCTGAGTTCGGAGTTCTGAGTTCAGGGTTACACGGTTCAGAGTTCAGAGTTCAGAGTTCTGAGTTCGAACGTTCCAATATTTTCAAACCTCGAAGTCAGAACTCCGTAACCCCGAACCTGAACTTAGAACTAGACGAACTCAGAACTCAGAACTCAGAACTTAGAACTCCGCTCGGGAGGAGCCCCGCCTTCTTCCTCACTGAGAAACTCCGGCTTTGCCATCGGGGAGCCGCCGATGTAGCGCGCCAGCCACTGCTGCACCTCATAGTTCCAGTAAATGGCATTTTGAGGGGACAGAACCCAGTGGTTCTCGTTCGGAAATAGGACGAGTCGCGAAGGGACGCCCATCGCCTGGAGCACGCCGTACAACTCGATGCCATTGCCATACGGCACCCGGTAGTCCTGTTCGCCGTGAATGATCAGAGTCGGTGTCTTGAAGTTCTGCGCGTAGAACATCGGGTTGTTGCGCTGCATCCCTTCAACGTCCTTCCACGGGGTGCCTCCCAGCACTTCTTCGTTGAAGACGTAGCTGGTGAGATCGCCTCCATACTGGGTGTAAAAGTTGTTCACCCCTGCATGGTCCACAATGCACTTGAACCGGTCGGTGTGACCAAGTATCCATGCGGCCAGATAGCCGCCGTAACTGGCGCCGGCGACGGCCACACGGCTGGGGTCGATGCTCGGGATTTTCTCAAGCAGGTAGTCGGTACCACGCATGACGTCCGTGAATGGTTTCTCTCCCCATTCCCCGTGAATGCTGAGCGCGAACTCTTCGCCGAAACCTGTCGAACCGTGCCGGTTCACCCAGGTGACAAAGTACCCGGGTGCGGCAAACAGGTGCGCGTTCCAGCGGTAGCTGAAGGCGTCACGGACCATTGTGTGCGGCCCGCCGTGAAGCAGTTGCAAGAGCGGGTATTTCTTCGTCGGGTCGTACTTTGGCGGATAGATGAGCCACTGCTGAATCGGGTGCCCGGCGGCGCCGGTGAAGGTGTGCGATTCCACCTTGCCAAAGTCCAATTTGGCCAACACTGCGTCGTTAAAATGCGTGAGCTGGCGGGTTTTTCCCGTCTTCGGATCGAATGCGAACAGCTCGTTGGGGCGGCTGAAAGTCTCGTTAAGAAAAACCACCGTACCAGGGCCCACATCGACGCTGCTCGATGTCCCCTCGCCGTAAACCTTCGCGAAACCGCTTCCATCAGGGTTGATCTTGTAAACCGGCAGCTGACCGCGTTCTTCTGCCAGGAGCCATAGCGCGCCGCTGTCTGCCGAAAAAGCAAACTCGCCGAATGAGTAGTCGAGAGTCGCCGTCAGGGCTGTGTTTTTGCCGCTAGCCAGGTCGTGCCGCCAGAGGCGCTCGTTTTCGCCTGACCAGAGCGGTCTGACGTTTCGCGCAAAAACCAGCGACTTGCCGTCTGGCGCAAACCGTGGCCTCTGATCTAGCGAAACATTGTCCGTGGTGATGTTTTTGAGGCTCCCCGAGCCGTCCGTGGGGATGAGGTAAATGTCGCTGTTGGGCCGTTCGCGGTAGGGCGGAGGCGTACTGTTAATCGCCACTGCCACCTGCTTTCCATCGGGGGCCAGGTCGAATGGTGCTTCAGCAGTCGCGTTGAACAGGCGGTCCCACTTTGGTGTGAGGTCTTTCACTTCCTTACTGTCCACGTCGATCAGCACCAGCCGGTTGGCAAGGTTATCGGTCAGGGACTGGTCCCAGTAACGGTACTGCCGGTACTCGGTCACTTTGGCCGTCATTTTGGAGTCCTTGCGCCGCTTGATCTCCTTGCGCATGGCTGCAAGATCGCTTTTCTCGAGCTTGCCGGCGACCTCGGGGATGACGCGGGTAGCGGCGACAATGCGCTTGCCGTCCGGCAACCATTTCGGTGTTGTGATCGAGTAGGGAAGCTCAATGACCTTCTCGGCCTCGCCACCCGTCGTACCAATCACGTAGAGGGCGTCGGCCTGGTCATCCCCACGCTTGGAAACGAACGCGATGCGGGAGCCATCCGGGCTCCAGGCAGGGGCTGTGTCTCCGGCGCTGGCGCTCGTCAGCCGGCGTGCTTTTGCGCTCGGAATGTCGACCAGCCAGAGGCTCGCCGTGCTCTTGTTTTTTTCAATGGACCATTCCTGAACGCTGAAGACCGCGGTTTTCCCATCGGGCGAGAGGGCAGGGGCTCCAACGCGCTTGAAGTCCCAAAGATCCTGGGCGGTAAGCGGGTGCTTGTCCTCTGCTTGGGCAAGTAGGCTGGCCAGCAGACAGACGGGTAGAAACAGGCATGGTGTGAGGGGCTTCATAGGGGCAATATCGCAAAAACCCATCGGGGCAGTCAAAGTCATGCCCTGGAGGGCGAAAGGGCGAGTCCAGAGAGAAGGCGTGCGCCAAAGGCAGGCCCGCGGATCTACGCGGATAATCGCGGATAATCGCGGATAAAGACGGCCCGGCCACGGTTCCCGGGCCGTCTTTATCCGCGATTATCCGCGATTATCCGCGTAGATCCGCGGGCCTGCCAGGGCGCGCAGGCCTGGATTACCTCCGGACGGTCAAACCCATTTGCTCCATGATCGCCCTGAGCTTTTCGAGGTTCGGCCCGGTGCAATGCGCGATGGGTCGGATCGGGTTCCCGGCCTCGACCCCGAGGAGATTCAAGGCATCCTTGATGACGACCGGAAAGCTGCCGAGGTTAAACGCGACCCGGAGCGGGGCGAGCCGGTACTGGGCCTCCAGGGCGCCCGTGAGGTCGCCCGCCTGGAACTTTTCGTAGATTTCCACGACAAGCGCGGGGGCGACGTTGGCGGTCGCCGCCACGCAGCCGTAGCCGCCGTACAGCAAAGTCGCCAGGATCAGCGTGTCGCGGCCGGCGAGCACCCTGAACCCCTTCCCCCTGGTCCGCCGGATGTACTCGGAAGTCAACGTCATGTCCCCGCTGCTGTCCTTGGCCCCGACGATGTTCGGGATGTCGGCCAGCCGTTCGATCAGCTGGGCGGACATGTTGATCCCGGTCCGATCCGGGTTGTTGTAAAGCAGGACCGGAAGGGCCGTGGATGAGGCGATCGTGCGGAAATGCTGGTAGAGCTCTTCCTCGTTGGGCGATATGAACATCGGGGTCAGGACGGTGACAGCCTGGGCACCCTCCGCCTCGGCCAGTTGGGCGAGCTTCACGCACTCCCGCGTCGTGATGGCGCTGGCACCGGCGTAAACCGGCACCCGGCCTCGGACCTGATCCACGGCAATCGCGATGGCGCGCTTTTTTCTTCGATTTCAACCCCGTAGAACTCCCCCGTTGTACCCATGACGAAAACGCCATGCACCCCGCCCCGAAGCACATGTTCGATGACATTTCGAAGCGCCTTGTCATCGATCCGGTCCTCGGAATCGACGGGTGTAATCAGTGGGGGGACAACGCCGCGAATGAAATCGATATCCATTGAATGGGCCTCCGTTATGGCCTGGGTACTTCGGTTTCCTGCTCGGTCAAAACGACCCGCCGGATGTCGCCGACGATCAAAAGATAGGACAGGGCGCCGAGCGCACCCATCAGTCCGACATAGAGCAGCGCCCCGTTGAACGAATCGGTCACGGCAAGGATATAGCCGATGACGATCGGGGTGACGACGCTCGCCAGGTTCCCGGCAAAATTAAAGATGCCGCCGCTCAATCCGACCATTTCCTTAGGCGATGTGTCGCTGACGACCACCCAACCGAGGGCGCCGAAACCTTTGGCAAAGAAGGCGAGGGACATCAAGGCGATCACGACCCATTCCGCCGTCACGTAGTTGGCGAGAATGATACTGGACGAGAGGGCCATCCCGAGGATAATCGGCGCCTTCCGGGCGAACGTGAGCGACGTCCCCTTTCGGAGAAGCCAGTCCGAAGTGTATCCGCCGAGAAGACCGCCGGTGAATCCCAGCAGCGCGGGGATGGAGGCGATCAATCCGGCCTTCAGGATCGACATGCCTTTTGCCTGCACAAGGTAGGTGGGGAACCAGGTGAGGAAGAACCAGGTGATGGTGTTGATGCCGAACTGGCCGACATAGACGCCGATCATCATCCGGTTGCTGAGCATCTGGCGGACATAATCGAGGCGAATGCCGGACCCCTCGGCCTTGACGCCGGCCAAGCCCCCTCCGCCGCGTATGTACCGGATCTCCGCCTGGTTTGCAAGCGGATGAGCGACCGGATCGCGGACGAAACTGAACCAGAAGAAGCCGAGTAGGACCCCGACGATCCCCATGATGTAAAAGACCGCCTGCCATCCCCAGCCAGCCAGGATCCATCCCATCAGGGGCGTGAAGGCGGCGAGTGCAAAGTACTGGGCCGAGTTGAAGACGGCCGACGAAAAACCCCGTTCGTGGGTCGGGAACCAGGAAGTCACGATCCGGCTGTTGCCGGGGAACGCCGGAGCTTCGGCGACGCCCAGCAGGAACCGGAGCACGAGAAGCGCAATGAAGGCCTGGCCACCGGACAGAAATCCGGCCAGGCCCTGCATGAACGTCATGAAGGACCAGAGGAAGAGCGCCGAGCCGTAAACCAGTCGCGAGCCGAGCCGATCGAGCAGCCATCCGCCGGGGATCTGCAGCGCCGCATACGACCACCCGAAAGCGGCAAAGATGTAGCCCATCTCCACCGCGTCAATCGAGAGGTTCTTTCTCATGACTGGCGCGGCCATGGAGAGCGTTGCCCGATCGACATAGTTGATGGTGGTGACGATGAAAAGGGTGAGGAGTATCCAGTACCGGACGTTGGTCTTCGGCGCGACCGCATCAATTCGGACGGGGGTCTCCAACTTCATATTCAGTCCTAAGGCTTCCCGACGAGGCAAGCGCTGCGCGCGGCTCTGAGAAGCCTACTCCACTTTCGCCTTGGGGGGCCCCCCCGCCGATTCGCTAATCCACCACGGCTCCGGACGAGACGTCGCCTACATCCCTCACGTAACGACGCAGGAAGCGGCTGGCAACCTGGCGCTGCTTGATCGGCGTGCTCCGGCCCCGTGCTTCGAGCTCCTCGGCCTCAACCAGCAGCTCGATCCTCCGGTTGGGAATGTCGATTCGAATGAGGTCGCCTTCCCGGACGAAGGCAATCGGCCCGCCGGCCGCGGCTTCCGGGGCGACGTGGCCGATGCACGGTCCTCGTGTGGCGCCGGAAAAGCGGCCGTCGGTGATGAGCGCGCTTTTGCTGCCCAGGCCGACCCCCATCAGGGCAGAGGTGGCGGAAAACATCTCGGGCATTCCCGGAGCCCCTTTCGGCCCTTCGTAGCGGATCACGACGATGTCGCCGGCTTTGATAGCACCCTCGTAAATCGCAGCCTCGGCCTCCTTCTCGGAGTCGAACACGCGGGCTGGGCCCGAGTGTTCCATCATTCGTGGATCAACGCCTGTCTGCTTGACGATGCACCCGAGCGGGGCCAGATTGCCACGGAGGACGGCGAAGCTTCCCTGGGGATGAACCGGGTTGGTGAGAGGGCGAATGACCTCCGGGTTCCGGTTGACGGCTTTTGCCGCGATCTCGGCCAGGCTCCTTCCCGAGCAGGACTTCTCGTCCCCGGCAAGCAGAGGCAGAAGTTCCCCGATGATCGCGGGAACCCCGCCGGCCTGGTCAAGGTCCCAGAAGGTGTGGGGGCCCGAGCTCTTCAGGCTGCAGATGTGAGGAGTCCCTCGGCTGGCCTTCTCCACGTCATCGAGGGTGACGGAGAGGCCGCGTTCGGCGGCGATCGCGGGGATGTGGATCGTGGCATTGCTCGAGCCGCCTATGGCCGCGGTCAGTTTGAGTGCATTCTCGAAACTGCCGTGGGTCAGGAAATCGGACGGTTTTCGATCGTCTTGTACGAGTTGAACGACCAGCTTACCGCTCTGCTTCGCGATCCGTTTCTTGGCCGAGCTGACGGCGTGGGCTGTTGCGCAGCCGTCGAGGGTCAAACCGAGGATCTCGGCGACGCAACTCATCGTGTTCGCTGTTCCGTTCATGGCGCAGGAACCGGGCCCCGGACAGACGGAGCATTCCAGTTCGAGCGCCTCTTCATCCGAGTAAACCCCCGTCACCCATTTCCCCACGCCTTCGCGCATGTCCGGGATGGCAACCGGTTTCCCCTGAAAAGAGCCGGGCATCATCGGCCCGCCGGTCAGGAGGACCGAGGGAAGATCGAGCCGCACCATCGCCATCATCATTCCCGGCACGATCTTGTCGCAGGAGCAGATACAGACGAGGCCGTCCAGCTGCTGCCCTTCGGCAATGATTTCGATGCTGTCGGCGATCAGGTCGCGGCTGGGAAGAGTGAACCGCATCCCCGGGTGTCCGTGGACGACGCCGTCGCAAAGCGCAATCGTGTTGAACTCCCACGGGATTCCGCCGGCCTGCCAGACTCCCTTCTTGACCTCTTCGGCCAGACTCCGGAGATGCACGTGTCCGGGATGCATCTCGTTCCAGGAGTTCGCGATGCCGATGAACGGTTTGTCGAAGTCTTCGTCGAGCAGGCCGAGTGAGCGCAGGTGAGCGCGATGTCCCGCCCGATTAGGTCCGCAGACCACGTTCCGGCTGCGGTATTTCTTGGTGATCTTGAAGAAATCTCTCTTCCCAGTATCGCTTGTCACGGTGGAAAGAGTCTTACCCCAAACCCGGCACGACGCCAAGGGAAAAAAGCAGGAGACTGCGCACTGCGCGCTGCGCACTGCCACTGCGCACTGCCCACTGCGCACTGCCGAGCTCAGAAGCGGCGGGGAAGGTATCGTAGTGCCGGCTTGTCCGCTCCCGGTCGAACATGCGGGCATCTCGCCCGCTGTTCGCCGGCGCCAAGAACTCGGGCTTAAGTGAGCGCCGGGCATGCCGGCTGACGCCGCCTAAAGGCGGACTACGAAACCTTCCTCGGGGCGCGAGCGAAGTTGAGGCAGGTAGCGTGAGCCGGTCAGCCGGTCAGCTGGTCAGCCGGTCAGCTGGTCAGCCGGTCAGCTGGTCAGCTGGTGAGCCGGTCAGCCGGTCAGCCGGTCAGCCGGTCAGCCGCCTTTACGATCCCGAAGCAAGTCCAGCGGCGTGATTTCGGTGTCCGTTTTCTCTGGTTTTCTGGGCTCGGGCGATTCGGCGTTCACCTGTGTTTCGCCCGGATTGATGAACAGGTTCGCCTCCAGCCCGGCCTGCCGGGTATACAAGTCGAAGTACCGGCCCCGCGCGCCCAGAAGCTCCTTGTGCGTCCCCGTCTCAACGATGCGGCCCTGCTCCAGGACGAGGATCTGGTCCGCCGACCGGATGGTGCTGAGCCGGTGGGCGATGATGAAGGTGGTGCGTCCTTTCATGAGCGCTGCAAGCCCTTCCTGAATCAGCGCCTCGCTTTCCGTGTCGAGGCTCGATGTCGCCTCGTCAAGAATCAGGATGCGGGGATCCGCCAGAACCGCGCGGGCGATTGCGACGCGCTGGCGCTGTCCCCCGGACAGCTTGACTCCGCGTTCGCCGATGATGGTGTCATAGCCCTTCTCCATTTTGAGCGCGAATTCGTCGACGCGGGCGATTCTTGCCGCTTCCAATACAGCCTGGTCGTCTGCCTCCGGACGGCCGAAGAGAATGTTTTCCTTGATTGTGCCGTCAAAAAGGAAGTTGTCCTGAAGGACTACTCCCAATTGAGAACGGTACGAATCGAGCCGAACGGTCGATAGGTCGACACCGTCGATGAAGATTGTCCCGCTGGTCGGGTTGGCAAAGGCGGCGACCAGGCTGATCAGGGTGCTCTTGCCTGATCCGGATGGGCCGACCAGGGCGGTCGACGTTCCCGGCACCGCTTCGAAAGTGACTGAATGGAGGACCGGCCTGTCCGGCTCGTATTGGAACGAGACGTCCTGGAACCGGACGTCTCCCACGACCCGTTCGAGGGGGCGCGTGCGCAGGGGATCCACGTCCTCGGGAGTCTCAGCGAGGACTTCATGCATCCGGTCCAGCCCGGCGAAAGCCTCGGTGAGCTGACTGCCGATGTTGACGAGTTGGAACACCGGGGCAACAAGCAAGCCGAGGTACAGCGAAAACGCGACAAAATCGCCGAGCGTCATGTCGCCGCGAACGATCATTCGGCCTCCGAAGATCATGACCGTGATGGTCACCACCCCCATCATCAGTGTCGCCCCCATGGACATGAACGACGTGGCCGTCAGCGTTCGACGGACATTTTCAAAAAGGCGGAGCGCACCTCCCGCGAACATGGACGCTTCACGCTCCTCTGCGCGGAATCCTTTGACGATCCGCACTCCTGAAAGCGACTCGGCCAGCCGTCCGGAGACTTCCGCGTTGATCTTCCCCCTCTCACGAAAAATCGGCCTGACGGAGGCGAGTGCCTTGCGGACGAGCACGGCGAAGAGCGCCATGAAGCCAAGAGCGACGAACGTGAGAGTGACGTTGATCCGCAGGAGCAACACGAAGGCGAAAATCGCCGTGATCGCGCCGCCGAGCATTTCGACCAGCCCGGTGCCCACCAGATTACGGACCCCCTCCACGTCCGACATGATCCGTGAGAGCAGCGCCCCGGTTTTGTTCGAATCGTAGTAGCGGACGGGAAGGCGCCCGATGTGCCGCTGCACCCGGATCCGCAAGTCGGCAATCAGACGCTGCGCAGCTTTGCTGAGCAGCTGCGTCAGGGAGAAAGAAGTCAGAGCCTGAACCAGAACCGCGCCGCCAGCCACCAGGGCCAGCGGCGTCAAAAGGGCGATATTCCGCTTCTGGACGACATCGTCGATCAGGAACTTGGTGGTTCCGGGAAGGACCAGGCCGGCCAGCCGATTGATCAGATCAGGATCAGCCCTACTCCGAGCAGTCCTCGGCGCGGCCATATCAGTTCACGAAAATCGCGCGACAGGCTGGAGACGCGAATATGGTCGGTGGGATGGTTTTCGCTCGGACGTAAAGATAATCGTAACACCTTTGGCGGGATCCTCGGGAGTACAAGCAGCCGGGTGCCGAGCCGGACAGAACCGCAAACGGAGCGTCTTCTGCGCAGTGCGCGGATGTTACCCGTGAGCGCCGCCTGGCTCGCGTGGTGGTTGCTTACGGCTACAATCCGCGCACTTCGCTGAACGACGCTCCGTTTGCGGTTCTGAACCACTCGCCGAGATAACCACCTAACGGCATGCACCGCGTAAGTGTCACGACCGGGACACCGGCCGATCCACGATGGTCTCGCCGCGCCGGTCCCAGTACAGCTTGCTCCCTGGCGGTAGGCCTGGGTCGCCATCGCGGCGCCGATCGAGTGCCAGAAGCCGGTGTGGATGTTCCCGTTCGTCCGGGTGTCCCTCCGGCGCATGCAGTCGATCCAGTTGTCGAGGTGGGACTTGCTGTCGTCGCTCTGCCCGGTCGGCGGGAGCCGTTCGCTGTCCTCCAGGGTGACCAGCTTGGCGCGGCCGCTCTTCACCAGCTCCTCGAATCCGCCGTACATGTCGATCGACTCGTTGTCGACTTCCGGGATCAGGAACCAGCGCGGGCTTCCTTCGCCTCCCTGGGCGTAAAGCGTCGCTTCGCTTCCCGCGGATGCAGGTGTAGTCGCCGAAGCGGTTCGCGTACGTCGAGGAATAGGAGTACATGAACTTCGGCTCGTCGTAGGTCGCCAGCGCCTGGAACGTGTCCGGGTTCTCCCGGATATCGTGCCAGTGAAAGATGCCGCCGCTTGCAACCATGGTGTCGGGAAAAGGTTCCGGTGTAGAAGTGGACGAGGTCGATGCCGTGGCTCATCCACTGGCTGGAGATGCCGCCGGAAAAATCGCGGAAGATGCGGAACTCGAAATACATCCAGGGATTGAATGGCCGGTACGGCTTGCCGAGAAGCCAGCGCTTCCAGTCGGTGTCCTTCTCCCGGATGGCCGCCACGTCCGGGTCCTTCGGGTCATGCCAGCGATGGTTGTTGTCTCCCCAGACCTGCTCGATTTTGGTGACGTGCCCGAGCTTCCCTGACCGGATCAGGTCGCGCACCTTGATCTGGTAAGGGTCGCTGAGCCACTGGACGCCGTTTTGAACGACCTGTTCGGATTGCGAGGACCGCGGCCCGGGCGAGCTTGGCCTCCTCCACGTCCAGGGCCATCGGCTTCTCGACGTAGCAGTCCTTGCCGGCCTTCACGACCTCGGCCAGAAGCCGGCCGTGCTGGTGATCGCCGGTCGCAATCATGACCGCATCAAGCTCGGGCAGCTTGAGCATCTCCTCGGAGTACTTGAACTGCTTGACGTCCGCGTTGAAGCGTCTTCTTGCAGTCGGCTGCCGCCTTCTCCCGGTTCACCGACCAGATATCGCAGACGGCCGACAACGCCGAGGTTCTTGTCGCGGGCCGACATCGCCACCATGTTCCGGTGGCCGCGGTTCCTGGCCCCGCACCCGAGGAACCCGATGTTGATCCGGTCGTTGGCTCCAATGACTCGACTGTAAGAGGCTGCCGTCAGAGGGGAAGCGGTTGCCGCTATGCCTGCCGCTGTCGTGGTCATAAACTCCCGGCGTCCTATTCTCGGCTGTCATGGTGGTCCTCCTGTCCCAATCATATACCCGCCGCTTTGTCTCGCTAGTTCCCGATAACCAGCTCAACGCGGTACTTGCCTCCCTCGGCCGGCCGGAGCAGCGCGATGCGCCCAGGCTGGCCGACTGCAATCGGCGCCGGGGTCTTTGACCGCCAGTCGGGCAGGTCAACCAATGTTCCTTCCGGATACCCGGCGTCGGGCACGACCGTCAATCCCGACGCATCAATGTCTCTGAGCGCTCCGAATGTGCGCAGGTCGCCAAGATCGTCAATGACGGTCGTGATTACGAGCTCGCGGCGGCCGTTCACTCTTCGTACCCTGCCGGTTTGCGACGATCCCGATATCGGCTGTGAAAGGGGGATTCCCGAACCCGCTGATCAGCTGTCGCATTGCGAACGGCAACGTAGAAGAGCCGCGATTCGTTCATCGGCAGCGCCTCGTACCGGCGAGGATCGGCCCGATCGACGCGGCCGCGTGGCCAGTGCATCAAGCGCCGTCACAAGCGCGACGAAATTCAGGCGGACCAGCGGCGGATCGGGTGGCTCCGACGGCCATGGACCCGTTTCGATCAGGACGACGGGCGTGCCCCACAACGTCAAGTTGTCGCCAAACGCCCGCACCTCGAACTCGTCGTCGTAGCGACCGATCTGCCCGGGCGCGAAGGGCTCCACGGCATCCCGGATGACGGCGCACAGTCTCTTGGTCAGTCTCCTGCCTGCACTGACGGTCCGCCTTTTGTCGAAGGCGACCGAGAGCAATGAAATGGAAGCGGGTTTGGGCGGATCGCCCACCGATGTCCGCCAATTCTGGTTGTGCAGGTTGAATCCCACCTTCGGCTCGAGGCGATCCCGCAACGCCTTCAGGATCTGGCCTTCCGGCGTCTGAAGCCTCAGCGCGTCCCGGTTGACGTCGATGCTCTGCGTGTTGCGCCGCTCGAATCGTTCGGCGCCATCCGGATTCAGCATGGGGACGATATGCAGCGTGAGAGCCGAGAGGATACGTCGAACGACGGGATCCTGACGGTGCAGCCGGAGGTACTCGAAAAGGTCAAAGAGCGCCGCGGTCGCGGTGGGCTCGTCGCCGTGCATTTGGGACCACAGGAGCACGTGGAATGGGCCGGTTCCCGCTTTGACGTGCAGAATTGAGCGTCCCTCCAGAGATTCGCCGATCTTCTCGACCGAGAACAGATCGGGTGACGTGGAGACGACAGCGTTGACGCGTGACACGACCTCGGCATTATCCACGAGCGGCGGAAGCGCCGGTGAGACATGCTCGGCATCCCAGACGGTCGAGAGTTCCTGTGGTGTGATCGACGGCGCGGGTGTGCGCCGCACCGACCGCACAGGAGGAGAGCAGTCCGCACACAGCCGCAGCCAGAATTCCTTTCGCGAGTAGACGCTGTCGCATGGAGGACATTATTAATCAGAGCCCCGGGAGAAAACAGGCTGGTTGACCGGCTGACCGGCTGAAGCCGGTGACGAGCATACGCGCTACCTTCGGAGCGCGGACGTCTCGTCCGCACTGGGTTCGCGGGCATCTTGCCCGCGCGCCGGGCATCTTGCCCGGCGTTTTCTTCCGGAGATCGCAACAAGTTGAACAAGTCGGAACGGCGGGCATGATGCCCGCCGCGCGGACGACGTCCGCGATCCCAGTGCGGACGAGACGTCCGCGCTCCGAGAAGGCCGTACCTTTTGCAGAACTGTCTGCCGACTCTTGCTCCGTCGCTCTTCAACGATATATTCTCCCAACGGAGGTCTCCTTATGGGTTGTCGACTGGTAGCACTCATTCTCTTCGCCGCGCTGTCCGCAGTGGCTGCGTTGGCACAAACTGGTCCCGCTGATCTGATCCTGCACTCAGGGAAAATCGTCACTGTTGATCCGTCCTTCTCCATCGCCGAGGCGATTGCCGTCCGCGGTGATCGCATCCTCGGCGTTGGAACGACAGCCGAGATGAGGAAGCTTGTCAGGCGCGGGCACCCGAATGATCGATCTGAAGGGAAAGACGGTGCTTCCTGGCTTGATAGACTCTCACATGCACCCGCCTGCTGCCTCGATGTATGAGTTCGATCACGAAGTCCCCGAAATGGAGACGCATCGCCGACGTTCTGCGCTACATCCGGTCACGCGCCGAGATGCTCCCCGACGGAGAATGGATCTCGCTTTCTCAGGTCTTCATCACCCGGCTCCGTGAACAACGCTACCCGACCCGGGCGGAGCTCGATGAAGCCGCTCCTCGAAACCCGGTCGTCTTCCGCACCGGCCCGGACGCGTCTTTGAACTCGTTGGCTCTCAAGCTGAGCGGCATTGACCGAAACTTCGAGATCACGGACGGAAAGCCCGGGCGAATCGAAAAGGATTCCAGAGGAGAACCAACCGGCATTCTTCGTTCGTGCGCCCGGTTCATCAAGTACGTGGATCCCGGAAAGAAACCGAGCCGGGATGACCGGCTGGCGCGGCTCAAGCAATTGCTGGCCGATTACAATTCCGTCGGCTTCACCAGTATCGTCGACGGCGATTGCGACGACGAGGAGCTCGAACTGTATCGGACGCTCAAGGAACGCGGAGAATTGACGTGCCGCACGCTTCGTGGCCCTTTCGGTCGACGCCCAGATGCCGATCGATCAGATCCGAGAGCGGATGCGGAAGGCCGCCTCCAATCCACTGCACCGTTACGACAACATGCTCTGGCTGCGGGGGGCAAAGTCCTACCTGGACGGTGGAATGCTCACGGGCAGCGCCTACATGCGCGAGCCCTGGGGAGTCAGCAAGGTCTATTCGATCGACGACCCAACTTACCGCGGGATGTTGTACATCCAGCCGGACAAGCTCTACGAGATCATGAAGGAAGCCCTCGCTCATGATCTGCAGTTCACCGCTCACTCCGTGGGCGACGGGGCGGTCCATGCCTTCATCGATGCCGCGGAGCGGATCGACCGAAACGATTTTCGTGTCCGCGACAAGCGTCCCTGCATAACCCACTCGAACTTCATGAGCCTGGAGGCGGTCAAGAAGATGGCAGATCTAGGCGTCGTGGCCAACATGCAACCGTCCTGGCTCTGGCTCGACGCCGCTACTCTCCTGAAGCAGTTCGGCCAGGAGCGACTGGCCTACTTTCAGCCCTACAAGACGATTTTCGAGCACGGGGTTACCGTCGGAGGCGGTTCCGATCACATGCAGAAGATCGGAAGCCTTCGTTCGATCAATCCGTACAACCCGTTTCTCGGGATGTGGATTACCGTAACCCGGCAGGGACGATGGCTGGAGGGCAGCTTGCACCCGGAGCAGATCATCACCCGCCGGCAGGCTATCCAGCTTTACACCATCAATAATGCGTTCCTGACCTTCGAGGAAAAAGAGAAAGGGTCCCTCGAACCGGGGAAACTGGCGGATTTCATTGTGCTCGACCGCGACATCCTCTCCTGTCCCCGCGGACGAAATCAGGTCAGCCCGGGTCGAACAAACCTGGCTCGGGGGTCGGGTGGTCTATTCCCGGCAGCCAGTTGCCGCCACCGCCCGGTGACCGTCTGACCAGCTGACCAGCTGACGAGCTGACCGGCTGGCCAGCTGACGGGCGACGGGCTGACGGGCTGACCAGCTGACGGGCTGACCAGCTGACCGGCTGACGGCTGACGGCTGACCGGCTGACGAGCTGACGGGGACGGGCTGACGGGGGCGCTGACCGCAGCATCCTTCCTTTTCTGTTACAAACCGCGGCGCTCCGGTGTTTAGAAAGCGGGACGGACTTGTCCTTAATGTCGACCTTGAACGACTGGACAGCTCAGCCGGTCGCGGTCAGCCGGTCAGCTGGTCAGCTGGTACCGTTCAAGACCCGGAGGCCGCCGACATGGATCAAGCGAATATCATCGAGACGCAGGGGCTGACCCGCCGCTTTGGGAACCTTACCGCCGTAGCGGATCTCAACCTGAAAGTGCCCGCTGGAAGCATCTACGGGTTCCTCGGGCCGAACGGGGCGGGGAAGACGACTACGATCCGAATGCTGCTCGGTCTCATCCGTCCGGACGCCGGGGAGGTGCGACTGTTCGGCCGATCATTGGGAAAAAGCTCGCGTGCTGCCTTGGGGCGGGTGGGCGCATTGGTCGAGACCCCTTCGATTTATCCGCACCTGACCGGCCGTGAGAACCTCGAGGTCACCCGCCGCCTCCTCCGTGTGCCGGGTGCCCGGGTGGAGCGGGCCCTGGCGATCGTGGGGCTGGAGGCGGCAGCAGGGCGACGGGCGGGGGAATACTCCCAGGGCATGCGCCAGCGGTTGGGACTCGCCCTGGCACTGCTTGGGGACGTAGACCTGCTCATCCTGGACGAGCCGACCAACGGCCTGGACCCGGCCGGAATTCGGGAAATGCGCGATCTGGTGCGCCGGCTGGCGAGCGAATTTCGAATCACGGTGTTCCTGAGCAGCCACCTGCTTAGCGAGATCGAGCAGGTGGCAACCCACCTGGGGATCGTCAACCGGGGGCGGCTGGTCTTCCAGGGTCGGCCGGACGAGCTCCAAGGCCGGTTGCATCACCATCTCAGCCTGGGCGTCGACAGGCGTGAAACGGCCCAGCACCTTCTGACCAAAGCCGGATGGCAGTTGTTACCCTCCGACAACGGATACTTGAAGGTGGCGGCCGAGAGCGCTGGTGAGGCCGGGCAGTTAAATGCCGAATTGGCTCGAGCCGGCATCCAGGTTTTTCACCTCTGCCTGGAACAGCCCTCGCTCGAAGAACTTTTCCTGCAAATGACAGAAGGAGCGTGACATGACTCGTTTTCTGCGCGATCTGGCAGCCGCCCTTTCGGCTGAGATTCTAAAGACCAGGCACACGCTCGCGTTGCGCCTGGCCTTCATCGCTCCGGTGCTGGTCGTTCTGCTGCAGTTCCTGGTCTACTGGCGCAACGGGGCGAAAATGGTGGGCTCGGGGCGTGTTGCCTGGGTTCCGCTGACGCAGAACAGCCTGCTGCTCTGGAATCTCCTGATGGTCCCCTTGTTTGTGACATTGCAGACCGCACTCCTGGCCGGACTGGAGCATGTGAACAAGAACTGGAAGCACTTGTTTGCCCTTCCCGTATCGCGGCGCGCTATTTATGGGTCGAAGCAACTGGTGGCTGTCGGGCTGATTGGGTTGAGCACGCCCGTGCTTTCGGCTGCCATAGTAGCGGCTGGGCTGCTGCTGCGCGTTCTCAGACCAGGGATCGGATTCGAAGCCCCCATCCCTCTCTGGAATATCTTCAAGTTCGCCCTGCTGTCTTACGTCTGTTCCTGGCTGATCATCGCCATGCACACCTGGATTGCCATGCGTTGGCCCAGCTTTGTCGTCGCAATGGGGGCGGGCGTCGGGGCCACGGTAATCGCGGTGATCGTTTTGCAGTCCAAGTACAACATCTATTACCCGTGGACCCTGCCTGCGGTCCTGACGCGCGGGGCGATGCTCGACGCTCACCTGAACTATGCGGCGCTGGCATGCGCAACGGTAGGCGGAATCCTCTTTGCGGTGCTGGGCTGTCTGGAGTTTACGCGGAGGGACGTAATTTAGCCCGGCGTTGGTAAAGAAACGCGACGACCAGAAGGAGGCTTCCCAGGGCAATCGTGGAGATGATCCTGTAAATCTGCTGTAACGACCAGATGTCGAGGAGGAATACTTTCCCAATGGCGACGGCAAACACCCCGATGCCAAACAACCGGATGGGCCGAAATCGCCACACGATCCCTGCGATGACAGCGAGGATCGAGCAGATTCCCCAGAGCAGGGAGAGTATGAGCTGACTGCTGTTCTTGAGCGACGTGTACAGGGGATTGAAATCTGCCAGGCGGATCTCCTCGCGATCCACTGCCAGGTAGAGCGCTTCCTTTCGATGATCGTAATAACTCCACTCCCGATACCGCTCCTATCAGCACCCGGCCGGCATTGCCGATCCACTCGTTGTCAAAGGCATACTTCAGGAAGTACAGGACCCCGAGGACAAGAGCGAAAATCCCAATCTTGGCGAGCCAGCTTCCGCCGATCATCGCCTCCCATTCGCGAGTTGCCATCCAGGAGGGGGGCCTTTCGCCGAAGTGGAAACGGTTCGGCCTCTCCGACAACGTGCGGAACTCCGGAGATCGAGGATCGGGATCGGACGGAACAGTCGAACGCTGCTGCTCCGCCTGGTTTGGTGAAGGAATTTCGTTTGAGGCAGGAGCGCCCGCTCTCCCGGTTTTCAGGAGCAGCACTTCCCGGCGCATCTCGCGCAGTTGTTCTCCCAGCCTCTGGAACTCGCGCTCCTGTTGAACCAGCCGGGATTCCAGGTCGGACAGCCGGCTTGACGGGTCAGTCGGGGCGTCGTTGCCCGGATCCTGGGGAAATACGTGCCCGCAGTCGCAACGGATCGTGGAGGGAGGATTCAACAGACCGCAGTCAGGACATTGCATCGAACCTCCGCCGGGAGTCAAATCACCTGTCTTTACGATATTAGAGAGACGGAATGGTGCGTGCAAGAGGCTGGGGTGCAGCGCGTGGCGGCCGTCGGGGGGATTTTCTCAGAGCCGCGCCCGCAGCGAGGGTGTTGAAAATGTTTACTCTCCTGTAAATCAGCCCCGAGGGTGACCTGTTTAAGGCGAGCAAGACCGAGCCCGACTGAGCGGTGTCGGAGCCGCGCGCGAGCGCCTTCCAGCGAAGCAAGCGGGTTGTAACAGCAGGCAGATCGCATGCCCTTTTGCAGGGTCAGTGCGAGGGACGTGCGGTCAGCTAACTGTTACAACCCGCTTGCTTCGCTGGAAGGCGCTCGCGCGCGGCTCCGACAACACTCGGTTCCGGTCGACTCTTCCCAGGACGGGCGTCGGGAAAACGGGTCAGTAAAAGGCGGTTTACACGCAAGTTAAGATTTTCAACACCCTCGCTGCGAATGGGCGCGGCTCTGACAATCTCGCTCCCGGCTTCTATTCAACGGACACCTATTCTCAGGAGCAGTGCGGCGTCGCAAAATTCCCTTGTGACCGTCCCCAGAGTTGCCCGGAAGCGAGTTATAGCGTATTGAAGGAGAGAAGGAACTGTGCAAATGAGACTTTTAGACAGGTTGCTCAAGCGGAAGGGTGAGCCGGTTATCGTGGTATCGGGTGTGCCCCGCTCAGGGACATCGATGGTAATGAAGATGCTCGAGGCCGGCGGAGTCGAGATTTTTGCGGACGGTGTGCGCCAGGCGGACGAAGACAACCCACGCGGGTACTTCGAGCTCGAAAGGGTCAAGAGCCTTCAAAAACAGACAGACAAGAGCTGGTTACGGGAGGCGCGGGGAAAGGCGATCAAGGTCATTTCCCAACTACTCGACCAACTGCCTGGGGACAACCGCTACCAGGTCCTGTTCATCGATCGCAACCTGCACGAAGTGATCGCCTCTCAAAACAAGATGCTCGAGCACCGGGGTGAAAAGGTCGATCCCGCCTCAGACGAGCACTTGCGATTGCTCTTCGAGCAGCATCTGAAGAAAACCAGGTCCTGGCTGGCCTCGCAGAAGAATTTCACCGTACTCGAGCTCGAATACAGCGCGATCGTCGCCGACCCGGGCTCGCATGCCGAGAGGATCAGGCAGTTTCTCCATCTCGACCTGGACGTGAGCCGGATGACCGGAGCCGTCGAGCAGGCCCTTTACCGTAACCGCAGTCTTACACGATGATCCTCGCGATATCCGTCGAGAGCCTGGCCCGGTTTGTCGGAACCCATGCCTTGCTATTGCTTCTGGGACTCCTGGCCCTGCTCGGCGTCGCCCCGATAATGATGGCCGTCCTTTTGCGGCTCGTCCGTCACAGTGAGGCCCGCCGCTCTTTGACACGGCGCAACTACCTGCTGGTTCACCTTGGCGTGGGACTTCTACTCAGCGTTGCGATCCTGGTTTTCGTTTTTCTCTCTTCGATGATCGCTGGAGAGACAGCCGTATCTCGGTTCGATTTGTTGTTGGCCCGGACCCTCTATGAGTCGACGACTCCTCTGGGGAGGCGTGTTTTCACAGTCTTGACCCAGATGGGATCCTTTCCCGCGCACGCGACGATCGGATTGTTGGTCGGCGTGATTCTGGCCCGTCGCAGGGAAAAGACTCTCCTGATCGGTTGGGCGGTCGCGCTGGGAGGGACCCAGCTTCTGATCTCGCTTCTCAAGTCGATTTTTGAGAGGGCTCGTCCTGACGTCGGCAGCACCATTCTTACCTATGATTGGAGTTTTCCGAGCGGACATGCTTTATCAACGGTCGTCGTGTCCGGATTCCTTGCCTATCTGGTGCTGCGGTTTTTCCCCTGGACCAGCGCTCGGATTGCTGCGCCGGTTCTGGCTCTCGTCTGGACGCTTGTCGTCGCTTTCAGCCGGATGTACCTGGGCGTGCATTACTTCAGCGACGTGGTCGCCGGTTTTGCCGCGGGTGCCGTATGGCTCGCCGTCTGCATTTCCGGTCTCGAAGTCAGTCCGGCGCCGCGCGCACCGCGAATAGCGAAGTAAGCTGGCTAGTTGTGGAACACAAGCACCAAAACCAGGATGACGAGCAGGATGGCCACGACCATCCCGGTGATCTTCCAGCCGCTCCAGGGCCGTTCACCCTGGACTTCCCCGGTGCGTGCATTGACGAGAAACCGGTAGACCTTCTCTTTGAAGCGGTAGGCGCTCAGCCAGACGGGCAGCAGGATGTGCTTGAACGTGACTCCGTCGTACTGGGTGCGGACGGAGTGTATTCGCTGGTGATCGCCGCCGATGTCCCGCGCGATGCTTGCGCGGATCGCGGCATCCATGATCGCTTTGGCTTTCGTGAAGCCGTCATCGAGGGAGACCCGGTAACTCTCGGCGCGAAACCCGCTCAGGTACTCGTCGGCAAACGGGACGAGCCGCTCCAGGTCCCACGGCTCGAGTTTGTGCAGGCACTCGCCGGGCAGTGAGTCGCTCGCGGCGAACCAGGACATCGTCGAAGTTCTCCCAGACCGTCCCGGACACGCTGGTCCAGCGGGTATGTTTGACCCGTCGCGTTTTGGTTACGTTGCGGCCGTTTTCGGTGGTCGTGTAGTTCTCCGTCTCCCAGTAATCGTCACCCCTTTGGCCGGTGTAGAAACTGATGGTGCGGGAATCGTAGGTCCAGAAGGGAACGTAGACGCCCGTCAGTTTCCCTTCATTCTGGGCGTACGTCTTGAGCCCGCCAGGGGCAAACCACAGGCCTTTTATCCACTTTTGGAAGGAATCAAGCGCCTGCCGCTGCGTCAACGCCGAACGGGAGCAACGATTTCGGCTTGATCAGACGCTTGCATTGGGTGGTGATCACCAGGCTCGCGCCGCAAAAGGGACAAGTCCCGGAGACCACGTCCGGGGGCAATGGTCGTCTCCGCGGCGCAGTTCCGGCACTGGACCCGCTCGGCTTCTGCTGTCTCCTGGCTTCCGGCCAGCTGAGCGAGTTGAGCCTGCGTAGTCGAGCTCGCGAATCTCTTCGCTGCTCTGTGGGATCGGGTTCTCGAATCCGCAGTACGGACAGCGCAGTGCGGAGGTCCCGGGCGCGAAGTCCAGGCGCGCTCCGCACTTCTGACAGGGGAACTGTTTTGCGGTGGCAGTCAGCGTTTCCATTACTTAGTTCGGAGGCAGCGGCGGTGGCACGGCCGCAAAGAGCGACGCAAGTTCCGGCACTTGCCCGGCCGGAGTCCAGGCGGCCATTCCCTGCCGCCAGACCAGAGTTTCACGGGTCAGCTGGCCGGCATTCGCGTGACCCTGAAGCGCGGCCGTATCGAAGGGGCCTGCCTGCTGTCCGCCGAGGGCGGCGTAGAAGCCTGGTGCTGACGGCAAGGGCGGGGGGCCCGAGGACTGCGGAGCGGTGCCCGCCTGGCCCATCATGGCCTGGCCGATCGGTCCAGCCATCGCCATTCCCATTCCCAAACCCGCCCCTGCGGCAGCCAGCCCGCCCGGGTTTTTCGCGGCATCAGGGATGGAGTTGGCGATGTTGAATTGCGTATAGGCGGCGAGGTTTCCCACCACGCCCATACTGGTCCGCTTGTCCATCGCTTCCTCGACGGCTGGCGGAAGCGAGATGTTCTCGACGAGCAGCTTGGTCAACTCCAGGCCGTACGCCTTGATTTCCGGACCGATGCGGTCGGTCATGAACTTGCTCAGGTCGCCGTAGTTGGCGGCAAGATCGAGTACCGGGATGTGGCTCGATCCGAGGACGTCGGCAAAACGGGAAACGATGAAGTTACGCAGCTGATTGCGAGATCTCATCGAGCGTGAAGCGGTTGTCGGTCCCCACGATCTGCCGGATCAGAACGGCCGGGTCCGCCACGCGGATGACATAAGTTCCGAACGCGCGCAGTCTGACCGGCCCGAATTCCGGATCCCGCATCATGATCGGGTTCTGGGTGCCCCACTTCAGATCGGTGAATTGCCGCGTCGAGCAGAAGTAGACCTCCGCCTTGAACGGGCTCTCAAAACCATACTTCCAGCCCTGGAGAGTGGCCAGAATAGGGAGATTCTTGGTCTCCAGAGTATAGGTTCCAGGGGGAAAGACATCCGCAATCTGGCCTTCGTTCACGAAAACGGCCGCCTGGCCCTCGCGAACCACCAGCTTGGCGCCGTACTTGATTTCGTTGTTGTATCGCTCGAAGCGGTACACCAGCGTGTCGTTCGTCGTGTCGAGCCACTGGATGATGTCAATCAACTCACCGCGCAGCTTGTCCCAAACGTTCATGGAATCCTCCGAGAGACGCTATGATTCCACAGCATCCCGCCCGCTGTCTATAAGGGACAACCTGATCCCCCAGACAGACTTCTGGATGCCAACGGCGTCACTCAGGAGAGTTTTATGTACTCGTCCTGAAAACTCATCCGCCTGTGATGCTTCTTGCGCATTCCCTCCTCAAGCGTGAACTCTGGGGCAGGATCAGGTGTCAAAGTAGACGGAGAACCAAACATGACACAACGTCTGATCGGCATGCCTTGGCTTGACTCTCTTCCTGTTGGTCGTGACCCAGGCAACCGCGGCCGACCTCCCGATCAAAAGGGTCGTCCTGTTCAGTAACGGCGTCGGCTATTTCGAGCGAGAGGGAACCGTTCGGGATCACGCCCGCGTCGAATTGTCGTTCAAATACTCAGAGATGGACGACATCCTCAAGTCTCTCCTGGTTCTCGATCTGGGGAAGGGAAGAGTCGGGGCCGTCACTTACGACTCCGCGACTCCCGGCTCAATCCAGCTCGAGGACATCCCGTTCGCGCTCGGGGGAGTGGAGGAGGAAAGTCTGGGCGCGGTACTGGGACAGATGCAGGGGGTCCGTCTGACGGTGACAACGGCGAGCGGGCGAGTCACGGGGTCCGTCCTGACGGTGGGAAAGGCTTTCCGAATGGAATCGGACGATTCGACCCGGACGGAAAGCGTCGAAAAGGATCCGGTCCTGGTTCTGGTCTCGGACGAGGGGACCATGTTCCGAGTGCGCTTTTCGGAGATTCGCTCCCTTCAGATTCTGGACGAACAGTCGCGATCCGTTGTGGCGCGCTATCTCGATGCCAAGCTCAAGCTGGGACGACGCGAGGCGAAGAAGCTTTCCATCACGTCCGACGGCGAGGGGGAGCGCTCCCTTCTGGTCGGATACTCGCTGGCAGCCCCGATCTGGAAGACCACCTACCGGGTAGCCATGCGGGAAGGAAAACCAGCGTTCTTCCAGGGGTGGGCAATCGTTGACAACGTGAGCGACGAGGACTGGACGGATGTCACTCTTTCGCTGGTTTCCGGGACTCCGATCTCCTTTGTCCAGCCTCTCCAGCAGCCGCTTTTCATGCACCGCGCAGTCGTCCCGATCCCCGATAATCTCCGGCTTTACCCTCAACGTTATGAGCCGGAAGGAGGCGCGGGAAGCGGGTTCGCCACAGGTTACGGGGCGGGGGTAGGGCCAGGCGGTTTCGGCCGCGTCCCGGGCGGCGTGCCGGGCGGAGTGGTCGGGGGTGTACCGGGTGGGGTGACCGGAGGTGTGCTCGGCGGTGTTTCCGGTAGCGGGCGCTTCAGGACCTCGTTGAGTGACCTGATCGCCGAGCAGCAGGCCGGTGTCAACGAGAAGGCTACCGGCAAGGAGGTGGGTGATCTCTTTGAGTACAAGATCGACCAGCCGGTCAGTATCCGGAAGAACAGCTCGGCCCTCCTTCCCATCCTGCAGACGGACATGGACGCGCAACGGGTTTCGATATTCAGGACGGGTGAAGATAGCGATCGGCCGCGCACCGGCCTCGTGCTCACGAACAATTCGCCGCTGACGCTCGAGTCCGGTTCACTTACAGTGCTTGACGGCGACACCTACGCCGGAGAAGCGCTCCTGGAGAGGCTGAAGCCCGAGGAACGCCGATTCATCTCTTTCGGAGTCGACCAGGGTACGCTCGTGAACAGCAAAGCCGACGAGCGGCTGGATCCGGTCTTCCTCGTCCGTGTGAAGGGGGGAGCGCTTCAGGCCCACTATTACCGGGCGCGCAGCCGAACCTACGAGATCCGGAACCAGACGGGCAAGCCCAGGGTGCTGTATATCGAACATCCGCGGGAAAACGGCTGGACGCTGACCACGGAGACTCAGGCGCCCAGCGAGACGACCGCGAATCACTACAGGTTCCGGGTCGAGCTCGCTCCTCACTCGTCCTCGAACCTGACCGTCGCCGATCGCCAGCCCCTCATGGATTCGATTCAGTTGGCCGGCTTTGGCTCTGACGAGATGACCGTGTTTCTGTCGCAGCACCGGGTTGACGAGACGATCAAAGGAAGGCTGACGAGGCTTCTGGAGGCGAAGCAGAGAATCAGCGACGTGGAAACGCGTATCAAGAGAATCGATGGGGATGTCGGGGAAATATCCGACGATCAAAGACGGCTGCGCGACAATATCAAGGCGCTCGAGGGTACCCGTGAAGCCAAACAACTGATCGCCAGGTACGTGGCGAAAGTCAACGGGCAGGAAGATGAGCTGGAAGGCTTGCGGAAGCAGAAGGCCACCTTGGAGATCGAGCTTCAATCCCGACAGAAGGAGCTTCAGCAGTCGATTGAAGCCATGGAGATCGGTTGAAGAGGCGTGTCAGGGTGCTTGAGGAGCAGGCGTCTCACCTACGCCAGCTGCCGTGCGCGCTCTGAGATCTCGCTGGTCAAAGAGCAAGGCGAGCGCGCGAGCGAGCTCAACGGGGCAGGGAAGGTATGTAGTCCCGCCTTTAGGCGGCGTAATCGGAAGCGAGATCATGAGCTTTGTCCGGCGCATATATCAGTGAGCTTGCCGACCCGCGCACGGCCGGGCTATCTGGACGATAAGCCTTCCTCGGGGCGCGCTCCGTCCAGTCGAGCAGACGCTTTGGAAGTTTGCCGCGCAGGCTATTCTTCCCGGTCTCTGGCAGCTTCACGAGCCGCTTCCCGACGGTCCTTTTCCCGATCGCGGTCGCTTCCGCTCTCCTCCTCCGGCGCTCTTTTGTCCCAGTCGCGGTCGTCGTCCCGGTCCTCACGAATGGCTTCGCGGCGTTCTTTCTCCCACTCGCGCTGTTGCTTCCTATTCGCGCGGATGGCTTCGCGGCGTTCCTTCTCCCACTCGCGCTGTCGTTTATCTCGTTCCTTGATGGCCTCGCGCCGTTCCTTCTTCCATTCTTTCCCGTGGTTATCGGCCAAAGCGCCCGGCACGGAAATGAACGTGAAGATGAGCAGAAGGAGGAGCGGCAGCCGTCGGCTCAGACTTCTCAATAGACCCATGCGAAACCCCTTTCAAATCATTGCAGTTCGGAGCTCCCTTCTAAGGTAGACGGTAGCAAAAGACCCGAGTTTCGAATTGAGCAAGGCGACGTTGCGAGACTATGGCTTTCTGGTTCCCTCAGATTTTGCCCGCGCGGAAGGAGCGTTACCTCCAACCGCTGAGATACCGTCAGCAGCGGCAATAGGGAAGATACTCCTGCCTTTACCTTGCCCCGATCGTCTGGCCCGGCCACTCATCCGTGCGAAACGGAGACGCCGGGAGTCCTTCCCGGTTGTAAAGCGTTGCTTCGGGATTGTCCGCCCAGGCGTACCTGACAGCCATGGGCGCCGCCACCTGCGCTGAGGAAACTACGACCTCGTCTCCCTCGATCCGCGCCTCCGCCCAGACGAACTTTCGGTCCTCGCCCGCAATGGCAAAACCGCGCAACGGCTCTCCTCCCTTCGGGACCAGCCCGCCTCCGGCGCTCGAGAACCGGACCCGGATGGCCGACCCGTCCTTCTTCCAGGACTTGAAAAGTGGCCCTGACGCGACTCCGGGGAGGCCGTAAACCATGGAGAAGGCCTGAAGCGCGAGTCGACGCCCAACTTCGGTCTTGTCTGGTGGATGCACATTCTCCGCCCGGCCCTGGTCGATAGTGACTGCGACGCCAACCCCTGGAAGGTTGCGCGCGGTCAGCAACTGAGCCTCCCGCAACTCCGCCCAGCCGCTCTCGCTCGGTTGGGCCAGGCGAGCTCGGTAGTTGGGCAGTTGAACGACCAGGAACGGGAGATTGTCTGTGTGCCAGGCTGAACGCCAGCTCCTGATCAGTGCGGGCAGCAGCTTCCGGTATTGGTACGAACGTCCGGCATTGCCTTCTCCCTGGTACCAGGCAAAGCCGCGAAGCGAGTACGGGACCATCGGAGCGATCATTCCGTTGTACAGTCCCGAAGGGGGCCGGACCATTGGCTCGATCCCGGGGACAATCTCGAGCAGCGCGCCGGTCAGGGCGTCAGGCGTGAAAGGCAATTGCACTCCCCAGCCGGCCTGTTTCAGACCCGTCAAATCGACCGTGACTGTCCGCCACCCGCCCGTCACTGCGAACGGAGAGTCAACGTAATGATCGAAGTCAGTAATCGTCGGTTGAAGGGAGTGGAATTTCAGAAAACCGCGGCCGCGCACTTTGAAAGACAACGCCTTGTACGTCCGCAAGTCAGCCGCAGCCTGGCCCGGCGCCCACTCGACCTGCAGATTCGGGAAATCTCCCGCCTTCAGGCTCCCCTTGATCCTTAGAGCCTTTCCGGCCCCGCCTATGACGTCGGCGATATCGATCGACGACTGCCCGGAGCTCCATCGCCCGCCCAGCCGGTTTTCCAAATTCCCGTCCTCGAAGTCGTCAACCAGCCGCACCGTGTCTTTCTCGGACCGAGGCAACAGCTGAAAATCGTCCAACCAGATCTCGTGTTCCAGCGGTTCCCGGAAGAGGCGCTTGTTCTCGTCGCTGCTTTTCTCCCAGCGCTGGTGTATTGCGGCGAAATCGGCATCGTTCGCGAGAAACTCCGGCGAGGTCCATTCTTCCGCGTTGGTGCCGCCCCAACTGGTGCCGATCAGTCCGACCGGCACCTTCAGGCGCTTGTGGAGCTCGAGCCCGAAGTAGTAACCGACAGCCGAGAACCCGGCGGCGGATTCAGGGGTGCACACTTCCCATTTCGCCTGCACGTCTTCGGCAGGGCTCAAGACCGAGTTCTTCGGAACCCGGAAAAGACGGATGTCAGGATGATTGGCCGCAGCCACATCCTGAGCGCCGGAGGTCGTCGATTGCAGCGCGAACTCCATATTCGACTGCCCGGAACAGAGCCAGACCTCTCCTACCAGAACGTCACGCACCCGGATCGAGTTGTTTCCGCGAACTTCGAGCTCATTGCCGGGGCCGGGCTTCTGCGCGGGCAACTCGACTTTCCACCGACCGGATGCGTCCGCCTTCGCCCGCGCAGTCGCCTTTCCCAGGGTGACGCTGATGTTCTCACCGGGATCCGCCCATCCCCAGACCGCGACCTTCGTCCCCTGCTGCAAGACCATGTGGTCGCTGAAGATAGCCGGCAACCGCACGTCGGCCAGGCCAACGGTCATGCAGAGGCAAAAGAGAAAGACCATCGAAAAGAGCGTGGAAAGAAGGCCGGTGTTTTTCGACATGGCGACAGAGTATATCGCTGTCTTTGGTGTCCGGTAGGCCCGACTTCCAAGTCGGACTCGGTCGGCTCTCACTGGAAGACGCGCCTGCATTAGCCTGCCTCTACCAGATGCCCGGAATCAGGCGGCTCCGGGTTTTTCCGGCATAATCCTCGTAGCCAGGCAGTTCTCTGCGGAGTGTGGCGTCTTCGAGCGCGGTACGAACAAACGTGGCGATCAGACCGATCCCGGCCGGAACCCAGGCGTACCGCGAGCCAAAAAGCAGCGGCATCCCGAGGTAGACAAGAACGATCGCAGAATACCCGGGATGACGCAGATATCGGTACGGACCGGCCGACACCGCGTAGTGGCCGCGTTCCGTCTGGATCCTTACGGTGGGTGCAAAAAAACGGTTCGCTTCCATGGCCCATAGAATCAGGCCGAAGCCGATGGTCACGAGTGCCAGGCCGTACAGGTGAAGGGAAATCCGAAACGGAGCGGACCAGCCGAACCGGAAGTCGAGTGCTGCGACCACGCCCGTGATCCACGTTCCATGGGCCATCAGCGGAGCCAGCACCAGATCCCACTTCTTGGTGCCTTCCGAGAGCCCGGACCGCTCGCGTATGAGGTCGGGATGGCGAGGGATGAGCACTACCGACATGACGATCAGGTTCGCCGTGAGGAGAGCCGCGAAGACCCAGCCCCAGATCCAGTCCGCTTGCCCGGCTGCCAGAAGGAGCATCCCTGTGATAATTGGAACGGCCAGCAGGTTCTTGATGAACCACTTTCGGACGCCAGCCTGGACGCCCGGGTGATTGCGCTCCGTCACTTGATTCTTCGTCATCATTTCGACGTTCATCAGTTCTCCTTCCTGGTTGGGAGAAGCAGTTCCGGTTTAGAACCTGAGCCCAGGGCGCGAGATACGCCTTCGATAAAATCATCGTCCAGCCTGGAAAGTATTCCCGGCCGGGCACCCAGGATCCGTTCGATCGCGGCAAAGCAGACATCCGCCCGTCTCTTGATTCGCTCCAGACGTTCGGGGCCCTCCCCGGGTCGCAGCAACTCCCGGAAGTTCGCATCTCCCGCCGCTTCCGCGAGGTGCAGGAGGAGCGCTCCTGTCTCGTGCGGATCCGGGTGGGGAATCGAAAAGGTGCCTTCGGCCACCCCCTGAGCGATGATCCTGGCCAGGATGGGCAGCACGATCTCGTTCGATCTCATTCTCAGCTTCTCGCGTAACAGAGCGTTCTCGTCGTCCAGCAGGACTTTCGAAACCTCCGCAACAGTTCGGACGTGCGCCAGGCGCCACTTGCGTCCGGTGCCCAGGAATCGATCGAGCTTTGCCGCCGCGTCGAGATCGGCGTCCTCCAGAAGGTGAGCCGAGGCAGCGATGACCTCCCGAAGCATGCCATCCACGACTCCGTCGAGGAGCTCCGACTTGGACTGAAAGTAATGGTAGAAGGTGCCCTTTGAGAGCCGGCAGTCGAGCAGTATCGCGTCGACTGAGGTGGCGTGGTAGCCGGTCAGGGTAAAGAGCTTTCTGGCGCTCTCGAGAATCGCCTGCTTTGAGTTCTTTCGGCCTCTCTTGGCTGTCATACAATCTTATTAGACCATCAGTCTAGACCAATAGTCTAGTAAAAAAATCAACGGCCAGCAGACAGCGGGCAGCAGGCAGCGGCCAGCAGGCAGCAGGCAGCAGGAAGTGGGCAGTGCGCAGTGGGCAGTGCGCAGTGGGCCGTTGGCCTTATCCGCTTGCCCTTCGTTCGAGGGCGGGGTATCTTCCTTCCGCTGGAGGCGTTGGGACCATGAACTTCAATCCTCGTGTCACTGGCCGGTGTGCGCCGGTGTTGGTTCTGGCCGCTCTTTTCAACCTGCTCGCCCTCGCTCAAAAACAGCCAGAGCAGCCGAAGCCGCACGCTATCCGGATCGCTGTCAACATGGTGCTGGTCAATGCAAGCGTGACGGATGCCAGTGGCCGGCGGCTCGGTGACCTCTCCGCCACGGATTTCGAAGTCCGCGAAGACGGCGTCAAACAGGAAGTGAAGTTCTTCCAGTCGACCGAGAGTCCCTTTCATGTGGCTCTGCTTATCGACACCAGTGGGAGCACGAGCGCGAAGCTGAAACTCCTGCGGAAGGCGGCTGAGCGCTTCCTCACTCGGCTCACCCCGGACGATCGGGTGGCAATCGTGGACGTCGCGGACCGTGTGCAACTGATCCAGAGTTTCACGGCTGATCGGAGAGTGCTGTCCAAGCGTCTGGACCGCCTGGGAAGCGCAGTCCGCAGTGGCACGCTCCTTCATGACGCGATCGTCAATATCCTCCAGGAGGTGTTTCTGGGAGTGGAGGGACGTAAGGCCGTGGTCTTTCTGACGGATGGCCAGGATACCGGAAGCAAGGCGCGTATCGGTCAAGTCAGGCAAGCCGTTTACGAAAGTGACGCAGTGCTCTACGGGTTGATGGTCGATACCGAAGAAGACGTGGAAAAGGTGCTCAAAACGGCGGCCGAGCGTTTCTCGAGGATGGCACTGGTCCTGGAGGCCACTTCCGACACAACCGTGACCGATGTAAAAGAGGCGGCAATTTATCTTCTGGATCTGTTGCCCGCCTCCACCGAAGTGTGCCTCGTTGAACACAGGTCACCCCGGCGGGCATGCCTGCTTCAACCGTATACAACCGACAGGGAAGTCCTGAAGAAGGCGATTGAGCGGGCCCGGGTCCGCCCGGGTGTAGCGGGAGCGCCTTCCACATGGTGGGCGTCCGGGAACAGCATCCTTCTCACAGACGTCTCCCGCGACCTGCCGAATCGAATTCAAGCAGACATACTCAAGGAAGCAGCTCTCTTTTTGGTCGGAGCCGACCGAGGCAAGTGGCAAGCGAACCTGCGCGATTTCGCCGCCAATATTCCGGATCCCGTTCGCGCTCGGGAGGGCCTCGCCGAGCTCCCGGAGAGTTACCGACAGGCGAGAAACGATATCGCGGCTCTGTGCAGCCACTCGGGTGGCAAGTCCTTTGACCTGGGTGACATTTCCGATCTAGATCGTTTCTACGACGCGGTGGCTGAGGAGTTGCGCCACACCTACTCGCTCGGTTACTACTCGCGCGCGACTCCTGGCAAACTGCACTCCCTTTCGGTGGTATTTTCGGGGGAGGGGAACGTCGAGATTCGAGCGCGCCGGGGCTTCATCCTCCCCTGAGGTGGTATGAATCGCCCGACGATAGTCTGGCCGCCTGCACGACGTGAGGCCCGACGAAGATCGGGATCTGTTTGGCTCTTTTGAAATTCGCTGCCCTTTGCTACACTTCGCAAGCCTCCAACCTGATCGCTGTTTCTACATTCAACACAAGGGGAAGTGTAATGACAACAGTCCGTTTGATGTCTGGCGTCGTCCTTTTCGTTCTCGTCACATTTTCCGGCTACAGTCAGCAAGCTGCGAGCTGGAGCACGCAGGCGGACGGTATGCGGGGTAAGAACGGCCAGAGATTTCAGTTCGTTTGCCCGCCAAACGGCACTGTTTCGAGCCGTGTTTGGGGAACTGACGTCTATACGGACGATTCTTCGATCTGTACCTGCGCCGTGCATGCGGGTTTGATCAACGCCGCAGCCGGCGGCGCGGTCACCATTGAGATCCGGCAAGGTGCAAGCTCCTACCAGGGAAGCTCGCGCCACGGCGTCACCAGTCAAAGTTACAACGCCTGGGACGGTAGCTTTGTCTTCGTGTCCGGCGGCAATGATGTGCCCACTACGCCCACAAACCGGGCAGACTGGAGTACCCAGGCGGACTCGCTGAGAGCGCACCAGGGTCAAACGTTCGGCTTCACCTGCCCGCCGGGCGGTGCCATCTCCAGCCGCGTCTGGGGTACGGATCTGTACACCGATGATTCATCGGTCTGTTCCTGCGCGGTTCACGCCGGGCTTATTTCTGCGGCGCGAGGAGGATCTGTCGTTATAAAGATTTTCCCGGGGGCTGGGTCGTACTCGGGAAGCACCAGAAATGGCGTGACGAGCAATGGTTACGGCGCCTTTGCCGGTAGCTTCAGGTTCGTCGGGGCGGGGAATGTCCCGACCGCCGCCGGTGAAAAGTACGGTGTGACCAACTACTGGCAAGACGCAAGACACCCCCACCATTTCATGATCGACTTCGCCGGCTGTTCGGTTCGAGAGCTCAATGAAGACACCGTCGACATCCGCGTGACGGTCTGCAAACCGGACCGACTCGTCCTCCGAACGACGACGCGCTCCGGCTATTGGATCGAATACGACTGGATCTTCCAAAGCAACCGGCAAGTGATCGGTGGGGGGTATCGTGATTCCGGCGGCGGCTGGGGTGCGTCGGTCGGCGGCCGGATTCAGTGAACTGAACAATCGATTTTGGAACCGATCGGGCGGGCTTTCGGAGCCATGTTGGGGCGAAAGCCGCGTAGCCCCGAGGTCTCCGGAGCCCCGGAGGGGCGGAAGCCGCGTAGCCCCGGGTGACCGAACCCCGTTTCGGGGTGAGGGAACCCGGGGTGGAGAGTCACGTGGGGGGAGCCCGGAGGGGCGAAAGACCGCTGACCCGGAAATAAAAAAGCCCCAAGTAACCTTTAGAACAGCCGACTTAAAACCTCGCTCGGGCTTTCGCCTGAGTCTGTATTCGCTGCTTCGTGGATCTCTTGGGGCCAATTTCAATTCTCCGCTCCGCCGAGAACCAGTTCAAGAGCAGTGGCGAGTTGTCTTCAGTTCGGGATATCCTCGGTACGCGCCGACTCCCCTTCTCTGCCCGCTCGCCCCCGGTCCGTCTGACACTTCCATCCGCTGATGGTGTCTAATTGAAGTAATAGAGGAGGGCTCCGTGAGAAGTCCCGTCACTCGCCTGGTTGTGTTCGCTGGTCTCCTTGTCTGTTCCGTGGCTTTCAGTCTCGGCCAGGCTTCTCGTGTTGTTGTCACGAGGGCCGGGGATGATGAGCTGCGAAGGACCGCTTACCGGTTGCGTGTTTGCCCGGAACAGCTGCAGAACGCCCGGCAAGCCTTGGCCGAAGCCCGGGCGCTTGCGCCGGAGGTGGCTGGCGATGTGTGGCTCGGCGACCTTGGCCAGCTCCTGAACCGGTTCGATCGCGAACAGGCGCCCGCGCTTCTTGCGGAGCTGCTCGGACAGCTCTCGGATCAAGCAGGCAAAGCCGAGGACTCCAGGTCTTATCAGCAAATCACGAGCTCGGCTCAGATGCTCCTCAACCTGCTGAGGGAGAAGAACCCGGATGCCGCCGCCGAGATCGTTCGGACTTGGCCGGAGGCGCGGGTCGAGGAGCCGGGCAGGCCGTTTGCGGAGCAAGTGCGGAAAAGCCTCGCAAACGAGCAGTTCAACGCACTGAGCTATTCAGACCCCGTCGAGGCCCTGGGGCGACTCCCCGAATACGAGGGCGATCGATTGGACCTGCAGGCACGCAGTAACCTCCTCCAACAGCTTGTCTCCGCGGGAGCCGAGGAGGAAGCGGGGCGTCTCCTTGACGATTCCGTTGCTCAAAGTCTCGAGAAGGGTCTTGATCCAAATGCCGGGTATTCTTTCGGCCAGCTCTTCTCCACGGCCGCTTGGGCGCTTCCCGACCGTCTGCCCAACATGATGTCGCAGCTCGAGGCCGTCTTGGGAAGCCTGCCCGAGCAGGCAAGCCGGGATGTCTATGTCGGCGCAAAAAAGGTGTCGATCTCCGCCCGGGAGAACCTCGTCCTGTCGATCGCCCAGTCGCTCGGCAATCGGCCCGACACCGTCAGCCGGCTCTTGAACCTTGCCCCGGGTCTGCGCCAGAAACTGGAGCCCCTTGGCGGTATCGACGCCGCTCTGTCTCCCCGTGCCCCGGCGCCGCCCAGTACTTCGAGGCGAATTATGTCCCAATGGCGCACGGGAGCGGTTTCGGAGGCGAGCGTTGCCCGTTTGGAGGCGCCGGATGCGAATCCCCAGGAATTCGTCGAACTGATGCAAGGCGCCCGGCTCTTGTGCGAACGCGATCCTGACCGCGCGCTTGTGCTCTTGGAGCAGGCAGGCGGGATTTTGGCGAAAAAGGGAGCCGTGCAGGCGCTCGACAGTTTTCAGTACCTGATTATCACCTGCCTGGACTGCCAGGGGACGCTCAGCCCGCGGATCGTCGAGCTGGGAAACCAGCTTCTGACGAGCATTCGAGAGGAGAAGAAACCGCGGGCATCGCCTCCTCAAGACCCCACGGCTGTGGGGCGGGACGCCCGGTTCGTCCAGGAGCAGGCCAACCGATTCGAGGCCCTGCTGATTGCGACACAGGCAGTCGAGGACTTTCAGCACGCGATGAATCTGGCAGCCGCGCACCCCGATCCCCGGGTCCGCTACCAGGCCTACACGCAAATCGCCCAACAAATGGCGCGGTGAACTGCAGAAGTCGCCTCATTTGCGATTCAGGGCGTGGGCTGGCGCATGAGGTTTTGCCTCAGGTAGCGAACCATGATGCGCTTAATAAGCTCATCCTTCTCGACAGTCACACCGATTTCGCAATTAGGCGGCGCGTTGTCCACAATCTCGGTCAATCCGTTGGCCGCCACGCGCACGTGCGCCGGGCGCGACGTAAACAACTCGGGCCAAAGCACCATGCCCAGCGGCACCACGTCAAACAGCGTGGGGTCGGGCCGGGCATACTGCTCGGAACTCCACAGCGTGTAGAGCGCGCACAGCGCGTCAGTCAGCGGCGAGTTGCGAAAAAGCAGGCGCATGCGATCGGGCTCTCGAAGCTTGACCATCGTGGTGGTGTCCAGTCCGGCGAAAGTGAGCTTCGCGCCGCTGGCCACCAAAGCCCGCGCGGCTTTGACGTCGGCGCGGACATTCCACTCGGGTTCGGGTTTCGTGCCCGGTCCCCCGTATCCCATCGTGAAACTGCCAAACATGGAGATGACGCGCTTGGTCAGCTTGAGCGCCTCCGGGTCCCGGCGTATAACATCTTCGATGTTGGACACGGGACCAACGGTGAAGAGGGTGACTTCGTTCGGATAACGGCGGAGGGTTTCAACGATGAATTGAGCAGCGTCGTTTGAGGCGGGCTTCCAGCGCTCGAAGCCCTGTCCCCAGAGGAACTGGTGCGAATCGGGGGCAATGCCGGTTTGCTCACCAACGATGCCCGGAGTGGCCCGCCCGACCACGATCGGTATTTTCTCCTCGAGCCCCAGTTCGTACAGCAGGCGGCCGGCGACCTGGGCGCGCTTGGAGGTGTTGCCGTGGTCCAGGACCAGACCCAGCACCTCGAATTCGGGACTGCTCAATAACAGCGAGACGGCGAATGCGTCATCCACGTCACCCGCCAGATCGCAATCGAAGATGACTTTCTGCGGCCGGTCGGCCGGGGCGGCGATGCACAGTTGAACGAGGACGAAGAGTCCGGTCAGTCGGAGGATCGTTTTCATAGTTGTGAACCGTTCGCAGTTTAGTTTAGCCGGTCCACATCCCTCAAGCAGTCTTTCCTCTCAACGGCCACATCATCGTCCAGGCTTGCGTTATCGCTCACGTTCGGTCTCATCTTGCGCAAGGGAGGAGGGCCAAGCCCCGGTTTATGCCGCCAGGGGCGGACGCTCGGCGGGAACAATTGCCAGATCCTCCTTGCGACGACCTCGCAGGATCACGATCTCGAGCCTCGTTCCGACCTTTTCTTCCGTCAGGATCCTGTGAAGCTCGTCGATTCCGCCGACCGGCTGGCCGGCCAGCGCGATTACGACATCGCCCGGGCGCAAGCCGGCATCGGCCGATGGGCTGCGCGGTTCGACCGCCTCAACGAGTATTCCGCTCTCGAGGGGCAGCTGATGGAACCTGATCAGCTTCCTTGCAAGCGGCACATTGTGTCCCATGATGCCGATGTAGCTGCGCCGGACGCGCCCATCCTTCAGCAGTTTGCCGGCGATGACTCTGGCGGTGTTGGAGGCGATCGCGAAACAGATCCCCTGCGCGGGCAGGATCACCGCGGTATTGAGGCCGATGACCCGGCCGTGGGAATCCACCAGAGGCCCGCCTGAATTGCCCGGATTGAGCGCCGCGTCCGTCTGAATCACGTCGTCGATAATGCGGCCGGAATAGGAGCGCAGCGAACGGCCGAGAGCGCTGACGACCCCTGCGGTAACGGAGCACTGGAAGCCAAACGGGTTGCCTATCGCGATCGCCAACTGGCCAACCTTCAACCGGTTCGAATCTCCCAGGTCGATAATCGGCAGGTTCGACCCGGGAATGCTGACGATGGCCAGATCGGTGTCCGGGTCTTCGCCGATCAGGGACGCCTCACTGCTCCATCCCTCCAGAGTCGTAACCGTCAGTTTTCCGGAATTGTGCACGACGTGGCTGTTGGTGAGGATCAGCCCGTCCGGGGTGAAAATGGCGCCGGAACCGGACGCGGCAGGCTGGTTCGGTCCGCTCGCGCGCCCGCCTGCCCCCCTCGGTTGTGCGGCTATGTGAACTACGGCTGGACTCACTTTCTCTGCGACATTACTGACCGCACGGGAGTAAGCGTCCAGCACTTCCGCGTCATCCGCGGCGAATTGTGACGATGACGATCTCGGTGTCTCCTCCCCCTCGCTCGAAACAGCATAGGGCCCGGGTTTTCTTTGCATAGGAATCACTAGATAAGATCCCGCTTCTCATTGCGCAAGTTCACCCTCGCGAAGACAGGAGTTGAGGAAATGCGAACAGTTTGCCTGACAATATTGCTGATACTCTTTGTCGGCTCGATAACCGCTCAGGACATTACCTCTTAGCTCCTTTGCTCTTGGACGCTGCCCTTGCAAACCGGTAGAAAGGCAGTTATTAGCTGCTTGTTGGCCGTGAAACCTTCATCCGTCCTTACGAGCAGCTGAACGCCGATGAGTTCGCCCACGTCACGAAGCAGCGTTCTCCTTGTTTTTCTGGCGTACGCAAAGGCTACCCGGGGACTTACCTCAACAAGCTCATTGAAGGGTACAGGTGTGGTCTTTTCAGATAGATCCAAGACCAGCCTTTTCTTGCGTTGATCGGCTGCGCCGTCACGGTCCTTGAACGTCTCATGCACATAATTCCGCCACACGACATCCAACTGCTGTTGTTTGATGTGTCGGATTTGCTCTCTAAGGCCGTCCACAAAGCCAGTCACTGCGTACTGCATGAAAGGGATAACGTCTCCACCCGACCTGCTGGCGGCATCGAGCTGGCGGTAATATTCGGTCCGGGTCTGGTTGTAGTGGTTGCTTAAGAGTTGGCAGGCGGGAGCTGGTACACCTGACGTGATCAATATCAGAAACTCAACCAGTCTCGCTGTTCTACCGTTTCCGTCTCCGAAGGGGTGAATCCAAGCGAGGTAAAGGTGCGTCATGATCGCCTTGATTGTCGCGTAGACTATCTCCATACCGGGCTTCGGCCGAAAGGTTTCACTATTCAGCCAGTCAAGCAACCGTTGAAGTAACGCCGAGCAGTCCTCCGCTCGCGGTGCACGATATCGTGCTACTCCAACCTGGTGTTGGCGTATCTGTCCCGGCTCTACTTCGTCTGGTAAAGTCAGATTCTTCAGGACCATGTCATTCAGGCGTGCGAACAGATCTCGCGTCAGTCCCAGGTCCTCGCCTCTTGAGATCCTACCCGTAATCCAGTTGCAGGCGTCAATGATGTTATCCACCTCCTGGACCAGGTACTCCCGGGAGGGTAACACGTCAAGCTTACCCTCCAAGTGCTTCAGGACTTCTTCTTCAGAAAGGGTATTGCCTTCGATTGCGGTGGTTGCCAGCACGCCTTTCGCTAGATAGATTCTGTACAATCGCTTTGCCGTTTCCGGTCGGAGCGGTGTTCCGGCTATGTGCTCACACTTTGACTGGCACTCTCCCAAAGCAACCCAAAGCGCCGTCGGAGCCTTCCGAAGGTTTACGGTGAAAGTCAACCAAGGATGTGTCTTTGCAAGTGACCCATCAATTGTCCGCTCTGATGTCATAGCTAAGTTATTATTCCTTTTATGTTTGTGTGAAATATGACAGAAATCACGTCACCGCTTCTACGAGTTTAATATATCAGAAAGTGGGGGGTCTAGCAGGGTTGTTGGGAGTGCTTGCACGACCGCTCCTCTTGTCGCCGCTCCGTCCGCACCTGTGGTTGACTCTGGAGGGAATCGGTCGTCTTAACCCGGGATCGTCGTGGCGGAACGATTGCGGTAGAGAGCCTCGTCGACGGCGGATGCCATCCGGGCAACGTCCAGATCGAAACGAAGAGAACCTGATAGGTGTTCTCCGGAGGGAGCCCGGGCAGGAGTTGTGAGATCACCTTGATCGCCTTCTCCCTTGCTTCTCTTTTTACAACTGGACCCCAAGCACGCCTTTTAACGCAAAACCGGCGACGACCGACACGACAAAGAAGAAAACGAGCCAATCCAGATTCCAGCCGAGCACCTGCAAAGGAAGCGCTTTGTAACCGACCTCCACGGCCGTCACGCCGGTCTCCGGCTCGAGCCGAGGTTCAGCCGGGTAGAGCAGGAAATCAAGCCAGCTGGACGTTCTGAGTGATGAGACGGCGCCCCATCTGGTGCCGATCTGAAGATCCTTCTCGACCTCCCGCCCGCCGATCTGGAGCTTCAGAGAATGCCGTCCGGGCTGCACGGCCCGTATTCGCCAGGCGATCTCGTTTGCCGCGACAGCCCGCACTGGAGGCGTTTCGACAACAAAGGAGGAATCACCCTTCAGGGAGAGCGGCGCACCATTCAGAAGCGATGGGTCAGCCACGCTGACTTTCACGAGCGCCTGTTCGCCCGGTCGAAGAGGCCTGCTGCCGAAGTGCAGGTTCAACTGGACGATCACCAGAGACAGCGGGATCAGGAGGACGAGCATCGGGAGCAGCGACAAACCCATATAGGTGATTGTGTGGCGCAATATCTGGCGTTGGAGCTTCAGTACCACACCGATCTCGTGCTGATAAAGACGAACACCGAACAGCTTGCCCCGGATCTGGTCCTTAACCTGGGTTATCCGATCCTGTTTGGAGAGTCGGCCGAAGACCCAAACCATCAGCGCCCCGGTAACCACGGAGATAACGATTAAGGCCCAGAGCGATGGAAGGACTTCGAGCGGCCAGAACAGTACGCCAAAAAGTGCAGTGATCAATCGATTCATCAGTTCCATATCCATCGACCTCACTGGGCGGCCTGGTTGGTCCGCCTAACTGACGGCCTCGTCAAAGACACTGTCGCTTACGGCAACACCGCGCGACCAGCGAAGATCGAACAGAGCCGCGCACGGAGCGCTTTTCAGCGGAGTAAGCGGGTTCTCGTTGTCGAGTGTGCGGACCGGACCCGCTTACTCCGCTGAAAAGCGCTCCGTGCGCGGCTCTGACAGGAAGTCGCATAAACCCGCTTACTCCGCTGCAAAACGCTGCGTGTGGGCGCGGCTCTGACAAGGCTGCTCTGCTGTCGCCCCGCCGCCCCAACCTTCACGAGATATATCCCAGCCCCTTCAGCCTCTCTTTGATTTCCTCTTCGGAGCCGGCGTCTTCGAGTTTCGCGACCTCTTTTTCGAGGGCGTGCGTAACGAATTCTTCCGCCGACGAATAGCCGGCAATCTTCGAATACTTCCTGACCTTCTCCAACAGGTTCTTCTCGATCTTTATCTTCGATCCAAACATCATTTCTTCTCCGTCTTCGAGGACAACGCTAATTCAGGCAATCTTTCCCGATCATCTCGGGAAGTTTTTTGGCTCCAAATTCATCCAGAACGCCGACTGTAAGGTCGTAAAGGGCTGGCTTCTCCAGGCTGATCGCTCGATTCGACAGGAGAATGCCAGGCACAAGCCGGTAATCGACGCTGTGATCGCCGCTCCAGGGATCCCGATTGTCGATGAAGATCTCCCGGGGGAACTCGCCGAGGGGACTTTTCCACGAGCTCCGGTAACCCCGGTTGTACCCGACTATCAGATCGGGCGCCGAATCGAGATGGGTTCCCTTCAAGTCGCGCCTGGTCCGGGTCACCAGCGTCACCGGGTGGTTGCCGTTGCGGGGATCTTCCATCGACAGAAGATCAGCCTCGAGACGATCGAGCAAACGGTCATACTCGGCTCCCCGGGAAACTACGCCGTTGCCCTCACGACCTCTCAGGTTCACATAGATGCCGTTGAGCCCGAGCGCATACGCCTGGGTTCTCGACCAGTCGACGTTCTGGTAGAGCGTTACGCCGTCCCGCTGCGTGAGGTCTTTCAGCTGCACGTACCCCTTGTCGACCAGCCAGGAGTTCAGGTTCACTTCCCAGTAGAAGGGATTGAATCCGTGATCGGACATGACGATCAAAGTCGTCTGGTCATCGATGGATCGCATGACTTTCCCGAGTGCCTCATCCATTTCCTGGTAGAGGATCCGGATCGCACCAGACAGCTTGCTGTCGCGTCGAAAGCCCGGGTGCTTCTCGTCGCTGTAGCTCCAGAGCATGTGCGAGCCCTGATCGACGCTCGAAAAATAGAAAAACAGGAGGCCTTCCTTGAAATCGCGAAGGGCATAATCCAGTGCCCTCCGGCTCTCCTTGAATACAAACTGCGACTGTTCCCAGAACTCCTCGCCGCTGAAAATGCCGGCCGAGAAGGCCTTGGTCTCTTCAGGAAGTTCCTGGGTGTAGAAGTAGCCAAGCTCCCTCTGAAGATCGGCCGACCAATTTTCCGGAACGGAAATCGACATGGCCGGGTCTTCGGGATTGATCTGCAGGGGCGTCACATAGAGCTTGAAGCCGGGCCGCACCTGCTGCAGGTAAAACCTGCCGATCGCGCTGACGCCGACCAGGTGGGGCAGCGCTTCGAAATCGACTCGAATCCAATCACTCCACTCGCCTTCCTTTAGGACGAAGTCCTGATCCTGAACGATAAACTTGGCCGCCGGCTGTTCGGGGTCCAGGAAAACCTCGAACGGCACGGTCATTTTTGCGCCCGAAGTCCGGAAAGTGTTGTCGGGGCCCATGAGCTCGGCGCTCACCTTGAAATCCCGAACGCTCACTTCGAAAACCTTTCCGCCGCTGATGTCCTGACTGCCCGGAGGAGGCTGGTCGGTGTAGAAGGAAAACGTGCCCGGGGTCCCGAGAATGTCGGGTGTCCCCATCCCCGACAACGCGTGTCCGTCGGACTGGGGCGGGAAGTTGGAGGGTATACGGTAGATCGTGGTGGGCACGCCTTTCTCTTCGAGCAACTCCCAGAAGGCCCGCCCGCGACGCAGCGACTCGATTCGTCCGCCCCTGAGAGGAATCACCCAGGAACCGAGTGTGAACGTCCAGTCGGAGGGTATCGTCCGCGCCATGGCGAATTCGGGCATGATGGTTTTCGGGTCGCGATGGATGAAATCGAAGATCGCATGCCCGCCGGGATCGGTCCCGGTAATGAAGGTCGACCACGCGACGGGGCTGAGCGGCGGCATTGTCGTCTCGAGGGGTTTGAAATCGCCCGTAGCCATCAGCTTGCTGAAGTTCGGCAGGAATCCCTGGTCGGCGAACCCCTTCAGGATTTGCGGGTCCATCCCGTCAATTCCCAGGATCACCACTTTCTTCATGGGTTCCTGGTTCCGCTCGATTGTCCCGATGGCCAAAAACGCGAGCACGGTGGTCGGGAAGGCCACGGATATGACTTTGAACCCTGCTTTCATGCCGTCGCCCCTCCTTGGGGCATGACAGATCTTCCGTCACAGTGGGCCGGCACGGGGATACCAAAGAGATCCAGGACCGTGGGGCCGACGTCCATGATGTTCACGCTGCTCGCCTTGATCTTTCCGTTCGTGAAGAAGATCCCAGGTACATCCGGTGGATTCAGGCAGTGGTCGCCGCTCCAACTCTTGACGTTGTCCTCGAAGACACAGGGGGCCACCGCACCCGTCACCGAGGTCCATGAGACCCGGTATCCGGGAGCAAAGCCGACGATCAGGTCCGGTCCCTCATCGGCGTAAGGTCCGCGGTAAATCAGCTTGGTATCGTAGACGTCGCGAATGGCATGAGCGCCCGACTGGGGATCCGTCAAATCACGCAGTTTGGCGATGAGCTCATTCTTCAGCGCTTGAGCTTCGCCGGTCGGAACGATTCCCTTGGCCTCCCGGCCGGCTACGTTCAGATAGATTCCTCCGAGGCCGACCGCGTAGGCGCGGCTTCGGCTCCAGTCAACGTCGCGAAACCACTCTTCGCCGGTTGGCCGGTCTTTGAGCGCCAGATAGCCGTTCTGATACAGCCAGGAGTTCAGGCTGACACTCCGCTGGAACGAGCTGAAACCGTGATCGGACATCACGACGAGGACGGTATCGTCGTCAAGCGTTTCCATGACCCTGCCCACCAGGTCATCCATCCGCTGATAGAGCTTCCGGATCTCGTCGCGGTGCCGTTCGGACTCTTTGTCTCGATTCGCAGGGTGGTCAGGTTCGAGGTATCGCCAGAACATGTGCTGGAGCCGATCGGTGATGTCAAAAACGCACACGACGGCGCCTCGTGTCGTCTTCTCGATCGCATCGAAGAGCATCCGTTCCCGCTCCTCGTGGATCGAATACGTTTGTTGCAGGAATGCTTCCTCGTCGAGAACACGCTCATTAAGCGCCCAGGTGTCTTCGGCAAGGCCAAGGGTTGAGAAGGGACCTTGCGTCTTCGCGAGGTACATTGAATAGGTCGTCGGCTGAGAGATGGGCAACGCGGGTTTGTCCGGCGCGATATTGACAGGCGTCATATAGAGCTTGAAATGGGGATGCCTCTCTTTCAGATAGAAACGGGACATTCCCCGCACCTTCATCCCCAGACCCGCTTTGAATTCCAGTGGAATCCAGGGTGTGAACTCCCTGAGCTTCAGCGGGTAACGTCGTCCGTTCAGGCAGAGAACCGGTTGGTCGCCGTTGTTTCCGACAGCGACCGAGAACGGGATCTTCATGTCATCGCCGTTCTTCAGAAGAGGGTTGCCGGGACCGAGGACAAAGCTCGTGATCGTCCCGTTGTTTCGCTCCACGGCGACCTGGTTGCCTCCGGTAAACCGGTTGTGCTCGTCAGGCTCGCTCGTATAGTAAGAAAAGGTTCCCTGAGTTCCGAGGAGATCGGGCGCGGACATCGCCGACAGGAGCAGCCCTTTGAATTTCTCGGGAGGGAAACTGATCGGGACGCGAATGATCGTGCTGAAGACGCCGTGGTCACTGAGTATTTTCCAGAACGACTGGCTCTTGCGCTCGAACTGGATCTTCGGCTTTCCCAGCGGGATTTTGTAGCGACCGAAGGACAAATACCTCGTTGGCGGCTCGATCCGCGCGGAGCAGAGCTCCGGGAGGTAGGACTTGCGATTGGGTACGAGGAAATCGAAGACTCTGTGCCGTCCGGGATTGCACCCGGTCTGAAACGAGGACCACGCGACCGGGGACTCCGCCGGGTAAGTCGTGCCAAGATCGGCGTAGCTGCCCATTTGTTTCAGTTTGGCGAAGTTCGGCAAGAGTCCCTGGTCCATGAATTGACGGGTCAGCCTGGGGTCCTGGCCATCGAGTCCGACGATGATCACTTTCTTGACCCGGCTTCGGCGAAGGGCGGTGCGCCCTTTGATGACTCGGACCGCCCAGCGGAAGGGCCAGGTCAGAAGAGTCACAAAGGCGAGGAACAAGGTCGTCAGGATGACCAGGAAGGAAGAGACGAATGCGATGCCGGCCCCCGGGCCGATGTAGGCGTTCGCGCTTCCCGGTGCGACCAGGACAGCTAAGAGCAGGAGCGCGAAGGTGACGACAAAGCGCCTTCCTGGATGGCGGCCACGGCCTTCCGGAGCGCGGACGTCCCGTCCGCACTGGGTTCGCGGGCATCCTGCCCGCGCGCCGGGCATCTTGCCCGGCGTCTTCTTTCGGAGATCGCTATAAGCTGAACAAGTCGGAACGGCGGGCATGATGCCCGCCGCGCGGACGGGACGTCCGCGATCCCAGTGCGGACGCGACGTCCGCGGTCCAGAACCAGACGTCCGCCACCCAGGCAGCAGCCGCCTGAGTCGCAGTACACCGAACGATAACTCGCTCACTTGATGTACCCCAGGCTCCTCAGCCGTTGCAGTTCTTCTTTGGACAGATTTCCGCCGCTGTCTCCCTTGGGTAAGCGAGCCGCCTCCGCTCGCTTACGCCAGGCGTCGATCATGGGACGCATGACCTTGACTTGCTCGGGATTCGCCTCAGCCACGTTGTGATGATCCAGAGGGTCCTGGGCGCGGTTGTAAAGCTCGAATTCCGGCCCGCCTTGCGGACGCGCGAAATTGTGAATGAGCTTCCAGCCGTTCCAGATCAGGGCCACCGAGCCGCTATCCCTGGGGGGTGGTCCACCGATCATCGTGGTCGCCAGCTTTTCCGTCACCGCGGGTTGCGGTTGCCGGCTCTCGCTCGCGTGGGCGACCGCGCGGCCGTTCGACGTTGCCGGGCTCGTCTCCTTCCGTTGCGACAGGAGGGGAACGAGGTCGCGTCCCAGCAACTTGCCGGGCTCCCGAAGGCCGGCGAGCTTGAGAATCGTCGGCATGATGTCGATGCTCTCAACCGTTTCGTCGACGACTGCAGACGGCACAACGCCGGGCAGGTGGAAGAGCAGTGGGACCTGGTTCAATTCGCCATAGGTTGTCTGACCATGGAACATGCGTCCGTGGTCAAGGAACTCCTCGCCGTGATCACTGGTGAAGACGATCAATGTCTTGTCACTCAGCCCCAGCATCCTCAGGCGCTCGTAGAGCCGGGCGATCTCCGCGTCGAGCGCCCGGATCGATCCGTCGTACCAGTCTTCGTCGTAACGGACGTATTCATCGGGGTTGAGCCCGGCCTGAAGGAGCTCCTGCCGGTTTGGCATCCCGAAGTTCTTCATCAGAGGATCCTTGATGACTTCGCGCACTTTTTTCAGGTGTTCGAGGTGCTCCTCCTTCTTTCCCAGGTCGGCCCACAGCCCGTTGTAAGGCGGATAGGGCTCATACGGGTCGTGCGGGTCGAAGACGTGAAGGAATGCGAAAAACGGGACATCTTTGTGAAGCTCGAGCCACTGCGCCAGGCGGTCGACGTATTCACGGGCGGTTTTGCTCGATTCGGGATCTTTCACGGAAGTCGATTCATGCAGTTCCTCGAAACCCTGGTGCAGGTTCGTAAACTTTCCGGTGAAAAGGACCGATGAATAGGAAACGGTGGCGTAGCCCGCATTTCGGAAGACCTCCGCCATGGTGTTGGCGCTCGCGGGCAACGTGTCCGTGAATTCCTTCACGCCGTGTGCCGTCGGATAAAGCGAGGTCATGATGGCCGGGGTCGAGACCTTCGTCCACGTCGCTTGAGAGACGGTATCCTTGAAGAGCGCCCCCTCGCGGGCCAGGCGGGTGAGGAAAGGCGCGGTCTCCCTGCCGTACCCGTAGAAGTTCAGGTGATCCCGGCGCAGGGTGTCGGCAATGATGAGGACAACTCCCTGCGGCCTCCGGGTTCCGTCGCCCGCAGGCGCGTCCTGCCGCGCCAGCGCCGGCCGATTTCCGTTGTCGCGAATGACAGGACTCCCCCAAAAACCCAGGGCACCCGGCTCCGAGCTTTGCAGGGAAAGCGATAAACGAACACGGCTTTCTCCGAACCGCGAAAGGTCGATCGGCGTTGACTCCCAGCGCTGGGGCATGGTGATCGTCCGCTCCAGCAGAGTCTGGGGCTTCGAGTCCCCTGCGGCCGCCCCACTGACCCTGAACGTTACCGGGGCGAACTCGACCGTTCCCAGGTTGAGATCAAGCCAGGGGTTCTTGGCCAGGTCGACTTCGACTTCGATGGTCTCCGGACTGCGGGAGACCAGTGTTTCACGGTAAATCTCAGACAGTCCTTGCCAGCCTATCCCAGACGGAATGCGGGCGAGGTGCTCCCTTCGGGAAACCAGTCGGACCGATTCAATTTCAAATTCGGCATCCGGAACATCAGTGGGCCGGATCAGCAGGTGATGAAGATTCCTGGCGATCGTCGGCCGCATCAGCTGAACTGTGTAGTTCTGGAATCCCTCTCCTGGGATGAGAGGAGTGCTGTCAGGCCAGGGCATCTGCCGGGCCATCGCCACTATCTGCTTGAAGTCGGGCTTATCCGGTGCCGGGCCGCGGTTGCGAACCATGGCCGACCCCACACTGAGGTTGGCGCCCTTGCTGGCCCGCATCCGAATCTCTATGGAGTGAATCAGATCGCCGTTTTCGAGTTCCTGGCTGACATAGACGATCGGAAAATCCGCGGTTGAACGCCCCGTAAGGCGGCCGTTACGCAGGGCGAGGCCGGAAACAGCGGGTCCCGCTTTCCAGCCGAGGGTCTCCGGCGCCTCTTTGGTCTTGGCTTGGCCAGGTTTCGAAAAATCCCATAAGGCCAACGGTTCGATCTCCCTGATCGAATCGGGCGTTCCCTTAACCATTTCCGAACGGAACGTATCGACAAGACGGATTGGAGTTGCGTGGTCTGAAGTTTCAGAGCCGCAGGCGGATAAACCAAGTACGAGGCCGACAACCAGTAGCAAGGCGGTCGGCCGATCCTGACTCGACATGAAGCACCTCCCTTGGGCGCTCAAGCCAAAGAACCGGTGAGTTGTCAGAATGGGTAAATAGAGTAGGTCTATTTACAACTAAGTGCAGTCTACGTCCATTCCGTGAGGTGGTCAAGTCGGTGCTGCCACACTCCAATGCAAAGCTTGAATGCGACGCGCGCCTTTGTTTAGACTGCATACAAATCCACTCTGTCCAGTCCGATCTTTCCTCGGAGGTACTGTGCTGATCACACCCTACGGCGGGCGCCTTATTGATCTTGTCGTCAAATCCGATGAGCGGGAGAGCCTGAAGCAGGACGCCGCTCATCTCAATTCCCTGCAACTGTCGCCTCGGTCCGTCGCTGATCTCGAGTTGCTGGCCTGCGGGGCATTTTCTCCCTTGGATGGTTTCATGGGGCGGGCGGACTACGAGTCGGTCGTCGAGGACCTGCGCCTGGCAAACGGGACTCTGTTTCCAATCCCGGTGACGCTCCCTGTCGACGAAAAATCGGCGCCCCGGCTGGATGAAAAGGTTGTCTTGAGGGATGAGAAGAACGAGCTGCTTGCCGTCATGACAGTCGAGGAGATTTATCCGTGGGACCTGCGAAAGGCTGCAGAAACAGTGTTCGGGACTCTTGATCTCCGACACCCGGTTGTTGCGGAAATGCATCGGTGGGGAAAACTCAACGTCAGCGGCTCACTGAGAGTGCTGCAACTGCCCAAGCATTACGATTTCCGAGAACTGAGACTGACGCCCGCCGAGACGCGCGAATGTCTGGTGGGCCGCGGTAGAGAAAATGTAGTCGCCTTTCAGAGCCGTGATCCGCTTCATCGCGCCCACGAGGAACTGGCCAAGCGCGCGGTACAGTCGCTCGAGGGCGTGCTCCTTTTGCATCCCGCGGTGGGTATGACAAAGCCGGGAGACGTGGATCATTTCACCCGGGTGCGCACTTACCGAAGCTTGGTCAGCCGATATTTCGACCCGAACCGGGTAGTCCTGGCCCTGCTTCCTTTGGCGATGCGTTTTGCCGGCCCCAGGGAAGCGGTCTGGCACGGCCTGATCCGCCGCAATTACGGGGCGAATCACATGATCGTCGGCCGTGATCACGCCAGTCCGGGGGTGGATTCGAGCGGAAAGCCGTTTTACCGTGCGGACGAGGCCCAGGAGTTGGCACTCCGGTATAGCCTGGAACTGGGCGTGGGGATCGTCCCCTTCGAAGAAATGGCCTATGTGCCGACTCAACGCAAGTACATGCAGGTATCCGAAATCCCGGCCGGCGAAGAACCGGCATTGATCTCCGGCACGCAAGTTCGGGAGCAGTATCTGGACAAAGGAAAGCAGCTGCCCGAATGGTTTACCCGTCCGGAGGTGGCGGAAATCCTCGCCGAGAAATATCCTCCGCGCTTCCGCCAGGGTGTTTGCATCTGGTTTACCGGCCTGAGCGGTGCGGGGAAGTCGACCGTGGCCGAAATCCTCACAGTCTTGCTCGAGGAAAAGGGTAGATCAATAACGCTGCTCGATGGGGATGTGGTCCGGACGCACCTGTCGAAGGGGCTGGGTTTCAGCAAGGAAGACAGGGACACCAATATCCGGAGGATCGGCTTCGTAGCCTCTGAAGTCGTCAGACACGGAGGCGTGGCGATCTGCGCCGCGGTGAGTCCGTACCGTGCAACCCGCAACGAGGTGCGCGCCATGATCGGACAGGACCGTTTCGTGGAGATTTTCGTCGACACGCCGTTAGAGGTTTGTGAGCAACGGGATGTCAAAGGAATGTATGCCAAGGCCCGATCCGGAGCGATTCGCGGCTTCAGCGGGATTGACGATCCGTACGAGGAACCCGTAAACCCAGAGATCACTCTGGAAACTATCCGTCGGACAGCCGAGGACAATGCCGACATCGTCCTCAACTATCTGCAATTCATTGGATTCGTGCGAGGCGATAAGCCGATCGACCAGGCGGATCTGGCAATCCGGGAATAAATTTGGAGTACGGGCAGCTCCTTTGGAGCCCCGGGGCTCTCAGAAGCAACTGCTTCGCCCAGTCCGCGACTTTTCCGACACCTTTCCCGTGCGCGGCTCCCTCCTGGCTCACTCCCGCACGGCCGTAGCACCTCCTGTGCTGCGGCAGATCAGCTGTTGTGCGGCGAGTTCTTGACTCCTTGACAATCTAGGAGAAGCTTCGCGATACTATTCCTAGGTAATCTAGGAAGGAAACGATGACGAAGACTAAAGCGGATCTCCTGCAGGGCACTCTGGACATGCTCATCCTTCGGGCAGCGGAGCTTGGACCGATGCACGGATACGGATTGCTGAAACGAATCGAACGTCTCTCCGAGGACGTGCTGCGGGTAGAGCAGGGCTCGCTTTACCCGGCACTGTACCGGCTGGAGATGCAAGGCTGGATCCGGGCAGAACCGGGCATCTCAGAGAACAACCGAAAGGCGCGTTACTACGAAATCACAGAGGTCGGCCGCGAACAGTTGGCGGCCGAGACGCACAGATGGGAAAGTCTGTCGGCCGCGGTCAACCGGGTTCTTAAGCCTCAAGAGGTATAGCATGCATTACCCAGCTGTCTTTCGCCGTCTCTGGGCGCTCGTCTGCAGAAAGAGCGTGGAGCAGCAACTCGATGACGAGCTGGCCTTCCATCTCCAGATGCAGCGGGAGGAAAACGAACGTCAGGGTATGGCCGAGGAAGCCGCCCGCCTGGCGGCGATTAGGAGCTTCGGGAGCGTGGCCAAGAGCAAGGAATCCTGCCGTGAGCAAAAAGGAGTGCCCCTGGCTGAGGCGGTTGGGCAGGACGTGCGCTACGGGACACGGAAACTGTTAGGCTCGCCCCTCTATAGCACTGTTGTTCTTCTCACTCTGGCGCTTGGCATTGGCGCCAATACCGCTGTCTTCAGTTTGCTGGACACGGTGCTGTTACGTCCTTTGCCGTTTAGCGACCCGGATCGGATTGTCGTCATCTGGGAGAACGATCGCATAAGAGGGACCAGCCGGGAAACCGGTTCTTACCCGGATTTTCTCGACATCAAGGGACAGGCCAAGTCGTTTGAATCGATCGCAGGCTCGAGCTCAATCAACGCGACGCTCACGGGCGTCGGGGAGCCGGAAAGGTTTCAAGGAGCAAGAGTCACCGAGGACTACTTTCGGGTCATGGGCATCGAACCCGTTGTGGGGCGGGCATTCACCGACCAGGAATTCCGGAATGCCGACCGAACTCCGGTGATCATTGGGTATCAGGTTTGGGATAGAAAATTCGGAAAGGAGGCGAGAATCGTCGGAAGGTCCGTTGTCCTCGACGGCGTTCGTCACACGGTTGTGGGCGTTGCACCGTTGGCACTCAGCCGCGCTCTCGTCCCTTTTCATGCTCCAGAGGTCTGGCTCCCGCTTACTCCGGGCGCCAACGAGCAGTACCGTGGAATGCACAATGTCGCATTGTTCGGGCGCCTTCGAGACCGAACGTCGATCGAGCGCGCTCAGCTCGAAATGTCAGGCATCATGAGTCGGTTGGAACAGGCCTTCCAGGACGACAACAAAGGGCGTGGGGCGGAGCTTGTGGCCCTCCAGGAGCAATTGGTGGGCGGCAGCCGCGCTTCGCTGCACTTGTTGCAGGCTGCGGTTGGCGCCGTGCTTCTAATCGGGTGCCTGAATCTGGCCAATCTTTTGATGGCCCGGCTGTCGGCCCGTCGAAACGAACTGGCCGTGCGATCGGCTCTGGGCGCGACGCGAGGACGGATAATCAGGCAGCTCCTGACGGAAACCGTGCTGCTGGTTGCGCTGGGCGGCAGCCTGGCGCTTGGAATAGCGCGGCTTCTGATGAAGTTGCTCGCGAGCCTGGAACCAGAGATTGTTCCGAGACTCGACCAAATGGAGTTGAGTTGGCCCGTTTTGTTGTTCCTGATGTCAGTCGCGCTGCTTACTGCCGTTATGTTTGGAATCGGCCCGGCGGTTGCGATGTCAAAAGTGCCGGTGGACCACGCGCTGAAAGCGGGAACGCGAACGACCACTGAGAATACGAGAGCACGTCGTGTGAGGGAGACATTGGTCACCGTTCAGGTGGCGCTGGCTCTCGTCCTCCTGGTGGCTGCAGGCGTGCTGGTGAAGAGCTTTTGGCGTTTGAGCCACACCGATCCAGGCTACGACCCGAGACAGGTTCTGCAGCTGAGTCTCGAGCTCCCCAGTCACCGCTATCCTCCGCCTGAAAAATGGCCATTCCTGAAGTGGCCGGAAGTCACGAACGCGACGAACCGCCTGGTGGAAGGCATCCGAACCCTGCCGACAGTCGAAAGCGTCGCGCTTGCCCTGCACAGCCCACTGGCGGGTGGGTGGTCGACCCGGGTCACGGTAGTCGGAAGGCCGGCACCGGCACCCGGGGACCGCGATGAAGCGGAGTTCTGCCCGGTTGATGAACACTACTTCCGGACCTTGCGGATCCCGATTCAGGCTGGCCGGGCATTTGCTGCGACGGACGATGACCGTCATCCACCGGTGGCGATCGTAAATCAAGCCTTTGTGAGGCGGCATTTCCCTGGCGAGAACCCGGTCAATGCGTCAATTGACGTCTTCGGCATCAAGCGGGAGGTCGTCGGTGTTTCAGGGGACATGAAGCCCGCCGACGGATTTACGATTCCGACCCGACCGGCCGTCTACCTGCCTTTTCGGCAAAATCCCATGTCCGGCTTCAACCTTCTGATCCGCACATCCGGTGATCCCTTGCAGGTTCTCGACGGAGTGCGCGCCAAGATTGGTGAGGTCGACCAGGAATTGACGCCGTACAACATAGCGACCCTCGTTGGAGGGTTGTCGGCCTCGTTCGGACAGCCGCGTTTCATCTCTTTGGTAGTCGGGAGCTTCGCTGTGGCAGCGCTGGCGCTCGCGGCCGTGGGCATCTACGGCATGATCAGCTATTCTGTCGCGCAGCGCGCCGGCGAAATTGGGATCCGGCTGGCTGTCGGCGCGCGCCATCAGGACATTTACCGACGGGAGGTGGGGAGGGTACTTACCCGCATCGCGGTTGGACTCACCCTCGGGATCGCCGTCGCCGTTGCGGCGGGAAGGCTTCTGAGCAGTCTGCTCCATGAAGTCAGCCCGGCCGACCCTGTCGTGATTTTCGCTGTTTCAGTGAGTGTCCTGATTGTGGGCGTTGTTGCCTCCTGCATGCCGATCCGGCACCTGCTTGCACTTGATCCGGTGGGGCCGCTTCGACGAGGTTGACCGTTTTGACGGTTGGACCGGGTCGAACCCGAAATTCCCAGAAATCACACTGAGTCACGATTAACCAGAATCCTCGCGCGTTGTTGGGATCACTCAAGCGGAGGCGGGGTGTCTTAAGAATCCGCCAGAGATGATGTCCGTTGTTCGGATCGTCCTCCGCCCCGTTTGACACTCCGGAAAGCGGGACGGTACTCTCGGGAAGACAGCGATCGATCCCATCCTCACAGCAGTTTGGCTTGTTTATGACCAGAGAAGACGTCCTTCGCAACGGCCGCGAGGCCTTTGCCCGGCGGCAATGGACGACCGCGTGCTCGTACCTGACAGACGCAGACCGGGAGAGCTCCCTTGAACCCGAGGATCTCCAGCGACTGGCGACTGCGGCATATTTGATTGGGAAAGTCGCCGAGAGCACCAAATATTGGGCGCGTGCGCACGCGGAATTCCTGAATCGCGGCGAGGTAGAACGAGCGGCGCGATGCGGATTCTGGCTGGCTTTTGGACTCATGAGCCAGGGCGATCGCGCGCGTGCCGGCGCCTGGATCGCACGGGCGCGCCGGCTCATCGAAGACCGGCATCGGGACTGCGTCGAGCACGGATATCTCCTGTTGCCTGTTGCACTCCAGTCCCTTCTCGAGGGCGACGCGGCGACCGCTCACTCGACGCTTTGCCGGGCGGCGGAGATCGGAGACCGCTTCGGTGATTCCGACCTGATCGCGCTCGCACGGCATAGCTGCGGCCGCGTCCTGATCCGTATGGGAGAGGTTCGCGAAGGCGTCCGTCTGCTTGACGAGGCTATGGTCGCCGTGGACGCGGGCGATGTATCTCCGCTCGTCGTCGGTGATGTCTACTGCAGCGTCGTCGAAGGCTGCCTGGAGGTCTTCGATGTTCGCCGGGCGCAGGAGTGGACCGCGGCTCTAACGCGCTGGTGCGAGTCCCAACCGGATCTCGTCCCTTACAGCGGTCAGTGCCTGGTCCGGCGCGCCGAAATTCTCCTGCTGCATGGCGCGTGGCCGGAGGCCATCGATGCTGCCGAGCAGGCCTGCCAGCGGCTTCTGAAACCGTACCGCCAGCCCGCATCGGGCGCGGCTTTTTACCAGTGGGGCGAGCTCTACCGGTTGCGCGGCAAGTTCGCCGATGCCGAGGAATGCTACCGACAGGCCAGCCGATATGGGCGAAAGCCGCAGCCTGGCTTGGCGCTGTTGCGGCTGGACGAGGGGCAGATGGATGCAGCGACAATCGCGATCCGACTCGCTCTCGATGAAGCGAAAGACCGCCATGTGCGGTCCAGGCTGCTCCCCGCCTACGTGGATATCATGCTTGCCGCAGGCGAGGTGGCCGCGGCGCGGGACGCCGCCAAAGAGCTCGCGATTGCTGCGGGCGATCTCGATCAACCACTCCTGCATGCATGTGCGGCGCGGGCGCATGGGGCGGTCCTTCTGGCCGAGGGGGACGGGCGAGGGGCGCTGCCGCTGCTGCGCCAGGCGTGGACAATCTGGCAGGAGATCGAAGCGCCGTATGAGGCCGCGCGAGCACGCGTTCTCATCGGACTCGCATGCCGGGACCTCGGCGACAGAGATGCGGCGGAGATGGAATTCGACGCGGCTCGCTGGGCCTTCGAGCACCTTGACGCGCGGCCTGATATTGGCCGTGTTGAAGCACTCGATCGGTCCGACGAAGCCAAAAGCGGGGGCCCGTTGAGCGCTCGCGAGCTGCAGGTCCTGCGCTTGGTCGCCGCCGGTAAGTCCAATCGAGCCATCGGCCTCGAACTTTTCATCAGTGAAAGGACGGTCGAACGGCACGTGAGCAATATCTTCGACAAACTCGCCGTCTCGTCGCGGGCGGCGGCCACTGCCTACGCGTACCAGCACAAACTTGTCTGACACCCTCTGAGTGGAAACACCCAATCCGCCGAAGTTGCAGAATTGGGTGTTCCCGCCGATGCGGGGCCTCCTCGCGTCGCACTACCCTCTTCTCTAAGACTCGGGCAAACACGCCTGAACAAGATCCACCAAACGACAACAAATAGGAGGTCAAACTATGACCACGACGATCCGTGAAATCGCTGGACTCGACGGACGACTTGTCCACCTGACTCCCGATCAACTCGATGCTTTCCGTTTGCGCGTGAAAGGACCCATTCTCGATGCGGGTGACGACGGCTGGAATGACGCCGTCCTGGTTTGGAACGGAATGGCGGCGAAGACGCCCGCGCTGGTCGTGCAGCCGACTTTCGCCCGGGACGTGGCCGCGGCGATTGGGTTTGCGCGCGAACACCGGCTGTTGATGAGCATCAAAGGAGGCGGGCACAACATCGCAGGGACAGCGACTGCCGAACAGGGCGTCACGCTCGATATGTCCCGTATGCGTGAGATTATTGTGGATCCCCAGGCCAGGCTCGCGCACGTCGGCCCCGGCTGCCGACTCAAGGATGTCGACCGCGCGACCCAGCAACACGGCCTGGCCACCGTCCTGGGGTTTGTCTCCGATGTCGGAGTAGCCGGGCTGACGCTTGGCGGCGGTCTCGGTTACCTGACGCGCCGATTTGGCTGGGCGGTGGACAACCTGGAGGAGGTCGAGATCGTCAGCGCCAACGGACAAATCATGGTCGCCAATCGGCAGCAACAACGCCGACCTGTTCTGGGCGCTTCGCGGCGGAGGCGGCAACTTCGGCGTCGTCACCCGCTTCACGTTCCGTTTGCACGAGGTGGGCCCGACCGTGTACGGAGGCCTGATCGCCTGGCCCTTCGAGCGAGCCGATGAGATCCTGCGGGCCTACCGAACGATTACGTCCAACGCCCCCCGCGAGTTATCCGTTTGGATGATTTGCCTATTCGCCCCGCCGGCGCCTTTCATCGAGAAGCAGTGGCACGGACGGCCAGTCTGCGCTATGGCCGTCTGTTACAGCGGCGATCTTCGGGCCGCTGACGCTGTTCTCGCGCCGATTCGAGCGCTGGGACACCCCGTCATGGACCTTCTCGCGGAACAACCCTACACCCAGGTGCAGTCGTATCTTGACGACAGCGAGCCCAAAGGCCAGCACTACTACTGGAAGACAGAGTATTTGGCGGACCTGAGCGACGGCCTCCTGTCAACGATGCGTGAGTTGTTCGCTGCCTGCCCCATTCCGGGAGGGGAACTGGGTTTCCTGCATCTCGCTGGGGCTCTCAATGAGCGCGATTCCGATGACGGCGCCATCGGCAACCGGGACGCCCGCTTCGTGCTGGGTGTGAAGGGGATGTGGGCGCCGGATGAGCCAAATGCGGACAGATTCCGGCAGTGGATTCGTGACACCTGGGAGCGATTGCGTCCGTTTTCCACCGGAGCGACCTATATCAACTTCCAGACGGCCGAGGAAGGCGAGGAACGCATCCGGGCGACCTACGGCGCGAACTTCCGGCGACTCGTCGAAATCAAGAAGAAGTACGACCCGGAAAACCTGTTCCGCGTGAATCGCAACATCCCGATCGCGTGATGAGG
>CAVUUN010000010.1:0-446122 GCA_963744645.1 uncultured Acidobacteriota bacterium
TCGCTCATCGTCGCCGTGACATCCTCCGTAGAAAAGCTCAGGACAGCTGCCAATGAAGCACCCGTCTTCATCCAACGATTCCACGATTTTTAGGTATCTCGATTCCGGGCTCATTTCCGTGATTCCTCAATTGCGCGCCTGACCGCACGTTCTTGGTACTGTTTAGCGTCGTCACCTTCGGCACCCGATACCGTGATCGGCTTCGTCACCTTCGGGTGGACAAAGTTCCGATGATCGCCTTTGCCTCCGCGGTCGACGAAACCAGCTTTCTTCAAATCGGCGATCAGTTCACGTACTTTTCTCGGCATTCTAGCATCTCTTCGGGACTGAGCCGCCTAACGGCAATAAGTTCAGCGGGCGGCCCGGCCGAGTGGTTGCCCCGGGAGCGGGGACTCGGGCCGCTCCGCTGTAACGCGGGGGGCGGCTGTTCGCGGCAACCGAGCGAGCAGGGCGGTTCTACCACACACGTTCGCGAGAGCTCTCTGGCGCGCCCTGCCATCATAGCCCCACTCTCACCGAAGAACCCAATCTGACACATTCCTAGGATTTTTGTTTTCGTCGGCCGGGCAGGCGTCTCTTGAAAGGTCCTTTGCGCTGTCTCCTCAACCAGATTGATGCGAAGCTCAATATCGGCGGCGGGTGCCTTTGCACGGGCGACGATCATCCTTTCCGTCCATTGAACGACGCGGAATTGCTCCTTCATGAGAAAAAGAGACGGATGGCTGATCGTACCGAGGTCATCATCCTCCTTTTGGATGAACTTCGCCAAATACTCGGCACAAATCGCCCCATTACGATCACACTCAACCCGCGTACTGTTGACGCTCGGTACGTGTACGGAAGGGCGTGTCGAGGTCCGACGCCAAGTTCCCTGAAGGACAACCTGCGCACGATCCGGTGAAACAGTCACTCGCTTCCGATCGGTAGCGATTTCCTGGCCGCTTACGGACACGGCTAAGAGACAAACTGAGGCGGTGACTTTTAACAGAAGGAATGCTTGCCCCCTTATCCATGTCCACATTTCCTCGACTCCTTTTTGGTCTCGGGCGCGTGTACCAGCAACAGATCGGAACCTCTTGACTGCCGGCTGGCATTGTTTTTCGCTCTAGTTCTTACAGTCGTGGCTTTAAGCATTTTGGATTGCCCGGCGCCGCGTCTACAGGATAAGCCGGTTGTTGTCCGGCGCGAAATGGCGAAGCGAACCGAGTGTCCGCCGGCTGGTTCCAACAGCCTCGAACAGATCAATGATCGTGGTAAGTTCGAGGCGGTAAATCTCCCGATCCTTGAGCCGGTCGGAACAAAAAAAGACCCCTCGCAACTTGCGGTCAGGGTTGAGCCACGTAGAGAAGAAGTAACTATGGATGACCTGATCACAGAGATACTTCAGGCTACGTTTTTGCCAGCTCGGCCTACTCAAATCGAATGCCTCCGTTACCTCGGGCCAGCACAGGTTAGACAAACTCTTATTTTTCCGTGGGAATGCAGTGACATGAAGCGCGGGAGGGGTCTCAAGATAAGGGGGAGGTTGAAAGGCGTTGTTGGGGAGCATTTTGGCGGATAGCGTAGAACCCGAGCATCACGCATCGTTCAACTGAGGCATCCGATGCTGGGGTCCAACGTTGCTGGATCCCCCGCTGTCTAATGAGTCGGCGAGTCGAGTCAGGTCGTGCTGCCAGTAGTGCATGTCGAAGATCATTGCTCGTGCTTCCTTCACCTTCTAGCGTCGGAGTGCGCTACTCACAGGCACCCAATGCCGCCTAACGGCACAGAGTTCAGCGGGCGGCCCCAGCTGAGCATGTGCCCCGAGCCACCAGCCGCGTTTTCACCTCTTCTTTCCCACCGGAGGTGAGCCGGGGCCGCCCCGCTGGAACGCCGGGTTAGGCGGAGCGCAGTCGGGGAGACCGTGAGACGGTATCGGGGAATCAAGCCTCCGCTGTTCGCCATATTTGAGCAGTTGCTGCTTAAATCCATCGAACGCCCTCAGAACGGTCATGATTTCATCGCCCGAAATATCGACATCATCCGGCATTTTGGGATGTGTGAGTCGGTCTCGAATCTTCACGGCAGCTTTGAAACATCCCCACCATGCGCAGGAACTGTCAAAGGGCTCCTTTAGACCAAGAGCCTTCTCCTGGAGTGCAAAGGCAAAACGAACGTTGTCACACAGTCTGATGTGCGCTGGCCTTTCAACAACCCGCCCTTTATCATTCAGAATATAGTCTGTGTCTGTGGCAAAGAACCGTTCGGCATCCGTGAGATCTCGATTGTGATCGAGGCAGTATTCAGCAGCTTCGACTTTTGCTGAGAAGGTCACGGCTTCAAATGAAAGCGAAAATCGCGCGAACTAGCTGCCGGGCTTGGTATCCGTAGTCCGCATCGACGTTACCGTTGGAATCGGTGGTTCCCTCATCAATTGCATGAATGAGCTCTTGATGACAGCGGTCAACATCATTCCCGAGAGTCTCGATCAGTTCCTTTGTTGTACGATCTTCCATAGTAGGAACACCGAATTCCGAGCCGCACCGAGTGGAAGCGGAGCCTTGCGGCTCCGCCCCCCTCTCAGAACCGTACGTGAAAGTTTCCCTTCATACGGCTCAAGCATCTCATAAAGACTCCCTTGTGGGGAGCCCCGGTAGCAAAGCCGGGCTTCACTACCTTTGCGATACTGATCTCGAGCCTTCTCACCTTGCGGCGGACGGGCGCACCAGCCGAAGCCGTCATTTGCTTTCCCGTCTATGAAGGTTCCCATGAGTCTCTCGCAATGAGACACCAGTCGGACGTCAGCCCCAGCATTCCGCCGGAGGGTAAGTCCGGCGTTTCCAGGGGACCCTGTTTCAGATCCTATCCTCCCCATTACAGGAAGGCCTTCGCTTCTTCCGACCTCTTCCTGCCGTCCCTCCAACAGCTGCCTTACGGTTGACCTGCCTGGCTCGAGCCGGGCGGAGTGACGACCTTTCCACGTTCCTCGTGATTGTCTTCAGGGGACTTAGGCGGAGTCTGTACACCGGCGGCTGTACTGCCTCGATTCCGTGCCGGGACGTTAGAGCCCGGCAACCTCCAACCGCGCCTGCAAGCACAGGGAAGCAGGCCTTCGACCTGTCAGCTCCTTAGGTCGGTACTTTCTGACGATGCTTGCGACTCTTCAATTCGTTTCGCCCTATCCCCCACTCTCTAGCCCTTCACCGGATGGAGCTTCCAGGTGGGAGTCCTCTCGCGATTTCCTCCCGTTCGGTTACATTGTCGGAGGAGCTTCACACCCCGTCATCAGCGCAACGGCAGCATGTCCTCCTAGAGACTGGCGGGAATACGCCAGCTGCTGTCCAACCGATAATACTGGCTGGCAGCAAATACAATCACGCGACTTCGTGTCGCGGCTAACGGCCCCAAGTTCAGCGGGCGAAGGAATTGAACCGAGTTGGTCAGCAATCGGTCCCCTTGGCCCAGACAGTGAGCAGCAGCGCTTGACCAACGGTAATCCCCTGCACGAAGGACCATCCTGACGGGGAGACCCGCCTCTTAGAAAGCAGGAATGACCGATTTAGGGGTCCTTGAGTGCCTTCAGTCAGCGCCCAACCCGGTGACAATTGCGACGAGGAGGTCAAAACGCAGAGACTTATCTTCGAACGCGTTGGCCTCCTCCATTGCCCCCTGGAAATCCACACGAGCTTTTTGGCCGATCAGAAATTGCCTCAACCCTGAGGCTACGCCACTCCAAGAGCGATTTCCGATCCCGATCCCGGCTTCGCTTGGGGACAACCCTCCACGTAACGCGGCCTTTTGGCTTAGCTCGCGGGAAGCCTGCTCGGCTTTGGCGAGCAGGCTTCGTTCCAGCCTGCACCCAGGAAACGGGGAGCTCCCCTAGATAGCTTGTGCACTGTCTTCCGATAAAACAGAAATCGTCTCCCGCCTTCTTCCCGTCCGTTTCGGCAAGCACCCGCCTCAAGGCGCCGGCGAACACCTGTTCGGCCTTTGCGGGCGCCTCATCGCAGACATCCCCAACAAGGCGGGCGATTTCCGCAAGATCCTTCGCTTCGTTCGCCTTCGCTTGGAGCTCTTCCGGCAGGTACCGCCTGACGCTTCGCCGAGCGAATAGTGGTTTGCCGGCGTCCGGATTGACAAACGTGTTCAACCCTCCTGCCGCGCGGATCTGATCCCGCAAGGCAGGAGAAAGGTCGGCAATCTTCAGCGCGATTTCCGGGTTTCCTCTACCCGTAAGCCGCAGGACCGAAAGCAATTCCCGATCCACCATGGTCAGCTTCATCCGCTCTCCGGTTCGGATGGTGAATTCAGTCGTTTCTCCGCCGCCCGCCTGACCCTTAGCGTGATACCATTTGGAAAGGACCTCAACCACCTGCTCCGACAGCTCCGGGAAAGATCGTTATCGCTTTGCCGGCGAATTGGGAGAACGCCAACGGTTCTTTAAAGGCGGCCGGGTTGCCAACAGTATCAAGCGCCAATTGACGGGCTGCGTTCTCCTTCCCATGCTCCATTAAGTGATAGAGAAGATCACCGCGCGCCTGGTAGTCAGGCGACCCTTTCTCGTATGTGGTCAGATGCGCCAGGGCCTGATCCGGGTCGCTGAACTGATGCTCCGAAACAATTTGCGGGTGGCAAACGGGTTGAGCGTATCGAGAGGACCGAGCGGCGAAGGGGTTAGATGGCCACTGATCCTCAAGGTCCGCCGCCGTCTGAGGGCTGATACGGTCAAGTGCAGTGATCAGGTCTAAGCCCAGTGAGTCAGACTGGAGTACTCGTGACTGGTTGCGGCGCGTCGAGTCTTGGCCTCCAGTTGCTTGACGAGCGAGACGATAGTTTCCTCGGCGTCGCTCCGCCGGAAGCGAACGATGTGATTGCCAAGGCCGACCGGCCTTGTGACCGCCACCTCGGGCGCAAGGTCGATTGCTTCCTGAAGCGCATCGCGAATGTTCTTGAGCGTGCCCGGACAGGTCCAAAGACGCCTTGCGTCGCGTCGAAGCTCGTCGTCGGTTTTGACGACAATCAATCGCGGATTTTGGGCGACGAGTAAGGGAAATGACAGCCAGCTTACGGTGAGACAGAGCAGAACAAGTCGCAGGGTCAGGCCTCTCATACCTACCTCCACGGCATTAGAAGCGGTTCGGTTTAGAAATTCTAGCTTGAAAACGCCTCGGGAGCTACAGGAGTCGACGACTTCCTTAAACGGGTTTCGGACAATGCAGGCGCCGTGCTCCAGTGCGACCCGTACAAAATCGAGCCCGTTCTTTCAGTTTTCGTCGTCGTCCTTTGACGCTAATATGTACCGGCCTTTCAGGCCTAAGACCCGGATTCTTGCAATTGGCTTTCCGATGTAGAATTTCTACCGCCTCCTTGCGAACGGGGCGAAGAGACTTTTTGGCCCCTTCGCTTGTCGGCCAAACTGGCCTTCTTTTCCGCCGGCGTTGACACACGTTCAAGCTGAATAAGGTGAATACCTGCACTGGCCCCCTATTGATCCCCAGTCGATAGTCTCCGACCCGAATACGGTAGTAATTGCCCGGGTCGTTCAATTTGCGAAGGTTCGGGACGCTTTGAAGATCGTTGGCGTTGGCCACCGCGTCGATGACTTCTCGAATTCGGTGAAGTACGGACTTCTGTGTGACTGCTCTCAGGTCTCTGGCAAAGCTCTCTTTGAAAACAAGTTCCACTGGCTAGCTTTCCAGGATCTTGTAGACCTCGGATCGATCGATGGTAGCCGACTGGGACTCTTCGGCAATAGTCCGCACCATGGCCCTGTCCTCCAAAACCTGATCGACAACATCCCTCACCAAGTCGCGTCGCTCTTCGAGGGCCTCAATCACAGCTGCTTTGAGCAGGGCCTTCAGTTTCTTTTCGCTCATGACAGTTTCCGGCATGTAACCTCCGGCTGGACTTCCCCAATTGGACCGCATTTCCCTGTTTCTCGGCGCGTACCGAGCGCCGCCTAACGGCAAGAAGAGTTTCAGCGGGCGGCCAGCCGAGTGGTTGCCCCGTGCCGCCAGCCATGTTTTCAGCACTTACTTCCCACCGGAGGGAAGCCGGGGCCGCTCCGCTGCAACGCCGAGTGGGCGCGCCCCCGAGGTGCGTGACATTTTTTCGAGTTCGCCGAGGTCGATTACCGAATCTCGTCTTTGCGCGCGGGCCCGCGCAGCACAATGTGAGAATCCTCGAAACTGCGAATGGTTACTTCAGCTTCTTGACCGCCTATGAGGGTTACCCGGTAAGATCCAACAGTCAGGAAAAGTTGAAAATTACCCGTTGCGTCCGTTTGGCCGCCTGCGATTTCGCCAGGCCAGGAAATCTCGACCGACTCGCCGGGCAGGGGTTGATCCTGGCTGTCAAGCACCCTCACTTGAAGCCGACCAAATGCGGGGACGGAGATACGGTACTCCTGATTTTTGATGTCATCCCTGCTGACAGCAACCGTACGCAGCGTTAGCCCTTCCGCAGTGACAGTTTCAGCCTCGCCGTTTCTTCTAACCCTCAACTTGATAAGGACAGGAAAGTAATCTCCCGGCTGGTCCATACTCGATTCAGAAACTGTGTTCCCGACAAAGGGTACCGAAGTAAATTCAAGTTGTCGGTCCTTGCTTGTTTCGTCGGGATCGGCTGGAAGGAACGCTATCTCCCCGGCGAGGATTTCGAAGCCCTCACTCTCTAATACAATGCGCATGTCTCGACCCATCGACTGCCTGCTCGACATTGCTCGCCCCGGCCTGAAAACGCCGGCTCGGGTATCGCCAAATTGCGCCTAACGGCACAGAGTTCAGCGGGCGGCTGGAGCCGAGTAGTTGCACCGAGCCACCCATCGTGTTGTCACCTCGTCCTTTCCACCGGAGCGCGGCTCCCAGCCGCTCCGCTGGAACGATGGGTTGGACTAAACCGCTGACGCGGTAAAAAAGAAAAAACTCATCTCACGTCCGCTTCTGGTAACCGGCCCGTTCCTGCTCTTTGGAGAAGCTTATTCTCGACTCAGCTATCCTTCTCGCTTCGGTAGCCCCGTCCGAGGCAAGTTTGTTCACCGCTTCCTTGCTGCAGAACCCCAATACTCATCACCACTTCCCTACCGCCCCGCTACTGTGTTACGGTCTCCCGTGCACAGCACCCTTACGACCAACCGTCAGCCTCCTCCAAGTCCTGAGTTAGCTGCCAAATAAAAGCAGTCCCCATAGCCCCGCGGTTCAGTCCAACAAATTCTTGGCGACCGGTCGCGGGCTCGGTGTCCGCTCCTCGCCACAGTTATCTGCCGCGACCGCTCTGCCAAGAATCCTCTTCGTTAGGCGGGGAGGCTCGTCTCGCTGGACGTGAAGACTCTGACTGCGTCGCGGGCGAGATTATCGAGCTGACCAGCTTCCAGAACAAGGTCCACACCCGCCGCCCAACCGGTCCTTGAGCAGTCAGAATAGAGTTGCAAGCGAACCGAAACGTGACCTAGGCCGTCCGTCGTGCAGGAAAGACTGAAATCGCTCTCAAGGGATTTCCACTCCCGCGCATCCGGCCAACCCCGCCAGTCTCTCGCCAAGTCTTTGAAGAACTGTGCGAGAGATGAGCTCGTCGAGCTCGTAAACCCCCGTCCGCGCGCGCAGGCCGGCGGCGTTGATCTCGACGTCAATAGTCGTAGCGTCAGGCCTCTGAAGACGGACCTCAGCGCCGCCGTGTGCAGATTTCAAAACGAGAGATTCAACCATGCTCAGCCTTCGCCTAACGCGAGTCGTTGCCCCAGGCCGCCAACCGCGTTTTCACCTCTTACCTCGCACCGGAGGGAAGGCCGGGGCCGCTCCGCTGCCGCGAGGTTAGGCGGCTTAAAGCGTTGACCAACCAACGAGTTACGAGCCGGTGGCCCCAGCACGGCCTGCGCCACCGGGTCGTAGGCCACGACGCGCCTGCTGAATCTTCGACTTACGGGCCACTCAGTCAGCGGGCGGCAGGACGAGCGGTTGGATCATGCTGACGACGCGCTGCCACCTGACCGTTTCGATCGCAGCGCCCCCAGCCGCTCCGCTGGCATGATCGCGGCATACGTGTCAGCTGAATCATGGTCTCTTCCACCAGAAGGCTTCCGGCTGACATTGATTCCACCGAGGCCGCCTAACGGCTGCAAGTTCAGCGGGCGGCCCCAGCCGAGTAGCTGCACCGAGCTACCAGCCGCGTTTTCACCACCTCACTTCCCGCCGGAGGTGAGCCGGGGCCGCTCCGCTGGTAACGCCGGGTTAGGCGGCGGGGCCGCCGAGCCGTGGCGGGCCGAGGTTACTGACGATTCGATCAGCCAGTCGGTTCGAGATCTCAGTATGGCGTGGCACGGCTTCACAGTGACCCGTCCGAGGGTTACACCAGAGGGAGTGACTCGCACCTTCGCGCTTCAGGTAGCAGCCGTATTTTCTGGGTACCGCAGGAGATCTCCCCGCTTCATCTTGCTACTCGATGACGAGCACCTCTCGTTTGGCTTCTTCCGGCAGACCTCGCAGCGCGTCCTGCCGACGGTCTTCAAGAATGAGCGCCACGGCTTCGGCAAGGTTTTGGCGGCACTCTTCCGGGTCGCTCCTTGTCCGTTTGCTCCGGGAATTTCAGGACAGTAACCGATGAACCACCGGCCGTCCTGCTCGATGATCGCCGTAAACTCGTTTCGCATTCCCATAATGTATATCACCAACCGCATGAGCCGCCTAACGGCAATAAGTTCAGCGGGCGGCCCCAGCCGAGTCGTTGCGCCGAGCCACCAGCCGCGCTGTGACCACTTTCTTCCCGCCGGAGGGAAGCCGGGGCCGCTCCGCTGGACGGGTTAGGCGGCTGTATCTTGCCCCGACGGTCTTTACCCCCCTGAAGGTCGACTGTCGCGCTTCTGGCCGTAGGCAAAGAAGAGCTGGTTCAAGGTGTTGCGCCACCAGCCTTGCCCGGCCTTTACTGCTTCGAAATCATCAGCTGTGATTGTCACGTCCGCTAATGTCTTCGGGTGGGTAATTCGATCGCGAACCTTTAGTGCCTGTTGGAACGCTTGCCAGCCACGACCTCCGAAGTCCGGAGACCAGTCTAAGTCGAATACCTTCAAAAAGATCTAAACGCGAAGCGTAGATTGCTTAGCGCAGATATCCCCTGGGAACGTCTTTTCACATCTCCAGTGTGCTCAACCTGAAACCCAATCTCCTCGATCGCCGAGAGTTCCTCGATTGTCAGCCGTGTTTGTCTTCTCGGTCCCCGGCCGAAACAGCCGGCGCAATCGGAAGGAGCCGCGCACGGCAGCGAGCCAAGCGAGCGAGTAAGCGGACCATGCACCACGCGCCTCAGGCTTTTGCCGCTCAAGAATGCCCTGCGTGCGAGGCGGCTGGTCCGCTTACTCGCTCGCTTGGCTCGCTGTCGTGCGCGGCTCCTTCCAAGGCACCGCCTCATCCGCGGCTCCGGATCTAAAAGCTTACGGCGCTAGATCGCGGATAATATCTGGGGCCAGACGGATCAAGGTGGGACCATTCCTGACGTGTCCATCCAGGGTGTCCGGGAAACCGTAGATCCGCAGGCGGTCCCGCTGTTCGGACGGCACCTGGTCACGGCGGGTAAACAAGGCGAACGCCTGACCATTATGGTGCTGATCGCGGCCCCGGAAGAAGTGTGTGAGGACAAAGTCATGCCGAAAACCGTCCTCATGGAGTAAGCCAGGATAGATCACCTCTTCCTTCCCGGGGCCGATGGCAAGAACGAGGGCGATGAGATGGGTCATGCCGCGGGATCGCAGGTAGCTGTATGAGAGCGGTCGCCGCGCCAGGTGATGGTCGTTCAAACCGAGGAGATCGATCACTTCCCGATCGCAGTAATACGGGATCTGCCCTGCCTGGTCGACACCGAGAACCGCCCCAGGCGGAAGGTTCTCCTTCATCCATTTCCCAAGGAGGAAAGCGGGCGTCAGATGCCGGGCGGTCAAGGTTTCGCGCAGTCGAACCGCGCTCCAAATCGGCATATCTCCGTAGAGTCCCGGCAGGGTGAAGAGCCAGGGCAACGGCTGCAACACGAGGAGGAGCAGGGCCAGGACGACTGCCCATCTGCGTTTTAGCGGCTTCGTTATCCCGGGCTCGACCGATTTTCCAAGCGCGATCATGGCAATCGGAACAGCCCCCAGAGTTGTGAGGATGGCCGACGTCACCTGAAGGAGCCGGGACTGGGCCCAGAAATCGCCGCCGACAAAGACGATGAAGAACAGGTTACCCAAAACGGCAAGCGCGAACAGCGCGAGCGCCCGCCCGGACAGCCGGCGCGCCCAGGCCAAACCGGCGATCGCGAAAGCCAGCACCGCGGCCGGCAGATCGGTCACGAAGTATCGAAGGGCGTAGGCGGCTCCCTTGGCGAAAATCGCCACCCAACCGGCGGACGTCTCGTTGCTGTTGATGGCGACCTTCGCGTAAAACGTGTTGGGCAGCCACTCGCCATAGTAAGCATGTCGCCATAGTAAGAAAGCCAATAGAGACACGGCGAAAGGCACGAGCCAGTGGACCACGCGGCCAGCACGGTCCCGCTGCCCGTGGGTTGCAAGTCCGAGGAACAGAAGAGCGGCGCCCCCGAACATGATACCCTCAGGCCGGGTGAGGGCGACCGCAACCCAGAGCAAGGCATTGAGCCAGTATTCCCGGGCGGCTGTATCGCTCCTCAAACGTAACGTGTGCCAAAGGGCGGTGATAACCAAGGCCGTAAAGAAGACCGTCTCCATGCCAGACTTCGTGTAGGCGAAAACCGACCGATTGAGCAGAATCAGGAGAGCAGGCAGCCACTGAAGCCAACCCGGCAGCAAGCGGTGCTCGTCGCCAATCAATTCTCGGAAAAGGCCCGAGCACGAAAGGGCAAGAAGTGCGGCCGAGAGGAAGGATGCAAGCCTCATCCAGAAGAACACCGAGCCGGGGAAGAGATACATCCCAGCGATTAGAAACGTCCAGAGTGGGTTCGAGTAGCCTTCCACATAAGAAAACGCATTCGGCTCGTTTTGAGAAAGAGGGAGGAATACCGGTCCGACTCCACGGGCGATGTTGCGGGAGTAAATCATCCCGATAAACGAGTCATCCCATACTTCGTTCAATCCGCAGATGAACTGCAGGCTTGCGAAAACCAGCAGAACGAGGGCGAACAAAGCCGGACGCGAAAAGCGGCGAAAGAATGGTGACTGCACAACAACGTATGGATGCAGGCGCCAGTGAAAAGGACGAATACCAGAAACGCCCTGCACTTGCGCTTTGTGATCCTCTTCTGATCAAATCTCATTATGGGCATTGCCTGGACGTCGCCGGAAGTCGAATTTGCGCTGGATTTTGCCATGATGGCGGGGTCGCTTGCCAGTCAGATCGAGCGTGAAACGAAGATCAAATCCCTGACCAAAACCGATCTCTCTCCGGTCACAACGGCCGATTTCGCTGTTCAGGCACTGGCCGGCTGCCTGCTCCGGAAAGTCTTTCCAGAAGACGTCCTGGTGGGTGAAGAGAGCGCTGCCATGTTGGCGGAGGTGGACAATAACAACTCCCTGACCGAGATCACCCATTTTCTGGGCCGCTATCTCCCGGAAGCCACGCCCCGGTTAACTTGCGACTGGATCAATCACGGGACCGCGACGCCGGGGGAGAGGTTCTGGACCCTGGACCCCATCGATGGAACCAAGGGGTTCATCCGGGGGCACCAGTACGCGACCGCGCTCGCCCTGATCGAAAAGGGCCGGGTCCAGCTGGGCGTCCTCACTTGCCCCAAGCTCTTCGTTGTCCCGGGGAAAGCCGATATCGTCCCCTCCGGAGAGGGTTCAGTGCTCTTTGCCGTTCGCGGGGAAGGAGCATGGGCCATGCGAATCGGATCGAGGGAGATGACCCGGGTGCGGGTTTCGCCCTCGGCGAATCCAGCCGATGCGGTGCTGGTCCGCTCCTTCGAGGACAGCCATACCGACACCGACCAGATCCGCCGGCTGGTCGACGCGCTCGGGATCGTCGCCAAGCCGGTCCGAATGGACAGCCAGACGAAATACGCCTTGATCGCTGCCGGAGTGGCCGACGTGCTGCTTGCGCGGCCGGCCCCCCAAGAGCACGTTCGGGGCTCCGAAGATCTGGGATCACGCCGCAGGCACGCTGGTCGTGGAAGAAGCCGGAGGAAGCGTCACGGATCTGCAGGGGCAGGAGCTTGATTTTTCCGCCGGCCGCACGCTGGCCCGCAACGACGGGGTTCTTGCGACAAACCGCGAACTGCACGCCCCGGTCCTGGAGGCCCTGCGGAAAATCAAGGAAAGCTCTCTCCGCGAAGGACACGGTGCGGCGTAGCCGCAAAAGAGCCTGCTCTGCCCCGTCAGGGAAGTGCGCAGTGCGTAGCGCGCAGTTTCTACCGGCTTCTCAGCGAAACTTCGCCATCAGCTTCGCCACGTCATCCACCGCTTGGAGCAAACGATCGACATCCGCATCGGAGTGAGCCGCCGAGACCGAGCCCATGCCGTGAACCGTGTGGACGCCGCGGGTAACGAGAGCCAGGCGAAGAACTCTCTCCCGCAGATCCGGGTCGCAGATCTCCGAGTTCCAGTTCTCCTCGGGGTTCCGAATCTCCGTGCGCCCTTCGCTGAGGGAACTGGATCATTCCCATGGAGCTTCCCGGTGCCACACCGTTCGGATGGCCGGTGCAAATTGCATGGATGCCGTGATGCGCGAAGATCTTCGGCACCTCCTCCCGGATACGGGCTCCCAACCGGTTGATCTTGGGGTAGACCTCGTCCGCGTGGGCGGCCAGGTACCGGATCATCGTCAGCCCGGCCTGCATCGTCGCGGGATGTGCGGAAAAGGTTCCTCCCTCGAATCTCACCCGGCGGGCGCCGGCCTTCGGGTCGCACAGTTCCATGATATCGGCCCGACCGGCTAGCGCGGTGATCGGCATTCCGCCTCCAAGTATCTTCCCGAAGGCGGTCAGATCCGGCTTGACTCGATAGAGCTGGCTGAGCGCGCCGGGATGGAAACGAAAACCCGAAATGATCTCGTCCAGTATGAGGACAGCGCCGTACTCGCTTGTCAGCTCCCGCGCACGACGTAGATATTGCGGGTCAAGGAAGAGAAAACCGCCCTCCCCAATGAAAGGCTCGACGATGAAGCAGGCGATCTTCTCCCCGCATTGGCTGGAAAGTCTGCTTCCAGGCTCTCGACATCATTGAAGCGGGTGGTGATGATTTCTTCGACACAGGAAGGGTGCAGTCCGGCCGACTCGCGCGAGGTCAACCCCCGGTCATAGGCGGTAATCCCCTTCAGGAGATAGGGCTGAGAACCGTGCCATCCGCCGGCGACTTTCAGCGCAAGCGAACGCCCGGTCGCACCGCGGCTCAGCATAACGGAGTACAAGGTCGCGAGTGCCCCGCTCGTCGTAAACCGTACCCGGTCGAACCCTGTCAGCCTGCACACTTCTTCGGCCAGCTCTGCCTGCCGGGCGCCCGGGAATCCGGTCTGCAATCCCTGGCCCCCTCCGAACAAGTCGATCAGTTGGTTGATCACTTCGGGCGGATTATGACCAAGGATGTTGGTGTAATGACCTTGCCAGAAATCGAGGTACTCGTTTCCGTCCAGGTCCCAGACATATGCCCCCTTGCACCGCACGTCATAGAAAGGGTAGGGTTCAAACAGCCGCAGGTTATGGCTTCCGCCACGAATCTGATTCTGGATAGCTCGCTCGAAATGTCGTCTGGACTTGGGGGTTCGCTTCTCGTAATCCGCGACCAGTGTTTCCCAGAAGGCTTGCTTGTCCATAGGTGGCGCATTATATTCTGACGTCTGACGAAACCCAACCGCGGAACGAGAGGGCCACGTGAGCAACCAGGGGACAGAGGGACAGGCAGAACTAACCGGCGAGGGGGTCAAGCGAAAAGACGGGTGCTTCTACACCGTCAACACGCTCATGATTCTTCTGTTTGCGGTCCCGGTTCTGATTCTCCTGGTGGTCGGGAGTCCTGAAAGTTCTCGGCTGGATTTTTCCGGAGCAGCCGTAAACACAAGAAACAGCGGCGTTTCGCTCCGAAAATGCACCCCGTTCCCTTTTTTCCAGTGAGTTAGAATAAGACGATGGACATCCAGATCGAACTAGAAGACATCAGCAGCGTGAAGAAGAAGCTCAAGGTCCAGATCCCGGCGGAGACGGCTCACGGGGAGTTCATGAAGATCGCCAACGAGTTCAAGAAGCATGCCAGATTGCCCGGGTTTCGGCCGGGTAAAGCTCCTCTGGAGCTAATCAAGAAGCGGTTTGCGAAGGACATCCGTGGGGAAGTCATCCAGAAACTCGTGCCGGATACCTACAGCAGCGCGATCAAGGAAAAGGGGATAGCACCCCTGAGTGAACCGCATCTCGAGAACCTCACCTACGAGGAGGGGCAGCCGCTGGCCTTCGAGGCCCATTTTGAGATCAGCCCCAACGTCCCCCTTCCGACGTACAAGGGGATCGAGGTCAGCGTGTCCAGGGCGGCGGTTTCGGACGAGGATGTCGACAAGGAGTTGGAGAGACTCCGGGAGGCGAACTCGAAGCTGGTGCCCGTGGAGGACCGTCCGGCGCAGGACGGGGATCATGTCATGATCGATCTCCACGGGGAGTACATCGTCGAGGAGGGGCACGCGCACGGGCATGGTCACCAGGGGATTGATCAGGAAAACGTCCAGGTGGATCTTGGCGATGAGCGCAATCACCAGGCTTTCAACGAAGCTTTGCGCGGTTTGAACATCGCCGAAGAGAGAACCTTCGAAGTTGAGTACGCCGATGACTACCAGGACAAGAAGCTCGCCGGGCACAAAATGCGCTTTACTGCCGAAGTGACCGACATCAAGAAGAAAGTCCTGCCCGAACTGAACGACGATTTTGCCAAGGACATGGGCCAGGAGAGCATGGAGGCGCTGCGTCAGAAAACGCGCGAGGATCTTGCCCTTCTACGGGAGAAGAACCGGGAAAACGACATCAAGAAGGAACTCGTGCGAAAGCTCGTGGCAGCCACTTCTTTCGAGGTCCCCGACATCCTGGTCGAGGACCGGGTCGATGATCGACTTCGCGACCTGGCATATAATATTGCTGCACAAGGCATCAATCCCGGAAAAGCCAATATCGATTGGGCGAAGGTTCGAGCCGACCTTCGGCCGGAAGCCGAGAAGGATGTTCGCGCCTCACTGATACTAGGCGAAGTGGCCACGGCGGAGGGCATCGAGGTGCCCGACCAGGACCTGGACGCGGAGCTTACGAAGGTTGCGGAATCCATGAACCAGCCGGTCGAAAAAGTGCGTCAGCACTATGGCAAGGAAGGGCGGATGGAGGGTCTGCGCGAACAGCTTCGCAAGCAAAGGGCGCTGGATGCAGTGATGCGAGAAGCGCAGGTGGTCGGGTAACCGCTCGCAACGTGAAGACATCAAGAGGCAAAAGGGACCAAGCATGGCACTTATTCCAATGGTGGTGGAGCAGACCAACCGGGGCGAACGCGCCTACGACATCTACTCGCGTCTGCTGAAAGACAATATCATTTTCGTCGGGACCCCGATTGACGATAACATCGCCAACCTGGTGACCGCTCAGTTGCTGTTCCTGGAAGCCGAGGACCCGGACAAGGACATCTCGCTTTACATCAACTCCCCGGGCGGCTCGATCACCGCGGGACTGGCGATTTACGACACGATGCAGTTCGTCAAGAACGATGTGACGACGATTTGTATTGGCCAGGCGGCCTCCATGGCCGCTCTGTTGCTGGCCGCCGGCAGCGCGGGAAAGCGTTTTGCGCTGCCCAACAGCCGGATCCTGATCCATCAGCCCGCCATGTCGGGGCTGTCGGGGCAGGCGACCGATATCGACATTCACGCCCGGGAAATCCTCCGGATGCGGGAGACCACCAACCAGATTCTCTCCAAGCACACCAAGCAGAAGATGGACAAGATCGAGCGTGACGTGGAGCGCGACTACATAATGAACTCAGAGCAGGCGCGCGACTATGGTATAATCGACATGATCATCGACAAGCACACGTAGTCTGTGCCCGCTGTGCCGGAAAGTTTTCAGTGCCCGGGGGCGTCCGATTGAGATGTGCTGTAGGGGGTTGTGAGTGAAAAGGGACGGAGAGGATGTCCTCCGCTGTTCGTTCTGCAACAAGAGCCAAAACGACGTCAAGAAGCTGATCGCGGGTCCTACCGTTTTCATTTGTGACGAGTGCGTCGACGTCTGCAACGAGATCATCTCGGATGACATTACCGCCGAGGCGGCCTCGATCCGCGAAGCCCTGCCCAAGCCGGCGGAGATCAAGAACTTCCTCGATCAATACGTCATCGGTCAGGATCTGAGCAAGAAGAAGCTGGCCGTCGCCGTTTACAACCACTACAAGAGAATCAAGATCGGTCGCCGTCGTCATCAGGACGTGGAGCTGAGCAAGAGCAACGTCCTGTTGATCGGTCCGACCGGTACCGGGAAGACTCTTCTGGCCCAGACTCTGGCCCGGATGTTGTCCGTCCCGTTTGCCATCGTCGACGCAACCACGCTGACCGAAGCGGGGTATGTCGGCGAGGACGTCGAGAACATCATCCTCAAACTGCTGCAGTCGGCTGGTGGCGACCGCGAACGCTGCATGCAGGGAATCATCTACATCGACGAGATCGACAAGATCTCCCGCAAAGACGAAAATCCCTCCATTACACGCGATGTCTCCGGCGAGGGCGTTCAGCAGGCTCTTCTGAAAATTCTGGAGGGCACGGTCGCCAACGTTCCGCCCCAGGGCGGACGCAAGCATCCGCACCAGGAATTTGTCCAGATCGATACGACCAACATCCTGTTTGTGTGCGGCGGCGCGTTCGTCGGTCTGGAGAAGGTGATCCGCAAGCGGCTCGGGCAAGAGCTCGATGGGTTTCCGATCCAATCTGACCGACAACAACCGGTGGAAGAAGGAAGACGACGCCAATATCCTGACCCACGTCCTGCCCGAAGATCTGATCCGCTACGGATTGATCCCGGAGTTCGTCGGCCGCCTTCCGATCGTCTGCACGCTGCACGAGCTTGACCGGTCAGCCTTGATGGAGATCCTGGTCAAGCCGAACAACGCGTTGATTCGGCAATATCAGAAGATGTTCGAGTTCGAGAATGTTTCCCTCAGGTTCACAGATGATGCGCTGCAAGGCGATTGCCGATCTGGCTCTCGAGCGGAAGATCGGCGCCCGCGGTCTGCGGCTGATTACCGAGGACCTGATGCTTGATGTCATGTACGAGCTCCCTTCGGCCAAGAAGGTCAAGGAGTTCGTGGTGACCCGGGAGATGGTCGAGAACAAAGAAGTCGTCTTCAAGCTCCTTGAAAAAGCCGGTTAGTCGCAGCCTGGTAGCGGTTGAAGAAGCTTTTCTTCGCGCGCACTGCCTGGCGCAATCGGGGTCGTTGCCTGATCTTACGGGCGCCTTCGACTGATCTTCCAGCTGATTCTCCGACAACTTGGCCGCCTCAAGGGCTGATTTCTCTCATCGGGTACGTCCCACTTCCCGTGGAACTCAGCTCCGACATGGAGGTCGGATCTGCATTGCGAAAACCGGGCAGGTGCACCCACAGCGGACGGAATCTTTGAAACCGCCGACGTTTTAATGAATCTTTAATAACGAGCGACGGGGCTCCATCAGCGATCCATCAGTTGCCGGCATCCCAGACAGCGAGATGTGAGGTAACTGTCCAACACTGGATAAAGGAAACAATGAACGAATTTGAAGGACAAGTCAGGCAAAACTACCCGATGGTGCCGATCCGGGATGTAGTGGTCTTTCCCTACATGATGGTGCCATTCGTTATCGGTCGGGCATCCTCCGTTATGGCTTTGGAGAAAGCGCTCCAGGGCGACAAGACGGATCTATTTGGCCACCCAGATGGATGCCTCCCAAGACAACCCGTCTCCGAAGGACATTTTCGCGACCGGCACGGTTGCCAGTATCGTGCAGAGCCTGAAACTGCCGGACGGAAACATCAAGGTTCTGGTCGAAGGGCTGCGACGGGCCCGCACTGTTTCAGTGACCGAGGAAGCGGGATATCTGCGTGCCGAAGTCGAGTTTCAGCCGACGATCAAGGTCTCCCAGGCCAAGATGGGACTGTTGACCAAGCGGCTGAACGCGCTTTTCGAGCAGTTCGCGAAACTCAATCCCGAACATCAATTACGAGACCATCGTGCAGGCTGCCCGCACGACCGACACCGACCGGCTGGCGGACACGATCGCCTCCAACCTCCCGATTGGCGTCGAAGACAAGCAGTCGCTTCTCGAAACGCCGGATCCCGGAAAGCGGATGGAGAAGATCTGCGAGTTCATCGAGATCGAAATCGAGAAGATCAAGATGGACAAGTCCATCCAGGGGCGCGTTCGCAGACAGATGGAGAAGGCTCAGCGCGAGTACTACCTGAATGAGAAGATCAAGGCCATTCAAAAGGAACTGGGCCGCGGCGAAAAGGACGAAATCGAGGAGCTGAAGAAGAAAATCGAAGAAGCCCAGATGCCGCCGGATGCCAAGGAAAAGTCGCTTAATGAGATTCGGCGACTGGAACAGATGCCGCCGATGAGCGCGGAAACCACGGTCAGCCGAACCTACCTCGACTGGCTCATCGCCATGCCGTGGGAGAAACGCTCGCGCGAGATCAAGGACATCGTGCGGGCCGAACGGGTCCTGAACGAAGACCATTACGGGCTCGACAAGGTCAAAGAGCGCATCCTGGAATTCCTCGCTGTTCGCCAGATGTCGAAGCTGAAGACCCAGGGTTCGATTCTCTGCTTCGTGGGTCCTCCGGGAGTCGGCAAGACCTCGCTTGGGCGTTCGATTGCGCGGGCAACCGGTCGAAAGTTCGTGCGGCTGTCGCTGGGCGGCGTTCGCGACGAGGCCGAGATCCGCGGGCATCGGCGCACGTATATCGGAGCTCTCCCCGGACAGATCATCCAGATGATGAAGAAGGCCGGGACCAAGAACCCGGTGTTCCTGCTCGACGAGATCGACAAGATGAGCATGGATTTCCGAGGAGATCCGTCGGCGGCGCTGATGGAAGTCCTCGATCCGGAGCACAACAGCAGCTTCGTCGACCATTATCTGGATACCGAGTTTGACCTTTCGCAGGTGCTGTTCATCTGCACGGCGAACGTCCTCCACACGATTCCGCGCCCGTTGCAGGATCGAATGGAGGTCATCCAGATCCCGGTTACACCGAGATCGAGAAGCTGAACATCGCGAAGCGCCACCTGGTCGCCAAGCAGTTGGAGCAGAAGGGCCTCAAGAAGGAGTGGGTGCAGTTCGCGGACGAGGGGATTCTCGAAATCATTCGCAGTTTCACGCGGGAATCCGGAGTTCGAAACCTGGAAAGGGAAGTGGCCAACGTGCTGCGCAAGGTGGTGCGCAAGCTGGTTGCCGAGAAGAAACACGATGATCGGCCGCTTCTCACGATCGACCCGAAGCATGTCCACGAACTGCTGGGTGTGCCACGGTTCCGGACGCAGCTGGCTGCTGAAAGCAACGAGGTGGGCCTCGCCACCGGCCTTGCCTGGACTGAAGTGGGCGGCGAAGTTCTCCTGACTGAAGCGACGACCATGGAGGGCAAGGGAGACATCCTGTTGACCGGCAAGCTGGGTGAGGTCATGCAGGAATCGGCCAAGGCGGCATTATCGTTTGTCCGGTCCCGCAGCAACGAGTACGGCCTCCTGAAGGACTTCCACAAGTCTCTCGACATGCACGTGCACGTTCCGGAAGGGGCGATTCCGAAGGACGGTCCTTCAGCAGGGATTACCCTGGCGACGACAATCGTGTCCGCTTTGACCAGAATTCCGGTGCGGCGCGATGTTGCGATGACCGGAGAAATCACACTTCGTGGTAAAGTATTGCCGATCGGCGGCGTGAAGGAGAAAGTGCTGGCCGCTCACCGGGCAGGCATCAAGACCGTTATCCTGCCAAGAGACAACGAAAAGGACCTCAAGGATCTGCCCGAATCCGTGCTGGAAACTGTCAACATCGTTCTAGTTGAAACCATGGATCAGGTGCTTGAGATCGCTTTGGAGCGGCCGCTGGCAGGTAAAGACGGTGAAGAGTACCGAAAGAAGAAGGAACAGAAGAGGCTTCCGCAAATGGAGGGCGAAGACCGGCCAGGCGTTCACTGAAGACATCTTCCAGCAGCGACGGGATCGGCCCTCCTGTATCCCGGTCCCGGCCGTTGCCGGAACTTACTCGTTATTCTACACAGTACATAAATACCTGTCATGACAGCCCTGGGTCCTCGGCCACGGAGGACAACGGGAAGTAACCGCGTGGCACACAATCATTTCATCTGAGAGGACTTTGTAATGGCTGAAGCTAGCACCCCTCCCCTCAAGGAAAACGGGGAGCCGCTAAACATCCAGGAGCTCAAAGAGCTGAACATCCAGGCTCTGAATCACATCGCCAAAGACCTGGATATTCCCGGGGCGACTGGAATGCGCAAACAGGAGCTGATTTTTCAGATCCTGAAGGCGCAGACCGAGCGTAGCGGCTTGATCTTCTCGGAAGGCGTCCTCGAGACCCTTCCGGATGGTTTCGGTTTCCTTCGCGCTCCCGAGTACAACTACCTGCCAGGGCCCGACGACATTTATGTTTCACCCTCCCAAATCCGGAAGTTCGACCTGCACACCGGCGACACCGTCTCCGGACAGGTTCGTCCTCCCAAGGATGGCGAGAGGTACTTCGCACTGATCAAAGTAGAGGCCATCAACTTCGAACATCCTGACGTCGCCCGAGAGCGGACGTTCTTCGAGAACCTGACCCCCATCTACCCCGACGAACATATCGTCCTGGAAACCGGTCAGGACAACCTCACCGGCCGGGTCATGGATTTGCTCACCCCGATTGGCAAGGGCCAGCGCGGTCTGATCGTTTCCCCGCCACGCGCCGGTAAGACGATGATCCTTCAGAGCATCGCCAACTCGACATCGGCCAATCATCCCGAGGTCGTGCTGATCGTCCTTCTGATCGACGAACGGCCGGAAGAAGTCACCGACATGCAGCGCACGGTTCACGGCGAAGTCATCAGTTCGACCTTCGATGAACCGGCTTCCCGCCACGTCCAGGTCGCCGAGATGGTCCTCGAGAAGGCGAAGCGGTTGGTCGAGCACAAGAAGGATGTGGTCATCCTGCTCGATTCGATCACCCGCCTGGCCCGGGCCTACAACACGGTCGTTCCGCCCTCTGGAAAGGTCCTCTCGGGTGGCGTGGATTCGAACGCCCTTCAGCGGCCGAAACGCTTTTTCGGCGCCGCTCGCAACATCGAAGAAGGCGGCAGCCTGACGATCATCGCGACCGCCCTGATCGATACCGGAAGCCGAATGGACGACGTGATCTTCGAGGAATTCAAGGGAACCGGTAACATGGAGCTCGTGCTGGATCGGCGACTCGTCGACAAGCGCGTCTTCCCGTCCATCGACATCAACCGGTCCGGAACCCGCAAGGAAGAACTGCTCCTGCCCGAAGGAAGAGCTCAACCGGATCTGGGTTTTGCGCAAGGTTCTCAATCCGCTTTCCGTCACGGAATCGATGGAATTGCTGCTGGAGAAGCTGGGCAAGACAAAGACGAATTCCGACTTCCTGCGTTCGATGTCCGGCGGCGGGGCTCAATAGGGCAACGAAAGGGAGTTCAGGGACGTCACGAACATCAAGGACCAGGGCGGGTCTTGACCGTCTCGTGTAGTTGTCGTCCTGAGGTCCTTGTTGTCCTTAGTGTTCTTAGGTCCTTTCGGCGCTCTAGAAAAACTTCTTGACTTGGAGTCCACGTCTTTCCTATCCTCTAAAGCGGGAAGTATAGAGTATGAAGATCAACAGTTCCTATTGGCGCAACTGATACATAGGTCGCGCCGGGGACTGTCGAGCTTCATAAAGGCTAAGAAGAGATCAATAGCAAGAAGCCGTGGGGTTAGTCCCCACGGCTTTTTTTTTGCCCGAAATCAGGTCGAATACGCAGGAAGGAAGAGCGGACGATGATTTACTCGAAAACGGTTCTTGCGGATCTGCTGACGCCGGTTTCGGCCTACCTCAAAGTCGCGCGGGAATCGGATCACGCATTTCTTCTGGAGTCGGTCGAGGGCGGGGAACGGATCGCGCGCTACTCCTTCATCGGCGTCGACCCATACGCTTCCTTTGAAGGTTCCTTCAACGACTTTCGCGGTCAGTTCCCCCCGACAGAGCCTCCGCATCCGGACCTGCCTCCCTTTACCGGGGGCGCGGTCGGCGTTTTCTCTTATGACATGGTTCGCGAATTCGAACGGCTGCCCGCGGCGTCATGCGGTCGCACAGCCGGCCGTCATGGTCGACTACTACGCCGGAGTGCTCGCCTTCGATCACGTTCAGCACCGGATCGTGATCATGTCGCGCGAGAGCGACGCACACGTGAGGCACTTGGAAGGTCGGCTCATGGGCTCGCTCGATTTCCCGGTTGCCGTCCCGCCCCCCTCGACCCTGCCCCACCTCCTTGCCGTCAGACGGTGTCGCCTTCTGCCGGGCGGTCGAGGTGGCCAAGGAATACATCCGGGCAGGCGATATCTTTCAGGTCGTTCTCTCACAGCGTTTTGACTTGGATTTTGCCGGGGATCCATTCAGCGCCTACCGCGCCCTGCGTTACCTGAACCCCTCTCCCTACCTGTTCTTCATAAAGCGTGGCCAGACATCGATTGCCGGCTCCTCCCCGGAGATGCTCTTGCGCGTTCAAGGACGGGATTTGGAATACCGGCCGATCGCCGGCACCCGCAGGAGAGGACTGAACGCCGAGGACGAGAAGGTTTTGGAACAAGAACTGCTGAGCGATGAAAAGGAACGGGCCGAGCACGTGATGCTGGTCGACCTGGGACGCAATGATCTCGGTCGGGTCAGCGAGTACGGATCAGTTCGGGTCGAGAACTTCATGTTCCTCGAAAAGTACTCGCACGTGATGCACCTCGTCAGCTCGCTAAAGTCCAGACTGCGCTCCGGGCTTGATCGATTCGATGCCCTCGCCGCCTGCTTCCCGGCCGGGACGGTGACCGGCGCGCCTAAGGTTCGGGCGATGGAGATCATCGAGGAATTGGAAACGTCGCCTCGAGGTATCTACGCGGGTGCGATCGGTTACCTGGATTACTCCGACAACCTGGACACCTGTATCGCGATAAGAACCATCGTGATGCAGGAGGGGAAGGCGGTCCTGCAGTCCGGGGCAGGAATCGTCGCCGACTCGGTTCCGGACCTGGAGAATAAAGAGTGCCGTAACAAAGCGCAGGTGCTGCTGCGGGCTTTGGAGCTCGCGAGGGAGTTTGGGTAATGCAACTGCGCACTGCGCACTGCGCACTGCGCACTGCGCACTGCGCACTGCGCACCACGCGGGTCGGTCAGCTGGTTAGCCGGTCAGCTTGGTAGTGCGCAGTGGGTCAGTTGGCGCAGCGGGTAGCGCGCAGTTGGTAGTCAGTTGTCAGTCGTCAGTGGTCAGTTGTCAGTGGAGTCGAAACATGCGAGTTCTTCTCATCGATAATTACGACAGTTTCACCTATAACCTGGCTCAGTACCTGTGGGAGTTGGGTGCAGAGGTCGACGTGCGGCGCAATGATCAGATCTCGATCGAGGCCATACGCACCGCCGTCCCGGATCGGATCGTCATTTCACCAGGGCCTGGCACACCTTACCAGGCCGGGATCTCGATGGACGTCATCCGGGAGCTTGGTCCCTCGGTTCCGCTCCTCGGAGTGTGCCTGGGACACCAGGCAATCGGTGCGGTTTTCGGAGGGACCGTCACCCGGGCACCCGAGCTCAAGCATGGTAAGACCTCCCCGGTGTTTCATACCGGGAACTCGGTGCTCACCGGGCTCCCCAGCCCGTTTCTCGCGACACGATACCATTCCCTGATCGTCGCTCGAGAAGACCTGCCCGACTGCCTCGAGGTGACCGCGTGGACCTCAGACGGGCTGATCATGGGGCTGACTCACAGATCCCTTCCGATTTTCGGCGTTCAGTTTCACCCGGAGTCAGTTCTGACCTCGGGAGGCAAAACCATCCTGGAGAATTTCCTATGCTGCACGAGTTAACCCGACTTGTCATGGATGGCCGTGACCTCAACGAGGAGCAGTCCGAAGGGGCGATCGAGCTCATGCTGGCGGAGGGCACCCCTGATGTGGCCATCGCATCCTTTCTGAGCGCCCTCGCCATCAAGGGAGAAACGGCCGACGAAATAACCGGCTTCGCGCGGGTGATGCGGCGGCACGTCGTCCCGGTCAAGTCGCAACACGAAAAGACGGTCGACACGGCGGGGACCGGAGGCGGGCTGGACACGTTTAACATCTCGACGACCGCAGCATTCGTCATCGCCGGGGCCGGGTTGGCGGTAGCTAAGCACGGGAATCGAGCGATGACCTCCCGTTGCGGCAGCGCCGACGTCCTGGCCGCGCTTGGCGTTCCGCTCGAGTCGTCCGCCAGCGTGGCCGAGAACTGTCTGAACCGGACCGGTATCGCCTTCATGTTTGCCCCGACTTTCCACCCGGCTATGAAGCGGGTGGCATCGATCCGCCGTCAGCTCGGCCATCGCACGATCTTCAACTTGCTCGGTCCCCTCAGCAATCCGGCCTCGGCGCCTTTTCAGGTTATCGGTGTCTACTCCCCCTCGCTGACCGAGAAGATGGCCCAGGCGCTTTCCAGACTCCATTGCCGGCGGGGCTGGGTAGTCCACAGCAGCGACGGTCTGGACGAGCTCTCCACGACAGCCACCGCGCGGGTTTCGAGCAGCGATGGGAACGGCGTGACGACCTTTGAATTCGACCCCTCCCGTTTCGGCCTGTGCGCCGGCGGCCCGGCCGAGCTGCGCGGCGGAACCCCGGCTCAAAACGCCGAAAGGCTGCTGGCGGTCCTCGAGGGACGGGAGAAGGGCCCGGGCCGCGATGTGGTCGTTCTGAATGCCGCGGCCGCGATCCACCTCGCCGAAGGGAAGGACCTTTCCGAGGCGATGGGTACAGCGACCGAATCGATTGATTCCGGGGCCGCTTTGGGGAAGCTTCGTTCGCTCGTCGCGTTCTACGAACAGAACGGTGGAGGCTGCCGATGAACCGGTTTCTCCAGGCGATTACGCAGCCAGGGATCAACATCATCGCGGAGATCAAGTACAGCAGTCCCAGCCATGGGCCGTTCCTGTGCCAGCGGCCGGCCCCGGAAATCGCAAAGATCTACAAGGAAAACGGGGCGGCGGCCATTTCGGTGCTTACTGACAGAGAGCGTTTCCGGGGAGACATCAAGTATTTGAAGGAGGTCGCTGACACTGAAGACTGCCTGCCCCTGCTCCGAAAGGACTTCATCAAGACGCCCGAGCAGGTTCGGGAGGCGCGCGAGAACGGCGCGTCCGCCTTCCTCCTGATTGTGCGTGACCTCCGGCCGGATTTGATGCGCCAGTTGATCGATGCTCGGAGTGGAAGAGGGCCTCCTCCCCCTGGTCGAAGTTCACAATGCGTTCGAGCTGGAGACAGCGATCGAGCAGGGGGTTCGGGTCATCGGGGTGAACAACCGCGACCTGGGCACTTTCAATGTCGACATCAATACGTCCTTCAAGATCGCCCGGTTATTGGAGGGTGAGGCCGGATACACGCTGGTCGCCGAATCGGGAATCAAGGAGCGGTCCGAGATCGTGGAGCTGAAAGACGCCGGGTACTCGCGCATTTCTAATCGGCTCCGTGTTCATGGACGCCGAAGACCCGGGCTGCAAGTTGCGCGAGCTCCGAGGAGCGAAATGATCGTCAAGGTCTGCGGGATCACCTGTCTGGAGGATGCGCTGCGGGCGGTCGAAGTCGGGGCCAACGCCTCGGGTTCAATTTCTATCCGCGGAGCCCGAGATACATCCGGGCCGAACAGGCGGCGGAGATCATCGAAGGGATCAACGGGGCGGCAGTCCTGACTGTGGCGGTGGTCGTAGCGGCGTCGTCTGGCCCGCGTTTATCCGCGTTTATCCGCGTTATCCGCGAGCCAATGCTATCGAGCGGAGAATCGCAAACCGAGGAACCAGGCGCCCTCGCAATTCCCGACTCCATTCGCGCCGTCCAGCTCCATGGCATCGCGCGCCCCGCCGATCTGCCGGATTTCGGGAGGCGTCTCATCGTGGCTGTCTCGGCAGAGACCGCATCCCGGTTTCCGGATAACGAAATCATCATCGACAGTTCCTGGGGAACTGGACGAGTCGACGACTGGAGCTGCGTTGACCAGGATCCATCGGCCCTACATCCTTTCGGGCGGCCTCAATCCGGAGAACGTGGGCCGAGCCATCGAAAACCTGCATCCGGCGGGAGTCGATGTCTGTTCGGGAGTCGAAAGCGTTCCGGGGAGGAAAGACATGCAAAAACTGAAGGCTTTTATCGCGGAGGTCAGGCGGGTCTATGGCGAATTCTAAGGGATACTTCGGAAAATACGGCGGTCAGTTTGTCCCGGAGACGCTGATGTCCCCGCTCGAAGACCTCGAGGCTGCGTACCGGGAGGCTCGCCAGGATTCGGTGTACACCGGCGAGTTGGGCCAGCTGCTGGCGACCTACGTCGGACGGCCGACTCCCCTGTACCAGGCCACGCGGCTCTCGGAACGGCTCGGGTGCAGGATCTATCTGAAGCGCGAGGACCTGTGCCACACCGGGGCGCACAAGATCAACAACGCGCTCGGGCAGGCGCTGCTCGCCAAGCGGATGGGAAAGACCCGGGTGGTCGCAGAGACCGGGGCCGGCCAGCATGGCGTCGCAACTGCTGCTGCCTGCGCGCTGCTCGGATTGGCGTGCGACGTCTACATGGGAACGGAGGACATGGCGCGTCAGGCGCCGAACGTCTTCCGGATGAAGCTGCTGGGTGCCGGCGTCATCCCGGTCGAAGCGGGCAGCCGGACGCTCAAGGACGCGATCAACGAGTGCATGCGCGATTGGGTGACCAACGTCCAGGACACCTACTATCTGCTCGGCTCGGTTCTCGGTCCCCACCCTTACCCGACGATGGTTCGCGACTTTCAGTCGGTGGTCGGCCGGGAAGCCAGAAAGCAGATCCGAGACGCTGAAGGCCGGTTGCCGGATCTGCTCGTTGCATGCGTCGGAGGCGGCAGCAACGCGATGGGACTATTCCATGAATTCCTTTCCGACCGCGATGTACGAATGGTCGGCGTCGAAGCCGGGGGAAGGGGCCCGTCCCTGGGCGACCACGCCGCCCGATTCTCGGGAGGCTCGGTCGGCGTTCTCCAAGGGACTTACAGTTATGTGCTGCAGGACGGCCTGGGACAGATCGCGCTGACTCACAGCGTTTCGGCGGGGCTCGATTATGCTTCGGTGGGACCCGAGCACGCTTTCCTGCACGACACGGGCCGGGTTCAGTACACCTCGGTCACAGACCCGGAAGCGCTGGAGGCCTTTGGCACCCTGAGTCGTCTCGAAGGCATCATCCCGGCACTCGAGTCTTCCCACGCTATTGCTTACTGTGTCGCCAAGGCAGCCGAATTGAAGGACTTGCTGGTTATCGTCAACCTGTCAGGACGCGGAGACAAAGATGTCGAGATTATCCGAAATATTCAAGGCTAACCGGAAGTGTTTCATTCCGTTCCTAACCGCCGGGTACCCGGACTTGGAAACCACGCGCCGGCTGGTTCTCGAGCTGGCCGAGAGCGGGGCGCATGTCGTTGAGCTCGGGATTCCTTTTTCCGACCCGGTGGCGGACGGGCCCGTCATCCAGCGCTCTTCGTACGCCGCGCTGCAGCACGGTTATTCGCTCTCGGACTTCATCGAGACTGTGCGCCAGATCCGACGCGAAACCGATGTGGGGCTGATCTTCATGAGCTATGTCAATCCGCTCTTGAAGTTCGGATTGAAGCGGCTCGACGATGAAGCGCGGGATGCCGGGCTGGACGGAGTCCTCATTTCCGACCTGACCCCGGAGGCTTACGAAGGCTCTCGGCTGCCGGCTTGACCTGGATACGATCTTCCTCGCCGCTCCGACGTCCTCGGATTCCCGGCTTGGAGAAAATCTGTGCGGCCAGCCGCGGATTCGTTTATCTTGTAGCGCGTACCGGAGTTACGGGCAAGCGGACCGATCTGGAGGCCAACGTGCCAGAGGCGGTTCGCCGGATCCGACGGTACACGCCGCTGCCCATTGCCGTCGGCTTCGGGATCACGTCCAAGGCCGACGTCGAGAAGGTCTGGCAGCACGCGGACGGGGCGATCGTCGGATCGGCCATCGTGAAGTTCATGCAGGACCACGAAGGGTCGCCTGACCTTGTTTCGAGGACGGGCGAGTACGTGAGGACTTTTCTATAACCGGATAAGAGGGTGTCGCCATGGTCATAGTAATGAAGGTGGGTGCCGGCGAGGCGCAGATCGAAAACGTTGTCAAGAAACTCGCCTCGCAGGGCTTTGCAGTGCACCGGTCCACGGGCGTGGAGCACACGATCCTCGGCGCGGTGGGCGCCAAGGTCGTGGATACCCGGGACTACGAGGTGCTCGAGGGGGTCAAGGAAGTTCTCCGGATCACGCAGCCGTACAAGCTTGCGTCTCGGCCTTTCAAGCCGGACGGCAGCGTGATTCGGATCCGCGACGTCGAGATCGGCGGAAAGACGCGTCGTGGTGATGGCCGGGCCATGCACGATCGAGACTTACGAGCAGTGTGACCTGATTGCGGAAAGGGTCAAGAAGGCCGGAGCGAAGGTCATTCGAGGCGGTGCGTTCAAGCCGAGGACATCTCCCTATTCATTCCAGGGACCGGGCGTCGAGGGTCTGAAGATGCTCCGCGCCGCGGCTGACCGCCATGGCCTGCATCATCGTTTCCGAGCTCATGGAATCGTGCCAGATCGCGGCCGCGGAGCAGTACATCGACATCATCCAGATCGGCGCCCGCAACATGCAGAACTTCGGGCTGCTCCGTGATCTCGGACAACTGCGCAAGCCGGTGCTGCTGAAACGGGGCATGGCCGCGACCATATCCGACCTGCTCCTGTCTGCGGAATACGTGATGTCGGAAGGCAACCACCAGGTGATCCTGTGCGAGCGCGGCATCCGAACATTCGAGACCTACACGAGGAACACGCTGGACATTTCGGCCATCCCGGTCGTCCACAAGCTGAGCCACTCTGCCGATCATCGTCGACCCGAGCCACGCGATCGGAATACGTGACAAGGTGCCGCCGCTGGCCCGGGGCGCGCTGGCTGCCGGAGCGGACGGGCTGATCATCGAGGTGCACAGCGATCCCGATAACGCGATCTGCGACGGCGCCCAGTCGCTGTACCTGGAGCAGTTCGACAAGCTGATGAACGAGCTGAAAGTGATCGCCGGGGCAATCGGGCGAGGAATCTGAAACAGCGGGCAGCAGGCAGCGGGCAGCAGGCAGCAGGTCCGAGGCAGTCAGAGGCTACTGTTCGGAATGCGTCGACAGAAGGAATCGACGCTTTTTGGAGGAGGCGGCAGGATCGACGCGGAGGACTCCTGGCGAGCGCTTCGGCATTCGACGATCTCGAAGTTCGGCCACGTGCAAGATTCTGCACGGGTCGAAAGCGGCGTCGCCATGAATCCGCAACCACGCGGATTCCCTCTGCCGCCGCACTCCAAAAAGGAGCATGCTGCCCCGGCGGGATGCTTGGATGCCTGCTGCCTGCTGCCCGCTGATTACCTGATGATCTCCACCCGGTCGGCGCCGATGCGGACATCGCGCACCCCGTAAGGCAGGAAGAAGCCTTCTGTGATGTCCATGTAGGGCGCCTGCCGCTTGGATGCGTGAGCGATCAGGGTCGAGACGAACCAGGCCGGCATCCGGACGCCGTTAACCCAGGCGCTTTCCAGCCTGTAGCGCGCCTTCTCCCCGTTGATTTCAAGGACACCCTCGAGTTCGACCGTGGCCTCTTTTGCCATGAGTACGCGGGCGAGCTTCGCAAAAGAGTTATCCCCTGCTTTATCAAGATCCAGCGTCACGGACCGTCCTGACGATGCCGTTGATTGCGGAAGTCAAAGGCCAGGCGTTTGATCGTCCCCGGTTTCGGAGTAACGAAGGTTTTCAGGACGTACTCGTTGAGGTCTTTCTCAGTCAGGACCAGGCAACGGTTGCCGGTGCCTGTCCGCAAGGCGTGGAGAAGCTGGTCGACACCGGGTGTTTGAGCAGCGGCCGCAAGGGCCTGCGAAACAAACAGGAATAACAGTGCCGCTGCCTTCTGTCATCGTGCGCATTATAATAAGCCGCGATGAACCTGAGCCGTTTGGCATCCCGCGCCTTGGCACTGTTCGTGGTGGGCTATATCCTCGTTTTCACCTTCGTCCAGAGCCCCAAGATCTTCGACTATTACCGTGTTTCCGACGACGTCCGGCAGCAACTGTATCCCCTCTACCTGGCGCAGGACCATGATTTGTTCAGGAATGATCTGATCACCCGGTATTTCCTCTCTCACACCCCGCCATTCTACTACTACGCTCATTATCCGCTGGCCTGGCTGATCGATCCGGTCGTTTTGTCGAAATTGTCTCAGTTCGGGCTGCTGATCCTGGTCCTCGTGTTCCTGTTCAAGATCGGGAAGAGGCTTCACGGCCCGGTACTCGGCTGGGCACTGGTCTTTGTCTTCATCCATTCGCCGGACCTTGCCGGGTTGACGGACGGCGGCCTGCCCCGTGGCTGGGCCGTGCCCGGCACGATCGTCTTCATCTGGGCGGTGCTCGAGGAACGAACCAAGGCCGCCCTGGCTGCGGTCGACGGTTTCCGGGCTTTTTTACCCGCCGATCTTCCTCGTCCTCGGTCCGTCGTACGCCGGGTGGTGCCTCTGGACTCGACAATTCACACGCTGGAATTTCCTGGCAGCCGGTCTGGTTGCGGTCGGGTTCTGGCCGATGGTATTCCGTGACCAGAGTATCGGGCAGATCGTAACGTACGCGCAGGCGGTCACGATGCCGGAATGGCACAACGGAAGCCGCTTCCCCTTCATCCCGATTCCGGCGTTGTGGCGCCTCGCCCCCCGTTATCTGGCTATCTCCTATGTGCCTGGGCGGTTCTTCGAGACTCTGCCCTTCTGGCTCCTGCTTGGACTAGGTTTGCTTGCCTTCGTGCTTCCCGGCCGGTCTTCCGATGACCCGAGTAGCCTGGCCTCCAGGAGTGCCGGCGAGCAGCGGGTTTCCCGCGTGCTCGCACTGGGTTTGCCCCTCCTGATTTCGCTCCTCATGTACCAGGTTTCAAGCCTGCTTGCCTTCCGGCTGCACATCCCCGATCGCAACCTGAAATACACTCTGCCTGTGCTCGGGGCGATCCTCATCACGACCGCGCTTTTCGATCTTTTCGTCCGGGCGCTTGGCAGATTTCGTCAGTCGACGTGGGTCCATGCCTTCCCCGTGCTTCTGGTAGCCGCTCTATTTGCGACTGGTAGGGAGCGGGTTATACGGCAACCTTAATCTCTGGGCAGATCAGCGGTTTGCCTGGAAGTTGTATGCCTTCGTGGAAACGCTGCCGAAAGACACTCTTGCTGGCGGGTCCGCCGACAGAAATGGACAATATCCCGCTGTTTTCCCGCCGGACGGTTTATGTTTCGGACGAGGCGGTGCAACCCCTGTACGACCGGTATTACCGGCAGATATCGGAGCGGGTGCGGCATTTTTACGACGCCTACTACGCCGCGGGATATCTCGACTGTGATGGAATTTTCCCGCTCGACCGGCGTTGACTACATGCTCGTCAGGACCGACGATTTCGGCAGCAAGTTCCGTCGAGCCAAGTACTTCCACGAGCCCTACAATTCCTACATCAAGGGGCTCAAGGGTGACTGCCCGGTTTCGGAGTTCGTTTTCGCAGACCCGCCGGCGGGTTCGATCGTCTACAGCGACGGCTTCTTCAAGGTGATCGATCTGCGCCTGCTGCGGTAGGAGTAATAGGAGTAATAGGACATATAGGACCAATAGGACATATAGGAGCGTAGGCGAAGTCGCATCCTATACGTCCTATATGTCCTATCGGTCCTATATGTCCTATTCCCCTATTCCTGTCGGCCCTAATCTCAACCAAATCTGATAAGCTTAACCATTTCAGCCGCCAAAGAAGAGGAGTCCAAGGTGAATAGCGCTTTTAGAGAGGACATACGGAACATCGCGATCATTGCCCACGTCGATCACGGCAAGACGACGCTCGTCGATGCGATGTTGAAACAGTCGGGCCTGTTTCGTGCCAACGAACGGGTTGTCGAGCGGGTCATGGACAGCATGGACCTGGAACGTGAGAGGGGTATCACGATCATGGCCAAGAACACGTCGGTCCACTACGCGGGAGTCAAGATCAACATCGTCGACACCCCGGGGCATTCGGATTTCGGAGGAGAGGTCCAGCGGGTCTTGAAGATGGTCGACGGTGTCATGCTTCTGGTCGACGCATCCGAAGGGCCGCTTCCCCAGACGCGCTACGTGTTGAGCAAGGCACTGGAATTGCATCTGAAGCCGGTCGTCGTCATCAACAAGATCGATCGGCAGGACGCCCGTCCCGAGGCGGTCCTCAACGAGATCTTCGACCTGTTTATCGATCTTGACGCCAGCGAAGATCAGGTCGATTTCCCGATTATCTACTGCATTTCGAGAGACGGGATCGCCAAGCACCGGCTGGAGGATGAAGGCTCCGACCTGCAGCCGCTCTTCGATGTGATCCTGCGTCACATCCCGAAGCCGCCGGCCTGTGCCGACCAGGATCTTCAGATGCTCGTCACCAATATCGACTACAACGACTATGTCGGGAGACTGGCGATCGGCCGCATCTCCAGCGGGAAGGTGGCGATCGGCGACGTTGTGGCGCTGTGCAAATTGAACGGTGAAGTTCAGCGTACCAAGATTACGCAACTGTACAGTTTCGAAGGTCTCAAGCAGCAGCCGATCCAGGAGGCGAGCTCCGGGGAAATCATCGCGCTTGCTGGGATCGAAGGGATCGAGATCGGGGAGACAGTGGCCAGCGAGGAGAACCCAAAGCCTTTGCCCGCCATCCAGATTGACGAACCGACGATCTCGATGGTGTTTTCCGTGAACACGTCGCCTTTTGCTGGGCTGGACGGCAAGTACGTGACGTCGCTCAAGCTGCGGGAACGGCTGCAGAAGGAGTTGCTCGCGAACGTTTCGATCCGCGTCGAAGAGCTCGACGCCAGCGCGCGCGGTCAGGCCAGGCGACAGCGACGTGGGCAGTTTCAAGGTCAGCGGTCGCGGCGAGCTCCAGCTGAGCATCCTGCTCGAGCAGATGCGGCGGGATGGTTACGAGATCCAGGTCTCGAAGCCGACAGTCATCACGCGGGAAGTGGATGGTGACCTGCTCGAGCCGGTCGAACTGGCCGTTGTCGACATCCCTGATCAGTTCATCGGAGTCGTCACTGAGGCGTTCGGGCAGCGCAAGGGGCAACTGATCAAGATGGTGAACCACGGACGCGGCCGCGTTCGACTCGAATTCGAGGTTCCCTCGCGCGGCTTGATCGGCTTTCGGGGCCAGTTCCTGACCGACACTCGGGGCACCGGCATCATGAATACCTCTTTTCCTGCGCTGGTCCCCCTGGTTCGGCGAGATCAGGTCCAGGCTCACAGGCTCGCTGGTGGCGGACCGTGCCGGGCACGGTCACCGCTTATGCTCTCTACAACCTGCAGGAGCGCGGCCGACTTGTTTGTCAACCCGGGAACGAGGGTCTACGAGGGGATGATCGTCGGCGAGAACTCGCGGACCGTCGACCTGGACGTCAACGTCACGAAAGACAAGAAACTGACGAACATGCGGGCGTCAACAGCGGATGAGGCAATCCGACTGGTGCCGGTCAAGGCGCTGACATTGGAGGACACGCTGGCTCACATCAAGGATGACGAGCTGGTCGAAATCACGCCGTCGTTCATTCGCCTGCGCAAGCGCGTGCTGGCGGCCAATATGCGGTAGGGCGGCAAGGTGGGAAGGACCACAAGGACATCAAGGACCACAAGGACATCAAGGCAGCGACGAGTGTCCGCTTCGGTCTGTTGTCCCTGTCGTCCTTGACGTCCTTGTGGTCCTTGTCGTCGTCTCTCCAATCTCTTCCTACTCCTCGACCCTATAGTTCGGCGCTTCCTTGGTGACGACGACGTCGTGGACGTGCGACTCGCGCAAGCCCAGGTTCGTAACCCGGATAAAGCGGGTCTTGGTCTGGAGCTCCTTGATGGTTTTGACGCCGCAGTAGCCCATGCCCGCCCGGATGCCGCCGATGAGCATCGGGATCAGGCTTTCGACGCTTCCCTTGTACGGCACGCGGCCCTCGATCCCCTCGGGCACCAGCTTGCGTTCGCCGGTTTCGCGTTTCCTGGGCGTACCGGTCGGCGCTCGCCGCCGGCCATGGCGCCCATCGAGCCCATCCCGCGGTAGGTCTTGTAGCTGCGGTTCTGATAGAACACCAGCTCTCCGGGCGACTCGTCGGTCCCCGCGAACAGGTTGCCGATCATGACCGAATCGGCGCCTGCCGCGATTGCCTTGGCGATGTCCCCGGAGTATTTGATTCCGCCGTCCGCAATGACCGGCAGTCCGAGCTTCCGGGCTGACTTTTACCGTTTCGAGGATGGCGGTGATCTGCGGGACTCCGGCGCCGCTCACGATGCGGGTGGTGCAGATGCTTCCCGGGCCCATGCCGACCTTGACCGCGTCGGCGCCGGCGTCGTTCAGTTCCTGGGCGGCTTCGCCGGTCGCGATATTCCCGGCGACCAAATCCGCGCTTCTTGAGCCGTCTTCTTCAGCTCCCGAACGGCCTTCAGGACCCGCTTGGTGTGCCCGTGCGCGGTATCGATGACGATGACGTCCGCCCCGACCCTTCCAAGCTCCCGAGCCCGTTCCATGAAATCCCCGGTCGCTCCAACCGCAGCGCCGACACGAAGGCGGCCTCGACGAGTCTTTGGTGGCGAGGGGATAGGTGATCATCTTCATGATGTCTTTGACGGTGATCAGTCCCTTCAGCTGGTACTCCTCGTCGACGACGAGCAGTTTCTCGATCCGGTGGGCGTGCAGTTTCTTCTTGGCCTCCTCGATGGTGATCCCTCGTTGACGGTGACCAGCTTGTCTTCCTTGGTCATCAGGTCTGCGGCCGTCTTGTCGAGGTCGGTCAGGAAGCGCAGGTCGCGGTTGGTCAGAATACCCTGCAGCTTGCCCTTTTTGTTCGGTGACCGGGACTCCCGAAATCCGGTAATGGCTCATGACGTTCAGGACTTCGCGAATGCTGGTATCCGGCCGGACGGTCACGGGATCGACGATCATGCCGGATTCCGACCGTTTCACTTTGTCGACTTCGGCGGTCTGGGCGGCAATCGACAGGTTTCGGTGGATGATTCCGATTCCTCCCAGCCGGGCCAGCGCAATCGCCAGCCGTGCTTCAGTGACCGTGTCCATTGCCGACGACGAGAGCGGGATGTTCAGCGGGATGTTCTTGGAGAAGACAGTATGAAGATCAGTTTCGCCGGGCAGAACCTCGCTTCGTGCGGGCATCAGGAGGACGTCATCAAACGTCAGAGCACCGGTATTTCCATCTGCGGATTATAAACCATTCGGTTTCCCCACGCTCATTTGGAGAGGCACTGCCGGGAGGCGGCCGCGAGGGTATCAGTGCTAAAATGGGGAGACCATGTTCAACGCCATTCTTACTAAGATCATCGGCAGCCAGAACGAACGGGAGCTGAAGAGGATCAACCCCGTCGTCGAACAGACAATGTCTTTGCTGAACAGATGGAACGACTGTCAGATGCCGAACTGAAGGCGAAGACTGCCGAATTCAAGCAGCGGTTGAGTGACGGGGAAACGCTCGACGATATCCTGCGCTGAAGCGTTTGCCTGCTGCCGTGAAGCGAGCCGGCGGACGATCGGGCTCCGGCATTACGACGTACAGCTGATCGGTGGGATGGTCCTTCACCAGGGCAAGATCGCCGAGATGAAGACCGGTGAAGGCAAGACCCTGGTCGCCACCCTGGCCGTTTACCTGAACGCCCTTTCCGGTCAGGGCGTGCATGTCGTTACCGTCAATGATTACCTGGCCCGCCGCGACGCGGAATGGATGGGGCCGATCTACCGCTTCCTCGGCCTGACGGTCGGAGTCATCCAGCATGATATGCCCGACCCGGATCGCAAAGCTGCGTATCAAGCAGACATCACGTACGGGACGAACAACGAGTTCGGCTTCGACTACCTCCGCGACAACATGAAGTACTCGCTCGAGGAGTGCGTCCAGCGAGGCCACAACTTCGCGATCGTCGACGAGGTCGACTCGATCCTGATTGACGAAGCGCGAACGCCGCTCATCATCAGCGGTCCCTCCGAAGAATCAACCGACAAGTACTACAAGGTCGACAAACTGCTCCCGCGGTTGCGTCGCGACGAGGACTACGCGATCGACGAGAAGGCGCGGACCGTGGTTCTGCAGGAGTCGGGTATCGAGAAGGCCGAACAGTTCCTCGGCGATCGACAACCTTTACGACCCCAGGAACTTCGACATGGTGCACCACATCCAACAGGCCTTGAAGGCGCACGCGCTCTTCAAACGGGACGTGGACTACATGGTGAAGGACGGCCAGGTCGTCATCGTGGACGAGTTCACCGGGCGCCTGATGCCGGGACGCCGCTATTCGGACGGGTTACACCAGGCTCTGGAGGCGAAGGAAGGCGTCAAGATCGAGCGCGAGAACCAGACGCTCGCGACCATCACGTTCCAGAATTACTTCCGGATGTACAAGAAGCTGGCCGGCATGACCGGTACAGCCGAAACCGAAGCGGCTGAGTTCGACAAGATCTACAAGCTGGCCGTCGTCGTCATTCCGACCAACCGCGACCTGATTCGTCACGAATTTCCCGACACGATCTATCGTACCGAGCGCGAGAAATTCAACGCCGTCGTCGAGGAAATCAAGGAGCTCAATGCAAAAGGGCAGGCCGGTCCTGGTCGGAACGACCTCGATCGAGAAATCGGAGCGGCTGGCGGGGCTGCTGAAGCGTCGGGGCGTCAAGCACGTCGTCCTGAATGCCAAGTATCACGAGAAGGAAGCCGAGATCGTCGCCCAGGCGGGCCACAAGAGGCGCCGTGACGATCGCGACCAACATGGCCGGCCGCGGAACCGACATCATCCTGGGCGGCAATCCCGGAATCACCAGGCACGGCTGATTCTTCGAGAGCGCGGGCTTTCCTGGGAAGACAACACCGAGGAGTTCCGCAAGGAAATCGACAGGCTCTCTGTCCCGTGGAAGGTCGAGCATGAGGAGGTCATCAAGCTGGGCGGGCTGCACATCATCGGAACCGAGCGCCATGAGGCGCGCCGGATCGACAACCAGTTGCGTGGTCGAGCCGGACGCCAGGGCGACCCGGGATCAAGCCGTTTCTACCTGTCCCTCGAAGACGACCTGATGCGGATTTTCGGCTCCGAGAACATCTCGGGCCTGATGCAGCGACTGGGGATGGAAGAGGGGGTTCCGATCGAATCGAGGCTGATCACCCGGCAGATCGAGCGAGCCCAAAAACAGGTGGAAGCCCGCAACTTCGAAATCCGGAAACACCTGCTCGAATACGACGATGTCATGAACAAGCAGCGGGAGGAAGTGTACCGCTTCCGCCGCGAGCTGCTCGAAGGGAAGGATCAGAAGGAGTACCTCGCTCAGCTGAGCGAAGAGATCGTCGACGAGTTCATGACCCGTTACATTCCCGACGGGAGCTGACCCCGAGAAGTGGGACACTCGAGAACCTGAAGGTGAATATCCTCAGAGTCTTCGGACTGCCGGAAATCGGGCGGATCGATGATCTGGGACGAAACGAGATCCGGGACCGGCTGGTCGAACTGGTGCAGAAGCGTTACGAGGAGAAGGAACAGTCGATCGGCGCGGACACTCATGCGCTGGTATGAGCGGATGATCATGCTTCAGATCATCGATCAGCAGTGGAAGGATCATTTGCTGGTCCTCGACCACCTCAAGGAGGGCATCGGACTGCGAGGCTACGGGCAGCGGGATCCGCTGGTCGAGTACAAGCGCGAGTCCTTCGACCTGTTCGAAGAGCTCTGGGATCGGGCCACGGAAGAGATGGTGCGCACGGTCTATCTTTACCGGCCCGTCACTGAAGAGGAAGAGCGGGAAATGGTGGCGGCTCGTGCGCGCCGCGCCCAACAGAAGGTGTCGTACTCAGGGCGCGGGACGCGTCGCCCGATCAGCGGACGGCGACGGCCATCAACACGGCCGTGAAGAGCCGGGCCGAAGGTCGGCCGAAATGACCCGTGCCCGTGCGGTTCAGGCAAGAAGTACAAGAAATGCTGCGGCGCATAGGCGTCAAAGCTTTCGCACATCCGACGCCTCTATCTCGCAGGACACCGCCTGCTGGATCAGGTCGACCGACAAAACGAACTTATACTTGCTCTTCTTCTCGATCAGCCGGCCTACCATTCCTCTGAGCGGTCCCCGAACGATCTCGACGAGGTCGCCTTCTACCAGGTAGGGGAAGGGATCGTAGGGCAGCTGGCTGAAAACGAGCTTCCTGACGGCCTGGATCTGATCCTCGGGGATCGGTTCAGGCTCTCCCTGAAAGCCAACGAGTCGCACAACCGACGGCACTTTCAGGATGTCCAGCCGCCGTTCCCTGATTGGGACATGAACGAACAGATAGCCCGAAAAAAGCGGGAACTGGACCTTCTTGCGCCTGTCTTTCCAGTGAGAAACCACTTCTCTCAAGGGAAGAAAACACTCGATCTGCTTTTGCCATAGCTGTTCCGCCACGACCTTCTCGTGTCGGGATCGTGTGGCCACCGCGAACCACTGGAGCGGCTCTTCCTGCATCGTCAAAATGGTACCAGAATGTCGCCACGGCTTGAAGGAGGGACCAGCTGACCGGCTGACCGGCTGACCAGCTGACGGGCTGACCGGCTGACCGCTGACCGACGACCAGCGTCGGCAACGACAATCAAAACAGTCCATGAGCACCGAATATCATCCGCTGCCTCTGGTCAGCCGGTCAGCCGGTCAGCCGGTCAGGCCGTAGTCTTGCGCCTTGACACCTGAGCCTTGCCCCTTTCATAATCATGCCTCCCCGCCGCGCAAGAGTCGCGTTCCGTTGTCTGAGTCCGGCTCGACCGGGGAGAGCGAGGTGTTCGAAAATGAAGCAAGCTGTAGTATGTGGCGCGGGTGGCTTTATCGGGAGCCACCTTGTTAAAGCGCCTGAAACGAGAAGGGTACCGGGTACGAGGCGTCGATATCAAATGCCCGGAATTTGCCCCTAGTGAGGCTGACGAGTTTCCTGCTTCTCGATCTCCGCAAACCCGAGAACTGCGAGGCGGCGGTGGCAGGTCACCCGGCCGAAGTTTACCAGTTGGCCGCCGATATGGGCGGCATGGGGTTCATCCACTCGGCCGAATGCGAGATCATGAGGAACAGCGCCCTCATCAATATCCACATGACCGACGCGGCCGCAAAGCGGGGGTGAAGCGTTACTTCTTTTCATCCTCGGTTTGCGTGTATCGCGACATGCAGCCCGGCGAGCCCGAATTGCCCGAGTCGGGGGCCTATCCGGCTTTGCCCGACAACGAATACGGTTGGGAGAAGCTGTACGCGGAAAGAATGGCTATGGCTTACGGACGCCGCAATGGCATGACCATTCGAATTGCCCGGTTCCAGAACTGCTATGGCCCGGAGGGCACATGGCGCGGGGGCCGGGAAAAGGCACCTGCAGCCGTCTCCCGCAAGATCGCAGAGGCGGAAGACGGAGGGAGCATCGAGGTCTGGGGCGACGGTTCAGCAGTACGATCGTACACGTACGTCGACGACATGGTGGACGGGATCGTTCGGCTGATGGCGTCCGATCTCGAAGGTGCGGTCAACATCGGGTGCCCGCAGTATGTGACGGTTGACCAGCTGGTCGAGACGGTCGCTCGAGTGGCGGGCAAGAGGATCACGATTCGGCACGTGCCGGGCCCCGTTGGAGTCCAAGCCGCAACTTCAGCAACGAGCGAATCTACTCGATCGGTTGGAAGTCGGAGTTCCCTCTCGAAGAGGGGATTCGATTGACGTATCCCTGGGTCGAAGCGCAGGTTAAAGCCCAGAGGGGATAGAACCCCCGCCACGGCACCGGCTTCGAGGTTAACTTTCCCGTCGGATCAGGTCCGAGTAGGAAGTGCGACCACTTGGGGAGGCGGGCTCCGAACCCTTGCTGCTAGAACAGATTATCGAGGTCGGGTCCGCCGCCGCCGTGCGGGCCTCCGCCTCCGCCTTCGCCGTCGTCTCCGCCTTCGCCCTCCCCGAGTGACTGCTCGATTGATTCCGGGTCTTCGCCGGACTCCAGGCGATCAACCATCTCGTTGAATTCGGGGCCCAGGTCCTCGCCTAGTTCGCCTCCCATCTGCTTCATCATCCGTGCCATGGATTTTGGGTCGTTTTCGTCCACGCCACCCCAGCGGGAAGGATCGGCCATGTTTTCCAGGCGGCTCTCCTCGGACCGCACCGTCGCCACCCTCGAGACAAGCTGTTCGAGATCGGCGCTTCCACAGCGGCACTGGGTTCCTTCGGAATCCGAAATCCGCCAGAAGAAACGGGAAAATCGCCGGCCGCAACTCTGGCAGAGATACTCGTAGACGGGCATGCGGACTATTATATTTGACTGGAGGATCGGACACGCCAACCTTCCTTCGATCCTGTGTCTTCCTATTCGGTTGTTTCAATCGGTTGACGTTGGACTGCTCTTTCTGCCAGAATTCGGACCTTCTATGCGGCCGGGCGTGAAGTTTCTTCTGAAAGCTGTATTTACGTTTGTCCTCCTCGGCGTCCTTGCCTGGGAGATGGACCTGGGGAAATTTCTGGGCGTGCTCGGCGTCAGCCAACCTCTCCCTGTTGGCCCTGGCTACGCGCATTCAGATTGGGCTCATGTTTGTGGGAGTGGTGCGGTGGCAGGTAATACTTCGCAGTTTCAACATGTCGCCGGGCTTCTCCCCGCTGACGAAAATCAGCTTCATCGGCCAGTTTTTCAGCCTGTTCCTTCCGTCTTCGATCGGAGGGGACTTCTTCCGGGCCTACTATCTGTCGAAACGCGAGCACCGGGGGATGTCGACCACGCTGACGAGCACGTTCCTCGAGCGCAGCGCCGGCCTCTGCGCACTTCTTGCCCTTGGGATTTTCTTTGCGGCCCGCCGCCAGATGGTCGTCCAGGGTGTCTCGTTGTTTTACCTCATGCTCGTCATCGGGATCGCTTATCTCGCAGCCAATATCGCTCTTTTCAATACTTGGATTCACAAGCACATCACCAGGCTTTTCAAGTACTTCAAGCTTGAAAACGTCGAGAGTAAGCTCGAGCTCGTCTACGAAGGACTTCTCAGTCTTCGAAAGAACAAGAAGGCGATCGCGGTCTGCCTGCTTCTCTCCCTGTTCATTCAATTTTTTCGGTCGTAATCATGTGGATTGCGGCGCTTGCAATCGGGATGAAAGCGCCGTTCCTGATCTTTCTGATCTTCATTCCGATCGTGAACCTCACGATCATGATCCCCCTGACGATCAACGGATTCGGGCTTCGGGAGGCGGTCTACTTCCTGCTTTTCGCTGAAATTGGCCTTGACCGCGAGTACGCTGTTACACTGTCCTTACTGAACTTTCTGGTCGTGACGCTTGCTTCGCTACCCGGCGCCGTTGCCTATTCGTTCTACAAGAAGGAAGAGAACTTCGACCAGATACTGACCAAGCCTGAACCTTTATGAAAGTTCTCGTGACCGGAGGGGCGGGATTCATCGGTTCCCACCTGTGTGAACGCCTGCTCGAGCGCGGAACGAGCTGGTCGTGCTCGACAACTGCAACAACTTCTACGACCCCAGGATCAAGACCCGGAACCTCGAGCGGGTGCGGGAGAAAGGCAGGTTCAGTTTCTACGCCAAAGACCTGCTCGATGCGGACGCGCTGGATGGGTTGTTCCGGGATGAGCGACCGGAAGCCATCATACATCTGGCGGCTTACGCGGGCGTCCGGCCGTCGCTGGCGGATCCTGTCCTCTATGACCAGGTCAACGTGACAGGAACCTCGGCCTTGCTCGAGAAGTGCAGGCGCTATGAGGTTGAGCGTTTCGTGTTTGGCAGCTCGTCCTCGGTCTACGGCGTGAACAGCAAGGTACCGTTCCACGAGGATGATCCGATCAGTCAGCCTATCTCCCCCTATGCGGTGACGAAGAGGGCCGGGGAACTGCTCTGCTTTTCGCACCACTACATCTATGGACTGCCGATTTCCTGCCTGCGTTTCTTTACGGTTTACGGGCCTCGGCAGCGTCCGGAGATGGCGATTCACAAATTCACCAGGCAGATACACCGGGGGAACCGATCCAGGTCTATCACGAGGGGAAGTCCGAGCGGGACTACACCTTTGTCGATGATATCGTTGCCGGGATCCTGGCCGCGCTCGACCGTCCCGAAGGGTTTCAGATTTTCAACCTTGGGAACTGTCGGACCGTACCCCTGCTTCGCCTGATCAATCTGATCGAAGAGGCGCTTGGCCGTAAGGCCGACGTGAAACTTATGCCCGCGCAGCCGGGCGACGTCCCAACCACCTTCGCCGATATTTCCCGCGCCGACCGAAAAACTCGGATATGCCCCGAGCACTCCCATCGAGGCCGGGGTTCCGAAGTTTGTCGACTGGTACCTGCGGGAGATGGCCGGATTAAGCTGACCGGCTGACCAGGCTGACCGGCTGACCGAGGGGAAGATATGCAAGATACAGCAATGCAGATCAGGAGCGTTGTGGACGAGGTAGAGGGACAGCTTGTCCGAATGACGCCTGAGCAGGTGTCGGCCAGACGGGGTGACGCATGCGTGGTCCAGGAAGCAGATTCTCGGACACCTGATAGACTCGGCCGCGAACAACCACCAGCGGTTTGTAAGGGCAGCCGCCAATGCCGGCCATCTCTTCCCGCCCTACAATCAGAACGACTGGGTTCGGATCCAGCGCTACGACGAATCAGAGTGGAAGGACCTGGTCCTGCTGTGGTCTGCGTACAATCGCCACCTGAGCCACGTTATTTCTCGGATGCCGCAGGACGCCCTGTCTTCGCCCTGCAATATCGGGAAAGAGCAGCCGGTGACGGTCGAGTTCGTTATCAAAGACTACCTGCGTCACCTCCGGCATCACGTTGAGCAATTGTTGGACAAGCAATAGGACCTACCGCAGTTCGTAGACCGCCAGCTGATTGTCCTTCTCAACCGTGACGTAGGCGAAGCGTTCGTCCTTCGAGAGGCAGACGTCGATCGGTTTTTTGCCCACCCGCGCCGTTGCGAGCTTCTGAAGATCCGATCCGAACAGGCTAAGCGTCTCGCTGCCGGTTTCGACGACGAACAGTGAGCCGGTGCTCGATACCGCGAGGGAGAACGGTTTGGCGCCAACCGCCACCCTCTGCTTCTCGCTCATTTCGATCAAATCGATCACCGAGATATCATTGGACGCGCTGTTGGCCACGTACAGGGTATTGCCGTCCGGCGAAATATCGATCCCATCGGGGGTCAGGCCGACCGGGATCTGCTCAACGACCTTTCTTCCGGGCACGTCGATCACGTAGACCTCATTGGAGCCGCCGCAGACCACGTAGACGCGGTCCTCGCCTGGCGACACCGCAGCGCCGAGCGGCCGAATCCCTACCTCGACCTCGCCCACGATGCGATGGGACGTCGGTATCCACGAAATCGACTTTGCCGATTTTTCCCTTGCCGAAATTCGTAACAAACGCCATGGAGCCGCGAGGCGAGATGATGACGTTGCTTGGCACCGACCCGACCTTGATGTCGTCAATCGTGCTGTAGTCTTTGGCGCTGATCACCTTGACCAGCCCCGGACCCATGTTCGTCACGAAAATCTTGTCGCCCGCCGGGGTTACCGCTATTCCCAGTGGCTCGAATCCCGCATAGAAACGCTTTCGCACCACGTGGGTCTGAGTATCGACAGCCCAAACTTCGTCCGAGGCGAAGTTGGTGACGTAAAGCAGATTAGAGGCAGGGTTAAGCGCTGTAAATGTAGGCGCCTTTCCCATTTTGATTCTTTTCGCGGGCCCGATCTGGGTGGCCCCTATTGCGAGCAAGCAAAGAACGCCGATAACAAACACTCGTCTCATTTGGTTTCAGTCCGTTCTATCTGCAATCAGGAGTTGGCCGGTGCGATTGCCGCCATTCCTTCGACACGCCGCTCACGGCAGGCGATGACCGTATTCCGCATCAATTGCGCAATCGTCAGCGGGCCGACACCGCCCGGCACCGGCGTGATGACGGATGCGACCCCGTAAGGGTCACGCGGGTGAACGTCCCCGACCAGGGTATAGCCCTGCCTGTCGAGCAGCGCCAGCCGGTCTGTATCAGGGCCAAAAAGCTCGATAACCTTCGCCGCGGTCATCGACACGATTGGTGCCGACGTCGATCACCGGCTGCTCCCGGCTTGATGAAATCTCGCGTGATCATTCCCGGACGGCCGATGGCGGTGACAAGGATATCCGCCCTTCGGCACACCTCGGCCAGGTTACGGGTCCGCGAATGGCAGATGGTGACGGTTGCGTGAGCGTGCAAGAGGAGTATGGCCATCGGCTTCCCGACGATGTTGCTCCGACCGACCACCACCGCTTCGCGTCCCTTGATCTCGATCTGTTCGTGCTTCAGCATCTCCATGATTCCCATTGGAGTGCAGGAGACCAGGGAGAAATCGCCCTGCAGCAGCCGGCCGACGTTGACCGGGTGGAGCCCGTCCACGTCCTTCCTGGGATCCACGGCTTCCAGGACACGAGTCTCGTCGATGTGATCCGGCAGCGGAAGCTGCACCAGAACGCCGTCTACGTCCTCCGAATCATTCAGACGGTGGACGATATCCAGAAGTTCAGACGTCGTCGTGCTCGCCGGAAGTTCCAGGGTCTGTCCCTTCATGCCCAGTTCCTGGCAGGTCCGAGTTTTGTTCCTTACGTAGACCCTGGAGGCGGGATCATCTCCGACCAACATAACCATGAGTTGGGGCACAATTCCCCTGGAGGCCATGAGATCGAGTTCCGGCCTGAGCTCAGCCTTCAACTTTTCCGCGACGACCTTCCCATAGACTACCCGAGTCTGCATGGCGGAAATGTTAGCAGAAAATGAGGATCTGGGGTCGCATTTCGGGCAGACAAGGATTTATCCACGAACCACACGAAGGAACACGAATAGAAGCCGAAAGGCCTGAATCCGTTTTTGGTGTTTGCCTTAATTCGTGTTCCTTCGTGGATAGGTCTTTGTTCTTAATCAAGCAGCGCCCGGTAGATCTCGTAGTTTCCCATGACCTTGAGCACATAACTCTTGGTCTCCCGGAAGCCGATGTTGGAGACGAAGACCGCCGGGTCCTGACCGGGTACCTTCCGCCCCCACCGATCGGCGTTCCCCGGCCCTCCGTTGTAGGCGGCCAGCGCCTTTTCGGTCTGACCGCCGTAGCGGTCGATCATTTCTTTCAGATAGATGCATCCAAGCTGGATTGAGACAGTCGGGTCGTAGAGGCGGTCGACGCTGCCAAGGCTCACCCCCGCCCTGCGGGCCAGTTCCCGTCCCGTAGCCGGCATCAACTGAAGCAACCCTCTGGCCGATACAGGGGAAAGCGCCTTCGCCACAAAACCGCTCTCCTGCCGGATAATTGAAAGAACAAGAATGGGGTCGACCGAGTAGCGGCGCGAGAACAGCTCGATCGTGTCATAGTAGTGTCGTGGATAGAGGAGATCGATGAGCTGTGTTGAGAACATGCTCCGGCTGTCCCGGCCTGATACCAGGCGTTGAAGTTGCTCGGCCGCGTTGATCGATTCCCAGTTCAAGCCGCCCTTAGCGGCCCAATTCGCGAGATGGAAAAGGTAGTCTTCGCGTGAAAGGCCCGCTGTCTCCGGCTTCAGCAGACGCATCTCTCGGTAAGCTTCGTCGAACAGTCTCAGGAACAGAAGCTCTTCGACCCGAAGGAGCTCATTCGATTTCCGGTACTGGTTCCTTTGTTTCTCATCGCTGAAGAAAGGTCGGGCCGTCACCCGGGAGCCATTGAAGACGCGCGTTGTCTGGGTCAGGGATGGGCGGAGCGATACGGGTATGCGGGCGGCCGAAAGGTACGCGAAGTAGTTCCGCTGGCCGTTGGCCGCCTGGCGGTAAGACTCTGACGCATCCTCGGTTGCACCGGTTCGCTCGAGGCACACTCCCAGCCAGTAAGCCACTTCTTCTTCGGTGACTCCGGCTGGCAGCTGTTCGCCCGTCAGCTTCTTCAGTTCCTTCAGGCACACGAGCGCCGTCGCCCACTTCTCCTGCTCGATTCTGACCCGTGCCAGGTGATACTGAAACCTCGCCCTGTCCGACCGCCCGGCCTTCGCGAGCGATTCTTCAAGGAACTGCTCGGCCGCAGCCCGGTCGCCCTGGTAGACGAGGGCTTCCGAGAAATCAATGACCGCAGCCTCGAAATAAGGGTTGTCCTGCGTTGTTGGCTGCGACCTTCCGAAAGGCAGCGGCGGCGTCCGGGTATCGGCGGGACCGCAGGTAGAGGTTCCCGGCCCTGTAAAGGCTGTAAATCCCCCAGCGCCTGGTCGGAAACTGCTCATAGACCGCCTCGTAGGCCGAAACCGCCTGGTTGCCGGATTCGAGTTCCGCGCACCGGGCGCGCTGATAGTAGTAGTGGTCCAGTTCGCTGCTTCCGGGATATCCCTCGATCACCCGGCGCAGGTAGATTCGGGCCAACGCTGGCCGTTTCCCCTGTATCAGCGCCGAAACCCTCGCCGCCAGATCGGATTCAGGGAGCGGGCGGGTTTTGTCGGTGTCGTGCAGGATCAGTGCCGCTTCTGCGGCTACGCTGTCGTCACTCTTTTCGGCCAGGAGCGCCTTGAGCGAATTGACCGCCCGGGCAACCTGCGCGGGGGGACGGCGCTCGGCTGAGAGTCGGTACCGCCCAGCAGGATCTGCGCCAGTCGCAGCCGGGCGCTCCGTTTGCGAACGCCGGGTATTTGCGCCAGTCTCTCGTACCATTCCAACGCCTGGGCGTTTCGTTTCGCCCCGACAAGCAGGTCCGCGTAGTCGAAGGCGACCGAATACCATTGGGGATTGTTTGTGTGATTGGCGAGGAAAGCCTCGTAGTAAGGTGTCCGCTGCTCTAATTCGGCGTCGCTCGTATTCTGGATGAGATGCAACAGGAGCCGGTCAGGCAGCGGAAAGGGTCCCTGGAGCATGTCGGACAGGACGGAATTCGCCTGGTCTTCTTTTCCGTCTTCGGAGAGCAGGACCGCCTCGAGGTAACCGAGATTGTTGAGGCGGTAGCCAGCCGGATCGGACTCGCGAAGCTGCCGCAGGACTTGAAGACCTTCCGAGAACCGCCCTTGCCGGCGGCTATCCGCGACACGGTCCAGTTCCTGGCTCAGGTCGGAGCAGAATCCGACTGTGAAAAAAACGCTCAGAACCACACCGGCCAGAAGCCGTAACATCTAATTCTCCGTCCCGAGTGACGGAGTTTCGGGGACATAATACTTAATTCCCAACCCGTCACGCGCATCCCCTCGATAAGCAGAGGAATTAAGTTTTGTGTCCCCGAAACTCCCCGCCAAACTATCTCCCTATCACGGGTATATCTTATAGAGCATCCGAGGGTAAGGTATGGTCTCGCGAACGTGTTCGATGCCGCAGATCCAGGCGACAACCCTCTCGATGCCCATGCCGAAACCGCCGTGCGGGACGCTCCCGTACTTCCGAAGATCGAGGTACCACTGAAACGCCTCGATGGGCAGGTTGTGTTCTCGAATCCGCGCCAGCAGCAAGTCGTGATCGTGGATTCTCTGGCTGCCGCCGATAATCTCCCCGTATCCTTCGGGTGCCAGCACATCCACGCACAGTGCGAGGCCGGGATCCACCGGATCCGGCTGCATGTAAAATGCTTTCACTTCCTTCGGGTAGCGGTGCACCATCACCGGCCGGTCGTAGCGCGAGGAAATGATCGTCTCGTCGGTGGCGCCGAGGTCGGAGCCGCGAGGTGTTTCCGTCCCCTCCTTTTCGAGGATGTCGAAGGCTTCGCCGTAAGTGATGCGGGGGAACGGGGGAACGACTTTCTCCAACGCCTCGATGTTGCGCTCGATCCTCTTCAGGTCCTCCTTTCTGGTCTCGAGCACGCGCCGGACCAGGTAACAGACCAGACCCTCGGCCAGCGTCATCACGTCTTCCAGTTCCGCGAAGGCGACCTCGGGTTCGATCATCCAGAACTCGGTCAGGTGCCTTCGAGTCTTGGATTTCTCTGCCCGGAAGGTAGGTCCAAAGCAGTAAACCTTACCGAAGGCCATGCAGTTGGCTTCGTTGTAAAGCTGGCCGCTCTGGGTCAGGAATGCCTTCTCCCCAAAATAATCCAGGGGGAACAGGGTCGTGGTCCCCTCGCAGGCGGCCGGCGTGATGATCGGGGTGTCGACCAGTACAAATCCGTTGTCATCAAAAAAGTCCCGGCAGCCTTTGATGATCTCATCCCGAACTCGGAGGATCGCGTGCTGACGGTTGGATCGCAGCCAAAGATGGCGGTTTTCCATCAGGAACGCGGTTCCGTGCTCTTTGGGCGTGATCGGATAGGAGTCTGCGAGTTGGACAACACTCAGGTCCTTCACATCCAGTTCGTAACCGCCCGGCGCCCGCTGCTCGGCCCGGACCGTCCCGGTCACGATCAGGGACGATTCCTGCGTCAACCGATCAACGGCTTCGAAAACCTCCGGCGGCCACCGCTTTTTGAAAAACCACGCATTGAATAACGCCGGTTCCGTCCCTTACCAGCAGAAATCGAAGACGGCCCTTGTCAGTCCGGTTATAGAGCCACCCCTTCAGAGTCACTTCCTGGCCGACGTATTTGCCTATGTCTTCGACGTAAACTTGCCCCATGGATCCTCCCTGTCAAACCGGCTGCGCCTCGATCAAAGGAATCACTGCAGGCCGCTGCACTATGTCCTCTGCTGGTAACGAGCCGACTCCTCTTCCACGACCGCCTGAATATACGGGAATTCGCCGACCGATCTCAAGGCATCCAGCGCCCGGTTAAGAGAACCTTCGATGTATTGCTCGTAGATGAAGTTGCCCCGCTGAGTGATCTGATAGCCATAGGTTCCCAGTGCTTTCAGAAGCCTTTGGATCGTCATGAGGTCAAACTGGCGTCGAAGGCTCGATTCGCCGATTTCAAGCGCCGGCGAATCGCAGATGGCGCATTGCCCGATGTAATAGGAAATCAGCCGGTCCACCTCCTCGGCGCTCAGCTGGATCGAGTCTTTCAAGAGTGAGACGAGATCGTACAGCGCCGGGCCCTGACGCGCATCTTGGAAGTCGATGATGTGCAGCCTCTCGTCCTTGATCATGAGGTTGCGTACGTGATAATCGCGGTGGCAAAGGAAGCGAGGGTATGCGGCCAACCCGGCGGCGAGCCGGTCAAATTCGGAGGAGATGCTGTCAAGCGGCTCGAAGGCAATCTGCCGGTAGCCGCCGTAATGGCGCCGAAAGAAATGAAGCTCCCAGGTTAACTTCTCCTCGTCAAAGGCCAGTCGCGAGGCATCCGTGTCCGGCTTCACGAGCGGGCTGCAACGACACTGAATGTCGATCAGAAGCCTCACGGCCTCCTCGATGAACCTGGTCGCTTCCTCGGCGTTGCCGGTCAACAGGCGCCTTTGCAGGGACTCGTCGCCGAGATCCTCCTGGAGGACGATCCCCAGAGAGCCGTCCATGCCCAGGATCTGCGGCACAGGGAGGGCCGCTTCGCGGAGCAGCAGGTAGACCTGATGGTAGGTGAACCGATCGGGATCAAAGGGCTCCGGGTAAGCGGCTATTACGAAGGAGTTGCAGTGTTCATCGACGACCCGGAAGTATTGTCTGGATGAGGCGTCGCCAAGCAGTTTGAGGACGTTGTATTGACTGGAGTCGGCATCGAACCGGTGCCGGATAAACTCCATGAGACGCTGTTGTACGGGGGGGAAGGATGCGACAGTCATCTTCCATTTATTTCCAAAAAAATTCGGGATTATTCCCAACTGACTGAACTGACTACTGACAACTGACAACTGACAACTGACAACTGACACTGACAACTGACTACTGATTACTGACCACTGCTGACCGACTGCCTGATCGGCAGTTTGCCCGGTTGGCAAACCGTCCAAGCCGATCGCCGCTACCTGAGCGGCCAGATCACTAAGTCACCCTCACAACGCCCGCCCCGGTTCATTATTTCCCGGTCACAGTCGCGAGGCACCGAGGTGATAATCACATCTCGGAACTCCGAGAACGACGGAAGTCGGGTCCCACTGGTGACCACGCAGGCGTGCAGCTTGACGCCCGAACCGATAACGACATTATCCCAAATGATCGAGTTTTCCAACCGGCAATCGGCCCCGATTTGAACCTGCTGCCCGGCGACCACCCCTCGGGCCGACGCATCCAGGGGATCGGCGGAAAGAACCGATTGTTGGCGGGAGGTGAGCACCCGCATGGTTTCGCTCAGGTAGCGTTCGGGCGTGCTGATCTCCGACCACGACGCCTGGCTGACGAACGCCCGGACGCGCCGTTTATCGGCCATCAGGCGGGGGTAGACATCCCTGACCGTGTCACAGGGACCTTCCGGGATGAAATCAAAGACTTCGGGAGATAGAACGTGCACGCCTGTGAAAATGTAGCGAAGCTCCGTTTCCGGCGTGCCTCTTAAACCAAAACCGACGATGTTCCCCTCCTGGTCGATGGACACCGGGCTGAACGGCTCGTTACCCCGGTAAGGAACGAGAACAAGGGTCACCCAGTTTCGGTTTTCCTCGTGGAAACGGATCACCTCCGCCAGGTCCTGCTCGAAGTAAATCTTCCCGTTGCAGAGAACAAGGGTTTCATTTTCCAGACTCTTTCGCAGCTTGCCGATTGCGCCCGCGGTACCCAGAACCGCCGGTTCCCAGGAGAAGAGCACGTCAGGAGCAGCCCCCACAGCGGTCAGCACGGTGTCGGGAAGATGGTGCAGGTTGACGAGGATCTGACTGGCCCCCGCGTGGCGAAGGCCGTCCAGGCTGTAGGTGATGATCGGCCGATTGAGGAAGGGAATTGCCGGTTTTGCCCGGAAGAGCGTGAGTGGAAAAAGCCGAGTGCCCAGCCCGGCCGCAAGTACGAGTCCGCGCACGGTCACGAGCCTTTCATCCTTTGTCTGTACAGCTCGATATAGCTCTCTTTGATGTAATCCGTGAACCCGAAGTGCCGAGCCAGTTGGTGGATCGCGTCGGAGGGGCCTTCGATCTCGATGAACACGCCGACCGGCGTCTCGTCGACACAGACCTCGACAGCGCCTCCCTGCCACTTCAACGTGAAAATCTCGCGAAACTTGGAATACCGGAAGGAAACACGAAGACCCAGCCGGAGCAGGATCTGCCTGATGACCGGTCCGCTCGTGAACCTGATCTCCAGCTCTTCGCGCTTCTTCAGGTTCGGATCGGGCTGCACCGGTCCCTTGAATGTCAGGAGCGTGGTCTTCGCCGTAAGTCCGGAGTCGCAGCGCGCATCCGGAGCCGCGCAGTCTTCCGTCCTCGAAGTCGTACAGCTCGTTGTCTTCCGCTTGTCGCGCGGCGGTCAGCGTGCCCCCGAGCTGCATCAGCTGATCTCTGACCTGTTGGATCTGCGCCGGGGCTATCTCGAACTTCGCCTCGACCTCGACGTAATTCGACGTCCGGGGAAGCGGCCATGCGGTCTTCGTCCGGTTTGTCACTCATACAGAAGGAACTCCTGCCGCGTGGCAGCGAAACCGGCCGATTCATCAAGCCAGGCAGTTTCGATCGATTGCAGGGACTCGCCCGCCTCGATCTGCCTGCGGATCCGGTCGGTTCCGCAGAGGATGTCGAACGGAAGCTTCTCGTACTCGTACTCGTACGGAGGCGCCTTCCATTGGAAGCTGATCCCCACCCAGTTCCCGATATGCGATGAGCAGGGCCAGCCCGGTGAGGAACGGCTTGAAACTTTCGCGGTCGGTCACGTGAATCTGAACGCCACCGACCATCTGTCCGGCCCATTTGTGGAAGGTCGGGATGTAGAAAGCCGGACGGAAAATGACTCCCGGCAGGCGATGACAATCAAGCAGGCGTATCAGATCGGCCGGATTCACCCACGGTGCACCGCTCAACTCGAACGGTCGGGTCGTCCCACGCCCTTCGGAGACATTAGTTCCCTCGAACAGGCACATCCCCGGATAGACCAGCGCCGTGTCGAGGGTCGGCATGTTCGGCGACGGCATGACCCATGGAAGACCAGTGTCGTCGAAGAACATCGACCTGCGCCACTGTTCCATCCTGACGACTTCCAGCCGGCACCCGATCCCGCGGGCCCGGTTGAAGTAAAGGGCGAGTTCTCCTGCGGTCATGCCGTGACGGATGGGAAGCGGAAAAAGGCCGACAAACGAACGGAATTGCGGGTCGAGAACCGGGCCCTCGATGTCGATCCCGTTGATCGGGTTCGGCCGATCCAGGATGATCATCGTCTTGTCATTTTCCCGGCAGGCCTCCATCGCCAACGCCATCGTATAGACGAACGTGTAGTAGCGGGAGCCGACATCCGGGACATCGAATACAAGAGCATCCAGGTTGCCTCAACATGGCGGGCGTGGGCTTTCGCGTTTTCCCGTAGAGGCTGTAAACGGGGAGGCCGGTCCGCGAGTCGCGATAGTCCTCCCACTCGATCATGTTGTCCTGGGTCTCGCCCCGTGCCCCGTGCTGAGGGCCGAACACAGCCGCGAGGCGGCCCTTGCAGAGGGAATGAAGCAGGTCGACGATGTGTTGAAGAGCGGGGCCAACCGAGCTTGGGTTCGCAATCACTCCAACACGACGATCCTTGAGCAGGCGATCGCTTTCGCTCAACAGAACTTCGAGTCCGGTCTTTGTCATCGACGTCTCCGTTCAAGCCTCGACGCTTTGGATCAAGTTGAGGCTGGCGGCCAGCCGGTAGAATTCCTCCAGGCCCTCGCGGTTGGACTCGTCCAGCGTGTAGTTGAGATTCACGCAAAAGTATTGAAGGATCTCTTCTCGGCCCACACCCAGCCTGGCGCTGTACATCTCGGCGATTGCCGGAAGGTTCGCAAGACCCTCGGCTCGCGACTGGTAAAACAGCTCTTCTTCTGCGCCGAGTTTCACACCGCTGCGAACCGCCCAGAAGGCAAACACGAACGGCAGCCCGGTGAAAGCATTCCATTCTGCCGCCAAATCGTAAACGAGACAACCATCCAGGTTGAACTGAAGTGCCGGGTCGCCGATCAGCAGCGCGGCTTGCCGCTCGCTGAGCATACGCGCCGCATCCGGCTTCTGGACATCAAACGTGACGTCTTTCCTTCCGTAGAATTCCGACAGGATGATCCTCAGAAGTGCAACGGAGGTCCGGCTCGAGGCGTCTACCGCCACACTCGTGACATCCTGTATCGGAACCCGGCTGATGAAGAGTACGCTTCTTGCCTCCCGTTTTGCACCGATGCAGATGCCGGGGATGATGCTCAAGCCCGGAATTCTCGGATACTCGATGACCGGTATCAGTCCCACATCCGCTTCACCGGCCGACAGTCTCTGGGCGCACACCGACGGGACGTCGAACAACAGCCGCGCCTTGCCGCGGCAACTCCCGTGGAGGAACCCCCATCCGAGGGGAACCGAATTCAGGAAGTCGATGAAAGAGATGATCATCTGAAACAGGATACCGGATTCGTAATCTCGTGGACATCATACCTGATTACCAAAACGTTACCTGCCAACGCAGGCGGCGCATTTGGAATTAACTTTCTGTCACGATTTCGAAAAAATCTTCGTATTTTTCCGACCTGGAACGTTAATAGCTATGCAGGAAGCCATGGCAGCAGACGAGAAACAATACCTCCTGGCGTTGTCGCTGATTCCCGGGCTGGGAACCACGGGTGCGCATCAGCTCATAAAGCGATTCGGTTCGGCGTCCCGGCTTTTCAGCCTCTCGCCTCGGCAGTACGGCGAGCTCAATCTCTCCAAGGACGTACTGGCTTGGTTCGAATCGAAATGGGCACTTCGAAGCGCGGAGAAAACCGCCGCCCAGGTAGCGGACGCTGGCATCGGAGTTCTGGCCATGTCCGACCCCGAATACCCACATTTGCTGAAGACGATCTACGAATGTCCGCTGGTTCTTTACTTTCGGGGCGATGTGAAACTTCTTCAGCAACCCGCCATCGCTATTGTAGGCTCCCGGCGATGCTCGGTCTACGGACGACAGGTTACGGAGAAGCTGTCGCGGCAGATTGCGAGTTTCGGGCTTGTGGTTACGAGCGGGCTGGCCCGGGGAGTGGACTCCTGTGCCCACCTCGGGGCTCTTGAAGTAGGCGGACGGACCGTCGCGGTTCTTGGCAGCGGGGTCGACGTTGTCTATCCCAAAGAGAACGCCAAGCTCTACGACAGGATTCTCCAGGCGGGTTGTATCGTCAGCGAGTTTCCCTGCGGGACCTTTCCGGGGCCGCAGAATTTTCCGATCCGCAATCGGATTATCAGCGGGCTTTCGTACGGCACGCTCCTGACTGAGGCGGCCGAGTATTCGGGCTCGCTGATCACTGCTCGACTGACACTGGAACAGAACCGCCAGCTCTGGGCAGTGCCGGGAAACATCACCAGCCCCGGCAGTTACGGCCCGAACTACCTGATCAAACAGGGAGCCCGGGTGGTCCTTGACGCCCAGGACATCCTGGATGAGTTGCCGCCTTATCTGCTTGCGGCGCTTGGCGCTGCGCCGGGGCGCTCGGCCCCCTCTGCAGGCGCCAAGGATGAAACCGATAAGACCCCCGAGGCATCTTCGCGGGTCGAGGGACAGCTGACCGAGCCCGAGCAAAAGCTCCTCAAACAGCTTCCGGTCGACTCCTCGGTCCACTTTGATACTCTGGTGCGGATTTCGGGGTTTGGCCTGCAGCAGCTGAACGATTTATTGCTGACACTTGAAATAAAGGCAGTTATCCGTGCACTCCCGGGTCGGCATTATGCGAGGAAGCTGCTATGATGCCGCATCGTTCAGCAGCCACTTAGTGGACTGAACAGGGTCGGTTGGTTATTTTAGTATCTCGGGTGAAGGTCTCGGTGCCGAAGCGACACTCTCTATACCCGGCGAACAAAAGGAACGAGAGCAGGAATAGATATGGCAAAGGCAATAGTCATCGTTGAATCTCCGGCGAAGGCCAAGACGATCGAGAAGTACCTGGGGAAGAATTATGTCGTCAGGGCGAGTGCCGGCCATATCAAGGACCTGCCGGCCCGTGCCCTGGGCGTTGATATCAAGAACGGTTTTCGACCGACATACCGCATCATCCCGGGCAAAGAGAAGATTGTCCGGGAACTGCGAAAGGCAGCGGAGAAGTCGGACATTATCTACCTGGCAGCCGACCCCGACCGGGAAGGGGAAGCGATCTGCCAGCACCTGGCCGAAGAGCTCAATGGCCGTGAGGATCGCCCGATCTATAGGGTTCTGTTCAACGAAATCACTAAGAGCGCTATTGTGGAGGCTTTCCAACACCCGTCTCAAATCAATCAAAACAAGGTCTCTGCTCAGCAGACCCGACGGATCCTCGACCGTTTGGTGGGCTACAAGGTCAGTCCGTTGTTGTGGCAGAAGGTCCGAAAAGGCCTTTCAGCCGGTCGCGTCCAGTCCGTAGCCCTTCGAATGATCGTCGACCGGGAACGGGAGATCACGGCTTTCATCCCCGAGGAGTACTGGAACTTTTCGGCTCTTCTCCATGCGGCTCTCCCGCCGAGCTTCACGGCAAAAGCCATCAAGTACGATGGAAAGAAGTTCAAGATATCGAACCAACAGGAAGCCGATGCGCTGTTGGCCGAGCTTCGATCTTCGCCGTTTGTAGTGGCGGACGTCGATAAAAAGGAAAAGAAGAAGAAACCCGTGCCGCCTTTCATCACGAGCAAGCTTCAACAGGAGGCCTACCGCAAACTCAGGTTTTCCGTCAAGAAGACGATGACGGTGGCGCAGCGCCTCTACGAAGGAATAGAAACGGGTGATGAAGGGTTGGTCGGTCTGATCACATACATGAGGACCGACTCGATCAGAGTAGCGGACTCCGCTTTGAAGGAGGCCCGCGGCTTCATCGAGGAAAAGTACGGCGCCGGCTATCTGCCGCCGAAGGCTGTCGTCTACCAGGGGCGGAAGGGCGCGCAGGACGCTCACGAGGCGATCAGGCCCACGTCGGTATTTCGGACCCCCGATCAGGTGCAGGGACACGTCGGGCGGGACGAATTCCGTCTGTATGAGCTGATCTGGAAGAGATTCGTTGCATCCCAGATGAACCCCGCTCTGTTTGATCAGACGGACATTGACATCAAGGCATCCAAGGCCCTGTTCCGCGCGACGGGTTCCATCCTCAAGTTTGACGGGTTCCTGAAGGTCTACCAGGAGGGCCAGGACGAGGTTGAGGTCGAGACCGATGTCGCCATCCTGCCGGAAGTTCGGACCGGCGAAACCTTGGAGGTCGAGAAGATCATCCCCGAGCAAAAGTTTACCCAGCCTCCCCCGCGATACACGGAGTCGACACTGGTCAAGGCTCTGGAAGAAAAGGGAATCGGCCGGCCTTCCACCTATGCCCAGATCGTCTCGGTCATCGTGGATCGCGAGTACGTACAGAAGGACACCGAGAGCCGCTTCGTCCCGACAGAAATCGGGGAAGTGGTCACAGATCTGCTCGTCGATCATTTTGACGAGATTTTTGCCTACGACTACACGGCCAGGCTGGAACGGGATCTGGACGAGATCGAGAACGGTCACGAAGACTGGATCCACACGCTTGGCGAGTTCTACGCGGAGTTCTCCAAGGAATTGCAGCAGGCGAAGCTGGAGATGAAGAATCTCCGAAAAGAAGGCACGCCGAGCGGCATCATGTGCGAGAAGTGCGGCTCGGAAATGCTCATCCGGTGGGGAAGATTCGGCAAGTTCCTGGCCTGCAGCGGCTTCCCGGAGTGCAAGAGCACACAGGAACTGCCCACCGAGGAAATCGCAGGCGTGGTCAAAGAGGGCCCCGGGACCGAGCCTTGCGACAAATGTGGGAAACCGATGGTCCTGCGCAAGGGCCGTTACGGCGAGTTCTTCGCCTGTTCCGGATACCCGGAGTGTAAAAACACCCGGAAGATCGTCAAGATAAGGGGAGAAGCCAAGGTCCATTCGGACAAGCCGCTCGATGAATTATGCCCGAATTGCAGTGCAAACCTTGTCGTCAAACACGGGCGCTATGGGGAATTCGTGGCGTGCAGCCGTTATCCGGAGTGCCGGTACGTCAAACAGGAAACGACCGGCGTGACGTGTCCGGAATGTGGGAAGGGCGAACTGGTCCGCCGCAAGTCCAAGCGGGGAAAAACGTTTTACAGCTGCAATGAGTTCCCGAACTGCAAGTTTGTCCTCTGGGATCGGCCGATACCGGAAAAGTGCCCCGACTGCGACAGTCCCTATATGCTGGAGAAAACCAGCAAAAAACAGGGGACCGTCCGTTACTGCAAAGCGTGCGGTCGCAAACAGCCGATGGGTGAGGCGGAAGGCGAGAAAGCGGACCAGATGACCGGGTGACCGGCTGAGCAGCCGACGGACTGACCAGCTGACCAGTGCGCTGCCACTGATCAGCCTGACCCACGGGCCTGGCTTGAGGGGCTGGGCGTCTTCCCTTCGACATTCGTTATTCCTTGTTCGATATTCGACATTCTGTCTACCGCATTCTGTCTGCCGCCCAACCCCCATCGCTCAAAAAAGTTTGCTCCTTCTCCGGTTCGGCCCTCTTCCCCTGTTGTTAGCCCCCTTCCCCTTTGCATGAGGCCTCCTTCGTGGTAACCTCCTCGTTTTTCCGGAATCGAGGGTGCAAAGGTGACTGGTGCGATGAAAAAGCTGAGGTTGGGCCTGCCGAAAGGCAGTCTCCAGGAATCCACTCTTCGTCTCTTCGCCAAGGCTGGATATCAGATCACGGTCTCGAGCCGTTCCTACATGCCGGCAATAAACGATCCCGAGATTGAGTGTCTGATGTTCCGTGCACAGGAAATCGCCCGCTACGTGGAGCGTGGGGTTCTCGATTGTGGGCTGACCGGCAAAGACTGGATCATGGAGAACAATGCCGACGTCATCGAGATCGAAGACCTGATGTACAGCAAGGCCACCGCCCAGGCTTACCGCTGGGTGGTTGCGGTGCCCGAAGCGTCAGATATCCGGACGGTGAAAGATCTCGAGGGCAAGAGGATCGCCACTGAGCTCGTGGCCGCTACCCGCCGGTATCTGGAGCGGCACGGAGTGACCGCCGAAGTCGAATACTCGTGGGGTGCGACGGAGATTAAAGTACCGCAACTCGTTGATGCGATCGTGGAAGGAACCGAGACAGGCTCTTCGCTGAAGGCCCATAACCTGCGAATCGTGGACACGGTGGTCGAGTCGACGACCAAGCTCATCTCCAACCGAGAGGCATGGGAGAACCAGTGGAAGCGCGAGAAGATCCAGGTGCTGGCCATGTTACTAAAAGGCGCTCTCGAGGCGGAGTCCAAGGTCGGCCTGAAAATGAACGCGCCCAAGGACCGTCTTCAGGAAGTGACCGGCCTGCTGCCGGCTCTGCACGCTCCGACAATATCGAACCAGACCGATTGCGATTGGGTGGCGATCGAAGTCGTGATCGACGAAGAGGTGGTTCGAGACATCATTCCCAAGCTTCGGAAGGCGGGCGCACAAGGTATCATCGAGTATCCGCTGAACAAGGTGATCTACTGAAAGGACGGGCTCCCGAAGCGGCGGCTGCCAGAGAATTCCGCGCTGCTCTCCGCATACAAGGCCTTTAAGAGGTAAAATAGTGAGCACCATCTGCCTCGGCTAACCGGAGGACAATCAAGAATGGCTGTTTCATACGAATCGAAAAGTAAGGCGCCCAACCCCGATGCTCGAAAGACGGATTTTCTCTACCAGGCTGCCTGCGCCATCCAGCCCTACATTGAAGAGGCATCCTGCGGCAACTACATCATCTGTGTGCGCTTTGGCGCTGCCCGGGGGATTGAGGGCGTCATTCTATGCTCGTGTCACGCCGACGAAGCGGCGGCGCGTAAGGCCTTGAAGGAGATTGAGCCGCCGCCCAATCAACACATTGTCGATTACATGTTCGGGACCCGCGAGGACTTTATCGACGCCTTGACATGGCCGGCTTAGGCTGTTGAGGTCGGTTCCATTTCCGGTGGAACCGGTCCGACCGGGAAAACGATCCACAGAAGAACAGCCGGGCGGGGAGGGGCAATGGCATTGCGGGAGACAGTGCTGATCACCGGGACGTCCTCCGGCATAGGGGTCGAGCTTGCCCGACTGTTTGCCGCTGACGGTTCTGACCTGATCCTCGTCGCCCGCCGTGCGGATCGCCTCGCCGAAGTGGCCGAGGAACTGAAAGGCCGCTACGGCAGGACCCCGACGGTGATACCCGCCGACCTGACTCAGAACCATTCGCGCCTGGAGCTCTTCCTGGAAATCGAAAAGAGGGGGGCGCAGGTCGACGTCCTCGTAAACAACGCGGGCTTCGGGGCGCGTGGCGCGGTCGCCGAGCTGTCGCCCGAACGCCAGCTCGAGATGATCGAGTTGAACAACGCCGCTCTGGTCCACCTGACCACTCTTTTCCTTCCCGGGATGAAGGAACGGGGGCGGGGAGGTGTCCTGAATGTGGCGTCCACAGCCGCGTTCCAGCCAGGTCCGTACATGGCCGTCTACTATGCGACAAAGGCGTTTGTTCTGCACTTTAGCGAAGCTTTGGCGGTCGAACTGAGCAGCACCCCGATTAGTGTGACCTGCCTCGCCCCCGGTCCCACACGCACCGAATTCGCCTCGACCGCGGCAGTCGAAGGCACGCGACTCTTTGGTTGGGGTGTGATGGATGCCCAGACCGTCGCCCGCGTCGGTTATAGAGGCTTTCGCCGAAAGCGTTTGATCGTCATACCGGGCTTCAAGAACAAGGCGCTCGCCTTTACCGTTCGGCTCGTGCCCCGCGCTTTCACGCGTCGGGTTGTCGAGTGGATGAACACGTAGGTCCCACTTCCCCCAGTGGGACTCTTCGAGGCCCGGTGCAACAGCCGGTCGCACACTCCGACCACGCCGACATATGCCGCTTGACATTCGCCTGCCCGGGCGCGCAAGAATTCTCGCCAGGATGCGAATCGACCAGTTTTCAGTCAGCCGACGAGAGTTCCTGCGCCAATCAGCTGTGGGGGTCGCGGCCTCGGCCGGGTATCTGGGGAAGCGCGATTCCGCCAGTCCCAACATTGTCATAATCTTCGCTGATGACCTTGGTTACGCTGACCTCGGCTGCTTCGGTTCCGGACTCGCGAATACGCCGACTCTCGACCGGATGGCCCGTGAAGGAATCAGATTCACTGATTTTCACGTTGCTCAGCCGGTCTGCGGGGCTTCGCGAGCTGCCTTGTTGACCGGTTGTTACCCGAACCGAATCGGAATGCTGGGCGCGCCCGGTCCCAAGAGCACAACCGGGATTGCGGACTCCGAGATGACGCTGGGTGAGCTGGTGAAGCAAAAGAACTATGCCACGGCGATCTTTGGAAAGTGGCACCTGGGGCATCACCCCCAGTTCCTGCCGCAGCGTCATGGTTTCGACCGGTATCTTGGCCTCCCCTACTCCAATGACATGTGGCCCTTTCACCCGCAGGACAAAACCTATCCGCCGCTTCCGCTGATCGAAGGCGAACGCACGGCGGAGTACAACCCGGATCAGAGCCAGCTTACCCGCCGGTATACGGAAGGCGCGCTCGATTTCATCAGGCAAAACCGCAACCGCCCGTTTTTTCTCTACATGGCGCACAGCATGCCTCACGTCCCGCTGTTCGTCTCCAGGAAGTTCCAGGGAAGGTCAGGGGCGGGAGTCTACGCCGATGTTGTGATGGAGATCGATTGGTCGGTCGCCGAGATCCTTCGAACGATCCAACGCCTTGGCCTTGACGAGAACACGCTCGTCATCTTTACCTCCGATAACGGACCATGGCTCAGCTATGGCGACCATGCCGGCTCCGCAGGGCCGTTCCGCGAAGGAAAAGGCACCACCTGGGAAGGAGGGCATCGAGTGCCTTGCGTCATGCGATGGCCCCGCCGAATCCCCGCCGGGGCGACCTGCGAGGAACCGGTCATGACGATTGACATCTTCCCGACGATCGCGAGCCTGACCGGTGCACGGTTGCCCTCGCACAAGATCGATGGCTTGGATATCTGGCCCCTGATGAGCGGCCAGCCAGGCGGCCGTTCGCCACACGAGGCACTATATTTCTTTTGGGGACTTGGACTTGAGGCGGTCAGATCCGGAAACTGGAAACTTCATCTGCCGCACTCATACACGACTCTGGAGGGCCGGCCAGGGGGCAAGGGCGGAACACCCGCTCGATATGGACGAGGACAAACTGACCGGGCGCTGTTCGACTTGGCCGTTGACCCGGGCGAGACGAGAAATCTGGCGCACGAGAAGCCGGACATGGTGCGCCGGCTTGAAGGCCTGGCCGAGCGGATCCTGGCGGACCTCGGGGACGAGAAGCTCCCCGGCCCTGGTCGTCGACCCGTTGGACGCCTGGCAGAGAGAGTCGCTTGAGTGCGCGCTGATGCACACGGATGCACACTCCTTGACGGATCTCGTTGATCTCCTTTACCCTTCCATCGGAGGTTTTTGCACTTGACTGAGGAAGGTCGGAAGCAATGCAGCATCAGTGTGGTGATCCCGGCTTACAACGAACGCCGCACAATCTGCGAAATTATCCGAAAAGTAAAAGCTTTTCCGCGTGAGAAGGAGATCATCATCGTCGACGACGGCTCGACCGATGGCACCCGTGCGATCGTCGCCCGTTTCGAGGGCGATCCCGAGGTTCGGGTCTTCCTCCAACCTCACAATCAAGGTAAAGGCGCGGCTCTCCGCAAAGGATTCCAACTCGCCACCAGGGATGTGGTGATTGTCCAGGACGCGGACCTCGAGTACGATCCGGCCGATTACGAAGGCCTTCTCGGTCCCATCGAGGCGGGGCGCGCCGATGTTGTCTACGGCTCGCGTTTCCTGCACGGGCAACGGCGGGTCCTCTATTTCCGTCACTCTCTGGGCAATCGCTTACTGACCCTCTTGTCCAACCTGTTTACCGACCTGAACCTGACCGACATGGAGACCTGCTACAAGGCCTTCAAAAGGGAGATCATCCAGAATATCGAGCTTGAGTCGCAACGGTTCGGATTTGAGCCTGAAATCACCGCCAAGATCGCAAAGCTGCCCTGTATCGTCTATGAAGTGCCCATCAATTACCATGGCCGCTCGTATCTTCAGGGGAAGAAGATTACCTGGAAAGACGGCCTGGCCGCCCTTTGGTACATCGTCCGATTCTCCTTCAGCCGGGATTTCGTAAGAGACCGGGAAGCGCTGGAGCGGGCGTTGGTCGATCCTCCCGAGTTTCCCGATCACGGCGTTCTAACGCTCGAGGCGTTTGAGCAGGCGAGGCGATACAATCATTGGATTTTCACCCGGTTTAGCGAGCACATCGGTGCGCGCGTTTTGGAGATCGGGTCCGGTATCGGCAACCTCGTGGCTGACGTGCTGAAGCACCCGCGAGTCGAAGAGGTTGTTGCGACCGACTGCAACAGCTCCAGCCTGGCCACCCTCAATGATCGGCTGGGAGCCGACCCGCGGCTTTCCTGTGTAAAGTGGGACGCCAGCATGGCACCCCCGCCGGAGCTCCAGGGGCGGTCCTTCGACACCATCATCTGCTCGAACGTTCTGGAACACATCGAAGATCATCAGACGGCGCTCCACTCGATGGCGTCGTTGCTTCGTCCGGAAGGGAAGCTGCTCCTCCTGGTCCCGGCCCACCCGTACCTTTATTGCCGCCTGGATAAAGAGCTGGGGCATTTCCGGCGCTATCGCAGGCGGGAACTGGTTGCCCTGCTCGAAAAACTGGGTTTTCAGGTGGAAAAAGTGAGCGACCACAACTTCCCCGGAGTGATCGGCTGGTTCTGGTCCGGCAAGGTCAGGGGAAGGAGCATGATCGTGGACAAAAGCTTGCGACGGTTCGACCGGCTGGTTCCGCTCATCAAGACAATTGACCCGTTGTTCAGGTGGCCTTTCGGTGGAGTCTCACTGATCAGCATTGCCCGCCGCAAGTAAGCGATTTCGGGGACAATACTTAATTCCCATTCCTCCACCGCTAACCGCGTATTAGCAAAGAAATTAAGTCTTGTGTCCCCGAAATTCCCGTTCCTCTGCCGCCGACTTCGCACTGGCAAAAGAATTAGGTATTGTTGCCCCGAATCTATGAGGCGAGGAAGGGCACCGTTTGCGGCCCTTCGGGGAGGACCGCTATTCTTGCCTCCTTGCCATACTGGTGGAGGAGCCGGTCTACGGTCTGTTCAATCGACCGGCAGGGTGTGAGCAACGCCGAGGTGATTTGCTCGTCGGTCAAACCGTCCGCGTAGACGAAAACTGTTGCCTTCGCCTGGATCTGCGCCTGGATTTGCGCCTGCCACTGATCCTGCGACAGGAATCCCGGCGTACACACTTTCTGCAGGAGCTCGGCTGGGCTTGCCGCCTCCCGAAGCAACTTTCCGTAAAGGCCGTGCTCGGGAATCCCATCCCAACACTCCGCGGCAACGATGATCGATCCGCCCGGCTCGATGACCTGTGCGGCTGCGCTCATTCCCTTGACCGACTGGTACAGGTTCAGATCCAGGGGATAGCCGGAGTTGGTGGTGATCACGATGTTGAACCGAGCCGGCACCGGAACCATTGCCGTTTGCCTGACCGCTTCGCAGCCCGCCGCGTGAGCAGCTCGCCAGTCCCCTGCAAACACGCCGGTGATTTCCTTGCCCCGGTTGAGGGTCACATTGACCAGAAAATTGGGGCCAATTCGCGCCGCCACTTCCTGGATCTCCTCCCAGATCGGGTTTCCCCGTGTCACCCCCCATGTTGCCTGTTCCGACGAGATCATCTCCGCGTCGTGGTTGCCGAGAACTGTCGGCTGGCCTGCCATTCCGGGCATGATCGCTTTCCCGCCGCCGGAGAACCCGGCAAAGAAGTGCGGTTCAATGAAGCCGGTCAGGATCTTGATATCGCATTCGATCAGTTCGCGATTCACCCAAATTTCATGACCTCGGCTGCTTTTTCCCAGGAATACCTGTGTCGCCGGGTCGTAGGCGTTGTTCTGAACAATGCGATACCTCGCAAAGATTTCTTCGCCGAGCATGGTTCGGAGCTCATCGTCGGTATTCGGACGGTGAGTTCCCAAGGCATTGAACAGGACGATGGACGCGGGATCGATATGCCGGATTTCGGCAAGCAACGCCGGGATGATCAGGTGGCTGGGTGAAGGCCTGGTGATGTCGCTGAATATGATTCCAACCTTCTGGCCGGCTCGCGCTACTTCGCTCACCGGAGCAGACTCAATGGGGTTTCTGAGCGCTTCCCGGAGGGCGGCTTCGGGGTCGGCCAGGGCGGGTTGCTGGACGGGCTCGAGCACCGACACGTTGAGCCGGTCATCCAGTGATATCGCCAGGGTCTTCTTGCCGTAAGCCAGGTTGATCCTCACGTGGCGCTCCGAACGTCGGCTTCCCTCAAAAAACGTGGAGGCTTGCGGGCCTTGGTCGCCTGCTCGAATGCGTATGCGAGGCGCAGGAGAACCGCTTCACTCCAGGGCCGTCCGAAGAACGAGAGCCCCAGAGGCAATTCGCGGACAAACCCCATCGGGACCGAGATGTTCGGGTATCCGGCGATGGCGGCGGGACTGGAGCTGCCTCCCATGAAGTGATCACCGTTGACATGATCGGTCAGCCAGGCCGGGCCTCCTGTTGGAGCGACAATCGCATCCAGCCTGTGAGCGGTCATCAGCTTGTCAATTCCTTGCTCACGGGAAAGCTGGCGGCACTTCTGGAGACTCTCGACGTATTCCGAGGAGCTCAGCGGGCCTTTCTCTTGGGCTGTGATGAACAGGTCTTGGCCGAAGAAAGGCATTTCCCGGTCCTTATTCCGCTCGTTAAATTCAATGAGATCCGCCAGCGATCGGACGCCGGACCGTTCGCCGAGGCCGGCCAGATAGGAATTGAGATCGGCTTTGAACTCATAGAGCAGGATCTGGAAGGAGTGTTTGCCAATCTCTGACCGGTTCTCCAGCTTGACCGGGTCGATGAGTTCCGCGCCCTGGTCCTTGAGGGCTTGTATTGCCGCGTCGAAGAGCTTGTCGACACCCGGGTGAAAGCCGCCGAAATCGCGTGCCACGCCGATTCGTGCTCCCTTCAATCCGCCGGGGTCCAGGCTCTGCCTGTAGTCCATCTTCACGCTTGAAGGAATTTCGCGGGTGGCCGGGTCACGCTCGTCAGCGCCCGCCAGCAGTCCGAGGAGGATAGCTGCGTCAGCGACATTTCTTGCCATCGGCCCGGCTGTGTCCTGTGTGTGTGCTATCGGGATGATGCCGGCGCGGCTGATCAGGCCCACTGTCGGCTTGATTCCCACGACACCGTTGGCGTTCGAAGGACAGACGATGGACCCATTGGTTTCGGTGCCTATGGCGGCGGCACAAAGGTTTGCTGACACCGCCACAGCCGATCCGGAACTGGAGCCGCAGGGATTGCGCTCGAGGATATATGGGTTCCGGCACTGGCCCCCGCGCGCGCTCCAGCCGCTGGAGGAATAATCCGATCGGAAGTTGGCCCATTCGCTCAGGTTCGATTTGGCGAGCAGGACCGCCCCGGCCGCCCGGAGACGTGAGGCAACGCTCGAATCGCGAGCCGGTATCGACTTCTCGAGAGCAAAAGAACCGGCTGTAGTGGTCATGCGATCGTGCGTGTCGATGTTGTCCTTCAGGACGATCGGGATCCCATGGAGCGGGCTGCGGGGCCCTTTGGTCTTGCGCTCTCGGTCGAGCTCGTCTGCGATCTGGAGGGCTTCCGGGTTTATCTCGATGAGGGATCGGAGTGTCGGTCCGCTGCGGTCTGTGCGCTCGATTCGTTCCAGATACCACTGCGTGATCTGGTGAGACGTCAGATCGCCCGCCGCCATCCGAGAGGCGAGCTCGGACACAGAGGTTTCATCAAGGATCAGCCGCGCGTCTTGCGTCCGGCCGGGTGTCTGCCCGGATGACGAGAGCCAGCCCGATCGCCGGGCCGGCAGCTGCCATGGTTTTGACGAAATCCCGGCGGTCAATGCCGTCCCCTCGTGATGATCGACTGGAGTCCTTCATGTTTCCTCCCTTTTTCATTTCTGCTCGTTGACCTTTCTTCCCACAACATATTCCGCCAGCCGGGGACTGAGCTGATTGAGCCAAAGGAGGCCCCGCAGCCGGGAGGGGAGGATCAGTTCGCGGCGTCTTTTCCCCATCGCCTCGAGGATGGACCGGCTGATCGATTCAACGGATATCGATTCCTTTGTATGCTTTCGGGTCGATTCCCCGATGGTGGTTCCTTCTTTTCCGAAGGCATTGCGCCGTAGGTTCGTGCCCGTGATCCAGTGCGGAAACACTTCGAGGATGTCCACGCCCGTGCCCTGCAGTTCGTAACGGAGAGATGAGAAGAAGCCGTGGAGGGCGTGCTTGGATGCCACATAACCGGTGTGGAACGGCACGCCTATTCTGCTTTGGATCGAGCAGATACCGACGATAACCCCCTTGGAGGCTTTTAATTGGGGCAGGGCGAAATAGGTGCAGTAAACTGCGCCCAGGTAATTCACCGCCATCACGCGCTCGAAGACGCCCAAATCCTGGACCTCTTCGAAGCGGGCCCACATGCTCACTCCGGCATTGGCGATCAGGTAGTCAATGCGCTGTGAGCTGGACATGGCCGTATCGACAAATCGATGGCAGTCGGCCTGACTGGCCACGTCCCCTGTTACGATTGCGGTCGTTGCGCCGAGTCCCCGGCACTCTTCGGCCGTCTGACTGAGTGTATCCGCTTGTCGGTCGAACAGGACAAGGTGCGCGCCGCCGGCCGCGCACTCCAGCGACAACTGTCGTCCGAGCCCCGATGCCGCCCCGGTTATGAGAATTGTTTTGCCTGAGTAGCTTGTCATTGGCTCCGGTCTAGAGGCTCCATCCCTGCCGGTAGACCGGTCGGACGTACTGGTTGATCTCGTCTGCATTGGTGCACTTCATCGCGGTGCCGTCCCACAGGAGTTTCTCAGGACGCTTGAAGGCCAGGGCCCCCATGAGAACGGATTCGACCATCGGCCCCACTGCTTCGAAGTTCGCACTGGACGGCTCGCCGCCTTTGCAGGCATCCAGCCAGTCGCGGTGGTGGCCTTTGACCCGGCGTATGGTCTTTTCGGGACGCTTGTACGCGGCCATTGCCGCCTCTGGGATCAACCTGGGCGTGCCTCCCCATCCTCCGCAGACCATCTTTCCCTTGTCTCCCACAAAAAGAATTCCGTGATCCCTGGCCAGCTTGCGGCCAGGATCCAGGTCCTCGGGAGTCTCCGGTCCCAGACCGCCGTCATACCAGGTCATTTTGACCGGGGGCATATCTTCGCGAGCCGGGAAATGGAAGTAGACGATGCTGGCGTGGGGGAATGTTTCCCGACTGCCGCCGTAAGTCCGAGCCTCCGTGCTGATTGGATGGCCCAGTTTCAGACCCCAAAACGCGGGATCCAGGTGATGACAGGCGAAGTCTCCGAGGTGACCGGTACCGAAATCCCACCAACTTCGCCACTTAACCGGCGCATACTCCGGATGATAGGGGCGCTCGGGAGCAGGTCCGAGCCAGAGGTCCCAGTTCAGGCCCGTTGGAACGGCTGGTGTTTCTTTGGGTCGCTCGCGCATTTCCGACCAGGGGGCCAGCGTCGCCCAGGAATGAACCTCGCGGACCGGGCCGATCGCACCATCCTGGAGCCATTCGACCGTCAGGCGGATGGCTTCCCCGCTGTGACCATGGTTCCCCATTTGTGTCGCCACACCGGCCTCTCGCGCTGCCTCCCTAATCTTTCGGACTTCCCAAAGAGTGCGGCACAGCGGCTTTTCACAGTAGACATGCTTCTTCAGAGCCAGCGCCGCCATTACCGTAACGGCGTGCGCGTGATCAGGCGTGGCCACGAGAACCGCATCGATCGCCTTTTCCTTGTCCAGCATCTCCCGGAAATCGACGTACCCGACGCACTCCTTGACCTGCTTTTTGGCATTGGCCTCGTTGATCAGCTTCAACGCCGGCAGCCGTCCCCACTTGTTCCCGTAGTAGAAGCTGCTGTAATCCGCCTCTTCGTTCGGGTCGGCGGTCGCGATAATTCTGGCATCCGGTTCCTGGAGCAGGCTCCTGATGTTGACCACACCCTGGCCCCCGGTTCCAATAATTGCCAGATTGACCGTATCGCTCGGGGCCACATAACCCCGGCCGCCAAGGACGTGACGCGGAAGGATGACCAGACCGGACGCCGCTCCGCCCGTGCGGAGGAAGTCCCTTCTAGTCCATGTTCCGCTTGCGTTTGTGGAATCCCCCTTCGGATCTTGCCCGGCTGTCGTATTCCTGCTCATTCGAATGACTCCTTTGTCCTGCTCATCATACCCCAAGCACGGCTGTGAAAGGCAAAGAGGAAAGGGATGTAAAGGGATGCGAACAAAGCGGTGCCGGCGCTACCTGTCTGCGCTCTGACCGGAATGCGGTTTCCACCCGGCGGGGTGATCTGAAAACGGAACTCGGTCTTAGCGGGATGGAACCTAAAGAGCCCGGAGGAGGAGTGGACGCCTCAGGCTCCATCCCGGCTTCCACCTGGGATGCCCCAATGAGAAGGTAGATGCTACCTTCGATAATAGATCCTGATGACACCCACTTCAACTTGCAGGTAAAAAGCGAGTGTTTTGGGCTCCCAGCTTTCTGCGTTCGTCTCTGTGTGGTTAAATCATAGGGACTAACATGCGCAAGCGAGAAGGATCAGTAGTTTGCCCGTCCTGTGGTTACCTGGTCGGGGTCAACGACGACAGCTGCTACAATTGCGGACGCAGAAACCCTAGCCTATGGGGATTTTCGTCTTCGCTACAACGCCTCGGCAACATCAATTTCCCCCTGATTGTAATCGTCACCTGCGTCGTGCTTTACATCCTGATGCTGGCCCTTGCCCCGGAGGACATCGGGACGAGTGGAACCTTTCAGTTTCTTTCCCCGAGCGGGGCCAGCCTGATTGTCTTCGGAGCCAGCGGCGCTTACCCGGTCTTTGTCCACGACCGGTGGTGGACGCTTCTGAGCGCCTCCTGGCTGCACGCGGGTCTTCTGCACATCCTGTTCAACATGCTGTGGGTTCGGGATCTGGCGCCGGCCGTCTCCACAGTTTACGGCTCCAGCCGGATGGTCATCATCTACATTCTTTCGGGGCTCACCGGTTTTGCCATGAGTACTTTTGCGGGGGGGTATCTCAGTTTTCTCCCCAGCTTTCTGGCAGGCGGGCAGCTGACAGTAGGGGCTTCAGCGTCGATCTTCGGCCTCCTCGGGGCGCTCATTTACGCCGAGCGAAGAGGGGCCGGGTCGCTCATCGGACAACAGGCCAAGATTTGGGCGCTTATCCTCCTCCTGTTTGGGATCTTCATGCGAGGGACTGACAACTGGGCGCACCTGGGCGGCCTGGTCGGAGGTTTCGGAGTGAGTGCGTGGCTGAATCCCTTGAAGCGGGAACGCCTTGAAGACATGGTCGTCGCAATTGTCCTGGTGATCTTGAGCGCGCTGGCCATAATCTGGTCGGTTGTGACCGGACTGCGTCTGCTGCGCTGAAGGTGAGCCGAAGGCGGGAAGGTTTATGACCGACATCGTGGTTTTGAAGTTCGGCGGCAGCTCGGTCGCCAACCTGGAGCGGCTGCAGGACGTTGCCCGGCTTGTGATCAGCAAGAGGGACGCTGGCTTTCGGGTCGTTGTCGTCGTCTCGGCCCGCGCCAAAATGACCGATTCGCTGATCGCCGACGCGAAGTTCTTCGGACCCCAACCGGCTCCTCGGGAGATGGACATGCTCCTGACCTCGGGCGAGAGGATCAGCGCGGCTCTGCTCGCGATTGCGCTTCACTCCTCCGGAGTCGAAGCGGTGTCGCTCACCGGCTCGCAGGCTGGAATCATTACCGACGATGATCACACGAATGCCCGGATTATCGAGATTCGGCCCGCCAGGGTTTTTCAAGCTCTCTCGGAAGGGAAGATTGTCGTTGTAAGCGGGTTCCAGGGAGTCAGCTTCCGAAAGGAAATCACGACCCTCGGGCGAGGCGGATCGGATATCACCGCCGTTGCCCTGGCTTCCGCGCTGGAGGCCGCCGCATGTGAGATTTACTCAGACGTGGACGGGGTTTTTGCGGCCGACCCGGCGGTGGTCACAGATCCCGTCCGGATACCCGAGCTCTCATACCAGGAAATGCAGGAAATGGCCGAGTCAGGGGCTAAGGTCCTCAATCCGCGATCGGTAGAATTCGCGAAGCTCAAACGGACCATCATCCATGCAAAATCCACCTTCGTTCCTGACGGTGAAGGGACAATCATCAAGGACCTCGAAGGCCGCATCAAGCCCAGAGTTGTGGGGATTGCCTCGGAGGAAAAGGTCCTTGTGGTCGACTGTTGGGGGACCGAACAGCGACGGATCGCCGCCGCTGTGACCGACTTCCTGGCGTCCGCTAACGTGAAAGTCAAGCAGATGGCTTTCCACTGGACCTCCGATCGCGGAATGCTCGGGAACTTCATTATTGCGGAGAAAGAGAATTACCACCTGGACTCTGTCATACCGAAGCTGGAACACAAATTTGACGGCCAACTGACCGTCGCTCGCCATCTCGGTGCGGTTTCGCTGATCGGCGCCGGCATCAACGACCGGTACGACTTCCTGCAGGACTCACTGGAGTTGCTTGCCCGGAATTCAATTGAGGTCTTCTCGTTCCACACCAGCTCATTCCGAATCAGTCTGGTCATCAAGAGGGAAGAACTGAACCGGGCAGTCTCGTTGCTTTACGACCGGTTTCTCCGAGAGACCGAGTCCGCAGTGAGCGGTCAGAACGCTTCATCTTGACGGTTCACGCCCGGTCCGGACCGAAAAAACTTTACATTCCGCCTCGGTCCGGCTAATTCTATATATCTAGAAGGTGGACTATGTCGGCCAACGCGATTAACGAGCACGTACGTCAGCGACTCAGAGAATTGCGTATCTCCAAGAAAATCGGTTTTCGAGAGATGTCGGAAGGCACCGGGATACCCTCCAGTTCGTACTGCTGCATGGAGTCGGGGTATTACAAGATCAACCTGGACAGCCTCTACCGGATACTCGGCGTTTTGGGGGCGAGCATCCAGGATGTCTGGCCGGCTGATCTGCCCGTAGCCGAGGTTGCGGATAGCCCCGTCTATCTCAAACGCATTCAGGACTTCCGGCTCGGCGAGTTGGTTTCTCTCAGTGAAGCCGAAGGTGCCGCGCTCTTCTCCGTCTCGGGCGGAAAAGTCAAGGTTCTGATGTATCACAACCTCAGCGATTTCCTGCTCGATCGGCTCTGCCTTTACCTCGAAGACGGGCGCGCCCACGAACACGGACTCACTCTGTCGCGCAGACGTGGCAAAACCAACTTCGTCTTATTCCTCAAGACCGAGGTCTGCCCGAACTACGTCGGAAAGCTCGCAGAGAAGTACCTGGTCATCTGGTCGAACCTGTTCGGCGACGTGCTCTAATCAGTCCCGAGCCACCGAGCGCAGCAGTGCCAGTTCGAGACCGGAGAGGAACTGCAGGTCCCGCTGCCCGCACATCAGCCTGGCCTTCGCCCGCAACACGTAGTAGCTCACAAAGAACAGGCCCATCAGGGGCAGTGCTCCTGCCCTGACTCGGCCCAGTCGTCGCAGCGTCTGCATGTCCTCCATGAGCGCGTCCGAGTACTCCAGAAAGATATCCTGTCTGGCCGCCCGATTTTGGAGGATCAGGCGGACATCAGGGGCATCAAGCAGGCGTAGAATATGAGCTGCGTTGAGCTCCATCTGCTCGATACGGCGAATCTCTCTGGCATCCCACCGCACTCCCGCTACCTGCTCGTACACCAGGTAGAGCATGAGCACACAAAACGCCGCCAGAAATGTGTAGTAGTAGATCATCGTGACATAAGGCCCCTCACAGCCTTCTCTACCTCGGAGCTGACATGATCGAGGCGGTCGGCAATGTCGGGACAGACGATCTGAACGGGTTCGTAGTTCCAGAGGGTGTAAGTAAACACTGCGAGGGCAACGAAATAGACGAACTGCAACGAGAAAGAGAAAATCATGAAGGAGGTCTCTTTGAAGAAGTAGTTCGCGAAGTTCATGCCCTGTAAACCCACCAGCAGGCAGATGCCCACCAGGATTCCGCGTAAATTACGCCCCGGGTCCACATCCTTTTGTCCCACAATTCGCCTCAAGACGATCACGCCTGCGAGCATCTGCACGAAGAGCATGACCGCGTGATAGCGGTCGAAGATGCTCACGTTCGGGATGGAGAAAACCCTCCAGCCGACCGGTATAGCGATCGTCAGGACAAGGATGACGGACTCAACAATCTTGCGTAAAGTTAATTTGGTATTTCCAAAAACCCGGCGGTGAATGTCACACAAAAGAGCCACCTGAAAAACCGGCGCAAGGAGGTTCGGGAGGTGGTAGACGTAGTAGTACTGCTGCGATCCCCAGCCATAGAAAAAGTCGGCCATGTGGCAACAAAGAGCCGCGAACAGCACATAGGACATGTAGACGTAGAACAGCGGATAGTGGCGCAGGTTGCGGGATTTGACCCCTCGCACGATGATCAGCAAGAGAACAGCCTGCCCGATTGCGGAGAACAGAAAAGAATTAAACACGCGGACACACTAATACCACTCTACTCCAGACATCAACAGCTATCCGATTTCAAGGTTTTTTGGTAATTCCAAATAACTTTTACGAAAATCGTTTGGAATTTCCGAAAAGAGATGAGTCCTATCTTCTTTCCAACGAGAATGATCCGCGAAGGAGGAATGGATGGTTTACTTGCTTGTTTCCTTGTGGTTGGTATTTGGGGGGTACTCGGATAGCGGTCCGAGTCACCACGTTGACCGGCACGGCCGACCCCGGCCGGAGTTGAAGTTACCCAGTCAACCACCACAACCGCCTCCGCCGTTGCAGTGCTGCGGTCCTGCACCACCACCACCGCCCCCACCACCTCCCGAGCGGCAAGGTTAAGTCGATTCTTTTGCCGTACGAGCCCTCAACTGCTGGCCCTTGGGCGCACCTGCCAGGCCTCAGGTGATCTTTTGAAGCAGCGAAGAGTACTGAGCGGCTTGGGCAGGAAGCGGGATGGTTCGAGTTGGCAGGATCGTGTCCAATAGAACGGTAATCCATTCCCGAGTGGTTTCGATTCTGCTGAAGCCCAAAAGAAGATTCGGGCCGTGGTTGATCAATTCATAGTCCAAGAGGCTTCCGAAGATCGGTTCGCTCTCGCCTTTGAGCTGAACTGCGAAATCGATTCGTTTCATCTGGGAATCAATCGAGAAGCTGAGGAGGTCGCCGTAGGCTGTGATTCGAGCCCGAATGGCCCGCTCGGCGCCCCACGAGAGCGCCTGATCCTTTAGTTTTCGCCACATCGGAGACCAGATCGAGGTGTCAGTCGTCTTAACCCGCTTGGCCGGCTGCTCGCACGAAATAGCCCTGGCGCGACCGAACGCGAAGCTCGGGTCGTTGAGGCACAGTCACGCGGATCTTTCGATATCCGCCTCCCAGCGTCCGCTCTGAAGAGTAATAGCCCAAAAGATATTGGGCCTGAAGATCCATTCTAATCTGTTCGAAGATCGATTGAAAGTCCGCAGCTTCATGGGGAACGAAGGCTGCACCACCTGTCTGGTTGGCGAGAAACGCCATCGATTCCTGGCCTTTGCGGCTGACCTGGTTGATGGCCAGGGAAGAAGATGCGGGGTTGATTGAGTAGAAAAGGCAGTCGGCCTGCTGGAGCTCCTTCAATGTGCTGTCGACGTCTTGCTTCAAACTGTAATTGTCTTCGCCATCGGAAATGACGATCTGAACCCGTCGCGAAAACGGCAAAGCCATGCTGTGCAGGTATCGAGCGGCCATGGCGATGGAGTCGAAAAAGGCCGTACTCTGCCTGGTGGGCTTTATGGAGAGCAAACCGCCTACGGCGGTTCCGGGTTCGAAGGTGCGGGGGACCAGCAGTTTTGGTTCCAGTCCAATGGAAAAAATGGTAACAGGGCGATGCCCCCCAACGATTTGCTTCAGGAAACCGGCTCCTGCTTCCTGCTCAAATCGGAAGCGGGGTGAGACGCTGCCGCTGATGTCAATAAGAAGAGCCAGTTCGACCGGTGACTGACCCGCCAGTTCTAAATTCGTAATCTGCTGCGTCTTTCCCTCTTCGAGGATCTGGAAATCTTGCTGTCGCAGGTCCGAGACGGGCCGATGAGCGCTATCGGTTACCGAGACCGGAACCAGGACGAGGTCCGTGGCGACTCGAATAGTACGGTCCGACGAGAGGACCTCCTTGTCCAGACCGGAAACGACCGGTCTGACCTCGGTGGTTGGGGACTGCGCCCCAAAAGCCCAAATCAGCAGGAGGACAAACAATGGCACTGCGACGATCGCTCGCATGATTATGCTCTTGGGTACTCTCATAGCTGCCCCTGGCTGGCCCCGCCGATTGAAGCGAAAGAACCCGCTTTGCCGCTGGAAAGCGCTGCGTGCGCGGCTCCGAAAAGGCTACTCGGGTGTCTCCCCGGGACCCCCGACTGCTTGAAACTCGGGTCCTGATACCAAAAAGGGCGGTCCGGATCGAACCGCCCCAATGATGATCACGCTGATGCGAACCGATCCTACTCGGTTCTGTTGGTTTTGCCGGTGGTTCCGGTCTTGCCGGTGGTTCCGGTGTTCCCGGTGGTGGTATCGGAACTGGTCGTTCCAGTGTTGGGGGTGTTCTCCATACTTCCGGTTCCTGTCCCCTCACTGCTCATGGTGCCGCTGGTTCCCATCTGGTTCCCGGTGGTCGCCTCTGCGGATTGACCGGTGATGCCTCGGTTGACCATGATTCGGACTTCAACGCGACGGTTCTGCTTGCGTCCCTCGCGCGTGGTGTTGTCCGCGACCGGCTGTAGTTCTCCGTACCCGAAGGGGACCACGATCCGGCGGAGCGGCACGTTGTGCTTCTCGGCGAGGTAGCGGACGACCGCATCGGCCCGTCGCTGGCTGAGCCGCCGGTTGTAATCCGTACCGCCTTCCGCTGAAGCAAAGCCTGTCACTTCGATGATGTAGCCCTTCTCGTTGTTGATGTGCCCGGCGATTTCATCAAGGTTGGTCTGGGCCTCTTCGGAAAGAATGGCACTGTTGACCTTGAAGTTCACCGTAACGCTTTGGCGGACGTCGTAGTTGTCGAGGGAACCGATTCGCTCATTGGCGGCGCCCACGCCGGTCATCGCCTCGTCGGCACGGCTCTGGGCGGCTCCTGCTGCGGTGTTGGCGCGGTCGGCTGTTTCCTGGGCTGCCACGGCGCCTCCACGGGCAGCATTGGAAACGCGACCGAGTTCGTCCAGTTGTCCGGACATTCGATTCGCGTTCTCGCGGGTTTCCGCAAGCTCACGCTCGACCGGATCTACTCGGGTTTCGATCGAGTAAGCCGTCTCGAAGTCGTCATTCTTGAATTTGATCTTCTTGGCGACGAGATTCCCCGAGCTGTCGCCCCGTCCTTCGACCTCCACGCGGAGTCCGGGAAGGAGGTTCTCGGCCGTATAGCGCTTGGCACCCCGGAAGGGATTCGACTTCTTTTCCTTGATCTCGGTCTGGGCGGTAACCATGACGTTGACGCGCTGACCTTCCTTGGTCACGACCGTGACCTGCTCTCCCTGGCGGCCCGCCACGAAACCAGCAATGTCCGTGTCCCGGTCGGCGGAAATGGACATGGATCCCGGCGAACCCTGCTTGCTGTCAGAAGAGCTTTGCGCTGTCGTGCCGGACTGGTTGGTGCCAGTCTGGCTGCCGCTAACCTGATCGGAGACCGGTTGGCCATCGGTCGCGGTGTTCGCGTCGGTAGCCGTCTTATCGCCTTCATTGGGCGAAGACTGCTGGGTGGTTGAATCCTGGGATGACTGACTGTTGTTCTGGCTGCTCGGATCCTGACCGGAGTTTGTCTGCCCCATCGTCTTACTGTCGCTGTTTTGCGACGAGTTGGCCGAGGGGTCCTGCGCGAACGCCGGTACCGAGACCAGTGCTGCGAGAACAACAGCCGCCATCCAACGTGACATTGTGCTAACTAGACTTTTCATGGAACCCTCCTGAATATCTCATCGGTTGTTGCTTAATAACAAAAGAAACAGGGCACCACGTGACGCTGCAACGAGACGGCATGTGGTTCTTGCCTCACCGCCGGTCAAAGAGCAATTGCGATGCCAGACCCTGTTGGACAGGCTGAAAGTGGCGCGGCGCAAGCCCCCGGCGGGAATAAACTGGTCAGACAGGAGGGTCGAGCTCGCAGCTGTTCCGGGGAAAATTTCCCCGCCGCTTCTTTTAGTCCCCGGTCGTTGCCGGTATAATATCCCCATCAGGATTCGTTCCGCGGTAGAGAATTCACCCGAGGCAATCACCGGATTTTCCAGCACAATCAGGAGCAAGCTTGTTAAGCGATACCAAGATTCTAGTCGTGGACGACGAGATGGCGCTGCGTGAGGTTCTGGGCATGCGTCTTGAGGAGTGGGGGTTTAACGTCCGCCTCGCCGCGGATGGGATGCAGGCGAAGCAGCTCGTCGAGTCCTATGAGCCGGATATCGTGATTTCTGATGCCGTCATGCCCGAGTTGTCCGGTATGGATTTGCTGCGCAGCCTCAAGGAGGGAGACGTCCATCGTCCCGTTATTCTGATCACCGCGCACGGCAGTGTCGACATGGCGGTCGAGGCGATGAAGCAGGGAGCGCGTGACTTCATCACCAAGCCTCTCGACTACTCCAAACTGCGAGCCGTGCTCGGGGCGGCGGAAAAGGATTTGCAATCCCGGCAGGCTTCCCGTCGACTCGCGTCCCAGCTGGAAAAAGGACCCGGGTTCATGAGTTTCATCGGAACCAGCAAACAGATGCGCGAGGTCTACGACCTGATCAAGGCGGTGGCCTCGAGCGATGCCTTCGTTCTGATCACGGGAGAGAGCGGCACAGGAAAGGAACTGGTAGCGCGAACGATACACGATCTGAGCGGCCGGGTGGCTGGCCCGTTCGTGGCCATCAACGCCGCCGCCATTCCCCATGAGCTGATGGAAAGCGAGATCTTCGGGCACGAGAAGGGGGCATTCACCGGGGCGGTCGGAGTGCGTGCCGGGTGTTTTGAGCTGGCAAACCAGGGGACGCTGCTCCTCGACGAAATCGCCGAAATGCCGCTGGCGCTTCAGCCCAAGCTCCTGCGCGTACTCGAGGACGGAAAGGTTCGGAGAATCGGTGGGAGACAGGAGTTCGAGTTCAACGTCCGGGTCTTATCAGCGACTAACCGGGACCCGGCCAGCGCAACCAAGGACGGAGCGCTGCGAACCGACCTTTTCTACCGGTTGAATGTCTTTACCGTAAGGATGCCGCCTCTCCGAGACCGTAAAGTCGACATCCCGCTATTGGCTCAGTATTTCGTGACCGAATTCAACCGCAAGCACAATGCCGAGGTCGAGGGGTTGCGTGAAGAAGCTCTGGATCTTCTTGGGAACTACTCATGGCCGGGTAACGTCCGCGAATTGCGAAACGTCATCGAGCGGGCGATCATTTTGGCGAGAGGCTCGTGGATCGAACCGTCACATCTCCCGCCTTACATCCAGACGCCCTCTGAAGACAGCAGTGGCAAGATTGTCCTCCCGCTCAACGTAACTGCGGCCGAGGCCGAAAAAGAGTTGATCCTCAGGACGCTGGAGCGGACCGGCAACAACAAGGCGGAGGCAGCCCGACAGCTCGAGGTTGACGTCAAAACTATTCGCAATAAACTGAAGTCGTACGGGCTCGAATAACTGAGACATGAAGATTTCCACTAAGATCATCCTCGGTTATGCGCTTCTGATTCTCCTGCTGGTGACCTCGCTGGTCTATGAGCTGTCGCTTATCCGCCGCATGCAGTCAATCAACCGGAACCTCTCCAACATCAAGACCCGCGCCACCCAATACACCCTTTACGGTCGGGACATCGAGCAGCTGGGCAAACAGGTCAGCCGGTTCTATGTCACGCGTGATCCGGGCTATCTCGAGCAGCTGCGGGAGATGAGCGGACGGATGAGCGAGGATCTCCAGAAGATCCGGGCGAGCGGTCCCACGACGCAGGAAGAACAGCAGCTGGAGCAGCTGAAGGATGTCTGGAACCGGTTTGCGGGAGCTATCGCGGACGAGGATGCGCTCTTTCAAATGACGCCCGAGCAGGTCGAGGCGTGGGTCCCTTCGGAAGTGCAAACGCTGCAACGGGAGATCGAGCTGGCGTTGGCCGCCAACCAGAACGCGATTGACGCACAGGTGGGCCAGTCGGCCCGTGCGGGGCAAAGGGCGGAGCAGGTCTCCCAGATGGCTGCGATCATCGCCCTCGGCCTCAGTTGCCTCGTGTCTTTTGTCGTCGTCCGTTCGATTTCGAGATCACTTGAGCAGCTTACCCACGGCGCTCGCGCCGTTGCCGAGGGACGGTTCTCCTATCGCATCGATGCCTCGGGCGATGATAACTTTTCGAAAGTCGCCCGGGACTTCAACTTCATGGTGTCCCGGCTTGACCAGATGGATCAGCTCAAGCGGGATTACGTTTCCCACGTTTCCCATGAGCTGAAAGCGCCCCTTGCCGCCATCCAGGAGACATCCAAACTGGTGCGCGAAGGCATCGCCGGTCCGGTGACCGAGAAGCAAAAACACCTGCTGGGGTTGAGCATTGAATGCGGAGACCGCCTTTCAAAGACCATTCGAAGCCTTCTCGACGTTTCGCGGATGGAAGCGGACGCCCTGGACTACGACTTGGAAAAGCAGGATGTCCGGGATCTGGTCAGGGCAGCGGTCGCAGAGTTCGAGGTTCACTTTTCGCAAAACAACCGGCCGCTTCGGCTGGACTTGCCTGAAAGTGAGTTGGCCGTTGAATGTGATCGCGACCGCGTCATCCAGGTCCTGACGAACCTGCTCGACAATGCCCTGAAATTCTCCCCGCCAATGTCGCCTCTAGCGATCAAGGCGGAGCGGCTGAAAACGAAGCCGCCCAATCTGCCCGCGGTCTGGTCGGCCAAGGTCGGCCAGGGAACCGCCGGATTTGTGCTGATTACCGTGGCGGACTCCGGCCGTGGTGTGCCGGACGAACATAAAGAGCAAATTTTTGAGAAGTTCCATCAGGTCAAGTTCGGAAAGAAGGTGGCCGGCCAGGGAGTCGGACTCGGGCTGGTCATTTGCCGGAATATCGTGCAGGCCCACGGCGGGGCGATTTGGGTGGAGGATAATCGGGAAGCAGGGAGCGTTTTCTCGGTTCTTCTTCCGTGGGCAGGACGCACGGTAACTGACGACACTCTCAGCGGCGCACATCGGGCAATTGAAAGGGTTCAGCCAGCTTGAACGTGAGCATCGCGCCGGGTTCGTAGGAGTAGCGGCCTTCCCGGTGAATCGCCCGAATCCAGAGCCTTCAGTCGCGCTCCGTCATCCGGGACAGGAATTCCGAGCGCTAGCACTTCCGTCTCAATAGGGATCTTCTTTCCGCCGACTCGAAGCTGATTAAGGCGCATCGTCATTGCCGGGCGCCGCCCGTCCTTACCCGAGGATTCCTTGTAGGAAAACTTACCGAAGACCGCGACTCCCGGGGAAAGAACCACCTGGCCGTTGTTCGTGACCGGCCGGTCAAGCACGCCGCTGAAACTTCCCTCGGATTCCTCCGTCGACAACTTGTCCTTGAGCCGGATGTGAAACTTCGTTCCTTTCGGAACCGTCGCCGCTCGTTGAGTCTTCATAACCAGGAATGGAGCGTCTGCGGAATGGTTACGATTGGCTCGGTCGTCGGCCGTCGTCCGGATAGCGGCACTCGACAAGCCGAGGAAAATCGTGACGAGCATCATGAGTCCCGCTAGTCTATTCATGACCTGCCTCCACCGGTGATTCTGTGCAAGAAGTATGCCAACCGACGGTCACCAGTTGGACAACCGGCACAACCCTTGTGAGGGGAACATCTTACTGATTTCAGGGAAATCCTCCGACACCGTTGCGCCACGCCGCCATTGCCTGGTTGCCATCTCCAATCAGGGTCCGGGCGTCCATGAACAGGCCGCCGGCGGAAAAATTTCCCCTGTGCTGTTGCCTGACCATGAGCATTGGGGCGGGATTTCACTTACAATAATCCTAAAGAAGGAAGTTGCTCTCCGTCCTCCTAAAACCCCGCGCATGGAACAACGACACGAAAAACAGGTGCTGATTCGGGAACCGGATACCGAAGAAACGGTCGTGAGCTCGCCTCTCGATGTTCGATCGGTCATGCTCACCGGTCTCTTCGTGCTCGCGCTCTTCTACACTTTTTACCTCGCCAGTGAATTCGTGCTCCCGGTCGTTCTGGCCCTGCTCCTGAACTTTCTGTTGAGACCAGCCGTCCGCACTCTGAGGAAGGCCCGGGTGCCGGAAGCGGTCGGGGCGGCCATTATCCTGGTGGGCGTCCTCGGCGGTTGTGGGAATCGGATTCTACGAGCTATCCGGGCCCGCCGGTCGATGGTTTGCCGAAGCACCGAGGGCCTTGCGTCTCATCGAGACTGAAGTGAAGAGCTGGCGCGGACCGGTCCAGGAGGTATCGAAGGCCGCCGAGCAGGTGGAGAGAATCACAACTGTTGGTCCCAAGAAAGAAAGCGGGACGGTCGAGCTCAAAGAACCGAGCCTGGCCGATTCTCTGGTCAGCGGGACCAGGAGCGTGATTGCGGGTGTAGTCGTTGTGGTGCTCCTGCTTTACTTCCTGCTCGCCTCGGGTGACTTGTTTCTTAATAAGCTGGTTCGGGTTCTGCCCACGCTGCAGGACAAGAAAACGGCAGTCCAAGCAGCGTACGAGATGGAAGAGCAGATATCGATTTACCTGACCACCGTAACCGCGATCAACATCGGGCTGGGAATCGTTGAGGGGATCGCGATGTACCTGATTGGGATGCCGAACCCGATGCTTTGGGGTCTAATGGCAACGCTGTTTAACTTCGTCCCATATCTGGGTGCTCTGGTCGGCGGTGGAGTCGTTGGAACAGTGGCGTTTGTCACTTTCGGGGAAGTGCAGTGGGCCGCTCTTGCCGCCGGGGTGTACCTCGGGATCACGATGATCGAGGGAGGTTTCGTGACCCCGATGCTATTGGCTCGAAGGCTGACCTTGAATCCCGTCGTCGTACTCATCGGGGTCATCTTCTGGGGCTGGCTCTGGGGAATAGCCGGGACCTTCATCGCAGTTCCTCTCATGGTGACCGTGAAGATCCTGTGCGATCACATCAAGCCGCTTGCCCCGATCGGGGAATTCCTGGGCGAGTGAACGCCTAGCTTCCCCGTTTGACCGGAGGCAGGCGACTGATACGATTCGATGATCGCCTGGTAGACCGCGGCTCTGAATTTCGGCTGCAGGTCGATTTTGCTCGGGAGAAGCTGAGTCATGAAGACCGCCACCAGCTTTTCGACCGGGTCGACCCAGTACGTCGTGTAGTAAGCTCCGCCCCAGCCGAATGCGCCGATGCTGCCCGGCTCACCCGCCTTTCCCACGTGCTCGATTACCCAGAAACCGAGTCCGAAGCCGGTATTCCCGTTGTTCTGCAGCTGACCGACGTGGTTGACCGTCATCAGCTGAACGGTCTTGGGGCCCAGGATCCGAGCGCCTTCCAGCTCCCCGCCGTTCAGGAGCATCTGGAGGAATCGGGCGTAGTCCTCGGCGGTCGCCAGCAATCCTGCGCCGCCTGAGTAAGAGACCCGCGGACCTTTGACATAATCGTTATCGGCCGCTTTCTGCACCAGCTTAATGCGGCCGTCGGCACCCGACTCATAGACCGCCGTGAAACGATTCACCTTCTCCTGCGGCAGGTAGAAGTGGGTGTCGACCATCTTCAGGGGATCCGTAATTCGGGTCTTAATAAATTCAGCCAGCGTCATTCCGGAGGCCTTCTCGACCACGTAACCGAGGATATCGGTGTTGAATCCGTAGATGAATTTTTCGCCTGGCTGGGCGTCGAATGGCAATCCGGCGAGTTTCTTGATCGCTTCGCCGATCGGCCTGGTCTGATCGGCAAAGTACCATCCTTGGACGCCGGCGGATTTGTAGAGTTCCTGCGGCCGGTCCGTTTCCGTACGAAATGCCGGCAGTGTGGGTCAGCAGGTCGCGGATGGTTATCTCCCGCTTGGCGGGCACAGTGCTGTAGCCCTCCGAATCCTTCTCGGAGGCCTTGACCGCGACCCGGGAATTCTTGAATTCCGGGATGAACTTCGACACCGGGTCGCTCAGCAGCAGTTTCCCCTCCTCATACAGGATCATGATCGCCACGCTTGTGAGCGCCTTCGATTGGGAAGCAATTCGGAAGATGGCGTCGGTCGGCATCGGCGTGTTCGCTTCCACGTCGAGCTTTCCGAAGCTCTCGCAGTGCACCACCTTGCCTTGACGAACAACTAAGCGTGACGGCTCCTGCGATCTTCTGTTCCTGAACGTAACCCTGAACCAGCGTCTTCAGTCGCTCCAGGCGTTCCGAGGACATGCCGACTGTTTCCGCTTTCGCCCGGGGGAGTTTCTGACCGAAGACGGGGGCGCACCAGAATCAGCAGTAAGAACCAGAGGACCGGTTGTCTAAGCGCTCGTTTCATGGCCCTTATCTTAACGCTAAAAAGGGCTGCCTCGGCTCGCGCATCATTTTTTTCGACCCGGGTTTTGCGATAACCTCTTGTTTTCAAGGAGAGCTGGCATGCCGACACTCCGTTCGTTGGCTCTGCTAAGCGTATTGGCTGTTTGCCAACATTTTGCATTGGGTCAATCCGCTATGAAACTTGAAGACATCGTTTCTCCAGGCACCGAGTACCAGGTCCTGGGCACCGGCTACGGGTTCACGGAAGGCCCGGCGGCTGATGCCCGAGGGAACGTCTATTTCTCGGACGGACAACACAATTCAATCCACTTCTATGAGATTGGAAAACCAGTCGTCCTGTTCGTGGAGGACAGCACCGACGCCAACGGCATGATGTTCAACCACAAGGGCGAATTGCTGGTGTGCGAGGGCGCCGCCTACCGCATCGTCGCGTTCGATGTCCATTCCAAACAGAAGCGCGTCCTTGCCTCCGAGATCGACGGTACCCACTTCAACGAGCCCAACGACCTGACCGTGGACGAGGTCGATGGGTTCTACTTCACGGACCCCAACTATGGGCACCGGGGCCAGCCGACCGTCATGAAGGAGGATGCCTATTATTGCAGCCCGAAGGGGAAGATAACCCGCGTTTCCACAGTCTGCGTGAAACCCAACGGGGTAATCCTGTCGCCGGACGGCGAAGACCCTGTATCTGGCTGACAACAGGGGCAAGGCGATCTACAGGTACGACGTGAGCGCGCCGGGGAAATTGACCAACGAGCGGCGTGGACGGCGGATTTGGGCGCCGGGCCGGACGGCATGACCCTGGATGTCCATGGGAACCTCTATATCGGCTGCGGAGGCGCCGGCGTAAAGGTCTACTCGCCTTCGGCCGAATACATCGGAACCATCTCCGTACCATATGCTTCGAACCTGGTTTTCGGAGGTCCTGATTTCAAGACGCTCTTCATGACCTCGCGCGACAAGTTCCTTTCGATCGAAACCAAGGTCCAAGGTATCAGGCCTCCATCGGTCAAGTAACGCTGCCGTGTAAGTCTAAAGCGGGTGACATGGCGTCCGGCTTTCGCATATGATCCATTCTTTGAAAGGGTTCAACAATGGCGAGAGACAACAAGCGAAATCGTCGTGATTTTCTCATTGGATCCACTGCTCTTTTTACCGCGACTGTCGGGTTTCCCAGTATCGTTCCCAGTACCGTGCTGGGAAGGGGTGCGGCCGTAGCCCCAAGCAACAAAGTCACTCTCGGTTGCATCGGCGTCGGATGGCAAGGGAACCTCCAACATGGAGGGCTTCCTGGAGGATTCGAACGTTCGAATCGTCGCGGTTTGCGACATCGATCAAGCGAGCACCTTGAAAACGCCCGCGACATCGTCAACAAGGCCTACGGGAACAAAGACTGTCTGACCTTTCACAAGTACGAGGAACTGATTTCACCGGCCGGATATTGACGCCCTCTCGCTCGGACTTCCCGACCACTGGCATGCCATTCCCGCCGTGGCCGCTGCAGCCGCCGGCAAGGACATTTACGGCGAGAAACCGCTGGCTCAGAACTGGGCCGAGGGCCGGGCGATCTGCGACGCCGTGAAACGCTACGGACGAGTCTGGCAAACGGGCAGCTGGCAGCGTTCCCTCGACAATTTCCGCTTTGCGTGCGAGTTGGTTCTGAACAAACGGGTCGGCAATATCCACACCATCCAAGTGGGTCTGCCGGCGGGGCACACGGATTTTGCGGGAACGAAGGGTCTGGAAGATCCGGGTCCTCCTCCGCCGGTACTGGACTACGAACGGTGGCTCGGCCCCGCTCCTTACGCGCCTTACTGCGCCGCCCGCGTCCACAAGAACTGGCGATGGAACCTCGACTACGCCGGAGGCCAGCTGATGGATTGGGTGGGACACCACGTCGACATCGCGCATTGGGGTGCGGGGTTGGACTACAGCGGGCCGATCGAAATCGAGGGTGACGGAACGTACCCGGATCACGGCAAGCTGTGGAACACGGCCACCCGGTACCGGGTCGAGGCGAAGTACGAGAATGGGACTCACATGACCATTGCCGGGGGCCATCCGGACATTCGCAGTGGAACGAAGTGGATCGGTGACCAGGGATGGGTTTGGGTTGACCGCAGCGGCCTCGACGCTGAACCGAAAAGCCTGCTCAACTCCAGGATCGGCCCCGGCGAAATTCATCTGTTCCGCTCGCCGGGTCACACCCGCGAGTTCATTCAATGCGTGAAGAGCCGTGCTCTGACCCTGGCCCCTGCGGAAGTCGCGCAGCGGTCGGCCACTCCCGGGTTCCTGGGGCAGATCGCGATGCTTACCGGCCGGAAGATCAAATGGGACCCGATCAACGAGAAGATCCTGGGGGATCCGGAAGCCGAACGGCTCCTCTGGCGTCCCATGCGGAGTCCCTGGCACCTTTAGCACGGTTGTTTTGACCGCTTTGGAGGATGACGTCGGCGCGAGCCCGCCGCCGGTAATCCTCCCTTCGTGAACTATTCGGAGAACAGTATGAGCAATCGTAACTTAATCTTAGCTTTCCTCCTGGTGCTTGTCCTCGCCTCGACTGTGCGGGAGTCCACTCGCCCTGCAACAGCCGGCAGCGGGCCAGGAAGTGATCAAGGCACCTGCCACCCTTGCTGAGTTGGAGCCTGTCTTAGGCCAGGTCGCGACCTACCAGTACGGCCAGGACCGGAAGCCGCTGGCGATTGTGATCGACTTCGTCCGCACCGCTCAGACCTCCGGCAAGGAATTGCCTGAACTGGAAAAAAGGCTGGGACAGGTACTTGTATCCGGCTGGGACTCAGGACGGCAAACGCTTCGTGTGTGAACAACTGAGCCTGATCGGGAGCGAGCTTTCAGTCCCGGTCCTGGCCGGAATGCTGGTTGACGCCAAGACGTCCGATATCGCCCGATATGCGCTCGAGCGGATCAGCAGCCCCGCGGCCAGCGCGGCGCTGGTCAAGGGACTCGATCAAGACGTCCGGGAAAGAGCGAATCGGCATCATCAACAGTCTTGGGACAACGCAAGGACTCTCGGACGCCCGCAGTGGTTGGGGTTCTGAAGCCCTTTGCCTCGGACAAGGATGAGGCCACGGCCGCCGCCGGCATTACCGCTCTTGGCTTTATCGGCAACGCAGACTCGTTGGCTGTACTGTCCGAAGTTCGGCGCAAAACCTCGCCCGCTCTTCAGATACGAGCCACTGATGCTTATCTGAACTGCGCCGAGCGGCTGGCGAAGGCCGGCGAGAAGGAACCGGCTTTGAAGGTCTACCAGGAGCTGAACTCGGCCACCGAACGCCCGCTCGTCCAGGTTGCCGCGCTCCGCGGTATAGCAGCCATCGAGGGAGCGGCGGCTAAGACTGTGCTCACGGCAGCCCTCGACAAGGGGAAACCCGAAGTTCAGGCTGGCGTAATACGCCTACTGGCGTCCTTGCCCGGCGGCAACACGACCGGCCTGCTTGTGGAGCGCTTCGGGAAGTTGCCACCGCCAGTTCAGGTCCAGGTTTTGTCCGCATTGGTGGATCAGGGAGACCCCGGGGCTAAGGGACTGGTGCAACAGGCCACCACGCACGCCGACGTCAATATTCGCGTGGCGGCAATCGAGGGACTGGGCAAGATCGGGGACTCATCTTCAGTCGTATTCCTGGCGGATCGCGCCGCCAAGACCGAGGATCCCGAGAAGAGCGCGGCCCGCTTCAGTCTGTACCGGTTGACCGGTGGGGACGTCGATCAGACGATTCTGGGCAGTCTCGAGGTCTCCGATCCGAAAGTCAAGTCGGAGTTGGTTCGTGCCGTCGGTGAACGCAGGATTAACAGCGGGGATCGACCCCCTGCTTAAGTCCGCCCAGGATTCGAACTCCCAGGTCAGAAGGGAATCGCTGCGCGCGCTGAGAGAAATTGCCGGCGCCGAGCAGGTGCCTCAGCTGGTATCGCTTCTTCTGGCTGCAAAACCGGGCGCCGAGCGGACCGATGCGGAAGGAGCCGTAATCGCGGTCATCCGCCGTGCCGAGGACAAGAGCCTGATCAATCAGGTGGCAACTGCCTATTCCACCACCAAGGATATCGAGGCCCGGTCGTCACTGCTTCTGGTTCTCGGAACGGTCGGCAACCCTTCGACGCTTCCAGTTCTAAGGGAAGGCCTGAAGAGCTCCGAGGACGATGTCCGACGGGCCGCGATCCTGGGCCTGACGCAGTGGCCGGGCTCCGAAGCGATCCCCGACCTTCTCGAGGCGGCCAAGTCCGACCCCAGCGACAGCCTACAGGGTACTGGCGCTCCGGGGATACATTCGGCTGGTGGCCCGGCCGCGTGTGAGAGGCCGCTCCGAGACCGCGAAAATGCTTGGCGAAGCGCTCCAAATCGCGCGCGAGGATTCCGAGAAGCGGGCGGTTCTGGCCGCCCTGCCTGACTTTCCGTGCCCAGAGGCTCTCGAACTGGCCGAGGGACTGAAGAAGGACGCTAGCCTTGCGAACGAGGCCGCGATCGCAGCCGAGAAAATCAAGACAGCGCTGGCCCAGGCGCCTCGGTAGAAGATGGACGAACCAGGGGATGATCCTATCCCCTGGTTCGAACCCGTCGCTGGTGGATGGGGGCCGGCGGGCGTGCCGGCATTAGGGTTGAGGCTGCTGTTTACGCTGGCCGCCGGGTGGTCGATCAGGCCTCCCGCGTTCTCGCTCCCGCTCTCGCTCCCGCATGAATTCATCGAATTTCTTCATCTGCTCGGGAGCAAGAACTTGCTCGATCTTGCGGTGCGTCTTGGTCCTGACCGCTGCGAACGCCTCGTGATAGTCGTGCCTCGAATCCTCGAAGATCTGCCGCATTTGGGTTTTCTGCGCCTCGCTGAGGCTGAGCAGCTTCGACAGATCATTCATCATCCGATCGCGGTTATCACGCTCGCGGCCATCACGGCCTTCTCGGGGAGGACGTGTGCTCGCGTCCCCAAGTCGTGGCATCGGGCGCCATCAAGAGGTAGACGAGTCCGCCTCCTGATAAAGCGCCGATGAGGAAAACAGCAAGTACCCAGAAGATGGCGCGACTTCGGTTATTCACCCCTTGCCGCCTCCGCCGGGACCTCGTGGAGCGTGTAGATCATGTTCTCGTAGGAGACTTCGCTGGCCACGGAGTCGTCGAGGATCACAGCGTCCTGCAGTTCCGGCTGCCGTGAGGACATTGATGATCAGGAGCCCGGTCGCCAGTATCAAAAGGGCGAGCACGGGAGCCAGCCTGGCCGCCGCCCATCGGAAATAGAACCACATCGGCTGACTGGCCTGGTGGAGCGAGCGCGCCACCTTTCGGGCGAAAAACGGCGGAGGTTCAACCGCGCGGGCCGATCGCGCCTGCCGTGTGAGGAACTCATGCACGCGATAATGCTTCTGGCACTGGGGACATGCTCCCAGATGGACCTGATCAATCTGATCCTCTGAGTCGATCAATTCCCACTGAATATGCGGTTTCAAGTCCTTCCTCCTCAACGGCTGTCGAGAACGCCCTCAAGACGCTTCAGCAGCTTTCTTTTAACCCGGCTTAGCCGAATTCGTACGGCGGTCGGTGAAGTGCCGAGGGTGGCCGCGATGTCGTCGTAGCTGCGTCCTTCAACTTCACGGAGGACAAAAGTCATTTTATCCCTTGCGGAAAGTTTGTCCAGTAAACGATGCAGCAATTTAAAGGATTCCTCTTCCTCGGACTCCGCGAAAGGGGTTCCTTTTGTATTCTTTTCAAAAAGATACTTGACCCGGTCTTCCTCTTCTTCACCCATGTCCGAGAAGAGCCGAATGAACCTGTGACGGGCCTTTCGCATCTCGTCAAGACAATGGTTGACGGAAATCCGGTAAATCCATGCCTGCAACGGACGGGACTGATCGTAACGGTCCAGGGAGCGGAAGAGTTTGAGGAAGATCTCCTGGGCGACGTCTTCGGCCTCGGAGTTGTATCCGAGGTAGTGGTAGATCGCGTTGAAAACGAAACGCTGATAACGCCTGACGATCTCCTCGAACGCATCCTCGTCTCCCCGAAGGGTTTCCGCCACGAGTTCCGGATCCGTTTTCGGCATCCACTAGAGTATATACGGGTGCTCGCTGAAGCTGTTTCATTTTGCTCGACTTTTGGTCGCCGGCCTGCATCCAACGGTATAGTACAATGAACAACTTTCAAGGGAAGGTCTGATGCCTAGGTACTGTTTGGTCCTTTTTGCTCTTGTTGTCGCTCATTTCTTAACCCCGGCATTTGCACAGCAGCCGCCGCTCCTGCCGAACGAAAACAAGTGGGAGGTATCGATCTTCGCGGGATCGAGTCACCGCGGCGATGGCGTATACGTAACGCCGTTCACGGCTATCGTCCCGGTTAATGGGACCCCGACCACTGTAACCACGTCGGCCAACGTCGGATTAGACTTTGCGTCCGGGTACATCGTTGGCGGCCGGGTCACCGAGAATCTCGGCAAGTACTTCGGTGCGGAGCTCGAGTACAGCTTGGCAAACCAGCCTACCGCCTTCACCGACATCAATGAGAGCCTTGCCCGTGTTGACGTCGATATGCGAGTCCATCAAATCACCTACTCGGTCCTTTTCTATGGGCTGCCCAAAGAGAGTAAGTGGCGTCCGTATGGTGCGGTAGGTCCAGGAGTTGCGTTTTTCGAGTTCTTCGGCGATGGGGAGGACCAAGCGGTCGCGAAGGGACTGACCTTGAAAGACAAGTGGAAGTTCGGCGCGACCTTCGGTGGCGGTGTCAAATATCGTTTTATGAGAAACGTCGGCCTTCGATTCGACGTGAGAGACTTCGTGAGCGGAGTTCCCAGTTTTGGACTCCCGTCCACCGGAACTGAGGCGGTGCCTGGCTTCCGGCCGGATGGGCAGTTGCACGCCTGGCAGTTCACGATCGGTTTCTCATACCTGTTTCAGGATCGCTAGCGCTCAACGGAGAATATGCCAGATAGACCCGATCTGCGTGCGGAGGCGCTCTTGCGGCTCCTGGCCGTCTTGGTCTTCGTCTGTTCAATAACGCTGCACGTCGGCTTTGCCCAGGACCTTCGCAGTCCTGCGTTCATGCTGGAAGCCCAGAAAGGATTCGCCCAGATCTACAATCTGGATTACGATCAGGCTCAGCGGACTTTCTCGGAACTGCGAGGGCGATACCCGCAGCACCCCGCGCCGCCTCTGTACCTCGCGACCGTGACCTGGCTCTCCGAGTTGTTCGGCCGTAACGAACTGGATCTGGACCGCTTCATCGCGCCGGCCTATTTCACGCAGCCCACGACCCGAAAGATGCCTGCCGAGGCCCGCAAACTGTTTTTCGACAATATCCAGACGTCGCAGACACTCTGCGAGGCGATCCTGAAAAAGGATCCGAAGAACCAGGATGCGCGCTATTTTCTGGGAAGCTCCGACGGCGTACTCGGGGCATTCTCGATCACGATTGACCGGAGTTACTCGGATGCCTTTTCACAAGGTAAGAAGGCATACAAGTATCACCACACCATCATCGAGGAAAACCCCAACTATTACGACGCTTACATGTCGGTTGGGCTCTACGAGTATGTCGTCGATAACCTGCCGTGGTACATCAAGTGGGCCGCGGTCATCGTGGGATACCGGGGAAGCGAGGAACGAGGCTTCGAGTACCTGAGCCGGGCAGCCGGCAAGGGCCAGTATGCGGCCGACGATGCGGCGGTTCTTCAAATGGTGCTTTTCGTCCGTGAGAACCGGTTCGCCGATGCCTTGAAGAACGTCACCTCTCTGCACTCCAAGTACCCGAGGAATTACATCCTTCACCTCAACCAGGCGCAGATCCTCGAGAAGCTTGGGCGACGAAATGATGCGGCTCGCGAATACCGCCAGGTTATTGCCCAAGCGGACGCCAAGGCTCCCAACTACGCCAAGATTCCGATGCCCGGATTCCGGCTGAACGCGGCCGCTAAGCTGCTCGACCTTGGAGACGCTGCGGGCGCGTTGACCCAGTTCGACAAACTGCTGGCAGAGAGCAAGTCCGGGGAAACGGAGAAAGCGGTTTCGCATCTCGGCGCGGGTCGGGCACTCGACTTGCTGGGCCGCAGGAAGGAAGCGACCGCTCACTACGAGGCGGTCCTTCGTTTGCGCGACGTGGACGATTCCCACGATCGGGCCCGAGACTACCTGAAACGCCCGTATCGTCAATAACGGAGAAGCATCAATGGGCCAATGGTCAATCACCCCCGAAGCTCTGAAGATGGCCTGGAAGATGGTCGAGACCGTTTTCCCGCGCTATTCGCTTCCCGCCCGGGAGCGCAATGCGCTCCTCACGATCGTCACGCAGGTCGCGATCGATGATCTTCTCCAGTCCGGCTCCGTCCGCTGGCTCCAAGCGCTCCCTTCCCAGCAGGTGCTCGTTTTCGACGGCGAGGCCGTGCGGTTGAAACCGGCCGAGAAGACCAGACTTACCCTCAAGACGGAACCAGCTCCGGAGGAGATAGACCGGGCGCTGGAATGGGTCGAAACCCTGTTTGACCGATGTGGTATGTCCGAAGACGAGCGGGCGACTCTCTTTACAGCCCTACCGTGCGTTGGTCTGAACACCCTTGCCCCCTACCTGGAGTGGACCAAGGAACCTCCCTTTCCCGAGCTCGGCTAGCGATTGACACAGTCGCAGTGCGCCAGTGCGCAGTGGGTCAGTTGTGAGTAGTCTTCCCGTTTGTGCCCTTGCTGGGTTATCATCACCCCTTTCCGAAAACTGCTTACTTGCTGGAGGAGAAATGGTACAGCAAACGAAAATGGATCCTGAGATGCTCATGATGGTCCTGGATACTCTGGGCCGTCTGGAAAAGGATCGTCTTCCTTTGGATACTAAGCTCGATCTCGACTACAAGGCTCTTTTCCCCACGGAGCTGATTCGTTTCATGGTCGGACCGGACGTGGGCCTGCATCTGATCTTCGTGCCCGAGGAGTACGGCGGATTGGGTGCCGGCGCTACCGAGATCGCCGTTCTGTCCGAGAAGATGGCAAAGATCGATCTTGCCGTCGCCACGGCTTTCCTCGCGATCTGCCTCGGCATGGACCCCATCCTGGTCGGCGCCACTCCCGAGCAAAAGGAAAAGTACGTTACGCGGATTGCGGAAGAAGGCTTGATCGTCGCCTACTGCGTCACAGAACCCGAGGCGGGGTCCAACGTGCAGTCCCTCAAGACCCGTGCAGAGCGCGTTCTGGATGCTGAAGGCAAGGTGACAGGTTACCGCATCAACGGGCAGAAGCAGTTCGTCACCAACGGAGGAGTAGCAGACCTCTATACGGTCCTGGCGGACACTCCAGGCGGCCCGTCGTTCTTTATCGCTGAAGCCGGGACCCCGGGACTTCTGCCAGGCCGCCACGAAGACAAACACGGCATTCGGGCGTCCGATACCAGCCCGGTGACGCTGGAAGACATGTTCATCCCCGCAGAGAACCTGGTTGGTGGAATCGAGGGCCAGGGGCTGAAGCAGGCAAACCAGGTCTTCGGCTACACCCGTCTGATGGTCGCTGCTTTTGGCCTCGGCGCCGGCGTTGCCTCCATGGAACGGGCGGTCGCGTACGGGAAGGAACGCATCCAGTTCGGGACTCCGCTGGTCGCCAAACAGGCTTACACCCACAAGCTCCTGGTCCCCCATATTGTGCAGCTCGAGGCGGGTCGCGCCTATATCGAGAAAGTGGCGACCAGACTTGATGCGGGCGAGGAGGATCTCCAGGTTGAAGGCGCGATTGCGAAGTACTTCGCTACCGAAGCGGGCGATTGGGCTGCCAATGACGGCATTCAGGCGTTCGGCGGATACGGCTACATGCGCGAGTACGAGGTGGAGAAGATCAAGCGTGACGTGAAGATCACGACCATCTACGAAGGCACCAGCGAGATCCTGCAGAACGTCATAGGCATGTTCCGCTTGCGCGAGACCGTCCGGAGCAAGGGCGGGTATTACACCTCAATGGCAGAAGCAGCCGAGCAGTTGCCGGCCGAGACCGGCGGTCTCTGGGCGGGCCGGGCGCTGCGGACGGTGGCTGACGTCGTGCGTGTGGCGCGCGACCTCAAGCTCACCAAATCACAGCACGTCATGTTCCTGCTCGCCGACATGATGACCTGGGCGGAAGTCAGCGGCGCCCTTTGCGAAAAGGCCGCGCGCTCTCAAACCGGCACCAAATGGTCTCGCGACTTCCTGCTTGCCGTCTCGCGCCTTATTTGCCCGGGAGACAGTCGAGCTTGTACACGCAAACGCGCAGAAGATCCTGCGCGGGGGCGAGGCGACCGCGGATAGTGCCGCGGATGAGATCATGGCAAACCTGCCGGTGGCCTCCTGCCAGGCGGGGATGCTGCGTGACATGGATCTCGTCGCCGCCGAACTGACCAAGTAGGTCGCCAAACGCTCAGCAAGAGACGCGAAGGCTTTACGCAATACAGAGACACGGACACCGTGATCAGGGTTCGTCCGCGCGTCTTGCCCATCCGCTTCAGCTCGAGCGCAGCTCAATGAAGTTTCGCCCGAGCCGCCTCCAACTGTTCCCGCCGATCGAAGAAACGACGCCGGTATCGATCCCTCTTTGCACAATGTCGCATCGGGTAGGGCCGAGCAGCGAGCCAGAAAAGCTTCCTCGGAAGAACCGGGTGGGGGGGCGAGCGTCGTCGCCAACTCCCGGGCGTGCTTGTTGAGTTCGAGGAGCTCGGAATAGCCCAGCTGGAAAAACGCCTCGAGGTAAATCGAATCGGCTCCTGCCGCCGCCTTCTGCAGGTTCCCGCCCGACCAGATTTCGAGACCGAGGTTAATTCCCGCGACCGCTTTCTTGATCCCCCGGCGGACGGATTTCGGTGAGGCAGGGGAGACGCGATCCGCTGTCAGGAGCTTATTGCAGACGAAGAACAGCTCCTCGAGGAGATGGCCGATGTCTCCAGACTGGCTGGCGTATGGCGAGAACCTGGATCAGCAGCAGGGGGCCGTCCGCGGGTTGCGCCACGGGGGTTGGCAGCGCAGACGAGACTTCGGGCTTTTCCTCCAATTTGCGAGGCAATTTTTCCCGCCGGGAAATGGGGGTATAGATCCCGATCGCATTGAAGTAGTCCTGAAAGCCCATCTCCTCGACCCGCTCGGTCCGGCTCTGGTAAGCCGTTTCCATGATCTCCGTTCTCGTTCTCATTCCGGCGGATTCAAGCGTGATCGCGGTCCATTCCGCATCCAACTCGTAAAGCCGGGTGAGGACAGCCCTCAGCGAGGCGCGCCATCTCAGGGTTTTGCGGCAGGCCGATCAGGTACCTGTTGTCCGGGGTATCGAAATGTTCGCCTTCGCCCGGCTCTCCCTCGATGTCATCGTAAAGCTTGCGGTAGATTTTCAGCTGCTTCCGGAATAACAACTCCCAGAGATCGCGATCGGCTGCCGCGATCATTTTCCGTGCGACCGAATCCTCGGCCAGAAGAATATGTCGCTCGATCGACAGAAATCGTTGTGTGCTGGCCGTAGCCCGCTCCCAGATGTCGAGATCGATAACCGCCTGCCACTGTTCGCGGGTCACGTGGGGTGTCAGCGCCGCAATCTCCTCCTCATCCAGTTCCTTCAGTCCGAAGAAGATCTGCACCGCGGGAAGTTTGCGGATTCTCGCCCGTGTCTCGGCGCTGGCCAGCATTGCTCCCAGGTCCACGGGGGAATAGCAGGCGCGGTAGATTGCTTCTTCCGGCCGATTGACCAGGTCGTAGGAGTGCTCGGGGTCCTTTTTCTCAATTGCCACAGACTCGATTATAGACGCTCTTGAGGGAAGGACAGAACGTCGCTCTATTGAGCCCGCAGCCGCAACTCCATGAGAACCGGGTCTGGCATCAGTTCCGGATAATCGGCAAAGAGCGGGACCGGCCGCAGGGTGATGAAGCCGTGCTTGATGAAGAGGGGGCGGGAGTGAGCATTTGCGACCAGGTGGATTCTTCCGACCCCGAGAGCGGCGGCGACGGTCAGTTCCCGCCGGACCAGAGAATCGCCGATGCCGAGTTTACGGAAGACCGGGTTGACTGTCAGCGCGAAGATGAAGAAGTGCGGTCCTCGCGGAACGTGTTTAGGCGGGAAGGCCTCGGTGAGATTCTGGGAGTCGAGGGGATCGAGGTCGGTGAGAACCGCACAGCAAAAACCGAGTATCTCCACACCGGTGGCGGCGACGATAAAGGCTTTCGGGAAGAGAGCGAACCTTCGTCGTATCTCCTCGGGCGATGCCGCAAGCTCCCGCCAGACGCGAGTCTCCAGCTGCGCGACCCGGGGCAGATCCTCCATGTGGCAGCTTCGGACCTCGCACGAAAGCTTCGTCTTCAGGACGATTTTGTCGGCATCCATCTCACTCTCGGCGCAGAGCGGGCCGGGTTTCACGGCCGCGGATCTCGGGTCAAGTCAGCTCCCGGCTGAAGATCACCTTGGAATCCCCCGGTCGGTAGAAGTCTTTCAGGACCGCTTCCTCACGGTATCCGGCCGCCAGGTAGAACGCACGAGTCGGGTTATACAAATCCCGGGAGGAAGTCTCGATGTACACTCGACGTCCCCCTCCTTCAGCGATGACACGCTCGCTCTGTCGGAGCAGCGCTTTCCCGATACCGCGTCCCTGGTACTGGGGATGCACCACGATCCAGTACAAGTCGTAGCTCGCGAGGGTTGCGGGTATAGGGCCATAGCACGTGTAGCCCACCAGCCGTCCATCAGCCTGTGCGAGAAGAAAGTAATAGCCCGATTCCTCGCCGCGCCGGGCATTCTCCTCCGCCAGCTCGCAGGCGATGGCCACCTCTTCGTCATTAAAGAAGCCCGTGGCGGCAACGAGTGAGCGAAGCTGCAGGAGATCCGTGTCTGATACGGTGGTCAGGAAAGTCAGTTCGATTGGCATAGTGGATTGGCAGCTAGAGGGCCTCGGAAACGATCCGGGCAATTACTGTCCCATGGTCGTACCCGGCCTGACGTGCGGCGGCCATTAGACCGCCGTCTGGAGAAATGCAGGGATTGGTATTCACCTCAAGAACCCACGGATCCCCGTTCTTGTCGACCCGGAAATCAACTCGAGCATAACCGCGAAGACCAAAAACGGTCCAGCACTGACTCGCTACCAGGGCCAGCCGGTTCAGGATCGGCCCCATCTCCTGCCCGAATTGAAACGTCCTGACCGTGTTCTTGTACTGAAAGCTCTGTTCATCCCATTTGGCCCGGTAGTCGACGATGCGGTATTGGCCCTCAGGGAAGTCGATGAATTGCATCTCGGCGGGAGGGAGAAGTTCCGGCTGCCGCTTGAAGCCGAGCAGGGACAGGTTGAATTCCCGGCCATCGATGAAAAGCTCGGCGAACTGCTCGTCCGGCGGGCTGTTGTGGATCCTATCTGCAGCAACCGCGCTTTCCGCGACTACGTTATCCTGGCCGATCCCGATAGAGGCGTGTTCCCAGACCGACTTGATGATCCAGGGGGACCCGGCGACCTCGGTCAGACCGGAATCGGTCGAAAGCCATGCGGGCGTGGGGATGCCGGCCAGCTTCATCACTCGCTTGGCCAGGGTCTTACTGCCGGTCAGGAAGAAGGCTTCGGCAGGACAACCGGTATAACGGACGCACATTGAATCGAGAAGGCCGGGCGCCAGATAGGCCAGGCGGCCCTTCCCTTCGACTGATTCAACCAGGTTAAACACGAGCTCCGGAGAGAAACGGCGTATCTTCTTTTCGCACCTCGGGAAGTGCCAGGGAGAACTCGATGTGTTCGACCGTGTGCCCCTGGTTGCGCAGAGAGGACGAGACCACCTCCGCCTCGACAAGGACATCCTGCTCGTCGGGAGGCGCTTCCGGGGGAACGGCTCCATGAAGAACCGCGATTCTCAAGCCGTTCCTATCCTTTCGCACGCCGAGTCGATGATCATGCCGAGCAACTGGACATAGTCGATACCGGCCAGTCGGGCGAGAATCGGCAGGTCGGACCAAACCGGGTTGAGGCCGGCCAGCGGATTGACCTCGATAAACTGAGGAACTCCGTTCTCGTCGCAGCGGAGATCGATCCGTCCTGCATCCCGGCAATCCAGGCCCTTCCAAGCCTTCACGGCGGTGTCCTTGGCCTGCTGGGCCGTTTCGTCATCCGCGAGGCGGTAATTGACGCGGTCTTCGTAGTTCGCCTTGTTCTGATAGGAGTAGGCTTCCTGTTCAGCCGTGTCCAGCAGTTGGACTTCCATGATTCCCAACGCGCGGGTGGCTTTCCCGTGCCGACGAGCCCTACGGTGAACTCGCGGCCGGGTAGGAAACTCCTCGATCAGAACCGGCTGGCGGTAGAGACTCAGCAACCGGGCGACAACGGCCCTTAGTTGTCTCGGGTCGTCGATCTTGGACTCGGAAGAAATGCCCTTGCTTGTTCCCTCGCCGACTGGTTTGGCGAACAGCGGGTAATCGAAGTTTCCGGTCATTGATCTCTTCGGTATCGGAAACAACAACAAAGTCAGGCGTCGGGAGACCAAGGTCCCTGACGACGTGCTTGGTCAATCCCTTGTGGAGAGTCAGGCCGAGCACGACCGGGTCCGAGAAGGTATAGGGAATCTGGTAGGCGTCCAGAAGACAGGGAACCTGAGCTTCCCGGCCCAGCCCGTGGAACCCCTCGGCGATGTTGAATACGAGATCCCATCGCTCGTTCGACAGAAGGCGTCGAGCCAATTCATTAAGATTGCCGATGTTTACAGTCTGATGCCCCAGCTTAGCCAATGCGCAGGCAATCGCGTCGACGGTTTCCTTGCTGTCGAGCTCGGCCGTCTCTTCTTTTCCGTACCCCCTGCGCAAGTAGTCATCCCGGAGGTCGTAGGTTATTCCGATTCTCATGTTAGTTCTCGTCTCGGATTGCTTAACCGGGAGGCACGCAACCTTGCCGTCTCAACCCCCAGCGGATGCCGGTCAAACGCGCGGAGCGACCAAAATGGGGAGCTCGCGCTCCCCATCTGCTAAGCTTCCAACTTAACCAGTGTGGGATCGGTCGACACGGAGTCGACGGACCCGGACACGGGGTCCGGATACTTGTACCTTTTTCCTTCATAGTTGCGAAGGACGATATCATTTCCTTCGCGACCTACATAGTACTCAGGCAAGAGAGGAATCTTGCCTCCTCCGCCGGGCGCATCGATAACGTACGTCGGGACCGCGTATCCTGTCGTGTAACCACGCAGCCCACTGATGATCTCCAGCCCTTTCTCGACCGGGGTCCGAAAATGCGACGAGCCGGAAATCGGGTCGCACTGGTACAGGTAGTAGGGGCGAACCCGAATCTTCAACAGACCATGTACCAAACGCTTCATGACGTCGACGTTGTCGTTGACACCAGCCAGCAGTACCGTTTGGCTTCCCAGGGGAATGCCGGCGTCCGACAGGCGGGTGCAAGCTTCTGCCACTTCCGGTGTCAGTTCATCCGGATGGGTAAAGTGAATACTCATCCAGAGCGGATGGTACTTGCGCAACATGCGAGTGAGCGCGGGCGTCACCCGTTGCGGAAGAACCGACGGGACTTTCGTCCCGATCCGCAGGAACTCGACATGCGGGATTTGGCGAAGCCGGGACAACAGCCATTCCAGACGATTGTCGGCCAGTGTCAGAGGGGTCTCCGCCCGACAAGAGAACGTCGCGGATCTCCTTGTGGGCCGCGATGTACTCGAGGGCGCGGTCCCACTGCTTGGTGTTGAATCGATATTCCCCGCCCGGGTTTCCCACCATGCGGGACCGCGTGCAGTAACGGCAGTACACCGAACAGAATCCCGTAACCAGAAACAGGACGCGATCGGGATAGCGGTGTACCAGCCCCGGGACTGGAGAAGAGTGATCTTCGCCGAGAGGGTCGTCGGCTTCTCCGGGCACCCGGAAATGCTCCGCCGTCACCATCACCACGGTTCTCCGAAGCGGCTGCGTCGGATTGACCTCGTCCAAGAGCGAGGCATAGTACGGCGTGATGCCGACAGGCAGGGGACCGGAATGCTGTTCCAAAGCCAGACGTTCGTCTTCGGAGACTTGCAGGAAGCGTTCCAAAGTACGGAGATCCGTAATCCGGTTACGCAACTGCCAGTGCCAATCGTTCCAATCGAAGTCGGTGACGGCTGGGAAAAAGCGCTCTCTGAAAAGACGGGCCCTTGGCCCAATGACGAGGTTCCGGGCGTTCGAGGGGCGTTTCGCCGATGCGGGGTTAATAAAAGGCAGGTCTACAGACAACCTACCGGGAGGTTCGGCTGACTGGCTTGCGCAGTCATCGTTCATGGCCTGTTTCTCCTTTCACCATGTCGGCCCGACTGACGGTCTCACCATGAGACGGGGACATCAAAGTCCCTGACAGTCCGGCCGAAACCCACAGGGATTCTAACCCTGTTTCCTCTGATTCGTTGTGCGCGGCCACACAGGTCTCTTCTTGAGGTTAGCAGCCTTGCACTAAAAATCATTATACGGATTGAATCTGACAACGCGATAAGTACTGTGCGATTTTTTCGCGATTTTTTTGCGTCGCCAAAATCAAAGCGCGACTAATAAGACGTAGAGCCGCGCTGATAGTTGCGATTTTCTCGAATGCGCGCAAGAAAGGCGGCCAGCGTGAGGCTGAATCGCACGTTGGCTTTGCTTCAAGAACCCAAAATGACAAGGACCTCAAAGACAACAAGGACGACGGGACTACGACTGATTTTCAGTCTTGGAGGTCCTGCCCGTCTTTGTTGCCTTTGCGGTCCTTGATCAGCGTCGAGGTCAGTTTGTCAGCGCTGCCCGCAGGGCGGGCAGGTCCGACCCAAGGTAGTTGAAATGTGAGACCAGGTTTCGGGCCAGGAGCGATCCTTCCTTCGCTCCGGCCGCCGCGCGGCGAAGATGAGCCAACTGTTGTTCCTTGGGCGTTTTTGCCGGAGTCATGAGCGCCGCAGCAAACTCCATTTCGGGATTGCCGGTTTTCTCGGTGGCCTGCAAAACCAGGGCATACCCGTCAATGGACGGCCCGGTAACCGGACGTTTCAGGATCGGCAGGGCCTGTTTGTACGTCTCAACGAAATAGCCGAGGTCGAACTGGGCAAGCGCAGCCGCCCCACCCTTTTCGCCTTGCATTCGCTTCTCGAGCGCCTCCATCACTGATTTTGCAGCCTGTGGATCACGAACGCCGTAAAGCGCGGAGCGTCGGATGGTTTCCATTCGCGCGATGACGGGGGTGTCGGGCTGAAGTAACCCCAGAGTATCTGCGGCGAGCCGGGCCGTGTCGTAATCCGGGCGAGTTTCGTGCCAGCCGGCGCCTCCCCAGGGAAGCGAACGCGCATTGTCGGTTTCAAACGGAAAGCAGACTAACGGCGGCCCCGCCCACAAGGCTGTTCCGACCCCACCGGCGATCGACAAAAAGGCCGCGCATAAGACGACGATGCGTTTAGTTCTCATGGTTCTTTCTCCTTTACAGTCAGGTGCGGCCGGCCGGCACGCCCGGAGCCACAGTTTCTGCTGCGGCTCTTTGTTTTTTGTTGTCGGATAAGACACCGGCGGAACCCCGGGAGTTTGAATCGCATATTACTCAGTACCAGTGTCGCTCTTTTAAACGCCCGGCTCCCCGGGGGTGTCTAAGTGGGAAAGAGAAAAGCGACGGGCAGGTTGCCTTTACCGCCGGAGCATTGATGTCGACAAACCCGGCTTTGAGTGGGAATCAGGGAGGAGCGGATCCCGAAGAGGTTCGCGAATGGGTGCTGTGCGCGCAGGCGGGTGATGAAGCCGCCTTCGAGCAGCTGTACCGGCTTTATGTCCGGCGGATTTACTCGTTGTGCTGTCGGATGCTGGCCGAGCCAGACTGGGCGGAAGAGGTCACTCAGGATATCTTCATCCGAGCCTGGAAAGCCCTGGGCGGCTTCAGAAGCGAAAGCAGTTTTTTCTCCTGGCTCTACCGGCTGGCCGTCAACCGCGTCCTCGGGAGCATCAAGGAGAAAAGGCGAAGGATCGCCCGGGTTTTTCCGGCCGAGGATCGGTTGCTCGAGCGGAGCCCCGCCAGGCGGACGTCAACCGAGGAGAGCCTGGACCTCGAAGCGGCGATAGGGGCGCTTCCGGAGCGAGCCCGACTGGTCTTTGTCTTGTTTGAGATCGAGGGATATCGACACGAAGAGATTGCGAGTCTGCTCGGCGTTGCCGAGGGCACCTGCAAGGCGCAACTGCACAGGGCTCGGCTCTTGCTTAGAGAGGCATTACGAAAATGATCTGCGACGAGGCACAAAAGAAAGTCGACGAACTGGTTGACGGGAGTCTCGTGGGACGCCAGCGTGAAGAGTTCGAGAGACATCTGCTCCGCTGCCCGGAGTGCCGTTCCTACCTGGAATGGGTTCGATGGCTTTCGGCTGCGGCCCGGGCTCTGCCTGGCATGGACCCAAGCCGGGATCTTTGGCCGGAAGTCTCCAGGGAACTGGCTGCGAGCGGCCGTTCGCCCCGGGGGTCCTTTGCCGATCACAAGCCGGTCCGGCTCCGGTTGTCACATCCTCTGCCCGATGTCCGGCCGGCAAGCGGCATCCGCCCAGGACTGGCTCGGGCTGCGGTCTTGTTCTTCCTTCTTCTCGCACTCAGCTTGTCTCTCCTCCTGATTTCCAGGGAAATCCGGTCCCGAGACCGGATGGAGTGTAAGCTGGCAGCCGGCGGCGGGGTTCAAGGGTGGGAGCAATTTCAGGGGTCCTCTTCGTGTCGGTCAATTCATGGAAACCGACAGCCAGTCCACGGCTCACATTGATATAGCGAGTATCGGCCACGTGGAGGTACGCCCCAACAGCCGGGTCCGCCTGGTCGAAAGCCGCGAAAGCGAGCAACGCATGGCCTTGGAGAGAGGTCGAATCAAGGCCCTCATTCTGGCGCCTCCCCGCCTGTTCTTCGTCGAAACCCCGTCGGCACTGGCGGTGGATCTTGGCTGCGCCTACGAGTTGAGCGTGGATGAGCAGGGCAACGGGAAGCTTGAGGTCACCTCAGGGTGGGTCTCGCTCGAGTACCGGGGTCTGGAGTCGCTGGTTCCGGCGGGCGCGGTCTGTACCTCGCGTCCCGGCCGGGGTCCGGGAACGCCCCATTTTCCGGATGCGGCTGCCGGTTTCCAGGCGGCACTCGCCCGGATTGATTCGGGTTCAGGGGGACGGGAAGCACTGGCGGCTGTCCTCGAGGGCGCCCGCTTGCGCGACACGCTCTCTCTCTGGCACCTTTTTGCGCGAGTCGAACCAGCCGCGCGCCCGATCCTGTACGACGGGTTGTCCGCGCTCGTGCCGGCTCCGGACGGCGTTACCAAAGAAGGCGTTTCGCGGCTGGACCCCACGATGCTCGCGCTCTGGAAGGACGAGCTCCAGATGAATTGGTAGATCCGCCGCGCACGCCGAAGAGGTATCTCACCTCAGGCGGAAAGCCGCTGCTCGTACGCCAGAATCTTCTCCTCGTGCTGCAGAGTCAGGCCGATGTCATCCAAACCGTGCAGCAGGCAATGCCGGCGAAACGGGTCCACCTCGAAGGAGAGTCGCAGGCCGGCCCCGTCCGATACTTCCTGTTTCTCCAAGTCGACGGTTAGCTGGTAGCGGCCGCCGCTCGATTTCGCTCTCCGGAACAGGTCGGACACCTGGGTCTCGGACAGCTGGATCGGCAGGATGCCGTTCTTGAAGCAGTTGTTGTAGAAAATGTCGGCGTAGGAGGGGGCAATGATCGCCCGGAAGCCGTAATCGAGCAGGGCCCAGGGAGCGTGTTCGCGGGAGGACCCGCAACCGAAATTCGAACCTGCGAGCAGAATAGTTGCGCCTCGGGACTCGGGCCGGTTCAGCTCGAAATCCGGGTTGGGGCTGCCGTCGTCGCGGAAGCGCCAGTCGAAAAACAGGAACTCGCCGAAACCCGTCCGCTCGATCCTCTTCAGAAACTGCTTCGGAATAATCTGGTCCGTATCAACGTTCACTCGATCCAAGGCCGCCACGGTTCCCGTTAGTTTCGTAAATGGTTGCATAACACGGTCCTCAATCTTCGGCTGGAAGGCTCTCAGTCCCAGTTGCGAATATCGACGAAATGGCCTGCCACTGCAGCCGCGGCCGCCATCGCAGGGCTCACCAGATGGGTCCTGCCTCCGCGCCCCTGCCGGCCCTCGAAGTTACGGTTGGAGGTTGAGGCACACCGTTCGCCGGGAACAAGAATGTCCGGATTCATGCCGAGGCACATGCTGCATCCCGATTCACGCCAGTCAAAGCCGGCCTCCGAAAAAACCACGTCGAGTCCTTCTGCCTCAGCCTGGCGCTTGACTCGCTGAGAACCGGGCACGACCATGGCCTTCACGCTCGGCGCCACTCTCCGGCCACGAATGACTTCGGCCGCAACACGAAGGTCCTCGATCCGGCCGTTGGTACACGACCCGATGAAAACTCGATCAACGGCGATTTCCGTGATGGGCTGTCCGGGACGCAGTGCCATGTACTCGAGCGCCCTGAATGCCGCCTTCCGCGCGTTCTCGTCCGCGATGACGATCGGGATCGGGCACCTGGCCCGTGACGTCCGCGACCATCCCCGGACTGGTTCCCCAGCTGACCTGGGGCGCGAGGCTGGCGACATCAAGAACCAACTCTCGATCAAACGTCGCTTCCGGATCGCTGCGCAGCTCCTTCCACCTGTCGACTGCCTCCGCGAACTCGGAGCCCTTTGGGACCAAGGGCCGACCTTCCAGGTACTGGAACGTAGTTTCGTCCGCGGCTATCATGCCGGCTCTTGCCCCGGCCTCGATCGACATGTTGCAGACGGTCATACGCTCTTCCATCGACAGCGCCGTTATAGCTTCTCCGGTGTACTCGAGCACGCAACCGGTCGCCCCGTCCGTACCGATAGTCCGGATGAGATACAGGATCAGGTCCTTGGCGGAGACGCGTGCCGGGAGTCGGCCCTCGAAAACGACCCGGAATGTCCGGGGTTCGGACTGGAGCAGGCACTGCGTGGCAAGGACATGTTCGACCTCGCTCGTACCGATGCCGAAAGCGAGCGCGCCGAATGCTCCATGCGTTGCCGTGTGACTGTCGCCGCACACGATCGTCATGCCGGGTTGCGTGATCCCCATGCTCTGGGCCGATCACGTGGACAATGCCCTGGTTCGGGCTGTCCAGTCCGTAGAGCGGGACGCCGAATTCCTTGCAGTTGCGCTCGAGCGTCTCGATCTGAGTGCGCGAAATGGGATCGACAATCGGAAGCGATCGATCGGTCGTCGGCACATTGTGGTCCATGGTGGCAAAGGTCCGATCAGGTCTTCGAACCTTGCGGCCGGTCAGTCTCAGTCCTTCAAACGCCTGGGGAGACGTGACTTCATGGACAAGGTGACAGTCGATGTACAGGATGGCTGGTTGCCCCGCCTCCCTGATGCACGACGTGATTGTCCCAGATCTTCTTGAAAAGAGTTTTTGCCATGGCTGCACAGTTCCTTTACAAGAGCTATTCCGACACACATCCAGGATAGCTCTTGATCTTCCTCCTCGCGTCGACCTTAGCTCTCGGTGACCCCGTCCGCTTTCTTGGCTTCCGACCGCTGTTTCTCGGTATAGGCCTTGTTGACGGCGTTCAGGTAAGCGCGGGCGCTGGCGTCGATGATGTCCACGCTGGCCGCCTTCCCGGTGTAGCTCTTTCCGTCGAAATCGACGTGGACGAATACTTCGCCAAGAGCGTCTTTGCCGCGGGTGACGGAATTGAGGCTGTAATCGAGCAGTCTCCCGGGCATGCCCGTAATCCTGTCAATCGCCTTGTAGCAGGCGTGGACCGGGCCGTCACCGACTGCCGATTCCACAGAGCTGACTTCACCTTTTTCGATTTTGACCGCTGCACTGGCGATCGCCTGGGTGCCCCCGGAGGAGTGGACGAACTTCAGGCGGTAGACGTCCGGGACGATCTTCATCCCGTCCTGAATGATCGCAACCAGGTCCTCTTCGTACACTTCTTTCTTCTGGTCGGCGAGCTTGGTGAAGAAGAAGTAAGCGCGCTCCAGTTCCTCGGCACTCAACTCGTAGCCAAGCTCCTCAAACTTGTTGCGCAGTGCGTGGCGGCCGCTGTGCTTGCCCATGACCAGCGTGGTGCTGGTCAGGCCGACCGATTGCGGGGTCATGATCTCGTAGGTCAGCGGGTTCTTCAACACGCCGTCCTGGTGAATGCCTGCCTCGTGAGCGAAGGCGTTACGGCCGACGATCGCCTTGTTCGGCTGCACGAAGGTACCGGTCAGGTTGGTGAGCAGCTTGCTCGAGCGGGTGATCTCCTCCGTGTTGATCTCCGACTGGAAAGGAAGCACGTTCTTGCGGGTTCGAATCGCCATGGCGATTTCTTCGAGCGACGCATTTCCGGCACGCTCGCCAATCCCGTTGATCGTGCATTCGACCTGGCGGCAGCCGTTCACGAGGCCGGCCAGGGAATTTGCGACCGCAAGCCCCAGATCGTTATGACAATGGCAGCTGAAGATCGCCTTGTCACGGTTCGGGATCTTGCCGATGACCTCGCGGATGAACGGTCCGAACTCCATTGGGATGGCATATCCGACAGTGTCGGGAATATTGATGATCGTCGCGCCCTGCTCGATGGCCGCGGTCAGGACCTCGGCCAGGTAGTCGACGTCGCTGCGTGTCGCATCCTCGGCCGAAAACTCCACTTCGTCGCAGAGATTGCGGGCGATTTTCACCGCTTCAATGCGTCTGCGCGAGGACATCGGCACGGGTCTTTCGGAGCTTGTATTGAATGTGGATGTCCGATGTCGCGATAAACGTGTGGATGCGGGGCTTACTTGCCTGTTTGACCGCCTCCCAGGCTCGTTCGATATCCATCCGGTTGGCCCGCGCCAGGGCGGCAATGGTCGGCTTGCGGACCTGAATGCTGACAGCTTGAACTGCTTCAAAATCGCCTTCGGAAGCAATAGGGAATCCAGCTTCAATCACATCGACGTTGAGGCGTTCTAGCTGACGGGCCATTTTCAGCTTCTCTTCCAGGTACATTGAACAACCCGGGGATTGCTCGCCATCTCTCAACGTGGTGTCGAAAAAATACACTCGCTCAGCCATGCTTCCTCCTTGGGTGCAAAAAAAGCGGTTTCTAAACCTACCAAAATCGGGGCTTTCTGGCAAGTTCGGGCGCGTCGCACGGGTTGACCTTGCTTGTGGCGGAGCCGCGCGCACAGCGCTTTCCAGCGGAGCAAGCGGGTTCTGATGCGATTGGGCGAAGTAGTCGTCCCCCGGCCACACCGAACCCGCTTACTCGCCGGAAAGCGCTTTATGCGCGGCTCCGAAAAGGCATTTTGTCCGCTTTTTCCGTACAACGCCCCGAATCACAGTTCCTTGACCCTGGTTGGCAACAGAAGGAATCCCAGGGCTACGGAGGACAGGATTATCCCCAATCCGAGCAGGGCGATGCGGGGCGAAGCGACGCTCGCAACGGCGCCGGCCGTGAGACTGCCGAGGGGCATTCCGCCTCGAAAGGCGAGCATGAAAATGCTCATGACCCGTCCGCGCATTTCTTCGACCGTCGTCAGCTGGACCAATGAAGTGATGGAGGCGAAGAGTCCGATCAGACAAACTCCTGCAAAGAACAGGACGATGTAACTCAGGATGAGGTGCCTGGAGAGGGCGAAGGTCATCAGGAGAACCGAGAACACCAATTGAGCCCACAGCGTTGACTGTCCGGGTTTGTTCTTCCGGGCAAGGCTCGCGTAGAGAAGGGCTCCGGTCACGGCGCCGGCGCCCGAAACAGACATCATCGTCGAGTAGCCGGTGGCGCCGGTTTTGAAGATGTCCTTGGCGAAAACAGGAAGCAGCGTGACCAGCGGGATCCCGCAAAACGCGCTGATAAAGCCGAGCACGCTCAGTTGCCAGAGAGCCCCCTTGGTCTTTACAAACTGGAATCCTTTGCGGAGCTCGGTCCAAACGGAATCAGTGGTGGCGATCGGTTTAAAACTCGCACTGATCATGTACAGGCTTACGATGACGGCGAGAAAGGAGACGCCGTTCAGCGCAAAACAGAGGGCCACGCCCACTTTCGCAAGCGCCAGGGCGGCCACGATAGGACCGATCACCCGGGCGAGATTGAACTGGATAGAGTTCAGGGCGATCGCATTGGACAGCGCCTCATGCTTCACAAGGCTCGGGATCAACGCCTGGTAAGCCGGTCCGCCGAAGGACCGCGCGGTGCCGACCGTGAATACCAGAATCAGCAGGTATTCGATGCGAATGGCGTGGAAGTAGACGAGGAAGGTGAGAATGAAAGCGCAACCCATCTGCACGTACTGGGAAGCCAGGAGCATCTTGCGACGCTCCGCCCTGTCCGCCGCGACCCCGCCAATCAGGGAGAAGAGCAGGATCGGGAGCTCACCGAGAAAGCCGGTCAGTCCAAGGTAGAAAGCCGAACCGGTCAGATTCAGCACCAGCCAGGACTCGGCGACCATCTGCATCCAGGTGCCGGTCGTTGAGGTGAACGCTCCGAACCACATCAGCCGGAAATCGCGGTAGTAGAAGGCCCGGAAGGTCCTGCCCAGGACTCCCCCGGTTTCCTCTTTCCATTGCGAAACGGTCGGCTCTGGCTCTGCCATGGGATGCACTGCCCACTGACGCACTGCCCGCTGCGCACTACGAACTGCGCACTGCCCGCTGCGCACTACGAACTGCGCACTGCCCGCCGCGCACTACGAACTGCCCACTGCGACGCTACGTCGCTGCGCCACTGCCTAACTGCGCGCCGTAGCGTCAGCTGTCAGTGTCGGTCAGTGCGCAGTGCGCAGCGCGTAGTTTGCAGTGCGCAGTGGCCTTTCACTGCTGGGAAATCGCGGCGCCGATACCCCGGAGCCGCTCGGCCACGTCTTCGTAACCCCGGAGGATGATTTCCGCGTGCTCGATCGTAGTTACCCGGTCGGCACAGAGCCCGGCGACAACGAGCGCCATCCCCGCCCGGATGTCGGGGGATTCCAGCCGGATACCGCGCAGGCGGCGAGGCCCTTCCACGAGCACCCGGTGCGGATCGCACATAGTGATTCCCGCACCCATCCGGACCAGTTTGTCCACGAAGAACATCCGGGCCTCGTACATCCAGTCGTGTATCAGGCAGGTCCCGTTTCCCTGGGTAGCCAGAACGATGACCAGGCTGACAAGATCGGTCGGAAACGAGGGCCAGGGCCCGGCCGTCACGAGCGGAGCGTTTGAGATCAAGCCCGGCGACTTCACGGTGAGGCAATCGTCGCCGACCCAGTCGAAACGGATCCCAAATCGAGTGAGAGTGTTCTCGAATCCGACCGTCTCCAGACGGCCAAGTCCCGAGAGCGTGACTTCGCCGCGGGTAACCGCTGTTGCGATGGCCATGGTGCCTGCGTCTATGAAATCGGGCGGAACCGTGAAGGTTACGTCGCCCTGATCAGGTCTGATGCTGCTCTTTACGCTGGAAATAGAGCGGATGAAGCTCGATATCACATCCGAGTTGCCGCAAGAAATCGACCAGGCAGAGCACATGCGGTTCCCGAGCGGGATTCCCGATCACCCCGCCACCGATTGCGGCGAAGAGCAGAAGCGCGTTCTCGGTCGCGGTTACCGAGCTTTCCTCAAGGAAGACCTCGGGACTTGCTATGACCTTTTCCCGCCGGATCTCGATGCTCCCCGGCTCTTCCTAGCACGAAAAAGTCCGGCGGACCGGAAGACATCCCAGTGCATGTTGAACGAGCGCCGCCCGATGGGACATCCGCCGGGAACCGCGCAGACGATGCGGTCGACAAGCGGTGCCAGGGGACCGAGCAGCAGAATCGCACCCCGCAGAGTCTCGACCAGATGCTGGGGCAGCTCAACCAGGTTGAGCGTCGACGCGTCCAGCGAGACACGGTGCCCGTCGCGCTGAACGCCGACCCCGAGGGTTTGGACCATCTTCAGGAGGTGGTCGACGTCGACGATCTGGGGGACGTTCTCCAGAGTCACCCGAGAACGAGTCAGAAGAGCGGCGGCGATCAATGGAAGGGCCGCATTCTTGTTCCCCTGGATCCTGTAATCGCCGCTCAGAGGAGTCCCGCCTGAAATCACAAATTTCTGATTCATTTCGTCCAGCCGTCTTCCTCGATAATCAATATTTCTGGTTCGAGCCGGATTCCGAACCGATCGAAAACTTTTGCCGCATATTCGGCCGTCAGCGCAACGACGTCGCGGCTACTCGCGCGCCCTCGATTCAGAACCAGGTTCGCGTGGTAGTCGGCGATGACCGCGTCACCCCTGCGCAGCACCTTTCGCTCCGACTTCCTCGAGCAATCTGTCCGGCCGGAATCTTGCCGAATTGGATGAAATCGGGCGGCACCCGGTTCAACTGCTCTTCCGTAAGCTCCGCCGGCCAGGACATTCTTGAAGAAGCTTCCCGGGCATCGCAGGCCGGCCGGATACTTGAGGAGCCGCCTTGCCAGGATCTCGTCGGAGATCGGTTGAAGCTCCGTCACGCTCCGAGTCAGTCGGAGACGACAGCCCAGGACCAACAATTCCCGATTGCACTTCAGAAGGCTGTGTCTGTACCGGAAACCCGCTTCTCGACCGTCAATGACCTTCACGCCGTTCGCCCGGCTCCAGACCCTGATGCTTGTGATCGACCGAGCCGATTTCCTGACCGTAGGCGCCGGCGTTTCCGACCAGGGCGCCTGCCACGGACCCGGGGATGCCGTACATGCGCTCGAGACCGGCCAACCGCAGGCGGTTGAGCCTGCGTATCGTCTCGCCCAGGTTTTCGGCTCCCCCACGCTCGACTTCGTCGTCGAGAGCCTTCGAAACCGAAGAACCGATTCTTGATGACGAGGCCGGGGAAGCCGGAATCAGGGAAAAGAATGTTACTGCCCTCCCCGATCACAAGGATGGGAAGGTGATTTTCGCACGCCCATGAGAAGGCTTTTTCGAGCTGATCGACGTCACCCGACCCGGGCGAACCACCTCGCCAGTCCGCCGATCCTGAACGTACTCTGCTCAGCCAGCGAAACGTGAGGGAGCAGGGTCAGATCAGCGGCCATATAGAGCAGGTTAGCATAGTGGCAGACGGGAGGCGGAGACAAGGGGCAGCAAGGGCAGCGGGCAGAAGGCAGCGGGCAGGCCTTTGGAGCGCGGACATCTTGTCCGCACTGGGTTCGCGGACGTCCCGTCCGCGCGGCGGGCATCTTGCCCGCCGTTTCCCCCGCGGTTGCCAGCAAGCTCCGAGACGAGAATTAACGCCGGGCAAGATGCCCGGCGCGCGGGCAAGATGCCCGCGAACCCAGTGCGGACGAGACGTCCGCGCTCCAAGGCCGACGTCCGCGCTCCCGAAGGCCGTTTGCCCGCTGCCTTCTGCCTGCTGCCCGCTGTCCGTACTCAGCTTTGCTTCCCCGCGCGGATGGTTTCCAGACCATGGGCGTTCGGGCCGGTCTCGCGCCGGCGCAGAAGGAAGGCGAACAGCAGGCCTCCGAAACCGAGGATCGTGAAGGCCCACATCCCGGGTGCATAGCCTCCCGGATTCTGGCTGCTCGCCCCGGCAAAATCGTTGAGCCCTCCGATCAGCGGATTAAATGCCGTCAAGCCGATGTTCTGGATCATCGTCATCAGCCCGTAAGCGGTTCCCAGGCGGTTCTGCTCGACCAGGTACGCGACCGAAGGCCAGATCACGGCGGGCACCAGGGAGAAGGCCAGGCCCAGCATGGCCATCGGGACGTACAGAGAGACCTTGGTGTACGTCATCATCAGAAAGACCGGGATGAGCAGCCCGGAGCCGAACATCATGAAGAGCGCGCGTTTCCCCACCCGATCGACGAGGAGCCCGAGCAGCGGCGTCCCGACCATGGCGAAAATGTCCAGCATACTGAGGAGGAAGCTGGCCGGTTCCAGCTGCTTTCCGTGCGATTCCATGAGGAATTTCACGCCGAACGTCCGGAACGGGAAAATTGCGGAATAGAAGGTCACGCAGAGGACGACGAGGTACCAGTACGATCGCCCAAAGCGGAGGACTTCCTTCAGAACTACCTTATCTGTGGCTGCTTCGTTCCCCAGGGCGTAATTCCGGTCGGCGTGAGCTTCCGTCAACCCGTAAAGCATCGACCCCAGAGCCGAAACCAGCGCCGCGCCCACTGCAATCAGCAGCGGCAACTGCCAGCTCGAGTAATATTCCCGTGCCCAGGACGGCGAGTTCAGGGCAGCGACCGATCCAAGCCGCGCCAGGGTGAGGTTCAGCCCCAGCGCGAACGCCATTTCCCGGCCTCGAAACCACTTGGCGACGGCAGCATTGATCGCGACGATTTGCGATTCGGCCCCGAGTCCGAAGATCAGACGACCGGTCGCCATGACAACCACGCTGCCGTGAGATGCGGTCACGGCTGCGCCAATCAGGCAGACAAAGGCGAAAAGAAACAACGAACGCTTTGTTCCCCAGCGGTCGATGATGAATCCGCCGATGCAGAACCATGAAGATGTTCGGAAGGCTGTAGATGCTGTTGAGCGTTCCGATGTTGGCGTCCGAGAAGCCGAGTTGCCGGCTGAGCAGCTCGGCCAGCGGGCTGATGCTGTCGTAGACGTAGTAGTTCCCGAACATCGCAACGCTGGTAAAGAGCAGGATCACCCAGCGAAGGAGCTTCGGAGGTGGCTTCGAGCGAGATTCCGGGATCTGCGGTCATGTTCGAATAAGTCCTTCACGCTCCAAGCGTTGGAGAAACGCGTTTATTCGATCATAAACCGGCTCGGCCTTTGCTCCAAACTCCGCCAGCATTTCTTTGGCGATTGTCGAGACCGGCGTGGCCCCGTCGCATCGCGACCAGACGAATGTTCCGAAGGCGTCCAGCCGGACGCGAAAGTTGGGTTTTGAAAGGCGGGGAACCAGCCAGCGGACCAGGAGTGGGTTCGTGAACCGGGGCACTGTGACCAATGCCTGGCCCTTTTCGTCCACGACCCATTCCCGGTTCCGCTTCGGCTTCAGCTCAAGAAGGTTTCGGACCGCCATGCGCTAAAAGACCGCACTGGGAGGAGCCGGGTCGTCCGGCCGTCCCGCGTTCCGGATCGGAATCAGTGTAAGAACGGCGCCGATCAGGATGAAGACCAGGAGACTCCAGGCGAAGCTCGCATCCGGAAAAACCTTCGGAGTCTTGACATCCCAGAAAGCCAGCGCGGCGAACAGCAGGCCGATCAGCGCCTCGCCGGCGATGAGTCCTGACGCGATGAGGACGCCATTGTTCTCGACCCGGGCCTTCTGGCCGGCGTTCAGTTGCCGTCGCTCGGCCATCTTCTCGACGATACCTTTGATCACGCCGCCGACGAAGATGGCAAAGGTGGTTTCGAGCGGGAGGTACATACCGACACAAACCAGCATGGGGCTTCGGACCTGAATCAGGATGAACCCGACCGCCATCAGCATCCCGACGATAATCAGCGGCCATGCCATCTGGCCGCCCACGATGCCCTGGCTCACAAGCGCCATCAGGCTCGCTTGCGGGGCCGGAAGGGCCGCACCGCCGAAACCCGTGCCGCCGCTTGCCTTGTCACCCTCCTGAAGGATCCAAAGCGGGAAGAACATGACGCTGGCCGCCAGAAATACGCCGATAAGGTCCCCGACCTGCATCTTCCAGGGGGTGCCACCAAGGATGTGCCCGACTTTCAGGTCCTGCAGCATCTCGCCTGCGACGGCGGCGGAAACGCAGATAACGCCCGCGACTCCGAGAACCGCTGCGATCCCGAGGGAACCGGTCTGCCCAAGCGCCACCATCAGCAGGGCGGCAACGATGACCGTCGAGAGGGTCAGACCCGCTGATCGGGTTATTGCTCGATCCGATCAGTCCGACCAGGTAGCCGGAGACAGCCGCGAAAAAGAATCCCGCGACGATCATGACCACGGTGGCGACCCCGGCGGCCGCGATGTCACGCGCGAAAAAATTATAGAGAAGGAAGGTGCCGATGGACGCGAAGGCCAGGCCGATCACGACTGTTTTCAGGCTGAGGTCCCGTTCTGTCCGAATGACGGAAACGCCCCCGGCCGCCGCCTTCTTGACGTCCGATACCGACCGGGTAATCCCGCCGATCAGGCTCTTGCGCATCCGGTAAAGGGTGTAAACGGCGCTTACCAGCATTCCGCCGATCGCAATCGGTCGCACCATGAACCGCCAGACCTGGGTTGCCTGCGCGATCCAGCCCTGATCTGTATTGCCCTCCACCGGCAGGGTGGGACCGAGGAAATAGAGCAGCAGGGGAACAAAGAGCCCCCAGGCGAGCAGCCCGCCACTGAAGTTCAGGGCGGCCAGCTTGGGTCCGATGATGTATCCGACGCCTAAATAGGCAGGGCTGACACCGGGCGAAGAGAGCACTATGCCGCCGCTGCCGGCGACGACCGTGCCATTCCTCAGGTCTACGGCCGAACGGGTGAATGGAACGAAGTATTCCCAGGAGCTTTTGAAGATCTCTATTTGGCGAGCCCCTTGGATCACTGCCCCGAGTAGGCCGGCAAGGAACAGGTAAATCGCGCCGGCCCCGCCCTGCTGTCCGGTTTTGTGGATCTCGGAGGCGGCGACTGATTCCGGATAGGGGAGGTCGACGTCCTCTACCATGACGCGGCGGAGAACCGTGACGAACAGGATCCCGATGATCCCGCCCAGAAGCATGATCGCGGTCGCTTCTACATAGTGCGTCATGTCCAGGTCGGTCCATACTCCCGCAATCAGAAAGGCGGGAATCGTGAAAATCGCGCCCGCGGCGACCGATTCTCCGATCGACCCGACGGTTCGAGCCATGTTTTCTTCAAGGATGGAGCCTTTGAACAGACGAAGGAAGGCCATGCCGATCACGGCGGCGGGATAGGTGGCGGCAATCGTCATTCCCGCTTTGAGGCCCAGGTAAGCATTCGCTGCTCCCAGGACGACCGACATGATGAGGCCGATCAGGAGCGCCCGGCCGGTGAACTCCGCCATGGTGCTTTCCACAGGAACGTAAGGCTTGTACCCGGCTGTCTCGCTTCCGCTCGCTTTGATCTCTGCCATACATCTCTCCTTGAGCAACTTACAGGTTGATCCCGCTCCCCGTATAATGCAGTAATTATCGGAATGTAGCATGTTTGAAGGAAGGGTCACAAGGAGTCAGACCGGTATTCTTTCCCTTGAATGACAAGGAATTCGCCGGGCAATATGAAGGCCCCCAGGCCCGAAGATAAGAAGAGACAACCATGGGAGCAACCGAAAAGCAGATCGGGTCCGGCCGCGTCCGGCTCGTTGTCGGCGACATCACCAAGGAAAGGGCGGACGCCATAGTCAACGCGGCCAATAGCAACCTGCTTGGCGGCGGAGGGGTGGACGGAGCCATCCATCGCGCCGGCGGCCCTGCCATTCTGGAAGAGTGCAAGGAGATCAGGCGAAGGCAGGGCGGCTGCCCTACAGGACAGGCGGTCTCAACGACGGCCGGCCGGCTGCAGGCCAGGTACGTGATCCACACGGTGGGACCGGTTTGGGGAGGCGGTGACCGCGACGAAGAGCAGTTCCTCGCCTCCTGCTACCGAAACAGCCTGGAGCTCGCCTCAGAGCTTGGCTGCGAATCGGTCGCGTTTCCCAGCATCAGCACCGGTGCCTACCGCTTTCCGATCGAGCTGGCCGCCCGGATTGCCCTTCGCACCATCGCCGAAGAACTGCCCAAGACCGGGGTCAAGGAAGTGCGCTTCGTGCTTTTTTCGCCGTCGGATCTGGCGGTCTACGCACGCGCGCTTGACGAACTGGTGGGCTGACCGGCTGACCGGCTGACCGACTGACCAGCTGACCAGCTGACCGGCGCTAGCGGGATCGCTCCGGAAATCCCTGCCCGCGTACACCGCTCGTGTGCGGCTCTTTACGATCGCGCCAGCCCGCCAGCCGGTCAGCTCGTCAGCTCGCCAGCCGGTCAGCCCCCTCCAACTATCACTTGCGCTGGACTTGACCATTTAGATAACCTTCAGGGGCTGTCAACCAGGAGGTTTTACGAAGTGCCGAGAAGGCTAGCGTTGCAGTTGATCCTTTCTCTGACCGTCATCGTCGGAATTGTTGCTGCGGTTACCAGTTATATCAATGTCAGGACCCAGGAGAAGCAGCTTCTCGACGCCATGATTCTCGGGGCCGATCAGCTCTCCAAGGGCATCACCAGCGCGACCTGGCACGCGATGCTCGACGATAACCGCGAATCGGCTTACAAGGTCATGGAGACGATCGCGGAGAAGCAGGGGATCAGCCGCATCCGGATCTTCAACCGCGAAGGACGGATCATGTTTTCCACCCACACGGAGGAAAACAACCGGAGAGTCGATAAGCGGTCGGAGGCTTGCGCCCTTTGCCATTCGTCGTTGCAGCCAATCCTTACCGTGGACCCAACTTCGCGGGCCCGCATCTTCCGAGACCCGGAAGGGGGACGCAAACTGGCAATGGTAACGCCGGTTTACAACGAGCCGGCGTGCAGCCAGGCCGCCTGTCATGCCCATCCGTCTGAAATCAAAGTGCTGGGAGTGTTGGATGTCGATCTGGACCTGCAGACCGTTGACGCCCAATTGGCCGGCGTGAAATGGCGCGCGTTCCTGTTTACCCTCATTCACATCCTGCTGATAGGCATATTCATCGTTCTGTTTACCCGAAGGTTCGTTGCTGTTCCGATCCGCCGGCTCATTGAGGGCACCCGTGCGGTTGCCCAGATGCAACTCGACAAGCCCATTCGGGTGACCTCGAGTGAAGAACTGGGCGAACTGGCCAACTCCTTCAACACGATGCGCGAACGCCTGAAGGAAGCCCTCGACGAGATCAATCAGTTCACCGCCAGCCTGGAAACTAAAGTCAGGGAGAGGACACAACAACTGCATATTGCCCATCGCAAGCTGCTGCAGGCGGATCGCCTGGCCTCGCTCGGTCAGCTTTCCGCAAGCGTGGCGCACGAGATCAACAACCCGGTTTCAGGAGTGCTTAATCTGTCCATGCTGATGCAGCGGATCCTGAAAGATGACGGGATACCTCCCGGTCGAGTGGCCGAATACCGAAAATACCAGGCGCAGGTTATCGCGGAGACCTCCCGGGTTGGGCGCATCGTTTCGGATTTGCTCGCCTTTTCCAGGCGCTCGAAGCCCCACACGTCCATGGGGGACCTCAATAAGATTCTCGAGAATACTCTGTCCCTCGTCTCTCACAAGCTCAAGCTCGCCAATGTGAAGGTCGAAACCCACTTCTCGCCCGACCTGCCACATCTGCTGTGCGACGGGTCCCAAATCCAACAGGTCGTCATGAACCTGGTCATGAACGCGGCCGAAGCCACTCAAAACAAGGGGGCGGGCAAAGTCATTCTGACGACTTCCGCCACCCCTGAAGGTATCGTGCTGGAAGTAGAGGACAACGGGGAAGGAATAGCGCCGGAGCATCAGACCAAGATTTTCGATCCGTTCTTCACAACCAAAGAGGAAGGGAAGGGAGTTGGACTGGGGTTGGCGGTTGTCTACGGTATCGTCAGAGCGCATGGCGGAGACATCGAGTTTCAGAGCAAGGTGGGGCAGGGGACCACGTTCCGAGTGAGCCTGCCACTTGGAGAAGAAAACAAGGTTGCCGAGCCGGCGACCCCGGAAGCTGGACAACAGGTGTGAGTGGTCTCTGCCTGGTTTCCGTCGGCCGGGTTGATGAGGAAGTGCTCAACCTCGTCTCGAGGCGAGTGCACGAGATTTTTTCGCTCCCGGTTTTCAGGGGTCCGGAGCTGCCCGAGCCGGGCCACGCTTTCGATGCGAGACGGCAACAGTACAGCTCCGTGACCATCATGAGGGAGTTGGTCGGTTTGCGCTCGCCCGACTCTTCTCGACTGCTGGCCGTTACCGAGAAGGACCTTTTTATCCCCATGTTGAGTTTCATCTATGGGCAGGCTCAACTCGGAGGCCATGTCGCCATGGTCTCCCTGGCGCGGCTGCGCCAGGAGTTCTACCAGATGCCGGCCAACCAGCGTCTGACTGCCTCGCGCGCGGTCAAGGAGTGCTTCCACGAACTCGGGCATACGTTCGGCCTGGTCCATTGTCTGAACAGTCAGTGTCCCATGGCTCTCTCAACAAACATTGTGCAACTGGATCAGAAAACCGCGGAATTCTGCCACGCCTGTTCCGTATTACTGTCCGAGGCGATCGGGCATCTGGGGCAGAGTCGAGAGCAATAGAACGGTGGTGCCGCGAGGCATCAGCGGGGAGTCCATATGAAAACGCGATGGGAAATCCTGGTGGTGGACGACGAAGAAGTGATGCGCGAATCCCTGGCGGCCTGGCTGCGCGAGGACGGCTATTCGGCCGATACCGCCGCGTCAGGCCGGGAGGCGATCAACAAGGCCCGGCAAAGAGAATATGCAATGTACTTTGTCGACTTGAAGATGCCGGGGGGCATCGACGGCATCGAGACGATGATGGAGATCCGGCGACTCCATCCGGACGCCTCCATCATCATCATCACAGCCTACGCCACCGTGGATACCGCGATCACCGCCATGAAGGAGGGTGCCCAGGAGTACATCGTCAAGCCCTGTAACCTGGAAGAAATCTCCCTGCTCGTCAATCGAATCATCGGCGTGAAGAACCTCCAAAGGGAAAACGCCCTCCTCAAGAAGAAGCTCAACCGTCGCTACAGCCTCCAGGACATCATCAGCAAGAGCCCGCGGATGCAGGAGATCTTCCAGCTGATCAGGGAGATCGCCAGCCTCAAGAGCACGGTGCTCATTCAGGGAGAGAGCGGGACCGGGAAGGAGCTCATCGCCCGGGCGGTTCACTTTACCGGAGAACGGGCTCATAAGCCTTTTGTAGGCGTCTCGTGCGCCGCACTTGCCGAAACTCTGCTCGAATCGGAGCTCTTCGGGCACGAGAAAGGCTCGTTCACCGGGGCCGTCGCTCAGAAGAAAGGGAAGTTCGAGATGGCGGATGGAGGGACCATCTTCCTGGACGAAATCGGCGATATTCCCGCCAAGCTGCAACTCGATTTGCTGCGGGTGCTGCAGGAGCGGAGCTTCTACCGGGTTGGAGGCGCCGAGGAAATCCGGGTCGACGTCCGGGTGATCGCGGCGACCAACGTCAATCTGCAGGAAGCCGTCCGGGAGGGCGTTTTCAGGGAGGATCTTTACTACCGGCTGAACGTCATCAGCATTCGAATTCCCCCTCTTCGCGAGCGGTTGGAAGATATTCCCCTGCTTGCGCACCATTTCGTCGAGCAACTCTCCCTCCAGCTCGGGAAGAAGGTCGAGCATTTATCCGAGGCGGCTTTGCGCCTGCTCATGAACCACAACTGGCCCGGCAATGTGCGGGAGCTGGAAAATGTCATCGAACGGGCGATGGTGACCTGCCGCAACAGCCTCTTGACCGAGGAAGATTTTCAGTTCCTCGCCCACGAGCTTGAGGACAGGAAGGTTTCGACCGATTCGCCGGTTCAGACCTTGCGGGAAATGGAAAGACAGGCGATCGAAGCGGCGCTGCGGCGCACCCAGGGGAACATGAAGGAAGCGGCTTGGTTCTCGGGATTGACCGGTCTACGCTCTACGAGAAGATCAAGAAGTACGAGATCGCGAGGTAGGCTGACCGGCTGACCGGCTGACCAGCTAACCGGTCGTGACCGGCTGACCGGCTTGACCGGCTGACCGGCTGACCAAGAGGAGCCGTCTTCGAGGTGCTTGCTGTTCTAGCGGTCCTTTCGGTCGTCAGCTGGTCAGCTCGTCAGCCGGTCAGTTGGCCCGCTTGCGGGCCATCAAGGTTCCAGGAACAGCGCGCTGCATGCGTGGTCCCATTCGACCTTCGAGCAACTGTCCGCCAGGTTCTCGGCGATCGCTCCCCCGTCGGCGAGGGCCGGGCCCGCCGAGCCTGAGAGCGCCACCTGGAGCCGCTCAAATTCCCGGGTCAACCAGGGAACCACCTCCCCGCCCGCCAAAAGCTGCCGATTCGCGCACAGGTCGGTGTCCGGGCGTACTCTCAGGTACCACTCCCCGCCCACCGGACCGGTTCCCACGACTTCCCCATCGATAGGAGACAAAACTCGAGCCTCATGAGTCGCTCTTTGTCATCTCCCACGCAGTTCCGTTCATTTGTATCCGTTCCCCCGTCTTTGGGAGGGAGACTGCGTCGGGCTCTCCGAATACCGCGCTGGCGAAGCCATCCAGACCAATCGTAACTGTTCCATCCGCTTCGGGTCTAACCCATGAATGGCCTCGATGATAAAACCGATCGAGTGGAATTTCGACTCCGGCAACGCTTGCTGTTGCCTGGGCCAGGCAAGCGTTCGGTACCACTGCCCCTTTCTCGAGCAACGAGGCGTGGGTGGTGCAGGAGCGGCAATCAAAAGCGCGGTCGCAGGTCCTCGCCGGGAAGTAGCCGTCCAGTTCGTGACGGCATTTCTTCTCGGCGTTCGGCAGATCGTGGAAGTCGTGTTTCCAGACGACAGTCTCCGCTCGTTTCTGGCGAAAAGTCAGTGCCGACCGCACCAGCGCGGTGAAACCCGTGCCGCCGATGACCATCGCGATGATCAGGAAGAGACCAACGAATATCAGGTGTCCGGCTTCCCAGTGAAAGCCATGAATTCCAGGCAACATCATTCCTCCTCACTAAGCAGCCATTGTCTCGGACGAGAGTCTTTCCGACACCGCTTCCTTTTCCTGCGGGAACAAGCTCATGTAGCGATAAGAGACTGAGTAAAGGATCACCCCGTAGGCGAGGACGGCCAGGAAGGTCGCGACCTCCTGCCAACTCGGCCAGTACGTCATGAAGGCATCAAACGGAAGCGTCGGCAGCGCCAGGGTTTGAATCGTCATTACGAAACGATTCAGGCCGACTCCCGCGCACACCAGTATTGCCGCGGAGATCAGCCACACCGGCTTCTCTCTGAGGCGATGGTTCAAGAGCAAAAGGGCGGGGAGCAGCCCAAACACGATAATTTCGGCAAACAGGATCCAGGTCCCAAAAGGTTTCCAGGCGTAAAACTCGTGAGCCTGAAAGCCCATCGAGGGCGAAGTGCTGTTGATCCACCAAAGCGTGTCCAGAGCCTTCAGCAAGACATAGACGATAAGCAGCGTCCCCGAGACGCGGCCGAGGAACACGAAAACCGTCTTCTTGACCAGGTGGTTCCCGGTGATCGCCTGCACGGCCCAAGTGACCAGCATCAGGAAACTGGGACCGGCGGCTATCGCGGACAGAATGAACAGGAAGAAAGTCGAAGGCCAGATCGCAATGCCTTCTCGAAACGCGAACGGCCGCCCCTGCAACACGCCGTAAAGCCCGCCGAGGGACCCCTGGTGGAAGAAGGAGAGCAGGGTTCCGATTCCGGCCAGGACCGGCATGACTTTATGCAGCTCGAATTCGAAGACCAGGAACGCCGGGATACGGCGCACCTTCCGGTTCTTCAGGAGCAGAGGCACGTACTCGATGCTGAGGACGATCAAGTAGCAGGTGATGCAGAAGGTGACCTCGGTCAGCATCGAATGGACGTTCGGATGCCAGAAGGTGAACCACGCCCGAAGCGGCTGACCGACGTCGACCGCCAGGACGGCCACTGCGCCCGAATAGCAGATCAGGCCGAGGACTACGGCACTGTTGATGACCGCTTTGAGCTCATGTCGTTTCAGGATATAAAGAAGAAAGCCCGTGAAGAATGCACCAGCCCCCAGGGCAATCACCGCCAGGTCCAGGAAGATCCAGATCCCGAACGCGAACCGATTGTCCATGTTCGTCTGGTTCAAGCCCTTGAACCAGGCAGAGCCCGGCGCCATACAGCCCGTAACCCAGGAGGCAGAACCAGGGAGCGAGCCACAGGAGGAACTTCCAGAACGGCGCCCGTTCCAGTCCTCGGGTAATCCACGCCTTATCCATGTTTCTCCTCCTTCCCGTTTCCGAGCCGTTTCTCCACGATCTGCCTGATCCACGGCTGCCGGGTCAGGTAATAGACTTTCGGTTGAGTGCCAAGGGGCTCGAGCAGCCTGAAAGCGCCCTCTCCGGACGCCATCCGGTACGCCTCGCCGGTCGGGTCGGCAAGATCGCCGAAGGTGATCGGCGCCGGTCGGACACGCTTCGACGCAAGCCGGGGTGTATTCGCCGGGTGACAGCTCCTTTCGTCCTTCCGCCGCCGCTTTTGCCCGCGCAGCCTGGTATCGGCCATGGCAGAAATTGCACTTCTCGACGACGCCTCGCATTCTCGGAGAGACTTGGGGATTGAGCGCCTTTTCCATTCCCGCGGGCCACACCGGGTCCCACCAGTTGAAGTATCTGGCGTGGTAGGGGCAAGCGGCCATGCAGTATCGACACCCGAGGCATCGTTCGGGCATCTGGCCAACGATACCAGTCTTCGGGTCAACGTCGACTGCCTGCTGCGGACAAACCGAGACGCAAGGGGTGTGCTCGCCGCACTGCTGACAGCTGATCGGAATGAACGCCGAGCGGTGATCCGGAAACTTCTGCCCGTTGGAGACGCGGTAAACTTTCAGCCAGGTAATTGCTTTACGTTCACCCGCCGCCGCGGGCACCGGGGGGACATTGTTTTCCACGGCGCAGGCGACCATGCAGTCTCCGCAACCGTTGCACTTATCTATATCGATCACCATCCCGAAACGCGATGTCTTGGTTCGGGATTGCCCTGTGTCTGACATTAAACCTCCTCCAGCCGGCCCGGCATCACGCGAGAAGCCCCGTCTGGTCCTGTTGCCAACTCCAACTCGTCCTCATCGGGCGGGACCCGCAAGCAGGACCGCGCCGGGCATGACATCCTCGGACAGGACGAACGGCAAATTGGTTTTTCCGTGCGGTGTTCGCAGGGCGGCAGTAGCGCCGCTCACGACACCGTTTTCCGCGGCTGTGGCTGGATTGATAAACGCTTGGCGAGTGGGATGTAAGCCCGACTCCCAGGTGATCTTCGCCAACAGCGGAGAGACGCTGCTGTCGTAAACCCGGGAATCGGAGCGAAGGACCGCCAGGGGATAGCCTGAGGGAACGGAGTCTCCCAATCCACCTCTTTGGCTGACAACCTCGCGCATCCGCTCCAGATCCCCTGCTCCTGCCCCTGAGAGCGAGAAGCGCCGTGGCCGCCGGCTTTTTGGGCTCAGGCAACTCGCCTTCCCACCGCGCTCCCTCAGTCAACGCTTTGAAGAGATCATCCGATGAGGCGAATTCCGAAATTGGCTTGGCCTGCCCCTCGGCTGGTGAAAAGACCGTTCCCTTGCCGGCCTGGTGGATCGCAAGAATTTTCTGCCTGATCACCTCTTGGGACGAGCCCGCTTGGGCTCCGAGCCCGGCCGAGGTTGCAAGGAGGGCGACAAAATCGTGAAGGCGGAACAGGCCGGGGAGCGGCTCCGTCAGCCGGGCGGAGAGGCTGAACGACTCCTCGGGGGAGTCGAATCCTTCCCGCACCTCGTCGATTGTCTCGCCGAAGACCGGGGCTGGGATGACGACATCCGCGTGAGATGTCCAGGCGTTAGGCAGGCTGGCCAACACGACCACCATGGATTTGCCGGGTTGCAGTTTCCGCTCGATGGCTCCCCAGGCAAAGGGAGGCGAGGAAAAACTCGCGTCCACGATCAAAAGGTCAACCGACCCGTCCGGGACCGCGGCCAGGCTCCTCAGTATCCCTGCCGTTTGCCGGCCGGGAGTCGTAGTCGTCGGTACTGGGCGCGCTTCGGGAACCGTGTTGCGGCGGGCAATCACCCCGCCCGGCTGATCAAGATTCCCCAACAGCAGGTTCAGAGCCTGGATAGCACGTTCTTCCGCGAGGGAAGCGGATCCGGTCACGCATCCACGTGACACGACGAGCGCGGGTCCTCCCTCCGCAAGTGACTGGGCCGTTTCGACGACCGCCCCGGGTGCGATTCCGGTAATCTCGGCGACCCGCTCGGGCGGGAATTCCCGCAGGAGGCTCCGGTATGCGGAATCCGGTGCAAGGTCGGGGCAGACGACCGAGGGATCGTACAGCTTTTTCTCGATCAAGAGATTGGCGAGACCCAGGGCCAGTGCCGCCTCGCTGCCAGGCTTGATCGGCAACCACACATCGGCTGCCCGGGCGGTAAGCGAACCGTTCGGCTCGGCTTGGATCAGTCTGGTCTTTCGGTCGGAGCCCAGGAACTGGGTAACCAGCCGGCCCGAGGTTCCCCATCCTTCCAGCAGGGGTGCCCCGAAACTCAGGACTGTCTTGCTTCCTTGAATGTCGAGAGCCCATGACTCGGTGGGCTCGACCATGCTTCGCCAGCACCCGGACGCCGTCGCGGTGATCGGGCGGAACGAGGTAGGCGGAGCGTGGGAAGCCGGCCAGAAGCGCCTGCAGGGCAGTCGAGACGCGCTGATCCCGGCGTGGCGTCCACGCACGCCACGTACCCCGCCGCCTGAGGCTGGGTGACATCCCGAAGCCGCGACGACACTACACGTGTTGCATCGCCAGTGCCGCGGGCCGCAGATCCCCGCTGCTCGTGCGGAGGAGCGGTTGGGTGAACCGGTCTGGGTGGTAGCGCAGGTGATGGGCCAGCAGGCCGAGCGGACACAAGAATCCCTGGCTTGCCGGGTTGGAGCGGACGCCCGCAAGGGAGACCGGTTGCCCTGCTACACAGCGAACCTGCGCCGCACATCCAGAGCCGCAAAGCACGCAGTTCGTGTATTTGAACGTGATCGCACCTTTTGGCGGCTTGGGGATCCAGGACCAGTTCTGAGTCCAGATTGATGTATCGTCCAGGAGTTTCCACGGCAAAGGAGACAGGAATGTCCCAATCGACGCACCCCCGGCAAATCTAAGAAGATTGCGACGAGAAATAATGGCCATAATATAGAAAAATCGATTACTTGTGACACAGCAGGCAATTATCCTTAGCTTGTCGTTCCACGTGGCAGGCGATACAGTCGTCCATCTTCATGCCCTCCCAGGGTTCCCGCGAAACTCTGGAGATCGACGGACCCCAGATGTCCCGGCTGTATCCGCTGATCCGGTTCCGCTCGAAAGTGCGGAGAGTATCGGTCTTACCGTGCGGACCGTGACACCGTTCGCAGGCGATTTCGGCGCCTTTCACGTGCTGAACGTGGGAAAAATAAACGTTTTCAGGCTGTTCTGAGTAAACCAACCAGGGGATTTCGCGGTTCTTCGAGACGTACTGTTCGAAGAGCACCTTCTCGGCGACCGTCTTCCCCTGAGGTTCGGAATGACAACTCGTGCAGTTATCAATTTTCGGTATTCCGGCGAAAGTGCCATCGTCCCGGAAAGAATGACAATCTTCGCAGCTCATTCCGGCCTGCTCGCCGGCGTGCACCTTATGGCTGAAGTCGAGCGGCTGCTCGATTCTTTCGTAAAGTGCCAGGGGGAAAACCCACCAACCGACCGCGAGGCTCAGAACGAGGCCACCTACAAAACTAACCTTACCGCGCAACTCCAAGGCGACCTCCGTTAGATGAAGGGGGAGAAGAACTCATTGAATATGACGAGGGCGTCCTCCCGACTGACATGCTTGAGGAGGCCCCTGGCCCACGTTCCCCCGTCTGTGGCTAATGGCAGTCCATCGAGCTCCGGGCTGGGTAAGCCGGCGATGGACGAAATCGGTCAGGCGGTCACATTCCCTGCGCATCCAGGCGAACGCTTCTTTCCCCCGCATCAGTCCTTCCGTCACGGAGACTTCAGACCCCGGGACTCCAACCCTTCAAATAACCACCCAAAACTGTAGGGATCGGACGTGAGCTTTTCAGGATGAGCTCGCAGGTAGTGATTCGCATAGGTTACCTGAAACGGATTGGGGAAAGTCAATTGAAGTTCCTTCCCGTCCGTTGTAACCACCGCTGATGGCCTGCGGATGCCGCCATTGCCAAGGAACGTCAGGGCGTCGATGGACTCGAGAAGGGCCGCCAGAAACCCGTCTATTCCCACGTGGCAGTAGCCTTCGCTGCTGAGATCCAGCCACATGTGGTTCGACGAGTAGAAGAGCCAACCGGGGACCCGGATGCCTTCGATCCAAACCTCGCGCGGCTCGACCTGTTCCAGCCCCGAAGCACTCTCGGTCACCGCGTGCTCGCTGACCACGTCCGGCTCGACCAACGCCAGGAAGAGCTCGCAGTAGCGATGCGAATCGGTTCCGCAGCGGGACAGGGACGATTCCGCGTAGGGAATGAACTTCGGGGTCGGGTCGGCCGAGCAGTACTGCACCAGCGAATCATGGAGATACGGGCAGGACGGCGTCGGCGGGCAGACCTCGGAGCACAGAATCGGCTGGCCCTGGTACCAGGAACACTCGTGATAGCTCGTATTCGAGCAACGCTCCTGTCCCTCGGCAATGAGGGAACTGAGCAGCAGCTTCCTAAACGGTGCGATGCTGCAGGAACGAGCGTGTCCGTGCTTCAGAAAGGGACAAGGCATTTAGTGGTTTCCTGTTCTGATAGGGAAAATGACCGGCTCGAACTCTTACTTGTCTTTCGGTTCGTCTACTTTCTCGCCGCCGTCCGCCATCGTCAGGCCGAGGCCCTCAAGGGCAAAGGCATGGTCGTCAGCTTCCAATTGGGCATGCTTGCGATGGCTGGCCAAGACGTCTTTCAGAACGGCGCGTCCAATGACCACGCAGCAGACCAGGGTCACGAGTCCAAGAACGATGTTCGTGAAGTTCAGCCAGTAGGTTTGCGGATCGCTCATATCTAACACGTGTTCTCCTCTCGGTTATCAGGAGGGCCGGCTCGTGCCGGTCCTGCGGCGGCAGAGAGTTCGTCTGACAGCCGCTTGCGCAGTACAATGTAAGCAAATCTCGGACCGTTCGGAGGGAGAAGGTGTGCTATAGCCGTTAAGGGTTTGTGTAACTGAGAGATAAAGGGCAGGCGGTGGCCGGTATGCCGCGCCCGCGCTTTTCGGGTGCGTGTAGGGATTACCGGCACGTTTGTCGGATTCTCCTACACGCGTGAGCTTGGGGCGGAGGGCCTTTTTGTGAGCGCGCAGGGCGACGTGAACGAGCGCGAAGGCGGGCCTTGTTGGAGCGAGAGGTCGGCCTTCTGGAGCGCGGACGTCCCGTCCGCACTGGGTTCGCGGGCATCTTGCCCGCGCGCCGGGCATCCTGCCCGGCGTTGGTTTTGCCCGGGCGGGCTCCTCGCGTCGGACACCGGAGACGGCGGGCAAGATGCCCGCCCCGCGGACGGGACGTCCGCGAACCCAGTGCGGACGAGATGTCCGCGCTCCCGAAGGCCGATGTCCGCGCTCCCGAACCGATCTCGCGCTCCGAAGGCAGGGTTCGCCTTCGCGGTCGATGTTCCTACGCGTCGGAAATGGGGTAGAATGACTCCTTATGCAAAGCGGCTTGTGGCTTTTGCTTGGGACCGCGGCGAGCATCGGCTTTCTTCATACTTTGATCGGGGTGGATCATTCTTTGCCGTTCATCGTTATCGGCAAGGCTCAGAACTGGCCGTATCGGAAGCTGCTTCTCATTACCAGCCTGTGCGGGCTTGGGCACGTGCTGTCCTCCGTGCTGCTCGGGTTCATGGGGATCGGGCTTGGAGTCGCGGTCGAACGATTGCAATGGATCGAGGGCAGCCGGGGAGAAGTGTCCGCCTGGTTGCTGATCGGATTTGGGCTCGCATACGCCAGCTGGGCGTTCTACCGTTACCTCCGGAATCGTCCCCACCACCATGTCCATCTGCACGAGGGGAGTGAAGAGCACGCCCATGAGCATGGCCATACCGACGAGCATCTCCATCCGCACAAGCTGAGCCGCCGGAGCCTTACCGTCTGGACGCTTTTTGTCGTCTTCGTGTTCGGGCCATGCGAGCCGCTGATCCCTTTGCTGATGGTGCCCGCCCTGCAATACAACTGGGCGGCCGTAACACTCGTCGCTACGGTTTTCAGTCTGACTACCATACTGACAATGGTGACGGTCGTGACGATCGGATACTTCGGCCTCCGACCGTCCTTCCTGCGACTCTTCGAGCGCCACGTGCACATCGTAGCCGGTCTGATGATCGCGGCCAGCGGACTGGCCATCAAACTGCTGGGTATCTAACCTGAGAAACATGAGCACCAAGCCTGCCGATCCTGGGCCTCCACTTGGTGACCTCGATCCTGAGACGTTTCGGGAATGGGGCCACCATATCGTCGACTGGATTGCCGAATATCTGGCCAATCCGGAAAAGTATCCCGTCCTCTCCAAAGTCGAGCCCGGTTCAATCCGAGGGCAGCTTCCAGCGTCTCCTCCCCGTGCAGCCGGAAGATCTTCGGAACGTTTGGCGCGACATCGAGAACATGATCGTGCCCGGACTGACTCACTGGAATCACCCGGGATTCATGGCCTATTTCGGGATCAGCGGGTCGGCCCCCGGTATTCTTGGCGAGCTCCTCTCCGCGGCCTTCAACGTCAACGCGATGCTTTGGAAGACCTCACCGGCCGCGACCGAGCTCGAGGAGGTAACGCTCGACTGGCTTCGCCAGATGCTGGGTCTGCCGGAGCGGTTTTCAGGGAATCATCTACGACACCGCTTCAACCTCGACTCTTCACGCCATCGTCGCCGCACGCGAGGCAATTCCCGGCCTCGGCGCGCGTGAGGAAGGTCTCTCGGGTAGGCCAGGGAGCGAGATCCTCCGGCTCTACACATCCGAGCAGGCACATTCGTCGGTGGAAAAAGGGGCCATCACGGCCGGAATCGGCCACAAGAACGTCCGAAAGATCGCGGTGGACGCCGAATTCCGGATGAATTCGGCCGCGCTGGAAAAGGCAATCGTGGAAGACCTCGCCGCCGGGCTGCGGCCCTTCTGCGTTGTGGCTACTGTCGGAACGACATCGACGACCAGTATCGACCCGGTTCCCGCCGTCGCTCGCATCTGCGAGCGCTACGGCGCCTGGCTGCATGTGGATGCCTCCTACGGAGGCGCGGCGGCTTTGCTTCCCGAGATGCGATGGGTACTCGAAGGCTGCGCAAGGCGGACTCCATCGTCGTCAATCCCCACAAATGGCTCTTCACGCCGGTTGATTTAAGTGCCTTCTACTGCCGCCGGCCGGCCATCCTGAAGCAGGCCTTCAGCCTGGTGCCGGAGTACCTGAAGACCGGGCAGGACGACGTCGTCAGAAACTACATGGATTACGGCTTCCAGCTGGGCCGGCGTTTTCGCGCTCTCAAGCTGTGGCTCGTTATCCGGACTTTTGGCAGCGACGGCATGGCGGCCAGGATTCGGGAACATATCAGGCTCGCCCGCCTCGTTGCCGATTGCATCGACCAGGACCAGGACTTCGAACGGATGGCGCCCACTCCCTTCAGCACCATCTGTTTTCGGGCGGTTCGGCCCGGCTCTCACTCACAGGATCTCGATGCGCTCAACCAGCGACTGCTCGACGAAGTGAACAGAAGCGGTGAAGTCTTCCTTTCCCACACCCGTCTCCACGGCCGGCTCGCGCTCAGGATGGCGATCGGGAACATTCGGACCGACGAGGCGTGGGTGCGACGGGCTTGGCAACTGGTCAGGAAATCCCTGGACGCTGTCTCCGGTTAACAGCCACCTCGCCTGTATTTACAGAGTGACCGACGGCGTGGCAGCCGCCCGCTCACCGTTTCGTTCGCCGTTTCGCTCACCGTTTCGCTCACCGTTCTTCTGGCGCGAGCCGTTCTGTGGTTTCTCGCGTTCCTCGCCTGGCTCGATCACCTCTTCGAACCACTTGCTGGTATGAGAGCGAACCATCTGATGAAGATAAATGCGTGCGATGAATGGTTCGGGGTGGTGGAACGAGTTAAGGTACAGGTTGATCAGCGCATTGGAGTACTTGTCCAGGTAGATATTGTCGATCTGGGTCGGGTCTCCGAGGACGATCAGCTTGGTGTCGTCCCCCAGCCGTGTGCCGAGAGTTCGCATCTGGAAGGGGTTGGCGTTCTGCGCCTCGTCAAAAATCACGATCGCGCCAGACAAATCGGCTCCCCGGACGTCGGCAAGATTAATCAGTTCGATGACTCCCGATTCGATCAGTTTGTGGTATCCGGCATCCGGCTCCGGCCGATCGTCTTCGGTGAACAATCTGAGCTTCTCGATGAACGGGCGCATTTTGGGGATGAGCTTGCGCTTGACCGACCCGGGCAGGAAGCCGATGTCCTCACCCAACCGGCTCTTGGTGATCAGCGGTTTCACGAGCTTGATTGATTCGTAGCGCCCCTCCTTGAGAACCTTCTGGAGGGCAGCGGCCATCGCGATGTACGTCTTGCCGGTCCCCGCCTTGCCTATGATGACCTGGACTTTGATCGAGTCGTCCAGGGCCTGGTGCATGCAGATCGCCTGTTCATGATTGTACGAGTACAGCGACTGGTCAAGGACCTTCGGAGGGGAGCCGAGCACTTTGATGCCCTTATAGTCCAGGTACTTGACCTGGTTCTCCTTGCGAACACCCAGTCCGAAGAACTTGCCTTTGGAGTCGAGCAGGACGATCCCCTCGTTTTCCAGCAAGCGCCATTTGCGCTGGTAAGTCAGTCCCCACGTCTCGGGGCTTTTGTCCTGGAAGATTTCATTGACCTCCTCTTCAGATAACATCTGTTCTCGAAGCGGCGAGAAGAGGCTGTTCAGAAACTCTTCGCTGATCTTGTCGTGCCGGTAGTCTTCGGTCTTGACTCCGACGATTCGGGACTTGATCCGCAGGTTCCGATCCTTGGTGACGAAGATGAACTCGCGGGTCGGAAAGCGCCGCTGCATGTTCATCACCTGCCAGAGCATCATGTTGTCTTTGTGACCCTGTTCCAGCTCCCGGGGAAGTGATCCGGCGACCTGGGAGGTCAGGAAGAAAAGGGTGCCGTCCTTGCCGTTTGGGATCTGCAGCCCTTCCTCGCTGTATCCCCGCCGCAGGAGGATCTCGAGCTTCTGGCTTATCTCGCGAGCATTGAACCCGAGGACCGGATCGTGCTTTTTGGCGTCGATTTCTTCAAGCGCGAGCATTGGGATGACGACGATATGCTCGTCAAACCTGAACATAGAGGCGGGGTCATGAAGCAGAACGTTCGTATCCAGAACATAGACCCGGCGGTTTCCGTTTTGTGAGAAAAGGGAGGGCGGGATTTCCATAAACTGTCTTCCCTTGAGATTCGTTCGGGTGATCGTGTTCGGAGCGCAGTGGGTCGGTCTCGGAGATAAGCAAGAGCGGGGAACGGGGGAATAAGGTCGGCCTGTGGGCCAAGGCCGGTCGCTGCACGCCGGGTTACTTCAGTGGCAATGCTCATAAAGCAAACCGAGTATAGAAGCCGCGCCTGACTCTTTTCAGACGTCTACCCGCTCGGAACTCACCTCATAGCCGAGGAAAGCGCCCGCCAGGCGATCGAAATTCTCGGTTCGATCGGTGGTAATAAAGCGGCGTGTTCCTGTGCGGGAGAGCCGTGAAGCATGCTCGGGATGGCGGCGCAGGTAATCGGCCAGGCTGGGGGCAACGAACTGCGATTGGATCAGGATTCTGACCTCCGGGGAAACGATCGCGCGGATGCTCCGGTACAACAGCGGGTAATGGGTGCAGGCGAGAAGGAGGGTATCGATCCCGTTGCCGCGGCTGGAAAGCTGAGTAGCGTTCCAGTATTTTCGAATGAAGTACTCGACCGCGGGTCCTTCAAGCTCGCCTGATTCGACCAGCGGAACCAGGAGGGGACACGGCTGCTGAATGAGGCGAAGGTCAGGAGCCAGCTTCTCGAGCTCCAGGCCGAAGCTGTTCGACACGACGGTGCCCTCTGTCGCCCAGAGTGCAACGCCGCCGGTCTTGGTCATCCGGCTCATTTCCTCAACCGAGGGTCGGATGACGCCCAGGACCCTCCGGTCAGGGTAGTGGACGGGCAGGAACTTCTGCTGGATATTGCGCAAAGCCTTCGCCGAAGCGGTGTTGCAGGCGATGATCACCAGATGGCAGTTCTCTCGGAAGAGAAACTCGAGGCACTCGGTGGTAAAGTGAAGAATCGTCTCGAAGGACCGGCTTCCGTACGGCGTCCGGGCGTTATCGCCCAGATAGAGATAGTCATATTCGGGGAGAAGTTTCTGGATGGCGTCGTAAATGGTGAGACCACCGAACCCCGAATCGAAAACCCCGATTTTCATTCTTTGATCTTAGCCTAGAATAGGTTAGTCACATGGACCAAAGAAGAGCGCCAGAGGTGAACTGGACCGTCCGGTATCGCTTCGCCCTGCTCCTGCTGCTTGCCGCCGCCACGGTGGTGTACAGGGGTCAGGATCTCGAGCGTGTTTTCCTGAGCAAATCGGGACCCCGGGCACCCGGTTTCGGGTCGGTCATTCAGAACGGCGCAATGACCGTTACGTTCGTTGCCAGCCAAGAGATCTCCGGGGAACCGAGCCCGGTCTTCAAGGCAGGTCTGCAGGTCGGAGACCGTCTGATCGCCATCCGCAATGCCAGGGGCGAAGGCCGCACGATCAGGGGGATGTTCGATTTCGGAGCGGCGATCCGGGACCTCGGCCCCAGGGAACCATGGCAGATGCTCGTTTTTCGCCCCTTACCCGCGGGAGGCGGCCGTTTCGTCAATCTGCAGGTTCCGGGGCGCGAGGGGGATCTCGACCGCGACCTGCGATTCCGGGTTCTGGTCCTGATGTTCTCCGTCCTGCTTCCCTTGGCCGCGATCCTCACCTCGTTTTTCATCGGCTTCATGCGATTGGACAATGCCAACGCATTTGTAGCCAGCCTCCTCTTTCTCGGTTTTTCGACCATATTCCAGACCAATATGTTTGGTTTTCGGCCTGGTCTACGCGAGTTTTCGCTCCTCTATCACACGACTTTGAATGTCTTTCTCACTTACCTTTTCTTCCGGTTCTTCCTCTACTTCCCCTCGCCATCCTGGATTGCCCGGAAGCTCCCCTGGCTAAACAACGCGGCGCTTGTCGCGACGATTCTCTTGTGGGCGACGGCTATTACCACCAGTTTTGCGGGGGCCTACGACTTCGTGTATTTCGAAAGGGTCAGCCGCCTGATCCCGGGTGTGGACATCATTTCCAGCCTGCTTCTGATCTCGATGTTTGTGCTCGGTCTGGCCTCCCTGGTCCTGAATACTGCAGGCGCCGAGAGCAAAGATGAACGACGCAGGATGACCCTGCTTCTGATCGGGACACTGGCGGGGCTGCTTCCGCTCGCCTTTTTCATCGCCTACCTGTCGATTGCCTCGCCGTCGATTCCGCCGTGGTGGCTCTTTGGGCTGGTCGGCGCCACGCTCGGGCTTTTCCCGATTTCCTTCTTTTACGTCGTGGTCCGTCACCGCGTCCTCGGCATACGACTCATCGTCCGTCGGGGTCTTCAGTACGCGCTGGTTTCACGGGCAGTCCTGGCCGTCGAGGGAGTGCTCATCTTTGCCCTCTTCTATTACGGCGCCGGTCCGATCCTTGTTCGGCTGCTCCCCCGCGCCGGGCCGATGACGGTAGCGCTCATCGATGCGGTGACGACGGTTGTCGCCTTGCTCTTGATGCGTGGGCTCAACCGCCGCGTGATGCCGATTGTCGACCGTCGCTTTTTCCGGGATCCGTATGATGCTCAGAGCATTCTCGCTGAGCTCACACGCACAATCCGTCGCCTCGTCACGCACCCCGAGAAGCTGTTGGATACTGTCTCCCAGACCACGATGGCGGCTCTTCATCCGCGGAGCACGGCCATCTTCCTTCGCGGAGGAGACGTGCTGGCCGCTCTGCCCAAGAGTCACTACCCTTCCTCGGTTCACGGCCTGGCCCGTTTCAATCCGCGTGAAAGTCGCAGTTTTCAGCTCTATCAGAGCAGCTCCCAAGGCGAACCGGCCGGAACCGACCGTGTTGCGGTCATTCCGGCTCCGCAGGACTGCACGCTTCCTGCCGAATCGTTTATCGGTCGGGAACTACGAAAATCGGTCGGGCAGGAGCCCGAGACCCTGGATGTCTACCTGGACGATCTTAAGGCATGGAGCGCCCCGCTATCCCTGGTCTCACCGAGGGAGGCCGCTCTTTACCAGGAAAGGCAGTTGCTCGATCACCTGGGGACCCGGCTGCTCGTGCCCATTGCGACTCACGATCAGCTGCTTGGGTTTATCAGTCTCGGGGAAAAACTATCCGAGGAGCCCTACTCACGTGAGGACAAGGGGCTGCTCCTGGCGATTGCCGAACAAACTGCGATTGCGCTCGACTATTCACACCTGGTCGGGCAGGTGGCCGAGCAGGAGATTCTCAGGCGTGACATCGAGATCGCAAAGCAGGTGCAGGCGCAGTTGTTCCCGCAGGCCCGGCCGATTTTCTCGACCCTCGATTACAGTGCCATCTGCAAGCCCGCGCGTGAAGTCGGCGGGGACTACTATGATTTCCTCCAGCTTTCCGACTCCCAGCTCTGCCTGGCGGTCGGGGATATATCCGGAAAGGGACTGTCGGCATCGCTTTTAATGGCAAGTCTGCAGGCGCTGATGCGCAGTCAGGCTCCCCTGCGAGGCCAGAGTCCGGCACTACTTCTGTCCGACATCAACCGGCTTATGTGCTCCTCGACCGACGGCAGCAAGTACGCCACGTTTTTTTGCGGGATGTACGAGGAACGGACTCACCGGTTTACGTATGTGAACGCCGGGCACAACCTTCCGATCCTTCTGAGGGACACCGGCGGGGGCAATGGCGCGCAGCGCAAGATCAACAGGCTCTTTACCGGCGGTACCGTCGTTGGGCTCTTCCCGGACGCTTTTTATGAGCAGGAGACCATCGAGCTTCAAGCTGGCGACGTCCTGGTGATCTACACCGACGGCGCCACCGAAGCGTTCAACATCGAGATGGAGGAGTTCGGGGAAGAGCGCCTGATCGACGCGGTCAAGAGTGCCGTCTGTCTTTCCTCCGAAGCAATCTGCGGGGCGGTCCTCGACGAGGTGGAAAAATTCGTCGCTCCGGCGCCCCGTCATGACGATCTCACCCTGCTGGTGGTCAAGGTCGTGGCGTAACAGGCATTCGGTTCGCCCTGGTCCGCCCCAATTGCCAACGACCCAATTGCCCCCCGGCGCGTGCGTCTATCTGCCGGTCAATACCGGCCCCGCCAGCACACGGAGCTTATAGCGAGAGGTCTGGAGCAGGTTGCCGTCTGCATCGATACAGCTGACTGCCTCTATTCCAGCCGGGAGAGCGAACGACCGCTTTTCCCCGGTTCGAGTGACGACATGCAGACGGGGCCGGCTAAGCTGCCGAATGTGCACGCCGGGATTTGCTGAAGGATGAAGAACAGCTTCAGCAGTGGCGATCAGTAGTTCGCCCTTCGAGAATCCGAGTGCGGTTACTGTTTCGTCAAACGACATTGTCTGCAGCAACTCGCCTTTCGCCCCAAACCAATGGACCTTGTTTTCATCGGGCCGCAACACCGCGGTCTCATTCAGTTGCCCGCCTGCAATTAGCGCCCCTTGTGATCTGTCGCCCATGACAGCGACCATCGTTTGGAAGACCAGGTTGCCTTGCACGTCATATTTCCTGACATAGGGGAACGGTTGCTGAGGCTTTCTTTCAGGAACGCTGAAAAACAGCAGGTTCCCTTCATGGTCTACGGTAAACGCCTCCGGGAAACAGTCCCGGCTTTCCGGTTGGGGAACGATCTTTCGTACCAACTGGCCGGTTGAACCGTAAACGGCCACCACGGGCCCTTTCGCGCCGGCGTACAAGACGTACCGGGTGTCATCGGGGCCGAAGGCGACCGCAGAAGCGCGCGATTCTGGTGTTGAATATTGGCTGAAAGCAAAACCCTTCCGGATCTCAACTGCTTCTCCGGTTCCGTGGTCAACGAGCATCGCTGTGCCATCGGCCCTTCCCACTACCTGAAACATCGGACCGTCAAAAGACATTACAGAGAAATCCTCGATCCTTTCCAACTGGAGGAGAGGCAACTCCGCCTGGGCGGAGGCCGAGACGAGACAAGACACGATGATGATGATTTTCAGCATAGAGCCTCCTCTATAGGCAGCAAACACACTCCCGGTTTTCAAAAATCATATAGTGCATAAACCCGCCACAGTGGCAAGGCTCTATGTGGGGGTTACCCGTACAGTACAGGCAACAACTACCCGATGAACATCTTCCCCGCTCTACCCATATGGTGTAGTAGCAACCCCCGCACTGCCCGGAATAGCTGGCACCGGATGCGCCTGCCCCGCATACCGGTTGGGCCTGTATTGTGGAAGTGAGAAGCAACAGACAGAAAATCAATACGAAGGCGTGAAGTAATCTCATGACCGGTCCTCCTCATAGCGAAATATATGCTTGAGTGTACGCCCCCCCCCGCGAGAAAGCAACAACAAGACCCGGCTGAGTCTTTCCTTGGTCGATGCTTGTAAAGCCTGTCTGGTGCCCTATTTCCGACATCGCCCCTAAGCAGTATTATCCTATCTTTTGGTTCAGCATATCCGCTCACAGTTATATACGTTGGATTTACTTAACAGATCTAACTGCATCGGAACGGCATTAAGGTCCGACCCAATGCGGTTAAGTTACAAGTACGCTGCGGTGCGGGATGTACGAGGAACGGACTCACCGGTTTACGTATGTGAACGCCGGGCACAACCTTCCGATCCTTCTGAGGGACACCGGCGGGGGCAATGGCGCGCAGCGCAAGGTCAACAGACTGTTTACCGGCGGTACCGTCGTTGGACTCTTCCCGGACGCTTTTTATGAGCAGGAGACCATCGAGCTTCAGGCTGGCGACGTCCTGGTGATCTACACCGACGGCGCCACCGAAGCGACATTGAGATGGAGGAGTTCGGGGAAGAGCGCCTGATCGACGCGGTCAAGAGTGCCGTCTGTCTTTCCTCCGAAGCAATCTGCGGGGCGGTCCTCGACGAGGTGGAAAAATTCGTCGGTCCGGCGCCCCGTCATGACGATCTCACCCTGCTGGTGGTCAAGGTCGTGGCGTAACACGTACCCCGGGCTCCCTCGTCCCTTGGCCTTTCAGGCCTTAATACTGAGATTTTCTGATCTTTGCAATTGGCTCTAGACTTAAGCATTTTCGCTGCAACAATAATCTCGGTCCGACCAGGTCCGACCCAATTGCCAACGGGCGTTGGGCCTTTTACCCCGAAGGGGTTGCGTAACAAAGCCCAGGGTTGCCCGCGTTTTGGCGGGCTACCCTGGGTCGGCAAGCCGTAAGTTGTCTACCCTGAAAGGGTTACGTATCACGCTTGGTCCGCAACCCTTTCAGGGTTGGGGCTGCGAACCTCGGGAACCCACCCCCGCACAAAACGCGGGCAACCCTGGTCTTTGTTACGAGACCCCGTTGGGGTCTGAAACGCTTTTTCGACACCCTCGACAGCGAGCGCCAGCGAGCGAGTGAGCGGACCAACCAACATGCCCTTTAGGCTGGCTCTTGCTACTCGCGACTGCCCCCTGGGGCTGGGTGGCTGGTCCGCTTACTCGCTCGCTTGCGCTCGCTGCCATGCGCGGCTCCTTACGGTGATTGCTCGCCGCTCGTTCTCGCTGAAACCCATGCGGCTGTGCAAATGCTCCTCCCCGGCACACGGTGCTGCCCGGAAGGGGGCAAAAGAATGAAGGCGGCCGTTTTCCGCGAGGTTCTCGTCTGCCCGCTGTTACGCCAAACTCCTCAAAACGTAATAACAACCGTGTAGTAGAATGATCGCTCATTTGAGACAGGTGTTTTCTCGTCTCGAATACGGCGAGGTTCATTCAGAGGAGCAATCATGGAAGCATTTCTTGGGCTGACCGTGACTCAGCGCGTGGCGCTTTGTCTCACGGCCATTTTGTCGCTTGCTTTTGTCGCGTCCTGCTCGAAGGAGGAGCCAGCCGGCGCCCGCAGACCGGGAGCCCGCGGAGGCGCGGTCATGGTTCAGATCGCAACTCCCACGCGAGTGCCATTCGAGCGTGAGGTCGATCTGGCGGGAACCCTAGTCTCGATCGACCAGGCGCGGGTGAGCAGCGAGGTGGCCGGCATGGTCCGTGAAGTGCTCGTCAACCTGGGGCAGGAAGTTACGGCCGGGCAGGTTCTTGTGAGACTCGATCCCAGGGAGTTGGAAATCGCCGTGGCGCGCGCCGAGAGCCAGTTGCGCCAGACCGAGGCGCAACTCGGTATTGACGGGGTGAAGATCACCCAACCACCCGCCGATGAAGAGATCGCAGCTGTCCGAACGGCTGCCGCCAACCGCGATGACGCCCGGGCCCAGCTTTCGCGCGCCAGCCGGCTGCGCGGACGCAACCTGCTGTCGCAGGCCGATCTGGACACCGCAGAGACGCGGGTCAAGGTGACTGAGGCGGGTTACCAGGCAGCGCTGGAAAATGTCCATTCGATCAAGGCCAGCCTTCAGGACAGACGGGCCGCCTATGAGCTCGCACAGAAGAAGCTCAGCGACGCCGTGATCCGAGCGCCGGTGTCCGGTTCGGTCAGCGAACGGCTGATCCAGCCGGGTGAGTTTATCCGTGAGAATACCCCGGTCGTAGGCCTCGTCCAGTTGAACCCTTTGAAAGTGATGACCGGAATCCAGGAGCGGCACGCGGGTTTGATCCGGCCGGGACTCGCCGTGGAGTTTCAGGTCGAATCCTTCCCGACCGAGACCTTCCTTGGGAAAGTGGCGCACGTCAGTCCTTCCGTGGATCAGGGGACGCGAACCTTTGTGGTCGAGATCCTCGTCGACAATCGCGATCGCCGGCTCAAGCCCGGTTTCTTCGCGAAGGGGATAATCTCGGTCGGCCGGGACGACGTGCTCGCAATCCCCGATCAGGCCGTCTCCGTCCTCGCCGGTGTATCGGCGGTTTTTGTTATTGAAGGGAACAAGGTGCGACAGCAAGTGGTGAGTCTGGGCGCCCGCCAGGGGAAATTCATGGAAGTCCTGAACGGCTTGAAGGGGGACGAGAAACTCGCGATCACCAATCTGAGCCAGCTGGCCACCGGAGTGGAGGTCAAAGTTTCGTCTGGTGACAATCAGGCCCGGGCCAGGGGCGGGGCGGGGGAAGGTGGTCGATGAAACTAGCGGATGTCAGCATTAACAGACCGGTATTCGCCTTCATGATGTCCATCGGGCTCGTGGTCCTCGGCCTCTTTTCCTACCGGGATCTTGGGCTGGACCTCATGCCCAAAACCGATTACCCGGTCGTTTTCGTCAGCACGATTCTGCCAGGCGCCAGTGCCGAGGAAATTGAAACCCAGATCAGTAAGCCCATCGAAGAAGTGGTCAATACGATCAGCGGGATCGATGAACTCCGCTCGATGTCCGACCAGGGGGCATCACGCGTCATCATTTCCTTCACGCTCGAGAAGGACATTAACGTCGCGGTCCAGGAGATCCGCGACAAGGTCGCCACGATCGTTGCACGGTTTCCGCGCGACACCCTCCCCTCCACGATCCAGAAAATCGATCCCGACGCGGCCCCGGTCCTCACTGTCGCCGTCTCCGGTGACCGGTCTCCCAAGGAAATCACGGAGATCGTGGACAAGCAGATCAAGCAATCGCTTGAGACGGTCAAGGACGTTGGAGATGTCAGTTTTATCGGCGATCGGCGCCGGGAGATCCAGCTTCTGTTGAACGCGGATCGAATGAACGCCTACGGCCTCACCGTCGACCAGATACGTGCCGCAGTTCAGAAGCAGAACGTCGAGATCCCGGGTGGGACCTTTGTCGCCGGCCCTTCGGAAATCGCACTTCGAACCATGGGGCGGATTCAGAACGTCGACGACTTCAACCGGATCATCCTCGCCTATCGCTCGGGATCGACGGTCACTTTCGGTGACGTCGGCCGCGTGCTCGACACCGTTGAAGAACCGAAAAGCCTTGCCCGGTTGGATGGCCGGTCGGCCGTCTCGCTGCTGATCCGCAAACAGTCCGGAACGAACACTGTCAGCGTCGTGGACGCGATTCTCGCCAGGCTTGACAGGATCAAGCGGACCCTGCCTCCTGACATCCGCATTCAGACCATTCGCGATCAGTCCCGGTTTATTCGGAAGTCGTTCGAGGACATTCAGCATCACTTGATCCTCGGTGGGTTGCTGGCCAGCCTCGTCGTCTTCTTCTTCATCCGGAACATTCGCAGCACGATTATTGCCGCTGTCGCTATTCCAACGTCGATCATCGGAACCTTCACGATCATGAAAGCGTTCGGGTTCACCCTGAACAACATGACGATGCTCGCGCTCTCACTCGCCACAGGCATCGTTATCGACGATGCCATCGTGGTTCTCGAGAACATCTTTCGGTATGTGGAGGAAAAGGGAGTCGCGCCGAAGAAGGCCGCCGCTCTCGCGACCAACGAAATCGGCCTGGCGGTCATGGCCACCACACTCTCGCTGGTCGTCATCTTCCTTCCCGTCGCCTTCATGACGGGGCAAGTGGGGCGGTACTTCTACAGTTTCGGAATCGCGTCTGCGGCCGCCATCATGCTTTCGATGTTCGTCTCCTTCACGCTGACGCCCGCACTCTGCGCCACGTGGTTGAGACCGACAGATGCAGGCGGCGGTCACACCCAGTCGAAATCCAGGGGATTCTACGCCAAGATGGACACGGCTTATGGGCACATGCTCCAGTGGAGCCTGCACCATCGCGCCATCATGCTGCTCGTTGCCGGCATCGTCACCCTCTCGGCTGTTCTCCTGTTCCCCAGGATCGGCAAGGAACTGGTTCCGGATGACGATCAGAGCGAGTTCAACGTGGGCGCGCGAATGCCCAAGGGGACGAGTTTCGCGCGTACCGACGAGTTCATTCGGGAAATCGAGGCAGCCATCCGGAACTCCCGGAGGTGCAGACGGTTTTCACGAACATCAACGGCAACCGCGGGGACATCTATGTCGGCCTTACCTCGCACGAGGATCGCTCCATCAGCCAACAGGAGATCATGCGCCGCGCCCGCCGGTTACTCAACCGTTACTCGGCTCACGCCCGCATCAGCGTCTCGGGAGGTACCGAGCTGTCCGGCGCATCGAGCTCCGGAGGCCGGGGTGGAGGCGGATCGACCAACCGACTCTACCTGTTGATCCAGGGACGCGAGATATCCCAGCTGCAGGTGTACATCACGCAGTTGATGGATAAGATGAAGACGGTCCCTGGGCTGGTTGACGTCGACACGAACTTCGAGGCCACTCAGCCCGAGCTGCGAGTCAATGTCGACCGCGCACGGGCGGTGGATCTCGGTGTAACCATCGATTCTCTAGCTTCCAGCCTCAGGTTGCTGGTCGGTGGCGAGGAGGTATCGAAGTACAAGGAAGGCGACGATCAGTACGTGGTCCGGCTGCGCCTTGACGAGCCTTTCAGGAATAAGGCCGACGGGATGGGTCAGCTCCTGATCCCCTCGTCGACCCAGGGAACGGTCAGGGTCTGCGATATCGCCCGTCTGCGACTGGAGCCCGGGCCTGCCTCGATCGACCGATATAACCGCCAGCGTCAGGTTTCCCTGTTCGCCAACCTCGATAACCTGCCCCTCGGAGAGGCGATCAACAAAGCGGGTGCGAAGGTTGCGGAGCTCGACATGAAGCCGGGCTACCAGGCGGTGTTCGGCGCCGGTGCGAGGACCTTCAGCGAAGCCTCCAATGATTTCATGATCGCGATTATCCTGGCGATCGCCTTTATCTACATGGTGCTTGCTTCGCAGTTCAACAGCTTCATTCACCCGTTGAGCATCATGACGGCGTTGCCGCTTAGTCTCCCGGCGGGCCTGTTGACCCTGCTGGTCTTCGATCGGACTCTCAACGTTTACAGCGCCATCGGTCTGATGATGCTTTTTGGTGTCGTCAAGAAGAACTCGATTCTCCAGGTGGACTACACGAATACGCTGCGCGCCCAGGGGATGGAACGGCACGAAGCCCTTATCCAGGCGAACCACGTCCGGCTCAGGCCGATCCTGATGACGACAGTTGCGATCGTGGCGGGTATGGTCCCGATCGCGTTCGGTCGAGGCGCCGGGGCGGGGTCGCGCTCCTCGATGGCCTTGACGATTATCGGAGGTCAGATCCTCTGTCTGCTCTTGACCCTGCTGATCACTCCCGTCGTCTACAGCTACTTCGACGACCTCCGGGAATTCAAGTTCGCTCGGCTCTTCGGGCGGTTCCGTCGACCGCGGCTCACCGAAGGAAACGCCTCAGCCTCCGGTTGAAGAACCGGTCAGCTAGGAAGAACTGCGCACTGCGCGCTGCCCACTGCGCAGTGACAACTGACGACTGACGACCGGCCGAGTGGATGAGGTCGGTCGTCAGTAAGCAGTGCGAAGTGCGAAGTGCGCAGTGCGTAGTCTGTTTTGCCTTACTTCTCGCCGGTGCGGCCGGTTGCGCGGTCGAGGTTCACACGTGCTTTCGCGTAGTTTGTCCGCGCCCTGACCTCCTCGAATCGGGCCGCCATCAGATCCCGTTGCCGTCGGATCAGGTCGTAGGGTGTCGAAAGGCCGGCGAGCAGCTTCTCCTCCTCCTCCTGAAAGCTTCTTTCCCTCAGCTCGACAGCTTTCCTGGCGGAGTCCACCTGCGCCGATGACTGCGTGAGCGCAATCATGGCGTTACGAACCTCCAGGCGGATCCGATTTCGGAGTTGCTGCAGCGAAGTTTCCGCTTGCTGCTTTTCGATCTTCGCTCGTGCGTGGTCCGCCTGCGCGCTTCGGTTGAGCATGGGGAACTGCAGCGAGAAACCAAAGGCGTACTCGGGGTGATCAAACCGGCCAAGCTGACCCAGGGCGCTTCCCAGGCCACCGTTCACGAGGATCGGGCCGGCCGGTGAATCGACCAGCCGGTTTCCATAGAGGCCCGCACTGTTCAACCATTCCGAAAAGCACCAGGCTCGGCTTGAGGAGGTCGGCGGTGTATCGGATCGCCACGTCCTGGTTGAGAAGGTTGGCTGCCCCCTGACGGAGCTCCGGCCGGTTCTCGAGTGCGAGGGCCAGCATGTCCTGAAGCCGCGGGCACAGATTCCGCGTGCGGGTCGGGCAGCGGGTCCGTCGGTTCCACGCGGACGGAGGCGACCACCTTGGCGACATCCCGGGTAAGGGTGTTTTTCAGCTCAGTTTCGCGCAAGTCGTAGACCGTGCGGGCGGCAATCAGGTCGCGACGACGGGCGGAGACCTCAGAGGCGGCGGTGAACACCTCGATCTTGGACAATGCCCCCGCTTCTTCCCGTTCCCGGTTGTCCTCGTAGAGCTGTTGGGCGACCTGCAGGGACTTCTCTGCGACGAGCACGTTGTCGCGGGCGGAAACAAGATCCCAGTAGAGTGTTTCCGCCTGAGAAAGGGTAGTCATGACCTGTTGCCGCACGGCTTCAGTCGTGATTTTCCTCCCACTCTCGGCGACAGTCAGGAACCGTCGATTCACATCGAAACCCGCCCCGTTCAGAAGCTGCTGGGTGATAGTCAGGGAGAACGAAGACACAAACGCCGGGTTAAAGCGCAGGAACTGCTGGCTGGATCTCTGCTTCTGATTATTGAAGCTGACGCTGACTGAGGTTCCGCTGGTAAAAGCCTGGGCGAAGCGGGCCTGAAGTGCCGTCGTGGAGGTTAAAACAGTCGGCACACCGGCGACGACCAGGGTATTGAGCGGCGTCTGCGTCCGGTCGTAACTGAAATTGAGTGCGATGCTCGGGTCGTAAGGTTCCCCGAGGGCGGGCGACAACCTGCCGGGCATTCCCCGTAATGCCTCCGGCTCCGCTGGTGCCCCCGGCACCGGCCGCATCCCCGACGCCGGCACCGATAGCTCCTGCAAACAGCCCGCTCGGAACTCGGACTCCGGGCGCGCCTCGGGGAGCTCCGCCGCCGCGTGCGCGCAAAACATCCGTCTCGGCCATGGCCTTGTTTTGAGCCGTGGAGGCGATGTCCAGGTTGTTGTGAATCACGAAAGAGCGAAGTTGTTCGAGAGAAAGCTGCAGCTTCCCATCCACGACCAGAGGCTTCAGGTCGACAGGATCGGTCAGCGGGATCGGGGGTAACGATTGCGCCCGGTAGGGCTTGAAGACATTGGGGAACCAAGCCGGTCCGTCACTGTAGTCAGTGGTGGAAGCGGGTGTCTGTGCGACCGCAGGGATCGGGAGCACAAGGCCAATCACGATTCCGAGGGCAGCCCTCCGGCAAACGGAGGCCTGCCGTCGGTGAGTCGAGATCCGGGACGGAGTAAGTCCATTCATCGTGCGCTTCATGGTCCTACTCGCCGTCCTTGCCGGGCAGCCCCAGGGTGAAGGCCGCTACGGGCTTGTTTTTGATGTCGCCGCTGAGGGCATCGGCTACCTGGATGTTCCTTCGGGTCAGCGTCTGGCCGGTCGCTCGGTCCATTTCCACAAGTGCCTTCGCATAATTGGCGCTGGAGTCGACCTCGGCCTGCTGCGCGGCGACGAAGTCCCGTTCGCGCAGGATGACCTGGTAGGAGGTCGATACTCCGGCTTCCAGCCGCTCCTGCTCGCCGGTCCAGATTTCGCGGGCCAGCCGGGCAGCCTCATGGGCAGCCTCCAGCTGCGCCCGTCCTTGAACCAATCCGATCATCGCCTTCCGGACCTCTACCGCGGCCTGGTTCCGCAAACGCTGCAGGCTCAGGCGCAGTTGACTGTCTTCCAGTTGCGAGCGCAGATTGTCGGCCTGGGCGACCCGGTTGCGAATCGGGATGCTCAGGCTCACGCCCCCGCCATACTCCGGGAACTCGCCGCTCAGCGATTGCCAGAGCGAGTCGCCGGTTCCCGCGCGCGTTTCGAGTCCGTTCCCCTCGAGCCCGGCGCCTGCGAACAGTCCGAACACGCCTGCGGATGGTTTCAACCCATTTGCCGTGAAACGGTTTGCGATGGCCTGATTGCGCAGATTTCCCTCGGCCTGCTTGAGATCCGAACGATTCTTGACGGCGCCATCGAGGGCCGCCTGCAGCTCGGGCAGGTCTGCGTCCTTCGGCTCAGGCATACGGTCCTTCAATACGATCACGGCTGCCTCGATAGCCGGTGTGGACTCCTTCACCAGCAGGCTCTTGAGCGTCGTCTCCTGCATCTGGAGATTGGTGCGTGCCAGGGTCAGGTCGCGCGTCCGGGCGGCCACTTCGGCTTCCGCGGACGTCACCTCCAGCGGGGGCATCGAGCCGATGTCCACGCGAAGCCGATTGTCACCCAGGAGCCGCTCGGCCACCTGAAGGGACTGTTCGGCCACACGGACGTTTTCCTGCAGAGCCGCGAGTTCCCAGTATGCATTCTCAACCTGAACCACTGTGTCTATCACCTGCAGCCGGAAGACCTCTTCGGATATCTCGGTATTGTTGAGAGCGACGTTAATGAACCGCTCGTTTGCCAGGCGACCAAAGCCGTTGAGGAGCGGCTGGTGAAAGGCGAAGGAGAAGCGCGAGACGACCGCCGGGTTGAAGCGCAGGCGCTGCTGCGTGGATGCCTGCCGCTGGCCCGTTACCGCCATCGAGTAACTGGTCCCGGTGTGGAAGAGTTGGGCGTAGTTGCTGCTGAAAGCGGTAGCGTTCGCTGTGACGACCGGAACGCCGGCAACCTGAATCGTATTCAAAGGCGAGGTTACGCGGTCAAAGCTGAAGTTCACGTTGACCGAGGGATCGAAATTGCCTGAAGAACCGATCGAAATCGCTCCGCCGCCTCCTGTGATGCCGCCCGCGCTTCCCAGTCCGCCACTGCCTCCGGCGGCGCTGACGCCGACGCCGATCGCGCCTGCTGAAAGACCGCTCGGGACCGAGGCGCCCTGGACGCCTCGAGCCGCCTGACCGGAGCTTGTTCGCAGTACGTCGGTGTCGGCAATCGCCGGTATGAACCGTTGGACCGCGATATCCAGATTGTTCTCGAGGGCGAGGGCCAGCGCATCCGAGACAGTGAGCTCGAGCTTGCCATCCCGGATCAGGCTCTCGATTCGCGGAGAATTCTCGATGACGAGGGGTCGAGTTGGCCGCGCCTGGTAAGGTGCGAAAATATTCGGGAACCAGGAAGCCGGGGCCGACTGCCCGGGGGGTGAGGCACGATCTTCGCCGGGCGACTGCGCGAGCGCCGCCTGCGGCGCGATCAGGAGCCCGACCATAATGAGTGTAATCACTATCCGAATCTGACGCGATTTCATCAGAAGTTCCCTCACTGTCCTGTCTGTCGCCTCCCTGATGTCCGGGTGGGCAAAGCTGAGGCGGCGACTAGAATACTACGAGAACCAGGGTCACTTGTTTCTGTCAGTCCCCGAGGAGCGACCGGCCGGTCCGCCTCGGTTCCCGGCGGACATTGTAGCCGTGTTCGCGGTTTCGGCGCGAGTTTTTGGGAGTATTTGGGTGACCGTTATTTCCCTTCGTGAACAATCTCGATTGCGTTCAGACACGCATAGTTCACGACTGGCTGGAAAGTGAGGATCAGCTTGCCTTGCGAGTTTGCGCGGAGGTTGCGGAAAGTCTTCAGAACCGGTCGGTTCGCGCCCCCCGCCTGGGCGAAGATATCGAAGTCCTTCAGGAGCAGAAGGCCGTTGCACTGGATGTCGAAGACGCGCAGCCCCGCTCCTCCCAAGCCGACGTTTTCGGGACCGAAGTAGGTCTCGGCAAAATGGAAGGTGGCAGTGTACCGACCTGGGGAAACGGGAACCACGTAGGTGAAGTTTCCGAACCGCTCAGTCTCGTACAATTCGGGATCGATGGTTCCTATGATTCGGGTTCCGTGGGCCACCCGGCGTCCACCCGAGAAGAATTGCTCCGGGCTCCAAACCTCCTGGTTCTTGGTAAAGAGGGGAATCGTCCGGGTTGTCATACGCAGGGGTCTCATCCGGCCAGGAAGTCCCGGGAAGATCTCGATTGCGTTGAGGAGAGCTCTCCCCTTGGTGCCGTGAAGACGAATCGACAAGAACCCGTCAGCGGCCGGGGAGACGTCGCTGAAAACCTTGATATCCGCAGTCCTGGGCCCTCCGGAATCAGCCACGATGTCGAATTCGTCGAGAGCCAGCCGTTCGTTCAGGAACATATCGAACAGCCGCGTGGTTTCGCCCGCTCCCTCGAACCCGTCGGTCGGCTGCTGGGGCTCTGCGAAGTAGAGGTGAGCCTCGTAGATCCCTGGCTTCAACGGAATCCGGTACTCGAATTCGCCTTCGCGTCCGCGCCGCCAGATGGTCTGGTCTTCGGCCCGCACAATGACCGCATCGGGGGCCGCTCTGAAGGGAGTACCGCCGATGAAGAACCGGTCCCCGGTCCAAATTCGCCCGATCTGGTCGGCATACTTGGGCGCGTCGTTTCCGCACAGGATCCTGATTTCCGAGAGAGGGCTCATTCCTTCGTAGGTCGTCGCGGCCGGGACCGTTGACTTGACCGCTGGAGCCTGCGCGTCGGTCGGAGGTTTCATGAAAATGAGGAAAAGCATACCGATGAGGAGGGCTGCGGGGATGCCGACCCAGGCAATCCGGAAAACGCCGGGCCTCGGGACGACAAGCTCGACGGGCCGCGGACGCACGTCGACGGCGGAGTGGTCCTCCCGGGTGGGCTGTGGCGGGCGGGCCGGGAGAACGGCCGGCAGGGGAACCGGCAAGTGGCTTACATCAGGCGCTTTCAGAGCACGCGTCTGGAACTGGAAGACCGGGACGTATTGGCCGAGCGGCAGAAGAATATGGACCGCGTGGTCGCGACCCTCGGTACGGTAGTACTTTTTGAGCCGCTCGCGCAGTCTGTTTGCGTCGACACGGACGATCGGATCCTGCTTCGGTTCAAACTCGGGCGGACGTCCGAATGCCTCGACCGCGATCGTGTACTCCTTGATCTGGTCAGCTTCTCCGGAGAAGTACTTCTCGCAGACGTAGCGAAGAAAAGAAACCAGGCTAGGCGCTCGGCAAAAGTAGCGCGAGGCGACGACCGATTCCAGTTCGGCCCGCATTTCCTCCACGTTGGAAATCACTTGCTGATCGCTCACCCAATGCTTCTTTCTAAATCCCAGCCCGGGTGCCTGATTTAACACGCTCCCCGGGAACAGTCAACAGGTAAAGCCGTAAGTGCGTGTGAAAGCGCTACTAAACCGGCAACGGTAACGCATCATGGGTCAAACATTAACCCCGTAGTTCTTGACCCTTGTACTCGCGTGAGGGTCCGGCGGTCAAGAGAAGCAGTTTGGTGGCGGGCGGATTGGTTCTCGCTGGTGCGTAGGCCGTCTGCAGACTTCGGACGGACAGAATCCGATGCGCCCCAGCGGCGCACGGACGAACCGTCGCAAGTGATCCGGATTGCCCCCATTTTGCGCTTCTTTTCGCGTGCACTGCAGCGCGGAACGACCTCGTTTCGGCTCGGATCATGACAACCGAGGAGGCTTCAGAGAGCGGTCAGAAGTGTGAGCGTCGTCACGGAATCCCTCTTGACAAGCGGTCGCGCCTGAGTATTATTGCCACGCTGGTAGCAGGTTTGCTTTTTGTTCCTGGATGGGGGAAAACGAGAAGCGCCGGTCCTCAGGCGGGAGGCCCGAAGAGGCATCCCCTGCGTAAAGTTCTCGCCACACCATTCAATACAGATAAATCTGGTGGGAGTCCGCCTGCGCGCTGGGTGACGCCCGCCTTGGCAAGGACGACATCCGGATCTTTCTTTGCTCCGGCGGGTCGAACAAGTGAAGAATTCGGGGGGGGCATGATGCAAGACTTTCTGTCGTTGGTGCAAGCGAGTGATACCACGATCGGTATGATCTCGGGTCTGTTACTGCTGCTCGGCTGCTGGGTTTCCGCGAGGACCTTCTTTCCCGGCGATGTGCAAAAGGATGAGAGGGGCAACGAGATACGGGACAAAGAAGGCAAGCCTATCCCGTTTCCGCAAGGAGCGGGTCTTTTCTACCATCTCTGTGCGACCACTGTGAATGCTTTAGGACTCGCCCTGGGTATTCTCGCAATATTCGGGCTTCATCTCCCGTATTCAGGCGTCTGCTTGGTCTTCGCAAGCGTGATCGGCTACGTCTACTTCGAGTGGCGAGCTCGCAAGTATGATGACAGGGCGGCTATGAGGGGTTGGAGAGGGGAGGATTCATCCTCGCCCGGCTTGAACTCCCAAGACGTCAAGCAGCTTGTTACAGCCCTCGAGGGTGTGGTCCTGGAGGGGTATAAGCTCGACGCTACATTGAAACCTGTCCGAAGAAGTTCAGAGGCAAGGGCCAAGAACGCCGACCTGGTCGAGGTTGAATAGGATCGGAGCGCCTCTGCCCGTCTTTTCAAGCCATGCAAGGGAGGGTTTCATGTCTGCACCTCGCCGCGGTAATTTGTCGAATGTGTTGTTTCAGGTCCTCAAGTTCCTGCTCGTGACGGTCGCGATTTACCAGATCGGCCTTCGCGAGCAGTTGGGACTCAATCTCGACGATGACTTCTCGCTCGTGAACGCTACACCGGTTGTGCAGCTGACCGAGACCGGGCGCTTCACGGTTAGTTTCTACGTATTGCACTTCTTTCGGGATTACAAGTTCTTCACGGTCGAAGCGTCTGCCCAACCGGATGGCAAAAGCGCCGCTCAGCCGCTCACTCCTTTCGGAGGAGTTCCGGCGCGCTTTGAGCAACCCGGTCCAGGTACTGGGACGCCTCATTACTTCTCACTGGAGTATGTTCTTCCGCCCGGCATGACGAACAGGTGTCTTGTCCGCTACGCGGTAACCTTCGACGGCAACCCCAAAACCAAACATGAGGTCGCGCGTATCCAGGTAAAACACATTCCCCCAGTGGACCCCAAAGGTCTTGTGGTGCCAACACCTCTCTCAGTAGTTCGGGGTCAGCGTTGTGAGATGCCTGAGAACCTGCTCGGTATGAATCTCTGGCCCGCTTCTGAAAGTGCCGAAGTCAAAGTGGTATCAGAAGCGGAGAGAGTCTGGATCGAAAGCAGGAATCAGTCAAATAAAGTGCTCCCCGTGGGTACTTCCAACGTGGCCTTTCGGACCAGGGCGACAGTCGCCGGAGTAGATACGAACAAGAAGACAATAACCGTCGAGACAGTTGGGCGCCCCGCGGCGACCGTCGACATGGCCCATACTGCTCTTTATCGCTTCCCTCCATCGGGCGCTGCACCCCGCCGGATCTCGCTGGATGATCTAAGCAACCTGAAGAACCCTGGAATTGTCTTTACAGGTGCGGTTAAGAACGGCCTCATTGCCCCTCTGCAAGAAGTCAGGGTTGGTGATCCTCAGGACCCTCGAATGCACGTGACTTTGACTCTCGTGGTGGGTCCCAATCGTCCGCCGGAGCCGGTTTATACGGAGCCGGGCAGCCGGACCTTCAATGCCAGGTGCGCTGATTTCTTCGGAAACCCGACCCTGAACCTTGCTAACCGGTACCTGAACCTCAATAGGATTATTGTGGACCCGGATGGGAAGTCGCCGTCCACCGGTGCCGCGAACATCAGGGTGGCGTTCGCCATTACGGCGGATGCCGGGCGAGACGACAGAGGACTGCCTTTCAAAGTAATCAGGGCCTGGGATGACTCCGGCGACTACTATCTGGAAGCGCCGGGCGATATTTACACGATAATGGCCAAGCATCCGATGGCCGTTCCCCTGTCGGGTATTCGGGTTTTCGCAAGTGACGAGATGGGCAGTCACGAGATTCCGCTGCAGATTTGGCGTTGAGGAGACAGACGATGAAAGAGACTCTTGTTCTACGGGCCTACCCGGTAAAAGCGGCATTACTCAGTCTGTTCTGCTGGGTCCTGGCTGTTAACTTAGGGGCGCAGGCCCCGACGGTCAGATCTTCCCTCGATTGTCGTCAGAACAACAGGGAGAACAGAGAGCTGGCTCCGCCCGCGGGCATGGTCAATTGCGATGTCTCGCTCCTCGTCGGTTGTGATGGAAAGGCTGTTCCGACATGGCAGAAGTTCCACGAGTTAATCGTGGAGACCTGCAATGCGGCCGACGGCGGTGGCACGAAGAACACTGTTCCTGCAACGGGCGCCTCTCAGACCGCGGGTTCTTGCGATCCGGAGAGCTTGCCGGCTGTCAATTGGATTTTTCGCGTCAAGCAGGGGGTCATTGGGCGGCATCTCATCGCAGATAGCGAGGTTGCCCTGACCGGGATTTCCTGGATCTGGAATGGCACGAGGTATGTGGCGGTCGGTTGCCGCTGTCCCCGAGACGGCACGAAGACGATCGCCATGGCCCTCTCCAGCTCGAAACAAGAGCTCAAAGGATTTATCGAGGATCTCCAGGTATTCGAGTTGGTGTACGTCCCCCGGGTTTCGTCGGACCAAACCGGGGAGCACTTCGACGTCTACACGGTCGCTCTGGTTCCTGCCTGGGTTTTCAAGGAGAACCTCTTCAACACTGCTACATCCCAGCCGACCGGCTACGCCTTACCGGCCAAGAAGTCGACCCTCGCCGGCGAGCGCGACCGGCTTGAGGGCCTTTTCATGAAGCGCGGAACCAGCGAGAGCCTGCGAGAGTATTTGGAACGCCAGCCGCGAGACGAGAACGGGCAGTACTCGAATCTTCAGGTCAGCTTCTTCCGACACCAGGACACGCTGGACCGGAAGCTAGGGACTGCGGGCGCGACGTTCTTCGACGACTGCTCCAATTTTTGGAGGACCGTGAAAGAACGGATCGAGTCGCAGCGCACGATTCTGTTGCCGGAAAAGCTCCGGGCCACCACGCGTGAAAATACCCCGAGTGCGACGGCACCGAGGGGCGGGACGGGCCGTAACACGAGAACGAGGCGCGACAGGTAAAGCTGGAATCCACCACCATGAAGACATACACATTCCAGGGGAGGCCGTTGGCCCTCATCGCCGTCTCAATTCTCCTAACGCCGGTTGTTCTTCCTGCGCAGGCAACCCAGGCGCCGCTGAGCCAGCCGGACCAAATGGCGATTATTCGCGAAGTGACGGCCGCCCTGCGAGAGCTCAAGTGCACGTGCAACCCGGCCGAGTTGGAGTGCTCGAAAGTCGAAATCACAAAGCGCAACTGCGTGTGTGAAGCGGGAGACGAGATCGCCCTTCTCGAATCGCTAGCCGACCCGCAAAGGGTCAAGGATCGAGAGGCGGCACAAGAGGTGGCTTTCGCGGCCTCACGTTGCCTGCGAAAGGCAGGGTGGGATCAGGCCAAGCTCGAGAGATTCCGCCAGCTGGCGGAAAACGCCTCGTGTCTGGACAGCCGTCTCTCCCGTGCGGGATGGCAGCTCGAGCAGGTGCTCAAACAGGATCTGCCCAATACACTTCCAGCCGGCTACGATGCGACGATCGATTCCGCGGTCGACACCGTCCGCGAGACCGTCCGGACATTCCGCATGATGAAGGAGCGGCCGACTGAGATCGCGGTCATCGATCGCGCCCAGGCCCTGTGCATTAGTGGAGGCAGTCTCCAGGAGGGGCGTGAGAAACTGGCGCAATTCCTCCCGAAGTTCACCGATCTCATGGTGTCCATTTCCGCCCGCTTCCCGCAATTGGCCCCTCACCTGGGCAGCGTGCTGGACGCGATCAGCGTTGATTCCATTGAGATCTTCGGCGGTCACGACTACCAGGCGCAGCTCAAGGAGGATCGCACCCTCCTGATCGGCTGGGATAACTCGAACCTGGCTGGCACCTCTCACTTCTATCAGCTGAGACAGGAGCTTGCGAAAAAGGAGGAACTCTCCTCACTGATCCCCCGCGCGGATGCGCCGAGCTACGAGGCCGTCCGGCCGCAGTTCGAGGAACAGACCCAGTTGGTTCGAAAGCTCTTAGCCGACGGGGCGACGCACCTGGTTTCCAAGGCAAACGCGTGGCGAGCATATGAAATTTATGCCGAGCAGCTCTTTGGATTTGCCGATTCCCTCATGCTCGCGCCCGAGCGTCGGTGGGCGCGATTCGTGTTGATGGAGGCGGCTGCCGATGCGATGCGGCAGGGCCTGGAAACCTCCCTCGGCTCGGACCTGACCGAACCCCTGGACAAGAAACGACAGGACCTCGGAACACGGGTCCTGAATTATGCGAGGGAACTTGCCGAGTCCGGGTACGACTCCGAGGTCGTCCGGCTCGAGGAGCACTTCGCCGACAGCCCTGCCTTCACCGAAGAAGCACGGTGCACAATTCACGCGCACCTGGCTCAGGCGAATTGCAGGCTCGGCCGTCACAGCGAAGCCATGGCGCACCTCCGCCTGTGGCGCATGTGCGGAGGCGTCGGCGCCTTATCCTCGGATTGTCAGTTGGAGTAATCAACCGTTCTTTTGGCTTTTTATTGGAACTCACTCTCGATGATGCTCTCCCGAAGCCCAAAGGAGTCTCCAGTGCGAATTCGGCTGCTCCCTCTATTATTTGCGTGCTCACTCGTTGCCGTCGTGCTCGCGCAAGCACTCGTGGCCGCCCCTATTGCCGACCACCTGGAACGGGCAAAAGTGCTATTGCAGAGGCTGAAGCTTCCCCCCAGTCCGCAGCCGGGTCTTGAAAGCTACGACTTTGTTCAGGACAACTACGAGCTGGTTCGGGAAATGCAAAAGGAATGCAATGCTGCCGAAGATCATTACGCGACAGAAGGAATCCCGGATCGGCAGATGACGGATGCACTCGCCAGGCTGCATTTGATCATGGCGTGTGCGGGTATCCTCATCAATGATCACGAAGTGTTCGAGCTGAATGTCCAAGCTGGCTGCCGGGTGTTACGCGCCGCCTACGGCTACGACCAGGGCCGCTGTCTGGAAGCGCTGGCGAACCTCGGCAACGACTACACGATCGGAGCGCAGCCGCTGAGCGTGTTCTACCAGAGGCTGAAGGGCGGGTATGAGGCGGTTCGTGAGAACAGCAAAGAAGTCGAGATTCGCTTCGAACGGTCGTCTAACCTCGTCCCTCTAAGTGAGCTGGGCGTGAGAGCCCTGCCAGGCGCCTCGCCTTACGCGCAAGCATTCGCCCAATCGCTGGACAGCCGGCTGCGGGAGCCGGTCGAAAAGAACTGGTTCATCACCTATTACCTCGACCAGGCGGCTCAACGGCAAATGGCGATCCAGCCGACTGACTACTTCGCCGTCAACCCGGGAAACGTCGAAAAGACCCAGTGGGTTGCGCAGGTGGGAACGGAATTCCGGAATCTCAACCCGGTGACCCTGAAGCTCCGGATTCCCGAGGGGAAGTACTACTTCTATAAACGCGGCGAAGCCGTCACAGATGCGAAGGCCAATCTGGAAGTCGGCGGAGAAGGCGCCAGGATCCCGAAAACGGCTATCGTGAAGGTGGACGAATCGGGCACCCGGGTGTCGACCGAGTTGCTCTATGCCTCCGACGCGACTCCCCTCACCTTCCGGCCCGAGTTCTCCCTCCTCGATTTTCGCCTCGGCAAAGACAACGAGGCGGGGGGCTCGAAGGCGCGGTTGGCGGGCGAATGTTCCAGAGATTCGGCCAACACCTGGCCCTCCAAACGCAGGGCGAGTTCGAATTCCGCAAGCATCGCGATCTCATGGACCTGGATCAGGTCCTGGCCAATATCCCTTCACAGTACCTGCCGCGCGAGCAGCGTGACCCCTTCGATTTCAGCGCCAGGGAATTCCAGCTGGACATCGGCCCGGTTGTCCGCGTAAAGAACCTTCAGTTCGCCGCCCTGCAGAGCCTGCGCTACGTGAAGCGCAATACCTGGGACGATGGAGGTTACATCGGTCAGTTCTTCTTCAACGCGGGGTACCTCTTCAAATACGGCCAGGTCGGCTTGTTTGCCACCACGTCGAACATCGATGAGCCGGTCGTGAATGCCGTGCAGTTCGACGACGTTCTGTTCGAAGAAACCTACCTGAAGGTGGCCGATCAGTTTGGCGTCAACTTTCAGTTGGGTCCCCCCAACAGCCGGAACATCGGATACTTCGAAGGTTCCGCTGGTTACATCAAAATGGCCACCGTCGAGTCGGCCTTTGGAGGCAACCTTCGCTACATCCAGCCGCTGCCGTGGGAGAGGTTCCGTGACCGCCTGGCGGTCACCGCCGAGGTCGGCTACAACGAGGGCTTCATCAAGAGCACCGAGAACAACCTCCGAGTCGGAATTGGGCTCAGGTTCGGGAAATGGACCCGTCCCTCCGACTTCACGCAGGCCAATCAGGGAGCGGTCCCGGTTATCGTGCCGCGGATTCGCTACGAGACCCTCACCCGCATCGTGCGTCACGGTAACCGACGGCCGATCGCGGATGCCGGCCCGGATCAGATCGGCGTCGATTGGCGCAATGGACAGATCGTCCTCGACGGTAGCGGGTCGAACGACCCGGACGGCGATTCCCTGACCTATGCCTGGAGGGCCGTGAAGCCTCTGGTGGCACTGCAGGATCCGAATACGGCCCATCCCCGCTTTACCCCAACTAATGGCGAAGACTACACCTTCGAACTGATTGTCAAAGACAGCTTCGGGCTGGAAAGCGAGCCGGACACCGTCCGCGTCACCACGCTGAGGATTGTTCAGCCCAAGGTTCTCGACTTCCGGGTCGACAACGCGCTTTTCCGGACCCCAGGATGCCAGGGAGCCGTTCCACCCACCCTTTTCTGGAAGGTCCAGGATGCGGCGCGCATCACGATCAGCAATACCTCCATCGACAAGACAGTCACTGCGGCAGTCGACGAAGGCCAGGTTCAGGTCAACCCGACCGAGACGATCACTTATACTCTGACCGCGTTCAACCTCGTCAACGAGGCGGTGAGCGCGACGGTCACCGTGACCGTGCGGCCGTGCCTGCCGGTGATCAACAGTTTTACAGCCACTCCTCCTGAAATTCGGAGCGGCGGCACTTCGGTGCTGACCTGGCAGGTGGAGAGTGCCGAGACGCTGAGGTTGACCAATGATGGGACAAGCCGCGATCTGACGGGGACGTCGATTACGGTCAATCCCACGAAGACAACCGTGTACACCCTGACCGCTTACAACAGGGCGGGAGAGATCGTATCAGCGGAAGTGACCGTGACGGTTAAGGATGCCCTGCCTGCTATCAGGAGTTTTACAGCGACTCCCGCCGAAATCTCTGCCGGAGAGAACTCCGTTCTTGCCTGGGAAGTGGAAAACGCCTCCAGAATCACCCTGACCAACGGCGGGGATGTTCAGGATCTGACTGGTTCGCAGAGCCGTACCGTCGCTCCTGCTCAAACCACGGTTTACACGCTCAATGTCTTCAACAATGCCGGGGAATCGGCCACAGCGCAGGTGACCGTCACGGTGAAAGACAGACTCCCGAGGATCCTCAGCTTCACGGCCTCACCTCCCGAAATTCGGAAAGGTGAAAGCGCGGTGCTTGCCTGGCAGCTGGAGAACGCCTACAGGATGACGCTCACAAATGGCGGCAACCAAGTGCAGTCGCCGGTCACCCCTTACCTCGTCACTCCTGACCAGACGACCGTCTACACCCTGACCGTTTTCAACAGGACGGGCGAAACGACGACCGCGCAGGTCACGGTGACGGTGAAACCGAAAATGCTGGTGATTCGCAGTTTTGCCGCCAATCCGCCGGAGATCCAGCCAACTCAATCCTCGGTTCTATCCTGGCAGATTGACCAGGCCGATGCAGATTCCCGCATCAGCCTGACGAACGGGCCGTCCAACCTGGGGCCGACCGGCACATACGCGGTGACCCCGTCCGCCACAACCATTTACACCCTGAATGCCTGCAATACGGCCGGGGAATGCGCGACTGCCTCCGTGACCGTGGTTGTTCGCGAGTTACCCGTCATCAGCCTCTTTATGGCGATACCGCCGGAGATCGATCTCGGACAGACGTCTACGTTGAGCTGGAAGGTGTCGAGCGCAAGCCAGGTCTCCATCACGAACGTTCCGGTTCCTATCGACCCCAGGCAATTGGAGGGAACTAAGGTTGTAAGTCCTCTTGAAACCACGATTTATACGATCAATGCCTGCAACGTCAGGGGCGATTGCGTCAGCTCCTCGTTGACGGTGACAGTCAGGCAGGTTTTGCCCCCGATCGAAATCACGTACTTCAGGGCCAATCCGGAGGAGATCGAGGAGGGCGGACAGTCAACCTTGAGCTGGGAAGTACACAACGCCTCGCGCGTGACAATCCCGGAGGCTAATTTCGACAACAGTCAGGTTACCAACCCGTACATAAATAGCCTAACCGTCGCGCCTCGGGTGGCCACGACTTACACCCTGATCGCGTGCAATGCGGCCGACGTCTGTCGCAGCAAATCGGTCACCGTGACAGTCAGCCCCCCGGCTGTCCCGAGGATTCTGTACTTCACGGCGAACCCGCCGCTGATCGACCAGGCCGAGCATCGTTACTCCGATCTCTCGTGGGAGATTGTAGGCGCGACTCAGTTGACGATAACGAATCTGTCTGATGACGGTATTCCGTTCCAATTCAAGGATTCGCGCCGGGTCTCGCCCGCGCAGACGACGACCTACACGATCGCTGCCTGCAATGCCGGAGGGCGGTGTGCGTCGGCGGCCGTCACGTTGGTTGTTCAGGAATCCGCGCCTGTCAGTCGTTCGAGCCCGAGCTTGAGCCAAGAATCGGGCCGTTGGCCCTAAAAACGCTCTTCCGGCACTGAAGTTAGCGTGTCCGGGGCGAAACAGGGTTCTCTATCCACTGAGTGAGAAAACGGGGAGGCGGGAGGCGGTAAGCGGGATTGGGAATCGGGGACACAATACTTAATTCCCAAAGCGTTCACCTGCTCTCCGCAGGTTCACGGGAATTGAGTTTATGTCCCCGATTTCCAATCCCCGGTGGTCGAGTCTGGATCGATCCCGACCCCTGACAACTCCGGCCTTGTCAGTGGTGCAGCGCTGGGGGATAATCGCGCGGTTAGCCAGTTGGGGGGGCAAGTGGAAGGGGGGGCGCAGCAACTGTCGGTTTTGTCTTCCGAGAAAGCAACATATGAGTCTCGGGAGCCCTCTGCTCACCCGTTCCGGTGGGTGATGGTGCTCGCCATTGCCTCCCTGGCGGTGTGCGCTCTCTGCGTGATGGTCTTCATTCCCTCCTCGTATTCGCTCCCTCTCGTCGAAATCCAGAACGTGGCAACGGGACCATGGCAGGGTGTAAGTCCTATCTTCAGCTATTACCCCAACGCCAAGATCGAGATCGTTGAGAATGGGCCTGGCCAAGAGGACCAGCCGCACAAGTTTTTGCGCTGCCGGGTGGCCAAGGCGGACGGGTGGACAGGGTTTGGGATTCTGACCACCGCAAGCGCGGCCGGGGACGCGACCCTTTATCTCCGATGGCGATGCAGCGGTACCGCTCCCCACATCCAGATCGATTTGCGCGAGCGCCCGCGGAAGCCCGGCGAGCCGTCAGGGGAAGTCTTCTCGGCCGCCGTACCCTTCGTCTCGAATAAATGGGCGACGACGCCTCTGCCGCTCCGCGGCCTTTCCAGGAATCAGTTCTACCAGCCGGCCGGGATTCACGGCAATGGAGTGCTTGATGCCGACCGGGTCGAGCTCATAGCCTTCACCTTGCCGCCCGGCTCGGAAGTGACGATCGACATCGCGGACCTGAGATTCGAGTGGCATAGCTCCAAGTGGCAGGTGGTCGGAGGCATTCTCGCGGTCGGCTTCCTGGCGATCCTCGTGATGGAGGCGGCACAGCTCGCAATCAGGAGGCGTAAAGCGGAGCGGACGCTGAGAACCTCGGAGGCCAACTACCTCACGATTTTCAACGCGGTGCGGGAAGGGATATGGGTGCTCGACGCGGAGACCGGGAAGATACAGGACGTGAATCGAACCGCTTGTGAGATGCTGGGCCTGGGGCGGGACTCGATGCTCGGTCGGCCCTTCACCGATCTGGCGTTCGATCTCAGCCTCCAGGATTGCCGGCACGCCTTCGGCAAAAGTGTCGCGACCACCTATCACGAATTCGAGTGCAGGCTTCAGCGACAGAACGGCGAGACGGTCTGGGGAGATCTGCGCACCACTCGAACCGAAATCGGTGAGCAGCAGCTGCTTCTGGTCGTGATGCGCGAGATCAGTGACAAGAAAGAGGCTGAACAGGAGCGGCTCCGGTTGGAGCAGCGATTGATGCAGTCCCAGAAGATGGAAGCACTGGGCAAGCTCGCCGGCGGCATTGCCCACGACTTCAACAATATTCTGACCGGCATCAGCCTGGCTGCCGACATGGCTTTACTGAAAGGCGGTCCCGATGCGCCGATGGTCCCCGAGATCCGGCAGGTTCGTGAACTGGCCGACCGGGCGACCGGACTGACAAAGCAGATGCTGACCTTCAGTCGCCGGCAACCGCTCCATCCGGTGCCGCTCCACCTAAACGCCCTAATCCAGGGCTCCTTGTCGATGCTCGTCCGGCTGATCGGCGAAGATATTCGCCTTACGTTTCACGCCGACACGGACCGGGATCTCATCCGGGCCGATCAAAGTCAGATCGAGCGGGTGCTGATGAACCTGGCGATCAATTCCCGGGACGCCATGCCGAAGGGCGGGAATATCACAATCCGAACCTGCACCCAGATTCTGAAAGGCAGGCGCTCTGACCTGGACCTGTCGCCTGGCGAATATGTCGTGCTGGAAGTCGCGGATACGGGGCAGGGAATAGACGAGGCAATCCGGGAGCGAATCTTCGAACCTTTCTTCACTACCAAGGAATTGGGGAGGGGCACAGGCCTCGGCCTGTCGACGGTCTACGGAATCGTGACCAAACACAAGGCGGCGATCACGGTCGAGAGCTCACCGGGTTCCGGCTCCAGGTTTCGCCTCTTCTTCCCCTACCTTGTGGTCGGCGAGGCAAAGGTCCGGGTGCGCGAGGAGGCGAAGCCGTCGGTTCAGGGCGGCAACGAGTTGGTCCTCATTCTGGAGGACGATCCGGACGTTCGCCAGCTTGTCGAAGCCACCCTGACCAGTTTCGGCTACCAAACGGTATCGGCCGCGTCCGCGATTGAGGCTGAATTGCTTTACCGCGACCGGAGGGATGAGGTGGCGCTCCTGCTCGCGGATGTTGTCATGCCAGGCGAGAGTGGACCTCAGTTTTACCACCGCATGGTCCGGGAGAACCCGGACCTGAAGGTCCTGTTCATGTCCGGGTATGCGGATACGAAGTCCATTTGTACTGATGTCCGTCGCCAGGGATTGCCTCTGATCCAGAAGCCGTTTCAGCTGGCCGATCTGGGCCGGTTGGTCCGCGAGATTCTCGAAGCGTCGACAGTGCGGGCCTAGCCGAGGGGGGAAGCCGGAAAATCGGTGAGGCGGGGGCGACGGCAAGGGAAATCCGGGGCGGGAAATCGGGGACACAATACCTAATTCCCAAAGCGTTTACCTGCTGTCGCAGGTTCACGGGGATTAGGTTTATGTCGCCGATTTCTTCCCCGGGGAGTCCGTCGGGGGCGTTGAGGTCCAACCGTGAAGAGAACAACAACAGCCTTCCTGCTCCTACTCGCGTTTTTCCCTGTCAGCGCCCTCGCCGGCACGCCGCCGCAGGCGGGGTCCAATCGACCTGCAAACCTCCCCTGGGCGACCAGTCCCTGGCGACAGGGCGCGCCTGCGGCCCGACTCGGACCCCAACCCTGGCTGATTGTTCTGTGTCGTTTTGCAGACGACCCGAGCACGCCCCGTTCTCGCGAGTACTATGAAAGCCTGCTCGGTTCCGAAGCGCCGGGGCTTGACCACTATTGGCGGGAGGTATCCTACGGCCTGGTCAGCCTGGCCGGAAGTCGAGCGGTTGGATGGTACACGCTGCCTCGTGCGCGTTCCTACTACGTCGGGGCGAACGGGCTTGACGGTTACCATGCCTTTCAGGACGCCACCGCGCTTGCCGATCCGGATGTGTACTTCCCCGCTTTTGTCGGCATGAGCCTGGTCTTCAACGGCCTCTTGGGGGATCGCGAGCAAGATCGGGCCACGGCTTACGGCGGATCGATCTACACCCGGCTCGACGGTGTGTCGCGGAACTGGGGAGTGACGTACATTCCCGCGGGCATCGGCACCTGGGTGTTCCAGCGCGAGGTTTTCAACGTTCATAACGTCTTCGCCCACGAGATGGGGCACGCACTCGGCCTGCCTCATTCATCCGGCCCATACGGTTTCAATTACGACAACTTCTGGGACGTGATGAGTTATTGGGGTGCGAACGTCACCGACCCCGATTACGGCATCTTGGGAATCCACACGATCGCTTACCACAAGGACATGTTGGGGTGGTTGCCGGAGGAGTCAAGGCACACCGTCGGCGCGGGCAGCCAGTCGAGGATTCGAATCGAAAGGTTGGCTCAACCGGAAGCCCCTGGGTTCCTTATGGCTAAAGTCCCGATCGGGGACTCGTCCACCCGGTACTACACTTTCGAGTACCGGTACCGAATCGGTTACGACAGCGGACTTCCGGACGACGGCGTGATTATCCATGACATCGACAGCGAGCGTCACGAAGTGAACATTAACTGGGGTGCCACCGAATGGCACCCCGCCCACATTGTCGATCAGGATGGCAACGGGAATACGGGCGATGACGGCGCTGTGTGGAAAACGGATGAGGTTTTCGTGGACCGGGCCAACGGAATCAGCGCGAGGATCGAGGAGATGAGCTCGGCAGGTGCGTGGCTGACGTTGAACAACAATGCGCTTTTCTTCTCAGACTTCGTTTGCGGTCCGGAGATCGAATCCACCGTCATTCTCCTGAATCCTTCCGGAGAGTCCGAAACACCGGGCAGTCTGAACGCGAGGCGTGCGGACGGGCAGGCATGGCCGATCAACATGGACGGTCAGCCGGGGGAGCAAGACGGGGAGGGACGCTTCCGGTTCTCGCTTGCGCCTCGGGGCTGCGCTTTTTACCATCCGGGTTCGGAGAGCGACGCGAGCAGCGGATGGCTGCAAGTGAGCTCCGACAGACCTCTGGCCGGCTCGGTACTTTTTGCGAGCGTCCACGGAATGGCTGCGGTCCCGGCGTCGACACTGTCCGTCCGATCACTGCTCCTTCCGGTCATCCAGGATGCGGGCCTGGGAATCCGGACCGGCCTCGCCCTCTCCAACCCCAATCCGGAAGCTGTTGAAATTGCCCTGCAGCTGCGCACTCAATCCGGGGACCCGATCGCAAGCCGCTCGTCGACGCTGCATTTGGAGGCAGCCGGCCAGACAGTGCAATATATCGATGAGCTTTTGCCCGGCTTCTCGACGGACACGGGCTTTACCGGCACGCTCAGCGTGACCTCCCCCCTTCCCTTCGACGGTCTGGCGATCATGAGCTCTCCCGGAGCCTATGCCACCCTCCCCGTCGCATCGCAGACGGCTGGTCGGCGTCCCGGGCCGCTTGCCGACGTCAGCACAATCGCCGGTCGACCTCTCGAACCAGGCGGCCTGGATGGCGACCGTAACGAAGCTCTCCTGTCTTCTCCTCGGGATGCAGCGGTCGACGAGGCAGGCAACATTTATGTGGCTGACAGCGGAAACCACACTATTCGCAGGATCGACGCGGTCACCGGGAGGGTCACAACTTTTGCCGGTCAGACGGGCGTCAGCGGGTCCTCCGACGGGGCAGCCGCTTCAGCGAGATTCAAGACGCCGCGGGCGGTTTGTCTGGACTCGAGTGGAAACCTGCTCGTGGCCGATTCCCAGAACCACACCATCCGGCGGATCGGTGCGGACGGCGTCGTCTCGACTCTGGCGGGAAAGGCGGGCGAATACGGATGGGCCGACGGGAAGGGAGTGGATGCGCGGTTTGATGATCCGTCCGGGATAGCTGTTAGTGGATCTGGCGTCATCTATGTTTCGGACCGGGATAACCACTCTATCCGCAAGGTCACGCCTGACGGTGTTGTGAGCACATTGGCCGGAACCCCGCGGCGGGCGGGGTACGCGGATGGGCCGGGTCAAAACGCCCGCTTCAGCCAGCCGTGGAAGATCGCCGTCGATTCCCGGGAGAACGTCTTTGTCGCCGACTATCGCAATGCGCTTGTCCGTAAAGTAGCGTCTGACGGGCAGGTGACGACCATCGGCGGAACCTGCAATGTGCCCGGGTACAAGGACGGCGCCCCTTCCAGTGCTCTGTTCAGCTTTCCGTCCGGAATTGCCGTGGACGCTTCCGGGACCGTCTTCGTGGCGGATGGATACGTTATCCGACGGGTGGAGCCGGACGGATATGTGACCACGCTGGCCGGTTATCCTGAAGCTCCGACCTCGCCGATTTCCCCTTGTGGAACGAGCGACGGCGTGGGTAAAGAGGCTCGCTTCGGATACACGTCGTCGATTCAATTCGGACCAGGCGGCACCCTCGTGGTTGCCGACACCTCCAACCACACGGTCCGCCGTCTGGTCGTCAAAGATAAAGTCGAACGGCTCCATTTCCCCCAGTTCGCCAGTGGAGCCGGGCTCGTTTCAACGCTCGTGCTCGCGAACCCTTCTCAGACTCAATCGGCCAACGGACGGATCGAGCTGTTCGACAGCCAGGGGCAGCCGCTGGCGACAACGATCAATGATCAGCCGGCCAACCGGGAACTGACCTTTGATGTTCCTCCCCTTGGGATACGTTTGTTTAGAAGCACGAGCGCCGGAGAACGGTCCGTCGGGTCGGCGATCGTAGAGAGCAACTCGTCGCTGACCGGCACGGTTTTGTTCTCGGGTGTTGCGGGTTTGGCCGGTGTTCCCGCCTCTCGAGCAACCCGACGACTGGCGACTGCGGTCGATTCCGACGTGGCGAGGACCGTTGCCACCGGGTTGGCGCTTATGAACCCGAACCCGATTCCAGTAGATGTGACGTTACGGCTTCGAGACATGGCTGGGACGGCTGTCGCTTCCGCCGTAATTCAGATCCCTGCGAACGGACAACTGGCGCGGTTTCCCCAGGAGCTCTTCGGGGACTTGCCCGCTTTAAAGAAGTTCCAGGGATCATTGGAAGCAGAAGCAGCCTCGCCTGTCTGCGGCGTTGGCTTGCGAGTTGTGCCGGGAGAGCTGGCCACCCTCCCGGTGGCTGTTCTCGATTTCTTAGCGGGCCAGTAACGAATCCGCCAGGGCGGACAATTCCGGCGGGGCAACAGGGGCGGGGCTCTGGAGAATCACAACACGGCGGCCGCGGTTCTGGGCTTTGACGCCCTTGTGCGGGGTGGCCGATAGCCCTGTCACGCTCGCGGCGGCAAATTCGGGGGTCTGGTATTCGGCGAGCAGCGCTTCGACCAGACCTGAAGCGGTACGGTACGAAGCAAGCCAACCCCGCTCGAAACCCTTCCGTTGGAGTGGTGCGACCCAGGGACGGACGCCAAGACCGATTGGACCGCAAATCGAGACCTCGGTGCCGGGGACTGGATGGGCCGCGCGAATGGGGCTGAAGACGGACTCCAACCCGCATTCCCCGACGAGCCGGCCGGCGATTCGCCTCGTCAAGTCGCGAACCGCATTGGACTGGTTGGCCATAGGATCGTCGTTTCTGCACGCCAGGTAGTACTTCCCCCTCGCCAGAAGGATTTCGCCAGCCGTCATGCTGGCCCGACAGCCGGGCATGAGATCCGCTTCCGAACCGGGTCGGCGCATGTAACTGTAGAGGGCGGCGGCCGCCGCGCGATCCCTCATCTCGAACAGTTCGACGGTCATCTGGCTGGCGCCTTGGGAGTACCGGCGAACGGAGAGGGCGAGGGAGCCGTACTCGAGAAAGATGTCCGCACCCCCGTCCATATACGTGTACAGCCCCGAGGAGGTGTAAGACTCGGGATCGCCGATATCCGCAAAGGGACCCAGCTCGCCCCCGGCCGGCAGCGGGCTTGACGAACCGCAGCCCGTGAGCACCAGGAGGCAGACGACCGAAGAGGCGGCGAACCGGCAAATCATACGCGGATCTCCACGATCCGGACCGCCTCCAGATCGGCCGTTCCGAGCTTGAGCTCGACCGCGTGTTTCAGTTGTCCGGCAATCATGTCCACAGCAAAGGTTGGGTCCCGCTCCGCCATCAATCGTGCACAGTATGCATCGGTTGCCACCATATCCCCGCACAGCACTATTCGGTTTACGCCGCGGATAACCTCCCCTCCCGCTGTAAGCGTGGGGCCGCGCCTGGCAAGGATCGCCCGGGCGTCGACGATTGTGAGCTGCGGCCTGGTGGCGTCAGCGAAATGGACGAGGCGCTGATCGAGATACTGGCTACCCTCGTTCTTGTGGGTAACGATTCGATCAGCCATGCTCACCGAGCCGAAGTGCATTTTCAGGGCGCAGGTAAACTGGGCGGCGCCGTGACGTTTCACGACCGGTAAGCTGATCACAACCCCGGCTTCGTGGATCATCCTGTGGACGGCGACCGGAGAAGCGATCGACCAGGCAGGATTCCGAACCAGCTGGAACTCACCGCTATCCAGGAAATCGCGTGTTTGGACCTCGATTCCGCGGCTGGTGAGCTTCTCGATGACTCCCAGCTTTCGCATGATCGAGTCGGGCGAGACGGCCGCGAGGAGCCTGGTGCCGTGGCTGTCGAACAGGACCGTGCGCCGAAAACCGGAATCGCGCACCAGGGTCCCGACCGTGGAGATGAAGTCGGGGTGTGTGCTGACCGGGTAAGGCTGCGGGGCGACAAAGTTGCCACGGAAAATCGCGTCCCGGCCGAGGGTCGTGAGTTTATCCAAACCACCCAACGCTTCGATTCCGGCACGCAGCATGGCCGGGAGATCTTCTCCCTCGACCGCCACCAGCAGTGGCCGTCCTCGATGCAGGAAGGGGTTGGGAGGCACGCTTTTGCAGTCCCGGACGCGAAGGTTGCAGCCAGTGGAGGCCGAGGCGGCCAAAAGTCCGAAGGCGCCCGCGCTCATTCTGAACAGATCGCGTCTCGTGAGCGGAGTCTGGTTGTTTTCGGAGGGCAATCGCTCGCTCATAGGCTCCCTCCTGCTGCCTGAGTCGCGGCCTTAGGGGCACGATCCAGCCAGCCGCCGATCACCCGTATACCGCCGAGTGTGAAAAGCCCGAAGCCGGCCGCTCCAGCGGGCATGAACTGGGCCGCCAGGCGGCTCTCATTGAAACCAGCACCGAGAGCGAAAGCGAGGCCCGCCCCGCATACGAATCCGGCAATGCCGAACAGGGGCGAAGTCAACGCCGTGCCGATTCTTGCCCTCCGTCGAGACAGGAGAGAGGCGGCCGCGATCCCGAGGGCGAGTGCCGACGCGGGCCAGGCTGCCAGCGCGGTCACAACCCGGCCTCCGACAAGGAATGCTACGGCTGCAGCGGCTCCGGCTGCCAGCCCCGCGAAGACACCCGTTCGGACGCTTCTTGTGAGAAGCCCCATCGAGGTGCCGATCGCCGCACACGCAGCCACCGTTTGCGGAAGAAAAGAGCCGAACAAATCACCGACGGCCCACCCTACCACTCCACTCAAGAGGCCGGCGAAAGACCAAACGAGAAACGATGAACGACGCATGGAAGCTCCCGGGACGACTGCGCACTGCGCGCTGCGCACTGCAGACTGCGCACTGACGACTGACGACTGACCACTGACGACTAAGAACTGCAGACTGCGCACTGCACACTGCAGACTACGCACTGCACGCTGCGCACTACGCACTGCGCACTGCCTGCTGCCACTGCCCCTGCCCGCTGCCCGCTGACCCTCTAGGCGTAACCCACCGGAAGCGGAGGCGGGATCACCGGATTCTGAACGTCGACTCGCGGCAGCCGTCGAATCAAGGAAATCATCGTCATGTCGTCATGAGGCCGGTTGTCGCCGCAGTGCGCCACGACCTCCGCGATCAAGCGATCGAGCAGCTCGGATTGCAGGCCAACCGGCTCCCTGCGCAGGAAGCTCAGAAGCCGTTCTTCTCCGTATTCCTGTCCCGTAAGATCTGCCGCTTCCGGTATTCCGTCGGTATAGAGGAGCAAATGGTCGCTGGCGGCCAGAACAACGCGACCACTCTCTATGTTTATTCCGTCCATAACCCCAAGGACCATCGAGGTGGGTGCGAGTCGTTCAACCGAAGTTGGCCTGAGGATGAAGGGCGGGTTGTGCCCGGCATTTACGTAGGTGAGCTCACCTGTCGCGGTGTTCAGCTCGCCGTAGAACAGTGTCACGAAGCTGTTTCTCGGCATGCTTGCGCACAAGTAGATGTTGAGTTTGGCGATGAGGTCGGCGCCGCGGTGGCCGGCGGTGACCAGAGTGCGAAGGCTGCCCTGAATCAGCGCCATGAGGAGCGCTGCCGGCATTCCCTTGCCGGCGACGTCTCCAATGACGACAGCCATGCAGTCGGGCGACCCGAGCTCGATGAGATCACAGTAGTCGCCGCCGACCGTGTTGGCCGGCCGCATCTTGCAGAAGATCTCAAAGTCATGGTGGCAGTGGAGCCCGGATGCGACCAGGCCGCTCTGGATCTCCCGCGCGATCTCCAAATCCGCCTTCAGGCTCAGCTTGTCGCGGAGCTCGATAAGGAGAAGCAGGGCGAAGATCAGGATCGCGACGAGCCACCAGAAATTTCCGGCCGACGTTGTGATCGTCAGAGAGCCGCCCTCGGTGCGCGTCTGGTAGGCGACCCGGGGAATGAATCCGAGCAGGAACGCAAAACAGGCGATGGCGAAGGCAATCCGGCGCGGCGGGCTCAACTGGTAAGCCAGGGCAATGAACACCCGGGCGGCGATGATTGGATAGCGTCGGTACCAGGGAAGCGGCCGCATCGTGGCGAAGTCGATACCCCTGAGGAAGAAATGGAAGGTCGCCTTTGGATCCCGCTTGAAAAGATCACGCAACCCTTCCCGGGTCACGTCCTTAGTGAAGAGGTCGTAGAGATTCTCGATGACCGAGGAAAGCGTTCCCTGAGCAGGGCTCGTCTTCGGGCCGTGATCGGCTGCACCTATTCGATCAGCCAATTCGTCGAGCCGGCGACGCCGGTCCTTGTTTGCAGTCGTTTCGCTCATAGCAAATCATCTCTCCGAGGCAGAGACGACCGGAGTCTACAGCAAGAGCGGGAGATGTTAAAGCAAATGCAAGGGGAAGGCCGCCGGTCTGCGCCGCCGCCTGGCAAAGGGTCCGGCGGCAGATTCACATCAGGCGGAAACCGTACCAGCGCAGCAGAAGGATGAGGGCGAGCAGGCCGCCCAAAACCAACCCAGCCAGGATGGCGAGAAGGATTGCTGCCCATGCCCAGTCGGTCCAGGAAGGAGCTCGTTGGCCTGAAGCGTACTTCTTAATGAGATTCAGGTTCTTCTGGTTGGCCTTAAAGCCGAAATCGAAAAGATCCCCAATGACGGGCACGCTGCCCAGGACGTAATCCAGCCCAACGTTGAAGACCATCCGCGCAACCACGATCTTCGGCAACCCGTAACGAATTGAACGCCAGATCATGTACCCGGAAAGCACGTTCGAGATGGCATCTCCGGCCCCCGGGAACAGAAAACCAATGACCGGGTCCAGCCCAAAGCGGATCTGGGTGCCTGGAATCCGGAAGAACTGATCCAGGTAGTATGTGAGCCCGTCCAGGACCGGGTCGAAAGGTCTCGTCCCCGTCCCCGTCCCGGTTTGGTCCGTCGATGGCATCACCTCGACGTTTCTCGGCTGTCGTGGGAAACGTTGGCGCATGATTCCATTATTTCAGAATCTTGCGCGATCTTGGTCTAGCGTTTAACGATGAGCAGCCAGTCCTCGTTCGCTTCGACCGGCGGTTCCGGCAGTTGGATCTTTGCGCCGCCCCGGACCGAGCGTACCGAACCCTCGATGGGAGGACCGCCGGTGCGGGGATTGAACCATCGGACGCCGAAAGACCCGGCCACGCCCGTCAGGTCGAGCTCGCTCGGTCCTCCTGCGGGGAGATACACGAGGTACAGCTGTCCGGGCTTCGCAAGACAAAAGCGCGAGTTGTCGTTTCCCGGGTTGCCGACCAGGGCATCTGCGCTGGACATCTCGGCGACCGGAATCCGGTTCTCAGAAAAAAACTGAAGCGCAATCCGGCAGTAGTCCCAGGATTTGTCCCGGCTTCTCCAGTCCTCGCACACCAGGTCATTCTGCGGCAACTGGTAGCCAAAATAGTATTCGACACCCGCGCCTCCCGCCATCAGATTGCCCCAGAGGCAGAGCTTCCGCACGTCGTTCAATGTGTACTTCTTCCCGTTCTCCTCCCCTTCGCCGCTATGGCTTTGGTATCCAGGATCGGGAGGAACCCCCATGCTGGCCGGATTCTGCTCGTCGTTGGCCACGACCCACGGCTTGCCGGCTTTTTCGGATTCGAGCAACCAGCGCAGGGTTCGCTGATGGGCATTGCTCCACGAGTTCTGGAGCGAGGCTCCGGTCAGCAGGGATTGGTCGCCGAGCAAGGGCGGATACACCTTGTCCTGCCTGTCCGGGAAGGTGTGAATGACGATGTGGTGCTTGTAAGGATCAGTAGCATTCAGATAGCGGGCCATGTCCCGGATTTCTTCGGGGGACTGGGTGTTCTCTTCGCCGATGTTCCAGTTCAAGGCCAGGTTGTGGGCAAAACGGGCGATCAGCTCGCGGCAGTACAGTCTCCGCTCGGGGCCCAGCTTCCCGCCATCCAGCGACTCGGGAATCGTTGCTGTTTCCTCGGTGTGTCCGCGCCGGTTATCGTCGATCTCGTTCTCCTGCATTTTGAAGTGAAGATAGAGTCCACGGGCGGTTGCGTGGTCGAAAACGATGCCCCACTGATCGAGTTTGGAACAGTCGTAGTGGAGCTTGTCGCTGCGCGACGCGAAGGGCCAGACGTTATCGCCGTCTCCGCCCACGTTGTAGGTTAGGAAGGAAAAGGAGTCCAACCCTTTGCCGGCCAAATAGTTCAAGGCACCGACAAGGCCTTTGCCTTTCCCGTTCTTCCAGGTGGGATCACCGGGCGCCCAGTCCCGGATGTGTGGCTGGTACTGGTGGAGAATCTGCACGGGGCTCGCCTCACCCTGGCGGGCTTCCCGGCCGCGCCCGGGCTCGGTTCCATCGAAGTCCGCATAAGCGAGCAGAGTTTCCGGGGCGTCCGGCCCCGCTTTCAGGAAGTACTCGCCGGTACCGGCGAACTGGAGGTAGTGCTTGCCCACGTAACGCAGTCGTCCCTTGGACCGAAAGTCACGCCCTTTCTTGTCCGTCGGGGCGATCCTGAATCTGCCCGATTGCCCGTCGAAGGGGGCCACCTTCTCTCCCCGGACCGCCGGATCAGTCGCCGCTTGCTTGCCCTTCACGAACGAGACTCTGTACGTCCATGTGCCCGGCTTGTCGGGCGAAAGGTGGGCTCGCCACTTAGTGCCCGATTGGGCCGATGTCTGGGCCGCATTTCCGTCGGCGGCAAAGTACCCGGGCACCGAGTAGACGGGTGAGCCGGATTCGTGAGCGAAGCTGACGGTGAGGCAGTAATCGGTGAACGGGTTCGGCTCGTCGTCGCGCTCGTCGGCGAAAGGTCCGTCAAGCGTCAGGGTGACCTTGTGCCACTGCCTGAGCTCGCCCGAAATCTCCACCTTCCCGGTTCCATCCGGGTGGCGGGTCTGGGAGAAAGAGCGATGTCGAGGCAGGCAGAATAGGATCACGAGAGAGAGGAGAGTCGTTTTCATCCCGCCCAATGTAATCGCGTGGCGAGATCGAGGCAAGAAGAGAACAGCGGGAGAGGCGGCTGGAGACGCGGCCAATTGCTTACGGTGAGAATCCGCGCACTCTCGCAAAAAACGCTCCGTTTGCGGTTCTGTTCACCTCGACGACCCTTTGCAGACAAGCGCGGGCGTCGAACAGGAAGAACCGCAAACGGAGCGCTTTTTCAGCGAAGTGCGCGGATTCTCACCGTAAGCAATCACGTTGGAGTCAGATGATTGTGACTGTCTGCTAGAACGTCAGCAGTATTCCCCCGCTGACCTCCATCAGATTGAAGTTCTGGCGGTTCAAGTCGGGCGGCAAAGCAAATACTTCGATTCCGTCCGGAATCGCGTAGTAACGGACATCGAAGCGGACACCCACAGGACCCGCGATGTTCCTGATCTTCAAGCCGCCTCCGGCATTCCAGGTCCAGGCGCTGCGAATCTTGAAGCTGGTGTCAGTTTGACCGATGATGCTGCCGAAGCCGACGGTTCCAAACGGAACAAACCCGCCCACGGGGAGCTGGACCAGGAAGTTGCCGTTCAGAAGATGGATGTTCTCGTCGAAGGTTCCCAACCGGTCCTGCAGTCCGGCCGCGGCCGTATAGCTGAATTCGGTCCCCAGGACCGCCAGAAACGAATGGCCGACCCTGAAACCCATCGCTACGCCCCGATCGAAGTCCGCCTGGTTCAGTTCCGTGCCAGGGTCATAGACGCCGAGGAAGCCCTCTATCTCGGTTTGAGCGAGGGCGTTTGAGCAAATCGCGACACAGGTTAGCAGTAACACGAGGCCAAAACGGTTCATGAGTCATTCCTCCACAATGTGCGGCGCTTTCTTCAATGATATCAAAGACTTCGGCCCGGTTCGGAGTGGGAATCTTCGGAATCCGGCCAATCTTTGCGCTTTTTCCGAGGAGGCGGGCCAGCATACTATTCCTTCAATGAAGCTCAACCGCCAGGTCCTTGGGAACACGATCATTGCGGCTCTCGGCGGCCTCCTGTTCGGATTCGACACGGCCGTCATCTCGGGCACGACGGAGGCTCTTCAGCAGGTCTACCGACTGAGCAGCTTCGGGCTCGGTTTCACCGTCGCCAGTGCGCTGATCGGAACGATCGTCGGAGCAATCGCCGCGGGCCGTCCGGCCGATCGCTTCGGCCGCCGCAAGACCTTGTTTGCCATTGCGATCCTTTACTTCGTCTCGGCGGTCGGAACCGCGCTCGCATGGGATTGGTCCTCTTTCCTCTTCTTTCGCTTCATCGGGGGGATCGGTGTGGGGGGCGCTTCGGTCGTTTCCCCGATGTACATCGCCGAGATTTCTCCTGCTTACTACCGTGGCCGAATGGTCGCGATAACGCAGTTCAACATCGTTCTCGGAATACTCCTGGCCTTCTTTCTCCAACTACCTGATCGTCCAGCTGGACGTCGGCCCGACGGCGTGGCGATGGATGTTCGGCGTGGAGGCTTTCCCGGCGGCCGCGTTCTTCTTTCTCTTGTTCCTCACTCCGGGCAGCCCCAGGTGGCTTGTCTCCCAGGGGCGAGTGGAGGCAGCACGGGCAGTGCTGTCCCGCCTCGGTACCGACACGGGGAGCGTTGAGACGGAGATACGCGAAATCCAGGCTTCGATGGATCTGGAGCACCACACTCTGACCGAGCCCTTCTACCAACGGAAATACCTGACCCCGATTCTGCTCGCCGTCGCGATCGCAATGTTCAACCAGCTCTCGGGCATCAACGCATTGATGTACTACGCCCCGTACATCTTTAAAATGGCCGGCGCCGGTCAGCATTCGGCACTGCTGCAGACGGTTGCCATCGGCGGCACGAACCTTCTTTTCACCATGGCCGCGCTGCTGGTCATCGATCATTTCGGGCGACGGAAACTCATGCTCGTCGGCTCGATCGGCTACATCCTGAGCCTCGGCACCACGGCCTGGGCCTTCTACACTTTCGGGACGAATTTCGACGCGACCGGCGGGACAATCGTCCTGATCAGTCTGCTGGTGTTCATCGCCTCGCACGCCTTTGGCCAGGGAGCGGTGATCTGGGTTTTTATCAGCGAGATCTTCCCCAATCGGGTGCGCGCGCGCGGGCAGGCGCTCGGGAGCTTCACGCACTGGGTCATGGCCGCCGCGATCTCCTGGACATTCCCCATGATCGCCGGATGGTCGGGTGGGCACACGTTCGCATTCTATGCCGCGATGATGGTGCTCCAGCTTCTTTGGGTGCTGTTTGTCATGCCGGAGACGAAGGGCGTCCCCTTGGAACAGATCCAGAAGAAACTGGGGATCGAATGAGGACGGTTTTGGCGCGAGTTTCGCGGGAGGTTCGGGGGGAGCGTTCGGGGAGTTTGGGGGAGTTTCGGGGAGTTCGGGGAGTTTCGGGGACACAAAACTTAATTCCTTTGCTTACGGGGAGCCCGCGGTAAGCGGGATGGGAATTAAGTATTATGTCCCCGAAACTGCCACGGGGAGGCCGCGGTAACGGGATGGGAATTAAGTATTATGTCCCCGAAACTGCCGGAGCTCGAAACATCATGAAATGCAGAATGGCGATTGGACTTTGTGCGGCCCTGTTCCTGGCCGTTTCCCCGCTTTTGGCGGCGACCCAACCGGTGCGGGCGCGGCGCGGAATGGTGGTTTCGCAGAACGAGATCGCTTCACGGGTCGGCGCGAAGGTCCTCCAAGAGGGTGGGAATGCCGTGGATGCGGCGGTTGCGACCGCCTTTGCATTGGCGGTCACCCATCCGACGGCTGGAAATATAGGCGGCGGGGGTTTTCTGCTGTTCAGGCCCGCGCAGGGTGAACCGGCTGCTTTCGATTTCCGGGAGACGGCGCCGAAAGCGGCCACCGCTCGCATGTTTCTGCGCAACGGGCAATACGACGCCGCTTTGCACCACGACAGCTATTTGTCGATTGGGGTTCCGGGGACCGTCGCCGGTTTGCACCTCGCGTGGAGCCGGAAGGGACGATTGCCGTGGAAGCGTCTTCTGGCTCCCGCAATCGATCTCGCCAACAACGGGTTCACAGTCTCGCCCGGGCTCAGCCGGTCCCTCAGGTCGGTACTCCCCGAGATGAGGAAATATCCGGCTTCCTTCCGGCAGTTTTCCCGGGACGGCGTGCCGTACGAACCTGGGGACACTCTTCGTCAGCCGGACCTCGCCCGGACGCTGCAAAGGATTGCCGAGAAAGGTCCGGCGGGATTCTACGAGGGCGAGACGGCCAGCTTGATCGTCAAGGAAATGGCGGCTGGGGGCGGGTTGATTACGGCCGATGATCTGAAGGCGTACAGGGCGGTAGAAAGGACTGCGTTGCGAGGCAGTTACCGGGGGACGGAAGTCATTGCGATGCCGCCCCCGACTTCGGGCGGAACCGTCTTGATCGAGATGCTGAATGTGCTCGAGGGGTACGATCTCGGCGAGCTCGGGTTTGGGTCGGCGGCTAGCCTGCATCTGATGGCGGAAAGCATGCGCAGGGCTTACGCCGATCGGGCTCAATACCTCGGAGACCCGGACTTCAACCGAGAGATGCCCCTCCCGAAGCTCGTTTCAAAGGAGTACGCGGCCGCGCTGCGCAGGACGATAAACAGGAACGCAGCCTCGCGCTCCACCCCCGCTTGCTCGGGAATGGCCTTCGGACGAGAGCGAGGAAACAACCCATCTGTCCGTCGTCGATCGTGACCGCTCGGCGGTGGCTCTGACCTTCACGCTGGAGGGCGGATACGGGTCGCGAATTGTGGTTCCGGGTGCCGGTTTCCTGCTGAATAACGAGATGGGGGACTTCAACGCGGGCCCGGGTCTCACCGATGAGACGGGTCTCGTCGGGACTCCGCCCAATCTCGCCGCGCCAGGCAAGCGAATGCTCTCGAGCATGACGCCGACGATCCTCGCCCGGGACGGCAAGGTCCTCATGGTAACCGGGAGTCCGGGAGGCCGCACGATCATCAACACCGTGCTGCAGACGATCGTGAACGTCGTCGACTTCGGCATGAACGTGCAGGAGGCGGTCGATGCTCCCCGCATTCACCATCAGTGGCTCCCGGATCGGATTTCCTTCGAACGCAACGGGGTCTCACCGGATACCCTTTCGATTCTCAAATCCCTCGGACACAGTCTGATCCCGGTTCGTTCTCAAGGGGTGGTTCAGGCAATCGTCTACGACGCCGAGGCAGACCTCCTGGAGGCCGGCTGCGACCGGCGTGACCCGGATGGTGGAGCGGCAGGCTGGTAGCGCTTCCGAGGCGTGCGGCCGGGTTTTTGCAGTCCTCGAAGATAAGGAATACGCTAGTAGCCGGGTGGGGACTAGCAGGGTCTTCATGAATGATCAGGGGACGGTGTCAACCGACCACAGGACTGCATCTACCTGGAACAAGTCAGACGCCTTTACTTGATGCTCCCCGTCGGATTGCTGGCGGGAGTCGCCAATTCGGTGATACTCGTTTCAGTTCTCTGGTTCGTCGTGCCCCGGCTGCGTCTAATCGTTTGGCTATCCGCGGTCTTCGTCCTGGCATTCATCCGGTACGTTCTGTACCGCCGCTACCAGAAATCGTCCGACTGGAATCGAAATGCGCCCGGATTGGGGCCGCTTGCTGTTAATCGGCAATCTCCTCTCGGGTATCGTCTGGGGTTCCCTGGCAATTTTTGCGTTTCCCACCGACTCCGCTGTTCACCAGATCTTTCAGGCATTCGTAATCGGAGGAATGGTGGCCGGGGCGGTCGGGACATACTCCATCTCGAGACTCGCCTTCTCGTTGTACGCATTTCCCGCTGTCACCCCGATGATCGTTCGCTTCCTTTCGTTCCCCGACCCTATTCACCTCGCTATGGGATTGATGTCCGGCGATTTTTCTCGCACTGATGACGAGCTCGGTTTTCAGAATGGCAATGAGTCAGAAGGAGGGGCTTCGGCTGGAATTCGAAAATCGGCGCCTGGTCGGCAACATTCTTGACGAGGCACGGCGAGCCGAAGAGATTGCGGCGGAGCTTCGCCGCCTGACCGCGCACATGGACTCGGTCCGGGAGGAAGAAAGCAAACGCATAGCGACCGAGATTCATGATCATCTCGGGCAGGCGCTCGCCGTCGCGAAATTCGAACTGTCCAACCTGGAGCTCGCTTGTCGCCAATCCCCGCAGGAGTTGCAGGCTCGTATCGGATCCGTCTCTGGTGTGCTGGACGGTGTGATTGAGGAAATCCGACGAATCGCCAGGAATCTGAGGCCGCTTGTGCTGGATGATTTGGGCCTGGATGCAGCCGTCGACTGGCTGGTCAAAGACTTTCGGCAGAGAACACAGATTCAATGCGCGCTGACGATCCTCCCGGGTCCCGATCCTCTAAGTCCAGCCTATTCCATCACTCTGTTCCGCATCCTTCAGGAGGCGCTGGCCAACGTTGCCCGCCACTCCGAAGCTCATAACGTGGACATCGCTCTCGATTATGAAGGGGAGACGATCAGCCTGACGGTGAGAGACGACGGAAAAGGATTACCCGAGGATTTTGCGGGGCGGGACACTTTTGGCGTTCTGAGCATGAGAGAGCGAGCTGTTCGTCTGGGCGGGGAACTGAACGTTTCAAGTCGCCAAAGCGCCGGAACCGAAGTGCTGGTCCGGATCCCGAAGGATAACCCCGCGCAGAAAGACTAGATGACGGCATGGCAAAGCTGCGCTAAGCTGCCGCCATGAGGAATGCTCTGCTGCCTGCTCTGTGCCGCGTCACCCTCCTCCTGACGTTGACGGCCGCCTGTACTCTCGACGCTTCACCCGCGGAACCCGCCTGTTCGCCGGTTCCGATCATGACCTTCAACATCCGCTATGGGACCGCTGCGGACGGCTTGGATCAATGGACGAATAGACGCGATCAGGTATTTGAGCTGCTCCGAAGTCACCAGCCGACCGTCGTCGGGTTGCAGGAAGCGCTGCGTTTCCAGATCGACGAGATCCTGAAGGCGGTGCCGGCCTATGCCAGCGTCGGAGTCGGCCGAGACGACGGCAAAAGCGCCGGCGAGCATTCGGCTCTGCTGTACCGGACGGATCGGGTGACAGTCGAACAACAGGGCAACTTCTGGTTCTCGGACACGCCCGAGATTGCCGGCTCGAAGCACTGGGGGAACCAGATAACGCGGATGTGCACGTGGGCGCGGTTCTCAGAACTCGACTCGAGCAAGAAATTCTACGTCTACAATCTCCATCTTGATCACATATCGCAGGTGTCCCGGGAACGAAGCGCCGACCTGCTTTTGGAGCGAATCCAGACCCGTGAACACCAGGATCCCGTGATCGTGACCGGCGACTTCAACGCCGGGGAATCGAACCCGGCGGTAAGGGCGCTGCTATCGGATCCTCCGTCGGAGGCGGCGTCCGAGCGCGCGATCCGGTTGCGCGACAGTTTTCGGGTACTGCACCCGGATGCAACCGAGGTGGGGACGTTCAACGGTTTCAAGGGCAATCGTACGGGCGAGAAAATTGACTATATCCTGATAACCGCCTCGATCCAGGTGAAAGAAGCGGCCATCGTCCGGGATGAACGAGGGGGCCGAACGCCTTCCGATCATTTTCCGGTAACCGCTCTTCTTTGTTTCTGATCCAACCAGGGAGGTTCCTGTGAGCATGAATGCTATCCCAAGACGGCCGTTCTTGAAGGCCCTCGGAGCCGGCGCCGCCGGCGCCTTCATTCCCTCTCGGCTGGCCGCGCAGTCGCCGCCCGGCCGGCCTCGGAACATTGTCATTATCTACGCCGACGATCTTGGCTATGGGGATGTGAGCTGCTACGGAGCTACCCGGGTTAAGACGCCCAATATCGACCGGCTCGCCACTGAAGGCCGACGCTTCACGAACGCGCATTCGCCCTCTGCCACGTGCACTCCCTCGCGATATGCGATGCTGACCGGTGAATATGCCTGGCGGAGGCGGGGGACCGGAGTCCTTCCCGGCAACGCACCCCTGATTATTGAGCCGGGTCGAACCACCCTTCCGTCGATGCTTCGTAAAGCCGGTTACGCGACGGCGGCGGTCGGGAAATGGCATCTTGGCTTGGGAGACGCGGGCCTCGACTGGAATGGCGATATCAAGCCGGGTCCCCTGGATATCGGTTTTGATTACTGTTTCCTGATCCCCGCAACCGGCGACCGGGTTCCGTGCGTCTTCGTAGAGAATCGACGGGTGGTCGGACTCGATCCGAACGATCCGATCCAGGTCAGTTATCAGGAAAAAGTTGGAAACGAGCCGACAGGTAAGGAAAACCCGGAGTTGCTTAAAGTTCACCCGAGTCACGGGCATGACCAGACGATCGTCAACGGCATCAGCCGGATCGGGTACATGAGCGGTGGCAAGGCTGCCCGGTGGGTCGATGAGGAGATCGCTGATGTAATCACCGGCAAGGCGACCGCCTTCATCGAGAAGAGCAAGGACATCCCGTTTTTCCTCTACTTTTCTACTCACGATATTCACGTGCCGCGTGTTCCCAATTCCCGATTCGTTGGGAAAAGCGGATTGGGTCCCAGGGGGGACGCGATCCTTGAGTTGGATTGGTCGGTCGGGCAGATCCTGAACACCCTCGACCGGCTCGGGCTCACCAGGGATACTCTGGTTTTCTTTACCAGTGACAACGGACCGGTCGTGGATGACGGGTACAAGGACCAAGCGGTCGAGAAGCTGAACGGGCACCGCCCGGCCGGGCCCCTGCGCGGTGGCAAGTACAGCGCTTTTGACGCGGGCACCCGGGTGCCCTTCGTCGGCCGATGGCCGGGGGGTCTGAAGCCGGGACAGTCGGACGCGCTTGTCTGCCAGATCGACTTCCTTTCTTCCTTCGCATCCTTCGCCGGTCAGCGGCTTGCAGAGGCCGATGGTCCAGATAGTCTCGATGTGCTCCCTGCCTTGCTGGGCAGAACAAAGACCGGTCGCGAACACCTGGTCGAGCACGGCGGAATCCTGTCGCTGATCCGGGGGAAGTGGAAGTACATTGAGCCAAGTCAAGGGGCCAAGGTCAACCTCGAGACCAATACCGAGCTGGGAAGGGATACGATTCCCCAGTTGTATGATCTGGAAGCCGACATCGGCGAAAAGGAGAACGTGGCCAGTCGCCATCCGGACATCGTCCAGGAGATGGCGGCCATGCTCGAGAAGATCCGGAAGGCAGGACGGACGCGGCCCGGAGGCAGTTAAAGGGGGGAGTGGCCGGCCTTCTGGAGCGCCGCGGCACGCCGAGTCCGGTCGGAGCCGCGGACGCGCGCTTCCCAGCGGGGTAAGCGGACGTTCGAACAGCCCGACTACACCACTGCCCGACTAATCTCCGATCATCGACCAAAGCGCCCGAGGTTCAGAAGTACGCCGGGCAAGTCTTGCCCGACGCTCGGGCAAGATTGCCCGCGGAGCCCAGTGCGGCTCACGTTTGAACCCGCTTGCTCCGTGGAAAGGCCGCGTGCGCCGCTCTCCAGAGGCGCGCATCGGGCGGCTGGCTCCCGGTCGCCGACATCCCTGCCCCCTTAGCTTTCGCTCGCTGTGCTAAATTCGAAGCAAGTGAACGGGAGCCCGCGACAGCTATGAGCAGGAAATCCGATCCTACCGACCGGGGCATATCACGGCGTGGTTTTCTTCAGACCGGGGCAGCAGTAGCGGCATGGGAGACTGTGAGGCCCGTGCCTGCGCCGCAAATCTCAACGCAGGCCGCCTCCCCTTTTGCCCCTGGCGGGTCGCCCGCCCGCCTGTCCGAGCACCTGTGGGTCTACGGGGATACCTGCAACGTGTACGCGGTCACCGACGGCAATCGGGCCCTCTTGATCGACTTCGGTTCCGGCCGGATGCTCGAAATGTCACGCGGCATGGGCATCACCGGGATTGATTGGGTCCTGCACACTCACCATCACAGGGACCAGGCCCAGGGAGATCACAAAGCGGTCACGGCTCGCATTCCCATCGGTGTTCCCGCCCACGAGCGTCACTTATTCGAGGACGCTGAAAATTTCTGGAGGAATCGGCGAATCAACCACCTCTACAACGTCCGCAACGACTTCTTCACGCTCACCAGAAACGTTCCCGTCGCCCGATCCCTGGCTGACTATGACACCTTCCACTGGGGCCCGTACCAGTTCTTCATCCTGCCGACTCCGGGGCACACGATTGGCTCGATCACAATGGTCGCCCGGATCGACGGGAGAACAACCGCGTTCACCGGTGATCTCATCTACGGCCCCGGAAAGGTTCAGACGCTGCACGATCTGCAATACACCTATGCCGGAATGGAAGGTGTTGATTTTTCGGTTTACTCGTTGACCCGGCTTCTCGAGCAGAAACCGGAACTGGTGTGTCCTTCTCACGGCGGGCCGCTGGCCAATCCCGCGGCCGGAATAGAGGAGCTGATCCGGAAATTGTCGGACTGGTACGATTACTGGCGAGGACCCACGATGATCACGCGGAACCGGCCGATAACGGTTTCGCCTCACCTGGTGGCCCATCATCTGCCCACCGCTTCGTTTTACGCCGTGATCAGCGACAGTGGAAAAGCGCTGTTGCTCGACTACGGGTCTGCCAGCAATACATCATTCCTCGTGTTCAAGGACTGGCCGGACATCCACGGCCGGATGCGTTTCCTGGAACACAGCATAGACACGCTGCGATCCACTTACGGAGTCAAGTCCATCGATGTCGCCCTGCCCAGCCACGTCCACGATGACCACATCAATGGCTTTCCCCACCTGGTTAAGCACCATGGGGCGAAGATCTGGTGTTTCGAAAACATGCGGGATATTCTCGAAAAACCGAACGGGAGAAACATCGGCTGTCTGCTTCCCGAGCCTATCCGCGTTGATCGCACCCTCCGCCACCGGGAGAGTTTCAAGTGGGAGGAATTCGATTTTACCGTGGTCCACTCTCCGGGGCACACCGAGTTCCAGATGGCGATGTTTGCCACGATTGACGGCGCCCGGGTTGCTTTCACCGGCGACGCTTTCTTCAATACTCCCGCGAAGCCCGAAGACGGCCTGCGCCATAACCTCATCTACCGAAACGATGTGTACGGCGACAGCCACATGCAATCGCTTCGCAACATCATGGAGTTCGAGCCGAACATCATTGCGCCAGGACACGGGACCCCGTTTCTGCTGAACCGGACGGATGTCGAGCGCTTTCAGCAGCGGCTCACGCAGCAGAAGGATCATTTTGAAGCCCTGGTGGCCGATCCGGACGTTGATTTCGGGCTGGACCCCTCATGGGTTCATATCTACCCGTACCAGATGGTTATTGCCCCGGGGCAGAGCCGGCCTGCCGAGGTGCGGGTCAGGAATCACCGGCGCAAACCGATGAATCTCGAGATCAGCCTGGTTCTGCCGGAAGGTTGGCGCGCTGAACCCGACGTCAGGCGGATATCGGTTGAGGCTACATCCGTCGGTTCCGCCGATTTTCAGCTCGTCGTGCCGGCGAACTGGACGGTCAAACTGAAGCGGGTGGCCCTGGCAGCGGACGTAGTGGCCGACGGGAAATACCTGGGCCAGATCGCGGAGGCGGTGGTCGATCTTGACACGCCCGGTGTCGGGTTATGAGCCGCCGGTCAGTGATCGCAGCGCTCCTCGCGCTCCTCCTCCTTTTTGCATCTCGCGGGGCACCCCGGCAGCCGCGCGGTTCCGTATCTGTAATTGAGGCGAGCGACTACGTCTTCGGCGGCTACACGGGCGATTTCCCATCGCCTCCCCATGCGGACCTGAATCCCCGCAGGGCGGTCATCATTCAGTGGGAAGGCTTGCCCCACCGGTTCGTCTTCTCGCACGAAGCCAGTTACTGTCCGTGGTTCGAGATGGCTTCAGGCGCGGCCGTCTCCTTCCAGATGTTCGAAGGGAACGACGGCTGGGCGGAGCTGTTCAACGAGCAGGGTCGCAAGGAAAGGAACAGTTTCGTCGATATCATCGAGAAGGGACCGCATCGGGTCTGGGTCCGCTGGACATACTTCGGCGTCAACCTCGCGTCGGGCCAGGCGGCCTATCGAGCGGTCGAGGACTTCTGGGCTTTTCCCAGCGGCTTGATTCTGCGCCGGCAGGTGATGCACTCGCTGCTTCCCGGTCGCCGTCAAGGCTACGCCCGGGAACCAATCGAAATAATCCCCATCTGCCCGGTTGGGAAACTTTGGTTTGACATTCTGGACGTTGGCAATCAGACCGGCGAGAGTCGGGCGCTGGTCGGGCTTGATGCGTTTTCCGGCGCTCGCGTGGATATTCTCTGGAAACACCGTCCGGACCTGATCGAGGAGAGCCGCAAGCCGGGTTCTACCAGGAGACGTCCTTTCTACTATGGAACCTCCCGTCGTGTGGGTGCCGAGTGGAAGCGCCTGGATGATGCCCCAGGCGTCGCCGCGGCCGTGCCTCTCCGTGACGGGGCTCCTTTTGTGGCTTTCGGCGACGCTTCCGGATTCCCCCCATCGCAGACCCGCCTCAAGGAGCATTCGGATCGAACGGGAACCGGGGGTTGGGGGTGGGGAACCCTCTCGTGGGATCATTGGCCGATCGGGTGGCTCAACTCGCAGGCTCACGACGTGGACGAAGAGTCTTTCAAGCGCTATCCGAACCACTTTGCTCCGTTTGGCATTGACCTCTGGCAGATGAAAGACGAGGAGGTCGACGGGCGGGAGTTCTTCTCTCTGCTCGGTGTCGGCGACCGCGACATGGAAGCGATACGAAGGGTGGCCCGGCAATGGCTCGAAAACGGGAAGGGCGCTGGTGATCCCGCTTCAGCGGCCCGCTTGGGGCCTCCCATCCCCTGACGTTGCTCCCCGGTTTGAACACGAAGCCCGGAGTGCGGACAATAGAAAGAATCACACCTGAAGGATGGAGGATCTATGAAGATTTTGAGTATCGTGGGAGTCGCGCTCGTTCTCTCCTCTGTGCTGCTTGCGGCCGATGAGCCGGTCAAATTGAGCGTTGGCGAAAAAGCGCCCTCATTTACGGCCAAGGACGCCGACGGGAATACCTGGAACTCGATGGACGCCGTCGGAAAACGGACCCTGGTCGTCTATTTCTACCCAGCGGCCTTCACTGGCGGCTGCACCAAGCAGGCCTGCAATTACCGGGACCACATTTCCGAGTTCAAGGGGATGGATGCACAGGTCGTCGCGATCAGCGGAGATGAACCTGAAACCCTGAAGATGTTCCGCAAGACGCACGGCCTGGAGTTCACGTTGCTCTCGGACACGGACGGCTCCGTCGCACGCAAGTTCGGTGTCCCGGTGAAGGAGGGCGGGTCGATCAAGCAAACGGTTGACGGCAAGGAAGTAACCCTGAACCGAGGGGTGACCGCCTCTCGGTGGACGTTCGTGATCGACAAGGAGGGGAAAATCGCCTACGTCAACTCGCAGGTCGATGCGGCGAATGACGGTCAGGCCGTCCTCGCCACGCTCAAGGAATTGAAGAAGTAGGACGCGAGGGGGGCAAGAGACGCAAAGGATTCACGCAAGAGACGCAAGAGGCGCAAAAGAAACGCTAAAGAAGCATTTCTTTAGCGTTTCTTTTGCGCCCCTTGCGTCTCTTGCGTGAGTCCCTTGCGTCTCTCGCTCCCTCTTGCGCCCCGACTACCGGAAGCGGTCGAACTCTTCGGGCAGAATCAGGAAGAGGGTGTCGGGATCGACGGACTGCAGATCCCAGGTAACCTGGAATTGCGAAAGGACTTCGATCAGCCGGGCGATGTTTCCGGGCTCATCCCGATTGCCGGCTCCTGGCTTCACACTTCCCGTTCGAGGATCGAAGTAGAGGCGGCCGACCATTTCGAGCACGGCGGGATTCGTCGCCAGTTCCTGGCTGGCCGTCATCTCCCGATAAAGAGCGCCTGGTTCGGAGACTTCGTCGGTCAGCAGCGGGAGGACCAGCTCAGTCCGATTCCGGTGCGCGCGGTAAAGGGTGAACGGACCCGCCAGGAGGTGACGGAAGTAACTTCGGCCGGTATTGGCAAGAACCCATCGCGAACGCTCGCCCGGCTGTCGGCGCCCCTGCTTGTCGGCGGGGCAGAGCTGGTTGAAATAAAAAAGCGAGAGCCAGGTCCAGAGGCCGACGTCCCGTCCAATACCTTGAAACTCAGGCCGATCCAGCCGCTCGTTCAGGTGCCGGGCCAGCTCGAATCTGTTTGGAAAATTGCGCTGTTCGAGCTCGACTGCCGGTTTCACTGGTGAGGTGGCGGTTGGATCCTCCAGCAGAAAGAAAGGAAAAGGACTGGGAACGCCCGTGCCGAGCGAGTCGAGGAATCGCGACCACTGCTCGATTCCGGTGCTGTTGAAACGGCGCAGCATGATCGGGGCGTAATCCGATACGTTCGTGGTCTGTGCCTCATTCATGGCTGAACCATGTCTTCTCGAACAGGTCGAGGAGCCCGGCCTTGCGGCTGAAGGACGCTGCCGCCTCGTCAATCCAGCGATCCAGCTCGGATTGCTCACCTCCATCCGGCGGTTTTCCCAGACCGGGGAGCCCGCTTGCGAAGCGCAGCCAGCGGGAGCGCCAGTCTTCCAGATTGTCGGTGTCTAAGTGTTTATCAACGCAGAGAATGCGCGTCAGGATGGCCCGAAGAGCGGCCGGGTAGACAAGGACCGCAAACAACGGATCCCGGGCCAGTTCCTGCCAATCCGCGAGCCGGGCATTGACCAGCAGCAGTACCTGATCGGTGTCGAATTCCAGGCGAAAGACTTCTCCGGCGAGGTCCGGCGACGGTGCGACCGGGAGGAGCGGGATGCGGTCATCCTCCGAGTCACCCTCCGGGGCCGGCCGCAACTGGTCGATGTCGGCGAGAAGAAGACCTTTGGGGTCGGACGCGCTAACGATTTTCACCCGGAAGAGCAGTCCTTCCGGAAAGCCGAAGTCGACCAGGCTGCGATCGGACGGAGGATGGATCGCGCTCACGTGACCGAAAGAAAACCGCATCGATTTCGACTGTCGGTACGCTTCAACGTAGACGTCGGCATCTGCGGGCAGCGAGTAATCGCCCAGTCGAATCCAGGCGTCGAAGGTCGGAACGGCCCCTTCGGTTCGCAACGAAATTGCGACGTCCTTGCGGTCGAGGCGCTGGCGGCCCGTGAAGTTAACCGTTCGAAGAGACATTGCGCGCCTCCTCTGACCCGGCGGTATCCGAGTCCAATTGGGTCACCAGGAGCCTCAAGTCCCGTCGCCTGTCAAACCCCTCCACCTGAAGCCGGAACCGGTCGCTTGTGACGCGAACATGCAGCTTGTTTCCGCTCGAGGTGAGGATCTGTGCTCCCTTCGCCTGCAGCTCTATCGGTGGGGCGCCGAGTTCAAAGTCAGTCGGTCGCCATCTTGTGAACGGGTTGCCTGCGCGGACGTCGTAGGCGACTGACAGCGCGATCACGGTGGGCAAATCCAACTCCTCTTTGCTCTTGCGCAGCACGAAACCCCGCTGAGTCCTTTCAATCTGGAATCCCTGCGGATATGAAGAGAGCAGGCGGATCTGATCGGGTGGCTGCCCGGTGGCGTGCCGGTCCTCCGCCCCAAACCAGCCATGGCTCTCGTCACGGGCAGGGAGTGAAAACAGGTCAGTCAGAAGCGTGTGATCGAGTTGCTGATCCGAGCAACAGAGCATCCGGTTGATTTGATGGACTGCCTGGATCACGAAGTCGAGGTCGACCGCCCCCGATTCATACTTTCCACGGAACTTGGAGCTTTGCTTCTGCCACTGGGTGTGCGCAGGGTTCTCGGAGTCGCCCAGGAAGCCCGCGATCGGAGGGTGTTCGGCCACCACCAGGGAGCGGACGCCATGAGTCCGCGGAGCACGAACATCCGGAATGGTGAGTCCTTCCCGGATGAAGAGCGGGCGGCCGGTTTTTTCGCTCGGGTCGCGTTGCATGAAGACGTCAAAAAAGGAGGCGCGCGGGCGGGCGGCCTTTTCCCGGACCGTCACGGGCACACGCAAAGCAATTTGCTCCCCTGCTTCATATCGTCCGCGAAGAGCGTTTCTCACCGGTTGTGGGAGACGGTCTGCCGACCAGCGCCATGGCTGTTCAGGAGCCGTCATCTGGAGCACGGTGAGTCGGTCAGCGTCGACGGTCGTTGCCCAACGGGCCAGCTGCAAAATGGGTGCGAGGTCTGGATCCACGGCATCGGGGAGCGCCGGCGCGTTCAGCATTTCGGCGTCCAAAACCGTGCTGCGTTCGGGACTCTGCAGGCAAACCTGCAACTGGCCCTGTAGAATGGGCCAGAAGTAGTGGCGCAGGATGGATCGAACGAGCACGTCCGGAGCCAGGTCGTCACAGTACCACGGGATAACGAGCGAAAGTCCCGGCTCCCGGTGCCGCTTCAGATCGAACAGTTCCTCGAAGCGCTTCATCCAGAGCGGGTCCTCGACAGCTCGAACCAGGCCGTCATGCGTGGTTTGCGGAGGCAGCCCGAACCAGCCGTCCGGAGAGTGGTAGACGCCGTCGAAGAAATGCGAGCGGAGGGCGGCCTGCCCAAGCAGGATCCGGCGCTTATCATCGGCGCGCACGGTCATGGCAAAAAAGGTGCGGATTCGGCTGGATCGTGTGAAGACCTGTTTTCCGACACCCCACCGTCCTCGCTCATGCTTGGCCCGGTCCGACCTGCCGTCGGCACGGTAGAAGTTGAAGAAGTTGTTGCTGACGCCGGGGAGCGGCTGCCATTGACTGGTATCGCCGGTCAGGCCGGTCGTGCCGAAGTCCTCAAAGACCAGAAAGGGGCAGGAATCCCGGGGCGAGGGTACGTCGCGAAGGCCGTTGCTTTCGGCTTGGATGTGTGGCCACAACCCCTCCATGAAGGGGTTCATATCCCTCGGTGCGGCGGCCTGCGACTCACCAGACAGGAAGATTCGAACGGTGACCGGGCAGCCGGGCTGTCCTGCGTCCAGGGAGTTCTGAATGCCCTCCCGGATGAGCGCCTCCCCGGGATTAGCGATCGCCTCCGCGGCAAAAAATTCGCCGTGAATCGGCTCGCGGATCTTGTCTCCGGCTTTCACTCGGTTGAAATGCCAGCGGAAGCCCATGCTGAATCACCCGTTCTATTGTCGCGGAGAGTGTAACCCGAAACCGGTGATGCAAAACACGAAACAACAAAGGAAGGGGCAGAGGGGCAGGGAGGGAGTCGCCAGACATCCGTCCAAGCGACCAGGCTCCGGTTAGCAGTGCGGCGGCAAAAGGAATCTCCCAAAGCCATCGGACCCCTTCTGGCGCCGCACTGCTCCCTGAAAATAGTTGTCCCTTGAACAATGAGGAGCCGGCAGCGAGATTGTCAGGCCAGTGCTGCGAGGGTGTTGGATAAGCGGCCTCGGACAGATGGCGCTCATGACAATACACAAGAAAGTAAAGCGCGTGCGCACGAGGACGTCGATGAGTTGCATGTGAACCGGCAAGACTCGGTTCCGGTCGACTCTTGCCAGGGCGGGCGTGGGGAAAACGGGTCAGTAAAAGGCTGTTTACAGGCAAGTCAATATTTTCAACACCCTCGCTGCGTGCGCGGCTCTGACAAGGCAGCCCTGCGTGTGACAAGGCTACTCGACTGTCTCTCCGCTTTTCCATCGATCGCGGGTGCCCGAAAAGGACGAAAGACTCCAAACAGGAGCAGTTGCCCCGGAGGAGATGGAGGGAATTAAGTCTTACGTCCCCGAAATTCCCCCCGAAATTGCCAGCAGGAGAATCTCGTACGCGATTAGCGCGAGATATATGCCAACCAGGAGGCGACCGAGCGCCAGGAGCGTGAAGCGCCCGAACAGCGCGAAGTTCCAGTGCACCATGAGCACCAAGGTCGCTAGTATGCTGAGGGCCAGTTTGGTCAGGAGGAAGAGCGCAATGCCATGCCTGAGCGTCAGGTCGAGCAGCGGGTTAAGCTCGTGGCTGGTTCCCAGCGCAAACAGCCGAAGTGAAAGGAGCGCGTCCAGGAGGGACAGGGCGAGCAGCAGGATAGCCATGGTGATCGCCTGCTCGGCCGGCCTGTCCACGTAGTAATTGATCTGCACGTCTGACCCGCGTCGGGGACCCTTCCGGCGTCCCCGCAGAAAATAGCGCGACAGGGGAGGCGTGGGGCGACTGCGGCGTTCTCCGACTGTGTCTCGTCTTTGTTGCTCAATCATGTAAGGCAAACAAGAAAGTGGCGTTAAAACCCAGGAGGGGATTTCGAGAGAGGTTCTTATTACAAGATGCCGCAGGATCGCTTTGGATTCAAGCTGATCAGGCGCTGGGCTATTCCCGTCTTCGGAGGAGGCCGAGGTTCCGGCGCAGCGCTCCCACGCCGCTGGTTCTTGGAGGTGCGAGCCGCCGCAGCACGCGCGCGTGGACCTGCTCCTTCTGCCTTGCCCGCGCCAACTGGGTCTCGTACTCAGCGTCAGGCGGGGCAACAGGGGCGGGCACCCAGGCGGCGTGAAGCTCGACTTCGGAGCCGATCATCCCCGCTCGCAGACCGTACCGGCCGAAAACAACCACCTGCTGGAGCAGCAGCGTCAGCAGAAACGGAGCCGTGGCCGCGATCGAGTTGGACCAGCGCCACAGAACATAGACCGCGAACAGGATCAGCAGAAGGGCTAGGAACACGAGCGCCAGGAGGAAGGTCCTCAAGAACCGGCGGCTCACGAGGAGGAATGCCACCACCAGGCTTCGAAGAAGGGGCCGATCGGGATACACCACGCGTATCGATCCGCGCGTAGTCCAGGATCAGGAAGAAGTAGAGGATGAAAAGACCCGAAATGGCAAACTGCACGAGGGCCAACCAAATCGGAGACATGTCCGAGACTGACCGCTGGGTCAGCCGATAGCTGATCGCGGTCATCGGGATGTTCAGCGCAATGACGAAAACGATGGCAGCAGCCCCGACAAGGACAGTCATTGCGAGAAATCGAGGGAAGAGGTTCGCGGCGAAAAAGAAAAAGTGCGAGAACCGGGGACGTGTATCCGGCCGAGCCAACGCGGCGAAGAGACCGGCGGCCAGGAACACCGCCAGGAAGAACCCGAGAATCGCCGTCCAGAGGAACGAGGTTCGGATCAGGGAATAGACGTTCGTGCGATCGTACTGGGAAAGCTCGAACAGAAACCGGGCGGTGGGGCCGTGAAGGAGATTGAGCGCGTCGCTGCTCTCGTTCAAGTGATCCCTGAACCACTTGTAAACAGGTGCGGTGATGACCAGGGCGAGGGCAAGATTGACCAGAGCGATCAGGAGGACCGGGGCCTTGATCTTCCAGGCGCGGCCGAATCCGAGTCCGATGAGGCGAGCTGTTCTCATAGGCGATTCCTGCGGGGTGCGGCCAATAGCACCCCTGTCTTGCTACAACCCAGCGACCAGAGAAAGCAATGACAGCGTGCTTTCCACCCAGAAGAGGAAGCCGCCGGCCAGCCGTCTCGCCGCCCGCGGATCTGGCTCTGCCAGTCGGCTGTTATTGGACCAGTCGACGTCGAGGAGGATTTTTCGATCCGGGTCCACCTCGGCTCTGACCAGGCGAGACGGACCCGGGAATGAAAACCGCTTCCAGCGTTCTTTACCATCCCAGGTCTGGCGGCTCTGCTTGCCATTTTCGAATATCGCGAGGACCTCGACCGGGAAAACCACTCCGCCGGCCCGCCGCACCACGAATTCGTTTCTGTACTCAGCCGGTTTGGAGGCCGTCTTCGTCTTTGCTTTTGTTTTCGCTGCTTTCTGCCCGCTTGCCGCAGGCGTCCCGCCGCCGTCGTACACCCGGGAGGCGTTCATGTCCGAAACCTCGTAATCCAGAATGTCTGTTCCCCGGAATACCGAGTCAAAGAACCAGGTCAGGTCCTGCCCGGACACCTCATTAGCGACCGCAATGAAGTCGGCGGTGCCCGGATGACGGAACCGCCATCGCTCGTGATACGTGCGCATGATACGCGCCATCGTCTTCTCGCCCAGCAGATTCTCAAGGCTGAAAAGAGCCAGCTCGGGCTTTGCGTAGGAATAGAAGCCGTATTGTGAGAGATAAGTCCAGGAAGGTTGAACAATCCGGTCGAACTTCATGTCCGGACCGTTCTCGCCGCGTGTCATGTCCGTCTCACTGAACTTGAATCCGGGCAGGTCAGCCAGGGTCGCCCGTTTACCGAACGCCAGCTCGACGACGCGGCCTGTGGAGTAGCTGTTGATCCCTTCGTCAAGCCACGCCTCCTCGAATTCATTGTTGCCCACCAGACCGTACCACCATTGGTGCCCGGCCTCATGCACCGCGACCATATCCGCTATGCGGATCCCGGTCAGCGGCCAGTACGAGAAGCTGGCGTGAGTGCCTCCGGTGAACAGCGTCGGGTACTCCATACCACCCGCTCCTGCCGCGCCCGGGTCGACCAGCGTGATGGTGCGGTAAGGATACCGGCCGTACCAAAGGCCGAACCACTTCAGGGTGAGGCGAGTGGCCTCCGCGTACCGTTCCGCGAAGAACATGTGATCCGGCTGGATCAGGAGCGTGACATCGACATCCGACAGGCGAATCTCGTCAACCGGTCGGTCGAGCAACTGTGACAAGTGGTCATACTCGCGTTGGGATACCTCGCGGTCGGCGACAAAGCGTTTCTTCACAACTACGTAGTCAGAATCAGCCGTCCAGGCGAAATCGTGGACATTCTCCTGCTCGAACGTCTGCGTGCGCGTGCCGTCGGGCAGGTCCCTGCTCTCTTTCAACTCGCCGGTCGCTCCCACGACGAACTTCTTTGGAGTCGTGATCTCCACACGGTACCTGCCGTAATCCGCGTAAAACTCGGAGTTGGCGTGAAACTGGTGGCAGTTCCAGCCACCCTTTTCGCGGCCCCGTACGCCGGCGGCCTCATAGACGCCAATCTTCGGGAACCACTGGCCGACCATGTAGAAGTCGTCGGAATAGCCCGTCCGGGCGAAGACACGGGGGAGCTGTGCCTGGAATTCGATTCGGAGCTCGATAGTTTCACCCGGCGCCACGGGCTTTGGCAACTTGATCCGGCAGACGGTCTGGTCATCCCGATTCCCGTCATCCGGTTGCTCAAAAGTCATGCTGGGCTTGAGGTTTACCCCGTCGGCGGTCTTGATTGAAAGTACGTCCGTTGAGCCCGATTCGCCGGGGCTCGCAAAGTCTCCGCGCAGCTGGCCACCGGATTCCTTGAAGAAGGTCGTCCGATTGTTTTTGAAGGCATTCAAGTAGAGGTGAAACCAGAGGTCGCCAACCTGGTCCGGCGACGAATTTCGCCATATGAGCCGTTCGTCGCCCCGCAACTGCCTCTTCTTCGCGTCCAGCTTCACTTTGATGTGGTAATCGACCACCTTCTCCGCCTGCAGCGGCAGTTTTGCCGATTCAGCACGACAGACTCCGGCTGCAAGGAGAAGGAGCAGGAGAGGCAATGCCGCTTGCCTAAACAGGTGGCTTGAAACCAGGTTTTCGTTCATAAGCAGCTCCATCCAGGCGGGGGGAATCATAGCAGGAAATGAGGGTGTCCGGGAGCGAGGGATGGATCGATGTCGGATCCTGCTTCGAGAGTGAGCGTGACAGGTCGCCGAGCATGGACAGAACCGCAAGCGAAGCGCTTTTGCGAAGCGCGCGGATCCTCTCCGCAAGCAGCCATCAGGTGCGTCGCGCGTCGCTCACCGTCACAATCCGCGCGCTTCGCCCAACACGCTCCGCTTGGGTTCTATTCTGCTCGGCGACCCTCTGGCGTTCCTTCGAATCGAGTGCTCAACCTCGATTCTCGGTCGTCCCCCCAAGGCAATCCCGGAAGGCAACCGCGGTGACGGTAAACAGGAGGGGGTAAGTGGCAAGCAGGCCGACATAGCAGAAGTTCCCCCCGATTCCCGCCAGCAGGTAAACAGCCATCGCGAAGAGTGTGAAGGGAAGCAAGTCGTGTTTGGTCGTCTCGATGCTGGTCTTGATTGCCTGGATCGGGCCTGAACGGCGGAGCGCAACCAACGGGGCGGCAAAGAAACAGAGGCCTGCGACGAGAAAGGCCGGGAGGACGCAAAAGAGCATCCCGACAAAAGAGGCGGCCATGATGATCAGGTTAACGGCAAACATCGGAACGAAGACGTCGGTTCCCGAGAAGAGATCTCCCAACTGGACCTGGCCTCCCTGGAGTTGTTTGAAAGCACTACGGTAAAGCCCGGCGGCCAGGAAACTCAGCACTCCGGCGGTAAGCAGAAGCAGCACGAGCGTCAGCGCGATAACCGTAAGTATGGCAGCCGGGCTGATCCTTTCGTTCAGGAGGGAAAGCGATGCGAAGGATGCGACCATGATCAAGCCGACCGGCACGAACATGGCGGTCAGGAAGATAAGAATGTTCAGCACCCATGCCTGCCACTGCTGGAGAAACAGATTCCAGCCGGCTGCTATCCATTCCCACTGAACCTTGGGCCCGGAAGTGTAAGGAGCGTAAGGAGGAGGAATCGTGCTCACTGCTCAATACTACTCCCGTTCGACCGTCCGCAACACCGCTCCGTCCGATCCGCGCAGAGTAATCCGGAGAGGCATCTTTCCGGGGAGGGCGTGGGTGGCGCACGAAAGGCAGGGATCATAGGCACGAAACGCCATTTCGACCCGGTTGAGGAACCCCTCCCGGATATCGGTGCCTCGAATAAACTGCTGGGCTGCCTTCTTGATTGACAGGCAGATTGGGCCGGCGTTGTTCTGCGTCGCGACGATCAGGTTCACCTTCTGGACGATACCCCGCTCGTCGGTCTCGTAGTCGTGAAACAGCGTTCCTCGCGGCGCTTCCACGCAACCGACTCCTTTGCCCGTGATCTGGTATTGCGTGTTTCTGATGTCCCGGCTGGTCAGGAGTGGATCCCGGGCGATCTGGACGTTATGCTCGGCGGCCTGAAGCGCACAGATCAGGCGGGCCCAGTGCATCGCCAGGGTGTGGTGAGAAGGCTTTCCGCCCAGGGTCTGAAAGAGCAGGTCCGCCTCTTTCTGAGCTTCCGGCGTTTTCATCCGGTCGGCCACATTCAGTCTGGACAGTGGCGCCACCCGATAGAGCGATGTGTCGTCGCCTTCGGTCAGCCCCTTCCAGCCGATCTTCTTGAGAAAGGAGAGCCGGACGAACGTCCATGGCTCGACCCACTCGCTGATATGCTCGACATATTCGCTCGGGTGGAACTTCACGAATTCCTTGCCGCTCGGGTTGACCACCCTGACCTGACCGTCATAGAAGTCGACACAATTCTGGTCGTCGACCAGCGCCATGTAGTAAGTGTTCAGTTTGTAGGCGTTATTGAGGATGAGATCGAGATTCGACTTCTCTCCGAGGACCAGGTCCTTGAAGAGCTGAATCGCGAACCGCGCGAATTCGAGTGAAAAGTCCGCGGTCTCGATGATCCACTTTCGATCGTCCTCGGTCAGGTGGCGGGGAACGCCGCCCGGCAACCCGCCTTCCGGGTGCGGGGCTTTGCTGAAAACGTGCCGGATGATGTCCCGGTTCCTCTTTCGGACCTCGATGACCTTCAACCCGACATCTTTACCCACTTTTTGAATGAGACCGAGGACGTTGCGTTCGGCCGGGTCCGAATCCGGGCCGACAATGAAATCGGGCGCAGCGAGGAAGAAGAAGTGAACGTAGTGATCCTCGATATAGAAGGCGTTGAACTCCAGTTGTCGGATCAGTTTCGCGGTCGGGGTGGGCTCGACTCCGAAGACCTGATCCAGCGCCTTGACCGCCGCCATGTGGTGGGCTGAGGGACAGACGCCGCAGATGTTCGGCATGATCCGGGTGAGCTCCTCGGCCGGCCGGCCGACGCAGAACTTCTCGAAACCTCTCAGTTCCTCCACCTGAAAGTAGGCATCTTTAACCTTCCCGTCATCATTCAGGAAGATTTCGATTTTCCCGTGCCCTTCCAGCCGCGTTACCGGATTGATGGTGATGGTGCGTCCCATACGGTGCGCCTCATTTCTGGTGCCGTCCGAGTATCGAGGACGGCTGAGTGAAACGATAAAGACAGCCAGCCGGGTCCGGAATCATGTCGAGGATGGCGGAAACCTCCGAATCGGACTGGGCGCGAATCAGGGAGGTGAGTGCCGAGAGGAACTTGGCTCCGGAATCATCCACCCCTTCGACCGGCCCGAAGCATCCGGAACACGGTGTATTGATCGAAAGACAGGTGGCGCCGCACCCATCCCGGGTGGCGGGTCCCAGGCAGATAACGCCCCGGGCCAGGAAGCAGGTACCCGAATCCTCGTCCACTTCGTGAATCCGCCGGATGTGAGTCATTTCGATTTTGGGCGGTTTGGTCGCGTTACGCGGGCAGCTGTCGCACAGGGCCTTGTGCGGTGCGAGGAAAGAACCACGGGGCGGCAGCTTGCCGTCGATGACGCCGCGAATCGCCTGCGCGATCAAATCCACGGGCGGCGGGCAGCCGGGCAGGTAGTAGTCGACCGGGATAACCTGGTTCAGCGTGTGAACGTGCTCCAACAGGACAGGAAGCCTCAGGTGCCTGCCGGCAATCGTGGTCTCCGGCTGGGGTCTTGTGTGCGCCGGGTTCACGACCGTGGGAGCCTCGCCGTAGACCCAGTCAAGGATTTCATCCCGTTTGAGAAAGTTCGCGAGGCCGGACGTCCCGCCGAAGCAGGCGCAGGTTCCGAAGGCGAGAACAACCTGCGATTTGCGGCGCAGCAGGTGAGCCATTTGCTCGTGTTCGGAATTCCTGACATTGCCGTGGATGATCGAGACAGCCAGCTCCCGGTCCTCCAGTTGCTCGATAGACGCGTACTTGGCGTCGATGGCAATTGGCCAGAGCGCGATGTCCACTTCGCCGGCCACCTCGAGCAGGGTTTCGTTCAAGTCTATGATGGCCTCATCGCATCCACCGCAGGCCCCCAGCCAGTAGATCGCGATTTTTCGTTTCTTCGCCATCGAAATGTCCTCCTCGGTCCACCGGATGCGAGACCGTATCTCCCAACCCGGTAACCTCCGTTCCGCTTATTTCACGCCGACGTGTTTCTCGGACCTCTCCTGGAGCCCGAGAGGCCCCAGGGGTCGGAGAGTGCGGTTCATATCCTCGATGATCTTCGGAATGGTGTTCCCCTCGGGGTCTAGCGACAGTTCCATCCGAACCCTGCGCGGATCGATGCCGAATGACGGCAGAATCCTCTGCAGAAGCTGGACCTTCTTTCGGGTCTGGTAGTTACCGTCCTGAAAGTGGCAGTCGCCATCCACGCATCCGAGAATCAGGACGCCGTCGGCGCCTTTTCGAAAAGCCTTGAGAATGTGCGTGGCGTCTATTTTCCCGCTGCAGACGACCGGAACCCAGTCCCTGATTCTCATTCCCCGGACCTCGGGATCGGTCAGGTAGCCCCAGCCGAAATTGCAGGAGAAGCACACGATTTTGGGCTCGAAACTTTTCATGGTCGTCTCTCCTACCCGTTGAGGCCGGTGAAGACTTGTTGAATCCTCTCCTCCATGGGATCACCGATCATTCGACGGGCCTGCGAAGGGCATGCGACCACGCACATACCGCAGGCCTTACAGCGGAACGTGTCGGTCGTCGAAACCGTTCGCCCTTCTTTGAATCTCCATTGGGCGGAGCCGTAGTAGCAGATCGAGGTGCAGATTCCGCAACCGCTGCAGGTGTCTTCGTTCACCTCGACCACCGGAAGCGAATGCTGAATGCCGACCGCCAGGCAGGCCTTACAGGAAACGCAGGGTCCGCAGCGGGCGCACCTTTTCGCTTCCTCGATCGCCTCCTTGAGCGTGAACCCTCTTTCAAAAAGCTGAAAATGGAGCCGCTTCTCCGGCGGGATCCAGACGACCTCGGGCTCGTGCTTATAGGCGCGGCGGAATGGGATGTCCTGCGCCTCGTACACGCGCTTTCGGCCAGCGTGCATATCGAGTCCTCTCAGGAACCGCTCGATGGATTCACCGGCTACCAGTCCTTCGTGCATCGCCTCGACCATGAACCCGATTTTGCGGACATCGCCGCCGATGAAGACCCAGTCCTTATTGAGGCTCTGCAGAGTGAGCGGATCGACCGCCAGGCGCCCGCGCTCATCGAGGAGGCTCTCCTTCTGCAGGAAGGAGCGGTCGGGGCCTTGTCCCACGGTGATCATGAGCACGTCGCCCTCGACGTTCATTACATCCGTCGAATCGAACACCGGGTTGAAGCCTGATTCATCGAACACGGAGGTGCAATGGGGGCACTCGATGCGCTGGAATTTGCCGCCTTTGCCCAGGATCCGCCGCACGCCGCGGGAGTAAATAATCTGCACTCCCTCCTCCCAGGCGCCCCTGATTTCTTCTTCGTCAGCCGGGATGCCGTCCTTGCTGCTCTTGTCCTCACACTCGAGGCAGACGACGCTGGTTTCCCCACCCAACCGTCGCGCGGTGCGCGCCACGTCGAAGGCCACGTTGCCGCCACCGATCACGATCACTTTCTTCCCGCTGAAATAGTTTGGCTGGATGTTTCCGTGGCTCACTTCATACAGGAAAGTCTGACCGTACATGACTCCCGACAACTCCTGCCCCTCGACCTTCTCGTGACCGTAACTGAGGATTCGGGGCATCGGTGTCCCTTTGGCAATGAACACCGCCTTGAACCCGTCTTTTCGCAGCTTGTCGAGGCTGAATTTCCCCTCGCCGATGCGGCAGTTGTACTTGACGTCCGCCTCGCAGATGCGAACGAGGTTGTTGACGGCAGTCGTCAGGACGTCTTCGGGGAGCCTGTAGTGCGGGATCAGCCAGAGAGCGCCTCCCAGGCGGTCGGATGCTTCGAATATCGTGATTCGGTAACCGCGACGGCTCAGGTCATAGGCGCACATCAGGCCGGCCGGTCCTCCTCCGACGATGGCGACGTCCTCCTTCGTCCTCTCGACGTTGAGTTCCTCTTTGTCTCGAATGCGGTCGATGTAGGTGTCCGAGATGAAGCGCTTGAGCAGGCGCCGGCGAATCGAGCCGCCCTTCGCCTGGTAGTTGCATTCAAGCTCGCACAGACCGCACACATATCCGCAGACAGTAAACAGGGGATTGTGTTGGTGCAGGTAGTCGCCGATCTGGTAGATGCCTTCGCGGGCTCCCTCAGGATCGAGCGGAAGCATGGAAATCAAAACGTTTGTCCGCTGAATGTCCTCGTTGATCGGACATTTGAGCTGGCAGGGAGGCAGGAATTGTTTAAGTGCCTCCTCGGCGCGGGCGGCTCCTGTATTGACCGTTTTCCACATCAAGCGTCCTCCCTTCGGAAAACCCGAAGCGAACTCCGGAAAACAGTTAACGAGGCCGGGCAGGGATCGGTAGGGTTCTCTGCTCGACGCCCATTATATGCCAAGGAGACAGAGAGACAAGCGGAGACAAGGAGAGGGGGAGACGGGGAGACGGGGGAGACGGGAGAGGGAGAGTGGATCGGAGTGTCGAATATCGAACAAGGAATGACGAATGTCGAAGGGAAGCAGAACCGGCTGGGCAGAGGGCTAGTCCTATTGGAGCGAGAACGAGCGGCGAGCAATCACCGTAAGGAGCCGCGCACGGCAGCGAGCGCCAGCGAGCGAGTAAGCGGACCAGCCACCCAGCCCCAGGGGGCAGTCGCGAGTAGCAAGAGCCAGCCTAGAGAGCATGTTGGTTGGTCCGCTTACTCGCTCGCTGGCGCTCGCTGCCGTGCGCGGCTCCTTACGATCTCGCCGTAAGCCACGATTCAGCCGGGACGCGTGGCTTTATTTTCGCAACAGGAATCAGGAATGGCCTTTGGAACAAAGGGTTCTGCACTTCGGCGTTCGTTATTCCTTGTTCGATATTCGATATTCCGTTCCTTCTCCTTGTCTCCCCGTCTCCTTGTCTGCCTTAAGGCCGGTTCTTGTATTGCTCGTACAGGCGGGTGTGCTTGGTCTCAAGGGAAATCGATTTCCCGTTGATCCAGATCTGCTTGATTTCGCCCTGGTAATCGAGAATGTCGCCGCTCACCAGGACCAGGTTTGCGCGTTTCCCGGCCTGGATGCTGCCGACTTCGCCCGCGATGCCGAAGAACTCGGCCGGGGTCAGGGTGATGGCGCGCAGCGCCTCGGCAGGGGGCAACCCATACCCGACAGCCGTGCCCGCTTCGTAGCGCAGGTTTCGGGAATCGGCCGAATCTCCCGAGGCGATTGCGAACGGTATGCCCTTTTCATAAAGGAGAGCCGGAGTCCGGTAGATGATATCGACCGGCGCATCATCGGTATCCGGAAGGCGATGGAGGGGCCCGAGAATGACGCGGACTTTGTTCTCCTTCAGGAAGTCTGCGACCTTCCACACTTCGCCGGTGGAAAAGAGGAGGTAATTCAGACGCTGCTCGGTCGCAAACCTTACAGCTGCTTTGATATCCGGAGCCCAATCGGCGCTAACGACCACCGGGCGTTCACCCTTCAAGACGGGTATCATGGCTTCCAGGCGCTGGTCGAACCCAGAAGCGCTCTTATCCCCGGCGGTGTCCCTGGCCTGCATGTAGTGGTGAGCTTTTTCGAAGAAGATCCTGAGCTCGCTCACTTCTTTCTCGTACTCTTTTTTCAGCTCCGGATAGGGGCGCGTGCTGCGCGACCTGCCCTCTCCGTAGCTAAAGGATCTCAGGCCCGGCTGCTGGGGGAAATTCAACATGAGGGCGCCGGATCGCTTGATCTCCATCTGCTCCGGCGTCCAGCCGTCGAGGTTAACGATGGCTGCCTGTCCGGGGATTTCCCCTCCGTGAGGGCAAGCGAGAGCATGCGTGATCCCTGCAGCCCGCGTGACCGGAATATGTTCGCTTTCGACGTGCAGAGCGTTCCAAGCCATCAACTGCGGCATGAACGTTCCCATCTCGCTGTAGTCATTCGTGGCCGACACCTGCCCGATTTCCGTCAGCCCGAGTATTGTCATGCAATCGAAGAGTCCCGGATAGAGCGTCATGCCGCGCCCCTCGATCACGGAGGCGCCGGGGGGTACCTTGACCTGCCGGCCCACGTCCACGATCTTCCCGGCGGCGACGACCACTGTAGCCTTGTCGAGGACCGCGCCTGCCACCCCAACCACCTTCACATCCCGAATCAGGTAGGACGGGTCTTCGGCCAGGGCAAAGGAGGATGCCAGGCCGACCCACAGGATCAGTTGGCAGCGCAGTGCTTTCATTGTGTCACCTCCTCCTCGCAGGTCCGACTTCCCACTCGGACTTCTTCTGGGTGGGTCTGGCTTCCCAGTCGGACGTCTCTTTGTTTGGTAGGAGGGGGTTCGGGTTTTGGCTCTTTCCGATCGTTCTCCTCTTCGGGTTTGCCGGAGTCTCGTTTCTCCGCCTCCAGCAACTGTTTCTTCACCGTCTCAATCTGCTTTTGCCGTTCGCTGTCCCGCTGCCGGCTGAAGTACAGTTCCCCGTCGATGAAGACCATCTCGGGTACCGCAAAGGAGCTGAGGGGGTAACTGCCAAAAAGCACCAGATCGGCGTCCTTGCCGACTTCGATGGATCCGACCCGACCGTCGATCCGCAGTTGTTTGGCGGGATTGATCGTGATCAGAGCCAGGGCCTGGTCCTCGGACAAGCCTCCGTACTGCATGCACTTGGCGGCCTCCTGGAACAGGTGCCGGGACTCTTCGGCGCCGTCGGAATTCAGCGAAACCAGAACTCCCTTGTTGGTGAGCAGGGCCGCGTTGTAGGGAATCGAATCGTAGGCTTCCGTCTTGTACGCCCACCAGTCCGAGAAGGTTGTTACCGTCGCTCCGTGCGCCGCGATTTCCCGGGCGATCTTGTACCCTTCGAGCCCGTGATCGAAAGTTGTCACCTTGAACCCGAAGTCATCAGCCAGGCGCATGAAGGTCAGCATTTCGTCTGCTCTGTAGGCGTGCACGTGGACCAGGCGTTCGCCCTTGAGCACCTCGACGAGCGGTTCCAGCTTCAGATCTCGGCGCGGTGGGATAAGCGGGGAGACGCCCTCCTTCTTCTTTCGTTCGTACTCTTCCCACCGGGCCGCATACTCCCGGGCCTCCAGAAAGGAAGAGCGGATAACGTCTTCGACGCCCATCCGGCTGGACGGGTAGCGGCGCGGCCCGCTCGCCATGAAGTTGGATCTTTTCGGATTCTCTCCGAGCGCGAACTTCAGGCCGGGTTTCCCGGCGCTGAAAATCAGCTGCTCGATCGGCTGGCCCCACCGCAATTTGATGACAATATTCTGTCCGCCGATCGGGTTCGCGCTCCCGTGCAGAACATGCGCGGTCGTCACCCCTCCGGCGAGATCGCGATAGATGTTGATGTCGGTTGGATCGAGCACATCTTCCATCCGCGTCATCGACGAGACGGCCACGGAGCTCTCGTTAATTGAGTCGGACGCGATGTGATTGTGGCAGTCGACAATTCCCGGCGTGAGCCACCGGCCTGCCGCATCGATGATTTCAGCGCCGGGACCTGCCTGAAGGTCTCGGCCGATCGCCGCGATTTTCCCTTTCTGGATCAGGACAGACGTGTTCTTCAGTGTTCCCTGGGTGACCGTCATGACGGTCGCGTTCTTGATCAGTTTTTCGTCCGGCCCCGTCGGAAGGCTTTCCGAAAAGCGGATGTCGCCCCGCTCGCTCTCCATTGCGGGCGCGTCTTTCTGGGCAGCCGCCGCCGGCTTCGGTCCCCCGGGCTCGCTTTCGCCCGGGATCTCAAAGAATTCGCCGTCCACAAACACCTGTGTAAGCCTGGATTTCTCGTCCAGGATGTCGCCATCGCTGATCAGCAGGTTGGCGATTTTTCCATTCTCGATACTGCCCAGTTGTTCGTCGACCCCCAGGATTTGCGCCGCGGTGAGCGTGGCTGCGCGTATTGCTATTTCTGTGGAAAGACCGTTGCGTGTGGCGACCCGCAGGTTCTTCAGGAAGTCGCGGGGACTTTTCAGACCGTCGGAATAGAAGCCGAAGCGAACCGCCGCCTCTTCCAGCAGCCCCGCGGCCCGCGGAGCGTGATAGCGGTACTCTAGTTCGTCAAGGCTGTCCTCTGCTTCCGGGTTGGTCTCCTTTCCCTTTTGCGGAAAGTTCAGACTGAGAAGGACCGGCACGTTGTTTTCACGCAGCAAGTGAGCCACCCGGTCTGCCTCGAATCCCCCTGCGACGATGCAGTTGACCGACTGTTCCCGAGCCAGGAGCACCGCTCTCCTGATGTCCCGCTCCCGCTTGCCGGGGAAGATCAATGGCATCGTGCGCTGCACAACGGGCTGCAGGGCCTCGAGCACCCGGTCGTAGTCGGGTCTTTTCAGACCCCTCGGGTTGTTCAGATAGAGCGAGGTCGCTTCCCCGTACTGCCGGGCATCGAGCAGCGTCTGGCGAAGGGTTGCGATCACGCCGAGCAGGGAGCCCGGGTAGGTGTTCCAGCCGTTGCTTTGAAACGAAGTGCGCGCGGCAGTCGAAGCTTTGACGGTCATCTTGCGCGGGTCACCGCCGTTGAGGTTGATCACGGCCGCCTGGCCCATGAAGATGCCTTGTGCGGGGGCGATATTCAGGCTGAGCACTCCGGAATCCCGCCAGGCTTGGAGGTCTTTCGAGTCACTCTCGAGCAGGTCGAGAGCCCGGACATGAGCGAGCATTCCGCCGTCGGGCGCGGCCGGTTCGTCCCGGCGCGAGCCGGACCCGGAAGCGGCCTCGGGGGAGCGCTGCTCGCGTTTGAGCCCCGCTTCGCTCAGGCAGTCGATGAAGCCAGGGTAGATGTACTTGCCTTTCAGGTCCATCACCCATGCATTCGAAGGGATCCGAACGTCGGGGCCGACCGCCTCGATGAGTCCGTCATTGAGAACGACGGTCGCGTTCTCCAGCACGATTCCGTTTCCCACGACGACGGTCGCGTTGCGGAGGGCAAAGACCGGAGGCGAAGTGCCCGGCAGCCCCCCAACGGTCGGCGCGCCGGTTCGCGACTGTGCCAGACATGCGAGTGGAAGAAGAACAACGAACAAGAGTCTTCTGATCATCTCCTGGATACCCTTTCGGAGGTCGGAATCTATCGCATCTTCGTCCGGCAGGCAATTTGAAAATCCCGGCAATCAGAGCAAGGACGGGTGGATGAACCCGAGGGAGCCGGGATGCAAGCTCCGGTTCTCCTGACCGGGCCGTGTTCGTTCCAGGTAGTCACTGAACATCGGCGGGCGGTGCCGGGTGCCTATGAACCGGTAGTTGTCACTGTTGATCCCACGCAGTCCCGCCAGGCGCTTGGGGTCCCAGAGAAAGTCGTCGTCAATCGACTGGTTCAGATCGAGCAGAGCATAGTCCGGTTCGTACTTGCACTCCGGTCCCGCGTAGTTCACTCCGTCTGCTCCAACCTGAAGCAGAAAATGCCCGGCATGCAATTCGGGGAAAACCAGCGGGTAGTCGAGGTAGCGCGCCACGGGCGCCTGGAGATTAGCGTCAGCCGGCGCCTTCCTGCGCAGGGCTTCCACGAACTCGAGAACGCCGGTCTGATCAGCCAGGCGAGGTCGCTCCGATTCCCAGTCGACGCAGAAGGGATGGAAATAGACCCAGTGGGCGCCGGCGGCAAGGGCGGCCAAAGCGGTGTCGGCGGACCGGGGAATCCAGTCCGTGCGGGTCAACAAGGTCGCTCCAATCTCGAGCGGACTTCCTTCGGTTTGGATCAGTTTTCGCAGGTTCTCGATGTTTTTCAAGGTTCTCTGAAACGACGGTGTGTTTTCTTCCTGCCAGTCATAGAGTGACACTCGGACGGCGGTCGCGTGCTCGAGAAGCGCTCTCTGGACGGCTGGCCGCGGGTTTGCCTCTCGGCAAAAGGGACGCGCACACCTCGGCCAACTGGGGGATCGGAACCGCCACGACATAGCCGTCGCACAGAGGCAGGGATGCGGCGTCGGGGAAGACCGCACCCGCTCTTTGGCCTATTGCCCGGCTGCGAGCGGACTCGGCAATGTCGGCAACCAGAACCTGGCATCCGAGTGTGAGGAGGTCGCGGAGAATATTCTTCCCCCAATTTCCGCAGCCGACGAGTCCAACCGAGGTCATACGAAGCTCCTCCTCCGGGTTGCAGAGCATAGCACAAAGCCACCGGGAGGAGGTCCGAGTTGGAAGGACGCAGAAGCGCCCCCTCGTTCATGATTGTCGGACGACTTTGGGCCTGGCGGCCTCCGATTTCGCAGTCTTTCTGAAGAGGACGCCGGCCACGTTTCTCACATACTGCTCGTCGCTGATGCCCTCATGGCTCTCGGGAGGGAAATCCACCATTTCGCGGAAGTGCGCGGCGAGCTCGGCGAACAGGCTCAGGCGCGCCTGCGGCTCAATCGTGTCGCGCCGGCGCACCGCTTCGAGTGCTAGCCAGGCGTCCCGGGCCGAGGCGCGTTGAGCCAGGCGGGCGGCGAGGTGCGGATAGGCCAGGAGCGAGTTGAACTTAGGGGGCGTGACCAGGTTCAAATCAGGCTCGGAAAGGGCGGACATACTCACGACCGCTGTGTTGGCAACCCAGTCCCCCAAGCGTTGATGGCGGCGGTTGAGCAACATCATGATTCCGCCAACGAGATACAGGACCGGCGCCTGGTCGATCGTTCTCAGGAGGTTCCGGAGGATGATCTGCTGCGGCTGCAGCTTAAGCCCCTGCACGTCGATGACCCTGATGCTCAGAATCCTCTTTCCGACCGTCTGTCCCCGCCAATACCACTCGAGCAGGATCGAATAAAGAATTTGCAGAGCGAAGTTCAGCAGGAATATTAAACCACCGGCAAAATCTTCGCTGATCAATCGGAGCCAGAACAGCAGCGAGCCGGCGGCACTGGTCAGCACGAGGACACAGAGGCAGTCGATGATCCAGGCCAGGAGCCGGGAAAACGGTCCGGCGAGGCTGTAGGCGAAGACGACTCCTTCCGGCGTGGTGATCTGAAGCCGTGCGTCATTCATGGCTCAGTCCGTTCCTGTGGGGTCCCTCTGCGTGGGTCCCAGTTCCCTGTGGGACCGGGTCGGGCCGGGAAGTCGCACCTACGCCACCTCGTCCGACAAAAAACAGGTACCACGTGAGCAGGATCAGCTCTCCGACGCCGAAGGCAATTTTCACCCAGTAAGGCAGCACCGGTTCATGGTATTGGGAGAAGAATCCCTCCACGATACCGGCCCAGACAAGCAGAAGCGCCGCCCCGCCGATCAGGGTCACGAGGTCGGCGGAGACGTCGCGAAGCCGTGCGACGAGGGGTTTCGAACGGGCGCGGCCGATCAACGCGCCTGCCAGCACGAATCCTGCCTGGGCAGCGACCAGAATGGCTGGGATTTCCACCACGCCGTGCGGCAGGAGCCAGCCGAGGAGAAACAGCAGATGGCCGGCAAGAATGTAATCTGCAGCCACGGCCCCCAGCCCCGTGCCGTTTTGAAGAAGGACGATCGCGGTCCCGATTCCCCAGGTGGCCCCCAGAGAAAGTGTGAAAAAGGCCACGCGAATGTTGTGGGTCATCAGGAAGGCAGAGAAACGCGCCTTGACCGGCTCAAGCGCCGACTTGTCCCCCGATTCCTCCATGCGGACCCGCTCCGACGGATCGATGTTCAGTTGAGAGAAGGGCATCAAGTAGGCCTTGGAGCTCGGGTCTATCACCATTGCCCCTGCGCCGAAGCCGACTCCGATCGCGGTCAGGCAGGCGGCCAACAGGAAAGAGGCGATCTGCCTTCGGAAAGTCCGCGGGAGAGTTCCGGTCAGCCACTCGACGATGCGCATCGGCCGATTCGTACGTGCCGTGTGATAGACCTCGCCGTAGCCCCGGCCGACCAGAGACTCGAGGTAACGGGAAACGCCTGGCTCGTGGGCCGACGTCTGCAGCTTGACCAGATCGGCACAGGCCCGCTGATAGAGGAAGTGGAACCTCTTGATCTGTTCCAGGCTCAGCTCGGCGAAGGGCTCGCGCTCGACTCGCCGCAAAAGCGATTCGAGCTCGTTCCAGTACTTGCGCTCTTCCATCAGGAAGCGGGGAACATCGATGATCACAGCAGTTGCCTTTGCTTGACAGTGAAATACTGAGCGATGATTTCCGAGCTGAACCGGGCGGGATCGAGTTGCTCGTAGCGCACGCCGATCCGCTGGAGCGACCGCTGGATTTCAACGTTCTTCTGCCATTCCATATGTCCGGCCAGGACGCGGAAGATGTCCTCGGTAGTCTTTACTTCAGCACCGCCGAAAAGCTTGCCTGTCCAGGCGTTGCGCAAACCGTTGACGAGCACCAGGTGGCGTCGTCCGATAACCTCCATGTTGCGGACGAACCCCTCCGCTGCGACAGGGTCGTCGAGGTCGGTGAGGAAAACGAGAAGGGCCCGTCGGCGCAGCCGGGTGCCGATGAAGGAAGCCAGCTCCTCGAGATCGGGGCTCACCGGTTTTGCCTGCAGGTCATAAAGTGCCTGCCGGCATGCCTGGAAACTGCTCCTCCCGGCGCCTGCCCTGACAAAGCGGTCGATCCGGTCGCTGAAGGCCACTGCTCCGAAAAGATCCCCCTGCTTGTGGGCCGCCGCGGCCAGGAGAAGAGTGGCGGTCAGGTAGTATTCAATTGTCTTCTGGGCACCGTAGCCGTTTCCCCGTTGCCCGGCGCCCGCTTCTGTTCGTTCTGCCGGATTATCCTCTCGAAGCAGGCGGCCGGCCAGGCGGGAGGCGTCGAGGATGACGTAAACCTGCTGGGTCTTCTCCACCTGGAACAGCTTTGTGATTGGCCGGCCTCGCTTGGCCGTTGCTTTCCAGTGGATTTCGGCATAGCTGTCGCCGGCGATGTACTCGCGCAGTTTCTCGAATTCACGGCCCTGTCCCACCTGGCGCATGCGATGGGCTCCAGTAATGCCGCGAACCAGGAGCGACGCGGCACGTTTTCGTTCGCGCAGCAGGTCGGGATAGACTCGCACTTCTCCGTCGAACGCCTTCTTCGCCTGCACTGCCCAGAGCCCGAGCGGGGAACTGACTTCCACATGGCAGTCGCGCAGGGCGTAGCTGCCTCGATCGAGCCCGGTCAGGCGCCACTCGAACGTGACCGAAGCTGATCCCGGGACATCGATCCAGATCTGCCGGGTATCGCTCTCCAGGCCGGGAGGGAAGGCCAGCCCCACCCGGATCCGGGTGCCGGCGCTGGCCTGGTTGTGTATACGCAGAAGGAATTTCCCCGGTCGCAGGCGAGCCAGGCGTGCGAGCCCGGGGATTTCCACTCCAATCGCAGACAGTGGTTTGGCCCCCAGCAGCGCATCGATGACAACGATGATCGCGTAGGTCAGCAGAACGCCGGCAGCCAGTGGTGGAGCTAGTGGCAGACAGACCCCGGCCGGCAAAAGAACCGCGGCCGACCACCAAATCATGCGTGGCTGTGGCACGATCATCTTGGCACTTCGACTCCCTGGACGACCCGGTCGATCTCCTCTTCGACGCTCACACCTTCAATTTCATACTCGGGCCTGAGGATCAGCCGATGGGTGAGAACCGGGTGAACCATCGCTTTCACGTCATCGGGAGTCACGAAATCACGCCCGAGAATTGCTGCCTGGGCCCGGCTGCTCAACAGCAGAGCCTGCGTCGCACGCGGTCCTGCCCCCACCAGCACACTTTCGTGGGTCCGGGTGGTCCGAATGATCTGGACCATGTAGTCAACCAGTTGCTCTCGTACGGTTATTGCCTCCAGCGATGCCCTCATGTCCCGCAGGTCCTGCTCCTGGAGCACTGTCTGCACTGCGCCGGATGCCAGGGTGGCTTCCGGAGATTCGGGCCCGAGCATCCGCCGGGCCAGCTCGAGTTCCTCGTCGCGATTCGGACAGTCCATCCTGATCTTCAGCATGAACCGGTCCTTCTGCGCCTCGGGGAGCGGATAGGTTCCCTCATGTTCGATCGGGTTCTGCGTCGCGAAAACCGTAAAATTTTCCGGGAGACGGTGGTCTTCACGGTCAATGGTTACCGCCCTTTCCTGCATTGCCTGAAGCAGCGCGGACTGCGTCTTTGCGGGTGCGCGGTTGATCTCGTCGGCGAGCAGAAACGACGTGAAGATGGGTCCCCGAACGAGGCTGAATTCGTTGCGCTGGAGGTTGAAGACGTTCGTCCCGGTTATGTCTGCGGGCATAAGGTCGGGCGTGAACTGGATCCGGGCAAAAGGGCAGCCCAGCACATGCGCCAGCGTACGCACCAGCAGTGTCTTGGCGATCCCCGGGACTCCTTCGATCAGCGCATGGCTGCGCGTCACGATCACGATAAGAGCTTGATTGATGACCTCGTTCTGCCCGACGATCACCTTCGCCACTTCCTGTCGGGTCCGGTTCAAGACTTCGTTCACACGGTCAAGTGCTGCATTCATCTGTCATTCCCCTCTTCGTCCCCGCAACCCCTTGCGGCCGAGCTCATCCCGGATTTCGCCGTACGCATGGACCAGATCCCGCTTGAGAACGGACTGCGACCCGGCCTGCCTCGCGATGGCCTCTGCCCGGGCGATGGTTTCCTGATCGACCCGCGCGCTCCTCTTCCATTCCTGAACCGAGACAGCCAGAAGCTGGCTTTCGGGAATGGCACGCCGCACCAGTGCGGCCAGGCTGGTTACCGACTCGGCCGGTCCGGCCTGCATGGTATCAGAAGGGTGAGCGGAAGCGGGCACCAGCGGGCAGCTGTGCCTCCAGACAAATAACGCAAACACGAGCAGGATCGCAGCCAAGGCGCCATGAAGCCGATAACGGGCGACCAGCGAAGTGAGCCCCGGCTGGTCCGAAACCCCGAGATGCGACTCGTCAAAGATCAGCCGATTTCCAGAACCGATCAGCCAGATGAGGAGGCCCGTCTGGCGGCTCTTCCACATCGCCTCATTGGTCAACAGGTAGGAATCGGCCAGCACCACTATGCTGCCTTTCCCCAGTTTTCGCTCCAGGGCGACCGGACCGCCGTTCCCCAGTTGGAGGAGCGTGCTCCAGGACGGGTCGAGCGGCTCCAGATGGGATAGTCCCGGCCATCGAATCGTTTTTGGGAGCAGCAACGCGAGTTCCGGCTGTGCCTCCGGTGTCAGTGAAGCCGTCCGCGGCTTTGCCTTCGGCCCCGGCGGGGGATCAAGTTTCAAACGAAACTGAAAGACCTTCTCTGCCGCGCCCTTTTCCGGCTGCTTTCGCCCGCGACTGGTTCTGGTCTCTTCCTTAGGTTTCGGCTTCGGTTTTGACTTTGACGTTTCGAGGTTGGAGAGGTCCGGGCGACCGGTCGTCGATTCGAAGGCGAAGACAACCCGGGCGCCCCGTTCGACCATGGCCCTGAGTGCCGACGCGTCGGTCTTCGGCAGCCGTTCCCATTCAATCGGCGATATCCCTGCAACAACGAATGTGCTCCCGGACGTGGGTTGAACCTGGGTCAGCGGGAGGTAACTTCGTTCGGCGCGAATAGAGCCGAGCCGCTCGGCCGCCTCGAAGAAGACCTCGGTGCCGTCGGGATCCGCGCGCAGGGTCGAATAGGCGGGGTACACTTCCCCCACCTCGAAACCGAGGAGGAGCAACCAGAGGCCGGCCAGCGCGAACCCGATTCCGAGGGCAAGGCCAAGGGGAAGGAGGAGTTTTCGAGCTGTCGGGTTGTCCTGGTCTGTCTTCATACCTTCGGTTTGATCCCCAAGAGAATTTCGGGGACACAAAACTTAATTCCTTTGCTAACGCCCGATATCGCAACCGGGATGGGAATTAAGTATTATGTCCCCGAAATTCTCAAGCCCTCCAGGAGACGGCGCATTTCGTCCAGTTCGCCGGTGCTCGATTGATGCGTGCCGTACCAGACCCGCTCGAACATCCACATCATCGGCTGGAAGGACTCCACCAGATTCTCCTTGCCGCGCGCCTTTCTCTGCAGCTCGCGCAGATAATCGCGATTCGACTTGAATCGCGCTGCCGTGATCAGTTGCCGCTCACCGAGGCAAGCGAGGGCCGCCAGGTAGACGGCGCGGACAGCCAGGCGCAGCTCTCCTCGGTCGACCATCTCGGCGGCCAGTCGCAGCCATCCTTCCTCAGGCAGCTCTGCGGGATTCAGGTCGGCAGTGGTCAGGTCCGGGGTGAGTGAAATTGGAACCGCCCGGGCGGTCTTCGGGTTGCGCCGGGCGTCGAGAATCATTCTCACTACGACGAACAGCAGGATGCCGACAGTCAGGATGAGCAGCGCGGTCGCAGCCGTCTTGATGTCGATCCAGCTCCTGCGGTTCCCCGCGGCCTTCCCTGGTTGATTGTCGGGCCAGAGCCAGCGACGCACCGTCAGGATCCACTCGATAACCTTGTCGATGAATTTCTGGACCGCCTCGGTGAAGTCCCGGAAGAGGCCCGATTGGCCTTTGTGCGCTCCCTGGGGTGCATGCCACAGATGCTTGGGGCTTTTCAGGACAGCGTCGATCGAACGGTCCAATTCGGGAACCGAACGGGTGCCGATCGGCTGAGGGGACGAGAGGGACGCGAAGGACACTGCCAACTGCCCGCTGCCCGCTGCTGGTGCGGGCCCGGCCTGTAGAAACGCTGTAGACCCGGCCAGGCAGAAGATCAGACCAAGGACCAGCGTCGCCGCGCGTGTGCGACGCGCCTGTCTCAGGTCGCTTGCCAGGTCCTCTCCGGTCTTGAGCGACAAGCCGTAAAAGCACCGGAGCACATACACCGCACGGATCACCGGCGATACCGCCAGATAGCTGAGAGCCCCCGCCGCGACGAAGATCTTCAAATCAAGGAGGCGTATCCCAAGTCGAGTGAATGTCGATTCCCAGCCGGTCAGAAACTTGACCAGGTATGGAACGATCAACAACATCGACATGAAGTTCACGAATACGACGATATAGAGCAGCATCAGGAGGAGAAGTATCAATTGGTTGGAACCCGGCCATAGCCTCGCCTGCCGCCACGAGAGCGACAGCGGATGTTCCTCTTTCTTACCAGTTCGGGTGCTCGAGAACGCGGGGTTTACCAGCAATGCCAGGTTGTGATGGAGGGCGTAGGTCCAGACAAACGGGAAGATCAGGACCGCCGACACCAGCAGCGAAATCAAGGACAGCGGTGACAGGACGGCGTGGTGGCGGACGATAGGGAGCCATTCCTTCGCACTCCACCCGAAGACCGAGGTGCCTGATCGGGCATGCCAAAGCTCGGCCGAGAACACGGACTGCCAGACTCGCAGCCAGATATACAGGAGGGCAAGCAAGGTCGAATAGCCGACCAGCTCTTCCGAGGCCCGCGGATTGTGAACGAGATTGAGCAGGTAAAGAAGAAAGACAAACGTAAAAGGAAGGGACCCCACGAAGCCGGATGCCAGGGACGACAGCGGTAAACCACGCAGAAGGGTCAGCGCCTCCTCCATCAGGTCGAGGGCATTCGATGTTGTCTGCGAACGTGTGTAGTCGATCATCCCGGCATGACCATCGCAAGGACCATCCTGCCGAAAAGATAGAACAGGAGACAAGTGAGAATCACCCCTCCCCCCGCGGCCGACCAGCTGGCCACTGCCCGGAGTGCGCGACTGCTTTCATCGCGAGATTCGGTCACGTTCTTCAGGCAGGCTCCGCACAGGATCAGGCCCTGGTGCTCGGTCGCGCATTCCCGGCAGAAGAACTGCCGGCACCTGGCGCAACGAGCGGCTGCCTCTCTTTGCGGATGAAGCAGACACCGCTCGGCGGTAAGCGGGCTCATGCTTCCTGCTCCGGCCCGGCGGGCGGATGCGCAGAACCAGGGACAGGTTCCGGCTCGGCCTCAATGGCTTCTGGGGCCGGTTGGGTGGCTGGAACCCTGCTCAGACCGGCGTCGGCCGGCGTGGTTTTTCGGTTGAGGAGCAGAAGCCATCCGGTGAGGCCGAGAATCAGGTTCCATGCGCCGCTTCCCACCGTCATCCAGAGAGTGTAGGGGGAGCGATAGGGTGAGTTGCCCAATGCGGAGAACACCTGCCCTGATTTCTGGCTCCGCACGATTGCCTCGCTGACCTGCAGGCTATACCATCCGAGGAAGGTCACGACGGTGCAGATGAGTGCCACCCAGCCGAGCAGACGGAGCATCCGATTCTTGCGGTTACCGACGATAGCGACCAGAGGGACGCCTAGCAGAGATAGAAGCAGGATGGTTTCCGCTATGTCGAACGCGAGATGCGCGCTCAGGAGATTCCCGAATAGGACCGCCGCGTTTGCCAGACATAATGAGAACAGCGCCATGTTTACCAAACGTGCCCATTTCGCGTCTTCAACGGGAGTAGGCGGTGGAACGGTGAAAAGGGGAAGCTGTCCCCCGTTCGCGCCTGGAGTCTCGGCCGCCGGCTCCAGTTCGAGTTGAAGCTGTGCTGCCTGAATCCGAGGGGCGAGCCGCTCCAGCGTCGCACGAGTGGTGGGGAATCGCCAGAGAGCCGGGATTTTCTCGTTCTGCACTGCGGTAATTACGTGACAGGAGCAGGTGCGGCCCCGCAGAAGATGGATCACCCAGATACCGGCGAGCACCACCAGGACTCCGATAATGACCTGAACCAGCCGGGCCAGCATCGGCGATCCGAATGCAAGACTCGCAGCCAGGCCGGAACCGAGGAGCAGGACCAGACCAGCGAAGAAGAAATGCAAAACCGTCCCGGTCCTGGTCGGCTGCACGGTGATCGCCCGGATCTCGCTGAAATAAAACCTCTTGTGAATCTCCTGGAAGCCTCGTACTTCGATGTGCAGAAGGTGGTCGTAGCCCTCCATCAGCTTCGAAGAACCGATCAGCGTCAGACGAGTGGGCACCAGCTTCCGGTAGCCCTGCTCCGCGCCAAAAACGGTGGTGATCATCGCGTCACATCTCCTGCATTGGAGGAGGCACTGTCATCAGCGAGAAGATCATCAGTGCCCACCATGCGAGCTGCAGCAGGGAGAGAACCACACTGGCGATCATACCGAAGCGCGCGCCGGAACTCTCCGATCCCGGGGCGTTCCAGTAACGGATCGCGACAAAGATCACTGCCGGAGCTGTCAGGATCGACGGCCAGCAGCACAAAAACACACTAAAAACGCTTAATCCTAATGCAATTCGATCATAACGACGCAACTCGGTCGGCAACTGGCTGAGCTTTCCGGCTGACTGCCGGGCTTCAAAGCAGGAGGGGCAGTAATGCCGGTGATTTGTCTCCAGATCACAAAGCGCGCAGAGGAAACGGCCGCAGCTTTCGCACAGCAGAACGGCCTTCCTGGTGACGTGATTGTAGCAGGTTGCCTCGCCTTCGGTTGCCGGTTCCGGTTGCCCGCTTACGGGAGCCCGGTGGAACAGGGCTGGAAAAAACCATGCCTCCAGGGGTGAGCCGCAGGAAGGGCAAGGGAGAATTCTCAGGCCGGTTGCCGGCGGTGGAATGATGAGAGTCGCGCAACGCGGACAGGATATTTGCGGGTTCGGCATCTACGTATGGACCACCCAGGTGTTGCAGATCCGATCGTGAAGACCTCGCCGTTCGACGTCGAAGGCGACCATCAGGTACCCGAATCCCATCGTAAACCAATTGACAATCTCGCATCCGTAGCGCGCGAGCGCACGTCCATACGACAGTTTTCCGCCCTCTGTTACTACTCGGAGATTGCACGCCATCTTGCCAAGTGTCGCTCCGTATTTTCCAACCATCAGAGTGTTGTAAGTGGCGGCACTCCCCATTTGGAGCACCATCAGCACGCCGTAAACAAGGAGCATCCGGATCATGAACTCGGTGTCTTTCCCGGCATTCGGCTCCAGCGTCATCAGCCCGTTCCCGAGGGTGGCCAACATGACGATGAAACCGACAATCGTGTTGAAGATCCAGAGGATGACCAGGTCGATCATCTTGGCGCCCACGCGGATCCAGAACCCTGCACGGTTGCCGGCTGCCGAGAGGGACAAAGGGACGGGAGCGACACCTTCCTTCAACTGCTGCAGGTAAATCGGTTTGCACTCCGGGCAAAGAGCCCGGTTCGAGAACTGGATCAGATCCTCGCTGGAGAACAGGCGAGCGCAATAGGAGCAGGCCACTAAACTGCCGGAATCGGATGTCGGGAGACTCGGAGGGAGGGCTGCATACGGAACCCACGTGGCCAGGCCCGAGGTCCAGACTGGAGTGTCCGGTTTCACGGTTCCCAATTGGGCCAGTTCATCAAATTGAGCCTGCGGAAACGGGCCGCTCTGGACTCCTTCGCGCAGGTAGAACCATTCTCTTTCCATCCGAGAGCCAGAGAGTACCTCAGAAGAGCGAGCGAGGACAAGGAACAGAGAGAGACAGGGAGACTGGGAGACAGGGAGACTGGGAGAGGGGGAGACGGGGCGCTAACCTTGGATCAGCGGAATGAGAATATCGAATGTCGAACAAGAAATATCGAATGTCGAAGGAAGGCAAGAACCGGCTGGGCCGAGGGCTAGTCCTATTTCAGCGAGAACGAGCGGCGAGCAATCACCGTAAGGAGCCGCGCACGGCTGCCGTGCGCGGTCTGGAGTTTTTACATTCTTCGGCCTGAAAGGCCGAGACATAATAGCCTGGGGCGGAGCGTCTTTTGCGTAGCCCCAGGTTTTAGACGGGTCGTAGAGCAGAGCCCTGAAAGGGCGTCAGATGCCTGCACAGAGGAGCGAGAGGACCATGTCACAGTCATTGTCACAACTGTATGTTCATCTGGTTTTCAGTACCAAGGACCGAGCCCCGGTGCTTCATCCCGAGATTTCCGAAAGGCTTCATGACTACCTTGCCGGAATATTTGACGAGATCGACTCGCATTCGTTGAAGATCGGCAGCGCCACTGACCACGTCCATTCATTATTCGCCCTGTCCAAGAATCTTGCTTTGTGCAAAGCGGTCGAGCATGTCAAAACGGGTTCTTCTAAATGGCTGAAGACGCTTGGCCCCCGCTTCCGTGACTTCCACTGGCAAGCCGGTTATGGCGGTTTCTCTGTATCCGAATCTGAAGTGCCCCGGGTAACTGCGTACATCTCCAAGCAGACCGAACACCACCGGAGGAGAACTTTCCAAGACGAATACCGACGATTCCTGCAGAAGTACCAGGTCGCGTACGATGAACGCTACGTGTGGGATTGAGGCCCCTGAAGCGGAGTGCTTTCTCTCCCGCCCTTTCAGGGCTTGAAGCTCGTTGCTGGCTAGCCCGGGGCTACGCAAAAAGCGCTCCGCCCCGGGCTACTATGTCTCGGCCTTTCAGGCCGAAGGCAGCCGCGCACGGCTGCCGTGCGCGGTATAAGGCCGGCTCCTCAGGTCCTTCGGAAGGTTGGTAGCGGATTACGCCCTGTTTTCAACTTCCGGATAGCGCGTGATCCACGACGAATAAGGGCGTGTTGGCGTGTTCAGGTTAGCCTCGCCGCGCTGCCTCGATGGCGGCGATGTCGATCTTGCTCATCGTCATCATCGCCTCGAAGGCACGCTTTGCCTCACCGCCACCAACCGCAAGCGCATCGGTTAGCGCGCGCGGGGTGATCTGCCAGGAAAGGCCCCAGCGGTCCTTGCACCAACCGCACTGGCTTTCCGTGCCGCCATTGCCGACGATCGCGTTCCAGTAACGGTCCGTCTCTTCCTGATTCTCCGTCGCGATCTGGAAAGAAAAGGCTTCGGTGTGCCTGAACGTCGGTCCGCCGTTGAGACCGAGACAGGGAATGCCCAGGACGGTGAACTCCACCGTCAGCACATCGCCCTTCTTGCCGCCCGGATAGTCACCGGGAGCCTCGTGAACAGCGGTTACTTTACTATCCGGAAAGGTGACGGCGTAGAAGCGCGCCGCCTCATGCGCGTCCTTATCGAACCAGAGGCAGATCGTGTTCTTTGGCTTCATTTTCGTGTACTCCTTGTGCTCGATCAGGGCGAACGCCGCGGTCTTGGCGTCGGTCCGTATCAGTGACCCACCAGTTCATCTGCTGATCTGCTGCGGCCGACGCCTCAAATTGGTCGCCACCCGTCCTGCCCTTCTCAATCATATCGCTGGTAGGGATCGACTTCGAGATCCGAAGCTATGACAGGCCAATTTCCGAATGTTCCCGATTCAGGTTCCTCCTACAAGCGTCCAAACGTAACTCTTAAGTGAGCGTCTCCTTGTCTTCCTCCCCGGGATACGCCCCTTCCGGGTAGCAGCCCAGGAAACGGAAGACCGGCGTCATCTGCTTCACGGTCTCGATCGCCCGGCTGACCCTCTCGTCCTGTATTGAACCGTTGAAGTCGAGGAAGAAAAGGTAATTCCCGGGGTCGTTGCGATTCGGCATCGACTCGATGCGGGTGAGGTTGATCCCTTCGTCTGCAAATTCCTTGAGAACCCGGAACAGCGCGCCTGCTTTGTGCTCCGTGGCGAACAGGATCGAACACTTGTTCCCCCGGCCCTCGTTTCCAGTCCTCGAAAGGACCAGGAATCTGGTGATGTTGTTGGTGTGATCCTCAATGTTTTCGTCGACGACCGCGAGATTGTAATAGCCGGCGGCGAAGGGGCTGGCGATTGCTGCCGAACCCTTGGGCCTCTCTCGAAGGAGCATTTTGGCGGCCCCGGCGGCATCGTGATACGGTCGGCCCTCGAGCTCGTGCCTGGTCAGGTATTGCTGACACTGGGAAAGTGCGCGGCGATGCGAGTAAACCACCCGAATCTCCTTGGGATCGGTGTCGGGCAGGGCAAGCAGGCAGTAGTGAATCCTGATCTTGATCTCGCCGATGATTTGAAGATTCGTTTCGGCCAGGGGTTCATTCGCGCCCGCCAGAGTCCCGTCCAGGGTGTTCTCCACCGGTACGATCCCGTAGTGAAGCAGGCCTGACTCTACCGCCTCGAACACCTCGCGGACCTCGTCGCAGCTGATGTACATGAGGTCCTGATCAAACTTCCGGGCGGCGATCTCGCTGAAGGCCCCGTGTTCTCCCTGGAAGCCGATGAGTCTCAGGTTCTCACTCTGAAGCCGCTTGCTTTCGGAGATGATTTCCCGGAACAAACCCTTGCAGAACTCCGGTTCGATCAACCCCTGGGAGTGCTTCTGGATGTACTCCACGACCTCGGCCTCTCGCTTCTGATCCGTCACACCCTGCTTGAACTTCTTGGTGCGAAGCGCGTACTCCATCCGGCTGTTCAGGAGTTTGAGGATTTCAAAATCGATCGTGTCGATCTTTTTGCGGATGTCATTCAGATCCATCGTGTCTCTATCCTCGTTCGGCAAAGTCCAACAACTGCCCTTTTTACCATTCGAAGGGCCAAATAGCCAAGGAGAGACAAGGAGAGGGGGAGACGGGGAGGCAGGGTGAGCGCGAACTTCTTGGCGCTGGCGAGATCGTAAGGAGCCGCGCACGGCAGCGAGCGCCAGCGAGCGAGTAAGCGGACCAGCCGTCATGCGATCACCGGATCGGAATATCGAATATCGAACAAGAAATGTCGAATGTCGAAGGGAAGACCGGGAGACAGGGAGGACGCCGAGCTAAGCGACAGGTCTTAGGCGGTGGTTCAGAATGTCGAATATCGAACAAGGAATAACGAACGCCGAAGTGCAGAACCCTTTGTTCCAAAGGCCATTCGTCATTCCTGTTGCGAAAATAAAGCCACGCGTCCCGGCTGAATCGTGGCTTAGGCGAGATCGTAAGGAGCCGCGCACGGCAGCGAGCCCAGCGAGCGAGTAAGCGGACCAACCAACATGCTCTCTAGGCTGGCTCTTAAGTTTCGTGTCCCCGAAATTCGATTCCTGTCCTTCGTGAATAACCCTGTCGATCAGACTTGAGACAAACGTGCCTGAGTTGCATCAACGATAGGGGAGGTTCAGATTGCTCATTCGTACGTTGTTTCTTGTCATACTTCTCACCCCGTTTTGCGCCGGGGCCGCTGCCGACGACGTCGGCAGTTCTTCGGTCGAACAGCTCGAGACCAAGATCCTGCACCTGATTAACGCGTATCGCAGCTCAAAAGGCCTCCCGGATCTAGCCCTGGACAGCCGGCTGACCAGGCAGGCCCGCACGCATAGCCGGGGGATGGCTGCCGGAGAAGTGGATTTCGGGCACGATGGTTTCGAAGAGAGGATCGAGCAGTCGGGTATCCGGATCGCAGCAGCAGCCGAGAATGTCGGTACCAACAGAGGCATGGATGATCCCGCACGGCAGGCCGTCCAGGCATGGGTGAAGAGCCCGGGCCACAGAACTAACATCGAGGGGCGCTACAATCTCACGGGAATTGGCGTGGCGCGGGCGCCCGACGGCAGCTGGTTTTTCACCCAGATCTTTGTGAAAAGCCGCGCTTCAAAAACCGGGAGCCGAAACTGAGTGCGATCGACCCTCCCACGAGGACAGGATGGAATTTCCGGGACACGAAACTTAATTCCTTTGCTAGTGCCACCCCGCCGGTCATTGGCTGGGAATTAAGTATTGTGTCCGGTCATGTCCCCGAAATTCTTACAGGCCGACACGTTTGAGCAGCTTTTGATATCTCGGATCTGACCGGAGGCTTGCATACCGGGGTGCGGTTTTGATCCAAGCCAGTTCGCTCTCCTTCTCGGCATACGCCTTGTCCAGCCAGAAGAAGGCCCGGTCGCGATCCCCGGTCAACGAATAGACCCAACCCATGAAAGCCGGCCTGACGTACTCCCGGCTTGCCCGCCGTTCAAGCGACTGGACCTGCTCGCGGGCCTCATCGAGCCTCCCGAGCATCGCGTTTTCGAAGGGACCGATCCTGGCAGGTTCCCGTCCCCACAACGCCGCCGCCCTCAGAAAGGCAGTTTCCGCCTCCTTTTTCTTTCCCGAGTACGCGTAAGCGATGCCCATGTCCTCCCAGGTGTTTGCGAATTGGTCGTTGAGCGCGATCGCCCTCCGAAACTGCTCGACTGCCTCTTCGTACCGCCTGGCGATCAGGAGGTTGTTCCCGAGGATCAGCAAGGTGTGCACAGAAACGGGGTCCAGCTCGAGCGCGGTCTGCAATTCGTTTTGCGCGTCTGCGATGCGCCCGGTCGGCATCAGGACAGAACCGGCATAAGCCAGGTGGATGTCCGGGGAGGACGGGTTCAGTTCCAGGGCGCGGCGCAGCTGCTCTTCGGCCTTTTTCCAGTTCCAGTCCTTCAGCGCCGCCAGGGTCCCGCTGCAGGCAAAGGCTTCGCCCAGCCGCCCGTCGATTGAGAGGGCGCGATCCGCGGCTTCCTGCGCCTTCCGAAAGGCGTCGGGCGAGCGCATGATCCGGAAATAGCCAAGCGAGGTATAGGCGCTGGAGAGCCCCGCGTAGGCAGGCGCGTACTCGGGATCCTGCCCGATCGCGGCCTGGAAGTGTTCGACGCTCTGGAGGAGCCCGTCGCGCGAGAACTTCTTGAGCTGATACCTCCCGTTCAGGTAATGGTTGTAGGCGACCAAGTTGGTTCGCTGCCTGCGCACGGGCGCTTCGCCCCATCCCATGTGCAACTGCACCTCGAGCGAGTTCGCAATAGCCTGGGCGATCTCCTCCTGGATGCTGAAGATATCGCGCAATTCCCGTTCGTAACTGTGCGCCCAGACGTGCGTCCCGGCACCTGTCTCGATTAGCCTGGCCGTGATCCTGAGCCGGTCCCCGGATTTACGCGCACTTCCCTGCAGAATCCAGCCGATCCCTTGTCTCGCCACGAGCTCGCGCACCTGCTGCTCGCGGTCGCCGCCACCGGCCCAGCTGGGCGCCACCACTCGGACGCCCTCCAGCCTGGTCACGGCGTCGATCAGTTCCTCGGTCAGCCCCTGGCTGAAATACTCGTTTTGTTCATCACTGCTCAAGTTCGAGAAGGGGAGGATCAGAAGAGAGTTTTGACGCGGTGTCCCGTTCCCGCCAGCACGGTTGTAAAGCCAATAGCCGCCGCCAGCCAGGACGAGTAATAGCAGGATGCCGCTGAAAACCAGGACTGCCTGCTTGCGGCTCCGTGACTCAGCCAGGGGTGCTGCGTGTCCCGCCGCAGGAGAATCCTCGAGGATCGGGACGTCGGCAAGCCGGAAGACGGGCACGTAACCGCCCTTCGGCAATTCAATCACGACCGGGTCAGCCGCCCCTTCCTCCCGGTAGTAGTCCTCGAGTCGTTGCCGCAGCCGTCGTGCTTCGACCCGGACAACGGGGTCAATTCTCGGGTCATAGCTGGTGTCGCGCCCGAAGACGTCGATTCCAAGGACGCTCTCTTTCAGGGAATCTTCCTTGCCCTCGATCGCATTTTCAACGACGAAGCGCAAGAAAGTGGCAAGCCTCCCTGCCCGAGTGAACTTCTGGCTGGTCAGTATTTTTTGAAGCTCTTCGAGAACCTGGGGGCCAGTCGGGTTCATTAGAAATGACCGTTAAACCTTAGCTTGCTACCGTAAAAACTACCCAATCTTACTCCCTGCCAGAGGCTGGACGGTTCCAAAATTTCGCTCGTGAAACAAACGACAAAGGACGCCCCACAGGATAGGAGAAAAACCATGTCAGCCGAACCGAAACGTTACCACGCCCTGGACAGCCTGCGAGCGGTCATGATGCTTCTTGGAGTCTATCTCCACGTGATCGTCTGCTACAGCCCGATAGGGGGCTGGCCCTTCAAGGACGCTCAGACTTCCTCGGTGTTCCTGCCGATGCTTGTGTTCGTGCACATCTTCCGAATGCCGATTTTTTTTGTCATGGCAGGCTTCTTTGCCGGCCTGCTCTACTGGCGACGCGGGGCCTATGGCCTGGCGGTCAACCGGGCGAAGAGAATCCTGCTTCCCGGGATCGTCTTCTGGGTGATCCTGTTCATCATCGTCTCCGGGCTGGCGACCTATGCGCACTTCTCGTCCGGGGCGGATCCGATCGGAGCCACGTTCGCGCACCTGAAAACCGGAAATTTTCTGCATAAGGCTTTTCCCATGCACCTCTGGTTCATGGTTTATCTCGTTTACCTGTGCGCGACATTCCTGATCATCGCCGGAATCGTCAAATTCCTGGTGCCGACCGCGATGCTGCGATGGTGCAATCTCGCTTTCCGGACAGCGTCGAGCTCGCGAGGCCGAGCGTTGCTATTCGCCGGGCCGAGCTTTGCGGCTCTCTGCATGATGCACTTCGCGGACCTGGAAACGCCGCAGGGCTGGCTGCCCGTGCCCCGGATTCTGTTCGCTTACGCGCTCTTCTTCGGGTTTGGCTGGCTGCTTTACGCACACAACGACTTGCTCGATTCCATTCGGGACGCGGCTTGGACTGGAATAATCGGAGGCGCGGTGACGGCCGGCCTGAACTGGTACTTCTTTTCGCTCCAGATGGAGGCCTCGCCTCGCTTTAGCGCGGTGGGCTTTTACGGATCAGCCGCCACGAACGCCCTCACCGTATGGTTCTTCGTTTTCGGGTTTACGGGGCTGTTCCTCCGGTACCTGGACCGCCCGATCCCGGTCATGCGCTACCTGTCCGATTCGGCCTACTGGATCTACCTGGCTCATGTGCCGGTGCTCATGGCGGTGCAGATGGTTCTCTTGCCGTACGCCTGGCCCGCCACGGCAAAGGCGGCAATCGTGCTGGTCGTTGCCCTCCCGGTTCTGGTTCTCAGTTATCACTTCATGGTTCGCTCGACCTTCATCGGCGTTCTGCTCAATGGGCGGCGTTACGGGAAAGAGAAGCCAATAGCAGCCAAGGGCCTGGTCGTTATGGAGTTGTACCCGTTGCGGGTCAGGAGGTAGCCCAGCGGGCTGTTGTTCGGAGGCGGGATCTATCACTCGACCACCCATTGGCCCAAGCTCCTTTTGAGTCTCTCATGCGCTTTCGGGCACCCGCGGTCGATGAAAAGTGGGGAGACAGTCGAGTAGCCTTGTCAGAGCCAGGCACGGAGCGATGCCTTGTCAGAGCCGCGCACGTAGCGCTTTCCAGCGGAGTAAGCGGGTTCATGCGTCAGCAACTCTCATGAACCCGCTTACTCCGCTGGAAAGCGCTGCGTGCGCGGCTCTGACAGAGGCACCGTTGTATGCGCGGCCCCGCTTCCCGATTCGCTCCTATGCAGGCCAGGCCAGGTAGGCGATCAGCCAGCCGAGCAGGGCGCCCAGAACGATGCCGGCCAGGACATCGGAAATGTGGTGACGCTTCAAGATCACCCGGGAGACGCCCACGAGGATGACCATGGCCACGACGAGAACCGCCAGCTCAACAGACCGCGAGCGGACGATCAGGAGTGTGCCCACGGCCGCAGCGCGGCCCGTATGGATACTGGGGAAGCTTCCCGAATCGATCCGCTCCAGGAAGCTTGAGCCCGACTGGTTGTCCGGACGGGCGCGGTGTGCGGCCAGCTTGATCAGGCTCCCCAGCAACTCCATTGCAATGATGGCCACAAGGAGGACGAAGCCCAGCTTGATGTCGAACAGCATCAACCCCAGGCTGGCGAGGGTGAGCAGGTTGAAGGATCCGGCGGCCGAGTAGTCGCGCCAGATCTCGCGCCACTGTTTCCCAAGAAAGTCGTTATCGGGCATGCCGGCGGTTATTCAAACACAAAGGCATCAAGAGACAAAGACCGAAAGGTTCCCGCTTGCAAGCGGGCAAGTTTCTGATTAGCTTGATGCCCATGATCCTCTTCCTCGGCATCGTCCTCTCGCTGGTTCAGGTCTTTCAAGCACAAACCCAGCTCCCTGCGCCGACCGGGGCCCAGTTCAAGAACTCGATCGGGATGGAATTCGTCCGGATTGAGCCGGGCGATTTTGAGATGGGATTCGAAGGGGTGGCGCTCTCACAAGAGGTCACCAAGGTGACTGAGTTCGGAAGCCGCAGGGCCATCTGGATTCCTGAAAACGGCGATTACGACGAGAGCCCCCGCCACCGGGTGTCGGTATCCAAGCCGTTTTATATGGGTGTTCGCGAGGTGACCAACCAGGAGTACGAGAGATTCGATCCTCTACACGCGTACCTGCGCGGCAAACAAGGGTTTTCGATCGAGGGGAGCGAAGCGGTCGTGTTCGTCGACTGGTATCAGGCAAAAGAGTTTTGCGAGTGGCTGTCCAGGAAGGAGGGCCTCCCCTATCGTCTGCCCACCGAAGCGGAATGGGAGTATGCCTGCCGGGCCGGAACGAAGACCGCTTTCTCGACCGGTGCGACCCTTCCCGGGGAGTTCTTAAAGAATCCCGACAACAGCTGGTATCCCGAGCCGCACAGCAGCCGCGGTCGCGAGGAAGTCGTGCCGCTCCACGTGGGTCGGACCCCCGCCAATCTCTGGGGGCTGTTTGACATGCACGGCAATGTCGAGGAATGGTGCCTGGATTGGTACGGGCCCTACGAGGCTTCAGAACAGACGGATCCCGTTGGTCGAGCCGACGGAGATTTCAAAGTGACCCGGGGCGGAAGCCACGGGACGGTGGCCTTCTATCTCCGCTCCGCCAACCGGTCGGGCGCTCTTCCAAACGACAAGAGCGCGCTGGTCGGCTTCCGGGTTGTTCTCTCCGAAATGCCCGTCGCAAAGCCGCTTCCCGCCCCCGCCTCGCCCGTCGGCCGCACAATCGCGCAAAAAGCCCCGGCCGGTTTGCGCAAAGGCCCCGACGCCCAGACTCCGTTCTTCCAGGGACCCCGTCAGTACGTCAAAATCGCACCGAATTCGTTCGGGCCTCTCTTCTCTGGCCATAACCACGACCCGGGCATTGCGGAGTGCGGGAACGGCGACCTGCTGGCTATCTGGTACACGACGGTGACTGAACGCGGCAGGGAGACCGCACTGGCCGCCAGCCGCCTCAGATTCGGCGAGAGCGAGTGGGAGCAGGCGTTCCCCTTCTGGGATGCGCCTGACCGCAACGACCACGCCCCATCCCTCTGGTTCGACGGCCGAGGGACACTCTACCAATTCCTCGGGCTCTCTTCGGCCGCCACCTGGGGGCCGCTCGCTGTAACAATGAGAACTTCAACGGATCAGGGAGCAACCTGGTCCCGGGCACGGTTCATCGCGCCGGAACGCGGCCCGCGCCATCAGCCTGTCGAATCGGTGATAAGGACGAGGGAAGGGCACCTGGTGCTCCCGTGTGACGCGACACCTGAAGGCGACGGCGGCACGGCACTGTTGATCAGCCGCGACGAAGGGAAGACGTGGACCGACCCGGGGGGCACGATCGCCGGGATCCACGCGGCCATCGTGCAGCTGCGCGACGCCAGCCTCATGGCCTTCGGCCGTGGGGACAGTATCCAGGGGATGATGCCGCAGAGCACGTCGCACGACATGGGAAAGACCTGGAGCTATCGGGCCGGCCCCTTCCCGCCGATTGGAGGGGGCCAACGCCTGGTCATGCTCCGGTTACAGGAAGGGCCGATTCTGCTGGTCTCGTTCGCTCCCCCGAAAGCGTCAGCTCGAACCCCGGTTTCGATTACTGACGCATCGGGAAAGAGTCGCGTGGTGGAAGGGCTTTACGGGGCTCTGTCTTATGACGAAGGGAAAACCTGGAGCAAGATGCGGTTGATTACCGACGACGGCCAGGGCAGGGAAATCCCGACAACGGACGGAAGAATGTTCCGGATGAGCCGTGAGAGCGCGGAGCCGAGGGGATACCTCTCGATCTGCCAGGGACAGAATGGGGTCATCCACCTGATCTCGAGCATCAACCACTACGCGTTTAACCTGAAGTGGCTGGAAACGCCGGCCCCGGCGGTCGAGTAGAACTGAGGGACGGGGAGTTTCGGGGATACAAAAACTTAATTCCTTTGCTGACGGTTAGTTTGGCGTCAGCGGCTTGGGAATTAAGTATTATGTCCCCGAAACTCTTCCCGAAATTCACCGCTGCGAGGTACTATTCCGGTCATTCACGGGGGCAACATTTATGAATGGAGTTCCGGTTCTGTCTGTACACGCCGATTGCATCGCACGCGCCTGGGAACTGTCGCTGATCGAGCTGTACACGAAGGGCTGCACGATCAAAACTCAATATGACAAGCCTGAGGACCCGCCCAGCAAAGACGCGACGATGCTCATCACGATCGATGACCCCTTGTCCGAACCGATGATCCACAAGGATTTCCCGGGGGGGCTAGAGGATCTTCAGGAATACCTCATGGAGGTGTGCGAGGGGATCAAAGACCATTTGGTACGGGATTCCAACGACCCTTCGGATACCCGGTGGGAGTACACCTATCACCAGCGACTGTTCGCCTATGATGTGCCCGGTCAGCGTCCGGTAGACCAGATCGAGCTGCTGTGCCGAAAGCTCGCCGACTCTCCCCATACCAGGCGGGCACAGGCCGTCACATGGCAAGTTTGGCAGGACAATGAGTGCTACGACCCGGCCTGCCTGCAGAGCATCTGGTGTCGGGTCATTGAGGAGTCAGCGGGTCCGAGGCTTTGCATGAACGTCCGGTTTCGGTCCAACGATGCATACAAGGCCGCCTTCATGAACATGTTCGCGCTTGTCGAACTGCAGCGACGGATTGCCTGCCGTGTGGGCGAGCTCTTGGGCGCCACGGTCAGGCCTGGCCGTTACTGCCACTTCGCCGACAGCTACCATATTTACGGGTCGTACTTTACCGAGTTCGAAGGACGATTTCTTGGAGGCCTGGCTCGCAGAACTTTCGAACAGCGCACGCTGCGCTACGAGGATGTCCGCGAGATCATGACAGAGGCCCGCCCCGCGATACTCGAAAAGGCCCGGGCGATGGGTCGATAACGCTGCCTATTCAAGCACGCGCAGAATCACCCGCGACGGGGTCTCGGGTGACCGGTGAACCTTCTGGGTCGCTACCTCGAAGTCGGTTTCCTTCGCGTTGTAGATGTCCACGAAAGTCTGCGGATTCCGATCCACGAGCGGGAACCAACTGGACTGGACCTGAATCATGATCCTGTGACCGGTCTTGAAGGTGTGCGCGATGTCCGGCGTCTGGAACCGGACCTCGGTCACCTGGTTCGGCACCAGAGCCTCGGGTGTTTCATAGCTTTTCCGGAACTTGGCCCTCATCACCTCGCCCCGAACCAGCATCTGGTAGCCGCCCATCGGCACTTTCATGTAGGGCGTACCCGGGGATTCTCCCTGTACCTCTGTCTCTCCGCCCATGTAGTTGTCCGGGAAGACGTCGATCAGTTTGACCACGAAATCCGCGTCAGTCCCTGTCGAGGAAACGAACAGGTCGGCGATTACGGGCCCTGTCACGGTGATGTCCTCGGTAAGCTCCGGGGTTCTGTAAACCAGGACATCGGGGCGGCGGGCCGCAAAGCGCTGGTCCTCAACCATGTACTCCACGTTCCGGTCGATCCGGATTTCCTGCGTGTAAGGCACAGGCTTGGCCGGATCGCTGACATAACTGTCGGCTCCTTCGGATTCCCTCGGCGGATCAAAGGCGAGCCCGCCCTGGCGACTGAAATACAGCGACCGTTCCCGGGCGGCTTCCGGAGGCCAGGATTGGAAAGACTGCCATTGATTGGAACCCGTGATAAAGACCCGCGCCTCGGGAAGAGTCATCTTTCCCTCGTCCTTCAGATAGAACTTGAAGAAGGGAAGATCGATCTCCTCTTCGTACTGTTTGCCTGTCTCCACGTGGAAATCGACGTTACCCAGGGTCTTGCCCAGGGTTCTCACCCAGCCCCCGTGAATCCAGGGGCCGAGGACCAGCGTGTTCGGGATCGCCTTGTTCTGCCTCTCGATGCTCTGGTAGATCCTGATCGGGCCGTAAGGATCTTCGGCATCGAACAGGCCCGCCACTGTCATGACCGCTGTCCGGACATTCTTCATGTGCGGGATGATGTTCCTCTTTCTCCAGAATTCGTCGTAGGTGCCATGAGCCGCGAGGTCCTGCCAGAAAACGATTTCCCCTTTGAAATGCTTTTGGTCGAGTTCGGACAAGGGTCCGACATCGAGAAAGAACTGATACGCGTCGGCCGTCTTGTAAGGGAATTTGCCGGGGGACTCGGTCGTGGGAGCGGGTCGTTTCCGTCCGGCGTACCAGAAGAAGTCGAAAGCGTCGTGGAGGAAGAAGGCGCCGTGATGATGAAAATCATCCCCGACGAACCAGTCGCCGATCGACGCCTGGGGTGAAGCCGCCTTGATCGCCGGGTGGCTGTCGATGATTCCCGCGGCTGTGTAGAAGCCGGGATACGATATCCCGTAGATGCCCAGGCGCCCATTGTTGTGCGGCACATTCTTCACGAGCCATTCGACCGTGTCGTGCGTGTCGGTGCTTTCGTCGATCTCCTTCGGCCCGTTCTTCACGGGGAGGTGAGGCCGCATGTGGACGAATTCTCCCTCGGACATGTAACGGCCGCGGACGTCCTGGTAAACGAAGATGAAGCCGTCCTCGGCGAAGCCCTCATGCGGTCCGAGCACTTTCTTGTAGTTGTCGACCCCATAAGGTCCGACGCTGTATGGAGTTCTCTCCATCAGGAAGGGATATGTCCGGGAATTGGTTTTGGGGGTATAGACCGCGGTGAACAGCTTGATCCCGTCACGCATGGGGATCTGGTATTCATGCTTGGTGTAGTGCTGCCGGACATCGTAGTCCCGCTGCTCATTCTGAAGGGACAGGCCCAGGGAAACGGCGAGAACCAGGATCAGGGGCAGGCCAAGGACCGGCCCATGCCGTCGTAGCGACATAGAGAACCTCCGGGGGATATTGTACGGCATCCTGGAAGGCCCGGCTGACCGGGCTGACGAGCTGACGAGCTGACGAGCTGACCAGCTGACCAGCTGACCAGCTGACGAGCTGACGAGATGACGCCCAAGACGAGACCCTTTGGAGCCGCGCACCACAGCGAGCGGAGCGAGCGAGTAAGCGGACCAAACACCAAGCGCCTGAATCGCGTGACATGACCATCCGTGACCCAGGGGCGAGTTGGCTGGTCCGCTTACTCGCTCGCTCCGCTCGCTGTCGTGCGCGGCTCCATACGATCTCGCTTGGCCGCTCACCCCCGCCCCTAGGTCAGCTTGTCAGCCGGTTAGCCGGTCAGCCCGTCAGTTCCTCATCCGCTCCGTCCGCTCACTCCCCGTAAAGTGTCGCCTGCAGCCGCCCCGGTCCGTCGGTTGCCCAGGTGACGGAGGCGGCCCCGCTTCGCCGAAAGTACTCCTGCCAGAAGTCCCGGATCGCCTCCCTTCGAGCGGGCTCAAGCGAAGTCGCGTCCCGGCTCCTCAGGAAGCCCAGATAGACGTTAGTCCCGGACAGCGCGCCCGCCGCCGCTTTTTGGCCGGCCAGCGCATGGGCACTTTTCGATTCGGCCACCCGTTTGTCCGCCCGGAAGTTAAACTGGCGATCATCCTGGATAAAATCGGTCAGGACGACGAGGGTTTTGCGAAAACCACCCGCGGTGCTCAGCTCTTCGGCCGCAAGCCCGACGGCTCCGATGATGTCGCTCCTGGGGTGCGTCGCAGTTGCCGCCAGCGCTTCGATGTCCTTTCTCGCCTGGCTGTGAAGCCTGTGGAGATCGCCATCGTACGGCTCGCGCTTCTCAGCAGCCATGTACCGGAGGACGGCACCCTGAGACTGAGCCCCGGCGTCCGCATTGATCGGAATCACGGCAACCCGGTCGCCTCGTTCGATCTTTTGAACCGCCTTGTCAACGAGCTCGACCGCGCTCTGAAGCGCCGGACCTTCCACGCTGCGAGTCAAGTCGATCACGACGACCGTCGCATTTCGCTGCCGGTCCCCTGACACCGTGCATGAGTTGAGCAGAAGCAGGCAGGTTGCCGCCACGGCGCTCCATCCGACTAGTCGTACACTCATAAGCCGCTCCTTGCGTCCTTGTCGAGGCTGGTGTCCAGCTCGTGTCCGGTTTCGTGGTACTTGCCGTTTGGCTTGCCGAGCGCGGGTGCCGGCAGGACCTCGATCGGCTGTGCGAGAGTGGACGGTCGCGTCGAAGGCGCTGTCCAGAGCACGGCCCGCTGACGATCCAACTGCGTCGCGGAAGGCCGAGACCAGGCTCCGAGTTGTCCGACCAGGAAGAGGGACCCGAGGCCGAGCGCGGTGACCGTGCTCAACAGGATGAGTATCCCGGTGGAGAGTCCGGGCCGCAGGAGCAGCGGCAAGAGGAAGAAGGCGAGCACGAAGACAAGGAGTGCAAATCCGGTGGTGCGGAGGATGAAGAAGCCGAGCGGGGTCTGTCGGGCGCCTATGGTCTGGCCGAGCTGGTGCCCCCTCGTGTAGACGCTTATCCACTCGGCCTTTTGTTTCTCGAGGGTCGTTAGTTTCTGTTTCAGGACCTCCTGCTCGGTCTCCCAGGCTTTGGCCGTTCGGTCCAATCGGTTCGATCGTTTCAAGTAGTCCCGACGGGCCCGGCGCCAGGTGGCTGAAGTGCGAATCCGCGTCATGCCCCAAAAGAACAACGAGGCAGCGACGATCGGGAGCGAAATGGTCAGCAGGACCACGATCGCGCGGGTTCCGTACACGTTTGCGGCCAGGAATCTGTTCAGCAGGTCGAGCTGGGCGGACTCCGCAAAGATCAGCTCGGAGGACCGCCACCATCCGAGCGAGCCGAGGAGAGCCAGAGTGAGGGCCGCAATGCAGATCCGGAACACCTGCCCCGACCTCCCGGTGGCTGCCGCTCCATCCGGAGATGATCGGATGATGCCGGAGTACGCAATTTTGACCAATCCGCTCGCCGCGACGACGATAACGAGGGCGAGCAGAATCTGCGCATAAGGATCGGCGATGCCGAACCCGTCCATGACCGGAGCCAGGAATATCGCCTCGCCGGCCACCACGACGAGTGAGGCCAGCACCCCGAGCAACGGCAGCGCTGACTGCGGGGGAAGCACGCCGAACCGCGTCCGGCAGGTCTCCCAACGAGTCGATGCCTCGTCCTTATGCCGGCCCCTGATCTGGCCCTTTGCCTCCAGCTTCTTGATTCTCTTGACCATCTTCATTTCCGCCGCGGCTTTAGCCTGGTCAAAGAGGACCTCGAGTCTTTTCTGTCCAAGTGAAGCGTCGACTCCCTGGCTTCCGTCGTAGAAGCCGGCCGACTCCACACGATTGATATGCGTTCTAAGGCGCCTCATAACTCTCTCGCCTCCTGAGTTTTCGTTTCTCTGCCGACACTCTGCCAAAGTAAGTAATACGGCCCGAGCGGGGAATAGGTTGCGTCTGGGGACGGTTTGAGCGTCGGCTCTTAGTTCAAAGGTAAGGAAAAAACAGGCAAAAGCAGAGCGAACCGGGCTTTTTCGGAGACAGCGACGGGGAGAGGGGGAGACAAGGAGACGGGGAGACAGGGAGACAAGGAGACAGGGAGACAGGGAGACGAGGAGACAGGGAGACGAGGAGACAGGGAGAGGGGAATATCGAATGTCGAATATCGAATGTCGAATATCGAATGTCGAAGGGAAGGCCGGGGAAACAAAGGATTCCATAACACTTGAGAGTTCGATATTTTTTGTTCGACATTCGATATTGTCACCCGCTGATCCAAGGTTAGCGCCTTTTCCCGCCTCTCCTTGTCTCCCCATCTCCTTGTCTCCCTGTCTTCTTCTCTTGGTTTACAATAGCGGCCGCAACGATGAGGAGGACTATGATTCAATGGCTGTTGCTGGTGGTCGGTGCTGCCCTGTGTACTCCGCTGCTTGTCGCCCAGGCCTCTGGGCCAGCCGAGCAGAAGAACCCGTTCCTGGAGGATTGGAAAACCCCGTTCGGCGTCCCGCCTTTTGAGCGAATCAAAGAAGGACATTTTGTCCCGGCGATCAAGGAGGGAATTGCTCAACAGCGGCGAGAGATCGATCAGATCGCGAATTCCGCAAAGAAACCGAATTTTGCCAATACGGTAGAGGCGCTTGACGCATCAGGAGAACTGCTGGACAAGGTTGAAGCGGTGTTTTCGAACCTCATGGGGGCGGAAACCAACGACCAGTTGCAGGCGATTGCCCGCGAAGTCGCGCCGCTGACCTCGGCCCTCCGCGACGACATCATGCTGGACGAGAAGCTGTTCGCGCGCGTAAAAGCGGTCTGGGAACAGCGGCATCGGTCCAAGCTCTCGGCCGAACAGTTGAGGCTGGTTGAGGAAACTTACAAGGAATTCGTACGGGGTGGCGCCAACCTCTCCGCCGAGAAGAAGCAGCGCCTGCGCCAAATCAACGAAGAGATGTCGCTGCTGGGACTGAAGTTCGGGGACAACATGCTCAAGGAGACCAACGCCTATCGGCTTGTGATCGAGAAGAAGGAAGATCTCGACGGTCTTCCCCCGAACGTTGTCGCGGCCGCGGCTGACGCTGCCAAAGCCGCGAAGCTCGAGGGGAAGTGGGTGTTCACCCTTCAGGCGCCGAGCATCTGGCCTTTCCTCACATATTCCACCAGGCGTGACCTTCGCCAGCAAATCCTGACCGCCTATGCGAAACGAGGCGACAACGGCAACGATCGAGACAACAAGGAAGTGCTCGTCAAAATCGTCACCCTGCGCGCGGAACGGGCCAGGATCATGGGGTATCCGAACCATGCGGCATTTGTCCTCGAAGAACGCATGGCGAAGAAACCCGAGCAGGTGTACGCCCTGTTGAACAAGCTCTGGTTGCCGGCCGTTTCGGTTGCAAAGAAGGAAGCCGCCGACCTGGAAGCCATGATCAAGCAGGAAGGAGGCCAGTTCAAGCTTGAGGCCTGGGACTGGCGTTACTACGCCGAAAAGGTCAAGAAGGCCCGCTACAACCTGGACGACACCGAGCTTCGTCCTTACTTCAAACTCGAGAATGTTCGGGACGGCGCTTTTTACGTTGCCAACAAGCTTTACGGCCTGACTTTCGTCGAACGAACCGACATCCCCAAGTATCACCAGGAAGTCAGGACTTTCGAGGTCAAGGATAGAGACGGCTCTCACTTGGGGGTCTTTCTGGCCGACCCCCACCCGCGTCCAGGCAAACGGGGCGGCGCGTGGAGCAGCGGCTTCCGGAGCCAGCGGTTCAAGGCAGGCAAGGACATCCGCCCGATCGTCATCAACGTCTGCAATTTCACCCGGTCGACCGGAGATGCACCGGCGCTGCTGACCCTCGAAGAAACCGAGACGCTTTTCCACGAGTTTGGTCACGGCCTGCATTCGCTCCTGCGGCGAATCCACTACGGGGGATTGGGCGGAGTTCCCCGCGACTTCGTCGAGCTTCCCTCGCAGATCATGGAGAACTGGGCGACGGCCCCCGAGGTCATGAAGGTCTACGCCAAACACTACCAGACCGGCGAGGTCATTCCCGATTCGCTGATCGAGAAGATCCAAAAAGCCGAGAAGTTCAACCAGGGATTTGCGACCGTCGAATACCTGGCCGCTTCGTTGCTCGACATGGATTGGCACATGCTGCCGGAGGGCCAGAAGCCCGACGCCACTGCCTTCGAGCGGCAGGCCCTGGAGAAGATCGGCCTGCTGCCCGAGATCATCGTCCGCTACCGCAGCCCATACTTCGCCCATATTTTTTCCGGGGGGTATTCGGCCGGGTACTACAGCTACATCTGGAGCGAGGTCCTGGACAGTGACGCCTTCGGGGCATTCAAGGAGAAGGGCCTGTTCGATCCCGCCACGGCGCTGTCCTTCCGCCAGAACATCCTGGAAAAGGGCGGAACGATGGAGGCGATGGACATGTACAAGCGTTTTCGCGGCCGGGAACCCTCCGTGGAATTCCTGCTCGAAAAGCGCGGTTTGAACGTTCCCGCGAACTGAACTGGAACAATCCTGTCAATCCTGATAATCCTGTCGATAGTCTTTGACAGGATTAACACGATTGACAGGATTCAGGAGACCATCCATATGACCAACAAAATGCCGAGTCTGTCCCGCAGGGATTTCATCAAGACCGGGACCCTTGCGGCTGCGTCCACGGTGATGTTCGTCCGTGCCGATCAGGTGTCCGGGACCGCGGCGAATTCAAAAATCAATCTCGGGATCATCGGGACCGGAGGCCGCAGCGGTGACGACGGGACTGCATTGCTCAAAACCGGCAAAGTCCAGGTGACGGCACTCGCCGACTATTTCGACTTTCAGATGGTTGAGCCGGCAAAGACGTACGGAGTGGCCGCGGAGCGCTGTTTCAAGGGGCTGGACGGGTACAAGGCGATCATGGCGCTCAAGGACATCGACGCCGTTCTCCTGACCGCACCTCCTTATTCACGTCCGGAGCACTTCCAGGCGGCGGTTGACGCCGGCAAGCACGTGTTCGCGGAAAAGCCGATCGCGGTCGACCCGTGGGGTTGCCGGAAGTTCCAGGAAACGGGCAAAGCGGCGGCGGCCAGGAAACTGACTGTCGGCGTGGGTCTCCAGAGCCGGTACGATCCTGGACGAAGGCAGATTGCGCAGGCGATTCGAGACGGGGCGATCGGAAAGCCGGTCGTCGCTCATTCCCAGCGAATGGGGGGCGATCTGTGGCGGCATCCGCGTCCGGCCAATTTCACGGAAAGGGACCACCAGATCCGGCACTGGCTTTACTATCTGTGGGCCTCCGGAGACTTCATCGTCGAGATGCACATCCACAATCTCGACGTCCTGAACTGGTTCTCGGGAATGCTGCCCGAAACGGCGTATGGAACCGGCGGCCGGACCGTCCGTACGGACGTCGGGGATATCCTCGACCACATCAGCGTGATCTTCCAGTACCCCGGCGGTTTCCACCTGAGCCACACCGGGACTCAGATCCCTTCGGGCTATTCCGCCCAGTCGGGTCAGATCATTGGATCGATCGGCTCATTCGATACTGCAAAGGGACTGATTACCAAAGACAAGCAGACGATCATGCCTGGAGATCTCGGCCCCGCGGCTGACGAGGAAATGAAGGCCTTTGTGGCCAGCGTGACGGGGCAGGGAAGTTACGTCAACGACTGCGAACACGCGGTCACCAGCACCTTTACCTGCATCCTGGGCCGAACTGCAGCCTACAAAAAGGAAAAAGTCAGCTGGAAAGATTTGTGGGCTTCCAACCAGCGGAATGAAATGGCCTCCTGATTGCGGATTGCCGATTGCGGATTGCGGATTGAAAGGCAGAAGCGAAGTGGTTAGTACTTCCTCGCCCTACGCCTTCTGCCTTTTATTCCGCAATCCGCAATCGGCAATCCGCAATTGCTCAGTGCTCGTGCTCGTCCTTCTTTGGCGTGTAAATGGGTGCCGGGACTTTGTAAAGGGCCGAGTCTAATTCCTCCGGATTGGCCGTTTCGCTCCTCTTGATCGAAACGCTCACGATATGGTCTTGTCCGGAAAAGACGGTCGAGTCCATCTCCTCCCACTCGAGCGCGGCGCCCGGGGGGAGGGCCAGCCACTGGTTGGGAATGGCGAGCAGTTTCGGCCGGCACTCTCGGGCAATCCGGTTTGGTCTCCCGACGCAGGACAGAGGGTCGATGGTGTCCTTTGTTACCAGAAGCAGCACGGGGTCATTTGACTTGTTTGCCAGGCGAAGGCGAATGACCAGGTTCGGCCCGACAAACTGAGGCGTTCGCTCCACCGCCTCCTTTTCAGTGAGTGTTTTCACCTCGAGCACTGTCAGCTCATAACCGAGCGGCGTGAAATCCTGAGCAGCGAGGCAGGGGATGACTAAGGCGAACACGAGCAGCCACAGAATTATTCTCATTCGGACACCATCATACCGCCTTGCGACCTGGGAATTCATACCGGCAGGAGCCCCATCTCCGCGAGTGTTGCCCTGACCATCTCGACGCCCCGCACCTGGCGAGCCTGCATCCCGGCCCGCCGGGCGGCGTCCACGCACTCGGGAGTGTCGTCCAAGAAGAGGATGCCTTCCGGGCGTGTCCCTGATTCCCGAATCACGAGCTGAAATGCCTCGGGATCGGGCTTCATCAGGCCGGTCTGGAAAGAGGCATAGCATCGCTCGAAGCAACGAGCGAGCTCCTGGAGAGCCGGACGGCTCCAGTGAAGCACGTTGTTGTTGCTGAGACACATCAGCCGGAATCGGGAGCCGAGTGACCGCGCCAGCTCCACCGCCCCCGGCAGGGGGCCCTTGTCCCACGATTCGAAAGCCTTGATGAACTGGGCGGGAGTCACGCCAAGGGCGATTTCATCGACGACTCCCGCCCCAAATTCGAGAGGCGTGCACCGGCCGGTTTCGAAGCGGCGGACCCAGACGGACTCAAGCCAGAAGCGGCGAGCCTGTTCCGACGTGAGACGTCCCCCGGACAGCGAGACCAGCGGCTCGACTCCTTCCCAGTCAACTAAAACACCGCCAAAGTCGAACAACAGACACTGGATACCCGTCGCGCCGGCCGCCTGCTTCACTTCGCGAGCTTCTGGTTCAACAGCCATTTCGCCAGCTCCGGATCGCCGTACGCCTTATCCCACGAATTGTGCCCCACACCCTCGAATTCGGTGTACTTCACATCGCCTCCGGCTGCCTTAAGCGCTTCGACCATCTTCTTTGATTCAGACGGGGGGACGACCGGGTCTGCACCGCCATGGAATACCCAGACAGGCGTCTTCCCGATACTCTTTGCGGTCTCGGCGTAGGGATCAGGCTGCGCGGCGGGAACATCGGGCTGGCTCCGCAACTCGTCGGGCCGGCGAATGCCACCGCAGATCGGGGCGAGAGCCGCAAACTTGTTGGAGTTCTGCGCTGCAATTGCCCACGTCCCGTAGCCCCCCATTGAGAGGCCGGTCAGGTAAACGCGCTCACGGTCACCGTTGAATTCCTGGATGCTCTTTTCCAGCGCTTCCAGGGCCTGGGCCTGCATCGCCGGGAGAGGCCACCAGGAGTCCTTGGAACACTGCGGCAGAACTACGACCGCCGGAAACCAGTCGAGGTGACGACGAATTGCTCCTCCGATCCCGACTTCCGTCTGGATCAGGCCGTCGCTTCCCCGCTCGCCCGCTCCGTGCAGGAAGAGGATCACCGGCCACTTCTGGTTGGCGTTCCAGTTCGCCGGGACGTAGACCTGGTAGAGATACGTGACCGAACCTACGGTCACCTTGCGATTCAGGAAGCCCGTTTCGGAGCCGGCTGAAACGAAGGCGGTCACGACAAATGCAACAAGTGCGAAACAGCTTAGTGCGCTCAATCCTCGGAACATGTCTCTGGACTCCTTTTGGTTTTCCGGCGAATCGTAGCAGTGCCGGGCAGGACGGGTCAACCCAGAGGGGCAGCGGGCAGTGCGCAGTGGGTAGTGGGCAGCGGGCAGAGGGCAGCGGGCAGCGGATGTTGCCGCTGGCGCGGGAATTAAGTAATGTGTCCCTATCGTTTCCGTTATCTGAGATCGGCGGAGGTCATCATGAAGAGACTCAAGTTATTGATGGTTTTGTTCGTTGCTCTGATTCTGTTGTTGGCACTCGCAAAGCCCGCATTGGAGGCTCAAGCACAGGACCAGGGAGGGGGGAAGAATCAAACGATGCTTGCTCACATGGTTTTTTTCAACCTGAAGGACCGCTCCGCGCCCGCCCAGGCCCGGCTGGTTGACGCATGCTACAAATATCTGAAGGATCATCCGGGGGTCGAGTACTTTTCGGCGGGGACGAGAGTCGAAGAGCTTGCCCGGGAAGTAAATGACCGTGACTTCGATGTCTCGCTCCACGTGGTCTTCAAGACCAAAGCGGATCACGATCGCTACCAGGATGCGCCCAAACACAAACAGTTCATCCAGGAAAACCAAGACAATTGGGCGAAGGTCAGGGTCTTCGACAGCTACGTGAGGTAAGGCCCCTGAATGCACCAGGGACAACTGAGTGCGCCTCGTGGACCTCGTGGACAAGGTGGACCAGGTGGACAACGTGGACGACCAGGATTTAGTGCGGCTCGTCTACATCCACCTTGTCCACGGTGTCCTCTGCCCGCCCGCGTCTTCCCTCGTTCCCCCGGTGCTATCATGGTAGAACAATGAAGTCCAGAGTTCTGACAGCCCTTTGGCTGCTTCTGATAAGCGGGGGTCTGTACGGTATGAAAAGACTCGACAGCGAACCTGAGTCGCCGCGTCCCGGCGAAGAGCAACTGACGGTCGGTGGCGGATGTTTCTGGTGCGTTGAGGCGGTTTTCATGGACCTCAAGGGAGTCCGAAAGGTGGAGTCGGGTTATTCCGGCGGGAACGTTGCGAACCCTACCTACCAACAGGTCTGCTCCGGAACCACCGGTCATGCCGAAGTCACCCGGATCACTTACGATCCGAACGTCATCAGCACAAAGCAACTGATGGAGATTTTCTTTACGGTCCATGATCCGACGACCTTGAACCGCCAGGGGGCGGACGTGGGAACACAGTACCGATCGGTGATCTTATATCGAAATCCGGAACAGAAGGCGGCCGCGGAGCAGGCGATAAAGGATATCCAGGCGGCCGGAATCTGGGATGGCCGGATCGTGACGGAACTGGCGCCGTTCAAGGCTTTCTACAAAGCCGAGGACTACCACCAGAATTACTACAACCAGAACACGAACCAGCAGTACTGTCAGGTAGTCATTCAACCGAAGGTCACCAAGTTCCGAAAGAAATACAGCCATCTGCTCAAGTAGAAGAACTCAGGTTTCCGAGATCCGGAGATCATCATGAAGAAGAAACAGGTTCTCTTCTACCTGGTCGGCCTGGTGCTGATCCTCGCACTGGGGCTGCTCTTGATAGAGGTGGTGCCGAACCCACCCGTGATGGTGCCCCAGCTCCGCCCGACCGCCGGAATGATCGGCGCCTGGAAGGGAACCGCGCGCATGAGCGCGTCTGAAACGACAAGCAGTGATTTGGAGGTCCAGGTTGAAATCCACCCGGATGCGGCGGTGACCGGCTGGGTCGGAGGAGCGAAGATAGCAACGGCCAAGCTGGCGAACAACCGGTCCTGGCTCGGTCGCCGGCTGGGACTTCGAACCGACTACATTATCCTTGGCGAGGCGGTTTTGCCTTCCGGCCAACGCCGGTGGCAGTTCCAGATGCCGATGGCGCTCCAGGAAGGGAGTTTCAAGGGCGCGCTCTTCATCGAAGGCAAACCTCGGCGGATAACTCTGTTTCGTGTTCAACAGATCTCCTCCAAACAGCCGGCTGCGGGAATGCCGTGAGCGCGTCGCGACTGATTCTCGCCTTCGTCTTCTGCGTGGCGGCTGTTTGCTCCCCCGTCATGGTCTTGGCTCAGCCGGCCGCTCCCGTCGAGGTCGTGCTCCGGGTCGTGGATGAAACCGGGGTCGCGATCAAAGGCGCGATCATCACGACCATCGATTCAGCGAAGCAGCCGTTGGTCACCGTCCAGACGGACGAGCTCGGCCGGGCCGTTCTCGCTGATGTTCCCCCTGGTCCTGCCCGCCTGCGTGTTCAGAAGAAGGACTTCTACACCGTGGAGCAGGAGGTAGGATTTGAGTCGGGCCGCGAGATTGAGGTGGTGCTTAACCACCACCAGGAGTTCGCCGAGGAGGTGGACGTTGTTTATTCTCCCCCTGCGCTCGATTCTCAGAAGACCGAATCGTCCCATCAGTTGGGCTTGGAGGAGATCACCAAGATCCCGTTCACTACGACCCGCGATATCCGCTCGGTGCTTCCTTTTGTGCCCGGCGTGATAAGGGATCCTTCCGGTAACCTCCACGTGAACGGCTCGCGTTCCTCGCAGATCCTGACTCAAATTGACGGTTTCAATGTCGGGGATCCCACGACCGGTTCTTTTGATGCCCGGCTCAGCTCGGACGCAATTCGATCTGTCGATGTTCAAGGCGCTCGATACTCGGCCGAATTCGGAAAGGCGTCCGGGGGTGTTCTTCGCCTCTCGACCGGCATCGGCGATGACCATTTTCGTTTCTCGGCGACCGACTTCCTTCCATCCCTGCAGTCACGACGTGGCATTCACATCAACAACTGGACCCCCAGGTTCACGCTCTCGGGACCCGTGAAGAAGGGGCGCGCCTGGTTCTTTCAGGCTTTCGAAGGCGAGTATGGCCTCGACATCGTCAAGGAGCTGCCCGAAGGGCGCGACCAAAACCAGACCACCCGATGGAGCAGCCTGACGAAGGGCCAGGTAAACCTCGGCCGGTCGAACATCCTTAGCGGCACGATGCTCCTGAACCGTTTCGACACAACCCATGCCGGGCTGTCGCCGTTTCAACCGATCGATGCCACCGTCCGTCGGGGCGCAGAAGCCACCTTGTTCGGGATCCGGAACCAGACCTTCCTCGCCGACGGCCTGATCCTGGACGCCTCGGCCGGGATACACGAGACGCGCAACCAGGATACGCCAATGGGCTCGCTTCCTTTTGAGATCCAGCTCGAAAGGCGGTCGGGCAACTTCTACAGATCCTCATACTCGTTCAGTCGCCGAGTCCAGACGGCCATGACAGCAACACTGCCGGGGCTGAAGTTCCACGGTGTTCATGAGCTGAAGTTCGGCCAGCAGTTGGACCACGTCGGATATACGTTCGCGGTGGATCGCAGGCCCATCGTTATTCTGCGGGAAGACCAGTCGATCGAGAGGCAAATTGAATTCTCGGGTGCTCATCGCGGCCAAAGGGGCAACGTCGAGGCGGCCGTCTTCGTTCAGGACCGCTGGTCTCCGATCAAACCGCTTCTGCTGGAGGTGGGATTTCGCGCGGACTGGGATGAAATCGTTCGTGACGTTCTCCTCTCCCCGCGGGTTGCAGCCAGCTATATGCTCCGGCCTAAGACCAAGCTGTCGGGGGGAGTCGGGTTGTTTCACGATGCCAGCAACTTCCGCCTTCTCGCACTGGCCGAGCAGGGGAACAGAATCGATCGGATTGCGGACTCCAGCGGCGTTTTCGCAACCGAGATCGAATCTCGGTTCGACGTCGATCGGAGTCAGCTCCGGGGTCCCCGGTATCTCAATGCGAGCGCCGCGGTCGAACAGCAACTGGCCGGTTCGATGATCGTTTCGGGGGAAGCAGTGGTCAAACACGGAACCGGCGCCTGGTCCTATGAGCCGGCGGGACCTGGACGAGCCCCGGGCACCTATTTACTGACCAGTCAACGAAAGGACGATTTCTATTCGGTGGAAGTAGCGATGGTTCGGACTTTCAAGCGTGGAAACCAGGCCTCGGCCAGCTACACACGGTCAAGCGCCCGGTCAAGCTCGGTGCTCGAGTCCGATATCGACAACATGGTCTTCGGCGGCACGGGTGAAGGCCCCGTCGCCTGGGATGTTCCGCATCGGCTCCTGTCCTGGGGCTGGGTCCCGCTCCCCTGGAGGCTAGAGGCAGCCTTTTCGATGGATTGGAGAAGCGGCTTCCCGTTCTCTGTCCTCAATCAGCGCCAGGAACTGGTCGGATTGCCCAATGAGCGCCGGTTCCCGTCATATTTTTCGCTCAATATTCACTTCGAGAAACGAGTACGCTTCGCCAGTCACGAATGGGCGTTGAGGGCCGGTTTCAATAACGTAACCAACCACCAAAACGCGGGTGCCATCAACACGAATATCGACTCGCCGGAGTTTCTCGCGCTCGGGGCTATCGAGGACCGTGCGTTCGTAGGCCGAGTCCGGCTGCTGGGGAGGAAGTAAAGGGTGAGTCTGAGTTCTGAGTTCGGGGTTCGGGGTTACACGGTTCTGGGTTCGAGCATCGAGGTCGGCCTTGTGGAGCGCAGACGTCTCGAGGGTGTCGAAAAAGTGCGGACGCGAGCGGAGTACGGGCAGGCCTCTGGAGCCCCGGAGGGACTTTTTCGACACCCTCGTCTCGTCCGCGCTCCCAAGGGCCGACATCCTTCGGCCCCTTTGCCCCTTCCCCCTACACCGTGACCTGTTCCATCTCGTTCCGTTCGGTTCGCCTGACCTCGCTTCCGTTCGAGAACTCGCTCATGATCGCGGTTATGGCCGTCATATGAACGATGTCGCTGACTGTCATCGTGTGGTCAGTGATGTTCACCGGCTGGTTCATCCCCAGGCAAATGGGCCCGATGACATCGGCTGAACCAACGTTCTGAAGCAGCTTGTAGCCGATGTTTCCCGAGTTGAGCTCCGGGAAGATCAGGACGTTCGCATCTCCCTTGATTCGCGACTGGGGGAAGTTCGACGTCGCGAGGCCTTCGTTGAGGGCTGTCCCCACCTGCATCTCGCCGTCCATTACCAGGTCAGGTCTGAGGGTTCGCGCAATTTCCACCGCCTTCTGGACCTTGAGCGTCTCCTCGTTGCGGACGGCGCCGAAGTTCGAGAAAGAGAGGAAGGCGATCTTGGGGCTGATTCCAAAGTAATTCGCGATTTCCGAGCTTAGAATCGCAATATCCGCCAGTTCCTCGGCAGTCGGGTCGAAGTTGACGGACGTGTCGGCGCAGAACAGGAGCTTGTCCTTCAGAACGACGATGATGACACCGCAGATCCGGTGGACATTGTCCCGTTTCCCGATGATCTGCAGTGCCTGTCCCAACTTGCGAGGATACTCGCCCTGCGCCCCGGTCAGGAGCCCGTCAGCCTGGTGGTTCTTGAGCATCATGAGGGAGAAAATCTCCGGCTGGCGCACGGCTGAAACGGCCAGAGCGGGCGTCATGCCTTTCCTCTCGCGCATCCTGAAGAGCTGATCGGCAAATCGTTCCTGCAGATCCGCATGTTCGGACGGATCGACGATCTCAACCGCGCTCGTTTCGATCCCCGACTCGCGCAACAGCTCCTCGAGGGCCGGCCGGTTTCCGACCAGCACTGGCTGGGCGATCTTGCGTCCCACGATGATATCGACTGCCTTGATGATTTTCTCCGACTCTCCTTCGGGGAAGAGGATTCGTTTCTTCAGCCGGCTCGCTTTCTGTATGACGGCGCGCATGACCTCGTACTTGCGACCCAGAAGCCGTTCGAGTGATTCCCGGTAATTCTCGATGTTGAAATCGGTAACCGTCGCGACTCCACTGTCCACCGCAGCCTGGGCCACCGCCGGCGCCGCCCAGAGGAGCAGCCGGGGATCCAGCGGCTTCGGGATGATGTACTCGGGGCCAAACTCGAACAGTTGATTTCCATATGCGCGGCAGACGATCTCCGGAACCTCTTCCTTGGCCAATGCAGCCAAGGCCCGCGATGCGGCCAGCTTCATCTCGTCGTTGATCTGCCGTGCGCCGACGTCCAGCGCTCCCCTGAAAATGTAAGGGAAGCCGAGGACGTTGTTGACCTGGTTCGGGTAGTCGGATCTCCCAGTGCCCATGATGATATCGGGTCGGGCGGCACGGGCCGTTTCGTACTCGATTTCCGGGTCGGGATTGGCCATGGCAAACACAACCGGGTTGGGCGCCATGCTTTGGAGCATCGCCGGGGTAACCAGGTCCTTCTGCGACAGGCCAATGAAGACGTCGGCGTCTCGGAACGCCTCCTCCAAGGTCCGCAACGGAGTATCGAGAGCGAAGCGTTCCTTGTACGGGTTCATTCCGCTGGTGCGGCCTTTGTAGACGACTCCCTTGGTGTCGATCATCATCACGTGCTCGCGCAGGAGTCCCATCTTCAACAGGAGCTCGCCGCAGGCGATACCCGCGGCGCCTGCCCCGCAGATCACGATTCTTACGTCCGCCGGTTTCTTCCCAGCGATCTCGAGGGCGTTCATCATGGCGGCGGCCGTGATGATGGCCGTCCCGTGCTGGTCGTCGTGAAAGACGGGGATGTTCATCATCTCCTTGAGCGCCTGCTCGATCTTGAAGCAGTCTGGCGCTTTAATGTCTTCCAGGTTAATTCCACCGAAAGTAGGTTCCAGGAGCCTGACTGCCCGGATGAACTCGTCCGGGTCCTCGGTCGCCACTTCGATGTCGAAAACGTCGATATCAGCGAACCGCTTGAAAAGAACCGCCTTGCCTTCCATGACCGGCTTTCCGGCGGCAGCGCCGATGTTGCCTAGCCCCAGAACTGCAGTCCCGTTACTGATGACGGCGACGAGGTTCCCCTTTCCGGTATAGGCGTAAGCCAGCTTGGGATCCCGCTGGATTTCGAGACAGGGGACCGCGACCCCCGGCGTGTACGCCAGTGACAGATCGAGTTGCGTCAGGCAGGGTTTGCTTGGCACGACTTCAAGCTTGCCCGGACGGCGTCCCGCGTGGTAGGCCAGCACATCCTCTTTGCGGATTCTCATATCGGCTCCTTTCAGCCCTCAGGGCTTGGTTCCTGCCCTGAATTCTAGCACTGACCGTGGACGATTGCGGATCGGAAGAGGCGGGCCCGCGGATCTAGCGGATTTGCGCGGATAATCGCGGATAAGGCAACCAACGCTCTCGGCTGCCTTGTCCGCGCAGATCCGCGTAGATCCGCGGGCCCGCGTTTCTCTATAATCAGCCACCATGGCAACGAAAAGTCGTAGCAGCCGTCGAGAGTTCATCCAGCGCACAACTGCGGTCCTTGTCGGCGCGGGGACGTTCCCCTCCATCATCCCCAGCTCGGTACTGGGTGCCCAGGGCTCGGTTCCACCAAGCGACCGGATTGTCCTGGGTTTCATTGGGACGGGCAGGCAGGGCTCCTTCCTTCTCCGCGGGTTCATGAATCAGCCGGGAACTGAGGTGGTGGCTGTCTGCGACGTCGATTCAAAGAAGCTCATCAAAGCGCAGGAGAGTGCGGTCGCCTTTTACGCCAACCGATCGCAGTCGGGGACACGGCCGTCAATTACTGCCTTTCACGATTTTAGGGAACTTCTGGCGAGGCCTGACATCGACGCGGTGGTCACCGCGCTTCCCGACCATTGGCACGCCCTTGTAGCCGTCGAGGCGGCTCGGGCCGGGAAAGACATCTACTGCGAGAAGCCGCTTGCCAACAGCATCGGCGAAGCCCGTGCCATGGTGACAGCAGCCCGACGCTACCAGCGGGTGTTTCAGACCGGCAGCATGCAGCGATCGGACGACCGATTTCGGTTCGCCTGCGAGCTCGTCCGCAACGGCTACATTGGAGAGCTCAAAAAGGTGACCGTCAATGTTGCGGGACCGCCCGAGGACGCATATGCTCTTCCGCCCGAGCCGGTGCCCTCCAACCTCGATTGGGACTTCTGGGTCGGCCCGGCGCCCTTGCGTCCTTACAGTTCGGTTCTAGCTCCGCCGATTGAGTACGAAGGCTGGGCGCGCTGGCGCTATTTCTGGGATTTCGGAGGCGGGGGAATGACCGATTGGGGTGCCCACCACTTCGACATCGGTCAATGGGGCATGGGGATGGACGAAACAGGCCCGGTCGAAATTCACCCGCCCAACGGGAATGACGTGAAGGTGCTGACCTACCGGTACGCCAACGGCGTGATCATGACGCGCGAAGAGGGTGTCAATGGCCTGATGTTCAGCGGCACCAGCGGTGAAGTGGAAGTTAACCGCGGTTTTCTCCGGACCAAGCCAACCAGCCTGATGCGCCTGCGTCTCAGGCCGAAGGATATCCGCCTGTACAAGAGCAACGACCATTTTGCCGACTGGCTGCGGTGTATCAGGACACGTGGCAAGCCGATCTGCGACGTCGAGATCGGATGCCGGTCCGCGACGGTGTGTCACTTGGGGAACATCGCCTATTTGCTGAACCGACCGCTCAAGTGGGATCCGAAGCAGGAGCAATTCATCGGAGACGAAGCGGCCAATCGGCTGATCGCCAGGCCCTATCGGGCCCCCTGGGCGCTTTGCAGCTAAAAAGGCGGTATCCACGATTCGTGGACAAAGAGCCTTTCGCTTTCAGCTTTTCCAGTGCTCGGACTCGGTCCGGGCCTGGCGCATGATTCCTTCCAATCGCTTGACGACGTCCGGGTGGGCGTCGGCCACATTCCGCGATTCCGAGATGTCGTTTTGGAGATCGTACAGTTCGGCCGGTTTCCCCGGCGCCAGTTTGACCGCCTTCCAGTTCCCTTGGCGAACCGCCTGCTGGAAACCTTTTTCGTAGAACTCCCAGTAGAGGTAGTCGTGCTTGGGTTGCCGGGTGCCGGAGAGCGTGGGCAGGATCGAGATCCCGTCCAGCCCTTTCGGGGTCCCGGCGCCGGCGATCTGGCAGACCGTCGGCAGAAAATCCCAGAAGGCTGAGGGATGCTCGCTGACGGTGCCTGCCTTGATTTTGCCGGGCCACCGGGCGACCAGCGGAACCCGGATCCCGCCCTCGTACAAATCCCGCTTGATGCCGCGGAAGGGTCCCGAGCTCTTGAAGTAGTCCGGAGACCGTCCCCCTTCCTTGTGCGGCCCGTTGTCACTGGAGAAGAAAACGATCGTATCCCGGTCCAAACCCATTTCCGCGAGCAGTTTGAGCAGCCGGCCGACGCCCTGGTCGAGCCTGGTCACCATGCCGGCGAACGCGGCGTTCGGAGTCGGCTGAACCGAGTAATGTTGTCCGGGCGCAAAGGGAGTCTCCTCGAACTTTCCGCGGAAGGGGGCGATTGAATCCTCGGGCACTTCCATCGAGGCGTGGGGAATAGTCACGGCCAGGTAGAGGAAAAACGGGTTCGCGCCGTTTCGGCGGACAAAGCCGAGCGCTTCGTCCATGATCAGGTCGTGACTATACCGGCCCTTTTCCAGCGGCACTTTCGTCTCGTTCCTCCACAGATGGTCCGTGTAGTAGGAGTGCGCATGCTGCTGGTTCAGGTATCCGAAAAACTCGTCGAAACCCTGGCGGTTCGGATGCCCGGGTGTCCCCTCGACTCCCAGTCCCCACTTTCCGTACAGACCGGTCTTGTAGCCCGCCTTCTGCAGAACCTCCGCCACCGTGAGGTCGTCCGGTCGCAGCGGAATTCCTTCCCCCGCTCCGGCGTTGCCGCGCACGTATGCGTGGCCCATGTGCAGCCCGGTCATCAGGGAGCAGCGGGAGGGTGCGCAGACCGTGCTGCCTGAATAGTGCTGATGAAACAGGATCCCTTCCCGGGCCAACCGGTCGATGTTCGGCGTTGAAAATTTGGACTGGCCGTAACAGCTTAGATCCCCGTATCCCAGGTCGTCGGCAAGGATGAAAATGATATTCGGTTTGCGGCCGGCCGCGAAGGCGTCCCCAAAGAGGTGGTGACCGGCGAGAGCGGTCCCGACGCCTGCCTGGATAAACTCACGACGATTTACGGTTCCCATGGTGTCCTCCCCCGGACGTCAACTACTCCTCATCGGCAAAGACGGCGTTACGGGCGCCGAAGATATTGCGCGGGTCGACGCACTTCTTAACCTTCTTGAGGAACTCTATGCTGTCGGGCGAAAGCGTATCCTTCATGAAGTCCTTGCGCAGCTTCCCGACGCCGTGATGGTGCGAGATCGAGCCGCCGTTGTCCATGATCGCCTGTCGCAGCGAGTGCTCGATTCCGGCGAAGACTTCCTCCGGGTGCTCCACGCCCTTCGTGTAGAGACCTAGCATGAAGTAGATGCAGACGCCGGTGTGGTAAATCTGGGTTATTCGATACGAAACGTAGAAGCTGCCAGGCAGCCTGCACTCCTTGTGCCGCTCGGCCGCTTTCGCCACAACCGCGTTGTACACCTGTTGGATCTTGTTCCAGGGGACGGTTGTCTCGAACGTCTCTCCGATCGCGTGGAAGGTGGCGACGAAGTCGCGGATGTACGCGATCGCGTAGGTCAGCATGTAGCCGCGCCGGCCGTTTGAGGCGCCGGCCGGGATGCCGCCGAATTCCTTCCCCAGCCGGTAGAGGCTTTTCTCCTGGTACGCGACCTGGTCGCGAGAACCCTCCATGACGAGCGTCGCCGCCACCATCTGGTCGGGGTCGAAGCCCTTGAGCTTCAGCAGGTAGATCTTCTTCAGCTTGTCGGTCCACGCGCTCATGCCCTGGGAGTGTTCTTTCAGCGCCATTCCGAACTTGAACTGAATGTTGTCAACCAGTCGAATGCTGGCGGGGATGTAGTCGGTGTAAGCGAGCTTGTGAAGGAATTCGATTCCGTCGTCCATGGTCCGAAAGACGAGTGAGCCGTACTTGGTGACTTCCGGCTTGTTATGGATGCGGAAGACCGCCTTGGTGATGATCCCCAGGTTCCCCTCGTTACCGAAGAGCAGGTTCTGCGGCTGCATTCCGATTGATGCCCGGGGAAAAGCATCCTTCTGCTCGATCACCCCCTCGGGAGTAACCATCGTGATGTTCTCGATCACATGCTCGATGTTGCCGTACCGGTTCTTCTTCATGCCGCTCGCGTTGGTTGCGATCCAGCCGCCCAGGGTCGACAACTCGATGCTGTCCGGTTCATGTCCGCAGATGAAGCCTTCCCGGTTCAGCATTTCCTCGAGATTCATCCCGATGATGCCGGCCTCCGCGCAAGCGCGAAGGTTTTCGCGGTCGATCCAGAGCAACTTGTTCATCTTCTTCATGTCGACCGAGACGATCATGCGGCGCTCATTGGCCGGCAGTTTCAAGGCGCAACTCACGCTCGTACCGCCGCCATACGGGATCAGGCAGACGTCGTGTATCTTGGCGAGCTCGACGAGCTGTTTGACCTCCTCCTCGGAGTGGGGCAAGAACACCATGTCCGCGTAACGGTCCAGGCGCGAGTAGAGAACTTTGTAGACTTCTTCCGAGGTGGTTTGCCCGTGGCTGTGGATCAGCCGTTGCTCGTCGTCGCGCGTGTACCGATCGGCCGGGAACGTTTTCGCGACAGCGGCCCAAAATGATTCGTTCACGATGGCCGGCTCGATGTGTTTCTTTTCGAGCTCCGGGTTGTAGTCCTTCGGGTCGATCTTTACTCCGAGGACCTGCTCGACGTACGGCATGAAATCGTACATCTTGTAACCGGAAAGCAGGTATCGGTTGCCTTTGAGCTCGACTGCGCCGTCCGGGTGCCTGACAAATTCAGTGTCTTTGAACCCCCACTTGTGCTCCCAGGGGGTATTGTTCGATTTTTCGTGCTTCTTGCAATCCTTGTCAGCCATTCATATCTCCTAAAGTCACGGCTTCTCAGTATACCGGCAAGGGCAACATCGGCAACATTGACAACAAGGACATCGAGAACCAGAGAAACGACTGAGCTGCCTGCCGTCCTTCGGATCCTGGCGGTCGTTGAAGTGCTCGTGATCCTTCCAGGTTCCCTCAGTCCCCCTGATCCAGCCTTGCAATTTCGTCCCTTTCGAACCTCGGCCAGGGGACGGTGTTCCCGGCTTCGTCGACTGCGATGATTCCTTCGCCCCGGTCCAGCACCTCACCAATCAGAGCGGCCTGGACGCCGGCGGTGGTGATTGCCTGCAAGACGGCCTCGGCGGAGCTGGGCCGGCAGCAGAGGAGCAGGGCGCCCGAGCCGATCAGTCCGAGCGGATTCAATCCCAGCCGTGAGCAGAGGGCGGACGTCTCCGCGAGGACGGGAATTCGATTCGGCTCCACCCTAAAGCGGTGGCCACACGTCGCCGCCAGTTCCTCCAGGGCGGTTGCGACGCCGCCCTCGGTAACATCATGCATGCCGGATACCGCCCCGGCTTCCGCCGCGATCATGGCCTCCGGGACAACACTGATTCCGGGACGCTCGAGGAATGCCCGGCAGCGGTCGAGCTCGTCCGGGGTTGCCCCGAGGGCCAGGAGTCGAGTCGCGAATTCGCGGGCAAGAATGGCGGTCCCTTCGATTCCGGCCGCCTTGGTCATCAGGATCTGGTCGCCCTCCCTGATCCCCTGCTTTGTGACTATCTGCCCGGGTCTGGCAGTGCCGACGGCGAAGCCGACAACGACTTGCTGCGTCACGGTCGGGGTTACCTCCGTGTGTCCTCCGCACAGCACCAGCCCGAATGTCGAGCAGCGGACGTCCAGATCGCGCAGGCAATCGTATATTTCCGCGGGAGTCGAGCCGGGCGGGAAAAGAAGGGTCGCCACGAACCAGCGGGGCCGGCACCCGGAAGTTGCCAGATCGTTCGCGTTGACCACGACCGAATGAGAACCGATTCGGTCTGTGGTGAAGGTTATGGGGTCGGATTTCAGGACGAGCACCGAGTCCGATTCGCCTGGTTGCACCACTGCGAAGTCCTGTCCCACCCTCGGTCCGACGATGACGGATTCGTCCGTTCGGAGACCGGCCAGGAACGCTTGGAGCATGTCATTCGGAAGCTTTCCGCTGGGCAGCGGAAGGAGATATTGCAGGAGATTCTTGAGCTCGAACAAGTCCGGAACCGTGTAGTCGGGGTCGCACTCGCCCAGGAGCTCCGGCAACGGACCCGACTCCCGATTCGCGAGGAAGGCGGTGCGAGCACCGGCTGCCTTGCCTGCCTGGATATCAAAACGGAAGTCGCCTACGACCAGCAACTCGTCGACCGGGACTCGCATTTTGCCGGCGGCGACCCGGATCCCTTGTGGATCGGGCTTGGGTGCGAAGGCTTCTTCCCGGGTCAGGATCACCTTGAAGTCCTCGGCCCGTATTCCGGAGAAGTTCTCGAGGGAGCGCAGGACCGAGGAGCGGAGGTTTCGTGTGATGATTCCGACTGGCAGGCCGCGCTCCCGCAGGAAGGCGAACAATTCCTCGGAGCCGGCATTCGGGTTGGCTTCGCAGGCCGCCTGACGCTCGAATTCCTCGAGAATTGCGTTGGCTTTGACGTATTCATCCCCGGTCCGGGAGTTTATGAATTCCAGGATGGTTTCGTTGGCCGGGCAACCGATGGCCGCACGGATCGCCGCAAAGTCCAAACCAGCCGGAGAAGTCAGGGTGCCATCGAAGTCAAAAAGCACACCCGAGACCCGCGACGGAGCAACCAAACGCGAGTGCGGCCCGTTCAGGAAACTGAACCCGCGTGGCGCCCGTTCTGAGTTGCCGTGTTCATCCATTGGGGGCATTATCATGACACACGCCCGCACACAGGCTGAAGGGATTTTCGGCCGCATGGGAGGAGTCGAGGGGACCGCTTGATGTCTGCTAAGATAACCTCCGAAAGGAAGAACCAAGCATGCTCTCCACTGCCCAAAAGCTCGCAACGTTACTCGTTCTCGCCTTGCTGTTCCTTCCCGGTTGCTCGCGTCGGGAGGAACCGGCCCAGGAGACCGCCCCTGCGCCTGAGCAACCGGCCTCCCCGCCCTCCGGCCAACCCCAGGCGGCCAATCCGGCGCTGACGGATCCGACCAAGGCGACGGAGCAGGCCCCCCCCATGTACCGGGTGAAGTTTCAAACGACCAAGGGTGACATCATCATACAGGTCAACCGATCGTGGGCGCCGCTCGGAGCCGACCGTTTCTACAACCTGGTGAAGATCGGCTATCTCAACGACAACGCGTTTTTCCGGGTGATCCCGGGGTTCATGGCCCAGTTCGGCATCAACGGGAGCCCTGACGTAAACCGGGCGTGGAAGAGATCGGAAATCCCGGATGACCCCGTGAGCCAGCCGAACCATCGCGGCTACCTGACCTTCGCGACGGCCGGTCCTGATACGCGCACGACGCAGCTGTTCATCAACTTTCAGGATAATTCTGCCAGTCTTGATAGCCAGGGGTTTGCTCCTGTCGGCCGGGTCGTCGACGGGATGTCGGTCGTCGATTCGCTGTATTCGGGTTACGGCGAAGGCGCCCCTCGCGGCTCGGGCCCCGATCAGCGTTTCGTTTCGGCCGGGGGAAACAAATACCTGCGGAAGGATTTCCCGAACCTCGACTACATCACGACTGCGACAATCATGCCGTAAAACGTGGATCAGCGGCGCGGAACCGGTCGCGCGCCTGGAGGAGTACGATGCTCTTGAAAATCAGCCTTGTCCTTTTTGTCATCCTCGCCGCCCTGGGTGCGGCCGGGGCTCAAAGTCAGCAGCCGGCCGGGCAAGGTGACGACCGGGCGGTTCTGGTCGACCGGATCCAACGGCTCGAGACCCAGCTGCAGACGCTTGGTAAGGCCGTGGATGACCTGCTCTGGTTTCAGCGGCTCGGCGATCTTGCCGATATCGACAAGATCACTTACATCGGTCCGCCTAATCCGAAAGGTGTCGAGACGTACGGGATCAAGAACGAACGGCATCCGCTCAAGGTTTACGCCTATGTTTTTGTCCCAAAGAAAGTAGACCGGGGCGGCAAGTATCCACTCCTGATCCTGCCGCACGGAGGCGTGCACGCCGACTTCGGCACCTACCACGTGCATATCATCAGGGAAATGATGGAGCTGGGGTACATTGTGGTCGCTCCCGAATACCGGGGCTCGACCGGTTATGGCGCCGAGTTTTACCGGGCCATCGACTACGGAGGGCTGGAAGTCGACGATGTTGTCGCTGCGCGGGACTGGGCTGTGGAGAACCTTCCCCTCGTAGACCCCAGCCGTGTCGGAATCGTCGGTTGGAGCCACGGCGGGCTTATCTCGCTCCTCTCAGTGTTTGACCACCCGGACAAGTTCCAGGTCGCATACGCCGGCGTGCCGGTTTCCGACCTGGTTGCCAGGATGGGCTACAGCGACGATTCGTACCGGGAGGAATTCGCGGCCGAATATCACCTCGGGAAGACCGCGCAGGAGGATGTGGATCAGTACCGAAAGAGGTCACCCGCCTGGCAGGCAGGGAAGTTGAAGACGCCGCTGCTCATCCACACGACCACCAATGACCGCGACGTAAACGTGATCGAGGTGGAACACCTGATCCAGGCGCTCAAGGCTGAGGGAAAAGACTTTCAATACAAGGTGTATCAGGATGCGCCCGGCGGGCACAGCTTCAACCGGATTGACACCCCGCTTGCTCGTGAATCGCGCAAGGAGATTTACGCGTTCCTGGCGAAGTATCTAAAGAGCGGTGGCCCTGCGGGGCAGTCGAAGAAGTAAGGTCCGCGAGCGCGGACATCGGCCTTCCGGAGCGCGGACATCGGCCTCCCGGAGCGCGGATGGCCTTCCGGAGCGCGGACATCGGCCTTCCGGAGCGCGGACATCTTGTCCGCACTGGGTTCGCGGACGTCCCGTCCGCTCGGCGGGCATCTTGCCCGCCGTTTCCGCCTGTCCCGTGTGACAGCAACCAGTTGAGACTAAAACCAACGCCGGGCAGGATGCCCGGCGCGCGGGCAAGATGCCCGCGAACCCAGTGCGGACGGGACGTCCGCGCTCCAGAGGGCCGCTCCAGACGTCCGCGCTCCGGGAGGCCGCCTGTCCGCGCTCCGGAGGGCCGCTCCAGAAGGCCGACGTCCGCGCTCCTGCCCGCCCGCTATTCCGCCTTCTCTGATGACAGTGCCTTGTAGTAATCCTCCACCTGCTTACGGTACGCCTCGGGCACCTGCTCGTCCTTGGCCAAACGCAGGTTTTCGCGGCCCACGAGGTTCTGCAGGTGCTTACTCAAATCCAGCTCGACCTGGCGGAAGCCCTCGATGACCGTCTTCTGCAGCCTCTCCAACTCGGCGGCGTCAGCGAGCAGTCGGCCGGGAGGCATCTTCCTCATTCCTTCCATGAGCTGACGGATCTGGGCCGCCAGGTCGGGGCGGTTGCGCAATTGGTTAGCCAGGGAACGTGCTTCCTGATATCGCAGTTCGTACTCGCGCTCGAATTGCCGCACCTGCTCGGCGTTTGGACGGGGTGTGCCGCCGGGATTCCTGTCGCCGAAGTTAACGGCATCGTGGCCGCCAGCCGGCCCCCCTGCATAGTTCTGTTCGGAGCCGCCGTTGGGCCGGGGGCTGCCGGCTTCCCTCCCGCCGTTTTGCGGCTGGTTTGCCTGGCCCGGCTGCCCGCCGTTCTGACCTGCCTGCTGGGAGCCCTGTGATCCCTCGGATCCCTGGCCTTGTTGACCCTGCCGGCCTTGCTGTCCCGCCTGCTCGCCTTGCTGCTGTCCCGACTGTCCCTCGCCTCGCCCATCTTGCTCGCCGGGATTCTGGCTCTGGCCCGGCTGATCACCACGCTCTCCGTCCGCCCTCTGGCCTCGCTCCTGTTCGCCTCTGGACTGGTTCCGACCGCTCGTTCCCTTCTGGCCGGGATTCCTTTGCTGTTCCCGCATTCGCCTCTGGAGAGACTCCAGGTTTTCGACCAGATCGCCCGTCCGGTTGAGCGCCTCGCTCAGCTTGTCCTCGGGCGACGAATTAGGATTCTCGCCGAGATTGCGTTCGGCCTCGGCAATCCTGTCGCGGACGCCGTCCAGGGCGTTCTGAATCGTCTGTTCCCGCTGCCTGGCTGCGTCAAGCTGACCCTGGGCAACCCAGTCCCTGGTCTGTTCAATCTTCTGTACGACACTGTTGTCCTTCAGTTGATTGCCGGCCGCCTGGAGCTCGCGTGCGCTTGGCTTCTGCTTTTCGCCTGCGGCACGGCGGGCGGCGTCGAAGAGGCGACGTTCCAAGCCCTCGACGCCTCGCTTCAGGTCCTCTTTTTCCTTCCCGATAGCGGTGCGGTCGGACTCACTGCCCGCTGATCCAGACTGACCTCGCCGCTCCCCGGGGGACTCACTTCCCGGCTGCATCTGTTCAACTCGTGAGCGGATGTCCTGCTGTTGGCGGGAAAGCTCCTGCGCCTGCTGCTGGAGAGAGTGGATCTCCTCGGACAGGTTGCCCTGCTGGCGACGATCCATCAGGCGCTGCGCGTCTTTCATCCGGCTCAACGCCTGCAGTCCCCGGTTTTGCGATTGACCGGCCGAGCCAGCCTGATTACTGCTGGAATTCGCCATCTCCCTGGCCGCTTCGTTCAGCTGCCTGGCGGCTTCCTGAAGCTCGGGGTCTTTGGCCTCCCTGGAGAGACGCTCAAGCTGACGGGCTAGCTTCTGGACCTGATCCTGAAGCGCCTGTTGGTCGCCCGATCCGGATCCGCCTGAACGAGATGCTTGCGACTGCATCGGCCGATTCCGCGCTTCGTTCGCCTGCTGCTGGCGGCGCGCCAGCTCCTGGAGCTTGCGCCGGGCCTCGTCCACCTGATCGTTGGTCTGTCCGGCACGTTGCTGCTGCAACGTTTCGTACTGATTCTTCAACTGATCCAATTCGAGCTCGAACAGATTTTCCAACTCCTCCGCGCTCGACTGACCTCCCTGTCCGCTCGAACTGGAACCGAAGGCGACCTGCACGTCACGGAACAAGGCTTCAGCCCTCAACAAGTGCTGCAGCGCAGTCTGCTCGGGGCTCAGCGCCTCGTTCGGCTTCTTGTCCGACAGGAACTGGTGCGCCGGGCTCATCGATTCGACCGCCTTTTGCAGATTCTCGGCCAGTTTTGCCACCTCCTCGCTCTTTCCCGGGAGTGCGCGCCGCTGAATCCTCTCGGTCAAGGTTCGCGCTTCCTGCTGCAATTTGAGTTGACTCCCCGCAACCAGCCGGAGATTGTCCGAGTACTGGGTATTGTTGTAGGCCTTTTTGTCCTTAACCAGGCGCCAGGTGGCCGCCAGGATCTCTTTCTGGCGTGCGGAAAGGACCGAGGCCGACTCGCCGCCCCCGCCCTGCATTCCGGCAGTCTGAGACTGGCTGACGTCCTTACCGAACGGCCGAACCTCGAAGAAGTAGATATCGCTTTCAGCCGTGTTGAAAGCATCTTTGGCCCGGGCGTAGTAGGAGACGATATCTCCCGGCTGGAGATCGTATTCCTCCATGAAGAAGGTGTGCGTTCCCGAGATCGACTTTGAGCTCCCCTTCCTCCCGGCGAAAAGGTCGACGGCCTGTTCCTTTCCGCCGTTGACGGAGTAGAGCAGTTGAAGCGAGCGAATTCCGAAGTCGTCCTCGGCCTTCGCTTCGGCCAGGACCTCCTCGAGTTTTGTCACCTTCCGGTCACGTCCTGGTTTCGTCACCGCGACCTGGGGCGGTTGATCGGGGATCACGTTGATGGAATACTCGAGCGATTCGCTGGCCGGTCTGTTTCCGGAATCGGCCAGTTCGATCTTGTACCAGGAGTCCTTGCGGACGGTGACCGAACCGGTGAATCGCGTGGCGGTTTTCTTCCGCATCGGAAGCCGCGTCCCGTCTTCGAGAACGATGGTTGCCCCGCCGGCCTCGACATTGGTCGAAGCTTCCACGTCGACTTTTGTTCCGGCGACTGCGTTGATTTCCCCGCTGTCCTCCTCCTTCTGGGAGGCAAGCCCCGTGTAGCCGGGGAAGTGGTATGTGAGATCGATGCGTTCAACCTGGGCGACGTCTCGAACTTTTATGGAGAACTCTTCGGATTTCACGTTCCCGGCCTTGACGTAGTAGCGGGCGTCTTCACGCAGATCGAGAAAGACAAAGCCGAAGCTGTTGGATTCGGGTTTCGGTTCCATGGCGCCGCGGTCCCACGCCTGGCTGGTCTGATAGCGGGAAAACAGCTGGACGTCGTCGGATTCGAATCCGACCAGACGGGCGGAAATCGGCTGGTCCGCCCCTTTCTTGACCATCGTGCTTCCGGGCAGGACTTCCACGAAGTAGATGGGGCGCGACTCAGGATACAGCCAGCCGGCGTACAGCTTGGAGCCGCCGTAACGAAGAAACTCGGGTCCCAGACCGAACAGCAGCAGGGCGCAAATCAGAAGCCCGGCGGCGATGACCGACGAAAGAACCGGCTCCCTTGGATTAAAGAGCCTCGGAATGTCCACGCCGCTGATCGCCCGCGCTGCGTCATGAGTGACCGCGGGAAGCAGCGGGCTCGGGTCTTTCGTGTGACTGCCGGCCTCCACTGCGGTGATCAGCCGTTCCTGCAGGTGCGGGTTGCGCTCTTCAATGTACCGGGCCATTTGCGCGTCGGAAACCTTGCGCAGCAGGGGCCGGACGAGGAACCAGGCCAGGAGTCCAACAATGAGCAGCAGGGAAACGTTCCTGATCTCCGATACTGCGGAATTCGTGTAATTCCACCGGTCGACCAGGAGGATCGCTCCACCGACGACGACCAGGGAAAGCCCGAGGAACAATGCCGCCCCCCGAGCGAGAGCTATGGCGCGCATTCTGGTGCGCGCCCGGCCGATGCTCTTCTGGAGTTCAACGTAGTCCCTGCTCATAGTAAATCTCCTTGGCAGGTAAGCCCCGGCGAACGGGACTACCCGGGTCTATTAATCAAGCCGCGCTCCTGGCGGTCGTAGTTCGATTAGCAAGCCAGCTCTCCAGGAGCAGCAGGCAGGTGGCGGCGATGATCAGGTACCACCATACTCGCTGGCTACTCTCCCAGGTGCGGCGTTCCTCGGGAGTTCCCCCGTCCGAATCCGGCGTGGTCCGGTGATCAGTTGTTCTCTGGACCATTTCCTCAAATCGAGCCGGCTCCATTCCCGACAGGTCGGATTCCCCCTGCGGAAGGTTGACGGCCAGTGGGTACTTCAGGTTCTTCACCTCGGTTTCGTAGAAACCAGGTTCTTCCAGGGTGAACAGGTCCGACTCGGTCAGGTTCTTCTCATCCAGTTCGATTCCTTCACCCGATGGACTGCGCACCTGCCAGGCCTGGCGAAAGGACCCGGCAAGCGTGTTGTTCAGGGAACGAAGAGCGCGCTTGAGATTCGGATTGAGCTTACCGACTGGAATATGATCGCCGACTCTGGGACCGTCGGTGTCCACATCCAGGCGCATGGCGTATTTCATGAGCTCCTGGACGAAGGGCACGAAAACCGAACGCAACGGCAGGTCGTTCCATTCCATGTCCATGGAGGACGCAAACAGAAGGGCGCGCCCCTTTCCCACGGTTCGTTCAAGGAGCAGCGGTTTCTTTCCCTCGAGTTGCATGAGAACAATTCCGTTCGGCGCCGGGTTCACATCCACGAAACCGTGGAACGGAGTGGTCAGAAAATATGACTGATGAACCGGTTGAAACAGCTGGAAAACGGCGTGCTGCCGTTCCACGCTTGCCGGAAAGACCTGTCGTCCGTCCTTTCTCACCTGAGCGGCCCCCAGAGTGCCGGGGAGGATTTCCTGAAGGCCGTCGCTCAAGCGTCGTCCATCGGTTCGGGGTCCGGCGACCAGAACCAGCCCGCCGCCCTCCTTCACAAACCGCACCAGGCGATCGGCGAGTTTCTTAGGAACTGCAGAATCGTTCAGGACGACAGCCTGATAGGAGGAGAGGTCCTCATCGGGCGCCCGCACATCCCTGGTTTCAACTGAGAACGGGGCCAACGATCCGGCCCGCAACGCTTTCATAAGGTAGAAGTTGCGGTCATCCGCACCCGCGCCGCCGCCGCTGCTCACGAGAAGAACCCGGCTTTGCTCCTCCTGCGTCAGGACGAAGTGAGCCCTGTTATCGTCAGCCAGGGCGTCCTTCAAATCCAGGACGACTGTTCCTTCGCTAACGCCGGGCGGGGCAGGGAACGGGGCAAATGCGACGACGGTCGTCCCGTTTTCCGCCAGGGAAAAGGGCTTCGTCTGGATGTCTTTCCCGTTCAGTTGGAGCCGGGCATTTCCGTTCGCTGGCGGAAGGCCGGCCGAGTTGAGCTTCGCGGTGACGGTCGCCTGCCTGCTACGGCCATCGCGCTGTTCCAGTACGCGGACCTGGTTAACGTAGATATTGCCCGCCTCCCGCGCACCCACCGCATGAGGGACGAGTTTCACCTTTTCCCCGAGCGCGACCGGACTGGTGTCGTTTTCCCAGCCCGACTTCTGGAAATCCGAAATCAGGTGGACTTCCTGCGTGGTGTTGGGCATCGAGGCCAGAAGCTGATTGGCCATCCGAAGAGCTGCCCGGTAGTCGGTCTTGCGGTATCCCGGACGCACGTCCGCCAGAACCGCTCCCAGGCTGGATTTGTCATTGACGTACTGGGAGAGCACCTGCACCGAGTCGGAAAAGGTCGCAAGGTGCACCCTGTCCCCGGTCCCTAATCCGGACAGGAGTGCTGAAGCCTCTTTTTTGGCCGCCTCCATGCGGCCGCCCTCGCGCATGCTTAACGAGTTGTCGAGAAGGATGACAACGCTCTTGGCCTTCGATTGCAGCCCCGGAACCGACTGCGACTTAAAGTAGGGACGGGCGAAGGCGAGCACCAGCAGGAGGAGAGCTAGAACCCGCGTTGCGAGCAGGAGCACGTGACGAAAACGGCGCCGGCGCCAGGAAGGTTTCGGGAGATGGCGGACGAACATGAGCGAGCTGAAGACCTGCTTCCTCGATTCCTCCCGTCGAAACAGGTGAACGAGAAGCGGTCCCGCTACCGCCAGGGCTCCCAAAAAGAACAGCGGATTCAGGAAACTCATGATAATTCTCGTGCCAGTTCTCGGTCAGTTCTGCTGTGTCGCACCCCTCTTGCCTTTAGCGAAAAGGACCTCAACGACACCAAGGACATCAAGGACAACAGGGACGACATCGAGAGGATTGAAATGTCCCTGTCGTCCTTGTGGTCTTTGGTGTCGTTTATCCCTTTATCCCGCTGCCCCTTTCCCCTTTCCTCACATCGACTGCTGCCGGCGGTAGAGGTACGAGTAGAGAGCATGGTCGAGCGGCTTGGCGGTGTTGAGCAGGATGTAGTCGATGCCCAGCGCTCCGCATTCCTTCTTGAGCTTCTGGAGGTGCTCTCCGACCAGCTTCAGATACTCCTCTCGCCCTTCGCCGGCGGCCACGTCGACCTCCTTGCCCGTTTCCAGGTCACGCAAACGGATAGCCGAAAACCTGAAATCCAACTCCTGCGCGTCCACAACGTGAAAGACCACGACGTCGTTTCCGCGGAAACGGAAACCGGCCAAGCCGCGCACAATCTCCTCGGTCGGTGCATACAGATCGGAAATCAGCACCACAATTCCGCGCCTTCGGATGGAACGGGCAAGCGCTTCCAGAGGACGGCGAAAGTCGGTGCTTGCAGTCGTTTGCACCCGATCCAGAACATGCAGGATGCTCGTCGTATGAGTTGGCCGGCACCTTGGAGGAAGCCGGTCCACCACACGATTGTCGAAGGTCGTAAGCCCCACGCTGTCCTTTTGTCGCTGTGCGAAGTAGGCCAGCGAGGCGGCAAGGTACGAGGCATATTCGATCTTGGTGACCGGGCCAGATCCGTACGCCATGGAGGCGCTCACGTCGAGCATCAGGTGAACGCTCGTGTTCGTCTCGCCCTCGTACTCCTTGTTGTAGAAGCGGTCGGACCGAGCGAAGACCTTCCAATCAATCCGACGGACGTCGTCCCCCGGCATATACTGCCGATACTCGGCGAAGTCCAAACTAAAGCCAAGATGCGGGGAGCGGTGAAGCCCGGAAATGAAACCCTCAACCACGGTTCGCGCAATCAGTTCCAGATTCTTGATCCGGGAGAGCACCGCGGGATCCAAGAACCGCGTCTTCCCTGAAGCTCCTGTTTGTCGTGATGCAGTTGCCATGGCTGGAGACCTCAAATCCCGGAGCTCGGCGCGGGCACGGCTTCAATCAGCTTACCGATGATCGTGTCGGTCGTGACCTGCTCCGATTCCGCCTGAAAGTTGGTCAGGATCCGATGCCGAAGCACCGGGTACGCCAGGTGCCTGATGTCGTCGATCGCGACGTTGTAGCGTCCCTGCATGACGGCTCGTGCCTTCGCGCCAAGGATCAGGAATTGAGAAGCGCGCAGGCTGGCGCCGTAGTTGACCCACGACTTGATGAAGTCCGGAGTGGAGGCTTCGCCCGGACGGGAAGCCCTCACGAGTTGGACCGCGTACCGTGTCACAGAGTCGGCTACCGGGATCGAGCGGACGATCCTCTGGAACCGGAGGATGTCCTGTCCCTCGATCAGGCGCTCGAATTCAATTTCGCGATGCTGAGTCGTGGAATTGACGACTTCGATTTCCTGGTCCTCGGACAGGTACCCGATCACGATATTGAACATGAAGCGGTCCAATTGGGCTTCGGGAAGGGGATAGGTTCCCTCCAATTCGATCGGGTTCTGAGTGGCGAGGACGAAAAACGGGCGTTCCAGGTCGTAGGTCGTGCCCTGAACCGTGACCGAATACTCCTGCATCGCCTCGAGGAGGGCCGACTGGGTCTTGGGCGGAGTTCTATTGATCTCGTCCGCCAGCAGGATGTTGGCGAAAATCGGACCTTTGACAAACATCATCCGGCGGTGCCCGGTCGCCCGGTCCTCCTCGATGATGTCCGTACCCGTGATGTCCGCCGGCATCAGATCGGGAGTGAACTGGATGCGTTTGAATTTGAGGTGCAGGGCATTCGCAATGGTCTTGATCAGAAGCGTTTTCGCCAGCCCCGGCACCCCGGTGATCATGGAATGGCCGCCGACAAAGAGCGAGACCAGGACCTGGTCGACAACTTCGTCCTGACCGATGATCTCTTTGCGAATCTCGCGCAGGATGAGCCGGTGCGCCTCCTTCATTTTCTCCAGGAGCTCCATTTCCGGGGTGTCAGTCGGCTGCCACTGGACCAGGTTCGATTGAATTCCTTTTTGATCAGATCCATTGCTTCTAAACATGCCTTAAATCCTCTTTTCGTCTCAGCGATCAGTCAGTTCTTGCTCAGTTCCAGCAGCAGCTCCTGCGCGGCCTCAAATTCGGGAGCAATTTCGAGAGCGGCGAGAACTTCCCGTTTTGCTTCCTGCGATCGGCCGAGCTGGGCGAGTGTTTTTGCGATATTGAAGTGGATACCCGCTTTGTCGGTTGAATCGAGGGCCAGAAGGACCCGGTACTCGCGCAGGGCTATCTCGTGGTTGTTCTTTCCGGAGGCCAGCCCCGCAAGAACCTGGTGCGTTTCCACGTCAAACGGGTACACGTACAGGGCATCGGTCAAGGCGCTGGCCGAGTCATCCGCCCGTCCGGCTTCTTTCAGCCAGAGACCGAGCTTCTTCATGGAATCGAAGTTGTTCGCGCTCTGCGACCGCAATTCCTGCAATTCTGCGATGGCCTTGTCCAACTGCCCCGCTTCCTTGTGAATGTCGGCCAGCGCTCGGTAAGGGTTGTCCGGCGCGTCGTACCCGGGAAAGAGCTGCTTGGCCTTCTGGAGCAACGGAATCGCCTCCTGCTTCTTCCCCTGCTCCACCAGGAGCTTGGCGAGGTGGAGGGTTCCGAAGAAGTCGTTCGGATTGGCGGCGAGCCAACCACGAAGCCCCGACTCGTCCTTCAGCAGTTCTTCTTGCGGGAGGAGTTTGGCGTCGACCGATCGAAGAGTCGGCCCGAATTGCTGATCGAGGTAGGACGCAAAACGTTTGTCGAATGCTTCCGGTGACACTCCGAGCGCCCCGTTAAGCACCTGGTCCAAAGACTGCCCGCTCTTGTACAGACTGAGCATTGCCAATATCTTCGGAAAGCCGAACTCCTTTTCGATAAACTCGCAAACCTGCCCGGCTTGAAAGTAGGCAAACTGAACTTGCCCCGGAAAACGAGGACGCGAAAAAGCCCCGTTGAGTTCCCCGATTGGTAGAATCTTCTTCTCCTGCATCAGCTTCACTATGTCCAGCGTGACCGCATCGCCCCACCCGGGCCGGGCCCGGTGCTCTTCCATGACTGATAGGCCCTCGCTGAACCAGCGGGGGATGCGGTGATCGGTCATTCCGAGCGTAATGACGTGGGCGAATTCGTGCCACAGCGTGCTTCCCCAGTTGAAAGTCCCTTTCGGCCGGGCCGTTGGGGAATCCATAACCATGCCGGAGCCGAAACAAACGCCGAGGGCGCCCAGTCCGGGAAGACCCAGCGTGCGCACCGCGAAGTCCTCGTGATCCGGATACATCTCGAGGTAGATGGTTCCGGTCGGCTGGTATGAGTACCGGTTGCCGAGGGTCTGGGCGACTTCCTCGAGCAAACCGGGGGCGTACTGTTCGAGGACGTCGGCTTCTTTCTTGTGGAGCTTGATCCGGAAGCGGCCTTTCTTCACCTCCCGGAAATTCTCATAGCTGTCGATCAGGCGAAGCGTGTTGACGGTCCATACGTTGAAGGCATCGTTCTTGTACGAGGTCTCCAGGGCGTCACGGGCCGCCGCCTCGTCTCCCAGCCGCAGAAGGTTGATGCCGAGTGTCGAGTAGGCAGTCCAAAGCCGGGGATTCAATTCCACCGCTTTTCGAAAATAGTCGACGGATTGACGGTACAGCCTTTGAGTGACTGCGAAATTCCCCAGCTCCTCGTACACCTCTCCCCATGACGGGTTCAGGCTGAGCAGCCCGCCGATCTCCTTCTCGACGCCCGCCTGGTCCCATTGCGCCAGGTGAAGCACGGCCCGCAAACTGAGCGCTTCCAGGGACTGGGGGTTCACCTGGAGCACGGTGCGGATCTCCTCCGCGGCGTCGGGGTATTTCTCCTCCTCGATCGCCATCCGGGCGAGCAGCAGGTGCGCTGTCTCGAGCCTGGGATTGACGGCCAGGGCTTTCTTGATCAGGACCTCGGACTTGACCGGTTCGTCCTCGCTTGCGGCTGCCAGACCGACCAGCGCTTCCGGATGATTCGGATTCGCCTTCAAGCCGTCCTCGAAGACGGAAGCGGCATTCACCTTGTCATACTTCTCGAGGAACAATTGCCCCCAGTCCGCCCAGGCTTCGGCGTTTTTCGGGTCCTGCGTGGTTGCCTCCCGAAACAAGTCGTTTGCTTCCTGGAATCTCTCGAGTTTCTGCGCGGCCAGGGCAGCCATGTGCCGCTCGTTGGACTGGCTGGCCCGATCGAAGAGGTCGGTGAACATCTCGCTGGCGTGTTGCCAGTCCCCGGTTCTGGCAAGCAGCGAGCCCAGGCCGAAGCGCGCTTCCAGACCGGCGGTGCCCGGCGCCTGCAGCCCGGCCTGGAAAGCGCTCTTGGCCTCGGAGGTTTTCCCGGTGAGCGCCAGGACCTTGCCGAGGGCAACCTGGATCTCCGGGACTCCTCCGGTCCCCATGTATTCGCGCGCCAGTGCCTCGGTTCGTTCGTAATCGCCTGTTTTCAAAAGCGTTGCGAGCAATCCGAGGCGCGCTTCTTTTTGAGTTTGACCCGGCGCCTTCGCGTGCTCCTCAAAAATTGCGATCGCCTTCTCGTACTGGCCCGCTCGATAGCTCGCCCGGGCGCTTTCAAGCGTGTCAGCCGATAGCGTCCGCTGAAAGCGGGGGATGATGACCACCGCAATTAGACAACAGGCAGCAAGGGTTAGAGCCAGTCGAGCGGGGCGGACGGACCGGCGACGGTCAGCGGGGCCCGCAGTCGGCGGCTGGGCGCGGTCTCGCGGATTCGTTTTGCCTGGAAATCGCATGGTTTCTTACTCCGAAGTCTTCAGCTCCCGGTTCGTTTTCGCCAGCTCGAGCAAGAGGCGCTCGAGCGTGGACTGGTACTCGGTGGCCGGGAGGCTGTCCTTCTTGTATTTGAGGTCCGCGATCTCGTCTTCGAGCTGCTTCTTTTTGGCCAACAGTGCTCCGTTTCCCGATTTGGAGGTCCCTGCTGCCGCTCGGTCGGTGCCAGGGCGCGCGGCGGAACCGAATGCAATCTTCTGCGCGAGCAGGCCGTCGCCGTTCTCGGGAGACGGCACGGGGGAGCCTTTCCGGTCCCCGTTGTCCTCAAGCACGGCATGCTCAGTCGCCAGTTGGCCCTTTTCCTTGTACCAGGCCTCCACCTTCTGCCTTGCGTACAGGTACGCCTCGGACACCGAGACGCGCCGGTTCTTGTCCGAGTCCCCCGCCTGTCCTTCGAACGCTTCGACAAAGAACCCTGGAAAGAGCACCTGGTTATTCTCGAATTCGCTCTTCGTAGCCGCCAGAATCACTCTCCCCTTGGCGCTCAAAGTCCGGGTGAGCACCCCGCTGGCCGGCGTTCCAGCGACCAATACAACCTGTCCGGCCCCCAGCTGGTCGAGGTACTTGCCCAGCTCACTCCCGGTCAGGTCCGGGCCAACCAGGTTGAACTTGTATTCGGCACCGTCGAAGCTCGCATGTCCGATGAGGAAGACGAATAGTAAGTCGGGTCTGGCCTGTCGGGCGACCAGGCGGTCGAAAACCGTTGCCAGATCCTTCTTGGTTGAGCGTGCCGTCACGATCGGCCCCTTGGTCGCGTCTTCGAAAAGCAAAAAGACGTTGTCTCTGGGAAAACCAAGCTGAGTTTTCAAGACCGCATCCATGCGACTGGCCCAGTCCCAGAACTTCTCCTTGAATTCCGGTTCGCCGGCAGCGCTGGTCACGACGATGGCGTAGTTTCGATCGCCGGCCAGCTGGCTCTCAGTCGCCTGGCACAGCCCCGCAACTGCCCAGGCTGTCGCAAAGATGAACCCCAACTTCTTCACAGCAATTCTCCTCAGTTCCGGGTCGCCTCTAGACCGCGCCCGATTTCCGACGGATGCCCCATTCCGCGATCAGGAACATCAACAGCAGCAGGAAAAGCGCCGGCATGTCCCAGAGTGCAAGGTGTTGCGGCACCGAATTGGAGCGCTCCTGGTAGATCAACTCCTCCGGCAAGTCATTTGCGTCCGACAGCCCGTAGTATCTTCCTCCGGTCTCGCTCGCCACATGCTCGAGCAGCCGGCGGTTCTGGCCCGGGCTGTAGAACTCCTGGTTGGATTCCGCCGTCAGCACGGCTCGCTGGGCCTGGCCGATCTCTTTGCCGGCGCGCTCGGCGGTGACACGGATTTGGTGCACCCCCTTCTCCGTGGGTTGGAAGGCCGCCCGGTACACGCCGTCCTTCTGGCCGTTCCATTTCAGCGGAAGCTCCAGTGGCTGGCCGCTTGGGGAAGTGACGGTGGCGGTCACTTCAGCATCATTGAGCGGAACAAAACTCGGGTCGTTCACCTCGACCTCGAACCGAATCGTGTCGTCGTCATGGAAAACGGTTTTGGAGAGCTCGATCCCCACCCGATCGGGCGCGGATCCGACCAGCCAGCGCAACGTCTGACGCCAGAATACCTCGTGCGAGTCGTCGGTGTGAGGCAGTTCCATCCGCCACCGCCATGAGCTGTCGGGAGTGAAAGCGATCGCCCGGCCGCGTCCGAAACGGTGAGCGGCAAGGACGATCATCGTGGACTGCGGGCCCTCGGCGGTCGCGAGAACCGTCGCGCCTGGCTTTGGTGTCGAGACCCAGTTCAAATCCCCGACCGGAGGCAGAGAATCCCAGCGGCGTTCGTTCTGCGACGGATCGGCGACCAGCCGCGTGACAGGGTGATTGCGGCCGTAAGAGGTGAGGTGGAGCTTCGAGAGCCGCGAAAGGTAGGACGAATCCGCGCCCCTCTGACCAAGCACGACAGGCAAAACATCGGAAATCGGCGTGCCCTTGTAGTTGCCCGCGTCGAACGATCTCTTGCCGCCCAGCATCATGAATCCGCCGCCCCGCTGGCTCACGAATTCGGAAATGTTCCGCTCCTGTTCGGCCGAGAAGAAGCTGCTCTCAATGCTCCCGAGGAGCACCGCCTTGTACTCGAACAGCTCCTCCTTTGAGGTTGGAAAGCCGGATGCGAGGTTGTCCTCCTTCTCAATGCCCTGGCGATAGAACTTGTTGCCTGATGTGCGCAGAAGACTGACCAGTTGAAGCGCCTTGTCTTTCTCGACCGCCTGGCGGATGAACTTGAACTCCCAACGCGGTGTCCCTTCGAGATAGAGGATCTTCGGCCGGGCGTCTTCCACGTTAACCAGGAAGCTTTGTGAATTGTTCTCGCGAATCGTCTCCCCGGGCCTCGGCTCGATCGCGACCGTGAAGTTTTTCAGGCCCTTTCCGCGGGGCTGGAGATCGACCTCGACCATCTGAGGCTCAGGTCCCCCTTCGAGTGTCACTTCCCGCGAGTTCACCAGTCTTCCCGCGTCTCTTATCTCGAGTCTCGCTTTCTCACCGGCATAGCCGCTGCTGCGGACTGAGACGACCGCCTGGACTGCCGAATCGGGCAGGACCGATTGCGGCGCGGAAGCCTGGATGACCTCGATATCCGGGGTTACCTCGGTCTTTCCCAGCCCCACGGCATTGATCGCGACCTTCCGTGCCCGGTACTGGCCCAGCAAAGAGCCCAGGTCCCGCGAGAGGTTATCTGCGCCGTCCGTCAATATGACGACCGACACGAGCGGCGACGAGGAGAACTCCGATAGCACTCCCTTCAACGATTCCTCGAGGTCAGTCCCGGAACCGATCGCCGAGATGTCGCTCGGTGTGCGCAATGGTTCCGTCTGCCGCGAAAACTTGAAAAACCTTGTCTGAAAACGGGACTGCAACCCGTCCAGGAAGCGGGAATTGGCGCTCATCAGTCGTTTCATCTGGTCAAAACGACTGGAATCCCCTTCGTCTTTTACCGTCATGCTCTTCGAATCGTCCAAAAGGACAGCCACGATGTTTTCATGCGGCAAGAGCGTCGAAACAACCAGCGTGGGTTTCGCGATAGCGAGGAGGAGCAGGAAGAGAACCAGGACCCGGAGCGCAATCGGAAGGAGATTTGGCCAACGCCCCCAACGAGCGTCAGGCGGCATGGCGAAACGACGCCGACTCAAGAACACGATTGCCCCGACGAGGACCACCCCGAGGACGAGAAACAGGATGCGTGGTACATCCGAATCGAAAACAATCCGTCCCTTCTCGTACAGAAACGGTTTGTAGTTGAACAAGAATTCGAAAACTCGGTTCATCAACTAACCCCGGAAAATTGTGCGGGCAGCCGGCCGCCGCGCACTTGCGCTTACCGCGAGAACGGGAGCGAGGATGAACTAGTGAGTCATCGAGTAGATGATGTAGTTGATCCCCAGACGATAAGCAGTGGACGAGTATTGTTCGGGATAGGGCGGAAAGTCAGCCCACTCCCAGGCATCCCCGAGGTCCGAGTTGAAATTGACCATGACCACCAGCCGGCCGGACTCATCGAAGACGCCCCGGAAGCGGGGATCGTAGCCGTCCCTCTCGTACTTTCGGCCCGTATACAGGAACTGGATTCCTGGCACCTGGATCAACTCCTCGATGTCAAAGAAGCAGTGAAAGATCGGGTGGGACAATGGAAGATCCTCAATCTTGCATTTGGGGAAGACCTCCCGAATCTGGCTCTCGAAGTTGGCCCATTCATAAGTGCCGTGAAAATCATCCACAACCAGGAAACCGCCGCGCTGCAGGTATTCGCGCAAGACGTCGGCCTCCTCCTTGGAAAGCCTCAAATAGCCCACTTCAACCGCATAGAGAAACGGGTACTTGAAGATCTCCTTGGAGGTCAAAGGGATGTAAAAGGCCGAGTCCCGGACGTCCAAGTTCGTCAATCGCTTGATCCCTGCTACAAAGGTCACGTCTGCCTTCGGTGCATCCGTTGTCCAACTGTCGTATCGCCATCCCTGGCCGCCGGAGTACACCAGTCTTGCAAACGTATACTCATTTTTCGGGGGGCCGGATTCAGGAGTTTCGAACTTGTCCGTGTCGTAAGAGGGCAGCATCGGCGGAGGGCGGCGACCCCGCCGTCCGCCCCAGTCTCCGGTCTGGGCCAGCGTTACAGCGACCATCAGCGGAATGCCAACGAGTGCCAGATTTCTTCTCAGGTTCAGGCGCATTTTACGTTTCTAGTTAAAAGGCAAGGCAGTATACATTCATTGTAAGTCAAAGGGCCTGTCTGGGGAAAGGGAAGGGGGCCGGGCGGAATGGGGAATGCGGAGTGCGGAATGCGGAGTGGGGAATGGGGATGCGGCATTCCGCATTCCGCATTCACATCACTCCGCACTCCGCATTCAAATGATGTATCTTGGAGTCATTACACCCCTACCCAAGGAGACCAGCCCATGATCTGCCCGAATTGCGGCGCCGACTTTCTCGAGGATGAAGAGGTTTGTCCCGAGTGCGGAAAAGACGACGCGGAGCGCGAAACAGCCGAACCGCCGGATCCAAACCTGGTGTTGGTTACGGTCTTCACGACCGGTGACCCGGCCGACCTGCTTGTCGCCAAATCGTTGTTGAAAGACGCGGGAATTCAGTTTTTCGCGAAAGATGAGGGTGTGCAGGATGTCTTCGGCGCCGGCAGGATAGGGTCGGGCTTCAACACAATGGCCGGCCAGGTGGAAATCCAGGTTCGCCCGGACGACGAGGAAACGGCACGGGAACTGCTCCTGGCGCTCGACGAGGGGACCGGTAGTGCCAAGGTTCCCGGGGAATTCGACCCGGGCCTTTAGAACGAAGATCTTCACTCAATGTCGATTTGGGGCAGGTAGTCGGGCTGCGCGGGCGTTCCAGGCAACTCCGAGGCCGTCCCTGCCTGCAGGATCTGATCGAGCCACCGGTAAATATCGTAACCACGCACCCCATCCCGCAGTCCTCGCATTCTCGCACGCCGTTCTTCGAGCGGCATGTGAAAGGCGTCGCGAATCGCCTGCGCCACTCCCTCGATATCGTAAGGGTTGAGGGTTGTGGAAAAATAAAGATATTTTATTGAATAAGTGTAGTCAAGTCAGTGATGGGTTGGTTAGATGGTGGTGATAAGTTGCTATGTGTGATGTAGCTAAGAAGTTTTGTCGTATCTGTCGTCGCTGGTTTCGCTCGCATGTCTGGGTGGGAGATAGCTAACGGATTGTGGACGATAGGAATGATAGCAAGCTCAGCGCAAGCAAACGCTGAAGGTGTGGTGGGTTCGCAATCTAGACTATTTCAAGGTTTGGCGCATATAGGTGCGCTCTACTTGGAAAGCTGAGCTGACGAGCTTCGCGGATCTCTTGTCTTGTTTGCTCTGGGATATCGCTCAGGAGGAATTAGGTTGCGGGGCGATTGTTTCATCGAGAGCTTGGGGTCGGTGTTGGTTAGGGCGCGAAAAACCAGTTAAAGGGGCAAGTAACTGATAACAAGAGTTGCGAGACTTACAAGGGTGGGGACTAAAAACCGTTAGGCTCAAGTCGTTGATTCCTCCTGAGATGAGGGCACACTTCCACGGTTGGTTGAGAAAGACCAGATAGGGCTTCGGTTAGGCTGGGCGCATGGAGGAGGTCAGGGCAGCCAGCGAACTGGAGCTGGAGTTACATCAGCTGGATTTGCGCTATGAAGGACTGCGCGTGTGCCGACGGAGCGGGAGAGACGCCTGTTGGCTTAGCTGGCCGAACGAGGGCAGCAGGTCCCGATCGTGGTGATCTCCCTGTCTGGCGAACCGGGCCGCTTCCTGGTCATTGACGGCTACAAGAGGATGCGGGCCCTGCGACGGCTCAAGCGCGACACGGTGAGGGCCACGCGCTGGGACATGGACGAGACGGAGGCCCTGATACTGGACCGGACGCTGCGCTAGGCCGAAGGCGAAACGGCGCTCGAGCAGGGATGGCTGCTGCGCGAACTGCAGGCCGGCGCGGGGCTGGGCCTGGAGGAGCTGGCGCACCGTTTCGATCGCAGCGTCTCCTGGGTGTCCCGGCGCCTGGCGCTGGTCAGCGATCTGCCCGCCTCGGTTCAAGAGCAGGTGCGCCTGGGCCGGATCGGCGCTCACGCCGCCATGAAGCACCTGGTGCCGTTGGCGCGCGCCAACCGCCACGACTGCCAGCGCCTGGCCCGCGAGATTGCCCACCACCGCCTGACCACTCGGGAAGTCGAGCTGCTGTGCACCACCTGGAGGAACGAACCGTACTTGCGCGAGCGTGTGGTCACGGCCCCAGGCTGTTCCTGCGGGTGCGACGGGAACTCGAGGAGGAGGAGCCGGGGGCCCTGGGCGCCGAGGAAGAACTGTTGCGCCACCTCGACCTGATCGGGGCGACGGCGCGCCGGGCCGCCAGGCAGTGGAGGGAAGCCTCCCGCGCCCTGGACGTCTCCGGACGGGATAACGCCTGGCTGTGCGTCGAGCAGGCGATTGAAGATCTCAAGAAGCTGTCGGACGCAATCGAAAAGGATCACGGTTATGTTGAAACAGGACCAACGCACGGTGATTCTGGAGCTGCACCGCCGGAAAGTGGGCACGCGGCGCATTGCCCGCATGCTCGGCCTGTCACGCACGGCGGTCAAGCGGGTGATCGCCTCCGCCTCGCCCACCCCGCCGCCGCTGCTGCGCCCCGAGAAGGCCGAGCCGTATCGGCGGGACATCCTGGAACTTTACGCGGCCTGCCGGGGGAACCTGGTCCGGGTCCATGAGGAGCTGCTGGCGGCCGGGGCAAAGCTCTCCTATCCAGCGTTGACGGCCTTCTGCCGCCGCCAGGGCATCGGGCAAAAGGCCGAAGCGCCGGCCGGTCAGTACCATTTCCAGCCCGGACAGGAAATGCAGCACGACACTTCGCCCTATCAGATCGAGCTGGGCGGCCGGTAGCGCTCGGTGCAGATCGCCTCGGCGGTGCTGTGCTACTCGCGCATGCTCTTCTTTCAGTGCTATCCGACTTTCCAGCGCTTCGACTGCAAGGTGTTCCTGACCGAGGCACTGCGCTACTTCGGGGGCGCCTGTAAGACCGTCATGATCGACAACACAAACGTGGTAGTGTTGCGCGGCACCGGCGCCGGGATGGTCCCGGTGCCCGAAATGGCCGCCTTCGCCGAACGTTACGGTTTCGACTTCAGAGCTCACGAGATGGGCGACGCCAACCGCTCGGGCCGGGTGGAACGGCCCTTTACCTTCATCGAGGACAACTTCCTGGTCGAGCGGAACTTCCTCGACTGGGACGACCTGAATCGCCAGGCGCGCGAGTGGTGTGACAGGGTCAACGCCGCCTACAAAAAGCACCTGCGGGCATCCCGAGGGAACTGTTCGTCACCGAGCGCCCTGCTTGAAGCCGCTGCCGGTCTGGGTGCCGGAGGTTTACCGCCTGCACCAACGGATGGTGGACGTGGAGGGCTATGTGGCGCTGAACACCAACCGCTACTCGGTGCCCGTGGACTGGATCGGGCGTTCGGTGGAGGTGCGCGAGAACCAGGACCGGCTCGAGATCCAGTACGGGCTGCGCCAGTGCGTGCGTCACGAACGGGTGATCGACGCCCTCGGCAAGCGCATCACCCTGCCGGAACACCGGCCGGCGCGCGGAGCGGGGCGCAAGAGGACCGACCCCCGGCCCGAAGAGAAGGCCCTCGAACAGCTGATACCGGAGCTGGCCGACTACCTGGCGGCCCTGAAGCAGCACGGCCGCCGCAACCTCACGCTGACCCTGCGCCAACTTTTGCGTATGGCCCGCGAGTATCCGCGCGAGCCCTTGCTGGCCGCCGTGGTCGAAGCCGCCCACTACGGCCTCTACGACATGGAGCGCGTGGAGCGCATGGTCCTGCGCCGCATTGCCAGCGACTACTTCCACCTTGACTCGGAAAACTAAGGAGACCGGATGAACGAAGAACTGGAACAACTCATGAAAAACCTGCGCCTGAAGCGCATGCTCGAGATCTACGGGGAGCAACTGGGCAGCGCCGAAAAGGAGGACGCCTCCTATACGGAGTTCCTGCTGCGGCTGTTGCGCCGGAGTGGCAGGCCCGCCAGGAGCACGTGCTGGAAGGGCGCATCAAGCGGGCCCGCCTGCCCGAACTCTGGACGTTGGAGACCTTTCCCTACGCCAAACAGCCAGGTGTGAACCGGCGTCAGATCCGGGCCTTCGCGGAGCTGGACTTCATCGCCAGGGCGGAGAACATCGTGTTTGTCGGCACACCGGGGTGGGCAAGACCGGGCTGGCCTGCGGCCTTTGCTGAAGGCGCTCGAAAACGGCTATCGCGGGCAGTTCATCCGTGCCCAGGACCTGTTCGACGAGATGTACGCCTCGCTGGCCGACCGCTCCTCGCGCAGGCTGCTCAACCGCCTGGTCAGGCTGGATGTGCTCCTGATCGACGAGCTGGGCTATGTGAACGTCAAACCCGAGCAGGCCAACATCTTCTTCAAGCTCATGGAGGAGCGCTACCGCCGCCGGCCCACGCTGATCACCACGAACTTGAGCTATGACGAGTGGCCTCTATTCCTGGGCAATCCCGGCATGGTGGAGGCGCTGCTGGGGCGACTGCGCCACTTTTGCCACACCGTCCACATCGACGGCCCCTCCCTGCGCGAACCTCAAGGGTAGGCTCCGATGAGATTCCCCGGCTCGGATCTTGAACTGTACATTCGTCAGGTTCTGGAGATGTATCGCCACACTCCGGGAACTCTGGGCCGAGTGCGCCGGGAAGACCGGCGCCTGGCCGCTGACCTCAAGGCTCGGGGGGTTCCGCTGCTCACCATCGAACACGCGCTCCTGCTGGCCACCGCCCGCCGTGAGCTGCGCGCTCCCGACCTCACTCCCCTGGCGCCGGTGCGCTCTCTCCACTACTTCCTGCCCGTCATCGAGGAACTTCTGCTCTCCCCCCTGCCCAACCTCTACCCCGACTACCTCAAATCCAAACTCCAGAAGGTCCAGACCGCCCATGACAACGCACTGGAGCGAACCCCCAGGAAGAAATAGCCGCCCCCGACGCAGCCTCTCGCTTCCCCCCACACCCCCCTGCACGCCTTCGGCGTGGATGATGTTGATTCCACCCCTCGGAATCTCTCCGAACACCGTTCTAAATCGGGACCACTTTAGCAAGCGGAACGGATATTTGGGAGGCGAACGAGAAGCGCGCCGTCCTGCATTTGGGCTGCGGCGCCGGCAAACTCGCTTAGGATCAGCACTCCATTTTCATCGACGGTCGATGCACAGTACTCCTTGGCGACCAGATTCATCCCATCTTTGAGTGGGGTGATACAGGCAATTTCCGATGCCCGGTAGTACCCCAGGAGCTCTTCCGGCTTGAGGTTTCGAAAGATGTAATGAAGAGGGACCCATCCAGAGCGGGTGAAGCGTCCATTGATTGATCCCACCAGCTGTTCGATCTCGGTTTGAAGCTCGCGATACCTGGGAATCGTCTCCCGGCTCGGCACAACGACCTGAACAAAAGAGACGGCACCGAGCAGCTCCGGGAACCGTTCGAGAGCGTTGCGGAAGGCCCGGAATCGGTAGGGAATTCCCTTTGTATAGTCCAACCGGTCGATTCCCAGGATCAGATGCCGGCCGGGCAGGTTCCTCCGGATGTTCTCCACGTGGTGATCCACCTTTGAGTCGACCGCTTTTTGTTCGAAGTCCTCGAAATCGATGCTGATCGGGAATACGCCAACCCGGATGTTTCGCGTCCCTGACACGATCGTGACCACCTCGCCGTCACCGTCACAATGTGCGTCGGGAACAAGGTGCCTCACGCACTGAAGAAAGTTGCGACGATCCCGAAGGGTCTGAAAACCGATAAGCGAGTAATGCAAAAGGCCGCGAAGGACCTCGGAACGCCACGGCAGCTTCAAGAAGATGTCAAGCGGAGGAAACGGGGTATGCAGATAGAACGAGATCGGTGATTCGATCCCTCGTTCTCTGAGGAACTCGGAGACGGTCATCAGGTGGTAGTCCTGGATCCAGATGTAGTCGTCCGCCCGGGATACCTTGGCCACTGCGTCCGCGAACTTCTCGTTCACGCTCTGGTAGGCCCGCCAATAGGCAGGTTCAAAATTGCAGAGCGTTTGCAGGTCGTGAAAGAGCGGCCAGATGACTTCGTTAGAAAAACCCAGGTAGAATTTTTTGTACTCATCCCGGGTCAGAATGACCGGGCAGAGCTCATACCCCCCGTTTCTTCCAGCCTCGTCGAGCGCCGTGTTGAAGGCCTGCCCGAGATGCTCGTCGGTCGCACCCGGCCAGCCGATCCACACGCCTCCCCGTTCCTTAAGGATGGGAAGGAGAGCGGTGACAAGTCCCCCGGATCCGGGCTTGATCCTCCACTGTTTTTCGGCCCGGCTCAGGACTATAGGAAGTCGATTCGAGACAATGACGAGTCGTTCGGCTTTTGAAGAAGGCGGTTGCGAATTCATCCACAGATACCTCGGGATTAATAGACCCATGGTACCCGTTTGCTTCAGTCAACCGAAAACGTGGCGGAGTGCGCAGGGGGGTTCTGAGTTCTAAGTTCTAAGTTCTGAGTTGGAGTTCGGTTGTTCTCGAATTCGGAGGCAAGTGCTGCCCCCAGAACCCTCGAACCCTGAACGGTATAACCCCAAAACCGCGAACCGTGAACTCAGAACTCAGAACTCAGAACTCAGAACTCTCTCACCGCTATCGGTCGCCTCCGATCAGGTCCCCCAACCCGCCCAGCACGGACCCTTCACCCTGTCGTTTACCCCCCGCCGACGGGGCTGCTTTGTAGATCCGATCGGCCAGCCGGCTGAGAGGAAGGGATTGGAGCCAGACCCTTCCCGGGCCGGTCAGTGTGGCGAAAAACAATCCCTCGCCACCGAAGAGGGCCGTTTTGACCTTCCCCACGAACTGAATGTCATAGGCGACTGAGGGTTGAAGCGCCACCAGGCACCCGGTATCGACCCGGAGCGTCTCCCCGGCTTGGAGGTCCACCAGGTGAATGGTGCCGCCGGCGTGGACGAAGGCCAGCCCGTCACCTTCGAGCTTCTGCATGATAAAGCCTTCGCCGCCGAAAAGGCCGACTCCAATCTTGCGCTGAAAGGCAATGCCGATCGAGACGCCCCGTGCGGCACACAAGAACGAATCTTTCTGACAGATGAGCTGGCCTCCCAGCTCAGACAGGTCCATCCGCAGGATCTTCCCGGCGAATGGTGCTGCAAAAGCGACCCGGTGTTTGCCCCCCGCCTGGTTCGTAAAGACGGTCATGAACAGGCTTTCGCCCGTCAGCAGCCGTTTGCCCGCGCCCATGAGTGCGCCCATGAACCCGCTCCCCGCCTGCTGGCCGCTTCCGTCACCGAAAATCGTCTCCATCTGGATTCCGGGGGTCATGTACATCATGGTCCCGGCTTCGGCCACGGCACTCTCACCCGGGTCGAGCTCGATCTCGACGAACTGCATTTCCTCGCCGATGATCTTGAAATCAATTTCATGGGCCCGTCGGGTCGCGCCCGCGCTGCCGGACGGCGGCACGTAGACCGGGGCTGCGGCCGTCGATGGGGCTGGAGAAGGTCCAGAGGCCGAGCCAAGGTGGGCGCTGAACTGAGGCACGTCCTTGAGCGGCGTCCAGTTGGTCATTCCCGCCGTAAACAGCAGTGTCTTGGAATCGATGCTTCCGTTGCGAATATTGTTGATGATTTCCTGTTCACCAACGGGACCTACCTGCCGGCCCGCGATAGCCATGTACCACTGTTGACCGTTTGACATTCCTCTCCTCCGCTTACAGTCGGTTTTATTTGGCGTTACTATTGACCCGGATCCCTGCCGATTTGTGCCTCTGTTTCCTGCTCCAGCTCCGAAGTGGTTCTCACATCGAGAGCGAGCAGATGGGCCAATTGCGCCAGATAAATCTGTTCGGCACCAGTGACCCCCTCGTCGGCGCGAGTGATCGTAAAGGCGAGCACGTAAAGGTCCCTTTTCTGTTGCTCGGAAAGAGGACCCGCTACAATCTCAGCCAAGGGTCGGGGATTGCGAAGCTCCGCTTCGACCAGATGCTCGGCGCCGGCCTCCCGAGCGTTCTCCTGAATTCTCTGAATTTCCTCGGGCGACAACTCCCCGTCGGCTCGCGCAGCCGAAATCGTGAGTCGAACCAGCCGCATCAGCTCCGCGGGAACCGTCTCCGCGGGGGACGACTCAGCCTGGGAGACGTCGGGAATGGGTGGCGGCGGCGTAGGTCCGGCTTCCGAGTCGGACATCCTTCCAATCAAAGGCGGAACCTGCCCGGGTGAAGCCTCGGGCACGGTTGTCTTTGGCTTCATGGTTTCGTACAGGCCCCAGCCGACGCCGACTGCTGTGAGCAGGGTGCTTGCATTCAGGAAGGAACTGCCTCCGCCGGTCAGGAACCGAACGGCGTTTCTTTTCTGCTTTCCGCGCATTGCCCCCCTGATCAGGGAGCCAAGAAGTCTCTCCGCATCCACGGGCTTTCTCCTCCGCTTTTGGGCACGAGAATAGCACAACCGAGCGGACTTTAGGGGTTCAGGGTTTAGGGGTTCGGGGTTCACAGTTCTGAGTTCTGAGTTCTGAGTTTGGAGTTTGGAGTTCTGAGTTTGCGGTTGTGCGTATTAACAGAACTCCGGGAACTTCTGAACTCTCGACGAGCGATCGGGTAGTCAGGCGGCCCAGGACCTAGAACCTCAGAACTCCGAACTCCGAACTCCGAACTCCCCCGAGTGCTTCTCCTACAGAACAAAAGGATGGAAGCGGACAGAGAAGGCGGGACAATCCGCCATATAATCTTGGTTCTACCAAATCAAGAACCAAGATTTCGAAGACGGCCTTATGAAAACAACGAAGAAGATGAATTTGATTCGTGCCCTGCGGACATTGGACGCCGATTTGGTCCTGCTGGACCGGGAAGGCAAGGCGTGGACCGCTGAGGATCTCGAATATACCCTGATTGACGACGTCCGGGATCGGACCTGGAACAGCCAGGCGGTGCAGGTCAGCGATGAAGGTATCTATCGGTTGGATGAAGGCGGAACTCGCCGCGAGTTATTGTACCTGTTCCCCGAATTGATCGAACGCAAATCCTGAAACCGGTATCGTTCATACAGGCGAAAACTCAACCCGACGATTATCTGTCGTTCTGGAGCTTTAAAGGCGGCAGTCCAAGCCAAAAGAGCATTCGGCCGGCGCGTCCGAATGTCCTTTCGTTCTGACTCCTGATCTCCATACCTTCACTATGCGGATTCCGCCATTCCGGCCTCGATCACTCCGTACAGATCATCCTGATATCGGATTGCCCGGAGCACGTCGTCCCGCACAGTATCGTTCGTTGATTTCTCGATCAGGTAAACGAACACGCGTTCGTGCCTGCCCGACGTCTTCTGGTAATCCACCCGGCAACGCTGCCAACCGGACCCTTCCTGCGCTTTCGAGATCGAATGGAATTGGTTACCCGACTCTGCGACAGCTCTCTGAATTGCATCTTTGAACCGAATAGTCTCTAACATCTCGCCCTCCTGTGACGTTTTCAAAACCGATTTCGGGGCCGGAGGAAATGCTCTCCGGATGTGTTGATTCTATCGGCGCGTGCAACCTCTTGTGAAGAATAGATTTGTCCGTTTTTTTTGTCAGTATTTCTCCGGCTGTTTGTAGGACAAAGACCGGGATCTAAGGTAAAAAAGAGGTTTGGACTGACGCAGCGGCAGAGGGGTTTCTTTCACGCGCCCGGTCCGCCGAAGCACCGGCCTTTTGGAGCGCGGACGTCCCGTCCGCACTGGGTTCGCGGGCATCTTGCCCGCCCGCCGGGCATCCTGCCCGGCGTTGGATTGAGTTATGGCAGCCGGAACTCGGCCCGGGCAGTTCCGATCCGCTTCCGGACAACGGCCGTCAAGATGCCCGCGCCGCGGACGGGACGTCCGGGAACCCGGTGCCGACAAGGTCCGCGCTCCAAAAGGCCGACCTCCGCGTTCTAGGAGATCCGCGACCGTTGCCGGCTGCCCGCTGCCTGCTGTCCGCTATCTTTTACGATTCTTCGATCTCGTAAGGCTTGCGTTGGGGCCGAGCCAGGCGAGTGTTGGCCTCATCGTCGTTCGTGAACCGTTCCTGGGCCGGATCCCATGCCAGCTTTCGACCCAGCCTCATGGCGATGTGGTAAACCAGGCAAGCGGCGGTGGATCGATGGCCAACCTCCACGGGAGAAATGGTCTCCTTGCCGGAACGGATGCAGTCAAGCCAGTTACCGTGTTGGTCCTCGCTACGGTAGAGCCTGGTCTCGTTCTCCCCAACCGGGGTCTCGAGGATCTTCGGGTCGCTGGCCGTCAAGGCCTTCGTGTTCTTGTCCTTCGCCACCGGATCGCTGGCCGTTGCAGCGTAGTCACCCCGGGTCACGAAAATCCACCCTTGGGTTCCTTCGAAACGGACGCCGTTTGGCAACTCATCGCTGATGAGCATGGTTGCGCCGTTAGCGTACTTCGCTTCGATGTTGTACTTGCCATGCACGTCCCACAGACCCTTGATTGGGTACTCGGCTGTAGCACGCACCTCAATCGGCCCGGTCAATTCCGTGCCCATGCCCCAGTGGGCGATGTCGACGTGGTGAACGCCCCAGCCGGTGATCATGCCTGCCCCGAACTGCTCGCACCGCAACCACCCAGGTCTGGAAAAATCCGCCTGCGGATGCACCCGCTTCTCGGTGTAGAAGACCTTCGGAGTAGAGCCGAGCCACATGTCATAGTTGAGGTTCTGTGGAACCGGCATTTCGGGTTCGTCCTCGCCGGACGGGTCGATCGGCAGGCCGATTCTCACCGTCTGAATTTTTCCGATTCGACCACTCCTGACAAGCTCGCACGCATACCGGAACTGTTCCCACGAACGTTGCTGGGTGCCGAGTTGAAACACCACCCCGGCTTTCCGAACAGTGTTACTCATCAGGCGTCCTTCCTGCACAGTCAGGGAAGCGGGCTTTTGAAGGTAAATATGTTTCCCGGCGCGCGCGGCTTCGATTGCCGGTTTCGCATGCCAGTGATCGGGCGTGCTGATGATGACCGCATCGATTCCCTTATCCGCAAGAAGTTCGCGGTAATCGGCGAAAGTTCGGACGCCATCCGCGGCGATGCCGTGATCCCGGTATCGGCCCTCGACCCACTCCTTGCCGAGGCTGCCGCGCTTGGAGTCCAGGTCGCAAACGGCAATAACGCGAGCCTGCTCATACTTCATCACGTCCGGCAGGTCGTGGTCGCGTGAGATCCGACCGACGCCGATCGCGCCGATCGTGATCAGCTTGCTGGGTGCCTGGGCGCCGAAGACGCTGGCGGGAAGGATGGTTGGGAATCCGACGACCGCCGCCGCGGCTGAGACTGTTTGAAGGAACTGTCGACGGGAGGATCGACTCGCGCCGATCGAATCCGCAGATGAGTGCTTTCGCCTTTTCATGTCGAAATGATAGTCTTTGAGCTTCTCTTTTACACACTTTTTTTCGGCGCTGGATGGTCTGTGATAACCGTCCGCGATGGAGGAGGCGGGGATTCGTGCGACCCGATCAATGGAGACTCTTCAAGCAGGCAGTGCAGGAAGGATCTGGAGCGGAAATTCCCTGCGCTTTGATCGTCGACAGCCCCTGGATCCCGGGGTACGTCGGGATTTCACATCTCGATTACTACGAAGATTCGGATGCGTGGTTTGATGCCAATCGGAAGGTCGTTGAGGACTTTCCGGATGTGGTGATGCTCCCGTCCTGGTGGCCCGAGTACGGTATGGGGATTGAACCAACCGCTCTGGGCGCAAGGACTTTGTTTCACTGCAATCAACCGCCCGGAATAGTTCCGGCAATGACGAGCATCGAAGACGTTTGGCGCCTGCCTGAAGTGAATCCCCTCACCGACGGGCTGATGGCCCTTACCCTGAATCGTTACCGGAGAATCAAGCACCGGGTCTTCGACGCCGGTTATACCCTCCCGCTCGTAGCGGCTCGCGGGCCTGTTTGCACCGCGGCCTTTGTGCGCGGGCTAAACGATTTCCTGATGGATCTCCTTGACAGCCCGGCGGAGGTGCACAAGCTGCTCGAGATCGCCACGAAGCTCACGATCGACTGGCTGGCCAGCCAGTCGGACGCGATCGGGGGTTCGGTCGAAGGACTGCTCCTTCTTGATGACATCCCCGGTCTGATGTCACGGAAGCACTATCTCGAATTCGCGCATCCCTACCTGACCGCGGTTTTCCAGGCCTTTCCGAAGGAGTGGGTGAAGATCTACCACAACGACGCCAACACCCGGCAAATACTTGACCTCCTCCCGGACACCGGATTCCAGGTGCTGAACTGGGCGAAGACCATCGACCTGGCTGACGTGGCTCAGGCGACCGGAGGGCGGTTGTGCCTGATGGGCAACCTCGATCCCCTGGACATCGGCGTGCGGGGGACCCCGGAGCAGGTGGAATCGGCGACTCGCCAACTGGTCGAGAAATGGCGCTCGGTCGACGGCCAGACCAGATGGATTTTCTCACTCGGTGGAGGTGTGAGCCCCGGCATGCCGGGCGAGAACATCCATGCCATCAGCCGCGGTTTGCGTTCCGGAGTTCGGGGTGCTGAGTTCTGAGTTCGGAGTTCTGAGTTCGGGGTTCCGACTTTGGGTTGCACGGTTCAGGATTCAAATCCAAGCTCTTCCGATCCTTTTCGAGATGTCAGGTCTCACCCATCGGTTCTGCTAGCAGGAATTGAACTCAGAACCCAGAACCCAGAACCCAGAACCCAGAACCCAGAACTCCGAACTCAGAACTCCTTCACTCACTTCGCCCGTTTGTACGATATCGACATCCCGGCGCCGTTGTTGTCGAAGGTCGTCTCCAGATTCGGCTGCTTCTTCAGGAAATCCACGAAATCGGCGACCCAGCCCGGTCGACGCCATCCCGAGTCGCTCACGTTGTGCGCTACAAAACATCCTCCGACGGTCAGCTTCGGCAGCACGTCTGAGAGGTAGTTCTTGTACCAGTCCTTGTCCGCGTCGGAAAAGACAAAATCGAAAGGGCCCTGGAGTTTGGGGACCAGGTCATGCGCGTCTGCCAGTCGTGCGTCCACGAAGTTTGCGAGGCCAGCCTGCTTGAAGTTCTCGACGGCCTCGCGATGACGCTGCTCGTCGATGTCGATCGTGATCAGTCTCCCCCCGGTTTTGCTCAGAGCCCAGGCAATCCAGACCCCCGAGTGTCCGGTCGAAGTCCCGATCTCCAGCGCCCGAGTGTATTTGTGCCGAACGATCAGGTCGTGGAGAGTTTTGCCATCGGTTTCAGGCACGTTCAGGTCTCTCCAACTCCCCCGCCGACTCTCGAGAAACGTGGAGACCTTCTTGTCCAGGTCGGCAGATTGCAGCGCGGGTGGCGGACCGGACCGCAGGCTCTGCGCAGCAAGGAGCAGCAGGATGGGTACGAAAAGGAATTTGTGCGGCACAATGCACCTCCTCAAACAGTGACCGAGCCGGGACGCGGATCCCCCTCCGGCCCAATCCGGTAATTCCCGTGGGAACGCCCCCTGTTTCTAGCTGTTACGAACCCGGGGACCGGTTGTTTCCGGAAATTACGTTTCAGGCATAAACACCGAGGGTTAGAGGTGTTTGTCTGAACTCTTGCCCGACGAGGCCGGTGGGGGTATAAGGGAGATGATCTCAATGAGTGACGGCAAGTTCCCAGAGCAGGGCCGAACTCAAGGGACTCATCGGCGTGATTACCGATATCTCCGCCCACAAAAAAGCCGAGGAGCAGCGCGCCCGCGAGCATGCTCTCCTGCTGACTGCATTTCAGGCAACCTGCAACTCGCTCTGATGGATCTGAAGAAAGACCGCTCTCCGGCAGATCGACTGGAGCAGGCGCTGAAGGCAATCGGGAGCGCAGCCAACTTGACCCAGCAACTCCTTGCCTTTTCACGAAAACAGATCATAGAGCCGAAGATTATCGATTTGAATGACGTGCTCCTGGGCATGAGACAGATGCTTTCCCGGCTGATCGGCGAGGATGTTCAGCTGGTCATCCTGCCGGGTCGCAGGCTGGGTCGAATAAAGGCGGATCCGGGGCAAATCGAGCAGATCGTTATCAACCTGGTTGTCAATGCCCGTGACGCCATGCCAAAGGGCGGCCAACTGATGATTGAAACGGAAAACACCAGGCTGGACGATGCATACTGCAAGCATCACCGGGGAGCATTCGCAGGCGAGTACGTCAAGCTGACCGTTAGCGATACGGGAATCGGGATGAGCAAGGAGGTACTTGGCCAGATTTTCGAGCCGTTCTTCACGACCAAGTCCAAGGGGAAGGGAACCGGCCTGGGGCTCGCGATGGTCTACGGGGCCGTCAAACAGAACGGCGGCACTATCGAAGTGTATTCCGAGCCTGGCCATGGCACCACCCTGGGGATCTACCTCCCACGGGTTTCAGGGCGATTGCAGAACGTCTCTCCCCCTTTCCAGCTCGGCGATTTGCCCTTGGGCAGCGAGACAATTCTGGTTGTGGAGGACGAGAGCTTTATCCGTGCATTTACGGAGCAGATCCTGCGGCAGCTCGGATACGAGGTCATCTCCTGCGCCGGGGTCAGAGAAGCCTTAGACCTGGCGACTGAGCATGTCGGGCCGATTCACGTTCTGCTTACTGACGTGGTGCTCCCCTGACGGAAACGCGCGTACCCTGGCTCAATCGCTGGCCGACAAGAGGCCCGACCTTCGGGTGCTTTTCACCTCCGGTTACGCCGAGAACGTGATCGCTCACCACGGCGTCTTGGATTCAGGCGTACAGTTCATCGGAAAACCGTTCACGGTAGCCGCGCTCGCGACGAAGATCCGGGAAGTACTGAAGTAGCCCGGTTTGAGGGGGCCGCCAAGGGCAAGGCACTTTTTTGGCGTGCGGCGGCAGAGGGGCACCTTATACGTATTTCGGCCACGGCCTTCCGGAGCGCGGACGAGACGTCCGCGCTCCCTGGAGTTTTTATATTTTCAGCCGGCTGCGATCGCCTTCGGCCTGAAAGGCCGAGACATAGTAGCCCGGGGCGGAGCGCTTTTTGCGTAGCCCCGGGCTAGCCAGCAACGAGCTTCAAGCCCTGAAAGGGCGGGAGAGAAAGCACTCCGCTCCAGGGGCCTCAATCCCACACGTAGCGTTCATCGTACGCGACCTGGTACTTCTGCAGGAATCGTCGGTATTCGTCTTGGAAAGTTCTCCTCCGGTGGTGTTCGGTCTGCTTGGAGATGTACGCAGTTACCCGGGGCACTTCAGATTGGGATACAGAGAAACCGCCATAACCGGCTTGCCAGTGGAAGTCACGGAAGCGGGGGCCAAGCGTCTTCAGCCATTTAGAAGAACCCGTTTTGACATGCTCGACCGCTTTGCACAAAGCAAGATTCTTGGACAGGGCGAACAATGAATGGACGTGGTCAGTGGCGCTGCCGATCTTCAACGAATGCGAGTCGATCTCGTCAAATATTCCGGCAAGGTAGTCATGAAGCCTTTCGGAAATCTCGGGATGAAGCACCGGGGCTCGGTCCTTGGTACTGAAAACCAGATGAACATACAGTTGTGACAATGACTGTGACATGGTCCTCTCGCTCCTCTGTGCCAGGCATCTTACGCCCTTTCAGGGCTCTGCTCTGCGACCCGTCTAAAACCTGGGGCTACGCAAAAAACGCGCTCCGCCCCAGGCTATTATGTCTCGGCCTTTCAGGCCGAAGAAAGGAGCGCGGACGAGACGTCCGCGCTCCGAGAGCCGATTCCGTCGCACTTTTGCCAGATCGGGACGGCCGAAATACCTATAAGGAGCGGGCAGAGGGGCAGAGGATTCCTCTGCCGCCGCACTGCTCCTGAAAATAGTCGGTCTTTGAACAATGAGGAGGCGGGAGCGAGGTTGTCAGAGCCACACGCAGCGAGGGTGTTGAAAAAGGCCAGTTAGCGCACTTGGCTGAGAGGATATTGCCGGTTTCCAACGCCAAAGGCGTTGCGTAGCAAAGCCCAGGGTTGGCTGCGTTTTTTGCAGCCTACCCTGGGATCCAGAGCCGTAAGTCATCAACCCTGAAAGGGTTGCGCATCGTGCGCAGTACGCAACCCTTTCAGGGTTGAACCCATACAAGCCTCCGACCCGGGGTAGCCCGCCAAAGCGCGGGCAACCCCGGGGGGGCCCGCTGCTACGTGACCCCGTTGGGGTCATTCGGCAATCCCCTCCGGGGATATGACAAACAGGTGAACATTTTCAACACCCTCGGCCCCATCGTCCAACCCGGGCCGCTGATCGCGGAGCAAAGCGGGTTCTCTTGCCTCGATGCGACCCTCTATACGTTACGGGAACCCGCTCCGCTGGAAAGCGCTGCGTGGGCGCGGCTCTGACAAAGCTACTCGGCTGTCGCCCGCTGAGAAGTCTCTCGAACGCACGAGCACGGACTCACGCTTCCGACCCGCCTCACTGCTGCAGCTTGTAAAGCCGGAAGAAGGGGTGGTCAATCGGCAGCACCTCCACGCTAGAAAATCCCGCTTCACGCGCGTAGCCGGCCAGGACCGACGGGCGCATGACCGTGCCTGTTCCGGCCGACGGCTGCTCGGCCATCCCGACGGGCAGGCAATGCAGGATGCTCCACCCGTACATGAACCGTTCCACCAGCCCGGCGTTTGGATCGAATTCTTCTGCAACTCTCTCGTCGACCACGAGCACAGTTGCCCCCGGTTTCGCCAGTCTTCTCATCGCCGATAGCGCCCTTACCGGGTCGGACATGTCGTGGATACACTCAAAGGCGAGGATGAGGTCATAACTTTCGCGCAATTCGGCCGCTCCCGCATCCTGCTGGCAGAACCTGACTCGATCCTGCAAACCCGCCGCCGCGGCGTTTTTTGTAGCCAATGCAACGGAGGCGAGATCCAGGTCGTATCCGTCGACTCTGACATTCGGGTAGTTCTTTGCGATTCCTATGCTCGACCACCCGCCGCCGCACCCAATGTCCGCGACACGAGCCGAGGGTCGGCCACGCAACCGCTTGTCCAAGCCGGGGACAGACGGGAGCCACTCCTGCGCCAGAATGTTCAGGAACAGCGGACGGTTGAGTCGTGCCTGGCCCTCGCGCGCATCCGTTCCGTAATCAGAGAACGGAACCCCTCCTCCTGTTCGAAAGGCCGTCAATACGGAATCCAGCGGACGTGCTGCACCAACCAGCAATTGAGCCAGAGGCGCGAGGAAATTCACATTGTCTTCAACCGCGAGAACTTCGGCATGCCCAGCAGGGAGGAGGAACCTTCGCTTCGCGGGTGCCGAGGACTCCCCCTCTACCTCGAGAAGGCCGTTAATTGCCTGCTGTTCCAGCCACTCGCGGACGTAACGCTCGTGCGTCCCGCTTCGCCGGGCCAGTTCCTGACTCGTCAATGGTCCATCCTCCTGCAGAATCTGGTAGAACCCGAGTTTGTCGCCGACGTAAATCGAATATATCTGCATGGCGCCCGCCGCCGCCTCCACGATTCCCTGGGCCAGGGCCTCGGTTCGTTTCTGGTTCTCCTGGCTTTTCTCGACACCGGTTGTTGCTGTTGGCATGGGGCCTCCTTTTTGGCTGCCGGACTGTGATATATCTTGTAAAAACCTTCTCGATATTTACATGCGTGAAATCAAGCAAAAACCGGACAGAAATTCCGAGCGGGCGGGAGAGGTCACTGTGCTTCTGAAGGAGGCGAGGGAAGGCAATGCCTCGGCGCTTGCCGAGCTCGTGCCCCTTGTTTATTCTGAGCTGAAGGCGATTGCGGCCAACCTGATCCGACGTGAATACGGCCCGAGAGAGCTGGAACCGACCGCTCTTGTCCATGAAGTTTACAGCCGGCTCATTCCGCTTCCCGATTGCCCGTTGCGAGACCGAACCCATTTTCTGGCCGTGGCGGCTCGGGCCATGCGGCAAGTGCTCATAGACGAGGCACGGCGGAGAAATGCCGAGAAACGAGGAGGCGATTGGGGGCAGACAACCCTCACCGGGAAAGAACTGGGTTTCAATGTGCAGCTCGAGGAAATGCTGACTCTTGATGACGCTCTAAAGCGGTTAACGGAAATGGATCAACGATTGGGCCAGATTGTCGAATACCGTTTTTTTGCGGGCATGGCAGAGGACGAAATCGCGGCCTTGCTCGGCGTCTCAGCGAAGACGGTTCAGCGGGAATGGACCCGCGCGAGGGCCTGGCTGTACAAGGAGCTGTATGTCTAGGCGGTCGCACGCAGTGCCCAATGGCCCCGCCTCGTCGCACGGAGCTCATTGTCGACAGTGTTTGAGTAGGACATGAAGGAGAACTGGGAACGGGTCAAGGCGATATTCGACGAGGGGATCGAGAGACCTCGAGACGGACGGGCCGCATGGTTGGAGACCGCCTGTGCAGGGGACCGCGAGTTGCGGCAGGAGGTCGAACAGTTGCTTCAGGCGCACGACCGATCCGACGGCATCCTCGACAGACAGCCCCCCAGCCTGCCCCCCCCGGACGACATCCATGCGCCTGGGCCGCCGGAAATGGTGGGACCCTACCGATTGTTGCGGGAGATCGGACGGGGCGGAATGGCCGAGGTTTACCAAGCCCGAGACGAGCGGCTGGGGCGCTTTGTGGCGCTCAAGTTCCTCCCTGCAGACCTCTCGGACGAGGAAGAACTGAAGATGAGGTTTCTGTCCGAGGCGAAGGCCGTCTCGGCGCTCGATCACCCCGCAATCTGCACAGTTTTCGACCTTGGAGAGAGCGAGGATGGCCGGCTCTACATCGCAATGGGGTACTACGAGGGGCAAACGCTCGCCCAGCGGATAGAGGGAGGGCCGCTGCCCGTCGCCGAGGCGATCGAAGTGGCCTGTTCGGTTGCCGACGGACTTGCTCATGCGCACGGCGCCGGAGTTATCCATCGGGACATCAAACCCTCGAACCTTTTCCTGACGTCCCGGGGAGAGGTCAAGATTCTCGATTTCGGGGTCGCGAAACTGGCCCTGGCAGAACCGGTGACCCAGCCGGGAGCGCTCATAGGGACTCCATCTTATATGGCGCCCGAACAGATCCAGGGCAAGCGGGTGGACCACAGGGCTGATCTGTGGTCGCTCGGCGTCGTCCTGTTCGAGAGCCTGGTCGGGTCCAAGCCGTTCAACGGAGAGAAGAACCATTCGATCCTGGGCGCGATCCTCTTCCATGACCCGCCGCCCCCCACGGCGCTCCGGCCGGAGCTCTCAAAGAGGGTGGAACAGGTCGTCCTTCGAGCGCTGATGAAGAATCCGGATCAACGCTACCAGAGCGCGGCCCAGATGTTGGAGGATTTGGAAGCGCTCAGATCCAGGCCGGCGAGGCGGGCTGTCCCGGCGCGCCCTTATGTGGCCATCGACTCCTCGGTCCCCGGAAATCTGCCTGTGCCGATGACCAGTTTCGTCGGCAGGGAGGCCGAGATTGATCAGATTGAGGCCCTGCTCCCCCTCGTCCGGGTGCTCACTCTGACGGGTCCAGCCGGTACTGGAAAAACCAGGCTCGCCCTGGAGACGGCCCGGCGCGCTACCTCTCTGTTCCCCCAGGGCGTCTTCTTCGTCCCTCTTGCCTCGGTCACTGATCCGGGGTTGGTGCTTTCCGCCATCGGCCGGTCCTTGGGAGTTCAGGAATCGCCGGGCAGGCCGATCATCGACACTCTGACGCAGACGCTCCGGCACGGCAGGCGTTTGGTGGTCCTGGATAATTTCGAGCAGGTTGTCCGGGCGGGGCCGGCCTTAGCGCAACTGCTGTCCCACTGCCCGGATCTCAAGACCGTCCTCACCAGCCGCATTCCGCTCCACATCGACGGGGAGCACCAGTTCCCTGTGGACCCCCTCGCTTTGCCCCGGTTGGCTGGCCGAAGGAGCCTCCAGGATCTTCGGAAGTGTCCGTCAGTGGTGCTTTTCGAACAGAGGGCCAGGGCTGCAACCGGGGTATTTGCTCTGGATAAAAAGAATGCCGGCGCGGTCGCAGAGCTCTGCGTGAAACTGGACGGGCTCCCGCTGGCGATAGAGCTGGCCGCGGCCCGAATCAAACTCTTCTCTCCCCAGACCCTTCTCTCCAGGCTGGGGGGGCGCCTCGGACTCCTCCAGGTCGGTCTAGCCGGCCGGCCCGCCCGCCACCAAACCCTGAGACAAGCGATTGCGTGGAGTTACGATCTCCTCTCGAGCGACGAGAAGCGCCTCTTCCGCCGCCTTTCCGTCTTTCAAGGCGGTTTCACCCTGGAAGCCGCCGAAAGTGTTGCGAACGATACCGATTTGACTCGACTCGACGTTCCGGATGCAGTGTTCTCGCTGCTCGACCAGAGCCTCGTGCGACACAAGCCGAACGCTGCGTCCGACTCGCGATTCCAGATTCTCGAGACGATTCGCGAGTACGGTCTGGAAAAACTCGAAGAGGCTGGCGAGCGGCAGAAGGCGGAGGCGGACCACTCGCAATTCTTCCTGCGACTTGCGGAAGAGGCGGAGCCTCAGCTGACGGGCTCCGGTCAGGGAGAGTGGCTCGATCGCCTTGAAGGGGAACACGACAACTTGCGGAAAGCGCTTTCGTGGGCTTTGCAGAAGCGAGAGGTTGATCTCGGGTTGCGGCTGGTCTCCGCCCTCTGGCGCTTCTGGTTGGTTCGCGGCTACCTCCTGGAGGGTGATCAGTACATCCGCGGGTTCCTTTCGATGACGCAGCCCGGTGACGTTTCGCAGCCGCGCGCCTGCGCCATGTTCGGGTTGGGAACGCTGGCACATAACCTGGGAAACAACCGTGCCGCCCGGGACTTGTATGAAGAAAGCCTCTCGGTCTTTCGCACCCTGCAGGACCAGAGACGGGTGGCGGCAACGTTGAGCAGTCTTGCCTGGGTGGCGTGCGAGACGAGCGAGTTCGACACTGCCCGGACACTCTCAAAAGAGGGGCTCGAATTGAGTCGCGCTCTGGAGGACAAGAGGGGAATGGCAGTGGCGCTCAATAACCTGGGTTGGGTTGCGAACTACCAGGGCGACTATGAGGACGCCTGTCGCTTCCACACGGACAGCCTTCTCCTCCGCCGCGAGATCGGCGACCGGCGAGGAACGGCCTTCGCGCTTTCGAATCTAGGCTGGGCGGAACAATATCACGGCGACTACGAGAAGGCGCAGGCTCTGCTTCACGAGGCTACCGAAACGCTTCGGGGTTTGAATGACCGCGGGTTGCTTGCCTGGGCGCTGATCTTCCTCGGGCTCACATCCAAAGACCGGGGCGACATGGCGGCTGCCTCAAGGCAACTCGAAGAAAGCGTTTCGCTGTGGAAGGAAGTCGGCAACGCTTCGGGGGGCGCATTGGCGGTTACCGAACAAGGTGGAGTCTTGACTGAGCTGGCGAATTTCGACCGCGGCGAGCGGCTGCTTCGAGAGAGTCTGTCCGTGTGGGAAAAAGTTGGCTGTCCCTGGGGCCTCGCGCTCACACGGCTTTACCTCGGGCGCCTGCGTCAGGCAACCGGAGCGCATGATCTAGCGCGAGAACTGTACGTCGAAAGCCTCGGAGACTACCGCAAGCTGAGTGACGGCAGGGGTGTCGCTGAATGTTGCGACTCTCTCGCCGGCTTGGAGTTCGATGCCGGTAATATGAGCACCGCCGTCGTCCTGTTCGCCTCGGCTGCCGCCGCCCGAGAGAATCGGAACATTGTCAGGCCGCTCTGCAAGCGGGCACCCTGCGAGCGCCTGCTCGCCGATCTGCGCGGGCGTTTAAGTGCACTCGAGTTTCAGGAGGCCTGGCAACAGGGTCGAGACAGCGTCAATCCTGTTCATCCTGCAAACCCAGCCTAGTTCTTCTCGAGGCTCGCTCACTCGACTTGGAAGTCGCGCAAGCTGCGGATGCGCTTGCCCGACCGGTCTTTCAACTCGGCGGCGATCGTATAGCTTCCCTTCTCGGCCGGGAACTTCTGGACGAAAGTGAGGATTTCGCGTTCCAGGCCGGACACCTTCGCTTTCTGAGATTGCTCGGAAACGGTTTTCCCATCCCTGGTGACCCGCAGCGTGACATCGCCTGCCCAATCGTCGTAAAGGTCGTTCAGGACGAAAACCCGCAATTGCTTTTCCTCACCGGCTTTACCCGCCGGTGCCCAGAAGTCGAGCATGAGTCCCACCGGACTGAAGGCCTCCTTCACGTACTCTTCGAAGTTGGGTTCCAGAGTCAGCTTCGCGACATCCAGCCAATGGTCGCTGGTGGCGCCCCCTTCGGGTCTTGGCTTGTCCCCGGGGCGTGAATATCCAAGGCTGCAGAAATGGAGGACCCCCGCGCATTCCCGGTGGGCTCTCCAGAACTCCGTTTTCGCGGCCAGCATCCGCGCCCAGAGGTGCCGTCGTTGCTCGGTTGTCGATTTCGGTCCGAGGAGGTGGTCGTAGATCTTTCCGGTGAGCGAAGTTGGTTCGCCCTCTCGATTCAGCCACATCCAGGCGTACTCGTTGATCAGGATCGCGACCTTTCGTTTCTTCTGGGGTCGCCTGCAGGTCCGGGACGCCTGACATCTGGGCGATCTCGCTGACCTCGAACGGCTTGTCGCTGTACCACGTGCGGATCATCATGTACGGGTGCGCCTCCACGAGGTCCGTGTCCGCCTGGGGCTCACCCCACCCGTTGTCCCAGGGCCGGTTGGACAGGTCGAGTCCACGGACCGCTTGGATCGCTTTTGCCGTTTCTGGGGTGAAGCTCTCGTTCTGCCCGTCCCAGATGACGACAGAGGCATGGTTCCATCGTTCCCTCATCCACTCGGTGTATTCGGGAATGATGTTCGCGGCCGTCGGGAGCTCGCCCGGTTTCATGTCGCCGTCCGGGTTCAGAAGCCAGATCGGAAACTCATCCTGAATCAGGAGACCCTCTTCGTCGGCGATGTCATACCAGAACTCGGGAGGAAAGCCGATGCAATAGCGAAGTGCGTTCCACTGGAAGGACTTCATCTTCTGATGGAGACCGCGAACCCACTCCGGGCGCCACGGCAGGTCCGCCCGGGCGGCGTCCTCGAAGAACCGGTAAATCGTGATATTGCTTCCGCGCAGGTAGTAGGGTCGGCCGTTCAGCAATGCGCGCTTCCCGCCCGGTTCAAAGGTAAACGAGCGCATTCCGAATCGCGTTTTCACTGCGTCGTCCGTCGTCTTGACCGTCACCTCGTAGAGGAAGGGATCTTCGGGAGACCAGAGGCGGCAATCCTGGACGCCAACGGTAAATTCGGCCTTTCCTTCCGCGCTGATTTGGGCGGCCGCTGTGCCGACCCGCCTTCCGGTGCTTGCTTCCTTCACCTGGGCCTGGATCGTGGAAGGCTTCTGGCCGGCGCCTTGCACTTCAGCGACGATCCTCGCTCTCTTCCCGGCGATGTCGGGTACCACCTGGATGTTTGAGATATAGCTTGAACCGGTGAGGATCAGCTCCACGGAATCGTAGATGCCGGGAATATACAGATACTTCTCGAAGTCCCAGCCCGATGGAACGTCTTTGGGCCTCGTCTCGCGATCTGCACCGACCCGGATCACGAGCTCGTTTTCCTGTCCTTTGCCCCGCAGAAACTCCCGAACCGGCAGGTAGGCGGGCGTGAAGCAGGGCAGGTGATCGCCAACCAGCCGGCCGTTCAGGTAGACGCGCGTTCCGTAGCGGGCCTTGTGGATTTTGAGCACGGCCACAGGGGAAACCTCGCCCTCGAGCTTGAAAACCTTCCGGTACCAGTAGGCCTCCCTCAGACTGCTCTTCTTGCCGACTTCTTGAAACGGCGGCTGAGCAAGATCAACGAGCCCGGGAACGGCGACTTTGTGGGAGAACGACCGGGGAACGGTGCCAAAGCTCCCTTCTTCGATTTCCCAGGAGCCGTCAAGGCTAATCACCTTTCGTGGGCTTTCCGGCTTTAAAGAGGCCAGGCAAATGACCGGGCAGAGACAGATCAGGGCGAGCAAAACAACAAAGAATCGCGGAGCATCAATCATGCGGTTTCCACCTCGCTCCGGCGATTCTACTCCAGCCAGTCGAGAAAAGAACACGTCTGGGCAGGATAACCAAGAGTAACGTCAGCGGACGATTGAGCTGGTCTCCCGCAAGCCGAAAGAATTGGCGAGGTTCTTCATCAAGGCTGCCTGCTCCGCCAGCTCAAACGCCGCGGCAGCCGCCTGCTCCGATGTTGTCGCCGTTTCCTGTGTCACCTGATTCATGTCCTCCACCGCCCGGCTGATCTGGCTCAGTCCCTGGTTCTGCTGATCGGAAGAGGAAGCGATCTCACCCATGACCCGGTTAACGCTGTCCACCTGCTCGGTGATCTCCTTGAAATCGACAAGAACTTCCTGCCGGACCGTAAAAGCGGATTCCGCACTCCTGATGGACTCTTCGATCAGTTCGGCCGTGCTCTTCGCTGCGACAGAGGACCGTATCGCCAGGCTTCTGACTTCATCGGCGACCACCGCGAAGCCACGGCCCGCGTCGCCGGCTCGCGCCGCTTCTATGGCGGCGTTAAGTGCGAGGAGGTTTGTTTGGAAAGCTATTTCGTTGATTGTCTTTACGATGCGGCCTGTCTGGTCGGCTGACTGTTTGATCTTCTCGATCGCCTCCGAGAGCCGCATCATGCTCTGTGTCCCTTTGCTTGAGCTGGACAGTGCGGAGGACGTCAATTGTTCCGCGCGCTTCGAGTGGCTGGTGTTCTCGCGTGACATCGCTGCGATCTCTTCCAGGCTGCTGGAAATCTCCTCCAGCGAGCTGGCCTGCCTATTGGCCGCGGCCGCAAGCGCTTCGCTGCCGTCTGTGATGTTACCGGCGGAGAGCGAGAGTTGATTGGAGCTCTCCGCGACTTGTTTCAACGCTTGGCGCAGACTGGTAATCGCCCCGTTGATCGCCAACTTGAAACTCTGGAACTCCCCCTGGTACTCGCCCGTCAAAGTCGTCGTCAGATCCTGATTGGCTACTCGTTGCAGCACTGCGGAGGCCTCTTTCAGCGGAGCCAACGTCCGATCCTGCATCTCGTTGATCCCGGAAATGAGCTGAGCATAAACTCCTTGGAACTCGGTGGGGTTCCCGCGTTCCGAAAGTTGACCCTGTTCTGCGGCTCGAATCAGGCGCTCGGTGTCGCGCAGCAGTCGCCTGAGCGTTTCTCCGGCACGTGCTACGTCGCGCGACAGTATATCCGTCTCCGAACGCGCCACCACCTCGCGGTCGAGATCGCCGTGGGCCAAGGCTTCCAGGGCGCGTGAGACGTCTCGTATGTAGGCCGCCATCGCCCGGAAAGATTCGGCCAGGTCGCCGATCTCATCGTCCGAGCGGTGACTGACGGACCCGGATATGTCTCCGGCGGCGATGCGTCGGGATATGGTGGACATGGAGACGATCGGTCGCACGATCGAACGGATGATGATTACCAGAACGGCTATCAGAACGAAGACAACGAGGAGTCCGCCGATCATGAGTTCACGACGGCGCATGGCCAGCTCTGCGAAATCTTCGCCGGCCGATCGTTGCATCCCGATGAAGCCGAGCGCGTCTCCCTGCTTGATGTCGCTATGGCAGGCCAGACACTCGGTGCCGGCATATATCGGATAGAGAGTGTGCATGACCGGAACCCCGGAGCGATTCGTCTGAAGTTCCTGGAGGCCGTCCCCGATACGTTCCCTGGGTTTCGGTGGAATTTCTCCACCGGACGAGAGGTACGTCCCCCCTTTTCGATCAAGCACATACACCTGATCTACGGACTGGATGGCTGCGATCTTCTTCACCATGTTCCGAAGCGAATCGGTGTCCGCCTTGAGCATGTTGTCGTGGAAAGAGGCCTCCAATGCCTGGTCCAGGTGTTCGTTTTCTTTTTGCAGTCTCTGAAGAAGCGCGGTGTACTGGCTGTGCCATTGCACATAGCCGGCGATTCCCATGACGATCATCACGGCGACAAGCACTTTGACGGTGGTTTTTGCGGACAGGCCGAAAGAGTTCACAGAGTCCTCCCTCTTCGTTTGCTCCATCGCAAATTCCCGCCTTTGCCGACACCGGATTGTTGCGAGCGCACCAGAGGTACCGAAGGACCAGGTCCGATGTCCTGAATCGCTAATCGAAACTCGGCGGACGATTTATCTTCTGGAGTCCCGCACGGAAATTACCGGGAGGCGAGGCTGGAAGTCCAGATCTTTCTGCAAATACCCAAAAAACCGGGCCTCTGGGAGTCAATTTTCTGGAAATGTTCACTGGGGTATCGTTGCACGTGCCCTCCGCGCATCTTCGCAATTTGACCGGAGAACTCTTGCCGGAAGCCTCTTACTGCGATCAGAGCCACCCGAACCCGCTTACTCCGCTGGAAAACGCTGTGTGCGCGGCTCTGAACAGTTCGCTCCCGGCTCCCATTATTCAACGGTTTCTTCTGCCGACGAACTCCAAAAAGGTGTCGTTATTCGTGCATAATAGAAGAACTATGCGCCCCTCTGCGTCCCAGTACTTTCCCTATTTCGAGCGTTACGTGTCTCTGGTGCCGGAGTCTGACGTCCTGCCGGTCCTGGCGAGCCAGGTGAGCGAGATCCAGGTGGTGTGCGGCGTTCTCTCCGAGGAAAAGGCAGGATTTCGTTACGCCGCGGGGAAGTGGACCGTGCGCGAGGTGATTGGTCATATCATCGACACTGAGCGCGTCCTTGGCTACCGCGCTCTCTGTATTGCCAGGGGGGAGGTTTTTTCCCTGCCGGAGTTCGACGAGAATCAGTACGCTCTTGCTGCGGGGCACGACCGTTGTCGGCTCCCTGGGCTAATTGACGAGTTTTCCGGCCTCCGCGGTAGCCACCTGCACATGTTCCGTCATCTGGATCCAGCCGGCTGGGAGAGAGTGGGTCGCGTGAATGAGCAGCCGACCTCGACGCGAGCCTTGGCCTTCATCATGGCTGGGCATGTGCGTCACCATGCCAATATTCTGTCGACTCGGTATGGCGTGGAGATCCAGGCGTGACGCGCTCCCAGTCGGCGCGTTCCCTCATGGTCCTTTGAAACCACAGCTTATGCTCATTGGCTGGCTGGTGGCGTTGAGCTGCTCGGTTCCTGATACAGGCCGAAGACATTTCCTGCGGGATCCCGGAACCTGGCGGTGATTTCCGGCGCGTCCATGCCGATCGGCTGCACGATCTCGCCGCCGTGGGCCACGACCGCGTCGACGGTGGCCGCGACGCTATCCACCATGATGTAGAGCAGCATGCCGGGCACTGCAGACGGCGGCCGTCCCATGACCCATGTGCCGCTCACCTCGCCGACGCCATCGTCGAAAGCGGTACTGCCGTCGCCGCGCTGTCGGATCTGCCAGCCGAAAACAGACTGGTAAAAGGCGATCGACTGACCGACTTCAGTTGCCGGAATCTCCAGATAGCAAATCTTGCCGTTCGCGAATGTTGGAGGCATATGGGCTCCTTGGGGCTGTCTGCCCCTGTTGATCTGGCCAGAGAGGTGTTCGTAACTTTAACAGGATTGACAGAGTACGGACATTTGGTATGATGTCAGACCGAGAGCGGACAAGAATCAGATGAGACAAATCGATGCCGGACTACTTCTTGAGATGCACCGCCGCATGGTTCGGATCCGACAATTCGAACTGGCGGCCATTGATTTGTTCAAGCGAGGGCAGGTCAAGAGCACGGTGCATCCGTACATCGGGCAGGAAGCTTCCGGAGTCGGCGTTTGCATGGCCCTTCGCCGGGACGATTTGGTCGCCGGCACTCACCGCAGCCACGGGCACAACATTGCCAAGGGGGCGGACACGAGTCGCATGATGGCGGAGATTCTCGGGAAAGAGACCGGTTATTGCCGGGGACGCGGCGGCTCCATGCACATTGCTGCCTTCGAAACCGGCAGCCTCGGCGCGCTGGCCGTGGTTGGCTCCGGAATCCCGATTGCCGTAGGAGCTGCGCTCGGCTTCAAGATGCGCCGCGAGGATCGGGTCTCGGTGTCATTCACTGGAGACGGCGGATGCAACACCGGGAATTTCCACGAAGGACTGAACATGGCGGCGATCTGGGACCTGCCCTTCGTGCTCGTCCTCGAGAACAACCAATATGCGATCTCCACCCGGATCGAGCGGGTAACCCGACTGCAAAACCTTGCCGAGCGGGCCGCCGCCTACGGTATTCCGGGCGTTCGAGTGGATGGGTTCGATGTCCTGGCCGTCTACGACGCTGCCCGTCAGGCGGTCGATCGCGCGCGCGACGGAAAAGGCCCTACTCTGCTGGTCACGGAGAGTTATCGCCTGGAAGGCCATTACGCCGGGGAGCCCGAGGTGTACCGGACGCGCTCGGAAGTCGCTGAACAACGCAATAACGACCCGATTGCCAAGTTTCGGGTGCGGCTCGTCCAGGAGTTTGAGCAGCCACCCAGTGCGGTCGAGGCGATTGAGCGAGAAGTCGGAGAGGAGATCCGGGAGGCGGTTCGCTTCGCCAAAGAAAGCCCAGCGCCGGACCCTTCGACCGCGCTTGATTTTACCTATGCGTGAGGAAGACAAACTCATGACGACCGTAGCCCGGGACAGCGTCTCGTTAAGCGCCAAAACCTCGGCGATGCCGCCGGACCTCATCACCCAGGTTGCCCCGGGCGTTCCGGCGCGCCTCATGTCCTGCCAGGAAGCTATCCGCGAGGCGCTTCGGCAGGAAATGGTTCGCGACGAAGCCGTGTTTCTCCTGGGTGAGGATATCGGCAAACATGGCGGTGCATTTGGAGTCACGCGTACCCTCTTCGACCAGTTTGGACCGGACAGAGTTCGAGACACCCCGATCTCCGAGAACACGATTATCGGAGCCGCAACCGGCGCCGCGCTCGTGGGGATGAGGCCGGTGGCCGAGATCATGTTCGTCGACTTCTCCGGCCTGGCGCTGGATCAGATTGCCAACCAGGCAGCAAAGCTTCGGTTGATGACCGGCGGACAGGCCAAGGTCCCGTGGGTCGTACGCATGGCCCAGGGCGGAGGGGCCGGAAAGAGCATCGCTGCGCAGCACTCGCAGAGCCTCGAAGTCTGGTACGCGCATATTCCGGGCCTTAAGGTCGTCCTTCCGTCCACCCCCTATGACGCCATGGGCCTGCTGAAGGCTTCCATTCGGGACGATAACCCGGTCATTTTCCTTGAACACAAGCTCCTCTATTCATTCAAAGGATTGGTTCCGGAGGAGGAATTCCTGCTGCCGCTGGGTAAGTGTGACGTCAAACGCACCGGTACCGACGTTACGATCGTGGCGTCAGGTTACATGGTCTGGTTGGCGATGAAGGCGGCGCGCATCGTGGAGGCGGAAGGGATCAGCGTCGAAGTCGTCGACGTCAGAACGATCAGTCCCTTGGATGAAGAGACCATCGGAGCGTCCGCGCGGAAAACGGGACGGGTAGTGCTCGTCGCAGAACCGTGTCGCTCTTACGGCCCTACGGGCGAATGGGGGATGGTGGTCATCGAACAGGCGTTCGAGCACCTGCGGGCGCCGATTGTTCGCCTCACCGGCAGGCACGCGCCGGTTCCCTTCGCCGAAAGTCTGTGTGGTGGGCTCTGGCCGGAGACGAGCGACGTGGTCGGGGCCGTTCGGAAGGTCATAGAGGGAAGAAGCTGACCGGCTGACCCGCTAACCAGCTAACGCGGCTCACCGGCTGGCAGGGTGGTACTCGGCTAAGTCGGTTTCCCGGCCGATTTCAGCTTATGTGCGCAGGTGAGCAGTTAACCTCAGCCGGTCAGCCGGTCAGCCGGTCAGGCGGTTACCATGATCAAAATCGCATCCATGGTTGGTGGGCCGGATCTCGAAATGCCAGCTTTGGCGGTGTATTCGGGCGATTTGCGAGCGGCTTTCTCCAAGCTTGCCCGGCTCGGTTACGACGGCGTGGAGTTGATGATCCGGCGCCCTGATCGGCTGGACGGACCGCTGATCCGCCGATGGCTCGAGGAAACCAACCTGGAACTGGCTGGAATCTGCACCGGGGCGCTCTGGGGGGAAGAGAAGCTGGGGCTTGTGAACTCAGATCTGACCGTCAGCCAGGCAGCTGCGTCCAGGTTCAGGGAACTCATCGATTTTGCCTCAGCCTGCTTTGGGCCGGGGACTCCGATCAATATCGGAAGGGTCCGGGGAGCCGGGGATCCGGCGCAGCCGGAGGCCAGCCTGGAGGTGTTCGCCGAGGTCTTCCGGGAGCTAGCCGATTATGCTTTCCCCCGGGGCATTCGCCTTCTCCTCGAGCCGATCACGATCAACCAGGTCGCTTTTGTCACGACGACGCAAGACGGCATCGCTATGGTCAAGCGTGTCGGACGGTCCAACTTCGGCTTGATGCTCGACGTTTACCACATGAACATCGAGGACGTGAGTATCGCGGAAAGTTTTCGCGAGGCACGCGAGTATTGTTGGCACGTACACGTATGCGACAACAACCGCAGGTGGCCTGGTTCCGCGCATCTTGACTTCGGGTCGATTCTCGGCGTCCTTGATGAGATCGGGTATTCGGGATTTGTCGGCACCGAGATTCAGCCGTGGCCGGATCCGGACACGGCGGCGCGATGTTCCATTCTGTCCTTGAGAAGGTTCGTCCCGGGGCGGATGCCCGTCCCGCAGGTATAGGGTGAAATAGGGATGGCAACCGAGATCTTCATGCCCAAGATGTCCGACCACATGGAAGAGGGAAGAATTGTCCGCTGGCGCGTCTCGGAGGGGCAGACCGTCGAAGCGGGACAGGTCATTCTCGAGGTCGAAACTGACAAAGCAGTTGTCGAACTTGAGGCGCCGGCAAGCGGAATTCTCAAAGGCATCCGCGCGGCAGAGGGGGCGTGGGTGCCGGTAGGGGAAACGATCGCCTTCGTAGCCGATCAGGGGGAAATCCTTCCCGACGCCCAATAGCGCCAGGCTGACCTTTCTAGTTTGAGGTGTTTTCGCCTATGTTTCGAAACATTGGAACCAACGACCGGCTTGTTGATCGTGTTGCTAACGAAATCCAGTCCGTGATCGCCGCCCGCCAGCTCTCGCCTGGAGCTAAACTACCGCCCGAACGTGAGCTCTGTGAGCAGATGGGGGTAAGCCGGACGGCGTTGCGTGAGGCGATTCGTATGCTGGTCTCCCGAGGACTGTTGGAGATTCGGCCGGGAAGTGGGACGACGGTCAGAAAAATGACCAGCGATCAGATTAGTGAACCCCTCGCAATGCTCATTCGCACTCACGATCAGACCATTACGCCCGATCATATGCACGAAGTTCGAAGCATTCTCGAGGTGGGGATTGTTCGGATGGCTGCGACCAATGCAACGGAGGCGGATGTTGCTGACCTCAATGGGATCATCAGTCATATGGAGAAGTGCGGCATCCGGCCGACCGATTTTGCCGACAAGGACCAGGAACTCCACAGGCGAATAGCCCAAGCGAGCCACAATGCGCTCCTTGTCGTGCTGCTTGATTCCATCCGTGACGTGATGCAGGAAATCCGTAGCCGCGTCCACCGATATTCGGGCCTGGCTGAGATCGTGAACCCCGATCATAGACGCATCGTCGAGAGGATTGCCGCTCGAGATGCGGACGGAGCGGCGGAAGCGATGCGTGATCACCTCGAGCATGCGAAAGCCGTCCAGACGAAAGTGCTGGCGGGGAAGAAGTAGGAAGGCAGGTTACACGGTTCAGGGTTATACGAGTTCTGAGTTAACGGTTGACGGTTTGCTCGATATCCGGTCGAATCGTTCTGAACGGTCACCTGCACCGAGTAACTCGAACTCGAACTCGAACCCAGAACTCGAGTAACCCTGAACCGAGTAACTCTGAACCGAATAACTCAGAACCCACATGTCACACCACAACGAATCGCTGATCCGCGACATTTCACGGCGAGCCCAGTTATTCCGAAAGGACGTGCTCCAGATGGTCTACGGAGCCCAAAGCGGGCATCTGGGTGGGGCTTTTTCGGCCGCCGAAATTGTGGCCTCCCTCTTCTTTCATCATTTGAAGCTTGATCCCACACGGCCGGACTGGCCGGAGCGCGACCGCTTCCTGTTTTCCAAGGGCCACGCTTGTGCCGTCTATTACGCAGCAATGGCTCACCGGGGGTTCTTCCCGGTCGAAGAGCTCTCCACTTTTCGAAAACTGAACAGTCGGCTTCAAGGACATCCGGATCGACAGAAGTTGCCCGGAGTTGAAATGCCGGCCGGCCCGCTGGGACATGGAATCGCTGTTGGAGTAGGGCTGGCGTTAGCCCTGCGGATGGACGGAGGCAAGCCCTCTTCACTGACTGCACCTTCGGCCAGGGCTTCCAGGGCGCGTGTTTACGTGCTGATCGGCGACGGCGAAACCAATGCAGGGGTCATCTGGGAAGGCGCCCTTGCCGCAGCCAAGTATCGTCTGGGCAATCTCTGCGTGATCCTCGACTGTAACGGCATCCAGCAGACGGGTGCGACCGCCGACGTGCTTCCCACCGAGCCCATCGTCGACAAGTGGAGATCCTTTGGCTGGCACGTGCAGGAAATCAACGGTCACGATGTCGGCCAGGTGCTTGACGCGCTGGATCAAGTCGATGAGGTCCACGCCCGGCCAAGCATCATCGTGGCGCGGACGACGAAGGGAAAAGGTGTCAGCTTCATGGAATACGACCATCGGTGGCACGGCTTAGTACCAAACGAGGGCCAATACGAACGCGCTCGGGCGGAGTTGGAAGAGGGACTGCGGGTATGGGAGAACTAGTGGCGTCAAACCGGGGCCGTATGGCCTTGATGCGCAAAGCGTACGGGGAGGCTCTCGTCGAGCTCGGCCGGGATAACCCCGACGTCGTGGTTCTGAGCGCCGACGTATCGAACTCCGACTTCAGCTTCATGTTTCAGGAAGCCTTCCCCGACCGGTTCTTCAACGTCGGTATTGCGGAACAATGTCTGGTGGATGCTGCTGCCGGCTTTGCCTATGCCGGGCGAATACCGTTCGCGAACACTTTCGCTTTCCTGTTCGCCACACGAGCCCTGGAAATGGTCCGGACACATCTGTGCTATGGACGGGCGAACGTCAAGCTGATGGCCGCCTACAGCGGACTTTCGGATTCCTTCGACGGTCCCACGCACCATTCGATCAACGATCTGGCCATCATGCGGAGCCTCCCTAACATGACTGTGGTCGTTCCAAGCGATTGCACCTCGCTAAAACGGCTTCTTCCGCAGATCGCCTCCTGGGAAGGCCCTGTGTACTGTCGTCTGAACCGCAACGAAGTGCCGTCGATTTTCACCGAAGGTCACCGGCCGGAAATCGGGAAGGCGGTCCGGCTCCGTGAAGGTCCGGACGTCGCTCTGATCGGCACCGGTCTGATGGTCTCGTTCTGCCTGGATGCGGCCGATAGGCTTGCTGAAGAGGGGATTGAGGCCACCGTCGTCGAAGTCCACACGATCAAGCCTCTGGATGTTCCGGCAGTGCTGTCCGCCGCCCGGGCAACCGGGGCGATTGTGACGGCCGAGGAACACTCCGTGCTGGGAGGTTTAGGTGGCGCGGTCGCGGAAGTGCTCGGCGAATGTTGCCCGGTCCCGTTGAGAAGGGTCGGGATCCAGGACTCCTTTGCGGAAAGCGGACCGTATTTCGACCTGCTGGAAAAATACGGCCTGTCGGCCGAACAAATCGCCTGTGCTGCACGAGAGGCTGTGCGTCGGAAAGCATAGTGGGGTTCGGCTGAGTTCTGAGTTCTGAGTTCGGAGTTGAGGAGTAGATTGTGGCTGATCTATTACTGATCCACACCATCCCGGCGCTTGTGGAAGTTTTTGACGAGCTGTGCCGTAAGCTGTTGCCTTCCAATCGCTGGCTTCACATCCTCGACGAGCCGCTGTTGGAGCTTGTGCGGCGGCGGGGACGATTGGCGCCCGAGGACGCCGGGCGTGTCCTGGAACATGTCCGAGTGGCCGAGAATCTTTGCGCACGTCTCGTGCTCGTGACGTGTTCAACAATCAGCCCGCTCATCGACTCGGTTCGAGAACAGACTTCTCTGGCTGTTCTGAAAATCGACGGTCCGATGCTAAGTGAGGCGGTTCGAGTCGGCTCTCGGATCGCAGTATTTGCGACCAATCCCACGACTGTTGAACCCACGCGACTGTCACTGTTGGAAGAAGCCGTTCGCCAAAACAAGACCGTGAAGATCAAGGCGTATTTTGTGGAGAGTGCGCTGGAGGCCTTGCGTACGGGGGATGGCGAAATTCATGATCGGGCGGTGGCGCAGGCCATCGTTCGGTCGACTACAGACGTTGACGTGATCGTCTTGGCCCAGGCTACCATGGCGCGTTGCATCCCAGCCATCCAGGCGACCGGCTGCCGCCTTCCGGTTCTCTCCAGCCCCGAGCTCGCCATGCGGGAGGCGTCACGCGTTCTCAGTTCTGAGTTCTGAGTTCACGGTTCACGGTTCTCCGGTTACCCGGTTACCCGGTTCCCCGGTTGACCGGTTACGGTTACCCGTTATCCTGTTCGCAGCTGATCTGACCCCGATTGACCGCTCGACCCTGAACCGCTCTGAACCCTCGAACCCTGAACCCTGAACCCTGAACCCTGAACCCTGAACCGTCGAACCCTCGAACCTCAGAACCCTGAACCCTGAACCCTCGAACTCAGAACTCCCCTCCGGTATTACATAGTACCGACTTCTTAACTGTTATTAACTTGCGTCAAGAAGCCCGAGTTGGCATTTTGGCGGTCGGATATGTCCTTGGGTAGCGGCGGTCGAATGCGGCTGGAAGGAGTTGAATGGAACAGCTTGACGTCAGGAAGCAGACACCCTGCAAGGTGAGATTCCTCGAGAAGGTCGGCTATGGCCTCGGGGACGGCGCCTCGTGCTTTTATTGGCAGACGTTTTCCGCTTACCTGCTTTTCTTTTACACCGACGTGTACGGTTTGCCGGCCGCGATTGTCGGGACGATGCTGGCTGTCACCCGAATCGGTGACGCAATCATCGACCCGCTCATGGGTATGATCGCCGATCGGACCCATTCCCGCTGGGGACACTTCCGTCCCTACCTCGTCTGGATGAGCTTGCCATTGGCGATCATGGGAGTCGCGACCTTCAGCACTCCAGGGTTCGGCCTGACGGGCAAGATCGTCTACGCCTATGTGACCTATTCCTTATTGATGCTGCTCTACACGGCCATCAACATTCCTTATGGCGCTTTGCTGGGCGTGATCGCCTCGGATCCGCTGGAGCGAACGAGCCTTGCTTCCTACAAACTAAGCTTCGCGTTCGGAGGCAGCCTGATTGTTCAAGCAGTAGCTCTCTACCTCGTCGAATATCTCGGAAGAGGCAGTGCTCAGCTCGGATGGCAGCTGACCATGGCTGTCTTTGGCGCGGTTGCCGTGGTCTTCTTCTTTGGTACGTTCTCGCTTACCCGGGAGAGGATTCAGCCTCCCAGGCAGCAGCAGACCAGTTTCCGCAGGGACGCCGCCGACCTGTTGACCAATGTCCCGTGGCTGCTCCTCTGTGTCATCGGGATCTGCACGCTCGTTTACGCTTCTTTGCGCGTCGCCGCGACGGTCTACTATTTCAAGTATTACATCGGGCCCCAGGTCTTCACTTTCCTTGGTCACAGCTACGACTTCGACACCAAGAAATTCATGGCTGTTTTTACCGTGCTCGGTTACGCCGGCAGCGTCCTTGGAGTGATGAGCACCAAGTACTTCGTCAAATATCTGGGCAAGAAGTACACGTACCTCTTCTCGATGGCGGCGATCACCGTCGTGACAGCCAGCTATTTCCTCTACACGCCCAAACATCTGGCGGCGATTTTTGCCCTTCAGTTCGTCGGCCTCTTCTTGAACGGACCGAGCATGGCCGTGATCTGGGCGATGTACGCCGACATCGCGGATTATTCCGAATGGAAACACAGGCGTCGAGCGACCGGACTGGTCTTCTCCGCTTCCTGTATGGCCCAGAAGATGGGGTGGGCGGTCGGAGGAGCGATAGGCGGCTGGCTCCTGGCCTACTACGGGTTCGTCGCCGGGGAAGTGCAAAGCGTTACGACTCAGGCCGGAATCGTGACTCTGTTCAGTCTCATCCCGGCAGTTCCGGCCTTGTTGGCGACCGGTCTCATCCTGTTCTACTCCTTGGATGAAAAGCGCATGCGGTCCATTCAGGCGGAACTTGCCGCTCGCCGGGAAGCGGAAGCGACGGGCGTTCTGACCGGCGCCGGGGTGTAGTCCGGGCGCAGACCAAGACGGGTTTTCGTTGGTGAATGAATAGGAGAAGTGGATGTCAGTAAAACTGGTAAACGCTGTATCGATACCTAATCTGCCGTGGGAGGAGCGCCCGGCTGGCAGTAATGATGTCGTCTGGCGCTATTCGAGGAACCCCGTCATTCCCCGCAACCCGATACCGCGGGCCAACAGTGCTCTTAATAGCGCCGTCATTCCCTACCAGGGGAAATACGTGGGTGTTTTCCGGATCGATGACACCCGGCGTTTCATGAACATCTTCTATGGAGAGAGCGAAGATGCTCTCAACTGGACGATCAGCCACACACCCATTGATTTTAAATGTGAGGATCCGGAGGTCGGCCGCCTGGAGTTCCGGTACGACCCCCGCCTGACCTGGGTCGAGGATCGGTATTACATCACCTGGTGCAACGGTTATCACGGTCCTACGATCGGAGTCGGCTATACGTACGATTTCAAGGCGTTCCACCAGATCGAAAACGCCTTCCTGCCGTTCAACCGGAACGGGGTGTTGTTCCCCCGGAAGATCCGCGGTAAGTACGCGATGTTGAGCCGACCCAGTGACAACGGACATACACCCTTCGGCGAAATCTACTATAGCGAGAGCCCGGACATGACGCACTGGGGCTGCCACCGATATGTCCTGGGCACCAGCAGTTGGTGTTACACGAAGGTCGGTGCCGGTCCAATACCAATTGAAACCAGCGAAGGGTGGCTGCTGCTTTTTCACGGGGTACTGACTACCTGCAACGGATTTGTCTACAGCATGGGCGCAGTTCTGCTTGACCTTGAGCAGCCCTGGAAGGTCATCTGTCGTGGCGCCCCGTATTTGCTTTCTCCCCAGACCCAGTACGAATGCGTGGGGGACACGCCCAATGTGGTCTTCCCCTGCGCTTCGCTGGCCGATGCCGACACGGGGAGGCTCGCGATTTACTATGGCGCGGCTGATACGGTGATCGCCCTGGCGTTCGCACGCGTGCAGGAAGTGATCGACTTCATACGGGCCAACCCGGAACCCCGAACCCGAAACCCGTAACCCGTACCCCAGGATCCGGAACTCAGAACTCAGAACCCTGAACTCAGAACCCTGAACTCAGAACTCAGAACTCAGAACTCATAAGCCGATGAACATCAAGCGGTGTGAAGAAAACCCAATCGTGCGCCCCGGGCTTTTTGCCTGGCGTAACGTCTCTGTCTTCAACCCCGGCGCGATCGTGGAAGACGGGAAATTCTACCTTTACGAAAGGGCGGCCGGCTCGTTGCGGCCGTTTCTGACCAGCATTGGACTGCTCGTCAGTGAGGACGGCGTGCATTTCTCGCACCTCGTGGAGGACCCGGTATTTACGAGTGCCATGGCCGGTTACCCTGACGGAAGTGTTCAGGACGCCAGGGTCGTGAAGATCGACGGCCTCTACTACATGTGCTATGCCCTGCAACCGCATCCAATGGACTGCTGGCCGACCGGACAGGGGGTACCTGATTACTACACGCAGTCTTACCCAGGCTGGCAGGACTGCGCCTGGTCGATGATCACTCAATCGGGTATTGCGGTTTCCGAGGACCTGATTCACTTCAGACACCTCTGCTTCGTGACTCCGAAGGACATCGACGACCGGGACGTTGTGTTGTTCCCCGAAAAGATCGGCGGAAAGTTTGCGTTGCTCCGCCGGCCCATCTGCCGTCAACCCGCCGGAAGCGAGCGTGACCGGCCCTCAATCTGGATTTCCTATTCTGACGATCTCCAGGTCTGGACTCCCCCGCAACTGGTCGCCAGCCCAGCATATGCCTGGGAGGGAGGCAAGATCGGGGCCGCTGCTACACCAATCCGCACGGACCACGGCTGGCTCCTGTTGTACCATGGGGTCGACGAGGATTCGGTGTACCGGGTGGGCGCGATGCTGCTGGATTTGGCCGACCCCGAGAGGGTCATCGCGAGGACAAAGGAGTTCATCATGGAACCGGAAGCGTATTACGAACGGTTCGGTTTGGTGATCCCCAACGTCATTTTCCCAACGGGCAACGTCGTCAAGGATGGCGTACTTTACATCTATTACGGTTGCGCGGACACAGCCATCGGCTTGGCGACCGTGCCCCTTCAAGACCTTCTCGACCATGTTTTGGAGAACCAAACTGGGCACCGTAACTCGCACCGTGCTACTTGTGCGGCCCCTGATCGGTAGGCAGTATGACCTCGCGCGAGCGGATGATCGCCGCTTTCATGAACCGGCAACCGGACATGGTTCCCGTCTCTCCCGACATGTCGAACATGATTCCGGCTCGGTTGACCGGGAAGCCTTTTTGGGACATTTATCTCTATAACGACCCGCCCCTCGAAGAGGCGTACATCGACGCCGTCAAACACTTCGGCTTTGACGGCTGGTCCGATAAGGGGGCACTGAAGGTCATCCCCTGCGGCGACGCTGTCTCGAGCAAGGACCATGTCCTGAAATGGACGGACGACCTGATCTTGGTGGAGCGGATCCATCGCACCCCGGCGGGGGACCTCGATGAGGTTATTGCTTATCCGATAGGCGATCCTCCGACCAAAGTGCGCAAAATGATCAAGAGTCTCCCTGAAGACCTTCCCAAGCTGGCCTATTTCTACCCGGTTGAGTTCCAGACCGAAGACCTGCCCTTGCGGCGGCACATGGCGGCCATGGGAGAATTGGGAGCTGTCGGCGGGGTGGTCGGGCTGCCGGGTATGACTACGTTCGTCGATCTGTTCGAGGGGGGACTGGCCAGTGCTACTTTTGCCTACTACGACCAGCCGGAGGAGTTCGCGACGCTTGTGCGCCTGGTGCATGACCACGCGGTCGCGTATGCTCGAGCGCTCCTGGCTGCTCACCCGGATTTCCTGCTCCTCGGAGCGTCCGGGCTTCTGACCCTCCAATCCCCGACAATGGTTCGGGAGCTCAGTTTGCCGACCATCAAGGAGCTCACGTCGATGGCCAAAGAGGCCGGGATTCCGTCGCACCTCCATGCCTGTGGCAAGGAGTCCTGGCTGGTCGAGCTGTGCGCGACTGAGACGGATTTGGATTCCATCGAGCCTCTGGAGGAGCCGCCCATGGGGGACTGCGATCTGGCGGAGATCAAACGGAAATGGGGCCGCCGAATCGCCTTGAAAGGCAACCTTCATACCACCCGAGTGATGCTGCATGGAACACCGGACGACGTCGAGGAGGAGGCGAAGAAAGCGATGGACGCGGCGGCGGCTGGCGGCGGTTTCGTTTTGTCCACCGGCGACCAGTGTGGCCGCGACACGCCCGATGGCAACATCTTCCGTCTGATCGAGACGGCACAAAGATATGGGCGGTACTGATTGCGGATTGCGGATTGCGGATTGCGGGGATTGGGGATTGGGGATTGGGGATTGAAACCCTGGTCACGCTCGGTTCTTGCCGCGTGCCGTCTTGATCGAGCCAAGAACCATAGAGAGAAGCTGATTGGCCTCCTCATGCAGATTGGCGACTTGTTTCTCCTCTGCGAGGTTCGCCGCGACGATTAGTTCCATCCAATAAATCGACTCGTCGCACTCCTCCTCCACAATCCCCATTTTGTTGATGAAATCTGCTCGCGACCTAGCCCGACAAGCTGCGCGGTAGTTAGCCCCGACGGAGGTTCCACAACTGATCAGTTGCCGGCCGAGAATATTTGCGGTTGTGCTTTTCGGCAACGCCTCACAAAGTCGAATCACTCGCAATGCGAATATTTTTGTCCTCTGTTTGAACTCATCGGCATTCATTGTCGGAGTCTAAATCCGCAATCCGCAATCCGCAATCCGCAATCCGCAATCGAACCCCTCACCGGCACGCCACGACACTGGTTTCGATGGGAAGATTGTCTTTGATGCGGATCCTGACGAGGATTTCGTAGCTGGAGGGAATCACCTTGTCCTTGGTCTGAGTCTTAAGGGTCTCATAAACGGGTCGCATCCGATCCGGGTTGCAGAAAAACTCGCCCAGGCCCAGCGTGCCGTAGCTTGAGGCGGCGGCAAGAAGGAGCACTCGATTGCCATTGGGCAGCGGTTGCATGAAAATGATCCCGTAATCGGTGAAGCCCGTCTCGCCCGGGCGGCTCTCGAGCTCGGACTGGTAGCTCTCTTTTTCCCCTGGTCGGGGTTGGGTGTTCTGCCAGGAAGCAGAAACAAACCGGAAGTTCGGGGCTGCAAGATTGGTGTCAGCCCAGGCGTTCATGAGCGGCAACCCCAGAATGATCAGGTTGTCTCTGGATGCCTTGTCCCAGGTGAGGAAGCGCGCCTGGGTGATGTGCACGGGGCGGTCCAGGACCTGGAGCAGCCTTCCGAGGTGAAAAGCACAAACCGCTTCTCCCATGCCGGTGTATTCATCATCGGTGGGATGGAGGAAGTGGTAGAGCGGCCTGCCTGTCGCGAAGGGCAGTGCCACATCGTTTGTGTTGGCGGGGAGGTGCTTGGCGAGCTGGGGAGTGATCGGGACGGAAGGGCGTCCCAGATAGCCCGGAGGAGACGGCGAACCGCAGGCGAAACTGAACATCACCTTCGGGTTGCTCAGGTTGATCAACGTCAACTGAGGGGCGCGTTCGTTGAGCTCGCCGAGGAGCTCTCCATAGAACGCGTAGAGCTCTCTCGCTTTCTCCACGCCATGCGAAGATCCTACTGTCTCGGACATCGGGCGCCGAACTTTCGGCTCTGCCGGCGACCGTTGTGCGGGGCTCTCATCAACGGGAGCGGTGGGAGCTTCATCAGAGGGAACATCGACAACCCGGGCGAACTCAGGAGCATAATGCCCCTTCGGCAGTGAAATCCTGATCCGGCTTGTCTGCCCTTCCCCGGAATAGTACTCCTTTAGACGCCGGCGTAGTTCGTGGGCGCGCACCCGCACGATCGAGTCTTCTGACGGAGAGAATCCGGGTTTTCGGTCAAACACCTCCAATCCCAACAGATACTCGTTCAACTGGTTGGCGGTGCCTTCGATGAATCTCGTGCAGATATAGTCGAGAAAGCTGGAAAGTTTCTCGGAATTCCGGAAGTGCTCGCTTTTCAGGATGTTCTTGACTTCCTGTCGAATTTCCTCAGCCGAAATCTCGCTTGTCATGGTCGATGGCAGCTCCGGTGCCTGATCGTAGCATGCCGATCGGTTTCCTGTCAGGCTAACAGGGAGGCAAGAGTTCTGAGTTCTGAGTTCTGAGTTCTGAGTTCTAGGTTCTAAGTTCGGAGTTCCAAGGTCGGAGGACGGAGGCTATCGTAGTTTCTTCCTAAACCCGAGACCAACGAAATTCGGAACCTCGAACTCAGAACTCAGAACTCGAACTAGAACTCACAGAACTCAGAACTCAGAACTTACTCGACCGGCTCGAGCAGAAGAAGCGCGTCTTCCCAGTGGCCGGGAGTCGCGAAGTGCTCGGCCCGGTTATCAGGGAATGGCCTGCCGTTGAGATTGCCTGTCAGGTAGGTCCCGGCGTCCTCTCTCTTCCCGTCGGCCGGGTTGATCCACGTTGCTTTCACTTCTTTGGTGGCAATCCGGCTCACGTTGATCAAAGCGCGGCACTGAGATGAGAAGTAGACAAGCGCCCTATCCCCTTTGACCGAACGCATTGCGGTGTTCAGGGTCCTCTCGCTGCCGACGCCCGAAGAAAGAATCGCCTGGTCGGGAACAAGATCCCACCAATCCAGATCGGTGAGGATCTTCTTCATCAACGCAACCTGCAAAGCACCTGGAGTCTCGAGGGTCGATTCCCAGCCGGGTTCCATGCGCCACATCTGGTTCTGGCCGTAACTGTGCGAGCCTCCTGCCATGACCGTCCACCAGGCCTGGCGGCGCACGATCAGCGGGGTGATCGGGCCGGTCGGGTATTCAGGGCCGTTTTCGTAAGCGCCTTCGCATAGCACCACCGGCTTTACGGGCGAGAGCATGGCGTCGGAGCTCACCATCGGGTAGATCTGGAACCAGTCGCACCAGGTCTGGATCATGTTGAAGTCCAACCACGGTTCTCGGTGAAAAAAGTGCGACGACGATCGTCCGCCGCAGACGTGGTAGGAGATGAGATGCGCTCCCTGGTCTCCTTCCCGCAGACCCAGGGCCAGTTGCCGATACACCTCTTCAAATCCAACGGGGACGCGGTCTCCGCCGATGACCCAAATGACGTTCGGGGCCTTCGCGTAGCGCTTCCCTAGCCACTGGCCGTAAGCACGCGCGTTGTCTAGATTGATGGTCTTGGCTTCGGTGACGTAGTAACCCCAAGCCGGCCATATCGCCATGACGAGCCCGCGCTGGTCGGCAAAGGTCACGAGGGAATCGACGTGTTTGAAAAAGCCGTCGTTGGGCGTTGCCGGATCGTTGTTGATCCAGACATTCTGTCCCTCGGGATTAGGCAAGGGCGTTTTCTTCTCGAATCCACTCCCCTGGCCCCATGCGATGACACTTTGAATCACCGTGAAACCCTGCGCTGACCGCGTTTGGAGGTAGGCCTCCGCCTGGCTCTTCGAGTACTGCACAAGGAGAGGCCACGCGGTGTCGCCGAGCCAGAAGAAGGGCTTGTTGTCCTGATCGACGAAGGAGCGCCCTGTCGAACTGATCTTAATCGGGCCCGGGACTGCCGCCAGGCCGTGGCTCTGAGCGAACAAGAGTGCGCAGACGAGAACGGCTAAGTTGCTGATACGATTCATATTCCTCCGATGGGGTTAGACGGTTCAGGGTTAGACGGTTCAGGGTTCTAGAGTTCTGGGTTCTGAGTTGGGGTTCAGGGTTCTCGGTTCTCCGGTTGCACGGTTCTCCGGTTCTGTGTTTCAGGAACCCTGAACCGTCTAACCGTGAACCGTCAGAACCCTGAACTCAGAACTCATCAGAACTCGGGTTTCAGATCGTAGAACTGATAACCGTCCACGTCGCCGACTTTGATATATCGCCGGCTTATCACCGGACCACTTGTTTGAGTGCCGTCGGGCACGAATCCCGCGACGAGCAGATAGCCTCCCGGGGTTTCGGGTAGTTGAAGGGCAGTTGGAACCGGCTGCCTCGCATAAGCCGGTATGACCACAGGCAGTGACCGTGTGCTACCCGCGACCTTCTGTCCTTTTGCGTCGAGCAAATAGAGAGTGACTGTCCCCCTGACGTCTTCGTCGCGATCGTTGACGCCCACCAGGCTGAAAACCAGTGATGAGCCGGGCTCGTGAGGCTTCAGATGCTTGTCGTAGCGTTGATCGGCCAGATTGATAAAGACCGCCGAGGGAGCGAAGCAATGGCGGAACCACCCGAGCGTCGGTCCCGGTTTCAGATCCTTGATATCGTCGATGAACCAATCGCCGGTCGCTCCATAGTTGTTGGTGAGATAGGCAAACGCCATGACTCCCGCCACCGACTGGCGGGTTCGAAACAACTCGGTTTCCCACTGCAAATCGTAGGCTTGCAGCTCGCGGTTCGCCGCGGCGTCCTCGAAACCGCCCAGATAATACTGGTAAAAACCCGGACTGTGGGGCGAAGGCATTCCATTGCGCCACAGCCAGATCCAGCCGTATTCGTTCACAATCTGGGCGGCGCTGTGGTTGTCCATCGATTGGGGATAGTCTGGCCAGTAGTCAAACGCGCCTATCCGCAAGGAATCCTGGTCGGTCCACTTGTCGAAATCCGCTCTCCAAACCTGGTGCAGGTAGGGATGGACTTCATCCATATCGTCGTCCCACGTGATTTCCATCGACGCCGTGTTGGGGCTGATGAAGGTTCCCTTCGGGTCGTTTTTCTGCGCATTGGGAATGTGCACGTTCACGAGGTAGTCGTCGGCGGTCATGTAGCCGTTGTCCCAGATCCGCGTGGGGTCGAGGCGTTTCAACTCGGGGATCAGGACATTGCCGATGAAGTTGTCCTCGTGCTCATTCATTGCGTCCCAAATCACGATGCTCGGATGACTGCCGTCCGCCCAAACCCAATCTGTGTATTCGCTGCGGACTTGTTCATCCCAGCCGTGTGCCTGCCAGTACATCCACTCGTTTTGGAGCATCAAGCCGGCTTCGTCGGCGATCTCGTACCAGAACTCGGGCAGGATCCCGACGCTCACCCGCATGGAATTCCAGTGCAACTTCCTGGGGATCTCGGCCAGCAGCTTGTGCACCCACTCCCGGTTCCAGGGCAACGCCTTGCAGTCGGGATCATTGAGGAAGCGGTGCAAGGTGATATTGCTCCCCCGCAGCATGATCTTTTTTCCGTTGAGCGAGAAGTACTTGCCCCTGCGCTCGAAGTCCCGCATTCCAAACCGCTTTTCCCATTGGTCGCTGGTTTTGTTTGAATCCAGCAAAGTCACCTGGGCTGAGTAGAGGAAAGGATCTTCCGGGGTCCAGGGGTGTGGGCTTTCGAAGGGGATCTCCAATTCGAACTGGGAGATCCGCCCTCCCCGCATCTGGAAGGCGCCGCCGGCTGTGGCGACTTGCTTTCCGGTGGTTTTCTCCTTAAGCGCGACCTGCACGGAGAAGGGCTCCAGCAAGGGCACCCCGTAACCGGTCCGCGCGGGAGACAGGCACTGGATCAGCAGTTTTACTCTGGCGACCTTTTCTTTCAGCGACGGAAGGACCAGGGCGCGATGGACCCGAAAGCGACCGGAAAACGTCAATTCCACATCATCCCAGATACCGGGCGTGTAATTGACTTTCTCACCATCCAGTCCTCCAGGAGCGGCGCCGGGCAGCCACTGGTGATCCCCCACGCGGACGAGCACCTCGTTTGTTTCCCCGTAACGCAGGAAACGCGTGACGGGTAGGTCCAGCGGCGTAAAGCATGCTATCGAAGAACCGGCCTCCATCCCGTTGACGAAGACCTGCGTCACGAATTGGCTTTTGAGGATCGAAAGCACCGCCTCCTGACCTTCCAACTCCTTGGGGACTTGAACCAGCCGGCGGTACCAGTTGTACCGAGGTTCATACGGAGGCTGGGAAGGGAACCGCGACTTTCCGTCTGTTCGCGGCGGAGTGAAGAACAGATCATGCTGATCCAGCCTCGGTTCAGCCATATGAACGAGGCCGGGAACCGGAATCTTGTGATTAAAAGTGCTTGGAGGAAAGGCGGTCCCGGTCTGCTCAAAGTCCCAGATGCCGTTCAAGTCAATCTTGACCCGGCCGCTATTCGCGGCAAAGGCGGGTGTAGTCACAAGGAAGAGCGATAGTAGTATCAGTCGTCGTTTCATCCAATTCTCCTTCTACTTCCCCTCCCAGCCGTTTCCTTGGCGGGATGTCTGCTCAAAAAACACTACCGCTTGGTTGTATGATGTGTTATATCTGACCACGCGAATGGTACGATTGGCGGGCGTGAGTGTCAAGCGAAAGAGTGGTTCACCGGTTCACGGTTTACCGGCTCACGGTTCACCAGTAACCCTGGACCGATTAACCCGGGAACCGATTAACCCTGAACCGATTAACTCGAAACGGACAGAACAATGAAGCTGGGCATCAATACTTACACGTACATGTGGTCGATCGGCTTCGAAGGCGCCCGGCCGCCGAAGCCCATGGGTGTCTTTGATCTGCTCCAGAAGGCGCGCGAACTGGGTGTCAAGGTCCTGCAGCTGGGGCCGAATCTGCCGCTGGAGAGTCTGGGTGAAGCGGGGCTCGAGGCACTCCGCGAGCAGGCGTCCGGCGCCGGAGTCGAACTGGAGCTCGGAACCCGGGGTATCGAGTCGGACCACTTGAGAGCTCAGATCTCCCGGTGCGAACGCCTGGGCGCGACGCTGCTTCGGACCATTCCCGAAGTCAATGGGCAAACCGCGCCGGTCGCTGACATCCCCGGGTATCTTCGCGAAGTCGCCCCTCTGCTCGAGCGCCGGGGAATCCGTTTAGCCATGGAAAATGGGAAGATACCGGCTCGCGAGCTCGCCTGGGCCGTCGAGCAGGCGGGCAGTCGCAGCGTTGGAGTTGTCCTCGACACCGCCAATTCCCTGGCTGTGCATGAAGGGTGGAAACACGTGACCGAGGTCCTCGCGCCGCATACGATGTGTTTGCACCTCAAGGAAGTAATAATGAAGCGTGTCTGGCACATGATGGGCTTTGCGTGCGAGGGACGCCCGACCGGCCAGGGCCAGCTCGACATCCCCTGGATCCTCGAGACCTGCAGGCGGTCGGTGCACGATTTTAACGTGATCGTGGAATTATGGCCGCCGGAGCAGGAGACGCTAGAGGAGACGATCCGGCTCGAACAGGCCTGGGCGGTGGACAGCGTGGCCTTCATGCGCCGGTACATTGCGGGGTGAGCATGAACGATACGACACAATTCCAAGCGTTTGATCACAGTCAGCGCCTGGTGGACAACGTCGTGAAGCAGGTGATCGGCCTCATTGCCGAAAGCAAGCTGGAGGCGGGGAGCCGGCTGCCACCCGAAATGAAACTGGCTGAGCTGATGGGTGTCAGCAGGACCGTGGTTCGCGAGGCGATGCAGATCCTGATGGCGAAGGGACTGGTGGAAACCCGCCACGGCGTCGGCACGGTCATCCGAACAGTCGGTGGCGAACAGATATCGGATCATCTCGCATTGATGATCCAGCTTAACGAGCTGAGCCTCGACAACCTGCACCATGTGCGCTCGATCCTCGAGGTCGAAATTGCCGGCGTCGCTGCCTCCCAAGCCACGAGCGAGGAGATCGACCACCTCGGTCAGCTCGTGGAGCAGCTGGAACGTGATTCGGTTGATCCGACCCGCTATGCGGAGGCGGATGGACAGTTCCATCGATTCCTGGCGCAGATTGCGCACAACCCTCTATTGGTTATTCTGCTCGACTCGTTCGCCGAGATCATGAAACAGGTCCGGCTGCGAGTGTCGCAGGATCCCGCTTTGGCCCTCCAGGGCATGCCTGACCACCGCCGAATTATGGAAAGGGTCAAAGCGGGCGACGCCGCAGGTGCCCGCCAGGCGATGCAGGACCACCTCGGGCGCGCGCGCGAGATCCAAAGACAGATCATTGGCCGCCAGTAGGTTGATTTCAGAAAAGGAGTCGATTGTGAAAGGGAATCTGAAGAGGGTCCTGATGGGACCGGGGCCGTCAGACGTGGACACTCGAGTGCTCGAGGCGCTTGCCCGCCCGACGATTGGACATTTGGACCCCGCATTTCTGCAAATCCTCAACGGAATTCGAGAATCGCTGCAGTACGTTTTCAAGACGGCCAATGAGATGACGCTGGCCATGTCGGGGACCGGAAGCGCGGGCATGGAAACCTGTGTAGTCAACCTCATCGAGCCGGGCGACCCGATGCTGGTCTGCGTGAACGGCGTGTTTGGCAAGCGAATGGCCGACGTTGCCGGGCGCTGCGGCGCCGACGTCAGTGTGATTGAGACTGAATGGGGCCGGGTCTTTGAACCCGGTAGCATCGATCAGGCGTTGAGGCGAAAGCCGGCCAAGGTGGTGGGCATCGTTCATGCCGAAACTTCGACCGGCGCCCGGCAGCCGATCGAAGACGTTTCCCGGGTGGTCCACGATCACGGCGCTTTGTTACTCGTCGATGCAGTCACCAGCCTGGGTGGAATCGAGGTTGACGTGGATGGCTGGCAGATCGATGCCTGTTATTCCGGCACACAGAAGTGCCTGTCTTGCCCGCCGGGCCTTTCACCGGTCACGTTCAGCAAGCCCGCACTTGAGGCGATGGATTCCCGGAAGACCAAGGTTCAGAGCTGGTACCTGGATCTCGGCATGATCCGCCAGTACTGGGGCTCCGAGCGTCTTTACCACCATACCGCCCCGATCAATATGAATTATGCCCTGCTGGCCGCGCTGGAACTGGTCCGGGAAGAGGGCCTGGAGGCCCGCTGGACAAGACACTGGGCGAACCACCGCATGCTCCGCGCAGGGTTGGAGGCGATTGGTATCCGCTATGTCACCCAGCCGGGATTTGAGTTGCCCATGTTGAACGCGGTGGCGGTGCCCGAAGGTGTGGACGAGGCCCGTGTCCGCCGCCAGTTGCTTGAAGAATTTGGAATTGAGATTGGAGCAGGATTAGGGGCTTTCAAGGGGAAGGCGTGGCGAATCGGTCTCATGGGGGCAGCCTCCACGAAATCCAATGTCCTGCTGTTCCTGGCGGCGCTGGAGAAGTGTCTCGCCGATCAGAACTACTGCTTTCAAAAGGGCGCGAGCGTCGCGGCCGCGGAGTTCTGAGCTCTGGGTTCTGAGTTCTGAGTTCTGAGTTCGAGGTTCCGGGGCAACGTTCTACTTCGAAGGTTCGGGTTCGGGGTTTCGGTTCTGATCGGCAGTCAGCCAACCCAGAACCCAGAACCCAGAACCCAGAACTCAGAACTCAGAACACGCAGAGGAGGGTCGATCCCATGTTCGTGGTCGAAAGTTATCCCATCGCGGTGTTGCTATGCTTCTGTGCCATGATCTGCTGGGGCTCATGGCAAAACACTCAGGTGCTGGCCGGAAAAACGTGGAGGTTCGAGCTCTTCTACTGGGACTACGCGGCCGGCATCCTGCTGATGTCGCTGTTGGCGGCCTTTACGATTGGCAGCCTGGGCTCCGAAGGGAGGCCGTTCCTGCTGGACCTCGAACAAGCAGACCCTTGGTATATCGCCATGGCGATGCTGGGTGGTGTCATCTGGAACCTGGGGACGCTCTCCCTGGTGGCTGCCATCTCGCTGGCCGGAATGGCTATCGCCTTCACGTTGGGCGGAGGACTCGCCTGGGTTCTCGGGATCTGGGTACAGTATCTTGATCAGCCGAAAGGCAACGCCACCCTACTGGCAATCGGGTCTATCACCATAGTCGTCGCCGTGCTCTTGAGCATGGCCGCTTTTCGCCGCCTCTCGAAACAGCAGCGAAAGAGCTCCACTAAGGGCATCATCCTGTCTGTTCTCGTCGGGGTCATGATTTCCGTCTACTACCTTTTTGTACAGCGATCGATCGATTCCGATTTCTCGCCCGCGAGTGCGGGTCGGCTGACAAACTACTCGGCCGTTGTCTTCTTCTCCCTTGGGGTTTTCCTCAGCACGTTCCTGTACAATTCGTACTTCATGAAGAGGCCCGTGCAAGGGAGAGCCCCTGAGGGGGCGAGACTACCTGCGGGGGACGAGCCGGCAACACTTCTCGGGCTTGCTCGGGGGGATGATCTGGTGTTGCGGCAACATCCTTACATTCATGGCGGTTCGGTCTGCCGGGCCTGCGATCTCGTACGGTCTCAGTATTGCAGCTCCCGTAGTCGCGGCCACCTGGGGTGTCTTTGTCTGGAAAGAGTTCAAGAATGCGCCGGCAGGGACCAATCCCATCCTCGCAGTAATGTTTGTCTTTTACCTGGTGTCGCTGGTCCTTATAACCGCCGCGCGGTTCTAATTCAATCCTGACAATCCTGTTAATCCTGTCGAACAGGTTTTGACAGGATTAACAGGACTGACAGGATTGATCGGCAACTCACAACGGAGATGCAACCTATGCGCAAAGTGAAAATCGCAGTGTTTGGATGTGGCTTCTGGTCGCAGTTTCAGATTGGCGGCTGGCTGGAGCTCCCCGAGGTCGAGATTGTCGCCTTATATAACCGGACGCTGTCCCGGGCAGAGGAAAGAGGGCGAGAGTTCGGGATCCGGAGCTGCTACGACGATCCCGAGATGGTGTTCCGCAACCACGACTTTGATGTTGCCGACATCATCACCGATGTGGACACCCACCGGCAGTTCGTCGAGCTGGCCGCTCGCCACGGCAAGGCGGTCATCTGCCAGAAACCGATGGCCCCGGACTTTGAAGCGGCTCAAAGCATGCTCCGGGTCTGCAGGGAAGCAGGCGTGCGCTATTACGTCCATGAGAACTACCGGTGGCAGCCCCAAATCCGACGGGTCAAGCAACTCCTGGATTCGGGAGTGATCGGCGAGCCGTTCCGGGCACGCACGGCCTTCAACACCGCCTATCCGGTCTTCGACAACCAGCCGTTTCTGGCCCAACTGGAGCAGTTCGCTATCACGGATCAGGGCTCCCACCAGTTCGATGTGTGCCGGTTCCTTTTCGGCGAAGTTTCCAGCCTGTACTGCCGGACACAGACCGTCAACCGGGGAGTCAAAGGCGAGGACGTGGTCACGACAGTGCTGCAGATGAAAAGCGGAGTGGTGTGCAATTCCGAGATCTCGTTTGCCTCGCTTCTCGAGCGGGAGGCCTTTCCTCAGACACTGATGCTGATTGAGGGTTCGGAAGGTAGCCTGCGGCTGGATATCGGCCCGCAAATCAGTGTCACCACCAAGAGCGGTACGACCTGCGAGACAGTCACGCCGGAACGGTACTCCTGGCAGCATCCTGACTACAAGGTCGAGCCGCCCAGCATCGTGTCGTGCAACCGCAATATCCTGGATGACCTGCTCGGGCGGGGGAAGGCCGAGACTACCGGTGACGACAACTTCGAAACAGTCAGGCTGGTGTTCTCCGCGTATCAGTCAGCCAGGCGGAACGCGGTAGTGCAGATCAACGGCTGACGGTTGTACGGTTCAGGGTTAGACGGTTCGCGGTTATACGGTTGGAACGCGGATCAGAACCCTTTCCTTAGCCCGTCAACCCTGAACCGTCCAACCCTGAACCGTGAACCGTCCAACCGTGAACCGTCTAACCCTGAACCGTCCAACCCTGAACCGTGAACCGTCCAACCGTGAGAACCCTGAACCGTCTAACCCTGAACCGTGAACCCCGAACTCTCCAACCGCCTCTGTTAATAACAAGCTAACAGACGAAGCTGCGCGGGGCGCTTGCTGCTTTGGTAGCACGTATGATTCGTGGGCCACCCGCACGGTTCCGCATCTGGTATTACATATGACCGCAAGTTAACGGTTATTAACTTGAGGTGGACGAACGAGGGCGGTACTTTCAACGCCATCCCAGGCTCTTTTTAGAGCCCAAGGTGGCTTGCGGGAGAGTGAGCAATGGAGAAGCGCAATCGGATGAATCAGTTCTCGCGACATCCTGAAGGCGTCCCGGATGACAGGCCGGTTTGTCTGCGACCCGCGCTCGTGCCTTGGTTATTTTCTAATCGATCCTCGCAGAGTGTGAGGAATATCTCGTAGGGAGGGGAGTACTGTATGCGCAAAAAGTGGATTCCGCTCTGCCTTGTGCTGCTCGCCGTCGCGGCAGTCGGGTACGGGCAAACCGGACTGGGCACGATCGCCGGTAAGGTCGCTGACAGTTCCGGAGGGGTCTTGCCGGGCGCCGAGGTCACAGCGACCAATCTGGGCACCGATGTCAAGATCCAGACCATCACCAACGACGTTGGCGACTATGTGGTGGCCAACCTCAATCCGGGAAAGTACACCCTGACCGTTGGAGCGCCCGGCTTCAAAACGCTGCAGCGCGAAGGTCTTACGGTTCAGGTCGGCGACAGAATCACGCTGGATTTGACGCTGGAGGTCGGCGAAGTCAGCCAGACCGTCAACGTGACTGCGGAGGCGCCCTTGCTGCGCAAGGCAGACGCGGAGACCGGTGAGGTCATCACCAACACGATGCTCCAGAACCTGCCTCAGCTGAATCGCGATCCTCTGCAACTGCTGGTCCTGTCGGGCAACGTCCAGGGGTCCGGCGGGCGCGCCGACGCCAAGGACCAGGACACTCGCATCAACGGCGGCCGCAACCAGAGCATCGACTACCTGGTTGACGGCATTTCGGCGGTCACAGGCCGAGCGCACAGTATTGGCGGCATCGTCCCGAGCATGGACGGGTTCGGCGAGTTCAAGGTCATTACCAACCCGGTCGCAGCCGAATACGGCCGCGTGTCGGGTGGATTGGTTACAGTCGTGACCAAGTCGGGCACAAACGAGTTTCACGGTCAAGTCTTTGACTACAACCAGAATACGATCCTTAATGCCAATTCGTGGAACCAGAACCGGCTGGGCGGCGAGAGGACGGTCTTCAACCAGAACCAGTTCGGTTTCGCCATAGGCGGCCCGGTCTGGTTGCCCAAGATTTACGATGGGCGCAAAAGAACCTTTTTCTTCTTCAATTACGACGGCTTACGGTTCCGGCAAGGTGGTGAGCTGGTTCAGGGAGACTCGCCCACGGAAGCGATGAGGAACGGAGACTTCTCCGGTCTTCAGTTCAACGGAGTCGCGCCGGCGATCTATGAGCCGACCCTGCTCGACCCGAACCGGTACGATGCGGAGACCGGCAACTGGTACAGGACGATTCCCATGGGTGGCGACGGCCTTCACATTCCTGCCAGCCGCATCCATCCGATGGCCAAGGCCCTGCTGAAGTACTTCCCTCTCCCGAATCGGGCCGCCAACGCTAACTGCTCCTGGTGCGGCAACTACGTCGGGCAGCGAAATACGGCTCAGAATAACGATGCCTTTTCCGTTCGACTGGATCAGTCGTTGACCGAAAAGCAGAATATTTACGGCCGGTTTACCCGCTCGAACTACAACCGGGAACAGACCGCGTGGTACGGACTGGCGAGTCCGGCGCCCTCAACCAGCTTGGATGGCCAGTGGGGCACGACGATCAATTACGTCTATGCCATGTCCCCCACCACTGTTCTCGACGCGCGCGTGGGAGGCCACTACAATCCCGTTCGAAACGGTGAAACGTTGTCTTCGGAATTCAACAACTCCGACCTCCCGTTCGATCCGATTACCAAGGCCATGTTGGGCGGGACGAACACGTTGCCGCAGTACATTGTGGCGTCCGGAGGCCAGGGGGCCATCGGCAACGACAATTACACGTTCAATCCTTCGACCGCGTTTGAAGCTGCCTTCAGCCTCTCGAAGATCATGAGCCGCCATACCGTGAAGTTCGGATATGAGCACCGGCGGTGGTATGACAACCAGTATCAATCCCCCTCTGGACAATTCTATGTCCTCGGCAACGCGACAACCGTTACGAGTGCCATCAAAGAGTGGACGGACCAGGGGCAGGCGAATGCCTGGCCGACGTTCATGCTGGGTATCAGCGGCCGGAGCACCTTGCGTGGTTTCATCACCCGCGCCCTGAACATGAACTACCATTCCGCGTACGTGATGGACGATTTCAAGGTGAGCCCCAAGTTGACCGTGAACTACGGTGTGCGGTGGGAGATGGAAACCCCGACCACCGACCGGTTCGATCAGTTGGTGGTCTGGGACAAGGATCTGCCGACCCCGATCGCCCTCAAGCCGGGCTTCTCCTTCAACGGCATGATCGATCAGGCCTTCCCGACAACCGGCCCGAACGCGACGGACCAAACCATCGCCGACAACGCGGCGATCAAAGCCCGTCCTCCGGCATGGGTGAAAAACGGACTCCCCGGCGGCGGACTGGCCTTCGTCAATACTCCGGAGCATCCTTCGCGGCTAAGCTCGGACTACAATGCACTGCAGTTTGCGCCCCGTCTTGGCGCCGCGTATTCCGTGAGCGATAAGACGGTCGTGCGGGCCTCGTTCGCGATGATGTACCTTCCCACTACCGGCGACCCGAATGCATTCGGGAAGACCACGGACCAGTGGAACATGACCGACGGAACGGCGGACGTTTGGGCGGACCACGACCCGAACTATGCCGTCAACCAGTACTGGACCAGCACTTTCGATAATCCATGGCCCAACACGCCTTTGAATAAGTTCCAGCGGACGACCCCCTTTGCCAACAAGAGCAACACCGCTCAGCCTTCGGTTGGCGCGGTGGACAGCGGTATGCATCAGGGCCGCGAGCTGTATTGGAACATTGGCGTTCAGAAGGAGTTGCCGGGCAATCTGGTGGTTGAAGCCGCCTACTCGGGCAACCGGGGTATTGGCTTGCTCGGTCGTGAGATGATCAGCCGGGTCCCGAAGGACATTCTGACGGGGACGCTAACCGGAGACAACAAGCGCCGTTACTCCACCGAGGTGTCCGTCCCCTTCGTTTCGGACCAGACCATGTGGAGCCCCGATGCTCAGATCACCCTCGGAAACCTCCTGACTGAGTACCCCTTCTTCGGGACGGTCGCGACCGCCGGGCGGAACATCGGGACCTCGAAGTACCATGCCCTGAACCTGCGCGCAGACAAGCGCTTCAGCCACGGCGCCTCGTTCCTGGTCAACTACACCTTGTCGAACCTGAAGGATGACGTCGGCGGGCCGGGTAACAACGACCCCAACGCGAAGTTCTACTCGGGCGGCGGCAAGTGGGTACAGAGCGTGGACGACACGCGTGACAACTGGGGCACCAGTCTCTGGGATGAGAAGCACCGGCTGACGACGACGTTCGATGTCGAGCTGCCGTTTGGCAAGGGTCGCCCCTGGCTGAGCTCCGCGCATCCAGTTCTTAATGGGATCGTCGGTGGCTGGATCGTGGCCGGAAATGCGGTGTGGCGCTCGGGCCGACCGCTCAACTGGCCCCAGAACACGCTCCAAAACGCGTACATCAGGGCGCTCGAGATCGTTGGCGTATCCTGGGCGGATCCCGCCGATCAGAGGCTGAAAAACCCCTCGATCTCCGGATGGAGCGACATCTTTGTTCCGCCCGGCAGCACTCCTGCCCTAGGGAAGGGCATTCTGGACGTCTCCAAGCTTTACTATGACCCGGTTGGTAAGAGCTACGGTTACAACCCGTGGGGTCCGGGACATATGACCAGCTACGATGGTGTCCGTAATCCTGGAACCACGCGGATTGACCTGTCACTGATGAAGCGGTTCCCGATCTTCAGTGATGGCGAGCGGTACCTGCAGTTCCGAATGGAAGCTCAAAACGTGTTCAACATGCACGGATTTGGCGACATGAACACCGATCCGCGCAGCGGCCTGTTCGGGTACATCACCGGCGTCAGAAATGACCCGAGGCGTATCCAGTTGTCCATGAGATTTGCCTTCTAGCGCGGCACTGGATCGCGATTAGCAGGACGGGAAAGAGCGGACGCTTGTCCGCTCTTTCTGTTTTTGGGAGAATCGTCCACGTGCTGAGACAGGGACTGACACGGACTGACCGAGACAAACACAGACCCAAGCGGGCCTGTTCCGCCTGCCTTTTTGTCCTGGTTGTCATGCTTTGCTGGTCGCCGCCCGGATTTCTGTCCGCTTCGCCCCAACCGCAGGCAACCGAGTGTAAGGTCGCGTCCCCACGGACTCCGGCCGAGCACCTGCAAGTCGCCGAATGCCTCGCCAAAAATGAACAGTGGCAGGCGGCCGAAGAGCAGTTTCGCCTCGCCCGTCAATCGCCCGACACGCTCGCTGCCGCCACCCTGGGCCATGCAAAGACCCTGTTTCATCTCAGCCAGCCCTACGACGCCATGCTCGAGCTGGAGGAGTTCCTGCAGAAACATCCCGATTCGGCGCCGGCGCTGCAACTTATGGCCACGCTGTATACCGTAGTGGCAGACGATGCCACTTATGCGCTCGGGATCATGGAACGCTGCTCCCGCGCGGCGCCCGGGGACTCTGGAGTCTGGCAGCATCTCGGCACCCTTTACCTGGCTAAGCGTCGGGATGAAGACGCGCTTCGATGTTTCGAGCGTGCGGTGGAGCTGACTCCTCAGGACGCACAGGCGTTGGCCAGCCTCGCATACGCATACAGCAAGCTGGGCAGAGCGGAGGAAGCCCAGGCTCGGTTTGACCGGGCTTTGGCGTTTCTTGCTCGGACTGCCGAGCCAGCGATCGTATGGCTGACCTATGGAAAAGCACTCGAGGAGCAGCGCGACTGGCAGAAGAGCCGGTCGGCTTATAACGAGGCGCTTAAACTGGACCCGCACTCCTCGGAAGGCCACTATGGCAGGGCGATCGCCAATGAAAATCTGAAAGATTTCGCGAGCGCAACGGCCGACGCACTCGCCGCTATCAAAGAGCACCCCGTCCCCCGCAAGGATGCTTACCTGCTGCTCGTTCGGGTGGCGCGTGCCCAGAAGAACCAGGCGGCAGCGGCCGGCTACGCGCGTGAGCTGGCAGAGATCGATGCGAAGGAGGCAAAGCAGAAGGAGGAGAGCCGCGTCCTCAGGGACCTGCTGTTCAAAGCTGAGCCGCTGTTCACTCAGGGGCAATTTGTCGAGGCGGCAGCTGCCTACGAGGAGTTGGTGGGCCGGGCCCCCAGGTTCTACGAGGCTTATTTCGCCCTGGGCATGTGCTACGCGCAGACGGCGCAGCTCCCGAAGGCAGAGGAGGCGTTCAGAAAGTACTTGACGCTCCAGCCGCTGTCTGCCGACGGGCATGCCTCCCTGGGGTTGGTGCTTTGGCAGACAAATCGGATCAGCGAAGCGGGCTTAGAGCTGGAGCGCGCCCTGGAGATCGATCCCGGGATGCTCGAAGCACGGAAGGCGCTGGCCAGCATTCGGGCATCGGCCGGCGGTTTTTCCACGGCGCTTGACCTGTTGGTGAAAGCACCGAATCCTGAACCCGAGTGGGACGAGGATTACTACTTCCTCCTGGTTAGCTGCGCGGCCGCCGCCAAGCGGACTGCGGACGCTCACCGGTACTGCGAGAGCGGGGCTGCCCGTTTCCCTGGCTCGGACCGCCTGACAAAGATCTGCAACCAATTGAGGTGAATCCTTTCCATCCCGTCCGACGGGGAGTTCGGGGACATAATACTTAATTCCCACCCCGCCGGCGCTTTCCTGCAGTAAGCGAAGGAATTAAGTTTTGTGTCCCCGAAACTCCCCGTTTCACTGCGATTTCAACCACTGCTGGTGTCTTTCCGCGTCCGCAGTTCGTTTCAGCAGGAAGTAGGTCTTCGCGAGGAGGACGTGCGCGGCCCGCGTCTGCTCGGGGTTAAGGTCGGTTCCTGAGAGTGCGTTCTCGGCGGCGACAATCGCCTCTTCTGGTTTGTTTACCCGAGCCCGATGAAGCGCGCGCTGCAGCAGGGCCGGTCCATACCTGGGTGCCCAACCCAAGATCTCGTCGATGACCACCTGGCTCTCGTCGAATCGCGATTGCCTGACCAGGAATTCCGCATAGAAGAAGGCGGACACTGGATTCGGTTTCTCCAGGCCGGCGTTGGCCTGGAGTGCCTTCTTGAACGCAGCCTCCGCTCGTTCCGCCCGGTTTAGACGGTTTTCCGCATCCCCGATCAGGGTATAGACATCCATCTGCATGCGCGAATCGACGTTTGCCAAGGCCAGGGTTTTCTCCCATTCTCGGATCGCCAGTTCCTCCTGATGATTGAGCACGGCCCATTGTCCGTAAATGTAGTGGCTGTTAGGATTGTCGGGTGCCAATTCAATGAGCCTGTCGACGAGCCGGCGCGCCTGCTCGCTCCGTGAATCGAGTCGCAGTTGCACGAAGGCGGCCGCGCGAAGCAGAACCAGGGAATGGGGAGACACCGCCAGCGCTTTCTCGAGCTTCTCCTTCATCTGCTCGGTCGGGACATAGTTGGTCAATAGCGTAACGTAGAACTCCTCGAGTACTCGTTCCGCCGGGTATAAAGTCATCCCGCGCTCGAACACCTCGAGGGCTCGGGCGGTCTCCTTCAGGTTCAGGTGACAGGTCGCCATGAGGATGAAGACGTCGGGCGGGGGCGCCTGCTCCCGCTGCATCAGCGCGGTCAAAACCTCCCGCGCCTTGCCAAATTCGCCAGCTTGCATAAGCTTCTGGGCGGAGTCCATCTGGCTTTCCACCTGGCCTGACTGCCGTGGCGCCGCTGTTTGAAGCTCTGCCATTCCACCGAGAATCAACATCTGTAGGATCAGCAGCCGTCTAACCCCTAGTCCCACTGGTCTTCCTCCACCAACCGTCTAACCCTGAACCCTGAACCGTCTAACCCTGAACCGTCTAACCGTCTAACCTTGAACTCAGAAAGAACTCCGAACTCCGAACTCCTCCTCCCTGATCGTCATAATCCGGTCGACAGGGAGGTCGCGAAGGACTTGGACGCGGCCGCTGGGCCAAGAAATCTCGAGTGTTTTGATGCTGGTCATCCCTCCGAGCCCGAAGTGGACCCTCCGGTCGCTCGATGAACTGTAGCCTGCTGTCGTAACAGCCTGGTTGTGCTGCTCTCGGTCGTCGGGCTGAACCAGCCTGACCCTCGCGCCTAACCCGCCTCGGTTGCTCGGAGCGCCGACCAGCTTGATCAGGATCCAATGATTGGCGTTTGCGGACTTGTTGAGGAAGACCTGCGTCGGCCCGTTGAGTGAAGTGACGACGAGGTCGACCCGGCCGTCGTTGTTCAGATCGCCGACGGCGGCACCGCGGTGAGCGAGCGGCACCTGATAATCCTTGCCGGTGCTTCGGCTGACATCCTCGAACCTGCCGTTACCGAGGTTTCGATAGAGCGAATTGGGCATCTTGAAGGGGAGATTGTCAATCTCCATCGAATTGTCCAGGATGGCGCCGTTGGCGGTATAGAGATCCTTGTGCCCGTCGTTATCGAAATCGCAGATGCCGCCTCCGTAGGCAGTCAGCCGCCGGGTCATGGCCGAAAGCCCGGCGACACTCGTATGATCGATGAACTGGCTGCCGATATTCCTGTAAAGGGGAAAGGTATCGTTGAACATGGCCGTCTGAAAAATATCAGGTTTGCCGTCGTTATCGATGTCTCGGAAGTCCGCGCCCATCCCCGCAACCGTTCTTCCGCTCTCAATGTAGGATACGCCCCTGAAAACGGCCTCTTCGGAAAAGGTTCCATTTCCGTTGTTGTGGAAGAGGAAGTTCTGAAAGGTATCGTTGGAAACGAAGACATCGGTGAATCCATCGGCGTCACAGTCGGCGAACGCAATGCCCATCCCTTTGCCGACGTGGGCGCCGATTCCCGTCGGCTCGGAGACATCCGTGAAAGTCCCGTCGCCGTTGTTCCTGTATAAAATATTCGGCGTCCCCTTGAACTTGTTTGGATGGCAGTATGCGGTCAGGCCCTTGGTCTGGCAGAGCGGGTTGGTATCAAACGACCAGGTCAGGTAGTTGCTTACGAAAAGGTCCAGCCATCCGTCCTTGTCATAGTCGAACCAGCCGCCGGTGATCGCCCAAAGCTTCCCGAGCCGCGGGTGTACCCCGGTAGCCCCGGAGCTCGCCGTCACGTCCCTGAACGTGCCGTCTCCGTTGTTGCGGAAGAATTGGTTGGAGTTAACACCGGTGACGTACAGGTCCATGAAGCCGTCGTTGTCGTAGTCGCCCGCGGCTGCCCCCATTGAGTAAGCTTTGCCTTGGACGCCGGCCTTCAAGGTGACGTCGGTGAATGTCTCGTCGCCGTTGTTCTTGTAGAGTCGATTGAAGAAGCGCGGGTCCGACTTGTCGAAATCCGGGATTCGCGCGCCATTGGGAAGGTAAATATCCAGGAGGTCGTCGTTGTTGAAATCAAAGAGCACGACCGCACCAACCATCGTCTCGATGGAATACTTCCGTGCGGTCACACTGTTATTCAGGACGAAGTCGACCCCCGCCCGGGAGGCTATATCCTCGAAGAGAATCGGTGGGACGGAAGGCGAGGGCTTCCCCGGTTTCCCGGCAACTTTAGGGCTCTGCGCCGAGACAAGCACGGACACGGCACAGAGCGAGAGGAGAAGGACAATCGTCCTGAGATAGCGACCTTCTTCCGACATCGTTTCCTGTCTCCCTGCACCACCCTGCAATGTGCCCTGACCCGGGGCGCACTTAGTTTATGCTGTTTCAGGCCTGGCATGAAGAACCTTCGAGTACCCTGTCTCGGCGGTTCGCCGCCCCGGAGTGACGACCCGGTCGCTGGCTGCCGGGGGCGGGGAATACCCCTCGCCGACCCCGATCGTTGGTCGCCGGCACTTAGAGGGAGTCTTGGCAGTGCCAACACCGTCTAACCCCGAGCCAGCAGGTCGTATTGGGACTCCCACTCGGGGCGCCCCGGGACGCGGAGCTGAAGGCTTAGCCGTCCGGGTGCCAGGTGCGGAAGAGTGATGGACGCCGTCGGCCCGGCGAGGTTCGTGTTTGCCGCTGTGCCGGAGTGATTCCACGTCAGGAGCCGTTGCCCGTTTCGGGTCTCCTCTGATGCGGAGTTGAAGAGCCAGGCTTCCACCGACCCCGGCGCAACCGGTTCAGGGCTGTCGTTGAGCAGGAAAAGCTCGGCGGTCAAGTCCTCGCCGGCAGTCCAGCTGAACTTCGGGACACGGGCAGACGCGAGCACCGGGCGCAGGGCTTGTTTCACGGCAGAAAGGGCCGGCTTGGGTTCAGCAGGCCAACTGACGAGCGAGTTGTTCGCGGCCGAAGGCCACGGTTCGTTGAAACACCAATTGAGCGCCATGGCGCACACCGGCTTCTGGCGGCGAGCCTCTTCGAAGATGAATTTCAGCCCCTCACACTGTAACCACTGTCCCCACTCGACCAGCTGCTCGAGCGTGGCGGGCTTGCCGAAATAGCTCTCGATGCACGACAGCTCCAGCCATGAACCGGGCGAGCCTTCCCAGGCGCCCATACCGTGACGGTGCCGCCAGTGCGTGTTCGGCCGGGGAGGGAACAACTCCTCCTCCGGCAGTATCCTGCGCAGGAGATCCACGCCGGCCGGGCCGGGGACGCCGAATTCCGTGTAGGCTGTGTTGCGGGCCGTCGAGAAACACTGGAACACCTCGCGCCCGTCGTTCAGGCGGAACTGGTACCCGCCATGCGCCCACCCCATCAGCGGCGACGTCATGATGAACGGCCTGCCTGGGTCAAGATCGAAGGTGTTCCGATTGAGCAGGCGCAAGCGCGAGGTCCTGGTCGGTCATCCCCGACCAATTGTTGAACAACTCGTTGCCGCCGCACCACAGTGCGAGACAAGCCCGGGAGCGCAGGCGACGAATAATCGAGCGGGATTCCTGATCGAGCACCCGCAAATAGGCGGGCGTGCCTTCGTAGTTTCCACAGGCCAGGGGGAATTCCTGCCAGATCAGAAGGCCCAGTTCATCGCACAGATCGAAGAAACTGTCTCTGGGGACGGGCCCTCCGCCCCAGCAGCGCAGGAGGTTGAAGTTGGCGTCTCGAGCGGCGTTGAGGAGAGGTCGGTAGGTTTCCGCAGTCGTCCGGCCCGGGAAGATATCAGGGTTGACCCAATTCGACCCTTTGCCAAAAACCACGCGTCCGTTAACCTCCAGGGTGATGGGCGGCTTGTTGCGGCTGTTCGGGAACTGGGCGTTGTCGGGGTCCTCCCACGAAAGAGCGTGCGGCACCAGTCGGATGCGCCGGAAACCCAGGGACGAGCGGCGAATGTCGAGCAACCCACCGTCTTCGTCGCGCAGCTCGACGGTCGATCGGTAGAGGGATTGGTTGCCCTGCCCATTTGGCCACCAGAGCTCGGGGGATTCGACTGACCCGGAAAGGAGGTGATGCTGCGTACCCGCCAGCGGCGCCTCCTTCTCGAAAACCGTCTCGCCGGCTGGGCCGGTGAGCGTCCACTTCAGCCGACCGGGAGCCGCCTGCGAAAGGCTCACTTCCAAGCGGACGTCGGCGTGACCCAGGGAGTCGTTCATCTCGTAACGAACTTCGGCCGAAGAAAAATGACAGGCCGGACGCACCTCCAGGTAGCCGCCGTCCCAGATGCCGAGCGGGATCAGGCGAGGGTGAAAATCCCAGCCATAGCTCACCGCCGGCTTGCAGCTTTGCATCGCCTGTTTCTCGTCCACCGGGTCGTGGTAGACCTTCGGGGCGGGGAAGACGAGCACTTCCAGGGTGCCACCGCGCGTGGCCCGGTCTGTGAGGTCAAGTGTGATCGGGGTGAACATCCCCTCCTGGGCGTGCATGACCTGCCCGTCGAGACGGATCTCGCACCGGTAGTCCACGCGAGCGACGAAATAGAGGCGCTCCCCGGGTGAAGGAGGCTCGATGTCGAGCCTGGTGCGATAGAGCCAATAGACGTCCTCCATCCATTCGTAGTCGACCAGTATCGGCAGGCCGCGCTCGGCATAGCGCAAGTTGAGCGAGCGACTGTGCTCTGGAGGAGCCCATCCCTGTGCGGCAGCCCAATCGAGCTGGACCGCGCCGGGAACCGACGCGGGAATGAAGCGCTCCGGTTCGCTCCAGGCAGTTGCGGTCGGACCTAAGGTCCAGTTCAGAGGATGTTTTCGCATTGGTTCACCCGGCTGAGTCATTGCAAGCGCCCGCCATTTTCCCCCGAAAGGGGGTGCGATTCCTAGTGCGACGGTAAAAAGAGGTATGACATACTACGACTTCGCCCGGCTTAGGGCGCCAGTGCTTCAGCCGCCGCGGTTCGAGGGGTTGCTGAAGGCGCGCAGTGAGGGTTGGTGAGCAGGTCCGGAGGAGGGAAGAAGTGACCAGTGGCAACCGACGTCCAGGCGTCTTGATCGTCGTTCTCGGCATCTTGTCCTTCGGTGGGATCAGCCTGCGCGGAAGCGCCGGCGTCGACCGGCCGGTCGAAAACAGCACGGGCCAATCCGGCCTGCCCTGGAAATCGGGCTCGCACGTGGCGAACGAGCTCGACAAGCACGTGGCCTTCGGCGAGTGGCGTGGCCGCCCCAACGACATCATCAACATCTTCACGGACCGTTCCAGCTGGGAAGGCATCATTCAGCCCGGCTGGCCGATAGACAACATGATCGGCTTCCACGGCCAGCTTGTCATCAGCCAACCGCTATGGCCCAAGGGGCAGGGCGACAGCGCCGCCTGCGCCTGCGGCACGTATGACGACTACTGGAAAACCTTCGGGAGTTGGCTGGTTAAGAAGAACCGTGCTGATTCGATCATACGTCTCGGTTGGGAGGGGAACGGTGATTTCATGTATTGGAGTGTCACCGACGAGGATCTCCGCACCGGCAACTGGAAGACTTGCTGGCGCCGGGTGGCCAAGGCGATCAAGTCAACCAACCCCCGAGCCGTCCTCGAGTGGACGATTAACGGACATGGTTCGGCGACGTACGGCGGACATAAGCCTTACGACGTCTATGCTCACCCGAATGTCTACCCCGGGGACGACGTCGTGGACATCGTCGGAATCGACTCGTACGACCACTATCCGCCTGTCAGCAACGTGGGATGGGAGAAGCATTCCGTGGCGCAAGGCGCAGGCATCTGCGACACGATTGCGTTTGCCCGCCGTCACGGCAAGAAGTTCGCGGTCGGAGAATGGGGGATTGCCGGACGGGACGCCAAGAACGGTGGGGGCGACGACACGGCTTTCATCCAGAAGATGTATGACAGCTTCGTCGCCAACAGCGATCTGATGGCGTACGAAGGCTACTATAACGCCCCGTTGTCGATCGAGCCGGAGAACGTTGGTTCTGGCATCTGCCCGGCTCTCGGCTCCGTGGACGGACCTGAGGCTTCAAAACTTTACCGGCAGTTGTGGAGCGGCCCTGTCGTGCATCCAGCCTCTAACCCCTGCGAACAGGTCGTTTCCAGACTGGCGGCTCAACCGCTTCCAGAGGGAAGCCTGCTCAAACTTCCCGAACCCCGAACCCGAACCCAGAACTCGGAACTCAGAACTCAGAACTCAGAACTCAGAACCGTGAACCGTGAGGTGAACATGGGAGAGCTCAAAGGCAGGGTGGCATTGGTGACGGGCGCGGCCCGGGGAATTGGAGCGACCATCGCCCGGGTGCTGGCCGGGCGGGGAATGCTGGTGGCGGTCAACGACGTAAACGCGGAGGCAGCCGGTCAGACGGCCGAACGGCTGAGCGCGGATGGTTTTCGCGCCTGCGCAGTTCCGGGGAGCGTGTGCTCGGCCGGGGATGTTCAGGTAATGGTAAGCCGAGTCGAGGAAGAGTTCGGCCCTCTCTGGCTGCTCGTCAACAACGCCGGGTCGTTCAGTCACGCCCCGACGGCGGAGTTGAGCGAGAGCGCCTGGGACGAGCCGTTCGATGTCGATGCGAAGGGGGTTTTCCTTTGTTCGCAGGCAGCTATCCAGCGCATGATACCCCGGCGTAGGGGCCGGATCGTGACTATCGGTTCCATCGCCGGCCTGATTGTCCGCACTAACCAGATTGCCTACTGCTGCGCCAAGGCGGCCGCCATTCACTTCACCCGGTGCCTGGCCGTTGAAATGGCGCCGCACGGTATCACGGTGAATTGCATCTGTCCAGGAATGACGTGGACGGACATGCTCAGCACGTCGGCAAAGGACCGAGGGCTGGACCTCGACGCCATGACTGCCCTCATCCCCGCCGGGAGGATGGCTGCGGAGGAAGATCACGCACACCTTGTCGCCTATCTCGCCTCTGACGAAGCCTCTCACGTGACTGGCCAGGTCATATCAGTCGACGGGGCTCAGAGTCTGTACCACCCGCTGCAGCTGTCAAGGCCTTGAGAATCGCGGATTGGCGGAATGCAGGCAAACGGGAGGAAAGTTCGAAGAAGAAGAGGAGTGCCGAGGGACGGAATCGAACCGCCGACACGGGGCTCAGAGTCTCGCGAGCTCCTGAGACAGCCTACTGTGGCTGTCCGACGACTGAACACTCGCGGACCACCGCAACGAGCCGCTCAGGAGCAGCCGTCTTGGTGAGATAGGCCGCTGCCCCGGCCTCGCGCATCACGGCAGCCACTTCCACATCTTCGTGCATTGAGAGGCCTATCACGCAGGTTCCCGGTCGTTGCGTCACGATTCGGCGGGTAGCCTCGATCCCGTCCATGATCGGCATGGACACGTCCATGACGATCACGTCGGGTCTCAAGACCAACGCCAAATCGATGGCTTGTTGTCCATCGCGAGCCTGACCGACCACCTGGATGTCCGCGTTTGTCTCGAGCAGGCGCGCCAGCCCGTCCCGCACCACGGCGTGGTCATCCGCCAGGAGGACCCGGATCTTGCCTTGGGTGCGAGTGGCCGGTTCTGCTCGGGCCGGAACCAGCGTCTTCGGCTCCTTAACCTGCATCTGTGGAGCTGAGCGAGGCACGGCCAGGCGCACCGGCGCCAGAACCATAATCCTCGTACCCTTGCCAGGGGCGCTATCGATCTGCAGCCGGCCGCCCAGCGGTTCCAGGTGCTCGCGGATACTGAACAGTCCCAGGCCGCCGCTGCTCGCCCCTAAAGAACGAGGCTTGAAGCCCTGTCCATCATCGGCCACCAGGATCCGGACTTGATCCCCGTTGTCGTAATCCATCCGGACGACAGCACGACCCACCCCGGCATGCTTGACCACGTTGAACAGCAGTTCTCGGACGGACTGGAACAGAAGGAAGCGGAGTTCCTCGCCCGAGGGATTGACCTGTGCATCGGCTTGGACCTGCACTTGGAGGCCGTGCTTCTCATGCATCTGTTCAGCCAGCCAACTCAGGGCGGCGGCGAACGTACCGTTGTGGAGCACCGGCGGGCTCAGTTCTGCCGTTAGCGATCGTGAAATGCCCAGAGACTCGTCGAGCAGACCTTGGACCTGCCGCGCCGTCTCCAGATCTTCCCCGGACAATTTGCCCTGCAGAATGCTCACGTTGAATTTCGCGCCCACGAGCAGTTGTTGCAGGTGGTCGTGGAGGATCTGAGCCAACCGGCGACGTTCTCGAGACTCGACCCGATTCAACTGGAGGGCCAGGGCATGCAACTGATTGGCCCGTCTGCGGATTTCGGCCGTCTGCTCCTCGACGCGCTGCTCGAGCAGTGCATTGGCTTCCTGCAGGCGTGCCTGGCTTTGGTGTAGGGCCTCCTCTGTCTTCTTCAGATCATCGATGTTCACTGCCGCGCCAAACCAGCGCACCACCTGGCCCGCCGTATCCCGAATCGGCCGACCGCGCACCTTGAACCACTCGTATTCGCCATCGCAACGCCGCACCCGGTATTCGAGGTCATAGGGAGCACGGCCCTCCGCGGCCGAACGCCAGGCAGCAAGCGCGGGCAGCCGGTCGTCGGGGTGGAGCAGAGCGTTCCAGCCGTCGCCCAGGTGGTCGCTCATAGGGACCCCGGTGAAGTCCACCCACTGTTGGCTTTGATAATCGCAGAAGCCATCCGGCCGCGTTGTAAACACCATACCGGGAATCGATTCGAGAGTCTGCCGGTAAAACAATTCGCTCTCCCGCAAGGCTTGCTCGGTGGCCTTGCGATCGCTGATGTCATCGATCGTTGCGATCGACCGCAGCCAGCGGCCCTCGCTGTCGCGCACGGCCGAGATATTTACGTGTACCCACAAGGGCGAGCCGTCACGCCTGAGGTAGCGTTTCTCATAGTCGGCCCGGTTGCGCGCTCCCTGGTGGAGTTCGGCGTTGACGGAATGGCTCTCCGCCCGATCCTCCCGGAGGGTCAGTTCATCCACGGTCATACCCAGCAGCTCTTCCCGACGGTAGCCAAGCATCTCGCAGACGCGGTCATTGACGGCAATGAAGCGGTCGTCGTTCTCGACCTCTACTATCCCCACCCCCGCATAGTCGAAGGTCGCCCTCAGCCGCTGTTCGCTGGTCCGCAGGGCCTCTTCCGCTCGGATGCGCTCGGTGATGTCGAAAGCCACTCCACCGATGCGGGCAGGGTCTCCATCCGGCCCAGGGATGACAAACTTGCTGACGATCGAGTGGTGATAGACCCCGTCCGACTGTCGCAGAACTTCCGTCGCCTGGACGACGCCCTCGGTCCAAGCACGGCGGTCGTTTTCCTGGAAAATCCGGGCGGTATCGGGTGGGAAGATCTCCTCATCGGTCCTGCCTTGTATCTGTTGCAGTGTTCTGTCGAAAATCTGCTCGGCCTGGGGGTTGGCCAGGAGGTATCGTCCCTGCAGGTCCTTCATCCATGCTGGACCGGGCAAGTGGCGCATGAAGGCGGCGAAGCGCTCCTCGCTTTCCCGCTGCGCGGCCTCGGCCTGCCTTTGTGCAGTCACGTCGCGAAAAACCACTACCAGCCCGACAATCCTGCCTGCACCGAAGAGGGGCGCGGAGCTGTAGACGACGGGGAAAAACGTCCCGTCCTTACGGATGAACACGTCCGGGTGATCGGTCAGAGTTCCGCCCTTCTCCAGGACCTTGATCCCGGAGCACTGCTCGATCGGGAAAGGCGTGCCGTCGGGACGGCGGGAATGGATCATCTCGTGCATCCGGCGACCCAACAACTCGGCGCAACTCCAGCCCAACACGCGCTCAGCGGCTTCGTTCACGTACGTTACCAGCCCGTCGCCATCCAGCGTATAGAGCCCTTCCCCCATGTTGGCCATGACCGCTCGATGGTATTGTGCCTGTTCCCTTGCTTCTTGGGCCTGCTGCCGGGCACGCTCAGTGGCTAGACGCTGAAACCGCGCCAGGAGACTGACTCCAACGCCTGCTCCGACAAAAACAGCGGCACGGACCGAGTCAACAAGGTCGCCTGTTAACACTCGACCGGGCGCCGGGTCGAGCCAGAGCGCATAGCAGAGGCTTAAGGCAAGCGTGGCTACGAGGCCGGGTCCCAATCCGCCGAACACAGCTGCCGCCAGAACGGCTGGGTAGAAGAACAAAAAGGGTGTCTGCTCCAGCACTTGGGGAAGCGCCGAGCCGACGCCCACTGTTCCCCCCACAAGACCTATTGCGAAGGCATAGCGCAAGGCCCTATGACGGGTCGCCCTTTTGCCTGACGTTTCTCCCATCCTTTTACCGGCGATGATCCAATCGGACTGAGAGGTTTTTCGCCTTACCCATCCTTGCGGTCGTTCAGCGTACAAGAGTCCCGGACCATTACGAACAAGGCAACTACTGCACGTTTATACACCGTTTGATAAACTTCGTACAACTCGCGGCTTGTTGCGGAATTCAAGGAGGGCGAAACTATTCAGGCGTGCGGCTTTGAACGCCCTATTGCCCAGCGGCGTTGAAAATCCATGGGTGACAGAATCGCCGCAGCTTGGGTGTATAATGCGTTCAGCTACTCGGGTTCAGAACGCAACAAAGGGGCGGGTGATGGCCGCCCAATCAGCGACGCAGACAACTCGATCTGTCGGCAATCTGTAACATGGTGATCGAGCGACTCCGACGATGAGCTGCCCCTCACACGGCAAGCAACATCGGCTCGCCCAGAGCATTATATGCGGCGGGAAAGTGGCAGTCACAAAGCTTCCTCAGCACTCTTTAATCAGCATTCCTCCGCCTCGTCCACGACACTCGGAATTATTTCCAAAACCAAATCGATCATTAAAATCCTGAGCGAGACATTTGGGGATCCGCGATTCAGTCATTGCCCGGATTTAGCAATTAAATGAAGCAGGAACGCTGGCAGGAAATTGAACGCCTATGTCACACCGCCCTGGCGATTGAGCCGGGCAGGCGGGACGCATTTCTAGAAAAGGCCTGCGCCGGAGATGATTCGCTGCGCAAAGAGGTCGGCGATCTTCTGGCTCATAAGACGGAGGCGACAGAGTTCATGAAGGCGCCGGCAATTCATGTGGCTGCCAGGGTGCTCGCCCAAGATCAGGAGAACCTGCCGGCAAGCGATCTAATCGGCCGCACCATCGGTCGCTATCGCGTCCTAAAAAAGATCGGCGAAGGAGGCATGGGCGAAGTCTTCCTCGCCGAGGAAAGCACCCTGGATCGCAAAGTCGCCCTGAAGTTTCTGCCTCCTGACATGCAGCAAGACGTTGTCGCTCGCAAGCGCCTTTTGCGAGAGGCCCGATCGGCTGCCGCACTGGATCATCCTTTCATCTGCCACATCAACGAGGTCGGCGAATCGGAAGGTAAGGACTTCATCGCGATGGAGTACGTCGACGGGCAGAGGCTCAGCGATCGCCTGCAGAGCGGATCACTGCCGGTTAGGGAGACCCTGCAGATCGCGAGCGACATTGCCGAGGCGCTCGAGGAAGCACATGACAAGGGGATCATCCATCGCGATCTGAAGCCAGCAAACATCATGCTGACACGCAAGGGCCACGCGAAGGTCATGGACTTCGGGCTGGCCAAGCAACTACCGCGCGCCGACGGTCAGGAAGAATCGATAACCCGGAGCGGGACCGTCCTCGGTACAGTGGCCTACATGTCGCCGGAGCAGTTGCGGGGCGAGCCGGTCGACGCCCGTTCGGACATATTCTCTTTTGGTGTGGTTTTGTACGAGATGCTCGCCGGCGTGCATCCTTTCAAAAAACAGGCCGGGATGGATACGGCCGCGGCGATTTTAGGTTCCGCGCCGCGCTCTATCGCGGAATCAGGCAGGGATGTTCCCACCGTCCTCGACCGCGTCGTGCTCAAAATGCTCGCCAAAGCTCCAAACGATCGGTACGCCTCGGTTCACGACGCTCAGCTCGCGCTCAGGCAGGCTCTAGCGGATTGGGAACGAAAATCGGGCAGACCGCGGCGAATGAAAACCGCGTCCCTGGTTGCTTTCGTTGGACTGGTAGTTCTCGGTGCTCTCATCTGGGCGGTTCAGTTCTTTAAGGGCGGGGATACACAAACATCTCTGATCCCTGTCCCTTTTACAACCTATCGCGGCTCGGAATGGGCGCCGAGCTTCTCTCCAGATGGAAACCAGGTGGTCTTTTGGTGGGATGGGGAAAAGCAGGATAATTTCGATCTCTACATCAAGCAGATCGGGAGTGACTCCTCTCGCCGGCTAACTTTCCATGAACGGGAACCTGGCGCCTTTCGTTTTGGCGTTCCCTGGGGCTATGGCCCCGCCTGGTCCCCAGACGGCCAATCCATTGCCTATGTGCGTGATTTGGACCGTGACAGGGCAGCGCTCGTGATGATCCCCACCAATGGGGGGAGAGAACGGCAGGTCGCGGAATTCCGATCTGTTATGGGGATATCCTGGCATCCGGGAGGCAGCTGGCTGGCGGTCGGGGCTGCCAAGGATTCTCGGGATGCGTCCACGGCGATATACCTCATTTCCCCGGAAACGAGGGAAAGGCGACGGTTGACGTCCACACCAAAGAGAATTAAGGGGGATCCCGGAACTCAAGACGTGGATCCCGCCTTTTCCCCTGACGGGCAGACTCTCGCTTTTGTTCGCGCGGGAGAGATCTACCTGCTCCGTCTTTCCGCTGCTCTGCTTCCCGAAAGTGAGCCGAAACAACTGACTTTTATGCATCAATTTACCGGAGGGCTCACCTGGACGCCTGATGGAAAAGAAATAATCTTCGCCTCGGGCAGCAAAGTGCACGACACGATTCTGTGGAGAATTGCAGCTTCGGGCTCGGGGACGCCCACGCCTTTGCCCTTCTCCCGAGAAGTTATGGTCCTGAGTCCGAAGATATCACTAAATCACCACCGCCTTGTCTACACTCGCAACATTTCAGATATCAACATCTGGCGTTGTCCGATTTCCGGTCGAGATGAAAAACCTGTGTTGCCATCGAGGTTCATGGGTTCAACGCGAGTTCAAGAGGGAGCCCGATATTCCCCTGATGGTAAAGCTGTCGCCTTCCTGGCCTTTTCTTCTGGCAGGGGACAGATCTGGGTCTCTGACAGCGAAGGGACAAACTCCCAGCAATTAACCTTTTTGAACGGTCATGCTCCCGCTCCTCCGAGTTGGTCGCCAGATAGCAAAGATCTTATTTTCCAAAGGCGTGGCTATGAAATGAGTGAACTTTGCGTGATTTCCGCTCAGGGCGGACCGATCAGACAGTTGAGCCGCACACCGGCCGCACCGGTTTTGGGCGAGGGGCCGAGTTATTCGCGAGACGGCAGATGGATTTACTTCGGCTCGGACGCCAGTGGCAGCGCTCAGGTATGGAAGATGCCTGCTGCCGGTGGAGCCGCTGTGCCGATAACTCGGCATGGGGGAACGGACCCGCGGGAATCGACAGACGGGAAGACGCTCTTCTACCTCAAGAATGACGGAGATGAACTGTGGCAAGTCCCAGTCGCAGGCGGCGAAGAAACCCGGGTGCTTGAAGGAATTTTTCTAGGGCAGTTCGACCTCAGCCGGCGAGGTATCTATTTCGTGTCCAAACCGGATCAGGCGGCGGCAGCGCGGCCCGGGCAGAACGAGTCGCAGTTTCTGTTCAACTTTCTCTTTGTCCCCTTTGCTGGGGGCAAAACAAGACGAGTCGCGGTGATTCCGGAATTGGTTCAGTACGGATTTTCAGTCTCTCCAGATGAACGGTGGATCCTGTACACACAAGCGGCTAAAAAGACAACCGACCTGATGCTTGTGGAGAACTTCCGGTGAGATTTAAGAACTAAATGAAGCAGGAACGCTGGCAGGAAATTGAACGCCTGTGTCACACCGCCCTGGCGATTGAGCCGGGCAGGCGGGACGCATTTCTAGAAAAGGCCTGCGCCGGAGATGATTCGCTGCGCAAACAGGTCGGCGATCTTCTGGCTCATAAGTCGGAGGCAACAGAGTTCATGAAGGCGCCGGCCATTCATGTGGCAGCCAGGGTGTTGGCTCAAGATCAGGAGAACCTGCCGGCAAGCGATCTGATCGGCCGGACCATCGGTCGCTATCGTATCGTCAAGAAGATCGGGGAAGGGGGCATGGGCGAAGTCTTCCTCGCCGAGGACACCGCGCTCCATCGGAAAGTCGCGTTGAAGTTTCTGCCGGCGGACCTGCAACAGGACCCTGCCGCTCGCAAACGCCTCCTGCGCGAAGCCCGCTCGGCCGCAGCCTTGGATCATCCCTTCATCTGCCAAATCCACGAAGTCGTGGATTTGGAAGGCAGGGACTTCATCGCGATGGAGTATGTCGACGGGCAGATGCTTAGCGACCGGCTGCAGACAGGAGCACTGCCGGTGAGGGAAGCGTTGCAGATCGCGAGCGACGTTTCGGAGGCGCTGGAAGAAGCGCACGACAAGGGGATTATTCACCGCGATTTGAAACCAGCTAACATCATGCTGACGCGCAAGGGGCATGCGAAGGTCATGGACTTCGGGCTGGCCAAGCGATTGACGCCGCGCGCCGACAGCCAGGAAGAATCGATCACCCGAAGCGGAACCGTCCTGGGCACGCTGGCTTACATGTCGCCGGAGCAGTTGCGGGGCGAGCCGGTCGATGCCCGTTCGGACCTTTTCTCTTTTGGTGTCGTTCTCTACGAGATGCTTGCCGGGGCGCATCCTTTCAGAAAACACGCCGGGCTGGATACCGCCGCGGAGATCCTGCATTCCGCGCCGCGCCCTATCACTGAAGCGCGCCGCGACATCCCTGCCGAGCTGAGCCGAGTCGTGCTCAGAATGCTCGCCAAAGCGCCGGACGAGCGGTACGGCTCAATTCGCGATGTTCAGGTCGCTCTCAGACAGGTCGTCGTCCATAGGGAACAAGAATCCGCCAAGTACCGGCGACTGAAAACTGCGTGCCTGGTCTTGTGGCTGGGTTGATGGTTCTCGTTGCTGTCATTTGGACGCTTCAGTCCCTTGAACCAAAAGGTCAACTTGGGGACACAGAAGCGAATCTTTTCCTTGTTCCTCTGACAACGAATCCCGGCTCGGAAACCGCGCCGAGCTTTTCCCCGGACGGCAACCAGGTGGTGTTCTGGGCGGATTGGGCAAAGCCGGGGAGCGTGGATCTCTACATCAAGCAGATCGGAAGCGAGTCTGTTCGCCGCCTCACTTTCCATGGGGCGAAGTCGGTCTGGGGACATAACCCCGCGTGGTCGCCAGACGGCCAGTCTATTGCTTACGTGCTTGGTTCGGAGAATGAAAGCGCGTTGATCATGCTGATTCCAGTCAACGGGGGAAAACCGCGGCAGGTGGCGGAATTCAGGACTATTCTGGGGATAGGCTGGCATCCGGGCGGAAGGTGGTTGGCTGTCGGCGGTGTCAAAGACTCCAGGGATGCGCCCGGGGCCATATACCTTTTTTCCCCGGACACAGGGGAAAAGCGGCGGTTGACTTCCACAGGCAGGAGAGCTACGAGTGTCACAGCTGAAGATAGGCATCCAGTTTTTTCCCCCGACGGACGGACTCTCGCTTTTATTCGCGCGGAAGAGGTTTACCTGCTCTCTGTTTCCGCTGCTCTCCTTCCTGAAGGTGACCCGCGGCGACTGACTTATTTAGATCAACTTACGCAGTGGCTCACCTGGGCTCCTGATGGAAAAGAAATAGTCTTCGCCTCGGGCAGCAAACCGTTCGATCTCATTCTGTGGAGAATTGCGACCTCTGGCTCGGGGGTCCCAAAGCCTCTGTCCTTCTCGCGTGAAGGTGATACCTCCACTCCGCAGATATCGCCAAAACGGAACCGGCTCGTCTACGCCCGCGGCTCTGCGGACATCAACATCTGGCGCTGTCCGATTTCCGGCCAAGAAGCAACGTCCGCCTTACCTTCGAGACTGAGGCACTCAACGCGCGTCCAGGAGACCGCCAGATACTCACCCGATGGTACAGCTATTGCCTACGTGGGCTGGGAATCCGGGAGGGGAGAAATCTGGGTCTGTGACAACGAAGGCCAAGAAGCCCTCCAAGTCACCCATCTTGACGGTTCTGCTCCCGGTCCTCCGAGTTGGTCGCCAGATGGCAAAGATCTTATCTTCCAAAGGCGCTGCTACGAAATGAGTGAACTTTGCGTGATTTCCGCTCAGGGCGGACCGATCAGGCAGTTAACCCGCGCACCGGCCGCACCGGTTTTGGGCGAGGGGCCGAGTTATTCGCGCGACGGCAGATGGATTTACTTCGGCTCGGATGCCAGTGGCAGCTCTCAGGTATGGAAGATGCCTGCTGCGGGTGGAGCCGCTGTGCCGATAACTCGGCATGGGGGAATGGACCCACTGGAATCGACGGACGGGAAGGCGCTCTTCTACCTCAAGAATGACGGAGATGAACTGTGGAAAGTCCCAGTAGCAGGCGGGGAAGAGACCCGAGTGCTTGGGGGCATTTATCTGGGTCAGTTCGACCTTGGCCGGCGAGGCATCTATTTCGCGTCTAAGCCCGATCGGGCCGGCAGAGTTGGGGCGGATCGCAATCGCGCCGATCAGTCACTCTTCAGCTTCAGTTTCCTCCCCTTTGCCGGCGGCAAAGCAGGGCAAATCGCTGTTATTCGGGATCAGGTGTGGTACGGGTTTTCGGTTTCTCCGGATGAACGTTGGATTCTGTACACCCAAGGGGATTCTCTGCCTGGCGATCTCATGCTGGTGGAGAACTTCCGGTGAGGTGGCGCCACCGGAAAGTTCTTGGGCGAACCAAGGCGCGTCGGTGACTGAAGAATGAAAGTCAGATCACGCCCGCATCTCGGCTCACTCCTGAACGACGGCGCCAGATTGATTAGCTTCTGGGAAAAGCGCTTGAGCTTGAGCCGGCCGAACAGGGATTTTTCAACACCCTCCAGCCGGACTCAGAGAATCCGGCTGGGTCCCTGGCGACTATTTTCTTGTCCGCTCTGGGTTCAGGATCAGGAAGTTCTCGACATTATTGATGTAAATCGAGTCGAAGAAGTGCAAGGGCAAGAAGCCATCCTCATAGCGGCCGGGTTGACGGGCGGTCACCAGGGCTTGGACGTTGCGGAAAAGCTTGTCGCCGATCCGCAGCTCCGGTATTCGCGCCATCTCGATTTCTCGCCCTCCAACGAAGCTGCTCACGACCCCAGATCCGCCCGCATCGACGGTTATGGGATTCAGCTTTCGCGCCACATCTTCATACAAAACAAGATAGGGATTGCCCGAATCGAGAATCAACCGTAGTCCTGCGGCCACAACCTGGACATAGATCTTCCCTCCCCTCCTTTCGAAGGACACCTTCGTCCCGGACGGCGCAGTCCCTTGGTGATCAGTTTCCTCAATTTCAAGCTTCCGGTGGGGCCGATCGAGGATGTAATTGAATCGCGAGAGGACGTCCTGACCGAGAATTCCTTGGATATCGCCGTCGAGCCTGAAGAGTCGCTCAAGATTTCCGATCAGCACTTCCTGACCCTCAATCCGGTGACCTCCAATGCTAAGTTCTTCGAGTCGACCGACTGCGAGCGGCACTGGGCCGGCGAAGGTCTGAACCCGCGCCGTCCTTGTGGCGGCTATACCAATCTTCGTCGCGACCTTTTCGCTGATCACCGTCGTTGTCGCACCGGTATCGAACAGGAGCGTGTAGTCTTCATTCCCATTCAGCGCTACCGGCACCAGCAACCGCCCGTTGTCCCGCACTTTGATGGGGATTGTTGAGTAAGCGGCTGTTATTGAAGACTGGAGAGAGGTGGCAAGAAACGCAACGACTAAAGCGCAGAACCTGAATTTCGGTTCCATAGGGCCTCCTTGCGGGGGCAGGTTCTTTCTGCCCTCGTAGCCCTATGCGGGAACCGGATTTCGGAACTATCATTGGGGTATTGTTGAGACTCGCTCCATTCGGAGTGGTGGAAATATGGGACGAGCGTCTCCTCTGGACCTTTCGATATTGCTCCGTGCCTGGAGTAGCGGTGATGAATCGGCGCTGGAGAGGCTGGCGCCGCTTGTCTACGACGAGTTGCACCGGTTGGCCCACCGTTACATGGCGCGCGAGCGCGCAGGCCACACCCTCCAAACGACTGCTCTGGTCAATGAGGCGTACTTGCGCCTTGTGGACGTCAATAGCGTGCAGTGGCAGGACCGCGCGCACTTTTTCGCCATCGCAGCCAAGCTGATGCGCCGGATTCTGGTTGATTTCGCGCGCACGCGTGGCTATCAGAAGCGGGGCGGTAATCTACAGAGAGTGAGTTTCGACGAAGCGCTTGTCATTACACCGAAGCCGAGCGAAGACCTGGTCAAACTCGATGACGCGTTACAGTCCCTTGCCGAGATGGATCCCAGGAAAGCTCAGGTGGTGGAACTTCGATACTTCGGCGGGCTGAGCGTGGAAGAGACTGCGGCTGTGTTGAAGGTGGCGCCAATCACCGTGATGCGCGACTGGAACATCGCGAAGCTCTGGTTGTGCAAGGAACTAGAGCAGCGGAAGCAGCCGGAATCTTAGTCGAGGTCAGAAGATCCTTGTCTACGAGAACCGGCGGACGACCGAGATTTACTTGCAGAGGGTCGGGAGAGCCAACGAGCCGAATGGCGATTTTTGAGCGTGTGAGTGGAAAGTCTCACACGGCGGCAAATTGATGAAAGCGGGAATTCTCGTAACTCGTTAAAAAAAGAGTGCCGAGGGACGGAATCGAACCGCCGACACGCGGATTTTCAGTCCGCTGCTCTACCGACTGAGCTACCTCGGCACAAAAGAAAACTTATTTTATCCAGAAACCGAGGTGACGGCAACTGGAAGTTGGCATCCAAGCTGGGGGCGGAAAGGACTTGATCCACTACGGCACGAAGGAAACGAATGAAAACAGCTCCGCCGCTCAAGAGGCGCGTTCATTCGTTTCCTTCGTGCCCTTCGTGGATCAAGTCCTTTCCGCCGCGCCCTACTTCTTGCCGCGCACTTCCTGGACGATCGCCACCGCTTCGGCCACGGTCTTCCTGACCTGGTCGAAATTCCCCGCAGCAATCCAGTCTTTCTGAACCATCCAGGTGCCGGCGCACGCAATCACTTTGTTGAAGGCGAGGTATTTGCGCACGTTGTCCAGGCTTATCCCACCGGTCGGGATGAAACGAACCTGGGAATACGGGGCGGAAATGGCTTTGAGGTAATCGAGCCCCCCGATCGGCTCCGCCGGAAAGAACTTCAGGTTGCTCAGACCCTCTTCCATCGCCGCTTCGATCTCGGTCGGCGTGCAGACGCCCGGGTAGACGGCCACCCCGCGGCTGAGGCAATAGTCGACTACCCGGGAATTAAAGCCGGGGGCGACTACGAAACGCGCTCCCGCGTTGATCGCCTTCTCTGCCTGGTCGACCTTCAGGACTGTCCCTGCTCCCAGGAGAATGTTCGGGAATTCTCCACTGATGCGCCGGATGGACTCCTCGGCGGCCGCGGTGCGAAACGTCACCTCGGCGCACGGCAATCCTCCCTGGCACAGGGCTCCGGCCAGAGGCACGGCGCCATCCACGTTGTCGAGCACGATGACAGGTACGATTCCTATTTTCTCAAGCTGTCTGGAGATCACTTCGCTACTCATAAAATGGACACCCCGTAAATTAGCAGGCTAATATAACCCAGATGAAAGAAACGGTCTACGCCGCAAACGCTCCCAAACCAGTCGGTCCGTATTCACAGGCAGTCATTGCCAATGGATTCGTTTTCGCCTCCGGGCAGATTCCCCTGGACCCGGCCTCCGGAGAGCTCGTGAAAGGTTCGATCGGGGATCAGACGCGGCGGATCCTGATCAATCTCGGGGCTGTTCTCGATGCCGCGGGGTCTTCACTCGATAAAGTCGTGAAGACCACTGTCTTTCTAAGCAATATGGGGGATTTTGCGGCGATGAACGAGGTCTACGCGACCTTCTTCCCGCAGAATCCGCCGGCCAGATCAACCGTACAGGCCGCGGCGCTTCCGAGGAACGTCGACGTGGAAATCGATGTGATCGCGGTGTTGTAGGGGTGGGGTGACCAGCTGACCGGCTGACCAGCTGACCAGCTCACCGGCTGACGCGGCAAAAGGGGTAAAATCTCCTCCGCTGTCGGCGGAGGTCAGCAGGTCAGGAGGTCAGCAGGTTAGGAGGTCAGCCGGTCAGCAGGTCAGCAGGTCAGCAGGTCGAAAAAAAAGGGTCCCGACTGGAAGTGGGACCCAAGTTCCTTGTCGCGTTCACTCCGCGCTTATTGAACGTCGACCGCGATCTGGCGCGGTTTCGCTTCCTCTCGCTTGGGCAGCGTGATCGTCAGGACGCCGTTTTTCAGCGTGGCCGCGATCCGGTCCGCCTGAATTGAGGTCGGGAGCACGAAGGTCCGGTGGAACTTCCCGAACCAGCGCTCGACCTGGTGAAACTTCACGTCCTTCTTTTCATCGACCGGCCGCTCACCGCTGACGAACAACTGACCTTCGTTGATCGTGATGTTGATCTGGTCCTTCTCAAAGCCCGGCAGCTCGAACAGGAACACGAGCTCGTTCTGGGTCTCGTAGACGTCGGCAGGCGGGACCCAGTTTCCGCTCATAAACGACCGTTCCGTATCGCCAAAGAAGCGCGAAAGGTTATCACCGAAAACTCGATTCATCGCGTTCTGGACTTCCTGGAGCTCACGCAACGGATTGATTCTCATCAGACTCATAATCGTTTCCTCCTCTTTATGTAGTGGGTTAAGGGTCAATATTCAGGGCGCCGCCGGATCTTCGCTTTCTCTGTGCTTCCCGGCGACGATCTGTAAATAAGATCGGTCGGTTGCCGTGTCAAGTTAGCGGGTGCTAGCATTGTTCAAATGCAAAAGGTTTATCTGGACAACAACGCGACGACCGGGCTGGATCAGCGGGTTCTGGAGGCCATGATCCCGTTCTTTGTCGACACGTTTGGCAACGCTTCGTCGATCCACACTCAAGGACAGAAGGCCCGGGCTGCGGTCGAAGAGGCGCGCCGCCAGGTGGCCGATCTGCTCGGCGCTCAGCCTCAGGAAATCGTCTTCACCAGCGGAGGCACCGAATCAGACAATACCGCGCTCCGGGGAGTGGCGTCGGCCCTGGCCGAGAAGGGGCGCCACATCGTGACCACTTCCATCGAACACCCGGCTGTGCTTAGGACTTGCGAGCAACTGAGCAAGGAGGGCTTCACCGTTACCCATGTCCCGGTCGGCAGGGACGGCATCGTGCGGATGGACGAACTGTCCAGAGCCTTGACTGACCAGACCATCCTTGTCTCGGTCATGCAGGTCAACAACGAAACCGGGACCATTCAGCCACTCGACCGGATTTCGGAGTTGACCCGGGAGCGAAAAATCCTGCTCCACACTGACGCGGTTCAGTCCGCCGGGAAGATCCCCGTGGATCTGAAGGCGCTGGGCGTCGATCTTGCCTCGTTTTCGGCCCACAAGCTTCACGGCCCAAAGGGGATTGGCGTCCTGTTCGTCAAACGCGGGGTAAGGTTCAAGCCGCTTCTTCTGGGCGGTTCACATGAGAGAGGCCGCCGGGCCGGCACCGAGAACGTCCCGGGGATCGTCGGCGTGGGAACGGCTTGCGAGCTCGCCCGCGAGGGCCTCCATGACATGGACACGAGGGTTCGCGGGCTGCGGGATCGATTGGAAAACACGATTCTCGACCAGATCCCGAACAGCGTGGTCAATGGGAGCCGGACCGAGCGGGCACCGCATGTAAGCAATATCAGTTTCCGAGGCGTTGAGGGAGAGGCGCTCTTGATTTCGCTCGATTTTCAGGGGATCGCCGTGTCGACCGGTTCTGCCTGTTCCTCTGGATCGCTCGAACCTTCGCATGTCCTCAAGGCCCTCGGCCAGAGTTCGGATCTGATCCATGGATCGATCCGATTCAGCCTGAGCAGAATGACGACCGACGAGGACATTGACTACGTTCTCGAGGTCTTGCCGACGACCGTGGCGCGGATGCGCGAAATGTCGCCGCTGTATAGGGAAGGGTAGGGCTGATTCGCGCGGCTTGGCCGTTCTTGGAGCGCGGACTTGCGCGATCTCCGAAGCTGAACGCCGGGCAAGATGCCCGGCGCGCGGGCAGGATGCCCGCGAACCCAGTGCGGACGGGACGTCCGCGCTCCGGAAGGCCGTCGGAATCAACTAGAGCGCCACGTCGGGGTAGGCTGCGGGGAGGTTTTCCGGCACATCTGCCTCCCCGACCAGCTTCCGCTTCAACTGCAGCGCATTTACAACCGCCTGTCCTCTGAAATGGTTGTTGTAGACGGCGTACACGTCTTCCGTCTGCTGCTCGAGGTCTTGAACCAAGCTCGACTGATGATCGACCTCCTTTTCCGTATACAGGTAGTTGTAGCGCGCGTCACGGCCCGCCTCTTCCCGAAACCAGTCCTTGTAGTTACGACCATGACAGCGGAAGTACCCGATGCGCGAGGTTGCGTAGGACCGAGGACGGATGCTGCGCCCGAAGATCGGCTGATCGATGTTGCAGATACCAACCTTCAGCTGCCGGAGGAAATCGCGCACAGCGTCCGCATCCCAGGAGGCATGACGGAACTCGACAACCAGCGGCAGTTCCGAAAAGGTCTCTGCCAGCTGCACCAGGTGGTCGCGTTCCGCCTCCTCATTCTTGAATGACCAGGGGAACTGGATGAGGACGGCACCCAGGCGCCCGGCCTCGAGGATCGGCCGCACACCGTCCATCCATTCCTGCGCGGCATCCGGGGTGAGTTTGTCGCGGCTGTGGGTGAAGTCCTGGAGAAGCTTGGCCGTGAAACGAAAATCCGGATTCCCGCCGGCGCGCCGGACCCAGCCCTCGGCGGTCTTTGGAGCGATCGGACGGTAGAAACTGTTGTTGATTTCAATGGTATTGAAAAAGCCGGCGAGGTAACTCAGTTGGTCAATCTTCCGGCCCTTGGGATAGACCACGCCTTCCCAGTCCTTGTAGCTCCACCCGGCGGGACCGATCCTGATCATTGGATCTCCAATTCGACCCGCGCGCCTCGTCGCGCTTCCAGCAGCTTGGCCGCCGGTTTTCGAAGGGCGGCGAGCTCGTAGTAACCGCCGCTCCCGACGAGCGAGAACAGCTCATCGACATTCGATTGCGAGTAGTAGGCTCGGTGCGCCTTCACTTCCTTATCTCCCAACCGGAACGCGACGGGCCGATAATCGCGCCCGGTCAGTTTGCGGACCTCCTCCGGGGAAATGCTGGTGATCACGTTGCCGAACCGATCGATGTGGAGGATCACTCCTTCAACCCGGTTCCCCCCCGAAAGCTTGGTCGCGGGCAGGGAAAACCGGACATAGTCGCGTATTACGGGGCCGAAATGCTCGATGTCCGTGCCTTTCGCGAGCCACCCGGCGACGGGGGCAAAGATGTCACGACCGTGGAAAGTCGGGGATACCGGCCGCCGGAAGTAATGCTCGGCCTCGATTGAAACGACAAGGGTCGGGGGATCCTTCGCGAAGACCAGCGACAGGACGCCATTGTCCGGGGCGATGAAGAAGTGGCTCTCGTTCGTCGCGATGATCGCTCGCCTGTCCGATCCTACGGTCGGGTCAACGATCACGAGATGAACTGTCTTCACCGGGTAGCAGGCGTAGCTGCAGGCAACGACATACGATGCCTCGAGCACATCATGGGGACCAATGTCATGACTGATGTCGAAAATCTGAATTCCCGGGCAAGCAGAAAGGATCGCTCCCTTGACCGCTCCGACATAGGGTTCCCGAGAGCCGAAATCACTGGTGAACGTGAGCACAGGGCTAGGCGGCATGAGGCAAGGTTAGCATGACCGGCGGTCAGCAGTCAGCAGGCAGATGGCAGATGGCAGAGGGCAGCGGGCAGAGGGGGCAGCAGGCAGCGAAGGCAGCGGGCAGCGGGCAGGTACAGAGCCGGGGAGCGCCGGACCGAGGCGGAACATCGAATATCGAACAAGGAATGACGAATGTCGAAGGGAAGAGCGTTACCGACGTGAATATCGGAATGACGTGAATATCGGAATAATGAATGTCGAAGGAAGGAGAGTCGGTCTTTGCCTTCCTTCGACATTCGATATTCCTTGTTCGAGAGCCAATTGCAAAAATCAGAGAATCTGAGTCTTAAGGCCTGAAAGGCCGGTACATATTAGCCCAGGGCGAAGCGTTTTTCGCGTAGCCCTGGGTGGCTAGGCGCGCCGGACGTGAAGCCCTGAAAGGGCGCAAGAACGGCAGACCAGCCTCTCACGCCCTTACAGGGCTGCGACGTCCCGCCTGCCTCTTGACCCAGGGCTACGCGAAAAACGCTTCGCCCTGGGCTAATATGTACCGGCCTTTCAGGCCTTAAGACCCGGATTTATGCAATTGGCTCTCGAACAAGAAATTTCGAAGTTAGGGAATCCTCTGCCGACCGGTCTTTGCCTTCCTTCGACATTCGATATTCCTTGTTCGATATTCGATATTCACGTCGGTGATTGACGTCTTATACTCTCGAAAAGTCCACCGTCGCAAAATAGTCATCAAGCGACTCCGCCCGGCGAATCTGCTGCACACTGCCATCTTCGCGCAGCAACAGCTCCGCAGACCGCAGCTTGCCGTTGTACTGGAAGCCCATGGAATGGCCGTGCGCGCCGGCATCGTGAATCACGAGGATGTCCCCCGTCTCGACTTTCGGTAGCAGCCGGTCGACGGCAAACTTGTCGTTGTTCTCGCACAGCGATCCGACAACGTCGACCTTCCTGTTCCGGGGGGCCTCTTCCTTGCCCAGCACTGTCATGTGGTGATAGGCCCCATACATCCCCGGCCGCATCAAGTTCGCCATGCAGGCATCAACTCCCACGTATTCCCTGTAGGTGTGCTTCTCGTGAATGGCCCGAGTCACAAGAAACCCGTACGGCCCGGTGATACAGCGGCCGTTCTCCATGCACACGTTCAGCGGATGCAACCCCGCCGGCCGAATCCGTTCGTCGTAGTAGGCCTTGACGGCCTGGCCGAGCGCTTCGAGATCGATTGCCTTATCCTGTGGCTGGTACGGGATGCCGAGCCCGCCGCCGAGGTTCACGAACTCCAGCCGCACGTCGAGTTTCTCGGCCAGATCGACAGCCAGATCGAACAGCATGCGGGCTGTCTCGATGAAGAAATCTATGTTCAGGTCGTTGGAGGCCAGCATCGTATGCAACCCAAACCGCCGGACTCCCTTCTTTCTAGCCGCCGCGTATGCCTCGAACAACTGGGGGCGCGTGATCCCGAACTTCGCCTCTGACGGATTGCCGATGATCGAGTTTCCCGTACGTTCCGGCCCCGGGTTGTAGCGAAAGCAGAGCAACTCCGGCAATCCTCCCGCCTGCTTTTCCAAATACGGCAAGTGGGTGATATCGTCGAGGTTGATGATCGCCCCCAGTGCTTTCGCCCGCTCGAACTCCACAGCAGGCGTGTCGTTCGACGTGAACATGATCTCCTCGCCGACGATCCCGACCCGCTCCGCCAACACAAGTTCGGCCAGGCTGGAACAGTCGGCCCCCAAGCCCTCCTCCTTGGCGATCTTCAGGATGTATGGGTTGGGCGTCGCCTTGACGGCAAAGTATTCCTTGAATCCCTCGCACCAGCCGAAAGCGCGGTTCAACCGCCGCGCGTTCTCGCGAATCCCTCGCTCGTCGTAGAGGTAGAACGGCGTTGGATAGTCACGGATAATCTCGGCGATCCGAGCTTTGTCAAAAGGGAGTTTCTTGTCAATCATTGATGGCCTGGTGGTTTCTAGTTTGAAGATGCCTTTTCTCGAAAAACTCGCAGCCGGCAAGTGAGTTTATCTCGCCGCGCCAAGGGTGGGCAACGTGTAAAATAGGGACCGACACGAGATAGCTGATCTCAGAATCAAGGTGAGCATGGCCAATTTCTATGATGCCCGTGGCAATACCTACTTTGTGGCTTCACCGGATGAGATTGGTGAATTCGCCGATCTTCCGCGAACCGCCGCCGAGGCTTCCAAGGCACGCGAGCGATGGGCAGTCCGCGCGATCGAGCGCATCTGTCGTCGCCCGAACGTTTCCAAAGCGGTCGAAACCGCCGACGCCAAGAAATACCTCTCGGACGGTCTGTTAGTCGGACCGTTCCCGGACGAACACGCTTTTGGCTTGTTGATCGTCAACACGGACGGAACGCTTGCCGAGCGCAGCGGGAATGGTCTGACGATTTTCTCCCAGTTCCTCGTCGATACGGGACAGGCTAATCGCTCGGATGCATTCTTTTTGCGGGTTCATCACGGCAGGCCTCCGTCGCCGTTTACCGAAGCTCGGATAGAAGCGTGCGTACGCGACGGTCAAACAGGGTTTTGGATCGACATGGGCATCCCCACATTCGGACCTTCAGCAGTCGGGGCCTCTCCTGAATACATTGGAGTTTCCGAGTTTGAAGGCCGCACCGTTTCCCGTGTTTTAGATCTCGAGAAGATTGAGCCACTGTGGACATGCAGCCAGTTTGTCAATGTTGGGAATCCGCATTGTGTGACGTTCCTCCAAAGCCCGGACCTGTTGCCTTCCATGGAGCAGATCCGATCCGAGAAGTGGAAGTCCCGCCTAAGCGCCATCGCGAATAGCACCGACAGCGACGGCATCCGAGGCGCGGGGCGTCCGTGCAAGAACGGAATCAATCTGCAATGGGCCTCGGTCATCGGGTCCGACCGCCCGGACAGCGTTGAAGCGCGCGTTTTTGAGCGTGGGGAAGGACCGACCTTGTCTTCCGGGTCAAGCGCGACGGCCGTCGCAAGCGCCGCCCGTACGCTGGGGCTTGTGGACGCGAAGATGGTAAATGTCAGGATGCCGGGAGGTGTTGCGCCCGTGCGATTCGATGAACATAATAAGACCCTCGAGCGCGTGATGTTATTTGGCCAGGCGCAACGGGCAAATCCGCCGGTTTAGCAAATCATGACCTACATTAATGACAACTATCTCAAACTGCCCGCCGGTTACCTGTTTCCCGAAATAGGCCGGCGGGTCAGGAAGTTCTGCGACGAAAACCCTTCCGCAAACGTCATTCGGCTGGGCATCGGTGATGTCACCGAACCTCTTGCTCCGGCGGTGATTCAAGCGATGCATTCGGCCGTCGATGAGTTGGCCGTCCGCTCATCGTTCCGTGGCTATGGGCCCGAGCAGGGCTACGATTTTCTGCGCGAAGCCATTGCCAAAAACGATTTCCAGGCCCGCGGCGCCGAAGTGGGCGCGGATGAGATCTTCGTCTCGGACGGTTCGAAGTGCGATGCGGGAAATATTTTGGATATCTTCGGAGGCAATAACGTCATTGCGGTGCTGGATCCTGTCTACCCGGTGTACGTAGATACCAACGTGATGGCCGGGCACACGGGTCCTGTGGATGCCAGCGGACGCTACGGCGGGTTGGTTTATCTTCCGGTCACGGCCGACAACGATTTCGTCCCCGAACTTCCCAGGCAGCGGGTCGACCTGATTTACCTGTGCTACCCCAATAATCCGACCGGCGTTGTGGCCACCAGGGAAATGCTCAAACGTTGGGTCGAATACGCGCAACAGAACGGTTCGATCATTTTGTTTGATGCTGCCTATGAGGCGTACATCACCGACCCGTCCATCCCCCACTCCATCTACGAGATAGACGGTGCCAGGGACGTCGCGATCGAATTCCGGAGTTTCAGCAAGACGGCGGGCTTCACCGGTGTGCGGTGTGCCTTCACCGTGATCCCGAGGGGTCTCAGGGGGAACACGCGCGACGGCCGCCAAACCGCCATTCATCCGCTCTGGAGTCGACGGCATTCCACCAAATTCAATGGTGTCTCCTATCCCGTGCAACGAGGCGCCGCCGCTATCTACTCGCCCGAAGGTAGGCAGCAGGTGCGAGAAACCATTGACTTTTACCTGGCCAACGCCAGGTTGATGCGTGAAGCGCTACTGAAGCTGGGCATCCAGCTTTACGGTGGGGTGAACGCGCCTTATCTGTGGCTGAAGACACCGGGAAATTTGAGCAGTTGGGAGTTTTTCGACAAGCTGCTGCGCGAAGCTCACCTGGTCGGAACGCCAGGGAGCGGTTTTGGCGCCTGTGGGGAGGGCTATTTCCGCCTGAGCGCCTTCAACAGCCGAGCCAACATCGAAGAAGCCGGGCAACGCTTCGCGAAAATCATGTAGCCCTCAAACTCGGCTGGTCACCAGCTCCAGTTTCTCCAGCTCCCGGTCCATCTTCTTCTTGTTGGCATCCCCCATTGGGCACATGGGGAGGCGGTAGATCTCGCCAATCCGCCCCAATCGGGAGACGGCGTATTTGACTGGAATCGGGTTGGATTCAATGAAGTTCAGGTTCATGAGGTTGAGATAGCGGTATTGAACTTCTCTCGCCTCTTCCACTAATCCGTCTCGTAACAGGTCGATCAATGTCGCCATCTCCGCTGGAATGACGTTGCTCGCCACCGAGATCAACCCGTCCCCTCCGAGCGCGACGATCGCAAAGGCCAGGGCATCATCCCCGGAGAGCACCGAAAAACCCGACGGTCGACCGGCGATGATGTCCATGATCTGGCCGAGGTTCCCGCTCGCCTCTTTAACGGCGATGATGCCAGGAATTTCGGCGAGTCGAAGCGCCGTATCGGCAACAATGTTGCAGCCGGTGCGGCCCGGGACGTTGTAAAGAACCACCGGGATTGAAATCGATTCCGCGATCTTGCGGAAATGCAGGACAAGGCCTTCCTGTGTCGGTTTGTTGTAGTACGGGGTGACGGAGAGGACTGCGTCGGCGCCGGCTTTCTCGGCAATGCGTGAGAGATGGACGGCATGTGCCGTGTTGTTGGTCCCCGCGCCGGCGACCACCGGAACCCGGCCCCGGGCTTCCTCAACGCAGGTGCGAATTACCGCCCGGTACTCTTCCTCGTCGAGCGTGACGCTCTCGCCAGTCGTCCCGCAAGGGACGAGGAAATCAATGCCGGACTGGATCTGCCACTCGATGAAACTACGATAGGAGTCCAGATCGACACTTCCGTCCGGAGCAAACGGCGTAACCAGTGCCGTCCCGCAGCCTTGGATCTTAATCATGTTGTTCTCCGAAGATCACTTGTTCGAAAGTATATAAGCCAGTTTTGCCGATGATCCACTGGGCGCCGATCAGCGCTCCCCGGCCAAATCCATCGCGACTGCGCGCTGTGTGTTCGAGGGTGACCGTGTCCACCGGGGAGTCGAAACCAACGACGTGGGTGCCAGGAAAAAACCCCGCCCGGACGGCGGTCGTGGGTACCTTCTTCTCTCCGTAAAACTCGGACATCACCTTCTGGATGGTCAGCGCCGTGCCCGAGGGGGCATCGAGTTTCTGGATGTGGTGAGTCTCGAGGATGTACGGATGAAACTCCTTGAACCTCGAAAACACCTGCGACGCCTGGCGCACCATGTAAAACAGGATCTGAACGCCGAGGCTGAAGTTGCTGGAGTACAGGCAGGCGCCGCCCTGGGTCTCGACAATCGCCCGCACTTCTTCCAGCCGGTCGTACCAGCCCGTTGCTCCGACTACGATCGGAATCCGTGCGGCGGCGGCGTTGCGGACGTTTGCGGGGACGGCAGTTCCCAGCGAAAAATCGATCAGGACGTCGGTCTGCTTCACCCAGTCGCCCGAGAACCCCGAATCCGTCGGATTATCGGCGATGTCCATCCTGTGGGTGATTTCGTGTCCTTCGTCGCGGGCAATCCTCTCGACCGTCTTGCCCATCTTTCCGTAGCCGATCAGTGCTATGCGCATCGGTCTCTCGCTTAACAGGATTCAAAAAGCTCTGGATCGGGCGATGCGAAGAACTCGTCGTGCAGCCGCCTGACGACCTCCTCCATCCTAGCCCCGCGTACCAGGAATGTCACGTTGATCCGGGACGCGCCCTGAGAGATCATCCGGACGTTGATGTTGTCAATCGCTCCGAAGATCCTGCCTGCAATTCCGGGGGTCGATCGGACATTGTCTCCCACCGCACAGATCACGGCTGCGTCTGTTTCGATTTCCACGTCGGCGAAGATTTTCAGGTCAGCGAGTATCGCGTCCAGTTTCTGGGTCGAGTCGATGGTCAGGGAGACGTTGACCTCCGAGGTCGACACGACGTCGACGACCGTCTCGTGTTTCTCGAATGCCTCGAAGATCCGACGCAGAAATCCATGCGCCAGAAGCATCCGGGTGGAATGGATGTTGACGATCGTGATCCCCTTCTTGCAGGCGATCGACTTAATCGCCGTTCTGGAGGGAATGCTCTGTGCGGAAATGAACGTGCCTGCTTGATCGATCTTCATGGAGTTGCAGACGTGCACAGGGATGTTGCGTTCGACCGCCGGCAGAAGTGTGCTCGGATGAAGCACCTTGGCTCCGAAGTACGCCAGCTCGGAGGCTTCGGCGAACGAGATCGCTTTGATTTTGAACACCTTCTCCACGATCCGCGGGTCCGCGGTCAGAATCCCCGGCACGTCCGTCCAGATCTGGATGTCTTCGGCCTGGAGCGCGGCGCCGAACAACGAGGCCGAAAAATCCGACCCGCCTCGCCCGATCGTTGTACTGATCCCACCCGCAGTGGAGCCGATGAATCCTTGAAGTACCGGGATCTTCCCCTCTTTCAGGAGTGGGCTGAGTCGTTCGCGAATCAGCGGGAAGGAAACATCCTGATTGACCACAGCCTGAGTGAAATTGTCATCCGTCTTGATAAGCTCGCGCGAATCGACGAGAACCCCGGGAAGGCCTTTTTCCACGAGAGCCCCCGCGAAGATGAAACTGCTCATTCGCTCCCCGAAAGAAGCGATCGCGTCTTTGGTCCGGGCTGAACATTCTCCGAGAAGGAAGAGGCCCTGGATGATGTTCGCTATCTGGCAAAAGCATTCGTTGACAAACTCTTCCGCCTTCGCCAGCCTGTCGCCGGTCAGCAGCTTCCCGGCGACCGCAACGTGATGGTCACGGAGTTTCGAGCTGATCGCTTTGGCGCCTTCCAGGTTGCCCTGATGTGCAAGGTCGGCAATCTTGAGCAAGCCGTTGGTCGCGCCTGCCATGGCAGACAGCACTACGACCGGAGCACGGTCCTTCTGACGGCAGATCGCCTCGATGGACCGGAGCATCGCGGCATCGTCCTGCACGGAGGTGCCGCCGTACTTCATGACTATCATTTGTGGTTCCGCCCCTTCCGGAAGATCCGGGCACAAGTCTACCCGGGTCAGGTAAATTCGGTAATTAGATCAATCCTTTTTTAAAAACCAGTTCGGCGTTTTGGACCGAGGCCCCGGCAGCTCCGCGGATGGTGTTGTGACCGAGGACGACGTATTTGAAATCGAGCACGGGGCAGGGGCGCACCCTGCCGACAATTGAGCTCATGCCCTTGTATTTCCACACGTCCAATCGCGGTTGGGGCCGGTCCTTTTCGTTGAAGACAACGACCGGGTTTTCCGGGGATGAAGGCAGGTCGAGTCCTTCCGTTTCACCCTGGAAATCGCGCCAGCAGGCGATCAGATCCTCGATGGAGGCCTGCGTCCTGAGCTTGACCGAAACACACTCCAGATGCCCTTCCTCGACCGGAACCCGATTCGCCTGGGCGCTGACGAGGAAGTCCGCATGCTGAATCGCATTCGCCGAGAAAGTGCCCAGTATCTTCTGGGTCTCGCTTTCGATTTTCGGCTCCTCGCCGCCAATGAACGGGACAACGTTGCCGAGGATGTCCAGGGAAGGAACGCCCGGGTATCCGGCGCCCGAGATCGCTTGGAACGTTACGACGTTGACAAGGCTCAGCCCAAACGTCTTGTGAAGCGGGCCCAGCGACAATGCGAGCACGATCGCCGAACAGTTGGCATTGGTGATGATCGCGCCGGGCCATCCCCGCTGCTTCCGTTGGAACGGCAGTATGTCGAGGTGCGAGGCGTTGATCTCGGCGATCACCAGGGGGACATCCGATTCCATTCGATAGTTGCGCGCGTTGGAAAAGACCCAGTACCCGTTTTCCGCGAAGGCTTTCTCGATATCTCCGGCAACGGAGGCATCCAGCCCGGAGAACGCAAACTTGCAGTCCAGGTTGGGCTCGCAGGGCTTCACCACCATTTTGCGAACTTTCTCGGGGATCGCAACGGTCTGTTTCCACGAGACGATCTCTTCATAGACCTTGCCTGCCGAACGCTCGGAAGCGGCCAGTTCGGTGATCTCAAACCAGGGGTGGTCAGCAAGCAACAGGATAAACTTCTGTCCGACAGTTCCTGTCGCTCCCAAGATGCCGACGGGTACTTTGCTCACGATGCCTTTCCTCGTTTCAAGATGGTTGTTGGGTGCAACTCGACACGCTGGGACGGAACTTCCACGCGATCGATCCGCTTGGCTCGCAGCCTGAGTTTGCGCGTGCAATCCAATGCTGAGGCCAGTATAGCCGCGTGTCGGGCAAAAAAATACCTGCGGACTATAACCAGTGGGGATTTCAGTGTCAAGGCAGAAGGCAGCGGGCAGCGGGCAGAAGGCAGCGGCCTTCTGGAGCGCGGACGTCCCGTCCGCACTGGGTTCGCGGGCATCCTGCCCGGCGTTTTTAGATGGTTGGTTGCCGTTCGCTCAACCGGACAACGGCGGGCAAGATGCCCGCCGGGCGGACGGGACGTCCGCGAGCCCAGTGCGGACAAGATGTCCGCGCTCCAAAGGCCTCCTGCTCCCTGCCCGCTCTCTGCTGTCGTGTGATAAGCTAGCGCCATGGCCGGTTCCCAGCTCGCCACAGAACGCTTTGCACCCCAACGAGCGCTCTTTTACGCGCACTTGAGGAAGGCCGGTCTGAAACGAACCCAGCAACGCGAACTGATCCTGGAAACCTTCCTCAACACAGACCACCATGTGAACGTGGACGAACTGATCCGGAGGGTGCGGGAAGTTGATCCGACGATAGGTTACTCGACCGTGTACCGGACGGTTAACCTCTTCCTCGAATGTGGCATCGCCCAGCAGATTCGGTTAGCCGACGAGACGCGCAGGCTCGAACCTATCAACCAGGATCAGCACCACGATCACCTGATCTGCGTGAAATGCGGGCAGGCAACGGAGTTTTTCAACGACCACCTGGAAATGGCCCAGAAACAGGTGACGAGCGCCTACGGCTTCAAGCCGATCCGCCACTCGTTGAAGATCTACGGGTTGTGTCGGGAATGCCAAACGTCCGAGCCGTCGCAGGACCCCGAAACCCCGGATTGACAATCACTTCCCTGGCCGGAGATCCAGCGTCCTGATGCTCCCGCTTTCCAGACTCGCGACTCTCATCGTGTTGTTGTTCGTGTCCACGATCCAGAGTTCGTCGCCGACAACCGCCAACGCCTCGGGAGCATGAAACGACCCCGGGGAATTGTTGTCGTTCCCGGGTTGGCCGCTTCCCGCGAAGTTCCTAATCTGGGGACCGGGCATTCCGGCCAGGGTCTTGATCCGGTTGTTATAGGTGTCTGCCAGGAAAAGCCGGCCGGCCTTGTATGCCAGGCCCATTGGGTGCTGAAGCCTCGCATCCCTTACCGACCCGTCGTGGTCACCGGACTCGAACAAGTCCAGGCCAACTAGAGTTTCGACCGATCCGTCGGGATCAAGCGGCATGATCCGAATCGAGCTCGACTCGCTATCAGACACGTACAAATTCAGACCATCGGATGCCAGGCCGATCGGGCGCGCAAAAGAGGCTTTGTGGAGAGGACCATCCATTTTGCCGAAGTGGCCACTGCCGGCAAAGGTGCCGATCTCAAGTGCAATGAGGTCAAGGAGCCAGACCTGGTTCAGACTGGGCATGGAGACGAATAGATTCTTTCCTATGAGCAGCAGGTTCCATGGTGCGCTAAGTCGTGTCAGCAACGCCTTCTGGAACGGTATGATTCCCTGGCGACGCTCCTGGTCGCCGGTTCCTGCAATCGTGGAGACTATGCGCCGGCTCAGGCTGCACCGCCGGATCAGGTGGTTTCCGGCGTCGGCGACGTAAAGATGTTCCTCGTCGACCGCGAGACCAACGGGACGGCAAAAGCTTGCCTGCTCGAAGGTGCCGTCCCTGCGCGACTCGATTCCGCTGCCGACCGTGTCGACTATCCGCCCCTGGCGGTCGAGTACAAGGACCCGATTGTGATTGGTGTCCGCAAGCAGAATCCGGTCGGTGTGCGGAGAGAAGGTGATTCCGGCGGGATAACTGAGCCTTGTGGCACGTTTGCGGCCGACGGTCGACTTTATGGAGGAAGGTCGAATCGCGGAGCCCCAATCGTAGGCCAGGCGCGTGACGTCTCGCGACAGGAGATCGTAGCCGGCGCCGCTCGATGTAAAGCCGGAAATCCGGCTCTCCGGATCCAGCAGAACAGCAGTGGGCCAGTTACGAATGCCAAAACTCTTCCAGATAGAGAAGTCCGAGTCGTTGACCACGGGGTGGTGTACCCGGTAGCGCATGAGCGATTGGCGCAGGCTTTCGGAGTTTCTCTCGTAGGGGTACTTGCCCGAATGCACTCCGATCACGGTCAGTTTATCTCTAAACCGCCGCTCGAGACGGCGCAGATTTGAGAGCAGGCCGTGGGAGTCGATCGAACAGTAACTCCAGAAATTGAGCAGGACAATTCGGCCCCGAAGGTCCGCGAGGGATAAGGGACGATCGACGTTCAGCCACTGAGCCGCGATGCCGAAGTCGGGAGCATGAACTTGGGAATCGGGCTGGAACATCTTCGGCCTATTATAACAGGGGCTCGCGACCGGGCAGCCGCGCCGCGGATGGACAAAAAAAGTCCCAAGTGACATTCGAGAAGCAGCCGCAGTTTCAACCCGAAGCTTCCGTGCAGCGCGAAGCTGCTTTTGGCTTCAGGAGGAGAACCAGGTTCGCGAGCACTTGCGAACAAGTGTTGCGAAACTGTCTCTCGTCCGCTTCGACTATCGGCCTGTCCGAATCTTACGACTCTGTCAGACCACCGCGTCCATTCAGTACGCCCGCTTCGACCGGCCTTTCGACCTGCGAAGCAGATGTTCCAAGAACCCGTTCTTTCGGTTCGCCTTGCGGTTCCCCGGAAGATTATCGAAGCAGCAACTGTTCTGAGAGACGCTCGTCTGTCGAACCATGCTTCCTGGCTATCGAGACCGAAATCCCGGTCGCCGGTTTTGGTCCAACCTGCGTCTGAAGCGGTTTCACAAGGAAGCCGATCAGAGTCCTCGGTTGGTTTTGTCGCCATCGACTTTCGCCGGCAGCGAATCGGTCCCGACCGAGTCCGTCATCTCAGGGGGTCGTGCTTTTCGTTTACCCCTTGGGACAAGGTCAGTATAGCTTGCCTTTGTCTCTAAGGAACAGGCGAGCAAAGGGAAAAAAGCGTTCACCTTCTGTGGAAAACCGCCCGACGCTAACCTTACTTTTTCGGGCTCAATAAATTGAGATGCGCCTCATCACAGGATATTCACAGTATTTCCACAATGTTAAAGTGGCCGGTTCTAAATAGCCAAGTTTGTTAATAGCCTGTAAGTTTATAAAAGCACGATTTGGTCGATTAGAAGCGGCGTCTTTCGCCACCTTTCTGAGGTTGAAAGCCCGCGCGGGGAGTAGGGTCCGGCGCTCGTTTGCCGGACGGTCTGGTCAGGAGGACGAGTGGCCCGCTCTGCGCGCCTGCGCCTTTTCGATCCGGTTGTCCGGTCCTGAGATTTCCACCAGCTCGCACATCTCCCGAAGCCTGGAATACAGCGGTTTGGTCAGCCGCTCCTCCAGCGTGTAATGACTTGAGCGGCTTCCGGTCACGGTCTTGGTGCCTTCCAGGGGGCAGTTCGACGAGAGGATCGTCTGGCGGTTGTGGGTGTACCGGTTATTGAGAATAGTGCGAATGGTCTCGGACACCCACTCGGTTGGCCGACCGGTCCCCAGGTCGTCCCAGACGAGAAGCTCCACGCGCATCAGCGGGCGCATGACCTCCTGCTCGGTTTCCGGCGAGTCAGGGGTGTAGGAGTACTGGAGACGGCGGAGCAATTCGGCTTCGTCGACGAATGCCCCGTGGACTCCTTTTGACGTGACGAGTTCGCGGAGAATCGCGACCGACAGGTGGGTCTTTCCGACGCCGGGAGGACCGACGAAAAGCAGACCGCGGGTCTTGGGAAAGGACTCGACGTATTCGATCGCGCGCTTGAGCGCATTTTCCTGGCTTCGCTGGCCCTCTTTTGGTTTGTAGTTACGGAAACTCGAGTCTGCGAAACGGGGCGGGATGCCGGCTCTGGTCAGCAAAGTTCGCGCTCGCGATGCGGTCGTGCAATCAGGGCACGGGGTCACTTTCTCGACCGCGTCCTCTGTGGTCACGACCCAGCCGGAATTCCGGCAATGAGGGCACGGGGCTGCTTCTGCACTCTTGGTCATTTCTTGTCTTCCATCTTCCAGATTTCTTCGGGAATGCCTGACGCCCGGTTATCGTGCCGGGCAAGGACAAAGAGCAGGTCGGAGAGCCGGTTCAGGTAGGCGAGAAGGTCCGCATCGATCTCCTCCCCGCTGTTTGCGACCGCAACTGTGGCCCGCTCGGCGCGCCTGCAAACGGTGCGGGCAAGATGAATTACAGCGCCGGATGGGGTGCCGCCCGGAAGGATGAAATTGCGCAGTGGCGTCAGACCCGCCTCCAGGGCGTCGATGTCCAGTTCGAGCTTGCCCCAGCTTGCAGCATCGAGGCTCGCTCTCTTGCGGGGTGAAACGTCGGCGAGGACGGCTCCGACGACGAAAAGATCGTGCTGGACGCGGCCCAGGATTTCCTGAGTTCGAACGTGTGGAGAGAGCGCACGCGCAAGGCCCAGCAAGCTGTTGAGCTCATCGACGGTCCCGTAGGCTTCCAGCCTGGCCGAGTCCTTGCTGACTCTGGCGCGGCCGATCAGCGACGTCTGACCCTTGTCTCCTTTGCGGGTGTAGATTTTCATTGTGACGAGCCCAGGGGCGGATGATAAGACAAACGGAAGACGACTGACAACTGCGCACTGGGAACTGCGCGCTGCGCACTGCCCACTGCCCACTGCCCACTCCACACTGCCCAACTGATTTCTGAGTGGCCCGATGAAACCTGCCGGCCCGGAGCTTTTGTTTTAGTGCGCAGTGGGTAGTGCGCTGCGCGCAGTGGGCAGTGAGTAGTGCGCAGTGCGCAGTGGCTTCACAGCCGCAGGTGCTCGAACAGGTCGGCTGGCTCCATTCGGATCCCCACGAGGAAATCGCCGAACTCTCCGTATCGGGCGCTCACTTCATCGAAGCGCATTTCGTAAACTACCTTTTTAAAGAAGAAAGGGTCGTCGGCGAACAGAGTGACTCCCCATTCCCAGGCATCCAGACCGACCGATCCGGTCACCAGTTGTTTGAGCTTCCCCTGGTAACGTCTTCCGCTGACCAGATGACCAGCCATGAGATTCTTCCGGCTGTCGAAGTCGAGTGAATACCAATTGTAGGTCGAGCCGCGCGCCTTATTCATGGGATAGAAGCAGATGGCCCTGTGCTCAGGGATCTGGGGGTACAGACGTTCATTGATGTAGAAGCGCATCCGCTCCCGAAACGCCTGCATCTTGGCCTGGTACTGTTCCGAGTCCGGGCTAAGTCCCTCTTTTTCCCGTAGTGTCCGATCGTAATCCTTGTCCTGGCTCATGTATTCGGAGATCTCGGTCAACGAGAAGAACGAATAGGAGGGTGTGAGCACTCCGGGAGGGAAAGCCTTGAGCACCAGGTTTTCCGTCTCGCTTAAGTGCTTGAGCTCGGGATCGACCATCATAATGCCGAAATCGGCCTTGTGCCCGAGGATCGCGTAGCAGTTGATCTGGCAGTTGGCGCCAAGGCGGAAATCAGCAATCACCTTGGTGAAACTCCCCTGGACGTCCAACTGTTGCGAGTTCGTGAGCTCGGCCCATCGGCGCCGGTCGGCGCTATAGAACATGTGCAGGACAAACCAGCCCTCTTCGGCTCGAATAGGTTCCATTATCCTTTAACTATAGACAATCCGCCGGGATTGGGTAAAGCCTCGCTGCCCTCGCAAGTCCTCGTAGCACTTGGATTTGAGCGGTGTAAATGCTTGGGGTCTATGCTATTCTCGGGAGCAATAGGAGGACAAGGACGTTATGACTCGACCCGTGACACTTTTTACCGGACAGTGGGCAGATTTGAGTTTCGAGACGATTTGCCAGAAGGCAAAGCAGTTTGGATACGACGGGGTCGAATTGGCGTGTTGGGGAGACCACTTCAACGTCGCCCAGGCGCTCGAAGACGACCGTTACTGTTCGGGACGCTGGGATGTTTTGAATAAGTACGGATTGAAGTGTTTCGCGATCAGCAATCATCTGGTGGGCCAGGCGGTCTGCGACAATATTGACCAGCGGCACAGGTCGATCATTCCGCCTGCGGTCTGGGGTAACGGGGATCCTGAAGGGGTCAGGCGGCGTGCGGCGGAGGAGATGAAAAACACGGCCCGGGCGGCTGCCCGCTTCGGCGTGAAGATCGTCAATGGTTTCACCGGTAGTTCCATCTGGCCGCTGCTCTATTCGTTTCCGCCCGTGGAGACGGCCCAGATCGACGCTGGTTACGCGGACTTCGCGGCTCGATGGATCCCGATCCTCGACGTGTATTCGGAACTGGGAATCAGTTTCGGCCTCGAGGTACATCCGACCGAAATCGCCTTCGACATTTCGAGCGCCCAGCGAGCGCTCGATGCCGTGAAAGGGCATAAGGCGTTCGGGTTCAACTACGACCCAAGCCACTTCGGTTACCAGGGGGTTAACTACGTCGAGTTCATCCGCACTTTTGGGAACAGGATCTTTCATGTTCACATGAAGGACGTGAACTGGTCGGACGTGCCCACCCGGGCCGGTGTCTTCGGGGGCCATCTGAACTTCGGGCACCCGGATCGTTACTGGGAATTCCGGTCGCTGGGCCGCGGGAAGATCCGGTTCGAGGAGATCATTCGCGCCCTGAATCAGGTGGGGTACCAGGGACCGCTATCGGTCGAGTGGGAGGACGGCGGGATGGACCGCGAGCACGGTGCGCGGGAAGCCGCGGCCTTCGTCCGGAACGTCGATTTCACTCCCTCGGCTGTGGCCTTTGATGCCGCCTTCGCCCGGGATTGAGACCCGCCAGGGAATTCTGGACAGGATTTACAGGATTAACACGATTTGCGGCCCGCAAATCGTGTTAATCCTGTAAATCCTGTCCGGAATTCATCCCTACCGCACTAGTACCCACACTTCCCTGGTTCGAGGGCCGTCGTACTCGCACAGGAACACGCCCTGCCAGGTGCCCAGCTTCAATCGGCCGTTTTCAATCGGAAGCATGACCGAAGGTCCGGTCAGACTCGCAAGAAAATGAGCCGGCGAGTTGCCTTCTGCATGATCGAAGCGGACTGCGGGGACGGCCTTTTCGAAGGCGCGCTCCAGATCGTGGCGCACGTCCGGGTCGGCGTTTTCATTCACGATCAGGCCGGCGGTCGTGTGCGGGCAGAACACCAGGCACACTCCTTCCTGAGGAGCGCCCGCCAGAATCCCGTTTATCAGCTCCGTGATCTCCTTTAGCTCCAGCTTCTTGCCTGTACTCACGCGAATCTGTCTCATGCAGTTATCTTACACGCAAGTCGAAGGAGGCAGAGCCTGTTGCCTTGTCGCCCCAACCGCCCGCCGAATCTCAGGTTTTAGCGGTGGGACGGGAGGCGGAGAAGCGTCGAGAGAGCGAGCTTAATCGGTTTGAAAACACGTGGGTGAGGGCATACAATCGCAGTCAGAGTTCAAGACTCACTTAGCGATCAGACAGTCAGCCCGAGCTGGGTTTTGCCTTGGAAGGAGGGTTTATGGAGAACGAGAAAGAAACCCGAATTCAGCCCAAGGTCCTTATCCTCTTTGTCATCATCGGCCTTTTGCCGATGGCGGTCGGTTCATTAGTCCTTCTGAACGGGGCACGCGACACGTACCAGGATGCGGTCAGAGGTCATCTGAGCGTCGTCGCCGAGAATGCCCAAATGGAACTGAGCGACCACCTCCGGAGGATCAGGGATGAGCTGAACAGTGTGGCACGGACGCCCGATGTCCGCGCCGCGGTCGAGCAATCCAATCGAAGCGTTCCGACGGGAGATATCGCGAAGATTCAAAGCCAGTGGGCGACGGCGGATAACGACAAGCCGGGCGTCGTCGCGACCATTGTCTCGACCCCTGCGTCGCAGTTTCTGCGCGAGTACACATTGGACAGCGCCAGTTTCCGGGACATCCTGGTTACGGACGCCCACGGTCGAACCGTTGCCGCAACCCGGAAGCACGCCGAGTACCTGCTCTCCGGAAAAAGGTGGTGGCAGTTCGCCTTTCGGCAAGGGGAGGGCGGGCGCTTCCTGGGGGACATCACTTTTGACGAAAACGCGGGAATCTTCGCCATGGACGTCGCCATCCCGATCATGGACCGGGAAAGCGGGAAGGCCATCGGAGTAGTCAAGGCGATCGTCGACAGCGAGCAGATCATCAACCACGTCCGCTCGATCAAGGTCGGGGAACAGGGGCACGCAATTCTGGTCCGCGGCGATGCCACCGTCTTAGTCGGACCGAATGCAACCTTCAAGGACGGCCAGCGGTACAAGTACTTCAAGGAAGTCCGTGCGGCAATTGAAAACGGGGATCCGGCAATAGTGGCCGGGGAGGGGAACGAGAAGGTGTTTCTCGGACTTCCTCAATTCAAGATGAAGGACAGCCTGCCCGAGTTGGACTGGTACCTGACCGTCGAGCAGCCGCGCAGCGAAGCGCTCATGCTCTTCGGGAACATCAACACCAAGTTTGCTTATATAGTCGTCTTCACGGTTGTTCTCGTGGGGCTACTGTCGGTTCTGTTTTCCTGGATCCTGGCCAAGCCTGTGATCGAGACCGACCCTCACCTGGAAAGGCTCTGAAGAGCGGGGGTTATACGGTTCGGAGTTCCGGGTTCTGAGTTCTGAGTTCTGAGTCGGGGTTGCGGGGTTTAGAGTGCTGCAACTATGGTTCGGGGGTTTCCGAGGATTCGGACTATTCAAGGATTAACCGACCTCGCGACAATCCGCGCACTGCGCTGAAAACGCTCCGTTTGCGGTTCTGACCGCTTGATGACCCGATCGTTTGCACTAAGACCCGTAAGGGAGATATACAGAACCGCAAACGGAGCGTTTTTCAGCGCAGTGCGCGGATTGTCCCCGAACTCGACAACCGCGCAACTCACAACCCTGGACCCCGAACCCCGAACCGTGAACCGTGAACCGTGTAACCGCGAACCGTATAACCCTCGCCCCCCTAACGCACGAGTCCGACCTGCTGATCCATCCAGTTCGACAGCCAGTTTCGGAACTGTAGAACCTGCTGTCGCCTAAATGGGGCCAGCGGTAGGGGAAGCGGTCCGCTCGGAAAGCCGCGAAGCGCCAGGCCCACCCGTATTCCCCAGGGGAAAGGAAGCCGTTCCGTTTCGGCGATTACTTCATCGAGCTTCTTCTGAAGCGTATCGCTTCCGCTCCGGTCCTTGGCCCGGTTCTTGGCGTACAGGTCGGTGAACAGTTCGGGAAGGAGACAGGCCAGCCCGGAAATCACACCATCCCACCCGTTGCCGAGCCCCGCGGAAATCAGCCGGTCGTTTCCGACGAGGAGCGAAAAATCACTTTGCTCCCGGGCGAGGTGCAGACGGCTGATCGCCTTATGGTCACCGCTGCTGTCTTTGATCCCGCATACATTTTCGGCTGTCAACAGCAATCGAACGATGGTCTCGAGTTCCAGGGGACTGGTGAATTGCGGGAGATTGTAGAGGAGGCAGGGCACCTGGATGGAGCTGCAAACTTTCCTGAAAAAAGAATCCAGATCTCGCTGATCGTACGGGTAGAAATGGGGTGCCGGTACCAGAACCGCAGTCGCTCCGCACTCCTGAGCATGACGGGCCAATTGAAGGGTTCGTTCCATGGAGTGCGTCCCGACACCGCATATGAGACGCCCCTTGCCCGCGACCCGCCGGCCCGCCCGGCTGATCAGTTCCTTCCTCTCCGCCAGGTCGAAACCGACGTACTCGGAGGTCGCCCCGCCTGCGCAGATCCCGTCGACGCCCCGCTCAAGCACGAAGCTGATCAGGTCCTCGTAGATCGAGTAGTCGACCCCGCCATCCTCCCGCAAGGGAGTAATCAAGGCAGCGAACAATCCGGTGATTCTGGGGTTCATAGCTTTCTCGCTCGTTGCATCCGCTCTACGATACGGAGGCTTCGGGATGCTCGCATTAAATTGACGCGTAGACGGTATCTATTATAATGGCGTCGGACGGAGGCCCCGCGATGAAAAGAACAGTGATCCTTGTGGTTCTCGCTAGCCTTTTGGTTGGTTCTGGTCTTGCCCAGCCCGATTCCAGGTTCGGGAACGTCGGGCGAAGCCGCGGCAACCGCGTTTCAAACTTCGGCCTGTTCCCCGGGCATGGGTTTCGTTCCAATGTCGGCATCTTTCCTGTCGCCCGCCTGCCGAGGGAGTTTGCGTCATTGTTTTTCGCTGATCGGTTTCTGTTTGGGCGCCACGAAACGACTCGCGTCGGCAGCCCTTTTCATCTGGACATGTATGGTCCGTGGTCGGGCTACGGGGGTTGGTATCCTTACGCTGAGTACGGTCCCACGCCAACGTTGTACGACAGCCAGCGGTTTGTCGAGGAGTGGAAAAACCGACCACCCGAGCGCAAGGAAGAGCCGGTCTCTACGCAGTCCATCCTGCTCCAGGAGGGGATGGGGGAAGAGGAGGTCATCAGGGCAGTAGGCATTCCTCTTCAGAAGGTGAAACTCGGCGAACGGACGGTGTGGCGCTATTCGGCGTACTCGCTTCTGTTCGAGAACGGCGCTCTGAAGGAAATTCGCTGATCCGTCCCGGGTAACAAAGAGTCCTTTATGACGAGTGAGGTTGACGAATGAGAAAAGCATTGCTGATGTTCCTTGTGGTTGTTCTGTGTTCAAGCCTCATGTTTGGCGCACCGCGGAAGCGGGTTGCCATCCTCGATTTTGATTTTGCTTCCATACAGAATTGGTGGGGAGGGAACTGGGATATCGGGAAAGGCATCTCCGACCTGCTCGTGACCCGACTGGTCAAGGACGGGACCTACAGCGTCGTGGAGCGCAAAGCTCTTGACGCGGTCATGGCGGAGCAGAACTTCTCAAACAGTGACCGGGCCAATCCGAACACCGCGGCACAGCTGGGAAAAGTTCTCGGTGTTGACGCTCTTATCATCGGCAGCATCACTCAGTTTGGAACCGAAGACAAGAAGGTCGGCATTGGCGGGCTGGGCGGCCGATGGGGAGGCTTCGGAGCCGGCAAGGTCGGCACCTCCAAAGGCAAAGCCAAGGTTGTGCTCGACGCCAGAATCATCGATGTGAACACCGCGGAAATTCTTGCCGTGGCCGAGGGCGCGGGCGAATCGAAGCGAAGTGGGTTGCTCCTGGAAGGCGGCGGCGCGGGCGGCGGTGGCTTTGGCGCCGGCGGGATTGAAATGGGCAGCAGCAACTTTCGCGAGACGATCCTTGGAGAGGCCACTCACGCGGCCGCTGACGCAGTCGCTGCGCAATTGGTAGCCCAGGCGGACAAGCTCCCGACACACGTTGTGGAGGTCAAGGGACAGGTCGCCCATGTTGATGGCGGGATGGTGATTCTCAACGTCGGCAGTAGTGCTGGAGTGAAGGTCGGTGACAAGCTGCGTGTCATGCGCGTCACCAATACGATCAAAGATCCGGCAACCGGGAAAGTCCTCAAAGAACTGACCCAGGAAGTCGGTTTGGTCCAGGTCTCGGAAGTCGACGCGGTTTCCGCGACCGGCACCCTCACGTCCGGTGCGGGCGTGAAGGTCGGCGACATGGTGAAGAACCAGTAAGGCCGTTTCCGGATGCGACTTGAAAGCCTTCGCCTCGAGGTCCTCGACGCTAACCTGGAGATCGTCCGCCGGGGACTGGTGCTTTATACCTTCGGAAACGCGAGCGGGATAGATCGGCGCGAGAACCTCGTGGTGATCAAGCCAAGCGGGGTTTCCTACGAAGCACTCCGGGCCGAAGATCTCGTGGTAACGGACTTGGAGGGACGTATAGTGGAAGGTACGCTGCGTCCCTCTTCCGATCTGGCCACTCACCTGGTCCTCTACAAATCCTTCCCTTCCATTGGCGGCGTCGTCCACACGCACTCAACGTACGCCACGGCCTGGGCTCAGGCGGGAAGGGAAATACCCTGCCTGGGGACCACGCACGCGGATTACTTTCACGGGCCCGTTCCGGTGACCGAACCGATGCAGCCGGACGAGATCAAGGCGGGCTACGAGGCAAATACCGGCTGGGTTATCGCCCGGCGCTTCCAGGATCTCAGCGCTGATCGCCTGCCCGCGGTTCTGGTCTCTGGCCACGGACCTTTCGCTTGGGGAGCGACCGCGTCTGCGGCCGCTCACAATGCTGTCGTCCTGGAGGAGTTGGCCCGCATGGCGTTTCTCACCGTGACCTTAAATGGCTCGGTTATGCCGATAGCGGCCGCGCTCCACGACAAGCATTTCCTGCGGAAGCACGGCCCCGGCGCGTATTACGGGCAGAAATGAGTGCCGGCTGACCGGCTGACCAGCTGACGATGACAGCTGGCTGACGCCTGACTGGCTCAGACTCAAATTTCTGCGAATCCAAGTTCGGCCGGTTGCCAGATTAGCTGGTCAGCTGGTCAGCTGGTTAGCCGGTCGTCTGGACGAGAATTTCGCATTCAGATGCAAGAAACGATTTGAACCGAACTCCATCTATAGCTTAGAATCGCATTGCAGTCGGCGGTTGTAGCGCCGATGCTCTTGCTCGTCGTCTCCAGCCGGTATCCGGGAGGCAAGTAGCAGCTCCCCAGCTTTCCCCGGGCGGGCGGCCGGAAGATCCGATCCGACAAGAACCCTCTGAGCAGAGATTCGTCCCTGACTCGTTTTCACGCACTGAAGAACCTCTCCATTTCCGGCAACTGTGCCTGAAAGGAGTCACCGGGGCGGGCCGTCAGCTAAGGACAAAAATGAAATACAAGCAACCAGGATATCGAGATGGCGAGCGTCGCCAGGAGCGGACTCAGTCGACCGCCGCACCGAGAAAAGAGCGGGAAGGGCCGCGGTCTCCGAAGATGCCCGGTTTTCACCAGGTGATTCGCTGCGGCATGTGCGGGGTCGCGTTGCCACCCTCCTATGGCGACATCAGCGCGCTCAGCCAGTGCCCGAAGTGCAAGGCCGATCTCCATACCTGCCGAAACTGCGTCTTCTTTGACCCTTCAACTCGCTTCGAGTGTTCGCAGCCGATTCAAGCCCGTGTAGCTCGCAAGGATGGCCGGAACACCTGCGAGTTCTTCGAGATTCGCACCCGAGTTGAAAAGGAAATAACATCCAGTGCACCACGCCCCTCTCTCGATCCGCGAGAGGCTTTCGAAAGGCTATTCAAAAAGTGAAAATCTTCGTTTGCCTGAAGGAAGTTCCCAGCCGTGACACCAGGTACGAGATCGGTCCTCAGGGCGATTGGATCAAGGAAGCCGATCTGAGTTTCGAGATCAATGAATGTGACGAGTATGCGTTGGAGGAGGCCCTGAAGCTCCAGGAGAAATTCGGCGGAGAAGTCACGCTTCTGACCATCGGTTCCGAGCGCGCCGAAAAGTCCATGCGCAAGGGTCTGGCGATGGGCGCCGACCGGGGAATTCTAGTGGAAGACCCGGGCCGTCAGCTCACCAGTCCGTTCGGAATCGCCTCGGTGCTGGCCGAAATCCTCAAGAAAGAGCAATATGACCTGGTTTTGGCGGGCACCCAGTCCGATGACTACGGCTACGGCCAGACCGGTGTCATGCTGGCCGAGCTTCTCGGGGTTCCACATGCCACGATTGTGATGGAGGTTGCTGCCGATCCCCAGGCGGCCCAGGTTACGGCGCTTCGCGAGATGGAAAGCGGCTGGTTCCAACGGGTCCAGATGGCGATGCCGGCGGTTCTCACCATACAAGCCGGAATTTCCCAGATCCGCTTTACCTCCCTGAAGGGGATCATGGCGGCCAAACGCAAGGAGATCCGGAAAATCCGGCTGGAGGAAACGGGCGTCAATCCCGCCGGCCTTCCTTCACTCGAAGTGAGCCGTCTTTACATGCCGGACAGCGGTAAGAAGGCTGAGATGCTGCAGGGCGACCCGGAGACAGTGGTCGCTCAGCTCGTCGACAAGCTTCGGAAGGAAGCGAGAGTCATCTAGGGTCATCCTGGGCCGGGTAACCGTCGCGGCCCTCAAACGAAAACAATTACTTTTGACACGTTATGGCTGAAAAAATCTACGTCCTGATCGATCACGCGAACAGTCGACCGCGCACGCCTTCCCTTGAGACTGTGGCCCTCGCCCAACAGATGGCTTCTGAGACCGGCATGGAGATCCACGGCATCGTACTGGGAGCGCAGGTCGGGGCAGTCACAGAGCAGCTGTCACGATACGCCATGGCCTCGATCATTGCGGTCGAGAATCCGGTTTTAGGCGAGTACAACCCGGACTTTTACGTGCACGCGCTGGCAGAGATCCTTGGCTCTGACCGGCCTAATCTCGTTCTGATCGCCCACACCTATCAGACCATCGATCTCGCGCCGCGGCTTGCTGCAAGGTTGCGAACTGCACTGGTCACCGATTGTATCGGCTACAAGGCCGCGGAAGGGAAACTGGTTTTTGTACGCCAGATGTTCCGAAGCAAGCTGAACGCGGATGTGACGGTCAAGTCAGGTTATCCGTGGCTGGTTTCCATACAGGCGGGCGCATCGAGCGTCGATGCCCTTCGGCCCGGTGCCGCTCCGATTACGGCGCGCGCGGTCGATTTCGCCGGCGTGGACAGCAAACGGCAGATCAAGGAGACCATCGAGGCCACTAAGGGCAAGGTGGATCTGACCCGTGCGGAAATCATCGTCGGGGTGGGCCGTGGGATCAAGAAGCAGGAGAACCTGCCCGTCGTGCAGGAACTGGCCGACGTGCTGGGCGCGGAAATAGGCGCCAGCCGCCCCGTAGTAGACAACGAGTGGCTGGGGCGCGAGCGGCAGATCGGCAGCTCCGGGCAGAGCGTGACCCCCAAGCTTTACCTGGCGTGCGGCATTTCGGGTGCGATTCAGCACATCGTGGGGATGAAGAACAGCGGCTGCATCGTGGCTATCAATACCGACCCGAATGCGCCTATTTTCAACGTTGCCAATTATGGAATTGTAGGCGACGTGCTCGAAATCGTTCCCGCACTGACGAAGAAGATCAAGCAGGAGCGCGGGTAGGAGAATAGGACATATAGGACCGATAGGACGTATAGGATTAAGAGCAGTTGCCTATATGTCCTATAGGTCCTATCGGTCCTATTTCCCTATAGTCTTTCCCCCCATGCACTAATCCCCAGGGCACGGTTCGCTCGTCTTCCTTCCGACTGGGATTTCGAAGACGCCGAAATTCCGACCATCGTCTCCGCTTCTGACAAACCGCGCGTCCCTCAGGATGACCACCGGCTCCCCCTTCCGTTCGATCACCTCGAAGAACTCGAACCGCGCGAAATTCGCCAGGAGAGCGCCCGGGCAACTGTGGAGCGCCCTCTGCACGGCCGGGTTCTCGGTGTTCTTCTTCATGACTTCGAAACCCTTGGTGAGCGCTCCAGCCAGCGACCAGGGCGCATAGTAAACATTTTCGCGATCGCTCCAGAAGATGTCCCATTGATGCGGCGCGGCCGCTCGGGGCACCGCCACGATCTGTTCCTGAACTCCAAATCGACTGTCGACGACCGGAGAGACTTCCGACAATGTGACAGTTCTCGACAGAAGAAGGACTGTCCACCAAACAACGACTCCGGCCAGAGACGCCCATCCCCAAACCCTCCGCTCGATTCCCGCTCTTCGGCCTGTCCACCAGATGGCTGCCACGCCCAAAGCCCAGAACCACGGCAGGTACCAGAGTCCGGGCTCCTGGCGGCTGACTAAAACAGTGACGCCGAAGACCAGGACTGCTGACGCGAGCCAGGCGACGTCCGTTCGGCGACGGCGAGTTGAAGACAGATAAACGCCGCCTCCGACGATCAACCAGAGGAAGGGATCGATAATGTACACAAGATCGCCGTAGTACCAGCGATCGAGGAACGGTAAGAACGGTCTGAGTCCGTATGAGTTCGTGTAATCGAGCAGGGGATGAGTCGCAAGAGTAGCGGAAACCGCCCCTAAGATCCCGGTAAACGAGTGCCCGCCGGGAGGTGACTTGATCCGGGCGATCGCCCAGAGCAAGACCGAGCAGATCGCTGCCAGGCCCGCCGTCCCTATGATTGAATGACTGCTTCCACGGTGGTAGGCGAAATAGTAGAGAGTTCCCCAGGCTCCCGAGACGATGTCGGCGTCGGGAAGATTCGCGAGCGCTACCAGTGTCAGGGTGCCAAAAGGGACCCTCTCCCGAAGCCCAACCCGGGCAAGGGCTACCCCGACCAGACTGTGTGTGATGTTATCCATGGGGTCGGGTCCTGAGTGCGGTCGATCTGGAGGTTAACTCGGGTAGAATGTTCCTGTGAGAGCAGTTTTCATCGAAGGACACGGAACCCTTGATGCTGTTCGGTACGGTTTAGTTCCCGATCCGCGGATCGGAAGCCGCCAGGTGCGAGTGAGGATGAAGGCCGCCGCCCTCAACCACCTGGATCTGTTTGTGATCGAAGGTCTTCCCGGCTTGGTGCTCCAAATGCCTCATGTCCTGGGCGCCGACGGCGCCGGAGTAGTGGACGCCACCGGTGACGACGTGGGTTCCGTCAAGCCCGGCGATCGCGTGATGCTCAATCCCGTCCTGTCATGCGGTTGTTGCGAGTTCTGCCAGGCAGGCGAGCAGAGCCTTTGCATCAAGGTCGGAATCGTCGGCGAGCACCAAGACGGAACACTCGCCGAGTTCTTCGTCGTTCCGGAAGAGAACCTCCATCGGATTCCTGAAGCGGTCGGGTTTGAGGCGGCGGCGGCTTTCTCCCTGGTTTTCCAGACCGCCTGGCGTATGTTGATGACCCGGGCGCGTCTGCTGCCCGGCCAGGATCTGCTGATCCATGGCGTGGGCGGCGGGGTCTCGCTGGCAGCTCTTGCCATCGGAAAGCTCGCCGGGGCCCGGGTTTTCGTCACTTCCTCGAGCGACGTGAAGCTCCAGAAGGCCAAGTCACTGGGTGCCGATTTTCTATACAACTACCGGGAACAGGACGTCGCAAGGGCGGTGTTGGCCGAGACGGGCAAGCGGGGCGTGGACGTGGTGGTTGACAGCGTCGGGGGTGAAACCTGGAGGAAGAGCCTGCAGGCCGTGCGTAAAGGCGGCCGCATCGTTAGCTGCGGCGCCACCGCAGGTCCAAATCCGCAAGAGGAGATCCGGCTGATCTTCTGGAAGCAGATCGATATCCTGGGATCCACCATGAGCAATCGCGTGGAATACGGGCAGGTGGTCACACTCCTGGGAGAGGGGAAACTCCAACCGGTCATCGACCGGGTCTTTCCTCTGGAGCAGGGCCGGGAAGCACTCCAACATTTGCACGATGTTGCACAATTCGGGAAGGTGGTCGTGACGGTGTAGGTCCCGGTCTCCCGTAGGTCCGATTTCCCAGTCGGACGCATGTCGCACGGGAAACCAGTCCGACTGCGAAGTCGGATCTACGACATCTCACGAAGTTCCTCAAGGATGACCTTTAGCCGCGGATCTTCGATTACCTCTCCGGCCGAATCGAGGAACTCCCCGAGATCAGCCAGGCCCTGATGTTGGTACACGCTCGCCTGCAGCGCCATCTCGAGTTTCTCGAGCTGACGGATGAGTTGCGCTTCCCTCGTATTGGCCGCCTCGTACTCTTCAAAAAGCGACAGGAAGTAATCGCGGGACGGAAGCCGGCGCAGCACCTGCGTGAACGACTCCCTCTCCCGGGCGATCTTCTCGTCTCTCGGAACGGCATCTTGCGGGGTGATATCGCCCGCGTGGATCTCGCCAAAATCATGCAACAGGGCGAGCTCGAGAAGGCGGAGCCGGTCAAGCTCCGGGAAGCGGTCGGCGATAAACAGCGCGAGCATCGCGACTGCAAAGGAGTGCTCGGCGACGCTCTCGCACCGTTCGGGCGGAATCCCCCTCCGGAGCCAGCCCTGACGGTAAACCTGCTTCAGGTGGGACAGGTCATAAAACAGCTCCACGAGGGGCGATGTTTGCCTGCCTTTCAACAGTGCCCCCGGGTTGTCCGCCTTGTTCTTCATTCTTCTCCACGAACAGTTTTAGGCTGCAGATTCAGATCCTGGAAGTCGTAACTGAAGTCAGTGGCGGGTGAAACCGCCTTCATCCTGACCTGTTCAACCCGGCCCTCTGGACCCAATGAAAAGGTAACGAACGCATCCGCCCGGAGTTCGCGATCATTCCAGCGCGCGACGAAGGTATCGTATTGCCAGTGCTCCAATTGTCCGACAAGCTTGGGCGTTGCCCCGAAACGGATCCCGAGCCTGCCCGCCTCCTGTGTGATCTGGACGTCTCCGTACCAGGCATCCGCGTAAGTGCCCGCATATCGGTCCAGCGGAAGCGAGGGGCGCGACGAGGTGTTTCTTTCCCCTGCGGCCCGGCGTTCTTTCTCGGCCGTTTCCGCCCGCTCTCGCCCGAGCACCTTCTCGTAGGCCGAGACCCAGTCACAGGGTGGGGCATCCATGTAGTGGTCCACGACATGGAGCACCGTGGCGAGGAAGGCTTCGACCGATTCCTGATTGGTCAGAATGCAGACGCCCAGCCTGATCTCGGGAACCATGAAAACCATGGACACGTAACCGGGCAGCCCTCCGGTGTGCCTGACTACTTTCTTTCCCCGGTAATCGTGCACCCCGAACCCGAGCGCGTACCCGTTGAAGTTCCTTCTTGTGGCGACGAGCTCGGCCGGAGGATCACCGATTGGAATCGGAGTCACGATGGTCGTCAGCTCTCTGGCGGTAGCCTGCGAAAACAGCCGGGAACCGTCGGGCAGCCGGCCTTCGTCGAGTTGCAGGAGCATCCATTTCGCCATGTCCTCTGCACACGAATTGATGCCGCCCGCCGGGTTGGTGTTGTCGCTTTCAAACGGCTTGATAGGTCGCACACGCCCATCCACAGGCGCGTGCGGGGTGGCCGAGTTCTCCCCCTGGCCCGCGGCTGAATGCAAGACGTTCGACTGGTTCATCCCGACTTTCTTGAGGATGCGGCCGGCCACAAAGTCCTCCCATGTCTGGCCGCTTACCGACTCGATCAGCTCGCCGGCGACGAGGTAGAGAACGTTGTCGTAGGCATATGCCGAACGGAAACTGGTAGCGGGCGGGATGAAACGCAGCCGCCTGGCGATCTGCTGCCGATTGTAGGTCGAGGGCGGCCACCAAAGCAGGTCCCCGGCACCGAGGCCCAAACCACTGCGATGCACGAGCAGGTCCCGGACTGTCAATTCCCGCGTGACGTAAGGGTCCCACATTTGAAACCAGGGAAGGTACCGCGTGACAGGAGCGTCCCACTCAATCTTGCCTTCTTCGACGAGGATCCCCAGTGCGGTCGCGGTGAAGGCTTTCGTGTTGGAGGCGATGCCGAACAGCGTGCGCTGGTCAACCGGCGCGGCTTCCCCCAGCTTTCGCACGCCATAACCCTGCGACTTTACGACCCTCCCGTCCTTGACGATTGTCACCGACATGCCGGGCACTTGGAAGGTGGTCATCACCCGGGCGATGTAGGTGTCAAGCTCGGGAGGTCGAACGGAGGTGGCTGCCAGAGCGGCCGAAAGCGGAAGAATAGCCAGAAAAAGGACCAGAACCGGAACGAGCGTCCGCGTTATTCGCATGCCCAATGATAGCCAGCATGGATGTCGATTTCACCGGGATTCGAGTCTTGGCGGCCTTCTGGGATCGCGGACAAAGGCTGAGATCCGCACCCAGAGTTTCTTTCAAACTTCCAGCAGTTTCAGCACTTTCGCCACGTACGACGAACGACCGACCGAGCGGTCGCCCGGATTCATCCAACGGAAACCCTCCGGCGCCGGTTTCTTCAGCCGGGCGGTCACAACGTGCAGGTGGAGCCTTCGGTGAGTGATCTGATGGCGGACGGTTCCAAGCACACGGCCGAACCCCAACCTAATTCCGTGCTGCTTGGCGAACCTCTCGTCCAGGTCCTCGCCAGGTTGGCCGATGACCGCTGGAAATCCCCACAGCGATTTTGGCAAGAAGCCGGACAGATGACGGGACATCAGGAAGTTCTCCCCGTCGGCGACCAATACAACAACCATGTGGTGATCACAGGCGGCGGGTCTGACCGCAGGCCGGGGAATCGATTCCTGAACTCCCATCGTGAAAGCCGCGCAGTCACCGCGCAACGGGCATGAGTCGCACTTCGGAGAGCGTGGAGTGCACACCAGCGCTCCCAGTTCCATGAGCGACTGGTTGAACTCGCTCACACAGACGGATTGGGGCAAGTCCTTGACGAGTCTCTCGAGGGTCAGCCAGAGACGCCCCGTACTGTGCGAGTCCCAGGTGCTGTCGATGGCGAGAAGTCGTGAAAAAACGCGCCGGATGTTGCCGTCGAGGATCGCGGCCTTTTTCCCGAAGGCCACTGAAGCGATCGCACCGGCGGTATACCGTCCGATACCCGGCAGACGTGCGAGATCCGCAGGTTCGGATGGAAACCGGCCGCCATTATGAGCGGCAAGGAGCCGTGCGGTCTGAAGCAGGTTCCGGGCGCGGCTGTAGTAACCCAATCCTGCCCAAAGAGCGAGCACCTCGTCCTCGCTTGCTTCCGCGAGGCTTTCCACGGTCGGGAATTGTTCGATAAATTCCGCGTAGTAACCGAGGGCGGCAGCTACGGTTGTCTGCTGCAGCATGATCTCGGAGAGCCAGACCCGGTAGGGAGTCGGATCGATTCTCCACGGGAGAGGCCTCCGGTTGCGGCTGTACCATGCCTGCAAACGGGAGGCGAGCAGGTCAGGCGTGAGGGGGAGAAGGAACGGGGTCTTCGGATCGCGTCGCACCATTTCACTTCAGGATGAGCTTAGCGATCGTGGCCAGCTGCATGTTGGATGTGCCTTCGTAGATCTTGCCGATCTTTGCGTCGCGCAGGTACTTCTCGACAGGGTAGTCCTTCGTGTAGCCGTAGCCTCCGTACACTTCGATGGCGAGCGAGGCAACCTTTTCCGCAACCACCGACGAGAAGTACTTGGCCATCGCGGCCTGCCGGAGGAACGGGGCTCCCGAATCCTTCAAGCGGGCTGCGTTATAGACAAGCAACCGGGCCGCCTCAAGCTCAGTTGCCATTTCAGCCAATGTGAACTGGACGCCCTGGAACGAGGCGATCGGCTGGCCGAAGGCCTGACGCTCCTTCGAATAGCCCGCCGATGCGTCAAGCGCGCCCTGGGCGATTCCGATCATCTGCGCGCCGATACCGATACGGCCCTCGTTGAGAGTCTCAATGGCCACCTTGTAGCCGACACCGAGATCGCCGAGCACGTTGGCCTCCGGGACCTCGCAGTCATCCAGGAGGAGCTCACACGTTGACGATGCCCGGATACCGAGCTTGTCCTCTTTCTTCCCAACCGTGAAGCCCGGGAAGCCGCGCTCGACGAGAAATGCCGTGATGCCCTTGTAACCCTTCTCTGGCGCCGCATTGGCAAAGACGATGAAGAGTGAGGCTTCGTGGGCGTTCGTGATCCACATCTTGCGGCCACTTAGAACAAACCGGTCGCCCCGCTTCTCGGCCCGGGCCCCAAGGGCGAAGGCGTCGCTGCCGGACGTTGCCTCCGACAGCGCGTAGGCACCGATCCACTCGCTCGCCAGCCGGGGTAGGTATTTCCTCCTCTGCTCCTCGCTTCCCCACCGCATGAGGGCGTTGTTCACCAGCGTGTTCTGGACGTCGACGATGACGCCGGCGGAGGCATCCACACGGCTCAATTCCTCAACGGCAACCACGGACATGAAGAAACTGGCACCCGATCCTCCCAGGTCCTCCGGAATCTGGACTCCCATGAGCCCCAGCCCGAAAAAATCGGTGAGGAGCTCGGGCAGGAATTTTCCCTCCCGATCCATGTCCGCCACGTGCGGCGCCAGCCGAGACTTGGCGAATTGCGCGACGTTCTCGCGGAAGAGCAGTTCTTCCTCGGAAAGTGTTGTGAGAGCAGGGCGAGGAGCGGTTTCCAGTTCAAGCATGGCGGGTCGAATTCCTTTAGGTTTGGCTCTTTGTTATCATAAGCTCACTGGTAGAAGCTTACAACCCGGCGGCCCGTTTGATGAATTTGGTAGGATGAGCACTGAGGATGAGCCGGTGGAGTCGATGATGATCAGGATTTTCAGAAAACGAGAAGAGCTGCCGAGAATCATTCAGGAGGTCACCCAGACCTACGACGATGCGGAGCTCTGTCTCCATCATCTGGCTGAGACCCCACTGCCCAGCGAGGATCTCGTAGTGGAGATCCTCGGCAAACTCAGGACGGTTCTGTATCCAGGTTATTTCGGCAAGGAGTACGTCAATTCGAGCAGCGTGAGTTTCTATGTCGGCGAGCTTCTGTACGAGGTCTACGAGCTGTTGAGCGAGGAGATGTACAAGGCTTTCCGGCAAGAATGCGACCACGGGGCGAACGGCAGCTGTGAGTCGTGCGAGGACAAGTCCGAGGAGAGTTGTCTGAAGTTGATGCGCACCGTCCCGACACTCAGAAAGACCCTCGCTCTTGACGTACAGGCGGCCCTTGACGGAGATCCGGCGGCGAAAAGCTGCGATGAAGTGATCTTCAGCTATCCCGGCATAACGGCCATCACGATCTATCGCATTGCCCATGAACTTCAGCGTCTGACTGTTCCGCTGATCCCGAGAATGATGACCGAATATGCACATCGGAAGACCGGTATCGATATCCACCCCGGGGCCCGGATCGGCAAGCGGTTCTTCGTCGATCATGGGACGGGCGTGGTTATCGGCGAGACGACCGAGATCGGCGACAACGTGAAGATCTATCAAGGCGTAACCCTGGGCGCTCTCAGTTTCCCCAAGCAGGGTGCAAGCGCCATGAGGGGCAAGAAACGCCACCCGACGATCGAAGATAATGTGGTCGTTTATGCAGGGGCCACGATCCTCGGCGGCGATACCGTTATCGGGCGCGATTCGACCATTGGCGGCAATGTTTGGATTATTCACAGCGTTCCGCCCCGAACGAAAGTCATGATCGAAGTGTCGAAGCTGCGTATCAAGTCCGACGAATGAAACCTGGGTAACCTTTTTCCATCTAGCGAAACCGACCCGGCGGAATAGGCGTCTACTACAGCAATCCTTTCTGTATTTGTCCGAGGATTTCCGAAAAAAAGGGGCTGTTTGATGACGCAAAGGGCACAAGACCCGGTCTACGCACTCGGCAAATTCGAATCAGGAGCGACTTTTCTGCTGACGAAATTTGACGAAGATCACCGGGACAAGACCGAATATATTCCCGTTTTCAGGAATCTCACTGAAGCTGAAATGGAGCTCCGTCTGATCGGCAGCACCCGTGTCAGCGTTCTTAGCTTCAATTCCGCCGAAGAGCTCCAACGTAAACACCCTCGATGTCCGGTGCGCTACGAATTCGACCTCCTCTTGCCCAAATCCCGGACAGGGCACGTCTGAGAGACTGCGGACGATACTCGAAATTCCGCTTTGACGCGATCGCCTGCGCGCCCGTAGACTGGCGCGATGCGCTGTGCTCTGATACTGCCATTGTGCCTGGCCCTGGCGGCCGGGGTTCTGTCCGCCCAGCATCGACCGGTAAAAACGGAGAGCCCAGATACCGTTCCGTCGCATGACATAGTGGTCGAGACAGGCGTCGAGGTTCTGCGCGGTGCGGTCTACCCTCTGTCGGGACTTCGAGGCAACCTGGCCCGGATCGGCATGCTGTCCGCCCGGATCGGCGCCGGGGACTCCGTCGAAATCGAAATTTTCGGAACAGCCCAGGACATCCTCTGGGTCGAGGATCGTTTCGCCGCCCCGTACACCGCAAAGCTCCAGTTCAGCGGTGACACCACCCACGACGCAGGCGATTTCAGCTTCGCCACGAAACTGCGATTTCTGGAGCCGAAGGACCGAAAGCCGGGTATCGGTTTTCGCCTGGGATGTCAGTTGCCCAACGCTTCGAACGAAAGCGGGCTCGGCATCGACGAAACCAATGCGTTCGGCAGCGTCCTGCTCGAGGAGCGTCTTGGAACAGTAAGGGTGATCGGGAATGTGGGGATCGCGATTCTCGGCGATCCAATCTCACCGGCAACCCAGGACGACCTCCTGACTTACGGCATAGCTCTCCTGTGTCCGGTAAATTCCACCTTCGACCTATTTGTCGATTTCAACGGCCGGTCGGGACACGGAAGCGTGGGAACCGAAGACCAGTCTGAATTTCGGGCCGGAACCCAGGTGCATGCCCTGGGGCTCATCTGGGACATCGGAGGCTTCGCCGGCTTTAAGGACACAGACCCCGACGCCGGGATCGTCTTCGGGGTGTCCAAGAGATTTCACTGGTGACGAGTCCGAGCTGCGCACTGCATAAGCGCACTGCATACTGCGCACTGCATACTGCGCACGCGCAATTCTCAGTGGGCAGCGCGCAGTTCGCAGTGGGGCGGCGCACCGCCGCCCCTCCTAGCCTCGTCCCGTGATCGAATATGCCGTTTCCGAGTGCTGGGACAGATCCAGCCCGGATATCTCGTGTTCCTGCGGCACTCTGAGGCCGAACGTCCGGTCCACCACTTTAAAAAGCAGATAGGTCAGCACCAGGGAGAATCCGATAGAACAGATGGTCGCGATCAGCTGGATACCGAGCTGCTTCGGGTTGCCGTAGAGCAATCCGTCGGCACCCGCAGGATTGATCGCCTTGCTGGCAAAGATCCCCGTGGCAATCGCACCCCATGTTCCTCCTACGCCGTGAACTCCGACGACGTCCAGGGAATCGTCATAACCCAGGCGGGTTTTGAAGTTACAGGCGTTGAAGCAGAGGAATCCGGCCACTGCACCGATGGCAATCGCCGAGACAGGGCCGACATAGCCGGACGCCGGAGTGATTGCAACCAGGCCCGCAACCGCGCCGGAAGCAGCGCCCAGAACCGTCGGTTTGCCCCTCTTGACCCACTCGGTCAGCATCCAGCCCAGAGCGGCAGCAGCCGCAGCGGTATTGGTCGCCAGGAAGGCGCTGACGGCGAGGCCATTGGCCGCGAGCGCGCTGCCCGCATTGAAGCCGAACCAGCCGAACCACAGCAGGCCCGCGCCCATAACCGTGAAGGGCAGGTTGTGAGGAGGCATCGGCTCGGTTTCATAACCCCTCCGTTTCCCGACTATCAATGCTGCAACCAGGGCGGCTGCCCCGGAACTGACGTGGACGACTGTGCCGCCTGCAAAGTCCAGCGCGCCCAGATTGCGGAGCCACCCACCAATTCCCCAGACCCAGTGCGCCAGAGGATCGTAAACCAGCGTCGCCCAAAGGAGCGCGAAGACCAGGAAGGCCGAAAATTTCATCCGCTCGGCGAAGGCGCCGGTTATCAGTGCCGGGGTGATGATGGCGAACATGAGCTGGAACAGCATGAATGCCTGGTGGGGAATAGTGGCAGCGTAGTCCGGGTTCGGCTGAGCGCCTACCCCGCGGAGTCCGACCCAGTCCAGCCCGCCGATGATGCCGGCGTGGTCCGGGCCAAACGCGAGTGTGTAACCCCAGAGCACCCACTGGATGGAAATCAGTGCGATCAATATGAAGCTCTGCATGATGGTCGCGAGCGCGTTTTTCTGCCGCACCATCCCGCCGTAGAAAAGTGCGAGACCGGGAGCGGTCATCATCAGGACGAGAGCGGAAGAGATCAGCATCCAGGCAGTATCGCCGCTGTCGATGGAGGATGCCGAGGCCGGCTGAGCGTGGACCGATTGACAGGCTGCGAGGCCGATGACGCCAACCATGAGCCACGCGCCGCACGACCTCTCTATCAGGCGCCGATACCTCCTGTCACAACTGTCTGGAATTTGTTCGCATGCATCTGACATCCGTTCCCTCCCTCTCGCCAGGCGTTTCCAAGCGGCGCGGGACTCTCCCGTTCCCCGAACTAAGCAGCAACCGATGTGCCAGTTCTCGCCAGACCCGGAAACCCCGTCCAGCTGGGTGTTCCGGCACCCACGACTGCCGGCTGGATGAACCTCTGGCTACGTTTTTGTAGGTGAATTGCGAGCTGTCCTGCAGAATTGTTCCACAGGACTTCTCCGGTCGGGTGTGGTTGGACGCAATGGCGAGGAGGGCGGGCGGCGCGCGCTCCTCGCCAAGCGCCCCAAATTGACAACGGGCCGCCCTGCACGGCTGGTTGCTGGTTACTAAAATGTAAGAGACTTGGCGTAAAGGCGACAGAATTGTGAACGCCGGGCCATCCCGCCGGTGTGTCCGACTGCCGGTCGAACCTTGTGCAGTGCGATCGCGACCCGTTATCCAAGCCATCCGAGACGCTGAGGAGCGCCAACCGAGGCATGCGACCTTCGATAGCGGGAGTCAATCCCACCGAGCCCGCCAGTGGTGCGCATCTTGCATCACATGCGGGCGGCGACTATGAAATCTGCTGTTGAGACGATACGCAAGCATGAACCGTGCCTGACCGTCCAGGCCGGATCGGTCAAAGACCATCTCCCCGCTTTCAAACGCCTGCTTCGGCTCGAGTCGGGCAGAATGAGGACGCGCCACCGCCTGGGCGCGACCGGCGGGGCTATCGTCGAGGCGCGAACCCGCCTGCTTGATGACATCATCACGCGCGCCTTCGGTTTGGCTCTTGACCCGACCAGAGAGCCGCTGCCCGGCTCAGCCAGCCTGTCGCTAGTCGCTCTGGGAGGATACGGGCGGGGGGAACTGGCGCCCGGTTCGGACATCGATCTGCTTTTCCTGCACCGGGGAAGGGGTTCGGCTCGGCTCGACGCGATCGTCGAGTCCTTGCTCTACCTGCTCTGGGATCTCGGCCTTACGCTCGGCCACTGCTATCGAACGGTCGAGGAATGCGCGACGCTGGCATCCGAGGACCTGCTCTCGAGGAACGCGCTCGTCGATGCCCGTTTCCTGGCAGGGGACTCGGAACTCTTTGTCGGTCTCATGTCGGGGCTGGAATCAACGGTCTTCTCCCGTCCAAAGCAGGTTGAACGGTACGCTGGAGCCATGGAGGCCGGACTCCTGGAGCGCCACGAGAGGTTCGGTCCCGGCTGGAGTCTTCCCGAGCCCAATATCAAGGAGAGCCCCGGCGGGCTTCGCGACCTCCACACGGTCTTGTGGCTGGCCCGTCCCAGGCTGGGCTGTCGGTCGCTCGAGGAGTTGCGCCGGGCCGGCCACATCTCGGACGGCGACGCCTCGGCAACGAGGGCCGCCTACGACTTCCTCCTCAAGCTCCGCAACGAGCTTCACTTTCGAACGGGCCGCAGAACGGACGTCCTGTCGCTCGATCTGCAGGCGCCGACCGCCGCCGGTCTTCATTTCTCTCCCGCAAAAGGCCGGGTGGGCAGTGAGCTTCTGATGGAGCGGTACTATCACAGCGCGCATCAAATTTTCCGGTTTACACAGGATTTCCTACACAAAATCGGCAACCGGCCGTCCAGGCGCGGCTGGGTTGCATACTTGAGGAAAAAACAGGTGTTCGACGGATTCGATGTCTCAGACAGTCGTGTCCACCTGGCTCGCCAGGAACTGAACCGCGACCGTGACCCGATTTGGATGGTGCGGGCCTTTTCGGTCGTCCAGAAAACAGGCTTTGCGCTTTCGGTCGAGCTGAGGCAGGCTATCCGATCCTCGGCCGGTCTCGTTGATCGCGCATTTCGCGCGTCCCCGGAAGCCGCACGCACCTTCTCCGACATGTTGAAGAGAAGGGGAAGCACCTCGATCGTCCTTCGGGCCATGCACGAAACCGGGTTCCTCGCGCGCTTCCTCCCGGAGTTTGGTCGATCCGGCTTCAGGGTATTCCGGCATTCCGACAACCAGTGTACGGTCGCCGAGCATTCGCTGGCCGCCGTCGAGGAACTGGAGCGGGCCGTGTCGAAGACGGTGACACAGGGGGACGTCTCGCCGATCAGTCCCGCAGAATGGTTGTGCCTGGTGCTTGCGCTCCTGCTACATCATCGGCCACCGCTTGCGGCCGAACGCGATCTGGAGCGCGCCGCTGCGGGGATCGGCCGAAGACTGCGCCTGGATGCCGATTCGCTCTCTTTGCTGGCCTTCCTCGTCACGCACCTGGGTCGCATGTCGCACCTGGCTGAGCGCCGCGATTTTACCGAGGAGTCCGTCCTCGCGGACTTCGCACGCCAGATTGGCAGTCCTCACCGCCTCAGGCTCCTCTTCCTGATCGAGCAGGCGGACAACGGGGCGCCTCCGATGCCTGGCGGTGCGCTCTTAACCGGAAATCTACTGCGGGATCTCTACCTACGATCGCAGGCCCTCCTGTGTCCCGAGGCGTTGCCCGCAGCCGCGTCGGTTGTGCACGCTACCGTTGCTGATGGACTGCTGGAGGCCCACCTCAAAATGATGCCGGCCCATTACGTCCGCAACGTCGCTCCTACCGCGGCCGAGGAGCACCTCCAGTTGATCAACCAGTTGGAAGGGGCAGAATTGGTCACACGTTGGGTCGATGAGGGCGATCATAGCAGCGTCACCATCTGCACAAGGGACTTCTCCGGATTGTTTGCGCGACTGGCCGGAACCCTGACTGCCGCCGGCCTGGATATCCTCACCGCCGACCTGAACAGCCGGGAAGACGGCATTGTGCTGGATCTGTTCCGGGTTCGTCGCTGCCGCTCGGCGGACGCTGTTCCCGAGCAGATGTTTGCCGGGATCGACGCAGCCCTGAGGGAATCCATTCGGCCGGATGCGGACCTGGATCAGATGGTGCGACGTTGGAAAAGCCAACAGAGCCGATATCTCCAGAAACGGAGGCCGGAGGAAATCCGGCCGAGCGTCCGCTTTGACTCCCGGACGTCGGCGACGAGCACGGTTGTGGAGGTCCGAGCCGAGGACCGCCCGGGCTTGGCTTACCTGATCGCGCGGACTCTGGCCGATCTCCAGATGGATATTCATTTTGCGAGGATCACGACGGAAAGGCACTACGCCCTCGATATTTTCTATGTGAGAGGATCGGACGGCGCTAAGCTGAACTCGAGCGAAGCGGTCACGGTCGGCCGCAGTCTTCTCTGCGCTTTGGGCAGGACCGAGGAATGACCAAGGAGACACTATGAAGAAGATCGAAAGCATAATCAGGCCACACCTCCTGGAAGCCGTGAAAAATGCCTTGCAGGAAGTCGGTGTCACCGGAATGACCATCACCGAAGTGAAAGGGTACGGCCGGCAAAAAGGCCACACCGAGACTTACCGGGGTATCGAATACCAGATCGACTTCCTGCCGAAGATCAAGATCGAGGTGGTCCTGCCCGAGCAACTTGCTTCCGCTGCTATCGACGCGATCATCAAGACTGCTAAAACCGGGAAGTTCGGAGACGGGAAGATTTTTGTGACGGACATTGAAGAAGTGATCCGGATCCGCACCGGCGAACATGGCGACCAAGCCATCTGAATTTCAAAAATCAATCCAGCGAGATTCGGGACATGAACTTGATTCCCGGCCCGTTCCCACGGCCTCAAGCTCGAGCGGGAATCAAAAGTATCGTGCCCCGAACATTCCTCCCGAAACCGTCCCACCAGGAACCGTAAGTTTCGTCACCACCTGATACAGATTCGTCACGCATTTAGGATGGCATTACATTAGTGTAGAAAAGGCGGCGCTTGCCTCACCAACAACGCGGGCCGTATCATCCATTATTTAAAAGGTTTACTGTCACTTACGCGCTTTTCGCTTCCCTTTGGCACTTCTTTTGCAACTCGGATCACCGACCGAACATTCAAAGGGAGTGCAACTATGAACAAGAAGCTTCTCGGTTTCCTCGCCGTCGCAATTCTCGTCGTTCTTTCATCTCCCATCCACGCTCAGTCAACCAGCGATCCGTCCCCGGCCGACCCGGCCTCCAATCCGGCTGCGCCGGAGCCGAGCACGCCGCCGCTGTCTTTCCGGGGTGACGCGGCAGTCGTAAGCAAGTACATCTGGCGCGGGCAGAGGCTTACCAACGACTGGAGTCTGCAGCCCTCCGGGACCGTAACCGCCGGACCGTTTTCGATCAACGTCTGGGCGACCCTCGATCTGGCGGCTTGCAACGAGGGAGATGCCCTGTACCTGGAGAACAACCCAGCCGCCCCTCCCGGGGATCACCGCGGGATGCGGGGGAAGTTTTCCGAGACCGATTACACCTTCAGTTACTCCGGCCAGGTCCGGAAGACGAACTGGACGGCGGGCGCCATCGTCTATACCTTCCCCGAACGATCAGGGACGCTGAAGGCGACGACGGAGATCTACGGGGGCGTGACCTTTGATGCTCCACTGTCGCCGTCAGCGACACTCTACGTCGACGTTGATGAAACGGGCGCCGACGGAGGAACGACCGGGCTCTATCTGAAGTTGGCGGCGTCTCACTCACTCCCCATCGGGCACCGGTTGGTCCGGACCGTGGACCTGTCCGGTTCTCTCGGGATCGTCAACTCCGGGTTCGGCGCCTACTACTATGGCACCTCGCGGGCCGGAGCACACGATCTCAATCTCACGGCAGCGGTCCCCTTCAGAATCAGCGAACGGTGGTCGGCAAGCGCACTTGTGGCCTACAGCGCCTTGCTGGGCGACTTCAGAGGACTGCAGTATCCCGATCTCCGGGACGTCTACCGTGGGTTGGCGGGGCCCGGCGGCGCCGACACGATCTGGGGAGGAGGCACTCTTAGCCTGGCGTTCTAAAGACAGACAGGGAGACGGGGAGACGGGGGGACAAGGAGACGGGGCACTAGAGTTAGCCCTCAGCGGATGAGAATATCGAATATCGAATATCGAACAAGAAACATCGAATGTCGAAGGCAAGGCCGGGGAGCCGCAAGGAGAGACCCCATTATCGATATCTGGGTATCTCCTGCTGTTTCCCGGCTTCTCGACATTCGACATTTGATATTCAATAACTGGGTATCTCCTTCACACCAGTAGCCACAATATGTTGTGTGCCGGGCAGGAGGAGCATTCCACAGAGGCATGGATCTCAGCGAGAGCGAGCGGCGAGCAATCACCGTAAGGAGCCGCGCACGGCAGCGAGCAAGCGAGCGAGTAAGCGGACCAGCCACCCAGCCCCAGGGGGCAGTCGCGAGTGGCAAACCCAGCCTAAAGAGCATGTTGGTTGGTCCGCTTACTCGCTCGCTGGGCTCGCTGCCGTGCGCGGCTCCTTACGATCTTGCCGTAGCCAGCGGATGGCCGGGAGGCTCCAGTCGTGTACCGAACTTGGTCCAGGACGTGCCCGGCGCCTCAAGTTCCTCGACAACAATAGGCAGTGGCTACTTGAGTCAAGGGGATACCCGGTATTCGATATTCTCCCTCTCCTGGTTTCCTGGTTTCCTTGTCTCCCTGTCTCCTTGTCTTCCTATCTAGCTTCGGAACCGGTCGCAGCTGATGCTGTACTTGGTGATCTTGTAGTTGAGGATCCGCTCGGTGGTGCTCAAAAGCCGAGCCGCCTTGGCCCGGTTTCCGCGGGTACTTTTCAGCGCATCCTGGATCAGGTCTTTTTCGTAGGCGCCGACCGCTTCGCCGAGAGACATGCGGATGGTCGTGCCGGAAGCCTCGGCCGTCTGGAGTGTAGGGGGCAGGTGATGTGCGTGGATGACCTGTCCTTCGCAGACCAGGACGGCTCGTTCCATGGTGTTTTCCAGTTCCCGTACGTTGCCCGGCCAGTGGTAGCTCATGAGCATGTCGATGGCCGGGGTCGAAATCCTCCGGATGTTCTTCCCATGCTCCAGGGAGAACTTCTCGAGAAAATGGTCGGCCAGCAGCAAAACGTCCGGTTTGCGCTCGCGGAGCGGCGGGACGAAAATCGCGAACACGTTCAAACGGTAGTACAGGTCCTCGCGGAACTTCCCCTCGGTAATGGCTTTTTCGAGGTCTTTGTTGGTCGCCGCAATCAGGCGGACGTTGATCTTGATCGTCTCGGTTCCACCGACTCGTTCGAACTCTCTTTCCTGCAGGACTCGCAGCAGTTTCACCTGGGTCTGGGGGTCGAGATCTCCAATTTCGTCCAGAAACAGGCTCCCGCCCTCGGCGAGCTCGAAGCGGCCCTTTTTGCGTGATTGGGCCCCCGTGAACGCCCCCTTTTCGTACCCGAACAGCTCCGATTCGATCAAGGTTTCGGGAAGGGCGGCGCAGCTGACCTTCACGAACGGCTTTTTTGCCCTTAGCGAATTGTAGTGGATGGCGTGGGCGATCAGCTCCTTGCCGGTGCCCGACTCCCCTCGGATCAGGACCGTCGTATTGGTGCGGGCGACCTGGCTGACCTGTTCGTAAACCTGGCGCATCGCGTTGCTGCTTCCGACGATATTGGAAAAATCGTACCGTTCGCGCAGTTCCTCGCGCAGTTGAGTGTTCTCTTCAACGAGGCGCCGCTTCTCGGCTTCAATGAGGCGGTGGACCTTGATCGCCTGGCCGATCATAGAGGCGACCACGCGCACGAATTTCAGCTCGCTCTCGTAGTCCCGGTCGCGTTTGAAGGACAGATCGGCCCCGAGTGCGCCGACCGCCTTCCGATTCAGCAGGATGGGGACACAGATGAAGCTCAGCTCACGCTGTTCCTTCTCCTTGCGCTGCCCGGCGCGGTTCAGGAACATCGGCTCCAGACTGAGCTGCGGGATCACGATCGGCTTTCCGGTTTGTACGGCCCTGCCGGTGATTCCTTCGCCCAGATGGTAGCGGGTCTGTTGGCCCTTGGCCGTCAACCCGTTTGATGCTTCGATGTAAAGCTCGTCGGTCTCCTCGTCCAGGAGCGTCACGGTTCCGCGAATGACGCCGTGATGCTGCTCGAGGACCTCGAGGACCTGGTGAAGGGCGACCTTCAGGTTCAGCGTGCCGGACAAGGCTTGGCTGACTTCCAGAAAGGTCGCCAGTCGCCGAATCTCACTGCTTTGCGACGAGGAACCGGCCGGATCGGTCATAGTTTCCTGCACGCGATCGGCGGACGACCGCTCCTAGCTGCACCCCGACGTGTTGCCGCAGACCGTACACACGTGGCATTTGCCGTTGCGCTGCATGAGATTGCCGCAGGCGCAGGTCGGCGCCTCGTAACGCATGTCGGAGAGCAGCTTCTCCATGGCCTGCGATTTTCCCGCCTGGCGGGAAGTCTCCGAGAAGCTCACCTGTACGCCGTTCTGAACTGAACCGTTTATTTTGGAACTGTGGATGCCGAGGGCGGATTGTGCATCGGGGTCCAGAAACCGCGTCGCGAGGTAACGTACGACATAATCGGGAATCGAGGTCGCGAATGGTATCTGCTGATTGTCCGTGTAACCGGCCGGCTCGAAACTCATGTGGGAGAACATACGCACGTAGTCTTCCAGCGGAACACCGCGTTGCAATCCCATGGAAAGCGCGATCGCCCACGCCATCGCCATCCCTTGAAGAGTCGACCCTTGCTTCGCGAAATTGATGAAGATCTCGCCCAGTTCCTCCCCTTCAGGATACAAGCCCATAGTGAGGAAGCCCTTGAAGCCACGGATCCGGAACTCGTGCTGGTAGGCCGCGTGATCTTTGGGCATGTTGCGGTGGAGCGGACCGGCCGGGCTCACGGTCGCCCGCTCCTTGTTCGTCAACGGTTGAACCATCTTGCAGCCGTCACGATAGATTGAAACCGACTTCATCCCGTAGCGCCAGCCCTGGACGTAAGCTTCCATGATGTCCTCTGCCGACGCCTCGTTCGGCAGGTTGATGGTCTTGGAAATCGCTCCTGAAAGGAACGGCTGAACGGCGCCGCACATCTTGATATGGCCAAGGTAGTGGATGGCTCGAGTCCCGTGGGCCGTCCGATCCGCACAATCGAAGACGGGCAGATGCTCGGCCTTCAAGTGAGGCGCACCCTCAATGGTCTCCTCGGATTCCACGAATTTGCTGATTTCCTGGATCTGCTCCTCGGAGTAGCCCAACCGGCGGAGCGCCCGCGGAATCGTGTTGTTGATGATCTTGAGCGTCCCGCCGCCGACCAGCTTCTTGGTCTTCACGAGCGAGAATTCCGGCTCGATGCCCGTCGTGTCGCAGTCCATCATAAAAGCGATCGTGCCGGTGGGCGCGAGGAGTGTGACCTGCGCGTTTCGGTAACCGCTATCGGTCCCCTTCAGGATCGCCTGGTCCCACGCCTCGATGGCTCCGTGCAGGATGTCGAGAGGAACCAGCGCTGAGTCCAGCCGGGACAAGGCGTCCCGGTGCTTGTGCATGACGCGGGCCATCGGCAACCGGTTCTTCTCGTAGCCCGGGAAAGGTCCCTTCTTTTCCGCGATCTCCGCGCTGGTGAGGTATGCCTCTCCCGTCATCAGGGCGGTGATACCGGCGGCGACCGTACGAGCCCGATCGCTGTCATAGGGAAGCCCGCGAGCCATGAGGAAAGCGCCCAGGTTGGCAAAGCCCAGGCCGAGCGTGCGGTAATCGTGGCTGTTCTTGGTGATTTCGGCGGTCGGATAGCTGGAATTGTCGACGATGATCTCCTGAGCCAGGATCATGATGCGGACAGCCTGCTTGAAGCCTTCGATATCGAACTGGCCATCCTCTTTCATGAACTTCATCAGGTTCAGCGAGCTGAGGTTACAGGCCGAGTTGTCCAGAAAGACGTATTCGGAACAGGGGTTGCAGGCGGAAATCGGTCCGGACTCAGGGCAAGTGTGCCAATCATTGATCGTCGAGGAGAATTGCAGTCCGGGATCTCCGCAGATCCATGTGGCGTCCGCGACCCATTTGAGCATCTCCTTGGCCTTGTAGCTGCCGGAAACCTCGTCGGTGGTCACTTTGCGAGTCTGCCATTCATCGTCCCTGAGCACCGCGTTCATGAATTCGTCAGTCACGCTCACACTGTTGTTTGCGTTCTGGAACTGCACGCTGCGGTAGGCCTCGCCGTCGATGGAATCGTCGTATCCGAGCTCAATCAATTGCTGTGCTTTCTTCTCCTCCGCCGCTTTGCACCAGATGTACTCCTTGATGTCCGGATGGTCCGCATTCAGGATGACCATCTTGGCAGCCCTGCGGGTTGCTCCTCCGGATTTGATCGCGCCCGCAAAGCTATCGTAACCTCGCATGAAGGAAACCGGTCCGGAAGCCAGTCCGCCCACCGAAAGCATCTCGCTCGACGAACGGATCCTGGACAGGTTGACCCCCGATCCTGATCCGCCCTTGAAGATCATCGCCTCGGTCTTGGCCAGCTTCATGATGGAGTCCATGGAGTCTTCGACGGAGTTGATAAAGCAGGCCGAGCACTGGGGGTTCTTCTTGATCCCGACGTTGAACTGAACTGGCGAGTTGAAGGCGGCCATCTGATGGAGCATCAGGTGAGTCAACTCGTGGTTGAAGGTCACGGCGTCGGTCGCGCTGGCGAAATACTCCATCTTGCGGCCCCAGTCGGTGATCGTGTTCGCTATTCTCGAAATCAGTTGGCGCACACTCTTCTCGCGACCGCTTGTTCCGACGTGGCCCCGGAAGTACTTGCTTGCGACGATGTCGGTCGCCCGTTGCGACCAGGAGGAAGGAAACTCGAGGTCTTCCTGGCGAAAGCTCACTTTGCCGCTCTTCCAGTCCTTGATCTCCGCGGTTCTCGCCTCCCACTGAACGTCGTCAAAGGGGTGAGCATTCTCCCTGGTGAAGAAACGCCTGACCTGGAGCCCATTTGCGGTCTGAACCTGGTTCGCCAGCTTTTTCATCGTTCGCTCCTTCCGTTTACCTTTTCAAAATTGCCCTGGGGATGGGGCGAAAAGTGCGACCCATTTTAGGACTCCACTCTGACGTTTTTCGAGTCTTTTCTTTGCCGTCTGTGCAACTACTAATGGGGCTGCGCCGAATCAATTATACAAAATGTTGTGGAAGGCGCGTGTGAGCTCGTCCCTGGTGATACCTTTGAACCCGACCACCTTGGATCGGGATTTGTGGCCGCCTAGAAGTACGATCCGGCTAGGTGGGAGGTCGAGCTCCTCAGCCAGAAACTGAATGAGCTGTCGATTCGCGCGATCGTCAATCGGCGGGGAAGTGAGCCGTATCTTCAGACTGTCGCCGCTCAGCCCGGCGAAGCCGTTCCGGCTGGCCCTCGGCTGCAGTCGAACCTGGACGCAGACGTACTCCCCCTGTTCGGTAATTCGCAGCGTTTCGCTCACGACGTCCGGCTCCCGAAAATTGCAGTTCCGACGCGGAGGAGCGTGGCCCCTTCCTGGACCGCCACCGGCCAGTCATGACTCATCCCCATCGAGAGTCCTGACACGTGGGTGTCCAGTTCCCGGTTGACCCGGTCAAGGAGCCGGTGGAGATCGACGAAGTATGGCCGCGAATCCTCGGGGTTCTCGGAGTACGGCGGAATGGCCATGAGGCCGACCAGGTTCAGACCCGGCAGCCCCGGAAGGATACCGGCGAGCCGGACCGCGTCCTGGGGACTGAGCCCATGCTTTTGCGGTTCGCTCCCTATATTGATTTCAAGATAGATCGGAACAACTTTCCCGAGTTGGATCGCATGGCCGTCGATGGCCCTTGCTATCTTTTCGCTGTCAATCGATTCAATGACATCGAAGAGCTGGACGGCGCGGCGAGCTTTGTTCGACTGCAAATGCCCGATCAGGTGCCATTGGAGCGCTCTGGCGGCGACTGCCGGCATCTTGCTCTCAGCCTCCTGGACTCGATTCTCGCCGAAGAGTCGCTGCCCAGCTTGTGCGGCCTCGTCCACGGCACCCGAAGGGAAGGTCTTAGACACGGCTAGGATGCTGACTTCGCCAATACCGCGACCGCATTTGGACGCGACCGAAGCGACGTGCTCGCGAAGATGTTGCAGATTGGCCGCAATTTCGGTCACGACCGTCAGTATAGCCCAAGGAGTTCATGGAAGAGCCGCGTACGCAGTGTTTTCCAGCGGAAAACGGGTTCTCCCCACTAACGGCGCGCCCCAATCCCAGTGCAAAGAGAACCCGCTCCTACCGCGATCTTCGAATGGGCGCGGCTCTGACAAGACCACGCTGCGTGCGCGGCTCTGAACCTGGCGGCGGCTGTCTCAAGATCGTGCCATGTGGTAGTATCACTGACTTCTGGAGCCGATTTGCCCAAAGCGAAATTCATCACATTTGAGGGTATCGAGGGCTGCGGCAAGACGCTTCAACTCTCCCTGCTCGAGCGCGAGCTGCGGTCCCGCCCTGGAGAATGGGTTTTTACACGAGAGCCGGGAGGTACCGAGTTTGGGCGCGAATTGCGCGGAATCCTCCTGGGGAGTACAAGCGCATCACGGTCGCCGGTTGCCGAGCTTCTGCTCTACATGGCGGACCGGGTCCAGCATCTTGATCAGGTCGTAAAACCCGCACTCAGCCGAGGCGCGGTGGTCCTCTGTGATCGATACCTCGATGCGACGCTCGCTTACCAGGGGCATGCGCGGGGGCTGGGCTTCGAACTGATCGATGACGTGGCGTGCGCGCTCGGCCTGCTGAAGCCGGACCTGACGCTGGTCCTGGATCTTGATGTCGAGGTCGCGCTCGGTCGTGCTCGTGCCCGGAACAAGCAGGAAGGAGCGGACCAGCTGGGGCGGTTCGAGTCCGAGGAGATCGATTTCCATCGCCTGGTTCGGGAAGGCTACCGGCTGCTTGCAGCCCGCGAGCCGGACCGTCTCCTGATAATTGATGCGGCAGGCACGCCAGAGGAAGTCGCATCACGAATTCGCTCGGTTCTTCACAAAAAGGCGGGTTTGTTCGGATGAAGCTTCGTGAGTTCGTAGGCAACCAGAATCTGAGAGAGCTGCTGACTCGTTCCCTGCTTCCTCCGGCGTCGATCTTTGCCGGCCCGTCGGGTGTCGGGAAGCAAAGCCTGGCGCTGGCCCTGGCCGCGTTCACCAACTGCCGCCGCCCGGAGTCGGGCGACCTTTGCGGGACCTGCGGGTCCTGCATCAAAGCCGCGTCGGGGAACCATCCTGACATCATTTTGTACCCGGCAGAAAAGAACGTCATCAAGATCGAGTCGATGCGGGAGTTGAGTCGCGAGGCGCAGTTTCGGCCCTTCGAGGGGCGAAAAAGGATTTTTGTTATCGACCAGGCGGAGTGTCTCACCGAGGAAGCGGCGAATTCCATTCTGAAGACGTTGGAGGAGCCGCCTGATTCCTCCCGGGTAGTTCTCGTGACTGCTTTCCCTTTGAGGCTGCTGGAGACGATTCGTTCGCGCTGCCAGATCTTCCATTTCGCGGCTCTTAAGCGCGCCGACATTGCTGATTACCTGAAGGGCACGGCCCAGGTCGACGATGTGGAACTGAGAGCGTCGCTGGCCGACGGCAGTATCGGCAAGGCGCTCTCTCTGGACCTAAAGAAGCTCCTGCCCGATCGTGACCGGATGCTGGCGGTTCTCTCTGCCTGGAGCGCGTCCCGCTCCTTCGAAGCGATTTACACGCGTGCGGAAGAGAGCCCGATGAAGGGGGACCTGAGGAGTCGCGACCGGGTTCGGGAATACCTCGAGCTGCTGCAGATGATCAACGAGGATTTGTATTTTTTGCTGACTGACACTCCCGAACGCCTGGTCAATATCGATCGAAAAAGCGAGCTGAACAAGTTGAGCCAGAACATGACGCTGGACTCTGTGCAGAGGCTGCTTTACGATATAGCGCACGCAATTCGTGATATTGACCGCTATGTGAACCCCCTGATGACCTTTGAGACACTCTGGCTCAGGACGGCCGCAGGCAGGTGAAATATGGTGGCTGTAGTTACTGTCAAGATTGAAAATCTACCTTCGCCCGTCGATTTCGCCGCATGCGAGCTGGGGCTGCGGATCGGAGATGCCTGTCTGGTGCCTACAGAGAGAGGCGTTGAGATGGCAACGGTGGTCGACGCCCGCCACTCTGAGGAAACACCCGGGGAACAGACCCTCACGCGAGTATTGCGCAAGGCGACCGAGCGCGATCTCTACCTGCACGAGAAGAAGAAGGACAAGGAAGAGGCTGCCTACCGGCTCTGCCGCAAGCGTATCAAGGCCCGCAAACTCCAGATGAAGCTGTCACGGGTCGAGTACATTTTCGATGGCAGCCGGGTCGTCTTCTATTTCACGGCCAATCGCCGCGTGGACTTTCGCGAGCTGGTCAAGGATTTGGCCAGGGAACTGCGTTCACGCATCGAGATGCGCCAAATCGGCGCACGCGACGAGGCTCGGCTGATCGGCGGCATGGGCTGCTGCAGTCTCGGCGAGAATTGTTCGTCGAGTTTTCTGAAACAGATGCGATCGGTGAGCGTCAAGACGGCGAAAGCGCTTGATCTTGCGATGAATCCGAACCGTCTGTCCGGGATGTGCGGCCGGCTGAAGTGCTGCCTCAATTTCGAGCTGGAGCGTGGTTGCGGGGCGTGCTGTTCGGAGGACGAAGAGGACGCTCATCCGTCCGACCTCGTAAACCTCGAAAGACAACAGGTCGACGGGGAGTTCTGAGTTCGGAGTTCTGAGTTCGGAGTTCTGAGTTGGGAGTTCTGCGTTCGGAGTTCGGAGTTGGGGATAAGGTCCGGTTGCCGGTAATTCCAGGCTGAAAAGGGTGTGAGATTCTCAGTTCCGGTTGTGGAACTGAACTCAGAACTCAGAACTCCGAACCCCCGATAGGTTCCTAGGGGTTGGCCTTGGTCTTCAGTTGGTCCGCTCTGGCCTGGAAACGCGGGATCTCTTTGGCAGCAGGATTCGAGACGACGAACTGTTGGCAGACCTCGACGGCCTTGTCAAAAGCCTTTTCCTTTTCGAGCGTCCGCACGAGTTTCTCGTACGCCTCAACCGATCGGGGATTGAATTTAATCGCCTCCCGATACCTTTCCTCGGCGGCCTTGTAGTTGTCCCGCTTGAAGTAGAAATCGCCGACCGCAACATGCTCCGCGGCTGTCTTCGGGTTGACCTGAATAACCTCTTCCTGGGCCTTCTTTTCGGTAGGGTCGTCTCTGATCAGGATAGGCTTCTTCCCGGGCCTTGGTTGTTGCGCAAATGAAAGGCCGAACAACAAAACAACGGTGAGAAAACTGACTAGCAACCGCATGGTGTGGGCAATAGTATAGACGTCCTTTTTCCCCTTGTCAAAAACGCGGACCGGGTGTTAGGCTATGCCGTACCAACGCGGACTTATTCGTGAATGTCTCGATCCCCCCTCAGATAGTGGGCAGTTGGAATTCGGTCTTGAGGTAAATATGGTGAACAGGAAGCTGATCCGTCCATCGCTATCCGATCTGCGAGAACAAGCGGCGAACAAGTATTCTTCCCCCGCCGGCCAACCACCTGCGCAGCGCCGCCGAGTTCCGCCGGAACAGACCAACGCGGAGCAGTATTACTACCTGAAGCAGATGTCGAGTAAGACGCCGATGGTCATCAAACTGATGGACGGTGAGCTTATCCGTGGCGTTATCGAGTGGTACGACCGGTACTGCATCAAGGTGAACCGCGAGACCGAACCGAATTTGCTCATCCCCAAGCACCAGATCAAGTACATGTACAAAGAGAACGAGGTGAAGGGAAGCGACGAGAATATCCTGACCTCCGCATCAATGGAGGAACAATAGTTCTCGCTTATCCCCGCGCGCCTTCCCGCATTCACTGACGCTCCGTCAGAAACTCGCAAGCCCTTTCGCACGCCTTGAGGTTCATCTCAACCAGGGGACCTGTCTGCAAGGAAACCGCATCCTGCAATGCGCTGTAAAGCGGGCCGAGCTCATGCGCCTCGAAGAGCGGGAGCAGCGCGAAGCGGCTCCAGGGAAAGAGGTACGAGAAGAAGGCCGTGATCGTGTCGTTGAGCACCGGAAAGGGGGCGACCTCAAAAAGCCGCGCCTGGCAGACGGTCATCTGCTCGACCGGGTGCATTTCGGCAAATGCCGGGCTTTGCAGCCAGTCGAACAGACGCGTCAGCGCCCCGGGAATTGAACGAGCAGGTACAAGCGCTCGCTGCCCCCCCTGTTCCGCATCCGTAACCCTAAAACCCGAATTCTGCCCTGCCGCAACCCGGCGCCCCACTTCTTCAAGATCCTGGAGCGATGCCTGGTAGCCCGGTTTTCCGGTGGCGATTACATAACGTAGGCTCTCCTCGATCGAGCGTTTCAACTTCCGTTCCCTGGCGTGCGGGTCAAATCGCTTGATCCGATCGGCCTCGAAAAGAACTACTTGATCCACCATCTTTGAAACCAGTTTCATCCTGGCGGCGTCCTCGCGATCGGGCAAGCTGGCGCATCGGCGGTTGAAGCTGGCGAAAAGCAGAGCGGTACGCAGACCCATCGCCTTCATATTATACGAGGGGGACGCAACTGAACCCTGCGGACAGCATCCTCGTATACACAGTTGAGGGAACAGAGTGCGATCGCCTGAAAGGTTCAGGGGATCGAGACGCCGCAACGCCTGGACACCAGGGTTGGAAGGGGACCTATGCAATTGGCGGAACAGATAAGCACCGAAAGGCCGGTTCGAGTTCAGATCGGCGCATGGACGACCGCCGGGTGGGACTGGTTCGTCCAGGATTTCTGGACAAACGTCCTCGTCGGGTTGTTGGCGTCCGTGTTGATGAGCGCGCTTGCTCTGCTCACAGGTCCGATCTTCGCCGGCCTGGCGAACCTCGGCCTTCGGAAGAACCGCTCCGGCCAGGTAACGGTGCGGGATTTCTTCGACGGTTTTGCCAACTTCATTCCGGCGCTTCTCGCTTCGCTGTTGATCTTTGTGTTCGCGATCGTCGGTTTGATTTTCCTGATCGTTCCGGGGCTCGTGATCATGACCATGTACATGTTCACATTTCACTTTATGGTCGATCGGGGTATGGACTTCTGGGAAGCGATGGAAGCCAGCCGGAAGCTGGTGGCGAGAGACTATCTGGGTTTTGTTCTGTTCGGACTTTTTCTGGGGCTTATCAACCTGCTTGGCCTGATGCTGCTGGGAGTCGGGCTGTTCTTTACGATGCCGATCAGCGGCTATGCCGTGACAGCCGCCTACCTTGACTCGGTCGGGACGCGGTCAGCCCCAGCCCCCATTGCCCCGCCGGTGAGGATCGATTGAGAGTCAAGAGGACCAAGCGGGTCGCTGAGTAGACCAGAACCGTAAACGGAGCGTTTTTTGCGAAGTGCGCGGATTGCAGCCGTGAGCAACCAGGAGCGATTTGCTTGCGGCTCCCATCCGCGCACTTCGCGAAAAACGCTCCGTTTGCGGTTCTGGTCCGCTCAGCAGGCCGATCGGTTTTATTCCGGGATTCGGGTCCCGGCAGTAACGCCCCCCCGCATCATCACGAATTCGACGAGGGTCCGGACGCCAAACCCGGTTGGGCCTTTGAGCTCGTCACTATCCGGAAACGCATCGACTCCGGCCATGTCGATGTGGCACCAGGGAATTTCTCCCACGAACTCCTGGAGGAACTTCGCGGCGGTAATCGCGCCGCCCCACCGGGAGCCGGTATTCTTGATATCCGCGACCCGGCTCTCGATTTCGCGGCGGTAATCCTCGTCGAGCGGAAGGCGCCAGAAACGTTCGCCCGAGATCGCGGCAGATTTCATCAGGTCATCGAACAGATGGTCGTCATTCGAGAATATCCCGGCCTGAAACTGACCGAGCGCCACCATGACCGCTCCGGTAAGGGTGGCGATATCGACCACGCAGTCAGGTTCGAGCGAGTGGGCGAAATGCAGGGCATCGGCCAGGATCAACCGTCCTTCGGCGTCGGTGTTCAGCACTTCGATTGTTTTCCCGCTCATCGAACGGATAACATCGCCTGGTTTCTGGGCGCGCCCGCCCGGCAAGTTTTCCACCGCCGGGAGAAGAGCCACCACATTGACCGGAAGCCGCGACTCGGCGATCGCCTGCATGGCCGCAAGAACGGCGCAAGCACCCGCCTTGTCATTCTTCATGTCTTCCATTGATTGAGCGGGCTTCAGGGACAAACCGCCGCTGTCGAAGGTGACGCCCTTCCCAATCAACACCACCGGCGGACGGGCAGGATCGGGTGCCTTCAAATAACGGAGGATGATGAACCGAGGCGGCTGACTGCTCCCTTGAGAGACGGCCAGGATACAGTTCATCTCGCGTTCGCTCATCTCCGGTTCACCGAGGACTTCGATTTCCAGCCCGAATCTGCCCGAAATCTCGGTGGCCGTTTCAGCAAGCCGGACGGGGTGGAAGCGGTTTGCCGGTTGGTTAACCATACTCCGCGCCAGGTTGGTGGCGCTTCCCAGGATCTCACCCTTAAGAAGCGCCTTCTCTATGTCCGCTTGATCGCCGGGCACGCCGCCTTCCCAAACCAGGACTACTTCACCGGAGAAGGCCTTGTTCTTTTCGTCGGTCTTGAACTCCCCGACATCGAAGCTTCCGATCAGAAGCCCTTCGACGGCCGCCTGCGCCGCGAATGCTGCATTCTCCTCATCTCGCAACAACACGGCGATGGAGGGAAGGTCCTGTCCGCGCAACTTGTTCATCAGGATCGCCATGAGCCGACGCAGCCCCGAAACCGCCAGGGACCCCTGTTTGCCGGCGCCGAGCAGCATCACCCGTGATGACGACAAGCCCGCGGGCCGGTGAACAGTCATCAGTTGCCCGAATCGTCCTTTCCATTCTCCCGTTTCGCGCAGTTCCGCAAGGAGGCCGCCCAGCAGCGAATCGAGGCTGGCGGGAAACCCCTGGTCTGGCTCTTCGTCCTCGAACAACGGGATGACGATCGCGCCTGTCGCCAGGCTGGTCCACGGCTCTGGGGTGATCCGGAATTTCATCTCAATCTCCGCTTCAACTCGGCCTTTATGTCTTTTTCGATCGTCTTGCGTCGTTCTGTCTCACGTTTGTCAAAGGCTTGTTTTCCGCGGGCCACAGCGATTTCGACTTTGATCCGGTCGCCAAGGAAGTAGACCGAAAGGGGAACTATGGTCAGCCCCTTTCGGGTGATCTCTCCGGTCAGCTTGCTGATTTGCTTGGCGTGAAGAAGCAGTTTGCGCGGTCGGACCGGGTCGTGCTGGGAGAAACTGGCCTGCGCGTAAGGGCTGATGTGGCAATTGGTCAGCCACAATTCGCCGTCCTTCACCTGGGCGTAGCTGTCTTTCAGATTTATCCGACCTTCACGGATCGACTTGACCTCGGTGCCTTCAAGCACGATGCCGGCCTCGTAACTGTCGATGATTTCGTAGTTATGGAAAGCCTGTCGATTCTTGGTGACGAGCTTTCGTTCTGTTTTCGACATAGGGAAACTCGGAGGCCGGGAATCAGTCTATGCCTGCATTTCGCCGACGTAGCGCTGCACGGCATCGCGCCAGTCGGGCGGCAGGCGAATACCTTCACATTTAAGCAGATAATTGTCGAGCACGGAATAAGCGGGGCGACGAGCCGGGCTCGGGAAGGTGCTGCTTGGAACCGGCTCGATCTCGACAGCAGCGAGGCCGGCTTGATTGACGATTGCCTGCGCGAACTCGAACCAGTTGCAGTCTCCGGAATTGCTGACGTGGTACGTCCCGAGGCCACCCCTCTGAATCAGGCAGAGCGTGGTTTCGGCCAGGTCCCGCGTGAAGGTCGGGCTGCCTCTTTGATCATCGACCACGCGCAGTCGCCCGGTTTTGCGTGCGCGCTCCAGAATTTTGGTGACAAAATTGACCCCACCCGGACCGAATAGCCAACTGGTCCTCAGAATGGCGTGTCGCGGGCAAACAGCACGGGTGTAAAACTCGCCGGCCAGCTTAGAACGCCCGTACTCGTTGATCGGATTGGTCGCGTCCCACTCCCGGTAGGGGCGGTCAGTTCGTCCGTCGAACACGTAATCGGTGCTGTAGTAGAGGAACCGGGCGCCAACCTCCGCGGCCGTCTGGGCGACGTTCCGGGTGCCCATGGCGTTCACACGGGAGGCGACGAGTTGGTCTTTTTCCGCATTATCGACGTTTGTGTAGGCGGCCGCGTGGACGACCCAGTCGGGTTTCAATTCCCGCAGGTAAGCCCGGACCGCCTCGAGGTCCGTTATATCCAACGTGTCGATGTCCGAAGGGTGGACGTCGTTGTCCCGTGCAAGTGTGGGGCAGAGCACCGTTCCCAGCATCCCCTTGGCCCCTGTGACTGCAATTTTCATGGTTCACCAGAAGGCATGCAGCCGCCGGATCAAACCTGATCGGATCCCGGCTATTCGGCTTTCAATCCGTGGCTGATTTCTTGACCGGCTGGGATAATCCCAAGCCCGAGATCATGTCCGCTCTCTTCTCGTACATCTCGCTGTAGTAATCCCGGTACGATCCGGACCGGATGTTGGATACCCAGTCGCTGTTGTCCTGGTACCACTTGACGGTCGCCTTCAGTCCCTCTTCAAAATCCACACTGGGCTCCCATCCGAGCTCCCGGCGAATCAGGGAGGCGTCGATTGCATACCGCCGATCATGGCCTGGCCGGTCCTGGACGTGATGGATCAGGGTTTCCGGTTTGCGGAGGAGCGAGAGGATCAGCCGCACGATCTCGATGTTGGTTTTTTCCCGGTTCCCACCGATATTGTAAACGCCTCCCGGCCGCCCGTTTCGAAGTACGGCAAGGAGAGCGGAGCAATGGTCTTCCACATGCAGCCAGTCCCGAGTGTAAAGCCCGTCTCCGTAAACCGGGAGAGGCTTGTCCTCGAGTGCGTTCAGGATCATGAGAGGAATCAGTTTCTCGGGAAACTGGAAAGGCCCGTAGTTGTTGCTGCAACGCGTTATGACGGCCGGAAAGCCGTAAGTCTGAACGTAGGAACGGACGAGCAGGTCCGCGCCCGCTTTGCTGGCCGAGTACGGGCTGTTGGGCGCCAAGGGTGTCTGCTCGGTGAACTTCCCGCTCGAGCCAAGCGATCCGTACACCTCGTCGGTGGAAACCTGCAGGAAGCGGGGGATACGGTTCTTCTTCGACGCATCCAGGAGCACCTGCGTGCCCTGAATGTTGGTCGCGATGAAGGCGGAGGAATCCAGAATGCTGCGATCCACGTGGCTCTCGGCCGCAAAATGCACGACCGCGTCAAACCGACCATTTGCGCAGTTGCCGACTAGGTCCTCGACGAGCGAGGCGTCGCAAATACTTCCTTTTACGAACCGGTACCGGGGATTCCCGGCCACGTCTCCCAGGTTCTCAAGATTCCCCGCGTATGTGAGGAGATCGAGGTTGGTGACATCGGTTTCGGGTTCCCGGAGCGCCAGGCGGATGAAGTTGGAACCGATGAATCCTGCTCCGCCAGTAACCAGTATTCGCATTTGTTATTGTCCGGATGATCAGACGGACGGGCCAACGGGGTTCGGCGTCTCGACCGATTGCCCGCATGTCTCAGCTACCAGGATACTGGCCCGCAGCAGGGATTCGATTGTCCCGGCATCCGTCCACCAGCCGTCCAGGATGTCGTAGGTCATCTCGCCCCACTGGATGTACTGGTTGTTCACGTCGGTAATCTCGAGCTCGCCGCGACCGGATGGCTTCAACGTGTGAATGATGTTGAAGACACGGGCGTCGTACAGGTAAATCCCGGTGACCGCGTAGGGCGATGGGGCCACTGCCGGCTTCTCGAGGATACGGACAACACTCTTGCCGGACAGCTCCGGAACTCCAAAACGCTGTGGGTCAGGGACTTCTTTCAGCAGGATTTTTGCGCCGCGTCCATGGGCTTTGAAAGTCTCGACATACGGCCGAATCGATTTCTCGATCAGGTTGTCGCCCAGCACTACGCAGACCAAGTCGTCGTCCACGAACGACTCGGCGAGTGAGAGCGCCGCAGCAATCCCTCCTTCACCTTCCTGATAAGCATAGTGGAGGTGTGTGAGCCCGAACTCCTTCCCATTTCGCAGCAGCCGCAGGAAGTCGCCGGCGTTGTTCCCCCCGGTGACCACCATGATCTCGTTGATTCCCGCCTGGACGAGCGTCTGCAGCGGGTAATAGATCATCGGCTTGTTGTAAACAGGCAGCAAGTGCTTGTTGGTGACATTAGTCAGGGGACGGAGCCGGGTGCCCAATCCTCCGGCCAGAATGATTCCTTTCATGCTGGAAATCCTCTCAAAAACCAGGAATAGGGTATCTTATCCGATCTTTTTTCGGTGGAGCAATGTCGAATAGAAACGCTCGGTCTCGTCCAGCTTTCGGCTGATAGTGAAATGCGCCTCGACGCGGCGCCGGCCTTCGGCCCCATACAGGCGACGAAGATCGGCGCTGGAAAGAAGTTCCGCCAGCGCCTGGGCAAGCGCCTCCGAGTCATTGGCCTCGACGAGCAGGCCGGTTTGTCCGCTGATCACAAGCTCTGGAATGCCCCCCACCCGGGTGGCGACAACGGGCAGGCTGTTGGCCATCGCGGCGAGGATGGCGGAGCTGAGTCCTTCCGAAAGTGAGGGGAGGCAGCAAACATCGAACTGCTTCATGAGCGCCTCGCAATCGGACCGGAAACCCGCAAACCGGACGCGTTCGCGTAGGCCGAGCTGCTCGGTCAGGCTCTCCAGCTGCTCCCTGAGCTCGCCATTCCCGACCAGAAGATAGCGGGCCTCGGGGAACCGTTCGCGGAGGCACGCGGCGGCACGAAGCAAGATCGAATGGCCCTTCTCCTGACTGAGATGGGCCACCATGCCAACCAGCACTTCCGCAGGCTGTTTCAGTGGCTCGACCGGTTGGAGGTTGTCGATCCAAGCCAGATCGACTCCTTCGTAGATAACCGTGACGAGGGAGGGATTTATCCCGGCGCTGAGCAGTGTGCCCCGAATGGTATCGGAAACGGTGACTATGCCGTCCTGGAGCAGGTTGTACTTGAGGGCGCTGAACCGTGAGCTGAGGGGGAAGTTCACGCGGCGCGACGAGATCCGGACGGGTACCGGGATGAGCCAGGATGCGGCTGCTCCGACGATGATCGACTTCGGGGTATTGAAGTGCACCACATCGAACCGACGGCTGCGGAGGATGCGGCCCATGCGCCACAGCGCCAGCGGACTGAATTCGCTGCGCTGACGAAAGGCGAAAGTGTCTATACCGATCGCGGCCGCCCGGTCTTTCAAGGGGGCAGTAGCCGGCGCGGCCAGACAGACATCGTGGCCTGCTTCCTTCATTCCCTTCATGAGGCTGAAGAGCTGTTCTTGACCGCCTCTCCAGAACTTCTCGGTATCGACGTAGAGGAGACTAAGCCTTGGCATCGGGACGTTTCGCCTGCTGCTGGAGCTGGTTGAGCTCTTGGAGCTTGAGATATTTGAAGAAAGTGGAAACCGAAGCCAGGACGGAAATGGCAAAGCCGGGCATCCCGTCGAGAAAGCCTGCTCGGAGCACGTAGTTACGAAGGAACACCAGGGTTGGATCGATCAGCAGGTGTCCGAGCCCCGCCTCGACACCCCGGTCGCTGAGATCCTCGGCAGCCAAGCCCGAGAAACGGTCGAGTTGCTCGATGAACTCGGACACTGAGGAATAACTGTAATGAAAAAGGTGGCCGTGCAACTGGCCGGTGTTCCCCTGGACTTTGAATGACTCGTGGAGCCGGCCTCCGTGCCATGCACCCTGCGACTTGCGGAACAGACGCAGTTGCCAGTCCGGATACCAGGTCGTGTGGTGGATCCACCTCCCCAGGAAAAAGCTCAGCCGGGGTATCTGATAGCCGGCGAAAGGAACTGAAGTCTCCGCTTTCCAGCTGCTGATCTCTGTCCTCAAGTCGGAGCTGATCTCCTCATCCGCGTCCAGGCTCAGGATCCACTCATTGTGCGCCAGGTCGCAGGCAAATTGCTTTTGGGTTCGGTAGCCGCTCCAGGGCCGGTGAAAGACCCTGTCGGTGTACTTGCGACAGATCTCCACCGTCTGGTCCTGGCTGCCCGAATCCACGATGACGATTTCATCGGCTACACCGAGAACACTAGAGAGAGCGCGTGCGATCTTCTCTTCCTCGTTGTAACAGATGATGACGGCGGAAATTGCGTTCAAGCGCCTTATTATAAGGGCAAGCGGGCTAAAGTGTCGTCAAATGCGGTTGCCCGGCGGCCGAACAGGGGACGGGCCGCCACAGGGGCCGCCACAGGTGATACTGTTCTTTTCCGTTTGTGTCTTTCTATTTCCCGTGCCCTCCCGGCGGGTGGAAGCCGGGCGCCGGCTGGATTTTAAAGAGCCGCGCACGATAGCGAGGGTGCCCAGCAGGGGTGCCCAGCAGGGGACAGAGTTCTTTTCTTGGATGGGTGCCGAGCAGGCGGTGCCGAGCAGGGGACAGTGTTCTTTTCGAACCCAGGGCCTTCATCCGCCGCGTCAGCGCTCTCACCGAGTCCGCAAGCAGCGCGCTGTCCAGCGGGTGATGGATATCCGTCTCGACCGCCGTCGAATCGATCCGCACCTGGCGGCCGCTTTCCAGCCGGCCGGCCACCGCCCATTTCACCAGGGCCCGGTTGATCGACTCCCAGGTACTCGGCCGAATGCGCGCGATATTCGCCTGCAAACATGAGCTGCTCGGCGTTTCCCCAAACGGCAAGCGGCAAAAGCTCCGAAACGTCAACGAGTCCCCCAGATGGAACTCCAGCTTCTCGTAGCTGAACTGATGGGTCTGCTTGATGATCGCGCAACGCGTCACTTGGTCGGCCGTCATCCCCGGCGCTCCGGTGTCTTCCCTTTTTTTGTCAGACAGGTCCTGTAAAACTAGGTCTTGGATGGGCAGCCTCCGGGTTTTGGCTTAACTTCAAGCTCACCATTGATTTGGCGAAATGATAGCTGAAGGGGCTGACAAAACTCGGATCCCGTTTCGTCTCTTATCTCATTGTCTCGCCATCGGTTCTGAGTTCCTGGATGGGAACTAGCTAATCAAAACTGCTAATAATTTAGCTTTACAAAATCAGTCAAGGCATGGCACAGTTCCGTGTTGGAACGACTGCTCTGGGGGGAACAGGTCGGACCCTCGGCACTTCCCTTTTGTAAGGAAGGGCAAGATGTATGGACGTTCCCTCGCTGTTTCAGTTTGTCTGGCACTCTTAGTCGCCTTACGACCGCGTTCTCCTCCTGCCGGCTTCCTCGCGGGTCCTTGTCTGAACCTATGCGCGATGTCAAGAAAAGGGAGTCTAGAATGAGAATGCTGAGAAAAATGGGGCTCATGGTAACGGCCCTCTTGTTGGCTGCTGTCCTCTTGTCCCTCGGAAATGTTACCCAAGGTCAGGCGGAAGAATCCCCGAAAAAGGTTACTGAGTTGCCGCCGGGAATGAGTTTGAATCGTTTTCTGCACTCCGCCGCAAGGCTGTCCACACCGCTGTACATGATGTTGTTGGCCGATCTGGGATTAATCGCACCGGCTGATGACCCCGATCAGCCTGCAGTCATAACATCGCCCATCTACACCAACCAGGTGACGTTAGACGAGCGTTTAGATGCTGAAACGACAATGACGGCGCTACGCGGCATCGGACTTGACAACCTGGATTACACGGACATCGGGTACATGAAGCACAGCCTCGCCACAACCCGTTTTCGGAACCAAGTGGCAGCAACGGCGGCTGGGGACGGTTATTGGACCTATACAGAATTGCCTCTGATTGATGGGAATCATGATGCCTCTGCTGATCCTGTTCTTGCGTCTAACCCCTTCACTACCGGGTATGGCAAACGGATCTATTACGCGGCCTTGCACCGGGGCCCGAACCGCCAATCCATCGTGGTTCATTGTTCGACAAGCGGAGGTAAGACCTGGTTGCCATTGACGACGAGCAACGTTGTTGCTAGCTACTCGGGAAGCAGTTCCTATCTTGACAAGCCGGATATCGATGTTTCCTACCACTATTACGACTTCGGCAACGTTTACGTCACCTACATGCAACTCGACTTGGTCAACTACTACAACAACAAGATCTACGTGGCCAGGAGCACGAATGGTGGTTCAACCTGGAGCCTTCCGGTCCTGGTGACTCAAAGCCAGAGCTTTGATCGTAGGATTCACTCGCCTCAGATTTCGTGTGGTTCCGGGAGAGTGTACTGCTCTTGGGTTGACTACGACTTGGACAAACTGCGGATGTCGTACTCGGATGACTATGGCTCAACTTGGAGTGCGCCTCAGGATGCCGCCTTCGGCCCCATGCTCATAGACGAGAACAGGAAGATCAAGGATTTGCCTGACTGTAGGACTCTACAGCAGATGAGATACGATACGGTCGATAATCAACTGATCTTCACTTGGCACGAGAGTGCCTATTATGTTTCGGGCACACACAATGGGGCGGCGGTTGCGAATACTCTGATTGACACGACCAAGAACTTTGTCACCGCCGGAGTTCAAGTCGGCGACTACGTCAGAAACAGGAACAAAACTTACGACACCTACTGGGATGTCAGTGCGGTCTCGTCTACGACGTTGACTCTGACAAACGGGCGGAGGTGGCAAAACGGAATTAACCCCCTACCCGCAGGAGATCCGAATTTGGTGTTCCATCCAGGTGACTCCTATATTGTCAAGGCCAAGACCACGGACATCTGCTTTGTACGAAAAACGATCAACGGGTGGCAACCGAAAGTCAAACTGAATTTGGCCTCGACCGCAAAGGACCAGTTTCAGCCATCCCTGGATTTCTCCGACACCCCAAACGAAATCCTGATAGGATTCTACGACCGGAGCGCCGACCCTGCAAACTCGCAATACGAGGCCCGATGGGTTAAGGTGGACGCGAGCGGTAACAATATGGCTGAGGGCTTAGTATGGGGCAGCTTCCAGTCCACTACTGATGTGCCCAGTCGACGCTGCCCCCCTATTTGCCCCGCCGACAACCCATTTATTGGAGACTACACCGACACCTTCTACTGGCCGTATCAGGACGGCAGTGGAGCAAGATGGCATTTCGTCTACACCGCGAGGCATCCCAGCCACGCGAACTTCGAAATCTGGGCGGCAGCAGTGAACTAATACAACATGCAAATTGAGAGGGGACTGTGATCCCCTCTCAATTTGCCGGTGGAGAGTGTGGAATGAGAAATAAAACGTGTTTAGGCGGGTTGCTGGTTCTTCTTCTGTTGTTGCAGCCGACTCTCGGCGAAGTGAAGAGAATAGAAGCTTCGGACTTTCCCAACTCGGCCGTATGGATAACGATCGGCAATCGTAATACTCCGCCCCTTGCCCCCCCGGGTAGCGACGCGACGAGGCTGCTCGCGAGTTGGGGGGTCTTCTTTCAAACATCCAGCACAGCCGCGCATCCCGCGGTGGTAGTCCGAGATATTCAAGGCATTTCCCCGAATCCTGTCGGTCCCCCCGAGTACATCTGGGCAATTCAAAGCAGTGGGGAATCCGGGTCCAGCTTCGTCCCTGGTCCGCTGGTTGTGAATTTCAGTCGCCCACTTCGTAGAGTCGGCTTTAAACTCTCAGGTACCAACTTCGTGGGCCTTGACGACGCGAAACTTGAGGCGTTTGACGCCCAGGGCAGAAGCATCGGAGTTGTGACTAGGGAAGATCTTCCCTGGCCAGCCGAACCCGGCGTCTGGATCGGGATTGAGGCTGTTGGAACGACTATAACCAAGGTGGTTATTCAGTACACCCCTGGTGAAGAAACGGTGGAGGGGGTCGTACTGGATTCCGCAGACCTGCCGCTCGGATTGTTCGAAACGTACTTGCCGCAATTCGGAGATGGTATTTCCGGCCATTTGATGCTCCAAAGCTCGGTGACGATCGTGAATGTCAACAACAGCATTGGTGACGGAACGATCAGTCTTCTTGACGATGACGGTCAGCCTTTGGACGTTGAGCTCGACCAGGAAAGTGGCACTGCGTTCAGATTTGCGCTGGCGCCATTTGCTTCGAGGGCCTTTGTCACTTCCGGTCTGGCAGGGGGGGGCTCCGACTCATCGTCGTTGATATCCGGCTTTGTCAAGATCGAATCTGACGTGCCAGTTCAAGCTACTTGTATGTATAGGACTTATCAAGAAGGGGAACTCATTGCGGAGGCCTCTGTCGAGAGTTCAAGACCTGTGTCTACAGCCGTTGGAAGAGTCGAGCGGCTAGCTGCGGCGAACCTGGACTGCGCGATCGCCCTGGTTAACACGTCGACCGAGGGAAGCAGGGTGGAGCTTGAGCTGTCCGACGAGGGCGGGGTTTCGACAGTAACCGGGGTACTGACATTGGCACCTCGCGCTCACCTTGCTCAGTTCCTGTCGGAGTTGTTCCCGTCCGTAACTTCCGACTACCGTGGCAGTTTGATCATCCGCTCCTCCGAGCCGATAGCATGCGCGATACTGCGTACTCAGAATGGAGTCGCGATCTCTAGCCTGCCACTCGGTTCCACAGAACGCGATTGACCCAATCTAGATTTTTCACCGTAAGCGTCAAGCGAGCTACATCCCCGGCTGATTCGCGACGAGACGGCCTTGGTTGCGATGCCGAGCAGGGGACAGAGTCGATGGAGGTGCCGAGCAGGGGACAGTGCGTATCCGACGAAGTTGGACACCGATTCCGGGGAAGTTGTCCACCCCTCGGAGGCGAAGCGACGCTGGAGCGTTGATATCCCCACTCAAGTGGACAACATGAATCAAGATGGAACGGTAAAGAGGGTTTAACCAAGATCATCTCCTTTCGGTTTTTGGGGGGGACGCACAGGGGGAACGCACAGGGGACAGTGTTCTTTTCTCTAGGGATCCTACGGTTCTTCGGGCACGTCGCTTTGCTGGTAATAGATCTGGATAGGCGCCTGACGGTAGAAACGACGGAGCAATCTGCTCAGCTCCGCATCCGAGCGGACGGACCGGGCTTTTTCCTGCCGTCGCAGCTTGAGCGCCGGGCGAAGTTGCCCGAACGCCTGCCCGAGCGAGCGGTAGAAATCCCAGTCGAGAACGGCGAAGCGGGTCACGAGGAGAATTGCGAGCATGACCAGATGTCGGGCCACAAAAGTCGGGGGGGGCGAGCAGGGGACAGTGTTCTTTTCTCTTACGGATCTTACCGTTTCTCGGGCACGTCGCTTTGCTGGTAATAGATCTGGATAGGCGCCTGACGGTAGAAACGACGGAGCAATCTGCTCAGCTCCGCATCGGAGCGGACGGACCGGGCTTTTTCCTGCCGTCGCAGCTTGAGCGCCGGGCGAAGTTGCCCGAACGCCTGCCCGAGCGAGCGGTAGAAATCCCAGTCGAGAACGGCGAAGCGGGTCACGAGGAGAATCGCGAGCATGACCAGATGTCGGGCCATAAAAGTCGGGAGAATGCAGGTTGATCCAATGAAACAGGAGACGGTTGCGGAACGACACGGCGTCCACGTGGCGCTTCTTGAAATGTGCATCAATCGTGGCGCTTACCTTGTGGTGTGCGATGCTCCTTGGCTCGTAGTGAACCGACCAGCCACGTTTCCAGCCGCGATAGGACAAATCGACGTCTTCCCAGTGGAAGGGTGAGAGCAGCGGGTTGAACCCGCCCAGTTCCCGGAGTTTGTCGGTACTGTAGGTGACAAAGCCTCCTATTGCGTAGGCGGAGAGCAACCGTCGCTCTGTCACCCAGGCGTCCGAGCAATCCTTCACGTCGTAGTTAAAGTACACGCTCCAGAAGCCGCGCCGGAACTTGCCGAACCTGCCTCCCGTCATGAAAAGCGGCCGGTCCCAGGCGTAGACCTTTGCAGTGACGGCAAAGACGGCCGGGTCCGCGAAGTGCAGCGCATGCAGCCGGAAGTAGTCCGGCTCGATACTGACATCGTTATTCAAGAGCGCGATCAAGGGATATCGAACAGCAGCGAAACCCGCATTGCAGGCTTGGGCGAACCCCTCATTGCGCGGCTTGGCAATCAGCGTAGCTTCGGGAAATTCGAGCGGGAAGGCAGTGACGGTCCGGTCCGTGCTTCCATCATCGGCCACGATCAACTCGGTAGGCGCTCCGGTCTGGTCGGTGTAGCAACGGGCGGCGGCCAGGACTGAAGGCAGGCATCCACGCAGCAGGTCGAGGCCGTTCCAACTGGGAATGACAATGCTGATTCCCGGCCACCCCTGATCGGGAAACGGGGCGGCCGGTTTGTTGGGTTCAGGCATGTGCGGTCCACGGACGACACGGACTCTCACGGACTAACACGCACCGGGACACTGCTTTCGTCCGTGATTGTCCGTGTTCGTCTGTGTCAGTCCGTGTGTCCGTGTCTCCGTGTTACGCGCGTCGGCGCAGCTTGCCGTAAATCGCCTGGTCGCCCAGATCTTCCTCGATCCGGAGCAGTTGATTGTATTTCGCAACCCGGTCGGTTCTGCTGGCCGATCCCGTCTTGATCTGCCCGGCGTTGGTGGCTACGGCCAAATCAGCGATGAAGGCATCTTCCGTCTCGCCGGAGCGGTGAGAAATGACGTTGGTGTACCCGTTTGTCTTGGCCAGTTCGATCGCGCGAAGGGTTTCCGTGAGGCTGCCGATCTGGTTCAACTTGATCAGGATGGAATTGCAGACGCCGCTGTCAATACCTTGCTGCAGGCGTTTCAGGTTCGTCACAAAGACGTCATCGCCGACCAACTGCACCCGGGAACCGATTTCCTGCGTGAGCAGTTTCCATCCCTCCCAGTCGTTCTCGGCCAACCCATCCTCGATCGAGTAAATCGGGAACCTTCTGGTCCAGTCGTCGTAGAGCCGCACCATCTCCTCGGCAGTTTTGACCGACTTGTCCGATTTTTTGAAGACGTACTTGCCGTCAGAGAACATTTCGCTCGCCGCGACGTCGAGGGCCAGCAGGACATCCTCGCCCGGTTTGTACCCGGCCTTCTGGATGGCTTCGAGGATAGTCTCGACCGCTTCTTCGTTTGACCGGAGGTTCGGGGCAAACCCGCCCTCGTCGCCGACCGAGGTGTTGTACCCCTTGTCCTTCAGGACTTTCTTGAGATTATGGAAGGTCTCGACTCCCATGCGCAGCGCCTCGGAAAAGCTTTTCGCCCTGACGGGCATGATCATGAATTCCTGGAAGTCGACGTTGTTGTCGGCGTGGGCGCCGCCGTTGACGATATTCATCATCGGCACGGGCAGGACGCAGGCATTCACGCCGCCCAGGTACTGATACAGGGGGAGTCCAAGGCAATCGGCGGCGGCGCGGGCGCAGGCCATGGAGACGGCCAGGATTGCGTTGGCACCCAGGGTTTGCTTGGTCTCGGTGCCATCGAGCTTGATCATCGTCTCGTCGACCATGATCTGGTCGAAGACGGAGAGTCCTTCGACTTCCGGGGCGATCTTGTTCAGCACGTTATCAACCGCTTTGGTGACGCCCTTTCCCAGGTATCTCGCTTTGTCGCCGTCGCGCAGTTCAAGCGCTTCGTGCTCACCCGTGGACGCGCCGGACGGCACAGCGGCGCGGCCCAGGCAACCGTCCTCCGTTATGACATCGACCTCAACGGTCGGGTTCCCTCTGGAATCGAGAATCTCTCTTGCGAAAATCTGTTCGATGATAGACATATCTTCTCTCCAATGATGCAACGTGATGAAGGATAACGGTTGTCAGCGGGAACTCCTGATTCCCGCGCCACATTAACTACTAAGTCACGAAAAGCGGGGGCGAAGCGGCCGGCTTGGCGTGCTGAATCCGCTACGGCCACCGAATGTTGACACGGAAAATCAAGGCGTGTCAAGATTGCGGGCGTGGAACTCCGGATAGAACAGCAGGGCGATATTCACTTCCTCGTTCCCGAAGGTCAAATGCTCGCAGGAGAAGGTGACGTTCGGTTAAAGCAGGAGCTCGATCGGCTTCGAGCGCAAGGCACCAAGCGGATCGCCATCGACCTGACCGCCGTTCCATACATCGACAGTTCGGTGCTCGGGCAACTGGTTCACGGGTACTCGCAGCTCAAGAAGGAAGGCGGAAGTCTCAAGCTGCTGAATCCTCCTAAGCGCATCCTCGACCTGCTGTCGCTCACCCGCCTCCTTTCGATCTTCGAAATCTACAAAAGCCGCCAGGATCTGATCGACAGCTGGACCTCCCGCCAATAGGGTCCGGGGCAGACATTTAGCTGGAAACCGCGCGAGAACTAGGCTATCTTTACAATCTTCAAGGAAGCGGGGAGGGTTTGGTGTGTCCGCAGGGTTTGCGAAAGCAGCCCTTGGCCTTTAGAACCTGCGGCTGGATGGTGTTTTTTCTCCGGCCGGCAGCACTGGAAACCGGCACTCACACTCAACGGTCCAGGTCAACCCGATTCCCGGGTTTGCGTGCTCGGGACCGTCAGCTCGGATTGGTCCCTGCCTATCAGTCGAAAGGAGTCATCCAAAGAGCATGGACACGGAACTTATTCTAATTCTTGGCATTAGTGTCTTGGGTTTGGTCTTCGCGGTTTTCCTGGCCATGAACGTCCTCAAGAGGGACACCGGGTCTGAGCAGATGCGTCTGATTTCAGACGCCATCAAGTCAGGCGCGGAAGCGTTCTTACGCCGACAGAATACGACGATCGGTCTTTTGGCCGTAATGTTGGCCGCCCTCATCTACATCTTGTACGCGTTTGCCCGCACGCCGACAGCGGGCGACCCGGCGGGGCCGGGTACGTTGGCCCTCTGGACCACCTTCTCATTTATCCTCGGCGCCGCCTGCTCGGTAGCGTCCGGGTACATGGGGATGTGGGTGGCGATTCGCGCCAACATTCGAACTGCATCCGCGGCAACGCGCAGCCTTAACGGTGCCTTGCAGACTGCCATGCGTGGCGGCGCAGTTTCGGGCTTCTTCGTCGTCTGCCTCAGCCTGCTCGGCGTGGCCGGCCTCTTCGCGCTGGTTCGGTTGACGACGCCGACGGCCATCGAGAAGATTCCGCTCCTGATCGTCGGGTACGGTTTCGGCGCGAGCTTCGTGGCCCTGTTCGCCCAGCTCGGCGGCGGTATTTACACCAAGGCGGCCGATGTGGGCGCCGACCTCGTCGGAAAAGTCGAGGCTGGGATCCCGGAAGACGACCCCCGCAATCCCGCGGTTATTGCCGACCTTGTCGGCGACAACGTGGGTGACTGTGCTGGTCGTGGTGCGGACCTGTTCGAGTCAACGGCCGCCGAGAACATCGGGGCGATGATTCTGGCAGCGGCTCTCTTTATCCGCAACAGCGAGGCAATGAGCGCCGCCGGCTTGACGCTGGTCGGTCTTATCCTCTTCCCGCTCGTCGCGCGTGCCTTCGGTATCATTGCCTCGGCGATCGGTGTCATGGCCGTGAGAACCAGTGAGTCTGAAGATCCGATGAAGGCCCTGAACCGGGGCTATTACATCACGGCAGTCATCGCCATGGGTGGTTTTTACCTGGCTTCCCGGTGGCTGTTGGGTGAGTTCTATCTGAACTTTTTCATCTGCGGAATCATTGGAGTTCTCACTTCCGTAGCGTTCGTTTATATCACCCAGTACTACACCGAGTACCGGTACCGGCCGGTGAAGTCGATCGCGGAAGCGTCCCAGACCGGGCCGGCCACCAACATCATCGCGGGCGTCGCAGTTGGCATGGAATCGACCGGGTTTCCGATCCTGGTCATCGCCGCCGCCATCACTTCCGCCTACTACCTTGGAGCCTACTCGGGTCTTCGCGAGGGCGGCCTGTTCGGTACGGCGGTCGCAACGATGGGCATGCTCGGAACCGCTGCTTACATCCTGGCGATGGACACCTTCGGCCCGATCACCGATAACGCCGGCGGCATCGTCGAGATGAGTCAGCAGCCCGAAGAGATTCGAGTGAAGACTGACCGTCTGGATGCGGTTGGGAATACGACCAAGGCCCTGACCAAGGGATACGCTGTTGGATCGGCCGCCCTGGCGGCATTCCTGCTTTTCGGCGCATACATCGACGAAGTCCGCAACTACATGCCGAGCTTTGACGGAAACATCAGGCTCAACAAGCCTGAGGTTTTCGTCGGCGCGATGATGGGCGGGGTCCTCGTGTTCCTGTTCTCGTCCCTGGCCATCAAGGCTGTTGGCCGTGCTGCTTATGCGATTATCAACAACGTTCGTGATCAGTTCCGACGAGACCCGGGCATTATGGCCGGAACGTCGAAACCGAACTACGGCGAGTGCGTTGATATTGCAACCAAAGCAGCCCTGAGGAAGATGGTCCTGCCCGGTCTTCTGGTCGTCGGAATGACGGTCGGTGTCGGGATGGTTTTCAAGTGGATCTACTACGCGGCCGGTAAGCCGGAGTTTGGGGCGAGCGGAGCCGAGGTCGTCGGTGGATACCTCATGGTGGGGACAATCACCGGCATCCTCATGGCCCTGTTCCTGAACAACGGCGGCGGAGCGTGGGACAATGCCAAGAAGTTCATCGAGACGGGTGCGTACGGCGGGAAGAGAAGCGATCCGCATAAGGCGGCCGTCGTGGGCGACACGGTAGGCGATCCTTTCAAGGATACGGCCGGGCCCTCGCTGCACGTCTTAATCAAGTTGCTTGCGACTCTGACCCTCGTTCTGGCCCCGCTGTTCCTGTAGTTTGGGCCAAGGGAGATAGGAATAGGACCTATAGGACGAATAGGACCAATAGGGGAAAACCTCTTGGTCCTATTCATTGCCTATGGGTCCTATTCGTCCTATAGGTCCTATTCCCCTATCCCCCTGATCTGATCCAGAAACACCGTTTCCGGCTGAACGCTATCCTGCTCCACCCGTCCGATGCCGACCAGGTGGCCGTCAAAGAACAGCCTGCAGGCGCCGGCCGGGATTGCAGTCGTCGCCACCGGGCGACCGTGACGCACGTTTTCCGCCTGCCGGCCATCCAGATCCAAACGAGGGATGTCGGGGAGCAGTCTCTCGAGATCCAGCAGCTTTTCCTGACCCTGTCCGCCCAGTTCCTCAATCGTTACTGCCTGGTCCAGCGTGAACTGACCGGCCCGCGTTCGCCTCAGACTTTCCAGGTAAGCCCCGCACCCGACGGCTTCGCCGATCTCGTCAGCGAGGCGGCGGACATAGGTCCCCGAGGAGCAGTGGACGCGCACAGACCACAGATCCGCCTCCTTCTTCTCAAGACCGAGTTCGTAGATTTCGATGATCCTGGCCGGCGCTACGGCCGGAAGATCCTTTCGCGCCAAGTCGTATAACCGCTTTCCGGCCACTCTGACTGCCGAAAACGGCGGTGGCACCTGTTCGAGACGGCCCTTGAACATTGCCAAAATCTCAAGCACCCGGGACTCGTCGAACTCGGGGACTGGCTTTTCATCGAGCACCTTGCCGTCCCGGTCGAACGTGTCCGTGCGTCGGCCGAGACGAATGCCGGCAACGTACTCCTTGTCAGCGTGAAGCAGGAATCTCGACAGGCGGGTTGCATGGCCGACGAGCAGCGGCAGGACGCCGGTGGCGAAGGGATCAAGAGTACCGGCGTGCCCGACCTTGGTCCGCAGGATTCGTTTGGCTTTGGCGACGATGTCGTGAGATGTGGGGCCAGGTGGTTTGTCGATGACGACGACCCCGTGCAGGTTCATAGAAAGTCGGGCGGAGTCTCAGTGAGGAGCCTTTCGACGCGGTGGATGACCTGTTTCTTGACCTCCTCGTAACTTCCCTCGGCCCAGAGCCCGGCTGCGTTGATGTGCCCGCCGCCGCCGAACTCTTCGGCCGCCCGGCTTACATTGTAATGGTCCTTGGACCGCAAGCTGACGCGGTACTTGTTCTTCCCCTCCTCCTTGAAGAACGCCACCATGACGATGCCGTTGATGGAGAGAGGGTAATTGACGACGCCTTCGGTCTCCGCCACCGACGCGCCCGTTTCCCGCAGCATCTGTTGCGTGAGGGCGACCCAGGCGATTTTGCCGGAGGGGTGAATTTCAAGCGTGTCGAGGATCTTTGAAAGCAGGAGAAGCTTGGAGTGGGAGTGGCTCATGTAGACGGCCTGGGCGATCCCGCTCGGGTCGGCGCCGCTTCCGACCAGTTCCCGGGCAATTTCGAACGTTCGGGCGCTGGTGTTCGAGAACTGGAACGATCCGGTGTCCGTCATGATCGCCACGTAGAGGTTGGTTGCGATGTCCGGCGTAATCTCAACCCCGATTTCCTTCAGGATCAGGAAGACCATTTCGGCGACTGCCGCCGCCTTGTCGTCGACCCAATTCAGGTCTCCGTATGCCTGAGTGTTCTGGTGATGATCGATGTTGATAATGAAGTGACGCTCGAGATCGGGAACCCCGGTCCTTGTAACGTCACTGCACTCCAGGATGATCAGTGCGTCGTATTCTCCGGTAAAGCGCCCGCCGATCTCAATCAGATCGATGCCGGGAAGGAAGTCGTAGACGGAGGGATGCCGATCGGCATTGACCACGTGAACATCTTTGCCGATCTGGCGGAGAGCCAGTGCCAGCGCTACTTCCGAGCCGATAGCGTCCCCATCGGGCCGGGCGTGCGAGGTGATGGCGAACTTCTGGTGGTGGCGGATGAAATCGGGGATCCCCTTCATGGTCTCAATCGTGCTCAAAAATCTCGATGTGATAGCTGACCAGGTCGCCGCCCAGGATTCGCTCGCTCTCTCTGACAAGACTCTCGGCAAGTTCCTCTAACCGCTTGGCGTCCGGACCGATCGAGACGGCTCCAAGGCGGCCGCGCTGCCACAGGTCCTGGTGTTCGATTTCCGAAATCGAGAAATTGAACCGGGACCGAAGGCGCTCGGCCGTCTTGCGCAAAACGTTCCGCTTGTCCTTCAGCGAATGGCTGTAGGGAAGATGGATTTCGAGCGAGCAGAAGACGATGGGCATACTGCTTACGCGAGTTGCGGTTCGACTCTCTCTTTAACGAAAGCCTCGATCACGTCGCCGACTTTGATATCGTTGTAGTTGGCGATTGAGATACCGCATTCGTACCCCGCCTTGACCGTCGGGACATCTTCCTTGAATCGACGCAGGGAGCTGATTTTCCCTTCGTAGACGACCACGTTGTCACGCAGGAGGCGAATCTCCGAGTTCCGCGCGATGGTTCCATCGAGGACATAACTGCCGGCGACCGTTCCTGCTTTCGGAACCTTGAACGTCTGTCGAACCTCGGCTTTGCCCTGGTAGTTCTCCTTGATCGTCGGCTCCAGGAGCCCGAGCATCGCCTGTTTCAGCTCATTCTGGAGGTCGTAGATAACCGTGTACAGGCGAACATCGACTTCTTCGTGTTCCGCGGCCGCCTGTGCATTCTGTTCGGGCCGGACATTGAACCCGATGACCACGGCATTGGAGGCGGAGGCAAGAAGGACGTCCGATTCGCTGATTGCCCCGACACCTCGGTGGATGATCCGTACCTTCACCTTGTCGGTACCCAGCTTCTGCAGGCTGTCCTCCAAAACTTCAACCGAGCCCTGAGCATCCCCCTTCAGTACTACCGGAAGTTCCTTCACCTCCCCGGCCTGCATCTGGGCGTAGAGTTCGTCGAGGCTGACGCGAGAAGTCTTAACCATCTCCTTGTCGCGCAACTTGCCTTGCCGGTATTCGCCGATCTGGCGAGCCTTGATCGTATCGTCGACGACCTGGAACGAATCGCCCGCCTGCGGCAGGCTCTGAAGTCCGAGGACCTCGACCGCGCTGCTCGGGCCGGCTACATTGATCACGTCTCCGCGGTCGTCGAACATCGCCCGGATCTTGCCGTAAGCGGCGCCTGCAATAAACGAGTCCCCGACCCGCAGCGTGCCGTTCTGGATGAGCACGGTCGCGACTGCGCCGCGGCCCTTGTCCAGACGGGCTTCCAGGATGACACCCGTGGCCGGGCGCTGGGGGTTGGCCTTCAGCTCGAGCATGTCGGCCAGGAGCAGGATCATTTCGAGGAGCAGATCGAGATTGGTCTTCTCTCGAGCCGACACTTCGACCATGACCGTGTCCCCGCCCCAATCCTCGGCCAGCAGGTTGTAGTTGCTTAATTCACGCCGAACTCGCTCCACGTCGGCTTCGGGCTTGTCGACCTTGTTGATGGCAACGAGGATGGGAACGCCTGCGGCGCGCGCGTGGTTGATCGCCTCGACCGTTTGCGGCATCACCCCGTCATCGGCCGCAACCACCAGCACGACAATGTCGGTGGCCTTGGCGCCGCGGGCTCGCATCATGGTGAATGCCTCGTGACCCGGGGTATCCAGGAACACTATCCGGCGGTCGTTGACGCTAACGTGGTAGGCGCCGATATGCTGAGTAATCCCGCCGGCCTCACCGGCGGCTACCTTGGTTTTCCGGATCGCATCCAGCAATGATGTCTTGCCGTGGTCGACGTGGCCCATAACGGTGACCACGGGGGCGCGAGATGTCACGTCGGTCTCCTTTTCCACAACTCGATCCTGCTCCATGACCGATTCCTCATACGTGACGAAACGGGGAGTGGCATTGAAGGCGGCCGCAATTTCGATGGCCGTCTTCTGATCGAGCCTGTGATTGATACCCGCCATAATGCCGCGAGTCAGGAGTTCCCTCAGAACATCCTTGCTCTTGACGTTTAGTCTTTCCGACAGTTCCTTGACGCTGACAGACTCGGACAAAACGATGTCCTGGTGCTCTCTGACAACCGGTGGAGGCGGAGCCACGACCGGCCGACGTTCCTTCGGTTTGGGCTGGGGTCTGCGCTGATCAAAACGCCGCTGTTGCTGTCCGGCGTACGGCCGCTGTTGATGACCCGGCTGCGGAGGTCGCACAAACTGCCTGGTAATCGGCTGAACCGGGGGCGGAGGAGTTGGGGCAGTACGCTTCAGGATTACCGGTTTCTCGCGCTCCGGCTCGGCAGGCTTTGCCTCGGCGGCAGGAGCCTCTGCGTGGACGGCCGGCTTTTCGCCGGTCGGCGCTTCCGGGGCCTTCGCGTGTGTCGCAGGCGGGTGCTCAGGCGTTGCTGCCTGGGCGACCGGTTGTTCCTGAGTCGGGGCCGGTTCACTCGGAGTGGTAGCAGGAGCTTCAGCGGCCGGCACTGGCTCGGGCGTCTCTTTATCGCCCGCAGGCTTCGTCTCGACCGCTGCCGGTTCGCCGGCGGCTTCTATCTCGGCCGGGGTTTCGACGGCTTCCGGCACTGCAAGTTCGGATGAAGCTTCGACCTCGGCTTCCGTTTCAGACGGTACTTCTTCCAGTTCCGGTTCTGTCGGAATCAGCTCCTGGGGCTGCAATTCGGCCGAAACCTCTTCATCGGCCCGGCGGTACACTCCCTTGCCGCGCCGCGGCTTCAGAGAGGCGGCCAGAGCGCTCTCGGCCGGCTTTTCCTCGGCCTTTTTCGGCAGCACTTTTCTCGGCTTGCCTAGTTCCTTAATCGTCTTCTTGGCCTTGACACCTTGGAGTCTCTTGTCTTTGGCCTTCTCAGTTTCCTGTTCGACTTCGGCGATGAGCTGAAGTCGTCGGCGAATTCGGATGGCAATATCAGGATCGACAGGTGTGTCCGCGGACGGAACCCAAACACCGATCTTCTTGAGTTCGGAAATGACCACCGTGTACTGAATCTGAAACTCGGTAGCTAAATCGCTGACCTTGATCTGTTCCATTGGGCCTAGTAAAAAACCTTTCCTTTACTTGTCTTCCTGTTTGCTCGTCTGATTCGCCTCGTTTGGCGCTGTCTGTATGCTTGGCTCGCTTTCCTCCGGTTCAGCCTCTGCTGTTTCTTCTTCTACTTCTTCTTCGCCTTGACCAGGCTGCTCCTCGAGCACCCGGGTCGACAGTTCCAGGTATTCCTGAGCTTCTGCTATGAGCTTCTGAGCGGTCTTCTCCCCGATGCCGGGGACCTCCGTCAGTTGCTCGGCTGACTGCCCCGCGAGACTCTGGACGGTCGTAATTCCGATGTCGCGCAGGCGCTCCAGTGTCTTCTCGCCGACCCCATCGAGGACGTCGATCGGGTCCCCCTGTTCCTCGGGGCCAGGCTGCAACTGATCCATCTGACTGATAATTTCCTGCTTCTTCTCTTCTTCGCTCTTGATGTCGATTTGCCAGCCGAGCAGCTTGGATGCCAGCCGCACGTTCTGGCCTTTCTTCCCGATGGCGAGAGAAAGCTGATCTTCCGGGACGATGACTTCCAGGATTCGGTCGACAGGATCGGCGATCAGGACCTTGGAGATCTTGGCCGGATTCAGTGCGTTCATCGTGAATTCGATGACGTCATCCGAATACTCGATGATATCGATCTTTTCGCCCTTGAGCTCACGGATGACCGCGTTGATCCGGGTCCCCTTCATTCCGACGCAGGCACCCACGGGATCCACCGCATCGTCGCGGCTCGCCACCGCTACCTTGGCCCGTTCTCCGCCCTCTCTGACGGCTCCCTTGATCTGAACGGTTCCGTCGTACACCTCGGGGATTTCCATCTCGAAGAGCCTGACCAACAGGCTGGGGTCTGTTCTGGACAGTACGATCTGCGGCCCCTTGGACAGCTTGTGGACTTTGATGATGACGGCGCGGATCCGGTCGCCCTGCTTGTACATTTCGACGCGCGACTGTTCGCTGAAGGGCAGGATCGCTTCGGTTTTCCCCATGTCCACGATCATGTCGCGGCCTTCAAACCGGCGAATGATCCCGTTGACCAGTTGGCCAACCTGGCCGGAGAACTCGTCGAAAACGATCTCTCGCTCGGCTTCACGGACTTTCTGGAAGATCACCTGTTTGGCGGTCTGAGCCGCGATGCGGCCGAGTTCCACGGTCGGCTTCGGGATCTCGACATATTCGCCAACCCGAAAAGAATCGTCGATCTCGAGCGCTTCCTCGAGTGACATCTCGGTGTCCTCGTTATCGACCTCTTCGACGATCTGCTTGACCGCAAATACATCAATAGTGCCGGTCTCGGGATCGTAGCGCGCCTGCAGCTCTTCCTCGGTTCGAAAGAACTTCTTGGCCGCCGCAACCATCGCATCTTCGAGCGCTCGCTGGATCACTTCGGGGTCTATCCCCTTCTCCTTGCTAATCTGCTCGATAGTCTGGCTCAGGATATTCGCCATTCTTGATCGATCCTCACCTTACTTGGCCGACTTGTCATCGGCGTTCGAATTGTCAAATCGGTAGACCAGGTTCGCCTTTCGAATCGAACGAAGGGGAACCTTTATTGTCTTGCCTTCACTCTCGAACTCGACGACTCCTTCCTCAATCCCGCGCAGGTACCCGACAAAGTTCTTGCGACCCTCGATTTTCTCGACGGTCGTCAATCGAACCTCCTTGCCCGAAAAACGACTGTAGTCCTCCGGTTTGAACAGAGGCCTCTCAATACCCGGAGAGGAGACCTCCAACGTATACCGGTGCGGTATCGGGTCCTCGACATCCAGGACCACTCCAACGTGGCGGCTGACCCGCTGACAGTCATCCACGGTGACCCCACCCGGTTTGTCGATGTAAATCTTCAAGACCGATGAATCGCGTCGCGGCTGGTATTCCACATGGACCAGCTCCAAGCCAAACGACCCGACTGCGTCGGCGATCAGCCGCTCCACCCGAGCCGCAATGTCCATGTCTTGACCCCTAAAATAAAAAAGTGGGCTAAAGCCCACTCCTCGAGTAGAGCGAAATCGCTGGATAGTATAATCGAAAGGCGGTTTTCAGTTCAATAAGCGTACCGGGCCAAATTCCGCCAGGCTCTTCTCCAACGGCTCGCGGGGGCCGGATAACACCATCAATGGCTTCCTCTCCCGGAAGTGCTCCCGGATGGCGGTCTGAAAGGTCTCCGGCGTCATTCGGCTGATCCTCACCCCGTAATTGGAGATGTAGTTGACGCCGAGCCCGTAGAGGTGGGTTTCGAGCAGGTATCGCAATCGAGTAGAAGGGGTTGCGAGGCCGTTTTTGAACTCCTGAACCACCACCCGTTTGGCTTCCTCGAACTGCTCGCGTGCGATCTGGCCCTGGTCGATATCGGTTATCAACTGCAGGTACCTGCGCACATACCCGGGGATCTGTTCGGGTGGTGCCTGGATGCTTAACTGGAAGAAACCGCTCATTTTGCGGGTTTCAAGAGAGGCGGAGGCACGGACCTGCTGAGATGATGCGACCTGTGACGCCCACCCGGGCAGGCTCAACGTCAGGTACTCCTGGAGGATCTCAAGCGCCGTCTGGGTCCGATCGCCCCGGGGCGTGCTCAATGTTCCGCATCGGAGGATCGCGTCTTCCCCCGGCTTGTCAATCAGGATGATCTGTGGAGAAACGGGGGATGTGGCCTGCCGGAAGGCAAATGGAGCACCGATTCCCTTTACCCAGGCGCCCCACCGGCGGGTCAGGCCGGTGACGACCGCAGCCGCTTCACCATTGTAGTAGCAGGCAAGATAGGCTTGGTTCGGAATGAAAGTCTTCTTGTACTGGTATCGGACATCCGCCAGCGTCACATTTCGCAGGGTTGCCGACGTCCCTTTCACCAGGTGGGCATACGGATTGGCGCGGAACAACTCGGCCAGGAAGTACTGTTGGGTGAGGAAGGACGGGTCCTTGCGTTTTGTTTCCAACTGAGCGATTGCGTCCTCCCGGATCTTGGTCAGGCTCTCCTCATCGAACTCGGGTTGGATCACCATTTGTCCGAAGGCGTTGAGAACCTCGGTCAATTGGTTGGCGGGCGCGCTCCCTTCAAAGAAAATGGCATCCGGCTCGACCTTGACCGTCAGCTGGCCCCCGGTTGCCTTCACCGCTTCCAAGAGTGACCGACCCGACCTGTCTTTGCCTGCCTCCAGCATCATACGGGCGGTGAGGTAGGTGACCCCCCACTTGTCGATCGGGTCGAACACCCCCCCGTTGATGACCATGAGCGTGAAATCAAGACGGTCGGAATTGCTGGGGAAGAGGTAAATCTCAAGGCCGTTGAGCAGAGACTGGCGCTCAAACGACGGAAGCGTAATCTGATAGTCTATATCTGCGTTGGGGGACGCTGCTTCGCCCAATGTCCCGGTTATAATCGAAAGGACGAGTAAAGCAATAGTTAGTGAAATTGTCCGTACCTTCATTAGAGGAAGGTCATTTTATAGAAACTGGAGCCTTGGGGCAACCTAGCTTGGCAGGAAGACAGAAGCGAAGCTCAATTACTCTCGCGCGCGATGTGCAGCGCCGTCTCTTGCCCAACGGTCTGACCGTTCTCACCTGCGAAGATCATTCGGTGCCGATCGTGACCACCATGATCTGGTATCGGGTCGGGTCTCGGTACGAAGTGCCGGGCATCACCGGCATCTCCCACTTCCTCGAACACATGATGTTCAAAGGGACGGAGCGGTACGGGAAGGGAGAGATCGACTACATCACCACCGTGAACGGAGGAGCGAACAACGCCTTCACGTCACGGGACTACACCGCCTACTACTTCAGTTTCGCCTCGGACAGGTGGCAGAGCGCGCTTGAAATCGAGGCGGATCGGATGTGCCACAATCTCTTCGATTCCGAGGAGTTCGAGCTCGAACGGCAGGTCATCCTCGAAGAACTGTGGATGGAGTTGGACAGTCCGTGGGGCGCGCTTCGGGACGCGGTCGAAACCCGGGCTTTTGCAGTCCATCCCTACCGCTACCCCGTCATAGGGAAGAAGGAGGATCTGGAGAGCCTGACCCTTGACCGGATGATCGATTTCTATCGTGCCTACTATTCTCCGGCAAACGCGATTCTTTGCATCTGTGGAGATTTCGAGTCCGAAGAGGCTTTTGGCCGCATCCAGGAGACATTTGGTGGGATCCCGGGGCAGGCGGTTCCGATCCTCAAGACGGAAGCCGAACCGCCAAGGGCCGAGCAGGTGCGACTGCGGCTTGAGCGCCCGACCAACCTCGAGCGCCTTCTGATCGCATTTCCGGCGCCCGCCGTGTATGAGCCTGAGCACTTTTCGGTTCAGATCCTGGACAAGATCCTTTCGGAAGGCAAACTAGCCAGGCTGTACCACCGCCTGATCGAGGAGGCCCGGGTCGCCTCCCTCGTCTCGACCGAGTTCGACGACACCGTTGATCCGTACCTGTTTTTCGTCAGGGCCGAGCTGCAGCCGGGTTCCCGGGCCACGGATGCGGAGAGCCTTCTGTTCGAGGAATTGCGACGACTGGAGGACGCCGGACCATCCGAGGAGGAAGTCGAGCGAGCCAGGAATCAATGCCTCACTGAGCTCCTCGGCGATTTCGAGACGACCATCGATCAGTCCGTTCAGCTCGGTCTTATGGAAACGCTGCTGCACTTTGAATACTGGAACGACTACCCGGCGAAGATCGCCGCCGTCGACCCTTCCCGAGTTGTCGAAGTAGTTCGGAAGTATTTTCGACCCGAGCAGGCCACGGTCGGGATACTGGAACCAGACCCGAATGTCGAGGGCGCCGTGACGGAGCACGACGCGCCAGCCGGAGAAGAATGAGCTACGAACCTCACCTGGAGTCCACCCGGACGGTTTTCGATAACGGTCTTACATTGATCGTTTCCGAGAACCGCCGCCTGCCTCTTGTCGGCGTCCAGGTCTTCGTCCTTGCCGGAGTGGACCAGAACCCGCCCGGGCAGAGCGGCCTGGCCTCGCTGACCACGCGCCTGCTCGACGAGGGGACCCAGAAGTATGACTATGAGCAGATTGCCCGAATACTTGACAACGCGGGCAGCTCTTTAAGCCTTTTCAGCCAGCGGGAGGTCAGCGGGATTTCCGTGCAGTTCCGGTCCGAGGAACTGGAACGGGTCCTGGACCTTCTCCAGCAAATGCTCCGCTATCCGACGTTCCCGGCTGCGCGGCTGGAGTTGGAGCGCGAGGTTGTCCTCAATCATCTGCGCGCCATCCAGGACGATCCTCAGACGGTTGCGAGTCAGTTGCTCAATCGGCTCGTCTACGGTGGCACTCCTCTGGAGGATCCGGTTCTGGGTGTACCTGAGGAGGTCGGGGCTCTCGGCCTGGAGGATGTTCGGCGGTTCCATGCACAGAAGTTCGCTCCAGGCTCTGTCTGGATCAGCGTTGCCGGCGATGTGGACGCCAATGAGCTTCGGGATCAGGTTGGGTCTCTTTTTGGCGATTGGCAGGCGCCCGAATTCAGCCGGCAGGCCGTCTCGTCTTTTCGCAGGCAGGATCGACCCCTTCGGCTTGAGAAGCATATGGAGAAGGAGCAGGTCCATATCCTGGTCGGCCACCTTGGCGTTGAACGGCGATGCCGCGATCATCTGGCTTTGCAGCTTCTCGACGTGATCCTCGGTAGCGGGCCGGGCTTCACGAGCCGGATACCGCGAAAATTACGCGACGAGCAAGGTCTTGCGTATACGACCTACAGCGATATTGCGAGTTCGAGCGGCATCTATCCGGGCCGATTTCAGGCATACATAAGCACTTCCGCAGCCAACCAGGAGCGAGCATTGGAAGGGCTCCTGGCTGAAATCCGCCAGGTTGTCAGCGAGGGGGTGCAGGAGGAAGAGCTCGAGACCGCCAAGCGGTTTCTCACCGGGAGCTTTGTTTTTGAGCTCCAGTCCAACTACCTCGTTTCCCGGTTCATGTTTGCTATCGAATTGTTCGAATTGGGTTCTAACTATCTGGAACGGTATCCCAAGATGATCGCCGGCATCAGCCGTGAAGAAGTGAACCGCGTTGCCCGGCTTCACTTGGATACAGTAAACTACAGCACTGTCGTTGTCGGTCCGGTAGCAGAAGGCGCCAGGTCCGCTCGCGGAGAGGGGATCGGCCAAGACCCAGGGCGTGGAAATTGAAGCGGAAGATCCGACTGACAATCCTGATTGCTCTGCTCGGCCTCATGCCATTCGGCTGCACGCGTCATGCGCCTCCGCAAGCCTCTCCGGTGCCTTCACCCGCCCCGCCGACTGCCCCTGAACCATCGCCTGGCGCTGCGACCGTTGCATTGCCGCAACTTGAGCTGAGCGCCGAGCCGCCCCGAATCAAACCGGGGGAGTCTGCAACTCTTGTATGGGAGAGCCGCAATGCCGATAGGGTTGTTGTCAATCACGAGATCGGGGAAGTGGAGAAGGCGGGCCGGATCAAGATTTTCCCTGACCAGACAACGACCTACGAGGTCAGCGCGGTGGGGCCGGGTGGGGAAACGCGAAAAACAGTGAGCGTGGAGGTGGTCACCGAACCGGGAACCATCGTGGAGGAGGAACTGGCTGGGCGACCCCTCGAAGAACGGTTCAGCTACTTCGTCAAGCCGGTCTTCTTTGAGTACGACTCCTCGACATTAAGCGAGCAGGCAAAGCTGACGCTGGATGAGAACATCCGCTGGCTCCTGCTCCCGGATAACGCGGCCATTCGGATCGTCCTGGAGGGGCACAGCGACGAACGGGGTACCGAAGAGTACAACATGGCACTGGGTGATAAGCGAGCCCAGGTGGTCAAACAGTACTTGAGCGGGCGGGGTGTGTCCGCAGCCCGCGTTTCGACGGTGTCACTTGGAGAAGAACGGCCCTTCGACTTGAGTCAGACGGAGGAGGCTTACGCCCTCAATCGTCGTGTCCAGTTCGTTCTCGATCTGCCGCCTCGTCAGCCCTGAAGGACCAAAGGTCATGTTTGAGGATATTAAGGAACCGAAGAATAGCCGTTCGATGCTCTGGAAAGTCCTGCCCCTGGCCGTTTTAGTTTTCGCAGCCATCGTGGGTGTGGCGGTTTATTTCAGCTACAAGGCCGAGTCCCAACCGCCGGATTTAACCGGGGTCATCCGTAAGGGGCATCCGGATTTTGACTGGTACAGCAAGTACCTCATGCTCAATGCGGAGAACCAGAAAATAAAGCTGGGGCAGAACTACCTGGGCGACAAGGTTGTTATGTTTTCTGGCTTGATCGAGAACGGGGGGGAAAAGACCCTGGACGTGGTCGAGGTCAAGCTGGTGCTCTTCAACTACGAAAAGCCGGTGTGGGAGACAGTCCGGACTCCTATCAGGCCAGACGGACGTATGGAGCCCATCCCGCCCCTGGGAAAACGTTCTTTTTCGCTCTATGTCGAGACCCTGCCGGCCGCCTGGGATGCCGGGCAGGCCGAAATGTGGATCACCGGGTTCCGGTTCAAGAAGTGAAAAGCAACTGCGCACTGCGGACCGGGAACTGCGCACTGCGCGCTACGCACTGCAGACTGCGCACTGCGCGCTAGCACTGCAGACTGCGCACTGCGCGCTACGCACTGCAGACTGCGCACTACGGACTGCGGACTCCAGCCCGGCTTTGAACTCTGTCCCCTGTGATCACGCATGCCTGATGGAGCGCTTTTGAACTCGGTACCCTGGCGGGGACGGACTTCAGGGCTGACATGAGGGTGCACGCCGATGGCGCACAGCGCGCGTAAAGCGGAGGCTTGGCGCAGTGACTGGAGTGGGCAGTGCGCAGTCTGCAGCGGGCAGTGCGCAGTGCGCAGCGGTGTCAGTGGGCAGCGCGCAGTGGGTAGTGTGCAGTGCGCAGCGCGCAGTCCGCTCGGCGGTCGTTGCTACTCGTCGATCTTGACAATGACGACGGTCATATCGTCACGCTGTTCCCCGCCGGCCACCCAGCACGAGAGCTGGTCGAGAATCAAGGCCTGGAGGTCGTCGGCCGTTAGAAAGGAATTCATCGTGAGGAGCTCAGCGAGACGATCCTCGCCGAACTGCTCGCCACCCGGATTCTCCGCCTCTACGATGCCGTCGGTGTAGAAGACAATCATGTCTTTCGCGAGCAGCTGCAGGGTCTCTTCCTCGTACTCCGGATCCTCAAAAAGGCCGGCGACCATGCCCCCCTTGGACAGATGCGAAATTACGCCGTCGCCGCTGATACGGAGCGGAGGATTGTGGCCGGCGTTGCAGTAAGTCAGCGTCAGGTCTCTGGCGTTGATACGGCCGAGGACCAGGGTGGCGAACTTGTCGGGCGAAGTCTGCTGGTACAATTGCCGGTTGATCTCAACCACAGACCGCGCGACCATTCCCTCTGCCGTCGTGTTCAGTGCCTGATAGCTGATGATGGTCCGGAACGATGACTGGAGGCTGGCCATGAGAAGGGCAGCCGAAATGCCCTTCCCGCTGATATCGCCGATCACGACATCCACCCGGTCAGGGCCGGATGGAATGAAGTCGTAATAGTCGCCGCTGACCTGACGGGCGGGCAGGCAGGCGGCGGCGAGTTGAAGGTTGCGGAGGGAGGGGAGCTTCTGAGGGAACAGCTTGGCCTGGACTTCGCGGGCAATTTCGATCTCCTTGTCGAGGCGCTGCTTCTCCGTGACTTGTTGCATCAAGCCGACGATGCTCTCCGACATGCTGTTGAAGGAAGCAGCCATCGCCTCCAATTGATCGCGGTTGTTGGTTGCGATGCGGTAGTCGAAATTTCCTCTTCGTATATTGGCAGTAGCTTCATCGATCGCATGGATGGTTCTGGTTATGGAGCGACCGATAAAAATTGCGATGACCAGGGAAGTGATCTCGACGATCACGAACAGTGTCCCCAAGAGCCAGAAGGCCAAGAAGAGGACCTCACCCAGGCCGCCGGTTTCCGTGAAATAGTGATTGTAGACCGTCCGAAAAGGGACGCGCAGTTCGGACGCCAGGTGGGCGCCCGGCTGCCCGCTTTCCCAGCGAGTGGGGATAATCACGCCGATATAGTTGATGGTACCGCTTCCAAAGGCCGAGAAGCTCACCTCGGACAGGGGAACGGGGGGCGAAATAACCATGTCCGTCGTCGTTCGAACCCGGGAAATCAAGTCCTGGTCAAAGGGTACTTCGAGAGCACTGAAGTACGTGGACTTGCCGAGCTGCACGGGTATGATGCTTCTGAAGATGAGCTTGCCCTTGTCCTGGGTCAAGCCGCTGTATCCTCGGATGGCCCATTTAGGAATCGAGGAGTGGGGTTCGGAAGCTGCCCCGATCTGAGCTTCGGCCACCAATTCGACCGGAACCGATTGCTGACCGGGCGCGGGGCGACGAACCTGCGCCAAGCCCTTCCATGCGATGTTCTTGAAGTCCGAGCGTAGTTTGCTGACCTCGTTCAGTGCCTCCCGACTCAACAATTCGATCCGCGAGCCCTCGCCTTCTGACTGGTAGTAGGAAAGACAAATCTGCCAGTTCGAGCGCCGCAGGCTTTCGGTCACCTCCTCCAGTTCCGCGTCCAGATAGAGTGCTGCCAACTGTCCCAGAACCAGGCGCAGGATCAGCCACAGGAGCAGACCGAGAATCACCATCGGTATGACGCCGACGAACGCATAAGACACGATGATCTTGCTGCGTATCTTCCAGAGCCATTTTTTTCTCAGGTATTTGAAAAGTTGGACCGTGTAGTAGGCGAAGGAAATCAGGAGGCCTAAGGTGCCGAGCCCTTCGAGAATCGTGAAGATACTGTTGGGAGAGAAGAACGAAATGGCGCGTCCCAGGATGTAGAGAATTGCGGAGACTGCGGTAAAACGTGCCATTTAACCAGTTCCTCGACGTTCTTCGCCCGAACTCAGCAAGTTCCCTATTATAGACTGGAGTAAGTGAAACCGGCGATACTCGTGTTCATTGACGGCTTGGGGATCGGGCCGCGCGACCCCGTTATCAACCCACTTGCGGCGTTCGAGGCGCGGGTATTGGATTGTTGCTTCCCGGAGGCCGCCGCGAGGCGTGACGGGCGGACGTGCCTGAGCACAGATGCCAGTCTGGGAGTTCCCGGCCTTCCTCAAAGCGCCACTGGTCAGACCGCACTTCTGACCGGGATCAACGCCGCTGCCGCGCTGGGCCGTCACCTGCACGGATATCCAAATTCGGCGCTCCGCGCCTTGCTGGAGAGAGAGTCTATCTTCCGGAAGCTTTTGCGATCGGGCAAGAGCGTCACTTTTGCCAACACTTACACTCCCGGCTTCTTCCGATGTCGCCCTCGCTGGGTGTCCGCCAGTACGGTGATGTGCGAAAGCGCCGGTGTTCGCCTGAACCGCCTGGAAGACCTTTCTGCCGGGCAATCCCTTTACATGGACTTCACCAACCGAATGCTGATCGAGACGGGCGTGCCGGTGCACGAACGAACTCCGGAGGAGGCTGGCGCGATGCTGGCCGCCATCAGCGCCCGTTACGACTTCTGTTTCTACGAGTACTTTCTGACCGATCTTGTCGGTCACCGAGGAAACTTCGAGCAAGCCGTGGACTTGCTCTCCGAACTTGATCGCTTTATCGCCGGACTGGTTGCCCACGTGGACCTCGGCCGCACCTCGATCATCGTGACCAGCGACCACGGCAACATCGAAGATTCGAGGACGAGGCAGCACACCTCGAATCCAGTTCCTACCATCCTCTGGGGGCCGGTGCGCGAGTTGGTGGAGGGGCGGGAAAACCTGGAGCTGACCGAAATTGCGGGGCTGATCATGCGGGCGGTAAGCTGAAATTCCCTCTCTTGTTTGGCCGTCCTCCTCTTACCACTTCCGTTCCTACAGACACCTGCAGATCTGCCGCTGAAGCGCCTCGGGGGAAGGTGCCGGATGCCCGAAGACCTTGAGCCAGACGTCCGGTTTCTCCATGCAAAGATAGACAGGCACGACGCCGTTTCCGGCGGCGTTGATCCAACCAATCATTCGACTGTAGATTTCCACCCGCAGCTGCTTCAGGTAACGAAGCTTACCGTCCTCCCCGGGAACCAGCTCTCCCAGCGGCAGAAGGGATTTGGGAAACCGCCTCCGCATCACTTCTTTCAGCTCGCGGGTCATCCTTAATCCGCCGAGGGAGATCCACGCGACGGACCCGACTGGGACAGTGGCGAATACATCCGCGACCAGGGCCGCATAATCCTTCTCCCAGTCAGGGTACTCAGCAATGGGATCGAAGTGGAAAGCCACCTTGTATCCGGCTGCCACAGCCCTGGCGGCGGCTCTCACGCGCTGATTGATCGTCGCTGTTCTGTGTTCGTCGGTTCTGCGAATGCAACGAGGGTTCAGCGACCAGGACAGGACGGTCCTCCCTCGATGATCGAGCCGCAGAAGTCCGTCGACCCGGTCGGTCTTGGTCTTCAGCTCCAGCACGGCGTTCTTCCGGGAGGCGAAAAATTCTACCAGGAGCGAGCCGTAGCCGGTGATGGCTTCGAGGGACAATGAATCGGCCAACTCCCCCGTTCCCACTCGAAAGAATTGCGACGGACTTGAGGAAAACACCTGATCAAGCTCGGTGAAGAGGGCATCGGAATTTGAGTAGACGATCAGGTACGGGTTGGTGAGGTACGACTGCAGGAAGCAGTAACTGCAATCCATGTCGCAGTTTGTCCCCAGGTTGATGATTGAGTAGTTGCAGCAGACGTTCTGTTCGCCGAGCCTTCCCCGGCCCCCTGGACAGGCTCGGAAGAAGGGGCCTTTTTGCTCGGCCAGGACCAGATACCTCTTCGCGCGGCCCAACCGGAGCGATGGGCGGTTCTCACGGAGAAGTTGTGACAGCGAGTCGATCGGCTGAATCGGAGTGCGTGGGAGGGCCTGGAGAGTGTGTCGAGTGACGATAGAGTCGCGGATCGCCTCCTCTACAAAGATTCTCTCCGGTTCATATGCTTTCATTTTCTCGGCACTCTCGCTTCAGCATTTTTGCAGGTTCAGAGGAGTTCGAAAATCTTGTCCATTTCCGTGGTTCTCGCGGCGCTCTGCAAGCGTTCCGCCGCCTGGCGGAATTCTTGAGCGCTGGAAGCGGAGAAGGAAATGGTCATCCGCTCGCCTTCGAAATACGGCGGCGGTTGCACCCGGATCTCCGGCGGCAGCCGCAGGGCGCTCTTCAGTTCCCGGTATCGTTCTTCCAATCTCGAGAGACGCGGCATTCGAAGCCGGAGCAGGGAATGGAATGCGCTCTCGAACTCCTTTTCGGCCGTCGCCGCGGGTTCGGATTCCGTGTCCCCCCCTGCTGGCGAAGGTCCGTCACCAGGGGGTCCCTCCACAGGGGACAGTGCACTTTTTCCTGCCGTTGCTTGCGTCCAGATTTCTATAGGGGACAGTCCACTTTTCCGCCGGAGCTCATCCAAAACCTCAGCCAACTTCTTTTGGGTGTTGACATTGAGCCCATGCCGCCGTTGAAGATTCAGGAACAATGATTGCTCCTCGGAAGTCCATCCCCGCAGCACGAGCGCCGTCTCCATCTCGAGCCGAGTCTCGACGGTCGCCTTTTTTAGCGGCTCAGGAAGGTGGTCGATCTCCAGATATCTGCGAAGGTGGAACGAGGTCGGACGGATCTCGAGCAGAGGCAAAAACTCCTCAACCATCCTCTGCTCTGATATTTTGAAGTTACCGGTTAGCTTGTTCACAGCTGCCGCCTTCTCCAGTTCATGCAGCGATCGAGAGCCGGCGTTATCCAGCACGGCTTCGATGAAGAGGTCGGCAGGGGCGCTATTTCCCCTCACCCAGCACGGCAGGCTCTTGATCCCGGCGGCCCCGGCGGCCTGTGCCCTGCGAAAACCACAGATGATTCGGTACCGATTCCCGTTACCCGCTTCCACATGTAATGGATTGACGATTCCCGTCTTCTTTATGGAATTGGCAAGCAGGCCCAGCGGGAACCAGGGTGGGCTGATCGCGTAGGTGCGGTCATCAAGATCCAACTCCGAAAGGTCAATAACCTGAAAGTTATCGAAGCGGTTGAGCATATCGCGTTTTACCACACCGTCGATTTGGATATACAGTGTCATTATCAGGAAGGGAGTTCAGACGTCCAGCGCGCGAGTGTCTCCGGACTTGAAGTGCGCCGTGGCGCTTCGGAAGCAACCTTCGGATAAAAAAGACATCCAATGAGTTGTGCGCGTTGAATGGGTGGTGCATTTATGGTAACTTCGCTCGCACTTTTGAGCGGTTTGATTCATCGGGTGTTTCTCGTTAGTGAGCAGTTCTTTTACTAACGGCATTAATTTGAAGGAGGTACTCACCGTGTCGATCGCCAGATCCGCCAAAGCTAAGCTACTCCTGCTGGTTCTACTGGCATTCCCTGTGTCGGTCTTGGTTTTGGCTCAGGAGCAACAGGCTCAGCAGACTCAACAACCGACTCCCGCCCAGCCGGCTCCCGCCCAGCCGGCGCCGTCCGGGCAGGAGCAGGGCCAGCAGGAACAGCCCCAGGAGGAAGTCGTCTATACCCCCGAGGAATATGCCGCCTACGACAAAGCGGTCAAGGAGACCGATCTTGCCGCGCGCGAAGAGGGCATAATCGCGTACATCAAGACGTATCCCAAATCCTCACTTGTTACCTATGCCATCAGCAGTTACCTGGAGTTGATGCAACAGTACCTGAACGAGGGGAACATGCAGAAGCTCGTAGCCGCAGGCGAGAAGATGCTCGCTCTCAGGCCCGACGAGATGCCCGTCGTTTACAGGACCGGCATCGGTTACTTTCAGACACAGCAGCATCAGAAGGCAGTCGGCGCGCTTGAAAGGGCATACCAGAAAGAGCCGGACCCGAAGATCGCCTTTATGCTCGCCGTCTCATACTCGGCGCTCCAAAACGATGAAAAAGTTGTCCAGTACGGCGAACTTGCCTGCGGAAGTTTCGAGCCAAAGGACTGCTATCAGATCCTGACTCAGCTCACCCGTATTTACCTTGAAAAGAAGCAGTGGGCCAAAGCCGCGGACTATGCCAAGAAGACCCTGAGCGCGTTCGAACAGGTCGCGAAGCCGCCGGCCATTTCCCAAGCGGAATGGGACGACTACGTGGCTCGCGAGAAAGCTATTGCGTACTCGGCGTTGGGCAGGCAGGCGTTCGAGCGAAACAACCTGGCTGCCACTCTCACCAATTACCAGTCAGCCCTCAAGACTTACCGGAAGCTGCCGGGTCTCAATGCGGAAGCGTACTACCATATCGGCTTAGCTCACTGGAAGTCCGGCGATCCGGCCAAGCTTGAACCGGCCATGAAGAGTTTCGCCCGGGGGGCCGTGCTCAACGGCGCTCCCCATCAGAAAGCGTGCCGCGAGCAGTTGGAGTACCTCTACAAGTCCCAGCACAATGGCTCTCTCGCGGGAATCGAGGAGTTCATCGAGGAAGCGCTGAAAGGGGCTTCATAGAAATCTTCTCCTCCGTCAGGCCCTCGTGCTATCGTGAAACGCTTGCGCCGGGGCAGTCAAGCCCTCCGGGCGCACAGGCACGAGAGTCGAACAGGGATGAGTGGTGGGGAATATCTCAAGGAACTCAACGACCAGCAACGCTTTGCTGTGACGCACACGGAGGGCCCTCTGCTAATCCTCGCCGGAGCGGGGAGCGGCAAGACCCGAACGATCACCTACAAGATCGTTCACCTGATCGCCCAGGGGATCTGTCGATCTGAGAACATCCTGGCTGTCACCTTCACCAACAAGGCAGCCGAAGAAATGAGAAGCCGCGTCGAGCGGCTTCTCCCGCCCGTCGAAACTCTCCCCCTCGTCTCTACCTTTCATTCTTTTGCGGTGCGCGTGCTGCGTCGCCACGCCGACCGGCTGGGATGGCGCCGCGACTTCAGCATCTTTGACGAGGATGACCAGAAATCAATCATCAAGCGGATTTACGAGGAGTTGCGGCTGGAGGATGCCGAGGTCCCAATCCGTAAATCCCAGGGAGCGATCAGCGCCGCAAAGAACAAGGGCTGGAACGCAGAGCAGTACATGCAGAAGTCCGAGGACTTCGACGCCGCTCTCATCTATCGGGTTTTCCAACGCTACGAGCGGTATCTGCACGAGGCCAACGGATTCGATTTCGATGACCTTCTTCTCAAGACAGTCGACCTTTTTGCTCGTTTCCCCGAGGTCCGAGATCTATACGCACGTCGGTTCACGCACGTCCTTATTGATGAGTACCAGGACACCAACCTGCCCCAATTCGAGATGGCCAGACACCTGGCCAGCGTCCACAACAACATCACCGCGGTTGGGGATGAGGACCAGTCGATCTATCGATTTCGGGGAGCGGACATAAACAATATCCTGCGTTTCGAGCGTGATTTTCCCGGTGCGGTCATCGTTAAACTCGAGCAAAATTACCGGTCCACTCAGAAGATCCTTGATGCAGCGGGGGCAGTAGTCTCGAACAACCTCAAGCGCAAAGGCAAGGTCCTCTGGACCGAGAAGACGGGCGGGGAAGCCCTCGATTTGTTCGTGGCCGGCGACGCTTCGGAGGAAGCAGAGTACATCACCCGCCGAATCCGGGAGTATCTCCGAGACGGGGAAACGCGGATTGCGGTTCTCTACCGGACGAACTTCCAGTCACGACAGTTTGAAGAAGCGCTACGGCGTTTCCAGGTACCCTACCGCCTGGTCGGGTCGGTCAGTTTCTACAGCCGAAAGGAGATCAAGGATGCCCTGGCGTACCTGCGGCTCCTGAACAATCCGGATGACGCCGTCTCGTTGCTTCGGGTCATTAACGAACCGCCCCGGGGGGTCGGCAAAAGTTCCGTCGACCGGCTCATTGACCATGCCCGAAGTTCTTCGCTCAACCTCTGGCAGGCGCTCGAGGACGCGCTCTCCCGTCAGTTGTTCCCCGGACGAATGCACCTTGCCATCGAACGCTTTGCCAAGATCATGCGGGAGGGTGCAGGCTTGAAGGACTTCCCGGTGCACGTGGCGCTCGAGTCCATTCTGGAGGCAAGCGGCTACATCGCCGCCCTGAAGGAGCAGGCGACGGACGAAGCGGAAGACCGCCTTTTGAACTTACGAGAGCTGATCACCGTCGCGGAAGAATACGGACGCCGGGGTGAGCCCCTCCAGGACTTCCTCGACTCGACGGCCCTGCACGCCGATTCGGACGACTACGACCCGAACGCGCCTGTCACTCTGATGACCCTCCACAATGCCAAAGGTCTTGAATTCCCGATCGTTTTCCTTGCGGGCTGCGAAGAGGGAGTGCTTCCACATAGCCGTTCGACTTCCCAGGACGACCTGGAGGAAGAGCGCCGACTGTGTTACGTCGGATTGACACGGGCCGAAAAGAAAGTTCATTTGAGTTACTGCCGACGGAGGAGATTCTATGGCGGGGACTCCGAGGAGATGAACAAACCGAGCCGCTTTCTCTCGGAGATTCCGCCGCAACTTGTCGAGCAGGTCGCGGGCGCCTACCCGCAGGTGTCATCCCGGCGGGGCTCCGCCGGTCTTTCGATCACAACCTACAATTCGGTTGAGAGCATCCGCGATTTCCTGAGTCGAAAAAAGGACCAGAAGGGTGGGTCGAAATCCTCAGGGTTCGTCAAGGGCGCCAGTATCTACCATGAACAGTTCGGGCGAGGCAGGATCCTGGAAGTCCAGGAATCGGGTGACGATCTTAAGATCACAGTTCAGTTCCCGGGCTTGGGGATCAAGAAGATGCTTCAGAGCTACGCCAAGCTGAGGTTGGTCTAGCGGGGACGCGCATCGGCCGAAAGGCCCTGGACCGGTCAAGCCGCTTGAGGGGAGTCAACTTGCCATCTCAACTGCTAAGAACCAAGAACGTGGCAGAAATCCTCCGTACTGCGGAGGACAGCGCGCACGGCCTGAAGCGGGCTCTCGGTCCGGTGGAGCTTACTCTCCTTGGGATCGGGGCGATTATCGGGGCGGGCATTTTTGCCTTGGTGGGAACCGCCGCCGCCGGCAGCCCCCCCGAACGCCTCGGCTCCGGACCAGCGATCATGGCTGCATTTGTCATCACGGCCTTCGCCTGTGCACTGTCCGCCCTCTGCTACGCCGAATTTGCTTCCGTCGTCCCGATCTCAGGCAGCGCCTACACCTACAGCTATTTTACGCTGGGCGAACTGGTTGCCTGGATCATCGGCTGGGACCTGATCCTCGAATATGCGGTCGGGAACATCGCGGTTGCGATCTCCTGGTCGGGGTACATGAACCAGTTGCTGCGCGGCTTCGGGATCCACCTGCCGTTGTGGATGACGACCAACTACAACGCGCCGGGTCTGACTCCCGAGATGGTGGAGAACGCTCCTCACCTGTTCGGCTTTCCGATTTTCTGTAACCTGCCGGCTGTTTTTATTGTCGGCCTGGTGACGACGGTGCTGGTCATCGGCATCAAGGAAAGCTCGATGTTCAACAGCGTCATGGTGGTGATCAAACTCGTGGTCCTGTTGTTCTTCATCGCGGTGGGAGCCTTCTACGTCAAGCCGGAGAACTGGGTTCCGTTCGCGCCTAATGGCTGGCAGCCGATCATGACCAGTGCGGCCGTGATCTTTTTCGCCTACATAGGTTTTGATGCCATCTCGACGGCTGCCGAGGAAACCCGAAATCCCCAGCGAAATCTTCCGATCGCCATGATCGCCTCACTCGCTGTCTGCACCGTCCTTTACGTCGCCGTCGCGGCGGTCCTGACAGGAATCATTCCCTACCACCTGTTGAATGTGCCGGAACCCCTTTCGCTGGCCTTTACTTATCTGAAGATGGACTGGGCGGCCGGGATCGTGGCCTTCGGGGCCGTGATCGCAACGACGGCAGTCCTGCTGGTTTTCCAGCTCGGCCAGCCTCGCATCTTCTTCTCGATGTCGCGCGACGGATTGCTGCCCAAATGGTTTTCGAAGGTCCATCCACGGTTTCGAACGCCTCATGTTACGACGATTCTGACGGGAGCCTTCGTCGCTTTCTTTGCCGCTTTCATGGACATCGCGGAGGCTGCCAACCTGAGCAGCATCGGGACCCTGTTCGCCTTCGTACTCGTCAGCGGCGGCGTCATCGTGCTCCGTCATAACGAACCTGGTTTGAGACGACCCTTCCGGACGCCCCTGGTCCCGATCATTCCGATCCTGGGGATTCTGACGTGCGGTTACCTCATGTACTCGCTGCCGTGGACGACGTGGGTACGGTTCGTTGTCTGGCTGGTTGTCGGCCTGGTAATCTACTTCTCCTACAGCAGGCACCACTCCAAGCTGTACAAGCGGCCGGTCGGCGAGTAAGCAAGTGCAGAGTACCACCCGGGCGGAATTATCCCTTGTCCTCATCACGCTCGTCTGGGGCACGTCCTTTCTTGTCGTGAAGGATGCCCTCAGTCTGACCAACCCGTACTGGCTGCTCCTTCTCCGCTTCTCGGTCGCGACCGGGCTGGTGCTTCTGATCTTCCGGAGGTCGCTGCTCCACATCGACGTGTCAACTGCATGGAAAGGGGCGGTTTTAGGATTCGTGTTGTACCTGGGATTTGTCCTTCAGACGACAGGCCTGGAATACACCACGCCGGCGAAATCCGCTTTTATCACCGGTATCAACGTGATCCTCGTCCCCGTTTTTGGAATCCTCTTCTTTCGGAGCCGGCTTTCATTGGAGGTTGTCCTCGGAGTTTCCACCGCTTTTGTCGGTCTGTTCTTTCTGACACGCCCCGACAACCTCGAGAAGATCAACCGAGGGGACATCCTGACTCTGTGCTGCGCGCTGGTTTTCGCGGTGCAGATTTTGCTCGTCGAGCAGTACTCGCGAGAGGTCCCGACTTCCTTGCTCACGGTTCTTCAATTGGCGGCAGCGGCCGTCTGGAGCCTCCCTCTCGCCCTGTTGCACTCCGGTCCGGTGCTGCGAGGTTCGGGTTGGGCCTTGTCTCTGTCGGTCGGGTACCTCGCTCTGTTTTGCACGGCGGTTGCATTCTCGGTTCAGATCCATGCACAGAGGCGGGTGAGCGCAGCACGGGCCGCCCTGATCTTTTCACTTGAACCCGTTTTCGCCGCCCTCGCATCTACTGTATTTTACGGAGAGCATTTGACTTGGCTTGAATGGCTGGGTGGGCTTTTGGTAGTTTCCGGCGTGATCGTCGGTGAGTTTTCTGTGTTAAGATCGAAAACAGGAACCGCGGGCTGAAACTGTCGTATAAGTCCTTGATAACAGTTGCGAAAGTAAAGGCAATACTCAAAATCCGCGGTCGTATCGAACCTGCGTGATTTGAGGCAGATTGAAAGAATAGGTGGAGGAACAAATGGCAGATTTCAGGCAGTTCCTAAAGTCAAGAAAGGGACTAACCTTCGCGGCACTTTTGCTCACCCTTGTAATCGGAATCGGAATCGGCACCATCGTCAGCGACGGAGTTTTCAGTGCCGAACCGCGTGCCCAGGTTGCGGAGTTAAAGATCCAGGGATCAGGTAGTCCGCTGGTTCTCGACCGTGAAGTGAACCTGGCCGAGGGTTTCGCCCGGGTGGCGAAGACAGTCGGGCCGGCCGTCGTGAACATCAGCAGCACGTCGATCATCAAACAGCGGGTTTCCCGTCGAAGCGGCACACCGGCTCCCGGCGAGGAGGGAGATCCGTTTCACGATTTCTTTGGAAATGACTTCTTCGATCGGTTCTTCGGTCCCGGAGTCCCGGGCGACCGCAAGGTCAACAGTCTGGGGTCGGGAGTCATTGTTGACAGCAAGGGCTACATCTTGACGAATGATCACGTCGTTTCCTCTGCGGACAAGATCAACGTCAAGTTGCCGAGCGGCGAAACCTACATTGCGCATATCGTGGGTGAGGACCGGGAAAACGACTTGGCTGTTCTTAAGATCGATTCGCCCAAAGCCCTGCCGTTTGCGAAAGTCGGCGATGCCACCACTGTCCGTGTCGGCGATTGGGTTCTGGCCATAGGCAGTCCGTTCGGACTTGAACAGACCGTGACTGCCGGTATCGTGTCAGCCACGGGCCGAATCGGGTTTTCGAGCGCAAGTGGGAGGATCATTCCATTTACTCCGGGTGCCTTCGGTGATTATCTTCAAACGGACGCCGCCATCAATCCAGGAAACAGCGGTGGGGCACTGGTAAACACCCGTGGTGAAATTGTCGGTATCAACACTTTCATCTCCACGAAGAGCGGTGGTTCTGAAGGAGTCGGCTTCGCAATTCCATCTGCAGTTTTTGTGAATTCTTACAACCAGCTGGTATCCAAGGGGAAGATCGAGCGCGGGTGGCTCGGCGTGACGATGAATCAGTACGACATGACCGAGGAATTGGCTCGCTACTTCGGCGTCGCCGGTGAGGACGCGGGCGGCGTCCGCGACGGAGACGGAGTCATCATCACCCAGTTGATCGACGAGAAGGGTGACCCCGCCGAGACGGGCCCGGCCTACAAAGCCGGCATTCGCCCGGAAGACGTCATTGTCAAGTTCGGAAACCGGGAGATCGAAGCGGTTTACGACCTCCGGTCAGCCGTGGCGAACACGCCTCCAGGTCAAACCGTCCCCGTCGTAGTGGTCCGTAAGGGGCAGGTTGTGAACCTGCGAGTTACACTGGCGGAACGCACACTCGAACGGCAGGAACCGTCTGATCGTGACAGCTTGTCGCTGGATGATCGCGAGGAGCCGGAGAAACCGAAGGAGATCGGGCTCGAGTTCGAGACCCTGTCCGACCGCGACGCTGAACGCCTGGGTCTCAAGAGCGAACGCGGCGTTCGAATCGTGTCGGTTGCCCCGGGCAGCCTGGCGGACGAGGCCGGATTGGACGAGAACATGGTCATCACCCATGTCAATGGAAGCCCTGTTCGCCGGAGCCAGGAGTTCTACGATAAGATCAAGGCCATGCCTTCTGGCAAAGGTGTTGTCCTGCGGTTCGTTGCAGTAACGTTTAACGAAGCGCGTCAGGCCGGACCGCCGAGCATTGCGTACACCTCGTTTGTGAAGCCGTAGAGGGAAGACGGGGAGACAAGGAGACAGGGGAGACAGGGAGACAGGGAGAGTGTCCACATTCGCTTTGTCTTCGCTGTCTCCCCTTCTGACCCCTCTCCTTATCCTTGTCTCCTCTTTCTTGTCGCGGTCGTTCCCGGTCGCCCCCCGGTTACCCGTGCCGCAACCGAAATGACTCCGGCTGTTCCCCCCCGTTTCCTTTGCTACTCGACCGGCCGCCTGTAGTATACCGGCGAAGCAGTTACCGGGAGCCCGCCAACCGTGCGGAAGGCAGAGAGGGCGATCGGTTTGTTGCTGGTCACCCCGAAGCTCCTGACAACGTCTATGAGCGTCGGCTCGTCCTCTTTGGGGAATGAATCTGGATTCAGCTCGCCGAGAAAACGGGCAAGTTGCTGACCGGGGGCAAGTTCGACGACCGCTTCCACTCCGCTTATGCGTACCGTCGCGGTTTCGGCTGAGGTATTAACGAGCGCCAGCGCGGTCTCGACATCCACCGCCTCGACTAATCGCTGATAAACCAAGGGGCCGCTGGCTTGTATGACCGCTGGCATGGCTGGAGTCTCGATTTCAGACACGAGAGACCCCGCCGAATCAAACCTTCGCATCCTGAGCGACAACCCGATCGGGACATCGGAGGTTACCTTGCAATAGCCCGACACCAGGTTGTCGCCACTCAAAACCAGCTGTTCGTCGCTTTCGAGGTCAAGCTGGACATCGGATTGCCGAATTCCGATCAGGTCTTTGGGCGCTACTTCCACTTCGAGAGGCTGCCCCGAGGAGTTGAAAAACCGAACGTCCACTTGGGCGGTCGAGTTTGAAAGATTCAAGAAAACGAGCTCCGAACGAAAGACCAGATCAGGATCCACACGGCCATTGACGAATTGTGGGACATAAAGCGTGAAGTTGCGCTCCACTTGAGGTTCAAAAACGATCCAGTGAAGCACCTCCGCAAAGTCGTCCGACGAAGGAGTATTGCCGCCGTACTCGACAACCATCTTGGCTATCGGTTCGTCCTCGGACTTAAAACCAACGAACAGGTAAGATTCGCGAATTATTCCTGAGATCGGGATCGGCGCAAACACCCGGTTCGCAGTGGCCAATTCATGTCCGTTCCGGGCAAATACGCTCACCCGGGCAGTTTCCCCGCCAACCAGAAGAACACCGGCGCGTTTCCTACCTGAAGCGAAGTCGATGACAAGCGGACGAGAAACGCCGGACATCTTCGGATTGATCACGTCCCAGTGAAGTGACGCGTAGGGTCCCGGATACAGCTGAAGCTGAGGCTGAGTTCCGCTCAATGATACACCCCAGTCGGTTCCAATTCGGTCCGGATCGGTTCCGTTCAGTTCCGGGTTCCAAGCCAGGCTTTGATAATCAATCCTCACCGAATCCGGCGGGAAACTGCCGGCTCCGTCCAGCACTTCAACCCCGGCTAGCGAACAAGAGACACAGAAGGCGACGACGATGACTCGAAGCAGTGTGACGTACATTGAAACCCTCTCTGATTCCCCCACATCAGAGTTGATGCGCCCTCGCTCAAGAAAGCCGACGGAGCGCCCATGGAATCTACACCAAAGGGAAAAGCCTCAGCACCAACTAGCCGGTTCTCACACTGTCCCTGTACCACCCCCCGTTTCCCGCCCCCTATACTCGCTAGCGTCTCCTTGTCTCCTAGTCTCCTTGTCCCCCCTCTCCTTGTCTCCCCCGCTCCCTGTCTCCCCGTCTCCCCGTCTCCCGATCTGTTTTCCCCGGGGCCTCTCGGATAGAATTAGGCCATGGCCAACCCGAACATTTACAAGAACTTCATTGGCGGTGAATGGGTCCCTGCGGCCAGCGGGGAAACCTACGAGAATCGAAACCCGGCAGACAGTCGCGAACTGGTCGGCCTTTTTCCCGATTCATCTTCCGAAGACGTCAACCGGGCGGTTCAGGCGGCAGTCGACGCATACGACAAGTGGAGATTGACCCCGGCTCCCAAGCGAGGAGAGATCCTTTACAGGGTCGGGGAAGTGCTGCAGAGCCGCAAGGAGGAGATCGCGCGGGACATGACCCGCGAAATGGGCAAAATTCTCCTCGAGACCCGCGGCGACGTCCAGGAGGCGATCGACATGGCTTACTGGATGGCCGGGGAGGGCCGCCGCCTTCACGGGTTCACGACGCCTTCCGAGTTGCGCGACAAGTTCAACATGAGCCTTCGGGTTCCGGTCGGGGTTTGCGGCATCGTAACATCCGTGGAACTTCCCCATCGCGATCCCAAGTTGGAAGACGTTTCCGGCCCTGATCTGCGGTAACACCTGCGTGCTCAAACCCGCCACTGATACTCCCCTGACGGCTGTGCATTTCGTCGAGGTGCTGGAGGCGGCCGGCATCCCGCCTGGCGTGGTTAACCTCATCATGGGCCGCGGCTCCCGAATCGGGGATCCGCTGGTCGAGCACCGGGATGTTCGTGTCGTGTCTTTTACAGGGTCGACGGTGACCGGCCGCAGTGTGGCCGCGAAATGCGCGACCGCCTTCAAGAAACACAATCTCGAGATGGGGGGCAAGAACGTGATCATCGTCATGGACGACGCACGCCTTGACCTCGCGCTCGAGGGGGCGCTGTGGGGCGGGTTCGGAACGAGCGGGCAGCGGTGCACCGCATCCAGCCGCCTGGTTGTCCATCGAAAGGTCTATGCGGAATTCGTCGAACGATTTGTCGCCGGCGCGACAGGTCTGCGCGTGGGCAACGGGCTGGAGGAACGGACCCAGATGGGACCAATCGTCAACCGCAAGCAGAAGGAGTCGATCCTCAAATGGATCGAGACCGGAAAGAAGGAAGGCGCCCGGCTGGCCTGCGGCGGCCATCCGCTCGAGGACGGAGATCTGTCTCAAGGGCATTTTGTCGCCCCGACGATTTTTGCAGATGTTGATCCCTCCATGCAGATCGCCCAGGAGGAAATCTTCGGTCCTGTTGTTTCCGTGATTCCGTGCGATTCGTTCGAGCAGGGAATTGAGATCGGCAACCGAGTGCGCTATGGTTTGTCCTCGTCGATTTATACACAAGACGTCAATCGGGCCTTCACGGCGATGCGAGAGATGAACACCGGTATTTTCTATGTGAATTCCCCGACCATCGGGGCCGAGATTCACCTTCCTTTCGGAGGAACCAAGGAAACCGGGAATGGGCATCGAGAGGCGGCCGAGGCGGCATTGGACGTCTTTTCGGAATGGAAATCGGTTTACGTTGACTTCAGTGGGCGTTTGCAGCGCGCCCAGATCGATTCTGCTGATTAGTCTGCTGCAGAACAGGAGCTACTGTGAATATCGGATTACCCAAAGAAGTCAAAGACAACGAGTACCGCGTGGGCCTGGTGCCGGCCGGGGTTCATGCGCTGGTGGAAGACGGGCACACGGTGTGGGTTCAGAAGAGCGCGGGCGAGGGTTCCGGATTCCAGGATGCGGAGTACACAGCGGCAGGCGGAAAGCTCCTGGAAACGCCCGACGAAGTGTTCGAGCGGAGCGAAATGGTGGTCAAGGTCAAAGAGCCGGTCGAGCAGGAGTATTCGAGGCTCCACGAGGGCTTGATCGTCTTCAGCTACCTCCACCTTGCCCCGCTGCCGGATCTCACGCAGGTCCTGCTTGACAGCAAGGTGGCCGGTGTCGCCTACGAGACAATTCGCGACAGGTCTGGAAACATACCCCTGTTGACGCCGATGAGCGAGATCGCCGGACGGATGTCGGTTATTGTCGGCGCCTACTACCTTCAGAAGCCGAGGGGTGGGAGGGGAGTCCTTCTGGGCGGAGTGCCCGGCGTTCGCCCCTCGCTCGTCAGCATCATCGGCGGCGGAACCGTTGGCATCAATGCGGCCAAAATGGCCATGGGCCTGGGCGCGCAGGTTCGCATTCTTGATATCGATCTGGATCGGCTCCGACACCTGGACGACCTTTTCTTCGGTAAGGTTGAAACTGAGCTTTCCAATACCTACAACATCGCCGAAGCGGTGGCCCAGGCGGAACTCGTGGTCGGAGGCGTCCTCGTCATCGGCGCTAATGCCCCGAAGCTGGTCACCCGGAAAATGCTGGCTTCCATGCACGCCGGTGCGGTCATCGTCGATGTTGCCGTCGACCAGGGAGGTTGCGTCGAGACGACCCGTCCGACGTCGCACAGCGATCCGATCTACACGGTGGATGGAGTCGTTCACTACTGCGTGACCAACATGCCCGGAGCGATGCCGCGGACGTCGACCATTGCTTTGACCAATGCCACGCTCCCCTATGTTCGCAAAATCGCCGGACTCGGGCTGAAGCGCGCGATCAGCGACAATCCGCTTTTGAAGGACGGGGTGAATGTCTACGGCGGGCAAGTGACCTTCCCCGGGGTCGCGACATCGCAGAACCGTCCCTACGTCGATCTCATGGAAATGCTGTAGCTTCGGAAAATTCCAAGACATGAAAGACTGGCGAATCATCGTAGATGGAGGTTTGCCCGGCGTCCGGAACATGGAGATTGACTCCGACTCTGCTCAGTTCCCTGGAGGCCAGTGAACTCCCGCAGACCGTAGTCCGACTCTACTCCTGGAAGCAGCCAACGGTTTCCATTGGTCGCCACCAGGTTCCTGCCAGAGCGGTCGACATCCTTGTTTGTGCGGAGCTTGGCGTTCCCATCGTCTCCCGGCCCACCGGCGGTCGGGCCGTCCTTCATGATGTTGAGCTGACCTACGCAGTGGTATCGAACGACCAATCCCGGTTTCCGATAGCCGGTCTCCAGCCCACTTACCTGGCGGTCGCAAGGATCCTGGCGGCAGGCCTCTTGAAGCTCGGAATCTGCTGCGAGCTGGCGCCGGGCATCCGCGAGACTGCCTCTTCCTTCCGGGCCGATGTGAAGAACCCCTGCTTTGCTTCGGCCTCCCGGCATGAGCTTCTTGTCGCTGGCCGCAAGATCGTGGGGAGTGCGCAGAGGCGGCTGCGCCGGTCGTTCCTGCAGCACGGATCCATTCCTTTGCAGCTTGATTACGGGCGGATGGCCCGAATTCTCGGGTCGCCGCCGACGCTGCTTCGGAACAGCATGACCTGCATCGAAGAAGCGGCTGCCCGCCCGGTGTCGCTGGAGGAATTGACCGAGGCCATGCGATCGGCGTTTGAGGAGGACTTTGGCCGCGTGCTTTCCCGCTCCTGAACTTCCACATTTACGTCTCCCACCATTGACGCCGGTCTGCTACCCTATCGGAGCGTCGGACTGCTCGGTGGTCTCCAAGAAGTCCCGGGCAAGGATCCGCCACAAGAACGGCATGATGGCATGGGGCGGTGTCCGCGTCGACGAGTTCTCGACAGCGATCAGTTCGAGACGGGACCGACCCCAGACCTGAAGGAGTGCGAAGAGGCTATGAGTGGTTTCTTTGGCGTTGTTTCAGATGAAGATTGTGTGAGAGACCTTTTTTACGGTACGGATTACCATTCCCATCTCGGCACCCGGCGTGGAGGACTGGCCGTACAGGCCGAATCCGGGATTCAGCGCGTCATCCACGACATCACCGATTCTCCATTCAGGAGCAAATTCGGGGATGAAGTTGTCGGCATGAAGGGACGCATGGGAATCGGCGTCATCAGCGACTACGAAGATCAGCCGTTGATCATCGGCTCCCACCTGGGTGTCTATTGCATCGTCACGATAGGGGTGGTCAAGAACGGAACAAGCCGTGCGCAAGGCGTACGGGCAGCGGTACGTTCACTTCTCGGAGATGAGCGGGGGGAGCTGAATCCGACCGAATTGATCGCCACCCTGATCAACGCGGAGGCCAGCTTCGAAGAAGGGATCACAAGGCTCAGGCGGCCATCAAGGGATCATGCTCGCTGCTTCTCTTGACTCGAGAAGGGATCTACGCGGCACGAGACCGGTTCGGCAAGACTCCGGTGATGATCGGACAAAAAAACGGATCGCATGCCGTGAGTTTCGAGACGACTGCATTCCCCAACCTGGGGTATGAACTTGAGCGCGAGTTGGGACCGGGTGAAGTGGTTCTTGTCTCCCACAATGGCGTGGAGCAGCGAGTGCCGCCGGGGAGCGTCTCCAGCATCTGCGCCTTTTTGTGGGTCTACTACGGCTATCCCTCGTCGAGCTATGAGGGAATCAACGTGGAGGAGGCCCGCAACCGGTGCGGTGCAGCTTTGGCCAGAAGAGACACGGGCGGTGGACATGGTGGCTGGAATCCCCGACTCGGGAGTGGGGCATGGCCTGGGATACGCGGGCGAGGCAGGCATTCCTTATCGCCGGCCCTTCGTCAAGTACACGCCCACCTGGCCGCGCAGTTTCATGCCGCAGAACCAGGCGACTCGGGACCTGGTGGCCAGGATGAAATTGATCCCCGTTAAGGAACTGATCGCCGGAAACGCCTGCTGTTCTGCGAAGATTCGATTGTTCGCGGCACCCAACTCCAGGAGACCATCCAACGGCTCTATGAGATGGCGCGCGCGAGGTCCACATGCGGCCGGCCTGTCCCCCGCTCATTTTCGGCTGTCCGTTCCTCAACTTCTCGAGATCACGTTCGGAGCTCGACCTGGCAGCCCGTCGGGCGATCAAGGAACTGGAAGGACGGGACTCCGTTCGCCTGGAAGAGTACACGCGCGAAGGTTCCGAGGCTTACAGCGCCATGGTGGAGCGGATCGGCACGCGTCTCGGCGTCACCAGCCTTCGGTACCAGCTTCTCGACGATATGATCGACTCGATCGGTTCCTGCCGGGAGAGGCTGTGCACCTACTGCTGGTCGGGCTGCGACCACTCGGGTCAATTTGTTCCGCTGCGGACAGGCTGCCCGGGAGGCAAATCCGAGCCGTCCGGCTGAACTGCTCGACACCACGAACCGGCTGTCCCTTGCAGTATTCAGGCGCTCAAGCGCGCTTTCCCGGTTCCGGCACCATATCTGGCGGATGCGTGGTCGGGTCCCCAACGACCAGGAAGTCCCCGATGCGTGATTCGGACAGGCAGTCGGACTTGGCCATTTCGCCCTGGAGGGTTTGAAGGTACCCGCGGATTATGTAGAAATTTCCCAGATCGAAGAACCGACCGACCGAGGACATCAATTCCATCGCTTGATAAAACTCCAGGGGAGTGTTCAGCAAACCCTGAGAGCGGATCAGTTCCAGGAAATCACGCTTTGCTGTGAGGAGAGCGTAGTTGACCTCGCACAATGGGACCTTCTCCAGGTAGCGCTCTCTGCCAAGATCCTCAAAAAAATGGCTCAGCTGAGCCCGAGTCAGAGAGTCCTGAAGGTACAGGGCCAGGTTCTGAAAGACCCGGGTATGCCGGGCGACAAGCTGGTCAGCCGAAAGGGAACGGTAACTCTTTGTTACGTCGGCCTTACGGATATGGTCGGACCAATGGAGCGCCAGACGCTCCGGCTCGCGTTTAATCAACTCGACTATCTGAAGGTAGATCATTCCGACCTCCTCAATTCGCTCGCGATCGGGCAGTTCTGATGTGTAGGTGTCTCTTTTCTAATACGTTTTTACGCCGAAGGTTTTCGTTCCCCGCCGGCGCCGATCGGCTCGTCCTGAAGAACGAGCACCGATTCGACCAGGGAGGAACCGAGGAGTTTCGACCGTTTGCCACCTTCCGTCCAGTCGAAAAACGGTCTGTGCCGTTGCTGTAGACGATTGAATCATCCGGGGCGAGATCGAAGCAGAGGACGCTGCGGGCGAGGCACTCTTCGTTTCCGTTAGAAGATCGCCGTCGGCATTCCCATGACCGGGGTACCAGGGCGCGGTCGTCGTTGCCGGTTTCGCGCAGGAGCCTGGCCGCATCTACCATCCGGCCATGAACGATAAGTTGCCGCAGGTCGGCGCCTTCGAGTTTCGGGCCTCCAGCCGTTGTCAGCGGTTTGCGGGAATAAGTGAGGGAGAAGAAATTCAAGTAAGCGAACAGCGCCCGAAGCAGGCGAAACGGGAACAGGACGATATCACCGGCCGTGCGAAGGGCGGAGGGTCGGTGGAACGCTCATAGGGTCGGCGAATGAACAGGAGATCGCCCGCCGCGGTTTTACAGCGGTCAGAAAATCGTAGCGGTCATCCTGGAGGAGGACCTCGAGGTCGCCGCTGTCCAGATCGAGGCTCATGACCGCGAAAGGGCCGGTCCCCATCGGAAAGCCTTCCGAGCTCCGGGCGAGTCCGGCGCTCTGGTAGATCACCCGGGAGGTTCCGGGCACCCAGGAAGGGGCTTCGTCGACCGAATCGCCTTCGGTCACCTCGCTCAGCTCCGAGGCGTCCTCAGTCAGGAAACCGATATTCGCCGTGCCGTTTTCAAAGCGAAGCGAGCAGACCAGCCAGGGCTCCTCGGCGTGATCGGCCAGGTCCGTGCAGTTAAAGTGCTCGCGGTGCAGGACGCGTTTCTCGTTCCTCGGAACCGAGATCGTGGACGAGCAGGGCACCGACCGGCGGAGATTGCAGGGCGAGGAAGAGACGATTGGTTCCGTCCGCCCGGGTCATTCCGGTGATCCGGACGTTTCGCAGCTGTTGTTCGCGTTCGTCGATTCCCCGAGCGTGCCCCGGACGTGAAAAGCGCTCCTGTGCCCCGGGTTTTCCACTCGCGTTTCTGGGCGACCTGAAGAGCGCTTCGCACCAGCTCCTGGCCGAAGGCGCTCTCGATTTCACGGGCGGCATTCGAGCCATCCTGTACGAAAAGCCGTCCCCCTGATAAATAAGCGACTTTCATTGCTTCTCACCGGTGCATTGGCTAGACCTTACCGAAAAGAAGACAAGAAGACAAGCAGAGCGAGGGGGGAGACGTGAAAGCCGGTTGCACCCCCGGGCAGCGGTCCGACAAGAAGAGTCTGCCGCTGTAAGACGCGTAATAGTCTCCGATTCCTCTTCCACTATTCTTTCGGGAACTTTCCGGCCGTCTTGGACGAATACTGATCCGAAGGTAGTCGTGAATGAGAGAAGTTCCGGGTTCGGATTTTGAGCTGGTGCGGGCGCTCGAGGGCTGGGGACGAGGACGCCTTCCGCACGGTCTATTCCCGGCTGCAGGCCCAGGTCTTCCGTTTCGCCCTGCACATAAGCGGGTCTCGAAGCCTGGCCGAGGACATCGTGCAGGAGACCTTTCTGACTCTCATTCACAAGTGCGACCGTTTTGACCCGGAAAAAGGCTCGCTTGCGGCGTTCGTCCTCGGCATCGCCCGAAACTGCGTTCTTAGACGGCTGAAGACCGAGCGGCCTTTTGTCCCCGTCCCCGAGGATCACGGGAACAGAGGGCCGCAAACGAGCGAGGCGTCCGGCTCGGATCCGCTTTGCGAGCTCGGCCGGTCCGAAACCGTGCGCCAGTGAGAAATGCGGTGCTGACCCTCCCGCTTCATTACCGAGAGGT
>CAVUUN010000011.1:0-111547 GCA_963744645.1 uncultured Acidobacteriota bacterium
GAACGTGGCGCCTGCCTGGCTGCTTACCAGCGGACGTGACGTAGATCCGATCCCCCCACACCACAGGACTCGAGTGCGCCAGCCCGGGGATGGTCGTCTTCCACTTTATGTTTTCTCCAGTGGCGCCGTTCCAGCTGTCCATGGTATTCTGACCGTCGGCCGCTCCGCCAGCCTGCAGCCCGCGAAACGAGGGCCAGTTCGCGGGCGCTGCACTTGACAGGGCCACCGCCAAAGACAGCAAACAGGGAACGAAGATTTTCACGAGATTTCTTCGTAGATTTTCCCACTCGAGCGTTATTTATAGTATGAATCCTGTTAATCCTGTAAATCCTGTCAAAGAGGGTCTGGAAGATAAAGCGCTGACGGGGACGATCATCGGCTGCGCTATGAAGGTCCATCGGACTCTGGGCCCCGGATTTCTGGAGTCCGTGTACGAGAAGCTCTCGCTCATGAATTACGGAAAGCAGACGTTTGCTTCGCATGCCAAATCCCGGTCCGGGTCTTCTATGACGGTGTCGTGGTCGGCGATTTTGATGCCGACCTGCTCGTCGGGGACCGGGTGATCGTCGAGATCAAGGCCGTCCGGACACTTGTACAACAGCACGAGGTGCAACTCGTCAACTACTTGACTGCCACCGGCCTGGAAGTCGGCCTGCTCCTCAATTTCGGGGCCCCCAGCCTGGAATTCAAGAGAAAGCATCGCACCTATCGCCAGGGGACTACTAGACAGGATTAACGGGATTTACAGGATTTGGAACTCGCCCGTTCAATCCTGTCAATCCTGTTAATCCTGTCGAAGAAAGCTGGTAACGCAGGCGGAAGCGGCGGGCGAGGTCCAGGTTGTGGGTGACGACGATCAGGATCGACTGATGCTGCTCGTGTAGTTTCAAGAGCAGTTCCGCGACCGCTTCCGTGGAGGCATGGTCCAGGTTCCCTGTGGGCTCGTCGCAGAGCACCAGCCGGGGGCGCCCGACCAGTGCGCGAGCCAGCGCCACCCGCTGTTTCTCCCCGCCCGACAGTTCGTGAGGCCGGTGATGAATTCTTGGGCCGAGGCCGACCTGTTCGAGCAACTCCTGAGCGAAGCTCTTGCGTGCCGCTCGCCCCCGTCTCGCGCCACCAGGGTGGGTATCAGAACATTCTCGAGCACGGAACACTGGGGAAGCAGGTGGTGATCCTGGAACACGAAGCCGATCTCCTCGTTGCGGAACGAAGCCAGGCTTTTTTCGTCCAGCTCGAAAGGGTTCCTCCCGTTGAGCAGCACGGTCCCCGCGGTCGGCGGTTCCAGAGCGCCCAGAATGTAGAGAAGGGTGCTCTTCCCGGAGCCCGATGGGCCGACGATCGATACCGAGTCGCCCGCCTTCAGCGAGAGGTTTATGTCCGAGAGCACTCGGAGATTCCCGCCCGGTGTCGGATATTCTTTTGACAGTCCTTTAACTTCCAGCACTTGTTCTGCGCCTGATCGGATTTCCTCGTAAATTGCCAGCACCCGGCGGGCCATTTCGAGCGGCGCTGTAATGCTCGCGCACGCCGCGATAGGCGCGGTCACTCAGTTCTTTTCGCTTCGCCGGGTGTCTCCACAGGTCCAGGATGCCCTCCGCCAGGGCATCCGGATTGTCCGGCTCCACCAGGATGCCGCCTCCCGTATTTTCGACCACTTCGGTGAACGCTCCGCGGCGCGGCTGGACGACCGGGACCCCGGCGGCCATGGCCTCCAGCAGGAAAAGTCCCTTGGGGTCATCGTAAGGGCCGGGAACCGAGAGCACGCTCAGATCGTTCAGGAAGGCGAGCTTCCCGGGCCGGTCGATCTCGCCATGATAGCGGAAATGCCCGCCCAATCCTGCCGAATCCATGTCCCGCTGGATATTTTCGAGGTAGGCGCGGTGCTCCGGGGCGATGTAGCCGGCCGCCCACAGTCGGCTGGGTGGCAGGTCTGCTCTTGAGCGCAGCCGGCGATAAGCCTCGCACAGGAGGTGCAAACCCTTCTCCGGGGCGACGCGCGCCAGGTAGCCGATCGTAAAAGGCTCGGGATCCGCTCCTCCGGTTCTTCGCTCGTATCCATCGAAGTTAATGCCGAGCGGAGCGACCCTGATCCGCTCGCGGTCGATCTGCAGGTACTCCGACATGTATTGGGCGCCGAAAGCGCTGACGGCGATAAAGGCGTCAACGTGCTCGCCGTGCCTCCGGATCAACCGGATGCACTCCGCGCGATAGGATTCAGGAAGACCGTTCAGGAACAGCTCTTCGCCCTGCAAGGTGCAGCAGACGGGCACATTCATTTCCTGCTTTATAGCGGGCGCCAGCGAGATGAGCAGGGAATTGGGAAGGTTGATGACATCCGGACGGGCCTCCTCCGCAAGAAAGCGGACGAGCGTCCGTATCTCCTTGCCCTGCGGACCCTCCACCCCGCGCAGCATCGACACGGTCAACTCCCCGAGCTCGGCCGGGTTGACGCTCACCCCACGACTCGTCGCCAGCCGCAGCACCGGGTTCAGGTCCAGAAGCCGGTTCAGCAGCCGCGGCAGTTTGCGAAAGAGTCGAAACCGCTGCTCGAGATACACATTGATGCCGCCGAGGAAGACCCGTCTGTGGCTGACGTTCGTTTCGTCGGTCCGGGTCGGCGTGTAGGTGGGGATCAGGAGGACGTCGTGACCGGCATCCTTCATGGCTGCGGCGAGCGTGTTGTCCCGCAGGCAGCTGCCGCAGTACATTCCGCCTGCGCCGGCCGTGATATAGGATATCCTCATAATCCCGTTTTGACAGGATTAACAGGATTAACAGGATTGAGCAAAAAGCAGGAATGCCGAAATCCTGTAAATCCTGTTAATCCTGTCGTTTTTGCCCTGAGAAGCGCATAGAGTGTGTTGCGGGTCATGATGAAAAGCACGCCGTTCGCGGGGACGGGCGTGCTGTAGACCGATGTGCCCATGTTCATCTCGGCGATCTTCTTCATCTCCTTCCCCGCCTGCAGCACGATCGACGTCGCCGTCCTCGTCCCCCAGGTAGACCTTCCCGTCCGCGACCAGGGGCGATCCCCACACGGCGGCAAGCGCATCGAACGTCCAGTAGGGCTTTCCGGTCTCGAGGTCCAGGCAGTGCAGAAAGCCGCTGAAATCCGAGATGAAGAGCCAGCCCTCCCGCGATCGCGGCGGTGGAGAGGGATCGGCGGATCTTGGTGTAGTGCCAGACGCGCCCGGAGCTCGGTGATGTCTCCGCTCTTCCCGCGCGGGTCTATGGAGTACAGGTGCCCCACCCCCTCCCCGTGCTCGGGATCGTGGCCGGTTGCGACATAAACCCGGCCGCCATGGAAGACGGGCGCCGCTATGGCGTCGTTGCGGGTCTTGGGCCAGACCGCATCCTTCGGATTCAAATCGAATTTCCAGAGCTTTTGGCCGGTGAGGGCATTGAAGCCGTAGAGCCATCCGTCACCGCCGGGGAAGAAGACCTGCATGACTCCGTCGACCTCGCCGAGCGCCGGAGACGACCACTGGCCGTGGAGGATCCGGTCGCCCGGGCTGTTGTCCTGCCAGACGACCTTGCCGGTGTTTTTGTCGACGGCGATGAAGCTCGGGGCATTCGGCGCGGGAATGCTGCTCGTGGCTTGCGTCGCGCCCGTTAGAGGTCTCGAGGAAAACCAGGTTTCCCCAGACGATCGGCGACGAGCTCGCCATGTTGTGCTGGAAGACGCCCAGCTCCTTCATCATGTCGAGCTTCCAGACGATGTCGGCGTCGGTCGGGCCCTTGTGGACCTCGTCCTGGTATGGCCCGTCGTTCTTGCCGTCCATGAAGCCCTCGGTGTCGAGGCAGACCAGCTCGCCGCGGTTCGTGACGTAGTAAAGCCGGTTGCCTTCCACTGCCGGCGAGGAGCAGACTCCGACTTCCGGCCAGTCGTTGACTTCGCCGGAGGCCAGTTTGTCGGTCACGGCCTGCCAGAGAAACTTCCCGTCCGCTTCAGCGAAGCACATGAGGACGCCCTTGTCCCCCGTGATAGCGGGGTTTCGCGGGTTCTGGTTGTTGGTGCCCACGAATATCTTTCCGCCCGCAACGACAGGATTGCCGTAAGACTGGTCGCCGAGCTCCGCCTTCCACTTGATGTTCTTCATGGTCGCGACATCCCACGAAGAGGGGAGGTCCTTCATGGACGAGGCCATGTTCCGCTGCGGTGTTCCTCCCCACATGGGCCAGTCCTGCGCAAAAGGGGCACGAGCAGAGTAGGCGATGAGGCTCGACTGAAGCAGCGCGACAGACGTAAGCGTTACATGACAGCTTCGAGCGTGTCCACGAGTCATGAATCCCTGTCGAATGCCTGTTAATCCTGTCACAAAGCGTCTTTTAGCGCGAAGGCGCCGGTGGGGCAGACTTCCGCCACGCGCCGCGCGGCCTTCGGAAGAGCTTCGATCAGCGTGCCCTTCGAGGGGCACGGCCACGGTCGCGTCGAACCCACGGCCCACGATCGCGAGTCCCAGCCCGGCCCCGGTTTCGGCGGCCGCTTTGACGCAGGCGCCGCAGAGGATGCATTTGCCCGGCTCGTAGACGATTTCCGGGTGGGAGGAGTCGCGGCGAAAACTCCTGCGAGATCCTGCGAAGCGCAGCGGGTCGGCGCCGTATTCGGTCGCATACTGCCGCAGACTGCACACGCTGGCCTTCCAGCACCCGCAGTTCATGCAGCGGCCGGCCTCCTTTATCGCCGCATCCTCCGAGAGGCCGAGCTCCACCTCGGCGAAGCTCTTCACGCGCTCCTCCAGGGGGAGCTCGGGCATCGGCGCCCTCGGCGCCTCCTCGATCTCCCGGAAGAACTCGGCCAACTCCTCGTCGTTCAGCTTGCCCATCACGACGCTCAGCATCTCCGGATCGCCCTGTACGGGCCGGCCGCCGAGGTACTGGTCGATGGAAACCGCGGCGAGCCTGCCGGCGGCGACCGCGCGCACGGCAAGGTCCGCGCCGGTGACGGCATCGCCGCCCGCGAACACGCCGTCGAGGTTGGTGGCGAGCGTCGCGGGGTTGACTGTCAGGCCGCGCCGAGAGAGCGCCGAGGCCGCTTGCCTTCAGTTCGCTGGTCTCCACGATCTGGCCGATGGCCGCGATGACGCAGGTCGCCTCCACGGCAACTCCGAGCCGGGCACCGGCACGGGACGCGGGCGTCCGCTTTCATCCGGCGGCCCGAGCTCCATGCGCTGCGTGATCAGGCGCAGGCGGCCATCGGGCGCGCGATCGAGCCGCACGGGAGCGACCAGGGTTTCGAGCTGCACGCCTTCGGCCTCGGCCGCCTCCACTTCCGCCATCAGGCAGGGCATTTCGCGGCGCGTCCTGCGGTAAAGGACGCGCACGTTCTTCGCGCCGAGCCGCACGGCGGTGCGCGCGGCGTCCATGGCGGTGTTGCCGCCGCCCAGGATCACGACGTCGTCGCCGATCTCCGGCGGTCTGCCGAGCGCGACCTTCTCGAGGAACTCGATCGGCCGACAGCGCCAGCTCCTCGCCCGGGCAGTCCAGCCCGCGGAGTCCCTGCGCGCCGATCGCGAGGAACACGGCATCGAAGTCGCGCCGCAGGTCGTCCAGGGTGAAGTCGCGGCCGAGGCGCTTCTCCATCCGGAACTCGCCGCCCAGCAGACGGATGACGTCGATCTCCTCGGCCAGCAGGTTGCGCGGCAGACGGAACGCGGGGATTCCCCAGCGCAGCATGCCGCCCGGCTCCGGATGGCGGTCGAAGAGGACGGCCGCGTGGCCGCGCCGGAGCAGGTGGTATGCGGCCGCGAGCCCGGCGGGTCCGGCGCCGACGATGGCCACTCTTTTCCCCGTGGTCTTCTCCCTTGCGCGGGATGTAGCGGGCTTCGGACGCCAGGTCGCGATCCCCGGCCAGGCGGTGAAGATTGCCGACCGAGAGGGGTTCTCCCTTTTCGCACCGGTGGCAGCGCTGCTCGCAGAGGCGCGGGCAGATGCGGCCGAGCGCGGAGGGCAGCGTGAGGAAGTCCGAGGCAATCTCGGCGGACCGCCGGAAGTCGCCTCGCGCCATCGGGCGTGAGGAAACCCGGGATGTCGAACCGCGCCGGGCACCCGGTCCGGCAGGGGCCGATGCAGTCGCCCACGTGATCGGAAAGCAGGAGCTCCAGCGCCATTTTCCTGGCGGCGCGCACCTCGTCCGAGTTGGTGTGCACGACCATGCCGTCGGCGGCGGGCATGGCGCACGAAGGCGAAAGCCTCGCCTGTCCTTCGATCTGCACCGCGCACAGGAAGCAGGAGGCGGACTTCTCGAAGCCCGCGACGTGGCAGAGCGTGGGGATGCGGATCCCGAGCCGCCTGGCGGCTTCGAGAATCGTCGATCCTTGCTCGACCGAGATCGGCTGGCCGTCTATCGTTAATCGAATCATTTCAGTTCAAAATCTTCATCCACGAATCACGGATTCACGATGCAATGAAATTCGTGACATCGTGATTCGTGGTTCAAACTCACCTCGACCTCGATGGCCGTCTCCGGGCAGGCGGTCACGACACATGCCGCAGCGCGTGCACCGGTCGTCGATGACCTCGTGCCGCTCGTAGGGCCGGTTCTCGATCGCCGCGACCGGGCACGCCTGCGCGCACAGGGTGCAGCCGGTGCAGTTCTCGAGGACGCGGTAGTGGATCAGCGCCTTGCACTGCGCCGCCGGACATCGGCGCTCGCGGATGTGCGCCTCGTACTCGTCCCGGAAGTAGCGCAGGGTCGTCAGCACCGGGTTCGGCGCCGTCTGGCCGAGCCCGCACAGGCTCGCCTTGCTGACGAGACGGCTGAGCTCCTCCAGCGTCTCGAGGTCCGTTGGGCGGCCCTTCCCGCCGCAGATCCGCTCCAGGATCTCCAGCATCCGCTTGGTGCCGATGCGGCAGAAGGTGCACTTGCCGCAGGACTCGTTCTGGGTGAAGTGGAGGAAGTAGCGGGCGATCTCCACGGCGCAGTCGCGGTCGTCGAGCACGACGAGGCCGCCCGAGCCCATGATGGAGCCGGTCGACGCCAGCTCCTCGTAGTCGATGCGCGTGTCGGCCAGGCTCGCGGGGATGCAGCCCCCGGACGGGCCGCCTGCCAGCACCGCCTTGAACTTCCTTCCGTCCCTGATGCCGCCGCCGATCTCCTCGACGATCTCGCGGATCGTGATTCCCATCGGCACTTCGATCAGGCCGCCGCGATTGACCTTCCCGACCAGCGAAAACACCTTGGTCCCTTTCGACCTTTCCGTTCCCATCGCGGCGAAGGCTTCGGGCCCGCGGCGGAAAATCCACGGGAGGCAGGCCAGCGTCTCGACGTTGTTGATAAGCGTCGGCTTGCCCCAGAGCCCGGACTGCGCCGGGTAGGGCGGACGCAGACGCGGCATGCCCCGCTCGCCCTCGATCGACTGGATGAGCGCCGTTTCCTCGCCGCACACGAACGCGCCGGCGCCCTTCCGCACCTGCAGCGTGAAGCTGAACGAGCTGCCGAAGATGCGCTCGCCCAGGAGGCCGTTTTCTTCGGCCAGCCGGATCGCCTCCCGCATGTGCCGGACCGCGATCGGGTACTCCCGGCGGACGTAAACGAAACCCTCGGCGGCGCCGACGGCATAGGCGGCGATCGCCAGCCCCTCGATGACCCGGAAAGGATCGGCCTCCATCACCGCCCGGTCCATGAAGGCGCCCGGGTCGCCCTCGTCGCCGTTGCAGATGACGTACTTGACCTCTCCGGGCGCGCGGCGGACGATGTCCCACTTTCTGGCGGTCGGGAATCCCGCCCCGCCGCGGCCTCGAAGGCCCGAGATCCGCACCTTTTCGATCACCTCCTCGGGCGACAGATGCTTCAGGCAGTGCTCGAGCGCTTGCATGCCCTCGCGCGCGCGATAGTCATCGAGCGAGAGCGGGTCGATCTGGCCGCAGTTTTCGAGGACGACGCGAACCTGCTTCTTCATGTAAGGCCCGGCGTCGACTTCCCGTGCCGTGGCTGGCACCCAGGCCTCGTCGTCGAACACCCGCGCGCGTGTCTCCTGGAAGCCCTTCGCGGACTGTTCCTCCACACCCCGCGCGGTTTGATGTGCCGCCGGGCAATTCTTCTCGACGTCCGCCGGGGTGACGTTCCCGTAGAGCGTGCGGTGGCCGTTCGCGACGACCTCCAGGAGCGGCTCGGCGTGGCAGAGGCCGCTGCAGCCCACGGCTTTCACATCGGCGCCGCCTCCCAGCGAATGGAGGGTTTCCTGAAGGGCCGACTGCACTTGGCGCGCGCCACTCGCGATGCCGCATGAGCCGAGGCCGATCCGCATCTCGACCTGGTCGGGCGCGGGCTCCGATCGCTCTGGACCTCCGGGACGGAGCTACCATGGCGGTGTTTCTGGCTTTGCCTGCTGCCCGCTGCCCGCTGCTCGCTGCCTTGAGGGACCGGATGAAGTTGCCGATCATCCCGCCGGCGGTAAGGGGGCTCACCCGGCCGTAGACCTCCTCGTCGATCGTCATGACCGGCGCCAGGCTGCAGGATCCGACGCATGCCACACGTTCGACCGTGAAACGGCCGGAAGGATCGGTGTCGAGATCCGTCCTTGATTCCCAGGCAGCGCCGCAATTCGTTTCTCACCTCGACAGCGCCTGAGACGTGGCAGGCCGTCCCCTCGCAGACCCTGATGATGTGCTCGCCTACCGGCCGGTGGCGGAACTGGCCGTAGAAGGTCGACACGCCCGCAATCCGCGCCGGGGTGATTGCGCTCGCCTCGCAGACCTTTTTGAGAGCCTCGTTCGGGAGGTATCGATAGCGGGACTGAATGGACTGCAGAATCGAAATGACGGCTTCGGGCTTGCGCCCTGTCGATTGGAGGATCTCCTCCACAGGGCCCAGATCGAGTGCTGCCGTCGGTCCGGACGGGGTAATCTGGATCAATGGCGCGGCAGGACGCCCGGGCAGCTGATTTTGACTGGATTCGGCGAGGGCAGTCTTTGAGCGCGGGCAGGAACCAGCGGACACCAAACGACGAAGACGCCCGCCGACACCACGAACAGAAGGCCACCCCAGTCGTAGACTCTCCGCCGCCTGACCTGGGCCTGGTGCTGGCGGTCCATTTCCGGCTGCAGGATCTTCTGCACCTCGGTGTCCGTCTTGGCAGCTTCTTTCAGAGCCTCGACGCGGGCCTTGTCGATCGGGGTAACCCAGCGGGCATGGATGTGGACCGAAAGCAGAAGGACAGCCGAAAGAACGGCGATCAGGGCCGCTCCCAGCCCGATCCATCTCAGTGCTCTTTGTTTCCGATCCGTCATCCTTAATCCTGTAAATCCTGTTAATCCTGTCTGACTTTCTCGCACCGGGGGCAGTATTCATAGCAGCGCGCGCACGCCAGGCAGTCGCCCCGGTCGGCCCGCAGGTTATGGATGGCCCCGTAAGGGCAGGCGTCGGTGCAAAGGCCGCAGTCCAGTTCCTTGTCCGGCGTGATCCGCACGTTCTTCCAGGCGAATCGCGAAAGGAGGGAAAGGAGTCCTCCGTAAGGGCAGAGCCAGCGCAGTAAGGCCGCCCGACGAACATCCCGAGCAGGATGAAGCCTGCGCCGATAGCGATCATGTGAAAAGGCCCCGAGAGGCGGAAGATGCCGATGAAGGGATCCCATTCGCAGATCAGGAAGCGGCGGGCTACCTGGGCATGCCAGGAGCCTAGGGCCAGATTGAGGCCCCAGCCGGCGAAGACGACTGCCACCGCCAGGTACACGTAACGCAGCCAGCCAAGCGCACGATCGAGTTTTTCGGGCACTTTTTTCGGCCGCAGCAGCACCAGGTCCTGGATCGCCCCGAGCGGGCAGACGGCACCGCAGAAAACGCGCCCGAACAGGAGCGCCGCCACAAGCGGAAGAAAGAAAAAGACGATCAGCGACAGGGAGACGATGTAACGGGAATCGACCAGCGACAGCGTCACGCTCTGGATGGCGCCGATCGGGCAGATACAGCCTTTCCGATAGAAGCCGAAATAGGCGAGCGAGCCGATGCTGAGCATCAGGACGCCGTTGCGGCTGCGGCGCTTCAGGATGAGCCACGCCCCCGCGCCCAGGGCAGCGGCGAGCAGCGCCATGTCCAGACCGCGAACCAGGGTGGAGCGAGGCTCGGGGTGGGTCGGCGTGGGAAAGCTGTAGCTGTCCCCAAAATCCGGCGGCGTCTTCTGGTATTGCGCGAACAGCGGGCTCGAGGAGAGTGCCGCCACTACGAGGAGAAGCAGCCAGAGACGGCGCCACGGGAAGTACTGGAATCGAGAGAGGCAACTGCAGAATCCCCCGTTTTGCCTCAAAGCGAATATCGAATATCGAATATCGAATGTCGAATAACGATGAAAAGACAAAGGGAGATCTCCATTCCTAACTTCGACATTCGATATTCGATATTCGATATTCGCTATTCGCTTGGGAATTGTGCAATTGCCTCGAGAGTCAGGCATTCGCTTCCTCCCGATGGCTTCCTGCGGGAGTGAGTCCAGGCGCCGGCACCCTGACAATCGCGTTGTCCGGGCACTTCACCAGGATGGCGCACTCGTTGCATTCCACGCAATACGTGTACCGGATCTCGAGACGAAGTGAACCGTTGCCGGCCGGTGGCAGGCAGGCCTTCACGCACTTGCCGCAGCCGTCACACCTGGCTTCATCGACATAGTACTCGTAGTAGTTGTTGTTGGGATCCTCCTCGTCCACCTTGCCGACGATTCGCCGTTTCAGGGCGTCCTGCGGGCAGATCTTGCCGGCAGGGATCCCCTTCTCGTCCGGCTGGCTGGTCACGTCCATGTAGGCCGGACAGAGCATGCAATAGCCGCACTTCGCGAAATCGTTAACCGCCTTGACGGCCGAAAGGCTCAGGACGCAGGAGGTGCGGCACAGGTCGCAGCTGGTGCACTTGAACGGGTCGATCTGGTACACGGCGTCGCCTGAGACCCTGCTGGAGAGCAATCCGGCGGCGCCGGCGATCCCGGCGAAGCCGATCACGCGCATCGAGCGGTCAATGAATTGCCGTCGCGTGGATCCTTCACTCATCGCTTCACCTCGACTTTGGTGGCGGGCGAGAATATCTGCACTTCGCGCCGGACGGGATCGGCCGCCAGTATCCGCCCCTTCGAGTCCACTGCCAGGTGAATGTGGATGCATTTCGGGTCAAAGTTCTCGGGCCCGATGACGGCGAGGAGCTTTCCGTCCGGCTCGTAGACCTTCACCCGGGCAACCATCTTCTCGCCGGTCACGACCTTGCCGTCCGGCGCAATGGCCAGGTTGACCGGGTTACAGCAACCCACGAAGTCCGCCGGATTCTGCATTCCAAACTTCCCGAAGGCGCCGAGCCGCGAGCCATCCAGCGCCCACGCAGACACCTGATGCCGGCCGGTGTCTCCTGCGCGCACGACGCCCTTGGCGTCCACGTCGAAATCGAGCCATTTGTTGGGGAGCATGAAACTGCCGGTCTTGTTCCCGGTTCCGATAAGGCCCTGCTGTACACCCTTCATGTCATAGCGGCGGATGATCCGGGCGGCGGCATCCGCGACAAGGACTTCCTTTCCGAAGATCTTTATTTTCGTGACGGCGGCAGGCTTGTCCTTTTCGCCGACTGCGAAACCTCCTGTGTGTCTTCCGTCGGAGTCATAGAACTCCACGCGACCGGGGGCGCCGACGAACAGGGGGCCCCCCCGTCGGGGGCGGCGGCGAGACAGGTGGCGTTCTCCACGACCTTGTAGCCCCGGAGGAAGGTTCCGTCCGGCTCGAACGTCCTCACTTCGCCGTCTCCCAGGGCATAGATCCGGTCTGCGACCCCGACTGCGATGCCGGCGAGCGAGCGGCGGAAGGGGTGCGCCGCGTTCGCCCCGCCGATTATGGCCGTGCGGACGTACTGTTGAGCATTCGGCTCCATCATCGTTAATCCTGTTAATCCTGTTAATCCTGTCAAATAGCCGCCTATCGCCCGACCTGCAGGCAAATCATCTTGTTCAAATCCCTGATAATCAACTTCCCATTGGACAGGGCCAGCGGAGCCCAGACTTCCTCTCCCTCGAGCAGCTGTGCGCTTGCCAGTTCCTTGTACTCCTTGGTGTTGGCCTCCACCAGCCGGAGCTTGCCGGTACGCCCGTCGAGGATGAAGAACATTCCGTCGGCCAGGAGATACCCGCCCAGGTCGAAGGTCTTGGAAGCTTCCGCATCGCCCGAAACCACCGGGCTCTGCCACACGACCTTGCCGTCGAGGCTCAGGCAAGCGAACCGTCCTCTCGTTTTACTGCCCACTCCGAACAGGTGGTTCTGGTAGAGGATAGGCGTGTGCGTTTCGGAGTTGAACTGGGCGCTCGTCAGCGAGTACACCTTTTGAGCGGACCACCCGGAGGCCGTTTTCTGCACCTGGTACATCGTGCTCCCTGCCTCGTAGCCGCTGGTGACGAAGACCCGCCCCTCGCCGACGTGGATCGGAGTGGGTACCGCCGCCATCTTCGCGGTGAACGGCGCCGACCACAGCAACTGCCCGTCGGCGGCCGCGATCCCGACGACCTTGTTCATCGTGAGATAGAGGTACTGCTTCACCCCGGCGATCGTGGTGGGCATGAGCGAGGAGTGGGACATCAGGTCCTTCGCCGGATTCGGCGACCGCCAGATTTCCTTGCCGGTGGCCTGGTCGAAAGCGACGACCAGGGCGTCGCCTCCCGTGGCCAGGATGACCCGGTCCCCGTCCAGGAGCGGGTTCTGGCCGGCATACCACTGCGGGATTGTCGTTTTGTATTCCTGGACCAGGTTCTTCTGCCACACCAGCTTGCCGGTCTTGATGTCGATCGCATGGAAGCGGCATTTGGGGTCGAGCGAAAAGACCAGGTTCTGGCCGACAGCAGGTACCGTCCGCGTGATGGCATGATTGGGCCGGATTTCGACGGGATAGCTCCACTGCCAGACGTCCTTGCCGTCAGCCAGGGAAATGGCGCGGACGAGGTGCTCTTTCTTGGTTTCGTTGTAATCGTTCAAGTAGACGCGGCCGCCCTTGATCGCCGCGCCTGCGTACCCCTGGGCTACCGACGTTTTCCACAGGACCTTCGGCCCGCCTGCCGGCCAGCTTCGAAGCAGGCCGGTTTCCGTGGAGATGTTGTCGCGGTTTGGACCGCGGAATTGCGGCCAGTCCCCGCCTAGGAGCGGGAGCGTTACGAGGCAGCAAATGAGGAAGACGAAAGATCTGAAGAGCATAAAGTTCTCCGATGCCGTCAGTGCCGATTACGGTTCTTACCGAACCTGTTGGGCTACCGCCAGGCACTTCAGATTCTTCTGGTCGCGTATCAGCAGCCTGCCGTCAACAAGCGCAATTGGAGCCCAGTTCTCACCCGGCTCCAGCAAGGCGGCGCTGGCCAATGGCTTGAAGCCGGACGGATCGGGATCGATAAGATATATCATCGTGTTGCCGTCAGTGGCCAGAAGCAGACCGTCGGCGAGAATGGCGCCGCCCTTGTTGAAAAGCGGATCCTCGCCTGTCTTCCACTTGACCTGGCCGTCCATACCCATGCATACCAGTCCATCGCTTCGCTCGTTGATCGTGTACTGGACGTAAAAATGGGTTACATAGGGGAAGGCAAGGGAGTGTGCGAGGGCGAAGCGGAGATTATTCTTGGCTAGGATCACGAAGAAGGCGGCGGCCTGGTCCAGCGGGTACAGCGGGGCGTAATCCAGGTAGCCTCGATCCATCACGTAAAAGGCCACCGGCTCGATCCAGAGCGAGTCCAGGCTCTTGACATCGGCCTGACGGCGCTCAGTGATCTCGATGAAGGTGGGAATAGAACGGCGCAAGTACAGCAAGGTGTGCAGCTTGACCGCTCCTTTTCGCCGTCGGAAACGGGCCGAGGGGAAAAGACTGAGGCACAAATCGATGGTGGTGGAATCGAAAGCGTAGGCGGGCTCCTCAGATGGAAGCCGAGATCCGACTCGACAAGCGTTGGGCCTTGCGGATCAGCGACTGAGCCAGATCCGCATAAATTCGCCAACGGGCGCCGTTGGCGTCGGCCAGCGTGCCGCGGGCCACCGGATTTTGGAAGCCGAGGTGGTAAAATGTCTTTATAAAGAATCGGCGGCTGAGTGTGGGCGCCGAAATCTCTGTTTTTGAATAGTTCCGTGACTCCGTAGCTGCCGTCTTCTTTCTTTTCAACCTTTATCATGGCGGCCCCGGCGCTGTATCCGCCCGTAATGAGCATCCGTCCTTCCCCGGCATCGACCGCATGAGGAACGGGAATGATGCATTGCCAGTTGCTGTACGTCCACAGAACTTTTCCGCTGAGCGGGTCGAGGCCGTTGACGCTGCCGCCGCTGGCGTTGCGGCCAAATCCCGTAGCGGCCATGACCATAACCAGGTGGTCCTCTCCGCCGACTTTGACTATGGACGGGCTGACATATCCGGCGCCGCCGGACAGAGCAGGTGATTTCCATTTAAGTTCACCTGTCAGTTTGTCATAGGCGACCACACCCGCCTGGGATGTTTGCGATGCCACGATCACGCAGATTGCGGTAAATCAATGGATTCTGAGTTATTCCCCACATAGGCAGCGAACTTTCAGGGGTCCCGCGATCCCTGAACCCGGCGGGAACACGGCTTCCGCCGCCGAAATCCTTCCAGATGTTTTTATTCCAGACGGGTTTGTGTGTGCTTGTGCTGATGCAATACAGGTCTCCCAGCGGTCCGCAGGTATAGACTTATCCCCATCCACAGTCGGAGTGCTTCGCGAGCCGGGATGGTCGAATTTTCCCGGGGCATCATAGGCAAAGTTCCAAAGTTCTTTGCCGGTGGAAAGGTCGAAGCATCTCAGGTTGTCCCCGACTTTGTCGTCTCTGTCGAGCAGATAAACCTTGCCGCCGCTGACGGCCGGACCGCCATAGCCGATGCCGACAGGGACCGTCCAGAGGACCTTGGGGCCTTCCTTTGGCCAGGTTCGCAATAAGCCCTTCTCCGTGGATGTGCTGTCTCTCTTGGGTCCGTAATATTGTGGCCAATCCGCAGCAAAGGCGTCAGGCAACGGACAATGAGACGAATACAGTTATGAGTTTTATTCCTAGCTTTCATTATCACGCCTCCTCCTTCTCTCAATAGATGATGTCCGGCTAGTATCACGCCCAGGAACCCGCTTACTTCGCTGAAAAGCGCTCGTGCGCGGCTCTGACCTCACTCGGTCATTCCCGGCCGAATGTGCGGCGCCCTCGAGTACTTTCAGATCCCGCACGAGCGCTTTTCAGCGAAGTAAGCGGGTTCCCTGGCGACTCCCGACTGCCGGCAATGGCATAAAGCTCCGAGCGCGTCATGATGTATAGCACCCCATTGGCAGGCACGGGCGTGCTGTAGACCGAGTTCCCCATATCGATCTCGGCGATCTTCTTCATCTCCGTGCCGGCCTTGAAGACGGCAACATCTCCGTCCTGATCCCCGAGGTAAACCTTGCCGTCGGCCACCAGCGGAGAACCCCAAACCGGGGCCATCATGTCATAAGTCCAATAGGGTTTTCCCGTCCCGGCATCCAGGCAGTGCAAGAGTCCCTCTGAAATCGGAGATGTAAACCAATCCGTCGGCGACCGCCGCTGTCGAAATGGACCGGTCTGATTTTGTCGTACTGCCAGACCCGGCCTGATTCGGTTATGTCGCCCCGCTTGGCGGGATCGATGCAATAAGTGTGTCCGATTCCGTTGCCGTTATCGGGATCCTGCCCTACACTCATGAACACTTTGCCGCCGCTGAATACGGGCGTGGAAACGCCGTAGTTGCGAGTCTTGGGCCACACGGCGTCTTTGGGATTCAAATCGAATTTCCAGAGTCTTTCTCCGGTTCGGGCGTTGAAGCCGTAAATCCAGCCGTCTCCTCCCGCGAAAAACACCTGCTGAACTCCATCTACCAGGCCGAGAGCCGGGGAGGACCACTGGCCGTGCAGGATGCCCTCACCCGGAGAATTGTCCTGCCACACGACCTTGCCGGTGTCTTTGTTGACGGCGATAAAGCTGGGAGCTTTCGGCGCAGGGATCTTCTCGTCGCTTGCTGTCGCGGCCGTTGGAGGTTCCGAGGAAGACCAGATCCTCCCAAATGACCGGTGATGAACTGGCCATGAAAAGCTGGCGCACGCCCAGTTCCTTCATCATGTCGAGCTTCCAGATGATGTCGGCATCGGTTGGTCCTTTATGGACCTCATCCTGGAAAGGGCCGTCATTTTTGCCGTCCATGAATCCTTCTGTGTCCAGGCAAATCAGCTCGCCGCGGTTGCTGACATAATAAAGCCGCTTTCCCTCCACGGCCGGGGATGAGCAGACGCCCTGCTCGGGCCAGTCATTTTCAGATCCGGAATCCAGCTTGTCCGTCACGGCCTGCCAGAGAAATTTGCCGTCGGACTCCCGGAAGCACATGAGAACGCCCTTGTCGCCCTGGATTTCAGGATTCCTGGGATTGGCATTGTTGGTGCCGAGGAAAATCTTCCCATCGGCCACTACCGGATTCCCGTACGAAGTCGAACCGATCTGCGCCTTCCATTTGATGTTTTTCCCGCTTTTAACATCCCAGGACTCCGGGAGGTTCTTCATGGCGGAAGTCATGTTGCGTTGCGGCGTGCCGCCCCACATCGGCCAGTCTTGAGAGGCCATCGGCAACACGGCGATGCCGAAGAGTATCAGGAAGTGAAACATCGCATTTCATGAGCTAAGCTCGCTCCGTATCATCCGACTCTCAGTCATTGTCCGAAGCAAAACAGATTGCCGGCCATATCCCCGATGACGACACGACCTTCCGCGACGGCCGGGGATGCGGTCAGGGGAGCGCCGGCTACATACTCCCAGAGTTTCTTCCCGCTCGCCAGCTCCAAGACATAGAAGCGGCCGTCGTTCGAGCCAACATAGACGCGCCCGCCGGCAATGGCGGGCGACGAGTCCACACGCGCTCGAGTGCGGAAGGTCCACATTGCCTTGCCGCTTTTGACATCGAGCGCATGAACCGACTTGTCCCGGCCGCCCACTACGATGCGGTCTCCCCCGAACGCGGGGGACGAATAGAACGGCAACCCCGATGGGGTATAACGCCACAAGATGGATTGCTTGACGAGATCCACGGCGACAACTTCGTTGTCGAACGTGCCGTAGTACCCACGTTTCTCAACCAGCGCCATGGATGCGCCCGTATAGCCGCCGGAAGGGAAATTGACGATCTCCTGCCCATCCGCGAGCCGGATGCCGTGCACGGTTTCATCGCATCCGGAGAAGTAGGCGACGCCGTCGTCTATCGCCGGAGTTGAATGCACGTAATTGTCGGTAGCGACCTTCCACAGCAGTTTCCCATCGCGGCCTGAGAGGCAATAGAGGCTACCATCATAGGAGCCAATCAAGATCCGGTCTCGTGAGACGACCGGCGATGACTTGATCTCACCTTCCGTCCTGAACGTCCACAAGCCTTTTCCATTGGCGGCATCGACGGCATGCAATACGCCACCGTAATCGCCTGTGTAGACGATTGCGCCGGAGACGGCAGGCGAAGATTCGCCGATCGAATCGGTCGCCTGGTACTTCCATTTAAGCTTGCCGGTCTGGAGGTCGATAGCCAGCAGATCAGCAGAGCGAGATCCAACATAGACAGTACCGCCACTGATCGCAGCAGAAGATTCTATGGGTGCGCCGGCATCGTAAGTCCAGATCAGCCTCAATTGAGCGGGGAGACTTCCGGTCGCCACTCCGGTCAGCTGCGGATTGCCTCGGAATTGTGGCCATTCGTCGGCCTCGTTTAAGGCCGGAGCTGCGAGGACGAGTATCGAAACAAGCCAGGTGGAAATCATGAAAGTCACTTCGTCGCCAGCGCGAACAGAGTATCGCGGTTCGTTATGAAGAGCATGCCGTTGGCAGGGACGAATGTGGAATACACCGTACTGCCCATATTGGCCTGAAACACGAGCTTCTTCTGTTTCGCCGCATCAAGGACGATGACCTCCCCATCCGCGTTGCCCAGGTATACCTTACCGTCGATCACCATGGGGGAAGCCCAAATGCCTGCCATAGTGTCGTGAGTCCAATACGCTTTTCCGGTGTTGACGTTCAGGCAATGCAGGAACCCGTTCAAGTCAGCTGCAAACAGGAGGCCATTATGAATGGCGACGCTCGAGATCGAGCGCTTGATGTCCGCGTAACGCCAAATCAGGCCGGATTGGCTGATATCGCCCTTCTTGGTCGCGTCGATGGCATAGAGATTTGCGGGGGCGATACCGCTCTCAGGATCTTGTCCGTTGGCGACATACACCTTGCTCTCCCAAATGACGGGTGTGGCGAGAACGATCCCGGCCGTTCGCGGCCAGACCGCTCCTTCGGGATTGGTATTGAATTCCCATAGCTTGGCTCCCGTGAGCGCCTCATAGCCCCGCACCCAGCCGTCCCCTTCGCCAATGACAACCTGCGGGACCCCTGCGATTGTGCTAACGGCCGGAGAGGACCACTGGCCGTCATAGATCCTCCCGATGATGCTGTTCGCCTTCCAAACCAGCTTGCCCGTGTTCTTTTCGAGAGCAATGATGGTCGGCGCATCGGGACTTGGAACCTTCTCCCCGCTCTCGTCGGTTCCGTTGGAAGTATTCACGTAGAGTAGGTCACCATACGAGGCGGGCGAGGAACTGACCTTGTTGTGGGGAAAGACGCCGAGCTCCTTCAGCATGTCGTAGATCCAGATGATCTTGGATCCGCCTTTTCCATCACCCCGGGTGTCCAGACAGAGCATTTCGCCGCGGTTGGAGACGTAATAGAGCCTGTCGCGGTCAACCAGTGGCGAGGAACAGACACCGGTCTCCGGCCAGTCCATGTTGTCGTCTGCGAGTTTCTCGTGCGTCTGCTGCCACTGGAATTGCCCGTCAGCCTCGCGGAAGCACATGAGGACCCCTCGATCGCCCAGCTCGTTTGGATTGCGGGCCGATTCGTTGTTGGTGCCTATATAGATCTGCCCGCCGGCGACCACGGGGGTGCCGTAGGTGGGCGACCCCAGTTTGGCGGTCCACTTCACATTCTCCTGCTTTTCTACGTCCCAGGAGATGGGCAGGCCGGGCATCGTGGAGACCATGTTCCGCTCAGGCGTGCCACCCCACATCGGCCAGTCACGATCGGCGGGGTCCGACGCCTGCAAGACGAGACAAGCAGACACCCCCAAGAATCCCGTGGCCAAGATAATGCGGTGTTTCACTCTTCTCAATCCTGTAATCCTGTTAACCTGTTAATTCTGAGGCAATTGCCAAATTCACAAAACGAATAACGAATAACGAATATCGAATGTCGAATGTCGAAGTTAGGAGTCTCAGGAAATCTCTCGCTTCGCAGTCGTAATGCCGGAAACATCGAGATCAACTTCGACATTCGATATTCGATATTCGATATTCGTTATTTGTCTTGCAGCGGATCACGGGGAATTCTGCAATTGTCAAAAAATGGTCCTTCAGCGCTTGATATCGTAAACGTAGAGGTTGTCCTGGTCGCGAATATATAACCTGCCGTTGGCAATCGTGGGTACTGTCCACATGTGCCCGGTCGGCGCCCAGAACGGGCCACCCTCCTGCGCCGGCTGGAACTGGAACCGCGAAATTTCCTTATATCCCGCCGGGGACGGCTCGATGAGTCCGATCGCGCCGCTTTCGCCCTGGCAGTACAACAGGTTTTCGGCGCAGATGCAGTTCCCCTTGTTCACGCTACGGTCCTTCCACGCCACCTTGCCGGTCTTGAAGTCCATAGCAACGAGAATGCCCGGCTGGTTGCCGCTGAAGCCGTACACGTGATCGCCGACCTTGATGGAAGTGGTGTAGTGGTTCTGCATGTCGCGACTAAAGTACTCTTCCGTAGCCGTGACCTTGCCGCCCTCGGCCGAGAGTTTTAGCAGAACGCAGCCGGTATCGTAATCGGTCGAGTAGAACACATACCCGTCCGCATACACTGGCGTGGCAATATTGGCGACGCGGTTCGCCACTTTCTCGTAGCGCCAAAGTAGAGAGCCGTCCTTGGCATCCACCCCGATGGCTGCTGACTTGGTCATGACGGTGTAGATGTGGAGGCCGCCGAAATCCAGGGGTAGAACGGAGGAATAGCCGGCCAGGTCGTCCTGCGACTGCCAGATGACGTCGCCGGTCGCCTTGTTGAGAGCGACAATCCCCGCTCCTTTGCCGCCCGGACTAATAATCAGGCGGTCGCCGTCAACCAGAGGGGACTCGCTGAAAGCCCACCGCGCCCGGGTTGACCCGAACTTCTCGACGTAGTTGAATCCCCACAGCCGCTTGCCTGATTCCGTATCGAGACAGACCAGCGTTCCATCTGCAGCAAGCGCGTAGAGCCGCTTGGCGTCGACCGTCGGCATGCCGCGGGGGCCGCCGCCTTGGTCGCTGCTATAAGCCTTGCCGGTCGGCGTTTTCCAGGCCTGTTTTCCGTCGGCGGTGTCGAGAGCTACAACGAACTGCTGGTCGCCCTCCTGGCCCTGGGTGTAGATCCGGTTACCCACCACAGCCATCGAAGAGTACCCTTCGCCGAGGCCGTTTGCCTTCCAGATGAGCTTGGGCCCGCCTTCCGGCCATGACTTGAGCAGGCCCGTTTCAGTTGACTTCCCGTCGCGGTTGGGCCCTAACCACGTGGGCCAATCAGCCGCTAGCGCAGGGACGCACAAGAAAAGGATAGAGCAAAGTCCGGCTAGTCTAGGTCTAGACATCTGAAGAAGCTCCTTACGAGGTTCGTCGCACAACACTTTCCAACGGATGGACAGAAGCTGCGCAGCCAAGCCGATGATAATAGTCCCCTTGAGCCATTTCCAGTGGAATGATGCTCCTTCGGTCGAGACGGGTCAGCGGGTTTTTGGCGAACGGCCTCGGCGACTTGGCGAACGACATCCGTGGCGGGGGAAACAGCATTTGCTCGATTCGAATCCCGTCGATCCTGTAATCCTGTTGTAAAAGCAGTTCTGACGGGATTAACAGGATTGACAGGATTGGCTATTAAGTCCGGCATTTTGGGTTTCGAGCCGCAAGGAAAGGGGAGAGGGGGCAGGGGGTGTGCGACCCGTCGACGGGATCGATCAGCTTCCAGACCTGAGCAGCCTGCGGATACCCTCGCTGTATTGGCGTCCCGTTCTTATCCGCGCGCCGCCCTGCAGTTCCAACTCGTACACGCCGCCTGCAATGGCGTGTACAGCCGCGATGCGGGTCACATTGACGATATGGCAGCGATGCGCGCGCCGGAATTTGTCCGGGTCGAGCCGGCGCTCCAGACTCGTCAGGTTCTCGCTGAATACGTAGTCATTCGAACGGCAGTGCAGGAGGCTGTAGTTGTTCGCCGACTCAATCCAGTCGACGGAGTCGACCGGTACGAAATCGAAACGTTCCCCGTTTCGCACCACCAGGGTCTTTGGCCACGGGTTCTCACGCGCCTCGATCAGCGATTCCAGTTGGCGGATCAACACCGAAGGCCGTGCCAGGCGCTCCCTGGCTCGCTCGATGCTCGCCTGCAGCCTGCTCTCGTCGAACGGCTTCAGGAGATAATCGACAGCGTTGATCTCGAATGCCTGGATGGCGTACGTGTCATAGGCCGTGACAAAGACTACAGCCGGCATCCGCTGCGGTCCGACTGCCCGGACAACATCAAAGCCGGTGCCATCGGGTAACTGTACGTCGAGCAGAACGAGGTCGAACTGGTTGGAGAGGATGGCGGCGACCGCGTCCGCCACGCACCCGCACTCCCCGCAGACCTCGACCGCTTGCATTCCCGAGAGGTCGTTCCGGATGCCAACCCGGATGAGCGGCTCGTCGTCAACGACCAGAAGTCGAAGTCTGTTCATCGTCGTAAGCCGGATCCTCCTCGTACTCTAAACGGAGCGGGATCACCATCCGGACTTCCGCCCCGCCCTCCGGCGGTTTCTGGATGGAGAACGAATGGCGTTTTGGGTACATCCTCTCGAGGCGTTCTCGGGTGGATCGCAGGCCGATGCCCGTCTTCATCCCCGCCGGATCCGCGGTGGGCGGGCCGATCCCGTTGTCGGTCACGGTCAGAACGACCTCTTCTCCCTGACTGACGGCTGAAACGGTGATGACGCCCGCCTTCTGCGCTCCCTGCAGCCCGTGCACGATCGCGTTTTCAATGAGGGGCTGCAAGAGAAAACACGGAACCATCGCCCGTTCCGCTTCTCGATCGATTTCGAAGTCGACATGCAGACGATCTCCGAACCGCATCTGTTCCAGCGCGACGTAAGCCTTCGTCAGTTCAATCTCCTCCTGAAGCGTGCTTTCAGGCTGCGGAATCTCGCCGGAGGACGGCGCGAAGCAGGTCTCCGAGCCGCGTCAGCATGCGGCTTGCCGTCTGGGGATCCTGCTTCGTCAAGACGGAGATGTTCTGGAGGCTGTTGAAAAGGAAATGCGGGTTGAGCCGGGCGCGCAAGACCTCGAGCTGAGCCTGGTTGAGGGTGGCCTCCAGTTGCGATTTCTCTAAGGCTAGCCGCGCGGTCGCGCGCTCTTGCTCTCGCAGCTGGAACAGAGTCCTGATGAAGTATCCTCCGGCCGCATTCCCCCAAAACATGAATTGCGCGATGGGAACTTCCTTATACCACGGGATCCCATTATTCATAGGCCTCGGCAGCGGTGCCTGAAAAGCGAACATGACGGCGTAGAAGCAGCCCAGCATCAGGGGGGATGCGAGCAGGCAGACCGCCACACTGAAGATCACCAGTACAGCCAGATTTCGGCTCGTGGTCCCCAAGGGGAATTTAGCTTCAAAGCGGAATATGACTGGCGTGAGAAGGATCCACGGATAGTACATTGCAATGGCGCCGAGCAAAAAGGCGAGCTCGCCCTTTGTCGGTATGGCGGGCATAAAGAAGTAGTATCGCAAGGTAGTCAGGACACCGATCGCCGTCCAGAGCAGGAAGATCTTCCCGAGTCCGGGGTAGCGGATCTCGGCGCTCTTCGGGGTCTCGATCCCGGGAGCAGCCGGTTTAGAAGAGGTTTGCAGATCGCTCACAGTGTATTCTCGGACCTATTCTAGCCTATGCAGCCATATGCGGCGCCAACGCCTTCAGTTGCGCGATTTCGGCAATCCTGTGAATCCTGTCAGAATGCTTTCGGACAGGATTTTCAGACTCACGATCAGCCGCGTACCTGCATGAACGAGGATCATCATGCCCGTTTGCGCCTCCCGCCCCTCAGCCCATTCTTTCTGGAGGCTTCCGCCTTTTTCTCGCTGGTCTTGCCCTTACATCGTCGGCCCATCAGACGGGCGTATTCTCGGTAGATCCAGGCTTCGTTAATCGGATGTCCGCAGCCCGGGCACTGGGTCTCAGGCGGATGCGGGTTCGGATTTGTGATCACAATTGTCTCACTGCCCATATCGTTACTCCTCGAAGCTTCAGTCCGCCCTATACGATCTGGCGTTTGCCGCAAAACGACAATCGATTACTGGCGAACCGGCGATTACGGCTGGCGAACGACATTGGGGCAGGGGTAGATGATCACTCCACCAGATCGATCTCCGCTCGGAGTGGACCGCTCGTCATTTGGGACTGTGTCACGGACCATCAAGTACTGTGGAATGTGATGGGCCGCTTCCAGATTCCCTAGGGTCAAACAGCATCAGGCAGTACTTCGGCGACGACCAGGCGACTGAAGGCCCCCGAGTTTTGGGCCTCGTGAAGGAAAAGGCCGGCCTGAATGGCGCCGAAGCCAAATCCTACGAAGGTGCGTTTGCGGGCGGTCAACTTCTACTCCGTGCAGCTCAGATAGCCGCGTTCATCTTCGGCGCCCCATCGATCCACTGCCAGGATCCGATCCGTCCGGCGATGGGGATAGACGACGGCTTTTCCATCCAATTCCTGGTTCTTGATCATCTGGAGAAACTGGATTGAATGTTCCAGGTCGCCGATCCGCGTGATGTGCGCCGAGGGATCGAGCTCGCCGCTGGTCATCAACTCCAGGGCGCGAGCGACGTCCCACGGGGCGCCGCCGCTAGAGCCCGTGACATTCAGCTCCCGGTAATGAATCGCTGTAGTGTCCAGCGGGACCATATCTTCGCCTTTTTTCAAGCCGCCAAAGAGGTTCAAGACACCACCCTTGCCAAGGAGAGTCTGAGCCGCGCCGATAGCCTGCTTTGAACCGACTGCCACAATCACATCGTCCGCGCCCTGCCAGTCGGACAACTCGTCGACCAGCCGTTTCAGGTCGGTCTGTCGCGGATCGGCCGTGACGATTTGGACGCCGCTCTCGGCGGCCCGCTCCGCGAACAACCGTCGCACGCGGGCGATGCGGTCCTCTATCATGTCGGAGACAACGATGACTCGGGGTTTGTAGCTGATCGCCAGGTCCACGTGCATGCGGCCCATAGCGCCCGCCCCGATGATGACGGTCACGCCACCCGGTTTGAGCCCGTTAAAGGCCGTGCGAGGTGCAAGCGGCGTCTTCTGAAAAAGGTGAACGTGGTGGGCCTGGGCGGAGATCACGCAGGACAACGGTTCGGCAGTCGCGGCGTGAGATTCGGGAAGAGTGGAATCGCCGAGCGGCAAGAGGCAGCCGGCTTCGAGCACTTCCTCGGGGATGAGCATGTACTCGGCCAGGTGGCCGGGAAGCGTGTATCCGACCGCGACCTTCCAGATTCCTTGCCCGTTGTTTCGATACCGTTCTCGATGGTTGATTGGGCAGTGGTCGACCGCGGGCTGCGTCGCGAAGCGTTCGCCAACCCGGTAACGATCCTCGAGCTCCGAACCGACCTCGCAGATCGTGACAACGCCCTCATCGCCGAGGATGAGAGGAAATCGCGAGACATCCCAGCCGCCCAGCAACGGGTGGTCGGACCCCTGCTCAACTAGTTTGATCAGGGAGGTACAGATGCCGGCCGCGTTCACGCGAGCCAGCAGTTGGCGAGGACCGGGTTTTGGCGTCGGGACGACGCTCGGGTCGGTGGTTGTCAGGCTTTCCTTGATCGCCAACCCCATCGTCCCCATGAACGCCTTGTCCACATTGAGTTGATCGAGCAGAAGGCGGGTGAGGGGCCCGACCATGGTCTGACTGAGCCGGCGCAACTTCCCGCCGATCATAATCAGCCGAGGGCCGCCGCCGGCCAGTTCAAGAGCTGCTCTAAGGGAGTTGGTGACCACGGTGACGTTAGCCCGATCGTGCAGGCGCCTGGCCAGCGCCAGGACGGTGCTGCCGCCATCGAGGTAAACCGTGTCACCCGGCGAAATATAGGCCAGCGCCGCTTCGGCGATCCGGTGCTTTTCGGCGACAGCCAGCGAGGTTTTGTCGTCGAAAAGTGGTTCCTCGAGTCGGCTTTCCAGACCGACCGCACCGCCATGAACTCTACGGATCTCCCCCGAGGGATTCCAGGTGATCGAGGTCCCGCCGGATGGTTGCCGATGAGACCCTCAGGCGTCGCGCCGAGTTCCTCGATCCCCACCACGTGGCTCTCGCGGACGATACTCCGAGTTGTTCCAGGCGCTTGGCGGCCAGTTCCCGACCTGACGGCTGATCTCCGTCTATCTCGTCCAGCATAGCGATCGTGAGTGATTATATACGAAATTGATCAAAATCTAGCAAAAGGTTCCACGACTGGTCGCTGGCACAAGGATTATCTCGCAGCCTTGAACGAGTATAATGCCTCCCTTCGAAACCTCGTTTCTGACGAGGCCTAGCGCGTCTCCCAGGCGGAGAGACGGGCTTTCGCCCGGCAGAACCTGGTCAACGGGTCTGGGGCAGATCACCCGGGCTTCAACCGACCAGGTGAACGTGTCTCCTGGTCGTGCACCACGGTAACGCGCAGGTCCCGGGCGAGTCTTGCCAACCGGTGCACCAGGCTGCGCTTGAAGATAGCCTGCCAGGTCCGGAACTCGGATCGCGATATGTAAATTTGCGTGACCTGATTCATGCGGGCGAACTCGACAAGAGCCGTCGCCCGATCCCTTACCCCCTCGATGACACGCGTGTCTATCCGGAGGCTGCGCGCAAATCCCAGGTGCCGCTCGAGCGCGTCTCTCTTGGCGGGTGGCAGCTGCGCAACGGTTTTGGTCTCGAGGCACACCGCGATGCAGTCGGAATGCAGATAATCGGAGAGTCGCTTAGCTCTTCGAATCAGCTTTGCGGTGGAGGGATGACTGGACACATAGATCAGAATGCGTTCAGCGACCTCGGCCGGCCCACCCTGGTTCACAAGAGGCAATCCGGGGGCGGTGGTTTTTACATCAGGTTCCGGACTCTGCCGGACCTCCACCTCATGAGCGACTTGTCGTAAAGCGAGCTCGCGAAGCGTGACCAGATTCGGTTCCCGGAAAAACCCTTCCAAAGCCCGGGCAACCATCTCCGGTCGATAAACGGCCCCTCGCTTGAGCCGGTTCCGGAGGGCGTCGGGGGGTAAGTCCACCAGGATCAGTTCATCAGCGTCCCTGATCAACCAATCCGGAACGGTCTCTCGCACGCGGACGCCTGTCGTCTGCATGATTTCGTCATTGAGGCTTTCCAGATGTTGGAGATTCAGGGTGGACCAAACCGAGATTCCGTTCTGCAGGAGGAGCGCTACGTCCTCCCAGCGCTTGGCTCGTTCCGATCCCGGCGCGTTGGTGTGGGCGAGCTCGTCCACCAGGCAAATGTGAGGGTGGCGTTTTATGACCGCCTCGGCATCCATCTCCTCGAAGAGGTGGTCCCGGTATAGCAATGCCTTCCTGGGTACGACCTCGATGCTATGCGCCTGATCGATCGTGTCTTGTCTTCCGTGCGGCTCAAAGTAGCCGATCACCAGGTCCGCACCCTGTTCCTGGGCCTGCCGTGCCTCTTCCAGCATCTTGAAGGTCTTGCCGACGCCGGCGGCATATCCGAGGTAGATCCGATGTGACCCGGCTTCGACCGTTTTTTCGGGCATGTCCTAGAGTGGGAAAATGTGCACGTCGAACTCCTCGCCCAGGCGAATCAGGCGATCGACCGGGTTGGCCCAGAAGGTGCTCCACCAACCGCGTCGCAGCGTGTGGCCGATGAATACCTGGGTGATTCTGTGTGTTCGAGCAAACGCTCCGATCGTCTCTACCGGGTCGTTTTCGTCAACAATGTGCACCGAAGCATTGACCGACCGGGCGAGCCGCAGGTTGGATTCCAGAGCCGCCTCCTGGTCGGGTGTGAGGCCTGGCTGGCGGACATAGATCACGTGAAGCTCGCCCTTGTATCTGTCTCGATTCCGCACTCCGACTTCGATCATCTTGGCGGCTGCGGAGCGGGGAGTAAGGCAAACCAGGATCCGTTCGTGGGTTCGAGTCGTGACTTCAAGGCCATGCCCGGCGAGATAGCGGTCGAGTTGCTGGTCGACGACTTCCGCCGCCAGCAAGAGGGCGGCCTCCCGCAGCTCGGTCAGCCTGTGTTTGCGCTCGTCATCCCACACTTCGTCGGGATGCTTCCGCCTTCTCTGGGCCAGCCATTCCGGCGGGACGTCGACTACCTCTATCTCGTCCGCCTGCTCGATGAACCTTCGTGGAACGGTCGGCTTGGGTATCTTGCCCGAAGTCAGCGCTGTCTGCTCTTTCAGCTCCTCGATGTACTGAGTATTGACGGCGGTAAGTACCGAGAGGCCCCGATGGAGGAGTTCCAGCAGATCCTGCCATCGGCTCGTGTTCCGACTTCCGGGAGGGTTGTCCAAGGCCAACGGATCGACGACCACCACCTCGGGTTTGCGCGCAAGCAGCCGGCTTACGTCAATGGCGCCTCCGGGCGACAACGGAGGAATCGCCGGCATTGTCGCCGTCATCAGGCGCAACTCGTCGGAGATCCTCTCCGGCAGGGCAGCGATTACCAAGTCTTCGCCGCGTTCCCAGCGCCGCTTGGCCTCATGAAGCATCCGATGAGTCTTCCCGACTCCGGAAGTGTAACCGAGGAAGACTTTGAGGCGGCCTCTCCGAAGGCTCCGCTCCTCGCTCTCCAGTTGCCTGAGCAGTTGTTCCGGATCTGGGCGCTCTGGAATTAGGCTCACGGTGGTGTTATTCCCCCTTGATGGTACGCTTTTTCGTGTGTTTCGTGTGGTTCGTGGTTTGGATTTCTTAACCACGAACCACACGAAACACACGAAGAAGCTGACCTACCGGGAAGCTGGAAAGCGCTCATCCAGCGCCAGGTTCAGCTCGAGCACGTTTACTCCGGGTTCGCCAAGGAACCCCAAAGCGCGCCCAGTCGTGAACCGGGCGATCAACTGCCGGATCTGCGCGGGACCCGTCCCTCGCGCCTTGGCTACTCGGATCACCTGCGCGTCAGCCGTCGCGGGACTGATGTGCGGATCCAGCCCGCTCCCGCTGGCTGTCAGGGCGTCGGCCGGAATCGGCCCGGTGAAGTCGGGATTTTCCGCCCGGAACTGTTCGCCGGTGGCCTTGACCCGGTCGAACAGCTTTTGGCTGGTCGGCCCCAGGTTCGACCCGCTCGATGACGAGGCATCGTAACCAGACCCGGCCGCAGAAGGCCGCGGATGAAAGTACTCAGGGCGCGTGAAGTTCTGCCCGATCAGACGCGAGCCCACGATCCGACCATTCTTCTCGATCAGACTTCCATTAGCCTGGCTCGGAAAAAGCACTTGGCAAAGTCCGGTTATGACCCCGGGATAAACGAGACCGGTCAGGATCGTGAAAAACAAGGTAAGACGAAACGCGGGCAGGAGTTGTCTGAGCATAGAGCCGCCTAAGCCAATCCGGCAAGATGTAGGATTTGGTCGATCAGCCAGATCCCGGGAAACGGGGCGACGAGTCCGCCCAAGCCATAAACGAGCAGGTTTCGACGGAGCAGAGCACCCGCGCTTTCCGGGCGATACCTCACGCCACGAAGGGCGAGGGGGACCAGGGCAATGATGATCAGCGCATTGAAGATCACAGCCGACAAGACGGCGCTCTGAGGGGAATGGAGCCCCATGATGTTGAGAGCCGCGAGGGCCGGATAGGTCGCCACGAACATCGCCGGAATGATGGCGAAATACTTGGCCACGTCATTCGCTATCGAGAAAGTCGTCAGGGCCCCGCGCGTGATCAACAGTTGCTTTCCGATCGCAACCACCTCGATCAGCTTGGTAGGGTTGGAGTCGAGGTCCACCATGTTGCCCGCTTCCTTCGCGGCCATTGTCCCCGTATTCATGGCGACGCCGACATCTGCCTGGGCGAGCGCCGGCGCGTCGTTTGTCCCGTCCCCGGTCATCGCAACCAGGCGTCCCTGCGCCTGCTCTTTCTTGATGTAATCCATCTTGTCTGCGGGAGAAGCTTGAGCCAGGAAGTCGTCCACCCCCGCTTCGGCTGCAATCGCGGCAGCAGTGAGGGGGTTGTCCCCCGTGATCATGACCGAGCGGATGCCCATTTCCCGCAGTTGGGCGAGACGCTCCTTCATCCCGCCTTTGACGATGTCCTTCAGGTGGATCACGCCCAGCGCCCGGTCGCCGTCCGCGACAGCCAGCGGCGTGCCGCCCTGACGGGCGATCCGGTCAGATATTTCGTTCATGTCCGGGGGAAGCTTTCCTCCCTGCTCCCTGACGAACCGAGCGACGGCGTCCGTGGCGCCTTTACGCAGGCGACTTCCGTTCAGATCGACACCGCTCATCCGAGTGTGCGCCGAGAAGGGAATGAAACGGGCGCTGTGGCTCGCCACCTCCCGTCCGCGAAGGCCATACTTTTCTTTCGCCAACACCACGATTGAACGCCCTTCCGGGGTCTCATCCGCCAGACTTGCGAGTTGGGCGGCATCCGCCAGCTCCTTTTCGGAAACGCCTCGAACGGGAAGGAACTCCACCGCCTGCCGATTTCCAATCGTGATAGTGCCGGTCTTGTCCAGGAGCAGGGTGTTCACGTCACCCGACGTCTCGACCGCCTTCCCGCTCATCGCCAGCACATTGTGCTGCATGACACGATCCATGCCGGCGATCCCGATCGCCGACAACAGGCCACCGATCGTGGTCGGGATGAGACACACGAGCAGCGCCACGAGCACAGTGACCGTGGGAATAGCCCCCGCGCCCGTTGCCGTTACGGCGTATTTAGCAAAAGGCTGCAGGGAGACAACCGCAAGTAGAAAGATCAGCGTGAGGCCGGCGATCAGGATGTTCAACGCGATCTCGTTGGGGGTTTTTTGGCGCGCTGCTCCCTCGACCAGGGCGATCATGCGATCGATAAATGTCTCACCGGGATTCGAGGTGATCTTGACCCGAATCCAGTCGGACAGCACCCTCGTTCCTCCGGTGACCGCGCTCCGGTCCCCACCCGATTCGCGGATGACAGGCGCGCTCTCCCCGGTGATCACCGACTCGTCGACTGTGGCCACGCCTTCGACCACTTCCCCATCTCCAGGAATGACGTCGCCCGTCTCGACAAGCACCAGGTCGCCGGACCGGAGCCTCGAAGCGGGAACCACCTCGGTCCGATCGCGTCCCAGGACCCGCTTCGCCGTGGTTTCGGCCTTGGCCTTGCGGAGCGTATCGGCCTGCGCCTTGCCCCGCGCCTCCGCCATCGCCTCCGCGAAATTAGCGAACAGCACGGTGAACCAGAGCCACAAGGCGATCTGGAGAGGGAAGGCGATTCCCGAGGCGCCGATCGCGATGTCACGGGCCAGAAAAACCGTCGTTATCGCGGCGCCGGCTTCGACAACAAGAATCACCGGGTTCTTCAGAAGCGTCATCGGATTTAGCTTGATGAACGAATCGCGGGCTGCACGTTTCAGGATTTCGGGATCGGTCAGCGGCCGCGCCCGCACCAGTCGCTGGGGAAGCACTTCGGTGAGCGGCGGCTGTTTTGAAGGCGGCGCAACCGGACGGCGTGGTTGTTCTTCCTCTTTGAGCAATTGCTGCGACATAACTAGTAAAGCCTCCCTTGGGCCATCAGGAAGTGCTCGACAATCGGACCGAGCGACAGCGCCGGAAAATAGGTCAGGGCGCCGACTATCAGAATGGTTCCCACCAGGACACCGACGAACAGGGGGCCATGTGTAGGGAGCGTTCCGCTTGTTACGGGCACCCGTTTTTTTGCAGCCAGGTTTCCGGCGACCGCGAGCATGGGGATGATGATCAGGAACCGGCCGACGAGCATGGCCAAACCGATCGTCAGGTTGTACCAGGGGGTGTTGACGGTTATTCCGGCGAAAGCGCTCCCGTTGTTGCCGACGCCGCTCGAGTAAGCGTAGAGAATCTCGGCGAACCCATGCGGACCGCCGTTGTTCAGGTTCGCGGTGGCGGCGCCGTAGACGCCATTCCAGTAGCCATCCTTCTGGAACTCGACGACCGACGAGATTCCGGTGAAAACCAGCAAGGCGGCCGCACATGCGATCAGCGCGAGCATGGCCATTTTGACTTCTTTGCCCTCGATTTTCTTGCCGAGGTATTCCGGCGTGCGCCCGACCATGAGGCCGGCGATGAAGACGGCCAGGATCGCGAAAAGCAGGAGTCCGTAAAAGCCTGCTCCTACACCGCCGAAAACCACTTCGCCGGTCTGGACGTTGAACACGGGCACGAGGCCTCCGAGGGGCGTGTAGCTGTCGTGCATGCCGTTTACGCTGCCGTTGCTCGCAGCGGTAGTCGCCACGGCCCAGAGTGCCGAGCTGGCGATCCCGTTCCTGACTTCCTTTCCTTCCATGTTCCCGCCCGATTGGGCATCGGTCGGTATGGTCGTGATACCCAGCTTGGACAGGGTGGGATTTCCGGACTGCTCGGCGCCATAACAGACGAGCACCCCGACAAGAAACATCAGGCTGCAAGCGGCAAACAGCGCCCATCCTTGTCTCCGGTCACCGATCATGACTCCGAAGGTGTAAAGCAGTCCTGCCGCGATTAGCAGGATGTATAGCGTCTGCAGGAAATTCGACAATGCGGTCGGGTTTTCGAAAGGGTGAGCCGAGTTCGCATTGAAGAAACCGCCGCCATTGCTTCCCAGCTGCTTGATGGCAATCTGCGAGGCCGCCGGGCCTCCGGGAATCGTTTGAGTGGCGCCCTCGACCGTCGCAATCTTCTGGTATGGAGTGAAGTTTTGGACCACCCCCTGGGCGCCGAGGAACAGGGCGCCGGCCAGCGCCAGGGGCAACAGCACGTACACTGTGGCCCGCACCGTATCGACCCAGAAACTGCCGATCGAATTGGCCTGCTGGCGGGCAAATCCGCGGATCAAAGCGATGGCGACAGCGATGCCGGCCGCCGCGGAAAGGAAGTTCTGGACAGTCAGGGCGGCCATCTGCACCAGGTAGCTCAATGTCGCTTCACCGCCGTACGCCTGCCAGTTCGTGTTGGTCATGAAGCTGACGGCGGTGTTGAAAGACAGGTCGGGAGTCGTCTGCGCTGCACCGTACCCCTGGGGATTGAACGGCAGAAACCCCTGCAGCCGTTGGAGCAGGTAAGTGAACAAGAAGCAGACGACTCCGAATGCCAGCACCGAGGCGGTGTATTGCGTCCAGTGTTGTTCGCTGTTCTCCTTCACTCCTGTGAACCGGTAGGCCAGCCGCTCGAGGGGACGAAGCACCGGGTGCAGGAAAGTCCTCTCGCCCTGAAACACCCGCGCCATGTACAGTCCCAGCGGTTTTGTCAGGGCCAGAAGGACCAGGAAATAGAAGCCTATTTGGATAACCCCTAACGGTGTCATGGTTCATCCGTTCCCAATCAGAAACGCTCCGGCTTCAGCAGCGCATAGAGCAGATAGAGAAACAACGCAATCGAGGCGAGACCTGCGATGATGTAATCCATGGCGCACTCCTTCAAAGCTTGTCACAGGCCTTCGTCACGCCCCAGAAGGCAAACATGAACAGGGCCAGGACCAGGATGTAAAAGAGGTCAAGCATGCTTTCCTCCCAACTCCACGAAGACCACCGACTGCCCCGCTTCCTCGAGCGCGGCGGCGATCAACTGCTCTTTAGTCGGGAACCAACGCCGCTTCTTGCCGGCGATGACGACGATCGACCTGGATCGGAGCGAATGAAGATTGGTTTCGAGCAGGTACAGGAGCGCATCTGCTTCGTGGCGGCAGTAGCACATCAGTACACTCGCATCGTCCGAGTTCTCGCTCACGAACGCCAGCATTCTCTCCCGATCAAACTTCATGGCCACCGGGGGAGTGTCAAGTGGTACCGGGAAGGGGACCACTGTGAGCGCGATGACCCGTATAGGGGCATTCAGACCGTCTGCGAGCTGGGTTGCTCTAATGAGCGCCTCACGGGTGGCCGACCGGCCGGTGAAGACAACGTTCAGTTGCAGCGGAGCCTGCCTCTGCGCCCCAGTCTTTGGTTTCTGATTTCGTTCGAGGACTTGCATAGGTTTCCTTCACGCTGACGACGATGGTACGGGGGAGAACCTAAGGAAGGCGTAAAGGAAGGGTTATGAATTCGTAAGTTTCGTGTTTTCGTGTGCTTCGTGGTTTAATTCCGGTCGTTTCTTAACCACGAAACACACGAAAGACACGAAAAGAAATGCCAGAAATTCTGTACAAAGAGGAGTGTTACGGAATCCAGGGAGCGGTGTTCGAGGTGTACAAGGAAATGGGTTGCGGGTTTCTCGAGGCGGTTTACCAGGAGTGTATCGAGAAGGAATTCCGGAACCGAGACATTCCTTTCGCCAGGAAGGTAGAGCTTTGTCTGCATTACAAGGGGGAACCGTTAGAGCAACGGTACAAGCCCGATCTCATTTGTCACGGAAAGATCATCATTGAACTGAAGGCCGTAAAGGAGCTGTGTAACGAGCATCGTGCTCAACTGATGAATTATTTGAAGGCGACGGGTTTGAGACTTGGTCTCCTGGTCAACTTTGGCCACTTTCCGAAAGCCCAAATCGAGAGAATGATTCTTTAACCACGAAACACACGAAACACACGAAAAGAAGAGGCCAGTCCCTAACTGCCTTCTTTTTCGTGTATTTCGTGTGTTTCGTGGTCTATGCCGTTTCGACGTGCAGGCGGTAACCGACCCAGGCCGAAAGCCCAAATCGAGAGAATGATTCTTTAACCACGAAACACACGAAACACACGAAAAGAAGAGGCCAGTCCCTAACTGCCTTCTTTTCGTGTATTTCGTGTGTTTCTTGGTCTATGCCGTTTCGACGTGCAGGCGGTAACCGACCCACGGTTCCGTCAGGATGTAGGCCGGATGCGAGGGGTCGGGTTCGATCTTCTTCCGCAGTTGATTGATGAATACCCGGAGGTACTCGACTTCATCCCCGTAGTCAGGGCCCCAGACAGCCTGCAGCAGTCGCCGGTGCGGCACCGGCTGCTCAGGGTTGTTGGCAAGATATTGCAGCAGGTCGAACTCTTTGGGTGTAAGCCTGATTTCCTTGTCGCCCGCGCTAACCCGACGCTGCAGGAAATTTACCGTGACGTTGCCCAGAACAAGTATTTGAGAACCCGAATCTGGGGAGACGGGCAGGCGCCTTAGCGCGGCCCGGATTCGGGCCAGGAGCTCGGGCGTACTGAAAGGTTTCGAGACGTAATCGTCGGCGCCGGCATCCAGAGCCTTCACCTTGTCTTTCTCGGTATTGCGCACGGACAGGATGATGATGGCGACATCGGAGGCCCAGCGGATCTCCCGGCAAGTCTCCAGTCCCCCGATTCCCGGCATGTTCAGGTCCAGCAAGACAAGATCGTATTTCTGCTCGCGCAGCTTGTTCAGAGCTTCTTCGCCTGTGCGGGCCTGATCGACGGTATAGCCGCCGGCGACCAGGGTCGTCGATATGACTCGTCGGAGCTGCGGCTCGTCATCGACGATCAAAATTCTCGCTTTGCTCATACTCGTGCCTCAGTCGTTAAAATGGCAGGGTGAAGTAGAACCGGGAACCGGACCCCGGTTCGCTTTCTACGCGCACCTTGCCCCCGTGAGCTGAAATGATCTCGCGTGCGATGGAAAGGCCCATGCCGGTTCCTTCTGCGGACTCCTGCACCGACCGGCCGCGGAAATAGCGGTCGAAAACCAAGGGAAGTTCAGACTCGGGGATTCCGAGGCCCTTGTCTTCCACCATGAACTCCACCTGGCCACGCGCCAGCCTGAGGCGGAGCCGGAGGGGGGAGCCTGCCGGCGAGAATTTGAGCGCATTGTCGAGGTACTGTCGAATAACCAATTGCAGGAGATCTTCATCGGCCGAAACCTCCGGCAGGCCGTCCGCGGTCTGGACCTCGACGCGACGGCCTTCCAGCCGGGAGCTCATATCCTTGAGCGCGGCGCGGATGAGGGGGTCTAAACTAATTTGTTTCCGGTTCAGCTGGAGTTTGCCCGCCTCGATCTTCGCCATGTGAATCGCTTCTCTTACCATCCGGTCCAGATGGTCAGTCTCCTCGTCCACCACGGTCAGCAGTTCGGTTTGCGCAGGGGTGAGGCTTTGGTGGTGGCTGGTCAGGACGGAAGAGACGGCCGCCTTGATTGACGTCAAGGGCGTCTTCAACTCATGTGCCACGGCGTCCAGCAGCGTTGACTTGAACTCCTGCGTCTGGCGCGAAAGCTCCGCTCGGGCTGCCAAATCCTGGTTCCTGGCCCTCTCCAGAGCCAGAGCCGCGAGATTAGCGGTCGCCTGCAGGGCGCCGTCCGTGGGGAGACGACCGCTCAGCGCCAGGCTCCCGATCGGTTTCCCGCCGAGGGAGAGGGCGACCACCACCAGGGAAGCCTCGGGATTGCGAACCAAATCGCCCCGACGGGCGACATCGGCCAGGATCTCTTGCGCTATCGAAGGAAGTTCCTCACCGGCCCTGAAGTACCTGTTCAGGCTCGATTCAAGAAGCGTGACTCCCTGGAAGTCGAAGACCTGCTGGATGCGAAAAGCAACGTCGCTGGCGGTTTGGCTTAGGTCGCCGGCCGACATCAGGATCATCCGGCTCAGTGAGTAAAGCCTCTCCGTTTCATGCCGCCGCTTCTCGGATTCGAGAGCACGTTTTCGGGCCGTGTCGGACAATTTGCTGGCAACCAGGGAGGTGATGAGAAAGACGAAAAGGGCCAACCAGTTCTGAGGATCGGCGATCGTGACGGTCCCGACGGGGGGCAGGAAGAAGACGTTGAAACAGACCATGGCCACCAGCGAGGCAATCACGGACTCGAGCAGCCCCCACGCGGCGGCGGTGAACAGGACCACCAGCAGGAAGGACAGGGCGACAGTCGTGTGGTTGAGCCGGCTATGAGAGAGCGCCACGGTTAGTATGAGTACGGCGGCGGCCACGGCTGCGAACCGCAGTAACAGCACAAGGACAGGACGCGAGGGCATATCGGGCTGGTCAGTGGCCATACGAACGCATTCTACAGCTTCGCAGCTCGATTTGCCGTCAGCCGAGGCCCATAGCGCCGGACTCGTGGATTTTCAAACCATCTTTATGACTTCCTTATGTCTCGTTTCGTATTCTCATCATTTTCATCAGAATCCGACCTGCAGGAGTTCGCCTTGTCGAAGAAGCAGCGCTCCGGAACCACCAAAGTAGTGGTGGCGAGCACGGTGATGCTCGCCTTCATATCGTTTTGGCGGGCGGCCGCAATCGTTCTCAATGACCTCGGTTCGAGCGTCTACTACGTTGGAGGCATTGCCGAGCACGCCATAGGCAGAAGCGCTCCCTGGTTCATTCTTGGCGTCATGCTGTTCAGTTTCGCCGTACGTTCCATCTACATGGAAAGCAGCAGCATGTTTGTCCGGGGCGGAGTCTATGTCGTCGTCCGGGATGCCATGGGTTCGTTCGTCGCCAGGCTCTCGGTCTCGGCACTCCTTTTCGACTATGTGCTGACCGGGCCGATCAGCAGCGTGAGTGCGGGTCAGTACCTGGGGAGACTGCTGAACGAGGCGAGCGCGGCGTTGCACTCGCCCTTCGCGATTCCACCAAACTACTTTGCAGTCGGATTCGCGATTCTCGTGACCGTCTACTTCTGGTGGTACAACATCAAGGGCCTGCACGAATCCAGCAGTAAGGCGCTGAGAATCATGCAGGTGACCACGGTCATGGTGGTCATGTTTCTCGTCTGGTGCTCCGTGACGCTGCTGCTCCGCGGCCCGTCCCAGATTCCTCCGGCCCCGACGCCGGGGAACCTCGAATTCAGCGAAGAGAGTCTCGGATGGTTTCACGGCACCTTCTGGCCGACGATCCCGATTGTCGCGATCATCATTGCATTTGGCCACTCGCTGCTGTCGATGAGCGGTTTTGAAACGCTGGCGCAGGTCTATCGCGAGATCGCCTCGCCGAAGCTGAAGAACCTGCGGATCACGGGCAATATCGTGTGCGCGTTCGCCGCGATTTCCACGGGCGGAATCACGTTGCTTGCCGCAATGATCATCCCGGACAGCGCACGCCGGCAGTACGTCGAGAACCTGCTGGGCGGTCTCGCGATGCACCTGGCCGGGCCGGAGCTGCTGAAGCTGGTTTTTCACGTCTTCGTCGTAGTCGTCGGAGTGCTCATTCTTTCCGGCGCGGTGAACACCTCGATCATCGGGGCGAACGGAGTCATGAATCGAGTGGCCGAAGACGGTGTCCTCCACTCCGGGTTCCAGAAACCCCATCGGCGGTTCGGGACGACCTACAGAATAATCAACCTGGTGGCGGTGCTCCAGCTGGCGACAATTGTGGCGAGCGGCGGCAAGACCTACCTGCTCGGCGAAGCCTACGCGTTCGGGATCGTGTGGAGCTTCTTCCTGAAGTCCTTGAGCGTCCTGGTGCTTCGATACCAGCGAACCGACCAGGAGTATAAGACGCCCCTGAATTTCCGAATTGCCGGACGGGAAGTGCCGGTTGGCCTCGCGCTAACGACTCTAATCCTCTTTGTGGTCGCAGTCGCGAACCTGTTTTCCAAGAGGATTGCCACCCTCTCGGGTGTCACGTTCATGCTGGTGCTGTTCACCGTCTTCACTGTTTCAGAACGGATCATGAGGGCGAAGCGACGAACGAAGGGTCTGGAACAATTCGTTCTCGACGTCAAGCCGGGTGTCTCCTCCGACTCGATTCAGGTCCGGCCCGGGGGAATTGTGGTCGCCGTCCGGGACAACAATCGGATGGACCACCTGCAGGTTGTCCTTACCAAGACCAACACGGCCAAGCAAGACATCCTGGTCATGACCGCCAGGCGCGTGTCCAGGGCGGGAGCCGGCGAATTCGAGCTCAAGGCGGACCAGCTGTTCACAGAATACGAAACGAAGCTTTTCACCCGAGTCGTTTCGATGGCCGAGAAGGAAGGAAAACCGGTCGAGTTGCTGGTCGTCCCTGGCGTCGATCCTTTCGAGGCGATGGTTCAGACCGCAGCCAGTCTCAAGGCGTCCCGGCTGGTGACGGGGGTGTCATCGCGTATGGCTTCCGAGGAGCTGGCGAGGCTGATCGGGCAGGCGTGGGAGAATCTCTCCGAACCCCGCCACCCTTTCTCTCTGGAGATCATCACTCCGGGTCGTCCCTCGGTGTTTGTAAACCTCGGTCCTCATCCGCCCCGCCTGTGGCCGGAGGACATTGAGCTGGTCCATGACATTTGGCTGAAACTCAGCGAGAAATTTGGGTCGGCGCTCCACCACCGGGACATTGTGGGCGTGGCCCTCAGACGAATGAACCACGAGCTTCGTTCGAGTCAGCAGCCGGATGTCGTATCGGACGTTCTTAAAGAGCTGCAGGAAAGGCGGCCCGATCTCTCCGAGGAGGAGGAAAAGCAGGCGAAGGGAAGCGAATGACGGTCGGATGAACGGTAATCCAGCCCCCAGCCCGTCGCCCGTTTGTCGGCCCCAAAACCCCAGACGTGTATCCGAGGCACTCCATCACTCCTCTTCAACTCACCCGGGTTCTTGGGATAGGCTTAGTCGGGCTTCCCGCAGAGCCCGACATTATGGCTCTAGGCCAGGCTTCCGATGGTAAGATGGCCGTTGGACTGGCCACGGACCCGCCCGGACGTCGTGCTCATGGACCTGAGCATGCCAAAGACTCCGTCCGAGCAGTCGACGGGGGACCGGGGATAATTATCATGCTTCACCGCTTTGGAAACGGGAATTCGAGACACGGCATAGCCATAGTCTTGGGTATCGGCGCAGCCATAGTGGGTGGGGGCCACCTGATCGCCTGGCTGGCGGGCGAGATGGGCAGGCGCGGCCTGGGCACGATCACGATGAAGACCAATGCCGCTCTCTGCCTCCTGCTGGCGGGTACCGGTCTGGTTCTCCTGGCTTCCCCAAGCCTCCATCGCTGGCGACGCCGGCTTGCGAGGGCTGGCGCGGCGACGGTCCTCCTCATCGCGGCGCTCACCCTGGCTGAGAACCTTCTCGGGTGGGACCTCGGCATCGACCAGTTGCTCGCCACTGAAGCGCCCGGCGCACTGGCGGTCGCTGGTCCCAACCGCATGGGCCCGCCCGCGTGCCTGGGCTTCCTCCTGTCCGGCGCAGCCCTTCTGATCCTTGCGACACCCCGGCAAAGAGGCCGGCGGATCGTCCTCGCCCAGGGCTTGGCGCTCATCGTCTGTTTGATCGCGCTGTTGTCGACTCTGGGGTTTGTTTACGAGGCTCGGGAGCTTTATGCGATCGCCCGCGTGACCGGGATCGCCTGGCCGACGGCCCTCGCGCTCTTGGGGCTCGGGATGGGGTTGCTCTTTGCCCGCCCCGGGGAAGGCTTTATGGCGCAGGTGACCGCGAGCGATGCGGGGGGCCTCAGTATCCGCCGAATGCTCCTTCCCGCCATTCTTCTTCCTTTGGGCTTGGGCTGGCTGCGCCTCGCTGGAGAGCGCGCGGGCCTGTTTGATGCGGCGATGGGTACAGCCCTCGTGATGCTCACGTTTGTCGTCGTCTTTACTTCGTTCGTCTATTGGACCGGGCGCCGCACGAGTCAGTCATCCGCCGCGCTCAGGGAGAGCGAACGGCAATTCCGGATTATGGGGGAAACAGTCCCCTTCGGCGTTTGGCTCGCGGACCCCGACGGCGGCGCCCTCTATTTCAGCCAATCCTTCCTCGACCTGGTTGACATGACGCAGGAGGAGCAACGGCAGTTCGGGTGGACCAAGCGGCTGGTTCCCGAGGACGTGGAGCCGATGATGAAGAAGTGGCTCGACTGTTGCCGCACGGGCACTCCGTGGGACCATGAACACCGGATCATTGACCGCGATGGCGAAATCCACACGATTCTGTCGCGCGGCCTGCCGGTGCGGGACGCCGAGGGGAAGATTACCTGCTGGGTCGGCGTAAACCTGGATATCACCGAGCGCAAGAAAGCCGAGGAGGAACTGCACCGCGCCAACGATCAACTGGAGGAGCGCGTTCGCGAACGGACGGCGCAGCTGGCAACTCGGGCACGGCAACTCCGGGCGCTCGCCGGGGAGTTGACGCTCAGTGAACAGCGGGAGCGTCGACGCATGGCCAAAGTCCTCCATGACCACCTCCAGCAGTTGCTGGTCGCTGCCAAGTACCGCATCGCGATCCTCGGCCGAACGGGTGATGCCTTGCTCGAACAGGCGTCGAGGGAAGTTGAGGATCTGCTCGACGAATCGATCGTCGCCTCGCGGTCACTCACCACTGAGCTCAGCCCGCCGATTCTGCATGAGGCAGGACTGAACGCAGGGCTGGAGTGGCTCGCCCGCCGTATGGCCGAGAAGCAAGGCCTCTTCGTCGACCTGTCATTGGAGCCGGTGGCCCCAGTGCTGGCGGAGGACGTGAAGGTCCTGCTGTTTGAGGCAGTCCGGGAACTTCTCTTCAACGCGCTCAAGCACTCGCGCACGCGCTCCGCAGCAGTCAGCTCCCGATTGGTGGACGGGCAATTGCAGATGCTCGTATCAGACGAGGGTGTGGGTTTTGACCCGAAGGGAATGCTGCCGGCCGGCGAGGATGGCGGGGGATTTGGCCTGTTCAGCATTCGGGAGCGATTGGAGTTGATCGGCGGGCGATTGGAGATCGACAGCGCCCCAGGCATGGGAAGCCGATTTTTGCTGACCGCCCCTCTTGGGCAGGCCCCGGCTGTCGCCGTTGGTCTTGAGACCATTGCCCCACCGTCTGAGAACGGCAGTCTGCTTCGGACCCCTCAGCGCATCTCGGATATGAGAATTCGGGTGATGATGGCCGATGACCATGCGGTCTTGCGCCAGGGCCTCGCCCAACTGCTCCAGAAGGAGCCGGACATCGAGGTGGTTGGGGCCGCAGCCGACGGCGAGGAAGCTGTCGAGCTGGCCGCCAGGCTATTGCCCGACGTCATCCTCATGGACATCAGCATGCCGAAGCTCAACGGTGTCGAGGCGACGAACACGATTCACAAGGACTTTCCGGAAATTCGCATCATCGGACTCTCGATGTTTGAAAGAGACGAACGCACCACCCAGGCGATGTTCGATGCCGGGGCGGTCGACTATGTCAGCAAGAGTGCCCCCGCTGGAGCCCTGATCGCTGCGATTCGCAACGCCTCTCTGCTGCAACCGGATAAGCGCGGAGCACAGCCGCGAGAAAAGCCGGGGGACGCGCCGGTTCTGGCACCTGATCCGCCAATCGTGTAGAATTGCCCCCTCTGTTCTGCTGAGGGAGGCGAAGTCAGCCCGATGATCCGTTGGCTCCATTACCCTCCTTCACGCTTGCTCCCGTGTTCAGTCCCTTCGTTTTAAGTTTTGGCCGGGAAGTGAACTGGGTTTTATGACAGCACCAAAGAACAATGTCCAATCCTTAGCTTTTCGTGACCGTTTCGCGAGTGAAGAGCAGTTCAACGCTTTCTTTGAGAACGCCAACGTGGGGGCGACACAACTCGATACGAGCGGCCGGTTCATAGCAGTCAATGATCGCTTCAGCCAGATCACGGGCTACACCCGCGAGGAACTCCTCGCCGGCATGACGCCACTCGACCTTTCGTACCCGGATGACCGGGAGCTGGACCGGGAACATCTGATGCCGTTCGTCGAAGGCAAGGACACTTCGCCGTATCACGTCGAAAAGCGTTACGTCCGCAAGGACGGTCGAGTGATTTGGGTGAAGATCACGGGCGGTGCTGTCCGAGACACTGACGGGCGCGTGGTGCGAACGGCCGGCATCATAGAAGATATTACCGCGCGCAAAAATACGGAGGCGGAACTGGACGCGCTGCGCCGCCGCCTCGACGCCGATCTGAACTCCATGGTGCGGCTCCACCAGATCAGCACCAAATTCTTCCGGGAGGCCGATCTGAGGGCTCTGCTCGAGGAGAGTCTGGAGACCGCCATAAATATCACCGGAGCGGACAAGGGGAAGATACAACTCTTCGACGAGGCTTCCAGCACGCTCAAGATGATGGTTCACCGCGGTTTTGGAACACGGTTCCTCGAATTCTTCGCCACCGTGGGTCTGGGGTGCGCCGCCTGCGGGGAGGCGGCCAAGCGAAGGGAACGGGTCGTCGTAGAGAACATCACGGAAAGTCCGATTTTCATTGGTACCCAAGAGCTCGACTATATGCTGGAGGCGGGCGTCAGGGCCATTCAGTCAACGCCGCTCATCAGCCGATCGGGCCGCCTCGTTGGAGTACTCTCGACCCATTACCGGGCGACTTGCCGTCCAGACCAGCAAAACCTGCGCCTCCTGGACGTGCTGGCCCGTCAGGTGACCGATCTCATCGAGGCGCAACAAGCTCAAGACGCCTTGCGTGGCAGTGAACAGCGCCTTCGTGATGTGATGGATCACGCCAATGCAACCGTCTGGCTGAAAGACCTTGAAGGCCGGTTTCTCATGATCAACCGGTATATGGAAAAGGAACTGCACCTGTCCAAGGATCAGGTCATCGGACAAACGGTTTTCGACCTGTTTCTTGAGACTGAGGCCTCCCAGTTTCACGCCAACGATCGGCAGGTGCTGAGCTCTGGACAACCGATGGAATTCGAGGAAACCCAGACCGAGGCCGACGGGGAACACACCTACATCGCCAGAAAATTCCCGCTGCGCGATGCAAAAGGGCACATCTATGCCCTGTGCGCTATCTGCACCGACGTGACTGAACGCAAGGCGGCAGAGCACGCTCTACGCCATAGCCGAGCAGACCTGAAACGCGCCCAGGCCGTCGCTCAAACAGGGAGCTGGCGACTGGATGTTCGGCGAAACGAGTTGGTCTGGTCGGATGAAGCCCATAGGATCTTCGACATTCCACGTGGGACGCCGCTGACCTATCAGACCTTCCTGTCGGCAGTGCACCCGGAAGACCGTGAGTTGGTGGATCAGAAGTGGAAGGACGCCCTTCAGGGTCAAAGTTATGAGGTCGAGCACCGCATTATTGTTCGGGGTGAGGTTAAGTGGATCCGCGAGAAGGCGGAGTTGGAGCTCGACGGCGAGGGGAATTTGCTGGGAGGATTCGGAACTTGCCAGGACATCACGCAGCGAAAAAGCACCGAGGAGAATCTGCGGCACTTGACGCTCACGCTTGAGGAACGCGTAGCACAGCGTACGACCGAGCTCGAGCAGCGGGCCGCTCAGCTTTCGCGGCTCCACCAGGAACTGACCAGGGTGGAGCAAAAGGAGCGCCGTCGTCTGGCCGAGTTACTTCATGACGGGTTGCAGCAGACTCTGGTCGCAGCGAAGTTTCGCGTGACCGAGACGCGCCGGCGAGTCCAGGAGAACGATGCGGTTCAGCAGAACCTGAACCAAATCGATGAGCTCCTGGCGCAGGCGATTGAAACTTCCCGTTCTCTCACAATGGAACTCTCGCCGCCTGTCCTCCAGGAGCTTGGATTGATTCCGGCCCTGGGGTGGTTGGCCGATTTCATCGCCACGAAGCACGGCCTCCGGGTGGAAGTTTCCGCCGCCGGGAGAGCGGAGCCTTCCTCCCTGGAGCTCGCCCTCCTGCTGTTCCCAATCGCCCGCGAATTGGTGTTCAATGTCGTCAAACACGCCGGGGTTCAGACAGCGCATTTGGTACTTGAGCGGGAGGGCCAGAGGTTGAGACTGAAAGTCACCGACCAAGGTTGCGGTTTTGATGCTTCCAAGTGGCAGAGCATGTGCGCCGGCTCACCCCGCGGTTTCGGTTTGCTGGACGTGCAAAACCGCGTGGAGTTGGCCGGTGGCAAACTGGAAGTGGACAGCGCCCCCGGCCGAGGCACCACAGTTACGGTAACCGTGCCGCTGTGAAATTCGCCGCCGCCCCACGCTTCGGAGGACCTTTCGACAAAGTCGCGCTATGGCCCTCTGCCCCCTGGGGCTGGGTGGCTGGTCCGCTTACTCGCTCGCTGGCGCTCGCTGCCGTGCGCGGCTCCTTACGGTGATTGCTCCCCGCTCGTTCTCGCTGAAATCGGATTAGCCCTCTGCCCCCCGCCGAGTCGTGTCAGAGCCGCGCGCGAGCGCTTTCCAGCGAAGCAAGCGGGTTCGAACAGAAAGCTGAACGGCGGGAAAAATCGGAAAAATCAAGAAATTCTCGTATTTTTCGGGTCTCGAACGTTTTAGTAGGAATGAAGAACGCCGAGAACCCCGAGGGCATCCCATTAGCATACCTAATCACGTTCACGTGCTACGGGACCCATTTACCTGGCAGCGAGAAGCTTTCTGTGGACAAGCTGCATCGAGAATACGGGACACCATTCGTGGCGCCGAATCGCCCATACGAGGACTATGCGGCAAGGGTGATGAAAGAACCCCAGTACCGGCTCGACGAAGACAGCCGTTGGGAGGTGTTAGACGTAATTGTCGACCACTGCAAGAAGAAGCGATGGGGCCCTGTCGCGCTTCATATCCGTTCGACTCACTGCCACTCGGTCATAGAGGCCGGGAACGCGCCATCGAAGAGGATGCGTGACCAATTCAAGGCGGCAGCCAGCAAGAGGTTGAACGAAAACGTCAGGCGCGTGACGAAGCGGTGGACCAGAGGAGGGAGCTGCGAATGCTTGTGGAAATCTGCGGATGTTGCAGTCGCGGTCGACTACGTTCTCAATCGCCAAGGGAAGCCTATGGCTACGTACTTCGATGAAGAAGCCTACTGGCGATTAATGGAAGGTTGAGCTCGGGGCAGGCGAGCTGCTTTCTGTGCCGACCCGCTTGCTTCGCTGGAAAGCGCTCGCGCGCGGCTCTTCCAGGAGTCGAACCCGCTTGCTTCGCTGGAAAGCGCTCGCGCGCGGCTCTGACAGGACTCGGCCCCGCTTGCTTCGCTGGAAAGCGCTCGCGCGCGGGTCTGTCGGATTGGCTTTCCGACGTTGCCCGGCCCGTGCTATAAGAACGGGTCATGACCACTGACCCGGTCGCGCAGTTCATCGCGCGCTGGAAGAACTCCGGCGCCGCTGAGCGCGCCAACTACCAGCTCTTCCTGATCGAGCTGTCCGAAGTTCCTCGGCGTCCCGAAGCCGAGCCCCGCCCTGCCCGACAATGAGGCCAACGACTACGTCTTCGAGCGGTCGGTCGAGTTCATCCTCGGCGACGGCTCCACCAGCGGCTTCATCGATCTCTACAAGCGCGGCTGCTTCGTGCTCGAAGCCAAGCAGGGCTCCGATGCTCCCGTCGGTCGAAAACCCGCTCTCCGAGACCGTCGCCAACGCCCAGCGCAAGTTCAAGAAAGGGACGGCTCGCCGCGGCACCCGCGCCTGGGACGACGCCATGCTCCGCGCCAAGGCCCGGCCGAACAGTACGTGCGCGCCCTGCCCGCTTCCGAAGGGCGCCCGCCCTTTCTCCTCGTCGTCGACGTCGGGCACTCGATCGAGGTTTTCGCCGAATTCAGCCGCACCGGCGGCCAGTACGCCCCCTTCCCGGCCCCCGGCAGTCACCGGATTCTCCTGCGACCAGCTCGAATGCGAGGACATCCGCGAGCGGCTGGCCCGGATCTGGACCGCGCCCGACGAACTGGATCCCGCCCGCCGCAGCGCCAAGGCGACCCGGGAGATCGCGGCCCGCCTCGCCCGCCTGGCGGTTTCGCTGGAGAAGAGCGGGCATGACCCCCACGCGGTCGCGACCTTCCTGATGCGCTGCCTCTTCACGATGTTCGCGGAGGACGTCGGCCTGCTTGCGGCCGGCGTCTTCACGCGCCTGCTCGAATCCCTGCGCGATTGCCCGGAGCACTTCGAGCCGATGGTCGAGGAAGTCTGGGCCAGATGAACACCGGCGGCTTCTCCACCGGCCTGCGCACCGCCGTCCTCCAGTTCAACGGCGGCCTGTTCGAGGATTCGAGCGCGCTCCCGCTCGACCGCGACCAGCTGCTCCTTCTGCTCGAGGCCAGCCGCTCGGACTGGCGCGACGTGGAGCCGGCCATCTTCGGCACGCTGCTGGAACGCGCCCTGGATCCCGTCGAGCGGCACAAGCTCGGCGCCCACTACACGCCCCGCGCCTACGTCGAGCGCCTGGTCCTCCCGACGATCGTCGAGCCGTTGCGGGCCGAGTGGGACGCCGTCCAGACCGCCGCCGTGCACCTCGCCAACGCCGGAGACCTCGACAAGGCGATCCGCCAGGTCAAGGACTTCCACCAGCACCTGTCCAACGTCCGCATCCTGGACCCGGCCTGCGGCACCGGCAATTTCCTCTACGTGACGCTCGAACATCTGAAGCGGATCGAGGGCGAGATCTACGACCTGCTCCGCCGCTTCGGCGACACGCAGGCGATGTTCGAGCTGAAAGGCTACAGCCGTCGACCCGCACCAGCTCCTCGGACTGGAGATCAACCCGCGCGCGGCGGCGATCGCCGAGCTGGTCCTCTGGATCGGCACTCTCCAGTGGCATTTCCGGACGCGGGGCAATGTCCACCCGCCCCAGCCGATCATCCGCAACTTCCACAACATCCAGCACCGCGACGCCCTGATCGAGTACGACGGGACCGAGCCGGCGCTTGACGACGAGGGCCGCCCGATCACCCGCTGGGACGGGCGAACCACCAAGCCGCACCCGGTGACGGGAAGGGAAGTCCCCGACGAAAACGCCCGCGTCCCCGTCTTGCGCTACATCAATCCCCGCAAAGCCGAGTGGCCGGAGGCGGATTACATCGTCGGGAATCCGCCGTTTGTGGGGGCTGCACAGATGCGGCGAGGCCCTCGGGGACGGTTACACCGAGACAGTTCGGCGAATCCATTCTGAGGTCCCTGAGTCAGCGATTTCGTCATGTACTGGTGGAACCACGCGGCGGAGTTGGTTGCGTCGGACGAAGTCCGGCGATTCGGCTTCGTCACGACGAACAGCATCACGCCAGAGTATTCAACCGGAAGAGTGCTCGAGCGGCATCATGGCAAGGCGAAGCTTTGACGCCTGAGCTGTTTCGCGATTCCCGATCACCCGTGGGTGACATCCGAGGACGGGGCAGCGGTCAGGATCGCGATGACCGTCGCCGGGGCTGGTCACGTGGCCGGGTCTCTGCAAGCGAACTACCCGAGAAGAGCCGGCTGACGACGAAGATTACGTTGTGGAATTCAAGGAAAAGTCCGGAGCTAATCGGACCGGACTTGACTGTCGGCGCAAACGTCTCGCGAGTCCTGCGGATTGCAGTCAAACGGGGGCCTCAGTTGCCGAGGCGTGCAGCTCATTGGCTCAGGTTTCATGGTGACGCGTAGATGAAGCGTCGCGACTCGGGTTGGGACGACGCCCGGGTTGGAGGACATATCCGCGAGTACCGAAATGGTCGAGATCTCACTGACCGACCGCGCGGTGTCATGGTAATTGACCTGTTCGGGCTGAGCGTCGAAGAAGTGCGTGCAACGGTATCCCTGCTGTCTATCAATGGCTTCACGACAGAGTGAAACCCGAGCGCGATGCAAGGCAACCATCGCCCGACGCGGCTCAATACGCCGCAAGATGGTGGCTATTTGGGAAGCCGCGCGGTCACATTTCGCCCGGCACTGGCCGGGCTTCTCCGGTACATCGCACCGTCGAGACCGCGAAGCACCGTTTCTTTGTCTTTCCTCGACGCGGCGATCCTGCCGGACAACATGCTCGTTAATGCATTGCCACTGACGATGCTTACTGTCCTCGGTGTCCTCAGCAGTCGCACACACGTCTGCTGGGCTCTGCGACAGGTGGGCACCTTGGTAGGATCGATCCTCGGTACAACAAAAGCCGCTGTTTCGAGCCCTTCCCCTTCCCCGCCTGCACCGACGCCCAGAAGCAGCGGATCCGCGATCTCGGCGAGCAGTTGGATGCGCACCGGAAGCGGCAGCAGGCGGCGCATCCGGAGCTGACGCTGACGGGGATGTACAACGTCCTCGAGAAGCTGCGCAAGGGCGAGCCGCTGACGGCCAAGGACAAGGCGATCCACGAGGCGGGGCTGGTGGGAGTCCTGAAGCAGATCCACGACGAGCTGGACGCGGCAGTCGCGGAAGCCTACGGCTGGCCGGTCGATCTCTCCGACGAGGAGATCCTCGAGCGCCTGGTGGCGCTCAACGCCGAGCGGGCGGCCGAGGAAGCCCGGGGTCTGGTCCGCTGGCTGCGTCCCGAGTACCAGAATCCGCAGGGCGCCACGGCGCTCGCAGGCCTGGAGAGCGGCGGCCCCCCGGCCGGCGACTCCGAGACCGAAGCGACAACCACGGCTGCAAAAGCGCCCAAGGGCAAGCTCCCCTGGCCGTCTTCGCTTCCGGCGCAGTTTCAGGCGCTTCGCGAGGCGCTCGCGCGCCAGCCGGCGCCGGTCGACCCGCCGGGCCTCGCCCGGGAATTCCAGAAGGCCAAGGCCGAGCGGGTCGAGGAGATGCTCGAAACCCTGGTCGCCCTCGGTCACGCCCGCCGCCTGTCCGACGGTCGTTTTCTCTCCTGAGGACTAAGTCAGCGAACCTGAGAAACCTACGGAGCTTGGATCTCCCATGAGAACTTCAGTTGGAAAAGGACTAATCCTGTCTACTATCGTTTTTCAGTCTCTCCTCTTGTTCGCAGCCGAGTCGCGAAAGGCGTTCCTGCCTGGCGAATTGTGGCCGGACAGCAAGGGTGTGCACATCAACGCGCATGGAGGAGGAATTCTCCTGCATGATGGTGTTTACTACTGGTTTGGAGAGCACAAGATCGAAGGCGATGCGGGCAACCGAGCTCAAGTCGGCGTCCATGTCTACTCTTCGACTGACCTCTACAATTGGAAGGACGAAGGGGTCGCCCTCCCTGTTTCCGAAGACGCGACGAGCGACATTACGCGCGGCTCTGTTATCGAACGGCCCAAGGTCATCCATTGCGACAAGACCGGGCAGTTTGTGATGTGGTTTCATCTGGAGCTGAAGGGGCAGGGTTACCGGGCGGCTCGAAGCGGCGTCGCTGTCTCCGACCGGCCGACCGGGCCCTACCGCTTCCTGTCGAGTTTCAGGCCAAACGCCGGGGTCTGGCCCGAGAACCTGCCTCTCGAGTCTCGAAAGCCTCTCACAGCCGCGGAAGGAGAAGCGATCGGGAAGCTCAATCTCCGGGGAGGCCCGGTCCCCGGGTATCCGGATGAGCTGATCTGCCGTCGGGATTTCGAGGGCGGACAGATGTCCCGGGACATGACACTGTTCGTGGACGATGACCGGAAGGCCTGGCACATTTACGCTTCCGAGGAAAACGGGACTCTGCAAATCTCGCAGCTGAGCGACGACTACCTCCGGCCCGCAGGCCGTTATTTCCGCGCCCTTCCCGGTGGATTCAACGAGGCGCCCGCGGTTTGGAGACAGGAGGGAAAGTACTACCTCATCACGTCCGGTTGTACCGGCTGGGCTCCGAACGCCGCGCGACTGGCAGTTGCGGATTCGATCACAGGGCCCTGGAAAGCGCTGGGGAATCCGTGCCGGGGTGAGAAGGCGGAATTGACCTTCGATGGACAGAGTACCTTCATCCTTCCCGCTCCAGGCAACAAGGGATTCATCTTCATGGCGGATCGGTGGAGGCCCAGGAACGCAATCGACGGCCGGTACCTGTGGCTTCCGATCCAGTTTCGGGAGGGACAACCGGTGATTGAGTGGATCGATCAGTGGGATCTCTCCGTTTTTGGCCGTCTTTCCGGAGACCGGCAGCCGGACTCCGGAACACGACCCTGACGCTTCTACGTTGCCTTTGGTTGTCCCAGGTGTGAGGGACTGGCATGGTGTGCCGCCAAGACGGCCTTCCGGAGCGCGGACGTCCCGTCCGCACTGGGTTCGCGGGCATCTTGCCCGCGCGCCGGGCATCTTGCCCGGCGTTCTCTCGCGGACTCGCGACAGCTTGGACGATCAGACCGGCGGGCAAGATGCCCGCCGCGCGGACGGGACGTCCGCGAACCCAGTGCGGACAAGATGTCCGCGCTCCGGGAAGGCCGCTCGTCTGTTGTCTGCGCCTCCCAGCGACCTGGCAAAGGGGGAGGGGCAACGTATTTGGAAAAGGAGGAGATGAACTATGAGGATCTGGACGTTAATCCTGGTCGGAGTTGTGATTTGCCACGCAGGCTTCTGTCTTGCCGGCTCCATTCGCGGAACCGCCTATGATGCGGATGGGCGGGTGGTCCCGGAGGCCCGAGTGCTCTTGATGGCGGACTACGTAAAGCAGCAGGAGCAGCGGACTGGACAGTCCGGAGGATTTCGGTTTGACAACGTCTCGCCAGGCCGTTACGAGGTGCAGATCAAGAAGGAAAAGACGTTCATCTTTCAGAACACGGTGATCCTCGAAAAGGTCGACCAGGAAATCGTGATCTACGCGGTCCTGCCGATTGCCCGGATGATGGACGTTTCAGGTGTGAGTGCGACGCTTCCAGAGGGTGTCAGTAAGTTCGTCCCCGCCAGTTCTTCTCCGGAGGCCGGCGGCCAGGTAGCGCTTGCCCAGCCGTTGGAGCGCGCTCGGGTCGCGTATCCGCGCGAGGCGATCGCCCAGGGAATCGAGGGGAAGGTCGCTGTTCACGCTCGAATCAACGTGGACGGGAAGGTTTCGGACGGGCTCGTACTCTCTTCGCCTCACGAGCTGCTCACGCGGGCTGCTCTCGACTCGCTTGCGAAAGCGCGATACCGTCCCATGCACCTCAATGGCCACCCGGTCGCCTGCGGAATCGACATCCTGATCGAATTCACACTGTCTCCGGCACCGCCCCCAAGCTCCACCTCGGAGAAAGCTCCGCGGTAAGAGGCGTGCGCAATCGGTGTCTATTGCCGGGTTGGTCGTTTTGCTATCATCGCGCCGGGGGTAGCAGATGAAAAGATCCACGTCGAGAATCGTTCTGGCAGCGGCCGTCTGGATCACCTGCCTTGCATTCGTTGCGGCCCAGTCGGGTGCCAGGTTGGTCATTCAGGCCGACCGGCCCGGAGCGCGTATCAGCCCCACGATGTGGGGCATCTTCTTCGAGGATATCAACCTGGCCGGCGATGGCGGCGTTTATGCGGAACTGGTCAAGAACCGTTCCTTTGAGTTCGCCGTCCCCCTCATGGGCTGGCGCGAGATCCGAAAAGACGAGGGACGAGGGTCCTTTCAGATTCTCGATCAGAAACCGCTGAGCACGTCCAACCCGCACTATCTGCGGATCGAGCCCGCAGCCGGCTCCGGATTCAGCCTCAGCAACGAAGGCTTTCGCGGGATCAGCGTCGAGCCGTCGGCGTCCTATGCGTTTTCCGCCTACGCTCGCAGCCGGGGAACCGGTCCGATGAACCTGAAAGTCGAGTTGATCGGCGCCGGTGACCGCTCTTTGGCGACGCAAACGATCACGGGATTTGGCTCAACGTGGAAGAAGTATTCCGCCACGTTGCGAGTTCAGTCCGGCGACGCGAAGGCTCGGCTCCAGCTGACTGTCGACGGCCTGGGGAGCCTGGATCTCGACGTGGTCTCCGTGTTTCCCGAAACGACCTGGCAGAAACGCCCTGGCGGCCTGCGCTCCGATCTCGTACAACTTTTGGCGGACCTGAAACCCGGATTCTTCCGCTTTCCGGGCGGGTGCATCGTCGAGGGACAGGTTCTGGAGCGGCGCTACCAGTGGAAGAAGACCATCGGCGACCCGAGCGAGCGCGCGACTCTGATCAATCGCTGGAATGAGGAGTTCAAACACCGGCCGACCCCGGATTACTTCCAGTCGTTTGGGCTTGGCTTCTTCGAGTACTTCCAGCTTTGTGAGGACATAGGTGCGGAGCCCCTCCCGATCCTGAACTGTGGCATGGCCTGCCAGTTCAACTCCGGCGAGCGTGTTCCCGTCGATGAGCTCGGTCCTTACATCAAGGACATGCTCGATCTGATCGAATTCGCGAACGGACCGGTGACGAGTGTCTGGGGTAAGAGGCGTGCGGACCTTGGCCACCCGAAACCCTTCGGGATGAAGATGCTGGGTATCGGGAACGAGCAGTGGGGACCTCAGTACCTGGAACGCTACGAGCGGATCGCCAAGGAGCTCGAAGCCCGCTACCCCGATATCAGGCTGGTGTCCTCAGCCGGTCCGAACCCGAACGGGGCCGAGTTCGACCTGGCGTGGAAACGGCTGCGCGAACTGAATGCAGACATCGTAGACGAGCACTATTACCGGCCGCCTTCCTGGTTCCTCGAGAACGCGCATCGGTACGACGGTTATGATCGACGAGGGCCCAAGGTTTTTGCCGGCGAGTACGCCGCACAGAGCGCGCGGACCGGGAGCCCGGACAATCGCAATAACCTGCAGTGCGCCCTGGCCGAAGCAGCCTTCATGACCGGGTTGGAGCGTAATGCGGACGTCGTCGTCATGGCTTCCTATGCGCCGTTATTCGCTCACGTGGACGGCTGGCAGTGGACCCCGAATCTGATCTGGTTTGACAATCTGCGCTCCTATGGCACCCCCAATTACTATGTGCAGCAGCTTTTCGGCGCCAACCGCGGCGACGTCGTTTTGCCCGTAAAACTGGAAGATTCGACCGCCTCGGACAAGCCTACCCTGTTTGCGAGCGCAACGCGGGACGACAAATCCGGCGAAATCATCCTGAAAGTAATCAACATCGCGACGACGCCCGTGTCGGTCGATATCCAGGTTCCCGGTATTCTGAAAGTGAGCCCGACGGCCAGCCTGACGACCTTGACAGGCGAGAAACTGAGCGACGAAAACTCCCTGGCCGAACCCAAAAAGGTCGCGCCTGTTCAGTCCTCGCTCACCGGAGTCGGCCCGGCGTTCACCTGCGTCTTTAAGCCGATCTCCATGACCGTAGTGCGGCTGGGAACCAGGTAGCGAGACTGCTTTAGAGGCCGTGAGCCAAGTGATAGTACAGGTCGTTCCAGCGGAGTTCTTTTTTCAGGTCGGCGATTCGCGTTTTTTGGTCAATCAGCAAAAACTCGAGCCCCGCTATCTCGGCGTAGTCCTCGAGGTGTGCCGCGGTCAGCGCCTGACTGAAGCAAGTATGGTGCGCGCCTCCGGCCAGGATCCAGGCAGCAGCCGCGGTCCTCAGGTCGGGCTTCGGCGCCCAGACGACGCGGGCCACCGGCAGCTTTGAGAGCGCCTGGTCAGGCTTAACGACATCCACCTCGTTGACGATCATGCGGAACCTGTCGCCCATGTCAACCAGCGAGGCGTTTAGAGCCGGGCCCTCCTGAACATCGAACACCAGGCGAACCGGGTCTTCCTTGCCGCCGATGGACAACGGGTGGATCTCGAGAGAAGGCCTGCTTTCGGAGATGGAAGCACATACTTCGAGCATGTGCGCCCCGAGGACTTTCATGACCGGGGGGGCGAGGTGATAGGTGTAGTCTTCCATGAAGGAAGCGCCCCCTTTCAACCCGACACCCATAACTTTCATAGCCCTTACGAGGGCAGCCGTTTTCCAGTCACCTTCCGCTCCGAACCCGTATCCATCGGCCATAAGTCGCTGTACCGCCAGCCCGGGCAGCTGGCCAAGACCATGCAGGTTCTCGAAGGTGGTCGTGAATGCCTTGAATCCGCCGTTCTCGAGGAAGGCCCGCATGCCCAGCTCGATCCGGGCTGCTTCGCGCAGGGCCGGCCGCTGCGCGCCTTCCCGGCGGAGAGTGTCGCTCACCTTGTACTGTTCATCGTAAACGGCCACCAGCCGGTCAACCTCGGAGTCGCTCACCTGGCGAACTGACTCGACGAGGTCTCCCATCCCGTATCCGTTGACGGAGTAGCCCAGACGAATCTGCGCCTCGACCTTGTCGCCCTCGGTTACCGCTACTTCCCGCATGTTGTCGCCGAATCGCGCGATCTTCGCCCCTTGGCCGTCATCCCAGGCACCGGCCGCCCGAGCCCAGGTTCCCAGGTCTGCCTGCACCTCGTGATCCTGCCAGAAACCGACGATCACTTTTCGGTTCAACCGCATCCGACTTCCCAGGAAACCGAATTCCCGGTCGCCGTGGGCCGACTGATTCAGATTCATGAAATCCATGTCGATGTCTGACCACGGTAACTCTCGGTTGTACTGGGTGTGAAGGTGAGCGAAAGGCTTGCGAAGTGCCTTCAGTCCAGCTATCCACATCTTGGCCGGTGAAAAGGTGTGCATCCAGGTGACCAGGCCAATGCAGTTCTTTGAAGTGTTCGCCTCCAGACAGAGTTCATGAATTGCGGTAGGAGTCGTGACGACAGGCTTGAAAGTCACCCGGGTAGGGATCTCTTTCGAGTCCGAAAGCGCCTGGGAGATTATCTTCGAATGCTCGGCCACCTTCTCCAGCGTGGCTGGCCCGTAAAGATGCTGACTTCCGGTCACAAACCAGATTTCCTGTTTCTTCAGATCGATCATGGCCGACCTTCCTTCTTGACAGTCTGCAACCGATTATAAAGCCGAAAAAGAACGGAAAACCGGTTTCCGGAATCCGCGAATGAATCAGAAGAGATCGTGGAGCATGCCGAGAGCTTCTCTTACCACAGTGTCTGCGGCATCCGGGCCGAAGGGCGTGGTTTTAACCTCGTAGCCTCCCTCGACGTACAGGTGGCCGGGAGCCAGGTAGCCGGCGGCGCCGTTGCAGTGGGTTATGACAAAGGTGCGCCGGCAAGGCGAGCCTGCCTTGATCGCCTGTCCGATCTCCGTCAGGACCTCGCCTCCCAGTCCTACGAAAGCGACGTCTCCCAGCCGGGCCACGGTGATCGTCAGCGGCAGGCGGGCGGTTGCCGTGTCGGTCTCGGAAGTCGGTTTTGCGGGCAGTTGGAGCACGCGCGAGATTGTGCGGATCTCGCCCGGGGGCACAACCTCGGCCGCAGCCTTCCGGTAGATGTGAACCACCTCCTGGCCGAGTAACCTCCCCAGCAGCTCGGTTTCCGGAACCCAGCCGGGCTCATTGTTGAACGCCGGCAGGATGCGGAACCACGGGTCGATGTTTCCTGAGGCCCCGGCAAAGGCCGCCGCCTGGCCACCTGAATCGGAAATTTTTTCGACGACCTGCTCAGCGATACCCAGGACGTCCCCGCTGATGACGTAGTTGTCGGCCCCCAGGCTGGTGCCATGCGTGGCGTAGTCGAAGACGACTGCCAACGGGGTGCCGTCCGCCCGGAGGGCGCGGAGCACCAGCACCTCCTTGTCGGTCGGTCCGTAGGGATTCCGGCCGAGTACGATCGAGCTGTCTGACTTCGGCCCGATTCGTAGCTCGCGCCGGTTCACGCCGACCGGGGACGACCCGCTGCCGATGGCCAGCGTCGCCGGCTGAAGGTTGGCAACCGCGCTTGCCACCAGTGCGGGCAGTTTCTCCTTGAGAGCCTGCGTGTACTTCACATTATTGGCATGGACCCTCTCGGGATCGAAGCCGAGGCTGGGCGCCGAGTGGGTGTGGATGGCGGCCAGGAACAGCTGGGAGGGCTGCAAGCCGACTTTCTGAAGAATCGCCTCACGCAGCGGCTCCGCCGTATCGCCATACCACCCGATGACGTCGACGGACACCAGGACCAGGCGCGACCCGTTGGATTCGAACACGAAGGCCCGGGCTGTCAGAGGATCGTGGATTCCGGTCGATAGACCTTTTCGGCTGGCATAGCCGGACATCTGGACCGGTTCCTGTGGAGTGACGTCGACTCTTGCCACCCCGACCTTTAAAGAGGCTGTGTCAGCCGCAACGCATGGAAAGACCGAAAAGCAGAGCGTCGACAAGAGGAAGAGACCCATCAGAATCCGGTTCATTTGTTCAACTCCTTGAGGTGATACCAATGTAATACACCACATGCGTTCCCGAGATCGTAAAGAGCCGCGCACGGCAGCGAGCAAAGCGAGCGAGTAAGCGGACCAACCACCACAGGCTTCAGTTTCGGTCAGGAAGACCGACAGGGGCGAGGTGGTTGGTCCGCTTACTCGCTCGCTGGCGCTCGCTGCCGTGCGCGGCTCCTTACGGTGATCGGTCACGTTTCGGTCTGGCGAATGGCTGGTTCGCTTACTTTCGTTCGGAAGCGCCCAGCGCGCTACGCCTTGGTATCAGCCGTCGACTACAGGGGTTGGCCGCACTTGAGCATCGACTTGCCGTAGTATGGGTTGCGCACTTCCTTCTTGCCCTGGACCCAGCTCTTCTTCGCCATGCTGCAGTTGTAGGCAAAGGCCGACTTCCGGACCGAGGGGTTACGCTTCAACTCGGCGATTATCGGCTTGCTCAGCTCGAAAAACTGCTGTCGGGCCTGTTCCAGATTCTTTCCCTTCAGGCCGGTGGCGGCGCGACCGATCGCCTGGAAATCCGGGTTCTTCCCGGTGCTCTTCTGTTGTGCTTCAGATGCCAGCCTCGCGACCTTCGTGGCGGCTTCGTCCACTCCGGCTGTCGTGTCGTTGGCCAGAGCTTCGTGAATCAGGTAGTACTGATCCACGATCTCCTCAAACGCCAGCTGGGATGCGGGGACGGGTGACACCGGCGCGGCAGGTGCAGGAGGCGCTTGGTTTGTGCTCCCTGCGTGATCGTGTTGAGCGATTAATGGCGAGACGAGTAAAGCCGAAAAAAGGAGCAACACCAACCCATAAAAGAGATTTTTCATAGCAGTCTTTCCTTTCACCACACAATTAATTGTTCCCACTTCCGCCGGGGCGTCCGGCGCTTCCAAATCCGTCGATTCGCGGCCTGTTGATCTTGTTCCAAACGTAGTCGTAGCGCCTGTTCGGGGAGCCTTTCTTTCAAGTCGAAAACGAAGTTCTTGCCGCTGCCATATTCGCCGCCTGTCCGCTCCATCGCGGTGATTCGCAATTGATAAGGCCCTGTGCTTCCGATCGGAGATCAGGTCGCCGTATTGCCAGATCCTGGCGTCCCGCTTGATCTTCGGTCCGGTAGATTACGTAGCGGTCGGAGAATTCGAGACGCCTTCTGTGCCGGTGATTGCCTTCCGGTGCTTGACCGGAATCCGGTACCTGACATCAGCTTCGTCAGGCAGAACAGAAGAGACGAGCGGTCGCGTCAACTTCGACTCCAGGAATGCGCGGAGCGAATCGCTCACCTGGCCATCGGTGACGTGGAAAGTGAATCTTTCGTCCTTGCCCAAATAGCGCAGGCGATCCCGGTAGGTGAGGATCTCGATTTTCTTCGGTTCGAGTTCCGAGCTGCTGGATGTCCTCGTACTTCCATTTGCGGGCGTGCTTCGCTTCCTTGGTCTCGTACTGAACGCCGGTCTCGCTGAAGATCAGCTGCCCTTGCAGCTTCCCGAACAGATGATCATGCTTGACCGACAGCCGGGTCTCCTGGGCCATGACCAGGCCGAGGACGCCGAGCGTAGTGACCAGACAGGGCTGCGATTGTCGCGATTCTGTTTCATTGACAACTCCTCGATTCTCAATGCGCCCTGATCGGGGCCTCGGATGTTGAAAACGTCTGGTGCTTCACTTCCTTCCGCCATTTCCACAGGAAGTAAATCGCCGGGTAGACGAGCAATTCGAGCAGGAACGACGTGGCCAGCCCGCCGACCATCGGCGCGACCACGCGTTTCATCATGTCCGCGCCGGTGCCGATGGACCACATGATCGGCATCAGGCCCATGAAGGCGGCGGCGACGGTCATCATCTTCGGGCCGGACTCGTTTGACCGCGCCGTGGATGATCGCCTCTTCGAGGTCGGCCTTGGTTTTCAGCTGGCCTTTCCGCCTCGCCTCGTCGTAGGAGAGGTCGAGAAAGAGCAGCATGAAAACCCCGGTTTCGGCGTCCAGTCCCATCAGCGCGATCATCCCCACCCAGACCGCGATCGAGATGTTGTAGCCGAGGATGTAGAGCAGCCAGACGGCGCCGATCAGCGAGAACGGAACGGCCAGCATGACGAGCGTCGCCTTGAACGTCGATTTGGTGTTCATGTACAGCAGGGCGAAGATCAGGACGAGCGTCACGGGAACGACGATCTTCAGCCGCTCCCGAACCCGCAGCATGTTCTCGTACTGGCCGCTCCAAACCAGCGAATAGCCGGCGGGCAGAGTCAGCTTCTCTCGCACGACCTCCTTGGCCTTCTCGACATATCCGCCCAGGTCGCTGGTGTCCAGGTCGACAAAGACGTACCCGGCCAGCATCCCGTTTTCATCGCGGATCATGGACGGGCCGTTCACTTTGCGGATGTCCGCGATCTGGCTGATCGGAACCTGGGCGCCGTTGGCGGTCGGGACGAGCACCTGGCTCAGGCTCTCCATGTTGTCGCGCAGTTCTCTCGAGGATACCGGACGTTGACCGGGTAGCGGGCGCGTCCCTCGATAGTCGTGGTCACGTTCTCGCCGCCGATGGCCGACATCACGATGTTCTGAGCATCGGCAACCGAGATCCCGTACCTGGCCAGCTGGTCGCGCTTCAGGTCGAAGTCGACGAAGTAGCCGCCGGCGACCCGCTCGGCAAAGACCGAGCGGGTTCCCGGGACCTCCTTCATGATCATCTCCAGGTGGCTGCCGATCTTCTCGATTTCGTTCAGATCCGGCCCGAAGATCTTGATTCCGATCGGCGTGCGCACGCCGGTCGTGAGCATGTCGATCCGGGCGCGGATCGGCATGGTCCAGGCATTCGTGACGCCAGGGATCTTGACAACGCGGTCGAACTCGTCGATCAGCTCGTCGCGGGAGATCCGATCCGGCCAGACGCGGCGAAAGACAGCGTTGCTCAGCCACTCAGGCGACCAGGAGGAGTACCACCGGTCCTTGTGACGCCACTCGTTGTGAGGCTTGAGCAGGACGGTCGTCTCCATCATCGAGAACGGCGCGGGGTCGGTGGATGTCTCGGCGCGGCCCGGCCTTCCCGAAGACGCGTTCCACTTCCGGAATGCTCATCAGCAGCTGGTCCTGCTTCTGGAGCAGATCCTGGGCCTGGGCGACGGAGATCCCGGGAAGAGTCGTCGGCATGTAGAGAATCGTGCCCTCATCCAGGGGCGGCATGAATTCGCTGCCGAGACTCAGGTAGACAGGAATCGTCGTCAGCACGAGCAGCAAGGCGATCGCGATCGTGGTCTTCGGGTGCTTGAGCACCAGTCGGGCTGGAGGCTCGTAGAAGCCGAAAAGGATCCGGCTGATCGGGTGCTTTTCCTCCTTGTAGTACTTGCCCACCAGCACCTGGTTGGCAATCCAGGCCAACGGCCGCGGCCGGAACCTGAAGTAGTCCATCCGGGCAAAGAGCATCCGCATGGCAGGGTCGAGCGTGACCGCGAGGATCGCGGCAATCGCCATCGCGAAGTTCTTGGTGAAGGCCAGCGGTTTGAATAGCCGTCCTTCCTGGTCAACCAGCGTGAAGATCGGCAGGAAGGCGACCGCTATCACGAGCAGCGAGAAGAAGACCGAGGGCCCGACTTCCTTCAGCGCCTGCAGCCGAACCTCGTGGAAGTCCCCCTTCCGGCCGCCTTCAATCCACAACTCGAGCTTCTTGTAGGCGTTTTCAACTTCCACGATCGCGCCGTCGACCAGGACGCCGATCGAGATCGCGATGCCGGCCAGCGACATGATGTTGGAGTTGATCCCGAGGAAGTACATCGGGATGAACGACAAGAGCACCGCGACCGGAATGGTGACGATCGGGATGATTGCCGAGGGGATGTGCCAGAGGAAGACGAGAATCACCAGGCTGACGATGATCATCTCGACGACCAGCTCGTGTTTCAGGTTGTCGATCGCGCTCTCGATCAGCTCGGACCGATCATAGGTCGTGACGACTTTGACTCCCTTGGGCAGGGACGGCTCGATGTCTTCGAGTTTCTGTTTGACCGCTCGAATGACCCTGTCGGCGTTTTCGCTGTGGCGCATGACGATGATGCCGCCGACGGTGTCGCCCTGCCCGTCCAGATCCGCAATGCCGCGGCGGATCTCGGGCCCGCGCTCCACTCGTGCCACGTCCCGCAACAGCACCGGCGTGCCGAACTCGTTCGTGCGCAAGACGACTTGCTCGAGGTCGCTCCGTGCTCTTCACATAGCCGTGGCCGCGCACCATGTACTCGCGGCCGCTGAACTCGATCAGGCGCCCTCCCGACTCCACGTTGGAATTGCGGACGGCGTCCGAGACCTCCATCATCGGGATGTTGTAGGCGGCCAGGCGTTCGCGATCGACCGTCACCTGGTATTGCTTCTGAAATCCGCCGACCGTCGCGACTTCGGCAACGCCGGGCACGGACTGCAGCGCGTAGCGCAGATTCCAATCCTGAAAGGAGCGAAGGTCGGCCAGACTGTGCTGTCCGCTCTCGTCGACGAGCGCGTATTGAAACACCCAGCCCACGCCGGTGGCGTCAGGCCCGATCTCCGTCTTCACGTCGGGAGGCAGCGAAGGAGTGACTTTGCTCAGGTATTCGAGTACGCGGCTGCGCGCCCAGTAGATATCGGTCCCGTCCTCGAAGATGATGTAGACGTATGAAAACCCGAAGTCCGAGTAGCCGCGGATTGCCTTGACCTTGGGCGCGCCGAGCAGAGCCGTGGTAATGGGGTAGGTAACCTGGTCTTCAATGATGTCAGGCGAGCGGTCCCAGCGCGAATACACGATCACCTGCGTGTCGGAAAGGTCCGGAATCGCGTCGATCGGCTGGTTGTACAAGGTCCAGATGGCCAGGCCGACTATTGCGGCCGTGAACATCAGGACGATGTACTTGTTGTGCGCGCACCATTCGATAATTCGTTCGATCATTTCAATCCTGCGAACCTGGAACAGATGTCTCTACTCCCCGTGCTGGTGTCCGCCTGTGGCTCCCGCCGTAAGCGTCGCTTTCAGTTTCGACTCGGAGTCGAGCAGGAAATTTGCGCCGGTCACCACCTGCTCGCCGGGTGCCACGCCGGTCTTGATTTCATAAAGGTTGCGCACCTTCACTCCTACGGTCACTTCCCTGGGCTCGAACACCCCGTTCCCCTTCGCCACGAACACGATGTTTCGCTCGCCGGTCGAGATCACGGCGTTTTCGGGGACGGCGACTCCAGACCCGCGACTGCCATTGATCAGAACCTCGCCATACATCTCCGGCTTGAGGACGCCCTGGGGATTTGTGAACTCGATTCGAGCTTTCACTGTCCGGGTCTTTTCATCGAGGGTCGGGTTGATGTAGGTCACACGACCGGAGTACTTTTTGCCGGGCTGGTAAGGCAAAAGCATTTCCGCGTGCTGGCCGAGCTTGACGAAGGGCAGATTGACCTCGTAAATGTCCGCCAGGACCCAAACGGAGGACAGGTCGATAATGTCGTACAAGGTGTCGCCCGGCATCACTCGCAGGCCCTCAACGGCAGTTTTAGCCATAACGAAGCCGGTCATCGGCGCGAAGACGGTCAACTCCCGCATCGGTTCGCGGGTCTTCTCAAGTCGTTTCAGTTCGGCTTCCCCGATGTCCCACAGTGCCAGCCTTTCCCGCGCGGCGCCGACCAGGTCGATCTTGGGCCCCGTCTTCTGCTGGTTCAGGTCCCCGAACTGCTCCTCGGCACGTAGAGCCAAAAGGTACTCCTTCTGAGTGGCGTAGAGCTCTGGCGAGTACACGGAGAATAGTGGTTGGCCCTGCTTGACGAACTGCCCGATGAAATTCGCATAGAGCTTCTCGATGTACCCCTCGAACTTCGTATGCACGTGGTGGAGTCTGGTCTCGTCGTAGGTCACCCGGCCGAAGGTCCTGATGCTCTGTTCGAGCGGCATCGCCTCGGCGCGAGCCAACGTGATTCCCATCAGCTGCTGCCTGTCGGCTGGCAGGTTGATCGTGCTGTAGCCGGTCACGCCGGAAGTCGCGGCTGCCTCGGGCTCCTCGTACACGGGGACGAGGTCCATGCCGTCGGGCGCCTTGCCGGGTTTGTCCGACCTGTTCGCGGGATTCATCGGGTCTACGTAGTACAGGATTCTCTTCCCGGATTTCGACTCAGCAGCCTTTTGACCGCGGGCATTGTCGGCACCTGGCTGGTCGGCCTGCGGACTGGTGCTCGCGGGCTCGATAGGAACCAGCCTCATCCCGCAAATCGGGCAGTCGCCCGGTTTATCCGAAACGTAGGTCGGGTGCATCGGGCAGTTATATCTCTGAGCCTCGTGGGTCTTGGCGGTCTCCGGGGAGCCAAACGGCTTGGTGGTGACCACCCAGTATCCAGCCCCCGCCAGGAGCAGAGCCAGAATGAATCCCAGAATGAAGTTGCGCATCCTTGCTATTCCTTTTACCGATCCCGCCTAGTCCTCAAACCCCGTTGTACCCGTCAATTCGTCGATCTCCGCCAAGGCTCTCAGGTATTCCGCCCTCTGCTCGTGAAAGTTAAACTCGCTGTCGAGGATAGCGGTGAAGTTCGACAGCACCGAGAAGAACTCGATCTTCCCGCTCTCGTAGCTTGCCAGCGAAGATTCCAGGGCCAGTGTGGACTGGGGGGTGATCGTTTTCGAATACAGGTCCATGAGACGTTGCGCTGCCTGCGCGGCCAGGTAGCGGTCGCGCACCCGGAAACCGAGGTCCTGCTGTTGAGCGCGGTAGGTCCGCTGGTATTCGGTCAGCCGCAGCCCCGCCTCTTCCAGTCCCAGCCGCTGTTTCTTCCAAAAGTAAATCGGAATGTTCACCTGGACGCGGAACTCCCACATGTCCTTCATCGACCCCTGGTTGAAGTAACCTCCCAGCACCTCGAAGTCCGGGTAGTATTCCTTGCGTGCCATCTCGACACCCAGTTGCCGGCTGTCGATCATCGCCCTTTGCGAGCGCAGCATCGGCGAACGTGCCAGTGCCTGTTGCTGTAGATTCTCGAGGGGCAACAGGGGAGGGACGTTTTCAACCGCCTCCGGGCGGCCGAACGGTCTTCCCTCCGGGCGGTTCAGGAGCCGGTTGATTTCCGCCTCGAGGCTGCTCCGGCGCTGTTCGAGCTGGATCACCCGGCCATCCAGCAGGTTGACTTCCAACTGCGAACGCACGAGATCCTGTTGGTTCCCCTCGCCCGCCGAATACCGCACCTCTGCTACTTTTGCCAGCCGCTGCAACAGATTTTGGTTTCGTCGGAGCACATCAATCGCGTCGTAGACGAATCTCAGCTCGTGGAAAGCGGATTTGAGCCGGGCCACCTGGGTCAACTCGGTCGATCGGAACGTCTGCCCCTCGCTCTCGGCTTCCTTGGCCGCCATCCCGCTGCGCAGGCTCCGCTTTCCCGGAAAGGGGATCTCCTGGGAGATCTCGAAACCGATGTTTGCGGTGGAGTCCGTGCCCAGTCCAAAGCCCGGAATCGGGGCGCCCGCGCTGGCCCATCCGGCTTCGATCTTCGGATCCGGCAGTGCGTTTTCCTGGCCCGGCCGGGTCTCGGCTGCTTCGTAGCGTTTCCGAGCCGCCTGGATCTCCGGGTTTTCGGCCAGGAGTTCGGAAACGAGCTGCTCCAGCCGTTCGATCCCCGGCTGAGTCTCCGGTTGCCCGGGTTCGGTCTGGGCGACGGCTGCTCGCGTACATAACACTGCCAGGATCCCCAGAACCGCGATTTGTAAGCTTCTTCGCATAATGAGACTGATCTGACCCACAAATTGCGGCAACGACCGTGCCAAGGCTGCATTCCATCCTGATCTTCAGCAAGATCATATAGATAAGGAAGGAAGGCCTGATCACCTGTTGGGTACGATGTGTTGCAAAACCAACACCGGGTGCCTGTTTTGGAGCATCAACTTTTGAAAAGTGTCATGATAGACACGAGGAGCGGTTTCGAAGGCAATTCTCGCTGGCCGCTGCCGTCTTTCAAAGGGAAGGAAGTAAACAACTGCATCAGAGCCTGCTGATTCTCGGAACCACTCTCGCGGGCGGGGAAGTCGTGGCTAGAGAGGTGCTTATCTCGCCTGCGGATACTCAAACGGAGAAGACGGTTCACACCCACTGATCAGCCAATGTCAAACGCTCGAATCCTCCTCGTCGACGACGACCGCAACTTCTTGAAGGTGTTCACGTACCAGGTTCGGGATTTCGGATTTGAAGTAACGCCGGCCGAGTCTGCTGCCCGGGCTTTGCACATTCTGGACAGCGAGAAGATCGACCTCGTGATTTCCGATGTGCGCATGCCCGGTACCGACGGCGTGGATCTTCTCAAGACGATCGTTCAGACCCGCCCCGGGCTCCCGGTGATTCTACTGACCGCACACGGGACAATCGACAAGGCGGTGGAGGCGATCAAGGCGGGCGCCCACAACTTTTTGACCAAGCCCTTCCAGAAAGAGGAACTCCAGCTTGCAATCAACAACGCCCTGAAGATGGCGGATCTCGTCCGGGAGAATCGGACTCTTGATGCGGCGGTCCGCGACCACTTCAGTTTTGGAGGGCTGCCCGGGAAATCCCGACAGTTCGCCGAAGCGCTCAAACAGGCGAGCCAACTGGCGGAGTTCGAGACGACCGTGCTGATCCAGGGAGAGAGCGGCACGGGAAAGGAACTCATAGCCAAAGCCATTCACTACAATGGCCTCCGGCGGGCGCGCCCGTTTGTTGTGGTCAACTGCGGCGCCATTCCCGAGAACCTGGTCGAGTCAGAACTGTTTGGGCACAAGAGAGGCGCATTCACTGGTGCCCTCGCCGATCAGAAGGGGAAGTTCGAGACTGCCGACACGGGGACGGTCTTTTTGGATGAAGTGGGAGAGCTGCCGCTCTCCGCTCAGGTCAAGCTTCTCAGGGTGCTCCAGGAGAAACAGATCGACGTGGTCGGAAGTCCTGTGCCGAAAACGGTAGACGTTCGGATCATCGCCGCGACCCACCGAAACCTGCGTGACATGGTCCGAACCAGCGAGTTCCGAGAAGACCTCTTCTACCGCCTGTCGGTTGCTCCGCTCACTATCCCTCCGTTAAGAAGTCGACGCGAAGATATCCCTCCGCTCCTTCATCATTTTCTGGCGGAGGTTAACAAGAGAATGGGCAAATCCGTGGACGTGAGCCAGGAGGTTGTCAGCCAGCTCCTCCAGTACGACTGGCCGGGAAACGTCCGGGAGCTGGAGAACGTCGTCGAGCGGCTGGTGGTGTTCAACACGAGCGGTACGATCGAAAAGAATGAGCTTCCCGTCGAAATTCTGAGCGCCCGAACCATCCTGGGTGGACTGAGGATGGAAGTGCCCGAAGCGGGTGTGGCTCTCGAAGAGGTCGAGAAGGCGTTGCTCCTGACAGCCTTGGAGCGAAACGGTTGGAATCAAAGCCGGGCGGCAAGGTATCTCGGTCTCACCCGAAATACGCTCATTTACAGGATGCAGAAGTATCACCTGCGCGCAGACAATGAGGAGCAGAACACGGGTGCCCGCGAAGCGGAACAGGGGGAGTAACGACATGGACGAGCGTAACCCGCAACGCGTTCGATACGTCCTGATTGCGGTGCTGATCGGGGGCATAACCGCTGCCCATTACGTGACAAGCACCGAGTACTACTACCTCCATGAGGTCTACCAACGAGGCTATTACATCCCGATTCTGCTGGCCGCCTTCTGGTACGGGCCGATCGGCGGGTTAGCGGCGGCGGCACTGACCAGTGTCTTTTACTCGTACCACATCCTGGTCCACTGGGGGCACTCGCCGATTTACAGCTTCAATCAGTTCGCCGAGATTCTGCTCTATCACGCCATCGGAGCCCTCACCGGGTTCCTCGCCCAGGCCGAACGGAGGCAGCGCCGGGCCCTCGAGAACACAACCGCGGAACTGCAGCGGGCATACCAACGGATCGAGAACTCCTTCGAGCAGATGAAACAGGCGGACCGCCTTGCCGCTCTCGGCGAGCTCGGCGCGGGTATCGCCCATGAGATTCGCAACCCGCTTGCGACTCTTTCGGGAGTGATCGACATCCTGGGAGCCGCTGTGCCCGCGGAAAGCTCCAAGGCGGAATTTGTGAAGATCGGCCAGGAGGAGATGGCACGGCTCGACAGGATTGTCGGGGAGTTCCTGTCCTTCGCCCGGCCGCCTCAGCCTTCGTTTCAGGAGGCTAATCTCAATGAAATCGTCGACTCTACGCTGCTCTTGCTCAATCGGCACGCGGAGAAGTCCGGCGTGAGGATCGAGCGCCATCTCGGCCCCCTGCCTCAAGTCCTCATCGACCCTGATCAGATACGACAGGTACTCCTGAACGTAATCAAGAACAGCATCGAGGCGATGCCTGACGGGGGGAACGTCCAGATACGGTCAGCGTACCAGTCCGAACAGGGGACGGTGACCGTCGCGGTAACCGATAGCGGGGAAGGAATCGATCCCGTAATCATCGATCGCCTCTTCGACCCTTTCTTCACGTCCAAGCCCGGAGGAACCGGGTTGGGCCTCTCCATCTCCTATCAGCTGGTCAGGCACCATGGCGGCGCCATCCGCGTGATCCCTAACCCGAAGGGTACGACCTTCGAAATCCAGCTGCCTGTTGCTCAACCGGCCCCCTCTTCAGGAGCGGTCCCGGCCGCCGGTCGTAGCTAGTGTCGTGTTTGGTAAATGTGTGCCGGGCAGGAGGAGCATTTGCACAGCCGCATGGATCTCAGCGAGAACGAGCGGCGAGCAACCACCGTAAGGAGCCGCGCACGGCAGCGAGCGCCAGCGAGCGAGTAAGCGGACCAGCCACCCAGCCCCAGGGGGCAGTCGGGAGTAGTGAGAGCCAGCCTAAAGAGCATGTTGGTTGGTCCGCTTACTCGCTCGCTGGCGCTCGCTGCCGTGCGCGGCTCCTTACGATCTCGCCGTAGCCGCCGGGATAGCCGTGATGGCTCCAGTGGTGTACCGAACTTGGTCCAGGACGTCGCCCGGCGCCGCAAGTTCCCTCCACAACAATAGGTAGGAATTACTTGAGTCAAGGAGATACCCGCCTGGCGCCGGCCGCGTTTCACCGTCTGACTGATTTCCCGAAGCTTCGCCTGCGCGGGCATGGCGCCGTAAATCGGCGCAGGGTGGTACTTTCCTCGCCCGATCCATAAGATAAAACCAGAATGGATGACCTCGGACTGCTCAGAGATTTCGTAGTAGTCTACGGCGCGGGTTTGATCGTCGTTTTTCTTCTTCTTAAGGTATCGGCCTCTCCTATCGCCGGATTCCTGATCACCGGGTTAATCGTCGGACCTAACGGGCTGGGTCTCGTCACCCAGCCTGAAAACGTCGCCACCATGGCCGATCTCGGAGTCATGCTGCTCCTTTTCTCCCTGGGCCTCGAGTTTTCCCTGAAGAAGATGGCAGAGATTCGACACATCGTCCTCGGCGGCGGCGCTTTGCAGGTCGGCGGCACCATCCTGGGAGTGCTCCTCGTGTGCCGGCTTGCGGGGATCCCGATTCCGGCGGCCGTTTTCATCGGCTTTGTTGCGGCCATCAGCAGCACCGCCGTTGCGTTGAATGTTCTGGACAGTCGCGCTGAGCGCGGCTCCATGCATGCCCGGGCGGCTCTCGGCATCTGCATCTTCCAGGATCTGTGCATTGTCCCGATGATCATGGTAGTGCCGCTGCTGGCTCACAGAGCTCCGGATCAGCCGATAGCGTGGTTATTGGTCAAATCGTTCGGCGTGGTCGTAGCCACGGTTGCCCTCGCGCGGTATGTCTTTCCTCGGGTCCTCGATCTGATCGTCGGGACTCGCAGCAAGGAGCTCTTCGTAATCACCGCGGTATTCACTTTCCTGACCATCGCGTGGGTCACGAGCAGTTTCGGTTTTTCCCTGGCTCTCGGTGCCTTTTTGGCCGGCCTGATTCTCTCGGAGTCCGAATACAGCTACCAGATTTTTGCGGATCTGAGGCCGGTTCGCGACAGTCTGAACAGTCTCTTCTTCGTTTCGATCGGAATGTTGGTGAATCCCTCACAGGTCCTTGCCAATCCGGGCCTGTTGCTCCTGGTCGTAGCGTCCCTCGTGCTCGGGAAACTGCTCCTCACCGGCGGTTCATTGCTGGCCCTCGGCCTGCCGCTGCAGGTGGCTCTCCTGGCAGCGGCTGTCCTCGCCCAGGTGGGGGAATTCTCGTTCATCCTGCTCCGGGTCGGAGACCGGATGAACCTGATCCCCGACGCGTGGTTTCAGCTGCTGATCTCTGCAACCGTGGGCAGCATGCTCCTTTGTCCTGTGCTGTACTGGGCGGTCCAGAGAATTCTGACCGGGCGCAGAGAGCACGCCGAACAGTCCCTCGGGGAAGGGGAAGAATCGTTTGTCCCTGGCCTCGCGGATCACGTGATTATCTGTGGCTTCGGGGAAAGCGGACGCAACCTCGCCCGGGTGCTCAAGCAAAACGAACTGCCGTACGTGGTGCTTGATCTCAACGCGCGGCGGGTCAAAGAGGCGCGCGGGGAGGGAGAACCGATCTTCTTCGGCGACTGCAGCCGCTCGAGCATTCTTTTGAGGGCCGGGATCCGTGCCGCCCGGGTCGTCGTGCTGGCGGTTTCGGATCCCTTTTCCACCAGGCGTGCGGTCAAAGTCGCGCACCTGATGAATCCGGCTGGCGTGATCCTCACACGCACCAAGTATCTCGCCGAGATCGAGGAACTCTACCGTCTGGGCTCGCACGAGGTGATCGCCGAGGAGTTTGAAGCGGCGATCGAGATCGTCACCCGAATCCTGCGCGTGTATCACCTGCCCAGGGCCGCAGTGGCGGCCGAGATCAAGTCCATCCGGGACACCCATTTTGGTATCTTCCTGGCCGATCGGCACATCACCGTGCCGAGGCTTCGCTTAAGCGACCGTATGGAACTGCTCATCGAGACGGTCCAGGTCCCAAAGCACTCCTCCTTTTCGGGACTCTCGATTGCGGAGACCCAGCTCCGGAAGCGGTCGGGCGCGACAATCCTCGGCATAGGGCGAGGAGACAATACCTGGGTTAATCCCGATCCGCGCGAGAAGATCCTGGTTGACGACTTCCTCGTGCTTAGTGGGACCAAAGAGCAGCTGAAGCGCGCGATCGCCATTCTCGGAGAAGAGGTAACGCCAACAGTAACTCTCGAAAACCATGCGAACGTCGCCGCCCAGACGCGCGACGAGATTGTCGAGCAATCCAGCCGGATATCAAACGAGTAGTCTCCGTGGGGGTCCCACTTCCCAGTGGGACCTGTGTCGGTTGGCGGCCAGCAGGCGACGCGGGCGAGGTGCATGCCGACTCGCACTGAGGTCCGACCGGGAAGTCGGACCCACTGAAATCGAACAAGGTATCGATATGCCGCCACTGGAACAGGTTCTCATCTACCTGTCACTTCTGCTGCTGCTTGCCACGATCGCGAGTAAGGTGTCGAGCAGCCTCGGCATCCCGTCACTGGTCCTATTCATCATTATCGGCGCGCTCGCAGGCTCCGAAGGCCCTGGGAACATCGAGTTCTGGGATCCGTCCCTCGCCCAATCGATCGGGTGCGTTATCACGACGCCCTTGCCTGGCTCGTTCAGATAGCGATGTTCCTTACCCTCGGTCTTCTGGTTTTTCCCTCCGAGCTTGTTCCAGTCATAGGTCCTGGAACTCTGGTTGCCATCTTTCTGATTTTGGTCGCGCGCCCGATGAGCGTTCTACTGTGCCTCGCGCCAAGCCGAGGCATGAACTTCAGAGAAAAGCTATTGATCGCCTGGGTCGGGTTGAGAGGGGCGGTACCGATCATCCTAGCGACATTCCCTCTGGTGGCAGGGATCGAAAAAGCCCACGCCATGTTCAACATGGTTTTCTTCATTGTCGTGACTTCGGTCGTGCTGCAAGGACCCCTGATTCCTTTCTTTGCGCGTTTTCTGGGTCTTGAATCGACGGACGCCGAACGCCCCCGTTACCCGATCGGTCTGATGGGAGGTGGTGGCGACAAGCGACTGGTGGAGTTCGACGTCGGAATGAGCTCGCCTGTTGTGGGAAAACAGATCGTGAGCCTTGCTCTTCCCTCGAACGTTCTGGTGGTGCTGCTTCACCGTGACGCTTCCTTTCTGGTGCCCGGCGGCGGGACGGTCCTGGAGGCGGGAGACAGGTTGCTGGTTCTGGCGGATCAAGACTCACTGACCGAAATCCGTTCGATCATGGGCAGTCAGGGCCGGCCCCAGCGGGTGTGAGGGGCTTTTGGCCCGCTTACTCGCTCGCCGGCGCTCGCGGGCGAGGGTGTCGAAGAAGTTCGGATCGGTGTAGATCGGCCTAAGGGTGATTTTTGGAAGCAGACCGAGGGCGAAAGCGGTGTAGCGCCGGGTGACGAACCCTGTTTCGGGAAGTGAGGGGCCCGGGCTAGAGAGTCATGTGGTAGGGAGCCCCGGAGCGGGCGAAAGAACGGCTATGCGGCCTTTCGCCGGCTGTCCGGGGCCCGTTCGTTTCGCTGGAAAGCGCTCGCCCGGGCTCTGACACCGCCGAAACGGGGTCCGGTCACCCGGGGCTCAAAGAAAGGCTTTACCCCGTTTACATTTCTGTGTACTGTCCGCACATTCGGCGCAATCCCCGACTCTTTCGACACCCTCGGGCGTGCGCGGCTCCATGTGATCTCGCCGGCGTTTCGGCTGCAGCCCGGGTGTTTGCTTGGGCCTCGGTCGTCGCGGGGGCCCCAATCTCCCCCAAACTCGCTCGCTTGGCTGGGCTCAGCCGTCTCATTTGTGCTTTGGTGCAGCGGTTTGGTAAGCTTCCTTAAAGGAAAGTGTAGCACCGACAGTCGGATCGCCTGGGGGAGTGGCGCCGGTTAGGTCGAGCTTTCTGCCTGGCGGCTCCCCTATGAATACCGACGACGAACAAACGGCTGAAAGCCACCAGCGGGCTTCTCCAGACGAGGTCGAACGGGCCGAACAGGCGGGAGAGTTGCCTGGGCCGGACAGCCGGCCGACGGTAGTCGGCATCGGCGGCTCGGCCGGTTCGCTAAAGGCGCTCACGACTTTTTTTGAGAGTATTCCTCGCGAAACCGGGATTTCGTTCGTGGTGGTTGTCCACCTATCCGCGGAACACGAGAGCCTTCTTCCAGAGCTCCTGCGGCGATCGGCTGCGGTGCCTGTGACCCAGGTAACGCGCCGAACCCGGCTGGAACCCAACCATGTCTACGTAATCCCGCCCGGTAAGAACCTTCAGCTGACCGACAGCCATCTTGCGATTTCCGATCAGGGGCCGGGGGCGCGAATGACGGTTGACTTCTTCTTCCGGACGCTCGCCTACAACCATCCGGACAGCGTCGGCATCATCCTGTCCGGCGGCGGGACAGACGGCACGGTAGGCATGAAGGCGATCAAGGAGCTGGGCGGGCTGCTTCTGGTCCAGGACCCCGAAGAGGCTGAATTCGACTCGATGCCGCGCAGCGCGATCGGGACCGGACTCGTGGATTTCGTCCTTCCTGTTCGCCGTCTGGCCGACAAGGTTATCGAACTGCAACAGAGCGGAAATGGGGTTCGTCGTTTCAGGCAGGCCGAAGAGGTGCCGGTTGGCGAGGAAGCGCTCCTGGAGCGCATCCTGATGCATGTCCGTGCCCAGACCGGGCACGATTTTGACGGCTACAAGCCTACGAACGTGCTGCGGCGCATCGCACGAAGAATGCATGTCAACCGGGTTCCCGATCTCCAGTCCTACCTCGGCGTTCTACGCAAGGATCCGGAAGAAGCACGCGGCCTGATCAAGGATCTGCTGATCAGCGTGACGAGTTTTTTCCGGGATCCCGAGGCTTTTACGGCGCTCCAGACGGAAGTTATTCCGGCACTCTTTCGGGGCAAAGCGGCCGACGAAGAGCTTCGCGTGTGGGCGGCCGGCTGTGCAACCGGCGAAGAAGCCTACTCGATCGCGATGCTCCTCCTGGAACAGGCTCCCACGTCCGGTCTCCCACCCCGCGTGCAGATTTTCGCCTCCGACATCGACGAGGAAGCGCTCGGCCGCGCCCGGGAAGGTTGTTATCCCGAGGCCATCCGGGCCGATGTCAGCGAAGAGCGGCTGCGCCGCTTCTTCCTGCGCGAGGGGGACTATTACCGGGTAGGGAAGGAGCTCCGCGACCTCGTGATCTTCACCGAGCACAGCCTTCTGAAGGACCCTCCTTTTTCGAGGCTCGATCTGCTCTCATGCCGAAATCTTCTGATCTACCTGCAGCGCGACCTGCAGCAGAAGGTGTTCAGTCTGTTCCATTACGCGCTTCGTCCGGACGGTTTTCTTTTCCTGGGAAGCGCCGAGGGTGCGGAGAGCGTTCAAGACTTGTTCAAGGCGGTTGACAAGAAGCACCGTATCTTCAGGCGCCAGCCGCTAGTCTCGGGAGCGAGGCCGCTGCCTGATCTTCCCCTTGGGGTTTCATCTTACAGGCTCAGCGGACGGCCGGAGCGGCCGCGAACCGGGCCATCCAGGGCCGGCAAGGATGGCGAGCTGCACCTTGACGCTCTGGAAGTGTACGCGCCTCCGAGTGTCCTGGTGGACGAACATCGTCCGCGAGCTTCTTTTTAATGTCGTGAAACATGCGAAGACCGACAAGGCCGTCATAGAGTTAAGCGAAGACTCCGGCGTTGCCCGTATCGCGATTCATGACAGCGGGGCCGGCTTCATCGTCGAAGAGCGACTGGACGGACTGACCGCCGACGGGGGTGTTGTCGGATTGGCGAGCGCCCGCGAGCGGCTCGCGCTCTTTGGTGGGCGACTGGAGATCGAGTCCCAACCGGGAGTGGGGACCCGAGTCACCGTCATCGTCCCTCTTCAATCGCAGAGAGGACAGCTCCAGGATCGACCATCGCCCGAGGCGTTATGAAGCGTTACAAGCTCTTGATTGTTGAAGACCATCCGGTCGCAAGACAGACTCTGTGCCAGTTTCTGGAGAGGTTCCCGGATCTGAAGGTGGCCGGCATAGCCGCCACTGCCGAGGACGCTCTGAAGAAGCTGAGTGACTCCGCGAACTATGACCTGCTGCTGATCGACGTTTCGCTGCCGCGAATGAGCGGGATCGAGTTGATCGGTGCGGTGAAGAAGATCGCTCCCGATTCGCGCTGCCTGATGCTCTCCGGCCATGACGACGTGACCTATGTCAACCGTGCTCTTGCTGCCGGGGCGCGAGGATATCTGCTGAAGGGGAACCCTGATGAACTCATGACCGGCATCCGAGAGGTGCTTGCCGGGAAGACGTTTGTGAGCGCCGACCTCGCCGCAAAGCTTGCCAAGGACCTCGAATCCTCCTCGACCACCCGCGATTAGTAAGGAACTGCTGTTAATCGAGCTGGGCAGTTATCTGCAGCTCTCCACCGCCTCACTGCCGAGGTGTCGAAAACGTCTGGTGGTGAGGCGTCGCCACACAAACAGCAAGGCGAGTAAGTGAGCGACCTCAAAGGGGTAGGGAAGGTATGTAGTCCCGCCTTTAGGCGGCGGAACCGAAAGCGAGGTCATGGCCTTGTCCGGGCGCTCGCATCGTTGAGGTTGCCGACCCCTTCGGCCGGCTCAAGCCGGGACTACATACCTCCCCCGAGGCTCGTGTGCGTGCGTCGAGCGCGGTCGCTTGGAGTTGGCGCAATCCGCGACTTTCCGACACCCACTGCCCTCCCACGGCTCCATTCGATCTCCCAGTCCTGGCATTTACCTTTCCGGCAACCCCTCAACTTGAAAGAATAGTCAACGGGTGGGAGGATTGAAGACAACCTAAGGAGAATCAATGGTTGCAGCGTCCCGTCGGCCCATGGTGATTTCTTCTCTCTGGCTTCAATTCGCGATTCTGACCTTCATCATTGGTTTTTGCGTGCTTGGATACCTTGCTTATTCCATTTATGCCGAGCACCCGCCCGTCCCCTCCCGGATGGTCTCCGATCAGCAGGAAGTGATCTTCACCGGGGACGACGTCATGGCCGGACAACACCTGTTCCAGAAATACGGCCTCATGCAGTTCGGGACGATCTTCGGCCATGGCGCCTACCTGGGACCGGACTTCACCGCCCAGTATCTGCACAAGGCGTCGCTAGCCATGCAGGAACACTATGCGGGGGGGTCTCGGATCACGCCCGAGGTCGAGGCGCGTGTCCGGGCGGAATGGAAATCGAACCGGTATGACAAGACGCAGGATGTGCTGGTGTTGACGGCCGGGCAGGCTTACGCGTTTGAACGGATGAAAGAATTCTATCGGGTTTGGTTTGCGAGACCCGAAGAGCAGCGCGGATTGCGACGGCCCGAGATCCGCGACCCTGACCAGATCCACGATCTCACAGCGTACTTCGCCTGGGCCGCCTGGGTCGCTGCTGCCACCCGTCCGGGCGCCGATTATTCCTATACCAACAACTGGCCGTCCGAGCCGCTGGTCGGCAACGGACCCACGGCTCAGGCCTTTCTCTGGAGTGTCCTGAGCCTGATCGCCCTGTTGGGTGGCATCGGCCTGGTCTTCTTCATCTTCGGCAGGTGGGACCTGTTGGGGTGGCACCGAACGGCCGAGGAGGAGGGCCACCCGCCTGATTTCCGCCCGCCCGAGCAGGTCCGCCTGACTCCCTCGCAGCGCGCTACCGCATGGTACTTCCTGGTGGTCGCCGGTCTTTTCCTGGTGCAGGGTCTGCTCGGCGGTGTGAACGCGCACTACCATGTGGAACCGGAGGGGTTCTACGGCGTTTCGATCTCCGACTGGTTGCCTTACAACCTGAGCCGGATGTGGCATCTGCAGCTTGCCCTCTTTTTCGTCTCTGCCAGCTTCCTCAGCATGGGCATTTTTCTCGCCCCCCTGATTGCACGTCGTGAACCGCGGCATCAGGATAAGCTGGCGATCGCGCTGTTCGGCGCCGTCGTCCTCGTCGTGGTCGGCAGCCTGCTCGGCGAGGCGGCAAGCATCAAGGGCTACATTTCCAGCGAAGGGCCGTGGTTCTGGGTCGGAACCCAGGGGTGGGAGTACCTGGATCTCGGGCGCCTCTGGCAGATCCTCCTGGTCGTCGGAATGCTCATCTGGGTGGTCATCCTGTTTCGCGGTCTGCGGACGAGGCTGCCCCAGGAGCATCCAGGGAACATGCCGTTCCTGTTCCTTTACAGCGCCTTCTCGATCCCTCTCTTTTACGCCGCCGGCCTGGTTTTTGGGAAGATGACGAACTTCGCGGTGATGGACTTCTGGCGTTTCTGGGTGGTCCACCTCTGGGTTGAGGATTTCCTTGAGCTTTTCACGACCATCATGGTCGCCTACATTTTCGTGCTCATCGGCGTTGTGCGGGAAAGCACGGCCACCCGGGTTGTCTACCTTGATGTCATTCTGTACTCCATCGGCGGAGTTATCGGCACGATGCACCATCTGTACTTCAGCGGCGCGCCGGCCCAGCACATGGCTCTCGGTGCCTTCTTCTCCGCGATGGAAGTCATCCCGCTGGTCCTGCTCACTTACGAAGCGTGGAGGTTCATGCAGATCGGGAGCCCGAAGAGCGGGCCTTCCACCCTTTCGGTCGCGCCTCGCCAATTCCCGCACAAGTGGGCCGTCATGTTCCTGATCGCCGTCGGTTTCTGGAACTTCCTTGGCGCCGGCGTATTTGGGTTTCTCATCAACCTCCCGATCGTCAGCTACTACGAAATCGGGACCGCTTTTACGGCCAATCACGGCCACGGCGCCATGATGGGTGTGTACGGGATGCTCGCCATCGGCTTCTTCATGTTTGTTGCGCGTTACTTCATCCCGCCCGACAAGGGGAGCGAGCGCGCTATGAAGCTTTCGTTCTGGAGTCTGAATATCGGCTTGGCTTTGATGTTGTTTGTGAACCTCGTTCCCATGGGCATTGTTCAGCTCAGCGATTCCTTCAAGAACGGGTACTGGCACGCCCGGGAACCGGAAATGTTCGCGCAGACAAGTGTCCGGGTAATCGAATGGCTGCGCCTTCCTGGCGACCTGCTGTTCATCATCGGAGGCATTCTCCCGGTTGTCTACCTGGCAATCAGGATGTTCCGTGGGCGGAAGCGGTATGGCCAGGTTTCCGAGGGGGCGGACGCCGAGCGCCTGGTTGAAGCCTGATATTCCGAGGGGATCACATGAGCGTAGACAGGATTAACAGGATCAACAGGATTGACTCTTGATCCCGTTGATCCGTTAATCCTGTTAATCCTGTTAATCCTGTCCGACCTTCCTAGAAGTACAGTTTCAACGCGAACTGCAGGAACCGCGGGGTATACGGCGCCATCAACGCCCCCGCTCCACTTGTTACTCCCAGATAACCCCAACGATCCGGTGTGTACGCCTGCTTCATGCGGAACAGCTTCAGGCCGTCAACGGTCGTGATGTCAAAGGAGTTCAGATTCATGGAGTGGAATCCCTGGGGCAGTTGAACCACGAAGAAGTCCCGCGGGAGCACCATCGCGGCCGCCTGGCCCGCCGGGTTGGTGTTGTAACTCCGGATCATCGCATTGATTTGCGCCAGCAGGGCCGCGCCTGCCGCTGTCGACCTCGCCGGCCTGGTGTCTGGCGCAAAATTCCGCCAGTTGTCGTAGTCGGCGTTGCTGAGAATAGCCTCGCTCGGAGCCGCGAAGATCTCGCCGTTGTCGCTGTCTCTCCCGAATTTGAAAATCGGGTGGTTGAAGACGTTGATTGCGTCCATCCGCAGTTGTAGCCGGCGTTCCTCGCTCAGCCGCCAGTTCTTCTGGACAGACAGATCGAACAGATGGATCGAGGGCCAGCGCGCTCCGTCAATCGTGCGCGGGGCATTCCCGAGCTCCCCCTTCACCGGGCGCGTGAAGGCGGCCGGATTGAACCAGGGCTCGCAGGACTGCCCGATCGGACAATTCTCCGACCAGAGAGGGTTCTTCAGGGGGACGCCGGGAACCAGGTTGGGCCTGATTGCCCTCAAGTTACCCGCAGCAAGCTGGTTTCCATCACGGATCACGACGACCAGCGGGGTTCCCTGCTGCATGCGTCCAGACCCGGTCAAGGTCCAGCCGCCGATGACATGATCCAGCCATCCCGGCAGTGTTTTCAGAAACGAGCGGTTGCGCCCAACCGGCAGGTCCCACAGGAAGTTCCCGTTGAACATGTGCCGGATGTCGAACGTGGAAACCGACCGGTCAAGTGATCGCGGCGCCCCGGCCATGATCTGGCCATTGGAGCGGATAATGTTGAAATCCACGAACCGGACACCGCCGCTGTCGGACGCATCGTCGATGGACTTGGCGTAAGTGTAGTTGCCCGTGAAAGTCAGCCCCTGCTGCATGCGCCGCCGCACGGTCACGTAGCCTCCGTGGCGAATGCTGTTCGAGGAGGAGTCGAGGTAGGAGTTCAGGGACGCAAATCCCATGAACTTCGACTCGGCATCCGCCTGGTTGATCCTGACGACCGATCCGTTTGGCTGGCGCCGGCCCAACGGATCGTTGATCTGAGTGTCGGGGCTTGAGCCGATTCGGAAGAACGACTCAGCCACCTCGTAGGAGCGGGGGACGACATTGATGGGGGGCAGGAACAGGTGGGTGCCCTTGGCTCCCGTGTAAGCCACTTCCATCACCGTCTGCTGCGGCAGCTCATAGGAAATCAGGAGGCTGAAGCTCTGCACGTAGGGCACGCTGTAGTTGTCGGAGACCGCCCGGGCGAGCCCCGAATAGTTGATGCTGTCCAGATAAAGCAGGCCGTCCTCGGGGATCTGCAGCCTCTCCTCGGGAGTCTTGGGGATCAGGTTCGGCTTGTTGCAGCAGAGCCTCATCATCGTGTTGTAATTGATTCCGTTGAGATTGACGATGCTGGCATCCACTCCGCCAGTGTCTCCGTTGAACCCGCTCGTCCCGCTGAAGTCCGGGTTGGCATTGCGGTCCATTCCGGTCAGCGGCGCCTGCGACAAACCGTAACCGCCGCGGATCACCATCTTGCCGTCTTTGTTCCAGCCGAAGATCTTGGGCACCCAGGCGAAACCGAACCGCGGTTCCCACCCGTTGTAGTCGATCGGCGTCATGTATCTGGAACGGCCCCCCATCCCCGAAAACGCCAAGGGCGGCACAAGGGCTTTTGTGACCACATGTCCGTTCGCCAAGGTCACCGGAGCGGCTAGCGGAAACTCTTTGGCAAGATCCGGCCGGAATACCGCCTGCAGGTTGTTCTGCTCTTCGCGCGGGTACTGCAGCGTGTAACGCAGGCCCAGGTTGAGCGTTACGTTCGGGCGGATCTTCCAGTCGTTCTGTACGAAGCCTGCGAACGACCTCCAACGGTAATTGTAGGTAAACAGGGAGTCCCGCAGCGTAACCAGGTTGGGGACGCCCATGAGGAACTGGGCGAAATTAACTCCGCCGGTACCATTTGTCAGGGCGCTGTTCGTCCAGTTGTTATTCCTGTTGAACTCGTATCTTCCGCCCGGGCCCGCGTACATCGGCGCGGTCTTCAGGCGCATATCGGCGAGGTCCACGCCGAACTTCCACGTCGTCTGGTTGCGGATCCAGGTGAAATTGTCGGCGACGTTGTAAGTCTGCTCGATGTTCTCGTTCTGCTGCGATTGGGAGAAACCCAACGACCATGGGCCGGTGATAAAGGCGGGAAGGCCGCCCTTGGTGATGCTGGGTAACCCCAGCTCCGTCGACCAGTTCTGGCCCGAATAGATGTCGTACATGGGAGGCATGTTGCGGGTGAACCGGCCTCGCGTGTAGTTGAGTCGCAACTCGTTGACCTTGGTAGTCCAGGTGTGGGTGTCGGTGAGGAGCATCTGCCGGGACCAGCTGTAATCCGTTCCACCGGAGTTAATTTCGTTTACGCCAAGCTGGAAGTCGCAGCAGCCCTTGTCACCTCGCACCGGGACTTGGGTGTAGCGTCCGGAGATCCTGTTGTTGTCCGTCAACTGATGGTCAATCTTAGTGGTCAGGCGCAATTCCCGGTTCTTGATGAAGCTCGTGGTTGAGTAGTTCGCCAGAAGATTGTTGCTGTTCACGAAATATTCGCCGCCCCTGGGGATCTTCTCGAGGATCTTCAGGGCGACGGGGTCCAGCATCGAAGCCGGGATGATGTTGTTCGGGAATTGCGGGAACGCGGTCATGCCCGCCGGCATCGTCTGTGGCCGCAGAAATGTGTTCCCCTGGACCAGGAACTGGTTGTAGAGCACGACATCCGTGGTCGTGAATTGAGGGAAGCGGGCTGCCACGTCTTTGGGCGCCTGGGTGGTTCCGGCAACGTTCACCGTGTTGCTGTAATCGCCATGGCGCATGGCATCCGTAGGTAAGAGCGGTTCGCTCAGGGTGCTTTCCGAGTAATAGCGGGGCTCGAAAGCTACGAAGAAGAACGTTTTGTCATGGCCGTCATACAGCTTCGGGATCCAGACGGGGCCGCCGAAAATCATTCCAAACTGATTCTGCCTGAGATTTCGCTTCGGGCGTACGGTGGGAGAAGTGCTGAAGGTGCCGGCCTGGAAAACAGGATTGCGATTGTACCAGTTCAGGTTTCCTTTGAACTTGTTGGTGCCGGACTTGGTCGTCATGTTGATGATGCCGCCCGCACTCTGGCCATACTCCGCCGAAAAACTGGCGGTCTGAACAGTAAACTCCTGCACCGAGTCCGGCGAGAACGTGACGACCGCACGGGCCAGGCCGACGCCCGTGTTACGAGCTCCGTCTGCCAGGATGTTCGTGCTCCCCGCCCGGCCGCCGTTTACGAACAGGTTGAAGCCGGGCGCGGCGATCGAGGAGGCTAGATCGGGATCTTCGCTGCCGGCCTCTCCGACCACGTTCGCGACCGACATCGCGAGGTCGAGCACGCTCCGATTGTTGAGCGGCACATCGGTGATTTGGCGCTCGCTGATCGTCTGAGAAGCGGCCCCCGACTCGGCGTTAACCATGGGCGTTTCCGCAGACACCTCGACCGCTACCGCTTCTGCTTCCCCGATCTGCAGGGTTATGTTGACGGTGACCGGGGTGGCAGTATCTACCTTGACTCGCTCGACGAAAGCCTTCTGGAAGCCCGCCATATCGACGTCGATGCGGTACTCGACCGGATCCAGGTTCGGCGCGAGGTAGGTGCCGGAATCCGAGGTTTCGAGTGTGAGCTTGTGGCCCGTTCCGATGTTGGTGATCGTGACAAGCGCGCTTGGCAAGACCCCTCCGGACGAGTCAAAAACGGTACCGCTGATGCTGCCTTTGTTGGTCTGTCCCATGAGAGGCAGCATGACAAGCAGGCCCAAGATTAGTACTGCGGTCAGACGAGTGCGCATTTTGTACCTCCTCCCCAATCCGCGGGTGTGCCCCGCGTTCCCTTGATGGATTTGCCGACTTGCTGAGAAGTCGTGCGGCTTTTGGCAGGCGAAAAACGACGAAACCCCGTTACCGTTAACATGAGCACGCCCACTCTCCCCAAAAGAGGATCGCTTACGGCCCGGGAGTCTAGCAACAAAAGCGGAACGATTGTAAAGAGATTGTAAGGGCGCCTGTCTGTTGCGGATAGCGAAAACAGGAGGATGGGCGGGAGTTGACGGCACAGCAGCGCGAGCGGTTGCGGTTGTTCGACTGCCCGCTCGTGCGTTCCGGGCGAGCCCGGGAATCGGGTCGAGGGCCTCTCTGCTCCGCTCTCACCCGCGATTTCACAATGCGAAAAGAAGCTCGGCCCCCGGCGCACAAGCTCGCTCGGGAAGTTACGAGCTCATTTACGTTCCGGCACCAGATCCGGCGGATGCGTCGACGGATCGGCGACGACCACAAAGTCCCCGATGGCTGCTTCGGACACACACCCTGACGTGGCCAATTGGGTCTGGAGGCTTTGAAGGTAGCCGCGGATTATGTAGAAATTCCCCAGATCGAAGAACCGACCGATCGAGGACATCAGTTCCATCGCCTGATAAAACTCGAGGGGGCTGTTCAGCAATCCCTGAGAGCGGATGAGCTCCCAGAAATCGCGCTTTGCCGTCAGGAGAGCGTAGTTGACCTCGCAAAGCGGGACCTTCTCGCGGTAACGTTCTCTGCCGAGATCCTCAAAAAAGCGGCTCAGCTGGGACCGGGTAAGAGAGTCCTGAAGCCACAGGGCCAGGTTCTGAAAGACCCGGGTATGGCGGGCGAGAAGCTGGTCAGCTGAGAGTGAACGGTAACTCTTTGTCACCTCGGCGTTGCGGATATGTTCGGACCAATTGAGCGCCAGACGCTCCGGCTCGCGTTTTATCAACTCGACTATCTGAAGGTAGATCATTCGACCTCCTCAATTCGCTTGCGATCGGGTAGTTCTGATGTGCAGGTGTCTCTATTTTAATACGTTTTTCCCCTCGAAAGTTTTCTGCCGCCGCCCGACGCCGCCAGGCGCTCAGTCCTGAAGGACGAGCACCGATTCGACCAGGGAGGCACTGAGGAGTCTGGAAGGCTTACCGCGTTCGTTCAGCCGGAAGATAGTCGTCCCGTTGCTGTAAACGATTGAATCATCTGGGGCAAGGTCGAAGCAGAGAACGCTGCGGGCGAGGCACTCTTCGCTCCCATCAGCGGAGCGCCGCCGCAGTTCCCATGAGCGGGGCACCAGGGCACGGTCGTCGTTCCCGGTCTCACGCAGACGCCTGGCCGCATCCACCATGCGGCCACGCACGATCAGTTGCCGCAGGTCCGCCCCTTCGAGTTTTGGTCCTCCGGCGGTCGTCAGCGGTTTGCGCGAGTAAGTGAGAGAGAAAAAATTCAGGTAGGCGAAGAGCGCCCGAAGCAGGCGAAACGGGAACAGGACGATGTCACCAGCCATGCGCAGGGGGGATGGTCGGTGGAACGCCTCGTAGGGTCGCCGGATGTAGAGAAGATCGCCCGAAGCGGTTTTGCGAGCGGTCAGGAAATCGTAGCGGTCGTCCTGGAGGAGAACCTCGAGTTCTCCACTGTCCAGATCCAGGCTCATGACGGCGAAGGGGCCGGTGCCCATCGGAAATCCTTCCGAGCTCCTCGCGACTCCGGCGCTCTGGTAAATCACCCGGGAGGTTCCAGGCACCCAGGAAGGCGCTTCATCGACCGAGTCCCCTTCCGTCACCTCGCTCAGCTCGGAAGCGTCTTCAGTCAGGAACCCGATGTTTGCCGTGCCGTTTTCAAAGCGCAGCGAACAGGCGAGCCATGCTTCCTCAGGATGGTGCGCCAGGTCCGTGCAGTTAAAATGCTCACGGTGCAGAACCCGCTTCTCGACGGCCGAGCCGAGATCGTGGATAAGCAGGGCACCGACCGGCGAAGACTGCAGGGCAAGGAAGAGGCGGTTGGCATCCTTCACGCGGGTCATCCCGGTGATCCGGACGTTTCGAAGCTGTTGCTCGCGCTCGTCGACTCCCCAGAGCATTCCGCCGGACATGAAAAGTGCTCCCGTGCCCTTCGTCTTCCACTCACGCTTCTGGGCGACCTGGAGCGCGCTCCGTACCAGCTCCTGGCCGAAAGCGCTCTCGATTTCGCGGGCGGCATTCGGTCCATCCTGTACGAAAAGCCGTCCCCCTGATAAATACGCAACTCTCATTGGTTCAATCTCTGCCGTGGGAGAGCACGTTACCATAGCCCCGGGGATTCGAGACAGAATTGTTGATTCGAAAAGAAGTTCCATCCACGAAGGACAATCCGGCGAGAGGTCTGTTCCCCTATTCTCGAATCTTTCTGGAACTTTCCGACCGTCTTTAGAGAATAGTATTCCGAAGGGTTGAAGTGAATGAGAGATGTGCCGGGTTCGGATTTTGAGCTGGTGCGGGCGCTGAGGACCGGAGACGAGGAAGCGTTTCGCACCGTTTATTCCCGGCTGCAGGCCCAGGTTTTTCGCTTTGCTCTGCACATGAGCGGGTCTCGAAGCCTGGCCGAGGACATCGTGCAGGAGACTTTTTTGACTCTCATCCACAGGTCCGACCGCTTCGACCCGGAAAGGGGCTCGCTCGCGGCTTTCGTTCTCGGGATCGCCCGCAACTGCCTGCTGCGGCGGCTGAAGACCGAGCGGGCGTTTGTGCCCGTCACTGACGATCACGGGGAAGCGGGACCAAACGAGCCAGCCTCCGCCGCGGACCCGCTTTCCGAGCTGGGCCGGTGTGAAACCGTGCGCCGGGTGAGAGACGCGGTCCTGACCCTCCCGCTCCATTACCGGGAAGTCATCGTTCTGTGCGAACTGGAGGAGAGGAGCTACGAAGAAGCGGCGCAGCTTCTCGGCTGCTCCTCGGGTACCGTCCGTTCCCGCTTGCACCGGGCGAGGGCACTGCTTCTCAACAAGCTCAAAGCGCTCGAACCCGGGCTCGAAATGTCAAAGGCAAGATCACGAAGGTGTCCGGCATGAAATGCAGGGAGTTTCAAAGCAAGGTGACTGATTTCGTACGCGCGGGCGGGGCGGAACCCTCAGGGGAATTGCTCAGGCACGCGGCGACCTGCGGGCAATGCTCCAGGCGGCTGCGGGACGAGCGTGCGCTTAACCTGGCTCTTGAACGCGTCAGGGATGCGCGGGCCAGGGAAGAGACCTCGCCACGGATTCAAGAATCCCTCCTGACCGAGTTCCGATCGGCCCGCGATCACGGCTGTCTGGTCGCCGGGACAGTGGGCGAGCGGCCATGGATAGGCTCCGGTTTCCGTCTGAGGCTGGCCGCTGCCGCGGTCCTGCTTGTGAGTTGCGGACTCGTGATCTGGTTTGCTTACTCCGGGCCGGGCGGTTCCGCGCCCATTCAAAGGGCGTCCGGGCACCCGACATCTCCGCCTGCTCGCCCCGCGCAGCCGACCAGTCAAAGTGAGGCGACCGTGCAGGCGAAGGGGGAGGGGGCAACCCGGATGCTCCCTGCTGCCGAAGTGACTTCCCCCCGGGCGGCCCGAAGAACTGTCCGGGCGGGACGCACTGGGAGCAAGGATCGTCCGCGCTCGCGGTGCTGCTCGCGATGACCGAGCACCCGCGGCGATCGAAACTGTGGAGACGACTCCCTTTATGCCGACCATGCTCCCCCTGGAGATGGAGTCCGATTACGGGCTCCAGCTCGTACGAATGGAGGTCCCGAGAGGTACGATGGTTTCCTTTGGCCTTCGGGTTGACCGGCGAAAGCTCGACCAGCCGGTAAAAGCCGATCTGCTCATCGGCCCCGATGGACTCACGAGAGCAATTAGATTCGTCCGATAACAGGTATCAGGAAAACAGGACTATTTGGAGAGAAAGACTATGCTTCGACGAAGACAGACACTGGTGTTGACAGCTGTAGCGTTTGCTGATCTTGGTTCCGATCGTTGCGGCGGACGACGGTAAGGTGAAGACAATCGAGAAGGACGTGCTTTTTACTGCGCCGGCTCCGCCGCCTGGCGCGTCCTCTTTTATGTTCTTCGGGCCCACGTCGTTTGACCAGATGGTCGACATCAAGGTTGTGACCGGGGCGCCTTATTCCGCGCAGGGGACCACCGAGACCGTACAGGTGCTGGCAGACGGGAACCGTATTGTGCGCCGGAACAGCACTCAGATTGCGCGTGACGGCCAGGGCCGCACCCGGCAGGAATACACCTTCACACCGCCCGGGGGGCCGGCGCCGGATGGATCGACGCAGGTGACGATGATCTCGATCAATGATCCGACCACCGGAGTCACGTACACGCTCCATCCGGAAACGCGAACGGCTGAGAAGATACCGCTACCCGAGATGTCGGCCGTTGAGGTCGAGGAAGGCGCGGTGGGACACTCCGTGGAAGCTGGTGCGGTTGCGGGCGGCGGGAATCGGATCTTCATCCGCAAACACGGTGGTCCCGGCCCGGAAGCCGGCGTCTCCGCGGCGGCGGTGCCGATGCCGGGAGCGCACATAGCTCGGTACAAGTTCGCGGTTGCCAACGCAGTCATCGATAGCGGTGCGGCCGAAGGGCTTGGGAAGCAGATCATGGAGGGACTGGAGGTCGAGGGCAAGCGCACGACGTTGACCATCCCCGCCGGCCAAATCGGGAATGAACAACCCATCGTAGTGACCAACGAATCCTGGTACTCGCCGGAGCTCCAGCTCATCGTATTCAGCAAGCGGGATGACCCTATGGCCGGCACGACAACTTACCGGTTGACGAATATCGTGCGGGCGGAGCCCGACCCGGCGCTTTTCGAGGTTCCTGCGGAGTACAAGGTCGAGAGTCCCGAAATCAGGATGCGGACGTTCGAGCACAAGGTTCCCGGCCCCGGCAAGGAGTAGGCCGAGGTTTCATGTCCGACCGTAGGTCCCACTTCCCAGTGGGACTCTTCGTCACCGGGGGCAAGACCGCCGAGTCTGCGGCCGAAGAGCGGAGCGTTTGCGAGCGCACGATTAGACCGAAGTTCCTTCGCCTGCGCACCGATAGTCGCTGACCGGCGGTGGCCGAATCGAGTTTCCGTCACTCGGAAACTCGAACCTGCGTCCAAAGCGTGTGCTGCGGAGCCCGGCTCGGGAAGTGGGACCTACGCCGGAGTTGCCGCGGTGCAAGCTGCTCGCTCCCCCGGCGCTTCTCAGACCTCGACTCCCAGGAAAGCCCGCAACACGTAGCCGATGCCGAAACTGAACGCGGCTACGGCGAAGCTCACCCCCGCCATCTCCAGAAACCGGCGTGCGAAGGGCTCGTCCCGGGCAACCGAGATGTAATAGTTGAAAATCGCGACGATCACCACAGCCGCGGCCAGGGAAAGACCCAGGCAGACATAGTAGTTCTCGAGAACCAGGTACGGGAAGATGAGCACGAGAACCGTGAAGAGATAAGCTGTCCCGGTGTAAAGGGCCGCCTTGAAGGGACTTTTGCCGGTGTTCTCCGACCGGGTCGACAGATACTCGGAGGCTGCCATCGACAGGGCCGCCGCAATGCCCGTGATCGAGCCGGTCAAAGCGATCAGCCGGGTGCTCTGGAGCGCCAGGGTGAATCCCGCCAGGGCTCCGGTGAGCTCGACCAGGGCGTCGTTCAAGCCGAGCACGACGGATCCCGCGTACTGGAGCCGTTCCTCTTCCAGGACGGCGAGCAGTGCTTTCTCGTGCTCGCTCTCGTCCTGGGCGATCGACAACGCCTTGTCGAGGACGTGTTCGAGCTCGGCGTAATTCTTTCGGGCGCTCTCCTCGCCTCGTTCCATCAGCTTGATTCCGAACGTCACCCCAAAGACGCGGCTGATCAGGTAGTACTTCCAGAATGTGAGCCGGCTCGCCGCGACATCCCGGCCGGTGTACTTGCGCCATTCCTGGTAATGACGCAGCTCATCGCCTGCGATTCTGTTCAACACCTCCCGGTTCTGAGGTGAATTGGTTACTTCCGCCAGTTTCTTGTAGACCCGGTGCTCGGTGATTTCGTCCTCTTGAAAGGTGAGCAGCCGAGCTCGCAGTTGATCATCGATATCCGTCTTCACCATCATGTCTCCTGGTTTCAAGGCTTTCTACGTTCGGGTTCCCAGCATTATTGCATGACCTGGTTGGCTGACTCTCCTCTACAACTCGAAAACGGTATGAGATACGCTAGCTCAGACGGTTCTGGAGACAGACGCCTGTCAAGGCGGAACTTCAATCACAAGCCATTGGTTGAACTGCGACGCCGGAGGTCTAGCCGTGATTTGAATGGGGGGGAGATGAAGGACGAGAAACGAAGCAGCACGGAAGCAGGCTTCCAGCCAGAAACACCACCGCTTCCCGGTGCCCGGGAAACATGCCCTCGGCAGGATTGCGAGGTCCGACAGTTGGCGGCGCAGCTTCAGACCGAAATTCGCCAACGGCGTCTAATCGAAGCACGGCTGGCCGATGCTCAGCGCATTGCCCATCTGGGCCACTGGGACTGGAATATTGTCACCAATGAACTTTTCTGGTCCGATGAGATCTACCGCATTTTCGGTGTCCAGGCTCAGGAATTCCCGGCAACTTATCCGGCTTTCCTGAACGCCGTTCACCCCGAGGACCGGGAGTTCGTGATCCAAGCGGTGAATCGCGCACTGTTCGGAGGTGACAATTACTCGGTCGAACACCGGATCATCAGGCCGAATGGCGAGGTCCGCATTGTTTACGAGCAAGCAGAGGTGACGATTGACAGGCAGGGCAAGCCTTCTCGGATGCTCGGCATCGTCCGGGACGTGACGGAAAGCCGCATGGCCAGTCTGGAGTTGGAGCGCAAGGAAAACATGCTGCGCGGCGTCCTCCAAGCCCTCCCCGTCGGTGTGTGGATCGCCGACCCCACCGGCCGGATCCTCAGCACCAATGCTGCGGCGCATCAGATTTGGGGCGCCGCGCCGCACGTGGGTCTTTCTGAATACGATGCTTACCAGGGTTGGGACTTGAAATCCGGGCAGAGACTGGGTGCAGGAGACTGGGCTCTCTCCCGGGCCCTTTTGACCCGCAAGCCTTTTATGGGCCAGGAGGCGAGGATTCTCACGTTCGACGGGAGAACGAGAGTCATCCGGACGTCGGCAGCCCCGGTTATCGATTCGATTGGCCAGCTCATGGCGGGGATTGCGGTGGCGGAGGACATCACCCGTCACGTCGCCGTTCGCGAGGCTTTGAGCCGATCGGGCGAGGAACTGAGGAAACTGACCAGTCACCAGATCCGCCTCCGCGAGCGCGAGAGGGCGGCGATGGCCCGGCAACTCCACGAGGGTATCGGCCAATTGTTAAGCGCGGCGATCATGCAGGCGGGTGCTATTCGCAAAGAGGCGTCTGAGAAGTGCGCGACTGTGGATCCTAAGTGTGAGTCACTGGAGATGATCCTGAAAGAGGCGATAGGCAAGATCCGTCACTTGTCGTCGGAGTTGTGGCCCTCGGTTCTCGATCACTTCGGTTTGGAGGAAGCGCTTGACTGGCTGGTCAACGAGGCGAGCCAGAACGGGCCAGTCATTTGCAGCCTCTCGATAGACGGCGAACTTCCGCCTGTCGACGATATCCGGGCTCTCGAGTTGTTCCGCATCTGCCAGGAGGCCGTCGGGCTGGCTGTTCAGCACAACTCGGCCACCCGCATTGAGGTCAGGGCGAGCGAAGAAAGGTCCGGGATTCGCCTGGAGGTTGAGGCCGACGGTCCTGCCGGTGCCGATAGTCCGGAGCGATTTCCGGTCGATCCGGTAAGAATCATAGGGCTGCGGGAGCGTGCCACCGAGATGAACGGCACATTTGACCTGAGAGCCAACCCGGACGGCCGCACCGTGGTCTCTGTCTGGATGCCGAGATGCACGCGCGACTCAGAACCTCCAGGTCAGTGACCGTACCCGCTCCGCGGTGAGGCTGTCGGAAGCTCCCAGAATAGCGTGCCGGTCACCGCCCCGCACCGGACGCACAGGTCTGGTCCCGGAATTCTGCACGGAGAATTCCACGAAAAACGGTGTCTAAGTCGGCAGAGGAGGAGAGATGAGATCAAAACCCCATGCTGCCGCGCCCAAAGCCGCCATCAACATCACCCCTTACATCGACATTCTTCTGGTCCTTCTGATCATCTTCATGGTGATTCAGCCGAGGACCGAGTATCAGCTCGCCGCACGGGCTCCCGCAAAAGCCGCGATGGACAGTGTGGTTCAGGCCTCTCCGATTGTCGTTTCAATCGACCTCGAACGGTGCCCTGTCCATCAATAGTCGTCCGGTCCTGTTCCCCCAACTGGGCCAAGAGCTGTTCGGGATCCTCAGTGAAAGGGCGGACAAGCGGATCTTCGTGCAGGGCGAACCCCAGCTGCCGTTCGGCACGGTGGCCCGTGTGATCGACATCGCGAAGGGGGCGGGGGCCGGTGAGGTGGGCCTGATCTAGAGCCCGGTTTACCTCCCAGGGTCCGGGCTATACAATCACCCGCGTCGGAGGACGCGATGAAAGTAAAGGCCTGTTGTCTGGCCCTGCTTCCTGGCACACATGCTCCGTTCAGTACGGCGCCTACATTCAGTTGATGCCTCTGAGGATTGGTCTCAGGCTGTTGCGCCGTGTACCCCGGCCGCGCCTTCAAAGTACAATCAGGTTCGAAGGAGGCCGAATGAAAACAGCTGCTTGTACCGTGGTGCTGATCCTCGTCTGCCTTACCGTAGCCGCACAAGATGTGCCGAGTGCGCTCCAGACCGATTCGCAGGGGTGGGTCGATGTCCTGCCTGGTCAGGACCTGTCCGGTTGGACGATTCTCACGATTCCTCCCGGTGGCCAGCCGGCCAGTCCCGCCCAGTGGAAGCGAGAAGGAGACCTGGTGACCTGTGAAGGAGGTGGCGGCCACGACTGGATGCGCTACGACCGGGTGCTGAAGAACTTCATCCTCCACGTAGAATGCCGCTTCACGCCGATCGAGGCGGGCAAGGGCTACAACAGCGGGATCTTCGTCCGCAACAGCGAGGACGCTACGATCTGGCATCAGGTTCAGCTCGGCGGTGGAAGCGGCGGCTTCCTGTTCGGCAATACGAAAGTGAACGGTCAGGTGCAGCGGGTGAACCTTCGCGACCAGAGCGTTGCCGGGAAGGTGAAGCCGGCCGGCGAATGGAACTCGTTCGAGATTACCTGCATCGGACCTGAACTGACCGTGTGGACAAACGGCGCGGTCACCAGCAAGATGCCGAACTGCGAGATCCCCGAAGGATATATCGGTCTGGAGGCCGAGGGGTACCGTATCGAATTCCGGAATCTGAAGGTCAAAGAGATCCGCCCTTGACCCCGATCATCTTGGCGTGGTGGACGTTACTGCGCTTCCAGGTGATCGGAGATGACCCCTCTTGCCGCCGACTGCACAGTCTCCCAGCGAGCCGATGGCAACTTGTAGATGACTATAGATTTGGGGTTTATGACGACTTGCGCGACTCCCGGCACCGCGAACAAGCTCCGAGCCAGCGGATCGTCGTTTCGGATTTCGACCGGGCTCCTGTAGTGCCGGACGGTCTGGGTCAGCCGCGTGCCGACAGTGAACATGCAGATGTCGGCGTCGACCACCGCTTCGGAGATGATCACGGCATCCGAGGCCGGGCCGTCATCGGGCTTGCTGTAGGTCTGGAATACCCACGTGGCGAAAAGGGCGAGCGCTACTACCGCGAGCAGCAGGACCACGAGGTTAACCCCTTCATACCTCGTGAGCGACTTTCTCCCGTGTAGCTTCCTCCCTCCCATATCTCCTCCCGTTCCCTTCAGTAGCCTCTACGTAACAGCGTGCAGGTTGTTGCACCCCGCGCGCGATTAGTCCGCCGAAGGCACTCCGACCGGCCCCCCGATTATCTCTCTCTTCCGTGCGGCCATGCAGATAAAGTCAACCTGCGAGGAGAATAATTGCGGGGGAAAAGGCGGTTCGCGGGCTTGATATGCAACCATTTGGTTGCATATAATCAGATCTGACGATGGAAAATCCGACTGATCGCGTCTTTAAGGCTCTTGCCGACCCGAGCCGCCGCGAATTGCTCGACCGGTTGCAGGGAGACAACGGTCAGACGCTTGGCGGTCTGTGCGAAGGGCTGAAAATGACGAGGCAAGCGGTAAGCAAGCACCTGGCGATTCTTGAGGCGGCAAACCTGGTTGTGACCATCAGGGCCGGTCGTCAGAAGCTGCATTACCTTAACCCCGCTCCGATCAGCGAAATCTACGATCGCTGGATCGGCAAATATGAGCGCCATCGGGTCCAAGCTTTGAACGACTTGAAAAGGGCGCTCGAGGAGCATCAAGATGGCTAAACCTGAGTTCATCTACGTGAGTTACATCGCGACCACCCCGGAGAAACTGTGGGCCGCTCTGACGAAGGGGGAGTTCACCCGGCAGTACTGGTACAACCGCCGGATCGAGTCGCAATGGGCGGTGGGCTCGAGCGTCAGCTTTTTCGACGGCGATACCACCGATCTGACAGACAGCGGGACGGTGCTCGAGTGCGACCCGCCCCGTCGCCTGGCTTACACGTTCCGCACCGAATTCGATCCGGAGGCACGCAAGCAGGGGTATTCCCGTGTGACTTTTTCGATTGAACCTTACCAGGGTCTGGTGAAGCTGACCCTGGTTCATGACCAGCTGCCGAGCGAGGAACTTGCGAATGCCTTCCGCGAGGGTTGGGCACCCATCCTGTCTTCGCTCAAGACGTTCCTGGAGTCCGGCAAACCGCTGCCCCAGCTTCGGAGCTTCGAAGAGAAGGGGCGGGTGCGGGGCCAAGCGGGCTCGTAACTGCCTGCCTGATCGCTCGGTCCGCGGATTTGCTTCCGGTGAGAATCCGCGCACTTCGCTGACTACGCTCCGTTTGCGGTTCTGCACCACTCAAAGGCCCAGCCGGTCGCGCTCCAGAGCGTGCGTAACCGAGGGGAACAGAACAATCCGCGCACTTCGCAGACTACGCTCCGTTTGCGGTTCTGCACCACTCAAAGGCCCAGCCGGTCGCGCTCCGGAGCGTGCGTAACCGAGGGGAACAGAACAATCCGCGCACTTCGCAGACTACGCTCCGTTTGCGGTTCTGCACCACTCAAAGGCCCAGCCGGTCGCGCTCCAGAGCGTGCGTAACCGAGGGGAACAGAACCGCAGCCATTCGCGAAGTGCGCGGGTTCTCACCGGAAGCAAAGCTCTACCATTCAAGGCCCAGCCGCAGGCTCCAGAGCGTGCGTCTCCCTGTCTTCTTCCTTACCAGTTGCGCATTGTGGAATTCAGAACCCGGTCCACGGCCTCCGGAGGCACTGTCAGTTTGTCCCGGTTTTCCTTCAGCCAGCCTCGGAAGTCCTCCTGGATATCGGGTGTCCAACGACGGTCGATCTGGCCGGGCGTGTACTTGCCCGCCCGCAGCCGCTCATGTCCGAAAGCGTCCTTCAGCGTAATCGCCTCGGCTTCGATCACCACTTTCTCAGCGAGCTGAGGCGGTATGAATACGACTCCCTCTTTCTTCGCGAGGACAATATCGCCCGGACACACGATTGCTCTGCCGATCCGAATCGGCACGTTGATCCCGGTCATCATGACTTCTTTTAGATAGCTCGGATCGGCGCCCTTGTGCCACACGTTGAACCCCTCGACCTCTTCGATGCCTTCGAGGTCACGGACGCCGGCATTGAAGATGACTCCCGTCCCTGACTTCGCGAAGATCGAATTGGCCAGGTTGTCGCCGATCAGCGTTCCATCGACGATCTTCCCAAAGCCGTCGGCAACGTAGACATCGCCTTTCTGCAGCATGTCGATGGGCCAGGAATTGGAGTTGCCGATCCGGCCTTCGACTTTCCCCTGTTGCATGATCGCGTCGTTGAGGTCGGGATGGGCGGGCATGTACTGCGCGGTCAACACCCGGCCGACCAGCGCCTGATCGGGACGCGTGATTTCCCAACCCATCGCCGTCTCGTAGTTGTTGTGGTATCCCGCGTTCATGAGGATGCCCCAAGCCATCGTGATCGGGACGTTGCGCATCCTCTTCAAGAGGTCGTCCGAGACCCTCGGACGACCGTCCTTCATGCGCTCGCCCGTCCATTTCGAAGTCACCTGCATCACGAGCTCGGGACTCGAAATAACGGGTGGTGGGACGGTTGGCGCCGACACTTGCGCCGGCGCCGGCTGCGCTTGGGCAGCCTGCAGTGGCACCGCCCCCGGATTCCCAGCCCACAGCACCACAACAAGCATCAGGATCGCGTACCTGGTAATCGATTGACTCATGATCAAGATCCTCACTTAACGATTAGTACTTCGGTTTCTTGCCCCCGCTCGCGCGGGCGGACTTCATTATACGTTCGAGTGGGCCCTGGTGGAGATGGAGAAGAATGACGGGACGGAGACGGGGAGAGGGGGAGACGGGGAGACAAGGAGACGGGGAGACAAGGAGAGGAGAGGGGAGTGGATCGGAATATCGAATAATGGGGTATCTCCTTGACTCAAGTAGCCACTATATATTGTGTGCCGGGCAGGAGGAGCATTCCACAGAGGCATGGATCTCAGCGAGAGCGAGCGGCGAGCAATCACCGTAAGGAGCCGCGCACGGCAGCGAGCGTCAGCGAGCGAGTAAGCGGACCAGCCACCCAGCCCCAGGGGGCAGTCGCGAGTAGCAAAGCCAGCCTAAAGAGCATGTTGGTTGGTCCGCTTACTCGCTCGCTGGGCTCGCTGTCGTGCGCGGCTCCTTACGATCTCGCCGTAGCCAGCGGATGGCCGGGAAGCTCCAGGCGTGTACCGAACTTGGTCCAGGACGTGCCCGGCGCCTCAAGTTCCTCGACAACAATAGGTAGTGGTTACTGGAGTGAAGGAGATACCCGATTATTCGATATTCCGTTCCTTCTCCCCTGTCTCCTTGTCTCCCCCTCTCCTTGTCTCCTTGTCTTCCTAGGGGTTGTCGTCCGTCTTGACGGTGATTTTTCCTTTCATGCCTTGCCCGGCATGCGGTGAGCAGACGTAGTAGTAAGTTCCCGCGGTGGTGAACGTGAAGTTTCCTCCGCCGAAGGGCAAAGAAAACCCCCCGGTTTTAGGCGTATTTCCGTTGGCGTCCCACGTCTCCTTCGTCACCTCGACCACGTTGTGGATGTTGGCCAGTGTCCAGGTCACCGTATCTCCGGGTTGAACTTCAACCGAATCGGGCGAGAAGGTGAAATTCTGGTTGGTCACGGTGAACGTGACGGCCTGAGTGCGGGGAACTCGGACGACGGGTATTGAGCTCAGCGCGTCTTGATCGGTGAGCAGACCGAGAGCGACCAACCCTTCCCCATCTGCGAGGACGCTGAGCGTACCCCGAAAATTCGAGAGGTCGAAATCGGGGAACAGCTCAGTGACGAAAAGCGCTTTCTGGATCCCGGGAGCAAGGGGCGACACGGGCTGAGCGGGGTTGGCGTTGTTGCGGACGATCGCGCCCGCCGCATCCTGCAATTGAAAGGTGAGGTTGAGTGGAGCCTGACCGGCATTGACCACCGCTATACCGGTATTGACAGTGCCCGAGCTGATCACCGGGATAGCCAGCCGGCGTTGCCCGCCCGTTTCGTAGCGCGCGGTCACGACACCGACTTTGGCCGTGGTCTGTCCGCCCGTGACCCTCGTGTAAACAAGCGAGCCCGAAATCCGGCTCCGCCGGTTGTCCCCTACGCTTGACGGGTCGTCGCTTGCGGCGTCAAAGAGAGCCCAGCCGACCGTCACATCGGTTGTCGTGCCGGTAGCGGTGATGAAACGGACGCCCTCCGCGGGGATGGTCAAAGCGATCTGGCTAACCGCGTTCCCCTCGGATTGGACCGTTAGGGGCGTGCCGTCCTGTTTAAAGAAGAACAGTGTTCCCGAAACCGGATCTCCGGGGGCCGGGTTCATCAGGATCACCTCGGTGGTGAAACCCGAGGCAAGAACAAAGTGGGGGAATACTAGATTTTTCTGGATCCTGTGGCCCATATGGCCGTTCTGAGCGAAAAGAGCCGAACCGAGAGTCACCGTGACAACCAAACTAAACAGAAACTTCTTCATTTCTCCTCCTCGCTTGACCTGGGATGGCAGATTCATCGGTAAAGCGGCAAGTGTGTGTGTGGACTTGCGAGAATATGACGCGCGGGAAGGGGAAAAGGTGACACCAGAACCTGAAAAAGGCGGAACTGCCGAGCGGCTCGCGAGCGGGTATCGGCATCGCGAAAACAGTCGCCATCCCCAGTCAGCCGCCGAAAACTGCCGTGACGACGACTGGCTGGGGCTGGACGAGGTTTAACTACTTGCGCGGCTCGCTGGAGGGGGGAACGAGTCCCTTCATGCGCAGATAAGTGACAAGATTTCCGTAGTGCTCGTTATCGTGCGCGGTATTGCCGGAAAGTACAGTCAGCTTGGCTCGGTCCTGGCCGAAAAACTTGACCATCTCGGCGGCCTGTGCGTCTTTGAGGCCATCGTAGGCCTTGTCGCTATACGCAAAGGCATCCTTCAGAGCCTGAACCAGGTCGGCCTTCGTGGTCTTCGTCTTCTCGACATCTCGAGATGCGGTTTGCTCACCAAGAATGGGAGCAGCAAACAAGTACTGGGTGTCGGCGATGTGGCCCAGTATCTGACCGAAGCTGCGAACCTCGGGCGTCGGTTTGAAAGAATAGTCGGCCTCGGGCATCTTCTCGGCCGCGCGCAAAATGAAGTCCTTGACCCTGGAATGCTGCATCTTCTGACCTGCGCTCAGCGGATCACCAGCGTTCTGAGCAAGGCTTGGCGTGATTGCGAGCAGGATCAAGACTGTAAGACAGGAAACGATACGGGCCATTAGCTGGTGCTTCATCATCGGACCTCCAGAGAGTTAGTGTGCTAAGTCGATTCCATCGGACCACGACATTATAGGCTAAACCACCCGCTGGGAGCGACTTCGAGGCATTTCGGGGACATAATACTTAATTCCCACCCGTAACCGGCTGCGCCCCCGTAAGCAAAGGAATTAAGTTTTGTGTCCCCGAAATCCCGCCCCGAAATTCCGCCCCTTGGAAAATCCCTCCGACCCCCTCCGCCGTTGAAGCACAACAGGTACGCGCATAAAATCAAGACAGATGAAAAACGATCCTCTTCCTGCTTGCGAGTTTAGCAGCGACGACCTGATCGTCCGGCTCGATATGCAGTTCCCCGCCGACGTCGGTGGCCTGACCGCTGTCGTGGAGAAGGTCATGGAGGTCATCCGGAGCGAGGGCTGCGGACAAAACAAGGAATTCGAGGTCGAGCTTGGGCTTCACGAAGCCCTGGTCAATGCCGTGGTTCACGGATGCCGGAAGGACCCGAGCAAATCCATCCAGCTGACAGTCTGCTGTGACAAGTCACACGGCGTGCTGATGGTCGTGCGCGATCCTGGTCCTGGATTCGACGTCCATTCCATTCCCAGCCCCATTCACGGTGAGAATATCTTCTCTTCCGGAGGTCGAGGAATCTTCCTGATAAACCGGCTGATGGACGAGGTGCACTTCCGTAAGGGAGGCACCGAGATCCGGATGGTCAAGCGGTGAGGGGTTCTGAGTTCTGGTTCAGGGTTCTGAGTTCTGAGTTCTAAGTTCTAAGTCACACGGTTCGGGGTTCAGGGTTAAATCGTCCCGAAAAACCGTCAAACCGTGAACCGGAAAACCGTGAACCGTGAACCGCGAACCGCAGAACTCAGAACTCAGAACCCCGAACTCAGAACTCCCGAACCGTTGAACCCCGCGCCCCTCAGTTCCGTACTACCCAGCCAGTGGCAGTGCTATGTCAAGAACCGGGAGGAATCATCATGCGTCTTCGACCTGTGCCTAAAGTCCTGTCCGCGCTCTGCGCGCTCGTCGTCTTTTCCGCATCACTCTTGCTTGTCCACGCCGCCCAGGCCGGGGTAAAGAAAAGCCCGGGTCTGAAAGACGAAATGAGGATGCCCTGGGTTCGCAACAACGAACGGTACATCCGCCACTGGCTGGTGGTCGGTGCCTTCCCGGCCGCACCCGGTGGTTCTGGATTGAACACCGATTATTTGGCAGACCAGGGAGGCGAAACGGGTGTAAAGCCGGCTGATGGTCTCAAGCACCGGCGAACCGACGGATCGGAAATCAAGTGGCATCCGATGGACTCCTGGGGAGACGTCGTCGGCCTCGCCGATTCGGTGGACGGACCGAAGGAGCACGCGGTCGCTTACGCCTTCGCCCAAGTCAGCCGCAAGCAGGACGGCAAGGCGCTTCTCTCGGTTGGCAGCGATGAAGGCATCCGCGTGTGGGTCAATGGGAAGCTGGTGCTCGATAAAGAAGCCGACCGGTCTCTGACACCCGATGAAGAGCAGATCGAAGTCGACCTGAAATCCGGGGATAACGCGATCCTCCTCAAGGCCGCCCAGGGAGTCGGGCCCTGGACCTTCTCCGCCCGCGTGCTCGAGCCGGGCGCGAATCTCGCACCCCGGGTGGAGATCAATCCTTCAATCGTCAATGGGGCGACGGGGCGGCTGGAAGTCAAGACTGACGCCGGCCAGCCGAACCGGGACAGGGACGCGGTGCTGGTGGAGCTCGTCGGACCGGGCGGAAAAGTCTTCTTCTCCAAAAGCGCCGCCCGGGGAACTATGGTCGGAATTGACCCGGCGCCGCTGCCAGATGGCCCCTACGAAATTCGCTGCACCACGCACACGCTGACCGGCCGTCTCTTTACGACGCATCTCAGCTGGTACAAGGGGGACAGCCTTGCCGCCGCGACCCGCCTCATCGCCGCTGCCGCAACCGCGGACGCGGCCACGCCCGAAGGCTTCACGGTCAAGATGCTCGCTGACATGGTGGAAGACCGTCTCGGGGGCAAGCCGGAAAAAGTGACCGGAAATCCGTGGTGGAAGATCCACTCTCCATTGATGGAATTCGAGGAGATCAAGCTGGAAGCCAAGGGGCAGCGCGCCCGGGTGCGGCCTCACGGCTTCATGCGTCTGGCCTACCGCGACGAGGTCGATGGGTCCCCTCAGTTCTGCCGGGCTTACCTTCCGGCCGCCTATGATCCTGCCAAAAAATGGCCCCTTGTGCTGCAGATTCATGGATACAACCCGGCCAACCCCGTCTATGTTCGCTGGTGGGCGGCCGATTCCCGCCACGCGGGAATTGCGACCGAGTTCTCGAATCACCAGCAGGTGATTTACATGGAACCGCACGGCCGGGGCAACACTTCGTACCTGGGGCTGGGCGACAACGATATCCTCCGGGTCATCCAACTAGCCAAAGAACGCTTCGCCGTTGACGATGACCGCATTTACCTCACCGGCGATTCCATGGGCGGTTGGGGAACCTGGAACGTGGGGACCCGTCACCCGGATCTCTTTGCGGCAATCGCGCCGGTCTATGGCGGTTCCGACTACCACTCGCAGCTATCAGAGGAGGAGTTGGCCGCGCTTTCCCCCTTCGAGCGGTTCCGGAACGAGAAGCAAAGCTCCTTCGCGCTGGCCGACGGACTGCTCAACATGCCGATCTTCGTTCATCACGGGGATGTCGACCGCAGTGTCAACGTCGAGTACTCCCGGTGGGCCGTTCGACTGCTTTCCCGGTGGGGCTACAACATTCGCTATCGCGAAATCCCGGGACGCGGGCACGAGGCGCTCGACGTCATGAACGACGTCATCGAGTGGTTCCTTCAGCATCGGCGCAATCTCAACCCGGCGCACGTCCGGGTCCGTTCCGCCGACTTGCGATACGCCTCGGCCTACTGGGCGAAAGTCGAGCAGGCGGCCAATCCGTTCGCATTCACGGTCGTGGATGCCGAGGTCGTCGGGCCCAACCTCGTTCGGCTGGACACGGAGAACGTCCTCGACATCGTTCTTTCACCGGCCGCCTCGCTGATCGACGCCCGAAAGCCGGTGCAGGTCGTCTGGAATGGAGTACCCCAAACCCTCCAGCTCAAAGACGGTCGTCTCCGCCTCCGGGCGGAAGGCTACGTGCCGGCGGGTCTTCACAAATCGCCCCAGTTGCCCGGATCGATGGGAGATTTCACCGGCACGCCATTCGCGGTTGTGATCGGCACAGTCTCAAAGGACCCGGACATGGCGCAGATCTGCCGGGAGAAGGCGGACAGGTTCATCGGGTACTGGCGCCAGTGGCAAAACCAGATGCCGCGGGTGTTTAAGGACACCGAACTGGCTCCGGCGGACGCCGCCCGTTACTCCCTCCTTCTTTTCGGAGGCCCGGCTGAGAACGCCGTCGCTGCTCAGCTGGCCGACCGGCTGCCTTTGAAGATCTCTGCCGATGAGGTTCGAATCGGTGAAAAGAGTTTCAAAGCGAAGGACGCGGCCGTTCAATTGATCCACCCGAACCCTTTGAATCCCGAACGCTACGTCCTGGTTGTGGCAGGCACATCGGCCGATGGGATGTACTTTGCGGACCCGAACAACCGCGACCTTGCTGACTGCGATTTCGCTATTGTTGACGGTCATTTGGCGAGTCCCAAGCAGGCCGGGGCGCGGGAGAAGGTTCGTGTGTTGTCGGGCGCATTCGATTCCAACTGGCAAGTCAGGGATGACCTTCTGTTGCCCGGCGACGACCAGGCACGTTCCGAGAGTCGCGCGATTCGCCGTCCGAAAGCCAACGGCTCGATTGATCCGAAAACCTTCGATGCTTATGTCGGACGCTACCAGATCATGGGTGGGCCGGTCATTACGGTCAGCAAGGAAGGGAATCGGCTCATGGCCCAAGCCCAGGGAAACCCCCAGGTCGAGCTGATTCCGGAATCTCAGACCGATTTCTTCATACGGGAGGCGAACGTCCGTTTGAGCTTCAAAAAGGACTCGAACGGAAAGGTGAGCAGCTTGACTGGAGACGACAGCGGCCAGGGCTTCATGGCGTCCAGGATCGAGTAAGAAAACAGGAGGAGGTTATCGTGGATAACCTCCTTACCCCCCGATTTTCGACATCGGTTTCAGGCGGCACCGGCCGGAGGTGACATCCGCCGGGTATTTCAATGGTTTCATCTCCACGGCGGAGCGCAATATCTGGGTAATCTCCCTGTCCAAGGCCCCGTTCCTGAGAGGCGAACGAAGATCAATTTCGCAGTCGTTGAACAGGCACGGCCGGAGCTTCCCCTCGGAAGTGAGACGCAGCCGGTTGCAGGAATCGCAGAAGTGCTGGCTGATCGGGCTGATGAAGCCGATCGCGCCGGCGGCATTCTCGAAACGGAAGTACCTGGCTGGGCCCCCGGCCCCCATCGTCACAGGCGCGAGAGGTGCCACTGCGGAGACGAGCGCTTTGATTTCATCGAGCCGGACGCAGTTCTCGCTCTGCCAGCGGTCCGCCGACCCGATCGGCATCCATTCGATGAAGCGGACGTGGTATCGGGTCTTCAAGGTCAAACGTGCAAATTCCTGGACTTCCTGGTCGTTGACGCCCCGCATCACGACGACGTTGATTTTGACAGGGTCCAGGCCCGCTTCCTGCGCAGCTTCGAGCCCGTCGAACACGTTCTCGATACGGCCTCCGCCGGTCATCTCCCGGAATCGCGCCGGGTTGAGGGAATCCAGGCTTACGTTGACTCTGTGAAGGCCCGCGCCGGCAAGGGAAGCGGCGAACCGGCCAAGCAGCAGTCCATTGGTAGTCAGGCTGAGGTCCTGGATCCCGGGAATCCTTGCCAGGCTTCCGATCAATCGGGGCAGGTCTTTGCGAACCAGGGGCTCTCCGCCGGTGATCCGGACCTTCCGTATCCCCATTCCGGCTGCCAGGCTCACCACCCGGGTGATTTCCTCGTAACTGAGCAACTCCGCCCGGTCAATCAAATGGAGATCATCGGACGGCGTGCAATAGACGCACCGTAGGTTGCACCGGTCGGTGACCGAAACTCGCATGTAGTCGATGACCCTGCCATGGCTGTCACGAACCGGTTCCATCCCCCCTACTATACAATTTCGGGGACATAATACTTAATTCCCACCCCGCCCTGCGGGACCATGCGAAAGCAAAGGAATTAAGTTTTGTGTCCCCGAAATTCAGACGGGGAGACAAGGAGACCAGGAGGCAGACAGAAAGGAGGGCAGACAACTACAATGAGGAACAGACATGATAACGATCGAAGAAGCGCTCTTCAGGATTCTTGATCACTGCCAACCCCTTCCCCATCAGAGCGTTCCGCTTCCCGAAGCCCTGAATTGCGTTTTGGCCCGCGACATCTACACCGCGGACGATCTTCCTCCATTCGATGCCTCGGCAGCCGACGGGTACGCCTGTCGAAGCGGGGATCTACCGGAGGCAGGCCCCGAGAACCAGGTCGTTCTCCGGTTTCAGGACACGGTGGTTGCCGGTGGCCCGCCCGGGCCGCAGCTCGCGGCAGGCGCCACGGTTCGTATCCTGACCGGGGCTCCGATCCCGCCTGGTGCCGATTGCGTCGTCATGCAGGAATTCGTGCAGGCTCGCGGGGTCCAGGTCATTTTCAGCGATGCGGTTAAAGCAGGAGAGAATATTCGCCGCCGTGGCTCCGAGCTCCCCTCCGGTTCCCTTGTTCTCCCCTCGGGACTTCCGATCTCGCCGGCCGGAGTCGCCATGTTGGCTACCCTTGGTCTCCCGAGCGTCGAGGTCCATCGCAAACCACGCGCTGCTGTCATCGCGACGGGCAGCGAGCTTGTCTCACCAGGACAACCGCTTCTGCCTGGCCAGATCCGCGACTCCAACTCTTTCGGCTTGGCTGCGGCGCTCCAGGCTTTACAAATCGAGACTGTCCGGACAGTCACCGTCCCCGATGACCCGCAATTGATCGAAAAAGAACTCGGGCGGGCACTCGAGGAGGCCGACTTGATACTGCTGACTGGCGGCGTTTCGGTCGGGGATCGGGATTTTGTCAAGGAGGTCGCTTCCTCCCTTGGAGTTCGGGAAGTGTTCTGGCGTATCGCAATGAAGCCGGGGAAGCCGAATTTTTTCGGCGTAAAGGACCGGAAGCTGCTCTTTGGTCTGCCCGGTAATCCGGTGGCTGCCCTCCTTTCGTTTCATCTGCTTGTCCGCCCGGCCATTGCGCGGCTCAGCGGGCTCCGAGAGTCATTCCCTCTCCGGTTGACCGCGGCTCTTGGTTCCGAGTTGAGAAAGAAGCCGGGCCGGACCGAGTTCGTCCGCGCTTTGCTGACAAACGAGGGGCAACAATGGACCGCGCGGCCGCTGCAGGCGCAGGACTCGAACATGATGAGCGGGCTCGCCCAGGCCACGGCGCTCATTGTCTTCCCGCTGGAGGCCGAGTACCTCCCTGCCGGCCACGCCGTCGACGTCATCCCCCTGTACTGGAACGAACTGGGTTGAGGGGAGGGCCCGCGGATCTACGCGGATAATCGCGGATCACGCGGATAATCGGTTTATCCGCGATTATCCGCGATTATCCGCGTGGATCCGCGGGCCCTCCCTACAGGTTTGCGACCATCAGCTTGATTGCCGCCAGGAGGAGCACGCCGCCGAGGATCCGGCGCAGGGTGAGACTCGAAAAGTGGTTTGCGCCCAGGTACGAGCCGCAGAGGCCGCCCAGGAACGCGGCGACCAGAAACGGCAGGATTCCGGACAGCTGAAACGTTCCTCCCAGTACCCGCCCACCCAGCCCGGCCAACGAGTTCACGAGGATGAACAGTGCCGAGACAGCCGCGGTGGTTTTGGCGGTTCCCCACTTTTTCAGCAGAATCAACGGGCTCAGGAAGATCCCGCCGCCGATCCCCAGGATGCCGGAAAGGAGACCAAGCCCGAGTCCGACGGGAAGTGCCACGCTCACCGCCGGGCGGCCGCACGGACTCCACGCCCGTCCGCAGCTGAAAATCAGCCTGAGGGCAGCGAAGACGAGCACAAGCGGCCAGAAGCAGGAAGTACCCCTTGGGTCTCAGCGATAGCAGGCCCCCCGCGAGCGCTGCCGGAATCGAGGTGACGAGAAAAGGCCAGGCCAATCCCCACGAAAAATGTCGCTCGCGGTAGAAGGCCGAAAAGGCTACGAGCGAGACCAGGACGTTCAAGACAAGCGAAGTGCTGGACATCAGGGCCGGGGCTAACCGAGAAGAAGCTGAGGACGGCGAGGTAACCGGAGGCCCCGCCATGGCCGACCGAAGAGTAGAGCAGCGCAACCAGGAAGAGGAGAGCACTCACTTCCAGGACCACGGCCAGGGAGAAGTGCATCTAGAGGACCTCGATCTCGTCTCCGACTTGAACTGCTCCTCCGGAGACCACGCGGGCGAATACGCCTTCCCGCGGCATGACGCAGTCACCGGCCTGGAAGTAGATGGCGCACCGGGCATGACATTCTTTTCCGATCTGCGTTACTTCCAGCTCAGCTTGTCCGATCCGCACTCGCTGGCCCACCTTGAGCTGCGGTACGTCGATGAACTCGGTCGTGATGTTCTCCGCAAAGGCCCCCGGGCGGACGTCGAGTCCTTTCGCCCGAATCTTGTCGATACTTTCCTGCGCCAAAAAACTCACCTGGCGATGCCACTTGCCTGCGTGGGCGTCACCTTCGATCCCCCACTCCTCGACCAGGCTGACTCTCTCGACATTGGTCTTCGGGATACCCTTTCTCGTGCTGACCGAAACCGCGATTACACGTCCCCGGGTTGCCATAAATACCTCCCAACAAAGCTTGCGGCTGCTCGCCGCTGTGAGACCTAGACGCTCTTGCCCGCGTCCGCAGGCTCATGAGGTGCGCCGCTGATCATTTTGAAGGCATGCAGGAGCGCCGGCCAGAGAGCGTCCAATGATTCTCGCACACCGCGTTCAGACCCCGGGAGGTTCACGATGAGGGTCTTGCCCCGAAGACCCGCCACACCGGCGGACAGCATGGCACGCGGTGTCCTCTCCTGCCCGTACGCCCGGGCCGCTTCCGAAATACCGGGGAGCAGTCGATCGAGTACCTTGCGGGTCGCCTCCGGCGCACAATCGCGGGCGGACAGCCCCGTCCCGCCCGTCGTCATCACCAGATCCAGGTGCAACTCGTCCGCAAACCGGATCAGTTCCTTCTGCGATCAATTCCGGTTCATCCGGGATGACCCGATACTCGGCTGTCTCGATGCCCAGGTGACGGAAGCGTTCGAGAATCGCCTGGCCCGAGCTGTCCGATCTTCCTTCCCGCGGACACCGAGTCCGACATGACGAGGACGGCGCCGCGCACGCGACTCGGGGAACGGGCTTACAAAGTCCGATTTGCCGCCCGTCTTGGACACGAGTTTGATGCTGCGGATTTCCATCGTCTCGTCAACGATCTTGAGCATGTCGTAAAGCGTCAGCGCGGCCACGGATGCCGCCGTCAGCGCCTCCATTTCCACACCTGTCTTGTAGATCGCCTTAACCTCGGTGCGGATCAGGATCGTGCCCTCGCCTACCTCGAACTGGCAATCGACGAAATCCAGGGGAAGGGGATGACAGTAAGGAATGATCTGGCTCGTGTTCTTGGCGGCCTGTATTGCGGCTACTCTTGGCGACGGGGAAAGGGTCGCCCTTGGGCGATCGGTTGGACCGCACGAGATCAATGGTGTCCTGTCTCAGCCGGATCTCCGCCTCGGCTCTGGCGGTTCGCAGTGTCCGCGTCTTCTTCGAAACGTCGAGCATGGAATCACGCCTCCGCTAAGCAACACTCAGCTTAGTCGAAATCTGCCTTCGCACAAAGAGCCGGTTTGCCGCACAGGACTTTCTTTCGGTTTTTGCCCGCTTCTGCTAGCATTCGCTCGGATTTGCTAACTCGGGGGAGGTGGGGTCATGAGTCGGACTGCTGGACGGTCTCTTCTGTCTGCGCGTCGGTTCTTCTGCCTGTCACTCGCACTGGTGCTTTTCGCGACTTTGTCAACTGTTGGTTACGGCGCCGATCCGCAACGTGTCTACGTGGGAACAATATACGATCAATCTGTGGTCCCGCCCGTCGGGTTCACCGCAAGGGTGATCATCTACGACGCGAGCACCCGGGCCGTGCTCACGAACGACGTTAGTCCCAGCGGTCACCTTTCCTTTCAGAACATCCACAAGCTGGTCGTTTCGCCGAACGGGGGCATGCTCTACGTTCCGGTCAATACTGTATTCGAGCACCTCGTCCACTTTATCCAGCCAAGCGGGGCGGACTCACCCCCGACTTGCACGGTAGGCACCTTTCCCGTTGGCATCGCCGTCACGCCCGACGGCGCGGAGCTCTATGTGGCCACCCGTGACTCGAATGCGGTAAATGTCGTGGGGACCGCTGCTCACAACCTGTTGGCCACAATATCAGTCGGCCAGAAGCCGTTCGATGTAGCGATGGCCCCGGACGGTTCGAAAGTCTACGTCACACTCAACACGGCCGATTCCATTCAGGTGATCTCAACCGCCACTCGCCAGGTGACCGCGACCATCCCGGTCGGGGACGCGCCGTTCGGTGTCGCAATCAACCCGAGCGGGACAAAGTTGTTCGTCGCGGAGCAGGGGACCAACCGGCTGACCGTCGTAGACACGACGGCGGGCACGGTGCTCGGCTCGGTCGACGTCGGCACCTCCCCGCACTGGGTGGCCGTCGCCCCGGACGGGAAGACGGCCTGGGTGACCAATTCCGCCGGAGGAACCGTGAGCGTGGTCGACACGGCGACCCGTACGGTCGTCCGGACGGTCACCGTCGGAACCGCGCCCGAGGGCATAGCGTTCATGCCGAGCGGGCAGGAGGTCTGGGTCGTCAATTCCAGTCCTTCCGGGGGATCCTCGATCTCAATCATTGACACAGCTTCTTACACGGTTTCGAGCGTAACGCTTCCCCCCGGACCTTTCGGTTCCCTGGTTGGTTACAGCATTGCGGCAACGGACACTATGGGTAAAATCGCCGGGCGCATTTCGACCGCCGGCGGAGCACCGGTTGGCGGAGCGACGGTCCGCGCCCGGCAGGCGAGCCAACTCAAGGGAGAGGCGGTCAGCAGTGCCTCGGGTGACTACAGCATTTTCAACCTCCAAGCGGGCGACTACGATGTCGATGTTTCCGCACCCAGCTTCCCTGCGGTCCCTCCCTCATCGTTGTCTGTTGCCGCCGGACAGATTCGGGTCGTCAACTTCGAGCTCACCCAGAACAACTGTGTCACCGCCGCATCACCCACGACTGCCCACTACTTCCCGAATGGAGGCAGTGGCCAGATCCAGGTGAACGCGCCGGGCGGATGCGCCTGGGCAGCGGCAACCATTTCAGACTGGATCACGATTACCTCCGGAAGTGGTTCCGGTAACGGGACAATCGGTTACTCAGTTGCGGTTCACTCCGGGACCGCCGAGCGAAGCGGATCGATTCTTGTCGGTGGCCAATCTGTCACGATCACCCAGGAAGCATGTCCCGGGATATCGCTCTCTCCCGCGACGCTCATCTCCGGAGTCCTCGGTGGACCCTACAGCCTGGCCCTTTCACCGGGTGCCGGAGTGGCTCCCTTCACCTACGCGCTTACGGGCGGACAGCTGCCGCCGGGGCTCGGCCTCTCTTCCGGAGGCGTGATCTCGGGAGTTCCAACCAAGCTCGGTGATTACAACTTCCAGGTCACGGTGACCGCTTCATACGGTTGTACCGGGACTGCCGGTTTCAAGATAAGAGTGGTGGGCACGGATTCCGCCACCTGGCTCTCGCTCGCCAGCGGGACGACCGAATCACTTCGAGCCGTAGATTTCGTGAACGAGTCCGTGGGCTGGGTTGCTGGGCCTCCCGGTTCTTTGATGAAGACCGTTGACGGCGGGCTTAACTGGACCACAAAGAACTTCTCGGCTTTTGGGACCGAGTGGTTCAACTCGGTCAAATTCCTGGATGCGAACGTGGGCTGGGCTGGCGGTCCTAACGGCACCGTACGAACTCTGGACGGCGGTGAGAACTGGTTCACTATCCGTGATACGAATACAAACGTCCGTCGCACCTCCTGGTATCCGATCGCACAGGACACGATCTGGGCGACGGGCAATGTCATCGGTCAAAGCGGCTACTACCATTGGAGAATAAAGATCAACTCGAGCAATTCCGTGAGCCAGAGCATGTGGTGGGCCAACGCCAACTACGGCATGTACGGAATAACGTTTGCCGACGCTAACAACGGGTGGTCGGTTGGTATGAACGGTCGGCTCGTCCGAATCACGGACGCTTCAGGGGAGTCGAGCCTCCCCGTTCAGACGAGCGGCACGCAGGAAAGTCTGAATGCCGTGGACGCGATCGACAGTCAAAAGGCCTGGGCGGTGGGGAACAACGGAACGATCCTGCGCACGACCAACGGAAGCAGCTGGACAAGCCTGAATCCCGGAATCTTCGGTCAACTCAATGCCGTGCATTTTGCCGACGCCACCAATGGCTGGGTGGTCGGTAATGGTGGTCTGATCCTCGGGACCGTGGACGGTGGCGACACGTGGGTCCAGGAGTCCAGCCAGTCGAGCTCCGATCTGTTGGGAGTGACTTTTGCGGGCACCGGTTACGCGGTCGGCAAACAGGGGACGATCGTCAAAAGGACCGGCTGCAGTTATTCGGTCTCGCCTGAGGCGGTGGCTTTTGGTAACGGTGGCGGCGCTGGTTCTGTTGGGGTGACGGGCACGGGGGGCTGCAATTGGGTGGCAATCAGCCAGGCGCCCTGGATAACCGTCTCGTCGGCCGCTTTTTCTTCCAGCAGCGGGTCGGCATCCTACCTGGTGGCCCCCAACAACGGGCCGGCCCGAAGCGGGACGCTCTCCGTCGCCGGCCGAACCGTGACGATCAACCAGGCTGCCGGCACCGGCCTGCTTGTCTTCCCTCAATACGCGAATGGTGCGGCGGCAGACGTACTCAACCGCACGCGAATCGTCCTTCAGAACAACGGTACACAACCGGATAGCGGGCGTATCGACTTCCTGGACACCGCGGGCAACCCGGTTTCAGTCCCCGTGCAGGGAGAGATGGTCAACTTCCTGCCCTATTCGCTTTCGGCCGGTGGCGCAACCGATCTCCAGACAGATGGTACGGGACACTGGTAACGGGCGCGATGAAAGTGAGCTCGGACAGAGGAGCGGACAGTCGTGTCCGGGGAACGGAAGTATTCGATCTGTTCGGCAAGTTTGTTTCCGTAGCCGCGGCGCCGGTGCGAAACGCGCATCAGGTTTACGTGAGCCTGACAGCGTCCGAAAAGACCGGCATGGCCGTTTTCAATCACGGCTCGGAACCTGTCACCCTCCGCCTGACGCTCGTTGACAGCCAGGGGGTTCAACAGGCTCGGGATTTCTCGCTCTCTCGCCCGGAGCGACAACTCGCGCGGTTCGTCGGTGAACCTGAACTATTCAAGTCCTACTTCGACGCGCATCCCGGAGATTTTAAGGGAACTTTGAACGTGCAGGCGGATGACGGCCGTGAAGTGGGCGTGACCGGGCTGGTCCAGAAGACACAGACAGGCGCGTTGATAGCGGTCGGGACCGGCCCGCGGGTCTTTGCTTCCGGGCAGTCGACAATCACGCAGTCCGGATCTTCCCCGGCCGTCGTCCTGATCTTCCCGCACTACGTTACCGGCGAAGTGGCTGGAGTGGCCAACCGCACACGAATTGTTCTCAAGAACAGCGCCAGCCAGGAGGATACGGGATCGATCCGGTTCCAGGATGCCAGTGGCGCCCCGGTTGTCGTTTCGATCGGCGGGCAATCGGGTAGCAGCATTCCGTATTCGATACCGGCCTGGGGGACTCTCGATCTCGAGACGTCGGGGACCGGGCCAATCCAATCCGGCTCAGTTCTCGTGGTCTCTAACCGGGGACTCAGTTCCGGGCTCGAGGGGACCGAAGTGTTTGACGTCCTCGGGAACTATGTTTCGGTCGACAGCGCCCCAAGCCGCAGCTCACACAAGCTCTATGCGAGTCGTGATGCGACGGAAAACACAGGCATCGCGGTCTACAATCCCGGCTCTGAGGCGGTGACCGCGGAATTGGCTCTCATAGACGGCCAGGGGGTCGAGCAGGCGACCGCGCTGCTCCCCGTCCAGCCCGGACATCAGGTCGCCCGTTTCCTTTTTGAACCCGAGATGTTCAAGGTATACTTTGATGCACATCCGGCGGCTTTCAAGGGGACCTTGGTCGTTCGTGTCCAGGGGGAGAAATCGCTTGCCGTTGTGGGCCTGATTCAGAAGACGCAGACCGGCGCCCTGATTGCTATTGCAGCGAGCCAGGCTGATCAGTAGGAAGTAGTTGTCGCATGGCCATCGATCTTGTGCCTTATCCGGGGATGTTTCGGATTGCGCGCCGTTTCCCGCGCCCGGTCATCGTTGATCCTGAAGGCGAGTTGTGTCGACAACTGGATTCTCATCGAGCGCAGATCCGGCCGGGCTCGAGCGTTGCCATAGCGGTTGGCAGTCGCGGCATAGCCGGACTGGCCGGCCTCGTCCGAGTCATCGTCTCCTGGGTGAAAGCGCAAGGGGGCGAACCATTTATCGTGCCGGCCATGGGGAGCCATGGGGGCGCAACCGCGGAAGGACAGGCCGGCATCCTTCGGGATTACGGGGTCCGGACCGAATCGGTCGGGGCCGCGATTCGCTCGGCGATGGATGTGGTCGAGCTGCCGGGAGGCTGTGAGGTCCGGGTCTTTCAGGACCGCCACGCGCACCAGGCTGACGGAATTATCCTGATCAACCGCGTCAAGCCGCACACCGATTTTCACGGCCCGTACGAAAGCGGATTGATGAAGATGCTGGCGATCGGGCTTGGGAAGCAGGCCCAGGCGCTCGAGATCCACCGGCACGGCGTACGAGGCTTGCGCGATATAGCGCCGCAAGTGGCCCGGCACGTTCTCCAGCATTCCAACGTCATCCTGGGGATCGGGCTGGTCGAGAACGCGTTTGAAGAAATCGCCGAGCTTCGGGTGGTGTCCGGCCCGGAGATCCCGGAGGCCGAGCCGGCGCTGTTGGAGCGGGCAAGAGAGCTGTCGCCGGGTCTTCCGCTGGACGATCTCGACATCCTGATCGTCGATGAAATCGGGAAGGACATCAGCGGGGTGGGCATGGACACCAATGTCGTAGGTCGCCTGAAAATCGCCGGAGAGCCGGACCCCGAGCGGCCGCGCATCCGGATGATCATCGCCCGGAGCCTTACCCTCGCTTCGCATGGAAATGCCTTGGGGATTGGGCTTGCGGATGTGGTAACTCGACGCCTTTTTCAGGCGATCGATTTCCAGGCGACCTACGAGAATCTTTACACGAGCGCTTTCCTCGAACGTGGGAAAGTGCCGGTGATCGCGGACTCCGATGCCCAGGCTTTTACTTTTGCGGCCCGGGCGTGCACGGGTGCCGGGGAGCTTCGGGTCGCCCGCATCCAAAACACCCGCCGCCTCGACGTTCTTCAGGTGTCATCGTCCGTCCTTGCCGAGCTCGGTGGCCGATCGGACATCGAGTCGCTTGGGCAGGTGCCGATCTCGATGGGCGAAGACGGCGAGCTGCCGCCATTCTGAATCAGACGCGGGAGGCAACAAGAGGCGCAAATGTTTCACGCAAGAGACGCAGAAGGCGCTAAAGAAACGCAATCGGCTGGAATCTTTTGCGTTTCTCTAGCACCTCTAGCGCCTCTAGCGTGAAGACCTGCGTCTTCTGCTCCCTCTTGCGTCCGACCCGCCTGTTACATCGGCTCAGCCCGATCGTAGTATGTCGTGTAGTACTTAGAAATCTCCCGCCAGTTGCGCCGTCAGGAGCGCCTGTACGCGGGACGATCAGTCGCATGTCGCCATTCCTGGATCTCGCCACCCGGGCGGCGGATGTCGAGATCATAATCCCGAACCGCGGATCCCTCCTGAAAGCCGGGATGTTTGTGCGGGCCGCCATCATCATCCGGGACATTGGATCGTTCGCCGTACCCCGGGAATCGGTCATCACCCGTGCGAGCCGCAACGCAGTTTTGGCGAGGTGCGGGCCGAAATCGACCGGCTCAACCGCGATTTCAAAAACATCAAGGTCGATGTGACGATGGACAGTTCCAAGTACATCGAGAACTCCATCAAATCGGTTCGAGAAGCAGCGGTTTTCGGCTCCATCCTCGCTGTGGTCGTCCTGCTGCTGTTCCTGCACAACATCCGCAGCTCGATGATCATCGCCGTCGCGATTCCCATTTCGGTCATCGGCACCTTTGCCTTGATGTATTTCTACGGGTTTACACTGAACACGATTACGTTCGGGGGCCTTGCTCTCGGGGTGGGCATGCTCGTCGATTCGGCGATCGTGGTTCTGGAGAACATCTTCCGGCACCGGGAAGCGGGCCTCGAGCGAAAGAAGCGGCCATCCTGGGCACGCGGGAAGTGGGTCCGGCGATCGTCGCCTCGGCGCTGACTACGGTCGTTGTTTTCCTGCCTGTCGTTTTCATGAGCGGCATGAGCGGGGTCATGTTCAAGCAGTTGGCCTACGTCGTGAGCTTCAGCCTGTTGTGTTCTCTGATTGTGGCCCTGACTCTGGTGCCTGTCCTGTGCTCGAAGTTCATCAGGGTCCGCGAACCCAATGAGAAGTCGATCATCTATAAGTTCGTTCATTTTGGGGGGTTGTTACTCGAGCGCCTGGATAGTGCTTACCAGGGTGCCATCCACTGGGCCCTGGATCATCGCAAGACAGTCGTTATCTCGACGATTGTCCTCTTTGCGGGCGCGCTTCTACAACTATTCGCTGCGCCAGGCGCTGGAAGTGGGCGGCAGGCGACGTCTGCGACCCATCCTGCTCACCACGCTCACCACGGTTCTTGGCCTGGTGCCCATGGCACTCGGGCTCGGAGAAGGTTCGGAGCTCCAGGTGCCGATGGCTCGTGTCGTTATCGGAGGCCTGCTTTCTTCCACACTGATTACGCTTCTTTTTATTCCAACCGTCTACATGATGTTTGAAGGAAAGCGCGTCAAGGAAGAGGTTGAGGAGATGACTGCTCGCCCCGAGCTCGCCAGCTAGGATGCGATAAGACCGTGGGACCAATAGGAGGAAGAGACGTCCCGATTCGATTCTATTGGTCCCATAAGCCCTATTGGCCTACTTCCCTACTTCCTCGATGACCATCACGGAGAAGTTTGACCGGCGGCGGTCTTCGATGTCGTACAGCGCGATGTTGTAGCGGCCCGGTTTGGCGAAAACAGGTCGCGGGACCATGGCCGTCATCAACTTGCCATCCGGATTCACACTGCTGTCGAGAATCAAGCCGTCCCAGACCAGCACCGTCTTCGGGGTCGCGCCGGCGGTTATTGCCCACATCGCAAATGTTCCCCCGGGTTGCTTTGGGAACCGTTCGCCTGCAGTCGAGGAATGGTCCGGCCCGATCCTCAGGAGGCGAAGACCCGTATCCTGCCGGATCTTGCTGAGATCCATTGTTCGCCTTTTCCACTCGAGAATCGTGTTCGACCTGTTTTGCCACACCACCCGCGTGTCCAGACTCGACAACCGGCGGGCGACGCCGTCGGCTGCGATTCCCATCGCCTCTCGGTCAAGTATCAAAAGGCCCGAACTGTACTCCTCGCCTTTGGTCGTCAGATCAAGTAGCGTTTGACCCAAGAAAAGCGAAAGCTTGGGTGCCTGCCACCACGCTAGCCCGAAAAGTTGGACATCGGCAGGCAACGACCTGATGAACTTGGTCGCCTCGACCCGCTCTTGCAGCGCCAATTCATCGGGCAGCGGGTTGTCGAATATCACCACGAAGTACTTGGCGTGAGCAAACCCGAGCACGAGAAGCGCTGCGAAGCCGGCCGCGGCCACAACCCGGAAAACGCGCCGACTTCTGCCCAGCACCCAGACCCGGTGCATGGCGATCAACAACAACGGTATCTGCAGGATCAGGAACGGAAAA
>CAVUUN010000012.1:0-146270 GCA_963744645.1 uncultured Acidobacteriota bacterium
CGACTTCTGTACCCGTCATCCTGACCACCGTCGAGCTCGCTCGACCGTTCGTGGTCGGGCCGTAGGGGTCGCGCGAAGCCGGAACTGACCGACCGGCGGTGCGCGAAGGTCCGGGTTTCGGTGGTAGGACTGCGCCCTGGCCGTCCCCGTGGCGGCCGGGGCCATCGGGTGGGTGGAAGAGTTCTGGGGAGGGCCGGTGTAGGATGCCCGGCAGGACGGAGCGATCGGCGATGGTGATGAGCAGCTTCAGGTTGCGGGGAGAGGTGGCGGGTGTGCAGGCGTCGTTTGCTCTTGGCGAGGGCGACAACCTGGTCGGCTCGCGGCTCGAAAGCGAGGTGGTGCTGGCGGAACGAGGCGTGTCGCGCCGCCATGCCCTGCTGCGGGTGCGGGACGGGCAGGATCGAGGTCGAGGATCTCGGCAGCAAGAACGGGACCTTCCTGAACGGCGAGCGGGTGCAGACGACGACCGCTCGGGTCGGCGACGAGCTTCGTTTCGGGAGTGTCTCGCTGGTGGTGGAGGAGGTCGCCTCCGGCGACGCCGACCTGGCGGTGCGGATCGAGACGCCGCCGGCCGATGTCGGCGGTGCCGGCACGACCCAGGGGCGAGACAGCCAGGGTCGAGCGGGTGGACGGCACCTGGCTGCTGGCCATCGAGAAGGCTGCGCAGTGCCTGCCCCGGCCGATCTGCAAGGCGGGCCCTGCGCTGCGGGCGCTGGTCGGCGCCATGGGAGCGTCCAGCGGCGCCGTGGTGGAGTGGGACGGGGTGGGGGAGCCGGTCGTCCACGCGGCGTGCGGAGATCCGGCGGTACTGGAGGCGGTCGGGCGGACGCGTGGCCTGTTCCGGGAGGTGGCACGCGTTGGCGGAGCCGAGGCGCGCTGCCTGCCGGGTTCGCCTGTCGTGGTGGCGGCTGCCGTGCCGGGCAAGGAGCAGCCGATCGGGGTGGTGGTGACCGGCGTCACCCTGCCGCCCGGCGGCGAGCCGGCGCTGCGGGCCGTGGCGTGGCTGCTGGCAGGGTCGATCGGGGCTGGCTCCCTGCGAAGGCGAGGGTCGTGCGACGCCCGGGCTCGTGTTCCCCGAGGGGCACGTTCCCGGGGAGAGCCCGGCCATGGTCGCGCTCTATCGGCAACTGCGCCCATTGGTGGAAGGCGACCTGCCGTTGCTGGTGGTCGGCGAGACCGGCTCCGGCAAGGAGCACGTCGCCCGGCTCATCCACGCCTCGTCCCGCCGCTCCGGCGGGCCGTTCGTGGCGCTCAACTGCGCGGCGATCCCGGCGGAGCTGCTGGAGGCCGAGCTGTTCGGCATCGAGCGGGGCGTGGCGACCGGCGTGGTGGAGCGGGAAGGCAAGCTCCAGCAGGCGAGCGGGGGCGTGCTGCTGCTCGACGAGATCGGCGACATGGCGCCGGCGCTGCAGGCCAAGCTGCTGCGCGTGCTGCAGGAGCGGGAGGTGGTGCCGGTGGGCGGCAGGCGGCCGATTGCCGGTGGACGTGGGGCTGATCGCCGCCACCAACGCCGAGCCGGAGCGACTGCTGGCCGAGGGGCGGTTCCGGCCCGACCTCTTCTACCGCATCGCCGGGTACGTGCTGCGCGTGCCGCCGCTGCGCGAGCGGCGGGAGGACATCCCGCGCCTGGTGGAGCACTTCGTGCGGCGGTTCGCCGACCGAGACCGGCAAGGCGGTGCGGGGCGTCACGGTGCGCGCGATGGCGGCGCTGGTGGGGTACCGGTGGCCGGGCAACGTCCGGGAGCTCGAGCACGAGCTGCGGCGGCTCGTCTACCTGTGCCCCCACGGCCAGGCGATCGACTCGACCCTGGTGCCGCCGCGGCTGGCCGAGAGGCCGGCGGAGGATCCGGACGACCTCTGCCTCGAACGACGGGCGGCGGTGACCGAGCGCGCGGTCATCCTGCGTGCCCTGGAGCGCACCGGCGGCAACCAGACCCAGGCCGCGAAGCTCCTCGGCATCTCCCGCAACGGCCTCACCCTCAAGCTCGAGAGACTGGGCATCACCGCCTCCGTGTAGCGGGCCGCGTGCCCCTGCTCCGCGGGCGGGCTTCCGACCTGAGAGGCCGCGACACTGAATGCATGAGGCCGCGAGTACAATGACGATCCATGATCCTGCCGGTTCTGATCTGGTATGTCGTGGTGGCGGCGGCCGGGGCGCTCGGCCTACGGCGCCCTGCGGCGCCTGGGCCTCGGGCCGGGCGCGGCCTGGGCGACGGCCCGGGTGAGCGGCCTGGTGGTCCAGGCGTGGGTGGCGTGGCTGGCGGGGAACCTCGGCCTCGACTGGTGGTGGTGGCTGGGGATCGTGCCGCTTGCCGGCCTCGTGTGGTGGGGTCGCGAGGGAGTGGAAGGGGACGCCCTGGCGGCACCTGCTCGAGCCCGAGCTGGTCGGGCTCGGGGCGTTCCTCCTGCTGGCCTTCCTGCGGCTGCCGCTGCTGGCCGTCACGGCCACCGAGAAGCCCATGGACCTGGCGATCCTCACCACGCTGCTGCGGCCGGGCGTGTTCCCGCCCGCCGACCCGTGGCTGGCCGGGCTTGACGTTGCCGTACTACTACTGGGGCTTCGTGCCGTGGGCTGCTGCCCGGCAAGGTGCTCGCGCCTGGCCCCCGACGTGGTCTTCAACCTGCTGGTGCCGACCCTGGCGCCTGGTGACGGCGCAGGCCGCCTGGGCGCTGGCGCGCGGCGCTGGGCGGCAGCCGGCGCACCGGCGCCATGGCGGCCGTTCCTGGTGGTGTTCACCGGCACCCTGGACGGCTGGCGCCAGTGGCTCTCGGGCACGGCGCTTGGCGGGCTCGACCTGTGGCCGTCGTCGCGGCAGATCACCGGCACGATCACCGAGTTCCCGCTGTTCACCTTCCACCTCGGCGACCTGCACCCCCACCTGCTGTCGCGTGCCGCTGATGCTGGTGGCGGTCTTCCTGGCGCGGGCGCTGGCCGTGCCGAGCGGCAGCGTGCGCCGTGCCGCTGCTGGGCCTCCTGGTGCTGGTGTTCGGGGCGGCGGCGGCCGCCAACCCGTGGTGCGCGCTGCCGACCGGGCCTGGCCATCCTGCTGGTGGCGGTCGGCGACGAGCGCGGGTTCGTCGGCCTGGCGGCGACGGCGGCTGGAAGGTGTGGGCGCGGGTGGTGGCGGTCGGGTGTCCTGGGCTGGGTCGCTGTACTCGCCGTTCTGGCTGCGTTCCACCCTCCGGCCACAGGGTTTCGGCCTGGTCACGGCCGGAACCCGGGTCGACCAGTTCGTGCTGCTCATGGGGGCGGCGATCCTGCCGCTGTCCTGGTGGGCTGGGAGCTGTCGTGGCGCTGGGCGGCATCGAGGTGGCCCGGCGCCAGCTCTCCGCGCCGCGTGGCTGGCCGGCTTCGTGGCGCTCGATCGTGCTGACGCGGCGCTTCGTGCTGGGCCTCGCCGTCGGTCTCGGTGTCGCTGGCGGTGGTGACCGATCGCTGCGGGGCCGCGATCCGGCGGGTGCGGCCGGCGCTGGCGCTGACCCTCGTGCCGCTGGTGCTGCTGCTGTTCATGGAGCTGGTGTACTTCAAGGACCCCTACGGCACCGAGTTCTACCGCATGAACACGGTCTTCAAGTCCGTCACCATGGCCTTCACGTTGCTTGCGGTGACCGCGCCGGTGCTGCTCGGCTGGCTGCGCCGGCGGCGCTACTGGCTGGCGTCGGCGGGAGCGGTCGTGGTGCTGGCGGCAGGGCTTCCCCAGCTCGCAGCCCTGGCGGGCCGGGCCTTCGAGGCGCGGCCGCAAGTTGGAGCGGCCTGGCCTGGATGGCCGCAGGGGAGCCCGAGGCGGTCGCCTGGCTGCGCACGCAGCCGCGCGGCACCGTGATCATCGAGGCGGTGGGGGACGCCTACTCCGACGCCGCTCGCATGTCGGCGTCCTCGGGGGTGCCGGCGGTGCTGGGCTGGGACAACCACGAGGGCGTGTGGCGGGGCTCCGTCATCAACGAGGAGACCGGCCGGCGCCGCAAGGCGATCGAGGAGCTGTACCGGGCCGGCAACCCCGACCGGGTGCGGCAGATCGCGCGGGAGCTCGGTGCGCACCTATGTCATCGTGGGTGCGGTCGGAGAAGCGCCTCTACCCGCCCGAGGGAGTCGTGGCGGCGCGCCAGGCGGGCCGGGTCGTCTTCGAGCGCGGCGAGTGCGCCGTGGTCCAGATCACCGAGCCGCCGGGCGGCGAAACCCGAAGGCGTGGCGGTGTCAGGGGAGGTTGGGGTCCGGGGTCCGGGGCCCGGGGTCCGAGGTGCGGGGAGCAGAACTCGATGGTCAGTGCTCAGTGAGCAGAGCGACTTGTCCCCTCACGGCCTTCTTCCCTCCGATCACCGATCACCGACCACCGACTCTCACCGGTCTCGACCGGGTGGGTGGGGGTGAGGCATGAGCCGGCGGGAGCGCTGGGCCTGGATCGCTCTGGTCGTGGGGCGCGCTCGTTCTCCGGTTGATCGACCTGGGGTCGCGGCCTCCCCACCACGACGAGTCGGTGCACGGCGACTTCGCCCACGCGCTGCTGGTTGACCACGCCTACCGCTACGATCCCACCTATCACGGGCCGCTTCTGTTCTACGTCACGGCCCCGCTCTTCGCCGTGCTGGGCGAGAGCAACGTCTCCCTGCGGCTGTACCCGGTTCTGTGCGGCGTGGCTCTCGTCGCGCTGCCGTTCTTCCTGCGGCGGCGCCTGGGACCGCGCGGCGCCTGGTGGACCGGGGCCTGGTCGCGGCGATCTCGCCGTCGTTCTTCTACTACTCCCGCTTCGGGCGCAACGAGGCGATGGTGCTCCTGTCGACGGCCGGGTCGCTGGTGCTGTTCTGGTTGGTCCGCCGGCACGGGCAGCCGCCTCATCCCGCACATCGGGTGGGTGGCGGCGCTGCACGCCATCTCCAAGGAGACGATCTACGTCCTCACGCCGCTCATCGTGCTTGGCCACCTTCGCGACCGCCTGGAGGGATGGCCTGTGGGATGGTATCCGCCAGGGGTTCTTCTGGATCGACCGGTACCGCGTGCAGGTGGGCGTGGCCATCCTGTGGGCGTTCCTGGTCTGCATGACCGCCTACACCTTCTTCTTCGTCCACCCCGAGGATGCCTTGTTCCCGCTGAAGGCCATCCAGTACTGGTATGGCCAGCACCCGTCCAGCGGGTGGGCGGGCCGTGGTTCTACCACCTCCCGCGCCTCGCCCTGTACGAGTTCCTGCCGCTGGTCGCCGGTCTCGCGTGGTGCGCGCGACGGCACGGGCGGCTGCGGCGTTCGAGGTCTTCTGCCTGGTGTGGGGGCTCGCTTCGATCGGGATGTACGCGTTCCTCGGCGAGAAGGTGCCGTGGCTGCTGGTGCACCAGGTGCTGCCGTTCGTGCCGCTCGCCGGGATGCAGCTCGGCCGGACGTTCGGGCCCCAGGGACGCTGGTGGTCGCGCGGCCTGGCGGGTCTCGGGATCGCTGGCCACGGCCTGGAGCACCCTGGCCTCCAGCTTCCTCTACCCTGCCATCACACCGGCCGACACCCATGCGGAGATGATGGTCTTCGTGCAGACCACGCCCGAGGCCGGGGAGATCGCCCGGAGGGTGAAGGAGCTGGCGAAGCTGCCGCACGAGGGGCCGGTGGCATCGGTGCAGGGCGAGGCCGCCTGGCCGTTCTCCTGGCAGTGGAAGGGGATCGAGGTGTACTGGGACCTGCCCCCTGAGGGCATGCGGCCACAGGTCGTGCTGTGTGACATCGACAAGGAGGAGGAGGCCCGCAAGCGTCTGGGTGAGGGCTACACCATGCGACGCGTGCCGCTCCGGGCCTGGTGGGTGGAGGATGCCGGCGTGACACCGGGCGCCGTCGCTGCGCTGGTTCTTGACCCGGCGGGCGTGGTCCGAGATCGGTTCGACCGATATGTTGGTCTTCGAATCCAGCCGTCCATGAGGACGATGATTGAAGAGGTGCGGGCCGTGGAGCTGGAGCTTTCGGTCGTGGTCCCGGTTTTCAACGAGGTGGAGAACATTCCCGAGCTCCACCGGCGCCTCACCAAGGTGCTGCAGGAGCTGGTGGAGTCGTACGAGATCATCTTCGTGGACGATGGCTCGCGCGATCGCTCGTGGGCGGCGATCCAGGTGCTGGCATCCGGGGACGACCATGTCAAGGGACTTTCGTTCTCGCGCAACTTCGGGCACCAGATGGCTTTCGCGGCGGGCCTGGACCATGCGAGCGGACGCGCCGTGGTGATCATGGACGCCGATCTCCAGGATCCCCCCGAGGTCATTCCCGACCTGGTGGCGCGGTGGCGCGAGGGCTACGAGGTGGTCTACGCCCAGCGTGGCAAGCGCGAGGGGGAGACGGCCTTCAAGCTCCTCACCGCGGCTGCGTTCTATCGGCTGCTCAACCGCATCACGAACGTGAGCATCCCGGTCGACACGGGTGACTTCCGGCTGATGAGCGCGAAGGCGGTGGAGGCATTTCGCCGCCTGGGCGAGCGCCACCGGTTCACGCGGGTCATGGTGGCATGGATGGGGTTCCGTCAGATCGGCGTGACCTATGTGCGCGCCGCGCGCAAGGCCGGCGAGACCAAGTACACGCTGGGCAAGATGGTGCGCCTGGCCAACGATGCGGTTACCTCCTTCTCCCACGTGCCGCTTCTGGCGGCGCTCTGGCTGGGCGTTGTGGCGCTGGTCCTGGGGCTGGGAGGGATCGTGGGCTTCGCGGCGGCTCGGCTGGCGGGGATCTGGGTCTCGACTCACTGGGGGCTGGCCGCGGGCATGCTGACTCTCGCGGGGGCGCAGCTTGCGGCGCTCGGTGTGATGGGTGAGTGGGTCGGCCGTATCTACGAGGAGGTCAAGCACCGCCCGCTCTACCTGGTGCAGGAAACTGCGGGCTTCCTGCCGTCCCAGCCCCAGGGATAGCCCTTCCCCCCACCCGCCCACCCGACCTCAGGTTCTTCGCCCACCCCCCGCCCGGCCTCAGGCCTCAGGGAAGACAGGCCTCAGGTTCTCCCCCGCTCAACCACCCGGCCTCAGGCCTCAGCTTCCCCGCTCGGCCAATGCTGCCTTGTAGTACCTGAGGCCTGAGGTCTGAGGGTTGAGGCTATTGTCGTGGCCTGAGGCCATGGTCCCGAGGTCTGAGGCCATTCCTTGGCCGTGGGTCGTTGACAGAGGTGGGGGAGGGCGGCATACTCGGGGGACGAGGGCACTCGAGAGGACGACGCCATGAACAGCCAAGCCTACAACCCGCTCGCCATCGCGCAGTCGCAGCTCGACCGCGTGGGCGAGTATGCTGGAGCTGGACCTTCCCACCCGCGCGCTGCTGCGCGACCCGTTGCGCGAGCACCGGTTCTCCATCTCGGTGCGCATGGACGACCAGTCGTTCCGGATCTTCAAGGGGTTCAGGGTGCAGCACAACGACGCCCGCGGGCCGGGCAAGGGGGGGATCCGATTCCACCCCACCGGCAGCCTCGACCTGGTCCAGGCCATGGCGATGTGGATGACCTGGAAGTGCGCGGTGATGGACATCCCCCTGGGCGGCAGCTCGGGCGGCGTGGCGGTGGACGCCCACGGCCTCTCCGCCGGGGAGCAGGAGCGGCTCTGCCGGGGCTGGGTGCGCGCCCTGTCTCGCGAGATGGGGCCGATCTCCGACGTCGCGGAGCCCGACCTCGCGACCAACGCCCAGCACATGCTGTGGATGCTCGACGAGTACGAGGCGCTGTTCCACGGCCGCTTCCCGGGCGTTCATCACCGGCAAGCCGGTGGGGCTGGGCGGCTCGCTGGGCCGCACGGAGGCGCCCGGGTACGGGCTCGTCTTCTGCCTGCGCGAGGCGCTCAAGGAGATCGGCCTGCGGCCCGACAAGACGCTCGCCTCGATCCAGGGGTTCGGCAGCCTGGGCCGGCACGCCGCGGAGCTGCTGGAACGGCTCGGGGCGCGGGTGGTGTGCGTCTCGACCCAGGACTCCCGCGAGCAGAAGGCGTACGCGATCCGCAAGCTGCCGCCACGTCCAGGTGGCGGAGCTGGCAGGCATCACGGACGCCTTCGGCACCATCGACCGGCAGCGCGCCGCGAGCCTCGGCTACGAGGTGCTGCCCGGCGAGGCGTGGCTCGAGCAGGACGTCGACGTGCTCATCCCCGCCGCGGTCGAGAACCAGATCACCGCCGACAACGTCGGCCGGATCTCGCCAGCGCGTGCGGATCATCGCCGAGGGGGCGGACGGCCCGACCAGCCCCGAGGCCGAGGCCACCCTGCGCGAGCGCGGGGTGCTCAGCGTGCCCCACCTGCTGGCCAACGCCGGAGGCGTGACCTGCTCGTACTTCGAGCAGGTGCAGTCCAACGCCAACTACTTCTGGGAGAAGGACGAGGTGCTGGCGAAGCTGGACGTGCGCATGACCAACGCCTACTACGCCGTCTCGGACCTGGCCCGCAAGCGCAAGCTCTCGATGCGCGACGCCGCCCTGGTCATCGCCGTGTCCCGCGTCGCCCAGGCGTGCAAGGCCCGCGGCTGGGTGTGAGCGCGCTGGAGTGCGCAAGCCATGCTTGCGCCTTGGTTTCGCGCAAGCCATGCTTGCGCGAGGAGAGTCGAGTGGAAGCGCCAACGAGACCATGGCATCACAGACCGTCCCACGTCTTCGATCCCGGTCGCTCGTACATCGTGACTGCTGGCACACTCGACAAGGTCCTGCTGTTCCAGGGTGAAGAACGCCTGAGTCTCCTGCATGACACGCTCGCGGAAGTGGCCTCGTCCTATGGCTGGCAACTCCAGGCGTGGGCGATTCTGGCGAACCACTACCACTTCGTGGCCCAGGCTCCAGAAGACGCCTCATCGCTCCGGCCAATGCTGCAGCGCCTGCATTCGCAGACCGCACGAGGGATCAACCGACTCGACGACAAGCCGGGACGGCGGGTCTGGTTCCAGTACTGGGACACCTGCATTACCTTCGAGAAGAGCTACCTTGCGAGGCTCCGGTACGTGCACTACAACGCGGTGAAGCATGGGGTCGTGGCGGTGGCGGCGGACTACCCGTATTGCTCGGCGGCCTGGTTCGAGCAGAGCGGTGAGAGCGCATTCGTCCGTAAGGTGCAGTCGTACGAATGTGAGCGGGTCAATGTCGTGGACGATTTCTAGCCTTGGACTGCGGCAGCCATGCTGCTGCCTTGGGAGGCGCGAGCCGTGCTCGCGGCGGAAGTGGCGGAGCGAGCCTGTCCTCGATTCCGGCGGCGCAAGCGTGGCTTGCGCCGGGGAGCGGCAGGGCCTGGACGGTGGGCGCACCAAGGCGCAAGCATGGCTTGCGCACTCCAGGGCTTACTATCGTGTCCAATGAGTAGCGGAGGTGGCGGCATGGGGGACAGGGCTCAGGGTGGGGGCATCAGGCGGTTCGAGCGTGACTTCTTCTCGGCAGAGGCGCCGTTCACGTACATCGGGGACGGCGAGCTGGGAGGGAAGGCGACGGGGCTGGCGGGGGCGCTCCAGCCCCTGGCGCGGCTGGACGGCTCGCGCTTCGAGGGGATCACGGTGGGGATTCCCCACCTGGTGGTGGTGACCACCAGCCTGTTCGACGCCTTCATGCAGCGCAACGAGCTGTGGGAGACCGCCCTCGACGACCTCCCCGACGAGCGCATGGCCAACGCCTTCATGCGCGCCGAGCTGCCGATCGAGCTGGGCGGGGACCTGCGGTCCCTGGTCCAGGAGGTGCACCAGCCCCTGGCGGTGCGCTCCTCGTCCCTGCTCGAGGACGCCATGGGACGCCCCCTCGCCGGCGTCTACGCCACCAAGATGACCCCCAACAACCAGCTCGACGTGGACTCCCGCTTCCGCAAGCTGGCCGAGGCCGTGAAGCTCGTGTGGGCCTCGACGTTCTTCCGGGACGCCAAGAGCTACCGCGCGGGCGATCGGCGCGCCGGATGCCGACGAGCGGATGGCGGTGGTCATCCAGGAGGTGGTCGGCTCGCGGTTCGGGGACCGCTTCTACCCGCACATCGCCGGGGTCGGCCGCTCGTTCAACTACTACGCCACGGGCAACGCGAAGCCCTCCGACGGGGTGGGAATCCTGGCGCTGGGGCTCGGCAAGACGATCGTCGACGGCGAGGGCGGCTGGGCGTACTCGCCGGCCTACCCAAGGCGCCGCCGCCGTACAACTCGATCGGCGAGCTCCTCAAGAGCACCCAGACCGGGTTCTGGGCCGTCAACATGGGTCCGGCCCCGGCCTACGACCCGCTCACCGAGACCGAGTGGATGGTCAAGGCCTCCCTCGCCGACGCCGAGGCCGACGACACGCTGCGCTTCGTGGCCTCGACGTTCGACCCGCAGTCGAATCGCATCACACCGTCGCTGTCGGTGCGGGGACCGCGCCTCGTCAACTTCGCGCCGGTGCTGTCCTACGGTGTGGCGCCGGTCAACGAGATGCTGCGCGAGCTGCTGCGCGCCTGCGAGGAGGCGGTGGGCTCCGGGGTGGAGATCGAGCTCGCCGTCGTCCTCGACCCGCGCGGCGGCACGCCGGCCCGCTGCGGCTTCCTGCAGGTGCGGGCGCTCGCCGGCGGCACCGACCAGGTGGACGTGCCCGAGGAGGACCTGCAGGCGCCGGGGATGCTGGTGGCGAGCGAGCGGGTACTCGGCAACGGGCTCGACGACGACCATCCGGGACGTGGTGTTCGTCAAGCGGGCGGGGTTCGAGGCCGGGCTGACCCCGACCGTGGCGCGGGAGCTGGCGGCGCTCAACGAGCGGCTGCTCGCGGCCGGCCGGCGGTACCTGCTGATCGGCTTCGGCCGCTGGGGGACCTCCGACCCGACCGGCGGCGTGCCCGTCACCTGGGGCCAGATCGCCGGGGCCAAGGTCATCGTCGAGGCCAGCCTGCCGGCGATGCGCCAGGACATGAGCCAGGGCTCCCACTTCTTCCACAACCTCACGAGCCTGGGCGTGACCTACTTCTCGGTCGGCGAGCACGACGGGAGCATCGACTGGAGCTGGCTCGAGGCGCAGCCGGCCGCGTCGGAGACGACGACCCTGCGCCACCTCGAGCTGCGGCGCCGCTGTCGGTGCGGGTCGACGGCCGCACCGGCCGCGGGGTGGTGCGCCGTGGGTGACCCGACGCGCCCCCCCGAGCGGCTGCTGTGGGCGTTGCAGGAGCGCGCCAAGGAGCTGGCGTGCCTGTACGACGTGGAGGAGTGCTGCAGCCGGCCGGAGGCCCCGATCGAGGACGTGCTGCGCTGCGTCCTCAAGGCCGTGCCCGCCGGCTGGCAGCACCCCGAGCTGTGCCAGGTGAAGATCCAGATCGGGGAGAACGACTACACCTCCGAGGGCTACGTCGACACGCCGTGGGTGCAGTCGGCCGAGATCGTCGTCCAGGACCGGCCGGTCGGCCGGCTCTGGGTGTCGTACCGCCAGGAGGTCCCGACCGCCGAGGAGGGGCCGTTCCTGAGCGAGGAAGGCAAGCTCATCCGCACCATCGCCGACCGGCTCGCGCACTTCATCCAGCACCAGCAGCTCCGGGTGCTGGTGCAGGAGTGGCGCGCCGCCCACGACGCCCTGGCCGAGCAGGGCACCCGGGAGTGGCGGGTCGCCCTCAACATGCTGCGCCGCACCGACCAGGACCTGTTCGTGCGCATCTCCCGCAAGCTCGCCAACCACCTCTCGTGGAGCGGCATCCCCGAGACCCAGGAGCTGCTGCAGAGCTTCGTCGGGCTGCGCGGCCTCGAGGAGCGGGTGGCGGGCGAGAAGAACCTGCCGATGCAGCGCCGGGAGCTCGGGGACCCCCTGGAGCTGGCAGACCGGGTCTTCTCCCTGGCCGCCACGCATCTGCCCGACGACGAGATCATGGGGCGGATCCAGCGCTGGATCCAGGAGGACCGGTCGAGCTTCCTGGTCAAGGCCGTGGTCGACCAGGGCTCCTCGCCGACCCACGTCGCCGACGCCATCCGCCGCTTCCAGCAGCAGACCCCCCAGGGCGGCGGGCTGACGCGGTCGTGGATGCACGCCCTGCTCGTCATCCTGATCCGCCGCTTCCTGTCGGATGAGCCCTCGTTTGTGGCGATGGCGAAGGACTTCATCACCCTGGATGACTTTCCGGCCCTTTTGCGCGCCTGGTGTGCCTCCCCGGCAGCCCCGGGAAGGTGGGCGGCAAGGCGGCCGGCCTGTTCCTCGCCCAGCAGATCCTGCGGAAGGCGGAGCGGGACGGCGTCGACATCGGCCCGATCCGCATCCCCAAGACCTGGCACATCGCCTCCGACACCATCCACACCTTCGTGCTCTTCAACCACCTGGAGGAGGTCTACGAGCAGAAGTACAAGGACCTGGACCAGGTGCGCCTGGAGTACCCGCACCTCATCCAGGTCTTCAAGAACTCCGAGCTCCCGCCGGAGATCGTCAAGGGGCTCTCCATGGCCCTCGACGACCTGCACGAGGGGCCGCTCATCGTGCGCTCGTCGTCGCTGCTCGAGGACCGCGCCGGGGCGATCTTCTCCGGCAAGTACAAGAGCCTCTTCCTGCACAACCGCGGGAGCAAGCAGGAGCGCCTCGCGGCGCTGCTCGACGCGGTGGCCGAGGTCTACGCCTCGATCTTCGGCCCCGACCCCATCCAGTACCGCGCCGAGCGGGGGCTGCTGCACCTCCGTGAGGAGATGGGGATCATGATCCAGGAGGTGGTGGGGACGCGGATCGGCCGCTACTGGGCCCCCGCCTTCGCCGGGGTCGGCTTCTCCCACACCGACTTCCGCTGGTCCCCGCGCATCCGCCGGGAGGACGGCCTGCTGCGGCTCGTGCCGGGGCTCGGCACGCGGGCGGTGGACCGGGTGCGGGAGGACTTCCCGGTGCTGGTGTCGCCGGGGCAGCCCTCCCTGCGCGTCAACGTCACCACCGACGAGGTGCTGCGCTACGCGCCGCGCACCCTCGACGTCATCGACCTCGACCAGCGCACCCTCACCACCCTCGACATGCAGGCGCTGCTGCGCGAGCACGGGCACGAGTACCCGGCGCTGCACCGCCTGGTCTCGGTGCGCGAGGGCGACCGCCTGACGCGCCCGTCCGGGCTGCTCCTCGACCCCGAGCACGACGACCTGGTCGTGACCTTCGACGGGCTCATCGGCGGCACCCCGTTCCTGCGCCAGTTCTCTGCCATCCTCAAGACCTTGCAGGCGGCCACCGGGAACCCCGTGGACGTGGAGTTCGCCTCGGACGGACGCGACCTCTACATCCTCCAGTGCCGGCCCCAGAGCCGCGCCAGCGGCGCCGTGGGAGCGCGCATCCCGTCCGACCTGCCGGAGGCCCGGCTGCTTTTCACCGCCAACCGGTTCGTCTCCAACGGCCAGGTGCCGGACCTCACCCACATCGTGTACGTCGATCCGGACGCCTACGCCGGGCTCGTGGACCTCGGGGACCTGCAGGCCGTGGGTCGGGCGGTGAGCCGGCTCAACGCGGTGCTGCCGCGGCGGCAGTTCATCCTCATGGGGCCGGGGCGGTGGGGGAGCCGGGGCGACATCAAGCTGGGCGTGACCGTCACCTACTCCGACATCAACAACGCCGCCATGCTCATCGAGATCGCGCGGGCGCGCGGCGGCGCGGCGCCGGACCTGTCGTTCGGCACCCACTTCTTCCAGGACCTGGTCGAGGCCTCGATCCGCTACCTGCCCCTCTACCCGGACGACCCCGGCATCGTCTTCGCCGAGAGCTTCTTCATGGGGTCGGAGAACCGGCTCGCCGGAGCTGGTCCCCGAGCTCGCGCACCTGGCGCCCGTGGTCCGGGTCGTCGACGTGCCCCAGGCGACCAGGGGCAAGGTGCTGCGGGTGCTGCAGAACGCCGAGCTGGACCGGGCCGTGGCGGTGCTCGTGGAGCCCGGCTCGACCCTCGGGCTGCCGGAAGGGGAGAGCAGCGGCCACGACGGCCGCGACGACCACTGGCGCTGGCGCCTGGCGATGGCCGAGCGCATCGCCGCCCAGCTCGACGCGAGGCGCTTCGGCGTGGTGGCGGCCTACGTCCTCGGCTCCGCCAAGAACGCCACGGCGGGCCCGTGCTCCGACATCGACCTGCTGGTCCACGTCCGGGGCAGCGACGAGCAGCTCCGGGACCTCAAGCTCTGGCTGGAAGGCTGGAGCCTCGCCCTCGACGAGGTGAACTACGGCCGCGTCGGCGCCCGCACCGGCGGCCTGCTGGACGTCCACATCGTCACCGACGCCGACCTCGCCGCCCGCACCTCGTTCGCCGTCCGCATCGGCGCCACCACCGACCCCGCCCGCGAGCTGAAGCTCAAGGGGTGAGGATCGGGGTCGAGAGTCAGTCGGTGCGGGGTGTTCGACTGCGGTGAGCGGGCGAGGGAACAGGCGGCCGATGTCGCAGCTCGACGGCGTCGAATGGGGGGATGCGGGCGGTATCGTCCTCGGTCCAGGCGCCGAGGCGGACCCAGGCGCCATCCCGCGCTTCCCATGCCTCGAGCGTGCGGGAGTCGAGATCCACGAGCCAGTAGTGGGGCACGCCGCCGCGCAGGTAGCCGTCGGCCTTGCGCACGCGGTCGTTGCGGCTCGTGGACGGGGAGGTCACCTCGCACACCCAGTCGGGAACGATCTTCACGGGGCGGGTGTCCGGCAGGACGGGAACCCGGCTCCGGCGCCAGCCGGCGAGGTCCGGGATGTAGACGTCGTGCCGCGACAGCTCGACCTCCGGCTCGATGACGATCCACCAGCCTCCGGGGTCGTCGCTGAATGTCGAACGGCCCGCCGATGCTCCAACGAGAGCGCCATCTGGACGCACGCCGTGGGCCGGCACCGAGCCGCGGCGCGAGGACGACCTCCCCGTCGAGGATCTCGACGTTCTTACCCTCGGGGAGGTGCGCGATGTCCGCGTAGGTCGCGAGCTTGCGTGCCGATTCCGCCATCGAGCCCATCCTACCACCGGGGTCCAACCCGAGGTCCGCCCGATCGTCCTGAGGTAGGATGCCCGCGATGCCCGAGCTCCAGGGCGACCGCGCCTACTGGATCGCCGCCGTGGTGATCCTGGCCATCGACGTCGTCTTCCTGGCGGCTCTCGCCAGGCGGCTGCCGGCGCCACGGCTGGCCACGCTCCGCCGCATGGTCCTGCTCACCTCGTCCGTGGTGTGGCTGGTGCTGCACGGGGCGGCGTTCTGGGGCGACGCCTGGGGCACGGCCTACGGGCTGGTGCTGCCCCCCGCGGCGCGCTGGGTCATGCCGTTCGCGCTGACCATGATCTACACCATCCTCACCTACCTGCTGCTGGAGTGGGTGCCCCGCCTGCCGGGCCCGCCCGCCGCGTGGTTCGCCGTGCTGGGCGCCGCGGTGCAGTCCATCGAGAGCGTCTGGGAGCTGTTCGGGCTCGACATGCTGCGGGTGGTCCCGGCGCTGCAGCAGGTGAGCGCCGCGGCGGCGCTCAGCTACGGGTTCGTCGAGTCGGTCCTGATGTGGGCGATGATCCTCGCCCTCGCACCGCTCGTGCGCCTGGCCTTGCACTCCCTGCTGGAGCGTCTCCGCTAGCCCGAGCGCTACCGTCGTGCGGCGACGCCGGTGACCAGGAGCAGGGTCTCGGGGTCGAGGAGGATGTTCAGGTCCGGTCGAGCATCTCCTGCGCGGTCCTTGAGCGATGTGGAGCCGGACCCGGGTGTCGTGGGAGTCGAGGCGGAACGCCGAGGTCCACCAGGTCCTCGAAGCGGTCGGCCGGCGGCGGCAGGTGGCCGGGCAGGGTGGGCGGCCCCTCGCGGTGGGTGCGGCACGCCATCCACAGCTCGGCGCCGAGCTCGCGCGGCGATGCGCCGGAGCTCCTCGACCGTCTCCCGCTCGACCCTCTCCATCTCGGGCTGGTCGAAGATGATGACCTGCGGCATGAACGCCATGGTCTCGCGCAGCAGCTCGAGCGCCTGGCGCAGCTTGCTCGACCGAGAAGGACCGGCCCACGTAGGTGTGGATGTGGCGCCGGCGCTCGATCTCGAGCTGGATCTCGGCGGCGTGCGCGAGCTTCTTCTCGCGCCGCAGCATCTCCTTCAGGAGGTCGTCGTACCAGGCGCGGACCTTCTCCACCGTGCAGTGGAGGGAGATGTGGAGCACGTTCTGCCCGGAGAGCAGGGCGTCGATGCCGATGCCGACCAGGAAGGCGGTCTTGCCGACGCCGGCGCGGGCCATCACCAGGGCGAGGCGGCCCGGCCCGGGACCGGGGTGGCCGTCGCGCTCGAGCAGGGTGCGCGGCGAGCGGCGCAGCGCGAACATCAGTCTCGGTCATCATGACTCCTCCTCCTCGACCGGCCTTGCCCTTGTACTTCTTCATCAGCTCCTCGGAGACGTCGCGCGGCACCGGGGCGTAGCGGGCGAACTCCATGGTGTACTCGGCCTTGCCCTGGGTCGCCGAGCGCAGCTCGGTGGAGTAGCCGAACATCTCCGCCAGCGGCACCTCGGCCTCGATGCGGGCGAACCCCTCGTCCTCGGTGGAGCCGATGACGACGCCCCGGCGGTGCGAGCAGGGTGCGGTAGATCGCGCCCTGGAACTCGCCCGGGCCCTCCACCGCGACCTTCATGATCGGCTCGAGGATGCGCGGGCCGGCCCTGCGGTAGGCCTCGCGGAAGGCGGCCCGCGCCGCGGTCTGGAACGCCATGTCCGAGGAGTCCACGGCGTGGGAGTTGCCGTCGTTGAGCACCACCCGCACGCCGACGATCGGGAAGCCGATCAGGCTGCCCTTGGCGAGCGCGCTGCGGAAGCCCTTGTCGCAGGCGGGGATGAACTCGGTCGGGATGGCCCCGCCGCGGATCTCGTCGACCATCTCGTAGTCCCTCTCCTCGAACGGCTCGATGTAGCCGGCCACCTTGGCGTACTGGCCCGAGCCGCCGGTCTGCTTGCGGTGCAGGTAGTCGAAGTCGGCGCGCCGGGAGATCGCCTCGCGGTAGGCGACCTGCGGGCTGCGCCGGTCTCCACCACGGCGCCGTACTCGCGGCGCATGCGCTCCACGTAGACGTCGAGGTGCAGCTCGCCCATGCCGGAGATGATCGTCTCGCCGCTCTCCTGGTCGAGCGTGACGCGGAACGTCGGGTCCTCCTTGGCGAAGCGCTGGAGCGCCTTGCTCATGTTGACCTGGGCCTTGTTGTCGGCGGGCGTGATCGGCCAGGGAGATGACCGGCGTCGGGCACGTGCATCGAGGTCATGGCGAGGCGGCGGCCCTCGCCGACGAAGGTGTCGCCGGTGTGGCAGTCGACGCCGAACAGGCCGACGATGTCGCCGGCCATCGCCGAGGCGATGTCCTCCATGTCGTCGGCGTGCAGCCGCACCAGGCGGCCGATGCGGATGCTTGCCGGCCGGTGCGGGTCTGGATCACGATGTCGCCCTTGGCGAGCGTGCCCTGGTAGACGCGCATGTAGGTCAGCTGGCCGAAGCGGCCCTCGTCGAGCTTGAAGGCGTAGGCGACGGTCTGCGCCGGCCGGGTCGGCTGCGAGCTGCACCGGCGCGTTGTCGTTGTCGAGGTCGACGGCCTCGATCGGGACCTCGGCCGGGGCTCGGCAGGAAGGCGCCGACGGCGTCGAGCAGCGGCTGCACGCCCTTGTTCTTGTAGGCGGAGCCCGACCAGCACCGGGGTCAGCTCGAGGGACAGGGTGCCGCGGCGGACGGCCTCGCGGATCAGCTCCGGGGTGGCCTGGTCCTCGAGCGCCGCCTCCAGCAGCTCGTCGGAGAACATGCTGGCGGTGTCGATCAGCTCGGCCCGCCGCTCCTCGGCCTGGGCGCGCAGCGCCTCGGGGATCTCGCCGATCTCGATCTGCTCGCCGTTGGGGCCGCGGAAGTAGACCGCCTGCATCTCGATGAGGTCGACGACCCCCTCGAAGTCGGCCTCGAGCCCGATCGGGATCTGGAGCAGCACCGGGTGGTGGCCGAGCTTGTCGCGCAGGGCGCGGACGACCCGGTCCGGGTTGGCGCCGGTGCGGTCGCACTTGTTGATGAAGGCGATGCGCGGCACCTTGTAGCGCCGCATCTGGCGGTCGACCGTGATCGACTGGGACTGCACGCCGGCCACCGCGCACAGCACCAGCACCGCGCCGTCGAGCACCCGCAGCGAGCGCTCCACCTCGATCGTGAAGTCGACGTGGCCCGGGCGTGTCGATGATGTTGATGTGGTGGCCCTTCCACTCGATGGTGGTGGCGGCCGAGGTGATCGTGATGCCGCGCTCGCGCTCGAGCTCCATGTGGTCCATGGTGGCCCCGACGCCGTCCTTGCCCTTGACCTCGTGGATCGCGTGGATCTTCTGCGCGTAGAAGAGGATGCGCTCGGTCAGCGTGGTCTTGCCGGAGTCGATGTGGGCGGAGATGCCGATGTTGCGGATCTTGTCGTACTTCGCTGCTCATGATGATCGTGTCCACAGGCCGAGGAGCGCGGCTGGGGACCCTCCTTCCATGTTTCCGGTCGCCCCGGGCGCTCTCCCGGAACGTGGGGATGGGAAGCTTCCTTCCCGGCGCAAGGATAGCAGGTCGACCCGCGGTCGCCAGCGGAATCAGCCATTCACCGTCCGGATCCCAGCGACGGGGCTCAGGCTCGCGGTCGCAGGAGCCCGGCTCATCCCGGTCGATCACAAGGTCGGCGGCGCACTCTTGCGGCATCCGCGTCCTCAAGGGCTGGCCGGCTCGCGGTGCCCTCGCGCCCGCGAAGCGAGGAGAGTCGGACAGGGCTGAGTGGCGCTGCATCCCTCGGACCCACGGTTTGAACCCCGGCACCCCGGCCCTCAGCCCGCGGGACGTCGCGCGGATGGCAGGATCGGTGGCGCCGCGCAGCTCCGTGCAGCGGCATCGGCGCCCGCAGGGCGCCGGCGCGGCCCGGCGGGCCGCGATGCGCCGCGCGGGAGCGCGACGCCCACCTTTCACTCGCAACAGAGTCAGTCGGAAGGTCCTACCGCTGCCAGGCGGCGAGGACGTGACCGAAGTAGACGCGGTGGTAGTCGGAGAGAGGGTAGAGCTTCTCGATCGAAGGATCGATGAAACCGGCCCGGGTCCAGATCCAGGTGGCCAGCACCCGGCACTCGAACGCCAGCTCGGCCTGGGCGACGCGCGGCACCGGGATCATCTCGGAGGGCTCGGGGACGAGGCCCGAGGCGGCCCACTTGTCGGTGTCGCGGCCGGAGCGGGTGCCGCACAGCTCGAGGGCGTCCCGCCACGCGTCGGGCAGGAAGCTGAGGGTGAAGGACGGCTCGCGGGTCAGCAGCTCGAAGGTGAAGCGCGTCGGGCGCACGAAGACGGTGACGACCGGCCGGTTCCAGAGGGTGCCGAACCCGCCCCACGCGACGGTCATGGGGTTGGGACGCTCGGCGCCGGCGACCAGCAGCGCCCACTGCTGGTCCAGGAGGTGGAACGGCCGGAGCGTCAGGTCGGCAGGCGCAATCGCGTGCATGGGTGGCCTCCGCGGGAAGTCTACCCCGGGAGAGAAGACGAGGGGAGAGGCACCGCAACTGACTCATGCCTTCGCAGGCCCAACCTCGACCTGGACCTGGACCTGGACTTGGACCCGGATGCAAGACCAGATGGATCGTCGACGGGGCCGCTGCGGTGAGCTGCTCTGCGCCCCGATCGGCTCGCGCAGGCCCCGCCGCCCAGTCCAGCTCCAGTCCAAGTCCAGGTCCAGGGACAATCCTACTCCGCCGGACGGGCGCGCATGAGGACGAGCTGGGAGTCGACGGCGGGCTCGCCCGGCTTGGGCTTGAGCCGCACGTAGGTGCCGTCGGGCTGCATGCGGCGGGCCTGCACGTTGTCGGCCAGGTAGGCGCCGAGGATGTCGTCCCGCAGGTGGCGGATCAGCTGCGGGCTCGCGACCGGGAAGAGCACCTCGACGCGGCGGTCGATGTTGCGCGGCATCAGGTCGGCGCTGCCGACGTAGATCTCCTCCTCGCCGCCGTTGCGGAAGTAGAAGATGCGGCTGTGCTCGAGGAAGCGGCCGACGATGCGAGGTGACGCTGATGTTCTCGCTGACGCCCGGCGATGCCCGGGCGCAGGCAGCAGATGCCGCGCACCAGCAGGTCGATCGCGCACGCCGGCCTGGGAGGCCTCGTAGAGCAGCCGGATGATGCTCCTTGTCGACCAGCGCGTTGATCTTGAAGATGATGTGCCCGCCTCCGGCCGGCGCGCTGCGTGCTCGATCTCGCGCCGGATCAGCGCCTCGAGGCGCGTCGCGCAGGTTGATCGGCGCGACCAGCAGCTTGCGGTAGTCGGTCTTGGCCGAGTAGCCGGTGAGGAAGTTGAACAGGTCGGTGGCGTCGGCGCCGATCGCCTCGTCGCAGGTGAACAGCCCGATGTCGGTGTAGAGCTGCGGCGGTGACCGGGTTGTAGTTGCCGGTGGCCAGGTGCACGTAGCGGCGGATCGCTCGCCCTCGCGGCGCACCACCAGGGCCATCTTGGAGTGGGTCTTCAGGCCGAGCAGGCCGTAGACCACGTGCACGCCCTCGGCTTCCAGCGCGCGCGCCCACTCGATGTTGGTCTCCTCGTCGAAGCGCGCCTTCAGCTCGACCAGCACCGCCACCTGCTTGCCGTTCTCGTTGGCCTCGAGCAGCGCCTCGACCACCGGCGAGTTCCGGCCGACGCGGTAGAGGGTCATCTTGATGGCCAGCACGTCCGGGTCGCGGGCGGCCGCGCGCAGGAAGTCGACGACCGGGGCGAAGGAGTCGAACGGGTGGTGCAGGAGGATGTCCTCGCGCGCGGATGGCGGCGAAAGATCGCCGGCCCGCTCGCGAGTCCGTCGAGGGCCGGCGGGAGCGACCGGCAGGAAGGGCCGGTCCTTGAGGTCGGGGCGGTCGGGATCGCGGTCGAGCTGCATGAGCGCCGACAGGCCGAGCGGGCCGTCGCAGGATGTAGACGTCCTTGCGGTCGACCTCCAGGTTCTCGAAGAGGATGCTCGCGGATCTCGGTCGGGCATGCCGCGTTCGATCCCAGCCGCACGACGGAGCCGAAGCTGGCGCTGCCGCACGCTCTCCTCGATGCGTCTCGAGCAGGTCGGCGGCCTCCAGCTCCTGGATGTCGATGTCGGCGTTGCGGGTGACCCGGAAGGGGTGGGCCTCGACGACGTCCATGCCGGGGAACAGGGCGTCCAGGTTGGCGGCGATCACCTGCTCGAGCCAGACGAAGTAGTGGTCGTGCGGACCGTGCCGTCCTTGCGGACGCCGCCCGAGGAGCGCTTGATCGGGACCAGGCGCGGCAGGGTGTCGGGCACCTTGACGCGGGCGAAGCGGCGTCTCGCCGTCGGCGTCCGCGCACCAGCACCGCCAGGTTGAGGCAGAGGTTCGAGATGTGCGGGAACGGGCGGCCCGGGTCAGGGCCAGCGGCGTGAGCACCGGGAAGACGACCTCGTCGAAGTAGCTGCTCGACGGTCTGCTGCTGCCGCTTGGTCGAGCTCGTCGTAGTCCAGGATGTGGATGCCGGCCTCGCTCAGCGCCGGGCAGCAGCTTCTCGTCCAGGCACGCTGTAGGCGCTCGGTCATGAGCTCGCTGGCGCGCCTTGCGGATGGCGGCGAGCTGCTCGCCGGGGTCATGCCGTCGGCGGACGGCTCGACGACCCCGGCCGCGATCTGCTGCTTGAGGCCGGCGACCCGGACCATGAAGAACTCGTCCAGGTTCGAGCCGACGATGGCCAGGAACTTGACCCGCTCGAGCAGCGGGTTGCGTTCGTCCTCGGCCTCCTCGAGCACCCGGCGCTGGAACTCCAGCAGGGACAGCTCGCGGTTGACGTACAGCTCGCGCCGGTCGAGGTCGGAGGCGACTCCCGGGGACGGCGACCGGCGGCGGCCCCTGCTCGGGACGGCGGCCGGCGGCGAGACTGACCTTCCGCTGCTTGCGTTTCTTGCCGGTCGGCTTCGGACTGTCGCTCATGGCCCCTCCCAGACTTCGTGCTGCGCCTCGGGACAACACCCAACGCTACCTCACCCCAACAAATTCAGCAACATACCCCCGGTACGCCTACTGCTCCCGGGGGGTGCGTCTGGGGGCGTGGCTCGGACCCCGGACCCCGGACCCCGGACCCCGCATCCCGCACCATCAGGGTAGAATGCCCCGGTGTCCGAAGCGGCCCGCTCCTGCCCGCGCTGTGGTGGCGCCCGATTCGTGGTCGTCGAACGGGACGGCCGCAGCATGGCCGTGCGGTGCCAGTGCCTGGACGAGTGGCACCGGGAGTCGGTGCTCACCGAGGCCGCCATTCCCGAGCGCTACCAGCACTGCACCGTGGAGAGCTTCGAGATCTGGAACGAGCGCGACCCCAGCCTGGTCAAGGCGCGCGGCCGCACCCAGGAGTTCGTCGACACGTTCCCAGCGCCGAGCGCGGGGTGCTCTTCATGGGTCGGGTCGGGACCGGCAAGACCCACCTCGCCGTGGCGGCGCTGCGGGCGATCATCCTCGAACGCGGCGTGCACGGGCTGTACGTCAACGCCACCGACCTCATCCAGCAACTGCAGATGACCATCGACGGCGGGGGACCCAGCCGCGAGCAGATCCTGCGGCCGGTCATCGAGGTGGAGCTGCTGGTGCTCGACGAATTGGGCGCCTGCCGGCCCACCGAGTGGGTACTCGATCAGCTCTACTACGTGATCAACTCCCGCTACATGCGGCGTCGCCTGACGCTCGTCACCACGAACTACCTCGACTCGCCCCAGCCACCGCGGGCCCGGACGGCGCGGGCAGGTGGTGAGGCGCCAACCCGACCCTCCCCAACCGACGTAGTGGACCGCTGGCAGGAGACCCTGTCCGACCGCATCTCCGACCGGCTGCGCTCGCGTCTTACGAGATGTGCGAGACGATCGAGCTGCGAGGCGACGACTACCGCGCCCGCGAGCGCACCCCCGGGGGTCGCAGGCGTTGAGGCCCGAATCGCCGGATCGTACTGGTGCTGACTGGAGCGGCGGCGTGCCGCTCGGTGCCGCCGCGGCCGGTGGTGCCCACGCCCCGCCCGACTCCCGTGCGGGTCGCCACCCCGGTGCCGGTGGCCACGCCCGAGCCGACCCCATCCCCGACAGGCCCGACTCCCCAGCCCACCCCGAGCTCCCGCCTGTCCGCCCGGGCGCGGACCGCGAAGCCCGCTCGTTCGGGTGCTCCTGCAGGGCGCGGCCTGGCCGCCGGTTCTGGGGGAGGCAGGGCAGGTCCCTCGCCGTGGACACGCCGTCCGGACGCGCGGAGGTTCGTGGCCCGCTGCAGGTCGCGGGCAACGGGAGCAGCTTTCGAGTGCCAGGTCGGAGCCTACGGCGAGCCGAGCAACGCCGAGGCAGCGAGCGTGAAGTGCAGCGCGCCGGGTTGGGGGCGAGGATGGAGGAGGCCGGCAGCCTGCGCCGGGTCGTGGCGGTCGGGCCGCCCGGCGTGACGCGCCAGGACTTCACGTCCCGGCTGGCCGAGGCCGGGTTTGCCGAGCCGGGGCGGCTGGTCGAGCGCGGCAGCCCGGAGCTGTGCACCCAGGGAAACGGCGACCGAAGAGTGTGCGGCACCTGGCTGCGGGTCACATCCGTCGACGACCGACCGGTCCGCGCCGGGGCGCGCGCCTACCGCGGCTCCCTGGAGATCCGCCGGGTCAACGGCGGCTTAGGGTCGTCAACATCCTCAACCTGGAGGCGTATCTGCGCGGGGTGGTGCCGGCCGAGCTGGGTCCCAAGGCGTTCCCGGCGCTGGAGGCGCTCAAGGCCCAGGCCGTTGCGGCGCGCACCTACGCGGTGGCCCACCTGGGGGATCACGCGGCGGAGGGCTGGGACCTCTGCGACACCATGAGCTGCCAGGTCTACGAGGGCACGGGGGTCGAGCACCCGCTCTCCGACCGCGCCGTTGCCGAGACCGCCGGGCAGATTCTGGCATTCCAGGGGCGGCCCGGCCCAGACGTTCTACCACTCGACATGCGGGGGTCACACCGAGGACGCCGTCTGGCAGTTCCCCGAGGCCGAGGCGCCCTACCTCAAGGGCGTGCCGTGCCGCGTCGAGGGCGAGCGGCGCTTTGGGACCGGCGAGCCGCCAGGGTCCGTGGCTCGACAGCGAGGGACGCCTGGCGCTGGTCGCCGAGGAGGCTGGCCGCGGCCCTGGGCGTGCCGCCGACGCCCAGGCCCTGGCGACCCGCCTGGGAGGCGCCACGGCCGGTCCGGGCCTCGACGGGCTGGTGGCAGCGTTCGTCTCGACGAGGCCGGCGTGCTGGTGGCGCGTCCTGGCAAGGAGCTGGGCGAGCGGGCCTGCTGGAGCTGCTGCGGGTCTTCCGGCTGCCTCTGGCGCCACCCCCGGCGGGGAGCTCGCGAGCGCTGGGAGCTGGCGGCGGTCGCTGCGCCTGGCGCAGCTCGTCGGCAGCGTGCGTCAGCTCAACGGCCGTCTCGGCCCGGGCGGCGACGGGCTCACGGTGCTGCGGGAGGACGGGCAGACCGCCCTCGCGCTGGCAGGACGTGCCGCGGGTGATCGAGCGGCAGGGCGAGCGCTGGCGACAGGCCCCGGTGACGGCACAGCCGGGCTCCTCGCTGTCCGTCTGGTGTGCAGGCGAGGTCTGCCCAGTCGTCGAGGTGGAGCCCCGGCCGACTGCCGACGACGCATCGAGCTGGTCGTGGTGGCGGCGCGAGTTGAGCCTCGACGAGATCGGGCGGCGGCTGCAGGTGGCCGGCGTGCGCGACGTGCGGGTGGACCGGCGAGGGTATCTCGGGCCGCGTCGTCCGGGTGACCGTGCAGCCACGCGGCCGGCGAGACCTCCATGGCCGGGCTCGCCTTCCGCTATGCCCTCGAGCTGCCCGACTCGCTCTTCGTGGAGCAACCCGGCCCAGGTCGACGGCAAGCCCGGCCTGCGCTTCCTCGGCCGCGGCTGGGGCCACGGCGTGGGGATGTGCCAGAACGGGGCCTACGGTCTCGCCATCGGAGGGGCCTCCTTCGCCGAGATCCTGGCGCACTACTACCCCGGCACGGTACTGGGAGCCCTCCCGACCAACCGGTGATCAGTGGTCGGTGAGTCGGTGATCGGAGGAGGGAGGACTGGGATCGTGGCCACGCCGTGCAGGAGCGGTCTTCCCATCTCCGATGCATCCTGACCGACTGAACCACCGGATCACTGACCACCGATCACCGTCCTCCGCGCGTGGTAATCTCCCCGCCGGCGCGTCGCAGGGTGGCGCGCGGAGGAGCCATGCAGGCCATCAACCACATCGGAATTGCCGTGAGATCGCTTGAGGAGAGGTTGGCGTTGTACCGGGCGCTGGGTCTCGAGGTGTCGGGCGAGGAGGAGGTTGCGAGCCAGAAGGTGAAGGTCGCGATGCTGCCGGTGCGCGGCACCCAGATCGAGCTGCTGGAGCCCACCGCTCCCGACTCGCCCATCGCCGTCGCGATCGAGAAGCGGGGCGAGGGGCTGCACCACATCTGCTTCGAGGTCGAGGACATCCGCGCCACCATGGGGCAGCTCAAGGCGGCGGGGTTTCAGCTCCTGAGCGACGAGCCGAGGCCCGGCGCCCACGGCAGCCAGGTCTGCTTCCTGCACCCCAGGTCCGGCGGCGGCGTGCTCATCGAGCTCTGCCAGCCGGCACACTGAGACCGTGGACACCGGGCAGATCGTCGTCGTGTCCTGTGGCGCCCCGCGCGAGAAGTTCTGGGGCGTGCTGCTGGGCCTCACGGCGGTCGGCGCGACGGTGCGGGCGGTGCCCCTCGAAGCCTTCGAGGACTTCGCGAGCCAGTTCCGGGAAGGACCAGCAGGTCCTGATCGCACCGATGACCGTCTTCCTTCCCGGCCATCGCCTGGAGCGCATCGAGCTGGACGAGAGCGGGGGCGTCGTCGAAGGCATGGCCGACCGCTTCCGCCGGCTGACGGGCCGTGATCCTCTGGAGATCCTGCTCGGCCGCGGCAAACAGCGCCCCCTCCGAGCCACAGATGTAGCGGCCGGCGGCAAGCGGTCCTACGACCCCGCGCGCTTCTTCGTCAGGTACGCGACGTGGGCGGCGAGGGCGTGGAGGAGCGCCAGCTCCCGGCGGGTGGGCGCGGTCCGGCCGAGCCAGCGGCGCACCTGGTCGACGATGCGGGCGGGGTTCTGGGGGTCCAGCGCTCCGGAGGCCAGAAGCACCTCCTGGAGGTGGACGGATCCCGGCCTCCAGCTCGCCGAGCGAGGCCGGCCGATCCATGGCGTCCGGGGGCTCGGTCAGCTCGTGCTCCCCTTCGCACAGGCGGGAGACGATCACGGCCACCGCCTGGGCGAGGTTGAGGACCGCGAAGCCCGGGTTGGTGGGCACCGTGACCCGGGCGTGGCAGAGCCGGAGCTCCTCGCGCGAGAGCCCGCCGCGCTCGGGGCCGAAGACCACCGCCAGCCAGGCGCGGGGCGCGCTCCACGAGCAGCTCCCTGGCCTGGGGCGGCGTCAGCACCCGCCGCAGCTCCCGGGAGCGGGGCGAGGTGGTGGCCAGCACCAGATCGGCGTCGCCGACCGCCTCGCGCAGCGTCGCCGCGGTCGTCACCCGGCACGACCTCGTGCCCGCCCATCGCCATGCGCAGGAGGTCCTCGTCCTCGTCGACGGGGAACGCCGGCTGCACGAGCACCAGCTCGGGGACCCCGAAGTTCCCTGCCACGCGGATCGCGGACCCCACGTTCCCGGGGTATCGCGACCGCACCAGCACGATCCGCATCGGCACGGAGGGATTGTAGCCGGAGCACCACCCGCCCATCAGACTCAGCCAATCAGCCAATCAGCACAAGGCTTCAGCCGAGCCAGCGTACCAGGCGAGACCGGTCGCTCGGGTGGAGGGAGAGCCTGAGCCTCTGAGCCTTGAGCCTGAGGGGGAGCACCTGAGCCTGGCTGAGGCTGGGTGGGGGAGCTTGAGCCCTGAGCCTTGAGCCTGTAGCCTGGCCGGGTGGGGGAACGTTCCTACTACCTGGCGGGGCGGCTGCTGGCGCTGGTGTTCCGCGTGCTGGCCTGGACCTGGCGGGAGGAGGCACGGTGCAAGGAGAAGCTGCCGCCGTCCTACGTGCTGGCACTGTGGCACGGCCGCCTCATCGGCCTGATTCCCTTCCACCGCGGCTCCCGCTGCGTGACGATGGCCAGCAAGTCCAAGGACGGCGCCCTGGCGGCCGGGTGCGTCGACGGCCTGGGGATGCACGCGACGCGGGGCTCCGCGTCGAAGGGCGGGCGCGAGGCGTTCGGCGCTGATGGAGCGGGCGCTCAGGGCCGGCGCGCCGTTCGCCGCTCTCACCGTGGACGGCCCGAAGGGCCCGTGGCGCCGCGTCAAGCCCGGGGTGCTGCTGCTCGCCCGGCGCATGAAGATCCCGGTCGTGCCCGTCACCCTCTCGTGCGATCGCTTCAAGCTCCTGCACTCGTGGGACATGGGGATGATCCCGAAGCCGTTCGCGCGGGTCGTCGTGGAGTACGGGGACCCCATGGACCCGCACGCGCTGGGCACGCCGGCCGAGGCCGGCGAGCGCATCGGCGCGGCGATGGACGAGATCACGATGCGGCTCGACCGCGAGCTGGCGGGCCGGGAGCTGTGGCCGCCCCGCGAGACCCTCCCGCCCTACGATCCCTCAGGCGACGTAGCCGCTCGCGGCGGTGCCACGCCAGCAGGAACGGCAGCGCCACGAGCGCAGTGGACGGCCGCAAAGGCGACGCTCCAGGAATGGGAGGCAAACCCTGCCGCCAGCGCCGCCTTCGCCGGCACGCCAACGGTGGCCAGCGCCGCGGCCCAGCCGGCCTCCTGGGTCCCGAAGTTGCCGACCGCGTTGAGCGGGAGGCTGGCGCCCAGCGCCGCCCCGATCATCCCGAGCAGGATCGAGTCGCCGGCCAGTGCAGGCCCATGCCGCGCAGCAGCGCCACCGTGAGCCCCCAGATCGCCGCCCCAGGCGAGCCAGCGAGCAGAGCCACCACGGAGACGGCCCGCCACGGGGAGCGGGCTCACCTTCAGCAGCTCGTGGCGCACCTCCAGGAGCTGCCGCAGCACGCTGCGCCGCCAGCCGCCGCCGCGGCGCAGGCGGAGGGCGAGCCGGCGGGCCGAGCGGGTCGCGCGCAGCGGTCAGGAGCCGGCGAGTGCGGCCAGGGCCGCCACCGGCGCCGCGGTGAGCAGACCCGGCACCCGCATCCAGATCCCACCCCCACGGCCCACGCCAGCAGCCCGCCACGTCGAGGGCGCGGGGCAGCACCAGGAACGACAGGCCGCGCACCGCCCCGGCCACGCCGGCGGCGCTGCAGCGCCGGGAAGAGCACCACGCTCGCCGAGGCGCATCGGCAGGACGAGTCGTCGGCGAGCTGCGCCGCGGCGATCACCGCCGTGGCCGTGCGAACCGGTCAGGCGGCCGCCGCTCAGCAGCCCAGGCGCACCCCGCGGCACGCCAGGACGAGCGTCGCCCAGGCGAAGGCGACGGCCGAGCGCCGCGCCACGGTGCGGCGCGGCGAGGGCCAGGACCTGCCCCGGGTGGGCCGCCCACAGCAGGCCCGCCAGCAGCGACCGCCCCGCCGCGACCGCCAGCGAGGGCGGAGAGCAGGCGGCGCCGGCTCACCGGCGCTTCCCGCTGGCGGCCGCGCATCTCGTCCAGCATGCGGCGGTTCACCGCCGTGAGGTCGGCCAGCGCGCCGAGCACGGCGAGTTGCACCCCGGTGATCGCCAGCACCGCGGCGGCGATGAGCGACTGCACATGGCCCGGCCGGCGAGATCTCGGTCAGGTAGTAGTAGCCGAACCGGCCGACCAGGACGCCGCCGGGACCCAGAAGCAGGCACGCCAGGACCAGCAGGCTGCGCAGCGGCCGGTAGATGAAGACCAGGCGCAGCAGGGTGGCCAGGGAGATCAGGACGTAGCCCAGGTTGGTGCGGAAGAGCCGCGACGGCCGCGAGGTCGTCGCGGGTGCGGATCGGGACCGAGCGCACCGCGAGCCCGGACTGCCCGGCCTGGATCAGCGTCTCGAGGGTGTAGGTGAACGTGGTGTAGCAGTTGAGCGCGGGCCGCGGCGCGGCGGGAGAAGGCGCGGAAGCCGGTGGTGGCGTCGGCCACCGGCGCTCCCGACAGGAGCTGCACGACCCAGGCGCCGAGCCGCTGCAGCAGCCGCTTGGCCGGCGAGAAGTGCGCCGAGGGTCCCGACCCCGCGGTCGCCCAGCACGATGTCGGCGTCGCCCGCGAGGATCGGCGCCACCAGGTCCGGGATGCACGACGGGTCGTACTGGCCGTCGGCATCGGTGTTGACGATGACGTCGGCGCCGCGGCCGAGGGCGGCCTCGAGCCCGGTCGTGAAGGTCCGCGCCAGCCCGCGATGGATGGGCAGGCGCACCACCTCGCGCGCCGGCCGCGCGCGGCCACCTCGGCCGTGCGGTCCGTCGGAGCCGTCGTCCACCACCAGCACCTCGACCTCGTCGAAACCCGGCACCTCGCCGCGGCAGCTCCGCGATCGACCCGGGCAGGTGCTCCTCCTCGTTCCAGGCCGGAATCTGGATCGACCAGCTTCATGTCTTCCTCCCCACCCATGCCAGCCCGACGACTGCCAGCAGTCCGCCAAGTGCCAGTGCCTTCACCGCCAACGGCACCGTCGCCGACAGCTCGATCTTCGCCGCGCCCCGGGAGACCGGCACACAGCTCCAGACCTCGGCGCACGGCAGCACCTGGGCCGGCTGGCCGTTCACCCGGGCCTGCCACAGCGCCGGCCGGTACTTGACCTGGACGAGCACCGTGCACGGGCCCGATGTCGCCACGTCGAGGGTCAACCGGTCGGTCGCGGCCTCCAGGATCTTCACCACTCCGGGGCAACGGTCCGCCGGCGGACGCGCTTCTCCCAGCGGCCAGGTGAGCGAGGCGAACCCGGAGGACTGCTCCCAGTCCCAGACCCGGGCGCCGCCCGCCTCGCTGATCAGCCGGAGGCCCGAATGGTCCAGCGCCACTGGGAGCACCGACGGTGCCCCGGCCGGGAGCACCAGCACGGCCGGGGTCGGGGCCGTGACGGCCGGCACGGCAAACCACCTCCACTGGTCGCTCTCGGCGGCCAGGGATGGGTCGCCTGCCAGCGCCACAAGCTGCGTGCCCACTTGCAGCCAGGTGCCGGCTGTCGGCCCGACCCAGGCGGGCAGGCCGAGGCGGCAGGCGCCAGCGTCCAGATGCACGGGGTAGCGGCGCATCCCGCCGGCCTCGCCGGTGGCGATGATGTCGGCGATCTCGACATGCGAGAAGATCTCGCCGGAGACCACCCGCACCGGAAGCGGCTCCACGAGCGTCCGGACCCCGAGCAGGGCCGATGAGGGCGCGAGCGCCCGCGATACCGAGAACGTGCCGTCCGGCCCGGCGCCCAGGAGTGCGGCGTACCGCGGCTCGCCGTCGAAGAAGCTGGCGCGCACGTCCGGCAATCCGGCGGCGGCACCCACGTCCGGGGGCAGGCAGCCGAGCAGGCCCACGATGCGTCCGTCCCCGGGCGAGCTGGCGGGTGGAACCGGAACCGGCAGGGCAGCCTCGGATGGGGTGGCGTAGGGGATGTGTCGTGCCGCGACGGGAAGCAGGCTCCAGAGCAGCAGGCCGGCGACGGCGAGCGCCGCCGGCGATCGGCTCGGCTCGTTGAGCCCGCGCAGTAGTCGCTGGACGCCGAAGGCCGCCAGGGTGGCTGCAGCCAGGGCCACGATTCCGAGCGGACGGTGCGCAAGGCCCAACCCTCCCAGCCAGCCGTCAGGCGCCAGCGACACGGCGAGCGCCACAAGCAGGGCCCCGCCCCAGACTGCACGAGACCTGGCGGGGCCCGCCAGGAGGCCGATGGCGGCGAGAAGCAGGACCCCCAGACCCACGAACCCGCGCCCGTCCGCGGCGCGCTGGGCGGGCAACGGCGCCGCCGGGTCGAGCTGAGGAGGTGGCAGCACAACCCTCGCCAGCCCGGCGAGGCGCGGCTCGGTCGAGGCGGAGAGCACCGGCGCCCCGGGCTCCCGCCCGGCCACCACCAGCCACGCTCGCGGAGCCAGCACCGCCATCGCCACGATGCCGCCCAGCAGCAGCGCCACCAGCTCACGAGAGACAGTCGCCCGCCCTCCGCCCTGCAGCACCGCCGACGGCGGCTGCCAGGGCCACGAACGGGGCGACCGGCGGCCCGCAGAGCCCGAGAACCACCAGCACGAGCGCCCAGCGCGCCAGGGAGGAGGCGAGCCCGCGTCGGACGGGGCCTGCAGCCACCGCGATGGCAAGGGGCCCGAGCGCCAGCGCCGAGCCCTGCCAGTCCAGCCAGTGGCTGGCCACCGGTCCGGCCAGGGCGTAGCACATGGCGCCGATCGCCGCCGGCCAGGGCTCCAGGCTCAGGCGGCGCAGCATCCAGAGGCAGGAGAGGAACGCGGCGGTCACCTGGAAGGCGATCAGCCCCGTCCAGCCGTGCCCAGGCCGGGCCAGCAGGACGGCGAGCAGCGGCAGCGGCGCGCCACCCTCGCGCGCCGAGGCCAGCCAGCCGGGGCGGCCGCCGCCGACCCACGGGTTCCACACCGCCAGACCGAGGAGGTCGCGCTCGAGCAGGCTGAGCCGCGTGCCCAGCTCGGTCGCGGCGCGCACCTGTTCAGGAGGAGGGGAGGGGAACGGTCCCCACTGCGACCCGCCAGGGCGCTTGCCCGCGCAGGCTGGCCTCCGGAGCCACCACCCGATGCAGGACGAGCGCCGGGTAGAGCACGCCCACGAGCACGGCGGTGAGAATCACCCAGGCGGCCGGCGATGAGCGCGTGCGCACGCCGCATTGTGACACGGCGGTGGACCCACCACCGCCCCTCCAGGCTCAAGGCTTCAGGCTCAAGGCTCAAGATCCACCACCCGCCCAGGTGTGAGGCTTCGGGCTCAAGGTCCTCTCTGCCAGCCCTTGCGATGGCGGGCCGGCTTCCAGGAAGGGTGGAGGGACCTGGAGCCTTGAGCCTGAAGCCTTGAGCCTGGTCGGGTGGGCGGGCTGAATTCCTGCCGTTCCGAGTTGACACGCACCAGTGAAGCGAAGATAATCCGCCGGCCTGGCGTGCCCAGGTAGCTCAGTTGGTAGAGCAGGGGACTGAAAATCCCCGTGTCGGCGGTTCAATTCCGTCCCTGGGCACCAGCAGAACCACGACCCCGCTCGGCGGGGTCTTTGATTTCAGGCCCCTGCTCTCGGGGGTTCGGGGGGCGGAGCCCCCTGATCGTGACGTCAGGGGACGTCCCGGAGCGAAGCGATCGCCGCCGGGGAGGTAGGGTGGGCGGTGGCGGGGATCGCGGCGTGGAGGGGAAAATCCCCGAGTCGGCGGTGATTCCGAGAGCGGGGGGCAGCGCACAACCCCGCCACCCGCCCGTGCGCTGTCGCCCCCCGCACCCCCCAGGCTCGCCGGGAGTGAATCCCGACGAGCCGTCCGTCCCTGGGCACCAGCAGATTCACGACCCCGCTCGGCGGGGTCTTTCATTTTCAGGCCCCTGCTCTCTGGGGTTCGGGGGGCGGAGCCCCCTGGCTGTGACGTCAATGAACGTCCCGGAGCGACTCGAGAGGTCGGGGCGAGCGTGTCGATCACGCACCTGCGTTTCGACGGCCAGGCGTTCGCAGCGTGGCCGGGAGTGCTGGTCAGGCGCGCATGAGCTCAGCCTCGATCGTCAGCCGCGCGCGGTCCAGGCGCAGATCGGCCAGGCGGTAGTGCTCGGCAAACAGGCCGCGGCCGAGGTGCCGCTCCAGCTCGGCATGCAGGAGGCCCAGCTCGTACCTGGCGTCGACGCTTTCCATCACGGCGAAGTGGAGCGCGGCGATGGTCGGGGCGACCCCGCCCCTGGATGTGGTGAGGTAGTCGGCCCACCCGTTGAGCGTGCTACGCAGGGCGAGGAGCCGCGAGAAGCCGTGCGTGCGGCCGGTGGGCGCGACGGCGAAGGCCGTCGCCCCCTCGCGCTGCGCGGCCGACAGGGCGTCCAGGATGGCGGTCCGGAACACCTCCTCGCTGAGGCGGCCGCGGAGCCAGTCCGGGTAGAGCACGACCAGGGGCACCGGCCGGGGGGCCTTGACCTCGGCGAGCGTGAGCCGGGTCTCGCCGAGGCGGACCGAGCGCTCGACCCACGAAGCGGCCTGGGCGCGCGCGAAGCTCTCGAGCCCGCCGCGCGAGATGCACAGGGCGTGCACGGGCAGGTCGAACACCGACTGCTGCCCCACGTGCAGCTCGAGACGCGCGGGGGCTGGGGTCGCGCCGGCCGTGGCGCCTGGGCTGCCGGCCAGGATGGCCGCGGCGAGGGTCGCGATCCTGTCGCCCAGGGCGGGGACGGGACCACCGGTGGCGTCGAACCACTGGGAGGTGCTGAGGAAGTACTCCAGGCTCGGACTGAGGGTGAGGCCCTCGACCCGGACAGCCAGGATCGGAATCCTCTTGGAAACCGCCCGCTCGACCTCCCGCAGGACGTGCGGGGAGAGGTTCGCGGCGGCGCTCAGGAGCAGGAGCACGAGGCGGGACTCGTTGATGCCCGTGATGATCGCCTCGGCGTAGTCGGCGCTCGCCGGGACGTCGTCGGGCGCCAGCCAGGTCGAGATCCCGGCCCGCTCGCAGGCGGCCCGGAGCTCCTCGGCGAACGAGCGCTGCGGGGTCGCGTAGCTGATGAAGACGTCACCTGCCACTGGCCTCACCTCGCGGTCGGCGCGGGGGCCGGGCCCGCCGCGCTTCGGCTGTCCGACTCTATCATCGCTCGCGGCCGTCTCCCACGCCTGCGCGCTCGGCGAAGGTCGCGCGGTTGAGCTTGAAGCGGGGCCGCCAGCCAAGGGCCTCCAGCGCCTCCCGGACCGCGCTGTCCTCGTCGAGGCAGTAGACGACGAGGACCGGATGCGGCTGCGGGAGGTTGAAGACGTTGCTGAACTTGGCGAGACGGATCGTGCCGCTGCCGATGATGGGAAGGAGCCTGGCCACCGCCGCGAGGAGGTGGCCGGGGTCGAGCTCGACGATCCACTTCCCGAGGCTCCGCTCGCGCCTCGAGACGTCACCGAAGGCGCCGATCTCGAAACCCTTCTCACGCAGGAAGACCCAGTGCACGTCGATGCGGACCTCGATGGGCCAGCCTGCGGCGAGGATCTGCTCGTGCAACCAGCCCAGCGCCTGGGCCGGTGTGAGCCGGGCCTCGGCAGGAGGCGTCAGTGGGGACCTAGCTTCCATCAGTCCCGGCGCCGCGGGCCGTAGAGCAGCCGCACGTCCTTCGTCCAGCGGATGCAGGCGTCCGGGAGCGGCGCGCCGAGCACGAGGTCGGGCTCCTCGACCATCAGGCCGCCGGGCTCCGAGTTGGCCATGTGCGGATCGCGCCACGCGTCCCACCACTCGCCGAGGGCGTGGAGGAACTCGGGAGGCCACTCGCGCAGCGGCATGAACTCGGAAGGCCACACGACCTGCCTCATGAAGGTGTCGGGGCCGTAGAAGAAGTGCAAGCACACCGGGTGGCTCGGAGGGATCCGCACGAGGGTCAGGTAGCGGGCGGTCGCGGGTCGACCGCAGCCACTGGCGGACCAGGACGCGCCCAGACCGCCAGTCCACGATCGGGACCAGGCAGGCGTTCTTGCCGAGCGACACCCGCGGCCGGTTGTGGAGCTTCACTGCCAGCATGCCGCCTCCCCGCGACGGACTCTCCAGTCGACCCGCTTTGCAGGATAGCCCAGGTCACCGGTTCTACCAGCGCACCCGGGCTACCGAGCCACCTGCCACCTGCCGCCTCCGCCAGCCAGGCCGGAGAGGGCGCGCCTTGCCCGTCCGGGGTGGGTGCCGATCCGGCACGGAGTGCACGGGCCACCACATGGGTTCGGTCAAAGAAAGACTCCAAGCGGCGAGATCAGAAGCTGCTCCAGGAACCTCTGCGAGCGAAAGGTGGGCGTCGCGTCAGGCTTGAGCGAAACCGCGGCCGGAGGTCTCGCGTATCCCTGCGAGGAAGCCCTGCGCAACGAAAACCGCGGGCGGGGCGTCGAATCCTGGAGAGCTGTGAAGAGGAGAGAGCATGACGAGAGCCATGAACGCTGCGATGGGGTTGGCGATGGGGGTGGTGGCAACGGCTGGTCTCGGGGCAATCCAGCCTGGGGGATCGCATCAGCCGGGTCGAGAGCGGGCTCGCGCCTGAGCTGCAGATCGGCGCCAGCTCGAGTTGGACGCTCAAGGACAGGCTTACGCACCACAAGGTCCCGGGGCTCTCGATCGCCGTCATCAACGGCGGGAAGGTCGAGTGGAGCAGGCAGTACGGCGTGCGTGACGCGAAGACGGGGGAGCCGGTCGGCGCGACGACGCTGTTCCAGGTCGCCTCGATCACCAAGCCGGTCACCGCGACGGTGGCGCTCAGGCTGGTCGAGAAGGGGGTCCTCGACCTCGACCGTGACGTGAACGGGTACCTCAAGTCGTGGAAGGTGCCGGAGAACGAGCTCACGCGGGAGCAGAAGGTCACCCTGCGCCGCCTGCTGTCCCACAGCGCCGGGCTCACCGTCAGCGGCTTCCGGGGCTACGCCGCGGGCGAGGCGGTGCCGAGCATGCTCCAGGTGCTCGACGGCACGCCGCCCGCCAACTCCGCACCCATCCGCGTCGATCAGAAGCCGGGGAGCGGCTTCCGCTACTCGGGCGGCGGGTACACGGTGCTCCAGGTGCTGATCGAGGACGTCACCGGTCGGTCCCTGGCGGACCTCACCGAGGAGATGGTCCTCAAGCCGGCCGGGATGCAGCACAGCTCCATGGCCGATCCGCTGCCCGCCGGGCTGGCCGGGCTGCGGTCGTCGGCGCACCGGCAGGACGGGACGCCGTTCACCGGGCACTCGTTCCTGCTCGGCGGTTCCGCATGCTGCGGCCTGTGGACGACGGCGAGCGACCTGGCGTCGTTTGCGGTCGAGACCGGGCGGGCGCTGCGCGGCGAGAGCGCGGCCATGCTCACCCCCGCCATGGCGAAGGCGATGATGGTGCCCACCAACTCGGAGAACATGGGCCTGGGCTGGAGGCTGGAGCGCCACGGGACGGCCACCTATCTCAGCCACGGAGGCGGCAACCCGGGGTTCTCGTCGTTCCTCATCTTCCATCCGACCGCCGGGTACGGCGTCGCCATCGTGACGAACGGGGACGGCGGCGGTCGGCTGGCCCAGGAGATCGTCCAGAGCGTCGCGAAGGAGTACGGCTGGGAAGGGATGCAACCCAGGAGGTTCGCATCCGCCGAGGCGTTCATCGACGAGATCCGGGGCATGGTGCGGGCCAACCCCAATGACCCGGATGTCAGCGAAGGAAGCCTGAACCGGATCGGCTACGAGCTGTCCGGGGATGGCCAGGCCGACACGGCCTTGCGGGTCTTCGCCCTCAATGCGGAGCTGCGCCCCCGGTCGGCCAACTGCCAGGACAGCCTCGCCGAGGCCCACGAGACGAGCGGCAACCTCGGCGGCCGCGATCCAGGGCTACAAGAAGGCCGTCGAGCTCCTCGACCGCTTCCCCGACCAGAACAAGGGCTACGCCCGGTACCGCGAGAGGACGCTGGCCAAGGTCGGCGAGCTGGAGCAGAAGGCCAGGAAGGAAGCGCGCTGAGCGGAACGGGGCACCTGGGGGCCCTGCAGCTCTCGAGCCTGATCAAAGGGCTGGACCGCCTGTGCCGCGTCGCTCCCGACTGGGCGCGGAACAGGGGCTCGGCGAGACACCTGGTCACCGACGTCATGGGTTCACTTGCCACCGGGCGGAGCGCCGCGGCCGTTTGGGCCTGATCCCGCAAAGGAGAGACCGTGACACTGCTCAGGATTCCGGTTGTCGTGCTCGTCATGACTGTCACCACTGGTGCCTGGGGTGCTGGAGCCGGGACCCCAGGCCGACATCCCCGACTACTCGCAGAGCGAGCGCTCTGCCGTGCCCGAGGCGTACCGCTGGCGTCTCGAGGACATCTACCCGACGGTGGCAGCCTGGCAGTCGGAGATGACGGAGGCCCGCCGTGACCTGGGCCGTCTCGAGTCGCTGCTGCAGGGGTGCGCCGGGGGTTCCCGGCGCCTGGCCGACTGCCTCGAACTCCACGAGGTCCTCTCCCGACGCCTGGCGAAGCTCGCGGGCTACGCGTCCCTCCAGAGCCAGGTCCAGTGGAGCAACGCCCGCTTCCAGGACATGCAAGCGGAAGCCAACCAGGTGCAGACCACCCTCGACGCCCTGACGGGCACCCTGGACGCCTGTGTCCTGCAGGCGGACGAGCGGAAGCTGGCGAAGGATTCTCGCGGCAAGCGCCCGCCTGACCCCCTACCGCAGCCGCCTGCAACGGGTCCTGGCCGGCAGGGCCCACAGCCTCTCGGCCGACGCCGCGCAGGTCGCCTCCCGGGTCGGGCTGTTCTCGGATGGTCCCAGGGTCGCCGCCGACTGCCTGCCATGCCGATCTGCGGCCATGAAGACCTGGACTATCGACACGCCTGCATGGTCGCCTATAACCGCTGGCTGCGCGACTATTGCAGCCACGCGCCCGACCGCCTGTACGGCGCCGGACTCGCCGCCGTCAAGAATGCCGCGCAGGGGCAGCGGAGCTGGTGGAAATCCGCAATATGGGCTTCAAGGCAGTGATGATGTCGGGCATGCCCGGCACTGCAGACTATGACGACCCGGCCTACGACAGGCTCTGGGCCACTGCCGTAGATCTGGGCTGCCCCTGTGTTTTCACATCCTCACCAACACGTCCTACAGCGGCCATCGCGGACCAAAAATCAATGCCCTGCTCAATGTGATTCGCAGTTGCCAGGACATCATCGGGATGCTGATCTACTCCGGCGTGTTTGACCGTTTCCCGGCGCTCAAGGTCGTCTGCGTGGAAGCGGATGCAGGCTGGGCGCCGCACTACGCCTACCGCATGGACCACATTTACAACCGGCACCGCTTCTGGAACAAGGCGCCGGCCCTGAGCAAACTGCCCTCCGAGTATTTTTTTGACAACATCTACATGACATTCCAGGATGACTGGACCGCGCTGCACATGACCGATCAACTGAACGTCGAGCGCCTCCTGTGGGCCAACGATTTTCCCCACTCCGACTCCACCTGGCCCTTGTCGAAGGAGTTGGTCAACAAACACATGGCACACCTGACTGCAGCAGCAATGCCGCCGCATTCTGCGCGACAACTGTGTCGAGCTGTTTGGCATGCAGGTGCCCGAGCAGGTCGCCGACATCGCCCTGGCCAGCTAGCCACAGGAGCAGCGCGCATGGGCTACGACCTGAAGATCGTCAATGGCACTGTCATCGACGGCAGTGGCGCCGACGGCGTTCGCGGCGACGTTGGCATTGTCGACGGCCGCATCGTGGCGCTTGGCGCTGCGCCGGATAGTGCCGCACAGACCATTGATGCAACGGGGCGCGTTGTCTGCCCCGGCTTTATCGACATCCACACCCACTACGACGCCCAGATCATCTGGGATCGCAGCCTCAGCATCTCGCCCTGGCATGGCGTTACCACAGCCGTGGTCGGTAACTGCGGTTTCGGTATCTCGCCCATGCGCCCCGAGCACCGCAGGACCGCCATGCGGACGCTGGAGAAAGTGGAGGGTATGTCCTTCGACGCGCTCCATGCCGGCCTCGGCGATGACTGGCCCTTCACCACCTTTCCCGAATACCTCGCAGCTACTGGAAAACCAGGGCAGCGCCATCAACGTCGCCGCCCTGGTGGGCCATACGCCCATCCGCCTGTGGGTGATGGGCGAGGAGGCCACCGAGCGCGAGGCGACTGCAGCGGAAGTAGATGCCATGGCCGACCTGGTGCGCGAGGCCATGGCCTCCGGCGCCATCGGGTTTTCCAGTTCGCAGGCGGCGACGCATCACGGCGACGGGGGCAAACCGGTGCCCAGCCGCCTCGCGTCCTTCGCGGAAATCGACACGCTGGTCGGCGCCATGGCGGAAAGTGGCCGCGGTATTTTCCAGGCCGCCATGGGCAGGAGCCTGACCGACAAGCACTTTACCGAACTGGCGACCCGCCACGGCATAGCGATCACCTGGACCGCCCTGCTGGCCGACATGGTGGGGCCAGGTTCCCACCGGCGCTACCTGGACAGCGCCGCGCAACAACAGGCTGCTGGACTGAACATCGTGCCGCAGGTCGCCTGTCGCCCGATCATGTTCGATTTCAATTTCAATGAGCCCTACCCCTTCGAATTACTCGGCCCGTTCAAAGCGATCATGCAGGCGACGGCAGCAGGAAAACTCGCGGCCTATGCGAGACTCCGATTTTCGCGCCGGCTTCAAGCGTGAATCCGCCGCCGGATGCCAAAAACGTGAATGCCGGCTGGGCGCAGCGCGCCGAAATTTCCCGCTATGATCCTGACCCCGCGCTGGAAAACCAGTCGCTGGCCGCAGTCGCCGCTGCGCGCGGTGTGGACCCGATCGACCTGGCCCTGGATATGGCCATAGAAACAAAGTTGCACAGCCGTATCCGCTTTGGCTTCCTGAACCACAATGAGGCGGGTGTAGAGGAACTCATCACCGACGAGCACACGGTTATCACGCTGTCCGATGCGGGGGCGCATGCCGACCAGCTCTGCGATGCCTGTTACGGCACCCACCTGCTGGGCTACTGGGTGCGCGACAAGGGCGTGATGAGCCTGCCGCGCGCCATTCACGCGCTGACCCAGCGCCCGGCGCAACTGGTCGGCCTGACCGACCGCGGCCTGCTGGCGGTGGGCCGTCCGGCCGATGTGCTGGTGTTCGATCCGGCCACAGTGGGCGCAGGACCCCTGCGCCGGGTACAGGATCTTCCCGGCGGTGGCGAGCGCCTGATCTGTGACGCCATTGGTATCGACGCCGTGATCGTCAATGGGGTGGTGCTGCGCCGCAATGGCCAGGATCAAGTGGGCGATCACGAACTGCCCGGCAAATTGTTGCGCGGCGGCCGCGCGGCGCTCTGAGACAGGGATAAGCACGCAATGCCGCAAGGTCCATCTGAGCGCACCGGCACTGCCGAGCGCAGAGGAGCGCGCACTGGCGGCCGCGACCGGCATGTCGATTGCCCTGTGGGCGCGCTACACGCCGGACGCACCGGCCATCATTTCACCCGTCCGGCAATCGCAGTTTTTTCGAGTTGAACGCCAACGCCAATCGACTGGCCCGCGCACTGCAAGCGGGCGGGCTCCGCGCGGTGACTCGGTCGCAGTGGTCGCCAGCAATCGGCCCGAGTTCGCCGAAATCGTTTTCGCCTGCACCCGCAGCGGCCTGCGCTATACCCCTGTCAATCGCTACCTGAGCGCTGATGAAATCGCTTACATCGTCAATGACTGCCAGGCCGGGCCCTGATCGGCGATGTGCACTTCGCGCCCCTGATGGAGCAGACCGCCGCCAGATGTCACGGAGTTGAGGTCCGCTTGTCAATCGGCGGCGCTATCCCTGGTTTCGAGCCTTACGCTGCAGCACTCGCACCGCACGACAATAGTGATATCGATGAGCCACAGCTGGGCGCGCGCATGCTGTACACCTCCGGCACCACCGGCAGGCCCAGGGGCGTAGTGCGCCAGCCCAATTACTCCACGCAACTGGAAGCGATCAACTCCGCGCCCCGCTACCAGGCGGGCACCGGCCAGCTCAACCTGTGCACCGGTCCTTTCTATCATGGCGGCCCCTTGAGTTTTTCACTGATCATGCCGCTCAGCCAGGGGGTCGGCATTGTCATCATGGAAAAGTGGGACGCGCAGCAAGCGCTGCAGTTGATTGCAGCAACATCGCATCACCCACACCCACATGGTGCCCACCATGTTTCATCGCCTGCTGCGCCTGCCGGAAGAAGTGCGCCGCAATGCGGATGTGTCCTCCATGCAGTACATCCTGCACGGCGCGGCACCCTGCCCGGTCGCGACGAAACAGGGCATGATGGATTGGTTCGGGCCTATCCTGTGGGAGTATTTTGCCGCCACCGAAGGCTCCGGCGCCTCCTGCAGTCCGCAGCAATGGTTGCAGAAGCCGGGCACCGTGGGCAAACCGCCGTCGCCCGACCACGTGCGCATCCTGGATGACGAGGGTCGATGCCTGCCCGCCCGGCAAGTGGGCAATATCTACCTCAAGGGCGCGGGCGAACTGGATTTTGCATACCTCAATGATCCGGACAAAACAGCCAGCGCACGCCGCGACACACATTTCACCGTGGGCGATATCGGCTACCTGGATGAGGATGGCTTTCTGTTTATCACTGACCGCAGCGCCAATGTCATCATCAGCGGCGGCGTCAACATCTACCCGGCGGAAGTGGAAGCAGTGCTGTTGCAACATCCGGCAGTAAAGGACGTGGCCGTGATCGGCATCCCCAACGAGGAATGGGGTGAAGAGGTGAAGGCCGTAGTGCAGGTGGAACAGCTGCCGGAAAACATGATGCCTTAGCGCAAGCGCTGATCGACTACTGCCGCGACCGCATTGCCCACTTCAAGTGCCCGCGCAGTATCGATCTTGTTACCAGCCTACCCCGGGATGACAACGGCAAAATGTACCGGCGGCGGTTGCATTCATCGCATCAAACCCGCAAAATTTCGCCATGAAAATACTCCCCGGATTTACCGTCGTAATTGTGGCGTCCTGCTGCTCTCCTTTTGCGCGTTCGCTGACAGCGATTACCCGCCCGAAGGTCAAAGCCATCGTCGAACAGCGCTGCATGGTCTGCCACGGCTGCTACGATGCGCCCTGCCAGTTGAAACTGGACGCCTGGGCCGGCGTGCAGCGGGGCGCCAGCAAGGACATGGTCTACGACGGCGCGCGCCTGACCGCCGCCAGCCCGACGCGCCTGTTCGTGGATGCGCAAACGGTCGAGCAATGGCGCACCAAGGGCTTTTACCCGGTACTGAATGAGCAGACACCCGACCAGGGTGTGCTGGCCCGCATGCTGGCATTGAAACAGCAGCACCCCCTGCCCGCAGGTGAGCTGTTACCTGACACCATCACGCCTGGGCTGGACCGTGAGCAGCAGTGCACCAAGCCCGAGGACTTCGACAAATTTGCCGCAGACCATCCGCTGTGGGGCATGCCCTACGGTTTGCCCGGCCTGAGCAAGGATGAACATGCCACGCTGACCGACTGGGTGAGCAAAGGCGCTCCCGGCGTGCCGAGAGCAGCGCCCCCTGCTGCAGAAGCGAAGCACGTGCAGCGCTGGGAAGCCTTTTTCAACGGCGACAGCCTGAAGCAGCAGCTGATGGCGCGCTACATGTTCGAGCACCTGTTTATCGGCAACCTGTATTTCTCCGAGCTGGGCGAGAACAGCCGCTACTACAATCTGGTGCGTTCGCGCACGCCGCCGGGCGAGCCCATCGATATCATCGCCACCCGGCGTCCCTACGATGATCCGGGTGCAGGCTGACGTTCTACTATCGCCTGCAACCCCTGCGCACTGCGGTACTGGACAAGCGGCATATGCCCTATGCGCTGAATGCGGCGCGCATGCAGCGCTGGCAATCACTTTTTCTCGATGCCGGACTACAACGTCACTGCCCTGCCCTCCTACCAGACGGAGGATGCCTCCAATCCCTTTATCGCGTTCCGCGAATTGCCGGAGACAGCCCGCTATAAATTCATGCTGGATGAAGCCCAGTTCACCGTGATGGGATTCATCAAGGGTCCGGTGTGCCGCGGCCAGGTGGCGCTGAACGTGATCGACGACCACTTCTGGGTGGTCTTCCTCAACCCCGACCGGGAAAGCGCTCTGGACAGCGCCGAGTTTCTGGCCAGGGAGAGCAAGAACCTGCGCCTGCCCAACGATAAACCCGACGGTGCGCTGATGTCCATGATCGAGTGGCGCGGCTATTCACGCGAACAGTTGAAATTTCTCAAGGCCAAGTCTGGAGTACATCCAGCAGGCCACCGGCCCCAACGGCACCAAGGTAAACCTGGATCTGATCTGGGACGGCGACGGCATAACGACAACGCCGCGCTGACCGTGTTCCGCCACGAGGACAGCGCCTCGGTGGTCAAGGGCTTTGTCGGCCAGACAACCCAAAACCGCCTGGGTGATTGATTATTCGCTGCTGGAGCGCATTCACTACCTGCTGGTGGCGGGGTTCGATGTATTCGGCACCGTGGCGCACCAGCTTGAATCGCGCCTCTATATGGATTTCCTGCGCATGGAAGGCGAGCAGAACTTTCTGTTGTTCCTGCCGCCGGATGAACGCATCGTCCTGCGCGATTTCTGGTATCGGGATGCCGAGGATGAAGCGAAGCAATTCGTGATGACGGATTCCGTGGCCTTTGACCGCCCCGCAGATATTCAATACCAGACGACAGATCCCAAGCAGGAACTGCTGGGCATGTTGCAACAACGCCTGCCCGGCGCCGCGGCCCATCGCTACCTGACACACGGAACCACGCTTCGACAAACTGCAGACGCTGCAGGGCCCGCCGTTCAGCCTGATGCCCGAGGTATCATTCCTGCAGGTACTCGGCGCAGACCCCGAGGAGCACGTCTACACCGTCGTGCACAATGACGGCTATTCCAACAACGCACAGATTTTCAAGGAAGCGCAGCGCCGCATCCCGCGAAGAAGACTACCTGACCGTGGTCAAGGGTTTCATCGGCTCGTACCCCAACGCATTTTTCCAGGTGCAGGACAAGGATCTGGATGATTTCGTTGCGGCAGATACAGTCGATGCGCAGCGCAGCGGACTACGCAAACCTCGTGTCCCGTTACGGTGTACGTCGCACTGACAGCAAGTTCTGGCCGCAGTCCGACACGTTGCATGCCCACTACCAAAAGTACTACCCGCGCGAAGCGGGGCTGTTCGACCTGAACCGGTATGAAAATCGTTAACTGAAGACATTCTGGAGGAAGCACAATGCTCGCCTACACCACACCGCTGATTGGCGGCTTGCTGATCGGCGTCTCTGCCGTCGCCCTGCTGTTGTTTTTGGGACGCATCGCCGGCATCAGCGGAATCGTCTGGGGCGCGGTATCCGCGCAACCCGACAACAGCTGGCGCTGGCTGTTCATCGTCGGCCTGCTGCTCGGCCCTGTGCTGTATCACACAGTGACGGGCACGCCCTACCCTGCGCCAAGCGCTCTGCAATGGTGGCACGCCATTATCGGCGGACTGCTGGTGGGCTTCGGCGTAAAGCTGAGTTCAGGCTGTACCAGCGGTCACGGGGTATGCGGTATCGGCAGACTCTCACCACGCTCCATTATCGCCACCCTGACTTTCATGGCCAGCGGTATCGCTACCGTCTATGTCGTGCGTCATGTGCTGGGGGGGCTGTAAATGAGAAACGTGATCGCCCTGCTGTGTGGCCTGGTATTTGGTGTCGGCCTGGCCGTGTCGGGGATGACGGACACAGCGAAGGTGCTCGGTTTTCTGGATGTGTCCGGCCACTGGGTGCCAGACCTGGCCTTTGTGATGGGTGGCGCCGTCTGCGTCACGCTGCTGGCGTTCCCCCTGGTACTGCGGCGCGCGAAGCCGTTACTGTCGGCGAGTTTCTCGCTGCCGCTGAACAAGGCCATCGACGGTCGCCTGCTGGGCGGCGCCGCAATCTTTGGCATCGGCTGGGGAATCTATGGCTACTGCCCCGGACCAGCAATCTGCTGCATTACTGTATCTGGACTAGAAAACCGCCGTATTTGTGACTGCCATGCTCGTCGGCATGGCGCTGGCCAACAGGGTTGGCCCCGCCTGAACGCCTTCTTGCGTACCCTATCCTAACGTTTCTTGTTCTGTGTCATGGCCAGATGAATTGAGAATGTAGTATCAAGGGCCTACGGGAATAAGCCCGCGTAGAGGGGAGGCGTGAGCGTCATGAGCAAAACAGCAGCCAGCAAACCGAAAGTGAGCAAACGAAAAGCCAGTGATGAGCCGCGATTGGCTCGACTGATTGAGGATATCATTGATAAAGGGGCAAACACGGCAGAGGACATCAATCGCGCTGTTCTGGATCTTCCTGTCACAATGCTTGAGAGTCTGGGACTCGGTGATACTGCAGAACATGTGAAGAAGGTACAGGACAGTTCCATCGGCGCAATCTACAAGCTCATCCGTGACATTAACCACAAGGTTGCTGATCTGGCTGAAGATTTGCTCGATCAAAAAAAGGCTAAAAAGAAGTAACTTTAGCCCGCACCGGAGATTTCACCCAATCAAATCCGCTTCTGGCGTATTTGCGCCATACGATAGGATGGGATTGCGGGAAAATATCATGCACATTCGAAAATGAATCTCCAACCGGCCCTGCAACAACGCCTGAAGCGCTTTCGCAAGCGACTGAAGCGCTTGCATGCCGATGTCACAGCAGAAAACATTCACGATTTTCGCATCGCCTGCCGGGAAGTGCTGGCATGCTATCCTTTACTAAAAAGCATTACCCCGGCGAAACATTGGAAGCCTTTTCTAAAAGATGCCCTTGACGCACTGAACAGGCTGCGGGATCTGCAGCAGATGCAGGAACACCTGCTGCAGCAACAATTATTGCAGCCTTCCCTGGTGCACAGCACCATCGAAAAGCCGCTCGAGAAGGCGACACAACACTGGCTGGACTATGCGCCCGCCCTGCAAAATCCGGAATTTTTGTCGGCCATTGCCGCCATGGAAAAATCCCTGGTGACCGGCGACAGTTTTCGGAGAGTTTGCAGCGACGCTTCGAAAAGCAGTGGAAAAAGGCCCTGTATCGCACCCATAAAAGCCTGTTGGCAGCAGACACCGCGGATTTGAAGAGCCTGCATCGCTTGCGCATTCGTTACAAAAAACTCCGTTACCTGCTGGAGTTACTGGAAAATGACATCTCGCTTTCCTCACACAAGGAGACACTCAAACAATGGCAGGACATGCTGGGCGACGTGCAGGATTTTCACGTAATGGCGCGACTTGCCAAAAAACTGGAACTGCCCGCGACCTTGCACCAGGAATTTCTCAGCCGTGCAGATGAACTGGCACACAACTGTATCGCGCAGCGCGCTACGCTGGCACAATTCCTGCTGCGTATTGATGATCAAGTGCGGGCCTTGCTATGAGTGAACACACACTGACCCTGCTGCGCCACGCCAAATCCTCGTGGCAGGACCCGAGCCTCACAGATATGGAACGCCCTCTCAACAAACGGGGCCGCCGCGATGCCACCGCCATGGCCGTGCGCTGAAGGAACACGGCGCCACTTTCAAGACGATTTTTCAAGCCCCGCCCGCCGCACACGGGAAACGATCACCAGAATGTTGCTTACGCTACCGGCACAGGATGCACAACTCACCTTCGATCAGGGCTTCTATACCTTCGAGCGCGACGAACTTCTGCAAGCCATCCGGCAACTGGATGATAAACTGAACGACGTAATGATCGTGGGCCACAATCCGGCCATGCACGAGACTCTGCGCTGGCTAACAGGAGAGCCGATCGCGACATTTCCCACCTGCGCCGCAGCGCAGCTCAGCCTCGACCTGCCACGCTGGACTAAAATCCGGAAAGGTTCTGCGCAATTGAGGTGGGTTATGCTGCCGAAATCAGCAACGACATTGGGGAACATGGCTGATGGGATATTTGAACGCTACCTCACCCTCTGGGTGGGCCTGTGCATACTGGTGGGCGTTGCACTTGGCAACCTTGTTCCCGACGCGTTTCAATGGATCGCCAGTTTCGAGTACGCGCACGTCAACCTCGTGGTGGCATTGCTCATCTGGGTCATGATCTATCCCATGATGGTGCAGATCGATTTTTCCGCCGTCAGGGATGTCGGCAAGAAGCCCAGGGGCATCATCCTGACCCTGGTGGTGAACTGGTTGATCAAGCCATTCACGATGGCCGCATTGGGCTGGCTCTTCTTCAGGGTTATCTTTGTGGATTGGGTCGACCCCCAGTCCGCCACCGAATACATCGCAGGGATGATCCTGCTGGGCGTTGCACCCTGCACCGCGATGGTATTTGTGTGGAGCCAGCTCACCAGGGGCGACCCCAATTACACGCTGGTGCAGGTGGCGGCAAATGATATCGTGATGATCTTTGCCTTCGCGCCGATTGCGGCGTTCCTGCTCGGGGTCAGCGACATCGAGGTGCCATGGGAGACGCTGCTGTTCTCGGTCGTGCTCTATGTGCTGCTGCCGCTGATTGCGGGAGCATATACCCGGCATCGATTGGAGACGGGCGGCGACGGTCACCGCGTCGATACTTTCGTGTCACGCACTGAAGCCATGGTCGGTGATCGGCTTGTTGGGCACCGTGGTGCTGTTGTTTGGCTTTCAGGCAGAGAAAATTATCGGTCAGCCGCAAACAATCCTGCTCATCGCAATACCGCTGCTGATCCAGACCTACGGCATTTTTGCGATTGGCTATGCTGGCGCCAGGGCGCTGCGCCTGCCGCACAATATTGCCGCGCCCGCGTGCCTGATCGGAGCGTCCAACTTCTTTGAACTGGCCGTGGCGGTGGCGATCTCGCTGTTTGGACTCCATTCGGGCGCGGCGTTGGCGACGGTTGTCGGCGTACTGGTAGAGGTTCCGGTGATGTTATCGCTGGTCGCAATGATTAATCGGACCCGTCACTGGTTTTCAGGTGGCGGCCTTGATTAACGCCATGACACCAGTGAATGCCATCTGGATGCCGATGCAGAACACCAGAAACGACATCATGCGGTTCACCACCTGGCTGCCGTTGGCCCCCAGTTTTCGCACCAGCCTGCTTGCGTTGAAAAAACAGAAATAGGCAATCACCAGCACAACGAGCAAGGACAAGGTGATTGCCGTCATTTTGGGCGAAAGCCAATTACCCGTCTGGCTGTGAACGTGGGCGCTCAAAGCGATCAGGGTCGATATGCCGCCCGGACCCAGGGTGAGCGGGAAGGACAAGTGGGTAGAAGATGCTGTCATCGATTTTGCTTCCGGCATACCACATCCGTACTGCTGGTCGCGGCGCTATTCAGCAGATTGAACCCGAGTATCGCGATGACGATGCCGCCCGCCGTCTGGGTTGCCGGAATGGAAACACCCATCAATTTCAGCACAAAACTGCCAAGGTGCAGCGCCACCAGGCCCATCACGAAGCAGATCAGCACAATACGCAGCACATACCGCCGTCGCGAAGCATCATCGAGATTGGAAAAATATGGCTGGATAATAAAAGCCGTGCCAATCGGGTTGATCAGGGGGAACAGGGAGCTGAAGCCGAGCAGAAAAGTGGGCAACAAATCTGCCAGTGTCTGTACTCATGCGATAACTCCGTTCCTAAGTACCTGGCTCAAACGCATGACTACTCCACCCCGCCGTAGCGCGCATCCCATTTCTTGATAATAGCGTCCAACGAGCCATCCTTTTGCGCCGCAGCCAGCGACCGGTTGAATTCGGCGATCATTTTTTCATGGCCAGGCCAGGAGCGACTGGCGGCGACATGGCGCTCAACAGGGGGCAGATCGATATCTACGACTTCAAACTGGGTGATCTTGTCGGCGAAATACTGATGCAACTCCATGGCAGCAGTACGCTGGTCAGCGATCACAAAGTCCACCTTGCCATTGAGAAGGTTTAGCAGATTTGGGGCAAGCTCGCCCTCTTGCACCAGTTGCAGATTGGGTATCGCCGAGAAATCCACGCCATAGGCGTAATCCGTCCTCACCCCCAGGCGGCTACCGGCCAGATCTTGCAGGTTGCGGTAAACGCCCCTGCGTTGGTGCGCAGCTTGAGAATGAGCAATTCACTGCGCAGGTAGGGCTCGCTGAACAGCAGATCCTTTTCGCGGTCCCTGGAATACCAGACCGAAGCCAGTGCATCGTAAACGCCCACACGGGTTCCCTCGATTGCCTCGGACCAGCCTTCGATGGTGATCTCCGGGAGCGTAGTCGGTGCCCGCGTAAATATGTTTGACCAGTTCCAGCGCAAGGCCCTGATCGGGCAAACTTGCGTCCGCATAGGGCGGCGACGTGTTGGCCATCAGGTTGCAAGGGCTGTGCTGCCTGCGTACCTACTGAAAGGGCTACAGCGACAAGCAACAACAAAACAAATCTCAACATACCCGAACCTCTGATCAGAAACGAGGAACAACACGCGGACAGATTCCCGCAAGAATAAACGGCATTATTTGCAAACTCCATGCCTTTTTCTATCCTACCACATCAAATCGTCGGGAATCTGGTAGTTCGCATAGGGGTCATCCTCATCCACAGTCGCCCGTTCATCGCGATTGAGTAACACAATCACACTCACATCGCGCTGCATTATTTTTTCCGCCGCTGCTGCAGGCAGTAATTCATAGTCGCCTGCCAATTTTGCGATGGCCAGGCGGCCGTTGATCAAATCCTTTTGCAGCTGCTGTGTGACGTATATCTTCTTTATGGTGGTGCCATCCTTGAACTGGTAGGCAACATCACCGCGCTCGCGCGCAATACGGTTCATCTGGATCAGTTGGACAATCTGGGCCTTTATCGCCTTCCTGTCGGCCTCTGCCTGCTGCTGTTTGTTGAGCTGGCGATCGCGCTCCGCCTTTTCCAGCAGGGCGCGTTTGGCCTGTTCCTTGTTTTCATCGGGCCGCGGCTGGCCCTTGTGGCGCACCTTGGCCTCCTTGCGCTGTTCCTTGCCGACTTGCTTCGCCTTCTTTTTATCGACCAGGCCGGCCTGGAGGAGTTGATCTTGCAGGGATGCCATGGCGTGGACCTGTAGGGTGCCGATAGGCGGTAATTATCGTTAATCGTGCCGTTGCTGGCAAACTGGATATTTGCGCTCGGCCCCGCGGTGCTTGCCCCGCCCCACTTCGGTGCTATGCTTCCGGCTTCTGTCGCGAGGCCTCCTGGAGCCCCCATTGAACAAGAAAAAACTATTATGGTCTGTCTTTACTGTGGCGCTGCTGGGCGTCGCGGCCATCCAGTTCGTGCCCGCCCCTGCGCTGGTCATACCGGCCGCATTACCCGCACAGCAGCGCGAGGCCCACCGCCTGCTCAACTTTGAAGGCATCAGCAATTTTCGCGACCTCGGGGGCTACCCCACGACCGACGGCCGGCAGGTCAAATGGGGGGTGCTGTACCGCGCCGCCACACTGGCGGAGTCATCCAGGGCCGATCTGGTCGGTCCTGCAACAACTCAAACTCGCTACCCTGATCGATTTCCGCTCCGCCGCCGAGAAAGGAGCAGGAGCCCGATCACCTGCCCGACCCCACCGGATTCAGGGTGGTGGAGATCCCGACACTCGATGAGGGCAACAAGGCCATGGTGGGCGAAATCATGGCGCGTATCGAGTCCGGGAATTTCGACGGTTTTGATCCCAATGCACTGATGCTGGAGGCCAATCGCCAGTTCGCCAGCACCTTTACGCCGCAATTTCGCCAGTTTATGCATACCGTGCTGGCACGCGGAAGGCGCGCCCATCGCCTGGCACTGCAGTGCCGGCAAGGATCGCACCGGCTTTGCCGCCGCCATCCTGTTGCGCATTCTCGGCGTTCCGCAGGATGTGGTCATGCAGGATTACATGGCCAGCAGCCAGCACGCCCTTGAATCGCGCAAATCCCAGCTATTACTGCTGCGCGTGTTCAAGGGTGAGGAGGCCGCCGACAAACTGGCCGTGCTGATGGGTGTAGAGGAAGCCTGGCTGGCTGCGGCCTTCGCAGAAATTGATGCCAAATGGGGCAGCTTTGACAACTACGTGCGCGAGGGGCTGGGGCTCACCGAGGCGGATATTGCACAATTGAAAGCCACGCTGCTCAGCACACCCGCCACCACGGGAGTTTAGTGCTCTGGTCCAATTAGTTGAGCCACAATTTCACCATGTTTCCCTATAATTAGGCTGCCATTTGGGGTAAGCGAAACATTGCTTGTTTTTCCGCTGACCCCTTTGATCCAGATCCCAAACAGTCGCCACACAGGTAGCCCAACATGAATTTCGAGTTTTCCGAAGAACAGCTGTTCATTCGCGACCAGGCCCGCAATTTTCTGCGCCAGGAGTGCACGGCCAGCGTCGTGCGCGGCGTACTGGACTCTGCGACAACTCCGTTCGACCGGGAGCTGTGGCAAAAAATTGTCGCTCTGGGCTGGACCGCCATGACCATACCGGAAAGCTATGGCGGCCTGGGACTGGGTTACCTGGAACTGTGCGTCATCGCTGAAGAACTGGGCCGTGCGCTGGCCCCTGTGCCTTTTTCCTCCAGCGTGTACCTGGCCACCGAGGCGCTCAAAAGCTGGGGCAGCGAGGCACAGAAGCAGCACTACCTGCCCAAACTGGCGGCGGGCGAAGTGATCGGCACGCTGGCCATGAATGAAGGCCTGGGCGCGCCGACTGTGGCAGCGCAGGTGCGCGCGGGCAAACTCACCGCGACAAAGCTGCCGGTACCCGATGGCGACAGCGCCGATTTCGCCGTGCTGACAGCCCGCGATGAAAACGGCGCGGTCCGCCTGTACCTCGCCGGGTTGGCCGAGCCAGGGTGTACGGCGCGAGACACTGCACAGTATGGACCCCAGTCGCTCCCAGGCGCGCCTCGTCTTTGACGCTGTGCCGGTGCAGCCGCTGGGAGATACAGCAGCCGGAGATGCGGAACTGGCGGAGCTGCTGGACCGGGCAGCGGTGCTGCTGGCGTTCGAGCAGATCGGCGGCTGCCAGGCGGCACTGGACATGGGCATCGCCTACACCAAACAGCGCTACGCCTTCGGCCGTGCCATCGCCTCCTTCCAGTCCATCAAGCATAAATTCGCCGACATGTACGTGGCGCTGGAACTGGCCCGCGCCAACGCCTATTACGGCGCCTGCGCCCTGGCCAGCGACGCACCCGATCTGCCGCTGGCCGCCGCCACCGCCAGGGTCAGCGCCACCGATGCCTACTACCTGATCAGCAAGGAAAATATCCAGGTCCACGGCGGCATGGGTTTTACCTGGGAGTTTGACTGCCACCTGTACTATCGCCGCGCGCAACTGCTGTCGGGCCTGATCGGCACCCAGCCGCAGTGGAAAGAACACCTCACCCAACGCCTGCTGCAGACCGCCTGAGGAGAACACCATGGATTTTCAGGATACCCCGGAACTGGCCGCCTTTCGCAGCGATGTGAAAACGTGGCTGGCGGCGAATGCGCAGCGGCGCACCGACAAACTTCACATGGGCATGGAAGGCGAAGCGGCGTTCCTGGAGGCCAAGGAGTGGTACCGGAAAAAGGCCGAGGCCGGCTTCGCCTGCCTGACCTGGCCGAAGGAATACGGCGGCGCGGGACTGACCTCGCTGCACGACGTGGTATGGGCGCAGGAAGTGCAGGACTACAAGACGCGCGACGCCCAATTTGTGATCGGCATCGGCAACTGCGGCCCGGCCATCATGCATTTTGCCAACGAAGAGGCCAAGCGCGAGCTGCTGCCGCGCATGGCCAGCGCGGAGGACGTGTGGTGCCAGTTGTTCAGCGAACCCGGCGCCGGGTCCGACGTGGCCGGCCTGCGCACCCGCGCGGAGCGCGACGGCGACAACTGGAAAATCAACGGCCAGAAAATCTGGACCTCCGGCGCGCAGTACTCCGACTACGGCGTGGTGCTGACCCGCACCGACCCGACTGTCTCCAAGTATCGCGGGCTCACCATGTTCATGATCGACATGCGCCAGAGCGGCGTCGAGGTGCGCCCGATCAAGCAGATGGACGGCGGCACCCACTTCAACGAGGTCTTTTTCCACGACGCCATCGTGCCCGACGCCTACCGCCTCGGCGAGGTCGGCGGCGGCTGGACCGGCGCACTCACCGTGTTGATGAGCGAACGCCTGGCGATCAGCGGCATCCAGCCCACGGGCTTTCCCCAGTTCCTCGATCTGGTGAAATCACTGGAACTCAACGGACAGCCAATTGCCAGGGACCCGATCGTGCGCGAGCGACTGGCGACCTGGTACAGCCAGTACGCGGGGCTGCAGGCCGCCAACAAACGCATGATCACCGCGGTGGCGAAAGGCGGCATTGCCGGCGCGGAGGCGTCGCTGGGCAAACTGGTCGGCGCCGTCATGAACCAGGAGATTGCGAACTTCGTCTGCCAGCTGCTCGGCCCCGCCGGCATCATCGAGGATGACACCCTGAGCCCACAGCGGGCGCACTTCCAGCAGTCGGTGTTATTCTCACCGGGTGTGCGCCTGGCAGGCGGCACCGACGAAATCATGCGCAACATTCTGGCGGAACAGGTGCTGGGGCTACCCCAGGCGCCGCGGGCCGACAAGGGTATGGCGTTCCAGGACATTCCCAACGGGGCGAACTAGATGAAACGATTCTTATTGCTGTTGATGGTACTTACAGTGGTTGCCGCGGCACAGGGCCGAAGTCAAGGCAGTCATGGATCAGCTGTTGCAGCAGATATTCATTCTCAAGCCATTCATTGCCTCCGAAACCAGTTTTGGCGATCCGGCGAACTCCGCTCAGATATCCGACGCCCTGAAGAAAATGGTAGCACTCAGCAAGCAGGTGAATCACGAGGAGCAGGATCAACAAGACAGGTTTTCAGGTTTCAGCAAATGTATTGACCCGACAACTTGAACAGGTTGAAAACGTCTTTAACAACGGCAATAAGGACTACGCACTGGGTACTTTGAGATCGACCCTGGGCGTGTGCATGTCCTGTCATACGCAGTTGCCCGCGGTGTCTACCCGGTTCACGACCCTGAATGAGACCCAGACACTGTCCAATCAATTTCAGGAGGCCGAGTTTCTGTTTTTGATTCGAAATTTCGATGATGCAATGAAATTGTACGGAGAACTGATTGCGGGGTATCCGGGAAACAAGGCGGAGATTGACGATCTCGAGACGGCCGTCTACCGGCAAATGTTCTATTACGTGCGTGTCGCGCGGGATTTGCAAGGTCTCTCAGTCGCGTTGCAACGCGACAGCGCAAACCAGCAACTGCCAAAACAATTGCACAAGCAGATCAAAGGCTTCGTTGCTGCAGTGGACGACATGCAGGACGAAAAATACCCTCAATTCACTGATGAAAAACGCGAAGACTTACGAAAATATGCGGAAGAAGTACTGAATGCAGAAGCTTAGGCGGCGACTTCAGCCTGGATTCACCACAAAATGTGATCGCAGCGTTGACAGATGTCCAGCGTCCTGTACGAATATCTCAATGCTTATCCGGCAACTCCCCTGAAGCCGGATATTCTCTATTGGCTGGCGCTCGGCGAGCACCGTTACCATTACCAGTCAATGTACTCAGTGCCGGATCTCTACCTCAAGCAATGTGTGCTCGAATATCCGAAAAATCCGGTGGCGAAGCTATGCTTTGCCGAATACGAGGAATCTATTACGGTAGCCTTTTCCGGATCGGGTGGCACGCATATTCCGGACGATATCTCGCAAGAGCTGGACATGATGCGAAAGCTCGTAAAAGCAGACTGAGGGATTACCGGGGATCAGAGTAAAAACTCCGCGGCCCTGGAAAGCAGGAGCAGCTGCCTATTTTTCGCGGCGCTCACGCAGCAACTCACGCCATAAGTCCGCGTTCCTGATATTCAGCTTATCGGGATCGAACACCGGATCGAGCCCCTGCTTCTTCTGCGCCTCGTAGTCGAGCAGCGCCATCAATGCCGGGCCTTGCAAGATCAGAATGGCGATGATGTTAAGCCATGCCATCAGGCCCACGCCGATATCGCCCAGGTCCCAGGCAGTGGTGGCGCTGCGCATCGCGCCGTAGCCGACAGACGCCATGATCATGAACCTCAGCACCAGCGTAATCCACGGACGATGCGTGTAACGGTTGATGTACTGCACATTGGTTTCGGCCATGTAGTAGTACGCGACGATCGTGGTAAAGGCAAAGAACATCAGCGCCAGCGCCACAAAGGTGGCGCCGAAACCCGGCAGCACCGTTTCCACGGCGGCCTGCGTATACGCCGGCCCGGCCGCCACGCCCGGCAGGTTGTTGACGATCATCGAGCCATCGGGATGCGCCACGTTGTACTTGCCGGTGCACAGAATCATGAAGGCCGTCGCCGAGCACACCAGCAGGGTGTCGACATAAATGGAAAACGCCTGCACGTAGCCCTGCTTGGCCGGGTGGGACACTTCCGCGGCGGCCGCCGCATGCGGGCCGGTGCCCTGCCCGGCCTCATTGGAATACACGCCGCGCTTGACGCCCCATTGCACCGCCAGACCAATCACGGCGCCAAACCCGCATCCAGCCCAAACGCGCTCTTCAAGATCAGCGCGAACACGCCGGGCACCTGCTCATAGTTCACCGCCATAATGACAAGCGCCATGATGATGTACGCCAGCGCCATGAACGGCACGACGATCTCCGCGAACAGCGCGATGCGCTTGACGCCGCCAAAAATGATCAGTCCCAGCGCGATGACGATGCACCCGCCGGTCACGATGGTGGAAACACCCCACGCATTGTTGAAGCTGGCGGCGATACTGTTGGCCTGCACGCCCGGCAGCAAAAAGCCGGTGGCGACGACGGTGACCACGGCAAAAATCATCGCATACCACTTCTGCCCCATCGCCTTTTCGATGTAGAACGCCGGGCCGCCGCGGTACTGGCCCTTGTCGTCCTTTTCCTTGTAGATCTGCCCCAGCGTGGACTCGACATAGGCGGTCGATGCACCGAGAAACGCCACCAGCCACATCCAGAACACCGCGCCCGGTCCGCCGATGGAAATGGCCGTGGCCACGCCGGCGATATTGCCGGTGCCCACTCGCCCCGATAGCGACATGGCCAACGCCTGGAACGAGGACACGCCGGCGAACGATTTCTTCCCGACAAACATCAGGCGAATCATTTCGCCGAAACCGCAGCCGAGCTTCGCCAGCAGGACGGCGGCCTGTATGGTGTCAAATCTCCCGTTCATCCCGACAAGCGGATGGTGATGGCGTTTAACCCCGCCGTGGGTGCGGATAGCGCGCATCTTGTCGGCCAGGGGGTCGTCGTCGGTGAACAGGGCGCCGCCGTCGCCGTAGCAGCCGAGCGGTTTCGCCGGGAAGAAGCTCGTGCTGCCGATCGTCGTCACACCGCCACTTCGGCGTCCGCGCTGGGAAGCGCCAAAGCTCTGGGCAGCATCCTCGATGACCGGAAGCCCGTGCGCGGAAGCGATCGCGTTGATCCGGTCGTAGTCCGGCATCTGGCCGAACAGGCTGACCGGGAGAATCGCCTTGGTCTTCGGCGTGATGGCCTTCTCCATCAGGTCGATGTCGATATTGAAGGCAACCGGCTCGATGTCCACAAAAACAGGTTTCGCGCCCACGAGGGCCACGGCCTCCGCGGTGCTGATCCAAGTGAAGGGCACCGTGATGACTTCGTCCCCGGGCCCAATGTCGAGGGCCCTCAGGGCGATCTCGAGGCTATCTGTCCCGCTGGCGACAGTCAGGCAGTGTCGGACCCCCACGTAAGAAGCAAGAGCGGTTTCGAGTTCGAGGATCTCGGGGCCGAGGATGAAATGAGCGTGGTCAAGAACCCTGTGGATGCGTTCGTCAATTTCGGCTTTGTAACGTTGGTACTGAGTTTTGAGATCAATGAACTCCATCTTGGTGTCCTTCCGTGCTTCCGTTGTTCCTTCCGTCCCTCGCCGTTGCTACAACCGGTGGTTGGTGATGATATACCCGGCGTCTTTCATTGTCGCCTCCTGGGCAGCGAGCTTGGTGTCGTGATCGACCATCAGATGCACCAGGGACCGAAATTTGACGGTCGGCTCCCAGTTCAATTCCACGCGTGCCTTGGAATAGTCCCCTCTCAGATTGGGGACCTCGCTCGGTCGGCAATACCGGGGATCCGGCGCGACGTATTTCGCCCATTGCAGGCCGGCATAATCGAACGCCTCTTCCAGGAACTCGCGCACCGAATGGCATTCCCCCGTTGCGATGACGTAGTCGTCGGCAACAGGCTGTTGCAGCATGAGCCACATGGCGCCGACATAATCTCCGGCAAAGCCCCAGTCACGGCGCGCATCCAGGTTTCCGAGGAAAAGCTTTTCCTGCAGGCCCAACTTGATACGCCCGACAGCACGGGTGATTTTGCGGGTGACGAAAGTCTCGCCCCGGCGCGGAGATTCGTGATTGAACAGGATCCCATTGCAGATGAACATCCCGTAAGCTTCCCGGTAGTTCACCGAGTACCAGTGCGCCGCAACCTTGCTGACCGCATAGGGGCTTCGAGGATGAAACGGTGTGTTTTCGTTCTGGGGTGCGGGCGCCGCTCCATACATCTCCGAGGAGCCGGCCTGGTAGAAGCGGACCGGCTTGCCGAAGGTTTCAATGAAGTCCCTCAGTGCATCGAGCAGGCGAAGGGTGCCTGTCGCGACGACGTCGGCCGTGTACTCGGGCTCGTCAAACGACACCCGGACGTGGGATTGGGCCGCGAGATTGTAGATCTCGTCCGGCTGTACCTGCTCAAGAATCCGACGCAGGCCAGTTCCGTCCGACATGTCCCCGTAATGCAGGAAGAATCGAGTTTCGGCGTCGTGGGGGTCCGTGTAGATGTGGTCGATACGGTCGGTGTTGAAGGTGGACGCGCGGCGGATGATGCCGTGCACCTGGTAGCCTTTCGAAAGCAGAAGCTCCGAAAGGTATGATCCGTCTTGACCGGTGATTCCGGTAATCAAAGCTCTTTTCATTGCTCTCCCTTGGGGCCCGGCATAAATGCCATGGCTCCCGAGTCATATCGCAGAGTGTTTGCCAGCGGCTGAGGTGACGTCAAGAGAAAGATTGACTTAGCGCTTGCTCAAACGTGCGGAAACCATCGGAAAAGTGCGTGAATTGAGCCGTGCAATGATGAACCGGAGTCCGCTGGCCCCAACGGTCAGAGGGAGAAGAAGGAAACGCCCGGGATGAACTCCACTCCGGCCAACTGTCCGGGCGTTCGTATCAGTGCGCAACTAGCAATGAGCGAGGAGAATATAGTTCCGGTGCCGAGAAGCGTCAAGGGAATTTTGGAGGAGACCGGGAGACAAGGAGACCGGGAGACAAGGAGACGGGAGACAAGGAGAAAGGAGATGGGGGGCCGCCGAGTTGTGTCAAGAGCGCAAACGGGACCGGATCGACGCCATCACGCTGGCGCGGCTGGGGCGGCTGGACCCGGAGTTGCTCGACCCGATCGAGCACCGCGGGGAGCAAGCCCAGAGGGATTTGTCGGTGGTTCGAAGCCGCCATGCGCTGCAGAAAGCTCGGGGGAGTTGATCGCCCACACCCGGGGTTTAGTGAATCGGTGGGAGGACGGTGCAGAACGCGACGCCGACACCTTTCACAAACAGGCGGCGCCGCAGATCCCGCCGTGTTGCGGCAGTCGCTGCAACGGATCCTGAAAACGATCGCCCGGATGAGCCAGGAACTGGACAAGATGGACCGGATCATCGAGCGACTGACCCGGTCCTATCCGGAAACCGAGGGCTTGCGCCAGGTCAATCGGGTGGGGCCGATCACGTCGCTGGCGTACGTGCTCACCCTGGAAAACCCGGAACGCTTTGCGCAAAGCCGCTCGGTGGGCCCGTACCTGGGCATGATCCCGCGCCTGGACGAGTCGGGGGAGACGCGTCGCGAGGGACGGATCACCAAGGAGGGCGACCGCTTGCTGCGCAGCCTGCTGGTGCAATGCGCCCAACAGATCGTGGGGCCGTTCGGGGAGGACTGTGACCTGAAACGCTTCGGACTGCGGCTGGCGGGAAATGGGGGTCGCCATGCGAAGAAACGGGCGGTGGTGGCGGTCGCGCGCAAACTGGCGGTGCTGCTGCATCATCTGTGGGTAACCGGAGAGGTCTACGATCCGTTCACAACAGCAAGAAACAGGAGGCGATGGCAACCGTGAGAAAACAGGGAAGCGGACAGCCTCCGCCCCCACCCTTCAGGGACGTCTCGTCAGGGTGACTGCGAAGCGGCTCTGGTTGCTAACCGAGCACGCGTGTCAGGTTGCAGCGCCCGGGTCTCGGACCCCCATGTCACCTCGAGTGCGAATGGAAGCAAGACGACTCGACGAGCCTGGATCGGCTGGAACGGTTGCTGTTCAAAAGGTGGCAGAAAATCGATAGGGAGATGAAGGGCAATGAAATCAGGGGCTTGCCTCGAACCGCAGGATTTATCGCTTTGGAGCCAGAAACAGAAAAGGGGACAGCGACGCCATCCCCTCGTTTCCGGCAGCCCGGCGGCGCTCGAGTCGCATCCCTGCGTGGCTCTATCCTCCGCCTGGCTACACCCATGTTACCAAAACGAGCTCCGGGGCACGGACCGGGTGAGCCCCACGAAGGGCCGTTAAATCGGCCCCGTACTTGACAAGGCATGAAGAGCCGCGCGCAAGCGCTTTCCAGCGAAGCAAGCGGGCCGATACCGAAAGCAGATCGCCTGGCCCGATTTCAACCTTCCATTAATCGCCAGTAAGGGGACGGGCTCGGGGTTCTCTGCGTTCTCATGCCGCACTAAAACGTTCGAGACCATAAAAATACGAAAAATTCTTGATTCTTCCGATTCTTCCCGCGTTCGGCTTTCTGTTCGAACCCGCTTGCTTCGCTGGAAAGCGCTCGCGCGCGGCTCTTCCATGACACGACTCGGCGGCCCCCCCACGCTCGCGAGGATGGGAGAGCGGGGAGGAGGGGCTCCAACGGTCTGTCCTGTCCAGGATCTTTGAAGTGCTACAATAACTTTTTTCCGCAGAGGACGGACTCATGCTTGAAAGCTTATCGGACAAACTACAGAAAGTGCTGCGTGACCTGAAGGGTGAAGGGCACGTGTCGGAACGGCACATCGAGGAATCGATGCGCCAGATCCGGATCGCTCTTCTGGAGGCGGACGTCAATTTCAAGGTCGTGAAGGATTTCGTCGCCCGCGTGAAAGAAAAGGCCCTTGGGCAGGAAGTCCTGAAGAGTCTGACGCCCGGCCAGCAGGTCGTAAAGATCGTTCGCGACGAATTGGTCGACTTGCTGGGGAGCCAGGCGGTTCCCGTCCAGTACGCCAAAGTTCCGCCGACCGTGCTCATGATGGTCGGACTGCAGGGCAGCGGCAAGACCACGACGACCGGAAAGCTCGGCCTTTGGCTGCAAAAAAACGGGCGCCGGCCGCTGATGGTTTCGACCGACGTCTATCGCCCGGCGGCTATCGAGCAGCTGTCGGTGATCGGTAAGGCCATCGAGGTGCCGGTTTTCGACCCGCCGGGACAGAACGAAGCGATCGAACGGGCACGCCAGGCGCTTATCAACAGGCGCGGAATACCGGTTACGACACGCTCCTGATCGATACCGCCGGTCGACTGCACATCGACGACGCCCTGATGGTCGAGCTCGAGCGGCTTCACAAGCTGCTCGATCCGAAGGAAGTGCTGCTGGTCGCCGATGCGATGACCGGCCAGGACGCCGTCAACTCCGCAAGCCAGTTCGATCAGCGCCTTGCACTGACCGGCGTGGTGCTGACCAAGATGGACGGTGACGCGCGCGGCGGCGCGGCGCTCTCGATCAAGAGCGGTCACCGGCAAGCCGATCAAGTTCATCGGCGTCGGCGAGAAGTACGACGCACTCGAGATCTTCCATCCCGACCGGATGGCCGGCCGGATCCTCGGCATGGGAGACGTGCTCAGCCTGATCGAGAAGGCGGAGGAGACGGTCGACGAGGAGAGACGCCGAGCAGATGCTCGAGAAGCTTCGCCGGGACGAGTTCAGTCTGGAGGACTTCCGGGATCAGCTGCGCCAGATCCGACGCCTGGGACCACTGGAGCAGATCCTCGGCATGCTGCCGCAGATCGGGCCGCTTCAAAGGGCTCGACAAGCTGAAGGTGGACGAAAAGGAGCTCGGCCACGTTGAGGCGATCATCAATTCGATGACCCCGCGCGAGCGCCGGAACTACAAAATCATCAACGGGTCGAGGCGGAAAAGGATCGCCCAAGGGAGCGGGCGGCCGGTTTCGGAGGTCAACCGACTGCTGAAGCAGTACATGCAGGCCCGGAAAATGATGAAGCAGGTAGGGAAGGGGTTCTTGGGCAAGAGGTTGCCGAAATTGAACTTTCCGATTTAAATAGCGCTGTGCTAAAGTGGTATTTTTGTTTATAGGCCACGGAATCCACGGACAAAAGCGGTAGAAAACACTGAAGCGGAGTAGCTCAGCCTTCGGTGTATTCCGCCTTTTCCCGTGATTTTCGTGTCTAGAGGAGGAAGCTTGCTCAGGATTCGTTTAACTCGTCATGGGGCCAACAAGGATCCCCACTATCGTGTCGTTGTTTCGGAACGGACAGGCCCCCGCGACGGGAAGTTCGTCGAGATCGTCGGCCATTACAACCCGGCACTGAAGCCGGTTCGACTACACTTGGAGTTGGAACGGATCGATCATTGGCTGCAGCAAGGCGCGCAGCCAAGTCAGACTGTTCGCTCATTGATTAGAAAAGTTCGCCAGACTGAGACCGTTCAACCGGCATCATCCTAAACGCGGCCGTCTATAATCTGCTCTCTTTTGCGGCCGCACCAGGACGAAGCTGTCCGCGGTCTTCCCGCAACACGGATCGCCTCTGAAACGAGGAGGATCACTGGCGGAAGGCGGCGGAGCCCCGGGCCCAAAACACGCGTTCGATAGCTTGAATGACCAATGTCATGTTCAAACTCACGGAGGCGATATGAAAGAGCTGATCGAAATGATTGCGAAAGCTTTAGTGGACAATCCTGATGAGGTCAGTGTGACTGAAGTGGAAGGCGAACAGACGACGGTGTTGGAACTGCGGGTGGCGCAGACCGATCTCGGCAAAGTCATCGGGAAACAGGGGCGTACGGCGCGCGCGATCCGGACCCTGCTCGGAGCCTCCGGCATGAAACTCAGGAAGCGATTCGTGCTGGAGATCCTCGAATAGTTGGATTTCGTAAGCGTAGCCTATATAGCCAAGACGCGCGGCGTTCGAGGGGAGCTCGCCGCCGATCTGCTCACCGATTTTCCAAAGCGGTTTTCGTTGATCAGAGAGGTGCGCATCCTACGGGGCGACCAGGTTTTCGAAGAGATCCTCGAAAAGCATTGGTTCCACAACGACCGCGTCATTTTGAAGTTTGAGGGGAAGGACTCTCCGGAGGCCGCACGAATCCTCGTCGGTGGTTACGTGCAGGTTCCCGAGGACGAGCGCTTCCCTTTGCCCCGGAACACCTACTATCATTCGGACCTTATCGATTGCAGCGTCATTGCGGATGCCGGCGTGATTGGCATTGTGACCGGGGTGTTCGAAGGCGGTGGCGAGAGCGAGAACCTCATCGTCCGGACTTCGGATGGCAAAGAGGTCATGATACCCATGGTCAGGCAATTCATCACGCGGGTGGACGTCAAGCGTAAGCTGATCCATGTCCGCCTGTTGCCCGGCCTCGTGGACTAGGACGGCATGCGCGTCGATATCATCACCATCTTTCCGCAAATGTTCTCCGAGGTCTTTGCCTACGGCATGCCCAGGCAGGCCGTCAACAAAGGGCTCCTCGAGGTCCAGATCGTCGATCTTCGAGCCTTTGCCGATGACAAGCGCCGGACCGTCGACGACCGTCCTTACGGTGGCGGGGATGGAATGGTACTCAAACCGGAACCGCTGTTCCTCGCCGTGGAACATTGCGCTGCCTCCGGTCGACCCGAGGCGCACGTCGTTTTTCTCACGCCGCAGGGGATCACTCTTACTCAATCCAAGGCGACAGAATTGTCGTTGCGCCCTCACCTGATTGTCATCTGTGGGCGGTACGAGGGCGTCGATCAGCGGGTCATTGATCACCTGGTGGACGAGGAAATTTCGATCGGCGATTTCGTGCTTTCCGGCGGCGAGATGGCCGCCATGGTTCTCGTCGACGCCGTTGCCCGGCTGATCCCCGGCGTGGTGGGCAAGGGTGGGTCCGTGCTCGCAGAATCATTCATGGATGACCTGCTCGACTACCCGCACTATACGAGGCCCGAGGAGTTCCGTGGGTGGCGCGTTCCGGATGTTCTGACCTCAGGCGATCATCTGGAGATCGAGCGCTGGCGCCGGGAGCAGGCAATGAAAATCACGCGCGACCGTCGTCCGGATCTCTTAGTCACGGACAGCACGGATGAGACCGATTAGTTCGCGGCCCGGCGCGAAGATACTTCCCGCGGGAGGCAAGTGCGCAGAACCGCAAACGGAGCGCTTATTGCGGAGTGCGCGGATTCAGACCGTCAGCAGCCAGCCCGCCATCCGGGAGTCTTTTACGGCGACGATCCGCGCACTGCGCGCAAGACGCTCGATTTGCGGTTATGCAGATCGCCGAGAACGCTCGGGTTAGAAAAGTTGGGAAGGTGTCCTCTTAATCCGTGTAATCTGCAGCAATAAATGTGGTAAACTTCTTTTCTTTAGTTGCGGGGGCAGCATGAACCTACTGGATATGGTTGAACAGAAATACATGACGCGGGAGGTTCCGGAGTTCGGACCGGGCGACACCGTCCGCGTGAACGTGAAAATCAAAGAAGGCGACAAGTTCCGCATTCAGGCTTTCGAAGGTGTCGTGATCGCCATCAAGCGAAAAGGCGTCAGCTCATCTTTCGTGGTCCGCAAGGTCTCTTCCGGCTACGGTGTCGAGCGCATCTTCCCGACATACTCGCCGATGATCGAAAACATCGAGCGGATCAAAAAGGGTCGCGTGCGCCGCGCCAAGCTGTATTACCTGCGTGAGAGGAAAGGCAAGGCGGCCAGGATTCGCGAAATCCGATAAACGGTTGTTCCGGGGACGCGGCACCCGCCGTGTCCCCTTTCCCTCCCGCCCCGTTTTAACCTCATTGTATTTATCGTCACTGGACCAAATCCCCTAAATTGCTTACAATCGCCCGTGGTTCAACATGTCTGAAAAATACAAGATTCTCCGAAGTGCGGAGAAGCATGTTCTTTCCGGAAAAGTAGCCAACGCGATTCGGGAATACCAGAAGCTTCTCGTGAAGGAGCCGGATGAGCCGACCCTCCTGAATACGGTGGGCGATCTGCTGCTCCGCCAGAACAGTCGCGAGGAGGCCCTCGGCTATTTTGCCAAAGCTGCCGAGGTGTATCTGCGCAGTGGATTCCTGGTGAAGGCCATCGCCGTCTTCAAGAAGATCTACTCGCTGAATCCGAGTGATTCCTCGGTAAACGAGAAACTGGCGGACCTGTATCAGCGGCAAGGACTGACCTTTGAGGCCGCCAAGCATTTGAACCAGCTGGTGCAGAATTACGAGCTTCAGAACGACCTGGCACAGGCTTCCCTGTACCTGGAACGGGTCGTGGAGCTGAACCCGAGCGACGCCGCCCTCCAGGTGCGCCTGGCCGAAATGTTTCAGAAACGCAAGGACCTGGCCGGCGCCTTCCAGCACTTCCAGTCCGCAGCAGGGCTTCACCTGAACTCGGAGCGCTACGAGGAAGCCTTCCAGATCGCTCAGAGGGCGGTCGACATCGAGCCAACCGACGACCGGATGCTCGAGACCTTCGTCTCCGCAGCCTTGCGAACCGGACGGGCGGATCTCGTCAAGGGTCTGCTCGTATCCCTCGCGGAGAAAACCGGCCAGCGAATCCCCTATGACATATTCCTCGCGATGATTCTTGAGGAGGAAGGGGACAAACCCGGTGCTTACCGGAAGTACCAGGAGATCGAGCCGATCGCTTTTGGGGATCCTCGTGTCCGGGAAGGACTGGCTCGAACGACGCCGTCCGAGGAAGGGATCGCGGAGCGAAGCGTGGATGCCCGTCCGGCGCCCGCCTCGATCGGACCTCAGCCGGTCGCTTTTGATGCCGGAGCCCCTTCGGGATCCGGCTTGTTCGGCGCTGAAACAGGCTCGGGGCTGTTTTCAGAACCGGACTCCGGCGGCGGCTCCGGCGTGTTCGAGCTCGACCTTTCCAAGGACGTCGACAGCTGGCTGAATCCGAGTCAGGAACCGCAGCCGGGTGGCGCGCCGGGGACCGCGGACAGTGCCGGCGGTCTGTTCGAACTATCGACCCCGCTCGGTGGCGGTGCAGCCTCCAGGCCGACCCCCGTCTCGGGATTCGATAGCGGGACGACCGGAGGGTTTGATATGTCGGGCCGCGACACGATGCCCGCCGACTTCCTCTGGAAACCGCCCGAACTGGAGCCACTCACCGAGGAGGAAGAAGAGGAAGAGGTCTTCGAGGAGCCGAGCGCCGGGCCGGCGCCGGCAGCGGAGCTCGAGGAGAGCCCAATCGAGTCTCTGGACGAGGCCCTGCAGGAAGCGGACTTCTATCTGAAACTCGGTTTCCGCGAGGAGGCCAAGAAGCTCCTCGAACGCTTGCTGCACACCTATCCGCGGGATGAACGGGTCCGCAGGCGTGCCGAGAAGGTGATGAGCATCCCGCCCGAGCTCGAGGAAGCCGAGCCGGCGCCGCTGCAACTGATCAGCCCCGAGGAACTGGATCTCGATCTTGGACTGGAAACGGGTCCGGAATTGTTCAAGCCGGAAGGACTTCCGGCACCGGGCGAGCTTCACACGTTGCGCGAGGCGGAGCAGGCGGAAGAAGAGGTTGGGTTTGATCTGGAAGTGGATTCGGCGCTCGACTCCCTGTTCACGGGAGATGGGAGCGAGGTTCCGGTTGAAGAAGTGCTGCGTTACGACGTCGCCTCCTCATCAAGCGGAGACGAAACGGCGAATCCAAAGGTCCACTATGACCTTGGGCTGGCCTACAAAGAAATGGGGCTGATCGAAGACGCTATCCAGGAATTCCAGGCGGCCGTTCAACTGCTCGTGGATCCGGCGAACAACCCGCAGAAGATTCTGTGCTACAGTATGCTGGCGAACTCGTTCCTCCAGACAGGCAGGTATTCCGACGCAATGCGATGCGCAGAGGAAGGCCTGCAAATACCGGGACAGAAGGAGTTCGAATGGAAGGCGCTCAAGTACGATCTCTGCACGGCCCAGGCTAAGCAGGGTGACGGCGAATCAGCCGTCAACGGCTTCCAGGAGATACTTACCCGGGACCCCAATTATCGGGACGTGAGGCAGCGGGTCGACCAGTTGCTGCGAGTACATGGTTAGCAAAGTATTATTCTGTCTCTACGTCGTTTATTGTCTTGAGGTTGGAGTCTTCCTGCTGTTCTTCCCATGGACCCGCCTGTGGGACCAGAATGCGCTGCTCGATTACTACCCCTACCTGCGCACTCTCTTTCTGAATAACTTCTTTCGAGGAGGGGTGACCGGCTTGGGCATCGCCAATCTCTTCCTGGGCGTCTGGGAAGTCGCGCATTTCCGCCAGTATTTCCGGCCAAAAAGCGTTATCCACGAATAGGGCCCGCGGATGTCGCGGATCTGCGCGGATAAAGGCAGCCGACCCATTGATCGGCTGCCTTTATCCGCGATTATCCGCGCAGATCCGCGACATCCGCGGGCCCCGCTTTTCGCCTACTGGACGGGCGCGCCGAGGCCGAAGGCCGACCCTTTCCGGGCGATCTCCGTCGTTTTCTCCGCGCGGGTAACTTCCCGATAGAGGACTTCGTCCTTGTTCTTGAGGGCCAGCTCTTTGATGGGAGCCAGTCGGGGAGCAAATTCGTTGATTTTCTTGTTCAGCTTCTCGAGCGACTTGCGGACGTCTTTTTCGGTAGCCAGCTTGTACTTTACCTTCTCGTCTATGTTGACCATGGTGGAGGAGAGCGCTCGCTCGTAGGCGTGGATCATTTCCTCGATCGTAAAGAACTCGAGCGGGTTTACTTCCGCTTCTTGGTCTTTACCTTTCCCCTTCCTTTCTCTTTCTCTTTCTCTTTCCCCGAAGGCTTCCATTCTTCGTTGTTCAGCCGGCGGCTGATTTCGGTCAATCGAGCCTCGGCGATATCGAGGAAGATATCGACCCGCCGGCGTAGTTCCTGGTTGTCGCGGATCTTGGTGAATTCCTCGTCTGTGAACTTGTCGCCCGAGATCTCCGTCGAGTGACGCGTCTCCTGCGCCCTGCCTGAGGGGGCAAATTGAAACTGCATCATGTCGCCGTCCGGTTCCGATTCCCGCTTCTTGGCGGCGTCTCCAAACATATTCTCCAGGAGCCGGTCCCGCAAGTGGGCAAGGTCGTTGATCGATTCGTCGAATTCAACGCGATACTCGTACGGTGCGATCGATTTGGCATCCTCGATATCTTCAATCAGTTTCCGGATTCTGATCTCGAGCTTTCGGACTTCACCGGAGCGCAGTTCCTTCTTGTTGGCCGGCATCGGCTCCCTCAGCGCATGGTGGGAAATCGACTGCAGGGTGTCGAGGGTGTCCAGCAGCTCCTCGATCTTCTTGTTCTCGACTTGGCCCCGTAAGAGCTGGGAAAAGCGTTTGAGAACGTCGGTGAAGACCTCCATGCGGTCTTTGTATCTCGCCTGGGCGCGGTATTTCTGCAGCTCTTTGGCTGTGAAAAGCTCCTCGAGCTTCTTGTCCGGCTCCTGCTGATGTTCGGCGGCCGGCTGCTGCGGCGTTTGGAACCCGAGAGCCAGGCAACCGAAGGAAAGGACCAGTAAGCAGGCTAAGGTTATCTTCAGCATTGCCGTCACATCTTATCCGGAACTTCTATCCCAAGCATATCAAGCATCTTCAGCAGGCCCAACCGGCTAATGTCGGCAACCGCCAGGTAGTACGATTTCCGTGAGCAGTCCTGCTCGGACAGGATATGGTGCCGATGGTAAAAGAGGTTGAACTGTTGTGCCACCGTAAAGGAGTGTTTGGCAAGATTTGATACTTCCATGGTGGTGACCGATTGCCCGATCATGTCATCGATGCGGGCGATCAACATGAGCAGTGACCAGGTCTCGTCGTCGGCCATCAGGCTCCGGAGAAGGTCCTCGTTCTCGGACAAGCGGGCGATGTCCGGGCCCCACTCGGTCTGGCTCGCAGCCTCGCGGGATTCGAGTTTGCGGAAGATGTTGTTGGCTCTCACCACGGAATACTGCAGGTACGGACCGGTCTCTCCCTCGAAACTCAAGGCCTCCGAAAAGTCGAAAGCGATGACGGAGTTGCGCGAGTACTTGAGCAGGAAGTAGCGCAGCGCGCCGACAGCGATGCGCCGGGCGATATCCTCTCGTTTGTCGACAGTCATTTCCGGCTGGCGCGTGTTGACTTCTTCAAGCGACTTCTCGAACAGTTTGCTGACCAGGTCGTCGGCCTTCACCCCCAGCCCCTTGCGGCCGGAGACCTCGACGTAGGGGCGGTTGCGGTCTTCCTCAGAAAGCTGGATTCCCAGCTCCGCACAGCAGGCGGGAGAGAGGGCGACCATCTCGTATGAGAAATGAACCGACCGGTCGGCCTGGCTCTCGTAGCCCAAGCCCCGGAGTCCCTGCACGACGACGCGCTGCAGGTAAGACTGGCGGACATCGATCACGTTATAAACCCTGGAACCGCCGCCGAAATCCGGCTGAGACGTTCCCGAACTGTCACTGGTGGAGGCCCACACCACCTTCCCGTCCGGGTACTCGTGGAAAGGCCGGTACTTGAACGTCTTGTCCAGCAGCCCGAACTTCCACAATTGATAGGCGATGTCTTTGCCGACGTAGGTCACCGTGCCGTTGCTCCGGACAATGATCTTTTCCTCGGCCGGCTGTCCATCGTCCCCTGGCAGCTGCATGACCCAGCAGCCTTTGCTCGGTCCCTCCTCGGCGAACGTAATTGTGCCCCTCTCCTTCAGCTTGCGGAACGCCTCGTCCCAGAATCGAAGGTGGAGAATCTCGCTTTCCCTGGGAAGGACATCGTACCGGACTCCCAGCCGTAGCATCGTTGCGAGGTGTGCCTTCACGATCCGATTGGAGACATATTCCGCCAATTCGGCCGTCTCACCCTGTCCCTCTTCGATCTCCTTCAGCGCCCGGTAGCGTTCCTGCAACCTGGTCTCTTCCTTCGAGAACCAGTCGGAGACCTCCGCATACAAATCCCAACAGTAGTAATCGAAAGGATCCGGGATCGCTTTTACCTGTTCGAGCGACAGCTGGCGGAGCCGGTGAAAACCGACGACGACATCCGCCACCTGGACGCCCGTGTTGTCAATGTAGTTCTGCACCTCGACGCGATTACCGCAGGCGCGCAGCAGCCGCACAAAGGTGTCGCCCAGCGCGGCATTTCTCAGGTGACCGATGTGGGCCGCCTTGTTCGGATTGATGTTGGTATGCTCGACAATCACCTTTTCGCCGCCGGGGGAGGGGAAGGGATCGCGCACCCATCGGTAAAGCTCGCGGAAAAAGGCAGGCCTGGAGTAGAAAGCATTCACATAGCCGCCGCCGGCCGCTTCAAACCGGGAGATTTCGGGGATGGGCGGAACAGCTGCCGCGATTTCCTGCGCAATTTGCCTCGGCGGTCTGCGAAGGCTCTTGGCCAGCTCAAAGGGGAAGGGAAACGCGAGATCCCCCATCTCGGTTTTCGGTGGAGAGGATACACTCAGACGATCCAGCTCGATTCCATAACGTTGTTGAACGAAGCTCCGTAAATGATGTTCAACTGTATCGATCCACGTCAGCAGCATAGTGCTTATCATATCAGGAAAGGCTTCAAACGGACGGCAGAAGCGAGCTCCAGGCGCCCACGTGCCCTGGCTCTAAATGAATTCAAAGCAGCCACTTTGCATACGCCGGGAATTTGTCGCAAACTATTCTATAGAAAAACAGTAGCCTCCCGAAGCGATTCTCGATATACTCACTGCAATTTGCGAAAATTTTGGCAGTTCGTGGCTGGGATGGCCGCAAGATAGCGGGTGGAGAGATTTATGGAATGCCATTCACTCGTGTCGACGACGAGCGGGCCTTGTTTGGTCTGCAACCATGATACCCGACAGATGTGCCCGGTATGCACGCGCTATATCTGCGCCCGCCATGCCGAGCGACACCAGACGATTCATGGTCCGCTCCTGATGGCGCTGCCCGTCCACGGCACCCTTGAGGATCGGAAGATCGCGGTGGTTACCGGTATAGCAAGTGCTTCTTCCTGACGGTATCAAAGGCCTTCAGATCCGGTGCCCAACCCCTCGCGATTTCATCGGCACTGTCGCCTCGAAGCAACTCCTCGCGGACCCGACAACTGCCGGCCAGCCGATCGAAGTGGCTCTCCAGGAACTGGAACTCTGCCGGGTGCTGGCGCATGATGAGCGCGCACAGGTGAAGGACGGCGGCAAGTGGTTCGAACTCGTCCCGATCCAGAACGTGAACCTGGATGCCCTGGCACACTTCTCCCTTGTGCTTTGAAAAGGTCGGGGTGAAGGCTTGAGGCCTGAAGTAGACTCCCTTGAGTCCCAGATTGTTCAGCGATCGGGCCAGGCGCACGGAATCGAGCCATGGAGCTCCCACCAGTTCAAAAGGCTTGGTCGTTCCTCGCCCCTCGGACAGGTTTGTCCCTTCGATAAGGCACAACCCGGGATACACGACCGCCGTTTCCACCGTGGGGATGTTCGGTGAAGGGAGAACCCATTGGAGCTTGGTCTCGTCGTACCAGCGTGACCGCTTCCAGCCCTTCAGCGGAACCACCTTTAAGTCGCAGCCGATCGCGGCTTCGGTGTTCATCAGTGACGCAAGCTCTCCGACTGTCATGCCGTAGCGAATCGGCATTTTGAAGATCCCGACAAACGACTCGTATCCCGGCTCGAGAATCGGCCCGGCGGTCCGGCGGCCCGTCACCGGGTTGGGGCGGTCGAGCACGATGAACGGCTTGTGGTCCCGGGCCGCGCTTTTCATGCTCTCAAACAGGGTCGAGAGGTAGGTGTAGAAACGGACCCCGACATCCTGAATGTCGAAGACGAGAACATCGACGTTCTGAAGCATCTCCGGGGTCGGGCCAGGGGTGTCGCCGTACAAACTGTAAACGGTCGCCGTGGAAGTGACCGAGTCCCCGGCCTGCGCCGCACCGGACAGACCGTGCTCGGGCGCAAACAGCGCCACCAGTTCGATCCCGGTCTCAGTACGAAGCCGGTCGGCGGTGAGCCGTAACTGGGAGTCCACTCCGGTAGCGTTCGTGATCAGCCCGACTCTCTTCCCCTTGATCCACTCGAAGTATTTCTTCTCGTAAAGCCGGTCGGAGCCGAGCTTGATCGCGTTGCAGAAGAGAAGGAGCACGAGCCCGAGGAAGAGAGGGTGGACCGGCCAGCGGCGACGAATTGCGGATTGCGGATTGCGGATTTTCGATTGCGGATTTTCGATTGCGGATTGCGGAATAAGAAACAAAGGGAATACTGCTGCATTGGCTCTTTTTCTCTTATTCTGCATTTGTCATCCTACACTCTCCGCATTCGGTTTGCTCTGTCTTTCAATCGGCCTTCGGCAATCCTCAATCCGCAATCCGCAATCTCGCAATCCGCAATCAGTACTCCGGCGGGAGGTGGTTTAATTGCTCGAAGTTGAAAACCGGGCCGTCCTTGCAGACGTAGTACTTGCCTACATTGCACCGGCCGCACTTGCCAACTCCGCACTTCATTCGGTTTTCGAGGGTGGTATACATGTCGGCGGCCTGAAAGCCTAATCGCGAAAGCACAGGCAGCGTCAACTTGATCATGATTGGGGGGCCGCACACCAAAGCCACGGTGTTCTCGCTCGGTGGGCTCAGCTTTTCGAGAACGTGGGGCACGAAGCCGACCTGACCGGTCCAGTCGGGAGTCTCTCCGCCCGGGTCGACCGTGGTCACCACTCGCAGGTCGGGGCGCTGGGCCCACTCGCTCAGCTCGCGCTTGTAGACCAGGTCGGCAACCGTGCGGGCGCCGTAAACAATGGAAATGTCCCGGAAGCGGTCCCGCCAGTCGAGCGCATTCCAGATGACGCAGCGCAGCGGGGGGAGGGCTATGCCGCCGGCGATGAACAGCAGGTTTTTCCCTTCCCATTCCTCAATCGGGAAGATGTTGCCGTAAGGCCCGCGGAAGCCCATTTCATCTCCCTCATGGAGCCCGGCCAGTGCAGTCGTCACCCGCCCAACCTGACGGAAGGTGCACTCGATGTAGCCTTTACGGGTTGGCGAGGAGGCGATGCAGAAGGTCGATTCCCCCTCTCCAAAAACCGAATACTCCCCAAACTGGCCGGCCCGGAAGCTGAACGCGTCGCCGATCGACTGATCTTCGAAGAGCAGTCGAAAAGTCTTGATCCCGGGCGCCTCATCGAGGACCTGGTCGATCCGCATCATGTACGGCTCGTAAATATTCTTGGAACTCACCCCTGAATCTCCATGATCTGTTTGAGGTTCTCCTTCAGGTTCACGTCGGCCGGGCAGGCGCGCGAGCATCGGCCACACCCGACGCATCCGAGCTGCTGCAGCCTCTCAGGCAGGTACGAGAACTTGTGCATCACTCTCTGGCGCCAACGTGCGCTCTGTTTCCCGCGCGGGTTGTGTCCGGACGCGTGGAGGGTAAATAGGCGAAAAGCGCACGAATCCCAGCACCTGACTCTCTTTCCGGAGGAAAGATTGGCCTCGTCCTGCATGTCAAAACAACTGCAGGTCGGGCAGACGTAAGCGCACGTGCCGCATCCAAGGCATCGGAGCGACTGTTCCCGCCAGATGTGCTCGAGATCGAACACGGCCGGCAGTTTCCCGGCAAGCTGTGCCAGATCGAACGCCTTGCCCACCTCCGGGAGGTGCGCCGATTTATCCTCGCCTGCAGCCGGCGAAAACAGCTCCGGCGCAGCCGTGATCAGCTCTTCCCCCTTGGGACTGAGGACTTCCACCAGGTAAGCGACGTCAGAGATCTCGGTGAAAAGGAGATCGCTGCCCGCTGTGTCCCCTGGTCCGCCTCCGACACTCGTGCAGAAGCAATCGCCATCCGGGTGCGAACAGCTGAAGCTGACAATGGTCGTCGCCTCGCGCCGGGACTCATAGAAGGTGTCGCGGTAGTCCCAGCCGAAGACGGCATCCAGCGTGGCCAGGCTGCGCGCGTCGCACGGGCGTGTCCCGAACAGCACGGTTCGAGGGGGATTCGGCTCGAGCGGCTCGATCTCGACCTTTTGACCGGCGAAGCGGTATTTGAGAATAGTTTCGACAGCCGGGAAGAACTGGCCCTTGGGCGAAAGAGTCGTTTGAATCGCCTCCAAGTCCACTTCATCCAGGGAGCTCACTTCCTTCCACAGGATGGGTTCACGACCGGACTTGGATGGCTTGTTCCCGGACGCCCCCTTTGCCGGCACCGGTCCAACGACTTTCCAGCCACCGGTTCGGATTCGTTGGAGGAACTCTCCCACACTCGCTTTTTGGATCAGCTTGTTCGAGTCGCTAGCTTCCATTTCTTCCGACGACCTCTTGCAAGTTCAGGGTTCTGAGTTCAGGGTTCTGAGTTCTGAGTTCTCGAGTTCGCGGTAGTCGCCAAGCAACCCTCTGAATTTGAACTAACCCCGAACCCCGAACCCCGGACCCCGAACTCAGAACTCAGAACTCAGAACTCAGAACTCCGCACCTTCTACTTTATAAATGACTCCCGGTCTTCAACCTTAAAGGCCGACAGCGGGTAGATCGCATTCGCGCTGACGCCGGCGGTGTGACCGAATTGAGACGAGACAGACTCGCCGACCTGAGCATTGAGCAAGTGAAGCGGAATGCCAACCGGGCACGCCTCCGAGCAGGACCCGCAGGCGACGCAGCGGCCCGCCAGGTGCATCGCCCTGCTCAGATGCCAGTAGAGGTTTCCCTCGGGATGCGCGGCGACCGGCACCCACTGCGGTTTATTGCACTCGACCAGGCACTCGCTGCAATAGCAGAGCGGGCAACTCGCTCGACAGGCATAACACTTGATGCACTTGGCGAACTGCTCTTGCCAGAACTCCCAACGCTTCTCGCGCGGCAGGGCCCTGATTTCCGTAGGTCCGACTTCGCAGTCGGACTGGCTTTGAGCGGAAACGGAACCCACATCCGCGACGAATTTTTCGATTTCGTCGAGCTTCGACACTACGGCGGCGTCGCCGGAGCTTCCGACTGCTATAAAAAGCGCCTGGCCCTCGGTAAACTGCTTTTCGGACGCGAGTTGGAGGATGCTCTTGAGAGTCGGCATGGTGGCGACGACGGCGGGCCGTCCCAGTTCTTTGATTTCTGCCCGGGTGAGGTAGACCGACAGGTTTTGTGAACAGTTGTCGTCGAAAACCAGGGCGTCCGCCTGGTCGGCTGCCCGTATGAAAAGAGTCCGTCTTCGGGCGCCGGTTCCTTTTCCGTAACCGATGACGACCCCCACGGTTCCCAGTTGGAGCAGTTCTCTGGCCGATTCAACCATCGTGGCCATCAGTTTTCTCCTCCGGACTGCGCGGCGGCCGCCATTTGTCGGTATTCAGTGAACGGGCCGGCCGCCCGGATCTCGGCTACGGTCGAGTTCACGACGTCGGCCCACTTTGCGCCTTCGGCGGCAGAAACCCAGGTGAACCGGACCCGCCTGGCGTCAAAGCCCATGAAGTCGAGCAAGTCACGGAAGACCATCCAGCGCCGGCGCGCGTGGTAGTTGCCTGATGTGTAGTGACAGTCGCCGGGGTGACAGCCGGAAACGATGACTCCGTCGGCTCCCTGCCGAAAGGCTTCGAGCACGAGCATGAAGTCGATTCGCCCGGTGCACGGAGTGCGAACCAGGCGAACGTTCGGCGCATATTTCATCCGGCTGGTTCCCGTCAGATCCGCACCGGCATATGTGCACCAGTTGCAGACAAACGCCGTGATTTTAGGTTCGAACTGTTCGCTCATAGGCTACTCTACTAAGGCATTGCACCCCGTTTGACCGCCCGCGGATCTACGCGGATCTACGCGGATAATCGCGGATAAGGCGGCCAGCCCGCTTCTCGGCACAGCCAGTGGCTGGCCGCCTTATCCGCGATTATCCGCGTAGATCCGCGTAGATCCGCGGGTCTCACGCCAGCGCGCGCACTTCGGCGTACAGTTGTTCGTTCGTGAACCCGTCCAGATCGATGGCCTTCACCCGGCACAATGCGACACAGGTACCGCATCCCTGGCACAGCCCTGGATTGATCCGGGCGACTGTCCTGATTGTCTTCCCGTCCCGGGTCTTCAGCGTTTCGCGTTCGATGGCGCGGTAGGGACAGGCTCCTTCGCACAGGAAGCACCCGGCGCACTTCGAAAAGTCCGGAGGGCCACATCGATGCACAGAAGCGACGACCGGTTCCCGGGCGAGCTCGGCTTTGGAGAAAAGAGCTGCAACCTTGCTTGCGGCACCCGATGCCTGGGCGACCGCCTCGGGAATGTCCTTGGGCGCCTGGCAGGCGCCGGCGAGGAAAATACCGGCGGTATTGGTCTCTACCGGCCGCAGTTTCGGGTGGGCCTCTGAGAAGAACTTGTAGGAATCGTAGCTGATGTGCAGCTTCTGGGCGAGTTCCTCAGCCCCGGGGTTTGCAACGCCCGCGGTTGCGAGCACAACCATATCCGCTTCGATCTCGAGCGGCAGGGACCCGAGCAGCGTGTCGACTCCTTTGACCACCAGCTTTCCGTTGCGGTCGTAAATCCGCGAGACCCGCCCGCGCACGTAATTGGCGCCATCCTCTTCGATGGCTCTTCGGACGAACTCGTCGTAATTCTTGCCGCCCGCTCGAACATCCATATAAAAGACGTAGGCTTTGCCGCCATGATTCTTATGCTTGTACAGCATTGCGTGCTTCGCGGTGTACATGCAGCAGATCTTGGAGCAGTAGGGGATGCCCTTGGCCTGATCCCGGGAACCGGCGCAGGCAATGAAGACGATCGTCTGGGGCACCGCGCCGTCGGACGGCCGGCGGATCTCGCCGAGGGTCGGACCTGAGGCGGACGCCAGGCGTTCGAACTGAAGCCCGGTTATGACGTCCTTGTACTTTCCGTAGCCGTATTCGGGAAAGAAGTCCGGCTGGACAACGCCGAAGCCAGTGGCACAAACCACGGCGCCGACATCCACTTCGACGATCTCATCCTGCTGCTCGAAATTCACGGCTCCGGTCGGGCACATCTTCTTGCAGATGCCGCATTTGCCCGTGGAGAAGAACCGGCAGTTATCGACGTCGATGACCGGCTTGTTCGGCACTGCCTGCGGGAACGGCACATAGATGGCCGTCCGATTCCCCAACCCGGCGTTGAATTCGCTCGGGATCTTCTTGGAGGGGCACTTCTGAGAGCACAGGCCGCATCCATTGCACAGTTTCTCGTCGACTTTGCGTGCCTTTTTGCGAATGCGCGCCCGAAAATTGCCGATGAATCCGTCCAGGCTCTCCAGCTCCGAATACGACCACAGTTTGATATTCGGGTGTTGGGCCACCTCCACCATACGGGGCGTCAAGATACACTGTGAGCAGTCGAGCGTCGGAAATGTCTCGGAAAGCTGCGACATGTGGCCGCCGATGGAGGCATCCTTTTCGACCAGGATTACCTGGTGCCCGGAATTCGCTATGTCGAGGCTGGCCTGAATACCCGCAATGCCGCCGCCCAGGACCAGTGCCGTCTTGGTCACCGGCACGCGGATGGGCGAGAGGGGACGATTGCGCTTCACCTTCTCGACCGTCATGCGAACCAGGTCGGCTGCCTTGCGGGTGGTCACCTCGCCTTTTTCATGAACCCAGGAGCAGTGCTCCCGGATATTGGCCATTTCGCACAGGAATCCATTCAAACCGGCTTCCGAACAAGCTCTGCGGAAGGTCGGCTCGTGCATTCGCGGCGAACACGCGGCCACGACGACGCCGTCAAGATGCTTTTCGTTGATTGCGTCCCGGATGAGGTTCTGACCCGGGTCCGAGCACATGTACTTGTAGTCGACGCTGTGGACGACTCCCGGGATCGAAGAGGAAATCCGGGCGACGGAAGCGCAATCGACTGTCGCCCCGATGTTCTCACCGCAATGGCAGACAAAGACTCCGATGCGAGACATTGATCCTCATTGATTTGAGACCGGCGTGCAGACCGGGTCTGCGCCGCCGATGCGAAGTTTCTGCAAATCGATTGGAACCAGGTGCCTGTTGAACCCAAGCTCGCTGGCGGGGACCCCGAGAGCGAACGCAATGGCCTGGGTGATATATATGGCCGGGATCGAGAACCTCCGGCCGGTTACGCGCTCGATGTCGCCTCGTCTCATGTCGAGGTTGGCGTGGCACATCGGGCAGGCGAGAACGATCATCTCCGCGCCGCGGCTTATGGCATCTTCCAGTATGCGGCCCGACAGCTGAGCCACCAGGTCCGGACGCGGGATCGTCAGCCCGGCTCCGCAACACTCCACCTTGAATGCCCAGTCGATCGGCTCGGCGCCGATGCCGCTCATGAGGAGGTCCATGGCCTGCGGATCCTCGGACCGGGTCGCCCCGACGATCTCGGCCGGCCGGACCAGCAGGCAGCCATAATAGCAGGCGACCTTGCAGGCAAAGGGATGGGTCACCTCCGGGCCGTGACCGTCCTGGAAGAAACGGCCCAGGAAATCCAGAATATTGATCGGGTGGGCTTTCCCGCAATATTCGGCCCCGAGGACATCAGCCAGGTGCCGGCGGACCGACGGGTGGGTTCGGAGCTCGTGAACCGTGGATGCCAGGCGGCTGTAACACGCCGCGCAAGGCACCAGAATCTCCTCAAGCCCGTTCTTCTCGGCCTGCACGAGAATCCGGGTCGGCAGAGCGAGGGCGAGCTCGTGATTCAGATTATGCGCCGCGCTTGCCCCGCAGCAGTTCCAGTCGGGAACTTCGGCCAGGCTGACTCCCAGTTTGCCCGCGACGGCCTTGAGCGACTGCTCGAACTCACGGCTTGACCCTTGGAGGGAACAGCCGGGAAAATAGCCGATTTGCATACGCTTGCACGCCTCTATTCGTCGGTGCGCGTGAAGACGCGGCGGACCTGCTTCCGGTCTTCGACGCTGTGAGGCAAGAGGCCAAGCTTACCTTTCAGCAAGATGCGCGGTGCAAGGAACAGGTCCTGAAAGAACTTCCCTGTACGCAGTTTGTAGGACGCGATGGTCCCCACTTCGAAAAGCCTTCCGCGGCTTCGAATCGAGCTCAGGAAGGATTTGTGGAACGCAAGAATGTTTTTCGCCCGTTCGTGCACGCGGCCGGTAGTCACGGAACGGCTCCGCAGGACGTCCATGACCGAAGGGAGGTCGATCGACTGGGGGCAACGGGCCGAACACGTGTGGCATGAGAGGCAGAGCCAGATCGAATAGGACTCGACCGCTTTCGCATCCAGTTCCGGGTCACCGTACTGAATCAGGCGCAGAATCTGGTTTGGAGGCAGGTCCATCTCGCCGGACAGAGGACATCCGGCCGAGCACTTCCCGCACTGGTAGCACTTGGCAACCGACTGCCCGGTCGTCTCGAAGACTGTTTCTGAGAGGGTCTTGGGGAGGTTCGACAACATGGGAAGACAACGAAGAAAAGCAGTATATATCTTTCTTTATACCAGCTTAGTTTACAGGATCAACAACGTCAGGCCACTATCGTAGTCCCCGCTTCGGCCATTCCGCAAGAGGGGTTTTGGGGTTGCCGGCTACGAGGAAGGCCTTTCCCGCGGATCTGCGCGGATAAGCGCGGATCTACACGGATAAAGGCAGCCGCGGGATCGGGGTTCGCGGCTGCCTTTATCCGCGTAGATCCGCGTTTATCCGCGCAGATCCGCGGGGAAAGCATTCGGCATTCCGCATTCGCTAGAACTGCACGTTCGGAGCCTGCCGAGTGGCTTCGCCCGCCTGGAAGTAAGGATGCGGCTCGAATCCGAACAAGCCGGCCAGGAGGTTGGTCGGGAAGCGGCGCAGAGCCGAGTTATAGACCTGGGCGGCCTCGTTGAACCGGCGTCGTTCCACGGCGATTCGGTTTTCGGTGCCGCTGAGCTCGTCCTGCAGCGCCAGAAAATTCTGGTTGGACTTCAGTTCAGGATAGTTTTCGACAACAACCATCAGGCGTCCAAGGGCGCTCTCCATCCCGGTGGCCGCTTGCGCGCGCTCCGCCGTTGTGCGGGCCTCGCCCCATTGGCTGCGGAGCCGGGTGACCTCGGTCAGGACCTGCTGCTCCTGTTTGGCATAACCCTTCACGGTATTGACCAGGTTGGGGATCAGGTCATACCGGCGTTGCAGCACCGTATCCACCTGCGCCCAGGACGTCTTGACCTGCTCCTGCAGGGTGACGAGGCGGTTGTAGGATCCGATGGCAGAGATGGCGAGAATTCCGATGAAGAGGATCAGGATGACCCCGACTATCAGAAGAACTTTTCCCATGGACCTTTCCTCCGTTTGGTTTTCCTACTCGCGTAGCCTGACGCGAAGCCGAGCGCCCGGCTTAGTTCTTAGAATCCTCCGAACAGAGATGCGCATCAACCGCATCCGCGATCCGCTCAATGGTCTCGAGATACTCGGCAAAGAGAGTATCGGGAACCACCTTTTTGGGGGACAACCGTTCGGACTTCAGAGCTTCGACGGTCTCGAACACTTTCGGGTCAAACTGAACATGGCGGCTGAGCTCGCGAGCGGCATCGATCTTGATCTTGGGGACTTCATCCTTCCAAAGCCTGAGCGCCGCGCGGAAGAGTACGAGGAAGCTCGAGAGGGAAGTGACAAGCAACTCAACCACTTCCTTCGGCTTCCCGCGCGTCAACAGAAAGCGCTCGCGCAGCTGGATCAACTTGGATTTCAGCTCGTGCTCGAGTTGAAGACGGAGATCCTGGAATTCAATCTTCACATCGCGGACGACATCCTCGCCAAAGAGAACGCTATGTGAATCGTGGATGTCGAGCAACTCAATCGGAAAGACGTCGGCCGACCGCTTCAGCCCCGCAAGCGTGAACAGCAGCGGCGGCGGATTGCCCGCCTTGGCCCATGCTTGTGCTGGTGCGGCGAAAGCCTTCAGCTCCTGGAAGCCCAGCCGGTCGGTGACGACGAGGACGTTGAAGTCGGAACGCTTCCCGAGGTGGTCACCGGCCGCAGCCGATCCGTAGAGGATCACCGATTTGAGTCCCGATGGACATGCTTGTTTGAGCTGCTCTACAAGTTGTTCCGGTGTCACCGAGTCCTCCTTCCGAGCCACTGCGCGCTGCGCACTGCGCACTGCGCACTGCGCACTGCGCACTACGCACTGCGCACTGCGCACTACGCACTGCGCACTACGCACTGCGCACTACCCGCTGGTGGTCAGCTGGTCAGCTGGTCACTGTGCTGTCAGCTGGTCAGCTGGTCAGCCGGTCTTCTACCAGCTCCGGCCTGCGCCGCCTCCTCCGGAGCTTCCTCCCCCGAAGCCGCCGAATCCCCCGCCGCCGCCGAAACCCCCACCTCCAAACCCGCCACCGCCTCGTCTTCCTCCTGAATTGCTCAGGATCAAGAGCAGCAGCCAGGGGTGACGGATGACCACAATAACAATAATGCCGATAATGATCAGGGTCAGGCAATTGTTCAGCGGGGAGCGTTGCACGGGGGGCGCATCGCCGGTCGGTGGCGCGACCTGCTCACCCGACAGGTACTCGAGCTGCACGCCTGCATCCTGTGCGATCAGACGGGCCATGGCTTGAGTCCCCGCGCTCAATCCTCTGCTGTAGTCTCCCTGCTTGAAGTACGGGACAACGTATTCGTCCAGAATACGGCCTGTCCGGGCGTCGGGCAACAACGGCTCAAGCCCATAGCCGACCTCGATCCGAGTCTGATGGTCGTCGACGGCGGTAAAAAAGAGGATTCCGTTGTCCTTGCCCTTTTTGCCGATCCCCCAGCGCTCAAAAAGCCGGTTGGCCGTGTCCTGGATCTCTCCGCCTTCGAGCGAGCGCACCGTAACGACGGCGATCTGAGCGGTTGTCTTGCGCTCAAGCTCTGTGAGGAGTTGGGTTAGAGTCGCCTTGTCCGATTCCTCGATAACCCCGGCGAAGTCGTTCACGTACCCCTGCGGCTGGAGCCGTTGGTACAGTTCCTCCTCCGCCCGCAGGCCGGCGCAGCTCAGCAGGGCCGCGAGTAGGAACAAGTGGACGGGGAATCGGCCTGGGCGCATAGTCGGAGACTATAGCACATGAGAAGCGGAGGGGGGAGAGAAGGAGACAAGGAGACGGGGAGAGGGGGAGACAAGGAGACGAGACAGGGAGAAAGGGAGAAGAGGAAGAAAGGGAGAAAGGGAGAAAGAAAGACAGAATATCGAATATCGAACAAGGAACATCGAATGTCGAAGGAGGGCAAGAACCGGCTGGTCAGGTCCTATTTCAGCGAGAACGAGCGGCGAGCAACCACCGTAAGGAGCCGCGCACGGCAGCGAGCGCCAGCGAGCGAGTAAGCGGACCAGCCACCCAGCCCCAGGGGGCAGTCGCGAGTAGCAAGAGCCAGCCTTTTGCGAAAGTCGGGCTAAAGAGCATGTTGGTTGGTCCGCTTACTCGCTCGCTAGCGCTCGCCGCCGTGCGCGGCTCCTTACGATGTCGCCTAGGCCACGACGGAGCCGGGACCCGCGGCTTTATTTTCGCAATATTCTTTCTCCCTGTCTCCCCGTCTCCTTGTCCCCCGTCTCTCTCACCAGGGGTTCAGCAGAATCTGGTTCTCCGGGTTACGCGTTTCGCCGGCACTCGTCACGTAAACGGCCGGCCTGTCCCGGATCACGCACTTGTTCTCGCAGATGCCGCACCCGATGCAGAGGTCGAGGTTCACGTGTGGTTGCTTGACGACAACCTTCTCCGCTCTTTCGTTCGTGACCTCGATTTCTTCGAACCAGATGGCTTTTTTCGGAGTCGGGCAGTGCTCTTCGCAAACGATGCAGGATTTGGCGAAGGCGTATGGCAGACATCGATTCTTATCGAAAAAGGCGGTGCCGATGTGGACCTTCTGCTTGGCCTCGAGGCTGATCTTCGCAATTGCCTCGGTGGGACAAACCTGGGTGCAGAGGTTGCATTCGTACTCGCAGAAACCCGTCCGCATCTTCAAGACCGGTGACCAGAGGCCCTCCAGGCCGGCCTCGAACAGGGTGGGGTGGATGGCGTTGGTGGGGCAGACCTTCATGCATTCGCCGCAACGGATGCACTTTGCGAGGAAGTCGTCTTCGGCCCGCGAGCCGGGAGGTCGGACCAGGCTCGGGTTGAAAGACTTCCGGGCGGACTGCGGATGGACCCCGAAAACGAGTGCTGTCCCGATCCCAGCCAGGCCGGCACCGAGAACCGAGCGCCGAGTGAGGCCGATTTGCGTCCGCTCATCCGGTCGCCAGAAGGCCTTCAACCAGCGAATTATCGGGTTATCGAGCAGTCTTCTCATATTCAACCTGAACCAATTGGTCGTTTTCACTCTTCCGGACCCCGAACGAGATTGCTTGATGCGGGCAGGCTGATTCGCAGTTCCAGCAGAAGAAACATTCCGACGGCTTCCAGCCATCGGTCACATCAGGATTGGCTCCTCCCGGACAGTCAGCGACGCAGAGGCGGCAGTCGTTGCAGCGGCTCCGGTTTTTTTGCAGTCGGACCACCGGGTTCTTTCCCAGAAGACCGAGAAGAGCGCCCAGGGGGCAGAGAACCCGGCACCAGAACCGCGGCCGCACAATGTTCAGTGCGACGATTCCGATAAACAGCACACCAATCAGGCTCGCCCAAAGATAGTGCGGTTGCTCCACCGCCAGGAGCTTCGCGCGCATTACTTCGTAGACGGGTTCGGTGACCCGAGTGAGGCGGACCGGGCCGATCCCAGGGTCCTGGCTGTAGACCCAGCCGAACACCGCCTGGGTGCCGAAGTTGAAAGCCGGGAAAATCGCAACCGCCAAGGCCCTGTAGAAGAACGAGAAAGGATCAAGCCAACCGACGAGGTTGACGCCGGCAAGGCTGCCGGCAAGAAAGAACACCAGGATGTAGTACTTGTATCTCTGCAAGGGGCTGAATCCGCCCTTCTCCAGCCTGGCCTTCGCTTTGTCTTTTCGGAGACTGGTGACGGCGTTGTGCAGCACTCCGAAAGGGCACAGCCAGCCGCAAAACCAGCGGCCGAAGAGCAAGGTGACCACAACGACAAGGCCGGAGAGAAGGAGAACCGGGTGCACGAAATACCAGGTCGTCAGGGTGACCAGCGGATCCAGATGGAAGAAAGCCTCGACCGGTGCCGGGACCAGGTTGATCGGGTGGTAGGTCGTCTCCAGGAACAGGAAGAGAAAGGCGAGGAGAAACGCCGCCTTGGGTCAGGCGCCGAAGCCAAATGATGCGGTGCGTTTTGAGGCTCTTTTTCGCCATGTTACACCACTGACCAACTGAATGACTCACGACTGACAACTGACCAACTGACCAGCTGACCAGCTGACCAGCTGACCGGCTCGCCAATGACCACTGAGAAGCTGCGAAACCAGGTGATCCGCCAGGATTGCGCAGCCTTTCGGTCAGCCGACTGCAGCTTTGCGGCCGGTTGGCAACACTCTTTGCGCTGATCGGTCAGCCCGTCAGCTGGTCAGCCGGTCAGCTTGTCAGTCCTATACCGTGACCTCTTTCAACCCGAGCGATTTGTAATCGATCGTGCCGAGGCGCCTGGCGGCGGCTTCCACAATGTGGCCGATCTGTCGCGGGTTGACACCCAGGGTCTCGGCGCCGCATGCATCGACGGCGACCTGATCGGTTCCCGCGATCACCACGTTCTTCCTTACCACATCGGCGAGGTTTCCTCCGGTCGGCCCGTTCGCGGTTAGAACACGGATCCCGTCCATAACCACCAGTTCGGGTTTCAGAAAGACCGCGAGGTCAGCGACGGTATTGTCCAGGTCCTGGTGGTAGCGATTTCGCTGCCCGCCTGCCGCTCCCATGAGGTTTTTCATACCGAGGGTTGCGCGGCACATGCTGTGATGCTTGATGATCGGGAGGTTGATGAACTTGTCTGCCTCCACGAAGTCGGTGTAGATCTCCCATTCGGGAAGGGCCTTGCCCTTGAGGGCCATCTTCTTGCATTTCCGAGGATCCAGGAAGACGACCTTGGCCCCGGCCTTCTCGGCGGCCACCTGGATTCCGGATCGTGCGAAAACAGTTTGAGCAGGGTGGCAGCTGTTGTCGCTGACAACCACTTGCCCGGCCCCGGCCTCATAGCACTGCTTGACGACGGAGGCGACCAGGTCGGGATTGGTCGTCGCGGCCAACTCCGGCTTGCGGTTCCACCCCATGTTCGGTTTAACCCAGACCACGTCTCCCTTGGAAACGAAACGCCGCATTCCACCGAGCGCTTCGAGGGCCTTACGGGCAAGCCGATCGGCCTCCTCAGCGATCCCATCGGGAGCGGTGGGGGAACTCGCGTATCGGGCAATGCTGATCACCGGGGGTGGGGCGGCAGCGAGGCCCGACCGGGTCCAGAAAAGCGCGCGGCAGCGCAAAGGCTCCCGTCTCCACGCACGTTCGCAGGAAATCTCTTCGGTGACTTCGGCTCTTCATAAAAGCACCCCTGTCGAAGGCTCACATTATCGTCCAGCGGCGTCACGGGTGTAAACGGTTTCGGCCCGATCACTGCGGCAATCTGCCTGTCCGCGGTAACTATCCGCGCGCTCTCGCAAAAAACGCTCCGCTTGCGGTTCTGCAAGTTACTCAGGACGAGGCCGAGCCGAAGCGAGGAGAGCAGGGCGCGCTGGCCGGGGTTTGCAGAACCGCAAGCGGAGCGTTTTTTGCGAGAGCGCGCGGATAGTTACCCGTACAAGCTTTTCTGCCTGCCTCTGTAAACAAAAAAGGCCAGGACGTTGGTCCTGGCCTTTGGGTGCTGATGATGTCCGGTTCGCTTAGAAGTCGTAGCGCAAGGCGAACTGCATGACTCGCGGGGAGCCCTGGATATTGGTGTGGCTGAACAAGTTCGGTTCAGTCGTCACTCTTGTAAGGGTCGATCCCCAGCCAGGACACCGCGAAATCGGTACCGAGCCGCTGGGTGTTGGTCGCGTTGAAGACTTCCCATCGGAACTCGAGCTGATGACCTTCGCCGAAAGGCATGTCGAAGACCTTGCTCAAGCCGAAATCGAGTGCCACGTATCCGGCGTAGCGCAGGACGTTCCGGTCACCCGACTCGCCGGCGTACGCGTTCCGGTAGCTCTGGTAGGCGTAGTCGGGGTCGGCGAACAGGTTCGGGGCGCGTCCGTTGCCGTCGGCATCAGGCTTCGGGTTCTTGGTCGAGCCGGCTTCGGATCTCGGAGCCGATAGCCGGGGGTCATCAGGTTCCAGTTGGTCGGCCACACGCCGCTCGTGAACGGGGCGTAGACGACCGGCAGGCCGGAGTTCCAGCGGAAGATACCGTTAAGGCGCCAGTTCCCGAGGACGTTGCTCAGCACCGGGTTCATCCCGCTGCCGAAGTGTTTCCCCTTACCTACCGGCAGGAACCAGAGCCAGTTCGCGTTGATGACGTGATTGGCGTCGAAATCGGAGGCCGAATAGGAGGCGTCCGGATAGAGCGGATTCACGATGAACGCGCTCGAGCTCCACGAGCCCTCGGCCTGAAGACCCGAGGCGTTATCCATCGACCTGCTCCAGGTGTAGTTGAAATCCATCACCAGGTCGTTCTTGAACCGCTCGCGAGCCGTCAGCGTGAAGGCATGGTAGTCGGAGTAGGCGACGCTGCTCCAGACGTTGAGGGCTGCGTACTGCGGGTGGAAGAACATGTTCGGGTAGATGCCGGTATCGTCGAAGATGTCCTGGACATCAGGTATAGTCGGGCAAGTGTCAACGTAGTCGGGCGCCACGATGGCGTAGAACGACTGTGTTGCGGTCAGGCCGTCCTCGATGTACCGGCAGCACCCGGGAACAGGTTCTCGAAGAAGGGGATCGGTGCTGCGTCCGCGTAAGAGATGACCCTGGTCCCGATAATCCTGCAAGCTTGCGGGCGGCGGTGTACCAATCCATTCCCGACGCCGGATCCACGATGTTGTTCAGGTGCATGACGTCGCGCTGGGCCAGAAGGTTTCGCGCGGCGCGCCCGAGGTAAGTCGCCTTCGACAAACAGCCCGCCCGGAAGCTCCCGGCCGATCGAGAGGTTCCAGGTGTAGTTGACCGGTGTCTGGATAGTGTCGTCAAGGCTGTGCTCGATGCGGGCGGCCTCTGGTCAGCAGGCTGCTGCATGAGCATATTTTGAGGAACGGTGACGACGTGTAAAGTCGCCCGTCCGGATGCTCTGGTTGAACCCGGTGAACAGCGGGCCCGGCTTCGTGGTGACGTTGAACATGTTGGCTGAGGTCGCCTCGGACGATGTGAAGCCGATGAGTGTTGCTCAGGTCGAAGTTGACGGCAAGGGCGCTGCCGACCCGGTCGTAGATCATTCCGGCGCCGCCTCGGATAACCGTCTGCCCGGTTCCGCCGAAGATGGTGCGCAAGAATCCCGGAGTCGAAACGCGGGCTCCAGGCGAAGGCAGCGCGGGGCGCGAAGTTGTTCCACTCCATGTCGTACCAGCCCTTCTTGTCGTAGTACGGGCCGGCAAAATCAAGGGAAATGGTCTGGTTGAGCGGTTCGCCGCGGGCGGCCATGTTCTTGCGCGCCTCGAACACCTGGCCGAGGCTGATGTCCGGCTTCAGCTGGTAGCCTTCGGCCTCGTAAACCGGAGTGTTCACGCCCCAGCGTACACCGTAGGTCAGGGTGAAGTTCGGAGTCGTTCTCCAGCTGTCCTGGAAGTAGAGCTCGTACTCCTCGGTGCCGAAGGTCCGTTGGGTTGGCGTGCCCGCTGGCTGCAGGTTCCCGGCCAGGTTGTAGGTGTAGTTGGCTGGTACTGCGAGTAGCGGCCGATGATGGCGGCCGCCGACTTTCTGTAGCGAGCGCGTGCTGCCCGAGCTCAGGTCGGCGACGGAGTCGGCTGAGGACGCTTCCCGATCCCGAGTAATAGAACGGGATTGACGACCGCACTGTCGTACGCCCTGCCGTAAGTCTCGCGGTTGTTGCGGATGAAACGGATATTGGTCCCGACCTGGAGCGTGTGGTTGCTCTTGGTCCAGGACAAGTCATCGGTGATGTTGTGCACCGGGGTCGTTCGGCTCACCTTCCGGGTGAACGAGTTCTCGAACACCTCTCGGAAGTAGATGGTGTTGGCGTCCGAAGCTCCCTGGCTCGTGAATGCCTGGCGGGTCAGACCATAGCGCAGGTTGTTGAGCAGGGTGTTGCTCATCGTCCAGGTGTGGCTGAGACCCACGCCGAGGGGGTGGTTCCAGCTCTTCGGCATCACGCTGTCGGGATAGTACTGGGCCTGTCTCGCCTGGTTGTCCCACTGGTAGTTGAAGCGGGCGTAGAGGCTGTGCTTATCGCTCGCAATGTAATCGAGTTCGTGCGTGTAGATATTCCAGTCAAGTGGCATCGAGGCGTTGAAGCGATAGCCGCCCGTGTTGATCCCGTCACCCTCACCGTCATCGTTTTCGGGATAACGCGCTGCCGCGTCCTTCAGAACCGCGATCGCGAGCCGGATTTACGCCGACCGGGTAGAGGGCGTTGAGCTCGCGATGTGTCCAAGAGTTACCGTTTGGCCCGATTTGTTCACGTACTTCACCTGGCCCTCTCCAAGATGCGGGAGCGGGACGAAGCGAAGTTGGCTTTCCTGCTTGCGGTCCTTTCGGCCCTCGTAATTGAAGAAGAAGAAGACCTTGTCCTTGGATATCGGTCCGCCAAGTGATGCGCCGAACAGGTTCCGGATCAAGTTCGGACGGGCGATGCCCTGTTTGCCGTCCCGATCGGGGTCTTCCTTGACGCGGTTGTTGAAGAAATCGTTGGCGGTCGTCACCGTGTTGCGGTGGTACTCGTAGACGTTCCCATGGAAATCGTTGGTTCCGCTCTTTGTGACGAGTGAAACCTGTGCGCCTGAAGAGCGGCCCTGGTTGGCGTTTGCGTTGATCGTGGTCACCCGGAACTCCTGAACGGAATCAGGCGTAACGCGCACGACTGACTCAAACGCTGTGCCGTTCTGTTGCTCGTTGACGTCAATGCCATCCAGGGTCAGGTTGGACTGGTCAGACCGGGCGCCCGCAACGTAACCTTCCTTGGTAACGCCGGGCTGCAATTTGAGCAGATCGACTACGTTTCTGAGATTCGATCGGGAGTTGCATGATCTGCAGTTCATTGAACTGGTTGCCGACCGTGGCGTCGGTCTTGTTCAGCAGCCGCTCGGCGCTCACGATCACTGTCTCTGACACCTCGCCGACGCTGGGGAACTTGAGATCGAGAGTCATCGGTGTGTCAACCAGGAGGTGAACATCGTCCACCATGACGCTTTTGAACCCCGCCAGTTCGGCGCGGACCTGGTACAGTCCGGGACTCACCTGGGCGAAAAGGAAGTTTCCTGAATCGTCAGTGACCGTCGTCCGCTCAGCGGATGTCGCCTTGCTGATCAGTGTGACGTCGGCTCCTGGAACAACCTTGTCCTGGGGGTCCTTCAGGACTCCCTGCAATTGCGACGTCTGAGCAAGCGCCAAACCTTGAACAACGGCGGCAAGCATCAGAACCAAGACAAACGTTCTCCAGAACTTTTTGCTAGCGATCGTGTCCACGTTTTCCTCCCATGGTAAAGTTGACACTTCTAAATGGAGAGAGGCCTATACTTCTGACCTCTTATGTAAGCTCTTGGGATGCCGCGCACATTCTAGGACAGCCTAACGTTTTAGTAAACTGAAACTTTAATACGAAAAGTGAACGGCTGGCGCTGGCGCCGGGGGGGTTGTCAAAGCCGCGATGGCTATAAGAATACTCATTACCGGGGGGACTTTTGACAAGGAGTACGACGAGCTGCACGGGACGCTCTATTTCAAGGATACTCACCTTCCGGAAATGCTGACGCTCGGCCGCTGCAAGCTCGAGGTCCACATCCGGACGGTGATGATGGTCGACAGCCTCGAGATGACCGAAGAAGATCGGGATCTGATTCTCGAACAGTGTCGGAAATCGCCCGAAGATCAAATTGTCATCACTCATGGGACGGATACGATGGTGGAAACGGCGCGGCTGTTGGGAAGCGCGATTCGCAACAAGACGATTGTCCTCACCGGCGCGATGGTTCCGTACGCTTTTGGCAGTTCCGACGGGCTCTTCAACCTGGGCAGCGCTCTTTCCTTCGCCCAGACACTTCCAACCGGGACCTACATCGCGATGAACGGCCGCTGTTTCCGTTGGGACAACGTCCGCAAGAATCGGGAATTGGGGATTTTCGAAACCACGGAAACCACGGATAAGAACGAATAAGATACGGAATGCGATGAGCGTCAGCTTCGACATCTTCTACCAGAACGCGAACTACCGGAAACACAAGCGCCTGCTTTTCAACTACCTGCTTCGGAAAGCGGTGATTTCAGGCGAGCTGACGACTGGGGGACGCCGCATCCTGGACGTCGGTTCGGGGATTGCTCCCATGATCCCGGTGTTGGAGACCGCGGTCCTCGGCGATACATCCCCGACGGGTATGAGAATCATGCGCGAGGAAGGTTATCGCTGTGCGGTTCTCGACCTTACTCACCTGGGGCTCCGATCCGGTTCTTTCGATACCGTCGTCTGCTCGGAGGTGATTGAGCACATCGAAGCGGACGGGGCGGCGATCGAGGAGATCGCCCGGGTGCTCAAACCCGGAGGCACGCTCCTGCTGACCGTCCCGCTGCATTCCTACTACTGGTCCGTGGACGACAAAGAAGTCGGGCACCAGCGGCGTTATGACCCGAAGGGTCTGAGACAGAAACTGGAGGCGGCCGGACTGCGCGTCCAAAAGGCGGCCAGTATTGGGAGCCCGTTCGAACGGATTGCGACCATCGCCGCTCTGCTCGCCTTCCGGAGCATGCAGAAATCGAATGCCTCAATCGATCGCCAGCCCGGCGCACTGTTCGCCTGGAGCAATCGGCTCGCCGCCGGGTTCCTGCGCGGCGCAGCTCTCCTGACGCCGATGAAACTGAGCAGTATCGGGATGTTCGTCTGCCGGAAAGTTCCGGGGACATAACTTTATTTTTTATACTCAATTCCTATTCGTCCTCCGCTCGCTGCCCGTCAGCAGAGGAATTAAGTCTTGTCTCCCCGAGACTCCTGCTGACCGATCAGGGCGAGACGGTCAGCCGGTCAGCTGGTCAGCCGGTTCACTCGTCAGTTGTCAGTAGTCAGTCGGCAGTCGTCAGTAGTATCCTGCCAGCCGAATGTCTTTCCCGGGGGGACTCGCACTCAAGCTGACTGTCTACCTGCTGCTCGGCGTCCTGCTGGCGGTGCTGTACCTATACGGCATCACCGAAAAAGGGTTCTGGGAAGACGAAATCTACACGGCGCGGGATATTGGCATTGCCTCACAGGACGACCATCAACCGGATTTTCGCCTTTCCTTCACCGAGCTGACCTATCGCAACGACAATCATCCGCCGCTGTACTTCTGGGTGATCGCAAAATGGTCTGCCGTTTTCGGCTTCAACGAGCTGTCGGCGCGTGGTTTTAGCCTGCTCTGGCTCCTTCTTACGCTGGTGGTGGTCGCCCGGATGGCGACCGTCTGGATGAACGATTTTCCCAGAGCGGGTCTGTGGACCGTGCTGGTATTCGGGACGTCGAGTACCTTGTTCGTGCTGGCCCGTGAGGCCAGGATGTACACGATGGCGCTGTTTTTTGTCGCGGCGTCGTTGTCTCTTCTCGTGAGCCTCATTCGCAAGGAATCAGTCGGGAGGACAGTGCTCCTGGTTCTAGCCAGTACATTCGGGTTGTACACTCACTATTACGTCGTATTCTTCTACGCGGCCGAGTTGGCTGTCGTTTTCTGGCTGACCGCGACGCGCCGTCTCTCGCGGAGGCTTTTCGCGGCCCTTCTCGTCCCCGGCATCCTGTTCGCCGCCTGGGTGCCCCAGCTCATGAGACAGCGCGAGCGAAAATACGAATCGGGCCTCTGGATCATTGGTCCGAAGGATGAGACCTCCTTTCTCAGCACGCTTTACAACGACGGTGTCGGAACCGTGTCACGCCTTTTCCTCGGCTCGACGTTCGAGCTGCCGAAGGTTGGGCTCCTCGTGCTTTTGGCAGTCGTTTGCTACTGGCTGGTCGGTCGGGCGTTTCGCCGGTCCGATGTTACCGTGCGCGTGCTGGTCGCGATCAGTCTGGTCGCTTACCTTCTCCTGGTCGGCAATGACGTCTTCCATCACACACTGACGCTGACCCGAACCAAGTACCTCTTCTTCCTGATCCCGCCTCTGCTGTTTCTCTACATTCGTCTCTCCCTGGCCAATCTTCCGGTAGTCAAGGTTGTCCTGTTGATCCTCGTCGTGGTCTACAACCTTGCCGGGATTGCCCGTGATCGGTACCTGGAACAGCATCCGGACTGGCGAGCTATTTCGAGACAGGCTGAGAGCATCGGTGGGCGCCCTTCCGCTCCTCGTTCCCGACGACGATTACTTCCTCTGTATGAGCTATTACTACAAAGACAGAGAGAGAATCGTCCATTGAAGACTGGGTGACGGTTTACCCCGAAGACTTCTGGTACCTGGTTCTTTACAGGCAATGGAATCCGGGCACCCAGAAACGAGTGGAGGAGTTGGAGGAAAGGTTCGAAGAGGTGCAGCGGGTGGACGTCGACCGTTTCACCACGCTGGTCAGGTATCGCGTCCGCAAGTTCTGAGTTGAACCCGAACTCACAACTCCGAACTCTGAACTCCGAACTCAGAACTCCGAACTCCGAACTCAGAACTCCGAACTCAGAACTCCGAACTCGCCTACTTCTTCAGCGGGGCCATGGTAGCCGCCACAATCTGCTTGCCATCGTTTTCCTGGACGAAGGCAATGATCGACATCTTTTCGGCGGTGACATTCAGATCGAGACCGTCGAACTTCAGGCCCGATTGCTCCTCCAGGTTCTCTAGCTGTTTCTTGAGCTCCTCCCGGATCTGGGGCAGGGTGAATCGGAACTCGAACCCCTTCTTGGCGCCGCCTACCGGGGTGCCGGCCGCACCGCCCAGCAGCTTGCGCACGACGTTTGGATGGAAATGAACGCCGTTTGAGCCCGTGTAGTGGACGGTGTTTTCCACCAGGGCGACGTGCAGGGTTCGCGCAGCAGTCGGCCCGGGACTATTCGCCGCCGGCGGCTGATCCTTCACGGTCGCCGATACCCGGTACGTCTCCTGATCGGCGTCGATTTTCAACTGGACGCTGACCGACGAGCTGTTCTGAAGAAGCGACTGAATTGCTTCCCGATACATTTCGAAGGCCGTAGTTGCCATTTTGGACGACCCGCCGCCCGACTGTGGCCGGGCGCCGCCGAATATGGCGGTGGGAGCCGAACGGATGGCGTAATAAGTCGCCCTGGCGAGAGAATCGGGATTTGTCATCGGATCAGGTCGCGGAATGTGAAGGTGGTATTCCAGGGTCAGAAGGGTCGACGGGGGATAGTGCTGCATCAGGCCGTCAAAGGCATAGTTTGCTGCCTGACAGGGCGGGCAATGAGCGCCGGTGAAGAGCTCGGCTACGACCGGGCCGGCCGGCTCCTGACCCGTATACCGGCCCGCCGGGAACAAGGGCCCAAGCTGCGCGTACTGGATGTCGAGATACTCGTGCAGGCCGTCGAGTGAGCCTTTCTCACTTGCAAACAATTCCTCAACCTTGCCGCGAAGTGATCGATCGCCGGCAACGTACGCCTGGGCGTAAGCCTGGAGTGCTTCCGCGGTTTTTCCGGCCGAAAGTCTCACCTGTGCGAGGTGCGTGGCGACGTCCGCCTGTCGCGGCGCCAGGGAAAGGGCTCCGCCGAGCTCCTTTTCCGCCTCGGCGGTGTTACCTTTCTTGTACAGGACCCATCCCAGTGTGTCCAGGAAGTTTGCCTTGGTCACGGAGCCCTCTGCAGCCTGCCCGACCGCAGACCTCGCGTACTGCTCGGCCAGATCGAGGAGCCGCCCGGACTCGGCAAGGGCGTATGCAAAATCATTCAAGACGGGACTCTTGTCAGCCGCGCTCTCGAGCGCCTGTTCGGCCGCCTTCTTGAGCGTCTCATCATCCCGCTTGTCTTCAAGCGAGGCGTGGAACAGGAGCATCAGAGCCGCAGGCTTGAGAGCAGACTGAGAATGAGCTCCGAGGAACGCGTTCAGCGAGACGATCTGCTCCTTCGGGTCTTCCTTTTGACTCGCTTCCTCAAAAGCCTCCAACTCTTCCGGTGTCGGTTGGACCGGTTTCTTCAGTTCCGCGAGCGTGGTTTTTTCAGCAATGAAACCTTTTCCGCTCAGCACGCGTCCGGCGACGTTGCCCCGGATCACCTCCCCTTCCAGGAGGCCTTCGAGAACCAGGGGGTGCCCGTCGGCAAGAATCTCGAACGTGATCTTGCCCTCGGTCAGCACGATTTTCTGAATTTCCAGCTTGAAGGGGGCGGTCGTGCTGATGACCTTCCCGCCAAGCCCTTCAGGCGAGGAAGAGATCTCGGCGATAAACAGAGGGATCTTGCGTGTATCAGACAGTGCCTGGAACACCCACCGACCTTCTAGATTCCCGGGTGACGGCTGTAGAAACAACGCCACGGCCACAAGCGCGTGACAGGTGAACTGCAAAATCATTGTCATGAAGAGTTTCCTGAGAGCGCCTATGAGGAGCCCGTGATTGTTCGAGGACCCGTCGCCCTTCGCCCTTTGGTATTAAGCGTTCAAAACCAGGACCGAATCCTGGGCGGGCGTGGTCACTTCCGGACCTGACGGCGAGAAGTGAACGTTGATCTCGCTGCGCACGCCGAATTCCGGCAGATAGATGCCGGGCTCGATACTGCAGGTGATCCCGGGGACAATACGCCGGGTGTCATGCGTCTCCAGGTTGTCGAAATTGACGCCGTTGCCGTGATCGTCCTGACCTATGTTATGGCCGGTCCGGTGCACGAAATAGGCGCCATAACCGGCTTGCTCGATGACCTCTCGAGAGGCGTCGTCGACTTCCCATCCCTGCGGGATAGTTGCCTGCCGCGAACCTGCTCTGGAGGAACTCGACTCCGCGATCACGCGACCGCTTCACGATCCCGAATATTTCCGCGATCCGTGGCGGCAGTTGTTCGCCGAAGAACCCGTTCCAGGTGATGTCGGCGTAGACCGAGGTGGGATCCGGGGTCTTGGCCCAGAGGTCCAGAAGCAGGAAATCGCCTCGCCGTATCGCCGCGCTCCGACTCTCGGACGGCTGATAGTGCGGATCTCCGCTGTTCGCATTGACGGCCACAATCGGCGGGGAATCGGTCACCAGTCCGGAATCCCGGAACTGATCGAGGATGAACTGCTGAATTTCCACCTCGCTGGTGGCGCCTTTTGCACGGATCAGCTCGGCTGCACGGTGGTAGGCGAGCTCGGCGATACGGGTCAGGTGGCGGGCTGATTCCCGGTGCTGCCGAAGCTGTTTGTCGTCCCAGACACACTCGAAAACCTGAATCAGCTCGCCGGAAGAAACGACCTCCGGACCCAGTGAGCGGACCAGCTCGATCGTTCCCGCATCGACTCTGGAAATGTATGGGATGGCGTTTCCAGGCGAGTATTGCATGGCCACCTCGGGGCAGCCCGAAAGAACCTCGGCAAGCTGCGACTTCAGCTCCTGCCACCTTAGGTAAATGCGCTTGTTGCCGGGCAGATGGTCCAATTGTGCCGATTCGATCCGGTGGACCAGTTTGCGGGGTTCACCGGCGGCCGGCACCAGGTAGAACCAGCGACGAGTGGCGAGATGAGACGAAGAGAGTCCGAGGATGCGAAGGGCGATCGGATCGTTATCTCTGAACCCGTAGAAGAGCCATCCGCCAATTCCGGAATCGGACAAGAGCTTCTGAACACGTGCGATCGTGGTTTCGGGATTAGTCATGGTTAGGAAACCTGGTGATAGCTGTTGAGGATTGTCTTGCGCACCGACTCGGCTAACGGTTCAAGATCCAGGTGCTTGTAGTGATCATACTCCATGGGACGGTGGATCTTCACTTCGATCTCCCCCGGCCGGATCAGGAAGGACCCACGCGGCAGTAGCCGGTGAGATCCGATGATCGTCACCGGGACAATCGGGACCTGGGCCTTCTGAGCAAGGAGGAAACTGCCTCGTTTGAACGGGGCTACCGTGTCGCCCCAGGTTCTCATCCCTTCGGGGAAGACGACGAACCGAGACACCGCGACCGGATCTTTTCCCCGGCAGCCTCGTAAGACTCGATCGCCTTTCTCGGGTTTCTCCGGTCAATCGGGATGTTTCCGGCGCGTCGAAGATGCCAGCCGAGGAACGGCCATTTGAAAAGAGAGACTTTCGCAACGAATCTGAACTGGTAAGGCAGGTATGCCAGGAACACCCAGATGTCGAACATGCTCAAGTGATTGCTGGCGAAGATGTAGGCTCTCGACCTCTCCAGATGCTCCAGCCCGGTGACAGTGACCCGCGCTCTGGTGATCTTGAGGATGATGCGGCTCCAGATTCGTGCACACGCGTGCTGGAGCCTGCCGGTGCCATCGAAGAGCGAGAAGAGCAGGCTGATCGTTGCCATAACCGCCGTCCAGAGCAGGATCAACGGCACTCGCCAGACGATATTGATCTTCGGCACGACAGACATCGGGCCTCATGCTAGCAAACGGGGAGGGGGGGAGACAATCGGATTGCGGAGTTCGGGGATTCGGAGTTGCGGAGGGATTACGGAGTGCGGAGTGGACAGTTCAAAGGCTCAGGGTTCACGAAGCGCCGGACAGTCTGCCAACCCGGAATTCGGCAGCCTCAACCCTCAAGTCCCGATCTCAATCCGCAATCCGCAACTCTGCACTCTGCAACCCGCAACCCGCAACCGTCGGACCGTGTTAACATAGCGGCGTGAAATCGAGACTCTACCTGGTCGACGGGATGTCCCATATCTATCGCGCCTACTATGCGATACAGGGGCTGAGGAACAAAAAAGGCTTTCCTACGAACGCAGTTTACGGATTTACCTCGATGCTCCGCAAACTGATCAAGGAGGAACAGCCCGAGTACCTGGGGGTTGCCATTGATCTGACCGGTCCCACCGTGCGGCACGAACAATACGAAGGATATAAATCGACCCGGCGTCCAATGCCCGAGGATCTTGGCGAGCAGATCCCGTTCATCCTTCGGGTTTGCGAGGCGCTGTGCGTTCCAGTGCTGTCCATTCCCAAGTACGAAGCCGACGACGTGATCGGTACACTGGCACGCAAGGCGACCGCGGCGGACCTTGACGTGGTGATCGTGACGATCGACAAGGACATGTTCCAGCTGGTCAACGACCGGGTCATCGTCCTGGACACACGCACCATGGTTCGTCTGGATCGAAAGGGAGTCGAGGAGAAGTTCGGCGTGCCCTCCCGAGAAGGTCGTGGATGTGCTGAGCCTGGTCGGGGACAGTTCCGATAACATCCCGGGAGCCCCGGGGATTGGCCAGAAGGGCGCGGTCCAGTTGATCCAGCAGTACGGGTCCCTGGACGAGCTGCTGAAAAATCGTGACCGCGTCGAAAAGAAAACCTATCGCGAAAGCCTTCAGCAAAACGAAGCACAAATCTGTCAGAGCAAGGAACTGGTTCGTATCTTCGAAGAGCTTCCTCTGGAGCTGGACCTGGACAAGCTCCGCCGATGCGAGCCTGACCCCTCGGTCGCCCGGGAGTTGTTCGCCGAGCTCGAGTTCACGAGCATGCTTGACGAGTTCGTTCCCGAGACGCCCGGTTGCCGAGAAACAGTACTCCGAGATTGCGACTGCCGAGGAACTGTCAGGCATTCTGGACAGCATCTGAAGAATCAGCCGGTGGCGCTTGGCCTGGTTTTTCCGACCGAGCAATACCTGCACCGCGGGCCGGTCGGCCTGGCATTCACCGACCGGCCGCATCATGCCCGGTTCCTGTCTGCCGACTTGCTTGCCTCGCCGGCCATCCAGTCGCTGCTCGGACGCCTCCTTGCCGAAGCGTCTCCCCTGTTGATTCACGACCTCAAGCCCCTCGTCTGCCTCGCGGATCGTTGTTCCTGGCACTTGAAACCGGGAGCATTCGACACAATGCTGATGGCCTACCTGCTTTCCCCGAACACTTCGGACTTCGCCCTGAACAAGCTTGCAATCGAGTTTCTGGGCAGCAAGCTGTCGGAATCGGAGGGTGGCCTGGACCCGAAGGTTTCCGGCTGGGAGAAGGCCGATCTGACGTACCAGGTATTCCAGGTTCTTCTGCCGAAGCTGGAAGAGAAGAAACTGGTGCCGCTGCTGCAGAACATCGAAATTCCGCTGGTCGGCGTTCTGGCCTCGATGGAAAAAGTGGGCGTGCGGGTCGACTGCAATTTCCTGGCGGAGATGTCCCGTGAAATGCAGGGGAACATCGACCGACTGACCGAGAAGATATTCGCCCAGGCCGGCCAATCCTTCAACATCAATTCGCCTCGTCAGCTTGGGGTGGTTCTCTTCGATAAGATGCAGCTGCCCCAGCCGAAGAAGACCAAGAAGGCCGGCCATTACGCGACCGGATTCGAAATCCTGGAGCAGCTTGCAGTTACCCACGAGTTCCCACGGCTCATCTTGGAGTACCGGGAACTGAGCAAGCTCAAGAGCACCTATCTGGACGCCTTGCCTCGACTGGTCAACGCGAACACGGGCCGGATCCATACTTGTTACAACCAGATGGTTGCGTCCACGGGACGCCTTTCCTCGAGCAATCCGAACCTGCAGAACATCCCGATCAAGAGCGAGGTCGGACGCAAGATCCGGCGGGCCTTCATACCGGACGATGGTTTCCGGATCCTGGCCGCCGATTACTCCCAAATCGAGCTGAGGGTGATGGCGCACCTTTCCCAGGACCCGGTCCTCATCGATTCCTTCCGCAGTAACGAGGATATCCACGAGCGGACCGCCCGTGAAGTGTTCGGAATGGCCGCGGTGATGAATCCCAAGGAGTTCAGGCGCCATGCGAAAGTTTTCAACTACGGCATCATGTATGGCTTGAGCGCGTTTGGGCTGGCTCAGAATCTGAAGATCGAACGGCATGAGGCGCAGAAGTTCATCGATGACTATTTCCGCCGCTATCAGGGCGTCAAGAATTGGATCGACGAGACGGTGAAGCAGGCGCGGGAATGCGGATACGTCACGACCCTGTTCGGACGTATTCGTCAGATTCCGGAGATCAATACCAAGAACTGGGCGATGCGCAGCTTCGGGGAGCGGACGGCGATCAATGCTCCGATCCAGGGGACTGCGGCCGATCTGATCAAACAAGCAATGGTCACCATGCATCGAGAAATGCTGGCCCGGGAGCTGAAGAGCCGACTGATTATGCAGGTGCACGATGAATTGGTTTTCGAAGTTGCCGAAGCCGAGATAGAGCTGATGAGCCAGCTGGTGCGCGAGCAGATGGAACATGCGGCGGAGTTGTGTGTTCCTCTGCAGGTGGATCTGGCGGTCGGCGCGTCGTGGCTGGAGGCGAAGTGATCGCCGGCCCGCGGCCGGCGATCAGACTGCGCACTGCGGACTGCGCACTGCAGACTGCGCACTGCGGACTGCGCACTGCGGACTGCGCACTGCGGACTGCGCACTGCGCCTGGTTGCAGGTTTAGATGGAGCGTGCCCGGGTGGTTCCGATCAGTTTCATCAGCATCCGGCTGATCTCTTGGCAGAGACCAAAGGATTCCGTGAGACCCGCCTCATCGAGAAGATCAATCTCTTTGGCCAAAGTCAGCCAGTACTTGGTTTCGTCACAGCTCCCTTGCGCGTAGATGAGGAACCGCCGCCAATCGGAGGGAAATCTGGTTTCTCTCACATAGCCCTCGACGTAATTTGCGGCAATCGACCTGGAAGCATTGCGAAGTTGTTGTGCAAGAGCGAATTGCTCGTGCTTGGGAAAAGTACGGCAAGAGTGCTCCACCCTTACAGCCAGTTGAAAACCGAGTTGGTAGATCTTAGAATCCGTGTAGCTCATACGTTAAATAACGCTCGAGCCGGAAAAAATACGAAGAATTCTTGCGGTTGAGCGAAAATATTGTCGGGGCAGGCAGCGGGTAGTCGGTAGTGCGCGGCGCGCAGTTGGCAGTGCGCAGTGGGCAGTTGGTAGTGCAAGTGCAGCGAGTTGGCAGTTGTAGTGCGCAGTGCGCAGTGCGCAGTGTTTTTTTGGAACAAATCGCCTTTCTGATCGTTAGTTATACTGAGTATGGCTGAAACAGCATGCGCAGACGCCGTTGCCGGATACCGGGACAATGCCCTTGTCTCCGCTTATCTGGAAGGGAACGATGAGGCGTTCCGCGTTCTCGTTCACCGCTATCAGGGGAAGTTGATCAATTACATCAATACCCTGGTCCATGAACGGGAATTGGCGGTGGACCTGGCCCAGGAGACCTTCATCCGGGTCTTTCGGAACGCACGACACTACAAAGGCGATTACCAGTTCTCGACCTGGATCTACCGGATCGCCACGAACCTCGCGATTGACGAATTACGTCGCCGCAATCGGACGGAGGGCTCTTTTTTCAATAGGGTCGTGGCGTTGTTTCAGCCGGACGGGAAGCCCTTGCCGCTTCCTGATGGCAGGCCGGCACCCGATTCCGCCCTTCACGGGAAAGAACGGCTGCGGAGGGTTGAGGCAGCCATCGATTCGCTGCCCGCAAAGTATCGCCTCCCCTTTCTCCTGAAGGAGATCGAAGAGTTGTCGTATGACGCGATCTGCGATGTTCTCGGAATTTCGCTTGGAACGGTTAAATCGAGAATTCACCGCGCCAAGATGCTTTTGAGAGAGAAGTTGGCTGGAGTGTTATGACTTGCAGGAAGGTTGAACGGCTTCTTACAGAAGATTTTCGATCGGCGGACAATGACGAGTTGGCTCGCCATCTGGCCGAATGCGACGGGTGCCGCCGGCTTCAGCAAGACTTAAAGGCGCTTGCCGAGTTAAGCGGAGAGATCAAGAAGGAAACCGAAGCGCCGGCCTTTTTTACGTCCCGGGTTTGCGCGCGCATATCCGAGCCCGGACCTGCGCGCCGATCGCTGACATTTGCGGTCCTGACGGTTTCGGCTGTCGTTGTTTTTTCATTAGGTCTTCTAAGGTTCACTTTTCTCACGGATAAGCCTGCGAACGCGACCAATCAGTCGGTTGTCCGGACGGGATCAGCAGGCGAGGACTGGTCGGTCGAGCAGGATTGGAGGGCGGACTCGTCCCTCCCCGCGTCAGGGATCATGACCGGTCCGGAGAATGATGCCCGGTTCGTGGAGATCCTGGTCGGTAAGCCATCCGAGAGCGACTACATTGTTCGTCTGCCGTCAACCATCGAGGTGCGTAACAGCCAGGCCGAAAACGAATACTATCTAAGAAACGTCAGTCACTAGAGCGAAAGAGCAAAACCAGGCGATGAGCAGGTACAGCACGAGCTTCAACGATCGCGGCCTGGTCCGACCGAGCCTTCTGATACTGACCTTTCTGGCACTTTCCGGCTCTGGTGTCGGGCTGGCCCAGAACGAAATCGAGCGCGGTCTTCTTCGAGTTACGGTCAGTTCCCCTGTCGAGGTTTTCCACGAGAACTTCCTTGCCCCAAAAGTCCGCATTCCGCAAATGCTTGCCTTCGCGGGAACTTGGGTGGACGGACAAGGGCACGTCGTCTCTTACGTAGGGGTGCGCTGGCCCGAGCTCACATCCCGGAATGCCCGGATTACCGTCGAGACCTTTGACGGACGGCGATTCCCGGCGGACCTCGTGGGTATTGACGAACGCATATCGCTTGCCGTGATTCAAACCGGGCAAACAAAGTGCGCCGGTTTTGGCTTTCGAGCCTTGCCGAAGAACGGGCAGCTGGAATTGGCCGGCCTGGGGAGAACTGAGTGGAATCGGTTCGTCGGTTCTATTGTCAAGGTCGAGAAAACCGACCTGCTGGCCGAGCACCAGGTGGATCTGGCCGGGTTGGATCGTCTGGCTCGTAGTGTCGAGGGAAGTCTGGTTCTGGACAAGGAGAACCGTTTCCTCGGTATCGTCAGCCGGACCAAGCCTCACCCGTTCAGCAAAAAGCTGCGGATTCTGCAGGTCATTCCGGCCGGCGTCATCCGCGAATCCGCCGCCCGTATCCTCAAATCAAGGCAGAACATCCGGGCCGGCTGGCTTGGCGTGAATCTCGCCCCCACGAAGGATGGCGAGGTGATGGTCGAGGCCGTTGTTCCCGATAGCCCCGCCGAGAAGGCCGGGTTGCTTGCCGGAGATCGCATTTCCAAGGTGCGCGATCACCCGGTCGGCTGGGCTCAGCTGGTGGACGCTATTCAATGGGCCGGCGCGGGGGCCGAGTTACCCATTCAGATCAAGAGACAGGCGCAGGTGCAGACGGTTGCGGTGAAACTGACCGAACGCAAGGACGCCCTTCCCCGCATGTCCTGGGAAGTGCGGCTGCCCGGGCTCTGGGACGGAAAGGAAAGGGGCCCGGAAGCGATCCGTATGCGGCCCGTCATCTCTCCGTTCCCCGTACAGCTGGGATTTGAGCTCGATCCGCTGTCCGAGCAGTTGGCCCAGTACTTCAAGTCTCCGACCGGGCAGGGCTTGCTGGTGAGGCAGGTGATCGAACGAAGCGTTGCCGATCTGGCAGGGTTCAAGGCTGGCGATGTTCTCTACCAGATCAACGGCAATGACGTGGGAAGCAACCTGGATGTCTTCCGTCTGCTGCAGCTCAACGGCCCGGACTCGACCTTCGAAATCCGTTTCATCCGAAACGGACAGATCCAGCAGCGAAAACTGGTGATCCGGTAGGAAAGGACATTGGACAGGATTTACAGGATTGACAGGATGACCGGAGTCGCCGCTTCGGTCATCCTGTCAATCCTGTAAATCCTGTCCAATGTCTTTTCCTACGAACTTCAGGCAGGCCGCGAGCAGCGGAATCATGATTTCGTGGTGGCCGGTGATCGCTATCCCCGTCCCCTGGCCGGCCACGGGTCGTCGCACGACGTTCTGAGTCGGCCGGTAGTGCTGGATGAAGTCGAGGTTGGCGGTGGTGAATTCCGCAAGGCTCAGGCCGGAGTTTCTGACCAGCGAGACTGCCTTCAGAAACACCTCGGGAAGCAGCACGGCCGATCCGGCGTTGATATAGACCCCACCGCCTTCCAGCTTCGCGACCAGGGCGGTGAAGATCCGAAAATCAATCTGGGATCCCTTCCCGAGCGCCTCCCCGGACGCCAGGGGGTGGTTGTGGATCGTATCGGTTCCGATAGCCACGTGAACGGTCAGTGGAATCCCGCGTTCAAAGCAGTGAACCAGGAGCGAGAATTCCGGGTGGGCAGCCGGCCCGCGCTCGCACAGGAACTCCCCGACAGACTCGCCGATCCCTTTGTCCGCCGCGGCTCCCTCGCAGATGGCGCGGTTCAGATACTCCCCGGTTTCGCGCGCCATCCCGAACGCGCCTGTCTGCAGCTGCACGTCGACCTCTTCGGATGTCTTGCCGGCCAGGGCAATCTCGAAATCGTGGATCATCCCTGAGCCGTTGGTCGCGAGGGCCGTGATGTAGCCGCCGTCGATGAGATCGATGAGGATAGGCGCCAGTCCAACCTTGACGACGTGGCCGCCAAAACCCCAGATGACCGGCTTCCCCTTTTCCCTGGCTTCCCGGATCCTGCGAACGAGCACGAGCAGGTCTTGCGCTGCCAGGAACCCGGGCAGGCTATCGACGAACGCCGAAACGCTGTCTTCTGCCAGCGGTTTGCCGAAAGATCCGATGTCGACCTTGGACGATCGCGAATAGAGGCTGAAATCCTTGATCTGGGAGGTCAGGAACTGTTCGAACTTGGACATAGTGAGATTATCCACGAATCAAGCGAATCAGACGAATGAAAGCGGACGGGATTGTGGAAGCTGCGGAGGCGAGGGGCAAGCATCTCCGCGAGGAGACACTAGCGTTGGGACTCCGATCTGCGGGAGTCGCGGGGTTCGTCGGGAGTTCCCGGTCGATTCAACGTGGTCGTCTGCCCGGCACCGTTCAGAAGATGGTTCAGGGCCTGGCCGGTGTACGACTCCTCTGAGGCCAGAATCGCTTCGGGTGGTCCGACGGCCACCACCTGTCCGCCTTCTTTGCCACCTTCGGGGCCAAGATCGATCACCCAATCGGCGCATTTGACGACCTCGAGGTGGTGTTCGATGACCACCACGGTGTTCCCCAGATTGACCAGCTCGTTGAGAATGTCGAGCAGCTTGCGGACGTCCTCAAAGTGAAGCCCGGTTGTCGGCTCGTCCAGAATGTAAAGGGTGCGCCCGGTCGATCGTTTGCTCAACTCCCTGGCAAGTTTCACCCGCTGGGCTTCTCCGCCCGAAAGCGTCGTGGCCGACTGCCCCAGCCGGATATACCCGAGACCAACGTCAAGCAGAGTTTTCAACTTGGTCTTGATTGTCGGAATGTTCTCCAGCAGCGGGTAAGCCTCTTCGATCGTCTGGTCGAGGATGTCCGCGATCGATTGCCCTTTGTACTTGACCGAAAGCGTCTCCCGGTTGTAGCGGCTCCCCTGGCACGCCTCGCACTCGACGTACACGTCAGGCAGGAAATTCATCTCGATCTTCCGCATGCCGTCCCCCTGGCAAACCTCGCAGCGTCCGCCTTTGACGTTGAAACTGAACCGGCCGGGCCGGTACCCGCGGATGCGCGATTCGGGCAGCATCGCGAAGAGCTCGCGTATAGGGGTGAAAAGTCCGGTGTAGGTTGCGGGATTCGACCGGGGAGTTCGTCCGATCGGGGATTGATCGATCTCGATCACCTTGTCCAGGTGCTCCATTCCCTCCACCCGGTCGTGCTCTCCGGGTTCGAGCAGGGAACCGTAGATATGCCTCGAGACTGCCCGATACAACACCTCGTCGACCACCGAGGACTTGCCTGAGCCTGAGACCCCGGTCACGGCGATGAATGTCCCGAGTGGAAACGAGATGTCCACGTTTTTCAGGTTGTGATGTCGCACTCCGACCAGGGTCAACGCGTTGCCGTTGCCGGGCCGCCGGTTGCAGGGGATCTCGATTTTCCGTCGCCCGCCCAGAGAACGCGCCGGTCAGCGACACGGGAACGTCCAGAATGTCCTGTAAGCGTGCCGGCCGCGACCAGGTAACCTCCGGTCGAGCCGGCGCCTGGGCCGAGGTCGACGATCCAGTCGGCAGAGCGGATCGTGTCCTCGTCGTGCTCCACCACCAGGATCGTGTTGCCGAGGTCGCGGAGTTCCTTCAGAGTGTCGAGTAATCGGCCGGTGTCCCGCGAATGGAGGCCGATCGACGGCTCGTCGAGGACGTAGAGCACGCCCTGGAGCCTGGAACCTACCTGGGTTGCCAGTCTTATTCGCTGAGATTCTCCGCCGGACAGAGAGGAAGCCTGGCGATCGAGCGTGAGGTAGGACAACCCGACGTTGACCATGAAGGTGAGTCGGTCCCGGATCTCTCGGATCAACTGGGAGGCAATGACTTCCTGTCGCGCGGTCAGCTGGATCAGGCCCACCGCCCGCAGGCAGTCGTCCAGAGGCAGCCGGGCGTAGTCTGAGATCGACGCCCCGTTGACCCGCACCGCACGGCTCTCGGCGCGCAGCCGGCTCCCTTTGCAGGCGTGGCACGGGCCTTCGGTCAGATAGCCCATCAGCTGCTGGCGCCTCTTGTCGCTCGAGGTGGCGTCGACCCGCTCGAGAAACCATTTGTTCAGGCCCTCGAAACGCGATTCGTAGACGTAGTCGCCATAGCTGAACTTGACCGGTTTCGGCAGGCCTCGGAGGAGCGCCCCGCGAGCCTCATCGGGCCATTCTGCAAAAGGCATCTGCGGGTCCACACCGAAATGTGCGAGCAGCGCCTTGCCCGTTTCCCGGAAGAAGTGCTGAAGCTCCTTGCCGCCCATGACCAGGTCCAACTGCTCGAGCGGAGCCTCCGGATTGGCGACCAGGCGCCGCAAGTCCAGTTCGAGCTGGGACCCGAGACCTTCGCATTGGGGGCAGGCGCCAAACCGGCTGTTGAAGGAGAAACTCCGCGGCTCCAGGGCGGGCATGTTGACGCCGCAATCCACGCAGGCCATCTTCTCCGAGAACAACCACTCCGGCCCGTTGACGACCGCCACGGTCACCAGCCCTCCGGTCATGTCCAGCGCCTGGCGGACCGATTGCTCGATCCGCTCCTGGCTTTCTCGCTGCGCCAGGAGTCGGTCGATCACGATGTCGACACTGTGATTCTTCCTCTTGTCGAGGTCGGGAGGGCTCTCGAGGTACGCCGACGCGCCGTCCACCCGCGCTCGAACGAATCCGTCTTTGACATACTTCTCGAACAGCTTCTTGAACTCGCCCTTCCGTTCCCGAACCACCGGGGCGAGGATCAGGATGCGCGCCTCGGAGGGCAATTCGAAAATTCGATCGACAATCTGATCCAGCGACTGCCGGCTGATCGGACGCCCGCACTGCGGGCAATGCGGAATGCCGATGCTGGAGAAGAGCAGGCGGAGATAGTCGTAGACCTCGGTGATCGTCCCGACCGTTGACCGGGTATTCCGGCTGGTCGTTTTCTGCTCGATCGAAATCGCCGGCGACAAGCCCTCGATTGAATCGACATCCGGCCGCTCCATCTGCTCCAGAAACTGACGAGCATAGGCCGACAACGACTCGATGTAGCGGCGCTGGCCCTCCGCGTAGAGAGTATCGAAAGCCAGGCTGGACTTGCCTGAGCCGCTCAGACCCGTGACGACAACCAGCCTGTTCCTCGGCAGGTCGAGGTCCAGACCCTTGAGATTGTGTTGACGGGCTCCCCGGACACGTATGTACTTCATAAATCGAACCCCTTATTGTGCGGATTCCAGGGTCGGCTGGTCAAGAGGCAGGGGAAGACGCGACAAGGAGGACGCGCGAGATGGCCTGTGGAGAGCCGCGCGAGACCCCATTTGGCAGATGCGGCCTTACGGGAGCGCAGACGATCCCGTCCGCACTGGGTGCGAGGGACGTGCGGTCAGCTAACTGTACACCCGCGCTGCGGAAGGCGCTAACCGCTGACTCGACGACACTCGGCTTCCGCTCGACTATTCCAGGAGCGGCGTGGCAGGATGCCCAGTCAAAAGGCTACACACGAGTACATCCGCGCTCCTGCGCGGCTGTGAAGGAGCGCGGTTCTCTCCAATGCTCGCAGCCCTTACCCTAGCTCGAAGCGGCTGAGGAGATCCGCAAAGATGTGCTTGACCTGCTGGTTGGTATCTGCGAGCTTGCCCGAGTTCTCGACGACGTAATCCGCGTACTTGATCTTCTCCAGGATCGGCATCTGGCTCTCGATCCGCCTGACGGCCTCCTCTTCGGGCAGGTCGTCCCGGCTCATCAGCCGGTTCAGCTGGATATCGGGTCGGCAATAGACGACGATCACAACCTGGTAGCCCTTATAGGAGCCGGTCTCCACCATAAGAGCGGCGTCGACCAGAACCATGGGGCTGGAGTTGATCAGGCGTGCCTTGTCGATCTCCTCGATGCTCGGCCTCGTAGACGTGCGGGTGAACCGCGGCATTCAGCTTGGCCCGAAGGTCGGGATCGGAGAAAACCAGTTTGGCCAGCCGTCTGCGGTCTATCGTCTTGTCGGGGGCAAGGATGTCGGGGCCAAACAGCTGGACGATGTTCTCGTAGGCCGGCTTGCCGGGTTGCATGACGAGATGGGCGATGCGGTCGGCATCGATCGTAACCGCACCCAGTTTGTGGAACTGCTTGAGTGTATGGCTTTTCCCGCACGCGATACCGCCGGTCAGTCCTACCTTGAGCATACGGAAATGTTACCACTTGGGAGAGCGCTTGTCGTAGCCGGCGGCCGGCGGCCATGCCGAGATAGTGATCCGAGCGAAAGGCGCGACGGTGGAGTCCCACCCGCCACAAGCCGAGTCTTCGCGTCGATCACTTGGCGTCCGGTTCGCTGCAATCTATAATCGCGGGGCATTCGTAAAGGAGGATCGTGCTCCAGGGCAAGAAAATAGCGGTTGTTCTCCCCGCGTACAACGCGGCGGCGACTCTCGAGAGAACGTACGAGGAAATCCCGAAGGACATCGTCGACTTCATTGTCCTGGTGGACGATGCCAGCCGCGACGATACCGTTGTGATCGCCCACCGGCTGGGAATGCGCACCATCGTGCACGACCGCAACCGGGGTTACGGCGCCAACCAGAAGACCTGCTATCGGGAGGCTCTGAAGCTGGGCGCCGATGTTTTTATCATGGTTCATCCCGACTATCAGTACACCCCGAAGCTGATCCCGGCCATGGCCTCGATGATCACCAGCGGGGAGTACGACCTGGTTCTCGGTTCCCGGATCCTGGGGGGCAAGGCGATCGAAGGCGGTATGCCGGTTTACAAGTACGTCGCTAACCGATTTCTAACCTCCTTCGAAAACATTCTCACCCTGGCAAAGCTGTCCGAATACCACAGCGGGTACCGGGCATTCTCCCGCCAGGTCCTCACCGACCTTCCGCTTCTCGAGAACTCGGACGATTTCATTTTCGACAACGAAATTCTGGTCCAGGCGCTGTACTTCGGCTTTCGAATCGGCGAGATCAGCTGCCCGACCAAGTACTTCACAGAAGCATCCAGCATCAACTTCCGGCGGAGCACACGCTATGGTTTGGGAGTGCTCAAGGTCGCAATGCAGTACAGACTGCAGAAGCTGGGACTGGGGAAGTCGCGGCTCTTCGCCAGCGGCGGACGCAAGCTAGGGGAATAAGTATTGCGTTGAGTCGTTCGCCCGATGGTACCATTTCTCAAAATGGCCGGCTTCTATCAGACCGCCTACAACCTGCTGCCCGGTTTTCTCAAGCGACGGATCAACCCACTGGATCACGCCATCGAAGTCTTCGCTCGGTCCGCCGCCGAAGGGCTGGACGAGGCGGTCGTGATCGACGCGGGAGCCGGTGAGGCGCGCTTTTCACGGCATTTCCAGGGGCAGCACTACATCGCAGTGGATAGTTGCGCGGGGGAGCCCGGGTGGGATTACTCGCGTATTAGCGTCCATGCCGACCTGGCCCGGATGCCGTTCCGTTCCGAAGTCGCCGATGTGGTTCTGAATACGCAGGTTCTGGAGCACGTGCCTGAACCGGGATCGGTGCTGGCGGAGATTCACAGGGTGCTTAAACCCGGAGGCCGGGTTTTCCTGACCGCCCCCCAGGGATGGCACGAACACCAGCAGCCCAATGACTTCTTCCGGTTCACGGCTTTTGCCTTAGCCAGGCTTTTCCGACGGTGCGGGGTTTCGGGACGTGGAGATCAAGCCGCTGGGCGGGTACTTCCACTATCTGGGCCATCGGCTGACCTACATCCCCAAGGTCCTGTTTCAGTCCCGTTCGATACCCGTGCGGATTCTGTTGTTCCCGGTCGAAATCGCCTGCCTGGCGGCCTTTTGCTTTCTGGCGCCGCTGGCCTGTTTCTACCTCGACCGCTTCGACCGAAAGAAGGAATTCACTCTGTGTTACAGCTGCCTGGCGCAAAAACAGGCCCGCTAGTCCAGCCCCACCACGTGGCTGCGACGTTCCAGCAGCAACACGTCGCGCCAGACGCCGTGCAGTTTCCCCAGCCGTTCCCTGGTGCCGACGATCCTGAATCCGGCCTTCAGATGCAGTGCGACGCTTGCAGCGTTCTCGGCCAGGATGCCCGCCTGCAAGGTCCAGATCCCGGCTTGTTCGGACTTCTCGACCAAGGCTCGGAGTAAGGCGAGTCCGACGCCCTTGCCCCTCTGATTCGCGGCCACGTACACACTCACTTCGGCAACGCCGGAGTAGACGCAACGGCCGGAGACCGGCGAGAGCGCGGCCCATCCCGAAATGCCCGGGTGCCCTCGAGAGACAAGCCGTGGGAATTCCAAATGGCCGGAATTCCAGGTCTTCCAGGCGGGCACGGTCGTTTCGAAGGTTGCGTTGCCGGTTGCGATCCCCTCCTGATAGATAGCGCCAACCGCTTCCCAGTCCGATTCCTGCATGTGGTCTATGGTGTGAGGCATCATCGAAATGATACAGCGGTTCGGGGTTCGGAGTTCGGAGTTCTGAGTTATCGGGTGGCGTGCGCGAGTTGGATCTTCTGACCCGATCAAACCCTGAACCGTGAAACCCCGAACTCAGAACTCAGCCCCCCAACTTTTCTGCAACCAAAATGGAAGTTCCTGCATCTATTAGGCTGAACAAAGTAAAGGGGGCGACCGGCTTCGACGGGAGTAGTTGAGTCAGTAGATGCATGCCGAGGTGCCGCAACCTCGTAAAACAGTGGCAAAACCAATAACTGCCAACGAACAGTTAGCTCTCGCTGCGTAACAACCGCAGCCGTCTCTCTTGCTCCTCCCGCAGGGTGAGCTGAGGCGTCGATTCAGCGGGATATTCGGCAACTTTGGCTCCTTCAGGGAGTTGTCGAGAATCGTTCTGAGGGAATCGTGAACGAGCTTATTTGCCGGATTCGGTTGCTTGTTCATGATTACAAAACGAATCCGGATAAGCATGTAGATTCTGCTGGCGAAGACTTTCGGACGTGGGTTCGATTCCCACCGCCTCCACCATTCCCAAAGTGTGTCTGAACTCACTTGACACACCCTACCTCCCTCCTTATACTGTCCCGGTCTCGTGGGGGGACAGTACTTATAATTCCAGTATTTTCTTGTAGATCTGGTGTAGGGAGGAGGGTACCAGATGAGAAAAGGTGATCTCACAATCATCATTGCCCGATTCGCCGAAACCCCCGCCCGCAAGTTTACCTTCTCGCGTCGGCTGATTCTTAGCGCTGGTTTTGCGTTTCTAGTCCTTATTACCGCTTTCGTTCTTTCAAATCTTCACTACTATCGGATGTGGAAGCAGACATCCGAATACGAACACCTGCGCGTCGAAGCCGACCAGCTTCGGAAGGAAAACGAGACGTTCCGTCAGCGGGCCAACCAACTGACCGATCAACTCTCAGCCCTGGAGGTCACGTCCAAAAAACTGACGATCATGTCCGGTCTGGAGCCAGATGGTCTGGGCGGTGTCGGCGGCCCCACGACCGCGAGCAGCCTCGCGAACCTCCGTGGGAAGGACCTGATCAGGGAACTGCAGGCGCTCAACGGCAGAAAACAGACGATCGAGATCGACTTCCAGCAGTTGCAGCAGCACTACACGAACCGTAACCTGCTCCTGGCGGCAACTCCCTCTATTCAGCCCGTCCAAGGTTATCCCTCTGAAGGCTTCGGATATCGAGCCGATCCGTTTAACGGTTCCAGGGACTACCACACGGGCATCGACATCTCAGCCCCGACGGGAACGAAAATCGTGGCTCCGGCCGACGGCGTCGCAGTCTTCGCCAACCGCTATCCCGCGTACGGGAAATTGGTCGTCCTGGAGCACCGCTTCGGCATCTCGACCCGCTACGGGCACTTGTCGCATATCGTGGTGTTGGACGGTCAGAAGGTGAAAAAGGGGGACATCATCGGTTACGTCGGTGCGACCGGGCGGGCGACCGGCCCGCATCTGCACTATGAGGTCCGACTTCACGGCCAGCCGTTGAATCCGTTCATTTTTTTCAACCGGCGAACCCAGCAGTAATCCATTGCTTCTCTGGCCATGAGGCGCGTCGATGATTGGCGCGCCTCTTTTCGTTTCTGGCGGAATGTTCCTGCCTGGCCCGTTTGCCAAATCTCATTCAAATCATTATCTTTAAGGAGATGGAACTAATCCTTCGTGATCGTTTGGCTCTGACTCTGGAAGCGGCCAAGGTGATGATGGAGGCGGCCGAGTCCAAGGCGCGCGAGATCGGCGTCGATATGGATATTGCCATCGTGGATGCCGGCACCAACCTGCTCTGTTTTCATCGCATGAACGGAGCGAAAATCACCAGCATCGATGTGGCCATCAACAAGGCTTTCACCGCGGCGGGAACCAGGCTTCCCACCTCCCAGTACGCCGAGGTCGCGGGCCCGGGCGGCAAGGCTTTTGGAATTCATGTCAGCAATCGCGGGCGTTTCATGATTTTCGGCGGCGGGCTCCCGATCGTTGTCCAGGGGCAAACGATCGGAGGAATAGGCTGCAGCAGCGGCAGCGTCGAGCAGGATACCGAAGTGGCCCAGGCCGGAATCGATGCTCTGTTGCGCTCCCTTTCGCCTGCTGGCTAGCTCGTCATTTCCAACTCGGATTCACTCAATACGGATCAAGGAGAAGAGACGCACATGGCGGATCAGGAGAGAGAGGTTGTCGTCGTCGGGGGTGGACCAGGCGGATATGCGGCGGCGTTTCACGCGGCTGACCTTGGGCTGCAAACGACGATGATCGATGTGAGAGAACGGCCCGGCGGCGTCTGCCTGTTCGTCGGATGTATCCCTTCAAAGACGCTTCTATCCATCGCCGATCTCATCGAGGACGCGCAAGAGGCGACGAACCATGGAATCAGTTTTGACAAAGCCGAAAATCGATCTGGACAAGCTTCGCGCCTGGAAAGAGAGCGTTGTCAACAAGCTGACAGGAGGTCTTGCGGACATCGCGAAGCACCGGAAAATCGATTACATACGGGCAAGGGCGAAATTCAAGGATTCGAACACGCTCGAGCTCGAAGGCGGCGGACCAACCTCTCTTCGATTCAAGCACGCCATTCTCGCCTCCGGATCGCGGCCGGCACCACTGCCCGGCGTTCAGATTGAGAGCCCCCTGGTCATGGATTCCACGACGGCGCTGGCTCTCGATGAATTGCCCGAAACGATGCTGGTGGTCGGTGGCGGTTACATCGGTCTCGAATTGGGCTCCGTCTACGCGGCCCTCGGCTCCCGTGTCACGGTGGTCGAACTGCTCGACGGCCTCTTGCCTGGCGTGGATCGCGACTTGGTTCGTCCCCTCGATCGGCGTATCCGGGAGCTGATGGCCGGCGTACATCTGAAAACCAAGGTGACCGGCATGAAGGAGGTCGAGGGCGGGATAAAAGTCGATTTCGAGGGAGACATCGAGCCGAAGCAGCAGGTCTTCCAGCGGGTGCTGGTTTCAATCGGTCGCAAACCGAATTCGGAAAACCTCGGCTTGGAAAAAACCCGCGTCGAGGTCGATCCGAAAGGCTTCGTGAAAATCGACAAACAGTGCCGGACGGCCGATCCGTCAATCTTCTGCATAGGTGACGTCGCCGGTCAGCCGATGTTGGCCCACAAAGCCATGCGTGAAGGAAAAGTAGCCGCCGAGGTGATCGCCGGCAAGAAGACGGTCTTCGACAACCAGGCCATTCCGGCCGTAGTGTTCACCAACCCGGAAGTCGCCTGGGCGGGATTGACCGAGACCGAGGCCAAGAGCCAGGGACGCAACGTCAAGGTAGTGCGCTTCCCGTGGGCTGCCTCCGGCCGCGCCGTGACAATCGGTCGCCCGGAAGGCCTGACCAAGATGGTTTTCGAGCCGGACAACGGCCGGGTTCTCGGGGTCGGAATCGTTGGTCCCCGGGCCGGAGAACTGATTGCCGAAGGCACCCTCGCCATAGAAATGGGTGCGGTCGCCGAGGACCTCGCCCTTACCATTCACACGCACCCGACGCTCTCGGAGACGGTCGGGGAAGTGGCGGAGGCGTTCCTCGGCCACGCGACTCATATCTTCAGGAAATAGTCGGGTTCTGAGTTCTGAGTTCGGAGTTCACGAGTTACACGAGTTCGGGGTTCAGATTACAGACGGTCCGTTTGTCGTTATCACGGTTCAGGGTTCATGATGGTTCATGTGCCCTCGGAAACTTTCCCGAACCTACTCGTACTCAGAACTCAGAACTCAGAACTCATTGCCTCGATCACCGCGTCTGTGAATTCGGTCGTGCTGGCGGTTCCGCCTAGATCCCTGGTCAGGACCTGGCCTTTCTCCGTCACTTTCCAGACCGCGCTCTCGATCCGCGCCGCCGGTTCGTTCATGCCGATGTGACGCAACATCAGCACACTGCTGAAGACGACCGCGAGCGGATTGGCGAGGTTCTTCCCGGCGATATCCGGGGCGCTGCCGTGAACTGCCTCGAAAACTGCAAACTGGTCTCCGAGGTTCGCCCCGGGCACCAGTCCCAGTCCCCCGACCAGCCCGGCGCAAAGGTCCGATATGATATCCCCGTAGAGATTTGTGAGGACCAGGATGTCGAACTGAGTTGGATTGAGGACCAATTGCATCGCGAGATTGTCGACGATGATTTCCTGATAGTTGATGGAAGCGAACTCCGAGGCCACCCGGCGGCAACTGTCCAGGAACAGCCCGTCACTCACTTTCATGATGTTCGCCTTGTGAACCGCGGTGACCTTCCGGCGGTTCATCTCTGTCGCGTATCGGAAGGCAAACCGGGCGATTCTCAGGGAAGCCTCTTCGGTGATGATTTTCAGGCTCTGCGTCACTCCCGGAGTAATCGTGTGCTCGAGTCCGGAATACAAATCCTCCGTGTTCTCCCGCACCACCACGAGATCGACGTCTGAGAAGCGGGAGCGAATTCCCGGAACGTTTTTCACCGGGCGGAGGTTCGCGTAAAGGTTCAGTCTCTTGCGCAGTTCCACGTTCACACTCGGGAAACCCTTGCCGATGGCCGTCGTGATGGGCCCCTTCAATGCGACACGGTTACGCCGGATCGCTTCCAGAGCCTCGTCGGGCAACGGTTTACCGAACTTTTCGACAACTGCCAGCCCTGCCTCCACTGTCTCGAATTCGACGTCAGCGCCCGCCGCCTGGATAATCTTGACCGCTGCACCCGTCACCTCGGGCCCAATTCCGTCCCCGGGAATAAGTGTTATTCTTGTAGTCATTTAACAGGATTCTAGCAGGCGGTAAGAGGAAGAACCAGAAGAGGGCGATCGCGGAGTCCGGCTCAGTTGCGACGGCCTTTTCGATTCAGTATCTTGGGAACAGGGGAACCTTTAGGGGGCGGTGATGGCAAGAAAACGCGTGGACACTTTTGGCACGAAATCCAGTTTCAGGGTCGCTGATCGGAGCTGCGGCTATTTCAGTCTCCAAGCCTTGGAGCAGGCGGGAATCGGGCAGGTTGGTCGGCTTCCCTTCAGCCTCAAGATTCTGCTCGAAAACCTTCTCAGAAATGAGGACGGAGTTGCCGTGACGCGCCGGGACATCGAGGCTCTTGCCAACTGGGAGCCGAAGAAGATTCCGGACAAGGAAATCGCATTCTCTCCCGCGCGAGTCATTCTTCAGGACTTTACCGGCGTACCCGCAGTTGTCGATCTCGCGGCGATGCGCGATGCCGTGGCCCAGATGGGGGGAGACGCTGCCCGGATCAACCCCCTGGTGCCGGCTGAGCTCGTCATCGACCATTCCGTTCAGGTTGACTCGTTCGGACGGCCGATCTCCCTGGGTCTGAATCTCGAAAAGGAATACGAACGAAACCGGGAGCGTTACACGTTTCTGCGTTGGGGACAGGCGGCGTTCGACAATCTGAAGGTGGTTCCCCCAGGCACCGGGATTGTTCATCAGGTCAACATCGAGTATCTCGCCCGTGTCGTATTCGAGACTCAAACAGACCACGAATCGCTCGCCTATTTTGACACGCTTGTCGGAACAGACAGCCACACGACGATGGTCAACGGACTCGGGGTCCTGGGGTGGGGTGTCGGCGGCATCGAAGCGGAAGCTGCCATGCTCGGGCAGCCGATAACGATGCTCATTCCCCAGGTGATCGGTTTCCGGTTGAGCGGGAGCCTGCCGGAAGGGACTACAGCGACCGACCTCGTGCTGACCGTAACCGAGATCCTGCGCCGGAAAGGAGTCGTCGGGAAGTTCGTGGAGTTCTACGGCCCGGGTGTCTCCCAGCTTTCCCTCGCCGATCGGGCAACGATCGCGAACATGGCGCCGGAGTTCGGAGCCACGTGTGCAATTTTCCCGATAGACCGCGAGACGATCGAGTATCTGCGAGCCACCGGTCGTCCCGGAAACAGTCTTCGAATCGTCGAACTGTACGCGAAAGCGCAGGGCGTTTTCCACACGCCTGATAGCCCCGGCCCGACTTACTCGGACAGTGTGGACCTCGATCTCGCGAGCGTCGAAACCAGTATCGCAGGCCCGAGACGACCGCAGGACCGCGTGCCGTTGAAGCAGGCGAAAACCGCGTTTGAGCGGGCTTTGCCCGCTTTTCTCGATGGCGGAGACGCAAAGGCGAGCGTTCGAGTCAGCCTCTCGGAGCCTGAGTCACCCCAAGGCGCGGAGATTGATCTGAAGCACGGGGCGGTTGTCATTGCCGCTATCACAAGCTGCACCAATACCTCTAATCCAAACACGATGATCGGGGCGGGTCTGTTGGCCAAGAAGGCCGTGGATCGGGGACTGCGTCGAAAACCCTGGGTTAAGACCAGTCTTGCTCCCGGATCAAAGGTTGTAACCGAGTATCTGAACGAGGCAGGACTGACGCCTCACCTGGAAAAACTCGGCTTTCACCTGGTCGGTTACGGATGTACGACCTGTATCGGGAATAGCGGCCCTCTGCCTTCCGAAATTTCCCGTGCGGTGGGAGAGAACAACCTGGTGGTGTGCGCGGTCCTGTCCGGCAACCGGAACTTCGAGGGAAGGATCAACCCGGATGTCCGTGCCAACTACCTGGCCTCGCCTCCCCTGGTGGTTGCCTATGCATTGGCAGGACGGATGGATATCGATTTGTTGAATGAGCCGATCGGTCGTGACAAGTCAGGAAGTGATGTCTTCCTGCGCGACATCTGGCCAAGCCAGGCGGAGATCAGCGAAACAGTCAGGCGAACCGTGAAGCCTGCGATGTTCTCGAGCAAGTATTCGGACGTGTTCTCCGGAGACGAACGCTGGCGCGATCTCCCGGTGCCGACGGGGAGCCGGTATCGCTGGGATTCATCATCGACCTATGTCAAGAACCCGCCGTTTTTCGAGGAACTGGCTCGTGAACCGGGCGCCGTAAAGGATATCTCCGGGATGCGGGTGCTTGCGATGCTGGGGGATAGTGTGACAACGGATCATATCTCTCCAGCCGGCTCCATACCGAAGAACAGCCCCGCCGGAGTCTACCTCATGGAGAACGGAGTATCGCCGCTCGAATTCAATTCCTACGGGGCCCGCCGGGGTAATCACGAAGTCATGATGCGTGGCACTTTCGCCAACATCCGGTTGCGGAACCTTCTCTGCCCGGGGAAGGAAGGAGGCTACACAGTCCACCCTTCCAGCTCCGAGCCGGTATCCATCTATGCAGCGGCGATGCTCTACAAGCAGGCAGATATCCCACTTTTGGTGCTTGCGGGTAAGGAGTACGGCACAGGGTCCTCGCGCGACTGGGCGGCGAAGGGAACCGCGCTGCTTGGAGTCCGGGCCGTCCTGGCCGAAAGTTTCGAGCGCATTCACCGCAGCAACCTGGTCGGCATGGGGGTGCTCCCCCTGCAATTCAGGGAGGGGGAGAACCGGGAGACACTGGGACTGACCGGAGCCGAAACCTACGATATCGCCGGGCTATCGGAAGGCCTGACACCGGGTCAAACGGTGAAAGTGACTGTCCGGGGCGTCGGGACAAAGGCTAAAGAGTTCGAGACCGTTGTCCGCGTGGATACTCCCAATGAGGTGACGTATTACCGCCATGGCGGCATCTTGCCGTATGTCATTCGCTCGCTGATCGGCTAGCGGGCAGTTTCGGGGACATAATACTTAATTCCCACGCGTTGGCGGGATCATGCGGTAGCAAAGGAATTAAGTTTTGTGTCCCCGAAACTGCTTCCGAAACTCTCTCAGGTATCGCTAGCTGGCGGTAGCAAAGGAATTAGGTTTTTTGTCCCCCAAACTCAGCGCGGCCGCTGTCCCAAAGTCTCATTGACACCTCCTTCGGTTTGAGTCACTCTTGCGGCTTTCGCGAACTTATTTGACTGGGACAGAACATGAAACCCATACATACGTATAAGGTCGTTCCTTCTCTTCCGTCTCAACTCGAGCGGTTGCAGCAATTAGCTTACAACCTCCGCTGGGCTTGGGATCATGCCACAATCGAGCTGTTTCGAAGGCTGGACAGCGAGCTCTGGGAGCAGACGTACCATAATCCGGTTCGAATGCTGAGCATGATTGACCAGTCCCAGTTGGAGACGGCGGCGACCGATGAGGCGTTTCTGGCTCATCTGGACGGTGTCTATCACAACTTCGAGTCGCACATGGCCGCGATGTCCACGTGGTTTCGGAAGAATCACCACGATCAGGACAACGTGCTCGTCGCATACTTTTCCGCCGAATTCGGAATCACGGAATGCCTCTCAATTTTTGCGGGCGGGCTCGGCATGCTCGCCGGTGACCATCTGAAGTCAGCCAGTGATCTGGGGCTGCCCCTGGTGGGAGTCGGTCTGCTCTACCAGCAGGGGTACTTTACTCAGTATCTGAGTGAGGCGGGGTGGCAGCAGGAAACCTACGAGGATAACGACTTCCATACCCTCCCGCTCATGCTGGAGAGAGGGGCGGACGGCAGTCCGGTCATTGTCAAGGTGGAGTATCCCGGCCGAAAGGTGTCGGCACGCGTCTGGCGGGCGCAGGTCGGGCGCGTCAACCTGTATCTCCTGGATACGAACATCGATGACAACCGCCCCGGGGATCGGGACATCACTGACCAGCTCTACGGCGGTGACATCGAGATGCGGATCAAGCAGGAAATCATGCTGGGGATCGGGGGATACCGGGCGCTCGAGGCCCTGAAGATCCGACCGACGGTTTACCACATGAATGAGGGGCACTCTGCTTTCCTCTCCCTCGAGCGCGTCCGGAGACTGGTCGAACAGAGCGGGCTCACGTTCCACCAGGCGCGCGAGGCGGCTTCCTCCGGTCTGGTCTTCACGACCCACACATCGGTCCCGGCCGGGCATGACTACTTCCACCCGGATCTCATGCAGCGGCATTTCGCCGACTATGCCCAGAGCATGAATCTGCCCTGGTCGAGCTTCCTGGGCCTGGGTCGCCAGAACCCGGCTGACGACCGCGAATTCTTCTGTATGACCGTTCTCAGCCTTCGGATGGCGGCATACAGCAATGCCGTGAGCAAGCTGCACGGTGAAGTCAGCCGGATGATGTGGCGTGGCCTGTGGCCGAATGTTCCTGCTCAGGAAATCCCGATCGGGCACGTGACCAACGGCGTCCACTTCCGTTCCTGGATCTCGCTCGAAATGGAACATCTCTACGACCAGTACCTGGGACCGCGCTGGAGAGAGGAGCCGATCGATCAGGCCGTCTGGAACCGCACCCGTCACATTCCTCCCGAGGAACTTTGGCGGAGCCACGAACGCCGGAGGGAACGGCTTGTGGCGTTCGCGCGGCACCGGCTCGTCGAGCAGATTCGTCATCGGAATGCGCCTGAAGCGGAAGTCGAGGCGGCGAGGGAGGTGCTGGATTCCAAGGTTCTGACTATCGGATTTGCCCGCCGATTTGCCACCTACAAGCGCGCGTCCATGATTCTCAGAAACCCCGACCGGCTGGCCCGGATCCTGAACAACCCGGAATGCCCCGTCCAGATTATTTTCGCCGGGAAAGCCCATCCTCGGGACGATGCGGGCAAAGAACTGATTCGGCAAATCGTGAGCCTTGCCCGCCAGCCGCAGTTCCGTCGCCGTCTCGTGTTCCTCGAGAACTATGACGCCGCCACGGCGCGGTACCTGGTCCAGGGCGTGGACGTGTGGCTCAACACCCCCCGACGCCCTGGCGAGGCCAGTGGAACCAGCGGAATGAAAGCCGCCGCCAATGGAGTCCTGAACCTGAGCAGCCTCGATGGATGGTGGGACGAAGTTCAGTTGAGACACGACCCCGAAGCACCGCCGATCGGGTGGACCATAGGGCGGGGCGAGCTCTACGAGAACTTCGACTACCAGGACCAGGTCGAGGCTGAAGCTCTCTATGAGCTGCTGGAGCGTGACGTCGTTCCCACTTTCTATGATCGCAATGTTGACGGTCTGCCTCGGCGCTGGGTCACGCGCGTCAAGAACTCGCTCGAAGCCCTCTGCTATTTTTTCAATACCCATCGGATGGTCAAAGAGTACGCGGAACGCTTCTATCTGCCTGCCGATCGCACTTTCAACAGGTTGTCGGCGGATGATTTTACCTGTGCAAGGAGCCTGGCCGACTACCGGGCGCGATTGACCGCCGCCTGGCCGCAGATCAGGGTCCAGGCCGTCACGAACGGTGGGGGACAGGCCCGCGTCGGTGAATCCATTCTGGCAAAGGCGCGGGTCTATCTTGGGTCACTCCGACCGGAGGACGTGGAAGTTCAACTGTGTTACGGACCTGTGAACCCTCGCGGGGAACTGACGGACGTCGAGTGCAGCAGCATGCGCCTTGTCGGCCCCGAGACTGACGGGACCTTTGTTTACGACGGGGCAGCGGTGGCCGGGTCCCGAAGTGGGCTGCAGGGCTACGCGATCCGTGTCCTGCCCAGCCACCCGAACCTGCCGACCAATTTTCTGCCGGGACTGATTGTCTGGGCGCAAGGGTAAGGCAAGGCCGGCCCTTTGGAGCCCCGGGAGGTCGACCCCTTGGAGCGCGGAGGTCGGCCCTTTGGAGCGCGGACATCTTGTCCGCACTGGGTTCGCGGACGTCCCGTCCGCTCGGCGGGCATCTTGCCCGCCGTTTCCGGCCATCGCGACCCAAGCGCATTAACGCCGGGCAAGATGCCCGGCGGGCGGACGGGACGTCCGCGCTCCAAGGAGGCCGACGTCCGCGCTCGAAGAAGGCCGCGCTGAACGACGTCGCGCTCGCATAAGGCCGCACTCAGGCGCGATTGCCGCTGTCCTTGTCCCGTTTTACATCAACGAGTCGCGGACTTTCTCCAGCCGCTGGCGTACCTCGGTACCCAGCTCCTCGATCTCGCTTTTGTTGACCAGCCCGAGCACCGCCTCCGGGTCCATGAAGGAGACGATGATCCTTCCATCCGCACCCTCGCGAACCACTACGTTGCAGGGCAGAAGCAGGCCGATGTCGGGGTCGGCTTTCAAGGCCTGGTGTGCAAGGTTCGGATTGCAGGCGCCGAGGATCCTGTACGGTTTTTCATCGATCCCCAGCTTCTGTTTCATGGTTGCCTGGACATCGATATCGCTGATTACGCCGAACCCTTCGCCTTTGAGTGCTTCGGTGACCCGGGCGATGGCCTCCTGAAAGCCGCCTGTCACCTGGACGCTGAATCCGTACATGCTCGTTCTCCCTTCATGCGTTGCGATTTCTGCATCCATTCTTAGCATGAATCGCCACCGGCTTCACGGGCTCATCCGTCCATGATGCTCGCGTTGCCTTTTTTGGCCATGAAGCGGTCGACAAATGAGCGCTCGAGCTCTTCGCGAAACTCCGGGCAGGCGATCTGGATCAGCGCTCGCGCCCGTTCCCGCAGGTTCTTTCCGTGCAGATACGCGATTCCAAACTCCGTAATGACGTAGTGAACGTCGGCACGCGTCGTCACCACCCCGGCTCCGGGCCGCAGATAGGGGACAATCCGAGAGACGGTCCGTTTGCGGGCGGTGGCGGGCAGGGCAATGATGGGCCGGCCTTCCTTGGACCTGGCCGCGCCCCGGATGAAATCCACTTGGCCTCCGAAGCCGCTGTAAATGTAAGGGCCGATGGAATCCGAGCAGATCTGGCCGGTCAGGTCGACCTCGATTGCCGAGTTGATTGCGACCATCTTCTCGTTTCTGGCCACGATGAACGGGTCGTTCGTGTAGTCGGTCGGATGGAGCTCGAAGACCGGGTTATCATTCACGAAATCGTACAGGTCATGGGTACCAAGCACGAATGTGCCGACGATCTTGCCTGGATGGAGCGTCTTGCGAGATCCGGTGATAAAGCCTTGTTCAATTCCATCCTTCACGCCGTTCGAAATCATTTCGGTGTGGATGCCCAGATCTTTGTGCGACTTTAGAGCGCTGAGAACCGCGTCGGGGATTCCGCCAATCCCGAGTTGAAGGGTCGATCCGTCGTCGATGAGGCTGGCGATGTTCTCGCCGATGCGCCTCTCGACGTCCGTGTATGGCTTTCTGTGAAGCTCAGGCAGCGGTTCCGAGCACTCGACCACCTTGGCGAACCGGGAAACATGGATAAAGGCGTCGCCCAGTGTCCGGGGCATTCGGGTGTTGACTTGGGCAATCGAGATGGGGGCGGCTTCAATGGCGCACTTGGACGTCAGGACTTCCGCACCCAGGCTGACAAACCCGTGTTCATCCGGGGGCGTCGTCTGGATCATGCAGACGTCCACCTTCATCAAGCCGCTGCGGAAAAGACCGGGGATCTCGGAAAGGAATACCGGGACATAGTCGGCCCGGCCGGTGTTGACGGCTTCGCGGTCCGCCGACCCGACGAAAAGGGAGTTGTGGCGGAAAATGCCCTCCATCTCCGGTTTGGACAGGGGATCTTCGCCGCCCATGAGCCCGTGAACCAGCTCCACATCCCGAAGCTCGTCTTTTCGTTGAGCGAGGGCGCGAAGGAGGAGGTAAGGGGCCGATGCGTTGCCGCTTATGAACAGCCTGTCGCCGCTGTTGATCACCGAAACAGCCTCGCCGGGCGAACATCGCTTCTTCTGGTAGTCCGAAATCCACGCCATGTTATCGACCCTCCTCGAGAAGCTGCTCAACTGTCCGATAACCTTTCCCTTCAGACGGGAGGTGAGGGCGGGTGGCATATCCCTTGAAGGTGCAGACTCCTTTTCGGAGCTCGGGCAAATCTCTGAGTGCAGTCACGATTCCTTTGCGGCCCATCTGTGCCAGGTATGGAAGGAGGACGTTAGAGAGAGCATGAGATGACGTTCGGGGAACCCAGGAGGGGACGTTGGGCACCCCGAAGTGGATGACCCCATCGAGCGTGAAGGCATGATCCTCGGTCGGAGTCAGGCGGCTGGTTTGCACTGCGCCTCCCTGGTCGATTGAGAAGTCGAGGATCACGGAGCCGGGTCTCATCGATTTGACCATGTCGCGATCCACCAGGATGGGTGTCCTTTCCCCGGGCACCTGAACCGCCGTAATCAATACGTCTGCGAATCCCGTTGCTTTGGCCAGGTTCTGTTGGTTCGACAGCAGGGTGATGACGCCGCGGGTATCGGAGGCCACCTTCTCCAGCTGGCGGAGGTCTTTGTCGATAAGGTAGACGGAGCATCCGAGGCCCGCGAATGATCGAGCCGCGGTTGTCCCGAGCGTGCCCGCGCCGACAATCACGACTTCGGCGGGCGGTATCCCCTCGATCCCACCCAGGAGTATCCCGCGACCGCCTTTGACGTTGCCCTGGAGGAGCCGTCCCGCAATCTGCGGGGCCATGTTGCCGGCCATCTTGGACATGGGTCTTTGCAGCGGATGGGTCCCGTCCTCCCGTTCCACCAACTCCATGCCGATCGAGACAACCTGGCGTTCGAGCAGGAGCTGGCCAAATGGCGGGGAGCTTCCGACGAGGAGGAAACCAAAGAGCACCTGGTCCTCATGCAGATAGTCCCACTCATGTTGGAGGGGAACCTGGACTTTAACCACCACGTCGGCGCGGCGATAGGCCTCCTCCTTGGAATAGACAACAACCGCGCCGGCGCCGCGGTATTCCTCGTCCGCGAAGTGCGCACCCTCTCCTGCGCCCGACTCAAGGAGCACCTGTGTCCCTTCGCTGGTCAAGTCTTTCACCGCCGCGGGTGAAAGGGTCACTCTCTTTTCTTCGAGTCCACCTCGAACCGCGATTTCCTTTGGGATTCCGATGATCATGTGACTCTCCGTCTTCAGCCTTCCGCTTTTCCGCTATAATCCCGCCGATGCTGATCCTTATCCACCTGTTTGTGATCCTCTTCGGCCTCGTGATCGGTAGTTTTCTGAATGTCTGCATCCACCGGATACCACGCAGCCAGTCGATCGTCCGGCCTCGTTCCCATTGCCCTCACTGCAACCACCTGATTCGTCCCTGGGAGAACGTCCCGATCCTCAGCTTCCTCTTTTTGAGAGGAAAATGCAGCAAGTGTAAAGCGGCTATTTCCTGGGTGTACCCGCTCATCGAATTTCTGACCGCTGTTGGGTTCTACCTGCTGTTTCTAAAGTATGGATTGACAGCTCCTTTCTGGATCAACGCGGCCTTTTTCAGCGCCCTGATTATCCTGATTTTCATCGACCTGTTCCATAGAATCCTACCGGATGTCATCACCCTCGGAGGCACAATTGCCGGCCTTCTGTTGTCTCCGTTGCAGTCGCCCGAGTTCCTGCTCGGCCCGTTCGGGTTTGACCCCAGCGGGCCGATGAGCAGACCCCTCAACTCGATGCTTGGCATTGCCCTCGGCGCGGGCATTCTCTGGTTGACCGCTCGGTTTTATCTCGCCTGGCGCAAGGTGGAGGGGATGGGGTTTGGCGACATCAAGATGATGGCGATGGTCGGTGCGTTCCTCGGGCCAACCTTTGCCTTTCTGACGATTTTCCTCGGCTCGCTGAGCGGGGCAGTGGTCGGTATGGCGTTCATACGTCTCGCTCGCAAGGACCGCCGGTACGAGCTCCCCTTCGGAACCTTCCTGGGCTTTGGAGCCATCGTATCCGTCTTGTGGGGATCCCGGCTGATCACCTGGTATCTCGGCCTCGCCTCCTAGGGCGAGACCAAAGCGTGAGCAACGACGCTAAAGAGCCGCGCACGACAGCGAGCGCCAGCGAGCGAGTAAGCGGACCAGCCACCTTGCCCCGTGGGCTTTCTTGACCGGCAAGAACCTGGGGCGCGGGGTGGTTGGTCCGCTTACTCGCTCGCTGGCGCTCGCTGTCGTGCGCGGCTCTTTACGATCTCGCCCGACGGGCTCCGGTAATCGCCCAAAGGTTCGAATTTCGTCTTCTTACGATTTTCGAAAGAAATCTTCGTATTTTTCCGGACTCGAACGTTATTAGCAGGCAGATTTCGAATCAGGAGGATGAAACGATGCGAAAAACTGCCATGCTAGTTCTCGTCAGCCTTTGGATCTGCTCGATCGCCTGGGGCCAGGTTTTTGCCCAGTCGGCCCCGGCGGCCGGCGCCCGCAAAGTCGATCTGAACACCGCGAATCTTGCCGACCTGGATACTCTTCCCGGGATCGGACCCACGACAGCGGCGCGAATCATCGACTTCCGAACCAAAAATGGAAACTTCAAGAAAGCCGAAGACCTGATGAGCGTTAAGGGAATCGGGGAGAAGAAGTTCCTGAAGCTCAAGGACCGGATCACCGTTAGCGGCGGCGCCCCTGCCGGGGCCCGCGCCGATGGTGCAAAAGCGCAGACCCCAGCCAAGCCGGCGCCCCGGAAACGCCCGTAGACCACAGAGACTGGTGAGAGACGGCTGAGCCGATCGGGCGGCCCGGGACTGCAAATTCCCTCGAACGTCGAGGGCAATTGGGCGGGCCGCCTGAGCAGGCTGAAAGGGGCGGGGAAGGTTCGTAGTCCCGCCTCCAGCCGGCATCACAGTGGTCGGGAAGGTGCGCCTGGGGCTCGACGTCCCGTTCGGGGCTGTCCGTTGCCTCCCTTCAATCAACTGCTGGCAACCGGGCGGGGGATTCTGTAAATTGGTGGGGTGGCGGCGGCTGTCGCCGAAGGGAGGTTGATGGAATCCGACTGTCTGGACTATCGGTTGCTACCCGGTCAGAATCCGTTGTTCGGACGGTTTCTATACCAGTTCCCCAGCGTCCAGGAATGGTATGGAGAGGAGATCGGCCCGGATGAGCTGAACGCACGCGCCAAGGCGATTCTTGCGTCCGGACGGGAATACCCCCGCCGGGAGCTGGCGGAACTGCTGCGAGCATTCAACCAGAAGGTCGGGTCGGGCACCGCCTCCATGAGGGCGATCGAGGATCTCGCGAAGCCGGACAGCGTCGCGATTGTGACCGGCCAGCAGGTTGGCCTTTTCGGAGGGCCCGCGCTTTCCGTATACAAGGCTGTCACAGCCGTCCAGTTGGCGCGCCTTCTGCGCAATCAGGGCTTTCGTGCGGTCCCTGTCTTCTGGCTCGCTTCGGATGATTCGGATTTCGACGAGGCGAGATCGACGGCCTTCCTCGCCGAGGATGCCAAGCTCCTCAAGCTCTCCTATCCGCGAGAGCCCGGCTTGGAGAATCGGCCGGTCGGCTCGGTTCGCCTCGACCGGGTCGGTAGTCTCCTTGAACAACTCGAGAACGGGGCCGGACGGGGCGAATTCCGCTCTTTCACGCTTGATCTGCTCCGTGAGACATATCGCCCGAACCGCACCTTTTCCGAGGCGTTTGCTGCCTGGCTCGCAGTGCTGTTCCAAGAAGAAGGACTGGTTCTGTTCGACGCGCTCATGCCCGGTTTCAAGCAGCATCTGCGCGACGCCTTCAAGGTAGCGATCAGCCGGCGTGACACTATTTTCCAGTTGTTGGCCACCCGAAGCGAAGCGCTGCAACGAGCAGGTTTCACTCCCCAGGTGCAGGTTCCGGACGACGAGACTCTTCTGTTCGAGCTGGATGGAGGGAAGCGCAAGAAGCTTGAATACAAGCAGGGCAACTTCCAGCTTAAGGAACGAAACAGTCCTCGCTCGAGTGCGGACCAGTTGCAGTCGGAAGTCGATGCCGATCCAGAGCGTTTCGCGCCGAATGTCCTGCTGCGTCCTATTCTTCAGGACCACCTCTTTCCGACCGTCGCCTACGTCGGGGGGCCGGCCGAAGTCGCCTACTTTGCGCAGATCAAGGCGATCGCTCCCCAGTGGGCCCTGGAGTTGGCCGTAGTTCCCCGTTCAGGCGCAACGATCGTCGACCCCAAGGCGACGAGGTTGCTCAGGAAATACGGGCTTCTAAAGAGCGACGTCATTGGGTCAGACCTTCCCACGACCCTCGCCAGGCTGGTGGGAGAAACCGACGCCAAGGAAGTGCTGGCCGAGTTTGACCGCCTGGAATCGGCGATAGGTAGCCATGTGGAGACGCTAAATGCGATGCTTCCACGCTTCGACCCCACGGTCGTGGCCCTCCTCGAGGGCGCGCAACGGAAGATGCATTACCAGGCGGCACGAGTCCGCGGCCGCTTCATTCAGAACTATGCGCGCCTGGCGACCGACATTCAGAGGCACTGCCTGTTCCTTCACAATTCCCTGTATCCCGAGGGACACCTGCAGGAGAGATTGATCAATTTCAACCATTTCCTGATCTACCAGGGACCCAGCCTCGTGCAGCGCGTCACAGATGCGCTGCAGCCATTCTGCAAAGGACACCATGTACTCCACTTATCCTCAAGTTGATGTCCTGGCCGTCGGTGCCCATCCCGATGATGTCGAGTTGGGATGCGGGGGGACGCTAGTCAGGCTGCACGCGCTTCATCGGAAAACAGCGGTCGTTGACTTGACCCGCGGTGAGTTGGGCACCCGAGGGACTCCGGAAATGCGCCTGAAGGAGGCGGCCGAATCGGCCGGAATCCTGGGAGTTGAATTCAGACTGAACCTGGAGCTGGAGGACGGTGAAATCGCGGTGGACAAAGCGAGTCGGGAGAAGCTGATTCGGGTGATCCGCGCCTGCCGTCCCCGCATCGTGCTCACCCATTCGAGCGTTGGCCATCCGGACCACCGCAAGGCGGCGACGCTGGTCGAAGAGGCTGTTCACCATTCCGGTCTCGCTAAAATCGAAACCGGGCAGGAACGGCACCGTCCCGAAAAAGTCGCCTTCTTCCTTCAGCCGAACTACATCGCGACCCCCCAGGTTGTGGTGGACATCTCCGAGTTTTACGATGTGAAGGAACGTGCCATTCGGGCTTACGGGTCGCAGTTGCACGACCCGCAATCGCGTGATCTCGAGAACTACCTCAGCAGGCCTGATTTCCTCGATCGGATTCGCAGCTTTCACCGGTTCCTCGGAACCGCAGCGCGCTGCGACTATGCCGAGGGTTTCACCTTTTCTCGTCCGCCGAAGCTGGATGACCTGTCCCGATGCTGAGGAGACTGACAACTGACAACTGGCAACTGGCAACTGACAACTGACAACTGACAACTGACAACTGACAACTGACAACTGACAACTGAACTGACCACTGACCACTTGAAAACTCGACCTGGGTGTCTTGCCTTGGTCGTTGTCGTCTTTGTGTCGTTGTCGTTTCCGGTGTCGCCGGTTGTCAGTCGTCAGTTGTCAGTTGTCAGTTGTCAGTGGTTCCTTGGTTGTTGCCAAAAATTACGCAATATTTGCTCGAAACAGTTTAGAATGCTTCTCGCTGGTCGCGCAGTTTCCGGCGGTGTAAGCTAATATTCTCTCGTGTACCGATTTACATGCTCCACAAGAAGCACGAAACCTACTCGAAACTGCTGGCTCTGGCCGACGTCCTGACCGGATTCGTGTCGCTTTATATCGGCTACCATGCCCGCCCCTATCTGGTTCTACTGGCGCCTGATCCCTGGGCGAATCTTTTCAATCCCGTTCTGCTCCCGCTGGGCGACTATCTGTTCTACCTGCTGGCTTCCTTGCCGGCCTGGCTGGCGCTGTTAGTGACGACACAAAGGTACTCGCGGATCTTCCGTTTCCCGCTACCCGTGCAGTTCTTCCACGTCCTCCAGTTCGCCGTTGGAGCCGGTCTGATCACCGGTTTTTTCTCCTATGCTTTCAGGCTGGAAGTTAGCCGGCCGGTCTTGCTGGTATTCCTGCTGGTTTTTGGCCTTCTATTGTGCCTGAATCGGTTGGCGGCCCGTTTACTCCTCCGGAGCCGCAACTTCAATGAGCACAATCAGGTGAAGATTCTCATCGTCGGGGAAAACGGTCGGGCGCAGTCGGTCGCGGAACGCCTCGAACGATTTCGTGTCTGGGGCTATCAGGTGGTTGGCTATCTCGGCATATCGGCGGAGCAACCGGCTCTGCAGGGCGTGCTCAAGCTTGGCACCCTTCAAGATCTGCCCTCTCTCCTGAGCGGGGATACTGTTTTCGACGAGGTCATTTTTGTCGGCTCAACCGTTGAGGAAGTCGAAGGTTTCGAGGATCTGATCCGATTTTGCGAGGATGTCGGAGTGCGCACCCGTCTCGCAGTCGACTTCTTCCCTACGGTGACCTCCCGGGTCTCGCTCGAATTTCTCGAGAGCCTGCCCCTGCTCACCTTCTCGACGGCGCCAGATCAGGATATGGCGCTCATCGCGAAGAGGGTCATGGATTTCGTGTGTGCGGCGGTGGCCCTGGTCGTGCTTTTTCCCGTTCTCACTTTCATAGGCCTTGCGGTCAAGCTGACGTCAGTCGGCCCGATCCTGTACCGGCAAACCCGCTGCGGTCTCTACGGGCGCCGGTTCCAGCTCATCAAGTTCCGTACAATGATAAAGGGCGCGGAAGACAAGCTCTGGGAAATCAAGCACTTGAACGAGATGGACGGGCCGGTCTTCAAGATGCGCAACGATCCGCGTGTGACTCCGCTCGGGAAGTTCCTTCGCAAATCCAGTCTGGACGAGCTGCCGCAGCTCTGGAACGTGATCAAAGGAGAAATGAGCATCGTCGGTCCAAGGGCCCCGGTTCCGGAGGAGGTCCGCTACTACGAGGTCAAACAGCGGAGGCGTTTGAGTGTCAAGCCGGGCATCACCTGTTTGTGGCAGGTTTCCGGACGAAACGATATCGATTTTCACCGCTGGATGGAGATGGACCTTCAGTACATTGATCGCTGGTCACTCTGGCTGGATCTCCTGATCATGCTCAAAACCATCCCGGCCGTTTTCACTGGCCGCGGCGCTCGGTGAGCCAAATGCGGACTGCGGAATGCGGAATGCGGAATAGAGACAGAAGAGAACCCGGCACGCCAGATTCTTGATTGATTATCCGGACTTAGCCTACTTGCGACTCCTCTGTGCCTTTGTTGCGCATCCACGTTCCGCATTCGGCATTCTGCATTCCGCATTCCTGATAGTTGACCCTCCCCGACCCGTCTCATAAACTACAGTCGGTGAATCGGACCGAACGGCTCCTCGACCTCATTGCTTACCTGCTCAACGCGAAGGATCCAATTTCCTGGCAGGAGATCAAGAATCACTTCCCGGAGGACTATGACAAGGGCATCGAGGAGTCCAACCAGAGAAAATTCGAGAGAGACAAAGCCGAGTTGATCTCGCTTGGCATCCCGATCGACTACCGGCCCGGGGCGGAGGATCGGAAAGAGGGATACATCATCGAGAAGGCCAAGCTGTTTCTGCCCGAAATCGAATTCACCGCTCCGGAGGCTTCGCTTTTCATGGTAGCGGCTGGTGCTGTGCTGAAAAGCGAGAACTTCCCCTACAGTGAACAGCTGGAATCGGCGCTGAACAAGATTATCGGCGCACAGAACCGCTTTGACGCGCCGTCTCAGATCGCAATCAATTATGGCGGCGGTGAGAGGACGAGCACGCAGCCGGGTGTCCTGCGACAGGTCCAGGAGGCGCTCGAACGTCGCAAGACGATCCGAATCTCGTACCACGCTTTCAGCCGCGGCGACGTCACAGAACGAAAGGTCGATCCCTACGGGTTGGTATTCACCAAGGGGAACTGGCGGCTGATCGGTTGGGACCATCTACGCCGAGGGTTGAGGTCTTTCGTGCTGACCCGGATCACTAAGCCCATCGAATCGCCCAAGAGGCCGGGGACGCCCGATTATGAGATTCCCTCCGACTTCTCGCTTCGGCGCTATCAGAACCAGCAGCCATGGGAACTCGAGTTTCACGAGCCGGTTGAGGTTACCCTTCGGGTCTCCAAGCGCCGGTTGCCCGAGCTCCTGCCCCAGCTGAGCAGTGCTCAGAGGCTCGATGACGAGACGTTCAAGCTGAAGGTGACCAACCAGAGGGCCCTGATCGGGTGGGCGCTGTCTCAGAAGTGTGATGTGAAGGTGCTTGCCCCGGCCAAGCTTAGAAAACAGATCGCGGAGGCCTTGCGGACGCTGTTATGCATGTGACCGAGAGGATCAACCGAGTTCTGTTCATTCTCAGCTATGTCTCTCAGAACCAGGGCATCGCGCTCGAAGAGCTTGCACGCCAGGTCGACATGCGCCCTCACCAGCTGACCAAGGAGCTCGAATTCATGCTCCTGATCGGCAAACCGCCTTTCAGCCCTGACGATTACGTGGACATCTATGTCGAGGACGGGTGCGTTTACATAGAATTCGACCAGATGCTGAACCGTCCCCTGCGGCTGACCAGGGCCGAGGCGGTGGCGCTGCTGATGTCGCTGCAGTTGCTCGATCCCGAGGTCGATCCGCAAGCCGTCAGTTCCCTCAAGGAGAAGATCGAGCGCCTGATCGCATCCTCGCTCGACAAGGCGTCCCGCATGGAGGACAGGATCCTCTTTGACCGCCCCTCACCCCCGGTGTCCCAGCATTTCGCCCGGCTGAGAAGTGCGATCGACCGGCGCCGAAAGGTCGAGATTGAATACTATTCGTTGGGTCAGGACCAGACTTTGAAGAGGACCGTCCGCCCATACGTGCTCACCAAAAGCCTGGATTACTGGTACCTGACCGGATACTGCGAGCTTCGTTCCGACCTGCGGACCTTCAAGTTCGAGCGCATGCTGAACGTCAAAATCCTGCCCAACTCGTTCCCGGCCCCGAAAGAATCGTTGTTGCAGAGTTACCGGGATGCCTTTCTGGAAACGCTCGGGCGGCGTCCGGCGGAGATTTTTTTCGACAGCACGGTTGCCCCCTGGATTCGTGAGCGCTGGGGGTCCGCCGTTCGGGACGCGGACAACGGCGTGATACTGACCCTGTTCGGAGAGACCTTCGAATACCCGTCAAGGCTCGTTCTGAGCTATGCCCCGCATGCAAGACCCGTGAGCCCGCCCGAGTTCGTCGAGAAAGTCGCAGCGGAGTCGAGAAAGCTCCTGGAGGAATACTCAGATTGATCAGCACCGGTTCAGGCACCAGCCGGAACGAGAGGATGGCTGTTGCGCCCTGCCTCCTTGTTGTCCTTCTTTCCCTGTTGGCCGGGCAGCTCGTGGCACAGGATCACGACTACAAGACCCTGTTGCCGCACGTGGCCGGCGATCAAAAGCAGATCTGGACCTTTCCCGCCAAAGCTCAGTCCTGGAAAGAGTCAAAGACATGGCTTTTCATCCTGTTGTCGGCTCCTTCTTTTGCCCTGGATGGCGACGCTTCGCGCGACTTGCGGACAGACCCGAGTTATGAAGATTTCAACGACGCATTGGCTACGCGTCCGGCCGACATAGCTCTCGGTGCGTTACCTTTCACCCTGCTGGCTGCCGGCGAGATTTCAGGCAACGATGGTTTGACCGACCTGGGGTGGAAATCGTCCGAGGCGGCAATCGACGCTTTCGTTGTGGGGAGCGTGCTTAAGTTGGTAACTCAGCGTCCGCGGCCTCATACAGAGCGCGAATACGGCTTCTGGGAAGGCGGCAATTCCTTCCCTTCGGGGCACTCCCTGCTCGCGTGGTCCCTCGCGGCGACTACCGCCAGGCACTTTAAAGAGAAGCGATGGGTGGCGTGGCTTGTCTATCCTCTGGCCGGCGCCGTCAGCTTTTCCAGGGTCACTTCAGGCAATCACTTCATGTCGGACGCCGTTGTTGGTTCGATGCTTGGCTATGTCATCGGTCGTCATGTTGTAGACTGAGGGAAGTGAACCTTCAGGCGAAACCGCGCATCACTGAAGGTAGACGAGCCGACTGACGATGCCTGCCTTTTCCCGGCTGTTCGGTCGGGTGGTTAGTTCTGCGTTGTCAGTGGGCAGTCGATTGAGTGGAGCGAGACGCATGCGAAAGCTAATCTTATTGGCTGTCGTTTTCACAACGTGTCTGCCTTTGCTCGGGCAGTACCGAGGCTACTCCCGGCCGTCCGGATATTACTTCCGACCGTCCCGAGCGACTCTCTATCTGCGCCCGGATTATGTCTTTCGGCCTTACTCCCACGGCTATGGGTACGGCTACGGGTACGGTTACGGGTATCCGGGCTACGGAGCCCGTGAGGAGTACCACTATTACCGCGACTCCTACGCTTATGCCCCTGAGGCTTGGTATCCGGGGATGTGGGCGCAGGGGGATCGGGGGATCTATTCCACCTACCTCATGTCGCCGGCCGGGATGGAGGTTGTCAGAAGCAACACTTCGGATTTGGTTTTCAAGGTCAGCCCCGAACGGGCCCTGGTCTTCGTTGATGGCAAGCTGATCGGGAACGCGGGCAGCTTTTCGACGGATCGTGACCGATACATGGTCCTGGACGGTCGCCACGAGCTACGCATCGAACACCCGGGCTACAAGCCGTTCGATAGCGAGTTGGACGTTCAGGCAAACCGCACGATTCATCTCGACATCGAACTGGTCAAGCTCGCAACACGGTAAGAAAAGGCAATCCGGGGAAGCTGCCCGTGGCCGACTTCTCAGGCGGAACCCCTGTTTCTGAGGATTGTCGCGGCATTGGCTCGATATGGTTCGCTTTCGTTACCCGTTGGATACCAGCCGTACAATATCTGTGGATCCGAGTAGTGATGCGTGCGATAGCAGGGAGCCACCTGGCCAAAGCAGCCCATGATGGTAGCAAACGGACCAATCATCGTAGCGAACTCGTGTTGGCAGGGTCTAGGGCTCGAATCTATTCTTCTCCCCGGACCAAATCCTCAAGAGTCTCGCGGCGCCGGATAACCCGGAAATCACTCCCGTCAACCAGCACTTCCGCTGCCCGCGGCCGCGCATTGTAGTTTGACGACAGCGGAAAACCGTAAGCCCCGGCGTTCATGACAGCAAGGTAATCACCCGGATTGAAGTCCGGAACCTTGCGCTCCTTCGCAAAAAAATCTCCACTTTCGCAGACTGGCCCGACCACATCGGCGGTGATCTCGTCCGATCGTTGTTCAATTCCGAGAATGTCATGGTGGGCGTGGTAGAGGGATGGTCGCATCAGGTCGTTCATCGCTCCGTCGACGATGACGAAATTCTTGTCGAGGTTCTGTTTTCGGTAAAGCACCTGGTTGAGAAGGATACCGGCGTTTCCGACGATGAAGCGGCCAGGCTCCAGGAGAATCCTGTACCCGTTCATCTGCTCTCGCACGTAGCGGGCGTATTGGCCGAGATCAGGCGTCTCTTCGCCCTTGTACGGTATGCCGATTCCGCCGCCCAGGTCCAGATGCTCGATCGGAAATCCCGCGTCGCGGAATTCATCGGCCAGCTCACGCAGCCTGCCGAAGGCTTCGATGAAGGGAGGGATATCGAGGATCTGCGACCCGATATGAAAGCCCAAGCCAATTAAGCGAATGGAACTGTCCCCCCGCAAGGTTTTCTTGAGCCCGTACAACTGTTCCATATCGAGGCCGAACTTGTGTTGTCGCAGGCCGGTGGCGGTATAAGGATGAGTGTGGACATTGACGTCCGGGTTGACCCTCAAGGAAACGCTCGCCTGCGAGCCGGCGCGGGAGGCGAGCTTCTGGAGCAATTCGAGCTCGCCGAGCGATTCCAGGTTGATGGAGAGAATCCCGAGATCGAGGGCAAGCTGAAGCTCGGATGCGGTCTTTCCGACACCCGAAAAGACGATTCGGCTCGTGTCCGCGCCTATGCGCTGAAGCCGAAAAAGCTCACCGCCCGAGACGATGTCAAAACCGGCGCCCGCATCTTGGATCAATCTCAGGAGGGTGAGGTTCGAATTCGCCTTCACTGCATAACAGATCAGCGGGTCCACCTCCCGGAAAGCGGCTTGGAAGGCCTCCAGGTTGCCCAGCACAGCTTGCTTGCTGTAGACATAACAGGGAGTGCCCACTTCCTCGGCGACCGCTTTTAGCGGCACGTTCTCGCAATGGAGCCAGCCGTCTTTGTAGGCAAAGCTCTGGACTAAGGTCATAAGCGAGGGATGTTAGCAGAGGGTATTCTTGGGTGTCCACTTCTGCTAGAATCCGCTATCTGAATCACTTGAAAACTGGGCAGTACGAAGGTTTCCGGCAGACAGAAGCCCGCTGTGCCAATGGCTTGCCAAATGGGCGGAAAAGGGGCTGCAAAGTCGTCCGGGCCAAGGAGGCGGTTTGTGCCTGAGACCAGTTATCTGGTAACCGGGGGAGCAGGCTTCATCGGGTCACACATCTGCAAACTCTTGCTTGAGCGGGGAAGTCGCGTCCGGGTCCTGGACAACTTCTCCACGGGCAAGATGGCGAACGTCGAGCCGTTCAGGACGAAGTATCCCCGGCTGTTTGAGCTCGTCGAAGGCGATATACTGGAAAGACAGACGCTGGCTGAGAGTCTCCGCGGGGTCGACGGAGTTTTCCACCAGGCCGCCGTTGTATCCGTTCAGCGTTCTGTAGAAGACCCGCTCGGAACTGACCGGGTGAACCTCCAGGGTACCCTCGAGGTCCTGGAAGCGAGCCGGGAGGCGCGTGTCCGGAAGGTAGTTTTCGCCTCCAGTACGGCAATCTACGGCGATTCCGAGGAACTGCCGAAGCGCGAGGAAATGAAGGCGGACCCGCTGTCGCCATATGCTGTCACCAAGTACTCGGCTGAATTGTATGCCTCGGTCTACAGCCGGGTTTTCGGATTGCCGGTCATCTGTTTGCGATATTTCAACGTGTTCGGTCCAAGACAGGATCCGGCATCGGAGTATGCCGCGGTAATTCCGAAGTTCATTACTCGCATGCTGTCCGGTCGCGCCCCGGTGATCTTCGGCGACGGCGAGCAGAGTCGCGACTTCGTCTATGTCGAGGATGTGGCGAGGGCCAACGTCCTGGCGGCCGAGTCGAAGGCGGCGGGCATCAGTCTGAATGTTGCGGGAGGAACCAGATGCAGTCTCAACCGTTTGGTTACCTCACTTAACGAGCTGATGGGCACGGTTTTCGAGCCGATTCATGAGACGGCCAGGCTCGGGGAAGTCCGTCATTCGGAGGCCGACATCAGCCGAGCGAAGGCTGCGATCGGGTTTGTTCCCGAAGTTACTTTCGATGAGGGGCTCCGCCGGACGATCGAATGGTACCGGCGCCCGGCTGCTTAGTTGCAGCTGGCAGAAGGCAGCTGGCAGCGGGCAGCGAGCGGAAGGCAGCTGGCAGAAGGTCAGCTGGCAGCCGGTCAGCTGGTCAGCTGGTCAGCCGGTCAGCCGGTCAGCCGGTCAGCCGGTCAGCCGGTCAGCCGGTCAGCCGGTCAGCTGGTCAGCCGGTCAGCCGGTCAGCCGGTCAGCCGGTCAGCTGGTCAGCCGGTCAGCCTGTCACGAGGATTGAGGATTAAACATGGATCTCAAGAAGAAGATTCAAGACAAGAAAGCGGAAATCGGAATTGTTGGCCTGGGTTACGTGGGGCTCCCGCTGGCGATGGAGTTCGTTCGCAGCGGTTTCACGGTCCACGGTATCGATCTAAACAAGGAGCGAGTCGACTGCATCAATCAGGGCGTCTCGCATGTTCTTGACGTCCCCAGTGAGGTGCTGCGGGCGGCCGTGGACTCCGGCAAGTTCAAGGCCTACCCGGGCTATTCGATTGTCTCCGACACCGACTGCGTGATTATCTGCGTCCCGACCCCACTTCGCCATACCAAGGACCCGGACATGAGCCATGTCGTCTCGGCGACTGAGAACATTGCGAAGAGGCTCCACAAGAACATGTTGGTTGTGCTCCAGAGCACGACCTATCCGGGAACGACCAACGAAGTCCTGGTTCCGGAGTTCCAATCCGATCACCTGGAAATCGGACGGGATCTGTTTGTCGCCTTCTCACCCGAACGTGTCGATCCCGGCAACCCGTCGTACAACACGAAGAACACGCCGAAGATCGTCGGCGGTGTGACGCCCGCCTGTACCGACATGGCCAAAACACTTTACGAGCAGGCGCTCGACAGGGTCATCCCTGTCTCCTCGACAGTGACGGCCGAGATGGTCAAGCTGCTCGAGAATACTTTCCGGGCGGTCAATATCGGCCTGGTCAACGAGATTGCCATTATTTGCGAGAAGCTTGGGGTCTCGGTATGGGAGGTCATCCAAGCCGCGGCCACCAAGCCGTTCGGCTTCATGCCCTTCTACCCCGGGCCTGGGCTGGGCGGTCACTGCATCCCGATTGATCCTCTTTATCTGTCCTGGCGCTTGAAGGCCCTTAACTATAATGCCCGCTTCATTGAGATGGCCAGCGACGTCAACACGCACATGCCCGAATATTGCGTCGATCGGATCCACAGGATCATGAACAAGCACAAAAAGTGCGTCAACGGTTCCCGGATCCTGGTGCTCGGGGTTGCCTACAAGAAGGATATCAGCGACGTGCGCGAGTCGCCGGCGCTGGACATCATCAGGCTGCTGCAGGTTGACGGGGCTGCTGTGGACTACGCCGATCCTTATGTGCCGGAACTTGACCTGGAAGGGAAGGCGATGCGCGCGGTGACCGTTGACGCGGATGGGGTCGCCAAGTACGACCTCGTCGCCGTCGTTACGGATCACACGTCCTTCGATTACCCGATGATCGAAGCGTCGGCTTCTCTGATCTTCGACACCCGAAACGCCTATAAGACTGCCTCAGCGAATGTCTACAAGCTCTAGGTCGTCCGGCGCTCCTTCGCATTCGGACGGGATTAATGGAATCAACAAGGGTATGGTTCCCGCTGATTCTGTTAATCCCGTTCACCCCGTGTCTCAAGCTGACAAGCTCAAAGATTTCTGGCTCCCGTCTATCCTCGTTTCGTCGGTTGTGGCCTCTGTCTTCTCAATATTCGTGGCCGATCTGCTCTTTGGCTTGGGTTGCCTGGCCTGGGGCTGGCATGTGATCCAGACCCGCCGGCTCCAGTTGCGGTTGCCCCCTTTTATCCTGTATCTGGCGTTTTTCGTTGGGGCGGTGCTGCTGTCGATCTTGTTCTCCGAAGATGTCAGGGAGAGTGCCTTCTACCTCAAGAAACAACTGCGCGTCTTCTGGGTGATTCTGCTTTTTACGTATCTTCGGCCCAGGCATCTTCGCCCGGCTTTTCAGCTTCTGTTTGGGGGCCTGGTGCTGAGCTCCCTGTATGGCGTCGCTCAGTATTTCTGGCTGAAGGACATCGACTTGCTCCATCGCGTTACCGGCCTGATGAGCCACTGGATGACATTCTCCGGCCAACTGATGTTGGGCAGCGTGGCACTGGCCGGGTATCTGGTCTTTCAGCCGCCTTCGTCGGGCGCGAGCGGAGGCGAAGAATCCACTCCACCCTACAATCCTCTCCGCCGGCCTGCATGGCTTTGTGCCCTGTTGGTCATGTCCTGTGCTCTTCTGCTGACAATGACCCGGAGCTCGTGGATCGGCTGTCTCCTGGGCGTATTTCTGGTACTGATGGCTGCTCGTCCCCGTTGGGCGGCGGCCTGTGCGGGTCTGGTCCTGCTGGTCTTCCTTTTGCTTCCGGCGGGGTTCCAGGCGCGGCTCTATTCCAGCTTTAATCCTCTGGATACCACCAACCGGGTCAGGATCGAATTGCTCCGCACCGGCAAGAACATTATTGCCGATCACCCGTTGACCGGGCTGGGTCCCCGAATGGTGCGAAGGAGTTACAGCCGGTATCGCACCACCCAGGAATTCCCCGGATGGGCCTACCAGCATCTCCACAACAACGCGGTCCAGATTGCCTCTGAAATGGGCCTCATCACCCTGGCAGCATGGCTCCTCCTCTGGGTGAAAATCGCGGTGGACCTTCTGAAGTTGAGGAAACGGGCCCTTCTGCGGGCCGACTATTCCCGGTACTGGCTCGCCTTGAACGGCATTGCGTGCCTGATCGCTTTCCTGTGCGCGGGTCTCTTTGAATATAATTACGGGGATTCTGAAGTGCTCATCTTGCTGCTCTTCATGTTGACCGCTCCTTATGTCTCAGACCGAAAACAGGAAAAGCCTGCTTGATCTTGCGATTCTGGGTACGCGTGGAGTTCCGGCCAACTACGGCGGTTTCGAAACGTTCGCGGAACAGCTCTCGGTTCGCCTGGCCGGGCGTGGGCATCGGGTCACGGTTTACGGACGATCGCATTTTGTCGCGCCCGGTACACGGACCTACAAGGGCGTAAACATCCGCGTCCTTCCTTCGATTCGAAGCAAGCATCTGGAGACCGTCTCTCACACCAGCCTTTCAGTCCTGACGGCCCTGTTCACCTCTCATCAGGCACTGCTGATCTGCAACGCGGTCAATTCCTTTTTGTGCCCGTTTCCCCGTCTTGCCGGCCAGAAGGTCATCCTGAATGTGGACGGGCTGGAGCGGCACCGCAGGAAATGGAGCAGCGCCGGCCGCCTCATGTACCGCCTGGGGGAGTTCCTCTCAACACAGCTGCCGGACGTCATGATCGCCGACGCAAGGGTCATACAGGACTATTACCTGAACGAGTACGGCATCCGGAGTCGTTTCATTCCATACGGCGCCCCGGCCGAACAGGTTGCCACGACTGAAGCCTTGACAAGGCTGGGGGTCAAACCGGGACAGTATCTGCTTTACGTGAGCCGTCTCGAGCCGGAGAATAACGCTGACCTGGTGATCGAGGCGTACAGGCGCTCGGGGAGCCATTTCCCCCTGGTTCTGGTCGGGGATGCGCCGTATGCGGCGAGATACAAGGAAAGGTTGAAGCAGTCGGCTGCGGGCCTGAACGTCATCATGCCCGGTTCGATCTACGGGACCGGTTACCGGGAGCTGCTTTCTCATAATCTGTGCTACATTCAGGCGACCGAAGTCGGGGGGACACATCCTGCACTGCTTGAGGCCATGGGGGCGGGGTCAATCGTTCTCGTCAACGACACTCCCGAACACCGGGAAGTGCTCGGCCGGGCCGGGATCGTCTATCGGTTCAACGACCCGGAATCACTGGGGATCCTTCTGCGCGATGTGTGTGAGTCGCCGGAAGACTACAAGGCCTACAGATGTAAGGCGGTCGAGCGGATACGCGAGCACTACGATTGGGAGACGGTCGCCGATCAATACGAGAACCTGTTCCGGGAATTGGTAGGAGAAGGCTAATTGCGCTTGTCTGACTCACTGACGATTTTCGCGAACTTCTTCCGGAAGGTCTCACTCCATCGGCACCTGATCTGGAATTTCGTCCTCCGGGATCTAAAGGCCCGTTACGTCGGGTCCTTGATGGGCTTTTTCTGGTCCGTCATTCATCCGCTGGTCCTGCTGGCAAGTTACACGTTCGTTTTCTCGATAATCTTCCAGGTGAAACCTGCCATCAAGACGACGAACAACTTTGCCTTGTTTGCCTTTTGCGGCATCCTCCCGTGGCTCTATTTCCAGGAAACGGTGCTTCGATCCTGCAATGCGGTCGTGGAGCACAGCAATCTGATCAAGAAGACCCTCTTTCCCTCGGAGATTCTGCCAATCACTGTCGCTCTGGCCAACCTTGTGACGCACCTGGTTGGCTTCGGCATCCTTCTTGCCGTTTTGATGGCCCTGAACCTGGCCGGTTGGGCGGTGTTGATCGTTCCACTGTATCTCGTTCTGCTCGTCGTGCTGGCTATTGGGCTGGGCTGGTTGGTAGCCTCCCTGCAGGTGTTTCTTCGCGACACGTCCCAGGTCCTGTCCGTCATCATGATCTTCTGGTTTTGGTTCACGCCGGTCTTCTATCAGGCCAGCGACGTGCCTGCGCGCTACAGGTTCTGGATTCTGCTGAACCCGCTCACTCACGTGGTCCATGGCTACAGATCCGCCTTGCTCGAGAACCGCCTCCCCGAGGCGCGGTCCCTGGGCTTGCTGGCGCTTTTCGCAATAATCGCTTTTCTGGTCGGTGGCCTGGTTTTCAGAAGCACCAAGAGGGAGTTCGTGGATGTCCTCTGAGCCGGTCATCTCCCTTCGTCATTTATCCAAGAAATACCCGATCTATGATCGGTCCGGTGACAAGTTTCTGGAGTTGTTGACTCTTCGCCGGCGGCAGTTCCACCGCGAGTTCTGGGCTTTGGATGACGTTGACCTCGAAGTCCATGCCGGCACGACTCTTGGAATCGTGGGCCAGAACGGATCCGGGAAGAGCACGATGCTCCAGGTTGTGGCGGGCATCATGAGGCAGACTCGAGGCGACGTCCAGGTCCGAGGGACCGTGGCGGCTCTGCTCGAGCTCGGCTCCGGGTTCAATCCGGAGTTCACGGGCATCGAGAATGTTTACATGAACGGCGCCATCATGGGGTTCACCAAGTCCGAAATGACGGCGCGGATGGATCAGATTCTCGAATTCGCGGATATTGGCGAGTTCGTTCACCAACCGGTCAAAACCTACTCCAGCGGGATGTTCATGCGGCTGGCGTTCGCCGTGGCCATTCACATCGATCCTGACATTCTGTTGGTCGATGAAGCGCTGGCGGTCGGGGACATTGTCTTTCAACACCGCTGCATCAACCGGATCAACCGACTGAGGGAAGCGGGAAAGACGGTCCTGTTCGTAACCCACGATTTGCAGGCACTCACCCGCTTCTGCGACCGTGCAATTCTGCTCGACCAGGGGCATAAGCTGGAAGACGGCACGCCTGAGCACGTGGTGCAGAAATACCAGAAGCTGATCTTCGAAAGGGAAAGCCGACGGCCGGGGCGTGGAGATTACTGGGCGACCGAGCAGCAGGATCCAACACTTCAGGTGGTCACCACGATTCCATATATCCACAACCGCTTCGGCGAGCGGGGCGCAGAGATCTTAGGCATCATCTTGCTGTCGACCGAGGGCGAGGTGATCAATGAGATGAGGAGTAACCAGGAAGTTCAGCTGGTTGTCTCCGCCCGTGCTGACCGGCCTCTCGAGCACCCGATCATCGGATTCACGCTGCGCGACCGCCTCGGCGTCGAGATCATGTCCTCGAACACCTCCTATGAGGGCATTCATCTGCCCGCGGCGGCTGCCGGGGACGTCATCACGGTCGGTTTCAGAATCCAGGTGCCGAATATGCGACCGGGCAGCTATTCGCTTTCCCCGGCGATTGCCGAGGGGAATATCTGGGAGCACACCATCCATGACTGGATCGACAACGCCCTGATCGTGAATGTGGCCGATACCGGCTTGATCTATGGGATGATGCGCTGGCCTGTCCAAGCCTCGTACAACGTGAGGCGCTAGGGGAAGCAAGAGACGCAAGGGATTCACGCAAGAGACGCGAGAGGCGCAAGAGAAACGCAAGGGAAAGGCCGACTTCCCAGCCTTTCCCTTGCGTTTCTCTTGCGCCTCTCGCGTCTCTTGCGTGAATCCCTTGCGGCCGTTTGGCCGTTGCCCTTTGCGCCCTCCTACTCCATCGGCACTTCCTTGAGCGGAACGTCCCAATGGGCTTCGACCAGCTCAAACCTCCGCTGCTCCTCGCGTCGGAACGTCTCCTGGTCGGGATACAGACGACGGATGATCTCCTGCTCCTTCGAAGCGCCCATCGCTTCCCAGTTCTTGAAAACCAGGACTGAGAGAAACTGCCAGTCGGCTTTTCCGTCCCCGTGATACTTTGGGGTATAAGCCCGGATTTCCAGTATTCGGCCGCTCTCCAGTTGGGCGTTAAGCACCGGATAGTGGTTTTTCTTGAACAATTCGATGAATTCGTCCAGGTATCCCCACTTGATTTTGTAGTAATACTCCACTGTGATTGGTTTGCCCCGCATGCTTTCCTCCTTGTTTCCAGTCGCGTTCCTTGGTGCTTTCATTTTAAATAAGATAGATGAACTTGCAGAGCGAACCTTCAGATCGGGCCAGAAAAATCACCGAAGGAGACATTCGCGCCATCGCTCGCGTGTTGACGGAAATCGAGAGCGGGCCGGATGTGGAAACCAGGAACCTCCTCGTTGAGCTGTTCCCACTGAGTGGAAAGTCAACAGTGATTGGAGTGACCGGCAGCCCCGGGTCGGGCAAGAGCACGCTCGTCAGCCAACTTGCTCACCTGTACCGTTCGCTGCAAGCTCGCGTCGCCGTCATAGCCGTCGACCCCACGTCGCCGCTCTCGGGTGGCGCAATACTCGGTGACCGGATCCGGATGCAGGCGCTCGCCTCGGACTCGGGGGTCTTCATCCGGAGCATGGCAACGCGCGGCCGCCTGGGAGGGCTCTCAGCCAGCGTTGACGACGCAATCATCGTGCTGAGCGCAGCTGGTTATGGCGTCATCCTCGTGGAAACCGTGGGAGTTGGCCAGGACGAAGTGGATATTGTTGCGAGCGCCGACGTGACGGTCCTGGTTCTTGTCCCGGGCATGGGGGACTCGATCCAGGCGATCAAGGCGGGGATCATGGAGATCGCCGATGTTTTCGTAATCAATAAGGCCGACCGTGTGGAGGTGGCTGGGACCGAGCGTGATCTTCGGCTGCTCCAGGAGTTCGGCGCCCGCTCCGATGGCTGGCACCAGCCGGTCATCAAAACCGTGGCGACATCAGGGGAGGGAATCGACGCATTGGTTAGCGCGATCGGCCAGTTCCGATCGTTTCTCGATGCCGGAGGAGACGAGCTCCGGAAGCGTCGGGCCAATTTCATGAAACAGCGGGCTTTGGGGCAACTTCGGGACCAGCTTCAGCGTCTTGTTTTCAAAGACCTGGATCCGGATCAACTGGACGCCCTGCTGAGTAAGCTTGCGAGCCGTGAGGCAGACCCGTATACCGCGAGCCGTGATTTGTTGCTGGCGGCCGCCAGGCGGCTGGATCACTAAGAAGGAGAATGACTTGCAGGTAGGCAATTTCAACGTGAGCGTGATCTCCGGCGGGAGCTTCTGGCTCGACGGCGGTGCGATGTTTGGAGTAGTCCCCAAGCTTTTGTGGGAGAAGAAGACCCCACCCGACCCCGCCAATCGGATCGAGCTCGGCCTCAATTGCCTGCTCATCCAGAGCGGCACGGAGAATATCCTCGTCGACACCGGCTGCGGGCTGAAATACAGCGAAAAAGAATTCAAGATCTACGGGATCGATCGGACGAGGAGCGTGCTCGACGGACTAAACAGCCGGGGAGTCACCCGGGAGGAGATCACTCTCGTCGCAAATACTCACCTTCACTTCGACCACTGCGGCGGTAACACCTGGCTGGACGGTGATAAGGCCGTCCCCACCTTTCCCAATGCCACTTACCTGGTCGGGCGAATCGAATTTGACGCCGCTCGCTGCCCGAACGAACGAACCTCAGCCAGCTACTTCCCGTGGAACTGGGAGCCGCTCGAGGATCGGGGCCAACTGCGAGTGGTTCCGGAAAATCACGAAATCCTTCCCGGAATTCGTTTTGTTCACACCCCTGGCCATACCGCCGGACATCAGAGTGTCCTCGTCGAATCCGGAGGCAAAACGCTGTTCTACCTGGCCGACCTGTGTCCCACCACAACTCATGTCCCATTAGCCTGGATCATGGGATACGACCTCTACCCTCTGACCACTCTCGCGACACGACGGGAAATCTACAGGCAGGCGGTTGAAGGTCGGTGGCTGCTGCTCTTCGAGCATGATCCCCGCATTCCCGCCGGTTACCTGGAAGAGCGGGAGGGAAAATACGTCTTGGTCCCCGCGCCTCTCGAGCCCTAAAATACTCCCTTTCACCAAATTGAAAGGTTGTTCCATGAGAGAAGCGGAGATCGGAATCATAGGCGGCAGCGGACTCTACGAAATGCCGGGACTCACGGAAAGAGCCGAAGTGGCGGTCGATACGCCGTTCGGGCCCCCGAGCGATCCTTATGTGCTGGGAATGCTGGAGGGGAAACGCGTCGCCTTTCTCGCAAGGCACGGGCGCGGCCACCGCCTCATGCCGACCGAGATCAACTTCCGGGCGAATATCTTCGGATTCAAGAAGCTCGGTGTGAAGCGAATCCTCTCTGCAAGCGCAGTCGGTTCTCTCCGCATTGATCACAAACCGATGGATTTTGTCCTGCCCGATCAGTTCCTGGACCGCACCCGAAACCGCATCTCCACCTTCTTCGGAAACGGCATCGTCGCCCACGTTGGTTTTGCAGATCCTGTCTGCAAACAGTTGGGTGATTTTGTTCAGACGGGTGCGAAGGCGATCGATTTCCCCGTCAAGCGCGGGGGAACATACGTCTGCATGGAAGGACCGGCATTCTCGACCCGCGCCGAATCGACTCTATACCGAAGTTGGGGCATGGACCTCATTGGCATGACTAACCTGCAGGAAGCCAAACTGGCCCGGGAAGCGGAAATCTGTTACCTCACCATCGCAATGGTTACCGATTACGACTGCTGGCACGAGGAAGAGGAACCGGTCACGGTCGAAATGCTCATCGCTTGCCTGACGAAGAACAGTGAAAACGCCCGCCGGCTGGTCAAGAGCACTGTGAAAGTTCTGCCGGAGCAGTTCGACTGCCCCTGTCAGCATGCGCTTAAGACAGCCGTGTTGACGGACCTTTCAACATTGGCGCCGGAGGTCAAGGAGAGGCTCCGGCCGATCATAGGAAAATACCTGGCGAGCTGAGCAGCTGAGCAGGTCATGGAGCGCCGCCGGCCCCTTGGAGCGCGGACGGGACGTCCGCACTCCAAGAGAGCTGGTCAGTTGGCAGTTGTCAGTCGTCAGTTTCCAAGGAGATCTCATGCCCCCAGTTTTGGTCGTTGGGACAGTTGCTTATGATTCAGTTGAAACCCCTTTCGGGAAGGTCCAGGAGGCGCTTGGCGGTTCGGCCACTTTCTTCAGTGTCGCCGCCAGTTTCTTTACCGAGGTGCGCCTCGTCGGCTGCATCGGAAAGGACTTCCGCGAAGAGGATGTCCAGTTCCTCGAAACCCGGAACATAGACCTTCAGGGTCTGGAACGGATGGAGGGTGACACCTTCCGATGGGCCGGGAAGTACGGCTACGATTTGAACGACGCGCAGACGCTTGCCACACATCTGAACGTTCTCGCCTCGTTCGAGCCCAAGCTTCCGCCCTCCTACAGGTCAGTTGAGTACGTGTTTCTCGGGAACCTGGATCCCGGTATCCAGCGCCAGGTTGTGTCACAGGTGAAAGCCCCGAAGCTGATTGCCTGTGATACGATGAATTACTGGATAAAAGGGCACTTCGCGTCCCTCCTCGAGACGCTCAAATTGGTGAACATCCTGGTCATCAACGACGCCGAGGTCCGGCAGTTGACGCGCGAATCCAACCTGCTTCGGGCCGCCCGCAAGATCCTGTCGTGGGGACCGCACACAGTCGTCGTGAAACGAGGAGAGTACGGGGCGCTGATGTTCAACCGCACCCACCGAGACAAGCTCGCTGTGTTCGGAACCCCCGCTTATCCGATGGAAGACGTTTTCGACCCGACCGGCGCAGGTGACAGTTTCGCCGGCGGATTCATGGGATATCTGGCCGGTGTTGACCGGGTGGACGAGAAGACGCTGCGGCAGGCCGTCATTTTCGGCTCCGTCATTGCCAGTTTCAACGTGGAGAAATTCTCCCTGGACCGTCTCAAGGAACTGACATTTACGGAGATCGAGCTGAGGTATCGCGAGTTTAGGGAGATGACCTTATTTGAAGATGCCGTCGATTGGAAACGCTAGATCGGCGCCGTTGGTTCTGGCACTGCTGCTGCTGTGCCTGCTGTCTTCTGTGAGGGGGCAGGCCCGTCAGGGGGAACCGGGTGTGAATCCCAAGGCCCTCGAGTATTTTCGCCAGGCGGAGACCCTGATCGGTTCGGACAAGGAAGGGTCTCCCGAGCAGGTCCAGCTTTTTGCCAAGGCGATCGAGCTTGATCCCAGCTTCCCCGAAGCGCGCCAGAACCTGGCGATTATCTACCTCAAGCAACGGAAGTTCGATCAGGCCTTCAGTCAGCTTGACGAGCTTGTTCGCCTTAAGCCCAATGACTCTGCCGTCTACCTTCTCCGGGCCGACGGCTGGCTGGGCAGAAAAGACTACCCGAAGGCCATCGCTGAGCTGGAACAGGTCGTGCGCCTCGAACCGGACAACGGCGAAGCCTGGGAGCATCTGGGAAACCTTCAGCTCCAGCAGAAGCAGTACGAGCGTGCCATTCTTTCCCTGCAAAATGCGGTTCAAATGCGAGGTGCCGGCCCCGAGGCACGGTTCAACCTGGGGATTGCCCTGCAGTCAGCCGGACGCAAACAGGAAGCGGTTGAGGCTCTCAGGGGCTTTGTCGGCCAGAAACCGAACGACTTCCAGGGACAGTTCGTTCTCGGGCTGCTTTATCGGGAGCTCGGAAATGACTCGCAGGCTCTCGAGCATCTGTTACGCGCGGAGGCTGTGCAGCCGAACGATCCTGATCTTGTCCAGGTTCTGGGTGCCCTCTACCTGGACCTCGACAAACCCGACGAGGCCCAGAAGCGATTCGCGCGTCTGGGCGGACAGACAGCGTCCAACGCGGCCAACCTAGGCATAGCGGCCAAGCGGCAGGGACGCTGGTCCGACGCGGAGAAATACTTTCGCGCGGCCGTCGAAAAGGAACCGGAGAACGCCGCCTTGTGGCGTCACTTGGGCGACATCCTTTCCGCTCAGGGGAAAAGCGACGAGGCCCGGGGAGCGTTCGAAAAGTCCCTTGAACATGAGCCGCAGAATTTCGACGTCCTGTTCAATCTCGGTGCCTTGCACGCCAACACCGATCAGCCGACCGAAGCGCAGCGTTATTTCGAGCAGGCACTCCAGGTAGATCCGAAAGCCGGTCGGGCGCACCTTTATCTGGCCATCGTGCTCGAACGTCTGAAGCAGGACGCGCCGGCGCAAAAACACTATACGCTGGCCATTGAGAACGGAGCGGATGTAGCCCAGGCGCATTTTCGTCTGGCGGTTCTATTCGCCCGGGAATCGAAGAGCGCTGAGGCCTTGCAGAATCTGAAGATTGCGTTGGAGCGCGAGCCGTCCAAATACGTCCCGATCGTCCGGGAAGAGCTGAAGAACGTCCACTCGGATCTCGACAGTATCCGCTACACCAGGGAGTTCACTGAGTTGTTGGCCTCGTATTCAAGCGTGAAGTAGCGGGGCAACCTGCCACATTCCTGCCCTCGAGTGAGGACAATCGGGTCAATCGAGATCAGCAGAACCGCAAACGGAGCGCTTTCCAGCGAAGTGCGCGGATTGTTCAGCGGGCAGCCAGCAAACAAGCCAGGCGTCGCTCCATCGGGTCAATTGAGCGTTGCAGAACCGCAAACGGAGCGTCTTTCAGCGCAGTGCGCGGATTGTGGCCATGAGCGACGCCTGGCTTTTTAACGGCCCCTGCCTCGTACAGGTCGCCGACCCTCTCGCTGGTTCCGACACTCAGGCTCTATTCGCGTCCTTCGTCGATAAGCCGCTTTGCTTCCCGGATCATCTCCGGGATCGCGCGCTCGACTTCTGGCGAGAAAGCTTCGCTGAAACCGAAATCAGCACCAGTGACGCTCACAACAAAGGCGCGCGGGCTCCTGCCGTACAGGACCTCTGCTGCCGTGAGCAGGGCTTCCGGATCCATCTGGTGGGTGAAGGAGGCAGCCTGGCGATGAGGGGCCGGTTTCAGCTCATAGGCCTTGACCTGGCCCGGAGTGCCCTCCCACTCGGCGTCGAGGAAGATG
>CAVUUN010000013.1:0-904876 GCA_963744645.1 uncultured Acidobacteriota bacterium
CAGCCTGCCTCCGTTCCCCGTAAAGCAGCAGTTCTGCCTTTTGCGCGCGATTCTGATAAGATCCTGCGCACCCGCTTTGCGGTCTTTACGGAGGATAGGAGCGATGGCCAGTCACAAGATACCGGGACAAGTAGCAAGTTCAATTCCGCGCCGCGATTTCCTTTCAATCTCGGCATCACTTGGGGCTGCCGGAATCGCGGCCGGCGCGACCGCCGCGGCGGCGCCTGGTCCGTCCGCAAGAGTGGGCGCGGTCGAAACCGTTCCCTTGCCCGGACGACCCGTCATGAAGATCGCCGAGATCTTCGGCCCGCCTGCCAGCCCTCTCTGGAAGATGGTGAAACAGTGCGGGATCGACTACGTCGTCGGGACCTTCGGCGGAAACTGGGACACCGAACGCAAGCCGGACGAAAGGCCCTGGAGCTACGGCCCGCTGTCGCGGCTCAAGAAAGCCTACGAAGACGGCGGTTTCAAGCTCGAGGTGATCGAGAACCGCCCGCCTTTGACCAAGGCCAAGCTTGGTCTCGAGGGACGCGATCAGGAGATCGACCAGGCGTGCGATCTCATCGTCAACATGGGCAAGCTCGGCATACCCGTCTGGTGCTACGAATGGATGCCGGTGATCAACTGGATGCGCACGACGACTAACGTCCCAACTCGGGGAGGCGCCCTGGTTACGGAGTTCGATTACGAGCAGGCGAAAACGCAGCCCTTGACGGAATACGGCGAGGTGTCCGAGGACGCGCTCTGGAAGAATCTCAAGTACTTCCTCGATCGCGTGGTTCCGGTGGCGGAAAAGGCCAACGTGAAACTCGCCATGCACCCCGATGATCCGCCGATATCACCTATCCGCGGCCTTGGCCGTATCATGCGCAGCATCGACAACTACCAGCGCCTGCTCGACCTGATCCCGAGCCCGATCAACGGGATCACCCTCTGCCAGGGTAATTTCACCTTAATGACCGACGATCTACCCGCCGCAATCCGTAAGTTCGGGAGGCAGAAGAAGATCTTCTTCGTACACTTCAGGGACGTTCGGGGAACGGTCCAGAAGTTCCACGAGACTTTTCACGACGACGGCAAGACGGACATGGCCGCCTGCCTGCGCGCGTATCGGGACATCAATTTCGATGGGGTCTGCCGTCCCGATCACGTCCCGACCATGGAAGGCGACAGCAATCAGAACCCGGGCTATTCCTCAATCGGGCGTCTGTTTGCAATCGGGTATATCCGGGGCCTGATCCAGGCCGTGTACTCCGAGCCCAGGTCATAAGACCCGGCGGGCGCTGGGTTGAACGCGCGGGGAGTGAAGTTGGCCTCCTGTTTGGAGTGCGGCGGCGCCGGGCGTCCGCGCCGCGCTTAAACGGGGGGCCAGCGAGATCTGTCAGAGCCGCGCGCGAGCGCCTTCCAGCGAAGCAAGCGGGTTGTAACAGTGAGCTGACCGCACGTCCCTCGCACTGACCTGCAAAAGGGCATGCGATCTGCCTACTGTTGCAACCCGCTTGCTTCGCTGGAAGGCGCTCGCGCGCGGCTCCGACACCACTCGGTTCCGGTCGAGTCTTGCCGGTTCACATTCAACTCATCGACGTCCTCGTGCGCACGCGTTTTACTTTCTTGTGTATTGTCATGAGCGCCATCTGTCCGAGGCCGTTTATTCAACATCCTCGCTGCGTCTGGCGCGGCTCTGACAGGGCTACTCGGCTGTGACCGACCGCCTGGCTCCGGACGACAAGGGCCGGGCTAAGCTCTTCACAAATCCGGCGAGGCGGAGCCGGCGAGGTTCATATCCTTGGGCTTGAACTCGGCGCTGAGCTGGGCCGGACCGATCCGTGCCAGCAGCTTGAGCTTCTCGTCGCCGAGCGGGCCAACCTTCTCTTTCGGAAAGATAAAAAACACCATCAGCCCTTCGTCGCTTCGTGAGGCCTGAACCCGGTCGGGGATAATGGAACGTTGGTTCCCGATCAGAAGCCGGGCGCCGTCGCGCAGGCGATCGAGAGTGGATGGGTCATCCATATCTCCGATATCCTGCCCCATTTCGGGGACCGCCAGAGCGGCAATAACGTAGCTGTCTTTCACGCGCTCCAGGCCGGGCGCGCGCTCGATTCCGAGCTTGGCCAAGGCAAGACTGATCGCCGAGGCGCTCTCCCATCGAACCACGATCTCCGACGCCGTACGCACTCCCCGAGGTCCGCCGCCCCCGCCGCCACCAGGGATTGGAGGGCCGCCCATCGGCGGATTACCACCGGGCACCGGACTACCGCCCGGGATTGGACTGCCGCCCGGCATGGGACTCGTCCCGCCCGCACGCCTCCCTCCGGAAGTTTCCAGATAGCGGACCTTCACCCGCTTAGCCCAGGGAGAATCGTTGAGCACTTGTCGGGCCTCGTCCTCGGTCCATTGTTCAGCCGGCTTTTTGCGCCACTCGTCACCCGCCATGAGTGCGGGGCAGACGGTGACAAGCAGGGCAAAGCTCGCGAGATAGCGCAGTTTCATCGACAAATCACACCTCATCTATCTCTGGATGCGCCCGACTCGAAAACGGATCACACGGACAGAATTACTTCACAACCCTTTTCGACCTTGCGCGGGGCGCCGCCGTGGTGATTGAGTAGCGCATCAGGAGAAAATATGCCAAAAACAGCGTTTCGTTGTCTGCAACTCGTCGCGGTCTTCCTGGTTTTCGCAGCCGCGTTGGGACAACAACCGCCCGCGACTCCGGCTCAGCCGGCGCCTGCCATCACGGATCAGGAGGCGGCAAAGCTCCCTTACTCATACTCGATCTCCGGCTTTGAGGACCAGGGCGCCTTCACCCTGCTGGTCAACGAAGAGGCGCTCGGAAACACCGATTTCGTCTGGCGCGAGGACGGCAGTTACGAGAGTCACTTCACCCTGAAGCTCGCAGGGCAATCGACGCAAACGGACTGCAGAATCGAGCCCGGCGCCGACGGGATTTGGAAGCGCGTGGAGGTCAAGAGCACTCGCGGCACCCAGGTGGCCGAGCGTGAGGGAAGGCTCGTTACCGCCAGCTTTCAGGACCGGAAGTCCACGGCCCAGTTGAAAGAAAAGTCATTGCTCTTCGACAACTACGGCCCCGGCTTGTGCGCGGCTATGATCCGTGAATACGACCAGGCTAAGGGAGGGAGGCAGGAGATAACGGTTTGCGTGAATGGTTCGGGCGCCGTCGAAGCCGGCTTCGAGCGCCTGGAAGCCGCCGAAAAAGCTGTCGGCGGGAAAGACGTCCCATTCACCCGCTATCGTCTCTCAATCCGGACGATAGATATTGACTTGTGGCTGGCTCCGGACGGCAAGGTGGTCATGGCGGAAGTTCCGATCCAGAAGGCGATCTTCGTCAGAAAGGGATTCGAGGAACTGGTTGCGAAAGCCGTCGATACCCCGCTGCTTTCAAAGGCCTCCTTTGAAGTCTCGGTGAACAAGGATCAAATGGTTCCATGTCGGGACGGTGTGAAGCTCGCGACCGACGTGTACCTGCCAAAAACCGATGGAAAGGTACCGCTCATCCTCTATCGGACCCCTTACGGCAAGGAAATGATGGAGCTGAACGGCAAATACTGGGCACGGCGTGGGTACGCGTGCGCCATTCAGGACTGCCGCGGCCGCTTCAAGTCGCAAGGAACCTGGGTCCCCTTCATGAATGAAGCGCAAGATGGCCATGACGCCATCGAGTGGCTGGCCGTCCAGCCGTGGTCGGACGGGAAGGTGGGCATGATCGGCGGATCGTACCTGGGCTGGGTCCAGTGGTGGGCCGCCAGCGAAAAACCGGCGCACCTGGTCACGATCATCCCGAATGTTTCGCCGCCCGATCCGCACTACAACATCCCTTACGAGTATGGGGCCTTCTTTCTGATGGGGGCGATCTGGTGGGCGCAGGTGCTGGAGAGCGGGGCCACCGCCGAGCTGTCGGGAGCCAAGATGGCGGAGGTGAGCGAGAGCGACTACAGCAAGGTGCTGAACGCCCTCCCGGTCATTGACCTGGACAAGATCCTCCTCAAGAAGGAAAACGCTTACTGGCGTGACTGGATCCGCCACGGCGAGGAGGCGAAGTTCTGGCAGAAGGCGAACTTCCTCGAGAAGCTCAAGAACGTCGACATTCCGGTGTTTCACCAGTCCGGCTGGTTTGACGGCGACGGGATCGGGACCAAGCTGAACTACCAGAAGATGAGGTCCTTCGGCCACGCGCAACAAAAGATGATCGTCGGCCCGTGGGGACACACCGACACGGCCGTGCGCGGTTTCGGCGAGAAGGACTTCGGGAAGGACGCGGCTCCCGACCTGCAGCGCGAGTACCTGCGCTGGTTCGACTTCTGGCTCAAGGGCATCAAAAACGGGGTCGACTCGGAGCCGCTGGTCAAGCTCTTCGCGATGGGCTCCAACAGGTGGCTCATCGGGAACACGTACCCGCTGGAGGCCACCGAATTCCGAAAACTGCTGCTCTCGAGCGGCGGGAAGGCGAACAGCGGAAAAGGCGACGGACGGCTGGTCTGGCAGCTCCCGGCCGAGTCCACTGCCTTCGATCAGTACGTCTACGACCCGGCAGACCCGACTCCCGATCCGACCTTCTATCCGACGCGCAGCAAGGAGGAGCTCAAGAAAGCTGTCCTTTCGGTTGAGGAGGAAAAGAAACGGATGAAGGGCTTCCACCGAGAAACGGCCGACAAGAGAAACGATATCCTCGTTTATCTGAGCGAACCGTTTGAGGCGCCGCTGACCTTCTGCGGGCCGGTTTCGGCGGTCATCTATGCGTCGTCTTCAGCCAAGGACACCGACTGGTTCGTAAGCCTGTCCGAGGAGAAGCCCGACGGGGAAATTTTCGAGCTCTGCCAGGGAAAGATCCGGGCCCGTTACCGCAACTCGCCTTTCAAGCCGCAGATGATCAAGCCCGGCGAGGTGGTCGCCTACACGCTCGACCTCTGGCACACGGGGATCACGATCCCGAAAGGGAGCCGGCTGCGGGTGGAAGTGGCGTCAGCCTTGTTCCCGAGCTTCTCGCGGAACCTGAACACCGGCGGGAATAACGAACTGGAGACGAAATTCGTCAAGGCCGAGCAGAAGCTGATGCACTCGGCCGAGTATCCAAGCCACATCCTGCTGCCCGTCATCCCGGAAGGGAAGTAGGTGACCCTTCGGCCAAAATCTGCCAAAGGCGGGGAGCTCCTTTTGGAGTGCGGCGGCAGAAGGAATCCGACGGCGGCGCAGATTCCCTCTGCCCTGCACTCTATATACGCATGTTAGACACCTTAACGTATGCAATTTGCTTTCGGTTCGAACCCGCTTGCTTCGCTGGAAAGCGCTCACGCGCGGCTCTGCAGACGACTCGGTGTCGCCTGCTATGACTCTATTCCGATAGAGCCCGACCTGTTGCGCGGCGTTCGCCGAGTCCCATCAGAGCCGCGCGCGAGCGCTTTCCAGCGAAGCAAGCGGGTTCGAACCGAAAGCAGGTCGCATCCCCAAGGGGATCCCAAGATCCGTATAAAGTGCAGCCTCTGCCGCCCCACTTGAAACAGGGGCTCAAAACACCGGCTGCAGACAGATGCCGAGCTGGCTCCAGTTCAGGGCCGTGACCGCCACCGGCCAGGTCGAGCGGATTCGAATCGTCTTCACCTCGGGGTGCTCCGGCAGCAAGTCCGAAATATAGAACGCCCGCTGGCCGCGCGGGGGGATGACGATCATCACCTGCTCCACGACCTCGAAGCCTTCCCCGATTCTCTCGATGAACACGTCAGGGGCCCCGCTGTAAGGGTTAGCGATGGCGATGCCGATCAAGTCCGTCGAGCTGTCACTGCTCCAGCCGGGCGTTGAGGGCAGGTAGACCTCCCGGAGAGGAGTCGCGGCCGCCAGGTGAAGCTGCGAAAAGTGCCCGTCCAGATCGAGCGTCAGGCGCTCGGTGACCATCGTGTCCCCGCCCTGCACGGTCACCCGCGCCCAGCCGGAGAACCCGCCTTGCTCGGTTGCTACCGTCCGGGTTTCCCCGGGGGCGAGGACCATTTCCTCGCTTGCCGCCTCGCGGCCATCCGTCGTAACGAGCGTGAGCCGCACGCGCGACTCCTGCTGGTCCCGGTTCTGCAGCGTAATGCTTGATCCGTATTTGATGCCGTTTTCGTCGATGTCCGGAGCTGTGGGGAAGATGTAGGAACGCGCGTTTCCGGGCAGCACCTGCCAGATTCCATCCGGTTCCCCACCGCCTGTATGTGCGTCAAAGAAAATGTGCCCGGATGACGAAGCCCAGACTCTGCGAAAACTGTCGACGACGGAAGGCGGTTGATTCCTGAAAGTACCGAGGGGTTCGGTGTCGCTGAGGATCGTCTCCACGCGCCCGTCCCGCCAGACCCGCAGGCTCTGCTGGCGGGTTGCGAATGCGACGAATACAAGGGTATCGTCGTCGGTCCATTCGAACTCGAGGATGTTCTGCCGTTCGCCCGCCTGGAACGCCTCGGCGGTCGGGAATAGCAGGGCCGGAGCGGCGGTCGTATCGGCCGCCTCCAGGAACACCATCCCGCCAGGCGAGGCGTGTGTCTTGATGACGACCCGGTCGTTCGCATTGATGTCGAACACTCTGCTCGACGAGTAAATGTCGAAGGAGTCGACGGCGATTCCGGGGAGGCCCGCGATCGGGTCGCCGCGCATGAGGACAGGTGTCACCCGCCCCTCCTCAAAGCGGAAGAGCCCGCCGGATCGCTCCAGGGTCATCCTGCTCTCGAGCTCGCCGGTAAAGAAGACCTGACCATAGGACGTCAGCTCGATATCACGGAAACTCAGAACCCGGCTGTACTGCGGAGCGCTGTTCTCGGTGTCCGTCAGCATTCTCAGCTCGCCATCCGAGTAGAGCCAGAGCTGGCTGTAGGAACCGGAGCCCACGACGAAGGCCACGTAAGGCGCGCGGCACTCGAAATCCTGCAGAGTGGGGAACGAGAGCGAGGTTGCAGAGGTCGACAAGACAGCAGACCGGTGCAGCTGCCCGTCATAGCGGTAGAAGACGAGCTGCGTCGAGTTGTCGGGGCTTCGCTCGCTTCCCAGAAGAAACAGTTCGTCTTTCCCGATCCCGATCGCGAATCCCTCTTGTCCGTTTCCCTCGTTGAAGCTGGCGACCTCAAACTCCTGCCCGCCCGGAAGCCCTTCCGGAACTCCGAAGAGCTTCTCCAGCCGCCCGGGCTTCCAGGAGAAAATAGCGGTCGTGCCCGTTGACTGACGGGCTTCGAACAGGAGCTCGTCGTCCCTCCAGAAGCCGATCAGTTGGGCATAAGATCCAGGCCAGATCTTTGACTGCGCCTCCTCGGACTCGAGCGGGGAATAAAGACGGCCGGCTTTGAGAACAAGAAGCTTGGAGTCGGCGACGTAGGCAAAAGTGCCGGCCGGGCTCAGGATGCTCTGGGCCGGACTTTTGGGGCAGACGTTTTGATACCCCCATTTGCGCACGCGGTACTGCGGATCCTGAAAGACCGGCAGGCTGGAGGACTCGACACCGTGCAACCTGAGGCTGGCGGTTAGGACCGGGGCATTAGATTGAACCCGCAGCCTGCCTTTGAATCCGGTCGGCAGGGTCCCGAAGAAATCCTCGAGCATGAAGTTAGACTGCCTGCGGGCTGCGAGATCGATCGTCTCCAAACCGACAGCGTGTCCCCCCTCGTCCAGCAACTGGATCACGGCGCGGACTGGGGAGCTGCTGCTGTTCGTGACGGCGACGGCGGTCTTTCCCGTGCCGGCATCTACGGACACATCGGCTAGTCTTGAAGGTTGCGTGGCGGCGATGTTCGCCCGGGATATCGCACTTGCCCCGTCTCGCAACTCCAGTGCCGCATCGGCCGAAATCCGCGCCCCGCCTTCGACTGTCAACTTCACGTAGCCCGTCTGCATGGGAACGACGGCGGGCGTGGGAATGGGAAGATCGTAGGGCGAGGGGTGCAGCCTCAGCACTTGGCCTGGGTCGAGTGAGATAAGCTCCGGGAAACCGGTCCCGTGAAGTTGTTGACCCGAGCGCAAGAACCATTCCAGGGCGACGTTCCCCGCAAAGCGGGAGTGGTTCGTCAGGCTGAGCTGCGTGTCGTAGCCGAGGCTGCCCGCGTTTCCCCAGGCGACAAGAGGGAGAAACGAGATGCGGGGTTGTGCGGGTACAGCCGACACCAACGCAGAAGTCCAGTTGGAATAACAAGTTGCATCGAGGAGCAACCGCGGGCCGGTGACGAGGTCCGCAATTTGGAGACTCTCCACCACCAGCGAATCGACGCCCTCGATCACCTGGTCTTTCGCCGGTATCGCCGCGAGCAACCCGCCAGACCAGAGGAACGCCGCCCGATACTGGTCGGTCCCCAAAACGTTAGCCGTGAAGGCTATATCCAGCTCGCGAGTCGCGACTGCGTCGAACCAGACGCTATTGGGAAGGGGTGGGCCGGGGATGAGAAGCAGATTCAGCCTCAGGTAGAAACCGCCACCCAGGGGGGTCGGATCTCCGTCGGCTACGATTTTTTCGATGTGGTCTTTCGCATACACGTAAATCCCACTTTGGCCCGCGAAGCTCGTGATGAAGGAAAAACTCCCCTCCTCAGTCAGAGTCAGGTGAGTGAAAAATTCCGGAGAACCGGAATGGGGGCCGGGAAAGGTGGAATTCTTGTCGACCGCGGTTTGGAAGCCGCTGTCCGCAGACCAATACAGAATCTGCGCTTCCGATTGGGAGTCCTTTTCGAGCTGGGCAGCAAGGACCACGAGGCCCTGGCTGTTCACGTGGACTTCATCGATCGATTGGATCCGATAGCCGCCGGGGATGGTATCGCCGGGAAGGGCGACTGTCTTGACCGAAGCGCCATGGAAAAAGAAAGTGCCTTCGAACGGTACTGAAGACCAGTGCCGCGCCCGCAGCCTCGGCGTCCCTGAAAAAGCTCTGCGGATGCAACTGTGTGGTGCGTCCCGGAACCGTGTCACCTCCGAGCAGAATCGGCTGGAGGCCGTTTTCGTCAGCGACAAAGAGACCGGTGGAGTCGTCTGAAAGCTCTGCCTGGAAAACGACGCGGTTTCCCTCGAGGAGCAACGGCCGCATGTAGCTGCCCTGACGGCCGGTGACGCCCAGCAATCCCTTGATTGAGAGTGATGTGCCGGGCACAGAGGCCGGGGTGCGCACCAGCCAGTGAAGCCCGACAGTGTCTTGCAACAAAACTCCTTGGGTGCGATACACGATCGCAACCGCCCCGTTTTCGCCCAAGTCCGCCGCACTCGGGGCACTAGCCGCCTTTCCCGCTCCATCGGGCAGGTCGTCGCCCACAAGCAGGACCTTTCGGATCACCCCGTCTCGCTTGAGGAAGATACCTGACTGCGTGTTACCGCCGCTTCCGATTTGCATCCGACCCTCGAAGAGGATGTCTCCACCGGCGTTTGTCTTCGGGTTCCACCACCCGGCCAGCCGACCCGGCACCCCGGGGATTTCCTGGTCATTGACCAATTCGGGAACCAAGTCGAGCGGCCCATCAGCTCGGGACACGCCAAGGAAGGGAAACAGCAGAAGAGAGGTACAGCAGAAGAGACGAGTCACAGACCGCCGCATTGATAGCCTCCACTGCCCGGAAAGCCCTCCGCCCCCCGGGTCTGGAAGCGGATTATACGGCCGAGCACGCCAAATTGCTAGAAATTAAGCAATTTGGCCCGGCTGGGACTCGGCCCTCCGGAGCGCGGACGTCTCGTCCGCACTGGGTTCGCGGACGTCCCGTCCGCACGGCGGGCATCTTGCCCGCCGTTCCGACTTGTCCTAGTTGTTGCGATCTCCGAAAGAGAACGCCGGGCATCCTGCCCGGCGCGCGGGCAAGATGCCCGCGAACCCAGCGCGGACGAGACGCCCGCGCTCCGGAAGGCCGGTCGCTCCGGAAGGCTCTCGCCGAAAAGCCGGGTATCCGTTTTTATTCCTGTGCCTTCGTTTCCTTCGTGGATAACTCCGTCTTTTCCTGCTTCTTCTTCGTCCACACGTCGGCTTTAACGTTTATCCCCGGGATGACCCGCAGCGCGTTCTTGTAGTACAGCTTCTGGAGCACTTCGTCGGGAAGGTCCAGGCCGTACATCTGCCAGAAAGCATGGTACTTCCGGAAGTAATCGAAATACTCGTCCGTAGTTTCGAGGACCCGGAAATAGGTGGGATACTCCGACGGCGCCCACGCGTCCTTGCCAAACATCACCCGATCCTGGTACTTGATCAACCACTGGCGCGCGAAGCGCGGCTGCCGGCCGAGCTCATAAATCACCGCGGCGATCTCCGTTTGCACGTTCGGGCACTTATCCAGCAACTTTCCGAGCTGCGCCAGATCCTGGCCGAGCCACCCGAGATGGGCATCGATGAAGGTCGTCTTCGGGTGCCGGGCAAACAGGCGATGCTGTTCGGCCATCAGGTTCTCCCAACTCGGGAAACGGTCGGCTGGACGCGCCCTGTTCGGGTGCAGCTTGAGCTCGAGCCACCGCTCGTTAAAGCGGTCCTGCGGCTGGAAGAACGACCACGGCTCCCCGGTGTGGATGAGCACGGGAATCCCAAGCCGGGCGCAGGTTTGCCAGACGGGATCGAAGCGGGGATCGTCCACCGGGATGCGCTTGCCCGCGCCGTCCTTGAGCGTCATGCCGAGGTTCTTGAAGATCTTCAGACCCTGGGCGCCGTTTCTCACGTCTGCTTCCAGTTGAGCGGCGGCCCGCTTGCCGTAATTCGGGTCATCGATCCCGGAAAAGTTGAGGTTGGCAAAGACGACAAAGCGGTCTTTGTGCCGTGCTCGGATATTCGCAACACTCTGTTTCAAGGATTCCCCGGACCCGCCGCTCAGATTGACCATGACGGCCATGTTCATGGCATCCATGTCCCGAACCAGTTGATCCAGTTCCTCGGGTGTCATTGGGCGAGCCCTGGTGGCTGTGAACGTCGATGAACGGGTACTTCGAGCGGGTGACGATGTGTTCGGGAACGACCAGCGTCGATTTCGGCTGGTACTCCTCGATGGACATGGTTTGCCCGAGAGCGGCGGCGGTGGCCACGAGTGCGGAAAAAGCACACAAGAGAAATTTCATAGCAGCATCAATTCTCCGAGTATAAACTGAGGCAGCCTGTTCGCGTTCACGGCTGAGCGACTGGCAGCGGCCTCCAGGAAGGAATGTTAGCATGCAGTTTCGCACCGGCACCGTCGAGGCCCCGTCTGCGCGGGTGCTCGCCGCTGTTTCCTGCAAGCGGGCGGCCGGCCCGGCGCTGATCTGCTTGATCCTGCTCCTGTCGAACGCGGTGCTGACTGTCGGTTTTGCGGCCGATGGGCCGGCTGCCGCAGGCGTCACTCCTCTTCCCCCGATCGACCGGGCGTTCGCGCGGCTCTACAATTTCGACTTCGCCGGCGCTCAAGTCATCCTGAGCGACTACAGCAAGCTTCAGCCTGAGGATCCACTGGCTTATTCGGTCACGGCTGGAACCTACCTGTTCGCCGAAATGTACCGTTTGCAGATTCTCCAGACTGAGTTCTTCACGGACGACCACGCGGCGGCCAAACGGCGGCTGAAGCCGGACCCTGCCCTGCGGACCAGGCTGTTTGCTGCGCTCGAGGAGTCACGCAAGCGGGCAGGTGCCCGGCTGGCGGTGGATCCGGACGACACCAACGCCCTTTTTGCGATGTGCATGGCGGCCGGAGTCGAGACCGACTACACGGCCTTTGTGGAGGGACGCCGCTGGCGCGGGCTCAAGATGGCGCACCAGGCCAACGGTTACGCTCAGAAGCTCCTGTCCAGGCGCCAGCCTTTTTGTGATGCTCACCTTACGGTCGGGACCATTGAATACATCGTGGGGAGTCTCCCTTTCTTCCTTCGCTGGTTCATCCGCTTCGATCAGATTGACGGGGACAAGCAGGCGGGCATCGCGAAGCTCACCGAGGTCGCCGAAAAGGGGAGATATTTCCGCCCCTACGCGAAGATCATGCTGTCCGTGATCTACCTGCGCGAAAAGAAGCCGGCTGAGGCGTCGAAGTTGCTCGGGGAACTGGCGCGGGATTTCCCCGAGAACCCTCTGATCAGGCAGGAACTGGCGAAGCTGTCGGTTCGCTGACTGTCGCCCTTTGGTTGCCGGCTCTCTCCTCGGCCGGAAGCCCTAATGCCTACCTAAAGCCGCCGAGGCGGTAATATCTCGGGTTGCCACCAGCCTCCAGAGCTTCGCTCCCAAAACACACTTGACGGGCAGAGTCGAATCATAGAAAGTCGGGCTGCCAATCGCGGGCCACGAAGTTCGCGGATTTTCACCCCTGAAGAGGGACCGAGGCGTGCCTGATGCAAGTTGTCTCGCCGATTCGACAGGTCTACCTGGAGCATAACCGGTGGGTTGGGGCTCCTTCTGCGTCTCCGAGCCGGGCACATCCGAAGACAGCCCGGGAGGGATCGAGATGACCCTGCCGCGGGAGGAGAAGGGCCGGGACGCGGGTTTGGCAGCTGCCGCTGTCGCCGAGTCCAGGGAATTGAACAGAAGGACTTCGGCGCTGGCCATTGCCGGGACACGACGCCTCGGCATAGGCATTGCCTTACAGCGAGGCGCCCAGGTCCTCGCAATGATCCTGCTCGCCCGCCTGCTGGTTCCCGAAGACTTCGGATTGATGAGTGCCGCCGCCGTCATTCTCGAGTTCGCGAACATGATGCGGGATCTGGGAATGAGCAAGGTCCTGATCCAACGGAGAGAGCACCCGGCGCAGACCGCGAACGTCCTTTTCTTCTCGAGTTGGATCCTGACGGCCTTCGTTTACGGGATCGTCCTGCTCGCCGCACCGGTCGTTTCCTCGTTCCTCGGGAATTCCCGGGCGGGAACCGTTGTTGCCGTCCTCGGGCTTCAGCTTTTTCTCGAGGCCGCTATTACGGTGCCTCGCGCTCTGGCCGGCAAGGAACTCGACGTGAACACGCAGGTGAGGATCGCGGTTTTGGAGACATCGATCAATGCAATCGTTTGCGTCCTGCTCGCGATGGCGGGATACGGCGTCTGGTCACTTGTTTGCGGCGCTCTTTCCGGCGGTTGTGCCTCGGCACTAGCCTGGAATCTAACCTCACCATGGCGCCCGAGCTGGTCCGGTTGGGACTGGAAGGTGGCCAGGGATATGGCTCGCTTCGGTGTCACTCTTACCGCCGCGGGAGCCCTGGAAAGCGCCTCGGATCTTTCCACGCGAGGCCTGATCGGTGGAGTATTGGGAGTCGGCCCCCTCGGCCTCTACGACGTGAGCAGCCGCAGCGTTAACCTGGTCTTTCGCCATGCTGTTGTGGCCGTGGGCGAGCGCATCGCCCTGCCTGCCTTCTGCAAGGTTCAGGAGGACCGCGCACAGATCTGCGCCTGGTTTCTCAAGATGGTCTCCTATTCGTGTCTCATGGTCTCCCCGCTGGCGGTGGCGCTTGTCGTTCTCGCCGACATCCTCGTCCCTCTGGTACTTGGTCCCAAATGGCTCGCGACGGTACCCCTGATGAGGGTGCTTGGTCCGCTGGTGATCGTCATGCCGCTGATGTACGGCAGGCCTGTCTATGTGGCCATGGGACGCGGCGATCTGCTCCTGCGGTTCGTCGGGCTCCGGCTGCTGATCTCCGTCCCCTTCATTCTCCTTGCGGCCCGTTTCGGGCTGCTGGCCGTTTGTGCAACAGAGTTGGCAGTGACCACCGGCCTGGCCGTCGTCAATCTGATCTGGATTGCCCGTTTGATCGGTCTCTCAGTGAAACGGCTGGCTGTCAGCCTGGCATTTGCCCTCAAGGAGGGCGCCTGTTTTCTGCTGATCCTCCTCGCGCTCCGGCTTCTCTTCTCATATCTGTTCGGCAACTGGAACCTCGCTTACCTGGTCCTGCTCATATTGGCCGCGGGGCCGTCCTACGTTTTTCTGGTCTACCTTGGTCATCGGGACACCTTTTGGGAAATCTGCTCGGTTGCAGGGTTTCGGGGACGCCATACAGCCGGCACCTGGGAGTTCTGAGGCGAAGAGAAACAGGCCAGAGCGGCCACAGATGACATGAATTCCGAGACAATCTGCTCAGCGTCGGACTCGATCCGCTGCCGTTCCCTCGAAGACGTCGAGGGTCTTGGTGGCGGTCTGCTTCCAACTAAACTCCCGTGCCCGCCTCCGCCCTCTGTCCACGAGCTCGGCACGTAAGGGCGAATCGGTCAGCAGCCGCTTGATCGCCTGGGCTATGTCCTGTGGATCGCGGGGATCGAAGAGTACCCCCGCGTCTCCGACTATTTCGGGAATACTCGTCGCGTTCGAGGCCGCCACCGGGACACCTGCGGAAGCGGCCTCCAACAGGGGAATGCCGAATCCCTCGAACAGGGACGGGAACACAAGCACCGAAGCCCGTCTGCAGATTGCAGGCAGGTCGGCCGGCGGGACATACCCGAGATGCAGGAGGTCGACGTCCAGGTGCTGGGCAAATGCCTCGAGCGAGCAATCGGCGGACGTCCGAAAGCCGGTAAGCACCAGGCGAGGAATTTGGACGCCCTGTCTCTTCAGCAAGTGGAGTGCGATCACGAGAAGGTTGTGGTTCTTGTGCGGCCAATCGTTGGCCGGATAGTACAGATAACCGGGTTCCAGCCGGTGCCTCTCCAGCACCCGCCCGTCGTGCTCCCCACGTTCCAGGTCAAAATCAGGGGTCGCGCTCAACCAGGTTACATGGACCTTCTGCTCGGGCAGCCGAAATTGGTCCACCAACTGCTTCTTTGAGAAACCGGACAGGGTCAGGACCTGCGAGCAGCTCTCACAGCTTGATGGAACGTATCTGCGGCGGGAAGCCAGCTCGGCTTCAGGGAGCAGGAACGGGTAGGTCTCGTACTGAAGGTCCGGGACGGTGATTACCGACGGGATGGGCACGGGCGAGGGATCAAGCGCCACAAAAGGGCAGAACCAGACGTCGAGTCCCTCCTGGGCGGCCGGATGCTGTTCCCACTGGCGAAAGGGGCGAGGCGCGTACTTTCGCCTGACACAGTTGATCAGGCGCCGGATGAAGGGTTTTGGGGAGGGGGTGCCGACCAGGACCTTACTGCAGTTGCGCGCGGAAAAGTGCACCAGATGATCGTTCCAGGGTGCCGTGTATAGAACGAATTCATGGTCGCTCTTCAGCATCTCCTCCATCAGGTGCTCGAAGTAGGTCCCCAGGCCTCCCATGACGCCGGGCCGATAGGGGTGCAGGTTGATCCCTATTCTCATGATTTCCTGGCGGGCCATTATAGCCGGTCCTTCGCTCGCGACAGATCACCTCGCCACCTTTATTGTTCGAAGTGCGCGCCGGGCGTATATTGCGAACGCCGGACGAGGGTTCTGGTGGAAAACTTCTCCGCCGCAGGTGGTCCGTCTTCGGTAACGGGGCAGCCAGGGGCTGCCGCAGGGGAGAAGAGTCACTCCCGTTCGACCTCGCGGTAAACCTGCAAGGTGCGTTCCGCTACCGATCTCCAACTGAAAGTCCGGGCACGTTTGAGCCCGAGCTCTGTCAGCTCTGCACGCGTTGACGTGGACTCGAGCAGCGATTGGATTCCCTCCGAAATGCGACTGGCATCGAGCGGGTCGACGAGGATCGCAGCACCCTCTGCGATCTCCTGCAAAGATGAGTTGCGCGAGGTCACGACGGGTGCGCCGCTGGCCATTGCTTCCACAACCGGGAGGCCGAACCCCTCCGCCAGCGAAGGGTAGACGAACAAGAGGGCCCCCTGATAGAGACAGGGCAGCTCCTCATCCTCCACGTATCCGAGGATCGAGACCGAGTCGGCCAGACCGAGACGCTCGATTTGAGCCTCCAGCGGTGAATTCAGCCACCCGCTTCCTCCGGCCAGAACCAATTTCACGGTCCTGCGTAAGGATTCAGGCAGCATTCCCCAGGCATCTATCAGTTTCGGAAGGTTCTTCCGCGGCTCGAGGGAACCGATGCTGAGAACGTACGGGGAATCAATTCCGTACCGCTTCTTCACCTGTTCGATTTCCCTCTCGGCCCGCCGTTGGAAGAACCGGTTCGACGCGGCGAGCGGGATGGCAAGAGTCCTTTTCGGAGAGGAATTCAGGTAGCGCTTCAGCTCTTCCCGGGTGTGCTCCGAGATGGCGATGACACGAGCGGCTTTCAGTACCGCATCGATTGTTCCTTCCAGACAGTGGACCCGGTTTGCCTCCGTGTGGCACCCGGGGTGAGTGATGAAAGTGAGGTCGTAGATTGTTGAGACGACCCCGGGATGGGGGAAGGGGGGGACGCAGAAAGTCGTGCAGTGGACGATGTCACAGTCGGTCAGGACGCGTCGAACCCACTTGGGGTTCTTCCAGAATTCGAATGCCTCGCGATCACTCAGCCCGGCTCCCCACAGCTTGAAGTTGGGTTGCTTCGGGCCGCTGTAAGACCTGAAAGCGGGATGCCGGATAAACAGGAATAGCGGGAAAAGCAGGTACTGATTCTGCTGGTCGATTTCCGACAGGGCCGTTACAAGCTCGGCCGAATAACGGCCGACGCCCGCTATTTCTCCGACAGCCAGGCTGACATCTATCCCGATTCTCATTTAGGTTTCTGAGACCCGACAAGCCATCGATATGAGGCCTTCCCCAGCCAATAGATCCATCCCTTCATCTGGGCGCGGTCCTTGGCCTCGATCCTGTGATTGAAGGATAGAAAGAGGCAAGCGGACAGAAGTGCTATGACGAGAACGAACAGGCCATTGGAAAACGGCTTCGAACGGTTGAGCCGCAGGCGAGTTTCAGCCAGCGCGTGCGCAAGCGCGTAAACCCAGGGACTCGGAACGCGACCGACGTGGCCCTTCAACATGTGCGCAATCTCCCAGTGGCATTTTCGCGCGGGCGCCGATTGTCTTTCCGCCGGGATAGAGCCGGGAAGTTGCCAGAAACCGATCGATTCTCTTCGCAGGCGTTCTTTCAGTCAGCCGTAACCAGAGATCATAATCCATGGAGTACTGGAGCCTGTCATCCAGGTATCCAATCTGCTCGAGCGGCTGGCGCCGGATAAAGACAGTGGGCTGGCAGATGAAACAGGTCTCGACCAAGCGCGAGCGGGAGAAATCCTCGGTTGGGTAGCGCTCGATGACGATTCCGGCCTCGTTCGTGTGGTATCCCTCGCCGTAGACGAAAGGGCAGTCCGAGTCGCTCATCAGGGCACTTACGGCTGCCGAGATGGCGCCGGGCAGGTAAGTGTCGTCTGAGTTCAGGTAGGCAAGGATCTCTCCGCGTCCGCGCCGAAACCCCTTGTTGATTGCGTCCGCCTGGCCGTTGTCCTTCTCAGAGACAAACTGCAGACAGTCCTTGTATTTAGTGAGGATTTCGACCGTGTCGTCGGTGGAACCTCCGTCCATGACCAGGTACTCGATTGCCGGATAATCCTGATTGAGAACGCTTCGGAGTGTTTCCTCGATGAACTTCCCCTGGTTGAATGACGGAGTGACGACGGTGACCAGGGGTAATGAATCGATGCCGGGGGGGCACAGCACGACGGCATTATTCGGGCACCTGCACGAGATTGTCAATCCCCATGCCTGCCGCCGATAGTTGACGCACACCTCCTCGTGCTAGGATCTGTGCGCCACCATGGACGACAAGCAAAATCAGTCGCTTCTGTCCCGCCGGGGCACCGGTTCGGGTTGGCCGATCATCCTGATGGTCGGCCTGAGCGTGCTCTTTTTCCTTCGAGGACCGGACTTCGTCTGGAAAATGTGGGATCACCTGGCTGATCCGGGGGATGCGGTCTTCACCTCCTGGCTTCTGGCTTGGGACAATCACGCGGTTCTAACGCCCGGCGCATCGCTGTGGGACGCTCCCATACTGTTTCCCGCCAAAAATACCTTCGCCCTGTCGGAAAACATGGTGGGGAATCTGCCGATTTCGCTCCCCGTGTATCTTCTGACCGGGAATCCAACTTTGGCCGCCAACTGCGTGTTGATTTTCGCCTTCATCTTCTCGGCCCTGGCGGTCTTTCTGCTCGTGCGCCGGCTGACCGGCAGCACCCTGGCCGGGTTGGTGTCCGGTATTCTGTTTTCCTTTAACCCGTACCGGTGGGAGCACGCCTGTCACTTGCAGCTTCTTCCCTTCTACTGGTCGGTTTTTGCGTTGTATTTTGCACACGCCTACCTCACGTCTCAAAAGGCACGTCACTGGATCTGGATGCTGGTCATGGTCGTCGGGCAGTACTACGCCTGTATCTACAACGGGACCATGCTGGCGATTTTCCTGTCCACGATGCTGGCGGTCTTCTTGCTCAGCCTGGCTGTGCAGCGCGGACCCGACAGGCAGACTCTAAGTCTTGGACGGTTGGCGATACTGGTTGTTCTCTCGCTCCCTTTACTGGCCCTGATTCTGTGGCCGCTGGCCGGCCCATACCTGAGAGCCAGTGCCGATTGGGGCATGGTACGGACCCTGGCGGAGAACAAGATGTTTTCGGTCAACCCGTTCGGCTTTATCCTTCCCGCCCGAGCCTTTTCCCACTACGATTTCCTTCGATCGAACGTTCCGATGTACGGGACACCGGAGGGCTTGGTTTTCCTGGGAATAACGCCTTGGCTCCTCGCTTTCGTCGGCGTCGCCTTCCTGTTGAGACGGGGTACTCGTAAAGTCGGGGACACCACCCACGATCCCGCAGCAGGCCCTTCCAACGTGGAGTCGGGGTCGCCATTTTCTTCCGTTGATCTGAGAATCGGCCGAATCTATATCCTGCTGGCCCTGTTCATGATGGTTCTCATGATGGGGCCCTATATTCAGCTTGATGACCCCGTCGTCAATCTTCGGATCCCGGGTGTCGCCAGCTTCACGGGAGAAAACGTTGATTTGCGGGTGAACCTGCCTTTTCGGTACCTTTACGCGGTCGTTCCCGGGGCGAAGGCGCTGCGTGTGCCCGCCCGCTTCGCACAGTTCCTTTTGCTCGCGCTGGTGGTGGTAGCTGGTTTTGGAGTTGCCCGCCTCGAGCGGCGGCTGAAGACACGTCGGCGCGTGTACGCCTGGGTGATCGGTTTGGGATTTCTGATCCTGCTCCTGTACGATTACCAGGTAAGCGCCGGTTTTGCCACCTACTCCCCACCTCCTGCGCAGTTTCCAGCCGTCTATCGATATCTCAACCAATCGCCGAAAAAGGTTCTCCTGGAACTGCCGTTCGGTGTCGGTGGCCGCCCTGAGTCCTGGCACTCCTATCGTTACCTGCACTACCAGACCGCACATTGGCGTCCCAAGGTCGACGGCCTGACCAGCTTCCTGCCCGAGGGCCTGGGTACCCTGTCCGAGAAGACGGGTGGCGCGCCGAGCGACGAGGCTTTGCGGCTCATCGCGGCCACCCCCGCCGAGACGGTCGTCATTCACCTTGATTACTACCGTCCCGAGCACCGCGCCGGTTGGGAAACAGCCGACCTGAGACCCTTCGGCTTCTCCTTTGCCGGACGGTTTGAAGATGCCGTGGTCTGGGAAAGGAGCGGAGGTCCGGCCGGGCAGCCTGGCCTGGCTTTGTCACAGGTGATCGTCTTGGTCCGAGGGCAGGAGCGCCACCTTCTGCTCTGCGCCCGGCGGTCCGACGAAGCCAGACCGTGGCTCTTTCTTGGTGAGCCCATGGGTCAGTTGACGGTGACCGGGACTGACAAAGCAGGGGTGAGCGTGGAAAGCGAGGGTCGGATTCGGATACCGGCCTACGTTCCCGCGGACAGTCCTTTGATTGTGATGCCTGGAAAGCTACCTGCGGAGCTCGACACGATTCGGTCAATTACTTTTCGCCACCGGCTGCTCGGGGAGCGGAAGATCGATGGCTCAAAGGTCGCCGTCTTGCCCTTCGAGAAGACGTCGGCATCCGATGTGAGCGGATTGGCGGCACGGATCGAAGCCGCCCCGGTCGACCAACTGCGCTCTCCTTTTGTGGCGGGAAGGGCCCTTCGGGTCCAGTGGAGAGTCCAGAACACCGGAAAGGCTGTCTGGCTGCCGGTCGGCGTCGGAGACGGGAACTCCTGCCTTGACAAGTACGGTGTTGTTTACCTGGCCATCAGCTGGTACCCGGCCGAGGGCATCCCAGAAGGTGCTCCCCAGTCAGGTGCGGTCAAACGCCAGGTTGTCCCGGTCTCGAAGCTGCTCTTGCCCGGCGAAGAAACAACGGTGGCAACGGAAATCGAGCCCCCGGCTGAACCCGGACGGTACCTCCTCGCGGCTGACATGCTCAGCCAGTGCGTATGCTGGTTCGGCGCCGTGAGCCCGGGACAGGCTGTTGTTCAGCACGTCGAGGTCCGCCCGTAGGTCCGACTTCCCAGTCTGGTGGTTGGTAAAAGGCAAGCCTAGGTTGCTTGATATCTGGTCCGCTTACTTGCTCGCTGGCGCTCGCTGTCGTGCGCGGCTCCTTACGATTGTCGCTGACATTTTCGTCTCCTCTTGGCCGGCGAGCAGGGCGGCGAGCAGGGGGCGGCGAGCAGGGGACAGTGTTCTTTCCGCCCTCCAGTTCCGCTCGCGCCCGGGGCGGCGAGCCGGGTGGTCGCGAGATCGTAAGGAGCCGCGCACGGCAGCGAGCCTCAGCGAGCGAGTAAGCGGACCAGCCAGACACGCCCCAGGCGATTCATCCACGTGGAGAGCCGCGCCAGACAGCTTCACGTGTCGGTCCTATGGCCTGTCTCTACTAGCTCCGATGCCACTGTCCGCTTTAAGAAGACCTTTGCGCTCTTGAGCAACGAAATGCGTTTTTTTTCGCTTTTGACCTTAAACCTGTTATTCTCTCTTCGTGCCGGCAGGGGAACCAGGGACCAGAAGAGGGACGAGGGGGAACTCTGTTTTCTTTCCTTCCCCCGTCTCGTATCTCGTTTCTCTGCTGTCGCTTGGCTGTCTTCTCATTCCGGCAATCGCCTGCTCCGGTTCCCTGCTTGCGGATACAGCCACACTGACTCCCCTGATGGTGAACGGACCCCGAGCAAACCAGGTCAACCTGGTGTTCATTTCCGAGGGATACATTTCGGATGAATTAGCCGAATTCCCGAATCATGCGAGCGCGATGTTGGACAAGTTGCTCCTGATGGATCCGTTCAACCCCTATCGAAGCTACTTCAATGCATACGCGATCGGTGTGGCCTCCGCGGAATCCGGCTCGGATCACCCGTCAAAAGGCGTCTTTCGGGACACCTGCTTCAACAGCTCCTTTGATAGCTACGGCCTGGCTCGCGGGCTGACGGTGCCGCCCAACGGTTTCGATCCCGACCCGGAGCATGGGTTCGGAAAAGCGCGCCGGCTTCTGGCGGAGGTGCTGCCCGAATGGAGCGTGATCATATTCGTGGTCAATGATTACGGTTACGGCGGGTGGGGAGACGCTGATGGAGTCGTGGTGTCCCGAAGCTGGTTCGCCCCGCAGATCCTGATTCACGAAATAGGTCATACGCTGGGAGGTTTGGGAGACGAGTACGATTTGGCCTTCCCGGACGACCCGTATCCGGTCGTGGAAGAACCGAACACCACGCAGGAAACACGCCGGGACCGAGTTAAGTGGAGGGCGTGGATCTCGGAATCGACCCTCATCCCGACCCCCAGCCAGGAGCAGTACGGCACTCTGATTGGACTCTTCGAGGGTGCTCGCTACACCGCGTCCGGATGGTACCGCCCGAAGCTGCATTGCATCATGCGCGAGAGCTATTTCGATTTCTGCGAGGTCTGCCGCGAGGCGTTGATCCTGGCAATCTACCGGTTTGTGTCGCCGATCCAATCCGCCTCCCCGCCGGATTCGACGATCCAGCTTCGGGATGATGAACAGATTGAGCTTCGGGTGGAGCCTAAGGAACCTCAGGATCACCCTCTTCTGATCGAATGGTCGGTCGATGGCACTCTTCTGGACAACAGCACACGCTCCTTCCTCCTGCAGGCCGCGGTTCTCGGGAACGGCGAGCACCACGTCGAGGCGCGAATCGTCGATGAGACGGACAAAGTCAGAACGGATCCCGCCGGCTTGCTCGGCGATATAAAGCGATGGACGGTGCAGATTGGCGCTCCGGTTGAGGGCCCGTCCCGCTCCGGTTCGCGCCCCGAGCATCCCACCCGCCTTCGTCGTCGCAATTAGCATTCAAATGGTAGAAGTCGACCTGCGGTTTGCTGGAGACGCGATGCCGGCGTAAGGCCTGCCTTGCGCCTCTTGCTTCCCCTCCTGTCACGGCTTTGCTACCATCCGATTGCCGGAAATCGGGCTCGGTCTGCCGGGCTGCTCTTGGTGAAACAATCCGCGCACTTTGCGAAAGACGCTCCGTTTGCGGTTTTGTTCAGCCCGCGCGACCCGACCGCCGGTGCTCCGCGCGCCCGTAACCAGGCGGTACAGAACCGCAAGCGTAGCGTTTTCCAGCGGAGCGCGCGGATTGAAGCCGGGAGCAACCCGTGGGGGAGCAACCGGGAGCAACCTGTGGGGACAGACTTATCGATTCCCAAAATGGAGGAAGAATGAAGCCCCGTTTTGCGCTGTTAATCCTAGTAATTATCTTTACGAGCTTATCGACCATGCAATACGCACAGCCGGTGAATCCGAACGCCACCCCCGAGGCGCGAAAGCTCCTCGTATTCCTCGCTGACATCCAGGGCCGCTACACGCTGGCCGGCCAGCACAACTTCATCAACTCGGGGTCCAAGTACACGGACCTGATCAAGCTGATTACCGGCAAATCCCCGATTATCTGGGGATCGGACTTCAGCTTCGCGTATGAGGGGGACGCGCCGCAGAAGTTCCAGCACTGCGGCCCGCTCAACCTGACCAATCCCCCGGAGCCGCTGGCCTATTTGAAACTAACACCTCAAGAGGCGCGCGACAGGATGGTGAAGACCGCCATTCAGAAGCACAAGGAAGGTTACATCATCACCCTCATGTGGCACGGCTGTCCGCCCGGTGCCGGGGATGCGTGCGATGGCGCAAAGATCTGGGCCATGGAAAAACGTCCGTCACAGAAGGAATGGGACGAACTGACGACGGACGGGACGCCGATGAACACGGGCTGGAAGCAGCAGGCGGACGTCATCGCCGCTTACCTCAAGCAGTTGCAGGACGCGAATGTTCCGGTACTGTGGCGGCCCTACCATGAAATGAACGGCGTCTGGTTCTGGTGGTGCAACCAGAAAGGGGAGAACGGCTTCAAGAAGCTCTGGATCATGATGTACGACTACTACGTCAATCATCACAAACTGAATAACTTGATCTGGGTCTGGAACACCAACGCGCCGCGCACTATCCCCGGCGATGAGGCGTTCGCCTATGAGGACTTCTGGCCGGGCGAGAAATATGTGGACGTGCTTGCGGCCGACGTCTATCGCCGCGATTGGAAGCAGTCGCATCACGACGACCTGCTGAAGCTGGCAAACGGCAAACCGATTGCCCTCGGCGAAGTGGGGAATCCGCCCACGCCGCAAATACTCGAGGCCCAGCCCCGGTGGGCGTGGTTCATGCCTTGGGGGTGGCTGGCGACCGTCGGCAACAACCCGGAGGTGCTCCGCCAGACCCTGGCCGACAAGCGGGTCCTGTCGAAGGACGATGTGACGATCGACAGCGAGGGCAACTACAAAGTGAAGGAGCGATAAGCAGGGAGAGAGTGACTCCCTGACCCATCTTTGTGACAGCACCCAGTGAGCCGGCGAGGATCAGGGGCGCGACAGGAGGGCGCGGTGCCCGTACCGCATCGACCCGACCCCGTAGAACTTCCTTACCAGCGCCATTTGCCCGATGTGGTAGGACTCGTGGTGCAGCAGGAAGACAATGGCGCCGAAGAGCTGCCGTCCTCAATCGGGAAGGACTGGGGGCTGTCGGCATCGAGGTTTTCGGCGTCCAGTTCCTGCACCGCTCGTCGCAGATCAGTCGTGACTGCTTCCCAGGCGCAACAGAATCTCGGAAAGCGGCGGCTCGCTTCTCATGATTAACGACGGCCGCATAGGTCTGCAGGTTATGGTGCAGCTGGGTACTGTCTCTCGATGCCGAGGAGTTGCGCCAGGTAATCCCGCGCATCCACGACGTGGCAGGCCAGGAAGGCAACGCTGCTGGTTTCGGGGTTGGGCTGTCTCCGGGCGACCTCGTCGGAAACACCGTTCAGGCAGTTTCGGAACAACTTCGTGTTGATGTCCAGAATACTCAGAAGTCCTTCGAGTCTTGGGTCCATGCGCCGTACTCCAGGTTGCGGCCGTTTTTCGATTGAGTCGGTTTCGTCCCATCAGTAATCCCGGATGGCAGGTTTGTCAACTGTGCGGGTGTCGACCCGTCTTGGCGCATCGGGGGAGTGTTATCCAGGTCCTTACGCGCCTTTGCGACGTTACATAGCAAAGCAGAGCTGGGACCAACGGCGCGACGGAAACGAGGGTGTTGAAAATGTCCACCTGTTTGTCATATCCCCTGAGGGGATTGCCGAATGACCCCAACGGGGTCACGTAGCAGAGCCCGGGGTTGCCCGCGCTTGGGCGGGCTACCCCGGGTCGGAGGCTTGTGGGGGGGTCAACCCTGAAAGGGTTGCGTACTGCGCACGATACGCAACCCTTTCAGGGTTGATGACTTACGGCTCTGGATCCCAGGGTAGGCTGCAAAAAACGCAGCCAACCCTGGGCTTTGCTACGCAACGCCTTTGGCGTTGGAAACCGTCAATATCTCTCAGCCAAATGCGCTAACTGGCCTTATTCAACACCCTCGAAACGTGCGAGGCTCCATACGGTTTGCTCACCGAAACGCGCGGGTCAGGTCTCGGGCCACCTCCTGTGTGCCCTTCCCTCCGGTGAGGCCGCGGATCGCCCGGTCAAGTTCCAGTATCCGGTAGGGATTTGTCTCCTGCATGCTGATCTGCCTGAAGTTCTTCAGCATGTCCGTCCAGTAGTTGATGTCCGCCTGCGCCTGTTGCGCCTCCCGGCTGCCGGGCGGCAGCTTGGCCAGCTTCTGCTGGAGGTCTTTCAGCAGCATGTTCTGGATCTCTTTCGCGGATTCCCGGCTTGCGCCTGCATCTTGGCGATTTGGCTTAAGACAGGGTCGCCGGTGGTGTTGAGCTTAGAACTGCCGGCAATCTTGTCGAGCTTCACTCGCAGCACCTTCCCGATGCTTGCGACCTCCTCGGGGGTCAGCTTGCTGAAGTCGACCTTTTCCTTCAGAAGCGCCTTGGTCTTGTACGACTCGGCGTGCTCGCTCGTCGTAAGGTTGACTTCCGAGCGGGTGGCGCTGAAGCCGGTGACCTTGTGGTAAGCCTCATTGAGGGCCTGTTGCGCGTCCTTTCTGGAATTGAGCCATCTCGACAGCTTTGCCGTTTTTAGAATCACCATCCCCGGCGTCTCCTGCAGTGCGAGATCCAGGTCCATGCTCGAGCTGCCCGCGCTGGACGAGTTTCGGCACGATTTGAACCGGAGATTGCTCATGTCATAGCCCTGTGCTTTCAGAATCCGCAGCATCTCGGGCGTTGCCTCCTCGTAGGATTTGTCGACCAGCGAGCTGAAGTAGCGGCGGACCGAAGGGTGGCGTGGTATTTGAGCAGCAATTTGCAGTGGTACGACGAGTTCAGGGAGGCGGCCAGCTGCTTGAGCTCCTTTTCGGCTGCCGCCAGCTCGGGCGAGCCGGCCGGCATTTGCGCCCGCATTTTGGCCATTGACGCCTGCTTTCCCTTGAAATGATTGATGAGCGTGAGGGCGTCACCGACATCCTGCTCCATCTTCGCCGCGGCGAACGCCTGGGTGACATTGCGGCTCGGAGCGACGAGCGGCTTGAAAAGGCGGCTGTCCTCGCCGAAGTAGGCGAGCGAGCCTTTGGCTGTCATGCCCGCCCCGAACTGCATCGCTTTCCCTATCAGGTAGCCGGTCCCGGCCTGCTTGGCCCCGGCCCACAGGGCGTCCTCCCAGCCGGCCTTCGGGTCCTGTCCGGCCTGGACGAAGCCGTCCGCGAACGACGTGGCCAGAAATCCAAAGCTCGACGACCATGCGATCGCCTGCTTGGCCCCCTCCACCGGGCCGCCCGCCGCCAGGCCGTGGGCGCCGCCGTAGATGCCACCGATGATATGGGGGGCCCAGACCGCCACCGCCGCCGTCTCGCCGTAGGTGGCCGCGAGAGCGGCGCTGCCGAGGCCGATGATGCCCACTCCCGCGACCATGGCGGCGCTGTTGAAGTAGAACTGCATTTCGGCCTTGTCGATGGCTTTTTCTTCCTGGCTGGCCGCCTGTCCCTCCTGGTAACCCTGGATCATCGTGCCGAGCGATTGGGCCAGTTTGGAGGCCTTTTCCACGTCTCCGCTGGCGATCGTCTTCGCGTCCAGGATGCCGCGCGCCTTCTGGCGCAGCGCCGCCCTCGCCTCCTCGGGCGCCTGTTCAATCTGCTCTTCGACGACTGCCGCGATCCTCCGCGTGGCATCCATCCGGGCGGCTTCCTTCCGAATGTTGTAGATGAACTGGTCGGAGGCGAACTCATCGAATGCCGAGCGGGTGTGGACGATCTGCCCGGTCTGGTAGGAGGCAATCAGGTCCTGCTCGGCCTGGATGTCCGACTGCAGCTGGATGGCTCGAAAAGCCAACTGCTTGCGGCGTTCCGGGTCCGGTTCCGCGTTCAGATCCGCCTGCTCCTTCTGGAGGTTCCGGTTCAGGACCTCGATCATGGACTGGTGAAAGCCGACGTTTCCTGAGTGGTCGCCACTTCCGCGGCCTGGCTCGGCGGCTTCGGCACCCTGGGATTGGTCTTTCCCGTCGGTTCCGGTGGCGGTGGCAGCTTGGAGCGGGGATCATCCGCCTTGTACGGCCCTTCGTCCCAGGGGTTCCGCTTTTTGGGGGGAACGGGGAGGTTCAGCGGGTCGCAGGTCATCAGAGCTTGCAGCTGCGAGGCGAAATTCTGCTTGGCTGGTCTTCAGAGCCTTGATCCGTCCCGCCTCGTAATCGCGGGCGACCCCCAGGATACCCTCCCACGTATGGCCGGGAAGGACGGGGGGGCTGTCGCAGATCGGTATAGCGCGGTAAACGAGCTTCCCGAGAAGACAAATTCTTGCCCAGGCCGGTGGACGTAACTGACCAGTATGCACTCGTTCTCCGTCCGGGAAGTACCCTACCAGGCTGATGCCCAGGTCGTCGGAGACGTGAAAAGCATGCCGCCGGGCTGTTCCTCCATCAGAGGATGACATCTTCCATGCCCGGCAACATGATCAAGTTGCCGTCCTTGCTCGTTGTCGAGTCCAGGTTTGGCAGTGTCGATGCCTTCTTCTCCAGTTTTTCGGCCCAGCCGAACGAATACGTGTACAACAAGCACCATGCCGTCCGGGTAACGCTTGATCGTTTTGAAATACCAGGCGGTTCCGCCTCCGGGAGCCATTCGCCATCCAGGGGGGACGGGGAGGTGGGCAGGGACGGCGGTAACGTTCCTGGGCTGCGCACTTGGCGGCCAGCGGATTGGGCGGGTTTCCAAGCGCCTGGATCTGCGCCGCAACCTGGGTCAGCCCCGCCTCCAGGGAGCGGAGCACCTGTCCCTGCCGATCGGCCCTGGCCATGGCGTCCACGTAGGCGTCGCGGGTGTTGGCGGCGACCGCGAGGGCCGCGTCATACATGGCTGCGTTGACCGCGGCGGCTGTCCGCATGAAGGCTTCCCGGCCGGCCAGGAACTGCCCGAGCAGCGGGTTGAGCTTGTTCAGGTAGTCGACCGCAGCCGGCGTCGGATAGTCGAACAGGGGCGCCCAGGTGGCTTGGAACTTCTCCTGGTCTTCGGCCGACATCTCCCCGTAGAGCAGTCGCATCGCCTCCATGGCGACCGAAACCGCGCCGTTGTATTGGACCGCGGACATCTTGTTGAAGTCGAGGAATGGCGACAGCGTCGCGGCCGGGATCCCGGGGGGAGGGGAGGCGGGCGCGCTCGTTTTGGCGTCTGCCAGGGCAGTCCGGCGGGCTTTTTGGCGGCCTGGCACGGATCGCCGGCCTGGAATTGAACCACGGGCACGGCCGCTGAAGTTTTGGGTGTGGTGGCCCTCGGCAAGTCGGACGTGCCGGCTGGTGTGCCCGTCTTCGCCTGGTCGCCACCGGCTGTTCGTCGGGTGGCCCCGCCGGGATTTTCGACTTCCAGTTTTTTCAGTTGTGCGGTCGCGAACTTGTGTCCCGGATCGATTGCCAGGGCAGACTGGTAGTCCAGCCGTGCCGTTTCTGTATCCCCCAGGGTTTTCCGGCAGAAGGCTCGATTAGAGTAAGCATCGGCATTTTTCGGGTTGTTTTCGATCGCTTTCGTGTAATCGGCTAGTGCGCCCTCGAAATCGTTGAGCTTCTCTTTGACCAGTCCGCGATTGTTGAAAACCGGGGATTGGCGAGGGTTGAGCCCGACCGAATAGTCATAGTCGGCGAGCGCCCCCTTGTAGTCGCGTGCATCCCAGCGCAACAGTCCGCGGTTGTTGTAAGCACCGGCGTTTTTCGGATCAAGCTCAATTGCCCGGTTGATGTCGTCGACCGCGCCGGCCACATCCTTGAGCCGCCTGCGCAGCGCCGAGCGAGCAGTGAGCGCGGGCACGTTGGCAGGCTGGAGCTCGATCGCCTTGTCGTAGTCCGCGAGCGCGCCCTTAAGATCTTCCAGGCGGTCGCGGCAGCGGGCACGCTGGCGGTATGTCTCGCTATCGAGAGGAGTCTCCTTGAGCGCCTGGTCGAAGGCTTTGAGCGCCTCCGAGTAACTGCCCTGGTTGAAGAGATCTACGCCTCGTTTGTAGGAAGCAGATTTCTGGGCTTCGGTTACTCCGGAAAATGCGGCGAGGGTGAGGAGTAGAGAACCGGTCCAAAGAAAGACATTCAGGCGAGAGCGCATAAGCAAAGGGCCTCTCAAACGCAAAAATCGCGATGATCTGCGTGGTTTCTCCGGGGCCTTGGAGGAAGAGCACGCGTTTTGCGCCGGACCAGGGACCTTTTTGCGGAGCAAAGCCTACCACGATTTGCGCGAAGGCGAGACGGAAACCTGCGGAAGACCGTATCGGAGCCGCGCACGGGGGTGAGGGTGTTGAAAAAGTCGAAAGACGGTTACCTGGCGATCCCGCGCGCCATGGAGCACTTTCCGCTCACTTTTTCAACAGCCGAGGGGGGACTTTGCAACGCCCTCGCCGCGTCCGCGACAATCTGTTGCCTTACAGCACTTCCTGAATGATCTTCCCGAGTTCACCGACGGGATCCTCGAGTGCGCCGTAGCCGATCCAGTGGACTTTGCCTTCCTTGTCGATGACGACATGAGTCGGCGCCCCGCGGATTCCGTACTTCAGGGCAACCTTCGTCGAGTTGGGAACGATCGCGTACTTGAATTTCGCTTCCGAAAGAAACTGGCGGAGCTCCTGCGAGGAATCCGACGAGAACGCGATAAAGACAACGTCCTTTCCGGCGAAACCGTCAACCAGCCTGTTCAATTGCGGCATCTCCACCCGGCAAGGCGGGCAGGCGATGAACCAGAAGTTCAAAACCACAACTTTCCCGCGCATGAGCGCCAGTTCGAGGTGCTGTCCTTCCAGGCCCCGCACGGTAAAGGCCGGGGCGGCCGCCCCCTTCTCGAGGAGCGCGACCTGATCCGGCGTTTGGGCGACGACCGGCCACGACATCAGCCAAAGCGACGAGAGGAGGAAAAGGACGTTGTCGAACCTCATTGTCCCTGCTTAGGCGTGATCTTCAGGTTGGCGAAAGTCCCCGGCGATCCGTTTCCGAGGAACAAACCGACCGAGCCGCCGGTTCTGGGGCTGAGCTCGTCGATCACCAGGCTCGGTGTGGACGCGCCGTTCACGTAGACTTCGACTTTCGGCTTCTGGACAACCACCCGCAAATGGGTCCACTGGTCACCATCCGGCGCCGGTTCGATCGCCTTCTCATACTGCCCGGTGCGTTCACCGCGGAGGCGGTTCCAGGTCCAATCCGGGTGAGAGACATACTGGACTGAGTGGGCCCGCCGTTCAGGGTCCGGGGAGCGGAAGTTGAAGGGCCGAAAGTAAACGGCATCAAACGTTTTTGCATCCTGGAGGCGAAAGACGATCCCGACGAAACTTCCCTGAACCGGCTGGCTTCTCCCGAGGATATCGCACTCGATCTCACCGTTCGCAAACGTTAATCCTGGAATCCAGGCCAGCCCGTCGCCTTCGCGGCCATCGAACTGCACGGCCTTTTTGCCGTCTTCTCCACCATCTGGGCCGAACGGTTCTCGATCTTCCATCCTTGACCCGAGGCTAAGCCAGTCAGGTCAGGGACGATGACGTCGGCAGCCGCGGGCTCCGCCGGAAGTTCCGGGATGGCGAGGGCAGAGGCAACAAGGAACAGGGGTAGAACGAAGGTCAACATAGGCATCTCCTGAGCGTATCTTAAAACGATGGCCCGCCGGTCCTCAAACGGAATCGCCTGATCGGCTTGCTCGCAGTTCCTTCGGATGCTGGGCGCGTTCCAGCTGTGTTCAATGGGAGCTGGAAGGTTGGAAACTGCACTCCAGCCACCTGTTGTGATACCGTTCTCCACCGATTATGACCGAAGTGAGGCGTGGACGAAGAGGGCGGAAAACAGCGGCTTGGTTGATCCTCGCCTCTTTTGCCCTTTTCCCCGCTTTGCTCGCGGCTCTGCTCGCACCTTTTCCCCGGACTCGCGAGATCCACATCGAGGCATTTCGCTACGGTTTCAGCCCTTCGCGGATTGAAGTCAATCGTGGGGACCGCCTTCGCCTGACATTCTCCACGCGGGATACGGGCCAGAGTTTCTTCCTCCAGGATTACGATCTTCACGTCGTCATCACTCCGGGAACCAGGATCGTGGAAGTGCACCGGCTGTCGCGGCCGGATGAGCCGCCGGTCCGGCAAGAGGTGGTCGAATTGACGGCGGGCCTGCCCGGATGGTCGGGGTGGCTGGTATCCAAATCGCAGTTCCGGAACCACACTTATAACGGACCCCTGCATGGGACGGAGCGTGGCGACCTGGTCGTCCGGCCTAACTACCTGCTGGACGGCGGCCTTGGATTCCTGTTTGCCCTCCCGCTGGTGGCCCTTCTGCTGCGACATCCTGGCGTCTCCGTCTCTTCCGGCAAGGCCCCAATCAACCTGTTCGCGCTTTTTCCCGGTCTCAAGAGACTGGTGAAGCGGCCTTCATTACAGTTCGACCTGACGCTGCCGATGCTGGCCGTCTTCTATTTCGTCATTCTGGCGGGCCTCCTCGGTACGAAGGTTTCCGGCCGGAATGCGGGACCCATGGTGATCTGGGTCCTGTGGCTGTCCGCGCTGATCGTTCTGCTGGTCCCCCTGGGCGGGCGAATCTGGTGCTTGGTCTGCCCCCTGCCGTCGCTTGGCGAGTGGCTGCAGCGACGCCGGTTTTCCGCCGCTGCTGCCCCAGTCGTCCGAAGATCAAGCTCCCAGGCGAGCCTTGAGGTGGCCCGGGTGGCTGCGGAACGCCTGGCCGCGCACACTTCTGTTTCTGCTCCTGGGGACCTTCAGCACGACCCTGGTGGCTGTTCCCGCCGGCGACCAGCTGGCTCCTTGTCGGACTGGCTGGTCTGGCGATTGTCACTTCATTCTTCCCGGAACAGCGGCTGTTTTGCCGGCATCTCTGTCCGATCAACAGCTTCATCAGCCTGTACTCGATGACCGGCCGGCTGATGGTGCGGTCCGCCTCCCCGGCGACATGCGCGGAATGCACCGAACGGTTCTGTCTGCGCGGCAGTGCGAAGGGCTGGGGGTGCCCGTACGGCCTTTGCATGGGCGAGGTGGACCGCAACAACGATTGCGGGCTGTGCACGGAGTGCGTGAAGACCTGCGCCTACGACAATGTCGCGCTCTTCTGGCGCCGCTCCGGGTGGGACCGGGGCATTGCCGAGTTACGGCGAGGCCTGGCAGGCGATCGTGATGTTCGGCCTCTCGATCATCTACTCGCTCGTGAACCTCGGACCCTGGGACCAGGTCCGGGATTGGGTGGATATCGTCGACCGCAAGAACTGGCTGGCATTTTCGGCGTACGGCGTCGTCCTGTGGGTGCTGTTGCTCGGTCTTCTCCCGCTTCTGTGGTACCTGCTGGCCAAGAGCAGGCGTCGAGCCTGAGCCGGTCGCCGCTGCACGCGGGTCAGCTGTTTCGCACGTCTGCCGCTGCCCTCGTGCCGCTGGGATTGTCACTCTGGATCGGTTTTGCCCTGGCCATGTTTTCCTCGATGCTGACGTTCGTCCTGCAGAGCCTGTCGGATCCGTTCAACTGGGGTTGGGATCTTCTGGGCACGGCCGGGAGCCGCTGGCATATCCTCTGGTCGCCCGCCATCCCCTGGCTCCAGGTGGCCTGCGTACTGGTCGGCCTCGGTCTATTCGCTGAGGACGCTCCGTCTGTGCTGGCAGGAATGCGTGACCGACCGGCGGCGGAGCGCTGTTGGCGTCCTTGCCGATGTTCTCGTTTCTTTGGATTGTCGCGCTGGTATGGTGTGTTTCTATGCCGGATGAACGGAAGCGCAAGCCCAAAAAGCAGAAGCCGTGCCGAAACCTCCTGCCCCCCGGAGACGGCCCGGCTGGCTCCAGGCCGTGATGCTCGCAGCTGTTCTGCTCGGTGTCCCGCTGCTGGTCCTGCTCTATCAGGCCCACCACACCGGCCTCTCTGTCGGGCAGATGCTCGCACACGTCTTCAGGGGAGCGCGCCGGAATGAGCCGGCGATCGGGCCCGGCGGAGTCCAGGCGGGGAGCGAAGATCACCTCGCTCGCCCCGACCCCCGTCGGCTTTTCCGCGACCGATTCTCCCCGGATCGCCAGCGTCACGATAGCGGACCTCGACCAGGACGGACTCCAGGACGTTCTGGTCTGCGATATGCTGGCCAACCGCATCGGCTGGATTCGCCAATCCCCGGCCGGTGTCTACACGGAGAAGTGGGTCGGACCGGTGCTGCCCGCGCCGGCCCGCGTCGACGCTGCCGATATCGACGGGGACGGGGATCTGGATCTGCTGGTCGCCGTGATGGGCCAGGTCTTTCCGAGCAACGACAAGATCGGCTCGGTCGTCATCCTGGAGAACAACGGCCGGCAGGAGTTCGTCCCGCACACGATCCTTGACCGCGTGGCCAGGGTTACCGACGTTCGTGGCGCCGATTTCGACGGCGATGGCGACACCGACCTGGTCGTCGGGCAGTTCGGTTACGACGACGGCGAAACACGCTGGCTGGAAAACCGCGGCAACTGGCAGTTCCGGTCACACCTGCTGCAGAGCCTGTCCGGCGTCATCCACACGATACCCGTGGACATCGACAAAGACGGCGACATGGATTTCATCAGCCTGGTCAGCCAGGAGTGGGAAGAAATCTACCTTTTCGAAAACGACGCACGGGGCAATTTCAAACCGCATCTTGCTCTGGGGAAGCGCGAACGAGGACTACGGCAGCAGCGGGATCCGGCTCGTGGACATGGATGCTGACGGGCTGATGGACATCCTGTACACGAACGGGGACGCGTTCGACTACCTTCCGCCCCGCCCCCGGCCCTGGCACAGCGTCCAATGGCTCCAGAACAAGGGGGCGTTCAAGTTCGAACACCGCCCGATCGGGAAGTTCGAGGGTGCCAGCGGTGCGGTGGCGGCCGATGTCGATGGCGACGGCGATATGGACGTCGTGGCCGTCAGCTGCTACAACTTCTGGGAGAAGCCGGAAGCTCAGAGCATCATTCTGTTCGAGAACGACGGCAAGATGGACTTCACGGAGCGCGACATCGCCCACTCTCCGACCCATCTCATCACAGTCGAAACGGCCGACATGAATCAGGACGGCAAACCGGACTTCGTCACCGGGAAGATGAATGTCTATCCGCCGTTTTCAAAGGACGGCCGGGTCGTGCTGTGGCTGAACAAGAGGAAGTAGGGAAGAGATGGGATCCAGCGAATTACGAACGAGCACTTGCGGCCAAGCAGACGCTACGGGACGTGCAGCGGACCAACCAGCTCTTTGCGGTTCCGCGACGAATCGTGACGATGGCCAAGACGAGACGTTTGAAGAAAGCGGCCGCCGCTGGGCAGCCGTCAGGGACCCCCTCAGCCCGGCTTACCACCAGGCGGGTGTGGCTCGTGGCCGGGCTGGCCTCTCTGGTTGGTCTGGCCATTTGGCTCGGCTTGAAAATCCTCGTTCCGGGCGCGCTGCCGGAGGATCTTCCCGAGGCGTCCGGACCTCACATCCGCCAACCCGGCGCTCCTTGCATTGGTCGAGCGAGGCCGAGGAGGAGGCGCGGGCTGATCCTCGAAGTGCCGACGCAGCCGCGCAAGCTCGGGATGGTGTACCACGCGAACCAGTTCTACGCAGAGGCCGAGAGGGCCTACAGGGCGGCCTCTCGCAGGGCCCCCGGCGATTATCGCTGGGTTTACTGCCAGGCACTGCTAAGCGAGGAGCAGGGGCAGGAGAAAGCGCAATTCGAGCTGGCTGCGCAAGACAATCGAAATGCAGGCGGATTACGTGCCTGCTCTGCAGAAGCTGGGGGATATTTACTTCAAGCAGGACAATCTGACGGAAGCGGCCGGTTACTACTCGAGAAGCGTTGGTGCCGCGGGTGTCGGCGGAATCGCCGCAGGCGGCCTTCGCTCTCGGTCGCATCGCCGCCCGGCGCAAAGAATGGTCCAAGGTCGTCGAGGTCCTGGCGCCCCTGGCAACGACGCATCCTCATATCCGGCCCACCCACCAACTCCTCGCGGAGGCCTACGAGGCGCTCGGGGATTCGCGCAAGGCGGTCGAGGCGCGCCGGAATCTCCTCCGCCCCAACCTGATCCCCGTTCCGCCGGTGCGGGATCCGCTGTACCAGGAGCTGGTCGCCTTGTCCTGTTCGTCGACTCGTCTACTGAAAGAGGCCGGACTGCTGAGCCGTTTCGGCCACCCCGCCGAGGCGATCCGGGTGGCTCACCGGGCGCTGGAGATCGAGCCCGGGGACCCGGACATCCGCCATTCTGCTTGCCCGCACCTTGCTTGATTCCCGGGGCGGCGAGCCGGAAGCGGTCGACGAGGCGCTCGGTCAGCTGGCCGAGGGCCTGCGCCTGCGCCCCGACGATCTCGTTCCGCTCTATTACTTCGCCGCGTTCTTCTTCCGCGAGCAGAAAACGGATGCCGCAGTCGAGCGATTGCGCGGCATGCTGCGAGGGAAGGCGGGCAAAGCCGAGGCTCATTACTACCTGGGTCTGATGGCCGACCGGCTGGGCGAAACCGACGAGGCGGCGCGCCAATACCGGGAGGCGCTCAGGCTCGACTCCCGGCTACCCGGAGCCATGCGACGCCATTGGGCTGCTGTCGGTCAGCGCGGGTCAAAGTGGACGAGGCGGTCGCGTTTTTCGAGAAAGCGGTGAAGCTCAAGCCGACGTTCACCCGGGCGCGCTGCAATCTCGGAGTGGCATTCGAGCGGCAGGGGAAGATCGACGCAGGCGATCGGACAGTACCGGGAAGCTCTTGCGGCTGAAACCGAACGACGGCGAGGCGCACTTGTTTCTCGCCATCGCGCTGCTGAAAACCGGTCGGATCGAGGAGTCAACCGGGCACTTCCGCGACGCGGTCAGTATTCTGCCCGATCACGCTCAAGCCCATTACGGTTTGGGTTGCGCGCTGGCCATGCAGCGGAACACCGACGAGGCGATCGGCGAGTTTCGCGAGACATTGAGACTGAGGCCGGACCACCCCGACGCCCGGATGCAGTTGCAGAAGCTGAAAGCAAGTAAGTTGCTCATTTTGTGCAGACTGGCCGCCGTTTCAGTGCTAGCATAAGCGACCGTCTCGATTCGCTTGTGGCATCCCACCTAAAGCGAAGGAGGGCAGTTTATGAGACGTCTTTCCTGTCTCGTTGTCCTGCTTTCTGTTCTCATCCTACCTGTTGTTGGACAGAACGTCAGCGGGACTTTAACCGGCACGGTGCTCGATCCGGCTAAAGCCGTCATCCCGGGCGCCGATGTCAAGTTAACCAATCAAGCAACCGGGGTGGCTTTCCAGTCCGCCTCGAACGAAGTCGGCATCTTTATCTTCAGCGGTCTGCAGGCCGGGACCTACACTCTGGAAGTCGTCTTGCCGGGTTTCAAGACCCTGACGGTGAAGGGGATCGTTGTGACCGCGGCATGAACGCCGTTCCGTGGGCAACCTGACCCTGGAGGTCGGCGAAGTCGAGCAGCGGGTCGAAGTCACGGCGGACGCGTCGTTCGTGCAGACAGCTTCAGCCGAGCGCGCCGGCCTGATCAGCGGCGACCAGGTTATGAATCTCGCCATCAAAGGACGGGATTTCCTGGGCCTGATGCTCACTCTGCCGGGCGTCGTCGACACCAACGTAGGTACGCGCGAAGTCGTCCAGACCGGCAACATCCTCAACGGGCTGCATATCAACGGCGGCCGGACGACCTCGATCATGTACGCCCTGGATGGCATCTCCTCGGTCGACACCGGTTCGAACAACAGCGTTCACAACGCGCCGAACATGGACGCCATCAGTGAAGTCAAGGTGCTGACCAGCAACTACCAGGCCGAATATGGCCGGAACAGCGCCGGCACGATCAACGTCATCATGAAGGGCGGCGGTCGGGACTTCCACGGAAGCGCCTACTGGTACTACCGTCACGAGTCCCTGAACGCCAACAACTTCTTCACGAATCGGAGCACAGCCGCTCCAAACGAGGCGCGACGGCCCCTTTACCGGTTCAACAATGCGGGGTATTCGATCGGCGGCCCGATCTTTATTCCCGGCAAGTTCAATACCAACAAGGATAAGCTGTTCTTCTTCTTCTCGCAGGAGTACGTCCGGCGGCGATTGTTTCCGGGCACTCGTTATGTGACCACGCCGACAGCGCTGGAGCGTGAACGGCGATTTCTCGCAGACCTTCGACCTCAACGGAGCGCTGATCAAGATCAACGATCCGCTGAACAACAAAGACGCAATTCCCGAACAACAAGATCCCCGCCAACCGGATCAACCCGCTTGGCCAGGCGATCTTGAAGTTCTTTCCCCTTCCGAACTATCGTCGAGACCGGATCGCTGCCACGAAGTATGCGCGGAACTACGTGACAGACGTCAGCGGCAATAACCCGCGCCGCCAGGAAGTCATCCGCATCGACTACAGCATCTCCTCCACTCTGAACTCGTATTTCCGGCTACATCCGGGACAACGACGACGAAGAGTGGCCGTTCGGGTCGTGGGTCGCGGGCAACGTCAACTATGACCTGGTCAATACCCTGAGGCCGCAGCGCGGGCGCGGCGCGGTTCTGAACCTCACCAAGATTTTCAGCTCCACCATGGTCAACGAATTCACGATGGGCGCGAGCACCCGCGGCCAGACCTTCAATCCGGTCGACCCGACGAAGGTGGCCCGCAGCAAGATGGGCAACATCGGCCAGTGGTATCCGGAGTCCAACGAGTCGGGCGCGATTCCCGAACATGACATTCGGCGGAGTTCAGAACTACATCAATCCGTCGCTGGGCAACATCCCGTACACCAATGAAAACCCGGTGTTTACCTTTGCGGACAACTTCAGCTGGCTGCGCGGGACGCACGCTCTGAAGTTCGGCGTCTACATCGAGAGAATGCGCAAGGACGAGGTCGGCGGGCCCAACACCCGCGGCGCGTTCAACTTCGGACGAAACACCAACAATCCCCTGGATACGAACTACGCCTTCTCGAACACCTTGCTCGGTGTCTTCAACAGCTACTCCGAAGGCACGTTCCGCCCGTACTCGCATTATCGGTACACCCAAACCGAGTGGTACGTGCAGGATTCCTGGAAGGTCAACGGCAAGCTGACGCTCGACCTGGGACTGCGAATGTACAACGCCCCGGCGGCCCACGATGACCGGTTCAACATCACTGCTTTCGCCCCGGAGCTTTATGATCGCAGCAAGACAGCCCGCCTGATACGGCCAGGCAAGGATGCGCGGCAAGCGGGTCGGCGTCGATCCCGCGACCGGCACGATATATCCGGTTCCCTACATCGGCCTGTTCGTTCCGGGCTCGGGCACTTACGCCCCCGGAATGGTGGTCGGAGGGCAGGGTTGGCCCGGCGGATTGTATGAGACGCCGGCGGTTTCGTTCGGACCCCGGATCGGCTTTGCCTATGATCCCGCCGGCAACGGCAAGACTGTCCATACGCGGCGGTATCGGGCTGTTCTATGATCGGCCGCAGGGCAACGTCTATTCCGGCACCAACGGTCAGCCGCCGGTGGCGTACAGTCCGACTCTGTATTTCGGCACCCTGGACACGTTCCTGCAGGCCAACGGCGCGGTCGGACCGACCGGCGTCACCACGCCTGATACGGGCGACGCAACCGTTGCCTCAGGTCATCAATTTCAGCTTCGGCGTGCAGCGCCAGGTCGGCTTTGGAACGGTCGTCGACGCCTCCTACGTCGGTTCGCTCGGGCAGGTCGCTGCTTTACCAGTACAACCTGAACCCGATCCCGATGTACGCCCGTTTCGACCCGGCGAACAAGGACACGACAACCGCCAGCAGCCCGCTGCCCGACAATTTCCTGCGCCCTTATACGGGGCTCGGCGACATCAACCTCCGCGGGTTTGGGGCGCCGTCCAACTACCATTCCTTCCAAATTGCGGCTAACCGTCGTATGTCCGACGTCCTGCAGTACGGTCTCGCTTACACCTTCTCCAAGAACCTCGGCGTAGAACGCCGGTGACTTCGACAACGTCGAGCCCTTACTTCCCGTACAGGGATCGGAACTACGGATTGCTGAACTTCGATCAGACTCACAGCATGGTCATCAACTATGCCTGGAACCTGCCGGATCCGGGTAGAAGCGGTGGAAGTCAAGGCCCTCGACTACATCCTGGGCGATTGGCAGATTTCCGGAATCACGTCGTTCATCTCCGGGACGCCGATCACACCCGGCATGGCCCTTTCCGACGGAGCGGACCTGACCGGGTCCAGCGAAGGCGCACGCGATCACGATCGTTGCGGATCCGTATCTTCCGAAGAGCGAGCGAACGTTCGCCGGAACTTCAACACGGAAGCTTTTGCCCGCACCGCTCAAGAACAGCTTCGGAAACGCCGGGGTCGGGATTCTGCGTCGACCCGGGCATCAACAACTGGGACATCAGCATTTCCAAACGCGTCCGTAATCGACGAGGACAAGTACTTCCAGTTCCGAACCGAGCTTTTCAACGCGTGGAACCACACCCAGTTCTCGGGCATCGATACGACGCCGCGCTTTGACGCGGCCGGCGAGCAGATCAACGCGAATTTCGGCGCCTTCACGGGTGCGCGTGATCCCCGTCGTATCCAGCTGTCCCTCCGAGTCATGTTCTAACCTTCCCTGAATCGTGCGGCGCCGGGCTTGTTCCGGCGCCGCCTCCTCTTGCCCCGCTAGGATTTCTTTCCTCTGACTGAAGTTTTTCTCGTCGTTTTTTCCCCGCGAACGTTATTAGCAATGAGCAGTTTCGCGAGGACAAGGACAACAAGGACAACAAGGACAACAAGGACAACAAGGACAGGAGTCCGTATGACCGAACGCTTCATCCCGTCCCATGGAGGCTACAGGAAGTTGCTCTCGTACCAGAAAGCACAGATTGTTTATCTTGCCACCGTTTACTTCTGCGACCGATTCATCGACAAGCGCAGCCGCACGCATGACCAGATGGTTCAGGCCGCCCGGTCCGGCAAGCAGAACATCGTAGAAGGCAGCCTGGCAGCCGGGACATCCAAGGAAACGGAGATCAAACTCACGGGTGTTGCGCGCGCCAGCCTGGAAGAGTTGCTGGAGGACTATCGGGACTTTCTGCGGACACATGGACTGGCCGAGTGGCCGAAGGACCATCCGTACGCGAGACGTCTGCGCGCCTTGAACAGGATCTCGAACGCGACCTACGACACCTTCCGTAAAGGAATCGAGCATCCCGACCCCGCCATCTCCGCTAACGTCATCATCGGATTGATTCGAGTGACCAGCGAACTTCTGAAGCGGCAAATCGCCCACTTGGAAGAGAGGTTCGTAAAAGAGGGCGGTTTGCGCGAACGAATGACTCGAGCCCGGCTCGCTGAGCGGGATAAGTCTCGGCGGTGAAGCACGGCCCGGTCCTTGTCGTCCTTGTCGTCCTTGTTGTCCTTGTGGTCCTTGTGTGTCCTTGAGTCCCCCTCCCTGCTCCATTGGAACTCTTTTCTCCGCTCGCCTAAAATAGAGGCGAAACGGGGGCATCTTCCGCGCCCGCTCGCCTCAGAATGTCCCCGAGAGCCCGAATCGCCTCATAGGAGGACCTGTCGATGAGAACAATAACTGCGGGCAAGCAGCGCGGAATCAATGCAGTCGCCGATAAGACGGGAGTAATCCGGGCCGCCGCAATGGACCAGCGGGGATCGCTTCTCAAGTCGATCGCGCAGGCCATGAAAGGATCAACCGATAAGGTTACGGCCGAGATGATAACCGAGTTCAAGACCGCGGTTGTCCGGGTCTTGTCGCCCCACGCGAGCGGGGTCTTGCTGGATCCGGAATACGGTCTTCAGGCGGCGGATGCGAGACAGAAGGGGGTCGGCCTTCTTCTGGCCTACGAGCAGTCCGGTTATGAGAACAACGCGCCTGGGCGGATGCCGATTCTGCTCCCGGATTGGACGGTTCGGCTTCTGGTTGAGGCGGGCGCCGATTGCATCAAAATCCTGCTTTACTACACTCCGTTCGAGGACAACGCGATCAACGACCGCAAAAAGGCGTGGGTCGAGCGTATAGGCGCCGAGTGCGCACATCACGACGTTCCCTTCTTCCTGGAATTCGTTGGGTACGATCCCCACGGCGAAGGAAAAGGGATCGACTACGCCCGAAGGAAGCCCGAGATCGTCAGGCAAAGCATCGCCGAATTCTCCCAGGATTTCTACAACGTAGATGTCCTCAAGGTCGAGGTCCCAGTGGATCTTCAGTACACCAAGGGGACGAAATCGTTCAAGGGAGGTGAGGCGGCCTATTCGCGCGATAAAGCGAAAGACCTGTACCGGGCGGCTGCCGAGGAGGCCAGGCGGCCCTTCATCTACCTGAGCGCCGGCGTCAGCAACTCCCAGTTCCTGGAGAGCGTCGAGTTGGCCCTCGAAGCCGATGTGCCCTTTTCCGGCGTCCTTTGCGGGCGCGCAACCTGGAAGGACGGCATCCCGGTGTACGCGGAGGAAGGCTTGAGCGCGCTGGAAGACTGGCTGGCGACCGAAGGCGTCAAGAACATCGAGGCACTGAACCAACGGCTTCGAAATGCCCGTTCCTGGCAGCACTTCCTGCACGTCCTCCCGCGCTCCTAGGGCTTGTTGCGGGAATGGGCTGACTGCACCGTGCATTTTGTTTTGAATCTTTTTAGGCGTAGCGTAGTCTAATACGTTAGAAATATGAGGTGGCGCACACTCGGGCCTATTCAACTGCTGCTGGTTCTCGTTGCGCACCTCTGCGTTTCCCCACTCAATATCGCATACGCGCGGTGGCCGACATCCAGTCGCCCTGCCGCTTCCTATCAATCACCGTCCAGCCTTGGAGATACTCTCCCCTTCTCCATTCAGGAAAAAGTTCGGCTCAAGAACTTCCCGATAGTGCTGGCGCGGACGGACGTGCTCACCGCCGAGTCGATCCGGCCAGATTATCTCGAACGGCCGCTCGCTGTTCAGCCGAACTTCGTGCGGCTGACGGGCTTCCAGCTTCGTGTCTCTGAAAGGCCCCCTCCCTCTTACGTCTGAACCCCCGCAGTTTTTGAAAAGTATGGATTCAGATTACGAGAGGAGTGTGTCCTATGGGAGGACCGCATGTTTCTTTGCCCGAGCCGGAGACTCCTCCGGTTCTGTTCGAAAGCTACGCCCGACTGAATGAACCGTTTTCCCGCGCCCGTCTGCTCCGGCGATTGACCGGATCGCTCGGCATTCATCTGGCAATCGTCATCTTCGGATGCATCGTCTTCTACTATTCCGTCCCCGAAATGTCGGATGCCAGGCTGGTCGCCATGGTGCCTTCCTATCTCATGGACTATCCCATCTTGGGTGGGGACAAGGGAGGCGGAGGGGGTGGTGGAGGGAAGGAAGAGAAGGAACAGCCCAACAAGGGAGATGTTCCCCCGGCCGTCCACGACCAGGTATCTTTGCCGGAGATCAATCCGCCACAAATCCCTAAAGAAGTTGAAGATCCGGTTGTGGATCTGCCCGAACAATCGATGACGATCTCGACCATCCAAGCGCCGATCGATTTTCCGGCGAAGCTGAACACGAACTTCGGCGATTTTCTTGCCCCGTCGCCTACTGGTGCCGGAGGACAGGGGCGCGGCGGCGGAATCGGGAACGGTTCTGGCACCGGAGTGGGTTCAGGTTCAGGTCCAGGCTTCGGGCCGGGTAGCGGCGGCGGTTTCGGAGGCGGTAATGGAGGAGGAGTCGGCAACGGCGAAGGGCCGTACATCATGGGAAGCGGCGGCCTGACTGATCCGGTGATCCTGGACGACCCCCTTCCGCATTACACCGATGATGCTATCCGGGCCAAGATTCAGGGTGTCGTTCTGCTTCAAGCCGTCGTCCGGCGAAATGGTCGGGTGACTGACGTGCGGGTTATCCGAGGCCTTGGCTATGGACTGGACGCAGAGGCGATAAGGTGCGTCATGAACGACTGGAAATTCCGTCCCGGAACGGCCAACGGCCGGGCCGTCGACGTTCTCGCCACAATAGAGATCACCTTCAACCTGCATTAGGGAGAACAAGTATATGGGACTCGACAAAATCGTCGTGATCACGCTCATCATTGTTTCGTTGATCGCGATTCTTTACCTGCGGCGCCGGTCGCTCGAGAAAGACTGAGCGGATGATGCCTGAGGTCATGTTGAAGGTTCTCGACTGGGCGTTAACGAGGGCGCTCGAGGTTTTCTTGTTTGGCTTTTGCGCTTACCTGGTCGCCTCGCGTCTCGCCTGCAAGTGGAGAACCCACAGGATAGTGCGGGGCCTGACGAGCCGGTTTCGCAAGCAGAACCCCGGTCAGGACGTCGACGCTCGGATGCTGGATGCGTGGCGTTCCTATCTTGAGAAGTGGGACGTAATTCGGGCCGCTCTGCATGCCGCTCTTTGGTCCGCCGGCGCTGCCTGTCTGCTCTTTCTGTTTCTCTGCTTCACCCCGTGGCCCGAGATGTCGAATTTTGCGACGGTGAGGAACCAACCGCCTCTTCGTGTCACATGGCTGCTCGTCGATCCGTCTCCGGAAGGGTACCGGGTCGAAGGAGATGTCTGGAACCAGAGCGAAGGCACCTTGTCCGTAACGGTGGCGGTTACCCTGCTGGACGACTCCGGGGCAGCGCTGGGAAGCTTCGTTGCGCCGGTGGCGCCGCAGGAGCTCAGCACGCGAGAGAAGGGGGACTTCCATCTCTCCCTCGGGTCGGCCTCTCGGGCTACGAAGTTTTCCCTTAAGTTCATCGGGGACAACGGGCGGGAGCTGGAATATGCGAAAGGGTTTCCCGGCTCTCCAACTCAGGAGAGCCGAGGGAACGCGATTACGAGAAGCTCACTCAGGCAACGCTGATCAGAACATTTTTCAAGAAAAGATCGGCTTTTGCGACCAGAGGGGGAGCGACCCTCCGGCTTGGGCGGTCAATCGTCGGCGTACTTCCGCTCCAGGGCGTAGTACTCGTTGAAGCCCACGACTTCCTTGATCGCCTCGAAGGTCAGGGGCGGGTCCGGCACCCGGCGCTCCGCGAGGCTCGCAAGAGCCGCCTGCATCGCCGCGATCGAGGCATTCAGCAGAGTCAGCGGGAAAGCGGCGATTTTGAACCCCATCGTTTCCAGCCTGGCGAGCTCCAGCAGCGGTGTCTTTCCCCCTTCGAGCATATTCACGAGTTTGGGAACCCTGACCGCCCGGCAGAACTGTTCGAGCTCGCCTTCTGACTGGGGCGCTTCGAGGAAAACGATGTCGGCTCCGGCCTCTTCAAACGCCCTGGCACGCCAGAGCGCCTCGTCCATTCCGTCGGTGGCCCGCGCATCTGTCCGTGCCAGAATCAGGATGTCCGCACCCGAGTCCCGGGTATCAACGGCCGCCCTGATTCTGGACAGGGCCTCCCGCCGGTCGACCACTTGTTTGCCTCGCGTGTGGCCGCAGCGCTTGGGCGCAACCTGGTCCTCGATCATAACAGCTGCAAATCCCGCCCGCGCGTATCCGCTCACCGTTCTGCGAACGTTGACCGGATTTCCGTATCCCGGTATCCCCGTCGCCGATCACCGGTATGGAGACCGCTTCGCAAATGCTGCGCCCCTGATCAAGCATTTCCGCGTACGAAATCAGCCCGGTATCTGGCAAGGCCAGGCGAGAGGCGGAGACGGCGAATCCGCTCATGAACGTGAGCCTGAATCCGGCCGTTTGAATGAGACGGGCAGAGAGGGCATCAAAACAGCAGGGCATCACAAGCAGGCCGGGTTCGGCCAGCGCCTGACGAAGGACAGAAGCAGGTGAAACGGACACATCGACCTCCAGGGTCACGCTCGCAGTCTCCGGGCCATCGCTCTTTGGGGTTTCCAAATGATCGAGATCGATCGACTACACCGACCGGAATCAGCCGGTGTTCAGGGAGTAGCCGAAGGCCAGGCACTGCGCGAAGCCTCCCACAATCCCCGGTCCAGCTCGCTCATAAAGGCGCCCCGGACGGGTGGCATCCGGTTGAACACCGCCGCCCAAGTGTACCCATTGTACGTGCAGACGAGGAGTGACGTCGTACCGGGCATCGCCCCGCCGTGCGCACAGTTCACGCCTGATTGCGCCGGGACAACGTTCCAGCCCAGGCCGTACCAGTTCCTCGTGCCGACCCACAACGGCGGCGCCGGCCGAGCTACCATTGCGGCAAGCGTTTCCGGCTTGAGAAAGGCTCGGGTCCCGCGGCCCCACACCCCGTCCGCAAACCGCACCAGGTCTGTGGCGCTTGCCACCCAGCCCCCGTGTGAGTCCATGACGTCGGGCAGCAGGTTGTAGGCGCTGTCGCCGTAATAGTGAACCTCTTCGGGCCCATCCCCTCCCCGGCCGCCAATTCGCATCGTATGCACTTTTATCGGTCCCAGCACCTGCTGTCTTACGAAAGCTTCGTAAGTTGTCCCCGACACCCGCTCGATGATGCGCCCGAGTACGCAGTAGCCGAAATTCGAGTACGCGTGGCGTGACCCGGGGGCAAAATCCAGCGGACGATCGAGCATCTGCTGAATAATCCGCTCCGGTTTGGACAGACCAAAATGAAACATCGGATCGAAACTGGTGTCGCGGTCCCAGCCGGCCGAATGCAGAAGCAACTCCCGCACCGTGATGTCCTTTATCCGCGGGTCGGTTGCCGACTGCAGCTTCAGGATCTCGAAGGCGCGGTCATCGAGGCGCAGCCTGCCGTTCTCGACGAGTTGGAGCACTGCGACAGCGGTTACTGGTTTCGAGACGCTGGCGATACGGAAGACCGACTCGGGGCGAGCCGGCGTCTTTGAGCTGCGGTCCGCGTATCCGTATGCCCGGGCGAGCAGAAGGTTACCTTCCCGTGAAACCGCCAGCGAGCCTCCTGGAATATCGTAGCGGCGCAGCAGGTCGGTCATCAGGCCATCAAACGGCCCGGCGGCCGGGTTGGCCGTTCCGGTCTTCGGGATCGGCTCTTCCTGATATGCCGAAATCGGCGCCGGCGGGGCAGTGAGCAACAGCACCAGGACAACAGGAACCAGCAGAATTCGGAGGATGAGCATTTACACCTCGAGTCGCAGGGGGTTTGAGAAGACCGAAATTGTATCGTGAGAGGAAAAAGCGGACAAGAAGGGAGGCAAGTCAGGCTGTCTCGGCACGCCAAAAACCGGGATACTCAATCACGAAACCAGTCCTGTTGACCTTCAACCAGGCGACGAACGTGCCTCCCCCGCTTTCGTACCGGTAAACGTCCTCGGCCGCGCGTTGATAGATCTGTTCGAGGGGTTCGAGGACGAAAGTCGGGAACCGGAGCCAGGCTGCCCGAACTTTTTCCCGGCTTCCGATCTGGGGATTCAATCGGCGGATGGGGAGCAGGTTCGTCGAGGGGCTGAAGTTGAGGTCGACATCCTGGCAGCCGTCGAGCTCGGGAGTCCTCACTCCGTCCATTCGCCACCGCGCCTTGGCGTCGACGCTTATCTCTACTTGGATGGGACGGTCTCCGATCCAGCCGGTCACTGCGGCTGTGCGTGTCTGCCACTGCGGATCGCACGCGATCCGGTAGTCGAGCCGGCAAGCCCGGCTTTCGTGGATGAACACAGCTGTACCGCTCAGCACATGTTCCGAGTCACCCGACACGAGTCGGGCCGCCTCATGTCCGGGCCGATCGAGTCGTCGCCACAGGATTGTGTCTAACTTCTCCCCTGCCATCCTATTCTATTGATACCAGACGCGGGGGCTTAGTTTAAGCGGCGGGGCGTCTTGAGACCCGTTCGCAGCTTGTTATGGACCTCCCTGACGACGAGCGGGGCAAGGAGCTTTGCGTGTCCCTCGGTGAACTGCGCAACGCGCTCCTTGTCCGTTTTCGTCATCTCACGGAGAGCCCACGAGACCGCCTTCGTAATCATCGGATCACGCTCCGCCATGACGTGCTCGATCAACCCGAAGGCGACGTCCGATATCCGACTGGCCGGTCTTCGGTTCAGGGGAACGGTGGCGACCAGGGCCAGGCGGCGGCTCCAGACGTTCGGGTCTCCAATCAGGTCCCAAAGGTGCTTCCCCCGGGTTTCAAAATCGGCCCCGAGCCAGGGACCCAGGACCAGCACGCCCAGCCCGTCCGTAAGTCCCCAGTTGTCGAGGAGTTTTCGCCAGCGTTCGAAATGCGCCCAATCCAGACCCGGAATCCGCCGCCGATTCCGCTCGAGCAGAAGGAGAGCAAGCGCTCTCTCCTCCTGGGACGGCGCATTCCAGAGCTCGTCGATCAGCGCCAGGACCAGCTCCCAGGGAGTATCGCCATGACTGTCCGACCAGGCCTTGCTTATCTCCTCTCAAGTCCGGGACTCTCACCCCGTAAACCTGGAGACCGGTTTTCATGACCATGCTCGAGCCGGCCTGGTATTTCAGGTCCTGTTTTCCCACCAACTCGCCGAGCAGTGCCTTGTGTTCGGCCGGGATATCGATCATTTCGGCATCATATCAGCGCCACTGCCGGAAAGCACCCGACCGGGTACCTCCGGATCTTGAGGTGGAAGCGCATTCGTGGACAATTAACTCATGGGGTGTCGATTTCACTACTGCTCGTTCGACTGACTGACGGAGGCACTCGCATGAAGTACATGCTGCTGATCTACCTTGATGAACAGGCCCTTAGCGAGCAAGAGCGGGAGCAATGCTATACGGACAGCGCGCAGCTCGCTCGAGAGCTCCATTTGAGCGGGCGTTATCTGGCCGCCAATCCCCTGCACCCGACTTCGACCGCCACCAGCATTCAGGTCCGTGACGGGAAGTCGCTTGTCACTGACGGCCCGTTTGCCGAGACACGCGAGCAACTCGGAGGTTACTTCCTGATCGAGGCCCGGGACATGGAGGAGGCCATCGGGGTGGCCGCTCGAATTCCGGCAGCGCGTGTGGGTACCGTGGAAATCCGACCGGTCATAGAGGTGCCGGGACTCCCGGCCAGCTAGTATCGATCGTCTAAGACCCTGAATAACTAAAGGAGACAGAACGATGGAAGTAGAAAATATCGAAAAAATTGACGAGCAGGCAAAGATGAAGCCCGAACCGCAGAAGGAACACGAGTGGCTGCAGAGGTTCGTTGGCGAATGGACCTTCGAAGGGGAGGCGACGATGGAGCCGGGCAAGCCTCCCGCGAAGTTCTCGGGGACCGAAAGCGTCCGGTCGCTCGGCGGTTTCTGGATACTGGCCGAGGGACAGGGCGAGGTGCCCTGCAGCAGCGGCGGCTATGCGACCACGCTTGGTGACACTCGGCTATGACCCGGAGGAGAAGAAGTACGTCGGCACGTTCGTCGGCTCCATGATGACCTACATTTTTTCCTACGTGGGCACGCTGGATGCGACCGGAAGGATTCTCACGCTTGATACCGAAGGCCCCGACATGGCCAATCCGGCGAAGACGGCGAAATACCAGGACGTGATCGAGGTCAAAAGCGACGACTACCGCGTGCTCAGGTCGCGAATGCTGGGCGGCGACGGGAATTGGCACGAGATCATGGCGGCTCACTATCGCCGGAAGAAGTAGCGGGTCGCGCAAATCTCGGGGGACACAATACTTAAATACGCATTTTTGTCGGCCCTGTTGAGAAAACGTAAGGGACAAGGGGGCTTCCGGAGCGCGGACCTCTCGAGGGTGTCGAAAAAGTGTTTCAGACCCCAACGGGGTCTCGTAACAAAGCCCAGGGTTGGCCGCGTCGTTTGCGGCCTACCCTGGGTCTTGCCCAACGTACGCAGCCCCCAACCCTGAAGGGGTTGCGTATCAAGCTCAGTACGTAACCCTTCAGGGTAGGTATCTTACGGTCTGCTGGCCCAGGGTAGCCTGCACAAAACGCGGGCAACCCAGGGCTTTGTTACGTAACGCCTTCGGCGTAGAAAGCCTGACGTCAGCTTAGCTGAAGTTAGGTTCCGGACTTTTTCGACACCCTCGTTTCGTACGCACTCGGTTTGGTGCAGCCCTTGGAAGGAGGCGCGAGTCAACCGTCCAGCGGGGCAACTGCGTGTTTTGGAGTGCGGCAGCAGAAGGCTGAGAAGGGGTTAGCGCCCGACCGCCCAATTCACCACGTCCGGCTGGCCTTCGAACGTCACCGTCAGCAGCTTTCCCTCCAGTTTCTGATCGAACTTCACCGGCTTTCCGCCCCGATTCGACGGTCACCGGAAGGATCATTGTCTTGATCTTAACTCACTTTTGCACCGATCGAATGAACGCACTTAGTGCCTCAGCCGCGGCTGCGGGCTGGGTTTGGAGTATCAGGTGAGGCGCCTCGAGCCGGACGCAACCGGTTGGATGTCTTCGGGCAGACAATCGATGAGCGGCTGGAACAGAAGGCCCGTGCCGTCAAGTCCGGGTAGAAGAACAAGCGAAGTCATCTGAACTTTCTCACCTCCAGTCCGGAAGCCGCTTCGTCTCATTCAACTCGGATCAGCTGTTCAGCGGCTGACACATTCTTCGGTGTTATCAGTAAACGGTCAAGAGGTAAGCATCCCTGCCCGAGCGTGGATATCGTCCCCGCGTATCCCTGCCAATTCAGCTCCCGCAACGGCACCCACTGACCGAGCGCGTCGCCCGTCGCTCGCTTATAGGCCTTCCAGACAAGTTCCGAGCAATAGAGTTTGTGATCGTCTTCAGAGTATTCGATGTCGTAAGGAGAGCCGTGGAGGTGTCGAAGCTGGTTCAGAAATTCGGGGATGTGCTTCCGGTGTTCCGGCCGGAGGCGGTAGACCGCAAAGCGGCCGGTTCCCCGGCCTCTGCTCACCCATTGCCACAGCGGAGTGTCGTGAACATCGCCAAGCGATTCTGTTACAAGCCATCCAATCCTTCCTCTGACCACGACTCCACAATGCGAATATTCCGATTCGGTCACCCCTTCGATTGCGTCAACCAACTCTCCGTGCGGCAGGGACTGGAAAACCAGGTCTCCCTCCTGGGGGCAATAGACCAGATAGCGAAGCGTTGGTATTCCGAACAACCAGGCAAGCAGCGGCAGCCAGATTGCGAGCAGCCTTCCCCAACCCCACCGTGACTTTGGAAGTAGATCGATCGGCCTCCTGAAACGGAGATGCAGGAAGGAAGGGGAAAGACTAAGACCTGGGGATCAGATGGTCGCTTCTCGAATCTCTGTGCGCGCTCCAGTCCGGACTTCTACTTACTCGGACTTGCAGGAGCCCGGTTCCCGGGTTAATCGTCGTACCCGACGAAATCGGTTGCCAATGGTGTGCTGCCGAGTTGTCGCAGCATCATGGCCACCTGGCCACGATGATATGTCGAGTGATTGACCGCGTGGTAGAGCTGCCGCCAGAATGGACTGCGCCACAGCTCCCCCGTGACTGTCCTGTACTCCGATATCTCCAGCAGCCTTTCGGACTGGAGACTTCCTATGAACGCGCGGCTCTCGTTGGCGACGCTCCGAAACCGCTCACGCAGACTGTCGAGGGTTGGGAAGTCCGACGCGGAAAACAGAAGTGCCGACGGCGCCTGGGCGAAGTCAGCCGGCTGGAAGACGAGGTTCGTGACCCCCTGCCAGCGCTGAAGCCATATCCACTCGCTCCAGACGATGTGCGTCAGGGTGTCGCGGATAGAGCCTTGGCCGTCACGCACCAGCTGGAAAGCCGTTTGCGAAATTCCCGAGACGGCCTCCAGGACGCGCTCGTTTGCCCAGTAGTTGTATCGGTACAGTGCGCCTATGGTTTCGAGGTCCATATCCTTCCAATCCCTGCGCGGCCTACTCGGTCCTCGGATGTCCCGGCGGCGGCACGGCCCCGATTTGTGTGAGGAAACCGAGCACGTCCTTTTCCGACCACTTCTCAACGAGCTTGCTGTTCGCAATGCGATGAATGGTTATTGACGTCATCTTCAGCTCGTTGCCGGTGCGGGGAGCACCCGGGAGATCGCCTTCATGTTTGCCATAGGCCGTGAGGCGCGTGACGACCTTGTCCCCTTCGGCGATCTGTTCCTCAATCTGGTGATGTCCGGGAGTCGCTTCCCAGAAGATCCTGAAGGCCTGTTTCAGCCCTTCACGTCCCGCAGCTAAACCAGGCAATGGCGGAGGATTGTGATCGAGGTAATCCTCGGCCACGAGCTCGTCCAAAATCCCTATGTTGCCTTTGTCAATCTCTTCGTAAAATCGGCGGACAAGCGCCTTGTTGTCCTCGGTTGACATACCGTGGTCTCTCGTTTCTCGAAAACAGGCTGAATCTTTGGAGTTTGATCCCACCCGCAACTGAACGTGCGATTTGTACTATCTATTGCCGAAGGATAGCATAAGTTATTCCCCTATTCACAAGGAGGTCAACATGAAGACTCGTGCTTTGGCTGCGGGATTGGTCGTGTGCCTGTGTCTGATATTCAGCACCTCGTTGTTTGCGCAGAATGATGCCAAGTCAACGGTTACGTCGATCGAGAAGAGCCTGTGGGAAGCCTGGAAGAACGGGAAAACCGAACCTTTCAAGGAACACCTCACGGACGACACCGTCAGTGTCCACTCGCACGGGGTGAGTACCGGCAAGGCGCAGGTCATCAAGGAGATGACGGATCAGCCGTGCCAGGTGCGCAACTTCTCGTTTTCGGACTGGCAGGTTCACGAGCTCAGCACGGATGCCGTGCTGGTGACTTACAAGGCAACTCAGGATGCCACTTGCCAGGGAAACAAGGTCCCTGCCGAGGTGGTGGCCAGCTCCGTCTACATCAAAAAGGGCGGGAAGTGGCTTGCCGCATCTCACCAGGAGACGCCGGCGATGGGTGCCGCGACGGCAAAGACGGAGTAGACCGGAGGAGTTGGATCGCTCCCGGTCACAACCCGATCGTCAATTCATGACGAATGCAAAATGAAGGCCGCCCGACGGCGGCCTCCGCAGCCGATTCCGAAGATGGAGCCCCCAATCAAGACGGATTTCATAGTCCCAATGTTCTTTCTTGCGTCACGGGCGGTGCTACTCAGCCACAACCCGGGGATCCGACCGCCAGCGCTTTCCTGCGGAACAAAGCGGGTTCTCTGTGGCCCATAAGGCGGGACGAAACGTGAGCGATCAGTGCAAGGAGCCGCGCACGGCAGAGGGTGTCGAAAAAGTCGGGGACTGCGCGAAGCGGCTGCTTTCGGGAGCCCCGGACGGGGCGAAAAGCTGCGTAGCCCCGGGTGACCGAAACCCCGTTTCGGGGTGAGGGAACCCGGGGTCAAACAAGCGAAACGAAAGGAGCCCCGGACGGGGCGAAAGGCCGCGTAGCCGTTCTTTCGCCCGCTCCGGGGCTCCCTACCACATGACTCTCTACCCCGGGCTCCCTCACCCCGAAACGGGGTTTCGGTCACCCGGGGCTACGCGGCTTTCGCCCCCTCCGGGGCTCCAAGAACCTGCCTATACTCCGTTCGTCTCCGAACTTTTTCGACACCCTCGGTAGCGAGCCAGGCGAGAACGGCAACGCCGTGAAGCGCTTGGCTTTTGGTCCGCTTACTCGCTCGCCTGGCTCGCTGCCGTGCGCGGCTCCTTGCGATCTCGCCGCTACTTATTCAACACCTTCGCTGCGTGGCGCGGCTCTGACAACCTCGTTCCCGGCTCCTCATGTTCAACGACAACAATTCTGAGGAGCGGTGCGGTGGCGGAAGGAATCCGACGCTTTATCGGGATTGCTGCCGACGTCGCCTTTCCCTGTGCCACACCTCCTTGCTGCCCGCCGGGCTTCACTTCGGAATTGCGGCTGCGACTGGCTTAAAGTCGAACTTGCCTTTGCCCTCCTGGTAGAACACGCAGTCACTTCCGGATCGGCATCCGCTTACATGGACCCAGTCGGCGGGCATTCTCACGATCGACCCTGGCCCGAAATCCCTGGCCGATGCAGAATTCGCCCCCGTGTACCAAACGCCGCTAATGATCACGTTCGTGATCTCGCTGCTGTGCGAGTGCAGCGGGTTTTCAGTGCCGGCCGGCACTCTTTCGCATCTGCGTATACGCCCCCGTCTTGGGGTCACCGGAGAGCAAGGCGAACTGCATCCCTTTTCTTTCGGGAAGCTCGGTCCATTTCAATTCGGCGAAGGAAATCATCAGTGGCGACTTGCGATCTTTGCTCGCCGCGCGGGGCGCGGCCACCTGCTGGGCAAACAGCGCTGTCGAGAGACTCGCTGCCATTAGCATTACCAGGAGACTCTTCATCCGATACCTCCTTGCAGACCACAACCTGCTTTGGCCGGGGCGAGAAAAAAACCTACAGGGCACGGACTTGAGTAGCCCGCGTCTTCCCGGTCGGTCGAGACGATTTGTTTTGGGCGGGAGGGTCTTGTTAAGAGTATAGCTCGGTTCTTCGGAACGGCCCGCGCTTCAGGGTCATTGGGCTGCCGTCTTTCAACAACGGCGCGGAATCTTCAAAGGGAAGGTGAACAAGAAAGAAAGCCGACAGACGAGGGGATATTTTTGAGCGACGAACTGGGGAATTTGGTGGAGCTGAGGAGATTCGAACTCCCGACCCCCTGAATGCCATTCAGGACCGGGGCTCCAAGCCCCGGCCCTTGTGAACAGCCGGTTTGCGCTAAAATAACCGAGTCAACCGTTTCGAACTCCAATTCTCCGCGGATCGGGTCCGACTTCACCTTACCGATGACAGCGTCGGCGGCAAGGAATTGGCAAAAAAGCAGTCCGGAACCTTTGAACGCCTCGGCAAACCTGTTCCCGAGCTGCCGCCTTTGGGAAACGGTCAGACGCCCCCATAGCTTAGGGTGCACCTCTACACGATTGAGCGGACCGAGGTCCAGGTGGTATTCGAGGATGTACTCCTGGCCGTGCTGTTTCTTGGACTCTTCGTTCAAACTATCAATGATTCCCTGGACCTCTCGGGTATCCAACTGGTGCCCGAGCCAGCCTTCCGGCACGCTGCCCGGCCATGGCATCCTGTCTTGGGCAGCGACCGATACGACGGACAAACAGGTCGAAAGTGTGACCCTCAGAAACCAAGCACACATGCTGCCTCCCAGTTTAACCATCGGATCTTGCCGGGTTTTGCTGGTCCTAACAACACACAGAGGAGGTTGCCACACGCTTTTCCGTTAGGGCCGCACATCAGAGAGTCTCGAAGACCCAGCCGAGAAGATCGAAGAGCTTCGCGGAGGCACAGCTTGCCGTTCTTCGGCGAGGCGCACCCTCCGGCGTGCGAGTCAGGCGGTGAACTTGTTCTCCCCTTTGCGACGTTATATTGTGGTTAAACACGGGGACTTGTCCGAAAGGTCAAGCTAAACGCGTGTATGCATCCCCTAGGGTCACTGCCACCGGTCCCTGAGTGCGGGGCGAAGGGGCCGTCAAGACTTACCTCTGGATTTGTTTGCGAGGATCCCTGATCGTGTTTTTTCATTGCCCGAAGACAGGCTCGGTAGTGATGTCCCGATGGATAGCTTCGGCCATCCTGAGCGTAGGCCTCACTCACGGTTGGCTGCTTGGGCAGATCTCGCCCGGTCCTCTTTCCAGAGCCCACCGGAGCCTCTCGGGGGTGACCCACTGCCTGGACTGCCACAAGATCGGGCAAACGGCGCCCGAGTTCAAGTGCATGGGATGCCACGAGGACATCAGGCAGCGCGCCGTCGCCAAGCGCGGTTTCCACGGAGCGATCTTCCGGCAAAACGAGCTGGCGGACCGGGTGTGCGTGGCATGCCACGCTGAGCACAACGGCGAGGATTTCAATCTGATCAGCTGGGACGGTCCGATGGAGAAGTTCGACCATCGCTTCACTGGGTACTGGCTGGAGGGACGTCACGCGACGATCGCCTGCCGTCAGTGTCATCAGCCGTCTCGAATTTCCGAGGAGCAGGCAAAGAGCATCTCGACAAGCCTGGACCGGACTTTCCTTGGATTGAGCTCGCGCGACTGCCTGTCCTGTCACACTGACGCACATCGCGGGCAGGTGTCCAAAGACTGCCGCAGGTGCCACAATTTCACGGGCTGGAAAAACACGCTTCTGTTCAGCCATCAGACGACTGCCTTCCCCCTGACCGGACGCCACGAGAACGTCGCCTGCGAGAAATGTCACAACACGGTTGCGGATGCGGCCGGCCAATACACACGGTACAGAGGCCTGGCCTACCAGGACTGCACGCCTTGCCACCGGGATCCGCATCGGGGGGCGTTCGACTCCGGCTGCAAGTCGTGCCATTCGGTCGAGGGATGGCGGGCCGCTCGACAGACCGTACGCTTCGATCACGACAAAACGGACTACCCATTGCGCGGGCGTCACGGCGAGCTGTCTTGCGGCGCCTGCCACAAGGGAAGCGACTTCAAGCAGCCGATCGGCCACGCCCTGTGCACCGACTGTCACAGGAAGGACCCGCACGGCGGGCAGTTCCTGACCGCGAACGGGATCACCGATTGTTCCAAGTGCCACAATCCTGAGGGGTTCAAAGCGTCCTCGTTCGATGCCGCCAAACACGCCGCGACGGCGTTTCCCCTGACCGGAAAGCACGAAGTGGTTGCGTGCGCGAAGTGTCATGAGCCGCGTGGCGCCGAAACCCGCTACCGGATCGACGGGTCGCGGTGCACCAACTGTCACACCGACGCCCATAAAGGCCAGTTCGCCCGAGACTATGCGAACCGATGCGAAGAGTGTCATTCGGTCGCAGGCTTTCTGCCGACGATCTTCCTGCTGACCAGGCACCGTTCGACACGCTTTCCTCTCCACGGCGCGCACACGGCGGTTCTCTGCTCGGATTGCCATGGCCCGGCCCGGACTTTCAACAGAGATGAAATCGAAACCGTCGGTTCACAGTTTCATTTCAAGGATGTCTCCTGCTCCGCCTGTCATGAGGATCCTCACAAGGGGCAGTTCAACGCCCGGATGGCAGCGCTCGGCAAGGATGCTCAGCCCGTGTCCTGCGCCGCCTGCCATTCGGTCAAGAGTTGGAAGGATCTTCCCGGCTTCGACCACTCGTCGACTGGCTTTCTTCTTGAAGGCGCCCACAAGGGGGCAACTTGCGCGGCCTGTCATTTGCCGGGGCGAAAGGGCTCCAGGCTGAAGGACGCCGCCTTTCGAGACGCGCCGCGCCACTGTTCCGGTTGTCACGAGGATGCACACGGCGGGCAGTTCGCAGCCCGGGAACGCCAGGGAGACTGCGGGGGCTGCCACAACGCGTTCTGGTGGCGGCCCTCGCTTTTTGATCACTCGGCGCACTCCAGTTACAAACTGGAAGGAGCCCACGAACAAGTCCCGTGCAACCTGTGCCACAGCCAAACCAGGCAGCTTGGCGGACGGCTCGTTCGCATCTACAAAGCCACTCCCCGCGAGTGCAGCGACTGCCACGGAGCGAAATCATGAGGTTCGGAATCGGCCGACATCCACTCGCGCTGCTTCTGCTGTTCTGTCTCCTGGTCCCGGCTGCGATCGTCTCACAAGACAATCCGCTCAGAGGTCGCACGCGAAACCCACACGGGACAGAGCTTACGTGCAGCAACTGCCATACCTCGATCGGCTGGACCCCGCTTCGGAGATCGCTCGACTTTGACCATGACGAGACTACTTACCCGCTGCGCGGGCTCCACAAGGGAGTCGATTGCCGTAAGTGTCACGTCTCGCTCGTCTTCAAGAAGGTGAGCCGCGAATGCTCCGACTGTCACGCGGACCTGCACCGGGCCCAGTTCGGTCCGCGCTGCCAAAACTGTCACACCGTCTACGGGTGGCGGGTCTCAGCCGTAAGATCCCAGGATCATATCAACAGGTTTCCTCTGACGCAGGGGCACGCGGGAGTCGATTGCGAGAGCTGCCACAAGGAAGGACCAACGGGGAGGTTCGTCGGTCTCAGCACCGAGTGCATATCGTGCCACCTGGACGATTTCAGGTCCACGAAGGTGATCAACCACCAGGCGTTCAAGGCGTCGAGTAAATGCGAGCTTTGTCACGGCATGTCCACCTGGTCGGGGGCTCGGTTCGACCACTCGGTAACAGGGTTCCCGCTCACCGGTGCCCATGCGGCGCTTGAATGTATGACCTGCCACTCGGGCAGCAGCTTCGGGCGCGTGACATCGGAATGCGCTGCCTGTCATTTGAAAGATTTCGAGGCGACCACTCAACCGAATCATGCGGCGGCCGGGTTCACCACCAGCTGCACCATCTGCCACACGACGACCGCCTGGACCCCGGTGCACTTCGACCATTCGCAGACCGCGTTTCCGCTGACTGGGGCTCACCTCACGCTCGGCTGCTCCGGGTGCCACACCTCCGTCTTCCGTGGGACTTCCAAGTTGTGCGAAGGCTGCCACCTGGCTGAGTACAACTCCGCGCAAAACCCGAACCACGTCTCTTCCGGTTTCCCGCACGATTGCTCCCTTTGCCATTCCACCGCCGGATGGCAGGGTGCGGCTTTCGATCACTCCCGGAGCCGGTTTCCGCTCACCGGCGCGCATATCACGGTCGATTGCCTGAAATGCCACGTCAACAACAAGTGGACCGGGCTGGACTCGGCCTGCGTCGCCTGTCACCGGACCGAGTACGACGCGACCACCGACCCAAACCACCGTACAGCGGGACTTCCGGTCGAGTGCCAGGTTTGCCATCAGACGAGCGCGTGGAGGCCGGCTTCGTTCAACCACTCGGTAACGGCTTTCCCGCTGACCGGCGCGCACACCGCCGTTGCCTGCGCCAATTGCCATGTGGGCGGCCTTTACAAGGGGACGCCGCAGGATTGCTATTCCTGTCACCAGACCGAGTACCGCGGCGTGACAGACCCGAACCACGTTGCCGCCGGGTTCCCTCGGGAATGCGGCACCTGCCACAACACGACAACATGGTCTGGCGCAATTTTCACGCACAAGTTTCCAATTTATAGCGGGGAACACCGGGGCAAGTGGAATTCTTGTCTGGACTGTCACAACAACGCATCGAGCTACGCGGCGTTCACCTGCCTGACCTGCCACGAGCACGACCGTGCCAGAATGGACGAGGAACACAGAGAAGTCCGCGACTACGTGTATAACAGCGCGAATTGCTATTCATGCCATCCGCAAGGGAGAGAGTGAAGTGAGACGGCCTAAAAGGGCACGGTTTCTGTCAGCCGTCAGCTGTCAGCCGTCAGCTGTTTTAATGCTGCTGGCGGTTTGTCTGCTGCTCCTCTTGGTTGCCGGCCAGGGCGCGGTCCTGCTCGCCCAGAACGACTCTGTGACCGATTTCCCCCGCTCCTTCAAGATCAAGTACCTTGTCCCGGACGCCGTTTACCTCGATGGAGGTGCGTCATCAGGCCTCGGCATCGGGATGAAGCTCAGTGTGCAGAGGAAGGACGATGCTGGCGCCAACATGCTCTTCGTCGCCGAGCTGGAAGTCGTAGCCGTTACTTCGACTTCGGCGGTTTGCGCGGTGGTTCGTCGCGAGAAAGAACTCGTGCAGGGGGACACGGCATACTTGTCGGCCAAGGACATCGAGGCGCGCAGCCTGGAGGAAACTTCTGATGAATCGGCGCAGTATCTGATGGTCGCGAGTTTCTCCGAGGGCGACCCGATTGACGAGGAGCTGCGCGAGTATGTGCCGAGACGGGCGCTCCCTGAAATCAACCGGGTTCGGGGCCGGATCGGTGTGGATTATGGTGGGTTGGCCGGCCTCAACTCGCCGGGCGGGTCGTCTCGCGTGGGCCTCGTGCTTCGTGTAGACGTCACCAGGATTGCCGGAACTCACTGGCGGTTCAGCGGCCATTACAGGGGCAGGCTGAATTCACGCCGAAGCCGTCGGGACGAAACCCTTACCGACCTCCTCAACCGCACCTACCAGCTGAGTCTTTCCTACGAGAGCCCCGAGACCCCCTGGGTCCTGGGTTTTGGCCGTCTTCACGTTCCGTGGGCGAGCAGTCTTAACGTGGTCGACGGAGGCTTTGCAGGCCGGCGTTTCAGCCGTGGAATGACAGTCGGTGTTTTTGGCGGGTCCTCGCCTGATCCCACGTCCTGGCGGTACACGCCAGGGCGCCAGCTGACCGGGGCCTTCCTGAACGTGGAGCGCGGAAGCTTCGAGTCGATTAAGCACAGCAGCACCTTTGGGTTTGCCTTCGATTACCGCGACTGGAAGCCGAATCGGCGGTTCGGTTTCTTCGAGAACAGCTTTTTCTACAGGCACGTCGCCTCGGTCTACCACAGCCTCGAAATCGACAGGTTGCGCTCGGAGGCCGGCCAGGGCGGAGGAATAGTCCCAAGCCGGAGTTTTCTGACCGTTCGGATGCAGCCTTCGTCACACCTCTCTTTCGACATCAGCCACAACTATTTTCGTGAGGTCCCGACGTTCGATTCGCGGCTGATCGGAACCGGCCTGGTCGACAAGCTCCTCTTCCAGGGGGTGAGCGGGGGCGTCCGCCTGCAATTGCCCAGGCGGGTGTCGCCGTACGTAAACATCGGCAGGAGCAGCAGGAACGACGATAATAGCGCCTCATGGAACGTCATGTACGGGGCTTTTCTCGGGAACGTTTGGAAGGGCTTCCGGCTGGACGCCCGTCGCTCGCAGGTTTGATTCGGCGTTCGGGGAAGGAAACTACACCGCGCTAAACGTACACGCGAGCTGAACAGAGAAGTTGAGGATTGATTTGCAGGGCGGCTGGCAGAAGTCGACTCTCGCGGTGGGACAACCAGCAGCGCGCGTTGGATGACCGTTAATGTCGACTGGCTTCTGACCGACTACTTCGTGGGGACCGGAGTCACGTTTTATCGCGGTAACGGCGAGGATTACAACCAATGGGCCCTGACAGGCGGATACCGGTTTTGAGCGACTTACCGGCGGTTGAGTGACTCGCCGGTTTGTGGCGAGTTGGGCGGCGAGCGGCATCGAAACCCCGCCGGGCCTCTGGAGAAAGTATGAGAAGAGCAGCCCTGACCCTGGCCTTGATAATAATCTTCGGCTGGCCGACGCCCATGCGCAGGGCCGTCCCCTGGAAACTCTGCTTGAACGGGCAGGGGGCTGGGCGGAAAATTTCTGGCGCGGGCTTGGCTCCGTTTCCTGCATCGAGACGATGTCGCAGGCAAAGATTGGGGAGAAGGGGAAAGTCATGTCGAGCAGGCATCGATATACGATTACGTGATCGTCTCGGGAGGGAAACCGGGGCGGCCGATGATCGAGGAATCCCGGCTCCTCCAGAAAAGCGGCCGGAAAACGGCGTCCCATGGCGTTCCTGGTGACCAGCGGTTTTTCCGTCCTTTCCCTGGTCTTCCATCCCTACTACCAGGACAGCTTTGAATTTTCGGACGGCGGGGAGGACTCAATCGACGGCCATGCTGTGGTCGGAGGATGCGCTTTTCACAGGTCACCGGGACACGGTGCGATGTCGGCACTGCGGGTGCGAGGTCGTCTCTACCCACTGAATATCAAGGGGGAAGCTTGGGTTGACCCGGAAGCGGCGCCGTCCTCAAGATCCAGTCAAGCTTGCTGCAGCCTAAGGAGGAGCTTGGGATTATGGCGCTGGACAGTTCGGTGAAGTACCGGAGCTGTCAATTTCGAATCTGCTCGGAAGTCCTGTTGGGTGCCCATTGAGGCGGCGGTGGAGGCGAGGACAAGAGGCAACACTGGCACAACGTCCATCTTTTCGCCGACCACAAGTATTTCACAGTGACCTCGGAATCGAGCGTGTCGCAATGATAGGAAGCCTTCAGGCCGCCCCCGGAGAAACTGATACGGCAGCAAGTGCGGGCAGGGAGGCATCCGCTTCTTATCCTCTGCATCTGCGCAGCGGCGGCTTGTCCTGGCCCTGGCCTTCTACGGCTGGGACTATTACGTTCTGGATCAGGCCCAGCGGCCATTTTCCCCAAAGCACCGATTGCTTCGGCCGACGGGCGTGATCGGCTTCCGGCTTGGGATGTTGGTTTTGTGCTTTTCTGCATGGTGTACCTTTATCCGCTTCGAAAGCGGTGGCGCTGGCTCGGCAGGAGAGGCAAGACTCGAGTCTGGCTCGACTACCACGTGCTTCTGGGGCTGACGGCGCCGCTCATCATCTCATTCCATTCCTCGTTCAAGCTCAACGGATTCGCGGGAATGGCCTACTGGATGATGGTGGCGCTCGTGATCAGCGGAATCATCGGGCGGTACTTCTATGCGCAAGTGCCGAGGACGCTGGAGGCCGCGGAAGTCACGCTGCGCGAGCTCAAGGCGACGAGCGACGATTTTCAGCGGCAACTGCGCGACTCGGGGCTTGTCCTCCTCGGATCTGCTGAAGATTTTCCACTTGCCGTCTCCCGAGCAGGTGGAACGAATGTCAATGATCGCTGCGCTGGCTCAGATGGTGCGTCTTGATCTCGTGCGGCCCATTCAGGCCTGGCGCTTGCGACGGATGCTCGGATACCGGCGAAAACCCGGTTGAGCTGAAGAAGATCGTCCGGATCGCACGGCAGCAGGCGGCGATATCCAAGAAGATTTTGTTCCTGAACCGCGCCCAGCGCGTATTGCACCTGTGGCACGTAATTCACCGGCCGTTCAGCTACACATTTGCAATCCTGGTCCTGATTCATGTCACCGTAGCAGTGCTGTTCGGCTTTTTTTAAAGACTCAGCGGCGGTTGAGTGGCTCGCCGTTTCTTGGCGAGTTGGGCGGCGAGCCGCATCGAAACCCCGCCCGGAGAACTGAATTGGAGACGTTTGTTGCTTTCCTGGTCGCCGTCCTTCTCACTTTTTTCTTCGTCCGTCGCTATTTGAAGCGGCTGGCGCCGGGGTCCGAGAAACCCGCGAGTGGAGCAGGGGCGACCGCGCCGGCTGCCACGTTGCAGAACTGTCCCCGTTGCTCGAAGAACGTCGCGTCGGATGCGGCCTATTGCGGCTACTGCGGCGCGGCCCTGGAGATGTGGAGGATCCAGCGTGCGGAGATCCGAGAGACGGCCGCCCCACCGGCAGTAGCGAAACCGCGGCCGGTCATCAACACCTCCATCTGCATTGGCTGCGGAAACTGCGTGAGAGCCTGCGACGTCGAGGGGACGCTTGAGGTTATCAACGGAAAGAGCATCCTGAAGAATCCCGAGCGTTGCCTGGGGCATGCGCTGTGCGCGGACGCCTGCCCGACCGGGGCGCTTTCACTCGCATACGGCGATGCGCTCCAGACGATTCGCGTCCCGCGGCTTGACGCGAACTTCGAGAGCAACGTCCCCGGGCTCTTCATCGTTGGCGAGCTCGGCGGCAACGGCCTCATCCGCACGTCCATCAATGAAGGCAAGCTCGCGATGGACCACGTGATAAGCCGCCTGAAAGCAGAAGCGACCGAAGGACCCGAGGATTTGCTGGACGTCCTGATCGTAGGGGCCGGGCCTGCGGGGCTGAGTGCTTCCTTGACCGCGCATCAGCATGAAATTCGCTACCTGGCGCTCGAGCAGGGCGAAATCGCGTCCACGATCCGGCACTACCCCCGCCACAAGCTGGTGATGGCCGAGCCGGTTAACATCCCGCTCTACGGGAACCTGTACATCGGCGACGGATCAAAAGACACGTTGCTGGCGGTTTGGGAGACCATCATCAAAAGCACCGGGCTTCGTATTCAGACCCACGAGAGGGTGCAGTCGGTCGCTAAGGAGAACGAGACATTCGTGATCGAGAGCAGCCTGGGACGCTACTGTGCGCGAATGGTTGTCCTGGCGATGGGGAAGCAGGGGGCGCCGCGCAAGCTTGGTGTACCGGGCGAAGAATGCGCCAAGGTGTTTTACCGGCTGATCGAGGCCGAAGGTTACTCGGCTCGGGACCTGATCGTGGTGGGCGGCGGCGACTCGGCGCTTGAAGCCGCCGTCGGCCTGAGCCGGATCAACGACAACCGGGTAACGCTTTCGTACCGGGGGACGAGCTTCAAACGGGCGCGGGATCGAAACCGCGAGAAACTCGAAGCCCAGCAGGCCGCGGGCAAGGTCCGTGTCATGCTCGAGTCCGAGGTTGTGGAGATAGGCCGCGATGTGGTCAGGCTCACCTCTGGAGGCAAGGACGTCGAGATCAGCAACGATTTCGTTTTCGTGATGATCGGCGGAGAGTCGCCCGAGGAATTCCTTCGGCGAAGCGGCATCGAGATCGTCGAAAAAGCCGTGAGTGCCACCCACCACGGCTTCGGTGGGTAGGCCTGACCGGGCATCTGACCCGCAGCGTGTTCGAAAGGTACAACATCGTCTCCGAAGGAGATCTCATCACCGCCGCCCGGATGCTTGACAGCTTCACCAAGGGCACAAGCACAAACGCGAGCACAAAGCTCGAGCCCGCCCGTAAGACCTCCGCGGAAGTCCTGCCGTATCAAACGCCGCGACCGCCCTGAAGACTTTCCTTCGTAGATTTTTCAACTAAGCACGATCTACGGCCGGCCGGTTCCGTCTTCGGCACCGGATTGAAGTGCGTATTGATCCCAAATTTCCGGACACCGAAACTGACGCAAAAACTGACACAGTGAAGTGACACGGGAATTGGGGGAGTATTAACCTATTGAAACTTAGGAGCTAACGGCGAGACTCGAAGGCCATGGCCCCCTGAGGCTTTCTCAGTGGATAATCAGGCAGGGAATCAAACTCTAAGTTGTTGGTGGGATTGGTGGAGCTGAGGAGATTCGAACTCCCGACCCCCTGAATGCCATTCAGGTACTCTTCCAACTGAGCTACAGCCCCACCCAGATGTTCGGTCGCCCGGTCTTGCCGAGCCGACCGGTACATATATTCTAACTCGTTAGCTGAACCTCTGGTCCAGCAATGTTTGGTTGATGACGATCTCGTTGTTCTTCTCCATCTCCTTGACCAGGTTCTGGACATAAGTTGGAGAAGAACCGGCCGCGCTTCTGCTCGGTCAGTTCCTGCTCGATCTGGGACTTTCTCCGAGTCGAACTTGGCCATGTCGACGTCGGTGCGGTCGACCAGCTGGAAGATGACGTACTTCCCCGCGATCTCGATCGGAGTGCTGACCTGCGCCCTTCTGCATTGAAAACGCCTGATCGTGCAGCTCCCCGGAGAACCGCAGCGTTTCGTCGACATTGGTCCCCTTCTTGAAGAAGCCCGTCGTCGTGACCTTCAGCCCGGCCTTCTTGGCCGCCGCTTCAAAATCCCCGGTCTTCGCCGCCGCCTGGATCTCGAACGCTTTCTGCTTGGCCGATTCTTCGGCCCGGCTCGCCTTGAGCTCGTTGGCGATCCGCTCCCGCACCTGCTCGAACGGCGGGATTGTCGGGAGGCTTGATTTCCGCCACCTGGGCCACGAAGTATCCGCCCGGCCCCTGGTAGGGCTGAGTGACCTCGCCCTTCTTCATCGAAAAGATGCGGCGGTTGAAATCGGTTCGTACCGCCATGCCCGGCACCACATCCCCGACCGCGAAAGCCGGAGTCGACATCACATTCAGGTTGAACTGCGCGGCCGCCTGCTGAAACGTCTTGCCGGTCTTGGCCGCGTTCATGATCTTGTAGGCCAGGTCGCGCGCCTGCCTGCCGGCTTCCTGCTGTTGAAGCTCGAACACGACCAGTCCCCGCTGGCTCTCTGGGGTATTCGTGGTCTTTTCGATAACATTGATGATGTGAATGCCGAAATGAGTCTTAACCAGACCACTGGTTCCACCTGGAGGGAGCGAAAAGGCGGTCTCTTCGAACGGAGGCACCATTCTGCCGCGTCCGAAGAATCCAAGGTCTCCACCCTGCGCCTTCGTCTCCGTGTCTTCGGAAACCTCCCGGGCGACCTTGGCGAAATCCTCGCCCGTGCGCAGTCGAGCCAGGGCCGCCTCGGCCTTAGCTCGCGGCTTGGCTGTCATCGGTGCCTTCGATCGCCTGAAACAGGATGTGGCGCGCGTGCACCTGCTCATCGGGAGCGACCGAATCCATCCGCGCCTTTACCTGGTCGTCGACTGACTTTCACCTTGGTCGGGTCGGCCTGAACGAACACGTAGCTGACCTGGCGCTGTTCGCCGGTCCGGTAGTTCTCTTTGTTCTTCTCGAAATACTGGCGCAGATCCGCTTCGGGGATCGTCTCGGCGCTGGCCGCGGATTTGTCGATGGCGACGTAACGAACTTTCGCCTCCTGGTTGCGGCTCACGTACTCGCGCTTGACCTCGTCGGCCGATGTGAAGATTCCGTCGGTCAGGACCTGCATCACTTTCTGCCGGATCAGGTCCCTGCGGACGCCGTTTTCAAACTCGCCGACCGTCATCTCGTTGGCCTTGAGGAGCTGCTGATAACGCTCGAACCCGATGAACTTTCCGTCCTGCTGGAAAACATTGAGCGTCGTGATCTGCTGCCGGATCTCCTCGGGACTGACGCCAATACCCATCTTTGCGGCCTGGCTCTCGATCGCGTACTCGCTGATCAGCTGGTTGAGCGCCTGCTGTTTCAAGCCGAGCTGCTTGATGATCTCAGGATCCTGGCGGTCCAGTTTGTAAACCTGCCGGTACATCTCGTAAAGCCGCTGGTACTGCTTGTTGTATTCCTGAATACTGATCGATTTGCCATCCACCTGGGCCACTTCCTGGCCCGACAACCCGGATGAAATGTTCCCCGGGGTGCTTACAAACAGGAGAATCATACCGGCGCCCAGCGCCAGGATGACGATCCAGAGAATCCATTTCAGTCCTTTTTGTTTCTTCCTAAACAACGCTAGCATCTAAAGTCATCCTCCAGCCGAAGACTTGAAAGAAATGGATTATAGCACGAGTATCCTGTGCGCTCTTTCCATGCGATTTTTACGTTTTTTGAAACGGTGAATCACTAAACTTCTTTTGGAAAAGACTATAATAACGCGGCTTAGGCCGGGGGGAGAGGCCCGGCGGGCGCAGACGTTCCGCACGGGATTGCGCCGAAGAGTCTGCGGGTTGACTGAGCAATGAGGTCCGAGCCGACACACACCCTTCTGGATGCGATCATCCGGCAGGACAAGCTAAGACTATCGGAAATTCACGAGAGGGCTGTGCAAGCACCCGGACGTCGATGTGTGGGCATTTCACCGCTGGGACAAGGTGACGCAGCAATTCAAGCTGATCTATCCCCGACTTACGACCGTCGTCCCCTTCCCCGCGGATTTCCACGCAGTGCTTGAAAACAAGAAATCCTTTGTAGATAATAACCTCTCTCGTTCGTACGGCGAGTGGGCGGAGACCAGGCATTACCCCGTTACTCTGATTCTCCCGTTGTTCTACAACTCCGAACTAATGGGGCTCATGCAGGGTTTTTCATCGCAGAGCCTGGAAACCTGTCAAAAAAGCCGTCAAGCTGCTCAATCCCAAGCTTCGAGTGCTGGCCCAAGGCTGGCACTTGATCGGTCTTCTGGAGGAGAAGGAGCGAATTGCTTTTACGGACAGTCTCACGGGGCTGTTCAACAGCAAGTTCCTCCTCCATTTCCTGAAGGCTGAGTTGGCCCGGTGCGCCCGCTACAAGAAGTCGGTGGCGGTCCTGTTCATGGACATCGACTTCTTCAAGCGAGTGAACGATGTTTATGGCCACCTGGTCGGCAGTTCCGTTCTGACCGAACTGGGAAAACTGATCCGCTCACACGTGCGGGAGGCCGATACGGTCGCCCGTTACGGGGGAGACGAATACGTCGTGGTGCTGACGGAGATCGCGCAGGACGAGGCTTTCGGGATCGCAGAGCGCTTACGCAAGACGGTTGGCGCCTTCCGCTTCTGCCAGCGCAACGGCCTTTCGGTACAACTCACAATCAGCGCCGGGGTGGCCGCTTTCCCGGAGCAACGGGCGAACGGCCGATGAGCTCATACATCGGGCGGATACCGCCATGTATGAGGCGAAGCGAAGTAACCGGAACTGCGTCAAAGTCGCGGTGTAAGGAAGCTATGAAGCTGCGTTCCATATTCGGATTTTTTTCCAACGATCTGGCCATTGATCTGGGAACCGCCAATACCCTGGTGTACGCGCGAAACCGCGGCATCATCGTCAACGAGCCCTCGATCGTCGCCATCAATAAGGTGACGAACAAAGTCGAGGCCGTCGGGCATGAGGCCAAGGAAATGCTCGGCCGCACCCCGGCCAATATCGTCGCCATCAAGCCGATGAAAGACGGCGTCATCGCCGACTTCGACGTCACCGAGGAAATGCTCAAGTACTTCATCCGCAAAGCGCACAACAGGAACCATCTCCTCAGTCCGCGAATTGTCATCAGCATCCCCTCCGAAGTCACACAGGTCGAGAAACGCGCTGTCCGGGAATCGGCCCTGCGTGCCCGGGCGAGCGAGGTCTACCTTGTGGAACAGGCGATGGTGGCGGCCATCGGCGCCGGGCTTCCCATCACCGAGCCGAGCGGAAACATGATCGTCGACATCGGCGGCGGCACCACCGACATCGCCGTGATCAGTCTTTCAGGCATCGTCTACAGCCGATCCGTGCGCGTTGCCGGAAACGAAATGGATGAAGCGATCATCCAGTACATCAAACGCAAACACAATCTCCTGATCGGAGAACGGACCGCCGAACAGATCAAGATCAAGATCGGGTCGGCCGCTCCGCTGGATGACCGGCTGCCCATGGAAGTCAAAGGACGAAACTTGATCGAGGGAATTCCGAAGACCGTGACGATCACCGACGAAGAGGTCAGGGAAGCTCTGGCCGATTCGATCTCCACGATCGTGAACGCGGTCCGGGTCGCCCTCGAACGGACGCCGCCCGAACTGTCCGCCGACATCGCCGAGAAGGGGATCGTGCTGACAGGCGGCGGCGCGCTGCTCAAGAACCTTGACATCCGGATCAAGGAAGAGACCGGGCTGCCGGTGTTCCTTGCGCAGGATCCGCTGACGTCGGTTGTCTTGGGAACAGGCAAGATGCTGGCCGACATGAGTCTGCTCGAACGAGTCTGTCTGCAATGACGACCGAGATCGTGCGAAGACCATTAGTACCCCTGGTGCTGCTGGTCTTTCTCAATCTGGTTCTACTTTCGCTCCAGGTCAGAGACGAACGGGGACAGACGCGGCTGCTGGGGTGGCTGCTTTGGGTGAGGGCACCGGTTTCGCAGGCACTCCAGTCCACGACCGGATTCGTCCGCTCAGCCGGGCGCCGATATGTGCTTCTTTACGGCGCCGCCAAGGAGAACCGACAGCTTCGGAGCCGAAAACGAAAACTGAGAGTCGAAGTGGCCAAGTTGCGCAGCCTTCAGGCGCTTTTCACCCGCCTTCCTGACTACGACTCGATGCGGTCCCATTACGATTTTCAGACCCGGCTGGCCGCGGTTATCTGGAAAAGCCCCCCTTTCTACTCCCAACGGATCGTCATCAGCGCCGGCTCCCGGCAAGGCGTCGACCCGGGGAGTGCGGTGATTTCCTCACGCGGGGTGGTGGGTCGGGTGTTGGCCTTGAACGCCTTCACTTCCGACGTCGAGCTGTTGACCAACCCGGGTGCCGCGGCCGGTGGCATGTTGGCCAACTCCGGGGTCCAGGGGGTGGTTCAAGGCGATGGCTCCGGAACGCTTCGCTGGAGTTTCATCCCCAGTTACGAGAACGTCCGGGTTGGAGACGTGGTCTACACTTCCGGATCAGACAGGATCTACCCGAAGGGAATTCCGATCGGACGGGTTGTCCTGTCGGAACGGGGCAGAAAAGTCTACCGCGATGTCCTGGTCGAGCCGTTTGTGGATCAATTGCGGCTGGAGGAGGTCCTGGTCGTCACCGGGCCCGTGACTGCCAGTCCCTCGGAACGCTAGTTTGGAAACGGCGGGTACGGAGAAGCAGGTCGCAGAGACTAACGACCGAAACGGCGTGCAGCACTCAACTGAAATCGGGCACAAGACATGATGGACCGTCCCCCGACCAAAATCCGCGGTGTCAACACCGTGATCCGACGATGGGAAATCGGAATCCTGTTGGTGGGATGCTTTGTTCTTCAGCTGCTCTTTGCTTTCTACTTCCCGCTTGCCCTGTTTCTGGATCTGTCGCTGATCCTGGTGCTTGTACATCGGCTGGTACTCGGGACCGACACGTGGGATGCTGGCGGGATTGGCCTTTGGTCTCGCTCAGGATCTCGCGTACGGCCAGCTGCTCGGGCTCAACGGGTTGAGCAAGACCGTGATCGGGTACATCGCGTCCCTGGTCAGCAAGATGTTCCGTTTCGACATACTGGTCGGCCGCTTTACTGTCATGGCCGCCTGCTCGGTGCTGGACGGTGCGATTCAGTACGCGACGCTGCGGGTGCTCGAGCAGCCGATCACCTCACGGTTTTGGGCCGGAATACTGGTTGAGGCGGGGGTGACGGCCGCAATTGGAGCAATCGGGTCCCGTTTCTATGATCATTACAAGTTCCCCCGTAAAGATTTTCGTAAAGTAGGTGTGGCGTAGGTCACAAGCCAGTGGCACAATTGGCGTATTCTAGGCGGTGGTAACGGGCGAATGCCTATTTTCCAGGATAACCGACAACTTTTCGTGCGACTGAAGGTGATCAGGGCCCTCTTTATCCTGGTTTTCCTCGTCCTTCTCGTCAAAGTCTGGTACCTGGCGGTCCTGAAGGCTGATTACTACCGCGGTCTCGCCGACCAGAATCACGTCCGAATCGTCCCGCTGGTGGCACCACGCGGCTTGATCCTGGACACCGAGGGCCGAGTTCTGGTGGACAATATCCAGAGCTCGAACCTGATCCTGTTCCTCGACAAAACTGAACACCTGCAGTCGACATTCCAATTTCTGAAAGGGCTCAGCCTGACGCCCGAAGAGCTCGAGGCGCGCCTGAAGACCGCCCGGAACTACTCGAAGTTCCAGACGCTTGTCATCAAGGAAAACCTTTCGATCGAGGAAGTGAGCTACATCCTCTCCCATCAGTTCGAGCACCCCGAACTCGCATTGTCGAGGAGCCTCGGCGCCTTTACCGCTACGGCGCGCTAGCCGCGCATGCGATCGGGTACGTCGGAGAGATATCCGAGCGGCAGCTCAAGCAGACCGAGTTTCGGCGGGCACAAGCCCGGCGACATCATCGGCAAATACGGGGTGGAACGGACCTATAACGGGATTCTTGCCGGCGTCGATGGACAGCAGCGGCACATGGTCAATAGCGTCGGCAAAATCATCGAAGAGCTCAGCGCGATTGAGCCGAAGGCCGGGAACCCGCTTACGACGACGCTTGACCTCGATCTCCAGAAGATCGCCGAGACGGAGCTCGGGGATGACCCGGGAGCGGTGGTCGCGTTCGACCCGAACGATGGCGATATCAGGGTCATGGCCAGCCGGCCCGCCTTTGATCCCAATCTGTTTGCCCGCCGCATCAGCCGGCAGGAGTGGAGCAGTCTGATCGAGAATCCTGACAACCCACTTCAGAACCGGACCATCCAGAGTGAGTTCTCGCCCGGTTCCTGCTTCAAGGTCGTCATGGCGTTGGCAGGGCTTGAGCGCGGTGTGATCGACGAAACGACCTCCGTGCACTGCTCCGGCGGAGTCAATCTCTACGGTCGCTACTTCCATTGTTGGAAGCCGGGAGGACACGGAACGGTCGCCCTCAGCGACGCCATCCGCCAGTCCTGTAATGTCTACTTCTACATGCTCGGGCAGAAACTGGGAATCAACGAGATCGAGACGTTCAGCAAAATGGTCGGACTCGGACAGCTGAGCGGCATCGATTTGAGCGGCGAGGCGCTCGGTCTTGTTCCGTCCGAAGACTGGAAGAGGAAGACGACCGGCGAGAAGTGGTATGCCGGTGAGACGATTTCGGTCGCAATCGGCCAAGGGCCGATGAACGTAACCCCCATCCAGCTCGCCCGTGCGATCGGCATCATCGCAACCGGACGGGTGCCTGCTTTGCATTTGTCCGAAGCTGACAAGGAGCCTGCTTTTCAGCACCCGCAGGTGACTGCTCCAACTTTCAAAATCGAAAACCTGCGGGCCGTACGACAGGGCATGTGGCGGGTGGTCAATGATTGGGGATCAGGGCACGCAGCCCAGGTGCAGGGTTTTGAAGTTTGCGGAAAGACCGGGACCGCCCAGACGATCGGCAACGCCGTCCGTGCGACTCTTTCGAAGGAACAGTCTGCGAAGTTCGAGCCGAACGCCTGGTTTGTCGGTTTTGCCCCTCGCGACAATCCCGAAATCGTGGTCGCGGTCATCGTGCAACGAGGTAAATCGGGCCCCGCGTGGCCGCGCCGATCGCAGGGAAGATCTTCCAGGCATACTTTGCCAAGAGACACCGGTTCCAGCCTCCGCAGAACATTCAACTCGCTTCTGCCTTCCCGCGCCCCGGAAAATCGAACGGGAACGCACAGCCTGTGCCACAATAGTCCTGGCGAACCCGGCCGGCCACAGGCTGACAAACAGGGAGACAAGAGAGAGTTCGTGAGTAAGGCTTTTTCCCGATTCGATCCCTATTTGTTCGGCGCCGCCATGCTCCTCGCGCTGTTTGGCGTTCTGGGGGTCTATAGCGCCAGCCTCCACAGCGCCATGGCGAACGCCTTCGTCCGTCAGCTGGTCTGGACGGCGATGGGGCTCGTCATCTGTTTCACCGTGCTCTCCATCGATTACCATTACCTGACCGATCACGCGTTCAGCCTCTACGCCGTCTCGATAGCGGTTCTCGTCGGGATTCTGCTCGTCGGGAAAGAAATTAACGGGAGCAAGAGCTGGCTGAGCATCGGCGGTTTTGGATTCCAGCCGTCCGAGCTGGTCAAAGTGGTCGTCATCCTCGCAATCACGAGGTACCTGGCGGATCTGAACGAAAACTACCTGCGCAGGACCCACTTCATTCGCCTGGCGGCGATCGTCATGGTGCCGGTCCTCCTCGTGATCCTTCAGGGAGACCTGGGGACCGCCCTGATGTACTTCCCGATCCTTGCCGGGATGATGCTGGTAGCCGGACTGAAGCCCCGTTTCATCATTGGTGTCATGGTTCTCGTGGTGCTGGTTGCACCCATCGGCTGGTTCTCGCTGAAAGAATACCAGAAGCAGCGGATCATGGTGACGTTTTACCCGGACCTCGATCCGAAAGGAATCGGCTACCAGACTCGCCAGTCACAGATCGCGATCGGTTCGGGAGGGATTCTGGGCACCGGGATCGGCAACGGCCTGCAGAGCCAGCTCGGCTTCGTTCCGGAAGTCCACACCGATTTCATCTTTTCGCTCCTGGCCGAGGAGACTGGCCTGGTCGGCGCATTCATCGTCCTGCTGCTCTACCTGTTTGTGCTGCTCCGTCTGCTCCTGATTGCCGAGAAGGCGAGGGACCGGGCGGGGATCCTGATCATGACTGGCATCGCGAGCTTGATGTTCTTCCACGTGGCGGTCAACGTGGGAATGACGCTCGGCATGGTACCCGCGATCGGAATCCCTCTGCCGCTGTTAAGCTACGGGGGATCCTCGGCCGTGAGCACCTATGTCGCACTCGGATTAGCTTTAAATGTTCACTATCGGCGGTTCGTGTATTGAACCAGTTCTGAGTTCTGAGTTCTGAGTTCTACGGTTCAGGGTTCGACGGTCCCACGGTTCGGGGTTCAGGTTCAGTGTTAGATTGCGGTCTGGGTTACGCCTGGAAACGGGAGGCCACCGGCCAACCCCGAACGGTGGAACTCAGAACCCTGAACTCAGAACTCAGAACTGAACCTCGAAACGTGTACCCTCGAACACGGTTCTCGCGGTGCTTGCCACGCCCGGATCGCCGTCGTTATAATGTCCTCTGATTTGATACGCACTTATCTACTCTTTATTTCAATACGTTCAGTTGGAGAAGCTGCAAAATTCGCAGATCAAGCGGGAAAACCCTTCCGGCGCAAGAGGAAAGCCTGGGGCCCCCGGGGAGAGATTTTTGTCTTTTAGCAAACTTTCAAGAATTACTCCTTTGAACTCGCCCTTCTCGTCCGTCGTATGCGGATGAAGCGGGAGTCTGACGAAATCGCCTTCTGCCGCAATCCTGCGGCCAGCCGATCTTTGCATCAGCTTCTCCTTTAAACGGGCGGCAAGGGTCGTCCCAAGAGCGACTGCTCCGGCGTGGATGCCCTTGTCTTGTTACCGTCCGAAGGGAGAAACCATGTCGAAGGAACTCATCGTGAACGCGACGAGCCTGGAAAGCCGGCTCGCCATCGTCGAGGAGGATCAGGTAACCGAGATCTTCATCGAGCGACAAAAGAACAAAGGGATACTCGGAAACATCTACAAGGGAAAAGTCACCAAGGTCCTGCCCGGGATGCAGGCCGCCTTTGTCGACATCGGCCTCGAGCGTCACGCCTTCCTGTACGTCACCGACTTTGCCGAAGACTACGAGGAATACGAAGAACTGTTCGGAGCGGGGGAATCGATCGAGCTGGAAGCCGTCCGCATCCAGGCGAAAGCCGAGGCGCAGCAACAGCGAGCCGAGATTGCTGTCCCTCCCATAGACCGGCAAGAGAAAGAAGAGCCGAAACGGCCGCCGCGCGAGAAGGAGCGGCCGGTCGAGCGTACCGAACGAGTCGAGCGGCCGGTCGAGCATACGGAGCGAGTAGAGCGACCGGTCGAGCGTACGGAGCGAGTCGATCGGCCTGAGCGGGTAGACCTGCCCGAGCGAGTCGATCGACCGGAGCGGGTGGATCGACCGAGCGAGTAGATCGCACCGAGCGACTCGACCGGCCGGAGCGTTCCGATCGTGTCGAACGTACGGAACGCGGAGATCGCGGCGGAGACCGGGGAGACCGCGGTGGAGTACCGATCGGGGCGACCGACCTGACCGGGGCGATCGCAAGAAGCCCCGTCGCGACATGATGAGAGAGCCGCGCGAGCAGGGTCGTTTCGGTCGGAAAGAGGAACGGCCTGAACCGCGTCCGGTGCAGTTCGAATCCCCCGATGGCGGCGGTCCAAGGGAACGAACCATCGAGCCGCTTCCCGGCGAGTCATTTGCCCACTTGAGTGATCTGCGCCAGTTGCCCTCCTCGGTCGAGGGCGAGCGAACGCAACCCGAGAGCCTGGCCGTCTGGAACCCGATGTTCCAGGAATCGGCCGGTCAGCCGGCCGGCGAAATGACCCAGCTGGGCGAACCTGCCCAGACCGGCAGTGGCGAACCCCCGGCACTTACGACTGCAGCGGAGCCGTCTCGAGCTTCCGACCGCTGAGGCCTTCGAAGTGGAACGGTCTCAAGCCGAATCCAGCCTCTGGGCGGACGTTCCCTCCGCAACCGAAGAGCCGACGCGCAGCGAGGAAAGACCGGTCCGCGAGAAATCGAAGCGCGATCAGGCAAAGGCCGAAGAGCCCACCGAGACCGAACCGGAGAAGGAGCGGGAGGCGGATGCCGAGACGGCAAAGGCCGAAGAACCCTCGCCGTCCGAGACACGGAGAGAGTCGGCGCGCAAGGCCCGCGAAGAACGGCGACAGGAGCGCGCACGGGAAAAGCAGGCTGAGGCAGAGGCGGCAGCCGCCCGAGCGGAGGCCGAAGGCTCCGAGGAGACGGTCCGTACGATCGTCAATCACGAGCCGGACGTCGCCACGCCGGAGCAACCGGCCGACGCGGAAGCGCGGGTCGAGGAAAAGAGCGATGTCCAGGAGTTGGCTCGCGCGATCCGGCGACGGAAATCGCAAGCGCCGCCCCTCAGGCGGCCCCGAAAGGAAGACCCCAGATCGGGGACCTGCTCCGTGAGGGGCAGGAAATAATGGTTCAGATCGCCAAGGAGCCGATCGGGAAGAAGGGGGCGAGGATCACCTCGCACGTGGCTCTTCCCGGACGGTATCTGGTCTATATGCCGACCGTCGAGCACGTCGGCGTATCCCGGAAGATCTCGACCGATGGAGAACGCCAGCGACTGAAAGAGATAATCACCCGCCTGCGGGGCGATTTCGGCAAAGGATTCATTGTAAGGACGGCAGGCGAGGGTCACTCGGAACAGGACTTCCGCAACTGACATGATTTACCTGACCCGGCTCTGGGAAGACGTGCGAGCCAAGGCCGAGCGAGCCTCGGCGCCCGCACTGGTCCATTCAGAACCGAGCCTGGTGCAGCGGGTCGTTCGCGACTACTTCAATGACGACTTCCGGGCTGATTCGCGTGGACGACGAACAGGAGTACGAACGGATCGTCGATTTCGTCAGCAAGTTCAATCCCGGAGTTGGTCAGTCGTGTCCGGCTCTACAACAAGAGCACACCGATCTTTGATCAACATGGAGTCTCGGCCGAGCTGGAGAAGGCGCTCCGTCAGAAGGTGTGGCTAAAGAACGGCGGCTACATCGTACTGAACCAGACCGAAGCTCTTGTGGCGATCGACGTCAATACCGGAAAATTCGTCGGCAGCACCAATTCGCTCGAGGACACGATCACCAGGACGAACCTTGACGCGGTCAAGGAGGTGGTCAGACAGATCCGCCTGCGCGATCTCGGCGGGATCATCGTCATCGACTTCATCGACATGGACGAGCGCCGCAACCGCCAGAAGGTCATGGAGGCGTTGCAGGCCGAGTTGTCCAAGGACAAGAGCCCGTCGAAAATCCTTCAGTTCAATGAGTTCGGACTGGTGGCCATCACCCGCAAAAGGGTCAAGCAATCCCTCGAGCGGACGCTATGCCAGCCCTGCCCCTTCTGCCACGGGCACTGGGCTCACCAAGTCGGTTCGCACCATTTCGTACCTGATCCACCAGGAGGTGCGGAAGATGATCCCTCACCTGCAGGAAGGGGAGGAGATCATCATCCGCTGCCATCCGGACGTCAGCAAGGCTCTCAAGAACGGCGAAAGGGAAGTCCTGACCGAGATCGAGGAAATGACCGGAAAGATCGTGACGGTCAAGCCCGATCCCCTGATGCACATCGAACAGTTTGACGTGGTCGAAGGATGAACCGTGCCAGACGATCACGACAAGCCTCATTCCTTTGATAAGCTGGTTGAATTGATGGACATCCTCCGGGGGCCTGGGGGATGTCCGTGGGACCGGGAGCAGACCCGCGAGACTCTCAAACCGATGTTGATCGAAGAGAGTTACGAGGTCCTGGAGGCCCTGGACAAGGCCGATCCGCAGGAGCTGTGCGAAGAACTGGGCGACCTCCTGTTCCAGATCATTTTTCACAGCCGAATTGCCAAAGAGAAGGGCGAATTCGACGCCTACGAGGTGTGCCGGCGGGTCCATGAGAAAATGGTCCGCAGGCACCCTCACATTTTTGGCACGGCGAGCTACCAGGATGCCCGCGAATTGCTCAAACACTGGGAGGACATCAAGGCGGCGGAGAAGGAGGCGGCCGGCCGGGTGAACGACAGGGAATCGATGCTCGATGGTGTTCCGGCTAATCTGCCTGCCCTGTACACAACGTACCAGGTTTCGGCCAAAGCATCGCGCGTGGGATTCGACTGGCCCGATATCCGCCAAATTCGGGACAAGTTCCTGGAAGAGTTCAGCGAGCTCGAGGCTGCTCTCCAGCAGAAGAATGAGGAGAGAGTCAAGGAAGAAGTTGGCGACATGCTCTTCGCCGCGGTCAATATTGCCCGTTTTCTGGAAATCGACCCGGAGACGGCCCTGCGGCGGGCAAATTCCAAGTTCTCCCAACGCTTCAAACGGCTCGAGGCGCATTTCGCTTCCCAGGGGAAAGCGCTGAAAAATCTGAGCCTTGCGGAAATGGAAGCTTCCTGGCAGGAGTTGAAGAAAACCGAAGACCCCGACCAAGAAGTCGGTTGAGAAAGAGAACCCCCATGGCCAAAGAGAACGAACAATCGGATGTTGCCGGATTCAAGGTGACTGACCGCCGACTCTTCGACGAACAGGGCGAACTGCGACCGGAAGCGGCCGCGGAGAAGGCGGCTCAAACTCAAACTCAAGCTCAAGCTCAAACTCAAGCGCGACCGGCCCCGGCCGAGCCTCGGGTCGAAGACAGGAAGAGGACGGCGGAACCGCCGAAAGACAAGGATCCCAAGGACGCGAAGCGGCGCGGCGGAGAGCTTTCGAACGCTTATCGGAATGCTCTACCAACAGGCACAGATCGCGTTGGGAGATATTCCGGTCCAGGGCCGTTCCATGCAGGATCTGGAATTTGCCAAGCAGGTGATTGAAATGCTCACTGCACTTCAGGAAAAGACCAAGGGGAACCTCAGCGCCGAGGAATCCCAGGTCCTTCAGAGCGTGCTGTACGAGCTGCGCATGGTGTTCCTGAGTAAGTCCAAGCTCCCCAAGTTGTAGAACGGGCTCGAGCGCGAAGACAGGCGTCGCATGAAAGTGACATTCCTCGGCACGGGCACGTCGCGCGGGATCCCGGTGATCGGATGCCGCTGCCCGGTCTGCCGGTCGGATGATCCGCGCAACCGGCGGCTGCGTTCCTCGGTTCTCCTGCAGACCGAGTCGGTTTCCGTCGTGATCGACACCTCCGTAGACTTTCGGCTCCAGATGCTGCGCCACGACGTTGCCAGCATCGACGCCGTTGTCTTTACCCACGCCCACGCCGATCACATCCTGGGATTGGATGACGTTTATCCTTTCAGCGCCCGCTCCAGGAAGCCGATGCCGATCTACGCCAGTACCGAAACCCTCCGGCAGATTCGCGTTACCTTTCGTCACCTCTTTGCGGAGAACCCTTACCCTGGCATCGCTGAGATCGAACCGCATGAAATCGACGGAGCGTTCTCGATTGGGGACTTGAGGTTTGAGCCGATCGACGTGCTGCACGGCAGTCTCCCGATCCTCGGATTCAGAATCGGCGGCTTCGGCTACCTGACCGACGTCAACTGCATTCCGGAGGATTCCAGGAAGAAGCTGGGAGGCCTTGACTGCCTCGTCATCGACGGCCTGCGATATCGCTCGCATCCGTCCCACTTCAGCCTGGAGGAAGCATCCGAAGCGTCCCGGCAGTTGAAGCCGCGGTCGACCTACCTGATTCACATGAGCCATGACGTAGAGCACGAGGAGGGGTCGAGGATTCTGCCCGACGGCGTCGCGCTCGCTTACGACGGCCTGGTTCTGGAGATACCCTGATCAACGATGCTCGTTATCGGATCCTTTGACCAGATCCCGCAGCCGCTTCGGTACCCGGTGCTCACTATCGGAGTCTTCGATGGGGTTCATCGCGGGCACCAGCGGATCATTCGCAGTACGGTTGAGCGGGCCCGCCAAGCCGACGGCACCGCGCTTGTCCTCAGCTTCGATCCGCATCCGCAAAAAGCCATCAGCCCGGACACCGCACCGGCTCTGCTGCAGACGCGCAGGCAGAAGCGGGAAGCGTTGGCAGGCATGGGAGTGGATATCTTCATCAATCTCCCGTTCAGTCGCGAGCTGTCTCTCCTGTCGCCCGAGCAGTTTGTCCGGGAAATCCTGTTTAACCATGGAGTCCGCGAAATTCTGGTCGGGACGAACTTCCGGTTCGGGCACCGGCGGGCGGGTGATTTCAACCTGCTTCAGTCCGTCTCGGCGCCTCTCGGCATCAAGGTGGAGGGAATCGAACCGGTTACGTTCCGCGAGAGCAGAATCAGCAGCACACGGGTTAGAAACCTGCTGGCCGAAGGGCGAGTCTCCCTGGTTCGGCGGCTGCTTGGTCGACCCTACGAGGTGCGAGGAACGGTGATCAGGGGCGCCGGCCGGGGACGCGAGCTGGGTTTCCCGACGGCCAACCTCGAGTCTGAGAACGAGCTGATCCCCGCCCCGGGTGTCTACGCCGGGCAGGCGCGTGTCGGGGATGAACGCCATGTGTGCGTCGTCAACATCGGCTTCCGACCCACCTTGTACAGGCGGCGCGCAGCCGTGCCCCTTATCGAGGCCTTTCTCCTGGATTTCGCTTCGGACTTGTACGGAACGGCAATCGGTCTGGAATTCTGCCTTCGTTTGCGGGCCGAGCAGCGGTTCGACTCGGTTGGCGAGCTCAAAAAACAGATTGAAAGGGATGTTCGGATAACGCGACAATACCTCGCTCAAATCAGATCGGTGGAATTTCGGGAATCGCCGGGCGAATTTCGGGGACACGAAACTTAATTCCTTTGCTCGCGCATGTCCCTGCCAATGGGAGGGGAATTAAGTATCATGTCCCCGAAATTTCCCGAGACTCCGGAACAGAAGGGGGAAACGGTGCCAGTTTCAGTCGAACAAGTGCACAGGATCGCGCAACTCTCCAAGTTGAGTTACACGCCCGAGGAGCTCGAGTTGTTCGTCCATCACTTCCAGCAGATCCTCGATCATTTTGAGGCCCTCGGGCAGGTCGAGACTTCCGGGGTCGCACCCACCTACCACGCTCTGGCAGGCCCTGAGAAGACGCCGGTGCGCGAAGACCAGCTTCGGCCCTCACTTCCTGCGGATGCTGCGGTTTCCAATGCCCCCCAGGCGTCGGACCACCAATTCCAGGTTCCGAAGGTTATCGAGTAGCCGGGTCAGGAACACAAGATGAGTCAAATCCACGAGTTGTCAATATACGAGTTGCACGAGGCTCTTGCCGCCAGGCGGCTGAGCGCCACAGACATTGCGGCCGCCTGCCTGGAACGTATTGACGGAACCGATCGAGCGCTAGGCTGCTTTCTCCACGTGGCGTCTGATCGTGTCATGGCCGAGGCCGCCGGGCTGGATCGCGAGTTGGGCGCGGGAACGAAGAAAGTGGGTCCTTTGACCGGGATTCCTGTAGCCGTGAAGGACAACATGGTTACGCTCGACGCCCCGACGACGTGCGGCTCAAAAATCCTGCAGAACTACAGGTCGCCTTACGATGCCACGGTTGTCACGAAACTGAAGAGCGCCGGCGCGCTTCTGCGTCGGGAAGACCAACTGCGACGAATTCGCCATGGGTTCGAGCACCGAGAATTCGGCCTACCTTCCGACTCGCAATCCCTGGGATACTGGCCGGGTTCCTGGAGGATCGAGTGGCGGTTCTGCGGCAGCGGTCGCGGCTTTCCAGGTGCCTGGTGCGCTGGGAAGCGACACAGGTGGTTCGATCCGGCAGCCGGCCGCCTTTTGCGGCGTGGTCGGGCTGAAACCGACCTACGGCCGGGTCTCCCGCTATGGGCTGGTCGCATTCGCCTCATCCCTGGACCAGATTGGCCCGCTGGCGCGCGACACCCGCGACGCCGCGCTCCTGCTCGCTGCCATTGCCGGACATGATCCGGCCGATTCGACTTCCGCGGCGGAGCCGGTCCCTGACTATTTGTCGGAACTCGGGAAGGGACGTGCGGGGCCTGAGGATCGGTGTCCCCCGCGAGTGGTTTGGGGAGGGACTGGACAGCGTAATCGCCGACTCGATTCGCGGCACGCTCGGAAGGTTGGAGCAGCTCGGATGCCAGGTGATTGAAGTCAGTCTTCCCAACACTCAATACGCGATCAGCACCTACTACATCATTGCGCCTGCTGAGGCGAGCGCGAATCTCGCCCGGTACGATGCGGTCAAATATGGATTCCGCTGTTCGAATCCAGCCGACCTCGAAGATATGTATGTCCGCTCTCGCACCGAGGGGTTTCGGGGCCGAGGTCAAGCGGCGAATCATGATCGGAACCTACGTCCTCTCATCCGGCTACTATGACGCGTACTATCTGAAGGCAAGCAAGGTGCGGACGCTTCTGGCGAGGGACTTCCTGCAGGCCTTCGAATCCGTGGACCTGCTCCTCGGGCCCACAACCCCCTCTCTTCCGTTCCGTTTGGGCGAGAAGGCCGACGACCCGCTGGCGATGTACCTTTCGGATGTTTACACTGTGACGGCCAATCTGGCTGGCATTCCTGCCATATCGCTCCCGTGCGGGTTTGCGAATGGTCTTCCGATCGGCCTGCAGTTGCTCGGCCCGCATTTCAGCGAGGGACTATTGCTGCGGGTGTCTTCTGCAATTGAGCAGGATCTGAACCTCGCCCGGCCTGCGCTGGCCGTGGATCGGGCAATCGAGGGGACCAACGCGTAGTTAAGTCAAGCCCCGCTCACCCCCAGAGCCGGGAGCGGCCAAGCCGCGAAGCGGCTGAGCGACCGGTCACCGGGATGGCCGGCGACAACCCGGGAAGCGGTGCCAGGGCTTCAATTTTCAATTTCCGCTGGATGCCGAAAGGTGATGGCAAAGTTGAAAATTGAAGCCCTGGCACCGCTTCACCGATAATCTCGGTCCGACCCCTGAATCGCCGGGCTCAAAAAGAACTCCGTCCCCTACTCTGTCCTCCCGGATTCCTGCGGATTCTCGCGGATTCTTGCGGGTTCTTGCTGAGCCACGGTTCTGCTCACTGTTTGAACCCGCTTACTCCGCTGGAAAACGCTGCGTGCGCGGCTCTGACCGGACTCGGCGCGAGTTTGTGCCGGCTTTGTCCATTGTTTTCACTGGGTAGTCGGGGACACGGGATGAGGGCGCCGCCGCGGCACGCCGAACCCTGTCAGAGCCGCGCACGGAGCGCCTTCCAGCGGAGTAAGCGGGTTCGAATAGCCACCGACGCCGCATGCCCGATCAACCTCCGGATCATGAAGCGGTGCCAGGGGCCTTGGCGCAAAGAGACCGAGGAGCAATGGCGTCCGAACGATCAGCCGCCCTACTCTTGCCTGGGCGACTGGATGCAACTCTGTCGACACCTCTCCCCCGCGCGGGCTCCACAATTTCATTCCCCTGTTTGGGGCTCGCTTGGGCTGGTGGGGGGAACGATTGACATTTCTCTGCCCTGGAATGCCCCAAGAATGCCTCCAGGCCGCCACAGAATCCATTTCCGACTTACGGTATAATCACTGCTGCGATTGAAGCCTTTCCGGGCCGGACAAACTGAATGCAACAACAGGAATTGCGGCTATTTGAGGAGCGGAGAATCCTCTCGGTATCGCAGCTCGTCAATGACGTCAAGCGCGATCTGGAGCTCCGATTCCGCGACTTGTGGGTGAAAGGGGAGATCTCCAATCTCAAGGTTCCGGGCTCGGGCCATTTCTACTTCACCCTGAAGGATGGCGAGGCCCAGATCCGGGCCATCTGCTTCCGGATGCAAAACCGGTATCTGAAGTTCCAGCCACAGGATGGGATGGATGTGCTGGCCCGCGGTTCCCTCTCCGTTTATCCGCCGCGCGGGGAATTTCAGCTGGTGGTCGAGCACATGGAGCCGGCCGGAATGGGAGCCCTTCAGGTGGCATTCGAGCAGCTGAAGGCCCGTCTCCAGGGCCAGGGATTTTTCGAGGCTGGCCGCAAAAGACCCCTGCCCGCCCTGCCTCAGAAGATCGGCGTGGTTACCTCGCCGAGTGGCGCCGCCATCCACGATATTTTGCGGGTCCTCAAACGGCGGAACAACAGTGTCGACGTGCTGATCTTTCCCGTCCGCGTCCAGGGTCCGGGCGCGCCTGAAGAGATTGCGCGCGGGATCAACTACATGAACACGCGGCAGGATATCGACGTGCTCATCGTCGGCCGAGGGGGCGGATCTCTGGAGGACCTGTGGGCCTTCAACGAGGAGCCAGTTGCCCGTGCGGTTTTCAATTCCCGCATTCCGGTCATCTCGGCTGTGGGGCATGAAGTCGATTTCACCATCTGCGATTTCGTCGCCGACCTGCGCGCCCCGACACCCTCCGCTGCGGCTGAAATAGTCTCGCGCACGCGCGACGAGCTGTGCGAGAAGGTGAGCCTTCTCTTCGGTCGGGTCCTGCAGTCATTCCGCCTGACTGTGCGGGACAAACGGCAGCGCCTGGAAAGACTGGCCTCCAACCGGGCCTTTGTTGATGCGCAGAGCAGATCGAGATTCTACTGCCAGCGCCTGGATGAGTTGCACGCCCGCCTGCTTCGACTCTTGCCCGCCGGTCTGCGCCCGTACATCGCCCGGGTCTCGGAGCTGGAGACAGCGGTCGATCGGTCCTTCCGGCACTACCTGCAGAGCAGCCGTCAGCGACTGGACAAACGGTCTGCGCAGCTTGAGGCCTATTCGCCGCTGGCCGTGCTCCAACGCGGGTATGCGATCGTGACCAAGGCAGACCAGCAGGTCGTCCGGGACCCGAGCCAAGTCACGCCGGAGGAAATCGTGAACATCAGGGTCGCAATGGGCCAGTTCAAAGCCCGGAAGGAGCCCAAGGATGGAATATAAGGATTTTGAAAATGCCTTGACCAGGCTCGAGACGATTGTAGTCGAGCTCGAGCGCGGGGAGGTGCCCCTTGAAAAGGCGTTACAACTCTTCGAGGAAGGCATTACAATCTCACGCTTCTGTAACAGTAAGCTGACGGAAGCCGAGCGGAAAGTCGAGATTCTCCTGAAAAACAAAGATGGGAAGCTCGCCGAGGAACCGTTCGAGCTGAAAGGAGAGCAGAAGGAGTGACAGACGGAAGGGGACAGGCCGCCCCACCGGCCAAGGTTGACATTGCCGATTACATGCAGCGTCAAAAGAAGCTAGTGGACGCCTTTCTGGACGAGTATCTGCCTCCTGCCGATCTTTATCCGGAAGTCATTCACCAGGCGATGCGCTACAGCGTGTTCGCGGGAGGAAAGCGAATCCGGCCGATCCTCGCCCTGGCGACGGGAGAGGCGCTGGGCGGAGATTTTCGGGCACTGATTGCCTTGGCTGGCGCGCTCGAGCTCATCCACACCTATTCGCTGATCCATGACGATCTCCCGGCGATGGACAACGATGACTTGCGCCGGGGTCAGCCGACCGCGCACAAGAAATTCGGGGAAGGCATGGCGATCCTGGCCGGCGACGCTCTTCTGACGCTCGCCTTTCAGCTCCTGGCCGAAATACCGGTGCCCGACGACCAGCAGGAACGGAAGATCAAGGTCATCCACAAGATCGCACGGGCGATTGGGACTTCCTGCGGGATGGTGGGCGGCCAGGTGGTCGATCTTGCGACTCAGGGCAAGCCGTTTTCGCGGGAACAACTGAACTACATTCACTCGTCGAAAACCGGAGCTCTCATTCAGGCGTCGGTCCGATGCGCGGCGCTGCTGAGCAACGCGGACGACAATGCTCGCAACGCGCTGGCTGATTTTGGGGCCTCGATCGGTCTGGCCTTCCAGATCGTAGACGATATTCTGGATATTGAGGGCACTCCCGAGCAGCTGGGAAAGACCTCCGGCAAAGACCGCGTGGACAAGAAAGCGACCTATCCGGCCATGTATGGCTTGGAGGCCAGTCGGGAGGTCGCAGAGAAATTAGTGGAGGATGCGGTCCATGAAGTGGCTTTTCTCGGCGCTAAAGGCGAAGTGCTGAGAGAGCTTGCCAACTTCATTTCAATCCGCAGGTTCTGAAATTCATGCAATACCGCTACTTAAGCGACATCAATAGCCCCGACGACCTGAAGAAGCTACAAGTTCAGGAGCTCAGCCAGGTTGCGGAAGAAGTTCGCAGTCATATCATCAACTGCATCAGCAAGACCGGCGGGCACCTCGGGGCGAGCCTGGGAACCGTCGAGCTCTGTATTGCCCTCCATTACGCGCTCGATACCCCAAAAGACAAGATTATCTTCGACGTGGGACATCAGGCCTATCCTCACAAGATCCTGACCGGCCGGCGCGACCGGTTCCACACCATACGGCAGTATGGCGGGCTGTCTCCGTTCCTGCGACGGGAGGAGAGCCCGTACGACGTTTTCAATGCCGGGCATGCCTGCACCTCCATCTCCGCCGCATTGGGAATCGCCACCGCCCGCGATCTGAACCAGGAGGACTTCAAGGTGGTCGCGCTGATCGGGGATGCCGGACTTACCGGTGGAATGGCGCTCGAAGGTCTCAACCTTGCCGGATACGAGAAGCGCGACCTGATCCTGATTTTGAACGACAACGAAATGTCCATCTCGCCCAATGTGGGCGCGCTCGCCGGATACCTCAAGAGGATCGTGAAGGCCCAGGTGTACCAGCGGATCAAGAAGGATATCGAGTCCTTCATGCACCATATCCCGGGAGTGGGCGATCGTCTCTTCAAGACGACCAAGGAAATCGTCGACGCGATTCGGACCTACGCCATTCCGGGTCTCCTTCTCGAGGAGCTGGGTTTTCAGTACCACGGCCCAATCAACGGGCACGACATTCCGGCTCTGGTTGAACAGTTGCAGCAGATCAAGGGGAAGAAGGGCCCGATTCTCCTCCACGTCCTGACCACCAAGGGCAAGGGTTATGAAGCGGCCGAGAAGGACCAGGTCAAATGGCACGGTCCGACGGCATTTGATGTTAATACCGCTACTTTCGTCAGCCCGTCTTCGAAGATCCCGACGTACACCCAGGTATTCGGTCAAACCCTGGTCCGGATCGGGGAAGCAGACAACAAAGTCGTCGCGATCACGGCCGCGATGGCTTCCGGAACCGGCCTGGACAAATTCGCGGCCGCGTTTCCCAAGAGATTCTTCGACGTCGGCATTGCCGAGCAGCATGCGGTAACCTTCGCAGCGGGAATGGCCCTCGAAGGCTTCAAACCGGTGTGCGCCATCTACTCGACTTTCCTCCAGCGCGCCTATGACCAGGTGGTCCACGACACTTGCCTGATGGACCTGCGGACCAGCTTCTGCCTGGATCGCGGCGGGCTGGCCGGCGCTGACGGGCCAACCCATCATGGGCTCCTGGATCTCGCCTACCTGCGCTGCCTCCCGAACATGCACGTCATGGCGCCCAAAGACGAGAACGAGCTTCAGCACATGCTCAAAACCGCCATCGACCTCCCGCATCCGGTCGCGATCCGCTATCCGCGCGGCGAAGCCGTCGGGGTGACGATGGACTCGGATCTGAAGGAGCTGCCGGTAGGGAAAGGGGAAATCCTCAGGGAAGGGCGGGACCTCGCAATCGTCGCCCTCGGCAGCATGGTTTACCCCGCACTCCACGCCGCGGAGCTGCTCAGCAGGGATGGGTACGAGGCCCAGGTGATCAACGCGCGCTGGGTGAAACCGATCGACGAGGGGTTGCTCTGCCAGACAGCCAGAGCTTTCCCGCTCCTCGTGTTCGTGGAGGAAGCCAGCATCCACGGCGGCTTCGCAAGCGCGTGCTGGGAGGCGCTCGAACGACACCAGATATTCGGCAACGCTTTCCTCCGCCTCGGGATTCCGGACGTCCTGGTACCGCACGGTTCTCCGTCGCTTCTGCTCGCGAAGTACGGGCTGGACACCGACGGCCTGTACAACCGGATCAGGCAGTTCTTGAAGGAAAACCGATGGAAAAGACGCGGTTGGACGACCTCCTCGTCCAAAAGGGATTTGCTCCAGATCGTAAAACGGCAGCGGCGATCGTCCTGACCGGCCGCGTCCTGGTGGGGGAGCAGAGAGTCGACAAGCCGGGGACCGCGGTCGATTCGTCGTTGAGCATCAGGCTGAAAGGTGGCGAGGAAAGGTATGTTTCCCGGGGAGGTCTGAAACTCGAGGCTGCCCTGGGTGCCCTTTCAGTGGATGTCAGTGGCGTTGCCTGCCTCGACCTCGGCGCATCGACCGGCGGATTTACAGATTGCCTGCTTCAGAACGGCGCCCGCGTGGTGTACGCCTTCGATGTCGGCAAGGGGCAGCTTGACTGGAAGCTCCAGACGGACCCGAGGGTCAAGGTCAAGGACTCGATCAACGTCAGGAACATCCATCCATCTCTGGTCGGAGAGCGAGTGGATCTGATCACGATCGACCTTTCCTTCATTTCGCTGCGCCTGGTTCTGCCCGGGCTCCGGCAGTTCTCTCCCGTCAGGATTCTGGCTCTCGTGAAGCCTCAGTTCGAGGCGGAACGCGATGAGGTGGGCGCCGGCGGCATCATCCGTTCCCAGGAGCTTCGCACGGCGATCGTCGAGCGAATCAGGCAATATGCCATCGAGCTGGGTTTTGCAGTACTCGGAGAAACCCCGTCTCCAATCCCAGGGCAGAAAGGCAATCGCGAGTACTTCCTTTTGTTGAGTTGCTAGACTGTGAGTGAATGCCCCCAGCACGTGGTGGCGACTGTTTTATTGCGGTCACGCGTCATGGGTCCTGAACGCTACAACAGCTACGGCGAATGGCTGAAGCTCCGATTCGGCGAGACGGTCTACAAGGTCTCCGTCGACGGGGGATTCACGTGTCCCAACCGGGACGGAACACTAGCCCGGGGAGGCTGCACGTACTGCAGCAACGACAGTTTCAGGGCCCTCGGTGTCGGAGCCGGAAAACCGGTGGAGCAGCAGATCGAGGAGGGAATCCGCTTCCTCTCCTCGCGATTCGGCGCCCGCAAATTCATTGTCTACTGGCAGCACTACACGAATACGCACAGCGACGTCGAGACCCTGCAATCCCGTTTCCGGCAGTCCCTCTACGCTGACGACCGTGATCGTCGGCATCTCCATCGGAACCAGGGCCGATTGCGTGGAACAGCCCAAACTGGAGATGATCCGGGAGCTGGCGAAGGAAAAGTTCGTCTGCCTGGAATACGGGCTGGAATCGGCGCGGGACGAAACTCTGGAGAGGATCAACCGCGCCCACAGTTTCGCCTGCTACGTTGACGCCGTGGAGAGGACCCGTACTGTTGGGCTTGCCGGTCTGTTCCCACGTAATCCTCGGCTTCCCCTGGGAGTCCCGTTCGCAGATGCTCGAATCCGCAGCCGCGCTGAATCGCCTCGGTGTGGATTTCGTCAAGATTCACCACCTCCACGTGCTCGCCAACACGGCCCTGGGGCACGCAGTACCTGCGTCAACCGTTCAAGACTTTCTCGCTCGACGAGTGGGTTGCCCTGATCTGCGATTTCATTGAACTGCTCGCTCCCGGGATCGTGATTCAGCGCCTGTTTGGCTGGGCTCCGGAACACGAACTGCTCGCTCCGCGCTGGAGACTCCACAAGAGCTTGGTGCTCCAGCGAATCAGGGATGAGCTGGACCGGCGCGATTCGTGGCAAGGGAAGGCACTCGGGTCGGGACCAATAGGCCTATAGGACAATAGGTTTATAGGACCTATAGGACCAATAGGACATATAGGGAACTACGAAGAGTACGGCGCCCGGACTTTTCCTATACGTCCTATTGGTCCTATAAGTCCTATTTCCCTATTCCTATCGAAACAGATCCGCCAAGGCGCGACCAAGAGTCGGGAAATTGAACTGAAACCCGGCCTTGAGAAGCCGGCGGGGCATGACCTGCTGGCCTCCCAGAAGCACTTCGTCGGCCATTTCTCCAAACACCGCACGCAAGGCGAATGCGGGTGCTTTGATCAGGGAGGGCCGGTGCAATGCTTTCCCCAGCTCGTGCGCAAATTCCTCGTTGCGAACGGGGTTCGGGGACGTCGAATTGACCGGTCCGGCGAGCGCCGGGGAATCGAGAGCCAGGCGAATCGCTCTCACCTCATCAGCGAGGTGTATCCACGACATCCACTGGGTCCCCCCACCTATCGGGCCGCCGGCAAAGGCGCGAAAGGGCTTCGCCATCTCCGGGAGCGCGCCGCCTTCCCGAGCCAGCACCACGCCGGTCCGAAGGAGAACGACACGAATGCCGAGCTTCCCGGCGGCCTCGGCTTCCTTCTCCCAGGCGTCCGCGACGTCGGGCAGGAATCCCGTGCCGCGCTGGCTGCTCTCATCCAGTTCCTCATCGCCCCTGACGCCGTAAAAACCAATCGCGGATCCGCTCACCAGGACCTTCGGAGGTGTCGAAGAACGCCCGAGCGTCTCCACCAGGTCCCTGGTCGCACGAATCCGGCTGTCGCGGATTTGGTCTTTTCGCGCCGCGGTCCAGCGTTGCCCGGCGATTGGGGCGCCGGCGAGGTTGACGACCGCGTCGAGGCGGTCGACGAGGGCCGGGTCAGTGACCGACCTGGGAAGACCTAACGCCTGGTGACCGTCGTTGCGCAGTGATCGGGCCAGCGCGCTGCCGATGAGCCCACTCATCCCCGTGATGCCGTAATTCATGCTTCCAATAGATCATAAAAAGGGGTCGGGGAAAACGGGCGGGAGGTTGATCGACGGACGCGGCTGGTGGGTCTCATCCGTCGATCAGACTGAGCGTTGCAGCTAGCTACAAACCGGCTGCCGTCTGTGTGTTAGGCACAAAGGACAAGTTGTAGTTCGTCCCCGGAGGGAGATTTAACTCGAATTTGCCGTCCGCCCCTGTGACGACCGAAGACGAGAATGAGATATTTGCGGCGCCATCGAGGCTGTTGCAGACAGCGGCCACCAGGACGTACTGCAAGGCGGTCCCCTGCGCATTGGTTACCGTGCCGGTCAGCTTAAGAGGATTGAGGGGCAGCGGGAACGTGAAGTCGCGGATCGCGTCGGCCGTAAAGACTTCGGTCGCCGTGCCCCGCAGGGGCGTGCTCCACACCCGCACCTCGTTTTGATTGCTACCCTGCAACGGAACGCCTGCCGTCAGGTCGTACGGTTGGTCCTGTTGCACGTACAGGGTGTACTGTCCCCCGGCCGCCGACGCAAAGCCGAAACCGGCGCTTATCGGGAAGAGCGGGAGCTGTAGGAATGGTGGCGGCGGAACGTCGCTATCGATAGCGCTGACGAAGGCTGTTTGCGGAATGGCTGGGAGTGCAGGTTGAACGAGCTGGCCGCGAATGGTTGCCAATCGAGGGACGGGGAAATTAACCGCGGAAAGGGCGTGGCCATTGACCGTGACGTGCCCGATCGAGGCGAGCACGGCAGCACTTTTGACCAGGTTCTGGCCCTCGGTCACGAGGACTGCCAAATCCACGCGAAATGTCCCGTTCGGGAGCCTTGCGGTGAAGCCACCAGTCGAGTTCAGGGGCGCCAGCGCCGCCGCCCCGGTCTCCGACGAGCTGAACAACAAGGCGACGGTTTGCGCTGCCAAAGCTGTTGGCGGGAGTCGAAGCAGCTCCTGCACGCTTCCACTGATGGCGTAAGTTGAGGTGTTCGCAAGGGAAATGTCCCGCGATGTCGGGCCGGTAACGACGATTCCCGCCTGGGTATGGATATGGTAGGAAACGGTCGGAAATCCGGTTCCCGTCTGGCCGCTGTCGCTGTTCGCGACAAGAACCTGCAGGGTATATGTCCCATTGGGCACCAAGACCGAGTATTCCCAACGCAACCGGCCGAGTCCCGGCGCCCGGAGACTTCCGGGAAACATCTCGCCACTGCTGCTCAGAACACGGGCAAGTGCCGGAACGAGCGCGGATCCGAGCGGAAGACTGATCGTGCCCCGTAGTTCGTGCCCGGCGTCCAGGCGCATGTCCAGTTGCCTGTCCTTGTCTATATCAACTCCCTGGATACGCTTCGGAACCGCACTCGCTCCGGATGGCGTCTGTGCGGTGGTCACTCCCTGGCTGACCGGCATAGTGGTCATCGGGGAGCCCCCCGAACCTTGTCGCAGGGTAACAGCGGCAATAGGCAGGGTCGAGGTGATCGCGAGCTGTCCCTGGATGTTGGTTATGCCCGAGAACATCTCGGTTATATATTTCGCCTCCTGATTCAGGACCACGTACTGCTGGGCGTCCGGCGTCTGGCCGATGATATTTCCGTTTCGGTCGATCAACTGGAAGCGGACGGAGGCCGGCGCTCCGTTATTGTTGAAGAGGGCCACGCCGGTGTTAAAGCCCGAGGTCAGGTCTACCGGCAAAGTCAGCCTGGTGTGAACCGGAGAATCGCCCACTCCGGTCTCGGTTATGATTCCACCTTCGCCGTTGACCAGCCGGAAAATCGCCGAGACGCCGAGCGGAACGGTCGAGCCAACCCGCGCGGCTCCCGTGGTCACTGGCCCGGTGCCATTGGTCGAAACAAATCGAGTAGCTCGGGCGCCAAGCGAAAAAGTGAACTGATTTCCGCTTTGCCCGTCGTCCAGGGTCACGGGGAAGGCGTTTCCGCCGGCATTCGTCAGTTCGAGGGTGACACGAGCCGGCTCAGTGCCAGGGTTGAACAGGACGAAGGTTGTCTTGACTCCGATGTTGCTTTCCGCTTGGAATCCATTGGCGACCTGCGGAAGGTTGAATTGGGTCTGAGTGGAGGCCTGCGCCACAACCGGCAAGGAGGTCAGCGGTTTTCCGCTTGCATGCTGCAGAAGCGTGAGGGCAGCAACCTGGGAAGTGGAACTGACCTGTACCTGTCCTCGGAAGTTGGTCGCTTGCGGGAACAGGCCGTCGTCCCCGCCCACGAACAGGGCAAGATGTCCGAACTTCGGCAGCGTCCGCGTTGTTGTAGCGATCTCCTGACCGGCGCCGTCGAAGAGTGTGAACGTCAGGGTCGTGTTGACCGAGGCCATTGGGCTGAGACTCTGGACGGCAAGGCCCGTGTTTCGGCTCTCTTTCGTGTCGACCGCGATGGCGAAACGAGTCAAAGCTTCAGACGCCCCGACGCCCGCCTCCGTCAGTATCGACTGGCCCGAGTACAGGGTGAACACGGCGGAGACCCCGATTGGTGCGCTGCTCACCACGCGGGCAGAGCCGACGATCAGGCTGCCGACCGCGGTGGACTGATAAAAGCGCGTATGACCGGGCTGGAGGGTGAGCGTGTAAACTCCGCTGGAGCCGAGGCCCGGCAGGTTGATCGCCATCGTGCTTCCCGCGTTATCGAACAGGGACATCGTGATTGCGGCAGCGGTGCTCGAGTTGTTGAAGAAGACGAAGGTCGTTCTGATTCCCGACCCATCGGCTACTTGTGGCAGGTTGTAAGCGTACTGCCCATGAACAAAGCCGCTAAGACCGAGGAAAAGAGCCAGGACTAAAAGGACGGTCGGTTTCGTTTTCATGACTCGGGCGCCCTCCGCTAAGAAAAGCTCCAACAGTATATTCTTGTTGGCAACTCCCCGCTTTTCCTGTGAGTGCCCTTACAAACCGGGCTTTTGGGGGGGCGGCGGGATTTGCAGCTGCAGCCTGCTCTTTAAACGGATCTTGGGATTCCGGTGGGGCATGCGACCTGCTTTCGGTTCGAACCCGCTTGCTTCGCTGGAAAGCACTCGCGCGCGGCTCTGACCGGCGGAAACCCGCTTGCTTCGCTGAAAGACGCTCGCGCGCGGCTCTGATGGGACTCGGCGAACGCCGCGCGACAGATCGGCCTCTATCGGAATACGAGTCAAAGCAGGCGACACCGAGTTGTGTGTCAGAGCCTCGCCTGAGCGCTTTGGAGCGAAGCAAGCGGGTTCGACGCTCGAGCGATGCCTTTGTCAGAGCCGCGCGCGAGTGCTTTCCAGCGAAGCAAGCGGGTTCGAACCGAAAGCAAACATACCCTGAGGTGTCTAACATGCGTATAAAGCGCAGGCTGCAGCTGCGCTTCGCAGGCTTGGCGTCAAGGCATAGTTGGAAGGGGCGACGCTCTGGCTCAGGGCTGGCTGTCTCCCAGCGCTGCCAGCAGCTGCTTGAGGTACTCCCCCAGCCGGATCATGTTCGGCTCAAAGTGGGTCCAGAAGGCAAGGGCGGAGGAACCGGCGGTGTCGGAGACCACCTTTGGGGCCATGCAGGGGACCCCGCAGACGGCTGCAATCCGGAGGGCGCCGGCCGCCTCCATGTCGCAGATCCGCGCCCCCGTTTCCCGAAAGTGCCCTGCCCGGGCGCTTGCCCTGAGGACCGGGCGGGTCACCGTGAGCCCGCGCCCCGCGACCTCGATGCCTCGCGCCCGAAGCTCGTCGATCACCGGAACGCCGACTTCGAATTCCTCCCCGGTTGTCAGAGCCCAAGACTGCGGGCAGACTGTTTCGCCCATCCTGAGGGAGGGATCCAGCTGCCCGGCGGTGCCGGTGAAGATCACCAGGCAGATATCCGAGCGATTGTCGGAGAGATACCGATAAAGGGACTGTTCGGTGCGGACAACGCCGATTCCGGTCACGAGGAAATCGAGTCGGGGGGCCGGCTTGGGGCCGGCCGAAGGGGAAACTATAAGCTCACGACGGAGTACCGAGCACTCCCTTTTTAGCGCGCAGGCTACCAGTATGCGGTGACCGGCTAGATCCAACGCAGGTCGACTCCGCCAATCCCCGCCTGTATATTCAGCCGCAGGACTTTGGAAACCCGTTCCAGGTTATAGCTGAAGTAGGTGTCTCCACGTTTCTCGAAATCGGGCAGGTCGACGCCGGACATGAAGCTCTTCTGTGCACGCACTTCGGCTCCGACACTGCGAGGAAGGAGAAGTTCCACCCCTCCCACCCCGACGTCGATATCGACGTCGCCCTCCTCTTTCCAGTCCCCGGAGAAATCGAGCTTGGATCCACCGACTCCGCCCTGAAACCGAAAGCGCTTGAAGCCAAGGTTTCCGAGGCCGGTCATCTCCAGCGAGCCGACTCCGCTCTGGATGTCCACCCCGTCGCAGGAGATCGGGTTGGGCGAAAGCATCGTCACTACGGTTTCACCCACTCCGCTCTCGAGATTCAGCCTCTGCACCTTCATTCCGCCCAGGTCGATCTCGCTCTGGCCGACTCCAGTTGTGGTCTTGAGGACCAAGGGAACCGACGGATTGAAGCGAAGACTGAGGCGCGTTTTGCCGACCCTCCGGATGGACTTTCCCTCTCCATTGAGTCGAAACTTCAGAACTGCGGTCCCGCCGCGCCGCTCGAACTCGATCTCCGGTTTGAAGATCCGCTGGTTGTACTCGAGGTCCAGTTCGTACAGGTTGGCCGAAGTCCCCGGCTGAATCTCCAACTGCCCGATCGGAACGTCGATGTCGGCTTCCAGCACCGTGTCATTCTGCAGGGGTTCGGAACGGTTCAGGCTGGTCAGAGGACCATCCTCCCAGCCGCCCCAGTGAGGTCCGCAGGAAGACAACAGGAAAACCGTCGCAATGAAAGCCCAACGCTTTCGCATTTCTCTCACTCACCCTTCCGGATGTGGATCTTGGAATAAGTTGTCTGGAGGCGGACTTCGGTCTTTCCCCCGCCGATCGTCTGCTCGATCATCTGGGCCTTGTCTTCTTCGACCCTCCGCTGAAAGTCGGAGACGACTTCTCCACCCGGCGCCTGCGCGGACAGCTTGCAACTGACGCTCTCCGGCAACAACAGGTTGATCTCGCCGTTGCGATTGCTGGCGACGACCGACCCTGCAAGAGGAACCGCCGGTTCGAGGAGGATTTCGCCGTACTCGTTCTGCACCTGGGCGGGGCCTTTGAAGCGGTTGAGCGTGACCTGGCGGAGAGAAGTGGCGACTTGAATCGCCCCCTGCACATCCGAGAGCGCTATCTTCGAACCCGTCCCCTGAACGGTAACCCCCTGGGCCAGGTCCTTCAACCCCACCTGTGAATGGGAGGCGCGAATGACGACCCGCCCTTTGATGTTCTTAACGGTCAAGTCGCTGTAGGAGGTGTTGACTTCCAAGTTGCCGGCCACATCTTCAGCGGTCACGCCTTCGTGGGAATTCTCGATGTAAGAGTCCTTTTCGACACCCGCTAACCGGACTTTCGATCCAGGGCTCTTAATGCTCACGGGACCGGATACGGTCTGCAGCCGAACCTGGCCGAAGTAGTTGTTCACGTCGGCCGTTCCCTGAATGCGTTCCAGGGTGATTCCCTCGCGGTCTGTTGAAACCCGGACATTTCCTTTGACGTCCTCGATTCGGACATCGCCGCGTCGGTTCTCAACCAGGACGTCCCCCTGAATGCCTCGCATTCGGACGGTCTCAAACCGGTTCTTCACCTGCACCTTTCCGGTGATTGAGTCCAGCTGAACCGGGCCATAGGAGTTCTGAACGTCGACCGGCGCCTTGAAGTTACTGACACTCGTCCGGCCGTGCTCGTTCCTTACAGTGACGATCGTCGATTCGGGCGCGATGACAAGGAGGTCAGTCCGGATCCGAAGGTCTTCTTCTTCCTCGCGGCTCTTCGCGTCGGTTCCGATATTCAGACTGCCGTCCTGCAGATCGGAAGTGATGCCGATCTCGCGGACTTTGCGGTCGGCGTGCGCTCGTTGTTTGGCTGATGCGGAAGTCCGCAGCTCGATCTGAATCTGGTCCCCAGTGCCAGTGTTAACGGTGACGTCTCCAAACGTATTGGTGACCAGGAGGGATTTGACTCCTTCGGTCGGAACCGCCTTCCTGCTCTCAAAGTGGCTCCTCCACTGCTCTTGGTGTTCCCAAGGCCAGTTGACGGCTGCGTCTCCGAAGTCAGGCAGATCCTGCTGAATGGAGTGAATCCGGCCGACAGTAATGCCAAACAGGACGACAAAGACGACCCCCACCAGCTCGCCGGTTCGGAACTGCAGTCTCCCTTTCAGGCGATAGAAATCGATGATCTTGCCCAGGCCGAACAGCACCAGGATGGCGGGCCAGAAGGATCCGAGGATCTGCAGGGCGTTCGGGCCTCCGGAGGCGTTGACAAGCAGCACCGTTCCGATCGATGTCCAGAAGATCCCAGACAGGAGGCTGGCTTTCCCGGGTTCCTGTTCCAGCACGGTCTCATCCCAGATGAAATGCCGCACCAGTTTCATGAGGCCGAGGCAGATCAGAAGAATAGGAATGCCGAAGCGGAAGATATGAAGCCAGCGAACGTCCATCCCGTAAACGTTCACGGCCAGAAAGAACAAGCCGATGAGGACGAGAATCAACCCCGCGACCAGTGGCGCAAGGCTCCTTCGGGATGACATTAGAAATTCTCCTCTCGATTTGCGGGTGCGGAGGAGTTGAGGTCCGACCCGACCGGTGGAGGGGGAGGGACGGTCGTCACTTCGGGATTCTTCTTCTTGGGGAGCACGTAGTAGTCAATGACCAGATAGACACCGAGGAGCACGAAGAACAGGGGCCACAGGAACTCGGTCATCTCCCTTAAACTGAAGACCCGCAGGTTGTTCAGAAAAAACAGCACGCCGAGCAAGACCAGGACGCCGCCCCAGACCGGAACGTTGACTTCCTGATCCTCTTCCACAACTACTTCCGGCTGAACCACGGCCCGCCGCAGGATCGCCTGGGCGGAACGGTACGCGTCGATTATTGTGAAGATGTAGAAGGCGAAGGCGGCCACCCCAAAGATGTCCGGGCCGCTGCCGGCGATGATGGTCAGACCCGCGAAAATGGCAAAATGAAGGACCGCCTTGACGTACTGCCGGTTATAAACCGCTCCTATTCCTGGAACGATCGCAAAGAGGGCGGCGCGTCCAGGGGAGTAGTTGGCAAACCGAGGCGAGATTGCCAGGGCCGCCAAATCCGCGCCAGCCACGAGACAATCCTGACAGTAAACCCTACCCTTGATCGTGTGTGCGCAGGAGGCGCAGAGGAACTTGCGGCAGGTTGAGCAGCCCTGCACCGATTCAAGATCTGGGTGATAGTAACATTTCATACGATTCATCTCTCCGTGCTGTCTCGCAATTCCCCCCACGCAACCATAGCTTCACGGATCACGGGACATCTCACTTCTTCTTCTTGCCCTCGTCAGCGGCCTTGTCCTTGATCGATTCCTGATAGCTCTTCACCAGCATGTTGATCAGGTGAGAGTCCAATCGACCGTAAAGGTCTTCCTTCAGCCGCCACATTTCCCCGACGAGGCGCTCTTCCGAGTTCTTCACCTGCATCCATTTCTTATAAATCTGCCCGGAGAATCGGTCGGCGTGTTCCGCCAGAGCCGAGGCCCTGAAGTCGGAAAAACTCAACGCCGAGAAATCAGGACCGGCCAGGTTTACGACCAGGGAAAGGAACACGAACATGATGAGGGTCGCAAACGCAAATCTCTGTGTGGCGAAGGCTCGAAGAGTCGGCAGAACGAAATCTGCCAACAGGGATCTGACTTTAATCTTCCCGCAAGTCTTCTCGAGGACCTGATCAACGAACTCCGGTGACGGAGTAACCTGCGGGAAATCAAGGAGCATCTCCCGCAGCCTGTTGATGTCGGACAGCAAACGCGAACAGTCTTGACAGGTGTCCAGGTGCTGTTCGAGGGCGCTCTCGACCCGGTGGTCCAGGGACTGATCGATGTAATCGGTGAGAAGAGTTTCGAATCTGGAGCAATTCATATGTCAGCCGCTAGTGCTTACAGGTCAAAAATCAGGCCTAGTTAGTTAAGTAACCCGGGTCGGTGTCGCCGTCTCGTCGCAGCACCTTCGCCAGTTCAATTCTCCCCCGATTGATTCTTGACTTGACTGTTCCCTCAGGTATATCCAGCATCGCCGCGATCTCCTGGTAGGACAGCCCCTCGATATCCCTCAAAATCACTGCCTCTTTCAACTCGGGCGTGAGATTCTCAAGCCCGCGCATCAGGTAGTTCGCCTTCTCTTTCAGATACAGGTTTTCGAATGGGGTTGCCGTCTGGCTTTCCATCTCGAAATCCAGCACCTCCAGTTCTTCGCTTCCGGCCACCTGTTTGTCACGCTTGTTCGCCCGATAGTGATCAATGATCAGATTGCGGGCGACCCGCATGATCCAATTCCTCAATGATCCGGTGGACGGGCTGTAGCTGCGGAGATTCTGGTAGACCTTCAGGAAAATATCCTGGGTCAACTCCTCGGCGACGTCGAGTCGGCCCGTGTAGTGGTATGCCATGTTGATGATGCGCCGGCCGTAAAGCTGGACCAGGCTTTCCCAAGCCCTCGCGTCCCCGCCCAGGCATCGTTCAACCAACTTGGCGTCTGACGGCTGCAATTGCAGTTCCTCTACAGCTTTGGTCCCGTCTGCTAGTCTTGAACGGAAACCAGACTGGAAAAGTTCCATACACCACACAAACCGAAAATTCGGCTGGGCATGCTTAAGCAGAACAAGCGCCAAGCACGATTTTTATAGCATCATTTCCGGTCCGATGGTATCTATCTCTACTATCAATCCAAAGATATGCGTTGCCCTTTCTGCAGTCACAGGGAAGACCGGGTCATCGACTCGCGGGAAAGCAAAGAAGGGACCGTGACCCGTCGGCGTCGCGAGTGCCTGCAGTGCCACCGGCGCTATACCAGCTACGAACGCATAGAGGAAATCACCTACTTCGTCATCAAGAAGGGCGGCTACCGCGAACCCTTCGACCGTGCCAAGGTCTTGTCGGGGCTGACCAAGGCGTGCGAGAAGCGTCCGGTCTCGCCCCGTCAGCTCGAGCAGATCGTCGACCACGTCGAGCAGACGATTGTCAGCTCACCGAACTTTGAGTTGACGTCTGAGGAAATCGGTCACTTTGTGATGCAGCAGCTCAAGCAACTCGACAAAGTTGCCTACGTGCGCTTCGCGTCAGTGTACCTGGATTTCAAGGATATCCGCGAATTCACTCACGAAATCGATCACCTGATACCCTAAGGTCCCCCGGTTTCTCCGAGAAGTCTTTTCGGCATATGATGCTTATGACAGTATATGACAGCCTTTGCCTTACGCCCTTGACTGATCGCCGACAGACCGAATTGAGAAACTATGACTATACAGAGCAGGGACGTCGTGGAGGTTCCCGGCGGAATACTGACAACTGACAAGAGCTCCGTAGTCTCCCATATTGTTCCTGTCCTTCCTCTCAAAGACATGGTCGCCTTTCCATTCATGCTCGTTCCCCTCTTCGTCGTCCGGGAACGGTCAATCGTCGCCATCGAGGACGCCATCGCCCGGGATCGAATGGTCTTCCTCGTCGCGCAGAAGGATCCAAGCGTTGAGGAGCCGGGGCCCGATGATCTTTACACGCTTGGCACCCTCGGGGTTCTGATGCGGGTCGTGCGGGTTCCCGAAGACCGCATTCGAGTCGTCGTTCAGGGGCTCAGCCGCGCCCATATCGTCGGCTTCGAGAAAAATGACGAGCATCTGGTCGTCAGGGTGGAAGGAATCGATGAGATTGAGTGCGATGAGACCGAGGAGGACATCGAGCTCGAGGCGCTGATCCGAAACGTCAAACAGACGGCCCGCTCGCTGGTCGAGATGGGCAAACAGCTCTCGCCGGAGGTCATGGTGGTCCTCGAAAATCTCGAGGAGCCTGGTCGCCTGGCCGACTTGATCGTTTCAAATCTGGACATCGAAATCACTAAGGCGCAGGAAATCCTCGAGACACTCGACCCGGTCGGCCGGCTGACTATGGTCAATCGGATTCTGGCCGGAGAGCTTGAACTGCTCACCGTCCAGGAGAGGATCAGCAGCCAGGCCAGGGGAGAAATCGAACGCTACCAGCGCGAGTACTTCCTCCGGCAGCAATTGAAGGCTATACGCAACGAGTTGGGAGAGGGCGAAGACCTTGGCGAGGAGATCGAACGCTATCGCGAGAAAGTCGGCGAAGTAGGCCTCCCACACGAGGCTCGGGACGAAGCCGTCCGGCAGATCAGCCGGCTGGAGCGGATGCAGGGAGATTCCGCCGAGGCCTCTCTGATCCGTACCTACCTGGATTGGGCCTTCAGCCTGCCCTGGAACCGAAGCAGTGACGACAACCTGAACCTAAAGAAGGCGCAGCAGATCCTCGACGAGAACCACTACAACCTGGCCGAGGTCAAAGGAAGGATCATCGAGTACCTGGCCGTGCTCAAACTTCGGGGACGCATGCATGGCGGAATCCTCTGTTTCGTGGGGCCACCCGGAGTGGGGAAGACCTCCTTCGGGAAGAGTATCGCCCGGGCGCTCGGCCGCAAGTTCGTGCGCATCTCTCTGGGCGGCCTCCACGACGAGGCGGAAATTCGCGGCCATCGCCGTACCTACATCGGGGCGATGCCCGGGAAAATCATTCACGCGCTCAGAACCGCGGGAACCAACAATCCCGTCGTTCTTCTGGATGAAATTGACAAGATGGGCAGGGATGTCCGCGGTGACCCTGCGGCCGCCCTCCTGGAAATTCTTGACCCGGAGCAGAATAGCGCTTTCCGGGACAACTACCTGGGTGTTGGCTTCGATCTGTCCAAGGTTCTTTTCATCGCGACTGCGAACGTCCTGGAGAGCATCCTTCCTGCCTTTCGGGACCGTCTGGAGGTCCTGTCGCTCCCCGGCTACGACGAAGAAGAAAAATGCAAGATCGCGGTCCGCTTCCTCGTTCCCAAGCAGCTTTCCGCCAACGGTTTGTCGAAAGATAACCTCCGGATTGCCCCGGGCGTGTTGCGGAACATCGTGAACCGCTACACGGATGAGGCGGGCCTCCGAAACCTGGAGCGCTGCATCGCGACCATCTGCCGGAAGATTGCGCGAAGGGTCGCGGAGGGCGAGCAACAGGGGTTCAACCTCAAGCAGCCCGGTGATCTGGTCGAGTTCCTGGGGCCGGCCAGGCGGAAGGGTGGACGCGTTCTCGGACGGGATTCGATTGGAGCCGCCACCGCTCTGGCCTGGACGGCTTCCGGAGGGGAGATTCTCCAGGTAGAATGCACCGCGATGAAAGGGAAGGGCCGGCTGATCATGACCGGTCAGCTCGGAGAGATCCTCAAGGAGTCGGTCCAGGCAGCCCTGAGCTACGCTCGATCCCGCTCAGCCGAGCTGGCGCTCGACGAGAGCTTGTTCGAGGAAACCGACTTCCACATTCACCTTCCTGAGGGGGCTATCCCGAAAGACGGGCCCTCCGCCGGCATTGCCCTTGCTCTCGCCTTGATCTCCGCGTCCACGAAAAGAGCCGTGAGGCACGACGTGGCCCTGACCGGGGAAATAACCTTGCGGGGTCAGGTGCTGGCCGTGGGCGGCATCAAAGAAAAGATCATGGCCGCCCGTCGCAATCGCATACCGACGGTCCTGCTTCCCCGGGAGAACCAGCCCGACGCGGCCCAGGTGCCGGAATCGGCGCTCCGGGACATCGAATTGGTGTTTGTCCAGGATATGGATCAGGTCCTCCACCGGGCCTTGTGCGATCCCCCGGGCGGTTCCCGGCGGGGCGGAACCGGAGCCCGGAAAGGAGCGCAACCATCCGGGGCTTAAATCCACCCGACCCCGCTGGCCCCGAACCGACCGGGGAATTCGACCTGATCCGGTTCATAAGAAGTCACCAGGACCGCCTGCCAGACTACGTTCGGGTAGGGATTGGCGACGACAGCGCGGTTCTTGATCCCTCAGCCTGGCGTCGCCTGCTAGTGACCACCGATACCCTGGTCGAGAACGTCGACTTCAAGCGCAGCTGGATCTCGCCCGAGCTTCTCGGCCGGAAGGCCCTCGCCGTCTCGTTGAGTGACCTGGCTGCCAACGGTGCGCGCCCCGTTGCCTTCCTCATGAATCTCGTCCTGCCTGCGTCGCTGACCGGTGTCTACTTCCGGGGGCTTGTCGTCGGTACCCTCCAGGCCTCCGAAATGTGGCGCGTTCCCCTGGTGGGAGGAGACATCTCCAGCGGTGATTCCGTTCAGATCACGGTGACCGCCCTCGGAGCTATCAGAAGCGGGGAAGCGCTCCTCAGAAGCGCCGCCCGGCCGGGTGACTGGATCTTCCTTGTCGGCGAGGTTGGCTGGTCGCGTCTCGGACTCGACATTCTTCGGGCAGAAGACCCGGACCTGAGCGCAGTAACTTCCGCAGCCGATCTGAAAGGGCGGGCTGGCAGGGATGACCGTTTGCACGCCCTGACTGCCCATTTGATCCCCGAACCCCTGATCGATGCGGGATTATGGCTGCAGGAGAGTGGCCTGGTCCATGCGGCAATAGACGTTAGTGACGGCATTGCCTCCGACCTTTGTCATATCATGGACGAGAGCAACGTGGGCGCGGAGCTCGACCTGGCCGCCATCATTCCTCCGGAGGCGCCGATCCGCCGTGCCGGCCTTCCCGAGCGCCTCGTGGAACAGGCCGTTTTGAATGGCGGTGAGGACTATGCGCTCGTTGTAACCGTACCGGCGGAGAGACGCGACGCCCTGAAAAACAGCTATCCGGCTTCTCTACCGAGCCTCGTCTGCATCGGCAGGATTACCGAGGAAAGCGGGTTTCTGCTCAGAAGCCACGGAACCGTGCGGCCGTATATTCCAGAAGGCTTTGATCACTTCAAGTGAGACTGATAAAACGGACTTTCCAACTTCTCCTTCTGGTGAAGGAGCCTCCGAAACGCACCGCTCTTGCGTTCGCGCTCGGCGTTTTCCTCGGATTTTCTCCGCTGATCGGGATCCATACCCTGCTCGGAATTGTCCTGGCACACGTCTTCAGGCTGAACAAAGTCACGGTTCTGGTTGGCGTTTATCTGAACAATCCGTGGGTGGTGGTTCCGTACTACGGTTTTGCCGGCTGGTTCGGGCTTCGTCTGACCGGTTTGCCGGAGGGGACGACGATACCCCATGTGAGTTTTGGCGAGGTCTTCAGCACTCAGTTCTGGGGGCAGCTGCTCTCACACTACGACTTGCTGTATCCCGTGATCCTGGGCTCCTCGATTCTTGCAGTCCTGCTGAGCCTGCTTGCTTATCCTCTGTGTCTGCACGGGATCCGCAGATTCGCGGCTCACAAGGTGGAGCAGTTTCGGGCGAAAGGTGAGCGCCAGCCGAGTGACCTGTCAGAGCCGCGCAGGTAGCGTTTTCAACCGGGGACCTGGCGGAACCAATCGGGTCGCCGAGCGGACAGAACCGCAAACGGAGCGCTTTGCGCGCAGTGCGCGGATTCTCCCCGGAAGCTGCCACGACGTCCGCCAGTCCTCGCTTGCTGCTACAATCCGCGCGCTGCGCAAAAGACGCTTCGCTTGCGGTTCTGTTCCTCCCCGCAACCCGACCGCTTGTGCGGGCAAAGCCGTCACGGGCCGAAGACAATCGAAGGGGTCGTTGAGGCAGGTCAAGCCGCTTCTACTCCTGGTCGAAATCAGCTCGGGCCCCGAAAATAAAAAGACGCGAAGGGTGAGAACAAGTCTCGCACCTTCGCGTCGTCGATTGAGATCCTGGAAGGATCGCTTTACAGGTTCGTGACTGCCGTGATCATGGACGGGTCGTCCGAAGGCTCCATCCGAAATCCGAGCTTACGGCTGATCTCCTGCATATCCTGATTCTCAAGCAGGATGTCGGCCTTCACACGGCTCAGCTTCTGATCGCGGGCAAACTCTATTACCCGCCGCAGGAGCTCGGTGCCCAGTCCCTGGCGCTGGACCTTGTCCGACACCACAATTGCGAATTCCGCATCGTTCGTTCCCTGGATCTTGGTGATTCGTCCGACGCCCATGATGACGTGCTCGCCGGTTGCCGGGTCTTCGGTTTCCGCAACCAGCGCCATCTCGCGGTTGTAGTCGATAAAGCAGATCCGCGTCAGCCGCTCGTGCGCGATGCGCTGGCTGAGCTTGATCATGTGGAAGTAACGGAAATACACGCTTCGATCCGACAAGGTCTCGTGAAAATGAACCAGCAGCGGCTCATCCTCCGGGCGGATAGGCCGGATGGTCAGTTGCGTTCCGTTCTTCATCGTCCACGGGCGCACATACTGTACGGGGTACGGCGTGATAGCCGGCTTCGGAAGCTGGTCCTGATCCAGGTCAACATCGTGGATGACGACCCGGGCGTCCAGCGCGACCAGCTTGTCGGGCGCGGCCAGTAGCGGATTGATGTCGATTTCCTTGATGAGGTTCTGTTCGACTACCAGCTGGCTGAAGCGCACCATCAGCTGACTGAGAGCCTTCAGATCCACGGGTTTCCTTCCCCTGACACCCTTCAGGGCTTTGAAGATCTTCGTCTGCTCCATCATTCTCTCGGCCAGCGTGGTGTTCAGAGGAGGAAGGCCGAGCGCGCGGTCCTTGTAGACCTCGACCAGCTGACCGCCCGACCCGAAAAGCAGCACGGGGCCAAACTGCGGGTCGATGCTGCTGCCGATGATCAGCTCATAGCCATCCTTGAGCTTGATCATCGGCTGAACGGTAACGCCGAGAAAATGCTCGGGCCCAGCCTTCTCAGCCACCGATGTCTCGATCTCCTTGTAGGCGTCGCGAACCCCGTTTGCATCACAAAGGTTCAGCCGCACACCTCCAACATCGGTCTTGTGAGTAATTGTTTCGGAATGCAGTTTGATGACAACCGGGTAGCCTAACTTCTCCGCGGCCTCTGCGGCCTCGTCGGCTGAGCGGGCAATATGTGTCTCGACAATCGGAACCCCGTACGCCGACAGAACCTGTTTGGATTCGAATTCGGTCAGAATGGTGCGTCGTTGGGCCCGGGCCCCTTCGATTATCGACTTCACCAGCTGCCGGTCAGGTCCGCCGCCTTTGTACTCCGACATGACCGGAGTCTCGTAGAGCGCCTTGAGGTTGTAGCTGTACTGCCACATATAGTTGAAAATCTTCGCGGCGGTGTCGGGATACGGGAACGTGGGAATGCCGGCCCGTTTGAGAATGTCTTCTCCGGCGACAACGTCCGCGCCGCCCATCCAGCTGGCAAGAACCGGTTTCCCTTCGCTTCTCGCGTGCGCCTTCAGCGCCTCGGCTGTCTGTGTCGGGTCCGTCATGGCCTGCGGGGTGAGAATGACGAGCATACCGTCGGCATTCGGGTCCTTGGCCGTGATCTCGAGCGCTTTCGCGTACCTCTCCGGGGCCGCATCGCCCAGGATGTCGACCGGGTTGTTCTTGCTCCAGTGAGCGGGCAGCAGGTCGTTCAAAGCCTTGAAGGTTTCGGAAGAAACTTCGGTCAAGGCGCCCCCGTGGAGGATCAGCGAATCGGTCGCGAGGACGCCCGGTCCTCCCGCGTTTGTCACAATCGTCAGCCGGGGTCCCTTGGGGCGAGGCTGCTTGCTCAGGACATCGGCCACGTAGAACAGGTCCGCGATGTTGTTAACGCGGAGGACGCCCGTTCTGCGGAACGCCGCATCAAGGACTTCGTCGCTTCCGGTGAGTGAACCGGTGTGAGACGCGGCTGCTTTTGCGGCTGCCTGCGTCCTTCCTGCCTTGATTACGATGATCGGCTTCGTCAGCGCCACTTCTCGGGCGGCTGAGAGGAAGGCACGGGCATCGCCGATGGACTCCATGTAGAGGACGATGCTGCTGGTCCGGGGATCGGCGCCCAGATAGTCGATCAGGTCGCCCCAGTTGATGTCGAGCATCGAGCCGATCGAAACGAATGCGCTAAAGCCGACGTTGGCCCGGAGACTCCAGTCAAGGACGGCCGTGCACAGCGCGCCGGATTGCGAAATGAACCCCACATTCCCCGGTCTCGCCATCGAACTGGCGAAGGTTGCGTTCAAACCGGACAGCGGTGACATCACGCCCAGGCAGTTCGGACCGATCAAGCGCAGTCCGCCGCGTCGCGCTTCACTCAACACCTGGCGCTCCAGCTCGGCGCCGTGCGGGCCCGCTTCCTTGAAACCGGCCGAGATCACGACCGCGCCCTTCACACCGACTTCAACGCACTGCGAAATGATCTCTGGAACCGAGTCGGATGGAGTGACAATGACGGCCAGGTCGACCGCTTCAGGAACCGCCTTGATGTTCGGGTAGGCCTTGATCCCAAGCACGTTCGGGCGCTTGGGGTTAATGGGATACACGGTGCCGCCGAAAGGATTGCTGATCAGGTTCCACAGCACGGTCCTCCCGACGCTTCCGATCTTTTCAGTTGCACCCACGAGTGCCACGTTGCGGGGAGCAAAAATCGCATCCAAAGGATGCTTGCTGTCCCGAAGTGGAGTTGTTTGAGTACGTCTTAGTCCAATTACCGCATCCTCGAGCTGCATATCGATCCTTTCATTACCTGCTATATGAGTTCTTAAAAAATACCGAAGAGATCCGCGGCCGCTTGATGCACGCTGCGGACCAGTCTAGACGGCCCAGAGTCGAGAGGCCCAGACCCAGCTTGAGTCTATCCACCCACCGCGGGTGGTGAAAAGTCACGTCGACCTGATTCGGACTCCATTTAAAGAAGTCAAAGAATAGCATAAAAAGCAGTGCCAGAGGACTTTTGGCGCGGTTTCAGGTTTCACTGGTTGCTTACGGCGACAATCCGCGCACTTCGCTGAAAAGCGCTGCGTTTGCGGTTCTGAACGACCCGGCGACCCGATCGCCGTTGCTCCGGCGCGCGCCGGAGGAACAGAACCGCAGACGGAGCGTGTTTCAGCGAAGTGCGCGGATTGTCGCCGAAGCCCTGAAGTCCAGCTCGGAAGTGTTAACACCGCAATCCGCAGCCCGCCTCTCTGCCCAAGTGGGATACAATGGTCTCTCGGACAGTGCGTCGGCCGTTTGCTTGACAGGTGCCTGGCACAATCTTAATATTCAGGTCGCTTAAGCCGGCTTCTCACACTGAATATCAACAGGAGTTTTAGAATGCCGATGTACGAATACCGCTGCCTTGACTGCGGAGAGACCACGGAAGCGATACAGAAGCTGTCGGACGACCCACTCAGCGAGTGCAAGGCCTGCGGTGGAACCCTCGAGAGATTACTATCCGCGCCCGCCATCCAGTTCAAAGGAACTGGCTGGTACATCACCGACTACGCCAGGAAGAACGGGGCGACCAGCAACGGATCCGACAAGCGTGAATCGAATTCCAGCAAGGAAAAGGCTTCCAGCAAGGAGTCTGCAGCGCCCGCCGGAGACACCAAAACCAGCTCGACCAAGTAGTCCGCTCGAGCCATAACTCCGAAAGAGTCGCCAACGTGAAGCTACTGGTCGTAGGCTCAGGCGGACGTGAACACGCGCTGGCGTGGAAGTTGGGACAAAGCCCTCTGGTCACCAAAATCTACTGCGCTCCTGGGAATGCCGGGACCGCACGACTCGGTGAGAACCTCCCCATCGGGGCCGACGATACGGCGGCCCTCCTGGATTTTGCCAAAAGCCAGGATGTCCACCTAACAGTAATTGGCCCGGAGGCCCCGCTGGTCGCAGGCGTCGTCGACGCCTTTCGATCCGCCCGGCTCCCGGTGGTTGGCCCCGCGCGGGGCGCCGCCCAACTCGAGGGAAGTAAGGTCTTCGCGAAGGACTTCATGCGCCGGCACGGTATCCCGACGGCCGCGTATCAGGTGTACTCGGACGCCGAATCCGCCCTCCGGGATCTCGATTCCGCCGCTTACAGCTTCCCGGTTGTCATCAAGGCCGATGGGCTTGCCGCCGGCAAGGGCGTGTTTGTCTGCCAGGATCTCGATCAGTCTCGGAATGCGATCAGCGCCATCATGCACGAGCGCCAGTTCGGAAGTGCCGGGGACCAGGTCGTCATCGAGGAGTTTCTTCAGGGCGAGGAAGCGTCGTTCATGGTCTTTTCGGACGGCCGGAACGTGCTCCCGATGCCGCCGTCGCAGGACCACAAGGCGATTTATGACGGCGATCGCGGCCCGAATACGGGCGGCATGGGTGCCTATTCGATCGACTCCATCCTTTCGCCGGCGCAGCTGGAAACCGCCCTCGAAAGAATCGTCAAGCCGGTCATCGAGGCGATGGCCGCCGAGGGAAATCCTTACACCGGGATTCTCTACGCGGGATTGATGCTCACCGCCGAAGGCCCGAAGGTGCTCGAGTTCAACGTTCGTTTTGGCGATCCCGAAACTCAGGTGATTCTTCCCCGGCTGGATTCAGACCTCGTCGAAATCCTTCAAGCGGTTGCCGCGGGGGACATCGGCGGGATCCGGCCCGTTTGGAGTCCCGATCCGGTCGTCAGCATCGTTCTCGCATCCGGGGGATATCCCGGCCCCTATCAAAAGGGCAAACAGATCCATGGTCTGGAGATGGCAGGCGAAGATCCGAACACCGTCGTGTTTCACGCGGGCACGGAGACGCGCGACGGCAAGGTGCTTACCAACGGCGGGCGGGTTCTGGCGATGACCGCGCGTGCCCGTTCGCTCGATGAAGCCATTCTTCGGGCCTACGAAGGAGTCAACAAGGTTCGATTCGAGGGCATGTACTACCGTCACGACATAGGGGCAAAAGCCTTGCGGAAGAAGGGGGCGATGTCATGAACCAACCCAAAGTAGCCATCCTCATGGGCAGCAAAAGCGACTTGGACCTGATGAGGGAATCCGCAAAGATCCTTGATCAGTTCGGCGTCGGCTATGAGATCAAGGTCCTTTCCGCCCATCGATCTCCGGATGCCACTCGGGATTTTGCCTTGGCAGCCGAGGGCCGCGGGATCCAGGTTCTCATTGCAGGCGCCGGCGCTGCTGCTCACCTGGCGGGTTTCCTGGCCGCACACACCATCGTTCCCGTGATCGGTGTGCCCATCGACTCGACCCCGCTCAACGGGATGGATGCCCTGATGGCAACGGTCCAGATGCCGGCGGGAGTGCCGGTCGCTTCTATGGCGGTTGGTAAAGCGGGCGCACGAAACGCGGGGATCTTCGCGGTTCAGATCCTTGCCCGACAAGACGAAGAACTTGCCGGAAAGCTGAAAGAGTTCCGCCGGAAGATGACCGAAGATCTCCTGGCCTCCCAGCCCTGATCCGAAATAATCACCCGATCACGAAAGAACCCGCTTACTCCGCTGAAAAACAGTTTCGGGGACACAAAACTTAATTCCTTTGCAGTGCCGTGAAACAGCCAGCGGGATGGGAATTAAGTATTATGTCCCCGAAACTGTTTTTCAGCGGAGTGAGCGGGTTCTTTCTTTTAGACCACCCAACGGTTCACCGTTCCAGGACCACCACCGCGACCGCATAGTCCTGGGAATGGGTTATGGAGAGATGGGAACTGACCGCGCCGCTCGCGTCGTACAGTTCCTTCGCCTTCCCATGCAGCGCAAGCGTCGGTCGGCCCCCCTCTGATTCAACCTCGACGTCGGTCCAGCGTATGCCCCCCTGCCATCCGGTTCCGAGCGCCTTGAGCGCAGCTTCTTTTGCGGCGAAGCGACCCGCGAAATGCTGAAACTGGTTTCTGCGGCCCGAGCTGTACTCGATTTCCTTCGCGGTGAAGACCCGTCGGGCCATCGCCCGGCTTCCCTGTAAGGCATTGGCAATTCGGCGAATTTCGACGATATCCACTCCAACCCCGATGACCATCCGGGTATGTTACTCTCTTTGGGATGTTTTTCGAGACCTCGATTGCAGGGTCGTCCTTTTTTGCGTTTTCGGAATTGCAGGCGCTCCCTGGATTCGTTCACGCCTTCACTTCCAAAGCGACCGATGGCAAGCACGATGTCTCGGGAAGCAAGTCTATCCAGGACATCAGTGCCGGCAAAGAGAAGCTCCTCGACCAACTGCAAATACCAAAAGACAGGACCGTTGTCCTCAAACAGATCCACTCTGACCGGCTCGTTACGGTCGATGACGGTTTTGAGCATGGCCAGGACCGTCATCACGCCGACGGGATCCTGCTTCTGGCCCCTGGTTTCTACGGAGTGATCAAGACCGCCGACTGCTTGCCGGTCATCGCCGTCAGCCTGTCGCGCCGGGCAGTATGCGCCCTGCACGCCGGGTGGCGAGGCACCCGGGATTTCATCGTCCAAAAAGGACTCTCCCGGTTTCTGGAAGCCACCAGTCCAAGCCTGACGATGTGGTAGTCGCCTTCGGGCCCTCCATAAGAAGGTGCTGCTACGAGGTGGGTACCGAAGTCGTGGAGGATTTCCGAAGAGCGGGGCAGGATGTGGGCAGCCTCATGACCGGTCGCCACCTGGATATTGTCGCCGCCAACCGCCTGCAGGTTGAATCGTTCGGGCATAAGCGACGTGCTGGATTCCGGCATGTGCACCGCCTGCCGGACCGATCTCTTCTACTCCTATAGGCGCGAAAGCGTTACTGGCAGACTGTGGGCGATAGCGGGATTTCGGCGGGATGAGGAAGACGTTTCCCGCGGATCTACGCGGATGAACGCGGATCGACGCGGATAAAGGCAGCCGCAATCCATCCCGCGGCTGCCTTTATCCGCGTCGATTCCGCGTTCATCCGCGTAGATCCGCGGGAAATGGTGAGGTCGTCGCCCACTCGCCCGTCACCGTGCCTTCGACCCAGGTGTTTGGCGGGATGCCTCGGTCGACAGCGTGCGCAGGTAATTCCCGGCGAGCGCCACTCGCCGCCCGTTCTCCATGTCCGATAATGCGAGCACTCGCAGTCTGGTCCCCACGAATCCTCTCCGAAACTCCCGGTTCTTCAGCGCCGACAGCTGTCTCAACTCCGCGCTGCGTTGCTCTGACGGCCTCCGGGGCCACATGGTCTGGACATCGCCGCGGCTTCGGTTCCGGGCCGAATGCTGTAAGGAAAGACGTGCAGGTAAGTGAACGGCATATGCCGGACGAAATCGACTGTCTGGCGGTGGTCGTCCTCCGTCTCGCCCGGGAACCCGACGATCAGGTCCGTTCCGATTCCCGCATCGGGGATCAGGTCCCGAACCCGCTCGACGATCTCCGCAAAACCGGCCGTGTTGTACGGCCGGCGCATCCGCCGGAGGAGCCGGTCGCTGCCGCTCTGAAGGCAGATGTGGAAATGCGGCGCGATGCGCGCATCTTCGAGAGGCGAGATCAACCACCCGCCGGGAAAGCTGCATCGGCTCGAGCGAGCTGATGCGAAGTTGCGGGACGGCCGGATCTTCGAGGATACGCGCGAGCAGCACGATCCAGCGGGCATTTTGGCCGAATGTGCATCCCGTACGTGCCGATGTGGATGCCCGTCAGCACGATTTCCTGGAATCCCGCCGTCGGCCAGTTCCTTCACCTGGCGAGGACAGCATCGGGCGGGACGCTGCGACCCGGGCCGCGCACGCCGGGGATGATGCAGTAGCTGCAGTGCGCGTCGCAGCCGTCCTGGATCTTGACGAACGGCCGCGTCCTTCTGCCGATTTGCCTGGCCGATGTTGCTTCGATCGTTCGGAACGCTGCTGAAATCGTCCCGGTAGATCGCAGCCAGCTCGGCGTGGCTGGTGCCGGGCTGGCTCAGCCCCTCGCACGATGTCAACGAGCTGGGAGCGATGCGTGTTCCCGACGACCGCGTCGACACCCGGAATTCGTGCGATCGCCTCGGGCTCCCTCTGCGCATAGCAGCCGGTTACGACGATCTTCGCGCCCGGGTTTTCGCGGCGCAGTCTGCGGCTCAGCTGGCGGACCTGCTGGTCGGAGCGGTGCGTGACCGTGCATGAATTGACGACGATCACGTCCGCTTCGCCGGCCGATTCGGTCTCCTGGAAGTCGTTGTCCAGAAAGCTTTCCCGGATGTAGGCGCTGTCCGCCTGGTTGGTCCGGCAGCCGAAGGTTGCCAGGTAGATCTTCTTGGCCACCGCGTCAGGCTCCTTCTGGGCCGGGGTGTTTTGCTCCAGGTAGGCCAGCTGCCCGCATGCCGCCGCAATGTCATCTCCACGGGTCCGGCGCATGAAAGACGGTGACATTGTTGTCGATGAGGATCTGGCGAAATGCGACGACGCGCTGCTCGGCGGGACGTTCGTAGGGCAATCCCGGGTTGGGGTTGTACGGGAATCAAGTTGACTTTGGGGTGCAGACCCTTGAGCAGCGCTTACCAGCCTGCGCGCGTCCTCATCGGAGTCCGTGACCCCCTTGATCATCACGTACTCGAACATGATCCGCCGGCGCGGCTCGATCGGGAACTCCCGGCAGGTGGCCATCAGTTCCTCGATGTTCCATCTTTCGTTCAAGGGCATGATGGACGTGCGAACTTCGTCCGTGGTCGCGTTGAGCGAGATGGCCAGGTTTGGAAAGACGTCCTCCTGTTGCATCTTCTTCAGCACCGGCACCAGGCCGGACGTCGAGATCGTCACCTTGCGGTGGGACAAGCTCATCCCCAGAGGGATCGATCAAGGATCCGGAACGACTTCATGACGTTCTTATAGTTCTGAAGCGGTTCCCCCATCCCCATGAAGACGATGCTGTAAGACCCGCGTAAAGGCCTCTTTCCGTCACGATCGCCATCACCTGGCCGAGGATTTCCGCTGCTTTCAAGTTGCGGATCAGGCCCATCTGCGCCGTCATGCAGAACCTGCAGCCGACATTGCATCCGACCTGCGAGGAGATGCAGAGCGTGTCGCGGTCGGTTTCCGGGATGAAGACGGACTCGACGTGGCGGCCATCCTCGAGCCGGAACAAGGTATTTCACCGTGCCGTCCTCGGCTTCGGATCGTCGCGCCACCTCAGGCACCGAAACCTCGAACTCCTCCTTCAGTCGGGCTCGAAAACTTTTTGAAAGCTCCGTCATCAGGTCGAAGTCCAGCTGGTGGCGCTCGTAGATCTGGTGGTACAGCTGTTTGCCGCGAAAAGGCTTCTCCCCGATCGCTTCGACGGTCGCTGCTATTTCGTCCTGGCTCATCCCCAGGAGGTTCTTTCTTTTCATACCCGGTTGGTACATTCTACGCTACGGTGCGAATTTGTGTTCTCGGCAGCGGAAGCGCCGGTAACTCCGCTTTGATCTCAACTCATTCGGTCTCGGTCCTGGTTGACCTCGGATTCGGCGTCCGTTCGCTCGACCGAAGACTCGCCGAGGCGGAGCTTTGCGACTCACGAGTGGACGCGATTTTCCTTACCCACGGTCACTGTGACCATGTTGGTGGGATGCAGTCGCTTCTGAAACGGTTCCCGAAGCTGCTCGTGTTTGTAACCGCAGGCACCCTCGAGGAGACCCCCGCTCTTCAACTCCACGATTACGTCGAAGTCATCCGGGCGGGCTGCGAGGTTCAGTTGGCGGATCTGGTCGTGAAACCTTTCGCCATTCCCCATGATGCAGCAGAGTCCGTCGGGTTTCGTTTTGAGTCTGGCGGAATTGCAGGCGCCCTGGCCACAGATCTGGGTCACCTTGACGATTCGGTGGCCCAGGGACTTCGAGGTTGTGACTGGATCGTCCTCGAATCCAATCATGACGAGGAGCTGCTTCGCATTGGGCCGTACCCCTGGCCGCTCAAGCAGAGACTCCTGAGCCGGGTCGGGCATCTCTCCAATGGCGCCGTAGCCGGGTTTCTGGCCGGCGACTTCGATGGGCGGGCTCGCCACCTCTTTCTCGCCCACCTTAGCAAGGAGAACAACCGGCCGGAAATCGCCTTCGAGTGCGCGAGCAAGGCCTTGACCGGCCGCGCTCGCGAGCGCGAATGACGGCTGTAACGTCCACTTGACTCACCAGAAGAAACCTTCGATAGTCGTACAGTTATGATCGCTCGATACACCCTGCCCGAAATGGCGCACGTCTGGTCCGAAGACAACAAGTTCCGCAAATGGCTCCAGGTGGAAATCGCCGCTTCCGAGGTCCTCGCCGAGCTGGGCGAAGTACCTCCGGAAGCGGTCGCGACGATCAAGGAGAAGGCGGACTTCACGGTAGAACGGATCGAAGAGATCGAAAAGACCACCCGCCACGACGTCATCGCTTTCACGACGGCCCTGGCCGAGAAGGTCGGGCCCGATTCGCGCTGGATCCACTTCGGGTTGACGTCGACGGATGTCGTCGATACCGCCCAGGCTCTTCAGCTTCGGGAGGCATCGGACCTGATCGAGGCTGGGCTCGTGGAACTGTCCGACATCATTCGGGGCCAGGCTCTCCGGTACAAAGACCTGCCGATGATCGGGCGGACGCACGGGATCCACGCCGAACCGATAACTCTCGGGCTGAAATTCGCCGTCTGGTACTCGGAAATGCAGCGGAACCTGGATCGGTTCCGCCATGCGCGAAAAGCGGTTGAAGTCGGGAAGCTGAGCGGGCCGGTCGGCGCCTTTTCGCACCTGGGACCGGAGGTCGAGGAGCGAGTCTGCCGGAAGCTCGGGATCGACTTCGCGAAAGCTTCGACCCAGACCCTCCAGCGCGACCGGCACGCCGAATACGTCTGCAGCCTGGCGATCATCGGGTCAACCTACGACAAGATAGCCACCGAGATCCGCCACCTGCAGAGAACCGAGGTTCGCGAGGCGTCCGAGCCGTTCGGCGCAGGGACAGAAGGGCAGTTCTGCCATGCCGCACAAGCGCAATCCGATCACCTGCGAGCAGATCAGCGGGCTCGCCCGGCTCCTGCGCTCCTATGCCGTCGCCGCCCTTGAAGACGTGCCGCTTTGGCATGAGCGCGATATCTCTCACTCGTCGGTCGAGCGCGTGATTCTCGCCGACGGCACGATCCTGGTGCACTATCTGACCCGCAAGCTGAGCAATGTCCTGAAGCGGCTCGTCGTGAACGAGGGGCAGATCCGGGCCAACCTCGAGTTGATGGGCGGTTTGATCTTCTCCGGGACGCTGCTTCTGGAACTGGCGCGCAAAGGCGCACTGCGGGAAGATGCGTACGTCTGGCTGCAGAGAAACGCCATGCGCGTCTGGGACGAAAGTGCCAATTTCCACGAGCTGATTCGGCAGGATCCGGACATCGGGAAGTACCTGTCGGGAGCGGAGATCGACCAGGTGTTCGACCTGAAGCACACGCTGCGGCACATCGATACGGTCTTCAAGCGAGTTTTTGGACAGGATTAACAGGATGCACAGGATTGAATGGCCCTAATCCTGTCCATCTTGTTAATCCTGTGAAAGTATCTCCCCGCAACTTGTAAACCTGCCGCCGTTTTCGCTATCATGTTGCCTTTCATGGCGGTGTAGCTCAGAGGTAGAGCAAGCGGCTCATATCCGCTGCGTCCGGGGTTCGAATCCCTGCACCGCCAGTCCTCAACCAATCTCACTTAATCGAGCGCGCGGCACAAGGCGGCTCGAAAACTCACATTTATGACACCCTATTTTCGTCCGCGAAGACTTCGAGAGAACGCAGCTTTGCGCCGGATGGTCCGCGAGACCAGGCTCGGCGTCGACCAGCTCATTTACCCGACATTCGTTCGTGAAGGACAACGGCGTCAAGGAGGAAATTTCCTCCATGCCGGGCCAGTATCGCTTCTCCGATCGACAAGCTCGTTGATGAGCTGAAGGAAGTCCGAGATCTTGGGATTCCAGCCGTCATCCTGTTCGGGATACCGGACACCAAAGATGCGATGGGCACTCAGGCGCATGCTCCCGAAGGCGTCATCTGCCGTGCATTCGAGGCGGCCCGAAAACAGGTTCCGGAGCTTGTCCTGATCGCCGATGTCTGCCTGTGCGAATACACGGATCACGGCCACTGTGGAGTTCCGGTGACAGACGCCTGGGGACAGACAGTCATCGATAACGATCAGAGCCTGGAGATCCTGACCCGCGCGGCCGTCGCCTATGCGAAGGCCGGCGCGCACATCGTCGCGCCGTCCGACATGATGGACGGCCGGGTGGCGGCCATCCGCGAAGGGCTTGACCGGGAGAATCTCACATCGATTCCAATCCTCTCCTATGCCGCCAAATACGCGTCCGCCTTTTACGGGCCGTTCCGTGAGGCAGCCGAGTCCGCTCCTAAATTCGGCGACCGCCGCAGCTACCAGATGGATCCGGCCAACGGCCGGGAGGCGCTCAAGGAGGTGGAACTGGATCTGGAGGAGGGGGCCGACATCGTCATGGTCAAGCCGGCGATGCCTTACCTCGACATCATCTGGCAGGTTCGACAGATGACTACAGTCCCGGTCGCGGCCTACAAGGTCAGCGGGGAATTTTCGGCCCTGTCCGCGGCCATGGCAAACGGTTGGCTCAATCGTGAGGCAACGATCCGCGAAAGCCTGCTCTCGATTCGCCGCGCCGGCGCCGACCTGATTCTCACCTACTTCGCAAAGGACGTCGCCCGAATGATCGCGACGGGCAATGGTAAAGAGGATTCACCATGCAGACGACTGGTCCCAAGAGTCGGGAAATCTTTGAAAGGGCTTCGAAATTGATGCCGGGCGGGGTCAACAGCCCGGTTCGTGCTTTCAAGGCGGTGGGCGGGTGGCCGCCGATCATCGAGTCGGCGGGTGGCACCCGCATGTTCGACGTCGATGGCCGCGAATACTTGGATTTCCTGGGTTCCTGGGGACCGATGATTCTCGGACACACCCACCCGGAAGTGATGACGGCGATCCGCGATGCGGCGGGCCGCGGGACCAGCTACGGGGCAAGCACCGAAGCTGAAGTACTGCTTGCCGAAAAGATCTGTCGTTTCTTCCCCTCGATCGAAAACGTCCGGCTGGTCAGTTCCGGGACGGAAGCGACCATGAGCGCGCTGCGCCTGGCGCGCGCCTACACCGGCCGGTCGATGATCGTGAAGTTCGACGGCTGCTACCACGGCCACGTCGATAGCCTGCTGGTCAAAGCCGGATCGGGAGTGGCGACGCTCGGAATCCCGGGCAGCCCCGGCGTCCCCGAAGAGTTCACCGCGACTGACGATCAGCGTTCCATTCAATGACCTCGCTGGCTCTCGAGGAAGTTTTCGACAGGCATCCGGGCCAGATCGCCGCAGTCATCCTCGAGCCGGTTCCCGCCAACATGGGGGTGGTTCCGCCCGATCCTGGCTTTCTCCAGGGAGTGCTGAGAATCGGGGAGCAGAACGGCGCCATTGTGATTTTCGACGAAGTGATCACCGGCTTCCGGCTCGCCCTGGGTGGTGCTCAGGAAAGGTTCTCTCTGGCCGCCCCTCTGACCTGCCTGGGAAAGATCGTGGGAGGCGGATTGCCGATCGGCGCATACGGCGGTCGCCGGGAGATCATGAAGATGATGGCGCCCGAAGGGCCGGTTTACCAGGCCGGGACGTTATCGGGGAATCCGCTGGCGGTGGCGGCCGGCCTCAAAACCCTCGAGGTGCTCGAACGCGAGAACCCATACGAGAGGATCGAGCGAATTCGCCGCGAAGCTGGCGCGGGGCTGGACGCAGGCTGCCGCGGAGGCGGGGATCCCGGTCCAGGTGCAGCAGTGTCGGCTCGATGCTGACGCCGTTCTTCACCGGAGCTCCGGTGCGCGATTTCGCTTCTGCGCTGCGGGCGGACACCGCGAAGTATGCCGAGTTTTTTCGGGGGATGTTGGGAGAGGGAGTCTATCTGGCGCCCTCTCAGTTCGAGGCGGTGTTTGTCTCGGCGGCTCATACTGATCCAGAGCTGGAGCAGACGATAGAAGCCGCCAGACATGTCTTCGCGGAAATGACCCGTCGAGTCGGCTAGACTGCCTGACTCTGTGAGCGGGTGTAGGCTTCGGCCAGGATGAGGTCGACCATCTGTTCGATCTCCTCCTGCGCCTCACCTTTGACCGTCGCGATCTCGGATATGATCAGCTGGCGCGCCCGGTCAAACATCTTCTTCTCGCGGAACGACAGACTCTTCTGAAAACTCAGGAAATACAGGTTTTTTAGTACTTCAGCAACCTCGAAGATCGAGCCTGTCCTCATCTTCTCGAGGTTATCCTTGTAGCGGTTTTTCCAATCGGGATTGGGTTTTGAGAAAACGTCCTGGAGAATCTTGAAGAGAGAATCCAGCTGCGAATCACTGCACAAGCCTGCGAAGGCCGACATGGTCGACGTTGCCCACCGGAATCATCACGGTCGAGTTGTTGGATGTGATCTTCAAGAGATAGAACTGCTCGAGGCGACCGGCGATGCTTCTCTGGCAAACGTCCTTGATGATACCGACCCCTTGATTGGGGTAAATCACTTTATCACCGACATTAAAATCCATTACTAAGAACCTCCCAGAGATTCTGCCGACCTTATTGTAAGGCATGCGCGTCCGGTTTGTCAAATGAATAAATCAGCATTTTCAGTCACTTAACTTGTAAAGGTCCGGTTTAGAGAGAACTGCACGCTGCGCGCTGCACACTGCAAAACAACGGAAGACTGTGATTTGTGGGCGCGGTGAGCTGTGCGACTCCTCAGTGCGCAGTGCGCAGTGTGCAGTTGGTAGTGCGCAGTGGCATGCTTTACAGGTTCCGGTAGTCCGGGCCGCCGCCGCCTTCCGGAGGTGTCCAGACGATGATCTGGTAGGGATCCATGATGTCGCACGTCTTGCAGTGGACGCAGTTGGTGAAGTTCAGGTGCAAGCGCCGCTTGTCGTCGACCTGGATGATCTCGTAGACCTGAGCCGGGCAGAAATGCTGGCAGGGGTTCCCGTACTCGTAGGTGCACCGGTTGTGGCAGATGTCGAAATCAAGCACCTTCAGGTGACAGGGCTGGTTTTCCTCGTGCGCGGTGCCCGAGTGGTAAACGTCGGTCAGCTTGTCGAAGGTGAGCACCCCGTCGTACTTTCCGGAAACCGGATGTTCGACACTGCGGAAATCCTCGATCCGCTTCATACATTGGTGCCCGGCCTTCGTAGGCATCGGGTCGATGAAACCGCGTCCGCCGGTGAGGAACTGCGCAGCTGCATGGGTCATTCCTGACCAGAAGCCTCTCTGGAACCCCTGGCGGAAGTTTCTGACCTTCCACAGTTCGGTCTTCGCCCAGCTTCGCTCGAACTCCTGGGAATAGGTGCGCAGCACCTCTGTCGAGTAATTGTCGGCGAGGAGCGCCCGGAAAATGGTGTCCGCTGCCAGCATTCCCGATTTCACGGCCAGGTGGATGCCCTTTCAGGCGTTGGGCGTTCAGAAAACCGGCGGAATCCCCGATAATCAAGAGCCCGTCCGAATACGGTCGGGGCATCGAGTAATAGCCTCCCTCCGGTATTGCCTTGGCCCCGTACGAGAGCATCTTCCCGCCTTCGAGCATCTCCGTCACGAAGGGGTGTCGCTTGAACTGCTGGAACAAGGTATGAGGATCGGTCTGGGGGTCCTGATAGTCGAGACCAACCACGAACCCGACATGGACCACGTTGTCCCGAAGGCTGTAGATGAAGCCTCCGCCGAATTCGCGCGTTCCGAGAGGATAGCCGAGGGTGTGGAAGACGGTCCCGGCCGGGATGTCCCGGTCCGCCTGCCAGGCCTCCTTGACGCCCACCGCATAGATCTGCGGATGCCGGCCGTGGTCGAGACTCAGCCTTCGCTGTGCCTGCAGCGTCAGCGTTCCGCGGGGCCCCTCGCCGAGCACGGTGACTTTTGCCCGAACGTCGACTCCCGGTTCAAAATTGGGCTTTGGGCTCCCCTTGCTTGTCGCGGCCCTTGTCACCGATGCGGGCACCGACGACGCGGTTGCCATCGAAAAGGAGCTCCGAGGCGGGGAACTCAGGGTAAACCTGGATCTCGTTCGACTCGCAGAGCCCTGCCATCCATTTAACCAGTCGCCCGAGGGACGCCACGTAGTTTCCGTGATTCGCGAGCGGCGGGGGAGTGACAGGCGACCGCCAGCTGCCCTGCGAAGACAACAGAACGAGAGCGTCGTCCTGGACCGGGGCATCGTAGGGTGGCTTCTCACCGGGGAATCCGGTCAGCAGCTCGTCAAATCCGCGGGGATCGACGACCGCTCCGCTCAAAGCGTGCGACCCGATCTCCTTCCCCTTTTCGATGACGAGTATGGTCAGATCCTGAAGTTGTTTCCCGCCCTTTGCTCCTGAGGCCACGGCCTGGTTGTGCTCCCGGAGCAGCCGGGACAGGTGCAGCGCCCCTGCAAGACTGGCCGGACCCGCGCCGACGAACAGGACATCGACTTCCAGTTGTTCACGTTCCATGGCAAGCCTCTGTTGCGGGCAGGATTTTCATCCAGCTGTTCCAGGAAACAAGGAAGAATGCCGGCAGGCGGTCTCCGAGGAATTACTTCGCGCGCTCTATGTATCGGCCCTCGTTGGGATCGACTCGGATGATGTCACCAGGTCGGATGAAAGGAGGAACTTGAACCACGACTCCGGTTTCGAGGGTCGCGGGCTTGGGCGAATTGCTGGCCGTCGCTCCCTTGAGCTCGGGTTCCGTGTCCTTAACCCGGAGCTCCACCACGGAAGGCATTTCGACCGCGATCGCCTGGCCATCAAAGAAGTCCACCTGGATCTTCGACCCTTCCTTCAGATATCCGGTGAAATCGCCCAGCGTCTGGTCGTCCAGGGCAACCTGCTCGAATGTCTGCGTGTTCATGAAGTGGTAGTGGTTGGTGTCCTTGTAGAGGAACTCCATGTCGTGCTGTTCGAGGATGGCCCGCTCGACACCGTCTCCGGCGCTGTAGCGATGCTCAAAGGATATCCCCGTTTTAAGGTTGCGAAGCCGCACCTGGACGAAGGCTCGCAGATTTCCCGGAGTGCGGTGTTGAAATTCCATCACGCGATGCGGGAGACCGTTGAACAAAATGATCATCCCTTTTCGTATCTGGGTTGCAGACATCATAAGCGCATAAGCATAGCAAAAGGGAATCCGGCAGTTCAATTGTAACGCGTGGACCTCCACGACTTTGCGAGAAGCGGACAAATGTTGAGAAAAGGCAAAAAAACCCTTGCAACGTGGAACGAAATCCTGTATTGTCCGCCTTTTTTCGCGCAGGCCTTCGGAAGTTGACCCCTTTCGTGAAACTTCTGGCCATCTTTGATGTCTTATAGTTGGAAACTAAAAAGCGGTAATCAGGTTTAGGAGATTAGTGCAACCATGTCAGGAACTTGCAGAAGGGAATTGCTGAGCGGCTATCTCGAAAATCGACTCGAACTTGAGGATCAACTGGATTTCCTTTCTCACGTAGATGAGTGTCAGCGTTGTTGGGAAGAGGTATACAACGCAACCAAGGCGCGACATCCGCATTACTACAAGAATACCTCTCGCCAGGTGAAAGTCACGACTCGCGAGCTCGAGGAAGACTCGGTGCTCCGTGAAGATGTCTTCGAGGTAGCTTAGCTGCCTTAAGGGGGCGGGTTTCTAGACCCGCCTCTGTTTTTTTCATCCCAATCCACGCCAGGGACAACAAGGACTTCAAGGACCACAAGGACGAAAGGCGGACTACGTGACTGCTTGTTGTCCTTGCGGTCGTTGTTGTCCTTCCCCCTCTATAATTGATACAACAACAAGTAGACGATCACTCCCGTGGCCGAAACGTACAGCCAGATCGGAAATGCCCAGCGCGCCACCTTGCGATGTCGCACGAAATGCCCTTTCAGTGCACGAACCAACGTGACGATGACAAGCGGGAGCACCGCGGCTGCGAGCAGCGAATGGGAAATCAGGATCGCAAAGTAGACCGGGCGGATCCAACCCTGCCCCCCAAATGGTCTGGACCCCGCCTGCGAATGGTACAGAAGATAAGATACGAGAAACGCGGTTGAAACCGTAAAGGCCGAGAGCATGAACGCCCGGTGTCTCGCCGTTCGTCCCGCCCGAATTTCCCTCAAGCCGAGTACCAGCAGGGACGCGCAAAGAAGATTGAGAAGCGCATTGAAAGCCGGCCACGTCATGCCGCTGCGACTCCTCTCACAGGCGCCATAGCCCGAACCGCGGCGATCATGGTCGCGATACAGCAGGCGAGATTAATCGCCAGGGAAATTTCCCAGGAAGGGGAGCCGGGCCCGGCAGTCCCGCCTGATGTCCAGTAGAGCGGCTCCCTCACCAGCGCCAAGGCGTATGTCAGAGGGTTGGCCCTCATGATCCACTGAAGCCAGCCAGCCGCGCCGGCCAAAGGGAAAAGGGCACCCGAGAGCATCCACATTGGCATCAGGAGCAGGTTCATCACGCTATGAAAGCCAGCCGATGAGGTAATTCTCCAGGCAATGGCGAAGCCGGCTGCCGTCAACCAGAGGGAGAGCAGGAACAGCCCGAATGCGATCGCCAGCACGCTCGAAAGGCTGATGCGGATTCCGAGCAAAGGTGCTAACAGCAGGAGAACCAATCCCTGCAAGAATGCGAGGGTCGCCCCGCCGAGCACTTTCCCGAAGACAATCGCAAACCTCGAGACCGGGGCGACAAGCACGGCCTGGAGGAAACCCTCCTTGCGATCTTCAATCACTGAGAAGGTCGAGAAAATCGAGGTGAACAGCACGACAAGCAGGATCGTCCCTGGATAAAAGTACTCCAGGTAGTGCATGGACTGGCCGGTCCCCGGCGATTGGAAAGACTTGCCGATCCCCGATCCGAGGAGAAGCCAAAAGACCAGCGGAGTTCCGAGGGCTCCGATTACCCGACTGTGCTGTCGACGGAAACGAGTCACCTCCCGCTCCCATAAAGTAAGTGCCGGCAAGAAGAAGGACATTGTCAAAGATTTTATCAGAAAGCCGGCAGCGGGCAGCGGGCAGCGGGCAGCCGGCCTTCTGGGAGCGCGGACGTCTCGTCCGCACTGGGTTCGCGGACGTCCCGTCCGCCGTTGTCTTTTTCCCGACGGTTGTTGCCAGCGGCCTCCGGAACGCCGGGCAAGATGCCCGGCGGGCGGGCAAGATGCCCGCGATCCCAGTGCGGACGGGACGTCCGCGCTCCCAGAAGGCCGTCCCCGGAAGGCGGGCGTCTGCTCCCGCTGCCCCCTACCCGCTGCTCATTGACTTGTTGAAGTTTGCCGATTTATCATGGTGAAGAAAAGGTGAAAGTGATGGCGAGTCTCCAGTTCGGGAAAGCGCTTAAGACCGCTTCGGAATTAATAAAAAGCCGTGAATACCTGGGAACCGGAATCCCGGATCTCGACCGCCTTCTGTCAGGTGGGTTCATCCGGGGTGAGATCTCAGAAATTGTCGGCGCGGTTTCGGCCGGAAGAACCAGTCTGACGCTATCGGCCCTCGCGCAGGCCACCTCGCGAGGCGAAGTCGTTGCTTACATCGACACCTATGGTGGCGCCGATCCTCACTGCACCAACCAGGCGGGTGTGGATCTGGCCCGATTTCTCTGGATTCGATGCGATGGGTCGGGGGAAAAAGCGCTCGCCGCGGCCGATATGCTCATTCGCGGGGGCGGCTTTGGAATGATTGTCCTGGATCTGACCGGTCCCGACCAGAGTCAACCCGCGGGGAAGAGCCATTCGCACACCTGGTTTCGCCTGAAACAGAGTCTTGAAGGGAGCAGGATCGTGTTTTTGGTGCTCAATTCGTCCCCGGTTTCCGGAAGTCTGGCCAGCCTCGTGCTCGGCTTGAAGAGACGGGAAGCGGTGTGGACGGTTCAGAGGGAGACGGGGGGACAGGGAGACAGGGAGACAAGGAGACAAGACAAGGAGACAGGGAGATGGGGGGACGGGGAGACGGGAAGAACGCTTTCACTTGCTCGTAAACTCCCGGTGTCCCGCAGAGCCCGTGCCGCTCTTTTCGGTGGGATGTTTTGCGAGGCCCAGGTCTTTAGAGGCAAGAGCCATGGCAGCGCCACGTTTCATTGCGATTTTCACGGCTGACCTTCCGGCGCTTGTACGCTTTGTCCAGGACCTGACGCCCCGAGTCGAACTGTATCCTCCGGACGGCCTGATCCTCGAAATCTCCGCCGGAAGCGAGATCGCCACTCTCCAACGCGTCAAACGGGGCAGTTCCGGCTCGACCTTTGCTTGCGCCTCAACCCGCAGCTGCGCGCTCTTCGCCGCCCGGTACCGGCCGGGCGCGAGCATTGAGCAGGGCCAGGAAGCCGCATTCCTGTCATCGCTCCCCTTGACGGCGCTGTCCCTTCTGGGATCGGAGGCAACTCCCCCCGAGGTCCTTGAAATCCTCCTCCGATGGGGCATTCGAACCTTTGGACAGCTGGTTTCTCTGCCGCCTGACGAGTTGAAGAGCAGGCTGGGCTTGGCCGGGAGCGAGTTGCAGAAGATCGCCGCCGGGGAGGACCTCGTTCCTTTTCAATCCGACCAACCGGAGATCGAGTTTGCGGAATCGGTTGATTTTGACTACGCCTTGAATGCCCTCGAACCGCTCAGTTTCACCCTGGGCAGCCTGCTCGAGCAGTTGTGTGGAGATTTGCAGGGCCGGGGGCTCGCGGCTGAAGCGGTCATCGTGGAGCTCAAACTCGACTCGCGCCGCTCATACCGTCGGGAAGTGCGGCTGGCAGTTCCGCTTTGCAATCCAAAAGTCTTGCTGTCGCTGGTCCGACTGGATCTTCAGACCCATCCCCCTTCGGGCCGCATCGTCGGGACGTCCGTTCGCCTCTTGGCTGCCCCTCCGCGTGTTTTGCAGCATTCGCTGTTCGAACCCCTGGCGCCCGCACCGGAGAAATTGGCACGCACTCTCGGCAGGCTGGTTGTCCTGGTTGGCGAAAAGAACGTCGGAAGCCCGGTGCTTCGCGACACCTACCGGCCGGATTCCTTTGACCTGGTGCCGTTTTCTCAAGACAGGAGGAGACAAGGAGACAGGGAGAGAGGGAGACAGGGAGACAAGGAGACAGGGAGAGAGGGAGACAAGGAGAGGGGAAGTGTTTCGATCGGGTTGCGTCGATTTCGTCCTCCCCTGCCGCTGCAATTAAGACCCGATCGGATCGCCGTCTGGGCCGGGCCCTGGATCTCGTCGGGAGACTGGTGGACCCGGGAACGCTGGGCGCGCGAGGAGTGGGATATCGAATTTACCGACGGGGCAATTTACAGAGCGTTTTTTGATTTGCGATCCAAGCGATGGTTCCTGGACGGGGTCTATGACTGAGACTGCGCACTGCGCGCTGCCAACTGCACACTACGCACTACGCACTACGCACTGCACACTGCGCACTGGGCGCTGCGTACTGCCAACGAGCTGATTGGCCAGGAATGCATTGGCAGCTTGTCTCTCTGTCTCCAAGTGGGCAGGGCCGTGTGCAGTGAGCAGTGAGTAGTGCGCAGTTTGCAGTCTGAAGTGCGTGGCGCGCAGTGCGCAGTTTGCCTTATGAGCTACATCGAGCTTCACACCTGCAGCGGGTTTAGTTTTCTATCCGGGGCGTCCCAGCCGGAGGATCTCGCCCAGGAGGCGGCGCGTCTCGGGTATCCGGCGATCGCTCTGGTCGACCGCGACGGCGTTTACGGCGCGCCCCGCTTCTACAAAGCCTGCAAGGAAGCCGGAATTCGGGCGCTGGTCGGGGCGGAAGTTACGATTGAGGGGAACCGGACACTTCCTCTGCTGGCCGAAAACAGGGCCGGATATTCGAACCTGTGCCAGATGATCACCGCCATGAAGCTGCGCTCCGAGAAAGGAAGCGGGGAAATCAGCTTCGAGGAGCTTCGGCAGTCGGCCGAGGGTCTGGTGGCGATCGTTCGCGACCCGAATCTCCTCTCTGGCATCAAGGACATTTTCGGTGCCCGGAACCTCTATGCCGAGCTGATCCGCCACTATAATCGGGAACAGGAGCAGCTGAACAATCACCTGGTTGAAGCCGCGCGCGAGAGCGGTATCCCGCTCCTGGCGACTAACGCCGTCCGTTACGCGAGCCCTGCGAGCCGGCCCCTCCTGGACGTCCTGACCTGTATCAAGAACAAAACCACGCTGGATGAGGCGGGTCGCCTGCTCAGTATGAATGACGAATGTTATCTGAAGCCGCCCGCCGAGATGGCCGAGCTTTTTCAGGATTATCCGGAAGCGGTCGAAAACACGACGGCTCTCTCCGAGCGCCTGGGCTTCACGTTGGAAGACCTCGGCTATCGCTTCCCGGCTTATCCGGTTCCCCCGGGTGAGACGATGAGCAGCTACCTCAGAAAGCTGACCGACGAAGGGGCGCGTCGCCGCTACCGGCCCTACCATGAGAAAGCCCGCCGGCAGATCGAGCACGAGCTCGCGTTGATCGAGAAACTGGACCTGGCCGGGTACTTCCTGATCGTTTGGGACATCGTTCAGTTCTGCAAACAACATGAGATCCTGGCCCAGGGGCGCGGATCGGCCGCGAACAGTGCGGTCTGTTACAGCCTGGAAATCACGGCCGTCGATCCGGTCGGAATGGAGCTGCTTTTTGAACGGTTCCTTTCCGAAGAACGCGGGGAATGGCCCGATATCGACCTCGATCTCCCCAGCGGAGACCGTCGCGAGCGCGTCATTCAATATGTTTACGAGCGATATGGCAGGCTCGGGGCGGCGATGACGGCCAACGTCATCACCTACCGGGAGCGCAGCGCTTCCAGGGAGATCGGCAAGGCGCTCGGGTTCCCCCTGCCGGTGCTGGATAAGCTGGCTCGTTTCGTGCGGCCCTGGGAATTCGTCTCCCGGGAGGATGTGGAGAATCTTCCTCTGGGGCAGGCGGGGCTGGATCCCCGTGATCCACGCGTCATGACCTTTTTTGAGCTGTGGAAGCAGATCCAGGACCTGCCGCGCCATCTGGGGCAGCACTCCGGAGGGATGGTAGTCGCCCAGGGTCGCCTGGATGCCGTCGTTCCGCTGGAGAACGCCTCCATGCCGGGGCGGACGGTGGTCCAATGGGACAAGGAAGACTGCGCGGACATGGGGATCATCAAGGTTGACCTCCTGGGACTCGGCATGATTTCGGTACTCCAGGAATCCATCCAATTGCTTGCGAGCCGGGGCGAGGAGGTGGACCTGGCCCATCTTCCTGCTGACGATCCGGCGGTTTATGACATGCTGCAGCAAGCGGATACGGTCGGGGTGTTCCAGGTGGAGAGCCGGGCTCAGATGGCGACCTTGCCGCGGCTGCACCCCGATCACTTCTATGACCTGGTCGTCCAGGTGGCCATTATTCGTCCGGGCCCGATCGTCGGTCAGATGGTTCATCCTTACCTGAACCGGCGGGCCGGGCGGGAGCAGGTCCTGTATCCGCACCCGTGCCTGGAGCCGATTCTCAAAAGGACGCTGGGGGTCCCGCTCTTTCAGGAACAACTCCTGAGGATCGCCATGACCGCGGCGGGATTCACCGGCGGCGAGGCTGAAGAATTACGGCGGGCCATGGGGTTCAAGAGGTCCGAGGAGCGGATGCGCAAAATCGAAGTCCGGCTCCGGGCCGGCATGGCTAACAAAGGGATCGACGGGGAGGCGGCCGAGCAGATCATCCGGTCGATTACGTCCTTCGCGCTCTACGGCTTTCCTGAATCCCACGCGGCCAGCTTCGCCCTGCTCGCCTATGCGAGTGCTTTCCTGAAAGTCCATTTCCCCGGAGCTTTTTACACCGGCTTGCTCAATAACCAGCCGATGGGTTTTTATCACCCGGCGACACTCGTGAAAGATGCGCAGCGCCGCGGCGTCAGAATCAGGCCCATCGACGTGACGAAATCCGGCTGGCTGTGCCTGCTCGAGGAGGACAACTCCATCCGGCTCGGTTTGACTTATGTGCGCGGGCTTCGCCAGAGCACCGGAATGGCTGTCGAACGCGAGCGTGCACGGGCCGCCTTTGGCTCGATCGATGACCTGATCAAAAGAACCGCCGTCAACAAGCGGGAATTGACACGACTGGCCGAAATCGGCGCCCTGAACGCCTTCGGCATGAAGCGCCGGGAAGCGCTCTGGCAGATCGAAAAAGCGTGGCGTCCGAGCGGTCCCCTCTTCGAAGAAACCGAGAAAACGAAACAGGAACAGGGGTCACCGTTGGAGCAGATGAATATTGTGGAGCGAGCCGTGGCGGACTTTGCCGGAACCGGATTGACGATCGGGCCCCACCCTATGGCTCTGGAGCGCCAGAGACTGGACCGGGAGTCGATTTGCGCCGCCGCGGAGCTGCCCCACTTAAGAGATGGAAGCCGCGTTCGAGTTGCCGGAGGAGTCATCGTCCGGCAAAGGCCGGGGACAGCGAAGGGGTTTTTCTTTATCACAATGGAGGACGAGACCGGACTCGCCAACATCATTGTTCGGCCGCAATTGTACGAGCAGGAAAGAACCCTCCTGACGACACAGTCATTTCTGATCGTCGAGGGGGTGCTTCAGAACCAGGACGGGGTGACATCGGTCCGGGCAGAGAGGCTGCAGGGCCTACAGACCGCCTTCAATTGAATGAACGCCGCCTTCTCGCTCGACTTTCGTCCAGGTCTGAACCAGTTTCGGGGACACAAAACTTAATTCCTTTGCCATCGCGAGGAACCGCCACCGGAGTGGGAATTAAGTATTATGTCCCCGAAACTGCGGCTGCCTCACTCTACATCGGTTGCTGATGCGGCTCGGTCGGGACACATACTCCTATACGAGTCCCGTGTCCGGGGCGGCTTTCGATACTCAGATCTCCCCCGATGTTGAGCGCCCGTTCGCGCATTCCAACAAGGCCGAGCGACTGGCGTCGGGCCATGGTCTCGAAACCTTGGCCGTCGTCACAGATTTCGAGTTTGATCACCCCGGGGTTCGCTTCTGCTTCTTCGAGGGTGACGCGTACCTTGGATGCCTTCGCGTGGCGGGCGATGTTCGTCAGAGCTTCCTGAAAAATGCGGAAAAGCGCTACCGCCCGTTCCCGCTCCGGCGGGTGCGTGAGACCTTTTGAATCGAGCTCGCACTCGATACCGGTGTGTTTCTGGAACTCCTGCAGGTGCGATTCCATGGCTGCCTCGAGGCCCAGGCCGTCGAGCATGCTCGGGCGGAGCTCGGTCGCAATCCGACGCACCGTCTGCATCGTCGTGCTCACCAGCTCGACCAGTTCCTCGACCTTTTCCTTCTGTTCCGGGACTTGAATTTTCTGGCCCAGTCCGGAGAGCCCAAGCTTGATCACTGTGAGGTACTGACCGAGCTCGTCGTGAATTTCGCGGGCGATCCGCTTGCTTTCCTCCTCCCGAACCGAGTCCAGGTGGGCAGCCAGGCGGCGCAATTCTTCGCGCGATGTGCGCAACTCCTCCTCCTGCTGGCGCCGCAGCGAGATGTCCCGCAGGATCACGGTGTAGGCGACGAGCCCGTCCTCGAAGGCCAGCTTGGAGATCGACGCTTCCGCCGGGAAAACCGTGCCGTCCTTCCTCAACCCCAGGATCTCCTGGCGTTCCCCCATCCACCGGGCCTGGCTCCCCGTTTTGCCGAAACCGGAGACATGAGAGCGATGCATTTCACGGAGATGGGGCGGGAGGAGGAGATCCAACGGCTGACCGAGTAACTCGGCCGCCGCATAGCCGAAAACCTTCTCCGCTCCCCGATTGAAAAGGCGGATCCTCTGCTCCTTATCCAGCGAGATGATCGCATCTTCGGCGATCTGCAGGATGCCGGCGAAGAACTGGCGGGCCCGCGAGAGCTCCTGCTCGACCTTCTTCCAGTTTTCCTCTTTTTGCTCCAACTCCGCGATCCGATTGCGCAAATCGGTTACGTCACTCTCGGACTTCTGTCTGTTCATCGGCGCTCCCATCCTCAGTTGCTTGAATCGCAGGACTTCGGACGAGTATACAGCATGCAGCGCCGCTCCTCATCTTCGCCCCTGTCCGCGACATCCCGGAAGAATGTGGCTCTCAAGCTCGAAAGTTATGAGGCTAAAGTTCGACGCGAGTTGCGAGTTATGATTCAATTGTTGAGGATTTGGAGGCTCAATGTTCTCGCGACTGACGATGGCTGGTGTACTCGCCCTAATCGCTTCGTTGGCCTGGTCCGCCTGTCTGGGACAGGCAGTCGATCGGCCTGTGACTCTCAAGGTGACCCTCGATTACAAGGGTTCCGGGATCGTCGATGCGGCACACCGGCTGGTGGTTTTCGTTTACGACACCGACAATATAGGGCACCAGGCCACACCCGACCCTCTCTTAACCGCAGCCACCGAAAAGAACGGGGGCGTCCTCAACTTTTCTTCAGTGAAATCGCCGGTCTACATCATTGCCTACTATGATAAGGCCGGGGCCTACAAGCCGGATCTGAAAGAGTTGCCCTCCGGAGTGCCGGCCGCACTTCACGGCGCCAATCCGGCAGCCGCCGACCCGGTTGAATTAAAGGCCGGTCGGGTTGCGGAAGTGAAGATCACCATCGACGATTCGATCGTCCTGCCTTAAGAAATCCGGCGCGATCTCAAGGACAACAACGACAGCAAGGACCTCAAGGACACACAGGGGACTTCAACCTCGAATGCGCCGATCGCTCTGTCCTTGCTGTCCTTGTTGTCCTTGATTCCTGATCGCCCACCTGCGGCGGTTACTATTAAGAAATTTTATAGATTGCTTTCTTTGCTATTAGTAATTCGAATGCTATACTCCCCTTCATGCGGCTTGACTATCTCAAGATGTTCTGCGATGTGGCGCGCTGTCGCAGCTTCTCGGAAGCGGCACAGATGAACCACGTCTCACAGTCGGCCGTCAGCCAGGTGGTTCTCCAGATCGAGAAACGTCTTGGCGTTCAACTGCTTGACCGCTCCACCCGTCCTCTGCAACTGACGCCGGAAGGGCGGGCTTACTATGAAGGATGCCGCGGCGTGGTCGAGCAGTACGAGGCGCTCGAGTCCTCTATCCGCAAAATCCACGATCGAGTCTCGACCACGCTGCAGGTTGCGGCGATTTATTCGGTCGGCCTGCGCGACATGAATCAGTACATCGACAGGTTCAAGTCGATGTGGCCGGGGAACTCGGTCCACATCGATTATCTGCACCCGGACCGCGTTTATGAACGGGTTTTGGACGGGAGCGCCGACTTCGGTCTGTTGTCCTATCCCCGCAAATCGCGCGAGCTGGTCGCTTTAAGGTGGCGGGAAGAGCCGATGCTGTTGGCGTGCTCGCCGCGTCACCCTCTGGCCAGGCAGGGTCGCGTGGGGGTCGAACAGCTCAATGGCTTACCTTACATCGGTTTTGACCGCGATCTGACGATTCGAAAGCACATCGATCGGTTCTTCAGGAAAAACCACGTCACGACCGACGTTGTTCTTGAATTCGATAACATCGAGAACGTTAAAAAGGCTATTGAGGAGATGGTTGGGGTCGCCCTCCTGCCGGAGCCGATGCTCAGGCAGGAAGTGACAGCGGCTTGCTGATCGCGGTCCCTTTGGCCGATTGTCAGCTGGTTCGGCCACTCGGCATTATTTATCGGCGCCATCATCACCTCACGGCCGCAGCGAAGGATTTTCTCGCCTTGTTGCGCCAGCCCGAGACTGAAGTGACGATCGGTCCCGGGTCTGTGGAGGCGGCATCTGGTAAGGAGCATTGAGGAGAGCGGTCCGAGGAGGGACCGTCTGCGATGAGAGAAATCGGATTTCCACCCAAACAAGGGCTTTATGATCCGTGGTACGAGCACGATTCCTGCGGGGTCGGATTTGTCGCCGACCTGAACGGGAAGAAATCCCACGAGATTGTCTCGAATGCGTTGAAGATCCTCCTCAATCTGGAGCATCGAGGGGCGTGCGGCTGCGAAAGCAATACCGGTGACGGCGCCGGGATCCTGATCCAGACTCCGCACCTGTTCTTCCAGGAGGAGTGCGACCGCCTCGGCATCAAGCTGCCGAAATACGGCGACTATGCGGTGGGGACGGTCTTTCTTCCCTCAATTGCGGCCGATCGCGTTCGATGCGAGCAGCTTCTGGAACAGATCGTACGGGAAGAGGGCCAGCAGGTTCTCGGCTGGCGGACAGTACCGACCGATAACTCGGCGATCGGAGACACGGCCAAGGCTTCCGAACCGATGGTTCGGCAGGTTGTGATTGCGCGTGGCGGCAGTACGCAGGCGGGGTTGCCCTTTGAAAGGAAGCTTTATGTAATCCGGCGCCGGATCGAGAAGAAGGGAAGGGTCCTTTCCATCGCCCAGCGCAACATGTTTTACGTGCCCAGTCTGTCGTTCAAGACCCTGGTTTACAAGGGGATGCTGAAGGCGGACCAGCTTCTGGCGTTCTACCCGGACCTCTCCAATCCGTCGATGAAGACGACCCTGGCCATGGTTCACTCCCGCTTCAGCACGAACACTTTCCCGAACTGGGCGCGCGCGCATCCGTACCGGTACCTGGCGCACAACGGAGAGATCAACACGCTGCGCGGGAACATCAACTGGATGCATGCCCGCGAAAGCATGTTCCAGTCAGAGCTCTTCGGGACCGACATTCGCCACATCGTCCCTGTGATTGACGAATCGGGCAGCGATTCGGCCATGTTCGACAACGTTCTGGAATTGCTGGTGCTGGCCGGCCGGAGCCTGCCGCACGCCATGATGATGATGATCCCGGAGCCGTGGAACAAACACGAGACCATGAGCCCCGAGGTGCGCTCCTTCTATGAATATCATTCAGCTTTGATGGAGCCGTGGGATGGCCCGGCCTCCATGGCTTTCACTGACGGAGTGCGGATTGGCGCGGTGCTGGACCGCAACGGCCTTCGGCCTTCCCGTTATTACGTGACGAAGGACGGGCTGGTGCTGATGGCCTCCGAGGTGGGCGTTCTCGATGTGCCTCCCGAGCGGGTGCTTGAAAAAGGCCGGCTGCAGCCGGGTCGAATGTTCCTGGTTGATCTCGAGGAAGGCCGGATCATCGCGGATGACGAGCTCAAGCACAGGATCGCGGCCGAAAAGCCCTACGGGGAATGGGTCAAAGGCAACCTGGTCCTGTTCGAGGATTTGCCCGATCCGCCTCATGTCTACGCCCCCGACCATGAGACGGTCCGGCTGCGCCAGAGGGCCTTCGGTTATACCCACTGAAGAACTGCAAGATGATCCTCGCGCCGATGGCCACGGACGGGACCGAGCCGGTTGGTTCGATGGGTAACGACGCCCCGCTGGCGGTGCTGTCGGATCGTCCTCAGTTGCTCTTCAACTACTTCAAGCAACTGTTCGCACAGGTGACGAACCCGCCGGTGGATTCGATTCGGGAAGAGCTGATCATGTCGGTCGAGACGAGCATCGGGCCGGAGCTCAACCTGCTCCAGCCGACGCCGGAGTCCGCCCGCCAGATCGAGCTTCCTTCGCCGATCCTCGCCAACGAGGAGCTCGAGAAACTCCGTCACCTGGATGGGACCGGCCCGGGCGCGACCGGTTCGTCGCAAGGTTTCAAGACACTGACGATCCCGATTCTGTACAGGGTGGACGAAGGAGGAGTGGGGCTTGAGAAGGCGCTCGACGAGGCGTGCCAGACGGCCAGCGAAGCAATCGCTGACGGCTACGAGTTCCTGATCCTGTCCGACTGGGGGCTGAACCGTCTTTTCGCCCCGATCCCGGCCCTGCTTGCGGTCGGCGCGGTTCATCACCATCTGATCCGGGAGGGGACTCGGACCCGGGTCGGATTGATCCTGGAGAGCGGCGAGCCGCGGGAGGTCCATCACTTTGCCTTACTGATCGGCTACGGGGCCAGCGCCGTGAACCCTTACCTTGCGTTCGAAACGCTGGATGACATGATCCTGCCAGGGAATGCTCCCCGGACTGGAGCACAAGACCGCCGTCAAGAACTACGTCAAGTCGATCAGCAAGGGCGTCCTCAAGGTGATGTCCAAAATGGGCATTTCGACAATTCAGAGCTATCACGGCGCGCAGATTTTCGAGGCGATCGGCCTGGACAAGAAGGTGATCGATTCCTATTTTACCGGGACGCCGTCGCGGGTGGCGGGAATCGGCATCGATCAGATCGCGCAGGAGGTGAAACTGCGCCATGAAAAAGCTTTCCCGCGCAGACCCGCCAGCCAGCAGTTCCTGGAATCGGGCGGACAGTTCAAATGGCGCAGTGACGGCGAGCATCACCTGTTCAATCCTCAGACGATCCACTTTCTGCAAAAGGCCTGCCGCTCCGGAAGCTACGAGACGTTCAAGATCTACAGCAACATGGTCGATGATCAGTCGACGAAGCTGTGCACGCTGCGCGGTCTGTTTCAGTTCAAATTCCCCGCTCAGCCGATTCCTATCGAAGAGGTGGAACCGGTCGAGTCCATCGTCAAGCGCTTCAAGACCGGGGCGATGTCATACGGTTCGATCAGCCAGGAGGCGCATGAGTCGCTGGCCGATCGCCATGAACCGGATCGGCGGAAAGAGCAACACCGGGGAGGGAGGGGAGGATCCCAACCGTTACCTTCCCCTGGAAAACGGCGACTCGCTGAACAGCGCGATCAAGCAGGTTGCTTCGGGGCGATTCGGGGTGACCAGCGAGTACCTCGTGAATGCGCGCGAGCTGCAGATCAAGATGGCGCAGGGCGCCAAGCCCGGGGAGGGTGGCCAATTGCCCGGTCACAAGGTGTACCCGTGGATCGCCAAGGTGCGGCATTCGACTCCCGGCGTCGGGTTGATTTCGCCTCCGCCTCATCACGATATCTATTCGATCGAGGACCTGGCCGAGCTGATCCATGACCTGAAAAACGCGAACTCCGAAGCGCGCATCAGCGTGAAGCTGGTTTCGGAGATCGGCGTCGGGACCATCGCGGCCGGTGTTGCCAAGGCCCGCGCCGAAGTGATCCTGATCAGCGGCTACGACGGGGGAACGGGCGCCTCACCGTTGACCGGGATCAAACACGCCGGGATTCCCTGGGAACTGGGGGTCGCGGAGACGCAGCAGGTGCTGTTGCTCAACGACCTGCGCAGCCGGGTGGCGGTCGAGGTCGATGGTCAATTGAAGACGGGTCGGGACGTGGTCATTGGGGCGCTGCTCGGCGCGGAGGAGTTTGGGTTCGCGACGGCCCCCCTGGTCGTTCTCGGCTGCGTCATGATGCGTGCCTGTCACCTGAACACCTGTCCGGCGGGTATCGCTACACAGAATCCGGTGTTGCGGGCCAGGTTCGCCGGTGATCCCGAGCCACGTCGTCAATTTCATGCGCTTTGTGGCCCAGGAGGTTCGTGAGCTGATGGCGCGTCTGGGTTTCCGCACAGTGGAGGAGATGATCGGACGGGCCGAGATGCTGGAAATAAAGCGTGCGATCGAGCACTGGAAAGCCAGGGGACTTGGACTTTTCCGCGATCTTCCACCAGCCGGACGTCCCCGCCTCGGTGGGTCGTCACCAGCGGATCGGACAGGATCACAGTTTGGAGAAATCGCTGGACAGGACGCTCCTGATGGAGCTCTGCAAGCCGGCGCTCGAGTACAAAATCCCGGTCTCGGCGATCCTGCCGATCCGCAATACTCACCGCGTGGTCGGAACCATCGTGGGCAGCGAGATAACGCGGCGGTACGGGGGCGAGGGGTTGCCGCGAAGACACGATACAGCTTCACTTTCAGGGCTCGGCGGGGCAAAGCTTCGCGGCCTTTGTCCCGAAGGGTATGACGATGATCCTCGAGGGGGACTCGAACGACTACGTCGGTAAGGGGCTTTCCGGCGGCAAGGTGATCGTCTATCCGCCCCAGGGATCGACCTTCGAGGCCGCTGAAAACGTGGTCATCGGAAACGTGGCTTTCTACGGCGCAACTGGCGGGGAGGCCTACGTGAGCGGCATGGCCGGCGAACGGTTCTGCGTTCGGAACAGCGGCGCCGAGGCGGTCGTGGAAGCGGTGGGAGATCACGGTTGCGAGTATATGACCGGCGGGCGGGTGGTCGTCCTGGGGCGCACCGGACGCAATTTCGCGGCCGGGATGTCTGGGGGCGTCGCCTATGTCTTCGACATCGATGGGCTCTTCGCACGCCGGTGCAACCGCCAAATGGCCGATCTTTTCCCGATCGAGGATCCCGAAGAGATGGAGATCGTGCGGGGAATGATCGAACGTCACGTCCGCTACACGCAAAGCTGCCGCGGAGTGCAGATCCTGGCAGACTGGCCGGAAAGCGTTAAGAAGTTTCTGAAGGTGTATCCGAACGACTACAGGCGCGTCATCGAGGCTTTGAAGCGGATCAAGGAAACGGGCATGTCGGACGAAGAGGCGGTCATGCTGGCTTTCGATCAGAATGCCCATGATCTTGCTCGCGTCGGCGGCACCTAGGAGCAGAAGGATGCGGAGAGCACGGCAGCGAGACAGAGCGGAGACCAGGAGACAAGGAGACCAGGAGGATTTCGGGGACATAATACTTAATTCTCACTCAGTTAGTGATGTCACGCGGAAGCAGAAGAATTAAGTTTTGTGTCCCCGAAATCAGTCCCCCGGAGACAGGTAACGAAAATGGGCAAACAAACCGGTTTCATGGAATATCGAAGAGAGACCCCGGCGGATCGTTCGCCTGCTCAGAGGCTTTCCGATTGGCAGGAGTTCCACGGGCCCGCAGATCAGGAGGTTCTCCATCGGCAGGGTGCACGGTGCATGGACTGCGGCGTTCCCTTCTGTCACACCGGATTCGTTTTGAGCGGGGCCGCGTCCGGTTGTCCCATCAACAACCTGATTCCCGAATGGAATGACCTTGTCTACCGCGGCGAGTGGCGCGATGCGCTTGAACGTCTGCTGAAGACGAACAATTTCCCGGAATTTACCGGCCGGGTCTGCCCGGCGCCCTGCGAAGGGTCATGTGTACTGGGGATCAACGAGCCGCCTGTAACGATCAAGAACATCGAGTACTCGATCATCGAGAAGGGCTTCGAGAAGCACTGGATCACCCCGGAACCGCCGCTCGAACGAACCGGGAGGAAGGTCGCGATTGTCGGCTCCGGTCCGGCAGGTTTGGCGGCGGCGGCCCAGCTGAATCGGGTTGGCCATTCCGTCACCGTCTTTGAGCGCCACGATCGGGTCGGCGGGCTGCTCATGTACGGGATACCGAACATGAAGCTGGACAAGAGAATCGTGCAGCGCCGGATCGACCTGATGGCGAAAGAAGGCATCCGCTTCATCACGGGAACCGAGGTGGGGACTAGCTACCCGGTCGATCGGCTGCTTCGTGAATTCGACGCGGTGATCCTCTGCGGCGGCGCCAGCCGGCCGCGGGACCTGCCGGTCGAAGGCCGGTCCCTGTCCGGAATCCACTTCGCGATGGATTTCCTCCACGCAAACACCCGCAGCCTGCTCGACAGCGGTCATAAAGACGGCCGGTACATCTCGGCAAAAGACCTCGATGTCGTAGTCATCGGTGGAGGCGACACCGGGACGGATTGCGTGGCAACGGCGCTCCGACACGGTTGCCGTTCCCTGACCCAGCTCGAGATTCTCGAGCGTCCGCCCGATTCCCGAACGCTTGACAATCCGTGGCCCGAGTGGCCGCGCGTCTTTCGAGTTGACTACGGGCAGGAAGAGGCCGCTCATCGGTTCCAGCGCGATCCGCGTGATTTCTCGGTTATGACGAAACGGTTTGTCGGGGACCCGGGCGGCCGGGTCAATGAGCTCCACACAATCGGCGTCGAATGGGTGCAGGAAAACGGCCGATTCGCTCCGAAGGAAATCCCGGGAACCGACAAAATCTACCCGGCCCAGTTGGTGCTGCTCGCGCTCGGTTTTCTGGGCCCCGAAACGCAATTGCTAGAAAAACTGGGCGTTCAGACGGACGCCCGGTCAAATGCTAAGGCCGATTACGGGAAGTTCGCGACAAACGTACCGGGAGTGTTCACCGCCGGCGACATGCGCCGCGGACAAAGCCTGGTCGTGTGGGCCATCAACGAGGGTCGTGCAGCCGCGCGGGAATGCGATCGACACCTGATGGGGGAAACGTCGCTGCCGTAGGCTGAAGCCGAGCCCCAAGGACAACAAGGACGTCAAGGACAACAAAGACAAAGACAAAAGTCCGGTTCCTTGTCGTTGTGGTCTTTGAGGTCCTTGTTGTCCTTGGGGCTCGGCGAGATTTCACCGAATCCACACCGTCTGAACGTTCACGAACTCGCGAATGCCAAAGTCCGCCAGTTCACGCCCGTAGCCGGAACGTTTGACGCCGCCAAAAGGCAGCCTGGGGTCCGAGGCGACCATCCCGTTCACGAATACCTGCCCGGTCTCGATGTCAGCCGAGATCTTTCTGGCGAGTTGGGTGTCCCTGGTCCACAGGCTCGCTCCCAGGCCGAAGGGCGAGGCATTCGCCATGCGAATGGCATCCGGGACGCTGTCTGCTTTCATAAGCGCAGCCACCGGTCCGAACACTTCCTCGCGAGCCGCTGTCATGCTCGGACGGGTATCGGTGAGAACCGTCGGAGCATAGAAGAAGCCCCGATCGAACAACCGTTTGCCGCCGGTTGCGAGCCGGCCGCCTTCCTCCACGGTCCGGGCCACCTGCTTCTCGATGCCCTCCCTCAAGTCGGCTCTCGCCAGCGGACCCAGTTGGTTGGCTCGATCGAGCGGATCTCCGACTTGGAGCTCCTGGGCCGCCTGGACGAAACGCTCCTCGAAACTTCGATAGGCGTCGGCGACGAGAATGAACCGCTTGGCGGCGATGCAGCTCTGTCCGGTGTTCTGAAAGCGCGCCCGAATACCGGTGCGAACGGCAAGATCGATGTCAGCGTCGGGCAGGACGATGAACGGGTCCGAGCCGCCCAGTTCCAGCACCGTCTTCTTCAGCGCCCGTCCCGCGCTGCCGGCAACCTGGCTGCCCACGGTGTCGCTTCCGGTCAGCGTGACCGCCGCGATCCTTGGGTCTGAGATGAGCGCGTCAACGGCCGAGCCGGGGATGATCAGGTTGCGGAAGACGCCGGAGGGAAAGCCCGACTCGACGAATGCACGCTCGATTGCCAGCGCGCAACCGGGCACGTTGGACGCGTGCTTGAGAATGGCCGTATTGCCCGCCATCAGGGCAGGCGCGGCGAAGCGGAAGGTCTGCCAGAAGGGGAAGTTCCATGGCATGATCGCCAGGATGACGCCGAGGGGCGGAAACTGCACATGACTGGAAGAGGCGCTCGACTCGACCGGAACAGGAGCTAGAAACTGCGCGGCTTTTTCCGAGTAGAAGTCACAATTCCAGGCGCACTTTTCGACTTCCGCCTCGGCCTCCCCGATCGGTTTGCCCATTTCGAGGGTGATAATCGAGGCTAGTTCGTCCTTGTTGTGCCGCAGATACCCAGCCACACCGCGCATGAGCCCGCCTCGCTCTCCGAAGGAGACCCGACGCCAGGTCGCAAAAGCATCCCTGGCGCCCTGGAGCTTGTCCTCGATCTCCTTTTCCTGCGCGATTGGGTAAGTAGCGATCAATTCTTCAGTCGCCGGGTTGATCGCCTGGATTTCTCGTGCCATATCCTTGACCCTGTGATGCGGGAGAGCGTCGGTCCACCAGGCAGAAAAGCAGCGGATTCTGGAAGGCGAATCCGCCCCTGTCCGACTTGGAAGTCGGACCTACCCCAAACTGTTGACCCCTGAACCCGGAACTCAGAACTCAGAACTCAGGAACCCCCAAACCTAGAACTCGAACTGGTTGTTAAACACCATTTTCTTCGGGTCGAGCTTGACGTACAAGTTCACTTTCTCCCGGTATCCGCGCATCTGGAGGGTGAAGTCGCTGCGGAGGCTGACGCCCTTTTCGGCGCCGGTAAAGTACGGTTCCCCTTTCTCGTTGAGCCGGGGGAAGGTGAAAACAGGATTTGGATTATTCGCGTCAGGGCGCCGGTAGCCGGACAAGCGAATGTTTCCGGAGGGGGAACCGGTCAGGTACGTGGTGTTCTGAAAGTCAGGAAGAGAAGCCTGGCGGAAGAATGTGTCCCAGTCCCGGAGGATCGAGGAGCCCGCGGGGCGGGTCGAATAGGAAATCTGAAAAACGATCTGGTCCCCCTTGCCCGCCTCCACATACTCGGTGACTCGCTTCTTCGCCTCTTCGTTGTTCGGGTTCTGCAGGAGCTGAAGTTGTCCGATTGCCATCTTGATCGGCTTGGCGGTCAGCAGGCGAAACTGAAGGAAACTGACCACCTCACGCTCACCGGTCATGGTTTCGCCGCCCGCAGCGCCCCTGCTGTCGCCCGCATCACTTGGGTTCGGTGACATGCTCGCCGCCATGTTCCGGTTGTACACATGGGTGAAGGCAAGCGACCACGGGGAGTCCTTCAGCAAGTCGCGGCACTCGTCCTCGGTCCATGTCGTGTAATCGGGTTTTTTCTCCCAGAATTTTGCGGCAAAGAGCGAGAAGACAAGGGAGAGAACGATGGCAGAGAAGATGACGGTTCGAAAAGAGTTTTTCATGATTGCTCCTGGTCGGCGGAGTATATCTCCGTTTCACTGGGTGGTCCACCTCATCCGTCGCACGGCAGATCGTGATTGCCCTTTTGTATACAGGAATAATACGAAATAGTTGAACACATCCACGGCAGATGCTATAAAGGCGTCGGAGACCGATGAGGAGGACAACAGTGCCGGCAAAAAGGCGGATTCGTGTTTCGTCCGAGCGTTCGGGCGTTATAGGTGAGCCCTTGGCTCAACAGCTTTACAACGCGCTCAAGCGCGATATCGTCACTTGTTCCCTGAAACCGGGCCTGGCGTTCACCGAGGAATGGATATGCGGGAAGTACGGGGCGAGCCGCACGACGGTTCGAGATGCCTGTCTCCGGCTGTCCAAGGAAGAACTGCTCCAATGGGTTCCGAAAAAGGGCTACTCCGTTTCCGACATCACCATCCGCGACCTCAATGAACTGTTCCAGCTTCGCAGCATTCTGGAGTCAGCGGCTGCGGAAATGGCCTGTTCGTGCAAGGATGCGGTACGGATGGAAAGGGCGGGGCAACTGGCGGCCATGAGCTACGAGGCGGGTGACCGTGCCAGCTTCCCGGTGTTCCTCGAGGCCAACCACGAATTCCATGTGCTGATCGCGGAAATGAGCGGCAATCAACGGCTTTGCCAGCAGTTGACCAATGTCCTCACGCATTTTGCACGCTTTTCGTACCTCACCATGGCGGCGGATTCGTACGGACCGAATGTCATCAATGAACACCGGATGATCCTGGACGCGATCGGCCGGGGCGACTCCAGCGCTGCCCGGACTCTGACCTTGGAGCACATGCAGAAGTCGAAAGAACGGGCGGTGCGGTATTTCTTCGGCTGAGGCGATCGCGTTTCCTCCCCAGGGCTGCCGAGTTGCGTTAAATCTATATAGACCTTACACTTGTTGAATGGCCGATAGCGCCCCCGATCGCCCTGACGGCTCCCCAACGGAGGAGCAGAACGACACCAAACCGCTGACCCCCGACGTCTTCCGCCGTGTTATGAGCCTGTACGCGACCGGAATCACGGTCGTCACGACACGCGAGGAAGACGGCACCCCTCATGGTCTGACCGTCAACTCGTTCGCCTCGGTTTCCCTGGAGCCCTTGCTCGTTTCGATCTGCCTCGACAACCGCCTTGAGATCATCGAGCTTCTCGAAAAGGGGCGGCTGTTTGGTGTAAGCATTCTGACCCAGGATCAGGAGGCCGTCTCCGCCTATTTCGCCCGCCGCCCCTCGCACTACAAACCGAAGTTTCGCACAGGCAAAACCGGTGTTCCGCTTGTCGAGGAAACGCTTGCCAACCTGGAATGCGAGGTCGTGGCGCTCTATCCGGGGGGCGATCACACGATCTGCCTGGGTGAAGTCAAGTGGGCCTATGTTTCAGAAGATGCGGACGAACTGCACCCGCTCATCTTCTACCACCGCAAATACACCAAACTGGCACGGTGAGGCAGCGACCCCGCAGACATCGCAAGGTCGACAAGGACTTCAAGGGACTTCAAGGACAACAAGGACACGGACCAGGTTGAATCCACGTCGTTGTCGTCCTTCTCGTCGTTGGCGTCCTCTTCCCCTCGCCTAGTCCAGCTCGACCTGCTGGGCATACCCGGGGATCATGGTTTTCCAGCCGTATTCATCGGAAATCTTCCGGGCGAGCGACTCGCAGGCCGGTTCCTCCCCGTGAACCAGGAACGTCATCTTCGGCGGTTTCTCAAAACCTCGCAGCCACTCGAGGATCTCGCCGTAGTCGGCGTGAGCCGACAGTTCATCAATCATTGCGATTTCGGCCCGGACGGGTACGAGTTGACCGTGGATCTTGATTTCCTTCTCCCCCTCGAGAAGCAGCCGGCCCCGCGTCCCGGCGGCCTGATATCCCACAAAAAGCACGGTATTTTGAGGATCGGGCAATCGGGCGGCAAGGTGGTGCAGGACGCGGCCTCCGGATGCCATTCCGGAGCTCGAGATGATGATCGCCGGTTTCTGCAGCCGCGCGACGGCAAGGGATTCGGTGTAGTTGCGCACATACGTCACGAGGCCACTCCCCAGGGCATGGCCGGTCATGCGCACTTTCATCTCGGCGTCGTGCTCCTCGGTGTGTGCCAGATATTCGCGCGTCGCTTCAACGGCCATCGGACTGTCGACAAAAATCGGGACGTCGGGGAGAAGCTTCTTCTCCCGAAGCTCGGTGATCAAGTAGAGGACTTCCTGGGTGCGTCCTACGGCAAATGAAGGGATGATGACGGTTCCGCCTCGACGAATGGTTGCGGTCACGATCTGCCGAAGACGCTCTCGGACGTCTGAATTCGAGTGCAGGCGGTCGCCGTAAGTGGATTCAAGGACCAGGTAATCGGCCTCAACCGGTGGAACCGGGTCGTTCAGGATCGGGCGGTTGTAGCGGCCGATGTCCCCGCTGAAAAGCACTCGAACCGGTTTCTCTTTCTTTTCTTTCAGAGTAATCAGGATGAATGCGGAGCCGAGGATGTGGCCGGAAGCACCCAGCCGGGCCGACACATGGGAGTTAAGGGCGAAATCCTCGTGGAAGTTGAGAGGCTGGAACTGCCTCAGCGCACGCTTGGCATCTGATTCGGTAAACAGGGGAAGCGCCGGGCTGTGCTTTGAGAATCCGCGGCGGTTGGCGAACTTCGCGTCTTCTTCCTCGAGCCGGCCGGTGTCCGGCAGAAGGATCCTGGCCAGCCCGCATGTAGAGCGACTGGCGTAGATTGGCCCGTCGTAACCATCTTTAACGATCCTCGGAGTGTAGCCGGTATGGTCGATATGAGCGTGCGTAAGAAAGATCGCGTTCAACTCGCCAAGGTCGATAGGCAACGGTTGCCAGTTGCGCAGTCGAAGCTCCTTGAGCCCCTGGAACAGCCCGCAGTCGATCAGAATCAATGAGTCACCTACCCGGACCGCATGTTTCGACCCGGTTACCGTCCGCGTCGCGCCCAGAAACTGTATGCTTTTCATTGCCGGGAGATTGTAATCGACTTGTCGAGCGGAACAGAACCGCAAACGGAGCGTTTTTTGCGAAGTGCGCGGATTGTAGCCGTAAGCGATGCCTGGCTCGTGTGCCGGCTCGCGGTGACGATCCGCGCACTGCGCTGAAAAGCGCTACGTTTGCGGTTCTGTTCCGTCAGCGACCCGAATGGCGGCACACAGGGGCGTGCCTCCTATGATGTCCCCCGGGTGATTGATTTCGCTGCCGGAATCTGTTATTTACCTCGGGCGGCTGAGCAGACGGCCGCTCGAGAGAAACGCTAAAGGCGGGATTGAATAATCCATGAAAAAAGCACCAAACAGCACAGGCTCCTTTCATCCTGCGGCGGCCCTGGACTACCTTCCTGTCGAACAGTTGCGGGCACTCCAGCTGGAGAGGCTCCAGGCCGTTGCCAAAAGGGTGTACGAGCGAGTCAGACTGACCCGAGAGCGAATGGACGCGAGTGGGGTCAAACCAGAGGATATCCGTACGCTGGAAGATATCCGTCTGATGCCATTCACGGTTAAGACGGATCTGAGGGACACCTATCCCTTCGGCATGTTCGCGAGCCCGATGGAGGAGGTGGTCCGCCTCCATTCCTCGAGTGGAACCACGGGCAAGCCGATCGTCGTCGCCTACACCAAGGCGGACATCGATGTCTGGTCGAACGTCATGGTGCGCAGTTTCGTGGCGTGCGGCCTGAATCAGCACGATATTATCCAGAACGCCTACGGATATGGTCTTTTTACGGGAGGTCTGGGCGCGCACTATGGCGCCGAAGCCCTTGGGGCCACCGTCATCCCGATTTCGGGGGAAACACCGATCGGCAGATCATGGTGATGAAGGATTTCGGCGTGACAGCAATTTGCTGCACTCCGAGCTACTTCGTGCACATGATTGAGCGCGCCGGCGAGCTCGGTGTCGATCTGCATGACTTCCCGCTCCGGGTCGGTGTTTTCGGCGCGGAGCCGTGGTCTGACGGAATGCGACGACACATCGAGGAAACGAGCGGGATCAAGGCGCACGACATCTACGGCCTTTCGGAGATCACCGGCCCGGGCGTCGGAATCGAATGCGCCTGCTCGCAGGGACTGCACGTTTTCGAGGACGTTTTTTACCCGGAGATCATTGACCCGGAGACCGACCAGCCGTGCCCGGACGGGACCGAGGGCGAGCTGGTGCTCACGACCTTGACCAAGCAGGCAATTCCGATGATTCGTTATCGGACGCACGACATCACCGCGCTCCGGACCGGACAGTGCGCGTGCGGCCGAACCATCCGCCGGATGAACCGGATCGGCCGCCGCAGTGACGACATGTTCATCATCCGCGGAGTCAACGTCTTCCCCTCTCAAATCGAAGCGGCTTTACTGACCGTGGAAGGGGCCTTGCCGCACTACCAGATCATTCTTTCCCGCGAAAAGGGACTGGATGCGATGGAGGTCCAGGTGGAGGTGACGCCAGCCGTGTTCAGCGATACCGTCGGCGCGCTCGAGAACCTGCAGGGGAGTCTCACGAAATCGATCGCGAACGTCCTCGGAATCCACGTGGACGTCCGGCTGGTCGAGCCTCATACTATCGAACGGAGCATCGGAAAAGCCAAGCGGGTCATCGACCGTAGAAATCCCAGCGCCTAAAGAGAAGGAAGGAGCGGCCATGAAAATCCATCAACTTTCGGTTTTTTTGGAGAACCGGCGGGGTCAGCTCAACGTTCCGTGCAACATCCTCGCTAAGGCGGGCGTCGATATCCGCACTCTCTCCCTGGCCGATACCCAGCAGTTCGGGATCCTGCGTCTGATCGTCTCCGACTGGAAACGGGCCAAGGAGGCTCTCGAGGCCAACGAATGCGTCGTCCATTTGAACCAGGTCGTGGCGATTGAGGTGCCGGATCGACCCGGTGGTCTCAGCGAAGTTCTCAAGGTAATCGATCACGCCGCCGTGGATATCGAGTACATGTACGCCTTCACCCTGGGAAGCGGCCGCGCCGTCCTCATTTTTCGGTTCAATGATCCGGACGCGGCGATCAGCCGGCTCCAGACCGAGGGCGTCAATGTCGTGGGGAGTTCTCAATTCCAGGATTTGTTCACGGCGTAAAGTCGACGGGACGAAGTTAATTCTGCGGGAGCTGCGTCGGGAGTTTCGGGGACACAGGACGTAATTCCTCTGCTGACGCGGGATCCGCCGAGTTGCCGGAGTTTCGGGGACACAAAACTTAATTCCTTTGCTAACGCGTGATCCGCCAGGTTGCCGGAGTTTCGGGGACACAAAACTTAATTCCTTTGCTAACGCGTGATCCCGCTGCCTGAGTGGGAATTAAGTATTATGTCCCCGAAACTCCGCGATAGACTTCAGGTCACATGATCGTCTCCAAGACAGTAACTGAGCAGCTTCAAAACGCCTCGTGGATTCGCCGGATGTTCGAGGAGGGCGCTCGCCTCAAGCGCGAACGGGGGCCGGAAAACGTCTTCGACTTCACCCTCGGGAACCCCGACCTCGAACCGCCTCCGGTCGTTCTGCAAGCCGCGGCGCGGATTCTGGCCGAAAACCGGCCGCGCAGCCACGCCTATATGCCGAACGCGGGTTTTCCCGAGGTGCGCGAGACTGTTGCCGCCCGGTTGTCCCGTTCAACAGGGCTTCCTTACACGGCCGATCACATCCTGATGACGGTAGGCGCAGCCGGCGGACTGAACACGATTCTGAAGTCGATCCTGGATCCGGGAGATGAGGTGATCCTCCTGGCGCCGTATTTCGCCGAATACATTTTCTACGTGCTGAATCACGGCGGCCAGCCGGTCATTGTGCGGACCGACGAGCGTTTTTTGCCCGATCCGCAAGCGATTCTCCAGGCAGTCACCCCGCGCACCAAGGCCGTCATCATCAATTCACCGAACAATCCCACCGGGGTCGTGTACCCGGCCGAGATCTACCAGGAGCTGGAAACCCTGCTCGGTTCCCTGGATCAGCGGATCCTCCTGATCACGGACGAACCTTACAAGGCACTGATGTTCGGGGATGCGGTGGTGCCCGAGATCCCGGCGCTGTTCCGACGCACCATCGTCGCCTACTCCTGGTCAAAAGCATTGGCCATTCCGGGGGAGAGGATCGGTTACCTGGCCATCTCGCCGCTGATCGAGGATGCGAAACCACTGTTTGATGCCTGCTGCTTTGCGCAGCGGGTTCTCGGTTTTGTCAGCGCGCCCGCAATCTGGCAGTGGGTGGTGGCGGAAGTCGGGGAGGAACGGGTGGACTCAGGGATCTACAAGGAAAAATGCGAGCTGGTCTGGGACGCTCTGACTCGCATTGGCTACACATCTGTACGGCCCGCCGCCGGGTTCTACGTTTTTCCGGAGACACCGATCCCGGATGATGTCGCGTTCGTTCAATTGCTCAAAGAAGAAGGGGTCCTGGCCGTGCCCGGCAGCGGGTTTGGGTGGCCGGGCAATATCAGGCTTTCGGTCACCGTCCCGAGGAAGACCATCGAAAGGGCGCTCGCCGGTTTTTACCACGCCTTTCAGAAGGCAAAGGCACGCGGCTGACCGCAGCAGAGGCATCTATGACGAAACTCGGTGTGAACATCGACCATGTGGCGACGATAAGACAGGCCAGGCAGGCACCGGAGCCGGACCCGGTTTCGGCTGCCGTACTTGCCGAACTGGCCGGAGCGGATGGCATCACCGTCCATTTGCGCGGCGACCGCCGGCATATCAGCGAGCGGGATGTTCGCCTGTTGCGCCAGACAGTGACCACGCGGCTGAACGTCGAAATGGCGGTGACCCGGCCGATGGTGGAGCTGGCCTTGGAGATCCATCCGGACACCGTGACTCTGGTTCCGGAGAGCCCCGATGAGGTGACCACCCAAGGTGGGCTGATACTGGAGGGGAACCTTGACGTCATCAGCGATGCCGTCCACAAATTCCTCGATAACAGTATCAATGTCTCGCTCTTCATAGACCCAGACCCGTTCACGATTGACCAGGCGCATCTCACTGGCGCCCCGCTCGTGGAGTTCAATACCGCGGCCTACGCGGAGGCGGTTCCAAAAGGCCTCGATGAAGCATCGCCCGCCTTTGCTCGGGAACTGGAGCGGCTGCGCGCTGCGGCGACCCGTGCGTCGTCCCTGGGACTTCGAGTGCTGGCAGGACACGGCTTGACGTATAGGAATGTGAGACCGGTCAGCGACATCGGGCAGGTTTTTGAACTGAACATCGGCCACAACATCATCTCTCGCGCTGTGCTCGTTGGCATGGACCGAGCTGTCCGCGAGATGCTCGAGGCGATGAACGGGTAGTTAGCGGTGAGGTTAAGCCGAACCCCAAGGACAGCAAGGACCACAAGGACCGCAACGACAAGGCAGTTTTCCTGTCTTTGAGGTCGTTGTTGTCCTTGCTGTCCTTGGGTCGGCGTCTATTTAGGTCGCCTTATGGGAACTCTCTACGTGGTTGCGACGCCCCTCGGAAACCTGGACGACCTGAGTCCTCGGGCGGTTCGGGTTCTTCAAGAGGTGGAGTTGATCGCCTGTGAGGACACCCGACACACGCAAAAACTCCTCAACCATTTCGGCATCGCCACGCCGACCACGAGCTATCACGAGCACAATGAGGCGGCGCGCTCCACCGAGCTGGTAACCCGCCTGAAGGAAGGAACGAACATCGCTCTGGTATCCGACGCGGGCACGCCGCTGATCTCCGACCCTGGCTTCCGACTGGTTGCCGCGTGCCGTGCCGAGGGTGTTCCCGTCATCCCTGTCCCGGGCCCCAGTGCCCTCACTGCTGCGATTTCGGTCTGCGGCCTGCCGACGGACCGCTTTCTGTTCCTCGGTTTCCTGCCCCGCCGTGCCGCAGCCCGCCGGGAAGAACTGAAACGATTCGCGGACCTGAACGCCTCCCTCGTCATCTATGCGGCGCCGCACCATCTGCGCGAGACACTCCTGCTGGTTCGCGAAACCCTGGGCAATCGCACGGTCTTCCTGATTCGTGAAATAACCAAGCTCTACGAGTCGAGCTTTTTCGGGCCGATCGACGAAGTGATCGCCGCGACCGAACGGGAGCAGCCGCGTGGCGAGTACACGCTGGTCGTCGGTCCTGCCGCTGCCGAGGAACACCGGGCAACCGAAAGCGCAGCGTCCGGCCAGATGGATCCCGTCGCCTACGTCGAAGGCCTCATGGCAACCCGGGGCATCAGCCGCAAGGATGCGGTCCGGTTGGCGGCCGATCACCTGGGGCTGTCCCGGCGCGATCTCTACGCACTCGCGACAAAGACTTAACCACCAATTTGGTGGTAGATGTCTTCCTTTTGCGGAACTTTTATACAGCATTCGCGTATAGGTTTTTTGATGAATCCGCGATCGGTGCTTGACAACATGACCAGTGATTGCATAAATGTTATGTTTATGCATCGGCTATTGTTGTCAGTTCTGACAGCTGTACTTGCTTCCCGAGCCCGCCGTCGGAGTCGCGTTCGGATCCGCGCTCGGGGGAGGCTCCGCCGTTAGCGGCTTCCCCGCTCTTCTAAACCCCGCAACCCGTTTAACCAGGATATGAGGATATAGGATGCCAGTGCACAACTCTTTTTTTGACACTTTGAGCCAGCCGCAGACGGCCTACCAGCCAGACCTGGTAGCGTCCTCCGCCTCCCGGCTGGGGCTGGACGGGAAGGTTACGGTCATCCCTTCCGGGGAATGCGACGAGGGGCAGGTGGTGCTCGTCCGCGTTCGGGAAGTGAATCAGGCCTACCCGAATCTTGAAACCGTCGAAATGAAGGAAGTAGCCGTTCAGCAGGGCGACCTCCTGGTTGGGGTTCTCGGGAATCGCAAAGCCTTGCGTGGTTTTTCCGGGAGGACACCCGGGCATCTCCGGCCGGGAACGGTTCTTCACCTTCTGAACAAGGGAGGCGTCATCGGTGAGTGCACGGCCTTCAATCGGGACCTCGGCTGGCCGGCCCAGGTCGAGTACATCGGAAGCCTTACCCGGAACGGAAGCGGCCGCCCGCTGAACCTGCGTGACGAGGCGCTTTCTTTCGTGTCCGGATCGATGCCGAGCATCCCCGTGATCATGGTAATGGGGACGTGCATGAATTCGGGGAAGACGACCGTCTGCAAGCAGATCCTGCGGCTGTTTGCATCCAAAGGATTCCACGTCAACGCCGGCAAGGTGGCTGGTGTCGCCTGCCTTCAGGATACCGTTGCCATGCGCAAAGCCGGAGCGAAGAAGGTCCTTAGCTTCCTGGATTTCGGCCTTCCCTCGACGACCGAAGTGGAGACTCTGTCTCCGATCGCGCGGTCCCTGGTTCACCACCTGGCGGAAGACGATCCGGATTTTATCCTTCTGGAGATGGGAGACGGCATCCTCGGCGGTTACCAGGTCTCCACGGTTTTCGAGGACCGGGAATTCATGGAAGCCTCGCTCTGCACGATGCTGTGTGCCAACGATCTGATGGGGGTCTGGGGGGCGGTCCAGTGGATGGGGCAACACGGTCCGGTGCCGCAGTCACGCTGTCCCGCGCTGATTTCCGGGCCAGTCACCGACAGCGCCGAGGGGATCAACTACATCGAAGAACATTGGGGAATTCCTGCGGCCAATGCCTTTGACAGCGCTGGTAAGATTTGCACGCTTCTCCTGGAGTCCCTGATGCCATGGTTAAAGTCGGCATAGCGGGCGGCTCCGGATACGGCGGCGTCGAGTTGCTCCACATCCTGCTGCGCCACCCGGAGGCCGACATCCGCTGGATCTCGGCGCAGCAGCACGTGGGCAAGCGGGTTCCGGACTTGTACCCGAACCTGCGCGGTTTTTCCGATCTCGTTTTCTCACCGATGGAGAGTCTCCGGGCGGGGGAGTTGGACGTCCTCTTCCTCGCGCTTCCTCACGGGCAGGCCCAGAAGATTGCTCCCGGCCTGCCGTCGGATCTGCTCGTGATCGACCTGAGCGGCGACTTTCGAATCGCCGATCCGGCGGTTTTCGAGCGGTTCTACGGTTTCGCGATGGCCGGGGTCGACCTCCAGAAGGATTTCGTCTACGGGCTTCCGGAAATCAACCGGGAACGGATTAGAAACGCGCGCAGAATATCCAACCCGGGCTGCTTCGCGACGGCCACAATCCTGGCCCTTTATCCGCTCTTCCGTGAGGGCATCATCCGCGGTCCGGTCTTTGTAGATGCGAAGACCGGGTCATCCGGGGCAGGCAACAGTCCGGCCGCGGGCACGCATCATCCGCGACGGGCCAACAGCTTGTTTCCGTACAAACCCTTTGCTCACCAGCATCTGCCGGAGATCCTCCAGGCTCTGGGCCAGGGCGGCGGCGCGATGAACCATCTGGTTTTCCAGACCTACTCCGCGCCGTTTGTCCGTGGCATCTTCTCGAGCCACTACATGGAACTGATGGAGCCGCTCACGACCGACCAGGTCCGGTGCGTTTTCGACAAGTACTATGGCAATGAACGCTTCATCCGCTGGGTGGGCGACAAGCCTGACGTCAACTACATCAGGCACTCGAATTACGTGGATATCGGCGCGGTGATCGACCAGACATACCTGATCGTATGGTCGGCCCTCGATAACCTTCAAAAGGGCGCCGCAGGCCAGGCGGTGCAGAACATGAACGTGGCGCTCGGCTTTGAAGAGACGACTGCCCTGGCCCTGCCACCGGTTCATCCGTAACGACTATGCAAACACTCGTGGAAATGACAAAGCAGGACGAAGACCGGTTTCAAGTTCAAAGCTACGCCAAATGGCCCCTGGCGGTGGAAAGAGGCGAGGGCTGCTGGGTTTTCGACTCGGACGGCAATCGCTACCTCGACCTTTACGGCGGGCATGCGGTTGTCGCGACCGGACATTGCCACCCGAGGATCGTGGAAGCGATCCAGCAGCAGGCTGCCCAGCTGATCTTCTACTCGAACGTGGTTTATAACAGTCAGCGGGGGCGCGCGGTCAAAAAGCTGGTCGAGGCCGCGGGGCTGCCTTACACCCAGGCGTTTCTGGCGAACTCCGGGTCCGAAGCGAACGAAAACGCAATCAAGCTGGCAAGGGGATTGACCGGCCGCAAGGAGATCATCTCGATTGCAGGTTCTTTTCACGGCCGAACTTATGCGGCCCTTTCCAGCACAGGCATCGAGAAGTACTCGAAGTATCTGAACACCCCGGTTCCCCACCACACCATTCTTCCTATAGAGCAGGTGGCCGAGCGCATCACCGACCAGACGGCCGGCGTGCTGATCGAGCCGATCCAGAGCCTATACGGGGTCCGCGTGCTTCCGGTCGCCGAGCTGCGAAGAGTATCGGACAAGTGCAGGGAGCAAGGTGCCTTGCTGATGTTCGACGAAGTCCAGACGGGAATCGGCCGCACCGGCCGGTTCCTGTATTCGGGGGTTGAGTCCATCTTTCCGGAGGTCGTTACCCTTGCGAAAGGGATTGGGTCGGGGTTCCCCGCCAGCGCGGTTCTGGTCACCGAGCAGATCGCCCGGCAGGTGAAAAGCGGAGACCTGGGAACCACATTTGGAGGAGGTCCGCTGGCATGCGCCGCGATCGAAGCGACAATGGATGTCATCGCCGAGGAGAGGCTGCTCGACAACGCTCGAGACATCGGGTCTTTCTTGCAGGAACAACTGCGCGGTATTCCGCTGGTTGCCGAGGTCAGGGGTGCCGGCCTGCTTCTCGGGATCCGGATGAACCCGCCGTACGATCAAGCCAAGACCGTGCGCCAGGCGCTTTTTGAAAAATCGATCCTGACCGGGACGTCGGATGACCCCGCTTTTCTCCGGCTGATGCCTCCCTTGACTCTATCCCGCGAGCAGGCGGAAATCCTCGTTGCGGCTGTCCGGTCGTTATGATTCTTGTTGTCAAGCTAAGCGGAAAAGTCCTTGAATCGCCCGTGCTTAGCCGATCCCTGGCCGGACAGATCAACTGCCTCTACACCGCCGGGCACCGATTCGTCATCGTCCACGGGGCTGGGAAACAGCTCAGCGCGCTCTGTTCGCAGCAGGGAATCCCGGTCGTTCAGTACGAAGGACGGAGGGTTACCGACGAGCGGACCTTGGAGGCGGCAAAGATGGTGTTTGCCGCGGTGAACAGGGACCTGGTTGCGGCTCTGGTTGCCGCCGGGGTGCCGGCTATCGGCGTTGCCGGGTACGATGCCGGGCTGACGAAGGCCAGGAGACGACCGCCCATGCGCGTTGCGGTCGCGCCGGGTGACGTGCGCGAGGTGGATTTCGGTTTTGTGGGCGATATTGAGCGGGTGGATTCTGCGGTGCTCGATCGCATGTTCGATGCGGGCCTGCTCCCGGTCATCTGCAGCCTCTGCTCGGACCGGCAGGGGACGATTTTGAATATCAATGCGGACACATTGGCGGCGGAGCTGGGGAAGGCTCTCGGTGCCGACCGGCTGATATCCGTTTCGGACGTCGACGGGATCTACCGAGATCCTTCGGATCCTTCGACTCTCGTACCCCGCGTGTCCGCCGAGCAGGCCCGGGCCTACATGGCTGATGGAACCTTCACCGAAGGGATGATTCCGAAGGTGAAGGCCGCTCTTGATGTGATCGATCACGGGGTTGGCGGCTTTCAGATCGTGAGCGGGTTGAAGGAAAACGCCTTGATCGAGGGCGTGCAATGCGACGCCGGGACACTGATCACCCGGTAACAGGAGCCCGCGGATCTGCGCGGATAATCGCGGATAATCGCGGATGAAGGCAGCCACGCCTGTTGAATTCAAGCGGTGCTGGTTTTGGCGGCCTTCATCCGCGATTATCCGCGATTATCCGCGTAGATCCGCGGGGGCCCCTGCTATTTATCCCCCACGAAGATCGGGTTGCTGATGATCCATGGTTTCCCGGCCAGCAGCGACGGCGGGTCGATCGGGTAGACCTCCACCCGGTAGACCCCGGGTTCAGTGGTTCTCCATTGCATCCGGGCGCCGGATTCCTTTTTGTACAAGCGTCCGTCACGGTACACGACGATTTCCGCCCGAATCGGTGTCTGACACATCAGGACGCTGCCGGCAGGAACGGTCGATCCCATCCGGTACTCGCGACCCTGGCTGACCGCGTAGAAAGCGAAACCCGACGAATCCGCTATTCTTTCGAAAGCAATGTAAGCTGCTCCCGCCTGCAGTGCTTCCACAATCGAGCTTTCGGAAACCTCACGACCTCGATCGAGGATGACGTGTGTGCTGACGGCCCGGAAGCTGTCCTCGTAAGGATCAACCATAACCGAGAAGAGTCTTTGCCCGGCGGTGGTTTGAAGGATCAGCCCAATGTTCTGGTGCGCGTCGCTGCCGCCGACGCCGGTCAGCGGGCGGCGTTTGAGCAACGCATTGTCCCAGGCGAGCAGGTGGTTCCGATTGATGTCCCAGAGGCGGAAGACGAAAAGATCTTCGTAAGCGAGTTGGTGGTAGAGGAACAGGGCGCGGTTGTACCAGGAGTCCATGGAGCCGGCGCTCTCGTGGAGGTTGAAGAGCTCGACTCCGGTGGCGTCCGCCGGGATGGGGCCTGTATGGTCAGTCAGCAGGCGGACGGTGCGGTCCTCGTTGACGAGGAAATGAGCGCCGGCGCCCGGTTCTTCATACCCGTAAATTACGACCAGTCCTGGGTCATGGAGATGTTCGAACAACCGATTTGGCCGCCGGTGCTCGGTGATGAACAGAAAGCGGTAACCAGCCTTTTTCGCGTCTTCGAACATATCCTGGTAGGTGCCCAGGCTGTGCCCGCCTTCGGCGCTGTGGGCGTGGATTCCGCCGCGCACGTCCTGAAACGGCGCGGACGGCTGGTCGACCCTCCGGAGCGTGCCGAGATAACGGTGCACCTGGTAAGTGCCGAAAAGCGAATAGAGGAAAGGAATCTGCAGCAGGAGCAGGACAATGATCACCCAGCGGAGGATGCGCACGCGCCTATTATAGGCCCATGGAACGGGCAGCGAGGAAAGACACTTAGGACCGATCGGACCTGTTTGTCCTATAATGTCCCGATGGCTTGGTTCCGAAGAGAAAGAACTCCTTTGCAATTGCCCTCCGAGGAGGAGCGTCGGGTTCGGACAGAAGGCCTTTTTACCAAGTGCGAGGGCTGTCGAAACGTCATCTGGAAAAAGGACCTCGACAAAAATCTCGAGGTCTGCAGCAAGTGCGGCTATCACTTCAAGATAGACGCGCGCAAACGCCTGGCTCTGCTGCTCGACGACGGGCGGTGGCACGAATTCGAGACGACGATCCAATCAACTGATCCCCTTAACTTTACCGACCGGAAGAGCTATCTGGACCGGGTCCGGCAGGCGGTCAAGACGACCGGCTTGAACGAAGCGGTGATGAACGTCGAAGGAACTCTGAACGGCGTCCCGGTCGTGTGTGCCTGCATGGAGTACAACTTCATCGGCGGGAGCATGGGCTCGGTCGTCGGTGAGAAGATTACGCGCGCAATCGAGAGGTCCGCCGAAACCAGGAATCCGCTCATCATCGTGTCTGCAAGCGGAGGCGCGCGCATGATGGAGGGCGCACTGTCCCTGATGCAGATGGCAAAGATCAGTGCAGCGCTGGCCGTGTTGCACGAGCGTGCCATTCCCTACGTTTCGTTGATGACCGACCCGACCACCGGAGGAGTCACGGCCAGTTTTGCGATGCTTGGCGATCTGAACATCGCCGAGCCGGGCGCGCTGATCGGTTTTGCAGGTCCGAGGGTCATCGAGCAGACGATCCGTCAAAAGCTTCCGGAGGGTTTTCAACGCTCCGAATTCCTCCTCGAGCACGGCATGCTTGACGCAGTCGTCCAGCGCAAGGATCTGAAGGCCTTCCTGGCTGATTGGCTGGTCTTCGCAACGCCCCGCTAGTATGGACTACGCGCAGTGTCTGGAGTACCTGGACAGGCTCGGGAATGAAGTCCTGACGATGAAGTTCGGACTCGAGTCGATCCGGCGTCTGGCTGACTCGCTCGGCAACCCCCAAAACAAGTTCAGGTCGGTGCTGGTTGCCGGGACCAACGGGAAGGGTTCTGTCGCCCGGATTCTGAGCAACATCATGCAGGCGGCCGGGCTCCGAACCGGCCTGTACACCTCCCCCCACGTGATCTCGCTCGAAGAGCGCTTTGCGGTCAACGGACGTCCGATCGACCAGGCGGCTTTCGCCCGCCATTTCACGCAGGTGGTCTCGGCCGTCGGTTGGGCTGGTCTTCCCCAACACCCGACCTATTTCGAGACCATCACGGCAGTTGCCTTCCTGTACTTCGCCGAAGCCGGCGTCGAGATCGCCATTCTCGAAATCGGCATGGGCGGCCGGCTGGACTCGACCAATATCGTCGATCCCGAGCTCTCGATCATCATGCCGGTCGGCTTGGATCACCAGAAACAACTCGGGCAGACGATCGCCGAAATTGCTGGTGAAAAGGCTGGGATCATTCACCCCGGGAGGCCCGTTCTAGTCGCGCCGCAGCGGGCTGGAGGCCTCTCGCGTAATCGAGAACCGAGCCGTTCAGAACAGGGCAGCCGACTGATCTTGTTCGACCCGGCAACCCTCCGGGTCGACGGTTCGGACGAAGGACGGTACCGCTTCACCCTCCATGGCGTTCATTACCAGCTCGGCCTGTTTGGAAGACACCAGGTCTCGAATGCGGCCATAGCCGTCGAGGCGGCTCGATCCATTGAACCGGTGCGGGTTTCCGAGCAGGCCTGCCGGCGAGGCGTGCAGGAAACAGAGATGCCAGGCCGCATTGAGCGAATCGCCCGGGACCCGGATGTCTTTCTGGACGGCGGACATAACCGCGACGCGGCCGCCGCCCTGGTCGACTTTCTCGGGGAACACACGGCTCCTCCGCGGGCGCTTGTCTTTGGAATGATGAAGGACAAGGATGTGGATGAGGTTGCCTCCATCCTGAGGCCGCTGTTCTCGGCCGTTTACCTGACGCCGATCGCATCACCCCGGTCCGCGCCGCTGGAGCAGTTGAAACAGGCGTTCCCGGAGGGCATTGTCGTCGATCAGTCCTGGGCGAAGGGATAGAGCGAGCCAGGCAAGGGGCCGTCGACGGTCGTGGTCGCCGGCTCTTTCTATCTGGTCGGGGAGATACTGCGGGCGCGAAAGGAAGCAGGAGACGCAAATGCTTCACGCAAGAGGCGCTAGAGACGCAATAGAAACGCAAGGGGATAAATGCATCTTGATCAAGTGATTCTCCATGCCGAACGGTTTCCGGCGACCTCCTATCCCTTCAACCTGGAACCCTTGCGACAAACGCCGGAAATCGTGTTCCAGGGGCCGATTACCTTCTTTGTCGGGGAGAACGGAACGGGCAAGAGCACCTTGCTGCGGGCGATCACGCAGGTGTGCGGAGTGCACATCTGGTCGAATCCCAACTGCCGTCGGGTCAATCTGAATCCTCATGAAGATGCGCTTCACCGATACCTGGAGGTCCGGTGGGTGGACGGGCCGGTGCCCGGTTCCCTTTTCTCGTCCGAGCATTTCCGGTATTTCTCGGAACAAGTGGAAGACTGGGCAGGTACGGACGAAGCACTGCTGGAGTATTTTGGCGGAAGGTCCCTGCTGACGCAGTCGCATGGTCAGTCTCTCATGTCGTTCTTTGGGGCCCGGTACCGGATCAAGGGGCTCTATTTTTTGGACGAACCCGAAACCGCGCTTTCCCCGCGTCGTCAACTGGAACTGCTCGGTCTGTTGAAGGAGATGGGTCAGGCCGGGCACGCGCAGTTCATCATCGCCACGCATTCGCCGATCCTGATGAGCTGTCCGGGGGCGTCGATTCTCAGCTTCGATGAGGCTCCGCTGGGCAGGGTCGAATTACAGGGAAACGGAACACTACCGGGTTTTCAGGGATTTCGTGCTCCACTCGCTGGATTGAAACCTGCCCACGCTGCTGTTCCGCACTGTGTTAAGCTTGTGGCCTTTAGAATGAGAAGACAGGTCTCCAGGGGAATCTTGGCGGTTTTAATCATCGCCGCCCTCGTTCCGGGCGCCGCGGTGTTGTGCGTCTCGCGCGACCACATGCAGCTGGAGAGCCAGTATGCGCCGTGCTGTAGCACCGTGCCCGTGCCGGCCGCGGCCGGAGATGAGGGGGATCACTGCTCGGATTGCACTGATTTCCTCCTGCTTTCCTGCGTTGAGTCGTCGGATTCCCGTCTGATTTCGGTTCCGGACAGTCACAGTGTGATTGTTCCGGCCTGTGATTTTTCTGCCCAGATGTTTGCCTGCCTGGGATCCGGGATCGCTCGCGCGTTTGGCTCCCGGTCGACTTCCGCAAACCCGCTGCCCGTTAGCCCGCTGCGTTGTTGATATCTTTCGTCAGTTGACAGTCAACCCGTCCGACCGCGAATTCATCGGCCGCTAGAGAAACGCCTTGCACTAGAGGATACCCGATCATGCGTGCTGTGCATCCGGCTCTTGTCCGGCTTATTCCAGCCTTCGTTTTCTGGCTGGCGTGGGCCGGGAGTGGATATGGTCAAACAGCGTCAGCTACATCGCAGGACCAGTTCGACAGTGTGACGCCAGATCGCCTGGTTGATCTTGCCCTCTCCCGGAACCTGGAGTTGTTGGCTGCCCGGGAGCGACTCGCCGAAGCCCAGGGTTTGCTGCTTCAGGCCGGACTTCGACCGAATCCAGCCATCGACATTTCCCTTGCGAACGGTGATGTCCTAAACAGTTCCGGAGAACGTGAGCTGTCCTTCGCCTACTCGCATACGTTCGAACTGGGCGGTAAGCGGGAACGTCGTATCGATGTCGCGCAGCGAGGTATTGAGCTGACGCGATGCCAAATCGCCAACCGGGAACGGCTCCTGGCCGCCGAGGTGCGAATCAGGTACGCGGAAGCCCTGTCGGCTATTCGAAACCTTCAAAATGCGGACGAACTCATTCGGCTCACTGACCAGAGCTTTACTCTCGCAAAGGCCCGCACCGAGGCTGGTGAAGCGGCCCCGCTCGAACAGGGACTGCTTCAGGTCGAGGTCAACCGTATCAGCTCTGACCGCCTGATGTTTGCGAGCCAGGTTGAAAGGTCTCTGCTTGAAGCGAAGCTTCTTGCCGGTCTTCCGCTTGACCAAGACCTACGCTTATCGGACTCATGGAAGACGCCGACCGAACTACCCCAGCTTCAGAACGCGGTGGAAATCGCGCTCTCCCGGCGACCGGATGTCGCCGCCGCCCGGATTCGGGAGCAGCTGGCGGATGCCGAACTCCAGCTTGCCAAGTCCGGAGGTACCCCCGACCTGATGGCACGGGGAGGCTACTCGCATGTGCAGTCGAGCTTTGATCAGTTCGGATTCTCGCAGCCGGGGGGCAACCTGGTCCCGCTCAGGGATAAGGACAATATCATCACCGGCGGCATCTCGATCCTGCTGCCCCTCGCGAACCAAAACCAAGGGAACATCGAAGCCGCCATCGCGCGGCAAAGAGCGGCGCGACTCGAGCGCGAATCGCTCGAACGAATCGTTCGCCAGGAAGTGCTCGCGGCTTTAAGCCGTCTGGCTGCCGCCAGGCGCGCGCTCCAGCTCTTCGACGCCGGCGTGATCGGACAGTCACAAGAGAACCTGCGGGTTGTCCGTGGCGCCTACCAACTGGGTGAACTGCGTCTGCTCGACGTCATCAACGAGCAGCGCCGCCTGATCGAGACTCAACGGGCCTACACGGAGCTGCTCCGCGACGCGTACGTCTCGGCGGTGGAGCTCGAACGCGCCACCGGCGCGCCGGTGAAATGACGGGAGTCTGAACGTGATGAGAACCAAACAAATCGTAACGCTTCTATTCATCGTGGGCGCTCTTGCTGTCGGTTTTTACCTCGGCCGCACGTCAGGCAGAGCGCCGGGGGAGACTCCACCAACGCCGAGGAGTCTGACCACGGGGACAGTCATGCCACGGAATCTTCGATGCTGACGCTGAGTCCGGAGGCACAGAGAAGACTCCAGATCAAGGTGGCAGAGGTTCAAACCCGCCCGGCTCAGCGGATGATCGAGGCGACCGGAAGGGTCGGGGCAAATGAGACGCGGTTGGCCCATGTCCGTCCGCTCGCGCGTGGCCGAATTGACGAGGTGTATGTGCGTCTGGGCGACCGGGTTCGCACCGGACAGCCCCTGCTGCGCTATGACAACGTCGAGCTGGGAGACGCTTTGGGCCAGTATATTGCGGCGCTCGCCACGATCGAAAGGAGTAACTCTGAAACGGACGTTGCCCGGCGCGCGTTGGAGCGGGCTCGCTCCCTCGTCGACCTCGGTGCGGTTGCCAAAGCCGAGCTCCAACGACGCGAAGCTGAGTACCGGAACGCCCTCGCTGAGACCGAAAGACGGAAGGCAGAGGCGGCCCAGGTGGAGGAGAAGCTGCATCGCTTCGGAATGACCGACCCCGAGATCCGCAAACTCAGCCCGAGCGCCGACGCCGACTATCACCGGGAAGCATCCCACAGCGTTCTGACCGCCCCATTTGCAGGCGTCGTAACCCAGTTCAAAGCCTCGCCCGGTGAGAGTATCGACACGGAGGGCGAGTTGATGACAGTGTCCGACCTGGCAGTGGTGTGGGTGCAGGCCGACCTGTATGAAAAGGACATCCGGTTCGTTCGAGAAGGAAACACGGCCGAGGTGCGAGTGGGTGCGCAGCCCGACCGGGTCTTTAAGGGAAAGATCACTTACGTGGGGGACGTCCTCGACCCCGAGACCCGTACGGCCAAGGTCCGCGTAGAAGTCCCAAACCCCGAGGGCCTGCTGAAGATCGAGATGTTCGCAATGGTTCGGATCCCGACGCCGGTGACGGCCCCCACCCTGATGGTCCCGTTCGAGGCTGTCGCGAAGGTCGAGGATCATATGGTCGCTTTCGTCAAGCGAGAGAATGGTTTTGAAAAGCGGCCGGTTGAGCTCGGGCAGAGAGTCGGCGACTGGGTGGAAGTGACGGAAGGGCTCGAGAAAGGAGAAGCGGTTGTGACTGAAGGGGCGTTTCTCCTGAAGTCCGAGGCCCGAAAGGCCGAGCTGGGACATCACGAGGACTAGTCATCATGATCGAACGGATAGTGAACTTCAGTATTCAATGGCGTGTCCTCGTCGTCCTGCTGGCGCTCGGACTTGTTGGATTGGGCATCTACTCGGCACTCGAAATACCTATCGACGCCGTGCCTGACATCACCACAAACCAGGTCCAGATCAACGCGGTCGCTCCATCCTTCACCCCTCTTGAAATGGAAAAGTATGTCACGTTCCCCATCGAGGTGGCGGTGGCGGGCCTGCCCAAAACCGAGGATGTCCGCTCGCTTTCGAAGTTCGGCCTCTCCCAGGTGACAGTGACCTTTAAAGAGGACGTCGACATTTACTGGGCCCGCCAGTTGGTGTTAGAGAGGCTCATTTCCGCCGAGAAGGAACTTCCCGCCGGAATCAGCCCCGAGCTGGCCCCGGTCAGCACCGGCCTGGGCGAAATCTATCAGTTCACGGTCGAGTCTGATCCCGGCTCCGCCCGGAAATACTCTCTGATGGAGCTTCGCACCATCCTGGACTGGTTCATCAAGCCGCAGCTCCGAACCGTGCCCGGTGTCATCGAAGTCAACTCCTTCGGAGGACAGGAGAAGCAGTACCAGGTCCTGGTTGACCCGAACCGCCTGGTCAGCCTCGGTCTGAGCCTGTCGCATGTGATCGAGGCTCTGGAGAAAAACAATGCGAACGCCGGTGGGGGATACATCGAACAAGGCGGCGAACAGCAGCTCCTGCGCGGGGTTGGACTGATCCAGGATGAACGCGATATTGAGAACATCGTCGTCGCATCCGTTCGGGGAACGCCTATCTACGTCCGAAGCATAGGCGAGGTCGGCCTGGGCGCCGAGGTTCGCCAGGGCGCAGCGACGCGCGACGGCAAGGGCGAGACGGTCATGGGCATCGCCATGATGCTCAAGGGCGAAAACAGCCGGGCCGTGGCCCAGCGAGTGGATGCCAAACTCAAGGAGATCTCCAAGGCCCTCCCGCCCGGAGTCATCGTCAAGCCGTTCTACAACCGAAGCGACCTCGTCGACAGGACCGTCAGAACCGCCGCGAACAATCTGATCGAAGGCGGCCTGGTGGTCATGGCTGTACTCTTCCTGTTCCTGCTGCAACTGCGGGCCGGACTGATCGTTTCCTCCGCCATTCCCCTGTCAATGCTCGTGGCCATAATCGCCATGCGATACTTTGGCGTGTCCGCCAACCTGATGAGCCTCGGCGCAATCGATTTCGGCCTGATCGTGGACGCGGCCGTCATTATCATCGAAAACTGCGTCCGACAGCTTGCCGCAAAGAGACGGGAGCTGAGACGGAGTCTGAGCAAGGGTGAACGAATCACGACGATCCGGGCGGCGATTTTGGAAGTGCGCAGGGCCAGCCAGTTCGGAGAACTGATTATCATTTCCGCCTACCTTCCAATCCTGTCCCTGGTCGGGATCGAAGGGAAGATGTTCCGACCGATGGCGCTCACGGTCGTTTTTGCCCTTTCCGGCGCGCTGATCCTAAGCCTGACCGTCATTCCCGCGCTGGCGGCCCTGTTTCTTCGGGAGCCGAAAGAAGTGCATGAGGCGGAGCCGGACGGAAAGCACATCGAAGAGAACCCGGTCGTCCGATGGTTCATGCACGTGTACGAAAAAACACTGCGAGTTGCGGTGGCGAAACCTGCGGGTCTCTGGGGAGGCGCGATTCTGTTGATAGCCTTCTCCTCCCTTCTCTTCTCGCAGCTCGGTGGCGAATTCATCCCGGACCTCTCCGAAGGCGCTATTGCGATCAACACCGGCCGCCTTCCGAGCGTTTCGCTGACTCAGTCCGTCAAGATGATCTCCGCAATGGAGCAAAGTCTCAAGGAGGAGGCGGAGGTTGAGACGGTGACCACGCGAATCGGGCGGCCGGAGATCGCTACCGACCCGATGGGACCCGAACACTCGGACACGTATGTTTTTCTGAAGCCTAAATCGGAGTGGAAGAATGCTCGCAGCCAGGAGGAGATCGTCGAGAGGCTGGCGCAGCGCCTTACAGCCATTCCAGGCATGAGTTTCACTTTCTCCCAGCCGATTAAGTTCCGCATGATGGAGTTGTTGGAAGGGGTCGGCTCCAGGTCCGACGTGGTGATCAAGATCTTTGGCGAGGACGTGGACTTAATGAGGGAGACCGCCGAAAGGGCGGCTCGTGTCATCGCGGCGATTCCCGGCGCCGCAGACCCGCGCGTACAGGAAGTAACCGGACTGCCGGTCCTGGAGATCAGGATCGACCGGGACAAAATCGCGCGGTACGGCATGAATGTCTCCGACGTGCAACAACTTGTTCAGAGCGCCATCGCGGGTACGCAGGCGTCCACGGTCCTCGAGGGTTCCATGAGGTTTGATCTGGTCGTCCGGCTGCCCGAATGGGCGCGACGCGACGCGGCCACGATCGGCAACCTGCTGGTCAGCGCTCCGAGCGGACAGAAGATCCCTTTGAGTGAGTTGACCGAGATCGTGACCGAAGAGGGCCCAGCCGAGATCTCCCGTGAAAACGGATCAAGACGGATCTCGCTCGAGGTAAACGTCCGGGGACGCGACATCGGCAGTTTTGTGGAGGAGGCCCGGAGAAAGGTCGAAACTGAGGCCTCCCTCCCACCCGGGTACGTCATGACGTGGGGAGGGACGTTCGAACACATGGAAAGCGGACGGCTTCGCCTCATGGTTGCCGTTCCTTTGACTTTTGCGGTCATCTTCCTGCTGCTTTTCACAACCTTTAAGTCGATCAGGCAGGCAGCGCTGATCTTCACCGGCATTCCCTTCGCTATGACGGGCGGCATCCTGGCGCTCTGGCTGCGTGATATGCATTTTTCCATGAGCGCCGGAGTAGGCTTCATCGCCGTTTCAGGGGTTGCCGTGTTGAATGGAGTGGTTATGGTCGCCTTCATCAACCAGATGCGAGAGCAAGGGCATCCGCTATACGAGGCGGTCCTGGAAGGGGCGATCACCCGTTTGCGGCCGGTTTTAATGACGGCAACGGTCGCAAGCCTCGGCTTTGTCCCGATGGCCTTGTCCACCGGCGCCGGCGCCGAGGTTCAGAAGCCTTTGGCGACGGTGGTCATAGGCGGGCTGGTCACCTCGACGCTGCTGACCTTGTTGATTCTGCCGGCCACGTTTCGGTGGCTCGAAAGACGACGTGGCGAGGAGAAATCTGACGCCTGATCAATGCCTTGCGCCTGCGTGACCGAGGGCTTGGTCGCTTCCGGTTACGATCCGCGCACTTCGCTGAAAGACGCTCCGTTTGCGGTTCTGTGCCGCTCGACGACCCGCTCGCTTGTACTCCAGCGCGCGCGCACCCGAGTGGCACAGAACCGCAAGCGGAGCGCTTTCTGCGCAGCGCGCGGATCGCAACCTCACCGAATCAGTAGATGTCGAAGCCGACCTTGAGCCACAAGGTCCGCCCCGGTTCGTTGACGCGAGTCGTCTGGAAAAAGCCGGGGATCATCATTCCAGCCTGACTGATGTGCTCGGCGTAGGCCCTGTCCAGCAGGTTATCGATTCCGGCGCTGACAAGGGTCGTCCTTCTGAAGCGATAACCTCCGTTGATCGAGAACACACCGAACCCTCCGGTTGGGCCCAAGTCCATCCCGTTCACGACAATGTTCCCAAACCCGATTGCCACGCGATTCTGCGGCCCCACGAACCGCGCCAGAGCACCGACAGAGAACCGGTCGTCCTGGTAGTTTAACCCCAGCCTCCCCTCAATCGGTGGTTGTTGAGCGAGCGGTCGGTGGTCGGTGTTGTTGTCCGACCGCACATACGCGATCGTCGCGTCGGCCCGCAGGTTCTCGCTCAGCCGCCGGGTGACATCCGCCTCCAAACCCATGGTTGTGACATCGACGTTGCGCGTCACAGAGGGTGACGGTTTCCATCGAATCAGGATGTAGTCCTGCACCTTGCCGTAGAAGCCGGAAACCGAACCGGACCAAGCCTTGGACCTCCAGAGTAAGCCTGCGTCGAGTTGGGTTGTCTTCTCCGGCCGGGTAGTCAGGAATGAACTCCTGAGAGTGTCGGGATCCTGTTTTTGCCTCTCCCAGTAGTCCGGGAATCGTTCGGCGTGGCCTAAGCCGGCAAACAAGGTGCCCGATCCACCGCGCACGTCCAGTTCCAGCCGGCCAAAGCCGGTCGCGAGTGTCTTCCGATCGATCATGCCTTGCGTGTCGTTCTTGAGCGGCGAAGCCCCCGGGCACATCATGGCGGCGACGCATACCCGGCTGTCCAACGACTCATGCGAGTCGACACGGAAGCCGCCAATCAGACGACTGCGCAGGGACAGGAGTCGGGTTGCCTCTCCGAAGAATCCGAACTGGCTGAATCGCATATCCTCGATGCGCGGCGAGGCTAAGTAGGACGCCGTGCTCAGTTCTCCGGATGCTTTGCCGATCGCGTTGCGGCCGCGGTGAACGTTGTGACGGACATCCCCGCCCAGGACGACGGTGGTCGGGCTGCCAAGCTCCAATGTGACGGCAAACCGTCCTCCCGCCGTCCGGCGGTCCGGGTTCATAGCCGAGTACGTGGGGCCGGGGGTACGCAAGCTGTAGTTGTCCATCACGTGGTCGATGTAGTTGTAGTAGGTCAGAGCCTCGACCTTCTGGATCCAGCGTGCAACGTTCTGCCTTTCGAATCGGAGGCCGATATTGTCACGCGCGAACTGCGGCCCGTCCATTGCCCGGTCGGCATAAGCCGCGTGTCCGTCGCTGCGGCCCAGCGACAGTTCCAGGCGAGTGTTCTCCCCCGGAGTCCACCCAAACGCCGCGTTACCGCTCCAGCGCGTGTAGAGGGAATGGATTGGGGAGTTGTTCCCATCCCGGTAGTCGCCCGTATGCGATCGGGTAGCGACTGCCTGGGCGTAGCCCCGGGGCATCAGCGCCCGCACATCGATCATTTCGTCGTGTCGCCCAAAACTGCCCACGGTGGCTGAGGTATGGAGTTCGATCTTGGTGGTCTCCACGCGTCTCACGCTGCGCTCGAAAAGCACGGCGCCGGCCGACGTGTCCGGGCCATACTGGACGCTCTGCGGACCTTTCACGACTGTAATGCGATCGTAGGCGCCTGGATAGACATAGGCGGTTGGGGGATCCATGCGTCCTCCGCAGCCCCCGAAAATCTGCTCGCCGTCGAGCAGGATGCTCACACGGGAACCCGACATCCCGCGAAAGACCGGATCGCCATCTGCGCCGCCCTTGCGGATGACCGAAAAACCTGCGATAGCCTTCAGATAGTCGGCGCCGTCATGGGCGGGAATCGGCTGCCTGGGCGCGCGCGGGTCGGTTTCCACAATCAGCGGTCTGCTCATCGCCGGCGCGGTCACGACGATAACCGTCCCTTTCTCTTCAAGACTCAGAACCAGGTTCACCTCGACTTCCGCGCCGGCCTCGATCGAGATGTGCTCGCGGATTGCGGTCTCGAATCCGGGTGACGCAGCGGAAACCTGGTAGTGGCCCGCCGGCAGCGAATCGAAGGTATATTTGCCCTCCTGGTCGGTCACAATCGACTGTGTCAGGCCCGAATCGAGATTCTTCAGTACGACCTTCCCGGCCTGGATGATGGCGCCGGTCGGATCTTTCAAAGTTCCCCAAATGCGCCCACTCACCTTGGGAGCTTTGGTTTGATCAGCCTCGGCCTTGGAGAAGCCGACTTCGAATGAGGACGGATCGATTTCGTTGGCAAAGCCATAGATGCGTGCACCGGACAGCGTCGCGCACACGAGGAGAATCAGGAGTCTAGTCTTCATAGAGATGACCTTGGGTTTGAACTCACGATTGAGAGCAAGAGGCCGGATACACCGGTATTGTCCGTGCGCGGCTCGCCGGCCGGTGATCTTCTGGCCCCGGAAAACAGGAAAAAGGCGAAGGGATTAGCAGGGAGGAGCGCGCTGACGCTGCAGCTCCAAGACCCGAGAGACAGCCTGGCCGGCTGAATCCGACCGGCCCACGCCGGCTGGCATCGGGCCTGCGAGAATTGCCGGATTTCTCAGAATTGCGTGGATCTTAAGCGTGAGGAACGACAGGGCGGGAGCCATGCAGGGGCATTTATGCGCGGAGCCTTGCACGACAGAACTGAATCGCTTCGCCACCGGTTCCGATGGTCGCGATTTACACGAGCACCCGCAAACTCCGCCATTGGCCGCGCAACCGCACTGGCAATCCCCAGCTCTGCCTGGAAGGGAAAACAGTGGCGCCCCGCTGAAGCCCAGCAGGATCCCGATGATGAGAAAGGCGATCAGTCGGCGCACCATCTTGCCCCCCCGTCACTCCGAGCCAACCCGATTCCTTCATATCCCAGGTTGCTCGTTGTGGTAAGCCACTTGTTGTCTCACGAATCAACATATCCCGGAATTGAGCACACTTCAAACCGGGCTTAGCCGACCGAAGCGGCGCTTCAGAAGTCCGTCCGAATAGGTGGGTCCGACTTCCCAGTCGGATCGGGTCCCACCGGGAAGTGGGACCCCGTCTAAGAAACCTGCCCCCGACCCCGGGTTCCGGCGTCGAACGATGAGCTAGACCCGGTCTCGCGCCAGGGCGACGCCAGCGTGCTTGGCGCAGTTGGCACAGCAATAGAATGATCCCTCTGACTCGATTCCGTGTCCGATGATCCGGCAGCTGCAATGGTCGCACTGGGGAGCAAGAGCGTGGATTGCACATTCGAAGCTGTCGAAAATATGGGACTTACCCCCCTGTTTCACCTCAAAGCTCTTGTCATAATCGTTTCCGCACACTTCGCATTTAGCCATGGCGTCTCCTCTCTGTCCCTCCTCCCTGCTGATCGATACTGCAAGCAACCGCGGTTCCGGTGGACACCAAGTGGGTCCGCCTTCCCAGTCGGACCGGGTTCCGCCGGGAAGTGCTGACCTGCTAAATGGTTGCGCCTGAGTTCCCGGTCGGATCTGGTCCCACTGGACTCACTTCTCCGGGGAAAAATTCCCTAGGTCGTTTGTGTGAAACAGGTGACGATGAAGCCCTGTGGCTGCCCCCTTGAGGGTCGCTGCTGCGGGCGGGGTGTTCTCCGCGGAGAGCGAGAAAGCCTTGCCAGCGGGTCCTTTTCCGGTAGGTATTGCCGTCCAACGGAAGTTTGGCTAAAGTCCCTCGGAGCTCTGCAATGAAAGTGACGATTCGAACCGCCGAAGAAAAGGACCTTCCGGCCATCGTGGAGATCTACAACCAGGCCGTAAAGATGAAGTGCGCGACCGCGGATCTTCTTCCAGTAACGGTTGAGAGCCGGGTCGTTTGGCTGGCCGAGCATCGCCCCGAGTCCCATCCGGTGTTTGTCGCCGAGGCGGACGGAAGGATCGTCGGATGGTGCAGCCTCAGCCCCTACCGGCCCGGCCGCATGGCGCTTCGGTTTACCGTGGAGTTCAGCAGCTACATTCACGAGCAGTTCCGGCAGAAGGGAATCGGGTCTCAGTTGCTCGCCCATGCCATTGCTGCAAGCCCGCGCCTGGGGATCAAGACACTTTTTGCAATTCTTCTCGACAAGAACAGCGCGAGCGCCGGCCTCGTCGAGAAATTCGGGTTCCAGAAGTGGGGGCACCTGCCAAACGTCGCCGATTTCGACGGGGAAGAGTGCGGTCACCTGTACTATGGCCTCCGGGTCGAAGGAACGCTGCCGGGCTGACGCCACCGGTTGTCCGCTCTCCCACGGTGCCGAATGGCCTTGAAAGCCCCTCCTTGGAAGGTGCATGATCGGCGTCGGTCAATATGATTTTCCGAAGTCACCGGAGTTATTTTCACGGCTGAAGGTCAGCCGGTCAGCTGGTCAGCCGGTTCCCGAGGAGGAGTTACTATGCGTTTCTACTCGATTCTGGCCGCCGCGGTGCTTATCTTTTCGCCGGCCTTCGGTCAGCGCAAGCAAGCCAATCCGCTCGAACAGCTTCCTCAGAACATCGAAGTGTTGACCAACTTCGGCGAGCGGGCTGACATTTCGCCCGACAACCAAAGGGTTGCCTTCATGGCGAAGAGCTTCGGGGATGCGTTCGTCATCGATCTCAAAACCCGGGCCATTCGCTGCCTGACCTGTAATGTCCCGGGGGCGGCCTTCCTTCGCGTCATGCATCTCCACACGGGTGATTACATCCTGATCGGGCCGGATCATTTCGAGGACATCAGGACCAGTCGTGCGCGAGACAACGAGCTGTGGTTCCTCAGCCAGAAGCCGGGATCGAAACCCCTCAAGCTCGGCCAGAAGATGAGCGAAGGGGCCGCTATATCGAAAACCTCGATGAAGATCGGCTTCTCGATTGGACATGCGCAGGACCCGGCCATTCCGGAAGGGGCCACTCGACTGTTTGTCGCGAATGTAGACGCCTACGGGGAGAAGCCCGGGCTCAAGAATCTCGAAATGGTCTATGACAGCAAGGGGCCCGAATGCTACCTGGAGGCGCAGGATTTCTTCGACAAGGATCGGAAGATGACCTTCAGTTGCTACGAACCTGCAGGGGAAATCGAGCGCCTGGACCATGGACCTCGCCACCCGGAAGGCTGCAGAACCAGTCGGGCGCGATCGGCTTCTACAACGAGGTCGAAGGGATTTTCCCTGATGAGGCTCCATACATGCATCGAGAGCGATCACCAGTCCCGTGTCTTCGGCGACGGCCCCAGCTTCCGGAACATCGATATCTGGAAACTTCGAATGGATGGAACCGGGAAGAGCTTCACGAGGTTGACGACCTTCAACGACCACGAAGGATGGAAGGCATCCAACCCGGTCGTTGCCACGAACGGCCGTTTCATGGCATTCCAGGTGGGGCGCACCGCCGACGAAGCCGGCGTCGGATACGGAATCCTGCTGTATCATTTTCAACCGGTTCCGAAGAAGGACGAGTCACGGAGTACCAAATGATATTCAATCGGCGACGGATGCTGACGGTTTCTGCAGGAGCGGCCGGAACTGGCCTGGGCGCCAGGCTGGCGCCTCTTCGATGAACGCGATGCGAAACACGGGCCGAGCATTCAGGAGCTGGACCGCGCGGCTGAGCTGCCCGTCCTTCAACGCGAAGGGTTGAATACCCCGGTTGTGATCGAATCGATGCGGTTGCTGACCAAGGGAGACGAGGTCGTGCTCCACGTCCGCTCCAAGGACGGTGCGGAAGGTGTGTCGCTCCCTCAGCCCGGACGGCCGAAGCAGTTCTACCCGATTCTCGCTGATCTCGTCATCCCGTTCTTCATCGGTAAAGACGCCCGTGACCTGGAGAATCTCCTCTGGGAGCTGTATCGGTGGCAATCCAACTACAAGATGTACGGGCTGGCCTTCTGGAGCTCGCAGGCCTGGGTGGAGTTCGCGATCCTCGACATGCTCGGTCGGATCGTAAACAAACCGATGGGTGCCCTGTTAGGAGGAGTGCGCCGAAAGGAGGTGCGCGTTTTACGTGGCAAGCGGGCGGCGCGACTCGACGCCCGGAGCAGGAGGTCGACTATCTGAGGACGCTCCTCGAGAAATCCGGGGCCCGCGCCGTCAAGTTCCGGATCGGCGGCCGCATGAGCCGAAACGCGGACGCCATGCCCGGCAGGACGCGGGCGTTGATTCCCCTCGCCCGCAGAACCTTCGGGGACTCGATTGACATCCACGCGGACTCCAACAGCTCCTACGATCCACCGCAGGCGATCGAAGTGGGCCGCATGCTCGAAGATATCAAGGCCGTCTACTACGAAGAGCCGTGCCCGTTTGATCACCTGGAAGACACCAAGACAGTTGCCGATGCCCTCACGATCCCCGTGGCCGGGGGTGAACAGGAGTACAGCGATCGGCGATTCCGATGGATGATCGCCAACCGGGCCGTGGACATCGTACAGCCCGACCTCCAGTACTACGGCGGCTTGATCCGGTCTATCCGGGTGGCGCGGATGGCGGATCTGGCCGGGATGCCGACGACTGTCCATATTTCCGGCGGGTTCGGATTTGTCTACATGCTCCATTTTTCTTCTTGCATCAAAGATGCCGGCCGGTACCAGGAGTACAAGCTCGGGACCGAAAAGTACGGATCGTGGTTCGAGCCTGCCATTACGGTAAAGGATGGGAAGATGACGATCCCGTCGGGGCCGGGAGTCGGTATCACGGACTTGAAAGGTCTGCTGGCGGACACGAAGCCGTGGAGTTAGGGAACTTTTGGAGATTTCGGGGACATAATACTCAATTCCCTCACAGTTACCGGGCAGGGACACAGTCGGCGAGGGAATTGAGTTTTGTGTCCCCGAAATTCCAACATGGGAGGCGATGCATGGGGCGGACTTCTATTTGGCTGGTTATAGCGCTGACCGGGGTTTGTTTGGCAGCTTCCTGTAGTTCTTCCTACGCCTGCACGATCGTTATGGTGACGAAGGACGGGCTCCACCTGGCGGGCAACAACGAAGACTGGCGCGACATAGACACCTGGATCTGGTTTTATCCGCCCGCGCCGGGGGAATATGGACGGGTCTGCTGGGGGCACGGGTCCGGGTTCAGCCTGGCGCAAGGAGGCATGAACGACCAGGGACTCTTCCTCGACGGGAACGGTCTGTCCGAAACAGGCTGGAAGGAAGACCCGTCGAAGCCGACTTTCAACGGTGCAGTCCTGGACGAGCTCCTGGCTCACTGCGCGACTGTAGACGAGGCGCTGAAGTTCTTCGAGCAGAACAACGTGCCATCGCTTGCCCTGGGCAAGATCCCCATTGCCGATGCCGCCGGGAAACTCGGCTGTAGTCGAGTGGGGGCAGGGGAAGCTCCAGCTGTTGCGGCGCACCGGCAGTTATCAGATCAGCACCAATTTCGTGCAGTCGAACTTCCCCAAACCGGAGGATTACCCCTGTCATCGCTACAAAATGGTGGAGAAGATGATCCAGGCAAGCGACACTGTTTCTCTTGACCTGGTGCGCGCCACGCTGGCCGCCACCCACGTCGAGATGATCAATCCCACGACCTACTCGACGATCTGCGATCATCGGCAAACGGCGCGTGTATCTCTACAATTTTCATAATTTCGAAGACCCGGTCGTGATCGATCTGGTCTGGAAGAGCTGAAGAAGGGACGCCAGGAGCACCCGATTCCCTCCCTGTTCAAAATCGAGACCACTGCCGCTCGGGTTTTCAAGCAGACAGGCGGTTCGGAACTCGGGGTTCGATGTTTTTTACTCGAATGATCGACCGGGAAGGGATCGAGTACTTCGCGAAGAGGTTTTACGAAATCAAGGGTCAGTTGCGGCGAGCGCATCCGATCGATATCAGCGAGGACGAGATGATCCGGCTGGGCAGACGGCTCCTGGCGGATGGACGGATGGAGGAAGGGATTCGAGTACTGGAGATCAACGCGGCCGAAGATCCGAGATCCTCGAAGGCTCGGCAGGAGCTCGGCGAAGCGTAGGAAAGGGCCGGGAACCCGGAACGGGCTATCGCCGCCTTGCAGGAGGCGATCAAGCTCTCCCCCGATAATCCCGAGCTGGTTCGGAAAATCGAATTCCTGCGGACACTGCAAAAGACCCAGTAAGCGAGGTTTGACAGGATTGACAGGATTCACAGGATTGTCTGTCCGGAAATCCTGTCAATCCTGGTAATCCTGTCTAAAATGCTTTCATGACCCAACCGAGTTCGACCAGCCGGGAACGCTTGCTGACGACCTTGTCCCACCGCTGCCCGGATCGAGTGCCGGTGGACTTCGGCGGCTCCACGGTAACAGGGATGCACGCCAGCAGCGTGGCCGCTCTCCGGGATTACTACGGGCTCGAGAAGAGGCCGGTGCGGATCATCGATCCGGGCGCCATGCTCGGCGAAGTGGACGAGGATCTCAAGCGCATTATCGGCATTGATACCGAGAGCATCTCCCGTCGCATGACACGTTTTGGTTTCCCAAACGAGGGCTGGAAGCCGTGGCGGATGCCTGACGGGCTGGAGGTCCTGGTTCCGGACGGACTTCAACGTCACCCTGGACGCCAACGGTGATGCGCTGATGCACCCGAAGGGAGACGTGAGCCTGCCTCCCAGCGCGCGGATGCCAGCCGGCGGATACTTCTTCGACGCCATTATCCGGCAGGACCCAATCGAGGAGGACCGCCTGGATCCCGCCGACAACCTGGAAGAATTTACGCTCCTGACCGAACCCGACCTCGCTTACCTCGAAAGACGAGGCGAGAAGGGCACGCGCAACCGGCCGTGCGGTGGTGGCGAGCTTCGGCGGAACCGCTTTCGGAGACATCGCCTGGGTGCCGGGTGTCGGGACTGGCCCATCCCAAGGGAATCCGGGACATTTCCGAGTGGTACATGTCCACTTCTTCACGGCGTGACTACATTCACAAGGTTTTCGCAGGGCAATGCGAGGTGGCCCTCGCCAATCTGGCGGCCTTGGCCGGCAGGCTTCGCGACGGTGTCGACGTAGTCGTCCTCTGCGGGACCGATTTCGGCACCCAGACTGGCCAATTCTGTTCCATTTCGACCTTTTACGACCTCTGGATGCCCTATTACCGGCGTGATCAACGATTGGATTCACGCGCACACTCCATGGAAGACCTTCAAGCACTCATGCGGAGCGGTGGCGAATTTCGTTCCGGCGTTCATCGAGGCGGGATTCGACATCCTGAACCCGGTTCAGTGCTCGGCCGTCGGGATGGATGCCAGACAGCTCAAGGAGAAGTACGGCCGGGATGTGGTCTTCTGGGGCGGGGGCGTTGAAACCCAGACGGTGCTCGCATTCGGAAGCCCGGACGACGTCCGCAGGCAAGTGCTCGAACGGTGCGAAATCTTCGCCCGGGGCGGGGGGTTCGTTTTCACGTCCGTCCACAACATTCAGGCCCAGACCCCGGTCGAGAACCTGGTCGCTATGATCGATGCGGTTCACGAGTTCGACGGGTAGAACTGCGCACTGCGCACTGCCACTGCGCACTGCATACTGCGCACTGCACACTTCAGGGATCACACTTTTTCCGGCACGACGAAGGGTTCCCGGTACTCGCGCTTGAGCATTCGGTTCGCTTCCTCGTCATGAGGGAACCGCTGGGCGACGGGGTCAAAGTCGAGTGACCGGCCGAGCCGGTACGAGATGTTTGCGAGATGGATCAGCGCGCAACTGTAAAACGCCTCCTCCATCTTTTTGTTGAAGGTCTTGGAATCGCCCGCGCGAATCGCGTCGATGAAAGCCTGGTAGTGGTCTCCCTCGCCGCTTCCCGACGGTCCGGGTTCCAGCTCCTTGCCCATGTAGGCCTGCCACCGGGTGACGGTCTTGGCCATGTATCCCTTCGACCCATACACCAGGTTGCCGACCACGTTGGCACGATCGACCATGTAGCCGGCAGGGGCTTTTGCGTCTGTCGCCGTCAGCACGGGGTCGTCACCGTTTGTGTACCAGTGCCTCACTTCAAACTGGAGGATCTTCTTTTTGTCACCGCCCCCCTGGGGATTCGGGAACTCGAAGAGCACCATGAGGACGTTGGGGGTGTTCTGGTCATCGTCAAACATGAAATGGCCGCCTACCGCGCTTGATTCGGGTGGGTAGTTGTACGCCCAGCATCCAGCGGGCGACGTCCATTTCATGGACTCCCTGGTTGCCGATGTCTCCGTTGCCGTACTCCCAATTCCAGTGCCAGTTGTAGTGGAAACGATTGCGCGAAAACGGGCGAGAGGGAGCGGGACCGAGCCAGAGGTCATAGTGGACCCCGGGTGGAACCGGCTCGTCGGCTGCCTTGCCGATTGTGTCGCGCCGTTTGTAACAGATTCCCTTCGAGAGGTAGACCTCGCCAAGCCCGCCCTCTTCGATGAATTTAGCCGCCGTCTGCGCGCAAGGATTGCTCCGCTGTTCGGCCCCGTCCTGCACGATGACATCGTATTTGCGGGAAGCCTCAAGGAGCTTCTGCCCTTCATAAAAGTTGTGGCAGCACGGTTTTTCGACGCTGACATGTTTGCCGGCCTGCATCGCCCAGATCGCCGCGAGAGTGTGCCAATGGTTTGGCGTCACGATTGAAACAGCATCGATGTCCTTGTCCTCCAGCAGCCTTCGAATGTCGACGTAGGTTTTCGGCCGGGGCACATTCTTGTCCGGGAAGTACTTTCGCAGCCGCTCGTCGAACATGTTCTCGTCGACGTCGCATAACGCCGCGACCTCCACACCGCGGAGCCGCTGATAGTTCTGAATGTGCGTCTGCCCCATGCCTCGGATCCCAACCACGGCAACCCGCACCCGGTCGTTTGCTCCGGCTATCGATGACCTGGAAAACGCCAGCCCCGCCCCTATCCCGGCGATTGCGGATCGTTTGACGAATCCTCTGCGAGTCAGCCCGTCGTTGCTTCTCATATCCCACACTCCTCTCGTTGGAGATCCTACCGCCAAGGGGCGGCTGCAGGACAGGACAAAAGACGGGGAACAGCAGGGATCCTTGTTGCAGTGCGGCGGCCGATCGCGGGCAGGGCGGAACCAATCGGGTCGCCGAGCGGAACAGAACCGCAAACGGAGCGATTTTTGCAGAGTGCGCGGATTTTCCCCGGAAGCGACGCCTGGCTGGGACTGGTTCGCTCGGGCAAACGATCCGCGCACTCCGCAAAAAGCGCTTCGTTTGCGGTTCTTCTGCTCGGCAGGTCGCTCGGCTTCTGCTCCGGAGGCGTTTGCTTGACTCCGACTTCTTCGACACCCTGGAGACTCCCGCGCTCCAGAGGGCCGACCTGCCGCATTATCCTCCCCGCCTCTCTTCCGATGCTTCTTTCTTTCCGTCAACATGGAAGAACAAACCTCTCCTTAACTAACAACTCTCCCAGAGAAAGGAAAAAAACTATGGCAAAGACAGTGGTCGGATTGTTTAACACCCGGGACGAAGCCCGCGATGTGATCGAAGATTTGGTGGGCGTCGGTTTCAACCGCAGCGTAATCAGCATGATGGCTCGCAACGAGGACGAGGAATCAGGGAGATCGGAAGGGACGAGAACCTCCGAAACGACAGAAACGGAAGGCTCGACGCTCGAAGGCGCCGGAAAGGGAGCAGCCATCGGGGGAGCGGCCGGTCTCGCCTTGGGTTTGGCCGCATTTGCGATTCCGGGGATCGGACCGATCGTCGCGGCAGGTCCACTCGCGACTGCGCTCGCAGGCTTGGGGATCGGAGCTGCGGCCGGGGGCATTATTGGCGCCCTGGCGAACATCGGAGTCCCGGAAGAACACGCCTATTACTATGCAGAGGGTGTCCGCCGCGGAGGAGTGCTGGTCCACGTGAACGCCGACGAAACTCAGGTCAACCGCGTCACGCAGATCATGCGGCAGCACGGCGCCATGGACATCGAGAAGCGAGCAGAGCGGTGGAGGGAGAGAGGATGGAGTCGTTTCGACGACACCGCTCAGCCGCTTACCAGAGAAGAGTTGCTCCGGGAGCGTGAAAGCTCTCGTCCGATCATCGAAGAGGACACCTCTCGCAGCGCGTACAGCGATACGGCTCGCCGGGCGGATGTGGGTACGCGAGGCCGAGTCGAGGATCCGGAAACCTACCGAACGGCTTCTGAATATGCCGAGACGATGGCACGCGAAAAGCGGTATCAAGGCAGGGACTGGTCGGTGATTGAAAACGACGTGCGAAGCGACTGGGAACTGCGCCGGCCTGGAACCTGGGATCGGTTCAAGGAAGCGGTCCGGGTCGAATGGGAAAAGCGAGCTTACACACCGGGTTCCTCCCGAAAGAGGTAACCGGCCGTTCTCGAGCGGCAGCGAATCGTTCGAAACCAGACGGGTAGGTTTCGGCCAAACGGCTGAAACCTGCCGATTATCAACCTCGACGAAGGAGACGTAATGGCAAGAAATCGTCCAGCCGGGTCGGATGGAAAAGAAGGTCTTAAACACGCATCCGATGCGCCGGAGAGGACAGTGGGCGTTTATGATCGGCCCGCTAGAAGAGTCCTTTCGCGGAATGTGATCATCGCCATCGGTGTGGTCCTGGTCGTTTTAATAGTGATCTTGTTGACCCGGGGCTCCCAGGCTGCCTGAGCGCGCCGATGCACGCCGGCGCCCTGGTCGGCCCCAAAAAGGGGGCCCCGGTTCGGTGCCTAGTCACTGGCTTTTCAAGAGCGAGGCCGGGTCGGATCGCGATGCTGACCGGGCTGGGAAATAGCACGCAGCGAGCCCGGCGATCCCCAGAACCAGACAAACCGCGGCGAGTGTCACCCCATCGGTCTGGGCAACGCCGAACAACTGCGCACTGAGGACCCGGGCTGCTGCAAAAGAGAGGACCAGGCCGATCGCCAGTCCCAACCCGACCAGCCTCAGGCCGTCGCGCAGGATCATTAGCGCGATCTCGGCTCGGCGCGCGCCAAGTGCGAGCCGAATGCCGAACTCCTTGATTCGAGCCGCGGTGACGTAGGCAACCACGCCGTAGATTCCCGTTGCCGAAAGCGCCACCGATAGCAGCGCAAAACAGGCAAGCAGGAGGGCTATGAATCTCGTCCGTGAGGAAGCGTCCGCCGACCGGTCTTCCATTGTCCTCGCGTCGTAAACCGGCAGCCCCCGGTCGATTGCCCGAACAATCTGCCTTGCCGATTCAATCACCACGGGTGGTGCGAGATTGGACCGGAGGAGCAGGAACGACGTCGGTTCCCCCAGTTGCTGCGGTGAGGCCATGTAGACCGCCGGCACCACGTCTTCCTCGATCTTGCCGTACTTCACGTTCTCCACAACGCCGACTACCTCGGCCCAGTCCTTCTCTTCCCACCCGATCGCCAACCAGATGCGCTTGCCGATAGGATCCTGGCCCGGCCATAGTTGCTCCGCTGCTTTGCGGCTCACAACAACAACTTGGGAGGTGCCCTCGCGATCACCGCTGTCGAAACCCCTTCCCCGCAGAAGCGGGATGCCGAGAACCTTGAAGTAATCGGGGCTCACGGAATGCGTGGTGGTGAAGGGGAGCGTGTCAAACGGAGCTTGTTCGAGGCCGGCAACACGCACCAAAGTCCCGCCGGAATTGCTTGAGAGCGGTGTCGAACCGGCGACTGCGACCGCCTGGACTCCTGGCAGCGCTGCCGAACGAGTCAGCAGTTCCTGGTTGAAACGCGCATGGTCGTAGCCATTGGGCAGCTGTGTCCGCAGGGTCACCACGTTTTGCGGTTCAAACCCTGTCGGCACGTTTTGAAGCTCGATAAGGCTGCGCACCATCAGGCCCGCCGAAACCAGCAACACAACCGAGAGGCTTACCTGGGCGATCGCCAGCACCCGACGCGTACCCGAATGACGAGGCCCCCCGATGGTGTTGGCTCCCGTTTCTTTCAGGGATTCGCTGATCCGGGCAGCAGAAATCCGCAGGGAGGGGAGAAGTCCGAAAAAGAGACCGCTCACAATCGAGATGACGAGGTTGAAAACCAGGACTGTCGAGTCGAAGCCCGCGGCGGAGAAATTCAGCGTCATCAGGTCCTTGGCGCGAAGAGCGGGATCGCTGGCCGGCTGAATCCAAGCCAGGAATTCCGTGCTCCAGCGAGCCACCAGCAGCCCGAGCACGCCCCCGAGAAGCGCAACTGTCAAAGCCTCGGTGAACAACAGCCGGGCCACGCGGCCGCGCGTCGCACCGAGTGCCATCCTGGTTGTGATCTCTTTCTGTCGTGAGGCTCCCCGGGCGAGAAAGACGTTTGCCAGGTTCACGCAGGCGATCAGCAGAACGAAGGCTACTGCCGCCATTGCGATAAGCATGGACCTGTGGATCGCAGGATCCAGATTGGCCTGGTGCAGAGGCAGGGCCTTGAGAGCGGAACCCTCCTCCGGGTTCGTATGAAACTGATCAGCGAGCTTCCGGCCGGTGACTGCCAGCTCGGCATTGGCCGCTTCCAGACTCAAAGCAGGACGAACCCGAGCGATTACTTCATGCCAGTGTCCGTTGGGGTTGGACAGGCGACCGGGGAACATCAACGCAGGCGCCATCATCATCGGAACCCAAACGTCGATTACCCCGGTTTGTCCACGGAAACCCAGCGGCAGGACTCCGACCACGGTGAAAACTTCCTTGTCGATTCGAATCGCTTGTCCCAGAGGGGCGGCACCAGCGCCAAACTGCCGGCGGGCCAGTTCCTGGGAGACAAGCGCCACGGGAAACGTGTTCGGTTTTGAATCCTCTTCTTCGGTGAAGACCCGGCCTTCGGCGGTCTTGATGCCCAGCAGAGGGAAATAAGATGAAGAGACGAACTCTACTTCGAGGCGCTCCGGTTCGAAGCCCGTCCGGGTCACGCCGTAGGCCTGCTGGGCAACTGCGGCGACTTCCTCGAAGACGGTGCTCTGTTTGGCAAGCATCTCGAACTTCGGGTACGACCATATGTTCGCCAAGCCGGACGGAGCGAACATTTTCGGGACTTCCCGCATGACGCTCACTACCCGATCCGGGTCCTGATAGGGCAGGGGTTTGATCAGCACCTGGTTCAAGACGCAGAAAACAGCTGTATTTGCGCCGATTCCAAGTCCGAGAGAGAGCAGGGCGACGAGGGTAAAACCGGGACTCTTCGCCAGCATCCGAAGCGCATATTGGAGGTCTTTAGCTATGGTACGCATCGTCACCTCATCCGATGACGTTGTAGCAATGACGGTGCCAAGCTAAGGAAGAAGAGGGTGCGGCCCGTCTTCAGGCATCGATCACCGCAAAACCTAGGATTCCGCCGTGGCTCCTGAGGCGCCTCTCTCTGCCGGGAAGCTAACGTCGCGTGTTCGGTATCGAAACGAGACTGTTCAGTTTCGCGAAGCACTCGCAAGGTGAGCACCGTGACCGGGTCGATCCGCCCCATTCTTGAAGGACGCCGCGTCATCGGGCTATTCTGTTTGAGACACCGTCTTCGCCGCGTGCACACCGTCCCCCTTGAACGCGCGACATGCCAGGCAAGCCCTGCCGCATCCGCTTGGGTGCCACCATGCGGTTTCGGCCTGGAAAGCAGAGAGCCCGATGCAGCTATCAGCTACACCTCCGAAGTTCAGTCGTTCCACCATCCGGACAACCGGCAGAGCCTCTCCGGTCCGCCTGCTCCTGATCGTGGTCGCCACGGTTTTTTTGGCGGAAGCGATAGTGATGGCGTTGCTCTCGGATCGACACCCGGTCACCACGGTACTCGCTGCTCTGCTCGATTCGCTGCTGGTGTTCCCGGCCCTTTACTTCTTCGTTCTGCGTCCTCTGCAGAATTATGTTGCTGAACGTAAGAAGGCAGAATCAAGGTTGGCGAAATCGACTGAATTGCTCGACCGCCTGTTCTCGATTTCTCACCTCCTCCTGGCCTACATGGACCCGCAGTTCAACTTCATCCGCGTCAACCGCGCTTATGCGGATGCGGATCAGAAGTCTCCCGAGGAGTTCATTGGTCGGAACCACTTCGAAATGTTCCCGCACGCCGAGAACGAGGAGATCTTCCGCCGGGTCGTGGAGACGGGCGAGCCTCATTTCGCGTTTGCCAAGCCGTTCGACTGTTCTTCCGCACCCGACCGTAGTGTCTCCTACTGGGACTGGAGCCTGATCCCTGTAAAAGAAAGCGATGGCCGGGTTGAAGCTCTGATCCTCAGTCTCGTTGATGTGACCGAGCGCAAGAAGGCCGAGATGGCGCTTACCGAGAATGAGGCTTTGCTCAGAAAGGTCCTGGAGGCTCTCCCTGTCGGCGTCTGGATTCTGAACCGGGAGGGGCGCATCGTCCAGGCGAATCCGGCCAGCAAGGAAATCTGGGGTGGTGTTCGTTTCGTCGGAATCGAGGATTTTGGACAGTACAAAGGCTGGTGGCTCAGCAGCGGCAAGCTCATAGAGCCGCGTCAATGGTCGGCCGCGCGCGCGATTCTGAATGGCGACTCTTCATCTGGTGAAGAAATCGAGATCGAGGCATTTGACGGGAAGCGAAAGATCATCCTCAACTCCGCCGCGCCCTTATTCAACGCGAACGGAGAGGTGATCGGCGCCATTGTCGTGAGCCGCGATATCACCCAAGGCAAACAAACCGAGCAGCAGATACGAAGAAGCAACCGCGAACTGGCCGCCCTCAATGCGGTCAGTACTGTGTTGAGCAGTTCCCTGGACATATCGCAGGTCCTGCACTCGCTCAAGGATTCCATGACCGGGCAGGCGAGCTTCCCGGCCGGCATAATTTATGCCTACGAAGCAGCCAGCCAGGAGCTGGAATTACAGCTCTGCTGGGGCCTCAGGAATTCGCCGCCGTCTCCCGGGACTCGTTTTCCGGTCCAATCCTATCCGTTCCGCGAGGCTCTCCAGGAGAAGGTCAGTGTGCTCTCCGCGGAGCAACTGCGTCGTGCGGACGAAGCATTTGAGTGGAGCGGCGCCTTCCCGTCCGGCTGCGGTGAGCGGCTCTGTATTCCGCTGGTTGCGCACGGAGAGATTCATGGTCTGATGGAGTTGGCCAGTGATGCCGAAGTCGCAGAGGACGATTCCGAACAGCACCGGTATTTCGAAGCCATCGGCCAGATGATGGGAATAGCGATCCACAACGCCCGGCTGTTTGCCCGGGAACAGAAAGCCCGTCGAACCGCCGAAGTGCTGCGCCAGGCCGGTCTGGCACTCACGCAAAGCCTGGACATGGCAGTGGTCATGGACGCCTTGCTGGATGCAATCGGTCGTTTGGTGCCCTACGACAGCGCCAGCATTATCCTGGTTGAGGACGAAGACCACCTGGTCGTGCACGCCGCCCGCGGTTGCGATTGGGCAGGCCGACTCGGTTCTCGCGTTGCCTTCGACCGCGAGAAAGATCAGCCTCTCGAGCAGTTGATTGCCGGCAGGCAGGGGAAGGTGCTGGCTGACGTCAGTCCTGATCTGGCCTGCAAGCTCACGCCCTGCAGTGAATCCACCCGGAGCTGGCTGGGAGTCCCCTTTGTTGCCGGAGACAACGTGATCGGGCTCTGCGGTTTGGGGAAGGGGGAGACTGGCTTCTACACCGCCGAGCATCTGCAACTGGCTGAAGCCTTGGCCAGCCAAGCGGCGGTCGCCGTACAGAATGCCTGGTTGTTCGCCCAGTTGCGTCAAAGCCGAGAACGCCTGCAGACTCTCTCGCACCGGCTTGTGGAGATCCAGGAGAACGAACGTGGGTATGTCGCCCGTGAACTCCACGACGAGGCGGGACAGGTGCTTGCTTCGCTGATGCTTGGACTGCGCCTGCTGGGTCGTCACGCTCGGGAGCCGGAAGCGATCATTGCCGGTATTGACGAATTGAGAGGTATGGTCGACGGCGTCTTGGAAAACCTGCATCGTCTGGCGATGAACCTCCGTCCCGCCAGTCTCGATCACCTCGGGCTCGAGGTTGCCTTGAGACAACACCTGGAGACGGTCGCGGACCTCAATAACCTGACGGCCCAAATGGAAACGGTCGGGATGGACCTCCGTCTTCCGAAGGAAATAGAGGTGGCACTGTATCGGATCGTCCAGGAGGCCCTGGCCAACGTGGTCCGGCATGCTCACGCGACGCGGGTGGATATCCTTCTTAAACGGGACGATGGCAAGGTAGTGGCGGTCGTGGAAGACAACGGTACCGGTTTTGACGAGGCGGTTGCTTCGAATTCCGGCCGCCTGGGCTTGTTTGGGATGCGCGAAAGGGCGGAAATGCTGGGAGGATGTCTGCTCGTGGAATGTGGGAGATCGGGGGGAACGACGATTTCAGTGGAGGTGCCCTGTGGCGATTCGCATCGTGATTGCTGATGATCACGGGCTGATGCGGGCCGGACTGCGTGCCTTGTTGAACGCCGAGGAAGGCTTGGTTGTTGTCGGCGGAGGCCCGCGACAGCGTCGAAGTTCTGAAGGTCAGCATGCAGCTTCAACCCGACGTCGTTCTCATGGACATCAGCATGCCCGGGGCGGGCGGAATCGAGACCACCCGCAAGGTGAAGGAAAGCGTGCCGTCAGCCCGAGTACTGATCCTGACTATCCACGAAGACAAGGCGCTGCTCAGGGAGGCGATCCAGGCGGGCGCCGATGGCTACATCCTGAAACGGGCCGTCGAATCCGAGCTCATTACCGCGATCCACGCCGTCATGCGAGGCGAGCTGTACGTTCATCCGGCGATGACCCGGGCATTGTTGCCCGAGCAGCCGACCGCGAAGCCTGTCCCTTCCGGGCTGGTCGAGCCGTTGACCAATCGCGAACTGGACGTTTTGCGCCTGATTGTCCAGGGTTACACCAATCGTCAGATGGCTGGCCGGTTGAATCTCAGCGTCCGAACGGTTGAAAGCCACCGGGCGAACTTAATGGACAAGTTGGGCTTGCGCAGCCGCGTCGAACTGGTCCGATGGGCGACCGAGAACGGACTTGTGACCCGCCCGAACAACCCAAAATTCCGTATCTTAATACGGATACGGCTCGGTAGAATCCCCGACAGCCTGCAACTTTGCAGCCGTAGAAAACCCGCAGAAAAATAAACCGAAAAACCCGTTTCGTTCTACGCTTCACAACCACTCTCCCGCTTTTATAAGTTGATGCGCAAGTGAATCTTGTGGAGGCGATAACCCGGGACAGTGATGGTCGCTCTCCCTCCCGCATGAAAGGGGATGTCCTGGCGAGCCAAATAGCGAAACCGGCCACCTGCTGCCGGTTTTTTTTTGTCAAGCAGATCTCCGGTAAAGACGTTCGTTGATCGACAGATGACGGCGCCGAGAACCGAGGAAATGATCATGGCAAAGAGCAATCAATGACTACCGAAGATCCCCCCTGTCTTGCCTGGGGGGACGGCCCGAAAAACGAAGGAGGTATTCAACATCGAGAACGTCTACGTGGCAATTGGGGATGATCTGAATCGGTCTCCTGGAGGGCCTCTTACTTTTCCGACTCGGCGGCGAGAACGAGATCATCGCAGAGACGTAGGGACTGCTTGCGCTGGTGACCGTTTTTCAGTTCGCCGAGGATCTCGCCGACCGCCCGGCCTGTACCTTGCGTCTGTCCCGGCGGATGGATTGGCGATATGCGCTTCGTCTCCCTGCCTCAATACCCGGGATTGAGCCCGGGAAGTCTGTGCTCGTTCCGGCAAATGCTGATCGGCCATCCGGGCGTCTGCAGGAATTCCAGCAGCTGCTCGACCGGTGCGCCGCGCGGGTTTGCTCGGCCGAGACAAGCGTGATGTCCAGGCCGGCAATGTCGTGGACTTTGTCTGCCGTCTTAATCAACTGGAGCGCATGCATGAGGCGTCTCCCAGGCCATAGGGGCGTTGCTGGTCACCAGCCGGAGCTGTTGCGCGCGTTGGCGCTGCCGCACTGGTATCACCGCTACCAGGGTGGCGAAGACGGAAGGTTCGGAGCCCATTGACGCCGACGGCGAACAGGTCTGCGCCCAGGCGCTCGGCGCCGATGCCCGGCATTTGCTCCAAAGCGTGGAAGCAACCGGGGATCTCGACGCAGCGGGCCTTCCAGAGGTTCGTCAACTGGCCGCGATTTTGAAACAGCAATACGAGTTCCAGGGAGCCAATCTCCTCTGGAGGAACCTCAGCTGCAAGACTATGCCCGTGGCTGGCTGCCGGGAGCTTAATTTTCCGACTGAACTAGACAGAGCTAAAAGACGCGTGGAGGCGCTCTTATGATGAAGATCAACAAACGCGATTTCCTGAAGTTGACTTCCGCCGCTGTCGCGGCAGGGCTGGCCGGCGGTCCTCGCAGCGCACTCGCCCAGATGCGTGGAGGGGGTGGTGGCGGCATGGGTGGGGGAGGCATGGGCGGCGGAGGAGGCACTGGCACGACCGTAATTGACCCGCCTTCGGAGGGCCTCTTTATGGACCCGGTCCAAATGCAGAACATGAGCTCCACCCCCGGCATAGTGGAGGTGAATATCGAAGCCCGGGAGGCCCCGATTGCTGTAAACGGGGTCACCGCCAACCTCTTGACGTACAACGGCTCCTTTCCCGCGCCGACCATTCGTGTCCGCAAAGGCGATTTGCTTAGAGTTAACTTCAGCAATTCGCTCCCGATGTCGGGTCTCAACATCCTTGGTCATGATCGAGCGTTGACCAACCTTCATACCCACGGCTTTCACGTCTCTCCCATGGGGAACTCGGACAACGTGATGGTTATGTTCATGCCCACAGAGTCCTTCCTCTACGAGTACGACCTGAGCATGCAGGAAGCGGGCACGCTGAATTTCTATCATCCGCATGTCCACGGGGTCGTCGCGGAGCAGTTTTGGGCGGGACTGTGCGGCGCGCTGGTCGTCGAGGACGAAACGGACGTGCTCTCGGGATTCGAGACTCACCTTCTCATTCTGAAAGACATCCAGCTCGCGGGAACCGAACCGGAGCCGCACAGCTCGATGATGGACTACATGCGCGGCAAGGAAGGCAGCACCGTCATGGTCAACGGGCGGGTCAACCCGCTGCTGAATATCCGACCCGGCCAGGTTCAACGCTGGAGGATTCTCAATGCCAGCAACTCCCGGTTCTACAAATTGAGCCTCCAGAATCACAACTTCTACGTCGTAGGGACGGACTCCGGGCTGCTTGACAAGCCTTACCAGGTCTCTTCGATGGTTCTTTCACCGGGGGAGCGTCTCGACGTCCTTGTGAAAGCCACTCAGAAATCGGGCAGCTTCAAGTTTCTTTCGCTTCCTTACAGCCGCCAGGGAAACATGGGGAGCGAGCAGATCACTCTCATGACTGTTAACTACAAGGGCAGTAAGGCCAGTGACGCTCTCCCCTCGACCGTCAACCCGGGAGCTTCCCGCGTGCCGGTGCCTGCTGATGCGGTGACCAGGACGATGAATCTCAGCATGGGGATGGGGCGTGGTTACATCAACGGCATCTCTTTCACCGAGACGAGCGCTTACGCGATCCAATCGCCGCTCGGTGCCTACGAGGTTTGGGAGATCACTAATGATAGCGGTATGGATCATCCGTTCCACCAGCATGTGAACCCCGGCCAGGTTCTCTCGATTGCCGGCGGAGATGCTGGTTACGCCTCCTTCTACAGCCAGGTCCCCGCCTGGAAGGACGTGGTCCTGGTTCCCAAGTGGGGAACCGTGCGGATCCTCGTCCGGGCGAAGGACTATGAAGGGATGGCCATGTTTCATTGCCACATTCTGGAGCACGAGGACATCGGAATGCTCGGTCTCTGGAACATCAGTGCAGCAATGGGTGGGATGTAGTGGCGTCGCCCCCGTGGCGGCGACGCAGAAATAGCAGACAAGCGAACCAACGAACGAACCCCAAAACAGGGGAGGAGACTATGTTCGACCGAAGACAATTTATCAAACTGACCGGGGCCGGCACACTCTCGCTGTTTGCCGCTTCACACGGCAAAATCATCCAGCAGGTGATGGCTGTCCCAATCGAGGGCGGAACACTCGATCCGCTCGGAGTCCCCAAGTTTGTGACACCGCTGCTGATCCCGCCTGTTATGCCAAAGGCGGGAACTCTCCGGCAGCCGGGCGGCAAACCGGCCGACTATTACGAAATATCCGTGAAGCAGTTATCGCAGCAGATTCTGCCCGCGGGGCTGCCGGCGACCACTGTGTGGGGGTACGGGGCAGTCAGTTCGGCCAGCAAGAGAGGTTTGCTGCTCCACAACGCTCCCTCGCTGACCATAGAGGCGATGTGGGACAGGCCGGTCCGCGTTAAGTGGATCAACGGACTGGTGGACTCCAGCGGCAACTACCTGCCACACCTGCTGCCGGTCGACCCGACGCTGCACTGGGCAAACCCGCCCGGCGGCATGAACGGCCGCGACACACGCCCGACGTTTGAGAGCACCCCCGGCCCGTACACCGGGCCCGTCCCGATGGTCCCCCACCTCCATGGGGCCGTGGGTGTGGGTGACGAGTCGGACGGCTATGCCGAAGCGTGGTACCTGCCCCCGGCGAAAAACATACCGGCCGGCTACGCCACCGAGGGAACCTGGTACAACTATTTCGCAGGCAAAGCGGCCGCCGGCTACGGCGCGACGTGGGGGCCTGGATTTGCAGTCTTCCAGTATCCAAACAAGAACCGCGCCTCAACCATCTGGTACCACGACCATTCGCTGGGGATGACCCGGCTCAACGTGTACGCCGGACCAGCCGGTTTCTTCATCGTCCGCGGCGGACCGTCGGGCGACAAGGCGGTGATCGACACCCGCTTCGGGACCCCCGCCGTTCTGCCCGGCCCGGCGCCCAACGACGGCGACATGTTCCCGCCCAACAAGACCTACTACGAAATCCCGATCGCCATCCAGGATCGCTCGTTCAATAACGACGGCTCGTTGTTCTACCCGGACTCGCGCGTCTTCTTCGACCAGTACGCCGGGCCATTTATTCCAGAGACCGATGTGGCGCCAATGTGGAACCCCGAGTTCTTCGGGAACATGATCATGGTCAACGGCAACACCTGGCCTTTCCAGACGGTTCGAACAGCGCCGCTACCGCTTCCGTTTCCTGAACGGCTGCCAGTCGCGCTTCCTCATCCTGGATTTTGGGAACATCCCCGGCGTCCAGGTGTGGCAGATCGGCAACGAAGGTGGCTTCCTGGCCGCGCCGGTGAACATAACGGCCGACCATGACAACCGGATGCTGATGGCGCTGGCGGAGCGCGCCGATGTGATCGTGGATTTCACCAACGTGCCGGTCGGCAGCCACGTGCTGGCCAACGTCGGACCCGACGAACCCTTCGGGGGCGGCGAGCCAGGCTGCAGATTTTGATGTCGCCGATCCGGATACCACCGGGCAGATCCTGCAGTTTCGCGTCGTTCCCGCTGTCGCACCCGACCCCACGACGCCGCCACAGTTCCTGCAGTTGCCGGCAATCACGCCGCTTCCGGTTGAAATCAGGACGCGACGGTTGGCCCTGATAGAAATGATGTCGGCCGTTCACGACGGCCCGGCCGAAGCGATGCTGGGCAATCTGGACGGGGACGGGTACCCGATCCACCAGATGTGGATGGATCCCGTCACTGAAAATCCCAATGTGGGCGATACCGAAGTGTGGGAGATCTACAATTTCACCGCCGATGCGCATCCCATGCACGTGCACGAAGTGGCCTTTGAGGTGGTGAACCGGGAAGCGCTTGTTGTGAACGACGACGGAGAAGCGATCCCACCCGCTCAGCTCACTGGAGACGTTCGACCGCCTGAAGCCTGGGAATCGGGATTCAAGGATACCGTCACTGCGTACCCAGGCGAGGTGACACGCATCCGGGCGAAGTTCGACGTGGCCGGTCACTTCGTCTGGCACTGCCATATCGTTGAGCACGAAGACAACGAGATGATGCGCCCCTACCGCATTGGGCCGGCGGACCCGACCGCACCCGGCGGGATGTAAGCTGCCAGATTCCGCGTGAAGTAACGAAGAGACCGGCGGTCTCGGCCGGCCTCTTCGCATGGACGCTGCGAGGGTGTCACACGCGGACGAGGGTGTTGAAAAAGCGGCCTCGGACAGATGGCGCTCATGACAATACACAAGAAAGTGAAAGCGCGTGCGCAGCGAGGACGTCGACGAGTAGCATGTGAACCGGCAAGAGTCGGACCGGAACCGAGTGTTGTCGGAGCCGCGCGCGAGCGCCTTCCAGCGAAGCAAGCGGGTTGTAACAGTAGGCAGATCGCATGCCCTTTGCAGGGTCAGTGCGAGGGACGTGCGGTCAGCTAACTGTTACAACCCGCTTGCTTCGCTGGAAGGCGCTCGCGCGCGGCTCCGACAACACTCGGTTCCGGTCGACTCTTTCCAGGGCGGGCGTGGGAAAACGGGTCAGTAAAAGGCCGTTTACACGCAAGTCAACATTTTCAACACCCTCGCTGCGTGCGGCTCTGACAAGGCTACTCGACTGTCTCCCCGCTTTTCATCGTCGCGGGTGCCCGAAAGGGCGTGAAAGACTCCATCGGATTTGCACTATCCCTCCGCGCCACCAAGCGGTACGATTCTGGCACTGCCAAGAGGAGGTGAGGGGGACTATGTTCGCGCATGAGCCGGTGATCCAGGTGCCGGGGCAATCCTTCGACGAGACAGACATGGTGCTGGGCAAGGCCATGCGGGCTGCATGGGTTCAGTTCGCGAAGACCGGGAACCCGAATGGCCCAGGTTTAGCTGTGTGGCCGCGCTATGAGGCGCAGAACGAGCAGTGCCTCGAATTCGCAGACACCGTTTCAGCCGTGCAACTGCCCGGCATTTCCCGAATCGACATGCTCTATTCGATCTTCAAGGAACTCAGAAGCGCACGGCAGAAGGTGCAGATGAGCCGTAAAGGAAACTAGCGAGTAACTGATGACCATCACACTTTATCGATGGATGCCCCATGTCCCGAGATTACTGCTCTTCATTCTCGTTTTCCCCGTCTTGTTGGCCCGGCCAGGAATGGCCCAGCCACGTGCTGCCGAGCTGCCGAAGCTTATCCGAACCGCAGATCGGGCAGACCTCATCGTTGATGGTCGTCCCTTTCTCATGCTTGGAGGTGAGTTGCGCAACTCGAGCTCTTCCAGCGTCGAGTTCATGGAGCCAATCTGGGATCACCTCGTCTCGCTTCACGTAAGCACCGTCTTTTTGCCGGTTTCGTGGATGGACGTGGAGCCTCTCGAAGGCGAGTTCAACTTTTCGCTGGTACGCGATCTGGTTCTGGAAGCCCGGAAACGCAAACTGCGACTCGTGCTCCTGTGGTTCGGCAGCTGGAAAAACGGCGAGTCGAGCTATGCACCCTCATGGGTCATGACCCAACCGGCTAGATTCCTGAGAACGAATAAGACCACACTCTCGCCGTTCGGAGTCGCCACCCGTCAAGCCGACACCCGGGCCTTTGCGGCGCTGATGCGACAGCTTCGGGCGCTCGACGGTGAACAGCACACCGTAATCATGGTTCAGGTCGAAAACGAGGTCGGTCTTCTCGGAGACAGCCGCGATCGCTGCGCGGCGGCGGAGCGCGCTTTTCAGTCTCCTGTCCCCGCCCAGCTCATCGACAATCTCCGCCTCAACGAAAAGGCGCTCAAGTCGTTTGTGCGAGACGGCTGGGTATCGAACGGTCGCCGACTCGCCGGGACATGGTCCCAGGTGTTCGGAGCAGGCGATCAGGCCGACGAAATCTTCATGGCCTGGCACATGGCTGCGTTCGTCAACGCCGTCGCCCAGGCCGGCAAGGACGTCTACCCCCTCCCGATGATCGTCAATCCCTGGACGGTGGATGCGAATAACCCCAAACCCGGCGTGCACCCGAGCGGCGGTCCGGTCGACCGGGTGATGGACATCTGGATGGCGGCCGCACCGGCTATTGACGTTTTTGCCGTGGACAGCTACAGGGATTTCAAGCGGGACTGCAAAGACTACAGGCATCGCGGCAACCCGCTCTTCATCCCCGAAGCCGGAGGATGGTGGGCGGGCGACGACCCCGCGAGTACGCCGGCGAAGGCGTTTTACGCGTTTGGGGAAGGGCATGCCCTCTGCTTCTCGCCGTTCGGCATTGACAACCAGATGTACCAGGGAGGACACCTGCTTGGTCTGGCCTACCAGAAACTCCAGACCATCGCTCCTCTCATCCTCGAGCATCGCGGCACCCGACGTATGCGCGGCTTCTATCGAAGCGACAAAGAGGCGGGCGAAACCTTCGAGTTTGAAGGCTACCGGGCGACTGTCAAATATTCCGTCGATCAAAGGAAGCAGGCGATGTTCGACGAAGAGCTCCGTGTTGATGAGCGATTCGGTGCCTTCGGACTCATCATTCAATCAGGACCAGATGAGTTTCTGGTCGCCGGCCGGGGCTGCCAGGTGACGTTCAGCCCTCAGGGGGACGGCGAGATCGGGACTCAGATCATAGAAGATGGTGAATTCGTAGACGGCAAATGGAAGACCAGCCGGGTGCTGAACGGCGACGAAATCGGTCAAGGCCTCTACGCGGTCAACCTCCCGCCCTCGTCGCAACCCGTGATTGGCGAACCGCAGCTGTCTGTCGTCAAGGTGCGGATTTATCCACAGCAGTAACTCCAGCCGCGCATCAGACTGCCGCAACTTCTGGTTCTTCCAGCTGTTCGTGGTTCTTCCCATTCCTGCCCCGATCACGTCGTGGCTGAGCAGGGGGCCGAGCAGGGGGGCCGAGCAGGGGACGGTGTTCTTTTCTGTTCTCACTTCTGACACTTCGCGCAGGTGAAAGTGGTTCGCTTCAGGTCTCCCTGTCGAGACATGCGGATTGTTGCCCCGCACACGAAGCAGGGCCGGCTGGAGCGGGCGTAGACCCAGGTTCGATCGCGCTCAGTCGCGAGATGTGAGGGCAGGGTCGCAATCGGGCCCGATGACGCCGAATTCTTCTCCATCATAGGAACAAGCGCTCGCCAGATTCGCTCGACCTCGTCACGGGTCAGCGAGCTTGCGGGTCGGTGTGGATCTATCTCGGCCAGGAACAGCGACTCCGATTTGAAGATGTTGCCGGGACCGCAGACGACTGTCTGGTCGATCAGTACGTCGCCGATCTCGCGATCCCCCGCCTTCTCAATTCGCCGCCACGCCTCTTGACGATCAAAAGTCGGGCTCAGGACATCGGGCCCCAGGGCCTGCAGGGCGGGGTGTGCCGAAAGTTCGTCGGGGGAGAGCACTTCCACAACGGGTCCGTTGTAGAAAACCGCCTCCCTATCGGCGGTTCTGAGTCGAAGCCGCACGTTTCTCTCAGGTTTCCGGAGTTCCATTCCCGGCCGGCCGAAGTCCCATGACCCGTACATCATGGCGTGTGTGTGCAGGGTCCAGCCGCTGGAGAGGTGCAGAAGAAGGTGTTTGCCGCGAGTCTCGATCCTCGTGATCGAATGCCCGACGACCTGAATCTTGCGCTCCTCCCACCGTTTCGGGAGGTCGACCGCAATCAGCTCCTGGTTCTCGAAGCATCGCAAGGCCCTTGCCCATCGAACGACGCTGTGCCCTTCTGCCATCTCTCGTTCTATTGTCTCAGTTTCGGGGAGGTTGCGGCGGCGAAGGGCTCGCTATACAAACAGCAGGGCGATGCGTGAGCGACATCAAGGGGGCAGGGCGGAGCAGGGGACAGTGTCTTTGGGCGGAGTAGGGAGGCAGAGTTCTTTACTGTTCCCCCGGCCTGGAGAATAGTTGTCCCTTGACCAATGAGGAGCCGGAGCGAGGTTGTCAGAGCCGCGCACGCAGCGTCTTCCAGCGGAGTAAGGGGTTCTCGCAGCCGGCGTACCTCGCGCCCTTGAACATTGCGGCGCGTCACAACCCGCTTACTCCGCTGAAAAGCGCTGCGTGCGCGGCTCCGACCGGACTACGCTGCGTGCGCGGCTCCGACAAGACGACTCGACTGTCTCCTCGGCAGGAGTAAGGGAGCGGGGCAGGGGGCGGGCGGTGGGGCCGCCATTCAACTCCCTGCCTCGCACGTGCCGCGAATCACTCGCAACTCAGGCGCTCCATCTCTATACTCCCAGCATGGGGAAGTTTCGCCTTCTGCATACCTCGGATTGGCATCTTGGGCACCTGCTCCACCAGCAGCCTCGTCAGTACGAGCAAGAAGCCTTCCTCCACTGGCTTCTGACGACCCTCGAGGACGAGCAAATTGACGCTCTCGTCGTCGCCGGCGACGTTTTTGACAGCCCGAATCCGAGCCCGCAGTCGCAAGGCCTCCTCTATACTTTTCTTGCCGCCGCCAAGACGCGGCTGCCTCACCTTGCGATCGTACTCCTCGCCGGCGACCACGACTCACCGGCCCGGCTGGATGCCGCCCACCCGGTGCTCTCGGCCCTCGGCGTTCACGTCGTCGGGCACCTGGCTCAACCGGAGAACGGCAGTCCGAACCTTGATCGATGCCTGATCGAACTGCATGGCGCGGATGGTGCCCCGGTTGCACATCTGGCCGCCGTCCCCTGCCTGGGTCATCGGTACCTCTCGCCTTCCGCGGGCGGCGAAGACGCGGACCGGCAGCTGGCCGAGCTCATTGGTTCCGTCTACCGCCGGGTCTGCGAAGAGATCATCCGCCGGGCTGGCGGCGAATTGCCGTCGGTTGTCGCCGGTCATCTGTATCTGCGCGGGTGCCACACCCCGGACTGCTCCGATCCGAAGACACAGAATGAATTTCTCGCGGCTCTTGAACCGGGCATCTTCTCCCCTCGGCCAAGTTACGTGGCGCTTGGGCACCTGCATCTCGGCCAGGCGCTATCCGATAACGTCTACTACCCTGGATCTCCGCTGCCGCTCTCCTTTGCGGAGGCGGACTACGCCCATCAGGTCCTCTTTGCCGATTTCAACGGCGCCGAGCTCGCGCAAGTACGCGTGATCGCGGTGCCTTGCGCCGTTCCGATGCTGCGAATACCGTGCGAGGGGCCACGGCCTCCGGAAGCGGTCCTGGAGGAAATCCACCAGCTCGAAAAGCTCGATGGCCGCGATCCGTCTTCGCCGGAACGTCCCTACCTGGAAGTGCGTGTTCTGCTCCAACAGCCTCAGCCGGCTCTGCGTGAAGAGATCAGTCGAGCGTTGGATGACAAGTGGCCGCGCCTGCTCGCAATCAGTCCCGAATACGAGCGGAGGACAAAGTCCCCCCGGACACCTTCACCGAGACGAGGCTTGAACGAGCTTAACCCCGAAGAGGTGTTCCGGTACTGTTACCGGCGCAAGTATTGCTCGGCGGCGAGCATCCTCGACGAGCCGAGCGAGCAACTGATGCACGCGTTCCGGATCCTCTGCCAGGAGCAGGAAAAAGGAGAAGCCGGATGAGGATCCTCGCCATCCGCGGCTCCAACCTCGCCAGCCTCGCGGGTCCCTTTGAGCTTGACTTGGGACGCCCTCCGCTGGACGACGCTCGCCTATTCTTGATTACCGGTCCCGTCGGAGCCGGAAAGTCGACCCTGCTCGATGCCCTTTCCGTTGCCCTCTTTCACCGGGCGCCCAAGCTCGTCGAGGCGGGCAAGGCGAAACTGGATGACCTGCCCGCGGACGACGCCAGGCACCTGCTCAGACGCGGCACTGCCGGCGGCTTTGCGGAGGTCGACTTCCAGGCCGATGACGGAGGCAGCTACCGGGTGCGCTGGGAGGTGCAGCGCGCCCGCGGGCGGGTGGATGGAGCCATTCACAAGCCGTCCTGCAGGATTTCCTGCCTGGAGACGGGGCAGTTGCTGGCCCGCGGCCGGGCCACAACGGAGGCCGAGGTCAGGCGGCTGCTCGGTCTTGATTTCAGCCAGTTCCAGCGCGCCGTTCTCCTGGCCCAGGGAGAATTCGCGTCTTTCCTCAAAGCGGGTTCCAACGAACGTTCCGCCTTGCTCGAGCAAATGACGGGAACGGAACTGTACGGACGAGTATCGCAAGCCGCCCATGCCCGGGCAAAGATCGAGTCGGAAAAGGTGAAGTCGATCGAGCGACAGCTCGACGCCCTCCAATCCGTGCCGCCTGAAGACCTTCTCGCTCTTAAGAACCAACTGGAACAGAACGGCAGACAGCTTCACGAAATGGTGGAATTCGTCAGGGTTCTCGAGCGAGAGAGAGACTGGTTCACCCACGATTCAGAACTGAGGATCGGTGTCGAGCAGGCGAAAGCGGAACATGCGGAAGTTCTGGCTGAGGAACCGGCATTCAAAGAGAAGAAGGAAGAGCTGCGTCTGACTGAAAATGCGCTCTCGCTCGCCTCACTGTTTTCCGTCGTTGATGAGCTGAGGCGGGAGGCCGAGGTGTTGGGGACGGGCTTGGAAAGGCAAGAGGGAGCAGCCGTCCAGGCCCGCGAAAAGCGAGACGAGGCACAACGCGCCGCCGATCTGGCCTGGGACGCCCTTGCCGAAGCAGAGGTGACACGCCGGGAAGCCGAGCGGGTTATCGAGGACGCTGTCAGGCTGGATGAGCAGTTGAAACTCGCGAAAGAGGCCGTATCCGACGCGGACAGCCTGTGTCGGCAAGCGAACGAAAGAAAAGCCACGGCCGACGCCAGTCTCGACTCAGTTCGAATCCTTTTGGCCGACCTGCAGAAGACGGCCAGGGAACTCGAGGAGTTTCAGGCGGTGAACTGCGACCACCTGGGCCTCCTCGGGGAGCACAAGTACTGGCTCGAGCAGATCCTCCAGTACGAGAAGGTGAAGGGCGACGAGTCCAGGCAGCGGAAGGCGCTCGCCGATCTCTCCTTGAGCATTCAAGACCTTAGAAAGAAGGAACAGGGAGTCTCGGATGAGCTCTCCACCGAAGGCGGCGAAATCGAGCGCCTGGAGGCTACGGCGGCGGCGCTGGAAGCCGAAATCGCCGCGCTTGGTCCAGAGGAATTAGCCCGTGTCGAGGGAGAAGTGCGAAGCCGGTACGAGCTGGCTGCTGCGCTGGAGAAGAGGAACATCGAGCTTCAGGCGCTTGGGACCGAAGTCCAGCGCATTCTCTCAGAAAGGGCGGAGGCTGTACGTGACCTGGCTGCCGCCCGCGGCGTTGCTTCGGAAACAGACAGCCGGCTTCCTGCCTTGGAAGCAGCGGCGGCTGAAGCCGAGCGCGCCTGGTTAGCCGCGGTTCTGTCGGGAAAACCGAATGTCGAAGCTCTTCGATCCGAGTTGCGGCACGGGGCACCCTGCCCGGTGTGCGGGGCACTTGATCATCCCTGGGCCTCGACCGAAGCCACCCTAATGGAAGAGCTCGTTGAGAAGAGCGGCAAACGCCGGGAGGCACTGGCGCAAGAGCTCGCGGTGCTTCGAGGCCGGAAGGCTCAGCAGGAGGCGCACCTGGCGCAACTCCAGGCGAGCATCCGTCAAGCGGACAAGCGGCTCAATTCGCTCACACCCGAACGCGACAGACTCCATGCCGGGATCGATGAGGGCGTCCGCCGGCTCGGAATAGCCGACTCGCAGGCGGTTGCAGAGGCGACAGCCAGCGCGAAGTCGCGCCTGGAAAGCGTGGCGAAAGAGCTCCGAGTCGTGCACGACAAAGAGGCGGTGCTTCGGAGCGCCTTGCAGCAGTGGAGATCACGCAGTCGCGTTTTTGAGAAGCACACCGCCTTGAACGCCAAAGTGCATACTGAGTTGACTGTCGCACGTTCCCGTCAAGAGTCGCTGACCGGGCAGCTAACGGCAATGGCGGAGGTACGGGAGAAGCTCGGAAACAGGATTTCCGCGGCTCTCACCTGCATGCCGGAGTTCGTAAGCGGCGCCTTTCAGACCCAGGACGCGGCTTCCGACCAGCTTGGCCGGGATCTGCCACTCCTTGACGACGACCCGGTTGCTCTCCGCCGGATCCTGGCTGACAGGGCCGGGGAGTGGATGGGGAAGCTCGCGCAACTGGAGGAAACCAGCCGTCGGGTCGCGGCAGTGGAAGCGGAGATAAAGTACCGGGAGCAAGAGGGGGTTCAGGCAGCCGAAGCAGCGGCTGAAGCTCACACCCACTTCCTGGCGAAACAACAGGAGACCGCCGAGCTGGCGGACAAACGGAGTCAACTTTTGGAGGGACGCTCAGTCGAGGAAGTCCGTCTGGCCCTTCTCGCGAAGGTCGAAGCGGCACGCGAGGCGCGGCGCTCCGCCGAGCGCGATTTTGACGCGGCCAACGCCGAGCTGATCCGTCTGACGACGACCATCGGGTCGAAAACCGACCATGTGCAGACAAACAGCGAGAGACTCGCGGCCAGGCAGGCTGCGCTGAACCGAAAGCTGGGAAAGCGCGGACTCGTGGAAGAAGATGCCCGGAGACTGGCGGCCAGAGGCGAAGGCTGGTGCCAGGAGACCCGGGACGCGATAAGTGACTACGAGAACCGAGGCGCGCGAATCAAGGAGCGACTTGAGGAGAGAGAGCGCCATCTGGCTCTCCACGGACGGATGCGTCCCTCGCGAAGCTCCGAGGAGGTGGAACGCCTCCTGCAGGAAACCGCCGGGCAAAGGACGGCGGTAGAGTGCGCAGGCAGCGAGATCCGTGCCCGGTTGCTCCAGGCGCAGTCGGTTGAGGACAGGAGGAAGGCCATCACCGAGCAGCTTGTCGCGGCAACAGAGGAAGGCCGCGTCTGGATCGAGCTCGGGCAAATCATCGGATCGGCGGACGGGAAGCTCTTCCGGAACCTCTCGCAGACCTATACCCTTGATCTGTTGCTTGATCACGCCAACGTGCATTTGTCGGAACTGAAGCCGCGCTATCGGCTGGAACGCTGTCCGGATGACGTCCGGGATCCGCTTGGCATCATGATCATCGATCGGGACTCGGGGGACGAGCGGCGGCCGATCACCACGCTTTCCGGCGGTGAGACCTTTCTCGTTTCCCTGGCGCTCGCTCTCGGCCTTTCCTCGCTCCACTCACGGCGCGTGCACTTGGGATCACTGTTTATCGACGAGGGCTTCGGGGCACTTGATTCGGCAGCTCTCCAGACCGCCCTGGCGGCGCTCCAGAAGCTCGAGCATCAGGACCGCCAGATTGGCATTATTTCCCACCTCGATGGACTCGCTGAGCATTTCCCGGCCGAAGTCCGGGTCGTCCCGATTGGATTCGGCGCCAGCCGCGTGGAGCTTGCAACGGTTACCTGAAAACCAGGCCGCGGGTGGTGGTTTTCACCCGGCAAAGATACATGTCGGCTGTGATGTAGAGCATTGAGCCGTCGTCGCCCCAGCCGCAGTTGGCGGTCGCTTCCCCGGTGTTGAGCAGGCCCAGGGGCTCGCCTCCCGGACTGAAGACCCAAACGCCTCCCGGCCCGGTGGCAAACAGGTTCCCCTGGGTATCCACCTTCAAGCCGTCGGGCAGGCCTTTGCCGGAGCCGACCCGAGGGGTGGCGTCGAAGAAGACCCGGCCTTTGCCGAGGGTTCCGTCCGGTTTCACCTCATAGGCCATCCAGATCGCCTTCTTCGGGTCGGAGTTCGCGACGTACAACGTGCGCTCATCAGGCGAAAAACCGATTCCATTAGGGAAGGTCAGTTCCGAGGTCAACAGGGTGAGCGTTCCGTCGGCGCTCAGACGATACACCCCGTTGAACTTCAACTCCTTCCCGGGATCGTCGTTGAGTTTTTCGAGGCCGTAGGGCGGGTCTGTGAAGTAGAGATCTCCCCGTGAATTGAAGACAAGATCGTTGGGGCTGTTAAGCCGCTGTCCCTCATACTTGGAAACCAGGACCGTCCGATTCCCGTCCTTCTCGATTCGAGCGATCTGGCGATCGCCGTGCTGGCACATGACGAGCCGTCCCTTTTGATCCACAGCCAAACCGTTGGAGCCAGGCTCTCCACCGCGTGGCGTGGTGCCGGTGTAGCCGCTTCCTTTGACGAGCTCGCTGGTTCCCGCACCTTCCTGCCATTTCAAGATCACGTTGCGGGGTACGTCGGAGAAGAGAAGGTACTTGCCGGAGCTGATCCAGACCGGTCCTTCGGCCCACTCGAAGCCGTCGGCAATTTTCTCGATTCGCGCATGGGCGGGCACGAGGCGATCAAGCGCAGGTTTGATCCGCTGAATATAACCCAGGGTTTCTCCGGAACCGGCAGATTGCATGCCGAAAGTGCCAAGACAAAGGGTCACGAGCCCGAGGGTGCAGAGGGTGCGTGCCATAACTTTCTCCTTCTCCTACACGATTCTCGCAAATCCTCGAATTGCTTACCAGAAAGTGGTTCCGGCCGCGAACATATTCACGACTCAGGACACTAGTCGGGCGCGGCCCTTTTCGGTTGTTGTCCTAATATTCCCGCCGCCCTGCTGCTTCTCCGCCAAAAGGTTGTAAGATGACTTCAAACACTCGACCTCGCGCATAAACAAAACACCCGGCGAGGCTGAAATGTGTCAATACGTTTTGAACTGACAACTGACAACTGACAACTGACGACTGACGACTGACAACTGACCACTGACGACTGACTACTGACGACTGCGAACAACGACTAGCCGCCCTCTTCGTCGGTTGTCCGTTGTCCGTCGTCAGTGGTCCGTCGTCAGTGGTCCATCGTCCGTGGTCCGTTGTCAGTGGTCAGTTGTCAGTGGTCCGTTGTCTAAGGAGGTGCCTCATGCCTTGGAGTGTTCCTCAAGACCCTCCGTCCAGTCTGCAGCAGATCAACCTCACACCTCGCGTCGCTTCTGTTCACCCCAGCCCGGCCGACTGGCGTGACCAGATTCTCTACTTTCTCCTCCCCGACCGATTCTGCGACGATGCGGAGGCCAACCGGCCAAAGTTCCCTTTTAACAACCCCGGTTCGGTCCCGACCATGGACAAAGCGACTTGGATGGACGCCGGGAAGGTGTTTCAGGGCGGGACTCTGAAGGGTATCAAGAGCAAGCTCCCATACCTGAAAGATCTTGGTGTCACGGCTCTATGGATTGCGCCCGTATTCAAACAGCGCAAGGACCTGGAAACCTATCATGGATATGGTATACAGCACTTCCTGGAAGTCGATCCCCGCTTCGGGTCCCGGCAGGACCTGTGCGATCTCGTTGATGATGCGCATCAGCGGGATATGTGCGTTCTTCTGGACATCATCTATAACCACACCGGGAACAACTGGTTCTACAAACTGAATGGCCAGGCGGAGGAAAAAGTCGACTACCGCTATTCGCCCCCTTACGAGATGCATGGTTGGCGGTCCGCCACGGGACAGAGCATCCCGGTCATTGGTACGAAGGAGGACGGGGTGTGGCCGTCGGATTTCCAGGACGCCGACTGGTACACACGAGCCGGGAAGATCAACCGGTGGGACGCCGAAGCGTGGGAGAATCCGCTCGATCCTCGCAATGAGTTTCGCCGCGGCGACTTCTTCGATCTGAAGGACCTGAAGCTGAACGAAGTCGAGGAGCCTTCGGGGAGAAGTGCTCGATGGCCTGCTCAAGGTTTACCAGTACTGGATCGCCTTGACCGATTGCGATGGCTTCAGGGTCGATACCGTCAAACACGTCTCATTCGAAGCGTCCCGCAATTTCTGCGGCGGCATTCACGAGTATGCGGAGTCAATCGGGAAAGAGAACTTCCTGATCCTCGGGGAGGTCACAGGAGGCGCGGGAATGAGCCGTTCCTACCTGGATATTTTCGGACGAAACATTGATGCGGCGATCGACCTGGGTGGCCCAATGAATAATCTGGCCAATTTTGTGAAGGGACTCGGGAACCCCATGTGGTATTTCGGCCAATTCGGAGGCCAGGACGAACTGGGCAGCCACAGGGTCCTCGGATCCTACCACGTGACCATGCACGACGATCACGACTGCGTAGGGCGGGATCCAAAAAGCCGCTTCGCCGCCATGAACACGATCCCGAACCTCCAGCATCAGACCGCTCACGTTGTGGGAACGATGCTCACAAGTCTCGGGATTCCCTGCATCTATTACGGGACCGAGCAGTGCTTCGACGGGTCGGAGGCCTACCACGACACCCAGATCGAGGGGCGGGACTCGAACAACACCATCCCCTTCCGCGACAGGTACATCCGGGAAGGCATGTTCGGCGGCACTTTCAGCGCTTTTCAGACGTGTGGTTACAGTTTCTTCAGCCAGAACCACCCCACGTACCTTCGAATTGCTGCGATCGCGCGGGTCGCCCAGCGGGCTGATCGAGTCGGGCAGGCACTGCGCCGCGGCAGGCAATATCCGCGCCAAGTACGCTTCTGGAACCAGTTCCTTCCGCCAACCGCTGGGGAGATCGTCGCCTGGTCGAGGATCATGGTGGATCGCGAAGTGCTGATGGTCCTGAACACGAACGGCACGCAGGTGCGCGGCGGCGACGTGACGATCGATTCCAGTTTCCACGCCGCCGGCGATGAACTCCTGGTCCTTTACAGAGACACGTGGTCGGACCAGCAGCTCTCGGGCGCGCCTCCGGTGGAGAAAGTGCCGGTGCAAATGGAAGACGGCCGGGCATTCGTCCGCGTCGATCTCCAGCCGGCCGGGATGGCGATCTTGACCAAGGTGTAAGAACTGAAGGGCAGCCCCACTGCCCCGGGGCGCCGTCGGTGGGTCCGACTTGGCGATTTCGGGGACACAAAACTTAATTCCTTCGCAGACGGGGAGGGGGGAGGTAACTGGTTGGGAATTAAGTATTATGTCCCCGAAATCGCCAAGTGGGACCCACGGTTGCCTCGGGCGCGCACTCGGCTGGCCGACGTGACTTATGTCATCGCTCCGGCCCGCACTCCTGCCTTAACCTGTCAGCACTGAACCAATCCTGAAAGGAACCAGACATCGATGAACATTGATAAAGACAAGACCGTGGGCGAATTGGCTGCAAAACTGCCGGGTGCCGTGCGCTTGTTCGAAAGGCTTCAGATCGACTACTGCTGCGGAGGGAAGCGGTCCCTCGAAGAGGTATGCCAGGAGAAGAATCTCGGAGTTGACGAGGTTGTCGCAGCCCTCCAGACCATCGCTGAGGTCCAGCGTCCCGCAGCCGACGAGAAAGACTGGGCCGGCGCTTCGTTAAAGGAACTCGCCAGGCACATCGTCGAGAATCACCATTCCTTCGTTCGCCGGGAGATCCCGAGAATTTCCGCGCTTCTGGACAAGGTGTGCGAAGTCCACGGAGGCAACCGCCCGGAGTTTCCGGCGGCGAGAACCGCCTGGGTCGAGCTGGCCGAGGAGTTGAGCCATCACATGCATAAGGAAGAAATGATTCTCTTCCCGTTCATCGAGCGCCTGGAAGCCGGTGTCGAGGGTTCAGCCGGCATGCCGGCCGCCCCTTTCGGCACGGTTCGAAATCCCATCCAGATGATGGTTCGCGAGCATGATTCCGCAGGCCGGCTGATCGGCAGGATCAACGGGCTCCTGACGGACCGGTCGGGCTGCAATACCTGCCTGGAGTTGTTCCGGTCTCTCGATGGCTTCGAAAAGGATCTGCACCAGCACATCCATCTCGAGAACAACATCCTGTTCCCCCGGGCAGAGGAACTCGAGAACCTCGTCAGCAGGTGACTGGCATTATTTGCTGACTCAAGCCACGACCTCCGGCCCGGCAGATACCGCATCCCCAGCTCACTGATCCGCAGCCGGATCATACGCGTAGAGGATGTCGAGGACGCTGCCGGCCGGAAACCCGCCGCCGATCACGTAAATCTTCCCCTCGATTTCGGCTGCCACCTGTTCCCAGTTGTTGCGCGGCATTGGCCGTTTCCTGATCCAACGGTCGGCCGCCGTGTCGTAGGCCTCCACCGTGTCCCTTCCCATCCCTCCGAAGGTGTAGATCAGGCCCTTGGAGGCGTGGACGGCAAAATCAAAACGCGGGGTGGGCATCTCGGCTTTGATCGCCCATCGATCCTTGGCCGGGTCGTACTCGAGCGCTCTGGCGTCTCCGTCCAAATTTCCGACGACGTAGATTTTTTCCCCCGCGACTGCGACCCGGTAAGCGTCACGCTTCACGATCATGTCAGCCTTCGGAGTCCACTTATTGGTGCGCGGATCGTACTCGTCGATGAGGGGGACCTGGTTACGGCCTGGCGGTTGGATCCCGCCGACGGCGTAAAGCTTGCCGTTCACGCCGGCGCCTTTTGCGAATACCCGGGGCCGTGGAAAATCGGCCAGCACCGTCCACTTATCCGTTTTCGGATCATATACTTCAGTGGACGCGAGCAGCCGGCGATCGTCCGCCCCTCCCCAGATGTAGATCTTCCCGTCGAGGACTCCCGCGCCAAACGAATTGCGGATGAGATTGGCGTGGCTCTTCCTGGCCCATGTGTCCGTCCGAGGATTGTAAACATAAACCTCGGTGCCCGGCTTCCCGTCTTCCCCCGAGGTCACGCAATAAATGAGGCCGTCAATCGCGGTCGCGATTTCGAAAATTCGCGCTTCGGGCAAGTTGTTTTTTTGCACCCATGCCTGATCCCCGGTCACGAATAGCAGGCACGCTAGTACTGCAGCACATCGAATAAGGTCCACGGTCGTCCTCCAGTCCTGACCTTTGATGAACACACGCGGAGTCAGGTTCAATCACGACGCAAGTTTCGGGGACATGATACTTGATTCCCATCCCGGTGGCGTTTTCGTGGCACGGCAAAGGAATTAAGTTTTGTGTCCCCGAAACTTGCGAAACCTCGGCAAGCCGAAGGGCGCGCAGACGAAGCGAAGCCCTCTTCACGCGCTCAGCGAGGCGAACGAAGCGGGTCCGGCCAACGAATCGCGATTCCCTGCTAATGCCTTCATTCAATCGGCTGAAAAGTGATACCGCTGAACAGCAGAGGATCGCCTTGGAAGAAAACTATAGGCGCTTCCTTCAAGGGCAAAACAGATGAAGAGGTACTGAAAGCCGAATCCCGGCTCGAATAGCTGGCCACCCGGCTCCCGTGCGGACGCCCCGCAGCTGACTATTACCCCCGGGGCTTTTGGAGGTAGACTCCAGCCATGCGCACCCAGATTCCCGATACCGCCTTGGACTGGCTTCTGGGGCCGGACAACCCGCCGGTCCGATATCTGACGCTTACGGAACTGCTGGGCCGCCCGGCTTCGGATCCGGACGTCGAAGAGGCCCGGTCGCAATTGGGGGAGTACGGTCCAACCAAGACGATCCTCGCGCAATTCGACCAGTTCAAGAACGACAACCGCGCCCGGGCCTATCAGAAATACGGCGGCCGGTATTGGCAACTTATCTTCCTTGGCCAGTTCCATGCGGACGGCCAAGACGCGCGTGTTCGCGAGATCGGGGAGAAGACGATTGAAGCGGGCGACTGGGTCCTGATACCGCAGGGTGGTCAGTGCCTGACCGCCAACGTTTTGTCAGCCCTGCAACTGCTCGGCTACGGAGAGCATCCGGTTGTCAGGGAGGCGACAGTTGAGCCTGGCTGAACGACTGGTGTCGGACGGCGGTATCGCCTGCGAGGTCATGGACTACTCGCTGCTGCCGTTTTGCTACATGGCCCAGCCAAAATTGCTTTTGTGCTTTTCGGCGGCGAGTGCCGAGTTGCGACGCCATCAAAGCGTGGCAGCGGCGATCGACCTGCTTATCGAGCGAACCTGGTCGCGCATCAGATCTTCGTTTACACCCCAGGCAATCGCAAGGAGTGGCTGGCGGTTCTGGAACGCAAGCCCCCCAAGTCCGAACTGGGCGGAAAGACCGTCAAAAGTTGGACGGCCGACCAGAAAGCGCAGTTTTTGGCCCAGAAGGGCCTCGGTGAGCTGAGCGAAAAGCCGGGGTGGCTGAAGTTTGGATTCCCGCTGCACTACAACTCCGACCTGCTCGAAGCCATGTATGCCCTTGCTCTTTGTGATACCCCGGTTTCCGACCCCCTGCTCCGGCCGCTCAATATCATCCGCAAAAAGATGACGCCGGACGGCAAGTGGGTGATGGAAAACAGCCTGAACGGGAAGATGCGGGCCGACGTCGAGCAGGTGAGAAAACCGAGCAAGTGGCTGACCTACCGCGCCTGGTACGTGCTGCGGCACTTTACTGAAAACTAGGGCTTCCGGGCTTTTCCCGGGATTAAGCGTGGCGCAACACGCAGATAACGCACGACGACAACACGACGAGTCCTCCGGCTTGAGGAAAAATAGCCGTCGCAGTCGTCAGTGGTCAGTCGTCTCGCTAGACGACCGCCTCGAACCGGCAGCTCGAGGCTCCCCGTTTGATTGATTCCTTCAGGGTCACTTCAACCGGTTTTCCGGTGACCGTCTCGAGCATTTCTTTGAGCCAGCCGCGCGAGCAGTGGCAGTAAGTCTCGGAAAGCCGCTCCGGGCCCGCGCCGACAAGCGGGCAGAAGCACTTGTTGTAAGTGACGAAGACCTTGTTGCCGTCCAGGCGCGCATTGTCGCGTCCCAGGTGGCCGGCAAGCTTGGAGAGGAGCCCGTTCAAATCACCCTGGTGCTGCTTCGCCAGTGCGATCGCGCCTCGCTTGGCGCAATCCCGCCCGCACTGCTCCATGACCCGGATACGTTCGCTCTCCGGCAATGTGGCGTCCATGTTCTTCATGAGCGAGACGACCCAATCCTGGACCACTTTCTGCCTGCCGTCGACCTGGCCGGACTGCGCCCGAGCGGATCCCCCGCTTTTCTCCAGGACCACCAGGCCTGCCGTTGTGCCCAAAGCGATTCGACCCGCCTGCTGCAAGAACTCTTTTCGATTCATAGGCATCCCCTCACAAACGGAGTCTAGACGAATCGCGAACCGGCCGCCAGCTGGATCCGCTTTTCCCGACACTTGGAAAGCGTTTAGCTTGGCTCCCGCGCGGAGGTCAGTTTGACCGACAGGTATAGCCCCCCGGTCCGCCAACAGAATCCGCTTTGCGGAATTCCCTGCCGCAGGAAGAAACCGTCTTCAGGCTTCGGCAAACCGGGCTGGCCGCCAAACAAGGAGATAGTGAACCGCTGGATCACATAACATCCGGCCGGTTTTGGGCCACCCGCAACATTTTATCCGGGTAATATTGACAGACTGCGTTTTATCCGGGTAGAATACGCGGCATGATGAATCAGTCGGAAAGACAATGCATTGCCTTCGCGGGAACCACTTGTATCGCCGCGGGATCTCTGAGCGACGTCATACTCGCTGCAAAAGCCCTTGTCGAGCGAGGCGAGGTCAGCCCCGTTTCAATATTTGATGCTGTTACGAGTGAGCCGGTCGAGGCCGATCTTCGTGGGTCGGTCGAACAGGTTCTCGGACGACTCCAGGAGCCCGCACCCGAGCAGGCGGGCGAAATGGGCGGCGAGAACGAAGAACCGGGTCCGCGCTCGCCGGGACGTCCGAAGCTTGGGGTGATTGCGCGAGAGGTTACTCTGCTCCCGCGCCATTGGGACTGGCTTGCCGCTCAACCGGGTGGCGCTTCCGTGACCCTGCGCAAGCTCGTGGAGTACGCGCGGCGCTCGAGCGGCGATGCCGATCGGGTGCGTCTTGCCCGGGAGGTCACCTACCGATTCATGTCCGCCATGGCGGGCAACGAAGCCGGCTTCGAAGAGGCATCGCGTGCTCTGTTCGCCGGGAACCAGGAGCGATTCGAGGCCATGAGCCAGTCCTGGCCGCCCGACGTGCGCGAGCATGCGAGGGAGCTGTCGAAAGGGGCGTTCACCCCTTCGCCGCAGCCGCAATGAAAGCCGGGCTGGGCAAGTCCGGCGTAGGTCCGAGTTCCCAGTCGGACTTCCTGCCGAGCCGGCTGACTGTTGCACGCTTGATGAAAAGTCCCACTGGAGAACTGGGACCCACGCTATCCTGCTCTATCTCAGGACAATAGCTGTTTCGCAGGAGACGGTATCCTTGCCGGCCGTATCCTCAGTGTCGAGCACGAGGCGGTAAGGTCCGGCTTTGAGACGGCCGAGGGCAATCGTGAACCCCAGTAAGACTGTGTTGTTCGCAACTGCCTGGGCGGTTGTGAGGTGTTGCACCGGGGCGAGCAGGAACGTTTCTCCCGATTCGCTTACCAACCGGGCCTCGGACCGCAGTTGCCCTGCGGCCGTCACGTCTTTGACGTTGTAGAGCGCGAAGAAAAGCGCAAGGGGCTTTTGCCTGTCCACCTCGTTCGTCAGCGAAGGGACCATTTCGTAGCCTTTGAAGGTCAGCGGGTATTCTTCGCCGATCAGGGGCGGCGGAAGCGAGCGCACGGATTCGGGGAGAGTTGCCACTCGTTCGGTCACCACCAGGCTGCTTGCGCCGAGTTTCCCCGGGGAAAGCGCGGAAACCGTTATCTGCTCTTCGCCGGCCGACTCGCAACCCGCTCTGGTCGGCCAGCGCCAGACGAAGGCGGTAGGCGCCCGGCCTCAGCAGTAAGGATACATGGGCCGGCATCCCGGCACGCTCGCCGGGTGCCTGCGACCGAAGGCCCGCGTATCGGGCGGAAACTCGATTCGATCCATCGAGCGCTGCCGCCAGGACGGTCGTTGCCCCGGACTGGGCGAGTTGCGCCGTGTCGGGGAAAAGCACAACCCTCGCGACCTCGTCGGCCGGATAGAGGATGACCGTGCGAAAGCGGAGTTTGTTCGGAGAGGCCGGTAGCGAGGCCGCCTCCAGCGACGCTGAAACGGTTTTCGTTGCCTTCGACGCGGCGGAGTCATAGGCCGGGTCGCCGGGGAGGTACTGCTTCGGATAACTTAAGCGGACGTCCTTGGCGTTGACCTTGACCTCGATCTTTTGGGATTTAAGGCACCTTCCCCCGTCCAACAGAAAGCCGAGCGAATAGTAGTTGCTCCACTGGAGGTCGAAATCGTCCAGCGCCTTGTTCAAATCATTCGCCTCGCGCACTACGTCACCGTAAGTCTGCTTTGCGAGGTTCTGAAGGATATCCGTGTTTGCGGTTACAGCATCCAGACCCGTGGCCGATTCTCGCGCAGACGGGCTCGAAATCCCGCTGCCGGTTGGTCCGGTCGGCGTCTGGGCCGGTGGCACCGCCTTGTTGCGAGAAAGCGGCGAAAGTCATCGGAGTCATCCGGGTTGAAGAGAGCGGGCCCATCCCGGAGCGTGCCTGAGTCGGGCCCAGCCTGCGTGGCGTTTGGCCGTTTCGAGCAGTTGAGCCGGTGGTGATCAACGTGTAGAACGAGACTCGCGACGATCGGGCGGCCTCGACAAGCTTCGAGAACTCCTCGCCGGTTGGGGCGGCGAAGTCCTGGGTGAATACCACCACCGATTTTCGCGCGTCAAGTTGACCGAGGTCAGTCGAAAGCGCCCGAAGGCTGCGGAGGACATTCCTGGCAAGCTGCATACCTTCCGCACCTGTGAACCCTCTTTCCAAGCCGGAGCTCCCGAAGCTCGAGAGTGGCCGGGCGATCGCCTCCAGGACTTTCTGGCGATCACCGGTGAAGGGCTGCACCATTTCCAGGCTGCGGCCATAGACGGCGACTCCCAACCGGTCATCGGGCCCCATGTGTCGATTCACGAAATTAGTCGCCGCGCGCTGGGCGACGGCGATATGGGAGGAATCCATTGTGTGGACATCAAACAGGACCAGCACAATCTTTCCCGGCTCCAATCCGGGCAAACGTTCAGGTCCGCCCGTCATGCTCACTGACCGGAAACTCACGATTTTCTCGGGCTTGCCTCCAACAGAGAGCTGGAAGCTATCACGGGTGAGATCTGTGACGGGATTGCCGGTCTTGTCACTGACTCGAACGTCCAACGTTACGAGTCGACTATCAGCTTGGCCGTCCACGGGATCAGCCGAAGTCATAACACAAGCGAGAACCATGCTAAGAACGACGGCACTACAACCAGCGAATCGCATGATGTTTCTCCCGGGGGGAGGGTATCAGACCAAAAATGGTCCAAGCAAGGGTTAAGCGGTCAACCCGTTCGGGAGCTGCGATCTCGCCAGAGAAGCCACCGGAGTGAAAAGCGAAGGAGTTGTCGAGCGGAACAGAACCGCAAACGGAGCGTTTTTCGGCGCAATGCGCGGATCGTCACCGCGAGCAATCGCGCCTGTTCCATGCGGATGACTGGCGCTACAGCGGTTCATCAATCTTCAGCACTTTGTCCGCCGGCACTTTTGTCAGCTGCTGGGTCTTGCCGCTGGGCCAGACAATGTCCACCGACTTCACCACAGTCTCCTGCCCCAGCCCGAAATGGAGGGTTTTCTCGCTGGACGACATGAACCCGACGCTGGGGTTAATGTGACTGTGCAGACTGCGTCCGGACCCGGTCGTCACTTTGACTTGTGCGCCGATGGCGTCGCGATTGCTTTTCTTCCCGGTCAGCTGGATTCGGAGCCAGTGGTTCCCGTTGCCGCCTGAATTGAGCAGGATGCGCGGCCTTCCGTTCAGGGAGGTGGCGACGATATCCAGAAAGCCATCGTCGTTCAGGTCGAGGAAAGCCGATCCGCGCTGGAAACCCATCCGAAGGAAATCGGCGCCCAGACTGTCTGACACGTCAACGAACTTGTCTCCATTTTGGTTTTCGAAAAGGGTATCGTGTTGCTCAGCATTGGGTGGGAAATAGTCGACGTCGCCGTTTGATGAGTAGATGTCTTTCCATCCGTCGTTGTTGTAATCGATGAACCCGTTGCTCCACCCGGAAAACCGCCGGCTCAGCTGCTCGATCCCCGAAACCGGGGAGACGTACTCGAAGAAGCTGCCTTCCTGACTCTTGAACAGGGCGAAGATCTGAGTCTGCAGGTTGTTGTAGAAAATATCGACCCAGCCATCGTTGTTATAGTCGGCCACATCGCATCCCATGCCCGAGACGGTGATTCCCTGGTCATTGTAGGCAACCCCGAAAAGCAGCCCTTCCTCGTCAAACCTGCCGGCGCCCTTGTTCAGGTAGAGGAAATTGCGCTCGGTGTCGTTGGCCACAAAAACATCCATCTTGCCGTCTCGGTTGAAATCAGCGATCGAGATCCCCATCCCCTTCCCGAGAGCCGTGGAGAAGCCCGAGGATTCGGTGACGTCCTCGAATTTCCCATTGCCGAGGTTGTGATACAGGTTATGCGGTACAGCCCGGTACGTCCGCGGGTGACAGTAAGCATCGTCTTTCCCGTCCCGGACACACCGGACGTCAGTCTTTGGGTTCCAGAAGGTGTACTGCGAAACGACGAGGTCAAGGAGGCCATCGGAATCGTAGTCGAACCAGGCGGCGCAGACGCTTAGAAGATCGGCAGGTTTTCGGTCCAGTCCGGCGGCGGCAGTCAGGTCTGCAAACGTCCCGTTCCCCCGGTTGCGGTAAAGCGCATTTCGGCCCGCGTTACACACGAAGAGATCGGTGAAACCGTCGTTGTCATAGTCGGCTGCTGCGACTCCGAAACAGAAGTCCAGGTTGGCTCCGGACAGACCCGCCCGCTCGGTTACATCCTCAAATTGGCCCTGGCCGATATTCCTGAGCAAGCAGTTGAAAAAAGAGGAATCAGTCTTCTTCAGTTCAGGCAAGCGTGCGCCGTTCGTAAAGAAGAGATCCAGCCGTCCGTCGCGATCGAAGTCGAGCACCGCGATTCCGCCGCACATTGGTTGGGGAAAATACTTGCGCCCTCGGTAGTCGTTGTTGGTACGGTAGGCGAAGTTCGAAAGCCCTGCGATATCCTTGAAAGACAGGGAACGCGCCGGGGTCTCGGGCGCTTTCAGTCCGGAAAACGCGATGAACAGAGCCGGCAGGAGTATGCCTGTCGACAGCCAGCTAAACGGCGCTTTCATCCCGGGAGTCTGCATCAGTCGTGGGCCTTGGGCAAGATCTTTCTATGATAACCCGAACCGGCCACGAGAGTAAGCCAACCGGGGGCGAACGGCGACTATTGAGGCCCGCGCGCAGTTACTCCCTCGCTCACTCCTGGATCACTTCGATCGCGTTCACGCAGGCGTAATTGCTGACGGGGACGAACGTGAGAACAATCTTGTCCTGAGGGTCGGACTCGATGCCGTGGAAGGTCTTGTCAAGCGCCCGTCCTTCGCCACCTGCCTCGCTGGCGATATCGAAGTTCTTCAGGAGCATTTCGCCGTTGCAGTGAACATTGAAGCGCCGCAGGCCAACTGCCGATTCACGGAAATTCTTCTGGCCGAAGTAGGTTTCGGCAAACTTTAGAGTGACGGTGTACCGTCCAGGGACAACGGGGATACGGTAGCTGAAGTGCCCGAACCGCTCGTTCTGATACATCGCCGAGTCGGGTGTCCCGGAGACGCCGTAGATTCGGCTGACCCGGCGCCCTCCCCGGTAAAAGAAATCAGGCTCCCAGACGGCCTTGTCGGAAGAGATGTAGGCGGTACTCCCTGTGTTGATCCGAACCGGTCGTATCTTGCCGGGTATTCCGGGCACAACCTCGAGACCAGTCAGGAGCGCGTCGTTCGCTCGCGGTTCGAACGAAAGGTGAAGAAATCCGTCATTAGCCGGGCGAACATCCTTGAATACTTTAACGTCCAAGACGCCGCTATCGCCGATGTCCGACAGAATATCGAAATCGGTCAGGAGAAGCGCGCCGTTGGCCTTCACATCAAAACGGCGGGTCGCCTCGCCTCCGTCTTCGGGCTCTACACCGTATCGGAGCTCGGCAAAGTAGAGTCGCAGCTCATAGACGCCGGGCGTTAGGGGCACGTCGTAGCGGAAGGTCCCTACTCGCGCCGTGCGACACAGGACCGAATCTTGTGCTCGCAGGCGCGCCGTAGGCATCGGTTCGAAGCTCTCGCCTCCCGAAAAAAACCGGTCAGCTTCCCAGATCTTGCCGCGCTCGTCAATCGACTTTTCCGACGAACTGCCAGCCAGGATCCGGATTTCAGGACCTGAAGAACGAACGGAAGCCGCCCCGGTCGGCGAGGCCGTTGCAGAGACGGAGGTCGCGGGCCCCAACACCCCGGTTTGCGTCCGGCTGTTGAGCCAGTACGACAGGGCGCCAATCGTGAGAAGCGACGGCGACGCCAGGCGCGACTAGTCGAGCCAGGATCGTCGAATCGGACCGGAGGCGTTGCCTGGACCGGACGGTCCCACCTTCCCCTGAGGAACAGGCGGGTTCTCGAGCTCATCGTCCAGGAGATCCTCGTCGATCTCACCGAGATGATCGTAGTCCTGAGGCGTCGGCTCCCCGACAGACCGGTGGTGGAATACAGGTGCGTATTGGCCTGCGGGGATGCTGATATAAACAGCGTGGGCTTTACCTTCGTTCCTGTAGTACCGGCGCAGGCGCTGTCGCAGCCGGTTGGCATCGACACGGACGATGGGATCCAGTTTGGACTGAAAGTGCTCGGAACGTCCGAAATGCTCGACCGCGATCGTGTATTCCTTGATCTGGTCGGTCCTGCCATCGAAGTACTTGCGGCAGATGTAGTCGAGCAGCCCGCACATGCTATGGGACCGCGAGAAGAGCCGCGATTTCAAGACCGTCTCCAGCTCTTGTTTTTCGGCATCCCGGAGGCTTGGATCGATCACCAGACGCGTTCCCCCACCGGTTGCGTAGTTACCACAGCTTGTATCGTGTGTCAAACAAGTAACAGCGCAACCAACTCCGATCAGGGAGTTTGCTGGCTCTGTTACGGAAATCGGAAATACGGCTGACGGTAACGGGTGAAACTTGAAGTGGAACCATGGATAGTTGTAAATGGTCCTTATGCGCGTGCACGTCCCGGGCTCGCGTTTTCGACGAAGTAGAGGTTTGTTCTCTCAACAAGGAGGGGAGAATGAAACATGCAACTCAGAGAAGATGGAGCTTGGCAACCTGCTTGGGGGCCGGCCTGCTGATCATGGCTATGGCTCCAAACGCATTTGGACAGGCAACCGCTACGCTGACAGGTCTGGTTACCGATCAGACCAATGCGGTCATTCCCGGGGCCGACGTGATTCTGATCGATCAGGCCTCCGGTGACCCCCGCAGAAGCATCAGCAACGAGGAGGGGTATTTCACCTTCACGGCGCTGATGGCCAAGACCTACAAACTGCGGGTGGAGATGGCCGGTTTCCAAACTTGGGAGAGGATCGGAATTGTGGTCCATACCGGGGGACAAGATCCACATCAGCGACATTGTCATGATTGCCGGTGCTCCATCGGACATCGTCACGGTCTCCGGCGCCGCCAACGAGATGATCCCGGTTGACTCGGGCGAGAAGAGCACGACGATTTCGGCGCAACAGATCGAGAACACTCCAATTGTCGGGCGCGACGCTACGGAGCTGTTGCGGATCCTTCCCGGTATGGTCGGGATCTCTGCCGACGTGCAGAACCGAGCCGGCTTTACGGGCGAGAACTATCGGGATCAACGGTAACGGCGCCGGCGGCAAGCAGAGCGCGATCGGTAACTTCAGCGGCAACGGCAGCCGGCCTGACGCGATCGACATTACGGCGGACGGCGTCCACGTCTCCGATCCGGGCTGCAACTGCGCATCGCCGGTGAGCCCGAACGTCGAGATGATCCAGGAGTTCAAGGTCCAGGGCGCGTCCTTCGCGGCCGAAAACTCCAAGGGACCCGTGGTTGTCAGTTCGGTTGCGAAATCCGGAGGTTCGGAGTTCCACGGCGAGGGCTACTACTACGGCCGCCGTCCGGAGTTGAACTCGAACGACTGGCTCGCCAACCGGACCCATCTGAAGCGGCCCAACAGCTCGTACTCTTTCCCGGGCTTCAACATCGGCGGACCTCTGCTGATTCCGGGAACGAGCTTCAACAAGGACCGGAACAAGGTGTTTTTCTTCGCGGCGACGGAGTTCATCCGCCAGAACATCGACACCGGCACGCGCCGCGCAGTTGTTCCTACGGCCGACTGGAGAAAAGGTGACTTCTCCGATCAGTCGTATCTTGACAAGCTGAACGGCGGAAAGTGGGCGATCAAGAGCCGTCCTACCAAGAATGGTTTTGTCGACGGCAGGCTGGTTGGGACGCCAGATCCCGGTGGATTGGCTCTGATGAACCTGTACCCATTGCCGAATGTTGATCCCGCCGAGAATGATGGCTATAACTGGGTCGAGTTGGGCACCGTCGAGCAGCCGATGACCCAGCTTCTCGCCAGGGTCGACTACTCGATCAGTGAGAACACGAAGTTGTACACCCGGTACAACATGCAGCGCGAGACTCAGCCGTTCAAATACGGGCTGTGGTGGGATTCCTCCCAGGTTCCGCTGCCGTCGCGCATCATAGCGCCCGAACGCCTCCGATTCGATCTCGGTCAATATGTCCCACGTCTTCAACCCGACTTTGACCAACGAGTTCACCTTCGGCTACACCTTTATCGACTTCCCCAACAAGTGGGAAGACCCGAGCAAGGTGTCGAAGAGCGGCTGTCGGGTATCCCTACAAGGGCCTGTACAAGGACGAGAAGTTCGACCAGATTCCCGCGATCACTGACTGGAGCAGCGGAGTCGCCGACTTGTACGAGGTCGGGGGCTTCGACCCGATCCTGTTCGCCACGAAGCACCTGGCCAGCGCCGGCGACAACGTGACGAAGGTCATGAGCACGCACACGATCAAGGCCGGCTTCTACTACGAGTTCGTCATCAACAAACAGCCCAACAGCGACCTGTCCAATGGACGGATCATTCCGGCCACCTGGGCTGCCAAGGACACAGGCAACTCGTACGCGAACCTGCTCATGGGTGTCGTCGGCCGAGTACTATGAGTCAACGTCCTGAACCTGATCAATGACGAGAGCTACAACGTCATGGAAGGGTTCTTCCAGGACAGCTGGAAGGCCACTCCTAAGTTGACCGTCGAGTTGGGGATGCGGCTTTCGCATCTCGGCCCATGGAGCGGGCGCAACGACGCGGCTGCCGCAATTTCGGGACGAAAGCCGGTACAGCAACGACCCGAATGACTTGACCAAGTACACCGGCGTCGTCGATCACTTCATCGATGACAGCGTGCCACTATCCGGGAGCAAATCTCGGGCGCTGTACTATGGTCCTCGATTCGGCCTCGCCTACTCGTTGTTCAAGGACACGGTCATCCGTGGTGGTTTCGGAACCTTCAATTTCCACGATGCACAGCAGGCGGGCGCCTTGACCAATCCTCCGAGGACTCTGAAGACCACCATTTACAACTACACTCTCGCGGAGATAGAAGCGCTTGCGCCGGAGAGGCAGAAACCGGGACTGTACCGTTCTCGACTACAATGATGACAAATGCCGTTGACCCACAGTTGGAACTTCACGATTTCCCAGCGACTGCCGCGGCAGATGCTGCTGGAAACTTCCTATGTCGGCAACAGAGAATGACCTCGTTGAACAATGGCAAAAACATCAACGTGATTCCGGAAGGTACGAGGATACTGCCGGTTGGCACCAGCGATCGACAACTGGGACAACTACCGGCCGTTTCAGAACTACGCGGACCATCCAGCTGAGCAGGCACGAGGATTACTCCAATTACCACTCACTCCAGATGTTCTCGCGCGGCAGACAGGGCGCCTTACGATACTGCAGCCTATACCTTCAGTAAGGCTCTCGGCTTGCGGAACGGCGGGTTTGCGACGGGTACGGCGGCAACGTGTTCGATCGACGCCACCGGGACTACGGAGTGCTCGGTTTCGACCGGACCCATGTGCTGAACATCGCGTACAGCTGGCTAATGCCGGATGTTTTCCACGGAAACCCGGTCGGTCGGGCGATGGTTAACGGTTGGCAGTTTACCGGGATCAGCTCATTCTCCAGTGGCGTCAATCTGGGGGCTCAGACAGGAAATTTCGGTGTCACGAGCAAGATGCGGCGAGAACAGGATGAACTTGGCTCCGAGCACATTACCGGAACCCCAGACACCACGATTCAGCCGTTCCTGATTTGCGATCCAACCAAGGACCTCCAAGAGGGTCAGTATTTCAACGCCGCCTGCTTTGCTCCTCCGCAACCGGGCCAGAACGGGATGTATCAGTTCCCGTACATTCGAGGCCCGATGTACACAAACCACGACCTTTCCGTCTTCAAGAACTTCCAGATGGGGAGCAACGAGGAACGGAAGCTGCAGATTCGTTTTGCGGCTTACAACTTCCTCAACCATCCGCTGGATAGTTTTGAGGGGACCGGTGACGTCGGGTTGAAGTTGAACTTCAGGACGGCCAACTGGTAGCGCCAGGAAAAGTCGGACGGACTCAGATCAAATACGGTAAACGGATTGCCCAGTTTGCCATCAAGTTCCTGTTCTAGTTCGTTCCTTTGTCCCTAACAGAGCGCCGGAGATTTCGCAGATCGAAACTCCGGCGCCGGTTTTTTGGAGAGTTTTGAGCAGAAAAGCTCCTTCTGACTTCTGTGGCCGGGCACTGCCGCCGCACTCGCCGGATCCCCGCGCCGCAATACGGAGGAATTACTCGCGCACTTTCTGCCGGTCATTCCTCGTGGTCCTGCCCTGCACGCTTTCGCTTCTCACCACCTTCTGTTTCCCCCAGGCGTCCGAATCCCGGCCGCCCAAGCCCGTGGTTCGGCTCGCGGTTAATGAGGTCGTCCTGGACATAGTCGTCACAGACAAAAAGGGCCGGCCGGTTCGCGATCTCGGCCCGGAAGATTTTGAGGTCTTTGAGGACGGCGTCCTCCAGAAGGTCTTGCGCTTGCGGCGGGTCCAGTCGGGCGACGGTGCCGAGCCTGGAAAAGATCCTGTGAAGGGACAGGCGCCGGCCCCGCAAAATGCGAAACCGGTTCGTACGGATCAGCTCCCCCAAATCAACATGATCACGCTGATCTTCGATAGAATCTCGCTCTACGGGCGAAAGATGGCCCGGGACGCGAGCCAGAAGTACCTCGCACGGCTGGGCCCGGAGGATCTGGTCAGCGTGATGGTCATCGATCGGCGTCTCCAGATCCTGACACCTTTTACCCCTGAAGAGGCGCGGATTTCGGCGGCCATCGATCTTGCCCTCGATGGATCCCCGCAACAGTTTGCAGACGCTTCCGCAGCAATCAGGGAGGCCAGCCAACAGTCGGACGAGGCTTCAGCTGCGGCCGAGGCCGGGATCGGGCAGGTGGGACGGGATACCGGGGGGCCTTCCACCGGGACGATGCAGGCGTTCGCGGAGGCCGAGATGACCGAGGCTGCAGCAAGCATGCTTCGACGCGCGGCTGCGGGCGAGCAGTTGATTCAGGGGCTGGCCACGGTAGAGTCGCTGATCCAGGTCGTTCGCGGCCTGAAGATCGTTTCCCGGGCGCAAAGCAGTGGTCTTCTTTGCCGACACCATGGCCCTGCCCGTTCACGTCCAGGAACGCTTCCGGGATTTGATCAGTCTGGCCAATCGGGAGAATGTCAGCTTCTATTGCGTCGACACGACGGGTTTGGAGGATCAGGGCCAACTCGTGCCCATGTCCAATGAGCTGGAGCATCTGGCGCGGGTGAGCCGCGGACAGATGCGAAAGCGGGCCGGCGCGGTGACCCAGGAAGAGGTTTTGCTGGCGGAGAACGTTAACAATGTTCTCACGATGTCGTCACAAAACGCGCTGACCGATTTAGCCGAAAGCACGGGCGGCTTCCTGGTCTCCAACACAAATGATCTGTTCCCCGGGTTGGTTGCCGTCTCTGATGATCTTCGCTTCCATTACGAACTTACCTACAATCCCAGCAATGGTGTTTACGACGGTACCTTCCGAAAGATTGACGTTAAATTGCGAAAGCCGGGGCTGGTGATGCGAAGCCGGGAAGGTTACTACGGGCTTCCGGCCAATGAGCTGGCTGAATCGCCTTACGAAATCCCGCTGCTTTCCGCCCTGGAAGCGGAGGCGCCTCCGGCCGATGTCGCTTTCCGGACCGCCTCGTTCCTCTTTCCGACGGCGGGGGTTCGTTCCGAGACAATGCTCTATCTCGAGGCCCCGCTCTCCGGCTTTCACTTCGAAATCGATCACAAGAAGAAGGAGTATTCGGCGCGGGTCAGCCTCCTCTTTGCCCTTAGGAATACGAGCGGGCGGGTCATCGAGAAGTTCAGCCAGGACTTTCCTCTGGCCGGGAGCGAGGACAAAATTGAGGAGACCCGGGCCCGCAACTTCCTGTTCTACCGGACGGCCGATCTCCGTCCCGACCGATACCTGGTTGAGACCGTGGTGCGTGATGCGCTCTCAGGCGCTACTGGGGTGAAGCGAGCGGTCCTGATCGTTCCCCGTGCGCCGGCGCTACTGAAAGTGAGCTCACTCGTTACTGTCAAACGTCTGGAACCGCCTGCGGCCGCGACAGATCAGCTTGCGAACACTCCGCTTTCGCTCGGCGCCCAGAGGGTGGTGCCCAACCTAAGAACGACGATACGGCAGGCCGACTGGTCTGAAACCGCCTTCTACTTTATCGTGCGGACGTCGGCCGGTGCCGAGGTGACCGCGGACCTTGTCATTTCCAGGGACGGCAAGGCGATAGGGCACATGGGGGAGAAGACTCTTCCGGCGGCCGACGCCCGGGGAGAGATCCGGTACCTGGCTACGCTGCCCATCGAGGACCTGGCGCCGGGTAACTATGACGTTCAGGTGGTTGTCCGGGGGGCAGGCTCGACGGCCAGTTCGCGGACGGTATTCTTGCTTGAGTAACCATGCGATCCTATTGGCTATACCTGATTCTCGCCCTGTTTCTGCAACGTGAAGTGGAATCCATTCACGGACTGGTCCTGTTGGACGATCGACCTCCAGGCAAGAACAACATCCTCATTAAGCTCGAGATCAACCCCTGGGGTGGGTCCGGATCCGGGATGCCGACACAGGCAAGCGAAGAGGGTGAGTACTGGTTTCACCAGTTGGCTGTGGGCGAGTATGAAATTACGGCGTCGGCGCCGGGCTACCGGACGGCCCGAAGCCGGATCGAGCTGTATTTTGGAGGACAGGTCCGCGGGACCACCAAGCTCAACCTGGAAAAGACGCCGGAGCTTCCAGTCATCACCTACGACGGCCAGCTGATCAGCCGAAACGAGCTGGCCGCACCGCCTGCGGCCAGGAAACATTTGGCAACGGCCCGCGGAGCCTTTGAGAAGAACGATCTCCAGACGGCAGCCGAGGAAACGGACCGGGCTTTGAAAACATATCCACAGTATGCAAACGCGATTTTCTTGAAGGGACGGATATTTAGCAAACAGGGCCGGGCCTCCGTCGCCGCAGATCTTTATGAGCAGTGCCTTAGCCTGGACTCCGATCTGTACGCCGCGTACCTCCCTCTGGCCGAGTATTACAGAGAACAGGAGCGCGGTGTGGAGCTGCGAGAACTGACCGGTGCCTGGAAAAAGAAGCAGCCGACCGAAAGCCCCGCCTACTTTTATTCGGCAATCGCGCAATATGAGGCCGGGGAGTATCCGGCCGCTTTGAGGGACGGACTTCTTTCCTTCAGCTTTCCGCACGCGCACCTGCCTCACCTGAGACTCCTGCTTGCGAATATCTACGTGAAGTTGAACCAGCCGGCCGAAGCGCTCGCTCAGCTCGAAGCGTTTCTGAAAGAATATCCAAACGACTCCCAGGTTCCCGAGGCGCAAGAGACAATCGTCCATCTCAAGACGCTGGTTCAAAAAGCGACTCAGGCAACCGATAAGGAGAGGTAAACTCATACCGTGTTTGGCAGAGCTTTCTGTTTCGCGGTTCTCGTCGCCTCGTTCGTCCTGGGCAGTGGCTCCGGCCGGGCTTTAGGACAGGAGGGCGCCGATCCCCATTTCGCCAAGGCCGTCGAGCTGCAAAACCAGGGGAAGATCGAGGAAGCACTCCGGGAGTACGAGCTGTCGCTGCAACAAGGTCCCCGGATGGAGGTGCTCGTGAATTCGGGAGCACTGCTGGCCCGAATCGGCCAGTACGAAGAGGCGATCAAACGTTACAACGAAGCGCTCAAGCTGGCGCCCGGTCATCCGATGATCCTGCTGAACCTCGGTCTCGCATACTACAAGGCGGTCGATTTGAAGACGGCCGTAGGCATCTTTGAAGGACTTGTCGCCAAGGACCCAGGCAATGCCCGCCTCCACACCCTGGTCGCCGACTGCTATTTCCAACTCGGGGATTATCCAAGGGTGATTTCGCAGCTGGCGCCAATCGCCTCGTCCCACCCTGATGACCTCTCGATTGCGTACCTGCTTGGCAGCGCCTATATCCGGGATCACCAGGTGGAAAAAGGGGAGGTCCTGATAAAGAAGATCATGGAGAAAGGCGAATCGGCGGAAGCTCACTTAATGATGGGCACCATCCTGGGGGAGATCTACCACAACAAGGAGGCGATTGCCGAATACGAGCGGGCTATACAACTGAACCCAAATCTGCCCGGCGCTCATGCCGGCCTGGCTTTCGAGATCCTTCGCTCCAACGAAGTCGAGCGGGCTCTCAAGGAGTTTGAGGCCGAACTGGCGATCAACCCAAACGACTATATGGCCAACTTTTACATCGGTTACCTGAAGAGGCGGAACAGGGAGTACGGGGACGCCCTTGTCTACCTGAACAGGGCGGCCAGGTTAAGGCCCGGGGACGGGGCAGCGCTCCTTCAGATCGCCATGGTTCACTTCCTGCAGGACGAGCTGGACAGGGCTCAGGCGATTCTGGAGGAGGTGACCAGGAATGATCCCGAGTTTATCGACGCCTATGTTCACCTCGCCCGCATCTATTTCAAGAAGAAGATGATCGCCGAGGGGCGGGAGGCTCAACGAAAAGCCGACGAACTGAAGCGTCAGATCGAGACCCAGAAGGATGCTACAGGGGGCAAGGCCACCGTCCGGGAACTGATCCCGAATGAAACAAGCAGCGAGTCGAATCGGCCATGATAATCATTCGACTTCTCCTTCTTCGCCTGTCTCTGCCCCTCGTCGCGCTCGTTCTCGTTTGCTTTTGCTGGTCGCACGTGCCTGCGGGCGTCCAGACACTCCCGAAGCCATCCTCTCCGACTTTCGAGCAGTTGAAGGCCAAGGCGGAAGCCGCTCGTGACACCGATCAGACTGGGGAAGCTCTGCGTTACTACAACCAGCTTCTCAAGATGAGGCCGCAGTGGGCGGAAGGGTGGTGGCATATCGGGGCGCTCAACTACGATCGCGACGAGTATTCCTCCGCCCGTGACGGGTTCGCCAAGTTCGTGGTCCTGGAGCCGGAGAACGGTCAGGGATGGGGAATGCTCGGTCTTTGCGAGTATCAGCTCAAGCAGCACGTCAATGCCCTGCAGCACCTCGTCAAAGCGCGCACCCTGGGTCTTGGGGGAAATGAAGAACTGGCCCGGGTTGTCCGCTATCACCAGGCTCTTCTGCTCAACCTCGGCGAGCAGTTCGACGCGGCGTTGACGATACTCAGCGGCTTTGCCGTCGATAACCTGGACTCCCCGGCGGTTCTCGACGCCATGGGTCTGTCCGTGCTCAGAATCCCCGGTCCGGTCGACTCGCTGACGACCGAAGAGCAGGCCATGGTCCGGGATTTCGGCAGGGCAGCCTTCCTTCAGGGGCGACGTGAGCAACCCGATGCGCTTCGCATGTTCGAGGAGTTGGAGGCTAAGTACCGAGGTCGCCCGAATGTCGCCTACGCATACGGCCGCGCCCTGGTTGAACAAAAGGAGGTAGAAAAAGCCCTCGAGCAGTTCAAGAAGGAGCTCGAGCGGGACCCGGACCATGTTCCGGCTATGCTCCAGTATGCGTTTGAGTCCGTGGGCCAGCGCCGGCCTGAGCAGGCCCTGCCCTTCGCCAAGAAGGCCGCTGAGCTAGCGCCGAAGAACTTCGTTCCTTTCTATCTCCAGGGCCGTATCTATCTTCAGCTAAACGACATCACTCTTGCCATCCGAATGCTGGAGGAGGCTCGGACCCTGGCGCCGGCGTCCAGCAGGGTTCTCTATATCCTTGCCCAAGCCTATCAGAGAGCCGGGCGGAGTGAGGACGCGAACAAGACCCGGGCGGCGTTCGCCAAATCCCGCGAGCTTGAAAAGCGTCGGGGCGCAGTTCTCGCCTATCCCGCAGAAGACGAGCCGTGATTCGTGAGAGGAAGTAGGTGATTAGCGGCCGAACGGCTGGGCCAATGCTCTTCCGTTCTTAAATCGATAGGAGTCATCATGAGAATCATTCACCTGACTGCAACTGCCCTGCTTCTGCTGTTCGTCCCATCGGCCCTTGCCCAGTCCCCCACGTCCAAGGCGAGGAAAATAGATATCGACACCGGGAGCAACATGCTCCAAATCCTAACCGAGGAGGTCCAGAAAAACTTCTACGATCCTGCGTTCCACCAGGTGAACCTCTCCGCTAAGTTCGAGGCCGCCAAACAGAAGCTGCCCTCGTCCCAGACTCTCGGTCAGGTTCTTGGAACAGTGGCTCAGCCGCTGCTTGATCTGAACGAGCAACACACTTTCTTCGTACCGCCCCCTCGCGGCGCCCGCATTGATTACGGCTTTCAGGTGCAGATGATCGGAGATCGATCTTTCGTGACAGCCGTCGCACCGTTCAGTGATGCCGAGAAGAAGGGGCTCCAGGTCGGGGACGAGGTCCTTTCGTTCAACGGCTTCCGGCTCACGCGGGGCAACCTCTGGAAGCTGATCTACATTAATTACATTCTTCGCCCTGGCGAGACTCCGAACCTCGTAGTTCAGAAGCCGGGCGGAGGAGAGAAGAAGATACAGCCCAAGCCCAAGGTGATGCTGAACCAGACGGTTCTGAAGTATGACTCGAACAGCGACGGCAGGATAGACACGAAAAACCTGGTGAACTGGTTCATCGACGAAGTCAGGATGCGCAAGAACCGATTCGCTGATCTCAGCCCCGAGGTCGTCGCCTGGAAGATGCCGCACTTCGATTTTGATGACAACACGCTTCACGGGCTCGTCGGAAACATTCGGAACAAAAAAGCCCTGGTTCTCGACCTGCGGGAAAACGTTGGAGGGCGAGACCGGATTCTCGAGAAACTGGCTGGATATCTGTTTGACAAGCCCGTCACAATCGCGCAATTCCAGGGTCGCAAGCAGTGGGAACCGCTGAAAGCTGAGACGCAGGGGGACCTCTTCAAAGGGAATCTGGTCGTCATTATCGACAGCAAGTCCTCCGGCGCGGCCGAGCTTCTGGCCCGGGTCGTCCAACTTGAGAAACGGGGTGTGGTCATCGGCGACGTCAGCGCCGGCGCGACCATGAAGGCTCGATTGTATCGATATGACTTAGGTGAGACTCCCTTCGCTGCCAGTATTTCCGAGGGTGCGGCCATCATGTCAGACGGAAAGTGCCTGGAGTACCAGGGGGTTACGCCGGACGAGTTAGTTTTTCCAACCCCAGAGGATCTGGCCGCAGGACGGGACCCGGTGCTGGCACGTGCAGCTGCGATTCTCGGCACCCAGGTAGATCCGACGAAGGCCGGCACCCTCTTTCCGACCGAGTGGCATCGCGACATGTTGAAGGAGTAGCGAGCGCGATCTGAGCATCATTACGACGCCGAAATTTCCCCCGGCGGCTGGTTCTTGGGCCGGGCAAGCTCCGATGTAGGTCCGACTTCCCTGTCGGACATCCTGACGAACGGGCTGGCTGTTGCCCGCTGTGACGAAGAAGTCCCACTGGGAAGTGGGACCTACGGAAGTCGGACCTACGGTTGAACCTACCGCCGCTCACGGCTGTTGCGGCAGATCAAGCAACTCGCGCACTGCCGCATATGCCGGCGACCACTCGATGCCCGTCGCGAGCCGCATGGAGATCTCTTCCTCGATAACGGGTCTCGGATCGCCGTTGGCCGACTCGATCACCCAATAGGTGGGCGGCAGCCCCGGGCGCGGCCGCACCGCGACCAGTCGACAGGGCGCGAGCCCTTCAGCCCTGACGGCCGACTCGGCGCGGGAGCGACCCTGGCCATTCATCAGCAGAACCGCCCGTCCGTCCGGTGCCAGGTGCCGTGCGGCGATTCGTGCATAGGATTCGACGCCGCCGCGCAGCTCAAAACGCCCGGCTGCCCGGCCCGTGTCTTTTGGCAGGATTCCCGTCCCGACTGGAAGATACGGCGGAGCCCCGCATATGAGGTCGAAAGGCTCCTCACCCTGTAGAAGAGCCGGGTCGCGAAGATCTCCCAGTCGCGCATCGTAGCGATCGGAAAGGCCGTTGAGCGCGGCATTCCGGACAGCCAGGTCGTGATGGGCCGTATGGGCCTCGAGTCCGATCACCTTCGCCGCCGGCATCATGCGCAAGAGCAGCAACGCCACCGTGCCCTTGCCACTGCCCAGATCAAGAACCCGAACGGCGTCCGGTCGCGCGCGCATCCCCGCCCAGGCCAGAAAGATGTCGTCTGAGCCTGCCCTGTGGCCGCCCCGGTATTGGATGATGCGGAGGCTACGACTCAGGATATCCGTCGTCTCATGCGGGCGATCGGCAGGGGCCGGTTCCTTCTCGGGAGAACGTTTGCTGCTCACGGCACTATGATAGACGATTCGCCCCAGGGGAGCGGCACGACGGTTTCTGTCGGGACAAGATGATTCCGTTTTTGCGGCGGCAGAATGCTGCACTTTACACGTATTCGGCGACGGCCTTCTGGAGCGCGGACGTCTCGTCCGCACTGGGTTCGCGGGCATCCTGCCCGCGCGCCGGGCATCTTGCCCGGCGTTCTCTCCCGGGGATCGCGACAGCTCCGACGAGTCGTGACGGCGGGCAAGATGCCCGCCGCGCGGACGGGACGTCCGCGATCCCAGTGCGGACGAGACGTCCGCGCTCCGAGGGCCGAATCCGCCCCGTTCGTTGGTGGTTTTGCTCTGTGTTAGAATCCCCCGGTCATGGATAGCCTTCTCGCCAGGCAGTTGAAGCTGAAGTATCAACCGGTCGCCATCCTGTGGGCGGACGCCGTTCCTCCCGGGGCTCTGCAGTACCAGGAGGGCAGGTGGGGATGTGTGATGGCCGCTTTCGGAACTGTGGCCGAGCGAGGCCGCGTGGCCGCTTTCACCAAGGAAACGGTCGGATGCTGGGGTGGGGGCGTTGGGCTCGGTTTTGGCAACGCTTACCTCGGGTTCCCCGGCGGCGCAGACTGCTTTTGCAGTTTTCTATCGGACGGCAACGAGAAATCGGAAAAAGGCAAGGCGGTTGCCGAACAGTGTTCCTCCTGGATGAGAGGAGATTTCCTGCACCACTTCCTCCAGGGAGAGCGTTACCGCAAGATCCCGGCCCTGGTCGACCGGTGGATCAACAGCCTCCCCATCATCGATCTCTCTCCCCGGTGTGTCGTGTTCAAGCAACTCGTGCAGGTGGAACCCGGAGAGACGCCCGCTTCCATCGTTTTTCTCGCAAACTCCGACCAGATGTCCGCGCTGGTGGTGCTCGCAAATTACGGGCGGGGGGACACCGACGGGGCGACGATTCCGCACGCAGCGGGCTGTCAATCGATCGGGATTCTGACGTACCGCGAGGGAGACGTCTCGGCCCCGCGTGCGGTGGTCGGGCTGAACGATATCTCGGCCCGTCGCTACCTGCGCCGCCTGGGCAAAGACCTGGTAACCGTCTCCGTCCCCTTCAAGCTGTACCTCGAAATGGAGGCGAACGTTCCGGGCAGCTTCCTGGAAGAGGACCAATGGCAGTCTCTGATGGAGGACTGAGCACTGAACTCGGGGCGAGTTTCGGGGGCGAGTTGGACGAATGTAAACGATGGGCCCGGAGGCTTGAGTGCGCAGGCTTTCCCGGGCTATTTCGTTTCGGCCGCCGGGCGCACCTCAGTGTCGGCAAACACTCTTTTTGCCAGCCATCCCAGGTTTTCAGCGAAACGCGAAACCGTCTCCAGGCCTTCCCGATCTTCAGCGACCTCGCCCCTGGCAGCACCGAAAGCGATGTTCCAATAGCTCGAGCCCGGGACGATCATCTCGTTGATCATGAACCAGTAGAGCAGTTGGGCGAAGGTAAAGTTCTGCCCGGCGCGGCGAGCCACCACGACGGGGCCGCCGAGCTTGCGTGAAAAAAGGTTCCCGTTCTTCCTCGCAACATACCCTGCGCGGTCCAGGAGCGCCATCATTTGAGGAGTGGCCGAGCCGAAGTAGACCGGTGAGCCCACGATGATGATCTCCGCTTCCAGCATCCGGGCGAAGACTTCGTGAAAGTCATCGGAATCGGTCGAGCACCTTCCGTCCAGTCTCTTGCCGCATGTTCCGCACCCCTTGCAGGGCAGGACCAGCTTCTCCGCCAGTCGAACGAGCTCAGTGTCAAAGCCGACGGAGGCAAGCCGTTCCAGGCAGAGATTAACAGGCGCCTCCGTATTCCCTTCGACCCTCGGACTTCCGCAGATTGCGATTGCCTTCACCTTACCGTCCTCCTTCGGGCGCTAGATTATAGTCGAGACGAGTGGGGAGTGGCCGCGCCTTTCCACGCCGGTTTCAATCGTCCCGGGTTCTGTCCCGCACCCATTTGCGCCACTTGGACTCGATCCGGACAATGTCGGTCGCGGTCAGGGGCCGGCTCCGTTGGAACCACATGCAATCCGGTGACGTCGCATGTGACATTCGCCCGGAAGTCTTCAATGTAGCCTTCCGGAGCCTGGCGGGAGTGGGCCATCCCCGCCGAACATCGGCGACGGAACAGGTGCCCGGGCGACCACGTAGTCATTCAGGCCCAGAGAATCGATAACGAAGGCCTCGGGAAGGACCCAGCCTGCAACTCCAACGCAACGGGTCACGAATACGGGAAAATCGCTCTCGTCGCATCTTCTGTCCTTCTCGCCGCGAGGGAAGATCCGCGAGGAGGCGCTGGCTGAAAATCTTGTGTTCCTGGTGGCGGCAGCAGATCAGGCGGCTGATCAGCCAGAGTTGGCGCTTGGAAAGGCGATGAAGGCGTCGTCGGTCATGAACCAGAAGGTGCTCCAGCCCACGTAAAGGACCGCCAGACCGAGCCCCACCAGGATCAGGAAGATGGGCCGTTCGGACGGAAAACGTCCTTCTCTGGTTAGTGCAGGGAAAGTTTGAGTTTCTTCCTGACGATCATCCGTGATCTGCACGCCTCGTCCCCTCCAATCAGATAGCGGAAGCAGTCTACCTAAAAGAAGGCGCAGAAGGTCGAGCTATTCGCCAACCACGCACTAGTCGGTCCTCACGACGCTTCCTGCCTGAATGTTTCCCACGATCCTCGGTTCTCCGATCGCCATTGAGAGAGGCTGACGGGACTTGCTCCTGGAGAAAGACAGCTTCACGCGTTGACCCGAGAACTGGCTGAGGTCGACGCGCATCTTTTCCCAGCCTGGTTTCAGGTCCGCCGGCGTGCGGAAGTCCCGGCTGAAGAGGATTTGCGATTGGCCGGCCGTCTGTGCGGATACCTGGAACTGCTGGCTGTCAAAGGCGGAGTTTCGGGTTACGGCCGCGAAGGAAAATTCGAGGAGAGTGTTGGGGGGAATCACGAGGTCATAGTCCAGACGTGCGGGGGATTCGTCCTCCGCCGGACCAAACACGAACGCCTTCTGGAATGTGTCCATCCACTCACGCATCGCGTCACGTCCCCCCTCGGATTCCGGGTGGCTCAGGATCTGGAAGAAAAGGTTTTCCTTCTGCAGCGGCGCGAGAAGCTGCAGGTGGGGGTCGAGCATCACCTGCCCTTCCATTCGGACCCCGATAGCGTGTCCCGCGGGCTGGCCGCCTTCCGTCACAGGTCGGTCTGAAGAATGATCCCATCCCAGCCATTGCCTGGAAGAAGAGACGGGAACCGCCCGGCGCTGGAACAGCAGCCATTTGGTGGTCCAGTAGGGAAAAACAGCCACCAGGTCATACCAGTCGCGGAACTCCGGGGATCGGAAGACCGGGTAGTAGGAGCAAAGACAGTCAGACGGCGCCCGGTAGGCCACGTATTTCGGGGTGCGTCCGAATGCGTAATTCAGATCGACTCTTGCACCCGGAAATCCCGGTGACGTCGCTATCCGGCGGTCAGCAAGTCCAAAAAGGTCCAGGACTCGGATGCGGCTGTAGTACGGAACAATACCGATTTCATAGGTGGCAAGGAGGTCATCCTGGGAAGCGTGCCGCTTCAGCCAGGCGGACAATTCGTGATGTCCGAGTCCCTCGCGCAAGGGACCGTCGGCCGGGTGTGCGACCGAGTCCTGGGCGAAAAAAGCGCGAAGAGTCTTCGTGGGGCGGGCGGTCAGGCCGCTCGAGTAGAAAGGCAGGCCGGAGAGCCGGTACTCGCTGAAGGAGAGAAACGCCTGGACCAGAAGAAGGCTGGACATCAAACAGAGGGAGAACAGAAAGCCAAAAGAGGGTCCCCGTGAAGTAGTGGCGGTGACACAGATGAACCACACGCCCTCGATCGTCCAGACGAGCAGAAGCGGGATGAGCGGAAAAAGGTAGCGGGTGTAGGGATAGCCGTCCGCAAAACCGCCCAGGAGCGTTACCGCCAGATAGGTGGCCAGAGCAGGGACCCGAAAGACGAGGATTTCAGTCCGTCGGGCCCGGATAAGAGAAATGGCGGCCAGTAGCACCAGCGGAGAGTAGAAAACGAGGAATCTTCGAAGGTAATCGATTCCTCCGGTGAGCGCGTTGATCTGGAGACCGGCGCTTTTGGCCGAGACGCTATTCGGGAGCAGAGTGCCGTAATAGAGCCAGCGCCATCCGAAGAATATCGGCCATCGGAATCGCGCAGCTAAGGAGAACCACTGCGAGCCGGACTCTGGGAGGCGGATCGTCGAGCAGTTTAAGGGAACCGAAAGCTAAGAACGACAAGCAGCGAGAACAGGAGACCTTCCGGTCGCGCGATCGAGATGCTCGCGAGCGCAATGCCGAGGAGCACCGCGTGCGTTCGGGGATGGAGGTCAAGCTCAATCAGCCAGTAAAACGCGAGCAGAAGCAGGGCGGTGAGAACGGTCTCCATGCCGCTCAGAGTATGGAAAATGGTCGAGGGGAGAACACAGGAGGCAGAGACCAGCCGCCAGGTGAAAAGGGACTGGCGCGTCCGGCATACGCCGCCTCGAGATCCAATACATGAGCAGCGAACAACAGGCGAGGGCGGCCCAACTGAGCAGGCGGGCGCCAAGAGGCGGGGTCACGCCCAGCCAGGCAAGGACGGCTAACAGCGCGGTCCAGAGGAAGTTCGAGTAAGCTTCGACTCGCTCGCCAGTGTTAAAGACCAGCCCCTGTCCCTCCGCCCAGTTCCTGGCATAGCGGAAGCTGATATAGGAGTCGTCGATAGGCAGCAGAGGGGTGAGGCTGGAGGCCAGCAGACACAAGGAAAGGACTATCAGAATAAAAAGACCGGCGGCTGTTCTCACTTGGGGCTTCGCCTCAGTGGAATACCGTAGACCAGCATCGGGAGGAGAGTCAATCAACAACGGCGGTCTCGGCAACAGCCAGGTTGGAGTAGGGGAAACTGACTAGCTGGTTTCTTCCCGATTAGGGTGCGAGTGGGGGGTACGAGAGGGAGAGGGTACGAGAGGTATGTAGTCCCGGCTTTAGCCGGCGTCACCGTTTGCGAGATCGACAGTGCGAGCGATGATGCGGGGCATCAAACTCGGGCATGGGGTTGCCGGCGGTAACGCCGGCTAAAGCCGGGACTACATACCTCTCTACCGCGCAGTGCGGCACATACGATCCCTCTCGTACCCCTCCGAGAGGAGCTTGGGCGCCGGGGTGGCTCTTTCCTCCCTTCTCTTCAGGAAGTAACCCCGCGCCTGTAGAATAGAACCAAGACGCCGGACAAGCGGGGGCGTCGGAATCGTCCCCGAGGTCACCCACACGGCCGAACGGCCGAAGCTCCTGGAACGAGGCTGATGCATCCGCTATTGATTCTGCTTGTTGCCGTTGCCGTTATCCTGGTGATGATCCTAAGACTGCGCGTCAACGCTTTTCTGGCCCTTCTAGCCGCTGCAACGACCGTGGGTCTGCTTTCCCCACGCATCCCGCTTCACGAGGTGATGCCCAAGCTGGCGACGAGCTTCGGGACGGTGTGCGCAAAGATCGGGATCATCGTGGCCCTGGCGGCGGTGATCGGCGAATGTCTCCTGGAAAGCGGGGCGGCGGACAAGATCACGAGGGTCTTCATTCGACTGTTCGGCGAGAAACGGTCGTCGCTCTCTCTGTTGACCTCCGGGTACGTCCTGGGAATCCCGGTGTTCTTCGACACCGTCTTCTACCTTCTGGTCCCGCTGGCGCGGGCTATGCGGATCCGGACCGGTCGCAACTATCTGCTCTTTATCATGTCGATTGTTGCGGGAGGGATCACGACTCACTGCATGGTTCCGCCCACTCCGGGACCGCTCGCCATGGCCGCCGCCCTCAACGTCGACCTGGGCGTGATGATCCTGGTAGGGTTGCTGGTCGCCGTTCCCATGGTCGTCGCCGGATGGCTGTTTGCCATTTACCGCGATCGCACGTTCCCGGTCCCCCTGCGTGAGACTCCCGGAGTCACCCTGGAGGAACTGGGCAAGATCGCGCACGAGGAGGAGCTTCACCTTCCCGGGTTTGTCTGGTCGGCAACGCCGATTTTTCTGCCGGTTGTTTTGATTACAGCAAATACTTTTGCGGTGGCCCTCGGTGCCCCATCCGGACTGCGGTCGGCACTGGCTTTTTTCGGCGATCCCAATTTCGCCCTCCTCCTCTCTGCTGGCATTTCAATGTACGTGCTCGCGCAGCACAAGGGCTACACCCTGGCGCAGCTTGCCGAACCGGTGAATCGCGCATTCTCGGGTGCCGGGCTCATCATCCTGATTACGGCCGCCGGCGGCGCATTCGGAGGTATGTTGGTGGAGGCCGGAGTGGGCAGCCGGCTGGCGGGGGTGGCTCAGACCTATCACCTGCCGCTGCTCCTGCTGGGCTTTCTGTTGAGTGCGCTTCTTAAGGCCGCCCAAGGCTCGAGCACGGTCGCGATGATCACCGCGTCGTCGATCGTGGCTCCCCTGGTGTTTGCCGCCCCGCCTTCATACCACCCGGTCTACGTCGCGTGCGCGATCGGCGCCGGTTCGCTGGTCGGCGAGTGGATGAACGACAGCGCCTTCTGGGTTTACAAGCAGATGGGGGGACTCACCGAGGTGGAGACCCTCAAGACGCTCAGCCCTCTCCTGGCAGTCCTTGGCCTCACTGGCTTCACGATGTCTGTTTTGTTGGCGTTCCTGCTGCCGCTGCGGTAAACGCCGAACGGGCAGGATCAGCGCGACTTTACCTCCGGTTGGGGAACTCGACCCGCCGCCCGCCGTTCAGACGCCAGGTTCACCGCGCTTTTCCAAGCGGATACGAACATGTCGCGGAAATACGTGACCGGCCCGAACTCTTCATACTCCTTCGGCGAGAGCCCGTTTTCCAAATATGCCTGCTTGAAGGGAGGGACTCTCTCGAGGAGCTGTTCCAGGACGGTGTCCTGTACCGGGTTGAAGAGCCGGGAGACTACGGGGAGGTCGAGCTCGAGAAACTTCTCGACCTGACCGTCCCAGTTCATCGTAATGCAGACATCGCCGCCCACCATTTCGGTGAAATGCTGCAGGCCGCGCACTCCGCCGCCGATGAAGCCGAGCCGGTACTGCCGGTCGTGCCGGATCTGGTAGACCTTCTTCGCGATGATCATGCCGGCCTGGTAAAGAACATCGGGGGAGACATCGAAGTGTTCCCGGCGAGCCTGCCCGGCCAGCCATTCGTCGTAGATTCCCGTGATCAAGGAGAAGTACATGACCGGTCTTTTACCGGTTCTGGCGGTGATCGCGTGGTACATCTCGCAGACCTTTACCATCTGGCTGACGCTCATGATCTCGGTCGCGTTTAGCGGCGTGTTTTCTTCAATCAAGACTTCCATGGCCGCGAGTCCGGCCTCGGTCGCCGGGATCTTGATCATCATGTTCGGGCTCATCGCACGGTTCTTCCTGCCCTCCTCGATGATCACCCGGGGATCATCCTCGTCGACCGGGTCTCCCTGGATGCTCACAAAACCGTGTTCTCCATTGGTTCGCTCGAAAACTTCCATGAAGACCTCGGCGATCTTCCGCACCAGTTTCCGCTGAAGGATGCAGATCACCTCGTTGTCATCCGTCGCCTCCTCCAGGGTTTCGTCAAGGAGCCGGCGGGCATATTCGCTTTCCTCGGGATGGTTGAGCATCTTCCAGGTGTAAGAGGGATTCTGGGTGCAGCCGAAGGCGCCGGCCTCTATCGCCATTCGAGCCTCTCTGCGCGTAACGTTATTGATCCACATCCTGGTCGGTGTCAGCGCCATGACGCGGTGAAAGTAAGTGTTCTTCATCGCGTCGACTGTAAACCAGCGGGAAGAAGCGTCTCAAGTAGATAAGGGCGTTGGTGCGGTCAAGCCTGTTCAGAGTCCGAAAACGGGAGACAAGGGACACCGTCATGAAGGGTCAGGGAGTGCAGCCGGCCGGCTCTGCAGGAACGGATGGCGGCGATGGCTTGCCGAGCGGTGCCGTAATGATAAAACGACTCCCGTTCCCGGGCACGCTTTCGATCTCCATCCTCCCACCAACCAGGTCAAGTCGTTCGCGGATGCTGAAGAGGCCGAACCCGCCGGAAGTTCCGGTCACAATCATTGCTGACCTCACAATGCGCCGGGCACCAGGAGCCCAGCTTCAAGAGGACTCTTCGCTTGACGCATTATGATCTAGCGTGGTCGCAGTGGCAACGCTTTAAAGACCAGTGCCCAAGCTTCATTGGGGGAAACGCGTTCCGCTGCCGCTGCTCGGTTAGCGTGAGCTCGCCGGCCAGGGCCCGGAGCTCAGCGGCGCGTCGGGTGAGCTGCACATTGGCTTCGTGGAGCGCACATCCAGAAGTGCCGTTCAGTTCGTAAGTATGTATGAATATACGGTCACAAAGGATCCGGGCGCTTTGAGCGAAGTAGCCGAGCAAACCGGAACGGCGGCATCCGTGGGAAATTGGACGTCGGAATCCACTCTTCCTATCATGGGTGAAGCAGATAACTGCACCAGAATCAACGACCCAGTTCACACCGAGTCGAAACGATGGCCTCAGAAGCGGAGCTTCTAGCGCGTATCAAAGTCGGTGATCACAGGGCTCTCGCCGAGCTGTACGATCTTTATGGGTCCATCGTCTATTCCTTCGCCGTGCGGATCCTGCGAGACACAGCAACCGCCGAATCGGTAGTTCAAGAAGTTTTCCTGACCGTGTGGAGGAAAGCCGAACAGTTCCAGCCCGAGCGCGGTTCGTTCTGCACCTGGCTGCTGACGGTCACGCGCAACAAGGCGATTGACGCCGCACGCAGTTCCTCGAAGAGAGAATCCAGGTATGTCTCAGTTTCCCTGGAACCGGCTGTCTACGAGGCGCCGGTCACATCAGACCCGCTCTCGTCCGCGATCCAAAGCGAACAAAGGGAGGTGATCCGCCGGGCGCTCGGCGAGATCCCCGACGAGCAAAAGCTGCCGATCTACCTGAGCTTTTACGGCGACCTCTCGCACCAGGAAATTTCCGAAAAGCTCGCGGTTCCGTTGGGAACCGTGAAAACGCGAATACGCCTTGGACTGGAGAAACTCCGCCTGGCGTTGAGGCAAAGGCCCGAATGACAAAACTCGAATTTGAAGATATCTACGTCGAATACCTGCTCGGGCACCTGGAAGAGGCCAAGTCCAAGGCTTTTGAGGCCCATCTGCGGGAGTGTCCCGAGTGTCTGAAGGAGATCAGCGAACTGCGCGAGGCGCTGTTCAGCCTGCCTCAGGCTCTCCCCCTGTCCGAGCCCCCGCCGCACCTCAAAGATGCGATCCTGAAGGGGGCGGGAGGGGGCCGTTCGCTTCCCAACCGAACTTCCTACCGCAGCGGCGGGTGGCGGGTCTGGGCGATAGCCGCTTCCATCCTGCTCGCCGTCTCGGGGCTGTTCGCCTGGATTCAACAGCAGGCCAATCTTCAGCTGGCTCGGCAAGTCAGTCTTCTTGAGGAGGAGAACCAACGTCTTCGAGAAACGAATCGGACTCTGGATGACCGGGTCGACCTGCTGACACGGCCGGGCACGAAATTCCTGCAGCTGGCTGGACTCGACCGATACGAGGAAGCAAAGGGAAGCGCTTTTCTCGAGCCGAGCGGACGCACCGCGCTCGCCTTCTTGCATGACCTCCCGTCCCTGCCCCGCGAAAGGGCTTTTCAGATGTGGGTCATCCAGGAGGGCCGCCCGCCGTTCCCTTCGCAGGTTTTTCAGGCCCCCGACAGGAGCACGGAGATCAGTTTCAATGTCCCGATCGAAGTCGATCGGGTGGCTATGCTCGCGGTTACGATCGAGCCCACGGCAGGCAGTGCGCAGCCGACCGGCCCGATGGTGCTCGCCGGGCGTTTCCCCGCAACGAGATGACCCCCCGAGCAGGGAGATTAGTCTTGCCTGGAGCTCGACCCGCGTTGACCCCTGAGAAGGTGTGAAAAAAAGCCCGGGGCACAAATCCACGCGACCAGGTGCGCCCGTATATTGAGCTAAAACCGAGGAGCGGGGCATCGGCCCTGCCAACCTTCCGATAAACCCTTTGACTTCCCAAGGAGAGTCACCCAATGAGGACAAGTTTTACCTCGAATATCATTGCAGTCGCGATGGCGACACTGCTCCCTATATCCCTGAGTGGATCCAACCACCGGGAGGCGCCGATCACTGCGCTCGACCACAAAGCGGACATCACCGACCTCTACGCCTTTGTCAGCTATGGTGGTGACCCGACAGCTCGAAAGGTCACTCTCATTCTCTGCGTTGACCCGCTTTTGGAGCCCGCCAACGGCCCTACCTGGTTCCCTTTCGACCCCGATATCCGTTACGAGATCAAAGTGGATAACAACCACGACGCGGTCGAGGACGTCGTCTTTCAGTTCCGCTTCACGACCGAGTACCAACTTCCCAATATATTTACAGCGCTCGCCGGTTCCGGCGACCAGGGCGCATTCGAACCGGGGACCCAGAACCTGGTAGTCCCTCCCCGAATCAGCTCCTTCGATAACCCGGGGCTGAACCTCAGACAGAATTACACTGTCACACTCATCAAGGACGGGAGGATTACCGAGTTGGGCAACGCCGACGGCTCCCCGCTTTTCGCCGTACCGGCGAATGCCGGCCCTCGGACGATCGACTATGACGCGCTTTTCGCCAGCGGCACTTACGTGCTCGAAAACGGGATCTCTGTCTTTGCCGGCACAACTGACGACCCATTCTGGATAGATCTGGGTGCCGCCTTCGACACCGCGAATTTTCGAACGCTGGGCAGCGGCGTCCCGGGCGTCCTCACGCAGCAGGAAGATGAAGCAGCTCAGAATTTTGCAAGTGACACGGTTTCCGGTTACGCGGTGAACTCCATTGCCATCGAAGTACCAGTTGAGCTGCTGACCAGCACGGGCCGACTGGAACCACCTACTTCTCCGGACGCGACGATAGGAGTGTGGGGGACGACCTCGCGCCGGCAGACGACGGTTCGTCGTTCACCTGCCGCCTCCATGGACCAGGGGCCTTTCCGGCAGGTTCAACGAATCGGTAACCCGCTCATCAATGAGCTGATCATCGGGATTGGTTCGAAGGATCGATTCAGCATGGATCGCCCGCGCAAGGACAGCCAGTTTGCCCCCTTCTTTCTCGACCCGCCCATTGTCCGAGTCGTCGAGGCGCTTTACGGCGGTGCCCTGGCTGTGCCGAAAGCACCGAGGACGGATCTTCTCCCGCTCGTGACCTACTCCTCTCCAATTGCCTCGCCAGACACCCCGGCCGGTCCCGTAGCCGACCTGCTCCGGCTCAACACGGGGGTCTCTGCCACGGCGCCCGAGGCGATCAGCCGGCTGGGACTGATAGGCGGGGATCCAGCCGGGTTTCCGAACGGCCGGCGTCTGCAGGACGACGTGGTCGACATCGTGTTGCGTGTCGGTGTGGGCGGCGTCCTCGCCTCTTTCGAGGGCTTCAATCCGGATGTCAATGGCCGACTGGGCGATGGAGTCAATGTCAATGATGCGCCGTACCGCTCGCAATTTCCGTATCTCGCCAATTGTCCCGACGGTCGAAATCGCCGCCATATAGACCCGGGCGAACCCGGCGGCGGGCCGGTCGACTAAGAGAACCGTACATTCATCCACGAACCAACATGAAGGAACCATCCGATTGCCCCAATCGTGTTCCTTCGTGTTGGTTCCGTTCGATCAGGGAACTTCTAATGTACCGGAATCTCTGGATTTAACCGATAAGGAGCAGGCCGAAATGAGATCAGTACTTTGCTCACTTCTGTTATTGCTGTCCCCGCTCGTCGTGCAGGGCGCTGGGCTTTCAACTCATACATCACCCGCTGTGCGCAGAATCAACCAGCTCGAACAGTCGCTCAAGAAGAGTCCGGGCACAGCCCGCATCTACACTCAACTCGCATCAGCCTTCTGCAGCCGGGCGCGGGAGACCTCCGACGCGTCCTTTTACAGGAAGGCGGAGGCGGCGCTCCAGGAGTCTCTGCGACTGGAGCCCGGTAATTTCGAGGCTGAGAAGACTCGAGTGCGCGTGCTGCTGGGGAAGCACGAGTTCCGGAAGGCGCTTGTGGAAGCTGAGCGCCTGCGTTCGCGGGCACCGGACGACGTCATAGTCTACGGCTACCTCGTCGATGCGAACGTCGAGCTTGGGAATTACAAAGAAGCGGAAGAGGCGGCCCAGTGGATGCTTGACCTGCGCCCAGGGAACGTGCCCGGCTTAACCCGTGCGGCCTACCTGCGCGAGTTGTTCGGGGACCCCGAAGGAGCCGTCGAGCTCATGCAGTTGGCTTACGAGCGTACGCCGCCAGGGGAATCGGAGGACCTCGCGTGGATCCTGACACAGGTCGGTCATCTGCAGCTGTCGATGGGAAAAACCGACGCCGCTGAAAAACTGCTCCAACGCGCTCTCATCCACTTTCCCCGGTACCATTACGCGCTCGCGCAGTTGGCCAGGCTGCGGCAAGCGCAGAAACGATTCGACGAAGCGGTGGTCCTTCTTCGCGAACGTTGCGCCGCCGCACCGCACCCTGAAAACCTCTACCAGCTTGCGAGCGCGCTCAAGCAGGCAGGCCGCCAAAAAGAAGCCGAGCCTCTTTTCGCCAGGTTCGAAGAAGGGGCGCGGGCGGAAATGGAAGGGCAGGACAACGCGAATCGTGAACTGATCTTCTACTACGCGGAGCGTGATCCAAAGGAGGCCTTGAAGATTGCGGAGCGGGAGTCAAAGCGGCGGCGCGATGTGTATACCTTGGAAGCCTACGCCTGGGCGCTTCATTCCTGCGGGCGGCACGCTGACGCCGGCCGCCAGATAGAGAAGGCGTTGTCCATAGGAATCCGGGATCCCGGGCTGCTGTACCACGCCAGCGTCATCGCCGGGGAAGAAGACTAAGGAGACAAGGAGACGGGTGCAAACGGCATCGCCTTGACGTGTGAGGGCCCGCGGATCCACGCGGATCTTCGCGGATAATCGCGGATAAAGGCAGCCACCACCATGGTCGTTACCAATTGGCGGGGCAAGGCTGCCTTTATCCGCGATTATCCGCGATTATCCGCGTAGATCCGCGGGCCCTCACGTTTCCGCTCGTTCAGGAGCAGGTTCGACCGAAAGAGAGCGTCCTCATCTCTCATGGGTGTGTGAGAACAACCAGATCCTGGTAGTTGTCCAAGCCCCTTTCTATGTACTTGGCGACCGTCAGACAACCACCCCACTGTCGAAGGGTGTACTCTTCGGTCTGGAACACGTTCATATAGTACCCGTCCGGGACCCGGCCCTTGAGACTGCGATTGGGCGCGGCATCGTGGATACCCGTCCGGTCCAACTCCCGTGCAATTCGTCGGCGGGCGAATCCGGTCTTCACTTTTTCGAGCAGGGACCGGCCGGCCGTCGCACTCTGCCTCTGGTAAGCGTACCGCCCGAGCACGGAAGCCAGGAGCAGCCCGCCTGGGGCGAGGATTCGTCGCATTTCCCGCAGCCACTGCCCCTGCGCTTCTCTCTTCAGGTGGGTCATGACCGAAGACGCCAGCACGACGTCAAAGGCACCGTCCGGAAAAGGGAGCGGCGGATACAGACCGGTCGTCAGAAATCTACCCCCAGCCAGATTCTTCCTGCACCACTGGACGCAGTTGTCGGCGATGTCCACTCCGGTTACCTGGACCTCGGGCCTGTAACGGAGGAACATCGCGGAAATCCGTCCGCACCCGCAGCCCCAGTCCAGCAGTTTCAGTCCGGTCCGTCGCAGCCGGTCTGCGCCTATCGCCTGTGTGAAATCAGCGAACAGCTTGTTACCCTGGGCGATATAGGAGTGCGCGTCGGGCGATCCGATCTGGTGCATCAAGGCCAGCGGGGGAGACGAAAACGCGGTATCGGGCTCAGTGACGGCTACGGTGCTCAGGTAGGCGGCGGGACTGGCCGGATCACCCAGCACGAGTTCGAGGGAGGCAACGTTGCCAATCGCCGCCCTCGGAACCGTTGCCGACCACCCCGATCGATCAGAATGGGGTAGCCAGGGATGGCTCTTTCCGACGTCCGGGCGCGGCCGGCGGCTCGCGCTCCCCATCGGCTCGCCGTTGATGTAGAGAAACGGAGGGCCAAAGTCTCCTTCCGGACTGAGCATCCAACCCTCAAAGGTAGCCGTCTGGTCCGAGACCCTCACCTCATCGACCCGGCCCGCGGCTCTCTTCGGTACCTGGCTGCCGTACCTCCAGACGAATTCCATGGCCGCTAAGATAACAGATCTGGAAAAGCAGGGACTACAATCCTCCTCGAAGGGCGGGAGCGGGTCCTCTGGTCCCAATCCCAGCCAGGTACAAGCTAGCGGATACGGCAAATCAGGAGAAGCGGGCGGCTACATCCGGCACATAGCGGAGGAGATCCTGGCGAAGCTGGAGCAAAGCCACATCTTTAGCCTTGCTCTCCAGCATCACATCGAAATGCAGATCGGGGACCGTGCGAATGAAAGCGGCGAACTCAAAGGGATTGACGTAGTCCGCATGATTGGTCCAGATCGGTTTTGCGTACGACACAAGCTTTTTGCCGTCCTTCTTCGTTTCGGTGGGACGGAGCTCGGTCTTCGGCGACGAGAAGTGAACTTTCGGCATGACGCCATTCGGCCAGCTTTGGAGCATTTTCCGAACCGTAGGAGCAAGCTCGAGGCCTTCGGGATTGAAACACCAGAAATGCTGGTAGTCGAAAATCAACCGAACACCCGTCTGCTCGTGGATCCACAGCGTGTCCGCAGGCCCAAATCGCAGGTCGTCGTTCTCCAGAACCAGGCGGTTCTTCACGTAATCGGGCAGGCGGTTCCAGGTTTCCACCCACCGCTTTCTGCCCGATGCCCGGTCTCCGTAAGCGCCTCCAACATGAATCACCACCACCGCCTCAGGCCCCATCCCCATCAGGTCCAGGATCTCGGACTGGGCCTGGATGTCAGCCACGCTCTTCTCGACAAGCACCGGGTCAGGACTGTTCAGCACGATGTATTGCGACGGATGAAACGACAGGCGAAGGTCGAGTGATTTGGCTTTGCGGCCGATTTGTGCCAGTTCGAACTGGGATTCCGTGATCATCCCGTGAAACTCGGGCATCTCCGGATGCGTGGTATACGGTGCGAGATCCGACGACATGCGGTACATCCGTATCTTGTTTTCAGCCAGGTAATCGAAGATGCGGTCAAGGTACCCGAGTGAGATCTTCAAGTGAGGTTTGTTCTTCCAACGGCGGCTGTCGTTGCTTTTGAGCTCTTGTGCGCCAAGGACCTTCACTGGAAAGCCTATCCTGGCAATTCTCGGTGATTCCATCACAAACCGCTGTGCGCCTCCTCCGCTGGAAATCGACCGTTGACGAATGCGGAATTCGGAATGCAGAGTGTGGAATAAAAGCCCTCTGGTTCTTATTCCCCATTCCCCGTTCTTGTCGCGACGGTGCCTTCCCGAAAGCCGAGCTGGGTAATGAACTGATTCCACACGGCAACCGGAAGGGCTCCGCCGGTCGCCTGATCATGCCCGCCCCCATAGGACCCATCCGTCTCGGCGGGCGCTGCTTCCTTCAGAAAATCGAGCAGGTTGATGGCAGAGGACGGCGAAAGGCTTTTCCCTGGTGGCTCCCTCCAGAAAGGCGGCGAAACCCGCCCGGACTGATTTTTCGAGACTCGCGACTGCTCGACCCATCTTCCCGAAGGACGCGAAAAAGCCCCCGATTCGATCCACCTCTCCGATCCACCTCCCGCTAAGGCGCGCCGGGGACCACCGGAACCTTCGAAGCTTGATTAACTGGGGCGCACCAGGACTTCTCGAAGCACGGCTTCCGTCACTGCATCGCACCGGGTTGCGTTGAACGGGAAGAGTTCCTTCACGGTCCCGCCGATCTGTTGGCTTACCAACCCGCGAAGCCGACGACGCGCCCGATGAAGCGCAACCTTGGCGGCGTCCGGTGTCATGTGCAGGCACTTCGCCGTTTCCGTCGTGCTCAGCCCCTCCACGTCCCTTAGGATGAGGACTGACCTGTACCGGACGGGCATCTCATCTATCGCTGATTCCAAAATTCGCCTTAGTTCCACGTTGAACGTCTGCTTTTCAGGACCCGAAGTGTGATTGTCCGGTCGACTCGTCATTTCCTGCTCCGTCTCGAGTTGCTCCAGTTTGCTCTGCAACCGGCGTTTACGGGCCAGCGCCTGTCGGATAGCGATCCTCGTGAGCCAGGTCAGGAAGGCCGAGTCGCCCCGGAACTGGCTCAGCCGACGATAGGCCAGCAGGTAGGCTTCCTGCATCGCGTCTTCCGCGTCTTCGTTGCCGATGATTGCGCGAACTGTACGATAGAGGCGCTGGTTGTGACGTCGGATCAGCACCTCGTAAAGCGAACTTTCACCCTGAAGCACGCGGCGGACGACCTCTTCGTCCGTCAACTGCTGCCCCCCGCTTGCCGAAAACGTTTTGCTGCCCACTCTCTAGATCGCCTCCTTGCTTCCTGTCATGCCCTATTAGAGTCCTACCGTCCCGAAACCGTTACACCTCCAAAACGAAACATGAATGCAACTGGACGAAACAAGAAGCGAAATATGTTCATTCCGCCCCCCGTCGTGTAACCCTTTGCTCCCCTGGAAACTCAAATAGCCCAGAAAAGGAGAAACGACATGCTTGATTCAAGAATAACAGCAACTTGGTGGGCTTTAAGGATTGCAATTGGGGCGACGGCATTTCTGGCTGGTTTGGATAAGTTCTTCAACCTGCTGGCCGACTGGCCGAAGTACCTGAGCCCGTTGGCTGCCGGCGCGATCCCTTTCGCTCCCCAGACTTTCATGCACATTGTCGGTGTTATTGAAATGGTCGTGGGGGCGACGATCCTTTTTGCCTCGCCCCGGCTCGGTGGTTACATCGCCTCGCTCTGGCTGGTCGGCATTTCCCTCAACCTTCTCACCACCGGCACTTACTTCGACATTGCAGTACGCGACCTGGTCATGGCGGTCTCCGCTTTCGGTCTCGCCCGCCTGAGCGAATACAGACAGGAAGTGACGGTTCAACAACGCGAACCCGTTCAGGCGTCGGATCGCCGATACGAGAGCCGGGCGTGATCAAGCCGAGATCATCCCCGGACTGACAGGCGGCTGTTGGTTCGCGGATGATCATCTGCCAAACTGATATTCAGGAATGGACTGATGTCCCGATTGATCCGGCTGCAGCCTCGCGGCCACCATTTCCACACCAGCCGAAACCGAGCAGTGCTGATTACCGATCGCAACGGCTTCATCCGCGAAGGAACCGACCAGGGCTTTTTCGTGTACGAGACCCGGCTGCTGTCCGGGTACCGCTATCTGGTCGATGGTTCCGAACCCATGCCGGCTGGGCTCTCGAATGTCGAGCAGCACACCTGGCACGGTTACTACCTCGTTTTGCCCGAGAGCGTTGAGGTGGAGCCGAAAGACGAGGGGAGCGGGATGCTGCCTCCGGTGGTGCAGAAGACGATGGAACTTCGGGTGTCTCGAGAGGTCGGGAATACTCTGCGAGAGGAGCTCGCCTTTCGCAACTTCACCGGACAGAGGGCAAAATTCACCTTTCAAATAGACCTGTCTGCGGATTTCGCCGCTATACCGGAGACCATCGGCGCCCGTCAACAGAATGGCGAAGTAAAGACTTCCTGGCGAGACCACGAGGGGTGCGGCGAGCTGCGGTTCGACTACTGTGCCCCGCCGAGAATCGGCGAAGGAGAAGCGGGCGAAAAACAGGGGGAATGCGGTTTTTCGAGCGCACTTCGAGTGTTGATCGACGAATGCACCTCCTCCCCTTCTTTCCGCGACGGATGCCTGGTCTTCGCGATCGAGCTCGAGCAGCAAGCCGTGTGGCAGGTTCGCCTGACGTTTCTTCCCCTGGTCGACAGGCAGGAGGCCCGGTCGGGGATCGACGACCGGAAGGCCGATCCGAGGCGGTGCTGGAATCGAATAAGCAGAGCTTTCTTCAACACGCAACGCAGTTCTCCACGCCGCTTTCCGCGACGCTATCCGCAGATGTGATTCAAACCGTCGAACAAGCGCGGCAGGACCTTGCCGACCTCAGGCTCCATGACCTGGACCGAGGCAGTGACGCCTGGGTTCCGGCCGCCGGGAGCCCCATTTACCTGGGTCTGTTCGGGCGCGACACGCTGACAGCCGCCTGGCAGGCCTCCATGCTCAGCCGGGCGATGATGCGGGGCACCCTGCCCGAGCTTGCCGCATGGCAGGGAAGGGTCGATAACGAGTGGCGCGACGAAGAGCCGGGCCGAATGATTCACGAAGCGCACACAGGGCCGCTCGAGATCCTTGGCTACAATCCCCGGCTTCGCAACTACGGCTCGATCACGACCTCCGGGTTCTTTCCGGTGGCCCTGGCGGAGTTCTGGCACTGGACCGGGGACAAGCAGCTGGTCGGCTCGCTGATCGACCCGGCACTCCAGGCCCTCCGGTGGCTGGACGAGCGAAGTGACCGTGACCGGGACGGTTTCTACGAGTATCAGACGCGGTCCGAACAGGGGGTCAAACACCAGGCGTGGAAGGACTCTCCCGATGCGATCGTGGACGAGGACGGAACGCCGGTCGAGCCGCCGATTGCCACCTGTGAGGAACAGGGGTTCGTCTACCTGGCGAAACTGCTGATGTCGGAAGTCCTCTGGTGGTTCGACCGCAAGGAGGAAGGCCGCGCGACTTTATCGCCAGGCCCAGGAGCTCAAGAAGCGATTCAACGAGACATTCTGGCTGGACGATGAGCGTTTCATTGCTTTGGGGATCGCGGCGGGCGGGCGTCGTATTCGAAGCCATCACGTCGAACCCCGGCCATTGTCTGGCCACCGGGATCGTCGATGCCGAGGTCGTAGAGCCGGTCGTCCGAAGGCTGATGAGCCCCGAGATGTGGAGCGGCTGGGGGATCCGCACGCTCTCGGACCAGAACCCGGCCTACAACCCTTACAGCTATCATCGGGGTTCAGTCTGGCCGGTCGAAAACGGCACCTTCGCACTCGCTTTTCTGCGGTACGGCCTCTTCGAAGAGATGGACAGGCTGTGCAAGGCCCAGTTCGAAGCCGCGGCACTGTTCGAATACCATCGGCTGCCTGAATTGTTCGCCGGTCACCCTCGAGATGCGGAGCATCCTTTCCCGGGCCTCTACCCGAAGGCGAACTCGCCGCAGGCCTGGTCAGCTCGGCCGTTTCTGCATGCTGCAGGCCTGCTCGGGCTTTACCTACGCGCCGCTGCACGTGCTCGCGGTTGACCCCATCTGCCCGCCTGGCTGCCCGACATCACCCTGCGCAACCTTTCGGTAGGGGACGCCGTTGTCGATCTTCGGTTCCATCGAGACGAACGAGGCCACAGCGACTACCAGATCCTGGACCAGCGGGGCCTGCTCCATGTGATCCGTCAACCCAGCCCCTGGTCGCTTACGGCAAGCTTCGCCGAGCGTGTGAAGGATGTGCTGAGCAGCATGGTGAAGTAGCGGAAAGGCCACTGCGCACTACCGACTACCCGCTGCGCGCTGCGCGACTGCGCACTGCCGGAATCGTGGCGGTTGGAGATCGAGCCGATAGGAGAGCGGGGCGACGAGCTGAGTAGCCTTGTCAGAGCCGCGCACGCAGCGCTTTTCAGCGGAGTAAGCGGGTTCTCGACAGGAGCGATCGCATGGTCAGCCGTTCAGCGCTGATGCGAAAGGGCATGCGATCAGCCTAGTTCAACCCGCTTACTCCGCTGGAAAGCGCTGCGTGCGCGGCTCTGACCAAGCTCGCTCCGGCTCCTCATTGTTCAAGAACCCCCTGTTTTCAGGAGCAGTGCGGCGTCGCCAGGAATCCGGATACCGCATCGGATTCCTTCTGCCGCCGCACTCCAAAAAGGAGCATCGTGCCAGGGGATGTTCGTCGAATGTCTCAAATTGCAGCCGGTCAGAGGGTCAGTGGTCAATGGGCCGTCTTTCGCCCGACCGGGACAGCCGAGAGCGGAGTTCCGTCCTTCGTACGCAAGGCTGTTACCGAAATGGGCTGATCCGAGCTAATCACCAGGGTTCCTTCAAAAGCGTCAGAGTCGAGTGGAGGATAGAACAGTTCGTTGAAGAATTTGGCGGTCTGTTCGTGGGCTTCCATTACGAAACCACTGACCGCAAGCTCCTCACCCTGCTCGTCCAGCAGTCGATAAGTAATCACCGCTCTTCGGTTCGAGAGCACTACGAGGGCGACCGCGGTGCTGAACCCCTCGCCGTGACTGATTTTGACCTGGGCAAAATCAGTCGGTGGTGAATCAGCTATTCCTACCTCTCTCAGCCCGTTGGCAGATGCATATTGGTAAACCAAGTTGGCCGTAACGGGCAGAGGCGCCTCTACCGTCGCCCACCCTGACTGGAGCGTCTCCCCGGTGTCCGGGATCACGATTGTGGCAGAAGAGAGGGGCGGGAGAGGAACGTCGATGGGATCAGTTCTCCCGCGGCTATCCTGAAGCGGCACTCGTTCGCCGGAGGAATTGTAGAAACTCACGTAAGCAGCAAGCGGCTCGTCGTGCGGGTTGTTGACCGTCACCCGAAGTGAGTATCCCTCCCCAAATGCAAACTGTGGCAGGTACAGCCGGTGTGCAGGCAGGTACATCTGGATGTGGTCCGGGGCGAAGCAAGGCCAGTTGGTAATTCGAAACGACGATTGAGCTACTTTCCGCCGCCTCGCTCCAAACGAGCGATCCGGTTGCCGCGTTAACTGCACGTATCCGGTGAAGCGACGAGTTATAGAAATAGACGCGTCCCGTCGACGATGAAGAAATCCGTTATGACAGAACCGAGCGGAGGACCCGGAGGGAACCGCCAATGAACGGCGGACCGTAGTCTGCCTCTTCGGCAAAGTCCCAAACGACCTCGCCCGATTCTCCTGTGAGGGCCACAACATGGCTGTCCGGATGGGAGCCGTCGCCGGCCCAGCCGGGACCCGGGTGGGTGACATAGAGAAGCCCTTTCGCCCAGGCGATCTGGGGGATCTGGTATGTCTGAAGAGTCTGGGTCCATCGAATGGATCCCGTCGACGTATTCAAGGCAAAAATCGCCCCGGTGCTGACGAAGACGGTTTCCGGTGTCGCTATGGTCCAGGAGCCGTCCCGGCCTTGGACGTCGACGCTCCAGATTTCCTCGCCGCTTGAGATGCTGAACGCATGGAGGAACCCCGCCTTATCCATGACAAAAAGGAGATCGCCCGAAAGGCTGACCGGGGCGTTGGCGAGCCCAACGGCCGGCTCGTATTCCCAAAGCGTCGTTCCGGTGTCCAGTCGTGCGGCAATCAGACGCTGAGGGCCGTGAAATACGGCCAGGTTGCCGGTCGCCAGGGGAGCGTAGACAACAGCCCCGACGCCCGCTCCGTCCCACAGCTTCTGCCCGTCGTCTATTCTTACCGCCTGGACGGACGTCGTGGTCGCGCTTTGAAGCAGAACCACGCCGCGGGAGAAGGCGGGAGGACAGGGTTGCGGAAGCGACGCCTTGCTCCAGAGGAGTCGAGGCTGGCCCTGCGGGCCGTACTGCAAATATAAGTCGTAGCCCTCGCTGCGCTTCACCAGAACACGTCGGTCGATCGAGTACAGCGCGGAGGCCCCCTCGTTTAGGAGTTGTATCCGGTCGGAGGGTTGGAAAGGAGGTTTGAAAAGCTCCGACATCCTCGAGGTGAGAGTCGCGGCTGACGTTCGCGCCCGGCATCGGGAAATCCGACTGACCAAGTGCCAATCCGAAGAAGAAGAGTAAGCACGAGCAAAAGCGGTTTTCTGTCCATCGTTCTCCCTTGGCCAGCCACTCTATATCGCGGAGTCGCGGAATAACAGCTAAAAACTTAGCAGTTTGGGATTCGTTAACGCAGATCACGCGAGGTATGGCGAGCTGTCCCGTGACGGAGCAGGGAATCGTGCAGTGCCATCGCGTGAAAGAGCCTGTAGGTAGACTCCAGCGTAGGTCCGACGTTCTCAAGTCGGGAGTCAGTAGCAGGCAGCCTGGCTGGTGCGTAGTTCGCTGTTGAAGGTCCCACTTGGACAGTGCGACTCCCGAAGCAGGCTCCGCAGTGCGCAGCCTCTAGTGCGCAGTGCGTCAGTGCGCAGTCGGCAGTCGCAGCGCGCACTGCTCACTCGTACCGCAAGGCTTCCACAGGCGCCATGCGGGCAGCGCGCACAGCGGGTACGAGACCCGAGAGGAGACCGACCAGACCCAGGGTCACTATTGAAGTCAGCACTGCGCGGCCGGAGATGAGCAGGTGGATGTCGGCCTGCTGGGTCTTGTCCCCCATGATGCTGCTCCAGAAGGGGAGAACTCCCACGCCGATACTCACGATTTCAGTGAACACATAGCCGAGCCCGGCGCCGAGCGCCGAGATGATCAGGGTTTCGGTGAGGATCTGCAGGAGGATGTGCCGGCGCCGGGCGCCCAGCGCTTTTCGGATTCCTATCTCCCTGGTGCGCTCGGTTACCGAGACGAGCATAACGTTCATCAGGCCGACTCCGCCGACGCTCAAAGTCAGGATACCCACAAGGATCAGGAAAATCTTCATCCCGGTCACGATGCCCCCGAGCATTTCGTGTCCCCTGCTCCACGTGTTGAATCGAAGGGCCGACTCGTCGTCCGGGGCAAAACGGTGATTCTTGCCCAGAATCTCACTGACTTGGCGTAATGCGGGCTTCTCCATCATGGGGCTAACCGGCTGAACCACCATCACGCTGAGATAGCGCGTCGAAGTGAGCATGGCCATGGCGGTGTACGGGATGAACGCATTCGAGTCATCCTGACCGAAGTAGTTGCTCATCGACACTTTCTTCTTAAGCACTCCGATCACGGTGAAGGAGAGGCCATTGATGCGCATCTCCTCGCCGATTGCCGGAGCATCCGAGAAGAGCTTGATTCTCAGTCCCTGGCCGAGCACCGCAACCCTCCGTGAGAATTGAACGTCGTCGGCGGACAGGAGCCGGCCCTCTTCAATGAAATGACCGCGAATCGAGCCGTACTCATGGTTGACACCGCGCACGCCGTCGGTGGTCAGCCGGCGGGCAGTTTGAAGGGGGTAGGTGCGATAGAACTCCGGGCTAAGCTTTTTGATCAGGTTCGCGTTCTTCCTGATGTCGTCGACGTCTCTTAATTCCATCCGGACGCGGCGCCCGGCTCTCTCGCCGCCCGCCTGTTTGCTGGTTTGCCCGTTCCAGATCACGGTCACGTTGTCGCCGAAGTAGGCCATGCCGAGCTCGAGCGCGCGGGCAAACCCGTCGCCGTAAGCGAACAGGATGACGAAACAGGCGACCCCCCAGGATATTCCGAGAAGAGTGAGCAAGGATCGAGTCTTATTCCGTCCGAGGCTGACCAGCGCCTCCTTGATTATTTCGAGCAGCATGGCTTCAGTCCCTCAGAGACCTTAGTTCGCCTCATAGCGAAGTGCCTCTATCGGATCCATCTCGGCAGCCGTGTGGGCCGGGTAAATGCCCGAGGCAACCCCTACCAGTGCGAGGACGCCAAAGGCCAGGTAAGCCACTTCGGGGGTGATGATTGCGCCGCCGAAGACCTGATTTTTCGTAATCAGGAGGTTTATGAGCGAGCACAATCCCCACCCGAGGAAGATTCCCAGGGCGCCGGAGACCCCGGACAAGGCAAATGACTCGGCAAAGAATTGGACCAGGATGTCCCGGCGGCGAGCACCGACCGACTTGCGAACGCCGATCTCCACCGTGCGCTCGCGCACCGAGATCAGCATGATGTTGATGACTCCGATGGAACCGAGAAGCAGAGTCACGACGCCAACGGTGCCGAGGAACCATTGCATCGACTGGAGCATGGTGTCGATGAGCTTCGCCTGCTTTGCCGTGTTCCAGATGGAGACAGCGTCTTCGTCGACCGGGTCAAAGTGATGGCGCTCAGCCAGGAGGGCGCGGACTTCCTTCTCGGCCGCTTCATGGACCTGCGCCCGAACCGGCATCGCGATCATGTTGCTCAGCAGGTCCCGGTCCTGCCCCAGGTACGGGTTGGAAAACAGTTTCGTCAGGGTGTTGAAGGGGATGAAGATCTCCCGGCGGTCCTGGCCGCTGTAGCTGTTGTTCTGGTCTTTGAAAGGCATCACCCCGATGACCGTGAACGGCTGGCCTCCTATCGTCACCGTCTGGCCGACCGACTCTGCCTTGCCAAACAGTTGAGTGTTCGCTTCCGAACCGATAACACAGACCGCGCGGGCCTGGTCGTTGTCGCTCGGGTTCATGAGCCGACCCGATTGGATCTCGATCGTCCGCATCCACTGGTATTCGGGAATGACCCCGTGCAGACCGAACGTCCCGTAATTGATCTGCGTCTTGGAGACGAGGTCGCCTCGGATGATTTCGGGACTGATCGACCGGATCAGCAGGCTGCGGTCGCGGATGAACTCGTAGTCCCCGTACGTGAGCCGCACATTCCGGCCTTCCTGGAAGCCCTGCGACTGGATGGACGTTCGGCCTCCCCAGACGATCATGATGTCTTTGCCGAGGTTCCGAAGACTGTCTCGCTGAGCCACTCGGAAGCCTTCGCCTATCGCGGTCATCAGGACCAGCGAGAGGATCCCCCAGCTGATGCCGAACATTGTCAGCAGGCTGCGCAGCTTGTTGGCCGTCAGGTTCCGGTATGTCTGAGCAAGGATGGTCCAGATCATCAGAGCAGCCCCTCGACTGTGGTCCGAATGACTTTCTGCCCCTGTTCCAGACCACCGACCACCTCGGTCAGCGTCCCGTTGCTGATTCCGATCTTGATCGGTACCCGGTGCCTCGAAGTCTCGCTGGCCGGCTCGTAAACCTCGGCGAAGGTGTGCTTCTGCCTGTCATAGATCACGGCGTTTTCGGGGATCAGGAGGATCTTCTTCTTCTCCTGGATGATGATCTCCGCGTTGGCGCTCATCTGCGAGCGCAGGATCTGGTCCTTGTCGATGATCGAAACGCGCACGTTGAAGCCGATGACGTTGTCGACTTTCTCGCCCATTGGCGACATCCGAGTCACGGTGCCCGGGAAGTACCGGTCCCGGTAAGAGTCGACTTTCACCCGGCACTGCTGGCCGACGTAGACTTTGCCGATGTCGCTCTCGTCAACCCGCCCTTCGACGAATACCTCGCTCATGTCTCCCAGGGTGAGCAGCAGCGTCGCCTGCGAGCCAAGCTGAAGGATCGAGGAGACCGCATCCCCGATCTCAACATGGCGCCGGAGCACGCGCCCGGCGATCGGCGAGGTTATCGTCGCGTAACGGAGGTTTTCCCGCTGGCGGTCCAGCGTGGCTTCCGCCTGCACGAGCTCGGCTTTGACCCTGGCCACCGCCTTCCTCGTGCCCGAGATCTTCGCGTCCTGGGTCAAGAGCTCCGAGCCCAGAGCTTCCGCCTTGAGCAGGACGTCCTGGAGCTCGCGTTCGGTCTTCTCGTATTCCGAGCGGGGAATCAGCTTCTCGTTGAACATGCTGTCCTGCCGTTTGAGCTGCTTCCGGATGAAGGCCTGGTGACCTTCGAAATTCTTGAGGTCCAGCTCCAGCTTCCGCTTCATCGTGATCGCGGAATCCACCTCGGACTCGGCTTCTTCCAGCCGCGCCGCCGCTGCGGTCCGGTTGGCCTCTGCTTCCCGGAGCTGGGCCTGAACCAGTTCCTTGTCGAGCTCCACCAGGACTTGGCCCTCGCGGATCACGTCGCCCTCTTCGACGAGGATGCGTTTGACCAACCCGCTGGCCTTCGATTTCAGCTCGACCGTGGAGATTGGGACGATGGAGCCGGTGGCGACGACCGAGAGAGCCAGGTCGCCGCGGTCTACGACAGCCAATTCGTCCTCCGAGATCGGCTTCTTGGAATGGAAGACATTCCCGGCGGCCCAAAGGACCCCGGCGGCGACTATGACCGCCGCCAGAAGGAAAAACCCGACCTTGAAACGAGTGGTTCGGCTCATGCCCGCTGTTACGGAGGCGAGCGGTGAAAAGTTCAAGGTATGCGGTAGATCTGCCGTCCGGCTGGGAAGCGCACGGACGGTTTCGCCCGGCGCGGCGTGGTTGCTCCCGGCGAGAATCCGCGCACTTCGCTGGAAAACGCTCCGTTTGCGGTTCTGCGAACCTCGACGACCCGAGTGAGTCTACTCCGGCCGCGCGTAACCGAGGGCGGGAAGACAATCCGCGCACTGCGCTCCAAAGCGCTCCGTTTGAGGTTCTGTGAAACTCGACGACCCGAGTGAGTCTACTCCCGGCCGCGCGTAACCGAGGGCGGGAAGACAATCCGCGCACTGCGCTCCAAAGCGCTCCGTTTGCGGTTCTGTGAAACTCGACGACCCGAGTGAGTCTACTCCGGCCGCGCGTAACCGAGAGCAATCCCGCACTGCGCTCCAAAGCGCTCCGTTTGCGGTCGAAACTCGACACCGAGTGAGTCTACTCCGGCCGCGCGTAACCCGATTGAGTCTACTCCAGTCGGCCGTAACCGAGCGGTACGGAACCGCAAACGGAGCGTTTTCAGCGCAGTGCGCGGATTCTCTCCGTAAGCGTCAAACGTGCCCGATACTTACGGCCAGGATTCGCCGCGAAGAGCCATGTCCCAAAAGAGGTATTCGTAACGGGTCGTGGTCAGGAAGGTCTCCCCCATTCGCTCCGTCAGGCTTTCGGATGCCTGCTCCAACAGCTTGTCGATCTCCCCCTCGAGCCATTTGATCCAGGCGGCGAAGGACTCATTGGACCAGCGGTCGACGAAATCGCCCCATGGAGAGGTATCCGGGAGTGTGCGACGCACCGAGGACCAGCAGTCGAAGTACGCTTTCTCGGCGCAATAGAGGAGCGTGAAAGCCTCCTCGAAGCTGGCGCTGTGAGCGGTCGCGATCATGAACTGGATGTAGGCGTGGCAAGTCGGGGTGATTTCGCCCTCGAGCGGGACCCGTTTTTCCCTTGCCATCCTCTCGAAAAGTGACAACTCCGACTCGAGAGCCGGGATGGCGGCTGCAAGGCCTGGACGCATGGCCTCCGGGGCACGCGATATCAGGACGGAGATGAACGGGATCGCACCCTTCACGAAAAAATAGTCCTGCCGCAGCCAGTTCGCGAACACTTCGAAAGGAATCGAACCCGCGGCCGTCTGCCGCAGGAATTCGTGGTCGAGCATTTTCGTCCAGAGTGGCCGGCTTTTCCCGAAGATCATTCGGTGGGATTTCATGTTTTTAGTTTACGCCGAAGGAAGGGTGCAGGGAGTGCGGGCGGGAATCAGTCGGGTGTCGACTCGAGGCTAGGGGTCCGCACTCTTGACGCGCTGCTCAGGGCGGCCATGGCTACGCCTCCAAGGATCAACGCACTGGAGATGACGAGCCTGACGGAGAGCCGCTCCCCAAGGAAAGCGACCCCTCCAAAGGCGGCGATAACGGGCACCAGGAGCTGCACGATCGCCGCTTGAGTGGTTGCCAGGCGCGGTAGAGCTTTGTACCAGAGGACGTATCCAAGCCCGGACGTGACGCTCCCCGACAGGAGCGCGAGGACGATCCCCGTCTTTTCAGCATGGAAGGATTGTGAGGCGACCGCGCTCGTCACCACTGCCAGTGGTAGAGCACGAACGAAGTTGGCGGCGGTTGATGAAACGGGCGCCGCGGCGCTCCTGCCACGAACCGAGTAAACTCCCCAGGCCACTCCCGAAGTGAACATCAGCAGGGTGCCAAGCGGATGGGGGGCCGTGATCCCGGGAAAGACCAGGTAGACGAGTCCCCCAAGGGCTGCGAGGAGCCCGAGGTACTGGACCGGATGCGGCTGTTCGCCCGACTTCAGTCCTAGTCCTATCATCGTCGCCTGCACGGTGCCAAACAGGATCAGCGCACCTGTCCCTGCCTCCAGGGAGACATAGGCCAAGGAGAAAGCGGTGGCGTACACAAACAGCGCGAGGCCGGAGCCCCAGGACCCTTTCCTCTTTGCGGCGGGCGGCGTCAGGGTGGGTGTCGATCTGTTGAATATGCGCGATACCGGCAGGAGAATGGCGGCGCCGCTTAGGAGTCGGAGAGTGGAGAATGACACGGGGTCAATGAGGTGCGCGCCCAGGGCGGTGCGACAGAGCAGGGAGTTGGCGGCAAAGGCCAGAAGTGTGACGGCAGTCAAAAGTCCGTAAAGCATCGATCAGTCACCGGCGCGACAAAGGCATCGTGTAGCAAAGCGCCTTTCCTTCAAGGGCTACCGTCCCGTCGTCCCGGATCACGGTGGTTTTAACTTCCGTGATTGGTTTGTCGGTTCGGACCTCGAGGATTTCCACTACGCCGGTGATTCTGTCCCCTGGCCGCACGGGAGCTTTGAAGCTCCAGTCGACATGCAGGAAGACGGTACCCGGCCCAGGAAGGTCCTCGGCTACGACCGCGTTCAGGATCGCGCTTGTGATGCCTCCCTGAGCAATGATCCCGCCGAACTTCGTCGCCCGTGCGACCTCTTCGTCGTAGTGCAGTGGATTCCGGTCGCCGGAGATCGCCGTAAACAGCTCGATATCCCGTCGCGACACCTCCCGCGTGCGCTGGGCGCGCTGGCCGATTGCAGGTCGGCCCCCAGGCCATACGTGATTGCCTTCGTCCATGCTCTTGTTTCCAGTATCACCCCTTCGGGCAGATTTTCGAAGAGGTACGTTTTTTGTGGCCTTTTTTCCGAGGAACTACGCATTACAAGTTAGAGAGGGTTATAAAGGAAGTAACAAACCCCGAATTCCGGGGACATGATACTCAATTCCCGACCCGTTACCGCGTGAAGTGGCACTGCAGCAGAATTAAGTTTTTGTGTCCCCGAAATTCCCTCCAGAGGAGCAAAGAAATGGAACAGCAAGCAACGACCATGACGAAGAAGCGGGTGCCATTGAACGGCGTGGATGTCCCTACTCTGTTTGCGACTATCGGTGCGGTGCGGGAGCAGCCGGAGCTGGCCAAATTCCAGTTCCGGGTTTCGAATCGCTGGGTCAAAGGCACCAACAGCAGAAGCCGGATTGAGTCTTTCCGGGGCGCCGGGAGCGAGCAGAAGCACATGACGACTTTTGAGTACGACGCCGATCACCCGCCAGTGCTCACAGGCAGCGACAAGGGGCCGACGCCGGTCGAGTTCCTGCTGCATGCGCTCGCCTCATGTATCACGGCAGGAATCGGCAACATAGCGTCGGCACGAGGTGTCACTCTCACCGAAGTCGAGTCGACCGTCGTCGGGAACATCGACCTGCGCGGGATCCTCGGGCTCTCCAATGAGGTCCGCAACGGCTACGAGAACATCCATCTGGAATTCAAGATCAAGGGCGATGCGCCACCCGAGAAGTTGCGCGAAATCGTCGAACAGTCCAGGGCGCGCTCGGCAGTGTTCGACATCGTGACCAACGGCGTGCCGGTGGCAATCGACATCGATGCCGGTTAAGCCCGGCCTCTGACGCATCCGCTGATCGCGCGTCAAGCGGTGGAGCGGTCCCGATAGAAGCGCGACGGACTGAGGACGGACTGAGGACGGACTGAAGGAGAAGAATCAATGAGACGGACAGACACACTCATCATCGGCGGCGGTCAGGCCGGATTGGCTATGAGCCGCTGTCTGTCCGACCGCTCTGTCGAGCACGTCGTGTTGGAGAGGGGCCGTGTGGCTGAACGATGGCGAACCGAGCGCTGGGACTCACTGCGCCTGCTTACGCCCAACTGGCAGAGTCGGCTTCCAGGCTGGGGATACCGAGGCCCCGATCCGGATGGATTCATGACCATGCCGGAGGTTGTCGACTACCTCACGGGCTATGCAGAGTCATTCCGAGCTCCTGTGGAGCAGGGGACGACGGTGCTGGCCGTGGATGCCGAAGAGTGCGGATATCGAGTCACCACCGACCGTGGAGTGTGGTTCTCGAGCAATGTGGTCATCGCCACCGGGTACTGCGACATTCCGCAGATTCCGCAACTTTCAGGTCGTCTGTCGGGAAGTATTCTGCAGCTCGTACCGACCCGGTATCGCAACGCTGAAGAATTGCCGCGGGGCGGAGTCCTGGTGGTGGGCGCATCGGCGTCCGGCATCCAGCTGGCTGAAGAGATTCATGCCTCCGGCCGGCCGGTGACCGTCGCCGTCGGTCGCCATACACGGTTGCCTCGAATGTATCGTGGTCGGGACATCTTGTGGTGGCTCGACTTAATGGGGATCTTCGACGAGACCGCGGACGATATCTACGACATCGGGATCTCACGGGGACAACCCTCGCTGCAGCTCGTCGGGCGCCCCGACCACCGGACTCTTGATCTTCCCATGCTTCAGGAGCAGGGAGTCCGCCTCGCCGGCAGGGTCGTGGGCGCGGAAGGGTACACGGTTCGCTTTGAAGATGACCTCGTTGCTCACACGGCCGCCGCCGATGCGAAGCTCGCATTGCTTCGACGCCGGATCGACAAGTTCATCCTCCAAGCAGGACTGCATGGCCGCGTGGAAGAGGCCGAACCCTTTGTCCCCTTCTGCTGGCCTGAGCCTCCGCCCAACGCGATTGATCTGCGGGCCGAAGGGATCAGCACCGTTTTGTGGGCGACCGGATTTCGTCGACGCTACCCCTGGCTGAAAGTTCCCGTGCTTGACAGCCAGGGCGAGATCCTTCATCGCGGAGGGATCACGCCGGCCCCCGGGCTCTACGTGCTCGGTCTTCAGTTTCTCCGGCGCCGCAAGTCGGCTTTCATCGACGGTGTCGGGGACGATGCCGTCGAGCTGGCCGAGCATATCTCTTCTCGTCTTTCTGTTGGTGAGGAAGTCGCCCCGGCGACCGAACTAAGGAGCGCGTGACATGACTGCCGACTCTGAGCGCTACGATGCGGTGGTAATCGGTGCCCGCTGTGCCGGCGCCTCGACCGCAATGCTGCTGGCTCGCCGAGGATTGCGGGTCCTCGTTGCGGACAGCGGCCGATACGGCACCGACACACTTTCCACGCATGCGTTGATGCGGGGTGCGGTGCTTCAGCTCCACCGATGGGGCGTCCTCGAGAAGCTTGTAGCGGCGGGGACTCCGGCGGTGAGAACGACCTCGTTTTACTATGGCGATGAGGCGATCGACATCCAGATCAAGCCGTCGGACGGCGTGGATGCACTGTATGCTCCCCGCCGTCCTCTTCTGGATTCGTCACTTGTGGACGCTGCCCGGAGTGCCGGGGCCGAGGTCGTGTATCAGACACGGCTGGTCGAACTGATCCGCACGCCGGACGATCGTGTGCGTGGCGTCATCCTCCAGGGTCCCTCCGGGCGGAAGCGCCAGGTTTCCGCTGATATCGTCGTTGGTGCGGACGGAATGAAATCGACTCTGGCCAGGCTGGCCGGCGCCGAAACTCACCGGAGAGGCGGCCACCATCCCGCCGCTACCGTTTTCGCTTACTGGTCGGGGCTCGCTATCGAGGGGTACCACTGGCATTATCGTCCCGGTGTCGCCGCCGGTGCGATTCCCACCAATGGCGGTTCGACTGTCGTTTTTGTGGCTGTACCAGTCCGGCGATTCCGTGAAGAAATCGCAGCCGATGTCGCCCAGGGGTACTTTCGAGTTTTGACCGAGTGCGCGCCCCAACTGGCCCTTGCCGTGACCGGTGGTCTAAGGGAAAGCAATTTCCGGGGATTTGCCGGCGAGCCCGGATTCCTCCGGAAGCCGTGGGGTCCCGGCTGGGCCCTGGTGGGGGACGCCGGATATTTCCGGGACCCGCTCATCGCCCATGGCATCACGGATGCTCTTCGGGATGCGGAACTGCTTGCGAAAGCGGTAGCTGAAGGCTCCGACGCCGCCCTCGCCGACTACCAGGCCCAGAGGGACTCGCTTTGCCTGAAGCTGTTCGATCTGAGCGACGAAATTGCCTCCTTCGATTGGACCCTGGAGGAGCTCAAGGAAAAGCACCTGTTGATGAGCAAGGAAATGGGTCGTGAAGTCGAAGCGCTCCTCCGGTTACACGCGGCTGAAGGGGAGGCTGTAGAGCGTGTCTGACTGCATGCCGCCCAAGCCGGGGCACACCAGAACGGGTCGGCGAGCTGAACAGAACCGCAAACGGAGCGTCTTTTGCGAAGTGCGCGGATTGTCGCCGGAAGCAATCACCACACCCGGGGGACCCTTATCCATTGCCTCGTTGCGGGGCAAGTTGGCCCTTCCTGTGAGAATCCGCGCACTCCGCTGAAAGACGCTCCGTTTGCGGTTCTGTGCGGCTCGGAGGTGCCACAATCTCATCACGGGTCGGCGAGCCGAACAGAACCGTACCGACGTCTGCGGCCCCGCCTCAGTAACGCAAGAGCGCGGCGACGTCTCCGGCCTTTGACAAACCGGGGATGGGATCCGTTCGGGGCCTGCCATTTCCGACAACTTTCTGATGTCTATGTTCTGAAACATTAATGCTCCTGTAAATCACTGCGCACTGCGCACTGCGGACTGCGCACTGAACCGGGCGACTCCGGCGTGGGTCCGACTTCCCAGTCGGACATCGGCAGGCGCTGCCGGGTGGTTGCCCGCTGGCACGAAGAGTCCCACTGGGAAGTGGGACCCACGGGAGGCAAATCCCCGCTGCCTGCTGCCTGCTGCCTGCTGCCCGCTGCCGCTACCGACCCGTCTTGGCCAGGATTTCCTCCATCTGGTCCATGACGCGGTTCATCTTTTTCATCGCCAGTTGAAACGGCTCCGGGCTTGTCATGTCGACCCCGGCTTTCTTCAGGAGCTCGATGGGATAGTCCGAGCCACCGGAGGAGAGGAACAGCATGAACTTCCTTTTCGTCTCCTCGTCCCCCGCCAGCACTTTTTCCGAAAGGGCCGAGGAGGCGGTCATGGATGTGGCGTACTGGTAGACGTAATAGCTGCTGTAGAAATGCGGAATGAATGCCCATTCCGCCTTGACCTCGTCATCGACCAGGCATACTCCCTTGGCGTGCCCGTAGTACTTTTGCGCGATTTCCATGTAGAGCTGATTCAACCGGTCGCCCGTCAGGGTTTCGCCCTTCTCGACAAGCTTGTGGGCCTGCAGTTCGAACTCCGCGAACTGGGCCTGACGAAAAAGCGTTCCCTTCATCTGCTCCAGGTAATTGCCCAGGATAGAGAGCTTGACCTTGTCGTCCGTGGTGTGCTTCAGCATGTGGTCGAGAAACAGGGCTTCGTTGAACGTGGATGCGACTTCTGCCAGGAAGATCGGGTAGTCGGCCGTCGGATACGGCTGCGCCTTGTTCGAGAGGTGACTGTGCAGGGTATGGCCGAGTTCATGGATGAGCGTGCTGACATCGGCGAAGAGCCCCGTGTAGTTGATCAGAATGTAGGGGTGGACATCGTACGCGTTTCCGCTGGAGAATCCGCCCGACTGTTTCCCCGTGGTCGGATACACGTCGATCCAGCGTTCCGCAAGAGCCTTTTTCACCACATTGACGTAATCCTGGCCCATGGGCGCCAGCGATGCGACAACCAGTTTCTCGGCATCTTCGTACGGGTACTTCAGATCGACACCGGGGACAAGCGGTGCGTAGAGGTCGTAGTAGTGGAGCTGGTCAAGCCCCATCATCCTCTGCCGCAGTTTCAGGTAACGGTGGAAAGTCGGAAGGCTGGCGTTCACGTTTGAAAGCAGGGACTCGTAGACCGCGACAGGGATCGCGTTGGCATCCAGCGAGGCCGCGACGGCGGTGTCGTATTTGCGAGCCTTCATGAAGAACAGGTCGCGCTTGGCGTTCGCGTAAAGCGATGTCCCAAGGGTCCGACGAAAGTCGTTCAGGCTTCCGAAAAAAGAGCGGAACACCTTCTGACGATCTTCGCGGTTCGCCGAGGTTCGGTAAAGCTGGAATCCAGCCTGGTCGACCTTCACGGTCTTCCCATCGGACAGTGTCACTTCCGGGTAGGGGAAGTCCGCGTTGATCAAGACGCCGTGGATGCTCCCGCCCGCATCCGCCATCAACCCGGCATCCGCAATGATCTTTTCTTCCGCCGGAGTACCGGTGTGTGCGGCGCGCCGCAGGACATCGTCCAGGTAGTGAGCATAGATCTTGAGCCCCTGTTCCTGCGCGATGAAGCTGTCAATACGCTGGCGCCCAACCGCGAGGATCTCGGGCTCCACAAAGGCTGTGCGTGATTGCAGTTCGGAGCCCAGGAGATCGCTCTCCTGCGTCATCGCGAGGTACTTCGAATCCCGAGTGTCGAGAGCGGAAGCGAGACCCGCATAGGTGCTCAGCCTGGTGTACTCCTTCTGCACTTGTGTAACAAGCTCCAGGCAGCCGAGCAACTGTTTGGCCGACTGGCCGAGTGTACCGCGGTAGCGCTCGATCTCGGGCAGCCGGGCGGCCGTCTTCTCCTTCGTCTGCTGCCACGCCTCGTCGGTTGGATACAGTTCAGTCAGTCGCCACGTGTACTGCTCAGGGACCTGATTTCTCTCTCTCGTCTGGCCGAGAAGAGCGGGTCCGGTGGCAAGCGCGAAGCTACCCAGGAGAAAGAAAAAACGGAGAGTTTTCATATAGTCAGTCTAACCCGGAGAAGCAAATGGACAAACGACCAAGGCGGCGCAGTTTCGGGGACATAATACTTAATTCCCATCCCGTCAACTTCACCATGCGTAAGCAGAGGAATTAAGTTTTGTGTCCCCGAAACTCCGCCGAAACTCCATCGAAACTTGAAAACGCCACGAACTACCGGACGTGCTCCGCGACCACTAGATCGAATCCCTCTGCGTCGAATTGCGTGTACAAGATCCGCGCCTCATCGGGGGATAGAGAAAAGCCCCAGGCAGCTCGCTTGGGGAGAGCGGCAAATTGCTTCGCTTTCCCGGTTTCGTAGCTGAAGAAATCGATTGACCAGTTGGGATTGGGCTGGGGAATAAAGTAAATGCCGTTGCGGGCCAACGCATAGTCGTTCCCATAAACGGTGTCCAGGACCTGCGTTTCCTCGCCTCCGTCCAGCGGCATTCGCCACAACGAGCTGAAATAGTGACCCGTAGTGTCTTTCAGGTAGTAGAGAAACTTCCCGTCGACGGATTCGGCCGGAAGGATTCCGCCCCTTCTGGTGACCTGAACGGCCGCTCCCCCTTCGGCGGATACCTTCCAGATTTGTCGTTCTCCGCTGCGGTTTGAGCTGAAGTAAATCCACTGGCCGTCTCTCGAGTAGCTCGGTCCCTTGTCATCCGCGGAATCCTGCGTCAGCCTCTGCAGCTTGCCTCCTCGCGCGTTCACGACGTATATGTCATCGGAACCGGCGGCCCGTGATCCAAAAACGATGCGCTTCCCATCGGGAGACCAGGCTGGAAGATCGGTTTCAGGACCACGAAACGAGGTGAGCTGGGAGGCGCCTGAACCATTCGCGCGGCAAACCCAAATCTCCGGGCTTCCCGACCTATAGGAGGCAAAGGCGATCTGCGTGCTGTCCGGGGAGAATTGCGGCGTGTGATCCACATAGGTTGACGAAATCAGGTTCACCGGTAAGGGGCGCTGCGAACCTGAGGTGGCGGTCTCGATCTGCCAGATGTTTACATCGGTGAGCAGTTGTGCGAAGGCCAGACGATTCCCCCGGTGCGAGAAAGCCGGGCCGAAGGAGCGTTGCATGCCTGGTAGGGGCCGCCGATTCTCCGGCTGGAGCGGATCAAGATGCCATAAGGCAGGATTGTGGCGGGAGCCCGAGACGTAGAAGATCTCTTCTCCATCCGGAGTCCATTCCGGCCCGTAGCTCCGGTGATCGGAACTGAGGGCGAGCATTTGACCGGAAGGGGCCAGATGCTCGTCGAGGTTCAATAGGTAAATATCCGAGACGTTCTCGCTGACGTAACGGGAAAAGGCGAGCTTGTGCCCATCCGGAGAGAAAGCGGGGCCGGAATCGCCGGCAAATCCTGCGGGCGGTGCAGTCAGACGGTGTTTCTCGCCAGATTCAACCGAAAGCAGGAACAACCCGGCCGGTCCCGATTGTCCGCTTCGATCCGGCACGGCGAGCCATTTGCCGTTCGGATGCCAGGCGACGTTGCGATTCCAGAGAAGATAGAGGGGGAAATCGATATCGGCCAGCGTCCGCTCGAGTCCGCCCAAGGGTGGTTTCAGAATGACCGAATACCTGCGCGAGCTTGTTTCTCTGATAAAGGCGATCCAGCGTCCGTCCGGAGACCACGCCGCGTCGCTATCCCATCCCGGATAGTCGGTGAGACGCGAGTAGCCATCGGAATCGAGCTGCTTGATGTAAATATCCTTGTTGTCCTGCTTCTCCCCGTCCCAGTCAAAAGCGACCAGGGTGCCGTCAGGAGAGAAACTGGGAAATGATTCCGATCCCGCATAGCTCGTCAGAGGAACCAAGGCGAGGGGGACTTGCGCCGTTTGCCGGTTGAAACCGAGATTCGGGGACCAGTAGGCGAGGGCCGCAATCAGGAGAGCCGACAACAGCACCAGGCCGAGGACGACCGGCCGTCCGAAAAGAGTCGCCCAGGAAGCCGGGCGCGCGGCCGAATCGATATCCCGCTTCAGCCTCTTGAGATCGATCAGCAATTCGCCGGCTGACTGATAGCGTCGTTCACGGTCCTTTTCCAGGCATTTCCCGATGATTCTTTCAAATTCACTCGGAATCCCCGGGTTCAAGCTGCAAAGGGGTTCCGGCTCCCGGTACAGGATCTGCGCGAGGATCTCGGGAAGGGTCGGGCCGGCAAACGGACGATGTTCAGCCGCCAACTCATAGAGGACCGTGCCAAGGCTGAATACGTCGGTGCGCGCATCCAGATCTCGCCCTTCAACCTGCTCGGGGCTCATGTAGTCAACGGTACCGACCAAAAGACCTTCCTGTGTGGACGCCTGCCCGGGATCGGAACCCCGGTCTTCGTTGCGTCTGATCTTTGCGAGTCCGAAATCGAGGATTTTGACGGTTCCGCGGGGGTTGACGATAAGGTTCGCGGGCTTGATATCCCGGTGAATGATTCCCTTTGCGTGAGCCTCCTCGAGCGCGTCGGCGAGGTGAATGGCTATGTCGAGGATGGAGCTGATGTCAGGATGGTTCTCAGCCGCCCAGTGAGCCAGGATAGTCCCTTCAATGTGCTCCATCGCGATGAAGCGAATGCCATCCGAATCGCCGATTTCGTAGATCGTGCAGATGTTGGGATGATTCAGAGCCGAAGCTGCTTTAGCCTCCCGGGTGAACCGATTCATGGAGTTTCGGTCAAAAGCGTTCGCGGCGGTGAGGACCTTGAGCGCCACGGTCCGGTCAAGGCGAAGGTCCCTGGCCCTGTAGACCTGCCCCATTCCTCCAGCCCCGAGCAGGGTAAGAACCTGGTAGGAGCCGAGTTGGCGCCCAACTAACGAGGCGCGCTCTGCCCCGCTGTCGCTTCGGCGTTTACGTTTGCGGCTGGTCGCGAGACGATGCGGCATTTTCTCCCTTCCCGGCCCGAACTGAGGGGCGCGCAAACAGACTTCAGGGATCGAGCCGGCCCCCTTCTTGCCATTCCACTTCTGCCTGGTTTTGTCTGACCTGTTCGGAGGGATCCGGTTCTTCGATACCCGTCATTATATCAGCCTCGACCGGAACGGGAATTACCCCGGCGGTTTTGGAGCGCGCAGTCGGCGCGATCAGCAAAATGGACATGACTGTCCTGAAGCGTTTCGGGTTTGGAACAATTCCCTTCCTGGGAGAGAACTCCAATATTGAGATACGCGCCAATGCGTCGGCAGGTCCGCGCGGAGTACGTATAAGCCTCCTCTTTGAGGCACTTTGCCGGATCTTGTGCCACACTATTGGAATGCCAAAACAATATGCAGCACCGCCGGCGATGACGATCGACAACAGCAAGTCTTTTACAGCCACCTTCGAGACGACCCGGGGGACGATCGTCTGTGATCTGTTCCCCAAAGACGCGCCGGTCACGGTAAACAACTTCGTGTTCCTCGCTCGGGATGGGTTCTTTGATGGAACCGTCTTTCATCGCGTCATCCCCGACTTCATGGTCCAGGGGGGCGATCCGACCGGCACAGGACGCGGCGGACCGGGCTACCGCTTCCAGGACGAAGTCCGCAACAATCCCCGCAAGCACCAGGTCGGGTCACTCTCGATGGCGAATGCCGGGCCGAATACAAATGGCAGCCAGTTCTTCATTACCCATGTCATCACCGACTGGCTCGACGGCAAACATACTGTTTTTGGACAGGTGCGGGACGGCCAGGAGGTCGTGAATGCGATCCGACAGGGGGACACGCTGAACAGGGTTACGATTCAGGAGGCGTGAGGAAGCGAACTGCAACAGCCTCGCTCGACGACCGCGCTCGGGCCCCGAGGAAGGTTTGTAGTCCCGGCTTGAGCCGGCCGGACGGGTCGGCAACCTCGACGATGAGCGCCGGACTGGTCTTCCTGCTTACGCCGGGCTGACGCGCTACCTCGAGGCGTGAAGTCCGTCCAGAAAGCCGCGTACGACTGATGCGAAGAGATCCGGTTTTTCGAAGAACGGCATATGCCCGCACTCTTCTATCTCGCAGTACTGGGCGGGACCGGGTAGGTGCCTGACAAACTCTTTGACGGCCGGGGGAGGCGCGTAGCGGTCTTGGGACCCGGTGATGGCGAGGCAGGGCACGAGCACTCCGGAGACCGTGTCCCAGGCGCTCGCCTCTGAAAGAGCGTGGGCGGCCTGTGCGTAATATTCCGGAGGGTTGAGCTCGAGCAGACGATGATACATCGCGACTTTGTCCGGAATCGCCCGCCGCGACGCTTCGGAGAATACGATGGGAATCGTCAGGTCACCGATTCCCGCCATGCCGCGCTCGCGAATGTCTCGAGCTCTCTCCCGCAGCCTGCTTTGAGCCTCGGGAATCGGTTCCGGAAGACCACCTACAAAGACGAAACCGGATACGGGAAGTCGGGCGGCCAGCTTCAAAGCGACGATCGTCCCCATGGAATGACCAATAATTGCTATCGTCTCGCCCAGTTCCTCTCGAAGTCAACTCCTCGACAACCTCCGCGCAGTCGTCGAATGAAAAACCGGAGGCGCCGGGAGGCGAAAAACCGCAACCGGGAAGGTCGATCGCAACGGTTCGGTAGGCGTCCTGAAGAGCCTCAGCCAAGCCGGCGAAGAAGTAGCTGCCACCGCCCAGGCCGTGAAGGCAGAGGACGCACGGTCCGGTTCCCTTCTCGGAGTAGTAGATCGACCGACCAGATCGCAAGCGCAGGAGCTTTCCCACCTCAGTCTCGATTCTCCTGGAGGCATGCAAAAATTTCCCGGTAAAACTCGGGATGCGAACCCCAGTTTTGCGCGGTCACCATCTTGCCGCACCGCACGGCCTGGCCCGTGTCGTATTCGCCCCCGGCGGCCTCGACCTCGCAGCGCACGTGTTCATAAGCGGTCAGGCGTTTTCCGCGGGCAAGCCCGGCAGTGATAAGCACCTGGATGCCGTGGCAGATCGCGAATATCCACTTTCCCTTCCGGTCGAACTCCTGGACCAGCCCGATCACCTTCGGGTTATGACGCAGATATTCGGGAGCTCTTCCGCCCAGAATCAACACTGCTTCGTAGTCATCAACCCCGACTTCCTCGAAGGTCAGATCCGAGGCGACGGAGTATCCCGGCCGCTCCACGTAAGTGTCCCAACCCGGCTCAAAGTCGTGGATAACCAGGTGTAAAGGTCGCTTGCTCGGTGCTCCTACGACGGGCTGGTAACCAGCCTCTCGGAACCGATGAATGGCATAAAGTGTCTCGTAGCTTTCACCTGCATCCCCTGTCACCACCAGAATCCGTTTCGACATGATCTAACCCTCCGAATGAGATACGCGATACCTGTATCATGATATCCGACTCCGGCCGTTTTCCCAGCGGGGCCAGAATTCGAACTCGGATGGGAGGCAGTCTAAGGCTCTAGATCACAAAAGGAGGGACGGATGCTCTACACAAGACGGGATTTTGGAAGGATTGCGCTGGCCGCCGGTGCCGCGGCAACGCTGACAGCGGGCAAGGCGAGCTCGAAGTTCGGAGGAGTGCAGATCGGTATCATCACGTACAGCTTCCGCGCGCTCCCCGGTAGCGCCGAGGAGACGCTGAAGTATTGCGTCGACTGTGGCATCAGCGGGATAGAGCTGATGAGCAATGTCGCGGAAAGCTACGCCGGCGCACCGGCACAACCAGGGCGCGGATTTGGACCGGGCGGAGGCCCACCCACCGGGCCCGGAGCACCTGGCGCGGGCCAAGGCGCGGGGCCGGGTGGACCAGGCGGCGGCCGTCCGCCGTTGTCGCCCGAGCAGCAGGCGGCAAGGCAGAAGGCGGCCGAGGAGATGAAGCAATGGCGCCTCTCGGTCCCGATGGCCAAGTACAAAGCGTTCCGGAAAATGTACGAGGACGCGGGCGTCAAGATTTACGCCTTCAAGTTGCCGCCGACCATGGCGATGTCGGATCAGGAATATGACTACATCTGGAACGTCGCCCATACGCTGGGTGCGAGCCACGTTACGATGGAACTGCCTACAGAGGACGCCCTGCTGCAGCGCGTGGCGGATTACGCGGCCAAGCGGAAACTGCGCATTGCCTTTCACACTCACGGACAGGGCGGCTCGTCCGGCTTCGAGAAGGCGCTCGGGGCTTCCAAATACACCGCTCTGAATCTGGACGTGGGCCACTACTACGGGGTCACCGGGCAGTCCCCGATCCCGATCATCGAGAAGTACCAGGACCGAATCGCGAGCCTGCACCTCAAGGACCGCAAAGGCCCGGGCGGTTCTCCGGAGAACGCCGGGCCGGGCCGCGGGGGGGCGAACATGCCCTGGGGGCAGGGTGAAACGCCGCTGAAAGAAATCCTGCAGCTCATGAAGAAGCAGAAGTACTCGTTCCCCGCCAGCATCGAGTACGAGTACAACACGCCGGAGGGCTCCGACGTGCTCGCGGAGATCAAGAAGTGCGTCCAGTTCTGCAAGGAGGCACTGGCGTAATCGCAGCGGCAGGTGCCAAGGGACGCAAGCGGCGGCCGTCCGTCGCTATCAAGGCCGCGGCTGAGGAGGAGCAAATGCTACAAACCCGTGAGCTGACCGCGCCCCGGCAACTGTTCCTTTTCAGAGCCGCGCACGCTGCGAGGGTGTTGAAAATGTTACTTGCGTGTAAACAGCCTTTTACTGACCCGTTTTCCAGCCCGCCCTGGAAGAGTCGACCGGAACCGAGTGTTGTCGGAGCCGCGCGCGAGCGCCTTCCAGCGAAGCAAGCGGGTTGTAACAGTGAGCTGACCGCACGTCCCTCGCACTGACCCTGCAAAAGGGCATGCGATCTGCCTACTGTTGCAACCCGCTTGCTTCGCTGGAAGGCGCTCGCGCGCGGCTCCGACAAGGCCCCCTGCGCTGCGTGTGACCGGACTCGGCGGGCCCCGGCGGTGCCCTCATCCGGTGTCCCGGACAACGGCGAAAACAACGCCCAAGGGGACGTTTCGTCATCAAGACTCCTAATGGCTTGTGCGCGAGGCGGCGTGTGCGTCACAATCCCGGAACATGAGACATCGACCGGGAAAGACACAGACAGCGATCGGACTGCTCGCATTAATCTGCGCAGTTCTGACCTTAGAGAATCTCGCCGCTCAGCAGGCAACCCCGCCGCCTCCAACCTACCATCAATGGTGGCGTGATCGGCCTTTCGGCAGGCCGTACCGCAGCCCGCAGGCCAAGAAGCTCCCGTTGATCCAGGTCAAGGGGAACAAATTCGTCGATGCGACGGGCAAGACCATCCTCTTCCGGGGACTGTCGATTTCCGACCCCGACAAGGTCGAGCACCAGGGACACTGGAACAAAGAGCATTTTGCGAAGGTCAAGGAAATGGGCGCGATGGTCGTCCGCATCCCGGTTCATCCGATCGCTTGGCGGGAGCGCACTCCTGCGGGCTACCTGAAGCTGCTTGAGCAGGCCGTCGAGTGGTGCACCGAGCTCGACATGTACGTGATGATCGACTGGCACAGCATCGGGAACCTGGAGATGGAGCTGTTCCAGGACCCCATGTACAACACGACCAAGAAGGAGACATTCGAGTTCTGGCAGACGATCGCCAGGCATTTCAACGGCAATAACACGGTCGCGTTTTACGAGCTGTTCAATGAGCCCACCATCTACCGGGGCCAACTCGGGAGCATGTCCTGGAGCCAGTGGAAGAGACTGAACGAGCACATGATCACCTTGATCCGGGCGTTTGACCAGGAGACCATTCCGCTCGTCGCCCCTCTGGATTGGGCGTACGACCTGACTCCTCTTCTGATTGAGCCGGTTGAGGCTGAGGGGATCGGGTATGTGACCCATCCCTACGCGCACAAGCGAAAGCAGCCGTGGGAACCGAAGTGGGACGAGAACTTCGGGTTCGCGGCAGCTGAGTACCCGGTCGTGGCGACCGAGTTCGGGTTGTCTCTACCCAAGGGAGCGGTCGTGAAGGACGGCGACTACGGGAAGGCGATTATCACTTACCTGGAAGGCCGGGGCATCAGCTGGCTCGGCTGGGTATTTGATCCCGGAATGGGGCCCGAACTTGTTAGTGTCCTGGGATACTTACGAGTTGACGGGGGCCGGAGAGTTCTTCAAACAGGCCCTGCAGGGGAAGGTAATCACCCCTCCTGCCGCCGTTTCCCAAAAATAGACCAGCTCGGGGACGTCCTGCTTCACTTCTGCCAAGGCTCGACGTCTTCGAATGCCCCGGGAACGCCCTCGGCCGGGCCATGCCAGACGCTGCTGCCGTACGTTGTCAGGTAAAGCATCCCCGGATTTTGAGGATCGGGGATCGGGTGATGTCCCCATTTGAAGGTGTATCCCTCGAGCCTCCGCCAGTGTTGACCTCCGTCGTCTGAGCGATAGGCGCCGCTGTCGAAGGTGTTGATAAAGACCCGGCCGGGATGCGAGGGATCGAGGGCCACGCCGTACACGTGGGCGTTCTCGCTGAAGATCCGCCGCCAGCTCCCTCCTCGATCCTCGGTCACGTAGAGTCCGCCATCGTGCTCGGCTCCTTCGACGGGATGAGGCCAGCACGCCAGGAACATTCGGGACGGATGTGCAGGGTCGAACACGAGATCGTTCGGCGCATTCACACCTTGTGGCAGCGCGACGGCTTTCCAGCTGCCGGCTGCGTCCGAAGACCGATACAGGGCGCCGTCAATCACCGCGCCGTTGCGCAGGCCTCGGGCAACAAGCAGGTAAAGCGTCCCGTCGGGCAGCAGGACCAGGCGCCAGGCGTTCCGGTTGGTCCCCAGCCCGTTGCTGGCCGGCGCCCAGGACTCGCCGCCGTCCGTCGACTTAAATACACCCTTTCCGAACCCCGCCACGTAGAGCGTCCGGCTGTCGCGCGGGCTCCGTGGATCAAGAACAATGTGCGTTGACACCGTGTTGTCCGGCATCCCTCGACTCGTCAGCTCCCACGTTCGGCACCCGTCCGAGGTTCGGCAAACCCCGCCCAGGAAGCGGTCAAAATTGCCTCGGAACATCTTGGGTCGCGGGAGGTCGTGCGCATTGGCCCAGACGGACCACGCCCTTCCCCTGACTTCAGGGTCAAACACCATCCAGTAACAGGTGTTGATCCATGGCTCAGGAACGCCCTTCAACGCTTGCGTCCAGGTCTTTCCACCGTTGAAAGAATGGAAGAACCCGATATCGGTGTACGAAATCGTCAGGTGTTGGCGATCGAAGGGGTCGAAGTGGATGCCGTAACAGGTCGTGACGTCAAGCCCGCTGGTCGAGGTGGACCCGTCAGGGTGATCGTTCGCGTACACCTGCGCCCACGTTTTCCCGCCGTCAACGGTGTAGTAAGCCGTGCCATAGTCGGTCGCATAAGCGACGTTCGGATTGGTCGCGCTCACCCCGATGCCGTGAGGGGAGCCTCCCCACCCGGCGCCGTAGTTCCGGCCGATCCAGCTGTGCGTTCGGTTCGGCGGGCTCTTCTGGTCCGCTGCCTTGACGACCCACGTCCAGGTGTCTCCGGAATCCTCTGTTTTGATGATACCGAAGAAGTCCTCGACCTTTCCGTTCGCCTGTTGCGGGTGGCGCACCACCCCGAGATAGGCGGTGGCCGCGTGGCCTTCCGATGTCGCGATGAAGTTGAACTCCGGTAGCGCCCGAGTCTCGGGACCGGCCGCGTTGTTTTCCAGCCCGCCCCGGAGCTCCTCCCAAGTCTGGCCCCCGTCCCGGGACCTCCAAACCCCCGTCTGAAGCTTCTCTTCCCGCCACGCCGGGGGACTGACCAGGTAGAGGAGGGTTCGCCCCGACTTCCGATCAAAACCGGCGGCCGCGTGAACGATCGAGCCAATAGAGGCGGGGAGCGTAAGTCGCTCGGGCTTCGGCTGGCGAAGCCGGGTGCGATAGACGGAAGAGCCGGTTGTCAGGTACACGACCCTGTCTTCGGGAGGAGAGGCGGGGTCCAGGAAGAGTACGTGGGCTCTCGCATCTGCAACTTCCATCAGGCTCGACCAGGTTTTCGCGCTGTCCTCGGAGAGGAACACATGAACCTGACCTGCTGCGCTCACTGCAGCCAGCACACGCGACCCCTTGCCCGGATCCACCCGAATTGCCTGCACTTTGCCACCGCGTGGCCAGCCCGGACTCACGAATGAATGGTCCCCGTGATCTCCGACCATCAGTTCGGTAACGCCTTTGGCCGGTTCGGGAAGGACGAGACGCCACGACTTGCCCCGATCCTCGGAACGGAACACGCCGCTTGCTCCGGCATAAATGACCCTGGGATCAGTCGGGTCAAATGCGAATGAATCCACCCGATTACGCAGGTTGAACTCTCGCCATGACCGCCCGGCGTTCGTTGTGATGTAAGCGCCGGTCATATCGCAGGCGATGAGAACGACGGAAGGATCGTGCGGGCTGACCGTGGGGAAGAACATGCTTCCGCCGCCGCCGGGGCCGATGATCGTCCATTTCGCTTTGGCGCCATCCTGCGCGCCTGTCCCGGCGGCCAGGAGTACGAAGACCAACGCCACGACGATGAGTTTGAAAACTCTTTGCCAGGTTTTGCAGAAAATACCGCCCATATTCCTCCCTGTTCAGTCCACCCGAGTATAGGGCAGCGGTAATTTGCCTGCCAGAAGGGTTAATCTCATCGATCACTACGACCGCCTGGCCGCGTCTCAGGTGGACTCTGTCAAACGTAACCTGTTACGACTTTCATCGGATGGGATCTTCAGGAAGTGGAACAGATAGAAGCCAGGCGGAGATCATGGCGGAGGTCTGTTCCCTTGTCGAACGCTACAGGGACCGGTGTCTTTGGTTCTTAGATCCTGGCGTGATACCGGAAACGCCCGCTCAGGCTTTCCGGCTTCTTGGTTACGTGGGAACGATACGGTGATCGCGACGCGTTCTTAAAAGCAAAGTCGCTTAAGCCATGGCTCTTACATCTCATCAACGAGAAATCTGCCGTTTAATCAGCCGCGGGAAGGCGCGTCCCGGTTGTCGCCTCTGTTAGTCCCTTTCCCTCACGGTCGGGCTGTTTTCCTCATTCGCTGGTTGTTCGTACTGCCCCAGAAACTCTCTGACCCCGTCGAGAACCGCGTTGCGCCGGGCTTTGCACAGTCGGATGCCTTCCAAAACGCGCTCCAGGTTTCGCGCGCCGCCGCTCAATTCCTTCATGCGTGGCCGGAAAAACGCTTCCACTTCTGCGTCGCTGTTGTTTTCGCAGAACCCGCCGGCGACGCTGGGAAGCGTTGCGCCGAAGGGGATTCCCCGCGCGCCCGGGAGGCGTGTATTCAAGGCGTCGAAGTTTTGGCGCACGAAATCCCAGACGATTGGCCGGGTCTCGCGCCACTGACCGGACAGAAGGGAGGTTAGCTCGCGAACGTCGAGGCCTGCTGAATCATCCAGAAGAAGCCGGAGAGCAGACCGTACGATTTCCGGATCCTGGAAAGCCCCCATCGCTGCCACGATTGTGAGGCGTTCCTCCAGAACCTTCGAGGTCCGGAGCTCCGCGAGGAACTGCTCGAAGAGAGCGCGGTCTCCGTGCCGTGCCGCGGTCACCAGGATTAATCCTGCGAGGTCGGGATTGACGGCGCGACGGTCGCTCAACCATGCCCGCGCGAGCTTGACTGCCTCCGTGCCGAGCTCGACGTCTTCGCCCCCAATAGCGATCAAGGGAACGATCGCCTGCCGGATCGCCTTGACGTCGTCGGTTTCACCCGGCTTGGGACGCCAACCGAGCGCATGAGCCCGCTTTCCCAGCCAGCGGCGAAGGAAGCGTTGATGGTAGGGCAACAACTCGTCCGGGAGAATTCCCGAGTAGCCGTTCGCGATCCGGATGGCTGCGTACACGATCTCGCGTTCCTCGGCCTCACCCAGGCGGAGGGCGAGTGGGAACGCCTGCCGCGGGTCGATCCTTGCCCCGGCTACCAGGGCTTGCACGTCCTGTATCAGGCTCAGCCGTTCTTCACGGGAAAGCTTCGCGTTGCCCCCGTCTAAAAGTCTCTGGAACCAATCGTCTTCGTAAGAGGTACGGTAGTATCCGGCCGCCCCTTCGTTGACGAGGACCCAGTCAGGACAGGAACGGGTGCCGGCCAGAGGAAAATCCGCGGAGCGGGTCGTCAAAAGGACACACTGGCGCTTCTCAGACCCGCCCTCACCCCAACGGAAGCAGACGGGGAGCGTCCAAATCGAATCGGTCTTTGCCTCAGAACCAAGGGGCGTATATCGCTCCTGAGTCAGGCGGAGCGAGGGTCTTCCGCTCTCGCACCTGACGTCCACCGTTAGGAGCGGCACACCGTTCTGATCCAGAAAGCTGAGAAAGGCGGCGGAAAGATCACGCTTGGAGACCAACTGAAGTGCCGACAGGAAATCCGTTGTGCCGGTGGTTCCCCAGGAGTGGCGTCTGAGGTAGAGCCGTAGCGTCTCCTGAAGGGTTCTTGCTCCCAGGTAGCTCTCGAACATCGAAATGATTGCCGCACCTTTTTGGTACGTGATCGCCCCATCGAAGGCATTGGCAATGTCGCCCGGAGTTTCAATGGGTTGGCGGACCTTTCGAGCTGACGCCATACTGTCCGTTCCCATCGCCGAACCCCGCCCACTGACAAGCGAGCCTGGGATACGCCAGTCGGGGTGCAGCCGATCGAGGAGCTTGGGCGTGATCCACGAAGCAAAGCCTTCGTTGAGCCAAAGTTCATCCCACCATCGTGCAGTGACAAGCCCCCCGAGCCACTGGTGGGACATCTCATGCAACATGGTGGTGATACGCGTCCGCTGGCGCCCGTCGGTATCATCCGCCGGTTTCGCGAGCAGAAACTGCCCGTAGCAGATGAGGGCGGCGTTCTCAATGCCTCCCCAGGCAGTTGTCACCGGGACAACCACCTGGTCCAGTTTCTCGTAGGGGTAAGGAATCCCCAGGTACTCCTCGAGTGCCTCGATCAACTGTGGCGTCACGGAGGCCGCATGCTGGGCGTCAGCTGACCGACCGCGGGGGACAACGATTCGGCTCGGGCGTTTCTTCTTCCCGACGGGTGCAGTCTCGACGACGTCGAACGGCCCGACCGCGAACGCGACGAGGTAAGGCGGGAGCGGGCGGGTGGGAGCGAAGCGTACCCGGGTGAAGCCGCCCGGCTCGGAAGACTGGTCCTCGAGCGGGGTGTTTGAAAAGGCTTTAAGACCGGCCGGGATGTGTAAAGTCAGCTGCCAGGAGACCTTGAACGATGGCTCGTCAAAACAGGGGAAAGCCCGTCTCGTGGTCACTGGTTCGAATTTCGTGAAGACGTACCAGTCCTCCCCTTCGCGCTGCTGAAACATCCCATCGGTCAAAGTTTTGCTGATTGAACCCCGGTAACGGATAAAGACGCGAGCCTTGCCGACGGCCAGGGGCTCGGATGGTGTAATGGCAACGAAATCTTCGCCGGCCGCGCCGGCAGTTGCCGTCAGAAGACCTGCCGCTGTCTCAATTCGAATCTCGTCGAGATTCAAATCCTTCGCATGCAGCCAGAATGCCGGCGTTCTTTCACGAATCTCGATCTCGATTTCGATACTGCCTTGAAACTCCTCCTGGCCAGGGGTCACACGGAGATCAGCCTCATATCCTAGCGGCCTGACAATCTCTGGCAGGCGGAGCGTGGGCGTAGCCGGAGACTCGGCCAGACAAGCAACCACGGAGACAAGGAGGGCGAGAAGGAGAACCTGGCAATGAACGCTTCTTAATCGACGACTGATGGTTGAAATACTCACGACTGCGAATTATTCACGCGCGAGGCCTCAATCAACAATCAAAAATCAACACAGCGCTGAGATCCACTTTGCACTCGTTTTTTGGGGCTTCGCCCAGGCCGACATCCGGTACTTCTGAGTTCTGAGTTCTGAGTTCTGAGTTCGAAGTTCTGGTTCAGGTTCAGGGTTAGGGTCCGGGGTTCAGCTAACTGCCACTCCCCTGCTCCTTGAACCCCGAACCGAACTTCGAACTCCGAACTCAGAACTCCGAACTCAGAACTGGAACATCCGGTACCTCCATGACACCCGAGTCACCCGCTCCTTGGTCCAACCAGGTTCCTTACTCGGTCGGCTTGCTGTCAGGTTGCTTCTCCTTGTCGTTTTTCTTCTTTCCTGACAGCGCCTGCAGGATCTCTTCGACCGTTTTTTGAGCAGGATTTTGTTGTTGCTGCTGGTCCCCCGGCGTTTGTTCATCCGGGGGTTTTGACTCGGGAGGCTGGGGCTTCGTTTTTTGTCCCAGAACCCTGCCCAGCACGTCCGAGATGCCGGCAGTAGGATCGCTGGTATTCGGGAGGGCGGTCTTCAGCTTCATCAAGGCAAACATCTCGAGGTCCGGGGTGACCTTCGGGTGCTGGAAGGTCCCGGTGATCCGGACAGGAATCACCAATTCCCCCTTATCGTTTGCCAATGCCCTTGTCATGTAACCGCCGATGTTGGTTCCGCCTACCTCCTCGCTCACTTTCTGGGTCATCACCGCGTTGACATGGAGATCGAGCAATTGCCGGGCCAGGTCGGCGGTTCCCATGACCCCTATCGTTCCCAGGTCCAGGAGCGCCTCCACATTAGTGGTCCCCGCGACTCCATTTCTGACAATGATGTCCCCGCGCACGGTTGAAATGTCGGTAAAACCCTGAGAGGACCCCACCGGTTTGAGGAAACCGGCAACGGAGGAGATGTCACGACTCAGGTTGGTTCCGCCGAAACGGAGATTGCTGAACTGGATTCGGCTGTTCCCATCCAACGCCCGCAGAATCCCGTCGCCCGTCAAGGACTTGACCCGTCCGGAAAGCTGCATGTTCAAGCTCAGCGTACCGTTGCCGTTCAAGTTGTCCAGAGCCCGCACCCCGTATGCCTTGACGAGCGCCAGGACGGCGCCGAATTCCGCGGCCGGCGCCCGCAGATCCGCACTGACAACCGGAGATTCCGAGGCGTACTCGCGAAGCACGAACCTGCTCCGGAGCGTGGTTCCGCCCGACACAATGTCGAATTCATCCGAGCGGATATCGGCTGGAGTGAGGTTGAATTTCACAGCATTGATGTCGAGCGGCTGCCGTAGCTGTTTGCCACTCACCCGGACATTCCGGGCGACCAGAGTCCCGTTGAGAGTCGGATGCCCCGTGGTGCCGCGAATTTGAACATTGCTGTTGACCAGCCCGTTGACAGTCGTGTTCGGTGAGAACCCGACGCCAAAAGCGGAAGCAAGCCGCGCAAGTTCCACCAGGGAGGAATTGTCGGCTTTCAGGTGAAGGTCAAGCCGGGTTGGACTTGCCTTTGTGTTGAGGGTGCCGCTGACGGAAAGCGGCGTCGATCCGAGCATGATGGCCGCCTTGCTGATGGTCACCAGGTCTTTTACGGGATCTTCATTTGCATTGAACCGGACGGTTATCGGATATCCGACAGCTACGCCCCGAACGCGGGCCGACTGAATTTTCAGGTCGCCGGCCGCCGAGGCCATCTCAGGTTGCAGGTCCAGCTTGATGTTTCCCGTGACCGTGCCATCCATGGCTGCCCATCCCGGCTTTCTCAAAAGACGTTGAAGGCCGGCCAATCCCACTCCATTCATTTGCACGGTTCCCTGGAACGGGGTCGCCGCGAGATTTCCCTGGCGGATCGGGCCGCCCTCGCCGTCGATCCGAACTTCTTCATCGCCTTTTCCGGGAAGACCGGCCGTCATCTGAACCGAGAATTTGCTGTCGGGCCTCAAGTTGTCGAGGGTGACGTCGATGCGGTCGTAAACCACCCGGGATTCCCCCGTCTTCTCATCTGTAACCGCCACCTGCCCGTCCTCGATCGATACCGCCCCCAGAGAAAGGGAACTCCGGTGAGAGCCGCCCGCCCCAAGCGAAGCATAGTTCCAACCGCCTTGTTTGCTTCTCACCAATTCGACGACGGGTCGGTGCAAGTCCAACGAGTCGATCTCGACTCTTCCACGAAGAAGCGGGAGGAGCTTCGCCGAGACGTTCACGCGCTCGGCCTGGACAAACGGTCGGTCGCGGCCGAACTCCGGATTGTCGGAGACTTTTAGATTCTCGACCCGGAAGCTCGGCGGGAAGAGGGCCACATGCATCTGACCCAGGCTCACTGCACGCCCGAGTCGCCTTTGCAGTTCGGCCTGGATTGGCGAGCGATATCGATTGACATCAAAAGTGGCCCAGACGATCAGACTGACGACGATAAGGACCGCAACGCAGACCCCGATCATCATGCTTGCTCTTCGCATAAGGTACTCCTGGGGCTAACCCGTCCGATTCAGCCTGCTGCATTAGGTACGATGAAAAGAAAGGAGTCAGGTTTCTGAACCGAGAAATTCCAGGGAGAGAGAATGCAGTCAGGCTCTATCAGCGAGAGGCGACGACTGGTAACTTACCTAATATTATGGCAGACCGGGCCCTGATGGTCGAGGTAAGCGGGGGGGCCTGCATCGCTGCCTCTGGGCGTCGTTGGCGATTTTTACGTGGTAACTGTGAAAGTGACCAGGTCGGTGGCGGCGGGAGGATTTGTGGCGGCGGTTCTCCTCCTGTTATTTTACGGACTCTGGTTCGCTTTCCCGGTGCTCAAGAGCAGCCAGAAAACGGCATAAGAGTGGTCAGCCGGAAGAGGGGTACGGATCCGGTCTCGTGCTTGTCCGCCCTTCTCAGTTCTGCGTTTTGATGCGAATGTTCCGATACCGGATCCGGAGCTCGTCGCCTGTGTGGATCTGGAGAGCGATCACTCCCTTTCGCCCGACCTGTAGCTTCTGGTGAATTTCGTCGTCGAGCACCCCCTTGCCTTCGAAGTCAGTTATCCGGACCCCGTTGAGAACCGCCGTCACACTTGTCCCCCGGGCCGAGATTTCGAGGGAATTCCAAGCATCGCCGTCTTCCCCGTAATGGAAGATCCGCGCAGGTTTGGACATCGTTTCGTCGACCCATTTGTCTTTCGGTATATCCGGGAAGATCCAGCGCTGGTTCCCGCGTGTTTCGTCCCACATCATGCCGGTCCGCCAAGGTCCGGGCGGGTGGATATCGATCTGGGGGCCATTCAGCCACGATTCAGTGTCGTTGTAACGGCTTCGGATCTGCACTCCGCTGTTGCCGGGGCTGCTCCGGTAAGCCTGAAACTCCAGGCGGAGGTCGAAATCCGAGTATTCGCGGTTTGTCGTCAACCATACGTACTCATGGCCCTTGTGGCCGATCGAGTCGGCCAGAATCGTTCCATTGTCGACCCGCCAGAACACTTTTTCGCGATCCTGCGGCTTGCACTTGATCGTCCAGCCATCGAGATCCCGACCGTTGAAGAGCGAGATCCAGGAGCCGTCATCCCCTCCTCCCGGCTGAATTCCGGCTGCAAAGGCAGAAACGGGGAGAGCTACGGCGAGAACCAGGAAAGGAATCAAGGTCGCTTTCATGGTCTTGCTCTTAACACACCCCGGGCGATTGATCAACAGCGGCCCCACTGAGATCGCCAAGAGGCATGATATAGTGACCAAACTCAAGAGACAATGCAGAATCAGCGCCGTTTCTGGATTCAAACTCGGCATCCCGAGATCTTCTTCGCGGCGGCTCGTCTGACGTCGCGCCTCTCCCTGATTGTGACCATGCTGTTACTCGCCTCTTGTAGGGAGCAGCAACGAGGTCAGGAACGTGAACTGCGGACTTCCGAGCCGCAGGGAGAAGGCATCGTCCGCCTGACACCTGCCCAGGCCCAGTCAGCCGGCATAAAGGTTGAGCCGGCCGCGCGACGTATCGATGCCCGACTTCTACTCCACGATCGGCCGCGTGGTTCCCCGGGCCGGGGGCCAGGCAGACGTCTTTCGCCCCGTTTCCAGGCCGCCTGATCGTCGCAGGCCAGCGGGCCCGCTCCAGGTAGGAAGCCGGGTCAAGCGGGACGAAGTGCTTTTTCAAGTAGAACAAGAGTTCTCAGCGGCGGAGACCCTGCAACTGCGGACGGGTGAGACGGAGCTGCAGGGACGTATCGAAGAGGCCGAGCAGGAACTGGTTTTCGCGCGCAAGGAATACGCCCGGGCCCAAAAGCTGTTCGAAGGCGGTGCTATTCCCGAGAAGCAGTTGCTTGGGGCGGAACTGGCGGCCAGGCAGGCCGAGACGCGCCTGGAGAATGCCCGGAAGACGAAAGCCCAGTACGAACAGGCCGCGAAACCCGACGAATCGATCCGTCGGGCGCCCATTCGGTCGCCTATTTCCGGCGTGATCACCCGCATGGATTTTGCGGCCGGCCAACAGGTGGACCCGGCGAAAAGCCTGCTGACGGTAGCCGACATCGGACAACGTATGGGTGGAAGCTCCTGTCCACGAACGGGAGCTTCCCGGAATCGGACGGGCGGCGCACGCCGAGATCATTCTTCCGGGAGCGCCAGGCGGGCAGTATTCCGGGACAGCGAGTCTGGAGCGGCCAGGTAGTCGATCCCTTGAATCGAACGGTTCCAATCGTGTTCGCCGTTGCCAACCGGGACGGAGTTCTGAAACTCGGTATGTCAGCCGAGGTCCGGATTCCGCGCGGCGGAAGCACGAGCCGGCTGGCCGTCCCCCGCTCCGCGCTCGTCAGCCAGGGCGCCGCGTCCTTTGTCTTCTGCGAAACGGCGAAAAACGTCTTCGAGCGCCGGACTGTCACAACGGGTCCTTCCGACGCGGCCCGATGGTAGCCATCTTGGAGGGGCTCAAGAAGGGCGACCGGGTCGTGACCCAAGGCGCCCAGTCACTGCTCGGGGAAAGCTCGAAGGGCCTGATCCCCGCCGAAGAAGAGGAGTAGCGCGTGCTCGATCACGTTATCCTCTGGTCGCTTCGCAACCGAATCGTCGTTCTGCTGCTGGCGAGCCTCCTGATCATCTTCGGTATCCGCGCGGCCGTCAACGCGCCGCTGGATGTCTTCCCCGACTTCGCTCCTCCTCAGGTGGTTATCCAGACTGAAGCCCCGGGTTTCTCGAGTCTGGAAGTCGAGCAACAGGTGACCCTGCCGCTCGAGAACTCTCTGAACGGGACGAGCCGGCTGGCCAGCATCCGCTCTTCGTCCAGCACCGGCTTGTCCGTCATAACCTGTACTTTTGAAGACGATGTCGAGATCTTTCGGGCGCGCCAATTGGTCACCGAGAAACTGAACCTGGTCAGCGGCACATTTGCCGCCCGGCGTCGAAGAGCCGCAGATCTCCCCCATCAGCCCGCCCGTCGGGATCATCCTCAAGATCAGCCTCACTTCCAGCTCGGTTTCCCCCATGGAAATGCGCTCCCTCGCCGACTGGACGATTCGGCCCCGGCTGCTTGGAGTTCCGGGGGTCTCGCAGGTCACAATCTTCGGCGGCGAGGTGAAGCAATACCAGGTGATCGTGAAGCCGGACCGGTTGAGGGAGTACGGCCTGAGCCTCAGCGAAGTGCGAGCCGCGGCCGCCCGAGCCAACGAAAACACCGCGGCAGGGTTCCTTCAAACCGGCTCTCAGACTCTGCCGATTCAAGGCGAGGGACGGGTCCGGACGCTCGAGGATTTGGCGGGAGCCGTAGTCGCCGTCCGCAACTCACAGCCAATACGCCTGCGGGATTTGGCAGACGTCCGCCTGGGTCCCGAATTCAAGGTGGGAGACGCGTCAACCGAGGGAAGGCCGAGCGTCAATTTCATCATTCTCAAACAGCCGTGGGCTTCAACGTTGACGGTTACGACAGAGGTCGAGTCGGCCCTGGACGAGCTGCAGACGGCTCTTCCTTCGGGAGTTCAGCTCAACCGGGACATTTTCCGGCAGGCGGATTTCATCGAGCGATCCATTCAGGAACATCCAGGAGGCGATGCTGCAGGGCGGGGCACTGGTTGTGCTGGTTCTGGCCATCTTCCTGTTCAGCTGGCGCACCGGGCTTATCAGCCTGACCGCAATCCCGCTCTCACTCCTTGCCGGCGGTGCTGGTCCTGCTTCATACCGGGGCGACGATCAACACAATGACCCTCGGTGGCCTGGCTATCGCCGTTGGCGAGGTGGTCGACGATGCCATCATCGACGTCGAGAACGTGCTCCGGCGGCTGCGTGAGAATCGCCTGAAAGGGGACCCGGCCCCGCTGCTTTCCGTGATCTATCACGCCTCCAAGGAGGTGCGGGGATCGATGGTTTATGCCACATTCATCGTCGCCCTTGTGTTTCTGCCGGTCTTCTCGCTCTCAGGCCTGGCCGGACGGATCTTCGCGCCGCTGGGCTTCGCCTACGTCATCGCCATCATGGCTTCACTGCTGGTGGCCGTGACCGTCACCCCCGCGCTCTGCTATTTCCTTCTGCCGCCGGATTGCCTCCACTCGCACGATACGGTCACTGTGCGAACGCTGAAGCGCGGGTACGCCCGGCTGCTCGGCCCCGTCCTGAACCGCCCCGGAATCGTGATGCTTTGCGCTTGCGTGCTGCTGGCGCGGCAGCTCTGTGGCAACCCAATTCCTGGGAGGCGAGTTTCTTCCCGAGTTCAACGAAGGAAATCTGATCATCCACATGACCGGTCTTCCCGGCACCTCACTGCAGGAATCGATTCGGGTCGGGGCCGTGGCGCAGAAGAAACTGCACGAAGTGCCGGAAGTGGTGAAAACCGCTCAGCAGGCGGGCCGGGCGGAACTGGGCGAGGATCCGCTTGGGACCGAACTTCAGCGAGCTGGACGTGAAGCTGAGGGAAACCGACCGGCGGCGCGATGAAGTGCTGGACGACGTCCGCGCCAAGCTGGTCGACATCCCGGGCTTCACTTTCGGCGTTAAACAGTTCATTTCCGAGCGTATCGAAGAGGTTCTTTCGGGGACGACCGCGACGATTGCCATCAAAGTCTTCGGGCCGGATCTCGAGGTCCTGCGCAGGAAGGCGGTCGAGATCCGCGTCGCAGCAGCCCGCGTGGACGGGATCGAAGACCTGAATCTCCCGAGCCAGTCGCTTATCCCGACGGTGCGGCTGATCTTTGACCGGGAGGCGATGGCGAACCAGGGGCTCAGCAGCGCCGACATTGCTGCGGCGGTGCGCACGGCCTTTTACGGCGACAAGATCTCCCAGGTGTTCGAACAGCAGCGAGCCTTCGATATTGTGGTTCGGCTGAACCCGGAAGCCGGACGGGATCTGGCAACCATGGGGCAGTTGCTGATCGACACGCCGCTGGGCGGGAAGGTCCCGCTCGAGTCGGTGGCCCGCCTGGTCATGGACGAATCGCCTGGCGTGATCGACCGCGAGAACGCCCAGCGCTGCCTGGCTGTCACGTGCAACGTCGGTGAGGGTTCCCTTTCCGAAGTGGTCCGGCAAGCTGCGACATGCGGTCGAGCCGCGAGGTCAAGCTGCCACCCGGATACTTCATCGTCTACGGCGGGCAATACGAGGCCCAGAGCCAGGCGTATCCGCCAGATTTCGATTCTCACCATCGCCGCCGTTGCCGGGATCTTCATGCTCCTGTGCCTTGCCTTCCGATCGGTGGGGCAGTCTCTGCTCGTGATGGCCAACCTTCCCCTCGCGCTGATCGGCGGCGTGGCTGCCGTTCTGATTGCCAATGCCGGCCACACCTCCGTCGCCTCGCTCGTAGGATTTGTGTCCCTGTTCGGGATCGCCACCCGCAACGGCATCATGCTCGTGACCCATTACAACCATCTGGTCCGAGAACGAAGGGATGCCTTTTGGACGCGAGCTGATCGTGCGCGGCGCATGGAACGGCTTTCACCGATTCTGATGACGGCAATGACGGCCGGATTGGCCCTGTTGCCCCTTGCTATCGCGGTCGGCAGGCCCGGACGCGAGCTGGAGCAGCCGATGGCGGTCGTGATCCTTGGCGGCCTCGTTACCTCCACTCTCCTGAACCTCCTGGTTCTGCCGGCACTGTATCTGAAATTTGGCCGGAGGCTGCTGCTCCTCAGGCCAAACAGAGGCTGCGCCGGAGGACCGGTCCGCTTCTGTCGAGGGTCCGCTTATGACGACACATCCGAAATTGGTCCTCACCGTCGCCCTGATCCTCCTTCCGGTCCACTTATGCCTGGGCCAGTCTCCTTCATCTCCGTTCATCGTCTGAGCCCGCTTCGCCGGCGAGCTTTCGAGGAATTGCGCGCGCGCCTTGTTGAAATCGAGCCCCGGGTTGCAGGCCGGCACAGGAACGAATCCGCCAGGCGGAAGCCAGGTCTGGCCGGATCGCGACTCATGCCGAATCCGAGTCTGAGCTACGAGCGAAGCACCGATCATCCTGTTCGGCCATGACGGTGAAGGAGCGCACTCGGTCTCCTTCACCCTGCCCGTCGAGCTCGGGGGTAAGCGGGAGAAGAGGAGCCGGGTAGCCGAGGTCGAAGTTGAAATCGCAAGGGCCGAACTCAGGGAGCTCGAACGCCAGTTGACCGGCCGGCTGAGGCTCCTTTATGCACGTGCGATCGCCGCTTCGGCTCGCCGGCAGGTGGTCGAAAAGCTTGTCGAGGAGAACCAAGGCCTGGAAGCGGTCATGGACGTTCGCGTCCGTTCGGGTGATGCTTCGCGCCTCGAATCCGCGCTTCTTGGCGGCCGAGACACGACGGCTGAAGCTTCAGGCGATGCGGACGAGCGGCGAAGAAACCAGCCGCCTGACCGAGCTTCGGGGCCTGGCGGGCCTCGCTCCCGATGTGCGGTTGGCCCTCGCGTCTCAGCCTGAGCTCCGGGCGGGGGCGGGTGTCGCGGATCTGGAGTCGGCAGTCGCCCTCGGTTTTCGGTTACGTCCGGATCTTCAGGCGGCGCGCCTGAGGGAAGAATCTGCCGAGCGCTCCATCATTCTGGCCCGGGCAGGCCGCATTCCCAACTTGAACCCGTTCCTTGGTTACAACCGCGAAACGGACGTTCTGGAGGGTATTATGATCGGGCCATTTCCGTTCGTGGACAAGAGCAACGAGCTGGTTTTCGGCGTTTCACTGGATCTGCCGGTTTTCAGCCGGGGCCAGGCCCAAATTGCCGAGGCGGCTTCAGCGAGGCTGCAGGCGCGTGCCGAGATGGAAGCGCTCGAACGCGAGATTCGAATGGAGATCTCGTCTGCGCTGCAGCGAGTGGCATCGAGTGCAGGCGGCCGTGAATCTCGCGACGACGGAACTGCTGTCCGACCAGCAGGAAAGCGTGCGGATCCTCCAGCTGTCGTACGAACTGGGCAACTCCGGACTGGCGGACGTCCTGACACAGCGACGGCTGCTGATCGAAACCGAGCTCACCGTTATAGACTTGCGCGAGGAGCTCTGGCTGGCAACGGCTGAGCTGGAGACCGCGCTCGGGCGGTGAGCTTGGAGTGGCGCCTCGCTGCTGGTAGCAGCCCCAACGTAGCGGGGCGCGGCGCGCAGGCAGAGATTAAATCATCCCTAAGAGGTGGAACACGTGGCTATCCGATCCGTTCAGCTAAAGATTAGACCCTTCACTGTTTCTGTTCTCCGACGGTTTCTCGTTGTTTTTGTTCTTCTGGCCGGCTCGCAGGCGTTTGGCGAGGAGCTCTCGGTGACCGAGCGGGCGTACCTGGCGAGCCGCGTTTATGCCTCGCTCGCCTACTTCGCCCACTGGCAGAACGCGCAGGGAGTGGACGTTGAGGCGGTATATCGGAGCTATCTCGAGAAGGCCCTGGCCAACCCGGACCGATTCGCGTTCAGCCGGTCCAGCATGGAGTTCCTCGCGGCTTTCCACAACAGCCACACGATGTTTATGGACCGGGCGCTGAATCTGGAGGCAGGTTCCTTGCCCTTCATCGCCCGCTTTGTCCGAGGGAAATGGGTGATTACCGAGAGCCGAACGGGCCAGCTAAAGCCGGGAGACGTCATCGAAACGATCGACGGGAAGCCGTTCGAGGAGTTTTACCAGGAGCGGCGTCGATTCATTTCTGCGTCCACGGAAGCGTGGGCCCGTCGCGCGCTGTTCGCCGAAGCGCCCGGGTTCGCTCCTTATGCCCAGCTGTTGCCGTTCGAATTCGTGCTGGGGCTCGAGGGAGGCCGGCAGGCGAAGATCGATCGGCGGATCCCCAGCTCTTCTGCGCCGATCGTAACCGAGGGCCGCTGGCTGGAGCCGGGTAAGACCGCCTACATCCGAATTCCGTCGTTCATGAACCCCGAGTTTGAGAAGCGCGCGCTCGAGCTCGCGCGCGAATTCCAGGGCGCGACCCTGCTGATCGTGGACGTCCGCGGAAACGTGGGCGGCAGCACGCCCGGGCAATTGACTGCCGCGCTCATGGACCGGCCCTATCGGTGGTGGACTGAGTCCACACCGGTGCTGCTTCCTTATTTCCGGCTGCGGGCCGAGCAGGGCGGCTGGGAATACCAGCCGTTTGACCGGCCGGAGTTTCTCTGGCGGAGCAAGGAGAACCAGCCGTCCAAGGAAGGTTTCTTCAAAGGCAAGCTGGCGTTGCTGATTGATGCCGCCTGTCATTCCTCCTGCGAGGACTTCACGATGCCGTTCAAGGATAACCATCGCGCACTCCTGGTGGGTGAGACGACTGCGGGGAGCACCGGCCAGCCGTACATGCTGGACCTCGGCAACCAGATGATGCTCATGGTGGGGGCCAAGCGCGAGATGTTCCCCGACGGGTCGCCATTTGAAGGGGTGGGGATCAAGCCGGATATCGAAATCACAGCCACGGTGGAGGAACTCCGGCAGGGGAGGGACCCTGTGCTTGAAGCCGCTCTGAAGAACAGCGCGCAGTAAAATGAGAAGCAGGGGAGCACTCACTCCTGTGGCACAGGGCAACACCGGCGTAGGTCCGACTTCCCAGTCGGACTCTGGAGTTTTTACATTCTTCGGCCGCTGCGGCTGAAGTCATCTTCTCATAACTGGGCGCGAGTCTATAAGGAACCAGTAGTTCGGGGTGTTCAGTCATCTCCTTGCGCAGCAGGGTGATCAGATCCAGGCAGGAAGGCCTTCTCGCATGGCGTCGCCAAGCGGGGAGCTCGGCGTAGGCGGATCCCCGTCCAGGGCCGAAGGCGACCAAGGACGCCAGCAGCAGGGCGCTGTACGCGGCCACGGCCAGGACCGGTTGTTTGGGTACCGAGACTTCGTTCCACAACTGGGCCTGGCCCACGCCCAGGGTGTCCTTTTCTTCGCGGTGATTGACCTCGATCTGCCAGCGATCGAAGTAGATCTGGAGAAGGGTATGGGCCGAACCGGTCAAGTCGGTGGTTAAGAGGTAAGCCGGTTGACGGTAGTAGTAGCGACCGCTCTTGCGTTTGCGGTAAGGGGTGGGAGCGACGACCAACAAACGAAGGAGGCGGCGGCGGGCCCCGCCTTGCCAGAGGACCTGGGAGACCTCCTTGTAGCGCACCCGACGGCGCTTGCCGCCGTAAAAGAGCCGGGTCGTCTTCCAGGGCCGGGCCGAGTCTTGGCGGACCGCTTCGGGAGTGAATTTGTGCGGGTCGTAAAAGCGGCGTGACCCGGCCGCGGCCCGGAAGCAAAGCACGGCGTCTTTGCGGGCGCGAGCGATGAGTTCGACACCCTTCACGATGGCACTAAAGACGGTGCGGTTGCAGAAGCTGCCGTCGACGGCCAGCGCCAGGATTTTGAGCGCGGCCCCGGCCTGGTCCAGAGCCTGACGCAGCTGGCCCATCATTTTGACGAAGTCCTGCGACAGGTTCTGCGCCTTGGCGGCGATGCGGTACTGCTTCCATTGTTCCGGGTCGGCCTTGCGCCCGGGGCGTTTGACCGGAGAACTCTCCTGAAAGCGGATGGGCAGGGCGCGGGCGCCCACGGTAGCGCCCCGGTAGAGTGGCACCAGCAGAGAAACCTGCAGGAAACGCAGGCCCAGCATCAGATTGACGTGGAAGGGGGGAGAGAGGGGATCGCGTTGAAAGAAAGCCTGTTTGATCCGCTTCCCGGTCTTGCGCAGGCGGGTGTCATCCCCAGCCATGCCGACATACCTTCCCCGGCACCAGGGGAGGGCGCCGCGGAGCACGGGCTCGAACAGCTCTTGGGGGTCCCAGGGGCAGCGCGAGTGCAGCAGGTATTCGGGGGCCCACTTGCCGTTCTGGTCGCCGTTGGTCCAGATGATCCGGGTGATGGTTCGCCGGCCCAGGCAGACCAGACCTCCCAAGGCTTGGCGCAAGGCGCGCCGGAACGACCGTTGTTGTGGAAATACCGTGTTCCAGTCTCGAACAATTTGCAGCCAGGCAGCCAACAGTGTCATGGGACCTCGGAGCGCACTCCGAAGGTATTGGGTCGGGTGCGCAGGAAACGATCGCCACGGGCCACCTTCTTGGTCAGCGAGGAAACCAGGCTTTCGCGGTCGACCCGGACGCCAAAGGTGGCTTCAATGCGATCCAGCAGTTCGGAAATGTGCAGCGGTGACTGCGCCTTTCGGAGTATGTCATAAGCCATGTCAACCTGTGACAGACGTGACTTGCGAGGCGACTTGGCAGGAGTTTCTCCCTCTTGGCGCAGCCGCCGAACGGCCCGCAACTGAGCGTCGAGAGAGGCTTCAATTGTGGATAAAAGGATGTCTCGAATATCGTCAGGCATGCAGACCTCCCGGACAATCGTCCTTGAGGAAAGCATGCCATTAAGAGGTCGGTCTGTCAATACAAATCATATATGACCGACTTAACTGGTTATCGGAAGACGCGAAAAGAATGGGAAGATCTAAAAACTCCAGGCCTTCGGCCTGAAAGGCCGAGACATAGTAGCCCGGGGCGGAGCGCTTTTTGCGTAGCCCCGGGCTAAGTCAGCAACGAGCTTCAAGCCCTGAAAGGGCGGGAGAGAAAGCACTCCGCTCCAGGGGCCTCAATCCCACACGTAGCGTTCATCGTACGCGACCTGGTACTTCTGCAGGAATCGTCGGTATTCGTCTTGGAAAGTTCTCCTCCGGTGGTGTTCGGTCTGCTTGGAGATGTACGCAGTTACCCGGGGCACTTCAGATGGGGATACAGAGAAAACCGCCATAACCGGCTTGCCAGTGGAAGTCACGGAAGCGGGGGCCAAGCGTCTTCAGCCATTTAGAAGAACCCGTTTTGACATGCTCGACCGCTTTGCACAAAGCAAGATTCTTGGACAGGGCGAATAATGAATGGACGTGGTCAGTGGCGCTGCCGATCTTCAACGAATGCGAGTCGATCTCGTCAAATATTCCGGCAAGGTAGTCATGAAGCCTTTCGGAAATCTCGGGATGAAGCACCGGGGCTCGGTCCTTGGTACTGAAAACCAGATGAACATACAGTTGTGACAATGACTGTGACATGGTCCTCTCGCTCCTCTGTGCAGGCATCTGACGCCCTTTCAGGGCTCTGCTCTACGACCCGTCTAAAACCTGGGGCTACGCAAAAGACGCTCCGCCCCAGGCTATTATGTCTCGGCCTTTCAGGCCGAAGAATGTAAAAACTCCAGAGTCCGACTTCCAGTCGGACTCTTCGGCACGCGCTGGTAGGTTCTCGCCCCTGGCTACGACGAGTCCCACTGGAAGTGCGACCTGCGGGCTCCGCGGCACGCGCTGCAGGTTCTCGCGGTCGCCAACCATCACCGTAAGCCCGGAACTAGCCTTGACGGATTTTCCGGGCGGCCGGATCGTAAACCGTGCGCACGCCCTTGTTCTGCGATTCCACAGCCATGATGCAGGCGACCGCATGCTGGTAGCCTGCCTCGATCGGAGCGTGAGGCGCTTTCCGGGAGCGCAGGCACTGGAGCCAATCCAGGAAATGGTCTGGTTGCTCGATCTCTTTCACCGGCTTTACGCCACGAATGACGCCCTTGTTCTTGCTTCCCCCTTCAGCGGTAAGAACGGGGGCCATGAGGTTGTCCATCTTCAGCAGCCCCTGGTCGCCGTAGATTCGCGTCATATTTCCGAAGTCGTTCCCGAAGTTCGTCGTGTAGGAGACAAGGAAACCCTCCGGATAAACCCACAGGGCCTGGACTTGGTCGTCACAGGTAAACTTGTAGTCGTCGTCCTTCCAGGTGAAGAGCCCGCCCTGGCAGACGCAGGAAGTCGGGAATTTGGCCCCGGTGATGTAGTGCACAGTGTCGATATAGTGACTTCCCCACTGGGGCACCAGTCCGTCGCAGAAGTCACGGAAACCGTACCATCCCGAGTACTGGACCGGGCTGAAGGGCCGCATCGGCTGCCCCATCAGGAACTCCTTCCAGTCAACATCCTCCGCCTTCACTTCCTTGATATACCGGTACCAGAAAGGCTGGGTGTCGTTTCGAACCTGCTCGATCCGGCTGACCTTGCCGAGAATGCCGGTCTGGTAGACTTCGCGGCTGCCGACGATGGACGGAAGACTCCGCAGCTGCGTGCCCACCTGGACAATAATCCCGGCCTTTTCGACCGCATCGAACGCTCTGTTGAGCTCGTCCATGTTGCGAGCCAGCGGTTTTTCGCAATAGGCGTCCTTGCCGGCGATGGCGACAGCCTCCAGATGGCGGGCGTGCTGGTGATCGCAGGATGCGATCATGACGGCATCGACGTCCTTCAGGGCCAGGAGATCCTCGTAAGAGACGAACTGTCGCGCCTGGAGCCCATACCACTCCTTGATCAGCCCGGCCGCCTCCTCCCGGCGCATCCGCCAGGGATCGCAAACGGCCGTGAACCGGACGTTCTGTTCAGCGTCGAACTTGTGGACGGTCTTCATGTGCGTATCGATTCCACGGTCGCCGCAGCCTATCAATCCGATCGAGATGCGATCGTTTGCTCCGCGGACCCGGCTCTGACTCAGGGCAGTCAGGGCCGCGGCGGTTCCCGTGGTGGCAGTTCTCACGAAGTCCCTTCGAGATAAATCGGTCATGGCCGTTCCTCCAGTTCGTCGCGCGCACTCCGGCGCATTCAGCATTCATCCAAAAGCATACTACTAAGCTGAATGCCGAGGGGATGGAGGGATGATGTTTGGCGGCGAACTCCGTCAATCTCCCAGGTAGTCTTGCTCCCCCGTACAGCTGAGTTCAGACGGGGGAACGCTCACACCGATCAACCCGACTGGTTGACATCCGTTGTGAATTGAAGAATGCTGCCACAGTGAACACGGAAAGCAAGACTCATATGATGAGAACCAATCGCCGTCAATTCCTCAACACCGCCCTGGCTGGCGGTCTGGTTGCGTTGCCGTTGTCGCGCACCGACTCGCAGGCTCAGAAACTCGATTCAGCGACCAAAAAGGAGGATTACGCCAAGCTCGATGCGGTTCTTAAGCAGCCCGTACTGAAAAGGGAGTCTGTTCAAGACTCCCGTCGTCATCGAAACTCTCGAACTGCTTCGTCACGAGAACAGCTTTCTTGTGCCGAGTGCGTTCAGCCGACGGTGCGGAAGGCATCTCGGTTGGACACAGCCGGACTCGGTTCTCTTTATCCTATCTTCGGCAATGCCCTGCAGCCGTTCTTCATCGGGAAAGATGCCCGCGACTTGGATCTGCTGCTCGACAAGGTCTACATCTATAACCTCAATTTCCGATTGAGCGGCATGGCTCTCGGGATACCGTTGGCGACGATCGAGTTCGCCATTCTCGATATGCTGGGACAGATTGCCGGCAAGTCCATCGGCCAGTTGATCGGGGAAATCCACCACCCGCGAGTCAAAGTCTACCAGGCGACCGAATACCGCGAGAAATCAGTGGAGGAGTCGCTGGAACTGATCAAGCGGGATGTGGCGGAATACAATGCCCACGCACTGAAGATAAAAGTGGGCGGCCTCATGTTCATGACGGAGGACATCAATGCCGTCGGTCCACCCGGAAGGACCGAGACGATGATTCCTCTCATCCGCAAGACGTTTGGCGACTGAAATGTTTCTGTATGCCGATGCAAATGGTTTCTATTCGGTGGATGAGGCCATTCGCGTGGGCAAACTGCTGGAGGAATACGACTACCGCTTTTTTGAGGAGCCGGTTCCTTTCGACTGGTACGAAGAGACCAAACAGGTTGCCGACGCGTTGAAGATTCCGGTTGCCGGAGGCGAGCAGGAATACAGCCTGCACGGGTTTCGCTGGCTCGATCGCCAATGACGGTCTTCAGATCGTTCAGCCGGATAATTACTATTTCGGAGGAATGATCCGTTCGATGAAAGTGGCCCGGATGGCGCAGGCATTTGGAAAGGACTGTACACCGCATATGTCAGGCGGCGGACTCGGATACCTTTACATGATCCACTTCGTCTCCGCCCTTCCCAATGCAATGGCCCATCACGAATTCAAAGGCCTGAAGACCCCGGTCCAGTTTGAGTGTCCGACATCGCCGCTGCTCGTGAAGGATGGAGAGATCCAAGTCCCGACCGGGCCTGGCCTGGGCATAAAAATCGACCCCGGTTTCATCCAGAAGCACAAGATTGTCAAGGCTTAGGGCAACATTAGCGCGCGCTTCAGTGGCGTTCTGAGGTGAGCTTGAGGCGCTTTCAGGGGATGCAGCGGGAACCGAGTCCGGAGGTTGGGTGCCGTCGACACCGGGGCAGGCCGGCGCACCTGCCTTGGGTTTGAGGGACCTGATTATTCGCGGCTTAGCAGGCGGTAGGCGATCCAGCCGCCAAGGGCCGAGCTCGCAGCAATCCAGACTGGCTTCCGGTTCACCGTATTCCAGGCATCCCGGGCCATGTCATCACCCGCGCGGTACCGCAGGTAATCGGCACTCTTTTCGAGCCTTCGCGCGATCGGTCTCGTGCGTGCCGGGCTACTGACTCGCCGAACTCGTTGAGCCATGGCGTCAATTCCAGCCCCGGCGGTGCTCGTGACCGCCGACCCGCCTAATACAACCGTTCCCGCAATAGGTGCGATGCGCGAGCCCATATCCATCAGGAAATGTCCCGCCCGCTCCCAGTTTCGTTCAAATCTCGATTTCCCCATTGCTACACGTCTCCTTTCTTAGACGAAACGTTAATAAGAGGAATACATCTTTACTTTATTGTATACCAGCGGGTCTGTAAGTGCAACCACTCGCTTCCGCTCGCAGTGCGGCTCGCAGACGTGTTTCAGCCGCCTGGTTGTATGCGGTTATGGTGGATATTTCAAATAATGCGGTGAGCGCTCCCGTCCTGGCGGTCTTACAGACCTGCGTCAGAAGGCGTGGCCTTCTATAGACGTGGCGGTCTTACAGACCTGCAAACTTGGTTCGGCTAGCCGCTACGGCTCGGCCTTCTTACTCGGCTCGGCCGCTCCTCCGTCGGGGAGCCGAACGCGTTCGATGCCGTCCTCGCCCGCAAGAAGCGGGTGGATGTTGGCGATCCAGGGCAGGCCCAAACGGCCAGTGCGCCACTCGAGCGCGCCGCGTTTTGCCGCGGTGCGGTCAAGCAACTCGAGCTGTGCCACCGGCACGCTGATGCTGCGGGTGCTGCCCGCGCGCTCGTAACGCACCTCGTAGTTTCGGAACAGCGCCAGCCAGGTCTTGTGGTAAAAATCGCGGATCGGCACGGCTTCATAGCGCGCGGGTGAGCGGTCGAAGGCTGCGTTCACCGTGCTTACCAACAGAACGCCGAACATCAGCGGAATGACCGCCCCCGCGAAAACCAGGAGCGCTCGATTCACGCTTCCCGCGGCCACCGGGGCGAACTCCTCGACCGGCCGTCCCTCGCGACGCGCCGCCTCGTTGCGCTCCTCGATCGTCGCCCGCCGCTTGGTCTCTGTGCGGCGCATCCAGACCCGTGTCAGAAAGGCTCCCGAAATGGCAAGGAGGGCGGCCGCAGGGACGGCCCAGTGCCAGTCCGCGGTTTCGGGCACGCCGATTGGCAACATCGAGGGCAGGCCGGTAGCGGCGAGCAGCAGCCCCACGAAGAGATAGAAGAGCCCCACCCAGAGCAGGGCGTCGCATACCGCGCTGCCGTGGCGCGGCCTGCGGCCTTTTCGCCGTACGAAATCGACCTCCGGATTGATCTGAAGGAAGCCGTAGAGCGTCAACACCTTGCCGGGGAGCGCGACGGCCGTGACGTAGTCGCCCACGCGCAGCGGCGTCTCGGTTGCGTCCTTAAACATCTCGGAGAATTCAGGCGAGGCGACCTGGGCCAGGCGCGTCTCACGCTCGCCCGCAGGCTGGAACTCGACGGTGCAGAGGTATCGATACTGACTGGCTGCCCCGTGGGTGGTGGCCGCCACTGCCAGGCGCACATCGCGCACACGAGCCGGCGTCGGGATGCCATCGCGAACGTATCGATAGCGGCCCGGGAACAGCCTCTGCACGGCGGCGAGCACCAACCCAAGCACCGCCGAAGCAGCGGCAACAAGGTGGAAGTAGGGCAGCGCCAGGAAGTAGAAGTCGAGCGTAGTGCCGCGCGTCGCCCACCAGCAGCCGAAGGCGCTCGCGGCGAAGAAAGCCGAGAACCAGAGGGTCGCCCGTCGCCTCCGTCCGTAGCGGCCCCGCCGCAACGCTTCGGGGATCGGGCGCGGCACCGGGGCGTGGAACTCCGGTTCGAGCGTTGATGGCGGGCGGAACGGTCCCAGTTCGGGAAGCGACGGCAGCGTGGGGGCTTCGGGCATTGTCAGGATCCTCCGTTGCCGGACGACGATAGCACAACAGGGAAGAAGGGGACAGTCGCCAATCCCACCAGTCGCCAAGGTTACTGCCGCGATTCCTGCCGTCGCCAATCCCACCCGGATGAGCCCATGCCGTATACTCGAAGGCACATGGATGTGCACCTGATTGACGGGACATATGAGCTTTTCCGGCACTTTCATGCGGTCCCCGCCGCAAAGGACGTGAACGGACGGGAAATCGGCGCGGTCCGCTCTGTGCTCGGATCCATTTTGTGGATGATCGAGCATGGAGCGACTCATCTCGGCGTTGCTACGGATCACGTGATCGAGTCATTTCGAAACGGTCTCTATGCCGGATACAAAACCAGCGCAGGCGTACCCCCAACGCTGCTCTCGCAGTTCCCGATTCTCGAGGACAGTCTTCACGCCATGGGTCTCACGGTGTGGCCGATGGTCTACTATGAGGCGGATGATGCCCTGGCCTCCGCCGCAGTCCACGCGGCGCGGGATGAACGCGTCAGGCAGGTGATCATCTGCTCGCCCGACAAAGATTTCAGCCAGTGCGTTGTTGGAACGAGAGTTGTTCAGTTGGATCGCCGGCGGCGTCTCTTGCGCGACGAAGCCGGGGTCGAGGCCAAGTTTGGAGTCAAGCCGGAATCGATACCGGACTATCTGGCCGTGCTTGGCGATAGCGCTGACGGTTTTCCGGGTATCCCCGGATGGGGCCAAAAAGCAGCGGCGCAAACCTTGTCCCGCTATCGGCGACTCGAGAACATCCCCAGGGAGTGGCGCGAGTGGGATCCGGCAATTGGCAACCGCCGGTTCCTTGCCGCATCGCTGTTCCGGTCCTGGGAAGACGCCCTGTTGTTCAAAAGACTGGCGACTTTGCGGTTGGACGTCCCGGTCTTCGCCTCGGTGGACGACCTTCGGTGGAAGGGACCGCGCGCAGGATTTGAAGGACAATGCCGCGACATGGGCTCGCCAGAACTGTTCGCCCGCGCCCTTTCGGCTGCAACGGCTACCGCCGTTGTGCCGACGGCCTGAAGCGCCGGCTGGCCGTGACTCGTCACACAAGGATCAGGGCGTGACCGAAACGTGAGCGATGACCGCAAGAACCGCGCACGGCAGCGAGCCAGGGACTTGTTTACCGCCCGCACCGCGAGTGCGGCGCCATGTCGACGGCGGCCGAAAAGAGCCATCCACTCGCCCTTGATATGCATCAAAACTCGGCGTAAGGTCGATCTTATCCACCGGCCGGCCGGACGCTCCCGGCCTCCGCCTGCAAAGGTCACGAAGTTGGCCCAAAACTCACCAGGAAACGAGACTCAATATGCCTTACATCAGCGTTGGTAAAGAAGGTTCCGGAAGCATCGATCTCTACTATAAGGACTGGGGAAAAGGGCAGCCCATAGTCTTTAGCCACGGCTGGCCGCTCAGCGCCGACGCCTGGGAGGACCAGATGTTGTTTCTAGCCTCCCGCGGTTACCGCTGTATCGCCCACGACCGACGCGGCCATGGACGATCGAGCCAGCCTTGGAATGGCAATGACATGGACACCTACGCGGATGACCTGGCCGCGCTCGTCCGGGCGCTCGACCTGACGGACGTGATTCATGTCGGCCACTCCACCGGCGGTGGCGAGGTCGCCCGCTATATCGGCCGCCACGGTACCAAACGTGTGGCCAGGGCGGTGCTGATCAGCGCGGTGCCCCCCTTGATGGTAAAGACAGCCGCTAATCCCAGCGGCCTGCCGATTGAGGTCTTCGACGGCATCCGCGCCGAGCGTGCTCGCCGACCGCTCGCAATTCTTCAAGGATCTTGCCGGCGGCCCGTTCTTCGGCGCGAACAGGCCCGGTGCCAAGGTTTCGCAGGGCCTTATCGATTCTTTCTGGCGCCAGGGTATGCAGGCCGGCCTCAAAGGGGGTTTTTGACTGCATTAAGGCTTTCTCCGAGACGGACCAGAACGCGGATCTGAAAAAGTTCGACGTGCCGACCCTGATCATTCACGGCGATGATGACCAGGTCGTGCCGATCGGCGCTTCCGCTCTTCTCTCGTCGAAAATTGTCAAGGGCGCGACACTGAAGATCTACCCGGGCGCGCCACACGGCCTGCCCTCGACCCATAAGGACCAGGTCAATGCGGAGCTGCTGGCGTTTGTGAAGGCACCAGCAGAGGTGCAGCGGCGTTAGGCGGGCACCGTCCGGCGATTCGAAATGCTTCAACGGGCGGGGAAGTGATGAAGGCATCCTAACGAGTGAGACAACACCATGAGCGACAAAGTCACACGTCTCGAAACGACCCTTGCCTCGGCGGCTGACCAGCTGTTTCCGACACTGACACCGGCTCAAATCGCACGTGTTGCCCTCCACGGGCGCGTGCGTCACGTCGAACGCGGAGAAGTTCTTGTCGAGGCAGGCGATCGGGTCGTGCCCTTTTTTGTCGTGACTACAGGTGAAGTCGAGATTGTGCGTCCTTCGGGGCCTGGCGAGACGCTTATTACCGTACACGGACCAGGCGGATTCACCGGCGAGGCCAACATGCTCTCTGGTCGACGGTCGCTCGCCCGGGCGCGCGTGAGAGAGTCCGGTGAACTGGTCGAGCTGGATCGTGAGCACCTGCGCTCGCTTGTGCAAACCGACACCGAGCTTGGCGAGATCATCCTGCGCGCCTTCATTTTTCGCAGGCTGGAATTGATCGCCCATGGGCTGGGAGATGTCGTCCTCATCGGGTCGAGTCATTGCTCCGGAACGCTGCGGGTCAAGGAATTCCTGACGCGCAACAGTCATCCCTACTCGTACATCGATCTCGACCGCGATGAGGACGTCGAGGCCATGCTGGAGCAGTTTCACGTTTCCGCCGGCGACGTGCCCGTGCTGATCTGTCGCGGCGATGTGGTGCTCCGGAACCCTACCATTGAGCAGATAGCCGATTGTCTCGGCTTGAACGATGACATCGACCAGACGCACGTGCGCGACCTGGTTATCGTCGGCGCCGGACCCTCGGGACTTGCGGCCGCCGTGTACGGCGCATCTGAAGGGCTGGATGTCCTGGTGGTGGAGTCGCATGTGCCGGGCGGTCAAGCCGGTTCGAGCTCGAAGATCGAGAACTATCTTGGCTTTCCGACGGGCATTTCCGGTCAGGAGCTGACGTCGCGCGCGTATACCCAGGCGCAGAAATTCGGGGCGCAACTGCTCGTCGCCAAAGGCGCCACAAAGCTCACCTGCAACCAGAAATCCTACGTTGTCGAAATCGGCGACGGAACACGCGTCCCTACGCGGACCGTCATTATCGCCACTGGTGCCGAGTATCGGAAACCGGCGCTCGGAAACTTGTCACAGTTCGAGGGCGCGGGTGTGTACTACGGCGCCACCTTCATGGAGGCCCAGCTGTGCGTTAATGAAGAGGTCATAGTGGTAGGTGGTGGAAATTCAGCCGGCCAGGCGGCCGTCTTCCTGGCGCAGACCGCGAAACGGGTGCACCTGCTTGTGCGGTCCGGTGGACTCGCCAGCAGCATGTCGCGATACCTGATCCGGCGCATTGAAGACAGCCCCGATATTGTCTTGCGAACACGCACGGAATTGACGGCGATCGAGGGAAACGGGCATCTCGAACATGTGCGCTGGCGGAACGGTCAATCCGAAAACGTCGAGACCCACGACATCAGGCATGTTTTTTTCATGACCGGGCGCCGATCCCAGCACACACTGGCTCGATGGCTGCGTCGCACTCGACCCAAAGGGCTTTATTAAAACCGGCCCATCTCTGTCCCCGGATGAACTGACTGCCGGGCATTGGCCGCTCGGCCGGGCGCCCCACCTCCTTGAAGCCAGTCGACCGGGCGTGTTCGCGGTCGGTGATGTGCGGGCGAACAGTATCAAGCGTGTGGCGTCTGCCGTGGGGGAAGGCTCGATAGCGATTGCCTTCGTGCATCAGGTGTTGAACGAGTAGGTCTCGCCGGCTGTTACTCCGTTCTCGCTCATTGTTTCTTCGTCCGGCGGAGCAATTCGATCCTCTGACCGGCGGCCGAATCCTCGATCAGCGTCAGAAGCCGCCGCATCCGGGTCGCTGCCTGCTTGGCGCTTATCACCATGGCCGGCTCAATCGGTTAAAACAACCATCTAGGGTCGGACCGACCTGTTTGACGCCTCTTCCAAGGAGCCTGCTCTTCGGCCGGTGATTGCCCGATTCCCGGGTCGTTTGAAGTAGCCTCCCCACCCGAGCAAGCGGTGGATCCGTTCCGCCGAAACCCCGACCTCGTATGCTGTCAGGGCCAAAGCGTGGAGGGTCATCACTTTTACGGGCCCGAGTTGTTGCCAGAGCCTGGCCGAGGTGACGACCGGTTCGTCCAACACACGTATTTGGCCCCGTTTCCGCAGACGGTGCACGAACTCGACGTCTTCCATGATGGGATACAACCGGAACCCTCCCATCTCCCGGAAAGTACTGGCCCGCACGAACAGGGCCTGATCCCCGAAAGGAAGGCTTAGCCAGCGCGAGCGCAGGTTCGCGCCGATCTCAGTCAGCCGCAACAGCGCGCTTCGGCTATCCAGGCGAAAACTGAACGCGCCACCGGTCACTCGGGAATCCGAAAGGGCCTCGCGCACCAGGCGCGCGTATTCGAGAGGGAGGATTGTGTCCGCGTGAAGAAAAACCAAGACGGCGCCGGACGCGATTTCGGCGCCCGCATTCATCTGTCGCGCCCGACCTGGGGGCGAAACGACGACTCGAGCGCCGCGACCCTTGGCAATCCCGGCGGTCCCGTCCCGGCTGCCGCCGTCCGCCACGATTACCTCGACCTCCGGCTGGCAGAGTACCTTGTCAAGCACGCCGTCGATTCGGCCGGCCTCGTCAAGGGTGGGAATGATTACACTGATCGAATTCAGTTCGTTTTGCTTCACTGTGCCGCCCATAAGGGTTCGGCCGTTGCCGCCGCAAACGCGAGAAAACACCTGCTCTGAACAACAATCGAAGGCACTACCACATTACCGACTCTGTCAGAGCCGCGCACCCAGCGTTTTTCAGCGGAGTAAGCGGGTTCTTGATGTAAGCTGCGACGCCATGCCGAACAATTAAGAACTCGCTTACTCCGCTGCAAAAGTCACTGCGTGCGCGGCTCTGACAAGCAAAAGCGCTGCGTGCGCGGCTCTGAGCAGGACCTGTCTCCGCGCCCCGACTTTTATTCAGCACCAAGGCTCACTGCGGCACGAAGCACTGCAAGTTGCCCGCCTGACGAGTCGTCTACCGCAGCCAGGCGAAAATCCGCTGGAGCAAGCGCTTGCGAGATGGAGTCAGACGCTTTCGATTGTACAGGTCCGCCGCCTTGCGCATCACCTCCGCCTGGGTCGGATAGGGGTGGATCACCCCGCCTATGGCTCCAATCTTAACACTCTGCGTCATCGCCAGCGTCAATTCGCTGATCATCTCGCCGGCATGCCGGGCCACCAGCGTCGCGCCGAGGATGGTGCCCTTACGGGAATCGACGTGAAGCTTCAGAAATCCGGCGTCTTCGCCGTCCAAAATCGCCCGGTCAGTTTCCTCGAGCGGCACTCGCACGGTCTCGAACGACACCCCGGCTTTTTCGAGATCGTGAGGATAGGCGCCGGTGTGTGCGATCTCGGGGTCGGTATAAGTGCACCAGGGAATGACGAGGCCGGAAAACTTCTTCCCGGGCAAAAAGGGGAAAAGGGCGTTCTGCGCTGCAATCCGGGCTGCAAAATCGGCAACATGCGTGAATTTGAAAGCCGAACAGACATCGCCGGCGGCGAAAATATGCCGGTTGCTGGTACGCAAGTGGTCGTCGACCTTGATTCCCGCCTTTCCATATTCGACACCCGCCGCTTCGAGGTTCAATCCTTCGACGTTGGGCGCCCGGCCGACTCCTGCCAGGATCTGGTCCGCTGTCAGTGTTTCGGAGCGCTCCGGCGCGCTCGACCTTTACCCGGTGTCGCCCGTCCTCCCGAGTGACCCGCTCGATTTCAGTCTGCAAGAGCAGTCGTATTCCGTCACGCTCGAGGACCTCAGCCAACAAAGAGGCGGCGTCCGCATCCTCGCGCGGCAGGACTCGGTCTCCGTTCGTTACGAGAGTCACGCGAGAGCCGAGGCGAGCGAAGGCCTGGGCCAGCTCGCACCCGATGGGACCGGCGCCGATCAGGAGAAGCTCGCGCGGCAGTTCGGTCAGCGAGAAGACTGTCTCGTTGGTCAGATAACCTGCTTCCTCGATGCCCGGAATGGGCGGAGCAGCTGGCCTCGCGCCGGTCGCGATGATCGCCTTTTTGAAGCGCAAGACGGTCGCTCCCACTTCCATACTGTCTCTGCCGGTGAAGCGGGCCTCGCCCAGAAAAACGTCAACTCCGAGCTCAGAGAAACGAGCGGCCGAATCGTGCGGGCTGATGTCGCTGCGCAGTCTTCGCATCCGCTCCATCACGGCCGCGAAGTCGGCTCGGGGCCCGGCGTCGACGGTCACGCCATAGTTGGAGGCGTCGCGCAGGTCGGCCACTGCACGCGAGGAACGAATGATGGCTTTGGACGGGACGCAGCCTACGTTGAGGCAATCGCCTCCCATCAGGTGGCGCTCCACCAACGCCACGCGCGCTCCCAGAGCGGCCCCGATTGCGGCAGAGACCAACCCTGCCGTTCCGGCGCCCAGCACAACCAGGTTATAGCGGCCCGCCGGCTCGGGATTCTTCCAATCCGGCGGGTGAACGTGTTGAACCAGCCTCTGGTTGAACTGATCCATCGGTTCGACCCGAACCGATGGGGCAGAAACGCGGGCAACAGCGCGGAGTGTGTCCGGCGTGGTAGTCATGGGTGTTCCTCCGCCGCATTGGATTGCGGAACTGCCTCTCGGAGAGATCGCCGGGCTATCCGCGTGATGAGGATCGTCACCAATACAGTAGCAACCAGTCCCAGGATCTTGATCGCTCCCTGGGCCGTCCCGCCTTCGACGTGGCCCGAGAAAACCTGGGCCAGGTCCTTGGCTGTCGACCCCAGGTATACATAGAGGACCGTGCCTGGAATCATGCCGATCCAGGAAGCCAGGATGTAGCGTCGAAAGCTTACCCCTGTGAGGCCGAACGCATAATTGAGCACGTTATAAGGGAAAACCGGCGTCAGGCGTGTCAGCAGGACGATCTTGAAGCCTTCCCGTCCGACCGCCCGATCAATGGCGTGAAACTTGGGGTTTGTGGTGATCTTCTTTTCTATCCTCTCACGCGCCAGGTAGCGCCCGGCCAAGAACGCTGCTGCAGCGCCCAGCGTGGCCCCGATGGAAACAACCACCGACCCCGCAACCAGGCCGAAAAGAAAACCGGCCGCGAGAGTCAAAAGCGACCCGGGCACGAAAAACAGGGCTGCCAGTACGTAGGCTCCGATGACCACCAGGTACCCCCAAAAACCCAATCCTTGTATCGCTGGGAGCAGGGCCTCCGCATACTGTCGGAGGGGCAGGAAAACCAGGGCCATGGCCACGGCAAGCAGCAGAACAGCCAGCAGCGGCCAGCGCCACCGGCTGGAACTTGATCGGCGCCGAGACGATGGTTCAATCATGTTCTTTCTCCTCGTTCAGCGACCAGTCATAGTCCAGGTAGACGACACTATAGCGCTCCTTCTTCAGGTACTCCGCATCAGCGGGGCCGAGGTGCAGCGCCGCGAAGTTCAAGACTGGACGCAAGTTCTTGCTCTCTTGCTGGAATTCGTTGGTTGGGTACTTTCGCGCGAAATCGGAGCCAAACCACTTGAAGATGCTGGAAAGATAAGTTGTCCCGTTCTTGCGGTCGATTCGGAACTTGTGCGAATCCGAGAGGAGCCTGCGCGCCTGGTCGGTCAACTGTGCATCGAGGCGATCGCCGGTGTACGGCTCGTTCCGCAGCGGAGGGCAGCCCATTGCGGCGCAAACGAGTGCCATGTGGATGCGGGGCTCGTTAAACTGTTTTCTCAGTACCTCGTGCTCGATCTGATCGAGCGTCATCGGTTTTCCCATGACCGGATACCGGATCTCGTCCCAAGCCCCGGGGATCTGTCGAATGCTGCTCTCCGGAAACCGGAGGCCGCTGACGAGCCCCCCTTTCCTGATCGGATAGTGGTCGACGATCGTCTTGAGAGTCAGCGCGTTGTAGGCGTTGATCCAGAAGGCTATTTTCTTCGGGTCGTCCCAAGCCTGGTATGACTTCGGATCAAGTCCCGCGAGCGAACCGGTGTATCGGTCAAGTTCCTGGCGGTTGGCCTTCAGTGCCTTGTAGTTGACCAGACCCTCTCTATTGACATGCGCTCCAAGGACCGCGCGATAAGCATCGTCGGCCGTGGCGCTAAGATTTGTCGGGATGGAGCCGACCGCCGAAACCATCGACTGTTCTTTGCATGCGGAAAGGGCGACCAACGCCAGCAGGATAGCCACTCGGATCCCGCTCCTCGTGGCCACTGTTCCTGTCCATCGTTCCCTTCGAGTCATATGTCCTCAGTCAGTCCTTTTGATCGAACAGGTTAACCTGGCCTGTCTCGGTTGGTTGCTTCCTGTGGGTCCCATGCCCTTATCGCTGCTTACTGATTAGTCCAACGGGAGAAGGAGACGTTACAAACAAGGATGGGCTGATGGGGCGTGTTGGATTCATGCGTGGCAGCCGCCGCATTTCCTGCGGTCGCAGCCGACCAATCCGTGGAAAGAGTGGCGGAGGCCGCGATGCCCGGCGACCTCCGCCTGGCCGGAATCTCTATTCCGCCTTGGCGTTGGCGTTGGTTTCTTCGAACAGGCGGGAGTATTCGCCGTAACCTTCCTTGGCGAGATCCTCCTTTGGTATGAACCTGAGCGCGGCGGAGTTCATGCAATAGCGCAGCCCGGTTGGTCTCGGCCCGTCCGGGAAGACGTGACCCAGGTGCGAATCTCCGTGCTTGCTTCGGACTTCGGTCCGTCGCATGAACAAGTTCCCTTCTTTCTTTTCGACGATATTTGCCTTCTCCAGCGGCTTGGTGAAGCTTGGCCAACCGGTCCCCGAATCGTACTTGTCAAGGGAACTGAAAAGCGGCTCCCCAGTCACGACATCAACGTAAATTCCTTCTTTTTTGTTGTTCCAGTACTCGTTGTGGAAGGCCGGCTCTGTTCCCTCCTTCTGTGTGACCTTGTATTGAATAGGCGTCAACCTTTCGCGCAGCTCTTTATCGTCAGGCTTGCCGTATGTTCGGCTGGATACTTTCTTGCTCGTAGCTTCCATTTGGTTCTCCTTCGATTTCCGGGACAACTCGAAGGTCTGTCCCTCCCAGGTCTTTTTCAGGAACGAATCCCGCCCGGAGCCGGACCGATAGGCCCGGTATCGGTCTGAGTGGTTCTTGAAGAAATCCTGGTGGTATTTCTCCGCCTCGTAGAACTTCTTGAGGGGAACGATTTCGGTAACAATCGGTTTTCGGAAGACGCCGGCTTCCTCCAGTTGCTTCTTTGAAGCCTCGGCGAGCCGGCGTTCCGAATCGTCGCGGTAAAAGATCGCACTCCGATACTGTCTCCCCCGGTCGATGAACTGGCCGCCTTTGTCGGTCGGATCGATATGTGTCCAGAAGACGTGGAGCAAGTCGGAATAACTGATCTTCGCGGGATCATAGGTCACTTTTACGGACTCGGCGTACCCGGTTCGCCCGGACGATACTTCCTGGTAGGTCGGGTTTTCCTTGTCTCCTCCCGCGAAACCCGATATCGCTTCCGTCACTCCTTCCACTTTCTGGAAGTCCGCTTCCACACACCAGAAGCAGCCGCCCGCGAAGTAAGCCGTTTGGAGCTTCCCCGAGGAGGGTGCCTTCTCGTCGGCCGGCATCGCCTCAGCACTGGTGCGGACCCCGGCGACTATCGCCAGGGCGAGAAGGAGTCCGGACAGAATCAACAATGCACTCTTCATAATTCTCCTTACAGAACGGTTGAACACCGTTGGCAACACCATCAGACTGACGGGTTTTCAGGACCGGGGCGAGCATCTCGAGTGGACGCCCGCCCGCTGGGTTCAGTTTACCTCATCACTTTGTCGTCATGTCATCGGCCGTTCTTCGAGACGAGCTCGGGCCAGTTTTTGTCGGCCTTCGCGACATTTGTCTGGAAGTCGGCGTTGAACTTCTTCAGGACATCGGCGTTCAGGTTGAAGAAGAGCTTGCCGTTGCGCACCTGCCAGGTGCTTATGTCCACGGGGAACAGGGCGCCGTGGGCCGCTCCAAAGGCGCAGTAACCTCCGTACTGAGGCACATATTTGCCGGGATTCTGCTCGAAGAGTTTCCTGTGTTCCTCCTTGGCAAAGAAGTACGTAGCGCCTCCATGTGTGGCGGTGATGGCGGGGGAGCCGTTGACGGGTCTCGAATCGGTGAAAAAAGCAACCGGGTCGTATCCGCTGATCGCGACCTTACTCGCCCCGGACACGTTCACGAGATCGGCCGCCAGGACCGGGATCGAAAGCAGCCACAGCGCCACAACAATTTGACTGATGGACTTCATGGTTATCTCCTCTTTTTCAAGTTCGTTGTCGTTTCTTTGGGACAGCTAGTTCGGAGTTCGGAGTTCTGGAGTTCCTGAGTTCTGAGTTCAAGCGTTCCACACTGCGCACTCCGCACTGCGCACTCCGAACCCAGAACCCAGAACTCAGAACTGAGAACTCAGAACTGAGAAGGTGTGAAGAAATCGAAAGACGGGTTTTCGACCCCAAGGGGGTCGCGCAGCAAAGCCCAGGGTTGGCCGCGTTTTTTGCGGCCTACCCTGGGTGGCAGTAGCAAACGCCTCAACCCTGAAAGGGTTGCGTATGTGCATGATACGCAACCCTTTCAGGGTTGAACTTCTGGGGTCCCCGACCCAGGGTAGGCCGCAGACAACGCGGCCAACCCTGGGCTTTGCTACGCGACCCCCTTGGGGTCGAAAACCGAGTCATCGCAAGCAAAACCGATTTTTTCACACCTTCTCAGAACTCAGAACTCAGAACTCCGAACTCCGAACTCCACTGTCTCGTCGATTAGTCTCGCCAGCCTGGCTGCTCGTTACAGATCGCTCGGAGGTATAATGCCGGTAACCCTGCGGTCGAATTCCACTGGAGAGTCTGTCCATGAGTCAGGAGGTCAAGGGAATCCCTGCCACCGGTGTCTCCTCCGCGGCCGAGGTGCAAACCGCCCGTTCCCCGGCATCGGCATCCGATGCCGCAGTCGTCGAGGCATTACGCCGGGGCGACGAGGAAGCCTTCGCCCGCCTGGTGGACCAGCTCCATGCGTCGCTGCGCCGCATCGCCCGTCTATACGTCTCCAGCCAGGCGGTGGCAGACGAGGTGGTTCAGGACACCTGGCTTGCAGTGATCCAGGGAGTGTGGGCCTTTGAGGGGCGCTCGTCCCTTAAGACCTGGATTTTCCGAATCCTGATCAATCGCGCCAAAACGCGGGCGGTTCGCGAAGGGCGGACGGTGCCAATGCTCGAACCAGGGGCGGATGACACCCACTCGACAGCCCCCGAAGACACGTACGACCTCGGCCGGAAGGAAGACGACGCTGGGGCTGACCACTCCTCTGGCGTTCCTCAAGGCGGGTCCTGGCTGCCTGATCCCGGCCCGTCGCCCGAATCGAGAGTCCTGACCGAGGAGGCGCGCGTTCAGATCCGGGCGGCGATCGACGCTCTCCCTCCGAGCCAGCGAATGGTCATCACCATGAGGGATTTGGAGGGTTGCTCGAGCGAAGAAGTCTGTAACGTTCTCGGTGTCAGCGATACTAATCAGAGAGTCATCTTGCACCGCGCCCGATCCAAGGTAAGGGACACGGTGGCAGCCTACTTTCGAAAGGATTGACATGACCGTACCGCCGTCCGGGGAAATGACCTGTGCCGAGCTGGCACAAGAGGTCACGGCGTATCTGGAAGGGGCGCTGGCGGCACCCGACCGGGACCGTTTCGAGGCCCATTACCGCGCCTGCCCGGCCTGCCGCCTGGATGTCGCGCAATCGCACGCCCTGATCGCCTGGCTCGGCCGCCTTGAGGATCGTGCGAAAGGTGCGACGGGTGCGGACAGGGAACGGCTCCTGGCTCTCTTCCGCGAGCACGGTTTCCACCGTCCGGGCCGACCTGATCCCCGCATCGCCCTTGGCCTCGACAGTGAATTGGCGGCGCCCGGAGATCACATCGCTTACGTCTGCGCGTCCGAGCAGGATTTCACCGCGATGATCGGCTTTGTCGCGGCCGGAGCGGCCGAGGGCGAGACATGTATTCTCCTGGGTCACGAGCAGGCCAACAGCCGCCTCGACTCCGCGATCAAAAATGCCGGATTCGATGCGGCCGCCCTGCGACGGGAGGAATGGCTGCATTTCGTTCCCGGTATGCGATCGGCTGACGCCCTGCTCGAAGAAGTTGCCGAGCGGGTCAAAGTCGCCGCGGATCGCGGAGCCCCGCTGGTCCGAATCCTCGGAAACCTCGGTTGGGGCCGGCCCGACTGGCCCGCCGACCGGGATCTCCTCCGACTCGAGGCGCGCCTGACTGACGCCGTCCGAAGACTCCCTGTCGTGGTGATTTGTGCCTACGATGTCCGAGAAGTGGCGGGACACAACCTTCTTCGGGGGTGTCTTGAGTGCCACCCGCTGACGTTCCACCGGAACGCCTTGCGGCCGAACCCGCTCTACGTCCCGGCCGATCCTTTCCTTGCGACGTTGCCCCCGGACCGTACGAAAAGTCAGTAGGAGGCGGGAACCTGGACGCATCCTCGCGAACCCGGCCTGCAACACTGCTGCGATTGAAGATGTCGAATGCGGGAAACCCGGTAATCGGACTCAAGGTTCTATCAGACGGGCGTTCAAGCGGCTCCGAGAACCAATGCGAACACTTCTGCCGGCACTCATAATCCTTCTTGTAGCGCCAGCCGCGGTCGCCGTGGCCCAGGATACCCCGCCGTCTGCCGCCGCCGCGTCCCAGGATAATCCGCTGAGCACACACAACAAGTTCCTCTACCAGGGGATCAAGGCGATTCTGCTCAACTCAGCGGAAAGAATGCCCGAGGAGAATTACAGCTTCAAGCCGACGGAGGCGGTTCGCAGCTTCGGTCAGATCGTTGGACACGTGGCCGACTCACAATACTCGTTCTGCTCCATCGTGCTCGGCGAGAAAAATCCCGCTCCGAAAATCGAAAAGACCAAAACCTCGAAAGCCGATTTGATCGTCGCACTCAAAGAGGCTTGCGCATACTGTGACAGGGCTTACGCCGCCATGACCGACCGGTCCGCGACGGAGACGGTGAAGCTCATGGGACAGGACATGCCGAAACTCGGCGGGCTGACTGTCAACAACATCCACACGATCGAACACTACGGCAACCTCGTCACCTACCTGCGGATGAAGAATATCGTGCCTCCAACCAGCGATCGGGAGTTTATGCAGCAGATGATGAAATAGGCAGCCTGGCTGCCATCGGGCCGGCTGCCGGTCGGCCCGCACTTCCCTTCAAAACCTTTGCGGGAGGAAGACCCGCCATGGGAAGGATGTCCGGATGAAAGCAATCACCTGTTCCAAATACGGTCCGCCTGAGGTTCTGAAGTGTGAGGAGATCGAAAAGCCCACCGCTGGGGACGATGAAGTCCTGATAGAAGTCCGAGCGGCTTCGGTGAATCCTCTTGACCAGCTCTTCCGAGGCACGTCCTACCTCATTCGCATCCTGACTGGTCTGCGCAAACCAAAGGACCCACGAGTCGGTCATGATGTGGCCGGCCGGGTTGAAGCGGTTGGCAGGAACGTAACCCGCTTCAAACCGGGCGACGAAGTCTTCGGCTCGTGCCTTGGAGCCTTTGCCGAGTATGCCTGTACCCCCGAGTCCGCATTGGTCATCAAGCCGGGTAACGTGACGTTTGAACAGGCCGCTTCTGCACCGGTGGCGGCGGTCACCGCATTGCAGGGTCTTCGCGATAAGGGACGGATTCAGCCGGGGCAGAAGGTCTTGATCAACGGCGCGGCGGGAGGCGTGGGTACGTTCGCTGTGCAGATCGCCAGGTCGTTCGGCGCAGAAGTAACCGGCATATGCAGCACGAGGAATGTGGACATGGTCCGATCAATCGGCGCGGATCGCGTCATTGATTACACCCGAGAGGATTTCACCAAAGTCAGGCAACGGTACGATGTCATTTTCGACTGCATTGGGAACCATTCCTTGTCAGCATGCAGGCGCGTCTTGAATACGCATGGGGTATGCGTCATCGTCGGAGGGCCCAGCAACGTCTGGATCGTTCTGACCCGTGCGCTCAAAGCGCTCGTGTTGTCGTGGTTCGTGAACCAGCAGTTCGGGATGTTTATTGCGAAACTTAACAAAGAGGACCTGGCTGTCATCAGCGAGCTGATGGAGTCCGGGAAGGTAACGCCGGTCATCGACCGACGTTACCGCCTGGCTGAGGTCCCTGAGGCTCTCCGGTACTTGGAAGAAAGACACGCTCGCGGAAAAGTAGTGATAGTTTTGTGAGATAGCCCCGCAATTCAGGCTACTCCTGCCACTCGGGGCGGAGACGAATCACCTCACTCGTGCCGCAGCGCGATAGCAGGATCGACCCGGGCGGCGCGAAAAGCGGGAAGAGAACTGGCCAGCAACGCGATCAGGCCGAGGAACAAGGCGGCGCCGAGGAACACCCAGGGATCGGTAGGACTCACGCCGATCAACATACTGGAGACGAGCTCCGTGCCTGCCAAGGCCCCGACCATACCGATCAAGACGCCCCCTCCCGCCAATAACATTGCTTTCTGCATCACCATACTGAGAACTTTTATGGAGCCGGCGCCAAGTGCCACCCGAATCCCAATCTCGTGGGTTCGTTCGCCAACCGCATAGGCCATCATCGAATAAAGCCCGACCGCCGACAAGATCAGAGCGATGGCGCTCAGAGCCGTCAGCATGACCGCCGCGATTTTCTGAGGAAAGAGGGGCCCCATGATGTAATCGGACAGGAGCAGCGTTTGCGAATAGATCTCCGGGTCGACCGCGGCCACTTCCCGCCGCACGATCGCGCTGGTTTGTCCGAGGTCAAGACCGGTGCGCAGGTAAAAGTTGATTCCGGCAGGCACCGCGCCGCGCCGGAGTGGCTCGAAGAAGTAAGGCCGAGGTTCTTCATCCAACTTATAGCATTTGGTGTCCTTAACCAGGCCGACGATTTCGTTCCAGGCGCTGCCGATACGGAGTCGGCGGCCAATGGGATTCTCAGCGCCGTAAAAACGTTTGGCGAAGGATTCGCTGACGATTATTGCCGGTTTTCCGTCGAGTCTGTCCCGTTCGGAAAAATCGCGGCCTGCAAGAAGAGGTATCCGCATCAACCCGAAGTAGCCTGGAGCGACCAGGCTGTAGCCAAACGTCATGAGCTCGTTTGGGGCGGGCACGTAGCCCTCGACCTCAACGTCCCTTTCCCCACCACTGCCGAATCCAAGAGGAATCCTGTCGGCGTAACTGACAGCCAGGATACCCGGACGAGCTTCGAGGCCGGCCCGCAGTTTTTCGCAGAAGTCGCTGCGTTGATCGTCGGTATAGCCGTTGGTCGAGAACGGGATCTGCGCAATTACAACATTTCTGGGGTCAAAACCGGGATTTATCGTGGATGCTGACCGGAAACTGGTCACAAAAAGCCCTGCGCCGACGAGCGCGACAAAGGCCAGGGCGACTTCGGAAACCACGAAAAGACTTCGGATGCGGAGTGACTGCCGGCTGGAAGTCCCGCTTCTGCCTCCCTCACGCAGGCTTTCGTTCACGTCTGTTCGCATCGCGTGCAGCGCGGGTGAAAGGCCTGCGAGGAAGCCTGCGGCGACGGTGATCAAGATCGCAAAAGCCATCACCTTGCCGCTTATTTGCGTGTCGACGCGTATTGGCAGATTGCCCATCCGCGGCGCCAGTTGGGCGATCGAAGTGTGCACCCACGCGGTGAGAGGAATGGCCGCAACGACCCCCAAGGCGGGCAACAGCGTTGCTTCCGTCAACAACTGGCGGACCAGGCGTCCGCGGGCGGCGCCCAGCGCCAGCCTGAGGCTGATCTCCTTTTGCCGGGTGATCGATCGGGCCAACAGGAGATTGGCGACATTCACGCAAGCGATCAGAAGCACCAGGAAACACATCGCGAGCAGGATCGTCAACGGAGCCTTCAACCAGGCTTGCAGGTTGTTGTGCGCGTCCCACTCGCTGAGCAGCGTGGCGCCGAAATCCTTATTCGTGTCCGGATACGTCGAGGCCAATTGGCCGGCGACAGTGGCGAGCTCTTCCCGCGCTTTCTCGATCGGCACGCCCGGTTTGAGCCGCGCGACGGCATTGAACGGTCGACTCTTTCGGTTGCTGAGCATCGATTCGCGAACGATGTTCAGCTCAGGCCCCATCCCGAGCGGCACCCACATGTCGAAGACCAGTCCTCTCCAGAAGCCGTTGAACGCGGCCGGGGTTACGCCCACGATAGTCAGTGTTCTCCGGTTGACCCGGATGCTGCTCCCGATAACGTTAGGGTTGGCGAGAAAACGGCTGCGCCACAGCCGCTCGCTGATCACGGCCACCGGGGCAGTCAATTTGTCGCTCAGGTCATCGGTCGAGAAAACCCTGCCGATGAGAGGCTTCACGCCCAGAACCCCGAAGTAATTGTCCGCGACCAGTTCGCCCCAGACCAACTCGCCGGTCTCTCCTTCGCCCACCCTCAGGGCCTGCGGTAACAGTGACACGGCGGGAGTGGAGAGTTTGAGATGCGTGCGGAAATCCAGGTAATCCGGGTAAGAGATATTGAAGCCTTCGTGATCGGGATCGACGCACTCCAATGTAACCAGGCTCTGTGCGTCGGCGATGCCGCCGCGCGGCTGGAAAAGAACCGTGTCGACCCAGGTAAAGACGGTGGTGTTGGCCGCAATCCCGATGGCCATTGTGAGCACGGCGACTGCCGTGAAACCCGGGCTCTGTAAGAGCAATCGAAAGCCGTAGCGCAGATCCTGATAAAAAGTGGTGATCATCGAGATTACGGAAAGCAAGTGTCATTCCAATTCGGCATCACGCCCAGTCGCGCGTTTGCCGGTGTGCCGTTCCCATTTGTGGGACTCGATGTCGCTAATCTGGAACCGCCAAGATCATCTGCAGTCGTTACCTTTAATGTCCCCTTCGGAAATTCGGGGACGAAATTCAGTCCAGTCACCTTTTTCCCTAGTTTCTTTGTCTCAGTCAGGGGGTTCAGTCCATGACTGTCCCCGAATTTCCCCGAATTTCGTCCCCGAATTTCCCGACCACCGATGTGGGAAGCGTTACGCAGGGCTGTATTGAATCCTTCCGAGAGCCCCCAACCGAGGATGGCGGCAGTTCCTGCTAATGCCCGTGCAGGGCCAGGAATGCGGGGACGTCGGTTGAAGAACACCTTTGGCTGTTCCATCCATGGGAAATGGCCGGCCTTTTCGATCACCAGCAGCTTGGATTCTTCAGCGAGAAGTGAATATGCTTGGCGGTAACCGGCGAGCAAGTGATGTCCTCGGCGCCGACCACGATCAGAGCCGGAGCTTCGACCTTTTGGAGGCAGGCGCGAGTAGTTCCGGCCTCCGCGGCCGGATGGCCCCTGGCCCTTCCCGGGCCTTCAGGGAGAAGCTGGTCGCGGCGAAAACCTCCTGGAAGGCGGCAGCCTTTGAAACGTCGCTCCAGAAAAGCGGCAGACCTTTCACCATTCTATCCTTCAGTTCGGCGTCGGATTTGGGACGGATCCGGAACGATTTTTCAGCCTCGACGAAAGCCGGGTCGTTCCCACCGCCTTTTTATCGGCGGATCCCCGGGGGGGCCGCTGTCGATGAGCGAGTCTCAGTGCTCTTGGTGCCGGCTTCCAGACTGCGAAGAACTGCCTCGGATAGCTTTTGTACCAGGGGCGACAGACTGCTATCGAACTTGAGGCACTGGCTGAAATCGCTCTCCGCTTCGCGCGTTTTTCGTTGCCCCAATCGAACCAGGCCGCGATTCAGGTAGGCCATTGCATAACCCGGCCTTAGCGCTATCGCCCGGTCGAAATCCGCCACAGCTCCGCCTGGATCTCTAAGTGTAAAGCGCAGCGAACCTCGATTGTTGTAAGCCTGGTACAGAGTAGGATCAAGCGCGATCGCCTGGTCGTAGTCGTCAAGCGCCCCCCGCAAGTCGCCTTCTTCCTGGCGCGCCTGGCCCCGGTTGCTGTAGGCCAGGGCGAATTGAGGATCTATTTCCGCAGCCTTGCCGAAATCCGATATGGCGGCTGCCAGGTCACGCATGTCTTGATGGACGTTGCCACGATTGTTATACGCGGCCGCATAGCGAGGACGAAGCTCAATGGCTTTTGCGTAATCGGAGAGGGCGCCCTCAAGGTCGGCTTGCTGTCTTCGCACAAGTCCCCGATTGTTGTAGGCTTCCGCCAGGAAAGGGTTGATTGCGATGGCCCTGTTGAAGTCTGCTATCGCTTCTGCCAGCTTTGCCTGGAGCCTCAGGGCATTCCCTCGATTGTGATATGCGAGAGCCAGACAGGGATCCTGCCGAAGGGCAGAAGAGTAGTCCTTAATAGCCCCATCATCATCCCCCTTCTCCGACTTCGAAACGGCTCGGTTGAAGTATCCGAGCGCCGCACGAGCAACCTCCGGCGCGACTGTCGGGTGACACGACCCGATCTGCACGACCTCTGCTGATCCGGAATCATTTCTCTCTTCCACAACCTGCCCGAGCGAAATCGCGGTGGGCGCCACGACAAGAAAAGCCAACTCGAGAATCAGGCGTTCCATAAGCATTCGGCTCCTGTATCTTTGCTCCGGCGCTCGCCGGTGCGTTATATTCAAGGCAACGACTCGCCCGTTGCCGCTCTCTGTTTGCGAGCCGAATGATCGTCTGTCCAAGCTCTAAATGTCTTTGGCAGGAGCGCATAAATCTTCTGAATCTTCTAAAGGCGACCATGAACCGCTGCGATGGCTGCGATTACGAGTTCGGTCCCTTCCATATAGACCGGGAGAAACGCCTGCTGCTGCGCGATGGCAAGCCTGTGTCCCTGGTCCCCAAATCGTTCGATATGCTGCTGGCCCTGGTACAGCATCGGGGCGAAGTGCTGGAGAAAGACCGGCTTTTGAATATGCTGTGGCCGGACAGCATCGTAGAGGAGGCGAACCTCCCGCAGAACATCTCGGCTTTGCGCAAGGCGCTGGGTGAGGGTCCGAGTGAGCGCCGCTACATTGAAACGGTGCCGAGGCGCGGCTACCGCTTTCTGGCGAGCGTGAGAGAGGTGCGGAACGAGGGTCCGGAACTGATCGAACACGATCCAGCCGAATCCGGTGCAGTCCTCGCCAAAGACGAACTAAAGCAACCACCGCCCGCGAACACAATCAGGGTGAACCGGTGGTTTTGGCCGGCGGCGGTCCTGGCTCTGGCACTTGGGTTCGCGGTGTGGTTCGGTCTGTTCCGCACTAGTCCGAGGTCTTCTCTGCCTCTGGTGAGAACTTTTCCCGTTACCAGTTTTCCTGGTCAGGAGAAGTGGCCGGCATTTTCGCCTGACGGGAATCAAATCGCCTTTGCCTGGGAGGGGGAACGACGCGACAACTTCGATATCTATGTCAAGCTGATCGGAACTGGTGAGCCACTGCGCCTGACTCAGCACCCGGGTCTGGACGTCTGTCCGGCCTGGTCGCCTGACGGTCAAACCATCGCCTTTATTCGTGCCTATCAAGGTCAGGTGAACCTGCTTTCGGTTCCTGCCCTGGGCGGCGCCGAGCGCACTCTCATTCCACTTAACTTCAAGGGCGACTGGTACGGACAATATCCGACTTTAAGCTGGTCGCCTGACGGTAAGCTCATTGCCTTCCCGGACAGGCAACCCGGAAAGAATGGTAAGCGGCATCCATCTGTTATCGGTCGAAAGTCTCGAGAATCGGCAACTGACTACCCCACCGGAAGGCTACTCCGGCGATTTGTACCTTGCGTTTTCGCCCGACGGCAAAAACTTGGCCTTTACGCGATACGGCAGCGAAGGCGCCGCAGATGTGTACGTCGTTTCCGTCGGCGGTGGTCAGCCCAGGCGGCTGACGTCGGATCAGAGGCAGGTCCCAGGTCTTGCCTGGATGCCGGATGGGAAGAGCATCGTATTTTCCTCGACTCGAGGAGGCAGTCTCCGGATGTGGAGAATTGCCCTCGAGGGCGGTATACCTGAGCTTCTTTCATTTGGCGGTGACAACCCCGTGCCCGGAACCCTCCGGCCCTTTGCTATTTCCCGGCTCGCGCGCCGTTTGGCCTATGTCAAGACATCCGAGGACACTAATATCTGGCGCTTCGAAGTACCGCGTGGGACACAGCCTGTAAGCCCACCCGTAAAGCTGATCGCATCGACCCAACACGAAACCGGACCACAGTTCTCACCGGACGGAAAGAAGATCACTTTCGAGTCGCACCGCTCCGGCGAGTACGAAATCTGGGTCTGCGGAGCGGACGGTTCAAACCCTTTGCAGTTAACCTCTTTCGGAGGTCCCATGGTGGGAACTCCGCGCTGGTCACCGGACGGGACACGCATCGCTTTCGATGCCCGCCTTAAAGGTCACGCCGACATTTGCACGATCCCCGCGTCCGGAGGTGCTATTCGCCGCGTGACCGACGATCCTTCAAACGAAGTCGTCCCGAGTTGGTCGAACGACGGCCGTTGGATCTACTTCGCGTCGAATCGGGGCAAACAGATTCAAGTCTGGAAGATACCCGCTGGAGGAGGAAAGGCTCGGCAGGTAACAAGAAACGGTGGATTTGCGGCTTTTGAATCCGGTGACGGGCAGTTCCTCTACTACGCAAAAATGACCGACAGTGGTATTTGGCGGATGCCGGTAAACGGCGGTGACGAGGCCCTGGTTGCCGATGTTATTGAACCCGGGCGTTGGGGATATTGGGCAGTGGCGCCGAAGGGGATCTATTTCGTCAACCTCGATTCGCCGCGCAACCACACGATTGATTTCTTCGATTTCTCCACAAAGAAGATAAAAACGATCGCCTCACTCACCGAACAGTTCAACACAGAGGCTGCTGACTCCGCTCTGGCCGTTTCGCCGGACGGCCGCTGGATCCTCTACACCCAGTTGGACCAGGCCGAGAGCGACATCATGCTGGTCGAGAATTTCCGCTGAAGAACGTCATTGATCACACCTCCAAGGGTTGAAATCCTGCGGGTTTACACCGGCCTCAAAAAAATTTTCGGCAACATCTGAAACCTGCCGCTTCTCCCGCTCGTCTCCCGAAATAACTGCAGCCTACTGTAGCGACTGTTTCTCGGACGTTGCTCCAAGGCCGGACGAAAGATGCCTCGCTTCCCTTCGTCCGGCCGAACGTGATCTCCAGAGCAAGCCGTCGCGCTGGCAAGTAACGGGGGAGTTGCTAACTCGGGGGCACACTCTTTCGTTCTGTTCACCTTTACAACTGGGCAGGGGAGGGAAGGATGATCGCACGGATCGCCCCGCGGATCCTCGAGCGGGTGTGCTCGGGCGTGATGGGCGGAGCTGACATCCTCCCCGTCTGCTCGAATTCTGCCTATCCCCGCAGGCTCAGCCAACCGCGACATCCACCAAAAACCGAACAACCAGAGCAATCGATCGATATAACACGCTTGTGTCCGACAGGTTCCGGCTGCGTGTGTCAACAGGTACAACATCACCGGCGCCTCGACCGGACACCACCTCCACACCTCTGCCCAACAGCATCCCGACAACGTCCCAGCCGGCCATCCGGCCTGCAAGGCGTCACCTGTGAACTGGCCCTTCCACCGCTGTTGGGCGATTTCTCACATTCCCGTTCAGGAGCCAGAGAAAGGAAGTATTCACATGATGAAGTTCCCCAAAGTCGTTCAGCTTTTCAGTTCGGTCTTGGCGGTGGTTTTTCTGCTGTTGATGGAAGTGGGCGCAACTGACCCGCCCCACTACTACGGGCCCTACCCTAACTACGCCAACAGTCCCTTGAGGATGCCGGACGCGGTGGTCACCATCAGCGGAGGAGGTGGATCCGGCGCGACGGCTGATGCGTTTGTGGACCCGGTTACGGGCGCGATCGAGAAGATTCTGATAACGAATCCAGGCAGCGGCTACACTTCGGCCCCCAATGTCGACATTTCGAGCTTCTCCGGCGGCGCGGGCACAGGCGCGATCGCGATTGCCAGCGTTTCAGCTGGAGCTATACAGGACATCACGCTCCTCAATCCCGGCTCGGGTTACATGACGCCCGGCGTGAGAAAGTTCCTGGACGAGTTGCCTCTTCCCTGCGACCCGGCGGTCGCGCCGGGTTGCCCCACAGCCGGGAAGTACATCCCATACGCAGTTCCGGACACAACCACATACCCTGACGCAGACTATTATGAGATCGCGGTCGTCCAATACCGGACGAGGTTCAGTTCGGACCTCCCTCCGACTCTGGTCCGAGGCTACGTCCAACTGGAGACGGCGGCTAACGCGGGCGTGAGCCAGCACTTTCAGCTTTTCAACACGAAGCTGAACGGCACACAGGAGCCGATTCTCCTAAACAACCAGCCGGTTTTCGGTGTGACTCCGCCGCAGCACTTTGGGCCGGTGATTCTCGCGAGCAAACGCCAGCCCGTGCGCGTCCTCTTTCGCAACCTGCTCCCCGCGGGTGCGGACGGGAACCTGTTCCTCCCGGTTGACACCACCACCAGGGGCGCGGGCGGCGTTGGACCTGACATGACTGGCCCAGGGCCTGACCAGCAGAATCCGTTGTGCTCCCAGAACCCCAAGCCCGCCGGCTGCTTTGCCGAGAACCGCGCCACGCTACATCTCCAAGGCGGGATCACGCCATGGATCAGCGATGGGACACCGCACCAATGGACGACGCCTGAGGCTGAGAACACCTCTTACCCGGAAGGAGTCAGCGTGCAGAACGTTCCCGACATGCCGGACCCGGGTCCCGGGGCGCTGACCTTCTTCTACAGCAACCAGCAGAGCGCCCGCCTGATGTTCTACCATGACCAGTCCTGGGGCATCACCCGCCTGAACGTTTATGCCGGCGAGGCGGCAGGTTACCTCCTCAGGGACTCAAAGGAGCAGGTCCTGACCGGAGCGGGAGGCCCTCTGGAAGGAATGGGCCTGGGCATCCCTCTGATCATCCAGGACAAGACCTTTGTGCCGAACGATGCTCAGCTCGCTTTGCAGGACCCGACGTGGGACAAAGCCCTCTGGGGTGGCGAGGGCAACCTGTGGGCGCCCCACGTTTACATGCCGGTGCAGAACCCGGACCCCCCATCCGGGAATAATCCCTTCGGCCGTTGGGTTTATGGTCCCTGGTACTTACCGGACACGTTGTTTTCCTTTTTGCCCCTTTCGAACCCGTACTCCGATCCAAACTGCGATCCGAACGGTGTCAACTTCTGCGAGCCGGCCGATATCCCGGGAACCCCGAACCTGTCGGCGGTTCCGGAAGCTTTCAACGACACGCCCGTGGTCAACGGGACTGCCTACCCGACGATCACATTGGATCCCAGGGCTTACCGGTTCCGTGTTCTTAATGCGGCCAACGACCGCTTTTGGAACCTGTCCTGGTATGTGGCCGACCCGACGACCGGAACACTGAGCGAGGTCGCCCTGAACCCCACGGAGGTCGCTGCTGCGCAGACGGATCCCAATGTCTTCCCGACGCCGGACACGACCTTGAGCCCAGCGGGGCCGAGCTGGATTCAGATCGGCTCCGACGGCGGGTTCCTGCCTGCTCCGGTGGTGATACCGCCGCAACCAACCACCTGGATTACGGACCCAACCCGCTTCGACCAGGGTAACGTGGACCTTCACTCGCTCCTGCTTGGCCCGGCCGAGCGGGCGGATGTGGTCGTTGACTTCTCGCGATACCGGGGCAAGACCCTGATCCTCTACAACGACGCTCCGGCGGCTTTCCCTGACCGTATACCCAGTTACGACTATTACACGGGCGGTCCTGACTTCCGGCCATTCGGTGCTCCGTCCACGCCGCCGGGCTATGGCCCCAACACCCGCACCGTTATGCAGGTCAAAGTGTCGGCAGCGACAGCCCGCAACCCCATTCGATGTATCGAACACGACTTCCGATCGCATGGGCGCGCTCCGGAATGCCTTCCGCCACCACCCGGATGGCTCGGGTATCTTTGAGTCCGGCTCTCACCCGATCATCGTCGGCCAGGCCCCTTACAACACCGCCTACGGGACCAACTTCGCGGCCGTCGCGTGGTGCAACAGCCCGACCAACCCTACTGCGAAGTGCGATGGATACGCGAGGGTAATGCAGCAGGGAGGGGACCTCTTTAAGTTCGACACCCTGTCCGGCGCGCAACTGGCTATCCCGCTTAAAGGAAAGGCCGTCGCCGGGGACATGATCGTCGGCAACTTCGATGAATATGGGCGGGAGACGCCCCACCTGGGTGTCACAGTGCCGGGTTCCCCCCCGGATGCCCAGCAAGTCGTTGAATATCCCTACGTGAACCCGGTGACCGAGGTCATCGATGGCAGCGGGCTGCCGAAAGGGCTGAACGTGACTCGGATCAGCTCGGCCACCGACGGGACCCAAATCTGGAAGATTACGAACAACGGGGTAAACACGCAGCCCATCCACTTTCACCTGTTTAACGTGCAACTGCTCAACCGGGTGAGTCGGGACAACATCATCATCACGCCCGAGCCCAACGAGCTCGGCTGGAAGGACACGATCCGGGTCAATCCGCGGGTAGACACCGTCCTGGCTCTCAGGCCAGTCATCCCGGTTACGCCGTTCGGCATAGCAAAGAGCATGCGGCTTCTAAACCCGATGACGGAGACCGGTTCGACCGAGGGGTTCAACAACACCGACACGAATGGAAACGAGATCACCCCGGGGATCATCAACGAGATTGTCGATTTCGGCTGGGAATACTTGTGGAATGGTTTCGGGAGCGCCGGCGACAAGGACATGATGCGGCCGATATCGTTGCACACGGCACCCTCGTTGCCGGCTCCACCCATTCTGACCGCCAGCGGGAGCTCGGGCAGCGCTATCGCACTCTCCTGGACCGACGGCACGCCGGTCAGTCCCTCCAACCTTGCCACGTGGGGCAGGCCAGACAACGAGATCGGCTTCCGGATCGAGCGGGCCATCGGCACTGGCGCTTTCGAGATCATTGGCGAGGCGCTTGCCAATGTCACGAGCTTCACCGACAAAGAGACCGTTGCAGGGTCAACTAACCGATATCGGGTCGTCGCTTACAACGCGGTCGGCGACTCACTATCAGCGATTGTGACGGTCGGACCTCCGCCTCCCGCCGCCCCCACGAATCTAGCCGGTACGCTGCAGTTCGGACCCCGGGTGACGCTGACCTTCTCTGACAACTCCACCGACGAAACCGGCTTCGTGGTTGAGCGGTCCGTCAATGGAGGCGCATTCAACCAGTTGGTGACACTGGCGGCCAACAGTGTGAGCTACATCGACACGACCGTGACGGCCGGTCGGACGCACGCTTACCGCGTCAAGGCCGTGAATGGGGCGTTGTCATCGGGCTACTCGAACACTTACTCTGTGAGCATCCCTCCGGCACCCGCCGCGCCGACCAGCCTGGTCGCGGGATTGCTGTCGGGACCACAGGCGCAACTAACCTGGCAAGACAACGCTTCGAACGAGACTGGGTTCGTGATCGAGCGCAGAATCAACGGAGGCGCATTCAGTGTTCTCACGACAGTGGGGCCGAAGGCCGGCGTCGGGTACAAGGTCAGCTATACGGATGGCACTGTACTTCCCGGCAACACTTACGCTTACCGGGTTAAGGCCGCAAATGCGACGTCGGCATCGACCTACTCGAACTCGTCCACCGTGGTTGCCGCCCCGGCGGCGCCTTCGAACTTAACGGCAACCGCCGCGCTGGTCGGCACCTCGGACACAGTGACGTTGATTTGGAGGGACAACTCGAACAACGAGACGAGCCACACGCTTCAGCGCAGCACGGACGGGTCTTTCGGCAACAATGTGGTGACAGTGAACAACATCGCTGCCAATTCAACCACGTTCAGTCAAACGGGGGTCCCCCGAGGAAGGACTTTCTACTACCGCATCCGTGCGGTCAACGGGTCCGGCGCGTCGCCGTGGTCGAACGTTGCCAGCGTGACCACACCATAACAAGAGGAGCCGCCCCAGCGGCGCCCGAAATTCGTTCCGGTGAATCCGGTTGCCAGAGCTTCAAGATTCGGTCTTGGTTTTTGAATTTTGGAGCTCTGGCACCGTGGTAGTACGCACCGAAAGGGGCGATGAACTGCGGACATCGCCCCGGCGAGCCTTACACAAATGTCGGGCTAGAAAGAAATCCGGGCGCCCAGTTGGATCTCTCGTGCTGGGGTGGCCGCTTCCGTGATCGTGCCGAACTGCGGGGTGTTGACAAAGCGGTTTGGCGTGCCGAGATTCGTGTGATTGAGCGCGTTGAAGAACTCTGCGCGAAATTGGAATTTCAACGCTTCACGCAGCGCGAACTCCCGATAGAGGGCAAAGTCCAGTGTCTGCATCCCGGGGCCGACAATCGAATTACGCCCCACATTTCCGAAGGTGAATGCGGCGGGTACGGCGAAGGCGGCTGGATTCAACCAGCGATCCGCGGTGCGGGTTCCGGGGCCGAAAACCGGTTGACCGGTATAGTTGGCGCGGATCGGGTTCTCGCCGAGCAGCGTACCTGCATTGGCCGTATCACCGAAAACGGAAATCGTGAGCGGAAAACCGCTCTGCGCCTGGTAGAGAGTCGAAAAGTGCCAATTCTCGGTCACCGCCCGAACAATCCCTGAACCCTTCAGCCCTGGGATGTCGTAGACGGCGCTCAAAGCGAAGCGGTGCCGGAGATCGCACGCCGGCCCCTTCTCCGCGGCCAGATTGTTGTTGTCCTGCGGGATGGAGGACTCGAACATCGGGGAGCGAAAGTCGGGCGCATCGCTCAGATTCTTGGACCAGGTGTAGTTGCCGAGCAGGCTCAATCCTAGCGCATATCGGCGACGAACATTGATATAGCCGGCGTCATACCAGCTTCGAGCAGTATTTTCCAGAAGGTTGATACCGCTAACCGGGAAAGTGGTGCTGGCCACCGTGATACCGGGCGGAAGCTCAGACCCGGGCAGGAAGCTGAGTGTCTTGTACGGGCGTCGCGGACCAAGAGGGCCCGGACCGGGTGTCGCGTTGTTAATGAGATGTGCTCGCTGCAGGTGAAGCCCGCGCGATCCGAGGTACCCCAGTTCCAGGGTCGTCTCCGGACCGAGGCTTTTTTGCACCGAGAAACTCCACTGTTGCAGGTACTGGGCGGGGGCGTTGGGGTCGAAGGCGGCGAAGCTCACGACGGTCTGACCGAGAACGGCTTGCCCGAAGTTGAGATGGGAAGCAAGCACGCCGGCCGCGGGAATGAAGTTGTCACTCTGCTGCGTCTCTGGGAAGACGTAAGGAACGTTGTGACGCTGGTTGCACCAGGTGTTCATGTTGACGGGCGTGAAAAATATCCCATACGCGGCGTGAATCACGATCCCGTAGCGGTCAAGGTTGTGCGAAACGCCCAACCGCGGTGCGAAGTTGGATTTCCTGGAGAACATCAAACCGTCCGGGTATCCGAGTTGGCCGCCGATGAAAACGAACGGGGCGCCGTCCTGGAAGACCAGATTGCTGTTGGTGTAGCGGATGTCGGTGAGCGGGCTCATGTACTCGTAGCGCAGCCCCATTTGTATCGTCGTATTCCGACTGAATTGGAAGCTGTCCTGGACGAAACCGTCCGCATACCACTGGCGAAGCTGCATCTGCGGAATGCCCGCCTGGCGCTGCTTTACGGCCGGAAGCCCGAGCAGAAAGCTGGCCAGGGCGGAGCCCGTGCCGTCATTCGTGGCCGTCTGGGTTGTGAACCCGTTTGTGAATTGGTAGTAGCCTCGGTTCTGGAAGAAACCCCACATCGGCCAGATGAAATGCCGGTAACTTCCGCCGAACTTGAGACTGTGGCGGCCGGTTTGCCAGCTGAGGAGATCCCGCAGTTCCAGGATAGTGTCCCAGGCATGCATCGGGGTGGCGGCAAAGCTGTCGCCCATCCCGGAGTAGCCCTGAACATTGAACCATGGAGCTCCGAAAGCCCCCTTTCCGCCAAACCCTACGCCCTGAATTCCAAGCTCGGACACGATGTCATTGCTCTCGCTGTTTTCGGACGACCTGTGCATCGCCAGCCGCGAGACCGTGAGGGATGCCATGTTCAGCATCGTCGGGTTGATCACCCGATTCCAGCCGACACTCCCGTGCTGCGAAAGGTTATCGTGAAAGGCGCCAAATCCGGGTAGATTCTGCGGCATGAAGCCGTTCTCGCTGCTGGCTGAGTATCGCCCGGTCAAGGTGTCGCCATTCGCGAAATTGTGATCGATTCGGACCGTCCCCTGGTTGGTGACGTGTCGCTCGTTCCGCAGATCAAGGTAGTTGTTGCAGGCCATCCCGGCGCCTACAACGGTCGGGGCGCCCATCATCGTCATGCCACAACCCATCATCCCCATCTCTAGATTGGGGCGAGCCACGTACTTCTCCAGAAACATTCGGGTGGCAGGGTCAATCAGATTTGAAGGAATGACGTTGTCCGGGAACGGATCGCGAATCGTCTGAGGATTGCTGGGACCGACAGGCTTGGATGCATCAAAGTTGGGGTTCGGATGAGCGGTGAAGGGATTGAAAACCGTCGTCCCGCTCATGCTGAAGTCCCCCATGACCTCCATCTCCGTTGGCACGGTGTCAATCATGGTGATTGCCTTCGAATGCCGCAATCCCTCGTAGTTGACGAAAAAGAAGGTCCGATTACGAACGATCGGGCCTCCAAAAGACGCGCCGAAGTTGTTTCGGACCAGGAAATTCGAGGCGTCCATGGTCTGATTGAAGGCGTGGGCATCCAGCGCGCCGTTTCGGTGAAACTCGTAGACGGTCCCGTGGAACCCGTTCGTGCCCGTGCGCGTGACGATGTTGATTTGCCCGCCCCCGGCGCCCCCCATCTCGGCCGAGTAGCTGCCGGTCTGGACCTTGAACTCCTGCACCGCATCGGGCGAAGGGCTGAGGTTTTGGGTGTTAAAAGTCGGGTCCGTGTTCGTCGCACCGTCCAGCAGGTAGTAGTTGGCGTTCGGCCGGCTGCCGCCGATACTTACGGCGGAACGCTGACCAGGCCGCCAATAGAGAGGATTCCCCTCCCCGGTCTGTGCCCCGTGACTTCCATGCGCGCCTGGAACAGTCAACACCAGGTCGATCAGCATTCGTCCGTTGAGGGGAAGCTCGCGGATGGCGACCGGTTCAATGACCTCGCCGACTGCGGTATCCGTTTTTTGCAGCACCTCCGTCTCGGACCTCACCTCCACGTTGCTGCTGGGAGAGGCCAACTGCAGCTTCACATTGAGGGCGAGTTGCTGATTGACCTCCAGGCGCAGCGTCTGAACCAGGGGCGCAAAGCCAGACTCTTCCACTCTCAACTGATAGTCACCGGGGAGCAGACCCGTAATCTGGAAGATTCCTCTCTCGTTAGTCGTGGAGTGGCGGACGACGTTCGTGTTGAGCGAGGTTAACTGGGCGGTTGCGCCCACGATGATGTCATCCCGAGGGTCGGTGACGGCGCCGCTTAGGACGGCATAGTTGCTTTGCGCTAGAGCGGATATCCCGAAGAACGCTAGAGAAACCGCGAGACAAGCCAGGCGGGGATTCGACCTCATTCCGGACCTCCCAGGTTTTGCGGTGCCCATCAACAACCGAGATTGACCGATTGCGGGTCGGATCTTGTCCCCGGATCTGTATGGACAGATCGAGGGAACGTCCAACGCCACGCCCGCTCTGCCCTTCATGTCTCTTGGTTATTGATTGTCAACCGGAGCCGGGATGCCCTTTCCGAATAACGCATGCATGTGCCATGCCGGGTTTCGAATAATTGATAATAAAGTCATATTCTGTAGCAAGTTGCCGTTAAAGTCACTGGCCTTGCGAGCGGCCGCGTCTGTCGGCGCCCGTAAGTTTTATGAGCCGGCACGGACTCTTCTGGTTCCACCAAACCCAAGTGGCGGTAGGGGCTGCGGGTATATTGCGGTCAAACATAGACGTCGGGGACAGTTCGTTCTTTTTATGAGGATTTGGTGTCTTGCTAGTGAACATCGCCACGGTCGCAAGTACACTGAGGCTAAAGGGTCAAGCTCGGAGGGCTAACAGGGGGGGCTAACGGGGGGGCTAACAGGGGACGGAGTACTGTTTACCGGCAGGCGTTGTTCCTTCTCGCAAAGCACGATGGGTGCTGCCAGGTGGGATGGCAGCAATCGGTCGGCGGGCTTACTTCTATCGTTCCATCGTTCAGCTTACCGGAAAAGAGGAACGGACGAGCGCCGTCCTGGAGGGAGCGACCAGGTGCGGGGACGCAGGATGGGCGCGGATGGGAAGGGTCGCGTCCCGACGCAACTTCGCAAGCTGTCGCGGATCAGGGCAATAATCTCAAATCCGAAAATAGTGACTTCGTATCTCCCGAAGCGCGTAAAGATTACCAACGCCAACCGGCAGCGGATATCTTCTGTGCCGGTAAATGCCCCGCTCGCGACACTTCTTCAAGCTCGATTCAATCGCTTCCCGGGTCCCGATTTTCTGGCCGCGGGTGAAGAAATCTCGCCGGGTCAGGTAGCAGCCCCGTTCGAACTGCTCGCGGGCCATCCGCTGGGCCAGCTCGACCGGGATCAAAGCGTCTGTCTCCTTGCTGGCCTGCGTTCCCCTCCAGTACAAGGTCGCCCAGTAGAGCTTCTCGGCTTCGACCGGATCGGGACAGTCCATGAGCTGCGCGAGTGGCATCAGCCAGCCAGCCTCCCCGTTTCGCCGCATCCACACCGAGGAGTAGCGCCACTCCTCGGGACGACTGACCAGCTCCGCCCTGACCGCGTTAAGCTCGATGTAATAAACGGTCTCCGCGAGATTGTCGGACTCGGTCGAGCGGAACCGGCCGGCCCAGAAGGAGCCTTTTCGTCCGTTCCTGGTGTTGTACCACCGGGTAAACGCCTGCTGGATATTGCGCATCAGTTCGGAGACATTGAACAGGCGTCGGTTGAAACGGGCCCACTCGGCCGGTCCCCATGCCAGGTACGGCTTGTACGCCCCGGGGTAGAAAACCTCGGCGAGTCGGAGGAGCTCCTCCTGGCTGAGCACCCGAAACGCCTGGAACCGGCAGACAAGATGATAGTGGGAGCCCATCAGTTCCAGACCGGCCACCGCACAGAAGTACAGGGCGGTGAAGTGACGGATGATCTCCTGGAGTTTCTCGGCGTTGTCCTTGTTCTGAAGCGGGTAGTGACCTTTTTGACCGGCCGCCTGCCCGCGCAGGTGGTACTGACCTTCCTGGTCCAGTTCGATTCCTCGCGGCATTCTGGCCATCGAGCGCTCCTTGCGAAGGCACATGGATCAGCCTTCGTATAGCTAATAACGCTCGAGCCGCAAAAAATACGAACTTTTCTGCTCCAAACCGTCAGAAAAAAGAACTCCGTCCCCTATTCCCCCCCTATTCCCCCCGCCACCGGTGCCTGGGAAGCGAAGTGGGGGCAGGGAAGTGATGGTCGGAGCTCAGGAATGCCAGACGGCAGTGAGCCGGGCTCCCGAGAGCCCGGCCACGGTGTGAAAGGCCGCCGCGAGACTCATTCTCGCAACTCTTGCAGCCTAGAAGAAGAAATGCAGGCCGACCTGCACAGTCCGGTTATCTCGCGCTGTCCGCGTGATCGTTCCGAAGTTCGAGTTCGTGAGATCGCCATTGGGTTCAGCTAACTGCGGATGGTTCGGCAGGTTGAAGAAATCGCCTCGGAACCTCAAACGTGTTTGTTCGGTCAACGGGAGCGCAACGTCTTTTTGCACAGACAGGTCGAGATTGTTCACGATCGGATTGCGAACGTCCGAAAAGTAACGTGGCGCATCGCCGAACGCCTTGTTCGGGTCTCCCTCGCCGGTGAGTGTCACCAGGCCCGGGGCCGGGAAATTGCCGGAAAAATCGAAGGCTTGAGTGTTGAACCAGTGCTCGGTTGTCTGATCGAAATCCGACGGCAGCGGATCGCCGATCATCATTGGACGAGTGCTCACCATGTGGGCTGCATTGCAGTACCCGTAACAGTTGTCCAGGATCCCAAAGGGAGAGCCGCTGCTCAGCGAATAGATCGTGCTCACATACCAACCCCCGAGCACCTGGGCTGCAACCCCTTTGTTCAGCCACTTTTTCCCGAGGCCGAATGGCAGCTCTACAATGGAGGCGACCGACAGGCGAGCGGGAATGTCGCCCGCGCTTACCGACCGGTCGCCTCTGCGGTTGTAAAAGTCTTGGCCTAAAGTGTCGAGCGACCAGAATCCACCCCAGTCCGAGGACGAATCGTCAATCAGTTTGCTCCACGTGAAGCTGGTCAACAGCGAGAAGCCCTTTGAAAAGCGCCGCTCGAATTTTGTCTGCAGCGCGTGGTAGGTCGAGTTGGAGAGGCCCCAATAGCCCGGGGTGATCACCAGATTGTACAGCGACCCGCCCGCCGCCAGGACCTTTTCGGCCGCCAGCGGGCAAAACGGGCTGGTGGTGGCGTCATAGCCGAACTGCGCCGTGCTTTCCCGTGTCTGCTGGCAGATGTTGTAGGCGTAGTTAATGGGCAAGTGCACACCGCGGGTGCCAACGTAAGCAATTTGCGCCACGGTGCTGCCCGTCAATTGCTTCTCCAGAGTGAGATTCCAGCTCTGGATGTACGTTGCAGGTTGCTCGCGCGGCGCCCAGGCCTTAAACTCCACGTTCTGGTTCACAGGTAGGGGCGCCCTGATCGCTGAGGCGTCCGGGTTGGTGATGGGCGGCAAGCTGGACCAATTCGTTCCCGCCGTAAATGAAGTGTCGGCCTTCAGGTTGGGACTCGGCTCCCCGTCACCCCCACGGCCGTGACCGATGGCGCCCGGATAAGTAATGCCGTACCCGCCGCGCACCACGAGGCTGCTGATCGGACTCCAGGCAAACCCCAGTCGCGGACCAAACATCTTCTTCGACGGGTCGAATGGAGTATCAGGCGCATTGACGCCGAACTGTTCCCACTCCGCAGTGAACGGGTTGAAGAAGGCCAGTCCGTCATTCACCTCACTGAACGACTGATCGTACTGGTACCGTAGCCCCAGGTTCAGTGTCAGCTTTGGCGTCAGCTTGAAATCGTCCTGAATGAACCCCGAGTAGCTCCAGGCGCGGGTGGAGAGCATCGCATTTTGTATCCCGGCCGAACCGGTGTGAATCACTCCAAACAGGAAGTCGGCAAAGGCATCGCCCGTCTGTGAGCCCCTGAAGCTGAAGTTGGCGATCTCGCCCGGTTGGTAGTTGTCAATGGAATACCGCCGTGCCTCCCCGCCGATCTTCAGGTTGTGCCGGCCGAAAAAACGGGAAAACGTGTCGTTGATCTGGAGCGTATTTGCCGGCTCGTAAAGCAATCCCGCACCGCCAAGACCGGCAAAGCCGACGACGCTGACCAGGGCGGTGCCGCACTTCTTACCGCTCTCCGTATTGGGAATGCTGGACAGACAATCCGGGATACCCTGAAGCCCGAAGTCAGACGGTGATGAGGTACCCCCTCCGTGGTTGCTGCGGTCACCGATTCGATGCATATAACCAAACCGAAAATCGTTCAGGGACACTGACCCGAAATTGTGAGTCCAGCCAGTCGTGAGCGCATAGTCGTTCTGGCGGCTGATCTGTTCACCTGCGGCCCCGGCCAGGATGCCAAAATGTGAGACTTGGCGGCCAGTCTGGCGGTGAAATACCCCGAAGATAAGGTCGGACGCCGACAGGTGATAGTCCACTCGCGGATTGAATCGAGTCGTTCGGTTTTCACGATCGGAGCTGAAGCTGAACAAGTTGCTACCCGTCACGCTTCCCGCGACCGTTGACGTGGGCCATAATTCGAGGACCCTCTGTGAAACCGGGTTGATCTGCGAGGCAGGAATTCGATTGAAGGGAACGGGCTGTTGGGTCCCCGGGAATCGGAACTGCTGGCTCGGGTCCGCACAAATGCCGGAACCGTCAAAACCAGCTGCGCACAAAGCGGAAAGGTCACCGCTGCGGAAAGCGGCATTCGGTACGACGTGATTGACGCTTGGAACGCTTCTGTCCAACTGCAATCTTTGAACGTCAGTAAAGAAGAACAGCTTGTCCTTCAGGATCGGTCCGCCTACGGTCCCACCGAATTCGTGTTGGCTGAACGGGTTCTTGGGCTGCGTCGGATCTTCAAAGAAGTTGCGTGCGTTCAGGCTCTCGTTGCGATGGTACCAGTAGCCGGACCCGTGGAACTCGTTCGTGCCCGACTTCGTCACCGCAATAATGATCCCGCCGCCGGCCTTGCCATGTTCGGCGGACATACTGTTCGTCTCGACTCTGAACTCCGCAACGGAATCGACCGCGGGACTGAGCGCCTGACCGCCGAACACCGGCGCGTTGATCGTAGTGCCATCCAGGACGTAGTCCTGGGTGCGTGGCCGGTCGCCGTTGATGCGCATGTTACCGTTGTTTCCACAGCCGTCACACCCGACTTGCTGAGATACGCCTGCCGAGAGCGGCAGAAGGTTGAACAGGTTGCGTCCGGTGGGCAGCTGTTCGATCTGCTGCGCCGTCACGGTCTGGCCAAGATTGGATTGCTGGGTTGTCAGGAGGGGCCCCTCCGAAGTGACGTTTACTACCTCCGTCACCTCACCCAAATCCATGCCCACATCAATCTTCAAATTGGCGTTCACTTCGAGCGTGATGTCCGAGATGACCGCCTTCTTGAAGCCAGGCATTTCCGCTTCCAGTCTGTACACGCCCGGAATTAGACTGGTTGCGTTGTAAATACCGACGTCATTAGTGACGACGTTACGCGCTACCCCGGTGTTCACGTTCGTAACGGTCACGGTTGCGCCGGGAATTGCTGCTCCTTTGGAGTCGAGAATGGTGCCGCTGATCGTTCCGAATACGCCCTGCGCCCGGATTTCCAAGGTGCAGAGAAGCATTCCCGCGACGAGCAGGCACAGCAGCAACTGACGAAAGAATCGCTTGCTCATACGTCTCCTCCTCGGCAGTTAGCACCATGAGCCAGACAGCTTTCATGATGCGTCCTCCGTTAAAAGCTAGCATCGCAGCGATGCCAAGAGGCCAGCGATGCCAAGAGGCATTGTCTCCAGTTAGTGAAACAGGAGCCGTGGAGCCATAGACGACACTTCTGAGGCGCTACTGCCAAAGAACGCCTTTTCTTCATCGTGTTTTAGCAAAAGACACAGATGGGTCGAGAGCCTGGGTTATAGGACCATTGTATGCCTCTGACGCGATAGATGAACGCCATTTTACGGGTAATAGTGGCCATTTTGCGAACGACGGCGGGCTGGAGGCTGACGGACGGAATCATCCAGACGAACACGAATGGGCGGTTCGTGATCACATCAAGGCGGGTTTCGTTTACTCGATCAGCTGGAACTTGAAGGCGTCGGCGACGACTTGTTGCTCCGGCGCAGCCACGATCTCCACTGCCGGCTTCTGCCCCGTTCGAACCTGAACAAGCCGATTTCGCGCCACTGCCCGCCGCCAACCTGCTGGTTCCAGGTGACGGTCTTCCGACCTTCCGCGTGATGGATCTGCACTGTCACGTCTGACGCATATTCTTTCGAGGCGGGATGCCAGCTGTACACCTTGTAGGTGCCGGACCTGAAAAAGTAAGGAATGTATTCGAAACGTTCCGTTTCTTCCTCGCGGTTTCACTCGGAAATTCATTTCGTAACGGCCGGTATGGACCGTTTCCTCTTCCAGCCAGTCGCCGGTAAAAGACACAAAACCCTTCATGTTATTGTCAATGACGATTTCCTTTTCGTTGCTCCACAGCCCGTAGGGATTTTCTTTCAATGACAGAATCTGCCGCTGACTTTTCAGTTTCTGCTGGAGCTCATAGATGTCGATTGTCTGGACTGGCCTCCCTGTCTGCGCGGCCACGGCAGCAGCGACACCAGCCGAGTGGCCCATGATCATGTACTGCGGCTCCATCCGGATGGACGCGATTGCGAGATGGGTCCCCGAAACGCAGACGGGGACGAGCAGGTTCTGGCACTCGGCGTAGCCCGGTACAAGCGAGCGATAGGGAATCTGGTACAGCTCGACCGGGATCGACAGATAACCTTCGTTGTACGCCTCGTACTTGAGGTCGGGAAATCGGCTGATCGGAATGTGAACTCGCTGCATCTCCCGCACATCGATGTTGTAAGAGCCCATGCCGATCGAATCGTATTTCTCCGTATGCTCCATCAGGTCATGCTGGGTCAGAAAGTATTCGCCCTTCATCCTTCTCGCCACCCGGATGTAGAGTTGGTGCGGGAAGTGATCGTTGTCGACGTACTCATCCTTGCAGACCCCAAAGGTCTTCATTTCCTCCCGGACCTTTTCGGGGACCGCCGGGTCATGAGCCAGGAACCAGGCAAGACCAAGGGTGTAATCCTTGTGCCACTGCCAGATTCGGTCGCGTTCCGGGTAGTCGGCTTCCGGGTAGTCCCAACTGGAACCGTCCATTAGATTAGTGGAGATGCCGGCCGACGAATTGATATCCGATTTCCCGTTGGGCAGGGTGGGCCAGTAGTGGATCAGCGGGCCGGCGTCCGGGCGTGCCTGGTAATATCTCCTCGCCAGCTCGAAAACAGAGGGGTCGTAGTGATCGGGCTTCGACCAGGGAATCATGTTTTCAGGTCGATTCGTGGTAATCATCCGGAAGCAATAGGCCTGAATTCCCTTGTCACCCTCCCCGATCTCCACCATAGGCCGGGGATTGATCAGCGGCAGTAACTTCTTTTCTTTGTCGTTCGTGAAGGGGTTGAGCCTGGCATCGATTTGGTGGCTCGTCTGCATGATCGGTTGTCGGCCGGCCCACGACTCGTTGTAGTCTTTTTTCCCTTCCCTTCCGTATGTGTAGCTGACTCCTGCGCGGGCCATCAGGTCGCCTTCATACCCTGCGTCGATGAAGATCTTGCCCGTCACCTCCGTACCATCTGTCAGGATGATACTTTTGATCATCCGCTCTTCCTTGACTACGCGGGCCACACGGCTCCCGAAGCGCACGACTACTTTGGACTCCTCGAGCCAGTCCTTCAGGATCTCCTCCCCGACGTGGGGTTCTGGTCCTCTCCAGTTGAAGACGTGGGTCTTGTAGTGCTCGGCGACTTTCTTGTAGAACTCCATGGCCAATCCGCCGATCACCGTGCGGTCACCATAGTCGGTATGCGACAAGCCGCCGGTCACCATCCCGCCCACATGGTGGCCCGGCTCGAGTAGCAGTACCGTGCTTCCCTCTCGCGCGGCGGCGACCGAAGCGACGACCCCGGCGGCGGTCCCTCCGTAGACCACGACATCGTAAACCTGAGCCGTGAGGTGAGCCGGAGTCAGAAGAAAAAAGAAGAAAAGGCAGAAAGCAGCTTGTTTCATGGAGTCCTCTTGTAGTCACGCAGCGGGCGTCGGCCGAGCGCATTAAGCGCGACGTAAATACCCCCGAAGCAGCTTTAGTTGGCGGTGATCGCCGTAGACGAGAAGATCCTTGCCCACCCGCATCACCTCTTTAGGTGATTGATCCTACCATGAACACGGGACGTCCTCTCGATAAGATGCGGAGAGCGTCCACACCCTTACCAGCAACGCCGGTCCAGGCAGCTCGTTCGATCGTATACGCCTGAGCTATAATCCCGGCCATGCGTCTCTTAGCCGCTCTCTTGCTGATCGTCACCGCCGCCGGCACCGTCACCGGGCAGTCCTGGAAGCCGGCGCACAGCCCTAATTCCTTGCCCCACTTCGAAAGCCTTAAAGGAAAACGAGTTTTCTTTGCGGATGGAAAGCCATTCAGCGTGCTCGCCGTAGAGACTCAATGGGAGAAGCTGCTTTACGGCCGCTACGCGGAAACGATGCAGGTCTACGATTACTTGTATCCCGCGGCGGAGGCGATGGGGCTCAACGCGCTCAAGGTCCCCGTCAAGTGGTCGATGATCGAGCCGGCTGAGGGCGCCTATGACTTCTCCTACGTCGATCACGTCGTGGCCATGGCAAGACAACACCACCTGAGACTGGTGCTCGGGTGGTTCGGGCACTACGCGAGCGGCAGCGGCACCATATACAGCGACATGAGCGGCAACGTTTTCGCCCCGATGTATATCATTCAGGACACCCGCCGTTTCCCGCGTGCTGTCGATAGCGAGGGCAAACCGCATCACGATGCCGTATCGTACGATTACCCCGCCGTCGTCGAGCGCGAGGTGGCCGCTTTTCAAGCCTTCTTGGGACACCTCCGGCAGATCGACAGCCGCACGACGGTTCTGATGATCCAAGTGGAGAATGAGATCTGTGTATTCGGGGCCGGGGCCACCTACGACCAGCGAAAGAACCCAAAAGTCTGGCGGGATCATTCCCAGGCTTCCAACGCGAGGTACGCCCAGAAACAACCTCTTGACGATCTCCGGTTCTCCGCCTGGAACCTGGCGTCCCAGTGGTTGCGGCCGCTGATGGAAGCGGGGACGAGGACCTATCCGCTCCCCTTTTTCATGAACTTCGTGGGCGGAAGCCTGGCGCCGGGCCTGTTGGGCGGGTCACCAGGAGAAGACGTCGCCACTTACCTCGAGACCCTGCCGAACCTCTCATTCGTGGGGGTCAATCATTACCCCACGTGGGGCGACGAAACGCCGGCGCCTGTCACCGTCTCGGCCTCCTCATTGCGGCGGACACTGGACCGGTATCGCATCGGGCGAAATATTCCGACGGTGACCGAGACGAACAGCGACAACAACTCTCTAGCGCCCCGCTTTCTCTTCCTTTCAGTCGGCGAGTACGGATCGCCGCTGTTCTCGCCCTGGGCAATGGAAACTTCCTGCCCGACCCCCGGAGAACCGTATGTCCAGGAGGACGGTCAACTGGCCAACGGCGCCTTCGCATTGCGGGAAGCCTGCACGGCGATTCGGTGCGGCGGTTCCGCGGTCGCTGAATTCGGCGGAACCGAGCGAGCACGGGTGTTCCTGGCCGAAATGCCGGGACAGCGGTTCAGGGAAACCAAGGATCTCGACGGCGTCAGCGTAACGGTCGCGGGGGTAAACGATGGACAGGCCATTGCAATCCGGCCTGCTGACCGCGAGATGTTGATTCTCGGCTTTCGCTGCAAGGTGGTCGTCGAGACCGGAGCCGGGAATGAATCCGTAAAGGTGGAGAGGGGAGCGTGGGCAAACGATCAGTGGACCGCAAAGGGGAACGTGAACGCTTCCGTGAGCCGCGGTAAAGTCGAGTTCCGGCTGACTGAGCCGCAAGGCGTTCGAATCTCCTGGTAGTGAAGGCGGGAAACGGGTCAGGGAGGGATTGAAGGATGGCAAGGGTGCCAGGGCTTTCAATTTTCAATTTCCGTTCCTGTCGAAACCGAGTCTCAAAATTGAAAACTGAAGCCCTGGCACCGTTCATGACCGGTTCTTGAGAGGCCCCAAAGGGGTCTGAATTTTGGCTGCAAGCGCCTTTTTGAGGTGTCCTGAGGTAGCCGCTGGAAGGTACGCGGACGGCCAGGGCCGGGGTCACCTTAATGCGCGTTCGAAGCTTGCCAACGCAGCCGTCTTCGGCGGACGACCCGTAATACCATCCACCAGAGGCCCGCAACACCGAGCAGCACTGTCACTATAAGTTTGGTGATGGGGTAGGCGGGGAGTTCCATGATGAGAAAACGAAGGACCAGGAACGCCTCGTCGCTGCGTTCCAGTAGAACCAGGCGGATCCGGCCGGGCACCAGACTTTCACGATCAATTTCAATACGGTCGTCGCGCACGATTACATCGCTGGCCACTGCCTTGAGCAATTTCAGCCCGGCCCGCGTGCAATGCGTCGGGACAATCATCCGGGGATTGATCTCGCGAATCAATGCGACGGATTTTTCCTCGGGAACAAGCAAGTAGGTGCAAGGGGCTATCAGCACGTCGATGCCCATCAGTTGTCGGCGCTGTTCTTCATTCAGCTGAGTCTGAGCAAAATCACCGAGGTGGGCAATCCGGATGCCATCTAGCGTGAGGATGTAGATGACGTTGGTCGGCCACGAGGCGTCGATTTCCCGGGGATTGTGCGTGGAGGCCAGGCCAACTACCCGCACGTCCTTGTAGGTGAACGTCTCTGCCTTGGCCGTCGATCTCGCGCATTGCACGGACCCCAAGATGAACGGATCGAAATGGTCCCCGTGGAAATGAGAGACGGTCACCAGGTCGGGCTGAATGCCCGGAAGTGTCATGAAAGTATCCATGAGGACGACCGTCCCTTTGCTCGAGATAACCATATAAGATGTCTTGGCAAACAGGTCATAGGATGCCTTGCTGAGGACGGTCTTTCCGGCGACAGGGGTAGTTGGGACCTCGGCGCGAGTGAGACCGCAGCAGGCTACGAAAAGAGCGAGCATCGAACAGGCAGGGCGCATGCCCGGCTATACGGTGCTGTATCCCCAAAAGTTCACGTTCGGTCGTCCAAATACTCTCGTGACACCAAGCGGCCGAGGTACCCAACCGAGAAGAACCCTGACGAAATCAAGCCCCGTGCTGCTTCGAGCTGCGGTCGCGTTCTACATCGAGGAGAACTTCACGCCGGGAGTTCGGCATCTGCGAGGCGGGAGAGGCAGAAAAAAGAACTCCGTCCCCTATTCTCCCCCCGATTATGCGCGGGGCAGAAAAAAGAACTCTGGACCCTATTCTCCCCACAATCTTTCAGATGTGAGTTGTGAGGCTCTCACCCCGTTCACGACGGGAACCACGCCCCAGAGCTTAGAAATCTGTTACATGAGGCTACAGAACCATTGGCTCAGCAAAGCCTCGATTTCGCTGGACTCGAGTTCCCCGCCGCACCATCATAGGCAAGCACGTTCGCACGAGTGGGGCGCTCGTGATGACCGAAGCAAGCACGGACCCAGGGAGTAGTCCAAGCAGTCACGGACAGGAATCAAGAAACATGCCGTCAGAGCGAATCAACCACAGATTGTTGTACCACCATGTACCCATGGTTATCGTCAGTTTCGTACTCATTCTCTTCGTGTACTTTTTGTTGGACTCCCCTGACTGGAAATTTCGTCTCAGCATCGCAACCGGCTATGCAGCAATGGGCTTCCTGGCCCTGACCCTGGTTGTGGGCCCTTGGACTCTGATGCGGGGTCGACCAACGCCGCTGTCCACCGACTTTAGGCGAGATTTGGGCTACTGGAGCGCCATTCTCGGTTTACTTCACGTCGTTTTCGGAATCCAAGTTCACATGGGGAACATCTGGCTGTACTTTTTCTCAGGCAGTCGGGAACGAGTTGAATGGATCCCGCGTTCTGACCTGTTTGGGTGGACGAATCATCTTGGCCTGCTAGCCACGCTAGTCCTCCTCATGTTAGCCGGTCTGTCGAATGACGCTGCGATGCGGTGGTTAGGTGGGCGAGCATGGAAGAACTTTCAACGCGCTAGCTATTTTCTTTTCGCACTGCTCCTCGGACATGGGGTGATTTACCAGGTGCTGGAGAAAAGAAAGCCAGGCTGGGTTGCCCTTTTTGCAGCCCTCGCCATCCCCGCTATAGCCTTCCAGTTTGCCGGGCTCAGACGTTTCCGTTCCCGTTTGTCCCGAAGGGACTAAGCAAGAGACCCTGGTCCTGGAAAACAGTACCTGGGCTCTCTTGCTTCCGGTTCCTGTCTTAGCCCCTAACGTCACAACTCCATGAAACGTAAGTTTCGGGGCCTGGTTCTTGCATTCTTACCTTTTTTCGTCACTCTCGAGTCCCATGGGCAAGAGCTTGCGATCGGCGGGGAGCAGACTCCTGACCTCATTTCGCTCGAACGGTACCGGAAATTCGGGGACAGTCACCTCTTTTCCCCTTCTTCACGGCTGCGCTTCGGGATCCGCAAAAGGGGAAAGAGGTCCCCGAATTTCAGTCCCCGAAGGCGGGAAACGGGTCAGGGAGAGATTAAGGATGTGAAGGGTGCCAGACCTTCAGTTTCAGCTTCATCAAGCGAAGGACGAGGACGAAAATGAAAATTGAAGCCCTGGCACCCTTAACCGGTTGGTTAGGCCGCAAGTTAAGAAGCGGCGAGGTCGTGGCATCAGGCAAATGATTCGTCAGAAAGGCAAGACCTCGCTATCACTTCAGCCTATGATCGTCCTTAGGGGCTGTCGTTCGGGTGCGCCGGCGCACCCGATGATCGCTGCCCGCCGAGCACCAGTCCGAAACAGACCTCACCTCGCATCTGCCCGCAACGCCGCAACGTCCACCTGATAGATATTGGTCCGGCCGTTGAGCGGGCCTTTTAGAAGCTCGAGCAGCTCGGAATACGAAACTCGCTTCTCCAGCCGGCGATGGCCGAAGTCCCGGGTGCTGGTAAAGAGCAGGTACTTGCCGTCAGCCGTTACATAGGGCCGGCCGTCCCATGCCCGGGAGTTGATCTTCGGCCCCAGATTACGGGCGGGCGTCCAAACCCCGTTTTCCCGAAAGCTCACGTAAAGATCGCCGCCTCCGCCAAGCCCGCCTGGCCGATTGCTCGAAAAGACCAGGAAACTCTCATCAGGGGCGATAGCCGGCTGCATCGCGTCAGGCGCGTTGACCGCGTCGCTCAGCTTCTCGGGCTCCTGATAGGCGCCCTGAACCCACCGGGCGCAGTAGATCTTGAAGCCACCGTCGCGATTCGAGAAGAAGTACAAATTCCCATTAGCTGCGGCCGACGCGCTCGCCTGGAAGAACCGCTCCGTGTTAATCGGCGCTCCCAGGTCGCGCGGCTCGCTCCATCCGTCCGCGGTCTTGTCCATGACCCAGATGTCCGCCAACTGCCCGCGAGGCTTGTCGAAGAAGAATCGGCGGCCGTCGGGAGAGACCGAAGGCGACTCCATCCAGTAGATGCCTGAAAATGGGGCAACCTCGGGTGTGCTCCACTTCCCCTTAGTGAAATGACTCTCCATGATGACTTCCAGCCGGGGGCCGGCCGTGCTCATGAAATACATGGTTTTGCCGTCAGGCGTCATCGTCGTGTGCCAGGTGTACCAATGGGGGTCAACACTGACCGCGTCGGGAATGTCAACCCGAACCGGCTCAAGCACAGGTTTCTCGGGGACCTCAGAAGCAACGACCGATCGGGTAAGCTGAACGGGCGTGAGAACCAAGGCTGCGCACACTAGAGACACCACAAAGCGGTGGCCGAGGCGAATGTCGAAAGTGTTCTCTGTCATACGTTTCACCGTTTGTCTGATTCCCGTTGGCCTTGGACTGCCTGCTCAATTGCCTGGTTTACGGTTGGCATTTCGACCTGGAAAATATTGCCTCGGCCGTTCAGGATGACTTCCGCTTGCTCTCTCGACCGCTCCTCCATTTCGGCGCGAGTAATGGGCCTCGTGCGTCTTTCGGGTTCGTGGCTGGGCTGCCGGTTGCTGACGAAGAACAGATACCTTCCGTCAGGAGAGACCAACGGCGAAGTCTCCATTGCATTCGTATTCAAGCGGGAGCCCAGATCGATCGCGGGTTGCCACGCTCCGTTTACTTTTCGGCTCAAATAAAGGTTGGCTGTCTGCTGGCCGCGCCAGCTGGAGAAAAGCAGGAAGGATTCGTCCGGTGCGAGACAACCTACCCAATCGGCGCCTGGGCTGTTGACGGCCTGCCCGAGAGTCTCGGGCTCGGAGTAGGCACCATTGACCAGCCGGGCCTGGTAGATGTCCGCAAATCCCATTCCGCCTGGGCGGATGGAGCTGAAGAAAAGCGTGCCATCGCGGCTGACGCACGGGTGAACTTCGGCATCGGTCGTGTTGACCGGCGCGCCGAGGTTCTTCGGTTCGCTCCAACCCGCGCCGGTTTTCTCGACCACCCAGATATCCAGGTCCCTCCTGGTCTTGCCCTCGACGGGGCGCGTGGACGCAAAGAAGAGCCTGGTCCCGTCAGGGGAAAGAGCCGGGTCCTGATCTTTGTACCACCCCGAGAAATCCGCGATTTCCGGCGTTGCCCAGTGCCCGTTTTCATAGCGGGAAACCGCAATGGCGCTGAAGGAGTCGCTCGCCGTGCCCACCGTGAAATAGGCCGTCCGTCCGTCCGAACTGAACGCTATTCCGCTTTCATTCTCGGGCGTCGAAATGACTCCTTCAGCGAAGATCACCGGGTCGGGGAGAGGCTTTGCAGGCGCGTACGGAGGCTGAGAATCCGACTGCTGAATGAATGCGCCACAAGTGAGTGCCAGCAGCGCTGCGACGAGTACTGTCTTGACAGGCATTATCGACGCTCCTTGAGTAGAGGGACACGATAGATGTTCCGGCTGCCGCCGAGAGTGCCGCGAAGCTTGCCCAAAAGCTCCTTGTAAGTCAGACGTTGCTCCGGCGGATTATCCAGGCAGGTTCGATTGCTGGTAAAGAACAGATATTGATCATCGGGCGAGATCGAGGCATGGCTTTCATCTGCGGCGGTATTGATCCAGGGACCGAGATTGTCGGGTTCGGTCCATCCGCTGTCGGTTCGGTAGCTGATGTAGAGGTCGAGCCCGCCGAACCCGCCCGGCCGATTGCTGGTGAAGACGATGAACCGTCCATCGGAAGGCACCGCATGGTATCCCTGGAAATACCGTGTGTTTATACCCGGACTCAGGCTCTCCGGTTCGGTGTATTTGCCTTCAGCTAGACGAGAAACCAGGATGTGCCGGGTACCCTTGCGTCCCGAGCCAAAAAAGATCGTCCCGTCGCGAGTCGTGGAACAATAGACTTCTCCTTCGTCGCTATTGATCGGGGACCCGAGATTCTCGGGCTCACTCCAGGCGTCGGCGGTCTTCGTTGTGACCCAGATGTCGAAGTTCTCCGGCGTGCCCGGTCTGGCGGGGACAGGCCGGTTGGAGGTGAAGTACAACTTTGAGCCGTCCCGTGAGAGGGCCGGATAGTAATCTCCAAAGCGGCCGGAGAAAGAGGCGACTTCGGCAGTGCTCCATTTCCCTTGCAGCCATCGGGACTCAAGAATGGCGCCGCCACGGCCGAAGAAGACCGATTGGCTATCTGGTGATATCGTCACTGCCGCCTCATCGTCCGGCGTCGATACCACTCCGGGTGCAAACAACTCCGGCTCAGCCTGCCCGGCGCCACCCTGTGCGGCGAGAATGACAACGATCGCCAGCAAGATCACGGCTGTCAGAGCAAGGGGAGCGATACCCGCGTGTGCAACTCTGGTCTTCGTCATGTGCTTTCCGTGTAGAGATCCGGCTTGAGACCAGCGAGTATAAAACCATCCATGCGCAAACGCACGCGGTAGACGCACAACTTTTTGGCCGACAACCCGGTGCCATCTGCTGAATCGCAACCTGTCACGGCTCCGGATATTGTCCAGGCAACCGGCTCAGTGCCCGCGCGATTCGTTCCGCGTTGCAACCCGATCGGGCGAGAGAACAATCGCTTCACCGCCCCAGCTCGTGGTTCCGTTCGTTACCTGGTAAATACCGTGAGCGAACGGGAAATTGCAGACGGCGATGATGTAGCCGTTGAAACCGGGGACGGGTACAAGCGTGCCATGGTACTGGCCCGATCCTACGGCTGCGGTGTACATAAGCATTTGTCCCGGGGGAATCGGGTCGCTGGCCATTGACGGCGGCGTGCTGCCTGACGTGTTATAGCCGTAGTAGTAAAGGGTTACCTTACCAGTGGCGCCGGTGGAATTCGGGAACGGATCTTCCCCGGTGTTGGCGATCGCAATTCCGGTGTCAAATCCGCCCCTGTTTGAGATATACGGGAAAAGCAGTCGTGTCTTACCATCCGATACTTCCGAAGCAGGGAAAGAGCAGTGTCCCCTTCTCCCTCCTTCTCCACTCCCCGGGTCCCGCAAGTCGAACCGTTTTCCGCATTTTCTCGTTAGTAGACATATTCACCTTCGACATGAAAGGAAAACGAGATGTACAAATGGGATGGTCGCATGAACTCCTGGTTGCTGATTTTCGCGGTTAGCTTTCTTCTTTCATCCGGAGCGCTCGGCGCCGACGATTGGCTTCCCGGCCAGTGGACCGGAACCTGGAATCAGACCGGCGGAGATCCCGCGTCCGGTACTTTGAAAATCACCATAGAGAAGAAGCCCGACGGGACCTTGGGAGGCAGGATTCAGGTCGAAATGAACGGCTCAGAGCTGTACACCGCCGATTTCAAGGAGGTCTCTCAGGTCGAGAACAAGATGACGATCAAATACGATTACCCATTGGCGCCGACTGAAGTACAGCTGAAGGGGGAGTGGCGCGAGGGTTCCCTTGCCGGGACTTGGGAGGTTAGCTCTGCAGACGGGTCGGGCAACGGAACGCAAGGTACTTGGAAGGCGACTAAACCCTAGACGAACAGCGGAACTCTTCCGAAGAGACAGATTTCCCCGTCGGCAACGGTTCCGGTCGGTGTTGCCACCCGCCGCGTCATACCCAGGCAAAGGAGCACTGTCACACCCACGCTGACGGTCGAGCCACGCCCAGGAGGCGGCTTCAACTAATCATCGCCGCCTCCTTCTCGCGCCGTTCCCGCGTTTACTTCTTGGTGGCGGACCAAGTCGCGTTTTCGTCGATACCCTGGTAAATGGCCTTCCCCTTCATCTGCGTGGCGCTCTGGATCGTGCCCTTGTAGGTGATCTTCAGCGTCGTGCCGCCCGCCTCGCCTTCGCCCGTGAGCTCGATCTGGTCGTCCTTCACACTACCCTTAAACGCCACATCTCCGAAGACCGCACTGTGTAGTGTGCCGGTCAGCTCTTCCCCCTGTTGCGTAAGGTCCAGCGTTGGCGAACCCGACCCCATGCTGGTCTCGATCGTCATTTGCCACGTTCCGGTAACGTCCGCCGCCATCGCCGCCGACGTGCATAACATGACTGCGAACACCAGTTTTAACATGCTTCCTCCATGATATCTCATTCTGGGGTTTGGGGGGGCCTTGGCAGGCGGAGAATCGGCCGGCTGCGGCGGCAACGCCGGCACGGTCAGCGAGATACAAGTGCCAGCCCCAGGCGCACTCCGAATCTCCATGCGGCCGCCGAGAGAGCTGAGCCGTTCATTGATGAAGAATAGATCAAGGCCGCCCGAGGTGTGCGCCTTGCGGCCAAGCCCGGTCGGGTCGAACCCGGCGCCTTCATCCGAGACCCTCAAGAGCAACAACCCGCCCGCCTCCTGTTTGAGTTCGAGTTTGGCCTGGGTGACCCCGGCGTGCATGACGACATTAAGGAGCAATTCACGAGCCGTCTGAAACAACAGCGCCTGCATATCCTCCGCGGCCTTTGCGCTTTGTGGATCAGCCTCGACTTCCACTCTCAGCCCGTGCTTTTCGAAGATCCATTCAGCCAACCAGCAGATCGCCGCATGTAGTCCCGCGTACCGAAGGATCGGCGGGCTCAGTTCCACCGCGAGCGATCGCGAGGCTTGGAGCGCTTCCACCAAAACACTGTCGATCCTCCTCAGGACCTCAGCCGAACCTGTATCCTGAACACGCACCATATTCAAATTTAATCTTGCGCCCGCCAGCAACTGCTGAAACTCCTCCTGCAACACGTCGGCGATCCGTTGACGCTCCTTCTGTTCGGCCTGAGTCAACTGCTCGGCCAGCATCCGCAACTGGTCGGCACGTTCCTCTGCGAGGGCGGTCCGTTCGGCTACACGCTGCTCCAAGTTCAGATTCGCTCGCTGTAGTCGTTCCTCACTCTCGCGCAGCGCTCTCGTGCGCTCCGTCATCCGCTCGATGATGATCCAGATGAGGGCAGTAGAAACGGTCATAAGTATGAGGACCACGAGGAAGTCATCCGCGTCCGGTAGTTCGTATGCCGGGTATCCGACCGTTGCGTCACGGTAACCGATCACCGCCAGAGAAATGGCGCCAGCGAGAAAGCACAGTACAGCGGCTCGCTTTCCGAGAAGAAGAGTTCCCAGGCTAACGACGAGTGGGTACGCCAGGATGCCCGGGTCTTGGAGTCCTCGACCGTCAAACAGATTGAAGTGGGCAACGAGGAGGACGGACAGGAGCAGGAGCCACGAGGCGAAGCGATAGTGGCCTTTGGCATTGAACCATTCCGCCACTCCGCACACTAACGCCAATCCGAAAAGAGCAAGGGCTGGCGGCCAGGCTTTCAGGTAGACGTTCACTGAACCGAGGACGACAGCCGCCGGGATCGCCACCCTCAATATCATCGAGAGCAGCCACTTCCGCTTCGCGGCTTCGTAGTCTGTCAGAGAAGGTTTTGCTGCGGCTGGGACCGGGTCCAAGTCTGAAGTTCCTTTCGTTTCGCGCCTCAAACAAGGCCACAGGTCATACAACCACAGATTACATGCGTCGTCAGTGACAAGCAAACGTCCGCGCGACGATTACAACCGAGGGGTTAATGCCGCTTTTTCATTCCCCGCGCCATCGGGCGCCTACCATCGAGCGAGAGCGATATCTCTGGGGCCCGCGTGATTGCGAGCCGACGACGCAGGTACGGCTGACGCGCCTTTGGGAGAATCGGAGAGGGGGTCGGACCTGATCGCCTGCCGCATGATCGCGGCTACTTCGGAGCCGATTCCTGACCCAGACCCTTCACGTTCGCCCGCAGAAAGTGGCGAATCGCCGCCCAGGCCTTTTCGTTCTGTTCGGCCGAGAATCCCCCGTGATTGGCGCCGGGCACTGTGTGGAGCTCATTGGAAACCTTGGCCGCATCCAGGGCTTCGTGCAAACCCACGGACTGCGCGTAAGGCACGAGTTCGTCCTTGTCGCCGTGGATGGTGATGATTGGCGGAACCTTGCTGTTGACGTAGTTTATCGGCGAGACGCGTTTCGCCAGATCATCGGCGTTCGGCTGATCGCCGAGCCAGGCGACGGCGTAGCCCTTGGCGTTAGGCCCGTGCAGCTCGTCCAGCACGTCCGCGATACCAAACCAGTTCACGATCGCCGCGACTCGCGGATCCCCGCCTGTCCCCGGGTTGGTTCTCCAGATGTCGTCGCCCTCGGCATAGCATTCTTTGTCGAACCCGGCCGCCGGCGTAAGCATTCCAGTAATGAGCGCCAGGTGACCGCCCGCTGATCCGCCTTGCAGGACCACCCGGTTCCGGTCGAAGTTGTATTTCTTCGCGTTCGCGAACACCCAGTGGAGAGCGCAGCGGCAATCTTCCACTGCAGCCGGAGCGAGCGAGACCTGTCCGAGCCGATATTCCACGTTCACGGCGGCGAAGCCCATCTGCAAATACGGCATCATCTCCAGCACTCTCTCTTCCTTCGTGCCGGCGATCCAGCCGCCCCCATGAATCACCACGACGACCGGCGTCGGTTGGGACGGATCCGGCGGCCAGTAGACGTCGAGTTTGCTCTGGTAATTGTTGGCGGTGTGGTAGACGACGTTCGATTCAACGTTGTAGCGGAACAGCCCGGCGGCAAATGATGCAGGGTCGTCTTGCGCCAGCGCCACCGAGGTAACCATCAAGAAGAATGAAGCCAGCAGTACTTTCTGATGCACAAGTCCTCCAGTGATAATTCGACATCTTCGCTCCGAGATGCGGTTCAAGCAAGCTGGATGTCAGGCAGAGAGCCACCCTGTTGATTTGTAAGAGAGGAATCGACCGAGGCGAGATGACTTAGGACGAGATCGGTCGGCAGGTCCTGCATGGGCGGGAGCGCAGAATCTCCCCCTGTTCGGCTTTTTTTGTAAAAAATCCTCGTACTTTTTTCGGTTCGAACGTTATAGATATGTGTCTTTTTGTGTATGCCCCGACCGGAAGGGGTAAAAGTGGGACAGGATCTGTTTGATGGAGGCGGAAATGAGCGAAGTGCAGCTTGTCATCCGTGACGCGCGACGAGAGATTGGGGACATTCAGCATGGAAGCTTCGCCGAGAGAGTGATTGCGGCGCTCAGCGCGGAGCCTGAGACCATTGAGGAGCTGGCGGTCGCGGTCCAAAGGTTTGAATCGCGGGACGGAGAGAATCATTTTGGCGGCTTCTCACCGATCCCGGACTACGAACCTTTTGACGCCGGGCTTGTGGTGGTCGACCTCGCGGCCCGACTGGTAGTCTGCGACTCCACGTATTGTGCGCCATCGCGAGACGGCTGCGTGGCGTATCACGACGGCAAACGAGCGACGGATGTGGGAGTGAGATACCACTTGTCCGACGACTGGCTGCTTACAGACGATTCGACCGACTGGCCGGCGCTTGCCGATGAGCGGCGCCGAGAACGACTCGCCAACCCGGCCTTGGACGCGCGGGCAGTGCTGTATGGCGAACCGTTGCTTCGGTTTGTAGCCGAGCGGTGTTTCGCGACTTTCGGCTCAGAACGCGGAATGGAATCCGGCGGTACTCAGCCGCAGATGAAATGCAGGCGCCCCCAGCGTCTTCGCTCGAGGCTCCCGCGCGCGGAGACGCGCGTGACAAGCCCGATTACGGGGATCCAGCCTATCAAAGGGATTACGATCTGATCCGGGGTATTCACGCCGCGTGGTTGATGACGCCGCAAGAGGAACTGCGAGGCCAGACGCCGCGCCAGGTCATGATCTCCAAGCTGCATTTCGTCGACATCAATCTCCAGTACCGGGAGCACCAATGGTCCTTCATTGGCGAGTGTCCGCCCAGCCTCGACCCGGGCTCCGCCGCATATCGCCTCGCTGGGTTCGGCACCCACGAAATGGTCGTTTACTATGACCTGGTGCGCGAGTTGCTATGGGACTGCCGGGGCGAAGTGGCGAAGCGAGTCGAGGGGTCGAATGCGGCCGACGTAACCCGACAGGACTTCCTGAGCAACGAAGTCTCCCGACTGGCGAGGCGTTGCGAAGAATGGCTCGATGCTCCCTACTCGGATTTGGGCGGCCGTACCGCTCGTAGCGTCATCTACAACGAACGGGCGCAGATACCAGAAGGGGAGGACGGCTCACTCGCGCCCTTCGATGACGACTGCCCGCTCTGCGAGGCGGAGGCCGACTTGCCCGGCCCGATGTTCTGGCATCTGGACGGTTCTCACCTGGATGACGACTTCGCCTTCTCGACGTCGCATGAAACGTACGAGGAATGGGAACAGGAAAGGCGTCGCTGGGATGACTTCAATCGTCGATTCAACGCGAAGTGGGCTGAAGATGAGCGGCTGGGGGTGAAGTCACCGGGCCATGGATACACCGACCCCGGCATCCTCTGGAAAATGAGCTTCTCGACAGCTCACGCTAAAGGAGATCCTCTGGCGATGCGATTGTTCGTCATCGGCTCGGCATTGAGCGAGCTTATTCTGGATTTAAGAGAACCAGTTCCGGACGTCGCTCCCACGCAATCGGCGCCATCCGCTTCGGGGGCTCTTGGGTACGGGGATTTGATCGAACGCCTCACTCACGCGTTCCGTAGCCTGAGCAACGCCGTCCGTTCAGCTGAACCCGAAAGGGCTGACGCGGTCATCCGGTTCGTCTTAGTTGGACTTCGCGATACGCTCGAGGCTGTTCGAACCGTGCGACCCGATCTCGCGCTCAAATGTGTCGAGCTGCGCGACCGACTCCAGCGGTTCCTCGAGCCGCCCAGCGAGACCGTTGACCCATTCGATGACCTGCTGGACGATGACTGTGCTCCGTCCTAAGGCGATGGCGCGCACAAGGTACGGGTACACCAATTGGATGGGTTAGCATAGGGCCTCGCTCGAAACTGGGAACCGAAACTGTGCTGCAGACCGTGGACTGTCAACCGCAAACCGCTACACGGGCATCCGCGCCTGCCCCGTAGCTTTGCGCGCTCCACGGAGAAACCAGACCAGCAGCACCGTCAGGACGGTGGCGGAAGCGCCGAAGAAAAACACCGGCTCCGGGCTGCTCGGCAGTCCCTTCCTCGCGAACACCGCCATCATGGTGATCACCTCGAGGCTGATGAGAATCATCGTCACGATGAGTACCGGTGCCAGCGTGAAGCCGATGGCTTTCCGACGCAGCAACAGGACTGCGGCCGTGGCCACCACCGGCAGGAAGAAACAAAGATCCAGGACGTGAATCGGGTTGGTAGCCTGCCCTGCGGTAACACTGGCCGGCGTCTGGCCGGCGAGAATCGCCGTCACGATTTCTTTCAATTCGCCGGCCGCCGCCAACGCAGTCAGGACGAGAAAGGTCACGGCTGTCGTCCTCCGCGGGGGATACAGCGGGCGCCGAAGGTATAGCGTTTCGCGACCTCATCCGGCGCGAGGAACTCCCGCACGCCAATCAGACCATAGAAGCTCAGGCCCAGCACGGCGCAGTAGGCTAGAAACATCGCGTTGAAGCGCACTTCAAAGGCATAGATCAGGAAGTTATAGGTAAGATATCCCAGCGTGCCCGCCCAGACCAGCAGCGCCGAAAGAGAACCGCGAACGGCGAGAACGGTGGACACAATGAGTACGGGCAAAATGAGGCTGAGATCAATCAGGTCGCTCGCCTGAGCGCCGGCCGCCCCGAACTGCGTCTCCCGCCAATAAATGCCTGGCCAGAAGAGCTGGAGGCCCGTAACCGCCAGCACGATGCAAAGCGGCACGCTGATCCACAACACGAATGAGCGGAGTCTTGGATTCATGACCTGCTTTTACGACAGAGAAGTACGACTAAAAGGTGAACGATGTTCACGGTTTTCACGATTTCGAGGGGAGGGAAGGCCGCCATGCCATTTCCTTGGTCCGACTCAGGGACTTCTTTTCGGTCCAACCCATGCTGAAGGGGAAGAGCACCCTCTGCACTCCAGGACTGCGCTTCAGTCGCGCTCTTCGCTCTCCGCGAGGTTCTTCAGGATGCGGTCCAGGCTGCGTTCAAAAGTGGTGACCTCGGACGGGGCGAACCCACGGTAGAACAGACCCGCCATTTCCTTCGAAACCTGGTCATAGAGCTGGTGCATGGTGTGATTCTTGGGTGTCAGCTCGATCACTATCTTGCGGCGGTCCTCACCGCTGCGGACGCGGACCACCTGCCCCTGCGCTTCGAGCCGGTCCAGCGTGCTGGTTAGCGTGGATTTCACCAGCCCGGACCGCTTCGCCAGCTCGTGGATTGTCATCGGCCCCTCCTCCCACAGGACGAACAGAATACGGCCCTGCGCCGGGTTGATCTCGATGCCACGCTCACGGAGCATGCGGGCGAAGACACGCCCGGCGGTCCGGTGGATCTTGGCGATGAGAAAACCGCCCTGGCGCTGCTTCATTCGCCCTTCACCTCGAAGTAAAACGGGCTGGTTCCCCACCAGCCCACCGCCTCGTAGGGCGTCACTCGCAGCACGCAGTAGTCGGGGTCGGCCGCCCCACCCGCCCAATAGATCGACCACGAATCATGCCACAGCGTGCGCTTCAGGCCCGGATCGGCGACGATCTCCGCCCGGCCCGCCAGCATCACGCCGCAAACATTGTCCGCGTCGCAATAGTACAGCGAGACGGCAGGATTCGCCCGGATGTCGCGAATCTTGCCGGAGCTCACGGAAGTGGCGAAATACGCGATGAGACACTGCTTCCGACAGAACCCGGCGGCAGACGGGAACCGGTCCTGCCGCCGCAAATTCCACAGGGCCCGAAGCCTCGGAACCGGGCCGTTCACGGTCGCGAGGCAAACAGCCGCGGATTCGTCCATCAGCTTCAAACAACGTTCGAGAGATTGCGCGTCAATGGCCATACGAAGCATGTTCTCACTGCGGCGGCTCTGCCCCCGGACATTTTCTCACCGCGCGCCGACCAGTTGCGGCTTGGTCCAGGACCAGTGCGTCTGGATGATGCGCCAGCCCGGTGCGGTCTGGCGGTACACCTCCGTGCAGTTCCACAGCTCGACGCGCCCGGTGCGCCGGCCTGTGCTCTTGTAGTTGAAGGTCAGCACAGCCACGTCTCCCGTCAACTGCACCTTGGGATTGAGGAGCTCGATATCCAGCTCCTCCTCGGGCGGCTTCGAGACCTTGTGATAGTACTCCTTCAGCGCGGCCCGACCGTCGATGCGCCGTTCGAGGAAGGGATCGAAGTAGACGACATCCGGGTCGGAGATGCTGACGAACGAATCGACGTCGCCCTTGGCGCCGCGTTCGAGCGCATCTCGCTCCATGGCAATTATCTTGAGCGCAACATCCTGGTCTCCGGTCGTGGGCTTGGGTTGCTTTCCAGCCGCGGCGACCGCCAGCGCCGGTAAAAGGGTCATGAGCAGAGCGCATCTGAGCATTGCAGCCTCCTTGATAGTTCGACACCGAACAGAACGACTTCGAACCAGTTTTATAGTACGGTATCGAACTAAATGTCAAGGGTGGACTGCCCTGGCGGCGTAGTAAGATTCCGCTCCATTGTGATAGACGAAGACAGTGTCGTAGCGGAACCTCTGGTTGAATAGGTGGCCGACATAGCTTTGCTTTGGGGGTGGTCTTGGCGGCGACGAGGGCCGGCCTCTGCAGGGTCGATTCCATGGCGTTCTTCGTCCTCCGCTTCAACGCTTCGGGGGTTGGGCGGCCAACCCGGGGTGTCAACGCCGAACTGCTTTGCGTACTCGACGTTCAATCGCTGCCAGCCGCCGAACTTCATGGCCTCGGCGCCGACGATGCGTCCAATCGGCTCACCCGCGAGGAGCCGCTCAAGGACGTCGAAGCAGATGTGCCAGCCCGGACCCGGTTTGTACTGCGCGCGATCGTCATCTCCTTCTCCTTGTCTTTCTTTTCGTCGGTGTTATTTGATCCACCTGGTCGAGGTGGCGCTCGAGAGCATCCACGTGCGCGGACCAGAACCGACGGAACGGAGCCAGCCACGCATCGAGCTCCTGAAGTGGCTCAGGTTTCAGCCGGTAGAGATGGCGCTGTTGGGCTGGTACAAGGAAACCTTCTCGATCATTGCCGGCGGTCCCGTGGAGGTCGAGCTTGTTGACTCTGTTCTTCGTGGCGGAAAGCATTGCAGCTTCCTCATCAAGCTAGCACACTAGCGTCGAGCCGGGTTTCCATCTGCAATAAAGAGGGTGTTGAAAAAGGGTTACTGGGTATCTCTTTCACTCCGCCACGGCCGGGCAGGAGGAGCATTCCCGAGAGGGATGGATCTCAGCGAGAGCGAGCGGCGAGCAATCACCGTAAGGAGCCGCGCACGGCAGCGAGCGCCAGCGAGCGAGTAAGCGGACCAGCCACCCAGCCCCAGGGGGCAGTCGCGAGTAGCAAGAGCCAGACTAAAGAGCATGTTGGTTGGTCCGCTTACTCGCTCGCTGCGCTCGCTGCCGAGGGTGTTGAAAATGTTTAATATCCTGTAAATCGGCCTCAAGGGTGACCTGTTTAGGCGAGCAAGACCGACCCCGACCGAGCGGTGTCAGGTAGGATGAGAAGGCCAGACCCCCTGCGCAGTACCACGAAGGTCTGCAAGGGTGCGAGCATAGTTGTAACAAACAACAAACACGCGCACCGAAAGGAGACTGGCCATGAGAGAGAATATCAAAAAAGCCGAGTTCACGATGGGGCTGGATATCGGAGACAAGAAGAGTCGATACGCGATCGTCAACCGTGAGGCGGTGGTGGTTGAGGAGGGCGATGTCCCCACAACGCGGGAAGGGCTCAGCGAGCTGTTAGCCAAGCGTGAGGCGATGCTGGTGGTGATGGAGACGGGGACCCATTCTCCCTGGATGAGCCGATCGGTGGACGGTTTGGGTCACCAGGTTCTGGTGGCCAATGTGCGCAAGGTGGCGGCGATCTACAAGAACAAGCGCAAACGGGACCGGATCGACGCCATCACGCTGGCGCGGCTGGGGCGGCTGGACCCGGAGTTGCTCCACCCGATCGAGCACCGCGGGGAGCAAGCCCAGAGGGATTTGTCGGTGGTTCGAAGCCGCCATGCGCTGCAGAAAGCTCGGGGGAGTCTGATCGCCCACACCCGGGGTTTAGTGAAGTCGGTGGGAGGACGGTTGCAGAACTGCGACGCCGACACCTTTCACAAACAGGCGGCGCCGCAGATTCCCGCCGTGTTGCGGCAGTCGCTGCAACCGATCCTGAAAACGATCGCCCGGATGAGCCAGGAACTGGACAAGATGGACCGGATCATCGAGCGACTGACCCGGTCCTATCCGGAAACCGAGCGCTTGCGCCAGGTCAATCGGGTGGGGCCGATCACGTCGCTGGCGTACGTGCTCACCCTGGAAAACCCGGAACGCTTTGCGCAAAGCCGCTCGGTGGGCCCGTACCTGGGCATGATCCCGCGCCTGGACGAGTCGGGGGAGACGCGTCGCGAGGGACGGATCACCAAGGAGGGCGACCGCTTGCTGCGCAGCCTGCTGGTGCAATGCGCCCAACAGATCGTGGGGCCGTTCGGGGAGGACTGTGACCTGAAACGCTTCGGACTGCGGCTGGCGGGAAATGGGGGTCGCCATGCGAAGAAACGGGCGGTGGTGGCGGTCGCGCGCAAACTGGCGGTGCTGCTGCATCATCTGTGGGTAACCGGAGAGGTCTACGATCCGTTCTACAACAGCAAGAAACAGGAGGCGATGGCAACCGTCTAGAAAACAGGGAAGCGGACAGCCTCCGCCCCCACCCTTCAGGGACGTCTCGTCAGGGTGACTGCGAAGCGGCTCTGGTTGCTAACCAAGCACGCGTGTCAGGTTGCAGCGCCCGGGTCTCGGACCCCCCATGTCACCTCGAGTGCGAATGGAAGCAAGACGACTCGACGAGCCTGGATCGGCTGGAACGGTTGCTGTTCAAAAGGTGGCAGAAAATCGATAGGGAGATGAAGGGCAATGAAATCAGGGGCTTTGCCCCCGAACCCCCAGGATTTATCGCTTTGGAGCCAGAAACAGAAAAGGGGACAGCGACGCCATCCCCTCGTTTCCGGCAGCCCGGCGGCGCTCGAGTCGCATCCCTGCGTGGCTCTATCCTCCGCCTGGCTACACCCATGTTACCAAAACGAGCTCCGGGGCACGGACCGGGTGAGCCCCACGAAGGGCCGTTAAATCGGCCCCGTACTTGACAAGGCCTTCTCATGGAAGAGCCGCGCGCGAGCGCTTTCCAGCGAAGCAAGCGGGTTCGAGCTGTGAGCTGATCGCATGGTCCCCTGCAGCGCTAGTGCCAACGGACATGCGATCAGCCGGTTGTCCGAACCCGCTTGCTTCGCTGGAAAGCGCTCGCGCGCGGCTCTGACACCGCTCGGTCGGGGTGCGTCCGGCGCCCAAAGAAAGGCTTTACCCCGTTTACATTTCTGTGTACTTTCCGCAAATTTGGGGGAATTCAAGACCTTATTCAACACCCTCTGCCGTGCGCGGCTCCTTACGATCTCGCCGTAGCCAGCGGATGGCAAGGAGGCTCCAGTCGTGTACCGAATTTGGTCCAAGACGTGCCCGGCGCTGCAAGTTCCTCGACAACAATAGGTAGTGGTTACTGGAGTCAAGGGGATACCCAGTAAAGGGTCTTAGGCCTGAAAGGCCTATTGCCGAGACAGTCAAGACGAGAAACGCATGGAATCAGCGGGCTCGGTTCCTACCGTAATCTCGGGAGGGTAAGCAAATGAGATTAGTTGAGTCCTTATTGGGCCTTACGTTGATTCTGGCGCTTCCTGAACTTCCAATGTTCGGGCAGAGCAACGCGCAACCAGGAGCTAAGCAAGACATACAGCCGGCAGGAGAAGGCGCCGCGCAGAACGCACGGCCGGTGTATTCGATTTTCGAAGGCACCATCGTGGAGATGCCGTGGCCGGAAATCAAGAAAGCCGCCGAGCGGAATGCGCTGGTGGTGCTTCCGATCGGAGTAATTGAAGAGCACGGTCCCCACATGGGTCCGGGCATAGACACCTATGTGGCCTGGCAGTTCTCGAAGCTGCTGAAAGAGAAACTGCGGAGCCAGAATATCGAGGCGGTGGTCCTGCCTCCGATGTATTGGGGCGTCATGCATCCGAACGAGTCGGGCGCCTATCCGGGTTCGTTGCGAGTGCGTCCGGAGACCATGAAGGCAATATTGATGGACGAGCTGGCCGACGTAAAGGCATGGGGCTTCAAGAACGTTTTCATTCTGAACCCGCACGGACGGGAAGCGGACTGGTGATTCGAAGAATTCCCAAGCGGATCTGATCTTAGAATCCAAATATGGGTAAGAGATTTGGCTGCAAGGCCCGAATGGGTCCCAGAATTCAAGTAAGTCTTTCTTCTGCAACAATAATCTCGGTCGTCGTGACAAATATGACCATAGATCTGAGGCGCGCACCTTAGGTCGAGGAGCTCCGGGCTCTGCTGCGACGAACACCGGACCACCAAACCAGCGCAATGAATAACACCTGGAGTGCGATTCTCGGAATGAGGGGCGTCGGGGGTGCGCCACGAAGTGTGACGCCCGAGATCGCCGCATGAATATTGGCCGGAAGGATAGCGACCAGAAACACGATCAACGCCACAGCCGCAGCCTGACGGAATCGCGGAAGGAGAAGGCCGATTCCACCAAGGATTTCGCAAACGCCGTATCGACGAAGAATTTAGTTTTCGGTTCCAGACTGGAAGACCGATATGCACTCAAAACGCGGCGATTCCGTCGACCACCCTTCCCCTTGCACTTCTACAAGAGAAGGCGTACGATTTCCTGTAGAAGTGAAAGGGGAGATGACATGACGGCAGAACGGATCGATCTTCCACAGGGGACGCTGGACCTGCTGATTCTCAAAACTCTTGCCCTCGAACCGCAGCACGGCTGGGCGGTATCGGAGAGGATTCAGCAGATTTCGAGCGATCTCCTGAGAATCCAGCAGGGATCGCTTTACCCGGCTCTGCACCGACTGGAGCGTCGCGGGTGGATCAAGGCGCGCTGGGCAGCCAGTGAGAACAACCGGCGCGCGAAATACTACGAACTGACGAAGAGCGGTCAGGCTCAGCTGGAAGCCGAGGAGAAGGCCTGGCGCAAGCTAACGGCCGCTGTGAGCCAGGTGCTCGAAACCGCGTAGAGGTGCGCCATGCTGAACGACTTCTGGTATCGTCTTCGGGCTTTGTTCAGGCGGGGGACAATGGAAACGGAATTGGACGAGGAGCTTCGCGCGCACGTCGAGCACGAGGCGGACAAATACGTCCAGTCCGGCTTGTCTCGCGACGAGGCGCTGCGAAAAGCCCGCCTGGAATTTGGCGGCCTCGAACAGGTCAAGGAAGAGTGCCGGGACGCTCGCGGAGTCACAATGATCGAGAACACGATCAAGGACTTGCGGTACGGCGCCCGCATGCTCCGGAAAAATCCGGTCTTCACGGTCGTCGCAGTCGTAACACTGGCGCTCGGCATCGGCGCGAACACGGCCATTTTCAGCCTCCTGGATGCAGTCATGCTGCGGTTTCTGCCTGTTGAGAAGCCGGAGGAACTGGTGCAGCTCTTGAGGCGTTCTCCGAAATGGGGCGGGGAGGGGACGTCCAGCTTCACCAACCCGCTTTGGGAGCAGATCCGCGACCAGCAGGAATCTTTTCGGGCACGTTCGCATGGGGAGCCGGGCGGTTCGACCTGGCAACGGACGGCGAAGCCCGTTATGTCAAGGGACTCTTTGTCAGCGGGCATTTCTTTCGGACCCTTGGCATTCGGCCCGCAATCGGTCGTTTGATCGACCAGTCGGACGACAGGCGGGGAAGCTCGGGCGTCGCGGTTCTCAGTTACAGGTTCTGGCAGGATCACTACGCGGGTGCCGAGAGCGCCGTGGGCAGCACGATTTCGCTTGACAATCACCGGTACCCGATCATCGGTGTCACGGCACCGGGATTCAATGGACTCGATGTCGGCTCGAAGTTCGAAGTCGCGCTTCCCCTCGCAGCGACGGAGATCGCCTATGGGAACAGGAACTGGCTGGAACATCGATCCTACTGGTGGCTCAATGTCATGGGCCGTTTGAAGCCAGGGATCGGCCCGGAGACCGCGAAAGCGCGTCTCGATCTTCTGGCGCCGCGCGTATTTTCTGCGACTGTCCCCCCGAATTGGGATCCCGAAGGGCAGAAGGACTATGTGAAGTTCACACTTCCAGCCATCCCGGCATCCACGGGCACCTCCGGGCTGAGGCAGCAGATGGAGGAGCCTCTGCACATTCTGATGGCGGTGGTCGGGCTGGTCCTGCTGGTCGCGTGTGCCAATCTTGCCGGCCTCATGTTGGCTCGATCAGCCACCCGTAACCAGGAGCTCGCGCTCCGGCGCGCCCTTGGGGCGTCGCGCGGCCGCCTCATACGTCAGTTGCTCACCGAGTGCCTCATGCTTTCAACCGCGGGCGCGCTGCTCGGAATCCTCTTCGCGCGGTGGGGGGCCCTGCTGCTCGTGCGCTTTGTTTCGACCGCGGGCAACCAGGTCTTCCTGGACCTTTCGTACAATTGGCGGACATTGGCCTTCACGGCGTCGGTTGCGATTGGAACCGGCCTCCTGTTTGGCGTCCTTCCGGCATTCCGGGCGACTCGCGCCTCTTTGGTTGCCGGCATGAAAGGCAGCCCATCGATCGACACCCAGCGACACGTCCGGCTGCGTCCCGGCCGGTGGGTGGTGGCATCGCAAGTGGCGTTATCCCTGGTCGTCCTGGTCGTCGCCGGGCTGTTTCTCCGAAGCTTCGTGAAGCTTGTCACGCTTGACATTGGATTCGACCGCACCAACGTGTTGATCATGCACGCCGAGACTCGGGCGCACAGTGGTACTACGCCTGAGAAACAGGCCGTGACCTGGGACGAGATAGAGCACCGACTCGCGTCAGTCCCCGGGGTCCACTCGGTCAGCCGCGCGGTGATGACCCCGATCGGCGGGTCGGAGTGGAACCAAGGCCTTCGTTCCGATGCGCCAAACGCCCCGGCCGGCGACGCGGCGCTTACCTGGCTGAACGCGGTTTCACCGGGATATTTCAAGACGATGCGCATCGCACTTCTCGCCGGACGCGACTTCGGAACCCAGGACACAGGGACTTCACCCCAGGTCGCGATCATCAATCGGACGGCCGCGCGCAAGTTTTACCCCAATCTCAGCCCGGTGGGTAGGTTCTTTCGCCTCGACGAAGACGGAGGAAAACCAGGACCGCCCATCCAGATCGTCGGTCTCGTCAGCGACTCGAAGTACCTATCGTTGCGAGAAGAGACCTATTCCTGCGCCTACTTCCCAATCACTCAGAACGCCGGCTTCGGCGGGCCGAACTTCATGATCCGAACATCTGCGAACCCGGCGGCGGTGGTTTCGCTGATCCGTCAATCCGTTGCGGAGGTGGACGGATCCATTGCGCTCGAGTTCAACACGCTCGAACGCCAAGTGAATGATTCACTGGTCCCGGAGCGGGTGTTAACCACGCTTTCCTGCTTTTTCGGGGCGCTCGTGCTGCTGCTTGCCGCAATCGGTCTCTACGGAGTGATCAGTCACTCTGTCACCCAACGGAGGATGGAATTCGGCGTTCGCATGGCCCTCGGAGCAGCACGCGGCTCAATCTTGCGTCTGGTGCTGCGCGACGTGGCCGCCATCCTGGTCGTAGGTCTCACGGCAGGAGTTGTCGTCTCATTCCTGGTCGTGCAGTTTCTGCAGAAGTTCCTGTTCGGTCTCCCGGCCCGCGATGTGTTCACTCTGGCAATCGGGGTGGCCACCCTCTCGCTCGTCGCTGGAATCGCGGGCTCCCTGCCTGCGCGGCGAGCCACGAAGGTGGATCCGAATGTTGCCCTGAGGTACGAGTAGTGTACATAGAGTTACGGACGAGCAAACGACCTCCCAGGATCAGCGTCCGAATTCGACGGGTATTGCGGATGTCGTCCAGCGGATTGGCGTCGAGAAGGAGCAGATCGGCGATCTTGCCTGGCTCAACAATGCCGAGCGAGTCCGATAGTCCAAAAAACTCCGCTGACTTTCGAGTCGCGCACGAGACAGCTTCTGGTAATTCGGGGACAGTCTGGACTGCCCCCCGAATTACGGATATGGGGTATCTCCTTGACTCAAGTAGCCACTATATATTGTGTGCCGGGCAGGAGGAGCATTCCACAGAGGCATGGATCTCAGCGAGAGCGAGCGGCGAGCAATCACCGTAAGGAGCCGCGCACGGCAGCGAGCGTCAGCGAGCGAGTTAGCGGACCAACCACCCAGCCCCGGGGGGGCAGTCGCGAGTAGCAAAGCCAGCCTAAAGAGCATGTTGGTTGGTCCGCTTACTCGCTCGCTGGGCTCGCTGCCGTGCGCGGCTCCTTACGATCTCGCCGTAGCCAGCGGATGGCCGGGAAGCTCCAGTCGTGTACCGAACTTGGTCCAGGACGTGCCCGGCGCCTCAAGTTCCTCGACAACAATAGGTAGTGGTTACTGGAGTGAAGGAGATACCCCATTTACGGATTTTTGAAATTGGCTCAAGATTGAGAGGATTCCAAGCGTGGACCGAAGGGACTCGAGGGAGCGGCGGCACGCTCCCTCTTGTCGCTTGAGTGTGAAACTCGGCTGGACCCCGGTCCAGGCGTCAAATGGACGAGAGGAGCTGTCTGTATTCGGATTCGTTAAAAGCCTTGAGGGTCTCCGTCCGAATATTCCCTCCAGAAGCAAGCTGCAGGACCAACTTTGCCCATGAGGCGTCGTCCTTCATTTCGGTGATCACGACGAAATCATACTGTCCCATGGTCAGGTAGAAGCCCTTAAGCTGACCGCCCGCTGAGCGCACCATCTCGGTGAGCTTATCGAGCCTGTCCGGGCTTTGTTTGACGTTTTCTATCCCCTTCTGAGTCCAATGGCAAAGAGACACGTAGGTTGGCATAACATCTCCTTAGGTGGGTTAACGACTCTATTGCCTGATTCTAAAGGAAAAAAGGGCAATCAAGAAGGATGCGAACCCGGCCGTGTAAGAGCGGCCGATTGTGATGACCGTCGGTCGCGTCCAAGCACGCGGCAGATAAGGCAGATATGATCAAGGGGGGTGGGTTGCCTCGGCTGTGCTAGACTCTGTCCGGAGCTATTCAGTCGACTGGCTTTCCGCGCCACCTTCGGACATGAACCACGGTGACTATCGTCTTTCTCACGAGGGAATAGGGGGACAGCCACGGTATTCACCTTATTTCCGTCCCCGCTGAATAGGGTTAATACCGTGGCTGTCCCCCTATTTCCCTATTTCGTGTTCGGGGGCTTCGCCGCCCTCGCGCTCCTGCTCGCCGCAATCGGGACCTACGGCGTGCTCTCGTACCTGGTGACGGAGCGGCGCCGTGAAATCGGCATCCGGATGGCGCTCGGCGCGAAGCGTGAGGCCGTGCTGCGCAGCGTCATGGCGTATGGCCTGAAACTCACGTGTATCGGTCTGGCGGCTGGGCTGGCTGGCGCAATCGCCCTGACGCGGTTGATGGAGACGCTGCTCTTCGAGGTCCGGCCGACTGATCCGGCCACGTTGGTGAGCGTTGCGGCCGTGATCACCTTCGTAGCGATCATCGCCTGTCTCGTGCCCGCTCATCGCGCCACACGGGTCGATCCGATGGCGGCGCTACGGGAGGAGTGAGGCCAGTCAGGAGCCGGCGCCGCCTTTTCAGGAGGCCCGGGGGGACCCAATCCCACGAGTCCCTTGTGTTGTCGGTGAGATACAACACACCAGGCACCGCCCGCCGTCTCGCGGCGGGAATAGGGTCCCCTATTCCTCCTTTGGCGGGCAGGAGTCGGATATTTCGTCCTTCACCCGCGGCGGTTGATGAGTTTCGCAATCGTTGCTGCAGGGTCTTGCGGATTTTCCATTCGGAGCAGTTTGTCGGTTCGGAGTTGGATCACTTCGGTCCATCCGGGATGGGGAAGAATATAGAACTGCTCGTTCTTTATTGCTTCGAAGACCACGTCGGCGACTTGGAGAGGAGGCATGCTTGCCTCAAGGGCAGCCTTGAATGCGGCCAGACCGGCTTGCATTTCCGGAGTCAGCGCGACCGGTTCGTTACGCAACTCCGCGGGCCTGTGACGCTCGGCGTTGGCGATATTTGTCCGCACAAGCCCTGGGCAGAGGACCGATACTTTGACGAGCGAGTTCCGTCGTTGCAGCGTTAAGTACAGGCTTTCTGAGAGGGCAACCACCGCATGCTTCGTCACCGCGTAAGGGCCGGCGGCGCCACCGACAGCGAGCCCGGCGGTCGAGGCCGTATTGATGATATGGCACTCCGTATTCTGTTGGAGCATTAGCGGCGTGAACACCTTGACCCCATGGATCACGCCCCACAGATTAACGCCGATTACCCACTCCCAATCGTTCCACGTCGCCTCCCATGGCGCCCCACCGGCAGCGACTCCGGCATTGTTGAACAGCAGATGAACCTGGCCAAAGTCATCGAGCGTCTGGCGAGCCAGCAGTTCGACGTCACTCCGTTTCGAGACGTCCGTCCTTACACGAAGGACCGTTCCGCCCGCGGTTTTCAGTTCAGTTTCTGCCTTGGTGAGGTCAGCTTCATCAATGTCGGCGAGGACTACTTTCATGCCAGCACTAACACACCGTTCGGCTATCCCACGTCCGATGCCGCTCGCGGCGCCAGTAATCACCGCGACTTTGCCTGTAAACTCTTTCATCCTCGTGTCCTCCCGTCGGATATTGCCGATTTTCGCTCGAATCCTGTCTCCTGGGCCAGATATTCGTTAATGCCTCTGCAGCGCCAGGAATGCGGGGACGTCTGTGAAGAAAATCTTTGGCTGTTCCATCCAGGGGAAATGGCCGGCCTTGTCGATCACCAGCAGCTTGGAGTTCTTCAGGAAGAAGTGGATATGCTTGGCGGCGACCGGCGAGCAGACGAGGTCGTCGGCGCCGACCACGATCAGAGCAGGAGCTTCGACCTTTTCCAGGCAGGCGCGCATTGAGTAGTTCCGGCCTCCGCGTCCGGATGCCCCCTGTCCCTTCCAAGCCTCCAGGGAGAAGGTGGTCGCGGCGAAAACGTCGCTGAAGGCGGCAGCTTTTGACGCATCGGTCCAGAAGAACGGCAGACCCTTCGCCATTCTGTCCTTCAATTCGGCGTCGGATTCGGGACGGATCCGGAAGGACTTTTCAGCCTCCACGAAAGCTGGGTCGCCGCGCCGCGCCTGCCGAAGATCCTCCAATTCCCCGGTTAGCGCCGGATCGAATCCCCCGAAGCCGTCGATGATCAGGAGGCCGTTGACGCGATCCGGGTGCTGGCCGGCATAGCGCAGGGCAAGGGAACCGCCTTCGGAATGTCCCGCTACCCAGACTTTCTCCTGTCCGAGATGAGCGCGAAGGGCATCGAGGTCCGCGATGAGTTGATCCCAGGTGTAGTCGGTCGGCTTGGCTGCGCGTTGAGAACGGCCGGTCCCCCGGCAGTCGAGATAGACCATCGTCATGGTCTTCTCCAGCTCCTGGAGGCTCATGAAGTAGAGCTCGGAGCTGGGGCCCCAGGCGGGATTGGGCATCAGGCACACTGGGCCCGAGCCGGAGACCTTGTACCAGAGGCGTAAGCCGTTGAGCTCAGCCGTAAACTCGCCGGAATCCAGCGCGAGGCCGTGGGAAAACAAGAGAATGAAGAGCACCGTGACCGGGATAAGCTTCCGTTTCATAGCATTCTAAACGGATTAGATTGAAACCGGGTTCGGCGCTTCAATAGGAAAAAGGACCCCGGGGCTACGGATCGTGGCGTGTTTCCTTCCTTTCGCCCGCAAAACGCGCCTTTTGTCAGATTTTCGCCTGGCCATGGACTACACGGCCCGCAGATTAGCTAAGTTGCCTAACCAGGTCGAAGTGGCGGTCGACATGCTCAAGCGAAGCGTTGTGATGGCGGGCGCAGGCGACGATTAGAAGGTCCGTCGACGGCACCGTCATCCCCGCCGCGCGTGCCTGACATGCCAGGGAACAGGCGGTCTTCCACACCTCGCCTGTGATCTCAAGGCTTGGCAGATCCCTCTCAAGACGGCGAAGCATCTCGGTCTCAGCCTGACCTGAGGCGCCGTTCCAGAGCTCAAGCCTGATCATGTCGCACCAGGCCGCATTTCCGTTGACCAGTAGCGTTCGTACTCTCTCGCGAACCTCTTGATCCCCCGACTTCCGAAGCGCTTCGATCCACGAAGAGGTGTCAATCAGGGTCACGACGGCCTCCTTCATCGGACTCACGCGATTGCTCCAGTTCGTTCTGGCTGATGAAGTTCTCGAAGCGGCCAAGAAAATCCGCAAGCCGTGCCATCCGCTTCCGCCTGTTGTACTCTTCGATTGCCAGCCTGACTGCTTCCTTCTTTGTGGTTGCCCCGGAATGCCTCATTGCCTCTCGGAGCATCTCCTCCGGAATATCAACCGTCGTCTTCATGCATCCATTTTAGCACATTGTGGAATATGAGATAGCTTCCTACAGCTTCCTCGCCTTTGAAGGGGAGGCAAGAAGACGGTCACGTAGCGAACGATGCTGCCCCGGCCCTCCTTCCGGACGTAGAACACATGTCTGATATAGCTCCGAAAAGGCGGCTCGAGGAGACGCAGGTACGCCTCACGCTCGGCGTTCTTCACGAGACTCGGGCCCAAATCCGCCTGACCTGACCGGAGCATTTCCAGGCAACGGTCTAGCCGCGCCTCGGTGAATTCCGCTCTCAGCCCCATGCGCCGAGCCAGTTCCTGAAGGAGATCGACGTCTATGCCTGAAAGCTGACCTCCCGCCGCCCGCATGCGCCACGGCGGCCAGTCATTATTGACGGCTCCAATGAGACTTCCGATGACGCCGAGGATTGTCGTCTTCCGCCAAAAAGAGCGATCTCGAACAGCTTGAAAAAGCAGTCGACATCGGAGAACCCGATGTCGCGCAGCCAGTGCATCTGCGCCTCCACCGGCGCTAGGATGTTTTCTTTCTTGTCGGGTCGGTTGTAGAACTCAGTCGCGACCTCGTCGCGTGTCTTGGCGGGGTCGCAAGCGCGATGAAGCTCGAGCAGATTGTCGATGAAGAAGTGGCTGAACAAATCCTGTCCGGCCGGCGTTGGAGAAGCAACGTGCTCGAGATTGAGGAACAGGCCGCCCTTGGAAAGGAGGCTGAAGATCTCGGCGTACAATTGCCGCTTGCGCTCGTCCGGCTGGTGGTGGATTGCGAATCCGGAGACGACGACATCGAATGGCCCCCGCTCGCTGACTTCGCGCATCCAGGCCGCCGTCGAAAAATTGCCTGCGACGATCGTCGCCTTCTTCCAGTCGAGGCTCTTTGCCCGCAGGGCGTCAAGCATTGGCTGTGAGAAGTCGACGAACGTGGCGTGCGCCGTTGGACAAGCCTCCATGATGATTCGCCCGAGGATCCCATCCCCGCATCCCAGGTCGAGAATGTTCCGGGCGTTCGGCTGCCAGGCCTTGACGATCCTTCGGATCATTGTCAGCTCGAGCTCCGCGCCGGGAACTGCCGCTCGGACGCCTTGAAGGTACTTCGCCGCCAGTTCCTCTGTCTGCCAGCCGCTCTTCACCGCAGTTTGTCTGCCTGCCACGAATCGTCCTCCGCCTTGCGACAGAAAGTACTACGAGTCGGCCGACGATGAAAAGATGCGATTTCCGGCCGAGATCGGCCGGGAGGCCGCCGAGAGCTACGGGCAGCATACCAATGAAAGCTGGAGCGCCGCGACTTAAAATGCGAAAACCAGCCCAGAAATCGATCGTAAGCGCCCTTTCCGGGCCTCAAGATGAGCCAATGCTTTGAAACTAAAAATATACTCAGGTCCGACCCCGGTTCCCCCACCGTACGCGTGCCCGAAAGCGACTTGTCTCAGCAGCATTCCTCGCGATAGATCGAATCTCTACAATATTTCTTGTCCCGGTTCGTCTACAGGAATGAATGGACGAGCCGTCAACGATTACCGCGATGACCGAGCAAGACCGACAGATCTCCGAGATCATCTCGGAAGAACGATTCCGGCTGCGCAGTTTCATCCTCAAGCGGGTGCCAAACGAAGCCGACGTTGAAGACCTTCTGCAGGATGTCTTCTTGGAAGTTGTCGAGGCGTATCGCCTGATGGAGCCGGTGCAGCGATGGAGCGCTTGGATGTTTCGGGTGGCTCGCAATCGGATCATCGATCTGTTCCGGAAAAAGAGGCTCGAGGCGTCCGCACGAGAGACGGTGGCGGTCTCCGAAGAAGGAGACGAGATCCTGCTCCAAGAGATGCTGCCATCACCGGATGCCGGACCCGCCGCAGCCTATGCGCGGACCGTGGTCCTGAACGAGATTGAGGAGGCCCTCCAGGAATTGCCGGAAGAGCAACGTGACGTGTTCATCGCCCACGAGATCGACGGGCTCAGCTTCAAGGAGATCGCCGCCCGGACGGGTGTCAGAGTCAACACTCTACTCTCGCGCAAGCGCTACGCGGTGCTTCATTTGCGGCGCCGGCTCGAGGCCATCTACGAATTTGTGAAGACAGGAGAAGGACAAAAATGAAACGACAGCGCATTCTTCGCTTCCTGAAGTTCCTACCCTTGGTGCTTGTGTTTATCGCCCTTTTTGGTTTCGTGGTCATGAGCCTCTGGAACTGGTTGATGCCCGCGGTTTTTGGTTTAAGAACCATCGGTTACTGGGAAGCCTGGGGGCTGATCATCCTGGGCAGGGTCCTGTTTGGCGGATTACACAGGGGCGGGCGAAGCAACCACTGGCGTCATCGTATGATGGAACGCTGTGAGCAGATGACGCCAGAGGAGCGGGAGAGATTCCGCGAAGCTTTCTTGAGCCGGTGGGGAAACGTGTCGCGGCCGGATTCCGAGCAAAGACCCTGATCCAGCTGGACCGCCCTTCTTGTTCATCTGGTGATGAGCAAAGCCGTAAACAATTGGACTAAGCTAAGGAATTCAAGGCCCTTTCCGGGCCTCAAGGTGAGCCAATGCTTTGAAACTAAAAGATATACTCAGGTCCGACCCCCCCGGTTCGGACCCCCCGGTTCGACGTAGATTGCCCGGTACCGGACAGTCAGCACCGTCCACTACTTATTCCCTCTATGGCCTACTACTGGACCTGAAATACTGGTTGGCGGCGCCGGGCGTGGGAAGCTTGGCGGCGAACTGCGCCCCGCTGTCATGCGCCCGGGTCAACGCAGCCGTGAGCGTGATGCCGGTGCCGGAGACCTGTGCGCCGGTCGCGTGAGCCATAGTGAGCGGCGCGGCGACGGTGATCGTGGCGCTGCCGCCAGGGCGCCGGGCCCGCCGGGGCCGAAGACTCTGCCGATCGAGACGACAACCGCCGTCTCCTGGTTCGCGCCGCTGTCAATGGTGATGGTCTGGCCGGCGCTGAAGCCCATCGCGCTGGCGACCGGGATAACGGTCGCGCCCGCGCTGGTGGCGGCGCCCACCGTGGTGGCGCCTGCCGTGCCAACCGTCGCGATGACGGCGGTCTCGAGGCTCGCGCCCGTGTCGATCATGATCGTCTGGCCGGCGGCAAAGTCCGCCACGCTGGCGACTTTGATGTTGGTCGCGCCGGCGGCCGAAGCGGCCGACAGGGTGGTGGCGGGCTGCAACAGGAAATCGTTGCAGTTGCTGTCGGTGTCGGCGCCGTCCGGGAAGCGGCCCGCGCTCCTATGGGGCGTGCTGGTGACCGGAGCGGCCGGCCCGCCGAAGCCACCGCCGAAACCGCGGCCGGGGCCGGGCGTAGGCGCGCGGCAGCCGCTCTCCCCTGCTCCGGAGGTGCCATGGTAACCCTCGGAGGCCCAGGGGTCGACGAGGAGGCCGTAGTTGAGGCTGTCGACGACCAGGCCAGCGGCGTCACGCAGCACCATGGCGCCGGCGCTGGTGGAGAGGGCTGGGCCTCCGAACCACTGGTTGGGCGCCGGAGTCCCCTGGTAGCCCGCGGTCGTGACCACGGCGTCACGCACCACCGCGTCGATCGCGTGGTCCTTGGCCAGGGGGCTGTCGAGCGTGATGCCCGTGCCGAGCGGCTGGACCGGCTCGTTGCTCGAGTGGGCAAAGGCCGTCGCCGGCTTGAAGCTGATCCCCGTTCCCCGAGCGCTGAAGGGCATGTTGGCCGCATGGTTGAACTTCAGCGGGGCGGCCAGGTCAAGGCCCGTTCCGTGAGCGACCACATCCTCGCGGCTGAGATGCGCCTTGGCGAGGGCCGGCGTGAAGTCGACGCTGGTGCCGGTCGGAGTCGAGGCGCCGACGGCGGTGATGGTCACCGTTTCCTGGTTCGCGGGCGTGCCGACGGTCATCTTGTCGCCGACAGCGAAACCGGTCAGGTCGCCGCGCGCGCGCAAGATGATATTGGTCGCGCCGGCGCTCGCGTCAGCCGACGAGCATCGCGCGGCTCGCCTGCGTGCCGACGCTTCGTGACCGTGACGGTCTCGATCCCATGGCCGACGCTGTCGATGTCCAACCTGATCTTGTCACCGGCCGAGATGTTGGCGACGGACGTCACCTTGATGTTGGTCGCGCCAGCGGGCGCGTCCACCCCCAGGAAGGCTTGCGTGCCCGGCTTGCCGACCTCGGTGACCGTGGCCACCTCGTACCGCTCCAGGGCGTTTGCGACGGTGGGGTAGGTGGCGCCATAGCCGATGCCGATCTTCTCGCCGACCTCGAAGCCGGCCACGCCCGTGACAGGCACGTTGGTCGAGCCGGCGGGGATCGTGATCACCGGACCGTCGGGGAGGGGTTGCCACAGCGTCGTACTGGTTGCCGGCCGCCGTCCCGATGCTTGCGATCTTGCGGGTCTCCAGGCCGGCGCCGGTGTCGATGTCGATCGTATCGCCGACTGACATGCCGGTCGTGCTCCTGACGTGGATGGTGGTATCGCCCGCGCGCGCGGGAACCGCCAGCCCGGAGTTGGAGAGGCCGAGCAGGTAGAAGCCGCCGGCCGCGAGCTTCGTCCCGGCCGGGATCTTCACCGACGAGAAGATGGCCTGCTGGGTCTGGTGCTGGGTCAGCGTCCAGTTGGAGATGTCGACGGCTACCTGGCGCCGGCGTTGTAGAGCTCGATGAACGAGTTCGTCGAGTTGGTGGTGAGAACCGGCGCTAACGCGGAACTCGTTGATCTTGATCGGGCTGACGTTCCGCACCTTCTCGACCGTCGTCTCGGATTGCGTCTGCTGCCGCTCGCCGCGGTCGTCCACGAGACGTTGCCGACCAGGTCGCCGTTGAAGGCCGCCGGCCCCGAGGTGACCTTGAACGTCGCGCTCACGCTCGCGCCCGGCGCGACCGGCTCGGCGATCGTCACCGACGTCTTGGTGGTGCCCGGACGACGGAGGTCCACTGCTTGGGCACGGAAATGCTCAACTTGACGCCCGCCGCGGGCGCCCCCGTGGTGTTCGTGAACGTCACGGTGGTGTCCTGCGAGGATCCCGGCGAGAACGTCTGGAGTCCCGGCGGAGTGGCAGTCGCCGACGCGGGCGCCAGGGTCAGGCGCGCCACGTCGTACCTGGCAGCCACGACGTTGGCCTGCACCAGCTGGTCGGTGGCGTCCGTCGGGAAGGTGCCTGCGGCCGTCATCGCGCCTTCATAGAAGGTGCCCTGCGAGCCGACGCTGTTGTCGCCGCCGTTGCCGAGGAGGATGGCGCCTTGCTTGCGCATCGGGTCATAGGTGTGGTCAACGCGCGGTCCGTCGAACATGACCGACAGGGCGCCCTTCTGCGCGTCGCCGCCCATGGAGGTCCAGTGGTGCGGCTCGCCCTTGGCGATCGCGGTCACGAATCGCCAGGTGATGTTCGGCAGGTCTTTGCAGAGCTTGGATCCATCCGGGTTGACACAACCGACCAGGTTGTTCTCCTGGTCGGTCATGATCCACGGGCCGGGCGGATTCCCGTGATACCAAGGGGTGGCGTTGCCGTAGTAGGTGGTTTCCATCGTGCCGTTGCCGTCGTCGCGGCTGTCGGTCTCGGCGTTGCCGTAGTCGAAGCAGCAGCCGTCGTTGTAGTGATGGCCGCTGATGACCCAGTACTGCCCCTCCGGCCTGGTCGTCGACCGCGGTGCCCTTCGCGTCGTTCTGGCGGAGGCCCATGCCCGGCGCGATGAAGACGCCGTAGGCCTTGTGGCCCATGATCGTGATCGGCGCCATGTCGGCGAGCGGGAGGTTGTTGAACCCACCCATGGCCGGGCCGCTGAATCCGCCGCGGGGCGCCTGGATGAGGTCGTTGTGCTTGGGGGATTGGTCGTAGATGGTGGTGATCCAGCAGTACGTGTTGGCGCAGAACGCGTCCTGCGCGGCCGCGTCGGCGTACCCGCCCGCATCCGGGACCGGCGACGCGACGGGCTGGACGACGCCGATGTCCAGGGTCTTGCCGTCCGACTGGCGCAGGACCTGGTAGAGCGGGCCGTTGTAGGAGGCGTACAGCGCGCGCGTGGTGCTGTGGGCGGCCACGCAGGGAGCGCCGGCGGCAGCGTAGATGTCACAGGGGCCTTGCGGCCTGGGTGGCGCCGCCCCGGCCGGCGCGGCAATCGTCAACGTCAACCTGGCGCTCAGCAGCGTGAGCGCAACTGCGAGCATCAGCGCACGGTGTTCTCTCGTTTTCATATTGACCCTCTTTGTGCCTTGTTCATCTGGCTTCTTAGTCTTTGAAAAGCAACGGGGCGAACTCATGCAGGCTGCGTCGCCACGTCTGCCACTCATGGGCAGTATTCGGGGAGACATAGAAAACGTTCTTGATGCCAGCTTGTGTCATCGCTTCAGAATTCGCCTTGGGGTCGCCGCCAAAGCGGGGGCGGGCGCCGTCCCCGAGCTCGCGGCTGCCGTAGCTGACGAACACCAGCTTGACCTTCTCCTTGAAACCGGGCGCGGCGTTCAGATCCTCCATGGAGATGGCTCCGCCGCTAAAGATCCCGATATGGGAAAACGTGTCCAGGTTGGCCAGGGTGATCACCCTGGTCTGCATGCCTCCCATTGACAGCCCGGCCATGGCCCGATGCGCCTGATCGGCAAGCGTGCGATAGTTGGCATCGATCATCGGAATGATGTCCTCGAGAAGGGTCTTCTGGAACTTGTCAGCCCATCCTTTCGGCGGCCACTCACCCCGAGGCGCCCCTGCGGGAGGGCGCGCGGGGCGCTGCTGGCCCGGCATACTCCACGTGCCGTTGTCCATGACGATGATAAATGGCTTGGCTTTGCCCTCTGCGATCAGGTTGTCCATGATCAGATTGGTCTTTCCCTGATTGGGCCAACCCGTCTCATCTTCACCGCCGCCGTGCTGGAGGTACAGCACGGGACAGCGGGCCGTCGTGTTCTTGTCATAGTCCGGCGGGGTGTAGACGAAACACCGCCGCATCGTGTTGTTGACCTTCGAGTAGTAGATTTCCTGACGTATCTGACCGTGAGGGACATTCTTGAGCGCGTAGAAATCCTGGTCCTTGGCGGGGACTTCGACGCCGCTGCCCCAACGGCTGGCGCCGTAGAAATACAGGCTGCCGGGATCCGGAACCTGGGCGCTGTCGATAACGAGCTGGTAGTAGTGGAAACCTTCGTCCTGGGGCTGCGAGTCGCCGACCCAGGCGCCGTCCTCGCCCTTGGTCATTGGGTATTTAACCGCGCCAATATCAAGCAGAACGCTTTGAGCCTCGGGCGCGACGATGCGGGCACGCACCCGCCCTTCGGAGTTCACTTGGGGATACTCTTTGCCCGGCTGATTGGAAGACGCCGGCTTGAAATCGTTCACCGCCGCAGGCGCAGCGCTTTGAGCGGCCGCAGGCTGGCTGCTTTGCGCCAGACTCAGCGTACCTGAAAGAATGAACGGAAGCACTAAAGAATGCAGTTTGCCTTTCATGGGTTCTCCTTAAATGCCCGAGTAGTTGTGCAGCAATTCACGGAAGCACCGTGTCCGTCTGATTTTCTGACCGAGCCAAGACGCACCCTAGCATGGGAATCTGGCAGGGACTAGGTTTCGTACGGTATCGGTGTTAAATGCCTGCGGAATTTTGCGGTCGGCCTGAACGGGACAATCCCGGTGAGTTGTAGGCTTTAACGGTTAGCTGGAGAGGTTAAGACCTGGCTTAGGTCCAATTCTGGACAGGACCCTGAATCGGTGAGCCCAGAAGGCCGGGCAGCAAGATGCAGCACAACTGCCCGCACGGCCTTGCATTTCTTCGTGACTGTCCCCGAATTTCCCGGGCTCGGAGTCTCTCACCAACAAATGACTTTGGAGCTGGAAAATCTAAGAAGTTGAAGCGCTGACAGCGTCCAAGTCGAGAGTGCGGTACATTGGAATCATGGAAATGCTTGTTGATAAGGCGATTACAGACTACGCGGACCACCACACGAGCGACGTCAGCCCTCTGCTCCGCGAGCTGCTGTCGGAGACAGAAAGAAAGATTGGGAAACTGGACTGGAGCATCGGAAAAGTCCAGGGCCAATTCCTGAAAGTGCTCGTTTCGATCTCCCGGGCCAAGACCGTGGTCGAAATTGGAACTCTCACCGGGTTCTCGGCCTTGATCATGGCCGAAGCGCTACCTTCTGATGGAAAGATCATTACCTGCGAGAGCGACCGGACACACGCGGACATAGCGCAAAGCTTCTTCGCGCGAAGTTCTTACGGAAAGAGGATACGACTGGAGTTCGGGGATGCGCTGAAGACCCTCTCCAAGCTGAGTGCAGAGAGCGTCGACGGGGTTTTCATCGATGCGGATAAGGACGAATATCCTGCCCACTACGAAGAGTCCCTGCGGATTCTGCGGGTGGGGGGGTGGATGGCAATAGACAACGTTCTGTGGGACGGAGCAGTCGCGAGGTCGGACAGTTACGATTCGGACGTCGCTGCCATCAAGCGATTCAACGAGAAGGTCCGCACGGATGATCGAGTCGACAAGGTGATGTTGACGATTCGTGACGGGGTATACCTTGTCAGGAAACGGCGACGATAACGAGCGAAAGCCTTGCGCCGCCCTGAGCCCTGCGTGGCGAAGCCGGGGGCAAACAGTGATGACGGGTGTCAGAGCTGGACAAACAGCGCGCCGTCGTTGACCAGGCCTCCGGTCAGCCGGAGGAACTCCGCGTAGTCCTGGTCATCGTCAAAGACTCTGCTTCGCGCTTCTTGGGTCAGGCCGACCTTTCCAACGGCACCGTAATCGAGCGGACCTTCTTGGGTCACGCCGAGCTTTCCTATAACACCGAGACCGCTCGCTATCGCCGCTCGCTGCCCCGCCTTCTGGAGCTGAATCTCGGTTTTGGACTAATGTTCGGAGGCCGGTTCGACACCGAAATTTTCAGTTTTCGTCCTCGTCGTTCGCTGGTCAGAAAACTGAAAGTTGAAGCTCTGACACGCTTCACGGACACGCTTCACGCGATCAAATTCCACTAGCCGCAAAGGCGATTCAGACTTGGCAAGCTGGGCAGAAGTAGCAAGCGCCGCCCAGATACTGGATCTTTTCTATCTTCCGGCCGCATTCCGGACAAGGGCGACCGGCCGCGTCCTTATCCATGATTCGAATATAGCCACCCGGCTGATCGAAAAGATCACGCTCGTCGCTACGTCCGCCTTTCGCCGTTACCACCTCCACGGTGGCCCGGATTGCGTCATACAACTCCCGCCTCTGTTGCTCGGACAGGTCGCCGACGGGGTGTTTGGGATGCAGCCGCGCATAGAACATGATGTCCTGAGCGATGGCGTTCCCCAGACCAGGGATAAGCTGGTTCTGAGTGAGCAGGCCCTTGACGCTCCGCTTCTCGCCGGCGGCTGATTCGACAAGAGCCGAAAAGTACCCGAAGTCAAAGGCGGGCGCCGTAGGACAGGGTCTCATATCCTTGATGTACTTCCGCTCTAATTCCTTCCCCTCTTCAAAAAGCTCCATCGCGCCCCACATCTGCGTGGTCACAGTAATCGAAGAATCGTCGTTAAACTCGATCCATAAATGGTACTGAGCGGGCAGCTGACTCCCTGCCGGATGGTAAAGCAGTCGCCCGCCGAATTCTCCGAACGCGAGCACATAGGCAGGTTCAGCGGGGATAAACAGCCACTTCCCCTTGGTGTAGGCCTTACCCACCGCTTTGCCGGCAATGAGTCGGGCAAATTCCTCGTGGGTGCGGTTGTACCATACAAATTTGTGCGGCTTGTTTCCCAGACGTCCTTGGCGCACTCGTTTTCCGAGAATCGTCCGGTTTAGTTGGACGGCCAGATTGACTACCTCAGGCAGATCGAACATAGTCCTCCCCCATCCATGATTGTCGCCGTCGGGTATCGGTGTCGCGCGATCGGCTTTTCTCGCTGCTCCAAAGCCGATTACGACACCGATGGCGATAGCGATACCGAATCCCTGTCAGACGGATAGTAGCACCCTGATGCTCCGTGCCGTATCTAAACCATTCATGTCGGGAGCTTTGCGCATTGAAAGGTCGCTACAAGGCCCGCTAGCACCGAGCAGGGTCGGATCCGGTCCGACCCCGATTCGAGGCTGGCGGCCACGAACGGCGGGCAAGATGCCCGCCGCGCGGACGGGACGTCCGCGGACCCAGTGCGGACGAGACGTCCGCGCTCCCAAAGGCCGAACGGCGAGGGGGGAGTTTCGGGGACAGTCCCCTCTTTCCCCCCCTCTTTCCCCCTTTGGGTGATCCGGTAGCGCGGCCGCGCAAACGGGGAAAGAGGTGACTGTCCCCGAATTTCCCTCCCGTCGCTGGTTGCCGTGGCCCCGGGAGCCGGCGGAGTCCCCGGAGTGACAAGCAAGGCGATCACGAAATCCACCTTTACGCCCTGAAGTGACATACTGATACACAAGAAGCCGCTTTCGTCTACCGATCAGCGCAAATCTTGTTTTCGGAAAAGTCATTCAAGGGCCCGAGTGCCCAGCCGGTGACCCATGAAAATCCTGGACGGAAGGGCGTGATCTTACAGAGCCGCGCACGCAGCGGATTGTGGTCATCGTCTTTATCAGCGAATCGATACGTGCATTGAGGAGGACATATGGCCCGAAAGATTGTTTACTGGACCAGCACGGTGATTGTTGCGCTTATGCTGCTGTTTGCTCTGAGCTATCTCACCGGGAACGAGCACGTGGTCGCAGGCTTCACCAGAGCCGGCTACCCACAGCATCTTAGGATAGTCCTGGGGATAGCGAAGCCGATTGCCGCGATCGTCCTGCTGCTGCCCGGTCTTGCTTTGCTGAAGGAATGGGCATACGCATGCGTGGCCTTTACGTGGATGATGGCGTTCATCGCCCACTACTCGGCTGGCGATGGCGTCGAGGCGTGGGGCATGCCGCCGGTGCTGCTGGCCCTGCTCATCGTCTCCTATTTCACCAGGCCTTCGAGCCGCCGTATAACGCTCTCCCCGGCGCCTGGCTAACTCAGAGGAGTCATTGTTGGGAGTTTCTTGCGCCGCTCGTGCACTGTCCGTTTCTTTTAATGGCAGAAACATGTCTTTTGCCGAGTCTGTCATTAGAAACGTGGCAGAACGAGGCACTGGAGGAATCATGGCGACCATGCGTGCTGTACAGGTCTCTCGGCCTAACGGGCCCTTCGAGACCGTTGAGCGGCAGATACCTGAGCCGGGTGCCGGATGGGTGCGGATCCGAGTTCAGGCTTGCGGCATCTGCCACAGCGATTCCCTCATCAAGGAGGGGACTTACCCGGGGATTCAGTACCCGCGGGTACCCGGACACGAGGTGACCGGAGTGATCGATTCGGTTGGTTCCGGCGTCACTGGATGGCAGCCGGGTCAACGGGTCGGCGTGGGTTGGAACGGCGGATATTGCGGGCGTTGTCAGCACTGCCGACGAGGAGATTTCTTCGCGTGCGTGACCGGCCAGATCACCGGCATCACATACGACGGCGGCTATGCGGAGTACATGCTCGCACCCGACAGCGCGGTCGCGCTGCTGCCGGCCGAACTGGCACCCGTCGAAGCCGCCCCTCTGATGTGCGCCGGCGTCACTACGTTCAACGCGCTGCGCAACAGCGGCGCACGGCCGGGCGATGTCGTCGCCGTGCTCGGGCTGGGTGGGCTCGGCCACCTCGGAGTCCAGTACGCCGCGAAAATGGGCTTTTACACGATCGGCATCGCACGCGGGAAAGACAAGGAACCGCTCGCCCGTCGGTTGGGGGCATCGGTGTATATCGACAGCCAGGCCCAGGATCCGGCGGCGGAACTCCTCAAGTTGGGCGGTGCGAAAGTGATTCTTGCGACGGCAACCAGCGGCGAAGCAATGAGCGCCGTGCAGGGCGGTCTCGCCATCAACGGTACGATGCTGGTTGTTGGCGCGGCTCACTCGATGCAGGTCTCCCCCTTGTGGCTGCTCGCGGGATGCCGATCGATCAAAGGCTGGTATTCCGGGACGTCGGTCGACTCCCAGGATACGCTCGCCTTCAGTGCGAACAACGGCGTGCGACCGATGAATGAAACCTTTCCGCTCGAGCGCGCCTCCGAAGCTTACGACCGCATGATGAGCGGCAAGGCACGTTTTCGCGTTGTCCTGACAATCGGGAGCTAAGCGAGGAGTCGGCAATGTGACCGTAACGCGTTCGTGGCTCGTTCGAGAGAAGGTGTCGCCAGGTCACTCCTCTCGAAAATAACCTGCGATCATGTCCCGGACCTTGGATCGGGCACGGTGCACTGGTACATAGGATTCCCAGGTCGTGGCCCTCTCAACGGCCAGTCGTTCACTTCTCTTTGGTTACTGCCCGCCGCCGCTCGCTTTCCCGGATTATGGGAGTTAAGTCCGCCGCCGGACGAATCTCGAAAGGTCCCAACTTGACACCCGGGTGCTTCGACATCAGTTCGATGGCTTGTTGGAAATCCTTCGCTTCCAGCACCAGGATTCCCCCAACTTGCTCTCTTGTCTCGGCGTACGGACCGTCGGTGACCATCACCTTGCCGTTTTTCCATCGCAGGGTCGCCGCTTTCCGGGCGCTTTCGAGCCCTTCTCCACCCACGAAATGACCACCCTCTCTCAACACCTCGTCGTATCCGAAGCACCCGTCCATCAAGTCGTTTCGCTCGCTTTCGGACTTCGCTTCCCACTTCTTCTCGTCATAGTATCCAATGCAGACGTATTTCATAACGTTTTCCTTTCAAAACCGACCGCTTACGCATCGATCCGGCGAATCAGCATGATCGTGCCGGGCACAAGTAAGTCGAACGGCAGGCCGCCGGATCGACACCGTTCGAAACGGCTAAGAAACAGCCCGCCCGCCATGCCCGTGCCAGGCTGGTAGCGCGGAAGAAACAGGGGACGGAGTTCTATTTTCCCCACCCGCCCCGCGTAGAGAGTTGAGGGTGTGACCGGGTCAATCACGAGCGCGTTAATCGGTCCTCCGTACGGCCCGTGCGATTCCCAGCGCTCGCATTGAGCACAGGCAAGGCTCGCCAGGCAGACGGCCACCGTAATCGTCGCAACCACTCCCTCAAATCTGACTCGCACTCCACTTAGCCGGATGCTCACAGTGTCCCCCTGTCCTGCCGAACTGCCTCGTTTTCGAATAACTCCTACGCACTGCCGCGCGGATAAAGCCTGCGCGATAAAGCGCGGAAAAACAAGCCCCCCGGAGCGTCTTCGTCCGTGGGTGTATCTGATCGTTTCCTGGCGCTGCTTACCACGTGATCGCCGTCGGTATCGCGCGCAATGCGAACCAATGACGACGAAACAGAGTCACGTCGGGTTTCTCCGACCGCCGTTCAAGGCGACGGTGACGATCAAGGCAGCCGGCCCATCGGGAGACACGTCAGCAGGAAGAGATCGAACGGGTACGGAACCGCCGGATCGTCGTGCTGGCGGAGGGTCAGGCCTGCAAGCGGCTGATCGCTTTCAATGAGGAGCTGCCCACTGGCCGTTTGAACACCGGGGAACAGCTCGGAAACGTAGCGGGCGACACGCTCCCCCGGGCCAAAAGGCGCGACACTCGAGAAGGACCTCGAGCCGAGCTTTTCGCCATCGCAGTCGTATAGGGTCAGGAGGCCCTCCGCTGGCTTGTTAGCCGTATTAACCAGGGCGATGGCCGTATCCTGACTGTTAGTGATTGAGGCGAAAACGCCATAGCGTGAGTGCTGGGATTCGACAGGCGTCCCGACACTGAATTGCAGCTCCCCAGCCTGCCAGCACTCATAGAAAGCCGCCGCCCCGGCGGCGCCACTCAGTGTCAGGACGGCGTAGCCGGCGTCTAGCGGGTTCTCACCTCCAACAGTGATTTGCGCGGATTTTCCCGGGTCCATCGATATGTCGACCTCCGAACGCAACTCGGTGTGGCCAAGAAGCGGGACACTCAGAGGCTTGCCTGCGGAATCAAGGAACTGAACTTGCGCGCGAGCGGTTCCAAGACCGAGATTGGTCAGCAGCAGTGACGACCGTATTTCGAGTCCGCCGGCTGTCCCGCCCGTGACCTGCGGCAGATAGAGCTTTCGTGGAATCGGGTACCAAGGGCTGGCGCCGTCCGCTCTCCCTTTAAGGATCGGAAGAGTAGTTAGTTTCAAATTGCGAGCGTCGCCCTGTTGACCGCCGCTTTGAAGAACCAGGCTCGCGACTGCTACCGGCTGGTCGCTCTCCAGGGTAAGAATGCCCAGTTCCAGGTTCGAGGCCGCTAGCTCCGGGAAAATCTCTGTCACGAACAGCGAAGCGCGACTTCCTGGCTCAAAGGGACCGTTGAGCTCGCTGATTTGCCTGGACGCAAGGAGAGCGAAGTTTTCGTCGTAGAGCCGTAATGTCACCCGCGCGGTCCGCTCACCAACGTTCGCGATTGCGATTCCGGTATCGGTACGCCCGGCCGCCTTCTTCACGAAAACCGTGCAGTCGCGCAATGGTTTCGCAGGCGAGATGCCTGCCTCGAAAAGGCGCCTCCCCCCTTCTGAGTAGCTGTACACGCCGCGGTACTGCGAACGGCTGCGGCCGCGCGAATCCGCGCGAATCCGAGTCCGATAGGCCCGGTGTTTCCCGTCTTGAGGGAGACAGTTTCACCGGTCCCAAGCTCAATCGAGAACTTGGTCCGCATGCTCATGTCTCCGAGTGTCACCGGGAACGGCTGTCTATCCGAGCCGAAGAAGTCGATTTCCACCCGGGTAGTGACACCGGAATTCGTGAGGAGGAATTCAGTTTGAAGCTCGCCTTCCGAGGTCCGGCCTGTTCCTATCTGAGGGACGTAGGTGACCTCTGCCTGCAATTCAGCGAACTGGGGCATCGTGATCGAAAAGATGCCGACATCCGCCACGTAAGCTCGCGCGTGGTCGGCGGGCGAGAAAGCGGGCACCACTGCAAAGGGGGGATTTGGGACCTCGGACCAAGTGGCGCCTCCGTCGAAACTGACCTTGCGTTCCGGGCGCGAATAGAGCAGAAACGGATCTGCCGGATCCCGATAAAGCGGCCCAAGTCCGTACTGAGACGTGGTCCAGGTGAGTCCACCGTCCCGGGTGTCATAGAGCAGACACGCAAAGCGCGGCCCTTCCATCATCTGGGGATAGCAACCAGTGACTTGGACGACGCCAGGGTCCTGTGGGTCAATGTCAATCGCCTCCACTGGCAGAAAGTTTTCTTCCCAGTGGAGATCCGTCCAGGTGACGCCTCGGTCGCTGCTCTTTGAAAGCGTGCCGCCTCCCCCTGCGAATAGAACCTCGGGGGACGAATAGCTGACAGCTGCCGCCTTTACCCAACCCCTCGTGCTCAATTCCTGCCACGTCGACCCCGTGTCCTCGCTCTTGAAGAGCTGACCCACTTTGCCGACAGCGTAGTAAGAGCCGGCCGTGCTCGGATCGATGACTATCTTGGAAACCGATTGATCGTATACCTTGTCCCAGTGGAGACCGGCGTTGGAGCTTTTGAAGATGCCCTCGGTACCGGCTGCGAGCAGGACCGAACGGTCGAACTGATCTACCTTAACGGTCGTCAGCCCACGCGGCAGGCCTTCAGAGGAGACCCTCCACGTGACCGAACTGTCTGTGCTCTTATAGAGTCCTTCCGACTTCACGAGCGCATAGAGTGTGTCGCTGTGAATCGGGTCAAGAGCCAATTCAATTATCGACACATGGCGCAGATCGTAGCGTATGGGATACCAATCCTGACCCCGATTGTCGCTTCTCCACACGTAATACTCACTCAACAACGGGTCCAACGGGTCCTTGAAGTCCACATCAGCGCCAAAAAGCCGGTCGGGGTCCTGGGCACAGAATAACGGCCAGCGGAAATCGGCGGGCAGAATTGTCCAATGGACGCCGCCGTCAGTGCTGACGTAGCACGGCTTTCTCCGGAGAACCGAATCATACTGCCGGCGGGCGTAAACCTTCGAATCGTGCGGGGAGACAACGAGCGCGGATACACCTGCTGGCATACCCGAATCTCCGCCGCCAAGGGAGACCCAGCTCCTGCCACCATTCGTCGACTTGGAAATCCCAGGCGAGAAGGCGTAGACGGTTTCGGGGGTTACAGGGTCAAAAACGATCCTTTCGTTAGCGGCAACAAAAGGCCCGACGACTGTAGACGGAAGCGAAAAAACTGCCGGGCTCCACGTCAGACCGGAGTCCGTGCTGCGTAAGCCCGCACCTCCGTAGCGAAAAGCATAAACATAGCCCGGGTGGTGGGGATCCACCTGGACCGTCAGCCAGTTCCACCCGACATCGCGCATCACGAGCTGCCACGTCTCGCCGGCATCCTGGCTACGGTAAATGCCCGCTCCCCCGAGACAGTACAGGAGGCGACCGTCGGCGTAGTCCACCGCCAGGTCCGTGAGATAATAATCTAGCCCTTCGCCCAGGTGCTTCCAGCTTTTGCCGCCGTCCGTGCTTCTGGCTAGCCCCTTAGAATGGAGAACGTACATGCGATCGGCGTTGTTCGGATCAAGAACCAGGGATTTCGCGGCAAAGAGAGCAGGGACAATTGGATACCAACTCCCCCCCCAATCAGTGCTCTTGAAGAGCAAAGACCGGCCGGGCCGGGAGATCTGCCCTACGGCGTACATCAAGCCCGGTCTTTGCGGGCTTGTCACAATAGTGGAGAGTTGGCCGCGAATGAAGAGTCCGGTGAAGGCGCCCCCTGCTTCAGGACTGCGGTACAAAGCCCCATGCGAGTCGACGGCAAATGCGCGACTGGAATCGGCCGGGCTAAAGCAAAAGTCGACGATGTCCGTCCCCCCGTAGGTTGCAGGCGGGATGGCTGCGGTCCAACTGTTTCCTCCGTCGGTGCTCTTAAACAACCCTTTGTTCTTTGGCGCCTGGTACACAGTCATCGTATTACTCGGATCGACGGCTACTAAGTTCACCGAGGTATTAGTGTTCAGCCCGGTCAGTCCTTGCCAGTGCGCTCCCTCATCGTCGCTTCGCCAGAGCTTCCCCACAGGGGTACTGGCGTAAAGGACCGCCGGGTTGGAGCGACTAATCGCCAGGTGACTAATGGGCTGGGCCAGGTCCGTGATCAAGTCGGTCCAGGTCCCGCCGGAGTCGGTGCTTTTTGAGAGCTGTCCAGAAGGCGTGACCAGGAAAACCACCCGGCCGTCAGTAGGGTGGGTGATCAGGCGCCCGCCGCCCGTCCGAGCGACATACCAGTCGGCGCCACCGTTGGTCGACCGGAAGGTTTGCGACCCGATCACCGCGTATAAAATCCTCGGATCCTCGGGGTTCAGTTCCAGGCTATCGGCTGGGCCATCAAGACCGTTGTTAAGCGAAATGAAAGTCCGCCCCTCGTCTTCAGTCGCGAATACGCCGGCCTTCGTGCCCAGATACAGCACCGACGGCCGACTGGGGTGGATGCGGATGAACCTCACTTCGGACGAGTTCACTCCTGTCCAAAAATTGAGCCCGGCGTACGCGGGCGTAACGAGATGAGGAAGCAAGAAGAGCGCCAGGCTGATTCTGAGAACCATGATCTCTCCAAAAAGCGTGTCCCACACGATTGAACAAGAAAAGACTGATCGCCATTGGATCCGGAAAGGCACCCCAGCCACCTGCGAAGCAAGAAAAGCCAAGCAGTTGAAGACCCGGTTCGTCGGCCATTCTAGTCCTGTTTCTGAAATAATGCTAATAAATTGGCAGAAACGCGAATCGGGTAAATACCGTGGCTGTCCCCCTATTCCGTGGCTGTCCCCCATTCCTGTCCCCCTATTCCTCAAGATGAGCGCCATCAGGTAGCTAAACCTGCTCCTTCAGAAAATGCTCGAAGAAAAGGCAGATCTGCTCGTTTGCTTCCGGGGAGATCTTGTGCTCGGGGCGACTGGACATTCCGACACGGTTTGGGTGCCCCAGAAGGCGGTTGACGAGCAACGCTGTGGTTGAGCGCCTTCCATCGCTGTGGGGGATCCTCTGAACCGCCGGCGACGAAAAAGGGCCGAGGGGCTATAAGCGCATGGAGCTCGTGGAGATCGTCACCTCGCTCCCTCATGACCTTGTAAGGCCCAACGCGAGGATGGGCCTCTGTCAGGATTCCTCGCGGCCGAAACTCCGTGCCGGGAACATAACCCAGATACCAGGGCTCCCAGTAGTTTACGTTGGGGCGCGTCTCGTCGAAGACGATGCCCGGGTCGGAAACGCAGACCGCGGCGAACTTGTCGTAGAGCGCTCCGGCGAACAGCGCCCATTTTCCACCATACGAGTGTCCGACTATTCCGATCCTCCTCGAATCTATCTCCGGGCGCTGTGCCAGGAACGTGTGACAGTTCGCGGCCACGTAGGCGAGATACGACAGCGGCTGAAGTTGCGCCCTGTCCCAGGCGGGGTAGTAGAGATCGGCGCCCGGCCGCGGCGCGGTTGGATTCTGTCCCACGCACAATGCCGCGAATCCGCGCTGCACCAACTGGTAGCCGAAGTCGTTCTGGCGCCGGCGGTCGGACTTGTAACCCGCTCCATCCTCCGGGTAGTAGAAGACGTCGATAACGGCGGGAAACGGACCCGAGCCATCGGGCGTAAGCAGGTAAACCGTGGTCTTGCGGCCCGGAGCGATCTCCAGTTCAATGCGCCTGCGCACGAACTGCCCGGTTTCCTCCCGAAACTGCTCCTGCCCATACGGCTTCTCGAGAAGTGGCGGCCAGGCACCTAGAAGACCGTGCCACTTGCGCAGCAGCTCCTGGCGGCGGTCAAGCCAATCGTGCGCGTTCTGCACCCGACGGCCGTCCTCGAATAGAAGTACCGGACGGAAGTTCCCAAGGTCACCCTCGAGGTCGGCCGGCGGTGCAAAAAAAACACCGATTTTCTCCCAGGCCTTTTTTGAAGCACTGCGGGAGACACTGCAGGAAGCACTCAAGGAAGCACTGCAGGAAGCACTCGAGGCGAAGGACTTTGAGAAGGCAGCTGCGGATGCTCCTGTCCCAAGCAGAAAAGAGCGGCGCGCGATGCGATTCCGGAAGATGATAGTCATTTCAACCGCGTTTCATCAGTCTACGTTGAGCACACCTAGCGGACAAGGTACGCGGGGCAGCCACCAGGACCAACGGAAATTCGGTGACTGTCCCCGAATTGGTCTCCGAATTCCCGAAAAACGAATACTGGGTATCTCCTTCACTCCAGTAGCCACAATATGTTGTGTGCCGGGCAGGAGGAGCAGTCCACAGAGGCATGGATCTCAGCGAGAGCGAGCGGCGAGCAATCACCGTAAGGAGCCGCGCACGGCAGCGAGCGCCAGCGAGCGAGTAAGCGGACCAGCCACCCAGCCCCTGGGGGCAGTCGCGAGTAGCAAGAGCCAGACTAAAGAGCATGTTGGCTGGTCCGCTTACTCGCTCGCTGGGCTCGCTGCCGTGCGCGGCTCCTTACGGTCTCGCCGTAGCCAGCGGATGGCCAGGAGGCTCCAGTCGTGTACCGAACTTGGTCCAGGACGTGCCCGGCGCCTCAAGTTCCTCGACAACAATAGTAGTGGTTACTGGAGTCAAGGGGATACCCAGTAAACGAATAACACCCCGGACACTCGATCCGCGACGGAGTAGTGACAATTACGCCGGAGCAGTTAACGGACGAAGTGTACAATACCGGCATTCTGGCAGGCCAGAGGAGGAAGATCTCGCCATGAAATCAAAACGATTGATGGTGCTTTTTTTTGCGGTAATCGTTCTTGCGGGAGTCGCGTGGATGTACTCGCAACCGGCGCCCGACCCGCTCCTCGAGGGATTCCGACAGGCGGAGGTCGCTTCTGTTGCGGATGCCATCGAGCAGCTTTACGGGAACCAGAATTACATGCCGCACGATATGCGTCCCCTTTTCAAAACCAAGTTCGCCGGGCCGGCGGTGACGGTGTTGATGAAGAAGGAGGAGCACAAGGAAGGGGCCGCGGCCAGCTCCGGAATGGTCGAGGCGATCGATACGGCGCCACCCGGATCGGTCTACGTGATGGCACTCGAGAACGGGCTGGACTACGGGGCGGTTGGCGGCTTGATGGCCACCACCATGAAGGTTCGAGGGCTGGCAGGCGCGATCGTGGACGGCTCCATCCGCGACTTGCCCCAAATCCAGCGGCTCCAGTTTCCGATTTACAGCCGGGGGGTTACGCCGGGCACGACGATCAACCATTACCGCTGCACGGGGATCAACGTCCCCGTCACCTGCGCAGGCGTCAAGGTGAACCCCGGCGACATTATTACGGCCGACGAAGACGGAGTGGTAGTCGTGCCGCGCGACAAAGCCCAGGAGATTCTGAAAAAAGCGCAGGAGCTTGATTTCCAGGAACACTCGACATATCCGTTCATCGAGCAGTTCAAGTCTCTTAAGCAAGCGGTTGCCAAGTTTGGACGCCTGTAAATTGCCCCATGCGGGTAACAGGAGGAGGCAGCATGTTTAATCGCAGATCGTTCGTGCGAGGATTGGGGGCCGGCGTGACAGGCCTTTTGAGCCTTGGAGGACTCTCGGCAGCGATCCAAAGCGCCGCGTCGCCCTCCCGTCGGCCGAAGCTCAAAATCACCGACATCCAGACCGCGTTTGTGCGGGCGTTACACGTCCGAATCATCACTGATCAAGGCCTGTTCGGGGACGGCGAAGGAGTCGATGCCGTGAGCGGCGGCGCCTCGATTGTCTCCGGCTTCCGCTACGCCCTGATCGGCCAGGATCCGCTGAACGTGGATGCGCTGTTTGAGCGAATTCGGACCTCGGGGATTTTCGCCGGCGCCCAGGCCGGCCAATACGTCGCCGCGCTGAGTGCGGTCGAGATCGCTTTGTGGGACCTTGCGGGTAAAGCGCTCGGCCTGCCCATCTATCAGCTCCTGGGCGGCAAGATGCGCGACCGGATTCGGGTCTACTGCGATTCCGCGACGAACGATCGCAACGACCCGAAGGCCAAGGAGTGGATTACGCAAATCATCAACCTGGGCTTCACGGCGGCCAAAATCGATATCGACGATAGAAACGATCCCGCTCGTTTCGACCGGGTTAATTGGACCGCGAATAACGCCGAGATCGACCACATGATCGACAAGGTCAAGTTCATGCGCGAGTCGCTGCCGGCTGGAATTGATCTCGCAGTCGACATGCATGGGCGCTACGATCTCGGAACGGCCAAGAGGGTGGCCCGAGAGCTCGAGCCATTCCGCCTGCTTTGGCTGGAGGAGCCGGTACCTCCTGAGAATGTGGACGCAATGCGTGATGTTCGAGAGTCGTGCCACGTGCCCATCTGCGCCGGGGAGAACCTGTTCCTCCGGCACGGGTTCCGCGAGCTGCTCGAGAAACGGGCGGTGGATATCGTGATGCCCGACATCCAAAAGTGCGGAGGCCTGCTGGAGGCCCGCAAGATCGCCGACATGGCGCACACCTACTATGTGCCCATGGCTCCGCACTGCCAGGCGTCACCGATTGGTTCGATGGCCTCTTGTCACGTGTTGGCGGCCATCCCGAATGCCCTGGTTCTCGAATGGCACTGGGGACACCCCGCCGCTCGGATGGAACAGTGGAAAGTCTACGTGAAAGAGGGCGAGATCATCGAGAAAGGCTTTGTGACCGTCCCGGATCGCCCGGGAATCGGACTCGAGTTGAACGAGGAAGCCGTGAAGAAAATGCTCCGGCCAGGCGGGACCTGGTTTGGAGCAAAGACATCATGAGAACCGAAAACTTTTTTGGCCGGGCTCTCACGAGCGCGGCGCCGGACTCCCTTGAACGAGAGACCGGCCACAATAGAATCGAGGAGACAATGAACAAACACTCCCACCCGGCCCTTTGGTTCATGATCTTTCTACTCCTGTGCGTGCCTGCGCTCGGCCAGATCTTCAAGCTGACTCCCGAGCAGCTGACGCAGTACACCGCACCAAATACGTACGAGCGGTTCCCGGATGGCCGGCCGAAGGTACCCGATTCGGTTCTCGAGAAGGTCCGCGGGTTGTCCGCCGAGGAAGTGCTCGGCATTGCCGCTCGCGGCTTTCCGAATCAATACGCGGATGGATTTCAGATACTCCGCCCGGGGAAAAAACTGGTCGGCCGGGCGGTGACGATCCAGCTCATGCCGATCCGCGCCGACGTTGCCGATGCACAGGCAGCCGAGTGGAGCACCAAGACGACCAAGCCGCTCAACCACCAGACCGTGATCGATATGCTCCAACCCGGAGATGTCCTGGTCGTGGATGCGGGAGGGAACATCGCTGCAGGCGGAATCGTGGGGGACAACCTTTCCTACTACATCTGGAAGACCACCGGGACAGGCTTCGTGATCGATGGCGCCATCCGTGATCTGGAAGGAGTTGCGAACTTCGACATGGCGGGATATTTCCGCGCCGCCGTCCCGCCGGCGATCAGGGGGCTGATGGTCACCGGCATCAACGTCCCGGTGCGGATCGGAAACACAACCGTCATGCCTGGGGACGTCGTTTTCGGAGACCGCGAAGGTGTCTATTTCATCCCCCCGCATCTGGTCCAGGATATCGTCGACGAAGCCGAGATAACCCATATCCACGACGAGTGGACTAAGCGCAAGTTCGACGAGGGCAAGTACAAATCAAGTGACATCTACGGTCGACCGCGCGACCCGGAGTTGATCAAGGAATACGAGGAGTACCTGAGAACCAAGCTCGGGAACGAGGCGTACGAGAAATACCAGAAACGGCGGGCGGAGAGGAAGTAAGATCGAACCAGGGTAGTCGAGGCAAGAGAGATCAGTAAGCAGCGGATAGTCGAACTCCTCGCCCTGGACTCGCCTGCGTACGTCGTTGAATCAGGTGAAGCGTAATTCCAGCATAGTATGTCTACAGCCTGTGGACATACTTGGGTAAATCTGCAAGCAGGTCCCATTAGTTGTACTCGGCAACTAAACGCAGTGACCCCCGCCGGACTGGGGTTGTTTCTGGCAAGACGGGTGGAGCCAGAAATCCATGCAAGCTCGAAAACTTGGGCTTGACAACGGGAAAAGGGGGAAATATTCTTTGTTTAAGGCACCCCCAGGCCCTCGCGGTTCCGTCTAATGTCCTCGTATTTGGTTCGCTTCAACAACTAAATCCCTAAAATGGAGGTGCGTATGAAGATGCTCATGCAAACCCGTGTGGGAAGTATTATCAAACGTGGTCGTTTTGCCTTGGTGTTATTGACGCTCCTGCTGGGTCTGACTAGCCCGGCACGGGCCCAGGAGGCAGAGATCGTCGGCACCGTGATCGACACGTCGGGAGCGGCGATGCCAGGCGTTTCCATTATCGCCACCAACGTCGAAACCGGGTTGGACCGAACGGCCTTCAGTAACGACGTCGGTCAGTATGCTTTCCCCAGTCTTCGAATCGGCCGGTACAACGTCAAGGCCTCACTTACTGGTTTCAAGACTGCTGAACAGAAGGACTTTGTGTTGAAGGTCGGAGATCGGGCTCGTGTCGATTTCCGCCTGGAGGTGGGTGAGGTTTCTGAGACGGTCACCGTCGCGTCCGACTCCATCGCCGTCAAATCGGAAACCGGCGAGATCAGCGAGGTCATCACCGGCCAGCAGATCACTCAGCTGGCCACTAACGGCAGAACCATCTACTCCCTCGTCGCGCTGATGCCGGGAACCACCAGCAACATGCCCGATAACCAGGTTCCCACACCCGTGGGTGGGAATGCGAATGTGAGCTTCAATGGTCAGCGAATGGCTCACAACATTTACCTTATTGACGGCGGCGAAAACCTCGACCGAGGAGGCTCCGGCACGATTAGCGTCATGCCTTCGATGGATGCCATTGCGGAGTTCCGGGCTCTGAGCTCCAACTATTCGCCAGAATATGGACTCTCGTCGGCGGGCACGATGACGATGGTGGTCAAGTCAGGGACCAACCAATACCATGCGTCCGCCTGGGAATTCAACCGCAACGATGCCTACAATGCCCGGAACTTTTTCCAGGCCGAAAAGACGCCGGTGAGATTCAACCTGTTCGGCTTCAACGTCGGCGGGCCGATCATTCCCTCGGACAACCCCAAGTCGTTCTTCTTTTTCAACATGGAATGGCGCAAATCCAGCTCGGCCAACAACTTCAACACGGTGGTTCCTCTTCCCGGCACCTATGCCGGGAATTTTGGCTCTACCGCCATCAATGTCCCGACGGCTGAGCAGCTTTCCCCGGCGATGCAAGCGAAATTCACGGGCGCAGGACTCACCCTGGGAGCTCCGTTCCCCAACAACGCGATTCCCAGTTCACTGCTTGATCCCGGCGCTCAATCCCTGCTGAAAGCCGGCATTTTCCCTGCGCCCACTGATGGCAACGACAGATTCGTCGGGACTGCTCCTACTCCCACCAACGTGACCGAAGAAATTGTCCGAATAGATCACAACTTCAGCGATAAGTTCACGATTTTCGGGCACTGGATCTCCGAGCAGATCGACCAAACCTACAACCCCACCATCTGGTCCGGCTCCAACGTGCCCACGGTTTCCAGCACGTTTGGCAATCCCTCCTATAGCGCCGTGGTCCGTACGGTCTACACCGTCAGCCCCACCTTGCTCATGGAGAGTTCGTTCAATTACAACGGCAACCGGATCCACATCCTGCCCGAAGGGCTCTATACGCGTCCCGGCGATTTTGTCTCTCAGGAGCTCTTTAGCGGCAATGAAGAAAACCGGATTCCCGCCATCCAGTTAGGGGGCGCGACAGGCACCAACTACACCGCCAACTGGGTACCGTGGAATAACAAGGCGGATTCCTACCAGCTTCGGCAGGACGTCTCCTGGACCCGCGGAGAGCACCAGTTCAAGTTCGGCGGCAGTTGGATGTTCTACACGAAAATCCAGGATCTGTTTACCCAGACCCAAGGCGTCTTCAACTTCAACGGCAAATACACGGGCAATGATTTTGCCGACTTCCTGCTCGGTTTGGCCAACACCTACAACGAAGCCACCATCAAAGACGCCGGCAATTGGAATAACAATTCCTGGGCCATGTTCGTCCAGGACCATTGGCGCGTGAATAAACGGCTCACGTTGGACCTGGGCTTGCGATGGGATGGTATTCCGCACACCTATGAAGCCAACCACCGCATGTCGAACTTCTATCCCAACTTGTACGATCAATCCAAGAAGGCGATCCTCCTTCCCGACGGGACTATCGACCCAAGCAGTCCGGGCCTGGGAACCAGTCCGGTGCCGGAAATGGCGGGCATCCAGTTGTATCTCAATGGCATTGGCATCACCGGCATCAATGGAATTCCCAATGGTATGACGGAAGACAAGTGGTGGAATTTCGGACCGCGAGCCGGCTTTGCCTATGACCTGACAGGCAGCGGCACGACCGTGCTGCGCGGCGGATTCGGCATCATGTACGAACGGATCCAGGGGAACGACATGTATAACGGCGGAGGCAACTCTCCGTTCAGCCTCAACGTTAACAATCCCGACGTCCTTCTCCAGGATCCGTCGACCGGCGTTCAAACCGGGGTGTCGCCGCCCCAGCCGATCCAGGCGGCAAGCGTTCAGGCTATTTCGCTGGACGATTACAACCCGCCGACAACCTACCAGTACAGTGTTAGTGTGGAGCGGTCGCTGACCCCCGACTCAGTGTTATCGGTGGCGTATGTTGGAAACCGGACGCATTTTTTGAGCCGTAACCGGCAAATCAACATACCCGACCCCAGTCATTTGGCCGACCTGATCAACGGGGTGGGCCCCTCCTACAATACGTTGCTCCCGTTCCTGGGCTGGGGCAACATCGGTATGTATGAAAACCTGGATAAGTCGCATTACAACTCTCTCCAGGTTAGCTTGCGAGGCCAGATCGCCCAGGATCTCAGCCTGCAGGCCAGCTACACCCTTTCCCGCTCGATCGATCCCGGCAACCTGAATGCAGGAAACGGCGGCGACCTCAACAACATGCCCAATCCGTATGATCCGAAGTACGGTATTGGCCGTTCCATCACGGATCGCACCCACGTGGCGGGCTTCAACTTCATATGGGATCTTCCCATCATGAGGAACAGCCCGAGCTCGGTGGCGAAAGCGATCATCGGCGGGTGGCAGATGTCGGGTATCGTCACCGCTCAGACGGGCAACCCCCTCAATATCACTCTGGGTGGGAAGGCTGGCAGCAACGGAGTCAGTGGCGGGACCAACCGCCCCAACGTTTCCGGAGAGGTCAGCTATCCCAAGACAGTCGACACCTGGTTTGACAAGTCGGCATTTTCAGAGCCGACCGTCGGGCAGTGGGGAAATCTCGAGTACGGCTCGGTCAACGGTCCTGGTCGTCACAACTGGAACCTGGCGCTTTTCAAGAGCTTCCAGTTCAACGAACGCGGCAGCCGGCTCGAGTTCCGGATTGAATCTTTCAATACCTGGAACCACACTCAATTCAATGCCGTCAGCTCCAGTTTCTCGGCCAGCGACTTTGGAAAAGTCACTGGAGTTCAGGATCCGAGAAACCTCCAGCTCGGACTGAAGCTGTTCTACTGAGAAAGGTTCAAGGGTTCAGAGGTTCCAAGGTTGGAACCGCTGAACCCTGTCACCTTGGAACCCTGGAACAGCTGAAGGTCGGCCTATCAACGCCCCGCTTGCATCCCAGGCTCGCGAGCGGGGCGTTCTTTTGTTTGTACCGACGACTGACAACTCCCAGGCCGTTTGCGGTATCTTTGCCAGGTGTCAGTGCGAGGGATCAGGGACTCGAAGATGCCGAGTAGAAGAAAGACACTCGCTGGGCTCGCCTCACTTGTGATGCTCGGCGCCGTCCTCGCGCAAACATCCAGCGCCGAAGAAGCGATCAGCTTGCAGCAACAAGGGAAATGGGCGGAGGCTGCTCGAGCTTGGCAGAGCGTGGTTGAACGGAATCCAAAGGACGCTGCCGCTTTTGCCAGTCTGGGTTTTGTTCTCTCCAGGGAAGAGAAGTACCAGGAGGCGGCCTCGGCGTACCGAAAGGCGCTCGTTCTGGATCCGAAGCTACCGGGACTGCAATTGAATCTGGGGCTGGCGGAGTTCAAGCTGGGGCGCTTTGAGGCTGCCATCGCGTCGCTGACCGCAGCATTGACAGCCGAGCCACAGAATACGCAAGCGCGGACCTTGCTCGGGTTCAGTTATTACGGCGCACAAAGGTTTGCAGAAGCGGTCCAATACCTTGCGCCGGTCGCCAAGCTCGACCCGACTAACATGGAACTGCAGCGGGCCCTCGCGGAGAGTTGCCTGCGGGCAAAGAACCTCCCCTGTGCCCTGGAGGCGTACCGCGAGATTCTGCGCCGGGACCCGGACTCGGTCGCGGCCCACATGCTGACCGGGCAGGCATTGGATGGCCTGGGAAGGACATCGGAAGCGCTGGCCGAATTCCAGCAGGCCGCCAAGGTCGCTCCTCGCGAACCCAACGTGCACTTTGGCCTCGGCTTCCTCTACTGGAAGCTGACCCGTTACGAGGAGGCCAGGCGGGCGTTCGAGAGCGAACTGGCCCTGGACCCGAATCACGGCCAGGCGCTCGCCTACCTGGGCGACATAGCCCTCAAGCTCAGCCGCCCGGAAGAAGCCCTCCCGCTGCTGGAGAAGGCAGTCGCGCAAAGAAACGACGTTCGTCCGGCGTTCGTGAATCTGGGGACGGTCTATCTGGAACAGAAGAGGTATCCGGAAGCCTTGAAGGCGATCGAGCGCGCGGTCGAACTGGACCCGGAGGAACCTGACGCGCACTACCAACTCGCGCGCTTACACCGGGCGATGGGGAACACGGAGGCGGCGCGGAAGGAATTCGAGAAAGTCCGTGAACTGCGGGAAAAAGCAGACGCCCTGGACCGTGAAAAGCCCGCTCCCCCTTCTTCACCACCCCGACTTCCCTAGTGGTTGTTTCCACAGAGCCAAGCAAAAATCGCTTCCGGAGAGCAAGTCCACCTTGGAACGTAGGCCAGGGTGAAAGAGTCGAACCAGTCGTGGACGGTACTCTCACTCGTTGTTGGCGGGTTTTCTACCCCGAAGGGGTTGCGTAGCAAAGCCCAGGGTTGGCCGCGCCGTTTGCGGCCTACCCTGGGTAGCGGACCGTAAGTGACCAACCCTGAAGGGGTTGCGTATCGTGCGCGGTACGCAACCCCTTCAGGGTTGGGTTTCCCTATCACAGCCACCCAGGGTAGGCCGCAGAAAACGCGGCCAACCCTGGGCTTTGCTACGCAACCCCTTCGGGGTAAAGACCCGACCATCCAGAGTACGTCTGCGACCCAAGAGAAGGTCCGCGCATTCAGGAACCGATTTTTGCAATTGGCTCCACAAATACGATGATGTATCGAGCAGCGGGCACGATCTGTTCGTAGTTCCGCCTTCAGGCGGGGCAGTTAGAGCGTGCCTATTGCTAAGGGCACTCTCTTGACTGCCCGCCTAAACGCGGAACTACCAACAGATCGTGCCCGCTGCTCGGTTCGGTGCTTCAAAAAGGCAAGTGGGGATGTTTACTCGGCCGCTTCCTTCACGGCCAGCAATTGATCGCACGCTACGTCACGCAACTGTGTGACGACGCCGGAAGGCCATCTGATCTCGAGCCTTTCGACGGCCGTGTCCTTTCCAAGCCCGAAGTGGAGCGGCCGGGCGCTTGATGACGCATAGCCTGCGCTGGTTGACACGTGGTCGTATTGCGTCGCCGACTTGGAAACGACCTTCACGCGAGCGCCGATGCCGTCGCGATTGCTCTTGGTTCCCTGAAGCCGGATCTCCAGCCAGTGGCCCGCGTCGGGGCTTTGGTTGAGCCATATCTCCGCCGGCGCGCTGATCGCGCTGACGACTGCATCCAGGCGTCCGTCGCCGTTCAGATCGCCGATCGCGGAACCTCGGTGCCGCGAAGGGGGTGACGCTTCGAGCCCGGCCTCGCCCGTAAAGGCAGCGAACTTCAATCCACCCAGATTGCGGAAGACCGTGTTCGGCTGCTTGATCACGGCCCGCTGCGCAGCCATAAGCGACTGAACGTGTCCGCGCGTGACGAAGAGGTCCTTCCAGCCGTCGTTGTCGAAATCCGCGATGGTAGGAGAATAGCCGGCCATCTGCAAGGTCAGCACCGTCATGCCGCTTTCCGCCGTCACTTCGTCGAAATCTCCCTTGCCCGTATTCCTGTAGATCGGGAATGTCTCCTGGTCCAGGGCAACAAGGCTGATATCCGGGTAGCCGTCATTGTCCAAGTCCCTGAAGTCGGCCCCCATACCAGAGATAAAGACACCGTCTTCACGCAGAGCCAGATTCAGCTCAATGCCCGTCTCGACGAACTTGCCTCCGCCGTCGTTCCTGAAGAAGTAGTTGAAAAGCTTGTCATTGGTAACAAACAGGTCCATGTCGCCGTCGAGGTCGAAATCGGCCGTGACTCCTCCCATTCCCTTGCCGGGATGCCGGCGTAACCCCGAGGCCAATGACACGTCTTTGAAGGTCCCGTCTCCGTTGTTGAGGAACAATTGGTTGGGCGTCGGCTCGTACATCTTTGGATGGCAATACTCCCGGTGTTGATCGATTTGGCATACGGGCTCGTGTTCGGGGTCCCATTTCAAATAATTGATGATTGTCAGATCCAGCAGGCCGTCGTTGTTCACGTCCACCCACACGCCGCCTACGCTCCAAAGCGGTCCGAACTCAGGATCGGAAGTGTTCAGTCCCGCGCTCGCCGTTACATCGGTAAACGTGCCGTCACCGTTGTTCCGGTAGAGTGTGTTGCGGTGTACACCTCCCACAAAGAGATCCTGGTCGCCGTCGTTGTCGAAATCTGCGACCGCTGCCGCGTTGTCGAACCCCTGACCTGGGAGGCCCGCCTTCTCGGTGACATCTGTGAACCGTGCCCCGCCATTGTTCTCGAAAAGTCGGTTTGAGTACTTCGCTGACGTCTTCTTGAGACTCTTGATGTCCGCCCCGTTGGCGAAAAAGATGTCCGGCTTGCCGTCATTGTTGTAATCGAAGATCGCGACGCCCCCCGCCATAGTCTCAGGCGCATGGCATTCCGGGGTCTCACTGCTGTCGAGGGTGAAGTCGATCGCCTCCAATCCAAACGCAATCGGGGCCTTGCCCGGGGCATTTTTGCCAGGGCTGTTCGCGACGGCGGTCGCCGAATCGGATGTCGAAGTCGGGGCGGGGTCCTGAAGCGGTGAGGCCGGGAGGCTGGCCAGCAACACGAGGACAACTGCCGGGGCGGCCTTGTATTTCTTCATTGGGTCAACGCGAAGATACCGCCAGGTTTTCGGGGCTGTCAAGAATCACCGAACCGAATCACCGAACCGAATCACCGGAACCGGGGCCGACTGGGCTTCCAGTTGACCGGTTGACTGGTCAAATGGTCTTCCGGTAGCATTGGCTCATGCGGAAGACTTACGGCGCCAGCGAATTCAAGGCACGATGCCTCCAACTGTTGGATCAGGTGAAGGAAACCGGAGAAGAATACATCATTACCAAGCGCGGCGAGCCGATCGCTAAACTGGGCCCAGTCGAAGGAAAAGCGACGAGAGCGCTTCGAGGCTTGCACAAGGGACTGGTCGAGGTGAAAGGCGATATCGTCGACGTGACGTTCGAAACTGAGTGGGAGGCGCTGAAGAAATGAGCCTCCTTCTCGATACGCACGTCTTGGTTTGGTGGGACCTGGATGATCCCTCGATGCCGCCCTCCTTCTCAAAAAGGATCGACCAGGCTCTGAGTAAGGGTTCGGTCGCGATCAGTTCAATCAGCCTCTGGGAGATCGCCAAGCTCGTTCAGTTGAAACGTCTCTCAGCACAGATTTCTGTGGATGAGTGGTTGGCAGATCTTGAAGCGCATCCGCAACTGGAGGTGCTTGATATAACCGCGAGGATAGCCGTAGAGAGCACGCGGCTCGGTCCGTCCTTCCCTGGAGATCCGGCGGACCAGCTGATCGCGGCCACCGCGCGCTGCCACGGCCTTCAGCTATTGACGACCGACAAACGCATTCGCGAGTCGGGGGTAGTGGCGTTGGGCTAGCCTCCGGGAGGGGCCGATGAATCGACTCGATTCCGTCCTTAAGTTTCGACACGACCGCGACCCCATTTTTCACGGTCTTCCGCCGAACAGAAACCTCAACCCACGATTGTAGATCTCGGGCTTGTTGCTGGCGTGGCGCTCGCCCTCAAGCACGCGCGTCTCGAGCTCCAGGCCCGAGTAGCCGCGGGATTGAAGCGTTCGCGAGCTGAAATAGGCGGGATTCGCCAAGCTCCGCCTAAGGCAGCTTTCGGTCTAGTCCTGATAATCCGGTTAATCCTGTCTCCGTGATCTTCGCTGCCCAGTCCGTGCTCGCGACTTTCCCGCCTTCCGGGAATGCCGGCAATGCCAGGACTCCGGCGCTGTCGCTCTCCAGCTCCATTGCCTGGCCCCAAGCGCCGGCGCGCGGATCGTACCAGCTGAAGCGATAACGTGTGTTCGGCTTCCACCCGGAGCTCCGGGGCCGCTCGGCTTTGTTCTCGAAGTAAAGGAGAGCCAGGTCGCGCGCTGGGGTGCGCATCATGAAGGACCAGCCGTCCAGTCCCTGCTCGGAGCTGCCTCGCGCCTTGCGCGGCTCCAGGGAATCGGACGCCAGTTCGAGATCTCGATAGCGCGCGCCTTCTGAGAGCACGAAGTTCCCCAGCCCGCGCATGAACTCCGCCGACTTGTAGCCGAGCGCCTCCCAGAAAAACGGGCGTCCGCCCCGGGGCTCTGAGGCGCTCGTGACATCGTAGGCGCCCGTCCCGTGGACGTGGCCGGCCAGCCCGCCTGACAGCACACAGCCATACATCTGGGCGCGAGAAAAATAGTTGTCCCGATCCGAACCGGACTCCGCCTGCTCGCCGTTCACCACGTTATTGCCGTGCACCCAGCCTGTGTAGTGCGGCTCCAAATCAGCCGTCGGCATAGCAGGCGAAAGCTTGAACTGACGCTCCATGGCCGGGTAGATCCCATGATCGCGGGGCTTGTTTCCAACGCTGTGCATCGTGATCCACGGCGCTTTCTCTCCCGTCCCGAAGGTTGTGTCGGTGGCATGATCTATCAACGAAGTCACCGGTTGCCCGAATGGCATGCGACCGTATTTCTTGAAGTGATAATTGAGGGCCTGATTGAATTCCTCGGCCGTGAGACTGAGGTTCGGCAGGTAGATATCGAAGTGCACCTTGCTGAAAATCATGTTGTAGGCGCCGTAGCGCGCCACCATGTATTGCACAAATCGCGAGAAGGACTCGTCGAAATTAAAATAGGCCTTCCAGGGTGGAGCGACGTCACGGCGGATAGTCTCGAGCATGGGAATGAATCCCTGATCGTTCAGGAACTGCATCTTCCGATCGAGACTTTGGAAGAACTGCGGCACGACGCGGTCGTAGTCCGGCAATCCTTCGCGGTCGGGTAGGATTTCGAACGGACGGTAACCCCGTTCATCGTGCATCGCTTTTGCCGTCGGCTTGTCGCCCGGGACCATGACCCCGAACTCCTCCCAAGCGTTCCGATAGAAGACGCCGTTCTTATCTGCGTAAGTATTAGGGTACTGATCCATGGCCCAGGTGGGGAATGCTGCGATCATGCTGACGGAGTTGAAACCTTGCCGCTTTCTGAGCGCTACAGCCTGCTGGAAGTTTGTGCCTGGCGCCGCCTCGTAACCCGCCTCTGCCGGTGCCTCCGTGAGCGGCAAACGCCAGGTGACGGCCCCCAGCCAGGTGTCGCCAAGCAGAAAGAAGGGAGTCCCATCGGCATACACCAGGGCATGACCGTTGGCGCTTGGTTTCAGGAAACCGCGACGATTGGGGTTTGCGCGCTTCTCTTCGGCCGTCCAATCGCGTGCCGTGAAGCGACCTGTCTTGCCGTTCAGCCCTGGATCGTGCGGCTGATTGGAGCCACTCCTCCAGCTCCAGTCTCCTGCCCGAGTCGCAACAAATCGTACACGGTAGATATTGCCGCCATCCCAGAAACCATACACACGGTTCTTGAAGTCGGGACCGTTCAATTCGATCCACGCTTCCACGTCGACGTAAGGATTTGTATGGGAGCGCGAAGAATGCAGCTCGATCTCCTGCAGCTCCCAAACATGCCCGGCCGACTCAGCCGCTAGCGCTAAGCCGCAGGTGAGAATGAGCCATGCAGCCGCAATTCCCACGGTCCAGGTTGAAAGCCGGAATCGGTTTTCGATACGAATTGCCAGTCTGATTGTCAACATCGTCCCTCGGAGCGGGAGCATACCGCAAACCCTGTCCGCGGGGAACACGGACGGGGCGGTCAAGCGGCGACATGGAGCGAAATTGTCCGCGGCGGCGGTGAGTTTCACACCAATCCGTCCCGCCTGCCAAGCGTGAATATACCAGAGAGTTGCTCACCCAGGGCCCTTAACGCACCGGTCTAACGGTTAATGCAAGCAGCGCCAGGGCTCTTTATTTCGCGCGCAACAGGAACATCGCACTGGCTTTGGAACGAAAGACACCGTAGCAAACCTAGCCGCAGAGACAGTCGCGTGCTAGTGTGTGTGGGGTTTGGTGAAAGTGCTCAACAAAGCTCGGCCTGATACGGGGCCCACCGGCTGGCTTGCCGTAACGGTCACACAGAGTCGGAGGTTCGGCGCGACACCAGTGCCCGCAATAACGGTGTAACCATTCCCGGGAGCGTTTTCAGTTTATGAATCATACGTCTACTCAAGTACGATCACTTTTGGTGCTAGTCCTCTTCAGCGGACTATCCGTGTTCGGCGCCGATTTCACAATGAAGGTAACCAACAGCGGCTACCTCGATACGCAGGGCTTCAGCGTCATCCTGTATCACACTACCTTCCATCGCGTCTTTGTCGACCAGAAGACCACGGCCATGGAGATGATCCTTCACGGCCATCGGATCGCGACAAATGGTGATGTGCGCCTGTTGCCTACGCCGGAGCAATGGGACCTGGTTGCCGACCTCAAGTCGCGCGACGCCGACAAGGTAAACAACCGTCTCACCGCCCTGCTCTCCTTTCCCGCTTACCAGGTGGACTACCGCCTGGAAGTGGCCGCTGAACCAGGCGGCGTGCGGGTGAGCGTGAACCTGGACAAACCGCTGCCGGAGAAGCTCGTCGGGCGGGCGGGTTTCAACCTGGAGTTTCTGCCCTCGGCGTTTATTGGCAAGGCGTACGCCGTTGACGGCAGTGCGTTCGGCGTCTTCCCGCGAAGTCCGCAGGACCCGATGGTGAAGGTTCCGCCTCCGGCCGACGACCCGAAGAAACTGCCGTACCAAGAGGAGTGGGACGAGGCGAAAGGATACACGCAACCGCTGCCTTTCGCCACCGGACGGAGCATGACCCTGGCCGTTGATGATCCGCTGTATCGCGTCACGGTCAACTCGGAGACGGCGCCCCTGTCCCTCTACGACGGACGCAACCGCGCTCAGAACGGTTGGTTCGTGCTGCGAACTCTGATCCCCGCAGGCAAGACCGAAGGCGCCGTCGTGTGGCATATCCGCCCGGACGTGCGTCCGAATTGGACGCGGCCGCCGATGGTGGCGCACAGCCAGGTCGGCTATCCGCCTGACTTCTCGAAGGTCGCCGTGATCGAGCTCGACCCGAAATTCGACGCGCCCAAGACGGCGAAGGTGTTGCGGCTCACTGAGGCCGGAGCGTATGAGCAGGTCTTCGAAGGTCCGATCTCGGAACCTACCCCCTGGATGCGGTATACGTATGCGAAGTTCGATTTCTCGTCGGTTAAGGACCCCGGCCTGTATGTGATCGAATACGCCGGACAGCAGACCGAGGTGTTCCCGATCGCCAAAGATGTCTATAGCAAGACCTGGCAAGCGAGTCTGGACGGCTTTCTCGCCGTGCAAATGGACCACGTTTCGGTCCGCGAGGGCTATCGACTCTGGCACGGCGTTTCGCATCTGGACGACGCCCGCCAGGCGCCGCCCAACGAGAAGCACTTCGACGGGTGGTCGATGGGCGCGAACCTCGATTCCCCTTTTTCGGCCGGTCAGCACATCGCCGGATTGAACGTCGGCGGATGGTACGACGCGGGAGACTTCGACATTCAGACGCCGAGCCAGTTCGGGGTCATTCAGGACTTAGCCCTGGCTTGTAAGGAGTTCGATCTGAAGTGGGATCAACTTACGGTAGACGAAGAGGCCCGCTCGGTAGAAATGCACAGGCCCGACGGGGTTCCGGACGGGGTGCAGCAGGTGAAGCACGGCGTCCTCCAGATCCTGGCGCAAATCAGGGTCATTGGGCACCCGATTCCGGGTATTAACGAGCCCACCTTGCGCCAATACACACACCTGGGCGATGGCGCATCCAAGACCGACGGCCGCATCTATTCCGACAAGCTCGGAGCATATGACATTGACGGAAACTTCTCCGGCGTCCCGGACGATCGGTGGGCCTTCACAACGAAGATGCCCCACCTGCAATACGGCGCCGCTGCCTCGCTGGCCGCCGCTGCCGTCGCTCTAAAAGGCTTTGATGATGCCCTGGCCAAGGAATGCCTGGATACTGCAGTCAAGCTCTGGGAGGAGGAGCATGCCAATCCGACCCCCGCTCCCGCTGAGGCGCGCGGATTCGGGGGGCCCGGCGGGATGATGCCCGCCTTGGAATGGCGGGCCGGTCTGGAGTTGTTGATCGCCACGGGCGGCGGCGAGGTATACAAGAAGCGGCTGCTGGAGATCTATCCGACTATGTTCGAGCGGTTCGGGTTTGGCGGCTGGACGGCCGTCCGCGCGCTGCCGTACATGGACGACGCGTTCAAGCAAAAACTCGAAGAAGCGGTGAAGGCCTACGTGCCCCAGTTAGACCGTGAACTGGCGGTCACTGCGTTCGGCGTGCCGCCGAGCCTCGGAAGCTGGGGCGGATCGTCAAGAGTGATCGACCTGGGAGTGAGCATGTACTTCCTCCACAAGGCGTTCCCGGAGATCGTCAGCAAAGACTACACACTACGCGCCGTGAACTACATACTGGGCACGCATCCGGCTTCCAGCACTTCGTACGTGTCGTCGGTAGGCAAAAATTCGAAGCTGAAAGCCTACGGAAACAACCGCGCGGACGGCGCCTACATTCCCGGCGGCGTGATCCCCGGCTACGTCATCATCAAGCCGGATTTCCCCGAGTGTATTGACGATTTCGGGTTCCTTTGGTTTGAACACGAAGGCGTGATCGGCGGCGCCAGCAGGTGGATTCTGGCGGCCAATGCGGCCGACGCACTTGTCAGATAGCGTATTGCGAGTGCGGAATGCGGAACGTGGAGTGCGGAGTGCGGAATGAAAGGCTTTGGTCTTGATTCCGCACTCCGAATTCGCCACTCCGCGTTCGAAGTGGTGCAAACCGCGGAATGAAAGGCCTTGGTCTTATTTCGCACTCTGAACCCCTCCGCCAGGAGCACCGTTCCCGAGTCTGTCCGCAATTCGTCCCCATCGTTAACTGCCCTGCTAACCGTTAGCCGCAACGGCCGTGGGCGCTCGCCATCGGCTTAACCAACAGGATTCCATTAGGGTTGAAGGCCGCATACCGTACGAAACCTAACCGGTGCGGGACTCGGATGATAGACTCCCGGCCATGGCTAAGAGATCACTCTGGTTGGTCATACTCGCCGGCCTTATGCTTCCCGCATTCTCCGCCCAATCCGGCGAGGCGCCCGAAAAACGAATCGCCGTGATCGTCGACGCCGGCCAGACTCGGCCTCCGATTTCTCCTTACCTTTATGGGCAGTTCATCGAGCATATCGGCGACCTGGTCAACCGGAGTGTGTGGGCAGAGATGCTCGACGATCGGAAGTTCTACCACGCCATCGGGACTGAAGCGCCTGCGCCACCCGCCGGGCGAGGTCCCAGGCGCCGCCAGCCCAACCGCTGGAGGCCGGTCGGCCCTGACGCGGCGGTCGTTATGGATTGCGACAACCCCTATGTCGGCGAGCACACGCCGCTCGTTACCCTGGCCGGTCCGGAGCCGCGTGGAATTCAGCAGGCTGGGCTGGCGCTGCGCAAATCCAAAGTCTACGCAGCGCGAGTCGTACTTGCCGGCCAACCGGGCGCCGTTGTGACGGTCAGCCTGGTCTGGGGACCTGGTCCCGACGAGCGGCAGACCATCCCCATCAGCGGTCTCAGGACCAGCTATGCCAAGTTCCCCTTGCGGTTCACCGCCGGCGCCGATACCGAGGATGGAAGGCTTGAAATCGCCGGCGCTGGCGCGGGGTCCTTCCACATTGGCGCGGTGTCGCTGATGCCGGCCGACAATATTCGCGGCTTCCGCCCCGACACCATCAGCCTTTTGAAGCAACTCCGCTCGGGAATGTACCGCTTCCCCGGCGGCAATTTCCTCTCTGCCCACGAATGGCGCGACGCGATCGGCGATCCTGATCGGAGGCCGCCGCGCTGGGACTACGTGTGGTCGGCCGTGCAACCGAACGACGTGGGTACCGATGAATTTCTGACCATGTGCGAGCTTCTCGACGTGGACGCGTTCATGAGCGTAAATGCGGGTTTCGGAGATGCCCATTCGGCCGCCCAACTGGTGGAGTACGTGAACGGCGCCGCCGACACACCCATGGGGAAATTGCGCGCCGCCAACGGGCGCCCGGCGCCCTACAACGTAAAGTGGTGGGGCATCGGGAACGAGATGTACGGAACCTGGCAGTTCGGCTACATGCCGCCCAAGCAGTTCATGATCAAGCACAACATGTTCGCCAGCGCCATGCACGCGGTGGATCCATCCATCACGCTCCTCGCGACCGGCGCCACGCCTGAAGAGATGACGGTAAACCGCCTTTCGGAGGCGCTTACCGGCAAGGTCGTGCCTGACTTCGGCTCCGACGCGGACTTCACAGGCCTTCTGCTGGCCAACTGCCTGGACAACATTGACGTGATGTCGGAGCACTTCTACAGCTACGACGGCGAGAGATTCGACCTCGATCAGAACAAGAGGATCCCGATCGAAGAGGCATTGCCCGAAGCGGCCTATCGGGCGGCTAATCGAGTACGCGAAAAGGTCGAAGCTTACGAAGAGTACGCCAGGCGGTTTCCAGCCCTGAAGACCAAGCGCCTGCAAATCGCAATTGATGAATGGGCGTTTACCCGCCTGCCTGCGAATCTGAAGCAGACCCTGGCCAACGCCATTGTATTGCATGAGATGTTCCGGCACACCGACTTGATCTGCATGGCCGGGCATACGATGGGAACCTCCTCCATTGAGTTCAACGCCACCGACGCGGCACTGAACACGACCGGCCTGCTGTTTCAGCTCTACCGCGATCATTTCGGCGCCGTGCCTGTGGAAATCCAAGGTAACTCACCGCCGCCGGCTCCGAAGTACGCGGTGGGGGGCGATCAGCCGAGGGTGAATGCGGGCAGCCCAACTTACCCCCTGGATGTGAGCGCCGCGCTCAGCAACGACGGGAGGTTTTTGACACTTGCGGTGGTCAATCCTTGTGAGTCGGCGAAGGACCTGGATCTGAAGATCACGGGATTTGCTTTCCGCGGGAGAGGCCGGCATTGGCGTTTGACAGGCCCTGGATTGGATGCGATGACGGGTCTCACACGGCACGACGTCCAAGAGGTGGAAACGCCGGTGAGCGAGATCCCGAAGACGCTTCGGGTCGAGCCCATCAGCATCGACCTGTACGAATTTGACAGCGAAAGACTTAGGGAGTCCAGGCGGGCCGAGCCGCGCACGGAGCGGAGCGCCTTTGGCGGCTCGCCGCGGCGCGACGCGAAGTAAGCGGGCGCCCTGTGGCCATGCGCCCCCGCTGTTGTCCCAGGCTCAACAGCGGCCGGGCGCCCGCTTACTGCGCATCGCCTGCTACGTGGTTTCGATGGAGGAATAACACAGATGAGAAATCTCTGTCTTGGCGCCGTGGTCCTTTGCTCCTGCCTGTTGCTGCAGGCTGCCGCGCCAGCGCCCGTAAAGGTAGAAAGCGGTCTTGTAGAAGGAGTCGTCGCGGACGATCTGGCGGTGTACAAAGGCATTCCATTCGCGACGCCGCCGGTTGGTGACCTGCGATGGCGCCCGCCGCAACCGGTCGAGAAATGGAAGGGCGTGCGCAAGGCCGATCAATTTGCCTGCGGATGTATGCAGTCGATGGGCGCCCCGCCGCCCAGCGGCGTCAGCGAGGACTGCCTGTACCTGAACGTCTGGACGCCGGCCAAGTCACCCAAGGAGCGCGTCCCGGTCCTGGTCTGGATCTACGGCGGCGGGTTCAATGGCGGCGCAACCTCGATTCCTGACTATAGCGGCGAGAAGCTGGCCAAACGCGGTGTCGTCCTGGTCAGCATTGCCTATCGCGTGGGCGTCCTTGGATTCTACGCGCATCCGGAATTGAGCGCCGAGTCCCCCCACCATGTCTCCGGAAACTACGGCCTGCTGGACATGATCGCCGGCCTTGGGTGGATCAAGCGGAACATCGCCGCGTTTGGGGGCGACCCGAAGAAGGTCACGATTTTCGGAGAATCGGCCGGCGGTATTGCGGTCAGCATGCTCTGCGCCTCTCCCCTTGCTAAGGGATTGTTTGAGGGAGCGATCTCTGAGAGCGGCGGCTCATTCGGACCCTTCAGCAAGGAGCCGACTCCTGGAGAGAACATGCGTGTTCTGGCCGACTCAGAAGCTTCGGGCCTGGAGTTCGCCAAGGCCGCAGGGGCGTCGTCGCTCAAGGATCTGCGCGGGTTTACGGTGGAAAAGCTCCTCGAAACGGGGCGCGGTCAGCGCGGCATGGCCTGGCCGATTGTGGACGGCTGGGTGATTCCGGACGATCAGCACAGGCTCTATGAAGCCGGGCGGTTCAATGACACTCCGATACTGGTGGGCTACAACTCAGACGAAGGTCTCAGCTTCTCTCGAGAGCGCACACCGGACGAATACATCGCCGGCGTGCGAAAGCGCTACGGGCCGTTCGCCGATCGCCTGCTGGAGGCATATCCGACGGGCTCCGATTCAGTTCCAAAGACGGCCCGCGATCTGGCGCGCGATGCCGCCTTTGGCTGGCACACCTGGGTGTGGGCGCGCCTTCAGGCTGCGCGCGGCAAATCGAAGGCCTACTTGTACTACTTTGATCAGCACCCGGCGTACCCGGCCGGCTCTCCGGAGGCGGGACGCGGCTCTCCCCACGGGGCCGAGATTATCTATGTGTTTGAACATCTGGATAAGCTTCGCCGCCCTGCCACTCCCGAAGATCAAGTGATCTCGGACGCGATGGCCTCCTACTGGACCAACTTCGCGAAGTACGGAAATCCCAACGGCAAGGGACGTCGCGGAATGGCCGGCCTTCAGCGACAACAATCCGGCGGTCATGTATTTTTCCGGCGCTCCGAAGACCGGGCCGGTACCGAGCGAGAAGTCTCTCAAAGTGCTGGACGAGTATTTCGCCTGGAGGCGTAGTCCGGAGGGCGCCGTCGCAAAAGCGCCGGAACAGCGGTAGTAAGGAAATGCACGAACAAGCAGAACGACTGCGTCCACGAATCGGCACGAGGCAAGTCGACCTCGTGTGCGTTCGTCGAATGCCTTTGTTCGTGCTTGTTCGTGGATGGCTTTCTGAAGGAGTCGTTATGAACTGCAGATCCCTCGCTACTCTGTTTGTTTTCGCCGCCCTGGCCGTATCGTCCGCCGGCGCGGGGAACCCGGAGATCGGCAAGACGGCGCGCTACTGCAATCCTCTGCCGATGGTCACTGCGCCAGGCGGCAATGCGGCCGGGGATGTCACCGTCATCCGCGAGCAAGGCAGATACTACATGTACTGCACAGGCGGCGGCGCATGGATCTCGGACGACTTGCTCAACTGGTCCTTCCAGCCCATTGCCAATGTCCCTGTCGCGCCGGACGTCGTCAAATACAACGGCAGCTTCTACATGTGCGGCAACGACGGCCCGCTCTTTAAAGCGGACAACCCGCTGGGGCCCTTTACCAGCATCGGAGAATGGAAGAACATGCCCGACGTCGCCGGTGGATGGAACGGCGCCTTCGACATGGAAATCTACGTCGACGACGACAACAAGCCCTACCTCTATTGGTCGGGCAGGGGGGTTAGCGGTATCTTCGTCGCACCACTCGACCCCAACGACTTCACGAGAATCGCCGGCCCGGTCAAGCATCTCTTCGCATTCAACCGAGACCATGTCTGGGAACGTTACGGTGAGATGAACGAGTATACGGATGTTGCGTGGGTCGAAGGCCCCTGGCTCCAAAAACACAAAGGCACATACTATCTGGAGTACTCGGCCTCTGGGACCCAGTGGAAGACCTACGCCGAGGGATACTACACCGCGAAGTCGCCGCTGGGCCCGTTTACCTACGCTCGCAACAACCCGTTGCTCCGTAAAACCGATGGCCTCGTCACCGGTCCAGCGCACGGCAGCATCATTGAAGGACCTGACGGGAATCTCTGGCAGTTCTACACCATCGTCCTCTCGAACCCGCCCGGCGGACGGCGAATCGGAATGGACCGTGTCACCTTCGACAAACACGGCGCCATGGCGGTAAAGGTCACCGACACCCCGCAGTGGGCGCCAAACGTGATCAAAGACCCGACCCGCGGTGACAGCGGGTCAATTCCAGTGACCATTAACAAGATGCGCGCGATGAACGCGCTTTCGAAGGTCTCTTCCGAGCAGCCGGGTCGCGACGCGGCCTATGCCGTAGACAACTCGAGCGGTACCTGGTGGGAGCCGGCCACGACCGATACGCAGCCGACTCTGACGATCGAGCTATCCCCCGCAACGCGCTTTGATGCGGTGCAGTTGTTCACGATTGACTCGGTCCGGCTGATGTTCACCGGAGGACGCGGTTTCGGTGGCAGGCGTGGTCCCGTTGTCGCGTCGGCCTCAGGGCCGGCGGAGAGCTCGTCTGCAACAGCCTCGTCTTCAGAACCGCGCGCGGTTAACGCCTACCGATACAAGATCGAAGTGTCATTGGATGGTCAGACGTTCACAACCGCCCTAGACCAGACAGAGAACACCGCTTCGCGAAATACGATTTTTGAAGAAATACCCCCGGTGAAGTGCCGCTTTGTTCGGCTGACCCTGACGAACTGGCCCCGGGCCACGCCACTGGGGATTATCGAGTTCACCATCTTCGGAAACGCAGCGGACTCTTTGCCCGCCGCGCAGCCGATTCCCGGTACACGCTAGCTCAAGGAGCTGCAATGAAGACCCGACAATCGTTCCTGATCTGCATGCTGACAATCCTCGCCGCCAGTGCGTGGACTCTGTTCGCCCAAGCGCCAGCGCCTGCCGCCACTACGCCCTCCACATCCGTGAATGCGGTGATTGACGCCGGCAAGACGTTCGCTCCTATCAATCCCAACCTCTATGGCATGTTCATCGAACACGCCGGGGGCCTCGTGTACCGCGGCATGTGGGCGGAGATGGTCGACGACCGCAAGTTCTACAACCCGATCACCGGTCGGGCCGAGGACCCACAGCCGGGAGCGCGGCGCGGTCCATTTGGAGGCCCACCTCGGCGCTGGATTCCCGTCGGCCCGGCCGAATCGATCACCATGGACTGCCAGCATGCGTACGCCGGCGACCATTCGCCCGCGATCGCGCTTGGCGCCGGCGAGCCTCACGGCATTCGCCAAGCCGGCCTCACGCTTATTAAGGGCAAGGACTACGCAGGCCGAATCGTTCTCGCCGGCGATCCTGCTACACAGGTGTCTGTCCGCCTGGTATGGGGAACCGGCGCCGCCGACCGCCAGACGGTGACCATCGGCAAGCTAACTTCCGCGTACGCCAAGTTCCCACTCGCTTTCAAGTGTCCGGTCGATTCGGCCGACGGCCAGATCGAGATCACCGCCACCGGTTCCGGCGCCCTGCGCATCGGTGCCGTCTCGCTGATGCCCGCCGACAATATCCAAGGCTGGAGGCCTGAAGTGATCGCCGTGCTCAAGTCCCTGCGGTCGGGTCTCTATCGCTGGCCGGGCGGCAACTTCGTCTCTGCCCACGAGTGGCGCGACGCCATCGGCGATCCGGATCAGCGGCCGCCGGTCTTTGACCCGGTCTGGAGTGCTCTGCAGTCCAACGATGTCGGCACGGACGAATTCATGAGCCTGTGCCGCCTGGTGGATGTCGAACCCTACATCACGGTGAATTCCGGCTTCGGGGACGCCCGCTCCGCGGCCGAATATGTCGAATACGCCAACGGCCCGGTCACCACCCGCATGGGCGCGATGCGGGCGGCCAACGGCCATCCTGAGCCCTATAAGGTCAAGTTCTGGAACATCGGCAATGAAATGTGGGGCTCCTATCAGTACGGCTACATGCCGTTGGCCCAGTACGCGGTCAAGCACAACCTCTTTGCCAAGCTCATGCGCAAAGTAGATCCCAGCATCGTCCTCATCGCCAGCGGCGCCATGCCCGACACCATGACCGGCTCCAAGGAGTCCCTGAAACTAGGCGACAAGCTGATTCCCGATTACCTCGGGCCTGCCGACTGGACGGGCGCTCTGTTTCTAAAGTGCCTCGACAACATGGACATGATCAGTGAGCACTACTACAACTACGACTCCCACTACGATCTGGCGCAGGCAAAACAGGTACCCAATGATCCGGGTGAACCTCTCGTAGACTGGATGCGCCGTCCGGCCAACCACATCCGCATCAAATACGAAGAGTATGAGGAATACGTCAAACGCATTCCCGCCCTGAAGAATAAACCTGTCCCCATCGCTCTGGACGAGTACGCCTACGCGGGGCGCGGCAGCTACAAGGTCGTTCCCGCCTATGCCTGGAATTTCCACGAGATGTTCCGTCACTCCGACCTCTACCATCTCGCCACGCTGACCTTTGTCACCGGCACGTACAATGCCGCCGGCGGGCAGGCCGTCCTCAACCCCGCGGGCATGCTCTTCAAGTTCTACCGCGACCGGTTCGGCACGATCCCCGTGGATGTTTCGGGCAACTCTCCGCAGCCAAAACCCAAGGACCCGCCCGGTGGCGAGCAGCCCGTCGTCCACGCCGGGAGCGATACCTTCCCGCTGGACGTAGTCGCCGCCTGGACCGCCGACCGCAAGGCCCTCACGGTCGCCGTCATCAATCCGACGGAGTCCGCGCAAACCCTGAGCCTGGAAATCCGCGGCGTCGAACTCTCCGGCAAAGGTACGCTTCGCCGCATGGCGCCGCAGAGCCTCACTGCCACAGTCGCCGTTGGCCAGGAACCGGGCGTCAAGATTGAAGAGCAATCGTTGGATGCCGTCCCGGCGAATCCGACGTTCGCGCCATTCAGCGTGAACATCTACGAATTTCCCGTGAAATAGCGACTCAATCTACCGGAAAGGGTCTGGGCAAGATGGAACTGCAATTTGTTCATCCAGTCCCGTGTGTAAGAGACATTGAGGTTTCAAAGAATTTCTACTCCACAACTGACAACTGACAACTGACAACTGACAACTGACGACTGAGGACTGACGGCCAAGTGCTGGGACTTCGAGTTGTGAGCGACGACAAAGTCTTCGTGCTCTTCGAAGGCCATTTCTCGATCCACCAGGCGCGGGAGCTCATGGCGACGGTGTTCGGAGAGGAATTGTCAGAACCGGTTCCTCCGCAGGGCAGTCGCAATCTTTTGTTGTATTTCGAAACGAAGGACCTCGACGGAACGTTTGCGCGCATACGCGACAAGGTGAACCTGATTCATCCGATAAAGCAGCAGCACTGGGGCCAGAGGGTGTTCAGGTTCTTCGATCCGGACGGCCACATCGTTGAAATTGGAGAGCCGATGGAAAGGTATGCGTCCTGGGTCGGGCACACACGCAGGTTCTATGCGGACAATGGCGGCCTTGATGCTGGGAAGTAACCGGCCGAGGATTGGGGAGAGACAGACTGCTCTCCGATTGAACCCACCCTGGAGGGGCGGGAGGGAGGACTGCCCCCGCGGAAGCAATTATGCTGAGCGGTCTGGAGCGCAACTCGGACGTTATGCCGATGGCGTCGTACGCGCCCTTGCTGGCGAACGTCCACGCAATCAACTGGAGGCCAGACCTGATTTATTTCGACGGAGTCTCTTCGTATGGCACGCCTCCCTATTACGTACAGAAGATGTTCGCCGATACCCGCCTGGAGTCGGTGGTCCCGGTCCAGGTGACCGCCGAGGAGATGAAGGTCCGGGTGGACGGCGCCGTCACCGCCGACGGCTACAACGCTGGGGCCGAGTTTCAGGACGGGAGAGGAGTGGGTACCGGCGACACTTTCACCTACACGGTGCGCGCCCGCAAGACGGGCGGCGAAGGCGGGCTTGTCATCCGCTTTGGTCAGGATGGCGCGGCGGGGCGCACCTGGCCTGGTTCATCGGCGTGAGGCATAGGGCCTCGACGCTCCATGTGTGGGGCGGGGGCGGCATGCTTGATGTGCCCGCGCACCAGTTGGAATCGTCATTCGCCGGCGCCCTGGGCCGTGCGGTCAACGGCACGCTCGACATTGGCCGGTGGTACGACGTCAAGATCCAGGTGGAGCCGAGGCGAATCCGCTGCTTTCTGGACGGCAAGGAGATCCATAACGTGGAGCTTCCGGAGACCCTCGGCCCTTCCGTGTATGGCGCGGCGGGGCGCACCGCCGGTGGAGAGATCGTCGTAAGGCTGGTCAACTGTTCGCCTTTGAAGCAGAACGTCAGCATCAACCTCGCCGGCGGCGCCCCCGACCGGTACTCGGCCGTCGCCACTTACTTGACTTCCAAGAACCTGGACGATGAGAATTCGTTGGCGGAACCGACGCGGATCGCGCCTATCGAACGCGAGCTGCCGAGCGTCGGAGGCACATTCCAATATGAACTGGAAGCCAACTCGTTCACGGTGCTTAGGCTCAAACCGGAGGGAAGATGACGGGCGGATACGCGTTTCTTACCCCGAAGGGGTTACGTAGCGAAGCCCAGGGTTGGCCGCGTTTTTTGCGGCCTACCCTGGGTACGTTGGGATGTGCAGAACCAACCCTGAAAGGGTTGCGTACCAAGAGCGCGATGCGCAACCCCTTCAGGGTTGGGCACGAAGCCAATCGCCTACCCAGGGTAGGCCGCAAAAAAACGCGGCCAACCCTGGGCTTCGCTACGTAACCCCTTCGGGGTAAGAAATGCGTATAAAGATCAGGGCCTTGCCACCGCACTTCGAAAGAGAGCGTGTCAAGGCTGCGGTCTCGCTTCGGATGGTCGGAGAAAATCTATGAACGGAAATTTCAATCGGCGACGGTTCCTGCAGACGACGGCAGGCGTGGCCGCCGGGGCGGCCGTCGGGGTAACGGCATCGGCTGGCCCCACGTCGGGTGTAGCCATCGTGGTCGACCCGGCGGATGCGGTCGCATCCGCGGAGGCGGCGCGATGGGCCGCCGGGGAGCTGGAGCGCGCGCTGGCGGAACGCGGTGTCTCTGCCCGCATCTACGAAAGGCTTGCGCAGGCGCCTGCGGGCCACCTGCGAATCATGTCGGCCGGAATCGCTTCGCCCGGCGCTGTGGCGGCGCTCAAAGCCGCAGGCGCCCGCGCGGAAGCGGCGCCCGAGGGGCTCGCCCCCGAGGCGCTCGCGCTCTGCCAGGGAAGCGACGCCGTGTGGGCATGCGGACACGACGCGCGCGGTCTGACGTATGCGCTCCTGGAACTGGCCGACCGCGTGCGCCACGCCGCCGACCCGCTGGCGGCGCTGGCCGTACCCAAGCCGGTGACCGAGCGCCCGGCCAACCGCGTCCGCAGCGTCACGCGGCTGTTCACCAGCGACGTCGAAGACAAGCCCTGGTACAACGACCGCGAGATGTGGCCGGCTTACCTCTCCATGCTGGCCGCGCAGCGCTTCAACCGCTTCAGCCTTGCCTTCGGCATCGGCTATGACTTCCTTACCGCTGTCACCGACGCCTACTTCGTGTTTACCTATCCGTTCCTGCTATCCGTGCCCGGATATAACGTGCGCGTGCCGCAGCTGCCGGACGCCGAGCGCGATCGCAACCTCCAGATGCTGCGCTTCATCAGCGACGAGACCGTGGCGCGGGGAATGGACTTCCAGCTGGGTCTCTGGATGCACGGGTACAAATGGATCGACAGCCCGAACGCAAACTACACGATCGAAGGCCTCACAGCCGAAACCCACGCGGCTTACTGTCGTGACGCAGTGCGGGCTCTGCTCCAGGCCGTCCCGAAGATCAGCGGGGTTACCTTCCGTATCCACGGCGAGAGCGGCGTCCCGGAGGGGAACTATCAGTTCTGGAAGACCATTTTCGACGGCGTGGCGACCTGCGGGCGCAAGGTCGAGATCGACATGCACGCCAAGGGGATGGACCAGGGCATGATTGATGCGGCGCTGGGCTCCGGCCAGCCGGTGAAGATTTCGCCCAAGTTCTGGGCCGAGCACATGGGACTGCCGTACCACCAGGCTGAAATCCGCGAGCTGGAGCGGCCCCGCCCGGAGAGCGATGCGACGGGCCTCATGAAGGATCTGATGAAGATCAGCACAGGTTCGCGCAGTTTCATGCGGTACGGCTACGGAGATCTACTGCGCGAAGACCGCAAATGGGGGGTGCTGCACCGCATTTGGCCCGGCACGCAGCGCCTGCTGATTTGGGGCGACCCGGTCAGCGCGGCGGCCTACTCCCGCGCCTTCTCCTTCTGCGGCAGCGACGGCGTGGAGATCATGGAGCCGCTTTCGTTCAAGGGGCGGCGCGGGTCTGGCATCGCGGGCGGGCGCTGCGCTTACGCCGACAAGTCGCTCAATCCGCGCTGGGACTGGCAGAAGTACGCCTACACCTATCGGGTTTGGGGGCGGTTGCTTTATAGCCCGGAGACCGATCCGGACGTGTGGCGGCGCGCCATGCGCCATGACTTCGGCCCGTCGGCCGCGGATCTCGAGAGGGCGCTTGCCAACTCTAGCCGCATTCTTCCGACCGTCACGACCGCGCACTTGACCTCGGCCGCCAACAACCTCTACTGGCCGGAGATCTACCTGAACCACTCGCTGATCGATGCCGAGCACCCAGGCCCCTATACCGACACTGCGGCGCCCCGTGTGTTTGGGCACGTGAGCCCGCTTGATCCGCAGTTGTTTTACCGCATGGATGAGTTCGCCGATGCCCTGCTCAAGGGCGAGCGAAGCGGCAAGTACACGCCTATCGAAGTGGCGCGCTGGATCGAGGATTACGCTGTGGCGGCCATGGAATCGCTCGCGCGTGGCGAGCGTCGCGCTACGGAAACGGACCGGCCCGAATACCGACGACTGACCGTCGACGTGGCAGTAGCTGCCGGTCTCGGCCGCTTCTTTGGCGCCAAGTTCCGGGCCGGAGTCCTGTACCACATCTTCGACCGGACGGGCGATCGCGCTGCCCTGGAACAAGCCCTGAAGGCCTACCGAGCGGCGCGCGAGGCATGGGCCGGAATCGCCGCCCGGACCAAGGGCGTCTACATGGCCGATATCACCGTGGGCGAAATGCGCCAGTTGCGCGGCCACTGGGCCGACCGCCTGGCGGATATCGACACCGATATCGCCGCCGTTGCGGCTAAGCTGGACTCAGCCAAGCCAGCTCAGGCAGACGGAGGGGCCAGCCCGATCTCCCGCGCTATCGCCGAGGCCCTCGGCCGACCGCAAAGGCCCGCCGTGGCCGGACGCCACACCCCGCCGGCCAGATTCGAGCCCGGGCGCGCCTTGGCGTTGGAATTCGCCGCCGAGAGGGACTACGCCTCCGTGCGGCTGCACTACCGCCACGTGAACCAGGCCGAGCGCTGGAAGAGCGAGGCGATGCAGTCCGACGGCGGAGTGTGGCGGGCCGCGATCCCCTCCGAGTACGCCGAGAGCCACTACCCGCTTCAGTACTACTTCGAAGTGAGGGAAGGGCCGGAGTCAGTGGCTCTGTACCCGGGTCTCGGCGAACAGCGTATGGGCCAGCCGTATTTTGTCGTTCGGAGGAGTTAGTGGGTTTGACTAACCGTTAGGCAGAATGACCTCAAGCTCGTTTTCCCGGAAGCCCAACCATATAGCTTCACGGCCGTATACCGTACCGTACCTAGCCTGGCGGTCGGCGGCAAGCGCAGCATGTCTTTGCAGTGGCACCGGGAGCGTCCAAGAACATGCGGGCCAGATCACGTTCGTGCTTGACGCAATTTTGAACTTGGGAGGTTCTGAAGCCATGAACCGTTTGTTACGATTACACGCCGCCGCGTTGGTTGCGCTTGTGATGCTTGCCGGCGTCCCGGCCTCCGCGCAGCGCCGCATCCCCAAGGACCTGTCAGGAGTCCGCGGGTTCAACTACCAATCGGCCCCGACCATTGGGCACACGGAACACTGGCTGCAGTACAACGCGGCCGAGACAGAACGCGACTTCGAGCTCGCCAAACGTCTTCAACTGAACCAGGTTCGCGTGTTCGTTCCCTACGCGGCATGGGCCCAGGATAAGGAAGCATTCCGGAGAAACCTGCTTCATCTGGTGCGCGCTGCCCATCAGCGCGGCATGGGCGTGATGCCGACCCTGCAGTACGCCCGCGGCGTCTCTCGTGCCTGAAGGAGATCCGCGACGCGGGCGGCCGCCCTCGACACTCCACTGACTCGAGCAGCATCCGTTCGAGTTTGCGCGCGGATTGGTCCAGGAGCCCGACGGCATGATCTATGCATCTCAGTCAGTCGCGGGTATCGGCTCGGAATGGAAGCAATACACGGCCTCGTTGGAGAGTGCGACATGAGTAATAACTCAACGAAATCAACTCGAAGCCGCAACCCGCGGTGCTGACTCGAGGGTTTGGCCGAAGAGGACCGCAACCCCGATGGAAGCCCGTTGGCGCCGACGCATTCGTGACCATGGACAGCCATGACGCCTACGTCGGTGAGTGGAGTCCGCTCATTCGTCTGGAGGCGACAACGCCACACGGCATAAGCCAGTCGGGGTTTTCATTGCGCGCCGGAAGGCCCTACACCGGGCGAGTTGTGCTGGCGGGCAGCCCCGGCGCTAAGGTGGACGTCCGCTTGATCTGGGGGCCGAATCCGGGAGATCGCCAAACGATCAGCATTCTCAAGTTGACTGTCAACTACACCAAGTTTCCCCTGAAGTTCACGGCCAAGGCGGATACCAACGAAGGCGCCTTTGAGATTGTCGGGACCGGCAGCGGCGCGTTCCACGTCGGCGCCACTTCTCTGATGCCTGCGGATAATATTTCGGGGTTCAAGTCCGGGATGATCCGCTTTCTCAAGGAGCAGGGTATCGAGATCGCGCGCTGGCCGGGTGGGAACTTCGTTTCCGCCTATGACTGGCGGGACGGCCTGGGCGACGCCGATAAGCGGCCTGCGCGTCGGGAGTTGGCGTGGGGCGGGCTTGAGTCAAACGACATGGGCATCGACGATTTCATGACCTTCTGCCGCCTGTTCGGCGCGGAGCCCTACATTGCAGTGAATACGGGGCTGGGCGACGCCCACTCGGCCGCCGAAGAGGTCGAGTACGTGAACGGTCCCGCCACTAGCCGTCTGGGGCGGCTACGCGCGGCTAACGGACATGCCGCGCCGTATGGTGTCAAGATCTGGGGAATTGGCAACGAAATGTACGGCCCGTGGCAGTGGGGCCACATGGCACCCAACCAGTACGTGGAGAAGCACAACCTGATCGTCAAGGCCATGAGGAAGGTCGATCCGGCGATCAAGGTGATCGCCTCAAGCGCCACGCCCGAGGAGACGTCCTGGTGCTACATCGAGAACCTGCAGCTCGGCAGCTTCCCAGGGCGCGAGCCGCTCAATGAAAGGGCGCCGTTCCCCTTCGGCTCAAAACACGACTGGACTGGAGCCTTCCTCGAGCATTCCGCCGACTACATTGATTACCTCGGCGAGCACTTCTACGGCTACCCCAACCTCGCGATTGACATCGAGAAACAAGAGTTCGTGGAAGCCAATGATGAGATTGCTGACAAAGTGCGCCGGCTGTCGAACAAAGTGCAATTCAAATTCGAGGCATGGGAGGAGTACCTGAAGAAGATGCCGTACCTGAAGGACAAGGATATCAAGTTCGCTTTCGACGAGTGGTCTCCCAGAAACCGGTCGGTTGATCCCGCCAGCGCTCCCCCCGCCAGCCATCCGATGCTGAATCCCATGACCAATGCCTTGGTGTACCATGAGTTCTTCCGGCACTCAGACAAGGTGGGTTTGGCGGTGGCCACCGGCGGCATGGGAATGGTGGCGATGGACGCCTACGGTGACCCGGTCGGGTTCCGAATGGACGGGCTGGTCATGAAGGTGCTGCACGACCACTTTGCAGGCGCATTGCCGGTTGCGGTCACTGGCGACTCTCCCCAGCACCCCGTAAAGGGGGTTGTCGGGGTGGACACCTCGGCGCGCCCGTCTGGAAGTCCAACCTATCCGCTTGACGTGTTTGCAGCGCTGAGCGCTGATCGCACGAAGCTCATTATTTCGGTGGTCAACCCCACCGAGACATCGCAGGATTGCCAACTGAATCTGACCGGTGTCCAGCCCAGCGGGGCGGCTAAGCTTTGGCGCCTGACCGCTCCAGCTGGGGCTGCGCCGGCGCCCACCGGACCAAGCCGGTTCGGTTTTGGCCCTCCGGCGACGATGGGGGAGGGCTCGCTGCCCGAGGCGCCAACCAGGATCACGCTGCCTCCCACCAGCATCACTGTGTATGAATTCGAGGTGGACAAAGACACGCTTAGTTAGAATCCTTATTACACGTATGCTGGAAGGTGGCCCTTGATGAAGCCGAGATCCATGCCAGAAGCCTTCGCCCGTAAAATTGTCGAATCCCGGCCACCGGGGGAGAAGGCATCTGGTTTCAAGCTGCCTGGCCTGCGCTGGTGGATGATCACCCTGATCATGCTGGGATCGGTATTGAATTACCTTTCGCGCAACACGCTGTCGGTGGCCCAGGTGCAGCTCAGAGACTCACTGCACATCTCGGAGGCGCAGTACTCGTGGATCACGGGTGCGTTTCAGATCACGATCATGCTGCAGCCGATCTGCGGGTATGTGCTGGACGTGGTGGGGCTCAGGATCGGATTTGCGATCTTCGCGACGGCATGGTCCTTGATCAACATGGCGCATGGGCTGGCGGGTTCGTGGAAGGGACTGGCGTTCCTGCGCGGGCTGATGGGCTTTGCGGAGGGATCGGCGAATCCGGCGGGAATGAAAGCGACGGCGGAGTGGTTTCCCGCTCGAGAACGGGGCTTTGCGGGAGGGATTTACAACATTGGGGCGTCGGCGGGGTCGATGCTGGCCGGGCCGCTGGTGGCCTTTGCAGTCATTTACCTGAACTGGCAGAGCGCGTTCGTGATCAGCGGCGGCCTCGGTTTGGTGTGGGTGTGTTTGTGGCTCCTGCTCTATCGGTCGCCCTCGCGGCATCCGTGGCTGTCGGAGAAAGAGCGGGACTACATCGCAACGGGCCAGGAAAAGGCGCTCAACGAAGGAGGACGGCCGTCAATCCGGGAGATCATCCGGCAGCGGAATTTCTGGGGGATCGCAATCCCGCGTTTTCTGGCCGACCCCACGTGGGGCACGTTGGCGTTCTGGCTGCCGCTGTATCTGGCGACCGAGCGGCATTGGGAGCTCAATAAGATCGCGCTGTTTGCGTGGCTGCCATTCCTGGCGGCGGATTTCGGCTGCATTTTTGGCGGACTGTTGGCCGCGACACTGCAGAAGTATGCGGGTGTGTCGCTGATTAATGCGCGACGTCTTGCGTTTTCGACGGGCGCCCTTCTCATGGTCGGTGTGGCGTTTGCCGGCCGAGTCGATGACCCGTATGTGGCGATCATGCTCTTCAGCCTGGCCGGTTTTGCCCATCAGACGCTTTCGGTGACAGTCATTACGATGTCATCGGATCTTTTCCGGCGGAGCGAGGTGGCGACCGTGGCCGGCATGGCGGGAACGATGGGCAACGCCGGGGTGCTGGTCTTCACGTTGATTCTGGGAGCGCTGGTGACCCGCGTCGGCTATTCGCCGTTCTTCGTGTCCCTGAGCATTCTGGACATCGTCGGCGCCATTGTCTTGTGGACCCTCGTGCGTGAACGGAAAAACACGTGAACATCACCAATCCGATTTTGCGCGGCTTCAATCCCGATCCTTCGATTCTGCGAGTGGGCGACGATTACTACATTGCCACGTCCACTTTCGAGTGGTTCCCCGGGGTGCAGATTCACCACTCAAAGGACCTGGCGCACTGGCGGCTGCTGACGCGGCCGCTGCGGCGGGCAGACCAGTTGGACATGCGCGGTGATCCGGATTCCTGCGGCGTTTGGGCGCCATGCCTGACCTATGCTGACGGCCTCTTCCACCTGGTCTATACGGACGTGAAACGGTATGGCCGGGCGTCGGGCGGCGGCACAGCCAATGCATCGCTGCGCGACTTTCACAACTACCTGGTGACGGCCGAGCGCGTCGACGGCGACTGGTCGGAGCCGACCTACCTGAACAGCAGCGGCTTTGATCCGTCGCTGTTTCATGATGACGATGGCCGCAAATACCTGCTCAACATGCTCTGGGATCATCGCCCGGGCCAGAATCGTTTTGCCGGCATTGTGCTGCAGGAATACTCGCCGCGCGAACGAAAGCTGATCGGCCAGCGGCGGCTGATCTTCCGGGGCACGTCGATTGGCTTCACCGAAGGGCCACATCTCTACAAGCGCGGCGGATACTATCATCTCCTGGTTGCCGAGGGAGGCACCGGCTGGGGCCATGCAGTGACGATGGCACGGTCTCCGCAGATTGACGGGCCTTACGAAGTCCATCCTGACACCTATGTTCTGACGGCGCGCGATCGGCCAGACAGCCTGTTGCAGCGCGCGGGGCATGCTTCGCTCGTGGAGACGCAGGACGGCGAGCCGCATATGGTCTATCTGTGCGGCAGGCCGCTCGCCAATCGCGGCCGCTGTACCTTGGGCCGTGAGACGGCGATCCAGAAGATGGTCTGGTCGCCGGATGGGTGGCTCCGCACTACCGACGGCCAGGGCGTGCCGCAGGTCAGCGTACCGGCGCCAGACCTGCCGGCGCACCCGTTCCCCGCGCCGGCCGTTCACGAGGACTTCGATTCACCGGAGTTGCCGATCGACTTCCAGTGGCTTCGCTCGCCTTATCCCGAGCGGCTCTGGACCCTTACTGAACGCCCCGGCTTCCTGCGCCTCTTTGGCCGCGAGACCCTCGGCAGCCAGTTTGAGCAGGCGCTTGTGGCCCGTCGTCAGCAGGCCCATTGTTTCACTGCCGCGACGCGCATGGAATTTCAGCCGGAGCATTTTCAACAGGCTGCCGGCCTCATCCTGTATTACCACTCCACGAAGTTTCATTACCTATTCCTGGCGGAGGACGATACGATCGGGCGTCATTTGCGCGTCATGTCGTGCGTGACGGATGTAGGTGACACTTTCACTGCACCGATTCCGCTCCCAGCGGGCGCCGGAAACATCGAACTGCGCATGGATGTGGATTACGAGCGGCTGATTTTTGCCTACCGACTGGCCGGCGACAAAGACTGGCTGGTTTTGCCGCACGTTTTTGACGCGAGCATTGTTTCCGACGAGGCCGGTCCGCCAACCTTGCCCAACTTCACGGGGGCGTTTGCGGGTGTCTGCTGCCAGGACGGCGCAGGAACGCGCCGACCGGCGGATTTTGACTACTTCGAGTATCGCGAGCGCGCCTATCAGGCCCGCCTGCCTTTTGATCTTTATGAGAGGCGGGATATCGTGGCGGCCACCGGCAAAATGGTGTTCACAGACAAGGAAAGGAACTGAAATGAACCGTCGCCTGCAGCAAAGGTATCAATCTTGCTGGTTCGTTTGTGGCTTCACGGCCCTTTTGCTTATGGGATTGCCCGTACAGGCGCAGCCCTCGGGCGGCCCCTACGGTCCGATTCAACAGACCTATGCAGCGCCTGCCGGCGCGGCCCACGTCTACTACGTGGCCGCGGATGGGAAGGCCGATGCAACAGGAACGAGCTTTGGAGCAGCCTACGACCCTGGAGACGGCTATCTCCAAGGCGGTGACTGGGGACGCAATCATCCTTCGCGGCGGCACGTACCGCACCGGCGGCCTGAGGTTCAACCAGGGGATCACGATACAGCCCCATGCAGGTGAGCATCCGGTTCTCAAGGGCACGCGAGTAGCGACGGAGTGGAAGGCACTGCGCAACAACGTCTGGCGGACGCCGTGGAAGACACTCTTTGCGGCCGCTCCGCTCGGGTGGTGGCAGCGTGACCGCGAGGGCATGCGGACGCCGCTGCACCGCTTCAACAACGACATGGTCTTCGTCGATGGCGAAATGCTGAGGTCTGCGGGCTGGGAGGGCGAGCTCGACGAGCACTCATACTACATCGACTACGAGAAGGGACAGGTCTACATCGGCGTGGACCCGACGAACAGGCTTGTCGAAATCACTGCCTTCGACGGCGCCCTGATTCGCACGGCGGAGCCCGTCAACGGCAAGACCAATGACCACAAGGGGCCGGTGATCCGCGGGATCACGTTCACCCAATATGCGCGGCGAGGCATCGAGATCGAGGGCAAGCGCAGCTTCGGTCCCAACGACGAGCCGACCGATGAGCCGGTCGGCCCCAGTGACCCAGCCACCTATGGCAAGGAGGCGACGGGCGCGACCCTTGAAAATGTGACGATTTCCTTCTGCTCTCGCGTGGCCGGTTTCTTCCGCGGCGATGGCCTCACGATCCGCAACTCGCTGTTCAGCGACACGAGCACCGAGGGCGTGTACGTGATCGGGTCTTCCGATGTGCTGCTAGAGAAGAACATCTTCCGCCGGAACAACGTCGAGGGCCTGACCGGTTACTACCCTGCCGCAGTGAAGATCTTCAATCAGAGCCACCGCGTCACCTGCCGTGACAACCTGGTGATGGACAACCCGAACTCAAACGGGATCTGGTATGACGTCGGCAACATAGACGCCGTGTTTATCAACAACTGGGTCCAGGATTGCCTTGACGGCTTCTTCTTCGAGATCTCCAAGGGCGCGATCTGCGCAGGCAATATTTTCTTGAACTGTGACAAGGGAATCCGTGTCCTCAACAGCTCGAACGTCCGCGCCTGGCACAACACCCTGGTCAACTCCGTGGCCTCGTTCGAGCGCGATGGGCGGAGTGCCACAGCGGACCTTTTCGGCTGGCATCCGGCCACCGGCCCGGATGTGGACAAGCGCGAGGGCCACGTCTTCTGTGGCAACCTCCTGGTCGCGGGGGCCCGGTTTTCGAAGCCCCTTCTACGAATCGAGCAGAGAGTCCCGGCCGGGAAGCTCACCAAGCCCCAGGTCACACAACTGGACGGCAACATCTACGTGCGGAACGAAGGAGGCGGCCCGGAGGCCCTGCTGTTCTGGAGCCCGTTGGAAGCCGCCGATGGCATGGCCCAGTTCAAGACCCTCGAAGACTTCCAGAAGCTGCACCCTCAGTTCGAGGTGCACAGCAAAGTCGTCACCAACTCGCTGGGGAGGCTCTTCAAGAGTCCGGAGCTCAGTCGCTATGAGCTGGCTCAGGACATTTCACTGCCCGAATCTGGTACACCTCTGCCCGACGAAGTCCGACAGCTGCTCGGCTGGCAAAGTGGGGAGGCGATACTGCCAGGCGCCTACCCGCCTCGGCCATGAATGTTGGCAACCGTGACGGGGCGGACCTTGCGGAAATCAGAACTTTCCGGTAAGAAGAAGGATTAGTTTAGCTATCGAACTAATGCGCCGGCCGCGCGGAGAGCGCCAAGTTGTAAGCGATCATTTGGAATAAGGAGCGAAAACGATGAGCGAGTACTTTCCGGGAGTAAAGAACATCAAGTACGAGGGACCTGATTCGAAGAATCCTTTTGCCTTTAGGCACTACGACGCAAAGGCGCTAGTGCGCGGCAGGACGATGGCAGAGCATCTCCGGTTCGCAGTCTGCTATTGGCACACCTTCAAGGGCCTGGGGGGCGACCCGTTTGGACCGGGCACCATCATCCGCAGCTACAACGACTCCTCCGATCCCATGGAGGTCGCGAACATGACGTTGGACGCGGCTTTTGAATTCATCACCAAGCTGGGCGTGGAATTCTGGTGCTTCCACGACCGTGATATCGCGCCTGAGGCGGACAATCTCAAGGAGACCAACCGGCGCCTCGACGTCATTGTGAAGAAGGCCAAAAAGCTCCAGGCCGACACCGGCGTCAGGCTGCTCTGGGGCACGACCAACGCCTTCAGCCATCGCCGTTTCATGGCCGGCGCGGGCACGAACCCGTCGCCCGAGGTGTTCGCTTATGCTGCCAGCCAGATCAAGAAAGCCATTGAGATCACCCACGAGCTGGGCGGTCAGGGGTACGTGTTCTGGGGCGGCCGCGAAGGCTACGATACGCTGCTGAACACCGACATGAAGCGCGAGCTTGACCACCTGGCCCTGCTCCTGCAGATGGCGGTCGACTACAAGAAGAAGATCGGGTTCAAGGGACAGTTCTACATCGAGCCCAAGCCCAAGGAACCGACCAAGCACCAGTATGATTTCGACGCCGGCAACTGCATCGCCTTCCTGCAGAAGTACAATCTCACCGGAGACTTCAAGCTCAACATCGAGGCCAACCACGCCACCCTGGCGGGTCACGACTTCTGCCACGATCTGGAGCTTTCAGCCGTCAACGGCATGCTCGGCTCGGTGGACGCCAACCGCGGCGACCTGTTGCTCGGCTGGGACACCGACCAGTTCCCGAACAACATCTACGAGACGGCCCAGGCCATGTACATCATCCTGAAGGCCGGCGGCTTCACAACCGGCGGGTTGAACTTCGACGCCCACGTGAGGCGCCAGTCGATCGATCCCGAGGATCTTTTCCACGCGCATATCGGCGCCATGGACTGCTTTGCGAGAGGGCTCAAGATCGCCGACAGAATGCTCGAGGACAAGGCGTTCGAGAACGCGATCAAGGAGCGTTACAAGGGATGGAGCAGTGACCTCGGCAAGAAGATCGAGGGCAAGAAGATCGGGTTCGAGGAGCTTGAAGCTTACATCCTCGAGCACGGTGAGCCCGCTGTGCAGAGCGGTCGGCAAGAGTACCTCGAGAACCTCTTCAACAGCTACATTTAGAACCGATTCCTCACAACTCCCAGTCCGAAGGGGCCATGGAAGTGAGGAGTCGAAGAGGACCCTCCTGAAGTCCGCTGATGCGCAAAGCCGGTGTCCCGGTTGTTTTCCCACGCCGCAGGCGTGAAGGAGAGTAGCCGGGGGTAGAGCGCGTTTTTTCGGGGCTCCACCCCCGAATAACGAGCATGTGGACCAACCCATCCTGGAAGGGTGGAGGAGGGCAGTCCGATCTGCTCCTCCCACCTTCCAGGGTGGGAGCTTCGCGAAACGACGGTTCCGGGGGTGTCACCCTGAAAAGCGGGCTCCGCCCCCGGCTACTCTCTTTCCACGCCCTCGACGTGGAAACGGTTGCTAGCGCGAAAGAGGGGTACTCTCCTTCCACGCCCTCGGCGTGGACATCCTGCGACACAGCCGGCAGAGGCCAACCGCGCTCCGAAAGGCAGGCGAAAACCGCAGACAGGCGCCCGAGATACGCGCAGGATCAGCCCCCCAATAGTCGACTGTCCTCATTTCGCATGCGCCGGTTTGGCGCATAACATCTTGAAGAGATCGGGATCGTACTCCTCCAGGCCGGTTATTCCGTAGAGGTGGTTCGCCGATATCCAGGGGAGCCAGAACCGGTGTCCCCCGACGCCGCGCCCGGACCCGCCCGGCCCCATGCGCCAGCCCTCCTGCTGCCATCCAATGCCCTTCAGATCGTACTGTCGACCCGGAAGAGCGACCATGGACTTCGTGTCGTGCAATAGAACCCGCGCCACGTTGAGGTAATGCTGGTCTTTCGTGTAGTTGTACAGCTTCGCGTAGGAGGATACCGACCAATCCAAGTACTCGTCGACGCTGCCGGCGACACGCGATTACACCTTGACCGCGCGGACTGGTATCTGGAATCGCGCGGGGAAGGTCCGACTTTTTCTCGACGAAAAGGAACTTAACCTTGGTGGAGCTCCTGCGGGCAACGGCACCACCCCGCCGCCGGGGCCGCGGCGAAACGCGCAAGCACAAGTACGGTTTGAGGGCGGACAAAAGTACGCCGTGAGGGTGGAATACCAGCAGACTGAGCCCGGAGGCAGTGCTGAATTTGCCTGGATCCCCCCGGCCGCCGCTTTGCTTGCCGAAGCTGAGAAGCTCGTAGAGGATTCCGACGTTGCGGTTGTTTGTGTTGGCTTGAATTCGCGCCTGGAAGGCGAGGAAATGAGGGGGGTGAATATCCCTGGATTTCTCGGCGGCGACCGAACCAGTCTCGACCTGCCCGAGCCGCAGGAAAAACTGGTAGAGTCTGCCATCGCAACCGGCAAACCCGTGATCGTCGTGCTTACAAGCGGCAGCGCCATCAGCGCGAATTATGCCGCGGAACGCGCGACAGCGCTGCTCGCAGCATGGTACGGCGGCGAGGAGGCGGGTTCGGCGATCGCGGAGACTCTGGCGGGCGTCAACAACCCGGCGGGCCGTCTGCCGGTGACCTTCTACAAGAGCGTGGATCAGCTGCCGCCTTTTACCGACTACAACATGAAAGGGCGCACCTATCGCTATTTCAAGGGCGATCCCCTTTGCAGCTTCGGCTTCGGCTTGAGTTATTCGACTTTTCGGTATTCCGGTCTTAGCGCGAAGCGCACGACAAAGGGCGCGGAAATCGGCGCGACAGTCAAAAACACTTCGGGCCGTGACGGCGACGAGGTGGTTCAGTTGTATGTCGCCGGTGGCGCCGGAGAAGACGCTCCAATACGGAGTCTCCGCGGGTTCCAGCGCATCCATCTACGCGCGGGTGAGAGCCGGCAGGTGAGTTTTGTGCTTGGCGCCGATGACCTACCGAAGACCAAAGTGGAGATCAGCGTTGGCGGCGGGCAGCCCCTGGGGAACATACCGCACGTAAAGGGCACGCTGTAACGGTAGCGTCTGATATCCCTCGGAACGTGGGGTGGCTATTCGGAATCCTCGACGACTTCAATCGAATTCACGCAGGCCATTTTCATGACGGGAACGAAGGTGAGGACTATCTTGCCTTGGGCGGTAGGTCGAATTCCGGAAAAGGTTTGAGACCACAGGTCGGCCTTCTCCGCCAGCCTGCTTGAAGATGTCGAAGTCCCTCAGCAGGGCGACGCCGTTACAGTACACATCAAAGACGCGACTGCCCAGCCCACCCACGCCAGTATTACCAGGTCCGTAGTGACCTTCGCAGAACTTCAATGTTACCCGATAGCGTCCCGGGGCCACGGGCACGGCGTAAGAAAAATGACCCCACCGCTCGCTGGCGTAGAGCGCCATGTCAGGTGAGATTGAGTTGTTCGCCCGAGTCGGATTCTTAGAGCGAACCAGCCCATTTCCTCCCAAAAAATACGAGTCGGCGCGCCACTCTTGCCCGGCAGAATCTCGCCATGGGGAGGGCCAACCGGCTCGAATTCGAACAGGCCTGACCTTTCCTGGACTGACCGGCAGCACCTCGATTCCATTCAGAATGGCTGCGCCTCTTTGGGAAACGAAATTCAGGTGAAGGAAGCCGTCCTTGGCCGGCGCGATATCTCGAAAGACCCTCTCATCCGAAGTGTTGGCGCCTGCGGCATCAGCCACTACATCGAAGAGATCCAGAATCTGTTTCCCATTGGCGAAGACCCGAAAGAGGCGCTGCCCCTCACCGCTGGATTCAGCGCTGATGAAATCAGCTAACCCCGTCTCGGCGAAATGAAGATGCAGCTCGTAGGCGCCCGGCGCGAGCCGAATGTCATACTTGAAGTCGCCTTGGCGTCCGTGCCGATAAATATCCGGATCCAGTGTTCGAAAGACTCTTTCGGAGGCACCGCCACCGACGGGCTGGGAACCACCGGAGAAGAAGCGATCCGGGCTCCACGTGCGTCCGCTGCGGTCTACGTAGGGGTTGGTGGAGCCGACGATCATCCGCAAATCGGCCCCGCCGGCCGATGCTTCTGGAACAACGGCGGGAGCTGGAGTTGACTTTGCAGCAGGGGAGACAGGCCCCCCTACCGGCCGCGCCACAGCAAAAAGGCGCCTCCGATCACCAGAATCGCCGCGGCGCAGACAATCACCGAACGGATTAGCCGGCTCGGCCGCGCCGGGACCTGTGTCTCCGCGGCCGGCATCTCCCACGTGAATTCGACGCTGTAGGACCCGGGCGGCACATCGATCCTGACCGGATGATGGGAGTGATTGTCGGCGACGTAGTGCTGAGCGAGCCGTTTTCGAACTTCATTGGCTGTCACGCGGACAACGGTGTGCTGTCCAGTATCGAAATCAGGCGGAAGCTGGAAGAGCTCGACTCCGATCGAGCGCTCTTTGAGATTGCCGCTGGACCCGTCAAGCGTGTGGCCGACGACGTATTCGAGGAACTCCTTGCATCGGTTGCTGGTCCGAAAAGCAGCGCTCTGCAACAGACGATCGAGTTCCGCCCGGACCGCCCGCTTACGTGATTCGCTGAGTCCCGTCGCTTCCGTCTCGCCCATGCCCTGCTCCTCGAAGACCATAGCACAAGGGTTTTGGCGAGTCGAGGGGCAAGTTAAACGTTAAACCTAACCGTTAACGCCGGAAGATGCCAGCCTTTTCCCATGAACGCAACCATACGTCTCACTTAGGCTTCAACCCGCTATACCGTACCGTACCTAGCTCGTGCAGGAGCTGCATGCTAGCGTCTCCCTGTTTGCCAGAAGGCAAGAACCGACATTCTGACCCTGAATAGGAGCACTGAGTGACACGACGGGCATCAGTCGAAAGAGGACTTGTGAGAGCGTTCGCGCTGACGCTGTTGGGTTGCGGGTTGTGCTGGGGGCAGGGAACCGACGAATGCAAGCCCTCAACACTGAACATCCCGGGCGCGCAGTACCCTTGTGTCTATTCGGATCATCGCGCGACGTTTCGCCTGCTGGCGCCAGACGCCCAAAAGGTGCAGGTCAAGATTGTCGGGAAGACCCTCGATATGGTCAAGGGGGACGACGGGGCGTGGACCGTTACCTCAGAGCCGCTAGTCGTGGGGTTTCACTACTACTCAGTGGTCGTGGATGGCGCTACGCTCGCGGATCCGGCGACCCGGACGTTCTTCGGCTCCGGCTGGGCAAACAGCGGCATCGAGATTCCTGAGGGGACAGGTGCCGACTATTACCTCCCGAAAGCCGTGCCGCACGGCCAGGTGAGCCAACGGTGGTACTACTCCAGAGTAACCGGCAAGTGGCGGCGTTGCTACGTCTACACGCCGCCCGACTATGACACCGGGAAGGCGCGCTATCCCGTTCTGTACCTGATGCACGGTTGGGGAGAGGACGAAACGGGCTGGCACATCCAGGGGCATGTGGATTTCATCCTGGACAACCTGATTGCGGCGAAAAAGGCCAGGCCGATGATTGTCGTCATGGACAATCTGAACGCCGTGAAGCCGGGCGAGGACGGGACGATCTTCACGTCTCGGGGACTCCGGCCCCCGCCGAGACCAGCCGCCCCACCAGCCGAGGGAGGGCAGGCAGCGGCCCCTCCAGCCCGGCGCGGCGGCTTGTCTGGCTTCACCGGGGCGACATTCACCGAGATGATGCTCGACGATCTGATTCCGATGGTCGAGAAAACATACCGGGTGCGTTCCGGGCGCGAGAATCGCGCGATGGCCGGGCTGTCCATGGGAGGCATGCAGACATTCCTGACCACTCTGGCGAACCTGGACAAGTTCGCCTACATCGGCGGGTTCAGCGGCAGCACGGGCGGCCGTAGCGGGACTTTCGATCCCAAGACCTCAAATAACGGCGTGTTCGCGGATGCCGCCGCGTTCAATACGAAGGTCAAGGTCCTCTTCCTTGGAATCGGTTCCATGGAAGGCCCCGGCGCGAAGAACTTCAGCGAACAGTTGACCAAGGCTGGTATCAAGAACGTCTACTTCGAGTCGCAAGGCACGGCCCACGAGTGGCTGACGTGGCGCCGGTGTCTGAACGATTTTGCGCCTCGACTCTTCAGGTAAAAAGATGAGTAGCGGACGATTAATACTTTGACAAAGTCGGGCAAATAGTATGAAACGCCGAAGTAATTGTTCGTGTTCCGAACTAATGAATGTCTAGTCGGCATCCCAGGCCGTTTCTATAGGGAGGGTGTATTTAGCTGAGTATTTGCATCGCAGAAAGTCAGGCTAAGCTTTTTTCGGTTGAAAAAAGGAGGAGAGAATGAAGGCTCTTTTAAGAGCAAGCGCGTGCCTCAGGCTGCGAATACCCTTGTTGCTGGTGCTTGGGGTCGCGTTGCTGAGCACAGCGGTGTACAGTCAGGGAAATGCCAGCATAGTGGGAACCGTGACTGATGCTAGTGGCGGCGTTGCCCCAGGCGCCAGTGTCACGATGACCAACACGGCTACGGGACTCGTCCGTTCCACCATAACCAATGACACCGGCAGCTATGCCGCCCGCGAGCTCCCCATCGGACGCTATAACGTCCGGGTGGAGATGCTGGGCTTCAAAGCGTACGAGCAGACCGGTATCACGCTGAACGTGAATGACACGGTCCGCGTCGATGTGGCGCTTCAGGTCGGCGAACTCGAACAGAGTGTCACGGTCGAAGCCAACTCGCTTCAGATTCAGTCGGAAACCAACGAAGTCAGCCAGACCATTACGGATACCATGGTGTCGCAGCTCGCCACCAATGGCCGCAACATCCTCCAGCTGACGGCTTTGGTGCCCGGCGCCTCATCCAACATGCCGGATTTTGATTCCCCGATGGCTCAGAATCAGAACCGGACCATCTCCTTTGGCGGCCAGCGTCCGGACCACAACAACTGGCTCATCAATGGCGGAGAAGCCTATGACCGCGGCGGCGGCGGCATTTTCATCGTTTCCCCGTCGCAGGATTCGCTGCAGGAATTCAAGGTCATGACCAGCAACTACGGGGCCGACCTCGGCCAGTCATCCGGCGGCATGGTCACCATGGTCACGAAGAGCGGCAGTAAGGACTACCACGGCAGCGCCTGGGAGTACATGCGCAACGACAAGTTCGACGCCAACCCGTTCTTCAACAATTACAACCACCGGACGAAGCCGGAACTCCGCTACAACATGTTCGGCTTCAACATCGGCGGACCCGTTCCGCTCGGCAAGGAAAAGAAGACCTTCTTCTTCTACAACATGGAGTGGCGCAGGCTGATCAACGGAGGGGCGCTCAACGCGAGCGCGATTCCCAGGCCTCTGACCACCGGCGACTTCAGCTCCTTGTTGCCGCTCGCCAACGGTGGCGCCTGCACGGGCAACAACTGCGTGCGGTTAATGGTCCCGGCCACCAGTGACCCGAAGCTCATCGCGAAGTTTGCAGCCATACGGGGTCACCCCCAGCACGGCCGACGCGCCCAGTTACTTCCCAGGGAACATCATCCCGAGCGGCCTGCTCGACGCTAACGCCAAGGCAGTCCTGGCGGCCGGCCTTTTCCCGGGGCCTAACACTGCCGATGGCCGCTGGTATGCTGTGAACAACAACAGCACCTACTTCCGTGAGGAAACCGTCCGCGCCGACCATCAGTTCAATGAGAAGCTTGCGGTGTTCGGCTCCTTGATCTATGACAATGGCACCCAGTCGCAAGCTCCGCCGTTGTGGGCCGGCGGCACCTATAATACGGCCGGTTCGACGATGTCCGTTCCCTCCTGGGCTGGAGTCGTGCACGCCGTCTACACCCTCAGCCCGACCCTGCTGAATGAGGCGGCGTTCAACTTCAACGGCAACAACATCCTCATTACTGCGGACGGCGTCTGGGAGCAGCCGAGCGGATACAGCGTGAAGACCTTGTTCACGCCCGCGGCAAACACTCAGAACAAGCTGCCGGCGATCAACATTGGAGCTCCATACAATGTCGGTTACACCGCCGGGTGGTGGCCCTGGGAGAACACCTGGCGTAGCTGGCAATGGAAGGACGATCTCTCCTGGATCCATGGGACGCACAACATGAAGTTCGGCGGATCCTATATGTTCACGCATAAGAACCAGGAGCTCCAGCTGAACACTGCCGGCACCGTCAATTTCGGCGTTGTCACTGGCAACAGCATGGGCGACTTCATGCTCGGCCTCGCCTCTTCGTACAGCGAGCCAAACATCAGAGACTGGGTGTCCATCTCCAACAACACCATCTCGCTCTATGCCATGGACGACTGGCGCGTCTCCAACCGACTGACGCTCAATCTGGGCCTCCGTTGGGAAGGACTCCCGCACGCCTACGACACCAACGACCGGGCGTCGAATTTCTATCCGGACCGCTATGATCCGGCGAAAGCGGCGGTCTTCCTGCCGAGCGGCGCTTTGGACACGAACGGTCCCGGATTCGAAACCGTGCCTGGCATTCCTCTCGCCAATACGAAGTTCTACATGAATGGCGTGGGAATCGCCGGACGGGACGGAATTCCGAAGGGTCTGGTTAAGCAATACTGGAACACTTTCGCCCCGCGCGTCGGATTTGCATATGATTTGACCGGGAAAGGGAAGACGATTCTGCGAGCCGGCGCCGGGATGTTCTATGAACGCCTCGGAGGCAACGAGCAGTACAACATGGGCCCCAACGCTCCGTTCTCGTTCCAGTCCAACCCCAGCACCGTGTACTGGGCCGATCCCGCGACGAACTATCAAACCGGGCTGACGGCGTCTACGCGTACTTTCCTTCCAGCATGACGACCGTCGCCTACGATTACCAGATACCCACCGCTATCCAGTGGAGCCTGGGAATCCAGCAGCAGTTGCGCGAAAACGCGGTGTTGAGCGTGGCCTATGTCGGCAACGCGAATTATCACCAGTCGATGGGGCGCAACATCAACACCGTCGTCGCAGGATGAGGCAATCCGTACGCAGATTTGCGGTAGCACTTGCAACTATTCGCGGGACTTCCCTTAATGCTAACCTCTACCGCCCCTATAAGGGCTGGGGATCCATCGCCCCCCTGGAATTCGGCGGAACCTCCAACTACAACTCGTTGCAGGCCTCCTTGCGGGTTACGGCGTTCCAGGGCATGACGGTCAACAGTTCCTACACCTGGTCGCACACGCTCGACATTATCGATGGTGAACTGTTCGCCAACATTTCCAACCCGTTCAATGTCAGGTATGACTACGGTCCAGCCGGTTGGGACAGGAGGCATGTCTCGACCACGAGCTTTGTGTACGACGTCCCGTTCTTGAAGAACCAGGGAGCGGTCGGCAAGATCCTGGGAGGATGGGTCGTCTCCGGCATCGCGTCGTTCCAGACCGGAACCCCGTTCTCCATCGGCGGAGGCCCCGACAACCTCGGCTATGGCGGTGGCACCAGCAACCGTGCCAACCTCGTCTCGGAAGTCAACTATCCGAAGACCCGGGAAGCATGGTTCAGCAAGGTTCGTTCGCCAAGCCGGCCCCGCTCCAGTGGGGCAATTTGCAGAGGAATTACCTGCGCAACCCGGGGCGAAACAACTGGAACATGTCGCTGTTCAAACAGTTCCACTTCACCGAACAGACTGGGCTTGAAGTCCGGCTTGAAACCTTCAATACCTTCAACCACACGCAGTTTGCCGGTGTCGACGCGAGCATAACCAGCAGCACCTTCGGCGCCGTCACCAGCGCCAACAGCCCGCGCAACTTAGAGCTCGGCATGAGGTTGTTCTTCTAAGTCTAACGCGGTCACAGGTGTTTTCATCCACTTCCCTGGCGCGCAGGCCCCCCGCCCGCGCGCCAGGGATTCCATTCCTGTAAGCTAGAGGCGGTTTAGAAGTAACATTCACGAACGAACGCGAACCGGATTCGTGTTCGTTCGTGGATAATTGCTTCTGCAATTACATCGGCAGTATGGAGTATCGGAAATTAGAACTTCTGATCCTTTCTCTTCTCCTTGCAATCCCTGCCTTCGGACAGACCGGCAGCCCTGCGGAAGCGATGGCTTTGGAAAAACAAGGCAGGTTAGAAGAAGCGGTTCAAGTCTGGCGTAGGGTCATCAAGCGGACTCCCCAGGAAGCTGCTGCCTTTGCCAGTATGGGAGTCCTCCTCTCCAAGTTGCAGAAATTTGACCAGGCTGCCGTCGCCTATAAAAAGGCCCTTTCCCTGAATCCCAAGCTGCCGGGGATACAGCTGAATTTGGGCTTGGCAGAGTTCAAGCAGGGCCACTTCAAGTCGGCGATCGCGCCGTTCAGCGCTGCCTTGGCCGCTGACCCGCAAAATCAACAGGCACGCATTCTGCTGGGCTTTAGCTTCTATGGCGGCATGCAATATGCGGAGGCGGTCAAATATCTTGAGCCGGCGTCCAAGGTTGATCCTGCCAATATCCAACTGCATCAGGTATTGGCACAAAGCTGCCTCTGGGCAAAGAATCGAGCCTGCGCTGAAAGTGAGTTTCGGATAATTCTAAGACAAAATCCGAATTCCGCTGCGGCTCATATTTTCTTGGGGCAGGCACTCGATGAGCTGGGGAGAACTTCCGGAAGCACTTTCGGAATTCCAGGAGGCCGCCAAGATCGCGCCAAGCGAGCCCAATCTGCATTTCGGCCTCGGGTTCCTGCACTGGAAGCTGAACCAATATGAGGACGCCCAAAAAGAACTGAACCTTGAGCTCTCACTCTATCCCGCTCACGCCCAAGCGCTGGCTTATCTCGGCGATATTGCGTTGAAGCAGAACCGGCCAGAAGAGGCTGTTCCCCTTCTCAAAGAGGCGATTCAGGTGAGAAGCGACCTTCGTTTCGCCCATCTCTGATTTGGGCAGGGCTCTTACAGAATTGAAACAGTACCAGGAGGCAGCCGCAGCCCTCCAGCGCGCCGTGGCGCTGGATCCGAGCGAGCCCGATGCGCACTACCAGCTGGGACGTGTCTATCGAGCGCTGGGCGACACGGCAGCGTCCCAGAAGGAGTTTGACAAAGTCCGCCAGTTGCGTGAGAAGGCTGATGAGGGCCTCGCGCGCAAGATGTCTGACTCCCCACCCGCATTGCCGCAATAAAACTTTAGGAGATCGTTCGTCATGCGTCCACTTCTTGTCGGCTTAGTTCTTGTCGGTTTGGCCCTAAGCGCGCCCGCCATGGCTGCGGATAAGGTTGAGTTATCCGTTGACGTGTCAAAAGCCGGCGCCAAGATCGACCGCAACATTTTCGGCCAGTTCGCCGAGCATCTCGGCCACGGCGTGTATGAGGGCGTATGGGTCGGTCCGGATTCCAAAATCCCCAATACTCGCGGCATGCGCAACGATGTCGTCGCCGCGCTCAAGGCGCTGAGAGTGCCGAACGTACGATGGCCAGGGGGCTGCTTCGCCGACGAATATCACTGGCGCAAGGGCATAGGCCCTGCCGATCAGCGCGTGGCAACGCTCAATCCTAACTGGGGCGGCGTGATCGAGCCGAATAGCTTCGGAATACACGAGTTCATGGACTTCCTCGATCAGATAGGCAGCGAAGCGTACCTCTCGGTCAATGTCGGCTCCGGCACTCCGCAGGAAGCAGCCGAATGGCTGGAATACATGACCACCGCGCAGCCGACGGCGCTGGCCAAGGAACGCGCCGCCAACGGCCATCCGGCCCCCTACAAGGTCGCCTACCTTGGCATCGGCAACGAAAGCTGGGACTGCGGCGGAAACATGACCCCCGACTACTACCTGAGCCAGCTGAAGATCTACAGTCGCTTCGTCAGGAACTTCAATCCGGCCCAGCAGGACAAGCAACAGATGCTGAAGCTCGCCGTAGGCCCTGGCGGCGGCGAAGCCCGGTGGACCGAATGGACAGAAGCCGTCATGAAGGCCTATCAAAACCACCAGTGGAGTTGGGATATCAACGGGCTGTCTCTGCACTCCTACACGGTAGGTCAGTGGCCGCCGGCGTTTGCATCCGTGGGGTTCGGAGAGACGGAGTACAGTCAAATCCTCAAGTTCACCCTGGCAATGGAGGATCTGGTCACCAGGCATTCGGCCATCATGGACAAGTATGACCCGCAAAAGAAGGTCGCCCTCGTCGTTGACGAGTGGGGCGCCTGGTACGCGCCGTTACCCGGCACGAATCCCGGCTTCCTGGTCCAGCAGAACAGCCTGCGTGACGCTATTCTGGCTGCTCTCAACCTGAACATCTTCTCTCGGCATGCCGACCGCGTGCGCATGGCCAACATCGCACAGATGGTGAATGTGCTGCAGGCCATGATCATGACGGACAAAGAAAAGATGGTTTTGACCCCGACCTATCACGTTTTCAAGATGTACGCGCCGTTCCAGGACGCCACATTTGTGCCGCTGGCTTACGACGCTGGCGCCTATACGCACGGAAATGTCAGCTTGCCGCGGGTGGACGCCATTGCAGCTAAGGACACGACCGGCAAGCTGATGTTGGCCATCACCAACCTGGACCCCAATCAACCTCTCGAGATCGAGGTCAACCTGGGGGGTGTCACGGCCAAATCGGCAGTTGGAGAAACACTAACCGCTCCCAAGGTTGATAGCGTCAACACCTTCGACGCGCCTGACACGGTTGCGCCTAAGCCCGTTTCAGCGAAGATCCAGGGCGGCAAGCTGGCTCTCCAACTGGAGCCCAGGTCGGTCACCGTAGTCTCGATTGAGCAGTAGACAGGAATGCGGGTCCGGACCTGCATCGGTGCCCGAGATTCGTTGATGAAGGCGTAGCGATCCTTCGTGGTGAAAACCAGATGGTAGAGCAGGAGTGTGTTTGTTGATCCCATCTCGCGCTCCTCTCCTCCCACCCCTCCAGGGTGGGCTTGCGACTGCTCATTATACCGGGGGTGTCGCCCGAAAACGGCTCCACCCCCGGCTACTATCCTGGCACGCCTCCGGCGTGCGGCTCCCAGAGCGTGCCCGGCGCTGACCTTCGACCTGCGGTTCCCCGAGCGTCCGTTGCTGCACGCCTCCCGGCCTACGGCTGCTAGAGCGCGCCCGGCGACGGCGTGGTGCGAAAGGCAGCCTCTCTGAGAGACGATCCCGGTGGGCTGACCGGCCCGGTCGCGGGACTCGCCGAGTCCCGTCCCTTCGCTTTCGCTCATCCCCTCGCTTCGCGAGAACCAGAGGCGTTTTGCCGGCTCCAGGCGCGGCTTAACAGTCCGACTTAACCGTTAACCGGACAACAGAACCAGCTTTCCTCAGCGGCCCAACATTGACATTCCATTAGAGTTGAGCGCGGTATACCGTACTGAACCTATCCGGTGCGGGACTTCCCCGCTACGGTATCCCCAGCTGAGGGCTCGACGCCTGATCGTTGTCAGCAGGAGGCGTTGACCCCAAAGCCCGGATAGGAGGACCGACTGAGACGAAACTACTAGCAGATCGGAATGTGAGGGAATCAATTGCTTTGTCCCAATATAGCAATTGACACAGTCCTGCTTACCGATTATAAGTGCCGAAATTGTTTAGTTCGCGGCGGAAACTATTGGTCGGCATCCCAGGCCGGTTAGAAGGGGAGGAAGCTATGTCTTTGCACCGTGAAAGGTTGTGGCATGCTTTAGGGACGGCGGCGCTCATCGCCGTGATTTGCCTGACAGGCTGCGCTTTGCTGCAGGCACAAACCACCAGCGCCTCGGTCTCAGGCTCGGTAGTCGACGCCCAGGGGGGCGTAGTGCCGGGCGTGACCGTCACGCTGACCAGCGAGACACAGGGCACTGCGCTGGAGGCCATTACCGACGACAAGGGGAGTTTCTACTTCGCCTATGTTCGTCCCGATACGTACACTCTCAAGATCAGCATGCAGGGGTTCCAGACGCTGCAGAAAAAGGGCCTGGTGGTCAACGCGAACGACCGGCTCACGGCCGGGAACTTCACTCTGCAGGTGGGTGAGATCAACGAAACCGTGACGGTCACGGACGACTCGTCCGCAGTCCAGCTGAGAAGCGGCGAGCGCGCCTACACGCTGGAATCGGCGGCCATTCAGAACATCGGGGTCAACGGCCGCAGCTTCTTCGGGCTGGCCAGCTTCGTCCCGGGTGTCGTTCCCACCGTTGACGCGCCCACGCAGGTGAGCAACTTCAATGTGAACGGCCAGCGGGCCAACTCCAACAATTTCACGGTGGACGGGGTGGCCAACATCGACACCGGCGACAACGGTGGCAACATGGCCACCATCAACCTGGATGCGGTGTCTGAGTTCAAGGTGTTGACCTCGAGCTACCAGGCGGAATACGGCCGGGCGCTGGGCGCCCAGGTGCAGGCCGTGACCAAGAGCGGCAGCAAGGACTTCCACGGGTCGGCGTACTGGTACGCGCGGCGTTCCGGCTGGAACGCCAATTCTTGGATGAACAACCGGAGCGGCATCAGCAAGAGCGCCAGCAAGCGGAACGATTTCGGCTGGACGTTCGGCGGCCCGGTCTACATCCCGGGGCTTTTCAACAAGGACAAGAACAAGCTGTTTTTCTTCTTCAACCAGGAATGGCAGCGCCGGAAAGACCCGGTGGGCGAGCAGCGAGTGACGGTGCCCACGGCGCTGGAGCGCAAGGGTGATTTCTCCCAGAGCGTGGACAACAACGGGAACCTGTATCCCTACATTCGCGACTACACGCAGAACCTTCCCTGCAAGTCGGGCGACACCTCCGGGTGCTACAGCGACGGCGGCGTGCTCGGGAGGATCCCGGCGTCCCGACTGTACGGCCCCACGCTGGCGATCCTGAGCATTTACCCGGACCCGAACATCACGGGCAAGAAGGGCTACAACTATACGAGCCAGACCCCATCCAACCAGCCGCACCGCGAGGAACTGCTGCGGATCGACTACGCGATGACCGACAACTGGCGGATGGCGGGGCGCTACATGCAGCGCAGCGAGGTGTTCGATTTGCCGTACGGGATCAGCGGGTGGTCGATCGGCGGCAACCTCGACACCATGCAGGTGGTCCAGAAAACGCCGGGCCGCAACTTCATGATCAACACGACCGGCGTCCTGAACAACACGACCTCGCTCGAGATTTCGTTCGGGCAGGCGCACAACTCGCTCGATCACTACAGCACGAGCGACAAGCTCACCCGAAAGGGGACGGGCATGGACAACCTGCCCATGCTGTACCCGCAGGCGATCCAGATGGACTTGGTTCCCAGATTCGAGTGGGGCGGGGGACGCTTGGCGAACACGCCGCTCATGAGAACCAACCAGGCGCCGTTCACGAACTTCAACACCACCTATGACGTGCTGGCCAACCTGACCAAGATCATGGGGAGCCACGCCCTAAAAGTCGGGGCTTACGTTCAAAGGAGCCTCAAGGACCAGAGCGCCTTCGCCAATTTCAACGGGCAGATCAACTTCAACAACAACGCCAGCAACCCGTTCGACTCCAGCCATCCCTTCGCCAACGCGGCGCTCGGAGTTTACGACAGCTTCAACCAGGCGTCGGCCTTCCTGAAGCCACAATGGCGCTACTCCAACGTCGAGTGGTATCTGCAGGACAACTGGCGGGCGAACTCCCGGGCGACTTTGGACTACGGCGTGCGCTTCTACTTCCTCACGCCTCAGTGGGACAGGTCGATGGTGGCGTCCAACTGGATTGCCGACGACTACGACATGTCCAAGTCGGTGCGGTTGTACAAGCCTGCGATCATTAACGGAGTCAAGGTCGGCTACGATCAGCAGACCAACCAGTCGGTGAATGCCGCGTTCGTCGGCCGCGTCGTGCCGAACTCCGGCGACCGCTTCAACGGGGCCCATCAGGCCGGTGACGGTATCTCCAACACGCTGACCGACGGGAATAAGTTTAAGGTATCCCCGAGAGTCGGACTGGCGTATGACCTGACGGGTAAGCAGAACCTGGTGGTGCGCGGCGCGTTTGCGCTGCTCTACGACCGGCCGCAGGGCAACCAGGTGTTCGATCTGGTCAATAATCCTCCGGGCACGCAGTCGCCGACCCTGAACTGGGGTTTGATGAAGGACGCAGTGGGAGCCACCCCGCTGTACTCGCCGCTGGGCATCCAGGCGAACACCTACGCGTGGAAGGTGCCCACGGTTTACCAGTGGAACGTGGGTCTGCAGTGGAGGATGCCGCATGAGCTGACCCTGGATGTGGCGTATGTCGGATCTGAATCGCGAAACCTGCTCCAGTTCCGGAACCTGAACGCCATTCCGTACGGCACGACGTACAAGGCCGAGAACCAGGATCCGACCAAGGGGACCTGCGCCGGATGTTCGGCGCCCGGGTCGTTGCCGGGACAGAACGCCCTGGCGGTTGACTTCCTGCGTAAGTACCCTGGTTTTACCGATGTCCGTCTGTGGGAATTCGAAGCGTACTCGGACTACAAAGCTCTGCAGGCCACCATCACCCGCCGCTTCGCCAAAGGCCTGTCGGGCAGCTTCTACTACACGCGGAGCTCGGCCAAGGGCACACTCGGCGGCGACTGGGACTACGCCCGTATCGATGGCAAGGACCGTGAGGCCAACTACGGCCCCCTGTCCTTCGATCGGCCGCACGTCTTCACCGGGTATTTCATCTATGAGACGCCCAAGCTCACCAGCGGTGTCCTCAGCTACCTCGTGGACAACTGGCAGGTTACCGGCAACTACCGCTGGAGCTACGGCGGTCCGGCCAGCGCCGGCTTCTCCATTCCCGGAGTGGCCAACACCACGTACACCGGCAGCTATACCGAGGGAGCCCGAATCGTTCTGAAGGGAGACCCGGGCAAGGGGTACAACAGCGACGACCCGTACCATCAGTTCAATCTCGACGCTTTCACGGCGCCGAGGGTCGGGACTATCGGCTTGGACTCGCCCCGCGTCTACTTTTGGAATCCGCCGATCAACAACCTGGACCTGTCCTTGTCGAAGGTGTTCCCCATCGGCGAGGACCGGAAAGGCTTAGAGATCCGGGCCGACGCGTTCAACGCCTTCAACCATACGCAGTACAGCGGCGTGAACCGCACCATCAACTACAAGAGCTATGATGATTTGACGATCCAGAACCTGCCCTTCAAGGCAGACGGGTCGATCAACAACATCAATGGTGTGGGCACCGTCAACGGTACCCGATCTCCGCGTACCCTCCAGCTCGTCTTGAGGTTCATCTTCTAGGACCGAGCAGGAGTCAGTAACAGTGATCCGACCAGGGCCGGCGTTCCCTCATTGTGCGGGACGCCGGCCCTTCGAGTTTATCCACGAACCAACACGATCGATCGGTTTGTTCGTGTTGTTTGTGGATAGACAGTATTTCTTACCGGGCGGCGGACTCGTAGGATAGGAGAGTGCGAATGCGATTCGGAGTGGGGATAGCGTTGGTTTCAGTAACTACAGCCGTGCTGAGCGTGGCTGCAGGGGCATCCGAATCCGATCTCAGCCTCACGTACGACAAACCCGCCATTGAATGGACCGAGGCTTTACCGCTCGGCAACGGACGCGTCGGCGCCATGGTTTTTGGCGGCGCCGAGGATGAACGCCTGCAGATCAACGAGAGCACCCTCTGGGGTGGAGGCCCGCATAACTACGTCAATCCCGAGGCAAACAGCCATCTCGAGAAGATCCGGGAGTTGATCTTCGCGGGCAAGGTGGACGAGGCTGAAAGGCTCTCGGAAAAGGTGATGGGCGAGCCGAAGCTGCTCATGCCCTATCAACCCTTTTGTGACGTGCGACTGCATTTCCCAGGCCACGGGAAGGCGACAGAATACCGTCGTGAACTGCGCTTGGACGATGCGATTGCCCAGACAACCTACAAAGTCGGCGGTGTGACCTTCCGGCGTGAAGCGTTCGTTTCCTACCCGGACCAGGTTCTTGTCGTTCGAATCACAGCCGGGCAACCCGGTTCAGTCACTTTCAGCGTAGGGATCGATTCTCCACAAGCTGGAACACGTGTCGAAAGCAACGCAAAGGACACACTTGCAACTGATCGGTCAGATCCAACCGCGGCAGAATCCGGCCCGGTCTTGGACAGGCTCCTGGGATCAGCCGGGCATGCGGTTCGCCGCGGTGTTAAAGATAGTGGCCGAGGGCGGTTCGGTTCGCAATGCGGAAGGACGGCTGGAAGTCTCCGGCGCGGACTCGGTTACGATCCTGTTCGCCAACGCGACAAGTTTCAGGAATTACCGGGATATCGGCGGCGATGCTTTGGGCTCCGCACGAGGGTACCTTCGGCGCGCGTCGAAACAGTCATGCGACTCTTTGCGGAAGAGGCATGTGGACGATTTTCGCCAGTTGTTTTCGCGGGTACAGCTGCGACTTGGAGAGGGGCACTCGACCGAGACCACTGACCGGCGCATCAAGACTTTTGCCGAAAACGAAGACCCGAGCTTGCTCGCCCTTTATTTCGAGTTTGGTCGCTACCTGTTAATCTCGTCTTCCCGGCCAGGAGGTCAACCCGCGAACCTCCAGGGGATTTGGAACAAGGATCTGCTTCCAGCCTGGAGCAGCAAATGGACGACGAATATCAACCTCGAAATGAACTATTGGCAGGCTGATGCCGGCGACCTCTGGGAGGCGGAAGAGCCGCTCTGGAAGATGATCCGCGACTTGCGTGTCACCGGCGCCGATACCGCTCGCGCGCACTACCGCAGCGAGGGGTGGGTCCTGCACCACAACACCGATCTTTGGCGCGCGACCGCACCGGTGGACGGCGCCTGGGGAATCTGGCCGGCTGGCGCGATGTGGCTGGCGAACCAGATGTGGGACCACTACATGTTCAGCGGGGACCGGGGATTCCTGCGGCGCGAAGCGTATCCCGCGATGATGGAAGCCGCCGAGTTCGCGCTCGGTACGCTCGTAGAGGCGCCGGCCGGAACAGCTTTCGCGGGGCGGCTGGTCACGAATCCTTCAACTTCGCCCGAGAACCAATATGTCTTCAATGGCAAGCGGCATCATTTGACCTACGCGGCCACGATGGACATTGAGCTCATTGGCGAGCTCTTCGAGAACTGTCGGCGCGCCGCCGAAATCCTTGGAACAGACGCCGAGTTCCGGTCAAGACTGGATCGGGCGCAGAAGCGGTTGCCGCCACTGCAGATCGGCAAGCGTGGGCAACTCCAGGAATGGATTGAGGATTACCCCGAAGCTGAGCCGGCTCATCGGCACGTGTCGCACTTGTACTCGCTCTATCCGGGACATGGCATCAGTCTTGAGACCACTCCAGAATTCGCGGCTGCCGCAACGAGGAGCCTCGAACTGCGCGGTGACGGTGGGACCGGATGGTCGTCGGTTTGGAGGGCAGCCCTTTGGGCGCGGCTTCGCAACTCGGAGCACGCTTATGCCAACCTGAAGATCCTGATCACGACGAGCACACTGCCGAACATGTTCGATCTCTGCCCACCTTTTCAGATCGATGGCAATCTGGGCGGTCCGGCTGCGATTACTGAAATGCTGATACAGAGCACTCCCCAGGAGATCAGCGTGTTGCCTGCCCTGCCGCATCAGTGGTCGAGCGGTAGCCTGAAGGGAGTGCGCGTACGGGGTGGCGGCAAGGTGGACATCACGTGGAAGGAAGGGCGGCTCACTGAGCTCAGACTGCAATGCGATCATCCGGTGGGATACAGGGTAAGCTACGGCGACCAATCCACCGACGCTCGGATTGAACCCGGCAAGCCCGTCCTGTTGGACGGCGCCCTTCGCAGAATCGGTCAATGATCCCTGTCTGATACAAACCGTCCAAATTGAGGTGTTACGGGAGAGGATATCGATGAGAACGACGAGATTGCTTTGGGTAACGCTGGCGATAACCGTCACTTTGGGATCTTGGCTTGCGGCTCAAGTGCAGACCGACGTTCCTCCAGTAGTCCCCGGCGCGAAGCCTGTCGCGGTAGAGCGCATTAAGATCCACGGGACAGCCCTGGAAGGCAATTTGGAGGGGAATGCCGTCGACCGGGACGTGATCGTGTTTCTGCCCCCCAGCTATGCCAACGAAAAATCCCGGCGCTACCCGGTCGTGTATGCGTTGCATGGTTATTCCATCGGCGCCGAGCAATGGAGCGGCGAAATACACGTGCCGCAGACCATCGAAGGAGCTTTCGCCCAAGGCGCAAAAGAGATGATCCTCGTGCTGCCCGATTCGAAGACCGTGCACAACGGTTCCATGTATTCGAGCTCAGTCACCACCGGGGATTTCGAGCAGTTCGTGGCGCATGATGTGGTTGCATACGTCGACGCTCATTACCGGACGATTCCAGATCGACTGAGCCGCGGCTTGGTTGGCCACTCTATGGGAGGGTACGGCGCAACCCGCATCGGCATGAAGCATGCCGATGTGTTCGGTAGCTTGTATATCATGAGCCCGTGTTGCCTGGCTCCCAGGGGATCCGGACCCGCCAACCCTGAGCTCGAGAAGGCGCTGGAGGCGGTCAAGATGCCTTCAGATTCGGCAAAACTGCCGTTCTTCCCTCGCGCCCAGCTTGCGACCGCAGCGGCCTGGTCACCGAACCCGAAGAATCCCCCGCTTTATCTTGACCTGCCAACGAAGGGCGGTGTAGCTCAGCCGGACGTCATCGCGAAATGGGCGGCCAATGCGCCGCTGGCTTTCGTGGATCAGTACATCGGAAGTCTGCGCCGGTATCGCGCAATCGCAATGGATGTGGGGGACCGGGACGGTTTGAAGATCGATGCCGGGAAGCTGCACGACGTTCTTGACAAGTATGGAATCGCGAACAGCTTCGAAGTGTATGAGGGCACTCACACGAGCAAGGTGGCTGATCGTTTCCAGAATCACGTGATGAGATTCTTCGACCAGAATCTCTGTTCTCAGCCAGGCTGCCAGTAGGGACACCTTCATGCCGGAGTGAAGCAGAACACACGCTCTAGGGGCGCGACTACTGCCGCGATCGCCCAAGCCGCCGACCAGTTGCGTCGCGGGCAGTATTGACCGTAATTCAGAAGGACAGGCGATGATCCCGCTTCTTGAGAACAAGCACCACGATAAATCTTCGATCTTCACTCCCGACCGGCTGTTAGGCGAGGCGCGACGCCAGAAGTCGCTCCCGTCGGGCAACGTCCCGGAAATCTGCCTTCTCGATCCTGACGGCGACCTGTTTCGCCATCTGAAGGATTCCGGGGCGAAACGCAATCCTCACTGGGCGTGCTATCACACGGAGCTGTTTGAACTCGACAAGGCGGGGGAGACCATCGGTGTGGTTGGTTGCGCAGTGGGTGCATCCTTTGCAGTGCTTATCGCTGAAGAGCTCTTTGCTTCGGGTTGCCGGCTGCTGATAAGCGTCACCTCGGCCGGTCAAATCGTCGCGGCGGGTACGCCGCCCTATTTCGTGCTGATCGATCGTGCGCTGCGCGATGAAGGAACCAGCTACCATTATCTGCCGGCCGCGCCTTATGCTCACGTTCCCGACAATCTGCTCGTCCTGGTAGAGAACCTGTTAGCCGGCTCTCAGCGAGTGGTGAGGGGCGGTGTGTGGACGACCGATGCACCGTTCCGGGAAACCGAGGAGGCAATCGCCTTCGCGCGGTCACAAGGCTTGTTGGCGGTCGAGATGGAAGCGGCCGCGCTCTATGCTCTCGCACAGGCAAAGACTTTCTCGATCATCTGCTTCGCGCACGTGACCAACCAGATGGGGCGGGGCGAAAACGACTTTGAAAAAGGCGAAGCGAACGGCAACAAAGCCATGATGGACCTGGTCGTGAAAGTGGCCCACTCCTGGAGGAGCGCCCGATGAAGGCGCTCCTGCCGGAACCTCATCGACCCAGGTTCGTCTGAAATGCGAAAATCGGCCCGGGAAGCGTGCCTTCATAGAGGACGTCACCTGCCATGCCGATGCCGCGCGCAGACTCCGGAAACCATTGCCGTCTCGACACTCACTTCCCGCCATCGGTTGCGAGCAAGACGAGCGACCCGACTGCGGTTTTCAAAAACTGCTTCCTATTATTTAATACATGAGTATATAATCATGTAGTACTAGAAGATGGAGGACCGTATGAACGAGTTCCACCCGAAACGCATTCTTTCCGCTGTTGATTTCAGCCCGGTGTCTGCGCCTGTACTTCAGTGGACGCGATACTTCGCGGGAACCTTCGGGGCTGGCGTCGAAGTTTTTCACGCCGACCACGTGGAGGCGCCTGTTTACTTCACCTCAGGCCAGGTCGAGGCCCTAAACCAACAGCTGCTGGATCACCGCAGCAGCCTGGAGCAGCTGCTCCATGAGTTGGCTGAACGATCACTCGGGCAGGGAATCGAGTGGAATCTGAAGATCACCGAAGGCCCGGCGATTGATGAGCTCCAGAAACGGCTTGAGACCGACCGGCCAGACTTGGTGGTGATGGGCTCGCACGGGCGCAGTGGTGTCGACCGATTGCTTTTGGGATCCGTTGCCGAAAACCTCGTGCGCCACGCGCGGTGTCCTATCCTCATTGTGCCCGCGAGACGGAGCGACCATGAGTTGCCCCGCATCCACGCCGTTCTCAGTCCGGTGAATTTCACGGAAGCGGCCATTCGCTCTTTGTCGGTGTCCGCGAGTGTCGCACGGGTATTTGACGCTGAGCTTCGCATCCTGCACGCCATCGAGGACCCGAAGGAAACAGAAAAGGACGTGCTAAAACGACTCTGCTCTTCCATTGGCCCAGATGTGAGGGCTAGCTGTCGGCTCACGGAAAGCGTCAGAGTCGGGGACGCGGCGGAGCAGATTTTGCGTTTTGCGGCCGAGAGCCAGTCAGATCTGATCGTCATGGCTGCGGAGCACAGGCCGTTCCTGGAATGGAGCACGATTGGCACGACGACCATTCGGGTCATGCGCCACAGCAGCATCCCGGTACTCATCATCCCGGGCCGAAAGGCATGACAAGGGTGTGAACCAGCCGGAACCGGAGGGAAGTGACATGAAACTGGTAATCGTGGGAGGAGTGGCGGGAGGCGCCAGCGCCGCGGCACGAGCGCGCAGGCTGAACGAAGAGGCGGAGATTATCCTCCTGGAGAGAGGACCTTACATCTCTTTTGCAAATTGTGGACTCCCGTATCACGTAGGCAATGTCATCGAAAACCGCGGCAAGCTGCTGGTGATGCCAGCCGAGGCTTTCAGAGCGAGGACGCGCGTCGATGTTCGGACTTTGCACGAGGCGATCGAAATCAAGCGTGCCGAGCGGCAGGTCGTGGTGCGGAACCGAAACACCGGCGAGACCTATACCGAGAGCTACGACAAGCTGATTCTCGCTACCGGTTCCACTCCGGTGCGTCCTCCTGTCCCTGGTGCGGACGACCCGGAAGTCTTCCAGCTCTGGACGATCTCGGACATGGACCGGATTCTTGCGCGGGTCGGGGAGGGAGCAAAAAGAGTGGTCGTGGTTGGAGCGGGATTTGTCGGGCTGGAAGTGGCCGAGAACCTGCGCCAGCGAGATCTCGAAGTCACGATTGTGGAGATGTTGCCCCAGGTGCTCCCTACGCTGGATCCGGAGATGGCCCAGCCACTGGCCGAGGAGCTGCTCAAAGCAGGAGTCAAGCTCGCCCTGGGACGCAGGGTCGTGGAAATACACCGTTCATCGAGTGAAGAGACGGTGGACCCGGAACTGCAGGTGTCGCTCGACGACGGCACGGAGTTGCAGGCCGACTTTGTCGTGATGTCCGTCGGAGTCCGTCCGAACTCCGGGCTCGCCGAGCAGGCGGGCCTTGAACTCTCGAAAGAGAAGGGAATCGTCGTTAATGAATACCTGCAGACCAGCGACCCGGATATCTATGCGGCAGGCGATGTGATCTCCGTCCGCGACCTGGCCACGGGTGAGAGGGCGCAGATTCCGCTGGCAGGCCCGGCCAACCGTCAGGGGCGGATGGCGGCCGATAATGTGTTCGGCGCGTCGTGTACGCTATCCGGGTACGCTCGGAACCGCTGTCGTCAAAGTGTTCTGGAAGACCGCGGCAAACACCGGCGCGACCGAAAAACGCCTGAAGGCGCTCGGTCGACCGTATCGAAAGGTGTACCTGCATCCCTTTTCCAACGCGACCTACTACCCCGGCGCCGCTCAGATGGCGATGAAGCTCCTCTTCGATCCTGAAGGAAAGATCCTGGGCGCGCAGATCGTGGGCGAAAAAGGCGTGGACAAGCGGATGGACGTGATCGCTACAGCTATGCTGGCAGGGCTCGATGTTTTCGCGCTCGAGACGCTGGAGCTCAGCTATGCCCCTCCATTTGGCTCCGCACGCGACCCGGTCAATTACGCCGGGATGATCGCGGCGGACATGCTCCGCGGAGATACGGTCCCGGTTTACGCTGACGAGATACCGGCGGATGCGTTGCTTCTGGATGTGCGGGAACCGAGTGAACTGGCGGAGGGAGCAATCCCTGGCTCGACGATGATCCCTCTTGGCCAGCTGCGGAAGAGACTTGGTGAGCTCCCCAAGGACCGCAGAATCGTGGTGTGCTGCCGGGTCGGGCTTCGAGGTTACCTGGCCGAGAGGATTCTCAGACAAAACGGTTTTGACGCTGCAAACGTGAGCGGTGGCTTGCACAGTTGGAAGCTGTTTCAGGGGGTCCCTGACCGAGACCTTAACGGAAAAAAGGCCAAAGCTCGTGGGACACTCCAATGTTGCGTTTCGGCCGATAAGCTCGGAGATAGTGGGGCTTGCGGAACGGCCGCGCCCGCGTCAGCCACCTAAAACACGTTAGCCAGGGCTGCGAATCTCCATGAAGAGGGGCGCCTTCCCTATGCCCGTTCGGGGTCGAGAAATACGTATAAAGTGCGGCGCGAGAAGGAGTCCGGCTCAAAGCAATCGCACCCCTTTTGCCACCGCACTTTGCTAAAACCTCTACTGCTTCGGCGACTCGGGGCGGCCGAGGCAGCCGGCTCGTCTTCCCCGGCGCTGGCCTCGCGACTCAGGCCGCCCGTATTCGTCGCGTAACGCGATTTGTGTTCCCCGGGTCTTGTTGACGATTTCAACCGCAGCGAGGGCTTCCGTGTCTCTCCGACAACTGAAGGCGTTAACCGTCACCTGGTCACCTTTTTCAACCGTAAACCCACTGTCCAGCCAGGCAGAATACGGTCCGACAGACGATCGAAACCAGGGAGCCGTCGACACCCTTGACGACCATGGTCGGCATACCCTTTCCGGCTTGCACCTGGACGTCTTCCACGGTGCCTTGGATCAGCCGAAGGTCTTCGTTCTTGAGAGGCTCTGTGCAGAGCCTGTTTCCGCCCCAGCGCTGCGCCTGCAAGGGCAGGATGATCAGGAATAGAACGAATGTAACCAGTATGTAGCGTTTCATGATCGGCTCCTTTCGGCCCGGGCCTCGGCAGAATGCGAGGCCCGGGCTCTTTTGAAGAAGATGAGAAACTACCGGCGGCCTCCACGGCCTCCGCGGCCGCCACGTCCACCCTGATTCCCGCGCGGCCCGGTGCCGTCACAACTGCCCTGCCCATTGCTCGATCCAGAGCCGTAACCGCTGCCGTCCTTCGGTCCCTGGCCCTGGTTTCCGGAACCGTCACCGGGCCCATAGCCTTTGCCGCCCTTGCCCTGGTTGCGGTTTGTGCCGACCGGCTGTCCGCAGTCGTCACAGATGCCGTCACCGTTCGCATCCTTGCACTGCTGGACGGTTGTCCCGCTCACCTGATTCCGGGATCCGGGCCAGAACTGCGCCCATACGGCCGTTGAGCCGAGGATTACAACCGAGAACAACGCCAAAATCTGAATGCTGCGTTTCATAACAAGCTCCTCCAATAAAAGCGATCTAGTTACTTTCACCGCAGCGTAGTTAGGCAAAGGTCGTGCCAGGGAGGAGCACAGATGCGATAAGTGACTAAGAATTAGTTACTTATCTGGAAATGAGTAGGCGTATGGTCTACCAGCTGTCTGTGCAGGTGTTGCACTTCTGAGCTGTTCTAAAGCGCAAAAACTGCACCTCAGTCACGACCGGTGAGACCGTATTCTTTCAGCCGGTACTGGAGCGTTCGGAGACTGATATCCAGTTGTTCGGCTGTCCGTCGCCGGTCTCCGTCGTTCGCCTCGAGGGCTTTCAGGATGGCCGTCTTTTCGATTTCGGCCAGAGTGCGGGTCGAGTCGGCCTCTGGTCTGAAGGACGAGGAATCTGAACAGGCAAATCATCGGGCGTGATCTCCGTCCGAGCGGGCAATGATGAGCGCACGCTCAATCGCGTTCTGAAGCTCGCGTACGTTTCCGGGCCACTCGTGGTTGTGACAGCACCGATTTCGCTTCGGCCGAAAGTCTTTTGGGGCCGGTTCCCATCCGCTTAACGAATTTCGCGAGGAAGTGTTCTGCCACGGGGATGATATCTTCCTTGCGCTCACGCAAGGGCGGGAGGTGAATCGGGAAAACATTAAGCCGGTAGTACAAGTCTTCTCTGAAACGAGCCGCTTTTCATGCAAGCTCGCCAGATCACGGTTCGTCGCCGCGATGACGCGCACATCGACCGTGATAGTCCTCGTCCCGCCGACCCGCTCAAACTCTCTCTCCTGAAGCACACGCAGGAGCTTGGCCTGCAGATCGGAGTTCATCTCCGCGATTTCATCGAGAAACAGGGTTCCTCCGTGTGCCAGCTCGAAGCGGCCTTGGCGAGTTTGAGTTGCGCCAGTGAAAGCTCCCTTCTCATGTCCAAAGAGCTCCGACTCGAGGAGCGTCTCGCTGAGAGCGGCGCAGTTGAGGGCAACGAACGGAGCGTCGCTGCGCGGACTCGCCCGGTGTATGAACCTGGCCAGGACTTCTTTCCCGGTTCCCGACTCCCCGGTGAGGAGGACTGTCGTCGTCTGCGGCGGCCACCCGGGCCCCGAGCTGGAGAGCCGTCCTTCATGGCCTGGCTCTCCGCGACGATATCGGCGATCGGGAAAATACACTTCGCTGTCCGCCCGCTGGACGAGCCTTTCGTTCTGCAGGATCCTCTGTTCGAGCAAGCGGGACACCACGAGCCTCAGCTCATCCGGGCTCTTAAGCGGTTTCGTGAGATAATCGGCGGCACCGAGCTTGATCGCTTCCACTGCAGTCTGGATCGACCCGAATGCAGTCAGAACGACCACCGGGGTTTCGGGAGCATTTTCCCTCATCCAGCGGAGGAGCTCGGACCCCGACATCATCGGCATCCGCTCATCGGTGATGACCAGATCGAAGCTCCTTTGACTCAAGAGCTGGCGCGCTTCTTCACCGTTGGCTGCGGTCACGACCGCGAAGTCTTTCTCGAGGACCGCCCGCATGAGTTGGCGTTGCGGGGCTTCGTCATCGGCGACCAGGATAGAAAACTTGACCTTTTGCATCGTGCTTATCCTCTTCGCCGCACCAGCGACGGCCTTCCGGTCAGGGATAGAAGATAGGTGGGCCGGCAGCGATTAACCGGCAGACTGCGCCTCTCGGCTCTCGATTACGGATATCGATCGTTCCTCCGAGCCGTTCAACAATTTGGCGAGAAACGGGCAGCCCAAGTCCGGTTCCCCGGGTTTTCGTGGTGACAAAGGGCTGAAAGAGCTCCTCCGGATCTTGGTCTCCTATCCCCGTGCCTTCGTCAGTAGATCTCAACGGCGTAATTTTGCGTGGAACTGATCAATTCTTACGTCGATGGTGGAGTCGGAGGGGGACGCCTCGATGGCGTTGAGGAGGATATTGAGGAACACTTGTCTCAGCCCGTCGGGATCGGCTCGCACGGGTGCGGGAGGGTCAGGATCGGGAAGCTTGAACTCGATTTTCTTCTCGGCCGCCTGGCTGCGCAGTCCCTGCGCGACGCCCGCGACAAGCTGTTTCAGATCGAGCTCGACGGCGTTGATCGGGCGTGGCCGGGCGAAAGCCAGCAGGTCCGTTACGAGACGCTCCAGGCGTTCGGCTTCGGTGACCACGGTTGTCATCATTTCCTGCGTATCGTGATCCGGCGGAAGGCGTTCCTGCGCTACCTGGGTGAGGCCTTTGATGGCGCCCAGAGGGTTTCGAATCTCATGAGCCAGAGTCGCGGAGAGTCGACCGAGAGCCGCTAGGTGGCGTTGGGATTCCTGCTCCGCTTGCAGCTCCAGGAAACGTCGAAGAGTCCGGACGAAAAAATACCCGAGAACGCCGAGCGCGAAAACTGCCAGGGCGGACACGCCAAGATGGAGATACGCCTGGCGCGTAATAAATTCCGCGCTGGATGGATCGATCCCTATTCGCAAGCTTGAGTCTGGCCGGTTGGTCGCTGTCGTGTTCCTGCCGGAGCCCGGGCGGGCCGAATCGTCCACCCTGACGGCCCCACCGGGGAGTACGGACCGCCGTCTCGTACAAATACAGATCGTTCGACTGTCGGCCGCCGGATGTAAGGGGCTGACCGTTCGGCTCAATCAAGGCGACATACTTGAGCCAAGGATACGAGCCGGACTGAAGTGTCTCGTCTATTATTGGGCGCCAGGCGTCGGGGTCAAGCCGGTCAGGACCGCGCAGCCGCTCGGTCAAGGTCGCCGAGACTTCATGCGCCCGGTCCTCCAGGTAGAGGTTGCGCAACTCGATCATGCTTGTATAGCTGCTGATGGCGGAAACCGCCATGGCGACACAGACGACCGCTACAGCACCGACAAAAACCCGGGTCGGGAAGTGTTCGTAGGTCCCGGTGTACGAAGTCATTGCTGATATTCTAGTCTTCGATACCCTTGCTTTCGACACAGGAAACGGTGGCGGAATGGTAACGCCGGATCGCGAAACCCTGCCCACCGTCTTTATGCATCAGATCCGACCGCCCGAATCCTGGAGGGACTGTGATGAGAGGGGTCGGTGGCTGTCAGGTCTCGACCTGCGACCGATCGCGATCGCGGTCCCTTCGCGTATTCCTGGATGACCGACTCGCACCCAATGCCGGACGTTATTTAGAGCTTAGGTCGGGTGCAGCCATTCCATCCCCTACGTATCCGACAGAACCCACTCGCGCTTGACCCTTGAATCTAATGTCGCCCCCCTCCTGCGTTCTCAGCACGATATGGTCGGTCCTTCGACCGTGAAGACGACCATTTCAGCCACGTTGCTGCTGTGATCACCGAGCCACCCTCAGTGGAAGTCTTCCACGAGGACGATGTCCGATCCTTCTCGTGGATCAGAACCGGATGAGAGAAACCAGCGGCCGTCGAGGCTGACTCTGAATGTCGCCGGGATTCGGCACGTTCAGCGTCAGCACTTCGCGCGTCCTCCCGTTCTTAAAATCGAGGAAGTTAACCTTCCGTTCGTCTACGAAATAGATTCCCGCTGAGCTCAGGTCCCATTGGATAAAGGAAAGGTTTTTGTTCAGAATCCGGGTTTCCGGTCCTCCCCCGGTCGGCATTACCATGATCTGTCCGGGAAAGCCATTCGCGTAATACAACCGGGTGCCATCGACCGACTCTATAGAACGGAACCCGCCTTGCTGTGTCACCTGGCTGACCTCGCTTCCCCCGACGGTTGTCTTCCAGATTTCATATCTTCCAGACCGATTAGACGAGAAATAGACCGATCGTCCATCTCGCGACCAGGTGGGCGTGACATCCGCTGCGGGGTGAGTTGTCAGTCGGCGTGGCGCGCCCCCTTCGGCGTTCACCACGTAGATCTCTGCATCTTGGGTAAAACTGTCAAAGCAAATCTGACGGCCATCCGGCGACCAGGTCGGTGAGCCGCTGTCCGCCTTTAGGTTAGTAACCTGCCTCAACCGCGAGCCGTTGTTGTCGCAGACAAAGATCTCAAAATACCCGGTCCTGTTCGAGGCAAACGCAATCCTGGTTCCATCGGGGGAAAATTGAGGATTGTCATCCGAACGTGTCGAAGAGATGATGCGCTCGGCTTGCGCTTGACTGGTGTCCACCAGCGGATTAGCGAGTCGCCAGATATCGCGCTGTAAAGGCGTGCCCTGGGCGTAGGCCAAAAGGCTACCTTTCCTCGAGATCGCCGGGCATTCCCGCGCCAGAACCTCTCCAGCCCCGGTCAAAGGTACCGGGCCGCCCCCTGGAACATCAACGCGCCAGAGGCGATCGTCTGCGGCGAAGATAATTTGCCTGCCATCCGGCATCCAAGTCAGGCCGTCAACCCCGGAGAAGCTCTCGAAGGTCAACTGCTGCACCGGACCCTTCGGCAGAGGCTGCTGATACAAGTCGCAGATCCCCCAGCCCTTCCGTCGAAAAAAGGCAATCGTTCTGCCGCCGGGTGAAAACTGACCGAAGTAATCACCGAAAGTTCCCTTGGGTGGCGAGGTGCACGCCTCCAACTGGCCGGAATCGACATCGAGGAGATGGCAGCGTGCTTCGAGCGTGCCGTGAGGGCGAAACGAAACAGCCAGGCGCTTTCCATCAGGCGACCAGGACAAGTCACTTAGTCCCCCGTGATCATATAGCCTGACGTCAGTGCGGAGTTCCGCCAGCGTCCGCTCCGATCCACCCAGGGCAGGCACCTCGATTATGGCTACTTTGTCGGAAAGCCAACGGACAAAGGCGATCCGCTGGCCGTCAGGAGACCACCTGGGGCACATGTCCGGGTTTGGATCCGACGTCAGCCTGAGAGGCTCCCCGAGGCCGATTTGCTTGACGTAGATATCCGAGTTCTCGTTCTTCTCGTCTTCTGCCGTCCACTGATAGGCGATGCGGTCTCCCTGAGGCGAAAAGTCCGGACGTTCCTCAGACCCGGAGTAGCTGGTGAACGGAACGGCCTTGAATGTTGGAGCCTCAGTTGGCGCCAGCGTCGTTCGAGGAAACCAGATGGCGAGGATTACAACGGCGCCCAACAGGACCAGCGCCACTGCTCAAGCCCGAGTCACCCACCGACGCGTTTTCGGCTGAACGGCCTGTCCTCGAATCTTTGAGTTCATCGGCGTCCTGGGAACCGGCGGCAGCCAATTCAACCGGCGCAATCAGCCTGTACCCGCGACGCGGGAGCGTCTCGATATAGCGCGGATGCTTGGAGTCATCGCCCAACGCCTTGCGGAGTTGCCAGATGGCGTTCGAGAGGACCTCATCTGTGACGAAGGTGTCCGGCCAGATGGCTTGGATCAGGCGCTCCTTGGGAAGGACTTCCCCGGCATGCTCAGCCAGGTAAACGAGTAGGCCCATGGCCTTCGGTTCGAGCTGGACCTGCTCCTCACCGCGGCTAAGCTTTCCTACGTCCGGCTCGACCCGCCACTCGCCGATTCGCAGCTCATCCCTCATGGCTCAGACTTCTCCGGAAAGGTGATCCAGAGTATAACGCCGGGCTCCAAGCCGCTCAACGTCGTCTAATGAGAGCCAATTGCAAAAATCCGGGTCTTAAGGCCTGAAAGGCCGGTACATATTAGCCCAGGGCGAAGCGTTTTTCGCGTAGCCCTGGGTCAAGAGGCAGGCGGGACGTCGTAGCCCTGTAAGGGCGTGAGAGGCTGGTCTGCCGTTCTTGCGCCCTTTCAGGGCTTCACGTCCGGCGCGCCTAGCCACCCAGGGCTACGCGAAAAACGCTTCGCCCTGGGCTAATATGTACCGGCCTTTCAGGCCTTAAGACTCAGATTTTCTGATTTGCAATTGGCTCATGACGATGTAAGAAAGACCAAGCCTGGCCGGTTGGTGCGTGGATCAAGGGTTATGTCCCAAAGCCAATCTCGCAAACCACTTAAAAGCATCCTGACAATTTCTTGATGGAAAGCTGAATCAAACCAGAGGCCGCCCTGAAGACTTTCTGAGCGCCCGACTGCCACGCTGGCCCCGCGATCGACAAGGAGCGTAAGTCATGGCAAGGGCGAATCAGCACCTCGCGGTTTTCAGCTTGATGGCGCTCCCAGGGGGAATTGGATCGACTATGTGCTTCTTCGGGCGTTTGATTGAGATCGTACGCCAGGGTATTGGCGAGCTGATGCGCCACAAGCTGCGCAGCTTGCTGACGATGTTTGGCATCGGCTGGGGGGTCGTCGCTCTAGCTCTCATTTCCGCCTCCGGAGATGGTTTCGAACAGGGGCAGCGTGAGAATTGGAAGCAGCTGGGTGACCGCATCGTCATGCTATTCCCCGGCCGGACCGAAATGCAGGCGGGCGGCCGGCGTGCCGGGCGCGAGATCCGGCTCTACGAGTCAGATGTGAAAGCTATCCGTGAGCAATGTCCGGCAGTCGAGTTGGCAGCGCCCGAAATCAAGAGGTTTGCCGTTCCCGTCGCCAGCAGTTGGAACGCCGGCCGCTTCCTGGTTCTCGGCGTTGATCCGGACTATCTGCGCCTGCGCAACCTGCCAGTCAGCCGGGGGCGCGACATCACCTGGAACGACGTGAACAGTCGGTCACGTGTCTGCGTCCTGGGTGACTCTGTCCGCAAACAGCTTTATGAGAATCGCCGTGACCCGATCGGCAACACGGTATCAATCTCCGGCTACCGCTACATAGTGGTCGGTGTGATGTCCGAGAAGAATCAAAACTCGAATTACGATGGGTTTGACAACGACAAAGTCGTAATCCCGAGCCCTCTGGTCCGCTCCGACTGCCCGCCGAATCCAGGTGTAGCTAATGAGGGCCAGGTGAGCACGATCATTTATCGGCCGAGGTCGGTTGACGAGTGGAAACTGGCGCAGGAACAGGTGCGCCGTACTCTCGGCCGAATTCACGGTTTTGATCCTCGCGACGAAGCGGCTGCTCCCATGTGGGACACGATTGAGACGGCCGCCTTGTTCGATGATACTTTCCGCGCCCTGGGAGTTTTTCTTGGGTCGGTCGCCATCATTACTCTGTCTCTGGGCGGTATTGGCGTCATGAACACGATGATGACGTCGGTGACGGAGCGAACGGCTGAGATCGGGTTGCGTAAAGCGCTCGGCGCGACCCGGCGTCGGGTGCTGCTCGAAATCCTGGCGGAGGGTTTGGTGCTGGCCTTGATCAGCGGGACATGCGGTTTGATGTTCGTCGCGCTCCTCGCGGGTATCGTCAATTCGCTTCCGATGCCGGCGTTCTTCTCAGGGTTGCCGATCGAGCTCGAAACCGTCCAGCTCGTCATCCTTCTGCTTGGCGCGGTAGCTGTCCTGTCTGCTCTTCCCCCGGCCTGGAGAGCGGCCGGGATCACGCCCGTCGAGGCACTTCGCTTTGAGAAATAGCTATGGTCATGAAAGCCGTTTTCGAGAATGCTCTGGCTGCACTGCGCTTCTATAAGCGGCGATCGATCATCACCATGATCAGTCTCGCCTGGGCGGTGGCCTCGTTTCTCATCCTGATGAGCTATGGTGAAGGCTTCCACAAAGCCATGACGCTTGCCTTCCGCGCGGTCGGGCAGGAACTGATCATCATGGATGATGGGCAGACCAGCCTTCAGGCGGGAGGCATGCGATCCGGACGGGCTATCCGGCTGGAAGAGAAGGACGCGGATATCATTCGCGAAAACGTGCCGCTCGTCGCGGCCATCTCCCCGGAGTTGATGCGCAACGTCTCCGTTGTCCGGGGAAACCGAGAAAAGCAGTACATGGCCCGGGCCGTAGCCCCCGAGTACGAGCTTATCCGCAACATGAAACTCGACGGCGGGCGCTGGCTGAACGACGACGACAACCGGTACCGGCGCCGGGTGGCCGTCATCGGTGCAAGCGTCTACCGTGAGTTGTTTAAGGGGCGGCCGTTCCTGGACGAGGAAATCACTCTAAACGGAGTCACCTTTACGGTGATTGGGCGGTTGGCGACCAAGGTGGAGATTGCCAACTATAACCGCCCGGACAACGAATGTGTCTTTATTCCTTATCAAACCGGTTCGATGTTTGGGCAAATCCGTTATCCGAACCTGATTGTTTGGGCGCCGCTTGTGCCCACCATGACGGAAAAAGCCATCCAGCAGGTTCGCGAAACGTTGGCCGGAATCCACCGTTTTTCGCCTAAAGACGAGAAGGCGGTTTTCATCCTGCCCTTCAGCAAGTTCGCAAGCCTGGCTGATGGGATATCCATGGCTCTCAAGATGCTGCTCGCCTTCATCGGGACGGTGACACTTGCGATTGGCGGAGTAGGCTTGGCGAACATCATGTACACGTCGGTCCTGGAGCGGACCACGGAGATCGGGGTGCTGAAAGCGCTGGGAGCGAGGCGCAGGACGGTCCTGTTTCAATTCCTTTCCGAGGCCGTTGTCATCGTGTTGGTCGGCGCGATCTGCGGCGTTACGCTTGGTGTAGCAATAGCCTCAGCGATCGGTTCGCTTCCGTTCCTTGGCGCTCTGATGGGGGAAGAGATTGCCCGGGAATACGGGCGGATATACTTCGAAATCTCCGCCTCTTCTATCGTTGTCTCGGTCAGCGTCCTGTTCCTGGTCGGGCCTGGTTGCCGGCATGCTGCCCGCGCTCCGCGCTTCGCGTCTTGACCCGATCAAAGCGCTGCACTACGAGTAATCCACCATCCAAGTCGCTTCTTATCCACAGATTCCCCTCTCCCGCCTGACAACGGTCACAAAAAGGTGAACACTGCCCGCCTTTCCGAATCGATGTCACATTCGGAGCGAGAGCGGTGTTTAGTTCATTTAGAGAAGGGAGGCGAGTAATGCGCGAAGAACAAGGGAGCGGGATGGTCAGTGTCATGCCCGCTCGTCGTGAAGGTATTCGGGACTGGCGCCGCTGGGTGCCGTACGCGGCAGTTGCGTGGTCACTGGTCTACGCCGTGCTGGGGATCTACTGGGTGGTGAGCGGGCGTGGGTTCCCTTTCACCGCCAAAACCGTGCCCGACCTTATGGACCCGCTGCTTGGACGGTTCGGACCGGGAGTGGCCTGGATCGTCGTGATGATGGCAGGGATTCCCGCGGCGGGGATGGGAGCGGCGATGCTGCGCGGGAGTACGAAGCAGGGCACTTCGGCCTCTCTTCATAAGTGCCGGAGTACTGCTCACCGGGGTCCTCCTGCTGCTCATGATCGGCCTTGGCCTGCTGGTCCTGCTGGGTTATGTCCCCTACGCCGTCCTCGGCCGCTTCACTGCCGCGAAGGCCCAGGAATACCTGCAGGGTTGGACTCAATGGGGGACGATCCACCAATTGCTGTGTCTTATCGGCGGGTTCCTCTGGCTGGCAGCTACCGTCTGCTATGGCCGCCGGAGCGGGGGCGCCTGCCCGTATTGTGGCCGCCGAGACGGCCCGGAGGGGTGGCAGAGCCCGAACCAAGCCGCACGCTGGGGCCGGATCGCCGTGTGTGTGTCGATGGTGGCGCCAGTCCTCTACGCCTTCACCCGTTACGCCTGGGCGCTGGGGTTCCCGCTGGGGATGAGCGAGGAGTACCTGCGTCGCGGTCAACAGAGTGGGATCTGGATCTCGGGACTCTTCCTGGCGACCTTCGGCCTGGTGGGGGCGGTCCTCACGCTCGGATTGGTGCAGCGCTGGGGTGAGGTATTCCCGCGCTGGATGATCGGCCTGGCTGGACGCCGGGTCCCCATCGCGCTGGCGGTAGTCCCGGCCTCGCTCGTGTCGGTATTGCTGGCGGTGGGTGGCATCGTGATTTGGTCCGCCTTACCCCAGATGGTCGTCAGGGCCGGTGGGGCAAAAGATATAGGAATCGTCGGGGGAATAGTCGTCGGGGTCGGCCCCACCTTGCTGTTCCCAGTCTGGGGTATAGCGCTTGCGGTGGCGACGTTGGGCTACTATTTCCGGCGGCGCAGGCCGTGCAGCGTGTGTGGTCGTGGTGCATCCACCGAGGTCGGGAAGCCATCATCCGGTTACCAAATGAGACAACCTGATGAAAAGGAGCAACGGCCTCAAGCGGACGCTTACGTTTCGTGAACACTCCGGACAGGCGGCCGGCCCGGCCCAAGAGCGGTTCCGCTCCTTGATGCTCTGCCCGCCGGGGCTTAATAAGGATGATTGGAATCGGGCTATCAGCCAGGTGCAAAATTCAGACCCTTAGCGAGCCACGGAACGCCCTGGCGGCATAGTAAGATTCCGCGCCGTTGTGATACACGAAAACAGTGTCGTAGCGGCGATCACAAAAGAGGGCGCCGCCGAGTTTTCTGATATCAGAAGGTGTTTTCACCCAGCTCGACGTTTTCGTATCGAAATTTCCAAGTTTCTGTAACTCTCGATATTGTTCTTCCGTTAAAAGCTCAATGCCCATGGCAGCTGCCATATCCATAGCGTTATCTTCTGGTTTATTTTCTTTCCTTGACTCCAGCGCTTCACGGTCGTAGCAAACGCTTCTGCGGCCTTTAGGACTTTCCGCTGAACAATCGTAAAAAATGTATTCGCCCGTCCTTTTATCATGGCCAACAACATCCGGTTCACCGCCAGTTCTTTCCATTTCGTTGAGTGACCACAGTTTTTCAGTATTAGTTTCCAGCTTTGCTTGTATTTTTGCCCATTCAAGACCTTTATGCCGGTTCATGTTTTTCTCAAAACGGTTTTTCAGTGCTCCGAGTAGTTCTTCACGTTGTTCTGGTGAGAACTTCTTCTCATTGCTTTTAATGGTGTTCATACTTTCTATATTACGTGAGCGGACCAGAATCGACGGAACGGAGCCAGCCACGCATCAAGGTAACAACGAGGTCAGCTGTGACGAAGCGAGCCCTCAAGTGCGGCAAGCTTGCTTGCAGATAGAACACAGACGAGTTGTAGAATCGAGCGAGATGCTGTTCTCTGGTTAGAGGGAGCGTGATGAAAGCGCGCGAGAAGTCCTACAACCTCGACCGACGAGAGTTTCTCAAGATCGCCGGAGCAAGCGCCAGCTTGGGCGCGTTTACAGGCTGGCAAGCTCCTGCGGAACTCCCCAAGCTGGAGTACCGGATCCACGCGCCCTCGGCCCTGAATACACCCGGGCGGATGCCCGGCAAGTTCCCGGCCCGGGTCGTCGAGATCTTTCATTCCAAGGCCATCGTCGATGGCCGCGTCTCGCAACAGGCCGCCCACGAAATGGTCGAGCGCGGGATGAGAGAGCTGACGGGCGCCGGCACTTCCACGGACGCCTGGCGAACGTTCTTTGACCCCTCCGACGTCGTTGCCATAAAACCCAATCCATCAGGTGTGCCAGGCACGACAACCGCACCGGAGTTGCTTCGCGAAGTCGTCAACGGACTCGATTCCGCCGGTGTCAAGCGAACGAACATAATCGTGTACGATCGTTTTCCCTGGCAGCTTTTCGTTTCGAGCTATCACGGCTATCTCCCCGCCGGAGTGCGTTTGGTTGGAACCTCTGATGTCCTCGTCCTCGAACCGGCCGGCGTCGGACATGATCCCGACGTCTTCTTTGAGACCACTTGCTTCTCGGAGCTGGAAACCCGGTCCTACCTGTCAACCGTAGTCTCCCGCCTGGCTACCAAGATCATCGGTCTGCCGTGCCTCAAGGAACATGGAGCCGGCGGAGTAACGGGTTGCCTCAAGAACATTTCATTCGGGTCATTTACCAATATGGCCCGGACCCACACGGGGACGATCGAGCCCGGGCGGCTCACCGGTCCGCCCTATTGCTACATCGACCCGATGGTCCCGCTCCTCTGTTCGGTCGAGCCGCTTCGGTCGAAACTGGTTTTGAACATCATGGACGGCTTTCGCGGAGTCTGGCATGGCGGCCCGTTTGCGCCTTCCCCGGAATTCGTTTGGGACGCGAAGACCCTGTACTTTGGCACAGACCCCGTGGCTCTTGACAGAATTGAGCTCGAGGTCATCGAGGCAAAGCGCCGAGAAAAAGGGGCGCCCTCTCTTTGGGATCACGATCCGTCCCAGATCGGTACCGAGGAGGAGAAGAACAGGGACCCAGCCAAGAACTGGTACTATCGCCAACCCAGTCACGTTCGAACCGCTGGACAGATGGGGCTCGGCACCTGGGAGCTTGATCGTATCTCTCACGCGAAGATCGAAGTGGGGTAGGGCCCGTGGTGACAACAAGGTGATAGCGTATCGACTGAGGACTGGGAACTGAGGAGGTGTGAAAATTGCGGGTCGAGCTCTTTTGTCCTGAAAGGACTAGGCACGTGACAGCCCAGGGTAGCCGTTTTTAGGCTACCCTGAGGTCAAGGACAGTGGAGAATGGCTTCCCTGAAAGGGAAGAGCAGGCAAGCCGCTAATCCGTTGACTGCCCTTCCGCTTACAGGGAAGAAACGCTTACGCTCCCATAACCCAGGGTACCTGGAAACCGGTACCCTGGGCTGTCCTGCCTTGTCCTTTCAGGACAAAGGACCGGTGAGGTGCCCAACGACTACTCAAACCGGTCGATTTCTTCACACCTTCTGAGAACTGCGGACTCAGGACTGAAGGATTGGCTGGGATTTCTCAGTTCTCGGTTCTCAGTTCTCCGTTCGTCAGTTCTCGGTCGTGAAACGGCGGACAAGGGGACAGGGTGACAAAAGCGGAATCCGCGAACATCCAGAATCGAATGTCAAACACCTCGCGCGACTGGCCGACTTTCCTCGGTGACAACGCAAGACGCGGCAGGATCTCGGCGGAACCGGCGGGGCGACCGTCCAGCGCGATTTGGCAACGGGAACTGCCAGGCGCCATCTATTCCTCCCCTGTCCTCGACCAGGATCTTCTCTACGTCACCTGCTTGGATGGCTCGGTCTATGCTCTCGATTCCGCGAGTGGCCAGACCAGCTGGACCTTCGCTGCCGCGAGCTCCATCCAATCAACCCCGGGTCTCGCCGGAGGACTGGTTCTCTTTGCCGATCAGGCAGGCACGCTGTACGCGCTCGAGGCACTGAGCGGAAAACCGCGGTGGCGGGCCGACACCGGCGGCCCGGCTTGGAGTTCGCCGAGCGTCTCCGAAGGGAGGGTTTATCAGGCAACGACCGGAGAACGTTTTCGGAGTTTTGCGCTCGATACGGGCCGGACGCTCTGGGACGTCGCGTTGCCAGGCGGCAGCTGCTCGACTGCATTTGTTGCCGGCGACCGAATCTACATCGGCACAGCCGACGGCCGCGTGGTCGCGTTCGAACGAGAGTCGGGACGAAAAGGCTGGGAAACGCAAACCGATGGTCCTGTTCTCTCGGCACCCGCCGTTACCCGCGGGTTAGTCCTCGTCGGTTCCGAAGATCGATTTGTCTATGCGCTGGAGAGTGAACAAGGCAGCATTCGCTGGAAATACCGGGGAGGTCAAGGTTTTGTTGCTCCTCCTGCATGTGACGAGCATTTTGTCTATGCCGGCTGTAAGGACGGTTTCCTCTACGCATTGCGCATCAGTGACGGCGCGCTTCAATGGAAGGCCCGTGTGCCGGACATTATTTGCGCCGCTCCAGCTGTGACTCGGACTTGTGTCTGCGTACATCCTTACGGCGGCCCGCTCCGGGCGCTCGATCCAGCGTCCGGAAAACAGCTCTGGGAAGCAACCCTTGGGGCCTCACTTCAATCCACTCCCGTGCTGACCGCTGACCGGATCTTCGTCACTAACTACAGGGGCGCCGTCTATGCTCTCAGGTGCTCTTGAACGCCGGACTGTGAGTGCTCAAACAGCTGCCGAAAACCCGAGGCCAGTCTTGAACCGAAGAACTTTCCTCGGGACCATCGCGGGTCTCAGCGCCATTGCACCGCCGTTTGCCTTAAATCCGCAATCCGCAATCGAACCCAATCCCCAAATCCGAAATCTACAATCCGCAATCCGCGATCCAACCGCCTGAAACGTGCCTTGTCAGCCGAAAGCGGGTCCTGATGGGCACCGTTTTCGAGATACTCGCCTATTCGGACTCGCGTGAGCAGGCTTCGCGCGTTATTGACGAGGCGCTGGCGGAGGTCGCACGGCTGGAGACACTCTTCAGCTCTTTCGATGCGCGGAGCGAAGTTAGCCAAATCAACCGGTCCGGTTGCTTGAATCGATGCCGGCTGTCCTCCGAGCTGTACGGGATTATCGAGCGCTCCCTCGAATTCTCGCGGCTCTCGAGTGGACGGTTCGACGTCACCGTCGGTCGGCTCACACGGCTGTATAGGGAGAGCGGCGAAGAAGGCGTTCCCCCGCGCGAAAAGGACCTCGAAGAGGCCAGGCGCTCAGTCGGCTTTCGCAACCTGGTCCTCATTCCCCCTGATGGCCTCCTGACCGCTCGGAGGGGTATCGAGATTGACCTGGGTGGCATTGGTAAAGGGTTCGCCGTCGACAGGGCAGCTCAAGTTCTCCTTGCCGGTGGACTGAAACGTGCCCTGATAAACGCAGGGGGAAGCAGCATTCTGGCTCTCAAAGGACCCGACGAGGAAGATGCTTGGATTGTTCGGTTGAAGGAAACCGGCCGCGAGATCCGCCTCAGCGATCGGGCGTTATCGACCTCCAGCCAGCCGAGAGCCTCAGGGATCAACGACAAGCGGTACAAGGGTCATATCTTCAACCCGCGGACGGGTGAACCTGCCGAATTCGGGGTGTCGGTCAGTATCCTCTGCGATTCCGCCACGACCGCAGACGCACTCTCGACGACCTGTCTGCTCATGGGAGAGCGGCGTAGTCGGCGAATCCTCAGCAGGTTCAAGAACGTCACAATGATCTGGACAACAGCAGAGGGGTCCTCATCGACCTTCACGACAGAGATATGAACCGACGCCTGGTGCTTGCCATTCTGATTGTCCTTTTCCCGTCATCAGCGCACGGCATGCGGGTCCTGGTTCGCTGGGACCTGGAGACTGCGCCGCGTCACGGACTCCTCCCCGGCATCTCGGGCCTGGCTGTTCCGTGGGGTCCCGGACAGCCCGAACTGGTGAAAGCCGCGGCGGCTGCCGGGTACCGGGTGCATTACCTGGTTTCGCCTGGCGATCTGCGCGCCGCCCTCCCCGGGCTTCGTGACAGCGGGGTGGCGGGCGTCGTGATTATCGACGACGACTGGAAAAAGGCGTTACAAGTTGAGCCGCTTGCGAGATCACAACTCCCGCCATCGACCGAAGTAGCGATCGGCTGGCGGACAGGTCATTTCCCGAGGATCCTCGCCAATTCGGTGACGAGCGTCAACGGAAGCGTGCAGGTGGCGGCCGCCTCCTCCCAACCGTGGATCGAAAGCAACCAGGCCGCGGCCGAGATCCTGAAGTACGCACATCCGGGCAAATCCTTCCTCCATTACTCCTGGCCGGAGGATGCCGGGCACCCCGCGTCAGTTGCAGACTACCTGCTGGCGGTGGCTGAGGCGGGCGCCTGCCGGACTGACCTGATCCTGCCGTTGGCAAAGGATTTTCAGCAGTCGCTTCTGCTCGGCCGGCCGGAATCAGCGAACTGGTGGAATCAGATCGCAGCCAGCATCAAGGCCTATTCGACGGACGAACTGGAGGCGTATCGGGAACCGGACAACGTTGCCGTCATAACCGAGGATTTTGAAACCTCCTACGAGCTCCTCAATCTGCTCTCGAGATACAACGTCCCGTTTCGACTCACGCCGCGTCGGGAACTCAAGAGCCTTTCCAGCCCGAGCCTGGCCCTGGTCCTGTTCCTGGCCAAACCGTACCCTGCCGAAATCCGTGTGCTTGACCGCTTGCTGGCCCAAGGCGTGTCCGTGATCCTGGGGCTGGAGAACAGGGAAAGGATAGATTGGCCGCGCAAAACGACGACGCTGTACGAGAACGAAGACTCGGCGACGTTTCGGGTTGGCAATAGTCAGCTTGTGGAAATCTACGGCTTGGGCTTTGACCCGAGTGCCGTCGCCTTGGACGTCAGGCGAATGCTGGGGAGGGAACGAAGGCCGATCCAGTTGTCGAACGCACTCACCGTCATCGGCAACGTCTACCGGGACGGAGAGTCAAGGTTGGTTCTTTACTTGACCAATTACGCCCTTGAAGGACAAGTCGTCCAGGCGAGAGTCCCGGGGACATTCTCAAAGGTCCAATGCGTTTGGCCGGACAAAAGCGACGTCGCGACAGGAAAGCTACAGGGGTAAAGCTTGAAAACGATGGCCGTTTCACCGAGGTGACGGTTCCGGAAGTGAAGATCGGCGCGATTGTGCGGTTGACCAGATGAACCTCGGAGACAGACTTTTCATTCCACCTGCGTCACCGGAAGGGTGGTGAATTCGCCGGGTTTTGAACCGAGCTCCAGGGCGGTCGCCGCCACCTTGCCCCCGGTGACCTCAACCGAGAGCGTGCCGTGGAAGTCCTGCGTGTTGGCTTCCGGGAATAGTTCTTCCACGAAGCGCGCGAGGTGGCCGCCAGCCGCCAGGTTACGGGAGGGTGCGGTTCCACCCGGCACCACGGTTCCGGTGGTGTCTCGAAGCTGGAGCGCGATCGTCACGGGAGCCGCCCCGGGGTTCTGAAGCGCAATTCCGGTGCTGATGCCTCCCGGGGTCCGGCGAACCGGGATCAGCAATCGAATCAAGGGACGGCTTTCGCCGACACCGGCGATCCCGATTCCGGGAATGTGAAACCGCACCACTCCTCCCAACGGACCGTCCGCGCTCACCCGGGCGGAACCTACACTCAGGGACCCGTTGCCGTCGGTCGAAATCGTCACGACACCCAGAGCGGGTATCGAAAACGACCGGCTGCTCTCGAGCCCGGAACCCGCGAGACCCACCGGCATCGGTTGACCCTGCTCATCCAGGAGCACTAGCGTTCCGGAGACGGAACCGACGGCACGCGGGTTGACAAGTACAGTGTCCGATGTGAATCCCCCGCCGCTGCCGAATTGGGCGAAAAAGAACTCGGTTGCCGTGCCGCCCCCGGTCAGGGGAGTGACCGGCAGCGTGGTGAATTGGCCCGGCGCCGGCCCGAGCTCCAGTGCAGTGGCAGCGATCTGTCCCCCGGTGGCGTTCACGACCAGGGTGCCCTCGAAACCGCTGATCTCGGCCTCGGGCAAAAGCTCATCGATGAACCGGGCCAGGTGCCCGCGGGCGGGGAAGTTCTCGATGGTCCGGCGGCCTCCCGGAACCTCCTGTCCCTGCTGGTTGCGGAGCGTCAGATCGAGACTGACCGCATGCGACTCCGCGTTCGAGAGCGCCACCCCGGTGTTGATGCCTCCAGCCGCGCGGCGGACGGGAGCAATGAACCCGCTCATCGGTTCGCTACCCCCGACGCCGGCAATTCCTTTCCCGGGGATGCTGAAACGAACCACACCGCCCAGGGCGCCGTCGGAAGTGACCAAAGCCGAGCCGACGGCGAGTTCTCCCAGTCCATTGGTCGACAGCGTGAAAGCGCCTTGTGGAAGAATCGAGTATTCGATCCGCGTGGTACCCAGACCGACAGAGAGGGGGAGTCCGTTGTCATCCGCTGAGGTGATTGTGCCCGCGACGGTTGCGGCAGGCGAAGGGTTGGTCAGGACGAGGTCGGAGGTGAACCCGAGACCGTTCCCAAACTGGGAGAAGAGAAGAGCGCCCGAAACAAGCCTGAAGACGCCTCCTCCCCAAGTGCCGGCATACAGAGCCGTCGGGGTCTGCGGGTCGATGGCCAGGGCCCGGACATCGGTATTCGCCAGTCCGGTATTGACGGCGCTCCAGTCGGCGCCACCATTGCTGCTCTTGAACACGCCTCCATCAGTGCCGGCAAGCTCCGCGGCGGAGCTGAGCGCGGTCATCCGGACCACGACAGGGGGAGTTCAGATCCCCAGTCGGAAGTCCGAGATGCTCTGCTTGGTCAGAGAGATGTCCTCGAAGACCGCGGACGTTCCCTCGCCGAGCGGGCACTGGGTGCTGATCCCCACCCAGATCGACGCTGGGTAGTCATTCTTGAAGAGGCGAATCAACTGCCAGCTCTTCTTGTCGAGCGAGTAGTAGAACCCGACGGTCTTGGTGTCCGAAGAGATCTTCATATGGACACTCTTCGCCTCTATGACGTCGTGGTTGTTGTCGTCAGAGGTCCCGATAGTGCGAACGCTGACCATCCTGGTCTTCTGGCGCTCATCCATTTCCATCGCCATCTTCAGCCAGAGGTCCTCCTTCACATAGATGTAGAGAGTCCCGGCGTCATATGTCTTCAGGAACGTCGGTGTGACCTTGGCCGTGAGGGTAAAGGGCTGCTTGTTGTCGACCTCGGTCAAGAGCAGTGGCGCCGTGTTATTGGACAGCTTCCCATCCGGGTCGCGGAAATTGTCACGTCTCGCTTCACTCGCGAGAGTGATCCTCCCATCCTCGACCTTCGCGTGAGCGGCGGCCTGGTTGAGCGAGCGAGTGAAGGTGATCCCCGGCAGCTTGATGCGGCACTCTTCGGTCTTCATGTTTTCGGGAGACGCTTGGCGCGCGGTGAAGGACAGCAGCAGGAGCCGGCGAGTGTCAACGTGATCCGCTCGCGCTCCCACTAACGCCGCAGATGGTTGTTGATGAACTCGGCTGGGCATTGCCTCCCTCATGCGCCCCCCGGATCCACCTCACAAATGTGCACCTACCTGCTGTCGCAGCAAGGTCCCCGGCTTGGTCCCCGAACCTCCCTTCAGCTGCACTTCTTCTTGGGGGCCAGTTCTGTTCACCGAGCTGTAAGCGGGAGCCTACGGGAGTCCCAGGGTCAGGATCATCGTAGGCTACAATTTCCGCTAAGCGAGCCGGCAACGGCCCGCTGTTTTCAACCAGCATATTGGGATTCACGACGGGAACGAGTTCGTGGCAACTGCCTTTGGATCTGTCCCTCTCGGCGGTTTCGCTCCACACTCACCCCTGCTGTTTGCCTGCAGCCATGGCCCGGCGAAAAACGCGAGTCATGGGTCGCGTCGTTTCCGACTCCAGCAGTTCCCGGCTGTCCAGGTGACCGAACAACTGGAGAAAGCGCGCCACCAACGCACAAGGGCAACAGCCCCACCAGGGACCGGACCTTCAACCGGCAGGCGTCCCCGTTGGGAAAACGCAGCAGGTCGTAAAAGAATCCGTCCTCTTCATCCCACAGTTCGTCCTTGTTGTCGCCGATGCGGTCCATGGCCGAGGCGATCCAGAAGAAGTGTTCGAGGAACTTGACAGCCACGTCCTCGTAAGTGGAGTCGCGTTCGGCAAGCTCAAGAGCGATCTCGAACATGTTCTGCGAGAACAGAGCCATCCAGGCGGTGCCGTCGGCCTGCTCGAGGCAGCCGCCAGTCGGCAGCGGCTTGCTGCGATCGAACACGCCGATGTTGTCGAGCCCGAGGAAGCCGCCCTCGAAAACGTTTCGGCCAGTCCGGTCCTTCCGATTCACCCACCAGGTGAAATTCACCAACAGCTTGTGGAAGGTACGCTTCAAGAATTCGACGTCGACTTTGCCGCCAAGGTCTTCGTCGATGCTGAACAGGAATAGCGTTGCCCAGGCATGCACCGGCGGGTTGACGTCGCTGAAATTCCATTCGTAAGCCGGCATCTGGCCGTTCGGATGCTGGTACAGCTCCCTCAGCATCAGCTCCAGCTGGGACTTTGCAAAGTCGAGGTCGACCATGGCGAGAGCGACCGTGTGAAACGCCAGGTCCCAGGCCGCATACCAGGGATATTCCCATTTGTCGGGCATGGAAATGACGTCGTCATTGAGCATGTGGAACCAGTCCGCGTTCCGGGCGTCGCGAGGCACGCGCATCATCGGGTCGATGCCGTGTTGCCCGAGCCATTGATCGACACGCATGCAGTAATACTGTTTGCTCCACAGCATGCCCGCCAGCGCCTGCCGCATCACGTTGGCCTGGTCCGCTGAAAGCTCATCGGGAGTGATGGATTGGTAGAAATCGTCGGCTTCGGACTTCCGGGAAGTGAAAATCCGTTCAAAAGCCGCCATTGCACCGTCTTTTCGAAACCCGTCGGGAGCTGTGCGAGACAGTCTCAGCCTGACTACGTACTCTTTTCCGCCCGGAACGTCCGCAACATACCGAGCCGCACACTTGGTTCCGACCCGCTGAGGATTAACCCCGTCATGTTTGCCGTTGACGACGTAGTCGTTGATGCCGTCCTTGACGTAAGGGCTGGCATTCGGGCGGTTAAAGAGGCGTTCGGTGTTCGTTTCGTTTTCGGTAAAGAGGAGCTCGGGGCGGCCGTCGCAGTAAAGGAACATTTCGCCGAGCTCAGAATGATGCAAGCCGATCACTTGCGAGTTGTCTGACGTCTGGGAGGCTCGCAGCACGGGCCGGCTTGCCGGGTCCGAGGACGACCAGGTCCGTCGGAACCAGAGGGTGGGCAATAGGTGCAAGCGAGCCGACTGGCGGCCCCGGTTGGTGGCGGTGATGCGGATGAGTATGTCCTCCGGATCGGCCTTAGCGTATTCGACAATGACATCAAAGTAGCGGTCGTCGTCAAAGACGCCGGTGTCGATCAGTTCATATTCCGGGTCCCGTCGCGAGCGCTGGCGGTTCGTCCGCACCAAGTCATTGTAGGGATAGGTGTCTTGCGGGTATTTGTACAGACACTTCATGTACGAGTGGGTCGGTGTGCTGTCGAGGTAGAAGTAATACTCTTTGACATCCTCGCCGTGATTTCCTTCGCTGTTGGTCAGCCCGAACAGCCGCTCCTTCAGGATGGGATCTGCGCCGTTCCAAAGCGCTAAGGCGAAGCATAACCGCTGTTTGTCATCGGAGATGCCCGCCAGGCCGTCTTCGCCCCACTGATAGGCCCGCGAGCGGGCCTGATCGTGCGAGAAGTAATCCCAGGCATTCCCGTCTGGGCTGTAATCTTCGCGAACCGTGCCCCACTGCCGCTCGGTGAGGTAGGGCCCCCATATCTTCCAAGGCCGGGCGCCAGTGCGCGACTCGGCCAGTCTGTTTGCCTCTGCAGTATCCATGGGTTTTCTCCTTTCAATGCTTCAACGCTACTCGCCAGTGGAGTGTCGCAAGCGAATCAACGACGATTCGAGGCGGAGCAGCCGCGATTGACCTCTGGAGAATTGGAAGAATCGCCGGGGACTGGCGGTCAAGATAAACGGTCGCCGGCAATTGAATCGAGTGAGGTTAGTCTAGCCCATGGCTGGCCGGGCCTACAAGCGGCCGGCCCGCTGGTTTTCAGCGGGGAGTTGAGTGACTCGCATTTTTGATCGGCCCGCTTGAACTGGCGTAAAAAACCGGTCTACCATTGCCTGGTCAGCACACACCTACACGCCGCACTAAAAGCCACCCGAAGCTCATCTGCGCACAGGTAAGACCGAGGGGACAGATGTTTAATCAAGAATCACTGTGTAGTGTCAGGGTTTGGTACACAACCTGTCGAGACGAATCATCAAGGGCTCGACCCGCTGCCGATTCGCTTGGCGGCAAGACGTGTGCAGAAACAGGAGGGAAGACATGCGTAGGAAAATACTCCTGCTTATGATGATACTGCTTTGCGTTCTTGTGGGGGCTTGCTCCCGAGAACAGAAGCAGCAGGCGGCCGGCTCGCAAACGGCAGCTTCGGAAGAACTCGTATAGTTCAGCGAATCGCATCGAGTCCTTTAAGGTCGTAGAGGTTGGGGAGGCTCAGTTTTCAATCATCGTATCGCGAGCAAGGAGCAAGCTGATGAAACAAACTACGGGCATGGCTTTGTTTGTCGTACTCGCCGGTTGCCTGATGCTTCCAAAAGCATCGAACGCGCAGGATCCGAAGCAGGCGATGCAGGAGAAAGTTGCAGCGTTTAAGCAATCCATGGCAGAGAACCAGAAGGCTCTTCACCAGTACAGCTGGATCGAAAAAACTCAGCTGAGTCTGAAGGGTGAGGTGAAAAGCACAAAGATCGAGCAGTGCCGCTACGGGCCGGATGGCAAGGTGCAAAAGACTCCAGTGTCCGCCCCTCCGGAACAAAAGGAAATGCGCGGTCTTAAGAAGAGAGTGGTCGAGAAGAAGACCGACGAGATGAAGGATTACATGGAGCGAGTCGGGGCCTTGATTCAACGGTATGTCCCGCCTCAGCCTGAGTTGATCAAAGCCAACGTGGCGGGCGGCGACGCTTCACTAAACCCGCTGGGGCCCGATGCGATTCAGCTCCAGTTCAAGGATTTCGTGAAGAGCGGGGATGTCGTTTCCTTTACCCTCAACACCGCCGCCAAGGCAATCCGCAAGCTCAACGTGGATACGTACCTGGACGAGGAGAAAGAAAAGGTGACTCTCGCGGTGGACTTTCAGACTCTTCCCGACGGCACGAGCTATGCGGCGAACAAGAATCTGAATGTGGCGGCCAAGCAGATCGTAGTGAATATCACCGCGAGCGATTATCAGAAGCTCGCTCCGTGATCTCAGGCTTCGAGGCGCCTTTCTTCAGGAGGAGCATCACCAGAAGCAAAGCTTCGGGTCCGAGTGTCGGTCCCTGTTGAGGAAGTACGGCGTGGAGTACGACGAGCGATTCCTTTTTCAGCCGGTTTGTGATGATGACTTTGACGGGGTGTTGAGGGATCCGGGCGGATGCTCAAGCCGGAAAAAAAGCACGAACACGTGTCGATCCTACGCCGCCGCGCTCAAAGGAGTGGACATGAACAACCTGCTCACCGTGACAGCCGTGATTGAAGTGGGGGCCGGACTTGCGCTTATGGCGCTTCCGTCCCTACTGGTCACGCTCCTGCTCGGATCACCGCTCGATACGCCTGTTGCGTCGACTGTCGCACGTGTTGCCGGAGTAGCGCTGTTTGCCCTGGGAGTCGCCTGCTGGCTCTCGCGCCACGACGGACAGAGCCGTGCCGCGAGAGGGTTAGTCGGCGCGATAGTGTTTTACAACGCTGCCATCGTCACGGTCCTCGTGTATGGGCGCGTTGGCTTAGGACTATCCAGCATCGGCCTTTGGCCAACCATCGTACTTCATTCGGTCATGACCGTCTGGTGTGTCTCAAGCCTTCTGAAGAACCATTCCCCGGATGGCACCACGCCACGGCCAAACGTTCCGAGGGTGCCTTGACCATGACACGCCAGCTAACACAGAAGAGTGACCGCCGCAAGGTCGAGAACCTTGCGCTTACCTGCGCGCCATAACGACGCGCAGGCGCTCCGCGGGATGGATGAAATGATCGGGTCGTCCTTGCACCGCGTCGATCTGCAAACGTCACTGGCGTGCCATGGCCATGCGGATGGCTTCCTCCGGTTCGACGAGGTGGTCCACTTTTTCCGCGGCGTCGGCGATCGCTAACTGCACACCCTTCACCCGGCCGTTGAAGGCATTGCCTCGCGGGCCGTAGTCCGGGGAAACCGGGGCGCCGGTGTCCTTGCCGACGTCGCAGCCGTCGTCGGCGGAGAAGACTATCGCCAGGGTCGACGGGATTTCGCCCTCGCCGACCTTCTTGCCGTCGGTGTACAGGGTCACCTTGCCGCCCTTGCCCAGGCCGCCGCCGGCGTACGCGAACTCCATACGCACCTGGTGCTCGCCTGCGGGGATAGGAGTGCTCCCCTCGACGAAGAAATGATCGAATCCGCCAAAATTGTAGCAGTACTTTAGCTTGCCGTCCTTGGCGTAGAGGGTCCAGCCACCTATGTTCGCCCCCTGGGCGATGATGACACCCTCGGCGCCCTTCTCAGGCACCGTGATTTCAGCGGTGATCGAGTGCGACTTGTTCTTGATGCTGAGGACGCAGTTCTCCGTAAGGCGGCCCATGCCGCCGAAGAGGATCTGGGTTTTCCCCTTGATGAGTACTGGCCGTCCGGCAGTGTCCGGGTTCATCTTCTCCGTTAGCCGGTCGTCGATGGGCAGCACTTTGTACCGTGTCGCCTCGATGAGCCAGAGGCGCTGGAGCTCGCGGAGCTTATCCGGCTTCTCCTTGGCGAGGTTCTTCGACTGGCTCCAGTCCTTGTCGGAATAGAGCTCCCAAACATCATCGTCGAGAGGAACCTTCGGGCCCATGATCCAGGGCGTCGAGTGCTTTGTCACCGCGGTCCACCCTTTGTGGTAGATGCCCCGGTTGCCGAACATCTCGAAGTACTGCGTCTCGTGGCGCTCTGGCGCCTTCGGGTCGTCAAAGGAGTAAAGCATACTGACGCCCTCGATCGGGTCCTGCTGCATGCCATCCACGAAGAGCGGCTCGGGGAGCCCCGCCGCCTCGAGGACGGTCGGCGCGACATCGATCACATGGTGGAACTGCGAACGAATCTCGCCCTTGGCCTCGATGCCCTTCGGCCAGTGGACGATCGTGCCGTTGCGGGTCCCGCCCCAGTGGGAGGCGACCTGCTTCGTCCACTGGTAGGGCGTGTCCAAGGCGTGCGCCCAGCCCACGGCGTAGTGGTTATAGGACTCGGGCCCGCCCAGCTTATCGAGCCGGGCCATGAGATACTCGGGCGTCTCAAGTGCCTGCAGGCCGTTGAAGTAGCTCATCTCGTTGAAGCAGCCGTTGATCGAGCCCTCGGCGGAGGCGCCGTTGTCGCCGACGATATAGTAGATCAGCGTGTTGTCGATGATGTTCAGCTTCTCCAGCGAGTCGACCAATCGACCGACGTGGTGGTCGGTGAACTCGAGGTAACCCGCGTACACCTCCATCTCCCGGCGCAGCACGGGCTTGAACGGCTCGGGCATGTCATCCCACGCCGGGATCTCCTTGGGGCGGGCGGTGAGCTGGCAGTCCGCCGGGATCACGCCCAGCTTCTTCTGCCGGGCGAAGGTTTCCTCTCGCAGCTTGTCCCAACCCTTGTCGAACTTGCCCTTGTACTTGTCGGCCCACTCCCGGGGAACGTGGTGCGGCGCGTGGGTGGCGCCAGGCGCGAAGTAAACGAAGAAGGGTTTGTCGGGAGCGAGGGCCTTCTGCTGGCCGACCCAGGCGATGGCCTTGTCGGTCATGTCCTCCACCAGATGGTAACCCTCCTCGGGGGTCTTCTCCGGCTCTGCCGGCGTGGTCCCTTCATACAAGGTCGGATACCACTGGTTTGCTTCGCCGCCGATGAACCCGTAGAAGTACTCGAAACCGCCGCCTCCAGTCGGCCACGCATCAAACGGGCCTGCAGGGCTGGTCTGCCACACGGGAACCTCGTGGCACTTGCCGAACTGCGCCGTCGAGTAACCGTTGAGCTTTAGAGTTTTCGCCAGGGGAGACATGGTGTTGGGGAGCACCGAGCAGTAGCCCGGCGCGCCGGTGGCAACCTCGGTAATGCCGCCCATGCCGGCCGAGTGGTGGTTACGGCCGGTGAGAAGCGCCTGGCGCGTCGGCGAGCACAGGGCGGTGGTGTGGAACCGATTGAGCTTCAAACCGTCCGCGGCCAGTCTCTCCGCGGTCGGAGTCTGGCAGGGGCCGCCGAACGCGCTGGACGAACCGAACCCGGCATCGTCGATGAGGACGATTATTACGTTTGGCGCTCCTTCGGGCGGGCGCAACTGTTCGATCGGCGGAAACTTTGTGTCCGGGTCCTTCGCGTCGTAGGTGATCAGCTTGGGCCGCGAGGTGTTCGGCATCGGGAGATGTATTCGGCGTTCATTGTGACTCATTGAATCTCTCCTGTTATAACGAACGAGCAAGATCCTATTGGCAAGATCATATGGGCCGGAACCGAGCAGAGAAACTGTCAATGGTGCCAGTCAGCCGATGTTCCTCGCGGGGGGAGGCTGCCGATCACCCGAACGCCGCCAGAGAACCCGGCGCCGGCGAGGTGCCTCCTGTCACTTCCTGGCAGTTCGTTCTTCGAGCCGCTCAGAACCTTGCCGCAAAATTGAAACCGATCGAGCTGCCCTCGAAACGGTCCGTGGCGGAAAACTCGTTAAGCCAACGAAAGTTCAGTGTGATGACCCGTTCTACGGCAGTCACCCCTACCTGCACTCCTGCCGCATGGACAGAGTCGTGCACAGCGGGGTTGCGGGCATCCGCGCCGGAATCATCTGAGACCTGAAAACTGCTGTAGCCGGACGGGCCGACCTCAAGCAGGACCGACTTGTCCTTCTTCAGCGGAAGATACTGGCTCACCCCCCAGGTCCACGTGAGGTTCTGACCCGGGGTAAGATCGAAGTTCCTCTTCTTCCGGTGTATTTCCCAGGTCAACGCGTTCTGAACAGCCATCCGTTTATCGGCCCAGGGGTACAGGTATACCGCTCCCTGGTTCTGGTTTGTCCAGAAGCCGAATCCGGTATTGTCTGCCCCTTCGAGAGTGACAGGACCGACAATCGGAAGGCTCACAGTCGTCGTCTCGTACTTCCCGGCCGGGATGTAAAAACCATACCCGTAAGAGATGTCGTAGTGTTTCCCGGTCCAGCCTAACCACACCGGCTGTACAAATATGTCACCCACATTGAACTGCCCGGCGCTCGCACTCCGGCCGGCATTGGTGGCACTGGAAAGCAGAGCGTTGATGCTGGTGTTCGTAAATGTAGGGGCAATATAGAATCCGTATTTCCCCTTAAGCACTTTCTTCGCGGCCACCCAAATGAACCCGGGAGCCAGCGCATAGGTGGAAACATCCACATCAAGGTCAAGCGTGACGCTTTGCCCGGGACCGTTTCCGATGGTGAGGGAGCTGATCTGGTTGCCGTCGGCGTCATTGAGACGGTCTGTCCGGTAACCGAAATTGTAGACTATCCCGTAGAAGCCGGGCTCAGGCACAGCCAGATCGCGAACATTGGCCACGCCAGGCGCGTAATGCCCGATCTCGCCAGCGTATGCCGTCACGGTTACGATTCCGGAAATAAGAACCGCGAACCCGAACACGGATGCCGTTCGACTCATAGAAACTCCTTCCGATTCTGAGTAGTCGCTTCCTGCGGCGGTCGCTGATTCATACTTGCTTCGAGAAACATGCCTGCTTCGTCGGCCTACGCCCTATTGCCCAATCACGCGGTTATTATCCGCTCCGCCCGCTGATTCTTAGTCACGTCCTGTTCGGCGCACACCCGTTAGAGCAATCGTCTGCACCGGGCTGGGGCGAGGGACATCGTGTGGCGTGTAAGGGGTGTAAGCTTTGCAGGCAATCTTAGTCACGTTTTTTAAGCGAGTTCAAGGATGGTTGAGGGCGCTGATCCGTCGATAAGGGGACGCAAACAAGCCGGTTCCCGACTCAAGTCAAGGGTCGACCAGACATCCAAGGCAGAGTGATTCGGAGCCCTTTGATCGCCCTCCCCCACATCCGAGAATCTTCAGCCGACCTTTTCCAGAAGCGGTATTGACGAAGTAGTGGAAAAGATCGCTGATATTGACCCCGGGAGCATTTTCGGTGTACTCCTTGGTGATCCGTTCTCGTCTTCCAACTCCGGCTGCGTCGTCGAGTTTATGCGGACCGAAAAGGTCTACGGCATCCCGCCGGAGCAGGTGGTGGGGTCCTCCGGTGTGACCCAGTTCGAAACGGGGCCGGACGGCAAGCCGGTGCTGAGGAAGCTCGCCAAGGTTGAGTTCGTTGACGACGGGCCGGGGAAGCCCGCCGGCATCAATCGCTTTATCGGTCGGCGTCCGGTCTTCGCCTTCGGCAACTCCGACGGCGACCACCAGATGCTGCAATGGACCGCAGCCGGCAGCGGCGCGCGCTTCATGGGCATTGTCCACCATACCGACGCCGCGCGCGAGTGGGCGTACGACCGCACGTCCCACATCGGCAAGCTCGACAAGGCGCTCGACGAAGCGAACGCGAAAGGCTGGACGGTGGTGGACATGAAACGCGATTGAGCCATGAGGTGCGAGATATGAGTGACCTAACCGACCTGCCGATATTCAAGGCGCCGTCGTCCGGGGAAGTCGACGATGCGCCCCACAAGACCGAGCCGCCCCCGCCGGGCATGATTTGGATACCCGGGGGCACGTTCCATATGGGCTCCGACCGGCACTACCCGGAAGAAGCTCCTGTTCATCGCGTGACTGTGGACGGGTTCTGGATTGACGCGACGTCGGTCACGAACCGCGAGTTCCGGAAGTTCGTAAACGCCACCGGCTACGTGACCTATGCCCAGATTGCGCCCGACCCCAGGGACTACCCGGGGGCGTTGCCGGAAATGCTCAGGGCGGGCTCGCTCGTGTTTGCCCCGCCCGAGCATGCGGTGGATTTGCGCGACTGGAGCCAGTGGTGGGGGTTCAAGTTCGGCGCGGACTGGCGACATCCTTACGGGCCGCACAGCTCGATCACGGGAAAGAACGACCATCCGGTAGCCCACGTCGCCTACCGGGACGTCGAGGCCTACGCGAAGTGGGCCGGCAAGGAACTCCCGACGGAAGCCGAGTGGGAATTCGCCGCGCGCGGCGGGCTCGACGGCGCCGAGTTCGCCTGGGGTGATGAGCTCACACCGGGCGGCCGTCAGATGGCGAACACCTGGCAGGGCGCCTTCCCGCACGAAAACCTGAAGACCGACGGCTACGAGCGGACGTCGCCGGTCACGGCGTTTCCGCCGAACGGTTACGGCCTCTACGACATGATCGGCAACGTCTGGGAATGGACCGCCGACTGGTTTTCGACCAGGCACCAGGCGGACGCCGCCAAGGCATGCTGCATCCCGGCCAATCCGCGCGGCGGGGCCGAAGAGGGGAGCTTCGACTCGTGCCAGCCCGACATCAGGATTGCGCGCAAGGTCCTGAAGGGAGGCTCGCACCTGTGCGCGCCGAACTATTGCCGCCGCTATCGCCCAGCCGCGCGCCACGCCCAGCCGGTGGATACGTCGGCAAGCCACGTCGGGTTCAGATGCGTGGTCCGGTCACACAAGTAAAGGAGCATGACTATGGACGGACAGAAGAAACGCAGGACGAATGAGACGAAGACCGGGCAGCAGACGAAGAATGAAGCGCGCCGAGAGACCGTGTGCATGAGCGACATCCTGCCGCTGCCCGACCCCCGGTTTCACGGCCGCATCGGCAACACGTACGCCGACTCGGAGGCGGATATTATCTCAGTCCCGACGCCGCCGCCGGGCGCGCCCAACGTGCTGCTGATCCTGCTCGACGACGTCGGCTTCGGTCAGACGAGCACGTTCGGCGGGCCGGCTCAGACACCGACGTTGCAGCGGCTGGCTGACGAAGGCCTGCGCTACAACTGCTTTCACACGACGGCGCTTTGCTCGCCGACGCGCGCAGCATTGCTCTCCGGACGCAACCACCACTCTGTCCACACCGGGGTCATCACGGAGATGGCGACCGGCTTCCCCGGCTACGATGGCCAATGGCCCAAAGAAGCGGCGTGCGTCGCAGAGATCCTCAGGGGCAACCAGTACGCCGCGGCCGCCTTCGGCAAATGGCACAATACGCCCGACCACGAGCTCGGCGCTCCCGGCCCCTTCGATCGCTGGCCCGTGGGCAAAGGTTTCGACTACTGGTTCGGGTTCCAAGGCGGAGAGTCGAGCCAATGGCACACCCCTCTCTTCGAAAATACGGCGCCCATCGAGCCGCCGCACGATGACCCGAATTGGCATTTTTCCGAAGCCATCGCCGACAAGGCGATTGGCTGGATCGGTCAGCAGAAGGCCGCCGCGCCGGACAAGCCGTTCTTTATCTACTTCGCGCCGGGCGCCTGTCATTCCCCACATCACGTGCCCAGGGAATGGGCTGACAACTACAAAGGTAAGTTCGATCATGGCTGGGACCGCCAGAGGGAGATCACCCTTGGAGAACCAGAAGAAGCTCGGCCTGGTCCCAAAGAACAACCCGATTTCGGACAGGGCAAATGACACGCTCCACACGACTGCCTCATGGTTCGTCTTGATAGCTCGCCGCACGACGTCCCTAAGAATATCGACGTAGGTTCCGTATGAGTGCATCCATTGAAGGTCAGCGCCGGGTTTCGCGTCGTCCGTTATCGCTGGATGCTTGCCCCACTGGTGCTGCAAGATCGGGAGTTCTTCTTCGCGGGGAACGTTGAGGGTCAAGTTCTTTTCAGCTGCTCGCCCCACGCTTCTGATCCCTGCCTCAAGGGCGGCTTTAAACTGGTCGAGGTCAACCAAAGCCTCCAATTCCTCCTGGACGAATTCATTGAACTCTATGAGCGCTGCCCATTCCATCTTCAGAGAAGCGGTCGCCTCGTACACGTCGCCAATGTCCGTCATCAACTGATAGAGAACACCCGCGCCGTCGGCTCGCCGGGCTTCTTCCGCCAGAGGCCTCGCCAACCGGACAAAGGTGTTGATCCGAGACCTAGCGTCAGCCTCCGGAAACCGATGTAGATGCTTCAGGAGCTGAGTCTTGAGAGTCAAGAGGATGTGACGAGCGGTCAAGTGGTCCTGCTGACGGATGGAGCGAGTGCCGGCTTCGACAAGTACGAGCGACGGTTGGGTCCGTGCCAATTCCCATTCCTCCGCCGGTCCGGGCGGCGCCCGGAAGGTAAACAACTCAGGGTCGCCCCAAGCGACTTGGCGCACCAACTCTTCTACGTAACTGTGCACACTTGAACGAGTGAGTAGCGCCCAAAGGAAATATATAAAGGACAGGAGAACGAACGCGAAGTAGGCCAAGGCCACTTGGCCGCGCGATATACTCGCTAGGTCAAGCGGTTTTTGCATGGGAGCGACGGTGGTAAGAGAGATCACGAGCGAAAGAACCGTGAGCGTCAATATTCGGGCGGAATAAGGGCTCCTGAAAATGATACGGATCGAATAGGTGGGAAAGATCGACGAAGCCCTTTCGAACGCCAGAATCAGGACGGCGATAAAGATCCCGAGCAAACCTGCGATGATTGCTGCCACCGTTGGAAACAGGACAATGGCCGTATCAAAGCTGAGTCCGATCATGTTCGGCAGAGGTGGAGCAATTGCCCAAAGCGCTAGAACCAGAAATTGGATTATCAAGAAGAACCAGTGCTTGAATAAGAACCGGCCGGTTCGCTGACGGATTTGCCTGCGACGAACGGTCCACAGCAACCTTCTATAGCGCGTCCGCGCCGACTTGGACATGGACTTGAACCAAACACCGCCAATCGCAGTCCGACGAGCTGACCAAGCCTTAAGGTGTAGGACATAACTGCGAAGCAACTTGCGGAGAGAGGTAAAGGCATCCAGGAAGTGCACGCCACCAGGTAGTAATCGGCGACCTGAAGAAAGGTGCCACTCATGACGAGCGCGCGTGCAAATCGTTTGCTGGCTCTTGCGCCGAGTGTCAGGTAGAAGTCGCCGCCACTGCCCCGCGGAAGTGCCTGCAACCGTTCCAGCTCTGCCTGGTAGGCCGCCCAATAGTCGTCGCCTTCGAGCCCTCCGATGTCACGCATCCGCCGGAGAATGACGAGCGTGCTCACTTTGAATCTTCGTGCGAGACGATCGAGATCAATTCTTAGGCTGGGGCCCGGTTGATAGTCCGCCTGGAAAACATCGATCGGGACCAGCAATTCGGCTGCGACCTGATCAGCCCACCGCTCAATATTGTGGCTGGGAGTTTCGCTCGGCTCTGCATCAGAAACTGCCGATTGGCCCAGCCAGATATGGGCGATTTCGTGCGCCAAAGTGAACATCTGCGCAGCCTTAGTGTCGGCGCCGTTGACAAACACTAGAGGGGCGAGATCGTCGGATAGAGCAAAACCCCGAAATTCCTGTGGGTCGAGCTTGCGTCGGTTGTTACTGCCTACCACCCCGCTCACCATGACGAGTATCCCCAGGGCATCGGCTTGGCCGATAAAACGCCGCAAAGCGTCCGTCCAGGTCGGCAGGTGGCGTCGCTCTTCGATATCAAAGCCAAGCGCTCGTCGGATGCGGGCTGCCGTTTCCACAACTTCATCAGTCGGTCGGGCGGAACCGACAAACGGTAGCGGTCGTTCCCCTGCAGTCCGCGCAAAATCTCGGTACCAATCCTGACGTTGCTGGCACAGGTAAAGAGTGTCAAGCAGGTCCGGGCTGGGACGTCCGCGCCGCCGGTGTGCGGCCGTACGGAAATCGGGGATCGGGATTCGTTCAGTGGGCGGGGCCGGGAGGAAGAGGTAACCGATCGGGTTGAGTTGCTGTGGCAAAACTCTCGAGTTGTCGCAACGTGGGACGCGCCTCTCCGCTCTCCCAGGCATGGAGCTTGGGGAAACGGGGAATCAACATGTCGGCATCCAACTCGGCTCGTTCACGTGCCCAGCGGAGCAGTGCCGGCCTGACATCGACACGCACTCTGGCGGCCTCCTCAAGGCACATTGTACGCCATTGCGCGGGCGTTGCGGTGCGCTCCCAACGCATCCGGATCCCTTTCTCTCGATTAACGGTTTACCATGCGTCCGCCGCACCCCTGCCTTTTGTACAGGGCGTCTGCAACCGGCAGGCCAGCGCTGCCAAAAGGCTGGCGTACCGGAACTGTTGGAAAGACTGAGTTTCTACTTCTTTGCGGACTCTGCCTCGGAAATCGCCGGCCGCGTTTACCGGGGCCGCTTTTGGACTTGACCCTCTACAAAATTATCTACAGACGCTCGTTTTGACTCGTCTCGGCAGGTGGGATGCAAGCGTAGGAACTGCTGGAAAAGCAATCAGTTGGATTGGTCGGGGCAGAGGGATTTGAACCCCCGACACCCTGCTCCCAAAGCAGGTGCGCTACCAGGCTGCGCTATGCCCCGACATTTGAAAGGTGTGGAACGGCCTTTAGTGTACCATGAGCCTTGCCGGGGGGAAAGAGACGCGAAGGGAAGCTAAAGACACAGAGGTCTCACGGGAGAGACGCGAAAGCCGCGAAAGCCGCGAGAGCGCGCAACGGGACGTTGAGGATCTGTCTTCTCTTGCGTTCCTCTCGCGCCTTTTGCGCCTCTTGCGTGAAACCCCTGCGTCTTTTGCTGCCTCTCGCGTCTCTTTCTCCCGCTGGCTCTGCATTTTTCTGCTTTCACTCGGCTTGACAGCAGCCCTTTACTGGCCGGCTCGAAATGCCTGGTTTGTTTCGGACGATCATCAGTGGCTCTCGGCGCTCTCCTGGAAACAGCTCGCCGGCTTCTTCACAGGAACTTGGGGATACGGGCTCGCATACCGGCCGCTGTCCCGTGCCAGTTTCGCGCTCGATGTCCTGCTTTTCGGCGACTCCCCGACCGGATGGCACATGACTAACTTCGTCCTCCATGCGGCGAACGCGGCCTGGCTGTACCTTCTGGCCGGGATGTTCACCGCGCGGGTGTCGTTTCGCCTCCTCCTTCCATTCCTGTTCGTCATTTCCCCTCTCGGGCACGAAAACGTCGCCTGGGTCTCCGGCCGGACCCACCTTCTCGGCGCCTTTTTCCTCCTGGCCGCCCTGTACTGCCTCATCCGCGGTTTGGAGCTCGAATCGGGTCGGACCAGGTGGCTGGTCGGGGGGGCACTGCTTTATACCGCGGCTCTGGCGAGCTATGAGGCCGCCGTCTCGCTTCCGCTTCTGCTCGGCGTGACGTTTTTCGCCCCGCTGGCCAGCCGCCCCAGCCGGGTTGCGAGGAAATGGCTCCCGGTCGCAGTTGTCCTCATGCTGACCGCTGCTTACCTTCTCCTCCGATACCTGGCGCTCGGTGACCTTGTCGGCGGCGTGAACCGCCACCATGCCGATTACTTTTCGGGACTTGGTCACAACGGGATGACCGTTCTGTGGACTCTCTTCTACCAGTTGCGACCGGGGCGTTTCTACGCTGTTCTGCTTCTGGCCGCATTCGTTGTTGCGCTCCTGAGGACGCGAGCCAAGGGGCAGGTCCGCTCGTTTGCTCTCCTCTTTCTCGCCGGTTCGGCTCTCTATGCGCCTTTCTCGCTGGTTGACGGAGTGGCCTGGCGGTTTCTCTACCTTGTGCAGGTCCCACTGCTGGCTGGAGTCTGCCTGGCGGCTTGGTCTTTGGTGGAAGCACGTAAGAAGGTGGCCCTGATTTCCCTGATTTTGCTCGCAGCCGCTATTTCCCTCAGTGTCTCGACAACCCACCGCTATGCCGGGGAATGGAAGGAGGCAGGGGAGATCGCACAATGGATCGTCCGGGAAGCGGCCGGTATCTGCCGAGGAACGGAACCGGGCGGAAAGCTTGTCTTTTCCGGAGTCCCGGCGATGCACAAGCATGCCAGCGTCTTCATGACCTCGTTCGATATCGCCTTACGCCGGCGTTGCCCGGACTTTTCGGGACAGGTTTGGACCGAGGCGGAAGTGGCCAACCAAGCGGGTAGCGGGGAGGCGAAGGCGCGCGAGTTCCGGTTTGATCCCCAAAGAGGCAAGTTCATTGAAGTTCAGAGATAGGGGAGACTTGGAACCGGCGCCGCAGGCTGGCTCCGGCGCTCGAGGAGGGATGAGAATCGAATGTCGAACAAGGAATTTCGAACTCCGAAGTGTCATGCGTTCTTTGTCCTCCAGGTCTTCCCTTCGACATTCGTTGTTCCTTGTTGCGAAAATAAAGCCGCGCGTCCCGGCTTAATCGTGGCTTAGGCGAGATCGTAAGGAGCCGCGCACGGCAGCGAGCCTAGCGAGCGAGTAAGCGGACCAACCAACATGCTCTTTAGGCTGGCTCTTGCTACTCGCGACTGCCCCACCGGGCTGGGTGGCTGGTCCGCTTACTCGCTCGCTGGCGCTCGCTGCCGTGCGCGGCTCCTTACGGTGATTGCTCGCCGCTCGTTCTCGCTGGGATCAGGACTCGCCCTCTGCCCAGCCGGTTCTTGCCTTCCTTCGACATTCCGAGAGGCTTGTGGTCCCGGCTTCAGAATTGGCGTTCGCAGCTTTCAGCGGTCGAGGGCGGGTCCGCTTTACACCAGTAGGTCTCCTCTCGCTCGGGGCGGCGCAGTTTCAGTCGGTCGCGGCCTCCCAGTTTCATCACCAGTGTGATCGGGCCGAGAACCAGCACGTAGACGAGGGCCAGGCAGACGGTTGTGAGGACCCGTTCGACCCCCCTCTGCAACCCGGTGAAGAAGCGGAAGACGGCGTTCCCGACCGGTCCACCGAGGGAACAGCTAAGCGCCAGAAGGAAGCCGAGCGCCCATACAAGCCGGCTGCGCATCGGAACATCCCACCATGCGCCGCTCCTCCATGCCGGGACGAGCCACAAGGCCGAGCCGAGCAGGGCGAAGCCGACCAAAAGGGATCGGGCGAGTTTTCGCCGGGTTTCAGTCGTGTTCTCAGGGGACAAGCGGATTCGGCTCCCGGTTAGAAAAGGGTGTAAATGAAAGGCGACGTGCTGCCAACGGCCACAAGGAGGACTACCAGCAACAGGGCGAGAATGATCGGAATCATCCAATAGACCTTTCTGGCTTTCACGAAAAGCCAGAACTCTCGGGCAAAGCTTGTTCGGTTAGCCATCGTTGGCGCTTAAGCCTCAGGCAAACGGCGGGCAAGATGCCCGCCGCGCGGACGAGACGTCCGCGAACCCAGTGCGGACGGGACGTCCGCGCTCCAAAGGGCCGACGTTCGCGACTCCTCAAAGGGCCGTCCCTGACCCACCAGGCGGCGTCCGAGCTCACCCTACGAAAGCGGGTCAGGGTCAGTCAAGTTTAAACTGCCGGCGGTATTCGTCGGCCCCGGCCAAGGGGGGTTGAGCCGATTTGGTGCAGACCACGTTCTCGAGAACCAGGATGTCCATGTCGGTATACATGAAGCACCGGTACGCCTCCTCGGGCGTGCAGACGATCGGTTCGCCCCGGATGTTAAACGAAGTGTTGACCAGAACCGGGCAACCGGTGAGCCTGTCAAATTCCGTCAGCAAGCCCCAGAAACGGGGATTGCGGACCGGGTCAACTGTCTGGACGCGCGCCGAGCAGTCGACGTGCGTCACGGCCGGGATCTCCGACCGCTCGACCTGCAGCCGTTCGATCCCCGACTTGACCGCCTCTTCGGGGCCCACCGTCCGACGCTTTCCTGGCGCAAGCGGGACGACGAACATCATGAATGGGCTCGTCCCTTCCCAGCAGAAGTACTCCCCGACACGATCTTCCAGCACAGCCGGGGCGAAGGGACGGAAAGACTCGCGGAACTTGATCTTCTGGTTCAGGATCGACTGCATGCGAGGGGCTCTCGGATCGGCGAGGATGCTCCGGTTGCCGAGGGCCCTTGGCCCGAACTCCATGCGGCCCGCAAACCATCCAACGACCTCCCCCGCCTCCAGGGCCGAAGCGACCTCGGCGAACAGATCGGAGTCACTCTCGACCAGCCGGTAGGCGGCGCCGAGGCGGTCAAGGCGTGCCACGATCTCGGCGCTGCTGTAAGCCGGCCCCAGAAGCGCCCCGTCCAGGTTCTCGCAACCCGGCCGACGCTCGTTGCCGAGCACCTGGTGCCATACGAATAGCGCGGCGCCCACGGCTCCGCCGGCGTCTCCCGCGGCCGGTTGCACCCAGATTCTCCTGAAGGGACCTTCCCGGTGGAGCCTGCCGTTGGCGACGCAGTTCAGCCCGACCCCGCCCGCGATGCACAGATCCTTCATTCCGGTATCGGCCTGAAGCGAGGCGGCCATCCGAAGAACCACCTCCTCGGTCACCTTCTGGACGCTGGCCGCCAGGTCCATTTCTCTCTGGCTGACCGGTGTCTCCGGGCGCCGGGGTGGGCCGCCGAACAGCTCGTGGAACTTTGCGCTGGTCATGGTCAGGCCGGCGCAGTAGTTGAAATAGGACTGATCGAGCCAGAAGGAGCCGTCGGGCTTGAGGTCGATGAGGCGTGCGAGAATCGTATCGACGTAACGCGGCTCCCCGTAAGGCGCCAGGCCCATCACTTTGTGCTCTCCGGAGTTGACCCGAAAACCAAGGTAGTAGGTAAACGCGCTGTAGAGAAGGCCCAGGGAGTGGGGGAACCGAATCTCGCGTCGGAGTTCGATCCGGTTGCCGACGCCCCTTCCGAGGCTCGTCGTAGCCCATTCCCCCACGCCGTCGACCCCGAGAATGGCCGCTTCCTCGAATGGGGAGGGGAAGAATGCGCTGGCCGCGTGGGATTCGTGATGGCGAGGGAAGTAGAGCGGGCCTCCGTACCTGCCTCCCAGCAGCCTGTCTATTTCGCGAGGCAGGAACAGCTTCTGCTTGAGCCAGAGCGGCATCGCCTGCCTGAATGATGAGAACCCGCGGGGAAAGAAAGCCAGGTAGGTTTCGATCAGCCGCTCGAATTTCAGAAAAGGTTTTTCGTAGAAGGCGACCGCATCGAGGTCCGAGGATTCCACTCCGGCCTCACGAAGACAGTACGCGACCGCCTGCCTCGGCATGGAGGAGTCATGCTTGATCCGGCTGAATCTCTCCTCCTGGGCGGCCGCCCGCACCTTTCCATCCACGACAATGGCGGCTGCGCTGTCGTGGTAGAGGCCGGAAATGCCGAGGACGGTACTCATCTGGCGCCCCTGCGGCTTGCGTCGTGGGAGGAGGTGACCGAGGGGGCCGGGTTGCCCGTCCGCGTCGTCTGCTCGGTCACTATCTTTGCTATGGCTTGCGCGACGATCTCATAGCCCCGGCGGTTCGGGTGGCAGCAGTCGTCCTCATAGAGCGGTTCCGGGTGGCGGCTGAACACGCTTGTCAAGTCGTGGTACTGAACGCCCGCTTCTTGAAGTGCCCGGCCCGCCTCCTGGAGCAACGGGTAGCCTCCCAGCACCGAGAGGCGCATCGGCTGGCGATCGGACAATGCGGTCCGCTTCTCTTCGTCGCTCATTGTTTTGGAGCCAGGGACATACTGATTGGGCTGAAGGAAGTGGAAATATGCGATCTGGTTTGCGGCGCACAGGTTCTTCATCTGGATCGAACAGTCCTTCCAGAGGGTCGCGAGGGCGCGGTACATCTCCTTTTCGCTCCCCGGCTTCTGCTCTGGACGGTAAAAGCGGACCACGGCATCGCTCGAACTGTTCGGGTCGCGTCCCGAAAAGCGCGCAGAGATTTGACGGACCTGGTTTTCGAGTCGATTGTCGAGCGCCCACCAGACGGTATTGAGGCTCACGCTGTAGCGGAAGGGCACCTTTCCAAACCAGCCTGCCATCCCGCGTTGGCGGGCCCGGAGCGCCTCGACTTGGGACTCGGCCGTCCGCACTTCGGTCTCCCCGCCCGCTTTGCGGACTGTCACGTGCCAGGATCGCGGGAAATCAAGGGGGATCGAGCCGAGATTCTCAAGGGGAGGCAAGGCCACCTCGTTGAAGCCGTCGATATTGATGATCAGATCGAACTGGGCGCCACGACCCAGAAGGTAAGCAAGGGTCATGAGCTGCTGCGGTTGCTTGTATCCCCCGTTTGCCAAGCGGACGAAGACCACCCTCCTTTTGGGAAACCGGCCCGATACGGCGAGCGCCCTCTCCAGTTCTCCAGTGGCCATGACTGCCAGGCCCCCGGCGAAGGATCCGCCTGTGATCCCCACGATCAGCTTGTCGGGCGACCGCTTCTGGATAACGGAAGGGGAGGACTGGTCGACCACAAAACCTTCCCGGGAGATGGAGAACCCCGGGTAGACCCTTTGGACATCCTCGTCCCGGTAGAAGTCCCGGTTGATGACGAAACCAAGGTAGGGATGGAGGAATACGGGAGCGTTGTAAAGCCTGCTCAGCTCCTCGGGAAGGTTAACGCGCGTGGTTCCGGTGTGCAGCCGCGCCTGCCGCTTTGTCGCCAGTTTCTGGAAGGAAAAGCCCTCGCCCGCGCCAATCCGGTACGCCAGAAAAGAAAACACTTCCACCGATAGATAAGTGGCCGCAACCAAGATGCAGTAGAAGATAGCTTTTCGGCGCATAGGAAGGCCGCATTGTACCACTGGGGTTCTGAGTTCGGAGTTCGGAGTTCTGAGTTACCGGTTCAGGGTTACACGGTTCAGGGTTTACGGTCGCCTCGGTCCAGTCGTGAGAATTGAACTGAGAACTGAGAACTCAGAACTTAGAACTCAGAACTCAGAACGCGGTCCCAGAACGTGTATCATCAGCAAATGCGTGCGGGCTTGCTGCGGCGAGACAGTTTTTTCTGGCTCCTGGGGGTCGCGTGCTTCCTGCTCGCCAACGTGATCTGGGAATTTCTCAATCAGACGCCGCCCATCTGGGACATGGCCCACCATCAACTGAACGGGTTGTATTATCTGCAGGCCTGGCGGGCGGGTCAGTTCTTCGAGCGTTTCTCGGAGATTACAAACTACTACCCTCCCTTCTACTATCTTCAGGAAGCAGCGGTCATGGCCTTTTGGCCCCAGACGCAGTTCTTGGCCTTTCTGGCCAATCTTCCGGGAGTGCTGCTCCTGAGCTATTGCACTTTCCGGATCGCCGAAGAGTACCGGCTCCCGTACCCGTGGCTGGCGGGGGTGCTTGCACTCATGATGCCGATGGTCGCGTGGACTTCGCGTGAAACGCTTCTGGACCTGCCAGTGTCCGGATGGGTTGCCGCAGCCGTGTTTCTGATCCTCAAAAGCGAGGCGTTTGCAAAGCCCGGATGGAGCGCGCTTTTCGGCTTGGTCTTCGCTCTGGGGATGCTAACCAAGTGGACTTTCGTGGCGTTCCTCTTCTTCCCTGTGCTGCTCGCGCTCCTTCTCAGCCAAAGCAAGCTGCGCAGTGCGCTCCATCTTCTCGGCGCAGGGCTCATTGCCGCTCCTCTGACGTTAAGCTGGTACTGGCCGAACGCCCGGCCGCTTCTCGATCGATTCGCGTTGACGGCATCGGCCGGGACGGAACTCGAGAAAGATCCGGGCTGGGCGAGCCTGGCCGGCTGGCTGTACTACCCGCGGTGCCTGCTCAGCTACTACTTGTATCTCCCCCTGGCTGTCCTATTTATTGGGGCAATCATTTTCCTGGTCCGAAAGCGTGGGGCGCGCGACCTGGCCCTGGTCTGGGCCTGGCTCCTCGGAGGCTGGATTCTGCTGACACTCCTGGATGCCAAGGACCCTCGCTACCTCATGCCCCTGGTCTCCCCTGTTGCACTCATCCTCCTCGCGGGCTGGTCCCACTCCAAGAGAGCGATACTCCTCATCGGCCTGCTTGCCGGGCTTCAGTGCCTGCTGGTTTCATTCAATGTTCTGGGCCGGCCCGTCACCGTCGCCTTGCAGCACAAAGAGGATTCCGACTACAGCAGTCTCAGCCGGGAGGTGGTGTTCTTTCAGACGTCCTACTTCGAGGTCGCCGGCCCGCCTCGAAGGGAGGACTGGCGGTTAGCCGAGCTCCTGAACGCAATTCCGACCGGGAGCCGGGTCGGATTTGTTCCCGATATGGCGCGCTTTCACCCCGGCGCCCTGCTTCTTTCGGCCCTCCGGACGGGCAGGGAATTGTCGGTTGTCCGCGTGGGGCTGGGTTCGGACTGGCCAGGCGTCCTCGACTCCTGCGATGTCGTGATTGGCAAGACCGGCGCCCAGGGGATTTCCTACATTACCGATTTCGACGACGAGGCCTACGCGAGGATCGCGGCGGAGGCATGGCCGGTGGAGGGCGAGTGGTCGTTGCCGGACGGCAGCGTTGGAAGGCTCTGGAGGAATCCTGCAAGGGCGAGGCAGGTGTCGCCAGCCGATAGTCTGCAATAAAGGAGGGCGCGATTCGCCCCACTCGATCCTGCCACTGCTATAATTCGGCCATGCTGCGGCGTCTGCTTATTCTTCTGGCACTCTTTCTCTTCACCGGCCCCCTGCCGTTGAGCGGGCGCCAGGCGGGAGACCAGGAGCGGAAAGCGCAGGTTTACGAGCGGCTCAAAGCGGGTGCTGCGAAGCTCCAACAGGGGGAAGTCGATCAGGCGGTACGCGAGCTGAAAGGCGTTCTGGCGCTCGATCCCCGGTCAGCGGCCGGACACATGCTGCTCGGGCAGGCTTACCTGGCGATGCGATCGGTCAGCATGGTTGCCGAGGCAAAAGCCGAACTGCAGCAGGCGCTGGATCTGGATCCTACGCTGCTTTGGGCTCGGTTCTACCTGGCCAAGGTCTACATCGACCAGGGCCGGTACGACAGGGCCAAAGAGGAGCTGGAACTGGGCCTGGCGGAACGACCCAAGGTACCGCACTTCCTTTCGCTGCTCGGAGAAGTCCACCGAAAGATGGGCAACCCCGAGTTGGCGATCCAGTTGAACCGGCAGGCCGTCGAGCTCGATTCCTCCATGACACCCGCCCACTACTACATTGGCCTCGCCTTCATGGATCTCAAAAAGGAGGACGAGGCAATCGCCGAGTTGGAGAAGTCCATCGCGTCTCCCTATGTCGCTCCCGAGATGTACCTGACGCTCGGCTCGTTGTACGCGCGGAAGAAAAGGTACACGGAAGGCGAGGAACTGTGCCGGAAGGCGGTCGCGCTTGATCCGTCCAGGCCCGAGGCGCACGTGAACCTGGCGCAGCTTTACAACACCAGGGGCGCGAGCGATCAGGCACTCGAAGAACTGCGTCTGGCGGTGGATGGGAAGAGCTTTCCGAGCTCGCCGTACTACCAGCAGCTCCAGGCTGACGTCTTCTTTGAGAAGGGAAGGGCCTATCAGGCCAAGCGGATGTTCACGGAGGCGGTTGGTTCCTATCTGACTGTTCTGGAACTCAATCCCAACGATGGGCGCAGCCACCGGCAACTTGCCGAGTTGTACCTCCGAAGCGGGGACCAGTCGAAGGCCATGCAGCACGCTGCCGTCGCCGACAAGCTTGGCACTCCAGTGGATTCCTCAATCAGGAGCCAGATTTTTGAACGGAGTGGGGGGACGAACCCGTGAGATGCCTGCCGTAGGGGTCCCACTTCCGAGTGGGTCCCACTTCCCGTAGGTCCCCACTTCCCGTGGGTCCCACTTCCCAGTGGGACTCTTCCTCGCAGAGGGTGAAAACCCGCGAGCGCGTGCCGATGTCCGACTGGGAAGTCGGACCCTGGAGTTTTTACATTCTTCGGCCTGAAAGGCCGAGACATAGTAGCCCGGGGCGGAGCGTTTTTTGCGTAGCCCCGGGTTTCAGACGGGTCGTAGAGCAGAGCCCTGAAAGGGCGTAAGATGCCTGCCCAGAGGAGCGACAGGACCATGTCACAGTCTGCGTACATCTCCAAGCAGACCGAACACCACCGGAGGAGAACTTTCCAAGACGAATACCGACGATTCCTGCAGAAGTACCAGGTCGCGTACGATGAACGCTACGTGAGGGATCAAGACCCCTGGAGCGGAGTGCTTTCTCTCCCGCCCTTTCAGGGCTTGAAGCTCGTTGCTGACTTAGCCCGGGGCTACGCAAAAAGCGCTCCGCCCCGGGCTACTATGTCTCGGCCTTTCAGGCCGAAGGCGGTCGCAGCCGGCTGAAAATGTAAAACTCCAGCCTTCGGCCTTTCAGGCCGAGTTAGTCCCACTGGGAAGTCGGACCCACTGGGAAGTGGGACCTACTGGGAAGTCGGACCTACCGCGCGTTCGATTCCTCCAGGACCAGAGTCTGACCGGCCGGGATATTCTCGAGCGTCTGCTTCTTTTCGCTCGGCCACTCGATTTCGATTCGTTCGGCCCGGCCTTGCTTCCCCAGACCGAGAACCAGACGGACATCGCTCGAGCTGAGATAACTTCCTCCTGGATGGATCTCGCGAAGCCGCGTCCGGCCATTGCACGTTACCCGCAATTTCGCTCCCAGCCCGAACCGGTTGCTCTCCTTGCCCCGGGCCCGGATTGTAATGGAGCCGTTGCGGTTCCCCCCGTCGTTTCGGAGCAGCAAGGCAGGTCCCCCGCAATCGGCTATCGCAATGTCCAGGTCACCGTCGTTATCGAAGTCGGCAGTCGCCGCGCCTCGTCCCACATGTTTTATTTGAAATCCGGACCCGCTGGTCGATGAAACATCTATGAAATTACCCCCGGTATTTTCATACAGCAGGTCCTTCTGTTTATATGACAATTGCGGATCATATAATGCAACATTGTCCGTGACATGACCGTTGGTTGCAAAAATATCAAGGTCCCCGTCGTTGTCGTAGTCGAAGAGTTTGGTTCCAAACGCCAGCGTGAGGAGGCCGGATCCGAGCCCCGCGGGGATGGTCACGTCCTCGAAAGCCAGTTTTCCGAGGTTACGGAACAGGGTGTTGTATTCGCGCGAAAAAGCGGTCAGAAAGACGTCGGGAAGGCCGTCGTCGTCATAATCCTTGATCTCGGTTCCCATCCCGGCCATGGGCTTGCCATTCAGGTCGAATCCGACCCCCGCCTCGTAGGCTACGTCGGCGAACGTACCGTCGCCGTTGTTCCGATATAAGAAATTGCGTATTCCGTCGTTGGTGACAAAGATATCGGTCAATCCGTCCAGGTCTACGTCTCCGAAGGCGACTCCCAGGCCCTTGCCCGAGCGATTTGCGATGCCCGCCTGGCGGGAAACATCGGTGAAAGTGCCGTCGCGGTTGTTCCTGAAGAGCAGGTCGGGAACGCCGTCAAACTGCTGCGGGTCGCAATACATCCGATAGCCGTCGCGCTTGAAGCCGCAGTAAGGGTCCCTGGTGATGTCATAGTCGAGGTAGCGCACGACATAGAGATCCAGGTCTCCGTCGCGGTCGTAGTCCAGCCAGCCGGTGCTGCTGCTCCAACCCGTTACTTTCAGCCCGGCCGCTTCGGTTACATCGGCGAATGTCCCGTTGCCTTTGTTGTGAAACAGTTGAGCTCCTCCATAGCCGGTAATGAAGAGGTCCTGGAAGCCGTCGTTGTCGTAGTCACCCGCGGCCGCTCCGGTGGCAAACAGGCCCCGGCCCTTGAGGCCCGCCGTGGAGGTGACATCGCTGAACTTGCCGTTGCCCAGGTTTCGGAAAAGGGCATTGCCGGGTGACGGTTTCTGGTGGGCCAGGTCGGCGCCGTTGGCAAAGAAGAGATCAATCCAGCCGTCGTTATCGTAGTCGATCCAGGCGAGTCCCGAGCCGAAGGTTTCGGGCATCAGCTTTCCCGGGGACGCGCCGTTTTCGTGTTTGAATGAGATACCGGACTCGGCGGCAACTTCAGAGAATTGAACCCGGCCTTCGGGCGCTGGAGCGGCAACCAGGGGAATGATGACCGGCAGGGCTAGAAGGAAAATGTAATACATCTGGCCGGCCATTATCGCAGATAGGACCTAAAGGAGGGATAGGGCCTATGGGAGGGGCAGGACCCATAGGAAGGTCTTGCCCCATCCTATGGGTCCTGCTGGTCCTGCTGTCCTACTAAACTACCACTGCAACCGAACCTTCAAGTCAACCTGGCGGTAGCTCTGCTTCTCAGGATTGTAATTCGCGACCGTCCCAGTGAACTTCCCGGGATCCGGGTTGGTAATGTTGTTGTTCGGGTTGTTGAAATGCGGGGTATTGAACAGATTCGAGAAAGCACCCGTCAACGTGAACTTGAAGCGCTCGGTGATCGAGAACGTTTTGGCAACGCTCAAGTGGTGAACGTTGATTCCATCCCCAAGAAGGATGTTGCCGCCGCTGTTTCCGAAGCGTCCCTTGGGAGGCGCTGTGAAGGCGGTGGGGTCGAAGAACTGCTGGCGCGTCTGCTGATCCGAAGACTTGTTCCCGTCGGCGATCCGGTCAGGCAGCCCCCCGACGGTGTTGGTATTGGACGGGTCGGAGCCGCCGAAAGCCGGCGAGAAGTAAGCGCCGGTCGCTAAAGTCGAAACCCCCTGAAGGCCCCAGCCCCCCAAAATGTGGTCGACAACGCCGGGCGCGTCCGTCAGGAACCTTCGCCCCTGGCCGACCGGTATGTCCCACGTGAAGCTCGTGACCCAGTAATGCTTGCGGTTCACGGCGTCTCGCGACCACCGGCTGGTTACGTCATACGGGTTTTCGGTGATCGAGTAATTGTTGATGTTGTTCGACCAGGTCCAGTTGCTGTTGAAGCCGAAGGAGCCCATTCTCTTGGACACTTCCAGCTGCATAGAATCGTAATGCCACTCACCGTCATTTCGCGTCTGAGTCGTATTAACGAACTGAGGAAACGGTCTCATCGACGCCGTGAAAGGAGTCAAGCTGGCTTGGGGCTTGTTCGTGTTGAGGTTGTAGTTGAGACCGGAACCCCGCGAACCGATGTAAGACGCTCGCAGCCCCATGCCGCGAATCTCGCGCTCGAGGGTGACATTGAACTGCCGCAGGACCCCGTTGTCGGTTTCCAGCGGATATCCCTGGATGTTCTGGCTCGGAACCCTCGATGTGGACATGTCCGTCGGGAAAGGATTCGGGAAGGTAAACAGCGGCACTCCGTTCGTGATCTCGTTTCGATAGTCCTCGCCGAGCTGGAAGGGACCGCCGCTGAGCAGCCGGGAGTTGTACGACCAGGTTTCGGAGAATTCCCCGTAGCCGCCGCGGATAACCATCTTGTCGCTGAGGCGGTACGCGGCCGAAATCCGTGGTCGAAAGTTCCCCATGTCGGCGTCGGGAACCACCTGACCCTGGACCACATTGATGGTTTTCGGGTAGAGCGGATGGATCCTGGAGGTATCCGAGACGATGACATTACCGGTTTCCGGATCCCAGTTGTACATCAGTCCGTCGTCAAAGGTCGGCAGCGCATAATAGTCCCAACGGATGCCCCAGTCGATCGTCAGCTTCTGCGACACTTTGAAGGAGTCATTGATGTAGAACCCGACCTGCTTGTTGGTGTTCCGACGGTTTGCGAGGGGATCCAGGCGCTGGCTCTGGTTGGGGATCCCGAGGAGGAAATCTGCCCATCCGACTCCGGAGTATTGCCCGGTGAAGTTAAAGGCACCATAAACCTGCCGGTTAATGATTCCCGAACGCCACCAGAACGAGCGGTACTCTCCACCGAACTTGAACATGTGCTTCCCCTTGGCCCAACTGACCATGTCGAGGAAGGTGTTGATGCCGTTGTCCTGATCGACGTTGTCAATACCGCCGCTGCCGCCCGCGGCGACGCTCGTCAGACCGCTGATCGTCATGTCCGGGAAGCCTTCGGTCTGGTACCCCTTGGAGTTGACTCCCTGGAGTCCAATCGCCGCAACGGCGACGTCGCCGGTGAGCGGTTCGTTCCCCTTCTCGTCCTCGCCTGCGAGCAGGAAGTCGGTCTGCCGGCCGAACGTGAAGGTGTTGATGATCGTCGGTGTGAAGACGTGCGTGTCGGAGATAACCGATTGCCGGTGATCGCGCAACTGTGTGTACGTCGCGAAGGGCAGGTTGCCCGGCCGGACGTAGGGCGTCTTCCGTTGCATCCAGCGGACGTAAAGATTGTTCTTCTCGGTCAGCTTGTGGTCGACGCGGATGTAGGGCCAATCGCCCTTGTAGAGGTCCGAGTTGTAAGGGAACCACCAGCCGAAATTGTTCGTCATCGTGTCGGGACCACCCTGGCTCGGCTCAGGGATGTAAAGGTCGCGGACCTTTGTCGAGACCTGGCTGAAGCGGGCGGCCGGGATGATGTTGTTCGGGAAAGGCTGGCCCGTCAGGGGGTCCTTGATGACTTTGCTCGGAAGGAACTGCGAAAAGTCACCATTGCGCATCTTCATCGTTGGGACGCTGGCATTTCTCCAGAACCCGAGCGGGATGGACTGGTGAAACCATGCCAGGAAGAAGAAGGTGCGGTCCTTGATGATCGGACCATTCACCTCACCCTCCCACTCATGCAGGATGTAGGGCGTTTTCTTCGGCGAGAAGTACTCTCTCGCGTTCAGTGCGGAGTTTTCATGCTTGTAGTACGCCGCGGCGTGCCAGGTATCGGAGCCGCGCTTGGAGATCATGTTGAAGTTCGCCGCCCGGGCGCTGTCCGCGCCGCCGTTGACTGGCGTCACCTGAACCGTCTCGAAGAAGGCGGGATTGTCGTTCTGGTCGCCGGCCGTATCGTTGGCGACGCCGTCCATGGCCCAGGTCTGCTTATTGCGGTCAGAGATACCGGACATGACCAGGTTCCAACCGTTTCCCTGAATTCCGGGCATAGTTGTCATCAGGGCCAGCGGAGAAGGATAAACATCAACCAGGGGTCTGTCCAAAAATTTCTTCGCTTCCAACTCGCCGGAAATGGTCCCGGTCTCGGTCTGGATTGCGGCCGCTCCGGTGGTTACCGTGACGGTCTCCGACTCGATTCCGACCTGAAGTCCGACGTCCAGGCGGCGGACTTGCCCGGCGTCCAGTTTCACATCTTCGGCCACGAAGGAGCGGAATCCGGCCAAGTCTACCTTTACCCGGTACATGCCTGGCTTAAGGCCGGGCACCTCGTAGTTGCCGTAACCATCGGTGATTAACCGGCGGACCTCAAGATTGGTCGCCTGGTCGGTCACCACGATGTCGGCCCCCGGGATGATACCGCCGGATTGGTCAGTGACGGTTCCGCGGAGCGTGGACCTGTCGGTTTGTGCCGTGGCTAACCCGATTGTTAGCAGGACGACGACGAAGACTGCAAGCAAGCGCACTCGCATGGCAAACCTCCTCTGTCTGGAAAAGGGACTTCTGAACGACGGGAGTGTACAGAACCGGGCGAAAAGCGACAAACACTTTTGTTAGTCTGTCCTGACCGTTTCGCAGGATGAAAAGATTACTCGTCTCGCAGCGACCTGTGTGAACAATCCGGCGAGGACTTTCGGAGCGGCGGAAGAGAGTTGGCAGGCATACAGTTAACGGCTTTACCGACCGGATGGAGCTGCTACAAAGTGGCAGTGGCCCCGATTGCTCTTTCCCCCGGCTGGAGTAACGCCGGGGGATCATTCGGAGCGGTATGATGGCGTGGATTTCGCAGCACAAAAAGTTGTCCGGGACAGCTCGTTCTTACAATCCCCGGAGCTTGCGCTTCAACTCGGATGTGCCGCCCCTTTCGCAGCCGACCTTTGGAGCAGGCCCTCGAGGAGTTCCACCTGGCCTTCCAGGCGTAAGAGATTGGTTCTCTTCTCCTCGAGAAGAAGGGTCAACTGGCCGGCCGGTCTCCTGCCGTTCCCGTTTGCGCCGTTGCGCCCGTTGGTGCCCGGGTGGGAGAGCTTGTCCGCCGTTCGCAAGGGGTTCCGCAACGACAGCGGGGTTACCCCGAACTGCTTCTTGAACGACCGGTGGAAGTTCGAACGGTCTTCGAAGCCCACCCGCCTGGCGATCTCGGCAACCGTCAGCTCGGAGTGCTTCAGAAGCCGCTCCGCCTGGATCAACCTGAGTTCGCTCATCAGGTTCTTTACTGACCGTCCAAGGTTCTTTCGGAACAAGTGCTGCAGATGGCTGGGAGTCAGCCTGGCTTCCTGCGCCAGATCAGACAGGAGAATCTTTGAGGTCGCGTTCTGGCAAATACGACGAATCACATAGCTGACCCGAGGGTCGACCGGCTGAGAAGACGTCAAATGTTGCGCATACATGATTTCAGGTTAGTCCCGCCCGGATTCGGTTCGCAAATTTTTTTGTATATGCCAAAAAGAGCGGAATCTCGGGGGACGCGAGCCGTCCCGGAAGACTGGAGAGGCGAGAGAGTCGAGGCTTGTGAAACAGGTCAGCGTTTCCGAAAAACCATCGGCCGCCCTCAATGAAGCCGACTGCCGACCGCTCGACTTGACGGCGATTCGCGAGGGTCACAAACAGATAGGCTCCTACAAAGAGAAATCGAATAGTGTGATCAAGCGCACAAGTACATATAAAAACTCCAAATAGAGTGACGCTGATACAATATGCATGAGCTGCCGAGATTAATATCAACTGAAATATATCAGCGAAACAAGTTGATGGTGTGGAGCTTGGGAGAGGGAAGGGTATGAACTGGATGCGTTATTGCCGACGGTACGTGGCTCGCGCGCTCACTACGGTCGTCGCACTCTCTATGGTGACCTGGAATGCAGCGCTCGCGGACGAAGCACTGCCGCATATCGTCGTATCGGTCGGCTTGAAGATCCTCAGTATGCAGAAACAGTTCAACGGAAGACCGGATGGAATAACCGTCTTCGTGCTCGATGATGCAAACGTAGCGAAGGCCTTCCAGGCCAGCATCAACGAGCCGGTGGGTACCATGAAAGTTGCGAGGGTGCTCTCCGGATCTGACCTGCCGACCGAGAAGCCGGATGTCCTGTTCATTGGTGGCAAAGAGAAGCTCGAGGCGGCCGTTGCATATACACGCTCCCAGAAGGTCCTCAGCATGGCGAGGAACGACAAGTTCATTTCCAGGGGAGTGACTTTAACCGTCTACCAGACGCCCGACGGCAAACCGCAAATAACGATGAACATGTCGGGCGCGTTGTTGGAAGGGGTCGATGTCAACCCGGCTACTTTGAAGGTAGCGAAGGCGACCAAATAGACGGGCCGTGCCCGCGGTATAAGAGCGTGTGACGAGACCAGGCGGATCATCATGAACATCTCATCTATTCGAGTCAAGATCCTCTCCATCGTGATCGGCATCGGGATCATCTTCAGCCTGCTGCTGGCCTTCTACACCCCGTATCAGTCGCGGGTGATGGCCAATGCGATTCTGCTGAAGAACGCCGAGTTCATTACCAACCTGCTCGCCGACAACCTCGCACTTGGGATGCAGACGGTGATCGTCGATAACGGAGCCGCCCTCCGACAGACCCTGGCTCTTTTAACCGGCCGCGGGGACGAGGAGGCGATTTCCAGGGTGAGGATTTTCGACGAGAAGATGAAGTATGTCGATGGTCTGAAGGGACAAGCATCAGGCCAGCCTCTTCCCCCGACCGAGCGCACCCTGCTTCAGGACCGAGGGGACCGGGTGCTGGCGTGGGCGCCCATGCGAGACGCGGACAGGAAGGCGATCGGGTACGTGGAGATCGAATTCTCGAAGGCATATCTGCAAATGACGAGTTCGCAAAACGCCCGGTGGAACCTGCTCATCGCGATCGTCGCGTTCGCGCTGACTATGCTTGTCACCCTCCTGACCGTCGGCAAAGTGGTCCGCGCCATTCACCGTATCTCGATAGCCGCACGGCATGTAACGGCCGGCAAGATCGACGTTCCGATAGATGTTTACTCGAGGGATGAGGTGGGGAATCTGGCCGAGTCCCTGCGGGAGATGATCCGGATCCAGCGTGAACGGGCCGTGGCCGCCAACTCCTTCTCCCAGGGAGACTTGAGCGCCGAAGTCAGGACCATGGCCGAGGACGACGTTCTCGGTAACGCGATGGCGCGCATGAAAGAAAAAATCCAGGCGATGGTGGGAGAAATCCGGCTGCTCTCTTCAGCAGCCGTGGAGGGACGGCTCGGATATCGCGCTGACGCGGCACGGCACGGCGGGGAATTTGCGGAAATCATCGGGGGCGTCAACAACACGATGAGTGCGGTAATCGGTCCGATTAACGAAGCCGCCGCCGTGCTCGAGCGGGTAGCGGCTAAAGACCTGACCGCCCGGATCAACGGCAGCTACAAGGGAGACCTGGTCACCATTACCGTGGCCATGAACACCGCGGTAGAGAACCTGGACAACGCCCTTCAGCTGGTTGTTGCGGGAGCCGACCAGGTCGCCTCGGCGTCGGGCCAGATCAGCGGGAGCAGTCGGTCGCTTTCAGAAGGCGCCGGCCGCCAGGCCAGCACGCTGGAAGAGGTGTCGAGCAACCTGCAGGAGATGGCGGCCACGACCACCCAGAACGAATCCAGCGCGAAAGAAGCGCACCGGCTGTCGGCTGCGACTCAAGCGAGTGTCGACCACGGCATGGACAACATGAAGCGCCTGTCCGAGGCCATCATCAAGATCAAAGCATCGTCTGATTCGACGGCCCGAATCGTGAAGACGATAAACGAGATCGCATTCCAGACGAATCTCCTCGCCCTTAACGCGGCGGTGGAGGCGGCTCGCGCGGGGGACGCGGGCCGCGGCTTCTCGGTGGTCGCGGAAGAGGTCAGGAACCTCGCGATGCGGAGTGCCGATGCTGCGAAAAGCACGTCTACTCTGATCGAGGAATCGGTCAAAAATGCAGAAGCAGGGGTCACGATCAACCAGGATGTGGTGAGCAGTCTCTCTCAGATCGCTAAACAGGTGGTAGCCATGAGAAACGCGCTGGCCGAAATTGCAGCCGCATCCGAACAGCAGAGCCTTGGACTGCACCAGGTGAACAGTGCGGTTGAGCAGATCAACCAGGTGACGCAGCAGACTGCGGCAACCGCCGAGGAGTGTGCGAGCGCCGCCTACGAGTTGAACCGGCAGGCGGATGAGATGCAGCGAATGGTATCGACATTTCGTCTCAGCGCCTGGGATGGGCGCGATGAGGATGCCGAACCGATTGTGGTGAATGGACCGCCCCCCCCGAGGTTGCTGGTGGGTGGAAACGGCGGACAGAAACGCGCCGGTACAACGCCGCTGGATTTGGAATCCGGCATGTCACTGCCGGTCGCGCCATCCAACGGAGACGCGGGTACCCCCGCGTCCCGGTACTGGAGCACTCAGTCAAGGCCCGGGAACGACCGCCTATACTAAGGCAAAGGTGTTGGGCGCGACCCGTTTGAAGCGGCGACCCAGTTGTATGTACCTTTGCAAAGCAGTCGTTACCGCACTGGGACTGACATAAATACCGGCTGTCTTGATCCGCTCGGCTAATTCCTTGACGTGGAGCGGCTCTTCGCTCTCCCGGAGGATCTGTTCCACGGCGTCGGGGATTGAAGCCCCACCCTTCTTCCGTGACCGCCTGCCTCCCGCACGCGGAGCCTGGGGATCCCTTTGCTCAGTCGGCTCGGCCTCAGTCGAACCATGGCGGAGCAGTGTTTCCAGCAACTCCACTTGAGCTTGCAGCCTGATCAGTTCCGTCTTTTTCTCCTGCAGCAGTTCCTGCAACTCATTCATGTCTGAAGTTTAGCACGATTTACCACTTCTTATATCAATATAGTTGATGGATTCGTCAATTTCACCGCGTGTTCCAGTCAATAACGCCGATTTGATCTGTCAGCCGCCCTCCCGGAGCGGTTTGGACGACATCCGGCAGTCGATCCGGATTACACCAAAGCAGGCAAACAGGGATTCAGCCAGGCGTGTTCAGATCCCGGGGTACCAGCGTCTGGCATTGAGCTGGTAGATCTTCCGCAGTATGTCCTCGGACAGCGACAGGCCGCCCACTCGCTTCTCGGTCCCGCCGATCCTCGTCTCCCCGGAAGTGGCAAAGTACCTCCAGTCCTCCAGCCAGCGGGTGTGGAGTCTCTCGCAGACGCTTTTGGGATCCTGTTCCTCGTTGATCTCCAGATCGGTCGCGTAAAGCACGCGGTCCTGGTACTTCACCAGGAACGACTTGACCGCAGCCGGATCGAGAAGTTGGAGATCGTCGACTCGCGCCGCCAGGTCGACGGCCAGGTTGGGAAACCGGTCGAGCCGTTTGGCCAGTTCGCCGACGCTCCATTCCAGGCTTGCGAGGTGCGCGCCTACGTATCGTAGCTTCGGATGCCTCGTCAGCACCCGCTCGACCGCCCGGATATGGTCCTCGTAGGCCGGACAATCCGGGTGGAGGAACATGTGATATTGCGGGTGTTGGCCGTAGTACCGACGGTTGCTCTCGGACACCATCTTATCGAGCGGCAGCCAGCAGTCCTTCGGTTCACCGATATGGGCGGTCACGGTTTTTCCCCGTTTCTGGATGAACTCGAAAATCGGGTCAAAGCGGGAATCATCGATCATCACGAACCGTCCCGCCCGGTCACGGAACTCCATCCCAATGTTCTTCCAGAACTTCACTCCTATCGCGCCCTCGTTGAAAGAGGTCTCAAGGAGCTTCAGCGTTTTCTCCGTCCAGTCCGCGGCGTCCCAGCCGTTCATGGGGAATGTCGTAACGAAGCGGAAACGATCCGGGTGTAATCGCTGCTGTTTCCTGATGAACTCCAGCTGGGGCGGGATCGGCTGACTGTCGACAGCGATCACGACTGCCCTGAAACTGTCGGCCGCCGCCTGGTTCAGAAACTCGGGGCCGGAGGACCGGATATGCAGGTGCGCGTCAATCTTCTCGAAGCCGTCGAAGTCCGGCTCGCCCTTCTCGGCACGGCGGCCCGAGGCGCCGGACAACAAAAACGAACTGAGCAGCAGCCAATTTCGGCGAGTCATCGTTCCGGTGATCATGCAGGGATGCTACAACAGTTTCGAGGTTGCTGGGGAGCTTCGATTGAGACAGGGAGACAGGGAGACAAGGAGACAGGGAGACCAGGAGACCAGGAGACCAGGAGACAAGGAGACTTATGTACCAAAAGGAAGGCAAAAGAATACTGTCCCCTTCTCGCCTCCCTTCTCGCCTCCCTGTCTCCCGCCTTTCTGTCTCCCTGTCTCCCTGTCACCGGCTCCGCCCTCCTTGACTTTCGGTTCACTGGTTCCTAACATTTCGAGGCGGCAATGAAACGAATGGTTTCACGATAAGAAATGAGGCAACTATGAACGTATTGGAGCAGTTCCGTCTCGACGGAAAAGTGGCACTGGTGACAGGTTGCGGCCGGTCCAATGGACTCGGCTTTGCGATGGCTCAGGCCCTTGCGGAAGCGGGCGCGGACGTGGTGGGGGTCGACCTGATCGATCTGGCGGAGACGCGGGCAGCGATTGAAGGCAAGCAGCGGCGCTTCCTCGGTCTCCAGGCCGATCTCGGGGCAAGTGACGCGGCCGCGAAGGTCGTCGGGACGGCACAGAAGGAAATGGGGCGGGTCGATATCCTGGTAAACAACGCAGGTATCATCCGGAGGACCCCGGCCGTGGACTTCTCTGAAAAGGATTGGGACGATATTCTTCAGGTCAACCTCAAGACGGTTTTCTTCCTTTCCCAGGCAGTCGCCCGGGTCTTCTTCCAGCAAGGATCGGGCGGAAAAATCATAAACGTGGCCTCCATGCTCTCTTTCCAGGGCGGAGTGCTGGTTCCCGCCTACACGGCCAGCAAGAGTGCGGTGGCCGGGATTACCCGAGCCTTGGCCTGCGAGTGGGCGAAGTGCCGGATCAACGTCAATGCCATTGCTCCCGGATACATGGCGACGGACAATACCGCACCCCTTCGCGCCGACGCGGCCCGAAGCGCGACGATCCTGGATCGCATCCCCGCCGCCCGCTGGGGCGAAAACTCGGATCTCAGGGGAGCGGTGGTGTTCCTCGCCTCTTCGGCCTCCGACTACGTGAACGGTCACATTTTGGCGGTCGACGGCGGCTGGCTGGCTCGTTAGCCCGGGATCTGGAGTATGATTGCGCTGAAGATGTTCCTGAACCAGTGACTTCTTTACCAGGAGGAGCCAGAAATGAATCGACGTCGTTTTTTGGGACAGGTTGTTGTGGGAGCGGGCGCCGCCTCAATGTGGACTGCCAAGAGCTACGGCGCAATCCAGGGAGCCAACGAACGCCTGCGGATAGGGGTCATCGGCTGTGGCGGCATGGCCAACAATCACATGGACGCCCTCCTGAAGATGAAGGAGTCCGACAACATCGACATCGTCGGAGTCTGCGACGTCTACAGCAAACGCCTGGATGCGGCCGCAGCCAAGACCGGAGGCAAACCCTACAAGACGTACCAGGAGGTTCTCGGGCAGAAGGACATCGACTATGTCCTGATTGCCACCCCCGAGCACTGGCACCACCGCATGGCCCTCGATGCTCTGGCAGCCGGGAAGCACGTCTACGTCGAAAAACCGCTGACCCACTCGATTGAGCAGGCGAAGGAAGTCGTGGCCAAGGTCAACGGCGGGAAGCTGAAACTTCAGGTGGGCGTGCAGGGGATGTCGGATGAATCATACGAGGTGGCGAACGACTACATCCGACAAGGTGCCCTTGGTAAGGTAGTCATGGCCCAGATCGATTACTCCCGCAATTACGTCGGCGATTTCTGGGCTTACGATATCGACGCGGATGCAAAGCCCGGAGTCAACCTGGATTGGGATGCCTGGCTCGGTCCGGCTCCCAAGCGTCCGTGGGATCCTCGGCGTTATTTCCAGTGGCGCCGGTACTGGGATTACTCGGGCGGAATCGCAACCGACCTGTTTATCCATCGGGTGACGCGAATCCTTAAAGCGGCTGCGCTCACGTTTCCGGACTACGTGGTGGGGACCGGAGGAAAGTTCAACTTCGTGGACAGCGTGGCGGAGATTCCCGACACCTTCAACATGCTCTGCGACTACCCGGGCGGACCTACCGTTTCGCTGGTTTCCTCTATGGCCAACGACACGCCTGTCGATCACGTCATCCGCGGACACAAAGCGACCCTCGAATTCACCCGGACCGGCTTTGTGATCACCCCCCAGGAAACGAGCAAAGAGGACGTGATTACGCCGGCCGCGGGAGCGAAAGACGCCCAGGGCCGAATCACATACCAGAAGAAGGGCGCCGAGGACGTCACCCTGCACCACAGGAATCTCCAGGGGGCCATCCGAAAGGACGAAAAGCTGCGATGCGACGCCGATCTCGGCTACTACGGGGTCGTGGTGACGATGATGGGCGTGGAGTCTTTCCGCAACAGGTCCTATCTGAAATGGGACCGGGGGCGAGAGAAGGCGGTGGGCGCCTGAGGGGGTTCTGAGTTCGAGGTTCTGAGTTCGAGGTTCGAGGTTCAATCCTTTCGATTCGATCGATTGGTGACAACCTTGAACCTCGATCGGACGCTTGAGAATGTGACCCTGAACCGTCTAACCACTTGAACTCGAATCGTAACTCAGAACTCCGAACTCAGAACTCCGAACTCCTGCACCGGGGGAACCATGTCTGATCCGAAAACACCCGCCACAGAACAGCGGCTCGCAATCGAGGGGGGAGAACCCGTTCGGACTTCCCCCTTGCCTCTTGAATTCCCGGGCGTGCACCACATGGACGAGGAGGAAGTCGAAGCCGTTGTCCGGGTGCTTCGCTCGCGATCGTTGTTCCGATATTACGGGATCGAGCCGCAGAGAGAGGTCGAGCAGTTCGAGGCCGACTTTGCCCGGTTTGTCGGAGTAAAGCACGCCCTGGCGGTGAGCAGCGGGACGGGCGCCCTGCACGTGGCCCTGGCGGCCCTCGGCGTCGGTCCGGGGCGCGAAGTCATCGTCCCTGCTTATCTCTGGGTGGCGGTTGCGTCCGCGGTAGTCAACAGCGGTGCGATCCCCGTCCTCGCCGACATTGACGACACATTCTGTCTGGATGCCGCGAAGCTTCGGCAATACATCTCAAGGAAGACGGCCGGTATCATCCTCATCCACATGAGTGGTGCCGCTGGAAATGCGCCGGCGGTGCGCGAAATCGCACGCGAAAAGGGAGTCTTTCTGCTGGAGGACTGCGCCCAGTGCGCCGGCGGAAAGATCGAGGGCCAGAGCGTCGGAACCTTCGGCGACATCGCCATCTTCAGTTTCCAGATGAACAAGAACATGACGGCCGGGGAGGGGGGCTGCGTCGTCACAAACGACCCCCGGCTCTACAACAGGGCTTTTGCCTGCCACGACCTCGGGTATGCGAGGGACGAAGATGGCCGCCTCCAGTTCGACGACCCGGCTCTTTGTCTCTGGGGTCGCGGATACCGCCTGGACGAGCTCCGGGCGGCCGTACTCCGTGTTCAATTGCGCAAGCTTCCGGCGATTGTCGAGCGAATGCGGTCGAGCAAGTACCGGATCCGGGAGGCCCTGGCGGAGTTTCCGCGGGTCCAACTGCGCAAGATAGTGGATACGGCCGGGGACACCGGGTGTTTTCTCATCACAACCTATCCGGACGCGCAGGTGGCGGCCAGAATCAACGCCGCGCTGCGGGCGGAGGGAATCGTCACCTGGCCGCAGGGAATTTCCAATATCCTCATGACGCAGTGGGGACTCCACCTGTACTACAACATCCCCAGCCTGGTTCAGCGGACCAGCATCGACGGCCGTGGCTTTCCTTGGAACCTGCCTGAGAACGCGGGGCTGGGCGGTCACTATGCGAAAGGCACTTGCCCCGCGGCCGACGATCTCTTCGGGAGGAGCATGCTGCTTCCCATCCCCTCGTGCCTGAGCCAACAGGACGAGGACGACATCATTGCGGGCTTCCGGAAAGTGCTGCGGGGCGCCTAGAATTTCGGGGACACGAAACTTAATTCCTCTGCAACTGCCACCCGCCTGGGTAACTAGCTGGGAATTAAGTATCATGTCCCCGAAATTCGCCGCTACCGGTCAACGCGGGCGGTGCCGCCCTTCATGACCTTCTCGACTTCCTTCAGGCTCGCGGTCGTGGTATCGCCGGGCGTCGTCATTGCCAGCGCCCCGTGCGCGGCTCCGTAGTTGGCCGCTTCGGCCACTGATTTTCCTTCCATGAGAGCGTAAACGACTCCCGAGGCGAAGCTGTCGCCGCCGCCCACCCGGTCGTAGATCTCGAGATTCTCTCTGAGGATGGCGTCTCCGAATTCCCCGCCCGCATAAACGATTGCGCCCCAGTCATTGACCGATGCGGTCTTCGCGTTTCGAAGCGTCGTGGCGACGGCTTTGAAGTTGGGGTAGGCCTTCACAGCCTCGGTGATCATCTTTTTGAAATTAGACGGGTCGAGCTTGGAGCACCCTTCATCGAGGCCTTCGACGTGGAAACCGAGGGCGGCAGTGAAATCCTCCTCGTTTCCAAACATCACGTCGACGTGGGAGGCAATCTCGCGGTTGACCTGGACAGCTCTTTCTGTCCCGCCGAAGTCCTTCCAGAGCGAGGCGCGGAAGTTCAGGTCGTAGGAAACGATGGTGCCGTGCTTCTTGGCCGCCGTCATGGCCTCGATGATGACTTCAGGCGTGGTCGGAGAGAGGGCGGCGTAGATCCCTCCGCAATGCATCCAGCGGACTCCGTCCTGGCCGAAGATCTTCTCCCAGTCCACGTCCCCTTTCTTGAGTTGGGAAGCGGCCGAGTGCCCGCGGTCGGAGCAGCCGACAGCGGCCCGGACCCCGAAACCGCGCTCGGTGAAGTTCAGGCCGACCCGCGATTTTCGGCCGATCCCGTCGTAGGGGACCCACTTGACGTACTCCATGCTGACCCCGCCCTGCAGGATGAGGTCTTCCAGGAGGCGGCCCACGGGGTTGTCCACGATTGCGGTCACAACCGCGGCGCTCTTACCGAAGCACCTGCGCAGACCTCGTGCCACGTTGTATTCCCCACCCCCTTCCCAAACCTGGAAGGTCCGGGTGGTGTGGATCCGGTTATCGCCTGGGTCCAGGCGTATCATCACTTCCCCAAGTGACAGGATGTCGTACTTACACTCCGATTTCGGCTTGACGTTCAAAACGGACATGAGTCTTTCCTCCGGGGCTTTTACCAGCTCAGCTCTTTTTCGATTTCCGACCGAGTGTAAAAGCGGGGCGCGACTGCGTCAAGAGAGCGGGGGGAAAGGGGTACTCGAGAGGATGATTGAGATTGTCGAGCCACGGACTCACGCTCTTCAAATCCGTGGCTCGACGGTCAACGGGCTTTAGTCGTCGTCCTCGTCTTCTATTTCAGGACGGACGACATCGTAGGGTCGCATCATCTCGTTATCTTCATGCTCCACGATGTGGCAGTGCCAGACGAAGCGGCCGGGTACGTCGAACTTGGCCTTAATCCGCGTGATTTCTTTGGGATAAGCAATGACCGTGTCCTTTAATCCGTTTTCCCAGGCTTCGGGCTGACGGACGAATCCATTCTCGTCCTCCCGCTCGACGACCTCGAACTGCACCAGATGAACGTGAATCGGATGGGCGTCCTCGGTGAAGTTGTGGATTTCCCAAAGCTCGGTCGAACCGAGGAGCGGCTGTTCGCTGACTTCATCATCCCAGGACCGGTGTTCCTCGATGACCTGGACCTCGCCGTCAACATTTTCGATGCGGACAGTGCCGAGCACCGCCTCCTTGGGAGCAAAGGCGGCGGAGCCGTTGGGATCAAAAACCAGCCTCCCTTGGCCATCCAACTCATACTCCCCGTTCTCATCGGCTGGAACAAAAACCGTTTCCGATTCTTCCTCGAATGCACCCACCTTGCGAATCCTGTCGGCCGGCCCGAGCGGCGTGATGGCTGGCAGGACGAGCTGGTGCGCGGGGGTGCTCAGATCCACGGTCCTCGACGGCCGGACGCGGAACTGCATGATCTGGCCTGTGGTGAGGGGATCAGCGACCGGGAAGTCTTCTCCCGGCACGCCGCCGCCGAAAGGCTCATCGGGGCCGATGTTCATCAGGACGAGGTGGCTCGAGAAGGAGAGCCGGATCGGGCTGGGCCCAGAGGCGAACGCCCTTGGAAGTAACCAGTCCTGCGACAGCTCCCCCTAACGTCAAGCGGACGAACTCCCTACGGTCGACTTTCATACCACCCTCCCCTGAAAGCGAATCAGAAAATGAAATGAGTAAGCACCGCGTGTCTCCCCCAGAACACGAGTGCTCATAAATCGGTAAGAACAAACAGCGGACCCGGTGAGGAGTTTCCTACCGTCACACCCTCTGGTACATTCGGTGACTACCGAACATTATTAGGCAAGGCTAAATTGACTTCAAATCGGGAGGCGGACGAGGGCGTGGGGCGGCAAAAAGTTTCCACGGGACTGGTCAGGAAGGCAACGGAACGGCCGTTTGGCGGGAAACGCCGGGGAATTGGTGCGAAAGGGGGGACTCGAACCCCCACGGGTTGCCCCACTGGATCCTAAGTCCAGCGCGTCTGCCAATTCCGCCACTTTCGCGGGCTGATGAAGAGACATTCTAAGCCAAGTGGAGCGAACGGAAGATAGCCGGGGAACTGATGAGTGACAGCGTTTTCGGAATCTCGGGGGAATTTCGGGGACACAATACTTAATTCCATTGCCAACGGTCACTGCTCGTCAGGCGGCGAGGGAGTTAAGTTTATGTCCCCGAAATTCCGACAAGCCCGCTCATCAACCGTCCGACTTGCTCGATCTCGTCCTTATTGACCGTGTGGCCGAGTCCCGGGTAGATGCGCTTGTCGACGCTCGCGCCCGCGCTCGAAAAAAAACGCGCCGTTTCCTCGACCCGTTCGATCGGGATATGAGGGTCGGGATCTCCGCAGCCCAGGAAAACCATGAGGGGGAAGGTTTGCGCAATCGGCTCCCAGGTCGTGCCGGGGGGCCCGATCAGTCCTCCGCTCAATCCTGCGACCGCGGCGCAGGTGCCGGGGTTGCGGGCAGTGAATTCGAGTGCCAGGCAGGCACCCTGCGAGAAGCCCAGCAGCATCATGCGCTCCGAGGGGACACCAGCCGCCCGGATTCGCTCGATGACGGACGAGATCCGTCCGAGCGAGCGGGACAGGTAGGGCTCGTTTTTCGCGATTGGGGACAGAAAAGAGTAAGGGTACCAGGTCCCTTGATCGGCTTCGGGGGCGATGAAGGCAAACCGGTCTGAATCGAACAGAGCGGCAAGCTCTCTCATGTCATCCGCTCCGCTCCCCCGACCGTGAAGCAGCACCATGGCCGCGTCCGCCTCTGCTATCGGACGGCCCCAGGCCAGCTCTCGCCCGGAGGCGCGGTTCTGAGGCGTCATCAATTCAGTATACCGGCCCGGAAGCGGATGGTGTGAGGGCCGAGTCCCGGCTACAATTGACCGAGATGCAGTGACCGCTTGGTTTCCGGGAAAGAGCTGACTATGACACAAGTGCTTCTTGATTTTCACAGCTGGCTGAACGGTCTGATTTGGGGTTGGCCGATGATCGTCATCCTCCTGGGAGTTGGCGTCTATCTGACGATCCTGACCCGCGGCGTTCAATTCCGAAAGCTGGGTTGGGCCATCGGGGAAGTTCTCGGCAAGTTTCGCCAAAAAGGGAAGGGGGAAGGGACTGTATCGCCATTTCAGGCGGTAGCCACAGCACTCGCGTCGACCGTCGGCGTGGGGAACATTGCGGGGGTTGCGACGGCGATCTTTCTCGGCGGTCCGGGCGCTGTCTTCTGGATCCTTGTCTCGGGAATCCTTGGAATGTGTACCAAGTATGCCGAGATCGCCGTCTCGATGAAATTTCGAGAAAAGGATGACCAGGGAACTATGAGAGGCGGTGCGATGTACGTGCTCTCCAAGGGCCTGGGGTTGCCCTGGCTCGGCACGATCTTCGCGATCCTGACCGCATTCGCGGCTTTTGGTATCGGCAACATGGTTCAGGCCAACTCGGTCTCGGCGGCGGTCGAGGCCAGTTTCGAGATTCCCCCGTGGCTGACCGGTATCGTCATCAGTGTTGCCACCGCCCTGGTTATCCTGGGCGGGATCAAGCGCATTGCCGAGTTCACGCAGATCCTCGTCCCCTTCATGTGCGGGGTCTACCTCATTGCCGGGCTCTACGTGCTGATAACTCACATCACGATGGTTCCTGAAATCGTCTCGCTGGTGTGGAACTCGGCGTTCAGCGGGCACTCCGCCGTCGGAGGTTTTGGGGGCGCGGTCGTGCGGGACACCATCCGGTACGGCGTGGCCCGCGGACTTTTCTCGAATGAGGCGGGTCTGGGGAGTGCGCCGATGGCGCATGCGACCGCCATAACCGATCACCCGATCCGACAGGCTTCCTATGGAATCTTCGAGGTCTTTGTTGACACGATCCTGGTCTGCACTGTCACCGGTTTCGTTATCCTTGCGACCGGAACCTGGGACAGCGGATTGACAGGGGCGGCGTTGAGCGCCAAGGCCTTCGAGACGGGCCTTCCAGGTGTCTGGGGCGACGTGGTGATCACGATCGCGATGGTCACGTTCGCCTTTTCGACGCTGATCGGCTGGTCCTTCTACGGAGAGACCGCGGCGGTCTATCTTCTTGGCACGCGGGCAGCCATGCCTTACCGAATCCTGTGGGTCGGGTTGTCCTACCTGGGCGCGATCGGCAGCCTTCACCTCGTCTGGGACATAGCGGACACGCTCAACGGTATGATGGCAATCCCGAACCTGATCGGGGTGCTGGCTCTGACCGGACTGGTGAAGAAGCTGCAGCGGGAGTTTTTCAAAAAAGAGCGGTAGGCCCGAGGTCGAGACGCAAGTGGTGGCAAGAGACGCCAATGTCTCACGCAAGAGACGCTAAAGACGCAAAAGAAACGCAACGGGGCAGGCGGAAGGCCGACTTCAGTTGCGTTTCTTTTGCGTCTTTAGCGTCTCTTGCGTGAGACATTAGCGTCTCTTGCAGCACTGCTACTGCAGCGACGATGTCTGCTTGGGTGGCTGTCGCTTGACGAGCTCGACGTCCAGAACGATATCGACGTCGTCGGCCACGACCAAACCGCCGCCTTCGACCAGTCCGTTCCAAGCCAGGCCGAAGTCTTTTCGATTAACCCTGGTAGTGGCCGAGGCGCCGACGTGTGCGTTTCCGCGCTGATCTTTGACCACGGCACTCGGGCCGGTAACATCCAGCACAACTTCACGCGTGACACCGCGCATCGTCAGATCGCCGACGATCTGCATCTTCCCGTTGCCGAGCGGTTTCACCTGTTTGCTCTTGAACGTGATCGTCGGATAGTTGGCCGTATCGAAGAAGTCCGCGCTTTTCAAGTGCTCGTCGCGACGCGGTTGGCGCGTGTTGATGGTGGTCGCGTCGATCGTGACATCGATTTTTGCAGTTGCCGGATTGTCGGGGTCGAAAAAGGCAGAGCCGCTCATCTTTCCAAACTCCCCACGAACGTTGGAAACCATCATGTGACGGACCGAGAACTGGGCGGCCGAATGGGCGCCATCGATCTCCCAATCATGCTGAGCGAGGACGGGAGAGAACAGGGTGGCGCCGGCGAGAGTCAAGAGGAACAGGAATCGGGACATAGTCTTCTCCTTGTTGCACTTCAAGACGCTCGTTCTGTGTGGTTGGCTTCACAAGCGAAGCGGTTTCGTTTGGCGCCCGGGCCTTTGATTTGCTCCCCGCACGGGGCTAAGCTGTATTGCAAGGGCCTCTTAACGCGGTTTTTGCGCCGGATGGCCCAGGCCGATATCCAACCCGAAGAGGTACACAGTCATGAAAATTTTGTCTTTGGTCATGTGTCTCGCCATCATTGTTCTGGCGCTGGGTTCTCTCATGGCTCAACAGGCCAAGGTTCTGGATGGCAAGCAGATTTTCCTCGCTCAAAAATGCGACAGCTGTCACATGGTGTCTTCCGCAGGGATTGAATCAAAAAGCAAGACCATGAAGGCGGATCTGACAGGCCGGCTGGCCGACAGAGATGCGACCGCCATTGCCGACATGCTGCGTAAGAAAGGCAACATGAAGAGCGGCAAGCCGCACCTCAAAGCATTCACCGGGACCGACGAAGAGCTGGGTGCCTTGATTGCCTGGCTCCAGAAGCAGACGAAAAAGCCGAGCTAGGCCCGGACCGAGTGGTATGAGCGAGACGCGGGCCTGATGTAAGATGCGGCCGCACACCTCAGGAAAACAAAGGGGGATGGATGCGGTCATCATGCTCACGGCACTACACCGGGCTCGCTCTTTTGATTGCAGTGCAACTGATCTCAGTCCTTGCGGCGCAGACGCCGGCTCGCCTCAGTCGCTACATCGAAAACCCGCAACTGTTTTCTGAAAACCAGGCGCCGATGCATGTCCCGCTGATGCCCTACGAGAGCGCGCAGCAGGCGCTCGAGGATCAGTGGACCGGCTCTCCGTTCTACCTCACCCTCAACGGTGCCTGGAAGTTCAAGCTGTACGAGAATCCGGCGGCGGCGGCCGACGTGTTCGAAGACGGGCAGGCGTCCGCGCCAGGCTGGGGAGAGATCCAGGTCCCCGGAACCTGGCAGATGCAGGGGTACGATCACATCATTTACCGCAACATCCCGCAGGAATTCCGTCCCTACGACCCTCCCCACGTGCCCGCCGATTACAATCCTGTGGGGTGCTACGTCCGCGATTTTGCCCTTCCCGATCGATGGCACGACCGCCAGGTTTTTCTCCATTTCGAGGGTGTGCAGTCCGCATCGATGGTGTGGGTCAACGGCGTTTACGTCGGGTATGACGAAGACTCGATGATCGGCGCCGAATACGACCTGACGCGGTTCGTCCACCCGGGCGCGAACACCGTGGCCGTCAAGGTGTTTCGCTGGTCGGACGGAAGTTACCTGGAAGACCAGGACACGTGGCGTTTTAGCGGAATCTACCGAAACGTGTACCTGTTCTCCACCCCCAGGACGCATATTCGGGACTTCTTTGTCACGACGGACCTGGACGACCGCTATCAGGATGCGGTTCTCGGAATCCAGGCGGACATCGCCAGGTACGGCGCGGAGGTCGGACCGGCCGTAACGGTGGAGGCGAAGCTTTACGACGCCGGCCGCACGCTTGTCGCAAGCGGGAGAAGTGAAGCGGTTCAAGCCGCGCGGGGCGCTCGACCCGTCAAGCTCAACATCCCGGTTGCCGGGCCGACCAAATGGTCAGACGAACACCCCACACTGTACACACTCGTTCTTTCCCTCCTTGCGGCAGGCGATCAACCCGTCGAGTTCCTGAGCGAGCGAGTTGGGTTCCGGGAATACTCGATTCGCGACGGCCAGGTGCTGGTCAATGGAGTGCCGGTCTACTTCCGGGGTGTGAACAAGCACGAGCACCATCCGCAGTACGGCCGAACGATGACGGTCGAGATGATCAGGAAAGACCTGGAGTTGATGAAACAGTTCAACGTCAACTCGGTTCGCCTGTCGCACTATCCGAACTCGCCGGTCTTCTACGACCTGGCGGACGAGTATGGCCTGTATGTCGTGGATGAGGTGAACGCCGAATGCCACTACGACGAGTCGCTTTCGGATAACCCCGCCTGGACGGCCGCGTTTCTGGAGCGGTTCAAGGGGATGCTCGCGCGCGACAAGAACCATCCGAGCATCTTCCTTTGGAGCACGGGCAACGAGTGCGGGCTTGGCCGCAGTCACTTCGCCATGGCGGAGTACGCCCGCTCGGTTGACAAAACACGGTTCCTCTACCACCAGTCCAATGTCCCGGATGGCGATGCCCCGTACGCCGACGTCCAGGGTACGCGATACCCGCAACCCCTGCAGCTGCGCCAGCTAGGCCGAGAAGGGGGGCGCCCCCTGATCATGGGGGAGTACGCCCAGAACATGGGTAACGGCCTGGGGCATTTCGACGACTACTGGGACATCATCTACAGCCATAAACGCTTGCAGGGCGGATACATCTGGGAGTGGGTCGAGCAAGGCCTGGTGCACAAGCTGGTGACCACACCCGACCGAAGCGGTGGCGGGAATCACGGAGCGCTGCTCGGCCGTCCGGAAATCGTGGACGGCTTTCGGGGGAAAGCAGTCGGACTGAGCGGCATCGACGACTGGGTCGAAGTCTACCGGGGACGCAGCCTGGACAAGATCGAGGACCAGTTGACCTTGGAAGCGTGGGTCTATCCCAGACGCTGGACCGGGCTCAACCCGATCGTCACCAAGGGCGGCCACCAGTTCGCACTCGAGCAACGGGAAGAGAACACCGTCGAGTTCTCGGTCTGGGCCCAGTCCAAAACCGGGAAGACGGTCGTCAAGGCCAGGGTTCCACAGGACTGGAGGATGAACTGGCATCACGTGGCGGGCGTTTACGACGGCAAGAGCCTCCGACTGTTCCTCGACGGCGCCTGGGCGGGCGAGCAGCCGCTCAACGGTCCCCTGTCCTATTCCCGGTACCCGATCAACGTCGGCCATAACCGGGAGGAAAACGATGAGGAGTATGCAGGGTGGATTTCGAGCTCCATCATCGACCAGGTCCGGGTCTATCGACGGGCGTTATCTGCGGAGGAACTGGCGAAGGAAAGGACGAAGCCGGATGACCAGACGCTGTTGTGGCTCGACTTTGACGAGTTCGGGCAAGGCCCGGACTTTTTCTTCTACGGCGCGACTCCCACGGGTTCCGGGACCATCAACGGCGTGGTCTTCCCCGACCGGACCATTCAGCCCGAGATCTGGCAGCTGAAGAAAAGCCAGGAGCCGGTGTTTGTCGAGGCGGTCGATCTCGGGTCCGGCAGATTAAAGATCGTCAATCGATATAGTTTCACCAACCTTTCAGAGCTCGATGCCCGGTGGAGCGTTTGGAGCGACCGGGTGATCGACAGCGGCTCGCTCAAGCTTGACGTCGCGCCTCGAAGTGCGGTCGAGACCCAGCTGCCCAAGGCGGCCACGGGGTGTTTGGTCGAGAGGCACTCGGGTTGCCGGTTGCTCCTGGAATTCAAGACGACCGTGCCGCGCCCGGGCTTGCCGGTTGGTCACGAGGTGGCCTTCGCCCAGTTCGAGCTGCCACACAACACATCGGCGGGTCGTCCGATCCGCTCGTCCACCATGCCGGCTCTCACGCTTCACGATTCCGCCGGCGAGGCTGTCATCACCGGGAAGAACTTCACTTACCGCTTCGACAAGCAAACCGGAACGTTCAGTTCCATGAACCACGCGGGAAAGGAACTTCTGGCGGCAGGGCCGCGCCTGAGCTTCTGGCGGGCGCCGATATCCCATGAAACCTCGACCTGGGGAGAGGCGGAGGCGGAGAAATGGTACGCGCTCGGGTTCGACCGGGTCGAACACCTCGTGGACAAGGTCGAGATCCGGCCACTGACCGGGCAGATCATCCAGGTCCATGTGGAAGCGGACGTCAGGGGGCCGGGGAGCTGGACCGGCTACAGGAGCGTTTACGATTACCGCATCTTCGGGTCAGGAGACATCCTTTTGCGGCATCACGCGACGCCGTTCGGCGATCCTCCCTGGCTGCCGAAATTCGGCTTGACGCTGGAGATGCCCGAAGGATTCGAGAAGCTTGCCTGGTTTGGACGCGGTCCTTTCGAAACGTACCCGGACCGGAAGACCGGGGCGAGGATCGGGGTGTTCCACAGCACCGTGGCCGAGGAGTATGTCCCCTATATTGTGCCCCAGGATCACGCCAACAAAACGGACGTTCGTTGGGCGATGGTGACCGACGGCAGCGGGGTTGGGCTCGCCTTCTTCCCGGACGAGACGATGAATTTCAGCGCTCATTCCTGGGAGAACCTGGATCGCGCGGTCTTCACCTACCAGCTTCAGAAAAAGAAGACCGTTACCGTGAACCTGGACTACGCTGTGAGCGGCGTAGGCGACACCGCGACCGGGACCCAACCGGCGTATCGGGCTTATCCGCGGGAATACGATTATGCGATTCGCATCCGGCCGGTGGCGGCGGGTGATCCAGGTCCCTCGGAGTTGGCCAGGGAGCAGATTGTGGAGTGAAACGCGGCGGGCAGCCAATCTGCAATGCCCGCAGGGGCGGATGTTTGGTCGGGTCCGGGACACGGGATGAGGGCACCGCCGGGGCCCGCCGGTCCGGTCAGAGCCGCGCACGCAGCGCCTTTCCAGCGGAGTAAGCGGGTGCAAACAGCCACTACGCCGCATGCACGAACAGTCTCCCGATCAAGGGACAACTATTCTCGGGAGCAGTGCGGCGGGTCGTGGCCCTACGGCTCGTCGTCAGGGGCAGTCAAGATGATGTAGCCGCCGGAACGCTCGTCCAGCTTGAGCTTCAAAAGACCGCGCCGCTGTGCTTCCTCGAGAAGCTGGTTGAAGGACCGAAAGCCGTAGTACGACTCGTTGAACCCGGGCTTCCGTCGTTTCAGGGCCTGCTTGACCATCGAACCCCAAACCGGCTCATCCCCGCGTTCCGCCTGGAGCGCTTCGATCGTCTCCAGCGACATTTCGAGCGCTGCCAACCGCTTCTCTTCGTCGCTCTTTTTGGGTGACGACTTGGAGTCTTTCGGTTCCTTGGAGTCCTTGGATTCCTTGGAGTCCTTAGGTTCGGGGGGCTTGTGGGGTTTCCTTGCTTTGCGCCTTCTCTGGGCTTCCGCGACGACCAGGTCGTCGTAGTAGATGAATTCGTCACAGGCGGCCATCAGAAGGTCCGACGTGGACTTCTTAACCCCCACCCCGATGACCAGCTTGTTGTTCTCGCGCAGTTTTGCGACCAGTGGAGAGAAGTCCGAATCGCCGCTGATGATCACGAAGGAATCGACGTGCGCCTTGGTGTAGCAAAGGTCGAGTGCGTCAACGACCAGTCGAATATCAGCCGAATTCTTGCCCGACTGGCGGACGTGAGGAATTTCGATGAGCTCGAACGCCGCTTCGTGCATGATGGTCTTGAATTCCTTGTACCGTTCCCAGTCGCAGTAGGCCTTCCGAACCACGATGCTGCCTTTGAGAAGCAGCCGCTCCAGTACTCGGGAGATGTCGAACTGAGGATACTTGGCTTCCCGCACGCCGAGTGCGACGTTCTCGAAGTCACAAAACAGCGCCATGTTCTTGATCTCAGGTTGCGCAGCCATGGTGAGAAGGTATCACATTTCAGCCGGAATTCGCCTTCATCTGATTAACGACACACGGTTTTCTCGAATCTCGACCCACGGAACTCAAGCACTTTGATACAATCGGCGCGGCTTGGGGTCCTATGGCATGTGCCGACAGGTAGATAAGCTCAAAATTTTCATCATTTTATCGGTCCTTTTATCGAGCGTCGCAGCCGTGCGTCCCGATAACGGTCGATCGCCTGCTCAGTACGTGACCGACAGGTGGTCCGTTCAGGACGGCCTCCCTTCCGGCCGCATCAATTCCATTGTTCAGACTCCGGATGGTTACCTGTGGCTGGCCAGTGCCGCCGGCCTGGTTCGTTTTGACGGAATTCGCTTCTCTGCCTCCTCCGAGTTGCAGGATGCGCTGGGAAAGGAAATTGTCGTCGCCGGGGCCTTGCTCGTGGGCCGAGACGGCAGTCTCTGGGTTGGGGGAGACGGCTTCCTCTGCAGTCTGAAGAACGGGAAAGCGTCAGTCTTCAGGGCGGAAATCGATGTTTCCTGCATGGCCGAGAGTGCCGACGGGAGCATCTGGATTGGCCTGAGTTGGGCGGGGTTGATCCGTTTTCGGGACGGCCGATTCATCAACTACCCCGTGGTCACTGGGCTGGTGCGCGCGGTCTGCGAGGATCGTGCCGGCAAGGTCTGGCTCGGGGGACTGTGGAACGGTCTCTACTGTCTCAAGGGTGATCGCCTGCTCGCGTACGTGATTCAGGACGGACCGAGTGATTCGCACATCCGGGCTATCCGCGAGGACCGGGCAGGAAACCTCTGGGTGGCTACCCGAAGAGGTCTTGAGCAGTTCCGAAATGGCAAGCTTCTTTCCTTACCCGGATCAGAGCAGGGAGTGACAAGCCTGCTCGTAGACAGGGCGGGGCGCCTGTGGACCGGTGGATCGGACGGCTCCATCAGTCGTGGCGATCGACTGGATACGGGAATTCAACCGGTGGACCGGCCGGAGAAGGACGTCCTGTGCCTTTTCCAGGACCGGGAAGGAAGTGTTTGGGCGGGGACCGACGACGGGCTGACGAGAATCCGGGAAACCAAGTTCGGTGTTTACACCACGGCCGAGGGCCTGATTCAGAACAAGGCTGCAGGGGTTATAGCGGGACGAGACGGCACAATCTGGCTCTTTTCGGACGGCGGCGGAATCTCGGCGATCAAAGACGGAGTGGTCAAGACCTTCACCGCGAAGAATGGACTGGGCAGTAATTTCGGGGGTTCGCTTTTCGAGAGCCGGGACGGAAGTATTTGGGCCGGGACCGCCAACGGTTTGAGCAGGATCCGGGACGGGCGGGTCACATCGTTCAGTTCGGGGCAGCTCGCCCGACACTATGTCTCTGCGATCTTCGAGGATCGAAACGGCATGGTTATTGCCATCCCGTTACTCGGGATGTTTCGATTCGACAACGGTACTCTGACCCCGTACCCGGAAGGACAGGCACTGCGGGAGAGTTACGTTTACCAGGGTCTCCAGGCCCGGGATGGCACCGTTTGGATTGCCAGCGGCGACGGGTTGGCCAGGGTCCGGGGGAAAGGAAGTCGGATTTTCAAGATAGCTGACGGCCTGCCCATTAACAATGTGACGTCGATCTTCGAAGATCGAGAGGGAACTCTGTGGCTGGCGACCGGTAAAGCGGGTGTCATTCGTTTCAAGCATGGGCGCTTTGTGGCGCTGAGCATGAAAGACGGACTGTTCGACGATCGTGTTACGCGCGCTTTGGCGGACGATGCGGGGAATTTGTGGATGGGTTGCCCGCGCGGCGTGTTTCGGGTTCCAATCGAACAGGTCGATTCTTGGGCCCAAGGAAAAATCAAGCGGGTCGAATGTGTGGCCTACGGAGTCTCCGACGGGATGAAGAGCAGTGAATGCTCGCATGGCGCACAGACGCCCGGCTGCCGGACTAAAGACGGAGTGCTCTGGTTCCCGACTTCAAACGGCGTTGTATGGATCGACCCCCGCGTCTCAAAAATGAACCGGTTGCCCCCTCCGGTGTCCATCGAGCAGATCGTGGCCGACGACGAGGCCTTTCGACCGATCGATCGCCTGGAGCTAAGCCCGGGCAGGCAAAGGATCGAGTTCGATTTCACCGCGCTCAGCCTCGTCGTGCCTCAAAAAGTCCAGTTCAGGTACAAGCTCGAGGGCTTTGACAAGGACTGGGTGGAAGCAGGCAGTCGGCGGGCCGCCTATTACACTAACGTATCTCCCGGCTGGTATCGCTTCCGCGTCATCGCCTGCAACGATGACGGGCTCTGGAACGAAACCGGCGCCTCCCTGAGCCTGCACCTCCAGCCCTACTTCTATCAGACCCCGTATTTTGTCGCCCTGGTACTTCTCATCCTCGCCGCCGCAAGCGTAGGCGTTTACCGTCTCCGGATGTTCGAGATCAGAAAGCGGTACCTGGCGGTCCTTGACGAGCGCAACCGAATCGCCCGCGACATGCACGACACATTCGCCCAAAATCTTGGCGGCGTGGCTCTGCAACTGGACTCGATCAAGATGCAGTTCCGGAACAGTCCTCCCGAGCTCCGGCAGAAGCTGGATCAGACAAGCCGGATGATCCGCTACAGCCTGGCCGAGGCTTACCGCGCGGTCCGCGATCTCCGCTCTCTGGCCCTGGAAACCCGTGAGCTCGCTGAAGCTCTGCCGGAGGTTGCCCGGCTCACCACGGCCGGAACAGATATCACGCTGGACATCAAGGTGGTGGGAACCGCTCGAAAGTTGAGCGCGGTTGCCGAGGACAACCTCCTCCGAATCTTCCAGGAAACGATTGCCAATGCGGTCAAACACGGCAAGGCAGGTAAGATCGAGGCGGAATTGAGATATGATTCAAACTGCCTGAGCCTTCGCGTCGTCGACGACGGCTGCGGGTTCGATACGGAAAAGGCCTTTTTCCTTGGAGAAGGTCACTACGGCTTGCTCGGTATGCGTGAGCGGGTCGATAGAATCGGCGGAGAGATGGCACTGAACAGCAAGCCGGGGCAAGGGACCGAAGTTCTGGTTCGGGTCCCTGTTCCATCGTGAGATTTTTAATATGAGTGAGAACGTGCGGATTCGTGTGATGATCGTGGATGATCACTTCATGGTGCGGGTCGGTCTGGCTGCCATCATCAACAGCCAGCCGGACATGATGACGATCGCCGAAGCCAAAAACGGTTTCGAAGCGGTTGATCAATTTGCCCGCCACCAGCCCGATGTGACCCTGATGGACCTGCGGATCCCAGGCATGGACGGCGTCCAGGCAATCTCCGCCATCATCAAGAAGTTCCCGCTCGCCAAGATCATCGTCATTTCCACGTACGGCGGCGACGAAGATATTTTCAGGGCAATGCAGGCGGGTGCCCGGTCGTACTTCCTCAAGCACATCGACGGGGAGGAACTGGTTGGTGTGATTCGGGCGGTTCAGAACGGCGAGTGCCCCATCCCGCCCGAAGTGGCATCCCGCCTGGTTGAACGAATGAGGCGAACGGAACTTAGCCCCCGCGAGACGGATGTGTTCAAGCTCCTGGTTAAGGGGATGTCAAACAAAGAAATCGCCTCGGCACTCGATATCAGCGAGGGCACGGTCCGTGTTCACGTCAGTCATCTTCTCTCGAAGCTGGGTTGCAGCGACAGAGCCCAGGCGGTTTCGGAGGCGTTTCAGCGGGGCATGGTCCACGTTAACGACCCGGCCAAGTAGTTCGGGTCGTCCGACCTAGGTCCGACCCGTGGGTCCGACTTCCCCGTCGGACTCGACCGTTTGTCCCCAGGTAGACTCGCCCCGGGATGCGCGGATTCCCTGTGATCACGTCGATGGATCGTCCAAGGGCATGTCCGTTCGACTCCACGTCCGGCCCCGGTCAGTCGAACGACAGCGGGCAGCGGCAGCGGGCAGAAGGCATGGATCGCAGCGAGAACGAGTGGCCAGCAATCACCGTAAGGAGCCGCGCACGGCAGAGGGTGTCGAAAAAGCGGCCTCGGACTGATGGCGCTCATGACAATACAAGAAAGTAAAGCGCGTGCGCACGAGGACGTCGATGAGTTGCATGTGAACCGGCAAGAGTCGACCGGAACCGAGCTTTGTCGGAGCCGCGCGCGAGCGCCTTCCAGCGAAGCAAGCGGGTTGTAGCAGTAGGCAGATCGCATGCCCTGTTGCAGGGTCAGTGCGAGGGACGTGCGGTCAGCTAACTGTTACCCGCTTGCTTCGCTGAAAGGCGCTCGCGCGCGGCTCCGACAAAGCTCGGTTCCGGTCGACTCTTTCCAGGGCGGGCGTGGGGAAAACGGGTCAGTAAAAGGCTGTTTACACGCAAGTTAACTTTTGCGACACCCTCGGCAGCGAGCGCCAGCGAGCGAGTAAGCGGACCAGCCACCTTGTCTTTAGTCTGACTCTTGCTACTCGCGATTGCCCACTGGGGCATGTTGGTTGGTCCGCTTACTCGCTCGCTGGCGCTCGCTGCCGTGCGCGGCTCCTTACGATCTCGCTTAACCACGATTTAGCCGGGACGCGTGGCTTTACAACATAACCCCGATTCGGTGGATACCGGTTCTGATATCATCTTCCAGAACTGCCCACCGGCAGCATATTGGGAGACATGACCGCCATGAACGATTTGCAGAGACAGAATGCTACGGACCGAGCCGGCAATACTGACAGACGGGAGTTTCTTCGAGGTGCAACGGCAGGTGCGATCGGGTTCACCATCCTTCCCCGGTACGTGATGGGTGGCCGAGGCTTTGTCGCGCCAAGTGACAAGCTCAACATCGGCATGATCGGAACCGGAGGGCAGGGGATGCAGAATCTGCGGAACCTCCTCCAGGAAGACGATGTCCAGATCGCGGCCATCGCCGATGTGGCCGAATCTCAGGATTACAGCCGTTACTACCACAAGGTACCCGGGGGAAGAGGGCCGGGTCTGGAGCGCGTCAAGGAACACTACTCGCAGAAGGCGGCCACAAAGGACTATCCGGGCTGCAAGGTGTACGTCGATTTCCGGGAGATGCTGGACCGGGAAAAGGGACTGGACGCGGTCGTGGTTTCGACGCCCGATCACACCCACGCGATCGCCGCGCTGGCAGTGCTGAAGGCCCGCCGGCATTTGTACATCGAGAAACCGATGGCTCGTACCATCCTCGAGGTGCGAAAAATCACGGAGGCCGCCCGGGACGCCGGCGTGGTGACTCAGATGGGGCACCAGGGGCACGGTGGAGACGGAATTCGGCTGACGCGCGAATGGATCCAGGACGGTGCCATTGGAGCGGTCCGCGAAGTTCACGCCTGGAGTGCGGATCCGAACCGGTCCGGGTGCGACGAAGGAACCTCGGCGGGCAGCTACCAGATCCCCGAAGGATTCGACTGGAAGCTGTGGACCGGACCGGTTGAAACCAAGCCCTACCACCCGGACTACACGCCGTGCGGCTGGCGGCAGTTCTGGCACTTCGGGACCGGGAAAATCGCTGACATGGGATGCCACAACATGGACCCCGCCTTCTATGCCCTCGATCTCGTCTATCCAGAATGGGTTCAGGCGCGCTCGGCCTGGGGAGACCGCAACAAGCGACCGATCGCTACGATGGTTCATTACCAGTTCCCCGCCCGCGGGCAGATGCCTCCGGTGAAGGTGACCTGGTACGAAGGTCTGATGCCTCCGAGGCCCGACGAGCTGGAACCGGGGCGTGAGTTGACCGGGGACGGGAACGGGATCCTGTTCGTGGGAGACAAGGGGAAGATCATGTGCGCGGGCTGGGCCGGTGTCCCGCGAATCATCCCGGAGACCAAAATGGAGGCCTACCGACGTCCCGAGAAGACGATCCCGCGCGTCGGCGGCATTTATCGCGACTGGATCAATGCCATCAAAACCGGGAAAAAGGCCAGTTCCGATTTCTCTTACTCGGGACCGTTCACCGAGGTCATCCTGATGGGCGTGATCGCCATCCGGACCGAAGAGAAGCTGTACTTTGACGGGCCTGGCATGAAGGCCACGAACTCCCCCGGCGCGGAACAGTACATCAGGCCCGAGTACCACAATGGGTGGATTCTCTAGGGAAGGAATCATGAATCGGATCCGAGGGGTGATTCCACCGGTTCTCACGCCTTTTAAGGCAAACGGAGAGGTGGATTACGACGCCTATGGTCGCAACCTCGAGAGGTGGAATTCGTACCCGCTCGGCGGATACCTGGTGCTCGGTTCGAACAGCGAGAGCGTCTATCTTTCAGAAGAGGAAAAACTTGAGCTGGTCCAGCTGACGGTGAAGGGTGCGGGGCAGCGGCTGGTTCTGGCCGGAACAGGCCTGGAGTCGACTCGTGAGACCATCGCTCTGACGAACAAGGCTGCCCGGCTCGGCGCACACGCCGCCCTGGTTCTCACGCCCGGCTACTACGGGAGCAGGATGAACGACCGGGCGCTCATCGCCCACTTCTCGGCGCTCGCCGCCGCCGCCGATATCCCCATCATGATGTACAACGTGCCGAAGTTCACGCACGTCAACCTGTCGGGCCGAGCGGTCGAAGAGCTGAGCGGGCACCCGAACATTGCGGGGATGAAAGACAGCGCGGGAGACGTCGCCCAGCTCGTGTCGTTTCAGAGAGTCATTCCGGCGGACTTCAACCTCATGGTCGGCACTGCCTCGGTCTGGTATCCCGCGCTCACGTTAGGACTCACTGCCGGCATCATGGCCCTGGCGAATTGTTGCCCCGCCGAGTGCGTACAGATCCAGCAGCTATGGGAGGCCGATCGGCCGGCCGAGGCCGAGGCCCTCTTCCGCAGAATGTCTCCGGTGAACGCGGCCGTTACTGCCGTCTATGGAGTAGCTGGGCTGAAGTATGCCGCGGAAGCCCTTGGGTATTCGGCTGGTTACACCCGCAGTCCGCTTCAGCCCCTGGACGACGAGGAGCAATCCCGCATGCGCCGGATTCTGTCAGAAGCGCAGCTCATCTGACGAAACACGGACTAACTCGGACTAACTCGGACGAGTACGGACAGAGAAGCAACTCAAGCTTTGGGCAGCATACCCATCGCCGCCAAGGCTCCCGCCACACTCATAAGCAACACCAGCACGACGGCGACGATGGTGACCGCGTTTTTCCAGCGAGCCGGCTTTCGGCACCAGGCCACGAGTCCGAAGGAGAACAGCAGTGTCTGCAGAAGAACCTCGGGGAGGCCGCGCAGGTGGTGAATCAACTCCACCTTGGTGTAGATCATCCCTTCAAGAGAACCGGGCGAAGGACCGGCCGTCCCGAGAATCGCGAGGCCGACGAACAAGCCCCACAGCAGCACGGCTCCGTTCTTTCGCCGAATGATCTCAGACGCAAAAGGGTAAAGGATAAGAGCGAAGAGCATCCCGCGGATGACCTGCAGAGCAGGGCCCATTGCCACCCAAGGGGAACTGACGGGTCGCATCAGGTAACGCAGCTCGGTGTCTTCTAAAAGTTGCCGGTAGTCCATCAAGAGGAAGGCCGCCAGTCCCGCCAGGAAGTAAGTCAACATGTGAAGCGAGACGACGCGCCAGGCGAAAGCCGGAAACGATGGGACGAGGGTGCCGCCTTCGCCGTTTGCGCCGGCCTGCGAGCCGGCCGAAGCATCTCGTTGTTCCTTGAGTTGATTGACCGCCTTTTGCGTGTTTGTCATGCCAGACCTCCTTGTCTTTCCCCCATTGTCGCTGCGGAGTCACCGAACCGGTCAGGAATTCCGACGAAAGGTCGCCGGGAGGCGACGAATGGCCACGACCCCGGAGGAAATTGCGAATGACCCTGACGGTGACTTAGTGAGGCGACCCGATCGCCTGTGCTTCTAGCTGGAACCTTGTCACGCTTCAGCCCCGAGTGGACAGGAATTCCGAGAGGGGACCAGACGCCTTGGCGCGTCCGACAGAGGCGGGAGCCTGGTTAAGAGCAGCCGCGACAGCGAGGGACAGATCCTGAAGACGGTAAGGCTTCTGGAGGAAGCCGGCATCCGGGACTTCTGCCTCATTCCTGTCCGGGCCGTATCCGGAGCAAAGGATCACACGAACCTGGGGGTCGAGCTTTACCAGCTCGGCGAGGCATTCGTGGCCGCTCATCTCGGGCATCACCACGTCGAGAAGCACGAGGTCGATAACCGCGCCCGACTTTTTATACTGCTCCAGGGCCTGCTCGCCGCTGCTCGCGGCAATGACGTCATAGCCGAGCATCATGAGCATCGCCCGGGCGGCGGATAAGACAACCTCTTCGTCATCCACCAACAGGATACAGCCACAACCGTGCAGCGGGTGACCTCTCTCGGATGTCGCAGGGACCGACACCGGATGTGCGAGCTTCGGCAGGAAGACACGGAAAGTCGAGCCTCTTCCCGTTTCGCTTTCGACTTGGATGAAGCCGCCATGGTTGCGAACGATTCCGTAAACCATAGCCAGGCCCATCCCCGTCCCCTTACCCAGTTCTTTGGTCGTAAAGAAAGGTTCAAAGATCCGGTCCTGGATGTCCGCCGGAATGCCGCACCCCGTGTCGCAGACTTCGAGGATTACAAAGGGGCCGGGCTTGATTCCCCAGTGCCGTTCGCAAAACTGTTCGGCCAACTCGATGGTATACGACCTCAAGGTGAGCACCCCGCCGGCCGGCATGGCGTCGCGGGCGTTGACCGCCAAATTGAGCACCGTCTGCTGGAGCTGCCCCGCGTCTCCAAGGACCCAGGCTCGATCTGACTGCAGCTGCTCGGTGATGCGTATGTTCTTGTTGACCGTGCGGGAGAGCAGCCGGATCACCTCGGCGACGAGCATGTGCAGATCCACAGGGGTGGTCAGGAACTTGCCTCGCCGCGCGAACCCGAGCAACTGACGAGTCAGCTCCGACGCACGCTCACCCGCATGTTCGATTGTCGATGCGATCTCGAGGACGCGGTCGGAGGTCGGCTTCATTTTCAGGAGCTGCGCGTATCCGAGGATGGCGGTGAGAAGATTGTTGAAATCGTGAGCCACCCCGCCGGCCAGTTGTCCGATGGCTTCCAGTTTCTGCGACTGGAAGAGTTGTTCACGAAGCCGCTTGGTCTCGGTGACGTTGCGTACGGTGGCTACGACTTCGTTGTCGCCGCAGGGAACCATTCGGCCCTCGAAGCTTCGAACCGCACCTGAGACGCTCAGAGAGTACTCGTACTGCTCAATCGTCCGGCCGGACAGAACGCGGCCGATCAGCGCCCGATACTGGGATGCGACCGTGGCAGGGAAGACGTCCTCCAACGCCTTTCCGAGAAACTCCTGACAGGGAATGAAACTGCTGGCGTCGTTTCCCAGCGTATGAAAATCGACGAAGACTCCCTGTTGATCGAGCCGCAGAACCAGGTCTGGAACCGCATCAAACAAGGCCTGTTCCCGGGCGATACTGCTGCGCAGTGCTTCCTCCGCCCGTCGGCGCTTCATCCAGTTGATGACCAGGGCGATGATCACCAGGGTGTCAAGAACCAGAAAGAAGAGGCCCATCAGAATCCAGCCCCGGTACTCCGTGTACAGGGAGTAGGGTTCGTGGAGCACCGTGGAGTTCGCAGGCAACCGAGACACCGGGATGTCCCATCGCTGAAGCTCAGGATAGTCGAAGACCGGCCGATTGGGGCTCTGGTTCACCATCGGGATTGCGCCGGGCGAGGTCCCATTCAGAATCCGCAGCGCCATTTCCGCCGCCGTCGCACCGTGCCATTCGCCGCGTGTGACGTAACCCCCGACCGCCCCCCGGCCTACATCAAACCGCTCGCAAGAATAGACAGGCCGTGTGCACGCTGATTTGAGCCGTCTCAGGACTTCCGAGCGCGTGAAAGTATGGCCGGAGCCATCCTGAGTGAAGTCGCCGACGTAGAGAATGGAATCAGAAGGGAGAGTGCGGAGTTTTGCCTCCAGGTCCGGCATTTGGAGATTGTCCAGAAAAAGAACCGCGGTCGGGCGCGACAGGCTCTTCCGCATCTGGGTGATACGGCTGCGAACAGCAGCCCCCATCGGGGTGGAATCAGTCAACACGTAGATCCGACTCACTTTTGGGTGGAGGCTGAGCGCGAGGTTCAGCGTCTCCTGCTCGTCGGTGATCTCGAAGACTCCGGTAACGTTCGCTCGCAGAGAGGTCAACAGACTGGAAGATTGACTGACGCCGCAAAAGACGACTGGGACACCTGGGAACAAGTCGGATCTGTTTTGGAGAACGAAGTTCAAGGCGTCGTCGTCGGCTGTGAGGATGACGTCGAACTTGAACGTCCGATACTTGTAAAGGTACAGCTGGTGAAGCTGCTGCAGGTAGGCAGGGTCCGACACATGCTTGGTGTCCAGGTGCTCTGTGTGCAGGTATGTGTTGGAGCCGTCCAGGTTCAGGACCGAGCGAACGCCTATGGTGATGTCCTCCACCCAGGTCATCGAGCTGTGGTAGGAGTGCACGAGCAGCGCGCGGCGGGGGGCAACCCCGGCATCACCTCTGGCTTCCCCGGGAAACAAGCAGAGAAGCGTCAACAGGCTCAAAACCAGGCGCGCGATCAGGGAAGGGACAGTCCGACACCCTGAGGGAGCATCCTTGAGTGTCGCCGAATTATGCAATCGTCCCCCTGAAATTCTTCAGAAACTTTCTGCGGATTGTACGACCCCGCTCCTGTAGCGGCAAGAAGAAACGAGAACGGCGACGACCTCATTGGCGGCAAGGGAGGGAGCGCAGCAGCGCCAAAGGACGGACGCCCTCGCCTTGTCACCCGGCGGCCCTTCTTGCTAGTATCCGGCCCGATGATCAAATACCTGCACCATCTGCTGCTCGGTTGGTTGTTCTTGTTGATCGGCGTAGCTGCCCTGGTGGCGGCCCCGGATGGGTCCACCGGCAGTCGCACCGAGAGTCTGAACCCCGGCTGGAAGTTCGCCAAGGGAAGTCACCCCGGTGCCGAGGCGGTCAGTTTCTCCGACTCCTCCTGGGCAACCGTCCGGCTGCCTCACGACTGGGCAATCGCCGGCCCTTACGAGCCTCAGGGAGACCCTCACACCGGAAAGCTGCCGTGGCGAGGCGAAGCCTGGTACCGCAAACAGTTCACCCTTCCCGCCAGTGACGCCGCAAAGCGCGTGTACCTGGATTTCGACGGTGTTATGGCGGCTCCGACAGTTTACGTCAACGGCGAGAAAGCCGGAGGCTGGGACTACGGTTACATGTCCTTCAGGGTGGATGCAACCAGGCTCGTGCGCCCCGGGCAGACGAACCTCGTCGCGGTTCATGTAGATACGCGCCGGCACAACTCTCGCTGGTATCCGGGCGCTGGGATCTACCGCAAGGTCCAGCTTACAGTAAAGAATCCTGTCCACATTGCTCACTGGGGAACGTTCATCACGACTCCCGGCATCGACGCGAATTCTGCACAGGTCCGCGTGCGAACCAGCCTGGAGAATCACACGACCGGTTCATCCCCGGTCGAAGTAGAGACGATCGTTCTGGACCCGACCGGCAAGCAGGTCGCAAAAGATCGGAAGGCGGCGACGATTCCAGCCAATGGTGCTCAGGATCTGGATCAGGCCTTTTCGATACCGAAACCCGGGCTGTGGGACATCCAGACGCCGCAGCTCTACCGCTCCGTCAGCCGCGTTCTTGTCGGTGGCAAACCGGTCGATGCTTCCGACACCCCGTTCGGGATCAGGAGTTTCCAGTTCACGCCAAACGACGGCTTCCACCTGAACGGACGGCGCGTTCAGCTGAAGGGCGTGAACCTGCACCATGACCACGGGCCGCTGGGAGCCGCATTCTTCGTCCGCGCCATGGAGCGACAGCTCGAAATCATGAAAGATATGGGTGTCAACGCCATTCGCACCAGTCATAACCCTCCTGCCCCGGAATTACTTGATCTTTGCGACCGCCTCGGGTTGGTGGTCTGGGACGAGGCTTTTGACAAATGGGACGGAACCTCCACCAGGCCTTCTGACGCCCCGATTCTCGAGTACAACCGCAAGCAGATCGAGAACTTCGTCCGCCGGGATCGCAATCACCCGTCGATTATCGTGTGGAGCGCCGGCAACGAGATCTGGAACCTCGAGAATCGGGAACTCCCCGACTCGCCCGGCCTTCTTCGCAAAATGGTGGAATATTTCAAGGAGCTCGACCCTACCCGTCCGGTCGTCATGGCTCACGCAGTCCCGGAGTCAGCCCGGACTCCGCTGGACGATTCTCTGGACGCGGTCGGATGGAACTACCAGCGACGCTATTCAATCTCGCGGGAGACTCGTCCGAATCTCCCGATTATCTACAGTGAATCGGCGTCCGCTTTCAGCACGCGGGGCCACTACGAGCTTCCTCATCCCGCTAACAAAACCGACTTCCCCATCTCGTTGCGGTTCACGTCCTATGATCATCTGTCTGCCACCTGGGCGGATCTGGCCGACACCGAGTTCGCCCTGATGGAGCGCGATCCATTCGTTGCCGGGGAATTCGTCTGGACCGGGTTTGACTATCTGGGCGAGCCGGTGCCACTTGTCGCTAAGGGCTGGGGGAGTTTCCAAAAGAAGCCGATAACGCCCGAGGAGGAGTCGCGTATCAGCCTGTTTGGGATCGTCGACCTCGTCGGTATTCCCAAGGATCGGTTCTACCTTTACCGCAGTCACTGGGCGCCGGACAAGAACACCGTTCACCTGCTTCCGCACTGGAACTGGCCCGAGAGGGTGGGCAAGCCGGTGCCGGTTTACGTTTACACCAGCGGCGATTCGGCCGAGCTCTTCCTGAACGGGAAATCGCTCGGACGAAAATCCAAGGATCCCCGGGCGGCCACCGTCATAGACCGCTACCGGCTGCGCTGGGAGGAGGTCGTCTACCAGCCTGGCGTTGTGAAGGCCGTGGGTTACCGGAAGGATCGACCGATCGGCGAAGCAGTCGTCCGCACGGCTGGAGAACCGGCGCGACTGCGACTGACCCCCGACCGCACCTCGCTCCAGAGCAGCGGCGAGGATCTCTGCTACGTGCTCGTTGAAGCAGTCGACAAGGATGGCAATCTCTGCCCGCTCGCGATGAACCAGGTGAGCTTCAAGTTGGGCGGCCCGGCTCGGATTGCAGGCGTGGGGAATGGAGACCACCACTTCCCGGCGGAGTTCGACACGGACAATGTCAGGTTGTTTTACGGCAAGGCCATCCTTATCGCAAGGACCGAAGAGGGATCCGGTGGCGCCATCCAGGTGGAGGCGACCAGCCCGGGTTTGGCGACGGCCCGCGTGACGGTTCGCTCCGGACGGTGAGCGGGAAGGACAACCAGGACAGCAAGGACAACAAGGAGAGTGCACTGCCTTGTTGTCCCTTGCTTGTTGTCGGTTGTCGTCTTTGTTTTCGTTGTTGGCCTTGTTGTCGAACTTCCCCGGCAATCCCCGGCGGCTTGATTCCTTTCGCCCGGGACGTTACACTTCTGCTCGATTCAGGAGGTCCTCGTCTATCATGCCGCGTCAACGCTACTCGATCGTACTGTTGGTTCTGTTTGTTTTGTGGACCGGGGGATGTTCCCGTTCGGGCGGGGACGAATCCGAGCCCATCGACTTCATCTCGATTTTTGACACCGGTCGAATTTCCCCGGATGGGACTTTCGGCACCCCGACCGGGAAACCCGCCCTCGTCATTCGCCGGTTTCCGATCCATGACGAGAGGCGTGATGCGCTCGTGACCCTGGCCACCGGCAAAATCGAGTTCGACATCCCGGCGATGCCCCAAGAGGCCGTTCTCACTTTCGCCGTCGGGATGAACTCCGACACCGGAGACGGCGCCGATGGGATCATCTTGATTGAGGCGGACGGCAAGAGCGAGACGGTCTACAAGCGGTACGTTAACCCCATTGATCATCCCGAGGATCGCCGCTGGTTCGACGAAACGGTGGATTTGTCGAAATACCAGGGGAAACACGCCAAGCTGACCTTTACGACAGGGCCGCACGGCAACGCGACCGCCGACTGGTTCGCGTGGGCAAATCCCAAGCTGGAGTAGCAACTGCCGACTGCCCATTGCCAACTGGACCACTGACCACTGCCCAATGCCCGCTGCCGGCTGCCCGCTGCCTGCTGTCTACTGCCCGCTGCCCCCTGACGACTGGAGGCAGCCGGTGATCGTTTGGGCGCCGAACCAGTACCAGGGCCGCATTCGGGGATTGTGGCTGTCTTCCCGGAAAGGATTCTGTGCATTGACGGTTCGCGTGGTGTAGAGGATCTCCTCGCCTTTGCCGGCCCGTGCCACGCAGTTGGCCGCGAAGCTCGCAAAAATCGCAAGCTGGTCGTTGCCCGGGCGGCCGGGCAGGTGCTGGACCGCGGCCCGCATTTCCTCTGCTCCCCGCAAATCATCCCAGACAGTTGTCTGCCCTGCTCCCGCAAAATTCCCGGCGTCAGTCGGCCCCGCAGCGCTCGTGATTACGGTGAGCGTCAGGTACGAGGCGAAAGTGGCGGCGATCTGCAGCCGGCGCAGGTCGTCCGCAGAGCCCGCTTCCTCCTCGCAGGTGAGGTTGAACAGCAGTTGCGCTCCCGAGAACGCGGCGAGCTCGCCGATCTCGCTCCACAGGGCGTCGCGCCCTACAGAAACCGCGGCCGGCACTCCCTTCACTCGAAACCACATCTTTTCGGGACTGGCGCCGGCCTTGAAGACGTCCGGCCGCTCGACCGCCATCTGGTCGTAGCTTGTCAGAATCTCGCCGTCCGGTCCGACCACACAGGCGCGGTTCGTCGGTCGGCTGGCGGAGCTCCCATCTGTGCTGCCGCCGTCCCTCCCCGGCATCCCGAAGATCACGTAAATGGAATACTTCTTCGCAGCGGACCGTATTCTCGAGAGGGCGGAGTCCAGGGCGTCTGGCGTCGATGAGCGAACGTCGCCCTCGTTCGGCCCGGTCACAGCCATGGCAGGGAACGCGATCACGTCCGCTTTGCCCCCCGCTTGGGCGATCATCTCCTCCATTCGTCTGATGTTAGAGGAAGGATCGCGGGATAGGCGCATCTGGGCCGCTGCGACCGTTACCGAGACTACCGGAGAGGTGTAGCGGGCCCAGGCAGCGATCGGCTCGACCGGTTCGCCGTCCCTCACGGCGCGTCCCGTTTCCCAGAATTTGCGGAAGACCGGATGCTGCGCGCGCCGGAGAGCTTCTGCCCGGGTTCCCTGGGCGACATCGAGATCGGCAACGAGGAGCTGCTCCCTGTCATTGAAGGCCGCGGTCACGAGGCGGCCGTCCGGGGCAATGACCGCGCTGTGTCCGTGGCGATCTCTCTCCTTAGCAGAGGCCGCCGTATTGGCGAAAACCAGGAAAGTGTTGGTTCGAAGGGCGCGGGGCACATACGCGTACCAGCCAAGCTCAGGGACCCACTCGCTTTTCATGTTGTCGGACAGCTCGAACGAAATCCGGGACTCCTCGATCACCGGGAGCTCGGCCACGGCTCTCAGCCAGCGATCCGCACAGATCCAGGCGTTGCAGGGGATTCCGTCGATGTGGAAGACCCGGGGCAGCTCCGCCTCCCGGTGGTCGTACAGCTTTTCATACCGGAAGATTTCTTTCCCGTCAGGGTCGATCACCACCATCCAGTTAAAGCCGCGAGGACGGGGGGGCGGAGGACCGGGGGGCAGTCGTGACCAGAGCCCCAGGATGATATAGATGCGGTGGCGGCTGGCTGCCTGTTGGATCTTCTGGAGAAGTGCACTGGTCGTCGGATCCCGTGGTTGGGCTACTTCTCTGAGCGCGCCCTCCGGAAAAACCACAACGCGGCAGTTGGATTCGGCTGCCTTCCGGGTGTAGCGAAGGATCTTCGCGAGGTTCTCCTCGTGTCGTTTGACGACGCCGATCTGTGCAACGCCCACACGAAGCGACGCCGGCTCGGCACGTCCCGCGACGCCCGCCAGGGCGAACAGGTTGAGAAGAATCAGAAGGCGAAGCATCCTCATCGTCTTAGTTTCGGGGAGTTTCGGGGACATAATACTTAATTCCCATTCCGCAACCGCGCTCTCCCCGAACGCGAAGGAATTAAGTTTTGTGTCCCCGAAACTCCCCCGCGATCACGCTTTCCGGCCCCCACCCTTTCCGCGGGGGCGTTGCGAATTTACGAAACCCCGAAACTCCTTGCAACCCCTGATAAGCTCAATCCAAGCAAGCAGTTTCGGGGACACAAAACTTAATTCCTTTGCCAACGGATCGGTTGGCTTAAGCGGGGAGGGAATTAAGTATTATGTCCCCGAAACTCCGCCGCTCATTTTCGCCGGATGGTCAGCACCCAGTCTTCGCGGGAAGGTGCGGTGAAACTCTGCGGGCCGCCCGCCACCTCGACCGCCGGTTGATAATCACCGGTTCGCGGGTTGAAGAACTGCGCGTCGTAGCGGCCGCTCTTCGGGTCGGCCAGCTGGAAGACCGCTTTCCCGCCGAAGGGAAAAACGGCGAGATATTGGCCGCTGGGGTTGGCGAGTGCGTAAACGTCCGCTTCGCTCTCCACGACGATTCGTCGATGGGGGGCCAGGCGCTCCAGGTCCAGCTTGCAGTTGGCGAGAAAGCCGGACATTCGCTTCAAATCAGCCAGAATCGGGGGTTGACCGGAGACTCCGTAATATTCGGCGTCGTAGAGCCGGGGCGGATTCCCGACCATGACCTCGTAGTGCGCGTCAGGCCATGCCCATGCATATCCCGAGGCGAAGGCCACCCAGTAGGCTTTTCGCAGCATCTCGTAGAGGTCCTTGCGCTTCCACATCGGCGGCGCTTCATACAGAATGACCGGCCGGGAATAGTCCGGGTTGAGCCAGAAGCACTCGCCTCGGGCCGCAATGGCGCGCAGGACCTCCGGGATCGGTGAGTTGGAGATGCTGGCTGAAGGCCCGCCGCAAGCCACGATCTCGGCCCCGCTGTTGTCAGGGATTGGGTTCCAGTCGGACCCGACCGCGTTGACCACGGTCTCCAGCGCACGGCCGATTGTGAGAGGCCGGTCGTAGGGGTCCAGGGAACGTACGAACGAGTGCCAGTGGCCGAACCACTTGATGGCCAGCTCGGGGGCGATAACGCGTCCGGAACTTTGGTTGCGCGTGTCCCCGCCGATCCGGTACATCACGTTCCAGTATCCGGCCGTGCGGGCGATCGTATACCTCAGCATCGCCTCGACATACTTGCGATGCTCCGTGTCGTTCAAATTGTAGTATTCATCTTCGTCGTCGCCATCCCCGTCCCCGTTCTTGTCGCGCAGCCATCCGCCGTTCGCTTGGTTGTAAAAGCTGTGCGACCACGTAAATTCACCTTTCTGCACGGCTTGCGATGACATGATCTGGAGCGTGTAGAAGAGCCCCTTTTCCTTCGCGCGTGAGAGCTCCCGGTCGAGTCTCTGGAAATAGGCCAGGCTGAAGCGGTCGCGATCGATCTTCCAGCTCTGGGCATCCACCACCTGGAAGGGCGGGTAGAAGCTGGGGTCGTTGATCGCCTTCGAGCGCTGGAAGAGCACTCGAATGTCCATCATCATGTTGATGCCGTGGTCACCGAGCAGATCGATGAAGTCAATCATGGTCTTCTCGGAAGGAAAATCTAGCTTGCGCTCGGGACCGATGTCAGCACCCCCGGTATTGTTGGGGTGAGGAAAGAGGCCGAAGTTTACCGGGTAGTACGCCGTTCCGTCGGCCCGAAAGAAGATTCGAGGGAGCATCGGCTTGCGGACGAGACCGCCTTTGGAGGTCGGAGCGGAGACATCCAACCGCCCCGTACGCCCGTTCAGATCGGCGACATTGGAACCGGTCTGGTAGGTCCACACGCCCTGCTCATCGGGCGCAAAACGAACCCGGAAGACCTGTTTTCCGGCTGCCTCCCCATCATAAAAGCCATGGACCAGGACGGTTCGGTTATCCGGGGCGTGAGTGAATCGCGCCTCTAACTGGACGTCCCAGAACGGATTTTTTGCGGGGGCGGTGCTTTCGACGGTGAGCTCGAAAACCTCCCACTGCGGAACGCTCTGGGCAAGACCCGCGAGCGAAATAAACCAGACGATCAATGGTAGATAAGCCAGTTTGTACTTCATCTCTTTTCCACTGTGCTCAAGGTGCTCAGAGGCTGCACCTTATACGTTTTTCGGCCACGGCCTTCCGGAGCGCGGACGTCTCGTCCGCACTGGGTTCGCGGGCATCCTGCCCGCGCGCCGGGCATCCTGCCCGGCGTTCTCTCGCGGAGATCGCGACAGCTCGGACGATCGGAACGGCGGGCAAGATGCCCGCCGCGCGGACGGGACGTCCGCGATCCCAGTGCGGACGAGACGTCCGCGCTCCGAGGGCCGATTCCGTCCCGCACTTTTTGCCAGATCGGGACGGCCGAAATACGTATGAGGAGCAGCCTCTGCCGCCGCACTCCAAAGGCTGCTCGGCAGCCCGTCGGCCCTCCCGTTCCTCGGCTCATTCGACTCGTCGGAGGACTGCTACCCAGTCCATTGATGAGGCCAGGAAAAATGACAGCGTTCCGTTCTTCGCTTCCAGCCGGCCGCCGGGTCGCGGGATGGGGTATGCGGCGGGGACGTCATTCAGAAGCGTCGATTCCAACTCGTACTGGCCGGGGTCCGCCGCGAGCTGGATTGCGCCCCCGTCCCTGGAATAGATCAGGTAGCACTCACCGGGCTTGGCGAGCGCGAAGTTCCTTCGATACTCCTCGCCGCACACCTCGACCGGATTCGGGTTGATCAGTTGATTGCCCGGTTCCATTTCCCAGTAGGGGATCCTCTCCATGATCTGCGACAGCGTGCGGAGGTCCAGCGGGGTCCTGCTTCGCTGCATATAGGGAAGCGGATCGGCAGGTTCGTATGTCGCTGGGTTGCCCCACATCGTATATGCCCCTGCAACTGCTGCCGTCCAGAACGTCGCGCGAACGGTTGGCGGAGTCTGGCCATTCCAGGAGCGGGTGCCGTCCATCTCGTACCCTGGTTCTTCGTTGATAATCGGAAGTTTAAAGCGACGGAGGCCGATCAATACTTCATTATGCCGCGCAAACGCCCGGGCGTTCCACGTCGGGTCCGTTGGTTCGGATACCTGGTCGGACAGGGACGGTGCGGAGCCGAGTGCGCCCACCTGCATCTGCCTCAGCATGAAGTCGGCCCAGGGAAAAGGCCAGTCCTGCAGCAAGGTGAAGAATCCCGGGTTCCGGGCTTGGAAGCTCTCCATGGGGTTATGAACCGCGATCGGGACGTCGAAGACCGCCAGTTGCTTCAGTAATTCGCCGAAGCGGTTCGCCCATGGGTGGTCGCGCGGGTCATAGCTCGGCTGGTTGCGATCCGAATACTTCTGCTCAACCTCATTTGCAAGTACGGGCATCACGTTAGCGTACGCGCCGATGCGCGCCATTCCATATCGCAGGAACGCCTCGTCCTGCTCGGGCGTCAGGTTGCGTTGGTGTTTGTCGTTGAAGTAGTAAAAGTACGGTGAGGCCAGAATGTCGGCGCGTCGAAGCGCGTCGATGAAACGATCGATCGCCTGGAATTTCTCGACATTGTAGCTCGAGAAGTCCGTTCCTCCGCCGCCGTACAAATCCTTGCCCTGACCGTGCACGCCAATCATCATGAAGAGCACGCGGTTTATCCGGTTCTCCTGAAGGAAGCGAACGATTCCCTCCCAGGAAGCGGGGTCCGCGAACTGATTGGAAAGTCGGGTGCTGATCAGGAACCGGCGGGTGCCGTCGGCGTGCCGGAAGTGCAGGCCGTTGGCTCGCAACGGGCCGTGAAGGTAGGACTTTCGCGGAGCGACGCATTCGATCGTGCCCCGTTTCGCGTCCAGCGACGGGTCGGATGATTCGGTCACGTATTCCCAGCGGCCTGGCTCGGAAGGCATGAACCGGACGCGCCAGTTCGTCCCGCCATCATAGAAGCCCGCGACCTTTACGGACGGCGTTCCGCCCTCATGAATGAAGGTGGCCGTCAGGGTGACATCCCGAAACGGGTTGGAGTAGCGGCGTTCACTTGCGAAGCTCAACTCGCCGGTATCCCATCGTTCAACCGTTGCCGGCGTCCCATCCGGGGGCTGAAAGGTAACCGGAGGTGGGCCGGCAGAAGTCAGGGAAATGACAGCGATGGCGCCGACTACACAACTCCAGAGCCTCATGAAATCTCAAAATAGTCCAGTGCCGCGCCCCGTGTCAAAAAGCAATGAATCCTGTCAATCCTCTTAATCCTGTCAGAAAGGCGCCTTTTTGACAGGATTCGGAGGATTGACAGGATTCGGGCAGCACTGCAGGCCTACGCCCCCGGGGGCACCTGTCCGGGCTCCTCAGGCTGGGTTCCCGGTTCGTTCGGCAACGGCGGCTGCTGCTGAGGATCCTGCGGCACATCCGGTTGCTTCGGCTGCTCCGGCTCCGGGGAATTCGGCTGTTCCGGGGCGGGCTGAGTGTTCTTGTCCGTTCCCTCGGTCTCGGTGCTCGACTGGACCTCGATCTTGGTGGCCATCTTCTGACCGTTTTCTTCACGGAAGAAGACCCTCACCTGGGATCCTGAACTGTTGGCGAGACCTTCGATCGTCTGGCCGGAATATTCGGTGTTTTCGTTATAGGACAACTCGACGTCGGCGCCCTCCGCCGTTGTGACCACGAGCTTCTTGGAGTCCGGATCCACGCTCTTCAGTTGGCCGCTTACGGCCAGGTCAAGAGAACTCTGGTCCTGCTGCGGCGTGGACGGCGTATCCTGGGCAAACGCGGCAGGAGCAAAACCGACCAGCATAAGAAGCAGGAATGCGGTCATCGAGATTTTCAGTGTCTTTTTTTTGATCGACATTTGACAAGTACCTCCATTAGCGACAGCTAGCAATGGCTGTGCCAAATGCCATTTGCGAATAAACATGGGTAGTTACGAGGCTTCAGGGGGTGAGTCGGTGTTCGAGAGTCGGCGAATCAAGGGAAGATCTCCCCGATTCGCCTCTTTGCTGATATACTCCCGCTCGAATTTGACTTTTGGAGATTCGATTGAAGTATTTTCGGTTTGCTTTTGGTTCTTTGGTGCTTTTCTGGATTGCGGTGTCGGTCTGGGCAAGCGATGCCGACCCCTCAGGTGAGGGTCAGACCCGGACGATACAAGCGATTGTCGAGGAATTCAGGATTCGCCGGCCGTTCCCCGAACCGGTCACAGCGCGGATCATCAGGGGAGAAAAGAAACTCGTGTCCGTCCGCCGTTCGCCTGCGGACCCGAACACTTTCGTCCTGACGTTTGATCAGGATTTTCTGTCAACCCTGACCAATGAAGAGCTCCGTGCGGCCATCGCTCACGAGCTCGGTCACGTCTTCATATTCACGCATCATCCGTACCTCCATACCGAGGCGTTGGCCAATCGTAAAGCGATGGAGCTCGTTCCCCCCGAAGCTTTAGAGCAGGTGTATCGGAAGGTGTTGGAATTCGGCGGGAAGATCCCGAGCAACAGCAGCCCGAGCCAACCGGCCATTGCCGAAACCCCAGTAACGAAGAAGTAGACTCAGGCGGTCCCGCCGCCCTGTCTTATCCTCAGCCGGGCGACCGGTCAGCAGGTTCGCCGTGGGGATGCCGGGCGGGCATGTTCATGCGCCGGGGAAGGTTTGTAGTCCCGGCTTTAGCCGGCCGAAATTGCTGCCTGGACTGTGCTCCTTGTCTCCCCTTCTCCTTGTCTCCCTGTCTCCTTGTCTCCCTGTCTCCCTGTCTCTTCCTCACGGCTGCAGGTAAATCTTTCCATCCTTCATGACGAAGCGGACCTGTTTGAGGACGCCGATGTCCCTCAGCGGGTCACCGGCAACGGCGATCAGATCGGCCAACAGTCCGGCCCGGACCTGTCCGACTCGGTCCTCCATCCCTAGGATCCTGGCGTTCACGCTGGTCGCGGCAGCAAGGGCCTGATGCGGCTGCATCCCGCAACGCACCATCCATTCGAGCTCACGCCAGTTATCGCCGTGAGTAAAGACGCCGACGTCGCTTCCGTCTCCGATGAGGACCCCGGTCTTCAAGGCGAGCCGGAAGGACTCTTCGGCACGGCGCATGTCTTCCGTTACCGGCTGGGCTCCCCTCTTGTAAGCTTCGAAATATTCGCCGTACGCCTCGACGGCAGTCAGGGTCGGGAAGTAGCCGACTCCCTTCTGGGCCATCAGTCGGAGCACTTCCTCGTTCGCCTCGCTTCCATGTTCGATCGTGTCGACGCCTGCCTCAACCGCCCGGCGCATTCCTTCGCTCGTGTGCGCATGGGCGGAGACCGGGCAACCCGCCGAATGGGCCTCATCAACCAGCGCTTTCAGCTCCTCGATTGAAAATGTGGGGACCACTTCCCCGGTCGGGCCACGCCGGAAATCGGCGTACACCTTGACCCAATTCGCTCCGTGTGCGATCTGCTCACGGGTGACTTTCACGATCTCGGCGGTCCCGGTCGCCTCCTGGGCGCCCTGGGGAATGCTCCATTCGGGGGCGTAGCTGAGAACGCGCGGCGCATAGCTGCCGGTGGCGACGATTGCCCGGCTGGCAATCAGCAGGCGCGGGCCGGGCACGATCCCCTCATCGATCGCCTTCTGAACGGATGCATCGGCGTACATCGCCCCTTCCGTGCCCAGGTCCCGCAGGGTTGTGAAACCGGCCAGCAGTGTCTTGCGGCAGTGCTCTGTGGCCCGGATCACGCGGTAAGCAAGCGGCTCCTTCAGAACCTGATCATCCCAGAGGACCTCGTTGTACGGATGAAGAAAAATGTGCGCGTGCCCCTCGATTAATCCCGGCAGGAGAGTCATGCCGGGCAGGTCGATGACCCGGGCGTTCGCTGGTGCATTGAGTGAAGCCACGGGCCCCGCGGACTGGATCCGGTTGCCCACCACCAGAACCCCCCAGCCCGAGTGCGCGGACGTCCCCGTTCCGTCGAAGACGCGGTCAGCCCTGAGCAGCACCGGCGGGGAATCGACCTGAGCGCCGGTTTTGGCGGCACGCGGAACCTGGCCGGACAGGAGCGAGCCGAAACAAAGGACTCCCAGGATAGCGGTTGCGATCGATCTGGTTCTCATCTGCATGACACCTGAATAGCTCAACGATTTCGGGGACACAAGACTTAATTCCATGGCCGAACCGGAATAGGACATAGAGGACTGATAGGACCTAAAGGAAAAGACAGGCGAGTGCGCTTCGCGTTTTCCTATATGTCCTATCGGTCCTCTATGTCCTATTCGTATTGGAATTAAGTATCATGTCCGCCAAATTGAGACGATTATGGAAGACAAGCAACCAGCTACTGTTCCCGGACTGCGACGGGCGCTGACCCTCTGGGATCTCGTGTTCTACGGGATCATCATCATCCAGCCGACGGCGCCGATGCCGCTTTTTGGAGTCGTAAGCGTGGAGGCCCGGGGACACGTCGTCACCGCGATCCTGATTGCCATGATCGCGATGGTCTTCACTGCGATCAGTTACGGACGAATGGCCCGGGCTTATCCGAGCGCCGGGTCAGCCTTCACCTACGTCGGCCGTGAAGTGGCGCCGACCCTCGGATACGCGACCGGTTGGAGCATGGCCATGGACTACATGCTCAATCCTTTGATCTGCACCATCTGGTGCAGCAAGGCGGCCGGCAACGAGATTCCGGAGATCCCTTATGCCGTCTGGGCCGTCGGGTTCGCGACCCTCTTCACGGTCCTCAATCTGCGGGGCATCCAGGCATCGGCGCGCACCAACCGGCTGCTGGCCATCGGTATGGGTGTCGTCATCGTGATCTTCCTCGGCTCGACGGTCCGCTACTTCCTCCTTGGCCGCACCGCGGTGCCACTGAATTGGGCCAACCCTTTCTACGATCCGACCACCTTCTCGATGTCCGCGGTTTTTACCGGGACCTCGATCGCCGCCCTCACATACATCGGTTTCGACGGCATTTCGACACTCTCGGAGGAGGTCAAAAATCCCCGGCGTAACATCCTGCTCGCTACGGTTCTAACCTGCGTCGTGACTGGCATTCTAGCGTCGATCGAAGTCTATGCCGGCCAGTTGGTTTGGCCCGACTTCGCGACCTTTCCGGACGTTGATACCGCCTACTCGTACGTCGCGGGGCGTGTCGGAGGGCCCCACCTGTTCCGACTCGTCAACCTGACACTGCTGGTCGCCTCTATCGGCTCCGGCATGGCTGCGCAGCTGGCCGCCGCCCGGCTCCTCTACGGGATGGGAAGGGAGAATGCCATTCCGAAGTCCTTCTTCGGCTACGTGGACCCGCGCCGCCACGTTCCCCGGAACAACGTCATCTTCGTAGGCGCCGTAGCCCTGCTCGGCGCTTTTGTGATGAGCTTCCAGCTTGGCATCGAATTGCTCAACTTCGGGGCGTTTATCGCTTTCATGGGCGTGAATGCCGCCGCCTTCACGAGGTACTGGATCAGGGCGGAGAAGCGCCGCTGGGTGTACTTCTGGCCCCCGGTTCTCGGGTTTGTCATTTGCTTCTATATCTGGTTGAACCTGAGGTGGCAGGCCAAGCTGGCTGGAGCCATCTGGCTGGCGATCGGGTTGGCCTACGGGGCTTACAAGACCGGGGGATTCAAGAAGAGCGTGATGCGGTTTGAGGTGCCGAACGATTGAGCGAGAAGGCGGGGGGATTGAGGAGGTTTCGGGGACACGAAACTTAATTCCTTTGCGAGGCCGTGAACACGGTCACGGGTTGGGAATTAAGTATCATGTCCCCGAAACTCTAGGTGCCGAACGATTGAGCGAGTCGAAAGACGGGCCCGATGTTGCAAGCGATTGCAACGATTCTTCCAAATCTCGGAGAAGTCGACATTTCTGCCAGGGAAAACAGGGTGGTCCTTGGCTGTATGAAATTGTCATAAGATCAGATACTTTTTCCTCGTCAAGAACCGGCTTGACACCCGGTGACGCTCTTCATCATAATCGCAACCGGTTGCGTAAAGTATGAGAACGACCATTCGAGACATCGCCAGGGAATGTGGCGTTAACGTCAGCACCGTGTCGCGGTCTTTGAACGGTTCCTACGGCGTGAACGACGAGACACGCAAGAAGGTGATCGAAGCGGCTCGCCGGTTGAACTATGTCCCGAACCGGGTCGCCCAGGGACTCGCCACCGGCAAGTCCCAGAGCCTGGCGCTGCTGATCAGTGACGTCCGCAACCCTTTCTTTGCCGAAGTTGCCCGCGGAGCCGAGGACCAGGCCTTCGCGGCCGGGTACGACCTGATCCTCGGAAATGCCGATCTGGACCCGGACCGCCAGATGCGGTACCTGCGCTCTCTAATTGCCAAACGCGTCGACGGCCTGATCATCAACTCGGTCTCGGGTCTGTCCGAAGAAGAGCTCGAGGAGGTCTTCGAGCACAATGTCCCGATTGTCCTGCTGAACCGCTCCGACCAGATTCAGAACATTTCCAGCGTGTCGGCCGACAACTTCGAGGGCGGGCAGCTGGCGGCGAATTACCTGCTGCAGCTCGGCCATCGGCAGATGGCTCACCTCACCGGCCCCCGCCAGCACGGAAACCTGACCGAGCGGGCCCGGGGATTCGTCAAGGGCCTGCACGCCGCCGGGGAGAGCGCTCATTGCCTCGTCATGCACGGTGATCACAACCAGCAGGGAGGTTACGCGATGACGCGCAAGCTGTTGGCCGCCCACCCCGAGATCACTGCCATCTTCACCGCCAACGACGCGATGGCTTTCGGGGTCATCCGGGCGGTCCAGGAGAATGGCCGGAAGATCCCGGAGGATATCTCCCTGGTCGGCTTCGACAACGTTGATCTCGCCGTCATCGTCCAGCCTCCGCTGACTACGATTCATCAGCCCAAGTACGAAATGGGAGAGGCGGCAGCCCAGATCCTGCTTCGCCAGATCGCTCGCCCTGACGCTGTTCCCGAGCACCGGCTGCTCGGCGTCCAACTTATCGAACGTGGATCTTGCAGGAGAATTTGAGAAATGCCACCGATCTCTCGCCGCGACCTGCTGCGTTCGACTGCCGTCGGGGGGCTGGCGAGCAGTCTGGGAGCCAATGTCCTCGCCGGAGGAGGATCAGTGTCCGACTGGGAAATCGGACCTATGGAAGTCGGTCCTGCAAAGACCGAGAATAGTTCCTGGATTCACAGCTGCCGAACGCTGATTGCGGAAGCTTACAATCCTCCCTTCTATCCTTCGTTCGACTACCGTGCCGAGCGTGCTGTGGCGATAGCAAAACGCCTGAACGCCGACAGTTTTCGGTACCCGGCCGCATCCTATTTCGCCTACTTCCCAACCCGTACTCAGTACCCGATTCATCCGGAGTTGAAGGGCGCAGGCACGGATCCGATGCGGGAGACGATCGACCTCTGTCATCGCCAGGGCTTGAAAGTCGTCGCCTACATGCCGCTCAACCACCCTTTTATGGAGGTGCGCGCGAAAGATCCCCGGTACGAGGCGTGGGTCAAAAGATTCGAGAATGGCGAACCGATGACGACCGAGCACTACGGCTTCACCCTCTACTACGAAGGTTGCCTCAACAGCCCGGTTCGGGACCAGATCAGCCGGATGGTCAAAGAAGTGATCACCGGCTACGACATCGATGCGGCTTACTTCGACGGACCTTACATGGGAATGCGAAACGCCCGTCGGTTCTGCTATTGCGACGCGTGCCAGGCTGCCTACCAGAAAGCCAGGGGACGGCGCGTTCCGCCGGGCGACGGGGATGCGGACCGGGAAGCCGAGATCGAGTACACCCGCTGGCTCACCGAGGAGGTCGTGATCGCGTACCTGGCCGAGATCCGGGAGATGATTCGCAAGGAGCGTCCCTCGGTCCCTGTCCTCTACAACGACACCTCGCTCCTCTCGCGGCGGGAGTGGCGCAATCGCGCCATCCCGGTCGTCGATGGTTTCATGTTCGAGGCGGCCGAGACTCCTGAACAGAAGCTCTTCAACCTCCAGCTTGGTCATTCGACCGGCAAAACCATCTGGACCTATATCGGAACTCACACCCAGTACAACCGCGAGCACATGAAAAACGAGCGGGTTCGTGGCTGGTTCACGTACCCGGTCGAGAGCGAGGAGTTGCTGCTGGACGGGGCCACTGCGCTGGCCGGCCACGCGGGCATGAAGTACTGGGGACTCAGCCGCTTCTTTTACGCCGGGCAGGACACGCTGTCCTACCCGGCCGGCCGTCATGTGCGCTCGGTGTTCGATTTTGCCGAAAAGCACGCACCGCTGCTCTTCGCGGCACAGTCCGAACCGGTCGCCGGGATCCTCGTCGGTTCGCAGACGATCGACTGGTTTGACGGCAAGCTGTTTGTGCCGGACTTTTACAAGAATTCGTACCACGGCGCGTTTCAGCTTCTGAAGGAGCTTTCCTGCGACTGCGAGCCGTTTCTGGACTACCGGCTCACTACGGAGCAATTGTCGCGTTACCGGCTGCTGTATCTGCCATACGCCGCCTGCCTCAGCAGCGCCCAGTGTGCCGTCATCAGGGACTACGTTGCTGCCGGCGGCGTCCTGCTCGCAACGCATCTGACCTCGGTCGCGGACGAGTGGGGAAGGCCGCGCGAGGATTTCGGGCTGGCTGATGTTTTCGGCGCCCACCTGAAAGACCGCGACCCGGTCGAAATCCCCGACCTTTACGTTAAACCAGCCGACGGGCGGGAACCTTTCCCGCACGACCCCCAGGCGGTCCTCGTCGAGGCCGTCGATCCCGGTTCGGTTGTGGCCACGATTCTCGATCGGGGCCACCGGAGAAGTTTAGGCCCGGCGGTCATCCAACGCGTTTTCGGCAAGGGACAGAGCATTTACATCGCGGGAAGTCTCGAAGCGGTCTACGATGAGACTCGCATGGCCGTCCTTCGCGATTTCGTCGCTTCGCTTGTCGACCCCATGGTCGGCCGGTGGCGCACTTACCAGGTCGCCCCGCGTCCCGGGCTCCTCGCTCATCGCACGGTGTCGGGGAAAAGCATTCTGCTGCACCTCCTCGCCAATACCGGCAACAAGTGGAAGAAGTTGCGACAGCGCGAGGAGTACCTCCCGATCGAGAACGTGGCCGTACGGATACGCGTGGCTGCAGGTGCCCGGATCGATGCAGTGCGGCTCTTGAAGGCCGACCGAGCGGCCGAATACCGACGAAAAGACGACTGGCTGGACCTGACCGTTCCCCGGGTTCAGGTTCACGAGATCATCGAAGTGAGGCTCTCATGAGCGAGGCGAAGCCTTCGTCGTGGCGCTGGTTCATGATCGGGCTGGTTTTCTGGGCCACGGTCATCAATTATCTTGACCGCCAGACGCTCTCGGTCGTCGCCCCCGTTCTTCGCGAGGAGTTCGGGATGAGCAACGTCACGTACTCCCGGGTGGTCTTCGGCTTTCTTTTCGCCTACACGATCATGAATGGCGTCTCCGGGCCGCTGATCGATCGCCTCGGGACAAGGCTCGGTTATGCGCTTTGCATGATCTGGTGGTCGGGATCGGCGATCCTTCACGCCTTTGCCACCGGGCCCTGGAGCCTGGGTATTGCCCGATTCTCCCTGGGGATGGGCGAGGCGGGAAACTGGCCCGCGGGGGTCAAGGTGGTGGCCGAGTGGTTCCCCGCAAAGGAGCGCGCCCTGGCTTCCGGGCTCTTCAACAGCGGCTCTGCGATCGGCGCGATCCTGGCCCCGCCAGTCGTCGCCTGGATTCTCTTGACCCTGGGCTGGCCCGCTGCCTTCGTCGCCGTGGGGGTGACCGGATTCCTCTGGCTGGCTGTTTGGTGGCCGACTTACCATACCCCCCCGACAGTGACCGCCGAAATTCGAGAGGAATCAGTTCCGACGAAAGCGCTTCTCCGGACCAGATTCGTCTGGATTTTCACTCTTTCTAAAGTCTTCATGGACCCGGTCTGGTACTTCTACATCTTCTGGTTTCCCGAATACCTGAAATCGGCGCGGCATTTCGACATGGCGTCCATTGGCAAGTACGCCTGGATCCCGTTCCTGGTGGCCGGTTTCGGGAACATCTTCGGCGGGCTGATGTCCAACCGGCTTCTGTCACGCGGGTGGTCGCTGACCCGTGCCCGCAAGGTGTCGGTCAGCTTTTTTGCCCTGCTGATGACTTGCGCTATCCCGGCCGTGTTGGTCCCGGACGTCCGACTTGCCATTGGCCTGGTTTCCATCGCCATGATCGGCTACACCGGCAGTCTTGCCAACATGCTCGCCTTCCCGGCCGACGTGTTTCCAAAGGGCGTTGTGGGATCGGTGTACGGAATCGCCAGCATGGGCTCGGGATTCGGAGGGATGCTCTTCACGCTGCTGACCGGATGGATGGTTGATACCTGGTCGTACCGGCCGGTGTTCATAATGTTCGGAATTGTGCCCCTGGTTTGCGCAACCATTCTATGGTTGTGGCTGGGACCGATCGAAAAAGGGGCAGTGAATTTTCGCGTCAGGAAACAGGAGGACGGAGTCTATGTCGCCTCATAGCGAGTTTCACGGTCAAACGGTTTTGATAACGGGCGCCAGCAACGGCATCGGGGCTGAAACGGCCCAGATGTTCGGTGAAGCAGGCGCATTTGTCATGGTTCACTACAACAACGCCCGGGAGCGTGCCCAGGCGGTACTCGACCGCGTGGTCGCCGGAGGGGGATCAGGAATGATTCTGAAGGCCGATCTCACCCGGATGGCCGGCTGCCGCGAGCTCATCGTCCAGGTCAAAAATTCCGGCCGCCCGGTCGACATCCTGATCAATAACGCCGGCTCGCTCGTCAAACGAACCCCGATTTTGGAGTTTACCGAGGAGTTGTGGGATCAGGTCATGACGCTCAACCTGACGAGCGCCTTCTTCCTCGCCCAGGCAGTGCTCCCTGGGATGATCGAGCGCAAACAGGGGGTCATCATCAACATCGGCTCGGTCGCCGGACGCAACGGCGGAGGCCTGGGAGCGTCGGCCTACTCGACCGCGAAGGCGGCGATCGCGACCCTGACGAAATCGCTGGCCAAGGAGTTCTCGCCGCATGGGATCCGGGTCAACTGCGTCTCTCCCGGCACCATCGACACGAACTACCACCGGACCTTCTCCACGCCGGCCATGCTCCAGTCAATCGCATCCGCCACCCCGATGGGCCGGTTGGGCACCAGCCGCGAGGTAGCCGAGGTCGTCGTCTTCCTCTGTTCCTGCCGCTCGAATTTCATCCAGGGGCAGACCATCGAGGTCAATGGCGGCTTCCTGATGCCGTAAGAACCTTTTCAGACAGGATTTACAGGATTAACAGGATTCCGAACCGGGGATCTGCGTTCAAATCCTGTCAATCCTGTTAATCCTGTCTAACCAGCCGCGCCGGTTTCAGCGTCCAGCCCTGCAGGCGGCCAAGCGCCAGCAGGTTGTCCCCGGAAAAGCCCTCCGGGTGGATCACCCAGTCGAACGAGCCATGCGGGTCGGTCGCGAAGTATTTCTCGAATTCGACGTGACCCTGTCGGACGGTCACGTCGTTGTCAACTGCGGAAAACCAGTCAGCGGCCAGCGTGGCCGCAAAGTCGCCAATCGACAGGTACTGAGAACCAAGCCAGACGACCGACGGCAGCTGACGATGGTGCTCGATGTACGAAATCACATCGTTTTTGGCCCGGTTGAACACCTCGGCTGAGATCAGCTTGTCGCGGCAGGTGCTCTTCGCCGCACTCGAAGGCCCATCGACGAAATGCGGTTCGACACCGAGCAACACGAGGAGCATGTCCGCCGCCGACAGGCTCATGTCCTCAGTCTCCAGGAAGGTCAGCCGTTCAGACAGGTGCGACGCAATTCGTTCTCGATCCAGGGTCCGGCCCGCGGCCGGGCGGAGGTTTTCCGGGTATAGCCCAATCAAGTCGCGGCCGGTCACGAACCGCGCCTGCTTGTTTTTCTGGATGTGTCGGACGAAATCGTTCAGGACCTGGTAGCACCGCTCGGAGTCCTCGGACGTGCGTTTCTGCGGCTTTTTCCACTGGGAACGGGGCGGGTTTGCCCCTTTTGAGAAGTTCACTCCATCCCAGAACTCCGTAGTTACGAATTCGCACGGGTGGTAGTAGATGCTGATCACGCCTCCGCCCTTCCTGCCGAGTTCCGCCGCTGCCTTGTCGAACTCCTCGAAAGCTCGTTCGACGGGTGTGCCCGGCTCGAGCGAAGCACGCAGGGAATTGGCGCCCATGTTGAAGACATAGAGGATGCCCCCGTACCAGAAGGGCCGGCCGTTCAATCCCACCTGGGAACCTTCATCCAGGTAAAGACGGATGCCGAGCTCACGCAGCGCGGCGTTGGTCTGAGGACCCCAGGAGTTCCCTGGTTGACCGTAACAGCTGGGCTCCGACCCGAAAATGCGGCGGAGGTCAGCGACACCGCCGGCTTCCCTCCGCAGGAACTCGCGAGAGCCCTCCTGGAAGCCCATCTCCTCCAGATAAACCGCCGGCGCCGGCGGGATGCTGTGGAACTGGGTGTGGTAGCCGATATCGTGCTTCGCCAGGGCCTGGATCACGTCTTTTCGTCCGCGCTGTTCCAAGACCCGAGCCTTCTCGGCAACGATCTTGAAGGTCGCCTTGACCCCCAGCCGGTCCAAATCCCGTGCAATGCGGAGTGCGGCATCGTCGGAGGCCGGTTCGATGTAGTCCTCGGTGTCAAACCAGAGAGTGACGTAGATGCGACCCTGAGCCGAGGCCAGTGAGACGGACAGCAATGCGACGTACAACGCGACCGCTGAGATTCTGCTCATAAAGGAACTATACACCGAGCCGATCAGGTGGCCGGGATACCCGTGAAGTACTGCGGCTCGTTGCCCGTCTTCCACTTGATATTGCAGCCGAGGCTGGCTCTCTGGTTCGGGTCGACCGCTCGTCCCGCCAGGACATCTTCGATGGCGCGACGCAGATCACGTCCCGTCACCGGCTTGTCACTATGCGGGCGACTGTCGTCCAGCTGGCCACGGTAAACCAGTTTCCGGTCCGGGCCGAAAAGGAAGAAATCCGGGGTACAGGCGGCGGTATATGCCTTTGCAGCGTCCTGGCTCTCGTCGTAAAGAAGGGGAAACCGGAAATCGACTTCTTCCGCCATTTCGCGAAGTCCGGCGGGCGAGTCCTCCGGATGGGTCCCGGCATCGTTCGAGCTGATGGCGACGATCGCAAGATCCGAACGCTCGTAATCCTTTCCCAGCCGGACCAGCTCATCCTTGACGTGCTGCACGTAGGGGCAGTGTCGGCAGATAAACATGACGAGCAACGCCTTGCGATCCTCAAAGGAAGACAAGCTGTGCCTCTGTCCCGAAACGACGTCGGGCAGGCTGAAATCAGGTGCCTCTGTTCCAAGCGGCAGCATATTCGAAGCGGTGCGAACCATGACATTCCTCCAGGTATTTCTCGGCGCGCGGTGCGCGGTTGGGTGCTTGATGTCCGAGACTTCCAAGATACCAGCAGCGACGAGGTTGGACAAAGGTGGGTCTCGATCTGGAAGTGAGACCGCCGTGGCGGCGAGACCTGTGCGGCTCCTCGACCTCAGGATCTACTTGACGGTGAACGCGTTTGGGGCGAGCTCTGTGTCGATCGCCGGTTTCTCAAAGGCCAGGACGATTGGCCGCCCGTTCTCCGTTCGGCTGTATTTGACGGGAAGACCGCTATCGGGGGAAATCCAGATTCTGACCGGAACCGCTTGCCGTCCTGGTTGGACCTCCGTTCCGCTCACCCTGACCACCTCGCTGCCGTCCACAGTCTCGGTCGTCGATTCAACCTGCTGGAGGTCGAGGACCAGGGACGTATCAACGAGGAGTCTCGTGCCCCACCGGGCTGTTTCCTCCACATTGGTCAGGTTCAGGTCTTTGAGATCGGCCGGGGCATCGCTCCCCACGGCGCCCGATGGGCCGGTGCCGGTCACTCGCTTTCCATCACTGATCAGGATGCTTGTGATCTTTCCGGAGTCGCGCGTCTCCACGCGCAGGAGATTGGGCCGGGCCAGGGTGACGAGGGCGGTCTGGCCGGTCGCCAGGCCGCTCGGAGTCAGCCGGGTGATGCCTACCGAAAGGGTGCGGAACTCCGCGATCGCATCGCTATAAGTCTGGAGGATGAACCATTCCGGTTTCTCCGTGGTGAGCGGCTGACATGCCGCCGCGGCCAGCCATGTTGCAGCAACAACCAGAGCCGTACAATTCCGTTTGTTCATTTCCGTTCCCGAAGGCATTCTTGGTGGTAAACACTCGCAACCAGTTCGACGATATCCGGTTCCTGCTCGAGTCCGCAGTAATATCGCACCGCCGCTTCGATATCTCGCTGCGCGATGAACGCCTGGATCTCGGCTGCCTGCGAGTCAAGAGGCGCGGAGAACAGGAATGCGTGGGCCACGCCGATAGCGAGATTGCTCGGCGACACCCCGTTCCTCCGACACAGGAGTGCCGCGCCGGTTAAGGTATCGTCCCTCGAGAGCCGGTCGATCGGACCGAATGCGAGTCGTGCAGTGGTGTCGCAAAGCAACCGGTTCCCCAGATCGAAGAGGACTTGTTCATTCCAGTCCTCCATCTCTTCCAGGCTGAAGCCGCATTCCAGGGTCAGCGCGCTACTGACCTCCTTGAGCGCACCTAAAGCAACATCGCGAATCTCCGGGGCCTCGAGCGCCTGGTGAGCGAAGCTGTAGCCGTTCCTGTGACCCATGTAACCGAGTAACCCGCTGACCGTGTCGTAGGTATGGAACTTGCGCGTCTCTTCGGCGGCCATCCTTTCGGTCAGAAGGAGACCGGCCGCTTCCGGCGCGAGCCCCTTAAATGCGAGCTTGTCAGCCGGCATGAAAGGATAACCGTTCGTGACGAGCGCCAGGGGTTCGGATCTCACCAGATCAGGGTCAGGCTCGATCGCCATCCGGATCACAATCGTGTCGACGAATCCGACCTTGTTGCGAACGTAGGTGCGGGTTCGGTCCGAGAGGAAGCGGTCGAGGCGACTCTGGAAAATGGCGGCACCCTTCCTCACGTTTCCGCAAATCAGGACGTCCAAAGGATCATCCGGGGCTACCGCGGCTCGGAAGTGCAGCCCGGCGGCCAGCGTTCTCGCCGTTGCTTCAAAAGCCGGCAAGGGTACGCAAACAGCGAGCAGGGAAATGGCTGAAAACTCCTCGATGAGAACGGGATCGCTCGAAAGGAAGGAGCGGTAACGCGTCACTTTCTCGATTTCGACCGGTGCGTCGGCACGCGCCTTGATGATCCTGTAGCCGCCCGCAGCCCGCAGCTGGGCGACAAGGTCGGCATCCGTGTCGACGAAGATCAGTTCGTAACCCGCTCTCTGGAACAGCTCCGCGACGAAACCACGTCCAACCTTGCCCGCTCCCCAGATCGCCAGTTTTCGATCTAGATCCACCCTTTTCCCTCGTGCATCAGGCCGGTATTCGTTTCCTGCGATTAAAGATAGCCGGCCGCCGCAATCGTATTGCCGGTCTCAGTTCCCCAACGGTGACGGTGAACACCTAAGCTTACGGTCGCACAGATCTTCTAGTCCGTCCGAGCGCTCCGGCAGCATCCGGATCATGGGGCATTACGACGGCTCCTTTGCCGTTCCTCCGTTCACCTTACCCCAACCAATCGCCGGCTGAAAAGCGCCCAGCCCCCGTTTTTCTTGACAGCCGAAATCGGATTGGCTTAATATTCTAATGTACTAGTTAACTATTACAATCGGTTCAGAGCCGAGCACGCAGCGCTTTTCAGCGGAGTAAGCGGGTTCGGCGAAGGAGAGCCCGATGGACAACTCAATCTTCCAGTTGGATGGTGCCAGCGGGGTGCCATTTTACAGGCAGATTATCGACCAGATCCTGGCGAGAATCGCCGCCGGAGGCCTGAGGCCCGGAGATCGGTTGCCGACCGTGCGTTCGCTGGCGGTCGATCTGGCGGTCAACCTGAATACCGTGGCCCGGGCCTACAAGGAGCTTGAGATTCGTGGGGTCCTGACAACTCAGCAAGGGTCCGGGACGTTTGTGTCCGCCAAGAAAGTGGATACCTCGGAGGTGGAGCAAAGCCGGCGACTGAATCAGTTGCTCGACGAGTTTCTTGCGAAGGCGGCCGCGCAAGGACTTACGCTCGAAGCGATTCGCCGGGCGCTCGATGAGCGTCAGATGTGAGTGTTGGAGCACAGATTTTGGGATCTATGCAGTGCGCGACCATTAGCGCAAAGTGCCCGACCGCGCCATTGTGGCCGCGGCCAGGCAGGTCGACAGGAGGCGAACAAGATCATGGTACCGATTATTCCGATCATCAAGAAGCGTTCCAAGAGCGAGGGAGGCGAGGACCAAAACCAGAACCAAATGCCTGGCGGGACGCGCATCTACAAGCCGGTGAATCCGGTGTCATTGACCATTGCCCTGTTCTTCTGGCTCCTCTCGATACCGCTGGGGCTTGCGTTGGAACAGCGGGGGGTGCCGGACGGACAGATTGGCATGATGGTGGTCTTCATGATCCTGCTTGGGTCGTTTTTTCTGATCTCAGTCAAGATCGCGAACCAGTGGGAACGGGCGCTGGTGCTCCGGTTCGGCAAATACCGCGGTCTGCGCGGACCGGGCCTGTTCTTCATCATTCCGATCGTAGATTCGGTGGCGCAGTACGTCGACCAGCGGGTGCGGGCCACAGATGTCACTGCGGAGTCGGCGTTGACTCGCGATACTGTGCCGGTCAACGTCGATGCCATCGTGTTCTGGCTGGTTTGGGATGCCGAGAAGGCCGTCCTGGAAGTCGAGACGTTCTATGGCGCCATCTTCCTGTCGGCCCAGACGGCCCTGCGCGAGGCAATCGGGCGCCACGATTTGGCGGAAATGATTACCGAACGGGAGAAGCTCGGTCAGGAGCTCCAGCGAATCCTGGACGAGAAGACCAATCCGTGGGGGATCACGGTCCAGTCGGTCGAGATTCGTGATGTCAAGATCCCCGGGGAGCTGGAGGACGCGATGTCTCGCCAGGCCCAGGCGGAACGCGAGCGCCAGGCGAGGATTATCCTCGGAACGGCCGAAACCGAAATTGCCGGAAAATTCGAGCAGGCTTCACTGGTTTACCGGGGAAACCCGGTGGCCATGCACCTGCGCGCCATGAACATGCTCTACGAGGCGATCAAGGAGAAGGGAAGCATGGTCATTGTCCCTTCCTCCGCGGTCGAAACCATGGGATTGGGCGGTCTGTCGGGCATCGCGGCTCTCGGCTCGAGCCCCGGGCCCAACTTTTCTGCGCCGTCTGAGAAACCCGCCCCCGGGACGACCGAGGGTTAGAGGCGACCCGATTGGCTGGCGCTCCAGGGCTCTGGCTTTCGCGGCTCGTTCCAGGCCCACGCTGACCAGCGAGAGGGTCAGCGAGATCAGCAGAACCGCAAACGGAGCGTTTTTCGCGAAGTGCGCGGATTGTAGCGTACGCAACCAGTTCGCCCCAAGCGTCGCTCACGGTCCAATCCGCGCACTGCGCTGAAACGCGCTCCGTTTGCGGTGCTGTACGGCTCAAGCGACCCGATTGGCTGGCGTGCCGCTGCCGCCCGGGGGTGAACTGTGGTAAAAAAGCAGTTCCGGAGGTGCCCATCCCTTGGCAAATCGAAAAGGCGGTTACATTCTCGTCGTCTCGCTGGTCGTCTCCTGTCTGGTTCTTCTTGGCTTGCGCTGGGGGAGCCTCCCGGCTCCGAATCCGAGCTCCCCGGTTCTCTCCTTGACGGTGCTTGATGCCGACACCCGGCAACCGGCCCCCTGCCGGCTCTTGATTGTGAACGCCGAGGGGAAGAGCCTGGTCGACGATCCTTCTCTGGGCAGGGGCATCCGTTGTGACGGAAGGTTCAAGAAGGAGCTCCCGGCTGGAAAGGTGGTGCTCGCGGTAACGCGCGGCTTTGAAACGAATCGCGCCGTAAGGGAGGTGCTCCTGCGGGAAGGGGAAACTGCCGCGGTCGAGCTCGTCCTGACCCGGGCGATCGACCTTCGGGCCAGGGGATGGTACTCGGGAGACAGCCACGCACACATGATCCACGGCGAGCGGGACATCGCGGTTTCCTTTGAGGACGTCGCTCTTGCGGCCCGGGCCGAGGACCTCCAGTATCTTTCGATTGCCCAGACCTGGAACATCGCGGACCAGCGCCCCGAGGCGTTGCAGGCGGCCGTTGACAAACATTCGCTCCCCAGCTGCCTGTTGGCCTGGAATCTGGAGGCTCCCAAGAACTACTACAAGGGAGACGCGACCCGCTGCCTCGGCCACTGTTGGAACCTCGGTTTGTCAGGTCGGACATCTGAAGGGGCCGACGTGATCAGCCTGCTGCTCGAGGCGAGCGCGCATGACTACCAGTCGACGAAACCAAGCTACGCGAATTTCGAGAGCCACCGGCTGATCCACGACCAGGGCGGTGCGGTCTTCTACACCCATCCCACCCGGTGGTGGTTTGGAGCTTGGGGCGGACAGGGCGGCTACCCTCTCCAAGACAAAGCCCGGGTTTCGAACATGGCGGTCGAGCTGCCGCTCGATGTGCTCGTCGGACCGACGTTCGACGGGATCGACCTGATTACGACCAATGGAGAGTACGAGGGCGATCAAGAGTCCTTCGCCCTGTGGTCCATGTTGTTGAACCATGGCTACAAGCTGGCCGCCACGGGCTCCTCGGACACCTGCTTCGATCGTCCACGGGGCGCCTACCCGGGTTCGGCGCGTACCTACACTTACCTTCCGGACGGATTCTCGCTCCAAGGGGTAACCCGAGCAACGGCGGCCGGACAGACATTCGTCACGACCGGACCGCTTCTTGTCGCGTCTCTCGACGGCAGGCCTCCCGGTTCGGATTTCCCGGCCGGCGGTCGCCCGCTCCGCCTCGACGTGTCGGCATGGGCGTCCGGTGAAGACCCGGGCGACCTGACCCGGCTGGAAGTCTTGCGCAACGGGACCGTTGTCAAGACCTGGGAGGTGCAGGGACGCAACCACAAAGCGGTGTACGAAATCGCCGAAAAGGGAAACGCCTGGTATTGCGTACGCGCGTTCGGGAGCGAACCCGAAAAGCAGAGGGCGATCACGGGCGCCTTCTATTTCAGCGCCGCGCGCGTTGCTCCGACCCCGACCTCGTTCACAATCGATTTGAAAGTGATCGACGCGGACACGGGGAAATATCTGGCGGCTGATGTTACAGAAGTCTTGCTACTCAGCCACGATACCGCGCCCGGGCCCGACTCGCCGGGTCGAGAGCTCGGCCCGCATCACGATCCCCGGGACGGCGCGGTTGCGGGTCACGGCCACCGGATACCAGCCCGAGACCCTGAGCCCGTACCTGGACGACCCTCGCCTGGTCGAATTCATCACCGGTCTCAACGACGAAGATCTCCTCCGGTGGGATACCTTCGAGCGGCTCCGGACGCTGATGTCCGAGGTGAAGCTCACCTTCCGGTTGAAGCCCAGGAAGTAATCGAGCGCCAGAAAGCGGGGCTGACGCGGACTGCGCCGGTGATCACGTTGGAGACGGTAGCTGTGGAAACCTTGGCTCGCTTGGCGATTTTCCGAGTGGTTGCCATCTGCCTCTCCCGCTCGTTTGCCCCGCCCTTCGCAGCCGTTTTCCTCCGCTAGTCGGTGCCGGCCTGGGGCTGGCTGTAGAGGCCCAGCGCGTAATTTCTGCGGATGCGGAAAAGGTCGAGAAACATGCGGGGCGCGTCGCTCGAGAAACGGACCTTGGTACCGGGCGAGTGATGCCACTTGACCGGGACCTCCTTCAGAACATATCCCCACTTGCTCGCAACGAACAGGAGCTCGACGTCGAAGGCGAAATTCTCGATCCGTTGCGCCTGGAACAGTGAGCGACAAACCGCCATCCTGAAGAGCTTGAAGCCGCACTGCGTGTCGTTGTACGGGAGCCCCGTCAGGATCCGCACCATGCGGTTGAAGGTCTTGCCCGCGTTTTCCCGGAACCAGGACTGGTGCAGTTCGATCCGGGACCCGGGCAGATCACGGGATCCGAAGGCCAGGTCGCATGGATCGCGAACCATCTCCTCGTACAGCTTGTCGAATTCCTCAATCGGCGTGCTGAGATCCGCGTCGGTCATCAAAGCGAGCAACCCGCGGCTGGCGAGCATCCCGCGTCGGACACTGAAGCCTTTGCCCCGGTTCGCATTGTTGGCGATCAGAGTGAACCTTTCGCCCAGCGAGTTCTCGCGGGAGAAATCGTAGGCCACACGCAAGGTGGCGTCGCTGGAGCCGTCGTCGACAATGACGAGCTGGTAGTCGATCTCCCGGTGGAGCAAATAGTCGAGGATCTGGCGCAGGGAGGCACCCAGGCGCGCTTCTTCGTTGTACGCGGGGATGACGACCGAAAGCGACTCCTTGATCATCACAGGAGCTCCAGCAGGCGCTCCAGGCGGGCAATGGTCCTCCCCCGGCCGAGGTTCACTATGACGTCGAAGATAGGGGGAGCAGCCGTGCGACCCGTCAAACCGATTCGCACCGCTCCGATCAGATCGCCCGGCTTGATCCGGTACTTCTCGCACAGCTGTCGCACGACAGTTTCAGTCGTGGCAACGTCAAACGGGGACAACTCCCGGAATTCCCGGACCAGGTCGTGGAGCGCCGATCGCAGCGCATCGGCTTTGGCCGGCTCGCGTGGCTGCAGGTATTTCGCCACGCCCTCTGCCTGGTACTCAAAAACGTCGGTGAAGAAGGGACGCCCGTATTCGGCAAAATCGGTGGTTCTCTTGCAGCGCGACTTGAGCAGGTCAATGGTTGCGAGCAGTCGGTCCCGTTCGGCTTCCAGTTGAGGATTCCATAGCCCCTCCTGCTCCAGAACCGCGCGGACCTCAGGCAGGAGTTGGTCCGCCGGGGTGGAGGCCATGTAGTGCCCGTTCATCCACTCCAGCTTCTGGATGTCGAAGACCGCGTTTGCTTTGTTGATCCGCCGGAGGTCAAAAGCACTGATCAGCTCCTGGTCGGAGAACAGTTCCTGGTCGGTGCCCGGGGACCAGCCAAGCAGTGCCAGGTAATTGCGGACTGCCGAGGGAAGGAACCCCATCTTCCGGTACTCCACCACCGATGTCGCCCCGTGCCGCTTGCTGAGGCGGCTCTTGTCCGGGCCGAGAATTAAAGGAAGGTGAGCGTGGACCGGAGGCGTCCGGCCCAGAGCCCGGTAAAGCAGGATGTGTTTGACGGTATTGAGCAGGTGATCGACTCCGCGGATCACGTGCGTGATTTCCATGTCGATGTCATCGGTCACGACAGACAGGTGGTAGGTCGGGGTGGAGTCGGAACGGAGGACCACGAAATCCTCGACATTCTCTCCCTGGACCTGAACGGTGCCGTACACCACATCCTGAAATTCGATCCGCTCCTCGCGCGGGACACGAAGTCGGAGGGCAAAAGGGTCGCCGGCACCCAGGCGCCTTTGAACCTCTTCGGCGGACATGTGCCGGCACGCTTCATCCTGCTTCCAGATCTTGGGCTGGGCCGTCTCCTGTTCTTCATCTACCTGTACCGGCTGCTCCTGCTCCTGAGAGCAAAAGCATCGGTATGCGTGACCTCCATCGAGCAGCCGCTGGGCGGTCGCCCGGTACAGCTCCAGGCGCTGGGACTGGAAATAGGGGCCTTCGTCCCACTGGAGCCCGAGCCAGCGCAAACCGTCGAGGATGCCTTCGACCATGGCTTCGCTCGAACGTTGGAAATCCGTGTCCTCGATGCGCAGGATGAAGGTTCCTTTTTGTTCGCGGGCAAAGAGCCAGTTGGACAAGGCGGTTCGTGCACCGCCGATGTGCAGGTACCCGGTGGGACTTGGGGCAAAACGTACTCGTACGCTCATGTTGTTAAAAACGCTCATTATACTTGAGCCTTTTTGCGCATTTCCGAATCTTCTATAAAGATAGCCGGAGAATTTTGAAATACTGGAACCAGTTTCGGGATGAATATATTGGATCTATTCCTCGAGTTCCGCTGGCATGACCTTGTTGACATCCTGGTGGTCACGTACCTCTTCGCCTGGCTCTACTCCTGGGTGAAAGGGACGCGTGCTTTCCGCATTCTGCTGGGTCTGGCGCTGCTGGGACTGATCTATTTCTGGGCTCAGTTCCTCGGACTCTTCCTGACCGGACGGGTGTTCGAGTGGCTCGGACAGGCCTCCCTGATTCTCGTCATCGTCATTTTCGCCGGTGAGATCCGGCAGGTTCTCGAGCGCCTCAACCCGCTTAAGGTGCTGAGTCACAATGGCCAGAAAGGGACCGACTATATCAATCAGGCGGTTAGTGCGGCCGAATACCTGGCGAGGAACCGAATCGGCGCCCTGATGGTTTTCGAACGGCAGGACCGGCTTCGGGAACTGGTTCGGCCAGGCATCAGCCTCCAGGGGGATATCCAGCGGGAGATCCTCATCAGCCTCTTCCAGAAGGAATCACCGACACATGACGGCGCAGCCTGGATTCGAGAAGGCAGAATCCTGGAAGTCTCGGTTTTCCTGCCCATCTCCCAGATCGATCTCCCGCTCAAGTACGGCAGCCGTCACCGCGCCGCGGTCGGAATCACGGAACTGTCCGATGCTGTTGTGCTTGCCGTTTCCGAGGAGCGGGGCGAAGTCTCGCTGGCCGAAGTAGGCCAAATCCGGCGGATCGACGATTACACGGAATTGTGCGCCGAGCTGAAAAAGAAACTGCACCAGCCGGCGCTGCTGAGCAGTCCGAGCTGGACCGGCTTGTTCGTCAAGGACTGGAAGGTAAAGCTGCTGGTCCTCCTGATGGTCACCTCGATCTGGTTTGCCCTGGCGGGTCAGCAGCGTTCCGAAGAATACATAGCCACATCGGTCACTTACTTCAACCTCCCCGAGGGGTATCGTTTAGGCCCCCCGCCGGTTCCCGAGGTTACCGTCCGAGTCGCCGGCGCTCGTCGTCTGCTGGCATCCGTGCACAAGGAAAAGAGCCTGAAGTTGCGGGTCGATCTCGGCCGGTTAACCGAAGGGGGAAACGTCGTTGTGTTGAGAACAGAACAGGTGCTCGTCCCCCCGGGCCTTGAAGTTCTTCAGGTGCAGCCACAAATGCTCCAGGTTCGACTGGAGCGCATCCGCTGATTTCGGGGACATAATACTTAATTCTCAAACAGTTACCTTTTACACGCGTATGCAAAAGAATTAAGTTTTGTGTCCCCGAAATTCGCGGCGAGATTCCCCCGCGCGAGATTCCCCGGAAAGTTCGCGGAGACCTCCCGAACTCCTACCGAAGTCTCAAGATTGTGGCTATCTCGCTGACGCTCCGCAACGGAGTTAAGTGTTTCTCTCGAAATTGCCGAGGCCCAAATAGCCCTTTCCCTGTTACGATTACCCGCATGATCGAACGACGCGAATTCATCGGAACTATCGCAGGAGGTCTGCCCCTCATGTCTTCATCCCTTCAGCCGTCCGGGAAGCCCGTCAACCGTCGAGAGGAACTGTATGGCCTGCTCGGGGATGTCCCCGAACGTAACCGGCCGATTTCGGCCAAGACCCTCAGTACCGAAACCCGGGACGGTTACGTCGTCGAGAAGCTGGTTCTGGATCTCAATGGCCTCGAAGCTGTGCCTGCCTATTTCGTCCGTCCGGTGGATATGACAGGCCGGAGACCGACGATTCTGTACCACCACGCCCACGGGGGTGATTACCAGCTGGGCAAAGACGAGCTGACCAAGGGCCGGAGCCTCATTCAGAACCCGCCTTACGCGAAGCTTCTGACCTCGATGGGCTACTGCGCGCTGTGCGCCGACACCTGGGTCTTCGGCGAGCGAGCGACCAGGACCGAGCTGGATGCGTTCAAGGAGATGATCTGGAACGGTCGCGTACTGTGGGGCATGATGGTCTACGATTCCATTCGCGCAATGGATTACCTGGTCAGCCGGCCCGAGGTGGACCCTGAACGGATCGGGACGCTGGGCCTGTCAATGGGCAGTACCATGGCCTGGTGGCTGGGTGCGCTCGACGAAAGGGTCAAACTGGTCGTCGACATCTGTTGCCTAACTGACTATCAGGCCCTGATCGAGACCGGTAACCTGAAGGGACACGGGATTTATTACTATGTGCCTTCGCTTCTGAAGCACTTCACTGCCGGCGAAATCAACGCCCTGATCGCTCCCCGGCCACACCTGGCCCTTGCCGGGAACCTGGATGCACTCACGCCGCCGGCCGGTCTGGACCGGATCGATGCGACGCTTAAGAAGGTGTACGCCCAGGCAGGGCACCCCGAGAACTGGCAGTTGCTGCGCTGGGACGTCGACCATGCCGAAAGCGCTGAGATGCGCAAGGCGATCGTGGAGTTCCTGAAGGAGAAGCTGTAACGGCTTCCCGAGCGGGGCCGGCCTTTTGGCGCACGGTCGGCCCTCCGGAGCGCGGACGGCCCTCCGGCGCGCGGCCGGCCCTTCTGGAGCGCGGACATCTTGTCCGCACTGGGTTCGCGGACGTCCCGTCCGCGCGGCGGGCATCTTGCCCGCCGTTGCCTTTCCCCGACGGTGGTTGGCAGCACGCTCCGAAACGCCGGGCAAGATGCCCGGCGCGCGGACGGGACGTCCGCGAACCCAGTGCGGACGGGACGTCCGCGCTCCAGAGGGCCTCTCCGCGCTCCAGAAGGCCTTCTGCCCTCCGCCCGCTCCGCTCTCCTCAGACGCCCGTCACGGCACTTCGCGCCTCGTTCAGGAGCGTCACGAGCCCTTCGACGTGCTCCGGCCGCGTATCGTAGTTCGTGATACACGCGCGAAGCGCGGGCCTGCCCCCGATCCTGGCGCTCGAGATCCAGGCCTTCCCGCTTCTGAGGACCCGGGTCACGATCGCCCTCAGGTACTCCTCGTCATCCCGGGCCTCGTCGACGAAGCACACAACCGGAAGCCGCGTCCGATTCACGATCCGCCAGCAGTTTGCCCGGAGTTGGTCGCGCAACAAGTCTCCCATGGCTGCCTGGTGCCGCAAGGCCGCCTCGTAGCCCGACCAGCCGGCAACCAGGAGAGAAAGAAAAACCTTCAGGCCGGCAAAACGCCTCGACCACTGGATGGAGTGGCTGTACGGGTCCACGATATCCAGCCCGCTCGCGTCCCTCGGCATGTACGTGTTACCAGTGCCGAACGCGCGGGTGAGAATGTCGGGGTGACGCGTCAGGAAGATTCCCGCCCCCATGGGCACCGAAAGCCACTTGTGAGCGTCGAAAGTGATCGAGTCCGCCTCTTCGCAGCCGGCCAGAAGAGGCCTCAGCTCTGGCACGAGAACGGCGGCTCCTCCCCAGGCCGCATCCACATGAAACCAGGCCCCCTCGCGCTTGGCAACCCGGGCAAGCTCCGGCAACGGATCGACGGCGCCCGCCCCCGTGGTGCCCGCGGTTCCGACCAGAAGAAAAGGCCGAAAGCCTGCCGTCTGGTCCTGCTCCAACTGCTCTTCGAGCACGTCAAGTCTCATGGCCAGTTGGTCGTCGACGGGGATCGTCCTGACCGACTCAGTCCCGATTCCACACGCCCGGGCGGCTTTCACAAAGGAATGATGACTCTCGGAGGACACATAGAGCGAGGGGCGTTTCTCTGCTGCAACAACACCGCGGGCCTCGAACGATGGAATGCACTGGGTCAAGGCGGCAAGAACGCCGGTGTGATTGGCCTCGGCTCCAGCTGTGCAGAAGGTTCCGTCCACGCATTCCTCCGGGAATCCGAAGCGGGTTCCGAAAACCTGCACCAGGTGTCGTTCCACCTCGGCGGCGAAGGGACTGTGGCTCCAGGCGGCCAGTTGCGGGTTGAAGGCGGCCACCAGGGTATCGGCCGCGATCCCCATCGCGGTGGGTTTTGGGTTGAAGAGCCCAAAGTAGGAGGGGTGAGGGCTGTGCAGCTGGTGTTCGCACAGGTTCTGTGCCGCCACTCGAACCGCCTCGGCGGGCGCCATCGGCACTTCGAAATCAAACGTCGAGAGCATTCGACGCAAGGCGGCCGGGTCCAGAGGCGGACAGACCGGCAGGGTCTCCACCTGTGCGATGTAGCTTTCGACTGCGTCGATCACCTCTCGCCAAAGCAGGTTTCGTTCGGTTTTCGTTAGTCCCAGCACGGTTCGTATGTCCTCTTCTTTCGGTGTTGGTCCCTGTCCGTCCGTCTGCCTTAAGTATCACGTCTTCGAAGCTCGGTCAGCGCTCCGTAGAGCTCGGGACGCCGATCGCCGACGGTGTCGATTTCGAAAACTCCGGGCACGATTTTCAGTCGCTTGGTCCTGGCGAGCAGTGGGTCGAAGCAAGCCCGGATCACTGTCTCTTCCTCGGTTTCAGCCAGGGCCAGCCGTCGCCCGGTCGGGTCGACGATCTGGCTTTTGCCGATGAACCGGCCGCCTCGCTCTACTCCCGCGCGGTTGACTGCGACAACAAAGATGCGGTTCTCAACCGCCCTTGCCGGGGCGGTGTAATTCGGTGACGCCTCGGCCCCCTCCGGCCAGTTGGTGGGCAGCACCAGGATATCCGCCCCGGCCAGGGTCAGGCAGCGAGTCGCTTCTGGAAACCGGAGGTCGTAGCAGATCAGCATGCCGATGCGCCCAATCGGGGTCTCGAAGACCTGGTACGGGCCCGGCCCGAGCCGGGTGAGGCGGTCGACTCCGAGAAACGGGAGGTGGGTCTTCCGATAGACTCCAACCACTCCGTCCGGGCCGCAGAGCACTGCGGAGTTGTACAACGCGTCGCGGGCGGATTCCAGCATCCCGACAACGACGTAACTGCCCGTCTCCCCGCACGCCGCGCTGATCGCCTCGGTACTGGGGCCGGGAATCGGTTCGCTTGCGGCCTGCGCCTCGGCAGCATCCTCGAACATGTAGCCGGAGAGCGCACACTCGGGAAAGACGATCAGGCGGGACCCATCGGCTCCCTCTCGCAGGATGTAATCCACCGCCCGAGCCCGGTTCTCGGTCACCCGCCCGATTTGCGCATCCAGTTGAACACCGGTGACTTTTATTTCGGCCATCTCTTTTTCCTCCGGGACATGATACCGAATTGAGAGGCCGCTATCGAGTGGCTGCCAACCAACGGCGCGCGCTTACCGGCGGTCCTCGAACACCGCTTGCAAGGCGCATCGCAGGTAACGACATTCCCCAGTGTCGCGTTACGTCGCTTTTCCGCTTCCCTAAAAATGCGGTACTTGTTTACAATTCTTTGACACCAGAGTTGTAAATCTGGCGTCTTGCTTCTTCTGATGAACTGTAATTGAGTCTTGGGGGTCTGGCCACGCACCTGTGCCTCACCTCATACCGTGCAGGTGCTCCCCCTGTCCGGGCCCCCATGATCCCTGGCGAAGTGGGGACCTCTCGAGGTCTCCGCTTCTCAGGGGTGTCCTTCCTTTCTGTGTCCCCATTTCCTTGTCTCCCTGTCTCCTTGTCTCGTAGAATGGCCGCGCGAAAAGCAACGCAGGGGGCGAAAATGCAAACCTTCTGGAAACTGGTTTCTCGCTGCTCGGGATGGGTTGCGATCCTGTCCCTCTGGTATCTCCATGACCAGGCTATAGAGGCCATTCGGTTGACTTACCCGGAGCTGTGGTGGCAAGGCCTTCTCGCGATCCTGCGACTGTTATTGGAACCTCTGCTGCTGCTGGCCTTCGCGCGGCGGGCCCTGACCGGTCAACTCTTGCCTTTGGAACAGGGTTGGGATGACCCGCTGCGAAGCGCCGTCCGGCTTTACCTGCGTGGGTTCTGTATCGTTTTGGTGGTCACTGTCGCGAGTGTGCTTGTCTATCGGGCGGTCGGCATCGATATGGATCTCCTCGGGGAGGGGGATCTGCAAACTCGCCTTCAGCACGAATCCTTGAGGATGCCGCTGTCGTTTCTGAAAATACTCTGGCTGTGCGCTCTGACGGCACGGGGAAAAGGTCTGTTCAGGAGCGCGATTCGCGGCGTCAAAGTTTTCTTCCGCTCTCGCCTGGTTGTCCTGGCGGGCTTCGCCTGGGCGGCTGTTCTCTGCCTGGATATCCTTTTCTCTCCGGCGGAGCTCCGTGAGGCCGGCCGGCTCATCTGGGTGTCCTGGGCTCTGTTTGCCAGCGTAATCTTCGCTCTGGGTGCCCTGTTCGTCTATTCGGTTGTTCTGCGCGAATACTCCAGAATCTATGGAAGCGAAGCGTTGCCGGTCCTTTCCCCGGAGGGAGTCGCCCTGCAACCTGCAAGCGGCACGCCACCGGTCCGGCCAGTTTCGGTTTGGCTTTGCATTCTCTCCTTTCTTCCGGTTGTCAGCGTGGTCGCCCTTCTGATGGCACTGCGCACGGGGCGTCAGCTCCGATGGCGCTCCATCCGCACGGTTCTCGCTGTTTCCTGCGGGGCTTTTGCGACGGCCGCGCAGGCTCTCCTGCTGATCGGTCTGCTCGTCACGTACGGGCGGGGACCCGCGGGAGAAGACTACAGTTTCCTGGCCCAGGCCGATCCCTCGGCCCGCGCGGAAGCCGAGCTGCTCCAGGCTGGCCGTTTGGATGACCTCGCCAACCGGTTTAAAACGGCGGAGGTGACGGACAGGTCGTGGGGCCAATTCGCGGCGCTGGGGATCGCCCAGACGCAGATGGGTCACCCGGACCTTGCCCTGACCAGCTTCGAGAAGGCTTCGAAGCTCGGGCCGACCCGCGGCGAGTTCTTCGAGCTGTACGGGAATCTGTTGCTCACCCAGGGCCGGTCGACGGAGGCCGCCGATCAACTTCGGCGTGCGGCCGAACGAGGCCTCAAGCGTCAAAGCAGCGAGAATCGGCTGGCATTGACCCGAGGCTCTTACAAACCACCCAAGGTCATCAGTATCATCTGGTCGATCGGCATCCTGATCATCCTCTTTACCGTCCACGAGTTCGCCCACGCCTGGGCGGCTTTCAAGTTAGGGGACGACACCGCGGCCAGCCAGGGCCGTCTGACCTTCAACCCGATCGCTCACCTGGATTTGGTTGGCTCGCTCCTCCTCCCCGGGATTCTGCTGTGGCGGGAATCGGACATGGTATTCGGGTGGGCCAAGCCGGTGCCGGTCGATCCGGAGAAGTTCGAGGATCCCAAACACGATCACATGCTGGTTTCCTTCGCCGGCCCGGCAGCCAATCTGCTCATGGGCTTCGTCGCGGTGCTTCTCTTTTTTGCCACCCTTGTCCTCATCCGCGCATGGTCGCCCGACGCGCTCTCCGCGGACGTGGCCAACCCGTTGTCGGAAATCTCGATTGCCGGAGCCTCGCTTCCTGATTTCGCTCCGGCAATCCTCGCATTCCTGAAGCAGCTGATGGTAACCAGCGTAATCCTGGCCTGCTTCAACCTGCTCCCGGTTCCCCCGCTGGATGGGTCCTGGATCCTGTCGGGAGTCTTGCCGGCAAGGCTCCAGGCAGTTCTGGAGGGTGTGAGACAGTACGGTTTCATCCTCTTTCTCGTGTTGGTTTTCACGTCGGCACTGGATTACCTGCTCGTTGTTCCGGTCCTGTTCGTGTGGCTCGGAACCATGGCTGGCTGCGCCCTGCTCGGATTTCAGTAGGGCGGGTTATCATCCGGTCGTTGACGGGCGCGACTGACGCCTGCGTGCAACGATCCGCGCACTTCGCGGAAAAGCGCTCCGTTTGGTGCGGTTCTTTCCGCTCGGATACGCGCGACGAGCACTCGACTGGTCGGCAACGCGAGCCCTCGGCCCGGATCGACAGCGAGCGGTCGCACGGTGAAAGAACCGCAAACGGAGCGTCTTTTGCGAAGTGCGCGGATTCTCACCGTGAGCGAGGTATCCCCCAGGCTCGGGCTGGCTGTCACCCCAAGGGTGTTCATGCGGCTTCAATCCGCGACCGAGATATTTGCGTGACGCGCCTTACGTTTGGCGCTAAACCCCCCGGGTCGGTTACTTCAAGCGGTCGAGCGCGCTCCTCCGCATCCCACTCATGCGCTCCCGGTGGTCCGGCGAAGAATCCAGGAAGAGCTCACAGGACCAAGCCCCGATGGTGAAGCTGAGCGTATTGCTTCTGTTCCCGGCCGCATCCTCAAGCTGGATCTTGACCGTAAAATTCCCTGTCACATAGTTGGTAATAATCCGCTCCAGATTAAACGTCCCTGAGGTCTGGCCGGGGCGGTCCAGGACTGAGCTTGAAGTCGAGCTCGTGCACGCGCCCTCCCGGGTGAAAATCAATTTGGCGCTTCCGATGAAGTTCCCTTGAATGTAAATGATGTCGGCATCAGGATCGTAGAAGTCGAATTTGATCGGAATCCTGACTTGATTGGAGCTGTAGATCGGCGCCCCGACGACCAGGTTCGAAATCGTCGGTGCAGTACCGCCCGTGGGGCCTGCGATCGAGAAGCTGACGCTGTTCGAGGCCCCGCCGGGCGTGGTCACTGAAAGCTGCCGGGTGCCCTGGGCGGCATCGGCGGCGATGGTCACGGACGCGGTCACATCCATACTCGAGGCGGAGATATTGCTGACAGTGATGCCGGCCGAGGGGGAGAAGTTCACCGAAGTGGTGCCCCCAAGCCCCCCACCCGCAATATCGATGCTCACTGTAGTCCCAGCCCTCCCGCCGGTCGGAGTGACGAAAGAAACATGGGGCGTCAGGCTGAAGGGAAGGGTATTGGACGTTCCTGCGGGAGTGGTGACGGACACCTGTCTTGCGCCACTCGCCGCGAACATGGCAGAAGACACCGAGGCCGTCACCTGCGTCGCACTCGCCTGGACGTTGGTCACCGTCACGCTGGCTGACGGCGAGAACTTGACGGCCGAGGTGCCCGCCAGGTTCGACCCGGTAATGGTCAACGTGATCGTGTCGCCCACCCCGGCGCTCGTCGGCGTAAGGCTGGTGATCACAGGGGTCGTGCTCGGCGCGGAGGTCGCGAACTTCGAGACGTGCAGGTCATAACCGTACTGAGGTCCTCCATTCTGGGAAAAGTCCTCGACGCCCAGAACGTACGTGCCGGTTGCGGGCAGGACGGCCTGCAGGAAGGAGTCGTTACTGGAGAGCATCCCATTCTGGTCATTGTCCGCGACCCCCTGCCCGTCCGGTCCGAACAGGGTCAGCACGGTGTCTGCCTGCGAGCCGAAAGCACGGGTGGACGTCAGTATCGTGACGATGTCCCCCTGGTTTCCAGTGAAGCGGTAGAAGTCGGCATCGCCGGCCGGGCTGATCGTTCCGGTGGCCCGCGCCGGCAGGGTCAGAACCGTCCCCTGCTGAGGCATGTCATTGGGTTCCACTTCAGTTGTCGGCGAAGTTGTCTGCAGGAAGGGAGCGACCACGGGGCCGGTGCTGATATTCAGCGAGCCAAGGGCCAGGTCCTCGAGCCGCAGCGCGAGTAAGCCAAAAGGGTTGGCGCCGGAGACGACCACGGTCCCGCTGAACGAGTGGAGGTCAGGAAAGAGCGGATCCTCGTTGAGAAAACGGGCGAGGTGCTCGCCCGGCTGAAGCGGGACGACGACGCGCCCCTCCGACTGTCCCGCCTGGTTGATCAGGTTGACCACGACCTTTTGGGTTTGCTGCACGAGCAGGCCCGACGCTGGTATCGCGAAGGCGATGCCGGTGTTGATTGAACGGGCCGGGTCAATTTCAGCCGGAAAGGAGTAGACGGTAGACGGAAACTGCTGCGAGACCCCGAGTTGAGTCGCCACCTGGTCGCCGGATTCCCAACGAACGATTTGCGAAGCGCGAACGGAAACGCCCGCCGGAACGAGCAGCACGGCGTATCCGACCGTCGTGTCGCCGCTGGAGGTGATACGGACGATCTGTGTGCGGCCGGCGGCGAGGTTGAAGCTGAAATGCGAGCCCGTGCCCAGGTTGGTTGTCGCCTGGAGATTCAGCCCCCGCCCGGTAAAGAGCGACAGGTCCACGAGGGCCGCAGTGTCGTCCTGGTTGGTGACGAAGAGGTCGCTTGACCACCCGCCTCCTACGGCGATCTGCGGGAAGGTCGAGACAACCTGGCCGGATTGAGCCGAAACCGAGGCCAATCCAATGTAAAAAATAGCAAAGAGAAGAGTTGCCAGACGGCAAAGAGGACGAGCGGGCATAGTGCCTCCTGTAACCACAGGCGCGCCGGCAGCTACGGCTGACCGGTCAACGAGTGGAAGTGCGAGGCCACCGTGCAATGTATCAGGAAAATCGCCGGGCCTGTGAAACAAAAAGGCCCCCGCCCGAGGTGGGTCCGACGTCCGTCGGAGGCGAGGTGGGGTCCTACTGGGGAGTGGGACCCCTGGAAAACTTCGCAGTGGGCCCCGACTTCCCAGTCGGACCACGGGTCCAAAAAGAAGTGGAACCCAGGGAAACCGCGCGGGCGCTACCGGATGTCCATCATGCCCGGCTCGGTCGGGATCTGGGCAAATCCCGGATAGGCTTCCATGCCGTGCTCGCCGACGTCCAGTCCGCTGCGCTCCTCTTCGGCCGAGACCCGAATGCCGAGTGTGGCCTTTAAAGCCAGCCACCCCAGGCCGGATGCGACGGCAACGTATAGGCCGATCGTCACGATGCCAAGCATCTGAATCCCCAGCAGTCGAAATCCACCGCCGTAGAAGAGTCCGCCCTTCACCGCAAACAACCCGACGGCCGCCGTCCCGAAGACCCCGTTAGCCAGGTGAACGCTCAGCGCGCCGACCGGGTCGTCGATTCGAACCCGGTCAAAAAACAGGACTGCATAGACTACCAGCACGCCGCCGATGGTGCCGATCATGACCGACCCCGCAAGACTAACCGAGTTGCATCCGGCCGTTACAGCAACGAGGCCGGCCAAGGTGCCGTTCAGAATCATGCTCAGGTCCGGCTTGCCGAGTGCCAGGTACGAGACGAGGGCAGCCGTCAGACAGCCGGCCGCCGCTGCCATGTTCGTATTCAGCGCGATGCTCGAGATCGCCGTCGGATCCGCCGCCATGGTGCTGCCCGGGTTAAACCCGAACCAGCCGAGCCAGAGAATCAATGTCCCGAGCGTGGCCAGGCTCATATTGTGACCGGGGATGGGCCTGATCTTGCCGTCGCTCGTGTACTTGCCGGTTCGAGGACCGAGGATCGCTGCACCGAGTAGAGCGGCCCATCCGCCGACGCTGTGGACCATCGTGGAGCCGGCAAAGTCGACGAAACCAAGGCCGGCCAGCCAGCCACCGCCCCAGCTCCAATGGCCCACCACCGGGTAAATCAGGGCCACCAGGATGAAGGAGAACATGATGAAACTGAAGAACTTGATCCGCTCTGCGACCGCGCCGCTGACGATCGTCGCGGCGGTTCCCGCGAAGACAAGCTGGAAGAAGAACTTGGCGGTGAGCGGAACCCCGGCCCAGCTCAGCGCGGAGAAGACGCCTGAGTATGCGTTACCAACCGCGGGGCTGTTGTCGGCGCCGGACAGAAACCAGCCGCCCAAACCGAGGAAGCTGTTGCCGTCTCCGAACATCAGGCCGAAGCCGATGATCCAGAAGGCGATGGACGAGACGGCGAACACGATGAAATTCTTCGCGAGGATGTTGACGGCGTTTTTCGCCTGGCACAGGCCGGTCTCCAGCAACGCGAAGCCGGCGTTCATGAAGAACACCAGGAAGGCAGTGATCAGCACCCATACAGTGTCCAGGACGACTTTCGTTTCCATTGTCGCTAATCCTTTCCAGGAAACCGAGCCCGCCAACCGCGGTCGGGCCGGATAGGTCCGGGTGGAACCGTTAGCACGGCCCGCGCCAAATCCGGGGATAGGACGATAAATGATTGATAAGTAAGGTCGCAGCAGGAATTCGCAGGCGGTTGCTAATTGGGCTATCGATACATAAATGTACCATACGTTGGCATTGGCTACATTTTCGAGTTAGACGGCGTAACCGGAAGCGAGGCCGCTCAAGCCCGAGAGAGGTCTGTAGTCCCGGCGTCAGCCGGCCGAAGGGTCGGCAGGGTCAACGATCCGAGCGTGCCGACAATGAACACGCAAGACTCCAGGCAGGAATCCTCTGGGCCATCCTCCGTTGCGCCGAGGCGAGCTGGAAACGCGAGCGAGACGGTATGGAGCCGCGCACGACAGAGGGTGTCGAAAAAGTGCGGAGACGAACGGAGTATAGGTAGGTTTTTGGAGCCCCGTCCGGGGCTCCCGAAAGCAGCCGCTTCGCGCAGTCCCCGAGCCTTTTCGACACCCTCGACAGCGAGCGCCGGCGAGCGAGTAAGCGGACCAGCCAGACTACCCCCAGGGAGTCCGGGATTCTGAACGGAGGGAATCTAAAGCGCTCGGTCCTTGGTCCGCTTACTCGCTCGCTGGCGCTCGCTGTCCGTGCGCGGCTCCATACGATCCCGCCTGCGTCCCAGGCTTTCAGGATTGTACGGGTCTTTGTGAAGACGATACAAAAATGTCACATCGCGCGCCATCTCTCCGCCCGGGCAGAAAAACCCGCAGGCTCCCCTTGCAATTCGCCTGAAAACGAAGACAATCTTGGCGAAAAGGCGACGCGATGCAGAGGACACGCCGCATGGGGAGGAACACAGCATGTGGAACATTGTTGTCGGGATCATCTTCATTATCGGCGCTCTTTCCGGGCAGCTAGTCCTGAGAGGAACGAACAGCAGCGAGGCCCTGTTGGTGGTCGGTATCGGCCTCGTCATCTGGGGAGTGGTGTCCGTCGCGAAAAAGTCGAACAAAGTCGACGAGAAGCAGACCAGGCTGATTCAGCTTCAAAAGGACCCGGTCTTCGCCGACTTCACCCGCTCCACCCATACTGCCTGGGCTTCGGGAGCACTGGGTGCGCTGAGCGCGCAGTACAAGAAGGAAGCGAGCGCTCCCTATGAGAAGTTCGTCACCCAGTCATTCTCGGCGGTGATGATGTCCCTCCTGATGTCCCAGTTTCCCCCCGCGCCCGGCGAATACCTGCTCGGCATCGGGGAATCCGAGTCGGCGGAGGCCTGGTTCATCCTGACCAACCTTCGTTTGATCCAGAAAGACGGCGTGTCTGGACAATTCAAGGCCATCCCGCTTGGCGATATCGAGAGCCACCAGTTCACAGGAACCTGGACCAAGGAGTTGGCTTTCAAGCTCCGTTCCGGGGATACCGTTCGCTTTACGAAGGTTGCTCTGTTTCCGTCCGAAAAGTACCTGGAGTTCGCCAGACAGCTCAAGGGTGGCGCGGTTCTGCAGACCACTTGAGTTGTTGATGCCGCGAAAACGCAGTTTCGGCTGGGTCATGCGGGAAAGACCGGAGGAATGTGCACTCCTGCATTGAGTCCGCACGCCGTCTTCGGTGAGAATTGCGGGCATGCCAAGAACCGTCCTCATGATTTGTCTCCTGCTCTGTTCGGCCGTTGCTTCGGTATGCGGCTCTGGAACCACCGTAGTTCCCGAATCCGACCTGACTCTCTGGTACCGCCAGCCGGCCGCCGACTGGCTTGAAGCCCTTCCAGTCGGAAACGGGCGGCTGGGGGCAATGGTCTTCGGCGGTGTCTCCGAGGAGCAGATCCAGCTGAACGAAGAGACGATCTGGTCGGGAGGCGGTCCCCGGCCGGTTCCCACAGGCGCGGACAAACGCCTACCGGAAATCCGGCAGTTGCTCTTCGACGGGAAATACGGGGAAGCGGAGGCTTTGGTCCGCAGCGTCCTGCTCTCGGGTCCCCGCGGAGATCGATTCAGTTATCAGACGCTCGGCAGCCTGATTCTCACAACCGAGCCGGGCGCGACCCCGTCCGATTACCGCAGATCCCTCGATCTGGATACGGGCATCGCGGTCACTACCTTCAAAGTCGACGGCGTCACCTGGAGACGGGAGGTCCTGTCCAGCTTTCCCGATCAGATTCTGATTGTCCGAATTTCGGCCGATTCACCGGGGAAAGTGAACCTCAGCGCCAGGTTGGAACGGCCCAGTGTCCTCATCGGCGAGGCCGGGTCAAACACCCTCATCATGGAGGGGCAGGCGGTTGACGAGGGCCAGAAGGGCGGTGTCCGGTTTGCGGCTGCACTGCGCGCTGTGCCGGAGGGTGGCGCAGTTGAGGCGAAAGACGGGTCGCTCGTCGTCACCCGTGCCAATGCCGTCACACTTCTGTTTGCGGCGGGTTCTGACTACAACCTCAAGAACCCGGCGGCGCCACTCGGGCGCGACAACCGGGCGCGCGTGCTCGCCGGGCTTGCCGCCGCCGCCAAACGCTCATACGCCCAACTCCGGCGGCGCAGCGTCGAGGATCACCAGCGCCTGTTCCGCCGGGTAGGTCTGGAACTCGTCGCTGACCCCGGCGCCACAACTGCCGACGGATGATCGTTTGAAAGCGGTTCAGGAGGGGGCCGAGGACCCGAACCTTGTCGAGCTCTACTTTCAATACGGCCGCTACCTCCTCATGGGATCCTCCCGTCCAGGCGACATGCCGGCGAACCTTCAGGGCATCTGGAACAAAGAGATCGGTGCTCCCTGGGGTGCCGACTACCACATCAACATCAATATCCAGATGAACTACTGGCCGGCTGAGGTCTGCAATCTCTCCGAGTGTCACGAGCCCTTTTTCGATTTTATCGAAGCTCTCGCGGCGAATTCAGGAAGGCAGGCGGCCCGCGATCTTTACGGGGCGCGAGGCTTCGTCGGCCACTACACGACCGACGCCTGGCTTTACACGCCGAGCGCCGGCAGCCCCCAATGGGCGCTCTGGCAGATGGGTGGCGCCTGGTCTTCCCGGCACTTCCTCGAACACTATCTCTATACCGGTGATCGAGTGTTTCTGAAGCAGAGAGCGTACCCGATCCTGCGGGACGCGGCGGCATTCCTGCTCGATTGGCTGGTCGAGCATCCGAAAACCGGGAAACTCGTCTCGGGCCCGAGCGCGTCGCCTGAGAATACCTTCTTCGGGGCAGACGGCAACAAGTACAGCGTTTCGATGGGCAACTCGATGGACCAGGAAATTGCCTGGGACACTTTCACCAACTACCTCACGGCCGCTGCCGAGCTCGGAGTGAAGGACGACTTCGTGAACCAGGTGCGGGCGGCTCTCGACAAGCTCGCCATGCCGGGGATCGGGTCTGACGGGCGTCTCATGGAATGGGCGCAGGAGCTCAAGGAAGCCGAGCCCGGTCACCGCCACATCTCCCACCTTTTCGGCCTGCACCCCGGGGCCCAGTTTACCGCCGGGAAAACGCCCGACTATATGGCCGCCGCCCGCAAAACCATCGACTACCGGCTGGCCAACGGTGGAGGACACACGGGGTGGAGCCGGGCATGGATCATCAATTTCTGGGCGCGGTTCCGGGATGCCGACAAGGCCTACGAGAATGTTCAATTGTTGCTGCAGAAATCGACCTTGAAGAACCTGTTCGACACCCATCCGCCGTTTCAGATTGACGGCAACTTCGGAGGCACGGCCGGAATTGCGGAAATGCTTCTCCAGAGTCATGACGGGGAAATCGCTCTTTTGCCGGCCCTTCCAAAGGCGTGGGGAACCGGGCGCTACAGCGGCTTGCGGGCCAGGGGCGGGTTCGAGGTGGATGTCGCCTGGAAAGACGGGAAGGTCGAGAAAGCGGAAATCCGATCCCTCCTGGGGAAGGTCTGCCGGGTTCGTTTCGGGGAAGTGGTCAAGGAATTTCCGACGAAACCCGGGCGGGCCTACGCGCTGGTCGGAGACAGCCTTGAGCTGCGGTAGAACGTGCGCTCGCCGGTTCAGTGAGCCATAAGATCCCAATCTGAAAGGGTTGCGCATCACGCCCGGTACGCAACCCCTTCAGGGTTGGGGTGGATGATAGCAGAAGCGGCCATCGCCTCGACCGCTTTTCCCAACTGGGGCGGCGCCGAAACGTCTCAGCGCCCGCGCCCGCTTGAAACCTTAAAGCCCTTCACCTATAGTACCGGCGGATCAAGCAGAGCCACCGTGGTCGTCAAACAATCGTCCCCGCAACACCAGAGGAAGGCAAAATGCTCCGTCTGAGAGTAGTCGTCTCGTTCCTTTGTGTCCTTATCGCCTCCGCTTTGTACGCCGATCCGCAACCGGTCCCCGGCAAGCTGAAGGCGGTGCCGGTACAGAAAGTCAGGCTCCTGCCAGGTTTGTTCAAGCACCGACACGATCTTTCACGCAAGTACGTGATGAGCCTGTCGAACGACAATCTGCTGCAGAACTTCTATCTGGAAGCGGGTCTGAAGGGCTTTCAAATGAACAACGGCCGCAAGGAAGGTGGCGAAGACGGGCACTGGGGATGGGAATCGCCGTCCTGCCAGCTCCGCGGCCACTTCCTCGGGCATTGGCTCTCTGCCGCGGCTTACCTGTACGCGGCCTCAGGGGACCGTGAAGCCAAGGCCAAGGCGGACGCGATCGTCGCCGAGCTGGCCGTCTGCCAGGCGCGCAACGGCGGGGAGTGGGCCGGCTCCATCCCCGAGAAGTACCTCCTCTGGATAGGCGAGAGGAAGGACGTGTGGGCCCCTCAATACACCATGCACAAGACGATCATGGGCCTGCTCGATATGTACCTGCTCGGGGAGAACAAGCAGGCGCTCGAAATCGTCGAGAAGATGGCGCCCTGGTACACCCGCTGGACCAAGTCCTACCCGGCCGAGAAGTGGGACGACATCCTGGACGTCGAAACCGGCGGAATGCAGGAGGTCTGGGCTGAGCTCTATGCGACGACGGGCAAGCCGGAACACCTGGAGCTGGTCCGCCGGTACGAGCGCCGTCGACTGTTTGACCGGCTGCTCGCCGGTCAGGATGCGCTCACCAACCGCCACGCGAATACCACCATCCCGGAGGCGCACGGGGCCGCCCGTGCTTTCGAGGCCACCGGAGAGCCGAGGTTCAGAGCGGAGGCGGAGGCCTATTGGAAGAAAGCGGTTACGGACCGCGGCTACTTCTGCACAGGCGGCCAGACGAGCGGAGAGATTTGGACCGCCCCGTTCTCGTTCAACAACCGGCTATCGGAGAAGACGCAGGAACACTGCGTGGTCTACAACATGATCCGCCTGGCCGACTACCTTTTCCGATGGACGGGCGACGTGACTTATGCGGACTACATTGAGCGGAACATCTACAACGGCATCCTGGCGCAGCAGAACCCGGAAAACGGGATGATCGCTTACTTTCTTCCGCTCGAGCCCGGCGGTCGGAAGATATGGGGTTCGCCTACCAACGATTTCTGGTGTTGCCACGGCTCGCTGGTTCAAGCCCAAAGCCGTTACAACCAGTTCATCTACTATCAGGACGAGGGAGGCCTCACCGTTGCTCAGTACATACCGTCCTCGCTCGAGTGGCAACACTCCGGGACTCCTGTGCGAGTCCGGCAGACCTTCAGTGGACAGTCGGCCGGCGATCACGTCGTGCACCGCGGGGATGACTCGCCTCATCGGCCGAGCGCCTGGTTGGTTCAGCTGGCTGTTGAATCGGACCGGGAGGCGGAATTTGAGTTGCGACTGCGTCTGCCGTGGTGGTTAAAGGGCGAAGCTTCGGTGTCGATCAACGGGCAGCCCGTCGCCGTTAGCTCCACTCCCTCTTCGTTCGTAACCTTGAAGCGGGTGTGGAAGAACGACAAGATCTCGCTGCTTCTTCCCAAGGGCCTGACCGCCTGCCCGATGCCCGATGCACCGGAAATGGTCGCTTTCATGGACGGCCCGGTCGTCCTCGCTGGGCTCTCCTCCGAGGAAGTCAAGCTGCGCGGGGACAGCGCCCGCCCGGAGTCCATTCTGGTGCCGGACAACGAGCGCGAGTGGGGTGCGTGGAAACCCGGCTATCGGACTCGCGGTCAAGACCGGAATTTCCGGTTCGTCCCTCTTCATGAAATCGTCAACGACGCGTATACGGTCTACTTCCCGGTCGGTCGGGAATAGGGCGTCGCGCGGGTTGCCTCGGCGACTACTGGAAATGAAGGGCGCCAGCGAGACGAAAGGGGGACATAATACTTAATTCCCATCCCGTTACCGCGGGCTCCCCGGAAGCAAAGGAATTAAGTTTTGTGTCCCCGAAACTCCCCGAAACTCTCCGCGACAGTGGAAATCTTCCCCGCTGACAATGACCCGCTTTTTTCATGCCCCCACTGATCTCTCAATATATCAATGGCTTACCCTGTCAGGCGCAATCTGCTCCGATGTGGCAAGAAGATTGCACCCTTTCCGGCCGACGGAGGTTTTCCATGACTAGGCGATTTTCCACAGTTCCGGTAATGCTTCTGGCCTGGACGCTCCTATTGCTTCCATTTGCGTCGGGCCAGCTCATAGCTCAGACAAAAGTCAGCCCGGGTTTTAACCTTTTCAGTCCCCAGCAGGACGTTCAGGTCGGCCAGCAATCGGCAGCCCAGGTTGAGAATCAACTGCCGATCCTGCGCGACCGCACAGTTCAGGATTACGTCAGTCGGGTTGGCGAGCGGCTGGCGAGCGTGGCTCCCGGCCCCAAGTTTCCCTACCAGTTCAAGGTAGTGGACGTTTCCGATATCAACGCGTTCGCTCTTCCAGGCGGGTTCATGTACGTGAACCGGGGCCTGATCGACGCCGCTAACGACGAGGCTGAACTGGCCGGTGTCATGGCGCATGAAATGTCCCACGTTGCCCTGCGCCACGGCACTAACCAGGCATCCAAGGCGTACCTGGCCCAGGCGGGCCTTGGCGTGCTCGGCGGGCTGTTGGGCAACAGCACGACGGGACAGATCATGGGTGCGGTCGGCGGTTTTGGCTTGAACACTCTGTTTCTGAAGTTCAGCCGGACGGCCGAAGAACAGGCGGACGTGGTCGGGGCCCAGATGCTGGCCCAGGCCGGGTACGATCCGATGGCGATGGCGCGCATGTTCGAGACCTTGCGGGAAAAAGCCGGCGGTGATCCGAGCAAGATCGAGCAGTTTTTCAGCGACCACCCGGCTCCTAAGAACCGCGCGGCGCGCATCCAGAAGGAAGCCCAGTTGCTCGGTAATGTCCGGGATCGGGGTCCGGTCGGCGACTTCGGCCGAATTCAGGGCGAGCTTGATCGCTTGCCGCCCGCACATTCCATGGAGCAGCTGGCCCAGACCGGGCCACGAAATCCTCGCCGAGGGCGGAGGACCCGCGCAGACCGGCCAGATCCGGATCGAGCAACCCTCATCCCGAATGAGAACCCTCGAGCAGAAGGACCGGATATTCCAGATGGAGTACCCCGACAACTGGCGGGTTTACGAGAGCAAGAACGGTTACGGCGTCACCGTGGCCCCGGAAGGCGGCATTGTTCAGACTCAAAATGGCCAGCCCAGCATCGTGGTCGGCACCGTGGTCAATCACTACGTGCCGTTTGAGGGCCGTTACGACAACGGGCAAATTTCTCTGGCGGACGCGACGGAGGATCTGATCCAGCAGATCAGCAGTTCGAATCCGCACCTGAGGATCAGCCGCGGTTCGAAGCGGCAGACCGAGGCGGGCGGTCAGCGGACGCTTGCAGCCACCCTGTCGGGCCAGTCTCCGGTGACGGGACAGGAAGAGCGGGTGAGTGTGTTCACGCAGGAACTGCCGGACGGGCACATCATCTACGCGCTCTTCATCGCACCCGGCCGCTATTATGACGAACTTGGCGACACGATGAGCCGGATGATCAGCAGCCTGCGCGTCAACGAACGCGCCGAGCATCAGCACGCGGAATAGCATCTCGGGTACATGCGGTCGCCCGGCTGGTGTCGCCCGAGCTAGTTTCGGAACGCATTGCCGCCAACCTCAGCGCCTGCACGGTGGGGTGGCGGCGCGGTATGTGAAGGGGTTTGCCGGCGTCTCTTGCCCGCGGTATATCTTGCCTGAGGCAATCCCGTGCCGGAGCATGTGCCCTGCCTGCAGCATTGAAACCCTCCACCACGTTCGCCTATAGTAAGTCGTCAGTTACCCAGCACGCCCGGGTGGCGGAACTGGCAGACGCACAGGACTTAAAATCCTGTGGGGGGCGACCCCCGTGCGGGTTCGATTCCCGCCCCGGGCATTAGAATCAAGCACTTACGCACCGCCTCGCAGAACCGTCCAGCGCCGTCTGCGGCACGCGACGTCGAGCTCGGCCCGTACGCTTCGAGTTGGACTTCAATCTCGGTCAGACCCAATACCGCCCACACCCAATACCGCCGATCCAGACCGGACCTAGCGGTTCAACTACATCCAGAGTGTCCAACGTATCTTGACGGCGATTAGCTCGCTTTCCGGCCCGAGGATCAGGTCGTCGCGGCTGGTGATGAGCCTGCGCCAGCCGCGATTCCACACGAAAAAGATCTCGCGACCGGGCTTCAGCGTCCACTGCAGGCGCGTGTTTGTCCCGAGATCCCCTGACTCGTTGTCCCACTGCACGAAGCTCGTCAGTGTCAGGTTGGGGTTCCAGGACAGCGCAGTGCGCGCCTGCCAGAGTCGCTGCACGAAATTGCCTTCGGGCAGCCGGCCAAAATTCTGTTCCACCCCCAGGCCGAACTGGGCCCGGCCCGTGCTCGAAGTCCAGCTCAGCTGGTGTTCCCACTGTGTCAGGTCACCGCTGTAAAAGCTCCCGAAGGATACCTCCGTCTCGAACCGCAGCGCCCGGTGCTCGCTGGTTTCGGCCGCGACGGACCAGCGATTGAATTGGTAAACGCCCGGGCTGATTGAGACTCCTTCGGAGATTTCGAACGGTTCCCGCAGGAATTCATACTGCGGCTCCCAGCCGACTCCAAAATTGTCTCCGGTTTCAAAAACGAGGCCGAGCGGCATTGTTTCAATCTGCCAGCTTTCCGTTGTCCCCTTCAAGTCAGTGACCGCGCTGGCGCTGCCGGAGAAGAAAGCCTGGCGAATCGAGCGAAGGCGACCCGTGCGTGATGGGCGGGGCATGTAGTCGCATTTGCCGGAGTAGCGACGGACGCCGGGGCGCGGCAGGAAGCCCAGCTCCGGGCGCAGGGCGTCACCGAATTCGTTGAAGGTCGCAGCGCAGTCCCACAGGTCGTTGGGGTAGTCGACTTTGAATCCCCATCCGCTCTTCTGCCCGGGCTCGAGGTCATTGCGACTGAAGGCAGTCCAGCCGCCGATCATCAGGTTCTTGTCACCCCTGAACCGGGACGTCTGCCAGACCGCGTCGATTCCTCCCAGGGAATTCGAGTTTATGCCGTCCGGGTTTCCGTTCGTTACGATAGTGCCGACCCGCAGGTTTTCATTGACGTCCAGGGAGATGCGGCCGGCAAAAAGGTTCGTTCCAGGCGCCACCGCAGTGTCCCGCGTCTGGACGTCGAGAAGCCCGACGTTCCACTGCCCGATTCGTCCGTTCAGCTTGAGACCGGCATTGATAGGGATCTGCTCTCCGCCGTAAAGCCCCACCCGCCGTGTGAAAAAGGGAATGAAGGTTGAGCCAAGACCCAATCCGAACTCGAACTGGTTGGAGCCCTCCAGGAAGAACGCACGCTTCTCCGGAAAGAACAGCGGAAACCGGGTGATATTGATCTGCCTGGCGTCCACCTCGGTCTCGGCAAAATCCGTGTTGACCGTCAGGACAGTGGCGAGCTTGGGGGTGATTCGCCAGGTCGTGTCGACCCCAGCCGTGGTCTGCCAGGTCCGGTCGGGCACTTCGAAGTCCCCGCGCATCCGGCCAGTCGCGTACGGGGTTACCTCCAGGCCCCGGCCCTGTCGCAGTTCCCCGACTCCCGGCAGCTGGCCGGCCCGCTTCATGTCGTAGAGGAAGGCGTCCAGGGTGGGGGATTGCCAGCGCAGGGTCATCTGTTCGCGGGCCACTGAGCGCTGCAGGTTCATCCCCCAGGCCGCGAGGCCCGGCGCGAAGCTCAGCGTGCGGACCGGAAGCTCGATCTCCGCTGACCAGCCTGACGGGGTACGGGCGGTTCGGGCATCCCATATGCCGTCCCAGTCGTAGGAAACGTCCTCCGGATTCGAGATGAGGCCGTCAGCCCGCGCTCCTGCCGCGTTCACCTGGAAGAAGTAGCCGGTTCTCTTGTCCCCGTAAGTATCGAGCACCAGGGCGACAGCGTCGTCGCCGTCCATCTCCGAATCGCGCTGCATGGTGTGGATTGCGATCCGGGCGGGGTCCGGGTCCCGGCAGTCAAATCCCAGGAAGACCGCCTGGTCTGTGATGACCACGCGGACCGTTGTGATGAAAGCTGTGGGTTCGCCCGGGCGCGGAGACTGTTGGATCAACTCGGCAGTCAGGTGCGGTTGCGCCCATACCGATTCGTCGAGCAATCCGTCCAGGCGCGGCGCGTCCGCACTCTGGCCACTCCCGGCCAAAGCTGTGGCCAGGGCCAGAATACCCGGAATCGCCGTCACAGCACATCCTCGGGCAGCCATCGGCCTATCGTAGCGCAAGAACGGTTCCGGCGCGCGGGGAGAAAGGCTCCCGAGTGAAAAGGTGAGAGAGTAGACTTTCCCATCTCGTTTCTTTTTTGTCCAATCCGGGCCAACCGTCAAGTGAGTGCCGCGTCTAAAGGTTCAGATGGAAGAGAGTGACGCGATCACCATCTCCCTGGCGAGGCAGGGTGACGACGAGGCTTTTCGAACGCTCGTTGAGCGCTACAGCCGGCGCGTCTTCCAGCTTGCCTACCGGATCACGGTAGATCAGCAGGATGCCGAGGACGTGGTTCAGGAAACTTTTTTGCGCGCCTATCGCGGCCTGAAGCGCTTCCAGGGACGCTCCGGCTTCGGGACCTGGCTCTATCGGATTGCTGTCAACTGCTCACTCGACCGAGTGCGCAGACGCCGGCTTGACAGCGACTACGATGACCAGACGGAGCTGGATTCGGCGCCCGATCACGAAGCCCAGCTGAGTTCCAGCGGCGAGACGCCCGAGGCAGCTTTTCTGGCAAGCGAAGTGCGCCGAAAGGTCGTAAGCGCCCTTCGCGAATTGAGCCCTCTCGAAAGAGCGGCCTTCATCCTCCGGCATTTTGAAGGCATGTCGATCGAGCAGATCGGCGGCATCCTGGGGACTGAGTGCAACGCGACCAAGCACAGTATTTTCAGGGGAGTACGCAAGATGCGACGCGTCCTTGCCCCGGTTTTGGGTCGTACGCCATGACACACTTAGTAGAAGAACAGTTGATCCTTTACTACTACGGAGAGCTGGCTAGTGACGAGTCGGTCGAGATCCACCTGGCCGCATGCCCTTCCTGTCGCGAGAATTACCGGCAGCTGCAAAGGGCGCTCGATAGCGTCGACCATCTGACTGTTCCCGAGCTTCCCGGCGACTACGAAGCACGCGTCTGGCGCAACGTCCAAGCGAAGCTTGACCCGCCCCCCAGGCTCAGATGGTTCCTCTATTGGAGTCCGCCCTCCTATGCGGCCGCAGGCTTGATCATGGTCTTGCTGGTTGTGGGCGGTTTCCTGGCCGGGCGTTTCTGGCCTGGCTCGGGGGCCGAGGTGCCCCGGCTGTCCAGCAACGAAATACGCGAGAGGGTGCTGGCAGCTGCCGTCATCGATCACCTGGACCGTTCCCAGCGGGCCTTCCTCGAATTGCTGAACAGCCAGGCCAACGGGCAAACGGATATATCCGGCGAGCAGGCCATGGTTCGGGAAATACTCGAGGACAATCGGATCATCCGACGTAACGCTGCCGCGTGCGGTCAAGCGGCACTTGCCGATGTCCTCGACGATTTGGAACGGTCGCTGCTCGACATCGTTCACAGTTCTTCCAGCCTTTCATCCGCGGAGCTGTCCGATTTGCGTTCTCGGCTTGAATCCCAATCGATTCTTTTCAAACTCCGCGTGCTCGGTTCTCAACTCAAGAGGCGACAGGATGATGTCGCCCGGGAGCTGGCACGCCGGTCGTCTTAGGGTGGGTACACTATGAGCAAACGAAGCACAGCTGTTTCACTGACCATACTGATTCTGTCCCTGTTGGCACTGGCGCAAGCAGTAAATGCGGCCATTGACCTGCTACCGATCGCCGGCTTATCGGTGCTCGAACCAGCGAGCGAAAACCCGACGTACGACCGGGGAGTCAAAGCCTTGGACGAAAAGCGGTGGGCTGACGCGGTTCAGTCTTTCGACGAGGTGATTAAGGCGAAGGCCGCCAAATCGGACGCAGCCCTTTACTGGAAGGCCTACGCGCTGAACCGGCTGGGACGTCGAGCGGATGCTTTTAAAAGCGTTCAAGTCCTGGGAAAGGACTTCCCGAACAGCGGTTGGCGCGATGACGCGAAAGCGCTCGAGTTGGAGATGAGGCAGGCCTCCGGACAGCCCGTTTCGCCAGACAGCACTGGGGACGAGGACTTGAAGCTCATGGCGATCGACGGTCTTCTGGCAAGTGACCCGGATCGGGCCATTCCCATGCTGGAGAAGATCCTCCAAGGGAATCAATCCCGACAGCTTAAGGAACGCGCGCTTTTTGTCCTGGCTCAAGGCGGGAGCGCGAGGGCAAAGGATATTGTGGCCACGCTGGCGCGGGGCGGCGCGAAGCCGGAATTGCAGTCGAAGGCGATTGAGTTCCTCGGCCTGTTTGGAGGAGCAGAGAGCCGGCAGACACTGGCTGAGATTTATGCCTCAGCGACCAGCCCGGAGGTCAAGCAAACCGTTCTGAACAGCTTCATGCTTAGCGGGGATCGGGAACGACTGATTGCGATCGCAAAGGACGAGAAATCGGCCGAGCTGAAGGGTGCGGCCATCAATCAACTCGGCGTTCTAGGCGCCAGGACCGAATTGTGGCAAATGTACCAGGCAGCCGGGACGGCTGACCAAAAGGAACAAATCCTCAACGCCCTGTTCGTTGCTGGGGATGTCGACAAAATGATTCAGTTGGCTCAGACGGAGAAAGACCCGGAGGCCCGCGTCGCTGCCATCCAGCGTCTCGGCGTCTTCGGCGCGGGAAAGACGAGCTCGATCCTGGTCTCGATGTACCAGACGGAAAAAGACCCCGAGACACGGAAACACGTCCTCGACGCACTGTTTGTCCAGGGAAATGCCAAGGTCTTGATCGACTTCGCAAGGAAGGAAAAAGATCCCGAGCTGCGAAAGGAAATTGTCACCAGGCTGGCGCTAATAGGGTCGAAGGAAGCCACCGATTTCATGATGGAGATTTTGAACAAGGAGTAGCTCGCGGAAAGGCCCTTGATATTGTGGCCGGGCTCTCGTTCAAGGGAGTCGGGCCCCAATAAGTCACCGGAGATTCGAACCATGAAAAGACTATGGATGTTCCCCATTCTGATAAGCGCGTTCGGCTGCCTGAGCCTTTCAGCTCAACCGCCTGTTATTGAAAACTCTCAGCTTCAGACCCACTCGGCACGGGGCGGCCTGGCTCCCCTGTTTCGGAGCCTGTCCGAAGCGGGTGTGCCCGGTTGGATCGGCTACTCGGTTCCCGGAGTACGCGATCACCTGCCGAGCTGTTGCGGCAACTGCAACGCTCCCCGGCCATGTCAACTCGAGGGCAAGGAGTGGTGGGGGAACGGTGATAGCCACTGTCGAGAGAAACGGCTGGCGACAAATCCCGGCGTGGTCGTCCTTTTCCGTATCGGGAAAACCGGTCTCGAAAAGCTGCGGGTCTCCGCACAGGACTGCGAATTGGATGCCGGTGGGATGCCTTTCCACTGGGTGGACGATGTCAAACCGTCGGAGAGCATCGCCCTGCTCACTACCCTGTGTTCCGGGCGGAACCCCGAAGACGATAAGCATTCGGTGGTTGACGGGGCGGTGATGGCGATTGCGCTGCATGAAGATTCGGAGTCCGATACCGTCATGGGCCGACTGGCCGACTCCGGCCAGCCCGAGGGCCTGCGCTCGCGGGTGGCCTTCTGGCTCGGCGTTGCGAGGGGACGCCCGGGCTACGACCGCTTGAAACGAATGCTCCGGGAGGACAAGAGCGACAAGGTTCGCGAACAGGTAGTCTTCGGTCTGAGCCTGACCAAAGTGCCTGAAGCCCTCGATCTGCTTATCCAGACCGCCCGGGCGGACTCCAGTTCTCACGTACGCGGTCAAGCGCTTTTCTGGCTGGCGCAGAAAGCGGGTGAGCGTGTGGCGGGAGTCATTTCAGAGGCCATCAAGGATGACCCGGAAACTGAAGTCAAGACCCAGGCGGTCTTCGCGCTGACCCAGATCCCAAACGGAGAGGGTGTACCACGGCTGATCGACGTCGCGCGTACCAACCGGAATCCAGAAGTGCGTAAACAGGCGATGTTCTGGCTGGGCCAGTCCCGCGACCCTCGAGCGCTCTCGTTTATTGAAAAGGTGTTGACGGAGTGACCGACCGCAGTCGCAACCGGAGAGAGCGTGTTCTCGGACCAGGGCCCAGCCCCGTGCGACGAATCACCCCGAAGTCCAAGAACCGGGCGCAATCGCTCGCGGATCGGATGCACGGACTCGGCCGGCAGCGGCGGCGGCCGCACGGGCGCTTACACCTGATCGCGCTTACGGCGTTCTGGTCCCCCTTCATATTCTCATCGTCTTCTCATCCACGCTTCTGTAAGCTGAAGATAATTCTACCGGCCTTATCTTCAAAACGGACTGGCGGGCGGCAGCGACGATCGACCAGCGTGTGATCGCCCGGCGTAGTCACGCCTCTCGGCCCCTCTATAAAGAAATGAGGCAGGAAAAGGAGGATAGGTCAAATGGACAAGCGAAAGCTTCTTGAAGATAGAAAGCTAAGCAAGGTGCCGGCCGGCGGGTTATGGCTGCGCCTTCTGCGCTCGGCTATCCTCGTCGTGAGCATTTGTCTTCTCGCCGGAGCACAACCGGCAAAAGCGGATGGTCAGTGCACAAACACGGCGCGGGCGGCGCTCCGGGCGTGCGGAAATGAACTTGAAGCTGATTACTGGATTGCCATCGGAAAGTGCAATAACCTTTCGGATTCCGACGCCCGCGACGCGTGCAGCCAGGAGGCCAGGGACCTTCGAAAGGAGGCGAAAGAGGAGTGCCGGGCACAGTTCGAGGCGCGCCTGGAGCTCTGCGATACGCTCGGGGAGGCGCCCTATGATCCCGAGATCGACCCGGACAGGTTCGTGGATCCGTCGGCGATCGGCGACTCGGTCACGCCCAACCCATACTTCCCCTTGATTCCCGGACGGACCTGGACCTACCAGGGTGGCACCGAGACGAACACAGTGACCGTTACAGCCGAAACCAAGGAAATCCTCGGCGTCACTTGTGCCGTCGTTCATGACGTCGTCGAAGATGACGGAGAAGTAATCGAGGACACTGTGGATTGGTTTGCCCAGGATGTCGACGGAAATGTCTGGTACTTCGGAGAGATCGCGCAAGAGTTCGAAGACGGAGATCTCGTGAGCCTGGCCGGATCGTGGAAGGCCGGAGTCGACGGCGCCCGAGCCGGGATCGTCATGCTGGCGGACCCCGAAGTCGGCGATCTTTATCGACAGGAGTTCCTCCTCGGCGAAGCGGAAGACGTGGCTGAGGTATTGAGTTTAACAGGCTCTGAAGTCGTCCCGGCAGCCACGTGCGATGGCAATTGCCTGATCACCAGGGACTTCACTCCGATTGAACCCGATGTCGTTGAACACAAATACTACGCGCCTGGTGTAGGGTTGATCCTCGAGGTGAATTCCGAGACCGGGGAGCGGGTTGAGCTGGTCGAGATTGAGAACTAGCCGGTTTTCATCCACGAACCAACACGAACGAACACGAACAACAGCGCCCTTGTTCGTGTCCGTTCGTGTTGGTCGTGGATGAAAAAAGACACCGCCGACTCTCATCGCATTCTCATAGGCGCGCCGCCTCTACCGAGTGAAGGTCCGTCAGGACTGACACGTGTCTTTAGCCTAAATACTGTTCACTTAAGGTCATGGAGGCTCTCTCTCAGGTCCTACGCACCTGAGAAGAGATGCCTTCGCCTCCCGGCCTTAAGTGAACAGTATTGTCTTTAGCCCACCCTCGCAACACAGGAGAACGGGCCGGCGCCCAGGCAGCTCGTGCTACTATGATGCGCCGAAAGACGGTAGTGACAGAGAAGCACCCTGCGATCCTCGCGGGAACGAGGGTTTATCAACTGGAACGAGGTTCGATGCGCAAAATCCTGCTGAGAGCGCACCTCTACGGCGGCCTGGTGATTTGCTGGTATCTCCTGGTCTATGGCTGGTCCTCCCTGGGCTTCAATCATCCGTGGCTGCTCCCTTCTGAAGAAGGCAAACCGATGGTTTGGGAGAGTCAGGTCAAGATCGCCCACGGCTCGGAGGATCTTCAGACCGCAGGCGAAATTCGAGACCGCCTCGGCCTGATCGGGTGGCCCCTGCCCTGGACAATGGCACGAGACGCCGAAAATGTCCTCTCCTTTGAGATCGCCCGTCCCGGAAAACACTATCGAGTCCGTTATTTCGAATCGAGTCAGCGCGTTTCCGTCATTGAGAATTCCACCGGACTTGGATCGGTGATCCGGTCTCTCCACGGCATGGGCCACGGCATTCCCAACAGCTCCTGGATGAGCAGCTGGGCGGTCTACACGGAGATCACCAACTGGGTGGCGCTGTTTGCCATTGGCTCTGGAGTCTACCTTTGGTTTGCGCGATCTAAACGGCCCGTCATGGCGGTCACCTGGACGATCCTGGCTATCATTATCTCGATGTCGTTCATGATCTATGCGATGAGGATTGGCTGATGATCTATCGCCTGGTCCGGCAGATTCACCTGATCAGTGCCGTCGTGCTGTCAGGCTTTATCCTGATGTACTTTGTCACCGGGTATGTTCTTGTCCGATCTTCCTGGTTTGGGGAAGGAGCCCCGCGGGTCGCGCGACGGCTGGTGCCATTCGAACCGTCCGCCGAACCGATAAGCGACACACAGGAGGATCTCGGGCGTCGCGTTCAGGATCTCACTGGGGTTCGTGGACAGCCGTTGCCCCCGAGAAAACGCGCTGACGGGAGCTCCGAATTCCGATTCTCCCGTCCCGGGTATGAGGCATCAATCATTCAAAAAGAGGCCGGGGGCAATCTGGAGGTGACGGAAAAGCACCACGGCTGGCAGCGCACTTCGATCGGATTGCACCGCCTCCACGGCTACCGCGGCGGCTGGCTGTATTTTATATGGGCCGCCTTAATGGACCTCTCCAGCTTTGCCATGATCGCGTTTGCGATCACCGGTGTCTGGATATGGTTCAAGCTCGAAAGAATTAGATGGCCCGGTTTCGCCCTGCTGGCGGTCGGTCTGGTTTACACGCTGACAACCATCTTCTACCTCCTCAGCTGAAAGTAAAATAAAAGAGCCATGGACAGGGTAGTTACGAGCATCGGCCTGCTGGCGGCACTTGTCCTGGCGGTGTTCGGGGTGCTGGGGGCAAGCGAAGCGTGGGTGGCCGTGCCCCTCAGGACGGCCGAGCAGAAGACCGCGGGATTTGCCGGCGGAGAGATGGGTCAGATGGGCTTCTGCCTGACCATCTCGAGGAAGGATCCGAGTCGACTGGCGATGAGTTTGGATACCGCCGGGATCTACATCAGCCTCGACGGTGGGGCGACCTGGCAGGTGCGGCGAAGCGGACTCCATTCCAACGGCGCCAACTCGGTGGCGTTCGATCCGGAGAACGCCAACGTCCTCTTTGCGGCCGGCAACAAGAACCTCCCTGGCACCAATCCCTACTACGATGTCGATGCCGACGGGATCTATCGCTCGACCGACCTGGGCCTCAGCTGGCAGCGGGTTTATCAGGCAGGCTTCCAACGATCGGCTGGCCAGAATGAGTATTTCGCGTTTGCCGCCCCCTTTGGTGGAGTCTCGCGCACCATCTGGGCCATTACCCACGACAAAGGCCTCGTCAAGAGCACCGACGGCGGCGCCACCTGGGCGGCGGTCAGCACCGCGCCGGTCAGCGGGAACGGCAATGCCATTCTGCGCAGTCCGGCTGGCGGCGCACTGTGGCTCGCTGCAAGCGGCGGGCTCTGGCGCAGCAATGACGCCGGAGCGACCTGGGCGAAGATGGCTGGCGGACTGCCGAGCGGAGAAGTGAAGGGTTTGGCCCTGCATCCGACCAGCCCATCCGTTGCCTATGCGGCGCTGGGCATGAACGGGGTGTGGAGGACCGCCGACGACGGGATAAGCTGGCAGAAGATCAGTAACGGTTTGCCGGCTCGCAACTGGACCCGGCTGGCCAGAGGCGCGGGGGCAATCCTCTGGGCTGATGCATCCGAGACCAGCTCACTGCCGTACCGCACCGGCAACGAAGGGGCGTCCTGGAGCGCCTGCTCCACGGACAGGGACGGCTATTATCCGGTGAAATGGCACAGCGAAGGTCTGGTGGCGCATCCCACGGACGGCCATACCGCCTATTTCATCCCCGAGGTGCGCATCACCCGCGACGGCGGCCGGACCTGGCCCGTTCACGGCGCAGGGGTGAGCGGCTCGCGCATTTCCTCCCGGACGGGAGTAGCGTGCCGGCCTGAGAATCCGAACAAGATGATGTTCTTCCACACCGACTGGGGCGCCTCCTTCACCGACGATGGTGGGGACATTTGGCAGTGGCGGCCGGCGCCGCGTCAATCGTTCGGCGCCTGGACCCAACCGGGCGGGGCCTATGACTCCACTCCGGGCTCGCGAAAGCTGATTTCGGCCGTGGGCGGTTGGGATGAGCAGGTTCTCTGCCGGAGCACCGATGACGGCCAAAGCTGGCAGGTCATCGATTCCACGAGACGTCTCTACACCTTCTTCGCCTGGCACCCGCGGAACGGTTCGGTGGTCTACGTCGGGCATTCGAGTGGTGCTTTCCGCAGTGAAGACGGTGCCAACACGTGGCAGGCGGTCGCGCAGCCGATTCGCGCCATGTTCGGCGGGAACGGGGACATCCTATATGCCCTCTCGCCGCCTTCGGGCGGCACCTCGCGCGTTCTGAAGTCGACCGATCGGGGCCGAAACTGGTCCCAGGTGGGCACTGATATCAACGGGCAGGTCAAGGACATCGACGTTGATCCGGTCAACTCCAACTGGATCTATGCGGCGGGGATCGGGGGCGTATGGGTCTTCAACGGATCCTCTTGGAGCGGTGGGGGAACGGCCAACGGGTTGGAGGCAGATGTCTTCGGTGGGTTGCATTTTGCCTCGGTGGCGGCCGATCCCAGCACTCCGGGCGTGGTTTACGCCGGGCAAAACGTTTGCTGGCGCGGAGTCGGCCGTGGAGTCTACCGCTCGAGAGACCACGGCCAGACCTGGCGCAACCTCAACCTGAATCTGGACAACGATCTAACTGTCTGGGGCATCTCAGTCACGCCCCATGGGGCCGTATGGCTCGGCACCGACCACGGAAGCTTCAAGCTTGTCAACGGCGGTCCATGAGGCGGCGGCACCCTGCCAGGTACCCTGCAATCTGACGCGGTTTACCATTTTGCCCGTCTGATTCAAACTGAACGAAAGCTATGGAGCCGAGAATCAGGACTACGGTCGTTGGTAGTTACCCGGTGCCTTCCTGGCTCGTCGGGAACGGCTCTCAAGTGGTTCTGCGAGACGCGATCATGACCGTATTGAAGACCCAGGAGTTGGCAGGCCTGGATCTGATCAGCGACGGAGAATTGAATCGGTTCGATCCGAGCCATCCGGAAACCAACGGCATGATTGACTACTTCGTCTCCAGGATGAGCGGCGTGCAGACTCGGTTTGCCCTCAGCGACCTCAGACGGTTCCGCCTCGACAAGGGGCTTGATTATCGTGCTGCCCCCGCCGGGGTGGTGGTCGCGCCAATCGGTGAAGGGACTCTCAATCTTCCAGGTGATTTCGAGCGAACGCGCCGGTTGACTACCTGGCCTCTGAAGTTCACCTGCACAGGGCCCCATATGCTCGCCAAGGTCCTGACAAACCGCCACTACCCCAGCTTGGCCGATTTGGCGATGGACCTGGCTGAAGTTTTGCGGGAGCAGCTCAAGTCCATTGATGCGGCGGTTGTCCAGATCGATGAGGCGAATATCAGCGGGCATCCGGAAGACAGCCAGTGGGCCGCGGAGGCCATCAACCGTGTGCTTGACGGAATCCGGACACAAAAAGCAGTTCACGTCTGTTTCGGAAACTACGGAGGACAGACGATTCAGCAAGGAGTCTGGAGCGATCTCATTCCTTTTCTCAACTCTCTTCGGACCGATCACCTGGTCCTCGAATTCGCTCGGAGGGGCTATGACGAGCTTTCCGATCTTCTCTCCATTGAGCCGAGAATAGCGCTGGGAATCGGCGTCGTCGACATCAAGGACAACCAGGTGGAAGAAGCGGCAGTCATCGCGCGCCGGATCGAGAAGATCGTACGGACCGTGGGGGAAGAAAGACTTCGCTACGTACACCCTGATTGTGGGCTCTGGATGCTCCATCGCAGTGTCGCGGACCTCAAGCTGCGGGCCCTCGTTCAGGGGCGGGACCTGTTTGAAGGCCGGACCTCGGATTGCCAGCTCCGTTAGGCCGGCCGCCTGTAGAAATTGGCTGTTGTCTGCTAGTCCGAACCGTAGGACCTCACAGTTGCGCATGATGCATATCTGCATCATGCTATTGTGCATCATGAACCCCTTTCGGTTTGGCGTAGTGCAGTTATGCCGGTGGCTCGGTAGTGGCGTAGGTCGTGAAAACGCCTAACCCAGTCCACCTTCGCCGCCACGCAGCCTTTCTTGAACGGCCCGCGAGGATTCCTCAGCTGCTTCCACGTGCCCGTCCAGACGAGGACATACGGGTGGTGGATAACGCGAACGACGCGTCGGACCCCTCAACGGATTGGCCTGTCTAACACCCCTTGTGAAACGCTTCGCGCGGTGCACCGTTGAAGCCGGGCAGGTCAACCTCGCCACCTGGGTCAAATTCGATCCTGTGATTTCGTTTGCAGATCGGCAGAACTATCCGACGCTGGTCGATTATCTCAACGCCGAATGGATCACGGCCCAGGCCATCCCGCACCCGATGTACAACGATTTCGCCGCCTTCCCGGACACTTTCGACGTAGGCGTCCTTGTCCTCAGCCGGTCGGTGGCACTGAGTTCTTACGGGGCCTTACCGCCACTCGGATTTCTTGACCTCCTGAGTACGGGGCAGAACCGAAAGGACGGACTGTTCACGGTTGTTGGCTATGGTTCTCAGGGAGTTCTAAAGCCGTTCGCACAAGATGACTTCGAGCGGTACGTAGGTACTGCGTCGCTCATCGAGGTGAACAGCGCATCCAACGGCGACCAAGGCGCCAAGTTCACCAACAACCCAGGTGCCGGGAAGGGTCCTGGAGGGACGTGTTTCGGCGATTCGGGAGGCCCGGTGTTTTGGGGCACGTCGAATGTCATAGGTGCGACCGTCTCCTGGGGCATTACTCCCTGCGTCGGCGTCGACTACCAGTTCCGCCTGGACACCGCCACGGCTCAAGACTTCATCAAAACTTACTTGCCCTAAAGACCAGATCAGCTGACCGACTGGCCGGCTGACAGAAGCCTACGAACCGGATATGGAACTCCTGACCAGCGGCGTCGGTCGGTTGGCGAGTCGTCAGCTGTCTGGATTCCGCGACCAGACCAACGACTGGGGCAGAGCCTCATAATTCGCATATTGAAAAGCGGACCTGGGTTACGCAGTCTTTCAGGCGATCTCGGTGCAGCTCTTGTGAGTCGTGAGGCTCTGCCCGCGGCGAGACATCGGTACTCACGAGGATCACCGTGTCAAGGAACCGGCTTGTGAAACGCTTCGCGCGGAACGGAAGAATCCGCGGGCGATCAGCGGGAACCAGACGAGGTAGAGCGGCCCCGCAACGGCCATCAGCCAAACGCCGGCCACGGAGAAGAACATGATCAGGATGTGGAGCAGATCCAGACCGTGCGTGACGATCCCCACACAGGCACAGGCTTTGCCGAAGGGCTTGCTTCCCAGCATCAGAACAGAAATGAGCAGCGCGCCCGTTTGCAACAGGATCGCGCCGAAGACCGGACCGGAACCGTGCCACATATCCGAAGCCAGGATCGCCTCGCCGGCGGCCAGCAGCTGGGCCTTCTCCGCCTCGCCGGCGGCCGCAGCAAACCGATCGCTGAGCGCCAGCCAGGAGGGGCTAACAGGGGGGGGCTAACAGGGGACGGAGTACTGTTTACCCCATTGTCGGTATGGGGCGCATCCAAACCTTGGTGGCCCCAGGGATCCGGGTATGGGGAGTGGAAGAGAGAGGACGGGATATGGGTGTTTCACCGCCAGGATGCACCCACCGGAACTTCTAACCAGTCGTGTTGATCAAGTTCTCGACTGCTGCCGGACCGAAACCTCTAACTGTCTAGTAGAGACGTGACGGATGGCGATTCAAGCAGAACCTGAAATCATTCTTCAAGTCGGTGTCGAAGGTGGTTCGGCCGCAAAGCTACCGATGGCTCCTGGCTTTTTTACATGAAACGGGATGAAGCCGCGATGGCCGGCTTACTCTCGGAGGAGGATTTGCAGGGTATGCCGGATGATGCCTTTCAGGAGACGTCAGACTGGGTCTCCTCGTTCGGGAAAGCACTGAACCTTCTCAGTCGTTACCCCTGGCATCAGTTTCACCCGCTCAAAGTCCACCCGGATTTCTATTCTGTTTTATTGGACGAAGTCCAGAAACGAGGCGGACATCAGGGACTTAAGCGTTGGAAGGAAGTTTTAGAGCGCGGCAGCCGTTCCTTCTAATCGCGCACTATGGCCGCCCGTAACTCGACTCGGCTCCTGACGGCCTTCACATCGTTCCTCAAGGCTCCCAAAACTGCTGGGGTGCATTACGGCCTGGCAGAGGGCAGACTGGTCTTATTGAATTATCAGATTCGACAAGCACGATCCTGGGTCGAAGACCAGATCCGAAAACACGCAGTAGAATTGCCCATTCGGTTTCGTTGGCGGGAGGAACACGGCAGAATCGCGCATACTTGCACCGTGTTCTGGAGCGACGATGATCGGGACATCGTGTCCATTTGCATACCCGTCTGCTACCTGTACATGACGGAGCGAGAAGACCCCGAATTGGAACGTTATGTGATCAATAGGATCAGAGTGGCCCTGAAAGCCTCCGGGAAGATGTAGAGCCGGTTCGTTGGACCGTCACTGACCTACTTCGTCCGCCAGATTGTGCAGGTTTCCTTAGATGGCGCGCAGGGTTCCTTCTCGCCGTTGGGGCTGAGTTTGACCAGGCGCTAACAGGGGCGCTAACAGGGGACGGAGTACTGTTTGCCGGCAGGCGTTGTTCCTGCGCGCAAATGACGATCGGTCCTGCAGGTAGGATGGCGCAATCGGTCGGCGGGCTTACTTCTATCGTTCCATCGTTCAGCTTACCGGAAAAGAGGAACGGACGGGCGCCGTCCTGGAGGGAGCGACCAGGTGCAGGGACGCAGGATGGGCGCGGATGGGAAGGGTCGCGTCCCGACGGAACTTCGAAAGCCGTCGCGGATCAGGCATAATCTCAAATCCGAAAATAGTGACTTCGTATCTCGCGAAGCGCGTAAAGATTACCAACGCCAACCGGCAGCGGATATCTTCTGTGCCGGTAAATGCCCCGCTCGCGACACTTCTTCAAGCTCGATTCAATCGCTTCCCGGGTCCCGATTTTCTGGCCGCGGGTGAAGAAATCTCGCCGGGTCAGGTAGCAGCCCCGTTCGAACTGCTCGCGGGCCATCCGCTGGGCCAGCTCGACCGGGATCAAAGCGTCTGTCTCCTTGCTGGCCTGCGTTCCCCTCCAGTACAAGGTCGCCCAGTAGAGCTTCTCGGCTTCGACCGGATCGGGACAGTCCATGAGCTGCGCGAGTGGCATCAGCCAGCCAGCCTCCCCGTTTCGCCGCATCCACACCGAGGAGTAGCGCCACTCCTCGGGACGACTGACCAGCTTCGCCCTGACCGCGTTAAGCTCGATGTAATAAACGGTCTCCGCGAGATTGTCGGACTCGGTCGAGCGGAACCGGCCGGCCCAGAAGGAGCCTTTTCGTCCGTTCCTGGTGTTGTACCACCGGGTAAACGCCTGCTGGATATTGCGCATCAGTTCGGAGACATTGAACAGGCGTCGGTTGAAACGGGCCCACTCGGCCGGTCCCCATGCCAGGTACGGCTTGTACGCCCCGGGATAGAAAACCTCGGCGAGTCGGAGGAGCTCCTCCTGGCCGAGCACCCGAAACGCCTGGAACCGGCAGACAAGATGATAGTGGGAGCCCATCAGTTCCAGACCGGCCACCGCACAGAAGTAAAGGGCGGTGAAGTGACGGATGATCTCCTGGAGTTTCTCGGCGTTGTCCTTGTCCTGAAGCGGGTAGTGCCCTTTCTGACCGGCGGCCTGCCCGCGCAGGTGGTACTGACCTTCCTGGTCCAGTTCGATTCCTCGCGGCATTCTGGCCATCGAGCGCTCCTTACGAAGGCACATGGATCAGCCTTCGTATAGCTAATAACGCTCGAGCCGCAAAAAATACGAACTTTTCTGCTGCAAACCGTCAGAAAAAAGAACTCCGTCCCCTATTCCCCCGCGGGACGATCCTTGGGGCGACCTAATCAGCAAGGTCAGGGACTGGGTTGTGCCCAAAATAGAATTCGACTACAAAAAGGCTTGGTTTTACCGCGGTGGACCGAAGAAAAAGAGCGAGGACGGGAGGGGCAGCCTACAGGTCGAAACTCTCTCCGAGCCAAATGTCACTGAGCATCCAAATTCATGGGCCGCTCGTATGGTCGAGCCATGTCACTCGCATCCGGAACTAAGACGTTGTGTATTACCGATCTTGCGATCGCCTATCTCGAACCAGGTTCTTACCAGTTCAGCATTGAGGTGTCTTACTCCAGATCGCCCGGGTTTGCTTGGACCACAAATCCCTCCGCCAGTGCCGACCACCCCGGCACCTGTGACTTCTCTTCTGACCTCCCGATACTGGCGGGCTCGGGCTGGGACTTGTCAGCTGGGAACTAAACCGATCACCCTCCGCCCCGGGTGACATACCTGAATTTCAGGCTCAGTTGACTTCAACCGGCAGGCTCTGCCCAGTGGTATACGTCAGCCTGGATTTCGATACAGGCAACCCTCTTCTGGACCCGAGCGAACTCGCAGACTGCTGGCCGGCAACGCGGTCGTCCGTGTTGCCTCCTCGAGTGATCTGGACAAGGAGGTCGAGTGTCTGTTTCCCAGCCGTTTTCGTTGTTGGAACGGCACGATTAGGGTCTATCTACCCGGGCTGAATTTTGACGACGAGAACGATGCCAAACGACATCGTTACTTTTCTAAAGGTGATGTTGCCGATTTGGGCGAGGAAGAAGTTAGGGACATCTTGATTCGAGGATTGGTCAGGGAGTCCCGCCTCTGGATGAGGCCGGTTGTAACAGATATCTATGACGTCTCCTATCGGAGGAAATCGAGAACACTACGAGAGCTAATCGACGAAAAGAAGGATGTTGGGGGGCTGTTCGACGAGATTGTCTCGGATAGAAAAATTGTTGACGAGAAGGTGCAACCTGGAAGAGCGAATCGAGCAGGCGGAACTTAACCTGTCCGAGAAAGAGAAAGAAGTAAAGAGGCTTGACAGACAACTGAACCTAGAACGACGAGAGTATCAGCTGGTGCGAGCCGATATAGGAAGACTTCAGAACCGACTTGAAGCTTACAGCCTGATGGCTGCCCTTCCTAGGAATCTACTGGAGGTGTTGGAGAAGGTAGAGCGGCTAAACGAGGGCCGTATTCTCTTCACTTCAGAAGCAAGGCAAACTGCACGCGAGTACAGGGGAACTGTGGATGTACGGGACAGTTGGGAGTGTCTTTGGGCGATCGCTACTCTTCTACATGAGCTGTATTTCGACGAGCAGAAAAGGGCAGCAGATGTCGAGCGTGCATTTAAAGATAGGACAGGTTTCGAGTTCGCTCTTCACGAAGGCAAGCAGACGCATAAGGACAGCAAACTTATGAAACTTCGAGCAACCGAGTATAAGGGGCGCGTTCTCCATACCGAACCACACGTCAAGATCGGGACCAAGGATCCGAAAATTCTACGCGTCTATTTAGCAGCTGATCAGGTCGACCGGATCATAGTCGTCGACCACTGCGGCTGGCACAGGGATATTTCCCTCGGTAAGAAATAAGTGAGCTCCGAAGGCTGACCACCGAAGGGGCATATTTGGAGGAATCGACTCACGAGGTCGTACCGAGACTCGGGTGGGTCAAGTTGATGATGCCAACGGGCGTCGACACACGACTAAAGTCATCCAGTTTTCGTCCAATTTGAGACGGCTGGAAACGGTCAGAAACGGATCGATCGGATTGGCGGAAATCCGCGTCGTGACAACGTTTTACCTAGTTTTACCCAGAAACGGAAAAGCCCCAAAACAGTCTTAAAATCCTGTGGGGGGCGACCCCCGTGCGGGTTCGATTCCCGCCCCGGGCATATTTGGAATCAACCAGGTTAAGACGAGAGTCGTCTGCACGATTCGGGCGATTTTATCTCGGTTTCAGCGGACTTCGCTCGTTTATCGCCCGCTACAACCAGGTAATACTTTGATTCTATATACCTTAGCGTGGCCTCAATGGGCGGCTCGCTTTGCGGGGCTCAGTTTGGTTAACCAGGCGGCCTTCGGTCCGTTGGTTCGATCTTCCAGTGCCGGTTCGGGAGGCGTTTCTTGACCGGAGGCAAGGGTTCAAAGCTCTTATGGGGCTCAGTCTGATACCAGTAGGCCACACTCGAGTAATCGTCGCCCCGCGCGTTCGCATGGCCGTGCTCGATGCTGCCATGGAGAGACTTCGTGAAGTAGATCGGATCCTGGATGTGGAATCGATACATGGTATGTGAGCCGGTCCAGTCCGGGTTCCCTTTCAGCGAGTATCCGTTGAACGGATAGCTGAACTCCTCCTGAAAACCCCAGGCGTTGTTGAAGTAGTCCTCCAGACCGGTGCCGTGCACCGAAGGGGGATACGGTTCACCGTCCACGAAGAACATGTCGTCGCCTTCACCCCACCAGCCAGTCGCGAAACCCTGGACATTCAGAACGATCCCGACAAACTGGCCCCTTCCCTGGGCGTCGAGGATCGTAAAATTGTTCTCCGCACTTCTGTTGACGCCCTTGCTTGCGTCGCCCGAGATCGCAGGGACCGGGTTTGCGCGACGCCAATGCGCGTGGAACCGACCTTGGTCTGCCGTTTCTCGTGCGTCCTGGTACTGCTCGTAGTCGATGTGGTAAAAAATGCGACCGACTGGCTGTTCGCCGTCGTTTGTGATTGTGACTCGCGCACCAGTCGAGAAGGGCATTGGGAAGTAGCAGTTGAGCGCCCGATCCTGAACGGTGAGCGGCAGAGACTGCCAAGACTTGTATGCCCCAAAACCCGTTCCGAAGAAGTCTCCGAGCGGCGCCTGCACGCTGGGCTCTGTCTCCCCGTCCCAGTACATCCGCAGCACAAGTTCCCGCAGATGGTAACGACTCTCGGACGAGATCGTCACCCAGATGTGTTTGATTGACCCCGGCCCGGTTATATCGGCCACCGTCAGGGTTTGCCCTTGTGGAATTGGGATCGCGTCGGCATTGCCCCCGCTCCGATCGTGGCTCGATATCCTTTTGGAAACCGCGCGATTGAGTCGTGCCAGGCCGCTTAGTGGACCTGACCCCTGCCCGAGAATAGAGGCGGAAACAATCGCCGACACAAGGAAGAAGATCGCGCTCTTTCGCATTCATATCCTCTTTTCCGTTTCCCTCGTCCCCGACTTGGCTCGCCGCAACGCGACGTCTTGTGCGTACTTGTCCAGGTCGGCCAGCGTTCCCGGGGCGCGAAGTCTGACGGGCGTAACTATGGCCGAGCACGGCCGCTCTGGCAAGACTCGCATTCAACACTCTTGAATCGAATACCTGGCCGGGAGATAAAGCTCACTCCGCACCAGTGGCAGCCAAGACCGGACGCGCCCTCCGATTGCTTCGTTCAACTTGATTCAAAATGTTTGAATTTGGCCCTTGTCGCTCCACATGACCTCGGGTAGCCTAGCGCGCATGACGAAGCCTTCCAGCTCGATCTCGAAAGCATGCGTCGTGCTCGAGGCGTTGCGGACGCGTCCGGCAATGGGAGTGACCGAGGTGGCCAACGCTTGTAACCTCCTCCCGAGCGATGTCCATCGCTTGCTTCGCTCGCTGATGCAATACAACTTCGTGGAGCAGGATCCCCAAACCAAGATGTATCACCTTGGTCTGGAACTGCTGCGCCTTGGCTACGTCGTGCACAGCCGGCTGGAGCTGAGGGAAGTGGCCCGGCCGATCCTGCGGGAGCTTTCCGAAGTCACCGACGCGACAGCAAGTCTCGCCGTCCTTGACCCTCACCAGAACGAGGTTGTCTTCGTCGAACAGATCGATTCACCCAGGGAAGTGCAGGTGAAAGTCCGTATCGGTAGTCGTGCCAGTCCTCATGCGACCGCCGTTGGAAAGATCCTCACCGCTTTTATGCCGCTGGACAAAGCCGAAGCGGTCATCAAGAGGAGCCGGTTACCGCGCAAGACAAGTCACACGATCACCAACCGTGAGCAACTTGCGCGAGAGTACGAGTCGATCCGCGCTCAGGACTACGGTGCTGATCGTGATGAGTCGGTAGAGGGTGCCTCGTGTCTGGGCGCGCCGGTCCGTAATGAGGGCGGCGAAGTGGTGGCGGCGATCAGTGTCTCGATGCTGACGGCAAGGCTTGCGCGTCGCAACGAAGCCAGCCTGGTAGCTCAGGTGAAGCAGGCCGCGGCCATGATCTCCGCACGCTTGGGATACAGGCCGTCAACGGAGGAAAGCAATGGCGGTTGCTTGCGTGGCGTCTGAGCTCGCGCCGAGTCGGAAGCGTTACCTGGTCGTCGCGGGCAGCTTCCTCCTGGCTGTCATACTTTACCTGGACCGAGCCGCGCTGAGCGTGACCGCCCCGTCAATACGCCGCGAGCTTGGGCTGACCCCGATGGAGATGGGCTGGGTCTTCAGCGCCTTTGTCTGGGGCTACGCGCTGTTCCACATTCCGGCTGGCCGACTCGTGGACCGTTGGGGTCCTCGCCGCGTCCTCACAATAATCGTTGTAATCTGGTCTCTTTTCACGGCTCTTACCGGGACGGCCTGGAACTTCAGCTCGCTGCTCGTCATTCGATTCCTGTTTGGCGCCGCCGAGGCCGGCGCCACCCCTTCGATTTCTCGCGCCTTCGGCGATTGGATACCGGTTGGTGAGCGCGCCCGGGCTCAAGGAACCTTCTTTTCGGGAATGAGCGCCGGGTCGGCCCTGACGCCTCCTCTAGTCACGCTGATGCTCCTGCAGTTCGGCTGGCGAGCCTGCTTTCCCATGCTGGCGGTCGTCGGACTCTTTTGGGCCGCGGGCTGGCACCTTTGGTACCGCGATGCCGGCACCCGCATAGCCACCGCGTCGAAAGCAGATGCCGGCACCCTCATAGCCGCCGCGTCGAAGGCGTCAGCCGCTCCCGTCAACTGGTCGGTCCTGCTGCGGAAGCCGAACTTGTGGGCGATCCTGCTGATGTACTTCACCTACGGATATACGGGCTATATTTTCATCTCGTGGTTCCCAGCGTACCTGATCGAGGCGCGCCATATGCCCGTGTACATGGCCGGCCTCTTAGCTGCTGTGCCAAGTTTCCTCGGAATGTTCGCGAAACCGCTGGGCGGATGGTGGAGCGACTGGCTCACCCGTCGGCGCGGCGTGACTTATGGCCGCCGCCTCGTGGGAATGGTCGGCTTTGGGCTCGGCGCGGCAGCCTTCCTTCCGGGCGTATTTGCGGAAAACGTCCTGCTTGCCGTGCTTCTGCTCGCGATTGCGGATGCCGGCGCCGCCCTGGCGCACGGCGTCTGTTTCGCGGTCTGCCTGGATGTGGGACTGCCCCGCGCCGGGACCGTTTCGGCGCTGATGCTGACGATGGGAAGCCTGGGGAACGCGCTTTCGGCCCTTGCGTTCGGCTGGTTCCTTCAGTCCACCGGGTCCTGGGTCCCGCCGTTCGTTATCGCCGCCGTCGCCAATCTCGCCGGCGCTTTGCTCTGGCTCAAGATCGATCCAAAGAAGGCAGTTGTATGAAGATTATCGACCTGAAGACTTTTGTGGTGGGTGCCGGGTGGCGCAACCTGATCTTTATTCGACTCGATACGGACGACGGCATTTCGGGATATGCCGAAGCGACATCGCACAACAAGACCCGCGCTCTGGTCGGATACCTCGAGGAAGCCAAAAAGCGATACATCATTGGATCGGATCCCTTCGACACGGAGTCGCTTTTTTCCCGCATGTTCCGCCAGGACTACTCATACGCAGCAACCGTGCAGACCACGGTCATCAGTGCCGTCGAGATCGCCTGCTGGGACATCATAGGAAAGGCGCTCGGTCAACCGGTATGGCGACTGATCGGCGGCAAGTGTCGCGACTCGATTCCCGCCTATGCGAACGGCTGGTATACCGGGGATCGTAAGCCGGAAGGGTTTGCGGCCAAGGCCCGTGAAGTCGCCGCAAAGGGGTATCGCGGTCTGAAACTTGACCCGTTCGGATCGGGCGGGCTGGAGCTTTCACGGCAAGAGAAGAACGAAGCGATAGCCTTGGTGGAGGCGGTGCGCTTCGCGGTAGGGCCCGCGGTCGAAATCTACATCGAAGCACACGGGAGATTCAGCCCGGCGACCTCGATAGCGATGGCCAAGGAACTGGAACGGTTTGACCCGTCCTGGTACGAGGAGCCGGTGCCGCCCGAAAACGTCGATGCGCTCCTCTACGTAAAAAACCGGATCGGGATTCCGGTCGCGACCGGCGAACGCGCCTATACGCGCTACGGCTTCCGGGAACTGATCGAGCGGCAGGCGGTGGACATCATTCAGCCGGACGTGATCCACGCCGGCGGTATTTCGGAGACCAAAAAAATAGCCGCCATGGCCGAGCCGCACTATATGACGGTCGCGCCGCACAACTCCAACAGCCCGATGTGCACGGCCGCCTCCGTTCACCTGGCGACCGCGCTTCCGAATTTCAAGATCCAGGAAACTTTCGATGATTTTGCCGAGCCCTGGCTGCGCGACTTGGTGCAGGGGGCGCCGGTCCTTGAAAACGGCTGCTTCAAACTTCCCTCCAAGCCCGGCTTAGGTGTCGAGCTCCGTGAGGATCTCGTACCTGAACACCCGCCCCGCGATGGCTTCTTCAATCTATGGGACTCGGAATGGCACAAGCGAAACGCCCACGAGACGAAGTGAGCGACTCACCGCACCAGGTCCACTCCCATCACTTCGAGGGCCCCGCGTAGCTCGTTCTTGCGAGCCATGTCGAGGGGCATCATCGGCCGTCGGGTCTGAGGAGTGGCGATGACACCCATCCAGTGCAACGCCTGCTTGTAGCACTGGATGAACTCGGTGTGGACGGGTACCGCGATCACGTTCATTGGGCTGATCTTCTGGTAATAGAGACAGCGGGCCTGCCTGATTTCGCCCTCGGCATAGAGATCTACCAGCCGCGCGAACTGATGAGGTACGACGTTCGCCCCCGCAACCGTCAGGCCGCGGGCCCCGTTGGCCAGCGCGAGCAGGATGGTGCTGTCGCTTCCACCGAACGCGCTAACCCTGCCGCCGAACTCGTCGTGCAGCCATTTGATTTTGGTGGGCAACGGGATTGTGATCTTCGCTAGCGAAACATTGTCCGAGGCGGCAACTATGCGGCGCCAGACCTCCATGTCCAGAGGGTAACCGCCTCCGCCGTCATACGGCATGATCGGGATCGATACAGACCGAGCTACCTGGGTGTAGAAATCAATGATCCCAGGCTGGGTGTTCGTGAAGTAGAAGGGGATCGGCACGAGCAAGTAGTCCGAGCCGGCCGCCTCGGCATCTCGCGCGAACTCAATGGCAGTATGGGTAGCGGGCATGCCCGGGCAGACTCCGACACTCACCCGACCGGCAATTGATTTGATCGCGAATCGGATGAACTCGCGCCGCTCGCTTTCGAACAGTGAGAAGAACTCGCCGGTACTGCCGAGCAGGATAATGCCATCGACACCGCCGGCGATGACGTGCTCGATCAACGCCTCAGTGCTTGCCCAGTCCAGAGAACCATCTTCAAGCATCGGTGTGGACAAAAGGACCTGCACTCCCTCGATGCGACGTGAATTTGCCTTCATATTCATCCTCAGTTGTCGACGGGTTTGAAGTTCAACGGTTTTGACCCGCTCGCAGCCATCCGTTGAACAGACTGCCAAGCTGGTAACGCACGGCAATTTGCAGCCGGTTACGCACACTCGGTGTGGCGTCCAGGCGCCGGGAAGCGAACACGGCAAGATCCCAGTTGGATGTCAGCAAAACAGACAGCGTGGCACCAAGGCGCTTGCCCAAACCCATCGCATCGCCGTTCTGCAGGAGCTGTATGCCCCTGCGAGCAAACATCGACGAAGGAATGTCACTGTAGGTGACACTCAGCCGGCGTTTGCCATGGACGTCGATCCGGCGCGAGGCCGTCGAAGACCACCCGAACGTCGGGTCGTGCGCCGTGCGAATGATGGATTCGATTGTGACCTGATCAATCAGCCCCTGTGCAGAGAAACCATGTTTGAGCCCGCACCGGAAGTAGGGGACGCCGGAAAGTCCGCTGGTCTCAACGGACGCCGAGGTCGCTTCCCCGAGGGCTTTCTGAGCCAGGATCTGGAAGTAGTTGAACTGCCGAAGCCGGTCGGTGCGGCTCCAAAAGTTCGGCTGTGAGAAATCTCCGATGTAGCCTGCAGTGAGGCTCACCTTGTCTGGCGATGCCGGCACACCTGGGCGTTTCAAAATCACGCGATAGCCTTCCAGCCAGCCATCGTTGTCCGCGTAGGTTGCCTGCGTCCCGGCCCCGGGCTCGTAGTCGATACCTCCCGCCTGGAGCTCGACCCGGTCAGTGGGGCGCCAGAACAGGAAAGCGTTCTTGAGGTTGAAAGCGTGGGATTCCTTGCCCAGGCCGAGGGAGGTGTAATCATGGTCGCTGTTGAAAGCGTTTCCCGTTTCGGCGCGCAGGCGGAGGTAAAGCTGGCCGGTCAGCCTTGCCGTCAGCCGGCCAGTGTACTTGTAGTGCAGATCGCGCTGCGTGACCCGGTGAGGACCTTCATCCAGGTAACGCACTCGGAATCCGGTTTCGGCACGGTCGACGACAATTCGCGGCTCATTTGGCTCTACGCTGCTCACCTCAAGCGGAGTCTCCGGAACGCTGCGCGCCAGGCGGAGGCCATTCCAGGGGAGACGACGTCCGGGTCGGTCCGAGTGCCGAAGCGACGGATCATACCAGCCCTCTGGCTCGAGAAAGGCTCCTCCGCGCAATACGCGCAGCTGCGGACCTTCGATGCCTTCGCGGCCATCCGACGGATTGTAGGGGTAAGCGAGCGCAAAGCTGGAACACCATTCCCGAACGTTTCCCGAGAGGTCGAACAGGCCGAACCGGTTGGGCGTCCCCTTTCCCCCTGGTCGGGGCACCTTGAGGTCAAATGCTTCACCCGCTTCGCCCCCCTGCTGAGCTGCAAATTCCCATTCGGCTTCGGTCGGCAGACGGAAGCTGGCGCCCGGGATTCGCGAGTTAAGCTTTGTCAGAAATCGTGTCACATCGTCCCAGGACACCGACTCCACCGGCATGCGGTCCGAGTCGGGAAAGTCTTTTCCCTGGTGGAAGCTGGGATTGGAGCCCATGATGGATTTCCATTCCGCCTGGGTCAGCTCGTGAGTGGCGACATAGAACGGCGCAAGCTCAACGGTGTGAATCGGTCTGGATCCGGGGAAGCGCTCCGACCCCATCTCGAATTCGCCCCCGGTGACCAGGACCATAGTGGTTCCCAGCTCAGCCAGGGTTACTCGCATCGGCAGTCCGGTCTGTTCGTCGAACTCTTTTCCCACCACCTGGAAGCCCGGCAAGCCCGGTTTCAGTCGTCGGCTGCAAAGCGCCAGCCGTGCGGCGGCTTTCCGATCACCGGGTTTCTCGGCGAGAGCGGTCTGGAAAGCACTGCCGGCGGCCTTCCAGTTGCCGGCGCTCACCAGCCTTTCTCCTTCACTCATCCGCTCGTCGTACCTCTTTGCGCGGGCCGTCAGTTGTTCCAGGCGTTCGTCCCTAAGGACTGCCGGCTTGCTGGTATCGACGAGCGCGTGGTAGTGGTGACAGGAGCCGCACGCGTCTTTGCGAGTGGTTTTCGGGCAGCCCGAATCATGACAGCCGGAACAGAGCCCAGTGACCGCTTCACCGTGGGGAACGCGTTCCGGCTTGATGTTGTTGCGCTCATCGATCACATGCCCCTGGCTTTCGCCGTGGCATACCGTGCAACTCGTCTTTGCCGGCCGATGGCCTGAGTATGCCCATTCCACGACCGAGATGACATGGCAACGGCCGCACACGCCCGCCTCTTCTATCCCTTTGTCCGTTTTGTCCTGAGGCGTAACCTGATCCGGCCGGTTTGGGGCACCGAAAGCGACGGCCACTGCCGTCGCGAGAGCAAGCGTCAGTAATCTCATGCGCGCCAGTCCTCCTCCAACCATTGATAGTGTTTCGGTAGCCAAGAGGCTCCGGCGAGGTGCGTCAAGCGTCGGGCCGCCTCGAGCACGGCTTTTTGTTCGGTTTGAAGCTCCCGGAATTTGGTGAGGGCCTCGTAGTTCTCCGTCAAGTAGCGGTCGTCGTACATCCCGGTTGCCACCGACGAGAGAAAGGGTTGGGAATACACGAAACGCATGGCGGCCGAGCACAGACTCTCTCCGGGCGTCCGGTTCAAAGCCCTTGTCAGTTCGGCGACGGCGGCGGGCACAATGGGCTTGTGACCAGGGTTTGCGCCGCTTCTAAAAAGACCCAGCACGCTCTCCTGAGGAGCGGTTTTTGGGTTCGCCGCCAGGTCCAGACTGACAATCGAGCCCGCCGCCAGCGGCTTCATTGCGATCAGACCAACTTGCCTGCGAGCAGCCTCAGGCAGGAACTGGCTGTAATCGGCGCGTGCGTGAATGAAGTTGTAGGGAAACATCATGAAGTCGAGCCCGTCGAACTCGCGGAGCGCGGCCGGCATGCTGCGTTCGATGTGGGCACCGATGCCGATCGTACGGATCTTCCCCGCTTCCTTGGCCCGGCGGAGTATGTCCCAGAACTGAAGCGCGCTGTCGTCCACGTCCTTGATCGCGAAGCGGTACATGTCGATGTGGCCGTATAGCCGGCACGCCCGGTCGATTGCGGCCGGCGACTTGACGTGCGCGAGTGACACCACGACCTTGTTGCGTTTTTCCCGGATCAGCCGCGCTACCGGTTCCCATTGGCTGTCACTGTTGTACACGTCCAGCAGGTTCACGCCAAGATCGAGCGCGCGGGCGATCATGCGGTCACGACGGCGCTGACCATCCTCGGTCAGCGCTGTCTTGCGTTCGGCCAGTCGGACCCGGTCATCAGGGCTGGTGTGGGATCCGAAGGCAAGAAGGGACAGCCAGAGGTCGGTTCGGCCCAACCGCCGGTAATACATGCCCCCCCGTTGGAATTCCTCGGGCCCTTTTGCGGCTGCCGCCGTCGAGGCGATGCCCAGGCCGGCCAGGGCTGCTGCAGAACAGGCGCGTGCGAAGTCGCGACGGTTCAGCAGACCGTGTTGCTGGTTCTTCATCATAGCTTCCTCGTACTTCTTTTATCTCTGTTTCGGAACGTGCGCGGCGCGAAGGATCAGAATGTCAGTCGCAGATACAACTGGAGCGTACGCCCGGTAATCGCCTCGTCTCGAAGTTGCCCGAACGTGGAACTGGTCGGACTGGTAGAGGGAGCGGCCCAACCCTGATAGTTCAACACGTTCATCAGGTCTAGACGGACGTTCAGGTCGTACCCTTCCTTGATCTGGACTTTTCTTTGCAGGTTCATATCCAGTTCCCTGGGCGCCGGGGCTCGCAACCAGTTCATCGTGTTCGGGAAAACTCGCCTGTGGAAACTGGCAGCTTGCTTGGATGCGGTCTTTTCCCAGAGAGTGTCGCTGGTGTTGAACCACTGCAACTCGCTCCGGTTGTCGGGGGACAGGGCGATCGCCCTCAAATCGTCTCCGTAGAAGAACGCGTTGCCCCAGCTCAGCAGGCTTCCGGACTGCATCAGCGCGATTCCGCCGATCTGCCACCCACCCAGGGCGGCCCGGAGGATACCGCTCTCGCTGAACAGCGGCTTGCCCTCGCCGAAGGGCAGCTCGAAGATACTCGTCACAACCCAGCGATGAGGTCTCGAATTGCCCTCCTGCCAGATGGGCAGGAGGTCGAACTCGTTCGGCAGCCAGGTCTTGTCCATGCCATGCGACCAGGTGTAATGCGTGTTCAACGTCCAGCCGTTGGACATGCGTTTGTCGAAACTGGCGATAAACGAGTGATACGAGCTCTTTCCGTCACGGTCGGCCTGCCGCATCGTCAAGCTCGTCATGTGGGGGTAAGGCCTCAACAGATTGGCCTTCGTGATCGTTTTGGCGGTCATCAAACTCTGGGTCGACAGATAGGCGTAGAGCTGTGGGTCCGTTTGAGCCAGAGAGGCGAAATTGGTGATATAGAAAGGATTGGATACAGTCTTGGCCAGATCTGACGCGATCGTGTTGTTCCGCGCGTTGCCGGATGCCCAATACTGCTCAGGCAGCGGCCGCAGGTTGACTCCGACAGGAATATGGCTGCCCGCCGAACCGGCGTAAGCGGCCGAGACGACCATGTCCCCGCGCAATTCCCGCTCGACGTTGAGGCGCCAGCGCTGGACCCGCGTGGGGATATAGGTCGGGTTCATAAACTCCAGGTCAGATCCGACAAAGGTATTGATGCCCATGGAATTCCCATAGGCGATGTCGAATCGGCTGCCGTCGGCCCTGACCGGAAAGGGGTCGCTCATCGGCGAATTGTTGTTGGAGAAGTATCCGTAATTCCAAGTGACGCCCTGATCGGGGGTTATGGTCGTAGATGTCTGACGCCGGTAGCCGAATGTGTTCAACTCACCCGCGCCCTGGCTCGGGTTGAAGGTGTCAGCGTACAGGCCGTAGCCGCCTCGAATCACCGTCTTGCCGGTCAGGTGATAGGCAAAGCCGAACCGGGGTAGTAACGCGAGGACCGGGTCCGTCAAGACACTCGAAGTTCCGACGCCGAGGTAACGAGCTCCGCCTTGGACGACGAAGTCCGAGACCGGTTTCTCGGGCAGTGGGTTCCTGGCGTAAGCGGCAGTCGCTTCGGCTGCGATGGAAAGAGGGGCTGTGAAATCAAACTCTCGCACCCCCTGGTTGAACCGCTCTCGGAAGCTGCCGTCCCACTCCGCGCGGAGTCCGAGCTCCAGCGTCAACTTGTTGGTCACCCGGTACTTATCCTGGATGTACCAGGAAGAGAACGGGGCGCTGACGGAGAGCATGGGGTTGGTGTCGATTCGGATCTGACCGGGGATGCCCATCTGGAAGGCGGCCCACTGCACTCCGAGGGACTTCTGAAGGTTGTCGGTAGAATCCTTCTTCAGCAGTGCGGAGTTGAATCTGAACATGCCGGACGTTGCAGCGGCGTAGCCGCGGGACAGCAGATACAGCCGGCCTTCCCAGCCTATGTTGACGTTGTGCTTTCCGGTCATTCGAGCCAGGTCCGCCTTCAAAGTGCCGACAGACGGGACATAGGGGACCCGGTAGGTCTGGCTGACGACCGGGTAGCCGCTGATGATCACGTTCGGCACGATGTCGGCCTCGCCCGCGAAATCGTCGATGTACCCAGGCAGCCCTACATCTGAGGCGCTGTATTCCTGAGCGCCCACAGTAGCGTCCGCGACTTCCCAGAAACGGTTATAGGCAGCCGACACATTGAGCACCGTTTGTGGTCCAAAGATGTGGACGTAGTCGAGCCCGATGCTCTTGTTCTTCGCCTGAGAGACGGTCTCGTTGATGCCCGGCAATGTATCCCTGGACCAGTCCCAACCCCCGCTGCGTGAATCGCTGTAACTCCACCGGGCGAAAATGCGGTCGCGGTCGGTGACTGCGTAGTCGATGCGGTTCTGGAAAGCCGAGTATTGGGAAACACTGGGAGTGTTGGTGTAGTAGTTGTTGGTCCCGTCCGGTTCGACATACCCCGCCGGATTGTTGGGCAGAGGGTAGAGCTTTTCATAGAACGCATAGGCAGGATTCAGAATCCGGTTGGCGGGGATGATGTTATTGGGGAAGGCGGTACGCACATACTTCGTTCCCTGTTGGCGCGTGGTCAACGGATCGTAGATGGTGTACCAGGCGGCAGCGTCGGCGGCCGATTGCGCCGCAGTTTTCGTCGGCCACTGTGTCTTCAACAGCTGTGAAAAGTCGCCCTTTCTCTGCTCGGCTGTCGGGACAGTAAATACCCTGTATTCCTTGGGGGACAGCGCTCGAGTGTCCACCCCGTTGTAACTGAAAAAGAAGAACAGCTTGTTCCTGCCGTCGTAGATGTGTGGAATTATCACGGGTCCGCCAACGGATGCCGCCCACGTGCTCGAATGCCCCGAAGGCAGCTTAGGCTCCTTCCGAAGGGAGTCAGCAAGGGCGCTGTTGCCCTTGGCTTCGGCATCACGGATGGCACCCCAATAGACCCGGTTCACGCTCCGCGGCGCTGCGTTCCATCGCTGCTGCCAGTGCGTGCCGGTGAGCGTGCCGTGGAGCGCATTTGTGCCCGACTTTGAAATCATGGCCACCATGGCATTCGAGCTGTGGCCGACACTCGCGTCAAACTTGGCGGTGTCCACCCTCATTTCCGCGATCGCGTCACTTACTGGGACGTAAGCCGCCTTCTTGTCGCGCGACGCATTCGCGGTCCCGTCGATCGAGAACTCGTTGGCGCCTCGCCCGTCCGCAGAGCCCATGACGTCCGGCTCAGTGAAGTGGATACTGAGTCCGCTGTGCATGAGCCCGGATGAAGCCATGCCCTGCACCAGGCTGGCCGCCGCGGTTATATTGTTGTAAAAGATCGGCAAATCGTTGATGCGCCTGCTGTCGACCACTGTGCTGACCGAACCTGTCGTGGTTTCCAGCACAGGCGCCTGCGCCGTCACGTTTACCGTGTCGACGACTTCTCCAATCTCCAACACGCATTCGACTGAAATCTCGGCACCCACGCTCAATTTGATGCCTTGGCGCACGTGCTTTTTGAAACCGGGCATTTCCGCGGTGACTTCGTAGGTTCCTGGCAACAGGTAGGGAACCTCAAACAACCCGGGCTCGTTCGTTGTGGTTTTGGTCGTTACATTGGTTTCGGTATTGGTGACAGTGATTTCGGTGCCGGGTATGGCTCCCCCTGACTGGTCGACGACGCGGCCCAGGATCCTGGCGCGCGTCTCCTGACCCCAACACAATGGGGATAGCAGCACCAGAATGATCGCCGCTGTCAGAAAGATTGAAAACGTAACCGGCATTCGCCTCAACGGGTGAGAATCGGAAATTCGAGAAGTGCTCTGCATCTTTCTCCTCCTGATGGTCGCGAGGTTATACCGGCCTCGTCCGTCGCGGTCAATGCGCTTTCGCAAACAGATTCAGAATATTTGAAAGGGTCGTCGGAGAACGGGAGACGCAGCCGGCAGCGAGCCCGGCTGAGAAAATCCGTTCCCCGGGGTTCACCGCGGCGGAAGGGAACTGTGCGGTCAGCGGTCCTAAAGCTCCCAAGTCAGGCTTTCCCCGTTAACGGAAAGCTCGCGGCGCCGAGACGGCCAGGCAGGAGGAGACATCTCGGCGCTCCAGGCGGTCCAGGCCGCCCTCATGTCGCGCAGAATCGCCGGATTGTGCGCCGAAAGATCGGTCTTTTCGCCCGGGTCTGTGGAGAGATCATAAAGTTTGGTGTATGTCTGGCCAACTTCGATCAGCTTCCACTTTCCCATCCGGATGGCTCGTCCGCTGCCCGCCCGCCAGCAGAGTGACTCATGGGGCACTCGAGCCGCGCCCGTGTCTAGAAACGGCAGCAGATCCACCCCATCGAATGCTCTTTCCTTTGGCTCGGAAATACCGGCAGCTGCGAGGAGGGTAGGCGCGATGTCCCGAGAGACTACGGGTTGGCGGTATGCCTTGCCAGCAGGTATCTTGCCAGGCCAGACGGCGACAAACGGCACGCGTATTCCGCCTTCGTAATATGTACACTTCTCGCCGTTGAACGGGCCGTTGCTGCCGCAGCCGCTTATGACCGGGGCTCCGTTGTCGCTGATGAAGACGATGAGGGTATCCTGCTCCAGCCCGCACTCTCGGACCTTTTTCCAGACCGCGCCTACGGCGTCATCCATGGCACTTGCCATTGATGCCAACATTCGCCGGCGCTCGTTCGTTATGCCGGGGAAACGGTTCCAGTAGCGCTCGGTCCCATGAAACGGCTCGTGAACCGCGTTCAACGCCAGATAGAGGAAGAACTGCTCCCTGCGATTCCGTTCGATGAACTTCACCGCCTCCTCAGCGAAGGCATCGGTGAGATAGCGCTTTTCGGTGACCGCTTCCCGCCCACGGAATATCGGCTCGAAAGGCGCGGATGACAGCGTGTTGCGCCACCCGTGATCAAGAACTCGCGCACCAGGAGTTGTCGTGATGACGTAGTCGTTCGCTCCGCCAAGAAAGCCGAAGAATTCGTCAAAGCCCCGGTCGAGCGGATGATACCCGGGTCGCACTCCCAAGTGCCATTTGCCGATGATTCCGCACCTGTAACCGGCCGCTCTAAGAAAATACGGCAGAATTTGCTCGGTCGCCGGCAATCCAAAGCCGATTTCGGCTTCCCTTTCGGCCGAGCCGGGGTTGAACTCGAACCCGAAGCGTTGCTGATGACGTCCGGTGAGCAGGGAGGCACGCGAAGGGCTGCAGACCGGAGCCGAGACATAACCGTCGGTGAACTTCGTACCCGCCTCGGCCATGGAATCGATCCATGGTGTTGTCACGTCTTGGCCGCCAAAACAGCCGATGTCACCGCAGCCGAGATCGTCGGCAAGAATCACGATCAGGTTGGGCTTTCGCGAGTGTCGGCCCGACTGCGCCAACAGAGAGCTCCCTATGAGTGTTTGAACGAGCGCCCGCCTCGTCATGCTGATTCTTCCCACAGACACCTCCGGGTTCGACCGCAGTCGGCCAATCGGTCGCCGATTATACTGCCGATTGGCACCTCACGAACCGCGCCGAAGACGAAACTTCCGACTCGATTCAAATATCTTGAATATCTTCCCAACAGCCCGGTTGACCGGAAGGAAATCTCGTATACCCTTCTGCCATGAAATTTCTGTATGCGTGCCTGCGGCTCCGCTATCTCCGCCCGGTGGTCCTGACGATGCTTCTCAATTCGTTGATTGGGACAGGGGCTCTGGAAGCCGCTGGGTTGGGTAGTTTTGTTCTCGTCCAAAACGGATCATTCGAGACCGCCTCCGGGACTGTGCGCATCGACTCGTTCGAGATCGCCACGCACCCGGTGACGAACCTGCAATACGCCGAGTTCGTGAAGGCGACCGGACGTCCTGCCCCGCCGTATTGGGAGAAGGGCTTGATTCCTCCCGGGATGGAGCAGTGGCCAGTGACCTTCGTAAATGGCTCCGACGCGAGCGAGTACTGCCACTGGCGCTCGAAGGCAGAAGGACGAAGTTACCGCATGCCGACAGCGGCGGAGTTCGAGTACGCCGCCCGGGGAGGTCTGCAAGGCAAGCAATACCCCTGGGGGGATGAAGAACCGGCCGGTCGAGCCAATTTCGACCCGGACGGGAAACGCTCATTCGGCGAGTGGCGCAAGTGGATGAAGCCGGTCAAGAGTTACCCGGCGAATGGTTATGGCCTGTATGACATGGCGGGCAACGTGTGGCAGATGATTTTTGCCGACGGCCAGGGACGAACCCCTCTCAGGGGTGGATCCTGGGCGCGAACCGCGAACCGCCTGCGCTGTGAATCGATCAACAGTGTCCCCGCCGCCATGAGGCACCCGGATATCGGATTCCGACTCGTGCGCGCGCCGGCGGGCGCAAACCATTTTTCCGTAGTCAAGCGAGCTGTCCTCGCCATGCGCAGAGGTGACGGCGCCGTCTACGTCGGCTGGCGGATGCTGGAGTCGGACGAGGCGCAAACCGGCTATCACGTGTACAGAAGCATTCGCCCGGATGCCGCAGGGGAACGAATTACGTCGGCGCCGATCGCTGATTCCACCAATTTCGTCGACCGGGACGTGCCTAAGGCCGCTCGCATGTACTATCGAGTGCGGCCGGTCGATTCCGCGGGCAAGGAAGGTTCTCCAAGCGAATGGGCGGATGTGGACGCCCAGACCGCCGGCAGTTATGTGATTGCGACGTTCCGGCCCAGTGGGAAGGGCCCTTACTCCGTCAACTTTGGCGATCTCGACGGTGACGGGACGCTCGACGGGTTGGTTCGCTCCGGCAACGGCTTTACCGAGGAGTCGGCCGATCCCGGGATTCCCGCCGAGCTGGAGGCTTTCTCGAACTCCGGGCGACAATTGTGGCGACGCCCCCTGGCACGGCATAACCTCTGCGGCGGTATTGCGACTAACCTTCCTTTCAACGTCTACGACTTGGACGGCGACGGAAAAGCAGAGGTCATCGCGCGAGTCCAGGATGGCGAACGGATTTACCTTGCAATCCTCGATGGACTCACCGGGGAGATCATACGCAAGACGCCCTGGAGGGAGCTTGCGAGCGACAGGCACCGTGCGCACATCGCAATCGCTTACCTGGACGGGAGGACCCCAGCCATCGTCACACAGACCGGGCTCTACGTGAATGAGATCTTCGATGCCTATAGCTCGGATCTCAAAAACCTGTGGACCTTCGAGAGTTTTGGCGAGACAAGCGGGAGCGGGTGTCACTACATCGCCGTGGCCGATGTTGACGATGACGGTCGCGACGAGATTTTCGACGGCACGACCGTGATCAATGCCGATGGCCGGATGAGATGGTCGATCTATCGAGGTCACCCGGACATCGTCATCATCAAACGTATACTGCCCGGGACGAAGGATCGACAGGTGTTTTTTGCGGTTGAAACAGGCATGCACGCAGGAGCCTACGTCGTTGACGCAAAGAGCGGCAACATGATTTGGAAGTACAGCAACGAAGAAGATCCCGCGTGGAAGCACGCGCACCTGGGCTGGGTGGCCGACATCTGGAAAGGGTCCCCGGGCCTGGAAATCCTGACCAACCGGGATGGGCACGACGCCAACAGTAAAGTGCTGTTCTCCTCGGAGGGGAAGATTCTTGCCGATCCGATGGCAGGTGATTGGCGCCCGGTTAACTGGACCGGACAAGAAACGCGCGACCTGGTTTCCAAAGACGCCAAGCAGCTCGGGCGTTTTGACGGCCGGACAGTTCAGGGTCTTCCAGAGGCGGGTCCGGCCACCCTGTCGGGATGCAGTTGCCCCCTGGCGGCCGACCTCGTCGGCGATTTCCGCGACGAAATAGTCTGTTGGGGCACACTCAAAGGCGGCGTCGCGGCAATACAGGTTCTTTCCAACTTCGCTCCGGTGCAACGCAAGGAACCGGCGCGAATGGAAGATCGCGAATACCGACTCTGGGTGGCGCGAAACAGGGGCGGCGCACACGGTTATCCGACCTATTTCGACTGGCAGCCGAAGCCCTGACTGAAGGGGTAACTGAAGGGAACAAGACTAAAATGCGTAAGAAGATACTGGGCATACTGCTCCTGCTGTTCAGCGCCCCGCTCGCGGGGCAGCAAAGGGATCAAGCAAAGGAATATCTGGACGAATTTGAGTGGTCCTGCCGGCACGTGATACCCCTGGCCGAGGCGCTGCCTGAGGAGGCATATTCGTGGCGGCCGGCTCCCGGCATGCGTAGTTTCGGCGAGCTTTTCATGCATACCGGGGCGGGGAACCTGATGCTGCTGGGAGAGGCGGGAGTCCGACACCCGGCCGGACTCGGCGAGGCTCCGGACCTGGCCACCGTGCAAAGGTTGCAGAAGGAAGTGACGTCAAAGAAAGAGATCATCGAGTGGCTCAAACGCGGGTGTGAAGCGGTCCCGCCCGCCTGGCGCGCCGAGACGCAGGAATCGCTTGCCCGAAAAGTGCAATTCTCCGGCCGCGAGCAGACTGTGTACGCCGTCTACCTGCGCCTTCTCTGCCGTCAAATCGAACAGATGGGCCAACTGATTGTTTACGCACGAATCAAAGGTGTTCCCCTCCCGTGGCTGCCTGCCAAGAGCTCCGAGGGGGAAGGGTCCGGGCGCGCAGGGACGCCGAACAAGCCATAGCAGGGGTGCCCGAAAGAGCGGAGTCGAAAACCGATGGAGACGCGAGCAATCGTTGCAGCAATTGAAAAGAGCCGCCTTTTCCTGATTCTGAGGCACGTTTCCCCTGCGCGAGTGGCGGAGCTGTCCACGACATTCCGTCAGTCAGGGATCTCTGTGCTGGAAATCGCGCTCAATTCCGAGGGCGCATTGGATTCGATCGCAAGCCTGAGAAAGAGTGGGTTTGTAGTGGGTGCGGGGACTGCGGTCGACCGTGAGCGCGCCGAAGACGCGCTACGGGCCGGCGCCCAGTTCCTGGTTTCGCCGATCTTCGAACGATTCCTGCCGGACCTGTGCGGTCGGTACGGCGCCGTTTGCATTCCGGGCGCGTTTACTCCGACGGAGATTCTGACCGCCCACCGTGCCGGAGCGCAATTCGTGAAGGTTTTTCCGGCATCTGTCCTGGGGCCCTCTTTTATCAAGGCTGTTCTGGCGCCACTTCCGGAGTTGCGTCTCGTGCCTGTCGGAGGAGTGGGCCCGCGGAACATGGGCGAGTACCTGAGCGCAGGCGCTGTCGCCGTCGGGGTAGGCAGCGCCCTGCTGTCCACAAGCTCGACCAGTTCGGGTCGTGTACCGGAGGGTCTGGGCGAAGATCTCTCCAGCCTGGTACGGATCGCTCAGGCTGGAAACTAGGTATATGAGCAAACCCGACGTTTTTCTTGCCATCGACTCAGGCACAACCAACACGCGTGTCTGGGTCCTTCGCGAGGGCAGACCGGTTTCTCGTGCTCAGGTGCGGGTGGGCGTCCGCGACACGGCGTCTTCCGGTAGCACGGAGGCACTCAAGCACGGCCTTCGGCTGGCAATTCAAACAGCCTGCGAACAGGCAGCAGAGAAGATTCCTGAATTCGCCCTCGCTGCAGGCATGATCACTTCGGAGCTCGGTTTGGCGGAATTACCCCGTGTTCCGGCTAAAGCCGGCCAGAAGGAGCTGGCGGAAAGAACCGTTTTGATCCGTTTCCCTGATCTCTTTAACCTGCAGATATGCTTTGTTCCTGGGGTTAGAAGCGGTCCCTGGCCCTGTTCGGTGGATGAGGCCGCGGACGTCGACTTGATCCGGGGCGAAGAGACGGAGATTGTTGGCGCTCTCGAGGTGCTTACCCTCCACGGTCCATTGCTGTATGTCCATCCTGGATCTCACACCAAAGCGATTTTGGTAGGCGAGGACAACCGGATCGTGTCCGGCATTACAACGCTGACGGGAGAGCTTCTGCACGGGGTTCGCGGCAACTCCGTTCTTGCGGCGGTGCTTGGCCGCGCCGAGGGTCCGTTCGACTCCGAGTACCTCAAGCTTGGCTCTGACTGGCACACGAACTACGGACTGGCGAGGACTCTGTTCATGATCCGTGTGCTCGAGCAATCGGGAGGACACACGCCCGACCAACTGAACAGCATCGCACACGGCGCGTTCGTGCAGGGAGATGTCGAGGTGCTTTCCGGGCGCGGGTTTCTCGGCCCAGAGACGAAGCAGGTGGTCTTAAGCGGACAACAGAGTGTGCTGCCGGCATGGGATGCGCGTCTCCGGCAGCTTGGGTACCCTACGATCGTCTTGCACGCTTCCGAGACCGAAAGCTGCTTCCTGGCCGGCCTGAAAAGCATCTGCTTCAGCGGCCCTGCGTTTCGCGGTTCCCGCGTATAGCGCTATTCCCATCCCGCCCGGTTAGGATAGGAGTCAGTGAGCCGTGGCGAGGTCGGCAGATTGAGAACGTCGCCCGGTTTGCTTTGTCGCCCGGTGCAAAGCTAAACGATCGTAGTGTTTCACTTCTTGGATCGGCGAAAAATCCGGTAAGCTGTTGTGAATTATTAGCGTTTCGTCACTTTTCACCCGTTTCGAAATTCGACTTAAAATCCTGTGGGGGGTGACCCCCGTGCGGGTTCGATTCCCGCCCCGGGCAGTTTTAGACGCCAAGTCCCAGCGCGCCGTGCCCGCCCTAATTGCTTCTCTTCGGAACGTTCTTTTAAACTTATGAACTAATGTCCTTTGCGACGCTTCGTCTCTAGCCGGCGTCCCCTGTTTCCTCCCACCGTTTCCTCCCCGCTGGTCGGCAATGCTAAAATCGAATGCAACGGTCTTGCTTCGGAAGGGGGGCAGAAGCTCCCTGAGGCTTCGCGTTGCGTATCCAGAGAGCAGAATAGGCACTCCCGGAAACTCGCGCGAGAAATTCGCGGTGACAGATAGCCGTCAGAAGCAGTTCGAAACCAGAAAGCCCCACGAAAGGACCTCGCCATGGCAGAGAATCCCGTGAGATGGTTTGAGATCTACGTGCAGGACATCAACCGCGCTAAGAAGTTCTACGAGAGTGTTTTCAACGTGCAGCTTCAAAAGCTCAGTGATCCACCTCTCGAGATGTGGAGTTTTCCCATGGAGATGAACCAACCGGGGAGTGCAGGATCCCTGGTGAGGATGGACGGCATGGCGTCCGGAGGCAACAGCGTCCTCGTGTACTTCGCGTGCGAAGACTGCGCGGTTGAGGAGGCGCTTGTCCCGGCGAACGGCGGGAAGATTGAGAGAGGGAAAACGTCGATCGGCCAGTACGGATTTGTGTCCCTGGTCTACGACACCGAAGGGAATATGTTCGGCCTGCACTCCATGAAGTAGGACCGGGCCTGCTTACATTGAACCGCAGACCCCACGATTCCTTTGGGCTCTGGTTAGCTACCGCCCCAGAGGCGTGGCCCGTGCCACCGGCGTCAGTCCCCCCTTCTCATTTACCTCCCGTGCGGAGCCTGGCGTCGATCCAGAGTTCCTATCCCCGTGCACGGCCGTCCGCTTTTGAAGCAGCCAGTCCCAGAACCGGACGCGCGGGCGCCGTTTTTCCCCTGGAAGCCCCACCATATCAAGCTTCCCGTCTGGCCCGGCAATTGCTAACAGCCCCTTCGAGAGTCGTCTATGAAATTACTACTTGAGGATGTCCGTCTGGCTGTCCGGTTGATGCTCAAAAGCCCGAAATTCGTGACGGTCTGCCTTTTTTCCCTGGTTCTTGGGATCGGGATCAACTCCCTGATCTTCGGTCTCGTCGACGCTACGATTCTTCGCCCGTATCCGTTCAAGACCTACGATCGCACGGTTCGAATTTTCGGCGTTCGTGCATCCAACACAAGGGCTGCGCTCTCGCTTGAGGATTTTGAGTTTCTCCGCGAGGAGGCCCGGACGATTCGCCAGGTGGCTGCATCTGAGAGGGGGGGCGTCTTCATCCGCAATGACGAGGGAACCGAAATGGTCCTTGGTGGGGGCGTGAGCTCCGGCTACTTCGACCTCCTGGACCTGAAGCCGGGAATCGGGCGGTTCCTTGGCGCGCCTGAGGGGGCAGAGGCCCCGATAGTCATCAGTCACAACCTCTGGCGACGGCGTTTCGGTCAGGACCCGGGGATCATCGGGCGCAGGATCCCTCTTCAGGATCGGAACGCGGTTGTGGTCGGTGTTGCTCCGAAGGGATTTTACGGCACGGACAGGATCTTTACCGCCGATGTCTGGTGGCCGATCGAGGCCTGGTATGACTGGAGCGACCGCCAGGCCCGTGAACAGCCGAGATTCGCGCCGCTTTTCGCCGTGCTCCAGGAGGGTGTTTCCGTCGAGCAGTGCCGGGTAGAACTGAATCTGCTCGCAGCCCGCCTGCCCGGCAACAATCTGGACCGGGAAAGACGCCGCGGGTTTGATGTCATCGCCGAATCCGACTACACGGGGATCGGGGACGAAGGCAAGGACGGTAACAAGCTGGCCGCGATCCTATTGGTTCTGCCGGCAATCGTGCTTCTGATCGCCTGTATCAATGTTTCGGGCCTTTTTGCCTCTCGTTTCGAGGAGCGACGCCGCGAGTTGGCCATTCGCATGGCACTTGGCGCCACCCGGCTCAGGCTCGCGCGCCAGCTTCTGGTCGAAGGTCTCGTTCTCTCACTCGTCAGTGCCACCGTCTGCCTTCTCGTTGGGATCTGGGCTGTCGACGGGTTGTCCCTCCTTCTCCCGAAACTCCCGTTCTCCCTCGATCTCGGGGTCACAGTGGATTACAGGTTGATCACTTTTACGATACTGGTTGCCTTCTTTGCCACCATTGCCTTTGGCCTCGGGCCCACGATGCGCTTCTCAAGAAGCGACCTCGCTGCAGCGATGAGGATCACCCGCCGGGGCCGATCGCTCTCGGCCCCGATGTTCGGGCGCAGTTTCCTGCTCACTGGCCAGATCGCAGTTTCCCTGGCACTCCTCGCCACAACTTCGGTTCTGATTGCCGGCTTCATCCGGGGCTTGAATCTGGATCTTGGTTTCGCTCGAAAGGACATGCTTTTGACCACGCTGAGCGTGCCGGGAAACAATGATGAGCGAGAGGTCTTCTCGCGTCGCCTGCTGGATACTGTCCGGGCGACTCCCGGGGTTAGAGGTGCGGAGCTGACAAGCTATGCCCCTCTTGAATTTCTGTTCGGCAGTGGGTCTGCTACGGTTTTCTTGCCCCAAGACCAGCCGGGAAACCCCGGCGTGGCAGTCCGGAACGGTGTTGTTGGGGAAAGCTATTTCAAGCTGTTGGAAATGCGTGTCCAGTACGGGCGAACTTTCACCTCCGCAGACGACCGTTCGGGGAGGCAAGTCGCTGTGATCAGTCAGGCGATGGCTGATCGGTTCTGGCCGGGTGCGAACCCGGTCGGTCGGACGATTCATCTCAAAGACCGAAACGCGCCCGAGACGGAAGTTATCGGAGTCGTCAATGACGTGACCTCGGGCCGCCTGGGCAGGGTCAGTGAACCGTTCCTTTATCTTTATCTGAATCAGAATCCTCGCCGGGGAAACATCACCCTTATGGTCGAGGCTCCCGGTGCTGCAGCTCTTGGCCCTCAGATTCGGAGCATAGTCAGGAGCATCTACCCGGATGTCGTGATCGTGCAGACGACAACACTTAAGGACAACATCAAAATGGCGTTGCTGCCCAATCAGGTGGCTGCCGCACTTCTGGGTGCCTTCGGAGTGCTGGCCCTCCTTCTCGCCTCCATCGGACTGTATGGCGTTGTTTCCTACACGATCAAACAGAGAACCCAGGAGATCGGGATCCGCCTGGCCGTTGGAGCGAACCCCCACCAGATCCTGCGGCTCGCGATGCGCCGGGGATTAATTCTCTCCATTCTCGGGGGGCTTCTTGGGCTGGTTCTGGCTTTCCCCTTCGTTACGCGCCTCGGCGACGGCCTGTTCTACGTTGGAGAAGATTCTTCAGTTCTGCCGTGTGCAGTCGCGACTGCAGCGATGCTCCTGGTCGTGCTGCTCGCTACCTACATCCCGGCGCACAGAGCAACCCGCCTGGACCCGATGGTCGCGCTACGGTACGAGTAGCACCCAACGCCAAGGGCGATCGCGTTGTTGTGCTCCGAGCTTTTGGTCGAGTACTGAAGTGACCGGACGTCCGGAGTGGGGGTCGCCTCTTGAATCCAACGGCAGGCGATCATCGGACTTGGAGGAATCATCGAAAGTGGCTCGTGAGAAGCGCGACCCATGATGCTTCGCGGTATTCGAGCGATGCGACAATCGTTCGTCTCTGCGGGGAGTTCCGGCCAAGCCAGCTCCTATTGCACGCAGCCGAAGAGAGTCGCGAGCAGCACTGCGCGCTCAGCATCTTTCCCCAGGTGGGCGCACGCCCCCGCCCGCAGCATCTGGTCTCGAGTGTTCTCGTCGGCAAACATCGAGAGTCCGACGACTGCCACTTGTGGGAACTCGGCTTTGATCATCTGTGTCGCTTGGATGCCGTCGACTTCGGGCATGACGATGTCCATGAGAACGATATCGGGCAGCTCGTTCCTGACCAGTTGGACGGCCTCTCGGCCGTTCATCGCTTGGCCCACTATCTTGATGCGGCGGTCCTGTGAGAGCAGTTGAGTGAGGCCATCGAGCACAATCCGATGATCATCGACCAGCACGACCCGAATCCGGCGGCTGGTCATTTCCTCTTCGCCCGGTTCCGTTTTCATCGCAGACAGGGGGTAGTGATCCAAGGCAGGACTTTCAACGTTTTGAAGCGGCATTGTCGAACATTCTATCAGAGGAACGTGGATCGAATCGAAGAGGTGGTCGGCCGCGCAGTCAAATAGCTCAGAACTTCTTTGACGAATCTTCGTAACTGGTTGCTGGCCTCGATTTTCGAAGGGGTATTCTGACGGTTACCGTGGTTCCCTCGCCGGGGGACGCGGAAATATCGAAGGTGCCGCCGAAATAGCGGGCTCGCTCCCGCATATTGATGATCCCGATGGAGGAATCATTGCCTTTCGACAAAGTGAACCCGTCACCGTTGTCCGCAACTTGTAGCATGGCCTCTGACTCGGTCTCGCGAAACACCACCTGAACGCTGGTTGCGTTCGCATGCCGAGCCACATTTGAAAGGGCCTCCTGGCAAATACGATAAACCGCAGACGCGTAAGCTTGTTCCCTCCGTGTCCCGTCCGAAACCGAAACCTCTGTCACAACCGGGCACTTCTGCCCGGTCCTCAGTTCGAAATCGTCGGCCAGCCATTTGATCGCCGGTACAAGGCCCAGTTGATCCAGTATCGGAGGACGAAGGTGTTGCGAGATGCGGCGGACCTGCTCGATCAGAGTCTTATGCTCGCTCAGAACAGAGCTAATGCGACTGGCTATTTCCGGATGATCGTCAGGAACACGAACCTCGAGATCGAGCAGGCTGAACCGCACGCCCGCTAGTGCATTCCCGAACTCTTCGTGGATTTCGCGCGATATTCTGCGGCTCTCCTCCTCGCGGATGTCCAAGTGCGCGGTCAGACGCTGCAACTCATCGGAGTGTCTGGCCAACTCCTGATACTGCAGCCTCGCCTGGAGCTCTCGGCTTCTTATCTGACTTGCCTTCTGGGCGAGCAGCAACGCGAGGGCCAGAAAGAGGGTAGAAATGAGCAGAATGAGCTGGAAGCCCGTGATCTTCGCCATCTGTTTGGCGGCCGCATAGCACTCGACCTGGTCCATCTTGGCCACCACACCCCAGGGCGAATCGGGCACCTTCCGGGTAACGGCGAGCACAGGAACTCCACGGTAGTCGATGCCCTCCATCGTAGTCTCTATTCCAAGCGCCGCACGCGCGGCCGGCAAAGTCGATCGCTCCAGAGGAAAGGACAGAGTCAGAGCCGTGCCCTTGACGTGCCGCAGCTCGTTAAGATAAACGACTGAGGCGCCGACACGCCCTACGAGTAAGGTCTCAGCCGTCCGACTAGGGGTTGGCCAACTCTGAATAAGGGGATAAAGATAGGCATCCGGATCCAGCCGGAGGATCAGCACCCCTAGGCGTTTCCGGGGTTCGCCTGCTGAAGCTGCGGGCACAAAGATGTTCAGCTCTATATCGTTATCCGCGTTCTTGTGGAAATCCGAAAAGAGGATCTTGCCTTCTCTCGACGCGCGTTCGGCCAGGGCGCGATCCCATTGCCCGACGTCACTCCTACCTTCCGGGGCAGACCAGACGACGCGGCCGTTCGGAGAGATGACGACCACGCTCTCCGCCTGAGTACGTTCACGGAAACTGATGAGCACTTCCAGGGCCGCTCGACCGCCCTGCTTGTCTCCTGTTATCAGTCTCTCCATTGCCGGGTCGCGGCTGGCAAAATCCAGGATGATGCTCGCTTCCGCCAATCTTGACCTCCGCCACTCTGAGATTTGCCTGACCTTCAGATCAGCAATGGCATTGAGGTCGCTCCAGACGTCCTTTCTAAATGTCTCCCGCTGGTGCCGATAGTACCAGGCGCCGGCTCCGGTGAAACCACATAGGAGGATGAGTGCAACCGCAAACCAAACAACAATCGGGCGATGAATCAGGGATCGGGAGAGATTGGCAGGTGTAAAATGGCTCCAGTTCGCTTTGATTCCCATGAGCAGTGACCGGGAAGAGACATCCCGCGGGGAACGTCGTCCAAAATAGCCTTCCCCGCCCGCGCCGATCCTGATCATATAGAACCGTTTTCCCTGCTGCAACCTGCAGCTGATTTACATATCCATATATCTTGTCGGGAAATTGACAAATTCGGTAATTTTCTTCTTGATTTCGTAGGGGGCGAACAGTAGCATATTGCCGCCCCTAGACTGACCGTGAGTCGAAAGGGACACCGAACTTGGAGTTGTGCGCCGGACCGACTTGTGCACCTTGCCCCCGCCTGACAATGCATGGTCGTTGCCGGAGCTTTCTTTATGAATGATGGATCAGGTGGGCGGCACTCGTATCCGCCAGTCCATGACCCAGACCTTCCTCAGTCCCGGGAAAAAGAACCGGACCGGGAACCAGTGCCAGAGTCCAAAAACAGCTCACATGCGGGCGCTTTGCCAGCATTTGGGAACGCGATACAAGGTGTCGAACAGGCAGCGACTCCCCTGGTGAGTGATTGTGTATTTCGGTCCTTGGTTGAGAATTCACAGGACATCTTCACCGTTGCCTCGTCGGATGGCCGTTTCCAATACATCAATCCCGTTGTCGGGCAAATCCTTGGTTATAAGCCGGCGGAGTTAGTCGGCCAACCGGTGTTGAATTTTACTCACCCCGACGACGTTCAGCTGGTGGAAGCCGCAATCGAGAGGGCTCTAACCCACCCCAGCCAGCCCGAGTCGGTTGAACACCGATTCCGCCACAAAGACGGATCCTGGCGGTATCTCCACTCACAAGGCTTCTCGGATCGAGAGCAGGGTGGCGTGCTCCGGCTGATGGTCACCTCGCGTGACATCACCGAGCAGAAAGCTTCACAAGCTATTCTCAGTGAGAACCGGCATTGGCTCGCCGTGGCCCTGGACGCGGCCGGCCAGGCGCCTTGGCAAATGGACCTATCGACGGGGACAGTCAGCGCCTCGGACCGCATGTTCGAGATGTATGGGGTTTCGGATCCTCCAACAAAAACGACACGGGCGTACTGGCGGGCGTTCATCCTGGAGGAAGACCAGCGTCGTGTTTGGCAGAACATCGACCGGGCCATAGAAGAGAAAGGCGAATATAACGTCGAGTACCGGATCCGCCGAGCGTCCGACGGAGCCGTACGCTGGATAGCGAGTCAGGGTCGTCTCCACAGTGATGCGGATGGACAGTGCCGGCGTTTGATCGGGGTGCTGGCCGATATTACAGAACGGAAAAGGGCGGAGGAAGCGCTGCGCGAGAGTGAGCAGCGTTATCGCCGAACCTTCGAGCAAGCAGGCCTCGGAATTGCTCACATATCTCTCGAAGGTCAGTATCTGCGAGTCAACCCGGCGTTGTGCGAGATGCTCGGCTACGATGAGACGGAGCTCTTGAACAAGACGTGGAGGGACGTGACGGCGCCTGAGGATCTCGAAGCCGAGGAGGAGACTTTGCTACGTGTTTTGCGCAACGGTTCCCAACCTTTTCTCAACGAGAAACGATACGTCACGAAAGACGGGCAAAGGGTGTGGGCCGCCGTGACGACAAGTCTCCTGAGGGATGACACACGTAGCCCTTTGCACTTCATTCGCGTTGTCGAGAACGTCGATTGGCGGAAACAGGCCGAAGCCGAGCTTCGGAGAAGCAGTCGACGCTTCTCGCTGCTTGCCTGGACTTCCCATCAGTTGCTGGTGGATGGCGATCCAGAACGCGCACTTCACCAGCTTGGCGACCGTGCAATGAGGGAGCTCAACTGCGACTTCTTCCTGTCCTTCATAAGCCGGGAGGGCCATCTCCAATTGAGCGCCCACGCGGGGATTGAAGACCGAAAAGCGAATGCAATCAAAGGGCTTGAATGCGGCCAGGCTATCTGCGGCGAAGTCGCCCGAAGCGGCCGGCGAATAATCGTCGAGGCCGTACAGACATCACCTGACCCAAGGATCAAACCGCTTCGCCCTTGGGGAGTTCGGGCGTACGCCTGTCACCCCTTGACCTTTCAGGACCGAGTACTGGGTACAGTCAGCTTTGGCACCATGTCCCGCGATTCTTTTTCCTCAGACGAGCAGGCGATGATGGAGAGCTTTGCCAACCAGGTCGCGATAGCGATGGGTCGCCGCCTCCTCGAACAGCAGCTGATCGAGATGCACCGAAAGGAATACGAGCATGCAAGCGAACTGGAACGCCGGGTTTCCGAACGCACAAAGGAGTTGAACCGAGCGAATGCCGAAATTGAGGACCGGCGAAGGATGCTCGAGTCGCTGGCGCGTGAGCTGACTGGCGCGGAGCATCGGGAGCGCCGCCGTCTGGCTGAGGTGCTTCACGATGGCGTTCAACAGTTGCTCGTCGGTGCTCGATTCTCGCTCGGGGCTCTGGGCTCGAAGTTGGGAAAGAACAAGGAGAAACAGGAGATTGACAGGGTCTGCGACATCGTCCAGGAAGCTATCGAGGCATCCAGGAGCCTGACTTACGATCTGTGTCCTCCGATACTGTCGACAGCCGGTTTGGCTTCGGCTTTCGAATGGCTCGCTGAACAGATGCTGGAAAAGCACGGGTTGGGAGTGGAATTGGATATTCTTCAAGACGTCGAGCCGACCAATGAGTCGGCCAAAATGGTGTTGTTCAGTTCCGTACGAGAGCTTCTCTTCAACACCGTGAAGCATTCGGGCGCCAAGCAGGCTCGCCTCGAAACCCGGTTGCACGGGGAGAGCATTCTGGTTCGAGTCTCTGATGCCGGCATCGGTTTTGAGCCGTCTGAAGTCTTCTCGAATCCCGCGAGGCCGGGTTTTGGCCTGTTCAGCATCCGGGAGCGGGTCGCACTTTTCGGGGGGCGACTGGAAGTCGAAAGCGTGCCCGGAGGTGGCGCCGAGTTCACTCTGATCATCCCTGGGACCACGGTATGAGGCAGGTGGGAAGAGAACAGGCGTTACAGCCGCTATCTACTTCTACGAGCTTGATGTGGTCTTCCGCCTCTGATCCGATCAGCTCTCGATCCCTGGCCGCGTCGAACCCCGCGCATCTCTCGCCCGGTGGGCCGATGAGATGGTGTGCCACGATAATTATCCTGCTCGGGTAGGTGCTGCCGTTCACTTTTGTGACTGAGAAGGGGAAAAGACTCGTTTTCCCGCAGAGATGGCAGTGGATGCATGCCATTTGTTGATCGGGACTGAAATACACCGTCACTTTGGCTGCCACGGCGACTCCTTGCCTATCCGGCGACATCTCCTCTTCTTCCAGAATATCGGACTGGAAGAGAATCAGACAACTCTGGGGCCAATGGAGCCGCGCCCATTCCGGAGAAGGTGGCGAAGGAGTTCGGTCCGGAGCAGAATCCGATCGATCTGCCGAGCCGACTGGACCTGGCCACCGCACCCCACCCGACCTCCCCGGTTTGTACAAGATGTTGCCCCGCGCTAGCATAAGACAGTGCCTATTAACAAGGAGGGCAACTTATGAAGAAAAGTGGTGTTCTGGCATCCGGGATCGTGCTGTCTCTGTGCTTTGTCTTTGGCAACTCGTTGTTCGCTCAGGAAGACGTCAAATCGACCGTGACCTCCATCGAGAAGAGCCTCTGGGAGGCTTGGAAGAACAAGGATATGGCGGTTTTCGAGAAGAACCTGACGGAGGACTCTGTCAACATCACCTCCCAGGGCGCCAGTTTCAGCCGGGAGCAGTACGTCAAAGAAATGACCGCCCACCCCTGCGAGGTCCGCAACTTCTCGCTTTCGGACTGGCAGGTTCATCAGCTCAGCAACGACACGGTGTTAGTCACCTACAAGGCCAAGCAGGATGCGACCTGCGAGGGAATGAAGGCTCCCGCGGAGATTGTGGCCAGCGCGGTCTACGTGAAGAAAGACGGCAAGTGGCTGGCCGCCTCCTATCATGAAAGTCTGCCAGCGGATGCCTCCGGGCAGAAGGCGGAGTAGGTTCGGATTCTTCCCCCGAGATCAGATTTGCGTCGCGGATCTGCGTTTAGCCGCTCAGATCCGCAGTCCCACGGCTCACACGGATTCCACTGCCGCCTTCCGGGCGGAATTGACCGGCAAGGAGAAGCGTGAGAATGGGGCGCTCAGGCGCTCAGGAATTGGCTTCCAGGAAGTCCCTGAGGACCATCGCGTTATTGTGCTCCGTGTCTTTGGCCGAGTACAAAAGAGTGACCGGACCTTCCGATCTGCGGGTCTGGATTACCTCGAGCAGCTCAGTCTTCTGTTCCAGTTCTCGAAGGTATTCCTTCTGAAATTCCGACCACTTGTCGACATCGTGGCAGAACTGCAGTCGAAGTTCGGTGCTGGGTGCGATTTCCTTCAGCCAGAGATCGATCCGGGCGGCCTCCTTGGTCAGGCCGCGCGGCCAAAGCCTGTCGACAAGGATACGAGTCCCGTCCGATTTTTCAGGCTTCTCGTAAACCCTCTTGATTCGTATCTGGCTCATATGTCTCCTGATCAAGGTTTGCCCAGATGGTAGTACAGATGGCTGCCTCCTGCCAGGAATACAAAAGCGCGACGCCGAGCAGGCAAGATCTGTGATTGGCGATATCATGGAATCTGGTACACGCTTCCTGGGCAAGTGAGGACGGATCAGTGTCCCGTCATCGCGCTTCTTCGGCAAGTAACGATGGATCATTGTGACCGCATTCAACCGCGAGAAGCGAGCTAACAGCTAAAGGAGGGACTATGGATCGATTCGAAGAGCTGAAAGCAAAGTACAGCAGCGTCTTGAAGATGGTCGAAGGGCAGGCGGCGGTTAGAGTCACGAACCTGCACGTTCAGGACAACAAGCTGGTGTTGCGGGCCGCAGCCGGCTCCGAGCAGATCAAGAACTCCATCTGGGACCAGATCAAGCGCGTGGACAAGACCTTGGCCGACCTGGCGGCCGACATCACCGTCGACCCGAGCCTGGCGCCCAAGACGCCACCTCCGGCCGCGGCTCCGGCAGCTGCTGCCGCCAAGACCTACACCGTCCAGGCCGGGGATACCCTGTCGAAAATCTCCAAACAGTTCTATGGTGACGCGAACAAGTACATGAAGATCTTCGACGCCAATAAGGATCAGCTCAACGACCCCAACATGATCAAGGTGGGCCAGGTTCTCAAGATCCCCAGCTAGGCCGAAAGCCTGGAAAGGCCGGTGATCCTCGATCGCTTGAGGAGGCCTGTCGAGGAACGACAGCTTCCCGGATGCAGCCGGGCTCCGCTCGGGAGTCCGGCCCATGGGGTAAGTCAGTCGTTAACGGCCGGACGGATCAGATCTTCTCCGCCAGCTTATGCGGCCTTTTCCTGGACCGGCTTCACGACCGCCGCATCCCTCTCGCCTCCAAGCCAGCTGTAAACGCCTCCGGCAACAAGAGCTCCGGCAATAGGGGCAACCCAGAACAGCCAGAGCTGAGCGATCGCCCATCCTCCGACCATGAGGGCGGGACCGGTGCTGCGAGCAGGATTGACCGAGAGGTTCGTCACCGGGATGCCAATCAAGTGGATCAGAGTCAGCCCTAGGCCGATCGCCAGGGGTGCAAATCCACTGGGCGCGCGGTGGTCGGTCGCACCGAGGATGATGATCAGGAACATGAAGGTGAGAACCACCTCGGCAACCAGGCAAGCCATTAATCCGTATCCCCCCGGGGAGTGGGCCCCGTAACCATTTGAAGCCAGACCGCCCGAGAGGGAAAACCCTGTTTTTCCACTGGCAATGAAGTAAAGAACCGCCGCACCGAACACACCTCCAAGGACTTGGGAAACAATGTACCCGGGCAACTGGGAAGCCGGGAATCGTCCCCCAGCCCACAGGCCAAACGACACGGCGGGGTTCAGATGACATCCGGAGATGTGGCCGATGGCGTATGCCATTGTCAGAACCGTCAGGCCGAAGGCCAGGGCGACCCCCAGGAGCCCGATCCCTACCTCCGGGAAGGCCGCCGCCAATACCGCGCTGCCGCATCCTCCGAAAACCAGCCAGAAGGTACCGAGAAATTCCGCCGCAAGTGGTTTTGTTCTGGACATTGGCCCATCCTCCTATTGATTGATTGGCAATGAATTGGAAGCTCGATGGTTTAGGGCTATAAACTGGATCGTAGCCCAACCGGCGACAACAATCCAGTGAAGGGCCGGATAGTCCTACTCCTGCCTCAGAGCAGGATCAGCGCGGCGATTGTGAAATAAATAACCAGCCCGCTGACGTCCACCATGGTGGCGACGAACGGCGCCGATGAGGCTGCCGGGTCGAAACCCAGCCGGCGCAGCACGAAAGGCAACATCGAGCCGGCCATGGTGCCCCAGAGGACGACGCCCACCAGGGACAAGGCGACCGTCATGGCAACCAGGAACCAATGTTCCCCGTAGAGGTTCGAGAAGAGCGACCAGAGGCTTATCCGGACAAACCCTATTGACCCGAGGATGGCGCCTAAAGCCAGCCCCGAGTAGAACTCCCGGCGAACCACGTTCCACCAGTCACGCAGACTGATCTCTCCCAGGGCCAGCGCCCGAATGACCAGAGTGGAGGCTTGGGACCCCGAGTTGCCGCCGCTCGAGATGATTAGAGGAACAAAAAGAGCCAGGACCACGGCTCTCTGGATCTCCTGTTCGAAATAGCCCATCGCCGTTGCCGTGAACATCTCGCCGATAAAAAGAGCCGCCAGCCAGGTGGCACGTTTCCTGACCATGTGGCTCAGCGGCGTTTCCATGTAGGGCTCGTCCAGGGCCTCCGTGCCGCCGATCTTCTGGATATCCTCGGTGGCTTCTTCCTGGGCGACGTCCAGGACATCGTCGATGGTAACAATTCCGATCAATACTCCGGCTGAGTCGGTTACCGGCAGGGCGTAACGATCCTCGTTTCGGAAGACCTGAATCGCGGTCTCCTGGTGATCGGTCGCCTTCAACGCGACGAAACGGTGGTCCAGAAGTGCGGCGATCTTCGTTTTCGGAGAGGCCAATAGCACTTTGCGAATGCGGATGTCGTCGATCAGAACGTTCTTCTCGTCGATCACATAGATCAAGCTGAGCGTTTCGCTGTCTGGTCCGTGACGGCGAATGTGTTCGATCACCAGTTCAACCGTCCATTCCGGCCGCACTCGTACGTAGTCAGGAGTCATGAGTCGGCCGATGCTTCCCTCGGGGTAGCCGAGAAGGGATACGGCGATAGCCCGCTCGGAAGGGCTCAGAAGAACGAGCATCTGCTGAGTAACCTTGGCCGGCAACTCGTCAAAAAGCGCGGTGCGATCATCCGGGGCCATTTCATTCAGGATCGCCGCCAGTTCCTCTTTCGCCATCGCCTTCAGGAGTTGCTCCTGCTGCTCAACCGGAAAGTATTCGAACACCTCTGCTGCGAGCTTGCGCGGCAACAGTCGGAACACGAGCGCCCTCTCACCAACGGGCAGATCCTGCATCAGTTCAGCGATACCGCTAGGGGCCCAGTTCTCCAAGGTGTGGCGGAGTTTCAGAAAATCGCGGGCTTCGACGATGGCATGAATGTCGGGCGGCAAAATGGTCTCTGGCATTGGTACGCGTTGCGCCTCCGGCTCGGCGGCCCGCGACGGGGTCGGCGGTCTGCGGAATTCTCCACTATATCAGGAAGCGACGCGGTTCCGTAACGATAGGCAACCAGACGGCTTTCGCCGGCGTTGATCCCCTTCTTTCGCGGCCTTGATCGCCTTTCAGTCCAGCTCAAACTGAACCCGGTCGGTCAAGAACCTCGCCTGACCGATGGCGCCTCTGTATTCGCTCGTCGCAGCGCATGGCTCGCCGTCTTGTTTGATCCCGATTGACACGACGAACGTCTGCTCCGGTTGAGGATCGTAAGTCCGTAGATAGACGTCCCACGACAAAGACCAGCCGTCCAAGGAGGAAGGCGCCACCGGCAGGGGATACACATCTTTCCGGTCCTCCCTCGCGACTAGAGAGGCGACCGTGAGCGAGGCCACTCCGCCTGGCGGCGAGATCGACACCTCGTAGTGCACCCACGGAGCATTTCGAATCTCGACTTCGATCGAAGGCGCACCTTTGTCCCGATGCAGGAGTATCTTCTCCATCTTAATGTTCCATCGGGTGGGGTTCATCCAAGTTCGGTTGACTGCAGATGAGACGTGCCACACCGAGTTCCCACCGGGGTCGTTCAGACACCCCCTGGCTGACTGCTCCGGTGAAAAGGACCGGCTAGCTGTCAACCTATATAAGCGGGAGCCGATCATGCAAATGTTTTTGGAAATGCCAAAAAACTGCCTGTTGGAAAGATGCTAGACTGCCAATGGATGGCGGATGGAGCCAACCTCGATGAGCGGTTCCTGAATTGTTAGAATTCCAACCTGGATGCAACACCATGCGAAATCGCACCCTGTTTCTGCTGTCGGCATTTATCGGCCCTCTGCTTGTCGCCGGTTCTCTGCTTGGGGAGCCGAGTGACGTCCGAGGAGGCGCTTTTCGGTCCGCCCCCAGAAATGGCTGGATCTTCGTCCGGCTGAAAGGTGAACCCGCGCAGATCGGTTACACTCACGGTTATCTGCTGGCGAGCCAGATCGAAGACACCGTCAAGTCGTTCCGTCTCGAGATGGTGCACGACGGCGCCAAGACCTGGTCGTTCTTCCGGGAAACGGCCGAGAAGGTTCTCTGGCCCTCAGTGGAACAGGAATACCGCGAAGAGCTGGAAGGAATTGCGCGCGGTGTCGCGGCGCGCGAAGTGAAGCTCGACCTTTGGGATATCGTCGCCCTCAACGCATCCACGGAACTACCGTATTACGTGTCATGGCTAGATAAGCAGGCGCCAAAAAAATCCACACGGGTGACAGTTCCCGAACGCTGCAGTGCTTTCGTCGCAACCGGAAGCTACACGGCCGACGGGAAGATTGTGATCGGGCATAACATCTGGAGCAGCTACCTGACTGCGCAGCACTGGAAGATCGCGTTTGACATTCAGCCGAGTCGCGGACACAGGATTCTCATGGATGGACTGCCCGGCGTCATTCACAGCGCCGATGATTTCGGGATGAATTCCGCCGGGATGGTGATTACAGAAACGACTATTTCCCAATTCTCGGGTTGGGACCCGAAAGGGATTCCCGAGTTTGTGCGGGCTCGAAAAGCCATGCAGTACGCGAGTTCCATAGACCAGTTTGCCGAAATAATGAAAACGGGCAACAACGGGGGATATGCCAACAACTGGCTCGTTGCGGATACGAAGACCAACGAGATCGCCAGTCTGGAGCTCGGTTTGCGGAATGTGAACCTGCGGCGCACGGCGGACGGCTACTTTTGTGGCGCGAACTTCCCGGTCGACGAGAAGCTGATTCGAGAGGAAACCGACTTCGACGTCAACAACTTGAGCAGCAGTTCAAATGCACGAAGAATCCGCTGGGAACAGCTGATGGCGGAGAACAAGGGAAAGATCACCGCGGAATCCGCCAAGGGTTTTCTCGCCGACCACTTCGATACCTACACCAAGCTCGAGGAACCAAGCGAGCGCACGCTGTGCGGTCACATTGAGGTTTCATCAAGAGGGATGGGCAGCTGGATGCCGCCCTTCGCTCCTGCGGGCGCCGGCCAGTCAAAAGTCGCGGACTCGAAAATGGTCGCGGAACTCGCGTTTGAGGCGGCTGCCGGGCACCCCTGCGGAACCAGCTTTGTCGCCTCCGAGCACCTGGCAAAACACCCGGAGTTCCGTTGGCAGGAGGGACAGCTGCGCGATATGCCCGCCCTCCCGTGGACGAAAATCAGCCTGAAGGCGTCCCGAGGCGATCATGCCTCTGGCCGGTCTGCCGGGCGGCGATGAGTCGGGCGTTTCGGAGGCTTTTCGTTTCTTTTCCGGCAGGTCATTCTCCAACCGGTCCCAGGCAAAACGAATCGATGAGGTCCCCGGGGGCCGGCTGGGTGGCTGATTCCAGGTATTGAACGACGAGGACCACCTGAAAGTGCCTTCCGTCTGAGGTATCGTCATCAACACGGACCGAACGATCGGTCGTGTAGTAGGACTGAAACGGCGTGGGACAGTAGATTGGCGGGCCGAGAAGCTTCTCCACCTCCCCACGACGTGTCCGGCGTATCTCCAGTGCAGGAAGAAGGGACACCAGGCTCTTGTAATCTTGGCGCTCCCTGTACTCACGAGCAAGAGAAACCCACTGGTCCGAACTGGTGCGTGATTTCGCCTGGTCAACCGAGGGGCAGCCAGTCGTCCAAATCAGGAACAACAGGAAAACAACCGTAAGCGGACGGCCGCGATCACTCTTCACCCGGACTCTCCGGTGAGATCTTACCACTGGAAGCAAGGTTCGCTCATACGGATCACCCGCACACTGGCCCGGGGGCGAGGGCGCCAAGGAATCGTAAGGAGCCGCGCACGGCAGAGGGCGTTGAAAAAGTCGGGGACTGCGCGAAGCGGCTGCTTCGGGAGCCCCGGACGGGGCGAAAGCTGCGTAGCCCCGGGTGACCGAAACCCCGTTTCGGGGTGAGGGAACCCGGGGTCAAACAAGCGAAACGAACGGAGCCCCGGACGGGGCGAAAGGCCGCGTAGCCGTTCTTTCGCCCGCTCCGGGGCTCCCTACCACATGACTCTCTACCCCGGGCTCCCTCACCCCGAAACGGGGTTTCGGTCACCCGGGGCTACGCGGCTTTCGCCAACTCCGGGGCTCCAAAACCTACCTATACTCCGTTCGTCTCCGAACTTTTTCGACACCCTCGACAGCGAGCGTCAGCGAGCGAGTAAGCGGACCAGCCGTGTCGCCCCACGGTCCTTTTGAAGGGCAAAACCGTAAACGCTTGGTTTCTGGTCCGCTTACTCGCTCGCTGACGCTCGCTGTCGTGCGCGGCTCCTTGCGATCTCGCCAACGCCCACAACTTCCGCGGGCGTTTCGACCTCCGCCAGCGCCACCGGACGGTGCTCCTTGTAGGATCTCGCTGCGGCGAGGGCCATCGCAACCGGGATGCGGCCGTCGCGGCCGGAGACTGGCACGGGTCGGTCATGCAAAATCGCTTCTACGAAAGCTGACACTTCAGCCACGAAACTGTCGGTATAGCGCTCCATGAAAAAGTTGAGAGGCAGGTCGCGCCGGATCATGCTTCCGTCGCTGATCACCGCCTGGTTCGGATAATTGTTCAGGGTGGCAATTGCCCCCTTGCTCCCGAGTACCTCGACCCGCTGGTCGTAGCCGTAGACGGCCTTGCGGCTATTGTCGATCGACCCGATCACACCTCCCGCAAACCGAAGGCTGAGGAGCGCGGTGTCGATGTCGCCCGCCTCGCCGATCGCCGGGTCCACCCTTACGGCGCCCATGCAAAACACTTCCTGGACTTCATCTCCAATCAGGTAACGAGCCATGTCGAAGTCGTGAATCGTCATGTCAAGGAAGATCCCGCCCGAGCCCCGGACATAGGCGATGCCGGGCGGCGCGGGATCGCGGCTGATGATGTGCAAGAGCCATGGGTCGCCGATTTCGCCGGACTCGATCGCCTGCCGGACCCGCCTGAAATTGGAGTCGAATCGGCGATTGAATCCAACCTGGAACTTGACGCCCGCCTGCTCCACCGCTCTGAGTGTTTCATCGATTTCGCCGAGAGAATGAGAGATTGGTTTCTCGCAGAAGATGTGTTTCCCGGCTTGAGCCGCCTGTTGCGATATTGGAGCGTGGCTGTTGGTGGAACTGCAGATCAGAACCGCATCGATTCGAGGGTCGGCCAGCAAGTCCCGGTAATCGGGGACCGCCCGGCCGGCGCCAGAGAGCTTCGCCACCTCGCGGGCCGCTCGCTCATTGGGATCCGCGATCGCGAGCAATCGCACGTGGGGAATTCGGTGGGCCAGGTTCTGCGCGTGGACGCGGCCGATGCGTCCCGCTCCAATCAGACCGACATTGACCATTTGGCGCATGGTGATCCTCCTCGAAACTCCGCCCCTACAGCCCCAGCGAACGCAAATACTCCCGGTTCCGCAGCGCGCTTTCACGCGGGGCGCCCATGCCGGGAAGAACATCCTGTTCCACGACAATCCACCCGCGGTAGTCGCGTGAAAGCAGCCAATCGACAGCAGCTGGAAAACCGACTTCGCCGCACCCCAGCTCGCAGAAAACGCCGTGGCGAACCGCCTGGAAATAGTCCCACCCTTCGCGACGGGCGGCCTCGGCGACCACCGGCTGGCAGTCTTTGAAGTGAACATGCCAGATGCGGTCCCAGAACCTCTCGAGCCCGTCCGCCACGCGGTCGGTGCCGTTCGCCCCGGCTCCGTACGCATAGTGCCCCGTATCGAAGACAAGGCCCAGGAGCCCGGGGTCGGTCAGGTCGAGCAGCCGGGCAATTTCCAGCGGAGTCTCGACGAAGCCCGCGCAGTGGTGGTGAAACGCAGTCCGCAGCCCGGTCTCACGCCGGACGGCGTTCGCAATCCGTTCCGCGCCGGCGGCAAAGACTGCCCATTCCCGATCGGGCAGTCCCATCTCGGGGGTAACCCGCCCGGCGTTGCTCGTGCGAACGGGATCCGTCCCGTTCTTGTCGGCGAGCACGATAAACGGAGCTCGGGTCCTGGCAGGATCCTCAGCAACGGCGGCCAGGAGACTGGCCACCTTAACCGCCTCGATCTCCCCGGCCGGGTGAGCCGTTTCATCCTTCAACGCAACCGGGACGAAGGCGCCAACCATTGCGACACCTCGCCTGGTCAGCTCTGCCTGCAGCGTTTCCGGGTCGGTCGGCATGAATCCCCAGTCGCCAAGCTCTGTCCCCTCGTAGCCGGTCTCGCGCAATTCGTCGAGCATCCGGGTATAGGAGATTCTTTCCCCCTCCATCCCCTCGAATTCCAGCGTTCCCCAGGAACAGGGCGCGTTCGCGACCCTTATTCGGTTTGCAGCAGTCGTCATATCGGACCTCATCAGAATTTGCGTGACCATCCCTGGAGCCAGCGCTCAACAACAACCTTGGTCTGAGTGAAGAATTCGACGGCATGCTTTCCCTGCGCATGGAGGGTCCCGAAGAAGCTGTTCTTCCATCCGCTGAACGGGAAGAAAGCCATCGGCGCAGCGACTCCGATGTTGATGCCGATGTTGCCCGCCTCGGCCTCCGACCGGAATTTGCGGGCAGCCGCGCCGCTCGTCGTGAAAATGCAGGCCATGTTTCCGTATTCGCCGCTGTTGACCAGCTCTATCGCGTCTTCCACGGTTTCCACCCGCATCAGTCCAAGGACCGGCCCGAAGATCTCGGTGGTCGATATGACCGTGCCACGCTTCACACCTGCAAGAACAGTCGGGCGCAGGAAGTTGCCTCCCTCATAGCCCGGGATTACTGTCTCCCTGCCGTCGACGAGGATTTCCGCCCCTTCGTCCTGGCCCCTTCCGATGAGGTTCCTGATCCTCTGCCGGCTCTCGGGAGTGATCACCGGCCCCATCTGCACTCCCGGCTCGAGCCCGAATCCGACGACCCGGCGGGATGCCGCCTCGGCCAGCACGGGACGAAACAGCCGATCGGCCTCTCCGACCGTAACCGCAAGTGAGGCAGCCAGGCAGCGTTGCCCGGCATTCCCGAAGGCGCTGTCGCTAACTATGCTGGTAGTCGATTCGAGGTCGGCATCAGGGAGGATAATCAGCGGGTTCTTGGCCCCGCCCTGGGCCTGCACCCGCTTGCCGTTTGCAGCCGCCCGGCTGTAAATGTGGCGAGCGACGGGGGTCGAGCCGACAAAGGTCACTGCCTGGACGGCCGGATGGTCAAGCAGGGCATTGACGGTCGTCGCCCCTCCATTCACAAGATTGACAACGCCGGGCGGAAACCCCGCCTCTTCCACCAGCCGGATAAGCTTCTGTGCCGTGATCGGCGTCCGCTCCGAAGGCTTCAGGATCACGGTGTTTCCGCACGCCAGCGCGTAAGGGAGGTACCAGAAGGGGATCATGGCCGGGAAGTTGAAGGGACAGATTATGGCGGCCACTCCGACCGGTTGCCGGATCATGTACTCGTCAACGCCGGGGGCCACATCTTCGGAAAAGTCGCCCAGCATCATGGTTGGGATTCCACAGGCGACTTCGACATTCTCGATCGCCCGGCGCACCTCCCCGCGCGCATCCTCGAGCGTCTTCCCGTTCTCGAGGGTGATGGTTCGCGACAGGTCTTCGAAGTGAGCTTCGAGCAGCGTCTTCAGCTTGAAGAGGGGTTGAATGCGGGTGGGAGCAGGGACCCGGCGCCAGGCGGCAAATGCTGCAGCGGCGCTTCGGGCGGCCCGGTCCACTTCGTCGGGCGGAGTCAGCGGAACAGTGGCAAGGATCTCGCCGGTCGCAGGATTGTTGACATTCAGATAGTCCGCGCCGGAGGGCTCTGACCAGGCGCCGTTGACGAAATTCGTCAGTCTCTCGGTATCGATCACGCCGTTCACTCAGTCTCCGGATTCAAAAAAGTAGCGTTCCTTTGCCCGCATCTCTTCCCACCCTTTGCGGGCCTCTCGGACAGACGCCATTTCGCTGACCTCGGCCACCTGGACGTCCCACCAGCTGTCGTAACCCGGCACCCCCACATAGCGGTCACTTTTGATCGTGATCACGGTTGTCCGGTCGTTTCGCGGGGCCGCTTTCAAGGCAGCAACGAAGTCGTCGTAGGTGTCGCACGCGACAACATCCGCGCCCAAACTCCGCGCGTTCATTGCGAAATCGATTGCAACCGTTTGGACACTGTCCCCATCTGGAATCGCCCGGGAGGACTCCGTCTTTCGGGTACACGAAGCGGGTGCCGAAGCCGTCCTGACCGAGGGAGCGGCTCAGGGAACCGATGCTCTTGAAGCCGCCGTTGTCGATCAGAACCACGATGAGCTTGTAGCCCTCTTGAATCGATGTGACGAGGTCAGAGGAAAGCATCAGGTAACTTCCGTCGCCGACGATGACATACACCTCGCGCTCGGGCGCGGCCATCTTGGCGCCGAGCCCGCCCGCAATCTCGTACCCCATGCAGCTGTAACCGTATTCCATGTGGTAGTTCTTCGGGTGACGGGTTCGCCAGAGCTTGTGGAGGTCGCCTGGCATACTGCCCGCCGCGTTGACCATGATCGCGTCCGGGCTCGACAGCTCGTTGACCGCCCCCAGGATTTCCCCCTGGCTGGGCAGCGGCTGATTGCGGATGGCGTAGATCCGGTCGACCTCCGTTTCCCACTCTGCATGAAGTCCGCAGGCGGCCAGCCGATATTCCGAGCCCACCTGGTAGCCCTCCAGGAGCGAGGTCAGTTCCTCCAGAGAGGCAAGGGCGTCTCCGATCAGGGACAATCCGAAGTGCTTCCCGGCGTCGAAGCCGGTCACGTTGATATTGATGAAGCGGACGCCGGGGTTCTGAAAGGCGGTTTTTGAAGCGGTCGTGAAATCGCTGTAGCGCGTGCCGATGCCGATGACCAGGTCCGCGTCGCGGGCAACACGGTTTGCGGCCAACGTGCCCGTCACGCCGATGGCGCCCAGGTTCAGGCGATGGTCGTAGGGAAGGCTTCCCTTGCCGGCCATGGTTTCACCCACCGGGATGCCTGTTCGGTCCACAAAGTCGCGTAGATTCTCGGTCGCGCCCGAGTAGATCACACCGCCTCCGGCAACGATCAGAGGTTTTCGACTCGCCCGAATGAGCTCGGCTGCACGCGCGACTGCTTCACGATCGGGGCGATTGCGAGGGACGCGCCACACCCGCTTGCGGAAGAACTCTTCGGGGTAGTCGAAGGCCTCCGCCTGCACATCCTGAGGCAGGGCGAGCGTCACGGCGCCTGTCTCCGCGGGGCTTGTCAGTACCCGCATCGCCTCCGGAAGCGAAGTGAGGAGCTGGTCAGGCCGGTTGATGCGGTCCCAGTACCGGCTGACCGGTTTGAAGCAGTCATTGACCGAAATATCCTGCGAATGCTCGGTCTCCAGTTGCTGAAGAACCGGGGCGACATTGCGCCGGGCGAAAATGTCCCCTGGCAGGAGGAGCACCGGGATCCGGTTAATCGTGGCTACGGCGGCGCCGGTGATCATGTTTGTCGCGCCCGGTCCTATGGAGGACGTGCAGGCGAGGGTCTGAAGGCGATTCTTCACCTTGGCGTAGGCCACGGCGGTATGAACAGCGGCCTGCTCGTTACGCGCCTGGTAGTAACGGAACTCGGGCATCTGCTGGAGCGCCTGGCCGATTCCGCCGATATTGCCGTGGCCGAAGATCCCGAAGCAGCCGGCAAAGAAGGGTGTTTCGTTCCCGTCACGTTCGACGTGCTGATGCTTAAGAAACGCGAGCAGGGCTTGTGCCATTGTCAGGCGCCGTGTGGCGTTGTGCGTCATCGCTTTGCTGCCTCCGTAACATCGTAGAGCGGGACCCGCGGATCGCGACTCCGATAGGAGCTCTTGATCCAGGCATACCGGGGATCATCGCTGGCCGCCAGGGTTTGCGCGCTTCCCGCCAGTGCATTCAGGTAGTAGGTGGTGAAGCCTACGGGACTGGAGACCGGGTGGTAACCCTCGGGGATCAGGACGACGTCGTTGTCGCGTGCCGTCACAGTAACGTCGATCGGACAACCGGCGCACGCGAGCGGCGAGTCGGATCCCGTGTAGATGCGTTGAAGTGCGTAACCCTCGGACGGGTCGAACCGATAGTAGTAAATCTCGTCGAGATCAGCTTCGAGGAGAGTCCCCGATTGGTCGAACTTCTCCCGGTCGTGTTTATGGGGAGGATAGCTGGACCAGTTGCCCCCGGGTGTATAGACCTCCACAACAACCAGCCGGTCGCAAGGGAATCCGGGCGGAATGATGCTGTTGATCTGACGCGTGGCGTTGTCGCCGCCCCTGATCTCAACGCTGATCTCGCTTGGCCGGATTTCGCGCGGTGGGAAGTCCTTCCCGGTTTCAACGGAAACAACCGCAAATTGGCAGGCGGTCTTCGCGGTTGCGGTGCCTGTCGTTCGCCGCGGGAGGTAGAGGGCATGCGGCAGGCCCGCGAAGACGCTCGGGCGCCGGCCGATCCCTCCCCAGCTTCCCCGACTCGAGCTCACATCCAGTTGGCCCCCGAGCGCGACGAGGGCCAGTTCGCGCTCACCGCTGTCAAAACGCCACTGTTCGGCCGGAGCAAGACGCCGGCTCTGAAACCAAAGCGTGCGCCACCCGGCTTGCTCCGGGCGCACCTCGACAATAACTCCGGGATCGGCACAGTTGCCCGGATGAACGACCAGGTTTTCCGCGTTGTACTGCTTCATGGCTGGCACTGTCCTACGCCTTGGCGGTTCTTGGGTGGCCCTCTCGCTCATTCGCGCTTGATATCCGGATTCGGGAGCATGAAATCCCTGACGATGGCCATCAGGTCATGCACGGCTTCCGTGAACCCGCGCAGAGTTCGAACTGTGGCGCCAAAGCGGTCGAACTCGGCGACGGTCATACCGTCCGGCTCGTAGGCTCGCCTGAAGTCGGGAATCTTCTCGTAAAGTGCCTGAATAATTTCCGGCCGAACCGGTTGGCGGATCGTGTTCCGAACCGTGAGATTCGAAGCGTTAGCCTTGCGCGCCCATCCGCAGGGCATGGAGTGGATGAAATCGCCGCCGATCAACTCCGACCAGTGGCCCAGGTGCCGGTAAGCGGCCACGAGCAGGCGCGCACGATAACCTCGCTCTTGAAAGATCTCATAAGCTCGCTTGAAAGTAGCGATGCCGGCCCAACTCAAAAAGGAGGGATCGATGTCGATTCCGTCTCGTTTGACCAGGACCTGCATCCAGTCGTCGTTGCGTCCGACCATGATTGTGGCGACCGGAGACATGGCTCCTATGTCAGCCCCGGCCGCCTCCCGCCGGCGCAGTCCGCGCTCGACCGCTTCGGCCACGGCAATCGCCTGCGGAACGGAGAAACTAACCGTCGCATTAATGCTTACCCCGTGGAACGTCGCTTCCTCTACGGCGGTGATACCGGCTGAAGTGGCGGGGATCTTCACCTGCATATTGGGTGCGAGCGCGTTGAAATGAAGCGCTTGCCGCACCAGGGCTTCGGCGTTGCGATAGTTGGCGGGATCGGTTTGGATCGAGAGCCGGCCCTTTTTCCCCCGGTGACTCTCGAAAACCGGCAGAAGCAGGCTCGCGCCGTTCATGGCCATCTGTTCGATCAGCTTCCAGGTCACCTGAGTCTCCGACCAGGTTGGGTTCTCGTCGATGATCTGGCGGATACGGTTCCGCCACGCCGGCATCTCTTTCTTCAGGACGTCGTGCACGATCACCGGGTTGGTGGTTGCTCCTACGGCGCCGTGCTCGATGCCGTATTCCAACTCCTCGACCGAACAGGAATCGTTCCAGTAATCCGTCGGGGTGGTCGAGACCATCTGCTGGAGCAGGCTCAAGGCAACTTCTGGCATGCTTCCTCTCAAGGGGGGGTAAGTGCAGGATCGCCCCGCACTCTGTGCTTAACCCAAATTACCCCACCAGGGGATCCAACTTCAAAGCGGTGGGGGTGCTATGTTTTTTTTGCCCCGCCGCGGTAGTATGGCGAACGCCGGGATATCCCGGTTAGGAAGGTGAGATGAGATGAAGGAATCGAGAAGGTCGTTTTTGACTCAGATGGCCGGTGTCTCCGTCGCCGCTCTTTCGTCCCGGGAACTGCAGGCTGAGACCCGCCCGAACATCCTGTGGCTGACTGCTGAAGACTTCTGCCCGGACCTCGGTTGCTATGGGAACAGGGAGGTGCGGTCTCCGAACATCGACAGGTTGGCCGGGGATGGTATGCGTTTTACGAACGCTTTCACCACCTGCCCGGTCTGCTCACCTTCCCGCTCAGGCTTCATGACCGGCATGTACCAGACTTCAATCGATGCGCATAACCACAGGAGTCATCGCGAGGATGGGTATCGTCTGCCCGACGGGGTTGGCGTGATTACGGAGTGGTTTCGCCGGGCCGGCTATTTCACCGCTAATGTTAAGACCGCGGCGCCGGGGGTGCAGGGCACCGGCAAGACCGATTTCAACTTCGCTCCGACCGAGCCGGTTTTCGACGGGACCGACTGGAACCAGAGAAAGGCAGGCCAACCTTTCTTCGCTCAAATCAACTTCTCGGAGACCCATCGTCCCTTTACGAGGAACGCGAAAAACCCGACCGATCCAGGCAAGATCACTCTTCCTCCACAGTACCCGGATCATGCGATCACTCGAGCCGACTGGGCCGCTTACTACGACACGATCGGGCACCTCGACGAGGAGATCGGGCTGGTCCTCAAGCGGCTCGCCGAAGAGGGCCTTCTCGACAATACGATCATTTTCTTTTTTGGCGACAACGGCAGGCCTCACGTTCGTGGCAAGCAGTGGCTCTATGACGAAGGGATCCATGTCCCGCTGATCATCCGCTGGCCTGGGCGCCGCCACGCAGGCGCCGTGAACGACCAACTGGTGAGTGCGATCGATTTTAGCGCGACGTCCCTCAGCCTGGCCGGGATCCCGCTTCCGCCCAAGATGCAGGGACAGCCATTCGTTGGCCCGGGCGCCCGCAGGCGGGACTACATCATTGCGGCGCGGGATCGTTGCGACGAGACAGTGGACCACATCCGTTGCATCCGCACACAGCGCTACAAATACATTCGGAATTTCTACCCGGAGCGTCCTTACTCTCAGCTGAACCGCTACAAGGAAACCGAATACCCGGTCCTTCGTCTCATGAGGCGCCTGCACGCGAAGGGTCAACTGACTCCAGCCCAGGCGCAGTTCATGGCTCCCACTCGACCTCCCGAGGAGCTGTACGACATTGTGAAGGATCCCAACGAGCTCAAAAACCTGGCGGGTGCGCCCGAGCACCGAGCGACCCTGGCCCAATTGCGCGCGATTTTGAATCGCTGGATCGTGGAAACCGGGGATCGAGGCGAAATTGCGGAGGATCCTTCGATCGCCGTCTACTGGGGGAAGGAGATGAAGAAGACCTATGACGAACGACTTCGGCGGCTTTACGCCGACGAAGGCATGGAACGCCCCGATTGGCTTCTCCAGTAAACACCAGTGACGAATCCCGAGAGTACCGCTAGAATGAACGCCGCGTGGGCGAGCGGTTCGCCTGCAGATTGACAAGGAGAAGGATGCATGTCTAACAACTGGGTTCCCCCCGTGCCGCCGGCACAAACCTCGGCGCAGCCGCCTCAAAAGAAATCGAAGTGGTGGCTCTACGGCCTGATCGGATGCGGCGGACTGATTGTGATCATTGTGGTCGTGGTGGTTGCGCTGACCGCGTACGTGTGGAACAAAGTGCCGAAGACAGGGGCGGAGTTTGCCGCTAAGGCGATCGAGATGGCGAACCCCGACGTCGAGGTCGTGAAACTTGACGAGGCGACCGGCAGCATAACCGTCAAGAACAAGAAAACCGGCAAGACCGTCACGATGACTCTCGACGAGGCAAAGGAAGGGAAATTCTCCTTCAAGAGCGACGACTCCGATGAATCTGTGACGTTCGGGGCAGGCGCGTCGGATCAGTTGCCCTCCTGGGTGACTCCTTATCCGGGAGCTACCGCCCAGGGAGGTATCAGCGGTCAGAAACAGGGCGCGAACAGCGGGTCTCTGAGCTACTCAACGACCGACTCGGTCGCACAGGTCATCGCCTTTTACAAGGAGAAGCTGCCCGCGCAAGGTCTTGAGCTCAAGGATGACGCGCAGATGCCGGCCACCGACTCCTTCGCCATGGTGGTCGCCAAATCGGCAGACGAGAAGCGATCGGTTACCGTGTCGGCGAGCAGTGCCGACGGCAAAACAGCCATCCAGCTGGCCTACGAGGAAAAGCCGGAGTAGGGTCAAGTTTCCAGACGTGCGCGATCACCGCCATATCTCGGCGACGGCCTTCTGGAGCGCGGACGTCCCGTCCGCACTGGGTTCGCGGGCATCCTGCCCGCGCGCCGGGCATCCTGCCCGGCGTTCTCTCGCGGAGATCGCGACAGCTCGGACGATCGGAACGGCGGGCAAGATGCCCGCCGCGCGGACGGGACGTCCGCGATCCCAGTGCGGACGGGACGTCCGCGCTCCGAGGGCCGAATTCGTCCCGTACTTTTTGACCCGCGTTGCTCGCAAAAGCTCCCAGGCGCGCTGGGGCGACGCCCGCCGAGAAGCTGACCCCAAACAATGCTATTTTCGACATATGGGTGAGCGAGAGCCGTTGTGGGCGGTCAAGGACCAGGCCGGCAGGCTGGGCGAGCTGACCAGTTTCCAAAGCCCCGAAAAGGAACTCCCTTTGCGACGGGATGTCCGGTGCCTTGGGCGATTGCTCGGGGACGTCCTCAAAGAGCAGGGTGGAGACCGGCTGTTCGAGGCGGTCGAGGAACTGCGCACCTGGGCGATTCGTCACCGCCAGGAGCACGCCGCAGGCTCCGGAGCGGAATTTGAAGGTGAGTACCAGTTCGCCCAGCTCGGCGCGCAGCTTGTCGCGGAGCTTCCATCCGCCGACGCATACCGTCTCACCAAGGCTTTCTCCATTTATTTCGAGCTCACAAATCTCGCTGAAACCAATCACCGCAAGCGACGGCGTCGCGCCGCTGAACTAAACGAGGAGAGCAAACCCCAGCCCGGCTCCTTCCGCGGCACGCTTCTCAGGATGCAAGAAGCGGGTGTCGACGGGGAGCAGGTGCTCAGTTGGCTTCGGGACGTCGAGGTCACGCCGGTCTTTACCGCGCACCCCACCGAAACCGCCCGACGGACGATCCTCCTGAAGAGACAACGGATCGCCGACGCGCTAGAGCGACTGGACGAATTGCCGTTGTCCGACTCGGAAGCCAGGCGCCAGGAAGCAAGTATCTGTGCGAGCATCACCGCGCTCTGGCAGACCGATGAGGTGCGGCGGAGGCGTCCCACCGTCTCCGACGAAATCGAGATGGGACTCGATTATTTTCGGAGCACTCTCCTCGAGTCGGTCCCTGCGGTTTACTCAACTCTCGCGGCCGATTTCGCCCGCGTCTTCGGCTTGGATGTCGAGAGGCAACTCCCGCGCCTGGTGAGCTTCGGGTCATGGATTGGAGGGGATCGGGATGGCAACCCCTACGTGGATGCGAGCGCCACGAGGCAAGCGATCGTACGTGCCCGCGAAGCCATACTCTCTTTCTATATTGACAAGGTGTTCGCCCTCTTCCAGCGAGTGAGCCCGTCCGAGAGGCAGATCGGCATTTCCGAATCTTTGCGCAAGGCGCTGGCGCGTTACGAACGGATGCCGTTCGAAGGTCGCAGAGGGGCGCCGGAGGAGTTGTACCGGCGCTATCTCTGGTTTGTCTGGAAACGGCTGACAGCCACCAGAGACCAGGAAGGAAGCCCCCACGCCTACCAGTCCGCAGCCGAGTTCGTCTCCGACCTGGAGGCAATCGCCGGGAGCCTGCGCGAGAATCGGGGTGAACGCATTGCAGGTCTGCTCATCGATCCCCTCGTGCGGCAAGTGAACACCTTCGGGTTTCTTCTCTACACACTCGACATCCGCGAGCACCGCAAAGTGCACGAGGAAGCGATAAAGGAACTGGGGAAGGCAGCGTCGATTTCGGCCGGCGGTCTCCCGCCCAAGCCTTCAAAATCGACTGATCGATTGATGGAATCGCTGCGAGAGGTCGCCCGGCTGAAGCGGAACTTCGGGCCCCAGGTGATCAGTAGTTATGTCATCAGCGGATGTCGCGACGTGCCGGACCTGCTGGGTGTCCTCTGGCTCGCGCAATCGGCCGGTATCCAGATGGCAGCGGCCGGGGATGACCCGGGAATCGTGCCTGTCCCGCTATTCGAGTCCATAGAGGACCTGCGCAGCGCCTCCGCCGTGTGCCGGCGTTTGTGGACGCACCCCGACTACCTCCCGTTCCTCGAATCATGGGGCCGGCAACAGGAAGTGATGCTCGGGTATTCGGATTCAAACAAGGACGGCGGTATGCTGACGAGCACCTGGGAGATCTACAAGGCTCAACGTGAGCTCCACGGCACTGCCACCGACTGCAATGTCAGCCTGCGCCTCTTTCACGGCCGGGGTGGAACAGTCGGACGGGGAGGTGGCCCCACCCATCGTTCGATCGTGGCCCAGCCTCCCCACTGCTTTTCCGGGCGGATCAAACTCACCGAGCAGGGTGAAGTCCTGAACTGGAAATACTCGGACCCGGTTCTCGCCGAGCGCAACCTGGAGCTCATGGTCGCGGCCTCATTGGAAGCCGCAACTTCGCCGAATTGGAGACCCGCGCCGGTTCAAGACAGCTGGGTGGAGGCGATGGAGTGGATGTCGGCCGAGGCGTTCCGGTTCTATCGAGACAAAATCGGAGAAAACCCCGATATCCTCCCATACTTCGAGCAGGCGACCCCGGTTCTCGAGCTCGACCAGGCCAAGATCGGTTCCCGTCCGGCGCGCCGCGGCCAGGCTCGAGGATTGGACGACCTCCGGGCGATTCCCTGGGTCTTCGGTTGGATGCAGAGCCGCCATGTTCTGCCTGGCTGGTTCGGTGTCGGGCAGGCGTTCCAGGCGTTTATCGGCCGGGCCGACGAGAAACTCTGCACTTCTGCGCACGATGTACGCGGAATTCCCGCTTTTCTCGGACTTGGTGGGAAATGTCGAGATCGCGCTGGCTAAGGCCGACCTCGGGATCGCACGGCTCTATTCGGAACTGGTTGCCGACGTCGCATTAAGAGACCGGGTTTTTGGGCTGGTCAGCGAGGAATTCAATCGTACCGAGCGTGTGATTCTCGAGGTGAGCGGGCAGAGCGTCCTGCTGGAACGAACGCCGGTGCTGGCCCGCTCCATCCGGCTGCGCAACCCGTACGTGGATCCCATGAGCCTGATCCAGGTCGCTCTGCTTCGGCGGAAGCGCCGGGGTGAGAAGGACGGGGAACTGGACTACGCGCTGGGCGCAACCATCAACGGCATCGCCGCCGGACTGCGGAACACGGGGTAAGGGGAATGGGGAATGCGGAATGGGGAATGGGGATGCGGAATGGGGAGGGCGGAGTGCGGAATGGGCGGAATAAGCAGAACCGCAAACGGAGCGCTTTCCAGCGAAGTGCGCGGATTCTTCCCGAAAGCAACCACCACGTTCTGTGAGACGTCGCTCGCAGTCAGAATCCGCGCACTGCGCTGAAAACCGGTGCGGTTCTTCCCCATTCCCCATTCCCCACTCCGCATTCCGCATTCGGAGGCGCTCCGTTTGGTTCTGTTCATTCCGCAATCCGCATTCCGGATTCGCCGCAGCGGCGTTATAGTACTCGCTCGGGAGGCTACTATGCCTAAGAGCGTGGCCATAATAGGGGCGGGCATCGCCGGTCTGTCGGCCGGGTGTTACGCTCGCATGAACGGGTTTGACACGACCATCTTCGAACTGCACGACAAGCCCGGGGGATTGTGCACGTCCTGGGAGCGCGACGGATACATCATTGACGGCTGCCTTCACTGGCTGTGTGGTTCATCTCCGCGCAATAACCTCCATCGGTACTGGAAAGAACTTGGCGGGCTCGAAGGGGTTCCCGTTGTTGACCACGACGAGTTCGTTCGGGTCGAGGAACCCGGAGGGAAGACCTTTATCGTCTACACCGACATCGATCGTTTCGAGAAACACCTGCTGGAGCTTGCTCCGGGGGATGAGGCGACCATCCGCGAGTTTGCCAGTACCGTCCGGTTTTTTGCCCGCGCCGACGCCATGCTTGCCCCGGAAATCCACGGGTTGCCGGCTCGCATCGTCAGGGGGATCCGGGCCCTCCCGTTTTTGTACAAGCTGATGCGCTCCATGAAGGTCTCGCTTCAGAGCTATGCGGCGCGCTTCAAGGACCCCTTCGTGCGATGTTCTTTCCTCTCCGTGTTTGACCTTCCCGATTTTCCGATGCTGGCCGTCTATTACACTCTGGCCATGATGAACAACCGGGCGGCGGGCTATCCGCTCGGCGGATCTCTGGAGTTCTCCCGTAGAATCGAGCAGCGTTACCTCTCCCTTGGCGGAAATATCCGCTACAACAGCCGGGTCGAACGCATCCTTGTCGAAAACCGTAAAGCGGTCGGGGTTCGTGCGGCCGACGGGACCGAATTGCGCGCCGACTATGTCATCTCTGCTGCCGACGGCCACTCGACTCTGTACGAAATGCTGGGAGAACAGTACCTGGACGGGAAAGTCCACGAATACTTCCGGAAGCTGAAGCCATTTCCGCCGCTGGTCTACATCGCGGTCGGGGTGGATTGCGACCTGAGCGATCAGCCGCACAGCGTAATTTGTCGACCCGATTCATCCTTCTCGATTCCCGGACGTCCGATCGATAAGGTGTCTATCTGCGGCACTTCTGTTACGATCCGTCTCTGGCGCCCGCCGGCAAGTCGATTCTCGTCAGCATGTTCCCGACGGACTATGCCGCGTGGAAAGAGATCGCGGCTGACCCCACCCGGTACCAGGCCCAGAAGCGTTGCATCGCCGATCAGTTCGTCGGATTCCTGGAGCGCCGTTTCCCGCAGCTCAAGGGGAAAGTGGAGATGGTGGATGTGGCGACGCCGATGACTTTTGAGCGCTACACCGGTAACTGGCAGGCCTCGTTTGAAGGATGGTTGATCACGACCGAATCCATCCGGATGAGGATGAGAAAAACGCTTCCTGCAGTTGGCAACTTCCACATGATCGGGCAATGGGTCCAGCCCGGCGGCGGGGTCCCGACCGGGGCGATGCACGGCCGGGCGGTCATCAAGACGATCTGTCGTCAGAACGGAATGAAGTTCCAGGTTTCGTAGCTCTGATCGCGGGTCCGATTCCCGTGGGTCCGACTCCCGTGGATCCGACTTCCCAGTCGGACATCTTCGCCCGGCTGGTCGATTCCGCCTGTTTGGCCGAAGTCCGACTGGAAAGTCGGACCTACGAGACTTCGTTCCGGCTGGTCGATTCCGCCTGTTTGGCCGAAGTCCGACTGGAAAGTCGGACCCACGAGGCTTCGCCCGGCTGGCCGAGCCCGCCTGTTTGGCCGAGGTCCGACTGGGAAGTCGGACCCACGAGGCTTCGCCCGGCTGGCTAGTGGTTGCCTGCTGCTGGTCCTCGAGGTCCGTAGGACCTGAATCGGTCCTACGGACCCCGGAGTTTTTACATTTTCAGCCGGCTGCGATCGCCTTCGGCCTGAAAGGCCGAGACATAGTAGCCCGGGGCGGAGCGCTTTTTGCGTAGCCCCGGGCTAGCCAGCAACGAGCTTCAAGCCCTGAAAGGGCGGGAGAGAAAGCACTCCGCTCCAGGGGCCTCAATCCCACACGTAGCGTTCATCGTACGCGACCTGGTACTTCTGCAGGAATCGTCGGTATTCGTCTTGGAAAGTTCTCCTCCGGTGGTGTTCGGTCTGCTTGGAGATGTACGCAGTTACCCGGGCACTTCAGATTGGGATACAGAGAAACCGCCATAACCGGCTTGCCAGTGGAAGTCACGGAAGCGGGGGCCAAGCGTCTTCAGCCATTTAGAAGAACCCGTTTTGACATGCTCGACCGCTTTGCACAAAGCAAGATTCTTGGACAGGGCGAACAATGAATGGACGTGGTCAGTGGCGCTGCCGATCTTCAACGAATGCGAGTCGATCTCGTCAAATATTCCGGCAAGGTAGTCATGAAGCCTTTCGGAAATCTCGGGATGAAGCACCGGGGCTCGGTCCTTGGTACTGAAAACCAGATGAACATACAGTTGTGACAATGACTGTGACATGGTCCTCTCGCTCCTCTGTGCAGGCATCTGACGCCCTTTCAGGGCTCTGCTCTACGACCCGTCTAAAACCTGGGGCTACGCAAAAGACGCTCCGCCCCAGGCTATTATGTCTCGGCCTTTCAGGCCGAAGAATGTAAAAGCTCCAGGGTCCGTAGGACCTGAAGCGGTCCGAGCTGAAGCGGTCCTACGGACCTGAAGCGGTGCTACGGAGCTGAGAAGGCAGGAACTGAAGGGTAACTGATTTACCAAACACAACGCTAGTTCGCAGGCAGGGGCCCGGTCGAAAGAATCTCGATTGCGATCGCGCGTCCTGAGTATCCCGGGTTTGTGACCGGGTCGAAATAAACGACGGCGCCGTGATGCAAGTCGGTGTAATCAAAGTCCGGTCCGAGGCGGATCTGGCAGCTGTACATCAGGGGCGTGTCGGGGGCGGGGGTCAGGAAAACGTACTCCTTGCCTCCGCAGAAAGGACGAAGGCGGGAGACCCGGTTAACGTTTCCACCCCGATCAGCGTTCCCATGATCCTGGAATGGCCCCGAACGTCGATGAAGCCTGGAAAGCAGGCGGGCTGTTCAAGGACGACCTTGCCCGGGGCCTTCTCGCGGATTCGAGGCGGGGTCGCCGGCGATCGTTGTTGCGGTTCTTGTTCCTGTTTCGGGCCCGTTTTTCGACTTGCCGGGGCGGGGAAGGGACGATCCGTCTCTTCCGGCTCTTCCGTCTCGCCTCCGGGCGGCGGTTGAGCCTCGGCCTCCCGCATCCTGCGAGCGTGCCAGCTTCTCGAACCGTTCCAATTCTTCAGCATGTTCCAGGACGTTGCGGGCCATTGACTGCAGGGCCTTGTCGCGTGTCCGGCGAGAAGCTTTAAGAGTCTGCTTTTGCGGCCGCGGTCTCACTCTTTTTCAGCAGAAGCTGGGCCAGGGTCAGCAGGTATTCCTTTCGACGCGGCTGGAGCGAGATCCCTCGTTTCACCATGGTGATCGCTTCATCGCAGATCGCTGTCGGAAGTCAGGTTCATATATCCCAGGAGATTGTACGAATCGGCAAACGTAGGCAACTCCTCTATGACCCGGTGAAGCTGAGCCAGCGATGATTTCCCTTGTTTCCGGGTCACAGCAGGTAAAGTATTCCCGGTATCCGACTGCATAAGGCTGCGCACATAGAAGTAGCGTGCGGCAGGCCGGACGGTGTCGCTGCGCACGGCTTCCTCGAGCTCTTTGCGGGCTTCGGCCACCCGATTCTGGCGGAGTCGAAGCATGCCCATGGAGGCCCGGGCATTGGCATGACCGGGGTCGTGTGAAAAGGCTTGCCTGAGGTAGGATTCGGCCTGGATGAGCCGATTGCTGTGCAGAAGGAGATCGCCCAGGTAGTAGTCTGCTTCCGCTTCGGGATCGGTTCCGCCGTCATCTCCGATTCGAAAACCAGCCGATCTTTCAGTTGGTAGAGCGGTGTAGGGGAAAGACTGACTGCGCACATACGCTTTCAGCTCCTCCTCCATCGTCTCGTAGTCGGCTTTAAACACCCTCTCGAAATGTTCATCCGGCTCTTCTCCCCCGTCCACGCAGGCGCGCACGAACTGGATGAACTGCGGCTGTCGTCTCTTGTTATTCCCGAGCAGGAGGTAGTGGACGAAGACCCACGCCTGGGCATAACTGTACCCTCGATTTTCGCGGTCGTAGTTACGCGAAACAGCTCGCGGCTCGAGTTCAGAAGAGCGCTGATCGGGAAACTGGAGCTGTTTCGCAGGAGCCGGATGTGATTGGGGATCGGTTTGCCCACGCGCACTTCCTTCCCGTCCTTGCCCACCTCGAACGTGCTGTAGTACTCGGCCAGTCCTTCATTGAACCAGACGGGCGGGTCATCGATCATTTCATGGACCAGTTGGTGGACGAATTCGTGAAAGATGACTGCGTACGGCGTCTCGTTGCAGTCTCGGGGCTGAGCGAAATGTAGTTGACGTCCTCGCCCTGCTGGAAGTAACCCGCCAGGGGGAGGACCTTGCCGCCTTCCATCGGCTTGAAGGGCTCAAAAGCCTTGTCGTCCTTGAAGACAACGACGACCGTGGGTATCGGAGAGCCTCCCGATTTCATGTAAACAAGCTGATCGAGACCCGCCCGGAACTGCTCGAGATGGGCTGCTGCCTCACGGATCTTCTTCTCCCTGGCATTGCCCACGAGAATGAAGTTCTTGGACTTGACCCGAACCCACTGATCAGCCGAAAGCAATTGGGGGAACCCAAACAGGATGCCGAGCAGGAGGATTGACGCTATCCGAAGCCAGGGCCGCACGATGGTCTCCTTTGAACGGCCCGATTCTAATGCCTAAGGGGCTCCGAAGTCAGCAAGTCTCAGGCGGCGCTGGATTGGATCGGCGCTGGAGGGGATCTGTCCCCTACCAAAGCCTGCGGGAGTCAAGGTCTTCCGCACGTGTGAGCACGCTCGGGCGCTCTTCACGAATAACCGAGCGCATGACAAGCGCCAGGACACGCCGGCGAAGAACCCGCCCACATGTGCGGCATATGCGACTCCTCCGGTCTGTTCCGTGGCCGCGATCGCCCCGATGCCGCTTACGAACTGGAACACGATCCAGAGCCCGATTGCCGCGATAGCCGGGATGGAGACCACCGAGTAGAAGATGACTGCATGGACACGGTTTCGGGGAAACAGCACAAGGTAAGCGCCGAGAACCCCGGAGATCGCCCCGGACGCGCCCAGACTCGGAATCGTCGATTGAGGGTCGATGGCGATCTGTGCGATCGAGGCGGCAAATCCGGAGGCGAGGTAGAAAAGCAGGAAGGGCAAACGGCCGAATCGGTGCTCCACGTTATCGCCGAAGATCCAAAGATAAAGCATGTTACCCAGAATGTGCATGAAGCCGCCGTGCATGAACATCGCCGCCAGCAGAGTCAGGTAGATGGGGGATGGCCCGGGTGCCTGCGGGATCTCAACCACTTCGCCGCCCGACTGAATCTGGGTGTGCCCGATCAGGTCCTGTCCGGTGGTTATCTCCTGAGGAACAACGCTCCAGCCGTAGGTCAGCGCCGGATTGGCGAGCTGGACGATAAACACGACGATGTTGCAGGCGATCAGCAGCATTGTAATGTAAGCCGGGCCGGACAAATTACGGTCGTCATCGCCAATCGGGAAGAGCATCTGGACCTCCGTGTCGAGGCTTTTGTGAACCTGCTATCTATCCAATGTAGCGCAATTGTGGAGACACCGACACACGTCCGTATCAGTCAGTGTGAGCCCAAGAATTTCCACTAATTCCAATGAAAACAGCTTCGCTTTCTTATAAGATCGGCACCGCGACTGGATGCAAGTGCGTTTCGGGCGACGGGATATCGGGACCGATCGTGTACCCCGGTGAGTGTCGACGAAACTTCCCACGGAGGGTAGGGGATGGTCCAGTCGGAACAAATTGGGGGTGTTATGATCGGATCTCGTCGTCTCGTGGCGCTTTTCTCGCTGTGCCTTTCGCTTCCCGTTCTGATGTCCAGCCTGCTGCTCGCTCAAGAGCAGGCGCGTCCAGATTCCCAAGCCGCTTCTTGTCGCTCCGGCAAAGCCCGGCTGTACCGATTGGGACGATGTCGTCCGGCCGGCAGCACCTGGCTCATCCGCAGCCGGAATTCGTCGAGCGGTGGCTGCGTGTGGAAGGGAAGATCAAGGAGGGTGCCTCGGCCGAGGATGTCCAAAAGGCAGTGACCGATTACTACTCTCGGTTTGACAAGGAGAGTGCCTACCAGGTCCCCGAATCTGCCAGGCAGCGGATGCAGCAACGGGAATTCGATCTGCGTCGCGGGAAGATCTCGAGAGCCGTCGATGGTTCGGCCGGTCAGGAGGTGGTCCCCGCCGTTCAGCCCGTAGCCGCGGCAATCCTGGCCTTGGCGGTCGATTTCGGGGGAACAGATACAGTCATTTACGAAACCTACGAAAACGGCCAATTCCTAACGAAGACGGTAACTAAAACCGGACCGATGAAGGGCCAGATGCCTCATCCGGGCGTGAAGGATAATTTCACGCTCTGGTATGAGCCGGGAAAGACAGTCAATGCGGCCTTTTACGAGAAACTGATTTTCGGATACGAGGGCGCCGGCCGGGTGCGTGCCGATCTGACTGACCCAAAAGACGGACAGCCGGGAATCAACCTGGCCGGCTATACCGTTCAGGATTACTACGACCACGTGGCAGGGCCCGGGAATGTGACCTTCACCGGCAAGGTCGAGGGCTGGATCACAGTCGATCACAGCGAGGCTTATTACGGCGCGCCGACTCCCTACTCCAACGATGGCGGCGGGGACGTGCCGATCGCGCAACTGGTCGTTGATACTCTCAACAAGTTCAAGCAGAACAATCCGAGCTATTACACCGACACGAGCACGACCGCTTTCTGGCCGCAGTTCGACAAGAACCATGACGGTATCGTCGATACCTTCTGGCTGATTCACGCGGGGATCGGTCAGGAGGAGGCGATGACAGCGGACGACGTGTTTGCCATTTGGAGCCACAGCAGCGACCTCCGCTACTACTACGATTGGAGAAACGGGTTCAAGGTCTATGAAGGGGATCCGGCGACTACAGCCGACGATATCGTCGTCGGACCATACACGATGCAGCCGGAAAATGCAGGGCTCGGAGTCCTCGTTCACGAACTTGGACACAACCTCTTCGGTCTTCCCGATCTTTACACGAACGACACAACCAATTCGGTTGCCGGTTGGGACACCTGGGGCTCCGGCTCTTACAACGGCCCGCTGTCAGGCACCATCCCGGTCGGCATGTCCCTTTGGATGCGATACATGGCGATCGTGCGGTGAAGATTTCTGCAACTGGCACGAGCCGATGATCGAGCGCGACCATAATGACCCGAGCGCCGACGTTCTCCTCGGCCAGCTCGAAGAAACGCCGCAGGGCACCTACAAGGGTGTCAAGATCAACGTCCCCCGGTGCAGCTGTGGATGATGAACTATGCCGGGGCGGGAAAGGGCGCCTATTCCGGGTATGACCGGGATGAAGTCACTCTCACCCTGGACCGGAACCTCACCCTCCCTTCAGGCGCGCCGAACGTCTTGACCTTCATCTCGGGTTGGGACATCGAGTACGGCTGGGATTACGGTTTCGTGCTCCTCAAGGATGGCGGAAGTTGGGTCGGGCTGGACGACATGGATGGAGCGCTGCGCGAGGAAGACCCGCACGAGAACAATATTTACGGTCACGGCTTGACTGGGGCCGGTTACACGCCCCTGCGATTCGATCTCTCTCCATGGGCCGGAAAGACAGTCACGCTCCGCTTCGTCTACAGGACGGACGAAGTCTGTGACCTATAACGGATGGTGGATCGACGAGTCGAAGCTGGACGGCGTCACCATTGACGAATTTGAATCGGCCGAAGGGTATGGGACCTTTCCCAACTGGACCAACTCGTCCCCAGGATGGCTGGTTGCTCCCTATGCGGACGAGTATCCGAACTACTACATGGTGGAGTGGAGATCGGACACCAAGTATGACGGCTCACTGAAAAGCTACCGTCTAACCAAGCAGCTGGATGCGGACGGGTGGCAAGTTCAGCGCATTGCCTACAATATACCTGGCGCGCTTGTGTACTACCGGAACACTCGGTATCCCTTCTCGTACGAAATGGCCGACAACTTCTAGCACGATCCGAGCCCGGGACCGAAGCATCAGCTCCTGGTCGTGGACATGAACCCCAAGACGGTGATCCTTCCGGGGGCCACTCGTGAGCCGATACCAAGCTGTCGGCGAGCATCGGGAGCTATGATGCCACGCTTTCCAACCAGGCGGCGCCTCAGTTGGACATCAGCCAGATAATGAAAAGCGGAACTGTTTCCGGGTCCCTGGACGATTCCGCCCCGCGCCCCGGTGAACAGCTTTTCGATGACAGCCAGGGACTACTATCCGGGCGTGTACAGCGGTTCCCCGTGCTCGCCCTCTTACCTCGGCTGTTACTGGGGCCAGGACAGCACCGTCATCCCCGCGCGAGGCAAGTACAGTCTCCGTTTCACTGACTACGCCGGCGTGCTGCAACCCGATCCGGGCCAGCTTGTCAATGGTTTCCGACTCGGTTCGGGGCAGCCTGGCGAGGACGGTGTTCAACATGGAGTCCAGGTTCAGTTGCTGCCGAGTGGCGGTGATGCCAAGCAGAATCTCGTCCGGGTCGGTTACGCCGCTCCCGCCGCAGGACCGAACCTCGAAATCAGCCAGGAATATCCTGACAATCTGCTGGTCGGTTCCATGAGTTACTATGCGTTTACCGTCGCGAACATTGGCCTGGGACCGACGACCGGCCAGATCACCGTGCACGACTATCTTCCGAATGGCATCAGTTTCGTCTCCGCAGGTGGGGGCGGCTGGACATGTTCGGCCGAAGATTCCCTGGTAACCTGTCTGCGGAGCAATCCCATGCAGCCGGGGGAACGTTCCCGGTTGGAGCTCAATATCAAGGTCGACCGGAAAACAGCGAATTGGGCGCCGAATGAGATGGAGGTCGTCACCACGGGCGACACATCGACGAAGAACAATGGAACCATAGAATACTCGGCAGTCGTGAGCGCCCGCACCCTCTATTTCCCCCAGGTGGCAGACGGTGCGATCCCGGGAGGCAAGTTCCAGACAACTTTTGTGCTGGTCAACACCGGCATGGAGACACCGATTCAGCTCGAGGTGTACGACTCGAACGGACACGAGATGCTGGTGAACGTGGATTCCCTGGGCTCGGCCAGTCGAGTATCCACGAGCTTGTACACCGGGGAGTCGTACACGTTCCAGACCCGCGGCCAAGGGTCGCTGAGGGTCGGCTACGCAAAGCTCATTGCCCCGGAAACCGTCAACGGTACCGCGGTTTTCAGCTTCACCGAAAACAACGTCACGCTTTATGAGGCAGGAGTGCCGGGGGTATCGCCGTCCTCCGAATTCTCGGTAGTCATGAACTCGATCCCCAACATCCGGCAAACCGGGCTGGCCCTGGTCAACACCGGCACCCGGAATGCCACCGCCACTCTGCGTCTTTATGACAAGGCGTTTAATCTCAAGGCGTCGAAAACCCTTGCCGACCTGGTGACCGACCATGTCTTCCAACCGGGCGACCACCTGGCACTGTTTGCCCTCGAGATTTTCCCCGAGATCGCCAGCCTCGATCTACAGGAGGGATCGATCACCGTCGAAAGCGACGTGCCGCTTGCAGCCCTTACTCTTCGGCTTAACGACAAGCCGGGCAAGATTCTGCCTGAGGACGTCATGAACCTCAGCGCGTTCCCGGTCGTGCAGGGACGAGCGGAGCGGACGAGGACCGCCGGCGCCTCCGGGACCTTCTACTTCGGGCAGTTCGCGGACGGGGCGGGTGCGGGCCTTAAGTTCCAGACAAGCCTGTTCTTCTTGAACACGAATGAGGCGTCCAGCGTGAAGGTCGAGTTCTTCAATCCGCGGGGAGCCCCATCGCGGCACGCCTGGCCGGCGAGACCCAGCCGGTACAGAGCCTGACGTTCGATCTTGGAAAGGGCAACGTCCGCTTGCTCCAGACCACCGGAACGGGAGAATTCCAGGTCGGATACGTGAAGGTAACGGCAAGCGCCGACGTGGGCGGAACGGCTGTCTTCACCTACTCGGAAAACGGAGTTGTCTGCTACGAAGCCGGTGTCCCCGCCTCGCCGCAAATGAAGGACTTCACGATTGCGGTTGACTCCATTTCCAGCTCTGAAGACCGGGCTGGCGATCGTAAACGCCGGTACCGCCGACGCAAACGTCACCTTCCGTCTGTACTACCCCTGGTTCGACGACGGGGCGGGCGGCTTCGACATCAGGGCGACCAAGACGATCACGGAAGTGCTTGGAGCCGGACAGACCTTCACCCCCGGGCGCCATCTGGCCCGCTACATGACGGAGGTTTTCTCCGGCGTGAACATGGGTTACGGGGAATGGGTCGTGACGGTGGAGAGCGATCAGCCGCTGGCTGCCGTGACGCTCCGCCAGCACGACGATCCGAACAAGGCGTTCCCGGAAGACATCCCGATCGTCACGACCTTCCCGGTTGTTGCCGGCCGGGCGGATAAGTAAGGAGAGATAACTTCGGGGGACATGATACTTAATTCCCAAGCCGCTCCTGCGGCTATCGGGCCGTAAGCACAAGGAATTAAGTTTCGTGTCCCCGTAGCAAACGGATGCCGGTCGAGTTTCGGGGACACAAAACTTAATTCCTTCGCTTACGCCCGATTGCCGCAATCTGGGTGGGAATTAAGTATTATGTCCCCGAAACTTCTGACCTGGATGGAATTTCGTAACTCCAGAAGTCTTCGGCAAGAAAGGTTCGGGGGAACACGGCCCGGGCTTCGTCGAGCAGATCCCCCACGCTCGTCTCGCCGCTTCCTTCGTACCGCGGGCTGATGTGGGTCAGAATGAGGGTGTTGACTCCGGCCCGTCGAGCCACCTCGGCGGCCTGTCGGGCGGTTGAGTGCTGGCGTTCCTGGGCCAGTGCGATCTCGGCATCGACATAAGTCGCCTCGTGGACGAGAACGTCTGCGTCACGTGCGATCTGTACTCCTGCCTCGCTGAGGGATGTGTCGCCTGAGTAAGTGAATTTCCGCCCGGGCCGCGGTGGCCCCACCAGCTCGGTTCCCCTGATGACACGGCCGTCCTCGAGCGTGACCTCCTCGCCGTTTTTCAGGCGCCCGTAAAGCGGGCCGGAGGGGATGCTGAGTGAGCGGGCCTTCTCGATATCGAATCGGCCGGGTCGGGCTTTCTCGCAAACCGCATAGGCGTAGGCTTCCCGCCCGTGCTGGACGGCCGCGCACTCCACCGCAAATTCCGAGTCTTCGTAGACGACACCCGGTTTGACTTCTTTCACGATGAGCGGATAGGCGAGGTGCGTCGCGGTGAGCCGCAGCACCGCGTCCACGTAGTCGCGGATGCCGGACGGTCCGTGCAGCGTGACACCCGGCTGTTCCTGCGCAAGCAGTGATCGGCTGGCAAGCAGGCCGGCGAGGCCGAAAACGTGGTCTCCGTGCATGTGGGAGATGAAGATGTTGCTGATCCGGCTGGCCGTCAACGGTGAACGCATGATCTGGTGCTGGGTTCCCTCCCCGCAGTCAAACAACCACCAGGTGCCGCGTTGAGGGAGAACCAGTCCCAGCCCGCTCACGTTGCGGGTCCGGGTCGGCACGGCCGAGCTGGTCCCAAAGAACAGAAGCTTCATAGGCGAAAAAGGCTCCGGACCTTACCTTGCTTCACGGGGCTTAACGGCGGTGCGCCTGCCCACCGTGGGACATGGCGCGCAACTCAGGCAGGCAGCAGGTAAAACGCCATACCGAGAATCAGGTAGACTGCCAGGAGTTGCACCCCCTCCATCCAATTCGATTCGCCGTCGGATGAAATCAGATTCGCGACCACCGCCGAGATGACCACGGCCACAACCTCGAACGTGCTGAAACGCAGATCCATCGGGTTCCCGAACAGGTAGCTGGCGAACACGAGGACCGGCGCGACGAAAAGCGCCACCTGCAGACTCGAACCGATCGCGATGTTGATCGCGAGATCCATCTTGTTCTTGCGCGCCACCAGGACGGCCGTCGAGTGCTCGGCTGCGTTCCCAATGATCGCAACGAGAATCACTCCCACGAAGATATCGGTCATGCCCAGGGTGGCGGCAGCGTGCTCGATCGATTCCACGAGGATCTCACTCATGAGAGCGACCAGGGCCGTGGCGCCCAGCAGCACAAGCCCCGCGGTTCTCATGCTCCAATGACTGCCGTCGGCCTTGTGGACCTCCTTGGCATCGCCGACGTAAAGGTGAGCATGCGTTTTGAGTGCGAAAACCAGGGACAGGATGTAGGTAATAAACAGGACGATCGCTATTTCCGTCGACAGCTCCATCTCCTGGAAACGCAGCAACGACGGGCGAGCCTGCCCGACGGGGGTCAATCGCGACGTGATGAAAGATCGCCGGGACGATCAGGGCGATCCCCGCCAGTGTCAAAAGCGTCGCACTCATCGTAGCGGCCGTTCGATTGAAGTTCTGCTTGGGGTATTTCAGGCCGCCGACCAGGAGTGCCAAACCGAAGACCAGGAGGATGTTCCCGATAATCGATCCGGTGATCGAAGCTTTCACCACGTCGTAAAGGCCGGCCCGGAGAGCGGCAAGAGCGATGATCAATTCGGCCGCGTTGCCGAAGGTCGCATTGAGCAGCCCGCCGACTCCTTCGCCAAGGTCCACTGCCAGCGCTTCGGTCGCCCTTCCCATAAGACCGGCCAACGGCACGATGGCAAGCGCTGAGGCGAGGAAGACGGTAACGGGGGTGGCTTCAATCCAATAAAGGACGGCCGATATCGGGATGAAGACGAGGAGAACATTCATGATGTTCTCGAATGAAAAGATGCTGGATTTCAGCCCTTTTTCAGTCATGTCAATTCATGATGCCCAGTGCACAAGCACAAATCAAATGTTCTGGCCACGCCTGTCGAAGCCAAAGCCTTCGCCAAGAGGCACAATCGTGGTTTCGGCGTGATTCACAGAACCGCAAACGGAGCGTCTTTCAGCGAAGTGCGCGGATTGTGACCGCAAGCGACGCCTGGGCTGGGAGCTGGCTGCTTCCGGTGAAAATCCGCGCACTGCGCCAAACACGCTCCGTTTGCGGTTCTGCACCGCTCGACGGCCCGATTGGCTGGCACTCGGGCGGGAACAGTGCCCCGGGTGGCCTGCCCGCCATCGCCTACTCCCTCCGAAGCTCCTTCAGGCAGCCCTTCACCTTTTTACGGAGCTCGCGGCCGGTATTCCACGAACTCCTCCCACAGCTGGAGGTGCTGGGCTCCCGTCGTCTGCTTCAAGGCCACGGGGGCATCCACTGGTCCGCTTGCCAGGCGGTCAAGAAAGACTGCCCGGTCGTGCAGGTTTCCCAGGATCCCGGCGATTTTGCGCAGGCGCCGCGCAAGACGAATGACGGGTTTCCCCAGGACGGGAGCGGAGAACTCCGCCCAGTAACGGGCACGACGGAAAAGCCGCCGCATCTCGTGGATTTCTTCGGTTGCATCGGCGCCTGCAGGTTCCGGGCTCCGGGCGATGAGTCTCAGCAAGCGCCGGAGCTCGCGCGAGGCGATCTCTCTGAAAGGGTGTTCGGTTTTCGGTGTGTGCCTCGGTAGTTCCGTACGAAGGAAGTATTCGATGCGCCGAGCCAGCGCGAAAAATGTCGGGTCGGAGAGACGCGCGGAGATCTGTTTGCCTCTCTCGCCCTCGACCCGCTGCTGGCTCGCGAGGAACTCCCGAATATCGGCGTCCGGCGCAGCCTCCGCCTCTTCCGCCTTCTCCCGGAGATAGTCCAGCCACACGTCCTCGTCACGAATCGCGCTGAGATCGTCCGCGAGGGCCCGCAGCCCTTCGTTCAGCGGACAGAAGGATCTCGACGGGATCCAGTCCTTGAAGAGCCTCAGGCATGCGCGAAAACGTCTGATCGAAACCCGAAGCTCGTGAATTCCCTCCGGATCGTCCGAGCTCAGAGCCTTCTGCCGGTTGTCGGCAATCCCTCGATACTCGAACTGGAGAATGCGGCGGGCATTTTCGAGGAGTGGAAGCGAGTTGGAAACCAGGCGGGCCATCGGGTCGATCGGTTCCGTCGACTCCTCCTGCACGATGTCGAGCGGCAGCCGGAAAGCCCGCTGCCACAGGTCAGCCTTCTCCTGCGCTCGCTCGATATTCCCTTTGTAGAATGTCCGAACCGTGAGGCGCAGCTTGCCGTAGATCTTTCGAACCGAGACAATTTCGGCATCCTGGAGACGGCCGTGGTCCAGCCCGTCGGCGACCCGGAGGAAGGCTGCGATCTTCATGGCTTTCTCCCGGCACCGCAGCTTGCTCATCATCGGGATGCTCGAGGCCCTTCTCGTACTTCCGGGCATCCAGCAGGAGGACTGCAGCCAGGCAACGGCGCTGGCCGGCGCTCAACGGGGCAGGCGCCTCCTTCAGCACGATCTCGGCGCCTCGGACAGCATGGTTGGCCGGATGGTCCGCGTACCCGATGTCATGGAGGAGGGAAGCGGTCTCGAGGAGCGTGCTTGTCCGACTGTCCCAGCCGCACATGGCGGCGGCCCGGTCGAACAACTTCAGGGCGAGGCGGGTGACATGCAGAGAGTGTGCCTTTTCATTTCGGTATCGCTCGGCGAGCTCTGCAACCTGTTCGGGCCATGACTCCGTCGCAAAGGAGGAGTGATCGCGTGCTGCGTTCTCGGAAGCCATGTGCTTGTCCTTTCATGCGCTGGGACTCAGGCACTCCAGCGCCTCATTGATCAGGGATCGCGCCTCGCTCTCGGTCGGGGCTTCCGCATCGAGCCGGATGACCGGTTCGGTATTCGATGGTCGCGCCTGGATCCACCGGTCAGGCCAGTTGACTTTGACGCCGTCCGTCAAGTCCATCGGATGGTCCTTCCAGAGCTTCTTGACCAGCCTGAGCGAGGGGGCGATATCCCGGGCGCGGCAAAGCAGCTTCTCGTGGATCATCGCGTAGCGCGGAATCCGCGACCGCATCTCGCTGAGCGTGCCGCCCTCCTCGGCAAGAGCTTCGAGGATCAGGGCCATGCCGACGAAACTGTCGCGGCAGGGATTCACGGGTGCGAGGATGACTCCTCCGTTGCCTTCGCCCCCGATCTCGGCTCCGTGGCGGATCATCGCCTCGACGACGTTGACTTCCCCGACCGGGCTTCGGTGGACGGGGACCCCGAACTGGGCGGCGATGTCGTCGATCATCCGGCTGGTGGAAAGGTTGACGACGACCGGCCCGGGACGCTTCTTCAGCCAGTGCCGGATCGCCAGGGCGACGGTCGCGTCCTCCCCGAGCGGGTCCCCGCGCTCGTCGACGATCGCCAGTCGATCCGCGTCTGCGTCCTGCGCGAAGCCCACATCGGCGCCCGTCTGTCTCACCATCTCGCAGAGATCGCCGATATTTGCGGGCAACGGTTCGGGATTGTGCGGGAACAGGGAGTTGACGTCCGTATAGAGCTCATGGACTTCGCAGCCCAGCATCTTCAGAAACTGCGGTGTCGCCTGGGATGCCGCGCCGTTGCAGCAATCGATCACCACCTTGAAGCGCCTGGCGGCGATCGGCCCGGTCTGGACGCTTCTCGCGATCGCCATCCGGTGCCTGGCCAACGTCGTCGTGTCAACCCGGGCCTCGGCCATATCCTGGTTGCCGACCCTCGGGTACACTCCCTGGTGATACAGGTCGGTCAGTTCCCGGGCCTGGTTTGGCCGGAGCACGATTCCGTCGTTGGCGATGAACTTCAGGGCGTTCCACTCGATCGGGTTGTGACTCGCGCTGATGCAGATGCCGCCGTAAGCGCCGACTTCACGGATGTGCAGCATCAGGGCCGGCACCGGGACGATGCCAACGTCAACCGGCGTCGATCCCACGCTGAGCAGCCCGGCAACCACGGCGTGCCGCAGCATCTCGCGCGATGGCCGCGTGTCGCTTCCAATCAGAATCGGCCCGGCGCCGCAATAGCTTCCAAAAGCGGCCGCGAATGAGACGACGAGCTGCGGGCTGAGCGATTCGCCGACGATTCCCCGTACTCCCGATACCCCGATTTTCAACGACAGAGATGGCGGCATCTTAGCGTCCTCTGAATTCAAAGGCCATGCGTCGCATGAAGGTCTGCGCCTGCTCCATGAGCTCGTCGGCCCGGTCCTCGCTGTTCGCCTCGGAGATGATCCGCAGGAGCGGTTCGGTGTTGGAGGCACGGACGTGCAGCCAGTCTTCCTTCCACTTGACGTACACGCCGTCGGTGCAGTCGGGATCGAGCGTGGAGTATTCGTCCCGGAACCGGTCAAGCATCCGGTACACCTGGTTCGGCGGGCAGGGTATCTCCCGCTTGCGCATCACGAAACTGGGCAGCTGGCCGGCCAGTTGCGCCAGGGTCAGTTCCTTCTCCGCCATCTGCTCGAGCACGAGCCCAAGCGTGAGCAGTCCGTCGAAGGTCAGAGATGCGGGCAGGGCCGCTACTCCGCCGCAGCCTTCTCCGGCAAGCACGGCCCCCTCGGCGATCCCCTGGTCGATCACGAAACTTTCGCCGACCGGGGTGCGGATTACCTGCTGGCTGTAACGCTCGGCAACGACGTCGATCATCCGGGAGGTGGAGAAGCCGGTCGCGATCGTGCCGGGTCGCCGGGACATTCGGATCCCGGCTGCCAGCGGGAGTGCGTACTCCTCGGAAAGGGCGGTGCCGTCCGCAGTCACGAAGCCGATTCGATCCCCGTCGACGTTGATGGCCGCCCCCAGGTCCGCCTGGAAACACTTCATGAGCGTCGACAATTGCCTCATGTTCGCGCGATTGGGAGACGGCGGATGGGCAAATTCGCCGGAAGGCTCCTCGTTGACCGGCAGGAGGGTGCAGCCGAGCGATTGCAGGAATTTCGCTGTCAGCGCTCCGCATGTCCCGTTGCAGAAGTCGACCGCGACGCGGAACCCTCTTTTCCTGATCAAGTCTCCGTCCAAGACCGAAAGCAAATGCTCCAGATAGCGCTCGGCCACCGACTGGTTCTCCGCGACCGGTTTGATGTCCTGCCAGCCGGCGCTCCGGAAGCTGGCGCTGTGGTAGATATCCAACAACTCCTCGCTTTTGACGGTATTGAGAAGTGAGCCGTCGGGCCCCAGGAATTTCAAGGCGTTCCAGCGCGCGTCATTGTGGCTTCCGGTGATGGACATCCCCCCCTGGGCAGCCAGTTCCCGAATCGCAAAAGAAGTCAACGGGGTGGGGGCAAGCCCAAGGTCAATGACCTCGCAACCGCTGGCCAGGAGTCCGGAAAGGGCTGCTGAGCGCATCGCGACCGATGATCGCCGGGTATCCCGACCAATCACCACCCTGCTTCCGCCGGCCCATGTGCCGAACGCGCGGGCGAAGTTGACCACCAGCTCCGGAGTCAGCGCGTCGCCAACTACCCCGCGTACCCATGAAGTGCCGATTTTCAGCTCTCGCACGCTTTTACCCCATTGGGGATTTCGGGGACATAATACTTAATTCCCTCGCCGTTAACGCGCCTCTCCCCGCCGGCAAGGAATTAAGTCTTGTGTCCCCGAAATCTCCCGAACTCAGTCAACTCAGAACTCAGAACTCACCTTACACTTTTCTGTCGCGTCGCAATTCCTTGATGCAGGCGCGTGTCTCGCGCTCGCACTCGCGCAATCGTTTGAAGAGCGTCAGTTGTGTCGCAGCGCGCACCCGATTCAAATCGAGCGGGTCGGCGGGACCCAGCCTGAAGTAGCTGTCACCCCGAATATAGTCAGCCAGGAAGCGGACGCCAAGCTCGAGCGCGATGATCTGGACCGCATCGACCATCCGGTCTATTTCCTCGCTCTTGGCCGACGAAACGGATCCCAGGAAACCCCGCGCCACGGCCCCGTAGATGTCGAGGTCAACCTTGACCCGGTCGACGTTCCGCTCTTTTTCCCCGGCCACGTTGGAAAGCGATCGGACCATGTCACCCCAGTCGGCCAGCCAGGTGTGCGGCATGATCGTGTCAAGGTCGACAAGCGCCTTGGCCCGGCCGGTCGCGCGATCGAAGAGAAAATTGTCCAGCTTGGTATCGCCATGAATCGCCATTCGCCGGATCCTGCCCGTCGACATGTCGTCGAGCAGGGTCATCGCGTAACACTCCTCGGCCTGTGCCAGACGCACGAGCTCTTCCGCCTGGCTGAGCCGGCGCCGGTACTCGTCCTCGGTCACATGGAGGAGGAAATGTTCTCCGGTGCTGTGGCGCAGGACAGCGTCTTCGGGGATGAGTCCCACAGCCTCTTCGGCTGTCCGATTTCCGCCGAGAACCGAGAGGAGCTGGTTGTAGTAGAGGCGGGTGTCCCGATAGCCGGGGAGCGGGTTCTCAAGCCCGGAAACATCCATTGCCGCCGTCAGATCCAGGTAGATGGCCAGACCTCGGCCCGCTTCCTCGGCTGTTCTCAGCCGGTTCCCGATCTCAGGGAGCTCGCTCAGGCTCTTATAAGTGACCGCGTCCGGGATTCGGACCATCAGCCGCCAGCATTCCAGCCCGCTCGGTTCATCGGCTTCGAGGAAGTAAGAACCGGCGTGCGTGGGGAGGAGAGTGATCGCCACCCATTCCGGGTCGGACGACTGTGACGGCCGGCGACGCAAGCCCTCGCGCTGCGCCTGAATGCAGGCCATCATCGCCTGCATCACGGCCCGGGGTCTCGTGAACACGCTTCGGTTGATCTTTTGCAGGAGGAATTCCTGTTGGGCATCCGGCCTGCCGGCAAGGACAACGAACGTGTACTGATTGATGTTTCCCTTTTCCGGGAAGTCGAAGGTCTCGATTGGCGTTGGAATATCAAAGCGTGAGGCCACACGAGAGGCCAGTGCCAATGGCGGTTCGCCGGAGACATCCACCACTCGGGCGACTCTCCGCAGTGGCGCTGGTTCGCCGTATCCTCCCGCTGTCGGCATGCGATGGATTGTAGCAGAATTGCAGCTAACCATTCCCCTCGGACGCTGGACTGAAACAAGATCACGACTTCGACGTAGCCTACTATGTGTCGAAACTCGCCACACATTCGCTTGGAGGAACGTATATGACTAAGATCCTCAGTGTCTTTCTAGTCGTCCTGACGTTTGGTTGCCTCGTTTTCGCCGCCAACCCTGATTTTTCGGGAAACTGGGTTCTCAACAAGGACAAGAGCAATTATCGGATGGGACGGGACGGCGGCGCGACGCCGGACATCAACTTGACTGTCCAGCAAACCGCGGATTCGGTCGCGGTCAAGCAGCAGGTGACAAACGAACGTGGGACCCGCGACAGCGAGTACACGCTGAAAACCGACGGCGCCGAGCAGGAGATCCCGGGTTTCATGGGCCGGACCTCCAAAGCGACCGCCAAATGGGAAGGAAACGTCCTGGTCGTTGACACTGTTTCCCAGTTCGAACGCGAAGGCGAGCAGATTACGATCAAATCCAATGACCGGTGGGAGCTTTCAGCCGATGGCAAGACGCTGACGATTACTGGAAAGACCTCAACCCCGATGGGCGAACGGGAATCCTCTCGGGTTTTCGAAAAGAAGTAAGGAGTTTCGGGGACATAATACTTAATTCCCATTCAGTCAACGACATCACGCGTCAGCTAAGGAATTAAGTTTTGTGTCCCCGAAACTCCCCCATTCAGTCAACGACATCACGCGTCAGCTAAGGAACTAAGTTTTGTGTCCCCGAAACTCCCCAGAGACTCCCCCGAAACTTCCAACACGACGGATCCAGCGCGACTAGGGAAGCAGCCCCAAAGAATTCCCGAGGGTGACGGGTGAGCCACGGGCCATCGCAATTTCGGGGACACAAAACTTAATTCTTTCGCCACCGGGCACTGCTCGGTAACTGGTTGAGAATTAAGTATTATGTCCCCGAAATTCTTCTCTTCTCACCTCGAGCGCAGGTCCAGACCGACCAGTACCCGCTCGGTGTTGGAAAGGTCGCCGACGATCTTACGGATCGGCTCCGGTAGCTTTCGAACCAGCGTGGGGATAGCGAGGATTTGATCCCCCTGGGCCAGTTTGGGATTCTCCAGCAGGTCAAGGACCTCGATATGGTACCTCCCTTTGAGGTGGGTCTCGCAGATTTCCCGCAGGTTCTCAAAGGCTCTCATGCATTTCGGTGATTGACCAACCACATACAACCTGAGATCGTAGTGTTTGGAATCGTGAGGTTCCTCAGACGTGGCTCCCTTCCACTCCTCGCTGTAGGCCATAAAGGTCACCTTTCTTTCTTGTTCGCATCCGCCTCGGACTGCGCGTCTGAGGGGTGATTCGAGCCTCGGACTTCGGACATGAGACGGCGGAAAGTCGCGGCATTCTCGGAACGCGTGCTTTCCTGAGCAAGCAGAGCGTCGAAGCTCCTCCTCATCGGATTCGAAGGAGGCGCGGAGCGCGACGATGTTCGCTTCCATTATTGCCTTTTTGCGTTCCAGCTCACGCTTGCGGCGTTCGATATCCGCGTCATGGACGCCGGCTTCGACCCGTTCGCGGGCCTCCTGGACCGCTCTCGCGGACCCGGTCATGACCCTTCCTTCTCCCAGGTAGACGTCGACGAGTTGGACTCCCTTGTCGGTCAGAAGGAACTCGCGAATCTGATTCGAATGCTTCATGCCCCTGGACTTCAGGATCTCGATCGTCCGTGTGCGTTCGCCGTTCTCTTCCCGGTACTTGATCATAAGCCAGGTATCCATGAGCGAGGAAATGCCCACTGCACTGCTCTCCGCGTCTTCCCCGGGATGAGTCAGGCTGGTGAAAAACGCCGTCACCTCTCGGTTCTTGAGCATGTCGATCAACCGGGTCAGCATCGACTTGACCTCGGTGGTCGCCCCGACTGTCATCAGGTTCGTGATCGGGTCCAAAACCGTTACAGTGGGTTCGAAGTCGCGTAATGACGTTGTGCAGGCTGAGCAGGTGCATTTCCAGCCCGAAGAGAGTCGGCCTGGACGCCTGAAACCGGAGCAGCCCCGCATCGATCCATTTCTGGAGATCGATGCCGATCGATTTCATGTTCCGCACAATCTGGGCCACCGACTCTTCGAATGCGAAATACAGGCACCGCCCTCCGGCCTTACAGCATTCGTCGGCCAGGTGTGCGGCCAGGCTTGTCTTACCGGTCCCGGCCGTTCCTGACACCAGAACGCTGCTGCCTCGATAGTATCCGCCCCCCAGCATCGAATCGAGGTTGCTCACCCCGGTCGAGACCCGCTCCTCACTCACCCGGTGGTTCAGTCCCAATGAAGTCACCGGAAGCACGGATATCCCGTGTTCATCGATCAGGAAGGGGTACTCGTTTGTCCCGTGGCGCGATCCCCGGTATTTGACGACCCGCAGACGCCGTGTGGCGACCTGGTCAATGACCCGGTGGTCGAGCTCGATAACGGCATCCGACACGTACTCTTCCAAGCCGTGGCGGGTCAGTTGCCCTTTCGGACTACGCTCTGCAGTGACGAGTGCCGTAACTCCCCGGTCCTTGAGCCAACGGAACAGTCGTCGCAACTCGCCACGTAGGATCGCCTGGTTGGTGAACCCGCTGAAAAGGGTCTCAATTGTGTCGAGGACGATCCGCCTGGCACTGATGGAATCGATAAGCGTGCCCAGCCGGATGAACAACCCCTCGAGGTCATAGTCTCCCGCTTCCTCGATCTCGGTCGGTTGGATATAGATGTAATCGACAGCTAACTTCTTGTTTGCGATGAGGGTGTTCAGGTCAAAGCCGAGGGAGGCAACGTTTGTCTTCAATTCCTCCGGCGTCTCTTCAAACGCCACGAAGAGCCCCGGCTCATCCATTTCCCGAGCGCCGTGAACCAGGAACTCCATCGCAAAAAGGGTCTTTCCGGACCCGGCCCCTCCGCACACAAGCGTGGGCCTGCCGCGAGGCAGCCCGCCCCCGGTCAATTCGTCCAGACCCTTGATCCCCGTCGCCGCCTTCTGCAGTACCAGATCTTTAACTTCGATGACTGGCGTTCTCTGTAGCTCGCTCGACATCTCCGTTCCTCTCGTGGTGTCTGCCGCGGCGAACTGTCCGCCTTTGGTCAAATTTGACCAAGGATATACGTTCGCTACGTCAAACGACAAGTCAACTTGGACAGCGAATTGCTTGCAGTCCGCTTATCCCGTCCGGCTACCTGGCCGAAACCTCTTTTTGCTCGAACTGCTTCAGATAGTGGAGGAACTTCCGAGCGGTCCGATCAAGGTTTTCAACGGATCCACCACCATCCAGCACCTCACACATCTCGTACGCGATGTATCCCTGGTAGCCGATGTCCTTGAGTGCGGTGAGAAATGTCTTATAGTCGATGATCCCTTCGCCCATCGGAACCGCGCGCAGAGCGTCGTCCTGTTTGATGTAGTTCGTCAGCTCATGCTCGTAGTTGAATCGCGGATGCCGGACGTAATCGGCCGCAATCGTATGGACGATGAAGGGCTTCATCTTCAGTACGGATTCCCGGATCTGCTCGGGGCTCAGGCCTTCGAGGGTCGGCGACCAGGCATCCCACCCTGCCTGCACGTTCGGCAAATTCACTTCTTTCAGGAGCCAGTACATCGCATCGTGATGGAGTGCGATGTCATGGTGGTTCTGGACGACCAGCGTCACTCCGTGCTCGGCGGCCTTCTTGCCGGCCAGCTTGAGCCCTTCGACCACCATCGCATACTGGCGATCGTATGGGATCCCCGGTCGTTCGTAGCCTGTGAAAACCCGGACCATGTTCGTGCCCAGGTCGCGCGCCAGCTTGGCGACTTCGCCGACGTATGTCGCCTGGATTTCAACGTTAGGAATGCCGGGTTTGTCGACCCCCGCTGTGAAATCGGTATATCCAGCAAGCGCTACGAGTTTCAGCCCTAGTTCATCCATCCGCGCTTTCAGCCGTTTTCGAGCTGCGTCGTCGTAGTCAACCGGAGAGACGTGAGGTCGCTTCGCCACCAGCATCACAGCGTCAAACCCGAGTTCCTTGGCCTTGAGGAGGAACTCGTCTACCGTAAGCTGAGCCTGGCCTCGCCAGACTCCCGCGTAGCTGACCGAGTGAAGACACGGTTTGACCTTGAAGTCTTTGGGATTCCCGGTCGGGAGCGGCTGGGCCAGCAATCCGGTTGCAAGCAAAGCCAGAAGCGACGCCGAAAAAAGGGACCGCCTGATCGTCATAATGCCTCCTGTAATATCTCGCTCTCGGAGTATAGCGCGGGAAAGGCAAAGCAGCCAGCAGCGGGCAGAGGGCAGAGCAGCAGGTCCTGGATTTTGGCGACGGCCTTCTGGAGCGCGGACGTCCCGTCCGCACTGGGTTCGCGGGCATCCTGCCCGCGCGCCGGGCATCTTGCCCGGCGTCCTCTCGCGGAGATCGCTACAGCTCGGCCGATCGGAAGCGGCGGGCAAGATGCCCGCCGCGCGGACGGGACGTCCGCGATCCCAGTGCGGACGAGACGTCCGCACTCCGAGGGCCGAATCCGTCCCAAAGCGGAGCACAGTCGCCGACGGAGGGGGAGCGCAACAGCCGAACACAATTCAGCTGCTCCGATGGCCTGTTGCCCTTTGCCCCTCTGCCCGCTTCTAAGATTTTTCGGCTGGGATCGTTAAAGGATTAGAGGCACAATCACCATGCAGCTGCCCGGTCAGCAGGAGGTCTCATGAAATCGAAGGCCCTTCGCCCAGCCATTTTCGCTCTGGTCGTGTTCTTTTCACTCGGCCTACTGGCTTTTACGCTCGCGTTTCAGCGAAGCGGGAGCGGCCAGCGGCCGCCAGGCAACAAACATGAACAACGCGTCCGCTCGGCAATCGTGGACCGAGGTCAAACGCCTGATCGACGAACAGAAGTTCAACGAGGCGCTCGAAATTGTCGGGAAGCTGCGCGAGCAGGCAAGCGACGGCCGGCGATGTGGAGAACTGGAAGAAGGGCCTGATCCTCGAAGTTCAACTGAGGACCGGCCTGCACGGCTACGAGACCGCCGTGCGGTTCCTGAAAGAACAGGCCTGGCCGGAAGGGCCAGAGCGATCGCCTGGTCCTCGAGCTTTTTTACGCCGCCTCGCTCGTTCAGTACTACCAGGCATACAGCTGGGAGATCAACCAGAGAGAACGGGTTGCGTCGACCGGCGCCGTGGATCTCAAGGCCTGGACAAAAGACCAGATCTTTGCCGAGGCGCGGCAATCCTACGAAAAGGTCTGGGCGGAACGCGCCGAGCTCGGGACCAGACCCGTCAAATCGCTCGGCGAGTACATCGTCCCCAATGATTACCCCGACGGGAATTCGCGACACAGTACGCGACGCCGTCTCCTACCTGTATGCCGAACTGCTGGCCGACTCCTCCTTCTGGACGCCGGAGCAGGAAAACGGCCTTTACCAGGTGAGCCTGGACCAGCTTCTGGCCGAGCCAAAAGTCGACCGCCCCGGCGACTCGCTCCAGGCACACCCGCTCGAGCGGATGGTTGCCGTTCTGAAAGACCTCGAGACCTGGCACGCCGCCGCCTCCCGCCCCCAAGCCGCGCTGGAGGCACGTCTCGAGCGCTTGCGCCGCCTGCACGCCGCCTTCACCGAGCAGGAGGACCGCACGAAGATCCGGACGTCCCTCGCCAACCACCTCCCGACTTACCGCCGTTATCCCTGGTGGTCCATGGGGCAGGCGACGCTCGTCGAGATGGTCAAAGAGGAGCCAGTGCCTGGAAAGATGATCCGCGCCCTTGCCCTCGCGCGGGCGGGTCACGATGCATTTCCCGAGTCGATCGGGGGCCAGCGTTGTCTTTTCGAGGTAAAGGCAATTCAGGACTCCGAGTTCAACTTCACGGCGATGCAGTCCGACGGTCCCCGGAAGCGCTCCATCGAGGTGTCACACCGGAACCTGCCGGTTCTCTATTTCCGGGCGTATCTGGTCGATCTCAAGACCCCCGGCCGGTACAGGGGGAACCCAAGCGGGCTCACCCTTGCGCCCCAGGAGCAGGAGCCGTTGCTCTCCTCCGCCAAACCGGCGGCTCAATGGACCGTCAATCTTGCCCCTACGCCGGATTTCGAGACTCACAAAACCTTCGTGACTCCGCCGATGGCGGATCCCGGCTACTACGTGCTCTTCGCTTCCGAGCTCCCCGACTTCCGGCAGCGCGGCAATCGGGTGGAAGTCACCGATTTCATCGTGACAGACCTGGTCCTGCTCGTCCGTCGAAACTGGACGGACCGACTGATCGAAGTGCAGGTTTTATCGGGCAGCAGCGGTCAACCGGTCGAGGGGGCGCAAGTCGAGGTCTTCGCCCACGACTGGAACTCGGGTCATCGCCTGGTCCAGACCCTCCAGACATCCTTCAACGGCACGGCCAGTCTTCAGGACCTCCGGGCCGGCTCCTATTTTCTGATTGTGCGCCACGGACGCCACCTCGCAATCGAACAACGCGGGCTGTACGCCAACGATTACTCGGCCCCGGACGCAGTCACCGATTGCCTCGTCTACACCGACCGTGCAATCTATCGTCCGAACCAGAAGATCCTGTGGAAGATCATTGCCTACGGCGGACGCTCTGACGCCGCCGACCTCCGCCCGAGAGTCAACCAGGCGGTAAAGGTTTCGCTTCGTGACGCCAACGGCCAGGAAGTGGAGTCGAAGCCGGTCACAACCAACGAATTCGGAACCGCGGCAGGCGAGTTCCCCATTCCCTCGGGGCGAATGCTCGGGAACTGGTCGATCCAGACATCGATCAATCGGCCCGGCTCCATGGCCTTCGTCAAGGTCGAAGAGTACAAACGCCCGACATACGAAGCATCCTTGAAGGAGCCGGAAGGTGCGCTTAGGCTGAACCGGCCGGCCACGATCAAGGGCGAGGCGCGTTACTACTTCGGGCTGCCCGTCACCAGCGGCGAGGTGAAATGGCGGGTGACGCGCCGGCCGGTCTACCCGTGGTGGTGGTCCTGGTACTACGGCGGCGCCGGGTCAAGTGAGCAGATCATCGCCCGGGGTGTTTCGGCTCTGAAGGAGGACGGGAGCTTCGAGATCAACTTCACCCCGGCCGCCGACGAGCGCGAGGCGAAGAAGGATCGAAGTATCACTTACAACTATGCCGTCCGGGCCGATGTGACGGACGAAGGCGGCGAGACTCAGGGAGCGGATCGCAGCTTCCGGCTCGGATTCATCTCGGTCGAAGCGCAGATTAATCCCGAGCGCCAGTTCTTCACGGAAGACGCCCGTCTCAAAATCCGGTTGATGCGCACCGACCTGAACGGGACCCCGCGCGCAGGGAAGGCCTCGCTGGCGCCTGGTTTCTGTCAGGCAGCCCGAACAGACGGCCCTGCCGGCCGACATTCCGGCCCTGCGTTCGCAGGAGGCGGAGGAGTTCGCGACGCCGGGCGACAAGCTCCGCCCGCGCTGGGACCCCTCATACGCCGCAGCTGCCGTTCTCCGCTCGATGCCGGACGGTCGCGAGATCAGCCGAGGCGAAGCCAGCCACGACGCACAAGGCGCGGCTCAGCTCGATCTGCCCGGGCTCGCCCAGGGCGTTTACCGGCTGCACTACCAGACCAGGGACGAATTCGGGGAGCAGTTCCAGACGTCTCAGGAGCTCATAGTGGCTGCTCCCGGCTCTCGAGTGGCCGTCCCCGGGCTTCTGCTGTGCGACAACCCATCCCCCAAGGTCGGCGAAACGACCCGTCTTTTCGTGACCTCCGGCCTCTCCGATCAGCCGATGTTCTTCGAAAGATACCGGTCGGGGCGGCTGGTCGAGCGGCAGAAGCTGATGAGCGGAAAGGATAAAAGCCTGGTCGAGATCCCGATCCGGGAAACCGACCGCGGGGGCTTTGCCCTCAGGCTGGTCATGGTCCGTGACCATCAGTTGGTCTCCCAGGACGTCAGTATTTACGTGCCGTGGGACAACAAAGAGCTCGGCGTCCAGTTCTCGACCTTCCGCGACAAGTTGCGGCCGGGCGGGCGCGAAACCTGGCGGGTGACCGTCAAGCGGCCGGGTGGCGGCGAGGTGGGTGCCAAGGCGGCCGAGATCCTGGCGTACATGTACGACCGGAGCCTGGATGCCTTTGCTCCGCACAACCCACCCAGTCCGCTCTCCCTCTGGCCCTACCGGGCGGCCTCGGACAGTCTGACGGCAAACCTGGCCGCCGGGTCCGCCCGCTGGCTCTATTACGAGCACGACATCGGTTCTCCGCCCACGCTGACCGAGGATCGCCTGCAGTTCTTGGATTCCTATGGGATCGGCGGGCCGGGCAGTGGTCGGAGATTCATGCGGGGCGATGATGATGCAATCGGTGAATGCGCGCGCGATGTCGGAGGCGGTGCCTGCCGCGCCCCCGGCTCGGCCGGCCAAAAAGGCGGACATGGGAGCCGTTGGCGGCAGCATCGACGGGAAGGACTCCCTGCAGGTCAAGGAAAAAAGCGAGGCCGAGGGGGACAAGCAGGCTTCGGCCGTTCCCACCCCGCTTCGCGCGAACTTCTCCGAGACCGCCTTCTGGAAGCCGCAGCTCCTGACCGGGCCGGACGGCTCTGCCATCATCGAGTTCGAGGCGCCCGATTCCGTCACCTCCTGGAAGGTCTGGGTGCACGCGGTCACGACCGACCTGCTGGCCGGCTCGACGAGCAAGGAGGCGCGAACGGTCAAGGACCTTATGGTCCGTCCGTACATGTCACGTTTCCTCCGCGAAGGTGACCGGGCGGAACTGAAGGTCGTGGTCAATAACGCCGGCGGAAAAGAACCTGGCCGGGGACGTCACCCTCGACATCATCGACCCCGAAACCAACCAGTCTCTTTTGGAGGCCTTCGGGCTGCAGGGGGGCGCGGCTTCGAAGAAATTCACGGTGAAGCCCGGGGGCGGGGCCAATGTGATGTTCCCCGTCATCGCACCTCCCCGGGTGGGCCTGGTCGCGTTCAAGGTCGTCGCAAGATCGGGCGATATCAGCGACGGCGAGCAGAGGCCGCTGCCTCTCCTGCCTGGCCGGATGCACCTGTCGCAGTCCCGTTTCGTGAGCCTGAAGGACCAGGACCGCCGGGAGCTCGTGTTCCAGGATCTGAAAGCCGGCGGCGACCCGAGCCTCCTGAACGAGCAGATGGTCGTCACGGTGGACACCCAGCTCTTCTACTCCGTCCTCTCCGCGCTACCTTATCTGATCAATTATCCGTATGAATGCACCGAGCAGACGCTCAACCGCTTCCTGTCGACCGGGATCCTCGGCAGCGTCTACGCAAAATACCCGGCCGTCGCCCGGATGGCCCAGGAACTGTCCAAGCGGGACACGGTGTTCGAGACCTTCGACGCGATCGATCCGAACCGCAAGATGAGCCTGGAAGAAACGCCCTGGCTGGTGGAGGCCAAGGGAGGCTCGGCGGGCGAAAACGAGATCCTGAGGGTGCTGGATCCCCGGGTCGCCGCCGCAGAGCGCAGCCAGGCGCTGGCCAAGCTCAAAAAGGCCCAGACGGCTAGCGGCGGATTCCCCTGGTGGCCGGGCGGCCCGCCCTCCCCTTACATGACCCTGTACATCATGTACGGGTTCGCCAAGGCCTCCGAGTTTGGGGTAGACGTGCCGCGGGACGTGATCCAGAAGGGCTGGGCGTACCTCGCCGACGAATTCCGGCGCGAGTACGTGCAGCGAATGATGAAGGACGACTGTTGCTGGGAGTTCCTGACCTTCCTGAACTACGTCGCATCCTGCTACCCGGATGCGTCCTGGATGGGCGACGCGCTTACGCCCGAGGAAAGAAAGCAGATCCTGGCGTTCAGCTTCAAGCACTGGAAAGACCATTCACCCTACCTCAAGTGCCAGCTCGCGCTCACCCTCAAGCGGATGAACCGGCAGAAGGACGCCGAATTGGTGTTCGCAAGCGTCATGGATTCGGCGAAAACCTCGCGCGACGAGGGCACTTACTGGGCGCCGGAAGATCGGTCCTGGCTCTGGTACAACGACCGGATCGAGACCCACGCCTTCGCGCTGCGCACACTCATCGAAATCCTGCCGGAGGACAAGCGCAAGGACGGCCTGGTTCACTGGCTCTTCCTCAACAAGAAGCTGAACCACTGGAAGTCGACGAAGGCGACAGCCGAGGTGATCTATTCGCTGGTTCATTACCTGAATAAGGAAGGCGGGCTGGGGATCCGCGAAGACGCGACGGTCAGGATCGGGACGCGCGTGACGAAGCTGGTTTTCGAGCCGGACAAGTTCACCGGCAAGAAGAACCAGATCGTCGTGCGGGGCGCAGACTTCAAGCCCAGTCAGGATTCCACGGTCGTCGTGGAAAAGACAAGCAAGGGCCTGGCTTTTGCCTCCGCCACCTGGCATTTTTCCACCGAGAAGCTGCCCGAAACCGAGCAGGGCGACCTGCTCTCGGTCTCCCGCCGCTATTTCAAGCGGGAAAGCACCGCGAGCGGTTTCGAGCTGAAGCCGCTGGCGGAGGGCGCCCTGCTGGCGCTCGGCGACGAGATCGAGGTCCAGTTGTCCGTCCGCGCTAAGCATCCGTGCGAGTACGTGCACCTGCGCGATCCGCGGGCCGCTGGTCTGGAACCCGGTGTGGTGGTGTCGCGGTACAAGTGGGATCTGGGAATCGGCTGGTACGAGGAGACCCGGGACTCGGGCACGAACTTCTTTTTCGAGTGGCTGCCCCAGGGCGAGTACACCCTCAAATACCGGGTGCGGGCGAACATGGGAGGGACCTTCCGGGTCAGCCCGGCCACGCTTCAGTCGATGTATGCGCCGGAATTCACGGCATACTCAACCGGGGCGGTCATCAAGATCGGCGGGGGAGGAAAGCCGGAGACAGACTGAAAGGCAACAGGGTGACAACCCCGGGATGCTGCGTCTTTTACGCCGGAGCCTCAGGGCGTGGTGGCTGGTCCGCTTACTCGCTCGCTGGCGCTCGCTGCCGTGCGCGGCTCCTTACGGTGATCGCTTACGCTTCGCTTTGGCCCTCAACACGGCGTCATCAAAAAAAAGAGCTCGTGGCTTGGGCGATATCGCGCGGAGGCGAGATCGTAAGGAGCCGCGCACGGCAGCGAGCGCCAGCGAGCGAGTAAGCGGACCAGCCACCACGCCCCGGCAGGCATGGATGTTCTGAATACAGGCAAGAGCGTGTCCCTCGTGGATACCCCTCTTCGCTTTACCCCAGCGCCTCCCGCACGCGGGCCAGGAAGCCGGTTATCTTCGGTCGCGGATCCCCGGCTCCCAGGGTTTCCAGCGGAAGGTAACCGCGATACCCGCCTTTTCTGATGATGCCGAAGAGCTTCCGCAGATCCGTGGGCGTGTCCTTCTCGCCGATGAAAACGTTCTCCTTGATCTGCCAGTTGATTGCGTTCGGAACCGCCTTTTCGATATCCGCGTAGGGATCGCTGGTCCGGAAGCCGCCGATGTCCAGGTGAGCGCGCAGCCAGGGGGAACCGACTTGTGCGATCACGCCGTTCAGGTGCTCGGCCGTGTCGATGAAGTCGCGATGGTTCTGCAAGGCGAGCAGGACGCCGTAGCGGCCCGCATATTCCGCACATTCGGCAAGGCAGTCAACCAGCCATTTGTCGATATCGGCGGCGGAGGCCCCGGCGTCCTGCGGCCCGGCAAAAACTCTGAGGACGGGCGCCCCCAGCCTGACCGAGACTCCTACCCAACGCTTGACCAATTCGATGTCCGATTTGCGCTTGGCCGCATCGGACTGGACGAAATTGTTTCGGACCCCGGTTCCGCTGATATCCAGTCCAAGCAGGAAAGCCTGCCGTTTGACCTCGTTGACGAACGAATCCGAGGGCGCGTCCGGGTACCCGGGGAAGTAGTAGCCTGTCGGATCCACTGCTTCAAAACCGAGGTCGGCGCAATAGTCGATGACCTGGGCGAGCGTCATCTCGCCCTTGGTTAGGGGCTCGTTGAAAGTGAAAAGATTGCAGCTGAGCTTGAGAAGTGGCTGGCGCGATTTGGCGGGCTGGGACCACGCACAAGGCACGAGCAGCGGGATAGCGAGACAGTTCTTCATCAGATCACGACGGTTCATAAGCTCCTACTCTCCTGAACCCCAACATCCCCAGTAGACGATGGATTGGAGCGGTTTTCGCTCCTTCGATTTGGGCTTGTCGGCGGGAAAACCGAGTGGGGTAAAGGCCACCGGATCAACTGCGTCTGGAATATGTAGCATGCGGCGCGCTTCCTCGGCGTTGAAGTTCGCGACCCAGCAGGTGCCCAGCCCCTGGTCTGCCGCTGCAAGAATAAGGTGATCCATGACGATTGCCGCATCGACCAGCGCGTAATTGCGACCGTCCTGGCGGACCCACGCCTCGCCCGGAACCGCGCAGATGAAGATCAGGATGGGTGCCTGCAGGACCCAGTCCCGATGATAAAGCGCCCGGAACTGCTCCTTCCCTTTCGCCGTCTCCAGGACAACAAGGCGGACAGGCTGCCGATTCGCCGCAGTCGGCGCTAATCGAGCGGCTTCCAGAACCTTCTCGAGCGCTTCTCGAGGAACCGGGTCTGACTTGTACTCGCGCACGCTGTAGCGGTTCTGCACCAGTTCGTGGAAGTTCATCGCGTGAAATGTTATCAGAAACAAACGGATAATATGATCGATATGAAAGGATTACGTGTCCTCCTCGTCCTGGTCATTGCACTCCTGGCTGGTGCCGGGTTTCTGGCAAGCTCCGTCTGCCCGGGAGGTGGTCCGGAGTCTCGAACCGCACCTGGTCCCACAAGGAAGGCGGACCCGCTCTCTGACTACAGCCAGGTACACCGCCCGCAGTTTCACTTCTCTCCTCCCCTCAACTGGATGAATGACCCGAATGGACTCGTATTCCACCAGGGCCGGTTTCATCTCTTCTACCAGTACAACCCGCTTGGGGCCGAGTGGGGGCACATGAGCTGGGGCCATGCCGTGAGCCCTGACCTTGTCCGCTGGGATCACCTTCCGCCGGCTCTTCGAGAAGAGAACGGAACCATGATCTTTTCGGGCAGTGCGGTGGTCGATTGGGCCAATTCGTCAGGCTTCGGGAAAAAGGGCCAGGCTCCCCTGGTGGCGATCTACACCGGCCATACCCCACGGGTTCAGACTCAGAACCTGGCGTGGAGCATCGACGAGGGCCGGACGTGGCGGAAGTACTCCGGCAACCCGGTGCTCCATATCGGCAAGAAGGACTTCAGGGACCCGAAGGTGTTCTGGCACCGCGTCACCAGGCAGTGGATCATGGTGGTGGCTTTGCCGATCGAGAGGAAAGTGCTTTTCTACGGTTCGCCGAACCTGATCCGGTGGAAGCGATTGGGTGAGTTCGGCCCAGCCGGCGCAGTCGGCGGGGTCTGGGAATGCCCGGATCTCTTCGAGCTCGCCGTCCTCGGAGAGGAGCAGAGAAAGTGGGTTCTGATCGTGAACATGAACCCTGGAGCGGTTGCCGGCGGATCGGGAACCCAGTATTTCACGGGGAATTTTGACGGCACCGCCTTTGATCCGGACGAATCGGCCGAGCCCCGGTGGGCTGACTACGGGAGAGACTTCTACGCGGCGGTTTCATGGTCGGACGTGCCTGAATCAGACGGCCGCCGGCTGTGGATCGGGTGGATGAGCAACTGGGAGTATGCCGATAAGATCCCCACCTCGCCCTGGCGCGGTGCGATGTCTGTCCCCAGGGTTCTCACGCTGGAGCGAAGACCGGCCGGCCTCGCGCTCCTTCAGACGCCCGTGCCTGAACTGAGCCGCCTGCGGACCGAAATCCTCAGGACAGGCGCCCTTGCCCTGTCCGAAGCCAACCGCATACTTCGAGAACGGAAGGTCCACGGCGACCTCCTCGAGATCGAGACCGAGATTGCCATCGGAACCGCGGTGGACTTCGGAATCGCGGTGCGCACCGGCCGCGATCAACGCACCAGTATCGGTTACGACCTCCGGAACGAGAACGTATACGTCGATCGAACGGCATCCGGAAACGGCGCCTTTCACCCCGCGTTCCCGGCCCGGCACACCGCCCGCCTGCAGCCGCGAGGCGGGAAGATCAAATTGCGCGTCCTGGTTGACCGATCCTCGGTGGAGTTGTTCGCGAATGACGGCGAAAGAGTGATTACGGACCTGATCTTCCCGGAAGGGGCAAGCCAGGGCGTGCATTTCTACGAGAGGGGAGGCAGCGCGAGAATCATGAACCTGAAGATCTGGAAGCTTTCCTCGATCTGGTAAAGAGCTCACGCGAGCGTGAACGAAACGTGAGCGATCAGCGTAAGGAGCCGCGCACGGCAGCGAGCCAGGCGAGCGAGTGAGCGGACCAGAACTCTCGCCCCACAGCCGCCTCTTTGAACGGCAACGCCGTGAAGCGCTTGGCTTTTGGTCCGCTTACTCGCTCGCCTGGCTCGCTGCCGAGGGTGTCGAAAAAGTCGGGGACTGCGCGAAGCGGCTGCTTTCGGGAGCCCCGGACGGGGCTACGCGGCTTTCGCGCAAACTCCGGGGCTCCAAAAACCTCCCTATACTCCGTTCGTCTCCGAACTTTTTCGACACCCTCTGCCCGTGCGCGGCTCCTTGCACTTGGAATTAATCTCGATTACGACCTGATTTTTGACCGCCGCGTCGACTTTTGCTCGGCCCGCAGGCAGAGCTCTGCGCTCCCCGCGAGCCCCCCCGCTTTTCGGTTCCTAGACAGGCGAGTATTCCGGCGCGGCTTCGGGCCGGTCTTCTCCGGTCTGGTTCTCGGTCCCGGCGATAAACGCCTCCACTTTTCGCCTGCAGACGTCGTCCGTGTACTGTTGAGGGGGACTCTTCATGAAGTAGCTGCTTGGCGCGAACAGCGCTCCGCCCAGTCCGCGGTCCAGCGCCAGCTTGGCGCATCGAATTGCATCAATGACGACTCCAGCGCTATTCGGGCTGTCCCAGACTTCCAGCTTGACTTCCATGTTCAGCGGGACATCTCCAAAGGTCGTCCCTTCGATACGGATGTGGCACCACTTGCGGTCCTCGAGCCATGGAACGTAGTCGCTGGGGCCCACATGGATGTCCTTTTCCAGGAGGGGCTGACCCAACTGGCTGGTCACGGCGTTCGTCTTGCTGATCTTCTTGCTCTCCAGGCGCTCCCGCTCGAGCATGTTCATGAAATCCGTATTTCCCCCGAAATTCAGCTGGTAGGTGCGATCGATTCGGACTCCACGGTCTTCGAACAGCCGGGCGAGAACCCGATGCGTGATCGTCGCGCCGACCTGGCTCTTGATGTCGTCGCCGATGATCGGGAGGCCGAGCCTTTCGAATTTCGCACGCCACTCCGCTTCACGGGCGATGAAAACCGGGATGCAATTGACCAGCGCGCAACCGGCTTCCAGGCATTGCTCAGCGTAGAACCGGGTTGCCAGCTCGCTGCCGACCGGGAGGTAATTCACAACCACGTCGGTCCCGGTCTCCCGGAGCACCTCGGCGACGTTGCATGGCTGCTCAGCCGATTCGGCGATCACCCGTCGCAGGTACTTGCCGATACCGTCCAGTGTTACTCCCCTTTGCACTTTGACGCCAAGTGGAGGCACATCGCAGAATTTGAAAGTGTTGTTCTGCCCTGCGTAGATTGCTTCGCTCAGATCCCGTCCGACTTTCTCGGTGTCCACCTCAAAAGCCGCGCTGAACTCCACGTCACGAACGTGGTACCCGCCCACGTCGACGTGCATCAAGCCTGGGATCCGGTCGGCCGGATCGGCGTCGCGATAGTAATGAACACCCTGAACGAGGCTGCTGGCGCAGTTCCCGACACCCACGATTGCTACACGAACTTTTCTGCCCATTCTCGCTTTCTCCTTATAAGACACTGCGCGCTGCGCGCTGCGCACTGAGAACTGCGCGCTGCGCGCTGCGCACTGACGACTGACAACTGACAACTGACAACTGACCACTGACGACTGCGCACTGCGAACTCAGAACTCAGAACTCAGAACTCCGAACTAAGCCTTCACCGGTCCCGTTGAGCCGCGGACAATCAGCCTGCTCTCGAGCACGACGTCGCGGACCTGGGCTCCTGCGACGGCGGCGAGCGCGGACTTCATGGCGGTGCGGCCCAATTCCTCCACGCGCTGATCTGCCGTCGTCAATGGCGGATATGACAGAGAGCCGACCGGGACGTTGTCGATACCGACCACGCTCAAAGACGCGGGCACCTGCAGACCGGCTGCGGCTGCGGCGGCGAGCAGGCCGAGCGCCGTCAAATCGTTGTAACAGACGGCTCCAGTGGCGCCGAGGTCAAGAAGCCATGGAAGGGCCCGGCGCCCGTCCCCGGCTTCTCCCGCCCCGGGGATCAGGAGCCGATGATCCGGCCGGAAGCCGGCATCCTGAAGGGCAGCCAGGTAGCCGTTTCTTCGCTGGGCGCTGCTGTTGCCGGCGGCCGGCCCGCCGATGAACGCTATCCGCCTGTGCCCCAGGTCAAGGAGGTGTTCGGTCGCCAGGCGGGCCCCCTGGGCGGTGTCGGATCTTACCGAGATGATGCCTGGCCCGGGCGCCTGGCTGTTCACGACAACCATGGGCTGAGGCAATTCGGGAAGCAACTGGCCGTAGAGCTCGGTGGCACGGCTGCTGACCACGAGAAGTGCGTCCACGCGGTGTTGGCGCAGGATCTCGAGGGCTTGCAATTCGCGCTCCGCGAGGCCGCCGGAGGTGGCCAGGATGAGGGTGTAGCCTTCCGCGTGAGCCACCTGCTCAACCCCCGCCATGACCTGGCCGACATATGGATCTGCGACCGTGGTGACGACGACACCGACCGCGTGCGTGCGCTTCAGCACCAGGCTGCGCGCGACCTGCGACGGGGTATAGCCGAGTTCGTGCGCTAACGATTGCACACTTTTGCGGGTTTGGTCGCTGATCCGCGGGTCGTCCCGGAGCGCCCGGCTCACGGTTGATGCGCTCACTCCGGCCCGTTCCGCAATGGTTTTGATGGAAATCGGCATAAAAAGGAGCCGGTTGCTGGTCGGACAACAACCCAACCACCGGCTCTCCTCCCCCTCAACTGTGCTAACGTTTGCAATTTAACTGGGGGACCGACTTCTAGTCAACCGGAATTTCGAGAAGACTGCGGCCCGGCGACTCAGTGCTCCCTGCTGCCCGCTGTTAAGGAAGCGTCCCGGTGACCAGTCGTACCACCCAGGTGCCGAGCAGGAGGGCCAGATGCACCAGCAGCCAGGTATTTATGGCGCCGCTGGATGGCCGCGGCAGGATCCGGAGCAACACGAGAGGCCAGGAAGACCAGACGAGAATAGCCTCGAGGGCGAGGAGCAGCGCGAGAGGATGGAAGGAGAGAGACGCGGGGAAGTCCCCGCGGGCGAGAAATGCGAACGCCCGGGTCATTCCGCAGCCCGGGCACGAGAGGTGGAGAAACTGACGCGAAAAGCAGATCGAAAATCGCGGGTTGGCGTCAACCGGCAGCCAGGCAAGAATGGCGAGCCCGAGGGCGGCGCCAAGGCCTAATGCCGCCCACTTCACCCAGCCGCGGTAATTCATGGCTCTTTCCAAGCGGCTAGAATGAATTGTGTCCGCTCATAATGCCACTCAGTACTCCAAGTCCGCCGAAAAAGACGACGGCAATAATGCCGAGGATGAAAAGAACAGTCGCGATCATACCCATGATCATCCCGGCTTTGGCCGTCCCTTCGCCGCTCGCCGGCGAGATGCCGGCTCGAATGGCGGTCAGTTCCTTGTTCCCCAGGAACCAGGCAACGGGGCCGGCCAGCTGACAGCACACCAGGCTGATGATTCCCAGAACCAGGACAGTTGTCGCGTTTCCCTTGGCTTGAGTTGGCGGCGGTGGCATCACCGGCCCGCCATAATTCGGCATACCCATGGATTTAACCTCCCCCCAGACAATTGATCGATTGTAGAGCGCTTCCGGTGAGACGCTTGAACAGTTGGTGAACAGACCACCGAGTCTCAGGAAAGGAGAGAAGCACTCCGGTCACCACAATTCCTTCCACTGTTTCAGTTGTGCGGCCCAATCCTCCACGGACGGAAAATCCTTATTGATCGGTTCGGGCAGGCAGGAGGCGACCTGTGCACCTCCGGGAAGAACATATGCTGCCCGGCATTCATCCTCTTGTTCTTCGATTATCAGGCCCAGCGTTTTCCCGTTGGCTGGGCGCAGGAACCGGGAGTCGATCGCGGCCATCTGCGCCGCCAAATCCACTATAGCCTGTTCGCGAACTCCCACGACCAGTTTAACGGCCACGTACCGTGCAGCCTGAAGCTGGTACAGCAGTTGGTCAACCCACTCGGCGGGCGTCCCGTCCTGCAGCAGAAAAGGGCTGCCGACCAAAGCGAAACGGCCGTTCATGCCGAGCAGGTAACGACGAATGTTGTGAAGAATCGGTTTCTCGGGAGGTCGGGACCCGGCTTCCCGGAAGCGGATCAGGTCTCTGACCAGAGGGTCCTGCAGGACCAGTTGGGCCAGTTCCGCGGATCTGCTGTCGACGACGGCCGGTTCGAACAGCCGCGGTATCTTTCCTTGTTTTTCGTACAGCCGGTTTTCGATCTGATGACGCAGGGTATCGAGTGTCCATCCGAACTCGCGGGCGGTCTGTGCATACCACAAGCGTTCGGTGGGATCCGACAGGACCTCGACAAGCAGGAGGTTGTGAGCCCAGGGTAGGCAGGCCAGCGCTTCCGGCAGATTGATGCCGTCAATCTCCGGAGTGGGTGCGCCGAGCAGGAGGTAATCCCTGGTGTAGGCGAGAAAGAACCTGCGCATGCGGGCAATGTTCTCTTCCGCAAAGGCCTGATTACCGGGGAACACGGACCGCAGGTCGGAGGCGACGCTGCGCGTAACATCGGCTTCCAGCGTCTCGAACTCTTCGCGCTGTTCGATCGCGCGACCAGTGCTCCAGAAGAGTCCAATCAGTGACCGGTTGATCGAAACCGCCGCCTCGGAGCGCGCCGACGCGATCAGATGTTTCAACTCCGCCAACAAATCCAGGTAGCCGGTCGCGGGCTCGCCCATAACTTCTCCGCCGGGTATTGTAACCGCACCGGCGGTTATAAGGCAGAAAAAACGGGAAAAGTCTTCCCGGCTTGTCACAACTCAATTCGCCTGTAAAATGTCCCAAGGAGACAACAGAGTGATAGACAGAGAAGCACAACGAAAAGTCGATCAGTGGTTCTACGAGAACGAGAAGCGGCTGCTGGAAGAAATCCGCGTCAAGCGGGATCAGAAAAGGCGCGAGCAGGAGGCCGCCGAAGAAAAGCGCAGGGTTGAGGAGCTCAAGAAGCAGCACTGGATGCACTGCCCGAAGTGCGGGCATGACATGGCGGAACAAGACTTGCAGGGAATCAAGGTCGACGTGTGCACTCTGTGTGAGGGGATCTTCTTCGACCGGGGGGAATTGGAAAGCCTGGTCGCCAAGAAGGCCGAGGAGCGCCGCGGGTTCTTCCGGCGGCTCGTTGGTCTCAGCGACTGACCCCAGCCGTATGCAGCCGGACACGTCCGGGGATCACCACCCTCGACCGGCCATTCGGCGCAGGATCTGTGCCGGATACCGGTCCATGGACTGCGGTCTACGGTTGCGGGGGCTCGGAATCAGGGCAGCCAGCCGGGCCGCCTGCTCGCGGCTAAGGCGGGAAGCCGGCGTGTGATAGTGGTACTGCGCCGCAGCTTCCGCCCCGTACACGCCCGGGCCCCACTCAATGACGTTGAGATAAAGCTCGAGAATTCGCTCTTTGGGGAGCAGGAACTCGGTGACCGGCGCAAGTATGAATTCGGCGGACTTCCGCGCATAGGAACGATAGGTAAAGAGGAACAGGTTCTTGTCCAGTTGCTGGGTGATGGTCGATCCCCCGCGCATCTCCCCGTTTCGCCTTCGCCGCTCCCTCCAGACCTTCTTCAGCTCATCCCAGTCGATTCCCGAATGGTCGTAAAAACCGCCGTCCTCGGCCGCAATCACCGCATGCTGAAGGTGAGCCGAGATCCGTGAAAGTGGAACGTGTTCGCAACGGGTATTGTAGCGCTTGCCTGACCACAACGACTCGACCCGCCGCTGCATCTGGACTGCAGTCACGGGCGGCGTGATCCAACGGAACAGGACCAGAGAGGCGGTGCAGACGGTAAGCCATCCGGCGAGGAGGAGGACTCCTCCGATGACTGCTTTCCGAACGATGCTCCGGATTCCGCGATTCCTTTGTGGCTTCGTCTTTCGCTTCATCAACGCGACGGAGTTTCGCAGAGACCCCGGCCGCTTGTAAAGCTGGACATCGTGGACACTGTGGACGAAGTGGACGAAGTGAAGCCTCCAGACATTCGGTCCACAACGTCCACAATGTCCTTATTGTCCATATTGTTCACGCGAAGTCCGGGCGTATAATCCAAGCGAGTTATGGACGAACCTACCGTTTGTGCGCGTTCCAGGATGGCCGGGCGGCTGCTCACTGAGGTGGCGGTCGTCGTTGTCGGCATGATTATCGTCCTGTTGGTGACCGTCGGGTTTTACCGTCGATCCTTGAACCAGGAGCTCGACCGGCGGCTGGTCCCGATAGAAAAGGCGCTTGTCGAGGTGCGCCCGATCCTCGATCAGATGAAGGAGCTGGAAGCTTCGATCAGGCAACTGCGGGTATCGAGCAGCCAACTCGAATCCGATGACCGGGTTAGCGCCCTGGGCAAGCGGCAGGCCGGCATGGACAGCGACATGCAGTCTTTGAAGCAGAATTTGAAGCCAATCTCCGACCGCCTGGCGCAAATCGAAGCCACTCTCGGTGCCGCTGAGACTCGACTGGCCGCTCAAAGCGAACGAATCGAGCGCCTCGCCTCGCAAGCTGAGCGCCCGGGAGACGGACTGCGCAACGATTTCGAGCAGCTCGGCGCGCGGCTCAAGGAACTGGAAACCCGGGCTCAGGAGAACCAGGATCTGACCCGCGAAGTCAGGAAGCTCCTTCAGGTGTCTCACTCCGAGAAGGACGTGGCCGACCAATTGCGCGATCTTGCGGCCCGTGTGAAGGATATGGAGAGTCGCCTGAATTCGCGCCTCGTGACCGTTGAGGGGCGAATGGTCTCGGTCGAGAGGAAGGTCGACTCCATGGAACGCCGAGTCATCCAGATCGAGTCACAACCCAGCCGGCCGTAAGACGGTTTCGGGGACATGATACTTAATTCCCAAGCCCGACCGCCATCAGGCCGTTTCGGGGACATGATACTTAATTCCCAAGCCGCTGGCGGGAATCAGGCCGTAAGCAGAGGAATTAAGTTTCGTGTCCCCGAAACGGCCCCGTTACCGCCAATCTCACTCACCTCGGCCTTTGAATTTGTACCAACATCAGCCAAAACGAGCGCTGTCAGCTGCCGGTTCTGATGCGATTTCGGGGATGCGATTTCGGGGACACAAAACTTAATTCCTTCGCTTACGGCCTGATTGGCGCCAACGGATTGGGAATTAAGTATTATGTCCCCGAAATCCCACGAAATGCTCTACGCCGACGCTGCGATCTGCCTGAGAAGCGGCAAGACGTCGCCGACGCTGACTGCCTCGGACCCCGGATTTCCGAAGCTGAAGTACAGCTTTCGATAGGCCTCGTAGAGTCTCCCGTAGACCGCTGCCTGCGGAGCCTCCGGCAGAATCGTCCGGTAGCTGGGACAGAGCGCAGCCTGCGCGTCCTCGATCGAGCGGAAAGTCCCTGCCGCCAGGAATGCGAAGATCGCGGATCCGAGACTCGTCACTTCGGACTGCGGGACCAGCACCGGTTTGTTGAGTATGTTCGCATAGACCTTGTTCAGCGTCTCATTCTTCTGCGGGATGCCGCCTCCGTTGATCACCCGGTTGATCGGAACCCCGTTCTCGCTCATACGTTCCAGGATGACGCGTGTGTGGAAGCCGGTTCCTTCGATTGCGGCGAAGAGCTCGTCCTGGGCCGTGTGAGTGAGGTTCCAGCCGAGCGTCAACCCGCCCAGCTCGGCGTTCACGAGGACCGTGCGGTCGCCGTTGTCCCAAGTGAGACGGAGCAACCCGGTTTGGCCGGCGGTGAAGGATTCCAAGCCGGATGAGAGCGCGGCGACCGATGAGCCGGCCCGGCGCGCGATGGCGTCGAAGATGTCCCCGGTTGCCGACAGTCCCGCCTCGATCCCGTAGTAGTCCGGGTGGATTGAACCCTTGACGACTCCGCAGACGCCGGGGATCAGCTCGACCTGCCTGGCGATCGCCATGATGCAGGTGGAAGTGCCGACGACGTTGACGACATCGCCTTCCCGGACGCCGGCCCCGATCGCGTCCCAATGGGCGTCGAAAGCGCCGACTGGAATTGGAATCCCGACCTTCAGGCCGAGTTGTTCGGCCCAGGCGGGGGTCAGGTAACCGGCGATGCAGTTGGATGTTGCGTAACGTCCGGCGAGTTTCCGGCGCACGCCGGTCAACAGCGGGTCAAGCGACGTCAGGAACTCCTCGGGGGGCAGCCCGCCCAGGGTCTCGTTCCACATCCACTTGTGGCCCATGGCGCAGACGGAACGCGGCATTTGGTTCACGTCCCGGATGCCGCACAAAACCGCTGCGACCATATCGCAGTGCTCCAGCGCGGTCAGCATTCTGGCCCTTTTCTCCGGGTTGTTCCGGAGCCAGTGGAGGAGCTTCGCAAATCCCCACTCGGAAGAGTAGACGCCGCCGTACCAGTCGATGGCTTCGAGCGCCCGGGCATGTGCCTGGCTCGTAATCAACCCGGCTTCCTTCTTCGCCCGGTGATCGCACCACAGGTAGTAATCATCCAGCGGTTGATAATCCGAATCGATAGGGATAACCGAAGAGCCGGTCGTGTCCAGTGCGATCGCCTCCACTTTTTGGCCCGAGACGCCGGCCTGTTCCAATGCCTTCCGGGTGGCCTGCACCAACGCCTGCATGTGGTCCGAATGCTTCTGGGTGGCGTGGTCCGGGTCTTCCTTTTTTCTGAACAGCGGATACTCGGCCGTGGCCGACCCGATTCGACCCTTTTGGCTATCGACGATGGAGACTCTGACGCTCAATGTGCCGAAATCGACACCTGCCACGATTGCCATAGGAGCGCTCCTGGGGGGCCCGGCCGGGCCGGTTGAGGGCGCCGGCCGGGATTCTGAGAAGGACTACTGGTGCCAGTAGATATCCCAATCCATGTACTTGGTCGTAGCTTCGAAAACGCTCTCGGCCACCGACGAGAGGTTGGCGGCGGTGTGATGCTCGAAGCCGTTCTCGCAGATGAACTGAAGCAGATCCTGCATGCCGGGGATCTCGACGACGCCGTATCCTCCAAAGGTCTGCAGAGGATCATCGGTGAATTCACCCTCGCCGATGTAGCCGGTGATCATCCCGTTGAACTCGTCGGTCGAGAGCCGGGCGAACGTCATCGGGCCCGCCTTGACGCGGCCGACGCAAGTGCCGTAGCTGTTCTGCTGTCCCACGCTTCCTGCAATGATTTCCTGGAAGTCCATCTTGACGTCCTGGAAGAAATGCTTCGGCAGGTTGCTGCAGTGGAAGCAGACGGCCTTGTCCGGGTCGTCCCCGTAATTGTTGTTCCAATCGAGCAGTGCACTCGGGGTGCCGGAGGCCAGCTGGAGGACGTACATGGCGAGCGAGCCGCAGATGTCGACTTCGCAGGCACTGGGGAGCAGGTTATTGCTCATCATGCTCATCACGGTGCAGGGAACGACCCCGAAGTACTCTTCAAGGGCGGTCCAGCATTGAACGGCACTGATTCCCACCTCTGTCTCCTGCATCCATCCTTCGATCACGGCTCCCAGCTTCGCCATCTTCATGAGCGGTTCGCGCGGGACTCCCTTGGTCGGCACGTAATCCATGATCTGGTTGAGCTTTGTGATTGCCGCAGGATCGTCATCCTTCATTTTCTGGATCCGGCCGAGGATCTCCGACAGATCGACGGTTTCCACCGAAATGCCGAAGGACTCGAGGACTTTTTCGCTGTACCTGACCGTGTTGAAGGCTGCCGGGCGGGCCCCGATGGCGCCGATTCTAAGACCCTTCAGCCCTTTCACGACTCGGCAGACTCCCGCAAAACTGGTTAAATCGTCGTCGAACTCGGTCGAGTTCGGATGGGTCGTGTGCTGAGCGGTCAAGGAATACGGAATGCCGTACTGAGTCAGGTTGTTGCAGATGGACATCTTCCCGCAGAAGCTGTCCCGTCGATACTTGATCGACATCAATTCCGGGTTGTCGGGAGTCGCCTGGATCAGGATCGGCACCTCCAGGTCAGCCATGCGGAGCGCGTCGGCCATGGGCCGTTCTTCCCCGAAATTTGGCAGGGTGATAATGACCCCGCTGATCTTGTCTTTGTTCGCCTTGAAGAGATCAGCGCACTTACGGGCGTCCGCGCGGGTCTCGATCGCGCCGTATTTGGAATCCTCCGGCGTGAGCAGGATCGGCTCGATACAATTCCTCTTTAAAGCCTCGATGATCTCATCGCGGCCTGTTTTTGCAAGATGATCCGGGAAGAAGCCCCGATTACCAACGATGACCCCCATCGCCATACGCGAGTCCATAAATAACCTCCAGAATAAGTTTCTAAGAGCGGCGGGGACGACCCCCGATTCAATTCAATCTTCTCGTCAATCGGCTATAAGAATACCGAAAAGGACAGTTTTACAAAACAATCGACAGGGCCGGTTCCCTTTTCGTCGATGTAAGCAGGCCCTGTCTTTCACTTCGCCGAGCTCGGTACTGCGCTCGGTTCCCGATAGTTCCACAGGAATTCGATCGTCACGCCTCCGATGGACGAGGTGTCCGAGTAGGAGAATTTGCCCGAGCCACGCTTTCCCTCCTCGCCCCAGGCGCCCGACTGAACAATCGGAAATCCCCGGCTGGTCCACTCTCGTCCGACCTGCTCGATGTCATCGACGTCAAAAGCGAGGTGGTGGAACCCTTCCCCGGCTCTCTGGAGCTGCTCGTCATACACCGTCGGGCCCTTCACGGGCTTGATCCACTCGAACACAATATCACCCTGGCGCTGCCAGCCGAGCTTCTGATCGAATTGGCCGGGTTCTCCCCTGTGTTTCAGGTCGTGCAAGCCTCCCTGGGTGAAGGTCATGGCTGGAAACCCCAGTTTTTGCCAGAAAGCGGACACCGCGTCGAGGTCTTTGACGACGAAGGCGTACTGCGACAACTTCAGTGAGCCAGGCGCCTGTGGCGCCGGGTCGATCTGCATCCGCTCCGGGATGTAGACCAATCCGAGCACATATTTCCCCTGGGCCTCCGTGTCAAAGAACACGTAGGAGAGTGGTGTGCCTTCCTGGCCCATTGAGCCGCGCGCCAGCACCTCCACTCCCAGCGACTTCAGCCTCGCCACTTCGGTTTCGAGCGCCTGCTCCGAAGGAACTCGGTGGACCAGGCTGAAGACCCCGTTGCCGTGCCTGGACCTCTGATCCGTGTAGAGATTGTTTTCCGAAAGCGGCTGGATCCAGGTCACCGTCGCCGCCCCGAGCCTTCCGACGGCCAGCCGGACGCGGGATTCTGACGCGGCGCCCCGGAACGTCTCGGTCATGTTGGTTTCGCCAATCACCTCTATGGACTGGAACCCGAGGCCTCTCCAGCCTTCAATCACCCGGTCGATGTCGTCCACAACCCAGACCACTCGATCCACCTTCTTATAGAAGTCGGGCAAAGGTTGCGCGCTCATGCATGGAAAGCCGGCTAGAATCGTCATTACCAGGATAAGACTCTTCATTTTTCACCTCGCTGTAAAGAGACTACCATCCGCGCTGTTTGTCAATTCAAACCTTCATACAGCCGTATTGCCTTTGTTGGCGGGCCTTAAGCTTGATTTTCGGGCGTCACTTCGTCTATGCTCCGTCGGTGGTCGAGAAGTGGTTGCTCGGCTGTTCTGGATGCCCGCACCCGGACGCTCCAGTCCATCCCCCCTTTTGCAGCCCGATAAAGGTGATGACCACATAGGCAGGGCCATTAATGACGACTGATTTTACAGCCCGGCAGATGAACAACATATTCCCGCGCTACCTGGGCCGCGATCTGTGTGTGATGGAGTGCCCCCAACCCGACATGAAGGAACTTTTCATGACCTTTCTGCCGGTGGCCGGGGCGGTGACGGAATCGATCGAGCAGATTTACGACCGGATCACTGAGCTGGTAGCGAACCTCGGCGCCGAGGTCGTGAACGAGCGCTGTTATGCGATCAAGGAGCGGTATGGCGAAATCGCGGACATCCGGTCCAGATTCTTCGCCAGCCGCGGTCTTGAAGAGCAGGGAACGCTGTCCTTCATCGGGGCCGTTCCGCTGGGGGACGGGCCGATCGCCGGGATCCAGGTCTGGGCAGTCCAATCTGCGGAAAAGCCCGGTGTCCGCACCATGTATCTGGACTCCCTGCCTGTCGGACGCAAGTTCACCTACCAGGGCGTCTCCTACGGCTCGGTTGCCTCACTCGGGCCGATCATGAACGGCAAGGGGACTGCCTCTCGCCAGGCCGAAGCAGCATCCATGTTCCGCCATGCCGGGCAGGTCCTGTCCGGGTACGGCTTTACGTACCGTGACGTCGCCCGTACATGGATTTATCTTCCCCGATTGCTCTCCTGGTACGACGAATTCAACTCCGCGCGTCGCGAGGTTTTTCAGGAAGTGGGCCTGATTGGGGGAAGCGAGGGCCTCTGGCTCCCGGCAAGCACCGGCATCCAGGGACGCAGCCCACGGGATCACGAGTGTATGATGGATCTTCTGGCTGTTGCGGGACGTGAACAGGGACGCGTTCGGATGCAGATGCTCGAGAGCCCCCTTCAATGCGAAGCGTACGACTATGGCTCGTCTTTCTCGCGGGCCGTCGAGTTGCGTGACTCCGCCACGAGCCGGGTGTATGTATCGGGCACAGCGAGTATCGACCGTGAGGGGAGAACCGTGCACCATGATGACCCGATCGAGCAGATACGCTTTACGATCGAGGTCGTCCGCAAGTTGCTTGCCACGCGGCATCATGACTTCTCGCATGTCTCGCAGTGTGTCGCCTTCCTGAAAAAGGCGGAATATGCGCCAGGCGTTTGAGCAGGCCACGGCAGAAGCGGGTTTCGATCCGCGGGTCGTCGTCCCCACGGTCGCTGACGTTTGCCGGGGTGACCTCCTCTTTGAAATCGAGGTCATGACGGTCAGGCCGCTTGTCCCAGCTGACCAGCTGGCGTGCTGACGTGCTGACCAGCTGACCGGCTGACCGGCTGACGGGCTGACCGGCTGACCGGCTGACCGGCCGACGAGCTGACCGGCTGACCGGCTGACCGGGGGGCTGACGGGCTGACCAGCTGACCGGCTTCGTTAAAGGGTGAATGGCTTTATAACCGAACGCAGGCGAGGTCGCAAAGAGCCGCGCACGACAGAGGGTGTTGAATAAGCGGCCTCGGACAGATGGCGCTCACGAGAATACACAAGAAGGTAAAGCGCGTGCGCACAAAGACGTCGATGAGTTGCATGTGAACCGGCAAGAGTCGACCGGAACCGAGTGTTGTCAGAGCCGCGCGCGAGCGCCTTCCAGCGAAGCAAGCGGGTTGTAACAGTAGGCAGATCGCATGCCCTTTTGCAGGGTCAGTGCGAGGGACGTGCGGCTCGGCTAACTGTTACAACCCGCTTGCTTCGCTGGAAGGCGCTCGCGCGCGGCTCCGACAGACACTCGGGTTCCGGTCGACTCTTGCCAGGGCGGGCGTGGGGAAAACGGGTCAGTAAAAGGCTGTTTACACGCAAGTTAACATTTTCAACACCCGTCGACAGGAGCGGAAGCGAGCCAGTAAGCGGACCCACCAACTTGGCCCGCTAGCCTTTGCCGTTTCAGAAGCCTTGGGGCGAATTGGCTGGTCCCGCTTACTCGCTCGCCTTGCGCGCCGAGGTGCGCGGGCTCCATTCGGTCTCGCCGGTAGTGCGCAGCGGCGGCAGTGCGCAGTACGCAGTGCGCAGTGGCTTGGTGGTCAGTCGTCAGTTGTCAGTGGTCAGTTGTCAGTTTCCGGAGGTTCTCATCATGTCCCGGAGAGCGCTCTTCCTCGTTGGCATCATCGCAGTTTCGCTCGGCGTGACGATCTACCTGTCCCAGCTCCCGGCTGAAGACGGTCCGGCCAGCCTTCGCAACATCGGCCGCAGTCAGTATGAAGAGGAGAAGTACGAAGAAGCGGCGAAGAGCTTCGAACGGATTCTCTCGATCACTCCCAATTCGGCCGTCGATCACCTCAACCTTGGGATCGTGCTTGTCCAGATGGAGAAGTACCCTGAGGCACGAGAGCACCTGAAAAAGGCGGAAGCGCTCGATGCTTCCCTTGCGCCTCACGCCGCATATAACCTCGGTTTGAGCTTCAAGAGGGAGAGGAATTTCGCGGAGGCGGCAAAGGAGCTGGAGCGTGTGGTCAAGGTCGACCCCGATAACCCGGACGCGGTGTACAACCTTGCGGTCGTGTACGAGAGCCTTGGCCAGCTGGAGAAAGCCTTCCAGGTAGCCTCCAGGTCGGTGGAGCTGCTCCCTGACGAAGTAGCGCCTCACTATCGTCGAATGATGCTCGCGGTCCGGCTCGGCAAGCTCGACGTCGCCAACCAGGAAAAGACGAAGATGACGGAGTTGCGCGCCCAGGACGCGCGAAACCGTACGCCTGCCGAGCTTGAGATGAGCGTCTACACCGAGATCGTGGAACCGGACAGGACCGGCCAGACCAAGCCGGTTGTCTCTCCACAGCCCGCGGCGGTGAAGTTCCAGGATATCGCTCCATCAGTCGGTCTGAAGAGCGGCGCCACCCGTGCGTCGGGCGGACAGGTGAACTGGGCGGACTTCGATGGGGACGGGCGCCAGGACCTTTCTATAGTCATCCCGGGTGCGCGGCCTGCACTTCAGCTCTGGGCGAATCAGGCTGACGGATTTCGGCCTCTGCCCTTGCCTGCCGACCTGGCTGCCGAGAACCCGGTGCTTCGGGTTGGCTGGGGGGACCTGGATCACGACGGCGACCAGGATCTCTGCGCGGCTCTCCCCGACCGAATCGTGACATATCTGAACGACGGGGCGGGGAAGCTCGTTAGGAAAGGCGAATCGAAGATCGCTGCCGGCGCGGCCGACCTCCTGGTCGTCGATTTCGACCACGATGGGGACTTGGATGTGTATGCCGCCCCGGTCGGTGCCCCGCCGGTTCTGTTCCAGAACGACGGCCAGGCGAACCTGGCCCTCCTGGAGAAGGCGAATGGGCTGGAAGCGGGGGGCAGACCGGCTCGGGGGCTGGTCAGGATCGATTTCGACGACGACAATGATACGGACTTCTTCCTCACGCACGAGCAGGGACCCAACAGCCTGCTTTCCAACCTCAGAGTCGGAATGTTCCAGGACGTCGCCTCCAAGCTGGGAATAGACCAGCCTTCTGGGCTGGCGGATGCGGCCTCAGCCGATCTGAATAACGATGTTTGGCCGGATCTCGTCCTCGTTGGGAGAGACGGATCGCTGACGGCTCTCCTGGGACAGAAGACCGGGAAGTTCCAGTCGACGGCCCTGGCCCAAGGCCCAGGCAGCGGACCTCTGGAACTGTTCGACGTTGACAACGATGGAGACGAGGACATCCTGGCAGGCACGCGGCTGCTGCAGAATGACGGCAAGTTTACCGATTTTGCGCAGTCTTACGGACTCGGGCTGACGACCCCGGTGGTCTCCGCGCGGGCGGAGGACTTCGACCAGGACGGCGACTATGATCTCGCAGTCCTTCAGGAAGACGGTGTGCTCCGTCTCCTGCGCAATGACGGGGGCAACCGAAACGGCTGGCTGAAGGTCACTCTCGAGGGCCTCCAGAGTAATCGGTTCGGGGTCGGAACCAAGGTCGAGATCCGGGAGAACTCGTTCTTCCAGCGGAAGATCAGCGAGGGGAGACCATTGCTGTTCGGGCTGGGACAATACAAGTCGGTCGATGTTCTGCGGATGTGGTGGCCTACCGGAGTCGCGCAGAACATCGTGGGCCCCAAACCGGGTCAGGATAACCCGGTGCGCGAGAAGCTCGGACCGCCCTCGAGTTGCCCCTACATCTATGTCTGGAACGGACGAGAGTTTGAGTTCTTCACCGACGTGCTGGATGCCGCGGCACTTGGGGTGCCGCTGGGAAATGGCAAGTTCTGGCCGCACGCGGACAAGGAGGACCTGATCATCCCGGGCTCCGTACTGAAGGAAAAGGATGGCCAACTGCTCCTCCAGATGACCGGCGAACTGCGGGAAGTGGTGTACCTGGACAGGCTCGAGCTGAGGGCCGTCGACCACCCGGCGGGGATCTCGATTGTCTCTTTGGATGCCGCGGGCAGGCCGTCTGACGGTCGTTCACGTTTGGTTGAGACCACCGGGCTGGTGTTGCCCCGGCGGGCCCTGGACGACCAAGGAAACGACCTGCTGCCCGGCCTCCGGAGCAACGATCGGGGTTACGCACAGGGTTTCAAACTGACTCGTTTCAACGGCCTGGCCGAGACACACAGCCTGCTTCTCGAGTTCGCGGTCCCTTCGGACAGAGTCAGCCCGGTTCTGGCCCTGACCGGCTGGGTGAACTGGATCGATGGCGACACCCTCTACGCGCTCGGCGGAGGAGCGGGGCCGGCGCCTTTTGGTCCTCGCATCGAGATGTGCGTGGACGGAGGATCGTGGCGGCTTCTGACGGAGAACCCGGGTCTTCCCCCGGGCATAGGCAAGACACTGTTGGTCCCCTTGCCGCGCGAGATCAGCGGGCGGAGGGCTGACATCCGAATCACGACGAACATGGAGGTTTACTGGGACTCCATTGCCGTGGCCGAATCCCGGCCCCGCGTTCTGGACGGCTCAGCCTTGTCGACCGGGATGGCCGACCTGCATTGGAGGGGATTCTCGAGACTACACCGGAGCGCGGCCGATGCACCCCCCTTCTACGACTACCGGACGGTGTCAATGACGGCTCCCTGGAAAGGGCAGCGAGGCTTCTTTACCAGGTATGGGGACGTGAAGGAGCTGTTGAGCACAGCTGATGATCGGCTCGTCGTCTTCGGTCCTGGTGACGAGCTCAGCCTTCGTTTCCCCACCCCGTCCGTCCCCCCGCCGACAGGTTGGGTCCGCGACTACGTGCTGCGACTCGACGGATGGATCAAGGACGCGAACAGCAGCACCTACCGGGGTGATACAGTCGAACCTCTTCCTTATCGCGGAATGGCGGTGTACCCGCCGGACAAAGACAGAGAGCTGTCCGACAAAGCCTACTGGGAGACCATCGACGGGTACAACACCCGTACACTTCGATGATTGGGACGATTTGAAGGCGAGAAAGATTTGAGGAGGTCGAGAATGGTGTCCCGGCTGGCGTCGAACACCCCGGCGCCAGCCGGTTAAAGGAGGAACCGCTAACTGTCTACCAGTTAGTCTCGTTCATCTCGACGCCATCTTCGAGGTACCAAACGCCTTCCCCGTATTTCCTGGCGATCAGCAAGTAGACTTTCTTCTGCTTGTCCAGTTCTTCCTTGGACACGGTGATCCGAAGCGTCAACTTGTCGGTTTTGGCCGGCACGTTGTTGCCGCTCAGGGTGTACCCATGGACTGAGACCTTCGGGACGTTCCACCAGTTGGAGGTGTAGTTCTGATCGAAATCAACTGGCTGAAGTTGTATGGCAGTGCCATTCTTCAACAGTTCGACCTTACTGGTGCCCAGCTTCCCGCCCGCTGCCGCCAGGCCCAGGCGATAGTCACCGCCCGGTGAAAGATCCGAGAACGAGGCGCTGAAGGTCACGCCCTCCGGTGTGGCACGGATAACCGGCGCCGACATCGTGGCCCGGTCCTGTCCAAAGAGAAAGACGCCGATTGATAGGAACAGGATTACGACAACAAGCTTTTTCATTTTTTCCATTCCCCAGAGATTAGCGGCCTCATGATACCACTTTCCAAACAACTACGTATCTGCCAAAAAACGCTGAAAGTGTTCGCTCGTCTGACTCCGGTTGCCGCTTTATTAACCATTCCAGTCTCCATGCTATAGTGATTCAAATGCGAAACGCAGGTTGCTTGTTGTCAACGCTTTTTGTTCTGCTTTTGAGTTCTGGAGCTTCCTTGGGACAAGATGTGACGGCAAAGAACTTTTTGAGAATCAACGACTGTTTCTGTACGGGGGGCCAGCCTTCCACCCAGGATCTCGCCAAACTGAAAGAGAGTGGAGTCCATTCCATTCTCAATCTCAGGCGACCTGAAGAGAACCCGACCGAGCAGCAAGAGGAGAAGAAACTGGCTGAGGACCTTGGCCTCAAATACTTCTCCATACCGGTGAACACAGCCGACTTGCGCGATGAGCAGGCCGACCGGTTTCTCGAAATCACCAAAGACGAAGCGAACCGGCCTCTCTTCATCCACTGCGCCAGCGCCAACCGGGTCGGCGGCTTCTGGTTGATCTCCCGGGTCCTGAACGACGGCTGGGATTTTGAAAAGGCCGAGCAGGAAGCGCGCAAGGTTGGCCTGAAGAGCCCTCAATTGGTCGAGTTTGCCCGCAGCTACATCCAGAAGAAGAAGCAGTAAGAGCGGGAAGATCCAATGAAAGCCGTGCGCGTTCACCGGACGGGGGGACCCGAGGTCCTCACCCTGGAGGAAGTCCCGCGACCCGAGCCGAAGGCGGGAGAGCTCCAGGTCCAGCTGGTATCGATTGGACTCAATTTCATCGATATCTATCAACGCTCGGGCCTCTACAAGTTGCCTCTTCCTTTTACCCTCGGTGTTGAAGGCGCGGGAGTGGTTACAGCGACGGGACCCGAGGTGAAGGATATCGTCGTCGGTAACCGTGTCGCCTTCGCGATGACGCAGGGCACTTACGCCCAGTACGTCTGCGTGCCGGAGTCGAAGGCGGTGGTTCTGCCGGAGGGTATTCACGAGGAGACCGGTGCCGCGATGATGGTGCAGGGCGTAACCGCGCATTACCTTACACGCAGCACCTTCCCCCTGGCTGCGAATCAAACCGCTCTGGTCCATGCCGCCGCCGGAGGAGTCGGGCTGCTTCTGATACAAATCTGCAAAATCCTGGGCGCGCGGGTCATCGGGACCGTATCGAACGAAGAGAAAGCAGAACTGGCGCGAGAAGCCGGGGCTGACGAGGTGATCAACTATTCCACGACTGACTTCGAGCCGGAGGTCCGTCGCTTGACCGATGGAGCCGGAGTCGACGTGGTTTACGACTCGGTTGGCAAGGCAACGTTTGACCGAAGCCTCAATTGCCTCAAGACCCGTGGCTATCTGGTTCTGTTCGGTCAATCCAGCGGTCCGGTCTCGCCCCTCGATGCGCAGATTTTGAGTTCCAAGGGCTCCTTGTTCCTGACCCGTCCGAGCCTGGCCCACTACATGCGTACTCGCGAGGAACTGCAGCAAAGGGTGGATGAGCTGCTCGGTTGGGTGTCTCGTGGGCGCCTGAAGTTCCGGATTGGCGCAAGATTCCCGCTCGACTCGGCCGCCTATGCCCACCAGACCCTTGAGGCCCGGAAGACCACCGGCAAGGTAATTTTGTTGCCAGTTTCGGGGACATAATACTCGCGGGGCTCGCTGCGATCCGGACTACAAACCAATCGCCCTGCCGAGCGGATTGTTGCCCCGGACTAGAAAGTGGATCCGACTTCCCAGTCGGATCTGGTCCCACTGGGAAGTGAGACCCACTTAAGCCAATCGACCTGCCGAGCGGAACAGAACCAAGCGAAGCGCCCTTTTGCGCAGCCCGCGGATTGTTGCCGGAGGAAGCGTTGCCACCCCGCGCACCCGTCCCGCGCTATCATAGTTGTCATGATGCGAAGACTCCCGATCGTAGTTCTGCTTCTCCTGTTTGCCAGCCCACTTGCGGCTCAAGACAAGAAGATCTGTCTCACGTTCGACACACTGCCCGCCATGAAGCCGCTCGGGTTCTGGAGTCCCCGCGAGGTCAGCAACATGATCCTCAGGACCCTGGAGAAAAACGAGATCAAGGCGGCTGGCTTCGTGGTGGAGGAGAAACTGGACGAAGACCAGGCCTCATTCATTGTGCTCGAGGACTGGGTGAGCCGCGGCCACATCCTCGGAAACCAGACCTATTCCAACGTGGACCTCAACGAGCTCAGTGCCGACGACTTCCTGCGCCACGTCAAGGACGGGCAGAAATACCTGTGGTCGATGTCGAAGCGCATTAAGTTCAATTTCCGGTACCTGCGTTACCCGCAGTTGCACGAGGGCGAGACGGCAGGCAAGCGCAAGGATGTGCTGCGGGCCCTGGAAAGCGGAGGGTACCAGGTCGCGCCCGTAACGGTGAAGACGTCTGATTTTCGTTTCAACCGCCCCCTGATTGAAGCAAAGACCGATCAACAGGCGATCGACCGGCTTAAGCAGGCGTACCTGGCTCATGTTGCAGAGCAGCTGGATTATGCCGAGGCTCAATCCCAGAAGGTGTTCGGGAAGAATATCACCCAGATCCTGTGGCTGCACGCGGGCATCGCCACTGCGACCTTTCTCGACGACCTGGTCGATCTCCTCAAGAAGCGCGGGTATGAGTTCGTTTCATTTCCCGACGCGCTGAAGGATCCGGCTTTCGCTACAAAAGACACCTACGCGGGGCCGTTGGGCTTATCGTTCATCGACCGGGTGGCCGCGACCAAAGGACTCCCCTACGATCCCGAGCATGGGGTGATCAAAGATCCGGGTGTCGCGCAATTGGTAGGGCCGGAGTAGGGGGGACTGACGACTGACGACTGACAACTGACAGCGGACACACTGACGACTGACGACTGACAGCGGACAATCTGCGGGGGAACAATCGCGGACAATGAGTGGGTCGAACGCGGTGAGCCAGTTGTTCAGTGGTCAGTTGTCAGTCGTTAGTGGTCAGTGGTCTTTAGTCGAGCAGACTGCTCGATCGACTAGATTCCTCAGGTGCCGCCACGCGGGCAGGCGGCGCCGACCTGGGGAGCCGACCTTCCCGAGTCGCACGATACTGCAAAGGATGACAACTGTTTCTGGACCTCAACGCTGCCGCACTTGGGACAGCGGATCTCTTCTGATTCTTTGAAAACAATTTTCTCGAAAAGTGCCTCGCACTTTCCGCAGCGATACTCAAAAATAGGCATGAAGGGATTATAACCGATGAGGATTTTCCTTCCACTCCTCTTGTTTGTCTCGGTGTTTGTCTCGTTGCGGCTTCAGGCGCAGCCGGCCAGTTTCAGCCGGCAATTGTGGGAGTCCAACCAGGATATCTATGGCGCCATCCTCGAGCACCCTTTCCTGACCGGGCTCGCCGACGGCACGCTGAAGAAGGAAGCGTTCGCCTTCTACATGATCCAGGATGCCCATTATCTGCGCGAATTCGCCCGGGCGTTGAGCTTAACGGCAGCCAAGGCACCGCGCGAGGACTGGGCGGTGCTCCTCAACACGCACGCGGCCGACGCGCTTCGCTATGAGCGCCAGTTGCACGAGAGCGTTTTCAGCGAATACGGGATCTCGGCCGACCAAGTGCAACGAACCGAGCCGGCTCCCGAAGCCTTTGGCTACACCAGCTTCCTGGTCGCCAATGCCTTCCGGGGCTCATTCGCAGAATCCCTTTCCGCCCTTCTTCCCTGTTACTGGATCTATTGGGAAGTGGGCAAGGAGCTGAAGAAAAGAGGATCGAAGAACCCCGTCTATCAAAGGTGGATTGACGCCTATTCAGCTGAAGGATATGGTGATTCGGTCAAGGCAGTTCTCGCGATCATCGACCAGGTGGGGCAGAGCGCTTCTCCTGCCGAGCGGGCGGTTATGCAGGATCATTTTAGACGGACCGCCAGATACGAGTGGATGTTCTGGGATTCGGCGTACCACCTGCGCCGCTGGCCGCCGGTCAAGTGACAGGAGACCGGGAGGATGGAACATGGCAGTCAGACTGGATGGTTTTCGCCCGGAGTATCTCGACTTCGAACGGGGGGTTCGAGTGGGGCATCTCGAGCCCCACGAACGGATCACGCAGGTCCTGAAACTCTCGCTCGAAGAACGCTACGACCAGACCTTCGTTACCGATCGGTGGGGTCGGGGTGTCTATTGGCAGTGGATCTGCTTTATCCCGAAAGCCAACCGACTCGCCAAGCCGGTAACCTCCCACGTGAATTTCGGTTGCGCCAAATTCTTCATCATGATCGATACGACCGATCGGCTCTTCAAAACGGGGATGCAAGTCGAACGGGGCTTCATCAATACCGAAGCCTACCCTAACTGCATCCTTGCCGAAGACTGGGACTGGCACCGGCTCGTGGCGGGGCTCCGACCACGCGGCAGGCTGTTTGCTGAGTTGAAGCGACTGGTCTGCGAAGAAGAATTCCACATGACAGCCGGCAACTTCGACAAGCTGGCTCGCTACAATCAGGCGAATTTCCCGTCAGCGGCGCGGCTGCGGGATGAGCTGGTTGGCGCGGACGGTTCCTCCTGGGCGGGATTCCAGCTCTACTACCCGATGACCAGGGAGGAAGTAACCAGCTCGAGAGGGCAGGATCTGGTCGAGGCCATGCTCGCCGTCTTCGAGGAAGTGACACCCGCAATGAACGAGTGCATGCAGGTCCAGCTGACCGCCGGAGAACTGACGACTGACGACTGACGGAAACTGCGCACTGCGCACTGCGCACTGCGTGGCGAATGTCGAAGGAAGGAAAAGCAAGAACCAGAAGGCGGCGGGCAATCCGCATGGATCTCAGCGAGACCGAGCGGCCAGCAATCACCGTAAGGAGCCGCGCACGGCAGCGAGCGTCAGCGAGCGAGTAAGCGGACCAACCACCAAGCCCCGGAGGCGTTCGTGCGCGGCTCCATACGAGCCTGCAGGCTTGTCGGCTGGAGCCTGGGGCATGAGTTCTGCGCCCAGTGCGAAGTGGGCAGTGCGCAGTGCGAAGTGCGCAGTGCGCAGTGCGCAGTGCGTAACGCAGCGCGCAGTCCGGCTACCCGGTCACCCGGCCGCGGTCAGGGTCTGGAACTGCTGGATCTTGCTGTTCTCGCCAATGACCAGCAGCTTGTCCTCCGGGTCAACCACGCAATCCGCGCCGGGACTAACCTGGAGCTTGTTCGTTCCGAAGATCGCAATCACCGTGATCCCGTACCTTTTGCGAAGATCGAGGGCTTGCAGGTCCTTGCCCCAGAATTCCTGCGGAGGCAGGATTTCCACAATCCCGAGGTCGCCGTGGATTTTCAGGTACTCGACTATCGTCGGCTCGACGATAGCCAAGGCAAGGTTCTCAGCCGTGTCCCGCTCGGGATAGATCACTCGACTAGCGCCCAGGATTTCCAGAATCTCCTTGTGGTCGTCCGAGACAGCTTTGACGATGATCTGGCCGACTTTCAGAGCCTTCAGGTGGAGGGTTGCCAGGATGCTCGCATCCATGCGGTCGCCGAGGCTGACAACCGCAACATCCATCCCTTCCGTACCTACCACCGCTTCGATCACCTCTCGCTTGGTGCCGTCTCCCACCACCGCCCGTTCCACATAAGGGCCGATTCTCTGGATTGCCTCGCGATCCCGGTCGATCGCTGTCACTTCGGCTCTCCCTTCAAGCCGGCGGGCACAGTGATACCCAAAACTTCCCAAACCGATGAAAAGGATGCGCCTCATTCAGCCCACCATCACATTCTCTCTGTAGTACTCGAGGTTAGCCCGTCGATCCTGCCTGCGGGCAACGGCGACGGCAAGAGTAAGCGGCCCCACGCGGCCGATGAGCATTAACAGGACGATCTGAAGCTTTCCCCAGTAACTAAGAGTCGGCGTTATCCCCGTCGAAAGCCCCACGGTAGCAAACGCCGATACCGTTTCAAACGCCGAGTCGATGAAGGCCAGTCGCGCCTCGCGATGGGGTATCGCTCCGGCTTCCGACCACTCGAGTCCGAAGTTGAAAAGCAGGAGCACAGCAACGCTGATGAGGACGATAACGCCGGCCTCCGTCACGTTTTTCTCGGGGATCGTTCGCTGAAGCACATTGGCACTCGAGTTCCCCTTGAAGCGGTTGTAGGCGGCCACCAGGATGACAGCGAGGGTCGTCGTCTTTATGCCGCCTGCAGTCGATCCCGGGCTTCCGCCCACGAACATCAGGAGCATGATCACGACCATCGTCGAATTGCTGATCTGCGCCAGGTCTACTGAATTGAAACCGGCCGTTCGAGGGCTGACGGACTGAAACAGGGATGCCAGCATCTTGTCGGCGAACCCCATGTGGCCAAGCACGTTGCCGTACTCCAGCAGCAGGAATATCAGCGTTCCCGATACGATCAGAAACAGGCTGGTGAGGAGCGCCAGCTGACTGTGAAGCGAGAGCCGCGGTACTCGGTGCTTTGGCCGGTAGAAGAGCCGCCGTTCGACATCGTAAATGACCAGAAATCCAATTCCACCCAGGAAGATCAACGCTATGATGATCAGATTCACCGCCCAGTTGCTCTGGTAGCCGACAAAGCCGGTGCGAAAGGGAGAAAACCCGGCATTGCAGAAGGCGGAAACCGCGTGAAAGAGCGAGTATCCAAGAGCGGGGGTCCGCTGGAAATCGTCTTTCCAGACCAGAAACAGGCCGGCTGCTCCGAGCAACTCAAAAGAGAACGTAAAGAGAACGATTCTCTTCAACAGCCGCAGAAACGACTTCGTGTCGAACGACGAGTAAGTCTGGCGGACCATCTCCTGCTGCTTCAGGGGCATCCTCTTGCCGAGGATGATCGAGAAAAAAGAAGAGAGGGTGATGATGCCCAGCCCGCCCACCTGGATAAGACCGAGGATGATCGCCTGGCCGGCGACCGAGAAATCCGCGCCGGTATCCCGGACGGTCAATCCCGTGACACAGACCGCGGATGTTGCCGTGAACAAGGCATCCACCGGCGTGATCGTGGTGTTGGACCAGCAAACCGGAAGCAGGAGAAGTCCGGTCCCCAGCGCGATCAAAAAGACAAAGCTCACCAGGATCACCGCCTCAGGCGGCATCTGAGCAACTCGATCCGGTGAAGAGCTCATGCTCAGTCGCGGGCCGGGACATCCCGTGTCGGGTATCCCTCATAGATCTGCCGCGGCCGGGCGATCTTCTGCTCCTGATCTGCCAGAAGTTCCTCCCACTGCGCGGTCCATCCGGCCATTCGTCCAACCGCAAACAGAACCGGGAACATCACAGACGGAAAACCCATCGCCTCGTAGATCAACCCGGAGTAGAAATCGACATTCGGGTAGAGTTTTCGCGAGATGAAGTAGTCGTCCTTCAAAGCAATCTGCTCGAGCTCCAGGGCCATCTCGAGTAATGGGTTCGACCCCGTCACCTTGAATACTTCCTCGGCCATTCTTTTGATGATCTTGGCGCGGGGATCGTAGTTCTTGTAAACCCGGTGACCGAAACCCATCAATCGGCCTTCGCCGGACTTCACCTTCCGAATATGTTCCGGAATCGCGCTCTTGTCGCCGATTTCCCGCAGCATGTCGAGGACGGCTTCGTTGGCTCCTCCATGCAGCGGCCCGGCGAGAGCGGCGATTGCGCCGGCAGCAGCCAGATAAGGGTCGGGACGGGAGCTGCCGATCGCCCGCATCGCGCTCGTGCTGCAGTTTTGCTCGTGATCCGCGTGAAGCGTGAAAAGCACGTCCAGGGCGCGTTCGAGGGAAGGATGAATACGGTTCTCGGAGGGGCTGCCATCGAACATCATGTGGAGGAAGTTTCCCGCGAAGCTGCGCTCCCGGGACGGTTTTACGAAAGGCAGGCGATTGCGACGCCTGTACCCCGCGGCGGCAATGACAGGCAACTTGGCGATCAGCCGCATCGCCTGCCGGCGTCGGTTCTCGGGTTTACCGACTTGGGCGGCTTCCGGATAGCAGGTCGAGAGCGCGGCAACCACGCTGGTCAGCATTCCCATCGGGTGCGCGTTCGGGTCGAAGGCCTCGATGATCCGATAGGCGGCCGCCGGCAGTTCTGCCTCCTCGGCGATCTGGTCTGCGAAGCGGGCATTGTCGTCGGCGCCCGGTAGTTCCCCGTTCAGAATCAGTTGCACCACTTCCAGGTAATTGAAGCTCTCGGCCAACTGCTCGATCGGGTATCCGCGATAAAGCAGGATCCCCTTGTCCCCGTCAATGAAAGTGATCTTGCTTCGGCAGGCTGCCGTGTTTGTGTACCCCGGATCGTATGTCATCAGCCCGAAGTCGTCCGGGTTCTGCTTGAACTTTCGCAGGTCCATCGCCCGGATCGTACCGCTCTGGATTGGGATGTCGCCTTGCTGGCCGGTTCGGTTGTCTCTGACGGAAAGGGTATCGCCCGACATAATCCTCCCTCGCTTCTATTCGTCAGTAAAGATAAACGCCTTCACGCTGTTGAGGTTTCTAGCATATCGCAATCGTTTCCGACAACTCAATTGCGTGCTAGACTTTCAAATGCCAGTTAATACAAGGGTTTCGGACCAATCATTGAAGGGAAGGCAATCTGTCTTGAATATTGAACTTTTCAGCGATCGCGAAGAATTGAGTGCAGCCGCGGCAGAACGTGCGGCACAGATTCTGCGGGAGGTTATCCGTGAGCGAGGCCATGCAAATCTCGTTGCGGCGACCGGGGTCAGCCAGTTTGCGTTTCTGGATCGCCTTGCTGCCCAGCCGGGAGTTGACTGGTCCCGTACCGTCTTCTTCCACCTTGACGAGTACGTGGGGCTCCCCGCCGATCACCCCGCCGGGTTCCGTCGCTATCTGAAGGAACGCGTGGCGGATCGATTCCACCCCGAAGCGTTTCATTTCATCGACGGGTCGGCGCCCGGACCCCGCAGGCGAATGCCAACGGTTAGCGGCGCTCATTGGCCCGGCTAAGATCCACCTGCTCTTTGCGGGGATCGGGCAGAACGGTCACCTGGCTTTCAACGAACCGCCCGCGGATTTTGAAGGAGAGGACCGTTCCGGGTGGTCGATCTGCAGGAACAATCCCGGGTTCAACAAATGGAGGAAGGCTGGTTCCCTTCACTGGCCGACGTCCCCACCCAGGCGATTACGATGTCCATCCGCCAGATCTTGAAGGCAGAACGGATCATTTGCCTCGCTCCCGGTAAACGCAAGGCAGAGATCGTCAGGCAGTGCGTGGAGGAGGAAGTTAGTCCTCTTCGGCCAGCCTCGGTGCTGCGCACCCACGAAGCGGCCACCTTGTACCTTGATCAGGATTCCGCCTCGTTGCTCCAGCGGAGGCCTGACCGGCTGACCGGCTGACGGGCTGACCGGCTGACGGGCTGACCAGCTGACCGGCTGACAAGTGAAAAGCCGACGGACCGCTTCCCGTGGGCGAGCTCGAAGGGGCAGGAGAGGTATGTAGTGCCGCCTAAAGGCGGCGCCACCGCGAGCAAACTCATGCCCGAATTCGGCGCTCTATCCGCGCTCGCACCATCGAGTTTGCAGACGGTGACACCGGCTAAAGCCGGCACTACATACCTCTCCCGGGGCCCGGTTATCGTTCTGTTCGCGGTTTCCATTGGGTGCTTGGCCGGCGCCCGGCAGTCTCACTTAGGGTCTTGGCTCAGCCGGCCGGCTCACAGGTCGGGGAACTCGACTCGCAGGCCCTTCATGATGTCGGTGATCTGGGCAGACTGGTTCAAGACGTAAAAATGAATGCCCGGCACTCCGGTCTTCAGCAGTTCGACTGCCTGGTCAATCGCGTGCTGGGTACCGACTCCCTGGGCATCTCCTGTCTTTTGTGCCTGCTCCAGGCGCGCAAGGAGGGGAGCGGGGATGGTGGCGCCGCACAGGCCGACAATCCGGCTGGTCTGTTCCAGGCTCATGATGGGCATCAGGCCCGGGACAATCGGCTGCCGGATGCCTGCCTCCCGGCATCTTTTCACGAAGGCGAAGTACCGGGAGTTATCGTAGAAAAGCTGGGTGAAGATGACGTCCGCACCGGCTTCGGCCTTGTGTCGCAAGTGGGCGACGTCCTCTTCGAGCGACGTTGATTCGATGTGTTTTTCCGGGTAGCCGGCCACTCCGACTGACAGGCCGGTATTCTCGCGTATGTGGCGGACCAGCTCGCTCGCGTAGCGGAACCCGCCGTCCACGGGGCGAAACTCCGTCTCTCCTTTCGGCGGGTCGCCGCGCAGGGCTATGACATTCTCAATTCCGCTATCTGCGATTTGGCAAAGCGTTCTGTCCACGTCGTTCCGTGTCGAGCCGACACAGGTCAAATGATGCGCGACGGTCTTGCCGTACTGCTTCAGAATCCGGGTGGCGAGATCGAGCGTCTTGTCTCGCGTAGTCCCCAGAGCCCCATAGGTCACTGTGAGGAAGGCGGGCTCGAGCTCGATCAGAGCCGGCAGGCGCGACTCCAGATCATGTGTGCCTTTTTCGGTCTTCGGCGGGAAGAGCTCAAACGAGATCTGAGGTCTTGCGCCGGAGTAGAACTCCAAGAGTTTCATAGCCGGAAAATCATATGAGCGATGTCTCATTAAATCTAGCAAACTTTTGACACCGTGGCGGAGCGGTGGGTATAATCGTGTTTTTTCCGAAAATCGGGTCGACGTGTCTTAAGGAAAAGGGCATTTGAGGACGCCATTGCGCCATAGAAAGGCAGTGGCTTTGGAGGAGGCGGTCATCTTGTACGCAATTATCAAAACCGGGGGAAAGCAATATCGGGTGAGCGAAGGCGCCACCGTCGAAGTCGAGCGGCTGGAAGGCGAAGTCGGCCAGACGGTCGAGTTCGCCGACGTGCTTCTGGTCAGCGGCGACCAGGGCGTCCAGGTGGGCAGTCCGGCGGTTCCCGATGTCCGAATCGTCGGCACGATCGTGGAACACAAGAAGGACCGGAAAGTCCTCGTCTTCAAGTTCAAGAAGACGAAGATGTATCGAAAGCTGCAGGGGCACCGACAATCCAAGACCGGCGTGAAGATCGAGCGGATTGAAGGTATAGAAACAGAAAAGAAGTCGAAAGAAAAGAAGTCGAAGGAGTAGAGGCCCGCACCTCCTCCTCGGGCTAACGGCCCGACTCTCTCACTTCCCGGTGCTTGGCGCCAGGAAGTGAACGGCACGCGGATTTGAGCGCTTAAGGCGCGATGGAACAGGGCGAATTCTTATGGCACATAAAAAGGGACTTGGCAGTTCCAAGAACGGCCGTGACAGCCAGGCGCAACGGCTGGGCGTCAAGAGATATGCCGGACAGTTTGTAACCGGCGGATCGATTCTGGTACGGCAGCGGGGCACTCCGATCAAGCCGGGTGTCAACGTGGGACGAGGCAGCGACGACACACTATTCGCGACCGCCGATGGGATTGTTCGCTTTCAGAACCGCGGACGCAAGGGTCACTTCGTTCACATCGACGCCGTCCAGCAGCAAGCCTAGCCTCCCCCGGATCGGGATCCGCCGGGAGTCCTTCGAGGCCGCCGGTTACCCTATGTTCGTTGATCACGCGAAGATCTTCGTCAAAGCCGGTGATGGCGGAAATGGCTGCCTGGCATTCCGACGCGAAAAATACGTCCCCCGCGGTGGTCCCAGTGGTGGAGACGGGGGAAAGGGCGGAGACATTTATTTCCGCAGTTCGGAACAACTGAACACCCTGCTCGCCTTCAAATACCAGCAACACTTTCGCGCAGACCGAGGCCGCCATGGAGAGGGCAGCAAGCGCCACGGCAAGGACGGCCAGGACCTGCTCGTCGAAGTCCCGGTAGGGACTCAGGTCTTCGACGAAGCCACCGGTGAAATGCTCTTCGATCTGAACCAGCAGGGCATGCTCGTCCGCGTCGCCCAAGGCGGGCGCGGGGGGCGTGGAAACGCAGCCTTTGCAACATCGACCAACCAGGCGCCGCGTCGCGTCGAGCCCGGGCACCTCGGGCAGGAACTCACCCTGATTCTCGAACTGAAGATCCTGGCCGACGTCGGTCTGGTCGGCTATCCGAATGCCGGGAAGTCCACGCTGATTTCGGTTATTTCGGCCGCCCGCCCGCGGATCGCCGATTATCCTTTTACTACGCTCAGCCCCAATCTGGGCGTGGTCGCCTATGATGATGACTTCACCTTCGTCGTGGCCGACATACCCGGCCTGATCGAAGGGGCGCACAGCGGAACCGGGCTCGGCGATCAGTTTCTCCGTCATGTGGAACGGACCAGGCTCTTGCTTCATCTGGTTGATGTCAGCGACCTGGGCGACGAGGATCCCGTGCACGCGTTCGAGACGATCGCCCGGGAGTTGGAGCTGTATGACCCGAAGTTGGCCCTCAAGCCGCAGCTCGTCGTCGCCTCCAAGATTGATTCGGCCAATTCTTCCAAAGAGAGCCGCTTGCGGGAGTATTGTGAAGGTCGGGAACTGTCTTACATCGCAATTTCGGCGGTGACGGGTCAAGGCATTCCGGAGCTCAAGGACCGGGTCGTGGCCCAGCTAAAGGGGAGCAGGCTGAAGGAGAGCAGTCAGTGAGGATCGGGATTCTCGGCGGCACCTTCGACCCGATTCACCAGGCTCACATCCACATTGCCCGTGGCACCCGCCTGGCCTTCGGGCTGGATCAGGTCTGGTTCATGGTCGCGAACCTTCCTCCGCACAAGCGAAAGGATCCGATCACGAGCCCCTTTCATCGGTTTGCAATGACGGCCGCTGCAATCCAGGATGAGCCGCACTTCTACGCTTCCGATTGGGAATTGAGGCGCCCCGGTCCCTCATACACCATCGAGACGCTCGCGTGCCTGGCGGCCGACTTCCCATCTCATGAATTCTGTTTCCTGGCGGGCAGCGACTCCCTGCGCGAAATTCACTTGTGGAAGGACTATGATAAACTCCTCCTTAGGCATTGTTTTATTTTCGTCCAACGTCCCGGCGCCGAAGTTGATCTCGATCAACTGCAGGGCGCAGGTTGGCTCAGGCAGGTGATAAGGCCAATCGAAGAAAACAAGCAACCGAGCATCCAACCCGGTCGGTCCTTTCTGATTAATCTTGACTCTCCCCCTGTGAGTTCTACCCTGATAAGGCAAATGCTGTCCGCAGGCGTTCCGCCGCCCGAACAGTGGATACCGGCTGCCGTTCGATCGTATATCTGCAAATACGGTGTTTATGAAAACAACAGAGGCAATTCTCAAGAAAGTCTGCAAGACAATTGACGACAAAAAAGGGGAAGAGATCCTCGTCCTGGATGTTTCGAAGGTTTCTTCCTTTACCGATTACTTCGTGATTTGTCACGGATACAACGAACGGCAGAACCAGGCGATCTGTGATGGAATCGTCGAGCAGCTCAAGTCGGAAGAGAATCTGAGGCCCAGCCACGTCGAGGGCTACCGGCAGGCGGAATGGATTCTGATCGATTACCTGGACTTCGTGGTTCACGTCTTTTCCCTGCGTTCCCGGCAGTTTTACAAGCTCGAAAAGCTGTGGAGTGACGGGGTGGAACTGCAGCCGGAAGCGCTTCGGGCCTGAAAAAAGAGCGAGGTACTTGCCCCTCCGGTTACTCTTCGTTAAAATAGAATGTTTTCGTGCGGTTAAAGTTCCTCTGGATCGGGAAAACGAGGGATTCGCAGCTTGCGGAACTTGAGCAGAAGTACCTCAAGCGTATCTCGCACTATTTCCCGGCCGAGGTCTGCGTCGCGCCTGAGCAGAAAAAGGACAGGCCGGAGCAGATCAGCAGCCAGTTTGATCGTGAGGCCCGGTCGGTAGCTAAACGGCTCGCTGTTGGAGACTACCTGATCGTGCTCGATCAGAGAGGGAAGGAATTCTCAAGCGAGGAAATGGCGGCTTTCTTCGAGGGGCTTGCCGGTCGCGCGATTGGTCAGGTGACCTTCGTCGTTGGAGGTCATCTGGGGGTGCCCGAGCAGATCAAGCGCATGGCGCAGTTCACCTGGTCGTTGACGAGGTTGACTCTGCCGCACGAGATCGCCCGGGTGGTTCTGCTGGAGCAGGTTTATCGATCAATCAGTATCATCAAGAACCTGCCCTACCATAAATAATGGAGGTTTTCCGTTTCATGGAAGCTAAAGAGCTGGAACGCTTCAAAAACAAGCTGATCGAAAAGAAGAGTGAATTGATCGCCCTGATTCAGAAAACCGAGAACTACGGCCGTGAAGCCGATAACGACAGCGAGACAATGGATATCGCTGACCGGGCGACCAGTTCCTACACCAAGGAGTTCATGTTCAGCAAAAGCAACAGTGATCGCCAGTTGATGCAGATGATCACCGAAGCCCTGGCCAGAATCGAGGAGGGTGACTTCGGAGAATGTCTGAATTGCGGCGAGGATGTCGAGAGCCGACGACTGGAAGCGGTGCCCTGGGCGAAACTGTGCAAGAACTGCCAGGAACTCGCCGAAGACGGACGCCTCTAACCCTTTCCGTCGGGTATTGTTCGATCTCCGCTATCTTTCGCTCGTACTTTTTTCGACTCGGGCGTTATAGTAATCATGCGAATCTATAACGCCCTTCGCCTGGCTGCCCAGGCCTTCCTTTTTCCTCAGCGTTGCGTCCTGTGTGAGCAATGGGTCGTGCAGGACGATTTCAGCCCGCTTTGTCCCGCCTGCCTCCAGAGCCTCGAGTGCTTTAAGACTCCGCTGTGCCAGCGCTGTGGAACGCTGTTGCCGGGAAACTTCGACGACCGCTTCGCGACCTGCGCCAGGTGCCGGCAACGAGGCTTCGAGTTCGACGTTGCGAGGGCTTCTGGTCCCTATGAGGGGCGCCTGCGCGACGTCATCCGGCACTACAAATTCGACGGGCACCGCAGGCTTGCCGGCCCCCTCGGACGAAGACTTCTCGAGACGTTTCGGGCCATCGACTTTGTCTTCCAGCCGGACTGGATCGTTCCGGTTCCCCTTCACCCCCGGAAGAAGCTGCAACGAGGGTTTGACCAGACCCTCCTGCTCGCACAGGTGCTGGCTCGCGACCTGCACGTCCCGGTCTTCCACGGCGTTCGCCGGGTGCGCGACACTAAGCCGCAATTCGGACTCGATGGGGAAGAACGACAGAAGAACCTGCGGGACGCATTCGCGCTCAAGGACGACGGCTGGAAAGAGGCCTCCAGCCTCCTCATTGTGGACGACGTCATGACGACTGGGACAACGGTCGACGAAGTGTCCCGTCAGTTTCGGACCGAGAAGCCGGAGATCAGGATTATGGTTCTGACCATTGCACGTGTGCCTGTCATGGGTTACTGGATCTGAGACGCCAGCGGGGAGAAGGCAACTGGCAGCGGGCAGAAGGCAGCGGGCAGTCTGAGTGCGCAGTGCGCAGCGGGTAGTGCGCAGTGGGTGGGCAGCGGGCAACGGGCAGAAGGCAGTCTGAGTGCGCAGTGCGCAGCGGGTAGTGCGCAGTGCGAAGTGCGCAGTATGCAGTGCGGCGCAACGGGCAGCAGCGCCTCTGCTGCCCGCTGCGCTGCTATACGGTTGCGGACTTGCGCGGCGCGGGGACGTCCGTCAGTTCGGGAGCGGGCTCGAAGGCGGGGGCCGCCTTCATCTCCACGACGTTCCGGGATTCCGTGACCGCGAGCAGAGACCTGAGCACGACCGAGAGGGTCGTGAAAATTTCCTTGTCGTCAGTCTGCAGCAGAAGATTGCACAGCCGCAGAATATCGAGCTGTTGCGGCGAGTAAGTCTCGGATTGGGATTTCGGTTTTCGGCCCCTTCCGGCAAACATCTGATTGAGAATGCAGCGGCCTGACGGCGTTACCGGGCACCGTTCCCCCTGCACGTCGCCGGCCGGCTCACGGTCTATGAGCGCAGTCAGAGGAACATCCAAAGCCTGTGCGATTTTCCGAAGAGTGCGAATCGATGGCGTGATGCGGTCGTTCTCCAGCCGCGACAAGTAAGAAACGGCTAAACCGGAGACATTCGAGATTTCTCGTTGACTGCGCTTCGCCTGCAACCGTAGCTTTAGTATCTTCTTCCCGACGCTCATTTATTCCTTTCCCCTCATTCAACCTGTTTATATTTACAGGGAAGTCAAGCATATTCTAGAACATACCTTGTTAAAGATGTAAAGAAAAAATCTTTCCGTCTGTACTTTTTCTTAAACCTACCGTGTTTTACGACGTGACTACTCTGCGTCTGGAGATCATTCCGCCGGAATTGCCGCTTTTGCACTAGAATATGAGGCTGAATTTCCCGAGGCCCTATGAAGTCTGCGATTCTTGCTGTTTGCATTCTCGCCGCGACCACCGCCCTGATGGCTCAGCTTCTGCCGGTCGCCAGCCCGTCCGAAGTAGGAATGTCCGAGGAACGCCTGAGCCGAATTGACGAGGTTGCGCAGGAGGCCATCGCCCGCGCCGACGCGCCCGGAGCGGTAATCCAGGTTGCGCGACGAGGGAAGATCGTTTATCGCAAGGCTTTCGGGATGCGCGCTCTGGAGCCGGACTGCGAGCCGATGACCCTGGACACCATCTTCGATGCCGCCTCCCTGACCAAGGTCGTTGCGACGGCGCCTTCGATGATGGTCCTGGTGGAAGAGGGCCGGGTGGCGCTCTCGGATACCGTTGTCACTCATATTCCCGAATTCGGCCAGTTCGAAAAGGATCGCATCACTCTGCTCCAGCTGTTGACTCACTTTTCGGGACTCCGGCCCGATCTGGACCTTGACCAGTCGTGGACCGGCTACGAAGAGGCGGTGCGTCGCGCCTGCGCTGAGAAACTGGTGGCGGTTCCCGGCGACAGGTTCATCTACAGTGACATCAACTACCTCGTCCTGGCAGAGGTCATCAGGAGAGTGACCGGTCAGGACGTGGATCAGTTTGCCCGTCAGAAGATTTACGGGCCGCTCGGCATGAATGACACCGGATTTCGTCCGCCGTCGGGCATGGTCAGCAGGATTGCGCCCACGGAGCGTCGGGACGGAGTGATGATGCGCGGAACGGTCCACGACCCGACCGCGTTTCGGTGCGGAGGAGTAGCCGGCCATGCCGGCCTGTTTACGACCGCGGACGATTTGGCTGTATTTGCACAGATGCTGCTGAACGGCGGCATTTTCAACCGAACCCGCATCCTGTCTCCGCTTGGCGTGCGCGCAATGAGCATTACCCAGTCCCCGATCGACGCTCCCGAATTGCGTTCGATCGGCTTTGACATCAGAAGTCCCTACAGCTCGACCCGTGGGGATCTTTTTCCCGTGGGCTCTTTTGGGCATACTGGATTCACAGGCACCTCTTTGTGGATTGACCCGTACACGGAGACCTGTCGTGATCGTGATGACGAACAGGGTCCATCCGAAAGGACAAGGGAACGCGGGGCCGATGCGCAAACGGATAGCATCAGTCGTGGCCGCCTCAATCATGGAGTTGCCGAGTGCTCCGGTGAAGACCAATTAATGTCTCAGCGATGTCCGGTCTGCAAAAGCAAATTGTGGACTGATCCTTTCTTTGCGCCGTCGCGACTTGTTTGCCCGCGGTGCGGGGCAGTATTTCAGACGTCTGTTCCCTGGCGTTCTTTTCGTCTGCTCGTCTTTCTCGTCATTACCCTGGCCATCGTCGTCATGGTGCTTCTTTCGGAAAGAAAACCGTGGCTGGTCGTGATTCTGGCCGGGCTGATTTTCTTCTTCTGGTCGCTTCCCCGTCTGATCAACCTTCAGCACATTTCAAGCGACCTCAGTGTCGCCGACGGTCCGCTCGACCCCGACCGGATGCGCATGGAGTTTGAGCCGACGCTGCTCGAAAAAAAGGAAAAAAACCAGGAGGAAAAACTGTTTCGCAAGCTGGTCTTCCTGGCACTGCTCGCCGCCCTGGCGGTCGCACTCCTTGTGTGGTTCAATCGCTTCCTGTAGTCGCCGCCACTGATCGAAAGCTGGATGCTATACTCTGGTGACGCATGAGTAGATCCGATCATTACGACGCGATACACAACGAAATCAAGGCGGTGCTGGACGGCGAGCGTGATCCGGTCATCTGGATGTCGACCGTCTCCTGTGTCATCAAGCAGCACCTCCGCTTCTACTGGGTCGGCTTCTACCGGCTGGCCGGCAACGAACTGCTGGTCGGTCCGTACCAGGGAACCCTCGGGTGCATTCGAATCCCGCTTTCGAAAGGGGTCTGTGGCGCATGTGCCGGCCCGAAGAGAGACGAATCGTCGTGCCGGACGTCCACGAGTTCCCGGGCCACATCGCCTGTGACCCGCGCTCGAAATCCGAGATCGTTCTGCCGGTTTTTGACGCGAAGGGCGGCCTGCGGGCGGTTCTCGACATCGATTCCGAGCAGTACTCGGATTTCGGCGATCCGGACCGTCAAGGTCTGGAGCGCATTACCGCCGAAATGAGAGAGCTTGATTGGACAAGCGAGCCATCACCCAGGCCATAAAACAGAAGGCGAGCGAAATCGGGTTTCATTCTGTGGGGATTGCCCCGATCGAGCGGGTGCCCGGGGACCGGTTGCTTGCCTGGCTGGAGCGAGGCTACCATGGCAGCATGGGCTACATGGCCCGCAATGTCGAGAAACGGCTGGATCTCTCCCTGGTTTTCCCTGGCGCCCGGTCGGTTGTCTGTGTCGCCCTCTTGTACCCGCATTCCGAGGGGCCGGATTTCGGCGCGGGACAAAATCCCACGCCCGCCGAATCATCCGTGCAGGGCAGTCCTTCCGCTGACGCCCGCATCTCCCACTACGCACGGGGTGAGGACTACCACGCGGATCATGACCGAAGAGACTGGAGAAGCTCCTGGACTCTGTCCGGGGGTCGGTTCCCGGCGCGCAGGGAAGAGCGTACGTTGATACCGGTCCGGTCCTGGAGAAGTGGTGGGCCGCGCAGGCGGGAATCGGATGGCAGGGAAAACACACCAACCTTTGTCGACGAAGCTCGGATCCTGGTTCTTCCTGGGTGAGTTGATCCTGGACGTCGAGCTGGCCTTCGACGCGCCCGTTCCCGACCATTGCGGCACCTGCACCCGCTGCATCGATGCCTGTCCCACTCAGGCGATCGTCGAGCCCTACGTCTGGACGCCAGTCGCTGCATCTCCTACCTGACCATCGAGCTTCGCGAGGATGTCCCGGAGGATCTCCGGGGTCCGATGGGCAATATGGTTTTCGGCTGCGACATATGCCAGGAGGTCTGCCCATGGAACCGGAAGGCACCCGATGTGACTGAAAGAGACTTCGGCCGGCCGAAGGGCTCGACCTCACCGTCACTTCGCGAGCTTGCCCGGCTCACACCCGAAGAGTTCCGGACACGTTTCAAAAACCGCCCGATCATTCGGGCGAAGTGGAGCGGTTTCATGCGCAGCATTGCCATCGCGCTTGGAAATGCGCGCGATTCTTCCGCGGTTCCCGAACTTCGTCACTTGCTCTGGTGTGACAATGAAATGGTCCGCCGGCATGCGGCCTGGGCGCTTGACAAGATCGAACAGGGCGGCGGCCGAGTTCCGGTTCGGGTTCTGAGTTCGGGGTTCTGAGTTCAGTGCGGTTAGCGTAAATGAGTTTCCCTGGTCTCGAAGTCCCGCAAGTAGGAAGGGGAGAGGCAAAGGGCGGTGGCGAAGACGGCCTTCCGGAGCGCGGACGTCCGTCCGCGGTTCCGTCTCGCGCCACGACTGCGCAAGCGTCCGATGCTCCGCGAAGGCCGTCCCCCCTCGATCTGCGCTCCGAGGACTGCGACTGCGGACTCACAACTCACGAACTCAGAACTCAGAACTCCGAACTCAGAACTTCAGGAATCCCCCCACTCCGTCCAAGGTGATCGAGGAACGAGCGATCTTGCAGGATCTCGATCCGCAGATGCTGGTGCTCAGCCACTTTCTCCATCCAGTTGCGCAGGTCGGCCTCAACGGTGGGGCCTCCGCAGTACAGGCAAGTGGAAACGGCCGGGGCAAACAACGAGTTGCACCGCGAACAGCGTTGGCCGCGGGTCGCGAACAGATCGCTGATGACCAGGGTCTCAAGTTGACCGGACTGCAGTCGCAAGAGCGTTTCCTCCAGTCCGGCAACCGCCATGTAGTCGTTGGCCAGCCGATCGTACAGTTGTTCCGAGATCCGCCGTTCCTCGCTGACCGCGGCCGTCTGGAGGGTGGCCATGATTCGATTGACCAGTTCGTCGGTGCTTGTCTCGGGAGGCAGGGCGGAGATCGCGACCAGTTGGCGCTGCAGCTCGGGTTTGAGCTGCCGTCGGAGCTCTCCGGCGTTCTCCGGAGTGGCGAGGATGACGAGACCATCGGGCTTCTCGGCCTTGCCAGTAACGGTCGAGGGCATCGCAGAGTTCCTTGACGAACTGATGGAAATGACTGCGTGCCCGTTGCTCAAAACGGACGCGCGACCATTCGCGACCCCCGCGTTCCTCTCGACACCGGTTTCCGCGGTCAGTTCTTCAGCATCGACCACATCCGCCAGATAGACGCTCATGATCCTGGCCCACCGCTGGGCGAGGGCCACGACACAGTAGTGCCGGTTCTGTTCGACCAGTTCGATCAATACATCCAGGTTGGGGGCCCCCGAGGCAACCAGCTTGTTCCTGAGTGGGACGGGCAACTCGATCTGCTTGGAAAATGCGATCTCGTGAGAAAGGAAAAAGGCGACGCCGCGGGTCTCCTTTTGGAGCTCGGTTTCCAGGAACTCCTCGAGTCTGGCTGCATGCTCCCTCAGCCTTCGCGCCTTGTCATCGAGTCCTCGCGCCAGGAAGATCTTCTCCAGTTCGGAAAGCCGTCGCCTGAGGTAAATCGCGTGGGACCGGTTTCCGTCGGGTCCCGGGGAAACATCGAGGTAGGCGCTCAGGAACAGATCTCGGCCACCCTCGAGTGCGAGCAGTTCCTCGAGGTCTTGGCGGAGTCGGGTTCGAAGCGTCCCTGAGCTGGATAGCATGGCCGACTACTGGCATTATAACCTCGTTCACAAGCCCTGTTTTTACTGCTAGATGAATCGAGAATCTGGCTCGATCTCCTGTGCTAGAATGCGATTGTGAAAGACATTCTGGGGTTGGTCCTGGGCGGCGGCAAAGGTACTCGTCTGTTTCCTCTCACTCTCGTTCGCTCGAAGCCGGCAGTTCCCCTCGGGGGGAAGTACCGACTCATCGATATTCCGATCAGCAATTGCATCAACTCCGGAATCAACAAGATCTTTGTCCTGACGCAATACAATTCGGCTTCGCTGCACCGCCACATCACCCAGACCTACAAGTTCGGGTTCTTCTCCCAGGGGTTTGTCGACATCCTGGCGGCCGAGCAGACGCCGGAGAGCATCCATTGGTTCCAGGGGACAGCCGATGCGGTCCGCCAGACGCTTCGCCACATCCTCACCTACGACGTGAAGTACATCCTCATCCTCTCCGGCGACCAGCTTTACCGGATGGATTTCGCCAAGCTGCTCGAGCAGCACCTGGCGCGAAAAGCGGATGTGTCGGTCTGTGTCATTCCGGTCGAGGAAGAGAAGGCGGGCGGTTTCGGCATCCTGAAGATGGAAGCGGACGGGCGGATGACGGAGTTCAACGAAAAGCCGAAGGACCAGAAGCTGATCGACCGTCTCAAAGTCGACGTGGATGCCTGGAAAAGCGCCGGGGTCTCCGCTCAAAAGCCGCTCCTCGCGTCGATGGGCATCTACCTGTTCCACACCGACATCCTCGTCGAAGTGCTCAAGGACGAAACCAAGCTGGATTTCGGAAGAGACATCATTCCCGCGGCCCTGGCGAAGTACAACGTCTACGGCTACATATTCAACGGATACTGGGAGGATATCGGGACGATCGGCGCCTTTTATCGGGCCAATCTCGACATGACGCACGAATTGCCGAAGTTCAACTTCTACGATGATCAGTTTCCGATTTACACCCACCCGCGCTTCCTGCCCGCCAGCCGGATCGAGAACTGCCGCATTCAGGGAAGCATCATCTCCGAAGGGTGCTCGATCCGGGATTCGAAGATCACTGACTCGGTGATCGGTATTCGCACCATCGTCGACCGGAAAGCGGAGATCACGAGCACGCTGATCATGGGTGCCGACTTCTATGAGAGGGACTCCGTGGGGCATGTCCCGATCGGGATCGGGGCGAACTCCAAGGTCAGGGACGCGATCATCGACAAGAACGCCCGGATCGGCAAGAACGTGCGCATCGAGAACCGGAGCCAGCACAAGGATTTCGACGGCGGAAACTACTACATTCGCGACGGCATCGTCATTATTCCCAAGAATGCCGTCGTGCCCGACGGCACGGTCATCTGAGCGGCCGCGCGACTGCGCTGCGACTGCGGACTGCGCACTGCGGACTGCGGACTGCCCACTACCCACTCCGACTGCCCGCTGCGCACGTGCCAAGTAGTTGCTTCTGAGAGCCCCGGGGGCGAAAGAACGGCCACGTTAACGCACCACCCACTTTCGCCCCGGGGCTCGACCCGCTTCGCGTTGTCTGACCCCGGGCTCCCTCACCCCGAAACGGGGTTTCGGTCACCCGGGGCTACGCAGCTTTCGCCCCTCCGGGGCTCCGCTGCAGTGCGCAGCGTGCAGTGCGCAGCGCGTAGTGCGCAGCGCGTCAGTGCGCAGTGGGTAGCGCGCAGTCGTGCAGTCCGCAGTTGTCTCAATTCACCCGGTTTTTGCCCCGCAGTTCCTGCACCTTGGCCGCCAACTCCTGCAGTTTTTCGGCGTTGGCGTTGACCGTGGCCTGGGACATCACGCTTCCGATGAATTCCACGTGGAAGGCCCACGCCTGTTCGATGCGCCCAGTTTCGGGGTTCTTGTACCAGCACGTCTCCCACAGTTTCTTGTTGTTCAGGTCCCAGGTTACGAATTGGCCGACTTTGTAGTCGCGCCGCGTTGGCGCGACATCGAGTTCCTGGATCGTATCAGTCGGGTCGAGCGGTTCGAGAATGAGCAAAGACGCGTCGCTCACCTGTTTGGTGCATTCCGGGTCCGAGTAGAACGGAAGACCGGTGTAAAGCACGAGGTGCGGAATGGCCGGCATCTCGTCGGTTTGAGCCGGTCGTGTATCGAACGGTTGTGTTGTCATAAGGGGAAAATTCTAGCACAAGCTTTTGAAGACTTTATTCTCCGAAAAATGCCTTCCAGCCAGTGCTCACGGCCTTGACCTAACGAGCGAAAGCATGCTAGAAATGAACCTTTTCATAGAGGCAGTAGGGGTAGACCGTGACCGGTGTAATCAATCTCGATTGGACGTTGCCCGTAGCGTCGCTCGTTTTTTTGATCGCGCTCTTCGCATTGAATCAACTGCTCTTCAAACCCGTATTCAGAGTCTTGGATGAACGCCGGGCGAAGACCGTCGACCTTCGGCATCAGGCCCAGGAGAAGCTCGGATACCAGCGTGCGCTGCTTGATGAGTATCAGGCCAGGGTCAAAGAGGAGAGGCAGGCTGGATACAAGCTGACGGACTCCAGAAAGGCGGGAGCCGTCGCCGAACGCCAGGAACGGCTCAGCCAGGCCCGCCAGGAAGCCGAAGGACTGATCAAACAGGCGAAGGAAGACGTTGAGGCCGAACGGGAGTCCGCAAAGGCGCAATTGCAGAGAGAATCAAGAGAGATTGCCCGGCTGATCACCACGAGAGTGCTGCAGCGGAGTTAGCCGCAACAGCTCGATGGAATCATCACTGAGCGCCGGATCTCCCGGGGCTCCGAATCCCGAAAAACGGAACGTCTCGTGACCACCATGACCACTGAAGTTCGGATTGTCGATGAAACCGAGACCATGGAAGAGCCGGGGCGATCCGCCGGGCAGGCCCGGAGATCGCTTGTTCTGGTGCTGGTTGTCGGTGGCTCTTTGATGACGCAGCTTCCCCGTTCTGGCTGCCGCTGAAGGCGGCCACGAGGAAGGGTGGGGGATCTGGGATCCAATCGGCCGGTGGTTCAATCTACTCGTTCTGGCCGGAGTGTTGTTCTTCCTGCTTCGCTCGCGTCTGAAGAAGTTCTTCGTCGATCGGGGTGCCACCATCCGGGAAGAGATCCAGAAGGCGAACGAGGACTACCAGAAGGCTGTGGCCGAGCTGCACCATGCCGAAGAGCGGATCCGCAACCTGGACGACGAGCTGACCAGGATGCGCCGGCAGGCCGAGGAGGAAGCGGAGGCGGAAAGGCGCCGGGTTCTCGAACAGGCGGAAAGGGATGCCGAGCGAGTGATCGAATCCGCCCGAAGAGAGATCGAGGGACTTACTCGAAACGCGCGCAACGAGCTTCGCGAGTACGCGGCCGAGCTGGCCGTCGGGATGGCTGAAACAGAAATTCGGACCGAAATTACGCGAGACGATCAGAAGCGTGCGGCAGAACGTTTTCTGGTCGAGTTGAGCGGTCCCACCAAGGAATAGAACATGGTTTCATCGGTGGCATACAAATATGCGCGCGCCTTGGCCGAAGTGGCTGGCGACATCGGGCAGGCTCAGCAGGTGCTCACGGAGCTGCATGTTTTCAAGGATCTGCTGGCGGAACACCCGGAGTTGTTCGAGATCCTCCTGAATGCCGCGTTGCCTTTTTCAGCCAGGCGACAAATCTGGAACGGGTCGCACCCGCTGTGCCGCTCGGACGCATCACGCTCAATTTCCTCTTCGTTTTGCTCCGGGCCGGGCGCTTGAAGAGATTACTCCGACGTTGCTCGAGGCCTATGAGCTTGTTCTCGATGAGCGCCAGGGCATCGTCCGGGGAACGGTTTTTTCGGCCAGTGGGCTGGACGACCGGTCCGCCGCCGGCTGGAGCAGACCCTGGCGGAGCGGACCGGGAAGCAAGTGAAGCTTGAGCATGTTCGAGACGATTCATTGATCGGCGGGCTGAAACTCCAGCTCGGTTCCACCGTTTATCGATGGATCGATCAGGAGTCAGTTGGACCAGATCCGCGGGCGGCTGGTCAGCCAATCTTAAGGTCCCAGGAGCAATCATGGCGATAAAAGCAGACGACATCAGCAAGATCATCAGGGAGCAGATCAAGGATTTCGACGCCGGCCTCGTCGTCAGTGAAAATGGCACCGTCATCTCGACAGGTGACGGCATTGCCCGCGTTCACGGCCTGGAAAAAGCGATGGCCAACGAGCTCCTCGAGTTTCCGCACGAGGTGTTCGGATTAGCGTTCAACCTCGAAGAAGACAACGTTGGCGCGATCCTTTTCGGTGAGTTTTACCTCGTCAAGGAGGGTGACATCGTCAAGCGGACCCGGCGAATCATGCAGGTCCCGGTTGGGGAGGCCATGCTCGGGCGCGTGGTTGACGCCCTCGGCCGTCCTATTGACGGGAAGGGCCCGATATACGACCGAGCTGTTCAACCCGGTCGAGAGGATCGCGCCCGGCATCGTCGACAGGCAGCCGGTTCGCGAGCCGCTGCAGACGGGAATCAAGGCGATCGACTCGATGGTTCCGATCGGACGCGGGCAGCGCGAGTTGATCATCGGCGACCGCCAGACCGGGAAGAGCGCAATCGCCCTCGATACCATCATCAATCAGAAGGACACCGACGTTCTCTGCATCTACGTCGCCATCGGCCAGAAACGGTCGACGATCGCCCGAGTCGTGAAAACGCTGACCGATTTCGAGGTGATGGACAAGTGCATCGTGGTCGCGGCTGCATCGTCGGACCCCGCCACCATGCAGTACCTGGCTCCCTACTCGGGATGCTCCATGGGCGAGTACTTCCGGGATCGCGGGCAGCATGTGCTGGTCATTTATGACGACCTCTCCAAGCACGCGGCCGCCTATCGCGAGATTTCGCTGCTGCTGCGCCGGCCTCCCGGGCGCGAAGCTTTCCCGGGAGACGTTTTCTACCTCCACAGCCGGCTGCTTGGAGCGGGCGGCCAAGCTGAGCAAAGAAAACGGCGGCGGCAGCCTCACTGCTCTTCCGGTGATCGAGACCCAGGCGGGCGACATTTCGGCCTATATCCCGACCAACGTCATCTCGATTACCGACGGGCAGATCTTCCTCGAAACCGACCTGTTCCACTCGGGTATCCGCCCGGCAATCAACGTCGGCTACTCGGTCAGCCGCGTCGGCGGTTCGGCGCAGATCAAGGCCATGAAACAGATTGCCGGAACCTTGCGGTTGGAGCTGGCCCAGTATCGAGAACTCGCCGCGTTTGCCCAGTTCGGCTCTGATCTCGATAAGGCGACGCAACGCCAGCTGGCGCGCGGCGCCCGGCTGACCGAGCTGCTGAAGCAGCCGCAGTACCAGCCGCTGCCGGTTGAAATCCAGATCGTGCTTATTTTTGCGGGAACGAACGGTTTTCTCGATGATCTGGAACTCGAGCAGGTCCGCAGTTTTGAGGAAGGCTTGAGGGCTTTCATGGAATCGGCCGGCGCCGGCGTACTGCGCGAACTGAGCGAGAAGCGAACGATCGACGATGAGCTGCGCGCCAGGCTGCGCGACGCGATTTCAGACTTCAAGGCGCGGTTCAAGGAAGAGCAGGCAGCGTAAGGCTACTGCGCACTGCGCGCTGCCCACTGCCGACCGCTGACAGCGGTGGTCGAACAAACTCTCTTGGTCGGTCGGTGAATCGGTCAGTGCTCAGTAGTCAGTGAAGTGCGCAGTGCGCAGCGGGTGAGTGCGCAGTAAGTAGTACGTCAGTACAGTCAGTGCGCAGTGCGCAGCGGGTAGTGCGCAGTCGGGAGTTTACACACATATGCCAGGCGAGAATCTGAGAGACTTGAGGCACCGGGTCCGATCGGTCAAGAACATCGGACAGATCACCCGGGCGATGAAGTTCGTAGCGACGTCGAAGCTGCGCAGGGCCCAGGATCGGATTTTCGCGGCCCGACCCTATGCAAACCGGATGCTGGCCGTTCTGAATTCGCTCGCGACTCGCGTCGATCCCAGCCAGCATCCGCTGCTGGCCGAACGGGACAGCGACCGGGTGATGCTCGTTGTCATCACGAGCGACAAGGGACTGTGCGGCGCCTTCAATGCGAACATCATCCGGGCGGCAGTTCAGTTCATCGAGAACGATGCGGCCAACCGGGAGCTCAGCCTTTCGCTCCTGGGCCGGAAGGGCGTCGAGTGGTTCCGCCGCCGGCAATGGCCGGTCAAGCACGAGTTCATCAACATCGGCGGCAACCTCGGTTATGGGTACGCCAAGCAGGTGTCCACGAGCATTATCGATTACTACATCGGCAGCGAGCTTGATTCCGTTTATCTGGTCTACAACGAATTCAAATCGGTCATTCAACAACGGGTGCTGATCGAGCCGCTGTTGCCGATTCGGCGACTGGAGCCAAAGGCGGACGAGGTTTATCCTGGACTACCTTTACGAGCAGCCGCCGCACGTTGTCTTTTCGCATCTCCTGCCGCGTCACGTCGAAACGCAGCTGTATCGAGCGATGCTGGAGTCAGAGGCGGCGGAGCACGGGGCGAGAATGACCGCCATGGAAGCGGCGACGCGCAACGCCACGGACATGATCTCCAGCTTAACGCTTCGCATGAACCGTGCGCGCCAGGCGAGCATTACCACGGAGTTGATCGAAATAGTCAGCGGCGCAGAAGCCCTCGAAGGGTGATTCGAGATCAGGAGCAAACACAAATGGGAGAAGTGGTCGGAAAAGTCCTGCAGATACTTGGCCCGGTTATCGATGTTCAGTTCGAGTCTGGCCATGTGCCGAGAATCTACAATGCCATCAAGGTCGTATCGGAGGGGTTCGACACTCCGGTTCCTATCGACATTACGCTGGAAGTCGCGCAGCACCTGGGCGAAGGCGTCGTCAAGTGCATTTCGATGGAACCCACCGACGGGGTTGTGCGGGGGATGAAGGCGATCGACACCGGCGAGCCGATCTCGGTTCCTGTCGGCCGCGAGACTCTCGGGCGCGTTTTAAATGTGCTGGGGGAGCCCGGTCGACAAAAAAGGACCGGTGCACACGGAGCAAACGATATCCGATCCACCGTCCCGCGCCGAGCTTCGAGGATCAAAGTACCGAAACCGAGATGCTCGAGACCGGGATCAAAGTCATCGACCTCGTGGAGCCCTTCGTCAAGGGCGGCAAGATCGGCCTGTTTGGCGGCGCGGGCGTCGGCAAGACGGTCATCATCATGGAGCTGATCAACCGCATCGCCACCAAGCACGGCGGCTTTTCGGTCTTCGCCGGCGTCGGCGAGCGGACCCGCGAAGGGAACGATCTCTGGCTCGAAATGAAAGAGTCGGGAGTTATCGAAAAAACCGCGCTGATTTACGGACAGATGACCGAGCCGCCCGGTGCACGCCTCCGGGTGGGCTTGACGGGCCTGACGGTCGCCGAGTACTTCCGCGATGAGCAGGGGCAGGACGTTCTGCTGTTCATCGACAACATCTTCCGATTCACCCAGGCCGGCTCGGAAGTCTCCGCGCTGCTTGGCCGAATGCCTTCGGCCGTCGGTTATCAGCCCAACCTGGCGACGGAAATGGGCGAGCTTCAGGAGCGGATCACGACGACCAAGAAAGGCTCCATCACCTCGATTCAGGCGATTTACGTGCCGGCGGACGACTACACCGACCCGGCTCCGGCGACGACTTTTGCGCACCTGGACGCCACCACCAACCTGGAACGGAAGATCATGGAGCAGGGCATCTACCCGGCCGTCGACCCGCTGGCGTCAACCAGCCGGATCCTCGACCCCCGGATCATCGGCGAGGAGCACTACAACATCGCCCGGGCGGTGCAGCGAGTGCTGCAGCGGTATCAAGGACCTGCAGGACATCATCGCCATCCTCGGGATCGACGAACTGTCCGAGGAAGACAAGTTGACCGTCTCTCGCGCCCGGAAGATTCAGAAGTTCTTCTCGCAGCCGTTCTTCGTGGCCGAGCAGTTTACTGGTCTGAAGGGCAAGTACGTGACCCGATCGAGGACACGGTTCGGGGCTTCAAGGAGATCGTCGACGGGAAGCACGACGACGTTCCGGAGCAGGCGTTCTACATGGTCGGCGGAATCGAAGAAGTGGCCGAGAAGGCGCGCAGCCTGCGCGACGAGGCAGCTTAAGAACAGGACGAGAGAGCGAACATGGCCGAGGCACTGCCGAAAGCGATCAATCTCGAGATTGTCACGCCGGACCGAATCTTCTTCCGGGGACAGGTCCAATCGATCACCGTTCCCGGCATCGAAGGTTACCTTGGAATACTCCCCGGGACACGCCCCTTGCTTGCCGAGCTCCGGATCGGGGTGATCACCTACCGCATGGCGACCGACGAAGAACACGGCTGTTTTGCAGTTGGGGTTTTGTTGAGGTCCTGCCGGATCGAGTGTCGGTTCTGGCGGAAATTGTCGAGAAGCCGGAGGAGATCGATGTCGAGAGGGCGAAGCGCAAACAAGAGGAGGCCGAACGCCTGCTGCACTCGAAGAGCCCGGACGTGAACTACGAAGAGGCGATGCTTTCACTTGAGAAAGCGACCACCCGCCTGCAGCTGTGCCGGCCGAAGTGAGGCGGTGAGACAACGCGCTGACTTCCGTCGAGGTCCGGCTTCGCCTGACCGTCAAAACCTGGTTTCGCCATCATCAGGCTCTTTGCTATAATAAAAATTCTTATTGCTGGGGGATGGTGTAACGGCAACACTCGTGGCTCTGGACCACGCTATCGGGGTTCGAATCCCTGTCCCCCAGCCAATTCGTGGTCTTCCGCTTCCACCCGGAACTCGTCTCGCAAAACTCGTCTCCGAAGTCCTTCCGTCCACTTCGGGTCAAATCGGGGGGCGCTGACACTGTCGGCGAGCGGTCCGATCGTGGCACAGGAGCTGTTCGGCGGGGCGAACGTCCTGTCCGCCGTCCCGCCGCTCGAAATACGGTGAGGGTTGGAACCCGGACCTACCCCAAACCGCGATTGGCTCGATTGGGGTAGGTCCCGCTTGCAAGGCGGACCGTCATCAAGCTTCATTCCGCCGTCCGCATTCCGCATTCCGCATTCGGTTAGCCTCCCATTCCGAGCGCAGTATGCCGTAGACAACCACGTCGAGAAAATCTCCCCACTTGAGAATATGTTCACGCAACTGGCCTTCGCGCTTCATCCCCAGCTTGGCGAGTACTCGGCCGGAGGCGGGGTTGCTCACGAAGTGGGCGGCATGAATGCGGTGCAGGCGCAGATCCTCGAACCCAAAACCCAGGACCGTAAGGGCCGCCTCCGTGCAGTAGCCGCGGTTCCAGAACGGAACGCCGATCCAGTAGCCAAGTTCGGCGTGCCGGTCCTCGATGTTGACCGCCAGACCGATTGCACCGCAGAGCTCCGCCGCAGCCGCGATTTCAATAGCAAAAATGGCACTCTTCCCCTTCTCGAATTCATCGCTTTGCGGCCGGATCCAGTCCTCTGCAAAGCCGTCCGGGTAAGGATGCGGTATTCGCAACGTGGTGGCGGCGACGGCCCGGTCGCCGGCAAGCCGCCGGATTGATCGCGGCATCCGCCATGCGGAAGGGCCGAAGCACCAGTCGATCGGTCAGGAGCGTCGGTTGGCGTGTCATTTCCCTCGCGTCAGTCCGTCGGCCGACTTCGGGGTCGCGGGCGCCTGGTAAACCAGCTTCCCGCCGATTACCGTCGTCTGGACCCTGATATCCCTCAGGTCCGCCGGTCTTGATTGGAAGGGACTGGCGGACAGAATCACAAAATCGGCCAGTTTGCCGTTCTTCAGGCTTCCCAGCCGGTCCTCGGAGAAAACCGCGAAAGCGTTGCTGGTCGTGTAGCAGTGCAGCGCCTGCTCGACCGAAATCTTTTGTTCCGGAATCCACCCATCGGGGTTTTTATCATCGAGAGTGCGGCGAGTCACCGCGGCCCAGACACCCAACAGAGGATTCAACGAGGCAACCGGCCAGTCACTGCCGAAGGTGACGACGGCGCCATTATCGAGCAACTCCCGGAAGGCGTAAGTGCCTTTAAGTCTCGCGGCTCCAAGGCGTTTCTCGGCCCAGCGGCCGTCGTCGGGCAGGTGATACGGCTGCATGGAGGCAATGACGCCCAGCCGTGCGAACTTGGGAATCGAAGCGGCGGCGAGATGCTGAGCGTGCTCGATGCGAAAGCGACGGTCGCCCGGGCCGTTCTCCTGCTGAACCTCCTCATAGATTTTCAGGAGCTCTTCGTTGGCACGGTCCCCGATCGCGTGGACCACGACGTGGAGACCGGCCGCATCCGCTCCCTTGATGAGCTTCTTCATGTTTCCCTCCGGGAAATACATCCCGGCGGGAAGTCCGCTCGTGTTTGGGGCGTCCGAGTAAGGCTCGAAGAACCACGCGGTGGTGCTTCCCAGAGAGCCATCCATAAATCCTTTGACGGCGCCGATGGTGAGGTAATCCCCGCCGAACCGTTTGGTGATCCCCGCATCCCGGAGCGCGGTCCAGCGTTCGATGGAGTGTCGCGGCATAGACCCTGACCGTCAATTTCCCCTGCAGGTGGAGCTTCTGGAGAATCCGAACCTCTTCTGCTACTGCACATCGTGTTGACAGTCGTGACGCCAAATCGCCTGGCTTGAAACAGTGCCGCCTCCACAGCGCGGAGGCGGTCCGCCTCGTTGGGCGGAGGAATCACCTTGGTGACCAGACCCATGGCGGCATCCTTCAGGAGACCGGTCGGCTCGCCGTTCGCATCGCGGACGATTTCGCCGCCCGGAACATCCTTGGTGGTTCGGTCGATCCCGGCGAGCTTCAGCGCTAACCCATTGGCAAGCGCCATGTGGCCGTCCAGGCGGTCGACAAAAACCGGATGATCGGGCGTCTCGAGAGTCGATGATAGTGCGGTGTGGCACCTGCTTGGAGGGCCACGATTCATGGTCCCAGGAACCGCCCGTGATCCACGTCCCCTTGGGCAGGGAGCGGGCAAAATCGCGCAACAAGTTTCGCGAACTCAGCTTCGTCACGCGCCGGGCGCAGGTTGACACCCAGCAGGCTGAAGCCTCCGTCCATGAAGTGAGTATGGTTGTCGATGAAACCGGGCATGAGAAATCGCTTGCCGGCGTCGATGACCTGGGTTTCCGAGCCTTTGAGATCCAGGGCTTCCTTGTTTGACCCGACCAGGACGATCCGGTCACCTTTGACCGCAATCGCCTCGGCCCGGCTGCGCCCTTTTCACCGGTCCAGATTTCTGCGTTCAAGACGATCAGATCCGCGGACATTGTTTCCCCCCTGAGCGCTGCTGCGGATAGAAGGAGCAGCCCGAGAACAGCGGTCACGAACCCGGTCTTATTCATGCTGCTGATATTACATGAGGGCCGGGCGCGCCGCAGCCGCATTTTGGCGTGACAGGAAACGATCTCAAGGACATCAACGACATCAGCCACATCAACGACATCAAGGACAACAAGGACAATAGCGGCAAGGACCCTGAGACGTCAGTGGCTCAGACCGTCGTTGTCGGTTGAGGTCCTTTGTTCGTCCTTGTTGTCCTTGTTGTCCTTGATGTCCCCCGTCGCGGCTTCTGCTACACTTCCCCAAGATCGCCCTCGGGCGATACGTTCGCTGTGAGAATCAGGCAGGGGCAGTCGCGATGACCAACCGGGAAACTGTTGGATTGATCGGCTTTTTTGGCGGTGTTCTCCTGCATTGGTTCCTTTTCATGACGCTTGTTCAGAAGCGGCGGAAGCGTCGGCCCGAGCTCTTTCTCCTCGTGTCTGCTCGGTGCTCTTCTGGTGTGGTTCTCGGGAAACTTCCTCTCACTTCTCCTGAAGCAGATGGACGCCCGCGGCACAGCGACTACTCTTCGGGTGGTCGACATCCTGACCTACGCCAGCCTGGCCCTGCTCCCGGCGCTTCCTTCTCCACAGCCACTGGAGCTATTATCGGCAGCGGAACGCCGCGCTCCGGCGTCAGGGGAAGTTCCTGGCTCCGGCGGTGTTCGATCTCCTACCTCCCGGTGGCCGCTTTGCCGTGGGTGTTTTGGAAGCATCTGGCAGGCGCCGCCCGGTCAGGGTTTGACAGCCATGGAGGAGCTGAAGCTACCCTTCGTGGGTTTCCTGACCGGCGCTTATCTGCTCACCGCATTCCTCTGTTACCAACTGGTTCACCATGGCTCCGATGACCCGATCGAGCAGAGGATGTTCTCGATCCTCTCCTTTGTTTTCTGCGGAGTGGCTGTTTTCAACGTTTGCGTGTTCCTTGCCCTGCCGCTGTCCGTCGCGCCGACGGCGCAGTTGGCTCATGCTGATTGCCTGGAACACGGCCATGATTCCTTCCGGGATCCTGAACCATCACATCTACCAGTTCCAGTTCCTTGGGGTCCGTTCACCACGTTCTCTGGCGTATGGTCTTCTGGTTTTATCGATCCTCGTGGTTTATCTCGTCGGGATACGCTTTCTGACGGCTTTCCTGGAGGCGGAATACGGCGCCCGTCGGGACCTGCTTGACGCCCTGTTTCTCGCGACCATCCTGCTTCTCTTTCCACCGTTGAGCCAGTGGTTTGAAACGCGTGTCAACAAGATGTTCAGCGGGGAGATTCGCAAGTACACGGAATTGGGAGAGATGATTCACCGAGCCGCTCCCCTTCCGGATGCCCGGCTCTTCAGTCAATTCGTGGAGGACAGGCTGGAACGCGAGCTCGGGACTTCTCACGTGAAGATCCATCTGGGCGAAACCGAGTCCGAACCGCGGGACGATTTCTATCCGCTCAAGACAGCCGACCGGACAATCGGTTACGTCGAGATCCACCAGCCGCAGACCGACAGGAAGGCCGAGCCAGAGGCGATGCACTTCCTGGCCAATGAAATCGCCGTGGCCCTGGACCGATGCGATGCGCTTGCCGCAAAGATGAGCCTGGAACGCACTCTCGCCCAGCGCTCGCATATGGAGGAATTGGGCCGGATGGCGGCCACTGTTGCGCACAATGTCAAGAACCCGCTGAGCTCGATCAAGACCCTGCTGCAGCTTATGAAGGAAGCGGACAACCTGACTCCGGATCAAGCCAATGACCTGGAAATGATGGTCCAGGAAATCGACCGGCTGGCCGGGACGGTGTCCCACCTTCTTCGTTTCTCGCGGCTGGAGGCCGGGGAGGTGGGGCCCGGGAGGTCGCCGCATCGACCTTGCCGATTTCGCCCGATCCGTTCAAACCGTTTTCAGCGGCGATCTGAAGCAGCGGCAACTCGGGACTCCGGGTGGTCGACTGCTCTCCCCGGTTGAGCGTGGAGACGGATCCGGAAATGTTGAGCGACATCCTGACCAATCTCGTGAGCAACGCGATCGAGGCGAGCCCCGCCGGGTCCACGATCACGATTTCTTTCCTGCTCCGAAGGCGAGTCGCAGCTCAGAGATCGTCGTCGAGGATGAGGGCCCGGGGATTCCTGCTCACATTAGGGATAAGCTTTTCGAGCCGTTCGTCTGCGGGAAATCCCGGGGCACCGGCCTCGGCCTGGCGATAGTGAAGAAGCGGGTCGAGCAACTGAGCGGGAGCGTCGATTTCCTCAGTCCCGTCGGAACGCGAGGAACGCGTTTCACAGTCAGCCTTCCTGTTCCCTAAGTCGTGAACTTGTCGGAGAATACGGCCCATGAAACTCCTCATTGTGGACGATGAACAGGCAGCCCGATACGGTATGCGCCGTGCCCTCGACTTCAAGGGACGAATATTCGAGGCGGCCAACCTCGCGGCGGCCACCAAAATATGGCAGGAGGAACAGCCCGAGCTCTTCTGCTCGATTTGAACCTCGCCGGTGAGAGCGGATTCGATCTGCTCCAGACAGTGCAGGACGCCGGTGCGCCGACGAAAGTCGTCATCATAACCGCTCACGGGAACGAAAAGATCGCCGTGGAGGCGATGCGGCGCGGGGCGTTCGATTATCTGTCCAAGCCGTTCGATATTGATGATCTCCGTCTGACCGTCAGAAACGCACTCGATCAGATCCAGTTGCGGGAAGAGAACCAGGCCCTCAAGCAGGAAATCGCTGCCCTCTCCGGAAGCGGAGAGATGATCGGCAGCGAGCGAACCGATGCGACTCGTGTACGGCGTTCTCGAGAAGGTCGCCGAAATCGACGTAACCGTGCTTCTCCTCGGAGAAAGCGGAAGCGGGAAGGAACTGATCGCCCGGGAACTGCACCGAAAGAGCCCGCGAGCCGAGCGCCCGTTCGTGACCGTCAATTGTGCGGCGATTCCGGAGAACCTGGTGGAAAGCGAGCTGTTCGGACATGAAAAGGGGGCATTCACCGGCGCCGTCAACCGCCGGATCGGGAAGTTCGAGCAGGCGGACAAGGGAACGCTTTTCATGGACGAGATCGGCGACATGAACCTGGATACTCAGGCCAAGGTGCTGCGTGCGGTCGAGGAGCGGCGGATCGAGCGGGTGGGAGGGACGCAGTCGATCGAGGTTGACGTCCGGCTGATCAGCGCCACGCATCGCGATCTTCGGCAGATGGTCAAGGAGGGGCAGTTTCGCGAGGATCTCTACTACCGCCTCGAAGTCGTCAAAATCGAAGTTCCGCCGCTCCGAGAACGCCGCGAGGATATTCCCCTCCTGGAACGCCATTTCCGGGCCATGTTTGCCAACCGCTACAAGCGAGAAGTTCCGGAAATTGCGCCAGCGGCACTCGCCCGACTGCTCGAATTCCCGTACCCGGGCAACGTACGCCAACTGCGAAACCTGGTCGAGCGGCTGGTTGTACTCAACGGCACCGGGGTCATCGAGGAGCGGGATCTGCCGGACGAGGTGCGGTTTTACAGGCCGTCGGACGAGGTGGACCCTGCAGAGCCTCGCCTGGATCCCTTCTACAGCATGGACTACAGAACCGCCCGAGAGGCGTTTGAGATCCGCTACCTGGCTCAGAAAGCTCAAGGAGCACGACAACAACATCAGCCGGACCGCGCAGGCCATCGGCATCCACCGGCAGAGTCTGCAACAGAAGATCCGGGAGTTGAATCTCCGTCCGATTGTCGGAATGCCGGACGGGCCGGATTCAGAAGGGGAGGACGCGCCGGCGCAATAGAATCGTTCTTGCTATTTATTTAGCACTAGCCCTTTTTGCCTGTCAGGCATCATAATCTGTAAGGGCCGACGACGGCGTCATCGGCAGAGGAGGAGAAGAAGATGAAGAAGCAGGTTCTATGGTTTGGACTTCTGTGTATTCTCGCATCAACAGCTATCGCCCAGAACTTCGGCGATCAGCCAACCGCAGGTTTTGACGGTTCGAGGACTTACACGAACAACGGATTGCCTTCTTTGAAGCCGCCGTTGCGGCTTTTTGACACCATCGAGTTGACGGACGCAGAGAACGCGACCTCACTCGCGGTTTTCGACAACCGCTACCTGGTCGGAAAAGGCAACGGACCAGTCACTTACAGTCTCTACAATGCGGCCGGACTGCTTTCCTGGACCGCTGGTTTCGCTTGGCAACTCGGGCACTCTGAACTACGTTCCTGCTTATGCTCAGGGCATCGTTATCCTGGGAGCCGAGAACACGACCACAATCCGCGCGATGAAGGTCGGGGATGGCGCCGAGCTGTGGAGCGCTAACGTGGGATCGACGGCGGGAAGATACCCGGTCATTACCGACAACTTCGCGATTTACGCGGGTCAAAGCCGAGTAGTGGCGGTGAACGCGACCAGTGGGGAAGTTTTCTGGCAGGTCAACGCAACCACTGCGGCCGCCCCCGTCGCGGTGTTCGGCAACCGGGTCTACTTTCTGGAGCAAGGCGGTACGCTTCGAGCGCAGGATCTGCGCACCGGGGCCAATATGTGGAGTGCTCCGAATGTCGCGACGGATGGAGCGAGCCTGATCGCGACCGAGGACTACGTGTTCGTTGCGGTACCGGAGGCAGGAATCCTTGCTTCCTTGAGCGCTCAGACCGGCCAATTGGCCTGGTCGCAGCCGATTATACTCCCCGGTGCCTTTTCGTCCTCCAATGCCTTGGCCCTGGGTGCTGGGCGGCTGATCGTCTTCCGTTCCGACGATGGAGACGGAAATGCGGCCGTGTCCGCCTTCGACCCACGCACCGGAGCACTCCTGTGGGAGGTTACGGAGCCTGGAGAGGGCCTGCAATACGGGTTCCTGGCCAACGGGAACATCTACTACTATCACCAGGACAAGACCAGAATCCGGGCACGAGATGTGACCACCGGCGCCCTGGTCTGGAGCATCCCGCGTTTTGGCGTCAAGGCACTGACTGCCGCCCAGGATTCCTTGATCGCTCTGACCAATGGGGACATCGAGATCTACCGTTTTTCGCCCGAGGCCTACCTCGCCCAAATGGCGAGCGGCTTGGGCCAGACCACCCTCCTCGCCCTCTCGAACGTGGGTAGCGAGGATGCATCGGCGACGGTGGAGTTCTTCAACGGTGAAGGGCAGGGGTTGACGGTTCCGGTCGAGGGTATCGGCTCGGTAAATCATCTTGTCGTCACCATTCCGGCCGGAACCTCGAAGCGAGTCCAGATCAATCAGGTGTCGACGGGTGTGGTGACCGGGTGGATTCGGGTCACCGCAAACCAGACCATCCGAGCCAGCTCGATTTACCAGTTCAGCGAGGACGGCGAAATAACGAACGAGGCCGGTGTCGGTGATGCCTCGGCAACAGGTTCCGGTAATGTGCTGGTTACGGTGGATCAGGCGGGCTTTAACACGGGAATTGCGATCGCCAATCCGACCGATGGAGAGGCGAACATCACTTTGACGCTGCTTGACGCCCAGGGCGAGGAGTTGGATCAGGCTACCCTGACGCTCGATTCCCTGGGGCACATTGCTCAGTTCGTCGGCGAGTGGTTCGATCTGGAGGTTCCGGCCGCCGGATTCGAGGGGACGGTTGTATTCGAGTCCGATGTCCCGGTCACAGTGACCGCCTTGAGGACGAAGGACCTGCTGCAGATGTCCAGCTATCCGGTAGGTCAGCCCGTAAAGTAATTCATTCAACCACAGGGACCGGCCGCAATGCGTCGGTCCCTGGGTTCCTGCCACTCCGGTCGCCGGGTTCCGCGGAACCGCAAACCGAGCGTCTTCCAGCGTAGTGCGCGGATTATCCCCGGAAGCTGCCACCACATGCGCTACGCGGCCGCTCACAGTCACAATCCGCGCGCTTCGCACCAAACGCTCCGCTTGCTGCGGTTCTGTGCCGCTTGGCGACCCGACTGGTTCCGGGATCGGTTCAAAGCTGCTTGCGCTCGTTAGAACGAAAACATGACGCCCGTCGTAACTGAGGTAGCTCGAATCCCACTTGTCGCGTCCCTGGACGTCAAACCCTGTGAGATTAGGAAGTCCGAGCGACAGGCGTGAAAGATCAAGGACGAGCCACATCCCCTCCTTGAACTTGATTTCGGCTCCACCGCCGTAAACGAAGCTAGTCGAGTAATCTGATAGCCAGGTCCTGCCCGCCACTGGAGAACACGTAGCGGATGAACCCGACTCCTCCCTTGGCGTAGAAGTTGGCTGGTCCCAATCCTCTCTTCGTGATTTTGGCACCCTGGACCTGGTTGATGATCTTCATTTGCAGGTCGTTCTGTTCGACGCCGCCCAGGAAGCTGGTGTTGCTGAAGATTCCAAACCAGTGATTCAGGTTGTAGGTGAGGCCAAAACCACCGCCATTGAAACCCTCGCTGTCGGGAAAATCGAAGCCCTCGACAAAGGTCGGGGAAAAACTAAACCCTTGAACGCGCTGATAATAACCCTGGAACTCGACTTCCGAAAACTCCGGCTGTGCAAGTAAAATGCTCCCGCTCAGCAGAATGAACGCAACCACGAGCAACGGCTTCATGAAACCTCCTTGAGAGTGTGCGAGATCATCAGATGGACCGGTCACCATAGAACGCTTGTTCCGCGGGGTCAGAGAGATCGGAGAGCGACTCCCTTCATCTATTCTGAAACCAGTCCCGATTCAGTGCAATGTACTCTTCCCACTTCTCCGGGACTTCGTCTTCCGGGAAGATGGCGTCGACCGGGCACTCAGGCACACAGGCCCCGCAGTCGATGCAAACCTCCGGATCTATATAGAGTTGCGTCTCGGCCGGAAAGTTCACCTCGTCCTTCCTGGGATGGATGCAGTCGACCGGACACGCGTCCACGCAGGCGGTGTCTTTCGTCCCGATGCACGGCTGGCAAATGACAAAGGCCATTTTGTGAATGGCTCCTTTCCTGTTTTGGGTTTGCGACCGGCCTGACGGAAGGGCCGGCGGTCCTATCTTCTCATCTTACAGTACGGGGCCGGTGACGGGTCAGCCGAGCGCGCTTTGTGACGGGTCGGCTGCCCTGGCGCTTGCACCGAGCTGCTCCTTGTACTGGAGCTGGTAGAGCTTGTAGTAGATGCCCTTGTGCCTGAGCAGATCCGCGTGTGAGCCTTCTTCCTCGATTTGCCCCTTGTGCATGACGATGATCCGGTCGCAATTCTGGATCGTCGAGAGCCGGTGGGCGATGATCAGTGACGTCCGGTCCTTCATCAACCGCGTCAGCGCATCCTGAATCAGGATTTCGGTTTCCGTATCCACCGAAGAGGTTGCCTCGTCGAGCACGAGGATCGCCGGATCATGGGCCAGGGCGCGGGCGAAAGCCAGCAGCTGGCGTTGTCCGACCGAGAGGGACGCGCCGCGTTCTGCCACGACACTCGCATACTTGTCCGGGCAGACGGTCCACAAACACATCGGCGTGCACCTGCCTGGCGGCCCGTGCAACGTCTTCATGCGAGACCGGCCGTGCCCAGAGCCTGATGTTCTCCTCGACGGTGCCGCTGAACAGAAACGGATCCTGCAGCACGGTGGTGATCGTCTGCCGCAGGCGATCCAGGGACATTGAACGAATATCGACTCCATCGATCAGGATCTGACCTGACTGCACGTCGTAAAACCGCGACAGGAGGTTGATAATCGTCGATTTGCCTGCGCCGGTTGCGCCGACGATAGCCAGCTTCTCTCCGGGCGCGATTCTAAAACTGATTCCCTTCAGGACCGGATGCCCGGGTTTGTACGAAAACCAGACATCTCGGAATTCTATTTCCCCCCGAACCGCGCCAGACGTCACCGGGTCAGGCGGCGCGACGATCTCCGGCGGTGTGTCGAGCAATTTGAAGATCCGCTCGGAGCTCGCCATCGCGCTCTGCAGGATGTTGAACTTCTCGCTCAAATCGCTGATCGGTTTGTAGAATCGCTCGGAATACTGCACGAAGGCGACAACCGCACCGAGCGTCAGAGTTCCGGCCAGCACCTGCCCGCCTCCATACCAGATGATGAGTCCGATGGCGACGGCGCCGAGCAGGTCGAGGACTGGATAAAATACCGCATAGTAAGAGATGGACTGCAGGTTGGCGTCCAGGTGTTCCCGGTTCCGTTCCTCGAACTCGGCGAATTTCCGTTTCTCCTGAACGAAGATCTGGACGACCGACATCCCGGTGATGTTCTCCTGCAGGAATGAGTTGATTTTCGCGATGCAGGTCCGTACCCAGCGGTAGGAGTCACGCACCTTGATTTTGAAGATCCAGGTCGCGACGAAGATCAGGGGGATCACGGCAAAACTGACCAGGGCAAGCTTCCAGTTCATCCACAGCATGACCCCGACGATACCCAGCAGCAGAAACACGTCGCCGAAAACGCTGACGACGCCGGCCGTGAAAAGCTCGTTCAGCACGTCCACATCGGAGGTCATGCGGGTGATCAGGCGGCCGACCGGATTGCGGTCGAAATACGCCATGTGCAGCTTCTGGATATGGGCGAAGATCTCAACCCGCAGGTCGTACATGATCCTCTGCCCCGTCCAGTTCATCAGGTAGGTCTGGAGAAAGGCCAATAGGAACTGCGCCAGGAGGACCAGCAGGAAGATGCCCGCGATCCGCGCCAGTCCGCCCATGTCGCCGTTTTTAATGTAGTTGTCGATGGCAATCTTGGTCAGGAAAGGACCGACCAGCTGAAGACCAGAGACGAGCAGCAGGAGGATCACCGACAAAACGACCACCTTGCGATACGGCGCAAGGTAGCCGAGGAGCCGGCGGGCCAACCGGGCATCGTAGACTTTTCCGAGTGCTTCTTCCTCGCTGTACTGGTTCATTCCACTCCCAGTTCTTCTCGCAGAAGCTGTTTTTCGTACAGATCCGCATAGTAGCCGCCGGCTTCGAGCAGTTCCGCATGCGTTCCTCGTTCGACGATCATCCCGTCGTTCAGGACGAGGATCTGGTCCGCGGATTTCACGGTCGAGATGCGGTGGGAGATCAGGATGGCCGTCCGGTCGCGCATTTCCTCCGTCAACCTCTCCAGAATCCGCTCCTCGGTCTGGGTGTCAACACTGGAGAGTGCGTCGTCAAGGATCAAGATCCGGGGATCGATCAGCAGGGCGCGACTGATCGCGATCCGTTGCTTCTGTCCGCCCGACAGGGTGATTCCGCGTTCGCCGACGAGCGTCTCGAACTTGTTCGGAAAATCCTGGATGTCGGGCCAAATGTTGCTGATACGCGATGCCTGTTCCACTCGTTCTGAAGGTGTCTCGATGTCTCCGAAAGCGATGTTCTTCCGGACCGTTTCTGAGAACAGGAACGTGTCCTGGGGCACGTAGCCTATGCTCTTTCGCAATGTTGTAAGCGGGATCCGGTTGATGTCGATTCCATCGATGAAAATGGAACCGGGCGGCACCGGGTAAAGGCGCGCGAGCAGATTGACGAGGGTGGACTTGCCGCTCCCGGTGCTTCCCACTATGGCCACGCAATCTCCGCTCGGAATCTCAAAAGAGATGTCTCTGAGCACTTCTGTTCCGTTGTAGGAAAAACAAAGATTTCGAACCTCGATGTGCCCCTTGAGCGCCTCGACCGGTTCCGCCTGGTCGTCGGCTATATCCGGTTCTGCCTGCAGAATCGCCTGGATTCGCGACATCGAGGCGGAGCCGCGTTCCATGATATTGATCACCCAGCCGAGGGCGATCGTCGGCCAGGTGAGCATCGCGAGGTATCCCATGAAGGCGACGAAGTGCGGCAGTCCGATCGTCCCTGCAATGACCAGGCGGCCGCCGTACCAGAGAAGGCCGACTGCCGAGAGGCCGAGCAGAAGGCTCAGAAGGGGCGAATAGAGCCCGGTGATCTTCACTAGCGACAGGCTCTTGGTCAGATAATCATCATTCGCTGCCACAAACCGGGACGTGAAGGCCTTCTCCTGGTTGTATGCCTTGACGACCCGGACGCCGGCAACATTCTCCTGGGCGAGGGCAGTCAGCACCGAGAACTGAGCCTGAATCCGCTCGAACCGCTCGTGAATCTGTTTGCCGAAGAAGTTGACCGTGTAGCTGACCGCAAGGAGAGGAATCAGTGTCAGCAGCGCGAGCCGGACATTGATGCTGAGCAGGATCGCCACCGTGAAGGTGGTCGTGAAAATGGTGTTCACCGAATACATGATTCCCGGGCCGAGAACCATCCGGACCGCGCTCAAATCATTGGTGGCCCGGGACATGATGTCCCCCGTCGGGTTCTTCTGGAAGAAGGCCGGGGACAGCAGCTGAAGATGCGAGAAGATGTCGTTGCGGAGGTCGTACTCGAGCTCGCGCGAAACGCCGATCAGGATGCGGCGCATCCAGTACCGAAAGAAGCCCTCGACGGCGCTGACGCCGACAATCAGGCCCGCGTAGTAAAGCAGCGCACCTTGACTGATCTGGCGATAGAGCTCCCCGATCGCCGCGCCCAGGATCCACGGTGTAGCGACCGCGACCAGGTTGGTCAGGAGGACCATCGCGATTCCGACTCCCACCCGGAACCGGTACTTTTTCAGATAAGGCAGCAGGTGCAGCAACGGCCGCTTTCTGCCAACCGCTCTGGACATACGATTCGACATCAAAACCCTTGATTTTCCTGACGGAGCGTCAGATCACTTGATATCAAAACCCTTGACATGCGGAACGGGCTCTCCCGTCGCGGAGACGAACTGAATCTGGTATCCCTCGAGAAAAGGCGAGTTCTTTTCGTACCGCGCGGAAAAGGTTCCGGGAGTACCAGGTGGCAGCGAGGACGGTTCGACAGGCAACATCAATTGATCGAGCACCTTCCTGTCTTTTCCCCAGACCGTGATTCGAGCCTGAAGCCCCTCCATGGCCTGACCCGTCTGGTTCCACACTTCACCGTTGAGCGAAAATCCTTCGTAGAAACGCTCGTAGACAACGGCGGTCAGGCGCAAAGGAGCCGGATCCTCGAAGCTCGTGGCGCTGGTGAAATTGTCGAAGAACGAAAATGGGGTGAAAGCCAGCACCAGAAAGAAGATAGCTGTGACAAGGCCGGCGAGCAACGCGGTGCGGAAGAAGCTGCGCAGGAGGTAACTACCGGGGACCTTTCTCCCGAAAAGCAGAAGGTAGGCCGCTCCCAGCAGAAAAAGAACAAGGAAAGCCCACAGCGAGTAGCGCAAAGCATTGTCGAGGATTTCGAGAGTCTTGTTGCTCATATCATTCCAGTTCTTGGTTGCTCTGCCGTATGCGCGACGAGGTCGCGGGCGAGAGGCTCAGGGCATGGGACGTTCGGGTCCGGGGATGCGCGGCCGCTGTCCGTTGTCAGGCACGTAGGAGGGTTGCAGCTCCCAGAAGCCTTTTTTCGACTCCGAGAGCTTGAACTTCTCTCCAAACACGCTCTTCCCGAATTCCGTCAGCAAGTCCTCTTCCAGTTGTCCCGTGCTCTGAATCGGCACCCAGGTCTCCTGGCCCAGGAAATCCCGCTTCTTCGCCCGGATGTTGACTCCGGCGGTTACCACAGTGCGTTTTGCTTCCACGAGCTCAATCTGGACATCGAACTTGTATTCGACCTTAACCCATTCGGCGTCGGACAACTTGGGGCGAACCCCGATCTTCGCTATATGGCTGTCGGTGAGCGGTCCGCTGCTGTACTCGACGTAATCGGTTACCAGTCTCCCCTTCGCCCGGTCCTTTTCAGTGAACACCAGGTTCCTGTTCTGCATCACGCCGAGCATTCCCTCCCAGGCAGGTTCGAAAGGAATCTTGAGGTCCAGCGGGGCAGGGACGCCGGCCAGCCCGACGACAGATCCGGCCAACCAAATCAGCGTGCACAAGGCTGTCCGTCTGGTCATCGTCATAGTTTAAACCACCCGGGGGCTTTTTGGCGATTTCGGAGAAGGCGACTGCGCGACTGCGCGACTGCGCGACTTCGCAGCTGCGCACTTCGCGACTGTCGCACTGCGGACTGCGCACTGCCACTCGCCACTGCACAGCCGGTCAGCTGGTCAATTGGTCAGCCGGTCAGTCTTGTCAGTGGTCAGCGGCAGCCGGTCAGCTTGTCAGTGCGCAGTTCAGTCGCAGTGCGCAGTGGCAGTGCGCAGTTGCCTTTACCGCTGGTACTTCTGCACGGCCCTCCTGTGGTCTGCGTACTGAACCGAGAAGAAATGGCTCCCGTCGTTTCGGGAAACGAAATACAGGTATTCGACCTGGGCCGGGTTCAGAGCGGCCTCCAGTGAAGCGAGGCCAGGGCTGGCGATCGGGCCCGGAGGCAGCCCCGCATAGAGGTAGGTGTTGTAGGGTGAGTCGAGCTTGAGATCGCTCTGATGAATGACTCCGTCGTACTCTTTGACCCGTTTGACCCCGTAGACTACGGTCGGGTCTGATCCGAGCTTGATGTTCTGGCGCAGACGGTTGTGAAAGACGGCCGAAACGAGCGGGCGCTCCGTCGCCTGGCCCGTTTCCTTTTCTATGATGGAGGCGAGCGTGATGACTTCGCGCGGGGTCATGTTCAGCGCCCGAGCCCGTTCCTGTCTCTCGGGCGTCCAGGCATGCAGGAACCCCGCCACCATTCGTTTGACGACTTCCTGTTCGCTCGTGTTCCGGGGGAGGAGGTAAGTATCAGGGAACAGGTATCCTTCGAGGTCCTGCGCTTCCCGGTCCAGGTCGGAGATCAGGCTGGTGTTGCGCATTGCCTCTCTGAATCGATCCGGGGTGCCGATTCCGTGGCTGACGAATGTGTTGGCGATGTCGTCGGCGCAATAGCCTTCCGGGATCGTCACCCGCTGAAAGAAGATATCGCCGCGGATGAGCTTATCGGCCACCTGTGGGAGAGTAACCGGGCGCTCAAAGCGGTACTCGCCCGCTTTCAGCGATGCGCCCGGATGTCTGAGCCTGACGTACCATGCAAAGAGGCGTGCCGGAACGGACGACTCCCGCCTTTTGGAGCTCGGCGCCGATCTGAGGTACCGAGAGGCCTCGGTTGACCGACACGAACTTCTCCGGCTCGGTGTAGCCCTTGAAAGGGATCGTCGCCTGCTTGTAGATCAACCATCCGGCCGCAGCCGCGGCGGCGAGGGCAAGCAGAACCAGCAGGTTGAACGTTCGCCATCGGCTCATCGGGTTTCCTCGAGGTAGCGTTGAAGGATTACTGCGGCGGCAAATTCGTTTCGCCGTCTGCGCCTTTCCTCGAGCTTCAGGCCGGCCTCGGCCATGAGGCTCTCTGCGTCTTTGGTCGAAAGGCGTTCGTCCATCCAGTCGATGGCCAGGGAGGAATTTTTCTGCAGTTCTTCGGCGATTTCTCGGGCTACCTTGAGAATATCGGCCTCGGAGCCATCCAGATGAAGGGGCTTTCCAAGTATAATTTTCTCAACGGTGTGTTCGGCCGCGAATTGCAGAATTGCTTGGCAGTCGGCTTCGAGAGTTGCTCGTTTGAGTGTGACCAGAGGACGGACCATAACCCGCATGGGATCACTGATTGCCAGACCGATTGTCTTGGAACCCACGTCCAGAGCCATCCATCTGGCGAGGGTAGGCTTGGGATCGGCCACAGATAAGAAGTTCCTTCTTGTTGAGTGTCTTGAGCCTAAGCTATAATCTTAACCCATATCGAAGAAAAACAAGAGGTAAGGATGTTTGCGAGAGTGAAGTTGGTTGTGACCCTGCTGTCCGCCGGCATTGTTGTTTACGGGCTGATCGGGGGCACGATGAGAAAAGTCTCCGCCCGCGAGGGTGGAGTTTACGGCGATCTCGCCGTTTTCACCGACGTGATCAAGAAAGTGTCCGACGACTACGTGGAGAAGCCCGACCTGCAGAAGGCAATGATGGGCGCGCTGCACGGGATGCTCGAGGCTCTTGATCCGTATTGCAGCTATGTGGACCGCGCGACTTACGAGAAGCTGAGTGCCACCGATGCGACGAAGAGTCCCGGGGTTGGGTTGACCCTGTCCAAGCGATACGGCTACGCCTATGTGGTTTCAGTGTTGCCCGGAAGCCCGGCTGATCACGAAGGCATGAGATCCGGCGACCTGATCGAGTCGGTCGATAATCAGGTCACCACCAATATGAGCCTTTGGGAAACAGAGCGCATGCTTCTTGGCCCGGCTGGATCCACGGTAACCCTCCGGGTCGTGCGGCTTCGCCGGACCGAACCGAGCGAAGTCAAGCTGGTTCGCGCCAACATCAACGGGGCTTCCGCCACGGCCAGGATTCTCGAGGACGGAATCGGACTGCTCGACATTCCCGATTTCCATCCGGGAGCTGCAGAGGAAGTCGCAGCCAAGGTCAAGATGCTGCTTTCCTCGAATGTGAAGTCCATGATGGTCGATCTGCGCGGGACAGCCGGGGGAAACCTGGACGAGGCAATCAAGGTCTCCGAGTTGTTCCTTCCCAAGGGGGCCAAGATCCTCAGCGAGAAGAACAACGAAGGGAAGACAACCGAATACGCGTCGACGACCGAGCCGGTTGTGAAAGACCTGCCGATTGTTGTGCTGATTAACAGCGGGACAAGTGGTCCGGCTGAGGTCTTCGCCGCTGCCCTTCAAGACCATCATCTGGCTGACATGGTCGGCGATCGGACCAATGGACACGGCGCGGCGCAGGAGCTCTTCACCCTGACGGACGGGTCCGCCCTGATGATCTCCACGCAGCTGTTCTACCGGCCGAACGGTAAGCCGCTTCAGGACCAGAACCTGAAAAACTCCGGGGTGACCCCGGATGTGCGTGCTCCCAACGAGGACTTTGTCACCAATTTCTATTACGAGAACGCGACCGAAGATTTTGAAAAGAGCCTTGGCGAAGACTTTTACCGGAAACTCAATGACGCAGTGGATGCCGAGCAGTTCAGAAGTGGTTTAAAGCAGATTCGGAGTAAGTCTTTAAAGAAAGCTGCTTGATTCGTTCCATCAACAACACAAAGAGGAGAAGAGAATGAACAAAGGGGAGTTGGTTGATGCAATCGCTAAGGAAGCAAAGATCAGCAAGGGTCAGGCGCAAGAGGCTCTGGACTCGTTCGTAAAGAACGTCCAGAAGGCTCTGAAGAAGGGCCAGAAGGTGACCCTCGTCGGTTTCGGCACTTTCGGAACCGCCAAGCGCGCCGCCAGGACCGGGCGTAACCCGCAGACCGGCAAGCCGATCAAGATCGCGGCCAAGAAGGTTGCCCGGTTCATGCCCGGAAAGACGTTGAAAGACGCCATTCAGTAGCCGCTTTGACCGAGGAAACCGCCGGTTGTCGCCGGCGGTTTCCCGGGGCAATTTTTGGACAAAGCGGCCGTCGGTCTGTGATATTATTAGACGGTTTTACGTAGGTGCGTAGCTCAGGGGAAGAGCACTTCCTTGACGCGGAAGGGGTCAGCGGTTCAATTCCGCTCGCACCTACCATTTTTGTTTTTGGGTGAAGGTAAAGTGTCCGCGTCTGAAATCCAAGGGGCTATTTTGAGAGTCGTCAACCGCGACGGTTCCGTATCGGAACTGTCCGATCCGAGTGTGGCGCTGGAGGTTCTCCGCCATTCCACATCGCATCTGATGGCTCTTGCAGTGACCCAACTGTATCCTGACGTCCATCTCGGTATCGGCCCGGCTACCAGCGAGGGGTTTTACTACGATTTTCAGACCCCCCACCGATTTAGCGACGAGGATCTGGCGAAAATCGAACAGAAAATGGCTGAGATGCGCACCGCGGATCTCCCGTTCGAACCTTCGATCGTCTCCAAGGATGAGGCGCTTCAGTTCTTCGGGAAAGCGGGCGAGTACTTGAAGACCGAGCTGATTCAAGAGAAGGACGGCCAGGTCCTGTCCTGTTTCAAGCTCGGGAGCCTGACCGATTTCTGCACCGGCCCGCACGTTCTCTCCACGGGGAACCTCGGGGCCTTCAAGTTGTTGTCGGTCGCGGGATCGTACTGGCGCGGAGACGAGAAGCGCGAGCAGCTCCAGCGGATTTACGGCACCGCCTTCTTCACCGAAGCTGACCTGACTGACTACCTCCATCGACTGGAGGAAGCGAAAAAGCGCGATCACCGGAAGCTCGGCAAAGAGCTCGACCTGTTCACGATTCGGGAAGAGGTGGCCCCCGGGCTGATTTTCTGGCACCCGAAAGGGGCGGCGGTTCGCATAATCATCGAGGAGTTTCTTCGGCAGGAGCTCACTCGAGCCGGCTACGTCTTCGTCTTCACGCCGCACATTGCGAAGAGCGACCTCTGGAAGATTTCAGGGCACTACGATTACTACCGGCAGAATATGTACACTCTGCCCGTCGACGAAGAAGAATACGTCCTGAAGCCGATGAACTGCCCGGGTCACATCCTGATCTACCAGTCGACCCGCCGCAGTTACAGGGAATTGCCCATGCGGATCGCCGAGTTCGGGACCGTATATCGGTACGAGAAGTCGGGGACGCTCCATGGAATGTTGCGAGTCCGCGGATTCACTCAGGACGATGCGCACATTTTCTGCCAGCCCGAGCAGGTCCTGGACGAGGTGCTCCAGACACTGGACCTCGCCGATCATATTTTGAAGAGCTTCGGTTTCGACCGGTTCCTTGTGGAGCTTTCCGCTTGGGATCCGGCCCATCCGGAGAACTATGCGGGCAAGCCGGAAGACTGGGAATCGGCGGAGTCCACCCTGGTCCAAGCGCTCGAGCAAAAGGGATGGGAGTACACGCGGCATGAGGGCGAGGCGAGCTTTTACGGCCCCAAAATCGACATCAAGCTGATCGATGCGCTCGGCCGGCCGTGGCAGCTCAGCACTTTTCAGTTCGACTTCAATCTTCCCGTGCGCTTCAATGTCACGTACGCCGGGTCCGACAGCCGGGAACACCATGTGATCATGATTCACCGGGCTCTGCTGGGTTCTCTCGAGCGCTTCATGGGAGTGCTCGTGGAGCAATTCGCCGGCGCCTTTCCGGTCTGGCTGGCCCCGTCCCAGGCGGTCATTCTGCCGATCAGCGACCGGCATCACGCCTATGCCCGGGAAGTAGAAAAGCATTTGAAAGACGCCTCGATTCGGGTAGAGTCGGATCTGAGGAATGAAAAAGTCGGCTACAAGATCCGCGAGCACCAGATGCAGAAGGTGCCCTTCATGCTCGTCGTCGGCGACCAGGAGTCGAACAATCGGACTGTTTCCGTTCGCAATCGTTTCGAAGGCGACAAGGGAGCCATGGGGCTAGACCAATTGGTGGAAATGATTCGGGAGTTAACGCGGACGAAGGCAGTTCGGCCGTGAATCGCCGAGCTGGTTTTCAGTGCGCTCGGATTTAAACTTTGGGAGGGTAAGATCAACAGAACTCGAGTAAATCAACAAATCAGGGCTCGTGAAGTTCGAGTGATTGACGAGGCTGGAGTCCAGTTGGGAGTCTTGGACCCCCGACAGGCGCTCGCGATGGCTGAAGAACGCGGTCTTGATCTGGTCGAGGTCGCGCCGACCGCGCAACCGCCGGTTTGCCGTATCATGGATTACGGCAAATACCTGTACCAGCAGAATAAGAAGGCGCAGGAAGCCAAAAAGAACCAGAAAATGGTTCAGATCAAGGAAGTCAAGTTCCGGCCGAAGATCGACGAGCACGATTACGAGTTTAAGAAGAATCACATCATCCGTTTTCTGCAGGACGAGAACAAGGTGAAGGCGACCGTGATGTTCCGGGGCCGGGAAGTTACGCACGCAGAGATCGGAGAACAGATTCTGAAGCGGCTGCTACAAGAGCTCAGTGAAGTCGCCCTCATCGAGCGGCATCCCAAGCTGGAAGGCTACTCGATGACCATGATATTGACTCCGAAAAAGTAACCGGATTTCGGGAAATTCCGGGACCCACTAACTCAATCCCCTGCGCCACCGTTATCACTACCGGAGGTCAGCGCCGCGGAATCGAGTATTGTGTCCCCTGAAAGCGGTGGAGAAGCAATTATGCCGAAGCTAAAAACAAAACGAGCCGCTGCGAAGCGCTTTAAGGTCACCGGAAGCGGGAAAGTGCGCATGAGACACAGCTTTCATAGCCACATTCTGACCAAGAAGAGCTCCAAGCGGAAGAAACGCTTGAGTGAATGGGCCAATGCGTCGCCGGCCGATACCCGGCGGATCAAGCGGATGCTTGTTGTCTGAGGACCAGGTGCCGGTTCCACCCGAACCGCCCGCAGTCCGCAGAGTCTTAGAGAAAGTGCGAAGGTGAAAAGCAGCGTATGGCAAGAGTAAAACGAGGAAACAAGAGGGTTCAGCGCCGAAAGAAGATCCTCGGTCTGGCCAAAGGCTATTACGGAACCAAGGGGAAACTTCACCGTCAGGCTAAAGAGCAGGTCATCAAATCCCTCGCATATGCCTACAGGGATCGACGGCAGAAGAAACGCAACTTCCGCAGCCTTTGGATCATCAGGATCAGTGCCGCGGCCAAGGCACATCAGCTGTCTTACAGCCAGTTGATTCACGGCCTGAAAACCGCCGGCGTCGATTTGAACCGTAAAGTGCTGGCCGATATCGCGGCTCAAGACCCAGAGGGGTTTGCCCGGTTGGCCGACACCGCCCGGCAGGCAACTGCCTGAGCTCCGTCCTTAGCAGTAGTTTTGCGCACCGGGTGAGTATGTCGACCACACAGTCAACTGAAGTGCTCTGGGAAGCATTCCAGTCCGAGCTGAGCCAGGTTTCGAGTCCCGATCAGATCGCGGAGATCCGGGACCGTTACCTGAGTCGCCAGCGGGGTTTAATCACACTCGAGCTTAAGAAGCTGGGACAGCTGACCCCCGAGCAACGGCCGGTGGTCGGACAGATGCTCAACCAGCTGAAGGCCCGGGTGGAAGCACGCCTGGAAGAACGCCAGGTGGAGCTGATCGAACAGGACCGGGCTCGCAGGCTGGAGGGGGAACGGATCGACGTGACTCTCCCCGGCTACTCCTTTCGCGTCGGACGAATTCATCCGCTTCGAAAGGTCCGCCAGGAGATGGAGGAGATCTTCGTCTCCATGGGCTTCACGGTCGTCTCAGGGCCCGAGGTTGAAGACGATTTCCACAACTTCGAAGCGCTGAACATGCCGCCGGGGCATCCCGCCCGCGATTCTCAGGACACGCTCTATATCACCGAGAATCTTGTGCTTCGGACTCATACGTCCCCGGTTCAGATTCGGACGATGATGAGCCAGAAGCCGCCGGTCCGTATCATCGTTCCGGGCAAGGTTTTCAGGCGAGATGCGGTCGACGCCACTCACAGTCCAATGTTCCACCAGTTGGAAGGGTTGGTCGTCGATGAAGGAATCACCCTGGCTGACCTGAAAGGGACGCTGGAAGTCTTTTTCAAGGCATTTTTCTCGCAGAACACCACAGTTCGACTTCGGCCCAGCTTTTTCCCCTTTGTGGAACCCGGCGCCGAAATGGACGTCTCCTGCATCTTTTGCTCGGGCAAAGGGTGCAGCACCTGCAAACAGAGTGGCTGGATAGAAATCCTCGGAGCAGGCATGGTCCACCCGCGCGTCCTCCAAACCGTCGGTTACGACTCGGAGAAGTACACCGGTTTTGCCTGGGGGATGGGAATAGACCGCATTGCGCAATTGAAGTACGACATCAACGACATGCGGCTGCTCTTCGAGAATGACCTCCGGTTTCTCAGTCAGTTCTAGTCAACTCCAACTCCGGTCGTTCCCACATGAAGATAAGCTACAGGTGGTTACAGGATTTCTTGGATCTCGAGCCTCTGGGGCTCGATCCGTTGGCTGTCTCACAGGCGCTGGCATCGCTCGGCCTCCCGATCGAGGGGCTCGAGGAAGTCGATTCCGACACCATTCTCGATGTCGAGGTGACCAGCAATCGTCCCGACTGCCTCAATCACATCGGGATTGCGCGCGAGCTTGCGGCCCACTTCAAGGTGAAGCTGAAAGTTCCCGATCTTTCCACTCCGAAGGCCGTGTTTCCGGCTTCCGCTTTCCCCTCCAGCGTCACCATCGAAGATCCAGACCTCTGTCCCCGGTACGCGGCCAGGATCATTGCCGAAATCGAGGTCAGGGAATCGCCTGAGTGGTTGAAAGAGCGGCTCGTCGCCATCGGCCAACGGCCAATCAACAACGTCGTCGACATTACGAATTACGTCCTCATGACGATCGGGCATCCACTCCACGCTTTCGATTACGACCGGCTCGCAGAAAATCGAATCGTAGTGCGGCGACCGAGGCCCGGAGAGAGCATTGTGACGCTGGACGGCGTTGAGCGTCCGCTTTCCCCGGACATGCTGACGATCTGCGACGCCCGCAAACCCGTTGCCTTGGGCGGCGTGATGGGCGGAGCGGACAGCGAGATCTCCACTCTCACCTCCACGGTCCTGCTGGAAAGCGCCTATTTCCGACCTTCCTCAGTCCGTTCGACTTCCAAGAAGCTGGGGCTTCGGACGGAGGCCTCGTACCGATTCGAGCGTGGGGCGGATCCGCTCGCACCGGTTGCCGCCTTGAACCTGGCGACACGCCTGATCGCTGAACTGGCCGGGGGCAAGTGCGCGGGTGGCGTCCTGGACGAGAACCCGGTTCCCTTTGAGCCCCGCCGGCTGGATCTTAGAACCAAGCGCATCACGCAGGTTACGGGGATGCACTTCGAACCGGACCTGGTGTCGGAAACGCTCGAAAAACTTGATTTCCAGGTGACCGCGAAGGGCGATTCGACCTGGGAAGTCCGGGTGCCCAGCTTCCGGCCCGACGTCGAGATTGAAGACGACCTCGTCGAAGAGCTGGCCAGACATTATGGTTACGACAAGATCCCGAGCAGCTATCCGGTGCAGAAGGTTCACGGGGCCTTTCTTGCGACCCGGAAAGCAGAACAGCGCCTCCTCCAGAGGCTGCAGGGCTTCGGACTCTTCGAGGCGGTGAACTACGTGTTCAGCACTCCCATCCGGGAAGCCCGGCTGTTCGGGCAACCGCCCGCGATGGTCCCGATCGCGAATCCGCTGACCGAGGAAGATACTCACCTCAGGACCAGCCTGATCCCGGGACTCGTCGAATCCGTGCGTCGTAACATGAACCACGGCAATCGCGAAGCCCGGCTCTATGAATTCGGCAAGGTGTTCGTTCCCGAGGTCGGGACCGCCGCCGGCTTTCGAGAAGAGCTTCGCCTGGGAATCATCCTCACCGGGTCGTTTTACCGCCCCTATTGGGAGGCATCGGCCGAAGAACTGAACTTCTATCACCTGAAAGGGATTGTCGAGGAGTTGCTGAGGGGCCTGGGACGCGAGTTGTCCTGTTCCCCTACCACCAGGGTGCCCTTCCTTCACGCTGGGATCGCCGCGGAAGCATCGGTCGACGGCGGCGCCCTCGGGTTCCTCGGGCAACTGCGCCCGGAAGTTCAGGAGGAGTTCAAGTTCCTCGATAAGGTCTTTGTGGCCGAGTTATCCCTCGATGCGCTCTATGGCGCCGGGGTGCCCGAACCGCACTACATGCCGCTGCTACGCCTCCCGAGCACGGAACGCGACGTCTCTTTTGTGGTTGACAAAGAGGTCGAATACGATAGAATAACGACTGCTATTAAATCGTTGAACGTCGCAAACTTACGTGATGTTCAACTGATTGATCTCTACCGCGGCCAAAAGCTTCCCGCCGGAAAGGTTAGCCTGGCTATACGTCTAACCTTCGCCGACCCTTCACGCACGTTGACACAGGACGAGGTGAGCCGTTACACGGAGCAGGTTTTCGATCTGCTCAAGACGGACTTCTCGGCCGAGCGGCGTTCGTGACTCGTCTGGAGGTGGCTTGTGTGCGACAGTGCTCTGACGCGTTTGGAACAAAACGTTGCCGGGATTCTGATGCTTTTACAGCGCGTACAAGCCGAAAACGGTGAACTGAAAAGTACGGTCCGAAGATTGACAGACGACCTGGAGGAGCTCAGGAAAGAGACCCGAGTTAAAGGGGAGATGGTTCGGCGGTTCGAAGCCGAACGAAACGACATCAGATCTCGAGTCGAAAAGATAATGCGGAAGGTAGCCGCGTTGGAGAAACCGGGGAAAGAAGCCAGAACCTGAGGGGTGACGATGACTGAAGGTTCCGAGCGCATCACTGTGATCGAAATATTCAATCAGACATACCACGTCCGCAGTGCCGGATCCGAGGACCACATCAAGGAACTGGCCAGGTTTGTGGACGAACGAATGCGCGAGGTCTCTAGTCTGACCCCTACCGTAGATAGCCTGAAAGTAGCTGTGCTGGCGGCTCTCAACATAGCCGACAGATTTTTTGCAACTAGACAGAAACTGGACGAATTGGAGAAAACGGTCACCGAAAGAAGCGATAAGTTGTCGGACCTTTTGGAGCCTGTGCTCACTTCCAAATCACCCTAGTCGACTTCCAGGCTGCCGTCTGCTTTTGATTTTCCCGGACCTTGAGTTCTCGGCGCACGACGCGGGGTCAACCCGTCGCGGTTGTGTCGGGATGCCTCAACCCTCCTCGCGATTCGCCCCCTTCCCTGAGCGACCAGGATTAAGGAGTTGTGGTTATGGTCTGGGAAACTACCGTTGGTCTTGCGGCGGTCGCAGGATTGGCCATTCTGATCTGGTATTTGGTCAGAAGCCGCGTGCTGGATCGCAAGCTGCAAGAGGCGCAGCAACGGGCCGCCGAGATCGAGCGCCAGGCGCGAGACGATGCCGAGCGACTCCGCAAGGAAAAGCTGGTCGAGGCCAAGGACCAGATTTTCGCCTGGCGCAGCGAAGCCGAGCAGCAAATCCAGGAAAGACGCAAGGATGTGGGTGTCCTTGAACGCCGAGTCGCGCAAAAAGAGGACAGCCTTCAGCGAACCGAGCAGGTCATGGCCCGGAAAGAACGGGAGGTCGACCAGCGCCTGGAGACGATCCGGAGTCGCGAGCAGAAGGCGGCTGAGAACGAAACCCGACTCGAACAACTAATAGCGGACAACGTGCGCCGCCTGGAGGCTCTGGCCGGCATGTCGGCCGACGAGGCGAAACGACACCTGATCAAGTCGATCGAGCTCGATGCGATGCGCGAGGCGGCGATGCTTGCCAAGCGCGTCGAAGAAGACGCGCGCGAGCGCGCCGATCGAGAGGCCCGCAAGATTATCACCCAGGCCATCCAGCGATGCGCGGCCGAGCACGTCGTAGAATCGACGGTTTCGGTCGTTGATCTGCCTTCCGAGGACATGAAAGGCCGGATTATCGGTCGTGAAGGCCGCAACATACGCGCGCTCGAGCAGGCGACCGGCGTTGACCTGATCGTCGACGACACACCGGAGGCCGTTATCCTGTCGGGTTTTGACCCCTTCCGGCGCGAAATCGCGAAGCTTTCCATCGAGCGGCTGATCAAAGACGGCCGCATCCACCCGGCGAGGATCGAAGAGGTCGTGGTCAAGGTCCAGGAGGAGATGGAGGCCAAGCTTCTGGAAGACGGCGAGCAGGCCGCTTTCGAAATCGGCATCCACGACATGCATGAGGACCTCCTCCGGTACCTTGGGCGGCTCAAATACCGGACCAGTTACGGACAAAACGTCCTCTATCATTGCCAGGAGGTGGCCTACCTTGCGGGGATTATGGCACGCGAGGTCGGGGCGGATGCCGTCGTTTGCAAGCGCGCCGGCTTGATACACGATATCGGAAAGGCCGTCGACCGGGATCTCGAGGGAACCCACCTGCAACTCGGCGTCGAGCTGGCACGCAAGTACTCGGAAAACGAAGAAGTCATTCACGCCGTGGAGGCCCATCACTTCGACGTCGATTTCAAGTCGCTCGAAGCGGTTCTTGTCCAGGCGGCCGACGCCATTTCAGCCGCCCGTCCAGGCGCCCGGCGTGAGGTTCTGGAGAACTACGTCAAGCGACTCGAGAAGCTCGAGGCGATCGCCGGGTCCTTTGGCGGGGTGGCGAAGGCGTTCGCCCTTCAGGCGGGACGCGAGATCAGAATCATCGTCGAGAGCGCCAAGGTGTCCGACGAGCAGTCCTTCTGGCTCGCCAAGGAAATCGCCAAGAAGATCGAAAACGAGTTGCAGTACCCGGGGCAGATTCGAGTGACCGTCATCCGTGAAATGCGAGTCGTCGACTACGCCAAGTAGCTAGCACGGGAAGCACGGAAAGAAGCACAGAAGATACGGAAAGCACGGAAAGCGCGAAATCTGGAATGAACATCCTGTTCGTCGGCGACGTCGTCGGACGCCCCGGTCGCAAAGTCCTCCACCAGTACCTCCGGAGTATCCAGGAGCAGAACGACGTCGACTTTACGGTCGTCAACGTTGAGAACGCCGCCGGAGGCTTCGGTATTACCGGTGAAATAGCCGACGAGATTCTCAAATGGGGCGCCGATGTCCTCACCTCGGGGAATCACATCTGGGACAAACGAGAGGTTTTCGACTACATGTCGCGTGAGCCACGGCTTCTGCGCCCGGGCAATTATCCGAAAGGCGCTCCCGGGGGATTCGCTCATATAGGAGAGGCCAAAACCGGAGTTCGAGTGGCGGTGCTCAACCTTCAAGGTCGGGTTTTCATGCCCCTGACCGACTGCCCGTTTCAGTTTGCGCAACGGGAGGTTCCGAAGCTGGCCAAGGAGACGCCCATAATCGTGGTCGATTTCCATGCCGAGGCAACATCGGAAAAAATGGCGCTCGGCTGGTTTCTGGACGGCCAGGTGTCGGCGCTGGTCGGCACTCATACCCATATTCCGACTGCCGATGCCCGGATCCTGCCCAAGGGCACCGGGCTACGTCAGCGACGTCGGAATGACGGGTCCGTACGATTCGATCATCGGAATGGAAACCGAGGGTTCGCTCGGAAGGTTCTTGACCGGATTCCCACACCGCATGGAAGTAGCTGACGGCCCGGGCATGTTCGCATCGGTTTTGATCAGCGTGGACGAAATGACGGGCCGCGCGACCGCCATCAAACGCATCGATCGCGAAGGCCACTGAACTGCGTACTGCAAACTGCGCGCTGCGCACCGCGGACCTGTGACCATGAGTGTCCTGATTCTTCCAGTGGTCATTGGTCAGAAGGTGTGAAGAAATCAGGTTTTGCTGCGAGGACTCGGAGGGTCGCGTAGCAAAGCCCAGGGTTGGCCGCGTTGTTTGCGGCCTACCCTGGGTCGGGGACCAAAGTTCAACCCTGAAAGGGTTGCGTATATGCACATACGCAACCCTTTCAGGGTTGACGTCTGCTCCCACCCAGGGTAGGCCGCAAAAAACGCGGCCAACCCTGGGCTTTGCTACGCGACCCCCTTGGGGTCGAAAACCCGTCTTCGATTTCTTCACACCTTCTCAGTCGTCAGTCGTCAGTGGGTAGTGCGCAGTCGTCAGTGGGCAGTGTTCAGAACTTTTCGCAGGAACACCGCCGTGTGCGAACCTTGGGCCTTCATCAACTGTTCCGGCGGACCCTCCGCAACCAGGCGTCCTCCGGCATCCCCGCCTTCTGGACCGAGGTCAATGATCCAGTCGGCGCACTTGATCACATCTAGGTTGTGTTCGATTACAATCACCGTCCCCCCCTGCTCGATGAGGCGGTCAAACGCACGCATCAGTTTCTGGATGTCGTCAAAATGAAGCCCTGTGGTCGGCTCATCGAAGATGAAGAGCGGGCGGGCAGAGGTGGGCTTGAGCAGAAAAGAGGCCAGCTTGATTCTCTGCGCCTCGCCGCCTGACAGGGTGCTGGCCGGCTGCCCAAGACGTAGATAACCGAGGCCGATATCCTGCAGGACTTTCAACTTCCTCACGAGGGGGGCGCTGGCCTTGAAAAACCCGAGCGCTTCGTGAACGGTCAGGTCCAGGACACCCGCGATGTTTCTGCCTTTGTAGGTGATTTCAAGGATCTTGCTCTTGAATCGCTTACCCTTGCAGTCCTCGCAGATGAGTTCCACGTCCGCCAGGAACTGCATCTCGATCGTCACCAGCCCGGAGCCCTGGCACGTCTCGCAGCGGCCTCCCGGGATGTTGAAGGAGAAGTGTCCGGGCCCGAGGTTGTGCGCCTTGGCCTCGCGCGTACCGGCAAACAGTTGCCGGATGTCGTCGAATGCTTTGATGTACGTCACAGGGTTGGATCGCGGTGTCTTCCCTATCGGACTCTGGTCAACCATCACTACATCGGTCAGTCGCTCCCACCCCTCGATTCCGTCATGTTCGCCGACTGCTTCGTTCGCGATGCCTTTCAGGCGGCGCAGCCCGGGATACAGGATCTCCTGGACCAGAGTGGACTTCCCGGATCCCGAAACCCCGGTTATGCAGGTCAAGGCGCCCAGCGGGATGCGAACGGTTATATCCTTCAGATTGTGCTCTCGAGCTCCACGAACAAAGAAAGCAGGACCGGAGATCTGACGACGGAACACCGGGATCGGGATCTTCAGCTTCTCGGCGAGGTACTTCCCGGTTAGAGACTGTTCGTTCACAAGCAGATCCGCGAGGGTCCCACTGAAGACGACGTGTCCTCCCAATTCACCTGCTCCCGGTCCGAGATCGACGATCTGATCGGCCGACTTGATCATTTCCTTCTCATGCTCGACAACAACGACCGTATTCCCAAGGTCCCGCAGGTGTTTGAGGATATTGATCAGTCTCTGCTCGTCGCGCGGGTGAAGTCCGATAGAGGGCTCGTCCAGGATGTAGAGCGTCCCGACCAGCGAGGAGGCGAGAGAAGCGGCGAGTTGAATCCGCTGCATTTCGCCGCCGCTCAAAGTGGAAGTCAGGCGATCGAGAGTCAGATATTCGAGCCCGACCTTGATCAGGAAGTCCAGCCGCTGGCGGATCTCGATTAGAAGTCGGTGTGCCACTGTTTCGTCGGACGGACTTAAGGCCAGGGTCTGAAAGAAGTTGTGAACGTCGGCTACCGGCAGTGTGGTCAGCTCGGTGATCCGTTTTCCTCCAACATATACATCGCGCGCTTCCTGGCAGAGGCGCTCTCCGCCGCAGTCCGGGCACCGGGTGTACCCCCGGTAGCGGCTGATGAAGATTCGCACGTGCATCTTGTACTTCTTGCGCTCGAGGTAACGGAAGAATCCCCGGACACCGGGGAAGCCTTTGCAGCCGTCCCATACCTCCTGTTTGAACTTGTCCGGGAGGTCCTCGAAGGGCACGTCAAGCGGTATCTTCCGGCTTTCGGCGAACGCAACCAGCCGCTTCTGGAATCGTCGATACTTCGGCTTGGTGAAAGGGTCGACGGGTCCCTGCTCGATTGTGCGTCCCGGCGCCGGGATGACAAGGCCGGGGTCGATTGCCACCGTATTGCCGAAACCCTGACAAGTCGGGCAAGCGCCGAAAGGGTTGTTGAACGAGAACAGTCTCGGCTCCGGCGGCCGGTAGGCGATCCCGCAGTACTGACATTCCAGCCGTTCGCTGAACCGCAGTCTCTGGCCGGGAGTGCCCTGCTCGGACGGGAAGACGAGCACCTCGCAGACGCCGTTCCCCTCGCGGTAACACGTGTCGACTGAGTCGGAAAGGCGTTCCCTGATGTCGTCGCCGGTCAGCGCCAGGCGATCGACCAGGAGGTTCAGCTTCTGGAGTCGGCCAATTCCACTGGTCCCGAATTCGACAATCGGCAGAACGGGGAAGCTCGGGTCTTCGGCGTCAACCAGTCGATGAAACCCCTGTTTCAGCAGGTTCTCGAGAATCTGCGCTTCAGTCAGGCTCTTCCCCTCCACTTCGCTGGTTAGATCGAGCAGACTGCCGCGGAAGGGGAACGAGAGATACAGGCGGGTCCCGGCGGGAAGGGAGCACAACCGGTCGACGGTCTGATCAAGCGTGTCTTTCTGGACGATCCGCCGGCATTCCCGGCAAATGATGATTCCGATCCGCGAATAGAGGAGTCGCAGGTAATCGTAGATCTCGGTCACTGTGCCGACGGTCGACCTGGGGTTCCGGGATCCGTTCTTCTGCCGGATGGCGATGGCCGGGCTGATGCCCGTAATCTCGTCGACCTGGGGCTTGCTGATTCTCTCGAGGAACTGCCGGGCGTAGGCAGACAGGGACTCGACATATCGTCTTTGGCCTTCGGCGTAAAGAGTGTCAAAGGCCAGGCTCGATTTGCCTGATCCGCTGACCCCTGTGATTACCGTCAGCTGATTTGACGGGATCGAGACGTTGACGTTCTTCAGATTGTTCTGTTTGGCGCCACGAATCGTGATCGATTCCCTAGGTTGTTCCGGCTCTTCCATAACCAAAATTGGCAGTCTACCATAAAGATCAACGTGCTATATTTGACCCAATGAGGATCAAACGAGTTGATCCTCCTGCCGCCCTTCCAGGAGGAGTCGTCCGGGTACAGCTCGAGGGGCTGGAAGACCCCACCGGGCTCCGGGTCGAAATTGGCGAAGCCGAGGCGGAGTGCGTCGGAGCGTCGCCCACTGCTCTCACAGTCCGTGTCCCGTACGGGGCGATCAAGGAAGGAATCCGGGTATATGCCGCCGGCCAGCAGGCGCGCAGCCGGTTTCGAGTCGGTCGGGTGATCGCCGGGGAGCTTCACTCGGTGGCTAACCCGGTCGTTGACCTCTCCGGTAACATTTACTGCACATACAGTGGAACACGCGGGGAGAAGGTCCCATTCAGCGTCTATTCGATTGATCCGGAAGGGAATAAGCAGCCGTTTCTGGCCGACATCACGAACGCCACCAGCCTGGCTATCGGGCCGGATCAGCACCTCTATATCAGCAGCCGTCAAACCGGAGCGATCTACCGTTCGACCTTTGACAAGAGGGTAGAGAAGTATGTCGAAGGTCTTGGAATCGCGACCGGAATTGCTTTCGACTCGAAAGGAAACCTCCTTGTCGGGGACCGGGGCGGCTTTATTCATCGAGTGACTCCCGAGCGAGAAACTGCGGTTCTGTGTGAGCTGGAGCCGAGCGTTTCCGCCTATCACCTTGCCATCGACAGCGACGACGTTCTCTGGGTGAGCGGTCCCACCTTGTCCAGCCAGGACTCGATCTACCGGGTCACTCCCGAAGGTCACCCGCATGTCTTCTTTCGAGGTTTCGGCCGTCCGCAGGGCCTGGTCTTTGACCCCGCTGGCAAACTGCAGGTCGTTGCCTCCTACAAAGGAAAGAAGGGTATTTACACCTTCAAGAACGGGGAACCGGCACTGATGGTCGCGGCCCCTATGCTCGTCGGCCTGGCCTACAGTGCCGACAAGTCGGTTCTCTACGCGGTAGACAGCGCCAACCTGTACCGGTTCGATCTGTAGGGCGGGCAGCCACCGTAAGGAGCCGCGCACGGCAGCGAGCGGCAGAGAGCGATAGGACCAACCAGCAAGCCGTTACGGGACTTGTTTTCGCGGAATCCACTCAAGGCGAGAGCAACCCGTCAGCAATCACCGTAAGGAGCCGCGCACGGCAGCGAGCGGCAGCGAGCGAGTAAGCGGACCAACCAGCACGATACAAGCAGTTTCCCTCCTTTCTTCTCAATCCTCTAAGTTTTCGTCGTACTTTTTCGATCTTGAGCGTTTAAGTAACGTGCGAAAAGAAGAGAAGCCCCTCGCGTACCTGGTGACGTTTACCTGCTACGGTACCCACCTGCACGGCGATCCCCGAGGCTCTGTCTCACGCTGGAAGAACCGCTGGACCGAGGATCCAGTCCCAGAATGTCCGGCCCTCTTGCGTCTCAGGAGTTCCGGGACGAAGCAGTCTATCTACTTGCTCGATCCTGTCAGAAGGCGGCTGGTCAAGGAAGGAATCCTGGACGGCTGCCGCCGCCGTCAATGGCGCGTGCTTGCGTTACAGGTGAGGGTCACCCACGCGCATGTGGTAGTTCGCGCCACGGGACAGCCGAGAAGAATCCGAGACGGGTTGAAGGCATTTGCCAGCCGAGGCCTCAATGAGGCCGGCTTGGACCGGCCTTCACGAGTACGATGGACACGAGGCGGCAGCGTCGATCACCTTTTCACGCGAAAGGCCGTCGATCGGGCAATCGACTATGTGCTGAACAGGCAGGGACCGCAGATGGAAGTCTACTGCGACCCCACGTGGGAGGCCGAGGAGGATTAGTCCGAGCTGCATCGAGGTGGTTGGTCCGCTTACTCGCTCGCTGTCGCTCGCTGCCGTGCGCGGCTCCTTACGATCTCGGCTGCGGGTGGAAAGCCGCTTCGGAGCACAGAGTTTGGAGCGGTCTTGTTTTTTGCGGGCTACGGGTTAAGGGCGAGAGCGACCCGTAAGCAACCACCGTAAGGAGCCGCGCACGGCAGCGAGCGCCAGTGAGCGAGTAAGCGGACCAACCACCACGCCCCTACTTCGGACTTGTTTCAAGCGGTCCACTCAAGGCGAGAGCGACCCGTCAGCAGCCACCGTAAGGAGCCGCGCACTGCAGCGCCCGCCAGCGAGCGAGTAAGCGGACCAACCACCACGCCCCTACTTCGGACGTGTTTTAGGCGGGACTCCACTCAAGGCGAGAGCGACCCGTAAGCAACCACCGTAAGGAGCCGCGCACGGCAGCGAGCGCCAGCGAGCGAGTAAGCGGACCAACCACCAAGCCGTTACGGGACTTGTCTTCGCGGAGTCCACTCAAGGCGAGAGCGACCCGTCAGCAGCCACCGTAAGGAGCCGCGCACGGCAGCGAGCGCCAGCGAGCGAGTAAGCGGACCAACCACCACGCCCCGCGCCGACGCTCGGAGCTCCAACCGTTAAGAAGAGCCAAGGACGGAACGAAGCACTTCCCACCCGATCCGCAACGATCTGCGGGCGACCGTTCGCTTCAGATTGCCGTAACCAAGCGCCCCGGCGATCAGATCACTCTGCACCTTACGGACGGTGGCGCTGTGCTCGGTGAAATGGACCATCCGGTCGATGAAACTCTTTCCCAGGAAGTGTCCGCCGTAGAAGCGGTCGCGGTGATGTGCCGCCTGGACTAACTCCTGTCCGAAATCGTCCCGCCAGGCGTGGCTGTAGTCCCAGGCACGGCCTTCGAGCAGGCAGTCTCCCAGAAGGTCGGCGGAACGAATTGCGTACCAGATCCCTTCAGCGGTTATCGGATCCGCAAATCCTGCTGCGTCGCCGACGAGCGCCCACCCCTCCCCCGAGACCCGCAACTCGCGCAAGCTCTTTTCCCTCAGGGTGGGGACCGGGGCGGAGTAGCCAGTCAGAAGCGAAGTGTCCTGTGGACCGAACAGATCGAACAGGTAACGGTCAAGCAGCCGGCGCATCTCGGCGGACGACAGGCGTTTGTAGGCGGTAATCAAGCCCAGTGAGACGTGATCCACGCGGGGAAACGACCAGAGGTAACCGAACAAATCCGGATCCTGGAAACGGATGTGGATCGAATGGTCGGGTTGGCTGCGGGGCACGTAGTACCCTAAGGTCGCGGAAAGGTCTTCCGGCGGGAAACCGAGTCCCATGCGTTTGCGAACGCCGCTTGTCGTGCCGTCGGCACCGACCAGGAAGGTCCCCTTGCGCTCTGTACCGCCGTCACCGCGAATGACCCACCCCTGGTCCGGGCGGCGTTCGATGTGCAAGGCCCGCTCGCGGATCAATTCAGCGCCACTGGCGATCGCCTGTTCAAGAAGAAAACCATCCAATTCCCGCCGGCTGTAAATCCAGATGGGGCGGTCAAGGTCTACGATCGCGCGCCGGTGGCTCGACTCGTACTCAATCCGGTGGACCTGGTTGTGCCCGATTTTCGCGGCAGGAAACAGAGGGTAGCGGCTGGTGACTTTCGGTGTGCAGCCGCCGCCGCAGGGTTTCTCCCGACCGGTGTTTTTCTGGAAGATTGAGACGGGGATTCCGGAGGCGGCAAGCCGGTAGCCGAGGAAACTCCCCGCAAGCCCTGCCCCCACAATGAGCACTTGCACTGTGCTATTATAGCCCCCTTCAATTCATGCCCCTGACCTTCGCCATTACGCATTGCGACCAAAACACCAACGCCCGTTGCGGGCTGCTGAGCACTGATCGGGGAACGGTCGAGACCCCGGTATTCATGCCCGTCGGGACAGCGGGGGCGGTCAAAGCCATGCCCCAGCAGTGGCTGGAGGACCTCGGCGCCGGGATCATCCTGGCAAACACCTACCATCTCTATCTTCGGCCCGGCGAGGACGTCATTCGTCAGTTCTCCGGTCTGCACCGCTTCATGGGCTGGGATCGGTTGATTCTGACTGACAGCGGGGGGTACCAGGTACTGAGCCACGAGGCATTACGCAAGTTGACCGAGGATGGTGTCGAGTTCCGATCTCATCTCGATGGAAGCGCGCACTTCTTCACTCCGGAAAAGGCGATTGCGGTACAGCAGACCCTCGGCTCAGACATCATCATGGCCTTCGACGACTGCACCCGGTATCCAGTCACGTGTCATGAGGCCGCCGAGTCCATGCGGCGGTCCATGCGGTGGGCTGAAAGGTGCCGGAAGGTCCACGAAGACGGGAGGCAGACGCTTTTCGGCATCGTTCAGGGGGGTGTTTTCCCTGAATTGCGGGCGGAGAGCCTCGAGCGCCTCCGGGAGATCGGGTTCACCGGGTACGCCCTTGGGGGACTCAGCGTGGGAGAGCCGAAGGCGTTGATGTACGAAATCGTTTCCCGAGTGGCGCCTTCGATGCCGGAAAGCCCCCGCTACGTGATGGGAGTCGGAACTCCGCCCGATCTCATCCACTGTGTAAAGCAGGGGGTGGACATGTTCGACTGTGTTCTCCCGACTCGCAACGCCCGCAACGGTACCTTGTACACGTCGCGGGGGAAGATCAGCATCAAGAACGCCCGGTTTCGGACCGATGAAGGTCCCCTCGATCCGGACTGCGGGTGCTTCGTTTGTCGCCGGTATTCAAGGGCTTATCTGCGTCATCTTTTCGTCTCCGGAGAGATCACTTCGAGCCTCTTCAACACGTTCCACAACCTCTATTTTTACCTTGACTTGATGGGCAAACTTCGACAGAGTATCCGCCTTAATTCGTTGCTGGAATTGGAGCGCACATTTCTGCAGCTCTATGCTGCACCTGACTGAAATTTGATATACTCCGCACTTTATCTTTAGGCGGATACTGGAACTCATTCATCATGACTCAGATCGTTCTTGCGCAGCAAAATCCTTCGGCTGGTCTGGTTGGGTTTTTGCCTATTATCCTGATCGTGCTGATCTTCTACGCGCTGATCTACCGACCGATGAAGAAGCGGCAGACGGGCTCAGGATGAGATGATCAGCAGTCTGAAGAACGGGGATAAGGTAATCACCAGCGGCGGTATTTACGGGACGGTGGCAGGTTTGAAAGAGCACACGCTGGTTTTGAAGGTGTCCGATCAGGTCAAGATCGAAGTGGCCAAGAGTGCCGTTGCGTCTCTTCAGCCCTCCTCGACCGATCCCGCAGCAAAGTGATCCCCGGGAAGTCTTTCAAATAAGAAAGAAGAAGTGATGAGAAAGAACGTCAAATTGCGAGCAGTAATAGTATTGGCGGTCATTGCCGCCTGCGTTTACCTGTTCTACCCGCCTTCCGAAAAAATCAATCTGGGACTGGATTTGCGGGGCGGCATTCACTTGGTTCTGCAGGTGATGACACAGGACGCGATTCTGGCTGAAAGCCAGCAGACACGAGACCGGATTGACGCGGATCTGCGCCAGAAAGAAATCGCGTTCGCCGAGAGCCGGGTAAACGAGCAAAACGAGATCGAAATCCTGGGCGTTCCGCAGGAGTCTCAAGGTGCTGTCGAGCAGTACCTCAAGGACTTTCCGCGACTACGCTTACCAGAGCCGTTTCAGTGGAACCCAGGTGGATTTGGTCATGCAGATGCAGCCGGCTGCCCGTAAAGCGCTGGCCGAGCAGACGGTCCGCCAGGCCCGTGAAACCATCAGCAATCGTATTGACCAATACGGGGTGTCGGAACCGACGATCACGGTCTACGGGAGCGGGGACATCAAGGACCAGATCATCGTCGAGCTTCCGGGTGTCGACGACCCGGGCCGCATTATCTACCTGATCAAGACCACCGCTCACCTGGAGCTGAAACTGTGTCACCCGGAGAAGCCGGGGCCCTATCCCGACGCGGGAGGCGGCCATCCAGGCTTTCGGCGGAACTATTCCGCCCGATTACGAGATTCTTCCCTACCGCGACACCGATGAAACGGGCGGTCAGCCGATGTTCATGGTGGTGCGCCGCGCCCCCTCGATAACCGGGCGCCATCTGAAGAACGCCAGGCGCAGCCAGGACACCTTCACCGGCCGGGCGGAAGTTGTCTTCTTCCTGAGCACCGAAGGAGTCGAGCTGTTCACCCGCACCACCGAAGCAAATGTCGGCAATCGACTTGCCATCGTTCTGGACGACGAAGTTCGATCGGCGCCGAACATCAAGGAGCGGATCTCTACCGATTCGGCCAGCATCGAGGGGAACTTCACGCCCGAACAGGCCGAAGACCTCGCACTGACGTCTCAGATCTGGAGCGCTTCCGGCCCGAATCTCCATTCTTGAAAACCGGATCGTCGGTCCGTCCCTTGGAATCGACTCGATCAAGAGTGGAGTGATGGCCTCCATAGCCGGTCTCGCCCTGGTCCTTATCGGGATGGTCGTCATCTATCGCCTCTCGGGCCTCAACGCCATATTTGCCCTGCTTGTGAACGTTCTGATCCTGTTCGGAGTTCTCGGTTACTTCAACGCGACGCTGACTCTGCCCGGCATCGCCGGGATCATCCTGACCATCGGTATGGCGGTTGATGCGAACGTCCTCATATTCGAGAGGATCAAAGAGGAACTTCGGCTGGGCAAGACGGTTCGAAGTGCCATTGACGCCGGCTTTTCTCGTGTTTTCGTCACTATTCTGGATACGAACCTCACGACCCTGATCGCCGCCCTCTTCCTGTTCCAGTTCGGTACCGGGCCGATCCGTGGTTTCGCTATCACTTTGGCTGTGGGCCTGATCGCGAACGTTTTTGCTGCGACCTTTGTTTCTCGTACTATTTTTGACCTTCTGCTGCACAGGCAGGAGACGGCAAAACTGTCGATTTAACTTTTTTGGAACCAATTCAAGCGGGCGGTTACTAAATAGACTGCACGCGGGTGGCTTTAGGTATAGCTATGGAGATATTTCCGAACCCGAAAATAGACTGGCTGGGCAAGAAGTGGATTTTCCTCGCCATTTCCGCCGCTCTTGCCTTGGTCGGTGCCGTGTCACTTGCGACCCGAGGCCTGAACCTGGGCGTGGATTTTACCGGCGGGACCCTGGTGTACGCGAAATTCAAGCAGGCCCCCCAGTTGGACAAGATTCGCGACGCCCTGACCAAGGCGGATCTTCGTCCGGAGGAAGTGACCCGGTTCGATGACCCGAGTGAAAACCAGGTGCAGATTCGGATGGCGAGAGCCGCGGCCGAACAGAGTCAGGATCTGACCGGTGAAGCCAACAAGATCTTCGCGGCGCTTCAGCAGGAGTTCGATCCAAATGCCGGCAAGAGCGGTCAGTTCGACCTGAACAACATCGCCCGGTCAGCTCTTGCGATGCGGTTGCAGGAGTCGGACCCGGAACGCGTGCGAAGCAGGCTCAGCGTCTCGGAATATGCCAGTCACTACGAGACGCTGGCAACCAGATCGTCGACTTCCGGAACAACCAGGGAGGCGTTCTGCATAATTACCAGGAACTGTCCCAGGCCGGTGTTCCCAACCCGGTGATCGGCGCCTTGCAGAGCAATTCTTACCTGGGGAGTTTCACGGTTATCAGCGTCGAGAGCGTTGGACCGAAGGTCGGTGACGAGCTTAAGAAGCGGGCTCGAGACGCGATCATCTTCTCGCTGCATCGGGATGCTGGTCTACATCGCTTTCCGATTCAGGCCGATTTACGCGGTCGCCGGCGTTGTTGCCCTGTTCCACGACGTCTTCATAACGGTCGGCCTCTTCTCGCTGACCGGCAAGGAGATCAGCCTGAACGTCGTCGCCGCCCTGCTGACGCTGGTCGGTTATTCGATCAACGATACCATCGTCATCTTCGATCGGGTGCGTGAGAACGCGAGAAACATGCGGCGCGCCGACTTGGCGACGATCATCAATCTGAGCGTGAACCAGACGCTGAATCGGACGATTCTGACTTCGGGATTCACTTTCCTGGCCGTCACCGCCCTCTTTCTGTTCGGAGGAGAGGTGCTGAACGGCTTTTCTTTTGCTCTGGTTATCGGGATAATAATCGGCTGCTACTCGACTCTGGCCATCGCCAGCCCGATCGTTTTGTGGTGGCAGCTCTGGTCGGAGAAGAAGAAGGCGGCCAAAGCAGCTGCCTGAGACTGTTTGACGTGGAGTAACAATGGTTCTAAGTTTAATGGTAACAGCTATCCTAGGAGGTTTCGTAAATCGTGATCTTGCCTTGGCTCAGCCAGGTGGCGGACCCCGATTCGCCACCGAACTGGACGTGCTGGCCTGCTATGTTGAGATGACCCAGTCAAGGTAGAGAAAGGAAGAGGGAGACAGATGTTTGAGAACCTGATCGAATCTGCACCAAGTCGTGCCGGCCGGTCAAAAGGCACCCTGTTCATTTCCCTGATGGTACACGCCATCGCCATTTCGATCCTGATCCTCATCCCGTTGATCTACTATCAGGGATTACCGGAACAAGAGTTGCTGACTTACCTGGCCCCGCCGCCGCCGCCACCACCACCGCCGCCGCCGCCACCACCGCCAGCTCCCGCGCAGATGGCCGCCGAAGGTGCAGGTGGTGAAGATGGACGCATCCAAGTTCCAGGCGCCGACCGAGATTCCGAAGGAAATTCCGCCGCCGATGGAGGATGTTCCTGAATACTCCAGTGTCGCTGGTGGAGTCGCCGGAGGAGTACCGGGAGGTGTTCCGGGAGGCGTAGTCGGAGGCGTTCCGGGAGGTGTCACCGGAGGCGTTCTCGGAGGCGTGCCGAAGTCGGCTGCCCCGCCACCGCCGCCGCCGCCTTCAAGAAGGAAAGACCCCATCAAGGTCGGCGGAAATGTTCAGGCTTCCAAGCTGATTCACAGAGTCGAGCCGGACTATCCCGAACTGGCCAAGCGGGCGCGCGTTCAAGGCATCGTTCTGCTGAAGGTTACAGTGGACGAGTCAGGGCAACGTGGCGAACATCGAGCTGGTCCGTGGTCATCCGCTGTTGACCCAGGCGGCTATTGATGCCGTGCGGCAATGGAAGTATTCACCGACCATCTTGAACAATGAACCCGTCCCGGTCATCGCGACCGTCACGGTCAATTTCGTACTGCGTTAGGGTTTGAAGTGTGTCACGGCGATTGACCGTGCAGGGACGCGCGGGTGTTAGGTCCGCGCAAAGGAACAACGAGATTAAAGAAATGCTAGAAAGAACATCCTTCTGGGGAGGTAGAAAATTATGGGCGTAGGTTTTATGGAATTGTGGTCAAACATGGGCTATCTGGCTCAAGGCGTCGTCGTTATTCTCGCCATCATGTCGGTATGGTCCATCGGTGTCATGTTCGAGCGCTACCTGACGTATCGTGCCGCTCGTAAACAGTCCCGCGCTTTTGCTCCGGCCGTTGCTGAAGCCCTCCGAACGGGGAACCTTCGCGACGCCATCGAACTGGCCGAACAGAACAAGAAGAGCCACCTGGCCAAAGTAGTGTCCGCCGGCCTGCAGGAGTTCTCGGCTCACCAAGGGTCCAAGGAACTGTCGGGCGAGACGATCGAGGCTTCCCGACGCGCTTTGCAGCGGGCCACCGCGATCGGCATCGAGGAATTCAAGCGCGGACTCGGCAGCTTGGCCACCATCGGCAGTACGGCACCCTTCGTCGGACTGTTCGGAACCACGGTCGGTATCATCAATGCGTTTGCGGGCATGAGTTCCGGTGAGGACACCGGTATCGCGGCCGTCGCCGGCGGTATCTCCGAAGCCCTGGTCACCACCGCCTTCGGGTTGTTCGTGGCGGTTCCCGCCGTGTGGATGTACAACTACTTCACCGGCAAGATCGAGTCGTTCATCGTCGAGATGGACAACTCCTCTTCTGAACTTATCGACTACTTCCTGAAGCGAAGAGGCGACAAGTAGGTAGCGCATAACTACTAGAACAGGAGAGGTACGTAACCATGGGAATGAGTACTGGTGGAGGGTCAAGTGTCAGCAGCGTCAGCCCCGACATCAATGTCACGCCGATGGCGGACATCATGCTGGTGCTGCTGATCATCTTCATGATCACGACCCCCCTGCTTCAGGAAGGCGTCAACGTTAACAAGCCCAAAGCTCGTAACGCCCAGGAAGCTCCTGAAGTCGAGGCGGAAGACTCGACCATTATCACCATCACCCGAGACAAGAGCATCTACGTCAACGCCGACATGGTGGCCCTGGACAAGCTGGTGGACAAGGTGACCGAGCGCGTTGCTGTCGCCACGGACAAGCCTCTTTTTGTCAAGAGCGACGTGGCAACGCCGTACGGGACCGTTGTCGAGGTCATCAACAAGGCGCGTGAAGCCGGAGTCGAGCGGATTGGCCTGATGGTCGACCGACAACGCGAAGGGAGGGTGCAATAATGGGTATGACGGCCAGCGGTCGAAAAGGGCCGAAATCGGATATCAACATCACTCCCTATATCGATATTCTGCTCGTCCTGCTGATCATCTTCATGGTCATCCAGCCGAAGACTCAGTATGACCTTGAGGCCCGGGTTCCGCAAAAGGCCGAAGAGCTTGCGGATAAGAACGTCGTCGTTAAGTCGGACGCGATTGTCGTCTCGGTCGAGTCGACCGGAATGCTTCGCGTCAACGCCGACCCGGTGACGCTTCAGCAGTTGGGATCCCGACTCTTCGACATCTACAGCGCGCGCGCGAACAAGAACATGTTCATCCAGGGGGATCCGGATCTGCCTTTTGGTGACGTCGTCAGAATCATCGATATTGCCAAAGGTGCTGGTGTGGGCGATATCGGTTTGATGACCCCGGAGAGCGGGGGTTAAGTGGAGGCAATGTCTCGCATGAGTTCAAAAAAACTGTATGTCATGACCACGGCCGTTCTGTTGACCGTCTTCATGGCATCGGGTTGTACGTTCTATAACAAGCTGAAGGCCCGAGATCACCTGAACAAGGGCGTTCAGGCGTACGAGGTGAAGGATTACGTCAAGGCCGACGAGCATTTTACGCAGGCCATTGAGCTCGATCCTGACCTTCTGCACGCCTGGCTCTATAAGGCTACGACATACCGTGTCCAGGTGATTCCGAACGTCTACACTGAAGACAACAAGAAAAGAGCGACGGACGCGATCAAGGCGTTCGAGGATGTCCTGAAGAAGGACGACAAGAACATCAACGCGATCGCCAGCATCGCCAGTCTTTATACTGACCCCCTCCAGGACCATGACACAGGCGGAACAGTGGCACCGGAAACGGTTGGATGTCAATCCGAAGGATCCGGAACCGCTGTATGGAATAGCCGTCATGGATTTCGGGGCCGTCAATGAAAAGACCGGTCAGACGGGCGAAAATGTTGCCAATCTCAGTGCGGATGAGAAGACCCAGCTGAACGAGCAGACGGATGCGGGAATCCAGGCGCTCAAACAGGCGCTTCAGATCAAGCCCGAGTACACCGATGCCATGGAATACCTGAACCTTCTCTACAGGGAGAAGGCCAAGCTGACGGACGACAAGGCCGAGAAGCAGAAGTGGTTGCGTGAAGCGGATCTGCTGGCTATGAACTCTCTGCAACTGCGGCGCAAGCAGCAGGAAGAGGCGGAGAAGCAGCGGAAAATGCTCAAGACGACGACCGGCAGTTAGTCGCCTGTCCTTACATCCCGAAGACACGAGGCCAGCAGGGGTTTCCCGGCTGGCCTTTTTTTTGGCGGCTGCTCAGCTGGTCGGCGGGTCAGTTTTTCGCCGTCGCGCAGTCACCTCTCGCTTGCCTTGGTATACAATGGCATTTCTCAATCGATGATACGTTTTGAGGATTTGGAAGAGAAAGTCCTGGCGTCGCAGCCGAACGCCGATCTGGACCTCCTTCGAAAGGCTTACGTTTTCTCCGCCCGGGAACACCGCGGGCAGGTGCGTCTGTCCGGCGAACCCTACCTGTCTCACCCGCTCGAAGTCGCCAACATCCTTGTGCGACATGCGTCTCGATGCCGCCTGCGTGAGCGTCGGACTCCTTCACGACGTCGTCGAAGATACCCTGACGCCGATCGAGAAGATCCGCGATCTCTTCGGCGACGATGTCGCTCACATGGTCGACGGCGTCACCAAAATCAGCAAGATCCACTTTGCATCGCGCCAGGAACAGCAGGCTGAGAACTTCCGCAAGCTGCTGCTCGCCATGGTCGACGATATCCGCGTCATCCTGGTCAAGCTGGCCGATCGGCTGCACAACATGCGGACGCTTCAGTATCTGAGTCCGGAAAAGAGGAAGGCGATCGCCCAGGAAACCCTGGACATCTACGCCCCGATTGCCCACCGCCTGGGGATGTCCAAAGTGCGCGGGGAGCTCGAAGACCTGGCTTTCAGTTACCTCGATCCCGTTTCTTACCAATCCGTCCTGGCGCAGGTCGAGGAAAAGAAGGCAACCAGCGACCGCTTCATCCGCGAAATCATCCGGTCCATGGAGAGCACGTTTCAGGAGCAGGGAATCGATGCCCAGATAGAAGCGCGCATCAAGCGGATCCACAGCACATACGAGAAACTCAGGCGTCAGCAGATCAGCCTCGACCAGGTCTACGATTTCATCGCGATCCGTGTCCTCGTCGGAAGTATCCGGGATTGCTACACGGTTCTCGGCATCGTCAACAACACCTGGAGCCCGGTTCCAGGCCGCATCAAAGACTTCATTGCCATGCCGAGACCGAACATGTACCAGTCCCTCCACACCACGGTGATCGGTCCGGATGGGCGGCCCTTCGAGATCCAGATTCGTACCAGCGAGATGCACAGGATTGCCGAAGAGGGAATCGCGGCTCACTGGAAGTACAAGGAAGGGCAAGCTCGCAGCGGGACAAGGACGACAAGCGTTTCGTCTGGCTGCGTCACCTCCTGGAGTGGCAACACGAGGTCAAGGATCCCCAGCTGTTCCTCAGCAATCTGAAGATCGACCTTTACCCTGAGGAGGTTTACATCTTCACCCCCAAGGGCGAGGTCGTGACCCTTCCCCGGGGTGCAACCCCGGTCGACTTTGCCTATTACATCCACACGGAGGTCGGGCACAAGTGCGTTGGCTCGAAGATCAACGGGCGGATCGTCCCGCTCAAGCACCGTCTGACCAACGGGGAAATTGTCGAGATCATCACCGCCGATGACGCCCATCCCAGCCGGGAGTGGCTCACTTTCGTCAAGACCTCCCGCGCACGAGGCGCGATCCGCCGTTGGATCAACCTGAAGCAGAAAGAACAGGCGGTCGAAATAGGGCAGAAGCTGCTCCAGAAAGAAGCGCGCCGGTTCAAAATCAACCTCAAGAAGTACAAGACGAAATTCGAGGAGACGCTGCGGGAACTGAGTGTGGCCAAGGCCGAAGATCTCTACGCGGCGATAGGCTATGGCAAGATCGCCGCCAAGCAGGTTTTGGCGCAGGTTGGACCCGGAGAAGACGAATCAGGAGGTCAAGGAAGAGCCCGAGTCCCGGCTGACGAGCATGGTCAGGCGCGTCTTCCGCAGAACCGAGCCAGCCATCCAGGTTAAGGGTCACGACGACCTTCTCGTCTACCGGGCCAAATGCTGTAACCCGATTCGTGGCGAGGCGATCGCAGGTTACATCACGGTAGGCAGGGGCATCTCAGTCCATTCTCTGAACTGCGCCAACGTCGAGAACCTGCTGCTTGGATCCCGAGAGGCGGGTTGAGGTTGCGCTGGACGGACGACGGGAATGCACCGAAGTACCCGGTGCGGCTGTCGATTTACACGGAGGATCGTCCCGGCATTCTGGCGGCGATCACCTCCGCCATCTCCGGAGCCGACACCAATATTGTCAACGTCCAGGCCCGTTTGGTGGACGACCGGTTTGGACGAGTCGACATGACGCTTGAAATTGCGGACACCGAGCAGTTGGAAAAAATCACGAACCTGCTCAAGGGCCTCGAAGGGGTGAGAGACGTGGAGCGCGGGAGGAATAGAGCAAGAGAAGCCAGCCGATCCTGACCTTGGGCTCCTGCTCTCCAAAACTAGGCGACGGCTGGCTTCTGAACTCTGCCTGACTTGATACACTGAGTGCAGACGCGGATCCTCCGGTTGGTCCCGTTGATGACCGCGCGGACCTGCTGAAGATTCGGGTTCCAGCGACGATTCGTCAGATTGTGCGCGTGCGACACGCGGTGGCCGAACTGAGGGCCCTTCCCGCAGATCTCGCATATCTTGGCCATAACTCCTCCGCTTTCGAAAAACGTAAGGATACCATCGGCTCCCGCCCAGTGTCAATTTCATCGCGTAAGCCGTTGATTGCAGACGCGCCCGCGACCCTCCTGCGGAACGGCGTCTGGGTGTGACGAAGCGGTCTGCGAGCGGGAGTCTGCGGCTTCGCCTGCGGTCGGTTCAAACGAACAGACACCCCATGTTTGCTATCATGAACTCACTATGAAACAAGCCTATATTCTATCCGCCTGCCGCACTCCGATCGGCAAATTCCTGGGCTCCTTATCCTCCTTTTCAGCCACCGAGCTGGGAACCGTCGTCGTGCGCGAGGCGATCAGGCGGTCGGGTGTCGCTTCGGATGCAGTCGAAGAAGTGATCATGGGAAACGTGATCTCCGCCGGTCTTGGTCAGAATCCGGCCCGTCAGGCGGCCTTGGGGGCCGGCGTCCCTGCTGCTGCGTCCGCTCTGACGATCAACAAGGTCTGTGGCAGCGGACTTCAAAGCGGTGGGACTCGCAGCTCAAAGCATCAGGCTCGAGGAAGCAAGTCTCGTAGCGGCCGGCGGTATGGAGAGCATGAGCAATGCGCCGTACCTTCTGACCCGCGGCGCGAACCGGTTACCGCCTGGGTCACGGCGAGCTGCTGGATGCGATGATCCAGGACGGACTATGGGACGTCTACGAGAAATACCACATGGGTTGCACAGGCGAAGTCATAGCCGAAAAGTATAATGTCTGCCGCGAGGTTCAAGACGAGTACGCCGTCGAGTCGCATCGTCGAGCGGTCGACGCGATCAAGGGCGGACGCTTCGCCGCCGAAATAGTGCCGATCGCGATTCCTCAGAAAAGGGGCGACCCCGTGATTGTTGACTCGGACGAAGGCCCGCGAGAGGACGCCTCACTTCAGGCGCTTGGGAGACTCAAGGCCGCGTTCAAGGATCAGGGTACCGTCACTGCGGGCAATGCGTCACAGCTCAGCGACGGAGCAGCGGCCCTGATCGTGGGTTCCGAGGAAGCGGCAAAACGAATGGCCGGGCAGCCGATCGCCCGGATCGTCGCTTTTGCCACCAGCGGAATTGAACCCTCTCTGGTCATGATGGCGCCCCTGGAGGCAATCCAGAAGGTTCGGGAAAAGGCGGGTTGGAACGACGACCAGAGTCGACCTCTACGAACTGAACGAAGCTTTTGCGGTCCAGGCAGTGGCGCTGACCAGTCAGATCCCGCTGGATCCGGCAAGAGTCAATGTGAACGGCGGCGCGATCGCCTTGGGGCACCCGATCGGTGCAAGCGGAGCCCGCGTTCTCGTGACCTTGCTCCATGCCCTCCGCGAGCGGGGCGGCCGGCGCGGCGTTGCAAGTCTCTGTCTCGGCGGAGGAAACGCGGTCGCGATGGCCGTCGAGATGGTCTGATGCGGGATGCACTTATCCACGAAGCGGACGAAGGACACGAATGAAGATCAGCCAGTCCCAAAGTATGCGTTTCATTCATGTTCTTCGTCTACTTGGTGGATAAGTCCGTTTTTTTTCATCGACCAGTCACTTTTCTTCGTAGGTTTTTCATCTCAAGCGTTATTTAAGTAGGCGCATTTGGAGACAACCATGAAGATCGGCGTCGTGGGAGCTGGAACGATGGGAGGCGGAATCGCTCAGGTTGCGGCATTTTCGGGCTGCGACGTCGTTTTGCGGGATGTTTCGACCGAAACGCTCCAGAGGGGTCGTGCGCAAATCGCGAAAAGCCTGCGCAAGATCATTGAGAAAACCGAGACGCCCGACAAGTCACGACCTCTTCGATCAGGCGCTCGGCAAAATCGAGTGGACGACCGATTGGGAAGCATTGGGGGAATGTGATCTGGTAGTCGAGGCGGTTTTCGAGGAATTTGGCGTTAAGGCGGACGTTTTCCGGGAACTGGACCGGGTTTGTTCTCCCAACGCAATTCTGGCCAGCAACACTTCCTCCATCTCGATCACCAGACTCGCGGGTACACACGCCGGCCCGAGAAAATCATCGGGATGCATTTCATGAACCCGGTCCCGCTGATGAAACTGGTGGAGATCGTGCGCGGGGTCCTGCACCAGTCAGGAAACATACGAGCGGACCCGGGATCTGGCCGCAGGCACTTGGAAAGACCCCGGTGGAAGTCAAGGATTTTCCGGGCTTTATCTCCAATCGGATTCTCATGCCGATGATCAACGAGGCGGTCTTTGCGTTGATGGAAGGGGTGGCGGACGCCGGAGTCGATCGACCAGGTTATGAAGCTGGGGATGAATCATCCGATGGGCCCGCTTCGCCTGGCCGACCTGATCGGTTTGGACGTCTGCCTGGACATCATGAAGGTGTTGTTTGAGGGGTTCAGGGACTCGAAGTATCGGCCGTGTCCGCTGTTGGTGAAGATGGTGGATGCCGGCTTTTGGGACGAAAGAGCGGGCGCGGATTCTACGATTATCTCGACTCCAAGTAAGCTTGGGCGATACAAACCGGTCGAGCCGGACTGTTCTGTTACCGTCAGGAGAAAGCAATCATGAGTGAAGAGCTTAACAAGAAGCGGGCCATCGAGATGGCTCTAAGTCAGATCGAGAGGCAGTTCGGCAAGGGATCGATCATGCGGCTGGGGGACCGGGTAGGCGTTACTGTCCCGGTCATTTCGTCCGGTTCGCTTTCGGTGGATGCGGCCCTCGGCATCGGCGGATTTCCGCGCGGCCGCGTCATCGAGATCTACGGCCCGGAATCAAGCGGAAAGACAACCATGGCGTTGCACGCCATCGCCGAAGCACAGAAAGCCGGGCGGATCGGCGGCCTTCATCGATGCCGAGCACGCGATGGACGCGACGTACTCGAAGCGACTTGGGGTCGATATCGACAATCTCCTCGTCTCCCAGCCAGATAGCGGTGAGCAGGCGCTCGAAATCTGCGAAATGCTTGTCCGAAGCGGTGCCATCGACATCGTAGTCGTCGATTCCGTGGCCGCCCTCGTTCCGAAGGCGGAACTGGAAGGGGAGATGGGCGATTCCCACGTCGGCCTTCAGGCCCGGCTGATGTCCCAGGCTTTGCGCAAACTGGCCGGCATCGTCTCAAAGTCGAATACGTGCCTGGTCTTCATCAACCAGATTCGCGAGAAGATCGGCGTGATGTTCGGAAATCCGGAGACGACAACCGGAGGGCGGGCGCTGAAGTTCTACGCCTCGGTCCGCCTCGAGATCCGCCGCATCGCCACCATCAAGGAAGGCGAGAACAACGTCGGAAACCGGACGAAGGCGAAGATCGTCAAGAACAAGCTCGCTCCTCCATTCAAGGAAGCCGAGTTCGACATCACGTTCGGGCTGGGCATTTCGCGGGAAGGGGAGTTGTTGGATCTGGCAGTCGACAACAAGATCATCGAGAAGAGCGGATCCTGGTTCTCCTATGGACAGGACCGACTGGGTCAGGGACGAGAGGCCGCCAAGCAGTTCCTGCGCGACAATCCGGCAATCGCCGCCGAAGTAACCCAGAAGGTGAAGATGGCCATCGGCATCATCCGCCCCCTCCAGAAGGTCGAGGCTGCGGGGAAGTAGACAACGGCTGGGTAACTGCCGCCAAAGCACATTGAATATGTAGGCATATCCAGCATACAATGCCTACATGAGGCGCACTGAAAGAGGCAGGCAATATACGATTCGCGACATCCCCGCCCGAATTGATGAGGCGTTGAGGAGAAAGGCCCGCCAGGAAGGGAAAAGCCTCAACCAGGTGGCGGTTGAGGCCTTGACCCTGTCAGTCGGACTCGGTGAAGAGCCAAGCCTTTATCACGATCTGGACCACTTGGCTGGAACCTGGGTGGCTGACGACGAGTTCGAAAAGGCGTTGGCGGATCAGGATCAGATCGACTCCCAGCTCTGGCAATGAGAATCGCACTGGATACGAACCGTTACGTCGATTTCTGCAAAGGGGTCCCAGAGGCCTTGAAAGCCGTCCAAAGCGCGGAGCAGGTTTTTCTCCCCTTGATCGTTCTGGGAGAGCTGCGAGCGGGTTTTCTGGCCGGGGGGCGGGCGAGAGAAAACGAGGCGACCCTCATTCGGTTCATCAACTCCAGTCGCGTCGAGGTCTTATGTCCGGACGAGCAGACGAGTCATCACTACGCCCGCCTGTTTTTGCAGCTTCGTCGCCAGGGGACCCCGATCCCGACCAATGATCTCTGGGTGGCGGCTTTGGTCGTTCAGCACGACCTGTTCCTTTGCGCCAGGGACAAGCACTTCGATCACTTGGCGCAACTGCCGCGCACATAAGGCACGGTCGTACCGCCACTCCCTGATGGTCCCTGACTTGCCGCCTCTGCGTCACCTAAGGTAAGATTTGTCATCCGAACTTGTTCGGGGGTCGTCCAACGGTAGGACAGCGGCCTTTGGAGCCGCTGATCCAGGTTCGAATCCTGGCCCCCGAGCCTCTGTTTCCGTTCGACTCCGTAGCCCTCTGACCAGCGCCGAAATCTGGTATAAAAACCCTATGCCTGAATTACCGGAAGTTGAGACAGTTCGTCGCAGTCTGGAACCACACCTCGTGGGTGCCCGTATCGCGCGGTGCTCACTCCATGAGAGGAAGATACTTCGGTCGGCTGAGGAGATCGGGGTCGTCGAAGGCCAAATAGTATTGTCGCTCGACCGTCGCGGCAAGTATCTCGTTCTCGAGTTGGACCGCCATTACATGATCTTCCACCTGGGCATGACCGGCCAGCTGACGATCCGGGATCCAAGGCTTCCCGACTCCGCTTTCGAACGCCACCCGGTCACCGGTCTGGAGACTGCAGTCCAACACGCGCCGGACCGGCACACTCATTTTCACCTCTGTCTCTCGGACGGGCGCAGCCTGTTGTTCCGGGACACGCGGAAATTCGGGCGGGTCTTCATCATCCCAAAGGGCGCCTTGGGGCTTTCGGATTTCTTCACGGCTCGAAAACTGGGGCTCGAGCCCTTCAGCTCCGACTATCAGCTCCCGGCTTTCCTGGCCCTTTTCCGCAATCGCAAATTACGCATAAAGTCGCTCCTGCTCAACCAGAGTTTCGTTGCGGGCGTGGGCAATATTTACGCAGACGAGGCGCTTTTTGAAGCCGGTATACACCCCGCCCGACGGACGACTACCCTGCGACGATCCGAGAAGGAGTTGCTTTTCGAGAAGGTGCGTCTTGTCCTGGAGAGGGGTATTCAAAACAAGGGGACCACGTTCCGTGACTTTATCGACGGCGACGGCCGTGAAGGAACCAACGGCGATCAGCTGTTCGTTTACGGGCGCCCAGGAGAGCCTTGCCTCCGGTGCGGAACGACCATTAAGAAGATCGTCGTCAGCCAGCGCGGCACCCACTTCTGTCCCAAGTGTCAGCCGCGGCGTTAACGGCAGACAGGGAGACAGGGAGACAGGGAGACAGGGAGCAAGGGAGACAGGGAGCAGCGCCTTCCGGGTTCACGATTTGATCAAGCGTGTTCGGTGGCCGGGGCAAGCAGGCTCTTGTCTCCTTGTCTCCCCCTCTCCTTGTCTCCTGGTCTCGCCCCTAGTTGATCCGGATGTTCGGTGCGAGCACCCAGGGTCCAGGCGTGCTCATCGCGCCCGCTTCGGCTTCGATCCAATCTCTCAAAGACTTCGGGGCAGACAGCTTCACCGGGAGCAGGTCGCCGCTCGACAGGGACTCCCAAAGCGTGCGGGGACGCGGGTAGAGCATCAGTTCGAGTTTCTCGCTCTTGCCTACCTTAAGCGCTTCTTTCATTCGGGCGATAGCCGTTTCGATCCCGCCGACGTCGTCCACCAGTCCGGCTTGCAGCGCCTGCGCTCCTGTGTAGATCTTGCCGTGGGCTTTGGGCTCCAACTCCTCGTAAGACATCTTGCGTCCGTTGGCGGCCTTGGAGACGAAGACGTCGTACACCTCGCCCATCCACGTCTCCAACTGCTTCTTTTGGTCGTCGGTGAGGGAATTATTGAACGAGAAGATGTCGGCGTTCGGTGCGAGTTTGATCTGCTCGACGTCCATCCCCAGCCAATCGTAGAATCCGCTCAGATCAAACTTGCCGAAGATAACCCCGATCGATCCTGTGATCGTTGACGGCTGCGTCACGATGCGGCGGGCATCCATTGAGATGTAATAGCCGCCGGACGCGGCGACTCCGGACATCGAGACGATCACGGGTTTGCCCGTCTTTTCCAGCATCCGGACTTCCTCCCAGACCATCTCGGAGCCGACAACCGAGCCGCCTGGGCTGTTGACTCGAAGGATGATCCCTTTCACCGACTTGTCGTCTCGAAGGCGTCTCAGGTTCGTCGAAAGCGTGTTCCCGCCGATGATGTCCGCCATCGGCTCGCTGTCGCCGGACGTGATTGTTCCTTCGGCGACCACGTACGCGACCCTGTTGCGGGAACTGCCGGCGGTCGAGTCCTCCGCAGCCGAGCGGTACTTCTCCGCGCTGATCCCTTTGTACTCCTTGGGCTTGCTGCCGGAGAACTTCAATTTGTCCCGAACTTCGTGCTTGTAGGCGCGGAAGTCAATCAGCCGGTTTTCGAGCGCCTGCTTGTCCGTGACAATCCCGGTGGCCATCAAGCTAGAAGGCGTTCCTCGGGGATCTTGCGCTCGGCGACAACGGTTTTGACGAAACGGTCTTGGATATCCCGGATTACAGCCTCCAGCATCCCGCGGTACTCGGGAGTCATCTTCTCCCTCGAGTAGCTCCCGGGGTTCTTGTACTCCTTGAATTGAATGAACTCCGGCTTGATATGGAGTTTGTCGAGAGTGTTCTTGTAGAAGGTCACCTCGGCCAGCAGCCCGTTGACCAGGAGTCCGGTCCCCGGCGTCAGGTAAATCGAGGTGGACGGGGAAGCGAGGTAGATCTTCCTTTTCGGTAACGACGTCAACCGCCAGAAATGAGTGGATCGATTTTCCCGATGATGATCGGAAGGCTTTCATCATGTCCCGGATCTCTTCGATCTGGGCCCAACTCATGCCGAGCGGATGGATCTCCAGGTAAACAGCCTTGATCCGATTGTCCTTGGCTGCCTGGTCGAAAACCTGGCGCAACTCCCAGAGACTGAGTCCGGTCGGCTGGAAAAGCTCTATGAGCGGATTGCTGGAAGGAATCTCAGGAACCCCGCCTCCAATCGTCACTTCGAGCACACTTCCCTGTGCGACCGAGACAGGTTGACGCATGACCCAGAAAATGGCGAAGCCGGCCGCTATGGCTATGCCGATGACGACCAGCAATATGATTACAACTGTCAAACCTCTTCGTCCGCTCATTGGTTGGTTTTCTCCTTAAACGATTGTATTCTGAGCGTGCGGTCGCACGTCAAAAAAGTTTGTCAAAGCGGGAAATCAGACAGTTCGAGAGGAGAGACTATGGAGGGAGTTCGAGTCGGATTCGTGGGTCTGGGAATCATGGGCAAACCGATGGCCGGGCATCTACTGAAGGCCGGATACCCGCTTACGGTGTTTAACCGAACCAAATCGAAAACCGAAGAACTCAGGTCACAAGGAGCCCGAGTCGCGTCCAGCCCATCGGAGCTGGCTGCGGATTCCGACATTGTGATCACGATCGTCTCGGATTCTCCCGACGTGGAACAAGTGGTGGCCGGGCCGGGCGGTATCATCGAAGGACTTGGTCCCGGGGGACTGGTCATCGATATGAGCACAATCTCGCCGGCCATGGAGCGCAAACTTGACCAACAGTTGCGTGAACGCGGCTGCAGCCTGGTAGACGCTCCGGTTTCGGGCGGCGACGTGGGCGCGAAGAATGCCACCCTTGCCATTATGGCAGGCGGGGAAAAGGCGGATGTCGAGCGAGCCACGCCGGTTCTCCAGAAGATGGGAAAGACGATCACATACTGCGGAGGGGTCGGCAACGGTCAACTGACCAAGCTGTGTAACCAGATCCTGGTGTCAATCAATCTGCTTGCGGTGTCGGAGGCCCTGCTTTTTGCCCGCCGGAACGGTCTGGATCCAATGACGATGATCCAGGCAGTTCAAGGCGGTGCCGCTGGTAGCTGGCAACTGGCCAATCTCGGGCCCCGGATCGTCAATCGTGACTTCAAGCCCGGCTTTATGATCGACCTTATGCAGAAAGACCTGCGCCTGGTTCTCCAGGCGGCCGACCTTACTCCTGCCTGTCTTCCGGCAGCCAGCCTCGTGCATCAGTTGATGTCCGCGGCCCAGGCGGCGGGTCAGGGAAGTGAGGGGACGCAAGGTCTGGCCAAAGTGCTCGAGAGACTGTCGAACCTATAGTCAGGGAGACACGGACCAACACGGACTGACGACGGACCGAGAGGGGTGGACCCGGACTGATCTGTTAGTCCCTTGGTCCCCCTTGCCCTTTGCTGTTCGCGCCTACCTTTGGCTGGCCGTTCCGGCACCCCAGGCGAGACAGAGCCATCCGATCAAAAGAGCCGTGCCCCCAATTGGCGTAATCGCGCCGAGCCAGCGCAGGCCTGTCATGCTGAGAATGTAGAGCGTGCCCGAGAAGATCAAGACACCCGCAATGAAGAGCGCTCCCGCCCAGTTGAGGGCCGGGCTCTCCAAGCGTGTCAGGATGAATCCGGTCAGGACAAGAGCGAGCGCGTGATACATCTGATAACGAACGCCGACCTCGAACACCCCAGCATGTCCGGCGAAAGGCGGTTCTTCAGCGCATGGCTCCCGAACGCACCCGCCGCAACGGCCAGGAAGCCGAGAATTGCGCCCGTCAGAATAAACAGTCGTTCCATGGAATTCACTATACCGCGGCTCATGGGATGAAAGAGTGTCGCCTTTTGCATATACTGCGGGTAAAGGCCGGAGAGCAAAATCAATCCACCCTTGGAGGGGCGATTGCATGGAAGCCAAAAAGAACTGCTGGTGCGGGTTGGAGGTCGGCGAACAGGGCGTCAGGCTCTGCTTACTGAGCGAGAGCAGAGACAAGCAACAGCGCGCATTTCGAAATGATGCCGCAGATCACCAGGCACTGGCCGACTGGCTATCCGCGCAGGGCTGCACGCACGTCGCGATCAATCCGCTCCACCCGGGATGGAAACCGCTGTCGAGTATTCTAAAGAAGCGATTCACGGTGAAGATCGTCGAAGACAGGATGATCACACCCAGCCAAAAGCGGGCCAGAGCGAGTGCTGCTGCGAATGGCTCGCTGAGCTGCTAAGGACCGGGCAACTCGACAACCTCGACCAGGTGGAACCGATCGGCGATCGCACTCCTCATACGGATGAAGATGCCCTGGGTGGCCAGCCGGGCAAAGGCCCCGAACATTCGGGGGAAAAAGGCGGGCGGTGAGCGCACTGCGACTGCCGACTGCGCACTGCACACTGCGCACTGCGCACTGCGGACTGCCGCACTGCGGACTGCATACTACCCCCTGACAACTGGAGTTCCATGGTTGGTGGTCTGCGGGCAGGCAGCAGCGGCGTGGGCAGTGGGCAGCGGGTAGTGCGAAGTGCGCAGTGGGTAGTGCGCAGCGGGTAGTGCGCAGCGGGTAGTGCGCAGCAAAAAAAAGGGCGGCTTTCGCCGCCCCTTGTATTGAAATGGAATGAGTAACCTGACGGTTAGCTGTTCTTGATCGCCGCCTGGGCTGCCGCCAGACGGGCAACCGGAACGCGGAACGGCGAGCAGCTGACGTAGTTCTGATTGATCTTGAATGGCAGAACTCGATGGATGCCGGGTCTCCGCCGTGCTCGCCGCAGATACCAACTTCGAGGTCGGGTCGCGTGTGCGCGGCCCTTCTCAACTGCCATCTTCATCAGCTGGCCGACGCCTTCCTGGTCGAGGGTCTGGAAGGGGTTCTTCGGCAGAATTCCCTTTTCGACATAGTCGAGCAGGAACCGGGCTTCGGCGTCATCGCGCGAGTAGCCGAAGGTCATCTGGGTCAGATCGTTCGTTCCGAACGAGAAGAACTGGGCGAGGTCGGCGATCTCGTCCGCGGTCACGGCCGCGCGCGGGATCTCGATCATCGTCCCGAACTTGTACTCGACGTGCATCGTTCTTCTCGGCCATGACCGTCTTGGCCACTTCTTCCAGCTGAGGCTGGATAACCTTCAGCTCGTTGACGTGGCCGGTCAGCGGGATCATCACTTCGGGCTTCACGACGACACCCTGCTTGGCCATGTTGCAGGCGGCCTCGAAGATCGCGCGCACCTGCATCTTGACGATGCCGGGCATGACGATGCTCAGCCGAATGCCGCGCAGACCCATCATCGGGTTGCTCTCGTGCATCGATCTCGACCGCCTTCAAGCAGCTTCTCGTCTTCGGCCAGGCCTTCGGTTTCGCCTTTGACCCGCTTCTCGATCACCTTCTCCAGCAGATCCTGATGTTGAGGCAGGAACTCATGCAGCGGCGGATCGATCAGGCGGATGATGACCGGCAGCCCGTCCATCGCCTTGAAGATGCCTTCGAAGTCGCTGCGCTGGAAAGGCAGCAGCTCGTCGAGAGCCTGATCGCGGGTCGTCTTCGTTCTTCGGCCAGGATCATCCGCTGAACGATCGGCAGCCGCTCTTCCTCGAAGAACATGTGCTCGGTCCGGCACAGGCCGATGCCCTGGGCGCCGAAGCTGCGGGCACGCTCGGCGTCCTCCGGGTAGTCGGCGTTCGCCCAGACCTGCAGGCGGCGGATCTCGTCGGCCCAGCAGAGCAAGGTGATCAGGTCGGTCTGCTCTTCGAACTTCGGATGCACGGTCGGGATCTGGCCGGCGAATGCTTCGCCGGTCTGCGCCGTCAATCGAAATCCAGTCGCCTTCCTTGACCACAACACCGTGCGGCGGTGAACTGGTCGCGCCTTCAAGTCGATCTTCACGTCGCTTGCACCGACGATGCAGGGAACTCCGAACTGGCGGGCAACGACGGCCGCGTGGCTGGTTGCTCCGCCTTCACTCGTCAGAATGCCCTTTGCGGCGAGCATCCCGTGCACATCGTCCGGCTTGGTAAAGGGACGGACCATGATGACGGCCTTGCCGGCTTTGCCCCATTCCTCGGCGATGTCGGCGTCGAAAGCGGCCATACCGACGGCGGCGCCTGGTGAGGCGTTTACGCCTTTGGCCAAGCAGTCGGCCTTCCTTCGCGGCGGCTTTCTTGGCATCCGGGTCAAAGCCGGGATGCAGCAGCGTGTCGACGTCGGCCGGCTTGACGCGCATGACCGCTTCTTTTCGGTGATCAGGCCTTCGTTGGCCATGTCGACGGCGATCTTGACGGCCGCTTTCGCGGTGCGCTTGCCGTCGCGGGTCTGGAGCATGCAGAGCTTTTTGCGCTCAATCGTGAACTCCACATCCTGCATTTCCTTGTAGTGGAGCTCGAGCTTCTTGCAGATATCGACGGAACTGGGCAAACGCCTCGGGCAGGTCGTTCTTCAAGTTCGGCGATCTTCTTGGTGTTGCGGATGCCGGCGACGACGTCCTCGCCCTGAGCGTTCAGCAGGTAATCGCCGTAGAGGAGTCTCTCCCCGGTCGCCGGGTTGCGGGTAAAGGTGACGCCCGTTCCGGAGTCGTCAGCCCATGTTTCCGAAGACCATCGTCTGGATGTTGACGGCCGTTCCCAGGTCGTGCGGAATTCCGGCGGCGTTGCGGTAGTCGACCGCGCGCTTGCCGTTCCAGCTCTTGAAAACCGCTTCGGTCGCGAGTTTCAGCTGTTCGTACGGGTCTTGCGGGAAATCAAAGCCCTTTTCCTTCTTGACGATTTGTTTGAAGACTTCGACCAGCTCCTTCCAGTCCTCGGCCTTCAGCTCGGTATCCGACGCGACGCCTTTCTTGCTTCTTCAGCGTTCGTCCAGTTCTTCTTCGAACGGTTCGTCGGCAATGTCCGAGAACGACACAGCCGAACATCTGGATCAGGCGACGGTAGGAGTCGTAAACGAATCGCTCGTCACCGGTCAGCTTGATCATGCCCTGAACGCTTCCTCATTCAGGCCGAGGTTGAGCACGGTATCCATCATGCCGGGCATCGAGAACTTGGCGCCGGAACGGCAGGAAACGAGGAGAGGATTGTTCGGGTCGCCGAACTTCTTCCCGGTCTTTGCTCTCGACCTTCTTCATGGCTGCCAGTTCCTGTTCCCACATCCCGTCGGGGAATTTCTCGCCGGCCTTCTGGTACGCGTTGCAGGCTTCGGTGGTCACGGTGAATCCAGGCGGAACCGGAAGCCCAATGCGAGTCATCTCGGCCAGGTTTGCGCCTTTGCCTCCAAGCAGCCCTTTGACCCGATCCCAGCTGCCGGGGCCGACTTTCTTCTCGGCTTGATCCAGCTCCTCAAACAAATAGACCCATTTGTACGACATGAACCTGTCCTCCTTCTCGCTTTCAGGCATTAAGATTTTCGAGAATCTGACGACTGCGCGCTTTGTTTTTTGGTAAAGCGGTCATTATACAGAGCCTGCCTTGAGGTGGCAACCACTAGGTGGCCCCGGCGCAGGTGGCTTGAAGCGGCACGGAATGCGGCGTCCGTCGAGGACAAGTCTCCATCAGTGGACGCTTTGGTGGATGGCCAGGTCTATCTCCTCGGCGGTCGTCGATCCCTGGCTTAGCAGGTCGAAGAGCAGCTCGAAATCCCAGTCGCGAGGCAGGCCAAGCTTCGAGGCGAGAATGTCCCGCTCAAGCGGGTGCTCCCCGTCGATGACCATCGCCTCCAGGTGGTGGATATCGACCGCGCCGACCGGGCAGCTGCGGATCTCAATCGGCACTCGGCACCCTTCCAGAACATAAGCCGTGTTCTGGCTCACGAAACCCATATAGTCCGGTTCCTGAGCCGGCGGTCCGTAGCCGGAATATTCGATCTTCTCGACCTGAACTCCGGTTCCTTTCTTCTCCTCAAAGAGCCTCACGAACACTTCTTCCGGGACCCGGTCCTCGGGTATAACCGCAAGCAGACCTTGAGGTTCCTCACCGCCGTCGTCGAAAACGGGCGCGGGGTCCTGGCCCCACGCGCGCGCCAAAACCTCTTTTGCTTCATCCAGGTTTCGATATCTTACTGCGCTCAGTTTATTCATGGGTTGCCTCGTTCGGTCTTTATGGTATCATCCGCACTCGGCAGATGGAGTAGCCCGGGCTGCGAGCCCAGCTCGCCGGGTGTTCTCCCACTCGAGCAGTCGAAAGGAGGGGGGAATGAAAGCCACACCAGCCAAGGAACAGGTTAGATTCTGCAAGAGTCGCAGCGTGTCCAGCCTCATTGTCTCCATCGTTTTCCTACTGTCCGCCACGGGTCTGTGGGCGAACGGCGTGAGTCGCAAGGATAGGTTTTGGGATCAGGTGGATGTTGCTCCGATACTGCAAGCCGGCCTTCGGCACCAGGGACCAGCCTCCGAGCGGGATTTCGAACAACGGATCCGCGACAATTTCCGGTTTATTTACTTTAACGCGCTACGTGAGGACTTGTTTCTCTCGATGCCAAAGCCCGAGAAGGTGGCGAACCGGATCGCCCGGGTGTTCGAGTTGTCCGAGCAGATTCGAGCGCTGGTCGATCAAGGCCGCAGCCTGCCTGCCGATTGCCCGGCGATCAGCCGCAAGCAGTTGGCAGAACGACTCGCGTGTTCGTCCGAGGAGTTGTACACCACCGTGCACGATTTCTTCGCCGAAGGGCATGTTAGTCGCTACGAGTGTAGAGTCGCCGTAGCGCAGGGGACCGAACGTCCGCTGTTCTCCGACTACCTGGATGAATGCGAGGGGATCTGCGAGATGCTCGACAAGGAGTTGGTCCGCTATTTCCTGAATCCCGTCCCCGGAGTCGTCCGGCTGGCCGACTACGAGAGCGTTTCGATCGAAGTTTTAAGCGTCACTTTGCACCGGCTCAGCCTCTTTGTTTCTAAATCAATGAACTGAGCAACCGGTAACCGGGGAAAAGTTCCCTGATGCGGCTTGATTCACGGGAGCTAAATGAAGATCTCCTGGTCCGAGGAGTAACTGGCAGGAGACTTATCCTGGTGTCTCAGTTTTCCCATCAGCCCCCCCGCCGACTGCAGCAGTTCCGAGACGCGGAGGGCCGGATGCACAATGGCCCGGTGAACTCGGAAAGTCTGACGCGAAAAACCGGCGAGTGCCTCATCCGCAAGACTGTCAAATCGGCGCAGTCCGACGCGTGCACGCTGTAGGGCCTCGCCCACGGTGCGGTCGTTCTCTCGGATCCATTCGGCCGCCTGCCGGGCAAGCTCCGGACCCCGGTGCTGAACAGTGATCAGCTTTTCGTACACGCCGTCGGTGTGAGAGACCAACTGCTTAAGAGAGGTACTCGCGGCGTTTGCCTGGATCACCAGCGCCGCAAGCCGTGGTTTCAGTCCCTGCAGGTGCTTCTGAAAGCGCGAGAATACGAGGAAAACGACGAGACCCTGGGCGATGACCAGCACGCTCATCGTAAGAACAGCGACCAGAAAGAAAGGACTGGCTTGCATATCGTTGAAAACCTTACCACAAGCGTCTGTCGTCTAGCGTTCGGACCGTTCATCTCGGTCCGGTCCCTGCCTGCGCACCCAAGCCTTGACCGTTTGAAAGCCGAGGAAATGGTTGCTGATAAAATACATCAGGATGTAAATGGACAGGAACACGTAAAAGGCTGTGATCGACAATAGAAGAGTGAACACTGCAAAACTGCTCATACTCGTCTCCTTACACGCTATACAGATGCAACTGAGACGCCAAAGGCTACAAAAGATGCGAAAAAATCCGCGGGAGGGACACAAACCATGGAGCCTAAAGCGGTAGGAGAATCTCGAACCACGATGACAGAAGTTGTTCTGCCGAACGACGCGAACGCTTATGGCTTCATCCTCGGTGGAAAAGTCATGCACCTGATGGATATGGCTGCGGCAGTGGCTGCATGGCGACACTGCAGGAAACCCGTCGTTACCGTGTCTGTCGATTCCGTCCGGTTTTTGAGCCCGGTCAAGGTTGGTCAGTTGATTCTGCTCGACGCCTTTTTGACCCGGAGTTTCCGTACCTCGATGGAGGTCGAGGTCCACGTCTTCTCGGAGGACCCGCTAAGCGGGCAACGGATGAAGACTAGCGATGCTTTCCTTACATTTGTGGCTCTTGGTGCGGACGACCGACCGACCGAGGTCCCGCCGGTCAAAGCCGAGACGCCCGAGGAACTGCGTCGATACGAGGCGGCAATGGAGCGTCGTCGTCGTCGTTTGGAGGAAAGCTGACTTAGAGCCTGCAGAAGGCTGGCGCGAATATCCCGACGGCCGGGTGGCTTGGGCCGCGTGCCGGTTTCCCCTTCCGTCTCCGCAGTCGCCCAGTCCCTTTCTTCAAAGTGCCACCCGGCGGCCGGTTGCCGATGTAGTGCGGCCGCCTTGATAGCATGCACGTCGAATGCCGATGGGGCCTGTTTGGATAAGTGTTTAGATTTCAATCACTTAGCGTAATCAAGCCGTCTGCCGGGCCTGAAAAGTCCAGCTAAGTTGAGACTAAAAGTCAAACTGCGCCCGTGACTTTTGTGGTCGAGCCGCCCGGACAGGCGACCGTCTGGAAGAGGCCGGCGGCGAAACGTGCAGGTTGCGAGTCTGGCTGCTATTTGATTAGACTTTTCCGGTTGGAGAAGCATCCTGAAAGATCGGGGAGTGGAATGAATCAAAGCGACGAGCAACTCTTGGCACTCGCTCTTGACGGAGATGGTGCCTGTTTTGGCGAGTTGACGCAGCGCTGGCAGCGGAAGATTTTCACTTTCGTCTGTCGCTATGTGGGTAACGTTGAGGAGGCCAGGGATCTGACACAGGACACTTTTACGAAGGCCTATCAGAACCTGGACCGGTTGACTGACCCTTCCCGGTTTTCATCATGGCTCTACAAGATTGCCCTGAACGAATGCCGGATGCGTTTCCGGCGCCATCGTCACATCAATCACGTTGCCCTCGACGACACGAACGAGTCCGAAGCGATCGAGATTGTCGATGATTCCACCACTCCAGAGCAGGACCTGGCCGAGAAAGAAAGGGCATCCGCCTTGCGGGTGGCCTTTGGTGCGCTGCCCGAGGAGCAGCGGGTCGTGATTCTGATGAAGGAATATCAGGATCTGAAGTTCCACGAGATCTCAGAGATCATGAACATCCCGCTGTCGACGGTGAAGTCGCGCATGTACCTCGGTTTGAAGACACTGAAGAGGCTGATGGAGAAACGCATATGAATTGCGACGAAAGTCGGGACCTGATGCTCGACATCCTGTACGGCGAGGAACTGAGCTCGCGTACCTGCTTTCAGTTCTTTCAGCATATCGATGCCTGTGCCGAGTGCAGCGGCGAGTATGGAGAACTGCTGCAGACCCGCGAGATGCTTCAGAGCTGGCAGGTCGACGACTCAAAAGCCGTGCCCGAGCTGGCGACCAACCTGATTCGGCCGGTTCCGTTGGATCCGGCAGATCCAATGGTGGCCGGCGCTGCCAGAAGGTTGCGGCAGGATTCCTGATCCTCGTGGGGCTGATCTCGATTCTCCAGACACTCGGGTATCTGGGCGAGCGAAGAGTCATGGTCTCGCAGCAGCAGCTGGCCGAGATGGTTCAGGACATGATCCTGGTCAACCAGGCTGAAGACAGGCGCATTGATCGGCAACGCGCTGATCCGCCTCAAGGAAGACGTCGATCTGCAGCGCAGGGAAGATATGCGGGAAGTCTACAACTACCTCGTCTCCCTCGAGCAGAAGTACACGGACAACCTTGAAGAGAACAACCAGTATCTGAAGACCCTGCTGACGAAGTAGCGGTACTGGCTGCCAGTGGAGATGGAGGAAACGATGTCGTACCGCAAGTTCTGTCTCGTGGCGCTGTTTCTCGCGCTGTTCACACATCTGAGCGCCCAACAGGGATATAATCTGGCACTGATCAAGCGTGACACGCAGATCTTCGAGCAGATCATCGAAGAAGTGCTCAAACAGAACTTCAGCACGCCTTTCGCGCTCACCGCCGAGCCGAAAGGAGCCTATCTGCAGGGATACGGCGTAAGCTTCTCTTTTCAGCTGAATATCAACCGCGCGACTATCCGGACGCCTTTCGGCGAAATGAAATCGGCAAAGAGCGCCGTGTCGAGCCAGAAGCTGAGCAAGGAGGAGCAGGTCCGAATTGTGAGGGAGAGCATGATCGGCATGTCTGGCTGACTATGGCCACACGGTCAAGCAGTTCGGCCCCCGCGACCGGATCAGCATTCACGCTCACGTCATCGATCGCAATGAACTGGATCCGGCCAGGAGCGTCACCGTTCTCGTCCTGACTGTGCTCAAGGACGACATCGAATCAGCTGAGCGCCAGGAAACTGTCGATGGAGCATTTCAAACAGCGGGTTCAAATCCTTCAATATTAGTAAGAGGGCGGATAAATCAGCGATGATCAGATTGAAGACCTGCGAATCAGGAAGCTCTTCGGGCAGCACCTGCTCGAGAAGGGCGCGGTGTCGGAGGAAGAGTTGAACACCGCTCTGAATCTTCAGAAACAGTCGGGCGAGAGGATCGGCAAACTGCTGGTCGACATCGGCGCCCTGTCTGAAACCGAAATGGTGCGCCACCTGAGCGAGCATCTCGGTGTCCGCCACGTGACGGCCGAGGAGTTTCCTCAGGTCCCGGTACTTGAGAACACGTTTGCGGTCAAGTTCATGCGCGAATGCCGGTTCGTGCCCGTCGCCATGGAAAATGAGAAGCTCGTTCTCGCGATGGCCGACCCGCTGGATCACTCCACCCTGAACTGCCATCCGGCTCTACACAGGCATCAAAGAAGATAGAAGCCGGTCTTGGCGCCCGAAACCGAGATCCTGGACCTGATCGAGAAGTTTTACGGGAATCAGGCGTCGAGCCTGGGACGAATTGTCGAGGGCATCGACGATGCCGACGCCGAGGCTGCCAGCGAGGACAGCGACGACGTCGAGCACCTGAAGGACCTGGCCTCCGAAGCGCCAGTCATCCGGCTGGTCAACCTGCTCATCTCCAGGGCGATCGAGTCACGGGCGTCGGATATTCACATCGAGCCGTTCGAGCGGGACCTGAAGGTCCGGTACCGAATTGACGGCGTTCTGTACGATGTCGAATCTCCGCCCAAACGGCTGCGCGCCGCGATCATTTCCCGCATCAAGATCATGGCGAAGCTGAACATCGCCGAGCGGCGGATTCCGCAGGACGGCCGCATCAAGATGCGGGTTCTGGGGAAGGACGTGGATTTGCGCGTCTCCACGCTGCCCACCATGTACGGCGAAAGCGTGGTCATGCGTATTCTCGACAAGAGCAACACGCAGATCTACGACATGGAGAAGCTGGGTCTCTCCCAGGAGATGTTCTGCCAGATCGAGGACCTGGTCCACCGGCCGTACGGCATCATCCTGGTGACGGGCCCGACCGGCAGCGGCAAGACCACGACTCTGTACGCCGCGCTGACGGAGATCAATCTTCCCGACAAGAAGATCATCACGATCGAAGACCCGGTCGAGTACCAGATCAACGGAGTCAACCAGATCCACGTCAACCCGCAGATCGGTCTCACTTTTGCCGCCGGATTGCGCTCGATTGTGCGGCAGGACCCGGATGTCATCATGGTCGGTGAGATGCGCGACCTTGAGACGGCGGAGATCGGCATCCGGTGCCGCACTGACCGGCCACCTCGTTTTCAGCACCCTGCACACCAACGATGCTCCGAGCGCCATCGCCCGGCTGGTCGACATGGGCGCCGAGGACTACCTTCTGGCGTCTTCCATCCTCGGCATCCTCGCCCAACGCCTGGTTCGCGTCGTCTGCCCGCACTGCAAGGAAGAAGAGAAGGTGGAGCCCGCAGATCTTGCGGGGCGCAGGGTTCACGGTAGGGGGACCCGTACAGACCGTTATCACGGAGTCGGCTGCAAGGAGTGCTCAATGACCGGGTTCCACGGCCGGCTGGGCATCTTCGAGACTGATGATGATGACCGACGAGATCCGGCGGCTGACGGTTACGAATGCCGATTCAGGACCAGTTCCGCAAGGCGGCCATCAACAGCGGAATGATCACACTTGCGACAGGACGGCTTTAACAAGGTCAAAGAAGGAATGACGACGCTGGCGGAGGTCCTGCGCGTCACGCAGGACATGTAGGACGCTACGCGGGCTCGCAAGTCGCGACGTCTCGGTTCATCCGGAGTTACAGTATGGCTTTCTTCGAATACAAAGCAGTAACGCCGGAAGGCAAGGTTATTGAGGGGACCCTGGAAGGGGCCGACGAGCAGACGGTAATGGCTCGGCTGGAGGAGCAGGGGCAACTGCCGATCCGGGTCCATGCTGCCGGCGAGGCGGGGCCATTCGGCGGGTTGCTGGGCGGCGTGCTGTCTCGACGCAAGCGAGTGCCGCGAGGCGACCTGCTGGTTTTCACCCAGGAACTGTCCACTCTCCTGAACGCCGGACTGACACTGGATCGCAGCCTCACCGATCCTGTCGGAGCTTGACCGAGAACGCATATTTGCGAGAGAGTGATCAAGGAACTGCTGCGGGAGGTGAAGGGGGGCAAAGCGCTCTCGGACGCGTTTGCGACGTTTACCCCACGTCTTTCCCGAAGATCTACGTCAACATGATCCGCGCGGGAGAAGTCGGCGGCGCGCTCTGGATGAGATTCTGAGCCGTCTGGCCGAGTACCTCGAGCGGGGCGAGGAGCTGCGCAGCTATTTCGTTTCGGCTCTCATCTATCCGATCATCCTGGCGATTGTCGGCGCCGTATTCGTGATCGTCATGATGACTTTCGTCATCCCGAAGTTCGCCGTGATTTTCGAGAACGCCGGCGCGCCCGATTCCGCTGCCCATGAAGATCATGCTGTTCATTTCGCGGCATTCTTCGTCAGCTACTGGTGGGTGGCTCTGCTCGCCGGAGTCGGCAGCTGGTACCTGATCCGAAGGAGGCTGTCGACTCCCGAGGGCCGACTGAACTGGGATCGCAGGAAACTGAAGCTTCCGATTCTCGGGACGGTCCTTCAGAAGCTCGAGGTAAGCCGTTTCGGCCGCACGCTCGGGACTCTTCTCAAAGCGCCGTTCCGCTGATCCAATCGATCAACATCGTCAAGGAAGTCATCGGAAATCAGGCGATGGCAGCCGCCATGGAACCGATCAAGTCGGGAGTCAAGAAGGGCGAGGGTCTGGCGAGCCCGGTGCGCGAATGCCGGCCATCTTCCCGCCGTTTGCCCTGCATCTGCTGCAGGTCGGGGAAGAGACGGGGCGGCTTGACGCGATGCTTCTGCAGATCGCGGACACCTACGACCGGGAGCTGCGGACGTCCATGAAACGACTGATCGCTCTCTTTGAGCCTGCAATCATTCTGGCTATGGGAGTCGTCATCGGCGCGATGGTCGTCTCGATGCTTTATTCGATCTTCAGTATTAATGACATACCTTTATAAATATGAGCACGTCTTGTGACCTGTGCTGAACCGGAGGGCGACATGTACGGACAAACGAACCGAAAACCGAACGAGGATTCTCGACGAAACGAGAAGGGATTCTCCCTGATCGAGCTCATTGTGGTTCTAGTTATCCTCGGGCTTCTTGCCACCGTGGTCGGACCCAAGGTCATCAACAAGATCGGGCAGAGCAAAGCCAGCATCGCCAAGGTGCAGGTGGCGGATTTCGAGGGGGCACTCGACATGTTTCGTTTGGATGTCGGGCGTTATCCCTCGAGCTCCGAAGGACTCGGGGCGCTGATTCAGAACCCGGGACTCCAGAACTGGGGCGGTCCCTATCTGAAAAAGAATGCCCTTCCCAAGGACCCGTGGACCCGGGAGTACCAGTACCGATCACCGGGCGAGCACGGAGGGGACTACGACCTGTGGAGTAACGGTGCGGACGGCAGCGAGGGCGGTGATGGTGACAATGCCGACATCACGTCCTGGTAAGGGCTCGGAAACCAACCGGTCAGGCTTCAGCCTCCTGGAGGTTTTCATCGTCCTGCTCGTGATGGCTCTGGTGGCAGTCCTGGTGGCACCCTCGTTCACGCGGGGGTTCAAAGGACTTCAGCTCGAGACCTCCGGGCGCGACCTGGTCACGATCATGAAACAGGCCCGATCGCAGGCGATTGCCAAGCAGCAGGTCTTTCGAGTGATCCTGGGCAAGAACGACCAGACGGCCACCTACATTCTGGCAAATGATTTTGGGGAGAAGATCAAGGAATACCCCCTCCCCAAAGACATCTCATTCCATCTGGAGGACGGCGAAGAGTTGCCAGTGACTGTCAGCTTCTACCCGAACGGCCGCAGCTCGGGCGGGCAGATCACGTTGGTCGGCGGGCAGGGGAAGCTGATGCCGATCACCGTTGACCCCGTGACCGGTTTTGGACGAGTAGTATCAGCGCCCAAGGACGGAGAGAAGTAACATGCAGCGGAGCAGATCACGCGGGTTCACATTGCTGGAGGTCATGGTGGCCGTCGCCATCATGGCGGTCGGCGTGACCATCGCGATGTCCATCTTCTCGGGCGGCTTGAAGAACATCCACAGGATCGACATGGCGCACCGTGCGATGGCGCACGCCGAGAACGTGATGAACGAGCTGCTCAGCGATCAGACCATCAGGGAACCTCGCCAGTTCGCGGACAATCTCGACGACGATTTTCGGTATACCGCCAAGGTCGACTACTGGGAGGAACCCAAAGAGCGGTTATCGATCGATACGACACAGATGCCCGTCTACCTCCTCAGCATCGAGGTCGAGATTCACTTCAAAAACGACAAATTCGGAAAAATGTACCGCGCTTTCTGCCTGAAGACCGTCTCCTCAGACCCAGGCGGACCAGGGCCTCGCCCCCGGTTCCGACGCGATCCGGCGTCTATTTGGAGGGAATCCTTAATGCGCCGCCGGACCCTGTCTTCACGATCCTGGTGCTCAGGCGGGCCGGGCAGAACCGGTGACCCCGGCTTTACCCTGATCGAGTTGATGGTCGCCTTCACGATCATGGCGATGATCACTCTCGCCCTGTTCTTCTCTTTCCGAATGGCGCTGAACAGCTATCAGAAGGGCCAGGACCGGATAACGGAAGAAGCATACAACCGGGTGCTGGAGGACCAGATCAAGCGCCAGATCGGATCGCTCTTTCCCCTTCGGCCGGCCACGTCATTGACCGGGCTGCAGCAACAGCAACAGGCCGCCCCGGGTCAGAACATGCTGATGTTGTCGCAGATCCCGCTTTTCTTCGGAACCAGCCAATCAGTTACGTTTATCACGGTTGCCCCGCTGTTGCTTCTCGAGAATCCCGGCCTGACCGTCGTCCGATACGGATGGGCGGAGGATGAGCAGGGCAAGCGGTACCTGGGGGCGATGGAGACCCGTTACCTCGGTTTCGAGAGCTTCACCCAGATGACCGACCGGCCCCGCGGCAAGCCTTTGCCACTGGTCAAGAATGTTGAGGACCTGCGCTTCGAGTATTACGGCTACGACCAACAGTCGCAGGCTTACAACTGGTATGACAGCTGGAACGCGTCTGAAACGCTCGCCGTGCCCCAGGCGATTCGCATTCATGCTGATAAGAAGGTGATCACGGTCCCGATCAACGCCATTTTCAACAATCAGACGATGGCGCCGATCGGCGGCGGGGGTGTCTTCTAATGAGATTCCGAGCCTCGAGGCGGACAGAACCGCAAACGGAGCGTTTTTCGAGAAGTGCGCGCATTGTCACCGCCTGCAGCCTCAAACCGCAAACAGGGGCCGTCCTGATCGTTGTTCTCTGGATGCTGGTGGCGTTCAGCATGCTGGCCTTGTCTTTCTCCGCTTCGGTGCGGACGGAAGTGAATGCAGCCCGGAACACGATCGATCAGAAGCAGTCGTATTACATGTCGCGGGCGGGTATCGAGTATGCCGTCTACAAGATCCTGGAAGCGCAATCGGCTTTCGCGTTGACGTCAGCAAGGGGCGGATACCGGAATCCCCGGTCGAACGATTCCTCCGGTTTTCACCGGGTCCCTGGCTCTCGAGCTGGGCGAGGGAGGAGCCAACCTCCAGGTCAACGACGAAACCGGCAAACTGAACCTGAATCTGGCGCCACCCTTCCTGATTTACAATCTCCTGATAGCGATCGGGGTCGACCAACGGGAGGCGGACGTGATAACCGACTCCATCGAAGACTGGCGTGACGCAGACGATTTGTACCGGCCAAATGGCGCCGAGAGTGATTACTACCAGGGACTGCCGCATCCTTACTTTGCCAAGAACGGGATGTTCGACATTCCGGAGGAGCTGCTCCTGGTCCGGGGGGTCACCCCCGAGATGTACTACGGGAAGAAGGGGACTAACGGAAGCCGGCGAGCGGATCGAGTACTACGGCCTTCAGAAGTACTTCACCACTTTCACCAACATCGCGCGGATCAACGTGAACTCTGCGCCGATTGCCGTGCTGGCCGCAATCCCGGGCCTTGACTACGACACGGCGGTGCGGATTGCCGCGATGCGGGACGAGCAGCCGATCGAGAATATCAGTGAGGTCATGGAGCGCATTCCCGGCATTCCGATGGAGGCGACCAACTATCTCCAGGTGTTTAGGTCGGGAGTGTATACTGTGGTGAGCTCGGGGCACCTGAGCTCTTCAGAGGTCATCTGCCGAATCAGGGCGGTCATCCAAGTCGGCGGAAGCATGCCGGGCCAGAATCCCTACAGGGTGCTGTATTGGAACGAATCGAACACAGAACTGTGAGCGAGTTCCGCACGGCACTTTTGTTGCGAGGACGATCAAAGTATGTGGAGTACGGGTTCAGCTGCCGGGGTTGAAATACTGCCGGACAAGCTGGTTTTCGTTGGCCTCCGGAAGGGCCTTCAAGGGTTCTCCCTGAAGCAACAGGCCATCATCAGCAACTACCGGGAACTGTCTGTGACGGAACTGCGCAACCAGCTGCGCCCTGCGCTGCAGGCCAACGGCTTCAGCCGCAGCCGGCTGATCGTGGGTCTCCCGGACGAGCAGGTATCCGTCCGAATGCTGGAGCTGCCCCTCGAAGTTGAAGAGAACCTGAGCCAGGTGATCAAGTTCCAGGTGGAGAAATTCGAACCGGCCGAGGAGGAGAAGTCATACTACGACTACGTCATCTTGTCCCGGGATGAGAGCGCAGAAGAAGCTCCTGCTCCAGGTCGCCATGGTCCGCCAGAGTGTGCTCGACGAATACCTGACGCTCTTGAAGGAGATCAACCTCTACCCGGCAGCCATCCGCTTCTCCGGCATCGGCCTTCATCAGATCCTGTCCCTGCATGAAGACGGGTTCCCCAAAAAAGAGCCTTGCATCGTGCTCAGCGTGAATCGCACGACAATCGAGACGGTCGTCATCGTGAGCCCGGAGCGTTTCTTTTCAGACAAGGTCATGGTCGAGGAGGGCGAGCCGACTCCGGAGATGGCGCTCGAGCACCTCTATGGATTCGTCTCCCGCCTGCGCCTTGCCAACCCGATGATCGGGAGAATCTACGTTACGGGGGAACTGGCGCCCGAGATCTGCGACGGTCTCCGACAGCACTTGACGGATTGCGAGCTTCTGACCCAGCGACTCCGGTTGAAGGACAAGGAGCGTACCACCCGTCAGCCGGAGCTTCTTCCAGCGGTCGGGCTCGCGGCCTCCAGCCTTTCCAAGTCGGTGAGCGCCCGGTTCAACCTGATCCCCGAAGCGAAGCGGATCGTCGGTGAAAAGTCGAGCATCATTCCCACGGTTGTCCTCCTGGCGCTGGTTCTCATACTCGCTGCGGCCGCCGGGGTTCGCGGTTACTGGCAGCAGAAGCAACTGCTGGCCGATGTGCAGGGGCAGATCAGGGAACTGCAGCCCAAGGTGGACGAGGTATTGAAGCTGCGCCAGGACGTGGAGGCGCGCCAGGCTGAAGTCAATGAGCTTCGGGATCTTCTCAAGGGCGACCAGAAGATCCTCCTGGTACTCAAGGATTTGACCGAGCGCCTGCCCGACGACACGTACCTGCAAAACCTGCAGATTGAGCGGGGACAGGTGACCCTGTACGGGTTCTCCGATTCGGCGACTAACCTGATTCCCGCGCTGCGGGCATCAAGCCATGTGAAAAGCGTCCAACAGCGATACATAACGAAGGACCCGATCACGAAGAAGGAGAAGTTCAACTTCGACGTGGCGTTAAAAGATTAAGACGGCGTTGCGGGAATACTTACAATGAGAAAACTCAGAAAGCGGGACAAGCGAGCGATAGCGGCAGGCGGAACTTTGATTGTTCTTTACCTGCTCATTTTCCACCTCGTGATGCCCTTGTACGAGGCCCAGGCGGAAATCACCAGCAGTTACGAGCGTGAGACGCAGTTCCTGGAGAAGGCCATGCACACGCTTCAGCAGAAGGATGTCTATGCCTCTCAGCTCGACGAGGTCAACGGAGTGTTGGGCCAGTATCAGAACCGGCTCCTTTCCGCGCGGGATTCCAGTTCCGCGGCGGTAGAGCTCGAGGAGATCATTCGGGCGGCGGCGGCTGAGAACCGGGTGTCCCTGACGAAGACCAGCCCCCTTCCTGAAAAGAAGATCGGGGATAAGTATTCGAAGGTGACTCTGCAGTTGAATCTCGACGGCGACCTGGCCTCGACCACCGGCTTTCTATATGCCCTTTCCTCCCATCAGAAGTTCCTGTTGGTCGAGGATTTCGCGGTCAGCAAGTTCAGAAATCAGGCGATGGTGCAGCCGCGCATGTCAGTCTCGGGTTACATTAGACTTTCATAGCCGGTTGCGCATCTGAGAAGGTGGAGTATGGGTCGAAAATTTCTTGTCATCAACCTCTTAATCCTCGCGGGCGTCGTCTTATTGTCCCGCTACCTGACCTCCGAGTGGAAGTCGTTCGAGGAGCAGAACAACGTTCAGCGAGTGCTGGACAACGCCAAGAAGAACCCCGGTCCCGTTCCGGACCTCGAGCCCACTCCTCCGCCGCTGCCCGCTCAGCCCTATCCGGATTTCACCGTAATTCCGGAGAAGGATCTTTTCATGGCCGAGCGTCGTCCGCCCTCCCCTGAGGTGGTTCAACCTCCCGAGCAGGAACCTCAGTTTCCCAAGCCGACCAGCTCTAAATGGAGTCCTGAACGATAACGGGAAGACGCAGGCGCTCATGACGATCTTTGAGAACCAGAATTCCAAGGGGCAGTCCAGGCTCATGTCGATCGGCGACGTCATCAATGGCTGGACTATCGCTGAGATCGAAGGAACTTCCCTGAAGCTGCGCTGGAAAGATCAGGAGAAGGTGATCGACATGTTCGATTCGGCGCCGCAGCAGGCCGCCCGCTCCGCAAGACAGTGGCCACGGCTGCGGTCACCGTTATCACGATCGGGTCGGCCGCAGCCGCAGTCGAAACCGTTGAGGCTTCGGCGCCTCCGGCAGGCGAGGACGCAGGGCGGGCTGGTCGTCGGCGTCACCGGGGGCCAGGGTGGCCAGCCAAGGGGGACAACAGCGAGGCGGACAAGGCAACCTGGGCGGCTCACGCGGAGGCAGGAATGCCGGCGGCTCGGGCAGCCGGTCGGGTCGTATGGGCAAAGTCCGGCCAGGGTCGAATCCAGGGAGGCAGCGGTCTCATAGGGATGCCCGGCGGCAGCGGGGGCTCAGTCCCGTTCAACAGTGGAGATTGCCGCAATCAATAAGTCTTCGACTCATAGCTCTGAACTTTCAATCTGTTCATACAAGTGGGACTCACACATGGTTAGATTCCTGTTCATTGGACTCATTCTGATGGTCCCTGGAGAGTTGCTTGGATCGGTTCTCCCCGAAATCGCTTTTATGCAGGCCCCTACGACCGCGCAGCGGACCGATCCGTTGCCCGGCGGGATCGGCGTGCCGCCAAGTGACAACAATCGCTATCTCCAGGAGTTGATGCGGCAAGGGAACCAGGGAGGCGCAACTCCCGCGCAGACAGCGCCCGGACAGCAGGGGCCGGGTCAGGGGCAGCAACCGCCCGGTCAGGCTCCGGGTCAGGCCCGCTCAAGTGCCCGTTCAGCCTTCGCGCGCGGCCCAGCCAGTGGCGCAGCCGCAGCGCAATTCTTCCGGCGGGATCGGATTTACCTTCAACAACGCTCCAATCGACACCGTCATCTCGACGATCATGAAGGAGCTCGGTTACTCCTACGTGATCGATCCCAAGGTCACCGGCACAGTGAACCTCTTCACGATGACAAGACATTCCGAGGAGATCGGATGTTCGAGATCCTGGAGCAGGTTCTGAAGATGAACGGCCAGGGGATCGTTAGGCAGGACGACATGTACGTCATCGCGCCTTTGCCGGAGGGTCCGCGGGAACCTCATAAAATCCTCTGAAACCGCAACAGGAAAAGGCGCCGGATAAAGGAGGAACGGGTGGCAAACAGCAACCCGCCGACTGGCGGTCAGACGCCCGGGGCTCCGGCGGCTCCCGGCGCCACCGCAACTCCAGTCCCAAACCGGCTGGATGGCGAGGAAGGGGTCATCACCTATGTCATTCCTCTTCACTACCTCGCCTCGGAACACATGAAGCAGTTGGCGCAGGTCTTTGTCTCCGACGGCGCCAATGTCGTCGATTTCGCTCCGGCCAACATCCTGATGATCACCGACCACCGGAAGAACATCGAGCAGATTCTCGACATCGTCGAGATGCTCGATACGAATTACTTCAGCATTAATACGGTCGACCTTATTCCTATCAAGAAGCAACCTGGCGAAAGACGTCGCGGAGGATCTGGGGAAGGTGTTTGCGCCCGGTGAAAAGTCAAGCGTGCGAATCGTGGCGATCGAGCGCCTCAACAGCGTCCTCGTTGTCACGCACGCCCCGAGCGTCCTCCAACAGGTCAAGGACTGGATCAACAAGCTGGATTCCCCTTCAGCGAGCACGAACATCAAAACGTTCGTGTACCAGGTGGAGAACAACACCGCGCTGAATATCGCGGACGTACTGGCTCAGTTGTACCAGGACGGGATGGGACTACCTTCCTCGGCAACCGGGGAGCTCAGGGAGGGGCAGCAAGGCTCACAACAGGGGCGACAACAACAGGAAGCGGGGTTCATCCCGGGACAACCCAACCCCAACAACTTGTTCAACCAGGGTGGGCAGCGGGGTATCCGGAGCGAGCTCGGTCCGTCACTCACCGGCCGGCCTATGACCAGCCAGCAGGGTGTTCGAGCCATCGTCGCGGGTAACGTCAAGGTCATCGTCAACGAATTCAACAACTCGCTCATCGTCCAGTCGACCCAGGCGGACTACGATTTCCTGCTCGAAACCATTCGTCAGCTTGATATCCTGCCCCGGCAGGTACTGATCGAGGCGAAGATCTATTCGGTGGAGCTTCAGGACGACCTGAGCTTTGGAGTGGCTGCCTTCCTGGAGGCGCAGGGTGTTACCGGAACCGAGACCGCGACTCCTGCGACAACGGCTTCGATTGCAGCCACCGGCGCCTTTGCCGGCACCACCCGTACAATGATTGGACTCTCGCGCCAGCTGGAGGCGACCATCAATGCTCTCCGCAAAAAGACTAACGTCGAGATCATGGAGGCGCCGCGGCTTCTGGCCATGGACGGCATGCAGGCGACCTTCAACGTCGGCGCGGAAGTCCCGGTAACCACGGCCTCCTTCGGCAACCCAGTCCAGTCGGGAACTAATAATGCTTTCGTCAATTCCATCCAATTCCGTCCCACCGGCACCACTTTGCTGATCGTGCCAAGAATAAGTGCCAGCGGGATCGTAACCATGGATGTTGCCGTCGAAATCAGCTCTGCGACCGGCGCGGCGCTGACACCAACCATCAACAGGAACTACGTCGAGACGTCGATGATCGTGCGCGACGGACACACCGTGGCCATTGCCGGGATTATCAGCGATACCTACAACTTGAGCCGGGATCGAGTTCCCATCCTCGGTGATATCCCGATTATGGGGGCCCTGTTCGGCCAAACGCACCGTGATAAAAGACGGGCGGAGCTCGTCATTCTGATAACGCCCCGTGTCATCCCGAATCTTCCGACCGCGGTCGAGTTGACCGCCGAATTCCGCCGTTCGCTCCGAAACGCCTACCAGTTCATTCAGAGAAAAGAGGCAGAGGACCGCAACCTGATCCAAAAGCGCCGGGACGAGGAATTGCGCGACTTCCAGAAGGAGCAGGAGCGGCAGCAGGAGGAGCAGCGCAAGCAGTTGGAGCGCCAGCAGAAACTCGACGAAAAAGCCAAGCAACCTCCGGCCGAAGCTCCCGCGGAGCAGCCGGAACCCCCCAAACAGCAGCCGGCACCGCCCAAGCAGTGAGCGAAGCGCCGACACCGTAAGTCCCTCAAGTGGATTGAGCCCGAGGAAGCGTTCGACCGCCTGGAGGCGGTGCACGAACCTTCCCGGGCTCGCGCCTGGCCCCGGAGGGGTAGTCCCGGCTTCAGCCGGTCAAGCGCTTCGCCGGGCTCGATGAGGCGTGTGGACGGGGGTGATCCAGCCCGCTGACAACAAGTCGCCTGAACGCGTTACTACGAACCTTCCCCGCCCTTTGACTTCGCTTGCTCAATGCAGATACGACCCTGTGCTCGTCGGTGTCCGACTGGAAGGCCGAGGTGCAGGAAGTCGGCGATGGCGGGGCCAGACTGAGACAGAAACTGCCGCAACCGCCGAAGCTGTCGGCGGGCAAAAAAAAGGCCGAACATCTAGTCCGGCCTTCTGCTCCGATTCCGCCTGGGGTGCGGCTATTTGTCGGGAGTCAATTGCTGCGCCTTGCGGTAGACCTGTTTGGCTTCCTGCAGCCGCCCCTGGTCCTGGTAGATCTTACCTTTGAGCATCAGCAAGTCGAATCTATTCTTGTTCTGTTTGGCTTGGGCGAGGGTCCCGTCGACGATATGTTCGGCCAGAGCGAACTGACGGACAGCGCGCAAGTTCTCAACGATGATCCAGGCGCTTTTGACCACGTTTTGTTCGTTAGCTCCGGCCAGGTTCAGGTCGAGTATCTTCTTGAACTCCGGCAGGATTTGGGAATACTCCTGCTCCTTGAGCATGACCTCGATGATCGCGTGCTGCGCCGCCGCAGTCTGAAGCTTCGCCTCATCGGATGCTCCTGGAGTCCCCTGACTAAAGGCCGGGAAGGCCAGCATCGTGATCATCGCTAAAGAAATCGCCCACTTCTTCATCTGAGACTCCTATTCCCTCCAAACGGGTTATACCTGACAGGATCAAACGTGAAAAACGGATTTTCGACCTTGCTGTCGATCGGTGCTACCTCGAACGGATTCCCATGTGTCTCGATCTGGTAAGCCTGAAGCTGAGCGAGCATAAGCTGTTCTGATCGGTCAGACTCACCGACGCGCAAAAGACCGGCTGAGATGACAATGAAAGAAATAACCGCGAGGGCGGCATACCGGAGTGACGGCACCCGGAAGAGTGCGACCAGATCGGTCCAGAAGCCGGCGGAACCGTGCTGAGGTGCGTTTTCAAGCTGGGACGAGATTCGAGCCCAGACCCATGCGGGGGGCTCAAGTTCGAGATCGGGATTCTGAAGAAGTCGGGTGAGGCGGAGTTGCTCCTGATAGAAGGCGGCACAGGAGAGGCACTGCTGTGTATGCTCTCTCAACTGCATTTCCAGCTGAGAGTCACAGCTCCCGTCGATCCAGGCCGTCATCAATGGTTTCAGGTTTTCGCAGCTCATACTTTTTTGATCTTCGACTTCGACAGGTACGTGTTAATCATCTCCTTCATCGCCAGCCGGGCCCGGTAGATGTCAGTCTTGACTGACAGCACCGACCGACCCACTACCTTCGTGATGTCCTCGTAACTCATCTTCTGAAAGACTGCGAGAACAAAAACATCACGGTACTTCGGCGCAAGCGATTCCAAGGCCCGGGTCACAACCTCGTTCAGCTCCCCGGAGAGCGCCAGGCTTTCCGGGTCGGGCTGATGAGTATCATCGGTCAGGAAGTTGTAGTACCCGGCCTCCTCGTCATCGATCGAAACCTCTGAAGAACGCTGCAAACGCCGAAGCTTCTGATAAACCTCGTTTCTGGCTATCCGGTACAGCCAGAAACGAAACTGATTCGGGTCTCTGAGATGCTTGAGCTCTCCGTGGACCTTCAAAAAGGTCTCCTGAAGAAGGTCTTCTGCATCTTCTGCCGATCCGATCAGTCTCCATATGAAATTGTAAATTGCCTTGGAAAAGAGGACATATAGCTGGTAAAAATCATCTTGGGAACCCTTTTGGGCTCTCTTGACGATTTCCGCCAGTTCTGCCGGGGCAATTTCGTTAGGCATGACGAACAACAAAACCTATTCCAGGCCCACACGACCGTGAATTGCCCACAACCTAGCAGCGGCCGTCCTCCAAAGCAACCATAAAAGATGATGGGGATCACCAAAAGTCGCAAAGAAATGTTCTGATTCGGGTAAATGACAAGAGGGCCTCAAGGCCGCCTCCGCCTGCCTCCCATACCATGTCTTTACTTGTTGAATAGAAAGGAGTAAGGTTAAGGCGTTTTTGACTTTACTTAGCTCCGGGGGTTCTTGTATAAGTGACGGGTGTCTGCCCGGCCTTAGACGGGCCCAGAGATTAAATGAGAATGAGGGGAGTGGGAAAGGCAGCCTGGTATCTGGTCGGGACGGTTCTCGTGCTGTCTTTGCCGACCTTCAGTTTTCTCGTCCCCGATCCTTCTCTCGTTATCCCCCCCGATCCCGGTAGCCGCTCTGTTACGCACGCCTCGGGCGCCGCGGGGTCCGACACCCGGAGCTCTGTGGCCGAGCCGGCGTGGACCCGGTCTTTTCCCTCTCCGGTAGACGGACGGGGATTCGTGCCGCCCATTCCGGTCACACGGCTGCCGATGTCCGGTCGTCCTGGTTCTCAGCAGCCAGGCACACAAAGAACCTTTCCCCTGTCGAAGTCTGGAAACCAGGTTGTGGTCACGCCGGCGATCTCCGATCAGGTGGACGGTTCGAACCGGCAGGGAAGAGGAGACAGGTCTGAATTTAGTCGGGGCGCCTTCGGCAGTCAGGACGCCGGGATGCTGGCCCCGTATGACGGCGAGTTGCGCGCGCTCGAACAGGGTTACGAGTCGTCACGTAACGATCTGTTCGGCCAAGCCCCGTATGGGTTTGGCGGTTACGGGGGGAACCCGTTTAACAATGGTGACGACGGGGATGGCGACGGCGACGGCGATGGCGACGGGAATGGCGACGGGGACGGCGATGGCGACGGCGACGGAGGCGGCGACACAGATCCCCCTCCACCACCTCCCCCGCCGGATGATCCGCCGGATGATCCGCCCGACGACCAGGTTCCAGCTCAGAAGTACGACTTTCTGCTGGTCGGCAATTTCCCCGAGGTGTCGGCGACCAGCATGATCTTCCGCAGTTACCGGGATGATCAGGGCAACTTCGTGATCGGCGATAACCACCCGGTCACGCCGTTTCGCGGTACGTTGAACGCCGGCGCGCCCTTGATGGCTGAACAAAGGAACTCGGTAGTTGTTACGGACGTGGATGGAGATGGCCTGGCCGATCTGATCGTGTCCGACAACGCCGACCAGGGAACGATGATCGAATGCCATCTGGGCAACGGGTCGTACGTAAGCGGCTTTTTTCTCTGGAAATCCATCCTGAGCTTCGCTTTTCTGGACGTGAACAGGGATTCCAGGTTGGACCTCTGTATTCTGTTCAAGAACACGTCCAACTTGTTCATTTATGAGGTCCAGGAGCAAGGTTTGGTCTACCTGAAGGAAATAGTCCTTCCGTTCGAAGCCGCACTGGTGTTAGATTCCCAGTCTCAAGGTTTCTTGAGGGAGAGGCGTCTGCATATTTTCGACGCTGGTTTCCGTACAGTGGTCACCATGACAGCCCGGAATCCGAACTTCTTTGTGCCGGGCCTCTCGACGACGCTCCAGGCGATTAAGGTCGTGAAGCTTGACGCGTCCGAAGGTGGGCCGACTGAGGTTGACATCGTGACTTTTGAGCAGGGGACCAGGATCGTGCTGGCGGAAAAGACCGCGGCTGGTCTCGTCTTGCGAGGCAGCTTTGATTTGAGCCTCAAGATCCCGTTGGCCGTGTTGGGTGACTATTTGGACACGGGGACCCGGCAACTTGTTTTCGTACCCTGATTTGGGAGGAGAGCAAATAAAAGATGCGACTTTTTTCTTACAACCGCATCTTTCATTTTCAACTTTTTTCAGGATACGGGGAAATATGCACCCGAGAGGTGCAGAAAGGCGACATGAAACGGTTTTAGATATATATAACCAGGAAACACCGATTGGAGGTGATCGTTTTAGTCCTATTGGGGCAACGGTTTTGAGCGAGTTCATTAGAAAGCGTCTTGTTCAACTTTATTCTAAGGAGTGAGAAGCATGAGCAAATTGAGAGCACTGGTATTTTTCGCCATGGTGGCGGCCTTGGCCGGGAGCGCCTTTGCGGCCGATACCCCGTTCCTGCAGACGAACGGCACGACTGATCAAGTGGCCCTGTTTGCCGCATTCGTAGTCAACGTCCCAGGGACCGATGAGTCAGAGCCCATCCGCACGGCGTTTACGATCAGCAACATCATGAGTGCGCCCGAGGGCATTCTCGTTGACGATGACATGACGACCGATCAGGGAGCGATCACGTTCTACCTGTTCAGAGCCGACGGCGAAGTTTTCACCGTCTCGACAGCAGACCTCGATAGTCCCGAAGCACTGGGCAATGGACAGTTGAACGAGGATGGCGAGCTCGAGGCCGGCAAGACCGTGGCATTTTTCATCAACGAGCTCTTCGCCGCCGGCGGCGGAGAAGATGAAATCTTCACCGGCTATATGTGGATCGTCTGCAATTTCGACGCTGCAGCTGGAACGTATTCGCAGTTCAACGCAGATCTCGGCTTTTCGCAGGCCTTCAAGCTGGATCCGGTTCTGGGCGCTGGCTTTTTCTTTGGCGGTCTCCCGGTCGAAGTAGAGTAAGCGACCTCTCAGTTCGGAGGAGAGAAGAAGGGCTGGCTACTTGCCGGCCCTTTTCGTTTTTGCTAAAGTCATACCGTTTCCCGGCTCGGAAGGAGTCCCGAACGGATCGCCATGCTTTATTTGATCCTCTCCCTGTTCCTGTTTCTCGGTAGCCCCACTCCCCCGCCTCCTGAGCTGGAGGCCGCAGTCAAGGATTATTGGACCTTGATGGCGAAAAATGACAAGTTCGCCGCTCTCAAGTACGTCTTGAAGGGGTCGGAGAACAACTTCATCTCGCTCCGCCAGCCCTCGATTCAGTCCTGGAAACTCAAGCAGATCGAGATGCTCTCGTCTACGGAGGCCCGGGTCACGATAGAGACCGAAGCCCTGCTACCAAACATGCCCTCTGTTCAGGTTCTCCAGGCCCGCTACAACTGGGTAAAGGACGGGACTTCATGGAAGATTCGAATCCTCAAGCCTAATTTCCGCATGGACCGAATGCTGTCCGCCAGTGCAGACAAGAAGAAGCCCTTAAAGCCGGAGCTTCGGGTCACTCCCCGGACCGTGAAGATCCCCTTTCTGAATACGATCCAGCGAGCGAGGGTCACCGTCGCCAACGGCACCCCAAAAGCCGCACATGTTGAGAGAGTCGAGTGCGACGAAGAGAAGTTTGAGCTGACTGACCGGTTAACCGTCATCGAGCCCGGTCAGAGCCTGCACATGACACTCGACTACAAGGGGAAAGAGACTGCTAAGAACTTGGAAAGCCGGCTGACTCTTGTCTTGAAGCACGACGACAAAGAGCGGGTTTTTCAAGTCCCGATCGTCTACAACTATCTCAGCGCGGAAACACGCGAGTTCTTTGGACTGAGCGAGAAGGCGGCCCAGGATTTAAGACGCGGGGATAGATTGGTCCCCGCAAAGCGGGGGTCCAACGCGGCACCAGCGCCAGCCCCGTCGGCTCCGGCCCCTAAGCCCCAGGCCCCTAAGCGTCCCTAAGCCCCCGGTCCCTAAACCCGACTGGCTAACCGGCTGACCACCTGACCGGCTGACTGGCTAACGACCAGAAGTTGTCTGTCCCCTGTTATCCGTTGCCCAACGATCAACTGGCTAGCCCGTCAGCCCGTCAGCGCGTCAGATCGGTCTGTCTTGGTGTCTTCCCGGATACCGGTGTAGAACCCGGCCGCCCACCACATCAGCGCAAAAAGGAGCACCGGCGAAAACAGCAAGCTGAGGAGGCCTTGCGACCACTTGGCCCTTGCTACCCTCCCCACGATCCTTGGGAGACGGACAAAGGGAAGGAGGAAACTGCTCAAAGGCAAGTGGCGGATCCAGGATCCGGACGCTTCATTTTCGGCCCTGTATCGACCGCTCCAGTAACCCAACGCCCGCAGGTGGGGAAGCACTTCCTTCCAATGGTCGCGATGCCGGTGGAGGATTTGCGTCGAAGGCTCGAAATAGAGCCGGCCGGCGGACCATCGCTTCGAAAGCAGAAGGTCTTCCGCCATCGCATAGCCCTCCGCGAATCCACCCTCTCTCTGGAAATCCCGCTTGGATACCAGCAGGTTGGAACTGGACAGGTGGGGACGGGGCCCGCCCGCCCCCTTCGGAAAGAACTCCGAGAATTCGATCCAGTACAACACCTGACTGGCGATTGGGGCAGGGTTCGCGTTGGCGACCGCTCCGCCGGCCATCCCGGTGCCCCCCTCACTGTCCAGCCGATCCGTCAGCACCGCCAGCCAGTCCTCGGCCGCCTGGGCGTCGGCATCCAGGAATGCCAGCAGTTCTCCGGTTGCGACTCGTGCACCGAGATTTCGAGCAGCTCCGGGGGGACAGCGTTGGGGAACCCCGACAATCTTGACCTGCGGAAACTCTCTGGCAAGCCGCGCCTGCGTCTCGTCGTCTGAAGAATCGACCACGAGGATCTCCTCGATGGGGATTGTTGAACGGGAAAGCGATTTCACAGTGAGCGCGACCAGAGGCCAGGACCGAAACGAAGGAATGATGACGGAGATCGTCCGGTGGGGTTTCGTTCCCGGGATGTTCGACTCGATCTGACTCATGCCTCTCGCTTCTGTTTCCTAACCAGCCATCAGAACGGTTTTGCGTCCTGGGCGACCGGCATTTGAAAACCCGCCCGGACAGCTTGAACGATTGTCCTTGCGCGACCGATCCTGAGACTGGCGACATTAAACAGAACGCTCAGGAAAAGACTACCGAAAAAGACCGTCCACTGGACGACACCCACCCGGTGCTTCCGAAGGAAGTAAACGGTGTTGCGTCTCGTCCAAAAGACTTTCTGGGACGGGTTTCGCCGGGTGCTGTGAGCCGAGTGATGCCAGACCCGCGCGGTCGGGCAGTAGGTGCAGAAGAAACCCTTGGCCCGTGCGCGCAGCTCGAAATCCACCTCCTCGTGGTACATCACAAAAACCTCGTCAAAGCCGCCCACTGCCTTGATAACCTCCGGAGAGACGAGGAGGACGCTTCCCTGGAGCAGGGAAACCTCGCGCGTGATGTTCCATTGGGGCCCATCGGTTGCCCCTTTCCCCTTGAAACTGGCCAGGACATGGGAGCATGTCAGTTCTCCCCACGCCATGTCCAGAACCTCCGGCCGGTCGCGCCGCAAGATTTTGGGTCCGAAGATGCCCGGCCCACGTTCCTCGGCGCATTTGACCAGCGAAGTCACGGCTTCGGGATCGAGCAACACGTCATTGTTGAGCAGAAGGTAGTAATCGGCCTGCTGTCTGCGCCCCTCGGCCGTTTCCCGGAGTATCCAATTGATGGCGGCCCCGTATCCCTTGTTCTCTTCGAGCCGGACCAGCTCGCACCCTCGGGGGATCAGGTCAGCCGAACCATCGGTGGACGCATTATCCACCACCACAACCCGCAGGCGGGGATACGAGCTGGACAGAAGGGAGGTCAGCGTCTCGGCGAGCACTTCCCTCCCGTTCCAGTTCACACAGATTGCTAGCACTTCGCCATGATCTGCCATAGTCGAGCAAAGGAGCTGTCCGGGAGCCGTTTGAGCCGACGCCTCTTGAGGAGGGCCGCCCGGGTCGAAAGGACTCCGGCCCCGATTCCTCTCAGGAAGTCCCAGGTGTAACCCGCCTTCAGAAGGTGAAAGAGAAAGCTGCGAGCCCACCCGTAGACCAGCCACGGGGCATTGCGCAGGGGCTGAAAGGTGACCATCAGGCGCCAGCGGTTGCGGGTGATCCAGTAGACGCGAGTCGGTGAATAGTAGGCTCGAGTCGAGCCGGAGGTGTTCAGCTGGCCGAGTGAAGCGCAGTGCGGGTCGGAGGCGGCTTCCATGTGAAAGACGACGGCCTCGGGCACATACAGGCAGCGAAAGCCGGCGACCTGAGCCCGCAGGCAGAAATCGACGTCCTCCAGGTACATGTAGAAGTCTTCGTCCAGCACTCCGATAGCGTCGAAGACCCGACGACGAATAAACGCCGCGCCGGCGGTCGCCGAGAGCACCGCCTCTGACTGGAGGTATTTCGAGCTCGAGAGGCCGGCTCCCCGCTTGTAGGCCAGTCCGGTCCTGCCATAGCAATCCCCCGCACTGTCGATGCGGTCGCGCTGCCAGTAGTTCAGCAACCGCGAGGCAAAGATCGAGTACTCCGGGTGGGATTCCGCCGCTTGCCATCCGGCCTGCAGCCAACAGTGTTCGGCCTCCGTATCATTGTTAAGGAGCGCGACCAGAGCCTCCCGGGTCTCCCGAATGCCGAGATTCACCGCCGCTGCGAATCCGAGATTTCGATCGAGGCTCAGACATCGAACCCAGGGGAATTCCGACCGGACCATCTGGACGGTTCCGTCCGTTGAGCCGTTGTCCACCACAAGCACCGAGCAGCGCACGGTCTGAGCGGCCAGCGAGTCAAGACAGGTTCTCAATAACTCCCGCTTGTTCCAGGTCGGGATAATGACCCCGATGTCGACTTCAGGCGCGCTTGTCATTGCGAGCCTTCAGGATTCCGAGATTGTAGTAGTAGCTCATGAGGTCCGGGTAGAAGCGGGTCAGGTCGGGAGTGCTCCGCTGCTCTGTCAGCCGGCACGCCCAGGTGAGGGTCCGCATGCGCACGTGATCGGCGAGGGAGTACCGTGGCACGCGAAAAACGTTCAGAAAGTCGGACATCTCCGGGTGGATCCGATAGAACTTCCAGGCGGAGAACCCCACCTTGATTTGCCGGCTGATGAAGGACCGAATCGTCGTCGGGTGTACGTGATGACCGATTGCCAGTTTTTGGTACACGAGCCGCATCCCGGCGTTTTGGAGCCGAAGGCTGAGTTCGATGTCCTCCCAGCCGTATTCCTGAAACTCCTCGTCGAACCCGCCCGACTCAAGGAAGAGCTGGCGGCCGATCGCAATATTACTGGTGTAAAAGAAATTGAAGGGAACCGTGTCGGGATCCTTGATCAGGGAGAAACCGAACTGCCAACCGCGCTCGCCGATGTAATCCATGAAACGAGTGACCCGGAGCTCCTGTCCCCACCGGGTGTAGCCGATCACCACCAGCTTGGAGTCCTGCCCGGTCTCGCCTCGGGCCTCCCGCGCCTCCCAATGCCTGGCCAGGAAATCGGGGCAGGGAATGATATCGTCTCCGAGAAACACGAGGAATGATCCGCGGGCGTGACGCGCTCCGAGGTTACGAGCGGCTCCCTGCTTTCGGTTCTGCTGATACTGGTAGGCCAGGTGGACCGGAAAACCTGCTCTTTGGCTTTCGACCACTGCACGCGTTGAATCGGTGGAGCCATCGTCTACAACAATGACCTCCCAGGAGGACCCGGGTCCCTGCCCGGACACACAAATCGACTGTTTTGCCAGCGCCGCCAGTGTCTCGGCCAGAATCGTTGCTCGATTGTAGGTCGGAATGACGACGCTAAATTCCACGATTGACCCGCTTGAGCAACTCCTGCCAAAGGTTCGAAAACCCTCGGGCGCGGATGCGTCGGAAACGGCTTCCCCATCGGTTTTCAGGAGCCGGGGGATGCAGAACCGCCCAGCTCTCGACCCATTGAAGAGCGCTCAATTCGCGTCTTAGATCGCTGGACCGGTTGGCCAGGTCACGCGTGTACCCGTCTTCCGCAGGCTTCCGTGACCCAAGAAGAGGCGACAAACCCAGCAGATCGAGGTAACGGCATTCCGCGGCCAGGTAGGCCTCCTGCTCGACGATCGTCCGCATGGGATCCACGAAGAGCTCGAGTATCTGGTTGTCGCTTCGTTGCCTCGTCGATTGAATTCTCTCTCTTTTGCACATCAGCTCGGGGAGTTGCTCGAGAACATCGTCGAGCGCCACAACCTGGTTAAGCGCGTCGAGCAGCATGGACCACCGAGCCGAATCGCCCGCTTCCAGCCCTCTCGACGTCTGTTCCCAGAGGTAAAAACTCTCCTTGGCCACTCCGGAGAAAACCACTGCCCGCTTGAGGGTCAGAGCGACCGCCAGCGGCAGCATCTTGAGAAAAGTCTCCTCCTCGTAGTTCTTCAGGACGGTCAAAAGGGCATTCCGGTGCATCAGATAACGCATCTTGGGATTCGGATGCCCGGCAAAAGTCGCGTGGCCGCGATGGTGAACAATGGAATCAGGCGCAAACGCGATCTCGTATCCTGCCAGCCATGTGCGCCACCCGAGATCAACGTCCTCGAAAATGGCGAAGAAGTCGCGATCGAAACCTCCTAAAGCGAGAAAAACGTCGCGCTCCATGATCAATGCACCCCCGCAGGCGAACAGAATCCTGTCCGGGGTAGGCAGATTCTCGTCCAAAGGGCTACCCGCGTCCCGCTGAACCGCGTAGCCGAGGTACTGAAGTGAAGAACCGTTAAAGTCGATGCGCTGACCGCTCCAGTCCAGGATTCTCGACCCGACGCACGCCACCCCGTCCCCCAATCGCGGGAGTGCGGCGGAAAGCCAGGCAGGGTGCGCTCGCATGTCATTGTTGATGAGCGCGACATATCGACCCTGAGCGCGGGCTGCGGCCAGGTTATTCGGTTCACTGAATCCGCGGTTTGTAGGGTTCTCAAGCAGGACCACCTGGGGGTACTCGCGTCGCAGGAAGGCCTGAGAACCATCCGTGCTTCCGTTGTCCACGACGATGATCTCCCGGGCCCCAAGGGGAGTGAGCGACGGGAGCAGGCTCTCGAGGTGAGCCCTCCCGTTCCAGTTGACCGTGATCACCGAGACATCAGAGACGGATCGGGACATGGGGGGATTGTACAATAAGGTGCTGCAAATCGGCGTCGCTCCGCTGTCGTCGTTTCTGAATCCTTCGTCTCTCGCCCGCCGTTTCGGGAAGGTGGTACAGGTTCCAGGCGAAGTTCTTCAGCTGGGCGGCTTTCCTGCGGGCCGGCTGGCGCAGTGCGAGCAGGCGCGCCATGGCTCTCACCAGGTTTCGTCCTTCGTAGTTCTTGAGCAGGGCACGCAGATTGTTGCGCTCCCCGATCAATTCTCGCCACTCGAGCCCCCGTGCTTCCCGAGTGGAACCACCGAAGTGATGGTATGCCACGGCAGCCGGTTCAGTGATGACCCGGTAGCCCAGGATCCAGAAGCGCCAGCACAAGTCGACGTCTTCGTGGTACATGAAGAACCGCTCGTCGAAGCCCCCGGACTCGAGGAAAACCCTGCGGCGAAACAGTGCGGCTCCCGCCGAAGCAAATAGAACCTCCTGGGCATCGTCATACTGACCCGCGTCGGGTTCGAACATCCCGCGGTCCCAAGTGTAGCCGATATAGTTCATTGAACCGCCGACCCCGTTCAACTTCTGAGGATCGGAGTACAGCCGAAGCTTCGACGCTACCGCAGCGATTGCCGTATCCTGCTCAGCCCGGCCGATTAGCGCTCGAAGCCATCCGGGATCAAGCCGCATGTCGGCGTTCAGAAGAGCCAGGTAGCGGCAGCCGGTTGATCGGGCGGCCAGGTTGCCGGCTTTGGCAAAGCCGAGATTAGTCGCCTGGGGAAGGAGCTTCACCCCTGTGTGACGGCTGCGGATGTAGTCGACGCTCTCATCAGTCGAACAGTTGTCAATGAAGAGGATCTCATCCGGCCGTACTGTCTGGGTCTCCAGCGAGCCGAGGAGCTCGCCTAGAAACCGTGCGCCGTTGTAGTTGATGACGGCGACCGCTGCCCCCGTCGTGCTTTCGTGGTAGGCGGCAGGCGTCTTCACGTGCGCTGTCTCATCCTCTCTCGCGCGATCTGCCAGATCGATTGTGCCTTGTAGTTCTCAAACTCGGTCTCCATGCAGCGGATGAGCTTTTGTCGCTCATTGATCAGAAACTGAAGGTCTGACGTGGCGCTGGCTCTTGCCTGGACCAGTTCAAGCGCTCGATTCTGGATCTGAAAGAACCGAGGGTCGGAGGCAAGCGTCTCCAGCACGCCGGCTGCCGACGCGGAAGGACCCGGCCAATCGCTCAGTTCGCGAAGCTCGTCCTGAGCCGGCCGCTTCTTGAGGATGAGGTAAATGATTCGATAGCAGGGGGCCTGGTGGTCAAAGGGGTAGCAGAGCTCGTTGTAGAGCCGGTTGAGAGTCTGGCTGACCCGGTAGTCATTCAAGGAAAAGTAGTGCTGAGTAACGGTCTGCCAAAAGGCCCAGCGACGCAGGTTTCCGTTGGGGAAGGGTAGCAATGTGAACCCCCTGGCGGAACAGAAATCCTCCACCAGTCGGCGGTCGGGCAGGCCGAGCTGACGGTGCTCCATCAGGAAACGGCGGGCGGACAGGCTTGAGGCTGCAAGCTGTTGCTCGAGCTCTTCGACTTCGGGGGACGCGAAAGGGGCACCGAGAACGATCCAGCGTGCGGCGAGCCGGTCAAGTTCCTCCAGGAATACCGGCCGGACGTCGGGGGCCAGGTGCTCGAGAACATCCAAACTAAGGACGAGGTCAAAGCTCCCGTCTGGAAAAGGCTGAGCGATCGCGGGTGCCTTCAGGTGGTTCGGAATGTCACAGTCGCGAAGGTCGGTCACTGTGACTGCCGGCGCCTTTTCCGCTCCCTTACGAAAGAAGTCAGCTGTTGCGCCAATGTGGCCATTTTCGTCTCCGATGTAGCCTCCCACGTCCAGAAGCGAGGCAGGGCGGAGTCTTCGGGCGATGGTTGCGGCCGACTGGTAGCGTTGATACAGGTCAAAAGGAAGACCTTCGGTCAAATGTTCTGGCGCTGCTTCCTCGGAACGGATCCGGATGTTGCCTATGCCGACCGAGGGGCCGCCGGGAGAAACTTCGAAAAAAAGATGATGCCCGCCGCCCGGGAGCAGGATGTCGGCCAGATCGAGATCGTGTTCACTCCGCTCTGAAGACAGGTACAGCTGCTCGAGCACATGGCTGTCCAGGCGCACCGTGAGCGTGGAGAACTCAGGAGAGTTGAAGACTTTGAGACTAAGGTGCAGCCGGAGAGGCGAGAGGTCGGAATTGAGCAGGTACACGGTTGCGGGCGAGGCGGCCAGCTTTCGACGGTTCTGCTCGAGCGGGCCCCAGCCCGTTCTGGGCACTGCCCGCACCGGACCCTCGGTTCGGACAAAATCCGGCTGATCTTCGAAAAAATCATGTCCGAAAAGCCGCAACGAACCGGCAGACGCCGGGCCGCGAGGCGTGGCGAGAAACTGAAAATTGTACGGCTCGCCGGAGAACCGGAATCGGACTGTCCAACCCGAGGCTCTCAAGAGCCGCGAGCCAGTAGGACGGCGGCCGTTCGGAGAAGTGGGTTGGCTCCGCCCTTTCGAAGAAAATGGGGTCGGGGGTGGCGCCCAGGATCAACCCGTCCGGCTTGAGCAGGCGGACGATCTCCTGAAGACACTCCATCGGGTCATGCAGGTGTTCGAGGACGTCAAACAGTGTGACGATGTCGATGATCGCACTCTGGAAGGGCAGTTGTCCTGCGAGGGCCTGAACGAGGTAGGGCGCCACGTCAGACTCCTGATGGATCGCGAAGGAGCTGATATCCGCTCCGAATGCGCTGTAACCCCGCTCGCGAGCCTCTTGGACCAGGTACCCGTATGCGCAGCCACAGTCGAGCAGGGTTCCGCCCGGCTTAAGGCGTCCGAGAAGGTCGAGCCACGGACCCCACTCCTGATGACCAGTCTTGTAGCCGGACTGGGGATAGCCGCTGGTCTCGCCCGAGAAGTACGGACGGCCGTAAAGGCTGTCCAGTTTCCGGGCCGACACCTCCTTGGTTGCGTCATCCATAGCGATCAGCATACCCCAGCGAAGAAACCGGAGGGGCATCTGAAGCGAACGATAGCACGAAAGCCCGTGGGGCGGGAACTCCAACAAGCGCGTTATCAGCGCTTTGCACTCTTTGTTGTTTCTTTTTCCGCCGCTTTTCGCTAATATTCCCGGTGAATGTCTTGGGGGAGAACCAATCACCAAAAAAAACCATGCGACTTTTGGCGACCCTCAGCATCTTTTTATGTCGCTTTCGGGGGAGTTTATCTCGTCCCCGACTCAGAAACGGAAAGTATGAACGGACTTAAATACAGTGAGAGCTTGAAGATAGGGGAGGTGATAAGTCAGTTTTGCGGTTTTGTGGAATCTGCGTGCTTAGGCAATTGTTTGTTTGGGGTTAAAACTCTTTAGGAGGGACTATTGATGAAAGGTAAGACTTTATTGGTGATTCTGGCTGCGTTGATTCTGCTGCCGGTGATGGCTCTGGCGCAGGTCATACCCGGCCCGAGCAACCCGAAGACCGGGTACCTCGGCTGGGACGATGAAGCGCAGAGCAGGAACCTGCCGGCAGGCACGGTGCAGGATCCGGGTTCGCACCTGACCTACATCGTCGACACGGGCGTCAACGCCCGCAAGCTGGCAGGCGTAGCAGATCTGTCTGGCGTGGCCGCGGCCGCGAAGTCGCCCCTGCAGTCGGGCAGCTTGCTGCAGCCGATCCTCGATCCGGACGGCGAACGGAGTATTCAACGAAGGGACGATCTGGCAGAACTTCCTGGCGATCGTCAACACGCATCCGACGCAGGCCGTAACGGTTCACTTCCGTTATTTCAATGATAACTGCGAAGACCTTCTGGACTTCCTGGTTGTCCTGACCTGCAACGACACGCTGATCTTCGACCCGTTCAATTTCGTCATTCCGTACACCGGCGGTGTTAACACCCGCAGCCGTCTTATCGGCCCGGCAACGGACGTTCTGACTCCGATCTCGGTCATTCAGTGGGGTTCCGGCCGGTTCGTCATCACCGCGGCTGCGAGTGCAACCACCCGCAACGCGGATGACGCTCCCGACATCCTGTTCCCCGAGGAATGGAAGAGCCTGGACGAAGAGTGCAACATCGAAACCAACGGCACCCTGGCCGACACCGTTTACACGGTTGCTGGTCTTGATGCCAAGATCGCCGGTTTCAACCTCGGCGACGGAACCGCTCAGGGGATCCGCAACGTTGGTACCGTTCCTGGATTCAGCGCCAACAACCTGCATGTGTTCAATGCCAGCCAGATTGCCTTCAATTATCTGATTGGACACTTGACCACAGCCATTCCTGGTTCGTTTGCGACGGGCGCCGGTGGCGATGCTTACTTGTCTTACGGCGTAGCGGCTTGGGCTCGTCCGGTCATCGATCGTTCGTTCGACATGAACGACAACGACGAGGGCTTTGAAGGCCTGTTCACCCAGTTGAATCCGACGTCGGATCATCTGACGGATCAATCCGTGGCTCCCGGCCGGCGGCCCGAATCCGGACGGCGACGGCCCGCACTCTGCGACCTTCGTGCAGTTGCCCAACGCCGGCGTTCTCAGCTACCTGATCGCGTGGGGCGGAGAGCCTGGACGTGATTCGGCTGGAAACGGCCCTCTGCCGAACTTCCCGTGGGGTTTCACGAACTGGAAGTTCCTGCGTAACGAAGTTCATGGCGGCGACGTTGCTGCTCTGAACTACGATACGGCGACGATGCCGGGCTATGCGCCCGACAACGTTAACCAGACCTTCCCGTGTTAGCGTGAAGGGCAGTGATTCCTGGTACGGTGCCCTTGGAACGAGCGCGTTCCACAACACCGATCCGACGGATCAGTTGATCCACTTCCTGTCGGTTGCCGACGATTACAACGGCAGTAACAACACTCCGCTGAGTGCCTCGATCCTGCGCGATGTCAGCGCGAACATCAGCCCGGCGGTGACGACTTACGTGCTGCAGATCTACGACAACGACGAGAACCTGCTGACCTTTGACGTTCCGCCCGGCGTTCCGGTGTCCCCGCCCCAGATCCAGGCGACTTCGATCCTGAAGATCACCTGCATCTGCCTGCGCGTCTTCCGGAACTACAGGAACCAGAATACGCAGCGCGACGAGTTCAACGGCTCCACCTCGGTGGATGATCTTGAGCTCGAAGATCTGCGCGCTTTTGGAAACGTCTTCGGAACAGTCGGCGACTTCAGGGGATTGATGAAGACTTTGGATCCCTGGAGAACAGCTGGTTCCAAGGACATCTCCGGCGGATGGATTCGGTTCGTGCGTGACAACACGGTTCGCGTGTACGTCCCGCGTGACACCGGAACGAGCGTGGAAGGGGCCTTCTCTTCCGGCTACGGCACCTCGAGTTTCAATATCCCCGGTTATCAGGACAACGACCTGTTCTACGGCCAGTCCTTCATGACGATCGGTCTGTATGTCATGAAGTTCGAAGGCTTCGGAACGAGCTGGTACCTGTATTCCGTGGCCTCGGATCCGAGAGTGTCTGAAACTGGAGACGAGACTCCATAGTCAGACGCGATCGTTAGATCGGCAAGCATAAGGGGAAGGGGGGAAGTTCACCCTTCCCCTTTTTTTTGCTTCGATAACAGGGGAGAATCCGCGTGTTGGTGAAACTGTCGTTTGCATCCGTCCTGAGCCTTTTCTGTTGTTTGGCTATCGGCGCTCCAATCAAGATCAGCCCGGATAACGTCACGATCCCGGCGCCTCAATCCAGGGAAAAGGGCTCGTCCGTTGTCGTCGACTCTCAGGGGAAGATCCATATCGTTTTTCAAGGCTACTCGGAGGAACTGCGCCGCTCAGTCGTTTTCTACAGACAAATTGTGGGCGACAAACTCTCCGAGCCCCGCATGCTCACTTCCACTCCTGCAGGTCTCCCCGCCTTGGCTGTGACCCCGAAAGGGTTGTTCGCCGCCTGGTCCGAGAAAGGCGAGAAGGAAGAAAAGGGCGGCCTGATTGGCTTCGGAACCTCTGCCGACGGTGGGGCAACATGGACCTCGGGCACATTGCCGGGTAAGACCGCCGCCCCGAGCAGCCCGAATCTGTTGGCTGACAGCCAAGGCAATATTTTCGTGTACGGCGCGGCCAAGATTGCAGATCTCGGCCCGGAGCAGAAGGTTTTTGTTTTCAAGAGCTCTGACGGAGGGAAGTCCTGGAAGGTGAATACGCCTACGGCGTCACTCAAGGGCGCCAGTCTCGATCCGCATCTTATTGAAACCGGTCCCGGACATCTTATGGCCGCATGGGGTCAGAGCGAGAGTCCCGCCTGGAGTTTGCGGGTCAGTCGGTCCGATGACGGGGGGCAGAGCTGGAAAGACCCGAAGTCAATCAACGACGATGGTCTGCTGCCGGTGGAGGAACCGCGGATTATCCTGGCGGGGAAGCGTTTATCGGTTCTTTGGCAACAACGGACGATCGCGGGAGTTGGGCTGGTCGCGGATCTTTCCCAGGACGGCGGAGAAACCTGGGGAGAAGACCGGAAGCTTCTTGCTCAGGAAGTCTCGACTCTCGACTACGAGGCGGTGGGCGACAAGGACCGGATCCGTGTCTTCTACGTTTCGAAAAGCGGTTCCGGTATGTTGCTTCGTTACAAGCTCTTTGACCTGGCGCTGAAGTACTCGGATTTTGAGGAGTCCAAGAAGCGGACACCTGAATCCAAGGTTTTGAAGGAATCCGCTCATCCCATATTCTTTTCGGCCGTGCAGCTAAAATCGCGAACCGCAGTGGCGGCCAGCCACCGCGAAGAAGCAATGAATTGGCGGGTTTCATTGTTTTTTGCTGAAAAATTAGCACGAGCTGATGGTATACTCCGACTCGCACCAGACTTGGGGGGGAGGGAAAGGTCGCTGCTTTTTGCGGTGCCTTTGCCCGACGGTGTTGGAGTTTTTTACCGGGAACAACAAGCGCGTCGACGGCTCCCGATGGAGTCTTACCCAGGAGAGTTGTTGTTTGAACGCGCCCGAGTTCCTAAATAGGCAAAGTTGAGGATTAATACTATGCCGCATCGACTCTCTCTGGTGGTTATACTAGCTTTCTGTCTGGGCGCTCAGTTGTTTGGCGGGGTGCCTGTCTTGACTTCTACTCCTGCTGCCGAAGTGCCTGTTCGGCTTCAGGAAAACACGAGTTTCAGTGTTACCGCGACGGACCCTGATGCACTCTCTTGCATATCTTTGGGAAATCGTTTCGGACCCAACCCAGGTTAAGCCGTCGATCAGCAACCCGAACTCTGCGACAACCAATGTCGCTTTCCCGTGGGTTAACGGCGGAATTGGCGCTCAGCCGATCGGGCAGTCCGTCCGTCTGAGGGTCACCGTTTCCCACGCCAACCCGCAAGTCGACGGCGAGGCGTCTGTTTCCTACGAATTTGCAGCGAAGATAGCGACTCTCAATCTCGCGCCGATCCCGAATATCACGGGATTCTTTGGCTCCCGCGACGGCGCCGCTCCGACCGGGCGACGCCATCGTGGCCGATGCCGGCGAATTCCCAGGACCCCGACAGCAGCGGCTATCGGGCCGAGTGGCTGGTCGGGTTTGAACGAGGCGGGGGCACCTTTGTCCAGAGGCCGGCTCCGATCGGCTCCGAAGGGACCCTGATGACGATTACCGTTCCCAACATCAACGGGACGGGACTCGTCGAGATGGACATCACACTCATTCTGCTCGATGGCCTGCATGACGTCCGCTTGAGCAAGACCGCCTACATGCAGAATGGTAGCTCTTCGGGCGTGCAACACGGCCCCGCGCATGGTGTTTCCGCAGACCGTCTCAAAGCTGACCAGCGAACAGATTGCGGATCAGTGGCACGGTCGAAGACATGGATGCCGACGACTGCGATTTTACCTGGAGCGGGCTTTCTGCAGGGCGGCGCCACGACGATGAATCCGATCGTCACCTTGATACAGAGCTCGCCAACCAGGAAGTGGCAGGTGAGCGGGGTCTATCCTCCGCTGGCCGCTCGGAAACTACACGTTGACGATAACCGCGAGGGAAAAGAACACCGCGGACCACAAGCAGACGCACGGCCAACATAGTGGTAGCGGTAACCAACGGTGGTGGCGACAACCCCCCGCAGACCGGGCCGCCGGAGTATTCGGAAACGACTTCGGGCTGTGTCGGAAAATACGCCGCCGGACACTCGCTTTCAGTCCGGATGTCAAGGTGGCCAAGCCGATCTACACGGCCGGGAGCCCGGTGAGTATCACCTTCAGCGGGGAGGATTCGTCGAGCATCCCGAGCCCGATCAATCCCAATGTGGTGTCGACCGGCGCGGTTGTTGAGTGGACGGATCTCTCTCAGTTGACGGCACTCGGGGTTAGCCCGCAGACCACGCCATCGACCCAAGACCCGATCACGAAGCAGAGGTCGTCAACGACCCTGAGTTTCACCGCCCCGAATACCACGGGAACGGTTTACCTTAAGGCGAGGGCGACGGATGTTTTCGGCTGCTCGCGCACGGCCACCTTCGCGATTGGCTTCCAGGCGGCAACGTGCCAATACTCCGCCGACGGCCCGTATCAGGTACAAGATCGACAATGGCGGTCTTAACGTACTCCGACGGGTGCGGCGGTGCTCGTTTCCAACGACTCCGCTCACACCATCACGCTTGACGGCACGACGAGCAGCGACCCGGAGGACGGCGGCATTGCGTACTATCTATTGGACTTTGACGCGGTGCCGGCGCTGAACCTGAGCGGAGCGGCGAGTTCGACAGCCAGCTTCACGGTTCCGGCCGGTTTCAGCGGGTCGGTCACCGTCACCTTGCCGTCCGGGATTCGCAGTCGGTCGAAAGAACGACAAGTGTGTCCTTCAGTTTCCAGGCGGCTTCGGCGACCCTGCCCACTGCCCGGATCAGATACAAGATCGGAACGAACGGCAACGTTCGCCGAGGCCTCGGAGCCTGTCACCCTGAACCTGACTGGCTCGCAGACGGTGATCTTGGATGGCAGCACGAGCACGGATCCCCAATCCGGTTCTCTGACCTACACCTGGACTAAGGATAGCTCTGGGTTGACGGCCGGTTCAGCCAGCGCCGTTTCTGGTAGCAGCTCTGCGCAATACACTCTGAACTTCTCCAGCGCGGCGCGCGGCAATCTCGTTGTCAGCGCTGACCGTGAAGGATCCAAACAACGAAACCGGCACTGCTTCAATCACCTTTACGGCGCAGGGGCCCGTTGACCAGCATCCGGTTGCCCGGATCAGGTACAAAGTCGACAATGGCGTGTGGAGTGCGGCCACCTCGGAGTTGATCCCAATCGCCAACAACAGCACCAAGGTGATCACACTTGACGGGACAACCAGCACCGACAACGAGGGGGCTATCTCATCCTATCTGTGGACGCTGAATGATCAGCTGGCCGGGGTTGCACTGACCAAAGCGACGACTTCCGCCGCATCACTGACGGTCAATTCCGGCACCGTGGGTGTGGTTAGCCTGCTCCTGACAGTTAAGGATTCGGCCAATCAGGAGAGCACCGCGGCGCAAATTGCCTTTGAGATCAGCGCCCCGGCGGAAGTTCCCGCCCTGTACTTCCCGCAGATTGGCGTCGGCCCGATGCCAAACGGGGAAGACGAGCTCCGGACGGTGATGTTGATCGTTAACGACACCGAGACAGACGCCAACGAAGTGAAAGTTGAGTTCTTCGCCCAGGACGGTACCAAACTGACCCCGCTCGTTGACGGACAGGCCTGGAACGATGCACCCTTTGTGCTTCGGCATATGACGAGCAAGCGCTTCACCTTTACGAACTCCCAGATCCAGGTCGGCTGGGGCCGGGTTACTTCGGATACCAAGCTGTTCGGCTTGGTTCAGTATCAATTGGTCAAGACCGCGACCGAAGAAGTGATGAGGGAGATCAGCCTCTTCTCCTCCTCACCCGCACGCAGGCTGGTGACGTTCTTCGATCGTGACGAAGACATTGCCGTCGCGGTGGTCAATCCGGGCGATTCGCCGGCCAAGATCACCGTGAAGGTGATTGACTCGAATAACGGAGAGACCCCGGATCTCGCATGGCACTTGTTTCCCTCGATTCCTCCGGCTGGTCTCGAGAAGAACAAGCAGGTTGCGCGATCTCTGGAAAGAGACGACGTGCCGGCTTGGGCCGAGCAGGGGTCACTGATGATTGAGTCTGACAACGAAGTCGTGGTTACGGTTCTGAAGACCACGATAAGAGGAGAAGCTTTCTCAACGCTCCCGATTTCGATCACGCGCTAGGGAGGCGCATAGGAAAACTCACATGACAATCCGCAGCAGAGTCAGCATAGTTGCTCTGACTCTCCTGCTCATTTCATCGGCTCCGGTGCTTGCGGCCGGAGCCGATGATTTTTGGGTGGGAGTATGGCAGATCACGATAGACGGAGCCGATCGGGACACCGCCTTTTTGGTGGTGACGAAGGCCGGTAAGCAGACAAAGCCTCGCTACTTCACGAAACTCTGGGAAGAGCAAGCGATGAGCGAGGTCCGATTTGAAGCAAGCAAGCTGAGGATGACCTCGGTACCCCGGTCACGGACCGTGCGGCTGGAGTTCGCACCGGCGGGAAGCGGGAAGATCGAGGGACAGTGGAAAATGATGCATCCTCAGTACCCGGTTGCATATCCGGCTCACGGTGTGAAGCGGTCCTCGGTCCCCAATTTCACTCCTCTGGCCTTTCAGAGTCAGGAAGACGTGTCACACGTCGTCGACCTGAACGATTTCCTTCTCAAGAAAGCGCCCCGGAAGTCGTTTGAGGAATTCAAGCGTTTCTGGATCACGACGGTTGACCCGACGTTTCTGCCGCTTTTCCAGGACATTGTCTACCCGGTAGGAAGTGCGGCCGGTACTAATGACGAGAAGATCAGAGCGGTGTTTTCGCTCATGGACAACTCCGAGTTTCAGGAAAATGCGGCTCGACTCGCGAAGGAAGCCAAGGCCACGATTGCAGCCGTCAAGGCGAAGAACCCGCTTCTGTACGTCGACAACCCGATCGTGCTGATGCCGAGCTTGGCCAATGAGCCGGTTGCTCTGGATTATATCGATCGCAAGCTGGTGGTTCGCCTCGATACCCAGAGGCTTTGCAAGAAGTACCAGGGAGACGATCTGAGGGCCTTTCTCGGACGTCAACAGTTGAAACTGCCGCTGTACAGGCTTCTCCCTGGAGCGGAAGACCGGCTCGATGCCGTGATGATCCGGGAAGGTATGGCCACTCGGCTCGCGGTTTCTTACGGCTTGGCAAAAACGCCTGAGCAGTGTTTCGGCTTACCCGCGAACGCCCTTAAGCAGCCGGCGGAAAAGGTGGCCCTGCGTCGCAAGGCCATATTTGCGACACTCCGCTTTGCCGGACGTGACGTGGTCAAGGCGATGCTGGAGGCAGAAACGCCAGAGACTCGCGAGGGGCTCCAGGTGGCCTACGAGTTTGCCGACCGCATAATCAGTCGCTTCTCCATGCAGGAGATAATGGGAATGCCACCCGAGCAACTGACGGCCCTTCTCAAAGACTACCTGAAGGAAAAATAGACAGGGGAGTGGGTCCCACTTCCCTGTGGGACCTCTGCCCGATTGGGAGTCGCACCTACTCCCAGCGGTGAGCCAGTTGCACCAGCCCTTGATCGGTTCGCGGGTTCTTGACCGCGAACCCGATGAACTTCCCTCCATACGCCTGGATATTGTCCTGGTCGGTCGTGAAGGCGTGGCAGATGTACGAGCCGGAAAGCAGCTGCAAATCGCGAAAAACCAAGGTCGCGGTATACGTATCCTCCGCCGCCGCGCGGGTCAGCTCGACCTTATCTTGAGAGCTTGTGGTGACGAACACGGCAACGCCGTCATTGCGGATGATCGAGATGCCGAACGCCGGCTCCCCGACGAAGCCGGGTCGAAAGACCGCCGAGATGGTGAGTCGAAGTGTCTCGCCGGTCTGGAACTCGTTCCTGGGTTCCCCATCCATGCCGGCTAAAACGGCGTCGGTCACCCAGGAATCGCCCGTCCCTTCGGATAACGCACTCCCCCCGCCATTGCGCGACGACGCCGTTTTGCTCTCCTGACGGAGCTCGTTGGTGTACGCCTCGACAATTTCATCCGAGGGTCCCATTCCCCGAACGGTCCCTTTGTCCAGCCACAGTGTGCGTTCGCACAGCGTCTTCACCTGGTAAAGGTTATGCGAGCAGAAGATGATCGTCCTGCCTTCACGCCGGAATCCCATGATCCGATCGGTGCATTTCTTCTGGAAGTGCTGGTCCCCGACTGCCAGCGCCTCGTCGATGATCAGGACGCTCGGGTCGAAGCCAGTGGCGACCGCGAAGCCGAGTCGGAGGTACATGCCTGACGAATACGTCTTGACCGGCTTTGCGATAAAGTCCTCGAGCTCGCTGAACTCGATGATCTCCTTCTCCCGGGCCCGTATCTCTTCCCGGCTGAGGCCAAGCAGGGCACCGTTGAAGTAGATGTTTTCACGTCCCGAGAACTCGGGGTGAAAGCCGGCGCCAAGCTCAAGCAGGGCGGTGACGCGTCCGCTGACCTTGACGATGCCGGATGTCGGAAAGGCGGTTCCAGCGAGGACCTTTAACAGAGTGCTTTTGCCGGCGCCGTTGTTTCCGACGATTCCGAATGCCTCGCCCTCGGCCAGCTCGAAGTTGATATCCTTCAGCGCCCATTGCTGACTATGGGCGACGACACCGAAGAGAACTTCCTTCAGCAGGGAGCGGGGACCCCAGTAGTGCTTGTAAACTTTCGACAGGCCGCTGACCCGGATAATCGGACTCATATCAGATCGACCAGCTCGTTTCGCGTGCGTCTGAGGATGAAGATCCCGCAGTAGTAAGAGGCCAGGCAAAAGGCAATCCAATACGCAAGGCCTGGCAGGGAAGGTTTCGGACTCCCCAGGAACACGAAGCGGTAAGCCTCGACCATATGCGTGAGAGGATTGAGGTTAAGCACCCATCGGAAAGCTTCAGGCGCCCGCGACTTCGCATACACCATGGGCGTGACCCAGAACAGGAACATGAAGAGCACGCCGAGAATCTGGGCGATATCTCGAAAGAAGACATTCAGGCACGAGACGAGGAGAGAGAGCCCGTAGATCATCAGGATCTGAAAGATGAAGAGCAGAAACACCAGCCCGAACAGATTGACGTTCAACGTCTGGTTGCTCATGAGGATCAGGACGAAGACGAATGTTCCGAGAAACTGGTGGAAGAAGGCGGACATCACGACGCTGAAGGGCAGAACCTCGAGTGGGAACCTCATCTTCTTGATCAGGGCGCTGTTCTCGATGAAGGTTCTGGATGACCGTGTCACGCCCTCCTGGAGTGCCATCCAGGGAAGCAGCGCACAAAAAAGATATTCAGCGAAACGGCCGGTAGAATGTCCCTCGCCGAACGGCATTTTGAGAACGAGGGAGAAGATGACCGTGTACAGGATGAGCTGAATCAACGGGTTCAGGATCGACCAGAAGACGCCGACTACCGATCCAATGTAGCGGCTTCTGACGTCGCGGGCCACGAGCTCCCGAATGAGATACTTGTTGTCCAGAAGAGTGCTTAGCATTTATTCTTAGGCCTTCGGTCGAACTCGTCCCAATCGGAGGGAAACCTCGCTGACGATGGCCTTCTGCGGCAGGCGACAAGACCGGGAAAACATCGAGAGGAGTATAGCACTGGTTCCTTGAAAAGCAGGCGTTTAAATACAAAGGCAAAGGGGGCAGGGATCCCGCAAGGCGATTACGATGCACCAGTTGCCGTGGTTGCTGTGATCTTCTTCGCGGTCTTGCCGCTGCTCGTCTCCCCGTCCGGTTTTGACAAGTTCCGCTTGCCTAAGGATGTCTTCACGGCGCTATCGATTGCGGCGCTGGTCGGGGTATTCTTGATCCGACGGCTGGCGGCCGTGCGCTGGTCGCCGTTGAGCTGGGAAACACTCCTGGTTGCGGCCCCGGTGTATGCGGCGCTCCACACCGCCTTTTCACGTTCCATCCACGGGTGGACAGGAGTGGCGTGGATTGCGGCTTGCGTGCTTCTGTTCTTCGCCCTTCGAGATGGACTTTCGGAATCCTTCCACCGTCAGCTCTGGCTGGTCGCCGGCTGTGCCATGGCCGTCAATGGATTCCTCGCGGTTCTCGAGTACTACGGCCAACTCCCGCTGATGAGCGATTCGAGTGGGGCGACCATCGAGGGTCGTGTCAATCCAGCGGGCCTCATAGGGGAGGTCAACAGCGGAGGTTTTCTCTTCGGGCTGTGCGCGCTGATGTTGCTTTTCGGGGTGTTTGCCGAACGCAAACCCTGGAAGCGAGGCTTCTGCGTCATCCTGATTCTCCTGAACCTGGCGGGCTTGCTCGCTTCACGGACCCTGACGGCTGCAATAGCGCTCGGGCTGAGCCTGTTTATCTGGCTCCTGTTCCATGTCTGGTGGACGTCGGCCAGAACCGAACGAAAACATCGTCCGAACATGGTGAGAACCGTGGGTGTGCTCACCGCCGGTCTTCTCATTGGGGCCGTTCTCTTCTCACAGTCCGCGCTGTTTGTTCGAGTCAAGGAGACCTGGTCGCAAATTCGTGCGAGCAACTGGGCAGTAGCGACCTCCGGACGCCAACCGGTTTATCTGGTCACGTTGGAGATGATCAAGGAGAAGCCGATCACCGGCCGTGGGCTCAACAGTTTTTCCCGGGATTTCTTCTATTACCACGCGGAAAAGACGGCGGACAGGATCCAGTTGGTCGAGCAGCCGGGAGCCTTTCAGCAGGCGCACAACGAGTACCTTCAGCTCTGGGAGGAACTCGGGTTGCCGGCTCTGCTGATCCTGGTCGTTCTTCTCTTTGGATCCCTCGCCTGGGGAATACGTGCAACCATACGCTCGAAGGACGCGGTTGCCCGTTACTGGTCAGGTATCGTCTGTCTCGGACTGACTTTCGTGATGATCAGTTGCCTCGGCTTCTTCCCGCTCCACCTATCGGTCACCGCGCCCTTCATCGTGCTTCTTTTCGCGTCTCTCTCGGCGGTGACAAGGGACAGGATCGGTGAGAGACAGCCAGTCTATCGCCTCCGAATTGTTGACCGGCTGCCGTGGCAGGCCAAGGCAGGCGTCGCGTGCCTGGCTCTCGTGCTGGTCGCAATCCCTCATGTGCAGAAATGGCGTTCCAACGAAAGAACCGGACTGGCCGGTCTGATGCTTGATCGGGCAAGAGACCGGACGACCACCCCGATCGAGCGGCGCGCTTACCTGGAGGGGGCGGTCAGGCGTCTGGACGCCGCGATTGAACTGGCCCCCGGTTTGGCTGAAAACTACAATCTGGAGGGGGCCGCTCTGATTTTGCTCGCCCGGTACGAGCAGGCTGCGCAGAAGTACGAAGTGGTCGTGCGCGAAGCGCCGAGCCCCGAGAGCCTCACCAACCTGGCTACGGCATACATGGCATCCGGGCGTCCCGCGCAAGCGAGGCCTTTACTCGAGACCGCACTGAGGTACAACCCGCGATATCAGAAGGCCGTCCAGGCGCTTCGATACCTGGCCGCGAGTGGGTATTGATGCACATCGGTATAGATGTGAGGCCGGTCCAGAAGAGAAGCTCCCGCCGTCGCGGGATCGGTCGATACACCAGGCAACTGGTCGAGTCGGTTCTGAAGGCCAACGGCTCGCGCCACCAGTTCGTCCTGTACGCCCAGAAAGCCGAGGTCCCCACCTTCGAGGGCGCCCACGAACTCGCAACTCTTTTTCAGCTCTCCCGGCCGGGGCGTCTCGCATGGGTGCCCGATCTGGTGCTCCTGCGGCGGGCGATCAGGAAGAGCCGGCTGGATGTGTTTCATGCGATGGATCTGATGGCCATTCCCAAGGCGCGGGAAACGGCCGTCTTCCTCACCCTGCACGATCTGATTCCGTTCATTTACTGGGAGCAGACCAGGCAGAGCGTGCCGATCGATTACGCCCTGGCGCTCCGCTACGCACTGCGCAGGGTTGCCTCCGTCGATCACGTCATCACGGACTCGGTGCACTCGAAGAAGGACATCTGCGAGCGATTGCAATTCCCGGAACATCTCGTCAGTGTGGTATACCCGGGCTACCACGCGGAATTCGGGCCGCGGGATCAAGAGGCTGCGGCCACCCGTCTGGCCCGATCATACGGTCTCAATAGCCCTTTCTTGTTCTACGTCGGCGGCAGTGATTTTCGCAAGAACCTTGCCGTTCTCATCGAAGCTTTCAGCCAGATTCGAAGATTGGGGTACGGCGGTCAACTGGTTTTCGCCGGCGAGACGTTCACCTGGGATATCCCCGAGGTTCGCGAGATCAGGCGGCGGGTTGCCGAGGCGGGTCTGGAGGACCGCGTCCTTTACCCGGGGTTTGTACCGGACGCCGATCTGCCCGACTTCTACGCCTGTTGCGACCTGTTCGTCTTTCCGTCTCTCTACGAGGGTTTCGGGTTCCCGGTTCTGGAGGCGCTCGCCTGCCAGGCTCCCGTGATCGCCAGCCGAAGCTCCTCTATTCCAGAAGTGGGCGGGGACGCGGTGGAGTATTTTGAACCGACTGAGCCGACCGATCTGGTGCGCGCTTTTCAGCTTGTCTTCAATGACGCGGACAAGAAGCGAGCTATGGTGGAGAAAGGGCTGCAGCGGGCCCGCCTTTTCGGCTGGGACCGGGCGGGCGAACAGCTTCTTGGGCTCTATGAATCGCACAACGGGTAAGCAGCCGCCGAGGGTCGGTATCGATGCTCGTTCGACCATCCGGAATGTCGGAGGATCGGCTACCTACGTCAATAACTTGTTGCGCCACCTCCCCTTTCTTGACCCGCTGACCGGCGGAAGACCGTCCAACAATCTCCTGTGGAACAACACCCGCGTTCCCCTCGCGCAGTTGTTTCGGCGCTGGGATCTCTATCATGCTGCCGCCTATACCGGCCCGCTCATCAGCTTTTGCCCGACCGTTGTCACCGCGCACGACGTCTCCTACCTGGTTTCCGATGACTTCTACCCTTACAGGACGGGCCGGATGCGCCGCGGTTACTACCTCGCCTCGCTCCGGGCCGCCGATCGGATCATTGTTTCCTCTTTCTTCTCGGGCAAGGAGATCGCGCGGGTGCGACCGGAACTCGAATCGAAGGTCAGGGTCGTCCACCTCGGGGTGTCAGCGGATTTCAAGGCCGACGACCAGGGAGCCGCCAGGCTCAGAACGGAACTGGAGCTACCCTCGCGTTTCCTGCTCCATGTCGGGGATCTTCATACCCGGCGAAGGCCGGAATTGCTGTGTCGCGTGTCCGCGAAACTCGGGCTTCCCCTGGTCCTTGTCGGCGAGCGGCTTAAGGGATGCGGGGAATTGCCTGGGGCGGCCCGTCTTCTGAGCAGGCTCTCGGTTGAGCAGTTGAGGGCGCTTTATACCGCCGCCACTGTCCTGATCTCCGTATCCGAATATGAGGGATTCGGGCTTCCGTTGCTGGAGGCGATGGCGTGCGGGACTCCCGTGGTGGCCGCCAACCGATCGTGTTTCCCGGAGATCTGCGGGGAGGCGGCGGTCCTTGTCGAACCCGAATTGGACGCGGTCTGTGCAGGCGTGGAGGCCGCCATCGGCCGGGGGGACGAGTTGCGGGTTCGAGGAAACAAGCGAGCGGCGGAATTCTCCTGGGAGAAGACAGCCGCCGGACGCTGGAGGTCTACCAGGAGATCGTCGGGGTCGGGAAGTGAGTGCAAGGCGCGATTGCTTCCGAAAAGAGGGCAGGGCCCGCGGATCAACGCGGATAATCGCGGATAATCGCGGATAAAGGCGGTCGAAATCTGCCTTATCCGCGATTATCCGCGTCGATCCGCGTAGATCCGCGGGCCCTGCCCGTTCTGTTCATCGCTTGGAGCCGACTTGCTCTTTTGCACCCAGGCGGCGGCGGATCTGGCTGAGACGGTAGGAGGCGGCCACCGCTGACTGGACCAGGACCGACTGCAGCCGGTGCGTCCTCGATCCGAAGTGCTTTCGGTAGAACAGCTTCATCGCATTGTAGAAGTGGTAATTGGCAATGTCTGCATTTTTCCGGGAGCTTTGCCTCTTGTGATGGGTGACTCGCGCCTCGGCGAAGTAATGGACTTTCCATCCGGCTTTCAACGCGCGGTAGCAAAAATCCAGATCTTCGCCGTACAGGAAGAACTCCTCATCAAGGCCGCCGATCTGCTCGAGCACGGCCGACCGGAACATCAGAAACGAGCCCGAGACCGCCTCAACTTCATGGCTGGTCTGATCGCTGAGGTAGGTGAAGTTGTACCTGCCGAATCGGCGACTTCGCGGGAAGAGCCGGCTTAGCCCGAGCAGGCGGAACAAGGCGACGGACGGCGTTGGAATGCTCCTCCTGCACGCGAGCTGGAGGGACCCGTCCGGGTTCTCGACCCGGCACCCGACGATGCCGGCGCGCGGCTCCCGCTCCAGGAAGTCCAGGCAGGCGGCAATTGCTCCATCGGTGACCATGCAGTCGGGGTTCAGAAGCAGGTAAAAATCAGCCGGACGGGCGCGAAGACCTATGTTGCAGGCGGTTGAGAAGCCGAGATTGCTCTGGTTGACGCTGAAATGGACGCCTGGATGGGACGAGGCGAGCGTCAGGACATCCTGATCGGTCGAGGCATTGTCGACGACGACGATTCCCAATCGTGCGGAGTTCTGTTCCGCCTCCACTGCGCGCAGGCACTGTTCGAGGAAGTCTTTGGAATTGTAACTGACGATAACGACGGTGAGCCGATTCAACGCGTCACCACCGCTTTTCGACGGAATTTGAGCCAGTTCCGGTCCAGGAGGCGGCGGAACTCAGCCGGGTCAAGGCGCCTCGTGGCCTGCACCTCGCGGCGTTTCCGGAGAACCGCCCGAAGGTTTCGCAAGAAGGAGAGCTTTGCCTGCAGGAATGAAACGCCCCGGCCCTTGAGCGCGAAATAGAGGAAAGAGGCCGAATCGAAGAGCAGTCGTTCGAGAAGGAACCGCAGGAGCATCCCTGCGGGCATGTTTTTCCAGAACAGGTACTCGGAGTTCCGATGGCCGTAAAACACGTAGGTGTGACTGAAGGTCCGGATGCTCGCGTTCACATGGTGAATTGCCCTGGCAGTCGGGACGAACAGGCATCGGTGACCGCGCAGGCGCGCGCGCGTGTTCAGATCGGCGTCCTCGTAAACCAGGAAGAAATCCGCGTCGAAGCTGCCGAGCTCCTCGAGCATCGACCGCCGGTAGAGGGCGGCTGCCGCGCACGCTCCGAAAACCTCCTCTTGCCGATCGAATCGGCTGGCCGGTTGTCCGTGGCCCCTTTTGTATCCCGCCCCGATCACCGCCATCCCGTCTCCGGCGCTATCCACCACGCGGGGATCGTGAGCGAAAACGACAAGGGAGGCCCAGATGCTGTATGCCTCGCTCACGTTCTGCTGCATGGCTTGAGCCCAACCGGAGTCAAGGACTACGTCGTTGTTCAAGATTGCGATAAGCTCGCCCGAAGCGGCTGCGATTCCGAGATTGCAGCCTCCGGCGTATCCCCGGTTCGTCGGCGATACGATGAGCTTCACCCACGGATAACAGCGCCGCAGCAGATCCAGACTGCCGTCCGAGGACGCGTTGTCCACAACGATAACCTCGGCCGGGGGACAGCTTTGAGCGAGCACCGAATCCAGGCAGGGTCCTATCATTTTCTCGCCGTTGAAGTTGACTATGACAACACTGATCGTCGAGGACACGCGGCTATATTATAGGAGGCAAAACGAAGCGGAATTCAGTATTATGTGGGACCAAGTTCGAGCCAAACACCTCGAGGGGTAGATGAAATCCGAGACAGACTATGCCGAGCGAATTGAGACGGGGTCCCGTCCCCGGGCGAACAGCACTACTCACAGGTTGCTTCGGCGGTCTCTTGTCCTGATGACGATCGATCTCATCCTGGGGTGTATCGCATTTGTTTCGGCATGGATGGGACGCACGTTCTTGAGCCTGCCCTTTACGCAGTCACTCCTGCCGAATGAACGGTGGTTCGCCGTCGACCATCCGTGGATCACGCTCGTTGCCACGCAACTCCTGTTCCCTTATGTGTTCGGACTGTTTGACGATATCCGGAGGATCCGTTACCGGGAAATCGTCAGCTTCGTTTTTGCGGCCTGCTGTCTTCAATTCCTTACCGTCGCATCACTGTTCTTCCTGACCAATCGTCTGTATCCCCAGAACTGTCATTCTGATCTTTGTGCAGGTCAATTTTGTCCTCCTTTGCCTGTGGCGAGCCTACGTGAAACGCCAGGCGGCCTCGGTCACGACCCGGGTGCTCGTCATCGGTGAAGAGCCCCAATCCTGCCGGGAGATCATCCACGAAATCGAGGATAGTCCATGGATGGGTCTGAAGATCGTCGGTGTGGTCTACCACCGGATGACCCGCACGCCGAAGAGACGGCTACCCGGTTTTGGGGACGCTGGAAGAAATCGACCGTATTGTTTCCGATCACGCCATTGACGAGATGATATTCGCGTCCGAGCCATCGTGGAAAGACCACTTCCTCAACTCGCTCAGTCGCCTTCAGGAAACGACTCCGATTCGCATTGCGATCCTGCCGTCGCCCTTTGAAATGGTCATCGGCAAGCTGAAACACGTTAACATTCACGACACTCCACTCATCGAGGTCAGCCGGGATCCCAACCAGCCACTCGAGCGGTTTGTGAAGCGCGTTTTCGACCTGGTCATCGGCTGCCTGGGCCTTGTTGCGACAGCGGTCCCGATGATTCCGGTCGCCATTGCAGTCAAACTGACATCGCCTGGTCCGGTCTTCTATCTGCAGGAGAGGGTTGGATTTGGCGGTCGGCTCTTCAAGGTGATCAAGTTTCGGACGATGGTGCAGAACGCCGAGAACGACGGGGGTGAAAGGTACGCGACGGAAAATGACCCGAGAGTCACGTCAGTGGGCCGCGTTCTCCGGCGCTTTCGAATCGATGAGGTCCCCCAGTTGATCAACGTCGTGAAGGGGGATATGAGCTTTGTCGGGCCGAGACCGGAACGCCCGGGTTTTGTCGAATTGTTTTCGGGAACCGTTCCCGGCTACAGCGAACGATACCGGGTCAAGCCGGGCATCACGGGGCTGGCGCAGGTCCGCAGCTATTACCACACCACGGCGGAGACCAAGCTCAAGTACGACCTCGCCTACATCTACAATTACAGTTTTTCGTTGGATCTGCTGATCCTGCTCCAGACCATCAAGGTCATTCTGGTCAGGAAGGGAAGCTGAGGACTGCGCGCTGCGCACTGCGCACTGCGCACTGCCCACTGCCTACTGCCCGCTGAGAAGCTTTTGAGAAATCAGTCGACCCTCAGACAAGGATCTGCGTAACCAAGGAAGACTTACGAGTGGCTGAGGCAACAGGCCTTCAGTTGCCGCGGTCTTTGCAGCGGGCAGCGCGCAGTGGGCAGCGCGCAGCGCACAGTTCGCAGCGGCCGCTCCGGTTCTCAGTCGGCGAGGGCGCGTTCCCGCTGGTACTCGATCACCCCGTCGATGATCTGGCTCAGGGTGCGAGTTGGTGCGAAGCCGATCAGGTTCCGCGACGCGGGAGATGTCGGGCACCCGGCGGGGCATGTCTTCAAACCCGTGCCGTAAGCATCTTTGTAAGGGACGAAACGGATTTCAGACTCGCTTCCGGCCGCGCGGCGCACCCTATGAGCCAGCTCCAGGATGGTCACTTCCTCGTCGGATCCGACGTTGTAAACCCCGCCGACCGCGCGTTCCTCGAGAGCCAGGCGGTAGAGAGCAGCCACGACATCTCCCACATGGCTGAAACAACGTGACTGGGTGCCGTCTCCGTACACCGTGATCGGCTGCCCGGACAATGCCTGGCCGACAAAATTGGGAAGGACCATGCCGTACTGTCCGGTCTGCCGGGGACCGACCGTGTTGAAGAGCCGGGCAATGACGACCGGCAGTCCCTTCTCGCGCAGGTAAGCGAGCGCGAGGAACTCGTCGATTGCCTTCGAGCAGGCATAACTCCAGCGGGCTTTTGACGTGGGGCCAAGAACCAGGTCGTCTTCCTCGACGAAGGGCACTTTGGCGGATTTCCCATAGACCTCCGAGGTGGAGGTGATCACTACCTTTTTCTTCTTCTTGTTGGCTAATCCGAGGACGATCTCCGTGCCGCGGATGTTCGTCTCGATGGTGTGAACCGGACTCTCAACGATCAGGCGGACGCCGACCGCCGCGGCCAGGTGAAAGATCAGGTCAGACCGGTCAACGAGCTCAGCCGTGACCGGAACGTTCATGATGCTGGCGATCGAGTACTCGAAACGCGGGTTGGCTTTGAGATGGATGATGTTCTCGATTGTGCCAGTCGACAGGTCGTCGATGACCAGGACCCGGTGACCTTGGGACAGCAGGTGTTCGCACAGATGCGACCCGATGAACCCTGCGCCCCCCGTGACCAAAACTCTCATAAGCTGAAGCCCGCTCTGTTATAATCAGAACCGATTTTTGAGCGCTGTTTTCAAAAATGAAAAGAATATCTGTAATTATCCCCCTCTACAACGAAAAAGAATCCCTGGTGATTCTCTACGACGAGCTGGCTCCGCCCTTGACGAGCTACAGCCGGGATTACGAGCTGATCTTCGTTGACGATGGCAGTACTGACGGCTCAGTCGAGGTGCTGAAGGAGCTGCAGCAACGCGATCCACGGATCCGGATCGTTCGCCTGCGCCGCAACTTTGGGAAATCGGCCGCGCTGTCGGCTGGCTTTGCCATCGCTCAGGGGGAGATCATTGCCACGCTCGATGCTGACCTTCAAGATCGACCCGGAGAGTTGCCTCGTCTGCTTGCGAAACTGGAGGAAGGGTTCGACCTGGTATCCGGCTGGAAGCACCCGCGCAAGGACCAGCTCGGAAAGAGGATCCCGTCGCTGATTTTCAACAAGATCACGGCCTTTCTGACCGGGGTGCAACTGCACGACATCAACTGCGGTTTCAAGGTGTACAGGCGCGAGGTCATCGAAGAGATCAAGGTTTACGGGGAGATGCATCGGTACATCCCGGTCCTGGCCAGTTACCGGGGGTTCCGGCTGACGGAGGTCCAGGTCAGCATATCCCTCGGCCGTTTGGCCGGAGCAAGTACGGTGTGTCGCGTTTGCTCAGCTGGTTTCTTCGACCTGCTCACAGTCGTAATGCTCACGCGTTATAACAGCAAACCGCTGCATATCTTTGGCATTCTTGGATTGTCCCTCTTCACCGCCGGCGTGATCATCGAGGCTTACCTTTCGATCGGCTGGTTCTTCCAGATCTGGATCAGGGACAGGCCCGCCTTCTTGCTTGGAATTGTCCTGCTCATCATTGGAGTGCAATTCATCTTCTTCGGACTGATCGGTGAGATGATTGCGTATTCGTCTCGCCGGGACGACGATTACTCGGTTCGCGAAATTCTCGAATCCGACCGCGTCGTGGCCGAGGATCGACCGATGTCCCTGCGGCGTTAGCTCTCGACCCATGAAGCTTGCCCTGGTTGGTCCCACTTACCCCTACCGTGGAGGGATTGCGCAGTACAACACCTCGCTGTACCGTGTCGCTGCCCGCCGGTTTCCGGTTCTGCTCATCTCGTTCAGGCGGCTCTACCCCTCGCTGCTGTTCCCCGGGACGCACGCAACTCGACCGGAGCAACCGGCCGTTCATGGTTCCCCATGAGCCGATTCTTGACTCGGTTCGCCCGTCCACGTGGAAAAGCGCGGGGCAGCGCCTTGCCGAGTACCAGCCGGACATGGTCGTCTTTCAATGGTGGCATCCGTTTTTCGGTCTGGCTTATTCCGGGGTCCTGCGCTCTCTCGCGCGATCCGGTGTTCGTCCGTCTGTACTGCTGCTGTGCCACAACGTCGATGCCCCATGAGCGTCCTCGGGTGCCCGGGGCCTGGGGGGTTCTCAGAAAAGTGACCGCCCGGACGTTCGCCCGCGCCGACGGTTTCCTGGTCCATTCCGGGCCCTTGGCTGCCCAAGTGCGCGAGTTGAGGCCGGACGCACCTGTCATAGAGGTTTTCCATCCGATCTACGATGTTTACGCCGAACTGGGCGACGCCGCATCCGAACCGACAACCCGGCAGGACGCAGGGCGCATATCCTGTTCTTCGGCAATATCCGACGCTACAAGGGGCTCGACGTGCTGCTCCGCTCACTGGCGTTGGTGCAGGACAAGATCGATTTCACGGCCACGATCGCCGGCGAGTTTTACGTGAATCCGAGGCCTTATCGGGAGATGGCCACCAGTCTCGGGATAGAGCGGCGTCTGACGTGGTGCGATCACTATATCCCGAACGAAGAAGTCCCTCCCTTGTTCTGTGCGGCCGATCTGGTGGTTCTTCCGTATACGCACGCAACTCAAAGCGGGGTCGTGCCGCTGGCCTACCATTTCGGCGTCCCGGTTGTGGCGAGCGACGTTGGCGGGCTGGCCGAGGTCATCGAAGACGGGGTTTCGGGCCGGCTTGTTCCGCCCGGCGATCCGACTGCGCTGGCTGCGGCGATCGTGGACTACTTTCAAAGAAGGGAAGCAGGCGGTCTTTCGCGCAGGCGTGCAGAAGACCAAAGACCGTTTGAGTTGGGACGATTTGGTTGATAACATTCTCAGCCTCTCGAAGCAGATCAGGGAACGGCGGACCGCGCCATGCCCGGTCTGTCGAAACCGAGTAGCGAAGGCCGAAAAGGCGAAGGCAGGAAGTGGCACCGAAACGGCAAACGAAGGCGAAGGCGAAGAAGTTGGCGGAATCGCCCGACCGGAGACGCGGCTGGGAGAAGCTGTTGCCTCTGCTGGTGTTTGGCGTCGCGTTCCTGGCTTACGTAAACACCCTCGGTAACGGTTTCGTCTTCGACGACATGTCCCTGATTCTTCAGAACGTCCACGTGACAGAGCTGCGCTGGGCGGATATCCTGAGCACGTCTGAGTACCGCCCCGTCCGAACTCTGACCTATGCATTGAACTATGCGATAGGCGGACAGAATCCTTTTGGATATCACCTGTTCAACGTGCTTCTGCACTCCCTGAATGCTCTTGCTCGCGTACCTGCTCTTCCTGGCGTGGTCTCGAAGGCGGTCGATCGCCCTGGTAGGTGGTCTGCTGTTTGCTCTGCACCCGGTTCAAACGGCCGCGGTCGCTTACGTATCGGGCCGAAAGGACCTGCTGGCGACCTTCTTCGTTCTTGCCGCCTGTCACTGTTACACCTCGTTCCGACTTAAGGGCGGAAGAGTGCGGCTTGTTCTCGCCTTCTGCTTTTTCGTGCTCGGCGTTCTCTCAAAGGAAGTAGCTGCGGTCTTTCCGGTGCTGGTTCTCCTCATGGACGTCGTGCTTCTCAGATCGGCGAACGAGGAGGGGGACACCGATCGTTCCATCCTTCGGAGGTTCGTTGCTGCGCTAAGGCGGCGACCCGTCGCCTACGGTGCGGCCGGCGTTCTCTTTGCCGCGGCCGCTTACTATGCGATATTCATGGTGAGGGCGAGCCGGATGATCGGTTTTTGGGGTGGGTCGGCCTCCATCCACTATGGAACGAGTTTCAAGTTGTTCGCCCATTACTTGAAGCTGACACTAGTGCCCTACCCGCTAATTGCGGATTACAAGGGACAGGTGTTCAACCTCTCCGCCGGCTTTACTGGATTCGGTGACACTGGCCTCGATCGCGGCCCTCATCGCATTCATCGTGCTTGCCTTCGGCTGGAACGAAACCATCCCCACATCGCCTTCGGGTTATTGTGGTTCCTGGTGGCGCTTCTGCCCGTTTTGCAGTTCATTCCCTTCCACGAACTGGCGGCCGACCATTTTCTTTACTTGCCCCTGGTCGGAATCGCCTTCGCAGCAGGTCATGCGAGTGACTGGCTTGCCGAGGTTCACGGCCGGCGCCTCCGGGATGTTCTGGTGCTCGGCTTTGTGGTCGTCTTCGGTATCCTCACCATCGGAAGGAATCGCGACTGGAAGGACGAATCGACACTCTGGACGGCAACCTACAAGAAGGCGCCCGATTCTTTTCGGGCCAATCAGTACCTCGGTCAGATCTTCTTCCCGAAGGACCCGGAAAAGGCGATCGAACATACCAAACGGGCGATCGAGCTGGATCCCACCGGCGGTACCTCCTGGGCGAACCTGGGAGCCATGTACCGGTACTGGGCAGCCGATGTGCGGGCGTCGAACCGGCTTAAAGAGGCCGAGGCACTGGACCGGATGGCGCTCGAGTATATTGAAAGGGCGATAAAGCTTAATCCCGCGGATCTCTGGGCATACGCGAGTCGTGGCCAGGCTTATCGAGAACTTGGTCACATAGCCGAGTTGCGAGGCGACGCGCAGAAGGCCGTCGAGCATCGCAACCAGGCGGCCGCGAGTTTTCAGAGGGCGGTGGAGATCGGATCTGAGAACCCGAGTTTTCCCCTCATCTGGCACGAGTACGCGAAAGTCTACATGGACGCCGGGCATTACGATCAGGCGATTCCCCACCTTCTGAAGTGTCTCGCGGCGTTTCCTGAACGGGCCGATGTCCTCTACTCACTCGGAACCTGTTATTTCAACCTCAGGGAGTATCGCCAAGGCTATTCCTTATCTTTCCTCGGCAGTGACCAGAAACCCTGCGATCGAAAACATCGGAATGCTGGCCAAGAGCTACGAGGAACTCGGGGAGAACCAGGAAGCGATTCGTGTATACGAGGACGGCCTGCGTCGTTTTCCCCGTTCTGTGGAATTCCACTATAATCTCGGGGTTTTGTATCACCGGGTCGGTGAGATGCAGTCAGCCGTCGAGAACCTGCAAAAGGCGCTGCAGTTGTCGCCCGACGGACCCCTCGCCGGCAACATCCGCAAAATGCTCGAAATCATCCGAGGCGTGACCGTCGAAGCGGTTGGAACTACCCAGGGCTAGGACAGACGATGTACCGGAATCTTGAAATTACCGTTGTTATTCCGTGTCTGAACGAGGAAGAAGGGATCGCCAAGGTTATGGGCCGGATGCCTTCTTTTGTCGATGAAGTGATCGTCGTCGACAACAACTCAACCGACGGGACGGCCAAAATCGCCGCCAGCATGGGCGCACGGGTCATCCGCGAGGATGTGCGCGGTTACGGACGGGCGTACAAGACCGGGCTACTGCATGCAAAGGGGGACGTGATCATCACCCTTGACGGTGATCACTCCTACCCCGTCGAGGCCCTGTCGTATCTTCTCGACGCTCTGCTGGATGCCCGAGTCGGCTTCGTTTCCGCCTCGCGCTTTCCGATCCAAAGCCGGAATTCGATGGCCGCGCTGAACCTGATTGGCAACCGACTTCTCAGCTGGGCCATGTCGTCTTCTTTACTTCACCTGGATCAGAGACTCGCAATCCGGGATGTGGATTTTTTATAAGGATGCGCTCTCCAAGATGGACTTGCGGTCGGACGGAATGGCCTTCTCCGAGGAGATCAAGATCGAGGCGATTCGGAATCCCGAAATCGGCTTCAAGGAGATACCGATAAACTACAGCAACCGGGCCGGTGAAAAGAAGCTGCGTCCGTGGAAAGACGGGTGGAACAACCTGGTGTTTCTGGTAAGCAAGCGTTTCCAGCTGGGAGTCGCCGGCAAGCGTCCCCTTACGCCGCGAGGGATTGTGGCGACACCGCCCGTCTTGCGCGGAAGCCCGGATGTGCCCGAGGACGGTCGCACACTCGACTCGACGGTCAAATGACAACACAGTCAACCATGTCCGGCCCCCCCACCAGCTGTCCGATCTGTGATTCTCCCAATGTCGGATCTCCCATCATCCTGCGAGACCGGTTCTTCCGTGTGACCGAGGAACAGTTTGTCTACTACCGGTGCTCGAACTGCAAACTCCTTTTCCAGGACGAGGACCGGGTTCGCGACCGGATTTCGAGTTTCTATCCCGAAGGTTACTGGTGGAAGCCAGGGAGCCCGTTGTCGGGACTCGAGGAGAAATACCGGGCCTGGATGGTCACCCATGATCAATTGCGATTCGTGTTATCATTAATGAAAAGGGGAGAGAAAATCCGCTGTTTAGATATAGGTTGCGGCGACGGTACCTTTGTCGGTTTGGCGCTTCGGGCTGGGCTGGACGCTTACGGAGTGGACCAATCACGGGATGCAGCAGATCTTGCCTCACAGCGCGCTCCCGGTCGCATCTATTGCAGTTCTGAACAGGATCTAATCCAAAAGGCTGAGAAATTCCAGCTTATCACCCTCTTCCACACACTCGAACACATGGTGGATCCGTTCCGATATCTGAAAAACCTGCAGAAACTTCTGACACGTCCGGGCGGACTTGTGATTCAGGTTCCGAACGGCGGAAGTCTTCAGGCGGGACTGTTTGGGCCCCGCTGGTACGGGTTTGACTGTCCCAGACACATCTACAACTACAGTGCGGATTCGCTCCTGTACCTCCTTAGTTCGGCAGGTTACCGGATACGGCGAATAAGGCATTTCTCTCTACGCGACAATGCTGCTGCCTTCGCCTCCAGCCTTTTGCCCTCTCTCGACCCAATGTCCTCAAGAGTAAGAAGTCTCGAGTCCGCCGGCCGATTCGACCGGGTGGTCGAGCCACTGAAGCAGTTCCTTTACTTCAGCCTGATGCTCGCTGCTCAGCCGGTCGCTTTTCTGGAGTCGGCCTTGGGCCGAGGCGCAACCGTTACCGTTTACGTAACACTGGAATAGACCCGCGGCTGGAAGCCCACGCCGGGGCACGATCATTGCTGCTCGGGTTTGAAGGAGAGCAAGATGAAAATTTGCGTCATAGGAACGGGCTACGTCGGCCTGGTCGCCGGAACCTGCTTCGCGGAAACCGGCAACGACGTCGTCTGCATGGATGTGGATGAAGACAAGGTTGCCAGTTTGAGGAAAGGTGAAGTCCCGATTTATGAGCCGGGACTCGAAGAGATGATGCGGCGCAACGTCGCCGAAGAGAGACTTCGCTTCACGACCGACTTGTCGGAAGCCGTGAAGAGCTCGCTCATCGTCTTCATCGCCGTTGGGACGCCACAAGGCGAGGATGGTTCTCCTGACCTCTCGTACGTTCTTCGGCCGCCCGCGGGATCGCCTGCAACATGAACGGCTACAAAATCGTGGTGAACAAGAGCACCGTCCCGGTGGGTACAGCGGACCGCGTGCGGCAGGAGATCTCGGCCCTCACCCGGTTTCAGTTCGACGTTGTGTCCAATCCGGAATTCCTCAAGGAAGGCGCCGCTATTGACGATTTCATGAAGCCGGACCGGGTCGTGATCGGGACCTACGAGGTTCGGGTTGCAGAGATCATGAAAGAGTTGTACGGTCCCTTCACCCGCACTGGAGCCCCTGTCCTGGTCATGGACCCGCGCAGCGCCGAGATGACCAAGTACGCAGCCAATGCGATGCTCGCGAGCAGAATATCATTCATGAATGAGGTGGCGAATCTTTGCGAGCACGTGGGAGCCGACGTGCACTGGGTCAGGCAGGGAATGGGCCTCGACCGACGGATCGGCACCTCCTTTCTGTTCCCGGGGGTTGGGTATGGGGGATCCTGTTTCCCCAAGGATGTAAAGGCGCTGATCGCCCTGGCGCGCGAACACAATTACCCGCTCAAGCTCGTCGGCGCTATCGAGGAAGTGAACCGACTTCAGAAATCGGTGATCGTCGACAAGATGATCAAGTTTTACTCCTCGGGCCTGGCCGATCAGTTAGAGGATCTGAAGCAGATGACGCCCGCCCAGATCGAGCAGGCGGCGCAGATGGTCACCCCCGCGGCCTCCGAGGGCTTAAAGACGGCGGATTACAGTTACCAGCTCTCACTCGACGCGGCCAAGATTCCTGACATGACGCTGACCCGGAAGGACATGGAAACGACGTCGCGGATCGTGTCGGATCGGGAACAATCCCGGGACGGCAGCCCGATCAAAGGGAAGATTTTTGCTCTCTGGGGTCTCTCCTTCAAACCGCAGACCGACGACATACGCGAGGCGCCCTCGCTGACTATCATCGAGCATCTGTTGAAGCTGGGGGCCGAAGTGCAGGCCTACGATCCGGAGGCGACCGAACCGACCCGCAAGATCTTCGGCAAGAAGGTTCGTTTGCCCGCACCAACTACGATGCGTTGCGTGACGCGGATGCCCTGATCCTGGTGACTGAATGGAACGTTTTTCGCAATCCTGATTTCCAGAAAATCCGCACTCTTCTCAAATACCCGGTGATCTTCGACGGAAGAAACCAGTACAATCCCGTTGAGATGAAGGAGCTCGGATTCCTGTATTTCGGTATCGGAAGACGCAGCTAGAACTGCTCGGGCAAAGGGACAGAGGGGCAAAGGGTAAAGGGACAAGGGTCAAAAAGATCAAGAGAGGGAAGCGACGGAGGGCGAGTAATTGTTCCACTGTCGTTTCCTCCCTTTGCCCCCGTGCGCTCCAGTTCTCTCCCTCTGCCCGCCCTTGCCTGGTGCCCCTTCCCCTCATTTCAGTTCGTGGATAGCTGCGTGTCGCACCGATATGGGGCGGCAATCGCGCCTACAGCCGTATGAACCCTCTGGTCAGCGTCATTGTCGTCAATTACAACCGGGCCCAACTTCTCCGCGACTGTCTTACCTCTCTGCTTTCTCAAACCTACGATCCACTCGAAATCATCGTCATTGATAACGGGTCGACCGACGACAGCGTTGCCGTGGTCAACGAATTCGGGTGCGAGCGTCTCCGCCTGATTCGGCTCGAGACCAATCTCGGCTTCGGCCGGGCCAATAACATCGGCATCAGCGAAGCCCGAGGGTCCTTCGTCGCACTTTTGAACAATGACGCGATGGCCCAGCCGGATTGGGTCGAGCGGATGATGGAAGTTGCTTTGCGCGACGGGCAAGCGCGGATAGGGATGTGGGCGTGCAAGATCCTGCTTTTCAACTCCCGGGTGATCGACAAAGCCGGGCACCTGATCTATGCGGACGGCCAGAACCGGGGCCGGGGGACCGGGCAGGTGGACCGCGGACAATATGAGCAGGTGGAGGATGCTCTGTTCCCGGATGGCTGCGCCGCCCTTTACCTGAAGGAGGCCGTGAACGAGGCGGGCGGGTTCGATCCCGATTTCTTCGCTTATGCTGACGACGCCGATCTCGGTCTCCGCCTCCAGCTCCTCGGTTGGGGCTGTCGATACGTCCCGGACGCGGTCGTCCGTCACCGGCATTCCGCGACCAGCGGCGCCTATTCCGAGCGGAAGATCTACCTGGTCGAGAGAAACCGTTTCTGGCTGGCAGTGAAGAACTTTCCACTGCCGATGCTGCTGGGCAGCGTGTTCTTTACCTTGAGTCGATGGTTTTGGAACGTCGCGGCGGCAGCCCTCGGCCGAGGGCCGGCGGGGAATTTTACGCGGGAGTTGTCGGCCCGGGCGCTCGCCCGGGTGATTGTCCGAGCGTACTGGGACGGATTTCGCGGAATGCGCCCGATTCTCGAGCGACGCCGGAAGATCAGAACCAGCCGTCGATTATCGGACGGCGATCTGTGGCGATTGATCCGCCGCTTTCGCATAGGCGCCCGCCAGTTGGCCTTCTCCGACATCGACCCGGAAATGCGGTCCCGGACAGGGAGCGCCAGCCCGGACGCCGAACCTGGCATGGCGCGGTCGCCGGGTGATTCGGAACCCGGTTTCGGTAGTTCCGTCCCGCAAATACGGGCACCCTCCGGCTTGAACCTTTTCCTTCTCGCCGCCGTCGGCCTCCTGATTCTCGGCTGTGTCGTGTTTTTTGTGGCCATCTCGAACGGCATCGGTCCACCACGAGCTCGCAACTTCACATATCTCGTGGCGGCACTGCTCTATCTGGTGGCTGTCTGGCGGTCGCGCCGACTGGCTTGGACCCGCTCTTTGGCTGTCGTCGTCGTGGTGTTCGGTCTCGCTTGCCGGGCGACTCTCTTCTTTACCCCGGACTCGGTCGAGGCGGACTACTACCGCTACCTGTGGGACGGTGCCCTCACGGCGCACGGCATCAGTCCGTATGTTCTCCCGCCTGCACAAGTGCAAAACGGTGCCGTATCGGACCCGGAAGTGAGGGCGCTGGCCCAACAGGGGAGTGTCGCTGTCTCGCGCATCAATCACCCCCAGCTGCGATCGCTCTACCCGCCTTTGTCCCAGGCCTTGTTCGCAGTCGCCCATTTTCTGAAGCCGTTCAACACGACTGCCTGGCGTTTCGTGCTCCTGATGTGCGATCTCCTCGCGTTCGGGTTCCTCGTCTGGCTGCTGCGCTGGGGTTCTCTGCCGATGACATGGTGCCTGATCTATTTCTGGAATCCGCTGTTTTTGATCGAAACCTACCACTACAGGCACCTGGACGCGACCCTGGCCCCTGCTTTGCTTCTCTTCGTGATCGGCTTGGCGGTGCGGAGGCCGGTGCTTTCCGGCATCGCTCTCGCGGCGGCCGTGGGTCTCAAATTGTGGCCGATCCTGCTTGTCCCACTGCTCCTGGCTCGCTTTCTGGGCAACAAGCGCACGCTCTTCGCGGCCGCGATTTCGTTCTCGGTCTGCTGTACTCTTATCCTCCTGCCCTTCCTTACTGCTCTCCAGTTGCAGCGGAACAGCGGGGCGGTTCAATACGCGAAGACCTTCGACGCGAACGAATTTGGCTACGTTCCAATCCACAAATTCGGCTGGTTTCTGGCGAGGCAGGCGGGAGGTCCGCTGGACGGAAGAGTGATCGCCAGGGGCCTCGTAATGCTCCTGCTGACCGCTTTTGCAGTCGGCATGGCCCGGAAGTTCCGAGAGCTTGGCCTGACGCAGGTGGCGCTCCGGATACTCTTGGTCATCCTTCTCATGCTCCTCGTCACTCCCACCCTTTATCCATGGTACTTCGCCCCGGCCCCTGCTTTGGCTGCTCTGCTCCCCGAACCGGTCATCCTCGTCTGGACGGCGCTCCTTCCGATGACCTACTGGGCAGGGAGCGGCTGGTACGGGATCGGAATCGAGGCGCTCGTGCACCTGCCTGCCTGGATCGCCCTGCTTTATCTGCTCCGACGAACGGTTTCAGTGAGGTGAGTCGTCGGGTTCCCCACCAACAGCTTCCGAGCTCGTTCCCGCGGTGCCTGGCGAGGGCTCGGCGAGATCAACAGAACCGCACCGGAGCGTTCAGCGAAGTGCGCGGATTGAAGCCGCAAGCAACCAGCTACGGGCCTCGGGCGTCGATGACGGTGAGAATTCCGCGCACTCGCTGGAAAGCGCTCCGTTTGCGGTTCTGCACGACTCGATGACCCGATTGCGTCAAGCACGACTCGATGACCCGATTGCCTCAAGCCCGGCTCAACGGCCCGATGCGTCGCACGGACCCCAACGACCGCAAGGACTTCAAGGACCTCAGCGACAATGAAAAGGTACCTGTATGTCGTCTTTGTTGTCCTTGAGGTCTTTGCCGTCCTTGGAGTCCCTCGCGTCCGACTTCGTAAACCATTGATACGACTTTGCATTCAGCTTGAATCGCGTGTAACATCTTCGGCGAATCATCGGAAGAGTGTTTGCCTGTCTTCCGGTCTCATTTGGCAGTCGTCCGACTACTGTTGCTCAAGTGGATCATCGCAACCGATGGAAGTGCTCATCGGTCGAGGAGGAGAAGATGAGGAAGCACTGGCTGCTGTTTACGCCTGTCTGGTTTCTTGCCGTGTCGATCGTCGCTGCCCAGAACTCGGGCAGTTACTCCACTGCCGGATTCGATAACGCCAGGACTAACCTGAATACCGGCCTCCAATCGGTCAAACCGCCGCTTCGCTTGTTCGAGACGATTGATTTGTCGGGGCTTGGCGATGCCTCATCCATGGTGACCTTCGACGGTTACTACCTGGCCGGGCAAGCCGGTCCCCAGATGTCCTACCGTCTGCTGGACCCGCTCGGAAACCCGGTCTGGAGCGTTGGATTCAACGGGAGCGGCGAGCGCCTGAACTATGTGCCCGCCTATGCCCAGGGCGTCGTGATTCTGGGTGGAGACGGCACCTCCGACACCAGGGCGATTGACGTTGCCGACGGGTCCGAGCTCTGGCGGAAGAAAGTCGGAAACACCGGGGGACGGCATCCGATCGTCACCGGCAACCTGGCCGTCTTCGCGGGCGAGAACCGGGTGGAGGCCGTGCAGGCGCGTACCGGTCTTGTCTTCTGGCAGATTCCGGTTACCACGGCGGCCGCTCCCCTGGCCGCCTTCGGCACTCGCGTGTATTTCCTGGAGCATGCAAACACGCTTCGGGCAGTAGACGTAAGGACCGGAACCACGGCGTGGTGGATCAACGGGGTCGCGGGTGATGGCGGAAGCGTGGTCGCCAGCGAGAAGCTCGTCTATGTCAGTAATCCGGAGAATTCAACAGTGCGCGCCTTCATGACACGCAGCGGCGAGACGGCATTCGCACGCGAGTTCCCGGACGCCCGGATCAGTCCCTCCTGCGGCCTCGCACTGGGATTTGGCCGGCTCTTGGTGTTCCAGGAAGATGACGGAGCCGGTCAGGCTGCGATCATTGCCTTGGATCAGTATTCCGGGGAACCGGTCTGGGAGATTCGGGAAGAGACGCCAGGTTTGAGCTCGGCGTTTCTCGCAAACGACATCCTGTACTATTACCATGAAGGCAGCGGGCGGATCCGGGCGAGGGATATCGCATCCGGGGCCCTTCTCTGGAGTTTGCCGCATCTTGGAGTCCGCTCCATGGCAGCTGCCGACCTCACTTTTCTCCAAGCGGACACGACGGTTCAAACGGCGAGCACCGCCGCCCTGCAAGTCTCGGAGCCGGCGTCCAGGCACGAGGCGCTCCTTGTCCTATTGCCCGATTCCCTCGAAGTCTACTGTTCGGCCCAGGAGCTCGAGCTCGCCCAGGTCGCGAGCGGCGGAGGTCAGAGTAATATGATCATCGTCTCCAACGTGAGCCCCGAGGAGGCGGAGGTCACCCTCGAGTTCTTCGATGACGACGGTCGTCCGCTTTCCCTGCCGGTGGAGCTGCCGCAAGGCGGAAACCCATCGTTGGCCCAGCGAGCCCATTCTCTCGCCGTCCCCATGGATTTCTCTGTCGCGCCGGTCGCCACGACGAAAGTTCCTCCCAACAGCTCGACCGAAATCCTCGTTCTGTCGCAGGACTTGGGCGTTTCTGTCGGGTGGGTTCGGGTGACGTCCGACAAGCTGGTGAGAGCAAGCTCCATCTTCCAGTTCTGGAGGGACGGAAGAGTCACCAACGAAGCCGGGGTCGGGGATTCCCCGCCGGCCGGTTCTGGGAACGTCTTTGTGAAGGTCGGTGACGGATTTGATACGGGTCTGGCTTTTGCCAACCCCAACGAGGAACCGGCCGTGGTGACTCTGCACCTGCTCGGGGCGGAGGGGCTTCCGATTGACACCGTGACCTTTACGCTGGACCCTCTGGGTCACCGGGCTCGATTTGTCTCGGAGATCTTCGACGGCTTGACCGGCGATGGTTTCCGGGGAACGGTCGCCTTCGAGTGCGACCTGCCCATCACCGTCGTCGCCCTTCGCACCCAGGACGGGCTGCAGATATCCAGTTACCCGATCGGACAAGTGATCAGGTAGTAAGGGTGCAATCCGCGCACTTCGCGAAAGACGCTCCGTTTGCCGTTCTTCCTGTGCCGCTCGGCGACCCGATCGCTCGCCGAGCGGGGATTTCGGGGACTCACCGGCCTGCTGGCACAGCTTCCCGCTTGATGTTCCAGCCGCTCAGCACCAGCGAGGGATTCACTCCGGCTGCCCCGGGCAATCGATAGCTCCCTGTTACTTCCCGCTTCTCACCGGGCAGCAGGGAAAAGTAATTGTCCTCCCAGAGGACCGGGAGGATCTCTTCACCCTGATCTCCGGCAACCACCTGGAGGCGCACCATGAAGGCAAGCGAGGTGCTGGGATTGGTGACGGTCACACGAGCCTGCTGATCCTGGCCTTTGGTCGCGTATTTCACCGCTCCTTTGAGCTGGACTTCGGGCAGCTCCTGAAGCGCGGTCAAGTCGGCGAAAGAGGAAAGCGGCGTGTAATACCACTTGGCCTTCGCCCCGTCGAGGACGTCGGGTTTTGTCGACAGCCAGTAGAAGTTCCTGCTCACGACCCGACCGCCTGCGTCGGAAAGCTCGAGCTTCAGGAAGTAAGCCGTGCTCAGGCCGGGAAGATCGGGTAATACCAGCACTCGGGCGATCCCGTCCGACGCCACCTCGACCGGTACTTTCTTTGCAAGTTTTTCAGTCAGCCCAAAGTCGAGCAGCCGAACGGACGCCGTGAGGCCGTTGAACGGCTTGTAGAAGGAATTAACCACCACAACCGAACGGTCATCGTAGGAATACTGAATGTGAAGAGGTTCACACCCGACTTTGCTCCCGAAATACGAGCCGGCGGGGCGCAGGTAGAAATCGTACAGGTGCCAGATCATTGAGGGCCATGCATTGTTCTGCATCCACTGGATCACGCCTGTCGAGAGGTACTTGTTCCGCCCGTAGCCCTCGAACATCGCACGGTGCGCCTCGTAGGCCATCGCCTGGGACTTCTTTGCATAGTCTTCAAGGTCGCGAGCCGTTCCATACCTCTTGTTGAGCGCTTCGGTGAAGACGTTCAAGTTCTTGAAAGCGCCGCCTCCGCAGTGATAATTCCAGTATTCGTCGATCGGCCACAGGTGCTCGGCGGGCAACATGCGGCGGATGCTCTCTACGGGCGGGACGGCCGGGCCTGGCCCGATTTCGGTCGCGAAACCGAAAGCTCCCCCGTTGGATTTGTCGGTCAGCCAGTAGGCAGGCGGAACGTATTCATAGGGGCCTCGCATTTTCACGCCGCTCGCACCACTGTGCTCGGCCTTTTTTTCGGTGGCGGAAGAAAGGACCGGGTTAGGCCAATCCAGCTTCTTCAGCGTTTCCAGGTAGGCTTGTTCAACCTTGGCAGGAGGCGGACCGTCGCTGCCATTGAGCCAGACAAAGACGGACGGGTGGCTGCGAAGGCGATGGATCTGTGACTGGAGCGATTCGACGGATACCCGGTAATCCTCTTCATCCCAGTCCTTCCACTTCTCCCAGTGATCACAACAGCACCACCCGGGCATGACGAGGACGCCCTGCTCGTCACAGTAGTTGAAGAAGTGCTCGTCCTCGAGCTTGCCTTCCAGTCGAATGGTGTTGAGGTTCATGTCTTTGACGTAGCGGATCTCTGCCTCCTGGCGCTCCGGGGTACCGCGCAGGAGCATCTCCGGGGTGTACCCGCTCCGCGGATCAGGATTCTCTGCCCGTTGATTCGGAAGACCGTATGGCCGTTTTCCGTTATCTCCGACGTAACCTGGCGTATGCCAAACCGGGTGGACTGGCGGTCCGAGACCCGGCCGTTTTCGCTGAAGTCGACGTCCAGGGTGTACATCGGCTGGTCTCCAAGCTGAGCCGGCCACCAGACACGCGGTTTTGAGAGCTTCAGTTGCGGGAAGGTGGCTGGGGCGAAGGAGGCCGTTTTGGTCTCCCGGGGGCCGAGCTCCACCGGTTGCGAAAACTCGACGGTCTCAATGCGGCCGCGCAGGGTGCCCTTGATGGCGCTGTCAGCTGCATTCCGCAACTCCACGTTGACTTTCAGGTCGGCCGTGTCGAGAGATGGAAGATCGAACGTGCTGATCACTTGCGGATACCGGACGGACACAGGGCCGGTCTTGCTCAGATAGACATCTCGATACAGCCCCATCATTTTGTCTGGAGGCGCGGGGTTCCAGTCGACAAACGTGATCCCGAGATCAGTCGGCAAGGGTGCGAAGACCTCGACCGCGAGCACATTTGGTTTCCCACGCACCACCCGCTTGGTGACATCGAACTGGTAGGAGCGAAAGGCGCCGGCCACTTCCTTCGAATCGGCGATTTGGGTTCCGTTCATCCAGATATTCGCCCGGAAATTGATACCGTCGAAGTTAAGCCAGATCGTATCATTCGCATTCGAAGCGGGTGGCGCGAACTCGGTCCGATACCACCATGAGTGGCGGAAGGGGCTGTCCTCAGGCATAGGAATGTTCGAGAAGTTTGTGCCGACCGGGTAGTTCACGCCCGGGAATTGCCTGAGGTTCATCCCGAAATGCGGGTCGGGATAAACCTTATTGGCGACGAGTGCGGCGACGACCGTCGAGGGCACCGCGGTCGGGAACCATCCGGCTGGCTTGTACGCCAGTGTGGAAAGAACCGTCCCCGGCTCTTTGACGTCGGCCGAAGAGCGGATGGCCCATCCCTGGCGAAGATAGTCGAGGCCCGGTCGTTCAGCGCCGAACGACAGCATCGATGAAATCATGGTCATGACACCAACCGTGAGTAAGAGGTTTTTGCAGAATCGCCCGATTCCCATAGTCTGTTCTCCTCGGTAGTTTCGGGGACATGATACTTAATTCCCACTCAGTGTGCGCCAACATGCGTGAGCAAAGGAATTAAGTTTTGTGTCCCCGAAACTCGAAATTCAGACGGGGAGACAAGGAGATAGGGGGAGACAAGGTGCCCACGGGATGGGCGCCAGCCAAGGCAACTGGAGCTTTCCAAAATGACCCGCTTCAGTGCCAGGAATCCAGCCACCCACCGCTCGCCGACGCGCGTGAGCCACTGCCTTCTCAACACCGGTTACACGCTTCACCAAGATACCGGGTGCCGACCACCGCGCCGAACGCTACAATACCCTCGGCGACCCTCATGGAGTAGACAGTTATGCCACACGAAGTACTGACCTCCCGCGAACGCGTGATTCGCACCTTGAATCGAGAGCGCGTCGATCGATATCCGATTGATTTGGGCAGCCACATGTCGACCGGCATTTCGGCGTTCGCCTACCGCGATCTCCGGCGTTACCTGGGGCTGTCGGTCGATTCCATCTGGGTGCCCGACCTCGTCCAAATGCTCGCCTACGTGGACGAGGATATCCTCCAGCGCTTCCATATCGACTGTGTGCTTCTGGAACCGCGGTGGCACAAGCACCTGGCGTTGGACGGTGCGCGGGGAATATGAATTTGAAGTCCCCACCTCCTTCCGCCCCATGGAAAACGAGGAAGGGGACTGGATCAGCCGCCAGGGTGCGGAGGAGATGCGGATGCCGGCCGGCGGATTCTTCTCGGATGGCGCATGGCTCTCCAATTGGGGAGGCCTGGACGAAGACCAGGCGATCGAGCTCTACGGCCGGGAAGCCGAAAGAATCTACAAAGAGACGCCGTACGCGACCAACTTCATCGGCTACAGCTACGGCGGCGGCTTCGGGGGTTTCTTCGGAGGCATCGAGCGCTGCATCGCCATGATTGAAGACCCCCGGACCGTGCTCGCCGAACACGAATCCCTGATCGAGGAATACCTGAAACGGGCGGGAAAGATCATCGACCGGTTCGGTCAGTACATCCAATTGATCACGATCAGCGATGACATGGGGACTCAGGAGCGCCCGATGTGCCGCCCTCAGCTCGTCGAGGACTTCTCGGCTCCATTCATCCGACGGTTCTGCGACTTCATCCACAAGAACAGCGACATCAAAGTATTCATGCACAATTGCGGATCCATCAGGCCCTTGATCCCGATTCTGATCGAGTGCGGGGTGGACGTGCTGAACCCCGTCCAGATCTCAGCGGCCAACATGGATCCAGCTGAACTGAAACAGGAATTCGGCGAACGGATTGTCTTCTGGGGCGGAGGCTGCGACACGCAGAACATGCTTGGCGCGCAGGGGACCCGAAGAGGTCAGCTGCAATGTGCAGGCCCTCGCGGCGGTATTCAAGCCGGACGGCGGTTTTGTCTTCAATCCGGTTCACAACATCATGGGGGACGTTCCTCCGGAAAACATCGTCGCAATGCTGGACACGGCCTACGAGCAGTCATTCTACAGCTCAGAGGAATAGCTATGATTGGTGATGAGTTTGCGGCAAGACGGTATCGAAAGAAGGGAACGGAAATGATCAGTCGATGGTTATTAGTGGTCGTGATGCTTGGGTTCGTTGGCGGCTCCTCTGCACAAGACGCCGCGACGCTGAAAAGCGAGAAGGAAAAGCTCAGCTACGCTCTCGGCGTAGCGACTGGAAATCAGATGCGGCTGCAGTCCCTGGATTTGGACTTGGATCTGTATGCTCAGGGACTGAGGGACGCTCTCTCGGGCGGCAAGATGCTCCTCACCGACGCGGAACTGCGGGAAATCATGGCTGGATTCCAAAACGAACTGAGAAGGAAGCAGATGGCGCTGCAGAATCAGAGGGCACAGGAAATCGCCGAGAAAAACAAGACAGACGGGGAGGCGTTCCTGACCCAAAACAAGTCCGCGGAGGGAGTCATTACACTCGAGAGCGGCCTTCAATACAAGATCCTGACGGAAGGCACCGGGGAGAAGCCGAAGCCTGGCGACACCGTCGTTTGCCACTATCGGGGGACGCTCCTCGACGGGACGGAGTTCGACAGTTCATACAAGCGCAACGCCCCGGAGACTTTTGCCGTTCAGGGGGTCATTAAGGGCTGGACCGAGGCTCTGCAACTGATGCCGGTTGGCTCCAAGTGGCAGCTCTTTGTCCCTTCCAGTCTCGCTTATGGCGAGCGGGGCGCCGGTCGCGAGATTGGACCGAACGCCGTACTCATCTTCGAAGTAGAGCTGATTTCCATCAAGTAGGCTGGCGGGGTGCATGGTGCCATACACCCGGTTTTAGGATCACTGTTTGACGATCATGAAATCACCGGCCCTCGGTCCGGGAGCCAGCTTCCAGCCTGGGTTGAGCTTCAACCGACCAACCCCACTCCTTCTCGTCTTCGTCATCGCCCAAAGGTGTACACGCATCTTGAAGAGACGATAATGGGGGATTATGCGGAAATCCGATCAGCCGAACCTTGATTCGATGCGTCTAGACGAAGACCGGAGGAAATGGGAGTGGTCGGCAGACGAGATCAGGCGAGTCGGGTATCGGGTGGTCGATCTGATCGCCAAGCACCTCACGACCCTTCCTGCGCAACCCGTTTTTCGCCCCCTTCCGCGGGATCTTACGGCAAAGCGCCTCAATTCCGCAGCGCCTGCTTCAGGCGAGAGCCCGGATGCCATCCTTGATGCATTCGAGAACGAGATTGCACCTTTTCCGTTCGGCAATGGACATCCGCGCTTCTACGGTTGGGTGAATCCGCCGCCCGCATTGATGGGCATCTTTGCCGAATCCCTGGCCGCGGCAATGAATCCGAGTTGTGCCGGAGGCAATCACGCCGCAATCTACATCGAACGGGAGGTCGTCAATTGGTTCAAGGAGATGACCGGCTTCCCAGCCGAAAGTATGGGGCTTCTTGTCAGTGGTGGATCGATGGCGGCATTGACGGCTCTCGCCGTAGCCCGCCACGTCAAGTGCGGTTTCGACGTGAGAGCTGAAGGCCTGCAGGGAGGGCCCCACCGCCTCCTGCTCTACAAGACCGGCGAAGCGCACGGGTGTTATCAGAAGGCAATCGAGCTGCTGGGCTTCGGCCACCGAAGCCTGATAACCGTCGGACATAACCGGGCGCTTCAGATGATTCCTTCCGCCCTGGAGGCCTCCGTCCAGAAAGACATCGAGGAAGGTTGTACACCGATCGCGGTGATCGCCAGTGCAGGCGCGGTGAACACCGGAGCGATCGATCCGCTCGATGAGATAGCCGATGTCTGCGCCAGGCACGGTCTTTGGTTGCATGTTGACGGCGCCTACGGTGCGCCGGCCATCCTTTCCGGCAGGTACAGCAAGGAGTTGTCGGCACTGTCCCGCGCGGACAGTCTGGCGCTGGATCCGCACAAATGGCTCTATGTTCCGGTCGAAGCGGGGCTCGTGCTGGTGCGCGATGGAGAAGCGATGAGGGGAGCCTTCAGCCTTGTCCCCCCTTATCTTAGAACCGATGGACAGGTCGACGGTGTAGGCGGCCTGCCATGGTTCAGTGAATACGGCTATCAGCAGACGCGGGGCTTTCGCGCGTTGAAGGTGTGGATGGCGCTGCGGCACCACGGCTTGGCGGGCTACCGAAAGTCAATCGAGCGAGACATCGCTTTGGCTGAGGGCCTCGCAGCCTCGATCCGTGCATCGGATGATTTCGAGCTGTTCGAGCCGATAAGTCTCAGTATCGTCTGTTTCCGGTATTCTCCACCGAATGTACAACAGGATCAGCACGCTCTTGATTCATTGAACAAGGCCATCCTGCAGAAAGTCCAGCTCGGCGGCCGTGTCTTTCTGTCGAGCACGGTCATCGACGGCAAGTTCTGGCTTCGCGCCTGCATCATCAATCCCCGGGCTGGCGCGGATGATGTGCAAACCGTCATCGCTGTCGTCCGGGAAGCCGCCAGAAGCGGTAAGTAGTTCCAGCCTGAAAGCCAAGCGGGGCGGGGTAATCCTCAGGTCCTACCACAGCTGCAGGGGTCAGAATTCCTTCTCCCCTCCCCTGACTTGTCCTCGCGAGCGGTTTTTGAGAACCACTTTCACGTTTCTCTTTCCGGGCTTGGGGAGTGGTTGGGTGTAGTAGCCGGCGACATACTCCATGTTCTGCTCCCAGACAATCGTCTGCAGGATCGCCTGCAGCGTCTCACTGTTCAACACTAAAGGAGCAAAACTCCTGCCTCCGGTCTGCTCCCCCAGCTGGGCAAAAGAAAACGCCTGCAGTTCATCCGAGGAGGAGCGAAAGACCTCTGTCAGGCAGACCGGGTAGATCACCACGTTCTCGGCGCGAGCGGCCTTCAAAGCCTGCTCCTGAGAAGCGCGTTGCCTCCGGTTCGCGGTACCGGTATCGAGGCCATCGGAAAAGATCACGACCACTTTTCGCTGGTCGGTTCCGGTACCGAGGTCTTGGCATACCTGCAGCAAGGAGCCGAAAACCATGCTTCCCCGTTTGTCGATCCCGTTCGCTTCCTGCAATCCGGCTTGGAGCAGAGCGGTATCGCGGGTGGGACCCGACAGACGCCGGGTTTCCCCTGCGAACGCGTACAGCGAAATCACAGCCTTCGACTCCAATCCCTGTATGAGCGTCTCCTGCATCAGCGAGGAGGTCAAGGGAAGGTAGGGAGTGACGCTTCCGCTAACGTCCAGCACCAGCGCCAGATGCACAGGAATCGTGCGTTGCTGGCGCTGCTGGAAGCCCTCGAAGACAGCCACACTTCTGAGCTGCCCGTCTTCCCGTATCTCGATTTCCGAAACATCCAGGTTTTCGATGTCCCGGTCGTTCTTGAGGACGTGAAAACGCAGAAGAACCAGCTCGGATTGCACCCGAAACCGAGGGGCTTCCTGACCGAAAGAACTGTTCCAGATAAGAAATGTCAGGCAGAGGCTGGCGGCTGAAGTATACAGGCATTTCATTTACGTTACCGATCGCTATTCTGACGCCCTTTACCGATCAACGACTAGATACCGCGCCTTCGGGCGCGGGCTCGGATGGTGTTGAGCCACGTCCGGCGGATCATACCACTGCCCGGGTAGATGAGCCTCCAGTAGACCCCCATTGTTCGCCGGGCCGACTCGTCGGTCGCGCGGATGCCACCCTGCCGTGCAGAATTGAAGCCCGCGCACCCAACCCGGGCGCAAACCCAACGAATTCGGTGAGAAGAAAGTCTAAACGCTCCATTAAGAGGGTATCCGGATGAAAATCAATATCGTCTTGGTGTCGATTCTTCTTACCTGCAGCCTTTCCATCCCATACACCGCCGCTTCAGACTCGCCCCAATCTGGGTATCAGGAGAATCTGTCGGACGCGGAAAAAATTTTCGGCCTGGCCGAGTTCTGGAAGGAAGTCAGCTACAACTTCGCCTATTTCGACCATGTGCCGGACCTTGATTGGAACGCAGCCTTTCGTGAGTATGTCCCAAAGGTTCTCGCGACGAAGTCCACGAAGGACTACTACCGGGTCATGATGCGGTTTGGGGCAATGTTGAAAGACGGGCATACGGGCGTTTACCCACCCCAGGAACTAATGGGCCCGGCCCATTACGACAAGGCGCCGATTTCCTCCAAACCGATCGGCCACCGTGCCATCGTCACAAATGTCGAGAAGCGTTTGGCTGATCAGGTCCCTCTTGGATCCGAGGTTCTCGCCGTGGATGGGATCCCAACGGAGACCTATCTCCTCGAGCGGGTCATTCCCTTGGTCAGCTCTTCGAGTGAGCACGGGCTCTGGGAAGCTGCGGTGTACGGCTACGCGCCTTTGGGATTCGGCCTTACTGTCGGAGAGCCGGGCTCGCAGGTCACCTTCACGATCCGAACTCCGGACGGACAACAAAAAGACGTTCGCATGACGCGAGACGCCGAGAAGCGGGCGGCCGCCGGCCAGCTGGAGATGATGGTCGCTGAGGCTTACCCTCCGCAGTCCTTGCTCGAGCAGCGGTGGCTTGAAGACGGGGTGCTTTATGTCGCTCTCAACAGTTTCAACGACGGTCAGATCGTCGATCGGTTCAAAAACGAAGTCGTACCGGCACTCGCCAACGGGAAAGGCGTTATTCTGGACATTCGTCAAAACGGCGGCGGAAGCAGTGAAATCGCCAAGGCGATCCTCGACTATTTCGTGGATCAACCTCTGAAAGGCTCGGCATGGAGGACCCGCGAGCACGTGGCAGCCTACAAGGCGTGGGGAGCGATAGGCGATCAGAACTACACCCGCTACGCCAAAGGCGATGCGTGGAAACAGAACGACTACGAGCAGTTCAAGCCGTCGAACGTGACGAAATTCCTCGGCCCTGTGGTGGTTCTCATCAGCTGTTATACGGGTTCAGCGGCGGAGGACCTCCTCATCTACATCGATGGTCTGGAACGCTTCACCACTGTGGGCGAGCCAACTTGGGGCAGTACAGGCCAGCCCCTGTCTCTTCAGCTGCCAGGCGGCGGCGGGGCCCGAATATGCACCAAGAGGAACACCTACCCCGATGGACGGGATTTCGTAGGGTATGGGGTTCAGCCTGATGTAAAGATCGAGCGCACTCCGCCGGCTCTCATCGGGAAAGAGGACAACATTCTGAGTAAAGGCCTGGAGATCCTGAAAGACAAGCTGTAGTTGTGACGGGTCTCCCACGACAGAAAGCGAATAGGCCATTGGAGAAGTCCGATCAGGCGGACGAAGAACCGAGCTGGAGCGTCCGACTGGACTGAGCCCTTCTTCTCCTCTAGCTCAATAGACCGAGCGCTGATGAACGGTCCCCTTTGTTTTGAGGCTGAAGCGTGGTTCCGTCTCACCTCCTGACATGATTTGACGAGCCGTGTACTCGCCGACGGCAGGACCGTGTTTGAAACCGTGTCCGGACCCCCCGCCGACCAGCCAGACATTCTCGTACCTCGGGTGGCGATCAATCAGGAAATCGCCGTTGGAGCTGTTTTCGTACTGGCAGACCCTGGTTTCGACGATCGGGGCGTCGGACAAGCTGGGAAAGCGCCGGGCGACGAAAGCCTTGGCCGCTCGGATGGACTCCGTGCTTACGACCCGCTCCCCGGTGTCCGGATCAAAAGGCGGACCATGCCGGTCGAAAGCAACCTTCAGGCCCCGGCTCTCGATGTCCGGTATGCCGTAAACCTCCTCTGGAAAGTCGATCCAGGTCGGAAGCTCGGGTGCCGAGAAGCGCCGATCGCCCCGCCGAATGCCGATGAAAAACACTTCCTGTCGGGTCGGCTGAATTCGTCCCTTCAGAATTTCCGGGAAGATCTTCGGGAGCCAGGGCCCGCAGGCGAACACAAATGCGTCCGCGCGAATCTCCGAACCGGAAGCCGTTCGTACCGCTTCGAGGCGCGAGGTCCTTGCCTCAGGAGGCTGAATCGCTTCTATGCGAAACTCCGCACCAGCGCGGAGAGTCTCGGTCACGACAGCTGACACAGCGCGGCGGGCGAGCAATGCGCCACTGCCGGGTTCCAGGATCCCCCACCCGGTCTGGCCAAAAGAGATCTGCGGGTAACGGCGTTCCAACTCCTCCCGCGACAGACGCTCGAATTGAACGTTCAGACGCTCGAGTGTCCGGAGGCTGGCCATCGCGTACTGATCGTTCTCGCGAGCCATCCACAAGACGCCGGTCTTGATGAAGAGCGGCGGGTTTTCGTAACCGGCGGAAAAGAAGGTTTTCCAACGTTCGAGCGATCGGACGGACCAGCGGCTGTAGATCTCATCGGCTCCATATCCGATCCGAATGATTCGCGATTCACCGCCGGAGCTTGCCCTGCTGTTAGCTGGTCCATACGCGTCGATCAGTTGAACCTTCCGCCCGGCTCGCTGGAGTTCATAGGCAGTCCAGGCCCCAAACACGCCGGCTCCGATTACGACGACGTCGGGCGCTCCCGTGGCTTGGGCAGCTGCAGCTGACTTTGTCACAGCCAAGGCTCCGGCGGAAACAACCGATTGAACGAACTCTCTGCGGCGCATCCGAACCCCGTTGCTGGAGGAACTCCCAGCGGTCGCGCTCTTCTTGTTGCCAACAGTATGACTGAAGGACGTCGCCAAGGGGAGCAATGTCCCGGAAAACGGGACAGTCAGCAGGAGACGCGATCTCACTCCCGGTCTTCCAGGCCCGCCATATACCTTGCGTGGAAGCGCGGGTTCAGTTTCTTCATGACCAGACGGGCGTCGCGCAGAAGCAATTCGGGGCAGACTGGCTTGTTGGCTGACAAAACCAGGCAGACATAAAAGCGACTGCTGTCCTGCGGCTCGCTGCGTCCGCGATCACATGGATCAGGTTGCCATCGCCGGTTCATCCATGCCGTCATGCTTTCGGTATCCGAGAAGCGATCGACACGGAACAGCCCATCCAAACACGCCTCAACGGCTGCCCACCCCCCATCCCCGGCGGCCGAAATCGACCGTCTGACCTCCGGGTCCGAGATCTCCTCCCAGCAATCGGCCGGCAGACCGGCCAGCAGAGCGTCCCGATAATGGTCCCGGGCAACCGCAATCCTTCCGGCTGCGAAATGGCTGTTACCAAGACGGAGCCTGGTCCTCGTATCGTCGCCGTATCGCCCGATTTCTTGTTCCAACAGACGGGAAGCCAGGTCCTGACGGCCGGCCAAAAACCAGAGGTATCCCACTGATACGCCGCCGGGACTTCGAAGACCGTAATCTTCCGGCAAAGCCTGGAGGAAGCGCGAGAAGTAGCTCCGCCGGATGCTCTCCCGCTCACCAGGCCCTAACCGGCTGAAGACGGGATTTCCCGTGAACTCTTCCCAAATTACGACGGCGGCGTCGAGTTCCAGCGACAGGAGTCGCCCGTCAAAGAATATCAATACGTCCGGTTCCCAGGTCAGTCCGTCGTCGCCCCAGACCTTCTGGTACTCGGCCAGCTTCTCAGCCGCACCGCTGAGGTCCAGTTCTTCGATGGCTGTCTGGAGAGAACGCAGGGACAGGCGTTGAGGAGAGAATAGGTCGAGTTGGAACACGGCGAGAGGTTACGTTAATTCCTCCCTGGCAGACAAGCGTTATCGCCCCCCGCGCAATCGCCTCGTCACTGTCGATAGAAACGAGTGCGCACCAGGCCTCTCGAATGAATTCCTTGTAATTTCATCGTCATTGGTGGAAATTTCAAGTCAGGTTATGTCTATGCTGAGACTGTCACAGTTTCTGCTTTTCTGTGTTGTCCTTGTCGTTGCGACCGGATTCCAGCCATCAGACGAGGTCGTTCTCTACTCGACGGATTTCTCCAACCTGCCGCCCGGGAGTTTTGGCCAGCCAGCCGGCCCGGGTTTCCCCGAATACCATTATGTTCCTCGAACATTCACCGATGGCTGGCAAATCGTGAACAACCGGGGGCCGGACGAATGGAAAGTCTTCGAGGTGGATGGGAAGCACGTGCTTAACTATCTCGGATACAACGCCGAGTCATGGACCAAGGACTTCACCTACCCAATCCTGTGCAACGGCAATCCGCTCTGGGGAGACTACTCTGTCGAGCTCGCGATGACGCCTCTCGCCCGACCGGATGTCGCCGCACTGGCTGGCCTCATCTTCAGATACCAGGAAGGCCGGCGCTACTACTTTTTCGGCTTCGACGGCGCTCGTAAGCTGGTGATGCGTTACAGGGACGGGGAGAAGGCATTTCGCCAGGACGGCTGGCATGATCTTGGTGCTCGAGACTTCGCCGTCGAGCCCGGCCGGGCCTACCGGTTGAGGGTCGAAGCTTTTGGGTCACGGCTCGCGGGTCTCGTCGACGGCCAGCGCGTTTTCTCGCTGAGCAACGAGCGCTTCTCCGGCGGTCAAATCGGAGTGCTCGCCTGCTCTCCCGTGCGCTTCCACAGTGTCCGTGTTCAAACGACGTCGGAGCAAGCAACTGCATTTGTCGCTCGTGCCGCCAGGCAGCAGGCTGAGCTTGAAGACCTTCGACGGGGGAACCCGAAGCCCGTCCTCTGGAAACGCTTCTCAACAGAGGAATTCGGCGTCTCCCGGTCTCTACGCCTGGGGGACCTCGACTCCGACGGCCAGACCGATTTCCTCTTCGTCCAGAGCATCCCCTTCTTTGGCTCCAACTATCATCAGGTGAGTTGTCTCACCGCGGTGAGCTCGAACGGGCAGGTGCTTTGGCAGCAGGGAAAGCCAAACCGCGATCACGCCTATGTCTCCTATGACGTCGCGGCACAGGTGCATGACATCAACGACGACGGGCGGGTGGAAGTCATTTACGCCCATGACTCAGAGATCAGGATCCTGGAGGGCAAGACGGGGCGGCTCTTGTCACGGCACACAGTCCCGAGCTCGGCGATCTCCGCCGACGAAACGTCCTGGAAAGAGTACCAGCACTACTACCGGCGTGATCACCTGCCTTGGCTGAATGTCGACTGCATTGCGTTCGCCGACCTGCGGGGTCTGGGAAAGCCCCTCGACATCATCGTCAAAGATCGACACACCCGTCTGTGGGCCTATACCAACGATTTCAAGTTGCTCTGGACACGCACCGCGAACCTTGGACACTTTCCAACCTTCTCGGACGTGGACGGTGACGGGAAAGACGAGATCCTTATCGGGTATACGTTGTTTGACCACGACGGGAAATCGTTGTGGACGCTCGACGGCAAGCTCGAAGAGCATTCTGACGGGACCTGCTTTGGCAACTTCTGCGGCACCACGGGCGAAGAAAAGGTCTTCATTTCGGCGAGCGATGACGGCGTGGTGGTGGCGGATCCCCAAGGCCGGATTCTCAAACATCACCGAATCGGTCACGCCCAAACACCTTCAGTCGGGCAGTTCCGCCCGGATATCCCGGGACTGGAATTCTGTACGATCAACTACTGGGGTGAACCGGGGCTGATCACGCTGTTCGACACCTGCAGGGGAAACGAAATCACCCGATTCGAATTGATCCACGCAGGGTCACCGATCATGCCCGTCAACTGGCGGGGAGATGGGCAAGAATTCATCCTGCTTTCGACCAATCCGGATGAGGGCGGGATGGTCGACGGCTGGGGCCGGCGCGTGGTTGTATTTCCTGCGGACGGACATCCGGACATGTCCTACCTGGTTCATGATGTCACGGGCGACTCGCGCGACGAAGTGATCACCTGGAGCCCGCGGGAGTTGGCTATCTATACCCAATCCGAGCCATCTAAGTTGAAGCGCGTCTACGCGCCCAGGCGGCCGCCGAGCTTATAACGAATCGAACTACATTCCCGTCATTTCTTGGCCGGGGTGGAAGGAACAATGACTGCGAAGAGGAACCGCCGGGAAACAGAAAAGGAACTCGCATGGACCGAAGATCATTTCTAGCTGCAGGAGTAGCGGCGGCTGGTGCTGTCCAGACATTGTCCAAGGAGAGCGCTCGCATCATGGAGCGACTTGGCTTCGGCGCCCGTTCTGTGAAGCTCGACCGAGCCAAGGTCCGCCGCCTCTCGAAAAACGCGCATTTCACACTTTTTGAGTCCCAGAGACCGGCCGCCTACACAGTTCAGCCTGGAGAACTTCTGCTGGTCGAGTGCTCGCACGGCCTGCCCGGCCTTGTCACTCGTGACGGCCGGTTCACCAAGCCGGGACCAGGAGACACGATCAATCCCGCGACCGGGCCGATCTATGTCGAAGGAGCCAAGCCGGGCGAAACCCTGGCCATCGATCTCCTCGAGATCCGAACCGGCGACTGGGGCTACTGTGCTGAGCGGGTTTACGAGATCAAGGACGGCAGGGTGATTGTCAGCCCTTCGACTCGCCTGCCTGTCGACCCGATGCTCGGAGTGGTCGGAATCACCCCGGCTTCCGGTAGCATGGACACGCGCAGGCCGGCGGAGACGGGAGGCAACATGGACTGCCGGGACGTTCGCGCGCGCACCACCGTGGTTTTCACCTCCCAGGTCCCGGGCGCCCTTGCCGGCTTCGGAGATGCGCACGCCCTGCAGGGCGACGGGGAAATTGCAGGTCAGGGGCTCGAGACGGACGCCGAGGTCCTCTTGCGTTTTCGGATCCTCCCCCAGCAACTGTCCAAGCGCCCCGTTCTCCTGACGCCGGGTTACGTGTACACAATAGGGGCGCACGAGGACCTCACCGAGGCCGCCTGGCAAGCCACGGAAGACATGGTGGCACTGGTAGAGCGATCGAGTGGCCGCGGGGATGGCGAATCACGGGTCCTTGTCAACCTCATTGGCCGCCTGATCGTCAACCAGATCGTCGACCCGGCCAAAGGGGCGCGAATGGAAATGCCCGCCTGGGTTTTCGATCGTGCCGGGCAACCAAACGAACATACTCTTTAGCCGTTTCCTGAGATCTCGAGGAGCTGAAAGGGTAGACTGTGCCATCATTTGGTGGGAGAACCGGTTGATGCGCAAAGCAAGATTCGAAGTTCTGATGCGGACGTTGGCCGTTGGCAGCTTGGCGGTCGCTTTGCTGATGTCGGCAGGGCGAGGCGCCCTGTCTGCTCAGAATAAAACTCAGCGTTACTGCAATCCTCTGCCGATTCCGGCCTACCCGATTCAGACCGCGTCCGGACGCGACATGCGGAGCATGGCAGACCCGACTGTCATCCGAGCCGGGGGAAAATGGTACCTGTACCCCTCCAACGGATTGGCGTGGTGGTCTTCTGATCTTGTCAACTGGCACTATCAGCCGATGACATTGCCGGGCGTGAAAGGCGTGGTATGGGCTCCGACGGTCATGGAGCACAATGGAAGCTTCTACCTGACTGCAAACGGGTTAGGTCTCTATGGGGCGGAGGACCCGCTCGGTCCGTGGCAGTTGCTTGGCGACTTCCGCGATGAGGAGGGGAAGGTCTACCAGCCCTTCGATCCAATGCTTTTTCGGGATGGTGACGGTCGGGTCTATTTTTACTTCGCCGGCGGCGCGGCGACGGGCATCTTCGGCGTCGAGTTGGATCCCAAAGACCTGACACGCTTTTTGGGAAAGCGCCGGCACTTGTTTGCCTACGAGCCGGCCCACAAGTGGGAGAGTGCGGGGGACCTGAACGAGCTGACCGAAACCAGCTGGATTGAGGGCCCGTGGATGACCAGGCAAGGAGGCCGATATTACCTTCAGTACTCGGCGCCCGGCACCGAATGGAAGACCTATGCGGTCGGGCTATACGAGGGCGAGAGCCCGCTCGGTCCCTTTCGCTACGATCCGCGAAGCCCGCTTCTGGTGGACCGGAAAGGCCTGTTGAACGGGAGTGCGCACCACAGCGTGGTCGAGGGTCCGAACGGCACACACTGGGTCATATACCACGTGCTTTACCGCAATCGGTATCGTTTCGAGCGCCGCCTGGCGATGGATCCAGTTGGCTTTGACGAACAAGGTCGAATGATTATGCGCGGACCATCGGAAACACCTCAGTGGGCGCCCGGCGTAAAGGCAAAACCTTGGGTCGACAACGATTCTGGATCCATTGTCCTGTCTCTGAACAAGCCTGTGCAGTCGAGCAGCTTGTCTGCGGGCCGCGCCCCGGAATACGGCGTCGACAACAACGCGCGAACCTGGTGGCAGGCGGCCGACGGTGACAAGGGGCCGTACTTGGAGATCGATCTCATGCAGGACTTCACGGTGGACAGCACCCGCATCCTTTGGTCGGACGAAGGACTCGATCTCAAGAAAGGTGTCCGGCCGGCTCCCTACCAGTACACCATCTCGGTTTCCCCAGACGGAAAAAGCTATTCCACCGTCGTGGACAAAATGAAGAACACCGAAGACATGAACATCCAGTTTGACGAAATCCCGCCGGTCCGAGCCCGCCGGGTCAGGCTCACAATCAGCGGAGTACCGGCAGGGATGCCAGTCGGAGTCTTGGAGCTCACCGTCTTTGGAAAATAGAACCGGAAGCGGCTCCGCCCGCTTCCGACATTGCCCCAACCAAATGCCGCTCCCCGAAGTCTAAACCTGACAGATCGCAGGAAACGAGCGTTGGGATAACCGTCACGCGTCGCGTCTTCCTTCTGAATGCCCGTCCTCGCTGTTTTTTCGGAACCTTAGTTACTGTGCGTAAGTATTCCTCCACATACCCACCGGCATTCCCAACGCCGAGAGGAGGATCAAATGGCTAGCGAGCTTTTCCGGACTATCCGGTTTTTGCGTCTTGCCCTGGGTCTGCTCCCGTTTTGGGTTGGATGGACGGCAGGACAGGACAGAGAGATTCCCAATTCAGCCTGGCACCAGAATCAGCTTCGATTGTGGGAGCTCATTCTGATGCGTGATGCTCGTCCTTCGGATGAAGTCCCTCCGCGACAGGAGATGGTGCGGTCCTACATCGAACGTGGCAACGAGTGGCTCCAGAAGAACCGCGTCGACCTGGCTGCCGCTGATTTCGATCTAGCAATCGAACTGGACCCCCAGTGTGCGGAAGCGTACCACAATCGCGGTCTGGCTCGTGCGGTCAGTGGAGACGCCCGAGCGGCCATCGCAGATTTCAGCAAGGCGATAGCCATCCGGCCAGATCTCGGCGCCGCGTATCTTGGTCGAGCAGTTCTTCGTTTGCAGCAGGGGGATTCTGATGGGGCTATCGGTGATCTTCAGACTCTGACCAAAGTCGACCCCAAGCGTAGGCAATCACTGCGGCCGCACTTTGCTCAGGCCTACTACAATCGGGGCGTCGATCGTGACGAGGCCGGCGACCGGCAAGCTGCTTTCAGCGATTACACGACCGCAATCGAACAGGAGGGTCAGTCGTCCCTCGAGTCTATGGAATCGGCGAGGCGGAATATCCTGGCTGCGGCCCATAACAATCGAGGCAACCTCTGGAAGGCCCAGGGCAAGGTCGAGGAGGCGATAGCTGACTACAACCGGGCAATCGAACTGAATAGCCAGCTTCCGCAAGCCTACCGGAATCGTGCCATGGTACGAATCGGCCAAGGCAAGCTGGATGACGCAATCGCCGACTCCAGCCGAGCGATTCAGATCGACCCGACGTTCGCTGCTGCCTATCACACTCGGGGTCTGGCGCTGTACGGGAAGGGAGCTTTGGATCGAGCTTTGGACGACTTCAATCGGGTCCTCCAGATTGACCCTCGCTCAGCCACGGCGCACGTCAATCGAAGTATCATCCGGTTGGTGCAAGGCGATTGCGCCCAGGGTCTTAGCGACCTGGAACGTGCTCTAGAACTGGATTCCGCAGTCCGACCAGCTGCAAAGGCGCTTCTCCGCTCGCTACGGCTGCCAGACGAACAGCGGGTGATCGTCGATCAATGGCGAGCCAACCACTTGAGAGACTGATCCGTGGGCCGAAATGGGTGAACCCACCGGCGGTGGGTTCACCCCTGGCCAGCGCCTCGTCCCATCTCGCCCTGCCGGCTAGTCCTTCCTGTCGGGGCCCGGGCAACTCGTGTGCTTGGCGCGCAGTTCTGTTCGGATTGAAATCGGGTGGCCGCCCGCATCTTCGCCGGTCCATTCGACGGTCATGGTGCTATTACAGAGTTCGTGATCCGAGGAGAAGAACCAGTAGCTGTCGGTTCCGGTCCCGCCGGCTGGCACCCGTACCTCCTCGCGCGTAATCGTTCCGCTCATGCCGTTGCCCCAGGATCTGCCTCGCGGGTCCACGATTCGACCTTCGCCCCTAACCCTGTAGCCTATCTTGCCCCCCGTCTCCTTGAAGGTCGTCTTCCAGCTCCAGAAAGGCCGACCGACGTTGGAATAAGGGCTCGCGGACTCCTCCAACTCTCTGGGGTAAATGACATCCACGCTGGCACTCCGCGCCTTCAGCCACCCCAGGCGCTCTTTCGCCTTTTCGACAAACCGACCATTCGGGTACTTCTGCATGTAGCGGTCGAAATCCGAATGCCAGTCGTTTCGGACGGCCTCCTCGAATATCGCCGCCTCGAGCAGATCCGCTGCTTCCTTGGAGTGGCTGCCTTCCGGGTAGTTCGCGAGGTACTCCTCCCAGGCCTTAACGCTTTTCTCTTTGCTGGCCTGTGCAAACATGATCGGCTCACGCAGTCCCCTGATTTCCGCACTATGAAATTCACTCGGATAGCGCTCGAGGTATTCGTCGTAAGTTTCTATGGTTTTCTTCTTCAACGCAGCCACGTACTCAAGCGGTTCCGCGATCGTCCGGACCTTTGCAGACCGGAACTTGTCTTTAAAGCGTTCCAGATAGCTGCGGCATTCGGCCAGCGACGGTTGCGTCTGAATTGCTGCGAAGATGAGATCTTCGAGTGCGGCACTGGCCGACTCGACCAGCTCGGTCTTATCCCAACGGTACTTGTCCAGGAATTTTTCGAGCACGGGCCTGGTCTTCATGGCGATCGCCCGCTCGTACTCTCGTTCCCTCAGTTTTTCGCGAGCCTCCTGTTGGAATTCCCCGGACGGATGGCGGTCTAGATAGGCCGAGTAAGCCTCGATGCTGTTTTCCTTTTTCGCGCTCGACCAAAGAAGGGACTCGCTGAGCTCGACAAGATCACGGTGGACCCATCCGCGGGCGCCCTCGTCGAGTTGAATCTCCAGCCAATCGCCTTTGACGTCCACGGCCGTGAGGGTCGAACCTGCCCGGCTCCTCGAGAGGATCGCACAGGTAGTTGTCGGACAAGAACGGATGTTCGCGATGCTCGATTTGACTGTCACTACCCCCAGGACGTCCGAAGTTGGTTCTACAGCCCCAAAGACCAGTTGAATTGTCAGGGATAGAGCCAGCAGACTCGCTGTGGCAATCGCGTTCGTCATTTTCGTCTGCCTCATATCTGTTGCGCCTGTTTTCGAATCCGTCCTGACGGAATCGATATCCCGGCGTCGGCGGAGCTTACGCTCGGGATGCGCGGAGCGTCAAGTGGTCAGGAACGATCGGGGGGGCCGGGGTCGGACTGTGGAAGTCTTGAACCTGCGGTCAAGAGCCGTTCCCGAAGTTCGAAATCCGCCCAAAAACTAAAACTTCAGGCACGGCCCCTTGTACACGGACGTGACGAACCAGCTTCCTTCGAGTGAGATGTTTCAGTTCGAGGAAATGCTGCCAAGGACGGCGCCCTCGTTCGCACGTTCTCCAGCCGTTTGCGGTGTGAACGGGGCAAGGAAGTAGAGGGCGGCGATCAGGCATAGCAGGCCCAGAGATCGGGGGTTGACTCCAACCACCGCCACCTCGACCAGGCCTCGCTGCAAATAGAAGACGCCGATGAACAGGCAAGTGACCCGTCCCAGCCCGGTTTGAATCAACTCTTTTCTCCGAAAGAACGAAACGTAGGCGAAGAAAAGCACAACCGCCAGAACTGCAGCATTGAAGATGTAAAGCAAGGGTGTTATTGCAGCAGGCAGGTCGGTCGCGCGCGCGAAGCCGAAGAACATGACAACATGCAGGGCGGCCGCCAGCACTTGGAATACTCCACCGATGAGCAGCAAAACCGATCCTATTTTTATGTTTCCAGTTCTCTGAAGCACGATGTGTCTCCTCCTGCGGACTAAACACCTCTCCCATCCCGAATGTGACATCGATGGGCGAATCTTTGGTCGACGAAGGACGGCATGTGTCAGGCGATGACTCACTGGGGACCGCCCCAGTGAAGGGTGACACCGCTGCGCTCGGGCGGCTCCTGTCGGACCAATTCACCTTTACAAACTCTCGTGGAGAAGTTCAAACCAAGGCACAAGCGTTGTCCGACCTCAAATCGGGGGCGGTCAAATACGAGGAACTGAAGCGGGATGATTTGAAAGTGCGGTTTTTCGGCGACACCGCCATAGCGACCGCTCGGGTGACATTAAGAGGACAGAGGAACGGACAATGGGGTTGAGCCTGGTGTGCTGTCTATCGTCGCTCGGTCCGACTTGATCGGAGCCGCACACGAAGCGCTTTTCAGCGGAGTAAGCGGGTCGAACCAATCCCCCGGCCAGAGCCCGCTTACTCCGCTGAAAAGCGCTTCGTGCGCGGGTCCGACAGGCATTGCCTGGTCTGAGCGTTTACTCTGCTATGAAACCCCTGGTGATGCTCTGCCCAGGAACGATGTAGGACCCCACAACCTGTCCCCGGTCATTGATTCCGATTGGGATGGTGTAAGTCGAGGATGGGAACTGAACGATGGTGCGTGTCCTCCCATCGTCCACAAATCCGGCGATATCGACAGCGGAGGAATACAAGGAACCAGTCACTGCCCCTTTTGAATTTACTCCGGAAAGCAGACTGCCAAATTCATATCCCGGGACGTCGTAGTCTATGTATACGCCGTTCTCAAGAATGAACCCGCCCGAATTGTACCCGTGGAAGCCGCGCAGCTGCGAAATGAGATGTTGCTCAACTTTCCACCAGTGCCCGACGATCTCGCCTTTGTCGTTAATGTCCGATGGGAAGGTAGAAAAACCATCCGGGAAGTCGAACGACGTGTAGACGCCATGATCAAACAGGAACCCGTGAGCAAAGAAATCCCAAGCCGTCTCCCGGTAGAAGCCCACTATTTGACCTTGATTGTTTATCCCCGTGGCGAACGAGTGGAAAGACCCAGGGTACTCGATGATTGTGAGGACGCCTTTGTCCAGAAGGAAGCCTTTATTTGGCACTGCCTGATCAAAATGAGGGGTAGAGGAGCCGACTATCTGCCCGGAATTGTTGATATCACTGACGCAAAAGCCAATCGGAGTGAACGTTCCTCGGTCCAGAAGGAAGCCTTGCACATCGTAATTGGAACTGGGTTGGTAATTACCGACAATCTGCCCCCGATCGTTGATCCCGGTCACCTCGGTGTAGTACGAGCCAACTTCGATGGAAGTGAATTGCGTGAATCCGGACTGGTTTAAGAAAACCTTGTTGACGACGACCCTGGGGGATGAAGCACCGTGCAGGACTGTCAGGGTGCTCAAAACAATCGCGAAAACCGTGGTTGCTTTCTTCATTTGGACGTCCCTCCTGGAACGTGTTCCAAACGGGTACAGCCAGAAAGCGATTCCTAGCGATTCCTCGTTTATCTTGAAGACACAATATTGCAACTTGCTCTCTACTACAAATCGTCACATAAACAAAGCCGGCAACTTTGGGGGAAACAGAAAGTAGTCGGGAGCCAGGAACCTAGCACGAGGTCCCTTACAGGTCACAAAGCGAGCGCTCGCCGCCCGTCCGTACCCCCTGGGAACTTCTCTTGCAAGGCCTGCGTCTCTCTTTTAGGGTCAGGGCTCACCACTCACAAAGTCGAAGAGCTGCACTTCGGGGCATTTTCGCATGACTCGTAACGGAGCCTCACAAATCAACAGGTCGAAAGTTACCCGGTGGTGGGGATTACGGGAATTGATCGAGCTGCCGCTGTTCATGGTGCTCGCCAGCTCCGCGCTTCTCGCCCAGGAGTTCAAACGATTCGAGCTCCAGCCTCTCGCAGGATTCTCCGCGACCGGGAGCATTCCTCTGAGAAGTGATGATGGTGTCGATCACGGCTCGGTCCACGTCGACAGCTCGTATCACCTGGGCGGGACTTTCGCCGTGAACCTTAATGAGCAGGACGCGATAGAAGGACTGTGGCAGAGGCAGTTCACCGAGGGGCGGTTGCCGGGGGAATTCGCGATTCCGCTCCCTGGAGAAAGGTCACCGGCTTTCAATCTGAAAATCGACCAGATTCACTGCAACCTCCTGCACCATTATAGAATCGCCGATCCCCGGGCTGTGCCGTACGTCATGGCCGGGTTCGGTGTCACCACCTACTACGTCGATGGCGACGCGGAAACTGACTCAAAGTCCCACTTTTCTTTTGCCTTGGGTGGCGGAATCAAGTACTTCTTTACCAGTCGTTTCGGGTTCCGGGGCGAAGCTCGCTGGAGTCCCGTGGTGTTGTCCGCTTCCGACAGCAAGCTCTGGTGCAACGTGAGCGGTGGTGCGACCTGTTTTGTCAATCTCAGAACCTCGGTACAGCAACGGCTGGACCTGGCCGGAGGCCTGCTCTTCCGCTTCTGAGGCCGGATTCTGCGGCAGGCTCCACTAACGGGCCGGTCCATATCCGAAATCCGGGGGAAAGAGGTGACTGAACTGAATTTCCCTGGGCACCCCTATTGACCATGTTGCGGGCGGGGGGCGATTCAAATATGATCAGGCCATGTCCAGTACCCGGAGAAGATTCCTGCAGTCAACTGCGGCGTTTGCAGCCGGCGCCGTTGCAGGGGCGGCCCCCAGCCCCAGCGCCAACGCCGCGCAGCCGGCCTCGGTCCCTGACTCTCAGATCGTAGTCCCGAAAGTGAAGTTGGCGGGAGCGGAGATCAGCCGAATCATTGTCGGCGGTAACCCGTTTCTCGGCTTCTCGCATTACAACAACAATTTCAGCGTCACGATGCGGGACTGGTACACCCAGGAGAAAGTCCTGGAGGTCATGAAGCGTTGCGATGCTTTCGGCATCAACGCATTCAATTACGTCCAGATGGGCCGCGGACGCTCCGACTGGGAACGCTACCTTGCGGAGGGCGGCAAGATGCGCCTGATCGCACAGGCCACAATGGACGACCCGGCAGAACTGGTCAATGCGGTGAAACCCTGGGGTGCCTGGGTGCAGGGCGAGATAGCCGATCGTCAGTACCGCGCCGGCCAGCTCGGCCTTGTCCGCGATTACGCGAAGAAGCTGCGGGATCTCGGAGTTTCGTTCGTGGGCGTCGCCAGCCACATGCCCGAAGTGCTGATGACTATCGAAGACCAAGGCTGGGATGTGGATTTTTACGCCGGCTCCGCGTACAACATTCGCCGGACGCCGGAGGAGCTGCGCGCTCTCCTCGGCGGTGAAATCCCAGAGATGCAGAGGGACGTTTATCTCCAAGGCGACCCCTCGAGGATGTACAAGTTTTTCCGCCAGACGGCAAAGCCTTGCTGCGCCTACAAGATCCTCGCCGCCGGGAGGGTGGACAGTGTTGAGCAGGCGTTCCGACGCGCGTTTGAGAGTATCAAGCCGATAGACTTCGTTTGCGTGGGCTTCTTCCCAAAGGCGAAGGACGAAGTGAAGGAGAACGCGCACTTCACCGCCCGCTACGGAACGATTCAGTCCTGAACGGTCAGCCGGCACGCTCGGACCAGAGCCACATTTCGCGGAAGGCGGAATGACCTGAATACCGGCTGGACCCTATTCGTCCCTTATTTTCGAAGCGCCGCGCTACGGCCGAGGGAAGCGATCCGCGACGAGATTCAAAAGGACATTGTGCTCAAGGAACGCCTTCAGCCCACAAAGGACGATGGTGAATCCCTCGGTGGAGTCGATAACACGCTGGACGACTTTGTCTCCATCGCCGCTGAAACCGGAGTTCATGATGCTGACAAAGGTAGTGCCGTCCGCCCGGGAAGTGAAGACCCACTCGATTGTAGAAGGCTGTCCATGGGTCGACCACTCGACAAGTATTCTCTTGTCTTTTTCAACGGCTTTGACGTCGACGGCGACTGAGACGTTGTACATCTCCCATTCCCACGTAACCTGTTTGCCGGCTTCCAGTTTTGCGCTTCCCCTCGTGAACCAGAATTTGGAGGTAACCGCGGGATTGACAAACGCCTCAAAAACCTCGGCGACCGGTCGGCGAATGAGCATTGCGGCCTTCGCGGACGGCGTCTTCGTGATTTGCATAGTGTCCCCTTCTTTCCGACCTCATGATCTGAAGAAACAAGACGCGCCGAACACGAGGAACGATGTCACCCCATCCGCAAGAAAAAGGGGGTCCGCCACCCTCTTTCACGTTTTCGATCGTCGTCTGACGAGGATCGCCACGACAAGCAACACTGCAATCGCACCGATCATGGGTGTCGCGATCCTCAGCGCACGGCCAAGTTTCAGCTCTTTCAGCATCCCCGCGGCATGCCCGTTTGTAGCATCGAGCTTGACCGCTGTTTTGTAGCTGTAGATGGCGAGCTCCCTCTCGCCGTTGACTCGATAAGCCTCACCCAAACTGTCGAACGCGTTAGAAGATGTCGGGTGCTCGGTTGTATTCAGCTTAAAAATGGCGATCGCGTCACTTACCCTCTTATCTCCGTAAAGCAACTGATATCCGAGCGTATTCAACTCGGACTCCCCCAGGTCGTATCCATTCCCATCCTTCAAGGCGTAGTACATGTTAAGGGCGGCCTGGATTCCCGAATCGTGGATAGCTTTGTACAGTTTCTCGGCACCAGACTGCTTGGGCAGAAGATACGCCTTATCGGTAAGGATGTTCTGGATGGCCGCATTTATGTCCAGACGCTTACTGTTTCCCTTGTTCGTGAGGATGATCACGGTCACTCTCTCGTTAAGCCGTCGTTCAATAAATGCTCTGAAGCCCGCGTAATTGCCCGTATGCCAAGCACGTCTTTCGTTGCCCTCTTGCCCCACATTCCATCCAAAACCATACGTTGACGTGCCTTCCTCCACTCTGGCGGGCGTAAAGGCTTCGGCCAACGTGGACTGACGGACCAGCTTGTCTGTGTATAGCGCTTGATCCCACCTGAACAAATCATCGACTGTCGAATAGATACCGCCATCACCGGGGATCGCAGTCGGGCCACCGTCGTCCACTTGTCCAAATTGGCCGTATCCAACAGCTGTCCGGCCGCTCCTCTTCGCCGGACTGTCATAGACGAAGGTGTTGCTCATGCCAACGGGTTTGAAAATCTCTTCCTCCAGAAAGTCACCAAACCGCTTGCCGGAGACTTTCTCGACCAAGATTGCCAAGAGCGCGTACCCAGGGTTGCTGTATCGGTATCTCAGACCGGGCTTGGCAAGGCGATGTTCCTTTTCGAAGAGTGCCGTGATCAGTCCTTTTTGGTCGAGACCAGAGTCGTCGATTCCTAAATCGCCATAGTCCGGAAGTCCAGAAGTGTGGGTCAACAACTGTCTCACAGTTACTTTGCTGAAATGTGCTGAACGGGAAAACTCCGGAAGATGTTTTGAAACGGGATCGTCATAGCTCAGCCCATCTCGCTCAGCGAGAAGCATGACCGACATGGCGGTAAATTGTTTCGTAACCGAGCCGATGTTGGAGGGGGTTTCAGGAGTGAAGTCTCTATCTGCCTGGAAGTCCGCCTTGCCAAACGCCTTTCGGTAAATGATCTCTCCTTGCCTGGCAACGAGGATGGCACCATTGAACTGACCGCGCTCGTACAGCGTCGACATCAGCTTGTCGATCTCCTCAGTGTGATCGGCTGACGCGGCATGGGCGTCTGCACGACACATCAATAGCGCAGTTAAGAGAAAGCTTGCCGTTCGCAGTGAGTTCTTCAGCGAAGCTGGAGCCGCCCGATTGCTCATAGTCTTAGGGCAACACGCCCTTTAGATGCACCCGGCACTAGGCGACGGCTTCCTCTTTCCGGATCTTAAGGAGCGAGATCATGTGAAGAATGATCCAGAATGGCACACCCAACGTCGGGATGAGGCTCAGCGGCAGTTCCTGCATGATGTCCGTTGTAACCGCACCGTGAAGCAAGCCGATCGGCGAACGACCGCTCAGCACGCCTCCGCCGATGGCTCCCACAAAGTCAAGAAGACCCAGGACGTTCAGGAGGACAACCTGTTTCTGCCAGCCGGGTGTTCCGCGCGAAATCGCGAGAACGACAAAAGGAGCGTACGCTCCTACAATCATGTCGCCGATCCCGGCCGGCCAGGCAAATGTGCCAGGCAACAAGCGGAATGACATAAGGACCAGGAACATTCCGCCAATCAGCCTCCATCCCTGAATCGCCGTTAACAGGCGCAGATCGAGGCCGAGTGCGAGCTCCCTGACTTTCGCCGATACCGAGTACGCGATGGCAAACAAGATCGGAGGAGCCAGGACCGAGATGAGCAACGGGAGAGGCGGCTGATCGGGCCGAGTCGCAAAGACTCCGACAGCATTCAGAACGACTATAAGCACTACCCAGGCAACGATTCCCAGCCAAAACAAAAAGGTTTCACTGGCCATATTCGTCATAAGAATCACCTCGGAAGGGGACTGCTCCGGGCCAGGGGCGGCTGAGTAACGCGTTTTGGACTGCGGCGGCGAGCCGCACCCTGAGGGTCTCTATCCGTGATGACGAGGTTGCTGACACGCCGGTTTCGAACGGCGGGTTGCCCAGACCAAGATTTGCAGCCCTCACCCGATAATCCTATTCTAGGGCCTGAAAGGCGGGCTCATCATGGCAATCTCACCCAGAAGGAAAGTCATAGCTGGGCTGGCCCTCGGATTGAGCTTGTTGTTGCTGTCCCTCGGGGTTTACGAGTTCCGATTTCCGCGAGTTACCCTGCCAAAACTGTCGGGAACGGTGCATCAGGGCAAGCTTGAGGTGGGAGGCCGGAATCGGTCCTTCTGCTTCTACCTGCCCCGTTCCGTCCAACGCCACCCGGCTTTGCTCCTGGTCCTGCACGGTTCCACAATGAATGGCGCGGCCATGCGTGGCGCTACTCTTCACGGATTCGACGTGATCGCCGATCGAGAAGGGTTCATTGTTGCCTATCCCGACGGTTACGAGAACCACTGGAACGACTGCCGCGTGGCGGGTGATTTCGAGGCCAAACGTCAGAACATCGATGATGTTGCTTTCCTGCGGGCGCTCGTTGACGGCTTTGTCCAGCGGTACGGTGTTGCCCGGGAGCGGGTGTTCGCGACCGGGGTATCCAACGGCGGCCATATGGCCTATCGGCTGGCTCTCCAGGCCCCTGACCTGGTTCGGGGCATTGGCGCCATTGCAGCGAGCCTGCCAACAACAGAGAACCAGGCGTGCGCGCCCGTCGGCCGGCCGGTGGCGGTGATGGTCATCAACGGGACGGCGGACCCCATGAACCCCTTCGAAGGCGGCAACGTGGCTCTCTTCGGCCTCCTTTACTCACGCGGGATGGTGCAGTCAACGATGGCAACGATGCGCTACTGGGCCAAACTGGACGGTTATTCCGGCGAGCCCTCATCCGAGTTTCTCCCTGATCGAGACCCAGGCGACGGAACGATCGCGCGGCGCTGGGCCTGGTCTGCCGAGAATCGACCTGATGTCGTCCTTATCGAGGTGCAGAACGGCGGGCATACGATCCCGCTTCCTCAGGATACTGTTCCGCGCATCCTGGGGCGTACGTCTCACGATTTTTCCGCCTGCGAAGAAATCTGGCGGTTCTTCAAGCGCGCCGAACAGAAGCCTGGACCGTGGGCGCCGGGGACCAGCACGAGAGCGTCCAAATAGGCCTGTCACCCTCATCAAGGGAAAGTACCGTATGAGCTCCGGGGTGGTGTTTTGCCCCCCACTGCTTAAACTAAGACCAAGCAAGTTGAATGTGCTGAACAGGCACCGGGACCAAGGTCGATGGATTCCGGTTAAGCTCTGGCTGTCTCCCTTTGCCCCATATCCGCGTGTCGTCCCAACGATTGTTTCGTACGTGGCGGTGCAGCGAATTCTCATGAGAGGAACACTGCGTGGACACGATAGCCCTTCCGTTTCGAGATTTGGCCTACGTATTCATAGCCGCAATCACGGGAGGATTACTCGCTTGGCGGTTGCGTCTGCCGGTGATCATCGGCTACGTGCTGGCGGGAGTCATAATCAGCCCGTTGACGCCCGGACCCTCTGTGAGCGACATCCACTCGCTTGAGCTTTTCGCCGAAATCGGAGTTGTTCTCCTCATGTTTTCCGTCGGAATGGAGTTTTCGGTTAAGGAACTCCTTCAGGCAAAGTGGGTTGCTTTTATTGGTGGACCCTTGGGAATCGGTTTTTCTATTCTTCTGGGGCTGGGCGCGGGTTCTCTGCTGGGTTGGGCCCCCGCCCAGGGGATCGTACTGGGTGCGATGATCAGCGTGGCCAGCACAATGGTTCTTACCCGGTTGCTCGTTGACCAAGGGCAGCTACGGACCACGGCCGGCCGGATCATGGTGGCCATCACGCTGGTTGAAGATTTCGCCGTGGTCATTCTCGTCGTCCTGATTCCCGGATTTGCGAGCCTCGAAACCGGTCATCTTCTCTCAATCGCACGAGACTTCGGACTTGCGGCCCTGATCCTCGCGCCGACTTTGTTTTTTGCCGCGAAGATCATCCCGCCGCTTCTGACACGGGTCGCCCGAACGCAGAGCCGGGAACTGTTCTTTCTTGTCGTGATGGCCATCTGCCTGGGTACGGCAGCATTAACCAGCGCCATTGGGCTCTCTCTGGCGCTGGGAGCATTTGCAGCGGGCCTGATCATCAGCGAATCCGGATACGCCCATGAAGCGGTCGCGCAACTGTTTCCCGTCCGGGACTCATTCGTTGCCGTCTTCTTCGTCAGCATGGGACTGCTGGTCGATCCCAAAACACTGCTCTCGAACTGGACGGTTCTTGCGGTTCTCGTCGGGCTGATCATCCTCGGAAAATTCGTTGTGTGGACCGGCGTCGTCCGTGTCTTTGGCTACCCGCTCCAAACAGCCGTTCTCGTCGCGGTTGGTCTGACGCAGATTGGTGAGTTCTCGTTCGTCCTGGTTCAGGTCGCGCGGAATGCCGGAATCGTCGGCAGCGAGATCTACAACGCGACGTTGGCCGCATCCTTTATCACAATACTCCTCAATGCGGCGTTGGTCCGCTATACGCCGGTGCGCTGGCCGGGTGGGTCTCGGGAGGCAGATATCTACGTTACCCGAAGAGGTTGCACAAGCCGACGGTATGCGGATCACGTGGTTATCTGCGGGTACGGTCGGGTGGGCAGTGGGATTGGATCTGCCTTTGACACTTTTGGTGTCCGTTATTCAGTGGTCGAAATGGATCCGGATGCTGTTGGGACTCTTCGAGCACGCGACATCTTTTCGATTTTCGGGGATTGCGCGCATAGCCATGTCCTTGAGCGGGCCGGAACTCGCGATGCTTCACTGTTGATCGTCACAGTCCCAGACAGGGATCGTGCGCAGCTGGCAATCATGAACGCGAGGCGGATGAATCCGAGTCTGCCGATCATCGCCAGGGCCCACCGTCGAGAGGACTATGAGGTTCTGAGCCGGGAGGGAGCGACGGAGGTCATACTACCCGAGATGGAAGCGTCGGCAACCATAATCAGGCATGCGTGCGGCCATTATTTGATGGTACCCGACTCGCAGATCAGGATGTTTCTCAGGAGCTTCCGTGACGCCGTGGACGCCGTCCAGCGCGAACCTGCGATGTCGCCGCAGCCAGTTCCCGAGGTCAAAGAAGTGGTCCTCTCCAACTCAGCGTTTGCCGGGCGCTCAATCCGGGACATGAGGCTGCGGGAGGAGTTTGGGGTCACCTTAGTGGCGGTCAGGCGGACTCGAGGAGCGTCTCTGGTAAATCCTCCGGCTGACACGGTCCTTGAGCTGGGTGATCGGCTGCGCGTTTTGGGTCGCTTGGACGAAATCGACGCGTTTGGAAAGCAGTTTGACACGCAGGACCCGGTCTTGTCACAAATACCCAGAAGCTAGCGTGCCGCTATTCATGCGGCAGGCTCCAAATAACGGGCCGGTCCATATCCGAGATCCGGCCCCAATTCCTTCCCGCTCCGCCCTTGCTTCAGAGGGAAATCCGGGTTAAACCTCAGGCATGACCCGTTTCCACTCCTCGCGACGATCGTTTTTCGCCCGGCTGGCGACCGCAGCCGCTGTCCTGTCCGGCAAATTGGAGGTCGGTAAGGCCATGCAAGCACCCGATTCAACTCGCTCAATTGACGCTGATGTCGGGACCCTGTACCAAGAGATCGCCGATATCGCAGATCAAAACACGTATCCGTTGTCGTTGCTCCAGCCCGAACAGTCCAATCTTGCAGAGCTCCGAAGCAACATTCGCAGGAAGGTGTTCGAGTTGTTTCAGTACCAGCCGCCTTCGGTTTCGCCCGCGCCCCGCCTGATCCAGAGATGGGAGTTCGAAGATTACGTCCAGGAGAAGGTCGAATTCTCCACGACACCCTGGTTTCGGGTTCCGGCCTTCGTGCTCGTCCCAAAGGGGTTCTCCGGCCGTCGACCGGGGATCGTTGATCTGCACTCGCACGGCGGAATGTTCGTATTCGGCAAAGAGAAGGTGATGCCGATGCCGGGAGGAGACCACCCGGCGATCACCGCTTACAGGATCGACAACTACGAGGGTCGGTCGACCTCGCTCGAGCTCTGCCGGCGCGGCTACGTGGTTATCAGCATCGACTGTTTCTATTTCGGCGAACGACGAACGCTCTTTCCCGACCAGAAGGCGTTTTCCGGTCGGGAGCGGGACACCCTGTCCGTGGAAGAGGTCAGGCAGTTGAACCGGCGCGCAGGCCAAGGCGAGCAGACCCTTGCCAAATCGTTGTTTTGGGCAGGAACCACCTGGCAGGGCATTGCGCACTGGGACGACATTCGCACGATCGACTATCTGGTCAGTCGTCCTGAAGTGGATCCGGCGAGAATCGGTTGTCTCGGAATCTCCATGGGCGGTGATCGGACCGACTACCTGGCCGCGCTGGAGGAGAGGATTCATTGCGCGGTCTCAGTTGGCTGGATGTCGACGTTACGGGAGATGATCCCGCGTCATGTCGACACTCACAGCTTCATGCACTTCCTGCCTGGGCTCACGCGGTTTTTGGACCTTCCGGATCTACTCGGCTGCATGGCGACCAAACCGCTGATGGTTCAGTTCTGTCTCCGGGACGCCCTCTACCCGATCTCGGGGATGCGAAAATCGCAGGAAAAACTGGCGGCGATCTACGACCGCGCGGGAGCGAGCGATCGCTTTCAAGGCCGCTTCTACGACAAGCCTCATGTCTTCGGGCGCAAGATGCAGGATGACGCCTTCGATTGGCTGGACCGGTGGCTGGAACCGAGCAAGGCCTGAGAAAAGGGGACAGTCCCCTTTTCGTCTTCTTGAATTCTTGGAACCCAAATTTCCGAAAGCGTTTAGCTTGGCGAGATTCAAGCCCCGCGCAGCCAGAGAGCCGGGAGCGGCCAAGCCGCGAAGCGGCTGAGCGACCGGTCACCGGGATGGCCAGAGACAACCTGTACCTTGGTTGACAAAGAGGCCTGGACCGTGGGCGCCGGGGACCAGCACGAGAGCGTCCAAATACGGTATTCTCAGGGAACGATGGACTCAATGATTACCTGCTTCAGAATCAATCGGCTGGACAACGTCGCAACCATGCTCCGTGACGCGGTTGCAGGCGGTACCGACGTGAGAGTGCTCGGGGAGTCCAACCAGACCATGAAAGCTCTGGAACCCATCAAGCTTGGCCATAAGATCGCCTTGGTTGATATTCCAGAAGGCAGTCAGATCATCAAATTTGGCGTTGCGATCGGATGCGCCACTCGGGGAATCCGGGCAGGTGAATGGGTGCATTTGCACAACTGCGCGAGTGGATTCGACGAGCGGAGTCAGACTCTCGATCTCCAAACCGGCGCGTCTACGGATGTCTCTTATGAGTAATCATCGAACAACGGGATTTGGCCAGCGGGAGCCAGAGAGCTCATCCCCAAGCTGGACCGGCTACCTGCGAGAGGACGGCCGAAAAGGGGTCCGAAACGTAGTACTGGTCATCTACACAGTGGAATGCGCCCAGCAAGTGGCGCATTCGGTGGCCGCGGGCGAAGAAGATGTACACGTCATTGGGTTCCCCGGCTGCTACGACAACCAATATGCGATTCGGTTGATGTTGTCCTTGGCCCGGCATCCAAACGTCGGCGCAGTGCTGGCGGTCGGTTTGGGGTGTGAGTACACGCGCCCGGACAAAATTGCGGAAGTGGTCGCGGCCACTGGCCGCCCTGCAGGGTGGTTTTACATCCAGGACGAAGGGGGAACGCTGAAGAGCGTCGCCAAAGGGAAGTCGATGGTCAGGGAGATGCGCGATCAGATTCGTCAGGACGCGAGACGGGTCCCGATGACCCTTGCCGATCTTGTCCTCGGCTGTGAGTGCGGAGGGTCGGATGGGACCAGCGGCCTGGCCGGCAATCCTGCCGTCGGCTCACTTTTCGACTTGATCATTGATGCAGGAGGAACCTGCATCTTTGAAGAAATCGTTGAAATGATCGGGCTCAAGGAGATCCTGATGAGCCGCGCGGCAGACATAGAGGCAAGAAGAGAGCTCGAATCGGCCTATGAGAAAGCCGTTCGCTACTGCCAACGGGTTCGTCAATACAGCATTTCGCCCGGCAACTTTGCCGGTGGTTTGACGACGATCGAAGAGAAGAGCATGGGTGCATTCGCCAAGGCCGGCTCCAAGCCCATTCAAGGAGTTATCAGAGTCTCCCAAACGCCTCCGCGGCCAGGGCTCTGGCTCATGGACAGCGTCCCAGACGATCACTTCGTCGATTTTGGGTATACCAACCCGAACGATACCGAAGGGATCATGGACCTGATCAGCGGGGGAGCGCAGATCGTTTTGTTCGTGACCGGACGAGGAAGCGTGATCGGCTCCCCAATCGCTCCCTTGGTCAAAATTACGGGGAACAGTCAGACGTATCGGCGGATGATCGACGATATGGATTACGATGCAGGTAGGGTGCTTAGCGGCGAAATCACTCTGCAGGGGGCCGCGGAGGAGTTACGGGACCTGGTTGTACGCGTTGCTTCGGGCGAACAAAGCAAACCTGAGGCGCTCGGACACCGAGAGTACTTCCTGATGTACAAGCACCAGGACACCCCGCCGCTGGACAAAGGCTGCCGCGCTTGAGCGGTACGGTGTCGGAGGCCTACTGAAGCGTAAGCCAATTGGACAATCGTGAGTTGCGAGCCTCTGACCCCGGTCACGCGCGAAGAACCAGCCGCTAGATGTAGAACCGAATCAGCGGCCAGATGTCAGCCAGGGACATCTTCGGTTTCCGGACGACGTAAATCGGCTGGTTGCTGTGCATCGGCTGAATGTACCGATTCCTGAAAACAGCCTTCTGCTCGATTTCGCCGAATGCCTTCGCGATGTCTTCCCGGCGGCCGCCGATGATGATCATGACCTCGTCTGACTGGTCGCCGAATCCCCACAACCAGTAACTGTTGTGGCCGGCCAGGGCGCGGGGAAGCCCGAGCTTCCTGCCGTAGTAGTCGATCGCTCCGGCCTGCATGTAATTCTGTCCGAAAATGGCGCAACGCTTCTGGTCCTCGGGCGGCAAAGACTGATAGACCGAGTGAACAACGCCCGCGAGCTCGTCCCAGCCAAACATGTTAGCGAAGTACGACGGAAGATCCCCCTCCTCAAAGCGTTCGCCGCTGGACGGTTTCATTCCTAACGCACGCGAGTACCGAATGAAACCGTCAACCGGAAGGACCGGGAGCGCCATTGGCGCCCCCGCCGCTCCGCCGGCAAGCAGGAGCGCCAGGAGGGACGCCCTGAGCCAGCGACGGCGTACCGCCAACTCCACAGCCACCGCTCCTGCGGCGAACAACAACGAGTACACGGGACCCAGGTAGTAGGGTTTCCCTCCCTGGGTCACAAAAAGCGCGAGGAGTACCAGGTAACACCAGCCGAGAGCCCGATAGGAGCGCGCGCGGGAGTGAAAAAGGAGGAAGAAAAGCCCCGCGGCCCAGAGGGGAAATGTCAGAGGATTGACCTGGAAAATTTGCTGCTTAATAAATTCCAGTAGCGGCAGCGCGAGATTCTTTTGGGTTTGTGCATTGTGGATGAACTCCAGTGTCGGCCACCCGTTGGCGATTTGCCAGGCGATTTGCGGGAGAACCAGGATTCCGGCCACCAGCCCACCCAGCCAAGGCCCACGGGTTAGCAAGAGACGACGCTGGCGGGAAAGGACCAGTCCCGTAACCAGAGCAAACCCGAGGAACAGCATGCTTACCTTGTTCTCGACGCCCAAGCCGCAGACCACTCCAAGCCACAGCCAGTTTCTGGCGGGTCCGCCGCTCAGAATGGAGAGCATCACGTGGAAGGCGGCAACCCAGAAGAGCAGGTCGAGGGCATTCACCGAGAAGGTATGGCAGATCCCGAGATATAGGCCAGCAACGATCGCGCAAACCGAGGCAAGGAACTGCCCGAACCTACCGGCGCCCATCCGCCGAGCCAGGAGCCCCGTCAACAAAACCGTCCCGGCGCCAGCGATAGCGGGAAGCAGCCGGATCGAGAAGTACGAGTCCCCGAAGATCAGCCGGCAGATCTTGAGCAGAGCCACGGACAAGGGCGGATGATCCACGTAACCCCAGTCGAGATGATCGCTGCAGGCGATGTAGTAAAGCTCGTCTCCGTGCAGCCCGTAACCCCTTATGGTCGCCAGATGCAGCGCGAGTTTGAAGATGGCCGGGCCCAGGAGGACGGCGATATCCAGCCAGTAGGTACGCGACTGCGCGACATGAGCCGGCTTTTGGCCAGTCTGGCCGGCGCTGGGCCGGTTGATTGCCGTTCGATCTGCTTCTGTCGTCTGAATCGTAGTCGACGTCGTCCTGTACATTACTTTCGCTCGGAGCAGAGTGTGAGCCCCTGGTGTGGTGTCCAGACTGGTAGCCGTTTGCGTCTGCTCAGATTCCGACGAAGCGACGTTAGCAAAAGATCCAACGGGAGGCAACGGTCAAGGAACACGGTCAAGGAACATGTCTGTGGTAACACGGTCAAGGAACATGTCAAGGACCGTTTTTTGTCCGCTTCCGACAGCAAGTTCTGGTGCAAAGTAGGCGGTGGTGCGACCTGTCTCATCAATCTGAGAGCGTCAGTACAGCGCCAGGTGGACCTGGCAGGAGGCCTGCTCTTCCGCTTCTAGCCCCGATTCTGCGGCAGGCTCCAAATAACGGGCCGGTCCATATCCGAGATCCGGCCCCAATTCCTTCCCGCTCCGCCCTTGCTTCAGAGGGAAATCCGGGTTAAACCTCAGGCATGACCCGTTTCCACTCCTCGCGACGATCGTTTTTCGCCCGGCTGGCGACCGCAGCCGCTGTCCTGTCCGGCAAATTGGAGGTCGGTAAGGCCATGCAAGCACCCGATTCAACTCGCTCAATTGACGCTGATGTCGGGACCCTGTACCAAGAGATCGCCGATATCGCCGATCAAAACACGTATCCGTTGTCGTTGCTCCAGCCCGAACAGTCCAATCTTGCAGAGCTCCGAAGCAACATTCGCAGGAAGGTGTTTGAGTTGTTTCAGTACCAGCCGCCTTCGGTTTCGCCCGCGCCCCGCCTGATCCAGAGATGGGAGTTCGAAGATTACGTCCAGGAGAAGGTCGAATTCTCCACGACACCCTGGTTTCGGGTTCCGGCCTTCGTGCTCGTCCCAAAGGGGTTCTCCGGCCGTCGACCGGGGATCGTTGATCTGCACTCGCACGGCGGAATGTTCGTATTCGGCAAAGAGAAGGTGATGCCGATGCCGGGAGGAGACCACCCGGCGATCACCGCTTACAGGATCGACAACTACGAGGGTCGGTCGACCTCGCTCGAGCTCTGCCGGCGCGGCTACGTGGTTATCAGCATCGACTGTTTCTATTTCGGCGAACGACGAACCCTCTTTCCCGACCAGAAGGCGTTTTCCGGTCGGGAGCGGGACACCCTGTCCGTGGAAGAGGTCAGGCAGTTGAACCGGCGCGCAGGCCAGGGCGAGCAGACGCTTGCCAAATCGCTGTTTTGGGCAGGAACCACCTGGCAGGGCATTGCGCACTGGGACGACATTCGCACGATCGACTATCTGGTCAGTCGTCCCGAAGTGGATCCGGGGAGAATCGGTTGTCTCGGAATCTCCATGGGCGGTGATCGGACCGACTACCTGGCCGCGCTGGAGGAGAGGATTCATTGCGCGGTCTCAGTTGGCTGGATGTCGACGTTACGGGAGATGATCCCGCGTCATGTCGACACTCACAGCTTCATGCACTTCCTGCCTGGGCTCACGCGGTTCTTGGACCTTCCGGATCTACTCGGCTGCATGGCGCCTAAACCGCTGATGGTTCAGTTCTGTCTCCGGGACGCCCTCTACCCGATCTCGGGCATGCGAAAATCGCAGGAGAAACTGGCGGCGATCTACGACCGCGCGGGAGCGAGCGATCGCTTTCAAGGCCGCTTCTACGACAAGCCTCATGTCTTCGGGCTCAAGATGCAGGATGACGCCTTCGATTGGCTGGACCGGTGGCTGCAACCAAGCAGGGCTTGATAAGAGCGGGAGCCCAAATTTCCCAGGTCAGAATTCGCTGCAAGATACCTGCAGGAGGTGGAAAAATCGACCTAACCGTTTCGCTACAACAATAATCTCGGTCCGACCCAATTTCCCGGAATTACTCCTACGCGCGAATTGGTGATCGGCCGACATTCGGCTTTCACGTCCAGCAGTATCCTTTGCAAAACCTTCCGTTCCCCAGGCTCTAAGGAGGCTCACATGCCAACAAAAAACGTTGGTTTGCCAGGGTACCTGTGTGTTCTGATCGCGCTTTCGACTCTCACCACTTTTCAGTCTCCCAATCTGCTTTTCGCACAGCCGCAACAACAGAGGTCGGGTGGGCAGTACGAGGTCATTGAATTGATCTCAGATCTTCCCGGCACTGCTCTTCACACCGACGAGAACCTGGTCAATCCGTGGGGCATTGCGCGGAGCGCCACCGGTCCGTGGTGGATAAACGCTGCCGGAAAAGCCCTGTCACTCGTGAAAAACGGGGCGGGCGATCCGTTCCCCGCGGCGTCTCCACTAATAGTCGCAGTTCCTGGCGCTACCGGACCCGCTGAACCGACAGGAATCGTTTTCAATGACGTCGGCGGATTCGAAGTGTCGACCGGAGTCCCGGCAGTGTTCATCTTTGCGTCGATAGACGGCACGATTTCCGCCTGGAACCCGGCCAATGCCAACCAAGCCGTCCTGAAGGTGACAACTCCGGATGCCGCTTACTTCGGAGTCACAATAGCGAGCACAGGGGGAAACAATTACCTGTATGCGGCGAACTTCGGGCTGGGACGAATCGACGTTTTCGATTCGAGTTTTGGAGCAGTCGATCTCGGACCAGACGCATTCAAGGATGCCAATGTACCTGAGGACTTTTCCCCCTTTAACGTCCAGAACATTAACGGAACCGTGTACGTGATGTTTGCGAAAAAGGAGGAGGATCAACCCGAAGAAGTGACAGGAAAACGGCGGGGGTACGTCGATGCCTTCACTCCCTCCGGTGAGCTTATCATGAGCTTGCAGCGCGGCACCTGGATGAACGCTCCCTGGGGCATCGCGCTTGCGCCCGATAACTTCGGCCGGTTCAGCAACGCTTTGCTGGTCGGGATGTTCGGAAGCGGTCAAATCGTGGCCTTCAACCCCCAGACCGGGAAGTTTCGAGGCGCCCTGAGAGGATGTCAGGGCAAGCTGACGATCGAAGGCCTGTGGGGAATCGGTTTCGGCAACGACGGTAACGCGGGATCCAGCTCTACCCTTTACTTCGCCGCAGGGATAGAAGACGAGGAGCACGGACTGTTTGGCGCCATAACCCCACTGTCTTTGGAGAGGGAAGAAGGCGGTCAGGACGAGGAGCAATGAACCAAGGAGTGGGCCAATTCGTTGTACGAAATATGCGCTCACTCACCCGTCCGGATTTCCTTCTTTCTGGGGCCGCGCTAGCCGCGGTCCCTCTTGTCGCTCGCCCCATAGTCTGAACTATTTTCAACCTCCCTTCCAGACAGATCTCACCCCCTGAGCTCGCCCGGAAGCCATGCGTCGTGAGATCTCCCATCTTGCAGTTGCGCCACGACAACCACGAGGTAGCTCAGCGCTTGTCGTACTCGTCGTGGCGGCGCCACCACACGTCCTTCTCATTACGCCCCTTGGTTTGCGCGGTCGAGCCACTGGTACATGCCCCAGAGCCCGTCCAGTCCGCGCGCATAGGTGGAATAGGCGTGGTAGACGATGCCGTCCTCGAGGACGAACGCGCTCATGCCCGGCCGCTCGCGCGTGTACGTGGCCACGTCGGTTCCGCTCATGGCCGCGAAGACGACCGAACCATCGTCGCCGGCGTCCGGGCTCGGCGGGCGCGCAGTCCACGCCGCCTCTCGCCGGTAGTTGTATTCGATGCTCCCCTCGCGCTGCTGCTCCTCGGTGAACCCGACGCTGAAGTCGACGTTGAAGTCGCTGCCGAGCGAGGATGCCCAGGGAAACGTCCATCCCATCCGCCGCTTGTACGCCTGCAGCTTCGCGAGTTGCGCCCGCGACACCGCCGAAAGCGTGACGTCGTGGTTGGCCAGGTGGACGACGAAGCCGTTGAACCCGTCCGCGATCGCCGAGCAGGCCGGACACCCCGCCGTATAGTCGGGCCCGAACATGAAGTGGTACACGAGGAGCTGCGAGCGCCCTCGGAAGAGGTCTGAGAGCGAGGCGCTCCCTTCGTCGGTCTCGAATCGATACTCCTTGTCGATCCGAACCCACGGCAGCTCCTGCCGCCGCCGCGCCAGCTCGTCGCTGCGCCGCGTGAGTTCCTTCTCCGCCTCGAGCAGCTCGAGCCGTGCTGCCAGCCACTCTTCACGTGTCCCGGTGCTGTGCTTCGTCATCGCTCGTATCTCCTTCCTACTTCTTGGGCGGGCTGATCATGATATGAGCGCCGGCCGTGCCCGCGTCCATCAGCCAGGGTTTGCCGGGCGCCGAGGTCGTGGAGAGCCCGGTCGATTCGGCGGTAGCAAAGGGCAGGTAGATCACCCAACGCAGATAGGAATCCTTCACTGTACCGCTGGCGGGGTCAAAGCCGGTGCCGGTGAGGACGTAGAGGATTCTTGGTTCGCGCGCCATCTTCAGCTTGCCTTCCTTCACCTCCTTCCAGCGGTACTCGTTGCGAGCTTTTCCCTGAATTCCCTGCTGGAGAAGTTCGCGCCCGCGGGCCATATAGGGCTCGAGGTCTTTGTGGTAGCAGGCAACACTGAACGATTGATCTCCCGGCTGGTCCGCCAGACAGATCAAATCATTTGTCCCCTCGCGCAAGGTGACCAGTTTGCCTTCGTCGTTGTAGCCCAAGACAGCGGCCCCGTCCCGACGTTCTTCAGGTGCGGCCTGTATGGCGGCCGCGATTTGTTCCTTGATGGGGGGGACGTTGGCTTGAGAAACGGCGCCCGACACTAGCCCAACGAAAAAGAAAAGCAAAGCCGCTGGGGTCATAGTTAGAACCTCTTTGAGGAAACTCTCGTGATTTCAGTCTACTTTGAGGGATAACAACAGACAACCACTCGGATTCCGCCGATGGGCCATCGACTGCCGCCAGTCGGGCCGCGTTCCGATCGGTTGACAGGCCTTCACCTTAGGTATGCATTGGGTTGATGGTTGGGACGGAAACAGCTAGCCTGTTGGGAGGCGTTCCAGGGAAACGTCCAATGACCGCAACTGACCTGCTTGCCGAACTTCCTTACCTGCTTTTGGGGACTGTCATTCTTGTTGCCGGCGTCACGACGGCGAGCTTCTCGGTTCTCAGAGTCAAGGACCGGACTTTAATCTACCTCGGCGTCTTCGCCAGTCTCTACGGGGTAAGACTCCTCGTCATCAATGGAATCTTTCGCTCAGCTCTTCGAATTCCGGAGGATGTGTCGGAATGGTGCTCGGCAGTGATTACCTACACCATTCTGATCCCGGGGGGGCTGTTGGTCCGCATGCTTATCGGCTCTGGCTGGAGGAACTCGGTCACGTGGGTCGTTCGGCTGACGATCGTCTTTGCGCCGGTCGCGATTGCCTGGGCCGTTGCTGTCGGAGAGCCTTTGGCGGCCGATTCTGTGAACAACGTGATTGTCATCCTCAGTACCTTGCTGGCGGGCATCATGATTATCTCTCGTTTCCACCGCCGGGGCCGGGAGTGGCTCATCGTCTGCTTTCTGGTGTTTTTCGGCACCATTTTTATGGCCAATCTCCAGATCGAAGTCGGCGGGTATGATCCTGAACCGGTCGGTTTCCTTCTGATCCTGGTGGCGCTCGGCCTACTTGCAGCCGAGCGGGCGCTGGAGCGGGAGCGGCGTCTGAAGAATGTAGACTACGAATTGGAGACGGCGCGCCGGATTCAAAATTCGATTCTCCCGAGAAGCGTTCCCAGCATTCAGGGGCTTGTGGTCGCGGTTCGTTATGAGCCGATGACTGAGGTGGCAGGCGATTTCTACGACTTCATTCTCATCGACGGACGGCGCCTGACCGTGCTTGTAGCTGATGTGTCCGGACACGGCGTACCAGCTGCCCTCATTGCCTCTATGTTGAAGGTGGCGTTCGGCGCCCAGAGCGAATGCGCGAGTAATCCGGCTGAGGTGTTGAGTCGTATGAACGCGGTCCTCCACGGAACACTCGATCGGCAATTCGTGACGGCCGCCTGCGCGCATATCGATCTGGCGGAGGGGGCGGTGGTTTACGCGGGTGCGGGCCACCCACCCAGCCTCTTATGGAAGTGCCGTACCAGCGAACTTGTCGAGCTTGCGGAGAACGGCCTGTTTCTGGGGCCATTCGAGAACGCCGTATATAAGAATGTCAGACACCCGATTGAGGCGGGCGATTTCCTCCTGTTCTACACCGATGGCCTGGTGGAGGGAACCAGCAGTGACGGACAGCCTTTCGGGGACGACCGCCTCCGGAGTTTCGTCCGTTCAAATCCCGGCCGGGAACCCACGATATTCGTTGATCGCCTGCTCGAGACCGCCCTGATCGGTGCCCGCGAGGATGACGTCACCCTGGTGCTTGCCAAGGTTGATGAATCCGTGAAACGCCCAGGGGCATTACTCGGTTCGTAGCGCGTCTGTTTCAAAAGCGATGGCTGAAATGCTAAACTGACCGACGTGACGCGGCGGTTGGTGCGTCGCTGATCGCCCTCGCTAGAAAAAGCTGGCGTAGCTCAACGGTAGAGCAACTGATTTGTAATCAGTAGGTTGGAGGTTCGATTCCTCTCGCCAGCTCCAGTTTCTTCAGTAAGACCCTAATATGAACAAGAGGATCATTGATGTATTGGAGGGCACCCGTCCAGCTTTCGAGAACCGGGAATCGAAATACCACGACTTCCAATAGTGCCACCCCCAGCCTTGCTCACGAGCCCGTGTGCACGCAGCAGGAAAAGCATCCAGCGGTAGCAGACCAGGTTAACGTTTGATGTCCTCCGGAAACGCTGGCGGCGCCCCGGCTGAGTGGCTTACCGTGTCCGCAGGCGCAGCCCCTGCCAGTCCCAGCGACGGGCCAGATCTACGAACGCCGCGGCCGGTTTTGTCGCATAGCTGTCTTTCCTGGTGACCATCGCGATTCTAGCCACCAGCGGGCGCTCGCTCTGCCGGATCAGGTGAAGACGATGAGCACGCAGATCCCGGTCCACGATCCACATCGGTAGGACAGAAATCCCCTGGTCGAGGGTGACCATCTCCCTGATGGCGTCCGCATTGTCAAGGCGCATGACGACGTTCGGACGAAAACCGGCCTCGGCGAAATACTGATCGATAATGCGTTCGAACAGGCCACCTTCCTTGTAAAGGATGAAAGGCGTAGCAGTCAGGTCCTCCAAGCGGCATCGGCGTGGCTGATGCCGGGGACTGCCCACGAGAACCAACTCAAAGTCCCAGGTGCATTCCACCCTCAGGTTGGGGTCCTCGTTGAGGGGTGTCGATACGAGGATGATCACGTCCAGTGTTCCCGCCGCCAAAGCATGCACCAGGTGGGTCATCTGTCCCGTCTCGACGTACGCCTCCAACTGCGGGAAACGACGGTGAAACTCCTGGAGCAGGGACGGCAGCATGTGGCTGCTCATCGTCGCCCCGGTGCCAATCCTGACCACCCCCCTCTTCAGACCCTTCCATTCGTTCAGATCCGAAAGGGCGGCCTCGTACTGGGCCAGCAGATTCTTGAGATGAGGTAACAGAACCTCGGCCGCCTGAGTTGTGCGCAACCGACGGCCTTCCTTCTCGTACAAAGTGACACCCAGTTCTGATTCCAGCACCTTCAGATGCTTATGAACGGCGGCCGGACTGAGGTGCTGGCGGTCGGCGATCTTCGTGATATTGCCCAATTCCTGCAAGAGGACCAGGCTCCTCAATTCCCTGATTTCCATAGTCTCCCTCGGACCCCAATATTAACCAACGGTGAACGTACATTGAAGAAAATTCGCTTGTGCTGACTTTGCCGACCTCATACGATGCGCCTGTGAATCTGGATGGCGGACTGGGCTGCCCGAGCCGGCCACGAGCGGCAAGGGGCTCTCGGGACGCTGCTGAAGCCCCTTATGAGGCACCTTAATATGCGATTCTTAAGTTCTCTGATTGCACTCCTTGCGCTGGTACCGGCTGATCTCCCGGCCCAGTCTGCCAGCCCTGCCAAGTCGGAAGTCTACGTTGTGCCCTTTTCCCACCTCGACCTGTTCTGGGGAGGCACTCGGGAAGAATGCCTCAGCCGCGGCAACCGGATCATCAACCGGGCCATCCAGCTGGCCGACCGATATCCGGAGTTCCGCTTCCTAATCGAGGACCAGGTTTTCGCGGAGAACTTCATTCAGAGCCGACGGGGCTCACCGGAGGTCGAGCGACTGAAGCAACTGGTCAAAGAAGGGCGCTTCGAACTCGCCCCGAAATGGGCCAGCATCTACCAGAACCTGCCACGCGGGGAGGCGACGGTCCGAAATATGGTCTACGGGAAACGCCACGCCCGCGAGGTTTTTGGCGTGGACCCGCAGGTCGCCCACATGGGGGACATCCCCGGCTTCACGCGTCAGTACCCCCAGATCCTGGCCAAGACCGGAGTCCCGTACATGGTGATGACGCGGATGGGGCCTCCGGACAAGACGCTTTTCAACTGGAAATCACCGGACGGTTCGAAAACCCTTCTCTGGCACACGATCAAAGGTTACGGCTGGGGCATCGGTCTGAAACTCCACGAGCAGCTCGACGAGGCGAAGTTCGCCAAGATCGATAAGGAGACCGCGGACGTTCAGGCGACGACCGCTGGCCCCATCTACATCGGGTGGGGCACGGACCTTTGGTCGGCCAACGATCTTCTGGTCACAAACGTCGGTGTTCTGAACCAGCACCTGGCGACGCGGAATTTTCGGCTCGCAACTCCAGTCGAATACTTCCGTACCGCTTCGAAAACGCCGGGCCTGCCGGAACTGACCGGGGAAATCCCTTCCTCCTGGGCGAACCTGATCGGCTCGCTGACCCGCATTTGGCCCCCGATGATGGCGGCCACCGACACGCTCTTGAACGCGGAGAAGTTTGCGGCCATCAACTACGCCCTTGACTACGCCGATTATCCGGGGGCCGAGTTCGAGCGCCTCTGGAAATCGGTGCTGGAGGGAATGGACCACAACAATTACGGTCAGGGCGGTGACATCGGGGACGAGGGGAAGGTTCAGCTGGCCGAGGTCGCGAGCCTTAACGGCGGCCGAATCCTGCGCGATTCGCTCCGGAACATCGCCGAGCGAGTCGAACACCCCTTCCCGATAAGCTCGCCGATCGTCGTCTTCAATCCGCTCAGCTGGAAACGGGACGACGTGGTCAAAGCGCACGTTACGCTGTACGGCGAAATCGCGGCGGGACACATCGCCGACTACAAGAAGGCCATGCGGCTGGCGGACGCGAAGGGCAACCCGGTTCCGTTCGAGCTCGAGCAGTACAGCGAGAACATCTCCCGGGCGGTCGAAGTTGTGTTCATCGCCCGCGATGTGCCCTCGCTCGGGTACAAGACCTATTACCTGACACCCGCCGAGAAGCTCGACTCTTTCCCGGCCGCCAGTCAGCTGAAGCTCGATTTCGACAACGACGCGAAGCAGCCGAGACGAGTCTGGGGAGCCCACGAGATTGAGAACGAGTTCTACAAAGTGACGATCGACCGGCCGACGGGACGGGTGGAGGTCTTCGATAAGGAACTGGGCCGGGTGGTGGTGAAGGACATGGAAATTGCGGCCGCCGAGGAGCGGGGAGGAAACACGCTTGCCATCGAGCCGCAAACAGGGCGGACGATCCTCAACGTGGTCAGCTCCACCGAACTGGAGGAGAACGGCCCCGTTCGGACGATCATGCGGATCACAGGAGACGTCACCGGAGTGCCTGTGACTCAGCGCCTCATCCTGTACCAGGGACTCAAACGGATCGATGTTGAGAACACCATCGACTGGAAGCCAGGCCGCTTCATGAAAATCGAGCAGCTCTTCCCGACACCCGAACGAATCGCCGACACCCGCGTCGGTGTCCCCTTCGGTTCGGCCGGGGCGGCGGACATCATGCCGAATTCGGGGCCGCATTTCCGCGACGAAGTTCCGCGCGAGATCTGGCAGAACTGGAGGCAGGTTCAGGACTGGGTATTCGCGAGCGTCGGTGACTGGGGCCTGACCGTGAGCGGGGATCACCAGTTCTTCACGGTTTCCGAAAACGGCGTCCGAGGCGGAATGCTGCGGGGGACGCGGTTTAACCCCGTCAATGTCGTTCGAGATGGCAAGACTGTGCTGATTCAGCAGCCCGTAGCCGGCAGCTATGTCTATCGCTACTCCCTGACCTCCGGGCGCGGCGATTGGTCGACGACCCTTTCCTGGCGTTCGGGGATGGCGTTCAACACGCCGCTCATCCCGGTAAGCGCCGTGGACGAATTGTCCAAGAAGTCACTGCCTCCGGAACGTTCGTTCTGCTCGATTGACGCCGACAACCTCGTCGTCAGCGCGCTCAAGAAGGGCGACCGCGATGGGTCGATCGTGTTGCGTGTCTTCGAAATCCGGGGCGTGTCAGCCGAGACTCCCGTGCGTTTCCTCGGCCAAAGCCAGGGATTCCGAACGACCAACATGCTGGAAGAAGAGTCGGCTGCGACGGACGAGCAAGCCTTGCGCGTGCAGCCTTATGAAATAAGGACGATTCGGCTCAACGTCGGTCGTTAACGGGACAACTCATGGAAGCTTTAGTCTGGCTTGGCACCGAACAACTTGCGGTCCGCGACCTGCCGATGCCGGAACCGGCTAAGGGCGATGCTTTGGTCCGGGTGCGATATGCGGGTATATGCGGCACCGATCTGCACATTTTCAAGGGAAAGCACCCGCGGGCCAAACCTCCCCTGGTCATGGGGCACGAATTCTGCGGCCAAGTAGTGCGGGCAGGCGCGGGGCGGACCGACTTGCGCGAAGGTGATTTTGTGGTGGGCGAGCCCCTGATCTCGTGCGGCGTCTGCGACGCATGCGTCCGCGGCTATGCTCACGTCTGTCAGAAACTCGGCCTTTACGGGATCGACAAGGACGGGGCGTTTGCGGAGTACGTGAAGATTCCCTCGGCGAAACTGCTGAAAGTACCGAGCACCCTGACTCCCGAAAAGACAGCGCTGGTCGAGCCTACCGCGGTCGCGGTCCATGCCCTGAGGCTCTCGGTCACCCGCGTTGGAGATACAGTCTGCGTCGTGGGAGCTGGCCCCATGGGGCTGTTGACGGCCCTCGTGGCCCGTGAAAGCGGCGCCGAGCGTGTTCTGGTTTGCGAGTGCGAGCCGGTGCGGATCGATCTGGCGAAGGGTTTTGGGCTGGAAGTCATCAATGTAGACGAAATGGACCCCGAACAGGCCGTGATGGACGCCACGTCCGGACGTGGGGCAGACGTGGTTTTCGAGGCGGCAGGCTCCACTTCTTCCGCGCTTCTGGCCGCGAAGGCTTGCCGGGTGCGTGGTCAGATCGTGTTGATCGCCATCCCGAAGAGCCCGGTTCCCATGGATCTGGTCACGATCACTTTCAGGGAGCTGAGTCTCGTCGGAGTGCGGGTCTACGAGCCATACGATTTCGAGCGGGCGATCAACTTCCTGGCCCGGGCCGATGTGGACCTGGGCCGCCTGCTCTCTCGTCCGTTTTCTTTGGGGGAAGGTGAGCAGGCTTTTGCGGAAGCCGGCCGGGGAGGCGCGGTGATGCGTGTCCTGTTTGCTCCTGGAGGGAGAGACCATGCGACTGTTTGATCTGACCGACCGGATCGCGCTCGTCACCGGGTCCTCACAAGGCCTCGGTTTCGCCATGGCGAGAGGGCTCGGCGAAGCTGGCGCGACCGTCGTTCTCAACGGCCGGGACCCGGCCAAGCTCGAGCAGGCCCGCCAGACTCTTCTGACATCCGATATCAAAGTCTGCGCCTCTGCCTTCGATGTAACGGTCGAGGATCAGGTGACAAGAGCCGTGGCGCGGATCGAGGAGGAGATCGGACCAATCTCGATCCTGGTCAACAACGCGGGCGTCAACCTGCGGGGAGCGCTGGAGAACTACGAGGCGGCCCGCTGGCGACAGCTGATGCAGTTGAACCTCGACGCCGTATTCCTGATGACTAAGGCAGTCGGCGTGAGAATGATAGGCCGGCGCGCTGGCAAGATCATCAACGTCGTGTCGCTTATGAGTGAAGGGGGACGGCCATCAACGGCCCCCTATGCCGCCAGCAAAGGCGCCGTCAAAATGTTCACGAAGGCGACGGCCGTCGAGTGGGCCGGTCACAACATCCAGGTGAACGCAATCGGTCCCGGCTATTTCGTGACGCCGCTGACCGCCCCCTTGCGCGCGGACCCCGAGTTCGATCGCTGGGTGTGCACCCGGACTCCCGCTGGTCGCTGGGGTTGTCTGGAGGAACTGGCAGGCGCCGTGATCTTCTTCGCCTCCCCCGCCTCGGACTTCATCACCGGTCAAGTGTTGTATGTCGATGGAGGCTGGTTAGCAGCATTGTAGGCGGTGTTTTACAGGATTCACAGGATTGACAGGATTACCACGCTAATGGCGACGCAAACACTGGCAGTACAGATGACTGATCGAGAATCCCGGCTCCGATGGTTCATCGTCGGCTGGATCACGCTTTCGACGATGCTCAACCTCATCGACCGGCAGACCCTGTCCGTGATTGCGCCGGTCTTGCGTGAAGAATTCCACCTGAGCAACCGCGATTACTCGAACATCATCAACGCGTTCCTGCTTTCCTACACGGTCATGTACACGGTGGGGGGGCGGCTGGTCGATCGCATCGGCGAGAAGATCGGGATGACGTTCTTCGTGCTCTGGTGGTCGGTGGCCACGATGCTCCACAGTCTGGCCTCCGGGGCACTGAGTTTGGGAATCTTCCGTTTTCTGTTGGGTGTGGGGGAGCCTGGGAATTACCCGGGTGCTCTGAGGACAGTCACCACCTGGTTTGCCAAGCGGGAACGAGGCCTCCCGATCGCGCTCTATTCCTCGGGCAGCTCTGTCGGCAGTCTCATTGCCGTGCCACTGATCGTTTGGCTGACGGTAACCTGGGGCTGGCGCTCGGCTTTCGTGGCGCCGGGATTGATCGGTCTCGTCTGGGTGGCAGTCTGGTGGAAGGTTTACCGGAATCCCAGCCCGAGCCTGGCTGCGGCCATTCAAGGCGTCTCTCCCAGTGCCGCCCGGGATGCCACTTCGGTGCGATTGCCATCCATGCTTCAGCTGCTCAAGGACAAGCGGGTGGTGGCAATTCTGGCTGCCCGGCTGATCACTGACCCAGTCTGGACCTTCTTCCTCTTCTGGACACCGCAGTACCTGAAAAGCGAGAGGGGCTTCAGTCTGACCGATATCGGGCTGTATGCCTGGATCCCGTTTCTTTTCGGGGGGGCGGGGGGAATGCTTGGGGGGGCTACTTCTGATTTTCTCATCCGGCGAGGGTTCAGTGCGCCGCGCGCCCGCACACTGGTTCTCTATGCGACGGCGGTGATCGCCCCGGCCGGCGCGGCTATCGGTTTTGTCGGCTCAGCCGGGCTTTCGATCGCCCTCATCGCCATGATGGCGTTCGTCTGTTACGCGTGGTTCATCAATACCGCCGCCCTGGCCTCGGACGTTTTCCCCGAAAACGTGATCGGCACGGTCCAGGGCTACATGGGGACGATCGGATGTATCGGCGGCATGATCCTCACCTGGGTGGCGGGAACGGTGTTGGATCGCTTCGACACCTATACTCCCATGTTCATCGTTGCCGCCTCCGGACACCTGGCTGCGGCGATCATTCTGTGGACTTTCTTGAAGACGAAGGAAGAGTGAGGTTACTCGCGATGAGATTGAAAGACCAGGTCGTGATCGTGACAGGCGGCAGCCGCGGGATAGGCGCGGCGCTGGCCGAAGGGCTAGCCGCCGAGGGAGCCCGGGTCGTCGTCAACTACGTTCAGGCGGCTGACGCGGCTGCCGAGGTCGTCGAGCGCATCGCTGCTTCCGGCGGAGATGCATTCGCCATTCAGGCTGACGTGGCTGACCTTGAGGCTCAGTCCGGGCTCATTTCAGCCACTTTGGAGCGATTCGGTCGATTGGACGTGCTTGTGAATAACGCGGCGGTCGAGTTTCGCGAGCCGTTTCTTTCCACTCAGCCCGAGGTCTGGGACAGGACGCTCGAGGTCAATTTGAGGGCCCCCTACTTCCTCAGCCAGAAGGGCGCTGAAGTGATGCGATCGGCAGGCAAAGGGAAGATTATCAACCTTTCGAGCGTGCACGATAACGTCCCGCTGCGCGGCCGTTCGGCCTATGCCTGCGCCAAGGCCGGGCTGGCCATGATGACCAAGGCGCTGGCGTTGGAGTTGGCCGAGCACCACATCAACGTGAACGCCGTCTCGCCGGGGGCAATCCTGACGGACATGAACCGTCAACACCTTTCCGTTCCCGAGGTGAAGGCAAGACTGCTCGAGAGGATTCCCTGGAACCGTCTCGGCGAGGTCCAGGATGTTGTGGGAATGGTGGTATTTCTGGCGTCCGCCGAATCCGATTACGTCACGGGCGCCGTTTTTTATGTTGACGGAGGGCTGCTCCTCCGCCGCCTGTAGTCTTGAACTTCTTTCGATTCGGCGGATCGAAAACTCGAGGTATCACATGGAATCAGTATCCACACTTCCGGTCGTCGACATGGAACAGATCTGTATTCGCTATGGGAGGCTCTATGCAGGTTTGGTTTTTGATGTCCTGGAAGAACTCGGTTATCCCAATCAGGTCCTCTCGCACGAAATCATGCCGCTGGCGCTCGACATGAAGGTGGCCGGGCCCGCCTTCACCGTCAAGGCCGCTACTGCGGCGGAGAAGGACGAGGACATTCGGTTTCGACGCCTGAAATCGCTCAAAGACATGACCTTTCCCTGCGTCGAGGTCCGAGACCGTGGCACACCGTTTCGAGTAGCCCTCTACGGAGAATTGACAGCGACCTCCGCCAAGGCTCACGGCGCGGTCGGCGCGATTGTCGACGGTGGGACCCGCGACAGCGGCATGATCATCGAAATGGGGTTCCCGCTGTTTGCCCGGTACCGCACCCCGATCGAAGCGTATGGCCGCACCATGACCCTGGCTTGCCAGGTCCCGGTCATTCTTTCCGGCGAGTTGACCGAGACGGTCGTCGTAAACCCAGGGGATTTCGTCTTCGGCGACTTGGACGGAGTTCTGATCATCCCGAAACACCTCACATGTCAGGTTCTCCAGAAGTGTGAGGAGATCGCGGGGACGGAGAACCTGGCCCGCGCCGATTTCCAAAAGAAAGACGATCCGGTCGAAGTCTTCAAACGCTACCGTCGTTTGTGAGTCTGTCGGGTCACGAACTGAGGGTGTCGGCATTCACTATAAGTGAATACCTGTTCAAAAACATTCGATTGCGTTGATAAATGCCCAGGATTATACAGCAGTTAGGAGACGGGTCTGTGGTCGGTCAATCGCCGGAAACCATTCCGGCCGGCTCCCAGGCTCCCGAACCCCACAGACCGCTTCTCCGGATGGTCAAGCAGCAAGACAGGGTGTCAAAGGACATCCGGGAGGACAAAGATGCAAGGTCGGAGGATTTTGGTAATGGTTATTGTTCTGCTCGCTGCGGCAGTGCCGCTGGCGGCGCAGACGACCGGTGGTCTGATCACCGGCACGGTGCAAGACCCTCAGGGAGGGGTGGTGCCTGGGGCGACGGCCACTCTAACGAACGTAGACCGGAACACGTCTGTCTCGACAACGAGTGACGACACCGGCGTGTTTGTTTTCCCGCAGGTTCTCCCCGCCCGTTACACACTGACGGTGGAGTTGACCGGTTTCAAGAAATACGAGCAGCGGGACCTGATACTGAACATCAACGACAGGCTCTCGGTCGGTCGTGTCACCCTGGAAGTCGGAGAAGTCCAACAGACCGTCGAAGTCAGGTCGGAGGGCCTCCGATTGCAAACGGAGAGTGCGGAACGATCCGGCACCATCGTGGGCGAGCAACTCGAGAACATCCAGGTGAACGGCCGCAGCCCCCTTGCCCTCCTGCGCGTGCTGCCCGGCATCGTGACGAACTATGATTCTTCCCGCGCCAACAACCGGCTGGAGAACATCTGGATCAACGGGGCGCGCATGAACTCGAACAACGCCACGATCAACGGCGTCAGCGTGACGGGAACGGGCGACAATACGAAGCTGATGGCCACCGTCAGCCTCGACTCGCTCCAGGAGTTCAAGGTTCTCGTCAGCAATTACCAGGCCCAATATGGCAAGTCCGCCGGCGGGACGGTCATGATGGTGACCAAGAGCGGCACCAGCAACTTCCACGGCAGCGCCTACACTTACTACCGGGACCGGGGCATGAATGCCAACTCCTGGATCAATAACCGGGATGACGTTCGCAAGAGCTCTTACCACTACAATTATTTCGGTTACACGGTGGGCGGTCCCGTGTTCATACCGGGGAAGTTCAACACCAACAAAGACAAGCTGTTCTTCTTCTGGAGCGAAGAATACCAGCGCCAGCTCATCCCGGAAGGGCTCAGGCGAATAACCATGCCCACCGAGCTCGAGCGTAAAGGCGACTTCTCGCAGAGCATCGACAAGAACAAGGCGGCGTTTCCGTACATCCGGGACCCGCTCGCAACCTCCCGCAATTGCAAGGCATCGGATACGTCCGGCTGCTTTTCGGACGGAGGAGTTCTCGGCAAGATCCCGGCCAACCGGCTCTATGCCCCGGGGCTTGCGCTCCTCAATATTTTCCCGATGCCCACGATCACGGGTCAGTCGGGATACAACTACATGTCGTCGGTTTCCAGCCGGAACCCCCGGCATGAGCGGCTGATCCGCCTGGATTCGAACCTCAGCCAGAACTGGCGGGTCTTCGGCAGCTACACTCAGCTGGTGCAAGATATCGAGACCTCGGCCTACGGCAGCGCCGGGTACTCGCTGACCCCCAACTACCCCTTGTCGGGAGGCGTTCAGTACGATCACCCCGGCTATGCTCTTTCGCTGAACCTTCTTACAACGGTTAATGCGACGTCCACCAATGAGTTCACGTTTGGCCTCTCGCACCATGACGTCGCGACTGGTCCCATGAAGGAGAGCGATTTGACCAGGGCCGGGACAGGAGTCAGCCTGCCCACGTTCTATGAGCCTTATGCCGACTGGATCCCGGAGTTCGGATTTGGGGGGACCCGGCTCAGCAACACGCCGGACATGAGAACCGGCGGTGGTTCGTTTGCGCCTTTCAGTTCCTATCAGACCACCGTTGAATTCGCCGACAACTTTAGCAAACTGTGGAACGAACACTTCATCAAGGCTGGCGTTTATCTGCAGCGCAACGCCAAGGACCAGAACGCCTTCGTGCAGTCCGGCGGCCAGTATGATTTCGGCGACTCCTCAAGCAACCCATTGGACACTGGTTTGGGTTTTGCGAATGCCGCGGCTGGTGTGTACACCTCGTTCACCCAGGCGTCGGACTACTTGATGGGACAATACCGTTACAACAACCTGGAGATGTATCTGCAGGATACCTGGAAGGTCACACCGAGGCTGACACTCGACGTGGGGCTGCGCGCATACTGGATTCAGCCCCAGTACGACAAAGGTTTGAATACGTCGACTTTCTTCCCGAGTGAGTATGATCCCAGCCAGGCGGCCCGGCTGTATTGGCCCTGCCTGGTGAACGGATCGAAGAAGGCGTGTGACTACGCTGGTCTCCTCCCGGGCCAGACGCCCGCCGCCGGCGCAGTTCCGACCGAGGTCCGCTCGTCACTCGATATCGGGAAGATTGTGCCGGGCTCGGGCGACACTGCCAACGGCATCCTGGCAGCAGGCCAGGGGGTTAACAAGTATCTGATGGAGACCCCAGGCCTTCTCTGGGCGCCCCGGGTCGGCTTCGCGCTCGACCTGACTGGAAACGGGAACCTGGTTTTCCGGGCCGGCGCAGGTGCTTTCTATGACCGATACCAGGGGAACGAAATCTTCAACACGATCACGAACCCGCCTTCCGTCTACACGCCGACATCCCTGAACGGTCTGGTCAAGGACCTGAGCCTGACCGGCGCCCTGATTGGCCCCAGCAATCTCACGGTCATGAGTTATGCCGGCGAGATCCCCACGATGTACAACTACAGCGCGGGCTTGCAAAGCAAGTTGCCTTGGGCCATGGTCCTGGACGTCTCCTACGTCGGATCCCTGGGACGCCAGTTGCTGTACAACCGCAATATCAACGCGGCGCCCTATGGGACTGCCTTCAAGGCGGAGAACCAGGATCCGACCAAGCACGGCGGGACTGTGCCGGCCGGCCCCTACGATGGCTCCAAGGGATACGACTCTGACTTCGTTCGTCAGTATCGTGGTCACAGCAACATCACGCTTCAGGACTTCGGGGCGACTTCGAACTACAACTCGTTGCAGATCAAGTTGGACCGCCGTTTTGCGAAAGGCCTTTTCCTCGGGACCGCCTACACCTGGGGAAAATGCTTGACTGTCGCTAGCAGCGATGGCGACGGCGGCCGGATCGACGACCTCACTCGGTTGGCGAACTACGGACCGTGCAGCTACGACGTTCGTCAGAACTTCACCTTCAACTACATTTACCAACTCCCGGGTGTCACCGGTCTCGGTTCCTTCGACAACCGGGTCACTCGCGCGATTTTCAACGACTGGCAGGTATCGGGCATCACGGTCTTCCGGACCGGGCAGCCTATGACGCCAGGCTTCAGCATCGGCGGTGTCAGCGGCGTGATGCTGACGGGCTCCGGCGCCGTCGGTCCGCGGGTGAAGCTGGTTGGCGACCCGACTGCGGGCACGTCCGACGACCCGTACAATCGGCTGAACGCCGCGGCTTTTGCCCCACCGACCCGTCCGAGTCTCGGCTTGGAGTCGCCTGTTAACTTCGTGACGGGCCCCGGGTGGAACAACTGGGATATGTCCTTGCAGAAGGATTTTCTCGTGAGCGAAAAAGCCCGCGTGGAGTTCCGTGTGGATGCGTTCAACATTTTCAACCACACCCAGTTCAGCGGCTATAACTCAACAGTGAATTTCAAGAGCCTGACGGATCCGACCGTAGTGAACTTGCCTTACAATTCGTCCGGCCAACTGGTCAATAAGACGGGATTCGGAACCATTTCTGGGGTCCGGAGCCCGCGCGTCCTTCAGCTCATGGCCCGGTTCGTGTTCTAGCCGGGTTGGAGAAACCCTGCGGGATCCCCCTTTCCTCATCCCGCAGGGTTCCCCACCTGCCTCCCTCTTCTCGCATACAGACACACCGGCGTCGGAGGATGGTATGAAGAAAGGTTCTTTACTCGCTGTTGCTCTCCTGCTTGCCGCCCTGACCCAAGTAGCCGGTCAGGCGCCGATAACTGACGTATATTTCACACCTTTCTCCCACCTCGACTTCTTCTGGGGTGGCACACGCGAAGAGTGCCTGGCCAGGGGGAACGCGATCATCTCGCAGGCCATCCGGCTCGCGAAACAGTCTCCCGAGTTCCGGTTTCTCCTCGAGGACAACGTCTTCGTGGCCAACTACGTTGAGTCGCACAAAGGCTCGCCGGAGCTTGACGACTTGCGGCGCCTTGTCAAGGAGGGCCGGATCGAGATCGCACCCAAGTGGGTCGGAATCTTCCAGGGCCTGCCTGACGGGGAGGTGCATGCCCGCAACATGGTCCTCGGCAAGCGTTATGCGCGAGAAGTCTTCGGGGTCGATCCGCTGGTGGCTCACCTGGGAGACCTGCCCGACTACACTCCTCAGTTCCCGCAGATCCTCGCACAATCCCGCGTTCCCTTCATGGTGATGACAAGGATGGGACCGACCGACAAATCACTTTTCCGCTGGAATGGCCTGGACGGCTCGCGCGTGCTGGTCTGGAACGCGCTCAAAGGCTACGGCTGGGGGACCTTTCTGACTTCCAAGAGAACACCGGATGCCGACAAGCTCGACCGGATGCGAAAAGACCTGGCGGATGTGCGGGCCACGACGAATGGTCCCATCATGATGAACTGGGGGACCGACCTGTGGTCGCCACCGGACGATCTGGTGGAAGCGGTCGGCAGGGCCAATCAGGCGGGCGTCGCGAAATTCATCCTGTCGACGCCGGTGGAGTTCTTCAGGAAGGTCGAAGGAAAGCAGGTTCCCGAGACTTCCGGCGAGATCAATACGTCGTGGCCGAACATAGTCTCCTCGTTGCCTCATCTGTGGCCACAAATCGTTCCCGCAACGAACGCGCTCCTCACGGCGGAGAAGTTCGCAGCGATCAATCATGCCCTGAAATTCGCCGATTACCCGCAGGCTCAGTTGGACTTTTTATGGAAGAAGCTGATCGAGTCGATGGACCACAATCACGACGGGCAGGGAGGAATGACCGGGGACGACCGCAAGCGCGGCTACATGGACCTGGCCAGGCTCCATGGGGATGAGATTCTCCGTGACATGCTGCGCAACATCTCCGAACGTGTTCAAATCCCGGTCGCGAAGAGTTTTCCGATCGTCGTCTTCAATCCGCTCGGCTGGAGCCGCACGGATGTCGTCCAGGCGCACCTGACGCTTTACGGCGATGTTTCGCCCGCGGACATCGCCGACTATAAGAAAGGGCTGCGGCTGGTGGACCAGTCGGGGGCCTCGGTTCCGTTCTACGTCCAGGAGTACAGCGAGAACATCTCGCGCGCGTTGAAACTGATCTTCGTCGCGACGGGCGTGCCGTCCCTCGGCTACAAGACCTACTACCTGGTCGCCAGCGAGCAAGCCGGAAGCGTTGACAGCTGCGGCCTCTGTTCAGTTGGATTCGGACAAGGACCGTGCCGAATCTCGCCGGGCTTTCGGGTCGGACGTCGTTGAAAACGAGTTCGTCCGAGTGACCGTTGACCGGGCGACCGGCCGGGTCGCGATGTTCGACAAGGCGCTCAATCGTGACGTCTGCCGCGACATGGAGATCGTCGCCGTGGAGGAGCGCGGGGGCAACTACATTGGGATCGAGCCGTTGAGTGGCCGCACGTACCCGAACGCCGTGAACTCGGTCGAACTGGAAGAGAACAACCCGATTCGGGCAGTCCTCAAGATTGCCGGGCAGATAGCCGATATTCCCATCGTTCAGAGAGTCATTGTCTACCGCGGCCTGAACCGGGTCGACATCGAGAACACCATCGAGTGGCGCGGACCCCGTCTTGTCCGTTTGCAGCAGCTGTTCCCCCTCCAGGCTCAAAACGCGGCGATTCACTACGGGGTGCCGTTTGGCGCCAACGCGTTTGACAACATCATGCCGAAAAGCGGACCGCGGGCCGGCGACGAGATCAAGCCGGATTCCTGGAGGCAGGTTCGCCACATCCACGATTGGATTCACGCGGGAAACTCGGAATGGGGTCTGACGGTCGCTTCCAACCAGCAACTGTGAAGGTCGAGAACGGGCTGATCAGGGCGGAGATGCTCCGTGGGCCGCGTTACACCTCCGTCAAAGTGGTCCGCGGCCAGGAAGTGACCTCCATGCAATATCCCCCGATCGGAACTTACGTCTTCCGATACTCTGTGGCGGCAGGGAAAGGGGACTGGAAGGCTGTCCAAGCTTACAGAGCCGGGATCGACTTCAACAACTCGCTGATCCCCGTAAGCGTAGTCGACCGGTTGTCCGCGAAATCGTTACCCCCGACGCAATCCTTCCTGGCACTGACTGCCCCGAACCTGGTCATCAGCGCTGTCAAGAAGGCCGACAACGACAGCTCACTCGTGTTACGTTTCTACGAAATGGAAGGGGCCGTGGCGCAAACCGCGGTGGAATTCCTGGGTCAGAAGCGGACATTCCGAGAGCTGAATCTGCTCGAGGAAGAGGCGAACCCGGCCACCCGGGACGCCCTGAAGGCGGCGCCCTTCGCGATCAAGACGATCAAGTTGGAGACGGGCAAGTGACAGCGCCCGAGGAGGAGTGATGCAGATAGCCGAGATGTTCTGGCCGGGACAGGACAAGCAGGTCCGGCTGGCGCGCCAGATCGGCATAACTCATGCGATCGCCTGCGTTCGGCCGTCCTTGGCGAGGGTCCCGAGGCAGAGATATGCGGAGACACTGGCGGACATCAAGAAGTACTTCGAGTCGGCGGGTCTGACGGTGGCGGGCGTGGAGAGTCACCCCGTGGATGCCGAGAAGATCAAGCTCGGCCTGCCGGGACGGGACGAGGAGATCGAGAACTACCGGGCGGCGATCGAGGCGTTGGGCAGGTTGGACATCCGCCTGGTCTGCTACAACTTCATGGCTGGCCTCGGCTGGTATCGCACCAACACCTGCGTCCCGGAGCGGGGCGGGGCACTAACCAGTGAGTTTGACAATCGTGCCGCGTGGGACCAGGGCCTGACCGAGTGGGGTGAGGTCAGCGAACAGAAGATCTGGGAGAACATCCGCTACTTCCTCGAGGCGATCATTCCGGTTGCGGAAAGCGCCGGCGTCCGGATGGCATTGCACCCTGACGATCCGCCGATATCGCCGTTGCGCGGTATTGGACGCATCCTGACGAGCGCGGCAAATATCCGACGCGTGCTCGGCCTGGTCCCCAGTCCGACAAGCGGCATCACGTTCTGTCAGGCTTCCTTCAAGGCCATGGGGGAGGACATCGAGGCCTTGGCCCGTGAATGGTGCGGTCAGAACCAGATCTTCTTCGTGCACTTTCGGGACATCGATGGGACTCGAGGCCACTTTCGCGAGACTTTCCACGACAACGGACCGACGGACATGCCCGCAATGCTGCGGATCTATCACGAGTGCGGATTCACCGGGCCAATACGTCCGGACCACGCACCGACCCTGGAAGGCGAGGCGAACGATACGCCCGGGTATGCGATGTCTGGGAAAGTCCTTGCAGTCGGTTACATGAAAGGGATCATGGACTCGCTCGGTATTCCGCACGATTGACAGTACCCCGACGCAACTCGGATTTTCTCTTCCACGGTGCAACCCTATGAAAAGCAATACAGACCGCCAGAGATCCGATGAGGCATCCGCAGGGGCCGACCGCCTGTCGAGTCGCAGGTTGTTGTCCATCCTCCTGGCGGCGCTCTTCGCCTGTTTCGCCCCGGCTGTCGCTGCGTCGGACAAAACCCCGTTCTGCAATGCGGTCCAGAACAAGGTCGGTTTCATCCGGTATCCGTTGGGAATGATTGGGGCCTGGTCGAATGTCGCAGGGGAGACGGCGGACGTCATGACCCGAGTGCCCAGGATCTACCCTTGCATCGACCGGCCGGCTGCCAGACACGAGAAGGACGATTGGCGCGCCTCGGTGACGGGCGACCCGTCCCTTCTGAGCGTCAAGTACCGGGCAGACAAGCCCTCCGGGGCGAGTGAAATGGCGATCACCGTTTCGCCGCACGTTTCGGTCTTCAAGGTGGGCTTTCCGACTGACTCTCGGAAAAAGTACGTCGTTCTCGACTTCACGAAAACCAGGGTCGACGACTGGGCGCGTCTCTACAAGTGGACGGAAAGAACCGTGACCCGCGTGGACGACCGGACGTTCCACGCGACAGTCAGCGAGCCGGGAAAGAAGGGGGCTTTTTATGTGATCCGGTTCAGCGCACCGAGCGCAGCTTCGGGGAGTTTGGATTCTTCGGGCCAGGCGGCGGAAGGAGTCACTCGCGTGACCGGTGACCAGCCCCTGATGTATTTGCAGTTCGATGCGCCCACGGTCACCGTCGCGATCGCCGAATCCTTCACGAGTTTGGAGAAGGCCGAAGAGTCTCTTGCTGCCGAGTATTCGGACTTCGACTCGGTGCAGAAACGTTGCCATGCCGCTTGGAACGAGGTGCTCAACCGTGTGGAAGTGGAAGGCTCCGACTCAGCCAAACGCATGGCTTACACCGCGCTTTACACGATGTACGTTAACGTCGTGGACGGAGGCGAGGGATATTACGCCGGTTCCTATCCGAGAGCCCGATCTGTGGCGTCGAGTGCTTATTGGCAGTTCATCGGCGGATACCACAGTTGCTGCTGGGACAACATCCGCGCCACCTACCCGTTCCTGATCCTCAGCTACCCGGAGGTGATGACTGACGTGGTCAATACCTACCTGGCCCGCTACCAGCTTGACGGCTGCATGGACGGCGACATTTGCCTGTTCGCCGGACCGTCTGGTCACAATAACATCCGGTTCACGCCGGCCCTGATGGCACACGCTTACTACGGCGGCCTCCCCGTGGACTATTCCAGGATCTATGGTGCTCTGAAGGACAACTACACGAACGAGAAGTTCACGGCTGCGAGTTTGCGGAAGAACGGCCATTTGGTGCAGCCTGAGTCCGGCGGCTTCGCGTGTTCGCGATCGCTCGAATTCCACACCGGATTCCATGCCATGGCGCTGCTCGCGAAGGTGAACAAGGATGAGTCGTCGGTCGCGGAATACCTGGGCCTGAGCAACGGCTACACGAAACTCTGGGACAGCTCGAACAAGGCGTTTCGTGTAAAGGACGCGGACGGGAATTGGGGCCCCATCGAAAACTCCAAGATGACCTGGAACCCCAATCCGCAGGGTCTCTTTGAAGGGACGACCAGAGACTGGGCGTTTTTCGTTCCCCATGACCCGTACGGTCTGCTCAACCTGCCGGGACAGGATCGTTTCGTGGAGAGGGTCAGCGAATACTGCCTGAACAACGCGTGGTTCAACGACTACCAGTACGTGTATCCTTACCTGCTTTATTACGCAGGCGCGGCGAATGAAGCGCAGAAGATCATTCGAGATACGTGGGTTCCTTTGTTTAACCAGGGGATCATGTACGAAGGAGTGAAGCCTAAACCGCCCCATGGGGGTTGGCAGACCCACTACGCGGGTGTTTCCGGTTGGCTGATGTGCTCGATGCTTGGACTCTACCCGTCATCGGCGCCTGCAGGACAGTACTTCATTTCATCGCCCTCGATCACAAAGGCCGTGATCCGAAACGGGAAGAGGGCAATCACGGTAGAGGCCAGGAACAATCACGGTGATAACATCTACGTTCGATCGATCAAGGTCGATGGCAAAGCGTACCCTGCGTATATGATCCCGTCGAAACGCCTTGCCGGGGGCACGAAGATCGAGCTGGATATGGGAAGCGATCCGAAGGCAGGCCTGGGCGCACTTTACATCAGTTCGTCCGATGGCTTCGTTCAGAGCGCGGAATTATCCTCCGGGTCACGTTTGAAGTGCGTGATCGAGGCTCCGGTCGGCGTCGCCACAACGAAAATACACAGCGACAAAAAGCCGCGAAAAGTCGTGGTCAATGGCCGCGGGGACAAATCCTGGAATTACGACGAGGCAAAACTCGCGGTCTCCATCCAGACGACAGGCACGTCGAGGATTGAAGTCTGGAGCAGGTAGTCCAGTTTTGAGGGATATCATGAAGACTCCCGGACCATCACGAGTCGGCATTCAGGCCCTTTGCACCTTCTGTATCGTTCTGGCCGCTGGCTGGGCCCTGGCGCAAAGCGCAACTCCGGCACCAGGCGATGCCCCGCCGCTTTACATGCTCACCTACGACCACGGGGGACTCATCCTCTGGGGGCGGTGATCATTTCAGGGAACGTTTGCGTGATGCGGTCTCGTGGCTGGACAAGTACCCGGATTTCAAGATCGGTTTGGACAATGAAGCTCACATGTATGACCTCCTCGCCGAGCGCGACCCGGAAGTCCTCGTGGAAAAATCTGCTGGTGGGACAGCATCACGACGTCCAGATCGTGGGGCTGCTCCCGGACGCGCGGCGGTTCCTGTCGGCTTCACTCCAAGCCTCGAGTCGCGTCCAGGACGCTGCGATCCAGTCAATCGCCCGACGCATGAAAGGCGAGGGTTTCTCGCAGGTGACGGTGTTCAACCCCGTCTCGTGGCGGCGCAAGCAGTGGATCGAGACCCGGGTAACGCTTGGCAGGGAAGAGGCGAAAGAGCTCGCTGTAAAAAGCAGCGGGCGGACGGTTCCCTCCGTGCTCATCCACGCGGACCGTTTTTCGAGCGGGCATATTCTTGACGCACGCCTCGCGTTCCTGGCGGACGTTCCCGGACTTGGCCTTACGTCGTATTCGATCGTCCCGGCCGATCCTCAGGGCGAACGTGACTCTTCGCTCCCGACCGTCGAATGGAAGCCGGCCGATCTTCGCATCAGGACCCCGTATTGGGATGTCGCGCTCGATTCTCGAGGCGGATTTGCTTCCGTGGTCGACCGCGCGACGTGCGGCCTGTTCAAACGGAATCAGATACAGTATTGCTCTCTGCCCTGCACCCAAAACAGGGCGCGGTGGTAGTGCGCTTCTACGAAAGCATAGGGCAGCCGGGGCTCCTGTTCTCAACGAACCTCGACGCGTGGCAGGAAGTCGACCTTTGCGGGCGGCCCGCCGGAACCAAGTCCGTCAGGCTCGACTTCGCTCCCTGGGAGTTCCGGACGTTCGTTCTCCACCCGAAGGTGAAGGCACCGGACGGCAAGAGGTGAGTGGTCCGCTATCCAACGACATTCGCAACTTCAAGACCTTGTCGGTGCGGGACTCGGTGTGGGAAAATCTTGGGAAAAGTGCCTAAAACGTAGGAAATCGGCGAAAATCGGATAACCGGTAACTATCGCAAGAACAACAAGTTGCTTCAAATGAGGAGGTTGTGAAGCACGGGTTCTCTTGATTTGTAATCAGTAGGTTGGAGGTTCGATTCCTCTCGCCAGCTCCAGCTGACTGGAGTTCTTCCAATCACTTGGCGGGTGGCTCTCTGCTATCCGTCGTTTGCGCGACGCGCTCTTCTGCGGCGCCTGACTCGCCGCAAGGTTAGCATGGGCCGCTTCGCGAGCGGGGTTGCCATCGCCGCCCTGGGTGCTTCCCCGCGCTACGGAATACTGGCCAAGCGAGCGGGAACCCGCCTGCGATATAATTGTCAGATGTCGCGCCCGTTGGCATCCTTGCGACAGAACTGGGAGAAGGTCGAACTGGAAGAGGCTCGGCTGCTCTCCGACCTTACCTTTGCTGATAGCATCAGCCAATACTTGGAAATACAGCGTGAGTTCGAGGACAGTCTGGAGGCCACCGAACGGTTCTTCCGGGAGGAGCGTCTGGCTCACTTGGCCCAACTCCAACTCCGGTTGCTCCGTTTAAACGATCTGAAGGGGCATCGGTGAGAGCGCTGCTCGAGTCGGTCGTCAGTCTTCAATGCAGTCTGGACGCCGCGGGGCTGCAGTCCATGGTCATCGGCGGACTGGCCGTCAGTGTTTGGGGCGAACCGCGGGTCACGCGCGACGTCGATGTGAAGGTCCTGTTACAGCGAGAATCCGCCCAGCGACTGCTGGATGCCTTGTCAGCGGGCTACACTCCTCTCCACTCGGAACCATTGAACAGCCTGCGTCGGCAAGCCCTCTTGTTCGTCAGAGACGGGGCGGGCACTCGCCTGGATCTGCTCCTCGCCGAGACCGCATTCGATGAAGTCGCGATCCTGCGGGCTCGATTGGTCGAGGCCCCCGGTGGCTTTTCGGTACGTGTCTGTTCACCCGAAGATCTCCTCATCTACAAGCTGATTGCGACAAGGCCCCGGGATCACGAGGATGCGCGGGGGATCGTTCGCCGCCAGGGAGACAAGCTGGACGACGCTTACATCGTTGACTGGTTGCGTCAGTTTGAAGAGGCATTCGATGACAGCACGCTGCTGAGCACGTACAGGCAACTGCGGAGAAGATCGGGCTGAGCGGTAACCCTTAGCCTGCAAGACGTCGCGGACGTGACGATTAAGACGCTTTCAGTGGGTGTTGGGTCAGAACAGATTGCCGGCCAGGTCGTTTCCTTAACGAGGTGCGTCGCACAATACTTTCCAACGGATCTATTCCTTGTGGATCCCCAGGCTGCGACGGATTTCGAGACTTGGGGTCGTGGCGAGTTTGACGACTAGATCGGCTACGCTCTTGCGCGACACGACTTCGGAGGCGTTCTTGAAGGGCTCGCCTTTCTGCGTGGTTCCGTATGCGACTTCGTCGCGGTTGTTGAGCCAGGCCGGACGCAGAATCGTGTAGTCGAGGTCGGAATCCTCGATAATCCTCGTCGCCTTCCGATATGGTTCGAGAAGGCTGTCGTGTTGTCCCCGGGGGATTTCATCGTACACACCCATCGAACTGACGAAGATCAGGCGTCGAACCCCGGTCTCGTCCATCGCCTTTACGATCGTCTTGGCCATTTTTTCAAGCTCCCCTGCGAGGTTGGCATACACCACATCCTGTCCAGCCATCGCCTCTTTGAGCTTCTTCGTATCCAAAACATCGCCTTCGACTATGCGCACGCGGCTGGGGTCGGAGTTTTTCAGCCTGTGCGAGTTGCGCAGGTAGAGCGTCAGCTGGGCGTCCGTTCTTTTCAGGAATAAATCGATCGCGAAACGGGCAATTTGCCCGTTTGCGCCGAGGATTAAAACGTTCGTCATGCCGGGGCGCTCCTTCCGTGAGCTCATCGAGTACTCCTCGAGCCCCGTCGCGGGGAGACGCCGTCGGAACCCTGGCCGAGCTTGCGTCGCTCATTTCGCAACTTGGAACTCGTTTTTTGGTCGCTCGGCGATTTCTTCGTCGGCTCGTTCTGCGCAGCCGCCTAAGCGGCGCCCGTGGTCAGGCCGGCCCTGCCAGGGCTGCATGGGTGATAAAGTCGCGCCGACTGATGCCGAGATTCTGCGCAACTTCGCATTCTTTTGATTTTTTGTTGTGTTCCATTCGTGTTTTCCAAATACGTTGCCCCTCCCCCTTTGCCAAGTCGCTAGGAGGCGAAGACAAAAGGCGAGCGGCGAAGACGGCCTTCCGGAGGGGTCCGCACCGGGTTCGCGGGCATCTTGCCCGCCGGTCGTGGCCGCGAGCACACCCGATCCCCGGGGGGCGAACCCCGCACTTGTGCGTCACCAAGGCCGGGCAGGATGCCCGGCGCGCGCGGGCAAGATGCCCGCGAACCCAGTGCGGACGAGACGTCCGCCCTCCGGAAGGCGCTACCAAGTCTGCATCAGCGACCGACCAGCCGCTGCAGGTTCTCGGGGTACCGAGCGCCCTGGATCTCGATCTTCGACGCGGCGCTGGTGACGTCCCGAAGGTCGTCCGCATTCAGTTCGATGGCGGCACCGCCGAGGTTTTCCTCGAGGCGATGGAGCTTTGTGGTTCCGGGGATGGGAACGATCCACGGCTTCTGCGCCAACAGCCAGGCAAGCGCGAGCTGCGCCGGTGTAACCTTCCTCCGTTCGGCGATCTGGCCGAGCAGATCAACCAGGGCCTGATTTGCCTTTCGAGCCTCCGGCGTGAAACGAGGGACGATGTTGCGGAAGTCGGATTTGTCAAAGGTCGTGTTCTGGTCGATCTTCCCCGTGAGGAAGCCCTTGCCCAGCGGGCTGAAGGGGACAAAGCCGATTCCAAGCTCTTCGAGGGTCGGGATCACTTCCGCCTCCGGCTGCCTCCACCACAAGGAGTATTCACTCTGCAAAGCGGTGACCGGCTGGACGGCATGCGCGCGTCGGATCGTCTGCACCCCCGCTTCGGAGAGGCCGAAGTGCTTGACCTTTCCTTCCCGAATCAGTTCTTTCACCGTCCCTGCCACGTCTTCAATCGGCACGTTGGGGTCAACACGGTGCTGGTAGAGCAGGTCGATGGTCTCGACCCTGAGCCGCTTAAGCGAGCCTTCGACGGCCTCCTTGATGTGTTCCGGCCGGCTGTCGAGGCCATGCGGCTGGGTGGAGAAATCGAATCCGAACTTGGTGGCGATCACCACCTCCCTGCGGAAGGGGGCCAAGGCTTCCCCCACCAGCTCCTCATTCGTGAACGGGCCGTAGACCTCCGCAGTGTCGAAGAAGGTGACGCCGCGTTCGACAGCCGCGCGGATGAGTGCGATGCCCTGCTCCTTGTCCGTCGCCGGCCCATAACCAAAGCTCAGGCCCATGCAGCCAAGCCCGAGGGCTGAAACTTCCAATCCGCTTTTCCCAAGTTTGCGCTTTTCCATACGTGCTCCTGTTTGGAATTGACCTCATCGGCAGAACGAGGAGCAACCTCACCCGCCGGCTACGCGGAGCGTCCCCGTAAACTGAATATAGTTGATTAATCGAGCCAACACATCGGCAGTCCTTGCCTGAAGCCACGAGTCTTAGCCTGATCCTGCTCTCGGGTGTTTGACGATCCTGCTCGATCAAGGTGCTCCTTCCGGAGCAATGCCGCAGCTGTTTTCTGGCAAACCGTATCCCCTGTTGAGCGAACGACATCGCAGGGATTGCGAACGGTGCGGACAGGTTCTTCTTCCCAAGGAGGTGGTCACACGAGTCGCGAAATTATGGGCGCGAGCGTAATGCAGGTACCACCGAGCCGTTTGATTGAACAGCGGACAGCGAGTGACACGCGTCGTTTCCCCTGCCATAGATGTTGTTCACCACCTGCCGGATGCTGTTTGCCAGAAACGGGGTGCGGGGGACAATTCGAGGGAGCATCATGCGACCTGGCGCCCACTTCGTTGCTGGTCAATACTGTTGCGGTGGGCATTTATTTTGGGCCAGGATAGGGTCAGTTTTGACACGATTCACAGGATTAACAGGATTGAATCGGAATCCTGTTAATCCTGTGAATCGTGTCAAACAAAGAATTGATTATGAAAACGTACGCAAGAATTTGCTGTCTCCTTCTTACAGCCTCTTTGTTTCCTGCCGTCGGCCTCGCTCAGCCGCTGGGCGGCGCCATCCGGGGCGAGATTGTCACGACCTCCGGCTTGCCTCAGGCCAATGTCCCGGTGACCGCGATCAACCAGGAAACCGGTGAAGTGCGCAGGACACTGAGCGCATCTGATGGGCAATACGCGCTCTCTTCGCTTATGCCCGGACGATACCGCCTCGAAGCGGAAGCCCCTGGTTTTCGGAAACATCTCCAGGCTGGGATCGAGCTGCAGATCGGCAGGGATGTGCGCCTGGACGTCCGCTTGGAGCCCGGCGGGCCCTCCGATGAGGTCTCAGTTTCGGCAGTAAGGAACCCGGTGGAACCGGACCGGACCAATACCGGCGGGGTGGTCGAAAACCAGCAGATTGTCGGCTTACCGCTCGACGGACGGAATTTTCTCCAGTTAACGCTGCTCCTCCCCGGAACCGCACCCGCGGCCCAGGGTTCTCCAGGCTCGGTCCGCGGGACGTTTGCGATCAACGTCAACGGCGCGCGCGAGGACTCCAACAATTTCATCCTGGACGGGGCTTACAACAACGATCCAAAGTTGAACAGCTTCGCCATCAACCCTCCCGTTGATGCGATACGGGAGTTCGAGATCCTGACGGGGAGCTATGACGCATCTTCTGGACGCACAGCCGGCGCCCAGGTGAACATCGTGACAAAGGCGGGCACCAACGAGATCCACGGCACCGCTTACGAGTTCATCCGCAACGCGGCGCTGGACGCACGCAATTTCTTCGCAGGCGCCGAGGACGCCGCGCCTCGCTACCAGCGAAACCAGTTTGGCTTTTCGCTCGGTGGTCCGATCCGCAAGAACCAGACATTTTTCTTCGGTGATTACGAGGGACGCCGGATGCGGGAAGGCATCACGCAGGTGACCAACGTTCCGACCGCGCAAGAGAGGACCGGGGATTTTTCTCAGTCCATCTATGCGGCGCCGTTGGACCCCTTCACACAGACCGCGTTTCCGACCGGCCGCATTCCATCGGACCGAGTGAGCGCGATCGGAAAGGCCATCGCCGCCCTGTACCCGTTTCCCAACCGGGCCGTCCCTGCACAGAACTACGTTTCCTCGCCGGTCCTGCGCGACAGCGACGACCGATTCGATATCCGTCTCGATCACTTGATCGCGGCCAACTGCAACCTGTTCGCACGGTACAGTTTCGCCGATGGCGACATGTACGAGCCTTTTTCAGGCCCGGGCTTTGCCCGCATTCCGGGATTCGGGACCGATATACCGCGGCGGGCGCAAAATTTCGTGATCGGCGGGGACTACGGGCCGACGCCGACACTGGTCAACCAAGCCCGGTTCGCATTCAACCGGGTCGCCGCGGGTGTTTACCACGAGAACATGGGGAGCAGTCTGAACCGCACGGTGGGCCTGCCGGAAATCTCATCCAACCCTCGTGACTTTGGCTTGAGTTTCATCACGGTGTCGAACTTTTCGCCGCTCGGAGACGAATACAACAATCCCCAGCACAGCGTGACGAATGTCTTTCAGCTGATGGACACGCTCACGTATTCCCCGGGACAGCACCTGGTGAGGTTTGGAGTTGATTTCCGGGCGCTGCAGCAGAACGCTTTCAGGGACATCCAGTCGAGAGGAATGATGGCCTTCTCCGATTACGGGCAGGTCACGGGCAACGGTCTGGCCGACCTCCTGCTAGGCTTCATCACGTACTCTGGCGGCGCGCGCCTGGACAACCCTCAGTACCTTCGGACTCGAAGCTGGAACTTCTTCGTCCAGGACAGCTACCGCATCCGGCCGAGCATCACGCTGCAGCTCGGCCTGAGGCATGAGTACAACACGCCGCCGGTAGACAAATACGACCGCGCAAATACATACGACCCGCTGACGCAATCTCTGGTTGCCGTTGGAGCGGGCGACGTGCCTCGCTCGGTCTTCGAGTCGGACCGCAACAACTGGGCGCCCCGAATAGGGATCGCCTGGTCTCCGGGGGAAGGGAACCTCACCGTCGTGCGAGCCGGCTACGGCATCTACTACGACCAGGCCTCTCTGGCCCCCGGGGAAGGCCTCTATTTCAACAAGCCTTACTACGACTTCAGACTCTATTTCCCATTGCAGGGTCTGCCTCTGACTCTGAACGATCCGTTTCCGGCCAACTATCCGTTCCCCATCCCCGGGTCCGCGCTGGGATTCGACCGGTATCTCCGGACGCCCTACTTCCAGCACTGGAATCTGGCCTTTGGACGGCAGATCGGCGCAAACGGCATGGCGGAGGTTGTCTATGCCGGTTCCGCGGGGAGACGGGTCCTGGCGGCCAGAGACATTAACCAGCCTGCCCCCAGCCCGGTCCAGCCCAACCTGCGGCCTGATCCGCAGTTTGCCGACATCATTTTTCTGGAGTCCCGCGGCAACTCCTCGTACAACAGCCTGCAGCTCAGCTACCGGCAGCGGCTGGTTACCCGTCTCGCCTCCCTGGTCTCGTATACCTTCGGAAAGTCGCTCGACGACGGTTCCACTTTTTTCTCGAGCTCGGGTGACGCAAATTTCCCGCAGGACAGCCGAAACCCGGGGGCGGAGCGAGGACGGTCGAATTTCGACGTGCGGCACCGCCTGGCGGTCAGCTACTCGTACGAATTTCCTGGCAGCCGGGGAGGAACTCTGCCGGGAGGCCGGTTCGTGACCATGCTGTTTGGCGGTTGGTCCACGCATGGAATCGTCACCCTGCAAAGCGGAAGGCCGTTCACGGTCGCGCTGCTGCCGGAGATCGATAACAGCAATACCGGTATTGCCAGCCTGGGGTTTGGCGCCAACGACCGGCCCAATCGGCTTGGTTCGGGCAAACTGGAGAGTCCGGGGCCGGATCAGTGGTTCGACACGCGAGCGTTCGCGCCCGCGCCCTACGGGAGCTTCGGAAACTCGGGGAGGAACGTCCTCGATGGACCGGGTTATCAGGATGTGAGCCTTTCGCTGACCAAGGATTCGAGGCTGAGCGAGGCTGCGACCGTTCAGTTCCGGGCGGAGTTCTTTAATGCCTTCAACCGGGCAAATTTCGACTTGCCGGACATCTTCTGGGGATCGCCCGCCTTCGGTCGGATATCGTCCGCAGCCAGTCCCCGCCGCATCCAGTTCGGGCTTAAGTTTATTTTTTGACAGGATTAACAGGATTTACAGGATTACTCGGAGCGGAGGGCGGCCAGGAGGGGGGATCGTAGCGCCGCACGGACGGCGATCAACGAAGCTGTCAGCCCGACCAGCAGAACGCCAGCCAGGACCAGGCCGACCATCGCGGCAGGGAAAGCTACGCCTCTCGCGGTAAGGGCCGGCAGGATAGCCAGCGAGGCGCAAACGAAGCCGCACGCAAGGCCGGCCGCTACCAACAGCATGTTCTCGGAGACGATGATCACGGAAAGAAACAGTTTGCGGTATCCAACCGCCCGCAGCAGCGCCAGCTCCTTCCGCCGCTCCAGCACATTCCGTAGCAGAACGGTCGCAAGACCGATGGTTCCGAGCACAAGCCCGAGCGCACCCAGCGATTGGAATGTCGAGAGATAGGTGTTTTCCACCCTGTGGAAGGAGGCGAGGCGTTTCTGAGTGGACTCGACGCTGAAATTCCACTCAGCGAGTCGTTCTTCGAGAAGCGGGATGAGTTTTACCGCTCCGGCCGACTGCTCGTGAGCCAAATCGAGAAGGAAGAAACGAAAACCCTCCTGCTCGGGAAAGAGACGCAGGAAACGAGCGTCCGAAACAAGCAGTTCGCCCTGAAAGACAGTGTCCCTGAGGGCCGCCACCAGGCGCAGACGAACAGTTGTCGCGTCGGGGCGGCGCAGAACAAGCTCGCTGCCGACGGCAAGGTGAAGGATGTACTGGATGGTGTTTGCGTCCGCGATGGCGGGAACGGCGCCGTCTGTCGTTTCGCGTTCAAGGAGCAGCCAGGGATTCCTTTTTTCGGCCGGGGTCTCCGCCAGGGAGTTCTGGAAAGAAAACCGTCCCTCGGAAATAAAGGAGTGCGGAACCCCCAGAACTTTCGGGTCCTGCGGCGCGTAAAGGTTCAGGCAGCTGGTGTCGTCTCCTGGGCGCATGCGAAATGGAAAGAACTTCACCGGTTCCAACTCGGGAGCTTCGGAAACTGAGATCCCGAGGGCCTCGCGTCCTTCTTCCGTGTTGGGGTTGTGAAGGATCGGTAGAGAGGAACTGGCGAGAAGGGGGAATCCACCGGTGCCGGACGCCGGATCGAGGGACACATCCTGCGGATCGCGCCGGAAAGCCTCAGTGGAGACGATGATGAAGGTCGCGCCGGCGATCAGGGCGATACACAGCAGGCTGCGGCCCGGCCTATAGGCGGTGTTTCGGGCGCCGAAGCGAACCAGCGCCGTCCATCCTTGCCCCGACAGCAGGCGGCGCTCGGTGCGCTTCAGGTATATGGCGATCAGTCCCAGCACCGAGATCAAAAGAAGGAGACCCGCGCCAAAGAACCCGGCCGCGTCCGCGATCACCTTGAAAACCGAGGCGAGGAGCAAAAAGCCGGCGGCGATAAAAGACACGGATGAGACAACTACAAGGCTGCGGGCCCGTCGTCCCGGGACCGTTGACCGCTCCAGAACACCGGCGAGAAGGGCGCGGGGACTGCTTTGCCCCAGACCCCTCAGGGTTAAGAATATCGTCGTGAGCGACACGAGTATCCCGGCAGCCGTCCCCAGTGCGAGATGGGTCCAGGAAACCGTCAGGAATAGGCTTTTGGTGCCGACGGCGTCTACCCACCATGTGCGCAAGCCATAAACCATCAGGCTTCCGTACGCGATCGCTCCGAGGAGGCCGAGGAGACTGCCTGCGGTCGCGAGGATTGCGCCTTCGACAAGGAAGATCGTGCGAAGAGTGGAGAGGCGGAAGCCCAGCGCCCGGAGGCTTCCGAGCTCGCGCGCCCTCTGTTCGACGCCCAGCCTGAAGAACAGGGCCGCGAGAAGAACCGCCGAGACGATCAGGAAGAAGCTGAAATAGAGGAAATACTCGCCGAAGTCCGTGGTCCCGCGGGAAGCGGCCAGCCCGCGTTCACGCAAGTCGATGATCGAGAAGCCGGTCTCATGCGGGCCGATGCGGGTGCGCAGCTCCCGTGCGAAGGCCGCCGCGGCGGCCTTCATGTCCGCGTCCGGGGGGAACGCAATCCGCACGGCGGAGAGAGTCCCATAGCGGCTCTGCCACAGTTCCTGTCCGGCCGCCAGGGTGACGAACGCCTTGGGCGTACCCTTGTTACGATTCCAGTACTCCTCGTCCTGCAGTCGAATGCGCCGGAGATCGACGGGAAACGGTGGATCCCAATCGCTGATGGACCTGGCCTCGGTGATGCCGGGGTAGTCGGGCGTTAGATCGGCGTTGACGTCACCGCCGATTTCGACGATGCCCGCGAGCCGGAAACGCGCGGTTCGCGTCGTCAGCCGGCCTTCGTCCTGCCAGACGTAGTAGTCGATTTCCACCGTCTCGCCGGGAACCGTCTCGCCGGGTACTATGCGTAGATCATTCGCCGCCCAGCTATTCAGCCAAATCGGGTTCTGTCCGGGTACGGCGCCCGCGTCGAACGCCAGGCCGTCGGCCCCTTTCACGGAGGTCAGGGCGCCTTGGCCGAGGTCGGCGGCCGTGATGACGGAGTAAGGAATCTCTCGCCCGCCGGCGCGGATGGAATTGGCCAGGTAAGTGAAAACGCCCGAGCTTCTTGACCGTGTCGCCGTTGCCGCCGCAAACGCAGCCTGGCTGATTGGTTCGTCGAGGAGCATGCGGGAGCTCTCGACGAACATCGCACGGGATGAAGTAGCCGGCCGAAGCTTTACGCCCAGATCCTCGAGATCGACGTTCTTTGCTAGAAGATCCCGCGTTCTTTCCAGATTCCCGGCGTCGGCTCCGGCTGACAGCAGAATGGCGTTTGCGCGATCCGGCTGCTCCAGATCCCGTTGAAGGCGAGCAAGCGGCACGAAAACGGAGTAAACACTACCCTGGTTTGGACGAAGCGCGAACTCGCCCAGTTCGGCGGAAGGCAAGATTTCGCTGCACTCCAGGCGTATGGTCCTGCCGATATTTTCGCGCCGTCCGTAAAGCGATTCTCGCGGGATTCCCTGTTGCGTTTCGACGCTTAGCAACAGCGTATCTCCACGCTCGACACCCAGCTTCTCCGCCAGGGGCGCGCCGACGAGTGCCTGACGGTCTTGCGGCGCGGATCGGGCCGTCTTGGCGTGGATCGTCCAGAACCGCTGGTTTATGCCGTAAACGTTGACGTCAAGAGCCCGGGCCCCGGTTTGCTCGCGGACGAGCACCCCCTGGAGGTAGATGATCGGCGCCGCTTGCGCCTGCAATTCGGCGGCGAGATCCTCGCGGAAGAAATGGTCGGCCGAGACCAGGTGAGTGGCTCCGCCGAGCCGCTGATAGACAAGGGTTTCGAGGCTGCTGCGGACGGAGTCCCCGACCGATAGTGCACCGGAGAGCACGGACACGGCCGTCGCGACCCCGGCCACGACCGCCAGGTTGGTACGCCAGTAATAGACCAGGTTGCGATAGATGAGCCGGGCGAGTCCTGCTTTCTTGACAGGATTAACAAGATTTGCAGGATTTTTAAGGATCTCTGAAGATTTCTTCGTAGGTTTTTCCACTCGAGCGTTATTTATAGTATGAATCCTGTTAATCCTGTAAATCCTGTCAAAGAGGGTCTGGAAGATAAAGCGCTGACGGGGACGATCATCGGCTGCGCTATGAAGGTCCATCGGACTCTGGGCCCCGGATTCCTGGAGTCCGTGTACGAGAACGCTCTCGCTCATGAATTACGGAAAGCAGACGTTTGCTTCGCATGCCAAATCCCGGTCCGGGTCTCCTATGACGGTGTCGTGGTCGGCGATTTTGATGCCGACCTGCTCGTCCGGAACCGGGTGATCGTCGAGATCAAGGCCGTCCGGACACTTGTACAACAGCACGAGGTGCAACTCGTCAATTACTTGACTGCTACCGGCCTGGAAGTCGGCCTGCTCCTCAATTTCGGGGCCCCCAGCCTGGAATTCAAGAGAAAGCATCGCACCTATCGCCAGGGGACTACTAGACAGGATTAACGGGATTTACAGGATTTGGAACTCGCCCGTTCAGTCCTGTCAATCCTGTTAATCCTGTCGAAGAAAGCTGGTAACGCAGGCGGAAGCGGCGGGCGAGGTCCAGGTTGTGGGTGACGACGATCAGTATCGACTGGTGCTGCTCGTGTAGTTTCAGGAGCAGTTTCGCCACCACGTCCGTCGAGGCATGGTCCAGGTTCCCTGTGGGCTCGTCGCAGAGCACCAGCCGCGGGCGCCCGACCAGTGCGCGAGCCAGCGCCACCCGCTGTTTCTCCCCACCCGAGAGTTCGTGAGGCCGGTGATTAATTCTTGAGCCCAGGCCCACCTGTTCGAGCAACTCCTGCGCAACTTCTTGGGGCCGCTCGACCCCGTGTCGCGCCACCAGGGTGGGTATCAGAACATTCTCGAGCACGGAACACTGGGGAAGCAGGTGGTGATCCTGGAACACGAAGCCGATCTCCTCGTTGCGGAACGAAGCCAGGCTTTTTTCGTCCAGCTCGAAAGGGTTCCTCCCGTTGAGCAGCACGGTCCCCTCGCTCGGCGGTTCCAGAGCACCCAGAATGTAGAGAAGGGTGCTCTTCCCGGATCCCGATGGGCCGACGATCGATACCGAGTCGCCCGCCTTCAGCGAGAGGTTTATGTCCGAGAGTACTCGGAGATTCCCGCCCGGCGTCGGATATTCTTTTGACAGTCCTTTAACTTCCAGCACGGATTTCCTCGTAAATTGCCAGCACCCGGCGGGCCATTTCAGCGGCGCTGTAATGCTCGCGTACGCCGCGATAGCCGCGGTCGCCCAGTTCTTTTCGCTTTGCCGGGTTTCTCCACAGGCCCAGGATCCCCTCCGCCAGGGCATCTGGATTGTCCGGCTCCACCAGGACGCCGCCTCCCGTGTTTTCGACCACTTCGGTGAACGCTCCGCGGCGCGGCTGGACGACCGGGACCCCGGCGGCCATCGCCTCCAGCAGGAAGAGTCCCTTGGGGTCATCGTAAGGGCCGGGAACCGAGAGCACGCTCAGATCGTTCAGGAAGGCGAGCTTCCCTGGCCGGTCGATCTCGCCATGATAGCGGAAATGCCCGCCCAATCCTGCCGAATCCATGTCCCGCTGGATATTTTCGAGGTAGGCGCGGTGCTCGGGCGCGATGTAGCCGGCCGCCCACAGTCGGCTGGGTGGCAGATCTGCTCTTGAGCGCAGCCGGCGATAAGCCTCGCACAGGAGGTGCAAACCCTTCTCGGGGGCGACGCGCGCCAGGTAGCCGATCGTAAAAGGCTCGGGATCCGCTCCTCCGGTTCTTCGCTCGTATCCATCGAAGTTAATGCCGAGCGGAGCGACCCTGATCCGTTCGCGGTCGATCTGCAGGTACTCCGACATGCATTGGGCGCCGAAGGCGCTGACGGCGATAAAGGCATCGACCTGCTCGCCGTGCCTTCGGATCAACCGGATGCACTCCGCGCGATAGGATTCAGGAAGACCGTTCAGGAACAGCTCTTCGCCCTGCAAGGTGCAGCAGACGGGCACATTCATTTGCTGCTTTATAGCGGGCGCCAATGAGATGAGCAGGGAATTGGGAAGGTTGATGACATCCGGACGGGCCTCCTCCTCAAGAAAGCGGACGAGCGTCCGTATCTCCTTGCCCTGCGGACCCTCCACCCCACGCAGCATCGAGACGGTCAACTCCCCGAGCTCGGCCGGGTTGACGCTCACCCCACGACTCGTCGCCAGCCGCAGCACCGGGTTCAGGTCCAGAAGCCGGTTCAGCAGCCGGGGCAGTTTGCGAAAGAGTCGAAAGCGCTGCTCGAGATACACATTGATTCCGCCTAGGAAGACCCGCCTGTGGCTAACGTTCGTTTCGTCGGTCCGGGTCGGCGTGTAGGTGGGGATCAGGAGGACGTCGTGACCGGCATCCATCATGGCGGCGGCGAGCGTGTTGTCCCGCAAGCAGCTGCCGCAGTACATTCCGCCTGCGCCGGCGGTGATATAGGATATCCTCATCCGTTCAGTGCGAGCATAATCCTGAAGCCTTTAGTGCGAAG
>CAVUUN010000014.1:0-1751643 GCA_963744645.1 uncultured Acidobacteriota bacterium
GACGTTAGGGGGGAGAGAGCAGGGGGTCCCAGCCCACGGACTTCGTTTGCGTCGGGGTGTCCCCAAAGACGAGGGACGAAGTCAAGGAGAACGCGTACTTCACCAGCCGCTACGGAACGATTCGGTCCTGAACAGTCGCCCTAAATGGTCTAGCTCTCCGACCTCCTTCTGAGCTGGTAAGCGGCTAAGCCGGCGACGAGCGCCATCAGCAGGATCAGCCCCCATGCGCTGAGCGTCGGGATCTGGGCCGACGCGCTCGACGAGGAGGCCGTTATCACCACATCCAATCCGGGCGAGGCGCTGGCCGCGTAGTTCTCGTCCCCGCTGTACTCGGCGGCGATCGGGTGGGTCCCCGCCGCCAGCCCGGCGGTGGTCAGCCGGGCCTCTCCCGAGGCGTTCAGGCTCCCCGTGCCCAGCGTGGTCCCCCCGTCGCGGAACGTCACCGTGCCGGTCGGCGTTCCCCCGGCCCGCTGACCCGGGCGGTCAAAGTCACGTCCCGGCCCGCCACCGACGGATTGGGGCTGGCCTCGAGCGTGGTCGTCGTTCCCCAGGCAAAGCGCACGCTGTTGTCCACGATGGTGGCGGTCGCATTGCCGTTGGAGGCGGCATCGTGGGCCACGCCCGCGGCGATCGTAATGACCACCGTGCCGATCGTCGTCATCCCGCCGACCGGCGACGTTGTAAGTGGCGCCGTCAGCCGGACCGGCCGCCGTGACCGTCGCCGTGCTCGCCCCGGCGCTGCCGCCCAGGGTCACATCTTCGCCCGCGAAGTCGGTGACCGGCTCACTGAAAACCACTGCGAAGTTGACCGGGCTGGCGCTGGTGGGGTCGTCCTGCCCCGCCGCCTGGCTGATCGTGACCGTCGGTGCGGTCAGGTCGATCGTGTAGGTCTGCTCGGTCCCGATGACAGGACTGGCGCCGAGCGGATTACCGATCATGTCTGTGATATCGCGCGGGGGCACCGCCGCGAAATTCAGGTCGAGGACTCCATCCCCTCCCACCCCGGTGATGACCACGTCGTAGACCACGGCGGACTGAACCACGATCGAGTTAATCGTTCCCGTCGCCGTGCCGGTCGTCGCCAGGGAGAAGTCCGTCATGTCGACATTCTGCACGTCGGCGGCGAAGGTGACCCGGAAAGTGACCGAGGCGGCGTTGGTGGGACTCGACAGCGGGGCCTGGCGCAGGATGGAAGTCACCCCGGCGCTGATGTTGTCCAGCAGGTAGGTTTGATCAGTGGCCGGTTCACCGGGCGGCAGCGCATTGGCGGCGAGGTCCGTGATGTTCTGTCCGGCAGCCAGGTTCACGCCGACCGTCCCATTGAAGCCAGCCAGGTCGCCGCCCGAGACCGTGACGTCGTAGGTTCGGGCATCGACCGCCGCCACGCCGGCAACCATGGCGGTGGTCGTCCCGTCCACGGCGAAGTCGGGAGTCGCGTCGAGCAGGTTCTGGACCTCCTCGTTGAAGGTGACCCGGAAAACCAGCGTATCGGCGTTGGTGGGAGAGGTGGCCGGGCTCTGCCGGGTGAACGAGAGCAGGGAAGGCGGGGTCGTGTCCTGGACCGTGATCTGGAAAGACCCGGTCCCGGTGTTGCCCGCCGTGTCGGTGGCCGTGCAGGTGACCGTGGTGGCGCCTAGCGGGAAGGTCGAACCGGAAGCCGGGGTGCAGGAGGGAGTCAGGGCCCCGTCCACCAAGTCGGTCGCCGTCACCACGAAGGTCACGACGGCCCCGGCTGGCGCCGGTGGCTTCGGCGGTGATGTCCGCAGGGACAATGACCGTCGGTGCAGTGGTGTCCTGAATGGTGAGCGTCCCGTTGGCGCTGCCCTGATAATTCAGATCGGTCACCGTGGCGACGACCGTATACACGCCTACGGCGGTCGGCGGCGTGGGACTGCCATCGTAGGTCACCGTATACGCCAAACCAACCGGACTGGTTGTCACCGTGGCGGATTTGGGCGTGCCGTCATACTCATGGGTTAGATCGCTCAACGCGACTATTGCCCCGGCTTTGTCGTTCGTCAGCGCGAAAGCAACATTCGGCATACCGTCGGCCGCGCTGGCGTTGACGTTATACGGGCCGCGCGGCGCCGTTCGCCGTCGCGGTCACGCTGGCAATCCCGCTGCCGTTCGTGGTCGCCGTCCCGCTGGACAGGACCGCACTGGCGCCGCTGCCGGGCGGGGTAAACGTGATGACGACGCCGGGCAGGGCCGGGCCGTCCGTTTCGGTCAAGGTCACGCTCAGTGGATTGGCGAAGGCGGTGTTGATGACCGTATGCTGATTGTCGCCGCCCGAGTTCGTTAGCGTGAATCCCCGCGACTCGAACGCGCCGATGTCGCAGGCCGCCCCCTGGGGCCGGACCACGCCGCGCTGGTCGGGCGGGCAGCCGGTCGACTGGCCGGCATCGATGGCCGGCGAGCCGGGCAAGAGGGCGAAGGTCTGGGTAGCCCCGCCGTTATCGGCCAGCGGGCCGAGCAGCGGGTCCACGCCGACAATGGTGAAGTAATCGCTGTTACAGCCCGCAGGCGTTAACGCCGGTGCTCTCGATGAGGCCGTATCCGCTGGTCGCCCAGCCGCCGCCGCCTGAGATGAGGACACAATCGCCGCCTTCGGGGCTGTTGGCGATAATCGTGTGCATCAGGTCCAGCCAGGTGCCGTAGTTGAGGATGCCGCCGCCGCCGTTGCCGGCCCAGTTGCCGGAGAGGGTGCTGTTGTACACCTTAAACGCCGTCCCGCTGTCGTTGGCGATGCCGCCGCCGGCGCCGGCCGTGTTGCCGGAGAGGGTGCTGGTCTGCACCGTCAGCTTCCCGTGGTCGTTGTAGATGCCGCCGCCGCTGTAGACGGTCGAGTTGCCGGAGAGGGTGCTGGTCAGCACCGTCACCGTGCCGGAATCGTTGGAGATGCCGCCGCCGCCGGAGCCGGCGGAGTTGTTGGCGAGGGTGCTGTTCTGTACCGTCAGCGTACCCTGGTTGTCGATGCCGCCGCCGTAAAGGCCCGAGTTGCCGGAGAGGGCTGCTGTTCTGTACCGTCAGCGTGCCCTGGTTGTAGATGCCGCCGCCGCAGTTATTCGAGGAGCAGGCTATAGCCGCCACCGCAACTGTGCCGCTGACGATGCTCAGATGAGTCAGCGTGGCCGCGACGCTGCTCTGGACATAGAAGACCCGCACGTCGCCGTCGCCGTCAGCATCGCTGTCGCCGCTGACAGTGACGCTGCGCCCTGTGCCGTCAATCGTCAGGTTCTTGCCGATCGTCAATTGGCTGGCCAGCATGATGGTATAGTCGCCGGCGAAGGTGATCGTGCCATCCGGGCAGACATCCGCAATTGCCTGGCGCAGGGAACCCGCGCCGCTGTCAGCGTTGTGGAGACGGTGATAGCGCTCGGCAGTGCGCGTGACGTAACGGTATACGTCTTGGTCGTCACGCCGTCCGGGGCGGTGACTATGGTCATGATGGTGTTGGCGCCCAGGTTGAGCGATATCCCGCCCGAGGCGCTGCCCGAGGCGACGGTTGCGCCATTGACCTGTGATGGTCGCGCCCGGATCTGCGGCGGTCGGCGTGACCGTGATGCTCGTTACGCCGTTTGCGACGCTTGCCGTATAACTTGTGGTCGCCGAGGCGAACGCGGGATTGAGCGTGCCGCTGCTCAGCACGAGGTTACTCAAATCAGCGCTGCTTGAGGATGGGGCTGAAGTTTCGCGGCAAAGACATCGAAGCCGCCACTGTAGGCGCGCTGGGGCGCCGTCGTTCCCTGCCACGTGGCATTGCTGTGGCCCGTCACAAGACATTGCTGCTCCCATCCACCGCAATGCCGAACCCAACGTCCTCGCTTCCCGCACCGAGGAAGGCGTTCCAGGCAAGATCGCCGCTCGCATCCAGTTGAGCTGCAAAGGCATCGTAGTCGCCGCTGTAGGCGGGCTGGGGTGGGGTCGTTCCCTGCCAGGTGGAGTAGCTGGCGCCGGTCACATACACATCGCCGCTTCCATCCACCGCGATGCCGTGGCCGAAGTCGTTGACGTCCCCGCCGAGGAAGGTATTCCAGGCGAGAGCTGCCGCTCGCATCCAGTTTCGCCACAAAGGCGTCAGCGCGGCCGCTGTAGGCGCGCCGGGGCGCCGTTGTCCCCTGCCACGTGGCGCGGCTGGAGCCGGTCACGTAGACATTGCCACTGCCATCCACTGCAATGTCGCCGTCGACGGTATCATTGCTGCTCCCGCCGAGGAAGGTGTTCCAGGCGAGATCCCCGCTCATATCCAGTTTTGCGACAAAGGCGTCGTAGCCGCCAGCTGTAGGCGCGCCGGGGCGCAGTCGTTCCCTGCCAGGTGGCGTCGCTGTAGCCTGACACGTAGACGGTGCCGCCGCCCTCATCCACCGCAATGCCGTGGCCATAGTCATTGCCGCTTCCCCGAGGAAGGTGTTCCAGGTGAGGTCCCCGCTGGCATCCAGTTTCGCGACAAAGCGTCAGCGCCGCCGCTGTAGGCGCGCTGGGGCGCAGCGGCGTCCCTGCCACGTCGAATTGCTCTCGCCCGTCACGTAGACATTGCCGCTCCCATCCACCGCAACGCCGTTGCCATAGTCATCGCTGCCCGCGCCCAGGAAGGTGTTCCAGATGAGATTGCCGCTGCGTATCCAGTTTCGCGACAAAGGCGTCGTAGTTGCCGGTGTGGGCGCGCCGGGGCGGCGTCGCTCCCTGCCAGGTGTCATCGCTGTAGCCAACGACGTAGACATTGCCGCTCCCATCCACCGCAATGCCGTTGCCAATGTCAGTGCCGTCTCCGCCGCCGAGGAAGGTGTTCCAGACGAGATTGCCGCTCGCATCCAGTTTCGCGACAAAGGCGTCAGTGGCGCCGCCGCTGAAGAGCGCGCCGGGGCGCAGTCGCTCCCTGCCACGAGGCGAAGCTGTAGCCCGTCACGTAAACATTGCCGCTCCCATCGACGGCAATGCCGGTGGCATAGTCGACGCCGCCTCCGCCGAGGAAGGTGTTCCAGGTGAGCGTCGGGTCAATGAAAAGCGGGCGCGCGGGGTCGTATGCGCCGACGCGGAAACCGACTTCTCGAGATTGGGCATCAGAGTCGAGCACGTGAAAGTCAATCGGAACGCGAACTCGCTGCCCGTCGATCTCCTGCCAGGCGATGGGCGCGCTCTCGGTCATCTGGCCGGTGCCGAACGTGAGCGTCAGCGCGCCGTCGGCGTTTAGAGTCACCGGGACGTTGTAACGCAGACGAATCGCACGGGTGTCCCCGCCCGGCTCGATGCGATATGCGCTGCGAGCCAACCCCCCGCTCACTGGCTCGTACATCAACGTGATCCCGTCCCACAGGTTGGCGTACGTCACGCGCTTGAGGGCGGGCGCGCCGCGCTCGGGGGAGGCGGCCCGCCATCGCTCTTCGGCGCAACCGGATTCGCATCGACGAACTGGACGCGCAGCGCGTAGGTGGAGTTCGTCAGGTAGAACTCACCCGCTCGAAACCCGAGATGTGCCGGCTGCTGCTGAATTGCAGGAGTGGATCGGAAGCCGTAATGTCCGGCTGTGTGCGCCGCCTCGCCGCCTGCGCGCTGGGCCCAATGGCGGCAGCCAATGCGGCAGTCAACAAAACACAAATAGTCAGGAAGTGGCGAAGACGTCTCATGGCATTGTTCTTTCTCATTCGCAGTCGCGGTTCAACGTCGCGGGGTATGCCGGAGGAATCTGCAAAATTAAACGGAATCGCCAACACAGCAGGTAGGCAAGGAGTTCATGGAGAGATTTCACGTGCCGCTCCCCCTCGGTTCGGCGTCTATCAAACCGGAGTCTTCAGACGCTTCACCGCCGCCGATGATAGCCCGCAGGAACGCAAAATCGCAAACCAAACACCCGACGAAACTTTTTGGCGATTCGTTGGTGCAGTTGCGGATTTGAACAGGGGAGCATATCGACGGCACAACTCCACGCCTTCTTTCATTCTGGGAGCGATGCGGACGAGTGAGGTGTAAGGCGGGATGCTGTCCGTCCCACCTCGATCTCAACAGCGGCCGTGGTCTTCTGGTGGACGAAGCCATTCGATTGTCGCCCAACAGTTATTCGGGGATTTTCGACTGAATATGTTGGCCGCATTGCCGCCATGGGTTTTGCCGTATTAGCGTTAGATTTGACTGCACAGGCAAAGCGCCTTTTCCCCCCCTTTTCCCCCCGCTTGACGCGCCTCTATCTCTACTGTAGCCTCTCGCTCGAAAACCAAATGCCTATCCGTAATCCGGCTGAAGCGGTGCGCATGTACGAGGAGTCTCCGGAACGGAGCTCTCTGTGGTGTTGGGTGTTGGCTCAACCGAGTGTCCCGATCGATCTTGATAAGGATAAAGCTGGTAGCGAAAAGAGATACCAGAGCTCAGAAAAACGGACGCGAAGATGACAAAACTTGGCAACAGAATATTGAAATTGTTCGTCGTGGTTATTCCTTTTTCCGCCGCATTCTTTTGTCTGAGCTATAGCTGCGCCGCGGATGAAGGGGCAAGCAGCGCCGTTAAGGAGTTGATGGACAAAGGCTCAAAGGCCATCAATGCAGGGAACTACGACGAAGCGATCTCCTATGCGGACCAAGCGATCCAGATCGATTCGAATCACGCCGAAGCTTACAATTTGCGAGGGGTGGCTCGTTATAACAAAAACGACAAGGACCTCTCAAAAAAGGCCATAGAGGATTTTGATAGGGCTATAACGCTTAAGCCGGATTTCCCCGTCGCCTACACGAATCGGGGTAATGCGAAGGTAGATCTGGGGCTTTATGACAGCGATATCAATGACCAGAATATGGCTCTCAGACTCTCTCCCAATTACGCCAAAGCCTACGCAGGAAGGGGCGTCGCATACCATTGGAAAGAAGAGTATGACCGGGCGATCGCTGATTTTAGCCGGGCTTTGGAATTGGATCCTGACGATTTCAGTTCGTATCGCAACAGAGGAAACACGTATTTTCGAAAAAACGAATACGCTCTGGCCATCAAGGATTTTGCTCGGGCTATTCAGATGCGGCCCGACAAAGCGGAATTGTATTGGTACAGGGCCAGGTGCTACCTGAAAACCGGGAATCTTGATGAGGCTCTTGCCGATGCTAACCAGTCGCTGGAGAAGAATCCTAAAGCAGCAATGGCGCGTTTTGTCAGGGCAGAGATTTATCTCGGCAAAAGAGATTTCGAGAGGGCGATCAAGGATTATACCGAGTCTCTGGAATTGAAGCTTTCTGAAAAGTATGTGGATGCCGCTTATTTCGGTCGCGCAAACGCTTACCACGCAAAAGGGCTCGTTAATGACGCGCTCAACGACTTCAGGAAGGCGGCAGAGCTTCAGCCGGATAATAAGGAATATGCAGGGAAGCTTAAGGAGTTGGAGGAGAGTCCGAATCACTCAGCTGGCCCCAATGCAGAAACAATCGAAAGGAAACCACCTAAGCCGACGCCCAAGCCAGCACTGTCCCGGCCAGCTTATCAAACGAGCACGCTTATAACTCAACCCTTGAAGCCGTCCAGCCGGGACCAGACGGTTAAATACGAAGAAAGGGTTGCAGTAATCGTGCCGGGCGGTGGGTTGAAGGAGCAGGATACTCTCACCATATCGTCGGTGTCAGATGCCCCGGTCTGGAATTACCTGCGGCGCGGCGACATCGCTATCTATGACATCACCTTCAAGCAACAGCACACCTTCGATAAACCGCTTACTTTTGAATTTGCCTATGATTCGTCTCAGTTAGGAGCCGAAACGGCCCCGGAACAGGTTCTGGGAGTCGCCTATTTGGAAAGCAACGGAAAAACCTGGACCGATGTGCCCGTCCGGGTGGACCGGCAGCGTCAGAAAGTCATCGTGAGCACGTCTCATAATGGACTGTGGAGATTTTTTTCGCGCTACGGTTCCTCATCTTTTATGAAGGGCATTTTTGAAGTGCGATACTGGCGTGATGATTTCCAATCATCCTCCTGGACGCCCAATGAACAGGCCTTGCTGGAATCGCTGAAGTCAAAAAGGACTGCAGGCACTCTGACGGCTAATGAGAAAAAACGACTTCAAAACATGCTGGACAGAAAAGTCGAGAAGTTTCAAGCCGGCACGGCGTCGAATCCTTTGGCTAACTTTCAGGGGTGCCTTGGCGATTCATCCTTTTACAGCACTAACGCCGCCCACCCGAAGTACGTAGTCGATACTGCTTCTTACCTGGAACGTGCACGCATTACCTATGCCGATAAGTTCGGAAAGGAACTGAAGGCTCCGGCGCCTTCTGTTGCAGAGGAGGTCGGCGCCGGACCGGGGCATATACTCGCCATAATAGATCCGGGTGACCAATCGTCATCTAACAACGCATGGTTGGGCTATATCGGTGTCCACCAGAACACAGGTTGTGAGTCCCTGGGAGTGACCCTCGCACACGAGCTTTTCCATGCCGTGCAAAGCCTCGATTACAACGTGCTCGTACGGCAGCCTGGCCCTATTATCCCCGCGATTGTCGACACGCTGAATCCGAATATCCGGGGACTCATCTCGGAGAGCTTGTGGTGGTTTGAATCCACGGCAGACTATGCCGCCTTCAAGATTGTCATGGGATTTGATCAGCCGTCGGAGCATAGCCTGGGCCCGGCTTATTTCAGCGAGGATTTCTTTTCGAACGGCAATCCTGATGAGAACCATCCTTACAAGAACGCCTATTTCTTTGATTATCTGGTAAATAAACGGGGCTTTTTGTTCAACGACCTATACAACAAAGTTGCGGGGTCCTTTGGGACGAAAGCTGCGCTTGACGACTATATAAAAAAGCACAACCGCGCCAAAATCGGTTTGCACGGAATGTACCACGATTGGGTCAAATACGTGCTCTTCGACGGAAGCGGCCCCTACAAGTCGCCGCTGCAGTTCACTAACCGCCGGCTCGACACCACCATGCAGAGGTTCACTATCCAGTCAGCAAACGGTCTGACTGCCGGCTACAAGGGCATTTATCCCTCCGTTGATGCCGGGACAGGAAAGCGGACACTTACGGTCGAGATGAGACAGATTGGCTTGCTGCCGGAATATTGCTGGGTGGACGTCTTCAAACTCAATCAGAATGAGCGGAGTATATCCAACCTGGAGGTCGTCGGCACCTGGGACATGAAACCTGTGATGAACCCCATGAGCAATACCGTCTGGCCCCCGTTTGCTTGCCGGGTCGATCTCGATGCTGACGATGCGCTTTACGTAGTGGTCACGAAGTCAGGAAGCGGAGAAAGCTCCCTGGATATTAACGTGTCCGATGTGCCCTCGCTGGTTATCAGCCCAAGGGATGCGAGCATAAGCGCTGAAGCTACACAATCATTTACAGCGACGGTCAGTGGTTCAGAAAACAAGGGGGTGAAGTGGAGCGTTCGCGAAGGCGCCGCCGGGGGGACAATCAGTAGTGCCGGTGGCTACACAGCACCGGCGGTGGCGGGAACTTATCACGTCGTGGCGACCAGCTTGGCCGACCCGAACACGAGCGTCGTCGCCGCAGTCACGGTAGGAATCGCTCCTCCCAAGAGCAACCCGCCTTGCACGTTTTGTAACCACGACTCCGATACGAGCGAAATGTGGCTTCGTCTGTATGATGGTACTTCCGCTGAGAATGACACTTCGCTAAGTAACGCCTATTGGTCCAGCAACTTTCTCACGATGGCGTCTAACTCATGCCACCCAACCGAAGAGATTGCCCCCGGGCGTTACCGCGTCTTGGTCTGGTACGACATATTCCCTCGCGGCGGGCCAAAGGGAGAATACACCACGGAGATTGAGGTGCGCGCAGGGGTGGGCAATGTCTTCTTTTTCGACACGAAGGGCATCGTTAGCCAAGAGCATATAGACGAGCACAATAGAAAAAAATAGCAAGGTGATTCCTGCTGGTGGGAGCTACACGGCGGAATTCGACTTGCCGAGTGCCGTTCCAGGCATGGGGTACAACCGGTTCGAGGCGAGTGCTTCTGAAGTTTCCGCACCTTGGACTCTGCGTTATCCGGGTCCGCGCAACAGGAGGGCAAACTCGTCGAGGTCGGCCGGATTGACGTCGGAGACCACACAGTACGTCATGCCGTCCTGGTTCCAGAAGATCAAATGGTAGCCTTGGCGCGACAGGGTTTTCCCGGTCGGGCTGCGGGCGTTGCCGGCCGGCCAGATGAACAGGTTGATCACATGCTTGCGGCGCTGGTAGACCACGGCGGCGACGGGCCGGCCGGACACGTAATCCAGACGCCCCCCCACGAGGGCAAATCCCCGGTCTGCCAGGTCCTTGACCGGCGGAGAGAAATCCAGCCTGCCGTTGAACCATGGCTTGACCGTGTGCTGGTCGGAGGAGGGGATATCGATGAGGTGGCCGGGCATCAGCGATCGTATGTGGGCCGACACGATCTCCTCCGATAACTGGCTCTCGCCGGAGGGACGTGTCATGATCGCAAGCACCACCAAGAGCGCGAGAGCGGTCAGGCCCAGCGGCGCCCAGAGAACACGCCAGCCCCAGCGCATCCGCGAGGGCGATTCCGATCCCGCGGCGCGGCGCAATGCCGTCCGGACATTGCGGCGCAGCTCATTCGGCGCCTCACGGTACAGAGAGCTGCGGGCGATGGCGGATCGCAACAATCTCTGTTCGGCGTAGACCCGGGAACAGGCCGGGCAGCCTTTCATGTGGCGCTCGATTTCCAGGCTTCGGGACAGGTCCAGTTCGCCGTCCAGGTAGCCGTGGATCAGCTCGGTAATATCGCTGCAGACCATCTCAGTCCTTTATCCCCATTCGATCCGCCAGACACTTGCGAAGTTGCAGGCGCGCCCGGGCCAGCCTCGACATCACCGTGCCCAGCGGAACGTCGGCGACGTAGGCGATCTCCTTGTAGGCCATTCCTTCGAGCTCTCGCATGACCAGCACTTCGCGAAACTCCACGGGCAGCGACTCGATGGCCTGGCGCACGGCCTCGCTGTCTGCTTCTTCCACCATGCGCATGTCCGGGGCGACGGCATCGCTCTGGAGGTTTTCGACCGCCTCGTCGGAGTTAATCACGGCGTCCTCCCGCCGGTTCTTCTCGAGCCAGGTGTAGAAGGTGTTGCGCACGATCTGGAGCAGCCAGGAGCGGCTGTTATCGCCGCGGAAACCGGCGAAGAACTTGAACGCACGCAAATACGCCTCCTGGACAACATCCTGGGCATCAACGTCATTGCGAGTCAGCCAGCGCGCAAGGTTGTAGGCGGCGTCCATGTGAGGCAGCATGCTCTCCTCGAAGCGCGTCCGCTTGTCTTTCGTACCCAACCCCCAGGAATCCTGTTGCGCCATAGGTAAGACCGCCCCGGAAGCGATTTTATTCCCAGAACGAATTTTACCCTCCGAGCGGGAATAATCACATTTTCGCGCGGTCTACATCGCTGTTGGGAATGGCCGACATTCCCGTAGAAAGGGGATTTAAGACTATGTCACGCAGAATCGTCTACGACCATAACAGCGACGGCATCGATCGCCGTGGCTTCCTCGAGTGCATGGCCTGGGTCGGCACCGGGGTTCTTTACACCATGGCGGGTGGTGTCCTGAAATCGGAAACCATCAGCGCAGCCGAGCAGGGGGTGCGCTCGCTCAGGAACCGGGGAACCGGAGAGTTCACCTTTGCCCAGATCAGCGACAGCCACATCGGCTTCAAGCACGATCCGAACAATGATGTCGCGGCCACGCTCGAGGAAGCGGTGGCCAGGATCAATGCCATGCCCCAAAGGCCGGACTTTGTCATCCACACCGGGGACATCACCCACTTGTCGGCGCCGGCGGAGTTTGACACAGCCAGCCAGGTCCTGACGGGCGTCAAGGCGGGCCGGGTTTTCTATGTGCCGGGCGAGCACGACGTGCTGACCGATGGCGGCAAGGACTACCTGAACCGGTACGGCAAAGGGACCATGGGCAACGGTTGGTACAGTTTTGACCACAAGGGCGTTCACTTCATCGGGCTCGTCAATGTGTTGAATTTGAAGCCTGGCGGTCTGGGCCTGCTTGGCAATGATCAGCTCGAGTGGCTGGAAAAAGATGTGTCGGGTCTGTCGGCCAGCACGCCGATTGTGGTGTTTGCGCACATGCCGCTCTGGTCAATTTACCCGGATTGGGGCTGGGGCACGGACGACGCGGCCCAGGCCCTGAGTTACCTCAAACGGTTTGGCTCCGTTACGGTCCTGAACGGGCACATCCACCAGACGATGCAGAAAGTGGAAGGGAACATCACTTTCCACACCGCGATGTCGACCGCTTTTCCGCAACCGCAGCCTGGCACTGCGCCGGGGCCGGGACCGCTGAAGGTGCCGGCGGAGAAGCTGCGCAGCCTCCTCGGGCTGACTGGCGTGGACTATGTCTCGGGCAAAGGCAGCCTGGCCATTATCGATTCGACGCTGGCAGGCGAGTGATAGGGATTGGATCAAGGATCAAGGAAAGGAGAACGAATATGAGGAGAACGAATATGAATAGGATGACGATTTGGGTGATGGTCTGTTCATTGGTGTTATGGGCCGCGGTTGCGGCGGCGGGGGCAAGAGCTGGCGGAGGTCCGAAACCGAGGAGCAGGTCAAGATCGGCAATTTCAGCTTTATCCCGGAAACCGTGACCGTGAGAGCAGGCGCAACGGTCACCTGGGTCAACGAGGATGACGTGCCGCACACGGTCGTCAGCACCGCGAAGAAGTTTTCTTCGCGCGTTTTGGATACTGACGACAAATACGCCCGCACCTTTGCGGACCCGGGCACATACGAATACTACTGTTCCGTTCACCCGCACATGAAGGGAAAGGTCATCGTTCGGTAGCGGGAGGCGAACATGGACAAGGGCTTCCTGGGAACCGCCGCCCCACAGGCGGCTGATCTCACTCTGTTAGCCGAGTCCGCGATGGGATTGGCACTGATCATGGGTGCGATGCTCGCCCGGCGGGGATGGTACCGCGCCCATGGCTGGTGCCAGTCATTCGTGGTCCTGCTCAACCTGGTGGTCATCGCCCTCTACATGGTGCCGTCGTTTTGCCGACAGGTGGTTCCTGCAATCCCTGCCGACCTGGGAGATTCCGCGTACATTCTCGCGGTTGCTCACGGATCGGCGGGATTGACTGCGGAGCTGCTCTTAAAACTTCCAGACGGCCGAGGAAGGCGAGGAACGCATCCGGGCGACCTACGGCGCGAACTTCCGCAGACTCGTGGAGATCAAGAAGAGGTACGACCCGGAGAACCTGTTCCGCGTGAATCGCAACATTCCGATCGAGTGATGAGGGAACATCGGAGTCATTTGAGTGACCAGTCATCTGACGAAATGGAGTCCAACTGTGACCGATTTCCTTCGCCTCGGAGCCTCTGCTATTGTTGTAAGTAATTGGAGCCTATCGGGCGGCCACATCACTGAGCGGCTGCTCAGGCTGCACCTCTCTTTGAGCTGTTATGGACAAGGAGTCTGAAGATTGGCTGAACGGTTTATCCGCTGAGGATGCCGTGCGGGACGAGAGGTTGGCTCGTCTGCATTCCCTTCTGCTGCGTGTAGCGCGCGCGGAAGCGGGGCGCCGAAGAGGGAAACTGCCCCCGCAAACCGTCGCTGAGCTGGACGACTTGTGCATGGAAGCCGCAAACGACGCGGTGGCAGCAATCACACGCAAACTCGGCAGTTTTCAGGGACTCAGCCGATTCACCACGTGGGCCAGCAAGTTTGTGTTCCTGGAAATCTCGAGCCGCCTGCGCCGTCACGCCTGGCGCGATCGGCGCATCGAATGGAGTGACACCACCTGGGAGCAGCTGGCCAGTTCCGAGCTGGCCGCGGATCGTGCGCTCGAACAACAGGAGCGGCTAGACCTGCTTCGGGAAGCTATGGCGCACGACCTGACGGATCGGCAACGTATGATCCTCACGGCCGTCGTCATGGAAGAAGTGCCGATTGATGTCCTGGCAGAACGGCTGGGGAGTTCCCGTGGCGCGGTCTACAAAATCCTGTATGATGCCCGTTCGAAGTTGCGCCAGGCAGTTACTCAACAGGGATTGGCGGAGGACCGGTCATGAAACCAACACTGCTTGAACGGCTGCTCGGAACCGCCATTCCCGACCCCGGGTGCGAGGTCGTGCTTCGAAGTCCTGGACCAGTACGCCGAAGCCGTGCTGCGCGGTGAAGATGTCGAATCCCGGTTCCCGGATGTGGTCACCCACCTCCAGCAGTGTGATGCCTGCCGGGAAGACACCGAAGGTTTCCTGGCTGCCCTGCGCGCTCACATCCTCGAATCCAACAAGTAAGATTTGTCCGATCGCTCCCGCTAATACAGATAACGAGCTCGATGCGGAGAAACCGCCAGCGAAAACTGGCCGGCTTCGTCGCCGAGTTCGAGCTACGACAACGAGGAGCAATTTATGGTTCAGTACAAAACCGTATCCATCAATGGTCTTTCGGTTTTCTACCGAGAAGCCGGCAACCCCGATTCCCCGAAGATGGTATTGCTGGGAGGTTTCCCGGCCTCTTCCCATCAGTTTCGCAACCTGATTCCGGCGCTGGCCGACAAGTTCCATGTCATCTCTCCCGACTATCCAGGCTTTGGCAACACCGATATGCCTGATCCTGCAGACTTTGCCTACACTTTTGATCGGCTTGCCGAGATCGTCGAAGGCCTGCTGGTCAAGATAGGCTTCGATCACTTTGGCCTGTTCATGCAGGACTACGGTGGCCCCGTCGGCATGCGCATCATCGGCCGTCACCCTGATTGGGCCGAGTGGCTCATTTTGCAGAACACCAACGCTTATGAAGAAGGCTTCACGGCTGCCTGGGATGGCATCCGGCACGCGCTGTGGAAGAAACCGGGCCCTGACAGCGAAGGGCCACTGATGCCCTTTCTTCAACTTGACGGCATCAAGATGGTCTATCTCCACGGTCACAAGCGCCCCGAGCTGATCAGTCCGGACAACTGGAACATGGACTTCCGCTTCATGGAGCGGCCGAACGCTCGCCGTGTGCAGTTGGACCTGCTTTACGATTACCGGAAGAATGTGGAGCTCTACCCAAAGTGGCAGAAGTACCTCCGGGAGCGCCAGCCAAAGACACTGATCTTCTGGGGACAGAACGATATTTTCTTCACTCCGGAGGGCGGCGAGGCATACCTGCGGGATCTACCGGACGCGGAGATCCACCGCCTCGACTCCGGTCACTTCGCCGTCGAGGACTGTCTGGATGACATCGCGAGCGGTATCCGGCGGTTCTACGATGAGAAGGTCTCATCTTCTCGTCAGGCAGTCGCCCGAAAAACGGCGTGATCCTCCCAGCCCGCACGAAGTCGAGAAGCGAGGAGCCGCATCCCCTTCCTCTCGTGGCTCCTCGCAGGTTCATTTCTCACAAGAACCAGGGGACAGTCACCTCTTTCAGGCCTGTGATCCGGTGGGGCCGCTTCGACGGGGTTGACCGTTTTGGGCGGTTGGACCGGGTCGAACCCGAGATTCCCAGAAATCACATGAGGTCACGATCAACCAGAATCCTCGTTCGCGTTGTTGGGAACACTCAAGCGGAGGCGGGGTGTCCCAATGACCCACAGGTGCTCGGCGTCCCTTCTCGTCTCGTTCGCACGTTTTAGCTGGACTCACGGTGGAGTCGGGCACTCTGAAGCAGGTGCCCGACTGGTCGTCGTGTTCGGGATTGGCCGGGTCTTTCACATCGCGTAGCAGAAACCGCATTTTCACGCGCGCACCTGTGGTTGACACGCGGATCAGGACAATCTGATAATCCCTTGAACCAGTTCCCGAACATGTCGAGTCAACCCCATGAAAAGACTCATTTTTGTGACCCTCGCTTCACTGATTACGTGCATGGCCTTCGGGGCCGAACTGTCGATCCTGCCCGAGTTTGCGCGCCCGAACCCGTTTGGTGGTGTCCTCGCCGTGGACTCAACGCCCGGGAGGAAAGGGTCCGACGCCAAGACGCCGTACCAGGCGACCACAGCCCGCGGCGCCTACGTTTCCTTCCACCTGGTCGTTAATCTCCCGGCGGGCGGGGACTACGAACTGTCGGTTCAGATCACCGATCCTACCGACAAGCTCGAGGTTGATCTCTTCCGCGAGTGGTTTCACCTGACCCGCTCGGAACGGAGCTTCTACCCTGACGCCCTGATACCCGTTTCCATCCCGGTTCGTGCGCATCTGCCGGAAACTGACAACCGGATACAGAACCAGACTTCTTCGGCATTCTGGACCGATGTCTGGGTGCCGCTTGACGCCCGGCCCGGACTTTACAAGGGGCAGGCATCCGTCAGGCTCGGCCGGAAAGAGATCGAGCTGCCGTTCGAGATCCTCGTCCTGTCCGCAAAGGTGCCGGAGGAAGACGTCATCACGATTGACCACAACAGCTATGGCAGTTCGTGGATGGGCGACTACTACGGCGGAATCGAAGTCCCGAGTGAAGAGTCTCTCCGCATCACGCGGCTCTATCACCGGCTTTTCTATGAGCACCGGGGGACCTTTCATCAACTCGGCTATGGGCACGGCGGCAAGGTCATCGCCGAGTTCGCTCCAGAGCTGGAGGGCTCGGGGCGGAACCGGCGAATCAGGAATTGGGATCTGTACGACCGGCATTACGGGCCACTTCTGGACGGCTCGGCGTTCGCCGGGTCTCGGCGCGGCGCGCGACCAATTCCCTTTGTTTACCTGCCGATCAACCCCGAATGGCCGGCCTCGTTTCTTGGCTGGGGCGAGCCGGGGTACGAGCAGGAATTCGTCAATGTCGTATCCGCCATGGAGAGGCACTTCAGGGAGAAAGGCTGGACCAGGACTCGTTACGAGATGTTCTTCAACCACAAGAAACGCTACAAGGCGTTTCCGTGGGATGGCGACGAGACGCGCTTCCCGAAGGATGACGAATACTTCCGGGAGTACGGCCGGCTGCTCAGAAAGGCTCTTCCACCCGATACCCCCGTGAAGATCGTTTTTCGCAACGATTCCAGTTGGTCGATGGAACGCCAATTTGAGTCTCTGGCCGGAGTCGTGAATTTCTGGGTCTGCGGCGGCTCGATCTTCTCCTGGTATCCAAAAGCACCGGAACTCCTCAAGCGCCGTGGCGACATCGTCTGGATTTACGGTGGAGCCCCGGCTGTGTCCGCGGTCTCCACCGCCATTACCGAGAACCCGATGCGGGTCTGGATCTACGGGATTGACGGATGGGTGCACTGGCTGACCACGAGCCCGGGAGAAGATCCGTGGTTCGCTTTTGAGGGAGGGGGGGAAGTGCTCGCCTACCCGGGCGAGCGGTTCGGCGTTCATGGACCCATCCCCAGCGTTCGTTTGAAGCTCCAGCGAAACTGCCTGCAGGATCTGGCTCTGCTGGACAGCTTCAAGGCGCGAGTCCCGATCGAAAGCCTGAAGGCTGCCGCGACAAGGGAGTACAACCGGTCGAAACCAGCTTCCTGGTGGCAGGCGCGACCGCCACTGGCCGACACGCCGCCATACGAGTGGACCAACGCCACGATTGGCGACGCAATCGAGGCCGCCGGGCCGCAGAAATTCGATTCATCGGCATGGGAAAACGTTCGTCGTTACATGCTCCAGCTTGCAGCGGAGGAGAAATGAGACAAGTAGCGGTCGTGACGTGGCTGATCATCGGTGCCGGTCTGTCGGCCCTCGCCTGGGGCCAGGAGCACCAGTCGACCCGCGAGGCCGTCATCCGGGAGCTTGACCAGGTGGCCCGCACCGGCGCCGTAATGATCGACGGAGACCTGTGCCAGAGGATCATGACCGAGCGTGCGATCAAACATCTCCTGAAAACCGACCCCCGTGACCCGTGGGCCGCCAGCGACAATTTCGACGTGAATCACGAGGCGTACATCCAGACGAAGAAGACGCTGATCCGTCTGTCCCGGCTCGTCCCCTATGCGTGTGACGTGAACTTGTGGATGCCGGTGCCGAACAATCCCGGCAAGATCCAGGTCCTGATTCGGAACGTCAACGAGTGGAGCCAGTTCTGGACGTGGGGAATGCTGACCCAGGAGACGCCGGAGGTCATGAGCAGGGTTCTCGCCACAGGCCAGAGGGAGACCGTGACGCAGAAACCGGGGATGGTCTCGGTTCTGGCGCCCGTTTCCAATAGCCTGGGCGACATCGTCGGGCTCATCGAAGTCGTTGCCTACCAACCTGATGTTAAGCCGCCCCAGGTCCATGCGAGGGCGAACTGGTAAGGCAGCTGGAGAAGGGGAGAACGCAATATGCTGGCTCTACCGTCGTTTCTGGTGATTCTCGCTCTGCTGCAGACCCCCTTGCCGAGCCGGCCGTTTCATGACCTCACTCACCGTTCAGACGTGTTCGGAGAGCCTCGCAACTTCCGGATTATCCTGCCGCAGGATTACGAGACCAGCGGGAAGCATTACCCGGTCATCTACTTCTTCCATGGTCACAGCGATCGCTACACCCTGGAAAGCTACGACGACGGCAAGGAGTTCATCCCGAAGATGGTCGACTACGTAAAAGACCACGACGTGATCGTCGTGCTGGTAGATGGCTACGTGGCGGAGCACTATACCGGGTTCTACGGCGGGTACCCCTGGGACGTCCGGGAGGAAGGCGGAGAGCACGATTTCGGGCCTTACTTCAAAGAGTTGGCAGAACATGTCGACAAGCGATTCCGAACTCTGACCGATCGCCGCCACCGGGCTATCTCCGGGCTGAGCATGGGCGGGTTCATGGCCCTCTGGCTGAGCGCCCGCTATCCGGACCTGGTCGGCAGCGCCTCGGCTTTCAACCCAGGACCGGAGTTTTTTGCGGGCGATCCGGGTCGAAGGTCGCTGTGGCGCCCGAAGGACCATGTTACGAATCACAATCAGACCATGGTCCGACTCATCCGGGCGAGCGGGGACTTCATCAGCCAGTATCACGAGGAAACCAGGGCGGCTTACGCAAATGCCGGACAGATCGACTTCGAGTACCGGCTCGACGAATACCACAAGCACTGGATCACGTCGGTCGCGGAGACCTTCGATTTCCACATGAGGGCTTTTGCCAACCCCGTCCTGAACAACATTCCCGTGACCTGGAGTCACGCCAACCCCTACCTGAGCTTTTCGGCTTGGGGTTACGACGTGAGCCTCGAAGCGCCGGAGAGAGGATTTACATATCTGGAAGATGTACGACAGGGCGGCCTCCGAGTGATCACCCGGCGGTGGGCTCCCGACGGTCCCCCGATTCCCGGTTGCCGAATCACGATAAAGACCGCCGGGGTCTATCAGCCCGGGACACGCTACCGCATGCTCGACCACAGCCTCTCAACCGGGAGAACCGAGGTCCAGGAGGTGGTGGCTGACAGCGAGGGTCGGGTGACATTCATCGTGGACGGATCCGGGCACCAGGTCAGCCTGGCAGGCCCGGGGACCGGAGCGCTTCCGCCGGTGCTCCTCCCATTGACCAGCCAAGATCGTCTGCGACTTGCGCCCGGCGTTGACCTTGCCCTCCCGCTCAGGGTTTATAACCCTCGGGGAGAACCGATGAAGGAGGTCACCGTCGAGCTCACAAGCGATTACCCGACGGTTCAAGTGCTCGCGTCGAGGACCGTGGTTCCATCCATCGAGCCGGGGACGTTCGCCGACCTGTCGAAACAGTTCAAAATCAGACTCGTCTCCGGTGGCGGGTATTTCGCCCCGACGCGGCTCCAACTCCAACTCGTGTACGACGGCTGGTACAGCGTCACTCTTCCCCTTGACGTCTTGGCAGTGCCCGAAGTAATTCCGCGCCCGGCGGAGGTCGAGATCCTCGACGGCCGTAGCGTGAGGTTCAAAGTCTTCCGGCAGAAGGGAAACCAGGGTGGCGGAGACCCGGTCGAGGTCGACGTCACCGAGGGGAAGGGAAACGCCAACGGGGTCCTCGAGCCCGGGGAAGAGGCAACCTTCTGGGTACGGATGGAACAGGGTATCGATCCCTTCGACAAGAACACGTGGCACCGCTGCAAGGTCTACAGCGACTCTCCGTGGCTGGTAGAGACTGGGGACATCCAGAACGAGAAACAAAGGGAATGGACCGGCGCCATGGAGCGAGCCAGCCTCGTAAGGCTGCTATCCAAAGTCCCGGCGCGGACAACGATCCCTTTGCTGCTTGAAAACGAAAGCTGGAGCTTCCACTTCACCCCTGATGTCCGATACGGGGTTGAAAAACTTTACCAGGCTATCCAACTGCACACGAAGCATCTCCACCGGTACGAGCTAACGACGCGCTAACCAGGCAAGGTGCACTCCGACTTCCCATGACTCTAACGCCTCCCCTGTTTCGAGTAGCTAAGCAGCGCCGCCAGGTTCCGGGGTGGCGTGTCAGGCGGCACCTCACAACCCGCACCTAAAATGTATCGTTGGCCCGCCAGTCGATGGCATTCGGCCGCAGCTGCAAGAACCTGCTCCTCCGTCCCCTGCTGGAGAACGGCGACTGGGTCCAGCCCGCCAAGGAGTACCGGACGCGATCCAAGGGCGCCGCGAGCCAGCGAGACCGGCACGAGTGAATCGACATCCACGATGTCGCAATCCAGGTCGGCCAGGAGAGGCAGGATGCCCCGCGTGTTGCCGCAGATGTGCAAACGGACGATTGCCCCGGCGGCATGCAGTCCTTCGACTAACTGCTTCTCAAACGGCAGAACGAACTCCCCGTAGAGAGCCGGGCCAATCAGAGAAGCGGCCGGGTCGCCGACTCCAATTATCTCGGCACCCGCCTCCACCTGGGCCCTGCCGAACGCGAGGCCGACGTCCAGCACGAAGCTGCACAGATCACGAACGAAGGCGGGGTCGTCGTAGAAATCGAGCATCAGGCGGTTGATGCCACGGAGGTCGGCCGCCGCACCGCAAGGGCCTTCGACCCAGCCCTCCACGATCCGTTCGGAGCCCGCTCGCTCCTTCAGGAGGCGGAGCGCCTCGAGTCGGTCGGACATGTGCGGGCTGCTCGAGGGGTCAGGGCAGCTGAGTTGCGGCAGAACAGCCTTCTCCGCCAGCCGCGACTGGCTCTCGTCGATTGCGAAAGGTTGGTCTTCAAAGACCTGAATGGCCGCCCCGCAGTCCGGAGCCTCGCGCGTTTCGGTGATCGCAGAGACGTGGTCGAAGTCGAAATCCTCGGCTGTACGGATTTGCGCCTCGACGAGAACCTTGTGATCGAGGGCATAACGGCCGTAAGGAATGCCTATGTGCCGGGCGGCAAACATCATCGTGATCGGCATGAGCGGCAGCCGGTCGACCGGCTCCCCTGACAGCATGCTCAACACCCTCTCTCGCCCGTTCATCAGTCGAACCTCCTTGACTGCCCGCATGGCTGATCGACAACATGCGATAATCTTCTTGACCTCTTTCCAAACGCTCGCACGCGCTCGCTAATCCACCAGCCCGCGGAACAACCCTGCTTTCATCCATTCCAACGCCTGCCTGGCGAAAAGGTAGGACTGGTCGATCACCAGCGCCTTTTCGAGTTCCTGGCGTGCGGCATCCTCGCGGCCGCGGAACGCCTCATACACTCCGGCCAGATAATGCGCCTGGGTGCGCACTTCAGTGGAGTTGTCGCTTTTCCTCTGCCGGTTGACCCGCTCGAACTCGCGGAACCACTGTTCGGCGGCCGCCCTGTCTCCAGCGTGGATCATGCCCATGGCCCTGAAAAGCCCTTCCCCCTCGATGTCGTCGTCATTGGTGCGCGCCGCGGCCCGCCAGGAATCCATGGCCGCACTCTCCTCCCCGGCGCGGCGCTCGAGCAGCGCCTGGAATACGGCGAGCCTCGAGCTTTGCAGCGCGACAAAATCGTCGACTCCCAAGTTGCCTGGGGGCCGGCCAGCCAGCCGGACTTGTTCCACCGCGGGCGCAAGCCCGTCCCGGTTGAGAATCTCGAGCGCAAGCATACAGCGCAGCGCCTGGTACAGACGGAGCAACGAGTAGGACTGGTGTCGCGGGTTGAACGTGTGGCCTGATACGAGATCCAGGGCCTTTCTCGGGTTCCCCAGTTGGGCTTCGACTCCCGCCAGGTTCTCGATCAGCAGATCCTGGCCGGGCGCTTTCTGGAGCGCTCTTTCGAAAGCCTGGCGGGCCAACTCCGGGTGGCCGCCTCGGGCATGAAGCCGAGCCACCAGGACGGTGGTCGACACGTGATCGGGCCTGACCTCCGCGGCCTGGGTCAGCAGCGAGAGCGACTCCTGGGCCGTGCCGGCCTCCATGAGCGCCATACCCAAATCCCGAAGCGCTGAGAAATGCCTGGGCGAAGTGGCCAGCGCCTTGCGCCAGCACACGACCGCCTCGTCCCGCCGGTTTCGGCTGTAGAGTATGTCCCCAAGGAGAACCGCCGCGTTCGCCTGGTTGGGGGCGACCTCGAGAATACGGCGCAGGATACCGATATCCTCTCTCCGGAACGGGTAGATTTCAAGATCGAGTGGGAGCCTGCCAGCCGCCTGAAAGGCGGGCCCCGAGGCCTCGTTCTTCCCTTCCTTGTCGAGGGCGTAGGCCTGGTAGTAATACAGGAGCGGATCTAACCGCTGCTTTCGGGATTCGGCAGCCTGGATGCCCGCCTGCGCAACTCGCTCCGCTTCGCGCCACGCCGAAAGTCGGAAATATTCTGTGGCCAGCTCAAGGTAACCCTGGACGTGCCTGGCGCAGGCTTTATCCAGCTGCTCGAGGCCGGCCGCGGACCGATCTGGAGCCAGAGATAGCCACTTCTCGGCGGCGGCAAAGGAACTGGTCGGGTCATCCAGCAGTATGGCATCGACCTCTTGGTCGGCTTCCGCTGCGAACCCGCTCCGGCGCAGGGCCAGGGCCAAGGCCTTTCGCGCGGCCAGATCACGCGGCTGCCGACCAACGGCCGACCGCAGAAGATTCAACGCCGATGTCGGACGACCTTCGCGGAAGTCGATCAGCGCCAGCCCGTAATCGCGCCTCTCATATCTTCCAGAGTTGGGCAGGAGGCGGTAAAGGTGCCTTCGCGCCTCGTCCAGGCGACCCACTTCGAATTTGGCCACCGCCAGGTAGTAGTGAGCGTCCCCGTTGACCGGATCTCTCTCCAGCACCTTCTCGAAATGCCCGAGAGCACCTTGGTGATCCCATCGTTCGAGATCCAGCAGCCCGAGTTGCAGGTGCGCAGGGGCGTAGCCGGGATCTTTCTCCAAAGCCGAGCGGTAAACCGAGCGGGCCTCCTCGAGCTGACCGAACTTCTCGTGACCAAGGGCTTTTTGGAAGATCTCCTCAATGGGGAGACTATCGAGCGGACCGAAGCTGCGGGGGATCGCGTCACGGGCAAAAACGGCGTCGGGATGCGACTGGTCCAGACGAAAGCCATAGTCGACAAGTCTCTCTCCGCTCGCCGTGATTACCCGGAACTCGAGGGGCTCACTAGCGGCTCTGCCCTTCACGCTGACGGAACTGCGCAGCGGCTCACCCACTCGCACGTCAGCCTGCTGACTCCAGAGCAGGTCGTCCCCTGCGCGGATCTCGAGCCGGGAGCCGGGGAAAGAGCCGGTTGGCACGAGGGTCAGATCGATCGATTCCGAGCCATCCGCCGGCTTTCGCAGATGAATGCCCGCGTCCCTGGTTGCCGTTGTCAGCCCTCCCAATCCCCCCATGCCGTACCAGTATTCTGTCCAGCCGTCACTTCTGCCCGGATCGATGAACTCGTAGTTGCCGTCCCATACGAACCGGCCGCTTTGGACCTCTATGTAAGGCCCTTCCCCGTCCGAATAGGCAGCCATGTGCCGCATGGCTGCCGGGCCGGTGCCCCAAGTCCACGTCTTCACTCCGCGAGCTTGGCGCCTGTCGGTGAAGCAGACGGTACCGTAGTCAGCGGCGTAGTCGTATCCGGCGATGAAATTGTCGTAAAGGTCAAGCCCGAAAACGCCGAGCATGTTCTTGTTGTTCTTGTACCAGCTCAGATCGACCCCTTCGACGACGGGCCACGTCCCGAGGTTGGCGCTGTCGTGGCCGATGGTTCGGGTCATCGGGTAGACGAAGCGGGTTCCCTCCGTGGCCGGGATGCCGGCGTTGGTCCAGAACAGGTAGCGGTTTGGGAGAAGGTTGTCGTTTCGCAGGCGAATCGAAAGCTCGAGGAAGGAACGCCCGGGTCTCAGAGTGACCTCCATCGACACCTTGTTCCGGAAGAAGTGTTCGACGTGCGTGAGAAGGACCGAGACGCTGCCGTCGGAATGCTGCCTGGAAGCCCACGCCCACGGCTCCCCGGGCCAGGTGAGCATGTGCGCGTCGAAGGGCCCGTAAACCTCCAATCCCCCGACTGGCCAGGCGCCACGCTGGTTGTACTGGCTCGGCTTGATGCTCCGCGTGCGGTAAAAAATCTCTCGGCCCGCCTTCTTGTCTTCTGCCTGCCAGATGCGGCCGCCGAGCGCCGGAAGTAGCACCACTCGTACGTACTCGTTCTCTAAGGTGAGCGCTTCATACGTGACGGACTGGGGTGCACCGGACAAGGAGTCTCGATCCATCGCCGTGTAAGGGTAGAGCCCGCCCTTCTCGACCGACTGAAACAAGGGCGCTACCGTCTCCGCCCGGCCAAAAACGTAGGTCGGAACCTCGATGGTGCCACGGGTGAAACGAACCTCGCCTGGTGAGTCGGCCCCCTGGGCAATGGCCAGGAAGAACAGCAGACACAAGAATGACGACAATCGCACAATGGACATTAGACCTCTTTCCCTCAGTTTAGTCAGCGTTTGATTAGAACGCCTCAACCGTCCCTTCACCTTCCGATCTCGACCTCCGCCACAGCGCGCGTGCCGCTGATCACTTCGGTGACGACGACCTTCCAACGCCCCGGAGGATCGCTCAACGCCGTACGGAAAGCAGCTGTACCCACTCCGTTCACTATGTCCCGGTTCCCTCCGTAGTGAGCCACTTCACGACCATGAGGATCGACGACCTGGACTGTGGCCACGGATCGAAGGTCTCCAATGCGGGCGTCGTAATGGACCCCGATCGCTTCTCCCAAACGGACACTTTGCGGCGCAGTGAGATGCAGGCGGCTGACCGGCTGCGTCACGAGGGCAAAAAGGCAGGGCACCCCCGGCTCAACCGTCGTTTCAAAGCGTGCCACCCGCCCCACGTGCTTCTTGCTTCGCACGTCATAGACACTTGCCGGCTGGTCAAAACTCACCCAGACCTTCTCGGGACCCGCCTTTTTCATATCCGGGATCAGGCCGACCAGCCGCGTCTTCCCGGTATTGAAGACATACGTCGAGCAGTCGCTCACCGGCTTTCCTTCCGCGTCAGTCAGCCGGATGCCAGGGCTGACACGGGCGTCCAGAAGCACTTTGGAAAAACGCGCGAGCGCCGGGGCCGAGCGTTTCTCCATCTTATCCTTCGGGTAGCCGTCAAGATGGTAGTTGAGCAGGTACGCCTGGCCCTTGCCGAACTCATGCGCCAGAAGAAGAGGCGTTTCCCCCGCCTGCTCGAGGACTCGGGCACCCTTGAGCACGAGTCCCTTCTCGCCCGCCCCTTCGACTATGCCCTGACGGTTTCCGGGCGCGGCCTCAATTCCGAACACTTCAAGCAGGGTCCGGGTGTCGCGGAACCGGCAGTGATCGTCCATCACACCGGGCAGAGCGTCGGCCAGCACGATGCCGCCACCGGCGACAAACTCCCGGATAGCCGCAACTTCCTTGTCGCTCAGCGCGTAGCTCATGGGCAGCACAAACATCTTGTAGCCCTTGCTGACCAGCTCTCCCCGCTCCACTCCGGAGTAAGCCAGGAAGTCGAACTGCAGCCCGGAATCCTTCAGTATCTTTACCCATCCGTCGCGGTTCTCGTTGAAGCGGTCAAAGGACTTGCTGGTGTTATAGCTCACGTCTTCCTGTACCGCTCCGTCGACGATCCAGGCGGCGTGAATGCTCGGGTAGGAGTAGTGGATGGCGATCCCGTTGTTTTCCGGGGTCGCCAGGCCAACCAGCTTGCCTGTTCCCTGTGCGCGCAACTCCCGGAATCCTTCTTCCATGTCCTTACCGCTCTGGCTCATGGTGAGATCCGGATCCAGCGTTGAGTATTGCCAAAAAATGTAGGCCCCCCCGTTGGCCCCTTTGAAGAGGTTGCTGTAGAAGTTGTAGAAAACGTCCTTGCCGAGCACACCGTAACCGGCCCCCCCCGAAATCTTTACGTCCGGGTTGAAACAGCGGTGAAAATCGAGCTGATTGCCGCCGTCGTAGGCGTTCAGGTGGCGGGTGAAGCGGTTGATCCGGCTGTAGTCACAACCGTTGTGAGAGCCTGAGATCTGCGTCCCCGAGTTCAGCAGTATCCCCTGCGGGTCGATCGTGCGGAGTTGATCCAGAACAAAGGAGAAGGCATCCGCATAGGTTTTCTCCATGTAGGTGCGGTGATCAGCCCACGAGGAGTAGTTGCCCCGGGCCTGGGCCTCGCGGGCATCGTCGGGGATCACGGAGCCCCAGTCGGCAAAGCTTGTACCCCATTGCCGGTTCAGTGCCTCAAGGCTGCCGTAGCTGGATCGCAACCACTCCCGCATGCTCTTGAGGGTATGAGGCGAGAAACAGATGTCGACCGCGTCGCCGTAACACGTCAGCGAGGGTTCCTCGTACACGTAATAGGACATCGGTGAGAATGGCACCCAGGGCGCCGTCAACTGCTTCAACTCGCGAGTTATCAACTCCCTGTAAGCGGGGTCGTCCAGGCAATGCTCGCGCACCAGCGCATGCTTGTCGCCCGTGGCCAGGTACTGCTTTTTCATCCTGGTGTAGTAATCCCGTGACGGGCCGTCGGGCGACTCCTGGCCGCTGATGCGGGTCTGCGCCTGGACGTTGTAGTTCGCATGCTTACTGTTGCTCAGCGAGTAGGAAGACAGGGTCGTGACGTTCAGCCTTCGAATCTGCCGGTCAATGGCCGGCCAGATCCCCGGAATCGGATCGGGGCCGAAGCGGTACATCACGATGTCGAAGTCATCCCAGGCGCGAGGCTGGAGGACAAACACGTCTGTTTTGCGCCGGTCGGCGCGCAGCCCGTCGACGATCACCTCGCAGTCGACATGGGCCAGATGAGTGAGCGCCCCGATGGTCTTCAGGACCAACCGGTGATCCAATTTGCCGGAGACCAACAGTTCGATCGACTGTTCATCGAGTAACCGATCGTAGTTGTCGAGGAGGCGGGCGCGCACTACGCATTTCGTCTCGGCGGGGGACGTGAGTCCGATTTGCACGACGACCGGCTGTCCCACCGGCACCCGGTCCAGCTCTGTGGCGAGCGAGACCAGGGAAACCGGCTCCGGCAGCTGCGCCACGGCGGCCGCCCAGTCCAAAACCCGGTCGCCCTGAACCAGGCGCAGATCGACAAAGCGGCTTCCGGCGCCACTCCGAGGGAGTTTGACGACAACGGAATTTGACCCGGTCACGGGCAGGTTAAGGTCCGGCGACTCGATCTCGCCAAACGCGGAACTTATCCGGGCTCTTATGCTGGAACCTGGCGGGGCGGATGCGACGGACACTTTGACTTGGTCGGGTGAGGCGGCGATCGTGTCGATGCGCGCCTCCGGCTCACGCTGGGCCGCCCATACGACCGCCCGTGCCACTAGAGCCCAGAGGTATTCGTGGTAGGGATAGTCGAGCCCGGTTTCGAACACGCTGGTGATGGCCGGGATCATCCCCTTTTCAGCGTAGCCAAACGCAACTACACGGCCTTTTCCCACCGACTGGACTGCGAGAACCGGCACTCCGTCTGTCGTCTTAAGCAGCACCCGTGAGCCCGGGGAGGCCGTTGTCTTCGGGACGCCGATAGAGCCCCACGGGAAAGCGTCCCACGCTATTCCTCGGGTAATGAAATGAGGCTCGGTCGGCTGCCACCGCGTTTGATTGAGGCCCGTGCCCTCGGCGCCTTCCCGGTCACCCGGCAGCGGGCCGCATGCGAGAGGCGAAGGATCCCAGGCGCCCGAGTCGCCGGTTGCGGGTTGGAAAAGAACCAGGCCGGCGCCCTCCTCAACCCGCCGCCGCAAAGCCTGGCGCACCTCCTCAGGATAGCTTTCCCAGGGACGGATCGCGGGCCACAGGATCACATCGTAGTGTGGACCATGTATCAGATCATCGGCGAGGTAAGCATGAACCAGGCTGTAAGCGTGCTCCCAGAACTCCCCGCCGCCGCTGCGCTGCTCGTAGAAATCCCCGAAACCCCACTTGTTGATCCCGGGACTGGAGCCGATGGTTGTCGCCTTGAAATCCAGCTCCAATCTTTGCGCCAGTTCAACGATCCCGCGACCGTCCGCTACGTCGGCGATCGCGAAGACCTTGATCGGCCCGCCCTTGAGAGGACGAGCCCAGGGGATGTGAGGAGTGACGACCTCCATTGAGTAGTTGATATCCCAGCGTCCCCGCTTTTCCAGGACCGGGTGGAAACGATCGAGGGCGAGGTAGTCGACGTAGAAGGTCCCCTTGCCCCCGGTCTTCAGCGTAACCGCTTGCACTCGCTGCCGGTCCAGCTTGCTCATCTCGGCGAGTCGCACCTGGAGGTGGTTCACCCCTGCGCGCAGCCGGAAAGTCCGGGTAAATCCCGCCCCGTCCGCATCGCGAAAACCGAGTTCAAGCTCGGCGGGTTGCTGGCTCCAAACGAACAGCAGGAAGGACTCCTGCCAACGCCAGTCGGGAGGGACACTCGTTGTCTCCAGCGAGCCCCCTCCGTCCGGGAAGACGACCTCGAGCGAGCGCCCTTCCCAAGCGGGAAAGCGCGACGAGGCGGCGACCCGCACACCGCTCGAGGCGCGAACAGCCGACACCTCCGCCGGATTCTCGAAGGAACCGAAGACCTGGAGCTCGGCGCGAGCCCGGAACTGTCAGCAGACCAATCGAAAGAAGAAAAAAGAGCCAGCATCGAAGGACAGACGGCCGCATGTGTACCTCCGGTTCCCCGCATACGATCTCATGCTGCAAATCAGGACCCCGCTGCCATTCTAACGGAAGTTCGAATCGCTTCAACTCCCCTTTCCTTTGGTGGCGTATTTTTACGATCATTTTCCTTCTCCCCCGGCTTGCCAAAACGGCCGCGACCGAGCTAACGTGTCTGGACAACAGACTGGAGGTTGGATGAATTCAAGATCCGTCGAACGCATTGTGCGGCGCCTTTCACTGCTCTTCATGCTCGTCGGTTGGTCTGGGACCCCGCCGCTCCATGCGGGCGATATTACGCGCGACAACCTTCGGTTTGTAGAGTATCCGGACTTCCCGGAGGCTCATTCGACCTGGGGTTCGATCGGGTACAGCACGGTTCACCGAAAAGTCTTCATCGGCGTCACGAATCACCGGGACCGGGTCGGTCTTTTCGAATACGAGACAGCGACTGGGCGGATGCGGCTTTGCGGGTTCCTTCCCGAACTGGCGAACCTGCGGACTTTCCAATGGCAGGGAAAGGTCCACTCGCAAATCGTCGAAGGGCCTGGGGGCGCGATGTACTTCACGACCGACGGCGGGGAAAGCCGCGAGGAGTACCTGATGGAGCACCCGCACGGCTACAGCGGCGGTTTCATCATGAAATGGGACCCGGGCGAGGGCCGCCTTACCAACCTCGGCCTCGGTCTTCAATACGAAAGCATCAAGGATCTTCAGGTCAATTCGAACACGGGGCTCATCTGCCTGGTATCTTACCCGCAGGTCCGCTTTCTCACATACAACCCGGCCAGCAACGAGTTGAACGATCTGGGCCGCCTCGGCAGCGACCATGTGCCGCGGGTCATGTTCAGCGACTGGTGGGGGAACGCCTACTACGTCGACTGGCGGCAGCGGCTGGTCAAATATGACGCCGCCCAACGCCGGCTCCTGTTCGCCCGCGACAGCCTGCCTGCGTTCCCCGGCACACCTGGCGAGTACCTAGTCACGGGGGTGACGGCGTACGCGGTCGATCGAGAGGCCGGCGTCATTTACCTGGTCACTTACGGGGCCAAAATGCTCGCTTTTCGGCCGTCGAAAGACGGTCTGGGTTCCGTCGAGGATCTCGGTGGCATCTTTGATGCTCCTGGTCACCCGGCCTGGCGCTACTACTGCCCGAACCTGGCCCTCGGATCCAACGGTAAGCTTTACTACTTCATCGGCGGGCACGGAATGTACGCCGTTCAGGGAGAGAACATCGCCCTCATGGAGTTCGACCCGAAAACGCGTGCCAAGCGGCTCGTACTGACGTATCCGCTCAGGGAGGTCAATGAGGTAACGGGATCCGGTGTCCGCGATGCAGCCGGCAATTTGTACTTTGCCGGCCTTCGCAGCGACCCGGCCGCGGCGGCGCGCGGAGAATCAGGGGCCAGCCGGCCCTTCATGATCATCCTGAACCCGGAAAGGAGCCTGCGATGAAAAGACTCCTGGTCACCCTAATCACACTGCTGACGATCGCCGCGGCGGCGCAAGCCGAATACGCCTTTTTCACCCCCAAGGGAAGCTACACCGTGGAGGTTTCCCTCGAGAACTCCCGCTACCTGCGCCTCCCGATTTACCGCAACGCCATCACTTCGCTGGAGGTGCTCGGCGAATATGCGGTTGGCGGCACCTCCTCGCGACCGGGCCTCAGTCCTCACCTGTTCGCCGTCTCACTGCGGAGCAGGAAACTGCAGTTCATCCGTGATCTGACAGATGTCGTTCCGGGCCAGAGAGCCATCCAGAGCGGTTTTGGCCGGGGCCGAGAAGGCACCGTGTACGCCGGCACGATGCCCGACCAAGTTGGGGGTTCGGGGCATCTCATCCAGGTCAAGATCGGGCAGGAAGGGATCGAAGTCGTCGATCTCGGCATCCCCGTCCAGGGAGAAGGGGTCTTCGCGCTTGCCTCAAGCCCTGGACGAGAGGAAATCTACGGCATTGCCTATCCTTCGGGGCAATTCTTCGTGTTCGACCTCCGGACTTCACGTGCCGTTTCCTTCGACGAAACCGCGCCCTCACGACAACAGCTCGCGTTTCTGCACAACTACGCCTTGACGGCTGACGACTTCCTCGGGCGCCGATTGGCGCTTGACCGGCAGGGGCGAGTGTACGGGAGCGCGCCGGTGAACCGGCTGTTTCGATTCGACCCGGTGTCGAAGCGCCTGGAGATCCTTCCGGACGAACTTCCCGAAGTCTGGGGCAGGCGAGCGCTGGGACGTGTCGATGCGTGGGCTCTCGCACCCGACGGCGCGCTGTACGGGGGCAATGCCGGGGACGGCCAGCTGTTCAAGCTCAATCCTGATACCGGGCGGGTCACCAACCTCGGGAAACCGGCCATGATGCCGCGTCTCAAGGGACTTGCCTTCGGAGCCGACGGGGCGCTTTACGGAGTAACCGGCGGCCAACCCGGGTACTCCCATCTTTTTCGATACACGCCTGACCGTGGATTCGTGGACCTCGGCAACCCCCGCTTTACGATGAGCGAGCCGGGAATCGAGCAGGGGATTGCCTGGCGGGGATTCCAGATCGGCTCCCTGGCTGCGACCGAGGACGGGCGATGGATCGTTCTTGGCGAAGAAGAAGCTCTGAGCCAGCTGATGGTGTTTCCGGTGGAGTAGTCAGTCCATGCTCCTCAAGCTCAAATGTGCGCTTTTCCTGCCGTTGCTTCTGCTGGGATCCTGCCGCTGGGGAGCAGAACCGGCGGCGCTCCTCCTTGCGCTCGCCACTTTCGACAAAGCTGCTTCGCAACCGGTGGCGAATCCCGCGAGGCTCGGCATTTTGACCCCGGCCGGAGAAACCTGGACCTTCCGCCAGATTGAGGATTCGGACAGCCGGGTTTTCCACAAGGCAATGCTGTACGAGCCGGCCGCCGGCAAGCGCGGGATCCTGACTGGCGGGGGGACACGCGCGATTCTTAAGCTTTGGCGCGCGGGACAGGCCCCTGAAATCGTGTGGGAGGCCGACTTTGGCGGCGCCTTCAGCCGAATGCGGGATGTGGAGGCGGCCGATCTGTTCCAGGACGGGAGAAAAGCCCTGGCCGTGGCAACCCACGACCAGGGGGTCGTCGCGATCGTCCGCCCGCTGGCTGACGGAAGGTTCTCGGCACAGGAGTTGGATAGGCAGCCGCAGACGGTCGTGCATGAGATCGAGATCGGGGACGTGGACCGGGACGGACGACCCGAGATCTACGCGACGCCGAGCCGGCCCAACTTTCTGGACGGCACCCCGCAGCCGGGCGAAGTTGTCCGATATGCGCCGGCCCGGGGCTTCAAACGTGAAGTGGTCGCCAGCCTCGGAGATCGTCATGCAAAGGAGATCCTCTGCCGCGACGTGGACGGAGACGGGCACGACGAGCTGTACGTTTCCGTCGAAGCGGTTGACGGCGGACAGGTGGAGATCATGCGCTACGACCCTGACACGCCGGCTGACAACGGCTTCGTCGTCGCCACCCTCCCGGACAGCCTCTGCCGCTTCCTCACGGCGGGCGACGTTGACGGCGACGGCAGGCTGGAGGTGGCGGCCGCGACCCATCGCAGCGGCGTCTGGCTGTTGACGCCCGGGAAGGAGCCGAGGACGCGGTGGCGACTGGAGCCGGTCGACCGGACCTCCTCGGGATTCGAACATGCGGCCCTGCTCGTCGATCTGGACGGAGACGGCAAGGACGAGCTCTACGTGGCAAACGATGTGGCCGGCGAGGTCAACCGGTACCTGCGAGGGGACAAGGGATGGCAGAAGAAGACTTTGCACCGCTACCCGAGCAACCTGTCAGTTATCACCTGGAACATCACAGCGGCCCCCCTGAGCGCAATTCCATAACAACAGACCCAGGATCGGTACGCGGTGGGATGGCAGGCCCGACGGGGCGGGGAAGGTTCGTAGTACCGGCTTTAGCCGGCCAGGAGGGTCGGCGTTGTCGAGGAGCTCAGCGTCAATTCTCGCCGACAAGCTTCACAACGCCGACCCTCCTGGCCGGCTAAAGCCGGTACTGTTGGCTTAGCGGTTTTGCCCCCTAGGCACTAACTTGACTGTAGGAGGCAACCAGCAGAGTCCCGAAGGGACGAAGGCTTGTACAGGTCGAGCAGCGGAGCCCCGCTGAGGCTCACCTCTGGACACAGTTGACACTGAGGGTGGGCGGGAAGAACCTCAACCCCGTCGGCCGAACAATACCGGGTTCTCGACCCCAACGGGGTCGCGTAGCAAAGCCCAGGGTTGGCCGCATTTTTTGCGGCCTACCCTGGGTAGGTGGCCGTAAGATCCCAACCCTGAAAGGGTTGCGTATCTAACTCGGTGCCGAAACTCCCTTTTCACCGGCCCGGTTTTGTGGCATTTTGCGTCCATGCCTCAATCCCTTTCAGCCGTCTATCTCCATGCTGTGTTTTCAACCAAGGAACGCTGGCCGTACCTCAGAGACCCAGCCTTTCGGGCCGAAGTCCACTCCGTCTTGGCCGGAATCACCAACCGGCTTGATTGTCCCCCGGTGGAGATCGGTGGAATGGAAGACCATGTTCACGTGTTGGCCCGATTTGGCCGGACCATCACGCTGGCGGAATGGATCAAAGAGATGAAGCGTCCCTGTACTCAGTGGATTAACGACACAGGTCCCGGCAAGTGCCGTTTTGCATGGCAGGCCGGATACGGCATCTTTTCCGTCAGCCCATCTAATGTCGACGCAGTTCAGAAGTATATTCTCGAGCAGGAAGAAAGGCACAAGAAGGTCACTTTTCAGGACGAATTCCGCGCATTGCTGCGCAAACACGGGCTTGAGTGGGACGAACGCTACGTGTGGGACTGACGATAGTTGCGCGGAATGAGGCCGAGCGCGATACGCAACCCTTTCAGGGTTGGGATGTCGCTGCTGTCCCACCCAGGGTAGGCCGCAAACGACGCGGCCAACCCTGGGCTTTGCTACGCGACCCCTTTGGGGTCGAAAACCGAGCGGCCGCCGATACCCTTCACTCTTGCCGGAGTGATCCTCAGTCTCACGTGTGGGCCACAGTGAGCCTCAACGGGGCTCTGTTCGGTCTGTACAATCCCCCCGGGTTTCCTCACCCCTTGCGGGGTTCGGTCACCCGGGGCTAAGCAGCCTTCGTCCCTTCGGGACTCTGCTGGTTGCCTCAAGCTGGCGACCGTGAACATCCGCCCCCGGGGGCCAAAATCCCTAAAATGTTGCGGCTAAGCCGGTACTACGAACCTTCCCCGTCCCTACTGAACTGGAAGTCGGTCTCTCATCAGTCGCTTCGACTTCTGGGCGTCCGCGTTACTCACTCGGTTCTGCCAACTTGTGCGCTTTAGCGTAGGCTCGTGCCAGCTCGTCGAGCTTGACGACCCAGGCGTCCAGCCCAATGCTCTCCTCCGGCGCGATCATGTAGGTCAAGTCGGGTCGGCGGTCCGCCCAGTGATCCTTGACGTCATCCATCACGTGATAAAACTTCTTCCCTCCGACTTCCCGGCCCTTTTCGAAACGGCTTTTCTCCCACACTCGTTGGAGCTCCGAGAATACCGCCACGCGTTCCTGCGAAATCGCCCGCGCGGTGGCCAGGACTCCGTTGAGACTCTGGAGCGCCGCCGCCTGATCCGTCCGCTTGGAAGCCTCCCTCGCCCGCGCCAAACCCTCCTCCAGGGTTTTCAGCCCTACAATCATTCGTGCCTGGTGGCGCATCAGGCGGGCCAGCGTGAGGAAAACTTCCAGGTTGTACGGGTTGCGGTTTGGCCTGAGAAGGGCCTCGTGCAAGCTGCCGACGAGCGCATCACTCTCCAGCGCCATTAGCCGCGCCCGCTCCGCCAGATCGGCGTAACGTCCCTCCGAGTAGACGGGTTGGAAATCCAGTTGCGGCAGAGAAGGGAAGGCGGGCGCTGGGAGCGTCAGGTCGAACCGCTCCCCTCCGACGCCCTTCCCCTCGGAGTTGCCGTAGGCCCTGGGCCGAACTCTGGACGGGATTTCATCCCAGGACTCCTCGAAAAACCTCGCCTGGGACTGCATGGCCCGGTAGAGACCCGAAACTGCTCCGACCGCCGGGCCGTAGAAAACGTTCCCGAAGTCGGCCGCGTGCTGGTCGACCGAAACCCCGGCGGGACGCCATCCATACTGCGCCACGGTTGACCAGCCGAGCCAGAAAGTTTCGCCGTGAAGTCCGGAATCATCCCACGCCGCGCCGTAGGTGCCCAGGGGACGCCCGAGGCTTGACATCCGCCCCAACGTTTCGCAGGTCTCCGCCAGGTGGCCGGTTACAAGCCGGCCTCGGGATTCGTAGGCGAAGTTGTTCGGGAAAAGTAGTTCTTCACCCTGCATCGACGTGTAGATCAACTGGTTCATCCCCAGTGCGACTTCTTCCCGGGTCTGCTTGGGATCGCCGCTCATCACAGCGTTGATGAGATCCGGCGGCAGCAGGCGGATGTGCTTAGGCAGGACCGGGTACTCGACCCAGGCGAGCATTCGCCGACCGCGTTTGGAGAGGAACTCGTGCGCACGGCGCGCGAAGTCGACCCAGGCCAGGCTCCGGTTTTCGGGGTTGTACGGCCGGCTGCATTTCGCGCAGATTCCCGCGTAGTAGACCTCGTCGGTCGAGACGTGGAAGTACTGGACACCGCGGGTGGCCTTGATCACGTCGTCGTACATGGAGAAGATCAGGTCGTAGGTCCGCTCGTCGCACAGGCAGGCCTGGTAGTTGCTGCCGTCCGAGCGCAGGTGGGCGAACTCGGGGTACTTCAAGACGTAAGCAAGGTGCGCGGGTGACTGGATCTGGGGGACCACCTGGATGAAACGCTCGAGTCCGTAATCCACGATCTCCTGGAGCTCGGCCGGCGTGAAGGCGCCCGGAGCCCCGATGACGGGATGAGATGGGTAGCTGAACTTGTCCTCCAGCTCGAAACCGATCATGTTGATCTTGAAGCGGGCCGACCAGTCCAGGTAACGCTTCAGGGTCTCCATCCGGTCCTGGTGATGCTTCGTGTCCCAGTGCAGGAACCGGAGCTCGAGCGAAGGCCAGTCTTCAATCGTTCCCGCAGGCAACACAAGGTTGCCGCTGTCGCCCGGCTTCAAGAGCTGCACAAGAGTCTGAACCCCGTAGAAGAGGCCCTGGTCGGCGTTCCCGACGATCTCGATCCCTGTTGGAGCAATCGCGAGGCGGTAAGCCTGTTGGGCGATCGCCGGATCGCTTCCCGTCTTCACCGATCCCGGGATGACCGCAAGTCGCACGACCTTCTGGATGGCTGCGCCCGCCGGTCCGAGCTCCAGGCCGTGGAATGACTTCAGATCCTGCAGGAGCGATCGAACGGCGACGTGGTTTGCCGGAACCTCCGCGCGATAGCTCCAGCCGGAGCTCAGCGCGACGTCGCCCCCGCTGAGGCGGACGTCACGGGGCGACGGGACAACCGAGTAGCCGCGCAGGAAAAGCTCGGTGGGCCCGGCGGCCGGCGCCGCCAGGAGTCCGCAAGCAGACAGGACCGCTGCAAGCAGCAATATTCCGTGGAACAAGCACTTCATACACCCTCCCAAGACAGGTTCTGCGACCCGAAGGGGTCGCGTATCGTGCGCGGTACGCAACCCCTTCAGGGTTGGGTTTCTCTATCACAGCCACCCAGGGTAGGCCGCAGAAAACGCGGCCAACCCTGGGCTTTGCTACGCGACCCCCTTGGGGTCGAAATGCTGTCTTCCATCTACGTGACCGGTTCTGACTGAATGCCCTGTTAAACGATGGGCCCAATCCCACTACCTTCCCTCACCGGCAATACTGCTTATCCAGCCGGCACGCTTCCTTCAACTCCGCCTGCCCCTTGTCCGCCTGTCCCGTCTTCATCAGGGCGAGGCCCAGGTTGAAACGAGTGGCGGCATTGTTCGGGTTAAGTTTGGCCGCCTTGGAGTAGTGCGCCACGGCCTCCGCGAACCGGGACTGAGAGGCAAAGAGGAATCCCAATTTCGCATGCGCCTCCTCGTCCTCCGGATTGATCGTGGCTGCCTTCTGGAAGGCGGCCACCGCGGCCGGCATTTGCCCGCGAGCCTGGTAAACAAACCCCAGATACTTGAGAGCCGGCAGGTGCCCGGGAGCGGCGGCCACGACTCTTTTCAGACCGGCCTCGGCCTGCTCAAGCCGCTTCAGATAGTAATCGCAGGCTGCCAGAAAGAAGAGCGCGTCCACATTGCCGGGACTTCCTTCCAGCACCTTTGAGAAGCTGGAGCGAGCGGCCTCGAATTGCTCGGCCTCGTAAAGGCAACGCCCGAGGAGCAGGTGGGCGGCGCCCATGTTCGGCTCACGCGCCAAGATTTGCCGCAGCTTTGGGATCGCCTCTTGGCACCGTCCTCGCGCAGCCGCCTGGCCCGCCTCGGAAACGAGGTTGAATATCTGGAGCTTGTCCTTCGGATCCGGCCCGCGGACGCTGTCCGGCGCACCTCCGGCGGTCCCGCTCACGTACCCCAAGGCGGCCAGCCGGTCGCGTTCCTCGCGACTCAGGATCATCGTCGCCGAAGTCGGCTCCCGACCGGTGCCGGCAAGCTGTGCCAGCCGTTTCTCCATCTCGGCACGCAGGGATGGTTTCTGGGCCTGCACGTTTCGAAGCTCAGCCGGGTCGCGGGCGATCTCGTACAACTCCGGCTTTGGCGCCTGGATGAACTTCACCTGCGAACGCCTCAAGGATCGCAGCGTGCTCCAACCGAACTGAGCCGGATAGTAAGTCTCGCTGTAGGCGTCGGTCGTCACGGCCGGCCGGCGCCCGTCCACCGCCGCCAGCAGGCTCCGGCCTTGAATCCCAGCCGGCACCCGGAGTTTCAGGATGTCGAGCACCGTGGGCAGGATGTCGACCGTGGAGACCTGGGCCGAAACGACCGCCGGACGCGGTGTCCCGGCCGGCTTGATGATCAGTGGTACGAGCAGGGTCGAGTCGTAGAGAAAGTAGCCGTGGGTGTATTCCCCGTGCTCGCCGAAACTTTCACCGTGATCGCTGGTTACGACAATCACCGTGTTGGCGTACAGCGCCTGCTCACGAAGGAAGTGCAGCAGCCGCCCGATCTCCTGGTCGCAGTAGGCGATCTCGCCATCGTAACCTCGCCCCTTGAACCTCATGTCAAAGGGGGCAGGGGGGCTGTAAGGGTCATGAGGGTCGTAGAGGTGCAGCCAAAGGAAAAACGAAGATTTGCCGTTCTGACGGAGCCATGCTATTCCCTTGTTCACTACCTCGGACGCGCGGCGCTCCAATTGATTCAAGTTGACGATAGCGCCGGTCTTACCGGCCGAAACATTGTCGTAGTAACCGAAGCCCTGGTCCAAACCGAAATTGGAGTGGAGCACATAACTTCCGACGGCCGCGCACGTGCCGTACCCAGCTGCCTTCAATATCTCGGCCATCGTCAGCTGGCTGGAAGCGAGGCGGTACCCAACGTTATCCCGGACCTGGTGGGTTGTGGGCAGCATCCCGGTCAGGATGGTGCAGTGCGAAGGCAAGGTCAGCGGCACTTGGGCCACTGCGGTTTTAAAGTGCAGTGATTCCCGGGCGAGGGCGTCGACGTTCGGGGTCTGAGCAGCCCGATGTCCCTGGCAGCCGAGCCGGTCCGCGCGCAGGGTGTCGATTGTGATCAGCACGACGTTTGGACGAGCCGGTGTGGGAACCGGACCCGACCCGCGGGTTAGCGTCACTGAAGCCAACACCAGAGCTGTGCAAAAGAGCCAACCTTTTCGCATGTGGCTTTCAGCTTACCGCAACTGAACGGGGGGCGAGAGCGCAGACTCCCAGTGCCTGCGCTCTCTTTCGGGAGGAAGTTAGAACTCCAGCCGCGCGCCGAACTGGATCAGGCGCGGGTCACTCGCCGTCGAGGTGATCCGCCCGTTGCTCGCGTTCGGGTTGCTGTAGTTCGGGTGGTTGAGGAGATTGAAGATGTCCGCCGTGAAACGCAGCGAGGCAGACTCGGTAATGGTCGTGGTCTTGAAGAACGAGAAATCGATCATGCTGAAGCCGGGTCCTTCCAGGATGTTCCTGCCCGGCCGTTTGTTCGTGATGACATCGACGGTCATGCCCGTGTTGGGGTCGATCGCCTGCACAAAAGCGCCGGTGTCGAACCAACGGGTCAGTGTGCGTTCGTCGTTGGGCAGGTTGCCATCAGCGACTCTCCACCGGTTTCGATCGGGCGAGAAAAACAGCCCGGAACGGTTTGTGCTGATGGCGGCGATCTGCCATCCCTCGAGGATCTTTCCCAGGACTCCCTTGGCCGAGCCGGCGAGCCGCTGCCCGGGGCCCCACGGCAAATCGATCAGGAAGTTAAAGGTGAAACGATGACGCGGGTAATAGGCGGAATCGCCCTTCTCCAACTCGAGCCGTTGCTCCAGGCTGGCAATACCGCTTCGGCGGTCGCCGAGGATCGGGAGAGCGCCGGAGCCTGCCGTGGCCTGCTCGGAGGTATTGAGGGTCTTCGCCAGCACGTAGAAGGCCTGGAAGGTAACACCCCTGCTCACGTTGCGCATCAGTTCCGCCTGGAACTGGTGGCTTTGTGACCAGGCGCCGGTCTTCAACGTCCCCACGTCTCCGAAGATCGGGTCCGCGCGGCGGGCCGGGTCGGAAAGAAGCGGATAAAGTGACTGCGGATAGGCCGTGTTCACCGGTTCGTTGAATTGGAGCTCGCTTCCCCGAGTGCCCACGTAGCTCAACTGCAAAGAGGTCTGCGGCAGGATCTCCTGCTGCAGGGTCAGGTTCCAGGTCTGAGCCATCGAGTCCTTCATGTAAGGATCGAACGGCGCAATGCCGACCGGCGCGGCAATGGACACCGCGCTGTCGCTGAACGCCGGAGTGCTGCCACCGAGCACGTAGGGCGGCGCGGTCCGGAACAGTCCGGCCTTCTCCCTCGGATAGCCCACCTGTGATCGCGTGAAGTTGAATGGTGCGTTCTGACGGGTCGGCGACTGCAGGGTAATCAGCGGCAGGGTCCAGTAGTTGAGTCCCCAACCGCCGCGCAGAACCGTCTTGCCGCTGCCCGTGAGCTGGTAAGCAAAGCCGATCCGCGGCGCGAAGTCGTTGCGGTCGGGTTGGAGCAGATGTTCCGGCAAACCGGTCTCGGCGGCCGTCTTGAACACCACTCCCGCCGCCTGATACGCGGTCACGGCAGCAGGATTGACCGCGAACGCCTTATCGACAGGGTCGTTCAAAACGATGACTTTGCTTTTCGGGTCGTAGGTCGAGATCTGGTCGCGCAGGTCCCTGTAACGGGTGTAGTACTCATAGCGCAAACCAAGGTTCAAGGTCAGGCGACTGCTCACCTTCCAGTCATCGTGGAAGTAAACCCCGAGGTCCTTTTGTCGATGATAGAAGAACCCTTTGTCGCTGCGGAGCTCGCCCCAGTCGTCGTAGCCGAGCAGGAAGCTGGCGAAACCAGACCCAGTCCCCGGCACGATGTTGTTGTTCGCGTCCCCGAGCCCCGTCCACTGGGGTCCGAAGGTGTAGCAGCCTCGCGGCTGGCCGCGTTCATCGGAGTTGACCGCCATGGTGCGGAACTGCCCGCCCATCTTCAGGGAGTGGTTGCCCTTGATCATGGAGAGGTTGTCGGCCCAGGTGGTGAACAACTGCGGCGCGGTCTGCGGGTTGTCGTCGTCCCAGAAAATCCCGCTCGGCCAGCCCCCGAACTCGAGGTCACCGGAGACTGGATCAGCCGGATACAGGCAGGGCCAACCGCTGTCCCCTGTCACGTTTTGAAGACCGAGGAGATCCGTAATCTTCGGGTCCTTGATCGTCGGCCCCCGGCGGCTGTTCGGCCGGGTGAAACCCAGCCGGAACTCATTGACCACGCTCGGGCTGAAAGTGTGAGTGTTGGCAAACGTGCCCTGAGACGTTCGGGCGGTTACTGTGTTGTAGTAGATCTCCGTCGTGGGTGACCCGCCCTTCGGGCTCGGCTTGACCTGGTCGACAAAAGTGTAGGTCAGGGAGTAAGTGTCCTTCTCGGTCTGATGGTCGCCTTTGACCGTGAACTTGTCTTCATCGGTCCCGCTGGGGAGGCGAACCTCAAGATTCTGCTCGATCGGTGCTCCGGCAATGTTCGGCATCGGATAACGGGTGAGCGCCTGGACAGCCATTTTGCTGAGCCGGTTCGCCGGGATCTTGTTGTTCGGGAACGGGTCGCGGACGTAAAGCCCCGTCGCGGCATCCAGGCGGGTGGTCAGCGGATCGTAAATCGTGTAGACCGAATCCTCCCCTGTTGGCTTGTAGCTGGAGAAGTCCCCGTTGCGCAGGGCCTCGGTCGGGGAGCCCTTGAAAGCGGAGTACCGCTGAGTCAGGCGCAAACCTTCGTAGGTAAAGAAGAAGAAGGTTTTGTCCTTGCCGTTGTAGATCTTCGGCAGGACAATCGGCCCGCCAATAGACCCGCCAAACTCATGCCTGATCAACTTGGACTGCGGTTTCGTTGAGAACGGGTTCCTCGCCAGCAAACCGTTGCTCCGGTAGGTTTCAAAGGCGGACCCGTGAATTTGGTTGGTACCGGACTTGGTCAAATAGCTGATCGTTGCCGGCTTGCTGTACTGGGCACTGGAATTCAGAGCTTCGACTTTGAATTCCTGTACCCCCTCCATCGCCGGGCTGACCCGGCTGAAATCCCCAAGGTACTTGTCCTCAATGCTGACGCCGTCCGCAAGGAACTGCACATTCCCCTGCTGGAGCCCGTTAACCTGGGTGGTGCCTGCCTCCCGGCTGACCCCCGGTGTAAGAGAGAACAAGGTCGCTATCGAGCGCCCGTTCAGCGGGAGGGTCTCGATCCGATCCGATTCCTTGATGTCGTACAAAGTCGAGGTCGAGGTTTCCACGACCGGGGTCGAGTCGGCCACGGTGACTTCGACGGACTGAGTCCCCACCGCCAGTCGAATGTCCACCGTCGCTTCCTGCCCAACCCGAAGGACCAGTCTTCCTTCGAATTTTGCGAAGCCGGTCATTTCCGCTGTCACGGTGTAGTTCCCGGCAGGCACACTTGGAAAAGCGTAAATCCCAACGTCGTTACTCACCGTCGTGCGCGTCTGGTTCGTGTCCAGGTTTTTTAGGGTAACTCCCGCCCCTGGAACAACCCCTCCGGACGAATCCGTCACGACTCCTTTCACTCCTCCCAGTGAGGTCTGAGCCAGCCCGCCTGCCGTGAAGAGGCAAGCGACCAACACCAGGATGATAACTGCGGCTAACCGATGCCCTTTCATGGTTCCTCCTGCTCTCTCCGTCGAGAACCAAGATCTTCAGCAATGAGTTACTTTCGCGTCGCACGAAAGCTTGCGCCAACATACCTTTGGCCTGAACGGAGTCTATTGCCGACCGTCCTGTGAGTCAAGCGGTTTTTGAAGGACAAACAGTAGTATCCGGCACTCTTTTCTGTTTCAATTGCAAACGAGCAGGGATAGACTTACTTGGGCACAGCAAGGATGTGCTGCAGGCACTATGCATGGAGTCTTAGCAAGCCGCGGAAAAGGATTGGCGCCACAGGAGGTCAGGGGCGTGAACCGGGCCCTGGTTCTGCAACTGCTGCGTCGCTTCCGGCAGCTTTCTCGCGCCGACATCGCCCGCCGTACGGGCCTGTCTGAAGGGACCGTCTCCCGCATTGTTGCAGAGCTCATGCAGGAAAGGCTTCTCACCGAGCAGGGCGTCGAGAACTCCACTGGGGGCCGCCCCGGCACCCTGCTCCGGCTCGATGCCAGTCACTTCTGCGCGGTCGGCGCGGAAATCCAAAACTGGGAGACCCGGGTGGCCGTGGGCACGGTCGAAGGCAGGGCCATTGCCTCCGAGACCTTCCGCACCCCCGCTTCCCCGCTGAAGGCCTTGGATACTGTGGCCGAAGCTTATGAATCACTGAGCCAGCAATACGGGCCAGAAAGGCTGGAGGGCCTCGGGGTCAGCGTGCGCGGCATCGTCAACAGCGAAGCCGGGGTACTCCAGGTCGGCAGTCACGCATCGTGGAACGGAATCCCTGTGCGCGCATACCTGCAGGAACGCCTCGGAATTCCGGTCTACGTCGAGAACAACATCCGCTCGGCCGCGCTCGTCGAGTACAGCCTGGGGGCACCCGAGGCACACGCCAGCCACAGCCTGCTCTTTGTCAAGGTGGATGAAGGCGTCGGCATGGGGATGGTTTTGGAGGGACGCCTGCACCGCGGGCCGCACAATGCCGCGGGCGAATTCGGGCAGATGGTCATAGCGGATTCCCCGGGAGACGGGCGACAGGATCGTCCAGGCTGTCTGGAGTCTCTCGCTTCCAACACCGCCATCTGCGACCGCTATGCCGAGTTGTCCGGGGCCGGCCGAAAAAGCGGCGAAGAAACGGCTTCCAGGACTCGACAAATTTGTCACCTCGCGGTCCAGGGAGACCCTTATGCCCGACAGGCTCTGCTCGAGGCTTCCCGATACCTCGGGATCGGCATTGCGAATGCTGTCTGGGGGCTGAACGCGGACATGGTCGTCATTGACGGGGTCATCACCGAGGCGTGGCCTCTCGTCTCTGAGAGTATTCGAAAGCAGTTCCCCCCGGAACGGGAGTTGGAGAACTTCAACCACCTGGTCCTGCGGCCCTGCGTGTTTCGTGGTGACGGTTCTTTGCTCGGCGCACTCGCTCTGCCCTTCGCGCATATTTTCAGCACCGGCCAGCGCGCGGCGACGGCGGGAACCGCATCGAACGACGACAAGACAGGAGCGTCAAAGGGTTAGGGAAAACTTTTCTCGGCCGTGCATTCTTCGATTCCTTCAAGGGTTGTGAGGCCAGTGTGAACAAAGAATTCGAAATCCGAATCGCCGATTATGTCGACGACCATCGGGACGCTCTGATCCGGACCACGTCGGACCTTGTCAGGCTGAATTCGGTGAACAGCCCGCCCACTGGAGCAGAGAAGGAATGCCAGGTGTACCTGGCGAACAGACTCCGAGAAATCAGCTGGACCCCCGAGCTTTATCGTCCCGACCAGGTGGACGGAGTCATCGATCATCCCCTGTTCTGGGCAGGTCGGGACTACACCGATCGCCCCAACCTCGCAGCCCGCCGCCCGGGCCGAGGGGGCGGCCGTTCGCTCGTTCTCTCCGGGCACATTGACACGGTGCCCGTAGGCAGTGCCTGCTGGACTCGCGATCCGTTCGGAGCCGCAGTCGAGGGCAACCGGCTTTATGGCCGCGGGGCAAACGACATGAAGGGTGGCGTGGCGACGAACCTCTTCGTACTGCAGGCTCTGCACGAGCTCGAAATCCAGCTCGAGGGCGACCTGGTTTTCGAAACCGTAGTGGACGAGGAATTCGGCGGTGCGAACGGAACGCTGGCAGGACGGGTGGCGGGGTTCAACGGTGACGCCGCGGTCGTCTCCGAGCCGTCTTTCCTGCGCGTCTGCCCCGCCCAGCGGGGTGGCCGGGTGGCTCACATCGAGCTCTGCTCTCCGGCGGACGGCATACTGGATGAAAACGGCCTTGGCAACGGCGTGGTGGAGCAGCTCCAGCACTTGCTTTCGAAGTTGGGCGAGTACGCTGAACGGCGCCGCGCAAGCGCGCCACGCCATCCTCTTTACGCTCGACATTCGGCCGACCCGGTGCCGGTTTCGGTGACTAAAATCTCTACCGGGCCGTGGGGTAACCAGGAACCTATAGCGGTGCCGGGAAGCTGCCGGGTCGAACTCTACTGGCAGGCGATGCCCGGAGAGACCCGGGAGGAGGTCGACGGCCAATTCTCAACCTGGATGAATGAAGTGGTCGGCTCAGCTCCCGAGCTCTTCCGACTCGCTCCGGTCATCGAGTTTCCGACGCGCTGGCTGCCTGGATGCGACACCCCGGTCTCCTCCCCCCTGGTGGTCGAACTGTCCGCCTGCGCCACGGGCGTGCTCGGCCAGCCGCCGGCCATAGAAGGGATCGAGGGACCCGGAGACATGTTCCTCTTCCAGCAGGTTTTCGGGATTCCCTCCGTCTACTGGGGAGCGCGGGGGGCGAACACGCACGCGGCCGACGAATACGTCGACATCGATTCGCTCGTCGCGGCGGCTCACACACTGCTGCTTTTCGTCTGCCGATGGTGCGGGGTGGGCAAGTGAAAACAGTGCGAACGTGTAGAAGCCGTCACCCGGTGCTGTGCCTCCTGCTCCTTGTCTGTCTCGCCGACTTCGTGCCGGGCAAAGACAAGTGGGCTAAGAAGTCCTACCTCGAATGGACCGAACAGGAAGCCCTCCAGATACTGACGGATTCGCCGTGGTCGCAAGCCTGGATCCCGGTCGTCCCCCGGCTGGCCGTAAGCCCCGCCTCCCCGACGTCCTCCGGTGACACCGATGACTCGGGCCAGCACTCGAACTGTTGCCGCACTTACGGCAGCGGCATCGGCAGGGCGGCGGCCGATCCCCGGAACACGAAGGACAACCCGGCCGGGAACCAACCCGCCCCCCGGACAGGCGGTCCGGCCGAGTCTTTCCGGGTTTCCTGGTTTTCGTCAATGCACGTCCGGCAGGCTCTCTATCGCCTGCGCCTGATCAACGGGGCGGGGCGAGATCCGGCGGCCGAGCTTCAACTGGTCCAACCGGCCGATCGGATTGTCCTGGCCGTCTCCGGCCCCTCCATGCGCCGCTTCCAGGGCACATCCCTGGACCAGTTGCGCGCCTCGACACGCCTGGAATCCAAAAAGAACCGGGTGCGCGTGGCCGACTTGCTGGACTTTGTAGCGCCGGAGACGAGGGCCGATCACCTGGCGCTCTTCGTCTTCGCGCGCACCGTCGACGGTCGCCCGTTGTTTGACGCGGAGGACAAAGAACTGATCTTCTCGAGCGGGGAAGGCCAAGGTCGTATCACTGTCGCCTTCAAGCTCAAAGCCATGGGGATCGATGGGGCTATCGACTATTGATCTCACCGAGGGTCCCCGACCGAAGAGGCGGGACGGACACGGACGAACACGAACAGGCACGGACGGACATCGGCAACGCGGGCTCGAGACATGAGGCATCCTGGAACCGACGAGAAAGAAGCGACAAGCACAGACCGACCTGGTTTCAAACGGGTGCTGTCGCTTTGGGACCTGGTCTTGTTCGGCTTGGCCTTCGTGGGTCCCACGGCCCCCTACTCGATGTTCGGCATCGGCACCGTGAAGTCCTTCGGACATCTTCCGCTCGTCTACCTGATCGCCATGCTTGCGATGAGCCTGACGGCCATCAGTTATGGCCGGATGGCCGCCGCGTTTCCGGACGCCGGTTCGACCTATGTCTATGCGTCGAAGGCTCTCCACCCGCATGCCGGTTACTTTGCCGGATGGGTCATGATTCTCGACTACATCCTGATACCGATGCTCAGCGTCATTTTTGTGGCGTTGACGGCCAGCAAGCTGGTTCCCCAAGTTCCGTACACGGCCTGGGCGGTTCTCGCAGCCGCGGCCATCACCACTATCAATTTGCGGGGCATCAAGGTGACGGCCCGGGCGAACACCTTCCTGAATGCGATCATGGTCGGCTCGCTCGCCTGGTTCGTCGTGATGGCGCTGCGCGCGCTGCTCTCGGGCACGGGGGAAGGCGCCCTGCTCTCGTTCAAACCCTTCTACAACCCGGCGGAGTTCTCGTTTCCAGCGATCATGGGCGCAACGTCCCTCGCCGCTCTCTCGTTTCTCGGTTTCGACGGGATATCGACCCTGTCGGAAGACGCCAGAAATCCTCAGCGTGATATCTGGCGCGCGACGGTCCTGGTCTGCTTCATCGCCGGCGGGCTCTTCATCCTGCAGACCTACCTGGCACAGATGGTGTGGCCCGACTTCCGCTCGTTTTCGCCGATAGAGACAGCCTTCATGGACGTCGGACGCCGCATCGGGGGAGAACTCCTGTTCTACGCCATCTCCTTCGTCCTGCTCGTCGGGGGCATTGCGAGCGCCATTACCGGGCAGGCAAGCGCGTCCAGGCTCCTCTATGGAATGGGCCGCGACGGGCTGTTGCCTCGAGCTATCTTCGGCTACATCCACCCACGGCTCGGGACACCGATCTACAGCGTGTTGCTGATGGGCGGTGTGCACTTGCTCGGCGCCCTGGCCCTTCGCTACTCGGAAGCCGCAGAGTTGGTCAACTTCGGCGCGCTTCTCGGGTTCATGGCGGTCAATCTGTGCGTCTGGCGGCTCTTCTTCTGGCTCCGCGGCGAACGGACCGGGAGACATTTCTGGGTCAATCTGCTGCTGCCTCTTCTGGCCTTCGCGGTATGCCTGGTGATCTGGAGCAACCTGTCCCGCTTCGCGCTGTGGCTGGGCGCGGCATGGATCGCCGTCGGGGTCATCTACCTCGTTTTCCTGACGCGAGGCTTCAAGAGGCGACTGGTAGACCTGCGCCTGGTCGGTCCCTAAGGCGTCGTCAGCCCGGCGAGTAGTCCTGCCTGAAGCCAGGCCCGAGCCTGCCTTGCATACAGGTAGGACTGATTGATGTCCAGAGCCTGATTGAAGTACTCGCCTGCCTTTACGTCCTCACCCCGAAAGGCAGCATAGACTCCGGCTAAGCAGTACGCCTGGGTGCGAACCTCGACGGAGGTGTCAGTTTTGCGCTGCTGGTTAACGGAAGGGAACGCATCCAACCATTCCCTGGCCTGTTGTGTCCGCCCGATCTTCAGCAGCGCGATGGCCCGAAAAAGCCCTTCGCCTTCGATGTCGTCGTCTCGGGTTTCGGCGGCCGCTTCCCATGCCAACCGGGCTTCCGCAAGATTGCCTGCCTTTTGGTGCAGAAGAGCTTCGAACATCAACAGCCGGGAACTTTTCACGGTGCCATAGTCGTCGATGCCCAGGTTTGAGGGAGGTTGTGACGCCGCACGAACATGCGTCAGGGCTTCCTGACGGTCGCCTCGTTTGTAAGAGTCTAACGCCATCATCAGCCGCACTCCCCGATACAAGTGAAGCAGAGAATAGGTCTGGTGCGTGGCTTCGAACTTATGGCTGGTCAGCAGCTCGAGCGATCTTGTCTCATTTCCGACCTGGGCTTCGACTGACGCGAGCTTCTCCATCAATACGTCGCGGCCCGGGGAATTCTCCAATGCCCGCTCGATTGCCTCCCGGGCGGCGTCAGCGTTGCCCACTCGAGCGTTGATGTCAGCAAGCAGCATCGTGGTTGCAAGATGATCAGGGCGCACAGCGGAAGCACGAGTCAGGAGCTCGAGTCCCCGCTTCTGCTCCTGGGAGACCAGGAGCGCCATTCCCAAATCCCGAAGCGCAAAGAAATGTGAAGGATCAATCCCGACGGCTTCGCTCCACAGCTCGATCGCTTCGTCGTGGCGACCCCGGCTGTACAGGAGATCACCTAACAGGACCGTGGCATTGGCGTCTCGCGGGTCCAGCTTCCGCGCGTAGGCCAGCACCTGTGTGTCCTCGAAGCGGAAGGGGAAGATGTCAATCGAGAGCTCCTGCCGGCGCGCCTGGTCAAGCAGGCGTCTGGCCGCCTCTTTGTCTTCATCCTGACCCGCTGCATATGCGCGGTAGTACAGCAGCAAGGGGTAGGGCGCCTGTCCGGAAGATTTCGCGACTGCAATTCCCCGGTCGAGGACCGTACCTGCCTCCTTCCAGGCGAACAGCCGCATGTATTCGGTCGACAATTCGAGATAACCTTGCGCATGCTGGCCGCAGGCCGCGTCCATGGCCTCCATCGCGGATTTGTCATCTGCGCCGCCTGCCCGACTCGGGGTTGATTTCGATTGGACGTCCCTGGTTTCCGCAATCCACTGTTCGCTTCGACTGAACGAGTTTGTAGAATCCAGTTTCAGGATCGCATCCCGTTCTTTTTGCGCCTCGTCGAGTCGTCCCGTTTTTCGTAACACGTAAGCGTGAGCTTGCCTGACGGAGAGATCGAGAGGAGCGGCAGTCGACGCGCGCTCAAGCTTAGCGGCCGCTTCGGACCAGTTCTTCTCCTTAAGACCCAGCCAGGAAAGCATGTAGTCACGGCGCCCGAATTTCGATGAGGATGGGAGCAGCCGGAAGAAATGGCGCCGGGCCGCCAGACTCTCCCCGGTTTCGGCGCAGATGATTCCGAGGAAATAGTGCGCGTCGCCATTGCTTGGATCGCGCGCCAGTACTTTCTGAAAATGGGCGGAAGCCTCTCCGTACTCGAAGCGGTCCATAGCCAGCAGTCCAAGCCGCAAATGAACGGGAGAAAAGAGTGGGTCCTTGGCGAGGGCCGCTCCATAGGCTTCCTCGGCGTCTTCCGTCTGTCCAAATTTCTCGTGACCCAAGCCCTTTTGGTACAGCTCCTCTACCTGGAGTGTGTCGAGCGGCCCGAACTTGCGGGGTATCGAATCGCCTGCATACTCGGCATTGGGATGGGCGCCGTCCGGGTAAATCGTGTGATCGAGCAACAACTGCCCGTCGCGAGCACGGATCCGAAGACTCAGTGTGGATTGTTTCGCTTTCGCGGGAAGGTCAATGGACGAACGGAAAACAGAACCGACAGCAAGGTCTTGTTTAGCCGACCAAATCGCCTTGTCGCCCGCGTACAGTTCCAGGTTGGCCTGCGGGAAAACTCCGGTCGGAGTCGCGGCGAAGTGTGCGGTCCCCGGGAGTTGCTCCGGCAAGTCAAGATGAACCGCAACGTGTTCCGTCGCGGTGGTCAGGCCCCCGAGTCCTCCCGTTCCAAACCAGTACTCAGTCCACCCGTCGGTTTGTCCGGGGTCGATGAACTCGTAGTTTCCGTCCCAGATGAAACGGCCGCTTTGTGTCTCCATGTAGAGCCCATCTGTGTCGGTATATATGGCCATATGCCGGAGTGCGGTCAGACCCGAGCCGAACGTCCACGTCTTCATGCCGCGCGCCAGCAGTCGGTTGGTATAGCAGACAGTTCCGTAGTCGGTTTTGTAGTCGTAAATCGACATGAAGTTGTCGAAGATGTCCAGACCGAAGACACCGAGCATGTTCTTGTTGTTCTTGTTCCAGCTCCGATCCTCTCCGTTGATCATCGGCCAGGCGCTCAGGGCCGAGCTATCGTGACCGATCGTCTTCGTCATTGGATATACAAACCGGCTCCCTTCCGTGACACCTACACCGGCGTTTGTCCAGATCAGGTAACGATTCGGAAGAAGGTTCTTGTTGTGGAGCCGGATTGCGGTTTCCAGGAACGCGCGCCTCGGCCGCAAAGTGACAGACAGCGAGATCTTGTCCCGGAAAAAATGGTCGACGTGGCTGAGAACAACCGTTGCGCTTCCGTCCGGGAGGAGTTCACAAGCCCACGCCCAGGGCTCGCCGGGCCAAGTGAGCATGTGGGCGTCAAATGGTCCGTACAACTCGAGGTTGCCGACCGGCCAGCCTCCCCGTTGGTTGTAGCGGCCGGGTTTGATTACGCTGGGACGATAGAAGATTTCTCGCTTGGCTATCTTGTCAAATGCCGAGTAGATTCGTCCGCCCAGTTCGGGGAGAAACGTGACGCGAAGGTATTCGTTTTCCAGCACGAGGGATTCGTATTCGACCGATTCAGGTTTCTCGATGCGCGAGTTCCAGTCGAGTACGGTGTATGGATAGTGGCCCGCGTTCTCGATTGACTTGAAAAGCGGAGCGACGATCTCCGATCTGCGAAAGGAATAAGTAGGGACCGTCAGTTTCCCGTGCGTGAACCTAACCGGTTCAGCCAGGGCGCCGGTAGAGAAGACGAGGAGAAACAAGAGGCCCCGGAACATTATTTACCTCCCAATTCATTGCTGGGGGAACAGCATCAGTTGACTTAGCGCCTCCTCGTCCCCGAGCACCCGCGCTTATTCTGGATAGCTGACTAGTCTTCGTCAAGCGGCACCAATCCACTTAAGCCGTTTCTGGAGGCTCTGACGCTGGTCATCGACGGCGGACACGAGGTCGCGTGGTGATCTCGAGGAAAGCTTCAGCCTGGCTGAGCACGCCGCCGGCGCGCTACCTGGACAAGTGCAGGGCCAGGCGGGATGTCGTCAGGGACGCGGATGCCTCAGCCGCCAGATTCCAGCCGAGGCAAGTTCGGCGGAAACAACCTGTGCCGGACGGCCTCCCACCAGGACGTCGGGCGTCTCGGCCAGTGGGCGCGGTCCGTCCAGAACAGCACCAACAGGAGCCGGGGGAACCGAGGGGCCCAGGCCGGAAGCTGTCAAATCGACAATGGCGCCGGGGCGAACCGACCTCAGATTTGCCCAGCTTCGCCCGCCTCGCCGCGACGTGTAAAGTGCGGGAGCATAGTCGGCCACCTCCACCTCCTGGTAAGCCCTCCCTTGAGGCGTTCGAATCTCCAGCGTGTACTGACCTGCGGGGAGATCGGGAGGAACGAGAAACTGGATTCCATCACTCTTAACCAGGCTCGGATACGCCACTCTGTCGTTCAGAAAAACCCGGACACCCCCAATGCCCTCCGGAAATCCGCCGTCCACGGCGATCGCATCGTCCCACGTGCTTTCGACCAGCGAGAATTCGTGTCCGGATACAGAGGCGAATGCGCCCCGTGCCAGACGAGCGCCGTGGTCGGGCAGGTGCGCCACTCCGCCAGTGGTAAATCTCCGGCGGACCCAAGTTGACGGCCGGAAGAATGTAGGTGTTTAAAATCTTGTAAGCGTCCTCGTAGTGGGCATAGGACACGATGAGATCCGAACGCGCCGTGGTGACCACCGCGAGGTCAAGGTCGGGGATCAGGAAGATAAACTGTCCGCCATAGCCCGCACACAACGTCGTCGGATAACCGCGCAGATTCTTCGTCCAAAACCAGTACCCATAGTCGCCAGTATCCGCCCCTGTTCGAACTCGGAGGCGCGACGCCTTGCCAAGCCACTGCGCTGACACGATCTGCCGGTCCTCCCACCGACCCTCACGCAGAAACAGCAGTCCGAATTTGGCCAAATCCCGGGGCGTTAACCAGACTTCAGATCCGCCGAAGTAATAACCCCGCGGGTCTCGGCTCCAGGCCACGCAGGTCATGCCGAGCGGGTCGAAGAGACGGGACGTCGCGAAGTCGCGTGTGGTGGTACCGGAGACCTTCGTCAGGATGCCGGAAAGCAAATGAGTGAGCGCCGTGTTGTAGTTGAAAACTTCACCCGGGTTGCTGGTAAGTTGGGATTCAATCGTGAATCGATGCCAATCCGGGCTCGAGAAGCACCGGAAGCAAATCTCTCCGTTTTCCACCCACTCGAACCCTGCCGTCATTGTCAGCAGGTGCTCGAGAGTAATGTCGTGCTTTCGGGGATCGTCCCCGGGTCGGAAATACTCCGGGAAGAACTGATCAAGCTTCTGGTCGACTCCGGTCAGCAAACCTTCATCCAGCGCGACTCCCGTGAGCACCGACAAGATACTCTTCGACATCGACTTGATGTTATTGGCCTGGCTTGAATAGCTTCCGTGATAGTAGCGCTCGAATACGAGCCGGCCGTTTCGGACCACCAGTAAACTGAGGCGTGTGGGACAGGAGTCGTCGATGTACTCGGAGGCTTGCTCCAACCTGGTCGAGTCCATGCCCTCCTGCTCCGGAGTGGAATAAACCCAGCCCGTCGTCGGCCACGGAGTGTCGACGGTGTTGGCCGTGGACGAACGCGCCAAAACAGCGTTTCGAGGGTGAGAGCCGGCACTTTGAGGGTGAGCGCTCGCCGGCTGCCTGCCCGCGCCCGCTATCTGGAGGCAGAGTAGCGCCGCAAGGGTTATGACGAAGGCGACCGCAGTCGGAGCTCGCTTGCTTCCGCGGATCATGGTGATCACCGTCAGGCGAGCAGTCTACCACTCCCGCCGCTTCTCACAAAGCATCTGCGAGCTCGTGCTGTCCGGCCGTCTCGCTCTTTTGCGATGCGACCCTTGGAAAGCGTCCAGCAGTTCCGCGTCATCCGCCGCGACTTGTGATGATCTGAGTGTCTCCTCCCCCTCGCTCGAAACAGCATAGAGCCCCGATCTTTTTGGCATGAGATCAGTAGATAGATCCCGCTTCTGATTGCGCAAGTCAGACCTTGGGATCATGGAAGCCGCGCGCTGAGCCGAGTCTCCGGTCCCACGGACCCGAGACCCGGGGCCGCCTTGGTCGTGGTGCTTCCTTGCGAGGGGTGGACACCTATGAAAAACGGGGTTGCGCCGACTCCCAAGCGTGTGCCTCTCAGCTTCGGGTCTGCGCGGGCGGAGTTGCCTGCTCCAGTCCGCATTTCGGGCAGAACCTGTCATCAGGATCGACTGCGGACTTGCACTGAGGGCAAGTCCGGCGGAAACCAAACCGGCAGGACGGGCAATAGTTGACGTCGTGATCAACGAGGGTGCCGCACTGAGGGCAGCGCAGCTGCAGCGGGTGTCGGACCACGAAGTAAATGATGAAGCCTATGGCGTTCGGCACAAAGATCACGATCAGGGTCCAGAGAGTCCGGTTCATGCCACGACGGCCTGCATCGCGGTTGACATATCCGACCAGAAGAACAAGGAATGCAAGCGCCGTGCTGGCCATGGTCGTGAGCGCGATCTGGAAGGGCAGAGGAGGAGCATTCGGCTCGGAAGCCCATGCGAACCTGAAAAACACAAACTGAATGCCGAGGAAAACCAGGGCGGCCAGGACAACAGCCCAAGCTGGCACAACCCTGATTTCCCGCCCTAAATCGAATCTTTCCCGCTCCATTTTCGAATCTCCTTCCGGCACTTCTTCGTTTAGCTCTTCAGCTGGCGTGACCTCTCGCCCCGCAGCACCAATAGGCTCAGAGCTACCGCGGTGGCGGGCAAAAACCACGCGAGAAGAAACGCGCTCTGCCACACTCCGTCAGCCCAGCCCAGCGATCGGCCGATCCATTCAAACCCTCGCCATGTCAGCGGGCCGGTAAAGGCCATCCATAAAACGGAGAGGACCCCGACGATCCAAACCGCACCCAGTTTGCTTTTTTGCTCCTCGATTGCCGCCGCCCGGTTGCGCACCCGCCTTCGAGTAGCCGCCACAAGGGACGGGTCCACCCGGACCGAAACCGAGCGAAGAGCCGTTAGAGCGTGGCGAAGCGCCTCCGCCTCGGCCGAGCAGCCGGGGCAGACAGAGAGATGCGCGTTCAGCCAGGTTCGCTCCTCCGCTGTCAATCCTTCGACGTGCTCCGCGGAGATCATCCGCTGGGCTCGCTGGTGCAGGTCCTGCGTCATAGCCGACCTCCTTCGAAGTAGCTCCGGAGGATCTCCAGACCCCGATAAAGACGGGACTTCACGGTGGAAAGCGGGGCGTCAATCACCTTAGCGATTTCGTCGAGTTGCATTTCTTCCTGGAACCGGAGGAGAAGCACTTCTCGACAGGTCGGGGGCACGAGCTGCAATGCAGCGGCGATCCGCTCTTTCTGCTCCCCCATTGTGAAGAGATCGAGCGGATTCGGGCTGTTTTCGGCCTCGATCTCGGGCAGCCGTTCCTCGGACTCCACCAGGGCATCGAGGCTAATGGCCCTTTTTCGGCGAGCCATGTCGATGACAAGGTGGCGCGCGACGCTGAACAACCAGGTGCTGAAGCGCCACTTATCCTTGTACATATGCCCCTTTTCGAGCACCCTGACCCACGTTTCCTGGAACAGGTCTTCGGCCGTCTGCCGGTGTCCGGTCAAGGTAAGGAGATAGCGGAAGAGCCGGTACTGGTAGCGCTCGATGAGGGCTTCCAGGACATCCGGGTCCCCCCGTCGAAGTCCCTGTATTTCAACGCCTTCCTGCCTGCTTTCGGTCATGGGCCAGCACGCAACTCCGTACATTATGTTCCCAGATACGGACCAGGCCCCCAAAAAGACTGAGGCCGGGAGGAAAAAAGAGGAGGGAAACAAGGCAACTCCGACGCAGCAATGCCAGCGACACGACCCCTGATCCTCCGCCGAGATCCATGAACCGTTCGACTCCCCTGAGATCGAGGCGAACCGCCAGTTCCTCGGCAATTGGCTCGTGGATCTCGTAGAGCATCTGGGTGAAGCGCCGAGCGCGCTCGGGATCACGCCCCATCGCCTTGACGTAATTTGTTGGGACGAAGCCAACCGCGTCAGCTGCCGAACCAGGATTTTGGAAGTGCAGGGCCAGGTCTCGGAGAACGGGAAGTGCCTCCCTGGCCTCCTGCGCCAGGAACGCCCAGGTATCCTGACTATAAGCTCTCCAGGATGCATTTTCGGGCCACGGAGGAGGGAGCGTAGCCTTCTTGGGTAAGTCTGAGCAGCCCCGCCCGCTCGAGGAGCTGCAGCCAGTACTGGCAGCGGTTTCCGGGGATGCTTGGGAAGTAAATCGGGACCAAGGAAGCGACGACGAGCACGGAGCCTGGGTCTCCGGTCCTATGGACCTGCCTGGTTGCGAACTGGCCTGGCTGCGAGCTGGGTGCTTCCGGTGAGAATCCGCGCGCTCTCGCTGGAAAGCGCTCCGCTTGCGGTTCTGAACCGCTCGGTCACGCGCGCCAGGCGACCAGGTCGAGCCGAACAGCTCCCCCTCTGCCCAGGAAACTGGAGCACACGCACGCGGGTCGTCGAGCCGAACGGAACCGCAAACGAAGCGTTTTTCAGCGAAGTGCCCGGATTGTCCCCGTGAGCAAACCTGAGACCCGGTGTCGCCCTGGTCGTGTGCTTTCTTGGGAGGGCAGATGCGTTCCCGCCGCTTGTGCCGCGCTTTCAGCGCAAAACGCCCCGTATCGGTGCTCGGCGTTGTCTGAGCCGTGGCTTCTTTGTACACCTCCAAGCAAGGCAACTTCTTTGTCTCGAAGGGACAAGGCAGGATAGCCCGGGGTAGCCGTTTTCTGGCTAGCCCCGGGTCCACAGCGGATGAGTTAACCGTTCCCTGAAAGGGAACAGCAAAGCCAGATGTCTCCTATACTTAGCGAGTCTGACTCACAAATTGCATGCGCCGCGAGGGCGGGGGGAGTAAGCAGGGTCAAAGGGGCGGGGAAGGTTTGTCTTCTACAGATTGCCCATCCGTCGCCTGCGTCATTTGACGCCCGTTTGCACTGTCACCTCGCCCGTCGCTGCCCATTCGGACCCGTGCAGGAAAGCCGCTACGAAGCCCGGCTGCTGCATCGCCTTTACATCGTGCCCGAGGGTTAGGTGGACGACTCGCCCTCGTCCGAAAGCGACAGTCCAGATCTGCGGTTCGTCGCGGCCGGTTCCGCCCTGCGCGGGGTCGCTGAATGCCGTGGCCAGGACTTGGGCGGTCGGCTTTAGATCCATCTTGTGGTAAAGCTCGTCGTCGGCCAGGAAGGAGGGATCCAGTCCCCGGGAAATGGGGTGCGCGGGATCCGTCCACTTTACCGGAAAGACATGCCGGCGGGCATGTCCGATGTTCTCCGGCTTCCACATCATCATTCCGAGCATGTCCGCGTAGGCGACCCATCCCGGATCCTTGGTCGCCGCCCAGCGGCCGTCCTTTTGTTCCATACCGAAGAACGAACCGTAACTAACTCCGTGAAGGGCGAGGAGGCCTGTGCCCGAGCGAACGGATTCTTCAATCCGGCGCTCAACCTCCAGACCCCAGCGCGGCCCGTTGTAGTTAAGCACCAGGACATCGAAGCGGGCCTGGCTTTGACCGAATGCTCGGACATCCTCCAGAACCGTAACCTCGAACCTGCCGCTGTCTCTGAGCATTTTCCCGAGATACGGTGTCGTGACACGCCAGTCGTGATACGGAAGATCGCTGGCGCCCGTGAGGATCAAAACCCGGACAGGTGGTCGGGCAGTCTGTGCGGTGAACGCGTTGCACAGCATGGCAGCGAGGAGCATCAAACCGGCGCTAAGGGAATAGATCTTCAAATTCGCCCTCCTGAATATCACCCGTCACAGACAAGCACTACGTTCCTTCGACGAGTTTCGTGACTCCCGGGATGGCAACCGGGTAGAGGCCGTCCGGGCCCGGTTTGACGGGCGGCTCTGTTTTGAAGTCGCAGTCACGCGGCTCAAAGGCGAAATTTGAACCGGCCGCTTTCTTCCAGCTCATCTGTATTCCGGTATAGCAGACTATCTGGCCCAGGACCGCCAGCATCGTGCTCTTCGCCATGTAATCGCCGCTATTGATGGGGCGGCCTGCACGGATTCCGGCAAAAAACTCTTTTTGCTCTTGCTGGTACGGCTTGTCAAACGGCCCAGCGTAGTCCCAGTTCACTTCTCCTCGAATCCGGTAGCTCAAGAGCTCGGCACGGCCTTTGGTCCCGAAAACGTGATCTGAAACTCCGCTGTGGCAACGTTCCTGGGTCCTGCAGAAGGCGTACGCCCTCGTCCCATTCGCGTACTCATAGACCACCGAGTGATGATCGAATACGTCACCGTAGATCGGACCGAAGGAAGCCGAGCGCCCAGCCAGGCCGTGAGCCTTCAAAGGAGGTTCTTCGTGCATGATCCAGGCGACTTTGTCGAGGCTGTGAACCAGGGACTGAGTCACGTCGTCGCCGGATAGCCAGGAAAAATGGTACCAGTTGCGGTACTGGTACTCGATCTCGCTCCAACCGGCCTGGCGCTCGACGAGCACGTACGGGGCACGCAGGAAGTTCACTTCCATGGACACCACGTCGCCTATGGCACCGTCGTGGATCCGTTTGATGGTTTCGCGGACACCCGGGTCGTAGCGGTTGTGAAGGCCTGAAAGGACCGAGAGCCCCTTGGTCCGGGCGAATTCGCATGCCTGTTGGGTCTCTCGAACCCCGACTGGGTCGATCCCGTGCGGTTTCTCGACGAAGACGTGTTTGCCCGCCTCCAGCGCGGCTCTCAAATACCGGGGATGAAACCGGGACGCACAGGCTATCAACACGACATCCGAACTTTCAATGACGTGCCGATAACCGTCAAAGCCGGTGAAGCAGTGAGCATTGTCGACGACGACCCCTTCGTGTTTGATCTCCCGGGCGTGCTCTTTGATCTTTGTCAATGAGGCCTGGATCTTGTCGGCAAAAAGGTCGGCAACCGCCACCAGCTTTATCCCGGGATCGGCATCCAGGGCGTTCATCGCAGCGTCGGTCGCGCGCAGTCCCGCACCGATGAGTCCCACGCGGATGACATCGCTTCCGGCCGCCCATGCGGTGCGGCTAAGGTCAGGCATCACAGCGGTGGTGGCTACGGCGCCGGCGGAGAGCTTCAGGAAACGACGGCGAGAGGTCGGTTTGGAAACAGTTTGGCTTGTCTCACCAGGCATGTGATCCTCCTTCGGATTGTCAGGCAGCCGGACCCGGAAGGGGTGATGCTGTCCAGGATTCCTCCGGGACGTGCAATTCCTCGAGAACAGCACGCAGCCACGTCAGGGACTTCTCGATCATCGGCCCGCCCTGGCCTTCGCATTCTATGCTCAGCACCCCTGCAGTAGCCGTTGTCCCGCAGGAGGACGAGGCATTCGCGAATGTTGCCCGCGTTGACCCCTTCTCCGAGGGCACAATGGCTGACCGCAATTCCGGTCTGATGGCCGCGTGTCGAGGCCGCAAGAGAAGGTGAGACGTCTTTGAGGTGCACGTGGCTGACTCGGGGGAGAAAACGCTTCAGGAAGGCCACCGGGTCGCGGCCGGAGATGAACGTGTTCCCGGTGTCCATGTTCAGGCGCAGGAGTGGCGTGTCGCAGAAGGAGAGCATTTCCTCCATGGTGTCCGGGTTGGTGGTGAAGTACCCGTGCGGCTCGATGTTGACGATCACCCCGTGAGCTTCCGCGACGTCCATGATTTGCCGATAGCTTCGCCGCATCAGGGCGATGGCCTCGCGTTCGTCGAGCCCGGCGGGAGGCAGCATCCCGTCGGTCGTATCCACGCAGGGACACCCGATCTGGGCAGCCCAGGCGATGGACTTCATGACATAAGGAACGCCACGAATCGGGCCATCCAGGCCCGAGAGAGGGTAAGCGGCATCCACCTGTGAAAACCGCACCCCGTGCTCGTCCATCTTGCGGCGCATGAGCTTGGGGTCTTCGTAGAGTGCCACGTGGGGCTGGTAACCGAGACCGTGAATCCAGCTGACTCCGTCGATCAGCCCGCACTCAATATACCGGAGCTGGTGGTTGGCCGCCCAGGCAAGACACTTGTCGAAAGACCAGTATGCGGAATTGAACGCGTCCGTATGAAAACCGATCTTCATCTGAATTTTCCCCGGTTGATGCTGTCTGGTTGATACTGTCGCCGCGACTCTGCGGTGTCAACAACAACTTATCCGCGGCTGTTTTGCCGAGCGGGACAAGGGGAGACAAGGGGAGGGGAGACGAGGAGACAAGGAGACAAGGAGACAGGGAGACAAGGAGCCGGGGAGACACGGAGAGGGGGAGATGGGACAGACCGGGCGCCAACAGGTATGTAGTGCCGGCTCGGCGAGCATCTGAGACAGGCCGATCATGGCACAGAGAAACGGACACGCGTTAACGGCAGAAGCAATCGCACTCGCAAATCTCCCCCGGATGGTCTATCAAGCAAGACGACTTCCAACACTGATGTTCTTGGGGGCGGAACGGCGGGGTTGATCTCACCGATGCAGAAAACCAAAAAGAACGGCAAATCCCTCCGTTTTTTTAGCCAGCGTCCCTTGTGCCTCTTTCACACCGGATTCTCGCTTCTCTCAGATCGCAGGAATCTGGGGCACCTGCTCCACGCTGGCCTCAGTCGGGCGCTAAGGAGAGAGCATGAGCCGAACAGGCGACGCAAGGCAGGTCCGACCACAATGCCCCAACCGATGCCGTTAACAGCGGCCCCTAAGGTCGGACCCGATTACACGCTCCATTAAGCTGTCACTCAAACTGGCCGCGAATTTCGCCGCCGGGAAAGTCTCCCGGGCCGGTGTTCGTAGGATCTACGCCATCATTCGTGTGCACGTTCACATAGGCGTTTCCCGCCTCGATTTCTGCCAGGAGGGCTGAGAGCGGCTGGCCAGCCAGAGGTCCGACCAAATCACTTGCTTCGATAACGCCGTGTGCAATGGGGCCATCCACGCGGCCTCCGCCCGGAGGTTCGGGTCCAAAAAGGAAAGCCGTGACCGGACCATTTACTCCGCTGGCCCCAATATGGATGTGGGACGCGACGACGTTCTCGATGTTCGCGACGATCAGCTTATAGGCCAATCCCGTTCCCTCATTGATCACGTGGAAAATCGCCACTCCGCGACCACGGCTGCTATTGGGTGGGACTTCTTCGGACCCCGACAGCTGCACAACGAAGTTCTTACTCACTTCATCCTGGGCCACGACGGGCAAAGTGGTTACACAAAACAGACACAGAAGACTTGCTATGCGCTTGGTGTGTGACATATTTCTCTCCTCGAGCCTGGTTCCGCTAACCTATAGACGAGCCGAAGATTCTGGAGGATTCAGGAGTTGCGATAGACACGGCCCGGGAGAATGGGGGACGGTCCGCTGAAACGGCTTTATTTTACCGGTCCGAACGCCCAGCGCGAGGTGGCTGCGGGGGCTGCAATTGCATCGGCAAAGGTGCGCATCCTCGTCGGTTCGGCCCTGGCAGCCGCGGGCATTCGCAACTTTCGCCCCGGGCAGCGACGCCGGTACCCACAAACAAGCCCACGCGTGTACTGGTGACAACCGGCATTCACGGCTGGACCCGTAATCCCATCGATCTCGGCTTGTTTCTTGTCTACGGCGGCATCGGAGTAGCCGCGCGAAGCCCGTGGATCCTGATCCTCGCGTTGCCTTTGGTAATCACGATCCGTTACGGCGTGGTAGCGCGCGAGGAGGCGTACCTGGAACGGCGCTTCGGCGATGCCTATCGGGACTACAAGGCCCGCGTGCGCCGCTGGCTTTAGCCCTTGGAGAGAACTCTGCCCGGGAGGCTGGAATGCGCATTTGGAGACCCCGACTGAAGTTGTTCACAGGACCTCGGTGTCAATCTCTGCCGCCAACACCGCCCCTTGCCGAATCGATCAAGTTTCTTCATTGACAGTCCAGCCACCGCTCGCATATATTTTGCATCGTCTATTAAACTGATCAATTTACTAGAGATTCAAGAATAAAATGAGCGGAATAGCGGATAACGTCCTGGATATCCTGGGAAACACCCCGTTGGTAAGGCTCAATCGCGTCTCGGCCCACGTAACCGCGACGGTCGTCGCCAAGCTCGAGTCGCGCAACCCTGCAGGCAGCGTGAAAGACCGGATCGGGTTGAGCATGATCACGGAAGCCGAAAAGGCTGGGGTGATCGGGCCGGGCAGCGTGATTATCGAGGCGACCAGCGGGAACACCGGCATTGCCCTCGCTTGGGTCTGTGCGGTCAAGGGCTACCGCCTGATCATCGTCATGCAGGAGACGATGAGTCGCGAACGGCGCACCCTGCTGCGGGCTTTCGGGGCGGAGGTCATCTTGACCGCGGGCCACGAAGGCATGGCGGGCGCGATCCGCAAGGCAGAGCAACTGGCGGCAGAGACGCAGCAAGCGTGGATGCCGCGCCAGTTTGAAAATCCCGCCAATCCGTTGATTCACCGCCAGACGACTGCAGAGGAGATCTGGCGGGACACTGAGGGGAAAATCGACATCTTTGTCGCCGGTGTCGGCACCGGGGGCACCGTGACCGGGGTGGGCGAGGTACTCAAGTGCCGTAAACCGAGCGTTCGCGTCGTGGCTGTAGAGCCCGCGGAATCCCCAGTCTTGTCCGGGGGCAATTGCGGCCCGCACATGATTCAGGGCATCGGAGCCGGATTCACGCCGCCTGTTTTCAGCCGGTCAGTCGTGGATGAAGTGATCCCCGTGACCAGCCAGGACGCGATCCAGATGGCGAGACGAATCGCCCGGGAGGAGGGGTTGCTTGTCGGGATTTCCTCGGGAGCAGCCGTATGCGCGGCCGTGCGAGTCGCGGAACGCCCGGAGAATGCCGGTAAGCTGATCGTCACAATTCTGCCAAGCACGGGCGAACGCTATTTGAGCACGGTGCTGTTTTCCCATCTCACTGAAGAAGGCTTGAAGCGAAACCAGGGCCAAAATCAGGCGAAAGCCCCCGCTGGTGTCCAGTAAAGAAGCTAGAGAACCCATGGGAAACCGATTCGGACTTTTCGCCGCAGCCGCGGTGTTCTTTTTGTCGGGCTTGGTCGTCGCCGGCCCCGAGATTACGCTATTGAACGTTTCGTACGACCCAACCAGGGAATTCTACGAGGAGTTCAACAAGTCATTTGGACAGTACTGGAAGGCAAAGACAGGCCAGACGGTCGTTGTCAGCCAATCTCACGGGGGATCCGGAAAGCAGGCCAGGTCGGTCATCGACGGGCTCAAGGCCGATGTGGTGACTTTGGCTCTGGCCTACGACATCGACGCCATCGCCGAGAAATCGGGCCTCGTCCCCCGGGACTGGCAGAAACGTTTACCCGATAACAGCGCGCCTTACACCTCCACAATTGTCTTTCTGGTCCGTAAGGGAAACCCGAAGGGCATCAAGGACTGGAATGACCTGGTCCGCGAGGGGGTTCGAGTGATCACTCCGAATCCGAAGACATCCGGCGGGGCGCGATGGAACTACCTGGCAGCTTGGGGCTACGCGTTGAGGAAGAACAACAATGACGCGGGGAAGGCCCGTGCATTCGTGGCGCGTCTCTTCCGCAACGTCCCGGTCCTCGACTCGGGCGCTCGGGGCTCCACGATCACCTTCGTGCAGCGCGGGATCGGAGACGTTCTCCTGGCTTGGGAGAACGAAGCGTTCCTTGCACAGAAGGAACTCGGTAAAGGCAGCTTCGAGATTGTTGTCCCGTCAGTCAGCATTCTGGCGGAGCCTTCTGTTGCGCTGGTCGAGAAGGTCGCGAAGAGGCGAGGGACGACGGCAGTCGCTCAGGCCTACCTCGAATATCTTTACACGCCTGAGGGCCAGGAAATCGCTGCCCGTCACTACTACCGGCCTCGACTGAAGGCGGTCGGCGACAAGTACCAGGGTGCTTTCCCGAAGATCAGCCTGTTTACGGTCGATGAAGTTTTCGGCGGATGGCACAAGGCGCAGAAGCTCCATTTTGATGATGGCGGCGTCTTCGACCAGATTTACCAGCCGGGCAGCTGAGGGGGCCGTTCAATCCGTGGCGAAGGAAAGGAACATGAGAAGGCGGTTCACCAGGCGGCGCGTCTTACCGGGGTTCGGGCTGTCAATGGGGTACTCGCTCATGTACCTCAGTTTTATTGTCCTGGTCCCCTTGAGCGCCGTGTTCTTCAAGACCTGGGAAATGACCTGGCCTGCTTTCTGGACAGCCGTCACAGCTCCCCGTGTCCTTGCCGCTTACAAGCTGACGATTGGTGCGGCCCTTGGTGGGGCGATGGTCAACGCGGTTTTTGGACTCGCGCTCGCCTGGGTCCTGGCCCGCTACAGTTTCCCGGGAAAGCGAATCGTGGATGCCATGGTCGATCTTCCGTTTGCGCTTCCCACGGCAGTAGCTGGTATTTGCCTTACATCAATTTACTCGCCAAACGGGTGGCTGGGCAGATACCTGGAGCCGCTGGGAATACAGGTTGCGTTCACACGCCTCGGAGTGCTGGTCGCTCTGATCTTCATTGGGATCCCGTTCGTGGTGAGAAGTGTCCAGCCGGTGCTCGAGGACCTGGATCCCCAAATGGAAGAAGCAGCTCTGAGCCTCGGCGCCAGCCACTGGCAAACGTTTCGGCGGCTCGTCTTCCCGACTCTTCTTCCAGCGCTCTTGACCGGTTTTACGCTGGCTTTCGCCCGGGCGCTCGGCGAATACGGATCGGTTGTCTTTATTTCCGGCAACATGCCGATGAAGACCGAGATCGCTCCGCTTCTGATCATCACGAAGCTCGAGCAGTACGACTATGCAGGCGCTGCGGCTATAGCGGTGGTGATGCTGTCACTGTCCTTCGTGCTGTTGCTGGCGATCAATCTCTTCCAGTGGCGGACACGCCGTTACCAGGAGATTAACTGATGACAAGCGATCACAAGCTCCGTAGCGGCGTTTCGTTCGTAGTTCCGCCTCCAGGCGGACAGTTAGAACGTAGCCAATTCCCGCTGCGTTCGCAATTCAAAACCCCGCCTACCGGCGGAACTACAAACAGAAGCGTTCGGGTGGGGGAATCCCCTCCGCTGAAAGTCATCCTCGTCTCGGTATCGCTGGCCTTTCTGGGGCTCTTTCTGTTTCTCCCGCTCGCCGCTCTGTTAGTCCAGGCTCTCGATAAAGGCTGGGCCGCTTACACGGCTGCAATCACCGACCCGGACGCTCGTGCGGCCGTCCGCCTGACCTTATTGACCGCCGCCGTCGTCGTGCCGCTCAACCTGCTTTTTGGCGTCGCCGCCGCCTGGGCCGTCGCGAAATTCCACTTCAAGGGAAAGAATGCCCTGGTCACGCTCATCGACCTGCCGTTTGCAGTCTCTCCGGTGGTTTCCGGCCTGATTTTCGTTCTGATCTTTGGAGCGCAGGGCTGGCTGGGTGAATGGCTGGACGCTTGGGGAATCCAGGTGATTTTCGCCACCCCTGGTGTGATCCTCGCCACTGTGTTCGTCACTTTCCCGTTTGTTGCGCGCGAGTTGATCCCCCTGATGCAAGTTCAAGGCCGCGACGAGGAGGAAGCAGCGCTCGTGCTCGGTGCAAGCGGCTGGTCAACCTTCTTCCGAGTGACGTTGCCCAACATCCGGTGGAGCCTGCTCTACGGCGTGATCCTGTGCAGCGCCCGGGCGATGGGCGAATTCGGTGCTGTTTCGGTGGTCTCGGGGCACATACGCGGGCAGACGAACACGGTGCCGTTGCATGTGGAGATCCTTTACAACGAATACAACTACACAGCTGCATTCGCCGTGGCTTCTCTGCTGTGCATCGTTGCTCTCCTCACCTTGGCAGCGAAGAAAGTTGTCGAGCTGAAAACGCGGGGCTTCTCAACCCGGCTCGATGAGGGACAGGGTCGGATGTCATGAGCATCTACGCCGAGAAGATCAACAAGAGCTTTGGCCGCTTCAGCGTCTTGCGCGACGTCTGTCTGAAAGTGGAGACCGGGGAGCTGCTGGCTTTGCTTGGCCCCTCAGGGTCGGGCAAGACGACGTTGCTTCGCATCCTCGCTGGCCTGGAACAACCCGACAGTGGGGCGGTCTATTTGAACGAGGCAGAGGCGACCTTCGACCACGCGGGCAAGCGTGATGTCGGCTTTGTTTTCCAGCACTATGCGCTCTTTCGTCACCTGACTGTCTTTGAGAACGTCGCCTTTGGCTTGAGAGTCAAACCGCGCGCGCAAAGACCCTCCAGGCGCCAGGTCGACCAGAGAGTGCGCGAGCTGCTCCACCTGGTGCAACTTGAATCCCTCGCCGATCGTTTCCCTTGGCAGCTGTCAGGTGGCCAGCGACAGAGGATAGCCCTGGCCCGGGCACTGGCGGTCGAGCCTAAGGTTCTTCTTCTGGATGAACCCTTCGGAGCTCTGGATGCCAAGGTTAGAAAAGAGCTAAGGCGGTGGCTGCGGCGCCTGCATCAGGAGTTGCGGATAACGAGCGTCTTCGTGACGCACGACCAGGAAGAGGCCCTGGAAGTCGCCCATCGCGTGGCCGTGATGCACGACGGCCGTATCGAGCAGATCGGCACTCCGGAGGAGATCTACGACACACCCGTAAGTCCCTTTGTCTACAACTTCCTGGGTAACGTCAACCTGTTTCATGGCCGCATTGAATCAGGCAAGGCTCGGGTCGGCTCGCTCGAGTTCGAAGCCCCTCACGCCGCGCGCGCCGAGGACGGGACTCCGGCCATAGGCTACGTACGTCCGTACGATCTGGCTGTGGAACGAGTTACTGAGCCGCCGGCGGGCGACGCGATAGAGGCAGATGTCGCCCACATATCCCTGGTCGGGGCCGTTGCCCGCCTGGAGCTTCGACGGTGCGACAACGGCCAGATTGTGGAGGCGGAGGTAACCAGGGACTGTCTGCGGGACGAAGGATTCAAGGCAGGCGAACGTGTATCCGTACGGCCTCGCAAGCTTCGCGTATTCGCCGAGGACTACAGCATTTGATCAGGAGATGACCATGACGATCAAGGTTAATGGTGAAAGCCAGCACGTGGAAAGCGGGACGACGGTTGCGCAGCTCCTCGTCATCCACCAGGTTGCGCAACCGGACATGGTGTCCGTCCAGCTCAATGGCGAGTTCCTGGACAGGAATCGATTCCCGGACACGCTGCTCAAGGAGGGGGACGAGATCGACTTCCTGTATTTCATGGGTGGGGGCGGCCGGTGATCAAGGATCGTTCCGCTGTGGACACTCAAGCCCAGTCCCCGCGCTTGATGAGGGGCTTTTCGACACGCGCGATTCACTCCGGGTCTTCGGTGCCCGACGCCCACCGGAGCCTGCGAATGCCGGTCTACGATAGTGTCGCGTTTGAGTTTGAAACGGCGGCCGAAATGCTGCAGGCCTTCGAAGGCAAGAAACTGGCTCACGCCTATACCCGCGTCTCGAATCCTTCGGTCGAGGACTTGGAGCAGCGGCTACGGTCGATCAGCGGCGCGCAGGGTGTAATTGGCCTTGCCTCGGGAATGGCCGCGATTGCGAGTGTCGTATCGGCGCTCGGCGAGGCAGGCGCTAACCTCGTGACGACCGAGTTCCTCTTCGGCAACACCCGCTCGTTCTTTGAGAACACAGTGCGGTCGTGGGGAATGACCGTACGGTATGTCAACCTGGACGACATCGAGGCGGTTGCCGGCGCCATCGATTCCCAGACTCGGTTGCTCTTCTTCGAAAGCATCAGCAACCCGCAAATGCAGGTTGCTGACGTGGCGGAGATCGGCCGGATCTGCCATGACCGTGGCGTTCCGCTCGTGGTCGACGGGACCCTCACAACCTCTTACCTTTTCTTGTCGAAGGACTGGGGCGTAGATGTTGAGGTCTTCTCGGGTACGAAGTACTTGTCGGGTGGCGCCAGTTGTTTGAGCGGGTTCATTCTCGACAACGGGAACTTCGATTGGGGCCGTAGCCCTCGATTGCGTGAGGCAAGCCGTCGCTACGGGCCCTTTGCCCTTCTTTCAGCCCTCCGGCGGCAGGTCAGCCGCGACCTGGGGGCATGCCTTGCGCCCCATCATGCTTATCTCCATACCTTGGGATTGGAGACACTCGAGTTAAGGATCGGGAGGATCTGCGAGAACGCGACGGCTCTCGCGCATTTCCTGAATGAACGACCCGAGGTGCAGGGCGTGAACTACCCGGGCTTGCCCGATTCCCGGTATCACGCCGTCGCCGTGCGCCAGTTTGGCGGCCGTTTCGGCGGTGTCTTGACCTTCAAACTGCGAAGCCGAGCGGAGTGCTTTGCCTTCATGGACCGTCTTCGCATCATCCGCCGGGCAACGAACATGTGCGATAACAAGAGCCTGATCCTGCATCCGGCATCCACGATCTACTGCGATTTCTCGCCCGAGGAGCGCGAAAAAATGGGCGTTCCTGACAACCTGATCCGGCTTTCGGTGGGGATCGAGAACATCGAGGACCTGTGCTCGGATCTCCGAGACGCATTGGAGAGTTTATGAGACTTGCAGATGACGAACAACTCGCCCGCTATAGCCGTCAGATCGTGCTCAAAGAGGTCGGCATCGAAGGACAGATGAAGCTGTTCGATGCGCGGGTACTTGTCATCGGGGCGGGCGGCCTCGGCTCGGCGGCAGCCCCTTACCTTGCTGCCGCAGGTGTCGGGACGATTGGCCTGGTTGACGGAGACCGGGTCGACCTGTCCAATCTGCAGCGCCAGATCATCCATACGACCGGCGATGTCGGGCGGCCAAAGGTGATTTCGGGCGCTGAAAAGCTCCAGGCGATTGAACCGCGAGTGCGAGTCGAGACTGTCCAGGAATTCGTGACGGCAGCCAATGTCCGCCGATTGGTCTCCGGCTATGACTTCATCATCGATGGCACCGACAATTTTGCTGCCAAGTTCCTGATCAACGACGCCTGCGTGCTATCGCGGAAGCCGTTCTCACACGCCGGAATCCTTCGATTCCAGGGTCAGACGATGACCGTGCTGGCCGGGCAAACCACGTGCTACCGCTGTATCTTCGGCGGCCCGCCGCCTCAAGGACTTGTCCCGACCTGTTCGCAGGCCGGGATCCTCGGCGCGGTCGCGGGTGTGATCGGGAGCCTGCAAGCTGTCGAATGCCTGAAACAGCTTCTCGGTATCGGACAACTGCTGACCGATTGCCTGCTTACTTTTGACGCTCTCACCATGACGCCCCGCAAGGTCGCGTTTCGTCGGAATCCCCGGTGCCCGGTCTGCGGTGAGAACCCCTCCATCACTGAAGTGCGCGACGAGGCCGGCGCACAAGTGACGTGCGATTTGGGGAAATAAGCGGAAAGCGAAAATGAGCTTGAAAATCACCCAGGAAGCGTTCGAGAAAATCCTTGAGCACGCATGTCGCGATGCGCCGCTGGAAGCCTGCGGATACCTGGCTGCTGGAAGCGACGGAGCGGTTAATGGCGTTTTCACTCTTACCAACACGGACCACTCTTCAGAACACTTTTCCTTTGACCCGGTCGAGCAGTTCCAGGCAGTCCGCCAAATGAGGAGTAGCGGGCAGACGTTGCGAGCTGTTTACCACAGTCATCCCCGCACTCCCGCCAGGCCTTCGGTCGAGGACCTGAGGCTCGCCTCTGATCCGGACCTCAGTTACGTGATTGTGTCGCTCGCCGGCTCGGACCCGATCGTCCGGTCGTATCGGATTCGGGAAGGCGTAGCCGATGAGGAGGCCGTTATTTTATCGGAGCCGCCCAGGCAGGTGTTGAAAGAAGTCGCCGATGACCCCAAGGGGGTCACGTAGCAGAGCCCAGGGTTGGCCGCGTTGTTTGCGGCCTACCCTGGGTCCCAGACGCGGCGCTTGCCCAACCCTGAAAGGGTTGCGTACCGAGCATCGTACGCAACCCTTTCAGGGTTGGCAGGTTACTGGTCGCAAACCCAGGGTAGGCCGCAAACAACGCGGCCAACCCTGGGCTCTGCTACGTAACGCCTTCGGCGTAAAAAGCGACACTGCAGAGGATAAACGCATGTTTTATCGGATACCCGAATCATTGAAGGGCGAGATCGACGCTCTTGAGAGACTGATCGTCGGCTTCCAGTCAGGGACTGTTGACGCGGCAACTCTAAAAGTCCATCGGGTGCCGTTTGGCATCTACGAGCAGCGTCAGGACGGGACTTTCATGGCACGCGTTCGATGCCCGGGCGGGATGATCACGCCGGATCAGTTGAAAGCGGTCGCGCTGCTTTCAGATAAGTACGGGAACGACGAGATCCACATCACGACGAGGCAGGAGCTGCAGATTCACGGCCTTTCCGTGGACCGCCTGGTCCTATTGCTGCGTGACCTGTCAAAGGAAGGGTTATCGAGCCGAGGTGGTGGCGGCAACACCGTTCGCAACATCATCGTCTCGCCGGAGTCCGGCATTGACCCGGAGGAGACTTTCGATGTTTCCCCGCACGCCTGTGCTCTCACGACACGACTCATTGCCGACCCGGGCTCGTGGCTTCTACCGCGGAAGTTCAAGATTGCTTTTTCCAGTTCCGCCCGCGATACCGGCTACGCGCGGTTTAATGATGTTGGCTTTGTCGCACGGCTCAAGGACGGAGTGCGGGGATTCCGGGTCTACGTGGCAGGCGGTATGGGATCCAAGCCGGAAGTCGGTCATCTTTTGGAGGACTTCGTTCCCGAGCGGCAGGTCTTTGCCGTCGCCGAGGCCATCAAGCGCCTTTTCAGTCGGTACGGCAACCGGAAAAACCGCCATGCCGCTCGCCTGCGATTCCTTTGGCGAGAGCTGGGAGAAGAACGATTTCGAAGCCTCTACCAGGAACAGCTCGCGGAATTGCGGACTGCGGATCGTCGATTGCGGATTTCGGATTTCGGATTGGGGATTGATGAACCGAGTCCGGAATGTCCCGATCACTCAGTTCCTCAATCCGCAATCCGAAATCCGCAATCCGCGATCGGTAATCCGCAATTGGAGGTGTGGAAGTCACGATACGTGACGCCGCAGAAGCAGGGGGGCCTTTTCTCGGTCCTGATCCCCGTTCTGTTGGGCAACGTCAAGACTTCGTCGATCATCGAGCTCGCGGAATTCCTCCGCGAGCTCGGACATGACGTAGTCCGGCTCACCACCGGGCAGAACCTGCAGCTGCGCAATCTTCGGGATGACTGCCTGGGCGAGACATTTGACCTGATGAGCCGGTTGTTTGAGCTTTCGGCTGCTGAGCGTTTTCTTGGGGACTCCATCGCGTGCACTGGCGCGGATACTTGCAAGCTCGGAATCTGTCTGCCTCGCGGCGCGTTGCGCGCGGTCCTGAAGCGGCTTCGCCGTTCCGACCTCGACCTGGATCGCCTCTCTGGGTGCCGGCTGAATCTCTCCGGCTGCCCGAACAGCTGCGGCCAGCACCCTCTGGCTGATCTCGGCTTTTATGGGCGAGCCGGGAGAAAGAGCCAGTTCCTTTATCCCGAGTACAACGTGGTTGCGGGGGCGGTGATCGGCGAAGAGGCGCCTCGGTTTGCCGAGGAGGTGGATCGGGTCAGTGCGAGGGATTTGCCGGAATTCGTGCATGACCTGCTGGCCCGATTCCTGTCGAAGCCGGCTCGTTTTCAGTCGTTCCAGCACTACCTGCGGACCGAGGGCAAGCAGGATATCCGCGAGCTGTGTGAGCGATTCCGAACCATCCCGGATTTCGAGGAGGACAAGAACTACTACTACGACTGGGGCGCCAAAGACCAGTTCGGCCTGGTGGGGAAGGGAGGCGGCGAATGTTCGGCCGGGTTGTTCGATTTGATCGAAGTGGACTTGCGCCGAATCCGGGAGCTGCGCAAGCCCTGGCTCAAAGGAGAACGGGAAACGGTTGACGGGGAATCCCTCTGGGAGATCGTCTTGTCTGCGTCTCGGATGCTCCTGATTACCCGGGGAGTGGAGGCCACATCCGAAGACAGCGTCTTCTGGGGCTTCGAGAGGCACTTCATTTCGACCGGACTGGTGGATCCGCGTTTTTCCACGGTCGTCGATGCTGCGCGTGAACGGCGCCTCGATCTGCTTGGCGGCCTCGCGCATGAAGTCCACGGCTTCGCTGAAGCCATCGAAAGGCTTTATCGCAGCATGGACAATTCACTCCATTTTCCCGGCGAATCCGACACGGTTGCAGTCCCCGGCCAGGTCCGGCCCACCGGCTCTTACCCGGGACTATCGCGAAGTCGCTTGTCCGCTCAACTTCGTAAAGGTCAAGTTCGACCTGGCGGGAATGAAGACAGGAGACAGGCTGGAAGTCCTGCTTGGAGACGGGGAACCGATCCGTAATGTCCCTCGCTCGGTTGTTGACGAGGGTCACCGGGTCCTGTCTCAGAACAGGGTCGAAAATCATTGGTCGGTGCTAATCGAGAAGGCCTAAGTTTGGTGGAGGTAAGCGGATTCGAACCGCTGACCCCCTGCTTGCAAAACGGATCGAGGCCGAAGGGCCCCGATCCGCGCCCTGCCATCCTTGAGTTCCCTAAGCAATGACCGCAGATCGCGTCATTCCTGCCGCAACGCCACTATGGGCTCGACCTTCATGGCGCCTCGCGCCGGGAAATAGCAGGCTGCGGCGGCGACCGCGCTCAGCAACAGGGAGACGGTAACGAACGTCAGCGATAGATCAATTACGCATGTGCATCCGCAGTGACGTTATAGTCGGGGCCTTTCCGACGAGCGCTCCGATTCAGATCGATAGTCAATCTCGTGGGCCATGGAGGCTTACTTCCAGATAGCTCACCAAACCTGGGTCTTGTTCCACTAGATTATCTTCTGGTATGCTCGATCTCACTATGGCAAAGAAGACAAGGGCCGACGCCCGGGGCGACATGTTGCAAGGCACCCTTGACATGCTGATTCTCAAGACGCTCGTTATGGCGCCCGCCCACGGGCACACGATCGCCCACGTGATCGAGGGTTCTTCGGAAGAAGTCCTGCAGGTCGAACACGGTTCTCTTTACCCCGCTCTGCATCGGCTCGAGGACCAGGGTCTGATCGCGTCCTTCTGGGGCACTTCTGAGAACAATCGCAAGGCCAAGTACTACCGCATTACACCGGCCGGAAAACGCTACTTGATCCAGGAGCGCAGCCGCTGGGAGTCGCTGGTCCAAGCGGTGAAGCGCGTGTTAGGACCCGTAACGGAGTAGAAAATGAGCTGGCGGCGTCTTTTTCGAAGGCGACAACGGGACCATGAACTGGCGCGCGAGATCGAGTCATATATCGGCCATGAGATCGACGACAACATCGCACGCGGCATGAGCCCGGACGACGCCGTCCATGCCGCGCGCCGCCGATTTGGTAATACCACAGCCGTGCGAGAGGCGGTTTACGAAATGAACAGTCTCAATCTCGTCGAATCGGTCTGGCAGGACATTCGGGTGGGTCTTCGTCAGCTTCGCAGGAATCCAGTCTTCGCCTGTTCGGGCATCCTCATCCTGGCTCTCGGAATTGCCGCTACGACCGTGATCTTCTCGATTGCCTACGGCGTCCTCCTGCGGGATCTGCCTTACGATCAACCCGAACGTCTGGTGACGCTTGGGTCCTCACCGCGGGAGCTCGGTTTCCAGAGCGCCTACGCCGGGGCTGCCGACTATTTCGACTGGCGCGGGCAGCAACAGGTGTTCGAGGACATGGGACTCACGCGCCCGGTGGCTAATTACAACCTGACAGAAGTTGGTGAACCGGAACGACTCCAGGGCGCGAGGGCAACAGCCAGCCTCTTTTCGACACTGCGAGCAACGCCGCTGCTCGGGCGCACGTTCACGGAAGACGACCAGCGCGACGAGTTAAAAGCGTCGAGTGTCGCCGTGTTGAGCTACGGGCTTTGGCGGCGGCGGTTCGGCGGTGATCCAGGCATCGTTGGCCGCAAGGTCCTGCTGAACGGGACCCCGCATGAAGTCCTGGGCGTGATGCGCCCCGAATTCCGGTATCCGGCCCGTGATTTCGAGCTCTGGACGCCGCTGTACATCCCGAGCGCGGTTCTCAAGCTACGCGGCGACAACAGCTATCTGTGCGTGGCGCGGCTGAAGCCCGGAGTGACGCTCGAACAGGCGCGCGCCCACATGACCGTGGTTGCCGGCAATCTGGCGCGCGAGTACCCCCAGACGAACAAGGACGTCCCGGTATTTGTAGGCCCGATGCTCGGCGACATGACCGGCTCGGTGCGGCGCGCCCTCTGGGTCCTCGTCGCGGCAGTCGGCGTCTTGTTCCTGGCCGGCTGCGTTAACCTGGCGAACCTGGTTTTGGCGAGGGCGGCAAACCGCAGCAAGGAGTTTTCAGTCCGCGCCTCCCTGGGCGCCACCCGGCGACGGCTCGCCCGGCAGTTCTTCGCCGAGGCGATCCCGCTGGCCAGTGGTGGTGGCCTGCTCGGCATCCTGGCAGCTCACTGGCTGCTTCGATTGCTGGTCCGCCTGCTGCCTGCGAACATGCCGCGCGTCGAAGAGATCGGGTTGGATGGTCCCGTCCTTCTGGTCTCGGTGGCGCTGTCGACGGCGGCTGCCTTCTTCCTTGCGGTCGCACCGGCTGCGCAGGTCCGCGCTAGTGTCGCACGCGGTCCCGCGTCCCGCGCTCGCGTGCGCGATCTGCTGATCGTTACCGAGATTGCCTGCACGGTCGTTCTGCTGATCACGGCCGGGCTCCTCATGCGAAGCTTCTCTAACTTGCGTTCCACCGACCCGGGTTTCGAGCCGAACCGGGTCCTGAGCCTGCATCTTGCTGTGAACCGATCAAAGTACGGTGAAGACCCAGGGGTGGCGCGATACCTGGGACGGCTCATCGAACGTGTGCGCTCCGTTCCGGGAGTGGAAGACGTCGGAATCATCAACCGGCTGCCGATGGGCGGTCAGACTCAGAACGGAGTAATCCGATTTGAAGGCAGGGACGTGCGCGTCCTCACGGAGTGGCGATCGGCCAGCGGCGATTATTTCCGAGCGCTGGGCGTTCCTCTCCTCGCCGGCAGAGCATTCAGCGAGATCGACTCCCCGGACCGGCCCGGGGTCGGCATCATTGACGAACGGCTTGCCCACGAGGTTTTCGGCCGGGAAAGCCCGATCGGCAAACGGTTCAGGATCGACTATCCCGGCGGGTCCTGGGTCGAGATTGTCGGTGTCGTAGGCCATCTCCGCCATGAGGGGCTCGACAGGGACCCACTGCCGCTGGTTTATTGGCCCTACCAGCAGCGCACGCAAGACAGGATGGCGATGGTTGTCAGAACCAGTGTTGAACCTGCATCTCTCACCCCAGCTGTGCGCGCGGCCATCCGTGAAATTGACCCCGATCAGCCGGTTTACGACGTGCGGCCCATGGCGGAAGTGGTTGAACGAACCCTGCAGGGCCGTTGGCTCAATACTATGCTGATTGGCTCATTCGCCGGCGTAGCGTTGCTGTTGGCCAGCGTGGGTTTGTACGGAGTGATCTCCTATCTGACGGCTCAGCGGCAACGCGAATTCGGAATTCGTGTGGCCGTGGGGGCCAAGGCTAGGGACGTGCTGGCACTGGTGATGAAGCAGGGACTTGGACGTGCGGCAGGCGGCCTGGCCCTCGGCCTCATGTTCTCCGCCGGATTGACTCGAGTGCTTGGCGCGATGCTGCACGGGATCAGTCCGCTGGATGCGACAACCTACGTATCCGTCGCGGTTCTGTTGCTTGTCGTGGTGCTGGCCGCCACTTTTGTTCCGGCCTGGCGCGCCTCGAGACTCGACCCCACGCTTGCGCTTCGAGAGGAGTAAACGATCAGGATCCCGGAAATCCACACCCTCCCGGCAGGATGTAATTCCTGGTCGATGAAGACTTGCCTTTTTCATCGCCGAATCCGAGCGGCAGGCCGTATCTACGCAAAACGAACCGGCCAAAGCGCATCAAAGCGTAGAAGTGGCACAAAAAGTGACACAGTCGGATTTGGCTTAACAGCGGATCAGTCGAGCTTCTTCTCTGCCAGAAACTTCGACAACTGATCCGCAATTTGAAGGTTGTTGGTATCCGACATCGGGAAGTGGGTGTTGCCGCGGATTCCTATTTCCGGCAGATGCACGACGGTGACGTCACCGCCCCGGCGGTTCACAGCATCCCTCCACAGCCTCGCCATCGCCAGACGGACACGCCAACCGTCCTGGCCCGGATTCGCCGTCGGTTGCGCCGGAATGTTGTCGCCGTAGAAGATGATGATCGGAATCTTCGTCAGCGCCATGAACTCCGACAGCGGCACGCTGACCGCCTGCAGCGCGCCGCCGGCGCTCGGCATCGTGGGAGGTGCTTCGCCTTCCGGGAAGATGAAGCCGCTCCCGGGCTCGTAGGAGACGATGGCGCGGACGTTCGAGCTCCTCGCCGCGACGCGCCATCCCATGCCCCCGCTGTGTGAATGGGTCACGAGAATCCCCGGCCCGATCTTCTTGAAGAGCGCGGTGACCGCGTCCGAGTTCAGGGCGGGATCGAGGGGGCCCGTGTCGGGCGTGATCTGGCGGAAGTATTGGTTCAGCGCCTCCGGGTCGCGTGAGAACTGCACGCCCGGGAAGAAGTCCGGCCAGATGCCGAGGCGGAACGTGCCGAACCAGTCCTGCTCGTCGGGCCTCGGCGTGATCGTCGCTGGTAGCGTGCTGCGACCCGCACGGCCGCGTCGGGGCTGATCGATCAGGTAGACCGGGAAGCGGCGGCGCAGGAAGATGTTCTGGAAGCCCTCGCGCCCATCCGGCGTGGTTTCCCAGGTCTTCGAGAACTGCCCGATGCCGTGCCAGAGCACGAGCGGCAGTCTTCCGAGCGCGTACCGGGACCTGGTAGAAGACGTAGGCGTGATCGCCGTGCAACGTCTGCCCGGCAGGGCTTCGGTTGATGGCGTCGTAGGCGCCGGGGCTGGTCATCACCGTCCCGCCGACAGCGAAGCTGCCCTGCTCCTGGATCGCCAGCGGCTCGGGCTTTCTTCTTTTATCTTGCGCACTCCCGGGAGTGATGAGCGCGGCCGCCATCAAGACGAGAGCACCGATCCTGATTCTTCTCATCATGCGTGGAGCTTTTTTCATAGTTCTTGCTTATTTCAGGTTCTTTTCGAAGAACGCCTTTAGTCTCGCGACCGCCGGGCCCACAAACTGCGGCTTGTCGTACATATCGATGTGGGTGGCGCCCGGAACGATGAAAAGCTCTCTCGGATCTTTTGCTCTGTCGTAAGCGATTTGGCTGTAGAAGCGCGTGTCGGCCTTTTCGCCTGCGATCAAAAGAACCGGGCGAGGCGAAATCACATCCATGTGGGCCAAAGGATAAAATGCCAACTGCGCCAGGCCGGCTGTGAACACCTGGCGGTTGTTGGCGTTTGGATGTTGCCCGCGTGGAGTACGGTAATACTCGTATCCTTCGCGGTAGAGGGTCAGTGTTTTATCGGTGAACTGGGCCGGAGACTCAGGCACGATAGGGACGTACCTTACAGCCTCACCACGAGCTTCTTTTGTACGCTGCTCCGCCATCTGCTGAACTCTCTGCATTCTCTGCTCAAATGTGACTGATTTATCAACGCCTTCTCTTCTCGCGTCGCCTAGATCAAACATACTGACGGTCGCGACCGCTTTGATTCTCCAATCAATTTGCGCGGCATTTAAGGCGTAGCCACCGCCGGCACAGATTCCCAGGACGCCGATGTTGTTTGTGTCCACCTCCGGAAGAGTGCTCAGGTAATCGAGGGCACAGCTGACGTCTTCGATGCGCGTTGCAGGCACTTCCAAATTGCGAGGTTCGCCGCTGCTTTCGCCCCAGTAAGAGGCATCATAGGCCAGCGTCATAAAACCTTGATCCGCGAGTCTTCGAGCATAGAGGCCGGCAGTTTGTTCTTTAACACCGCCGTGCGGATGCACCATGATGATCGCGGCATACTTTCGATTTGTGTCGAAGCTCGCCGGCCTGAACAGGTTACCGACGACGGTGATCGTCCTGTTCGGGAACGAAACCTTTTGAACGCTCACTCCCTCCTTGCCGTCCGATGTGTTTTGCGCGGAGAGGCCACCAAGGCCGAGCGAGAATCCGATGATTCCTGCCAGAACTACAAGGATCTTTCTGTCCAACATTTCCAACCTCATGAGCCAATTGCAAAAATCCGGGTCTTAAGGCCTGAAAGGCCGGTACATATTAGCCCAGGGCGAAGCGTTTTTCGCGTAGCCCTGGATCAAGAGGCAGGCGGGACGTCGAAGCCCTGTAAGGGCGTGAGAGCCTGGTCTGCCGTTCTTGCGCCCTTTCAGGGCTTCCTTCCGGCGCACCTAGCCACCCAGGGCTACGCGAAAAACGCTTCGCCCCGGGCTAATATGTACCGGCCTTTCAGGCCTTAAGACTGAGATTTTCTGATTTTTGCAATTGGCTCTCATTATTTACTTTCAGACCCGACCGCATCCCGGGCTCTGATTCTTTTCATGAAGTTCATCGTATTTGCTCCGGTGACCCTGCTGTCCTGGCATCCCAGGTCGCGTTTTTCAGGTTGCTGCGCTTGCATAATTGCTCACTGGCGCGGCGTCATAATCTTGACGGCCTTTTCAATCACGTCCAGTCTCGCTTTCTTGGGATCGGGTTTGCCGACCGGTGTACCATCGCGCTGGATCTCGAGGATCTCGTTCTTTTGGGGACTGTAAACGGGCCATTCCGGCAGTCCCTTGCCATTAGGATCACCGGTCTTGGCGAAGTTTGCCCAATAGGTGTTCATCATCCTGGCAACTTCTTGGTCTTTGGGCGCCACGGCGGCTCCATTTCGGTCTCTAAGGTTGTCGAACACATAAGGGATTTCGGATCCGTGCGCTGCACCATACCGCATCCTCTGTTGCATTGAGGCGGAGACGTAGGAGAAAAGATAGATGTAGGCCGGTGCACCCTTGGCGACAAAGGCCCGCGCGGTTAACCGGGCCGGCTCCGCCCATACCTTGTCCGTGTTGACCATCGTGACGCATCTCGGCGAAATCAGTGGTACCATCAGGATCGTAGACCGCAATCGCTTCGTCCCTCAGGCTCCCGAACAGAGACAGCAGTTCTTCCTTCGAATTGGCATTGACGAAGCCAGCCGGCACTTCCGCACTGTTCGACCCGATTATGAGCGGAACGCGTGCCTGCCTGCCGGCCTCGTATGCGCTCTCAGCCGTTTCTACAACCAGTTTGCCGTCGAGAATCGGACCTGAGTAGATCGGCGGACCTCCGGGGCCATCGCTTTCCTGACCTCCATCCACAATCTCCTCCACGCTCAAGGAGCGGAGCTTGGCCAGTGCGGCCGCATCCGTGCCCTCGATCCCATGTTTGCGGGCAAAGTTTACTCCGATCGTTTCCGCTGAAACGGGGTAGTACGGATTGGAATTTTCTTCACGTATCGGTCTACCGGTCAGAACACCATCCCGGCCACCGCCAGACTCACTGATCGCCTTTTGGAAAAGGCCTTGCGCAAGCGGTATGGTCAGGAGTGAATGCACCGAGACGCCCCCCGCGGACTCGCCGAAGATAGTGACATTCTTCGGATCGCCTCCGAACGCGGCGATGTTCTGCTGCACCCACTTGAGGGCGGCGATCTGGTCCATGTAGGCGTAGTTGCCCTTGAGCTCTTCCGGATGCTCGCGGCTCAGCGCGGGGAAGGCGAAGAAGCCGAGGCGCCCCAGACGGTAGTTGAAGGTGACCAGGACGACCCCTTGCTTGGCGAACTGGACGCCCGAAGGGCCGAAGGAGCCGCTGCCGAACACGAAGGCGCCGCCGTGGATCCAGACCATGACCGGCAGCTTTGCCCCGGCGCGGCCCCGGCGGGTCGCCACACATTGACACACAGGCAGTCTTCCGACGAAGTCGGCGAGATCTTCCCAGAGCCCGCGTGGAAAGCCTGCCTGCGCACAATCCGCGCCGAACTTGCTCGCATCACGCTCTCCCTGCCACGCGGGCAAGGGTTGGGGCGGGCGCCAGCGATTGGCGCCGACCGGCGGAGCGGCATAGGGAATCCCCTTGAAGCTGGAGACTTCCCCTTCCGTCACGCCGCGCACGATTCCGGAGGCGGTACGAACCGTCGGCCCCGCAGCCGGGGCAGCATTGACAACCGTTTTCGACGTCTCGGGCGTGGGGGGGCCCCCTGCTCTGGCTGGCTCTTTTGGGTTTCTTGTGCGCTTGCCGAAGTAAAAAGGATGGCTGCAAGCAGCCAGAACGCGACCAAAGACTTCCGATGCTTCCTGCTCATAAATTTGCTCCCGTGACTCTATCGCGGATAGCGCGGATACCACGCGGATCACGCGGATAAAGCCGGGCAAAACTGCTTTCAATTTGCCCGGCTTTATCCGCGTGATCCGCGTGGTATCCGCGCTATCCGCGCTATCCTGTCGACGTGCCTTTGCCGACCCGGACATAGTAGCTACTCTAAATAAAGGAATACCCCTCTAACTCATTTCTTCTCGAAAACTTCCCTGGCAACGCCGATGGCGGTTATCGCGTTAGGCCAGCCGGCGTAAAACGCCAGGTGAGTGATCGTCTCGATCAACTCCTCCTGCGTCACCCCATTTTCGCGTGCCCGAACGAAGTGAGACCGGAGCTGGTCTGGACGGTTCAAGGCAATCAGCGCGGCCACAGTCACCAGGCTTCGGTCACGCTTCGACAGCTCCGGACGCTCCCAGACGTCGCCGTACAGCACGTTGTCAGTGATCTCGGCCAGCTTGGGCGCAAAGTCGCCGATCGCTCTTTGGGACGGTCGAGGCTGCGCGGCGCCGGCCTCGGTGCTCGCTCCCTGGCCGCGGGGCGGCGCGGCGTACTGCGCATCGCTCACCTTCTCCATCCATTCGACGGACTTGCCGTCGAGCTGTTCCCCGATGGCGATGTGCGCCATGGAGCTGTTCGGCGCGGCCCCGTGCCAGTGCTTCTGACCGGGCGGGATCCAGACCACGTCCCCCTGCCGAATTTCGTCCAGGGGGTCGCCCCAGCGCTGCACCCGGCCCGTGCCCGATGTCACGATCAGGACCTGGCCGAGCGGGTGGGTGTGCCAGGCGGTGCGTGCGCCGGGCTCGAACGTGACGAGGGCGCCGTACGCGCGCGCCGGAGCGTTCGCCTGGAACAGCGGGTCGACGCGCACGACGCCGGTGAAGTTCTCGGCCGGTCCTTGCCGGGAGGGCTGCGAGCCTCTCCGCGTGATTTTGATCATCTGCGAATCCTGGGCCGGCGCTGACGGGGCGGCGCCGGGACTTGATACGCCACCCGTCTCCTTGGACTGGCCGAACGCCGAGGCGAGCAAAGAAAACGACAAGGCGGTCGCGGCGAGCAGTTTCATTTCGTCCTTTCGATTCGCTGATAAAGGTAAAACCCTCCCACGGCAAACCAGGGTGCTTACAGCTCCTGGCGCGTGGGCCGGAACAGTATCTCGTTGACGTCGACGTCCTGCGGCTGGCTGATGGCGAAGGCGACCATGCGCGCGAACGTCACGGCCGGCAGCGCCATCTCGGCGGTCATCTTGCGGACGGCGTCCCGAATATCCGTCTCAGTCATCCTGTCGACGAGTTCTGTGTCGAGCGCCCCGGGCGAGATCACCGTCGTCCGGATGTTGTAGGGCTTCACTTCCATGCGCAGCCCTTCCGAGATGACGCGTACCGCGTGTTTGGTCGCCGCTAACAGCGACGGCCTTGCCGCCTCTGCCGGTCAGCTCGTCGGCCAGTGACTGGATACGCTCGGCGCGCCTTGCGCCCAGTACGACGCTCGCGCCCTCTGCGGATAGCAATCGGGCCGTAGCCTCGCCCAGCCCGCTGCTCGCGCCCGTGATGACGACCACTTTCCCTTCGATGTTCTCGCTCATGACCTTGGCCCCTGTTTGTCCTGACGGCCGCTCAGCGACCGACCCTTCGCTCCAGGTGGGCGCTACGAAACGGTATTTTATGATCCTGCTGTTTTCTCTGCGCCACAATTGCATCTTGGCGAACGGTGGGTTCCGGCTGGCGAACCATAGTGCGGGAATGGTGAACGACCAGCCACTCGACATTCTTGAAAGACCGGCCGCCCTCCCTGTGTGGCCCGTGCCTGATCGCAAGAGCTCTTCCGAGATCCGGCCGATTCTTGGGCGACAAAAAGAGCACAGTCGAAAAATCGACCAACAGAAAAATTGGCCGTAACTTATTGAAAAGATTGGTGGAGGTAAGCGGATTCGAACCGCTGACCCCCTGCTCGCAAATTAGAACAGCCGAGCTTCACAACCTCCTCATCTGAAGCAAGTTGTTGAATTTGCTTGATTTGTCGTTTGTACGTTTTAGCCGATTTTGCACGTTTTTGCAGGTTTTTCCGAAAAAGTCCCAGACTAAGTCCCAGACTGAAATCGGCCGATTTCAGTTTGACAGCGCCGAGAGGCCGCTCGATTCGACCGGCAGGAATCTCAAGACTGGTACCCACGCCCGGCCGGGCGTGGTGGAGGAGAAGGAAGCCCGCGGACCTCTCCGCGCTGTCCTCCGTGTTGAAAGCACGCCCCCCGACCCCTTCCGGCAGGCACCAGGCCAGGCGTGCGGAATGCGCAACGAGTCCGTTCCGAGAATCCCCTACTTCCGAGCAATCGCCAGGATGCCGCTGTCCGGGTCCCGAATGAAGACGCACGAACTGATCGAGAATCCGATGGTCGGGCTCAGACACCGATGGCATGCATGGCGGGATCATCTTTAAGGGCCTCTTTGGCGCGGAGAAATTATTGATCCGGGGAATACACCGTTCCCGCCCGGTTAGGGCGGGGAACCGTCGCGATTCGCGGCACGGCTCGCACCCACCGGGACCATGAAAAGTTCTGGGCCGAATGTTGCAGATTTTGAAGCCAGAACTGTTAGAAGTACGCGAAAAGAGCCCGAAACGAACTTGCACCGGCGGACTGCTTTGTTCTACCATCGCACTCTGTCAACTGTTGACAGTAATAGGAGGTTGCCTGTGCGAGATCGGAAAGGACGCAACATGGCCAGTTTGGCAAGTAAAAACCGTAATCTCAGGAACTACCTACTCGCGGTTGTCATAGCAGCCGGATGGATGCTGCAGGGAGGCTGGTTCTCTCCGGGATCTCCAACAGCGCCCGAGTGGACCGGGAAGGCGCCCTTTCGCATCCTGGTGACTGTTCCCCCAACGCCGATGGAGGGTCGCGAGAGCGACAACGCGGTGGCGCGCTACGCGGTTCACTTTCCGAGTCTGCTGAAGCAGCTGGGCGTGGCGGGCGAAGTGGATCTGGCGAGTCTGCAGGTGCAGAAGTACGATCCTGCCAGCGGGGGTCCAGAGGCTTTCGCCTCGCTTGAGACGCGTCTCGGTCCCTACGATCGGCCCTGCCGCTTCGACGACGATGTCCTGCCCGTGGACTATCCTGATCGGATCGGCGCAGCATCGACTGTGGAAAACGGACGAGTAACCATGGTCCTTCGGAGAAGAGGCGGAAGGCTGTTCAACCGGGAAATGGACAACAAGGCCGGGCAGATTGTGTGGGTTCACACCCAGAAATCCGACGCTCCCTCGCACTACGCAATCTACTTCGATGTGAAATCCGACCGGGCCGAGACCGGGCCGAGTCCTGCGCCCTGGATCGGGGACGTTGACCTCCTGCGCGTCCCCGAGGGACAGCCGCTTGGGGGCTTGGCCCATTTCACGCTTGCGGTGGGAGACTTCGACGGCGATGGCCTTTTCGACTTGTTCGGCGGGGCTGAAAAAGGTGACTTGATGTGGTTTAAGAACCACGGGGCGCCGGGCAAACCGAAATTCATCGGCTGCCGGATGCTGACCGACGAGGAGGGCCCCATCGACTGCGGCTGGTACTCCGCGCCCTTCCTTTACGACTGGGACGCGGACGGTCTCCCCGACCTGCTGGCCGGCACCAATAACAACGCAATACTGTGGTGGAAGAACATCGGCAAGCCGACTGACCCGCGGTTGAGCTTCCGGGGGCATGTGCAGAGTGACGGAGCGCGTCTGCAGGTGCCGGAGTCGCCAGTTCCGGAGGACACGAGGGATGTCTTCAAGCATGATTACTACAACCAGCCGTGGGTCGGCGATTGGGACGGGGATGGGCTGCCGGACATTGTCACGGGCGGCTACACCACCGGAAGGATCTTCTTCTTCCGATCGACGGGGCGGGATTCGAAAGGTGTTCCGGTCCTCAGATACGTTGGTCCCCTGCAGGCCGATGGTCAGCCGATCGACACCATCTGGGCGGCGGCGCCGACGGCCGGCGATTTCGACAAGGACGGCAAACTGGAGTTGATCACCGGCGGCTGGAAATGGACTGGCATTCATGACGAGTCGATCCAGGTGGACTTTCTACAGTATTACCGGAACGTAGGTGATCGGCGGAAAGCGCCCGATTACCGGCTTCAGCCCTTCCCAAAGCAGGGTGAGTTCCCGGCGGGCTATATCGCGAGGGCATCCGTGGTGGATTGGAATAATGATGGTCTGCAGGATCTGCTCGTCAACGACAACGGCGGCGCCGTCTATCTCGCACTTAACGAAGGGACGGCCAAGGCGCCTCGTTGGCATTTTCAGCCTGAAAGCCTCACGATCCCCTGGGGTTTTTCCCGGGCGGGGGGAGTTCGGGCACTGACCCAAATGGACGGCAAAACGGTCTTCCTCGCCGGCAACGCGCTTCAGGGGTTCGAAGGCTCGCCCTATCTGCCACGCCTGACTTCATTCGGCACGACAACAACAGGCGGTAAGCCGATCGTTCCGGCCGGCCTGGGATACGGGGATAATGAGTACCACAATATACTTGTTGACTGGGATCGGGACGGCCGGCTGGACGTGCTTTCAAGCAACCAGGGAGGCAACATCTTCTTCCACCGCAACCAGGGCGAAGCCGGCCGGTACACCTTTGATCCCGGGATCAAGCTGAAGCTGACCACCGGCGAGGATCTCAAGGTAGGGCCGAAGGTGTACAGCAACCCGAAAGACGTTACCAACTTCACTGACCTGCAGGGGGCGCGTGTCACTATGGTCGCAGCCGATTTCGACGGAGACGGCATAGATGACCTGGAAGTTTCGGAGACCTACCGGAACATCTGGATTTTCAGAAACACGCGGGCCGGCGGCACAGACACGCTGGCGCCGGGAGTCAAGGTTGGCCAGCGCCTTCCGGGCGGCGCGGCCGACCCGGGTTTCGATATCATCGATTGGAACCGCGACGGACTTCCGGACCTGATCCACGGGCTTCCAATCGAGAAGCCTGGCTCGATTTACATCAACAGGAGCACGGCCGGCAACCCCCAGTTTGCCCCGCCGATTCAGCCGCTGGAGCTTCCGTTTTTGTTTTGGGGTCCGACTTTGTGTCCGGTCGACTGGAACCGCGACGGTGATCAGGACTTTCTGATCTCCAGCGAGTTCTACCTGTTTTGGGCGGAAGGCTCGTTCGTACGTGACGGCTATCGCGAAGCTACCCCCATACGAACCGAACGCCGAGACGGGCAAACCGCAGGCCGGAAATGAGGTTCAGATAACCGGCTCCGATCCGTTCGGAAGCGCCCGGCCTCGAGCCTCGATCGTCAGCGCTCCAAAGCGGACGGTCTCGGCTGTCTTCTGAGACTGCAGGGCGGCCGTGAAAAGGCGATGGCTCAGCTCGGTCTCCTCGGCTGTTACGCATGAGGCGAATTTTCGAACCGGGCGGCCGCAGGCTAACTCGTGGAGGAAGGCGGCCCACATCTGGAGGATCGAATCCGAGAAGCCGAACTCGAAGATGCTGCCGGTGACGCTCTTGAACGCCGTCTCGTGGCCCATGTCCACATGCTGCCAGACTTGTTCGCCTCCCGAGTATTGGAGGATTTCAAGGAGCTTCGGGTTTTTGGTCGAGAAGCGGGCGCAGGCCCGAGTCCCGTGGACTACGAAGGTACCAGGTGTTCTTCTCACCGGGCGCTATTCGGCAAGTCTTGAGCGTCCAGGGGAACACCTCGCCAGTCTCCGGATCCTGCGTCCGGCAGAGCAGGGTTGCGTTGTCCCATGTCAGGCACGGTTCCATACCGCCCTTGCCATCCGGTCGTTCTTTGACGATTTTTGACAGGACCGCCCGGACATCGAGCGGTCTCCAACCGGCGCGGAATGGAACATGACAGGCGTGCATCCCGAGGTCTCCCATGCAGCCGTATTCGCCGTTGTACTCGATCTTCCGTTTCCAGTTGATCGGCTTGTTCGCATCCAGATCGCTCGAGTGTAGGAGCCCGGTCTCCGCCTCGATAAGTTGGCCGAACTCACGCCTCTCCAGCATCTGGCCGATGCGCTGGACGGCAGGGAAAAACGGGAATTCCGAAGAGCACCGGACGAGAACGTCTGGATGACTGTGCGCTGTCTCCAGAATCGCCTGGTTTGCCGCCTGGTCGATTCCGAAAGGCTTCTCTCCCATCAGGTGCTTTCCGGCCTTGATCGTGTCGCAGTAAAACTGCTGATGGAGATTGTGGGGAACGGCGCAATACACCGCTTCGACCTCCGGATTCGCCAGCAACTCGCGGTAATCGCTGGTGACCTGACTGATCGACGGGGAGGATCGCCCGGTACCAGTCGGCGAGCCCGGCGCCGATCGTGTCAAAACGATCGCAAATGGCGACTATTTCCGGCTGCGCCTGGGCGTCGGGGAGGTGACGCCATCGCGCGGCAGCGCTGGCGAATTCCCGTCCCATCAGGCCACAGCCAATGATGCCGAAGCCTACTTTTCTCATGCCGTGACCGCCTCCTGCTGAACGGAGCCGGTATAGCCCAGCTTCTTCTCGATCACCCCCACCGCCTCTTCAATGATATCCATGCACTTGGCTGCGACGTCGATATCCATGACGATCGGCGGGCTCATCCGCAGGATGTGACCAGCCGGAATCCAGGCCAGACCGCGGCGGAAAGCTTCCTGGTAGATCAGTCTCCCGGCCTCGTCGAAAGGCTCCTTGGTCGTCCGGTCCTTCACCAGCTCGACTCCCATCAGGCAACCCTTGCAGCGCACGTCGCCGACGATCGGGTGGCTTTCCTTGAGGCGAGCCAGCCGTGGAATGAAGTAGTCCTCCAGCCGCTTTGCGTTCTCAAGCAGCCCTTCCTCCTGGATGGCCTTGATCGAGGCCAGGGCGGCCGCGCAGGCCATGGGATTTCCGCCATAGCTCGTGGAGGCGCTGATCTTTTCGACCGATTCCGCGTACGGCTCTCGCACGACCATCGCGGTGACCGGAAACCCGTTTCCGAATCCCTTGCCGAGCGTAACCACGTCGGGAACCACGTCCCAGTGCTCCATTGCCAGGAATTTGCCGGTGCGCCCCATGCTGGTCAGCACTTCGTCTGCCACCAGCAGGATCCCCCGGTCATCGCACCAATTGCGCAGCTTCGGGAAGAAGTCGTCGGGAGGGAAGATCGAACCGGCCCAGCCCTGTATCGGCTCCAAAACGATCCCCGCAACCTGGTTCGTGGTCGCTTCGGTGATGAATTCGGTGAAAAAGTCCAGGTAGGCGTCCGTGTCACAGGTTCCGTCGGGTTTCTTGAACAGCGGACGATAGGTGTTCGGACGCGGCAGCATGTAGAAGCCGGCCGCCCGTCCGGGACCATTGACCTTGTTCATGCGGGCCAGGCTTACCGAATGCCCGCTCTTACCATGGAAATCTGCAAAGCAAGAGAGCAGCTCGAATTTACCGGTGGCCGCCCGGCAGACGCGGAGACTGGCTTCGACCGCCGTCGTGCCGCTGTCGTAGAGTTGAACACCTGATAGATCGCCCGGCATGATCTCCTGCAGTTTCTCAAGGAGCTCGAGTTTGACTGGGGTGGTGAAATCGTGGGCGTTCATCAGCTGCCCGGCGGCTTTCTGGACCGCCTCGGTTACCTTGGGATGACAGTGGCCGAGCGTCGTGACGTATATGCCGGAGGAAAAGTCCAGATAAACGTTCCCGTCGACATCGGTCAGAGTGCAGCCATGCCCCTCCTGGAAAACGACGGGAAAAAGTTTCACCTGTCCCGAGTAGCCCTTCATGATCCGGGACGCACGGCCGTGCATTTCACGGGAGCGTGGCCCCGGGATTTCCGGTGAAACGAGATGCGGTACCTTGTTCAAGTCAACCCGCGCCCAGTCGATCGAAACAGTCATACAGGAACCTCCCTTATTGTTACGAGTTTGTCGAATTCTTCCCGGAGTTCTTTCGGTATTCCGGGCGTTGTGATCCAGAGGTCAAAGTCCGAGAGCCGGGCGTAAGTGGCGTGACTTTCGATCTCACACTTGGTATGGTCCGCCAGCAACACCTTGCGCTTGCCACGGCGCAGCATGACTTGGGTCAGGCGAGCCTCGGCGAGCGTTGCAACCTGGCAGGCCCCCTTGGGGGCGATCGCGTCAGCGCCGAGGAACACGATATCGAAGTAGAGCGATTCGACGAGGAACTCCGTGAGCTCCCCGCCGACCAAAGAAAGATCGCGATCGAACTCACCCCCGAGGACAAACAGCCGTACCCCCGGAAAGCGATTGATCTCCCGGATCATGGCGATCGAGTTTGTATAAACGTGGAGTCCTGTCCGGCCTTGAAGGTGGGCGGCCAGGTGAAAAGTGGTCGACCCGTCGTTAATCAGAATAGTTCTGGCGGAATCCAGCTGCTCCGCAGCCGCGCGACCGATCGCCTCCTTCAGCTCGAAGTTCCGAGAGGCGCGCTCGTGATAGGACGATTCAACGGCGGTTCGGAGGACACAACCGCCGTGGGTGCGCAGAATTGCGCCGTCGCGCTCCAGTCGGTCCAACTCGCGCCGAATGGTGAGCGGCGAGACGGCGAAGGTCTGCGCCAGCTGCTCGACGGTCAACTCGTCTTGGAGCGCCCTCAGCCTGTTGAGGATTCGCTCTTGGCGGAATTCTCTCTTCTGTCGCCTTTCCTTTTCTTCGACGCCGCCCAAATTGGCCCCCTCGTGATCAAATCAATCAACAATTATGAACTGTTGAATCATTATCTCCTCGGTTTGCGGTTCGAAGCAAGCAGTTTCTGTTAACAGTTGACAACCGCGCCTCGGGGGTGTGAGAGTAAGGGAGGTCGTGCTTAACTGGCAAGGTGGGAGGAAGTAGAGCCGCACCGCCAGCCGGTCGATCGCCCATCGATTATTGAGGTCGGCAGAAGGGCTAGTCAATTCGTTGCGGCTCTACGGATCTTGACTAGCGCAGCCGGTCGTGTAAACTTTCGCCGACGAGTAGGCAAAACAAATGAACCAACCTGCATTCGAGAATTTGCGTTTTGGCGGCGGGATTCGCCGGGAGGTCTGTCAGATCCTGAGGAAGGCGATTTTTGACGGGCAGTACGAACCCGGACAGCAGATATACGAGGCCGAGATCGCGAAGAAGCTCCAGCTGAGTAGGGGGCCGGTTCGTGAGGCGCTTCTCCAATTGGAGAAGGAAGCACTGATCCGGAGTGTGTTCAACAAGGGCTGGTTCGTGATCCAACTGACTGCGGACGAGATCACCGAAATTACCAGCATGCGCGTCGTCCTGGAAGTGCTAGCGCTGAGAATGGCCCGTGAAAAAGTGAACAGCCGGGAGATGAAGAAGCTGATCCGCATCCAGGAGTCCATGCTGGACCTGTTCAATGGTGAGGACTACACCAACGCGATTCAGCGCGACTTTGATTTTCACCGCGAGATCTGGAAAATTGCAGGACACAAGGTGCTGGAGGACAGCGCCACCCGGCTTACCACTCCCTACTTCGCGTTTCTGAAGATGTCAAAAATCCGCAAGGGTTTCCAGATGGAGAGCTTTTACGAGGGTCTGGAGAATCACCAGGCAATGCTTGACTATCTTGGAAAGAAAAGCGACAAAAGTGCAGAATGGTGCGTCCGAAATCACTTCGCTCCTCTGACCTGTCAGGATTGGCGTACCCTGCTTGACTTCATCCACAAAGAAGAAGAGGAATAGGTCGTCGCCTGCCGCCCAGTCAGCGGCCGAAAAAATCAAAGGCGCCTTCCACGCTAACCGGTTTCCGACCGCGACGGATCGCATATCGTAGACCCAACTCTATCGCCGGGCTGGCAACCGTGGATCTAGACCAGTTCGGCGCTTCCGGTCGACTGGCGGAGTTTCCCGATCTCGGCCCCGAGCTGCTCGAGCGCTTGCTTCAGGCCTTGCACGTCGACATCAGGGCGCTTGAGGTAGTCAAGAACGATCGCCTCGGCATCCATCCAGCCGGAACACGCTGCGGCGACCGGCGCAGCGATATCCGCCGGTATCGTGACGACTCCGTTCATATCCGCGTGGATCAGGTCCCCGGGCCGGATGGTGACGCCTCCCACGTTGATCGGTCGATGCACTTCCTCGATTCTGCCGAAGCCGTGCGAGACGGAGATGGACGCGGCAAAAACGGCAAACCCCATGCTCCGAACGGGTTCAAGGTCCCTGGCGGCGCCGCTTGTGATGAGTCCCAGACACCCGAACCTCTTGTAAATGGCTGCCATCACTTCGCCGAAGGTCGCGGCGGCGGGCGGGTCGTCCAAGTCCTGAAAGACGATGACTCGAGGAGTCGGCAGCTCTGAAAGCGCCTGGACGTGCTCGATCAGGTTCGAACCGGGCTCATCCTTAGCACGCGGCCGCGCGGCTCGGTAGGTGGCTGTCGAAGCGTAGCCGACGACCGGGGGCATTTCCGGGAAGAGGGACCGGATGGCGGGCGTCATGTACCCGCAGTTCCGCTCTCGGACGTCAAACATTTCGATGACATTACTGACCGTTGGAGAGTCGAAGCGGGCCAGTTCCTCCAACACCTCGGGAGCCACAATCCTCTGTTGCATCCCGTTACGTTAGCAGAATGGGAGGCGGCCGCACCATAACAAATTGTTCCGCGGCCGCCCCGTCTCCGGTGTGGACTTCGCGTCCGGCTCACGGGCCGGCAAGAAGCAAGCAAGGGAGTAACTTGGCGTGTTGACAGCCGGGTGGGGCACGCTTACAATCGTTAATCGATTATGGAACTAGCACCCCTCCGTGATGCCTCCCTTAGCGCACAGTCTTTTGAGGTTCTCAAAAGCGCGATTTTTACCGGGAAACTGAAGCCAGGCGAGGCCCTGCGGGAGCTGGGTCTGGCCCGCGCTCTGAAAGTGAGCCAGGTGACTATCCGCGAAGCCTTGTTTCAACTAGAACAGATGGGTCTGGTGGTCCGGGTTCCGAACAAAGGCACGCGCGTCAAAACGTTGTCGCCGGAGGAGTTCGCGCATCGTTTCGCGCTGCGGGTTCGGCTGGAAGAGATGGCGATGCTCGAAGCGGCAAAACGGATGAGCGACGAGGATTTCAAGGCCCTGGAGCAACTGGCGGAACAAGCCGAGCGGGATGCGCGTCGCAACGATTATCATGCCAGCGCCCAATCGGATCTTCTCTTCCATCAGTACATCTGGGCCAAGTCCGGCAACCCGATCCTCTGTCGTACCCTCGAACAGCTGACGGCTCCGCTTTTCGTTTTCTCCGATTCTGGCCTACCAGCGTGACCAGAAGGAACTTGCGCCGACGTCGCGTTCCCACCGGGAGATCGTCGAGGCTCTGCGCAGAGGAAACGAGGAAACGATACGCGCGGCCATCCGTTCGCATACCGAGGGCGACGCGAGCGAAGCCAAGCCCTCCGGTCCGGCGGTCGAAGAAGAGGGCGTTGCCCGACTTCGAATCAGTCGGAAATCCCAGCCGCGACGCGTTCGGTTGACCGATAAAGGCCCGGTTCGCGCCTGAGATCGCTCGGTATTTGAGCTGCGGCAGCAAAAGTGCCTTCCGGGAATCTGAACGGTAGGGAGTAGAAGGTCGAAGAGAACCGCATGGGGGAGATGTCAGATGTTGAGCAAGTGGGACGCCGTTATTATCGTCGCTTACGTCCTTTCCAGCGTGGCTGTCGGAGTGATGTCCCGGGGACGGCAACGCGATTCGCAGGACTACTTCACTGCCCGGGGCGGCCTGACTGGCGGGTTGCAGTCGATCCTGGTCGGGCTCAGCATCGCTGCGGCCTTGTTCAGCGGCATCAGTTTTCTCGCCTATCCAAGCGTAGTCTACCGGCACGGCCCGGCCCTGCTGCTCGGCCTGTTCTCGTATGTGGCCGCGTGGGCAGTGCTGCGTTTCTGGTTCCTCCCCCGTTACCTGGCAAAGCCCGTCGCCCATCCCTACGAGGTGATCGAGGCCCGCTTCGGACACCAGGTGCGGCTGGCTGCCAATTGTCTGTTCGTGCTTCTGCGCCTGGGATGGCTCGCGACCCTGGTCTACGCTCCGGCGCTGGCTGTTATGGCAGCCGGCCGCCTGGAGTCCGGGTGGTTCTGGCCGATTGTTCTGGTCATCGGGCTGGGAAGCACGGCGTATGCGACCGTAGGCGGGATCCGAGGTGTCATCTACACCGATGCGCTTCAATTCCTGGTCATCATCTCGGGGCTGGCCCTCACCGTTACGCAGGTTCTTTCCCATCTGCCGGTTCCTCTCGGGGTGGCGCTCGACCAGTTGCGGCAATCTGGCCACTTGCGGTTTTTCGATTTCTCGCTTGACCCATCCATGACGTTCACGGTCTGGGCTATCGGTATCGGTTTCAGTCTTGGAAACATCGGACTGTATGCTGCTGATCTCATGATTCTTCAGCGCTACCTGGCCGCCGGCAACACCCGCTCGGCGACCCGTTCCTTCACGGTGAACGCGATCGGCTCGATCGTGGTTGTCCTGCTGCTTGCACTCGTCGGCCTCTGCCTGGCAGTGGGGTACCACGCGCAGCCGGACCCTCTGCTTCCGACCGCGGCCGACAAAGTCTTTCCCTACTTCATCGCGACGCGCCTGCCTTCCGGGGTGGCTGGATTGCTTTTGGCCTCGCTGCTGGCCGCGACAATGAGCAGCATGGCGGGCGGAATCAATTCGGTCGCGGCCGTCTTCACGCTGAGCGTCCGCTCGCGCTCCTCGGCTGTAAACGATGGCCGGCGGCAGGTCCGATCCGCTCGGCTCACAAGCCTGATGCTCGGTCTGGTCGCGACCGGGGCTGCCGGTTTGGTCGGTCGGCTGGGCACCATCTTTGAGATCATCCAGACGCTTCTAGGGGTTTTCGTCGGCCCGTTGTTGGTGTGCATGCTGCTCGCCCTGACGACCTGGACAATCAACCGGCGAGCGCTGCTGACTGCACTAATGCTAGGCGTCCTCATCGGCATTCTGCTCACCTTCTCCAGCGTTTCCAGTCTCTGGATTGCGCCGGCGACGTTCCTCACCGGTCTTCTGGTCGCCTGGTTGGGCAGTCTCATCGCCCCGCCCGCTCGAGCCGTTGCGGCGATTGTCGAGAGTGCGGATTAGGCGCAACACCGTTCATCCAGGGCGGGGCAGGCGTGAGCGCGCGTGCTTGGTGGATACCGTGACTACAGCAGCGCATCTAAGGAGCCGCCGACCACTCACCTTGCTCGCGCTCAGAAGAATCGCGCTTCGTCTGTCGGCCTACGCTTCACGTTTACACTTCTGTGTATTTTCGCCGACCCCGAGGACCCGAAGACCCTTATGCAACAACCTCGCAACGTGCGCGGCTCCTTAGACCGCTGCTGCTTAGAGTGGCAGGCCACCAGCAAATCGGGGACGTTATCCACAGCTGGATCCGGGCATGTTTGGCGGCCTCATGAACGAGGCGCCCGTGGTGCTGACGGTGATGGAGAAAAGGAAGCATAGACGCGGGAGACAGAGAGTGACAAGAGCAATGGGTTGGCTGACTGGTCGCTGCCTGACAACGTGGTTTCTAGCGGTCTTCGGGTTCTGTTCGACCGGCAGCGTCTCGACGAGTTTGCATTGGGCCGGTGAGGGAAACCACCGGCTCCTCATCCGGGTTGAGCCGGTGGCTATAGGGACGCGCGCTTCGGACGAGATGCCTGCAGAAGCGAAAATTGACCTTAAGGGATTGTGCCGGCAGGCTGGTCTTCAAGCTACCGTTGATGTCGCCTCCGTGCAGGTGATTCGCTACGACCCGGAAACCGGGAAGCCACTTCCCTACGGTAAGCACGCTCACGCTCGTGGCCCGCATGACCGGCCATTCCGTTGGTACGACGACGCTGTGCCATATGAATTCCCGGAATTCGAGCAGGCGATCGATCGCACCGAAGGCAAGATCGGGCGGTCGACTATCGCGCGCGCCGGTTACTTCTATCACACGCTGGGAGACTGGAACCGGGGCCGACTTGCCTGGGTACACACGCAGGAAGGTGAGCGGCCCTCCTTTTACGCCATCTATTTTAACCTCTTGCCGCCCGGGCAGCGGCCGGCACGGATGCCCCCGCGCGGATGGTTGGGTGACGGCCTGAATCGTTGTGAGCCGGTTGGTGAGACGACTACAGGCGTTGGCCACACGCGGATTGCGGTGGCAGACTGGGACAACAACGGCTCCGTCGATATTCTCTACGGGGAGGACTACGGCCATCTATTTTGGATGCCGAACACAGGGTCCCGAAATAACCCGCTCTTTCCGTACTCCAAGATGATTCTCGATGCCGAAGGGCTGCCCGTTGACGCCGGCGTCGGGTTGGCGCCCCTGGTCGTCGATTGGGATGGAGACGGTTTGAAGGACCTTTTGGCCGGAACCCATTGGTCGCGAATAGCCTTCTTCAAGAACCTCGGCACGTCTGAGCGCCCGTCCCTCTCTTACCAGGGTTTGATTCAATCCGACGGTGGGATCTTGGAGCTTCCCTTCCGTCCGATAGTCGGCCGAAGTGAGGCCCCCTTTAAGAGGGACTATTACCCGGTCCTGGAGGCCGTCGACTGGGATGACGATGGGCGGCTGGATCTGCTGGCCGGTGGCTACGTCACTGGCCGGATTTACTTCTATCGCAATTCGGGTCGGGACAATAAAGGGTTGCCGATGCTCAAGTTTCAGGACGCACTGGAGGCGGACGGAAAGCCTCTCAACGTCGGTGACTGGTGTGCCGCCCCCACGGTGGCCGATTTCGACAGTGACGGGGATCTGGATCTCATCAGCGGCAGTTATCCGATGACGCCCAACGACGACCTTGAGGATCGCCGGGCAAACGACTTCCTCCGTTACTACGAGAACGTGGGTGACCGCCGGCGGCCCGTGCTTCGGTTGAGGCCGTTTCCGGGAGTCGGCGGTTTTCCGTCAGGCGGGCTCGCCAGTCCACGCGCGGCTGACTGGAACAGCGACGGGCTAGCGGATCTTGTGGTCAGTTCGAGGTCCAACATCTATTTGTACGAGAACATCGGTACCGCGAGCCGACCGCGCTTGGCAGTGCACGACCGGCCCCTTCCGAGCAGCTGGGGCAGAGCTGATCTTCCGGGAACTGGGGCCGAAACCCCCACCCAATTTCTCGACTGGAACCAGGACGGTGCTCTCGACATTGTGTCCGGATACAGGGTTTGGATCGACCAGGGAAAAGGGATCCCGGGTGTTTATGCAGAACCAATCTCCCTGTTGCCGGCCGCTGAGCGAATCGACCATCCGTCTGACATGGGCGACGGCTGGTTCTGGCCGCGGCTTTACGACTTGGACCAGGACGGCCGGCGGGACGTGCTGTTCGGCGATTTCGCCGGTCGAATCTGGTTTCACCGGAACTCGAGCGCTGGAGGCGAGGGCCGGTTCGACAAAAAAGGATATGCGCTGCGTACGGTCAATAACCGCGAGATCCGGGTCGGGCCGGTCGGTTTGGATCCCGCTGCGAGCTTCCAGGCTTTGCAGGGGGCCAGAACAGTGTTTGTCATGGGAGATTTTGAACGCGACGGACTAAACGATCTGGTAGTGGGCGATACTTTCGGGGTCGTTCGTTACTACCGAAACGTGGGTGCGAAGGGTGAGCCGCTCTTCGCTGCCCCGATCGTTTTAGGCGACCTGAAGTCCCGTCTATTGGTCGAGGCCGCCGATTGGGATGCTGACGGCCGGCTGGACGTCATAGCGGGCAGCTCGGGTGGTCAGGTGAAGATCTTCCGCAATGTTGGCAACGATGGAGGAGCTCGCTTCGCTCCCGGTTTCTCACCTCCATTGCCGAAAATAATACAACCGCGAGTCATGGTCGCCGATCTGAACGGGGATGGTGACCAAGACTTGTTTTTTCCGAGCACCCAAGGGTCTTGCCTGGTGGAGCGCTCGTTCGTTGACCACGGCTACGCCAAGGGGCAGGCGTTCGGTGGCATACAGAGTTCGGTAGATAGGCAACCAGGCTCATCGTCCGATTCAAGGCATGGGCGGCCAACAGGGCTTTAGATGCGGAAGCGATCGAGTGTTTTACCGGCAGGCGGAAAAATCAGTGACCGGTAAACGGTTAACTGTTGACAGCGCGATTGAGGCAGTGTACGGTTTTAAGCCGAAGAATCGCTTGAGTCGAACATCCAAGCCGGTTTCTTGCTTGTAGTAACTGCGCGTGGTTTTTCCGCCGCGAGGAGGCGCCATGATGCGTGTCAGATATCTGGCTACTTTCTTAGTCCTGCTAACCTCTTGCGTGGTTGGCTGGGCGCAAACCAGCAACCAGGGCGCAATTGTCGGTACGGTTCTCGACCCTTCAGGAGCAGTCACTCCCGGGGTTGAAATCACGGCCCGAAATGTCGCAACTGGGGTCGAGCGCCAGACGATCAGTAACGATGTCGGCGACTACCGGATTGACTTCCTTATCCCAGGCGCCTATCAGGTGACCGGCTCTCTCCCGGGTTTCAAAAAGAGCATCGTGGATTCGATCAACATCACGGTCGGCGCCCTCAGGCGGATCAACCTGCGCCTCGAAATTGGCGAGAGCTCCCAGGAAGTAGTTGTCACCGCCAACGCGGCGGCGCTCAACACCGAGAACGCCGGAGTGTCGGAGGTCATCGACTCAGAGAAGATAAACAACCTACCCCTCAACGGGCGCGAGTTCCTCGGTCTGGCCGAGCTCACGGCGGGAGCCGAGTCGGGGAACGTCCGGCGGGGCACGGTCTATTCGAGGGGTTATGCAGTCGGGGTCAATGGTGCTCGGACGACTTACAACAACTACCAGATCGACGGAGCCGAGGCTAACACGAGCGACAACGAACTGGCCTCCTCCCCGGCGCTCGAGGCGGTCAAGGAGTACCGCATTCAGACGAATATGTACTCGGCTCAGTACGGCCGTGCCGGCGGTGCGGTCATCAGCCTGGTGACGAAATCGGGCGAAAACAACTTCCACGGCAGTCTCTACGAGTACCATCGGAACAAAGCGTTGGATGCGCTTCCCTGGGCTTACACCGGCAAACGGTCCGCCTTGGCCAACTATCTGTACAACCAGTTCGGGGGCTCCCTCGGAGGTCCAATCGTCAAGAACAAGACCTTTTTCTTCGGCACCGTCGAGATCTTCCGACAAAAGAAGCCGGGTACCCTGCGCAGTGGCTTCGCGCCCAATGAACTAGAACGCACCGGCGACCTGAGCCAGACGATCAACCCATACTCCCGCAAGCCCGTAGAGCTCTATAATCCCTACACAAAACAGCTCATCCCGGGTGCGAAGTTGCCCGCGACTCTGATCAACCCTGTCGGCCGCAAGTTAATGGACGAATTGTGGCCAATGCCGAACTATGATGGCGATCCGTTTCTGAACCTGAGGATGTTTCTGGGCGGGGCGTTTAACCAGAACAAGTATCTCGGGAGGCTGGACCACAATCTGTCCGACAAGGACGCCCTCTTCGGGAGTTTTGATTACAACGACTACGACACGGTCAACGAGGGGTGGAACAAGTACAACGACACGGTATCCTACCAGCATGCACGCACCGTGTCCGTGACCGAGACCCACACGTTCTCCCCCAGCCTGGTTAACGACCTGAAGGGGACATTCCTTTTCTACGACTACCGAAGCGGCCCGTTGCTGGCAGACAAGAACTATGGCCAGGAGTTCGGGATCTCCGATCGCATCCATAAGGCGAATGGTTTTCCGGCAATGTACATGTACGGAGCCGGTTCCATCCAGATCGGCGGAGAGGCGACCAGTCAGACTCAGAACAAGACACTGCTGCTCAAGGACAATGTTGCCTGGATCAGGGGGAAGCACACGTTTCTTTTCGGTGGTGATTGGCGGCGCCAGACCCACGACTACAAATCAATGGCAGGCTTCGCGCGGTACTACGTGGGTAACACCGAGGGAAGCACGTCCACATCCTTGAAAAACATCTACCTGATCACAGGGTCGACCTTCTCCAGCCTTCTGGTGGGCATCCCCAACCTGATCGATGGAGGGCAGGGCGAAGACAAGTTGATCGCGATGGTCCGCAACGCCTTTTCGGGTTACATTCAGGATGATTGGAAGCTGACTGACCGCTTGACCCTCAACATGGGACTTCGGTACGACTTCGAGTCTCCCTTCCACGTGACCAACGGGGAGTTCATGACGCTGGATTTTAAGACCGGACTCCCAGTGTATGCGAAAGGTGCGCCTGCCGATAGACTGGCAAAACTCCAGTTCAACTACTTGACCGACGGGCCGAACCGCGGTTTCGAGCCGAACAACGGCGATTTTGCTCCGCGCCTCGGCTTTGCCTGGAGGCCTTTCTCCGACAACAACCTGGTCGTCCGCGGCGGGTACGGGATCATTTACAATTCCGAGACTGCCTCGAACACCACGATGGGTTCCTACGTGACGCCGTTTGCCGGCCGCCTGGGTTACATCTACCCGAAGAATGCCAGCTTCTGGCCAGACAAAAAGGAACACATAACTCCCTTCGAGCAGGAGCCATACGGGATCGATATCGTCAGCACGAAGAGCCCCGGCGTCTTCATTCCCACCTCGCCCTACTACCCCACGGGCTACCTGCAGCACTGGAACCTGACCATAGGAAAGGATCTCGGACACGCTTTAATGGGCGAGATCGGCTATGTCGCTTCCCGGGGTGTCAACCTGAACAGTTCCACGACGACCACTGAGTACGACCCCGTTTTGCAGGAGAAACTCAACCTGGCGAATCCCGGTTGGGCGGGCAATAAAGCCATGAAGGCCAAGGGTTTCAACTCGGCTTACCATTCGATGCAGGTCCGTCTGCGCAAGGAACATCGTAGTGGACTCTCCTACCTGGCGCAGTACACCTGGAGCCGGGCCATGGCCGATGCTTCCGAAGATAGCGCGAACGAGCACACTCTCAGCACGACCGTGTTGACGCCTGAGGGTCCCAAGCTGTTCATCAGCCGAACTTGGACGCAGGCCAATTTCGACGTCCGTCAGCGACTGTCGTTGGCGGGCAACTACGAGCTGCCTTTAGGCCGCGGAAAGACCTACGGAGACAACCTGCACCCGGTTCTGGACGGAGTCCTCGGCGGCTGGCGGTTCAACTGGATCTGGGCACTGCAAGGCGGTTATCCATGGACCGTGACCACCGGTCCTTTGGTTTCCACTCGTCCCAATCGGACGTGCAACGGGAACCTCCCCTCCGGTGAACGGACTCCCGAGCGCTGGTTCGATATCAGTTGCTTCCCGAATCCCGATCCGGTCCAGTACACGAATCCCGAAACCGGTCAACCGGGAACCTTTACTCCGAACGGAAACGCGGGTGCGAATACCATAATCGGCCCGCCGACCAACAACTGGGACCTCGGTCTGCACAAGTATTTCCAGGCGACCGAATCGAAAAGGATCGAGTTCCGGGCCGAGTTCTTCAACGCGTTTAACCAGGCGCGGCTGTTCGGTCCCTCCGGTCAGTATTTCTATAATCAGCCGGACGGAGCGAAGATCCTGAGAGCCGGCAACCAGCGGCAGATCCAGTTCGCTTTGCGTTTCACCTTCTGATGGGGATGTCAAGTAGAACATATCTTGTCACCCTATTGCTCGCAGTCGGCGTCTTCGGTTTGAGCTTTCGCCAGCCCGAACCGCTCGGCGCCGCCCTCGCGTCAGTCCGACCGCCGCAGGTTCTCTTCGGGCTGGAGAAGTACTTCCGAGGAATGACGCAGCTGCCCGATGGCTCGTTAAGAGCTTTCTTTCGAAACGATGACGGCTCGTTGGCCTCGGTGAGGTTCAGTCCTGACGGGCGCACTTTGGGCGAACCCCAGTTGGACTTGAATGGCACGTCGGAAACGGGAGTTCCGAATCTGGCGACGGTTGACGGCGAATTGCACGTGCTCCATACGGTTTTCCGTCGCAAGGCTCAAAGGCCCAACGGTCCGACCGGACTCGGCATTACCCGGTTCATCGACTTGTGGCATGACCGATCCCTGAAGAGCCGGTCGAAGTGGGAAGGGCCCAAGATGATCTGGGAGGGGTATTGCGGAGCCCTCATGGACTGGAAGCAGTTAAGGAGCGGTCGGATCCTGGCGCCTTTCGGATCATGGGTGGCAGGGCGGGAAATGACGCACCCCACCGGCTCCCATATCACCACCGCAGTCTACTCTGACGATGGGGGAAATACTTGGGCCGTATCCCCTTCCGAGCTGACCGCCCCCTGTCACAAAGGATATAACGGCAATAACTACGGGGCCTGCGAACCGTCGATTATCGAGCTGAACGACGGGCGGATCTGGATGCTCTTTCGCACGCAGACAGGGTTCATGTACGAATCGTATTCCGAGGACCAGGGCACGACCTGGTCCGAAGCCCAGGCTTCCCGATTCTACTCCTCCACCTCGCCCTCGGACTTCGACAGGCTTCCGGACGGAAGGCTGGTGAATGTTTGGAACAACTATGAGATGCCACCGCGGGTGGACGGCCAATTCGAATACGGAGGCCGGGATGCACTCCATGCAGCCATTTCGGACGACGATGGGAAGACCTGGCGCGGCTTCCGGGAGATATACCGCGATCCTCACCGCCTGTCCCCCGAGCGGGCAACTGGCGATCGAGGCACGGCTTACCCGCTGGCCTACCACACGGAGGCGGGGATAGTCATGGTGGTAAGCGGACAAGGTTCGGGACGCCGAAATGTGATCGTCGTCGACCCCGGCTGGCTAACCCTTCGAGAACACGGCGACGATTTTTCTCAAGGGCTGGAAGGCTGGCTGACCTTCAAGACTGTCGGCCCGGCCCGAGGCGCTGGCCCACAGAGGAAGCGGGTGCAGGGTCCGCAACTGATCGATCACCCTTCCAAACCCAGGGCCAAGGTCTTGCACCTGCGTCGACCGGACCACAATGACGGTGACGGCGCAACCTGGAACTTCCCGTTGGGTTGGAAAGGCGGGTTGACGCTGCGCCTGATGCTTCGGCCGGGTTCCGGCAAGGCGAACATCGCACTCGGAGATCGAGGATTCAATCCAACGGACGACAATGGTGAAAAGTACGCTCAATTCAACCTGCCCATCGGCGACAACGGCGCGCTCGCGAACGGTCCGAAGCTCCAAAAGGGGCGTTGGTGCTCACTGACTTTGGCCTGGGACCTGTCCAAGCGGACGTGCGACGTGTCGATTGACGGCCGGTCGGTGGTACAGCTGAAGCTGAACTTCGAGACGCCTAACGGAGTCAGTTACCTGCGTTTGCGTTCGATGGCCGCCAGCCCCGACCCTGCGGGCTTCCTGATCGAATCCGTGAATGTCATCGTGGACGACCCGGTTGCGCCGCCTCGAACTGCTGCTCAGAACCGGGCGATGTCTGAAAAATACCGTGCGACCGTCTCCTATGAAAGCAAGGCGGACGTCGACATTGACGTTATGTAGTAGCCGAGCCTTTTTTCGAAAGTGTTTAGCGGTGGGAGACCTGTTCGAATCCTACATGGCGATCCGGTTAAGAAAGCAAAACCGGATCTACACCCTGTGCCACGATCCCCGACCGAGGGCCAATGGGGCGGTCATAGCAAAAGCTAAACGCTTTCCTTTTTCCCTCAAGAAACGGCCTCGATCATTTGGGTCCAGTCGCCGATCCAGCCGCTCGATCTTCCCAGACAGGAGTCTGTCCCCACGACGCAGCCCCCACGACGCAGCCGAAGAAGCGTCTGCCTATCAATAATCGATAATTTATCGTTGACAGCGCGTCCGGGTGGCTCTAGTCTGTTATCGATAATCGAGGCCAAGGAAGGAGCGCGATGTTTCAGACCGCTTGGACGAGCCTGAGGATCTGGAAAGCGAGAGGCAGGAAAACGAGAAGGACACTCTCCGGTCGGTCTGCCCTCGTGGGACTTCTTCTGACTGTCGGCGCCGTTGCCTGCGTGACTGCCGGGGAGGATGCTCCCGCGCCGCGTCTGATCGGCCGTTCCACGGTCTTCGCGCATCCCTCCTCCGATCCCTATGACCGGGGCAATCATTACGGCTTCAATCACGCCCCCAGTGTGGTCGCCCTCCCCGACGGACGGCTTCTGGCCGCTTGGTTCTCCGGGCCGTTTGAGGCCTCGGTCGACCAGGTAATTCTGGGTTCCTTTTCCACGGACGGGGGCGTGACTTGGGACCCGGCGCGTGTCCTCCAGGATGTGCCTCGTGACTCGGATTTTGACCCGGCCTTCATCTCCGACGGCAAGCGTGTCTGGTTCTTCTACACGGCAGGACGGCACAACCGCTACCCGGCTGTCAAAAACCAGGACGAGCATGTGGGTCTGAACTCGTTCAAGCTGTTTTGTCGCACTTCCGATGATTCGGCAGCCAGCTGGTCCGAGCCGCGGCTGCTGGCGCGCGCTCAGTTTTGCCGAAGCAACGGGATCCGACTCTCAACCGGCGAGCTGATTCTCCCGCTCTACGAGATCCCGTCCCGGGCCAGCGTCCTCCGGTCGGCTGACGGGGGCCAGACCTGGGACCGGCACGGCGCCATTGTGACCCCCGCCGGAGCGGGAGAGCCATCGGTGGTGGAGCTGGGTCCGGGCCGGCTTCTCATGGTCCTCAGAACGAGCGATGGCTTCCTGTGGAAAGTCCGGTCCGAGGATGGCGGGAGAACCTGGGGGCCGCCTGTCAAGACGGGCGTCGTTGCTCCCACCTCTTCGCACTGCGTGTACAACCTGGGCCACGGTCTACTGGCTCTGGCCCACAACCCGTCCTCGGCCCGCACTCCCTTGACGCTGCGTGTCTCGCGCGATGAGGGCGAGACCTGGGGGCCGGGGGTGAAACTGGCCGAAGTGGTCACGCCGGCGCCCGGGGATGAGATCTGGGGCCGGGAGGTGAGTTACCCGTCGATCGCGGTGAACCGCGACGGGCGGGTTGTGGTCGTGTGGGCGCACCTGACCGATTTCGGATGGCGAACAATACGGTGACATAGAGTCGGCCTTGGTCGAGATCAGGTAAGAGGCCAAGCCAGGGGGAGAAACCATTGACAAATCGTGCAACGTCCGGCTTGAAAGATTCGCGACGCCGCGCGCCTCATCTCGGTATTTGGCTCAAAGCCACGAAGCTGGCCGGGCTCCGAGGAATCGCTGTCTTGGTCCTGTGCGGGGCCGTCCTTTACGCGGACCAGTTGCCCGAAACCGATCGAGTGGGTGGGGACCGGCCGCTACCGCATCCTTGTCGAGGTATCGCCACTCCCTCATGGTTCGAGAGAACGCGACCAACTCCCGGCCGATATCTCCATCGATTTTGCCGCGCAGCTGAAGCAACTTGGGGATCGGCTTTTGCCCGACCTGTCCACTATCCAGGTCATCAAAATCGATCCGGTTACTGGACGCCCTTCCGTCTGACGGTTACGCCTATGCCCGAAGCCCGTACGATCGTCCGTTTCGCTGGTACGACGCCGCCGTCCCCTACGATTTCCCTGAATTCATGGGCTCGATCAATCAGACGGACGGCCAGATGCCGATGAAGAACTGGCTTCGCGCCGGTTACTTCTACAATGTGGTCGGCGAGTGGCGCGAAGGTCACCTGGCCTGGGTGCACGACCAGCAGGGCGACCAGGCCTCCTACTACGCCGTTTACTTCGACGCGCTGCCTAAAGGAAGTGTATCCCGGCAGAGCCCTCCGGCCGGCTGGTTAGGCGATGGCACGCCTCGGCGTGAAGAGCGGGGGAGGACCACAACGGGCGCCAGCCACGTCTCCATCGACATTGACGATTGGGACGGGGACGGGCGGCTCGACGTGGTCTTCGGCGAGGATTACGGGCATTTCTTCTGGTTCCCGAACGCCGGTACCCGCTCCACGCCCAGCTTCCCGGGCTACAAGATGATCGTGGACGCGGCCGGCATCCCGCTGGACACGGGATTCGCGCTGGTTCCGTTGATCATCGACTGGGACGGGGACGGTAAGAAGGACTTATTGGCTGGGAGTCACTGGAACCGGGTGACGTTCTTCAGGAACGAAGGCTCCAACCGCGAAAGAAAACTGGTCGCAAAGGGATTCGTCCAGGTTGACGGCAAACCGCTCCAGCTGCCCGTTAGCCCCCTGGTGGTGGGGAGCCCCGACATCTTCAAAGAAGACTACTACCCGGTCCTGCAGTCAGCAGACTGGGACGGCGATGGTGACAACGACCTCCTGGCCGGCGGTTACGTGACCGGCCGAATTTACTTTTACGAGAATCTTGGCCGCAATCCGGACGGCACACCCCGGCTGCGCCTCGTCGGCCCTCTTGAAGCCGACGGCAAGCCGCTCAACGTGGGCGAATGGTGCGCTTCACCCTGCGTGGCCGATTTTGATGCGGACGGAGATTTCGACGTCGTGGCCGGCCGGTTCAAATGGCACTCCTCCGACCCGGAAACCTTCCTCCGCTACTACGAGAACGTCGGCACGAAAAGGAAGGCGGTTCTAAACGAGCGCGCTTTTCCCAAGCAAGGCGCATTCCCGGCGGCGAACCTGGCTGTCCCGCGTGCGGCGGACTGGGACAACGATGGCGATCTGGACCTCGTCGTAAGCGCGGCAGGGAACATCTACCTTTACCGGAATCTGGGAACTCGCCGAAAGCCGCTTTTCGAAGCCCACGAGCGTCCGCTGCCCAACAGTTGGGGGAATGTCGACCTGCCCGGCACCGGCGCCTATATCTCGACCCAGTTCCTCGACTGGAACAGCGACGGGCGCCTGGACGTGGTCTCCAACTACGCGGCGTACCTGGAGCAGGGTAAGGGTAATCCAGGTGTTTACGGCGATAGGGTGAACGTGCTGCCGCCGGGGGTAAGGATTGCACACCCGTACAAGACAGGCGACGACTGGTTCTGGCCGCGCCTCTACGATCTTGATCAGGATGGGCGGCTGGACGTTCTTTTCGGCGACTGGGGAGGCCACGTCTGGTTTCATCGAAACCTGTCGACTCCCGGCCAGCCGCGCTTCGACGTCGATGGATACAAGTTGAAGACTGTGGACGGTAACGAGATCAAAGTGGGCCCCATCGGCAAGGATCCGAAGAAGGACTTCGGGGCCCTGCAGGGCGCGCGCACTGTTTTTACCGCGGCCGACTTCAATCAGGATGGCTTGCTCGACCTCGCCGTTAGCGACGAGTACGGCGTCGTCCGGTACTACCAGAACGCCGGGACGAAAGAGCAGCCGGTGTTCTCAGCCGGCGTGGTGGCGGCGGAGACAGGATCGCGGGGGATGGTTGACGCGGTCGATTGGAATAAAGACGGCTTGATGGATCTGCTCGTCGGAATCGCCTCCAGCCCCGTCCGCGTCTTTTTGAACAGCGGCACGCCGAACCAGCCGGCCTTTGGCCCCGGCCTCGACCTCCAGATCCCGCCTATCATCGAGCCCCGAGCCATCGCCGTTGATCTCAACCAGGATGGGGACGAGGACCTGTTTATTCCCAGCACGATGGGTTCCTGTTTTCTGGAGCGGTCCTTCATAGAGCACGGCTATGCCCCGGCGCGTCTGATCAAGATCGAGAAACGCCAATCCCGCGCCCCGGGGGCCGGCATGACTTCCGAGAGGAGATAACGTGAACCACGACAATCCTGATGGGCTGGCAAGGCGGACTTTCCTGAAGGCGGCCGGTTTCGGCCTGGTTATGCCGGGCCTTGCCCCGGCGCCTGTCCTCATCTTCGTCTGACGTCAAGCCGGGCGCGGCGGGGCCGGTCAACGCGCCCGATGAGTTTCGCCGCCGTCTGGCAGGCCCGATTCAATCTCAACCCACCCCTTTTAACGAGAAGCGGGAGGTCGATCACCCGGCCATCAAGCGGATGGTACAACGGGCCCTCCGCTACCAGGTGCCCATCTTCGCGCTCACTGGCGGCAACAGCCAGTATCACTCTCTCGCCTACGACGAGATCAAGGCTTTGACGCGCACGCTGGTGGAGGCGGTCGACGGGCGGGCCGTGACGATTGCGGCGACCGGACAGTGGTGGACATCCCGGGCCGTTGACTACGCCCGGTTCGCAGAATCGGTCGGCGCCGATGCGCTGCAGATTCTGCTGCCTGCCGTTTCCGGCAGCGAGGACGAGCTCGTGGAGCACTACCAGGCGATCGCTCGCAGCACCCGGCTTCCTCTTGTCCTCCACGGACAGTACTCGGAGCCGTTGCTGAGGAAGCTGGTGAAGATCGAGTCGCTCGCCGGGATGAAAGAGGATGGGGAGCTCGATTACTACATCAACCGGATGATCGAGTTCGGCAAGAGGATCGAGATCTTCGCGGGAGGCGCCGAGAACCGTTACCTGGTCGGCTATCCTTACGGCGCAAGAGCCTTCTACAGCACCTACTGCTCCTTCGCCCCGGACATCCCTATGCGCTTCTGGAAGGCCGTCCGCGAAAACGACCTGTCAAAAGCCACCGAGATCACAACGCGGTACGACTACCCCTTCATCAAACGTTTCACTCATCCCTTCTGGCACGCGACCCTCGAGTACTTCGGGGTCGCCAAACGGTATATGCGCGCGCCGCAACACACGTTTACCGACGACCAACTGAAGGAAGTGGCGGAGTTTTTCGATGCGCAGGGAGTGAAGCCCAGTCAGTACAAGGAGTAGCAGAAATGGCATCTAAACGCCAGGCAGGGGAGCGGGAAAAGCCGCTGGTCGCCGACCCCACCGACATTCGCCTCGGCATTGCGGGGATGGTCGCCGAAAACGACCATCCCTACAGCTGGAGCGCCATCCTCAATGGTTATGACCCCGAGGGTCTGGCCGATTGTCCGAATGCCATCATCCGCGGGTATCTCACCTCTCAACCAAAGCCCGACTTCGGGATTCCGGGCGTGCGGGTGAGTCATATATGGTGCGACGATCCCGAGAACGCGCGCCGGGTATCGCGCGCCAGCCTGATTCCGAAAGTCGTGCGCAGCCCCGAGGAACTGATCGGCCAGGTCGATGCGGTCTTGATCCCGACCGATGTGGGCGGCGAGCACCTGGAGAGAGCCAGGCCTTTCATTGAGAATGACGTCCCGGTCTTTATCGACAAACCGCTGACCGACCGGGAGGACCACCTCCGCTGTTTTGTCGATTGGCAATCCGCCGGAAAAGCGCTCATGTCGTCAAGCTGCATGCGTTATGCCCGGGAGTTCGCCGAGTTGCGAAAGCGCCGCGATGAGGTGGGCAAGTTAAGGCTCCTGACGGTCACCATGTGCAAGAGCTGGGAACGTTACGGCATCCATGCCCTGGAGGCCGTCTACCCGTTTCTGCCCCCGCACGGCTGGGGCAGCGTGGTGAATACCGGGAGCGAGGACTTTAATATTGTGCACCTGCGCCACGCCTCGGGAGTGACGGTGGTCGCGGCGGTTATCGATGATCTCTACGGCGCCATGGGATGCGTTTCGCTGTACGGCACGGCCGGCGCCCTGTCGGCGCGTTTTGCCGACTCCTTCTACGCTTTCAAGGCGCAGCTGGCTGCTTTTGTTCAGTACTTGCGGACGGGCGTGCCGCCGTTTCCTTTTGACGAGACCATCGAGCTGATCAGCATGGTCATTGCGGCAAAGTCCAGCCGTGAGAGCCAGGGAGAGCGCAGAGTTGTCCCGGATCACCTGAAAAGGTTGTTCATTGAGATAAAGAGTGAAGGCCCGGGGCGGTTCTAGTGAGAGGAGGACGAGAAGATGTTTGATTTCAGTGGAAAAGTTGCATTGCTGGCCGGCGGGGCAGGGTATCTGAGTGTGCCCACTTGTCACGGGTTAGCGCAGCACGGCGCCAACCTGATGGTGGCCGATCGAAACCAGCCCGCGCTGGACGCGCTGGTTGAGGATCTGCGCCGTAATTATCCCGATTCGAGGGTATGCGGCTTACCGTTTGACATTGCTGACGAGGAGTCGATCAGAGGCCTTATTGCGCAAACCGTTAAAACCTTCGGCAGGCTGGATATCCTCGTCAATGCGACCTACTCGAGCGTTGGCAAGCGGGTTGAGGAGTTGACCGGCGCCGAATTCGACTCGAGCCTGCACATCAACGTGACCGGCTCCTTCCTGTTGGCCCGCGAAGCCAGCGCGGTGATGCGGCCGGGCAGTAGCGTTGTTCTCTATTCCTCCATGTACGGGCAGATTTCGCCCGACCCGAGGATTTACCACGACCCGATCAAGCCGAATCCCATCGAGTACGGAGTGGCGAAAGCCGCAATCGAGCAGATGGTGCGCTACCTGGCGGTAGCCTGGGCGCCTCGGAACATTCGTGTGAACGCCGTGGCGCCGGGGCCGTTTCCGCATGCCTGCCAGCAAAGCGAATTTCCCGACTGGATGAAGCTCTTGGCGGCGAAAGTTCCGTTGGGCCGCGTTGGTCTGCAGGACGAAGTGGCGGGAGCGGTCGTTTTCCTGGCGTCAGATGAAGCGTCCTACGTCACCGGCCATACTCTGAACGTCGACGGCGGCTGGACCGCCTGGTAGAAGGGAAAGGGGAGGAAATGCTTCGAACGTTTCTCGCTTTTGCAGTATGTGCGGTGCTGTTCCTGCCTGGGGTCCAGGCGCGCGAAGATGAGAGTCAAGATTCGCCCGGCCAGCTGAGGCTGATTCTGCCTAAGGTTATCCTTGCCACCCCCGGTATCGAAGCAAACGTCTACTTCGAAAATGTCGTTCTGACCCTGACACCGAATGCGTATTTTTACGACCTCACATGTCCAAAAGGGGCGCTCTTGGCTGAGCGGTGGACCTTCACGCCGCAGGCGGAAGATGTAGGGTCGTATCCGTTGACGCTCGAAGTGCGAGATTCAAACAACAACGTCGTGGCCCGGGCGCGATCAACATTGCGGGTGGCCGCCCCAACGTCGGGGAAGGGAACCAGCGTCACGCTCCTCACCGTCGGCGACAGCCTCACCCAGCCGGGGCTTTATCAGAGCCACATACATCGGTTGTGCTCGGCTGACGGCATGCCCTCTCTTCGACTGATCGGAACCCGGGGACCGGGCAATCTGCCGGCGACGGGCGAGATCCGCCATGAGGGCATCGGAGGCTGGACGGCGCAAGCCTTCGCGACCATCTCCGGGCCAAACTCCTGGAACGGCTATCCGAAAGGGGAGGGGACGGGGAGCCCGTTCATCTACCCGGATGCTTCAGGCAAGCCGACGCTGGACTTCGCCCGTTACTGCCGGGAATTCAATAATGGCGTTCCTCCGGATTTCGTCACCTTCGGTCTTGGGCCGAACGACGTCTGGAGGGGGACAGACCAAAGCATCGACAAAGTGGTGGACGGAATTCTCGGTTACTTCGACACTCTGGTCGGCATGGTCCATGGTTTGCGACCCGACACCCGGGTCGGGATACTGCTCCCGCCGCCCCCTTCTCCCTTCCAGGACGGTTTTCGCGGCTACAACGGCGGGCAGAAGCAGACCGGGTGGCAATATCGTCGAAACTATCATCGGCTGATCGAACGGCTGATTGATCACTTCAGTGACCGGGAAAAGGAAAGCGTCTGGGTCGTACCGGTCTACCTCGGGTTTGACACCCGGCACAATTACAGCGAGCGCTACTTCCCGGTCCACAGCCGGGATGCCAGCGAGGTCCTGCAGGTGATCGACCCGGTTCACCCGGTCCCGTCGGGTCATGAACAGATCGGGGACGTCATCTACAGTTGGATAAAGGTCTGTCTGGTGCCCTCGAACTGAAGCCAACCGTAAGGCAATGGGTGAAATCATCGGACAAGTTTCGAATATCAGCGACTGTCGACGGTTAACTGTTGACAGACGCCGCGGTCCAGTTTAAGGTGTGTGGGAGCTTCAGGAGTTATCGAACGGGCATCCCAGGCGCCCGGTTCTTTGGGAAACTGCGCGTGTTTATTCCGCGCGAGGGAGGCGCGAAATGCGTTTGAGACATTTGGTTACCTTTTGGGTCGTCCTGCTGACCATCAGCCTGGTCGGTTGGGCGCAAACCAGCAACCAGGGGGCGATTGTCGGGACGGTGACGGACCCTTCAGGCGCGGCTACACCGGGGGTTGAAGTTACGGCTCGCAACGTCGCCACCGGCATCGAGCGTCAGACGATCACCAACGATGTCGGTGACTTCAGGATCGACTTTCTCATACCGGGCACTTACCAGTTGAGCGGCGTCCTGCCCGGATTCAAGAAGGGCGTCGTGGACAACATTCCGATCTCGGTCGGGGATGCGCGACGAGTCGACCTGCGCCTGGAGATCGGTGAAAGTTCCCAGGAAGTGGTCGTCACTGCTCAGGCGACCGCGCTCAACACTGAGACACCAGCCCTGAGCGACGTCATCGACACCGAGAAGATTTCGAATCTGCCCATGAACGGCCGCGAGTTCCTGGCCCTGGCGCAACTCACGCCGGGCGCCGAGTCGGGGAACATCCGCCGTGGCACGACCAACTCGCGCGGTTTCGCGATTGGCGTCAACGGCGCCCGCAGTTCCTACAACAACTATCAGATGGACGGCGCCGACATCACGACCACCAATAATGAGCTCGCCTCCTCGCCGGCGCTGGAGGCGATCCAGGAGTTCCGGATTCAGACCAACATGTACTCGGCGCAGTATGGCCGGGCCGGGGGAGCGATTATCAGCGTCGTGACCAAGTCCGGGAACAACGCCTTTCACGGCAGCCTTTTCGAGTACCACCGCAATAAGGTTCTGGACGCGGCGCCGTGGAGCTACCGGGGCGACCGGGGCAAACTGGCGCAGTACCTGTTCAACCAGTTTGGCGGTTCGGTGGGCGGCCCGATCATCAAGAACAAGACCTTCTTCTTCGGGACCGTGGAGTTGTTCCGCCAGAAAACGCCGGGCGCTTTGTCCGTCGGTTTTGCGCCGAACGCCCTCGAACGGCAGGGGGACTTCAGCCAGACGATCAACCCCTATTCCCGTAAGCCGGTGGTTCTGATGAATCCCTTCACCCAGGAGGTCATCCCCGACGGGAAAATCCCGGCGAGCCTGATCAACCCGGTGGGGCGCAAAATCGTGGACGAGTTGTATCCCATGCCCAATGACTCCGATCCCTTTTTGAACCTCAGACAGTTTTTCGGCGGGACGTTCAATCAGAACAAGTACCTGGGCAGGGTGGACCACCTCCTGACCGAGAAAGACACGATTTTCGGGACCTTTGACTTCAACGACTACGACACGATCAGCCGGGGCTGGAGCAAGTACAACGACACGACCTCGGCTCAGCACGCGCGCACCGCTTCGGTCACGCACACGCATACCTTTACGACCACCATCGTGAATGACCTGAAGTTCGCCCTCCTGAATTACAACTCGTTCAGCGGGTCCCTGCTTGCCGACCAGAATTACGGCAAGGCCTTCGGGGTCTCGGACAAGCTGCACAAGGGCGCAGGCTTTCCCACCATATACCTGTACGGGCCGAGCTTCATGAATATCGGAGGCAGCGGGGCCAATCAGACGTATAACCGGACCCTGTACCTGAAGGACAACCTGGGGTGGGTTCACGGCAGCCACACATTCTTGTTCGGCGGCGATTTCCGCCGCCAGAATCACGAATACAAGTCAGCCGCTGGCATTGCCCGTTACTACTTTGGATTGTTGGAGGGGTTGCCAGGCTATGAGAGCTACTACCAGATTTCGGGTTCCACTTACGCGAGTCTGCTGATGGCTATCCCGAACCTGATTGACGGAGGCCAGGGCGAAGACAAGCTCATCCCTCTGGTCAGAAACGCAATGTCCTTTTACATCCAGGACGACTGGAAGGTGTCTTCGAGGCTGACCTTGAATCTCGGTCTGCGGTACGACTACGAGGACCCCTTTTCGGTGACCAACGGCCAGTTCATGACACTGGACTTCGCCACGGGCCTTCCGCGCTACGCCAAGGGCGCTCCAGCGGATCAGTTGGCCAAGCTGCGCTTCAACTACCTGACCGACGGCCCGACTCGCCAGTTTGAACCCAACAAGAAGGACTTTGCGCCTCGTATCGGCTTTGCCCTGAGGCCCTTCAACAATAACAACACGGTCGTCAGGGGTGGCTATGGGATGATCTACAATTCGGAGGCCGCCGCCTACACTGTGATGGGATCGTACGTGGCGCCTTTCGCGGGGCAGACGGGGTACGTCTACCCGAGGTATGCGGCCTCCTGGCCTGACAAGCAGACGCACATCCGGACGCTGGACCAGGAACCGTACGGCATCGACTACGTGAGCACGGCGAGCCCGGGTCTTTTCCAGACGACCTCGCCTGACTACCCCACCGGTTACATGCAGCACTGGAACCTGAGCATCGGCCGGGATCTGTTCAAATCCACCATGGCGGAAATCGGCTATGTCGGCTCGCGAGGGGTGAACCTCAACAGTTCCACCACGCTCACCGAGTACAGTCCGGAGCTGCTGGCCAAGCTGGATGCCGCCAACCCGGCGTGGGCGGGAAACAAGGGGATGTTCAGCAAGGGATTCAACTCCGCCTACCACTCCATGCAATTTAAGCTGCACAAGGCGCACTCCCGGGGATTGTCTTACGTCGCGAACTATACCTGGAGCCGCGCGATGGGTGACGCTTCGGAGGACACCTCGAACGAACATACCCTGTTGACATCGGTTCTGGGCAGTAACGGCATTCCGGTGAGTTACCGGAGCCGGGTGTGGACGCAGGCCAACTTCGATGTCCGTCAGCGCTTCTCGCTGAACGGGATTTGGGATGTGCCGGTCGGTCGAGGCAAGGAACTGGGCAACACCTGGCATCCGGTCGTGGATGCTTTCCTGGGCGGTTGGAGACTGAACTGGATCTGGACTCTGCAGGGAGGTTATCCGTGGACGGTCACCACCTCCGCGACTTCCTGGAATCGCCCCAACCGGACCTGCAACGGAAACCTTCCCAAAGACGAGCGAACGCCGGACCGTTGGTTTGACATCAGCTGCTTTCCGAGCGTGGCGCCCGTCGAGTACACCGACCCCGATGACGGTCTGACGAAGGTCTACACGCCCAACGGCAACGCCGGCGCCAACAGCATAATCGGGCCGGGCATGAACAACTGGGATTGGGGTCTGCACAAGTTCTTCCCGATGCGGCGCGAGGGCCATCGGATCGAGTTCCGGGCCGAGTTCTTCAACGCTTTCAACCATCCCCGGTTAACGGGTCCGTCCTCGCAGTTCTTCTACAATCAGCCGGATGGCGCCAAGATCTTCCGCGCGGGCAATCAGCGGCAGATCCAACTTGCGCTCCGTTTCACCTTCTAAAAAGGTCAGAACACTCCACAAAGACCACGAGAAGCTAACGCTTTTCGTGGTCTTTGTGGTTCCTTCCTGCGGCCGGCGCCAACCCGAGGCGGTTTGGGCTCGTCGGCGCCCGCGTGAATTCTCTCGGAGGCGCTGTGAACAAAAGTACCGATTACAGGAACACCGACCAGACGAGGAGGAGTTTCGTCCGCTTCACATCGCTCGCCGCTGCGGGCGTGTGGGCAACCGGTAAAACGTCAGCCGATTCGGGTCCGAGCCGAAAAGTAACGGACTTTCAAAACTCCTATCTCCACTGCCAGCCGACCGGTTCGGGTATCTGGGTACGAGTCCAGTTGGAGTGCATCGGCCAGGTATTCGACGTCGCGTCCGGCAAGACGGACGACTACTTCCTGAGCATCAAGGCCCAGACCGGGTTGGGCGCCACAGAGACGCCCGGCCGGCTGCATCCAGGCTACGAGTACTGGATGATCTTCGCGAAGGACCGGGTCCTGATGAAGAGACTTCACACCTCCTCGTACCTGAGCAACCCGACTGCGGTTCCCTCAACCGAGTTTGGGCCGAACGCCGCGCGCCTGCAGACCCGCTCTGCCCAAGTTCTTTCGACTTATGTTGAAGTTGCGAGTGCCCTGCGTGGCTGGCGCCCGCTGACTGCCCGTACCAGTTTCCTAAGCCGAGACGGCAAAACTGGCTACAGGGTGGAGTACCCAGTCAAATGGGCCGATGTGAACGAGGGGAAAAAGACTTTTCGAGTCGAGACCGGTCCCGTTCTGCTCCTTAACCCGGACAAGATCCAGGTCGGTGTCTGCGCGCGATTCGAGGACTTCACTTGGGCCCACGTCGATTACCACTCCTTGAAGACCGTGCGCTGCCTGTTCGAGCGGCCGACGGATATACTCCAGGACGCGAACTACCTGCCTCCGGCGACCACGCCCCGGGAAACCGCGGGGCATGACGATCGAGCAGGTCGCGGCGATCAAGAGACGGCTTTTTGAAGGTTGGGAACCGCCGTTGGGTGTCGACGCCTTGCACAAGCTCCTGCAAACGGACCGGTATTCGGACGCGGTCGAACTCACTTGCGCGACCGAACTGTACGGACTTTAGCCACGTCTGAAGGATTCGCGCGCGGACGTGACTACGGAGCCCGGGGACAGCGGCCGGGTCTGCGTAGCCACGATTCTTCGCCAGCAAGGGATGTGATATGGACAGCAGGGAAAGAGTTCTCCGCGCACTGACCCGGACGGGCGTCGATCGTATCCCGATGATGGATGCGTTCTGGGAAGATACGTGGACCAACTGGCATAGTCAGGGGCTTCCCAGGGATGTTGTCGCCGCCGATTATTTCGATTTCGATATCGATTACATGTTCCCCGATGTCTCGCCTCGCCTTCCGCAGAGGGTACTCAGCCAGGACGACGAGTTCATCGTTTACGAAGACCGGTTTGGTTACACCGTCAAGAAGGCGATTGGCAAATCTCGGACGATGCACTTCATGAAGCATGTGACCCGCGATCGAAAAGACTGGGAGCAGGTCAAGAAAGGTTTCGTGCTGGACCGCAAGGGCACGGCGCGCATTGATCAGGCGTCCTACTTCATGCACATGGAGGAATATCCGACATGGGCTGAGGCGCGGCAGATGTTCCAGGCGATCCGGAGGCGGAACCGATATCTGTTGTTCAGTCTCTACGGTCCCTGGGAAGCCACCTGGCGTCATCGCGGATATGAGGACCTTCTCATAGATATTGCCGAGGATGCTGATTTTGTCGCAGAAATGGCCGCGACTTACATGGATTTCGCTATTGAGGTTCTTTCCTTTTGCCTTGAGCAGGACCTGCGCCCGGACGGAATCTTCCTCGTCGACGATCTGGCCTATGTGCACGGACTGTTGATATCACCCGGAAAGTGGCGGCAGATCTTCAAGCCTCTCTACCGGAGGCTGGGGTGCTTTTCTACAGGAGAACGGCCTCGCGTTCTGGATGCACTGCTGCGGCAACGCGGAAGTCCTTTTTGAGGACTTCATCGAGTGTGGGCTTCAGGTGATCCAGCCGTTGGAAGCCAAGTCCGGCTTAGACGTCAGGCGGCTCCGCCAGAAGTATGGGAATCGCCTTGCCTACTGGGGGAATATCGACGTGATCAAGATGGCGTCGGGATCGGACGCCGAGATCGAAGAGGAGATTCGGAGCAAGATCGGGGTTTTCCAGGCAGACCGGGGCGGATACATCTATCATTCGGATCATTCGGTGCCGCCGGAGGTCAGCTTTGAACGTTACAAGCTGGTCTGGGAACTGGTCCGAAGGTACGGGACGTATTAGCCTCGGCAAGGTCGAATGAAGGGGCAATGGGAGGTTCAAAGATGGTTCGGAGCGTCTTCTTGTCTGCACTGATGGCCGTCGCAGCTTTGTCGACTCTTCAAGGGGAAGCTGTCTCGGCTTCACCGCCTCGATTCGTCGCCGAGTCGCAAGAACTCGAAAAGCCTGCTCTCCTGCCGGACGGCAGGCTCATGGCGCTTTCGCTCCAGACTCTTGACGGTGTGCAGACCCTGGTGGGTCGATCCTCCAAGGACGACGGCCAGTCCTGGAGTAAGGCGAAGCCGTTATTCCAGCTTCCACGCGAAGCGGGAACCTTCGGCTACTGGGTCGTCATGGTGGACCTCGAGGGAGCGGTCCATTTCTTCTTTCTGCACGACCCCAGTACAGGAACGGCTAAGGCGGCGACCGGCGCGTCGCAGGTCGGGGCGAAGGAACTGCTCAACATCTGGCACGCGAGCTGGGACAGTCGGTCCGGCGGCGGGCAACCGCCCAAACAGATCTGGAACGGGCGCGGCGGGGATCTCCAATCGGTGGTTCAACTCCGCAGCGGACGGCTTCTGCTTCCCATCTCGTACCGCGTGAAACGCTCCTGGCGAGACCGCGGAGAGGGCCTGGCTGAATTTACGTATCCCGGGCAGTTCAACGCGACGGCCTTGTATTCAGATGACGCAGGGAAGACGTGGCGCCAGTCACCGAGCATACTCACAGTGCCGGCGCCGGATCTGGGCACAATCCTCGGCGCCGTTGAGCCGGTGGTCCTCCAGTTGAAGGACGGCCGGGTGTGGATGTTGATCAGGAGCCAGACTGGGCGTTTTTACGAATCCTACTCAAGTGACGACGGCGCCACCTGGAGCGCTGCGGGTCCAACGAACCTGATTTCCTCGGATTCACCCGCTGGATTGGTCAGACTGACCGACGGCAGGATCGTGCTCCTGGTCAACAGTTGTCTCAGATACCCTTACGCCTATGGCGGTCGACACGTCCTGCACGCCGCCGTTTCGTCTGACGAAGGCCGCTCCTGGACCGGGTTCCGGGAAGTAGTGCGCGACCCGCTGAGGAACGAAATCCCGCCGACGGGTGGAGACTTTGGCGTCTCGTACCCGTTTACGTCGCTTGATTCCAAGGGGAGGGTGGTTTTCGGTCTGGGCGTTCGCACCGGAACACGGTCTCAACACCCGGAGAAGGTGGCAGCGGACTCGCGTCAGACGCCGCGTTGGCTGGTTTCTCTGGACCCCGCCTGGCTTAGTGAGACCAGACAGCGGACGGACTTCGGGAAGGGTTTGGACGACTGGTCAGTGTTCGCCACCCGGGGGGTTGGGCTGGCTGCACACCCGTCGAAGTCAGGCGCCGCTGTTCTGACGATAGCCAAGCCGGACCCGGGCTGGCCGGCCAAAGCTGTCTGGAATTTCCCCCTCGGATCCCGCGGTCGCCTGGTCCTGAGGATCCTGCTGAAGCCTGGATTCTCGGGCGCGTTGCTTGCCTTGACCGATCACTTTTCGGTACCGTTCGATGCCGAGGATGAGTTTTACAACCTGTACAACCTGAAGATAGGCGAAGGAGGGACGATAGCCGGCGGCGCCCGGATCGATCCGGGCGCATGGCACACCCTGCAAATCGACTGGGACATAGCGAAGCAGGGCGCCGAAGTTGCCGTCGACGGTCGGCCCGCCGGGTCATTGCGCCTTCTGCGAGAGGCGCCGGGCGCGTGCTACCTGCGCCTTGGGTTGACCTCGCCAACGACGGACCAGGCCGGGTTTCTACTCGAGTCGGTGGAAGTTGAAGTGACTCACTAACTGGAGATTCCAATGAAAGAGCACGGTTGGACGCGCAGAGGCTTTCTCAAATTCGCCGGCAGCCAGGCAGCGGTGGCCGCAATAGCGCCCGCAATCCGAACCGGACGGTATGCGCCGGCGGGCAAGACGATGAGCCCGGACGAGTTTCGGAAACGGGTCCGGGGGCCGATCCTCTCCTTCCCTACTGTCTATACGGCCGGCTATGGGATCGATTACGACGCCGTGCGGCGGGTGATCGGACGAGGACTGGACGCTGGAATCGGAGTGGTCGCGCTGACAGCCGGCAATAACCAGTACGATTCGCTCGATTACGAAGAGATCTGCCAGTTGACCAAGGTCACGGTTGAGGCGGCGCGCGGGAAAGCCGTCACAATTGCTGCCGCCAATGCCTGGTGGACCAAGCCAGTTGTGGAATATGCCCGCTTCGCAGAGTCGGTTGGCGCCGACGCAGTCCAGATAAGGATCCCGACTTTCGGGACCGACGAGGGCGTCTACGATCTGTTCAAACAAGTGGCCGAGTCAACACGGCTGAACATAGTCATTCACGGGCAGCCGTCGTTCGAGCTCATGGATCGGCTCGCGAAAATCGAAACGGTCGACGGCTTCAAGGAAGAGTACTCGATCGAGTGGAGCATCCCCTTCTATCAGCGCTACGGCGAGAAGCTCGCTATCTTTGCCGGCGGGACCAAGTCGCGCTTTCTGGAATTCCGGCCCTACGGTATGCAGGCCTATTACAGCGCCTTTTCCACCTTTGTCCCGGAGTTCGCGCGGGGGTTCTGGAAAGCCGTCCAGGACAATAACCAGGAGAGGATGAAGGAGTACGTTTTCAAGTATGAGGTGCCCTTCTTCAACCGCTGGGCGCCCGGCTTCTGGCATGCGACGCTGGAGTACTTTGGAGTGGCCAAGCGCTTCCAGCGGCCGCCCCAACCGACCTTCCACGATCGCCAGATGGCGGAGCTCAAGGCCTTTTACGACACCCTCGGGCTGAGGCCGTAGCTGATTCCCGTTGGAACATCAAGGACATCAGGGACAACAGGGACGACAACTGATCCTCGTTCTTGAGTCCTTGTTGTCCTTCAGAAGGGTTGGTTGCAGGGTCCTATGCGGATTTCCAGTAAGCTAAGCAATGAAGCGTGCAGAAAGGGCAACTGACACATGTCGAATCCGGCCAGGAAGCTGAAAGTGCTCGATTGCCAGGCGGGCGATCACGAGTATCTGCACAAGGACTTCCACGGCGCCCTGTGCTACTCGATCCGGTACCTGGACGAGAATCTGGGTCCGGACGCGACCAGGAGTTACCTGCAAGACGTCGGCCGCCAAAACTACAAGGCACTCGTCCGAAGCTTGCGCGAGGACGGCCTGCCCGCACTCGAGCGCCATTGGCGGAGGATCTTCACCCTGGAGGGAGGGAAATTCCAACTCGAGTACGAAGGGGAGACACTCCTCCTCACTGTTAACGACTGCCCGGCGATCACCCATCTCAAAAGCAGGGGTCAGCTCTTCACCACTCGCTACTGTGAAACGACCGTGGTGGTGAACGAGACGATCTGTGGGCAGGCCGGCTACTTCGCTTCCTGCACTTACCAGCCTGGGGAAGGCAAATGCGTTCAGAAATTCTGGAAAAGGAAAGAGTAGCATGATCTCCTGCACTGAGTTCATTCCCGCCTACAGCGAGCTCTTCAAGTATCTGCACGCGACCGGAGGCAAACCTGCGGTCGAGCGTTTTTGGGAGAACCTCTCCGACGCCTTCCTCGGCAATCTCCGGAGCCTGGCCGCTGTTAAAGGCCTCGCCGGCTGTTACGAGTACTGGAGTCATGCGCTTAGCGAAGAGTCTGCCGATTTTCGCATGGTCCTCGACGAGGAGCGTGGTCTTTTCACGATCGAGATGAGGCGTTGCCCAAGCATGGGGCGGCTGCTCGAGGACAAGGACATCGACCCGTATCCGGCCTATTGCGAGCACTGCGACACCCTCTACCGGCGGGTGCTCGAACCTCTCGGATTCGAGTACCAAATCGACCTGAGCGAGGCCTGCACGAAGGCGCGCTGCTCTATCGCGATTCGAAGGAAGGAAAGGAAATGAGGGGGGTATTTGGGGCGCGGGTGACCGGGGTGGAGAAACGCCGTTGAACAGGAATCTGCGGAAGATAAGGCCCTTTCTCGTCGTCAGCCTGGCGCTTGCAGCCACTTTTGAGCTTGCCGTCCATTCCGACGGGGTTGTGCTTTCGGCGAACTGGATCACCTGGCACAAGGTTGCAGGAGCAGGCGCTGGCGGATCTGTTTTAGACCTCGGCCAGCCGGGCCGCTTTGACGAAACCTGGGTCACCTGTCCGACAGTCCTGGAGTCCGGTGGCGCCTACCGCATGTGGTACTCGTCGTACTACGACTCAAAGATGGGACGGGGCGGCATTGGGCTGGCGGCCAGCCCGGACGGTCGCCGTTGGCAGCGCCAAAACAATGGCCTCCCGGTTTTGGAGCCTGGGCCGGAAGGAAGCCTCGATGACGGCCAGGTGATGGGACCGGCAGTGTTGCGGGACGCTCGACGTTTACCGCATGTGGTACACCGGGATGTCGAAGAACTGGCACTCCTCGGGACTGGGCTACTACCGCATCTTTCTTGCCAGGAGCCAGGATGGACTTACATTGGACCCGGCAGAACTCGGGACGCCCGGTTCTCGACGTCGGCCCTGGGGTTCGTTCGATGAGGTCCAGGCGGCGTCGCCCTCGATCATCCGAGAGCCAGAGCGATACCGGATGTGGTACGCCGCCTGGTCTCCTCGACACGGGCACACGATCTGCCTGGCCGAGAGCAAAGACGGGATTGTCTGGCGGCGCGAAAACCAGGGGCGACCCGTCGAGGGGTTGTCACCGGCGCAGGCTTACGGCCAGACGGTCTGCCGGCGAGGCAAAGAATACCTGATGCTGTACATGGCGCTGGAAGCCGAACCGGGCCTTTACGCGGCCGTCAGCTCCGACGGGTTCCGGTGGCGCATGTTGAACCAGGGCAGGCCGGTGCTGGCCCCTGGTCGGGTCGGCGAGCTCGACGACGCGATCGTCGGGCATGCCTGTATGCTGTTCAGCGAAGGTCGCATTTTGACTTGGTACACCGGGTACCGCAAGGAGCCGGGAGGGATCAGGGGCTGGCGATTGCGCATCGGGCTCGCCGAGGGAGTTCAGCAGCTCAGCTGTCCCGCTGCTGGAGTCAGCGCCGGGGCAAAAATCGGACTTAAATCAAGCTGGATTTCTTCAAGGAGGTAAAATGCGCTGTCTGCTGTGTTTGTGGACTATCTCGCTGGTGACGGTAGCCGGTCTATGGAGCCAGCCGGGGGCTGATCCGGCTGTTATTCGTGTCGCCTGCGTAGGCGACAGCATCACGCGTGGCCATGGCTTGCCGCACCCGGAGACGGACGGCTATCCCGCCGTCCTTGGCTCCCTTCTTGGTTCCCGGTACGAAGTGGGCAACTTCGGGCATGACGGGACTACGATGCTGAGGACGCCCGGCCGACCCTACTGGAGCGTACCTGAGTTCCAGGCGGCAACCGATTTTCGACCCGACATCGTGATTATCATGTTGGGAACCAATGACGCGGCCCGCTCAGACTGGCCGCAGATCAGCGGCCAGTTTGCGGCCGATTGCCGGGCGCTCATCGAACACTTCGCCGGCCTTCCAAGTTCGGCGCGCATCTGGCTGTGCCTGCCTCCTCCCTTGATTCCGGGTCGTGAGGACTTTCGGATGATTAATTTGAGGGATCAGATCGGGCCGGTCCTGCGTGCGGTTGCAAGCGAGAAGCAGGTTCCCTTGATCGACGTTGAGTCCAGCTTGCAGGGGAAGCCGGAGCTGTTTCCGGACAAGGTCCATCCAAACGGGGCAGGGGCGGCCATCATCGCCCGGACGGTTGCAGAAGCCATCAAACAAGAAAAGTGATCACGAAAATACGGGACGACTGATCAGGGAGCGTTCAGCCGCTCGACGATGAGGTCGGCGATCAGGCGGTGCCCGTTGGCATTTGGGTGCATCCCGTCGAGCAGGAGTTCGTCGATCGATTGTCCGGATCGTTTCCCGTAAGCCTGGAAAGCGGCGTAAACGTCGACGAGCTTGACTCTCTCAGACGCCGCCACCCGACGAGCGGCGGTCGCGTACTCCCTCAGGAGAACGTTCCACCCGTCGGGGTCCGAGGGGTCGTAAGGAGGGCTGGAGTACAGCTGGAGCAGCTCCGGGGTCCAACGGACGGGGTTTGGCGTCATCAAAAGAACCTCCACCCCCGCATTGCGCAGCTGCCGCACCATGTCGGCTAGGTTCGCCTGGTATTCCGCCAGCGGTACTCTCGGGGTCGCGGAGGGCGGCCTGCGCCAGACGTCGACCGCCGAATCGTTGATCCCGAACTGGAGGAAGACGATGTGGGGTCGCAGGGCCAGCACGTCTTGCGACAGACGCTTGAGGGCGTCGGCGCTGCTGTTTTCCGGCACACCCTTGTTGATCACCCTGGGGATCACCCCTTCGCCGGCCAGTCGCCTTTCCACCAACGTTGAGTACACCTCGAGCGATTGGCCGCCGATCTCGCGTGGAGCGGTCGTGGAATCGCCGAAGGCGACGCAGGTTAAGACGCGGGGATCGTCACCCGCCTGCCCCAGGGCCGGCGAGACAAGCGGAGCGCACAGGACGATCCCAAACAGGAGCGGCGCCAGTCGGGCTTTTGACTTCGAACATAAAACACAGAGCGGCCAGTTCATGGCTGAACCTTCACCTCCACTGACTCTACGAGTATGCCCTCCGGGTCGGGCGCCGCGGCCGTCGAGCGGAAACGCAGGTAGTTGATGCCGGTGAACCTGCCGGTAGGAGGGCTTGAGCCAGACAGTGGGTGTCCCATCGACCGACACCTCACAGGTTCGGCGCGCGAGGTCCCACCGAAAGCGGAGGTCGTGCCACTTTCCTTTTTCGACCTGGGTTCGCAGGGAGATCTTTCCGTCCGCCGCAATCGGCAGCGAAAACACCGCGTCTGCGTCCCCGGTCGTGTCCTGCGGATCGAAGAACCGGTCGAGCAGGGAAATCACGCTTCCGCGCGATCCTTCCTGGACCTTGATACGCATGCTGAGGTCGCCTTTGTTACCCATCGGAAAGTTCCAGATGGCTCCGTCGCCCTCATTCTCGTCGGGCCTCCGAACGTGGAGCGCCTTCGCCCCGGTTTTGTCAGGATGGTCTGTCAGGCGGGCGCCCTGCGTCCGGTTTCGCCACCAGTGGGCGGCCGGGCCGACGGACTTGAAGACGCTCCAAGCCTCCAGGCCCTGGGAGAAATCATCGCGCTGACTGGTTTCCGTCAGCCAGCCAGGATCGAACATGACGCGGGCGTCGGATCTCCCCTGGCCGCTCGCCACGATCACCTTGCCGTGCTTTCCCATGTAGGCAAACGGATAGGCGGTGCCACGGTCTCCGAACCTCTGCGGCGGGTCATTGCGGGTGGGATCGCGGTACACCTCCCGATAGCCTCGCCATGTCTTCCCGTCGTCGTCGGAGATTGCGGCATGCAGCGCGTCTCGGCCGCCATAGACTCCGTTTCCATCCACTCGCGGCGGCTTTTCACAGCCGTTCCAGAAAACCAGGAGCCGCTTATCCGGCAGTCGCAAAAAGGCTACGGGGGCGTCGGAGGACAGGAGCCGGGAAGGTCTCAACTCCTCCCAGTTGACGCCATCGGGCGAGTAGGATTCGTAGAGCAGCCCGGTTTCGGTCCTCACCAGGGCGTAAACGCGGCCGTCGGCGAGCTCCACGACGCAGGGCTCGCACGCCCCGTAACCGCTGCCATTGAAGTCGGTGTAGCAGGGGGCGGTCAGGTCCGAAGGCGACTTCCGCCATGTGTCGCCATCGTCGTCCGAGTAAACGAGGGTGCTCTGGTTCGCCCCGACCGGCGGTCCCTCCGGTTGTCCGCCCACCCAGGCGGCAAAGGGGAGCAGGATGCGGCCACTGCTTAGCTGGGTCAACCCGTTGATTGAGCCAACGTAGCCCTTGAAAATCATCTTCGGCTTCTCCCAGACGGCGCCGCCGTTCCGGGTCTTCAGGTGCCAGATATCGATAAAGTAGTCCACCCCTATAGTGCGACCAGCTCCCTCCTTGCGCTCAGCCATAGGAAAGAGATGGTACTCGCCGTCCTTGTCGAGGAGCGGCAGGAAAGCCGGCGGTCCTTCGTACTCGAACTTCTCTTCTCCCCAGGTGACGCCGCCGTCTCGGGACAGGACCGAGTAGTTTCTGTTGCCTTCCCTGGTGATGAAAGTCTTCAACGCTCCATCCCGGGTGGGGATGACCCCGCTCCGGCCCGGGCCGCCTGTGCTGATAATGACCGGCGCCCAGACCTTCTCTGCTTGAATCTTAGGGACCGACGGTTCGTCCTGCGGCCCAGTGCCCGCCAGGACGGGAGCGATCAGGACCGACAAAAGGAACGCGGCCAGAATTTGAACGATCATTTTGATCCTCCATCCTGAAGGAGCCAAGCCCGGTTGAATCGCGCGATGTGCAGGTCGCGGCCCTTCTTGTCGGCCCGGTCCTGTTGCCACACCACGATCAGGCTGCCGTCCTTAGCCTGAGCCGCTCCCGGATAGGAAGACTGAAAACCGGGAGTATTGGCAAGCGTCTTCGGAGCCGAGAAGGTGCGGCAGTTGTCGGTGGAGAGGGCTACGTCGAGCGGCCAGCGGTCTCGTGCCGAGTTGTTCCAGACGACCAGGACATCCGGTGAGCCGGCCAGCCGGGTCATGGCCGCGGGCGTGTTGTGCCCGCGCAGCGGAGACCGGGTTGGCTCGCTCCAGCTCAGGCCGCCGTCATTGCTGCGGCTTTCGTAGTGCCACTCGTCCGCGGTCCGAAAGAGGGCGTAGATCTCGCCGTTGTCGAGCAGCACCATGGACGGCTCGCACAGCCCGCCCGTAGAAAATTCGGAGGTCCGGGGCGGATTCGCGTAAACATCCGCGCCTGGAACCCAGGTTTCCCCTCCGTCGCGGGAGCGCAGCACTCCCGATTTCAGGTCCATTCGCCCTTCGGTTCCCGAAGGCCGGCCTTCCTCGGCCGGGATGTCCCAGGAATAGGGCATCAGCAAGGTTCCATCGGACAGGGTCATGCCCGGGTGGATCTTTCCGACGATGTATCGCTTGTGCTGAGGCAGGCGGACCGGGTTGCTCCAGCGGGCGCCGTTGAAGGGACGCGAGGTTTTCCAGGTTTCGGAAAACAGGATCTCGCCCTTTACCCGTGTGGAAGTGGAATACACCTGGATCTCACTAGAGCTCAGAATGATATTCGGATCATAGTCGCCGAAACCGGGCGTGTTGATCAGTTCCTCGGGAGCGCTCCAGCTGACCCCGTTGTCCGAGGAAAAGGCGCCTACGATCCGCGCCTTGTCCTGGTCCGCCGTCCAGACGAGGAAGAGTCGTCCGTCCGGAAGTGTAACCACGGTCGGGTAGCAGTGTCTGGGAATGCCGTGGTCGCCGGCCGCAAAAAGAACGCGCGTCTGAAAGAACGGCTGGGTTTGCGCGGGCGCCGCGGCAGAGCCGGCTAAGAAGGCAAACAAGACGGAAGGCAAGAGCCGGAAGGTGAGGTTCATATCGGTTCCTGTTGACAGTTAACAGTTAGCCGGAAACGCTGAGCGCTTGTCAAGAGCAAAAGCTGCCTGGCTGATGCCTGTTAACAGTTGACAAACTTCACGCACTCCAATAAGGTTTTTGGAGAACCGCCGGTCCGAATCGATCCGGTGGCGAGCAGGGATTGCGATGCAAAGACGATTGATTGAAAACGCTGTGCTGATCCTGGACGGGAGGACTCTGGAGGGTTCTTCCGTGCTTTTGGAGGATGGCAAGATCGCGGCGATCGCCACCCGAGAACGGATGTGCCGGGAAACGGCCGACGAGCGGGTCGATATCGGCGGAGATTTCCTGGCGCCGGGGTTCATCGATCTGCACATCCACGGGACCGGCTTGCACCTGGTCGATGACGGAGCGGACGCGCTTGCCGGGCTTTGCCGTTTGCTTCCCACGTACGGGGTGACCGGCTTCCTCCCGACGGTCGCGCCACGCAAGCCGGGTGACGATGCCTGTTTCCTCTCAGACTCTGTCGCGCGCAGCCGTCACCGGCTCACAGATCCTGGGTTTTCATCTTGAGGGTCCATTCCTGACGCTGACTGGGGCGCTCCCGAAGGAAGCGCTGGGGAAGGCCGACCCCGAACGTGTCGAGCGGCTGATCGAAGCGTGTCGGCCCTATCCCGCTGTCTTCAGCGTCTCCCCCGATTTCGACGGCATCCTGGACCTGCTGCCGATCATGACCCGGGGAGGAACGCCGGCTTTCATGACGCATACTGCTGCTACGGTTGAACAAACGGCTGCGGCGATCGACGCCGGTGTGAGGCACGCGACTCACTTTTACAACGTGTTTCCCGTGCCGCCCGAGAAAGAGCCGGGGGCCAGGCCCTGCGGCGCCGTTGAGGCAGTACTGGCAGATCCGCGGGTGAGCGTCGACTTCATCCTGGACGGCGAGCACGTGGCCCCGGTAGCCTGCCGGATGGCCCTGGCGTGCAAGGGAACCGAAGGTGTCGCTCTTATCAGCGACGCGAATGTCGGGGCTGGGCTACCCCCTGGTCGGACCTACAGATTTGCGGACTATGGCGTGACCTTCGCTTACGAGGGAGGGCCGGCGCGCATGGGGGCTGACGGCCCGATCCCGGGGGCCCTGGCAGGCAGCGGGCTGACCCTCGACGCCGCCTTGCGCAACGCCGTCCGGATGCTGGACCTCGATCTACCCAAGGCCGTGGCCCTTGTCAGTTCGACTCCCGCTCGGATCCTCGGACTGGGGGAAAGAAAGGACGCATCGCGGAGGGGTACGATGCCGACCTTGTTCGGCTGGATGCCGGGCTGCGAGTAAAACAAACCTGGATCGCCGGCCGCCCCCAAATCTGAAAAGCTATGACCGAATATCTCAAGGCGGGCGCCGCTGTTACCGAAATTACTCCGCCCGGCACACAGTTTCTTTACGGGTATCCGTTGGCGCCGCGCTATAGCGCCGGCGTGCACGATCCTCTCCTCAGCAGCGCACTCTACCTATCCGACGGCGTCCATCAGGCCATCTTCATCGCGAACGACATTATCTGGGTGGGGAAAGCTAGTACACGGCGAATCCGGGAACGGATCGAGGCGGCGACGTCTGTCCCGGCGGGCTCGGTGATGGTGACTGCGACCCACACTCACTCCGGTCCGATGACGTTGGACTACATCAGCAACGAAGCCGACGATGCCGTGCCGAAAACCGACCCGGCCTATGTCCGGTTCATGGAAGACCGTATCGTTACGGCTGGCGTCCTCGCTTTCCAATCCGCTCAGCCGGCGGAGGCCGGGCTTGGCATGGCGCGGGCCTCGGGAGTGGGAACCAACCGGCGGGCGCCTGACGGTCCTTCCGATAGTGAGGTCCCGGTACTGATGGTCCGCAGCCGAGATACGCAGCAAACCCTGGCCTGCATGATCATCTATTCGATGCATCCGACCGTGCTGCATGAGGACTCGCGGCAGATCAGCGGCGATTTCCCCGGCCTGGCCCGTCTCTACCTGCAACGGGAGCGTGTTCGGGTCGCATTGTCCTGTTCTTTACCACACGGGGCCGGCGGGGAACCAGAGCCCTCGGCACGTGACCCGGTCCAACACCTTTGAAGAAGCGGCCCGTCTGGGTGCTTTGCTGGGGGAAGCCGTCGCCCAGGCGATACCCCGCATTCAGTACAGTCCCTCGCTCACGATCGGAAGCTGGCGGCGCCTCGGTTGATCTTCCACGGCGTCCGATACCATCCGTGACGGATGCCCTCGCGCAGAAGGGATGCGGCGAAAAGACGATTGGACGAGCTGAGGAGAGCCGCGCGCGCCCCGCCAGCTGGTGAGGACCGCCGAGGTGGACTGGTTTGGCTCCGAGGAGACACTCACGCTGGCGCGGGCGGCCACGCAAGGGCGTCTTGAATCGGTCTACAGCTCGGTTCTCCCGGCTGAAATTCAGGTGATTTCCCTGGGAACATGGAGTTTTGTCGGGTGGCAGGGAGAGATTTTCGTCGAGTACGCGCTGGCAGTGAAGGCCCGTGCTCGGGATGTTTACATCATCTCGCTCGCCAACGGTGAGCTGCAGGGTTACATCGTGACTCCGGAGGCGGTCAGAGACGGGGCGTACGAGGCGTGCAACGCTCTCTTTGCGCCCGAAAGTGGCGATATCCTGGTCGAGCAGACACTTCAGTTGCTGGAGTCGCGCCGATCCTGACTGCGGAGACCCAAAATGTCAACGTCGGACTTGGTTTTAGCCGTTGATCTCGGTACGACTTGCTTCAAGGCAGCTTTGTTCGACCGGCGAGGCACGCTTTTGAGCCTGGGCCGTGTTACGGTCGAGAAGGAAGATCGAGACGGGGGACGATGCGAACTGCCAGTCGACGCATTCTGGCGTACCTGCGTCACGCGATCACCCATGCTCTCAAAGGCGCCGGCGCTCGGGGCGACGCCATTCGCGGTTTGTGCTATTCGTCGCAGGCCAATAGCTTTCTCCTGCTGGACGAGGGCCAGAGACCACTGACTCCGCTCATCCTCTGGCCTGACCGACGCGCTGCCCAACTACCCCCCGACCCCGGGCTGCAAGCCCTCTGGTCGCGGCCGGATTTCCTTTCAACGACCGGCCTGGGACTCCATGGCTCGGAATTCTGCGCGGCGAAGCTCTCCTGGTTTCGAAGGCGAGACCCGGCGTTGTGGAATGCCTGCTGCCAGGTGCGGACCATCTCGGACTACCTGGTCTTTTCCTTGACTGGCGTGCCGGTGGGAGACCAAGGGACGGCCGCCATGCTTGGACTCTGGAATCTGGGCGCCCGATCCTGGTGGGACGAGGCGTTACAGGCCGTCGGGATCCGGCGGGAGCAGCTGTCCGAACCGCTGCCGCCTGGAACGGTTGGCGGGACTACTTGTGCTGCAGCTACTGAGTTGCTGGGAATCCCCGCCGGGATTCCGCTGGCCGTTGGAAGCCTTGATCATCACGTGGCTGCCATAGGCGCTGGGATCTGTTCGGTCGACGCGCCCAGCATTTCGATCGGGACGGTGGTCGCGTGCGTGCGATACCAGCAGCGGTGCGAGCCTCTCCCCGGTTGCGCCTCCGGTCCAGGCACTCACGGGTATCCCTTCTACTTGCTCGCTTTCGAGGAGAACGGGACGGGCGCTCTTGATCGCTATCACCGGGAGAACCGCAGGGACATGCTTTTTGCGGAGATGCTCTCGACCGTCGAATCGATACCTGTCGGGCAGCGATGGGCTGACGGCGTCGCCGGCAGTCGCGGGCCGCCCAGCGAGTTTCACAGGAGTGAGAAGCGCCCACACTCAGGGGCACTTCGTCCGAGCGATGATGGAGAGCACGGCGGCTAGCCTTTTTCGGATGATCGAGCGGATTCATCCGGATGGGCTGCCGCGACGGGTCATCGCCACCGGGGGAGGCGCCAGGAGTGTTGCCTGGCTGCAGATCTGCGCAGATCTCTCCGGGATTGAGTTCGCTGTGCCAGGATGCGCGGAAACCGCCTGCCTGGGCGCCGGAATGATGGCAGCCGTCGCGGCCGGCTGGTATGGCTGCCTCTCGGAAGTTCCGGTCGAATGGAGGCCGTTTGGCAGGGTGGTCCAGCCTCACCCGGAACGCCACGCACGTTATATCGGCTGGTTGAACCAGTATCGAGCAGGGAACAAGGAGGAGAAATGAGCACGTTTAGCTACGAGCCGTCCAAGTGGGTGCCCTTCCGCGACAAGGAGGTTCTAGACAGAGTCAGGCGGATCAAGAAACAGGATATTACCAGGCATCCGAATCCGGAATTCAGGATCCAGGTGGTCAGCGACCCTGACGTGGAATTCATCTGGATCTCTGACATGTTTTACCGGATCAAGGAGTCGGACGATAAGGATGTACGTGTCGTACTGATCATGCCCAACCCGGCCTTCACTTATCGTAAGGTGGCCCATCTGATCAACCGCTTCGATGTCAACTGCCGCAACCTGTTCGTATTCACGATGGACGAGTACGCGGATCAGGATGGAAACATCGCGCCGGAGAGCTGGCCGCAGGGCTTCATGCACCAGTTCAAGAAGTACTTCTACCGGGAAATCCGGACCGAGCTGCGGCCCCCGGAGAGCCAGATCTGCGGGCCGACGACCGAGAACATTGGCAGCTACGGTCAGATGATCGCGGATATGGGCGGGGCGGATGCCTGTTATAGCGGTCCGGGCTGGACGGGACACCTGGCGTTCATCGAACCCGATGCTCCCGAGTTTGAGGCCGATCTCGAGGAATGGAAGAAGATGCGGGCTCGAGTGGTAACGCTAAGCCCGTTCACGATTGCGCAGAACTCCCTGCACGGGAGCTTCGGCCGCAGCGGCGACCTGGCGTCAGTGCCGCCGAGGGCGGCTAGCATCGGCCCGGCCGAGGTCATCGGGGCGAAATACCGGATGGACATGAATGCGCTCACCGTGGCGGGGACCAACGTTTCCTGGCAGAGACTGATGACCAGGCTGGTCGCCCACGGCCCTGTGACACCGCGCGTCCCCACGTCGATCCTCCAGACGCTTCCGACCGATTTCCTGATCGCCGAGACAATCGCCGAAAACATCGAGCCGGACTGGACCATGGGTTACTGAGCAGGACAGACGGTTAACGCGAAAGGAGACGGGATGGGGAACAACAGCAAACTGCGGGGGGTGGTCACGGCTCTCGGCACGCCGTTGGACGGAAGGGAGGACCTGCATGAAGAGGGCCTTCGTCGGGAGATTCGAATGCAGCTCCAGGCGGGAGTCCACGGCCTGCTGGTCACCGGATCCATGGGCGCGATGCAGTTGCTGAAGGACGAAGTTTTTCGAGACGCCATCGCCTTGGCTGCGGAAGAGGTGAAAGGAAGGGTGACGCTGATCGCCGGCTGCGGAGACACCGGGACGGAAAGGACGTTAGCGCGCATTCGTGTGGCCGAGCAATTTGAGGTGGACGGGGTTGCGCTCGTTCCGCCCTTCTTTTACAGGTTCAGCCAGGACGAATTGGCTGGCTACTTCCGGGAACTTGCGGACTCCAGCCGACTGCCTGTTTACCTTTACGACAACCCGGTTTGGACGAAGCTCTCCCTGGATTTCCCCTTGATCAAGGAGTTGTCCACCCATCCCAACATCGCCGGGCTGAAAGCATCGGGCGATTTCTTCAACACCAGGCTCTGCATCGAGGAGTTTCGCGATTCGGAGGACTTCGCCGTTTTGTCGGGGCAAACCCCGTTTTTGGATTTGGCCCTGCAACTGGGTGCAAAGGGGATCGTGGAGGGCCTGTTCGCTCTCGCTCCCGAGATTGGTGTGGCGATCTGGAACGGGATTCAAAACAACGACTTCGAGTCGGCCAGGGCCGCCCAGCGACGGCTGCTGCGACTTGTCGACATGGTGCGCAAGGCGCCCGTGTTCGCTGTCTTCACCGCAGGCATGAACCTGCGCGGAGTCCCGGGAAATTTCGCCGTCCGGCCCTTCCCGCAAGTGACCGGGGAGATTAGGGAGATGGTCCGAGACACCCTGACCGAAATGGATCTGCTGAGAGCTCCAGCGGCTCCGGCACCTGACCGCTAGCCCCGCATCAAACAACTAACGGCTGTTTCCGTCAGAGCCGCGGACGCCGCGCTTTTCAGCGGAGTAAGCGGGTTCTCTCAGCCTCCACATCGCCTGCCCGACCTTAACTCTCAGGGTGTTGCCGTTAAACCCCCAGACGCATCCACCTGATATTCGTGATGCACTCTTCCTGGCACCAGAACAGCAGCATGACCTCGCCGTCCGGCAGCTGGCAGAGGGAAGGATAGCCGAATTTGAGGTCGCTCAGTTCCTGGCCGCTGGACATCTCCCCTGCCATGCCCGACGCCGCGCCCTGCCAAAGCGGGGCTTCGCCGAGGTTCGTCCATCGATCGCCTTCGAGCTCGGATACGGCTGCCCAGAGACCCGGTCGGTCATGACGGCGGTAGGCGGAGAGAATCCGGCCGTCGTGGAGTTGCAAGACCTTGCAGGTCTGCGCCTGGAATCCGGTCAGCCCGGCCTCCGAGAAGGTTTCCCCGTTGTCTTCGCTGACCGCGTATTCGGTCGGGGAAGTCTCGCCGCTGTCAAACGAAAAGACCCAGGAGACGGCGAGGATGCGACCGTCCTTCAGCGGGATCACGGAAATTTCGAGATGGCTCCGCCCGCTCCGGCGTCCGTCGAATATGCGGCTAAAACGAGGAAAGCTTTCACCCCGGTCATCGCTGATGAACGCCACCGTCTGCTCGCCGGCCGCATTGCTGCCGTCCCAGCTCCTCCACGTGCCTACCGGGACCAGCCAGCGGCCATTCGGGAGCTCAACCACGGGGTGGCAAAACTCCCAGGCGGTCGAGCGCAGCGGAGGCGTGATGGGCTCGGGTTGCGACCAGGAACGTCCGGCGTCCGGAGAGCAGATCCGGAAGAGGTCGACCGGGACGAATCCCGACGTCTGTCGGTTGACGAGGCCTTCCTCCGGATCCTTCCGGTGGAAGAAGGCGCCGATCCCGACCAGCGAGCCGTCGCGCAGTCGTCGTACCCGAATTGTATGGGTGGTCTGCGAGGGTGGCTGGCCGATCAGTGGCGATTCCAGCAGCCAGCTCCGGCCGCCGTCCAGGGACCGGGATGCAACCGTGTGGTAGTCGAGCGACTCGACCGCCTGGCCGATGTCGAAAGTCGCCAGGAGATCCTGACCGCCGAGGTGGACGACCGAAGGGTGGTAGGCCACGACACTGCGCAGGTACGGCTTGGGATTCCGGTAAACAAAACCGCTATCGACGACTCTCACCCGTGACGACATCGTTTGACTCCCGCTGTGATTCCGGCAAGGGCTGCCGGTCAGTTAAAGAAAGGCCGGACAACTGCGCGGCCGAAGGGCTGTCCAGGAAAAAGCCCCCTCCATAAGCGACGAGCATGCTTACCAGGAGCGAGGCCGGTATGATCCACATGAAGGAAATACTTGTGCCAAAGATCTCACCGCTGAAAGAGACGAGAATACTGGTCAGAACGCCGGCGGCAAACCCCAGGATGGCCGAGCGCGTCCCCGTCCTGCGGAGGAAGAGCCCCGCAAAGAACAGGCCGGCCAGTGGCGCGACGAAAAGATGATTAGCCCGCTCGATAAGCTCGAACAAGTTCCAGTTGCTGGTGCGCATCAGGTGATCAACGGTGACGGTGGCCACCAAGCCGAGCAAGCCTGTCCCCACCGTGAGCCAGCGTGCGAGCGACAGCGAGTTGCGCCGGGACTGGCCTTTACGGAACCGGTCAAAGAAGTCGGTCACCAGGACCGTCGAAATCGAATTCACCCCGGACCCCACGCTCGTCATCGCCGCGGAGACGAGAGCGGCCAGCAGCAGGCCGGCGATTCCGACCGGCAGCCGGGTGGCGATGAAGCGAGGCAGTAGGTTGTCCGCGTCCGGCGCCACGGCTGTCTGGAACTGATTGATGGTTAAGCCGGAGAGGCTGTAGTTGTAAAAGAAAAGCCCCAGGCCGCACACGGCCAGCAGGCTGATCAAACCGATGTTGGCCAGCGCGAATAACCAGACAGAGCGGGCCGCCGAGGCGGCCGAGTCGGTCGTCAGGTACCGTTGGGCAGCCACCTGGTCGGCCCCGTGGGTGCACAGGTTCCAGCTGACCTGCAGGATGACCATGCCGATGATTGTGATCCGTACGGTCGCATCGAAGCTGAAAACCGGGACGGCCGCGCGCCCGGCCTGTGCGAATGTCGCCCACCACTCCCCTGGGCCGCTGCCGGTCAGAATCACGATGTAGATGGGAACGAGAATCGCCCCGCCAAAGAGAACTACAAACTTGATTACGCTCATCCAGATGACCGCCGATATGCCGCCGGCGGTCGCGAAGAAGATCGCCACGGCGAAGATCACAAGGGCGATCAGCGGGATCGTCCAACCTGTGATCGCCGACAGGGCGAAAGAAGCCGTGTAGGTAACCAGACCGATCCAGATGATCCGCGTGCAGACGAAGACGGCTGCTGCCAGCGTCCGGGCTTCGATACCGTAACGTTTCTCGAGGTATTCGTAGACGCTCGTCACCGGCAATCGCATCAAGTAGGGGATGATCAGGCGGTTGATCAGGGGGACCGCTGCGAAAAAGCCCAGGTATGCAAAGAAGTATCCCACGCCGTAACGGATCATCTCCCCGGGGATCGCCAGGTAGGTCATCGTCGAAAGCAACGTCGCAAAAACGCTGATCCCGACCAGATACCAAGGCATCTGCCGGTTGCTCACGAAGTAGCTTTCTTTGGAAGTCTGCCGTCTGGCGAAGTACACGCCGACGGCCAACGTGATGGCCAGGTAAAGGACGATGACAATGAGGTCCAGGAATCTGAGTTCCATTCTCGGCTCCTTTTTGCGGCGCGCGCCGGGGTTCCCTGTGGTCAGCGCCGCGTATTACGGCGAGCCCTCAAAGACCGGACACCGGCGGGAGAACCCTTGAACCTGATCTTCAGCTTTGAACAGCCGAATTAGCGATGACGGGAGTATCGGTCAAGCCCGAAAGGGATGAGTCAGAAGCAAGAGATGTCGGGCCGGGCAAATATGTTTGAAGGACCTGTTTGATCTCTTCCTCGATAATCGGGTCTGTAATCGGCGCAAACGGTCGGATGGTGATCTTGTCGCAGATATTCAGGTGCTTTAAGGCGACCTCAAAGGCGCCCCATACCCCGCCGATGCGAAAGATCGAGAAAAGATCGATCAGCCTCTGCTGCAGCTGATCCGCCTGCATCAGGTTGCCCTCGCACACGGACTGGTACAGGGCAACTGCTATCTGCGGACAGATATTGTGGAGCCCGGCGATAACACCGTCGCACCCCATTGCAAGCGCCGGAGCGGCCAGAAACTCCGTTCCGACGCAGACGGAAAACGATGTCCCCCGGAAGTGACGCACCATTCGCATCCACTTTTCGAAATCCTGCTTGCTGTCTTTAACCCCGGCCGCATTCGGATGCTGCCCCAGTTCGCAGATCGTCTCAAACTGGAGGTCGAGTTTAGTCGTGGAGGGATTATTGTAAACAAAGGTGGGTGTCTGAACGCCGTCGAGAATATCGCGGTAAAAATTGGCCAACTCCGTCTGTGTCATCAGGAAGTAGAACGGCGGGAGGATAGCCAGAAAGTCAGGGCCAAGACGTTCAAGATCCCTGGCCATTCGTAAGACCCGCCCTGTTCCGTTCTCGCCCACGTTTGCCACGACCGGGATACGGCCGCGGACCTCGTCCAGTATGATCTCGACCCCCCTCAACTGCTCGCGATCCTCGAGATGAGCGAAGCTTCCCATCGACCCATTGGCCAGGATGGCATGGACCCGGGCGTCGACCAGGTACCGAACGAGTCGGCGGAGGCCTTTTTCGTCTACACGCTCCTGATCGTCGACCGGAGTTCCAATTGGTACTATTACGCCTCTGAGTTTGTCCTTCATCATGTCTCCCCTTCTGCCTTTCGACGCTCGTTTACCTGTCGACAGTTGACACCACTTGCATCGATTTGTCAATTTCTTTCTGTCTGCTCAGCCGGGTCGCGGCCCGCTCCTCGCCGGACGACATTCGGCCGGGCAGGGCCGATCCCGGCTGGCGCCCGGCTGACCGCCCGCAGTTGATAGCCGCCAGGGTTCCGCGTTATCACTTCACCTCGCCGATGAGCAGGCCGGGGAAACGCGAACCTCCCGCGTCTTCTCCGGTCGCGCCGTAGAAGCGGCCGTCGCCAAAGATGAACTTGGTGTCGGCCAACGGCACTGGAATGCGGGACACCTTCGCATAATCGTTCTTGCGGATGTCGTAGCAGTAGACGCCGTCCAGGAACTTCCCGCTGTAGCCGCCGAACATGTAAATGCGCCCTTTTGCAACCGCTGCGCCGGCCGCGCGAATGGGCAAGGGGAGCGGCTTGATGTTTTCCCATTGCTTCCCGCCTTTCCTGAGTCGGTAGGCGTCCGCGAGGTCCGTCAACTCTCCCCCCGTTTTCTGAGTGCAGCCGCCGAATAGGTACAGGGAATCGTCGACGGCCGCCAGGACGTGCAGGAGGCGCGGCGGTCCGGGCACGGGCGGGCCTTCGGACCACCTGCCGGAACCCGGGTCGTAAATCCAGGTTTTCTGTGTGCCCGTTGTCAAGTCGTTGATGTCCGAACAGCCGGCGACCTGGTAGATTCGTCCGTCAAATACGGCCGCCGCCGAGTAAAGGAGGGCTTGAGGAGTTTCACCGATCGCGGTCCAGTTGCCGTCCTTTAGCCTATACAGGTCGCGATACGATTGCTTGTCATCGCATCCACCGAGCAGGTACATCGCGCCGTCGTGTCCGACGAGAGCCCCGTAGGCCAGCGGGCGCGGGAGCGGCTTCACCCGACTCCAGTCGCGGGTCCCGGGGTTGAAGTAACTCACATCGTCAGTCCAGTGTTTCTTCTTGTCCCGCCAGAACGTGCCTCCAACGAGGACGAGCCCGTGGTCGTGCCAAGCCATCCCGTAGCCGCCCCGGGGCAGGGGCACATCCGGCCCACGGGACCAGGAGATTGTGTCAACGTCGTTCATTGTCACTCCTAAGAGACTCGCGCCCAGAAGCGCGACTGCCAACCCAAGTTTCTCGAGCATCAATCATTTCTCCGCTCACATGCTACCATGTCAACAGTTGACAGGACTAGGCGAAAGTCGCATGATCCGTCAGGGCAAGAAAGAAGTAACTCTATCGACTCTTTATCGGACCTATTTAAAAGGGCGTCGACATGAGGAAGGCGAACTTCATGACTCTCAATGAACTCTTCTCATTGCACGGGAAAGTGGCTCTGGTAACTGGTGGCGCCGGTATCTACGGACGACAGATCGTCCGGGGTTTGGCTGACGCCGGCGCCGTTACCTACCTCGCTTCTCGTAATCGGGATTCGATCGAGGAACTGGCTTCGGACGAAGCCACCTTGGGGCGGAAGATCATCGCGATACCATTTGACCAGGGCCGCGAAGAGTCAATCCTTGGGTTACGCGATCAGATCCGGGAACGGGAAGGCAAAATTGACATCCTGGTGAACAATGCCGTGCTCCGTCCAATGCGCAAAGGCTATCAGGACGACGCCGGCGCCTTCGCCGAGAGCATGCGGGTCAATGCAACCGGCCTTTTCATAGTTTGCCGCGCCTTCGGCGACATGATGGCGGAGCAATCGAGCGGCTCCATGATCAACATCGGTTCCATTCAGGGTATGGTTGGCCCCGACCCGACCATTTACAGAAGCACGGCCATGCACGGTTGGTTTCCCGATTACTTTTTCCACAAGGGTGGGATGGTCAACTTTACTCGCTTTTTGGCATCCTACTACGGACAGTGGAACATACGCTGTAACTGCGTCTCACCGGGCGGGTTCCACACCGAGGACCAGGATCCAGCGTTTGTCCGCCAGTACTCGGAGAAGACTTGTTTGGGTCGGATGGCTGGGGAGACCGATTTGGCGGGCACCGTCATATTTCTGGCGTCCGATGCGTCTCTTTACGTGACGGGGGCGAACATTCCCGTGGACGGTGGCTACACGGCGAAGTAGCAACCCAGCCGAAGGGATTTGATACGGGTCAGAAGGAGTACTTGAGAGCTACCTCTATTTCACGCGCCCGCCCTGCGCCGAAGATCTTCCCGAAAGTGGAAGTGCCCAGTTCTGCAACGGGGTTGTCGAAATTGGCCTTGTTGAATCCGTTGAATAGTTCGACTCGCAGCTCGACCGCATCTCCGTCCGCGAATCTTGTCTGCTTGACTATACTGATGTCCCAGTTCTGATACCCGGGTCCTTCCAGTATGTTACGACCCGCGTTACCGAAGGAGTAGGCGGCTGGGGTGGTGAAGTGCTCGGCTGCAAACCAGCGATCAATCGACCGACTTGCCTCATCGAGTTGCCCGGTTCCGAGTCGGTCCGGCCGCTCGCCACTCAAACTGTCATTGTTGAGGTCTCCGGCCATCAAAACCGAGAACCGGCGGCCATTCTGGAACCTGGTGATCCCGGTCAGCCGCCAACCGTCCACAATCCAACGGATCCATCTGTTACCCACATCAGAGGCGAGCGGTCGTCCCTGGCCAAAGGGGAGATCGAAGATGTACCGAAGCGAGAGCACCCGCGTCGGGGAGTATTCTGCAGGCGCCCGCTCTGCCCGAAGATTGCGCGGATTGGACGGGACACCCGGAAAACTGTCGCTGAAACTCCGGGTGAGACGAAAGCTGGAATCAAGCGAGAATCCGCCTGAAAACCGTCGTTCGGCGCCAAGATCCAGGGAGTGATCGGTGTAAGATCCGCTGTTGGTCACCAGCGTGAAACGGCCAAACGCGCTATTCGGACGCCGCGGCTGGTAATCGCCCGGCCCAGGCAAAGGGACATTCCCTGGGATGACGCGAATCATCCGGGTCCCCTTGTTCCCGTCGTAACTCGCCTGGAGTCTCCAATGTTGAAAGACCTCGCTGTGAAGGCTGAAATCCCATCCCTGGTGGTAGGGACTGCGTAGTCGCGGGTCAATACCCCGAACCGACAATTCGACCGGTGCGGCCGCTCCAAACGGATTGGACAGGTCGATCAACGGCTGCTCGATCGGGGATTGGGCGACTTCAGGCGAATAAAAGGGATAGTTATGGCCGAGATAGCTCAAATAATACCAAGGGGAGGTCGACTCGTAAGTAATCCCATAGGATGCGTGGATCACCAGGCGGCTTGTCCCGAGCAGGTTGTAACTGAAACCCAGTCGCGGCGCCCAGTTGTTCCAATCCGTAAACACCATGCTCCTGGGATCGTCCGGCAGCCCGCGCTCGATTGCCTCGGCAGTTCCGGCAACCACGAGCGCGCCGGCTTGGGACGGCTCGAACAGGAGCGGAGCGAACCCGGACACGTTAGGATGCGCCGCCCGGTAGGGCGGATAGACGGCGTAACTGAGAGTGATCGAAGTGCTCAAGCGAGGAGTCACTTTCCAGCTGTCGCCGAAGTAGAAGAGCCAGTTCGAACCCCTCAGATCGCTTCGGTCAGAACCCACTGCGCGGGATGCCACTTCCGGCATGCCGAGCAGGAAATCCGCGAAGGCGTCGCCCGTGTAGTAACCGTTGAACACAAACCGGCCGCGATGGGCCCCCCCGGACCGATAGTTGTTGTATTGGCGGAAATCGAAATAAGCCCCAAAGCCGAGGGTGTGAGCTTCGAGCGCATAACTGAGGCTCAGTTCCGGAAAGAGCCCATTGAATGCCGAAGTAACGGGAGAGGAACTGTCTCCAAAGCCGGTGTAGCCCGAGAGCGAGAATTCGGGGTAACCTTCATCTACCGGATCGGTGACGTTCAGCCCGGATATGCCCAGCGAATTTATAAGGCCGGCCTCGCCCGAATTCCTCGACAGTCGTTCACTGCTGCTTCTTATGAAGCGGAGTGTGCCGTTTGCGCTCAGCCGCCGACTCAGAGTGCGACTCATGTGCAGGCGAAGATCGTAAGAACCAGACTGCTCGTCTGCCACGAACGCCGGCAATGGGTGAACCCTGACAGCGTCCCCGTTGGTCCAGCTTAAATCGACCGAAAGTTTTGAGTGATCGTTCACCTCGTAGTCCAGCTTCTGCGAGAATGAGTCCTGGTTTTGAACCACCGGCTGGTTGTTGACGTAATTGCGGTCTTCATCCTCGCGGTTGGGATCGGGGAGCAGCCCGAGCAACCGTTTCGCCACAGGGTGAATGCGCGCAACAGGAAGCCGGTTATGGAGAAAGTCGGCGCCGCTCAGAGGATCCTTGATCCCCATTCCCCCGCCGGATAGCAGAGACCCGAAATCGCCCTCCTTCATTCTCGTCGTCGGAACGTGCGATAACAGCGTCGAGCCCTGCACAATCCGAAGCCCGTCGTAGCTGCCGAGTAACTGGATCTTCGAGGTGAGAGAGACGGCGAGACTGAAACCGAACTGGTTTCTCTTGTATTCCGGCAACGATTCACCGACTGGGTCGAAGAAGTTACGGGCATCCAGGTTGTCGTTTCGGTGAAACTCGTACACGCTGCCGTGCAGGCGTCCATGCCTTCCCGCCGGGAACGGATTCAATGTCGATTCCAGGTCGAAGGCCGGAGGGGCGCCGGCGGTGGAAGGAAGCCGGATCTCGAAGTCCCGAATTGCCGCAAGTTCGGCTTCGAGCCCGGTCAGGGACTCGGCGGACTCTCCCGGCGACTGTAACACGAGCCGCTTCTCTCCGGATTCGCCCAGCTGAATCCTGATGGTCACCTGGGCGGTCTGGTCGGTGACAATCAGGTGAAGGTCGTTCAGAGACCCGGACTCGATGATCTCAACCGGGATTCCGCGAAGAGCGACCGAATAGTCGCCGTTTGGGAACTCGAGCGCAAATTCACCGAGCCGCCCAGTCGAACAACGCATCGTCTCACCGCTGTCGAGGTTGGTCGCGACAACCGAGACATCGGCCAGCGGCTTTCCGAATTCGTCGAGCACCTTTCCCTGGATCTCAGCGGCCTGAAGCCGGCCCCAAAGGACCAGGAAGATCCAAAGCGAGGTTATGAGCCGTCTGACTACCACAGCGCCTCCCCACGACCGACAAGCCTCCTTATAGGGCGATTTCGGGTGATCCCAGGCAGCCTTCCGCCCTCCACCGATGCAGGGCGGGAAAAGCGCGGCTGATCGATTCCACCACACGCGCCGCTTCCGCACCATCCCGGCGAGCGGGTCCCCAGACCCGTTCCAGGACTGAACCCGGCCATACGTCCCGTTGGTCAAGCAACGACGGCTCGAGGATGGTCAGGGCGGCGGCGGCACCAACCGCGTAGCGGCGCGGCTCGATTCCCTGGTCCAGGGCCAGGCGAAGGGTTCCGATCAGACGATCATCCCATCCAAGCTTGCGGCCGGGATCCCGGCCGACCCTGTCCGCCGTATCCCGGAGGAAGCGGTTGGTCATCCTTTCCAACAGATCATCAACGTAATCCCGATAGCCGAGTTCTGTGAAGAGCGGATCGACGCCGCTGTACTTACGCACCAGTGCGGCGCCCGATTCTTCGATGAACGCCTCGCGAAGGAACGAGAAGAGGGCGCTGTCCTTCAGGTCGGCTATGAATTGGATTCCGGCGGTCATGGCCAGGTAGGCCGCCAGGGCGTGGGTGGCGTTGTGCCCGAAGAGCTTTGCTTCCTCGAAAGGCAGCAGGTCATCCTTCTCCTGGAAGGCCTGAATACCTCTTCGAAACGCGGGTTCCGGGTCATCCCCGAAGTCGATTTTCGAAATCAGGATGCGATTGAACACCTCCACCAGAAACGCCCGCCGGTCGTCGGGAGTCACCGTATTGAGCCGCTGCCGGCACAATTCTTCGGGGTCGGAGACCACCCCGCTCATTTTTCCGATGACCGTGTTCAAAAAGCAGACGCGCCGACCGACATCCTCTTGCTCTTCCGCCGGGATCTCCTGGAAGACCTTGTCCCGCAGGATCTCGGCCGCATGGTTATGGTTTTCGGCTGCGTAGATAACCGAGCGCGGGCCGCGCAAACGCGCCTTGAGCCTCAGCCCGTCGGCGATCAGGCGATGAATGCTGCCCGGCTGATCAGATACGTAGAAGGCGACGCTGGGGACCGCCGTCGCTATTTCCTCCGCGTCGGCGATGGCCATCCTGAGCGCGTCACGGCTTGTGGGCACCGCCGGATCATAAATCTCTGCCGGGCCGATTTCGACCGGCTCGACTCGGTCGGGATGGGCAATATTCACCCGAAAGCGACCCTCGTTGCGGCGCACGGCCGCGACCAGTTCCGGCATTACTTCCGAAACGACGCAGGCGTCGGAACGAGCCGGAGCCGAACGCCTCGTAGAGAAACAACCCGGCCTGGATGGCGCCGAAACCGATGCCGACAAATGTCCGATTTCCCGTCAAGCCCACAATTTCAACTCCTGCTGACTTCCAGGTACGCCTGCTCGTCCGCGGCTGTCCATCGTTCCACAGCCAGAATCCGGCTGGTTCGCCGCTGAGGATAGACGATCGCCTTGCCGTCGATCTGCTGCGCCTTGACCATCGCCAGGAACTCCGCGGCATGGTCGAGATCTCCGATACGGGTGATATGCGCGGCGGGATCCAGGCTTCCGTCGGCCATCAACTCGAGGGTGCGAGCTATATCCCAGGGAGAGCCGCCGCTCGAGCCGGTCACGTTGATCTCTTTGTAGTGGATGATCCCGGTGTCGAGCCCAACCGTCTCCTCCCCTTTCTTCAGGCCTCCGAAGAGGTTCAGCACGGCACCCCGGGCGGCGCACTGCAGACCGGCGCCTATCGCCCGGGCGGAGCCCACGGCGACGATCACATCGTCGGCGCCCGAATGGCTGGTCATCTGGGCGACCACGGTTTGCAGATCCTGTTCACCCGTGTTGATCGCGCACAGTTCCACGCCAAGCCCCGCCGCCCTGTCGCCAAAGAGAGTGCGGACTCGTTCGAGACGGGAATCGATCAGATCCGCAACGACGATCGCCCGCGGTCGATAGCTGAAAGCAAGGTCAACGTGCATTCGACCCATGGCGCCTGCGCCGATGATGACCGTCACGCCCCCGGGCCGCAGCCCTTTGATTGTCGAACGTTCCGCTCGCGGATGCGCTTGTGTGAGGTGGACGTGGTGGTCCTGCGCGGAGATGCAGCAGGACAGGGGTTCGCTGGCCGCGGCGTGGGCAAATGGAATATCCGGTTTGGGGAGCGGGAGCACGCACCCCGCTTCGATAGCCTCTTCGGTGACCAGGACGTATTCGGCAAGGTGGCCGGCCAGCGTGTATCCCAGGGCCACTTTTTCGACGCCCTTCGCGCCGTTTCGATACCGCTCCCGGTGGTTAACGGGGGCGTGATCCACGGCCGGCTGCAAAACATATCGTTCGCCCGGGCGGTAGGTGCTTTTCAGCTCGCGACCCACCTGGACGATAGTCACCGAACCTTCGTCGCCGAGCACGAGCGGGTATCGGGTCACATCCCAGCCATAGACCAGCTTGTGATCCGGACCCTGCTCGACGAGCTTGATCAGCGATGTGCAGATCCCGGCAGCGTCAACCCGTGCCAGCATCTGCCTCGGTCCCGGCCTCGGCGTCGGGATCTTTCGGATGCCGAGATGGTCGAAGCCGATGCCGTCCAGAACAAGCGCCCTCATCTTGTCGGGAACCTGATAATTCTCGGTCATTGTCTCTCCATAACTGGCTTGCGTGACACCGGCGCCGAATGGATCGGCTGTCCGGCCAAAATGTGCGCGGCCTCCATCCAAGCCTCCGAAAGGGTCGGATGCGCGTGGATCGCGTGAGCAAGATCCGTGGCCGTCGCCTCGCCGCGGATCAGCACGGCCGCTTCAGCGATCAACTCCGTTGCGTGCGGTCCGATCGACTGGGCGCCGAGCAGCTGCCCGTTGCCCGGATCTGCGATCCACTTGACGAAACCATCCGCATCGCCAGACGCGAGCGCCTTCCCGAGCGCACCGAAGGGGAACTTGCCTGTCCGAACCTGTAACCCCTGCTCCCTGGCCTCTGTCTCCGACATTCCCACAACACCGATTTCCGGTGACGTGAAGATGCACGCGGGGACCGTCTTTTCGTTTTTTCGCAAACGATTACCGCAGGCATTTTCGGCTGCGACCACGCCTTGTGACGTGGCCAGGTGCGCCAACTGCATCCCGCCGGTCAGGTCGCCCACGGCGAAAACCGAGGCGGCCCGTGTACGGCCTGATTCGTCGACCCGGAGGTGGCCCCCTGACTCGGTCGACAAGCCCGCGTTTTCGAGCCGGAGGTCATCCGTCGAGGGGCGGCGTCCCAGCGCGGCCAACAGGAGGTCGGCCCGGATCGCCTCTTCCCCCACCCTGGCCCGGACTCCCTCATCATCGGCGCGAATGTCCTCGAGAGAAGCTCCGGTGATGATCCTGACGGCGAGTCGTTTCTCCATCTGGCGGCGCAGCTCCCGTCGGACATCCCCGTCCAGGCTCGCAATGATGTCGGGGAGAAGCTCGACAAGCGTGACCTTGACGCCGAGTTGGGCCAGCATGCAGGCGAACTCGCAGCCGATGATGCCGCCGCCGAGGACGATGACTGAGGAGGGCAGTTCGGTCAGACTGAGGAAGTCTCTGCTGTCCACTATCCTCGCATGGGCCGGCAAAAAGGCTGGTCGCGCCGAAACCGTTCCGGTCGCAAGGATCACCTTGGCAGTCTCGAGCACGGTTTCACCCGCGTTCTGGCGAACCGCGATCGCTTGCCGGGAACGGAATGAGGCAGTTCCTTCAAAAGTCGCGACGCCGTTGGCTTTGAGAAGCTGTTTCACGCCGCCGCGCAGCTTCTCAACCACCTGATTCTTACGCTGGGCCAGGGCGGCATAGTCGAACGTCACTCCCTCGGCCTTGAGCCCCAGCGCGGAGGCGTTTTTCATGTGAAAATAGAGGCTGGAAGAAGCAATTAGCGTCTTGGTCGGGATACAACCCCAGTTCAAGCAGGTGCCGCCCAGTTGCTCCTTTTCAACCAGGGCCACGGAAGCCCCCAGCTGGGCAGCGCGAATTGCTGCCGGGTAACCACCGGGCCCCGCCCCAACGACGACTACATCATAAGATCCCACAGCGACATGTCCTCCATCCTGGTTTTGATCGCGTTAATGAAACGGGCCGCCAGAGCACCGTCGATCAGCCGGTGGTCCGACGAGAGCGTCATCTTCATCATGGTTCGGACGACAACCTCCCCGTCCCTCGCCACAGGCGCCGGCCGCGCGCTCGACACGGCGAGTATCGCGCTTTCGCCCGGATTGATGATCGCCGTGAAGTTCTCCACGTCAAGCATGCCCATGTTGGATATCGTGAATGTGCTTCCTGTCATTTCATCCGGAGTGAGTTTTCCCGTCCTCGCTTTGCCAATCAGTTCGGCGCTCCTCGCATGGATGTCTTCTATGCCAAGATCCTGGACATCACGGATCACAGGCACGACCAGTCCGTTATCCAGGGAGACGGCCAGACCAATATCGACACGGCTGTGCCACTCGACGTTCTTTCCGTCCGTGGAGCTGTTCACGTCCGGAAATTCGGATAAGGCGAGAGCGGAAGCATGAACGATGAAATCGCTCATGGTGTAACTCTGCCCCTGCTGTTTCAAACGCTCCCGAAGGTCAGAGATCTCGGTGACGTCGACGGACACCGTCACAAAAAAGTGAGGCGTTGTCGTAAAGCTCTCTGTCAACCGCTCGGCGATCACTTGCCTCATCCGCCCGAGCGGTCGGGGCCGTTCCGCCATCGCCGTCCGCACGTCTTCGACACTGATCCGGTTGTCCCCTGTTCTCGAGTGGATCCGCAAGAGGTCCAGGCTCTCCTCAGCCGCCAGCTGTTTCGCCGCAGGTGTCACGGTCAGGCGGTCGTAGCCCCGCGCGATCAGGTAGCCCTGGACGTCGCTCTCGATGACCCGGCCACCTGGCCCGGTCCCCTGGATGCCGGTCACATGGATCCCTTTTTCTTTCGCCAGCCGTCTGGCTCGCGGGCTTATCCGCGGTCGTGCCGGCTCGGCGGGCGGCGGAACCGCAGCGCTCGGGGGAAGGGCCCGGGTAGAGGGCCTGGCAGCCGCTGCCGGGGATGGAGAAGCCGCCCGGGTCTCGGGCTGGGAGACCGGTATGCTGGGCGCTGGTTGAACCGGCTGCACCTCCGGAATAGGTTCCCCGGGAGTTCCGACGAAGGCCACGGTCGACATGACGGGAACCGCCTGGTTCTCCGGGACGACGATCTTGAGCAGCGTGCCGTCGAAGAAGCTCTCCACTTCCATGACGGCTTTGTCGGTTTCAATTTCGAAGAGGATCTCGCCTTTGCCGACCGGCTCCCCTTCGCGCTTCAACCAGCGGACAATCGTGCTCTCCTCCGTCATCTGTCCCAGTTTCGGCATCGTGATGGGATGTGCCATTTCTAACGCTCCGTCAGACTCCGCACCTGGTGAGTCAAAGTCGACCTAAACCAGGCGCGGCGCCAATCAATACTCTTGTTTTCAGCCGCTAAAGGATGCTTCGGGCGGCTTGGTAGATGTCCGCGGCCGTGGGCAGGAATACAGCCTCCAAAACGTGAGATTGAGGCGCAATTCCATTTTTCGCACCGACACGGATGACCGGGGCGTCCAGGTAATCGAACGCCTTTTCCTGGACCGTCGAAGCGATCTCGCCGGTGAAGCTGCCGATGTGGACGCTCTGGCTCGCGACCACGCAGCGTCCGGTCTTTTGCACCGACGCGATCACGGTTTCGATATCCAGAGGGATCAGACAGCGCAGGTCGATCACCTCGGCGCTTACGCCTTCGCCCGCCAGCTTCGCGGCGGCCGTCAAGCAGTCGGGCACCGTCGGGCCCCAGCCAACCAGCGTGATCTGGCTCCCCTCGCGCTTGACATCCGCCTGACCGAGCGGGATCAGGTATTCCTCCTCGGGGACGGGGCCTTTCACGCCGTAGAGGAGCTGCGACTCGATGAACATGACCGGGTTGTTGTTCCGAATCGAGCTCTTCAATAGGCCCTTGGCATCATGTGGGTCCGCCGGGTAAACGACGTAGAGACCCGGGATATGAGCGAACATGGACTCCAGAGTCTGCGAATGCTGACCGCCGTACCCTTTCCCCCCTCCGACGGATGCCCGGATGACTAGCGGAACCTCGACCTGTGCGCCCGACATGTAGTGCCACTTGGCAGCCTGGTTGCTGATCTGGTCGGAGGCCATGAGGGCGAAATCCATGTACATGAGCTCGACGACTGGGCGCAGGCCGAGCATTGCCGCGCCCACTCCGGTCCCGCAGATGGCTGCCTCGGAGATCGGGGTGTTGAACACGCGGTCACGGCCGAACGCCTCGAGAAGGCCCTTGGTTGCTTTGAACGCTCCGCCGTAATCCGCCACATCCTCCCCATAGAAGATGACGCGGGCGTCGCGTTTCATTTCTTCGTAAAGCGCTTCCTTGATGGCGTCGCGATAGGTCAGCTCACCGTTCACGCGCTTGATGACGACCGGCTCCTTGATTTCTACCCGGCTGAATTCGGGCGGCACTTGCTCGCTCGCGGTGTTGGTGTACATGTACCGCGTGACGTCGCGGGGATCCGGATCCGCGTCGGCAGCGGCCTTGATTGCCGCGCAGGCGTTTCGCTCTCGAACTTTTGCCTCGAGGCCCTCCATCGCTTCGGCGCTCAGGACATCCTGCTCCAGAAGTTGCCGTTTGAAGCCCGCGACCGGGTCGACTTCCTTCCAGGCATTCTCTTCGTCCCGAGTGCGGTACTCGTTTCGCGGGTCGCTGAGCGAGTGACCGTAATACCGATAGGTGTTCAGCTCGAGCAGGTAGGGGCCCTGACCCTCGCGGCAACCTTGGCCGGCGCGCGCGACCGCGTCACGAACAGCCAGCACATCCATGCCGTTCACGACTTCCGCATGAAGGTTGTTATCGGCGAAACCGGCCGCTCGGCGAGCCATGTGAGCCACAGCGGTCACCTCGTTATCGGTGCGGTGCGTCATCCCGTAGTGGTTGTTGACGATCAGGAAGATGATCGGCACGCCAAAACCGGGACCTTCGGAAAGCTCGTTGACGAACTGTGCCTGGGCTGCGAAGTTGATTGACTCGAGGACGACGCCGTTGGAGTAGGCGCCATCGCCGGCAAAGCAGCAGACGACACTCCCGTTTCGGAGGTAACGCGATCCCACGGCTGCTCCCGTGGCGATCGGGACGTTCCCGCCGACAATGGCGTTGGCTCCGAGGTGACCGACCGTGAAGTCCGCGATGTGCATGCTTCCACCCCGGCCCTTGCAGTACCCATCCTCCTTGCCAAACAGCTCCGCTATGGTGCGATAGACATGGTCGGCCAGCGCCTCCTCCCGCAACGCCTGTCCGGTTTTCCGGGAGTCTGGGAGTCGCCTGCTCAGCTGCTCCTCGCTCATGCTCCTGATCGCCATGCAGCCACGGGCAATGCTGTCGCCATGCCCCCGGTGCGTGCTCGTTATGAAATCCTTCAAGGTGAGCGCGCTCGATGCCCCAACCGAGGAAGCCTCCTGCCCGACCGACACGTGCGTGGGGCCCCGGTAGTTGAATTCGCGGATCGGTTCGTATGCCCCGGACCTCAGGCGGACGATCATCTCTTCCACTTCGCGGACGATCAACATGTCTTCCAGTAGGTCAATCGCTTCGGCCGGCGTGATTCGACCGGCCGCTAGTTCCTTCTGGAGGCTGCCTTGGTAGCGGTAAGCTGGGATACGTCCGCAATCGATTTCGAATGGAGTGAAGTCCGGGGTGCTGTTGCTAAGGTAATTCGACATGCCCTTTTCCCTCTGAATCTGATGATTGGCCAACGGTTTAGCTGGCAGGCGCCAAGCAAGTCAGACCTGAATGATTTCCATGCCCTTCTTTTGCAGTTCGCTGAGCAGTTGCTGATCCGCCTTGCTGTCGGTAATCAGGGTCTTCACCCGCTCCAGACGTCCAGCCTGCGCAAACGAGACTCGACCCAGCTTCGTGCTGTCGGCCAGGAGGATGACTTCGCGCGCCTTACCCATGACCAGTTCCTTCGTATACGCCTCTGCCGGATCGGTGGTGGTCAGCCCTGCCTCGAGCGACAGCCCGATGGTTCCCATGAAGGCGACGTCGACGTTGAGCTGGTCGATGAGCTGACGGGTCAGAGGGCCGACCATGGTCTGGCTCAGCCGCCGCAGCTCACCGCCGATCAGGATCAACCGGGGACCGGGAGTGGCCAGTTCCAAGGCGGCACGCAGGGAATTCGTGACGACGGTCAAGCTGGTTCGGTCCCGGATCATCCGGGCCAGTTCCAGCACGGTGCTGCCGCCGTCGAGATAAACGGTGTGGTTGGGTTTTATGAACTTCAACGCAGCCCGGGCGATGCGATGCTTCTGTTTGGCCGCCAGCACGGTTTTGTCGTCGAAGAGCGGCTCCTGCAGGAGGGTGTCGATCCCAACCGCTCCGCCGTGAACGCGTTGTACTTCGCCCAGGCTTTCCAACTGGTCCAGGTCTCGTCGGACGGTGGCGGCCGATACCCGCAAGCGTCGACTGGCCTCCTCGACGCCGACTACCCGGCTCTGGCGGATCAACTCGCGCAGTCGGTCTAACCGTTTGGCGGCCAGCTCCCGGTGAAAGTCTCTCATGGCGTGCGCGATTCTGTTCGATTTGCTCACGAAAGTCAACATCTTCACTCATAACATTGCAAACTCGGCGGAACTTCATTAGTGTAGACAGCCGGTCGTGGCAGGTCGGCCGTTTTTCCATGCACCCGGACTAAACACTATGAAAACCATCGGAGAGATTGCTCAGGGCGCGCCGCTCAATCGGGAGCAACTGGCATTCATTGAAACGAAGCTTCTGGCCAACCGTGACTTCACCCAGGAAAGGATCAGAAAAGAACTGGCGTGGTTCTGCACCGACCTTGGGATTGATCGGTACTACTTCGAAACGACCCCGTTGGAACTGATCGCACGGCATATCGAGTCCCTGCGGGCGGCGGAGATCATAGCGAAGAATTCGGGGGGCAGCGTCGCCCTGCAACTGGCCAGTGAAAGGCCCGACGAGGCGATCTACCTGGTGGCTGCGAAGTCGGAAGCCATCGATGAAGTGGAACGTCGAATCGAAGACCGCTATCCGCTGTTCCGGCTCCAATCCTACCGTACCAAGGGGAAGTCGCTCGATACATTCTTCCGGCTCTATTTCGTGATGACTCCCCAGTTTTCGGTACCGCGGTCCGAAAAGCCACTGACCTTCGAGGCGGCGGCCGATAAAACGTTCCTCGCTCGGAGTCCGAGACGCACCGTCGAGCATTACAAGAAATGTTGGGAGGCCTCTCAGGGCAGACAGGCGCCTTTCGTCGACATATCGCACACGGGAGACACGTGTGAAACGAGGATTCGGGTGACCCTCCAGAGAGACTCGTCAAGGCGCTTCATCGGGGACTTCTCCCACGTACTCGATACCTATGGGATTCACACCAGCCGCAAGTATGTGGAAGCCTTCCTGGACGACAGGGTGATCTTTTCGTTTTACATGCCCGAGCTCACCGAGGGCCGGACGATCGAAAACCTGAAACGTGATCTTTCGGCTGTTGTCTTGATGCCGGCCGGCGCGATCGTGCAACTTTTTAGAGTGCGGCGGTTCTCGGCCCAGGAAACGCTGTACGCGATTGCAGTCGCGCATTTTTCGAATCAATTCCTGACTTCCGACAGTGAGGACTTTCATTCGATTGCGTCTGCCCTGGTTGGGAAGCCTGAACTCAAAGGGGTCCTTAGCGGTTTGAAGACAAAAATGGTGAAGGACACCTACACGCCCAGCCGCATCGCCGACACGATCGTCAAGTACCCGGAGATCGCCCAACTCGGATTTCGGCACTTCAAGGCGCGCTTCTCACCTCTCGAAATCCCGGAAGAAAGAAACGACATCATCGCGGAAGCCCGGGGAGAGATCACCCGGCAGATTCCGTGGGACGTGGAACGCCGGATCATGGAGTCGTTCCTGACTTTCAACGAGGCGGTGCGTGCCACTAACTTCTTCAAGAGCGAAAAGTCCTCCCTGTCCTTCCGTCTCACGCCGGTCTTTCTGGACTCGAACGATTACGAAGAGCGCCCCTGGGCTATCTACTTCCTCATCGGCAAAGAGTTTCGCGGGTTTCACGTGCGTTTTCAAGACATCGCGCGCGGTGGTGTCCGCCTGGTCCGAAGCCGGAACGAGGAGCTTTACGACTTCAACTCGGATTTCATCTTCGACGAGAACTACAACCTGGCGTGGACCCAGCAACTGAAAAATAAAGATATCCCGGAGGGCGGTTCCAAGGGGACAGTGTCTGTTACACCTTGATTCTCAGGGCCACGCTGAATCCGCTTTCAAAAACTACGTCGACGGGCTGCTGGACCTTCTCTTGCCCGACCAAGAAGTCAAGGATCCAAGCGTGGAGCGCGACCTCCTGTTCCTCGGACCCGACGAAGGAACGGCGGAGCTGATGAACTGGGCCTGTCTGCGGGCCAAAGCCAGGGGCTACGGTTACTGGAAGTCTTTTACGACGGGGAAGGACCCGTTCGTCGGTGGAGTCCCGCACGATCAGCACGGTATGACCACTCGGGGCATTCATGAGTATGTGCTCGGCGTGCTCGATGAACTCGGGCTGCGGGAAGAAGACGCCACCAAGATCCAGACCGGAGGACCCGACGGCGACCTCGGAAGTAACGAGATCAGGTTGTCGAAAGACCGCACACTCGGAATCGTAGACGCGAGCGGAGTTCTCTATGACCCGTGCGGTCTCAACCGGGGTGAGTTGGTACGCCTGGCGGCGGAGCGAAAGACTATCTCTCATTTCGACCGAAGCAAGTTGTCGGACGACGGCTTCCTGGTAACTGTAGCCGATCGTAGTGTGCGGCTCCCGGACGGCGTTACTGTCCAGAACGGCGAGCAGTTTCGCAACAACTTCCACTTGTCCCCCGCAGTGCGCGCGGACTTGTTCGTGCCGTGCGGCGGAAGGCCGAGGTCTATCAACATCGGCAACTGGCACCAGTTGCTGGATCAGGATGGGCGGCCCCGGTTCAGAGCCATTGTCGAGGGGGCCAATCTGTTCCTGACCCAAGAGGCGCGCCTGAGGCTCGAGGAATCGGGCATTGTTGTGATCAAGGACGCTTCGGCCAATAAGGGAGGTGTGATTTCCTCGTCGCTTGAAGTCCTTGCATCCCTGGCCTTGACCGATGAGGAGTACGAGGCTCTTATGTGCACTCGCAACGGGGGTGAGCCGGAGTTTCGCCGCCGCTACATCCAGGAGATCATCGACAAGATTCGCGGGCTCGCCCGACGGGAGTATGAAGCCCTCAAACGGGACAGCCAGGCGACAGGCGCCCCGCGTTCGTCTGTTTCGGACTTGCTGAGCCGGAAGATCACCCTGCTGGCCAATGCCATCACCAAGTCTGACCTTGCGAGCGACAAAGCAGTCGTACACGCGGTATTCGACGATTACTGCCCGCGCGTCTTGCTCGAGACCGTTGGCCTTGGTCGGATTCTCGAGCGGCTTCCTGCCAACTACCTGCAGGCAATTGTAGCCTCGCGCATGGCAAGCAGCTACGTTTACCGAGTGGGCTTGAGATCCAACGAGGTCGATCTCTTTACGTTTGTCTCGGAGCTGCGCACTCGGATCACGCCGAAAAATCCCACTCGGTCTAGTGAAGCAAGCGAAAGGAAAGGTCAGGTCTTATAACCTCTACACCCACACGCCCAACTGGGGATGTCGCATCAGGGAGTTCGATTGCCGGGGCTGCAGGATGCTCTCGCTCGAGAATCGGGCGCTACGCGTCACCCTTACGCCGGGAAAAGGCAAGGCCAGGTCCTCGCAAAAAGTCCCACACCAGTCCCACACCAGAGGCTGCAGAGCAAGAACAGAAGTGCGCGTAAGTTGTTGAAAAGATTGGTGGAGGTAAGCGGATTCGAACCGCTGACCCCCTGCTTGCAAAGCAGGTGCTCTGCCAGCTGAGCTATACCCCCACATGTTGAGGCCGCGAGGACCGACCAACGGCCATCGCACTGGCTGGATTCGGACGCCGGCACGGTCATGAACTGCCCGGTTTCGGCGCCACGTCGGTCAGTTTAACACGAGGGAAGCCCCGTGCAAAAGCTGTTGTGAGGTCCGAGGTTGTGAACGTCCGACTGGGAAGTCGGACGTTGCTGAACCTCTCCAGCCGCGCCCGGCCCGGTCGGACCGAATCTGGCCGGACTCCATCTAGCGCGCGGGGGCGAGTGCGAATAGAATCTAGGCTACCTGTCGAAAGGATGGAATCATGAGGTTCGGCACTTTATGCAGCCTGCTGTCCGGTTTTTGTTTACTGATCGGCCTTTCAGTCTTCGGCTTGCGATCGCAGGGCAACGCCAGCGCCCAACAGCCTGTTGATTGGGAAAACCCCCGGGTCATCGGGATCAACAAGGAGCCGGCGCACGCCACGCTCGTCCCCTTCCCGAATCGAAATCAGGCGCTCACAAAGGCCCGCGAAGCCTCTCCGCACTACTTCAGCCTGAACGGCCAGTGGAAATTCAACTGGGTGCCGGAGCCGAGTAAACGCCCCGTCGAATTCTTCCGGCCCGACTACGACGTCAGCGGCTGGAAGGAGATCCGGGTGCCTTCCAACTGGGAGATCGAAGGCTACGGGACGCCGATCTACACGAACATCACCTACCCGTTCCAGAGGGACGCGCCGCGCGTCACCTCCGAGCCTCCTCAAAAGTACACCGCTTTCTCCCAGCGCAATCCGGTCGGCTCCTATCGTCGGACCTTTACCGTGCCGGACGGATGGCAGGGTCGCGAAATCTTCTTGACATTCGACGGAGTCGACAGCGCCTTTTACCTCTGGATCAACGGAGAAAAGGTCGGTTACAGCGAGGATTCCAGGCTGCCGGCCGAATTCAACGTCACCCGATTCCTGAAGCCGGGCGAGAACATCCTGGCTGCCGAAGTCTACCGGTGGTCGGACGGCAGCTACCTGGAAGACCAGGATTTCTGGCGGATGAGCGGGATCTTTCGAGACGTCTACCTCTGGTCGGCGCCCAAGCTCCACGTCCGCGATTTCGAGGTGAAGACCACTCTCGACAAGGACTACCGGGATGCGGTCCTCGAGGTCAGGGCCGAGATCCAGAACACGCTCGGACCAGCCGGGCAACTGCTCGGTCGCGTTGGAACTGCTGGATTCTGCCGGCAAGGCGGTCTTCCAGACGGAAAACCGTCCGGCCACCGTTGCCGCCGGGCAGACGGCCACTGTCACTTGGAGCATTCCCGTCAAGTCGCCTGCGCAAGTGGTCGGCCGAGAGCCCGACTCTCTACCCGCTGCTCCTCACGTTGACCGGGCTCGACGAACCAGGTCCTTGAGATCATTCCCGAGCCGCGTCGGCTTCCGCCAGGTGGAGATCAAGGGCGGCCAGATCCTGATCAACGGCAAGGCCGTTTACTTCAAGGGGGTCAACCGGCACGAGCATGATCCGAAAACCGCACAGTACGTGACTCGCGACCTGATGGTTCGAGGACGTCCTGCTGATGAAGCAGAACAACCTCAACGCCGTGCGGACCTCGCCACTACCCGAACGTGCCCGCTCTGGTACGACCTGTGCGACGAGTACGGCCTGTACCTCATCGACGAAGCCAATGTCGAGACTCACGGATATGGAGACAAGCCCCAGGAACAAGCTGGCGCAGGATCCGGACTGGAAAGAGTGCTACATCGACCGGGCGCGCCGCATGGTCGAGCGCGACAAGAACCATCCGAGCGTCGTCATCTGGTCGCTGGGCAACGAGTCGGGCGACGGCCCGAACCTGAAGGCGGAAGCCGACTGGATCCGGGCCCGCGATTCCCGCCCGGTTCACTACGAGGGCTCTTCCTCCTCCGGCGGGGACGGGAAGGCAACCGACATCAATTCGGTCATGTACACGCCGCCCAGCCAGCTGGCGAGGGCAGCTCAGAGTTTCCCGAACAAGCCATTCCTGATGTGCGAGTACGCGCATGCCATGGGCAACAGCGTCGGAAACCTCCAGGAATACTGGGACGAGTTCGAAAAGCACCCGTCCATGCAGGGCGGCTTCATCTGGGACTGGGTGGACCAGGGGATTCTGCGGACGGACAAGGAGACCGGGAAGGATTATTTCGCCTACGGCGGAGATTTCGGCGATTTCCCGAACGACGCGAATTTCTGCCTGAACGGCCTGATCCAGGCCGATCGGACGCCCCATCCGTCGCTCCCGAGGTCAAGAAGGTCTACCAGAACATCAAGGTCCAGGGCGTGGACGCCAAAGCCGGCAAGTTCGTCGTGTTGAACAAGTTCTTCTTCACGGATCTTTCCGAGTTCGAAGGGAGCTGGAGACTGGAGAACGACGGGGTACCTGGTTCGAAGCGGAAAGCTGGGACGCCTGCAAGTCGCACCCGGCGAAAAGGGCGAGACTGAGATCCCGATCGGCACGCTCGACTCCAAGCCCGGTGCCAGGGAAGTACTCACCGTTTCCTTCGCGCTTGCCGGCAAGCAGAACTGGGCGCCGGCCGGCCACGAGGTCGCCTGGGATCAGTTCCTGCTTTCTGAGGGCCGCGAGCAACCGGTGCCGGGCTCACGCCAAGCTCGAGCTGAAGCAGACGGCGGATGCGATCGTCGGTCAGCGGGGAAGGGGTATCGGTTCGAATCAACGCGCAAAAACGGCCAGTTGGAGTCGTACCAGCTAAACGGGGCCGAGTTGATTGCTGCTCCGCTGGTTCCGAATACCTGGCGAGTGCCGAACGACAACCAGTACCGGAACGACTTCGTCGAGACGTTATGCGCCTCTGGAAAGACGCGGTCGAGAAGCGGGAAGTGACAGTCAGTTACCGCTGCTCAGAAGGGACCCGGCACCGTCGAGGTTGTGGCGCGAATGAGCCTGCCGAAAGGCCAGGCCGACTACACGATGACGTATACGATTTCGGGCAACGGCGCGCTGCAGATGCAGGTCGATTTTCAGCCCACAGGCGACAGGGGCGGATTCATGCCGCGGCTCGGGACCCGAATGGCCATTCCGAAGGCGTTCAACAAGGTGCAATGGTACGGGCGCGGTCCGCAAGAGACCCACTGGGACCGCAAGACCGGAGCGAAGATCGGGCGATACTCGGCCACCGTCGAAGAACTGATTTATCCGTATCCACGCGCGCAACAGAACGGGAACCGGACCGACATCAAGTGGGTGACGTTCACGGACGCCGGCGGTCGCGGTTTTCGGGTCTCCGGTGACGCTGACTTCCAGTTCACGGCCCGGCCCTACACGATGGAGGACCTGGCGGCGGCAACTCACGATTACCAATTGCCCAGGCGAGACTTCAACGAGGTTCTGCTGGATCACCAGCAGATGGGCATCGGGGGAGACAACAGCTGGGGCGCGCGGGTCCACGAGGAGTACTGCGTCAGGGTCCAGCCGTACAGCTATAAGCTGTGGTTTGAACCGATCGGGGGGCGGAAAAAGTAGGCCCGCTCAAAAGACGTCAACCACGAAGGACACGAAGGGCAGGAGCGACGACCCGGCTTTATTCGTGTCCCTTCGTGTCTTTCGTGGATGATGTCTCTTCCTATTCCTCGTCGTCCTCGTCCTCGTCGTCTTCGAAGTCGTCGTCTTCGTCCTCTTCGTCGTCCAGGTCTGTCAACGAGTCCGCGAACCAGTCCATCAGCGCGCGGTTGACGGCATTGGTGTCAAAACCTTCGGGATCAAAGGGATACCCGGCCCATTGGAGCAGCGAGGAGCGGCGCGGATGGTCGGCGTCCAGGTAAGCGGCTGAAATTTCCGCGTAAACCTCCGGGTCAGTGTCTTCGGGCGGGCAAGCTCGATTGCCGGCCAGACAGACAGGGCCGGCAAAGCCCGGATCATGGGCTTCAAGGTTCTCGATCTCGATAGTGTGTTTCCAGACTCCCCCAAATCCGTAGACGTAGCTAAAGCTTTGAAGATCGGAAGGCAGATCCGCTAGGCAGCATTCATCTTCCTCGTTCATGTCCCGACCATCGAGCTCATCAGCGTCCGAATACTCCTCGTCGCCCACCACGAAAAAGTGATCATGGATGTCGTCCCACGCGAAAGCGATCTGGATTGCGTGGTGAAGGTCCGAGAGCGTGGATTCGGACGGAATGAGCAGGCGCCGCCACACCGGAGGAGTGACCCCCTCGAGGATCACCTTCAGTTGAACTGCCAAGGACGCTGCTTGGGCCTTGGGACCGTGGCGCTTGATCGCAAGAGATGGATCTCCGGGAGGCTCGGCTATCTGCCTGGCCGTCTCCCTCAGCTCAAATGCCGTTTGCTGGGCGTTTTCAAAGAGGTCGCGATCAAGGGAGTCGGGACCCAGATTCGGGGTGTTCAAGGATTCCAGAAAAGAGTAGGTGGACTGAAGCAGCGGAATTGCGGAGCGGATCAGCGCTTCTTGCTCGTCGGTCAGTTCGTCCTCTTCCAACGAAAGCAGGATCTCAAAGTACTCGTCGGTGGCTTCGAGGAGGACGGAACGGCACTTGCCGGCGTAATGATCGGTAGTTCTGCTGTAGCCGGACCGGACATCTTTCCAGAGCCGCTGCATGTACTTCTGGAAGGCGTCGCGCTGATAATCATCGTAGAATTCCGGGGTGCGGAGGGTTCCGAAGGCGCGCTCCTGGACGGCTTCCAGATCCTGCCGGCCGTGAAAAAGCGCATCCCGCATGTAAGCCTCGAGCACAGAACCGGGAATCGTGGCTCCCGTGTCCTGGAGGATCTCCTCGAGCGAATCGCTGTCTCCCACCGAGACCGAGTAGTAGGAGAGTGCCGAAGGCGGCGTATCCGTTTCCCGCTCCTTGGGCCAGATAAAGCTGTGGGTCTCGAGAGCATGCAACTCGAGGTCGGGGCTGGAGCGCAGGCAGAGCAGGGGACTCCCGGATGGGTCTTCAATCAGTTCGCGTCCGGCCAGGAAACAAGCCAGTGCCACCTGCTCGTACACTACGGTGCTTGGCCCGAGCAAGTCGAAGACCCCCGACAGGGCCCGGTTAAAACGGCGCCGCCAACGTTGTTCCCGATCCTCCGCTCCCGGCGCTTCGGGCCCTGTTTCGGCGCGCAGCTCATAGCGAGCAGGAGCAAATTGAAGGACCTTGAGGATCAGGGCGTCGCCGAACTTGAAATTGTGCCGGCGATATAGATCCCGAAGATCGAAAACGGTCAGTCGCAGCCGAGTTCCGGGATTGGGCTCTCCTGCAAGTCGAGCGGCATTCTGCGGGTCGGACATCAGCAGTGACTGCATCATGATTTCAGGACCGAGCAGGGTGTAGAACTGTCGGTACTGATCGATGCTCCAGTTGACTTTCTTTCGCCTGATTTCGCCGCCCCCCTGAATAAGCAGGGCGCAGTCGGTCGCGTCGACTCCGTACGGACCAAACGGGATGGCCCTATGTCCAATGACGAGTACGCCCTCTTCCAGTTCCAGCTCGGTCGGAACGATTCGGAACAAGGCGTTGCGGAAGTAGGCACCGCGGGTGATGTACAGATCGCGCTCTTCGTCATGGAAGACGCCTGGGTGCCGAAAGAGCAGGCTCCGTGCCGCTTCTTCCAAGTCAGGCGGGTTTGTCCGTAAACGCGGGCGGGCCCAGGTGAGCAGATCCTCGATCCGAAAATCGCCGTCGGCCGCGAGGATGAAGCGATCCACGGCACTTCGAAGAGATTGTTTTTTCGCCACTGATTTCCCCTTCTTTGGCTGCTGTCAGACGCTGATTGTGTAGGGAAAAGGGGCAGGGGTCAACCCCCGGAGAAGCAGCCCAGGGCACCACGTTGCCGGCCGGCTGGGAACGATTTTGTTAGAGCCGCGCATGCGGCGGTGTTGAAAATGTTGACTTGCGTGTCAACAGCCTTTTACTGACCCGTTTTCTCCACGCCCGCCCTGGAAAGAGTCGACCGGAACCGACAAGACACCGCTGCGTGCGCGGCTCTGAAATGCGGCACTGCAGTGGGGCGCCCCGTAAAAAGAGGGCGCCTCCCGGTCAGCCGATGATGCTCTGCGGCTTGGTAAAGGGTTCTTTCAGGTACTTCTGAGCCTCGGCCTGGGCACCGTTGTAATCGACCTTCGTGTTGATCGCCTTCTGGTACTCGGCGGTCGCCCGTTCCCGCTGGTTTAGGACGTCGTAGATCTTACCCATGAAAATGTGAGTCCAGGTCTCGACCCACTCGGGCTTCAGATCCCCGTTCAGGGTGTCGCGGAACGAATTGGCGGCGTTGGTGAAGCTGTGCTGAAGGAAGAAAACCTCGCCCAGCCGGTAGTGAGCCAGGGAACTCCTCGGATCCAACTCTCGCGCCTTCTCAAACTGACGGATCGCCTCTACGTAATCGCCTTTGCCCTGGTACTCTTCGCCGAGCGCGATGAGCACCTGGACCTGCATCTGCGGCGAGTTCTGGAGGATTTTGCCGCTCGGGTCGATCTTCACCCGGACCGGCAGCGTCTGGGTCTCAAAATTGAAATTGGTGGCCTTTCCCGTCAGCGTCAGGGCTTTGGTTTCATGCTCTCCCTTGGTCTCGATCAGCACCTCCAAGCGGCATCTTGAACATCTCCTGGTCCTGCTTGATCTGACCCCGGACTGCGAAGGTGCCGTTCTTGCGTTTCAAGACCTTGTACTCGACGCGAAAATCCGGGATGCCGCTGTTTTCGACCCACTGCGAAAAGAACCACTTGTAGTCCTGGCCGCTCTGGGTCGTGACGTACTTCACGAGGTCGGGAGTCGTGACGGTTTTGCCGGCATGTTCCACATACCAGGTTTTGAGCATGGCGTTGAGCTTGTCGCGACCGATCATCTGGCCGAGCATGTGAAGTACCCACCCGCCTTTGCTCGCCACCACGGAGAGGTACTCGGGGCTGCCCTCGACCAGGTCGAAGCCTTTGCCTACCGGCCCCCTGCCCTCGTACTTCATCGCATTGATCGACTGCTTGGCCAGCTCAGTCTGGAAACGGTTCGGATACTTGGCTTCAAAGTACCGCAGCGCGGCATAGGTGGCGAAGCCGTCCTGCAACCAGGCGTCATAGCTTTCGCGAGGCTTGGCCGAATACCCCCACCACTGCAGAGCGACCCGTCGGGCGAGCTCGAGCGTCTGGGGCTCGAGCGCCTTGAACATGTCGCCTTCAAGCAACAGAAGACCGGCCGATCCGTAGGAGGGAAGCTCGATCCTTCCCGCGTCGACGACTGTCAGTGATTGAAACGGGTACGGCCCATACTCGGTCGTGTAGAAATCCGCGATCTGGCGGATTTCCTTCGAAACGGGCGCCAGGTCCCGCTGTTCTTCGCCGACGAAGAATGTCAGCGGCAGACCCGCGCCTTCCGCAGGCTGCCGGAAGAATTTCGAGACGATGACAGGGAACTTCCCGACCGGCATGTCGCTTTTCCACACGAAGATCTCGGACACACCCTGGATATCGGTCGGCTCCATTTTGCCGGGTCCCACGGCCGTCAAGCCCAGGGGGACGGTGATCTTGATCGTGGCCGTGGCGGTATCCATCGGCAAACGATAAGACGGAAACCAGTGCCCTTCGGTCAGCAGGGTGGCGCCCTCCGGATAAACCGCGACACGCTCCGTTCGGGGAGTATCCAGAAAGGCATACTGCTGGGGCTCGAGCGTTCCATCGTACCGGAAGGTCAGGGTCTTCTCGGTCCCGCCCTTAAACGGCGCGTCGCCGCGCACGGTCAATTTCTGGCTGTCCACACCGTCGAAACTGGTGGGGTAGGATTTCCCCTCGCTATCCGTTATCTCGATAATGCTGAGACGGTTGTTCAGTTCGAACGGGATCGACAGCGTGTCCTGCAGAACTGCGAATCGGACTTTTGTCTCGCCCTTCAATGTGCTGTTGTCCGGCGTCAGCTCAGCCGTGATGTTGTAATCCAGGATATCGACGGTCACGGCCGGCGCCGCACGTTCCTGTGCGACCGTGCTCGGGGTACCGACGAGAAGCGCGAACAAAAGTAAGAGATATCTGGTCATTGTGGTCTTGAACCTTCCAGCAGAAGTTTGCTTATCCATCTGGCCGCCTCACGGTAAGCATTTGAATCACCGAGCATTCCGGAGATTCCGGCGAGTCGCTCACGCAATCCCTGAAGCCGATTGTTGTCTTCGAGTAAGCCGACGATATAACTTCCTATGTTACTCCCCGTCGCTTCATCCTGAACAAACTCAGGAACAACCCTGGTGCCGGCTATGAGATTGGTCAGACAGTAAGTGTCTGTCGTGGCGAAAGGCCTGACTAGGTACCAACTTGGACGGGCCAATCGGTATGCCATGGCAAACGGCACCTGAAGGACAGTTGCCTCCAAAGTCGACGTGCCGCTTTTAATTATGGCACAGTCCGCTCGCGCAAGCACATGAGCGGATTGATCTTCACGAATCTCAAGGGGCAGCTCCTCTTCTGCGTTGGCCGCCCAATTCTTATAGATGCATTCCAGCTGATCTCGTCTCACCGCGGGAGCTTTTATCACCCAGAATTTCGCAGAAAGACGGTCGGCAATATAACGCGCCGCATCCAGCATGATGGGAAGGAGGCGTTCGACCTCCTTGCGGCGGCTGCCGGGCAGCAGGGCAACGGTGAAAGGCCGTGATTGTTCGCGGGATCGCGGGGCCGCCGTGGCAAATTTGGTCGGGGACGCGGGATTGGGGCTGGCGGGCGATGCTAATTTCGGGGACACGAAACTTAATTCCTTTGCTTCCGGGGAGTTGCCGCTAACGGTTTGGGAATTAAGTATCATGTCCCCGAAATTGTCCGGGGAGTTGACGGTAACGGTTTGGGGGAATTTCGGGGACACGAAACTTAATTCCTTTGCTTCCGGGGAGTTGCCGCTAACGGTTTGGGAATTAAGTATCATGTCCCCGAAATTTTTTGTGGGGTTGCCGACGTAATGGGCTGGCACGCCTCGGGATCGGTAATACTCCTCCTCGAACGGGAAAATGACAAGCATCAGGTCGACGTAACGCTTGATGATTTTCAGTCGCGAGGAGCGCCAGGCCCAGAGCTGCGGGCTGATGAAGTAGCAAACCGGGATGCCGAGCGCCTTGAGACGAGGAGCGAGACGCAGGTTGAACTCCGGGAAATCGACGAGAACTGCCAGGTCGGGTTTGCGTTGCCTTGCCTCGGAGACGAGCCGACGGAACAGCCGCCAGTAGGAGTGCAGGTGCCGGAGCGCATCCCATGGGCCGATTGCCGCAAGATCGGAAACGTCCTGCAACAACTCGACGCCGGCCTCTCGCATGGCGGCGCCTCCGGCCCCGAACCATTCGATCGACGCGCCTCCGTCCCCTGTCCTCATTTCACCGATGAGGCCGGCCGCGTGCTGTTCGCCGGAAACTTCGCCGGCAACGATGAGGATCCTGCGTTTCGATGCGACAGTGCCGCTCGCTCCCGTCATTTGATCGCCTGCCTGATCCATCCTCCTCCAAGAACCGTTTCTCCGTCATAGATGACGGCCGCCTGCCCCGGGGTCACCGACATCTGGGGTGTGTCAAAGATAACCTCCAGCTGGTCATCTGTCACCTGGACGGCAGCCGGGGCCTCCGCATGCCGGGCCCTGATCTTCACCGCCGCCCGAATCCACCCCGCCGGCTTACATCCCGAGACCCAGCTGATGTCTCCCGCCACGAGGCCACGGCTCCAGAGGTCTCCCTTCTCGCCCACTATCACGGCGTTGCGGGCCGGATCGAGCCTGAGAACGTACAACGGAGATGGGTGCCCGATTCCGAGTCCGCGCCTTTGCCCGACCGTGTAACGAAAAATCCCTCGATGCTCGCCGATCTGCGTTCCATCCTTGAGCAGCACGGGTCCCGGCTTTTCGCGCTCCTCGACAGCTTTTCCCAGATCGGGATCGATTTCACCCGCGTGTCGCCTGATGAAGGAAGCGTAGTCGCGGTCGGGAATGAAGCAAATCTCCTGGCTGTCCGGCTTGTCGGCTACGAGAAGCCCGGAGACCCGCGCCAGGTCTCGCACCGCCTCCTTGCGCAAATGGCCGACGGGGAAGAGGACCCGGGCCAGTTGCTCCTGCTTGAGCTCAAACAGGTAATAGGACTGGTCCTTGGCCGGGTCTGCGGCCTTTTGCAGACGGAAGCCGTCCGCCGGGTTACCGGTCACACGGGCGTAATGCCCGGTTGCGACCCGATCGATCTGCACCTGGTCGGCAAATGCAACCAGCTTGTCGAACTTGAGAAACGTGTTGCACAGGATGCAAGGCGACGGGGTCCGCCCAGTCAGATAGTTGCGAACGAACGGGTCGATCACCCGCTTTTGGAACTGCTCTTCCAGGTTCAAAACGTAGAAAGGGAACCCGAGGCGCTCCGCGACGCGGCGGGCGTCGTAAACGTCGTCGAGCGAACAGCAGCTTCCGGCCAGGTGCTGACCATTGACCACTGGATTGCGCCGGTGATCCCAGAGCTGCATGGTGCAGCCGACGACTTCGTGTCCATCTTTCTGGAGCAGGAGTGCGGCAGTGGAACTGTCCACTCCTCCGCTCATCGCTACCAATACCTTAGACATGGGCTGAGGGAGCTAGTATACAAGACGGGGGCCAGTCAGCAGCGGGCAGCGGGCAGAATGCAGCGGGCAGCGGGCAGGAGGCAGCGGGCAGAAGGAAGAGGGCAGCGGGACCCCGGCCCCTCAGCCCCAGAGGATTGAGCGGGAGACGATTTCGATCTGAGGATAGGACAGAGGAACGTCGTAAGGCTCAACCTCCGATGCCTGGCGCTCGTATTCTTCGAGAACCTGGTTATATCTGTCCACGAACTCTTCTCGCAAGACCTGGAGTTTGTGAAGGCTTTCAGGATCAATGCCGGCGAGTTGTTGGAGCGGCATCGGAGATTGGACAGGCTGAGAAACGCCCAGGAACCTTCGGCTGAGATCCTCGCCCACGCGGTTGAACAGATCCTGAATCTCGGACATCCGGCGGGCCTTCCACTGATCGTCGAATTCCTCCTGTCGTTCGATGGCCCCCAGGAGGCGATGCTCCATTTCCACAAATCGATGATAAAAAACCTCACGCACCTTTTTCAGTTCGCGCTCCCGTTCCTCGCGCAACAAGTCCCGGCAGCGCGTCAGGAACTCCTCGCGGCTCTCGCGAGCATGCGAAAAACAGCCGAGGGCGGAGTTTCTCCAGCTTTGCGGGCGATAGTACTTGACCATGTAACCGATCATCTTCTGGTCCGCAAAATCGGGCCACGGGAAGTTGCGTTGAGGTCTCACCTCCTCCAACTGATCGGGATCGAAACGCCGCACCATATCCTGTGTCCAGTCCAGGTCACGGTCATCCAGCCAGGGGGCGGCGAGAAATAGCCCCCAGGCGGAATCGCGATAACCGGAACGGACATCCTGCAAGTCGATTTTGAGCTCGAAAAGCAGCCAGACCTGGTCGCCCGTCTGAGCACTTCGCAGCCGATAATGTCTCACTTACACTCCTGTCTTTCAGAGAATCCACTTGATTATATCGGCCGGAAAACGAAGATGCCATTCGCGCGGGACGAGTGCCCCATGCCGGTTTCGGGGGATCGTGGTCTTGAAACCGCCATCCAACGGGGCACTCGTTGTTTCGCTGGAAAGTTCCTGGTCGGGGGTCTACTGGGGTCAGTTCGCCAACTGTCTTTTCAGTTCTTCCCGCCCGTAGAACAGACGGGACTTCACGGTACCTTCCGCGACTCCGGTGATCTCGGCGATTTCGCGGATTGTGTATCCTTCCATGTCGTGCATTCGCACGACGTCACGGTGTTTGCGCCCAATGCGCGCCAGCGCCTTCTGCACCCGGGCCCGTACCTCAACTTGTTCGCAGCTCTCGAAAGGGGTGCGCAGATTGTCGTCGGGCAAGGTGGTGTTCTCGGAGATATCTTCATCGATTCGCGCGTCATGCTTCCGGTTCTTCCGCAGCATCTCCAGACAGACATTCACGGTAATCCTGTTGATCCAGGTCCCCATCTTCGAATCGCCCCGGAAGTGCCGCGCTGCCCGAAACACATTCAAAAACGTTTCCTGCAGTGCATCCTGGGCAGACTGCTCTTCCTTCAGAATTCTCAAAGCCGTACGGAAGATCTTGTTGCCGAACTGATCGAACAGATCGCGAAAGGCTCCATCTTCACGAGCCTGAATTCGGGTCATCAGGTCAGCTTCGAAGGGCGAAACGCTTGCGATGTAGGTTCCCATGGTCTCTGTCTCCTCGTGACGCCTTTATTAAAGCAACCTATGTGCCAATCAGGAAACGCCCTAACCACGGGCTTTTCGCTAGAAGTCGGTGCGGGGCTGTCAAAACTGTTTACAGCCATGGGGCAGGTCAACAGGCTGGTGGGCTTGGGGTGCGGCTTTCCGGGCAGTGTCAACAGTCTTGACAGTCCGTGTATGGAATCTGACAGCAGGATTTACTGGTCTTTTGGGGCCAGACCGAGACGGGTCAGAAGTTGGGCGTAGCGGGCGTCATTCCTCAAAGACCTGAAGGCCGGATCCACCTGCAGAAGGAGTACCCCCGTTTCCCGACGTCGAAAAGCTTCTTCCAACCAACCGAACGCCTTATCGTTCTCGCCCAGGATGGCCGAGACTCTTGCCCAGAAGGCAGGATCGCGGTCTGCCGGAAAGTGCCCAGCCGATTCCAATTCCTTGAGCATCCTTCTCCCGCTCTCGGGCTTGCCGGCGAAAACCGCCGACAGGACCGTTAGCTTTCTCGCCTCATCGCCCGTGTTTTTGATGGTCCCCAACGTTGCGACCGCCTTCTCGTTTTCACCAAGCCGCCAGTAGCACTCAGCCAGAAGCAGACGGACGGCGCGGTCAGAGGGATCAAGTTCGAGCGAGTCAAGGCAAACCCGGGTCGCTTCCTGGTAGCGTTGGCCGATCGCGAGTGCGCGAGCGAGCATGACCGGAAAAACCGGGGACACCGGATCGAGGCCGCGCGCGGTCTCCGCTTCCTTCACCGCCTCGTCCAGCCGACCCTGGGCAAGCAGGCAGAGAGCCAGCCAGTAACGGGCAGACGCGTATCGCGGATTCATTTCGATGGCCTGTCGAAAGCCGCTTTCGGCCTGTCGCCAGTCGAGGTCGTGGCACATCAGTGCGAGGGCCAAAGATGCCCGCGGTTCGGGTGCCGAGTGATCAAGCGCGAGTGCACGCAGCGCCGCCACTTTCGACAGGTGGTAGCACTGGTCGGGGTTCTCAATTCCATGCTGTGCCATCAACCCGAGTGCGTCTGCGAGCCCGGCTTGAGCGAGTCCGAAATCGGGATCGAGGGAAATGGCCCGGCGAAAGTATAGAACTGCCTGGGCAAGCGACTCTCTGGAAATCCGGTTGCAGCAGTGACGACCTTTCAGGTAAGCCTCGTATGCCCTCGGATCGACGGCTGTCGTGCGGCTGACCGGTGAATTGGTGGCGGGCTTAACTTTGGTCCCCACTGGAACCTTAGTCCATTTCAAGGAGCTGAGGCCGAGACCGGCAGCAAGCGAAAACAGAAGCAGGCAGGCGGCGGCCAGAGCCAGCGCCATCCACCTCCGATGCATCCTGCGACGGGGAGCAGTGGAGGCGAGGAGGTCGGCTGTCGGCTGGGCTGTCGGTTCGGTCGGCGGTTGGGCGTCCTCTTGGGAACTGGTTGGGAGGGTCTCCGGGGAGCGAATGACGGGTGGGATCAGCCGATAGCCACCCCGGCTGATGGTCTCCACAATTCGGGGCACTCGAGGGTCGTCCCCGAAAGCTTTTCGCAGGTCCGAGATGCAGCGAATCAGGACGTGGTCCGTGACGAAGGTGTTCGGCCACACCTCATTTTTGATCGCCTGCTTGGTGAGTACTTCATCCGGGTGGGAAGACAGACAGAGCAGAACCAGCATGGCCTTCGGCTCAATCCGCGTGGGACCATCAGCACCGGTGATCAGGTTCAGCTGAGGCTGAACCAGCCAGCCGTCGAGGTGAAAATCTCCTCGCATTCCCCCCCTGGATGTAAGTCCGGACCCTGTTTGAGCCAAGTCATGCTACCCGGTCGGGAACTCCGGGGACACGCCACGCTACGTAACGTACGCGACGCCTCCCCTTATATGCGCGCGCGGAGGAAACGGTTTCAATATCGGGTGGAAATGCCCGGAAGCTGATGGCCTCCGGAAAACCTCTTCGAAACCTCAGAATCTCCGAACCCCTTGTCCGCGTTTAGGCGGGCAGAGTTCAAGAGGTAAAGGTGTTCTGGTAGCGGGATCCGAAAACTGATTCGGACTCGTTTGAAAGTAACCGAATGCTCTGGCACTTGCCGAGCGAGTTGTTCGAGGAGGGGAGAATGAAAAAGAACTTCGGTTTTGTTGCGATGTTTCTGGTGGTCGGATTTTCATGCATTGCAGTGGCAACTGCCGGCGAAGGGACGACGCTGCGTGTAGCAGTCCCCTTTGATTTTCACGTCGGCAAGGAGTTGCTTCCCGCCGGGACGTACATCATCCAGATCGACAGGGTGACACACGGAACGGCGATCGGCTCCAAGCTTGTGGTGCGCAACAGCCAGGGCACCGATCTGCATGTGGTCAGCGCGATTCCTGGTTCATCCAAAGCGACTGGTGCCCGCCTGGTGTTTCGAAAGTACGAGCAGGCCTATTTCCTTTCGAAGGTCAGCTCCTACGGAATTACTTGCGAAGTGACGCGCTCGAAGGCCGAGAAACAAACGGCGGCGCGGCTCGAGTCGCAACAGCAGGACGTTGCGGTAGCGGCGGAATAGAAGCTGAGGACGTGCCGCCTCGGACGCCACCCCACTCGGGGCTGGCAGTTCAGTTCCCTCTGGACCAGGGTAGCCCGCAGAAGAGCGGGCAACCCTGGCCTCTTTTTCAGTGAAGTGCGCGGATTGTCCCCGTTATTGGTCGCAGGCTCCTGGCTTGGTTGCTCCCGGCTACAATCCGCGCGCTCTCGCTGAAAGGCGCTCCGCTTGCGGTTCTACTGTGCTGCTCGTCAACCCCGCTGCCCAGCCAGGGGATACTGTTCTTTTCGGCGTTTCGGGCTCAGATGTCCTGGTGGTCCAGGAACCGTCGGGCGACCAGGAGCGGAATCAGGGTCCAAAGGAACAGGGCGCCGAGGAGAAAGACGATGCTCGGCGCGTCGCCTCCTAAAAACCGGACCAGGGCCGCGCCCGACGGCCCGAAGATTTCCTTGCCGTTAAGCGCGATCAGGCTCGCCACCCGCACAACGTCGACGGGATTCCCAAACAGTGAGGCGAATAGAAAGGTGTTCGCCGTTCTCTCCGGCAGAAGAAAAGTGCCGCCGATGACCAGCAGGTCGTAGAAGAGGACGAAGAAGAACCAGACGAAGAGCGCCACCCCGAAGGCGACGGGCTTTCGCCGGCAGATGACGGCAATGGCGGCCGCAAGGCAGAGAAAGACCAGGGCGAGCGCCAGGGAGAGGACGACCAGGAGCGGGTAGCGCAGAAGCCCCTCGGTCCCCGTTTTGGAAGCGATCACGAGGCCCGCGACCCCGAACCCGAGCAAGGTCGCGGCCAGGATAGCCGCAAACAGGCCGGCGATCTTCCCGAGGAGGATTTCGGTGCGGGTTATGGGCTGGGAGAATATCAGCTCCCCTGCGCTCTTTTCGCTGGTCAGGCTCAGTGTGCCCATGACAAGCGATACCAGCGGGACGATGTAGAGGACCAGATTCAGGAGACTGGCGGAGGTGCGGGTGAAGCCTTGAAAACCGACCGCTCCCGCGGTTGCGAGACCGAAATAGGAAATCGCCAGGACAAGCGCCCCGAAAACGAGTGCGAAGACGAGGATCCAGCGATTGCGGATGTTGATCACCAGCTCGAGTCGGGCAATGGTTCGGATGGCGTTCAAATTCATAGATTTGCTCTTAACGGCAGCTCGGCTATTTCAGGCTCGCGCACGCCTGTCGCCTTGTCATAGGTGCTCGGTGCGCGGCTCCATTCGATCGCGCTTGTGCCTGGGCTCACGCTCACTTATTCCCCCTTGCCTCTCAGCTCCAGGTAGCTCGTCATCCGCCCCGCGTACTTCGATTCGGCCAGCTCGGCGGCTCTTTGATCCCTGACGGCGATCAACCCGCTTCCCATCGGGGTCTTCAGGTGGTCGCTGTCAATGTAGTAGGCCTCCTTCATGTTCACCCAGCCGCGATCCTCGAAATCCATGACAAAACCGGTGAGGCTCGGCGTCCGAACCTTCCCGTAGCACCCCGAACATGCAGCCCAGGTCATCGAATTTGCGGACGCTCCCATCACCCGACAGGATCTCCCCCGCAAACCGTTTGTCGGAAATCGCCATCTTGCAGCGGCTGCACATATCCTCCGGATAGAGTTCAACCGGGTCAAAGGCCGAGGAGGCGCAGGCACCACCGAAAAGAACCAGGGTGGTCAGGAGCAGCGCCAGGAGAAGCCGGTCACTTTCCATGGGAGCTCTCCTCTTCGCCCACGGGTGGATTTTGGGAACGGAGGTAAGACAGGTAGAAGTCCTCCAGCGATGGGTCTTCGGTCGTGAACTGAAGAATTTCGACACCAGCCGCCTGCAGTGACTGGAGAATGCAAAGGCGCTGCTCGGGCGCCGATGCGACGACCAGTTGCTGCCCCTCGATACCTGCCTCCCGGGCGCCTGCCGCGCGGGCCAGCTCAACCTCTCGCGATCCAAGCGGGCGGATCTTCAGCCGCATCTTGGATTGGCGGTTCAAGGCGTCGCGGAGGCCGTCAACCGATTGGACGGACGCCAGGCGACCCGCGATGAACAGGCCGACCCGGTCCGCCAGCTGTTCAACGTCGGCGAGCATGTGTGAGGAGAAAACTATTGTCTTCCCCTGCTCCTTCAGCCGGAACAGGAAGTCGCGGAAACAGATCGCGCCTTCCGGGTCCAGGTTGATCATAGGTTCGTCGAAGACGAAGATCGGAACGTCGGGCAGGCAGGCGACCAGGAGTCCGAGCCGCTGGAGCATTCCTCCGGAAAGGGTGCTGACCGAATTGTGTGAAAAGCCGTTGAACTGAAAATGGGTGGAGGCCGCCACCTCTGCGAGGCGCGTCGGTCCGGTCCGGCGGAGCCTGCCGTAAAAGTCGGTGACTTCGTTGACTGTCAGGCTGTCCGGGAAACTGACACGCTGGGGAAGGTAGGAGAGCCGGCTTCGAGCTTCACTCGGCCGTTTGCGCACGTCGATGCCGTCAACCAGGATCTGGCCGGCGGTCGGGGTGGACAGTCCGACCAGGCATTTCAACGTCGTGCTTTTTCCGCTTCCGTTTGGTCCCAGGAACGCAAACGTCTCGCCGGCACGGATCTCGAGGGACACGTCCTGTACCGCACAGAAGTCACCGTATCTCTTGGTGAGCCCTGAAATTGCGATCATCGTCTGTGCCCCCAGCGAATCGTCTGCAACGCGACTCCCATCATGGCGAGAGAGACAAGCGCCAGCAGCGCCTGAGAAGGCCTCCAATCGTCGGGCGGTTTGGATGGCAAGCGGATCGGGACAGCTTTCATCAAAGGAGAACCGTCAGTCAGCGACGAGCCACGAATCAGCGGAACGAGTCTCTCAGCTGTCCCGATCGCCTGGGCGGCCGGGCTCTCCAGGTAGAGTCGCAAGCGGGGGTAGTTCCCCTCCATATATTCGAAGACGTTCTGAATTTTGTGGGGAATGTCCCCGACGGAATTGTCGTCGAGATCATATCCGCTGTAGTTGCTCCAATAGTTGCCTTTCCCGGCTTCCTCGAAGCGGGTGGTTGTCGTTCTCCCGATCAGTTGAAGAGGGCTCAGGTTCTCGACAAAGTTGTTTCCGGTGAACAGGTTCCCGTCGGCGCTGCTGAACATCTGGAGAGCCACGTCATTTTCGGCAATGACGTTGTTGCGAAAAGTACTGGCCCGCAACGCCTCCATGAAGATCCCCGTTGCATTGTCCACGATGAAGTTCCGCTCGGCAAAGCACCGTTCGCAGTCCTGAAAAAGGATGCCGAACGAACTGAAACCCCGGTTATGAAGGAAGGCGTTGTTGTGAAACTGGATGTCTGAGGAATACATGATCGCGGCACCGGCCACGCTTTCGCTGAAAACATTGTTCTCGAAGCTGTTCCGGTCCGAAAACATGTAGTGGACACCATAGCGCACACGGAATACGCGGTTCCCGCGGATCCGGTTTCCGGGGCTGCTTTGGATGTAAAGACCGTCTCTGGTATCGAAAATCGTGTTGTTCTCGACGACGTTATCCGGGGAATCCCAGAAGTGGAGCCCCGCTCCTCTTTCGCCGAGCTGGAGCGCGGGACGTCCGCCGATCACGTTGTTCCGGATGATTGCCTTCCGAGCCCTGAGGAGGTAAATCCCGTACAGGACATCGTTGAGCCTGTTGTTCTCGAGAACGGCTGAGCCGGAGCGGACCAGGATCCCCGAGTCCTCGGCCTGCAGGTCTCCTCCGCTGTGTTCGAAAACCAGGCCGCGCACTGTGCAGCCGTCAGCGGTAATCGACACGATGCTTCCGCTGCCGGTCCCACGGACGATCGATCCTGGAACGCCCTCAAGGGTGACGGTCTTCTTGAGGACCAGGTTCTCGACATAGGTGCCCGGAAGCACCCGGACGGTGGCGCCCGGTTGCGCGGCATCGAGCGCCGCCTGAATGCTTCGGAAACCATCCGGCCGGCCGACCTCGATGACACCGGCGTAAGCGCGGGCGGGGAGGATCTGCAAGACACCAAGGACAACAAGGACAAGAAGGACACCCAAGACCTCAAAAACGAGTGTTCGCTTCGCTTTTGTTGCCCCTGTTGCCCCTGTTGTCCTTGTCGTCCTTGAGGTCCTTGAGGTCCTTGAGGTCCTTCTTTCGCCCTCAGGGCACCGGATAGCCAAGCCTCTCCTCTCCGACTGCCACACGCGAGCTCTCCGTCCGGAACGAGAACCAGACTGCGAGCATCAGCAGGAGCCAGAAGCCGACGAGTACGTAGGCGGCCGGCTCCGGATAGCTCTCGACCGTGAAATTTGCGATGACTTTCTCCCCGAAAAGCGGCGGGGTAAAGGGCTCGACTTTGATCGCCGCAGTCGGTTCCAGGTTGTGCCCGTAGGTGTACAGTCGATGGTAGAAACTCCAGAGCGAGAAAAGCCCGAAATAGGCGAACAGGACCAGAGTATCGACCAGGTTGGCCATCCTGCCGATGACGGCTGCCCGAAGCGACAGAAGGATAAGCCCGCCGATCACAAACGGAATCCAGGTGAATTCGCTGAAGTCGATTTCCCTGAGCGGACGCATCCCGATGTAGTGATTCAGCGAGTTTATCTCCGCCAAGTCATCGCGGTTGGGTGTCTTTCCTCCCTCCAGCTTGTACGTGTAGATATCCAGAAGCAGGCCGTCGGTGTACTGGTTGGAGTAGAAAGCCATGTACCAGAGGGGAAAGACGTAGGTCAGGAGAAGGACCAACGCCGCGCCCACAATCAGAACCCGGCTTTTCCCGCTCAGCGGGAGGTCAAAGAAAGAATTTGCTTTTCGCAGAAACGCTTTCATGGATTGCCTCGTTCCGGTTTGTTGCGCCGATTCCTATCTCAATGCCGCCTGCTGGTCACCCGGTTTGACCTGCGGTTTCGATTTCGAGATCTGGACGGGTCCACCGCCAACCAGCAGGTAGCCCTGCATTTCCTGGTGCAGTGCCGAGCAGAAGTTGGTGCAGTAGAACGGGAAGATCCCCGGTTTGTCGGCCACAAACTCGATGGTCTTGGTCTCGCCCGGATCCACGACCACGTTGATGTTGTGCTCATTGAGGCCGAAGCCGTGGAGCTCGTCCGTCGTCTGCTCGATGTTGGTCAGATGGATAGTGACGCGATCGCCCTTCTTGACCTCGATCCTGTTGGGCTCGAAGCTGCTTCGGACCGCCGCCATATGGACGACCACCTCGTTCCCCTTGCGCTCGACCCGGGCGTCTTTCAGATCCCAGATCGCGTTTGGATTCTTGTTCTCGGCCTTCGGATAGACCTCGATCGCCTTGATCTTGTCCGCCTTGATGATTTGAGCGTAGTGCGGCTCGGGCTCGGTGTACGCCTCGTAGAGCATCTTCATCTTCTCACCGCTGACATTGATCAGCTGCGAGGACTCGGGCTGAGATGGCCCGACGACCAGGTGTCGACCATGGGACAGTTTGTTGAGCGCCACCAGGTATTTGCCGTCCGGGCTAACGGTGTCGCCCTCGGCCGCTGTCAGATGGCCAATGTTGTAAGTGATCGGGATCTTGTCGACGACCTCCCAGGTGCCCAGCTTCCACTTGGCTACCGCGCTTTCCACGAACAGGCTGGTATAAGCGAACCCCTGATCGTCGAACTGAGTGTGGAGCGGGCCGAGCCCGACGTTGATTTCGGCATCCTTAATGCTTTCGTATTTCAAAACCGGGATTCCGTCTTCGTTGCCGGTGAAGTCCTTCTTCTGAATCGCCGTTTTGATCTTCTCGAAGTTGAAAGCGGTCGTGATCGACTGCAGCTTGCCGCTGCCGATAACGTACTTGCCGTCCGGGCTGACGTCTACCCCGTGCGGGCTCTTGCTGCACGGCAGGAAGTAGACGACACCCTGGACCTGTCTTCGGGTCGATCACCTTTACACCGTCCAGAACCGTGGTCTTTCCTTCCTTGACCGCTCTCTCGGCGGCCTTCCAGTCGACTGCGGCAATGTAGTCCCGATCTTTCTGCGTAGCCGTCACTTCCAGCTTGCCGGTCGCGCGCTCGGCGTTGTAGCAGGTCCAGAAGGCCCATCCTTCGCTCGCCGCTTTACCGGCATCGCCCAGGTCGTAGTCGAAGGGCGGCATCAGGATCTCCCAGCCCACCGACATCTGGCCCGACTTGGGATCGACGGCGATGCCCGCTACGACGCCTTTGTACTTGGTGGCATAGTCTTCGAGGGGAGCATAGCTTCCCTTGGGCAGAGGGATAGAGAAGCGCGAGGCGGACAGAACATATTCGGTATTCGGGGTAACGAACGTGGAACCGTGATTCCCCGAAACGTTTGGGATCGGGCCGAGGATCTGCCTGGTCTTGAAGTCCCGCAGGTCGATTCGGGCGACCCGGTTGTTGGCGTTGTCGTTGATGAAAAGCCACCGGCCGTCATAGTCCCCCTTGGTCTCGCTCAGAGCCGGGTGATGCGCGTCGCCCCAGCTGAAGGCCCCCAGCATCGTTTTTGTCTCCTTGTCGAAGCCATAGCCGGTTGCCGGATAGGGAGCGAACACAGGGATCGAACAGATGTGCCGCATTGAGGGGATGCCTGCCACGTAGATCTGGCCTGAATGTCCGCCCGAGTAGAAAAGGTAGTACTCGTCCAGATCTCCGGGTGCCACATAAGTGGCCACTGCCGCTTCCGCCGCCCCTGTGCGTTGCTCGACACGCGTCTTCCGTCCGCAGCTCATCGGGACCAAGAGCAGTGCGAGTGCGGCTAGCCCGAGGATCACCCAGATGATGCCGTGTTTTTTGGTCTTCATGTAGCCTCCCGTACTTTGTCCGAAATGTCACCGCAGTTAGAGAGTAGGTCCGACTTCCCAGTCGGACTCGGTCCCACTGGAAAGTGGGACCCACGTCAGAGCCTCTGCGTGCGCGGCTCCGTAAAGACTCTCAGTTCTTGAGCACTGTCGATTGGCTGCTCTTCTTTTGATATGCCGACTTTAGCTTTTCGATCGCCTCTCGCTTTTCCTCGGGGGTGAGCTGGATCTGCGTGGCCAGGACCACCGCCATGGTTCCCGTCGGGCTGGCGAGGAAGTCCTCGAGAGTCCGCCCGAATCGACTCTGCACGTCGCTGACGGCTTCGCTCAGATCCGGGCCGATCTTTGCGGCCGACTCTATCCCAAGAGTGGAGACGGAATGGCAGACGAAGCAGCCCTTCTTCACGAAGAAGGCGCCTTCGCCCTCCAGCATCTGGCGCTCCTTCTCGGCCTCTTCCGGCGTCGCCTTGTCGGCCAGAGCGGCACCGGGCAGATATCGCGCCGGCAACTCGGTGCGCTTCCAGCTGAGAACCAGGAGGCTAAGGGCTTGCGCGTCCGCGCTCGGGAACCCGAATGCAGGCATAACCGTTTCCGGCACCAGCGACTTCGGATCCTGGAGGTGAGCCACGTGCCAGGCAAAGGCGGAATGAACACCCGACATCCGGGAGTAGTCGTACTGCTCGGGAGACTTGTCCCCGACGAATGTGAGGTCGGGGCCGATCCGTCCGCCTCGTCCATTGATCGTGTGGCAGGCGCGGCATCCTTTCTCCTGAACGAGTTGCTTCGCCCGATTGATGAACCCGGCGTTGCGGGTTTCCCTCTCATACCGGTGGCATTCATTGCAGCTCATCTGCAGCATGGCCTTCTTGTCGCGGACCAGGTAAACATCGGCCAACTGGTTCCCCAGAAGCGGTTCCTCCCAGTGCTCCACAAAGCCGTGCGCGGACTCGAAATCCGTTGCATAGCCCTGGCCGCCATGGCAGGTCGTGCAGCCGAATCGCGAGAGCGGGTGACTCTTCAGGATTTCCGTAGGATGTGCAGCGTAGGGATTCGGCTCGTCCTCCAGGCCTTTCCACTCGATTCCCTGATGGCATGTCGGGCAGCGGTCTACGCGCCCCAGTTCACGTACCCAGATCTGTTGCACACCGGCCGGGACCTTGTCGGCTCGTTCCTCCCCGAACTTTTCGGCAATCACGTCTCGGAATTCTGCCTGGTAAGCTCTCCATTCCGAGACCCAGGGACTCCAGATGAGGATTCCGGTAATCACCAGGGTCGCGACCCCAAACGCATATAGCCACAAGAGATCTCTGCGATACACTGGAGCCTCCTCAGAACTTGCGTGGCAGCTCGGGCCAGCTCTCCCAAGGCCAGTACATGTTCCAGTACGGACCCCGCATATAGGTCCCCACCACGGTTAGAAGCAAGACGATCAGTACAGCAGCAAGGAAGACCAGGTTGATCCTCCGCCTTTCTCGTGCCCACCAGTGCTCCGACGCCGCCAATGCCCGACTTGTCGAAATATGGAACGGCCAAGCAGCGCCAGCACCAGAAGGCCGGGAATCAGGATCCCGCCGACAAGCGCCCCATTAATCGTGATTCCTCCGACGTGAACCGTGGTGTCAGTCACCAACTCCTGCAGCCAGAGGAAGTACCACGGCGCTTTCGCCGGGTTCGGTGTCACGCTGGGATTGGCCGGGCCCTCCAGAGGAGCCGGCAGCAGCAGGGCGAGGAGCGCGGCGACTGCAAAGGTCGCGAGGGCGACGAGTGCCAGCCGTCGGACCAGGTGCGGCGAAGATTCCACAAAATGCTCGTCTTCGTTCACCACAGCGGTTCGCACGTGCACGCTTGTCCCGCTGGTTATGCCCAGAAGCGAATACGTCTTGGTCCGGCTCGGCGGAACCTCCTGCGGTTTCTCGCCCAGCGACAGGTGATCAACGCACGCCAAACCGCCATCTTTGCGGATCCGCCACATGTGGTAGGAGGCGAGCAAAAGGACGAGCAACGGGAGGAAGAAGCAGTGCAGGACATAGAACCGGATCAAAGTCCCCTGTCCGATCGTTGTCCCGCCGAGGAGCACGAACCGTGACGGCTCGCCGACTACCGGGGCCGCCTGGGCGATGTTCGTGCCAACCGTGATCGCCCAGAAGGCGAGCTGGTCCCAAGGCAGCAGGTACCCGGTGAAAGAGAGCAGGAGCGTCAGCAGGAGCAATCCGACCCCGACCATCCAGTTCAAGGGCCGGTTCTGCTGACCCGGCCGAGTGTTGAGGTACGCACCGGTTAGGAAGACGCGGACCATGTGAAGAAAGACGACGGCCACCATCAGATGGGCGCTGATCCGGTGCAGGCCCCGCAGGAAAGCGCCGAATGAAACCGCGAACTCCAGGTCTTTGATGGAAAGGTAAGCGCGTTCCACGGAGGGGACGTACAGGAACATGAGGGCCGCGCCGGTGAGCGCCAGGATGCCGAAAAGCACCGCCGAGATGCTCCCGAGCCAGAATGAGTATCGCCAGGAAAGGCTTGATTCCGAGACCTTCGCAGGGAACCAATGCAGGAGGAAGTTGCGGACGATAGAGTCTCCGGCCTCCCGGGGGCTGGCGGGGTTCCACGTCCAGCTGATCTTTTCCCAAGTGCTGCGTTTGCTGACTGTTGCCATGAGTTGCTTCCTCGATTCAACTGCGCACTGCGCACTGACCTTGCGGAACCGGGCAGCTCCGGCGTACGTCCGACTGCCCAGTCGGACATCGGCAGGCGCGGCAGGTTCTCGCCCTCTGCCACGAAGAGTCCCACTGGGAACTGGGACCTGCGGGCGGCTACCCACTGCGCACTGCCCGCCGGTCAGCCGGTCAGCCGGTCCTCACACCGTCAATCTGAAATCCCGGTCGGTCTCCTCGGACGCATCGACGATCAACTGCCCGTCGTCAGGCGAAACTTCCAGCCGGAAGAAGGGCAGGGGACGAGGCGCCGGACCGGCATAGTTCGTGCCGTCACCGTAATACTTGGAGCCGTGACACGGGCACAGGAACTCCTGCTTTTCTAGAAGCTCGCGTCCTCCCGCCTGAACCGTCTGCGCCTGATTCAGACGACGTAGGTTTACCGTGCAGCCGAGATGTGTGCAGACTGCGGACATCGCCTGAAACGTGTTCTTCTCGCCGAAAAATGAAAACCCGGCGGTCGTCCAGGAAAGAGACTCCCTCGTTGAACCTGTCCGGGGCTCCGACCTTGAAACGAGGCGGTTCTTCATAAAGGACATTGGGGACCAGGGAGCGCAGGAAGGCATACGCCTGTCCGACGACACCCAGTCCTATCGCCGCGAGCCCGAGACGAGTCAGAAAAGGACCGACGGTCGGCCACATGGGCAGTTTCGGTCGGGTTCTCAAGCAATTCCGTCGTTGCTCGGCATAGTGAAAAACCTCCATCGTCATTGCGCCGGTTGGGCAGCGAGTCGCGCATAACCCGCACCGGATGCACTTCTCGTCATCCTTGATCATGGCCGACAGGGGCTCCGGGGTCGACAGCGAGGCGGCGAATTCCGCGTTCTGCAGGATTTGCTTGGGTTCGAGCTCGAGATCCGCTGCCGGTACAAGCTTCAGGCAGTATGTCCGGACAGATATCGACACAGCGGTTGCAGAGCACGCACTTCTCGACGTCGTAAATTGTCTGGATATGGCAGTAAAGGCAGCGTTCCGCCTGAAGGCGCGCTTCTTCGTCCGCGTACCCGGTTTCAACTTCCGAGATTCCGGTCCTGCGATCGAGCGAGACGGAAGGCGGGGCGGTTCTCGGTCGCTTCTCGTAGTCCGAGCGCCATCCCGTATGTCCGGGTCGAGATCTGCTCGATGGTCAGGTCGATTCGGCCCGGGCACCTCTGCCCGCGCAGATAACTCATTCATCGACATTGCTGCCCGCTTGCCGTTGGCGACCGCATCGATCAGGTTTCGGGGACCGAACGCCACGTCGCCGCCGGCATAAATGCCGGGGGCCGAGCTGGCCAGTGTCTCCGGATCGATCGCGATGGTGCCGCGAGGCGTAATCCGGACTCCATCCTCCGGCTTCAGGAAAGAAAGGTCCGCCTGCTGGCCGACCGCGAGGATCACCGAATCAGCGAGCATGGTTTCGACGACGTCCGGGTCATAGACCGGGTCAAAACGACCGGCCGGGTCGTAAGTGCGTTTGACGCCCACCATTTCAATGCCAACCACCCGGCCGTTCAGCCCAAATAGTCTCCTCGGCCCGCGCTGCGGATGAAAGGGAACCCCTTCCCGGCGGGCTTCGTCGAATTCTTCGCGACCCTGTTCACTCCGCAGAGCGGGCATTTCCTCGAAGGACTCCAGGCTGCACATCCGCACTTCAAGGACCCCCGAGCGCAAAGCGGCGCGGGCCGCGTCCAGTGCAACCGGCATCGTAAGATCCCGCTGGAATTCCTCCTGGTCGCTCTCCAACGCACGCAGTGCCATGCGTGCGGCGTCGAACGCCACGAAACCGCCGCCGATGACGACTACCTTCCTCCCCAGGTCGACCCGGTAACCGCGGTTGATGTTGAGCAGGAAGTCGACAGCCTTGACGACGCCGTCCAGTTCCGTTCCCTCGATCTCGAGCTCGCGCCCTCGCTGTGTGCCGACGGCGACGAAGATCGCTTCGAATCCCTCGCGGCGGAGCTCTGCAATGCCGAAACGCGCCGATAGAGCGGTGTTGAGCCGAACCCGGACGCCGAGCTGCACAATCTTGTCGATTTCCTTGTCGACTACGGAACGTGGCAGGCGAAACTCGGGGATTCCCTGGATCATCATGCCGCCGAGGGAGCCGCTTGCCTCAAAGAGGGTCACCTCGTAACCCATCACCGCGAGATCGTGCGCACAGGCGATGCCGGCCGGACCTCCGCCCACAACCGCGACCCGCTGGGACACGGTTTGGTCCGTCCTCGGGTTGACCGTCATGGGGAGGTGCCAGGGAGTCGTGTTACCCGCGCTGGAGGCACCCTCAAAGAGCCGGTCCTGGGTGTCGGGCTGGAGCGACTCGACCCCGTGCTTTTCGCACGCGGAGCGTTTGAGCGCACGTATGCTGACCGGGGCATCGATCTTGCCTCGCCGGCAGTTGTCTTCGCACGGCGCGGCGCAGACGCGGCCGCAGATCGACGCAAGCGGATTGGGCGAACGGGCAACGAGGAAGGCTTGCTCGAACTGGCCCTGCGCGATCAACTGCACATACTTCCCCGCGTCTGTCTTCGCGGGACAGGCGGCCTGACACGGCACCATCCGTTTCCAGAATTCAATGTCAGGTACGACCGTCTTGTACTTACCGGCCATGCGGATTCCTCCGAGGCGAATACCCCAACCGTGCGTCCGATGTTGCTAACAAAGTCAAGACTTGCCCTTGATGATATCAGCAATTTTTAATGAGTTCTAAATCGGGTCAACAGGCAAGGAGAGCTCCATCAGTCGAGCCACGCACGATGATGAAAACGGCGGGTCAACAGCCGGGAGTAATCTTGTCGGAGCCGCGCACGCAGCTCCGACAAACCTCACTCCCCGCTCACCCGTTGTTCTAACGGCCAACTGTTTCCGGAGCAGTGCGGCGGCAGAAGGAAGTCCGATCTGCAAAAGGTACGGGGGGCGGAGTTGGCCCTCGGAGCGCGGACATCTCGTCCGCACTGGGATCGCGGACGTCCCGTCCGCGCGGTGGGCATCTTGCCCGCCGTTCCGACTTGTTCAACTTGTTGCGATCGCCGAAAGAAAACGCCGGGCAAGATGCCCGGCGCGCAGGCAAGATGCCCGCGAACCCAGTGCGGACGGGACGTCCGCGCTCCGGAAGGCCGTCGCCGAAATACGTATAAAGAGGATTCCTTCTGCTGCCGCACTGCTCCAAAAAGGAGCTTGCCCAGCGGGCTGACCTATTGCAGGCCGGCGCGGCTGTCCGGACCGACGGGCGTTTTCTGCAGGACCTTGACCAGTTCGGCTTCCAGCCGTTTTGCATCGAATCCAAAAGGCCCGGGGTCGCTCTTGTAAGCGACTCGTCCCTGCGCGTCAATCAGGTAGAGCCTGTCAGGCCAAGCGGTGTATGCCCGTTCGGTCGAGTTCTTGAGGTCGTCCACAAGCGCCGGGATCTTGATTCCCAGGTTCTTCACGCAACTGGTGGCCACGGAAGAACGCTCGGCGACGGTCAGCGGATTACTGAACAGCACTTTCTGCTTCACGTTGACCGCCATTTGCCACGCGTCGGTTGGATGCGCCTCCTCGATGTAAACGATGTAGAAAGCGGCTTGGCTGGCGAATCGATCTTTCAACCGATTGAGGGCGGGAACCTCCCGCCGGAACGGTGGTCAAGTATAGCTGCCGAAGATCAGCACGACAGGTTTCCCGCGCAGGGCCGACAGGCGCACCCGAGAGGAGTGGTCAGGCGTCCCCAGCTCGAAGTCGGGAGCCCGGTCACCCGATTCGACGGAACCGTCCCGGGCAATGTACCAGAGTGATTTGAAAGGAAGAGCGATGAAGAGAAGGGGATTCTCCACCGTGGCGATGATCCGCCCGAATCGGGCGGGTGGCTGAAACATCGCGACGAGCAGTGCGCCGCAAGCAAGGACGTAAACAAGCCCGAGAGCTAACACAACCTTCAACAGGCGGGATCGCATTAAGCCTATTGTAAATCAAAAGAACGTCTGAGCTCATCTACGTGCCTCCACCGCCTGGTCGAACAGAAGGGTCGGGGATCGCATCCAGGACCCCAGGAGCGAAGGCTTTCTCCTAAAATCCGGCAAACCGATCCGTGGCGGCGACCAAGGCCCGGCTGTTCGAGGGCTCGAAGGCGCTGTGCCCGGCGTCGGGGCTGATGATGAGCTCGGCTTCCGGCCAGGCACAGTGTACCGCCCAGGCGCTCACCATCGGGCAGACGACATCGTACCGGCCTTGGACGATGACGCCCGGAATACCACTCAGTTTGCCGGCGTCCCGGAGCAACTGCCCATCGACCTCAAGAAAGCCGCGGTTCACAAAGTAGTGTGCTTCGATCCGTGCAAAATCCAGGGCGAATTCATCCTCCTCATACTCGGCGGTGAATTCCGGATCCGGGAGAAGCTTCGAGGTCGCTCCTTCCCACTTGCTCCAGATCTTGGCTGCCTGGAGGCGCACCGCCGGGTCCTCGCTCTGGAGCCGACGCCAGTAGGCCCCGAGCATGTCGCTTCGCTCATTTTCCGGAATGTGTTGCCAGAACGGCTCCCAGGCATCGGGGAAGAGGATGGAAGCGCCACCTTCCTGGTACGACCAGTCGATCTCTTGTTTTCGGAGGAGGAAGACGCCGCGCAAAATAAGCTCAGTCACGCGGTCCGGGTGGGTTTCCGCATAGGCCAGGGCTAAAGTGGATCCCCACGAGCCGCCAAATACCTGCCACTTCTCGATTCCCAGCGATACACGAAGCTTCTCGATGTCGGCGACCAGGTCCCAGGTCGTGTTCGCCTCCAGGCTGCCCGGCGGAGTACTTTTTCCACACCCCCGCTGGTCAAAGTTCACTATCCGGTACTTTCCCGGATGGAAGAAGCGACGCTGCTTCGGGTCGGAGTGGGCACCAGGGCCGCCATGAAGGAAGACGACCGGTTTCCCGGACGGGTTGCCACTCTCCTCGAAGTACAACTCGTGAAGATCGGAAACCTTCAGCATGCCGGTATGGAATGGTTCGATGGGTGGATACAGCCAGGTGACGGGATCCTTCATGGGATGTGACATCAAAACCTCCTTTGGAAAGTGCCGATCGTGCTTTGGCCAAGGACATTATGACAGCTTCAAACAACCAGGCGGCCGGCTTTAGTGGGTCCCACTTCCCAGTGGGACTCTGTCCGATTTGGAAGTCGGACCTACCCCCTACGACTTGCCACTCTAGAGTCGCTCGTATGCCTCTTTCCGATTGCGACGCCGCGCGAGCTCGCTCGAATATCGGTGGCCGAGTAATTCACGGTTGACTCCGGCCCAGTCAGTCAGCTTCGTCGTGCCCGCAGGGGTTGACGCTGTAGCAAGCAGCCCTCTCATGAGCCCGGCGATCTCATCCCTCGTGAGGAAAACGTCGCCGACGAACTTTCCGATTATGGAAGCCACGAGGTATCCGAAGGCGGGCGACACCCGAATGATGCGCCTCGGGCGGCCGATGATTTCGCCGATCGTCTCCACCAGGCCTCGGAAGGTGAAGGTCTCCGGGCCAATCGCGTCGACGATCCTGTTTTCGGTAGCTTGTCCCTCGCGAACCGCCAGTTTAGCAAGGTCGTCCACAAAGATTGGCTGTAGCTTGTACGAGCCGTCCCCGAACACGCCGAAAACCGGAAACCGCCGCAGTACCCAAGCCACGTTGTTGACCAGAATATCCTCTTTTCCGAACAGGACCGCCGGCCTGAGAATGGCGTAGGACAGGCCCGATTGACGCAGTTCGCGCTCCAACCGTGCCTTGCCTCGGAAGTATTCAAGATCGCTGTCCTCGGAGGGGTTGGTGATACTGATATGGACCACCCGACGGACCCCCGCCTGCCTGGCCGCCTTAAACAGTTTCAGGGTGTTCTCTACAGCGAGCCCGTGACTGAACGTGTCGAAGTTAAAACGCACCCAGTAGGTGTTGTAAAGGACCTCGACGCCGCCCAGTGTATCGACAAGCTTGGGCAGGTCGTCAAAGTGAAACGGGGAAGCCGTCACCCTTCCTCCGAAAGGATTGGCGCGTCCCGGGGAATTAGTGATCGTATGAACCGTTCGGCCCTGCTCGAGGAGATGCGAGGTGATGTATTTGCCAGAGTATCCGAAAGCGCCGGTCACGACGTCTCGAGCCATGCGGGGGCCTTCCTTCGTCGCTCCTCGAGAGCCAAATTACAGGGGCAGCCAGTAGCTGAGCTTCACCAGCAAGAGGTTCTGGCTGGGCGCGTTCCAGAGCGCGCTGTAATTATGTCCCAGGGAGCCGTCCCAGGCGCTCGACTCACTGGTTCTCCCCTGCGACCATACCACATAAAGGGCGGACCCCGGTTTGGGCTCCCAGCGCACGACCAGGTTGGATCGGAACTGGCGGAAGCTGAAATCCGGCCTGCCGAACGAGTACGCACCGCCCGCCTCGTTGACCGTGTAATCGTTGAGCTCGGGGCGATAGGCGATCTCGGCTGGGGCCAGGTTGTAGAAACGGTCCGCGTACCGGGTTGCCAGCGGGGACGTGGCCCGTTTGAAATCCGCGTAGCTGCCGGTCGAGACAAACGGGCTGCCGTAGTACTGGATCGAAAGGTCCGGGGTGACGGTGTAATTGACACGAAAGGTGGTGCCCACCGTTTTCTGGTCGATCCGGCCGAGGATGTAGAGTGCCCCGCCGTTTGCCTGCGGCGTCGCCACGTACTCGAGGTCGTTGACGTTTTTCGAGTACTGGACCTCGCTCGAGACCGAGAGCGATTCCGAGAGCCTGAGCACTATGCCCGGGTACACTTCCGAGAGGTTTGACTGCCCGTCGACGAACAGGTGCCTGTGGACGCCGAACTGGAACGCGACCCGACGGGAAGGATCGGTGCCGCCGACCGGGTTCCAGCACCAGAAACGATCGCGCGCGATGGCTGGACCGCCGCGCAAGAGCCTGGTCGACACGTCTCTTCGCACAGCGTGCGTCGCTCCGTAGGCGTACCACTTGTTCTTGAACGTGCCGTTCGCCGCGACGCCCGTCATCCCGTCCGTGTTCAGCCCGCCGAAATCCCAGCCGTCGACCCGGTTGAGAACCACGCTAAACGAGCGGAACAATCGCCTCGGCTCGGACCGGTGGTAGCCGACGGATGCCTGGTTGGTGACCGAGTCGGCCTGGCGCAGGTATCCCAGGTCGTTGAGCTCGAGACCGGGCGAGCTCCAGCTGAGGGTGTCCGAGAAACGCCAGCGGCTTTTCTCGGTTCTTCCGAAACGCACCCGACCGCCATGGCCCGAGAGCGAGGTTGCCGATTCGTCCACTCCGAGGTGCGTGGCGTCGGGTCTCTGGTAGTAGTGAACGGCGTTCGTTTGCAGATTTCGGATTGCTTCCTCTGACCCCGTTACCTGGCTGAAAATCGCCTTGCCTTCGAGAACATAGGTGCGGTTTTGAAAATAGTGGGCGAAGTCGACCCCGCCGGTGAGGGCGTCCCCGGACAGAAAGTCGAGGCTCGGGTCCGAGAGCCACCGATGCGTCGAGGTAACATCCCCCCGAGACTGGTGTTCCCCTTGTCCCAGTCCTTTTGAATCCGAGACAGGAAGTAGTTGGAATAAGGCTCGACGGGGGCACGGCGTTCCTGGTCCTGGAATGAAATCTCGGCCGTTTCCCGGGACGTCATGCTCTGGAGGATACCGATCGAGAGGCCATTGTTCGTCTTGCCCGTGACCTTGACGGCGTCGAGGATCGAGGTCATCTCGGGAACCCGCATGTACTCGCCGTCGCTGCAGACCGGGCGCGTAGGCGGGCGCGCCGCCGATTCGCCGGGAGTAGAACAGCATGTTGGCCCCTTCATCGCTCTCGAGATCGAACTGCATGATGGTTTTCCCTTCCAGAAAGAAGGGGCGCTTCTCGGGATAAAACGTCTCGTACGCCGTCAGGTTCATGACGGAGGGATCGGCCTCCACCTGCCCGAAGTCCGGGTTTACGGTCGCGTCAAGCGTGAAGTTCGAGGTGAGCCCGACCTTGGCATCCAGACCGACCGATGCAGATTGATCGATTCCGTTCCGGTAGGGGTCTCCGGGAACCTTCGGATTGGACGTCAGTTTTGCGACGGTATGGGGGAGGAGCTCGATGTGGCGGAACCGCTTCAGGCCCCGGATGCCGTGCAATTCGCCCAGGTTGTACATGCGGCCCGTGCTTTGTCTCGGGATCAGCTGCCACTGGTCCTCTTCCTGATTGCGGTCGATCCAGCGCCAGGCGTGCAGGCCCCACACCTGTTCCTCCTGGGCGCCGTAACGCAGTTGGCTGAGCGGGATCTGGAACTCGGCCGTCCAGGCATCTTCCTCCATGCCTGTCTTTCCATACCAGACCGCGTCCCAGGTCGTGTCCCAGCCGTCGTTGGTCAGGATCAGGTCGATCTTTCCGCCGCCCGCCGACAAATCGAACTCGAAGCCCGTCCGCTTGTCGTTGTAGCTGTCGAAGCAAACACCGACGACGTCTCCCGCATCCTCCACCTTGTCGCGACGGGAACCGTATCGGTGGATCAGGGCGGGGTCATCGTAGGCGCGGATGGCGACGTAGATGTTCCGCTCGTCATAGAGGATCTTGATCTCGGTCGGCTGTGACGGCTTGGCGCCTTCGGTTGGCATCTGCTGCTTGTAGTCCCCAGCCCAGTCACCTTCCTGCCATGCGGCGTCATCCAGCCGGCCGTCGATCACCGGCGCGGCCGACGCGAGCTTGACTGCCGTATAGACTCGGGCCGGGTAGATCCGCCCATAGGGATTCGAAACTGCGGGCGCCGGGGTTGCAGGGCTCTCCTGGCCTGCCCGGCACATAAGCATCACGGATAGGGCGGTTACGACGAACAGAGTAATCCTGCGGAACATTCACTCCCCCTGGTTGATTCTCTTGCGCACCCGGTTCGACCCTCGCAGGTGCGTCACGCGGGCAGGCTATTCTGACCTAAGACCCGTGGCACGGGCAACGCTAAACACCTTCTAGATGCAAGAAGCGACCGGGTGTTTCACCCGTCCTCCAGGACGGGTGCTCTACTGGGGACAGTGACCTGTTAATTGAACTGCAAATGAAGGCCCTCCGTACTATCATTCAAACCATGCTTCGCATCTCGAACCTGTACAAGTCGTTCGGCGACATCCGGGCGGTTGACGGCCTGTCGCTCGAAATCAACCGGGGAGAGGTTTTTGGACTTCTGGGGCCAAACGGGGCGGGGAAGACGACGGTGGTGAACATCGCCGTGGGTCTCCTGGCGCCCGACGAGGGCAGCGTCGAGCTAATGGGCCTCGGCTGTCCCGCCGATCCCGAAGTTCGCCGCCACATCGGGGTCGCGTCTCAGACACTCGCGATTTACGAGGAACTGACGGCCGAGGAAAACCTGGCCTTCTTCGGCAAAATAGCCGGCGTGCGAGGTGTGAAACTCCGCGAGCAGGTCAAGTCCACTCTCGAGTTTGTGGACCTTTACGATCGGCGCGGCGACCGCGTCTCCACCTTTTCGGGCGGAATGAAGCGGCGCCTGAACCTCGCGATCGCCTTGGTGCACGAGCCCGAGCTGCTCCTGCTGGACGAGCCGACGGTTGGCGTCGACCCGCAGTCACGCAACGCGATCTTCGAGAAAGTCATCGCGCTTCGCGAGCAGGGCCGCACAGTTGTCTACACGACCCACTACATGGAGGAAGCGCAACGGCTGTGCGACCGGGTCGGCATCATCGACCACGGTCGCCTCCTGGCGCTCGATAGTATCGACGGGTTGCTTCGCACGCACGGCGGGCAGAAGATCCTCGTCGCGGAAAGCCTGCAGGGCGAGGTCAGGGTTCCGACCGACGATCCCCTTGCCGAGCTGAACCGCCTTCAGGCACAGTCCCGCCTGCTCAGCTTTCGACTCGAAGGCCCCGACCTTGAATCCGTTTTTCTTCAATTGACCGGCCGACGGTTGAGAGACTAGAGACTATGAGAGAAATCTTCGCGGTGGCCGTGAAGGATTTGCGCCTGATGTTTCGCGACAAGGCAGGGTTCTTTTTCGTCTTCTTTTTCCCGCTCCTGATCGCAATTTTTTTCGGGACGCTCTTTGTCAACGAGGGGCACCAGGCTAACAAGCTCAAGGTCTTCGTGATAGACGAGGACGATACCAGCGGGTCCCAGGCGTTCATCAAACGTCTCATGGGAGCGCCTGAGCTCGACGCCCGAGCGTCGTCGCGGGCGGAGGCGTTCAACAGGGTTCGACGTGGCGAGGCGACGGCGTACATCGTCGTCCTGAGAGGTTTCGGAGACGCCAACAACTTCGGGGACAACCCGCCTGCCGTCGAGTTGGGCGTCGACCCGTCACGCAAGGCCGAGCAGGGAATGCTCGAAGGGACATTGATCAAGTACGCGGCCGAAAGGCTCTCGGACCTGTTCGCTGATCCGGGCAAATCGGTCGCGTCCCTCGCACAGTCACGGGAGCAGGTTCTGAAAAGCCCGAACATGGCGCCGGCCGATCGGGAGAAAGTGTCCAGCTACCTGGGTGACCTTTCTGCAGTCCTGTCCCGCGCTCCCCGGATGGAGAGCGGTGAGAAGAAGTTCGGCAGCTTCCAACCGCTGAAGATTCAGAACGCGGATGTGCACGTGCAGTGGGAAGGGCCGCGACGCTCCTATGACGTGACGTTTCCCCAAGGCGTGATTTGGGGAGTTCTGGGGTGTGCGGCCGCCTTCGGCATTTCTCTGGTAACCGAGCGGACGCGAGGCACCCTGGTCCGGCTACGGATGGCTCCGATCCGGCGAGGCCAGATCCTGGCGGGCAAAGCGCTCGCTTGCTTCATCACCATGATTGCGCTCTCCGTTGCGCTGCTGGCGTTCGGGCGGCTCGTCTTCGGGGTGCGGCCTGACTCGCTGCCGAAGCTTGCAATTGCCTTGGTCGCCGTCGGTCTCTGTTTCGTCGGGATCATGATGCTGCTGTCGGTGCTCGGGAGAACCGAGCAGGCTGCGGCCGGAATCGGGTGGGCTGTGCTTTTGGTCATGTCGATGCTCGGTGGCGGCATGCTCCCGCTCTTTTTCATGCCCAAATGGCTGCAGGCGGTCAGTCATTTCAGCCCCGTCAAATGGGCGATTCTCTCCATGGAAGGGGCCATTTGGCGGGGATTCTCCTATACGGAAATGCTGCTGCCCTGCGCCGTACTCGTTGCGATCGGCGCGCTCTGCTTCGCGGCAGGCGAGCGCGCGTTCAAATGGCTCGAGTAGGGGGCGACGAGCCCGTCGGATCGACTGCTTCCTCGCGTTCCTTGACTCCTCCCGATACGCGCGTCATCCTCATCGCATGAGAAAAGGACTGCTTGTTCTGTTGTCGCTCAGTGTCACTGGTCTGATCGTGGCTCTGTCCTGTGCAGCCGACCCCGGCGAGGATTCGCCAATGGTGTCGATCTTCGACGGCCAGAGTCTGAAGGGCTGGCACGTGAGCGCGAAAACCGGCCACAGCAAAACCAGCAACAACACGTCAGGCGGCAAATGGAGCCTGGAAAACGGCGCGATCATCGGCACCCAGGACGTGCCCGGCAACGGCGGGATAATCATCACCGATGAGCAGTTTGGCGACTTCGAAGTGGCGGTCGAGATGAACAACGACTTCGGGCCGGACAGCGGCCTGTTTCTCCGCAGCACCGAGGATGGGAAAGCCTATCAGGCTATGATCGACTACCACGCGAAGGGTAACCTGATGGGGGTCTACGGAGAGGGGCTTGGCGGGAAGCCGAGCGTGCGGAACTTCAGTTTCCTGGACGAGGTCGACGAAGATCGAAGTGGTGAAGGATGCTCCCGTGCCCTTTCCGGTTCTGCCCGATGCCTGGCCCCTTTTCTGGCGCCACGGGCAGTGGAACGAATTGCGGGCGCGAATCGTCGGCAATCCGCCCGCGATCCAAACCTGGATCAACGGCGTGAAGATCATGGAATGGACCGAGACTGAAAAGCGTCATCCTGACCGCGGCGGAATCGCACTTCAGGTGCACGGAGGCGGAGACTTGACCAAGCAGTTCGTCCGCTACCGGAACATCCGCGTCAGGCGCCTGGACAAGAGCAGTTAAGCCCGGTGAAACTCGGGTGACCCCGTCATTGCTGTCCGGGCGTCAAAAGTTGGGGAGGAAGATGAAATGGACTATCAGATCGTTGTCGGCGTGGTGGGAGCGCTGGCGCTGGTGCTCTTGTTCATCCGCAACTGGAGACGGTCGCAGGCCAGGCTCAAGGCGCTCCGCGGAGGGGCAGACTCCGATGACCGCCCGACCAGAAATCGGAGAATTGTGCCCTGACCGTCGGGGCCCGATGCTGAAGAATCGCCTATAATGCGTGCGTCCGCCACAGAAGGAGGGCGAAGCCAGCCGATGAAGCAGATTATTCCTTGCTCCGTTGTGTATCTTTCACTCGTCATTTTCTTGCTGCCTATCCTGGTGAGTGCCCAGAACCAATCGCCGGTCAGTCCCGAGCAGCGAATCCGGATGCTCCAACCGGTCGAGAAGCGCCCGGCCACCATGGTGCTCGACACCGATACTTTCAATGAGATCGATGACCAGTTTGCGCTGGTCTACTCGCTTCTATCGCCCGAGGTAAAGGTTGAGGCGGTCTACGCTGCGCCGTTTCACAACAACCGATCGACGGGACCGGGCGATGGAATGGAAAAGAGTTACGAGGAGATTCTTCGCATCCTCAAGACGATGAATATCAGTGCCGAAGGCTTCGCTTTTCGGGGAAGCGAGGACTATCTGCGCGATTTGAAACAGCCCCACCGGAGTGCGGCGGCGCTGGATCTTGTCACGAGGGCGAAAAAGTATAGTCCGGAGAATCCCCTTTACGTCGTTGCCGTTGGTGCCATAACAAACGTGGCATCCGCGATTCTGATCGACCCTCAGATCGCCCGCAATATCGTGGTCGTCTGGCTGGGCGGTAACGGGCACCACTGGCCCAGCCAAAGGGAATTCAACTTTCAACAGGACCTCATGGCGTCACGCCTGCTGTTCGATTCCGGGGTACCTGTCGTTCAACTGCCCTGCACTCCGGTTGTGACCCACTTCGCGACTACGGTTCCCGAGATGGAGCGATACCTGGCCGGACAAGGCGAAACCGCGGAGTACCTGCTGAAGATCTTTAAGGAGTACCACAACGACCATTTCGCGTGGTCCAAGGTGATCTGGGACATGACTGCGGTCGCCTGGGTGGTCAATCCCAGGTGGTTGCCCTCGAACCTCGTGCACACGCCGATCGTCACGGATCAGTACACCTTCAGCGTCGACGAGTCGCGGCACTTCATGCGCGTCGTATACTCTCTCGACCGCGATGCCATCTTCCGCGATTTCTTCACCAAGGTACGGGGGAAGAAGATGTCCGCGCCCACCCAGTGAGGTCCTTTGGAGTGCGGCGTCGCCGGGAGCCTGATAAAGCGTCGGATTCCCTTCTGCCGCCGCACTGCTCCTGAAAATAGTATTCCTGGAACAATGAGGAGCCGGGAGCGAGGTTGTCAGAGCCGCGTGCGCGGGTCTGTACGGTGGTTGCTGACCGTCGGTCTCGCCTCAACCCTGAACCCGCTACTCCGCTGGAAAGCGCTGCGAGGGTGTTGAAAATGTGCACCTGTTTGTCATATCCCCGGAGGGGATTGCCGAATGACCCCAACGGGGTCACGTAGCAGAGCCCGGGGTTGCCCGCGCTTTGGCGGGCTACCCCGGGTCGGAGGCTTGTATGGGGTTCAACCCTGAAAGGGTTGCGTACTGCGCACTATACGCAACCCTTTCAGGGTTGATGACTTACGGCTCTGGATCCCAGGGTAGGCTGCAAAAAACGCAGCCAACCCTGGGCTTTGCTACGCAACGCCTTTGGCGTTGGAAACCGTCAATATCCTCTCAGCCAAATGCGCTAACTGGCCTTTTTCAACAGCCTCGCTGCGTGCGCGGCTCCGACAGGGCTACTCGACTGTCTCCCCGCTTTTCATCGATCGCGGGTGCCCGAAAGGGCATGAAAGACTCCAACAGGAGTCACTCGCGTGTCCACTGCGTTGGTTTCAGTGAACGACGATCTCAGCGGTGCCCGTCACCTCAGCCGCAAACCCGAGCAAATGCAGTTGAAACGCCAGCAGGTCGCTGGACTCGAGTTGGCCCCTGAGCTTGTATCGGCCGGTCCCGTTGAAGCCCACCGAATGAAGGTATGCGGACAATTCCGCCGCCGGGAGGAAGCCCGTCTCCAGGGCGGTCTTACGGGCATCAAAGCGCACTTCGCGCGCGGGACCGGTGGAATGTGCAGGCAAGGAAGGACCGGCCGGACCGAGCGAATCAACGAGTAAGACCGAGGGCGCCGACGCAGTCGGCTCGGTGGAGACATCGCGGTTCTCCGAGACCCACTTCTTGAAACCGCCATCGAGGACAGCGACTCGGGGATGGCCTGACCCGAAGATGGCTCGCCAGAGCCTTGCTGCTCGCAATCCGTTCCCCTCGTCATAGAGCACCAGGATCCGGTTTCGGACCTCCGGTGCGACGGAGGGTCGGGCCATGCCGGCCAGCGCCCTGGGCGGAAAATTCACGGAGCCGCGGATATGTGACGCGCGAAACTCGGCTTCCGTTCGAACGTCCACCACCAGGTAGTTGCGATTCCAGACCTTCTGCCCAAGTAGGTAGGGCGACATGATTGCGTCCGCCCGGCGAAAACCTTTCTCACCGGGCAAGGTGAGGATATAAGCCATCAGCGAGCGGGCTTCATCAGGCGGATAGAACCGCCCGCGAAGAGTAAACGATGGTCCGCGAAACTGCCGCATTCGGGGATCTCCCAGCCGTAGCGAGAGGCCGGAAAGCGGGGTGATGTAGATATATCCAGTATCGTCCCCGTTCGGCCCGTGGCAACGCTGGCATTGGGATCCGTACAGTGCCTTTCCGCGGGCGAGTTCCTTCTCGGTCACATGGGACGGCAACTGGGCGTCCAGGACCCAGTCCTGTGCGAACAAGACGGCGAGCAATAAAACCGTGGCGAGCACGGCCGCATGATGACACGACTGTCGAGGGCTGAGCAATGACTTCAGGTTGCGCGTGGGGCCTGATTTCCAGTCGGACCTGGTCCCGCTTGGAAGTGGGTTCCGCACTGGGGATCTCGGTGTTGAACCGTTCGCCCGGTTTCGGGCAGACTGGAATCAACTTCGAACTGCCCTGGAAACAATCTGCAGGAGTCACGAATCCCTATGCCTACTCTCAAAATCTTCGTCGTTCTGACGGCTCTTGCCGCCATCTTCACTGGAGTGTTCGGTCAGGCGCCTTCCGGCGATATTCGCCTGGTCTTTCCGCAGTTTGTTGATTCGGGAGGGGTTGTTGCGACGATCATGGTGGTCAACCCCTCGCCTGTCGTCCCATGTTCAGGCATCCTTCAAACCTTCGATCACATCGGTAATCGCCTGCCTGTCTCAATTGGGGGCGTTGTCGCGAGCGAGCACCCGTTCACCTTGCCCGCCGGCGGCACGAAGTTCCTCAGGACGGACCTCAGTCAGGATTCCCTCACTCTTGGTTCCGCCCGCGTGCGCGCTGAACGGCCGATTGTCGGCAGCATTTCCTTTTCTGGTGCGACCGGCCCGGCCGGCTTTGCCGCCGCCCAGCCCTTCTTGCGCGCCGTCATGCCTGTAGAGCAGGACCTGTCGCGTCAGACGCGCAGCGCGCTCGCACTCACAGTTATCGGGCGGGACCCGGCCGTGATCAATCTGACCGCCCGGGGGCCGGACGGAACCGAATTGGCCAATGGGAAGGCGACGTTCGAGCTTGGCCCCCGCGAGCAGAAGGCCCTTTTCCTCGATGAAGTGATACCCGGCCTGGCCGGCGGCTCACTGCAGGGGAGTATCGAAGTCCAGAGCACTCAACTTCTGGCGATGATCGGCGCTCATTCCGACGGTTCCCGGTTGTCGGCAATACCCGTCGAAGCGCTTGGACACGACGCTCTGTTTTCGTTTGAAGGGGGACTGCTGGGATGGCAACCGGTGGCGATCGACGTTAATGACGGCCAGAGCATCGCACAGTGGTCAATCGAAGCTTCTTCGGCGCGGATGACCGACGGTTCGCAGTCTCTGAAGTTCTACCTCAACAATATGACCGACGCCGGGAAGATCTGGATCCAGCGCGCTTTCACCGTGGAGCCTGACGCCCTCTACCGGGTTCGCATTCGGTATTCCTTCGCAACCGGTGACTACGGAGACCTGAATCTGTGGAGGATAATCGCCGGCGCCCTTGCGCAGCCCCCCAAGACCCGGGACGAGCTCCCGTACCAGGGAACCACCGGACACGGCGGCCCGAACGATATCGGCTACGCATGGCTCGACAAGGCGTACGAGCAGGAACTGCAGTCCGGCCCGGACGGTCTTCTGTATGTGGTGGTTGGCGTCTGGGGTACCTGGGAGACGCCGCGAACCTACTATATCGACGATCTCGTTGTCTCGCTGGAGCAAGTGCCCGTGAAGTGAATCTCAAGGACAACAAGGACATCATGGACGACAAAGACAACAACAACAGCCGGCTTGGTTTCCGTCCTTGCGGTCCTTGAGGTCCTTGTCGTCCTTCGGGTTCGGCTTCTAAGTCGCCGTCAGCATTACCGCACAGAGGCTTCCAGGCGGGCGATGAGGTTCCTGGCGGCCGCGGCCAGGGACTGGTCGTTCTGCTCCAAAGCCAGGGATAGCGCCCGGCGCGCTGTCTGAAGCGCTTCGGTCACCCGCCCCGCCTGCCTATAGGCATCGGCGAGATGATAATGCAGAAGGGCCGAGCCGGAACCTGAGCTCAGCGCCTTCTCCAGGTGAGGGATAGCTTTGTCCGGTTGATTTGTCTCGAGCAGGGCGAAGCCGAAGTTGGTATGCAGTTCGATTGATTCCGGACTAGCCGCCAGCGCCTGCTCGAAGTGAGGAATGGCCTCAGCCGGTCTGGCCGACATGGCCAGCGCGATCGCGAGATTGCCCCTCGCCTCAGGGTCATTCGGGCTGATCTCCAGGGCTTTCTGACAGTACCAGATCGCCTGGTCGACTCTCCCTTTTTCGAGCAGAGCCGCCCCCAGGTTGCTCATCGCATTCGCGTCCCCGGGGCTAAGCTCAAAGGCCTTCTCAAATTTAGCGACGGCGCCATCCAAGTCCCCGGTTCGAGCGAGCGCCAATCCCCAGCCGGTATAACTGTCCGAGTGCTGGGGATCGACCGCCAGGGCCTTCTGGTACTGGTCGATCGCTTCCGGAAACCGGCCTGTTGCGGCGAGTGAAAGCCCGAGGTTGTGGAAAACCATAGGGTCGTCCGGGCTCATCTCGAGCGCATGCCGCCACTCGGAGATCGCCTCTTCGTAGTCTCCTTTTTTCCCCAACTCGGTTGCGTGGTCCAGAACCCGGTAGAGCTCCGTGGCCGGGGCATCCATGCTGAGCATCGCGTCCGGTGCGATGTTCAGGAACTCCGGAATGTTTACCGCCCGGTTGGCGGCCGTCGCGTTCTCGATCAGGACAGCAGGCGTGTCCTCGCCGTTTTCATCGAGGTGCGTCAGGAACATCTGCGTGTAAGGCGAGCGGCTCTTGGAGGAAAAGACCAGCCAGCGACCATTGGGCGAGAAGCTGTGCCACGAGTTCATCAGTGGCGTATTGCACTGCATCAGGCGCGGTTGTCCGCCTTCGGCCGGGATGATGTGGAGACGGCCGTCGGGCCGCATAAGCAAGCCGTTTCGGCACTGCGTGAAGACGATCCAGCGTCCATCCGGCGAGATTTTCGGGAAGGTGTTGCTCATCCCGTTGGCCGATGCCCCCGCGATCGGTTCCGCTACTCCCCCTTTTCCTTCATTGAACGGGATCCGATAAAGATCGTACTGGATCGGCGTTTCATTCGGATCGTTGGCATAGGCGGCGAGCTTGGTGCCCGGCGGATACGCCTCCCGAGCTTCCGCCCTCAGGAAAACGAGGTACTTGCCGTCCGGACTCCAGACAGCATTGGCGTGCACGTACCGCGGGTTGTCGGCTCCCGGCAGGGGCTCCAGGCGGCCGGTCTCGCGACTGTACCAGGCGAGGATGCCACGGGTCGGGTAGAAGACCTGCAGGAAACGGTATTCCTTGAAATTCGCGACGTAGTAATTGCCGATGAGATCTTTCGGCTTCTTACGCCGTTCGGCCGGGGTCTGCGGAGTCCCCGGATCGTTAATCGTGGTAACGACATATTGACCGTTCGGCGAAATCTGCGACATGAACCCGACCCTCAGCTTGCCTCCCAGCTTGCCTTGGTGCGAGCTCCAGGCGACCACGTTTTCGTTGCGGATCGAGGTGTGCGACTGGATCGGGAAGATCGCGTACAAGCCTTTATCGTTGGCGGGTCCGTCGACATCCATCGCCATGGTCTTGCCGTCGGTCGACGCAGAGTGGCAGTTGGCGCAGGTGTGGAGGCCCGTCATGAGCAGCCTGCTTTTCGGTTGGCTCACGTCCCGCAGACGCCAGGCGATGAGAGGGACTGCGTGCAGCGCGACCGGCTTGATGACCCCTTTCTCGGTCTCGGACGGCATCAGGGGCACGTCCCGGTAGAAAATCGGCGCGCCGACGGGGTCTTTTGACGTTTTGAACGCGACCTCACCGCGAGAAGTCGGTCTTTTCGAGCCCGCGTCCCGATAACCGGTAATGATCATCGTGGCGGGGCGCTCGGTCGACTGTTTCTTGATGCGCGCCCAAAGCTCCTCGTCAGGGATCCATGTGTGGGCCGCGGCCTGCTGTTCGTTGAGCGTCGGCAGTTGGTTCGTGGGAGCGACGCAGAGCGGGTCGATTTCTCCGACGCGTAGCCTCTCGCCCGATGATTTCACCTTCACATTCGGCGAACCGTCCGAAAATCTGACCTCGATCGCCCATGCGTTATCAGACTGATCAGAATCGCGCCACATGAAGGTCGGAGGCGGGAATTCCGGGGGGAAGACTGTGCCGTTTGCTGGATAGTCGACGGTAATCGTCGCCTTGCTTCCCTGAGCACGGCCCGTTGCTCCTGATGCAAGGGCCGGCCAGGTTATGGTCATACAGACAACAAGGGTCCAGAGTGGTTTCATGCCAAATACCGCTTTGTTCGTTTCCGGCATTCTAACAGGATGGTGTCTGGCAAAGGAACCGAACGGGCTATTCCTCTAAAACCTGCGTCACCTGCATTCTCTCGTCGATTGCGAGTGTCGGCCATGCTGCCTTGGAGGGATCCATAGGGGTGGCGACGACCCGGAAGTGCTGGTCGCCATCGATCTCAGCCTCGTAGTTGTAGCCGTGCCGGTTCTCCGGAGAGAAGCCGATGGCCCGGTCTTCGACAAGCTCTTCAAGGCTCCCGTACCTGCCGTGGGTGGCCTGGAAGACGCGCTCGGCTTGCGCTATGCCAAGCAGGTCCATGCGAACGCCTACGGTATCGATCTGCTGCTGGGGCGGGGTCTGCATCCCCCCGCTGACCGCGCCGCGGTAAATGAACCAGACGATGCCGAGCGCCAGGACCAGGCCGAGAATGCATCCAGCTTTCTTCACGGTGTCTCCCTTTGACTAGCGACCCGGCAGGGCCTTTTCCGTCTTTGTCATCTGGTCGGCCATCCCGACCCGCGGGCGCATTTCGACGCCGGTTACGCGACCGTTCGCATCGACCGAGAAGATCAGGCGCGCTTTCGATCTCGGCGAAAAAAACTCGGTATTCGAGAGCGGCTGGATCGGGGATCTAGGGCCGCCGCCGCTGCGCTGCGAATAGAGTTGGTTGCCCTCGCGTGAAATGGTCCGCTCCTCCTTTTCCGTGTTCACATAGACACCGACGTAACGGTCCAGTTGTTCCGGAGCCAGAGAGATCTGCTTTGGCTCCGCGATCGATCCGACGGCGATCTCGGCCATCTGAAGGGCGAGGTCCGCGGGAGAAGCGTTGGGTCCGGCCGACCCGTTGGTCAGGATCGCGACATACACTCCGTCGTCAGGCATGGAGAGCACGTAGGTGGCGAAGCCATGGATTCCTCCGCCGTGTTCCACGGTTCGGTGCCCTTCGTAAACGCCGACCATCCATCCGTAGCCGTACCCGGTCGATTTGCCGCCGAGGAGACTGTAGGGTGTGTGCGCTCTGGCGAGTGTCTCCTTCTTAAGAAGTCGGTTGCTCCATATGGCGCTGTTCCAGATGGCGAGATCGTCGACTGTTGAGGCGAGGGCTCCCGCCGAGTATGGCTGGCTCATGCTCAAAAAGGGAGCATTCTCAAACCCCGCCACGCCTCGCTGGTATCCCTTGACCCGTCGTGGGATGATTCGCTCGGTCCGGTCGTAATACGTCTGCTTCATCCCGAGAGGCTCGAAGATATTCTTTCGGAGAAAATCTTCGTAAGACTGCCCGGAGGCTTTTTCGATGATGGCGCCGAGCAGAATATAGCCGGAGTTGTTGTAGAGCCAGCGCTCGCCTGGCTTGAAGTCCATCGGCTGGTTCTTGAAGAAATCGATCAGTTCAGTGAGGGAGAAGTCCTTTCGCCAGGCGGGCCGCCATTCCGGCATGGAGGTCATGCTCCTGATCCCCGAACTGTGCGTGAGCAGGTGTTCAATCGTGATCGTTTGGCCGGCGGTTGGATAGTCGGGAAGGAACCGCGTGATCGGGTCCGTGACGGACAGCTTCCCCTGCTCCTCGAGCATAAGGATCGCGACCGCCGTGAACTGCTTGGTAACGGAGCCGAGCCGGAAGACCATGTCCGGCTCGATCGGGATCTTCATTTCGAGATCAGCCATTCCGTAACCTTTGCGGAGGATCGTCTGGCCTTTTCGGGTGACGATGACGGCGGCCCCGGGCTGATCCGGCTTGAAAGGCGGCCGAAAGGAGCCGGTCGATCGACTGAGCTTCCGGGAGCGTCAAGCGCCAAACTGAAGCAGGAGCTTAGAGATAGCGTGAAAAGACCGAAGAGAAAGGTTGCGAAGACAAGTGCGGTGGCTGGAACCAACGCAGTTGGCGCGGCGTCTCATGTTTGCCCTCCGTCCGTGAATAGTAACTGCGAAGCATGACTCGGGCAACCTTTTGTAGCGCGCGAGTTCCTCTTGGATCGCGGCATCGGCCTTCCGGAGCGCGGACGAGACGCTGTTCCTTATACGTATTTTGGGCGACGGCCTTCTGGAGCGCGGACGTCCCGTCCGCACTGGGTTCGCGGGCATCCTGCCCGCGCGCCGGGCATCTTGCCCGGCGTTCTCTCGCCGCGATCGCGACAGCTCGGACGATCGGAACGGCGGGCAAGATGCCCGCCGCGCGGACGGGACGTCCGCGATCCCAGTGCGGACAAGATGTCCGCGCTCCGAGGGCCGATTCCGGCCCGTACTTTTTGAGACCTTCGCGCTCCATCGGACCTCCGCGCTCGTGCTACGATCCCCTTTATGGCAAAACGTCCGCGTTCGCTTCAGCCGGTTGTCATCGTTTTCCTGGTTCTCGCAGTTGCACTGGTCGGTTCCCGGGCCATCAGCCAGTCGCAGAAGCGAGCCCGGTCTTCGACGTCATCATCTCCGGAGGTCGAGTGGTCGACGGCACCGGCGCTCCCTGGTTTCGAGCGGACGTGGGAATCATCGGGGACCGGATTGCCGCTGTCGGTGATCTAAGCGCCGCGCAGGCGCGCACCCGAGTGGATGCCTCCGGGCTGACCGTTACGCCGGGCTTCATCGACATGCTCGGACAGTCCGAGTTCAATCTGCTGGTCGACAATCGGGCAGCCGGCAAAGTGATGCAGGGAGTGACCACGGAAGTCTCAGGCGAAGGGACCACTCTGGCTCCAATCAACGATCACATGATCGAGGATCTCCGGCCGAACCTCGAGCACTACAAGGTCACGGTTGACTGGCGGACTTTGGGCGAGTATTTCGACCGGCTGGAGAACCGAACGCACTCCGCGATCAACATGGCGCTTTTCGTCGGCGTCGGCGGTGTGCGGGATTACGTCATGGGGAAGGATAACCGGCGGCCCACTCCCCAGGAAATGAGCCAGATGAAGGAGCTTGCTTGCCCGCGCCATGGAGGACGGTGCGCTGGGTGTGAGCTCCTCTCTCCAGTACCCGCCGGACCGCTTCTTCACGACCGATGAGCTGATCGAGTTGGTTAAGGTGGGCGCGCAATATGGGGGAGTTTATCTCACCCACCAGCGATCCGAGGGCAATCAGGTGCTCCAGTCCTTGGACGAGGTTTTCACCGATCGCGGAGAAAGCGCGACATTCCCGCCGAAATCTGGCACTTGAAGGTCGCGTACAAGGCCAACTGGGGCAAGATGACCGAGGTTCTTCGCCGAATCCACGCCGCGCGTGCCCGAGGGCTCGATATTACGGCGAATCAATACCCGTACAACCGGGCCTCCAACAGCCTCAGCTCCTGTTTGCCTCTCTGGGTCCGGGAGGGGGGCGTCGAGAAGATGCTGGCCAGGCTCCAGGACGGATCCCTCCGCGATCGGATCAAGCGGGAGATGGCCGATCCGAATGTGACCGAATGGGAGAACCAGTGGTACGGTTCGGGAGGCGCCGATGGAGTGCTCGTCTCTTCGGTGCTCAAGCCCGAGCTCCGGAAATACGAAGGCATGAATCTGACGGAGATCGGCCGGTCCATGGGCAAGGACCCGCGGGATGCACTGATGGATCTCGTTATCGCTGATCGTGGCGAGACGTCTTGCGTGATCTCGATCATGAACGAAGACGACGTGCGGATCTGCATGCAGGATCCCTTAGTCTCGGTCGACTCTGACTCGGGGGCAAAGGCCGAGGACGGCCCGTTGTCCGAATCGAAGTCGCATCCCCGGGCCTGGGGTACTTTCACGCGGATTCTGGGCAAGTATGTTCGCGAGGAAAAGGTGCTGCGGCTCGAGGAGGCCGTCCGCAAAATGACCTCACAGCCGGCCACGCGCGTCGGATTGCAGGATCGGGGGATCATCCGGCCGGGCATGGCCGCCGATATCGCCGTCTTTGATGCCGACACGGTCCGGGATGTGGCCACTTTCCAGGACCCCAATCACTATTCGGAAGGTGTCAAATACGTCTTTGTGAACGGGAAGCTGGTGGTGGCGGCGGGCAAGATCACGGCGGAGCGTCCCGGTCGAGCGCTCCGAGGCCCGGGATACCGGTCAGTGCGCGGTGCGCACTGACAACTGCGCGACTGCACTGACACTGCGGACTGCGCACTATACGCGTTATCCGCGAAAATCCGCGTTTATCCGTGGGCACTGCTTTCTCGGGGCCCGCAAATAGCGCGGATTTCGGGAATAGCCGCGGATAAAGCACTCCCGCGCGTTCTAACGCTTTGATTGGGGCAGCCAGATGTCGGTGCCCTCGAGCCCGCACTCCTTGATCATCTGCAGGCAGTACTCGAGGTTACCAAGATCGTTCGGCCCGCCGTTATTCGTGCCGAAGGTGAACTTGATGCCTGCCGCCTTGGCCCGCTTGATGAAAGCGGCGCTCGGGATCCGGCGGCGGTCGTTGATTTCGAGCGCGACATGGTTCCTCTTGAGCGCCGCGATCACCCGGTCCATCCGCGCCACGGTCCAGAGCTCGTCGTATCGATTGGCGATTTCGTCCGGGATGTAGCTGGGATTGACGTAGATGTCGATCGGCTCCTTGTCCAGGATCTTCTCAATGCGGTCGACAAGCATCTCCATGAATTTTCAGGGTCTCCAACCTCGACTTCGTTCTTGATCCACAGGCGCATTCGTTTCCCGGCATCGTTGGTCCAAGTCATTGCGTCGGTGAAAACGTAGTCGAACTGGGCGATCGATTCCTTTGAGAAGAGGTCAAGCCACTCGCGTCCCTCGGCCTGCATCGCCAGGTAGCTCTGCGGGGACCGCTTGTAGGTCGCGAGGAAATCCTTGAGCGCCTGTTCGTTCGGAAGCGTCATGCCGAGGCCGCAATTGACGGCTATTCCGTAGGTGATCCCGTAAGCGCGCGATCGTGCGAGCGCCTGTTCGAGGGTGAGCCCTTCCTTCAGATGGACATGCAGGTCCAGGAGGGGGAAGTTGCGGGCGGAGAGATCCACGACCTGGCGATCCAACTCAAGGTTGGACGGCGGCTTCCCTGGAGAGGGAAGGTCGTCGGAGAACCTCTGCACCCGAATGTTCCGGAAGCGAACAATGCTTTTCGGATCGTGGCACTGCAGCGCAAAAGTTCCTGATGAAAGCACTCGGCCCTTCATCTCCGCAGGTCGAAAGGGATGTGTCCGGTTCGGTATAGTCAACCGTCATCGCGTCGTTGATCCAAATGCGGATCGTCTTCCCCTCGACCCGGATCCGGTACCGAAACCACTCGTTGTCGCGGGCGGTTGCCTTCCACGTGTTGCGGACGGCGTAAAGGCTCCCGGTCATCTTGTGCTCGACGTAAGCGTTTCCGGGCTCGACCCGGTTGGAGTTGACCACCTGTGACTCGTAGCCTTTGGAGGGCCAGCCTTCCTGCTGGTACTCGGTGTGGAAGTAGATGCCGGAATTGGAGCCGGGGGTCGTCATCACCTCGGCCGTCAGTTCGAAGTGCTTGAAGCGGGCCGCTCCGTCTTTCCCCATGTAGAAAAGGTGAGAGCGCGGTCCGTCGCACACGATTGCGCCGTCCTCGATCCGAAAAGACCCCGGTTTCTCAGAAGCTTTCCAGCCTTCCAGGCTCTTTCCGTCAAACAACTGGATCCATTCGCCAGCGGAGTCTGCTGCAGCGACAGTGACCATGAACGAACAGAGAAGAAGACCCATCAGGGCAATGATCCTGGACATGAGCTTGACCTCCCGCGTACAGATGCAGACCCAATCATACATCGACCACCGAGCGAACGGGTCGTTCACTGCTACAATCCGCGCGCTTCGCTGGAAAGCGCTGCGCTTGCGGTTACTTCTCGACAACCAGTTCGTCGCCCGGGGTGCGCGGTGTTGTCAGAGCCGCGCGTCAAATGCAGCGTCTTTTGCGAAGTGCTCGGATTGTAGCCGTGAGCAGCCGGCGTGCTCGATAGGTAACTCGCTGTCGCAACCGGGCCGATTCCCTTGCTTCCGGGGCTTCTCTATACTGGCTTCAGGCTCCCTGGCCAAGGATCTTGCCTCACCCCGTTTTAGGGTAATCATCAATGGTTCGAGTATTGACGAAAGTGAAGAGCCCAGGATGCTTTTGAACCGCAAGCAATTCTTCCGTTTGGCCGGTTTGGCCACGGCTGCAACTTCCGGGTGCCGGACTCTGAAGGATAAACCGGCCGATGAATCCTGGGAAAGGATCCGGCGCGAGTTCGATCTGGCATCGGGCTACGTTCACCTGGCCTGCCTGTTCGTCGCGTCCCACCCTCGAGAAGTCCGCCAGGCGGTGTCCCGGTACCGAAAGGCTCTGGACGAAAATCCGGTGCTCTACCTCGAGAAGAACAACCAGGAGTTTGACAGGAACGTCCGCATTGCCGCTGCCGGCTACCTTGGAGCGAGACCGGATGACGTGGCGCTGACAGACAGCACGACGATGGGGATCGGGATGATCTACAACGGCGTCAAGGTCAGTCGCGGGCAGGAACTTCTGACGACTGTTCACGACTACTATTCGACCCATGCCTCCCTGCACTACAAGTCTCTGCAGACCGGCCTTCCCGTCCGCAAACTGCGACTCTACAAGGACCTCGCGTCCGTATCCGAAGAAGAAATAGTCCGAAGCGTTCGCGAGGGGATTCGCCCCGAAACCCGGGTCCTGGCTCTCACCTGGGTTCATTCGAGCACGGGCTTGAAGATTCCGGTTCGGAAAATCGCCGAGGTGGTGAAAGCAGCGAATACCGGTCGAAAGGCAGACGAGCGCATCCTGCTGGGGCTTGACGGCGTCCACGGCTTTGGTGTCGAGGACTTCTCGGTCGGCGAGCTCGGGTGCGATTTCTTCATGGCGGGAACCCACAAGTGGCTGTTCGGCCCCAGAGGGACGGGGATCGTCTGGGCGCGTCCGGAAGCTCATTCGCAGGTGATCGCCACGATCCCGACTTTTAGCAAGCAAACCGGCTGGGGACCGTGGCTGACGCCGGGTGGCTTTCAGCCTTTCGAGCATCGTTGGGCCGTCAAGGAAGCCTTTCAGTTTCACCAGCGAATCGGGAAGGCGGCTGTCCGGGACCGAATCCATGCGCTCAATGCCCAGCTGAAAGAGGGTTTGGCCGGGATCGACACGGTCCGTGTCCACACCCCGAATGACCCGAACCTTTCGGCGGGCATTGTGTGCTTCGATATCGACGGCATGAGTCCCGAGCAGGTGGTGGCGGGCCTCCGCGACAGGAAGGTGATTGCAACCGTCACACCCTACGATCCCTCCCACGCACGCATGAGCCCCGGCCTCGTCAACTCATCGGCCGACATCCAGCGTGCCATCGAAGCGGTCGACAGCGTTGCGCGCTCGCGCTCGTGATATTGAGGACAGGGAGACAGGGGAGACAAGGAGACAAGGAGACAAGGAGACAAAGAGACGAGACAGGGAGACAGGGAGACGCCGCCTCTGCGGACTACATCACCTCGACCCGTTTGGCGGCGATCCGCTTGAAGGCATCCACGACTTCCGGGTCGAACTGTTTGCCCGCGTTTTGCACGATTTCCTCGAGTGCTTCCCACGGCGGCTTTGCACGCCGGTATGGACGGTCGCTCGTCATGGCGTCAAAGGAATCGGCGACGGCGACGATTCGGGCGCCGAGCGGGATCGATTCGGAGTTCGTTCGGCCGTCGTCCGAGATGCTGTTTGCGAAGTACTTGTGATGCGAAAGCACGATTGGAACGACTTCTTGCAGCACCGAGCCAACGGTTGATAGGAGTCGGGCTCCCCTTTCGGAGTGCGAATCCACGTATTCCCGTTCGGTCTCGCTCAACTGGGCCGCCTTATGCAGGACATCCCCACTGATCTCAATCTTGCCCACGTCGTGCAGCAGCGCAGCCACCCGGATGTTATCGATCTCAGCGGCTGACAGACCCATCTCTTCGGCCGTTTCCACAGCTAGTTCCGAGACTCTGGCCGAGTGTCCTTTGGTGTAGGGATCCGACGCTTCCAGGTACTTCGACAGGATCTCCAGAACGCCGACGTATGCGTTCCGCAGGTCCTTGACCTGCAACTCCTTGACTTCGTACAGACTCCCCACGGCTACGCTGGTCAGGATCAGGAAACCTCCCCAACCGGAAAGGCCGGCGACGCCCTCCCAGAAGCGATTCGGTCCGAGCAGGCGATCAGGGAATAGCACCGTGCAGAGCGCGACCAGCAGTATCGACAGCACCGCGGCAAGAAGGCCCGACCTGCGACCGAGGAAATAGCCCGCGACCAGCACCGGCAAGAAGTAAAAATTCATGACCACGGCCGTCTCGTGGATGAAATAAGTGCCTGCAAAAGCTACTAAAAGGATGACGCAGACCAGCAGGCGCTCAAAGTTCTTGAGGATGAATCTCTTTAAACGTTCCATGTTGTCCCCCCCCTGGACCATAGCGCTCCAATCTCTGAGCAGACTGCTTGTGACTGCCGAGATTTTAGTCCTATAAATCCGAAGGTCAACAGGGAAAGTTATTTGGACCGGCTCGCCGGCCCGTTGGAACCGCCGGCTTGTTAGCCGTTCAGCGGGTCAGCCGCTCAGCTCGTCAGTCCCCGGCTTCGACCGTGAGGAGCGCCTCGCGGGTGTACTGCACGCGCGGGTTCCAGAGCATCCACCCGGTCGCCCCGCCCTCGATTGCACCCTGCATCTGGGCCCGGATTTCTTTCGGTGTGTATTTGCGCTTGTCGTACGCATAGTCACGAAAATCTTGGAGCCACGGTCGAATCTCAACCCCGGTTCCCTTCAAGCGCGCGAACGCCCTTTTTGTGCTGAAGTGAACGATTTCATAGGGATGGGGAACTGCCAGCCGGTATTTGGGGATGCCGGCGTGAAATCCCGACGGGTATAGCATCGGGCACAGGACGTCCACGAAGGGTGCCATGTCCTCGATCTTCTGTCCAATGCCGGTGTCGTCGTCCCGCCAGCTCGTGTACCCGAAGATGTCCGCGGCCACTTTCACCCGATAGGGCTTCAGCGCCTCCCGCATCCGCCTCAGGAACTGTGTGATCGCCTTCTCGCGGGCTTCCGGTGTTGCTTCCCGCGAAAACCGCACGGTCGACAATTCTCCGTCAGTGGGAAAACGGACATAGTCGAACTGGATCTCGTCAAAACCGTTCTGAGCCGCCTCGACAGCCAGGGCGATGTTATAGTCGATCACCTCTTTGGTGAAGGGGTCGACCCAGGCCAGGTCTTCTTTGTCACGCCATGGTTTCCCGGTTCGACTGTCTTTGACAGCCCATTCCGGGTGCGCGGTCGCGAGCGGGTTGTCCTTGAAGACGACGATGCGGGCGATGGTATAGACGTTTCGTTGCCTGAACCATCCCATGAAGCCCGCCCAATCCTTCATCATGATCTCGTTCTGAGCCCCGACTTTCTGGGCCAGCGCGACTTTGCTGCGGTAAGGGACGAAACCCCGGTCTCCTTTTACGTCCATGACCACGGCGTTCAGTTCCGTCGCCTCGAGGAGGTTCTGGATAGAAGTTCTGAGGCCGCGATGACCGATCGAATAGAAACTCATGTACACGGCCTTGATCTGCGGAGCGGGTTTCTGGATTGCGGGTGTCGGTGTCGCTACAGCGGGGTTGGTCGGCGGAGGCGCAGGCTGCGCCGCGGCGCCCCATATCGCTGCCATCAGAATCAGGATCGCGGTCTTGCGGTGGAGCACGATGCTTCGGCCGTTCGGTTTAAATCGCTTCATTGAGTTCGCAAAGCCTCTTCATTCATTCGGACGTCAGGACCATCTGGGAGTTTGAATCCGGCACATGCCACAGCGTAGACGCAAGGGCCGACACTGTTGGTGATAGGAGTGACAGTCTAGCGAAACTTCGTGCGGAGGGACCTATTAGCCAATTACGACTGATTGGTCAGCTCGCCAACCGCTGGCTGGTCAGATCGGCGTCCCGCCAGAAGTCGCGCAGGGACTCCCAGCCGAGCCACTGTTCGGGATGCTGAAGAATGATTTCGCCCAGCCGGTCGGCGCACTGCTGTAGATCCGCCTCGGGATGCCCTGTCATGGCGATCGGTTTTTGGATGATGACCCGCTGCCGCCAGATGCGAGTCTTGTCACGCACCGAAAAGAACGGCAGGACCGGGGACTTGGAGACGTGGGCCAGCGTGATCAGGTTGGCCGGAAAGAGGCAGCTTCTTCCGAGAAAATCCACTCTGGACCGGTTTTTGGTTGCCTCCGGTGGAACGTCGAGGATCATCGATACGACCTCTCCCTGGTTCAGGAGCCTGCAAGCATCGTTGATCGATGCACTCGCGCTCCCTGCGTTGTCGCCGAGAGCCAGCCGGAACACCTGGGCGCCGCCCTTGGTCATCCATTTCGTTCGGAGCCTCTCCAGAGCGAGGTAGGCGGAGCCGGGTGACGTGTGCTCGGTGTGTTCAGGAGCGAAGTGGTTCACTTTAAAGCCCTTCAGGCTCAATGCAGTAACCGCCGAATCCGGAGAACCGAAATTGGCGGTGAACAGGAGGACTCCGCGGCCCTCGCTGCGCGCCTGTTGGAGCAATCTGATGCCTTCGACCCGGCAGTTGAAGCGGAGATTGGCCGAGTTCCAAAAGGGGAGGTAAAAGGTGTCGAGATCATCGGCTGTCACTGTCTCAAACACTTTTCTTGCGACTTCCGCCTTCCGGAAGGCAGACCAGTGACTGTCGTCGAGGACGAAGCTCAGATTCCGGCTGACCTCCGTCCGCATTCGCTCGTTTACATCGAAGACGTGCCGGCCCTGCTTGATGGCGAGGTTGTAGCCGATCCGGCGGGGAAGGGCGGCGAGGGCAGGCAAAACCCCGAAGAAGTAAAACCAGTCACTAAGGCGTTTATAGCGGGTCGTCAAAACGGCGTCCATTATAAGGGAAATACATCGGAAGGCCGAGAGTCTTGTGTCAATAATCACAAGTTATTCACAGCCTCACTTATTCACAACCTCCCCCGCCCCTTTTCGGTAAACTAATGAAACCCCTTTCTCAAGGAGGCTCAAGTGGACTTCGGTTGGACTGATGAACAAGCGCAGTTCAGGGACAATGTCCTCCGCCTCGGCCGGGAACAGCTGGCGTCAGGCGCCAGGGAAAACGACCTGTGCGGGGGGTTCAACACCGAGGGATGGCGAAAGTGCGCCGAATTCGGCATTCAGGGACTGCCGATACCGGAGGGTTTCGGGGGACAGGGAGCCGATATCGTGACCACCGTTGCCGCTCTCGAAGCGCTCGGGCTTTCCTGCCCCGATAACGGGCTTCTGTTTTCCATCGGTGCACATCTGTGGGCGTGCGAGCTCCCGATCCTGACGTTCGGCTCCCAACGGCAGAAAGAGCTTTACCTGCCGAAACTCTCAGGAGGCGAGTGGATCGGGGCTTTTGCGATGGCGGAGCCCGAGGCGGGTTCGGATGCCTACAGTCTCCGGACGACTGCGGTGCGCCAAGGTGAGGACTACGTCCTGGAGGGCTCCAAGACGATGATCACCAATGCGCCGGTCGCCGACCTGATGCTCGTCATGGCTGCCACCGACCCGGAGAAGGGATGGCAAGGGCTGACCGCCTTCCTGGTCGAACCTTCCAGCCCCCGGCGTCACCGTGCGCAGCCTGGATAAGATGGGTCTTCGTTCCTCGCCGCTCGGAGAAGTGTTTTTCGACCATTGCCGGATCCCTTCCGAGGCCAGGCTCGGAGCCGAAGGCGCTGGGGCGGCGGTTTTCGCCCACGCGATGGAGTGGGAGCGTGCGTTTATCCTGGCGTTCGCCGTTGGTGCCATGGAGCGAGCTCCTGGACAGGACCATCGATTATGCGCGGCAGAGGAAGCAGTTCGGGAAGCCGATCGGCAAGTTCCAACTCGTCTCGTCCAAAATCGTCGACATGCGCATGCGTTTGGAAACGTCCCGGTCCCTGCTTTATCGCACCGCCTGGCTGAAGTCCCAAAAGAAGTCCGTTTTTTTCGAGTCCGCCATGACCAAGCTCCTGATCAGCGAATCGTGGGTTCAGTCCTGCCTTGACTCCATGCAGGTCTTCGGTGGATACGGATATCTCTCGGATCTCGAAATTGAGCGGGAGCTCCGAGATGCCCTGGGGAGCCGGATCTTTTCGGGAACGTCCGAGATCCAACGTGCGCTCATCTCTCAGTTGCTCGGCCTTTAAGGAGATTTACGCGGGTCCGATTCCCGGTCGCACCGCGTCTCGTGATTGGGGCCAACGTTCGCCACGAAGGAGGAATTTCGATTGCTTGATGATCTGCTCCACGCAGCCGCCCAATCGAGACCCGAGCGTGAGGCGGTCCGATGGAAGGGACAAGCGGTCTCTTACGGAGAGCTGAGCCGCCTGAGCGACCAACTGGCGAACGGCCTTCAGCTGAACACGGAGTCGGGAGAGGCGATCGGGTCGGGATCTACTTCGACAAATCCGCGATCTCGATCATCGACGATTTACGGAATACTGAAAACCGGCGCCGCCTACGTGCCGGTTGATCCTCAGGCGCCACCCCGGCGCGCCTCCTATATTCTCTCTGATTGCCAGGTCAAGGCGCTCATAACAAATCGGGCCAGGCTGCGCGCACTCGACCGGAGTCTCTTAGCGGGATTTGGCTCTGGTCGTCCTGACCGACGATTCGCCCGAGGAGAATTCGGATGAAAACGAGCTCCACGCGATCGCCTGGAGCTCTATTGCCAGGCAGGATGCGCCGGCTGTCTCAGGAGGCATCGGAAGAGACCCGGAAGACCTCGCCTATATCCTCTACACGTCAGGATCCACGGGAACGCCAAAAGGAGTCGCGATCAGCCATCGGGCATCGCTGGCCTTCGTCAATTGGAGCGCCGCCGAATTCGCCGATGGGACCGGCCGATCGGCTATCGAATCACGCGCCGCTGCACTTTGATCTCTCCACGTTCGATATTTTTGCGGCGGCCAAGGCGGGCGCTTGCGTAGTTCCGGTTCCGCCGGAATTGTCCGTTTTCCCGCGGGACCTTGCCGCTTTCCTCGAGAAACGAGTCGATCTCCGTGTGGTACTCCGTCCCGTCGGTTCTCACGCGCCTTGTTCTCCATGGCGATCTGGGCGCGGCGGAACCTGTCCGCACTGCGAACGGTCCTGTTTGCGGGCGAGGTCTTCCCGATTCAGCATTTGCGGAAACTGATGCTGGCCTTGCCGTCGGCGCGGTACTTCAATCTTTACGGGCCGACCGAGACGAACGTCTGTACATTTTTCCCGGTTGTCGGGATTCCCGCGGAGGGGGATCCCACCTTGCCGATCGGAGAACCATGCGCGGGGGATCGCGTCCTGGTCCTTTCCGAGCAGGGTCGCCCGGTTTTGCCGGGCGCGGAGGGCGAACTGCTGGTCCAAGGACCGACGCTCATGACCGGCTACTGGGGAATGCCTGAGAAGACCGAGGCCGCCTTTTGGACCGAATGGAGAGCATGCCCTGCCGTACTATCGCACAGGGGACCTTGTCGTCGAGCGCGAAGACGGAAACCTTCTTTTTCTGGGCCGGCGCGACGATATGGTAAAGTGCCGCGGATACCGGATCGAGCTGGGTGAAATTGAAGCGGTGCTTTACCGGAATCCGGGAATTGAGGTAGCCGCGGCGATCGCGGAACAAGGGGAGGGGGCCGAGATGACAATCAAGGCTGTCCTGGTCCTCCGTCCGGAATCGCAGCTCACCGAACAGATCATCAGGCAATATTGCTCGGAGTACCTGCCGCGCTACATGGTGCCCGATCGGATCGAGTTCAGGTCCTCGTTGCCACGCACGTCTTCGGGGAAGGTCGACAAAAAACAACTCACTGGATAAACGGGACGGCATACCAAATGGATTCAGTTCGCGAGACACTGCGGGGCTTTATCAGGCAACAGTTCCTGTTCGGTCGGTCGGAAGTTGACGTGACAGACGATATGCCGCTGGTTCAGAACGGCATCGTCGATTCCGTCGGCATTCTGCAGCTTGTCGGCTTTCTGGAGCGCACCTTCGACATCGCCATCCGTCCCGAAGATCTTGTCCTCTCCAATTTCGAATCGATTTCGGCCATGGTCCGTCTTATCGAAAGCAGCAGGCAATAGGAGGATACGACCTATAGGACGGATAGGACGTATAGGATTTGGGCGTCAGTTCCTATCACCTATTTGTCCTATTTGTCCTATCGGTCCTATTGCCCTATAGGCCCTCGCCCCGTACTTTTCCTGGCGCTGAATATAACGGGTGAAGACGAGCAGCGCGATGTTGAACATCAGGCCAATCAGCGCAAAGAACTGCTCGCGGTAGAAGGCGAAGACCTGTGTCAGGAAAATCGAGACGAGAATCGATTGTTCGAACAGCTGAAAGGCTTTGGCTCGAGACTGTCTGATCGCCAGCACCCCGAGCAGAACGAAGTAACCGGACAGCAGGGATGAGGCGAGCTGGGCAAAATCGGTAAACGAGAGCCCCTCGATGCGACCGATCAGCCAGCCGAATACCCCTTGTGAGCTGACGGCGGACCAGCCGAATCCGGCCAGAAACAAGATGGCGCCGGCGTACAGGAGCTTGAGCAACAGTTGCACCACGAAGATCAGAATCACGATTCTCGGGAACTGCGGAAGTGATGCGAGTCTCCGATACAACCGTCGCAGCACGCGCCGGAGCCGGTGACCCGGGCCGGGCCGCCGCCGGGGCACCAGATCGGCATTGGTCAGCACCTGCCTGAGGCTCATTACGAGAGGGTCTTCGAGGTCGCTTCGCTTAAGCAGGGCGAGCACCTGCCGACGTTCGTCCGGATCCAAATCATGGAGGACGAGGTCTTCGAGTTTCTGGATGGCGTTCATCAGGTACTCCTTCTGAGAGTACCTGGGCCTGGCGTGCACCGCGTGCATGGCCAGGAACAGAAACACGAAGCAGATGTACATGAGAGCGATTGCCGGGCGGAAGAAGTAATCATTGTCGGCAGTTACGAATTTGCCGATTTCGTCGATGAAAATTCCGAACCCGAAGCCGCCGGCAATGGCGGCCCACCGGTCGAGCGTCTTGCCGAGGTAGGAAAGCAGGATGAAGATCGCGATCAGCATGAAGAGGCCGCCCCACAACATGTGGGCGATGTGCAGTCCGGCGCCGCCGAGCTCTGGATAGCCCGAGAGCTCAAGAAAGAGCCGGATGGTCAGCACCGCGGCGACCGCCGAGACGAGCAGCATTTCGAGGTGACCCCATGCCTCGTAATTTCGAAGGAAGATCTGTCTGCGCATGCGAGGTCAGCCGTTATTCCTCGGCCCTGACAGAGCTCGCACCTCGTCCGGGGCTCAGTTCCCTGTAACGGCCGATTGCAGGCCGCCGATCTCGATACCCGCAATGGCTGTTCGGACCAGTTTCAACGTCTTTGCGCCCAGTGCTTCCACCATTCGCCTGACCTGTCGGTTTCTGCCTTCCGTGATCGTGATCTGGAAGAAGGTGTGGTTGCCCGAATCTCTCAGCCGTTCCACGTGAGCCGGCTGAGTCAGCCCGTCCTTCAGTTCCACGCCTTGTCGCAACCGCTCGAGCTGTTCATCCCCGAGGCGTGGAGTCGTCTTGACCAGGTAGGTCTTTGGCACTTTGAATTCGGGATTCGTCAGCCGTTCCGCAAGGGCAGTGTCATTGGTGAGGATGAGCAGCCCACTCGTATCCTGGTCCAGCCGCCCGACCGGAAACACCCAGTCGTCAAGGTCGCCGAGCAGGTCATAGACGGTTTTGCGGCCTTGGGGGTCCACTCGTGTAGTGATATAGCCGGTTGGCTTGTAGAGAAGCAGGTAGACCGGTCTGCTGCGCCTGATCGGTCGCCCATCGAGGCTGACCCGATCTCGAAGGAGGTCGACCCAGTGTTCGATCGATCTGATCACCCGGCCGTTGACGCTGACTCTTCCGGCTTCGATCAGCTGTTTGGCTTCGGTGCGCGAGCAGAGTCCTGCCTTCGACAATACTCGCTCCAGTGTCTTTATGGGCCTTTTCTCGGCCATCGGTTCTTTTATTGTACCGAACCCGAGCCAAAAAAAGCGGCGCAAGGAGGGAGAGCAAGAGACGCGAAGGTCTCACGCAAGAGACGCAAGAGGCGCTAGAGAAACGCTAAGATAGCCTTCTTTAGCGTTTCTCTAGCGCCTCTTGCGCCTCTTGCGTGAGACCTTCGCGTCTTCTGCTCCCTCTCGCGCCTCTTACGCTCTGGAGCCGACGGCCTCTTGGGCCTTCGCGGCGAGCGCCCGTTCATACCGGGCTTCTACATCCTTCCAGTTTATAACGTTGAAAAAGGCTTTCACGTAGTCGGCGCGCTTGTTTTGGTACTTCAGATAGTAGGCATGTTCCCAGACGTCCAGGACGAGAAGGGGGATACAGCCGAATTGCGTGAGATCCTGGTGCTTCTCGACCGCGAGGACGACGGTTTGATCCGACATGGTCTGGTAGGCGAGGATTGCCCAGCCGCCGCCTTCAACAGCAACCGCCGCGGCCGAGAAGTGGTTGCGGAAGGCGTCGTAGCTGCCGAAATCACGTTTGATCGCTTTGCTGAGTTCGCCTCCGGGCTCTCCGCCTCCCTGGGGCTTCATGTTCGGCCAGAAGATGCTGTGCAGCATGTGTCCGGAGCCGTGAAAGGCCAGCTCGCGCTCCCAGTGTTTAACCAGCGTGAACTCGTTGTTTGTCCGCGCTTCCGCCAGTTTCTGTTCGGCCTTGTTCAGGCCGTCCACGTAGGACTGATGATGCTTGTCATGATGAAGCCTCATGGTTTGTTCGTCGATGTGAGGCTCAAGGGCGTCATACCCATAAGGCAGCGGTGGCAGCTGATGTGACATTCTCGTCTCCTCCGTTTAAGTTCTCTCGGCCTGCCCGGGAACCGCGTCTTTGGAGAAGCACCGCAGAAACCGGGCGCGAGAGAGAGTTGGCTCTGATAAGATTCTTTAAACGGCAAAGACGAGAAGTTCTGACAGGCGGATTCAGGGAAAGCCGACATCGGGGCAGGACCTGATTCCTATTCGGGACACGCTGGTTTTCCGGCGGTTCTGTTCCCTTTTCTCGAAGAACGGAAGGGAATTAAGAGACGGCATGAAGGGTTTTATTTGCGTTCATGGGCATTTTTACCAGCCGCCCCGGGAGAACCCCTGGCTCGAGGCGATCGAGGTCCAGGACTCCGCCTATCCCGTTCCACGACTGGAATGAGCGTATTGTCACGGAGTGCTATGCTCCGAACGCGTTGGCGCGGATTCTGGACAGCGATCTGCGCATAGTTCGAATCGTCAACAACTATGCCCGCATGAGCTTCGACATCGGCCCGACGCTCCTCAGCTGGCTCGAGTCGAAAGTTCCCGATGTGTACTCCGCGATTCTTGATGCGGACCGGTTCAGCCGCCAGCAGTTCTCAGGTCATGGGTCGGCCATGGCTCAAATCTACAACCACATGATCATGCCCCTCGCACGCCGGGCGGACAAAGCCACCCAGGCGTACTGGGCGGTTCGCGACTTCGAATACCGTTTCGGCCGCGCGCCGGAAGGAATGTGGTTGCCGGAGACTGCGGCGGACATCGAAAGTCTGGAGATCCTGGCGGATCTGGGTATCAGGTTCACCGATCCTGGCCCCCCACCAGGCGCGACGCTGGAGGCGGATCGGAGACGCATCATGGACCGACCGTGCGCGATGGAAGAATCGACACGTCCATACCCTATAGCGCGGTCTTGCCTTCGGGCCGTTCCATCGCCCTTTTCTTCTTCGACGCCGAAATATCCCGGGCCGTAGCCTTCGAGAGACTGCTGGACAACGGCGAGAATCTGGCGCGCCGGTTGATGGCCGCCTTCCCCGATCGCGGGACCCCGCATCTGACCAATATCGCCACCGATGGGGAAAGTTACGGACACCATCACCGGTACGGCGAGATGGCGCTGGCCTATGCGCTGCGGTGTATAGAGCTCGCCCCTCAGGTGCAGCTGACCAACTACGGCGAGTTTCTCGAGCGCTTTCCCCCGGTTCACGAAGTCGAAATCCACGAGGGGACATCCTGGAGTTGCGCCCACGGCATCGAGAGATGGCGCAGCGACTGCGGCTGCAGCATCAGCAGACGCCCGGGCTGGAATCAGGGCTGGCGGGCGCCCCTCCGAGCCGCGCTTGACTGGCTGAAGCAAGAAACCTCCGATCGATATGAACAGGCCGCGGCGGAGTATCTGAAGGGGAGTTTCGAGGCCCAGAAGGAGTACATCCAGGTGATTCTGGACCGTTCGCCCGCTTCGCTCGACGCTTTCCTCGAGCGAAACGCCATTCGAAAACTGGCGCCGGAAGACAAAGTCAGCGTTCTCAAGCTGCTCGAGCTCCAGCGGCATTCCATGCTGATGTTCACGAGTTGCGGCTGGTTTTTCGACGATATCTCGGGCATCGAGACGGTTCAGATCCTTCGTTACGCTGCCCGGGCGATCCAATTGGCCCGCGAGCTCTTCAACGTGGACCTCGAGGATCGCTTTCTGGAGCAGCTCGAACAGGCCCTCAGCAATGTTCCCGAGCACGTCAATGGTCGGCAGGTCTACGAAAGCCAGGTGAAGCCGGGCATCGCGGACCTCGAGCATGTTGCGGCGCACTATGCCGTCAGCTCTCTATACGAGAGTTACCCCGATCGCATCGACCTGTACTCCTATTCCGCCTATCTCGGTCACAGCTACAAGAAGAGGGCGGGGAAGGCGCGGCTGATCGCCGGCCGGGTCGAAATCACCTCGAACATCACCTTGGAGTCGGCCGCCTTCACTTTTGCCGCGATTCACTTCGGGGATCATAACCTCACCGGCGGCGTGCGCGAGTTTCGGTCGGAGGAGGCCTGGCAGACCATGACAAGCGAGATCGGTGCGGCTTTTGACAGCGCCGATCTTTTGCGTGTCGTTCGGCTGCTCGACCGTCACTTCCCGAACGGCATTTTCTATCTGAAACAGCTCTTCCGGGACGAACAGCGAAAAATCGTGCAGCGAATGCTCACTCCGACTCTCAAGGAACTGGAAGACAGCTACGACGAGATCTACGAGCCCAATCTGCCCTTGATGCGCTTCCTCGAAGATATGAAGACGCCCCTGCCGAAGGCTTTCGATCTGGCCGCTCAGTTCATTCTGAATACCAAGCTGGAGCGGGCACTCGAGAAGGAGCAAATTGAGCCGAACGAGATCACGAGCCTTTTGGACGAAGCGAAGGCCCGCCGTATCGTGCTGGATGCGGCGCAACTCGGTTTCAGGCTTCGCCAGGTTTTGAAGCGATATGCCGACCGCCTGCGCCGGAGGGCAGGGGAAATAACGCTGCTCGAGACTGTGACAGAGATCGTGAAAGTGGCCGAAGCGATGCCTTTTCCCGTGGTGAAATGGGAGCTCGAGAACGCTTTTCATGACGTTGTCCAGACCCGGCTGCCGAGCTATCGAAAGCGGGCCGACCGGGGTGATGAGACAGCGGCAGCCTGGTTGGGTCGCGTCACTGAATTGGCTGACCGGTTGCGATTTCGAATCTGACCTGCTGCAGTGCGCCTAAAATGCGACCTAAATGACCTTGCTTTCCCACGAGAAATCTCATAGCCTTCCGCCGACTCGGTTGATCGTGCCTCTCGGAGATGGACGATGAGTTCTAGAAGGAGAGTGCAGCTGGCTGTGCTGCCGCTGCCCAACGCTGTTCTTTTTCCCCGGACCCTTTTGCCGTTGGAGATTTCCGATCCGCGGGGCCGTCAGCTGGTTGCCGAAGCACTCGACGACAATTCGACCCTGGGCGTTCTCCTTCTGCAACCGGGGGCGGAACGCAACTACGGCCAAAGCATCGACGTTTACGGCACTGGTGGAATCGGCATCATCACGGAGCATCGCGCGGTCGAGGAAGGCAATTACCAGATACTTCTGCACGGGAAGGGTCGGTTTGCCATCCGTGATTTCCACCAGGTCTCGCCTTATCATGTCGCCGAGGTGGAGCTTCTCGAGGAACGCCTTCCCCAGGAACGCCAAGTCCGCAGGATGAGCCGTGATCTCGTCCGTTACTTCCTGGAAATTGCGGAAAATGTCTCCCCGGATGCGGTGGACCGGGCGGTATTGTCCGAGCTCGACTTACCATACCCTTGTGAACTCGGTGTGCGCCTCTTTGAACTTCTCAATTTACGAGAAACAGCGCCTGCTGGAGCTCGAGGATCTGAAGGCCCGTGGCGATGCTATTCTCAGTGTTCTCAAGGACCAGGTTCACCAGCTTCGTTTGATTTCCCGGTTCCGGCACCTGGAACCCGATGACGCCCGCGTGAACTGAAGCGCTAAAGGGGAGCAAGAGGGGCAAAGCGTCTCACGCAAGAGACGCAAAAGACGCAAAAGTCGAACACCGCAAGTGTCAATCTCTTCTGCCTTCTTCCATTGCGTTTCTTTTGTTCGTATTCTTTTGCGCCTCTTGCCCCTTAGCCCCTTTGCGCCTCTCGCCTCCTATAGCGCCTTGCTTTTGCGTTATACTCACCCGGTTTCTGCTGTTTCGTTTTGCGCTCTCCTGCGAGGAGTTTGAAATGCTTGTTCTATTCGTCATCTGTTGTCTGCTGATGTCGACCAGCGTTCTCGCTGAGGGGACTGAGATCCAGTACCTCTCCGGGACGGACAAGGACCATACGGTTCCCTGGGACTTCTACTGCACAGCCGGCCGCAACAGTGGATATTGGACCAGGATTCCGGTGCCTTCCAACTGGGAGCTCCAGGGCTATCGGCGCCTACAACTACGGCGGTGACCGAGCGAAGGCGGACGAGAAAGGCCTGTACAAGCATCGCTTTGACGTTCCGGTCGAGTGGCGCTCGAAGCGTGTCTACATCGTCTTCGAAGGCGTGATGACCGACGCGGAGGTGCTCGATCAACGGCAAGAGTGCCGGCCCCGATTCACCAGGGCGGTTTCTACCGCTTCAAATACGACATCACCCGCATCCTGGAGTATGGTTCGCCGAATGTCCTGGAAGTCAATGTCAGCAAGCAGTCGTCGGAACCGACCGTGAACGATGCCGAACGTACCTCCGACTACTGGGTTTTCGGCGGCATCTACCGACCGGTTTATCTCGAGGTTTACCCGTCGGAGTTCATCGAGCGGACGGCGATCAACGCCAAAGCGGACGGCGCGTTCGCAATCAACGTTTATCTTCAGAATATCAGGGAAGCGAACACAGTCACCGCGCAGATCCGCACGCTTGGATGGTCGCCCGTTGGTCAGCCTTTCTCGCAGCAGGTGAGAGCCGAGGACCCGATGGTGACGCTTGGTACCCGGGTCGCAGATCCTCAGACCTGGACGCCTGAGACTCCCAATCTTTACCAGGTGGAGATCCGCTCTGCGACGGGGCGCGAGCGAGATCCACCTGATTCGTGAAAAGTTCGGATTCCGGACGGTGGAGTTGCGCCCCGAGGACGGCATTTACGTCAACGGACGAAAGATCATTCTGAAAGGAATCAACCGCCACTCGTTCTGGCCGGACTCCGGGCGAACGACAAGTCCTGAGATCAGCCTCATGGATGTCGAATTGATCAAGGACATGAACATGAACGCTGTCCGGATGTCTCACTACCCTCCGGACCAGCATTTTCTCGAGACTTGCGATTCGTCTCGGACTCTTTGTTCTGGACGAGCTTGGGGGCTGGCAGCACAAGTACGGCACCGACATCGGAAAGAAACTGGTAGAGGAATTGGTTATCCGCGACGTCAACCACCCGAGCATCATCATCTGGGACAACGGAAACGAAGGCGGCTGGAATACCGATTTGGACGGCGAGTTCGCCAGGTGGGACCCGCAGAAGCGGCACGTCATCCATCCGTGGGAGCATTTCAACTTCACCGATACCGCGCACTACAGGCGTTATGGTTGCTGCCCCGACACGTTCTTCAACGGCAAGGATGTCTTCTTCCCGACCGAGTTCCTCCACGGGCTTTACGATGGGGGACTGGGCGCCGGCCTGGAGGATTACTGGAACCTGATCCTCAGCAAGCCGGTCGGCGCTGGAGGGTTCCTCTGGGCCCTTTTGGACGAAGGGGTGAAGAGAACCGATAAGGATGGCGCTATCGACACGGCAGGTAATCTCGCGCCCGATGGTCTTGCTCGGCCCGTATCGGGAGAAGGAGGCGAGTTTCTATACCGTCAAGGAGATCTGGTCGCCCGTCTTCATTCCGCTCGACTCGTTGTCGGCGGACTTCGACGGGCGGGTGCCGCTCGAGAACCGCTACGATTTCACCAGCCTGGATCGCTGCCGTTTCTCCTGGAAGACTGGTGAAGTTCCGGAAGCCATGGGACATGATGCCCGGCTACACCATTGCCAGTGCAGGAGAAGCGCGGGCCCCCATCATCCTCCCCGGCGAAAAAGGGCAGATCAACCTTGGTCTGCCGGGCGACTGGCGCCGGCAGGATGCCCTGCTCCTCACCGCGAGCGACCCATTCGGGCGGGAATCAACACGTGGAGCTGGACCATTCAGACCCCGGGCACGATCCGCGAAACGATCGTGAAGCCGGCGCCCGGCCAGATCAGCGTCACCGAGGACGACAAGATCCTGAGCCTGCGTTCCGGACCGACCGGTTTTGCGATCAACAAACAGACGGGCATGTTGGATCGGGTCGAAGGATTCTCCTTTGCTGGAGGCCCAAAGCTCGCCCTTGGAGAGTCGACACTCACGGGGCTGAAGCACTATTCGGCCGGTGCGGATCATGTAGTCGAGGCGACATACAGCGGCGCCATGCGATCGGTCAGGTGGCGTTTCAACGCCAGCGGTTGGGTGCGGCTCGATTACGAGTACCAGGCGGAAGGCGAATTCGACTTCATGGGCGTTTCCTTCAATTATCCGGAGAAGAACGTGACCGGCATGAAATGGCTCGGCAAGGGGCCTTACAGGGTATGGAAAAACCGGCTGAAAGGATCCACCCACAACGTCTGGACAAAGATTTATAACGACACGAAGACAGGCGTGTCCTGGTTATACCCGGAATTCAAGGGGTATCACGACGACTTCTACTGGGTTCTGCTCGACACCGCGGAGGGGCCAATCACAATGATTACCGACTCCGAGGACCTTTACTTCCGCGTGTTCACGCCGGGGAACGGCCCGGATCCCCGGTTCGCGACGGCACCCTTCCCGCCCGGCGACATTTCTTTTCTTCACGCCATCCCGCCGATCGGCACCAAGTTCAATAAGCCGGAGAATCTCGGCCCGCAGGGAGAGCGCAATAAGGCATCGGGAGTTTACAAAGGGACGATCTACCTCTATTTTGGGAAACTAAGGAGCTTCAGCTAGGAGTCTCGGGAAGTTTAGAAAAGACCCGCTAACGTGCGGGTCGGGAGTTTCGGGGACATAGTACTTAATTCCCGACCCGCTAACGTGCGGGTGGCACTGCAAAGGAATTAAGTTCTGTGTCCCCGAAACTCCTTGCGGACCTCTCGCTGAACCTCCCACTCACACATGAAAGACGACCACACAAAAGCCGGGTTTTCGACCTTGCTGATACACCACCGCGGATCGGTATGCCCAAACACCGGGGCTGTTTCGCCGCCTATCTACGCATCCTCCACGTTCAAGCAACACGGGGTGAACGAGCACCTCGGTTTCGAATACTCGCGGGGACGAAACCCGACCCGCCAGGTGCTTGAAGACTACATCGCCGATCTCGAGTGCGGGAACCGGGGATTTGCTTTTGGGTCCGGAATGGCCGCCATCTCGTCTTGTTTCCTGCTGCTGTCGGCCGGCGACCACGTGCTGCTGACCAGCGGGTTGTACGGGGGAACGTATCGCGTCCTGTCGCGAATCTTCAACCGGTTCGGGATCCAGTTCTCGATGGTCGACACGACCAGCGTGACTGCGGTTCGGGAAGCGATTCAAGAGAATACGCGGGTCTTGTACCTCGAGACGCCCTCCAATCCGCTGATGCAAATCAGCGACATTCACGCCGTGTCAGAGGTGGCGCATGCCCGCGGTCTGATGGTGATGGTGGACAACACCTTTATGTCGCCCTACCTGCAGCGCCCTCTGCTGCACGGGGCGGACATCGTCATCCACAGCGCCAGTAAGTTCCTGGGCGGGCACAGTGACCTGATCGCCGGGCTGGTGGTGACGAAGGAAGAGGAGCAGGGCAAGGCTCTCGGTCTTGTCCAAAGCTCGGTCGGCGCCATCCTTCCGCCTTATGACTCGTGGTTGCTCGTTCGGAGCATGAAAACCCTGGGTGTCCGTGTCTCGCGCTCGCAGGCGAGCGCCGCCTCCATCGCGGAATGGCTGGCCGGCCGTCCGGAGGTGGAGCAGGTCCTCTACCCGGGGCTGCCCGGCCATCCGGGCCGCGAAATCCATGCGAAGCAGGCGGATGGCGCCGGCGCGATCGTTTCTTTTCGGCTGGGCGACCAGGTGCCCGCCAAACCGTTCCTTGGCGCGTTGAAGATCTGGAGTCTCGCCGTCAGCCTGGGTGCGGTCGAGAGTATTGTCACGCAGCCGGCTCACATGACGCATGCGAGCTACCCGCCGTCGCTCCGAAAGCAGGTGGGCATCACGGATCAGGTCATCCGCCTCTCGGTTGGTTTGGAGGACCCGGAGGATTTAATCGCGGACATCGAGCAGGCACTGGAACCCAAAATCAAGGAGTGAACAGAGAATGAGCAGGCAGAGGCTGAGTTCGACCGATTGCGTGCACGCTGGAGCCAAACCGGTAGAGCTGTCCGGCCCGATTATCACGCCGATCGTGCATTGCGCCCCCTTTTCCTTTTCCTCGTCCGCGGAAGTGATGGCTTTTCAGGAAGGGCGATCCGAGCGGCAACAGCCCGAGTACGGACGAATGGGAAACCCGACGGTCGTTTTTGTGGAGAATCGGCTGGCGGCCCTCGAGGGAGCGTCGAAGGCGGCTCTGTTTTCGAGCGGCATGGCGGCCATCACGAGCTTCCTGCTCACGTCTCTGCAATCCGGCGATCACGTGGTCCTGACGCGTGACTGCTACCGGCGGACCCGCGATTTCAGCACGACCTTCCTGAAGAAGTTCGGTGTGGAAGTCAGCGTCGTTGAGCCTGAGCTGTGCGAGATCGAGAAGGCGCTACGGCCCGATACGAAGATGATCTTCACCGAATCGCCGACCAATCCTTACTTGCACGTGCTTGATATCGAGGCGCTGGGGCGTTTGGGAAAGAGCTCCGGGGCGACGACTGTCGTCGATAGTACCTTCGCGACTCCAATCAACATCCGTCCGATCGAGTACGGAATCGACGTGGTCATACATTCGGCAACCAAGTACCTGGGAGGGCACAACGACCTGATCGCCGGGGTGATCGCCGGGTCTGCCGAACTGGTGACCATGGTTGCGGACATGCGTTCGAATCTGGGCGGGATCTGCGATCCCAACACCGCCTTCCTCCTGGAGCGCGGTCTCAAGACGCTCGCGCTTCGGGTCGAGCGGCATAACTCCAGCGGCCAGGCGCTGGCCGAGTTCCTTGAGTCTCACCCGAAGGTCGAACGGGTCCACTATCCGGGCCTTGCATCCCATCCGCATCACGCCATCGCCAAAGAGCAGATGCGCGGTTTTGGAGGGGTCGTGAGCTTCGAGATTCTCGGAGATCTCGAAAAGACGGCGCACTTCATCGACCGGCTGGAATTGCCCCACTTGACACCCAGCCTGGGCGGCGTTGAATCGCTGGTGGAACAGGTGGTGGTGATGAGTTATTGGCTGATCCCGAGGGAAGAGCGGATGAAGCTCGGGCTCAGGGACAATCTGGTCCGCTATTCGCTCGGGATAGAAGACGTCGAGGACATCATCCGAGACGTCGAACAGGCGCTGGAAGGAATCTGAAGCATTGCGGATTGCGGATTGCGGATTGCGGAATCAGGCCCGTGGACGACCGCAATAAGCGATACTGCAAGGGACTCCGACTTCAATGTCGGCGTTCGACGGCCTTTCATTCCGCAGTCCGCATTTCGCGATCCGCAATTGAGCGGTCCTACTCCTTGCTCCTCAGGAAGACCACCGAGAGCGGCGGCAAGGTCATCCTAAGCGAGTGCGGCCGGCCGTGGAAGGGCGCGGGCACGGCCGACAGCCCGCCTGAATTGCCCATGCCGCTCCCGGCATAGTAGCTCGAATCGCTATTGAGCACCTCTTCCCAGTGGCCGCCACGGGGTGCGCCGACCCGGTAGTTCTCCCGAGGCACCGGCGTGAGGTTGCAGATGACGAGAACCATCGAAGAAGTCGATTGCCCTTTCCGCAAAAAGCTGATGACGCTATTGTCGGCGTCGTTGCAGTCCACCCATTCGAATCCGGCCGGATCGAAATCCAACTCGTGGAGGGCAGGCTCCTCCCGGTAAAACCGGTTCAGGTCGGTGACCCAGTTCTTCAGGCCGGCGTGCAACGGATTCTTGAGAAGATGCCAGTCCAGGCTGTTCTCATGGTCCCATTCGTTCCACTGCCCGAACTCACCCCCCATGAAGAGGAGCTTCTTGGCCGGCTGGCCATACATGTACCCGAAAAGGGCCCTCAGATTGGCGAACTTCTGCCAGTCGTCACCCGGCATCTTCCGGATGAGCGAACCCTTGCCGTAGACCACCTCGTCGTGGGAGAGGGGCAGGACAAAGTTCTCGTTGAAGGCGTAGAGGAGTCGAAAAGTCAGTCTGGTTGTGATGAAACCTGTCGGTGGATCGGTTCCTTTGACATGTAGGCCAGCGTGTCATGCATCCAGCCCATGTCCCATTTCATTCCAAAACCGAGACCTCCGATGTAGATCGGGCGTGAGACCATCGGCCAGGCGGTCGACTCCTCGGCCGTTGTCTGGATGTCCGGGTGGTGTCCGTAGACCTCCTGATTGAGGCGCCGGAGGAGCGAGATCGCTTCCAGGTTCTCGTTCCCGCCGTAGATGTTCGGAATCCACTCGCCGTGTTTCCGCGAGTAATCGAGGTAGAGCATCGATGCGACCGCGTCCACGCGCAAACCGTCGGCGTGGTAGGCCTCCAGCCAGAACATCGCGCTGCTCAGAGAGGAAGCTCCGGACCTCGTTTCGAGCATAGTTGAAAATGTAGCTGCTCCAGTCCGGGTGAAAACCCTTTCGAGGACTCGCGTGCTCGTACAGATGAGTGCCGTCGAAATAGCCGAGCCCGTGCTCATCGGTCGGGAAGTGGGATGGAACCCAGTCCAGGATGAGGCCGACGCCGTTCTGATGAAGGCAGTCGACCAGGAACATGAAGTCCTGAGGGGAACCATAGCGCGCCGTGGGCGCAAAATACCCGGTTGTCTGGTAACCCCACGAGCCGTAAAACGGGTGTTCCATCATGGGCAGGAGCTCGACGTGAGTGAACCCCATTTCCTTGGCGTACTGGGCGAGTCTGGGACCTACGTCGCGATAACTGAGCGGCTGATTATCGGGCGTCCGCATCCAGGAGCCGAGGTGGACCTCGTACACCGACATCGGGGCGCGCAAGGAGTTGTTGCGCCAGCGGTTAGCCATCCACTCGTCGTCCTGCCACTCGTAGTCGAGCTCCCAGACGACCGAAGCGGTCTTGGGGGGAGCTTCGTGATACAACCCCAGACGGGTCCATCTTGTTCACCCGGTATCCGTTGTAGCGGGAGACGATGTGGTACTTGTAAAGCGCGCCTTTTGAGACTCCTTCGATCAGGCCATGCCAGATGCCCGACTGTCCCAGGGGCCGGAGCGGATGCGGTTCCTTTCCCCACCCGTTAAAGTCGCCGGTGACAAAGACCTGCTCGGCATCCGGCGCCCAGACGGCAAAATAGGTGCCGGTCGTCCCTCGGTCCCGCACGACGTGGGCGCCCAGCTTCCCATGCAGGTGCAGGTGGCTGCCCTCGTTGAACAGATAGAGATCATCTTGCGTCAATAGGGAGTAGTCGTAACGAATCTCGTGCTTGCTAACTGTTTTGGCGCCGCGCGCTTGGCTCATTGAGTTCCTCGTTCGTCTAGTCTACAGAAGAGACAAGCGAAGAGAAAATGGAGGTAAAAAGACCATGCCAGCGAAAAGCGCGAATAAGTCGCTAAGGAGAGCCAACTTAGCTTCGCTCGGACCGTATCTTCCACTGTGCTTCAGCGTTTGCTACACTTGTTGCGAGTTGCACAAAAAGGCCCGTATCATGCCCTTCGGTTTAAATTCTAGTAACGGATTACATAGCTCTGGCGTAACTATGCGAATCAAGATCCTTCTCGCAGACGACCATAAAATCGTGCGCGACGGCCTGAGGACACTTCTGGAGCAACAACCCGACATGGAAGTGGTGGCAGAGGCCGAAGACGGGGCGACCGCGGTCAAATTGACCGAGGAGCTATCACCCGACGTCGTCATCATGGACATTGCTATGCCGGAGATGAACGGGATCGAGGCGACCCGTCAGATTACCAATCATGACGCGGGCGTCAAGGTCATCGGCCTGTCGATGTACTCAGACAAGCGTTTTACGGCAGAGATGCTGAAGGCTGGAGCGGCAGGCTATCTTCAGAAGGATTGCGCGTTTCGAGCAGCTGGCGAGAACCGTGCGGTCAGTTGTGGATGAGGCAACCGGCAAAGACCACTAAAGACCGACAGTAGCCGGCCACGAAAACCAAGGCCGATGCGAAGCGGGGACGGTCCGACCGTCACACTCTCCGTTTCCCATCGGCCTTTTTTCGTTCTGGAAGCCATCTCCGAGCCGCGTTGAAGAAGTCCGGAGACGAGCCGAGTATGGGCAGTTCTTGGAGCCCCGGAGGGGGCGAAAGAACTGTTGACGGGACTTTCGCCCCATCCGGGGCTCTCAAAGCAACTGGTTCGCAGCCCGCGATTGTTCCAACACCCTCGCGGCGCTCTCACCGGAGTAAGCGGCTCCGAACGCAGTTGTCTCTAGAAGCTAAAGCGCAGGGAGAGCTCAATGCGCCGGTTCCCGGCCATCGACATCCCGCCCCGCCCCCGCCGCCTCCGCGGAACCCGAAACCGGAAACCGAGCCGTTACTCTCCCCAAACAGTGGAGACGTCAGGTTCCCGATCGGCGTGCCTTCGTTTGTGTTGTTCAGGACATTGGATACGTCGACGGAGAGAGTCAGGTTATAGGGCTTTGCCGGTGTTGCCGCCAAACCGCCCGGTCCGCCGAAACCGCCTCGTCCACCTGGTCCGCCACCGGGTCCGCCGCGACCCCCGCCTGGTCCGCCGCCTGGTCCGCCGCCTGCCCACATGCCTGGCGGTGGACCATCGGGCCCGGTCTCAGTCGGAATCCGTTCCGGCGCCCTCCCGAATCCGATGGTCTTGCTCAAACGGAGCCTGGTCATCAGGAAGCCGGGTCCATCGCCGAGGTTACGAGGGATGATAGTCGCTCCTGGCCCCGGGTAGGGATCAAAGGTACCCCACGGGGTGGTGACAACACCGGGTTTGCTCGGATCGGTAGCGTACGCCGGTCGCTCGGTGAAGAGGGTGTCCCCGTTCGTGTCCCGTCCGGTCGTGATATTGAAGGGCCGTCCCGGAGGACGCCATCACGAATGGGTTGAGCCGCACGTCCCCCGGAAGAGTAATCGAACCGCCGATTACGACCCGGTGGCGTACGTCATAGTTCGCCCGGGCGAAGGCGAAGTCGAAATCATACGGATCGTAGGCCGAGCCGGACCCCGATTCGCCGTTGCTCTCCGATTTCCCGAGCGAGTAGTTGCTGAAGACCGTGAACCTGCGGCTGAAACGGTTGCTCAGGCCGATGATCAGCTGATTCTGACGCGACCTGCCGTCCGATTGGTATTCGAAAATATTGCCGATGTCACCCAACGGACGCTCTTTGGTCACGGGATCGGGAGCATTGATGTTGAACGAGCGAAGATCGTGCAGCCGCGCGGTGCGGACGTAGCTGACCGAAAGGGTGAAGGACTTCGGCAGCTGCCGCTCCACACTGATTGCGCCCTGCATCGAGTACGGGGCATTGAGCGTGTCGGACAAGCGCCGGGTAGCCTGCGGCTGAGCAGCGGCAACAAGCTGATCGATACTCGGAATCAGACGGGAAGAAGTTGGGGTTCTGCACGATGAATTGCTGCTGCTTGATCCCGTCGTAGCGGTTCGCCTCCAGGACCAGGCTTTCGCCCACCCGGTCATAAAAGAGGCCGAAACCGCCCCTGATGACGGTGGCTCGGACGCTGCGCCTGGCTTGACGCCCGGAGACCAGGCAAAGGCCACGCGGGGGGCAACGTCCAGATTATCGTTGATATTGTTCTGCGCCTCATATCGGATGCCGAACGACAGAAGCAGCGATGGGAGAATCCTCCAGTCGTCGTTGAAAAACAGGCCTACTTGCGTCTGGTTTACGTTTGCAAGCGGGTTCCCGCCGGAGAGCGAAAACTGCGTGGCGCCGCCGCCGAGCAAGCGGATATCCGCGAGGCCCAGTCCGAGCTGCGTAAATAGCAGAGTCCTTCTATATCGTTCCAAGCTGGAGAGGGCGATCAGGACCGGCTGGCCGTCGGGGCCTAGGACCGGCTGGTTGTTCTCATCCAGTTCCGGACCAGTACCGCCGCCGAAAGTAAACGTGCCGGCGAAGTTGTTCCGAGTGATGTCGTCGGTTGAGACGTACTCGACCTTGACTCCTGTCTTCAGGGCGTGCCGGCCCGAGGTCCAGGCAGTCGAGTTCTGGAACTCCCATTCCCGATCGATGTTGCTCGAGAGACCACTCGTCGGTCCGCCGCCGTTGAAGGATTCGAGAACCCGCAAAGCGGCCTCGTCCGAGTCTGTGCCGCGGTTGCTTTGATTGTGCTCAAAACGCAGGCGCGTCTCGTTGATGATGCGGCCTTTTATGACCGAGGTCTCGGTCAGCGACATATCGTGCTGCTTTGGAAGTCGTGTCATATGCGAGGGAACTGAGCGAAAACCCGCCGATGCCCTTCGAACAGCGTTCGTCGATTCCGAGTAGCCGTATCTGCCGATCAGCGTGTTGTTCGTGTTGAGCTGGATTTCCACTCTTGGAGAAACGCTCGTTCGCCGCTGCGGGGTAACGATCGTCTCGTTGAAAGGCGATCGAGCTCGAGGTTGTCGTCGAGAACGGTTGCGTTGATGATCGAGTTCTCGTCAAATTCCCGTCGGTCTGGCGTCAACGAAGAACGAGGCTCTATTCTTGATCAGGGGTCCGCTGAAATTCACGCCGTAACTCCGCGCCTGGTAAGGCGCCCGGGTGGAAGCGTAGGGGTTTCGGGAGTTCAGGCTCTCGTCGTTGAACCTGAAGTCGCCTTCCCCCCTGAACCTCTCCGTCCCGGGGCGGGTCAGGATCTCAATCCGGCCGAATCCGAGGCGCTCGAACTCCGAGGAGAAGGGATTCTGGTTGATGCGGATTTCGCGGATCGAGGCCTTCGGTGGCATTCGCCCGCCGCTGAACCCGTCGATGTAGAACTGACCGCCGTCGGGACCGGCGCCGGGGCCGGCCAGCGCCTGGAGAGCGTCAGCAAGCTCATCGGGATCATCAGGCAAGGCATCGAGGTCCTCGCCCTTGAGGACCATGGCTCCTGCGTTATCCTCCTGGGCCAGGCTCACACCTTGGGTGTCGGAGCTTACCGTGACTTCCTGCTTCTCCATCGCGACTTTGAGAATGAAGCTCAATTCAGCGGGCGCCTGCTGGTTGGCCTTGATCTCGACCATCTTGCTGTCCGGGTCAAAACCCTTGGCAACGGCCTGGATACTGTAGACACCGGGAGCCAGGTTCGGGAGGGCGAAACTGCCCTCCTCGTTGGTCACCGTGATCCGCTCCGCCTCGTTCGCGTCGGTCACGACCACTCTGGCGCCGGGAAGGACAAAGCCGCGTTCATCAAAGACTTTCCCCTGGACAGATGGCCGGGAAGCCCCGGTGGACTGGGCGAGCGCCACGCTTGCCGATCAGGACGGTGAGCAGGCAGAGATTGAGTAATCGGTATCTGGGCATATTGGACTCCGCTGTTGTTCGAAGGGCTGCCTAGGGAAGCCCCATTCCCATATCAAGCACGCCGGACGGGAAGTTGAAGCTGCTCGAATCTCCTTGCGAGGGGAGCGTCAGGAGCGGCTCTACTCCGGCCGCGAGCAGGATTGCGGTGACCTTGTTGGGGTCATTGCCGGCCGTGCTTGACACCATGATCAATTCTCCCGGCTTCAGGTCCTGAAGGGACACGGCCGGTAAGTCTCTGGAACATTTCGGACAGGTCCCCGCCACCGCGTCTGGGACCGCCAGGTCCCATCTGCCCTCCTGGCATCTGTCCCTCGCCGCCTCGGTTGGCGCGGACCTGTCCCTGTCCTCCCGGTCCGCCTGGCTGGCCTGTCCCGGCCCTTCCGGGCCCGGGGCCACCAAGATTGCCAGCCGGTCCGCCGGGAGTCACGCCTGTGCCGTTTTCCGCCGCCTGCAGACGGCGAGCCATCATCATCGCCATTTGTTCCGGGATCCGTCGCAGAACGCTATCCTTGTTGATGACGACCGTAAGTGGTTTCTTGGTCGGAAGATTCTGGATTGAAATCGTGCCCGCCTGGGCGTCAATCGCCTTGATCGGTCCGCCGGCCATCACGAAAGTCCCGAATACGACCATTTCGGCGTCGACCCGGGTTTCGGGTGTCGTCTTTGTTGCCAAGCGCCCGAAGTTGGTCGCCCGGCTTGATCTCGGCCAGCGAGCTCCGTTTGGCATCCGAGAAATGCACGGAATCCGGCGCATAGCGCCGGAAGAGAGTTTTGTCGCTGCAGGCTATAGTCATCACTCGGCTGTTTCCCAGCCCGAGGGTTTTGACAGTGATTTCCCGCTTGGCCGGATCGACCGCGGTGACTGCTGCGGATACGCCCCGTTGCCTCCAGTCCTCGCTTTCGCGCTGGTTCTTTTGAGCGAGCTCGGATTTGCTGATGACGATGACCTGTCGAGCGGGAACACTCTTGCCGTCCGGCGCGACGCGTCCCCGAGCGATGATCTTGTCCCCAGGTTGAAGCGTGGAGAGGTCGATCGGACGTTGCCTTTTCGAGGCTCTTTTCGCCGGGCGGGACTTTCAAGAACTGAGTTTGATCCGTGAAACTGGCCTGAGCCTCGCCGTTGGCGGTTTTCAGGATGATCTGCTTGGCAGCCACATCGAGCGATTGAATCTCGCCTGCCAGGTAGGTCGGCCGAGGAGCCTGGTTCCCGGCCTGATCCTGAGGAGTCGCCGCCAACGGCGAGAGTGCGACGCTTAACAGCAGCGTCCCAACAGAGGGTCTTTATGTTTCTGTTCACCGCGAGCCTCGTATTGCCGATCATTTGTCTTTCGCCCTATTAATACGTTTGGGAAAGTCGGAACGCTTCAGCAAAAGAAACAGTTCCATTCCAAAAAGCCTATCGAGGGTCTGACCGTGCCTCGACCGCCTGCTCCTATGAATCGGCGGGCGTTTTTGAGAAAGTAGAAATAAGGGCCTCCAAATTCCGTCACCACAGCTGTAAGGAAAGCAGATGAAGAATCCCATTCGTGAAATATTTGATTTCGACCGACGCGAGCTCCCGGTGGCGCTCCTTCTATTTGTGTTCTTCTTCATGGTCATCGCCGTTTTTCAGATCCTGAAACCGCTGAAGAACGGATTGTTCGTCGAGCGATACGGTGCCAACCTTGAGCTGTACGCCAAGTTGGCGAACATCCTGATAGCAGCGGTGGGGGTCGCTGCGTTCGGCACTCCTCTACAACCGGCTGCGACGTCATCGGCTCATTTACGTGCTCTGCGGTTTCTTTATCGTCTGCTTCGTGGTTCTGATCTGGGCGCTCAATGAACCAAGCGCGCTCGCGGTCTGGGGCTTCTACTTCCTCGGCGATCTCGAAACAACGCTCATGGTCGCCGCCTTTTGGGCCTATGCGACCGATCTGACGGACAGCGACCAGGCGAAGCGGCTGTTTGGAGTCGTCGGCGGAGGCGGTGTTGTCGGCGGTTGGGTCGGAATCAGCCTCGCCAAGGTGTTGCTGAGTCGGATCGGAATGCCCGGCCTGCTCATGACTTCCGCCATCCTGATGGCAATCGTGGTCGCTGGCGACGGTGATGATCGAGCGCTCGGTTTCGAAAGACCAGGGCGTTCAGACAGCCTGACGAGGGCAGGGAACCGGCGAAACCCGAAAAAGCAGAAGTCGAGCTGGACTTCCGCGCTGGACGGGGCTCGGCTCGTTATGGTGTCCCGCTATCTGATGGCGATCGTCCTGATCATGCTGTTCTACGAGATCGCATCTCAGCTCATGGATTATCAGTTCAAGAGGCAGACGGAGGGTCTGACGGGAGTGGAGGCGACGCAGGCTTTCATGACCAACGTTTACTTCTTTGCGAACATGGTTTCGGTGATCGTCCAGTTCTTCCTGGTCAGCCTGATCATGAAAAGGGCCGGGCTGACCGCCGCCCTGCTTGTCCTTCCTGTGGCAATCGTCGCAGCTCTGCAGCTTTTCTTATCGTTCCCACACTGCTGGTTTCGAGTCTTCTGGTCATTTCCGACAACGGTCTCAACTACTCCATCCAGCAGACTTCGCGGGAGTCTCTGTACGTGGTGACCAGCAGGGACGAGAAGTACAAGGCGCGGGCTTTTACGAACATGTTCATCCAGCGCCTCGCCAAGGGGATCAGCATCGTCGGCGCACTCGGTCTGGCCGCGGCGGGAGTGGCCCCCCGCTGGCTGAGTATCGCGACCATTCGGTCGCAGGCGGGATGATAGCGGCGAGTGTTTATGCGGGCCGGCGTTTCCGCGAGAAGGCGGATGAAGTGGAGACGATGCGTCCCGCCGCTTGAGGATCCAGACCGGTCGCCTGCCGCTGAATCCCGGCCGGGATTCGGCACTGGCGAGGTGCACCGAACCGCAAGCGAAGCGCTTTTTGCGCAGCGCGCGGATTAGTCCCGTGATGGATCTCTCGCACAAAGCTGGATGCTCACGGTGAGAATCCGCGCACTTCGCGAAAAACGCTCCGTTTGCGGTTCCGTTAGTCTTGCCGACTTGATCGTGGACCGCGAATCCCCGTCGAGCGCGGCGAGTCCGTTGACACTCCCCGTTACCCGGCCTAACCTGAAATCCTGTTCATGAGCCGGAGGATCTGCCTGGCGAGAACCTCGAAGATCCCGCGGGAAGCGGCCGGGTAGTCCTCGACCATTTCCCAGAAGGCATCCCGGTCGACCTTGATGCAGCGGCACTTCTCGAGCGCGATAACGGTGAAGAACCGCGGTTGTCTCCCGAGTACCGCAAGTGCTCCGAAACTGCCGCCAGGTCCCACCTCTTCGGGCTGAGCTGATTGCCGCTTGAGCTCGATACGCCCGCTGATCAGGTTGTAGATGTGGTGGGCCGTCTCGCCTTCGCTGTAGATTACATGTCCCTTCGGATACGTCTCGACGATGCTGCGGGTAGCCAGAACGAGCAGCTCCTGGGGGCCCAGCCTTGAAAAGATATCGACCCTTGAAAGGCTTTCCAGCTTCTCGATTGTCGTAAGGGATTCCTCTTCTTTGTCCGGAGTCTTACTCATCTGTGCATATCTCCAGTCGGCTGTTTGGTGGACAATTGAGCCCGCATCGAAAACGCCAACGCATCATTCAGTTCCTTGCGCCAGAGGTCGAGCTCCAGGGTTGTCAAATCGAGAAGCACGGCCGCGCCGATCAGGGGATCACGCGCCTGGAGGAATTCGAATAGAGCTTTTTTGCGCTCCTCTGATCCGAAACGGCTTTCGGACGGTGTGGGCCCGCGTTCGAGCAATCCGATGATTCTGCGTCGATGATCGAGATCCAGGACGCTGTCGAGCAACTCCACTGCGCGGTCCGCAAGGCGTGGGTCTTCGGCGGAGAATGCCAGGTAGGCATGGTAGATGCTTTCCGAGTTGTAGAGCAGGCCGAGAAGCCGGAAGATTCGTTCCTCGAACCACGCACCTTGGTGCCGGAAAACTTTGTCCAGGAGTGCGTCCGGCTGGGGGCCGAAGGCCGCCACCCGATCGCTCTCGTCGGTCAGTGCCTGGATCTCCCTGTCAAGGAGGCGTTGGATCTCGTCACGGAAAGCCGTGAGGGGTTCCCGCTGGTGAAGCTGATTCAAGTCTTTTGATGGCCGCATAGCGAAGTCCAATATTGGCTGCTGCCGCCTGTTCGAGCAGGCACCTGGTCGCTTCTTCACCGCCGACATCCGATAGTACCTGCACAACCAGCCTCTTCAGATCGGCGGGTGAATGTTGATCCTGCAGAATAGGGATCACGACCGGAAGCAGGGAGACTCCGTGGCCGGCCATGGCCGTCCTGAGCTCGGGCCACAGTGCTTTGTCCGTCCAGGATTGGAGCAGGACGGGGATCATGTCGAGGCTTCGTGCCCGCGCAATACTCCTGATTGTGGCGCGACGAACCTCCTGGGATGGATCGGAGATCAGCTTGCCCGCGAGCTTGAGAATCGTCGCGGGGTCGGTGAAATGCTCGAGGACGAACGCAATCTCCAGCCGGGTCTCCGGCCGGTCGGGTTCAAAAGACTTCTCCCACAGTTCAAGTAGTCTCTGACCTGCGATCTCCCGTGATCCGGGCTCCTCGTGCAGCAAAGTCGAGGAGCACGCGGCCACTTGGACCGTCGGGTCCTCGTCCTGCAGAAACGACATGAGCCTCCCAGGGGCTGCGCGGAATGCGAGCAGAGGTAATGTACGGCTTCCATCCGAGCCACACGGTCGCCGTCGTTGATCAACGGTTCCACCTGCTTGGAAAAATCGCGCGATTCGGCGAAGAGAAGGTGCAAAGCCTTGCGCCGCACGCGCGCGTCTTCGTGCTTTAGGAGTTGGCTCAGCTCGACTCCGAGCCCCGGTGTTTGACTGGTTTCCATCAGGTCCAGCAAGTGAAGCCAGGTCTTGGCCGACATTGTCTGGAGCAGGCGGGGAAACAGTCCTCGGAACTCGTGGCTGAAGAGGTGCGACTTGACGTAATCGAGGTCGATCCGCTCGCGCTGGACGGAGTCGACAAGAACTCCCTTGTATTCCTTTGACAGCAGCGCGGTGGCAACCAGCCAACCGATCACGATGACAAGGCTCACCGAGGCGATGGTCCGGGTGGACAGGTGGGCTACCGAGAAGATAAGGATCAGCGAAATGCCGGCGATGCTTTCTGCAGCCCGGACGCCGATGGCATCCACGAGCGACTTGAGCCGAATGCGGCCCTTGGTTGGAATCGCGGTAAAGAGCACCTCGACCGCCGAACGGTCAATCGAGTGCTTGAACACCTGCTCGCCGCCTCGCATTGCGACCGCGGCCCACAAAGTGCCATAGGCGAGAATGAGTCCGTTGCCGACCAGGAGCGCTAGTGGGAGGACGCTGAAGGCGAAGGCCAGCCCGCCCCAACGAAGCAACAGCGGCGTTGCGACGAGTTGAAACAGTAGAGTGGCCACTCCGAGATAGGCGTGGAACCACCCGAAGAACTGAGCAAGGCTTCGCAAATCGGCGAGATCCCTTTGTGCGGTGACTTTGAACTGGAACTCGGCGAAAGTCGAAACCATGCTTCCCGCGGCTACGATGAGAATCAGGACGAGCACAAAGCGCTTCTGGATCGGAAACGATGCCTGGTCCTCGGCCTCCGATTCGCGCGGATAAACCCGCGGGCACAAAGCCAGCCCGCCTATAGCAGACGACCGAGAACAGCATCAACACCGCGGCAACCGAGATCAGATCGTGAACGTTGCCGAGGCTGGCCACCCGCTCGGCGATCAAACCCCCGAGAATAGAGCCGGCCACCGCGCCGCCACCGATGAGCCCGATGGCACGCTTCGCCTCCCGCGTGAGCAGTCGGGTGCCGATGATCGACCATGCCATCACCGGCGCAACTGTCCCGTAGATCCCAACCCAGATGTAGAAGAGGGGGAGCGCGAAGGGCCAGTGGGCCAGAACAGCGAACCGGAAGAACAGGGTCCCGGCGGCAAAGGCCACCTGCGTTGCCGCGACGACCAGGGAGAGCGACAGTCCCTTCTGAACGCGAAGCTGGACATAGACCACCAGGCCAACGGCCAGGGTCGTTGCCACCATGAAGTAGGGGAGTTGTCCAGCCGAGTATTCGACGAGGACCAGGGCATCCCGCACCGTTTTCAGAACGACGAAGGCCGCGATGATCGTGAACAGGAGCAAGGCCGCGAAACCGACAATCCGCACCTGCTCTTTGCCTGATCGAGCCTGGGATCCTGCTTCTGCCAAAGAGATTGAGCCTCTGAACCCCGCTTGCCTGGAAACCTGAACGAGTTGTTACTGTCTATTATATTCCAGGCGGGTACGCGGCTCACCGTGCGGTCCGACACGCGTCTGGTTGTCGCCAAAGAAGCTATCGTCTTCAGCCGGCCCGGTTCTTTGTGAAATAATGCCCGGCTTCAAAGCGAGGAATGGAATGGAAGCTCTCAGGCAATACTTCTACGAATTGTACCTGCAAACACGTGATCCCTGGGCGATCGTCGGCTGGGTCGGACAGCTTGTCTTCAGTTGTCGTTTCATCGTTCAGTGGATCGAATCGGAAAAGCAAAAGAAAAGCGTCATCCCCGTATCATTCTGGTACCTGAGCATCGTGGGCAGCCTGCTGCTCCTTGCTTACGGCTTCTATGTCAAACAGCCGGTCTATATCGCCGGATACCTCTTTAATTGCGTGGTATACGTTCGGAATCTTCATCTGATCCACGGCGTTTCCCGGACCGCAGAATAGAGGCGTGCGGCCGTGGTAAGAAACAGAGCGGAACGGCGCGCTTCCTGCTCTGGGCTTGACTTTCATCCGGCTTTGGGCATTGTTCACGCTTCCTCGTTGTAGTACAATAGTCGCATCCAAAAAATTCGGTGAAGGTCTAAAGTCTTCTGACCTGGAGGTGGCACATGGGGTGCCCCAAATGTAAGGGTCTGATGTCCCAGAAGTCTTACATCAGACCGAGTGAAGTGTTTCGGCTCGGCCCGGACTACTTCAAAGCAGCGCCCGTCGGTCGCTACTACATCGAGTCGGTATCCACCTGCGACCAGTGCGGTCATCGCGAAGTCGAGTGGCACTACGCCCAGAACGCGCCGCACCGCAGACTCGGGTTAGCCACTCGTTAGCCTGGCAAGCGGACCAACAGCGTCAGTGCGGTCCTCTGCTTTGTCGAACGCCGAGATCTCCCTTCGGCGCGATCTCTGGCTCTGTGTTCTGCCTTCCTGTCCCGCACGCGTCCCTTTCGCCTCCAACACGGCGTCGAAAAAAGAGCTGGTGGCGAGAGCGATATCGCGCAGAGCTTCATCGCCATCCTCCCCATTCGCCTTTTTGTTGTCACAGATCACGGGCCGATGGTGTTTATAATTGCGGAGGAACAAGATCGAGGTGACTGGAGCAAGTCAGGCGAGGTTCTTGGTGCAAATTCAACCCCAGGTAACTGAGAGGGCTGACGCCGACGCCGAATTTGAGCAGGTTTTCCGCGCTCAATGGCCCCGTCTTTGCGCGCTCCTGACCCGGTTGACGGGCAGTCGCGCCGAAGCCGAAGACTTGGCACTTGAGGCATTTTGGCGCCTCTACCAGAAGAGGGAACAGCTGCTGACGGTCGCCAACGTGGCCGGGTGGCTCTACCGTGTCGGCACAAATCTCGGGCTGAACGCCCTGCGGTCAGGCAAGAGACGCAAGCGACACGAGGAAGATGCCTCCCGACACCTGCTCAGTCTGGCCGGAGCCGAATCCCCGCCCCGCGTTCTCGAGCGTTGTGAGGAGCGAGAGAGGGTTCGCGCCGCTCTGGCTCGGCTCAGCGAGCGTTCGGCACAGATGCTGATGTTAAGGAGCGAAGGGTTGAGTTACGCCGACATTGCTTCCGCTCTCGATCTTCGGCCGACTTCGGTCGGAACCCTCCTGGCGCGCGCAGAGAAGGAATTTGAAAAGCAGTACCGGGTAGTGAAGTTTAGGTGAGTTCTGAGTTCTGAGTTCGGAGCTCTGACAGCGAGAAACGGCCATGCACATTACTGACGGTGAGTTGCGAGCTTTACTGGACGGGGAACTGAATTCCGAGAGGGAGGCAACTCTCTCGGGCCATCTGGAGCAGTGCGCGTCGTGCTCGGCGCGGCACGCGGTTCTTCGAAACCGGGCAAACGTCATCGAGGGGCATCTCGGCGATCTTCGGCAGGAAGCCGAGAAGGTCCCGCTCTCGATCGAGGCAGCCCGCCTGCGGCTCAGTGTCCGGGTGCAAGCGCAAAAGGAGACAAAATCAATGTGGCGACAGATATTTGCCCGGAGATACCGGGCAGTGTGGGTGGGGGCGAGCCTCGTGCTTGTCATCGGACTGGTGGTCTCGTTCCCCTCCGGACGAGCTTTGGCCGACCGGTTCTTAAGACTGTTTCGAATCCAGAAGGTCCAGGTGGTATCGGTTGACATGAAGACTGCCGAACAGCAGTTGGGCCGCCTCAAGTCATCGAGCCAGCTGGAAAAACTGCTGTCTGACAATTTCAAGGTCGACCACCAGGGTGTCCGCGAGGAAGTCGCGGATTCTCTCGAAGCCTCCCGAAAAGTGGGCATCACGGTCAGGGTCCCGCAAGCCGCCCAGGGGCCGGTGAAATGGGTCGTACAGCCCGCCTCGCGGCTCACAATGGATATCGATCTGGCCAAGATTCAGAGCGTTCTTGCAGAAATCGGGAAGGAAGACCTTCCGTTGCCGCCCGATCTTGACGGATCTCAGGTTTCAGTAAGCATCCCTCCTTCGGCCGTCGCCATGTTCGGCGAGTGTGGCTCGATTTCCGATGCTCGTGACCCGGGCGACTATGACCGCAGCACTATGGTGTGGCGTCCGTGCACCGTGCTTATGCAGATGCTCTCGCCGACTGTGGCCGCACCGCAGGGGATCGATATCGACCGGGTCGCGGAAGCCATGCTGCAGGTGCTGGGTATGAGCCCCGAGGAGGCCAAGACCCTCAGCGAGACAGTCGATTGGGCGACGACGCTCGTGGTGCCGATTCCCCGCAACCTCAGCACGGCCGAGACCGTGCAGGTGGACGGAGTGACCGGCACGCTGATCCTGAACCAGATCCGGGGAACCAACCGCTACATGCTCATGTGGGTCAAAGGCGAGATCGTTTACACTCTGAGCGGGCCGGGCGATCGCGAGACGGCCTTGAAACTGGCTGGGTCGCTGAGCTGACCTGATGACCACTACCAACAACCATACTGCAATTGCCAGCCAGGGGCTCAAAAAGGTCTTCGGCGACAAAGTGGCCGTCGAAGACCTTTCCCTGGAAGTCTTCCGGGGCGAAGTGTTCGGCTTCCTCGGTCCGAACGGCGCCGGAAAAACCACCTCGGTCAAGATGCTCCTCGGCCTGGTGGCCGCTACCGAAGGATCGGCCCGGCTGCTCGGCCTGCCTCTGACGGACTGGCGCATCAGACAAAGGGTCGGTTTCCTCCCCGAGCACTTTCGGTTCCACGACTGGTTATCCGCCCGGGAGTTTCTGACCCTGCACGGACGTCTCTACCAGATGCCCGATCGGGCTCTTAAGGCCCGGATTGCCGAGCTCCTGGACCTGGTGGGTCTGACTCCGCACGCCTCAAAGAAGCTGGGCCACTTCTCCAAGGGTATGCTTCAGAGGATCGGGCTGGCGCAGTCCCTCTTGAACCAGCCCGACCTGGTGTTCCTGGATGAGCCCACCTCGGGCCTTGATCCTCTCGGCCGCCGCCTTGTACGAGACATCATCCGCGACCTGCGGGCCCGCGGCACAACCGTTTTCCTGAACTCCCACCTGCTCAGCGAAGTTGAGATCACGTGTGACCGGGTGTCTTTCGTCAAGCAGGGACGTGTCGTGCAGACGGCCACGATGACCAGCCTGATGGAGACCGAGTTCACCGTGGACGTGAGAGCCAGAGGCGTGACGCCGGAGGTGCTCGAGCGGCTGTCCTGCTGGGCTTCGAACGTCCGTCGCGATGGGGACCATATCCTGCTCGGACTGACAGGCGAGGACGAACTCCCGATGATCACACGAACGCTGGTCGAGTCCGGGGCCGAAGTTTACTCGGTAACGCCGCAACGGCTGTCGCTCGAAGATCTGTTCGTGAAGATCATCGGGACGGACGGAGGCTTATGACGACAACCCTCGTGATGGCCCGGCTTACCTTTAGCGAGGCTGCTCGGCGGAAAATCCTGCTGTGCGCCTTCATCATGGGTCTGCTGTTTCTCGCTATTTACTCCTTCGGGTTTCTCTACATCAACATTGAGGCTCAGCGCGAGCACGTGCCGGCAATCGCGCTCCGCGAAATGCGCAATTTCCTCGTGACTGCGGGGCTTTACGTCGTCAATTTCCTGACGATCATGATGACCGTGCTGGTGTCGGTCGACACCCTGGCCGGCGAAATCAGCTCGGGAACCATCCACGCAATCGCCTCCAAACCGATACGGCGGTGGGAAATCGTGGCGGGGAAGTGGCTGGGCTTCGTGGTCATGCTGACCCTTTACCTACTCCTGATGGCCGGGGGCGTCCTCGCATCCGTCTACCTGATTTCCGGCTATAGTCCCCCGAATCCCGCGCGGGCCTTGATCCTGATCTGGCTGAACGGGATGCTGATGTTGAGCGTGTCGCTGCTTGGCGGGGCGATCTTCTCCACTTTAGCCAACGGAGTCCTCGTTTTCGGCCTCTTTGGAATCTCCTTTGTGGGTGGCTGGATCGAGCACATCGGCTCGTTTCTGCATCGCCAGGCGGCGGTCAACGTGGGAGTTGTCTGCAGTCTGCTCTTCCCGAGCGAAGCGCTCTGGCGACGAGCGGCCTTCGAGATCCAGTCGCCACTGGTGCAGGCCCTCGGATTCTCACCCTTTGCCGCTCCCTCGGCGCCGAACCTCGTCATGGTCGGCTACGCGGTCCTCTACTCCCTCGTGGCCCTGACGTTCGCTGTCAGGGCGTTCTCCCGGCGGGATTTATAGGGAATAGGATAGGACCTATAGGACCTATAGGACCAATAGGGTTATGAGCCTTTACCTATTTGTCCTATTGGTCCTATAGGTCCTATTCACCTATTGGTCCTATTCCCCTATACTCCCATCCGGATTTGCCGGACGAAGTGCAGGAAATCTACTTCCATGGCTCGCAGCCCGCTTCGGTACACGTAGGTGCTCGCCATGTGTTTTGCGACGATCGCCGCGATGTAATTCTCCGGCACCCGCTCCAGAATTGTCTGGATTCCCAGGTGCTCGACCAGCACGCGCGGGCAGTAGTCCGTAACAACGGCGCAGACAAGCTCGGGCTCCGAGATCAGGTCGGATCGCTGGATCGCGTCTGCGAGGGCATTGATCTTGAGGCTCAACTGATCGGAGAGGATCGAACCGGCGATTCCGGTCTCCTTCCTCTCCCGCTGGAGTGCCTGGAACTCCAGGCGTGCATTGGCACGGATCTTCTCGATGATTTCCTGCACGTAACGGACACGGAATTCGGACTCCTTGCCGTTCTCAACCATCATCAGGGATTGGTACTCCCTGTCGTTCAGTGCCAGTGATGCCAGATACTTCGAGAGAAGAGGAGGTGACTCCGCCTTTGTTAGCGGAGGCATCCTTGATCAAAACCACCCCCGCTTCTTCAAGTCGCAGGCGGGCATCCTGGGTGATGAACAGGTTCGCCCCCTCGACGATCGCCTTGAAGCGCGGTCGCCCGTGTTCATTGAGCATCTGCGACCAATTGCCGATGTTGATGGACCGGGGCCGCCCTCCGCAAGGGACGAAAAGGTCGGCGGTGATGTTCGGGAGCAGGTGGAAGCGATTTCGGAAATGTTCGCCATTGATGACGCGGGTGCCATCCGGCAAGAGAATGTCCCGGTCCTCGACGGTGACCACATATCCCTGCGGTGAGAGTTTCGAGCGATCGAAGAAGCGCACCATCTGGCGGCGATCGGCCAGTTCGAGCAACGTCGGGCGATCCAGCCCCTCGGGGTCGTAAAGAACTCCGCTGCCGTCGACCACGGCCAGCGTCCGGTCCTTCGACAACCTGATTTCATTGCTGCCCAGGTCGCCATCCGGTCCGCCGGTCTGCACTTTGGTGACCTCGCTTTCCTTCAGCCCGAGGTGTTCGAGGACACCGAGGACGTACTCGTGGATGCCCTGTGTGGTCATCCCATGAACATCGTGAGGCACGCCGCCAAGTGACGGTGCCTTTCCGGTCGTAAACGGTTTCCAGTACGGGTAGCCGCGCTCCTTGGCTCGGCGGCACGCCCAGTTCATGAGGTCGGCCGTGCCCTCGTCGGGGCCAAGAAAGAGAATTTCCTGCCGTCCGTAGCGATCCACGGTGTCTTCGCCCGGCATCAGGAGGTCGAGAATGCCGTCCACGTAATTCTTGAAAGCCGATTCCGCCTTATCCTGGGAGTCGAGGTGCAGGAGAATCGTGCCCTTGGATCCGCCCTCCGGGATGTCTTTGTTCTTAAGCTGCTGGGTCGATGCCAGGTTGTAGTTCTCGTCAAAGATGAAATCGGAGTTGAGGTCGTAGGTTTCTTCGTTTCGGCTCCGGACCAGCCGGATTCCCCCTCGCGCCACATCCTTGAAGCGGACGTGGAATCCGCGGAACTCCTTGCCTACAAGGTAGAAAACCCCGAACGGAATCTGCGGGTAATCGATGCGGTCCAGCAGCGACGAATCAAGCCGAAAAGCCAGGGACGCCTTGTCGGTCTTGAAAAAGTTGGTTTTCAGGACAAGCTTATTAAAGGTCAGAAATGATTCCATCACCCGCCGTTCGACCTCCCACGAGATCCCCGAGACGATGCGTTCCCGGATCTCCTGGCTGATTTTTTCGGGGTCCCCGCCATTCGGCTCCGGTGAGAACCGCATGCGGAATTGATCGAAGGCCATTCGAGCGAGCTCGGGGAACTTAATGATCGTTTCAGTCACCCGGCTGGGCGTGTACGTGTCTTTGACCAGTTTGGTCTTTAACCTGCTCAGCATTCCCTTGATTTCAGGTTTGCCCTCGAGAGCAAGAGAGATCGCCTGGAATTCTTCACTGTCGGAGGTCAGAAACTGGTTGGCAAAGTGCGAGACGGCAATCGCGTAGAGGGCCTCCTGCGCCGAAAACTGCCGCTGGAAGAACAGAGTGCTGATCCTGCTCGCGGGCATGATCACGACCGCGCTCAGGTCCCGCTCGAGGGTGTAGACCACATCCGGATCTTCTATTTTCGGCAGGTAAAAAGAAAAAGCGATCTTGTCGTCCAGATACGGCTCGACGTACTTGCGCACCGTGTGAAGGTTATAAGTATCGAGCACGTGTGAGAACTCGTAGATGAACCGGCGTGAAGCGTCTCTCTTCAACGTCACCATGATCCTGGTTTCGTCGGGATCGCCGTCCGAGATGTGTATGAAGGGCGCTTCCTTGCCCCGTACCGCTTCCCACCCGTGCTTGTAGCGGCTGATCGTCGATTCCGGGCTTCGACGGAGAAACTCGATATCTGCCGCCGCCTCGAAGGTCAGCCCCTCATCTTGGCGATTCGCTGCAAACGAAGGTGCGCTGACGAAATAGAGCCGGAAGGGGGTCCCGTGGACTTTGCCTTTCGTGAGATAGGACTGAAGTCGGAACCGGGCATATTTGGTCTCGATTCTTCGCTCCACTTCGTCGGTCGCCTCGGGTTCCTCAGCGACAAAGTAGATCGCCTGATTTACCTGTTCACTGGCCAGGTTCAAACGCACTTCCTCACCGGAATTTTGCGCGATGATTTCGGCAGCTCGCAGAGATTCGATGTGTCGCGCGATCAGCTCGGGCGGCGTCGTCTCGAAGTAATAGCGGTTGATTCGGAGGTCGCGACAGAACCACTCGATCTCCTGCCGGACCCTTTCCGGGGAGAAATTGCCGTTCGCGACGATTGTCTGCTCGATGATTCTCAGCGTCTCGAGCGGCAGACACCCTCCCGTTGCCATTTCTTCCAAAGTTCTCATGAAGACGGATTTTATCCGATTTTGCCCCGAACCGGCGCTTTTCTGAGGGCGGCGGGCAGTCGGGCAGAGGCCAGCGGGCAGGCGGGCAGAGGGCAGCAGGCAGAGGGCAGCGGGCAGGCGGGCAGGCGTTTCCTGTCGGAGCCGCGCACGCAGCGCCTTTCAGCGGAGTAAGCGGGTTCTCCATCGCATTGCGACGTTTTGCTCGGCCGATGAACCCGCTTACTCCGCTGAAAAGCGCTGCGTGCGCGGCTCTTCCACGAGCAACCTGGCGTAGCGCGGCTCGGTGCGATCTCGCGGGCGCTGCGTGCGCACGGCTCCGAGAGATTCGTTTTGCCGCCACGTGAGAAATCAAGGTTAGGCCTGCTGCCCTCCTGCCCTTTGCCCGCTGCTTCGCTGCCCCGTGTTCGCTGTCCCGCTGACAGCTGTCTGGTTCAATGCTATCCTCGCCCCATGAAGAGGTTAATCGGACATGGACTATGGGCTGCAGTGGCACTCCTGGCCGCCTTTTGCCTTGCCGGTCTTTCCTTGAACCGAGGCGAGCACGTCAACAGCATGTGGATCGTCCTGGCCGCCATCTGCACTTACCTGGTTGGTTTCCGGTTCTACGGAAAGTTCATCGCCGCAAAGGTTGCGGGGCTGGACAACGACCGGGCGACGCCGGCCGAGCGACTGCGGGACGGCCACGATTTCGAGCCGACGAACAAGTGGATCGTTTTTGGACACCATTTTGCCGCCATTGCCGGTCCCGGCCCGTTGGTCGGGCCCGTCCTGGCCGCCCAGTTCGGGTATCTGCCGGGCACTTTGTGGATCATCCTCGGCGCCGTTCTCGGCGGTGCGGTTCAGGATTTCATCATCCTGTTTGCTTCGATCCGGCGTGACGGGAAATCGCTGGGGCAGATGGCCAGGGAGGAAATCGGAAAGCTGGGAGGTTTCACGGCTCTTCTGACCGTGTTCCTCATCATGGTCGTGCTCCTGGCCGCCGTCGCCCTGGTCGTCGTGAATGCGCTGAAGGGAAGCCCCTGGGGCACCTTCACGATCGCGGCTACCATGCCGATCGCCGTATTCATGGGACTCTACCTCCGGTACTGGCGCCCTGGTAAGGTTCTGGAATGCTCGGTTATCGGCTTCATCCTCGTCCTGTTCAGTATTCTGGGCGGCGAGTGGGTAGCGCACTCTCCGGCCCTGGCTCCGTGGTTCACGTTCTCGGGCGTGACTCTTGCCACGGCCATCGTGATTTACGGTTTTCTCGCAAGTGCGCTCCCGGTGTGGCTTCTCTTAGCGCCACGGGACTATCTGAGCACGTTCGTCAAACTCGGCGTCGTGATCATGCTTGCGGCGGGTATTCTGATCGTGCGGCCCCCGTTGAATCTCCCCGCTTTTACCCGGTTCACTGACGGAACCGGACCGATCTTTGCCGGGAGCATTTTCCCCTTCTGTTTCATCACGATCGCCTGCGGTGCCATTTCCGGCTTTCATTCCCTGATCAGTTCGGGCACGACACCGAAGATGATCGCCAAGGAGTGGCATGCCTGGCCGGTCGGCTACGGGTCGATGCTCATGGAAGGGTTTGTGGCGATCATGGCGATGGTTGCGGCATGTGCCCTGGAGCCGGGCGTCTATTTCGCCGTCAATTCGCCTGCCGGCATCGTCGGCGCCACTGCCGAGCAGGCGGTCTCGACCATCTCCGCATGGGGGTTCCCGGTCACCGCCGCGCAGATGCATGAACTGGCCGCACAAGTGGGGGAGACAACATTGTTCTTCCGGACGGGCGGCGCGCCGTCCCTTGCGCTTGGAATGGCGCACATCTTCGCCCAGACCGGAGGGGGCGCGGCGCTGATCGGCTTCTGGTATCACTTCGCGATCATGTTCGAGGCGCTCTTCATCCTGACGATCATCGACGCCGGCACCCGGGTCGGGCGGTTCATGCTCCAGGATCTGCTGGGGCACATCTATCCGCCACTCGGACGCACGGGTTGGAAGCCGGGCCTTGTGCTCGTGAGCGCGCTCGTCGTCGGGTGCTGGGGCTATTTCCTCTACCAGGGAGTCTACGACACCCTCGGCGGCATCAATTCCCTCTGGCCGCTGTTCGGAATTGCCAACCAGCTTCTGGCTGCTATTGCCCTGTGTGTGGCCACGACGATCCTTATCAAGATGCACCGGGCCAGGTACATGTGGATCACATGCGTGCCGCTGGCCTGGCTCCTGTCCGTCACATATACGGCCGCCCTGGAGAAAATCTTCTCCCCGGCTCCCCGTATTGGCTTTCTTGCCCAGGCGGCCAATCTGGAGACAAGCCTGGCGTCGGGAGCCCTGAATGCCGCCAGGGCAGTGGAGGTTAAGGCGATGATTTTCAATGCCAGGCTCGATGCTGCGCTGTGCGCCGTCTTCCTGACACTTGTCTCCCTGGTCGTGTTCGACTCCGTCCGCCTCTGGATTGGCATCTTCCGGGGCACCCGTGAGGCAAGGGTCGTGGAGTCACCGTTTGTCCGCTCGACACTGAGGACGGAGGAGTTATGAGTCGACTGCGCGGTTTTGGCAAGCTGTTTCTCAGGATCTTGCGCGAGCTTTCCGACGAGAGCGCTTACCAGCGTCACCTCGATGCGCACGGGGTCAGGCACTCGGGCGCCGAGTGGCGGCGGTTCTGCACGCACCGTTTCGAGGCGAAATACCGCCGGCCCAGGTGCTGCTAGGGCTGACCGGCTGACCGGCTGACCGGCTGACGTAAGTTTTCGGGGACACAAAACTTAATTCCTTGGCTGCCGGGGAGATAGAGGATAACGGGTTGGGAATTAAGTATTATGTCCCCAGGTAGGCTGACAGAAGGATGAAAGGACAACAGTCAGGACCGTCGCCTCTTCCGGCGGAGTTCTTCGCCCGACCCACGCTCCAGGTCGCCAGGGAACTGATCGGTAACCTCCTTGTCAGGGAACTTGGAGACGGAGCCCGGCTGGTCGGCCGGATCGTCGAGACGGAAGCCTACCGCGAGGACGAGCCGGCGTGCCATGCCTGGCGCAGAGTGAAGCCCCCGGTCACGAAGGCTGGCGGAAGATGGCGAGGCGGCGATTTGCTCTCGCGTCCCGGACTTGCCTACATCTACCTGAATTATGGGATGTACTGGCTATTGAATGTGATCACCGAGCCGGAGGGGATAGGCGCGGCGGTCCTCATCCGGGCGGTTGAGCCGATCGAGGGCGTCGATCACATGCGGTCGCTGCGGGGGGTGCATTCCGACACAGAGCTCACCAATGGGCCTGGCAAGCTCACCTTGGCATTCGGCATCGACAGTAGCTTTCATTTGCTACCACTCACCGAACCCCCGCTGTACCTGGCCCGCGACGATTCCCTGGCACCTCTCGGCGTGAAGGAATCGGTCCGCATCGGCATCTCAAAGGCAGCCGAGCTGCCCTGGCGTTTTTATGCGGCCGGAAACCCCTGGGTCTCGAAGCACCCGAAGCTGATCATCTGACCGGCTGCAAACTAAGACCACCAGACGACAAAGACCACAAAGACGGAAACCAGCTCGGCTTTCCGTCGTTGTTGGTCTTTGAGGTCTCTTTGTTCTTTTCTGATGCCCGCCGCTCGAATAGGCTCGCCCCTAGACCTGTTCCGGCACAACGAAGGGCGGACGGTACTGGCGCTTCAGCATCTTGTTTGCCTCGTCGTCACCCTTGAAGGTCTCGGTCGCCGGATCAAATTCCAGGACACGCCCGAGCCGGTAAGCAATGTTGCCGAGATGCGCAAGCGCGGACGAGAGGTGAGCGCTTTCGACCGGGCCGTTCTGTTTGGTGATGTCCCGGCAGCGCACGCACTCGATGAAGTTCGCAAAATGGTCCCCGCCTTTGTCTCGTGACGGGCCGGGTGTCCGGTCTTTGCCCAGGAAAGTCTGGTATTTTTCGTAGCCTTTCACGACCAGATAACCTTCCGTTCCGTAGAAGATGTTGCCCACGCCCGCCCCTTCCTCGAGATTAGTACACCAGGGCCGGACTTCGAATTCGATCATCTTGCTCTCGTCGGGGTAGTGGTAAAGAGCGCTTAGGACTTCGGGTGTCTCCTTGGCATCGTCAAAGAGGAATTTCCCTCCCATGGCCGTCACCTTCCGGGGCAGGCCCACGCCCAGTCCCCACATGCACAGGTCGGTTTCGTGAATTCCCTGGTTCCCGACGTCGCCGCAGCCGAATTCCCAATTCCAATGCCAGTTGTAATGAACGATGTCGCGGCTGAACGGCCTCTCCTGAGCGGGACCGAGCCACAGGTTGTAGTCCAGCTCGGAAGGTACGGGTCCGACGCCTTTTTTGCCGATGTCCGGCCGCCACCGGTAGACGAGCCCGCGAGCCATATAGACCTTACCGATAGTTCCCTTTCTCAGGTGCTCGACCGCCTCCTGAATCGCTTCGGAGCTTCGCAGCTGGACTCCGTGCTGAACGATTCGTTTGTATTTCTTGGCCGCTTCGACCATCTTCCGGCCTTCCCAGACATTGTGGGTCGCCGGCTTTTCGACGTACACATCCTTCCCGGCCTGGCAGGCCCAGATCGTTGCCAGCGCGTGCCAGTGGTTGGGAGTCGCGATACCGACCACGTCTATGTCCTTGTCTTCGTAGACCTTACGCAGGTCTTTCTCGGTCTTGACTCTCTTGGAATACTTGCCCTCAAAGGCTCTGGCTCGGTCGCCAAGTACTTCGGAATCCGGATCGCAGAGCGTCACGACCTCCACGTTCTTCTGGTCCATGAAGCCTTCGATGTGGGATTTGCCGCGCCCATTTACGCCCAGGACTGCGGCGCGAATCCGATCATTTGCGCCAAAAGCCGAGCTGGGGACGAACATCGGTGCGGCGATTGCGGCCGCAGCCGCAGTTCCGGTGTTCCTGAGAAAACTTCTTCGTGACAAATCAGTGCGGTTGTCTTGCATTAGTTACTCTCCTAATTTGCTGACAGCGCACAGTTATGAACGAAGATGAGGAGCGCATCAAGAACTTTTTGAAACAACTGTCCGGCGTTGACTTGGGTTTCGGCTCTCCTTAGAATCCGACTGGCATTAATTAACCAGGCACCGCCGCAACACCGAGGGACAGAATGTCTATCCTCAGATTTCTTGGACTTCAGGGTCATCCGGACGATCAGAAGGGGGACACCGAGACGGTCCGGAGAATCGCCCAGGAACTGGATCGCCTCGACCCGGCACAGGCTCGCTACATCGCCGCCTTCGCCTTCCTGCTGAGCCGCGTTGCGCAGTCGGATCTCGAAATCAGCGGGCCGGAGTCGGACATAATGGAACGGATTGTGAGCGAGATCGGCGGCGTTCCGCCCGAACAGGCCGTGATCGTCGTCCAGATTGCCAAGACCCAAAACCGGCTGTTCGGGGCAACCGAAAACTATCTGGTGAGCAGGGAATTCGAGAACATCGCGACCCGGGAACAGAAGATGGCGTTGCTCGAGTGCCTGTTCGCGGTTTCCGCCTCCGATGAATCGGTTTCAGTCGTGGAGGACCGCGAAATCCGTCAGATCGCCTCGGAGCTCAAACTCGACCACCAGGACTTCATCAAGGTGCGCTCGGCGTTTCGCAACCACCTGGCGGTTCTGAAGAAGGACAAGACTGAGTAAGAAGCACCGTATTTACTTGGCCCAATAGCCTGTTCGGGTGCTCGTCACCGCCACGCCCTCCCGCAGGACATCGACCTTCACCCGATGAAACTTGCCGTCTTTCTCTTTGCGGGTCGGAATGTAGGTTACCGTGTAGACGTCGGAGAGCTCGTTGATAATCTTCGAATAAGCGATTTCGAGCCCGCTGATCGACGGCGTCTCGAAATACCTTCCCCCGGAAACCCTGGCCAGCTGGAACAAGTAGTCCTTCGCATTGCTGTACATCTGCTGCGCCTTGTATGTCTCCCTTTCCCGTTCCGTCCCTTTCCCACCGATCATGATGCCGCCGATGGTCGGTCCGGTGGTGGGAATTGGGTCCGGGTTTGGCAGAGGGTCGTCATCATCGTCGTCGGGGTCGCGGCGCCGGGGATCGGTGGGGTCGCGTCTGCTGGCGGTGCCCGGTCGACGGCGCCCGGTGGTTGGGTCTCTGTCAGGGTCGTTGCGGATGCGCGAAGTTCTGTAGTACTCCCGGGAATCATACTGGATCGGAAAGACGAGGATTCCGGATTCCTCGATCAGCTCGATCGACTCCTTTCGCGAAAAATCACTGTTGTGGTCGATCCCGTCCGTGTAGACGATCATCGCCTTGCGCGCGGTCTTTCGCGTGAACTTCTTCTGAGCGCTCAGGTAGAGGGCATCGTAAAGCGCTGTACCGCCTTTCTCGTTGGTCCGCAGCTCTTCGATCGTGTCCATCACCTTCTGGAGGTCGGCGGTCCAGTCGCAGTCGATGTAGATCTTGTTGTCGAAGCTCACCAGCAGCATTCGATTCTGCTCGGGCATCTGGGCCACGAAATCGATCGAGCGGTCCCGGATTCCCTGCTGGATGTCGACGGTGCTCGGACTTACGTCCAGAAGCAGTGCTACGTCGAACGGTTCGCCTCCTTTGAACAGGCGGCGAAGCTTCTGTTCCTGACCGTCTTCGGTAATCCGAATGTCGCTCGGGGATACGTCGACTGATTTGCCCGCGCGGTCGGTGAAGCGGACGTGAAAGGCCACCTCTTCGGCCGTCACTTTGATGGTCGGCGATTCCTGGGCAAGGAGAGGAGCGAAAAGAGACAGACAGAGCAATGACAGGCCGATCCTCACTCTCATACCCGCAATGATACGCCTTCGGCCGAAAAGGTTCAGACAATTGGGTCGGCGAGCCGCAGAACCGCAAACGGAGCGCCTTCCAGCGCAGTGCGCGGATTGTCCCCGTGACCGGTCCCTTGCGCAGAGGGTTGCTTGCGGCGAGAATCCGCGCACTTCGCTGAAAAGCGCTGCGTTTGCGGTTCTGTTCTTCTCGCCGACCCCCTTGGTTCTGCGAGTTTCCCCGAAGGGCCCAAAGTGAACTCCCGCGGGGAATGAAATAGAATGTGACATACGCATACCTATGGATCTTCGTGATTTTCACGGCCCTAACGCCGGTTACATCCTGGACTTGTATGACCGTTATCAGCGCGATCCTTCCTCCGTGGATCCGGCCACTCGGGCCGTGTTTGAGAAATGGCAGCCGAAGCCGGACGCGATCCGATCGGTCACCGAACCGGTTGCCGGACCCTTGCTCGAACGGGCGGTCAAGGCGACCAACCTGGCGCAGGCGATCCGCGAGTATGGACACCTCGGGGCGCGGCTTGACCCGCTGGGACGCAAGCCTCGCGGCGATCCTTCTCTGTCGCTGCGGTTTCACGGGCTGACCGAGGACGACCTTCGCGCTTTGCCTGCCGACATAGTCGGCGGTCCTGTTGCCTCCGGCGCTCGCGACGCGGAAGAGGCTATCAGCCGGCTTCGGGAGGTTTACAGCGGGCACTTGGGATTTGACTGCGACCACGTTCGAAGCGCCGGGGAGCGGCAGTGGTTGCGTGAAGCGGCTGAATCGCGCCGTTTTCATCCTTCCACTCACCCGGTCGACGCGGTCGCACTCCTGTCCCGCCTGACGCAGGTGGAAGTCTTCGAACGATTTCTCCAGCGGGCGTTTCCGGGCAAGTACCGGTTCTCGATAGAGGGACTGGATGTTCTCGTTCCAATGCTCGATCAGATCCTTGACATGGCGGTCGGGGCGGGCGCCTGCACCATCCTGATCGGAATGGCCCACCGGGGCCGGCTCAACGTTTTGGCCCACGTGCTGAATAAGCCCTACTCGCAGATCCTCGCGGAATTCAAGGATCCGATTCGGCCTGATTTTATGTCAAGCGAGGTCGGCTACACCGGTGACGTCAAATACCACAAAGGCGCCCGGCGGGAGCTGCGAAACGGAGAGCCCTCTTGCCTGGTGGTCACGATTCCTCCGAACCCCAGTCATCTGGAGGCCATCGATCCGGTCCTGGAAGGGATGACCCGGGCGGCTGGCACGAAGGTCGACAAGCCGGGGCAACCGGCTTTCAATCCGAAGGTGACACTGCCGATTGCCGTCCACGGGGATGCGGCCTTCCCGGGGCAGGGGGTTGTGGCGGAGACGCTGAATTTGTCCCGGCTGTGCGGCTACTGGACCGGCGGCACCCTTCATGTCATCGCGAACAATCAGCTGGGCTTCACGACTCTGCCGTTTGACAGTCGCAGCACTTTGCATGCGAGCGATCTGGCCAAGGGTTTCGAAATCCCGGTGGTCCACGTCAACGCCGACGATCCGGAGGCCTGTATCACCGCCGCCCGCCTGGCGTTTGCCTATCGCGACAAATTCCATAAGGATTTCGTGATCGACCTCATTGGGTACAGGAGGCACGGACATAACGAGGGCGATGAGCCGAGCTTCACCCAACCCTTGATGTACAAGGCCGTCACACAGCACCCAACCGTCAGAGAGCTCTGGGCCGAGGCGCTCGGGAAGCGAGGAGTGATCAAAGAGGGCGACGCTGAGAAGCTCCTCAGCGAGCGCATGGAAATCCTGCAACGCGAGCTGGACACACTGGAACCGGCCGAGGATCTTCAGGAGCCGATGCCGGCCACTCCGCCGCCCGGCGCGGCCAGGAAAGTGAACACGGCTGTTCCACTCGAGCGGCTCAGGGCGTTGAACAAGGCGCTCGGGTCCCTGCCTGACGGCTTTCGCTTGCACCCGAAACTCGAGAAGCTGGTAACCCGTCGAAGGGACGCCCTGGACGAGCCGGAAGCGCCGGCCGTGGACTGGGCCATAGCCGAGATCCTCGCCCTCGCCTCGATACTCGAGGACGGCACGGCCGTCCGAATGACGGGTCAGGATATCGAACGCGGGACCTTCAGCCAGCACAACGCGGTTTTCTACGATGCGGAAAATGGCAGGCAATTCGTCCCTCTGCAGGCGCTGCCGCAGGCGGCCGCCCCTTTCGAGATCTACAACAGCCCCTTGTCTGAAAATGCCGTGCTCGGCTTCGAGTACGGTTACAACATTCAGGAGCCGGGCCGGCTGGTTCTGTGGGAAGCACAGTACGGCGACTTCATCAACGGGGCCCAGGTCGTCGTCGACGAGTTCCTGGCGTCGGCTCGCTCCAAATGGGGACAGACACCCTCGCTGGTGATGCTCCTGCCGCACGGTTACGAGGGCGCCGGCCCTGATCACTCGAGCGCCCGCCTGGAACGGTTTCTGAGACTGGCCGCGGAAACCAATCTGCGCCTCGCCTATCCGACAACCGCCGCACAGTACTTTCACTTGTTGCGCCGGCAGGCCGCGCTGCTCGGCAGGGATCCGCTCCCGCTGGTTGTTCTCACTCCAAAAAGCCTGTTGCGAAATCCGTTCTCTGCCTCACGACCGGTCGAACTGACAAAAGGCAGATGGGAGCCGGTCTTGCCGGACGATTTGGCGCTTGGCCATCCGGAGAAGATCGAGCAGGTCCTGGTGTGCAGCGGAAAGGTCGGGGTTGACCTGCTGACCAGCAAGAGGAAAGAAGCCCACCCGGAAACCGCGGTGATCCGGTTGGAACAGATCTATCCTTTCCCGACCGACGCGCTCCTTGCCGTTCTGAAACGTTTCTCGAACCTCCAGGTAGTCAAATGGGTACAGGAGGAGCCGCGTAACATGGGTGCCCTCGGTTTTTGGCAAGAACAGCTGAGCGAATCACTGGGCCAGAAGCTGCGGTCGACCAACGATCGTCTCGTTTTTGACGTCGTCGCCCGGGCGCCCAACTCGAGCCCCGCCGAAGGCTCGTCGTCCGTTCATGCAAACATTCAGGCCTCGCTGATCAGCCGGGCGTTCGGGGAAGGAACGGACCCGGAATTGCGGACCGCGGCTGACGCGCAGGCGAGTGCCAGATAAAGCAGGTATCGGTGTTGAGAGAGAAAGCAGGAGAGAGACCATGCCTTTTGAGCTCGTAGTGCCCGACCTGGGTGAATCAGTGACCGAAGCTACCGTTGCCCGCTGGACCAAGCAGGAGGGGGAGGCGGTCGCTGCCGGCGAGGTCCTGGTAGAGTTGGAGACGGACAAGGCCAACATGGAAATCGCCGCGGAGAAGCCGGGCAAGCTGTTACAAATCAAGCAGGCCGAGGGTTCCGATGTCCGGGTGGGCGAGATTCTCGGCCTTGTCGATGAAGCGGCAACGGGGACGGCTGCGCCTCGACCGACTGCGGCCGAACACCCGGAAGAACCTGCGCCCGAGCCCGAGCCGGTTCCCGAGCAGCCGGGTCCGCAGCCAGACAAGGGGGACGAACAGGTCGAAAGGCCTCACCCCGCACCTTCCCGCATGCCTGAAGAACCGGCTCCACCGCCGGAAGAACCCGAGATCAAGCGTGTGCCGCCCAAGCCCGAGTTGCCCGCCCGAACCGAGCAGGCGGGACAGGCCGAGGAGCGGATTCGGATGTCGCGCCGGCGCAGGACGATTGCGGCCCGGCTGGTGGAGGCGCAGCACACCGCAGCCATGCTCACGACCTTCAACGAGGTCGACATGTCGGCTGTGGTGGACATCCGAAAGAGAAGGAAAGGAGCCTTCGAGAAGAAGAACGGAATTGGCCTCGGGCTTACGTCGTTTTTCGTCAAGGCCGCGATCGGCGCGCTTAAGCAGTTCCCACGGCTCAACGCCGAGGTCGACGGCGACGAGATGATCATCAAGCACTACTACGATATCGGGATCGCCATCGGGGATCCGGAAGGACTCGTCGTCCCGGTGCTTCGCAGTGCCGATCGGTTGAGCTTCGCCGACATCGAGAAAGCCGTGAAGCAATTCGTAGGACAGGCCGAGACCGGTTCCCTTTCCATCGAGGATCTACGGGGAGGCAGTTTCACCATCACCAACGGCGGAATCTTCGGCTCGCTCATGAGCACTCCTATCCTGAACCCGCCGCAGGTTGGAATCCTGGGTCTGCACCGGATACTGGAAAGACCGGTCGTGGTCAACGGCGAGATTGTCGTCCGTCCCATGATGTACGTTGCATTGAGCTACGATCACAGGATAGTCGACGGCCGGGAAGCGGTGCAGTTCCTCGTCCGGGTCAAGCAGTTTCTGGAAGACCCGGAAAGCCTGCTGCTGGAGGGGTAGGGAAGAGAGTTTCGGGGAAACAAAAAACCGAGTTTCGGGGACACAAAACTTAATTCCTTCGCTTACGGTACACGAGTGGAACCGGGTTGGGAATTAAGTATTATGTCCCCGAAACTCTTCCATTCAGTTGGCGGCCGCGTAAGCCTCGCGCGGCTGGAGCCGCATGTCGATAGCGGGGCGATACCTTGTCAACAGATCCCTGACCTCGGTCGCGTCCACGGTAGTCGCGTCGGGATGCGTGGCCAGGGCCTTCCACGGCTGAGGCTTTCCAAAATCATACGCCCCAAACACGATCACCGGGGTTCCTGAAGGGCTCGCTGTAAAAGGATCGTCGGAGGCCACCCAGTTGTCTGTCCAGTTGAAAAGCCAGACGGCATCCTCCTTGAGGAGGCGGATGCAGCCGTGGCTGTACGGTTTGCCGGGCATCGCGTACTGGTGAAAAGCTACCCCCATCGAAGTGTGAAGATTCACGTACCACCGCATGATCCAACTGCGGTTCAGGCTGCTCGCCCGCCGCGTGGATTTCCAACTCGTGAAATAGAGCGAGTCAGGCGTCGGGTAGTCCGGGAGGCCGGTTGAGATCGGTCCCCATCTAACCAGGCGACCGCTTTCGTAGGAACCGAATGCCTGAACGCGAAGCGACACCAGCACGAGCTTGGGATACGAGGCGGCTTCAGGTACTTCGAGTGGAAAAGGCGAATACGCCAACTCGTCCGATGAGCTGTTCGGGAGAATAATGGTTCCCTGGCGGCGCAGGTATCGGGAGTCGGCGCGGTTCAGTTTCTTCACCAGGAGAAGCGCGTTCTCTCCGAGCTTCTTCTCGACCCCCCTTAACGCGGTCTCGGAATACCGGACCGAGCGGTAGGGACCGGCCGGGGCCGTCACCCTGGTCTTTGCCTGGCGAGGTTTCCGGGGTTGCGGGGGCGCCGCGTGAGTCCCGACTTCAAAGCTGAACAATAGAAGGAGTATCAAAACCAAAAACCGCACGGCTTTAGCTTATCAAGTCTCGCCGGCCCTCCGCAGCAAAAAGATAGCGGGTAAACTGCCCACTGCCCACTGCCCACAGCGCACTGCCCACTGCCCGCTGCGCGCTGCGGACTGCCCGCTGCCTGCTGTATCATAGAGGCTTCTTCAGAGGAGTTTCATATGACCATACATTCAGGATTGCTGGCGTTGCTTCTGATCTTCCCGGCTGTCTCACCCGCTCGGGCGAGTGGAACCGGGGCTCAATCCCCACAGCCCGCCCAGGCAGGTGAGACAAAGGAACAAGCGACACCGGATAAGAAGGTGGATTCCTCCGCCATTGTTCCGGAGAATGCGACCGCAACGGCGCCGGCGACCTACCGGGTACGCTTTGAGACCACCAAGGGCCCGTTTGTGGTTGAAGTGCTACGGGAGTGGGCTCCAAACGGAGCCGATCGTTTCTACAACCTCGTGAAGCTCGGATATTTCACCGACATGGCCTTTTTCCGCGTCGTCTCGGGCTTCATGGTCCAGTTCGGAATCCCCGGGGATCCGGCGATCACCGAAAAGTGGAAGGACGCGGCGATACAGGACGACCCGGTTAAGCAGTCAAACCAGCGCGGCTTCATCACCTATGCGGCCTCCCGTGCGGCAAACAGCAGAACCACCCAGATTTTTATCAACTACACGAACAACGCCCGGCTGGACAACATGCGCTTTGCCCCGTTCGGGCGCGTGATTCAGGGCATGGAGGTAGTCGATATCCTGAACGCGGATTACGGAGACGGGCCACCGATGGGCCGCGGACCGAACCAGACTCTGATCGAGTCCAACGGGAACGCATACCTCCGCCAAAGGTTCCCCGCACTCGACTACATCAAGTCCGCGACGCTGGTCGAGTAGACACTGGCCAACACGACTGTCACGGACGGACGAGTGGCGGCCTTGGGTCCGTGTCCGTCCGTGATAGTCCGTGATAGTCGGTGTTGGTTATAATATCCACTTTTCGCTCCCCCTTGTCGTTCGTGGGGGGCTGCCCCGAGTCTAATCGAAGAAAGAGGATGAAAAGATGAGTGCCGAGATTTCCGCATTGCAGAAGGCCCGTGCCTGCTACCGCCCGAAGCTGCCCAAAGCGTTGCGTACGCCGAACGTGCAAGTCGAACTGGGAGCCCACACCCAGCCGGTGGCGAACCAGGACGAAATTCAAAGGCTTTTCCCTGACACTTGCGGCCAGCCGGTCGCGACCATCATCGAAGGGAAAGGGAATCTGAGGACGCAGCCGATCAACGTCGGGGTGGTGCTCTCGGGCGGTCAGGCGCCCGGAGGGCACAACGTGATCGCCGGTATTTTTGACGCCTTGAAGGCAGCGAATCCCGAGAGCCGGCTGTTTGGATTCTTGAAGGGCCCGGGAGGGGTCATCAAGGGAAAGTACAAGGAACTGACGTCCGACATCATCGACCAGTTCCGCAATACGGGTGGTTTTGACATCATCATGAGCGGCCGGGACAAGATCGAGAAGCCCGAGGATCTGGCCGCCTGCAAGCAGAACTTTGAGACGATGAAACTGGACGGGCTCGTCATCGTCGGCGGGGATGACTCCAACACTAACGCAGCCGTGCTCGCCGAATACCTCAGGGCGCAAAAGTCGAAGACGGTCGTGATCGGCGTCCCCAAGACGATCGACGGCGATATGAAGAACGAACAGATCGAGGCGTCCTTCGGATTCGACACCGCGGTCAAGACTTACTCGGAGCTGATCGGGAACATCTGCCGGGATGCCACTTCAGCCGTGAAGTACTGGCACTTCGTCAGGCTGATGGGCCGGGCGGCCAGCCATGTCACCCTGGAATGCGCCCTTCAGACGCGCCCGAACATCTGTCTGGTTTCCGAAGAGATCCAGGCAAAAGGGACTACCCTGCAGGAAATCGTGGACTACATCGTGGATGTGGTGGTCAAACGTTCGGCCTCCGGCAAGAACTACGGGGTGGTGGTCGTCCCGGAGGGTCTGCCCGAGTTCATTACCGACATCAAGAAGATGATCGATGAGCTGAGCGCAATCCTTGGGAAAGACGAGGAGTATCTGCGAGGCCTCCCCGATCACTCGGAGCGCGTGCAGTACTTGAACAGCCGGCTGAGCGCCCAGAGTGCGAAGGTTTACGGATCACTCCCTTCAACCATCCAGGAAGTCCTCCTGACCAGGGACAGTCACGGAAACGTGCCGCTCTCGCAGGTTGAGACGGAGCGGCTCCTCATCGACCTGGTCTCCGACAAGATCCGGTTGCTGAAGGCCCGCAAAGAGACCGAGGCGAAATTCAGCTCGCTCGCTCACTTTTTCGGCTACGAAGGCCGCTGTGCCGCGCCCTCCAATTTCGACGCCGATTACTGCTACTCGCTCGGTTATGCGGCATTGCAGCTGGTTCGAGCCGATTTGACGGGTTACACGGCCAATGTGCAGAACCTGACACAGCCTGCCGAGGAGTGGGTTGCCGGCGGCACCCCTGTCACGATGATGCTCCACATGGAGACCAGAAAAGGCAAGCCGACCCCAGTCATTCGGAAAGCATTGGTCGAACTGGAAGGAAAACCTTTCAAGTACTTCGCCGAGAATCGCGACCGCTGGGCGCTCAACGACGAGTATCGCTTTCCGGGCCCGATTCAATACTTCGGTCCGAGCGAAGTATCCGACGCTCCGACAATCACGCTGTCGCTGGAAAAAGGGTAACCAGATTTCAGGGACATAATACTTAATTCCCGTTCAAGCGCCTCCTGCATCGCACGGCAAAGGAATTAAGTTTTGTGTCCCCGAAATCCCTCTTGACTGGTCGCCTCATGTTGAAGAAAGCCGGCTTCATCACCCTGCTCCTGGTCCTGCTTCTGGTCTTCCTCGCGCCGCTCCTCCGGTCGCAGGACCAACCCGAAGAGCGGCGGAAAATCACGATTCTGGCCATTGGCGCTCACGCGGGAGACATGGAAATCAGCTGCGGCGCGCTTCTCGCCAAGCAGGTGAAGCTGGGAGACCGGGTGGTCCTCCTTCACCTGACTCTGGGTGAAGGAGGCAATCCCCGGATGGCTGCCGATGACTACGGCCGTCAGAAGCGCAAGGAGGCCGAAGCGGCTGCGGCGGTTCTTGGTGCGGACGTGATCTTTGGGAAGTACCGGGACGGTGAGTTGCCGGGTGACGCGGAGGCCGTGCGGTACGTGGTCGACGTCATCCGCCAGGTTAAACCCTCCTGCATTATTACTCACTGGAAAGACGGCCTTCACCGCGACCATGTCATGGCCAATTACCTGACCCGGGAAGCCCTGCTGCTTGCCTCCCTCCCGTCATTTGCGAGTCAGTATCCCGCGCACCGCGGAGTCCGCAGAGTCTTGTATACGGAGAACTGGGAAGACAAGGATGGTTTTTTCCCGTACACCTATTTCGATACCTCCGATTCACTCCAAATCTGGGAAAAGTGCGTCAAGGAATACGAGTTGTTTCGGGGCGGCATCTCTTCCTTTCCTTACTTCGACTACTATCGATCGTTGAGCGTCGTTCGGGGGGCCGAGAGCGGTTTTTCCCACGCCGTCGCGTTTGATATCGATTCCTGGGGCAAGAAGCAGGCGCTCAAACAGATCAACTGAGGGCACTGCGCACTGCCCGCTGCGCACTTTCCACTGCGCACTGCCCACTGCGAACTGCCCGCTGCGCACTGCCCACTGCGCACTGCGAACTAACGACTGCCCCACTGACAACCAACCTGCTGTCGGGCTGACCAGTCGGGAGTGCGCAGTCCGCAGTGCGCAGTCTGCCGTTCGCAGTTCTCTCAGTTGTCAGTGGTCAGTTGTCTTTAGCAGTGCTACCCTAGGTCCTCGACCGGGGAAGATCCCGGGGGAGGTGTTGGCATGAGGCTCATCACGCGTCTGGACTTCGATGGCATAATCTGTACCGTTCTTCTGCTGGAAAAAGGGCTGGTTGACGACTTCAAGTTCGCCCATCCGAAAGACATCCAGGACGGCCTGGTCCCGGTGACCGAGGACGATATACTGGCGAATGTTCCCTACGTGCCCGGCTGCGGCCTCTGGTTCGATCACCATGCGAGTGAAGAGACCAGGCTCGGAGCCCAGTTGAACTTCCAGGGGGTCTCACGGCCGGCTGAAAGCGCCGCACAGGTCATCTGGGACTACTATGGCGGGGAGGCAAGCTTCGAGGCTCGCTTTCTACCGCTGCTCGAGGCGGTCAACAAGACCGATTCCGCCAGGCTGACCCGTGAGGAAATCATCAACCCCGACGGTTGGATCCTCCTGTCTTTCATCGCCGATCCTCGCACCGGACTCGGTCGTTTCTCCGACTATCGGATCAATCACTACCATCTCCTGCTCAACCTGATCCAACAGTGTCGGACCTTGCCGGTTGACCAGATCCTGGCCCTTCCCGACGTGCATGAAAGAGTAGTGAAATATTTCGAGCAGCAAAAGCTCTTTGAGGAGATGCTCCAGCGGAGGTGTCAGACCTGCGACAATGTCATCCTTACCGAGCTGCTGGATGAAGAGACGATCTACGTCGGCAATCGATTCCTCGTCTATGCCCTGTACCCGGAGCAGAACATCGAAATCCGGACCTTCTGGGGCAAGGATAAACAGAACGTCGTGTTTGCCGTCGGGCACAGTATTCTCAACCGGACCAGTCGGACGAACGTCGGCAAAATGATGCTGCAGTACGGCGGTGGTGGCCACTCCCAGGTGGGAACATGCCAGGTCCCGGTCGCCGATTGGCCCCGGGTCCTGGATGAGTTGATGACGCAGGTGAGGAAAGACGGGTAGGAACCGGCTGACCAGCTGACCGGCTTGACATGCGCGGTCGTCATCGTCGCGGCCAGAAAAGCCGCGGACTCGCTTCTCTAGAATCGCCATCTCTCGGTTCAGGTGCGTCTGCCAATGGTCAGCCGGTCAGCAGGTCAGCCGGTCAGCAGGTTAGCTGGATCCGTGCCTTTCTTTCAGATACTCGATGAAGTAGCCCGGATTCAGGCTCTCTCCGGTAACTCTCCGGATGAGGTCGGTCGCCGTGAATATCTTCCCGTGGCGATGCACGTTCTCGCGGAGCCACTCGCGCAAAGTCCCGAGATCCCCTTTCGAGATACGATCCTCAAGATCCGGGATCGATCTCCGCGCCTGCCGGAACAACTGGGCCGCGTACAGGTTCCCGAGCAGGTAGGTAGGGAAATATCCGAAGAAGCCCTGTGACCAGTGAATATCCTGCAGGACTCCATTGGCCGGAGTGTCGGGTCGGATTCCGAGATACTCTCCCATTCTCTGGTCCCAGGCCTCGGCCAGGTCCTCCGCCTGAACCCCGTTCTCGATCAACTGTTTCTCCAACTCGTATCGCAGGATCACGTGCAGCCCGTAGCTGACCTCATCCGCCTCCACTCGGATGAGTGACGCGCGCACCCGGTTCACAGCCCGCAGAAAAGTTGGGAGTGAAACGCGCGAAAGGACCGGCTCAAACGCTTTTTGAAGGCGTGGAAACCAGTAGTTCCAGAAGGCGCGACTCCGCGCGACCTGGTTTTCCCAAAGGCGCGACTGGGATTCGTGGAGACCCAGTGAGACTGCATCGCAGTCGAAATTACCGTACCGCTCGACGTTCAGCCCCTGTTCGTAGAGTGCATGTCCGGCCTCGTGGATCATGCCGAAGAGCGAGGGCGCAAACTGGTCCTCGAAGTAGCGTACGGTGATGCGGACGTCTCGCGGGGAGAATCCCGCACAGAACGGATGCGCGGAAACGTCCAGCCTGCCCGCACTCCAGTCGAAACCCATCGCCGTCACGACCTCCTTCCCGATTCTTTCCTGAACCGCGCGGGGGAAAGGGCCGGGTGGAAGCTCGGCCGGCTGGTCGGCTGCGGACTGCAGCGATGAGAGCAAAGCGCTGAGTTGTGGCCGGAGCCGCCCAAACAGGGAATCGAGCTCGGTGGTTGTCATCCCCGGCTCGTAGTCGTCGAGCAAGGCGTTATACGGCGAGCCGGATTCAATCAGGCACCGCGCCTCTTGTCGTTTGAGATCCGCCATCCGGGACAGCCAGGGGGCGAACGCCTGAAAATCGTCGGCTTTCCGGGCCTTGACCCAGGCCTCATAGCTGAGAGCCGCGTGCTCGGCCAGTTCGGCAACCAATTTTGCCGGGAGCTTGGTGGCCCGCTCCACCTGGCGCTTCGCCTCGGCGACCGCGGCCCGATCCTCGGCTCCCAGGCTAAGATCTGACTGCAACTCGGCGATCGCCTCGCCGAAACCGGGATCGACCAGCCTTTCATGTTGGAGCAGGGCGAGAGTCGAAAGTTGTGCGGCGCGGTGTCCGGCGCCCTCTGGCGGCATCATCGTTTCCTGGTCCCAGTTCATGCCCTGGGCAACGCCGCGAAGATGGATGATCTGCCTGGAGCGTTCCTTGAAGGAATTGAGAGGTTTGTTCATGGTTTCTTCCAAAATGGGCTGCGGCTTGAGCATGAGAACCCGGCCAACTTATAATTCCGAAGACAGTAAGCCGAGCGAGGCGGCACGAATGTCATGATGATTCATATCCGTAATACCGCAATTATCGTTGTCGCTGCAGTGATTATATCCTCTCTTTATAACGGTTTCTCAGGCCGAGGCATACCCTGGTTCGCCCAGAAAGTGGAAGTGAAAGGGGCCGGGGGAATGGCGCGCCCGCAGCTGATCGTGTCCGCCGCACCGATGAAATATATCGAGGTCGATCAAGCCAAGGTCAAGTTCGAGCAGGGGGTCGCGTTCATCGATGCCCGGGAAGCGCATGAATACAAGGCCGGACACATCCGTGGGGCGCAGCACATCGCGGCCGCCACCTCGGCTGACGAGATAGAGAACGCTCTCAAAACCTTTCCCAAGGATCGGGAAATCGTGATTTATTGCGACGGCGAAGAATGCGGGGCGAGCACGACTCTGGCCAACAAGCTTCAAGGCCTCGGGTTCACGAACCTCCAGATTTTCTTCGGAGGTTGGACCGTGTGGAACACTGCAGGGCTCCCAACCAGCCGTGGCGAAAGCCGGGCCTCATCGTGAGAGGATAGCAAACACCATGCAGATTAAAGAGGCACTCGCATCGACGCCCGCCCTTTTGCTTTCCAGGCTGATCCTTGGCGGTGTTTTTGTCTTCGCCGCCTGGGACAAGATCCTCCATCCTGATCAGTTCGCGCAGATTGTGCTGAACTACAAATTAATGCCGGACATGACGATTAATCTCATGGCCATCTTTCTCCCCTGGCTGGAGTTGATTGCCGGCGTGCTCCTGATTCTCGGGATCTTCGTGAAGGAAACCGCGGGAATTCTAGCGGCGCTCTTGGTGGTCTTCATCGTGGCCATCGGTATCAACCTGGCCCGGGGACTGGATTTCGACTGCGGATGCTTCACGACCTCGGCTGATCAGAAGAGCGCCTCCTACCTGCTGATTATCAGGGACATAGCCCTTTTGATTCCGGCGGCCCACGTCATGCTCTTTTCCCGCCCGCGGCGTCCGGCGAGCCTGCCGACCCCCGAGGAACGGCTTGCCTGACCCGGCCGGAATGCAGTCGCACCGGAGTTTTGGCGAAGGGGTCGACGAGTGTCACAGAACCGCAAGCGGAGCGTATTTTGCGCAGCGCGCGGATTGTGGCTGTAAGCAACCAAGCTCTGAACCAAGCGCTGCTCACGGGGACAATCCGCGCACTACGCGAAAAACGCTCCGGTGCGGTTCTGTACCGCTCGTCAACCCATGCGCCCCGTACTCCGGTGCTTGCACCGCTTCGCTTTGACCTCCGGCGACTAGTACACAAAGCCCGCCAGATCGTAGGGCGCGAGTTTGACCTGTTTCAGAAGCTCCGGCCGAATCCCGTCCCGGATGGCCCACACCTGCTCGCGGATCTCGTCATCGCCCAGGACGTCCACCTCGCCGCCGGCTACCTGATTCGCGTACGGAGTCCCCTGGATCGGGTAGAACCGCGATAGATACGCCAGATCCCCAGGCCCGAGAGCGAGTTCGTTAACGAGCCGGATTGTCTCCCGGACGTGCTCTTCGGCAAACCTTCGCCCGCCGACCCCGGACATGAAGATGACTCCTGCCTGGATGCCGGCTCGTTTCAGTCGGTTGACTGCCTCAAGCTGGTCTCCGCGTGGGGCTGGCTTGTTTAGAAACTGCAGCAGTCGTTCTGACCCGCTTTCCAGGCCCAGGTAGACTCGATGGAGGCCGGCCGAGCGAAGTGAAGTCAGCTGTTTCTCAGATTTGTTGAGCACCGCCCGGACATCTCCGAAAGTCGAGATTCCCTTGCGAACGAAAAGCTCCGGAGGAAGTTCCTCCCGGATAACCTGCAAGGCGCCGATCAACTTGTCCGGGGGCAGGGAAAGCGCGTTGCCGTCACCCAGAAAGACCCCTTGGCGAAGGGGCAGTGCCCGGCCGAAAAAGGTCCGGATACCGGCAACCCGGCTCCGCGTCTCCTGAGCGGAAAGGACGCCGAATGCCCGGTCCGTGTACAAATCGCAAAACGTGCATTGGTTGTAGGGACAGCCATAGGCGATCTGCACGACGAGGGACATGTAACGGTCCGGAGGCAGCACACTGATCGGTTGGTACATTTGGCTGAAGCGCGCTCGCTCGCCCATCAGTCGCTCGGGTGACCACGAAACGATCTCGCCCAGCCGGGGAACGATGCTGGCCGCCGGCTGGCCAGCCGGGTGGCCAGTGCCGGCGGGTGAAATCTCTCCACGGCGGATCCGGGCAAGCAGATCTGACGCCAGCCGGTGCGCCCGACCGAAAAGGTCCAACACTTCATCATCGGTCAGGTGACGGTGGCTTCTACGGAGATGCCCGTCTGCCGGCTCCCGCCGGGTCTGGAGCACGTGGCTGTCCATCCCTCGACGAAGCAGGGCGTTCGGGGGAGCAAAAGCGTACAGGCGGCCCTCTCCGTCGAAAGTGAGCACTCCTTCCCGATCGGTCCAGGCGAGCAGATGTGGTTCTACCCGGAAAACCAGTTGTCCGTGCACACCCATAACGGCGGTTCGCCAATTCGTGACCTTGCCCACAGCGGGCTGGCCAGCTTTATGCCATGGTATATTCACAAGATGAGTGTCGGCAAGCCGCCTGTGCCGCTGGAGAAGGGCTCCGCGCTGATCGTCGTCGACGTCCAAAACGATTTCTGCACCGGAGGTGCGCTCGGCATTCCCCAGGGAGAGTCGGTCATCCCCGAGCTCAACCGCTGGATCCAGGCCTTTCGGGACGCGGGGCTGCCGATCGCCTACAGCCGGGATTGGCACCCGCTGGAACACTGCTCGTTCAAGGCACGCGGCGGGCCTTGGCCGCCTCATTGTATTCAAGGTAGTGCAGGGGCCGGGTTTCGCGAAGGCCTGGAGGTGAACGGGGCGCTTTTCTGCAAAGCGTTTGACGCCGATCGGGACGCCTACAGTGCCTTCGAGGCGCTCAAGCAAGGCCCGGATGGAGCACTTGAGAATCTCTCGCTTCCCGACTGGCTCAGGGCTCAGGGCGTCAGACACGTGTACATAGGCGGTCTGGCAACCGACTACTGCGTCAAGCATACCGCCCTCGATGCCTTGCGTGACGGAATGGAGGTTACAGTCATCAGGGAAGGAGTGCGGGGAGTCGATGTGCAACCCGGCGATTCCGAACGAGCAATGGAAGAGATGGAGCAGGCCGGGGCCGAGATCCGGTGATCGGCAATTTCGGGGACATAATACTTAATTCCCACACATCCAGCGGCATCATGCGTGAGCAAAGGAATTAAGTTTTGTGTCCCCGAAATTGTCTGAGATCCTGCCGCAAAACTCGGTAACCAGCTCTCGTGCTGACCCGCGACACTCGTCTTCTTTTGAGGGCAATCGAGTCGCGGCGACCGGGTTCGATCTTGTGAAGTGGGATTTCTGCACACGGATTTCGAGGGTGAATTTCCGGGGACACAAAACTTAATTCCTTTGCTTTCGCGTGATGGCGTTAGCTTGGTGGGAATTAAGTATTATGTCCCCGAAATTCACCTGACATCCCGCGGCAAAACTCAGAAACCGCGTTTCCATGCTCGCCGGCCAGCACCCGCCTTCTTTTGAGCGCGAGCGAGGCGACCACGGGGTTGGATCTCGATACGCGCCGCACCATCGTCCGAAGGTAACGATCCTGGTCCCATCCACCGTAGACCATGAACAGCCCAACCGGAAGCGATCGGGGGATGGTCGCAGTGGCCAGGTATTCGTTGATGGGCGGGCAACTGAAGGTCCACTTTGGAAACCCGATACAAATTCGATCGAATGACTGGAGATCCGCTCTGACCGGCTGTATCCGCACCCGGGTTCCAGGGATGAAGGACAACAAGAGCCAGGACCAATACCCGCGGGGTTTGACCGGCTCGATTCTCGCGGTCTCGACGGAGTGTCCGGACGCCGTCAAACGTGCCGCAATGGATTCGGCCGCCATCTCGACGGTAGACTGGTAGGAAAAGTGCACAACCAGGATGTTCATGGTCCCGAGCAGACAAGACAATGATATCGAAAGTCGATGCCCTCAGGGCGACAGAACTCCTTCAATCGCAACCGGAAAGCGTTCTGGAGGCTTTGGCGGCTCGCTGCCTGGTCGTACGAAAAGTGCCCGGGGACACGCTCTTCGTCGCCGGTGAACCTTGCCGCGGCCTCTACGTCGTCGCTACGGGCCGCACGCGTGCTTTTCGCCACGGCGCCGATGGGCGCGAACAGGTCATTCATGAAGACGCGCCGGGCGCGACCTTCCCCGAAGTGGCAGTCTTCGACGATGGACCCTACCCTTCGACTGTGACTGCCGTGGATGACTCGGTTCTGCTCTTCATTCCCAAGGAGCAGGTTCGACGCCTCTGCCTGGATCATCCGGAGGTGGCGCTCTCAGCCCTGCGAATCCTGGCAAGGCGACTGCGGAAGGCGACCGGGATGGTGGAGCGTTTGGCCCTCCTGGAGGTTTCCCAACGGGTGGCCGAGTACCTCGTGGAGCAAATCCCGACCGAAAAGCTCCACGCGAGCGGGTCCGTGCAGATCGTGATCGACCACAACAACCAGGAAATCGCTGACCGGATCGGAACGGTACGGGAGGTAGTCAGCCGTTCTTTCGCGCGGCTTCAAAAAGAGGGATGGCTGAAACGCGAAGGCCGAAAGGTCGCGATCACGGATCTGGATGCGCTGCGCCGCCACGCAGCCGGGGAGTGAGAGACTGCGCACTGCGAACTGCGCACTGCACAACTGACGCACTGCACAACTGCGCACTGCGAACTCCGAACTGCCCACTGCGCACTATGCGCTACGCACTCCACTGCAGGCTGCCCGTTGCCCGCTGCCTGCTGTCCGTTGTCAGTGCGCAGTGGGCAGCGCGCAGTCGGCAGTGCGTAGTGAGTAGTGCGCAGTGCGCAGTGTCCTCAGTGCTTTTTGGGCTCGTAGTTGCAGAAGGGCTCCTCTTCCAGGTAGTCGCCCGTCATCGCAAAGGCGCGTGCGCGGGAACCCCCGCAGATGTGCCGGTATTCGCAGATCCCGCATCGGCCTTTGAATAATTCAGGCGTTCGCAGCTCCCGGAAAGCCGGGTGTCCTCGGTATATCTCGGTAATCGAATCGGTCCGGACATTTCCGCAAGTCAACGGCAGGAATCCGCTCGGGAAGATGTCACCCCGGTAGTTCACAAAAACATAGCCGTTGCCGGAGTTCACCCCCTTGGGTGCTACGCCGATACTTCCTCCCGGGCCGAAATCCCTTCGCATATGGGCGGGCAACATGCTCCGGCCCCCCGTCCCCGGTCCGCCTGGATGGCCGCTTGCCGGGGACTGTCCCTTTCGCGTCTGCATCAGGTAGCGCCGGTAGTGAGGCGCCTCGGTGATCTTGACGATGAAGTCCACGCTGCGTGCGAATTGCTCGAGTTTCACGAAGAGGTTCTCGAACTCCTCGGCGTTCATTTGCGCGACCTCGCGACCCCTTCCCATGGGGACGAGGAAGAATACCTCCCAGAAAACGACGCCCAGATCCCGAACCGATTCGGCCATCCGGTCAAAATGCTCCTGATTGTAACGGCTGAAGGTCGTATTGATCTGCAGGGGGACACCGAGCTCGTGCGCGTATCGGGCCGCCTGCATGGTGATTTCGAAGGCCCCGGGGACTCCCCGGAACGAGTCATGCACTTCGGCGGTCGGACCGTCCAGGCTGAGGGCCATCTGAGCCACTCCGGCAGCTTTCAGGTCCCGGATCAGCTCGCGGGTCAGGAGCGGAGTGGCTGCCGGGATTGTCGCCATCCTCATTCCCGCGCGTGCGCCGTGCTCGATCAGCGTGCACAGGTCCTCGCGTTTGGCCGGATCTCCGCCTGAAAGCACGCAGATTGGCGTTCCCATCGCGGCCAGCTCGGACAGGAGAGCCTGGCCCTCAGCAGTCGACAGTTCTTCCGGAGCGCGGTCCGGAATTGCCTCCGCCCGGCAGTGCCGGCAGGCGAGATCGCACGCCTTGGTTATTTCCCAGATGGCGACAAAGGGGGTCTTGTCGAAATCGATGGCCGAAGGTTGCGGGAGGCGACTGTGATCGTGGGGAAAGCTCATGCGTGTAAACCTCGAGGGAACATTATATCCGGCCGGCGGGTCGCGGTGTGTGAAGGCGACAAGGACCGCAAAGACAACAACGACCGCAAAGACACAAGGACAACAAGGACCGAGAGTCAGCCGGTCAGCTGGTCAGCCGGTCGTCCTTGGTGTCCTTGTGGTCCTTGTTGTCCTTGTCGTCTTGGTCAGGCCCTCTACTTCATCGGCACCCAGGAGTTGCCGTTGTGGGCGCTTTCTACAGCCGCTGTCACAAAGGCGATCCCGGTGCGCCCATCCTCGACCGTGGCGTACTTCGAGCCGTCGTTTTCCCACGGTTTGCCTTCCTGGTAGGCCCGGACATCCTGCTCGAAGAAGCGATGCAGGCGGGCGAAGGCATCGTGGAACCCTTCGGGGTGTCCGCTCGGGATTGTCGGCTCTTTGAGCAGTGACTCGGGGACGTTGCCGAGGAAGCCGTCATTGGCGGCTACGGCATTTCTCCAGTAGATGCGGTCAGGCTGCCCGAGGAGATGAATGACGACCTTCTCGGGCTCTTCCTGCCGCCAGACCAAGGTGCCCTTCGTCCCGTTGACTTCGAGCCCCAAATCGTTCTTGTGGCCGATCGCAATCTGCGAGGCGCGAACCATGGCCTGTGCTCCGCTGTCGAGTTTTACGTACACGTAGAAGTGGTCGTCCAGCCGGCGTCCTTGGACGAAGGTCTCCACGTGGCCGCTCAACTGCACCGGCTCGAGACCTGTGACATAGCGGAGCTGCATGAGGGCATGCGTCCCGATGTCACCGCCACAGTTGCTGAGCCCCGCACGTTTCGGGTCAACCCGCCACTCCGCCTGCATTGACCCGGTATCCTCGGCGCGCTCTGCCAGCCAACCCTGGATGTAGTATGCGTCGACCCAGCGTATCTGTCCCAGGAGGCCGCTTCGCACGATGTACCGGCTGAGTCGTGTGGTCCAGTGACCCAGGTAGGTGTGGGCGACACCAAACGGGATCTTCTTGTCTTTGACCGCCGTCACCAGCTTGTCGGCTTCGTCCAGCGTGACCGTCAGCGGTTTCTCGCAGAAAACCGGAATGCCGGCATTGATGCATTTCATCGCCGGATCAAAGTGCACGTGGTTCGGCGTGACGATCAGGGCGTAGTCCATTCTCTCGCCCAGCGGCTTCTTGGCCTCTTCCGCTATCATCTCGTCGTAACTCTTGTATCCCTTGATCGGATATGCCCAGTTTTCCGCCTCTTTCATAGCCACTGCCGGATCCGGGTGCAGGGCGCCGCAGGTCACGCGCCGCGTGCCGTCCGAGAAAATGGCTTTGGAATGAGGATGAACGATGAAGGCGCCTGCGCCTCCGCCAATGAGGCCGACATTTAGAGGTCGATTAGACATTGCCGAGACTCCTTTCAGAATTTGAAGCGGGCAGCTGACAGCCGGCAGCGGGCAGCTCGTGAAAGCTGGGGACGTCAATCGTCCCCGGAGTGTTCACGCGCGCAGCGACCTGTCCGCTAACAGGGAATTGTTGCAGAAGCGAAGCCAAGTGGCAAGCCGGCTATCAGCGGGGAGCGGACAGAGAGCAGCAGGCAGAGGGCAGAAGGCAGCGCGTCTGGAGCGCGGACATCGGCCTCCTGGAGCGCGGACATCTTGTCCGCACTGGGTTCGCGGACGTCCCGTCCGCGCGGCGGGCATCTTGCCCGCCGTTGTCCGACTTGGAAGTCGCACCTACACCGGACGCCCGCTGCCTTCTGCCCGCTGCCCGCTGGATCTACCCGTGGATCTCGATCAGGTCGCGATCTTCGAGCAGCTGGCTCCGCTCCACCATCTGTCCGTCGTACTGGCCCTCGCGCCAAAGGCGGGCGTATCTCATGTGCTCGGCCAGTTCCTTGTGGACCGCAACAGCCGCGTCGATGACCGTGCTTCCCCTCCGGAGTACAAAAGGCGCCGCATTGTCTTCCAGCTTCTTCCCGGGTGCCTTGGTGTAGACGCGAACGACGTCGAGCGTATCGAAGATCTCGCGACGCAATCTGCCGACCCGCTCTTCGGACAGAGCCGAGAATGGTTCCGCTCGGAACTGGGTGCTGTAGAGGTCCTGCCAAACCTGGAAATTGTCAACGCCGCCCGCCTGGTCGGTTTTGTTCCCGAACACACGAACTGGCGGCCGGGCGTCAGGGGCGATCGAGATTTGGCGCTCCGCCAGGATCTTCAGTACGTACTCCGTCTGTTCGAGCAGTCCGGGGTCGTTGACGTCGAAAAGGAGGATTGCCGCGTCGGACTGCTTAATCATCACAAGCTGCCAGGGCTCCAGGATTTCGGGGGATAGCGGGGGAGTGTCGACGATTTGAATCTGAATGTCCTCGAATCGCATCATTCCTGGTTGAGGCGCTCGTGTTGTGAAAGGATAATCGGCGACTTCGGCCTGCACATGGGTCAGACTCACAAGCAGTTGCGATTTCCCGCAGTTGGGAGGTCCGCATAGCACAATCTGTCCGGCACCTTCCTTCTCGACGTACCATGACGGCCTCTGAGGACCGGTCGATTTTTTCTTCTGGGCTTCCTTTTTCAGCTGAGACATCCGGCGCTTGAGATCTGCCTGCATCTTTTCCGTCCCCTTATGCTTGGGGATGGTTCGCATCATTTCCTCAAGGGCCTCGATTTTCTCGGCGGTCGTCGTGGCGCTCTTAAATCTCTCTTCGGCATCAAGATACTGCGGAGTGAGATTGGCTGGCACACGGCACATTATAAGGCAGTGTGGAGAATTTGATGAGAGAACACTGGGACCTCGATAGAGAGCGAACCGGTTATGGGTACAGCGTTGAAAACGAGACGATTTCCAGGCTTATCGACGGACTTCTGCAGGAGCTCAGACCCTACTCAAACCATGATTTGATACGCGAAATCGTGGTCACAGCGGTGAAGCTGGCCCAGGAAGGTTCGGACCGAGGCGATCTGAAGATCATCCGGACCACGATCAAGGAACTTCGGTATGCCTTCAAGGTTTTTTCCCACTACCGGGATCGCCCCAAGATCACGGTTTTCGGCTCGGCACGTACTTCCCCCGAAGCTCCGGCCTACAAGAGTGCGCTCGAGTTCGCGAGAACGATGGCGGAGGCGGGATACATGGTCATCACCGGCGCAGGGCCGGGGATCATGGCCGCGGGGCACGAGGGGGCGGGCCTCGACAACAGTATCGGGTTGAATATCCGACTTCCTTTCGAGCAGGCGCCGAACGACACGATCATCGGGGACGAAAAGCTGATCAATTTTCGCTATTTTTTCACCCGCAAGCTCTTCTTCGTGAAGGAATCGTATGCCCTGGTGCTGATGCCGGGAGGATTCGGTACGCATGACGAGGGCTTCGAGACCCTCACGTTAATCCAGACCGGAAAGAGTGCGATGAAGCCGGTCGTGATGCTCGACGAGCCGGGCGGGGGTTACTGGAAGCAATGGCTTGGCTTCGTGGAAGATCAGATCCTCGGGCGAGGTTACATCTCCCCCGAGGACATGTCCCTGTTCTATGTCACCGACAGCGTCGAGGCGGCCTGCAACGAGATTCGCCACTTCTACCGGATCTACCACTCGGCCCGCTATGTCGAACACCGGGCCAAGTTGGTGTTGCGTCTGAATCAACCGGTGGGCCAGCAGGTCGTCGACGTCTTGAATCAACTATTTGCGGATATCCTGGTGCGCGGGAGAATCGCACAGGGGGACGCCTTCCCAGAAGAACGAGATGAGCCGGGGCTGCTCAACCTCAAACGCCTGATCATCCCCTTCGACCAGCGTCAGTTCGGCCGGCTTCGCCAATTGATCGATACAGTGAACAAGCTGGGCTGACCAGCTGACCAGCTGACCGGTTTTGGAGCCCCGGGGCTCTCCGAAGCACTGCTGAGCACTCCGCCACGTTTTCGACCTGTGCCGTGCGAGCTCAATCAGGCAGTCCCTAATATAAGAACATCGGCTTGCACAGTACGTTCGGAACTCGCGGCCGGTAACTTCCCGCGTCGTAGAATGTGTCGACGTCGACGCGTTTGATTCCCTTGGTGATGACTCCGATGTCGTCATGGCTGTAGCGGCCCTCGCGGAGAACCACCAGTTGCCCTGTCTTTCCGTCATGAACGAGGTCAACGGCCAGCGTCCCGAAGTTTATAGCGACCATCCGATCGAGCGAGTCCGGTGGACCGCTGCGCATCATGTAGGCAAGTTGCTGGTAGATCACCCCGAGCCCGGTCGTTCGCTTCACTTCCTCGGCCACAACTGCGCCGATACCGCCTGTCTTCTGCTGTGAGTCGGGCGCTCCCTTGATCCGGGCGCCTTCGGAGATCGTCATGATCGCGTACTGGCTGGGACTTCTCTTTCGGTCTTCCTGGAGCAGCCGGGCCAGTTTCTCGGGCTCAAACGGGACCTCGTTGATGATGGCCCGGTCGACGCCCGAAAGATACGCGGAGATCAGGGAGGTCTCGCCCGAGTTGCGGCCAAACAGCTCTACGATACCGATTCTCTCGTGTGACCCGGTGGCACTGCGCAGTTGGGTGATGAATTCCACGCTCCGACTGACGGCGGTGGAGAACCCGATGCAGTAATCCGTCCCGAATACGTCGTTGTCCATGGTCTTGGGGATGGCAACGACCGGCACGCCTTCCTTGTGCACCCGCATCGTGTAAAGAAGGGTCTCGTCACTTCCGATCGGTATGAGGGCGTCGAGCTTCAGGTTCTCGATGGCCCGCAAGACGTGATCGGTAACATCCGCCCGTCCCTGTTGTCCGCGTTTTTGCAGGAATGGAGGCAAGTCGTCCGGCGCGACGCACGATGGATCCAGCCGGGAACTGTGCAGGAAGGTGCCGCCGCTCCGGTCAATCGTACGGACAATGTCGGGAGTCAACGGAAGGATGGAGGTGGCCTGACTGTCCGGGTCCTCGGGACAGTATTGCACCAGGCCTCCCCATCCCCTGCGAATGCCCACCACCTTGTAGCCGTATTCCATCGCTCGCAACGCGGCTGCCTTGATACAGGGATTCAGGCCAGGTACATCTCCTCCGCCAGTCAGAATGCCGATTGTCTTTGTCATGGCGGTATTTTAGGGTCGAGCAATCGGAAAAAGGAATAACCGGATGCACAACTTGTCCCTTTTCCTGATTTTCTATAACTTGGAATGCAGGACATGCCTGATACCCAGATTCTGCTGGTCTTCTTGTTCCTCGCCCTCGTGGTCGTCCTGTTCCTTCTCGAGTGGCTCTCGATCGACGTCATCACACTGCTTCTTCTGGTCGCGCTGGTGCTCGTCGGCATCCTCACGCCGGCGGAGGCGTTCTCGGGGTTTGCCACCGAGATCATCATGATCCTGGGGGCAGTCTTCGTCCTCTCCGGCGCTCTGCTCGAAACCGGGGTGATGGATAACCTCGGGACCCTGATCTGGCGAGTGGCGGGCGGTAGCCGGGCGCGCATCATCGCCCTGGTTATGCTCTTTACCGCCGTGGTCTCGGCTTTCATGAACAACACCACGACCACGGCAGTCTTCCTCCCCGCTGTCATTGCCGTCTGCCGCCGAAGCAAGATCAATCCGAGCCAGATGCTGATTCCTCTTGCCTTTGCCTCGATCCTCGGGGGAACCTGCAGCCTGATCGGCACTTCTACAAACGTAGCCGCCAGCGGAGTCCTCGACCGGGCAGGTCTTGGCGGGTTCTCGCTCTTCGAATTCACCAGCGTCGGAGTCGTCGTTAGCCTGGTCGGTATTTGCTACATGACGCTGTTCTCCCATCGCCTGCTCCCCAACGAGCCGGAAGCGAGCTTTACCGAAGAGTATGAAATGAAGCAGTATCTGTCGGAAATCGTGATCCCGATGGGATCGGGACTGGCAGGGAAGCCGCTGCGGGACACGCAACTTTCAGAATTGGGGATTACGGTTCTCGAGGTCGTCCGGCGAAAGCAGAAGATCTTCGCGGGCCCGGACACCCAGTTGGCCGAAGGCGACGTCCTGATCGTCAACGCGACGCGTGAGAGCCTCCTTGAGGTCAAGGAGACCTCGGGTGTCGAGATCAAAGCGGACGTCAAACTCGGCGACCTGGACCTGATTTCAAGCACCATAAAGGTCGTCGAAGCGATCGTCATGCCGCAGTCCCCCTTGGTCGGGCAGACCATCAAAGACATGAATTTTCGCCATCGGTTCGGTGTCACTGCGCTGGCAATCTACCGGCGCGGGCACGGCGTGGCGGACAAGCTCGCTCTACTTCCTCTCAAGGTTGGTGACGTCCTGCTTCTGCAGGGACGGATCGAGCAGTTCGACAGGCTCGTCGGCAATCCTGATCTGTGGGTGCTCGAGGAGATGCACCATGTGCCCTACAGAAAGCGCAAAGGAATATACGCGGTCCTCGCGCTGGCCGCGGCTGTCGTGTTGAGCGGTTTTGAAGTAATGCCGATTTCTCTGGCCTTCCTGAGCGCTGCCCTGGCCGTCGTCATTCTGAAGTGCATCAGCACTGAAGAGGCGTACGATTTCATCGACTGGCGAATGCTGATCCTGATCGGGGGCATGACTTCGTTCGGTTTTGCCATGGAAAAGACCGGGGCCGCGCAGCAGGCTGCAACCTGGATCGTGCAGATTCTCAGCCCCATGGGAGTCAAATTCATCATGGCGGGATTTGCCGTTCTCACGATCGGCCTGACTCAGCCTATGTCGAACGCCTCGGCCGCCCTGGTTGTGCTCCCCATCGCCATCACGACGGCGAATCAACTGGGCGTCAATCCCCGGGCGTTCGCTGTCATCGTCACGCTCTCCGCCTCGCTCTCGTTTATCACCCCGCTCGAGCCTTCGTGCCTTCTTGTGTACGGACCTGGCAAATACCGGTTTGTCCACTTCGTGATCACCGGCCTGCCGCTCACCCTGCTCTGCCTGGCCATTGTGCTCGTCATGGTGCCGATGATCTGGCCGCTGTAGCAGAGGGCAGAGGGCAGCGGGCAGAGGGCCTTCTGGAGCGCGGACGTCCCGTCCGCACTGGGTTCGCGGGCATCTTGCCCGCGCGCCGGGCATCCTGCCCGGCGTTAGTCTTTTGCCTTGCGATTACCGTGGTGGGATAAAGACAACGGCGGGCAGGATGCCCGCCGGGCGGACGGGACGTCCGCGAACCCAGTGCGGACAAGATGTCCGCGCTCCCGAAGGCCGATGTCCGCGCTCCCGAAGGCCGCGCACACCCGCTCCAGGCGTGCCGCCTTTTGCCCGCTGCCTGCTGCCGTCTGCCCGCTGTCTGTTGATAGCTTTTGACAGCGCGCCAAAAGACCTTCAACATTAGGGTCCTATGAGTGAGATCAAGACAGAGAAGATCGAGTCCCTTGGGTGGAAGAACTGCTACCGGGTGTCAAACGGACTGATCGAGTTCGTGGCGACGGGCGACGTCGGGCCGCGCATTATTTCGCTCGCGTTTGTCGGACAGAAGAATCTGTTTCATGTCTATGGGGAGATGGCGGGACAGGTTGGGGACGCGAAGTGGTGCATCTACGGCGGACACCGTCTCTGGCACTCGCCCGAGGACAAGGCGAGGACCTACGAACTGGACAACTGTCCGATCGAAGTCGAACAACTCCCGAACGGGCTGTTTCTCCGCCAGAACGTGGAACCGCGAGCCGGCATCCAGAAGACGGTGGAAATCACAATAGATCCTTCGCGGCCGAGGGTGCGCCTGGTTCATCGTTTGAAAAACAACAATCTCTGGCCGGTGGAACTGGCCGCCTGGGCGCTTTCGGTGATGGAGCAGGGCGGGTTTGGCATTGTCCCCCTGCCGCGTCGCTTTCATCCCGACTACCTGCTGCCCAACCGTTCCCTGACCCTCTGGCCCTACACCGACATGCGCGACAGCAGATACCTGTGGGGGAAGGACTTCGTGCTGCTCCGCCATTCGGAAGGCGGGAACCCGACCAAAGTCGGTATCTATACAGACGAAGAATGGTGCGCCTACTACTTGAAGCCCTGCCTCCTCGTCAAACGGTTTGCTTTTGCCCGGGAAGCACGGTACCCGGATTTCGACTGCTCGGTCGAAGTGTACACAAACACTGATATGCTCGAACTGGAGACCCTGAGTCCGCTGAGGACAATCCAGCCGGGCATGGACCTGGTTCACGAAGAGTGGTGGGAGTTGCACAATGGCATTGATCTCGCCTTCTCGGAGGAAGAAATCCGTTCCAAAGTCGTTCCGCTGATCGGGTGACATTCGTCTATGCGAGTGAGTGAGGACCGTTTCCGTGAGCTGGTGGAACAGGCTATGAAGAGCCTTCCGGAGCAATTTGCGGAGCGGCTGGACAATGTCGAGATCATGATCGAAGACGAACCGGACGCAGAGACCCGCGAGAGGTTCCCCCGGGGCCTGTTGGGCCTTTACCGGGGAGTTCCACAGACGCAGCGGTCCACCTTTCACTCAGGCTTGATGCCCGACGTCATCTCCATCTACAAAAGAAGCATCGAGCAGCTGTGCCGGACCGAAACGGAGATTCGCCGCGAGGTGCGGAAGACCCTTCTTCACGAAATCGGTCATCATTTCGGTCTGAGTGAGGAGGAGTTGAAGGAATTCGACCGCTCCTGAAAGCGCCGGGGAACGGATCCCCGTGGCCGCCCCGGCTCGTCGTGCCGGCCGCAACGTACTGCTCACCGGTGCATCTTCATATATATTGACAATAATGGCTGTTTCCCAAGAAACCACAGTTTCCGCGAGTGAGAAAAAGCGAAAGAACCTGAAAAAGAAGGTCGCAAAACCGGAGACCGATGACCTGACTCTGCTGCTGGACGTCTTGCCCCATCACATCCGCGAGGCGCTCGAGAAAGAGAACGGTTTGGATGGCCTCGTTGAAGTGGTCATGGACCTGGGGCGTTGGGCCGATGCCCGATTCTTCGGAAAGGATATTCGCCTGGACAAGGCGGATATCACCCGCGAAGACCTTGATCACGTGATCCATAGAGTGGGCACCTTCACAGGCGACAACCGAGCCGGGATCGAGCGGACCCTGCACCGGATCAGCGCGATGCGGAACCGGCGGAACGAGATCATAGGGCTGACGTGCCGTGTTGGCAGGGCTGTCACCGGCACTGTTGACATCATTCGTGACGTCATCGAGACCGGCAAGAGCATCCTTCTGCTGGGACCGCCCGGGGTAGGAAAGACCACTTTGCTGAGAGAGGCGGCCCGCGTGCTCGCCGATCACGTCGGTAAACGCGTAATCGTGGTGGATACCTCCAACGAAATCGCAGGGGATGGCGACGTTCCGCACCACGGAATCGGAAGAGCAAGACGAATGCAGGTGCCCGCGCCTGAGCTACAGCACCAGGTGATGATCGAGGCCGTCGAGAACCATATGCCCGAGGTCATCGTCATCGACGAGATCGGGACCATGGCGGAAGCTCTTGCCGCCCGGACGATTGCCGAGCGTGGAGTGCAGTTGGTGGCGACCGCCCACGGGATCACTCTGGACAATCTCCTTTCCAACCCTACTCTCTCGGACCTGGTCGGTGGGGTGCAGGTCGTTACACTCTCCGACGAGGAGGCCAGGCGACGAGGCACCCGAAAGAGCGTGCTGGAACGGAAAGCCCCTCCGACCTTCGATGTTCTGGTCGAGATCCAGGACCGGAATTCCCTGGGTGTTTATCACGATATCAGCCGCATGGTCGACCGCTTTCTCTCCGGCACTCCTTTGCGACCTGAGTTGCGAACCCGATCGGCTGATGGAGAAGTCAACATCGAGGCTGCCCCCCCTGAAGCACGCGAGGCCAGAAGGGAGTTTTACCCGGAACGGCGCCGCGGTGAAACTTCGGACGCGGACCGCGAATCGACGTCCAGGGACGAGTCGAAGCAGGCGCCGACCGGAGTCGTCAGGATTTATCCCATCGCGGTAAGCCGCATCCGCCTCGAGAAGACCATCAAGGAACTGGGAGTCCCGGCCCGCCTGGCCGACCAGCCCATGAACGCGGATCTCATCCTCACGCTCAAGGGACAGCGCAAGAGACAGCCGAAAAGACTCCAGGAGGCGGTCAACGAAGGCGCTCAGTTTCACATCATCAAGAGCAATACCTCGAGCCAGATTCGCAGCTTTCTAATCGACTACTTCGGATCTCGCGTCGGGGAAGAACAGCACGAGCTGCCGCCCACAGACTACGGGATCGGCGAAGCTGAGGACGCAATCGTTCGAGTTCAGCGTTCGGGTGAGCCCGTGGAGCTTTCCCCCCAGAATTCCTATGTTCGCCGCCTGCAGCACGAGCTCGTGATCGGCCACGGACTCTATTCCGAAAGCAAAGGCAAGGGGCTTTACAGAAGAGTTGTGATTTACCCGCGGGAGTGACTACCGTCGAATAGCCGAAAAAGCGCCGTAGACGAGAATGACCACCGCCAGGAAACTGAGAATCAGCATCATTCCTGAGGGCATCATCTTACCGGTAGCCGTCAACCGATAGCCGAAAAACAACGCCAGCAAAAGGGCTGCCACGGCCGAGACGTAGACCGCCGGCATGCTCCCGGTCCAGGCGAGCCAGCCGCAAACGAGCAGAATCACCCCGAACACCACGCCGGAAACCAGGGAGGGGAGACTCCGGGCCTGCACGTAACCCATGATGCCGCCCAAAAGAACCAGAACCCCGTAAACGAGAGAAGCGACAGCAGCGAGTTTCATCGCATAATATTGTACTATACGAGTTTAGGCCCACTTCAAATCGGGCGGAGTGGAACCCCGAACCTATTGGTTCTATCATGGTTCCTATTCGTTTGGTTGGTGGTAGAGGGTCCTACAGTCCTGTTGTTCTATGGCCCCGTTGGCTTTGTTTCATGTTCCAGGAGGAGATGCATGTCCGAGAAGGTATACAAGAAGATCAGCGTGGTAGGGGTTTCTCGCGAAAGTTATGAGAAGGCCATTGCAGGCGCAATCACCGAGACGTCCACCACTATTCACGGCCTGTCGTGGTTCGAGGTCAAAGAGCTGCGGGGGGCCATCCTTCCCGATGGGACCGTCGAGTATCAGGCGACCATAGATATCGGTTTCCGAGTCGAGCGGTAGAGGGAGAGACAAGGTTCTGAGTTCTGAGTTCTGAGTTCTGAGTTAGAGGGTTCAGGGTTACACGGTTCAGGGTTAGAGGGTTACACGGTTCAGGGTTTGACGGTTAGAGCGTTCGGGTCGTTGAGGGTTCACGGATTTAAAGAGCTTGAGTTAACACGACCGTCTACCCTCTAACCCCGAACCCTCTAACCCTGAACCGCTCTAACCCTGAACCCAGAACTCAGAACCCGGTCTCAGCTGGAAAGCAGCTGTCTGAGCGCTTCCAGATTGTCGCGATTGTCCGGGCGTTTCCCTTCCGCGGTGAACAGTGAATCCAGCCGCGTCCGGTATTCCTCGACAATTCTCGTCCGCACCATCTTCAAAGTCGCGTTCAAAAGTTGATTCTGCTCTGTAAATCCTTCGCTCAAAACCGCAAACGTGGAAGGCAGCCATCGCGTCGGGAAAATCCCTTCGAGACGTCCACCCTGGCGATAGGAGTCGATCTCACCGGCGATAAGATCAATGACGGAGCGCAGAGCGGCCGGATCGTCAGCCGACATGTGGCGTTCGGAGAGCCAGATGGTGATCGCGGCCTTGTTCGGCACCAGGAGGGCCGCGGTGTAAGGGGACTGGCTGTTATACAACATCACTTGATCGATATAGGACGAGTGCGCAACCAGGGCCTCCTCGATTCCTTCCGGGCTGAATTTCTCGCCGTCGCTCCCGATCAGCAAGCTTTTTACCCGTCCGAGAACATACAGGAAGTCGTCCTCGTCGAGCCGGCCCAGGTCCCCGGTCAGGAGCCACCCGTCCACGATCGCTTCCCGCGTGGCCTTCGGATTCTTCCAGTAGCCGGCCATCACATTTTCGCCCTTGACGACGATCTGGCCGGATACGCCTCGCTGCAGGGGATTGCCATCCTCATCCCGGATCTGCACCTGGAGGTCGGGAACGATGTGACCCGAGGAGCCGAGCTTGTGTTTCTTCTTGGGCACGTTGCAGGAAATGACGGGGGCCGCCTCGGTCAGCCCGTAGCCTTGAAGCATGGGGATGCCGATCGCATAGAAGAACCTCTGAATCTCGGTGTCAAGCAGTGCCCCGCCACCGATGAAGAACTCCATCTCTCCCCCAAGCGCCTGTCTGATTTTCTTGAAAACGACCGCGTCGTAGACTGCGAGAACCGGGCGGAGCAGTCTGCGCCAGCTCCTGCCCTTGTTATAGCCGTCCTGGTTGTAGGAGTAGGCAACCTTAAGGCCGCTGGCAAAAAGCCAGGACACGAGGGCTCCCTTCTGTCTCACTCCGGTCTCGATGTTCTTACGGAAGTTGCGAGCGAGCGCGGGCACGCTGAAGAGAAACGTCGGCCTGATTTCCCGGATGTTGACAGGGATGTTCCGCAGCGTCTCGGCCGTTGTTCGCCCGGGCTCGACGGACGCCAGGCTGGCCCCGCTCGCGATGATCAGGTAGATCCCCGCAGTGTGCGTGAAGGAATGGTCCCAGGGGAGGATCAGGACCGATCGGTAGCTTGGAAGGATGTCCAGGGCCCGGGCACACTGGTCGACGTTCGCCGTGTAGTTGCGATGGGTCAGGATGATCCCCTTCGGATCGGCGGTCGTGCCCGACGTGTAACTGATTGTTGCTGGGTCCGATTCGGATACTTCCGGCCATCGGTTCTCAATCGCGTCCGGATGAACGGTCAGGTGCAGTCGGCCGCGGTCCATCACGTCTCCCCAGGACACCGAGGACTGCCCGTCACCGGGTTCGCTCCGATCTATCACGACGATGGTTTCGATTCCGGGAAGCTGGTCGCGGATTGCAGCGATTTTGGGGAACTGCAATGTCGAGGTCAGCACCATTTTGCAGCCCGAATGCTCGAGCCGAAACCTCAGTTCACTGCGAGCTTCCAGCTTTACCGAAAGCGGGACGCAGATCGCGCCAAGGTAGAGCACCGCCAGCTCGGCCACCACCCACGCGTTACGCCCCTCGGATAATAGGGCGACGCGGTCACCTTTCTGAATACCGAGCTCGAGCAGGCCGGCGGCAAACTGGTGAATCTGCTTCCGCACGTCGGCATATTCGGTCGGGCGGTAGCTGCCGGCGGTCTTTTCCCACAGCAGGACGTTTGAGGCGTACTTCTCGACACTGGTTTCAAAGAGCCACGGAAGAGTGCGCTGGGTCATGGTTCACGGTTCACGGTTCATAGTTTAACGATTTTGGATGACGATCGAGGATGATCCGCGCACTGCGCAAAAGACGCTCCGTTTGCGGTTCTGCAGGTCTCGCAAGTGGCGTAATTTGGGGCTGAGCCGAACGCGCAGAACCGCAAACGGAGCGTTTTTTGCGCAGTGCGCGGATCATCACCGTCTATCAGTCAGCCCGATCGGTTGACGGCTAACAGCTCCGAACCCCGAACTCAGAACTCAGAACTCAGAACTCAGAACCCCGAACCCCCATCCACCAGAACTCGAAGGTCACTTTTCGGCCGACGAACAGGCGCCGGAGAGCCTCCGTGTAAATGCGCCTCTGTTGTTCGTACGACTCCGGCAAATCGGGCTTCTCGCTCGTCGTCTTGTAGTCGATCCCGACAACTGTTTCATCTTCTTCGATGACCAGGTCAATGACGCCGTTCCACCCCTTGCCCTCGAAGTCCAGGAAGAACGGGAACTCCTGGGCGAGTATCGTCGCTTCGGAACAGCGCTGGCGGTAGGCTGTCGCTCCAATTGCGGGGATCTCGTTTCCAAAGAAGCTGCCAAGCACAGCGGCTGCGCGCTCAAGAGCCGGCATGCCTGCGCCCGGAAACTCGTTCGCCACCCGCGCCAGCTTTGCCCGATCAAGCTGCTCGTCGCGGAGGAACCGCTCCAGGTACCGATGGACGATCAGGCCGACGTTGAGTGCGAGGTCCGGGGACGGCGAGGCGCCTCGGGTCTGTTCTGACCGCTCGGTTTTCGCAGAATCCAGCCCATCGGATGCGGGACGGGCGAGCAGGCGCCGGACTTCGGCCCGCGCCTCGCTATGTCGGAGGTCCCACAATCGCGCGTATCTTTCCACTTCGGTCGGACAGGGCTCTGTCTTCGCCTCGCTCGGATAGGGAGGCTCACCGGGCTTCGACGTGACCTTCAGGATGGCGCTGGTCGACGTTTCCCAGGGTGCGCTTTCTGTTTCGGCCTTCAGAACCGCCATTTCCTCTGGGACCGCGATTCCCTTGGAGGCGGCGTGAATGAGAATCAGCCGCTCTCGGGCCCTGGTGGCGGCTACATACGCGAGGCGTATTCCCTCTTCGCGGTTCCTCTCCTCCTCGGCGTCCTGAACCGCGCAGAAAGAAGGGGTCGATATCGTGATCGGTCCCCAGGGAAGGGAGAATGCCGGGCGCTGGGTCTGGTCGGTGCGGTAGCAATGAAATGGACTTCGGTGATTGCCTTTCGGGCTTCTGATGCTGTTCATGAGCGGCGCCCATGACGGCACAACCACGACTCTCGCTTCCAGTCCCTTCGCCTTATGGATCGTCATGACGCGCACCGCGTCTATGGTCTCATCCGAAATCGTGACGTCTTCGCCCACGTCGCTGTCATCCCCTCGCTGGACCTCCGCAGCCCGGGCCCTCTGGTTCAGGAGCCAGACCAGCGGAGGAGTTCCGGCGGTCGTAACCTCCGCGCGGAAGGATTCAATCGTCTTATTCAGCCGGGCAAATGCCCGGCCCTCCAGGTCGCGGCTGTCTGTGTAAGCGCCAATCGGCAGAAACGCGCGTACCTTGAGTAGCCAGTCCGACACCGGCTCGCTTCTTCTCAGCCGAGCCAACTCACGCAACTCCTCGATCCGTTCAGCGGCCGGAGGGGGGACGAGCTCCGGAAGCGGATCGGCAGTGTGGATCAGCCGCCTGGCGGGGATCGCGCCCAGGAGAGCATGGATTACGCGGTCCGAGATCTGGACGAGAGGGCTGCGCAGAACGGCGCCCACGGCGAGAGTGTCGAGCGGATTGTGGAGGACGATCAAGAGATTCAGCAGGTCGAGGACTTCCGGCTGACGGTAAAGAGTCCTGGCGCCGCTGCTGACAACCGGAACCCCCGAGTCCTGAAGAATGCCGAGCACGGCTTCCAGTTCTTTAGCCGACCGTACGAGGATCAAAACGTCCGAGAACCGCGCTCCCTCCGCCCGCATGTAGTCCCGAACGAAGCGTAACGTCTCGAGCGCAGCCAGCTCTCTCCCGCGATCAACCAGAAAAGACGAACCGTCGTAATCCGTCTCCAGCCAAATCAGTTCGGGCCGATCGGCTGTATCTGCCAGGATGGGAACCAATTGATCCACGCTGTGACAGAAGGCCTCCTTTCTGTCCGCATCTTTCGGACGACCAGCAGTCGCGTCCGAAGGAACCATCTGGAACCGGGAGAAGAGATTATTCACGAGGGTCGTAATCGCCGGCCGGCTGCGGAAGCTTGTGGTAAGCCGAAGTCCCTTCTCGCAGGCGGTCCGACAGCCGGTGAGGGAGTGGAAGTGCTCCGCGAATTGCTGCGTCGACCGCACCTCGACGCCTCGGAATCGGTAGATGCTCTGTTTTGCATCGCCGACAAAGAACCCGAGAGGCTCATGCCGGTTTCCGTTCTCGGTGGACAGGAGCGCGCTCAGGAGCCGCAACTGGTCTGGATCGGTATCCTGGAATTCGTCAACCAGCAGCGCCCTCAGGCGACCATGTTCCTGGCGGCGCACATCGTCGTCCTTCTCCAGCAATTCGGCAGCGAGCCGGATCATCTGGTCGAAATCGACGAAACCCAACTCCTGGAGCACCCCTTCTCGGGACCACGCGGTAAAATCCGCCAGAACCCGCTTCCAGGCCGCCCATTCACGCGAGTAGAGTCGGGACAACGCCAGCCGAAGCGCGGGCTGGCAAATGTCCGGAAGGGAGCCAAAGAAACGAGCCTGAGACCCAGGGAGCTCTTCGATCGCCATGCGAACTCCCTTGGTGGGATCCTGATCCAGGAACAGGCCTCTTTTGTTCTCTGTCGCCAGCGCACAGAGGTCGGGCCATGCGGACGGGTCCCCGGCTCGTGCACGGGTTACCACGCTCTCCATCCGTTCCCGCAGTGCGATCTGGCGGATCCCGGTCAGCTTCTGCAACCGCCCCACCAGCGCGCCAACCGCCTCAATCAGGGCGGTCACTTCGTCCTCGCCGACCTGCTCGAATTGTTCTAACTCGGCGAGCAGGCAGGGATTCTTGTAGAACTCGCGAAGCCAATTGCGGAGCTGGTAAGTGGTCGCGAGCGAGAGAACGGCCTTCAGATTCGTCTGGACCTCGGGGTCCTTGAAAGCTCGGACCTGCCACCACCGGCTGATCAGCTCGTCCTCGATGCCCGAGTTGTTCGGATCGTCCTCATCCGCAAAACGGACATTGGGGGGCAGGCCGGCGGCGAGGGGATGGCGCCTGAGAATCGAGAGCGCCAGGCTGTGCATCGTCGATATCTGGAGCTCGAAGGCCAGTTCCGCCAGCGCTTCCGCACCCTGTCGCAGCCGGTGGAATCCTTCCTGTGCACTTACTCCCGTTGCCTGGATCCCGGACAATACCTGTTCGCAGACCTTGAGGAACAGGGTGTCTTTAGCTCCTTGTCCGATGGCTGCCTGACGATCCAGCTCTTCCCAGGTGGGGCTGGAAGCGAGCATGTCCAGGTAGCGGTAAAGCCGGCTCTGCATCTCCGCGGCGGCTTTTCGGGTGAAGGTCGTGAGAACAATCGAGCCGATGTTCAGGCGTGCTGCTTTGACCCGCTCCTCACGGTTTCGGGCCGAGTACAGCCCGGTGATCGGGCCCAGGTGTTCCGCGCCCGGGGTTACGGGATTCACCGGGGGAAGGAAGGGAGCGTTGAGCAGCAGGTAGAGGGCACGCAGTGTCAGGGTGTGTGTTTTGCCGGTTCCGGCGCTCGCCCAGACGAACGCATGAGAATCGATCAGGACCGCTCGTTCCCGCGCCTCTGCGTCCGGCAGAACTATTGAATTCGATTCGCCCATCGCTTCGTACCTAGTCTTTTTTCCGGAATCCGCCTTCGTCACCCCGCACTCCGCTTCCCAACTCGCCTCTAAAGCTCCTGACCCGGTCCGCCAGGTGGGTTTGGAGCAGGGAAGCAGCCCGCGTCCTGAATCCCCGTTCGAATCGACGACAGAGGGAGGGACATTCGCAGTATTGACAGGAGTTGGCCTTCTCAACGCCAAGCTGTTCCAGGGTCTCATTGGAAGACGGCAGGTAAACACCCCGCTGAAGGATGTCGGACAGCAGAGCCAACCACTGCTCGGCATTCCCGGTCGAGGGAATCGGGACCTCCTTCGGCCGGCCGTTTCCTCCCAGGAACACGTAAGAGAACCGCGCATCCTCTACGTTGCCGGCATTTTGTGTGGCCAGCCAGGGGTAGAGAATGGGCTGAAGCTTGAAACCGAGACGGATCTCCTCGTGCAGATTCTCCGGCTCGCGCCCGCTTTTGTAGTCGAGGACAACGATCTCCCCCCCACGTTCGTCCAGCCGATCGAGCTGACCAGAGAGCGAAAGAACGGGCAGAGTCGGGAAAGGCGCTTCCCCTCGCGACTCGGTCCGCACATTTCGTCCCTCGGGAATGGCGCCGGCCAAAACCTCTTCCCAATAGCCGCGCACGGTCTTAAGCAGCCGTGCCCGGAGGAGATCAGCGAGCAGGGGGGGACGCAGCGAAATGGCGAGGCAATCATCGGTGACGAAGCTGCGGATGGTCTCGGCGAGCTTGCGTGCGTCATCGCGCAGGAGATCCACGGCGATTTGGCGAATGGAACAGCCGGTGTCGCCGTACGACTTGAGGAGAACGTCGAACAGGCTGTGGAGCAGGCTTCCCCACTCGGTAGCGTCAAGGTCTTCCGAGAACTCGAGCGGAAGAATCGATTCGAGCCCAGCCAACACTCGAAAGTAAAACTGAAAGGGGCAGCGAGAGAGCTTCTCGAGCTCGGTTACCCGAATTATGCGCGGAAGAGCCGGCGAAGGGAACGAGGCTTCCGGAACGAACCCAAACCACTCGGGCTCGCTTCCGCGCTTGCGGCGCCCCTCGAGCAAGTAGTCGTAGCGTATGCTACCGGAGCACTGGGCGGTCAGGTGTGGGTAGAGGCATGCGGACACGCCGGGCGGGAGGAACGAGCCGCCTGCCGGGTCAAGCTCGTGAAGGAATCGGGCCTGCTCGGCCGGTCCGCGGGCCAGCCGATCACAGGGGACCCGGCTTTCCGTCCCGCGTTCCCACCGTTGCAGGTACCGTTGGACCCAGGGTGTCGGCGCTACGGCCCTCCCGGTTTCATCGGTTTCGGGGATGACCCAATGGACGAGATCGGCACTGGTGTTGAGCAGGAGGAACAGGAGGTTCATTTCCGAGGAGGCGGCGGTCTTGATCGGCAACCGGTGGCCCGCCTGGGACACCAGGGAACTGAGCCGCGCCCTCGCCCTGTCGCTCAAGAGCGGGTCTTCTTCAATCCGAAGAGGGAAACGCCCGGAGGCGAGACCGAGGATCACAACCGCGCGAGCCGTAAGACCCCGGGCGCGCATCAGGGGGACCAACAGAACGCCGGGCTTATCTACCTCGTCGATCGCCAATTCCTCTGACACGCCTCCCCGGCACATCTCGAGGAGCAGGGAAAGAGGAATGCTGGTATCCGAAGGCAGGGATTCAAGAACCTCGCTTACTTCAGTGAAGATCTCGCATTGGGGCGCCCAACCCGACCGGATCCGGGACAGCTTTGCCAAAGCTTCGCCGGCCGTGGTCTCAGCCTGCTCGCCGGTCAGCCAGAGGTCGCGGATATCCTGCACGAGCGCGACCTCAGCTGCCGTCAGGAAAACTTCGGCGGACACGTCAGCGATTCGCGCCCACGCCTGTTCGCCCTCGGTCCCCAGCGAGCGAATCCTCGTCTCGAATTCGTCAATGTCCACATCCTGGAGGCAAGGCGCCCCCGGATTGTCGCGCAAGTACGCAAAAATCCACTCGGCCGGCGCCCTGTTCTCCCAGATTCTGAGGATGGCGTTCAAAGCACGGTCGCAACTCCCGGGGCCGAGCGAAACGTCCGAAACGCGGACCGGAACACCGAAGTCCGGGAAGATTTCGCGGACTGCGGTCAGGTACGGGGCCGCATCCGGGGCAACTACCGTGATGCTTTCCGGCGATACGGTGCCGGCGTCCAGCCAGCGACGGATTTGCAGGGCGGCAGCGATCACCTCGGCCCGGAGCCCCGACGCCTTCGAGTACGTCAGGAATCGAGGCTGCTCGCCGATCGCCCCATCCGGAAAGGTGCCCAGGAAGTAACCGGCGGTCTGGTCCCAGAGCTGCAGATCCAGCTCGGTGGTTTTGCGAAGACCCGTGCCGAGCATGACGCCGAGATCGCCGAGGAGCGACTGGACGAAGGTATAGGCCTGGTGGTCCTGCCTGGCTCGGGGCGGAGACGGAAGGTATAAACGTGTCTGCACGCGCCGGGACAGCGTCGTCAGGACCTGCGCCCCAAGATCAGTCAGGTCGTAGAAGCCGTAAAAGGAAACAGAAGGAGCACGGTCGGTGCGGTCTCCCAACAAGGAGCGCAAGGTCCGGCGGTCGGCACTGCGCAGGAGATCCGGGAGCCGTTGGAGCGAAAGCGGTTCCCAGGGAACTCCCTCGATCGAAAGGTATTGGAGCCATCCGGCATAGAGTTGGAGGACTTTCGCTTCCTGTCCGGTAAGGTCGGCGTCGGAGGCAATGTCAGCCAGAAGCGCTATCTCATCTGTTCCGAATCCCGCATCCGCCAGGTCCAGGAACGTGGGCAGCAGAAGCCTGAACCCTCCGCGAATCGAGCGCAGGCGTTGGGGCAGCTCGCCGCCGGCGTGAGTCAGGAATCGGAAGAGATGATAGTCAAGCAGAGCGCTCCATCGAGTCCCTGGATCCTGCTCGATCAGGTCCGAGAAACAACGGATGAAGGCGGGCAAAGACCGGACCCGGACTCCCGACAGAACCGAACCGCGTGCCCGTTCGGCGAGTTGAAGGCGCAGGAAGCGCGCCGCGGTGGACGAAGGAACGACCACCCATTTTGCCGCCAGGGGCGCGGTTTTACAATCGTCGGCTACGTCGGAAAGCAGCCTGCCGAGAAGGGCAGGGAACGACGGAGCGAGGATCAGGTCGCAAGACACAGTGAAACTGTATCAGTCCGGGCTGTCATTAGGCGACTGAAGACAACTGACAACTGACAACTGACGACTGACAACTGACGACTGACAACTGACGACTGACAACTGCCGACTGCCCACTGCGCACTGCGCGCTGACAACTGCCACCTCAGCGGGCAGTGCGCAGTCGTCAGTTGTCAGTCGTCAGTTGTCAGTTACTCCCTTTCCCGGGCATCGCCCGGTATCCGCACACCTTAGGCTTCCAGAACGAGTTTAATTTCGAAAGGTTGGTTCCCTTGCTCGTCTGCGAATGGAAGAAGGTGAATCGGTCGTTCACGATCCCGATATGCTTCAGATTGCTGAAGAAAATCAGGGTTCCGAACTGCGAGCGTTCGGCGTCGGAGACTTTCGGAAGCGCCATGTAGAACTTCCTTGCGGTGGTCCGCTTGATCATGATGCCGTTGTCGGTCATGACCCGCCAGACGAAACCGGAACAGTCGAAGCTCTTGAGCCCGGATGCTCCCCAGACGTAAGGCCGGCCGAGATGTTTTTCGATAATTAACTTCATCTCGGGGTTTGCGGCTGCCGTAGGAGCGGGACTGGGAGCCGGCGCCGGCTCCGGAGCTGTTGCTGGCGTTTGCGCGAAACCCGTTCCTGCTGACCAGACGAGGCAGGCGAAGAGCAGGAGTCTTGCGCTCACTTGACCGCGCTCCCCAGCAAGAGGCCGAGGCCGATGAACAGGCCGGCCAGGAAAATAGCAACCGAAGTGTTATCGGCTTTCAACTGGTCGGAGAAGTGGACGCCTGGTGTGAGCCAGTCAAATAGTTTGTAGGCGAATACGAATCCAGCGAGGCCAACGACGAGCGAGATCAAAATCGAAAGGAAGTAGTTCAACAAGTCCATCGGTTACCCTCCGGCGCGGAAGTATAAGGCGGGACAGGGGCGGCTGACAAATGGAGGGCCCCCCGTGAAGGCGGGTGTCCGGCCTTTTGGAGCGCGGACGTCCCGTCCGCACTGGGCTCGCGGGCATCTTGCCCGCGCGACGGGCATCTTGCCCGGCGTTCTCGGGCAGTTGGCGATCCGTTCGTTCGGGCAAACTCAACGGCGGGCAAGATGCCCGCCGCGCGGACGGGACGTCCGCGAACCCAGTGCGGACAAGATGTCCGCGCTCCGAGAGGCCGATGTCCGCGCTCCGAGAGGCCGATGTTCGCGCTCCGAGAGGCCGATGTCCGCGCTCCGAAAGGCCGACGTCAAAAGGCCAGCCCCCGCTCCCTGTTCCATGACGCCCGGATTCTTCTGTCGGCTGGCGCCACGAGCGCGGTAAACTATCCGGTCATGAGAACCAAAGGTTATCGGTCGATTGAGGTCCCCTCCGGCATGGACCGCCGCAGTTTCGTGCGGTCTGCCCTGGCGTGCTCGGTCGCGACCGGCGGGGTCATCCTTGGTGTCCCTCCGGTGTTTGGACAGGAAAGCGCCCGTCCAAAGGAGCCCGAAACCAATATCGCTGACTTTCTCAAGGTGCCCAAGACCGAGCATTCGCTCCCCGGTCCGTTCCGCGGGCAGGGTTGTTCAGATTGTGAATCCGAAGTCCCTGGTCGACAATAAGCCGGATGCCAAAGTAATCGCCGAGATGTTCGAGAAGGGCATCCGAACCCTGACAGGCAAAGATCCGAAGTCCAGCTTCTCGTTACTGTTCCGTCCCGATGACGTTGTCGGACTGAAGGTGAACCCGGTCGGTCCGCCCCTGATCAACACCCGTCTGGAAGTCGTAGACGCGGTGATCCAATGGCTCACAGACAATGGACTGCCCAGGAAGAACATCGTCATCTGGGACCGGTTCGACTATATGCTCAAAGATGCCGGGTTTACGGCCGAGCGCTTCCCCGGTGTGCAGATCGAAGGACTGCAGACGATGGACGAGACCGGTAACAAGTGGCGAGACGCTGCCGGAAACCACGTCAGCAAAGGCAACTTCGACCTCGAGCATTTCTACTTCGCAAAAGGTATCGAAGGGAAGGGAGTGCCCGGCTACAAAGATGACGAGTTCTACCTCAACCAGCACGTCTTCAACGGCGAGTACTCGTACTTTGGCAAGCTGATCACCCGGAAGCTGACCAAGATCATCAATATTCCGGTTTTCAAGAACACCGGGAACGGTATTTCAATGGCGACCAAGAACATGGGGTATGCAGCCGTGTGCAACACCGGCCGACTGCACAGCCCGCTCTTTTTCAAGGTCTGCACGGAAGTTCTTGCCGCCCCTCCGGTGCGCGACCGCCTGGTTCTCAACATCACCGATGGCCTGCGGGGTCAGTATGACGGCGGGCCGGAGCCGAACGCCCAGTTCGTCTATCCGCATAACTCCCTCTATTTCGCGACCGATCCGTTCGCTCTCGACATGATTTGTCACAATCAACTGGTCGAAAAGCGCAAGGCGAGCGGAATCAAGGTGAACGAGAACCCGAGGTACACCGATTATTTGCGCTATGCCGAGCAGTTGGGACTCGGAATTGCCAATCCGACTGAGATCGATCTTCGGAGAATTGAGGCGTGAAGTCTGCTGTTGTTTCCCTGGCTCTTTTGTTCGGACTGGCCTGCCTTTGCCAGGCACAGTCCGCCGACGATTCCCTCTTGCCGCCTGACGGCTTTGCAGACGGCTGGGAGCGTTCTCAACCGCTTCGCGTGTTCAAAGGCGCTGATCTGTATGGACATATAGATGGCGGTGCGGAGCTTTTCCTCGAGTTTGGCTTCGAACGTCTGACCGTCCAGAGCTACAAAAAGGCCGAGGACGAGATCTCGATCGAGCTCTACCGAATGAGCGACCGGACCGCGGCGACGGGCATCTACCTGATGAAGTGCGGGAACGAAACCCCGGATCCGGAGCGCAAGTTCAAAGAGCGTCACACCCTGAACACTTACCAGTTGATCTTCCTGCGGGCGAGCTACTTCGCGATCATCAACAACCTGGAAGGGGAGCCGGGGGTCGTGGACCAGGTGCTGCAGTTCGCTGACTACATGGCCTCACGAATGCCGCCGTCCTTCGAGGTAGAGCTTCCGGGCGGCCTCCCGGAAGAAGGACGGATCCCCGGGTCCCTTCGCCTGATCCGCGGCGAATATGCGCTGAATGCCATCTTCACGCTCGGCGATGGCGATATCCTGTCACTTGAAAGAAAGCGGACGGCCTTGGCGGGCGACTACCAGGTAGCTGGTAATGCCTACACCTTGATCAATGTCGACTATGGAGAGCCTGAAATCGGCGCGCGAGCCTGGAAGCACCTCGTGAAGAACCTCGATCGCTATCTGACTCTCGTCTCGGCCGGGCCGACTCGCCTCGTTTTCAAGGACCATTCAGGCGAATATGGTCTGGCGAAGCAGGACGGAACTCGGATCGAGGTTCGGGTGCATCTGAAAAGCAAGCCCTGAGGCAGCGGGCAGAGGGCAGCGGGCAGAGGGCAGTGGGCAGATGCGCAGTGGGCAGTGCGCAGCGCAGCACCTTTCGCTCATGCCCCTCTGCCAGCTCGAGCAGCGCGATTGCCAGCGAACCGTTTCCCCATTTGCCCGCTGCCCACTGCCCGCTGCCCGCTCAGACTTTAATGAACCAGCCTTTGCGGTAGAACAAGCTCATCACCAGCCACCAGAAGGCGACGTAGGCGAGGGCAAAGGCCAGAGAGGCGTTGTACGGGCTCGCCCAGGAGGCAAACAGCGCCTCATAGATCCACTGCTTCAGCGGAACCGAGCCGACTTTCAGGACGATCGTCAGGTCGGTGACGACTCCCGAGATGACGTACACCGCGATGGCATTCATCCCGAAAACCACTGCAGGCTTGGCCCATCGTTTCCAGCCCTGGCAGTCGATCAGCCAGTAGCAGAGTCCCAGACAATTGAGCGCCGCGCCGGCCGTGAACAGGACGTAGGAGCTGGTCCAGATGTTCTTGTTGATCGGGAACCAGATGCCCCACGTCCAGCCTGCGAGCATGCCTGCCCATCCCAGCACGAACATCCAACCGGCGATCGTCACCCTGTCCAGTTTTGACTTGATCAGGTACCCGGTCAGCAACCCGGCCAGGCCGGTGGCGATCGCAGGCAATGTGCTGAGGAAACCCTCCGGGTCCCACGTTCCCCTGTACATCTTTCCGGGCATCAATGCGCTGTCTATGTAGGTAGCCAGGTTGCCTTCCGGGGTCAAGTGCCCGGCCCCGACGCCCGGCACCGGGACGAATCTCATCAGCAGCCAGTACACAACCAGGAGCGTCGCGCCGATCCAAGCCTGGGTCTTCAACCGGGAGTTGATGGCGACAATCGAGATGACAAGGTAGACAATCGCAATCCTCTGAAGGACCCCCGGGATTCGAAGCGCGCCCAGGTCAAAGTGCGGGAAGGCGTTCAGGAACAGGCCCAGGCCGAAGATGATCAGGGTGCGCCGAAGGATTTTCAGGTAAATCTCGCCGTTTGACGATGCCTGGAACTTGGAAAGGGAGAGGTTGGCGGACACCCCCATGATAAACAGGAAGAAGGGAAAGACCAGGTCCGTGGGGGTCCAGCCGTGCCACTGCGCGTGCTCGAGCGGGGGGTAGACGGCCGCCCATGTACCCGGGTTGTTGACGAGGATCATTCCCGCGATGGTCAGACCCCGGAAAGCGTCCAGCGAGACAAGACGTCCAGGTTTGGGTTTGGCCGCAGGTGCCGCGGTTTCCTGCGCCGGCTTCGGAAGTTGCGCCGGCGGTGTCGACTGCCCGGAATTCGTCGTGGTTGTGTCACCCATGGTTCCATTCTAAAGGCTACAATAGACTTCGTGTCTATGAGAAAACTTACACTCCTCCCTCTGCTCGTCCTGATTCTCTGCCCGCTGGTCGCTCAATCCGCGAAGCGCGCTTACGAAATTGCGGATCTCTACAAGACGGTCTCCCCCGGTGCTCCGGACCTGAGCCCCGACGGCAAGTTCGTTGTCTTCGCAGTGCAGAAATACAAGCTCGAAGAAGCGAAGAGCTGGTCGGAGATTTGGATGATGAACCTGGACGGTTCCCATCTCCGGCAGATGACTTTCGGCGAAACCCGCAACGGTTCCCCGGTGTTCTCCCCCGACGGAAGCCGGATTCTCTTTGTCTCGTCACGCGCCGACGAGACGCCGCAGTTGTTTTCCATGCGAGTGGACGGCGGCGAAGCGAAACAGTTGACGAAGTTCTCCATGGGGGTCTCTGATCCCGTCTGGTCGCCCGATGGAAAGTGGATTGCGGTGACCGCGGAGGTCTATCCCGAGTGTGGCGCCGACAGCGGGTGCAACGAGAAGATCAGCAAGACCCGCGAGGAAGGGAAGCTCAAGGCGCACATGGCTGACTCCCTTCTGTACCGGCACTGGACCGCCTGGGCGGACGGGAAGGCCGCGCATATCCTCCTCGTGAACGCGGAAACCGGAGAGGTCTCGAAGGATCTGACACCCGGGCAGTGGGTCAGCCCGACCTTCTCTCTTTCAGGCGATCGGGGCTATGATTTCTCCCCGGATTCCAAGGAGGTCTGCTTCGTCTCCAACCGGGAAAAGGACCAGGCCTCGACTACCAACGCCGATCTCTGGGTCGTTCCGATCGAAGGGGAGATCAAAGAGTCGAGCGCCGTCAATATCACCGAGGCGAACGACGGCTGGGACGGAGCCCCCTTGTACTCACCCGACGGCCGGTACATCGCCTATCGGAGTCAGGAGAAACCGGGGTATGAGTCCGATCTCTTCCGAATTGCCCTTTATGACCGGCAGGCGAAGTCGGTTCGCTACCTGACCGACAGGGCGAGCTTTGACAACTGGGTCGACGAAATCGAGTGGGGAGCCGGATTCCAAGCGGCTCTACTTCCAGGCGGAGTACCAGGGACGCAACCCGATCCTGGCCCTCGATATTGACGCCGGGAAAATCTCGCGACTGCTGACCCATGGGCTGATCTCGGGGTGGAAACTGACGCCCGATGGCAAAAGAATCGTGTACAACAGCCGGGGCGTCGCGGAACCGCCGGAGATCTTCGTCCACGAAGTCGGGAATACTGGTCGCCGACAACTGACTCAGTTCAACAAGCAGTTGGTCGCCGAAGTCGACATCCGTCCGGCTGAGGAAATGTGGCTGGCCGGGGGCAGGGAACTACAAGGTGCATACGTTCGTGGTGAAACCGCACGACTTCGATCCGTCCAAGAAATACCCGCTCATCCTGAACGTGCACGGCGGCCCGCAGATGCAGTGGATGGATTCCTACCGCGGGGACTGGCAGGTCTATCCCGGGAAAGGCTACATCGTCGCCTTTGCGAATCCGACCGGGTCGACCGGCTACGGCCAGGACTTCACGGATGCGATCGGCTGCGACTGGGGAGGGCGGGTCTTCCAGGATCTGATGAAGGTCACCGATCAGCTGGCGGCCCTGCCTTACGTCGACAGCTCGCGCATGGGAGCGATGGGCTGGTCCTACGGCGGCTACATGATGATGTGGTTCGAGGGGCACACGGACCGATTCAAGACCATCGCGTCCATGATGGGCCTCTACGACCTGCCCGCGATGTACGGCAGCGACCGAAGAGCTGTGGTTTGCCGGAGAAAGACCTGTGCGGGCAGCCGTGGAACTCCGGAGAACTACAGGAAGTGGTCGCCTTCCGAGTTCGTGAAGAATTTCAAGACGCCGAACCTGGTCATCACCGGCGAGCTCGACTACCGGGTGCCTTACACCCAGAGCCTGGAGTTCTTTACGGCTCTTCAGAAGATGAACGTCCCGTCACGGCTGGTCGTCCTCCCGAATGCGGGTCACTGGCCGAGCTGGTACGAGATGGTGCTCTACTACGACGTCCACCTCGACTGGTTCCACCGCTGGCTGGGCGGCGGCAAGGCGCCCTGGGACGTGGAGAAGCTCCTGAGGAACGAGGTGTTTAAGAAGTGAGTTCGGAGTTCTGAGTTCTGAGTAGATTGGGATTCTGAGTTCTGGGTACGGACGGTTGATATTTTCACCGCGAAGCTCTCGAACCCGAAACCGTCTGACCGTGAACCCGTGAACCCTGAACTCAGAACTCAGAACTCAGAACTCCGAACTCTACTCCGCTGCGACCAGCCCTCGCCTCGGGGACCGGCTCTTCGTCGTAGGCCATGGTCTCCTTCGGGGCGCCGCGGTGCCACCAGCTACGCATCCGCGTCGCCCAGTCGTCAAAGAACGTGTAGACGACCGGCACCATGACCAGCGTCAGCAGCGTCGAGGTGATCAGGCCGCCGATGACCGCGCGCGCCATCGGCGCCCGCATCTCGGATCCCTCGCCGATTTCGAACGCCAGCGGGAAGCATTCCGAAGATCATGGCCAGGGTGGTCATGATGATCGGGCGCAGCCTGACCCGCGCTGCTGCGATCAGGGCGGCCAACGCGGTTCTCCCTCCCGCTGGAGCCTGTTGGCGTAGTCGATGAGCAGGATCGCGTTCTTCGTGACGAGGCCCATCAACATGATCAGACCGATCATGCTCATGATGTTCAGAGTGTCCGCGGTCGCCAGAGGGCGAGGGCGACCCCCAGCAGTGACAGCGGCAGCGACAACATGATGGCCAGCGGATGGAAGAAGCTGCGGAACTGCGACGCGAGGATCGCGTAGATGAAGATGATGGCCAGGATCAGCGCCCTGAACATGTAGTAGAAGCTCTCGCGCAGATCCTCCGCCTGGCCGGTATATTCGATCGAGATCCCGGCCGGCAGTTGGAGCTTCGGCGTTCTTGGCCTTGATATCGTTGATGATGTCTCCGAGCGCACGGTCCTGAATCGATGAGATGACCCGCACTTCGCGCATAAGGTCCCGGCGCCTGATCAACGACGGCGCTTGCGGATTCTTCCAGGCTGCGCAACCTGCGACAGGGGAACCGAGTTGCCTCCCCGTCCGCCGTTCATCCCGAGAGCAGCATCAGCTGCGTTCATGACCGGCACGTAGATCTCCTCCAGGTCGCTGCGCAGGCGGCGCTGCTCCTGCTTGAGGCGCAGGCGGACGTCGTAGGCATCGCCGTCTGCGTCCTGGTACTGCGAAACTACTTCGCCGGCGACGAGGCCCCGAACGGTGGCTGCGACCGTCCCGAGATTCAACCCGAGGTCGGAGGCCGCCTTCCGGTCGAGATTGACCCGCACTTCCGGCCTCGGGTCCTCAAGCGTTGTGTCGACATCGGTTGCGCCGGGAACCGCTTTGACATTCTTGATGACCTGGGCCGCAACCTGGTTGATCACGTTCAGGTCGGTTCCGCGGACGCTGATCTGGATCGGCCGCGCGTCGCCCATCTGCTCGGCCTCTTCGACGCTCGACCGAAGGCCCTTCCAGTTTGCCAGTTCGGCTCGAATGTCCTTGCGCAGGTCGAGGTCGGTCTTTGTGCGCTCGTCTTTGGGTTTCAGCTTGACGTAAATGGCCCCCTGGTTGACCGGAGTGATCCCGCCCGCGCCGATCGTGACGAAGGTGTAATCGACTTCCGGATACTTCTTGAGCATGTCCGTCAGGCGCCGCGCGACGACGGTACTTTCGGCCAGCGTCGTTCCGGGCGGCGCCTTGAATGAAACCTGCATTTCGCCGCGATCAAAATCGGGCATGAAGGTGCTGCCGATCTGGCCCATCAGCTTGAAGCTGCCGACGATGGCCGCCACACCGATCACCAGCACGATCAGTCGGTGACGCAGCGACCATCCAAGCACGCTCGGCCAGCACCGCCTGAAGTCCGATGATCGATTCGTTGAACCGGTTGAGCATTCGGGCCAGCGAACCAGCGGCGCCGATGGGTTTCGACAGCCGGGTCGTACCACCGGGAAGAGAGCATCGGGTCCAGGGTGAAGGAGACGAACAGCGAGACCAGGACCGCGAACCCGACGGTCATGCCGAACTGGTAGAAGAAGCGCCCGATGATACCGCCCATGAAGGCGACCGGGACGAAGACGGCCATGATCGTGAAGGTCGTCGCCATGACCGCAAGCCCGATTTCGGTCGTCCCTTCCATGGCGGCCCGCAGGTGGTCTTTGCCGTGCTCCATGTGGCGCACGATGTTTTCCCGGACGACGATAGCGTCGTCGATCAGCATTCCGATCGCGAGAGAAAGCCCCATCAGTGTCATGACATTCAGGGTGAAGCCGAGCATGTTCATGACCGTGAACGCGCTGATGACGGCGACCGGCAGGGTGAGGCCGGTGATGACCGTGCTCCTCCAGCTGTTCAGGAACGCGAAGACGACGAGGACGGTAAGGAGCGCGCCGAGGATCAAGGTCGTGCGGACGTCCGTCAACCGAATCCACGATGAAGATCGAGTTGTCCCGGACGACGCGCAACTCGACACCGGCCGGAAGCTGGCCCCGCAGCTTCTCGAGTCCTTCTTTGACTTTGTCGGCCACTTCGACGGTGTTGGCGCCGGTCTGCTTCTGAATCTCCACGGCCAGGGCCGGTTCGCCGTTCAGAAGCGAGAAGTTCGTCTGTTCCTCGATCCCGTCCGCTATTGTGCGCGACGTCGGAAAGACGAATGGGGTAGCCGTTCTTCTCGGATATGATCAGGTGCTGAAAGTCAGGGACGTTCTTCACTCTGCCGGCGATCCGGACCAGTGATTCGTGCGCGCCCTTCTCCAGCTTGCCCGCGGGAATGTCGAGGTTCTCCCGCTGCATGGCCCCCATCACCTCGGCGTAGGTCAGGCCGTAAGATTCGAGTGCGGTGCCGGTCGACCAGGATCTGCACTTCCCTTCGGGCTTCCCCGACAAGGCGGACCTGCCCGACTCCCGAGATATTCTCCAGCCGCTTTTTGATGACTTTCTCGGTCAGCGTCGTCAGCGCTTTTGCATCCAGTGACGGCGAGAGGATGGCGACCGAAATGATCGGAAGATCCTCGAACCTGATCTGCTGAAGAATCGGGTCTTCCACGTCTTGCGGAAACTGGCTGCGGATTGCGTTGAGCTTATTCTGAATTTCCTGCAGCGCCGTGCTGATGTTCTTGTTCAGCTGGAATTCGAGGACCACCGACGACGACACCCTCGGTGGTCACGGAGTCCACGTGCTTGATGCCGCCGATCGGGTTGACTGCCTCCTCGATGCGACGCGTGACTTCGGTTTCGACGGTCTCGGGCGCGACTCCCGGGTAGATGGTGGTAATGCTGACGACCGGGATGTCGACATTGGGAAACAGGTCGACCTTCAGCTCGAAATACGAGACGATGCCGAGGACGACCAGCGACACGACCATCATCGTGGCGAAAACAGGTTGGCGTACGGAAAGATTTGAGAGAAACATAAAGACCTATAAGAGAGGCGAGACTTTGGATCCATCCGCGAGTTCCAGATACTGCTCGGACACGACGATGTCTCCGGCGTTCAAGCCTTGTGAGATTTCAATTCCTTCTTGTTGTTCGATCCCGACCGCCACCACGCGTTTTCGTGCCTGGTTCTGTTCGATCACATAGACGAAAGGCGGCTGGTTGGGACTCCGCCACACTGCATTCCCCGGCACCACCAAAGCCTCCGGGGTATTGCCCGTCACGATTGCGCCGCGGGCGAACATGCCGGCCTTCAGTTTCCCGGAGCGATTCGGAACAGTCACCTTCAGGAGCAGAGAACGGCTCTGGGACACAACTGCCGGGCTGATGCTGAGCACGTGCCCCTCGAACTGCTCGGCCGGGTAGGAGGAAACGCTGAAAAGCGCCGTCTGCCCGCGTTTCAACCGCGCCAGGTCTGCGGCGGGGACGTTGGTTTCGAGCTCCAGCCGGCTGTTGTCGACGATCCGGTACAGGATTGCCCCGCCGTCCGCATAGCTCCCGCGGTTCAGGAACTTGCGCTCGACCTGCCCCGATATAGGGGCGATGATCGAGCAGTCTGAAAGCCGCTTCTTCGCCTGGGCGAGCATCTGGCGCGCCTGTTCAATCTGCGCCTCGGCGAGCCGAACCTGCGCATGGCCGTCCTTGAGCGCTGTTTGGGCCGCCTGGACATCGCGGTCGGTTATTCCGCCCGACTGGAGAAGGTTGCGCGCTCTCTCATCCTCGATCCTGGCATGTTCCTCCATGACCTTGGAGCGCTCCAGCGCGGCAACCGCTGTCTGGAGATTGGCCTCCGCCTGATCGACCGCCAGCTTGGCGTTGCTCGGATCGAGTTGCGCGACCAACTCACCCTGCCTGACGTAGTCACCCTCCTCCTTGGTCACGGAGACAAGTCGTCCGGCGAATTCAGTCTTCAGATCGACTGCATCGGCGGAAACCAGGGTGCCGGTCATTTCGACCTTGTGGAGCAGCTTGCTCGGCTGGACCTTGATGGCCTTGACCGAGAGAAAGGCCGGTGCTTCCGCGGCCGGTTTTGTGGATGATTCGGCTTTCCTGGTGCAGGACGGCAGCACCAGGAGCAGGGATAGAAGCAAGACTGGCAAAACAGCTCCAGTTCCGAATCGCAGAGTTACCGATGTCTTATGGATTGGCTTTATTCTGGGCATGATTGCTCTCCAAGGGATCCTGTCCCGTGACATAACGCAGCTGAGCACGCGCGACCGTGTGATCGTGCAGGCTCTGATAAAGGTTGATACGAGCCACCGAAACGGCGGTCTGAGAATCCTGAACATCGAGCGTCGTCGCCGCTCCGTATTTGTAGTTTTGCTCCATCATGTTCAAGACACGTTCGGCCTCCGTCACGCTGGCGCGTGCAGCCTGGACGGTCTGTTCAGCACGGTGCAGCTCGTCGATTGCCGTCTGGGCTTCCAGGCTGATGGCGTCCTCCACTTGAGAGCGGGTCAGTCGGGCTATACGTTCGCCGGCGATCGCCTGCTCGACCAGCCCGGCCCGCCGGCCCCCATCGAATAGCGGGAGGGCAAAGTTAAGGTTGAACGACCAACTCGTGAAGGTGGGATCGACCAGATCGCTTGTCAGGCGGGCTGAAAACCCGTACTTCACGTTCAAATCGACCCTCATGCGACTCTCGGCGTTGGCCAGTTTGCGCTGCGCCTCCGCCTCTTTCTCGTTGAGCCGAAGCCGTTGGAGCTCGGCTCGCCCGGCATAGGCCTTCTCAACGATGTCCTTGAAGCCGGCCGCCGCTGCGTCAATGTAGATGAGCTCACCGACCACGTCGGTCGGGAAGTCGGTTGGCCGTGCCATCAGAGTGTTGAGGATCGAACGGGCATAACGGATGCCGTTTTCGGCCCGTATCACAGTTGGTCTCGCATTGGCGACGGCGACTTCCGAGCGAAGGACATCGACCTCGGTCGCAACACCACCTTTGAAGCGAGTGCGGGCCATTGCCAAGTGTCGCTCTCGTTGTTGGATTGCGTCCTGGGCGATCTCCAGCTGCTTTTTTGCGAGAAGAACGGAGTGAAAGGCCCGGACGACCTGAAGACGAATGTCCTGTTCGATCTTCGTGACGTCGATGCCCACACCTTCGCGTTCCAACTTGGCCAGTTTCAGGGCGGTGCCGACCTTTCCGGCCGTGTAGAGCGGCTGAGCCACGTTTACGTTGTAATCGAAGAGGTTAGCGCCTTTCGGGGTCATTGCGTCTCTGAACTCGGCCGGAATATCGTCGAAACTCGACGAGTTCAAGAACGCCGGATCCCGCCAGCGCAGAACGTTGCTGTGCAGCGTAATGGCCGGGAACGCCAGCGACTTAACTTCCTTGATCTGGCCCTCGAGGATATCGGTCCGCGCCTTGGCGGTCAGGATTTGAGGATTCCGTTCCATCGCCAGGGTCACGGCCTCCTCGATTGTCAGGATCTGCTTTTCTCCGGAGACCTGACCAAACACCGGGCAGATGAACCCGAGAATAAGGGAGGCGACTATAACAGAGGGTGTATTTAGAACTTAACATAGGCTTTACCGATCGGTAACTTTACCAATCCCACGCACAAGCAGATCCACGATCTGCGAGGCGAGTAGAGAATCGAGGTTTGGCTGTTTAGTAATCAGGTAACTCATCATGTAGAAGCGCACCATGCCCACAAGAGCGTGACTCACGAGATGGGGGTCGCCCTCCAGCTCTTTGCGCACGATGCCCTGCCGAACCATCTTTTCGATCAGTTTTTCGTCGATTTCGGCAAGTTCGACGAGGTTCACAACCGGGCACGCTTCCTCGGGAGCGAAAACCATTCGAAAAGCGAACTTGGCTTGTTCAGGCGTTTCATCGTGAACTGAAAGATAGTGGCGAGCAGGCGCTTCAGGCGATCCGCGACTGATCCTTCCCCGGAAGCAGATCGATCCAGTTCTTTCAGGTAATCATTGAACGCATCGAAGATGATCTCTTTGTAAAGGTGTTCCTTGTTGCCGAAATGGTAATAGAGGACAGGCTTCGTGACTCCCGCCTCCTCGCAGATTTCGCGTGTGCTCGTAGCCGCAAAACCTTTCAGAGCGAACAGAGTGGTCGCTACCGCCCGTATCGTGTCGTGCCCTCCCAGTGCGTCCGTTTTCATACTTACCGCTCAGTATATCGTGCGAGTACGGAAGAGCGCTGTCAAAAGTTCCGAGGTTTTTTTGTGGACGCCGTGGACAGTGTGGACGGAGTGGACAGTGTAGACCCCGGGGAGGCCCGCGGTTGTCCATATTGTCAACCTGTTCGCGCTAGACGATGACGGCCTTGACGATTCCGTCAAGATAGCCAAGGTTCTTCGCGAAGGCTTCGGGGGCTTGCTCGAGCCGGAAGCGGTGGCTGACCAGGCCGTCGAAAGAGACAGCACCGCTGGTTACGAGCGCAAGCGCTCTGGGGTAGGTGTTTTTCATTCGCCGCGAGAACTTGACGGTCAGGCCTTTGCGGCGGGCCGGCGATGCGCGCATGACCAGTTCGTCGCCCGACGGAATGCCGACCAGAATCAGCCGACCGCCCAGGCAAGCCAGTTCGGCCGATTGCGTCACTGTCTCCCCTCCCCAGGCGGCTTCGAAAACGACATCCACGCCACGGCCCGCAGTCTGTCGGGAAATCGTGGCGACCGGGTCCTGCTCGTTGATGTCAACCGGAATCCCGCCGAGGCGGCGAGCCAGGCCGAGTCGCCAGGGGAGGCGATCGGTCACGAAGACCGGCCCCGCGCCGGAGAGGATGGCAATTTTGAGGATCAACAACCCGATCGGCCCGGCGCCCAGGACCGCGGCCGACTCCCCTACGCGCAGATGGGCAAGATCCACAGCGTGAAGTGCTATCCCGAGCGGTTCGAGCATGGCGCCTCCGACGTCGTCGATCGAATCGGGAAGCGGAAAGCAACTTCGGGAAGGAACCAGCATGAATTCCCGCAGGGAACCGTCATCAGGCCAAAGCCCGCAAAAATGCAGTCGCCGGCAGAGGTTTGGGTGCCCGCGCTCGCAGAACTCGCACCGGTGGCACGGGGTCGCCGGATCGACGGCCACTCGCTGGCCTTCGCCCAGGCTTGCGTCATCGCCGTCGGAGGCTCCGGGGCCGCACGCCACGATCTCGCCCGCAAATTCGTGACCCAGCACCAGCGGGGACTGGAGAGCGATGTCGCCGATGCGGGCGTCCATGTACGAATGCAAATCCGAGCCGCAGATGCCCGTGGCCTTCACCTGCAGCAGGACTTCGCCTGATCCAGGCGCGGGCGGCGAGGCAATCCGATCGATGCGCATGTCCTTCGGACCGTAGAGTCTGGCGGCTTTCATTGTCATAGCCGCAAGTATTCTACACCCGCAATACGCCGGCGACAGCCAACAGTGACACCGGGGTGGACGCTATGGACAAAATGGACAGTGTGGACAAACCTCTCAACCGCCGGTCGGTCCACATTGTCCACATTGTCCATGTTGTCCACTACCCCGGGTTTCCCATTCCGCATTCCGCAATCCGCAATCGGTCAGCCTCTGGCGCCTTCGAGCTGGCGGGACCGATACCTCTGGGTGGCGTATCCGACAATCATGCCCAGAACGCCGCCCGGAAGCATGATCTGCCAGTAATAGTGTTCGCCGGTATCGCTGGGCATGGCCGCTACCAGGAACGCGAGAAAGACACCGACGGCCAGGCCAAGAAGTATCCCCAGGGGGACCGAGTGAACCTTCTTGGCGAAGTAACCGATCAGGGCGCCGGTGATCAGCCCCTTGACCGTCGACCCGATCACGATCCCGGTGATGTAAGGAGCTGTCTCCGGCGCGGATATCAAGGCCGTCAAACCGTCGAAGATCCCCAGAAACCCACCGAGCAGAATCCCAAAGAGCGTCTTGTTCATCGTCTAACCTCTCCTGTTAAGCTTGTCTCTTGCGTCCGTCCTGTGAGGAAGGTGTCCGACTGGGAAGTCGGACCTACGGAAAGCGGGCCCGCCGCTTCCTCATCACTCTTCTATTCAACCGAACGGCAGGTTCCTTTAACGGCCGGTGAAAAAAAGCAGCAGCACGCGCATGATGAGGTAGGCCAGCACCAGGAGAACCGGGGTGCGGTAGGTGCGCAGCAGCCTGGCGAGCATTTCCGCGGGGCCCTCCCTATAGGCGGAAATCCTGATGCCGGCGAGGTAGCGCTGGACGTCCTCGCTCATCTGTCGCACGCCGGGATACCGATCGCCCGGATCGGTCGCCATCGCTTTCGCACAAATCGCCCGGAGCGGCTTCGGCACCCGTGAGGGAAGCCGGACTTCTGCCGGGTCATCCGCGGAAGAGATGGAAGAAGGGTGAGATCCGGTCAAAAGAAAGAAGAGAATCCCACCGAGCGAAAAAACATCGCTTCGCTCCGAGACCCGGGACAGGTCTCCGCGCGCCTGTTCCGGGGGCATGTAGCCCGGAGTGCCGATCACCATGCCGTCTCGCGTTGCCCGGGTTTCGCCGGGTTCCGAAGCCGCGGGCGCTTCCATTCGGGTTGGCAGCAGGGATGCGAGAAATCCTGCGATGCCCCAGTCGAGTACCAGCACTTCTCCGTAGGAACCGATCATCACATTCTGCGGCTTGAGGTCGCGATGAACGATACCTTTCGCGTGCGCAAACCCGACCGCGTCGCAGATTTTCAGGAATACCTGGAGAAGCTCGGAAAGGAGCTTGGTTCCCTTGATGTATTCGTCCAGTCGCTCGCCATGGACCAGCTTCATCACATAGAACATCCGTCCGTCGGGGAGCGAGCCGAGGTCATGAACGGGAACGATCCCCGGGTGCTCGAGCGCCGCCAGAATCTTCGCTTCCCGCGCCAGGCGTTCGGAGGCCTCCGTGTCGCGCAGCTCCACGTTCAGGACCTTGAGGGCAACCTCCCGATTCAGGAGCCGGTCGGTCGCGCTGTAGACAGCACCCATGCCGCCCCGGCCGATTCTCTGCGTGGCCTCGTACCGGGTGCCTTCGAGCTCGGGCCAGTCGGAAACATCGCGCAGGTGGTCGAACACTTCGTCGTGGAGTGGCTTCACTTCAGGATCGGCTCCGAACAGGTGACGCGCCTCCATCCGATACTCGTCCTCCGATGCGCAGACATGGCGCAGTCGCTCGAGAATAAGTTCACGGAATTGCCGGCGCGCGGATGCCAGGTAATTCGTCACCTGAATTGCCGTGATGTCCAGCTCCCCGGCCAGTTGTTCATAGGTCAGGCGATTGGCCGGAGGATCCAGGTCATATCTGGAGAAAGCCGCAAATGCGAGCTCCCGCCCGGATGACTGGCACGCCTCCCGCAGGTCCTCCACAGCCATCTGAAAGAGGTTCCGCACCCACTCCCGGTGAAACAACTGCTCCGGATCGGAACAATCTTGCTGCGCGGCGTTGCGCAACTCGCCCTCCGCGATCTCGCATTCAAGGGATAGATCGGGCAGTTGCCCGCCTCGCTTCAGCCGCGTCGCGGATTTCAGTTGATTGGCGACGAACCCGTCGATGCAGGTTCTGAGATACGTCCGAAATCGGGCGCGAGCAGGGTCATAGCGCTGGAGATAGTCCCTGGAAAGTGCGTTGGCGAAGAACTCCTGCGTCCAGTCTTTGGAATCTTCGTTCGACGCGTGCCAGCGAATGCGGATGTATTTGTAAACCGGCTTCCAGTAGGCGGAGATGATTGCGGAAATCGCCGCCCGCCGACCTGAAGCGTCCCCGTCGCGCAGACGCGCAACCAGCGTGAGCCCCGTGAGGGGGAAAGCACGTGCTGGTCCGCCAAGCTCCGTATCCTTGTCCATCTCTTTCATTTTCCACAATTTCGGGAAGTTTCGGGGAGAGTTTCGGGGACACAAAACTTAATTCCTTTGCAGACGCTCGGTTGTAGTGACGGGGTGGGAATTAAGTGTTATGTCCCCGAAACTCCCCTCTGATGTCCACAATGACGAGCCAAGGTGCTGAAGGGTTTCAGATTACCGCTCGGGTGAGGGTGGAAATAACAATCACGATCTTTTTCGCCCCCGACTAAAGGAAATCGGCTCGACGTTGAATAGTAGGGTGACGAGTTGAACGCGGAGAGGCGGGCAGGCTACTCTGTCTCATACCAAGGAGGAACGAAAGTGAAGACAAGAACCCTAATCACCATATTCTGTGCCATGTTGATTCTGCTGCCACCTTTGGCGCTTTCGGCCGACAAGACGGCTGCCGGTGCAGATCCGGGCGCCAAGGCGGCGTGGGAAAACCTGAAGAAACTGGTGGGCGAGTGGGAAGGCGAAGCCGGAGGCGAAAAGGGCACGGTCGTTTACCGGCTTACCGGGGCGGGGTCGGCTCTGATGGAGACTCTTCTCCCGGGGAGTCCTCACGAGATGGTGAGCATCTACTACATGGACGGTCCCCAGTTGGTCATGACCCACTACTGCGCGGCAGGCAATCAGCCTCATCTGAAATTCGATCCCGCGGCTTCTAAGCCCGACTACTTCGTGTTCACTTTCGTCAGCGGCTCGAACATGGATCCGAACAAGGACGGCCATATCCACGGGGCGCGTTTTCGGCTGCTGGATGCCGACCACGTCGAGAGTGAGTGGGAAGATTACAAGGACGGTAAAGCCGCGGGCAGCATGAAGTTCTTGCTCACGAGAAAGCGCTGAACCGAATGTCCTGTTCAAGCGCCCCTGCCCTTACAGCGGGAGGCGGAGCAGGAAGCGGGCGCCGGGGGTAATCGAAGTATCGAGGCTCAAGTCTCCGCCGAGTGATCGAGCGAGGCGGCGGCTCAGCGCGAGCCCGAGACCGACGCCCGGCGCCGATCGGGCCGCCTGAACAGCCGACTTGGAGAACGGCCTGAAAAGCCTTTTCCGGACATCCTCGGGAATCCCCGGTCCGTGATCGCGGACGGCTATAACGAGGTGGCGCCCCGAGCGCGCTGCGGTAATCTCGACCAGCGCGTCGGGCGCCGAAACCGCGTACTTCGCAGCGTTGTCCACGAGATTGAACAGGATCTGCTCGACGGCCGAGACGTCGGTTCGAATCTCCAATTCCTGGACCTCGGTCGTGATGTCAATGTTGAGAGACAGGCCGGCCTCTTGCGCGCGCGACACGACTCGTTCCGAGCAGCGGCCGAGCAGGTCCTGAGTTCGACCCCGTTCGAACGTCACGCTTGGCCGGTTCCGTTCCAGTCGTGAGTAGGCCAGGACATTCCTCACGAGGTGGTCGAGCCTCTCCGCTTCCCGCCGCAAGACGCGCACGAAATCCCGGCGCTTGGCCTCGTCGGGTACCATCCCCTCCGCCAGCATCTCCGTGTAGAGAAGGAAGGTGGTGAGCGGCGTGCGCAGTTCGTGGGTGACTGCGGACACGAAGGCCCCGCGCCGTTCACTGAGCGAGACAGCTTTGTGGAGAAGAACTCCGGCGGCGAGGGCAGCAACCAGCACACCCACCCACGCGACTGCGAGGGATGTCTTCAGGAGGGATGCCGGCCGAACTGTCTCGGCGTCTACGGTGCCCGGAACCAGCTGAACCGGGAGTGCAGCCAGGCGTAGCCCCGGCGAAGCGCTTCCGCCCCCCGCCATCGGTTGGAGACGGGCCTGCGGCAACAGGTCGCCGACGGAGCGGAGAAGGGAATCGCACAGTGCGGGCCAGTCGAGCCAGCATCCCTGAACATACTCCGTCTTGTCGACCCACACCCGCCGGGCCAGTATCAAGGCGTCCCCATACCAGACCGCCTGCATCGGGCCGTCGTTGACCAGGATTGTCTGCGCGGCATTCTGCACGTCGAGGGGCGGAGGCTGAGGAGCGGGGGTGGAGAGCTGAGGAGCCAAGGCATTCTGGGCGTAGAAGTTACGGTTAAGCGTGATCTGCTGGTTGGTGCGCGCTTCGAACTCTTTGTCGCTCAGTGCCGCCTGCGTCTCGCTAGCCTTGGCCGGTGCTTCCGCGCTGAACGCCTGCTTCTTGGCCTCCGGCTCCGGCAGCCGCACCGCTGCCGGCTGGGTTGGCCGGCTGCCAGGCAATTGCGCGAGCATTACATTCCGGGGGATCGTCTCCAGCTTCTTGATTCGCTCGGCGAACAGTGCGATCTGCTGGTTCTCGATTCCGGTTCGCCGAGCCAGGCGGCGGAAGTCGCCGGTTGGAACCTCGGGTGACGAGAGTTTCCCGGCGGGATCAGACTGGAAGTGGAGGAGCACGTTCGGCACGGGCGCGTTCAAAAGCGGAGAAGGGAGGAGGACCTGCCCGGGTGCGACGGCAGCGAACATGCGCCCGTAGGCTTGCTCGGCGGGGTAGAACGGGCTGTACTGGAAGTAGGGCCGGGCGCTTTCCTGGGCAATCAAAGGCGCTAGCGCGGAATCCATCCGCCACAGGGCCAGGCGGATGCGTTCCTGCAAAGCGGCCTGCCTGAGCGCCTCGACTTCGGCCCGGTCGAGTTGGAGGGCAAGGCGGGTGATCCAGCCCATCGCCGCGATCAGGACGCCGAGACACAGACCGAAAATGAGCCAGGTCATGACCGGCCGTTTCATCCGATTGCCTCGAACACGTAGCCGCGCCCTCTGATCGTCACGATAATGCGAGGGTTATCCGGATCGTCCCGCAGCTTGTCCCGCAGCCGCGCCACGTGCATATCGACGGTCCTCGTCTCGACCGCATCCGGATTGATGTGCCAGATGCGGGAAAGGAGCTCCTCGCGGGAAATGACCCTGCCCGGGTTGGTTGCCACGACCTGTCCTTCTTTTGTGGCGTCAACGAGGTCCCAGGCGCTGTTCTTGTAGAACGCCGACGACTTCGCCACTGCCCTCTGAACTTCAGCGCCGGGAGCCGCCGCCTTCGCATTGGAATCCTGGGCCATCTGGTTGGCAGACCGGCTGGCGCCCAGCGATCCAAAAGGAACGTACGTTCGGTTGAGGTCGACGCCGAGCCGCTCGAGCTCCGCATCCTGTGGAGCAGCAATGTGAACAGCGCGCTGGTCCTGATCGATAACAGTGAAGCCGCCGTCTGCCAGTAATGCGCCTTTTCGCCAATCCGCCGATTCGGACGAGTTTCCGATGGCGCAGTGAATGGTATTTACCGTGATCCCGCGGGCGACAGCCGCCTTGCAGGCGATCGGGTAATCGACCGGTCCCTGGGTAAAGGGCTCATTGCCGGCGATGAAGATGGTCTTCAGGTCCCCCGCTGCGGGAGACCAGTCGAGCTCTTTGACCGCCGCCTCGATCACCATCCCGCAGTATTCCGCACCGCCGTTTGTCCTTAACGCGAAAAGTTGTTCCGAAACGCCGTCGAGGTCATTCGTGAAAGGCAGTCATCAGAGTGTGTCTCATAGGTCCTCCTGACTAAGTTGAATTGACCTACTTGACTATACGACCGGGCCAAGTGGTTCTTGTGTAAAGGCTTTGTAACCAGGAAAAATCGGCATTCGGTGAGAGGTGCGGGATCGACTGAGCGGAGATATACTCGGGCCATGAAAAACCGAGAATGCCTGGTGTTCCTCTTCCTGTTTTGCGCGGCGGTCCTTGGCCAGGGCAAGAAGAGCATTTTCATAATTACCGATGCCGAGGGAGTCGCCGGCATCTGTCGCCAGGAGCAGGTGGAGCCGACCGAGTCAGAATTACGTCAGCTTTTGACCGGCGAGGTCAACGCGGCCGTCGAAGGATTCCTCGAGGGAGGCGCGGACGAAGTAATCGTCTGGGATGGCCACGACGGCAGCCGGACACTGTCTGCGACGACAATTCATCCGCGGGCAAAGCTGTTGATCGGCGCGCTCGGACCCGGGATGAGCCTGGAACGGGGCTACTCGGCCGTCGCGTTCCTGGGCCAGCACAGCATGGCGGGAGTGCGCATGGGCATCATGGCCCACAGCTATAGCTCGCTGGGAATCCAGGACATCCGGATGAATGGCAAGGCGGTCGGCGAAATCACCACCCGTGCCGCGCTGGCCGGCTGGCACAAAATCCCGGTGATCTTTCTGTCGGGGGACCGGGCGGCCGCGGCCGAGCTTCAGGCTATCGTCCCCAATGCCGAGACCGCCGTTGTCAAAGAGGGCCTGGGGCGCTATACCTGCTTGTCCCTTTCCGCACAGGCGTCCAGGGATCTGATTCGAGAGGGGGCGAGAAAGGCGGTCGCCAAGATCGAGACGATCAAGCCGTACCGGATCGAGGGCCCGGTGACGATGGAGTACGAGTACACCACTCGTAACTCTCTGCCCTCCGGGGCGGACACCCGTCCCGGCGCCCAGGTTCTCAATGATCGGACAATCCGCTATTCGGGGAAGGACTTCTGGGAGGCCTGGATCCTGTCGCAGCGGAACTGAAAAGCGACTGACGACTGACGACTGACGACTGAGGCAACTGACAACTGACAACTGACAACTGACAACTGACAACTGACCACCAAAGCCCGACCCAGTTGGAAGGCTATGGGTCAGCGGTCAGTTGTCAGTGGTCAGTCGTCGGTCGTCAGTCGTCGGTGTCTCTTACTTCACTCGCTTGGCGACCAGTTCTTCGGTCGCAAAGTCGGCAACATTGCGGGTCAGCTTGATCTCGTCGCCTGTGACTTTGCCCTTGTAGGTGATTCGGATTTCCTGCTCCTGGAATTTGAGATTCTCGACGAAGAAGATGTCGTCGCCCTCGATCTTTCCTTCCTGGATCTCGGTTTCGTTCTTGTTCTCTCCAACGGTGCCGAACGCTTTACCCGTCAGCTTCGTCCCGTCCACCTTGAAGTCGAACACATACTTTTGCAGCCCGATCTGCGTATCGAACTCGGCCGTCCATTTCCCGGAGACATCCGCGGCGTAAAGAGCGGCCGCACCGACAACCATGATCACAAAAAATGCCAAAATCCGACGTCCTGTCATGTGTTCCTCCTCTTTTGTTAACGGTTACTCATCGCCCTGATCGCGTTCAACAGTAGCTGGGAATCGATGGCCGGCTTCAGCGGAATGCCGTCCATGCCCGTCTTTTGTTTCCACTCATCCAGCAGGGCAGCGGCCTGAGCCTGGGGATTGTCCAAAACGAACTCGATCCCCGGCGTATTTTCATTGGGATAGACGTCGACCAGGGACGGTTGGCTGCTGACCGGGTAGACCGCGAAGTACTCGCCGGTACCGCCGAGCATCATGTCGCCGTTCTTGTCGTTGCCCGCCACGATGATGTAGGAGCCGACGAAGGTCGGCGGCATCTGGAAAACATAGTCGTCATCGAACAAGGCTACCGCCTGGCCCATGTTGTCCAGGGTCATGGGATCGAGCGCCAGGACGTAGATATCGCCGATATCCGTGAGAACAGCTCCCCCCACCTGCATCGTGACGGCGACCTCGGCAGTGCCGCCGTTACCTGAAGTGAAAGTGATTTTACCGGTGTAAGTCCCGTTGGGTCGTGCCCCCCGTTCGACCCGCACAGCTAATGAGAGCCCATCGTTGGTGTAAGTTGGCTCAGTACTCAGCCAGCTTCCGGTCGGGGATAGTGAATGGGTAAGGGTTGTGAATCGGCCACCACCAGCGTTGAACGCGGTGACCGATAGTTCCGTCAATTGATTGCCGAAGTCTAGGGTTGTGGTCGTGACTGCCAATTTTGGCGTTGAGCCGGACGTTCCCTTAGCCCTCATGACAGCGCTGTAAGCGTTCACGAGGCCATAGCCGTAGGTGTTGTCCTTTTCTGGAGTCCCGAGGTCGGTGGCCGTCTCCTGGAGCCACGTCTTCGCCTGAATCGGAGTCAAACTGTTCTGCCTGACCGCAAGCATCAGAGACACGACACCTGCCACGTGGGGAGCAGCCATGGACGTGCCCTGGTAGAAGTAGTACTTCTCCTCGCCCTGAGTCGAGCTGATCTGCTTCCAGGCGGTACTCAATACTCCGTCACTCTTGCCGTCGTTATTGAGGTCCGCCGCTGTGTTGCCTCCCGGCGCGACAACGGTAACGTGGTCTCCGTAGTTGGAGTACGGCGCCTTTTCCCCGGAGAGGTCGACCGCTCCGACATTGATCACATTGTCGTAACAGGCCGGGAAAGTGAGGGCGTCGGTGTCGTCGTTCCCGGCCGAGGCAACGATAATCACTTGCCGCTCGATAGCGCGCCGGACGGCCTCGCTCAACGTGAACGAATCGCTCGAGCCGCCGAGGCTCATATTGACGACGTGCGCCCGCTTCAAGGCGATTCCGTCTGCCGCGACGCTCGGCAACCCCGCCGCGTACAGGATCGCCTGGGAGATGTCATAAAGCGAGCCGTTCCCGTTGAGCCCGAGCGCTCGCAAGGTCATCAGCTTGCAGTACCAGTTGACGCCCGCGACCCCGTTCCCATTATTGGTGGCGGCTCCGATTGTTCCGGCGACGTGCGTGCCATGATAGCTGCTGCGCGCGCCTGTCGGGTCGTCGCCCGGGTCCTCGGCGCTGGCATCTATCCCATCACCATCCAGGGCCCTCTGCTGGTCGCTGATGAAGTCGTACTGCAGGCTGGATTGCTGGCCTGATAGGCGAGGCCCGAGGTCCGTGTGCGCGAATTTGGCCCCCGTATCGATGACGGCCACGACGGTCGTGTCGATCCCTTTGGTCTCATCCCAGGCGGCCGGGAGGTTCATGAGCGGGTAGTGCCATTGATAGCTGTAGTGCGTGTCGTTCGGTACAGCATGCGCATGGAACAGATAGTTCGGTTCGGCGTAAAGCACGTCCGCATCGGCATTGAATCTCTCGAGGAGATCGAGTGTCGAAGATTTTGCGACGGCGAGCTCCAGATTGTTCTTATCGATTGCGCTGTAGGAAAGCGGCACGGCCAGGTCCGGCGCGCCGAGCAGGTAGGCTCCGCGGTCCACGTGGTGCTTCACCCGGAGATTCATCCGGCCGCGCAACTCCTCAATTCGCTCGGCCGCAGCGCCGTCTCGCATTTTCACGATCATCTCGCCCGGTATGAACTCCTGCTCGGGATCGAGCCGAACGCCCTTGGCGAAGCTCGCCCGGTACTTGGCAGTCGTGGCGAGCTTGAGGGCCGAGGCAAACGAGGCCAGGCTCGACGCACCGGGGGTGACCTTGCCCGAAAATGTCCCGTTGCCGAGCTGAGGGGGAACGGCGCTCAGCGAGGTGACCGTGGGAAAGACGGGCATATAGAGGAACAACTCAAACGAGAAGATCGGAAGATCGGAGGTGACGGTGATGAAGCCCTGGACCTGTTCAAACCCCGCCTCCCCGATGATGTCGCTCAGGACCCGTGGCGAATGTTGATGCCCCGCGAGCTCGAAACCGCCGTTACCCGTCCAGTTCCCGTCCAAATCGTAAACATCGACCTCGACCCAGGCGGGGTCAGAATTGGGGTTCAGGAAGGTGATTCCGGTGACGAACCCGAGACCCTGGGCCACCTGGGAAAAGACGTAGTTGGTGACAGGACTGGCCTGCAGCTGAACCGACGAGAGGAACCTTTTGCTCGCGGTCTCGTCCCCAAACGTCACATCACCGACGATTCCGGAGATATTGCTGTCGACGCGCAACCAGCCGATGAAGTCTGCCGGCAGGGTGGGAAAAAGGACCTTCGTCTTCTCCTTGAGGAGGCTGTTCTTCTTGATGGTCACGGTCTTCGACACCGCCGCCTGCGTGCTCACGCCGGTTCGGTAGGCCGCAATCTTGACGGTCGCATTCGTGTTGGTCGGATTAATGATCGTGATCTCAGACGTGTAGCCCGCTGCTTCGGCCAACTGGGCGCCAAAGAGCGCCAGCGGGACGGTATTGGCCTGGGAGACCCCAACCGCGTTCCGTCCGGCGATCGAGTTCGCGTTACCGAACTGCTCGTAGCCGAAGATACCAGTCGGTTCAGGTCCGGAGGTCCCTGGCTTCGTCGCACTGACCCTGATGTAGCACTTGGCGGGAAGTGTGACGCCGGGAAAGATGTCGGAAAGTTTGGCTGAGTATCGGCCGATTCCAAATTCAGGAGCTGCAGGAATGGACACGACCTTCTGCTGGGCGGTCTTCACCACTCCGCCGTCCTCGTAAAGGACCTTGATAGTCGCGCTCACGGAGTTCGCAGCGGTGAAGCCGAGGAGTGTTAATTCCGTGTAGGCGCCAGTGCCGGATGGAACCTCCGGAAACACGATCTCGCTTGGCGCCGTTCCCTGGAAGACGATGGCCTCTGCCCCGTCGATCTTTGTGACGTCCGGCGTGTAGCTGAGAAAGAAGCCGACGACGCTGATGTTCGTAGATTCGCTCAGCACGACCATGAATCCTTCAAAAGTCGGCGCGGTCAGGGAAGGGAAGACTTCTTTCAAGGTGAGGGCCAGTTGGGTGCCCGCCGGAATCGTCATGGCGTTCGCTGCAACGACGCTTCCGGTGTTGCTGATCAGCCCGAAAACGCATTCGGCATCCACGTCGACCGGATTGGCCACGGCTATTCCGGTGGTCGCGATCGTGTCATGGGTCATTCGCGGATAAATCAGCATCAGCTCATCCTGTGCGAGACCGGACGAGGGCAGCAGAACGAAGATGAACGCGATCAAGAGAACGACGAAGCTGGCCAGACGAGTTCTGAACATAGATAGCCTCCCCAAAGCGGCGCCAGTCTATTGCCGGGTGGCGGGAGCGTCAAGGGGAAGATCAGGGGGCGAGAGACCGAAGGGGTAAGATCACGTCAAGGCGTCTGTCGCGCGATGCCCTTTCTTGTCGCTCCCGGAAAGTGAGGAAAGTCATACTTTTTTGAAGATGCATGGATTATAGTTACCCAGTGCCTGATACCAGCCGGTTCCTACTCGCAGAAAACAGCGTTCTGGATCTTGAGAGGGCTGTCGTGAAGACGGGAAGGCGAGAGATAAGCCTGACCCCGACCGAGTGCAACCTCTTGGTCTGCCTGGTCGAGAGCCCGCGGATTCCGGTCCCGCGGAACGACCTGCTGCATCGGGTGTGGGAAAACGGATGTCAGCCGCACACCCTGAACACCCACATGCAGCGACTGCGCCGCAAGCTCGGAAGAGCCGCGCGTCGGATCCGCACCGTGCGCGGCGTCGGCTACCGCTGGGACCCGCCGGAAGCGTAATGGCGCAAGAAATCTATGGCCCGCGGATCTACGCGGATCTACGCGGATAATCGCGGATAAAGGCGGGCAGCCCAACCAACCGATCAACCAGAGGAAACGGCTGACTGCCCGCCTTTATCCGCGATTATCCGCGTAGATCCGCGTAGATCCGCGGGCACCCTTACATCAGGAACGGATTCGTCCGTCTTTCCGCCCCGACCGTGGTATCCGGCCCGTGCCCGCAATGGAGCACCTTGTCATCGCCCAGGGGGAGCAGCTTCTCGTTGATGCTCGCAAGGAGCGTCGAGTGAGAGCCGCCGGGCAGGTCCGTCCTTCCAACCGAGCCGGCAAAGATCAGGTCTCCACAAAAAACGTGGTCTTGGACGACCAGACACACACTGCCCGGGGAATGCCCCGGAGTGTGAAGAACCCGGACCACCAGATTCCCGACACGTAGTTCGTCGCCGTCTTGGTAGTAACGATCGACTTTCGGTGCGGACGGATAGTCGAGGCCGAACCAACTGGCCTGCTGGCTGAGCATGTTGTAGAGCATTTCATCATCCGGGTGGAGGTAGATGGGCGCGTCTTGTGCCTGTTTCACTGTAACAATCCCGGAGATATGATCGAGATGTCCGTGGGTATTGGCGATGGCGGCAAGGGTAAGGCGGCTGTCGGCGAGCCAGCGAAGCAAGTCCCCCGCCTCGTCGCCGGGGTCGATATAGAGCGCCTGCCGGGTCTCGGGACAGGCGAGGATATATCCGTTTTTCATGAACGGCGCTGCAGCTCGACACTCGATGATCGGGTCCGTGGTCATTGCTCTATTGTATTTGGAATCATCATGAAGGCCGTTCTTTTTGACGCAGCCGGCACTCTATTTCGGGTCCGCGGCTCGGTAGGCGCGGTCTACCTCGAGCACGCCCGGCGCTACGGTTTTGATTCGCAAGTAGGCCCGAGCGAGCTGGGTGAGGGGTTTGCCCGCGCTTTTCGGGCCCAACCGCCGCTCGCATTCGGCCGCCGGAGGGCGGAGGCCAGACTCGCGCTCGAGCTCGACTGGTGGCGCAGCCTGGTCCGCCGGGTATTCGAACCCTACGGGCCTTTCCCCCGGTTCGAGCATTTCTTCAGCGGACCTCTTCCGCGCTTTCGGGACCGGGAGGCACTGGGAGCTCGAACCGGGATGCGCGGAGCTCCTCAGCAGGCTGCAGGAAAGGGGGACCAGCCTTGCCGTGATCTCGAACTTCGATTCCCGTCTCTTTTCGGTTCTGGAGGATCTGGGCATCGCGCCGTTCTTCGACGCAATCCTCGTGTCCAGCCAGTGCCGGACGCCGAAGCCCGAACCGGAAATATTCCGGCTTGCCTGCACCCGGCTCGATTGTGACGCCGGGGAAGCGATGCATGTCGGGGACAGTCCCGTCGAGGATGTCCAGGGTGCTCGCCGGGCGGGTCTGCGGGCCGTGCTCTACGACGCCCACAACCGCTTCCCGGAGTTCGAGGGCGAGCGTGTGACTCGGCTGGCGGAAGTTTTGGAACTGACGACTGACAACTGACGACTGACAACTGCGCGCTGCGCACTGCGCACTGACGACTGACAACTGACCAGCGACATCAAGGACGACAAGGACGGCAACGAAGACAACCAACTTAGCCTGTCGTCGTTGTCGTTGCTGTCCTTGGTCAGTTGGCAGCGGGCAGTGGGCAGTGGGCAGTGCGCAGTGGGCAGTTGTCCGTGCGCAGTGCGCAGCGCGCAGTTCCATGGTAAATTCGCTCCCAAGCATATGAAAAAGAAACTGATTCGAGTTGCGCACAGTCCCGACAGTGATGATGCCTTCATGTTCTATGCCCTGGCGCGGGGGAAGATCGACACGGGCGAATTCGAATTCGTGAACGAGCTGCATGACATCGAGACCCTGAACCAGGCGGCCTCGGAGGGAACTTACGAGGTGAGCGCGGTCAGTATCCACGCTTACGCGTACCTTCATGAAAAATACTCGCTCTTGAACTGTGGAGCCAGCATGGGCGAGGGCTATGGCCCGATCGTTGTGAGCCGGAAGCCGATCGGCCAGGCTGAATTGCGCAACATGGTGGTCGCCGTTCCCGGTTTGCGGACCTCCGCCCTCCTCGGGCTCCGCCTTTTCGAGCCGGATGCCCGGTATCACGTGGTGCCGTTTGACGAAATCATTCCTGCGGTCGAGGCTGGGAGGTTTCAGGCCGGGCTGATCATTCACGAGGGGCAGTTGACCTTCCGCCAGCACGATCTCCACAAGGTGGTCGACCTGGGTGAGTGGTGGATGCAGACGACGCGACTGCCGCTTCCGCTCGGAGGAAACGTCATCCGGCGTGATCTCGGCGACGAGACCATCGCCCAGGTGTCGCGGATCTTGCGTGAGAGTATCGAATACAGCCTCGCCAACCGGGAGCAGGCTCTTGCCTATGCGCTGGAGTTCGGACGCGGGCTTTCAACCGGCCAGGCGGACACGTTCGTCGGAATGTACGTGAACCGTAGGACGGTCGACTATGGACCGGACGGGCGTCGCGCCGTGCAGTTGTTCCTCGACCGCGGCTTCGAAGCAGGAATCATCCCGAACCGGGTGGAAGTCGAGTTTCTATAATGCGGAATGCGGAATGCGGAATGGGGAATAGGGAATAGGGAATGGGGAATGGGGAATGGGGAGAGCCAATTGCAGAAATCCGCGTCTTAAGGCCTGAAAGGCCGGTACATATTAGCCCAGGGCGAAGCGTTTTTCGCGTAGCCCTGGGTCAAGAGGCAGGCGGGACGTCGCAGCCCTGTAAGGGCGTGACAGGTTGGTCTGCCGTTCTTGCGCCCTTTCAGGGCTTCACGTCCGGCGCGCCTAGCCACCCAGGGCTACGCGAAAAACGCTTCGCCCTGGGCTAACATGTACCGGCCTTTCAGGCCTTAAGACTCAGATTTTCTGGTTTTTGCAATTGGCTCGGGAATGCGGAAACAATCCGAAGTCCGCAATCCGCAATTGTCTTACCGCCGGCGGTCGACCGCTTTCCGTATTTCCGCGATGTGCGCCGGTGTCGTCCCGCAGCAACCGCCGATGATGTTCACACCCGCATCCAATAGGCGTTCGGCTTTGGCTCCAACCGTCTCGGGTGTTTCCCTGTAGACCGGCCGGCCGTCCACCATATCAGGCAGACCGGCGTTGGCCTGCGCGATAAGGGGCAGTTGCGTCAGGCTCCTCATGCAGGTCACGATCCCGACCATCTCGTCAAAGCCCTGCCCGCAATTCGAGCCGATGAGGCTGGCCCCGGCCTCTGACAATGATTTCACCGCTTCAGGGATGCTTACTCCCCAGCTCGTCCGCCACTCCCCGCCTCGCGAATCGAAAGTCATGGTCGCTCCCACGGGGAGCCCGGTTGAACAGGCGGCCCGGACGGCCACGACTGCCTCCTGGATGGCCATCATGGTTTCGATGAGCAGGAGGTCGACGCCTGCCTTCGCCAAGGCTTCACATTGCTCGACGTATATCCCGAAAACCTGGTCTTCGGTCAGGTCCCCGAATGGTTCCATCAGCTCGCCGGTCGGGCCGATGTCTCCGGCCACGTACCGCCCGGGCGGACAGACCGCTTTGGCGATTTCAACGCTCTTGACCGCAGAATTCGACGACCCGTTCCGGACAGCCGTGACGTGCGAGCCGGGCACGATTCCCGCCGAATGAGTTTGTCGTGACAATGTCGGAACCCGCCTGGTAGTAATCCCGGTGGATGGCCTGGACGACTTCCGGGTGGGAGACATTGTATTCGTCCGGGCAGTGTCCGGAGGGCATTCCCCGCTGTTGGAGTTGGGTTCCCATGGCCCCGTCAGAGACCAGGATTTGACCTGAGCGGATTCTCTCGAGAAAAGCGTGATTCATAGACTTCCCTGCTCAAATGACTATGCGAGTTTCGGCGAGTTTCGGGGACACAAAACTCAATTCCATGCCCCAGTTGGCTCGCAACGCCGACCCTTTGGGGGGAGTTTCGGGGACACAAAACTTAATTCCATGCCAGTTGGCTCGCAACGCCGACCCTTTTGGGAATTAAGTATTATGTCCCCGAAACTCCACTGAAACTTTACGGAAAAAGGAGACAATCGACAAATAAATCCTGAAAATCGGGGCGGCCGGCCACTTCCACGTAATCCACGCTTCTCGCCAGCCGCTCAGCCTTGAGCCGGGCGTCTCGCGACCGCAAAATCGCCTCGGCGCCTGCGGCCGCGGCGTTCCCGATGAAGTGAATGCGATCCGCCGGGACGCGCGGGAGCAGCCCGATGTCGAGGGCGTCCTCCCCCCGGATATGGTTCCCGAATGCGCCTGCAATGGAGATCCGACCGATTTCCTCCGGCCCGACGCCGCATTCCCGCAACAGCATTTGAATTCCCGAGGCGATCGCCGCTTTTGCGAGCTGGATCTCGCGCACGTCTCTCTGGTTGAGCTCGATCCACGTATTCTGACCAACCGGGGCGATGCGGAGGAAACTGCCTGAGTCCCGGCTGCCTAGCCTGGCCCGGATCGCCTCAGGAGCCTTTCCAGCGCCGTCCTCGCTGAGAATTCGGCCGCTTTCGTCGATGATGCCTGACCGGCGACAAAGCGCAGCAAGGTCCATGAGACCCGACCCGCAAATCCCCGCCGGCGGGCCGTTTCCGACGGTCCGATAGGCGAGGTCCCCGTCCCGGAGGTCCACCCGCTCAATGGCCCCGTATGCCGCACGCATTCCCCAGCTGATGCTCGCTCCCTCCCAGGCCGGACCGGCCGGGGACGAGCAGCAGACAATCCGATTTCGGGAGCCCAGCACGATTTCGCCGTTGGTGCCGATGTCGACCACGAGGTGAAGCTCGTCTGAGCTTTCGAGGTCGAGGGTGACGAGCACGGCCGTGATATCCCCGCCGACGAAGCAGGCGAGATTCGGGAGGAAGTAGGCCACGCCTCGCGGCGCCATGCGAAGGCCCAGGTCCTCGGCCGGCACCGTGACGGGCCCTTGCAGCGCCGGCGTGAACGGGGAGAGGACCAGGTAGTGCGGGTCGACCCCGAGCGCCAAGTGCTGCATCACGGTGTTTCCCACGATCACGCATTTGTGGACATCGGTCGCGGCCACCCCGGCCTTCTCGCAAAGTTCATCCGTGAGCGAGCCGATTTGATCGATGGCCAACCGGTGCAGCCGTTGTAGGCCTCCTGCATTCTCGATCGTGTATTTCACGCGGGTGACGACGTCGGCGCCGAACGGCTCCTGCGCGTTAAGCGCCGATGCCACCGCCAGGGTGCGATCCTCGTTCAGGTCGATGAGTTTGCCGACGACGGTCGTCGTGCCGATGTCGAAGGCGATTCCGTACAGACGATCTCGACTGTCCCCCTTTTCAATTCCGAGGAGAACGTTTTGGTCGAGGACCGCGGTCAGCCGCCCTCCGGACTCCCTCGTGATCGCCGGGACAGCCCTGATAACCGCGAGGGAAGGCGTCGCCAGCTCGGGTTCAATCGCACGGATGCCTTCCTCGACCGCCTCCAGATCGAAGTATTTGTCCCCGACCTTGGGCGGACTGAGCTGGAGGAGTGCCTTGCGAGTGTCGGGTGCGAAAGGGAAATGCACCGATTTCCCTTCGGTCATGATCTGGTCTTCGGTCATCCGGTTCGTATTCGGGACTGTGCAGACGCATTCGCCCGTGACTATTGCCTGGCAGGACAGGCGCGTGCTGGCGGCAAGCTCCTCGGATGAAAGCAATTCCTTTTCGACGTCCGTCACCGGTCCGATCCCGCCGGTCGCCTCCACCCTGCACTGTCCGCACGTCCCGATTCCTGCGCAGTCGGATTGGACGAGAATCCCGAGATCAAGCGCGGCTTCCCTCAGTGTGGTGCCGGCCTCGAACGATGGAACTTTGCTTGTCGGGAAGAAAGGTGACCTTGTGACGGGACATGACTTTTGAAGAACGACCAGGAGTTGTCTGTTTCTGGTTCACCCGTGTTGACGTGATCAGTACCTAAGCCATAAATGTACTCCTCAAATGCCGCCTCTCGCAGGTACAGCGGCTTGAAGCTCTTCGTTGTATCCCTCGAAAACAGCATCTTGAGCTTTCGCAGGACTACCTGAATGACTGCCCGATGGCTGAGCGTCTGCCTGGTTAAGTCCCAGACGATTCTCGGCTGGCGATAAAAGCGCATGTACGCCTTCTTCTGAAGCTCCAGGAGCCTCTCGCCGGAAACGTGGTCACGGGCGAACGAGATCTGATCGCTCGTGAAATCGTCCCAGTTGATCCGGTCCAGAGCCACCCGCCCCTCGCGAATGCAGTCGTCGAAGATCGCGGTCCCCGGGATCGGGATCACGATATTGAAGTTCGCCCGGGCGAGCGGCAGTTCGAGGGCCAGGTTGATCGTCTCCCAGGATTTCCTCCTCGGTTTCGTCCTGGAATCCCATCATGAAGTATCCGACCATGGCGATCTTGCTCGACTGGGCCACCATGTGGGCCTTTTCCCGGATGGTCTCGAGGTTGACCTTCTTCTTGATCGTCTTCTGGACGCGCTCGCTGCCGGACTCGATTCCGACCGCAATCGCCTTGCAGCCGGCCGCGTTCCATCAGCTCTGACGAGATCGGGCGTCAGGGAGTCCAGGCGCACCCCGAGGGGGCAGTCGAAATGCATCTTCAGGCCGGAGTCGATCAACGCCTCGCACAGCTCGAAGGCATACTTGCGGTCCAGGGTGAACTCGTCGTCCATGATGCTGAAACGCCTTGCCCGATACCGGGAGTGAAGCAGGCGCAGCTCTTCGATCACATGATCGACGCTCCTGTGGCGCAGTTTCTTGCCTGACAGCCTCGCGATATTGCAGTAGGTGCACGGGTACGGACAACCGCGGGTCGTGATCATCGGGTAGTGCTCGCCCCAGGCGAAACCCGGGTAGCTGTCGGGCTGGAGCAGTTCCCAGGCAGGCAACCCGTAGGCGTCGAGGTGCGGAGAAAAAACCGGAGGATTGATGACGACACGCGCCGCGCGCGCGCGAACGCCAGGTTAGTCCGGGAATCGTTTCAAGCAGCTCCTCGGGGATCGCCCGGCCGAATTCCTGGTAGAAGGACAACAGTTGCGGCAACCCCTCTTCGGCTTCGCACTTCCAGGAGAAATCAAGGGTCGGCATCGAGGCGAGGACAAACTCGGGGAGTGCCGAAGGGTGCGGGCCTCCGACCAGGGTCATGGCGTCGGGAAGGACCTGCCGGACGATCTTCAGATGATGATGAACGTAATTGTGGTCCCGGCTGAAGCACCGAATGCCAACAACGTCGAAATCCCGGCTTTCGAGGAACTTCCGGAAGTCGACGAAGGAGAACTTCTCTTTGGGACAATCAAGCAGCGTGACGTCAAAGCCCGCGATTCTTGAGCGCTGTGCCGAGGTAAAGAATCCCCAGGTCGGGTGTGATCAGAAAGTTATGTCCTTCGCGAATTGGAAGGACGAGGAGGATCTTCACAGCCATGGGTCGTGAGAGTCTACCATCGATCCACGAGTTCAGGGGTCATAACCGCCGTCATTTCACTCTCGCCGGTTTCTTCGTCCTCTTCCCCCGTGGAGTTGTAGAAAATCGTAAGCTCATCGTGGCGCATCTCGATGGCTTGCACCGCGGCAGGCATCTTTAACTGCTCGCGTTGACTATCGGAGCTCATCGCGCGATCAAGGGCGAAATTGAGAACGAAGGGCAGCATCGGGCAGTAGCCCACCCAACCGCTCTCTGCTCTCATCCGGAAATAGCCGGTCTCGAGGTAGGGCCGGCCGGTCAGCGAAAGCGCGAAATCCTTGCCGAACCGGTGGACCAGGAAGTACAGGTGCAGCTGGTTCTGCGAAATCGTGATCTTCATTTCCTTAACCGAGCTGAGCGCTTCCCGGTCGGCTCCGGTAGCGTTGTTCATGCCGAAATCGAGGATCGCGTTGATCTCCGCTTCGTTCAGGGTCAAGCTGTATGGTATCCGGCCCTTCGCAGCTTCGATTGCCGTCCGGATCTTCTCCTGAGCGCTTCCGAGGGCCTGAGGGTCGTCCTGGACCGCCGGCGCATCCGGAATCAAAAACATGAGGAACAGCGCGATCAGGCTGACAACCAGCCAGGTCCACCGGACGGCTCGAAAGACGCGGCGGAAGGTGCTCCTGCGCGGCTCATCGAATGCCAGTTCCCCGTCATCGACTCGAAGCGACGGGATAGCGTCGGTTTGTGGCCCTTTGTAGCGCGCAAAGATCAAGCCGCACGCTTGACATTCCTCACCGCCGAGCTGTTGGTGTTGGCATTTCGGGCAGATGGTCATGGAAGATCTCCCGGAACTGTGCGGATTATCGTCGTCGGCCCCCGCCGCGTCAAGAGCAATGGGGTCATTGAGCCGGTCGCCTGTGCTGAAGGCATGTGCCAGGGCTGTTGGCTGGATGGTTTAGTCAGGTCAAAAGTAATCTGTTAAGATGTAACGGCAGCCCCGAGGGGAAGGTTTTCTTTCATGAAATTGTCCCGCGTCCGGAACCGGTGGCGTCTCTTGTCCGGCTACTTGAGGGCAGGAGCGACCTGAACGGATTCCCGATAACCCTGATCATTGAGAATACCGCGAAGTGTAATCTCAAGTGCCCGATGTGTCCCCGGGAGTTCGGGTACTACCCGCCCGAGGATTTCGATTTCGACCTGTTCAAGCAGATCATCGACGAGGTCCGTTTCCAGACCGAGCTGGTCTTTCCCTGGGGCGGCGGCGAGCCGCTTGATGAACCCGGATCTCTACCAGATGATCCGGTACTGCAAGGATGCGGACATCTACACCGTCGTGTCGACAAACGCCACGCTGCTGAATGAGGAGCGCAGCCGCCTGCTGCTCGATTCGGGTCTTGATCACCTGATCATCGCCTTCGACGGAGCGACCCCGGAGGTGTACGAGAAGTACCGCAAAGGGGCCAAATTTGAAAAGGTCCGCGAGAACATCCTGCGCTTCCTCGAGATCAAGTGCGAGAGCCGGCCGGATCTGTTCGTCGTCCTCCAGATGGTCCGGCTCCCGGAGAACCAGCACCAGATCAAGGACTTTCAGAAGATGTGGGCGATCGACGGAGTGGACGAGGTCCGGATCAAAGAAGACGAGATCGTCATCCCGGGGGTGGCGCTCGAGGAGCGAGTCAATCACGACCGCCGTCGCCATCCCTGTTTCCTGCTCTGGCAGGGGCCGGCGACGATCAATTACAAGGGAGACTTCTTCCCCTGCTGCCACACCTGGCAGTCCAAGCCTTTCGGCAACGTCCGCGAGCAGACGGTTCACGAGCTCTGGAACTCCCCGGCGATGACCGAATGCGGGAGGCGCACGTGCGCGGCGATCTGAGCGAGTACCCGGATTGCCAGAACTGCCATGCTCCGAATCCCCGGCTGCCGGTCATCCTCGGCAGCTTCATGGTGGACATGTTCAAACTCCGCCAATGGATTCCACGGATGGAGAAAATGGCGATCTTCTACCGGATTCCTCTGTTCAGGGATCGGTAGGCGGCCTGTTGTATATGAACATTCTTCTGATTCGAGCCAAACCGACCTTCATGGACATGATCGTCGGCATTCCAATCGGCCTGGTTTACATTGCGCCGATGGCGGAGCGGCTGGGCCACCACGTCGAGATCCTCGACCTCGCCCTGGAGTCTGATCCGCACCCGGTTCTGCTTCGGAAGCTGAGGGAGCGCAAGTGGGATCTGGCCGGCTTCAGCTGCATGACTCCTGAGTTCGAAGGGCGCGGAAATCGCAGCCCGACAGCTGAAAGAAGCGTGCCCGGGATTGCCTGTCGTCTTCGGCGGGCAGCACCCGACCATCGTCACCGAGGAGGTTCTGCGGCAGGATTACTGCGATTTCGTCTGCGTCGGGGAAGGCGAGGAGACGTTCGGCGACTTCCTCGAGGTCTTTGCTTCGGGCGGCGATCTCACGCAGGTCGGGCCTCGCATTCAAGGACCGAGAAGGGAACTGCGCCGATCAACCCTCCGCGACCGGCAGATCGAAGACGTGGACTCGATTCCGATGCCGGCCTATCACCTGCTCGATATGGACCGCTACGCCGAGGCCGAGACCGGGCGCTATACGCCAAAATACAAGCGGGCCATCCAGATTTTCACCAGCCGCGGATGCCCCTGGCACTGCACCTATTGCCACGATCTGTTCGGGAAGAAGTTCCGCGGGCGAAGCCCGGAGAACGTGCTCGCGGAGATGAGGCTGCTTTACGACCGCTACCGGATCCAGGAGTTCATGATCGAAGACGACATCTTCAATTTCGACATGGACCGTGCCAAACGGATCTGCGACCTGATCGTGGAGCAGGGGCTCCAGATCGCCCTGCAGTTCGGAAACGGCGTCCGCCTGGAGCGGATGGACGAGGAACTGGTGCGCAAGCTGGCGGCGGCCGGGACGCACCACGTCTCCATCGCAATCGAGTCGGCCAGCCCGAGGGTCCAGAGCCTGAGCCGCAAGAACCTGAAGCTCCACATGGTCAACGATGTCGTCCGATGGACCAGAAAGTACAGGATCAACACGCTCGGGTTCTTCATGATCGGATTTCCCGTCCGAAACGGTGGAGGAAATCAACATGACGATTCGCTTTGCCTGCGAAAGCGAGCTGGACGAAGCGCTTTTCAGCATCGTCATCCCGTACGCGGGAACCGAGATTCGTCAACAGGTCATCAAGATGGGGATGTATGACAAAAACCAGCAGGTCGACAGTCTGCGGGAAATCATCCGAATCGAAACGCCCGATTTTGATTTCAAGCGTCTTAAGAGGCTGCAGCGCAAGGCGTACATGATGTTCTTTCTGACGCGGTTGCGCTTCATTCGGATGCTCCCGAAGTTGTTCAGTCTGAGATCGAGCAAGAGATACCTGCGGGCGATCGAAAGGAACTTCCTGCCCGAAGCGCTGGTTGGAACCAACACGAGAGCCAACTAAGCGGGCAGCGGGCAGAAGGCAGCGGGCAGCAGGGCAGCGGGCAGAAGGCAGTGGGCAGGTTGGGGCCTTTTACCCGAAGGGGTTACGTAGCAAAGCCCAGGGTCGCCCGCGTTTTTTGCGGGCTACCCTGGGTCAGCAAGCCGTAAGATCGGTACCCTGAAAGGGTTCCGTATCACGCTCGGTACGCAACCCTTTCAGGGTAGCGGCCGCGAATCCTGGAGACCCAGGGTTGGGCCGCAAACGGCGCGCCCAACCCTGGGCTTTGTTACGAGACCCCGTTGGGGTCTGAGACTCTAGACGCCCTGTTTTTAGGCAGTGCGCAGTTTGCAGTGGTCAGTCGTCAGTCGTCAGTGGTCGCAATATGTACCGTTATCCGGATTTTCCCGATCAGGTCTACGTGGAGCTGACGAACGCCTGTAACGCCAGGTGCACGATCTGCGCCACGCCCTCGATGCTTCGCAAGAGGCACGTCATGGAGCTCGACCTGTTCCGGAAGATCGTGGACGAGTGCGCCCGCTACCGGGCCCGAAAGATCCTGCCGTTCCTGCACGGGGAAACACTTCTTGTGCCCGGGGTTCTGGACTATTTCCGCTACATCCGTCAGGTTTCTCCAGGGACCCACGTCAACCTGACCACCAACGGCTCCCGGCTCGAGCGAGGAAATCTCCGAGGCGTTTCTGACCGAAGATCTCCTCGACAGCCTCATCGTCTCGGTTGACGGGGCGGACCAGGAAACCTTCGAAGGGATTCGCATCGGATTGAGCTTCGAGACCGTCCGCAAGAACGTGGAACACTTCATTCGCCGCCGAAACGAGCTCGGGCAAGCCGAACCCGAGGGTCTCGGTCGCAATGGTGTCGGTCGCAGAAAATACTGAGAGCCGGGCGCGCTTCGCCGACGTGTGGAAAAATGCCGACGAAGTCCGGTATTCCGTGTACTTCAACTGGGCCGGAAAGCTCGAAAACGACGGTCGGACAGCCGCATAAGGTCAATTTCTGCGAACGGATCTACCACTACATGACGATCCTGGCGGACGGCAGGGTGGCGCTCTGTTGCTTCGATTCGGAGGCGGAGCACGCGGTAGGCGACGTCCGGAAGCAGACGATCCACGAGATCTGGCATTCCCCGGCCTTCAAGGAAAAGAGGCGCCTGCTCTATTCAAAGGACTTCTCGAGTCTGAAGCTTTGCGGGAAGTGCGATTACATCAATCACCCGGGCTGGATGACGCCGCTGATCCGAATCCGCCCGTACCTCATGCGGACCGCGCCGGGGCTGACACAGGCGGCCGACCGGGTGTACAAACGATGGTTGATGAGGTGAGCAACATGGACCCGATGGACATTGTGCACATTGTGGACAAGGTGGACACGAAAGACAGGCTTGGTCCACTTTGTCCATTGGTCCCCACAATGTCCACCAGAACTGAGAATTGGTCAATGACCATGGATTTTCCCTGGCAGAGAAACAGCAGCGAGGATCTCGGCAAGATCCTCTTGATCTATCCGATCACCGGGATGGATGTTTTCGGAATCAATGTCGGCTTGCCCTTGTCCTGCCTCTATCTCGGGCACCGTCCTCACACGGGCAGGCTATCGGGTGGAAATCCTGGACGAGAGGATAACCAGCACCTTCGAGCAGGATGTGATCGCCGCCGTTCAGCGCGGAGAGACCGCTCCTGGTCGGCATCTCGAGCATGACCGGAATCCAGATTCGCGGGGGTCTCAAAGCCGCCCGGGCCGTCCGCGAAGCCGATCCCGCGCTGCCGATCGTCTGGGGCGGCGTGCACCCGACCCTTTGCCCCGATTCCACGCTCCGAGACCCGCTGTGCGACATCATGGTGATCGGCGAAGGCGAGATCACGATCATCGAGTTGGCCGACTGCCTGCGGACCGGCGGCGATCTTGAAAAGGTCGCCGGCATCGGGTTCAAGCGGGACGGCGCAGCTGGTCTTCACCGAGAAGCGGCCGATGATCGAGGACCTGGACGTGATCCCCCGGCCGGATTATGACCTGATCCCGATGGAGCACTACTTCACCCGCGCGCCCTCCACGAACGAAGCTCAGCTGCAGGTCGTGACAAGCCGCGGATGCCCGTTTGACTGCGAGTTCTGCTACAACCTGAAGTTCAACGAGAAGCGCTTCCGGTATCACTCGGCCGAGCGCGTGCTTTCCGACATCCTCTACCTTCAGGAACGATTCGGCGTCGACGCGATCTTCATCGAGGACGATTATTTCTTCGGGCACCCCGGGCGGGTGCAGAAGATCTGCGATCTGCTCATCGAGCACGACTGCAAGCTCCTGATCCAGGTTCCCTGCCGTATCGATTACCTGTACCGGCAAACGGACGAGATGATCGAGAAGCTCTACCGCGCGGGTTTCAAAGAGCTGTGGATTGGCGTGGAGTCGGGCTCCGAGAGCCGGCTGAAGGAGATCATGAAACGGATGAGCCTCAAGCAGGTGCTCGACGTGAACGAGATGCTTGCCCGTTCGGACGTCTACATCAAGTACGGCTTCATGGCCGGTTTCCCGAACGAGGAGCGCCAGGAAACGCTGGAGACCGTCGATTTCATGTTCCGGCTGCTGAGCACGAACCCGAACGCCGGGGTCGCGCCGGTCGCCGTCTACACGCCTTACCCCGGGCACCACGCTGTACGACAAGACCAGGCTCAGCCACGGCGTGAAGTTCCCGGACACCCTGGAAGGCTGGAGTCATTTTCACTTCGGCGAGAACAACAACCCCTTTCTGTCCCCCCGTCAGAAGAGGTTCATCACCAAGGTCAACGTCATGAGCCGCTTCTTCGAGCGGCGGGCGTTCGAACGGTTCTGCGACAACCGTTTCAAGCCGCTGCTGATGGCGCTCTACTCGCTCTATTACCGCTATCTTCGCCTGCGGTTCCGTTGGAGGTTTTTCGAGTTCATGCCCGAAATTCCGCTGATCCGTTTCCTCGAGCGGATGTACATCCGGACCTTCCACCGCTCACAGCTGGCCCGCGTCTCCCGCCCGCGCTCCGCGTGACGGGGCCGGGCGGGGCGGCGGGGTTCACAGAACCGCCAGCGAAGCGCTTTGGAGCGAAAGCGCGCGGATGGCAAATCCTGCTTCCGGTCGTCCGTGCTTTCCCATCCCCTACTTCCTTTGTATGATTAGCTCCAAGGAACAGGAGCAATAAAATATGAAGAAGCTCGACAGGCGATCATTTGCGAAGATGGCCGCTCTCACGGCCGCAACCCCGATGTTCATGAACCGAACCGACGCGAAAGCAGCCCCTCTGCCGCTCTCCTTTTCAACTCTCGGATGCCCCAAGTGGGACTGGGGCACCATTCTGGAGCAGGCGAGCAAGATGGGATTCGGAGGGATCGAGTTTCGGGGAATTCAAGGTGAAATGGACCTGACCAAGCGGCCCGAATTTGCGGGAACCGGGTGGAAAGCCAGCCTGAAGGACCTGCGCAGCCGCGGTCTCCGCGTCGCCGGCCTCGGGGCTTCCACCCAGTTGCACGAGCCTGACGCGACCAAACGGCAGGCAGGCATGGACTCTGCGAAGAAGTTCATCGAGCTGGCGCACAACCTCCAGTGCCCGTACATTCGCGTTTTTGGCGACAAGTTCGTGGAGGGCCAATCCAGGGAAGCGACGAACGATCGAATCGTCGCCGGACTTCAAGAACTGGGCGCTGCGGCAAAGGGGACCAAGGTCACGGTTCTGATGGAGACCCATGGGGATTTCAACCGGGGAGACATGCTTCGAGATCTCATCAAACGGGCCGATACGAAGCAGGTTGGGCTTTTGTGGGACGCTCACCATACCGTGATGTTCGGAAACGAGCAGCCGGCGCTCACCTGGGAGAAGATCGGATCCGAGGTCAGACACGTCCATCTGAAGGATTCACGGCGCAAGGAGAACGACGTTCAATACGTGCTGTTCGGCGATGGCGTGGTTCCGTTGCGTGAAATTGTCACCCTGCTCTCGAAGGGAGGCTACTCCGGCTTCTACTCGCTGGAATGGGAGAAGGGCTGGCATCCTGAGCTGGAGGAACCGGAAATCGCGTTCCCCCGGTTCATTGAGAAAATGCACGAGTTCCTCCCGTCTCGGGAAGTCGGGTAACCGGACAGAAGTCACGAGACTCACCGCAGAGGACGCGGAGAAGCGCGGAGGGAAGGAAAGAAATGCCCTGCTTCCGTCCTCCTTTCCTCTGCGGTCCCAGGCGTCCTCTGCGGTGAGATCCCTTTACCTCAGCATGAAGTATGAGTACCCGACGCGCATTCCGCCGGTGATGGCCCGATCGACCGTCAGAATGATGGCCAGGGATCCGGCCGCATGCGAAATCGCCAGCGGGAGAATATTGGGATGCCGGCTGTAAATCCAGCACCATCCCAGAGCCGCGACAAAGGTAACCGCAGTCAGAAACGGATTAGGTAGATGCAAAGCGGCGAACACCCCGGCCGAGGCCCAGATCGCCCGGCCGGGCGATAGCTTTTCTGCCATCTCTTCGAAGATCACCGCCTGCAGCGAAAACTGTTGCCCCAGCGCCCAGAGGAACATGGCGCCAAAAACCAGTGAAAGCTTCCCGTCAAGCAGGGCCTCGCCCACGGAGGGGCGTATGCCGAGCGTTACCGCCACGAGCGGCAGGGTCAGGAGGAGCGCCCACCCCAGTGCCGGCAGGAAATGACGAAAGGCAACGCCCCATCGGCTTCCTTGCCTGATCTGCCTGATTACGGCCAGCAGCAGAACGAGGATGACGGCCAAGGCACCGAGAGGCCGCCGCACTCCCAGCAGGGGAACGACGACCCAGGTGTACAAGAAGACCAGTGCGACTGTCCAAAGCGTAAACTGCATCCGAAGCACCATTCTACACGCACTACCGGGGCGCTTTATTTGAGCGCGCGGATGCCACAGCCGCCCTTCCTTTTTGGATGAAAGCAGCGTCGCCTCGAGTCCTGATAAAGCGTTGTCCCTGGAACACTGCGGAGCCGGGAGCGAGATTGTCAGAGCACACGCAGCGAGGGTGTTGAAAATGTTTAATATCCTGTAAATCGGCCTCAAGGGTGACCTGTTTAGGCGAGCAAGACCGACCCCGACCGAGCGGTGTCAGAGCCGCGCGCGAGCGCTTTCCAGCGAAGCAAGCGGGTTCGAGCTGTGAGCTGACCGCATGGTCCCCTGCAGCGCTAGTGCCAACGGACATGCGATCAGCCGGTTGTCCGAACCCGCTTGCTTCGCTGGAAAGCGCCCTCGTCCACCGGCATTGGCCAAACCACCGAATGTTGGTAGCCAAACCACCGAACTGGCAACCTTGCCGAAAGTGTGTTATTGTCGCAGTAATTGACAGTCCTGCCAATGGTGTGTCCGCAAAGGAGGAACGTATGAAGTTTCGATTGGTTCTCTCTGTGGTTTCCCTGTGTTTTGCCATTGCTCCGGTCCTGGCCGGGGGCGACAAGGCGACCAATGAACAGCTCGATAAGCTGCGTCAGCAGTATTCAGAGGCGATTGCCAACGGCGATACGGAGAAGCTGGTGGGATTCTACACGGAAGACGCGGTTCTGATGATCCCGAACGCGCCTTCAGTCGTCGGGCGAAACATGATTCGCCAACAGTTTTCTGAGGCGCTCGGAAAGTACAACGAGAAGATGGAGATTCGGTCGGAGGAGACTCAGCTCGCAGGCGATTGGGCGTATGACCGTGGCACGCTTCTAACGACCGTAACGCCCAAGTCGGGCGGCGAACCGATGAAAATGGAAGGCAAGTACGTCGTGATCCTGAAGAAGGACACCGATGGTTCCTGGAAACTATCCAGGGTGATTTTCAACGAGAACGCACCGCCTCAACAACCCATGACCACCAAGACCGAATAGGTCACACCTCCGGAGAGGGCGGGGTTCCCACCCTCTCCCCCAGCAGTCGAAACCGCCCCAATCCTGATCGATCCTCAGAACCTGCCTTCAAATTCCTGCCGAATTCCATTACAGTACTGCCCCTGTTGCGTTCTTTTTCCGTCACTCTCGAGGATTGGTGCTCATGACTTGGAATCAAGACTACGATCCGTTGGGTTTCTGGCCCCTATCGACATTGGTGTCCGCGTTGCCCGTCCTGACTCTCTTCTTCGTTCTCCTGGTTCTGAAGAAAAGAGTCTGGATCTCGGCGCTCAGTGGCATGGTGGTCGCCTTTCTGCTCGCCATCGTCGTGTTTCGAATGCCGGTAGGGCTGATCGGTTATTCCACCCTCCTGGGCTTCGTCTTCGGGTTCCTGAGGATCGCCTGGATCATCGTCGCCTCCATCTTCCTTTACAACGTGGCGGTGGAGACCGGCCAGTTTCAGGTGATGAAGGATTCAATCGCGAATCTGTCGGCCGACAAGCGCATCCAGGTCATCCTGATCGCCTTTTGTTTTGGCGCTTTTCTGGAAGGAACGGGCGGAGGAGGAGCGCCGGTCGCGATCGCGGGTTCTTTCCTGATCGGCCTCGGCTTTCCACCATTTCAGGCGGCGACGGTCTGTCTGCTCGCGAACACGGCGCCGGTCGCCTGGGGTGCGGTCGGGAATCCGATCCGGGTGCTGACCGGCGTGACCGGGCTTGCCGGAGATGGAGCTGAACGCGATGGTGGGAAGGATACTGCCGCCGTTTTCCTTGATCCTCCCCCTCTGGCTGGTGCGGACGACGGTAAACTGGCGCCAGACACTCCAGGTGTTCCCGGCATTGGTCGTCGCCGGGCTGTCGTTCGCCGGGATGCAGTTCTACTGGTCGAATTTCATGGAAACCGGGCTGGTCGACATCATCTCGGCGATCTTCTCCCTGCTGGTGATGGTCGTTTTTCTGAAATTCTGGAAACCGAAAGAAGTTCTCGAGGTACACGCCCAAGCGGAGACTCGAAGGGACAATGGTGAGCCAGACGGTCTGGCAGGTATTCAAAGGATGGTCGCCGTTCATCCTGGCTTCGGTCCTGATTTTCATTGCCGGTATGCCGACGCTGAACAAGTTTCTCAAGTTTGCTTTCCTGACCTTCCCCTTGGAAGGGCTTCATAACCAGGTCATCCGGGTCGCGCCGGTCGTTCCGACACCAACTCCCGAGGCGGCCATCATGGATTTGAATTTCCTGGCTCTCCCCGGGACCGCGGTTTTTGCCGGTGCTTTACTGGCCGCGCCCCTCCTGGGAATGTCCATCGGCCGTGCTCTCCAGCTACTGGCCCAGACGTTCCGGCAGTTGATCCCGTCGCTGATGGCCATCAGCTTCATGGTTGGGCTGGCGTTCATCACCCGGTACTCGGGCATGGACACGGTCCTGGGACTCAGCCTGACCCACACCGGCTGGATTTATCCGTTCTTCGGAACCCTGCTTGGGTGGCTGGGGGTGGCGCTGACCGGGACAGATGCGGGATCCAACGCACTTTTCGGGAACCTTCAGAAGGTCACGGCCGAGCAGTTGGGAATAAGCCCGGTCCTGATGGCGTCAGCAAACAGTGCCGGCGGCGTCATGGGGAAGATGATCGATGCCCAGAGCATCGTGGTATCCAGTACGGCCACGAAGCAGGTGGGCAAGGAAGCGGAGATCTTCAAAGCAGTCTTCAAGCACAGCATCATCCTGGCGACGCTCGTCGGCCTGGTGGTGATGCTGTACGCCTATGTTTTCCCCTGGGTGATACCGGGGCACTAGAGAATGTGGGTCCGACTTCCCAGTCGGACCAGGTCCCACTTGGAAGTGGGACCCACTTAGACGCAGACGGAGGGCAAGGTCATGCGCAGAGGCGAAATAACCAGGCGTGATGCACTGAAAATAACGACCGTGGCAGCTCTTTCAGCTGCTTCGTGGGGACGGGCCAACTGTTGTTTTGCAGACCGGCCGGCCCGACCGATAAAACTCGGTTTCGACAATTTTTCAATTCGGTCTATGGGATGGAAGGCGCCTCAGCTGCTCGATTACGGGGCGGGAGCGGGCGTCGACACCGTCTTCTTCTCGGACCTCGAGGTGTTCGAAAGCCACGATGACGAGTATCTGCGCGGCATTCGAACAAAGGCCGCCGGGCTGGGCCTCGAGATCCAGGTGGGAACCGGATGCGTCTGTCCGAGCTCGAAGTCGTTCGATCCTCGATATGGGGACGCCGAGCAGCGGCTCGTGCTCCTGCTGCGGGTCGCGAAGACGCTTGGGTCATCGGTTGCCCGTTGCTTCCTGGGCACCCAGGCAGATCGGGCGGCTGACGGAGGAATCGACGCGCACATCTCGAAGATGGTCGAAGTTTTGAAGAAAGTGCGAACGCGCGCCATCGATAGCGGTGTCAAGTTCGCCGTCGAGAACCACGCAGGGGACATGCAGGCGTGGGAGCTTGCCGGATTGATCGAGCAGGCGGGCCGGGACTTCGTTGGCGCCACGGTCGATTCCGGCAATGCTGTCTGGGCTCTCGAAGATCCTCTCAACAACCTCGAGATCCTCGGACCTTATGCCCTGACAACGGGCTTGCGTGACGCCGTCATCTGGGAAAACGACGAGGGAGCGGTTGTCCAGTGGATGGCGATCGGCGAGGGCGCCATCGATTTCAAAGCCTACATCAAGCGTTTCTCCGAACTTTGCCCTGGAGTGCCGATTCAGCTCGAGATCATTTCCGGTTTGGCGCGACCGTATCCCTATTTGAAAGCCGAGTTCTGGAAGAACTATCCTAAAGCGAGAGCGTCGGAGTTTGCTGCCTTTGTTGCGCTGGCGCACAAGGGCCGGCCGCTCGCGCCCTACTCGCCTCCGGCCGGCGTGGAGCGCAGAGTCGCGGAGCAGCACTTTCAGAAGGCGGAGCTCGAAAAGAGCATCAAGTATTGCCGTGAGACCCTGGGGCTGGGCCTGAAAAGCTAGGCGCAACGGACAAAAGGGCCTGCAACCCGAAGGGGCTAATCTTCATCACAACAGTCAGAGACTGCTCGTCACTGGCTTCGAGATTGGAGGATACGATGCGGCATTGTCCCAGGGGATCTCTCGCTTCGGTGCTGGCTTTTTGCCTGGTCCTGGCGGCGTCACCCGCGTTCGGGCAGACGAAAGTAAAACCGGGCTTCAACATCTTCAACGAAAAACAGGACGTCGAGATCGGACAGCAATCGGCTCAGGAAGTCGAGAAACAGCTTCCCATCCTCAAGGACTCGGCAGTTCAGGACTACGTCTCGCGAATTGGCGAACGATTGGCGCAGTCCGCTCCGGGACCCAAGTTCCCGTATCAGTTCAAAGTTGTGAACGTCAGCGATATCAATGCCTTTGCGCTCCCCGGCGGATTCATGTTCATCAACCGGGGGTTGATCGAGGCGGCTCACGACGAAGCTGAACTGGCCGGCGTCATGGCACACGAGATGTCCCACGTTGCCCTTCGCCACGGAACAAACCAGGCATCCAAGGCTTACCTCGCCCAGGCCGGCCTCAGCATACTGGGCGGCGCGGCGGGTGGCAGCACCGGGGATATCATCGGCGCAGTCGGTGGTTTCGGGGCGAACAGTCTCTTCCTCAAGTTCAGCAGAACCGCGGAGGAGCAGGCGGACGTCGTCGGGGCTCAGATCCTCGCGAAATCCGGGTACGATCCGTTGGCCATGGCACGGATGTTCGAAACTCTGCGTGAGAAGGCCGGGCGGGACCCCGGCAAACTCGAGCAGTTTTTCAGCAGCCACCCGGCCCCTGCTGACCGGGCGCGCAGGATCGAGGACGAGGCCCGATTGATCGGCGGGTACGATCGGCGTTCGGCGGTGGGGAACTTCGCCAGCATCCAGAGCCGGCTGGAGCGGATGCCGCCGGCTCCCTCCATGGAGAAACTCGCCGGGGCAAAGCCCGGAAGTGGCGGCGGATCGGACACTGGATCAGGGCAACCGGTGCGGGTCGATATCGAGACGCCCTCGTCCCGGATGAAAAGTTTCGAGCCGAAGAACGGGGCCTTCCGAATCCGGTATCCCGACAACTGGAATGCCAGTGAGTCAGACAATCAGAATGGCGTAACGATCGCGCCCAGGAATGGGGTTGTGAGCCAGGGGAACGAGGAGGCAATCGTTTACGGGGTCATTGTGAACACCTCCGCCCCCGAAGCATCGACGAGATCGACGAGCTCGGGGTCGCAATTGACCCTGGATCAGGCAACCGACCAACTGGTGAAGCAGATCGTTCAAGGGAACGAGTACCTGCGTCCGGTGACCGGCTCGGAGCGGCGGGAGACGATTGACGGGAGCCGCGGCAAATCGCTGGTTCTCTCCGGACGGTCCCCCGTTACTGGCGAGGATGAACAGGTCACACTCGCCAGTGTTTTTTTGCAGGACGGCCGCCTCCTCTATGCGCTTTTTATTGCCCCGCGCCGGGCGATTCCTCAGATGGGGCCTCTGTTCCGGGACATGATGTCCAGCCTGCGGCTTGAGCGGTAGTGGTAGGGGCCTTTCGGAGCGAGGACGTCTCGGGTAAGGGACGGCCCTCTGGAGCGCGGACGTCTCGTCCGCACTGGGTTCGCGGGCATCTTGCCCGCGCGCAGGGCATCCTGCCCGGCGTTGTTCGTGTGGGAAGTCGGAGCTACGCAGGACGAGCTCCGGCTGCTGAAACTTAACGGCGGGCAAGATGCCCGCCGCGCGGACGGGACGTCCGCGATCCCGGTGCGGACGAGACGTCCGCGCTCCGAAGGCCGGACGTCGCCTTCCAAGAGCCTACCGCGCTACCACTTCGAATGTCCCCCGGGCCTTGATGTCTTTGCAGGATCTCCCGATCATGATCTCGAACACCCCTGGTTCCACCACACTGCGCAGTTGCTGATCCAGCATGCTCAGCTCTTCCGGACCCAGGACGAAGTCCACGGTCTTGGTTTGCCCCGCTTCCAGGTGAATCCGTGAGAACCCCTTCAGCTCCTCCACCGGCCTGCTTACGGTGGCGACCTGATCATGAACATACAACTGGACGACTTCATCCCCCGCCCGCGCGCCCGTGTTTGTGACATCGACGCTCAGATGAACTTCACCCAGGGGACCGATTCTCGGATCCTTGATCAGGAGGTTGCCGTACTGGAAGCTCGTGTAGCTCAGCCCGAACCCGAACTCGAAGAGCGGCTCCGGGTCGAGGTTGGCATAGGGTTTCCCCCATCCGTGTTTGATCCAGTAGCTTTTCGAAGGCCTGTGATTGTAGTAGGCGGGTAACTGGCCGACGTGGCGGGGAACCGTGATCGGGAGCCTGCCGCTCGGGTTATAGTCGCCGAAAAGGACGTCCGCGACCGCATGTCCCCCCTGTTCTCCGGGGATCCAGGATTCAACGATGGCCGGAACATTTTCAGCCGTCCAGCGAATCGACAATGGACGGCCGTTCACCAGAACCACAACCGTCGGCGTCCCTGTGGAATGGACTGCCTTGATCAGCTCTTCTTGGATTCCGGTCAGATCGAGGCTGGCGACGTCATATCCCTCGCCGTTTGTCCCTTTCTTGCCGGCCGCCTGCCACTCGTTCTCTCCGACAACGACGATGGCGACATCCGCGCCGCGTGCCGCCTGCCTGGCTTTTTCGATCTCGTTGACTTCCTCGCCCACGACCTCGCATCCCCTGACGTACCTGACCTCGGCGCCGGGGACCTTGGCTCTGATCCCTTCGAGAATGGTCACGATGTCCTGCAGGACCGTCTTGGATGTATAGTCGCCCAACTGGTTCTTTGGATGATCGGCATTGGGCCCGATCACGGCAATCGACTTGATGTTCTTTCTGATGGGCAAGAGATTGCCGTCGTTCTTGAGCAGGACGATGCCTTCTCGTCCCGCCTGCAGGGCCAGCGCCCGATCATTCGCGGTGTGTGCGACCCGGGTGGCCCGGTCAACGTCCACGAAGGGGCGCTCAAAGAGGCCCAGCTGGAACTTCAATCGGAGAATGCGCCGGACGGCCCGGTCAATGAGGGCCATGGAGACCGTCCCCTCGCGTACACTTTCCCCGAGCGGCTGCATGAACCCCTTCTCATACGAGATGCCGACATCCAGCCCTGCCTTCAACGCCAATTGCCCCGCCGCTTTCTGGTCGGCGGCAAGGCCTTCGTAAACCAGGGTGCCGATGCCTCCTCCCTCACTCAGGACCAGGCCCTTGAAATTCAATTCTTCCCGCAGGATCCTGGTCAGAATGAAGCCGGAAGCATGAGCGGGAACACCATCGATAGCCGGATAGGTGGCCATCACGCCAAGGGCGCCCGCCTTCTTGATGCCCGCTGCCCAGGACGGCAGGAAAACCTCCCGAAGCGTTCGCTCCGAGATCTCCATCGCGCCACGCTCGAGACCGCTGACCGGCTGGCTCTGCCCGGGATAGTGACAGAATCCTGCAACGGCCCTGTCGTTGCCTGAGATGTCCGTCCCTTGCATCGCCCGGGCAATCGTCTCGGCGAATCGGGATATCAGGTAAGGGTCTTCGCTGTAACCTTCCTGGTTGCGCCCGAGTCGCGGATCACGGTTCGGCTCGATCACAAGGGTGAAGAGTTGATGGATGCCGACGGCCCGCGCCTCTCGCGCGACCGTGGAGTAAACGTCCCGGATCAGATCCGGGTTCCAGGTGCTTCCCAGTGCCAGTCCTTCGGGGAAAATCGTGTGGCCCGAACACATCAGGCCGTGGGTCCCTTCTTCGGTTTGGAGCAGCGGAATGCCAAGCCGTGTCTTCTCGATCGCGATGCGCTGCAACTCGTTGAAGTATTCAGCCTGTTCACGAGGGCCTCGGTGGAGAATGGTATTCGCCAGGGTAAAGAACCCTCCGCCAGGCCCCAGCCCCGGCTCCCAGGTTCCCTCGGCGAACTTGCGGCATGCTTGCAGCTTTGCAGGGACGTCTTTCCCGAGCCCCTCTTCATAGACGCAGGGCATGTTCATCTGTCCGATCTTCTCTTCGAGGGACATTCTGCTGAGGAGATCCTCGACACGGACATCGATCGGCTTGGACGGATCTTTGTACGCCGGCAGTTGCTCTCCGGCGGCCTTGTCTCCGGGCTCATTCCTTTTGCCGGCCAGGTAACCTGCCACGTTCGCCACGGTATCAACCCACACGCCCCGCGCCGGGTCGGTCACATACCGGCAAAGTTCGTCCAGGGTTGAGACCTGTGTTGTTTGTCGTTCGTCCGACGATCCAATGTCGTGTCCGGCCAGAACCAACCAGAGGCCGTTCTGGATTGCCTGATCAACCAGGGGCTTGAGCTGCTCGAAGGTCAGGTTGTCGCTCGACATGCCCATCAGCTGGGAGAGATCGCAATAGGTCGGGTCGTTTGGGCTTTCCCCCAGCCAACCGCGCCCGGCGACGAACAACTCCGCAACGAGCGGAACGTAGCTTTGGAGGTTGCGTCCTCTCCCGGTGAAAGTCTGGCCACACGGATAGGCGAACGTTTTCGGCCGAACGCCGAGCAGCCGGTTTATTTCGTCGTTGGCTTCGGTCAGTTCCGTTCGCATTTTGTCGATCGTGTAGTCTTCGAGCGCCCGGCTTCGAGACCAGGCGAAATTTCCGCTGCACGGGTGCACCATCGAATGATTGGCCATCTCATGGCCGGCGGCGGCCGCCTTTTTCCACTGTTCCAGTCGCTCGTTGATTCGGGAGGGGGTCAGATAGAAGGTGACCTTGACGCCGTGGCGATCAAAGAGCGGGACCCCGTTGTCCACCTGGCTTGGCCGCGCGTCATCAAAACTGAGGCTCAAAGCCGCCCGCTTGCCTTGAGGCCAGGCGAAGGTGGAACTCGCCGCCTGCGGGCGATTCCCGGCCTCATACTGCAGTCCCAGAGCGATGCCGCCGATCGCCGTCACAACAAACGTCCAGCAGACCAGATTCTTCCTCGAATTCATTGCTGACCTCCCGTGGTTAGGCGTTCCTATCATATGGAGATCGGGCGGGTCGAGAAAAGCGCAATTTCCCTCCTGTTGGCGATCACCGAGTCGCGTCCCCCCTTGCCCCTGGGCGACGGCGATCGGGTCACCGAGTCGAACAGAACCGCAAACGGAGCGTCTTTCAGCGAAGTGCGCGGATTGTAGCCGTAAGCAACCAAGCTCGGAGCGAGGAGGCGATTACGGTTACAATCCGCGCACTTCGCTGAAAGACGCTCTGTTTGCGGTTCTGTTCATCGCACACGGGAACATTCTGCCTGGAGTATCATGTCCCGGAAACTGATGTCCAACATGCTTGCTGCACCGATTCGTCTGGTGATGGATGTGGACACGGGGGTGGATGACGCCCTCGCCCTGCTCCTGGCCTTGCACTCGCCTGAGCTCGAGCTTGTCGGTGTTACGACGGTCAGCGGAAACACGTCCGCCCGGCAGGCTGCCTTGAATACGCTGTTTCTCTTCGACCTTTTTTCGAAACTCGGCTCGATTCCCGTTGCGGCCGGAGGCCCGGCCTCGATGTCGGGCAGGACGGAACGCGACCCTTCCGAGGTGCACGGTCTTGACGGCCTTGGCGGCGTTTTCAACCGTTACGCCGGCCAGTCCGGCAACTATTCCCGCTGGATCGAACCCGCTCCCGCCTGTGACCTTCTCCTGGAGATCATCACGCGAACGCCCGGACTGACGGTCGTTGCGACCGGTCCTCTCACGAACCTTGCTTTGGCTTTTCAGAAGGACCCGGTCCGTTTTCGCACAGTGCGCCAGATCCTGATCATGGGAGGCGCTGTTGAAGTCCCCGGAAATGTCACTCCGTACGCTGAGTTCAATGCGCACTTCGATCCTGTTGCCCTCGATCTGGTTCTGCGCTCCGGTGTCCCGATCGATGTTTTTCCCCTGGATGTCACCCTCCAGGCTTGGTTTCGACTTTCGGAAGCGGACCGGGACGGAGTGCTGGCCGGCAGCAAGGCCCGGCTGGTCGACGAGCTGACTGCCGGGTACGTCGAGTTCTATCGAGCTGAGCGCGGAATCGATGGGTTGTGCATCCATGACGTGCACCCCGTCGCCGCGTTGCTCCGGCCGGATCTGTATCTCTTCAAGGAGGGAAACCTGGTCGCGATCACCTGTGGAGAGGAATTCGGACGGCTCCGTTGGGCGCGGCCGGGCGAGGCGGGAACACCCGCCCGGGTTGCGGTCGGAATCGACCGTGATGCCTTCCTGGAGTTGTTCCTCCAACGGCTCGCACAGGAGCCCCCGTTCTGTTCGTTCCAGGCAAAATAGGAGCGGGCCGACCGGTATGCCGGTCTACTTTCCCGACGGTTTGTGGCATAGTAATCAGTGCATTGAAAAAGAAAGAGGAGAATCTCATGAAACGTCTTGTCCCCGTCTTGTTGCTCGTCTTTTGTTTTGCATTCATCGTTTCGTCCTTCGCGCAGAGCGAGAAATTCGCCCTTCGAGTGAACGCGGGTGATATCGGGGCATACAAGGACAAGGCCGGCAACACCTGGCAGCCGGACCAGTACTATGCAAAAGGCAAGGGTTACGGATTCCAGGGTGGAGACACGGTCGACCGCGGCGCCTCCACCAAGATCGAGGGAACCGAAGACGCCAAGCTCTACCAGACCGAGCGCTACTCGGTGGAAGCTTTCATGGCCGAGGTTCCGAACGGAACCTATACGGTGCGGTTGCACTTCGCGGAGACGTACTCGGACATCACCTATGACGGCCCCCGGGTTTTCGGCGTGAAGATCCAGGGAAGCGAGGTTTTGACTGACTTCGACGTTTACAAGTCAACGGGCGGTCTGAACAAGGCAATCGTCAAGGAATTCAAGGATATCAACGTGACTGACGGCCTCCTCAAGGTTGACTTCGTCGCCAAGCAGCAGAGTCCCGAGATCAACGCAGTCGAAGTTTTGGCGCAGTAAGCGAGTTCTGAGTTCTGAGTTCGAGTTCTGAGTTCTGAGTTCCGAGCTGCAATTCAAAGTAGCGGACGCCTGAAATGTGACACCTGGAACGTGTAGTTCCGAACTCCGAACTCCGAACTCCGAACTCACGAACTCAGAACTATTCGTGTCCCTTCGTGTCCTCCGTGGATCGCCCTGCCCCCTTCCCCCCGGACATCTGTCCGGACATCCGTCACCCGAGAATCAGCCGGCACTTCCGGGAATGCCCGGCTGACGGGCTTTTGCTCTCCTGTTTCCCTCTGGCACGAACCTTGCTGACCCACCCCCGAGATGATTCAGGACAACACATCTTCAATGGACCGTCCGATCCAGATTTCCAGGGGCCGGAGAGTCCTGCGCTTGATCATCCCGCTGCTCCTCCTCCTGGCTGCGGTCGTGATCGGCATCCAGCTCTATCCATCCCTCCAGCGTTGGGCCTCGTCTGAGCGATCAGTGGATGCCGACACTTTGCGTTTCGCGATTGTGGAGCGCGGCGACCTGGTTCGTGAGGTGTCAGTGCAGGGAAAGGTAATCGCCGCCTTTCGTCCAACGCTCGTGAGTCCCGTGCAAGGAGTGGTGACGCTGCTCGCGCGGGCAGGTGACATCGTGCGCACAGGAACCGTCCTCGCCCGAGTGGAAAGCCCGGAATTGCTCAACCGGCTCGATCAGGAAAAGTCGATCCTGCTGTCAATGGAGGCGGACCTTCAGAGGCAAAAGGTTGCGACCAGGCAAGCCGACCTGGAGAACGTCCAGGAGGTCGAGTTGCTCCACGTCCGGCGGACGGCGAGCGAGCGGTCAGTCGAAAGGGCGCGCAGTCTCTACGAAGAGCGCCTGGGCAGTGCCATGGATTACGAAAAGGCCCAGGACGACCTCAAAGTCATCTCGCTCGAGCTCCGCAACGCTGAGGAAAAGACCAGGCTCGGAAAAGAAACATCGGATTTTGATCTTCGAAATCGTGAGCTTCTCCTCGACAGGCAGCGCCTGGTTGTCAACGAGCTGGATCGAAAGATCGCTCAATTGAACGTTACGTCGCCGGTTGATGGCCTGGTTTCGCGGGTGGAGATCAGGGACAAGGACACGGTTCAGCCGAGTCAGCCGTTATTCTCGGTGGTTGACCTCTCCCGGTTCGAAGTCGAGATCCAGATACCGGAAGAGTATGCGGACGAGGTGGGTCCGGGTGCGGATGTGGTCATTGTCTACGGCGACCATGAGTATCCGGGAACCGTGAAGTCCCTGTCCCCCGAGGTGGAGGCGAGCCAGGTCCGATCGATCGTGGCATTCAAGAACGAGGGGCCGGCAGGTCTGAAGCAGAACCAGAGAGTGAGCACCAAGCTGCTGCTGGGATCGCGCACGAATGTGCTCAAAGTCGCTCGCGGTCCGTTCCTCGAGAGTCTCGGTGGACGTCAAGCCTACGTCGTCCACGATCGGCTGGCCGTTCTCCAGCCCATAACTGCCGGTGCGGTGAGCGTGTCCGAAGTCGAAATCGTCTCCGGTCTTGAGGCGGGAGAACAGATTATCGTGTCGGATATGAGCGCGCACGAGGGCGTGAAGAAAGTTTTGCTGACCCGCTAGATTTGGAGGATTACCAGATGCTGAGTATGCAGAAGATAAAGAAAATATACCGGACGGACATGATTGAAACACACGCCCTGAACGGGTTTGAGCTGGACGTGGCCGCCGGGGAATTTCTATCGGTGATGGGACCTTCGGGATGCGGGAAGACGACCTTCCTGAACATCGCGGGCCTGCTCGACACCTTCGACAGCGGAACCTACCAGCTGGACGGTGTCGACGTTTCACGTTTGTCCGATTCCCAAATGTCAGGCATCCGAAACCAGAAGATCGGGTTCATCTTCCAGACCTTCAACCTGATTCCCGACCTCAATGTCTTCGACAACGTGGATGTCCCGTTGCGCTACCGGAAACTGAGCCGCAAGGAACGCCACCGCGCAATCGAAGAGGCGTTGATGACGGTCGGACTGATCTCCCGTGCCAATCACATCCCGTCGCAACTCTCCGGCGGCCAGCAGCAACGGGTCGCAATCGCCCGAGCCCTGGTTGGAAAGCCAAAGCTCATCCTGGCCGACGAGCCGACCGGGAATCTCGATTCGATGATGGCCCGCGACATTCTCGATCTGCTCGAAAAGATCAACGACGCCGGGACGACGATCATCATGGTGACCCACGATCCGGAGCTGGCCGCGCGAGCCGGACGACAGATTCATTTGCTCGACGGCCGGGTCATCGATCTGCAGCCGGAGAAGGCGAGCCCGCTGTTTGGCCCTGTTCGAGTCTCTCCCGCATCGGCATAAGGACAATTTCGGGGACATGATACTTAATTCCCGAACCGTTTCCGGGTGCCTGGTGCTCGCGCAGGAATTAAGTTTCGTGTCCCCGAAATTCCCGAGAATTCGCTGGATGAACCGTAAGAGGCGGTCAATATGTTGACGTACCATCTGTGGATAGCGTTTAAGAGCCTGAAAAGAAACCCCTTTCTGTCGGCACTGCTGGTGCTCGGCGTTGCCGTCGGAATTGGCGTCTCGACCACTTTTGTTACCACAAATTACCTTCTGTCGCGCAATCCGATTCCCAAAAAGAGCAACGTGCTTCACTACGTCGAGATGGACAACTGGCCCGCCGATGATCCTTTTGACAACGAGGATCCAAAAGCCGCTCCGAACCAGGTCACCTACCGGGATATGGTCGAGATCATGAAGTCCGACATCCCGACCTATCAGAGCGGCATGTTCAAGGCCAACCTCTATGTCCACCCCGCCAAAGAGGTCGGGAGGCCGTTCAAGGCGTCTATTCGGATGTGCTTCGCCGATTTTTTCCCGATGTTCGAGGTTCCTTTTCAGTTCGGCTCGGCTTGGGACCGCCGCGCTGACAAGGTCCCGGAGCAAGTCGTTGTCCTGAGCGACAAAACCAACAAGAAACTCTTCGGCGGGGAAGACAGCGTCGGCCGATGGGTCAGGATCGAGGACAGGGAATTCAAGGTTACGGGAGTATTGCAGTCCTGGCAGCCTCGCCCGAAGTTTTACGACCCCCACAATGGCCCTTACGAAGAGACCGAAGAGCTCTACATGCCACTCGATTTCGTGCGAGCCATGGAGATCCGGACGAACGGAAACACCAACTCGTGGGACGACCCGGGCGAAAAGTTTGAGAATTTCCTCAAGTCGGAGGCTGTCTGGCTTCAGATGTGGGTCCAACTTGATACTGAGTCCCAGAAGCAGGAGTACACCAGGTTTCTGGCCGATTACGTCCGGGGCCAGCAGGCCCTGGGGCGGATGAAACGCCCGATCAACAACAAGTTGCTCCCGGTCATGGAGTGGCTGAAGGCTCAAAGGGTTGTCCCCCCGCAAGCCCATAGCCTCATGATCATTTCGCTCCTGTTCCTGGCCGTTTGTTCGGTCAACCTGATCGGGATCCTGCTCGGTAAATTCGTCGCCCGGGCGCCGGAGGTCGGAGTGAGGCGCGCACTGGGCGCATCGCGCCGGTCGATCTTCTTGCAGCACCTGATCGAGTGCGAGGTGATTGCTATTCTGGGAGCGGCGATCGGAATCCTCATGGCCTCCGTCGCCCTTCAAGGGATCAACCGCCTTTTCGAGCTGCAGTTTGGTTTTGAGCTCGACCTGAACATGATGGGAGTGGCTGTGCTCCTGGCCCTCGTCTCAGGTCTGGTAGCAGGAATTTACCCGTCCTGGCGGATCTGTTCGATCCCGCCGGCGGTTTACCTGCGTGCCCAGTAGGGTTCTTAGTTTTCTCCTATAGGTCGTATTTGGTCCTATAGGTCCTATAGGTCCTATAGGTCCTATACACCTATTTTCTGGGAGTTATTATGGAAATCGCACCGATCCTTCGAACCTTCTGTCGGAACAAGGTTCGGATCGCATTGATTGCCCTCGAGGTGGCACTCACGTTGGCCATCGTCGTGAACTGCCTGAATATGGTGCTGGATCTGCGCGGCAAGTTGACCCGGCCGACAGGCATCGATGAGGAGAATATCGTAACCGTCGTGAGTCAACCGTTTGATGCGAAGTTTAAAGACGAAGACTATCTGAAAACCACCGTCAAGACCGATCTGGACCTTCTCCGCACGCTTCCCGGTGTCGTGGCCGCCGAGGCGACTCAGACGTTTCCACTGAGCGGCGCCGGCAGTGCATCCGGGTACAAGCCACTGAATGCCAAGACTGATCTCGTCAGTACGGGAGTCTTCTACGCCGGGCCGGATATGGTTAAGGTTCTCGGCGTGAAGATCATCCAAGGTCGTGACCTTCAGGAATCCGACGTGAACGAGTCGGAGGCCCGGAACGTCGTGATCACCAAGCAGTATGCCGACGTGGTGTTCCCGGACGGCAAGGCGGTCGGCCGCCAGCTCCAGCAGAGAGAAGCAAAGGATCCCGAGACTATCGTCGGGGTTATTGAACACATGCACGGCAGTTGGCCCGGGTGGGATCACGTCGGGCGCGTCATGATCTACCCGGATCGAAGAGCCGACTTCAACTGGGGCTCCCACTACATGGTCCGAACAAGGCCGGGGCAGATGGCCGCGCTTTTGAAGGCTTTGGAGCCGGCGCTGTTGAAGGCGGACAGCGGAAGGAACATCACGATCAAGAAGCTCACGGAGCTCAAGGCAAGCGTCTATTCCGAGAACGTGGCGATGACGAAAATGCTCAGCGCCGTGGTAATTCTACTGATCTTTGTCACGGCCTTGGGAATAGTCGGTATAACATCCTTTTCAGTTGCCGAAAGAACGCGTCAGATCGGGACACGGAGGGCTCTCGGCGCGAAGCGGTTTGAAATCGCCAGGTATTTCCTGATCGAGAACTGGTTGATTTGCACGGCGGGCCTGGTAGCGGGGACGGCGATGACGTACGGGCTGAATTACCTCCTGGTCCAGTGGACGGAAGCAGCGATCCTTCAGCATTGGCTCGTCCTGACCGGGCTGCTCTGCCTCTGGACCGTCAGCCTGCTCGCGGCTCTGGCCCCCGCATTGCGCGCGGCGCGAGTTCCCCCCGCTCTCGCGACCAGGACGATCTAGCGAATGCGGAATGCGGAATGCGGAATGCGGCGGATTGACTCCGAATCCGCAGTTCGGAATCAGTCATAATGGGAGAGTGACCAACGGATTGCTGGACCGGACTTCACAACTAATCCGCAATCCGCAATCCGCAGGGAAACGGTTATGACGGACGTTCTCATCGTCGATGATCAAGCTGCCGTCTGTAACGCCCTCCGGATCCTGTTCGACATCCATGGGGTAACGTCGGATGCCGCTCCATCCCCCGCCGAAGCTCTGAGTTTCATAGAAAACCACGAGGTGGGCGTGGTGATTCAGGACATGAACTTCGGTCCGGACAAGACATCCGGCGACGAAGGCATCAAGCTGTTTCGCGAGATCAGGCGGCGCGAACCGGACCTCCCGGTTCTGCTTCTAACGGGCTGGACTTCTCTCGAAACCGCGGTCGCGTTGATCAAGGAAGGTGCCAACGACTACCTGGCAAAGCCGTGGGATGACAACAAGATCGTGAAGACCGTCGAGAATCTGCTTCAGCTGCGCCGGCTTCAGATCGAGAAGGCCCGACTCGGGGCAGCGCGCAGAGCGGCGCGCCGCACCCTGGCGAACCGATTCGACTTGTGCGGGGCGGTGTACGAGAGTGAGCAGATGCACAACATCGTTTCGCTGGCCGCCACTGTCGCCAGGTCCGATGTCCCGGTGCTGATCACGGGCGCGAGTGGTTCCGGAAAGGAGAAGATTGCGGAGATCATCCAGGCCAACTCTCCGCGGAACAAGGCGCCGTTCGTTCGAGTGAACGTCGGTGCCATACCGGACGACCTCATGGAAAGCGAACTGTTTGGGGCAGAACCGGGCGCGTTCACCGGCTTGCAGAAACTGCGGATCGGGAGGTTCGAGACCGCGGACAAGGGGACACTGTTCCTGGATGAGATCGGCAACCTGTCGGCGGCCGGCCAAATTAAGCTCCTCCGGGTCCTGCAGAGCGGCGAATTCGAACGGTTGGGCAGCAGCTCCACCCGAAAAGTGGATGTGCGGGTCATAAGTGCGACCAACAGTGACCTCCGGAAAGCCATCGAGGACGGGCGTTTCCGCGAGGACCTTTACTTCCGGCTTAACGTGATTGAAATCCACGTTCCCCCGCTTGCCGAAAGAAGGGATGACATTGTTCCGCTCGCTGCCAGTCTCCTCGACGAATTCAGGCGCCAGGCAGACAGGCACGCGCTGCACTATTCGAGCGCAGCCCTTCGCGCACTGCTCGAATATTCCTGGCCCGGAAACGTGCGGGAGCTGCGAAACAACATCCAGCGGGCGGTGCTGGTTTCAACCGGCGACGTGATCGAGCCTGAGGCACTCGGCATGAAGGCGCTGCCGGGCGCTCCGCGATCCGGCCGGTCGTTTTCCGATTCGGTATCCGCGGAAGCTGCGCAGCCGGACAGGGCGCGGATAGAGGCTGCGCTGGTCCGCGCCGGGGGCGTGGTTTCCGATGTGGCCGCGGAGCTCGGGATCAGTCGGCAGGCCCTGTACCGGCGTATGGAAAGGCTCGGCATCGTTCTCGAGCGACGACCAAAGAACTGACTAGACCCGATGACAAGACGATTCCGCTTCTCGCTCTCCCGAAAAATCGTCGCTTCTTTCCTGGTGTCCATCCTTGTGGTTGCTGCTGTGGCCGCTGCTGCAGCTCGCTTACGGCTGCCCGCCTTCTGGGTTTTCGTCCTGACAGCCCTACTCGGGGGACTCCTTGGATTCTGGCTGCTCGCCCGCTTTCTCGGCCCGACACGTCGTTCGCTCGAAGCCCTGCTCAACGCGGTCCAGAGCTTTCAGGATCGCGATTTCAGCATCCGCCTCGCGCCGGGGGGGAATGACGAGTTGGGGGATTTGGTGGCCCTCTACAACCAGCTCGGCGACCTTCTGAGAAGCGAGAGGAGCACTCTCTTACAGAAGGAGCTCATGCTGGACAGCGTGCTCCAGACCAGCCCGATTGCGATCGTGTTGACGAATACCCGGGACCGGGTGGTTTTGAGCAACCGGGCCGCCTCCGGCCTGTTTGCTTCTGGCCGGGGCAAGCTCCAGGGCTCTTCCTTTTCGGAAATTCTGGAACGGTGCCCGGCAGAGATGGGCGAGGCGATCCGCACTGAATCCGATGCTCTCTTCACCATTGAATCGGGTGCCGAACCGGACGTTTACCACGTGTCCAAGCGGGCGTTCCATCTGAACCGCCAAAGGCACACTCTTTACCTGGTCCAGAGACTGACCAGGGAGTTGAGCCGGCAGGAAGTCGATGTATGGAAGAAGGCCATTCGCGTGATGAGTCACGAGCTGAACAATTCGCTGGCGCCGATCTCATCGCTCGTGCATTCCGCACAGTCGATCATCGACCTGCCGGCCCAGGAGGAGCGTCTCGCTCTGATCTATTCTTCAATCGGGGAACGCATCGAGCATCTTGAGACCTTTCTCGAGGGTTATGCCTGCTTTGCCCGGTTGCCGAAACCGAAAAAGCAATCGGTCGAATGGCCGGAATTCGTCGAGTCGCTGCATCAACTGTATGCCTTCGAGCTCGAGGGAAACCTGCCCGGTTCGCCTGGCTTCTTCGATCCGGGGCAGATCCAGCAGGTGCTGATCAACCTTCTGAAAAACGCCCGGGAGGCCGACACCGCCACCGCGGTCCTCGAAATCGAGTCGAGCGGCATTTCGGGGACGCGGATGCGGGTCATGGATCGAGGGAAGGGAATGCCCGAGGAGGTGCTGCGACAGGCACTGCTCCCCTTCTATTCCACTAAGCCCGCCGGTGGGGGGCTTGGGTTGCCGCTCTGCCGGGAAATCGTCGAGGCCCACGGCGGAGGCTTGCGCATCGAGAACCGCGAGGGAGGCGGTCTCGTCGTCACTTGCTTCCTGCCGCCAATGGGGTCACAGCCTTAATTTTTAGTTTCGAGAGCCAATTGCAAAAATCCGGGTCTTAAGGCCTGAAAGGCCGGTACATATTAGCCCAGGGCGAAGCGTTTTTCGCGTAGCCCTGGGTCAAGAGGCAGGCGGGACGTCGCAGCCCTGTAAGGGCGTGAGAGGCTGGTCTGCCGTTCTTGCGCCCTTTCAGGGCTTCACGTCCGGCGCGCCTGTGCCACCCAGGGCTACGCGAAAAACGCTTCGCCCTGGGCTAATATGTACCGGCCTTTCAGGCCTTAAGACTCAGATTTTCTGATTTTTGCAATTGGCTCTCGAGTCTCTCGAAAACTAAAAAGTTAACGCTGTGACCCCACTACCGGTATCCTAGTTGATTATGCGTGCGATGGTATTGGCTGAACCCGGCCGACTGGTCCTCCGGGATGTCCCCGTGCCTCGTCCGGGCCCGGGGCAAGTCCTCGTTCGTGTCCGAGCCTGTGCCGTCTGCCGGACCGACCTGCACATTGCCGACGGGGAATTGCCCAACCCGAAACCCGGGTTGATCCCGGGACATGAAGTTGTGGCAGTGGTTACTGAAGCCGGTCCCGGGGCCGGGCTTTTCGGCGTAGGAGAGCGAGTCGGGATCCCCTGGATGGCATGGACTTGCGGGACCTGTGAATTCTGCACCTCCGGCCAGGAGAACCTTTGCCCGCGAGCGCTCTTTACCGGATACACCCGTGACGGCGGGTTTGCCGAATTTGCGATTGCCGACGAGAGGTTCTGCGTCCGGTTGCCTGATCGCTTTACGGACATTGAGGCTGCCCCGCTGCTTTGCGCCGGGTTGATCGGCTATCGATCCTACCGGATGGCTGGTCCTCATGTTTCACGGCTCGGCCTGTTCGGGTTCGGCGCAGCGGCGCACATCATTGCCCAGGTGGCGATCGGGCAGGGCAAGTCCGTTTTCGCTTTCACCCGGCCCGGCGACCTCGACTCCCAGACCTTTGCGCGCAGCCTCGGAGCTGCCTGGGTGGGCGATTCCGATCAGCTTCCGCCTGTTCCGCTGGATGCCGCCATCATCTTTGCCCCGGTTGGCGCCCTGGTTCCGCTCGCTCTTCAGGCGGTCAGGAAGGGCGGCGTCGTCGTCTGTGGCGGCATCCACATGAGCGACATTCCAAGCTTCCCCTACCGAATGCTGTGGGAGGAGAGGAGCATCCGATCGGTTGCCAACCTGACCCGGAGGGACAGCGAGGAGTTCATGCAGATCCTTGCCACTATCGATGTCCGGACGTCGGTCACCCCTGTTGCCCTCGAAAAGGCGAATGAAGCTCTGACCAGGCTCAGGAGCGGCCAGGTCGACGGGGCTCTCGTCCTCGTACCCTGAGACTGCTGTGAGAGTTGCCTCGGGACCGCCGAGAGACTACCATACGTCTTCAGGCCCAGAGGGTGCAGGAGTCATGGCAAACATCAGGGACGTTGCTCGCAAAGCGGGTGTATCGGTCGCGACCGTCTCGAACGTTCTAAACCGCAGTCGAAAAGTGCGATCGGGGACCGCCGAACGGGTCATGCAAGCGGCCCGGGAGCTCAACTACTCCCGAAGCGTTGCGGCAAGAGATCTGGCGGTCGGCCACAGCCGAATCCTCGGCCTCGTGATTTCAGATATCCAGAACCCGTTCTTCCCGGAAGTCATCCGCGGATTCCAGGATCAGGCACTGGCCCACGAGATGGATACGCTGGTGATGAACACCAGCTATGATCCCCACCGCACGCTGACGTTCGTTAATCGGCTTCTGGCTCTGCGGGTGCCGGGTGTGGCTGTTTTAACCTCTGAAATCGACCCTGTGGTCTACCAGATGCTGCGTGAGCAGCGGGTTTGCACGGTATCCCTCGATCACGGCAAAGTGGAATTGTTCAGCAGCAATATCGTCGTGGACTATGCCGGCGGTATTCAAGAGGCGCTCGAACATCTGAAGCAGCTGGGACACGAGCAGATCGGCTTCATTGGCGGCAACCCGGATGTTCGATCCGCCCAAATCCGCAAGCGGGCGTTTCTGGACAATGTCGGGAGTATGGCGGCGGGCCACCCGCATGTGATAGACGCAGATTTTACTGTGAAGGGCGGGTACTTCGCCTGCTCCAAATTGCTCGCCCGCGGCGGGCCGACCGCGGTTATTGCCGCCAACGATCTGATGGCCCTGGGAGCCGTCCACTGCGCGTACGACCGGGGGATAAAGATTCCAGCGGAGCTCTCGATCGTGGGTTTCGACGATATCGCCTTTTCAGAGGTGACGCAGCCGCCCCTGACCACCGTTGCGGTTCCGCGACGCAGAATAGGAGAGGCGGCCTTTCAGGCTCTGGTCGAAATGATGACCGCCGAGCCACCCGAGGGCAGGGAATTCCAGATCGCAACTCGCTTGATTGTCCGTGAATCCACTGCCCGCGCCCCGATCACCGGCTGACCGGCTGACCGGCTGACGAGCTGACCGGCTGACGAGCTGACAACTGCGCACTGCGCACTGCGGACTGCGGACTGCGGACTGCGCACTGCCCGCTGCGCACTGAAGGCTGACGAGTTGACAACTGCCAACTGAGAACTGGGAAACTGCATTGGCTGTACCTTATGTGCCGGAGTGGGCAGCGGGCAGTGCCTTCTCCGTAGGTCCGAAAGCCAGCCGGCGCGCGCCAATGTCCGACTTGGAAGTCGGACCTACACCGGAGAATTCCGGTTGCGCTGTGGGCAGGAAGCAGTAGGCAGTGCGTAGTGCGCAGTGCGCAGTGGGCAGTGCTTTTACAGCCACTCGTGGCTGACGCCGTCCGAGGGTTTGCACACGTAGATATTCGGCTCAATCCCGGTCCTGCTCTGGTAGCCGTCCCCCACTGTGCGGCTGAAGTCTTCGACGGCGTCCGCACCGACCAGGTTGACGGTGCAGCCGCCAAACCCGGCGCCGGTCATGCGCGCCCCGATCGTGCCGGGATGTCCGCTTGCCAGTTCCACGAGGATGTCCAACTCGGGCGAGCTCACCTCGTAGTCGTCCCTGAGACTGGAGTGCGATTGGTACATCAACTGGCCGAACGCGATGACATTGCCATTCTCGAGGTAGTCGACGCCGCGCAGGACGCGAGCATTCTCGGTAACCACATGTCGGGCTCGCTTATACTGCGTCTCGGTCAGAAGGTTTCGGTGCTCTTCGACCTGCTCCGGCAGGACATCGCGGAGCGCGGTTATATCCCCCAGGACGCTCTTCAAAATGGAGACAGCGCCCTCGCATTCGCTCCGTCGCCGGTTGTACTCGGACTTTTCCAGCCTGCGCTCTTTGCGAGTGTCGCAAATGACTATGTGCCCTTCCATATCGAGGGGTACATTTCGGTACGAAAGATCACGGCAATCGAGAAACAACGCGGTTCCCGCGCGTCCGAGCACGGAAACGAACTGGTCCATGATTCCGCACTGCACACCGACGAACTTCTGTTCGGCTGCCTGGCTGAGCAGGGCCATTTCGACCGGTTCGATCGCGATGGCGCTGAGCAGCCGGGCCGTTGCGGCAGTCGCAACTTCCATGGCCGCGGAGCTGCTTAGTCCCGATCCCACCGGAATGTCGCCGGCGATGACCAGGTCCATGCCCGCAAGCTTGTCTCCCCGCTTTTTGTACTCGAGCAGAACGCCCCTGACGTAGTTGCTCCAAGGCGCTTCTTCATCACGGATGAGCTGGTCGAGGCCGAAAAGCGAAGCCTGCTGAAAACTGACGGAATAGGCGCGAATGTTACAGTCGGACCGACGGGCCGCCGCGATCCAGATCTCGTGGTCTATGTCCGCCGGAAAGACGAACCCGTCGTTGTAATCGGTGTGCTCCCCGATCAGGTTCACCCGCCCCGGGGCGCGGACCAGAAGCTCGGCCTGCCTGTCGTAGAGTTCTTTAAACGATTTAATCAGGTGTCTACCGTCCATGGTGTTCCTCTTAACTCTCATTCCGATATGGCCGATTCTATGGCGTTCCCGGTTCTCGGTCAACTTAAAATATAGTTAACGATTGAACCGGTTAAATCGGCCATCAAACGGACCGCAACGGCCGGCTGGACGGATCGAAGTTTTCGGCACGTGGTATCGTTATGAGCATGGAGTTTGTCGAACTCGGGACGGTCCCCTTCGAGCAAGGTCTGCGGATGCAGGAACGCACTGTACGGGAGGTTCTCGATGGCAGCCGCCATGAGACGATCTACCTGTTGGAACACCCGCACGTCTTCACCGCCGGGCGAAGTGCCGACGCGAAAAACCTGCTCGCGGCAGCTGACTGGGACGGCAATCCGATCAGCCTCGTCGAGATTAACCGGGGCGGGGACGTCACCTATCACGGCCCGGGCCAGCTCGTCGGCTATCCTCACCTCGATCTGCGGCAGCGCGGTCGGGATGTGCACCGGTTCCTCCGACAGCTTGAGGACGTGCTAATTCAGGCGGCGGCCAGCTTTGGAGTTCAGGGAACCCGGCGCGCCGGTCTGACTGGAGTGTGGACCGACAAGGGCAAGCTCGCTTCGATCGGGGTTGGGGTCCGCGGTTGGGTGACAATGCATGGGTTTGCCTTTAATGTGAGCACCGACCTTCGCTACTTTCAGCTTATCAACCCATGCGGGATGGTCGATTGTCCTATGGTTTCGCTGTCCTCACTCCTTGGTCGGATGATCCAGATGGACGAGGCCAGGGAAGCGGTGAAACGAGGATTCCACGAAGTGTTTGGCTGCTGAGACTGCGCACTGCGCACTGCGCACTGCGCACTGCGAACTGCGCACTGCGAACTGCTCGCTGCCCACTGCCCACTGCCCGCTGTCCGCTGCCCGCGGTGGTCCTCAGTGCTCGCGCTCGCCTCCGGGGGTTCCAACCGGGGCATGCAGCCCGAGGTCCTCCGGCCTGGTTGAAGCCTTCACTGTCTTTGCCGGTACGGGCGACAACTGGAGCAGCTTCTTCAGATCGTAGAACATGCCCTCCCGGGTGTAGGAAGAAGTATCCACGATTCCGGTGTCCATCCTGATCGCATCTTCCGGACACGCTTCCACACAATAGCCGCACATGACACACAACCCGAGGTCGATATCAAAGCTGACCGGATACTTCTCGATTTGCGGATTCGGGTGCTCCCCGGCCACGATGTAGATACAGCGGGCCGGACAGACGGTTTCGCACATCATGCAGGCGACGCAGCGCGGGGATCCGTCCTCGCGGCGCGTCAGGCGATGGAGGCTGCGCAGGCGGGGCGAAAGCGGCCGCCTCTGCTCCGGATACTGATAGGTGGCGGCGCCTCGCTTATCCTTCGCCAATCCCACGAGATGCGCGATGTGCACACCCATGTTGCGGAAGAAATGGCCGGCGGTCAGGCTGATGCCCTTGATGACTTCCGGTACGTAAGTCCTTTCCCAGAAATTCAATTCGACGACTTTTTTGATCGGCATTTCGCTCTCGATATTTAAAACTAAAACCTATTTTCCCCAGATCCACGCGCTGATATCCGGCCGCACGAGAATGACCAGCCCGGTGATGATGATATTCGGCGATCGAAAGGGGCAGCATTATCGTCCAGCCGAGCCTCATCAGCTGATCCCAGCGGAAACGAGGCATGGTCCAGCGGATCAGCATGAGCACAAAACAGGCCAGCACAACCTTGAAGAGGAAGGCTCCGACCTGCATGAGCATGACGAGGATCGCGGGCAGCGCCAAGACCGTTCCCCATGGGAAGTGGAACCCGTCGGAGCCGAGAAACGGGATCTGCCAGCCGCCGAAGAACAGGGTGACGATGAGGCAGCCGGCCAGGACCGTTTCGATGAAATCCGTCTGCCAGAACATTCCGAATTTCATGCCGCTGTACTCCATGAAGTAGCCGACGATTTCCGACTCGCCCTCAGGGATGTCGAATGGCACTCGCTTTGTCTCAGCCATCGCCGCCGTGCTGAAGAGGATGAAACCGAGGGGCTGAAGAAAGACGCCCCACATCGGCAGCCAACCGTGGTAAAGCGCGCCCTGTGCCTGGGTGATCTCCTGAAGATTCAGGGTCCCGAAACACATGAGCAGCCCGATGATCGTCGCTCCCATCGTGATCTCGTAGGAAATCATCTGCCCGGAAGCGCGCATCCCGCCGAGGAGCGCGTAGTTGTTGGCTGAGGCCCAGCCTGCGAGCACGAAACCGTAGATCCCCATGCTCATGACCGCAAAGACATAGAGCAGGCCGACGTTTAGATCCAGAATCTGCAGGGAGACGCGATGACCCCAGATCTCGTAGACGCCGCCAAACGGGATAACGGCAAAACTGATCAGTGCAAAAAACAGGGCCACGATCGGCGCAAGCGTGTGCAGGAAGCGATTCCCGTGAGGAGGAATGAAGTCCTCCTTAAGTACCATCTTGATCCCGTCGGCGATGTTGTGCCAGAGCCCGAGCATTGGCGGCAGGCCGAAAGGCCTGGCGCGGTTGGCGCCGATCCGATCCTGCATCACGGCGCTCTGCTTCCGCTCCATCCAGGTCATGAGGAACATGAGCCCCATCACGGTATTGAACACGAAGAAGACGATTGTGAAATCGATAAGATAAGCCATGGTGCAACCAACTGACGACTGACGACTGACGACTGCGCACTGCGCACTGCGCACTGCAGACTGCGCACTGCAAACTGCGCACTGCCCACTGCCCAACGACCGATCACCTCCCGGCCTGCGCCTGCCTGAGTCCCGAAGGTTCCACTTCGCAGTAGGACTCCTGTGGCAGCGCGCAGTATGAGTGCGCAGCGCGCAGTCTGCAGTTGTCAGTCGTCAGTCTCAGCTCTCCAGTTTCTCCCCAAACCCGTTGTGCTCGGCGTAGCTCTTCCCCCGCCACTCCACGAACAGGTCTTCCGGCGAGGAGTAGGGAATCGGGTGCCCGAGCTTCTGGCCGAGAAGCCGAACAGGATCTCCAAATCGGTCTTCGATTCCTCCAGCGGCGGCACCGCCCTGCAGAACCGTTGCACGCGTCCCTCGAAGTTCGTGAAGGTCCCGTCCTTCTCGGCGTAGGTCGCCGAAGGGAGGACCGCGTGCGCCGCTTTCGCTGTCGCGTTCCAGTTGGTTCCCTGAAAGACGACCAGCGGCGCGCGTCTTGAGCAGTTCCTGGGCCTCCGGCTCCTCAAAGGAGTGCTGGAAGATGTACAGCAGTTTGATTGTGCCGTCGGAGGCCGCGCCCTCGAGGATCCGCCGGCACGTCGCCATCGAGCCTGAGCTCTTCCGCGCCCCGGCTGTTCGGGTTCTTGTCCGCCCGGATCAGGAAGTCGTCCTGGTAGCCGGGCCGCTCCCACGGGATTCCTGTAGCCGACAGTCCTGATCCCAGAGTATCGACGAAGAACTTCCGGATCAGGAACAGGTCTTCGTTTGAGAGCTGCGGGGAAGCGATCACCCCTATGCTGTCCGCTCCGAACTCCTCGATGACCCGCGCCAGCGCGCGTGGCTGTCTCGTGGATGATCTCGTCCCAATCGGACAGTTCGAGGTTCCCGGCTTTCCGCAGGTAAGGGTACTCGATGCGGTTCGTGTTGATGAAATCGTAGCCAAAACGTCCTTCGTCGCACATCCACCACTGGTTGACGTGCGGGTTGAAACGGGGCTTGAGGCGGACGATCCTCCGGCCCTTGGAGTGGTGGGGACGGGCCGTGTTGTAGTGAATCTGGATGTTGCACCCGCGCGAGCATTTGTTGCAGACCGAGTCCTGCGTCTTGCAGGTACCAGACCCGGCATTGGAAGCGGAACTCGGTTTCGGTCAGGGCGCCGACCGGGCAGATGTCGATCACGTTTCCCGAGTAAGGGTTATCGAGCTTCTTGCCCGGGTGCAGATCGACGATCGAGTGGTTGCCGCGCTGAAAGATCCCCAGCTCATGAGTCTTCGACACTTCTTCGCAGAAACGGATGCAGCGGCTGCAGAGGATGCAGCGTTCCTGGTCCAGCATCACGTGCGGACCGATCGGGAAAGCTTTCTTCTTCTTGAGCTTGTTTTCAAGGAAACGGCTGTCGTATCGCCCGATCTCCATGTAGAAGTTCTGCAGGTCGCACTCGCCTGACTGGTCACAGACGGGGCAGTCGAGCGGATGGTTGATGAGCAGGAACTCGAGCATCGCTTTGCGGGCGTCCAGGACTTTCTGCGATTGTGGTGATCACCTTCATCCCGTCCTGGACCCGGGTGTGGCAGGAGATCTGCAGTTTCGGCATGTTCTCGATCTCGACCATGCAGAGCCGGCAGCTGCCCGCGATCGACAACCCCGGATGATAGCAGTAGCGGGGGATGTAGATCCCCAGCTTCTCCGCGGCCTGGATGACCGTCGTCCCCGGATCTACAATGACTTCCTGTCCGTCAACTGAAATCGTTGGCATCACTCTTTCTCTAGTTCGCCCGGTCTGATACTGGTTCACCGTGCTGAGTTCTGAGTGCTGCGTGCGAGTTCCCTGGTTCACTGCGCCTTGACCCCTCTACCCGAACCTTCCGACCCTGTAACCTTCAAACTCAGAATTCAGCATTCCGAACTCCGCATTCGCCCTAAGCTCGTGCCAGCCGCGCCTCCTCCACATCGCACTGCTTGTGCTTGACGTGGTACTCGATTTCGTGGCCGAACTTGTTCAGGATTCCGCGGTAAGCCATGGAGGCCCCGTCGCTCAGCGCGCAGATGCTCGTCCCGGTCATGAAACTCGCAATGCTCATCAGGTTCTTGAGATCGTCGGCGCTGCCTTTACCATCCAGGATCCTCGAAACCACCCGGTAGACCCATCCGGTGCCTTCGCGGCAGGGGGTGCACTGGCCGCACGATTCGTGCGCGAAGAAGTCGGCGATGCGATGGAGCGTTTTGACCATGCAGACCTCTTCGTCCATGGCGATGATTCCCGCCGAGCCGAGCATCGACCCGGCCTTCGCAAGAGTGTCGAAGTCCATCCGGATGTCGACTTCGGCCGCGGTGAGAACCGGAGCCGAGGCACCGCCCGGGATTATGGCTTTCAGGGGCCGGTCATCGATCATCCCTCCGCCGTGCTCATAGATCAGCTCGCGCATCGGCGGTGCCCATGGGCAGCTCGTAGACTCCGGGGCGCTTGACCCGGCCGGAGAGCGCGAAAAGTCGCGTTCCGCCGTTTCTTTCGCTGCCGATTCCGGCAAACCACTGTCCCCCCTGGAGGATGATGTTCCGAAGATGCGACAAGCGTCTCGACGTTGTTGATTACGGTCGGGGCGTTGAACAGCCCGACGATTGCCGGGAAGGGAGGCTTCAGGCGAGGCCACCCTTTCTTACCTTCCAGCGACTGGAGCAGGCCGGTCTCTTCACCGCAGATGTAGGCGCCGGCTCCTCGATGAACGTACAGGTTCAAGGCGAAGTCCTTGCCGAGGACGCGCTCCCCGAAGATCCCGGCCTGGTAAGCCTCATCGATAGCCGCCTGAAGGATCTTGTACGGGCGGACATACTCCCCCCGGATGTAGATGTAGGCGGTGTGAATCCCGACGGCCCAGCAGCAGATGATGATGCCTTCAAGCAGCCGGTGCGGATCCCACTCGAGGATGTAGCGATCCTTGAAGGTCCCCGGTTCCGCCTCGTCGGCGTTTACGGTCAGGTATTTCGGCAGCTTGCTGTCTTTCGGGACGAACGACCACTTCTTGCCTGTCGGGAACCCGGCGCCTCCGAGCCCGCGCAAGTTGGAGATCGTCACCTCTTCGGTTACTTTGGCTGGGTCCATCGCGAGTGCTTGGAGCGCCCCCTCGTACCCGCCGTGATCGCGGTACCACTGGAGCCCCCGCGCTTTCTCGTTCCCGAAGTCTTCCGAAATCAGTTTAAGAATGGGCATAACTAATTCAACTCGCCGCAGTCGGAACGTTCCACGGTGGCGCGGCTCTTCCATGACAAAACCGGCGATCACACGATTCATTCCACCTGGTTCAGGAGCTGATCGACTTTCTCTGGTGTCAGATTGCCGTAGAATTCCTCGTCCAGCTGAAGCATGGGCGCGATCTCACACGCCCCCAGGCAGTCGGGTATAGCCTCCCAGCTGAACTTGCCATCGTCAGTAACGCCGCCTGACGGGACTCCGAGCTTCTTGCCCAGGTAGTCACGGATCGTCTCGCAGCCGCAGAGCGTGCAGCTGATGCTCATGCAGACTCGGATGTGATGGCGTCCCATCGGCTTCTGGAAGTAGAGCGTGTAGAAGGTGACCACCTCGTGCACGTCGACTTCCGGTACATCGAGGAGCCTGCCGACATAGCATTCGACTCCGGGGCTGATGTATCCCTGCTGCTCCTGCGCAAGGTGAAGCGCGGGCAGAAGTGCCGCACGCTTGTACGGGTATCGTTGAAGGATAGCCTGAAAGCGCTCCAGGTTTTCGGAAGTGAATTCGAATTCGAGCTCGGCGGCGTTCATCGATCCAGTTCTCCAGCAATCATGTTTACTGAACCAAAGGTCGGAATGATGTCGGCCATCTGACTGCCCAGGAGGATGCCGGACAACGCGGCCATCGGGCGAAAACAGGGAGCGTTGCAGCGGACACGCCACGGCCGGTCCGAACCGTCGCTCACAATGTAGAAGCCGAGCTCGCCGTTTCCTCCCTCGACGGCGTAATAAACTTCTCCCTTGGGCGGCCGGATGCCGTGCCCCAGCATCACGATCTTGAAGTGGTTCATGAGCGCTTCGATGCTGCCGTAGACCTTCTCCTTCGGAGGGAGCCAGGCGTCCTTGCTGTCGGCACGGATCAGCTGGTGGTACTTCTGTTGGGTGCCCGCAAGCGTCGGCTCAATTAAGACTTCGTTCTTGAGCAGTCCCTCGGTTTTCCCGAATTTGCCGAGATCGGCCATCACGTCGGGAGAAATGATGCGCCCTTCGGGGTCAACGTTAGTGGGGCCCGGCGGCATTGTGTCGAGGGCTTGCTCGACGATCCGGATGGACTGTTCCATCTCTTCCATCCGAACCAGATACCGGTCCATGTTGTCGCCGACCTCTCCGACCGGGACCTCGAAGTTCATCCGGTCGTAAACGAAGTAGGGTGTCGCCTTGCGCACGTCATAGGCGACGCCGGTCGAGCGTAGAAAAGGCCCGGTGATGCCATAGCTGATCGCGTCTTCCTGCGAGACGATCCCCGTCCCTTTCATCCGGTCGTAAAAGATCCGGTTCTTGGTGAGGAGCGCATCCACCTCCACGATCACCTCGCGCGTTTTGCGCAGGGCTTCCCGGCAGGTCTCGGCGAACCCGTCGGGGAGGTCCGCTTTGACCCCGCCTATCCGGCCGTAAGAAACGGTCAGGCGGGCGCCGGTCACGTTTTCAACCAGCTCGTACAGATACTCTCGGGCCTTCATCATGTACAGGAAGACGGAGAAGGCGCCGAGCTCCATCGCCGAGGCCCCGATACAGGTCAAATGATCAGTGACGCGGGAGATCTCGCTCATGATCACCCGTATGTAGTTGCACCGTTCCGGTACCTCGAGCCCCATCAGTTTTTCGACGGCGGCCGCAAACCCGAAGTTGTTGATCAGCGGCGAGACGTAGTTGAGGCGGTCGGTATAGGGAAAACACTGAGTGTACGTGCCCGACTCGCAGTGTTTTTCAAACGCCCTGTGCAGATAGCCGATCTCGACGTCCGCCTTCTTGATCACCTCGCCTTCCAGCTCAACCATGATCTGGATGACGCCGTGCATCGCCGGGTGGGAAGGCCCGACGTTCAGGAACATGTGTTTCGACACCGAGTCCGCCGTCTGGGTCTGAGCCTGCGCCATATCCTTGGTCACTTCCGTGCTGTCGCTCATTGAAACAAAACTCCTACGCCTGCGAATCCTGAGGACCGATCAGGGGCTGACGCTTGGTGACCGGGTAGTCTTTATGGAGCGGATGCCCTTTGAACTCCGGATACATGAGAATCCGACGCAGGTCTGGGTGATTGGCGAACCTGATCCCCAGCATGTCGTAACACTCGCGCTCGAGCCAGTTCGCGATTTTGTAGAGAGGCGTGATGCTCTCCACCTCGGGATTCGGTTCCGCAACCGGCACCTTGATCCTTACCCGGACGTTGTTGGGGAGCGACGACAGATGATAGACCACCTCGAAGCGCGGATTGCGCTTGAAATAATCGACTGCCGTCAGATCGCTCAACAGGTTGTACTTCAACTCCGGGTCATCCCGTAGGAACTTGATCAGCTCGAAGATGGCGGATTTCGCTATCGTGACCTGGTCCATGCCAAGCGGGCTGTGCATCTCGATGATCTGGTCGGCGAAATGCTCCCGGATGTGCTCCAGCGTCTTGCTCAGTTGCTGTTCGGCCACTTTTTATATCTCCTGCTTCGAATTCTGGATCTTTTCCTGCAGCATCATCAGGCCGTTTAAGACGGTCTCCGGCCGGGGCGGGCACCCGGGGATGTAAATGTCAACCGGCAGGATATGATCGATTCCGCGGACGGTTGCGTAATCGTCGTAGAAACCGCCAGTGCATGTGCAGACGCCGAAAGCGACGACCCATTTGGGAGCAGTCATCTGTTCATAGACATTGACCAGGACCGGGGCGATTTTCTGATTGATGGTTCCAACGACGAGCAATACGTCCGCCTGGCGCGGCGAAAATCGAGGCAGCCCGGCGCCGAACCGGTCCATATCGTAGTGGGCGCATGCCACGGACATGTACTCCATTCCGCAGCAGGCGGTCACAAACGGATATTGAAAAAGCGAGTACTTGCGGGCCCAGCCGATCATCTTGTCGAGCTTGCTCGTAAAGAATCCCGACTCGAACCCTTCCTTACCTATTTCCACTCAAGAGCTCCTTTTTTTACGGAATAGAACAGACCGAGGAGCACCACGCCGAGAAAGATCAACATTGAAAAGAACCCGAAATAGCCCAATTCCCGGTAAACCACCGCCCAGGGGAACAGGAAGATCAGCTCGACGTCGAACAGAATGAAGATCAGCGCGGCCAGAAAGAACTTGACGGAGAACTTGCCTCGCATGATTTCCCGTGGGATTTTGCCGCTCTCGAAGGGGAGGTCGTGAACTCCTCCACTCCGTTTTGGCCCTAAAAGCTGCGCGAGCAAAATCATCGCTCCGACCGTGATCGCGGCAATGAAGAGCAACACGAAGAATCCGAAGTAAGTAGTCATCGAGCCGGGTTTCTCCAGTCGTTGCTGACGGGTTAGTCCATTATAACAAAAGAATTTACCGCTCAAATCGCTGGGACGCCGCTCGCGTTTCACCCTGCAAGGGCGGGCAGAAAGGCGGGGTACCCTCGTTCAGTCCCTGTCAGCTTCCGCCGCTTCCGAATAACTGGCGAACTGGCGATCGGCCAGATAACTGGACCGCACGAGCGGGCCGCTCTCGACGTGGATAAACCCGATTTCTTCGCCAACGCGCTTCCAGTGGGCGAACTCATCGGGGTGGTAATACCGCGCGACCGGCAGGTGCCAGCTTGAAGGGCGCAGGTATTGTCCGAGCGTGAGAATCTTCACCCCGCAGGAGTAACCGTCCTCCATCACCTTCTGAATTTCTTCATCGGTTTCGCCGAGTCCCAGCATGATCCCGGTCTTCGCGATCACTCCGGTTCCGGATTGCGCGATCTGCCGCAGGACGCCGAGTGAGACGTCGTAGATGCCCCCGCCCCGGGCGGTTCTGTAGAGGCGAGGAACGGTTTCAATGTTATGCCCGACGATCTCGGGCCCGGCGTCCAGGACCATCTGAATCGCCCGCTCATCGCCCTGAAAATCGGGGATCAGCAACTCGACCTTGCAACTCGGCCGGCGCGTCCGGATTTCCCGGGTCACCGCCGCAAAAACCGAGGCCCCGCCGTCGGGCAGGTCGTCGCGGTTCACGGATGTGATGACCGCGTGGCGAAGCTCCATGGAAGCAGCCGCCTTGGCGACATTCTCCGGTTCGTCAGGGTCAAGCTCGGGCGGTTTGCCTTTGCCCACCGCGCAGTAACGACAGCCGCGCGTGCAGATATCGCCAAGGATCATGAAGGTGGCGACGCGATGGGACCAGCACTCCCCCATGTTTGGGCAGATCGCTTCCTGACAGACCGTGTGCAGCTTCAGCGAAGAGATGAGCTTCTTGAGATCGTGGACTTCCTGCCCGAACGGGGCGCGTACCCGGATCCATTCCGGGTGGCGACGTCTTACTGAACCATGATCCAAGCGCACCAGAGGAGTTTCAGACATTCTGTTCACGATAGCAGAAGCCCGTCGCCGGCGGCAACGGCGCCACCGGAAAGGCGAGCCTGCCCGCCTCTCAGATGTGCTAAGATTTTTCCCCGGAGGGATTGATGCCGCGATACTTACCCGTTCAACCTGATGCCGCCAACGACTCAGTCAAGTCCGTGTACGCCGAGGTCCAGCAACGACTCGGCTACGTTCCCAGCTTCCTGAAGACCCTGGCTCACAGCGACCGATTCCTGAAACCCGTTACCACTGCCTTCCTGGGACTCCAGGAAGAAAGCGGGCTCAGCGAGAAGTTGCGCCAGTTGATCATTCTTAAGACTTGCAGGCTCGAGAAGTGCAAGCCAATGATCGATAAGCATACGGAATTGGCGAAAGCCGCGGGCTGGACGGATGAACAGCTGCAGGCCTTCGACAACCCGGCCGAGAGCGACAGCGTGAACTTCTACGAAAAAGATGCCTTGAGGTTCGTCGAGCTGAGCCGCTCCACACCGGACGAGATTCCGTTTGATTTCTGGACTCAGCTCGACAATCACTACACTTCGGACCAGGTTGTCGAGATGCTGATCCTGACCGGCTTCTACAGCATGATCTGCCGTTTCATGCTCTCGCTCGAGATTCCGGCGGAGAAGTAGACCACGGACCCACGGACACGAACACGGACTATCACGGACGAACACGGACAGCACAGTGGCTAAGTGTCCGTGTTCGTCCGTGATAGTCCGTGTTCGTCCGTGGGTCCGTGTTCTTCTCAGACCGCCACTCGGATCTCGCCGTCTTCGATCTGAACATCAAACGTCTGCACCGTGAAGCTGGGGTCGAGGGATAGCTGTCCGGTGTGGATGTCAAACGTCCAGGCGTGCCAGGGGCAGGTTACCTCGTGTCCTGAGATGTAACCTTCTCCAATTGGCCCGCCTCGGTGAGGGCAGGTGTTGTCCAGCGCTCGAAAAATTCCGTCGACGTTAAAGACCGCTATTTGCTTTCCTGCGACTTCCACGATTTTCGACGACCCGGGAGGGACCTCCTCGACCCGCCCAACCGTCCGATACGCTTTCATCTGCTCAGAATTTAGCACATCTACCCTATCTCCTTGTCTCCTTGTCTCCCTGTCTCCCAGTCTCCCTGTCTCCCTGTCTCTTGTCCAAATTTCGGGGACACAAAACTTAATTCCGTGCAAACGGTGAATGCGCGGTGGCGGAATGGGAATTAAGTATTATGTCCCCGAAATTGGTTCTCTGAAACCTTTGCCCGGCTGAACCGTCAAAGAGATCAGCAAGGAGATAACCTGATGTCAAGGAAGAGTTTGTTCCTGCTTTTGTCGCTGCTCCCTCTGTTGCTTCTCACCGCGTGCGATCTCGATACGATATCCGAGGTGAAGAACGATCCTTACAAGTTCGAAAAGGACACCGCCCACGTTGGAGGCGTCGTGACCAAGACCTACGGCGTCATGGGATGGGGTGTCTACGAGATTGAAGACCGGACGGGCAAGATGTACGTCGTGTCCCAGGGCCGGGGTGTGCCGGGCAAAGGAGCCAAGGTCGAGGTGAAAGGGCACACGAAGAATGCCTTCACGCTTGCGGGAATGGACTACGGCACAGTCCTCATGGAATCCAGCCGCAAAATCCATAATGACTGACGACTGACGACTGACGACTGACGACTCGCCCTACGCTACTACTGGTCAGCCCGTCTAGCTGGTCAGCCGGTCAGCCGGTCAGGGCCGGTCGCCTACCACACCGCCGGCCGGTCGATGTATCATTGATTCCTGCATGGAATGGGAATTCAAGGGAATCAAATTCGCGGTTGAGACCGAAGAACTGGGCCCGTTCGTCCTCGCCTCCGCCCGGGCTCCCCGGGTGGGTTCCTACGTGCGCGTCAAACCGTTTTCGGCGCTTGCTACAAGCCGGGATAAGGCGATCGAGCTGCTCAAGCAGCAGATCGCTTTTGAATTCCGCAAAGTGCCGGAGGCGACAAAATCGCTATGACGAAGGGGCGTAATAGCCCTTTTTGTGCCGCACGATGACGTCGTCTACGCCTTTGACCTTCACTTTCAGCTCTCGGAAACGTCCGTCCGTCTGCTTGTTGGTGGGCACGTAAGTGAGGCTGTACTGGCTGCGCAGTTCGTCGTTGATCTTGCGCAAACGCTTCGCTGAACTGCCCTTCGGAGTATGGAAAGAAGGCCCGTCCGCCGGTCAGCTCGGCAAGGGCCTTGAGCTTCGGTTCCCCGGTTTTGTCGCCGGAGGCCCCGAACTTGCTTGTTCCCACGGCATAGACGACGGTATCCGCACGCTGTACCGCTTCAACGGCGTCTTCAATGCGTCTTTTTGCTGTGCCGATCGGCGCCGTCCGAGACAAGGACGATGACTTTCCTGTCGGCCGGCTCGCCCATCTTCTCCTCGGAGACCCTGCACAAGGGCGTCGAACAGTGCGGTACCGCCTCCCGATCTCAAGCTGCGAAGGTCTTCGATGATCGGGCCGGGACGGTCCGTGAAGTCGCGGAGCAGGCTCGTTCCGGTGTCAAACTCAGCAAGGAGAGCTTTGTCATCCGGGCGCATGATTGACGTCAGGAAGTTGGCTGCGACGCGTTTCTCAAACTCGAGCTGCAGCCGGACACTCGCGCTCGTGTCCATCATCAGGGCGATGGTGAGCGGTAGTTGCTGTTCCTTTCGGAAGTTCGTGATTGTCTGCGGGACCTTGTCCTCGGTAATCGACGAAATTGTCCCGGCCCCAGATCTGTGACGAAGCGCCCTTGTTTGTCGACCGCCGTGATGAGGACATTGACTTCGACTACCCGAACCTTGAACGGCTCAGACTGCTGGGCCGGCTGTGAGGGCTGGGTCTGAGACGCCTGGAAACCGGGGAAGAGGAGCAGGCACGCAAGGAGCGTGGCAAGGGATAAAACTCTTTGCATCGTCCGTAATTTACATGATTTACTTTTGTTGGGCAATTCCGAGACAATTGGCGGGAATTTCGGGGCAACCCGAAATCGAGGGTTTCCTCTATGTTGAGTCGCGAGCAGAAGCTGGAACGGCTGGACGCCGTTATGGCGAGAATCATCGACAGCTGGCACGACCGGATTCGAACCGAATTCGTCACGGAAGAAGACCGTCAGGTTCTCGGGCTCGATCCGGAGGTAAAGCTGTTTCATTCCCAGGGGAATCACCTGATCAAATTCTCGAGGGAGAGGGTTCTCCAGGTGACCTATGGCCTGCGGACGGTCGCCCGCGATGAAGACAATTGGCTTTGCATCGAAGCAAGCGTCAACAACAAGTCAGCGAGGTTCGACTACGATGTTTTCGCCAATCGGCTCAAGAATCACTACTGGAGCAACTGCTACGAAAAGCCCTGGACCGACCCGCAGTTCTCCCACTTCGCCTACGCCGATCTCTTGCGATTCGATCCCCGCATGGGGCGCTCGGTGTCCCTGGATATCCGCAAAGACAAGGCCGACATCATCCGCCTGCTTTTTGCGATCAACCCCGCCACGAGGACGGGCTGCTGGCTCGCGAGGACGTGCTCCAGGATCTGATCGACAACTACTGCCTGGCGCCGCTCAAGCGAATCTACGCTGAGACGTTTCGGGGTTAAGGCAGAGTTCGGAATTCGAGTTCAGGGATCGACAAGTTGCACGGTTCAGGGTTCACCCGGTTAAACCTGCACTTGCCTTCTAGTCGTAAACTGATCCTCGAATCCGTCCTTGAACGTCCCTGAACCGATCCTGAATTCCCTGAACTCGCTTCCGCTTACGCCTGCGTTGCGACAACCGGGATGCGTTTCACGACGTCATTCAGCTGATCCTGGCTGACGAACCCGATTGTGAAAGCATCCAGGCATTCGAGCTGGGCGGCGTGACGCAATGCACGGTCCGGCTGATCGCCCAACTGTCCCTGTCCCAGGATCTTCATGCCAAGAACCGCCTTGCCCGGCAGCCTTCATCTTCTGAAGGATGGGGATCACTACGGCCGGGCTGTCGTCCATGTGGAGGCCTGCCGGGTTGATCCGGGCGAGGTCGACATCGACCCAGGGGGAGTCGGCCGCGGCTTTCAGGGCACCGAGGTCGTGGCACGAACAACCGTGCGCCCGGATGATGCCCTTCTGTTTGGCTTCGGAAAGGGCGTCCATGGCACCCTTCATGTTCTTTGTCCAGTCGGGGTCGGTGATAGCGTGCAGCAGCACGATGTCGATATAGTCGGTTCCAAGCTCCTTGCGGAAACGCTCGAGGTCGTTTCGGATGCCGTCTGCCGTTTCGGAGTTCGTCTTGGTCAGGACGACGACTTTGCTGCGGTCGACTTCCTTGAGTCCCGCGGCCAGAAACTCATGGGAGCCGTACTGGTCAGCCGCTTCCCAGAAGGTGACTCCGCGGTCAAATCCGTAACGGAGGAGCCTTGTGAGATCCGCCCCCAGGCGAGTCTGGTCGGAGGTATGTCCCCACCCGCTTGTGCCGGTCCCCATGGCGAGGCGGGAGGTTGTAATCCCGGTGTGGCCGAGTGTTACTCGGTCCAGGGCCGACTTCCTGCCGGGCACAAATGCGCTTTTCGGGCCCTGGAGCCGTTGAGCACTGTTGCGTAAGACAGGCCACCGTGCCTGATACTGCAACGGTTTGCAGAAATTGTCTTCGACCGATTCTGCTCACGATTTGCCTCCTCTGTCGTTGAAACTCCCTTCGATTATAGACGACCGCTTCCGGGCTTTCACTGTCGGCTAAATTCCCACAAAGTGGACGGAAATCAGGGTTTTTCGGTCTGGAAATATGTCTTGAGTTTGAAGCGATTTATGCGACAACTTAGCGTGCTTTTTAGATAAGAGCGGTGTTTTAGGTCGGAAGATCAGAAAGCGCAATGGTTTACGCTTTTGGGGGCAAAAATAAATCTTCCTAATTCTGTCCGACTGCTTTATCAAAAAGGGAGGGTTCTCATCATGTTAAGGCTCATTAAGGCGAGGCCGAGGCAGCTCCTGCTGTCCCTGGTTCGTCAAGGAGAAATCGCATCAATGAATCGCGTACGGAAAATCGGTGCGTCGAGCACGTTCGTTCGCTCGATCGGGACTGTGGTCCTGCTCGCAGTGGTCGGATTGTTGCTCGTCAATGTGAATCTTTCAGCGCAAGAAAGGTTCGGTTCCCTAGTCGGAACCGTGACTGACTCCAGCAAGGCTGTTCTGCCCGGAGTCACGGTGACAATCACCAACAAGGAAACCAACCGTGTCTTCTCGACGGTTACAAGCGATGAAGGCAAGTTCTTCGCTCGAGAGCTGGAGCCCGGGCGATACAACGTGAAATTTGAGCTCACCGGCTTCGGCCCGTCGGAGATTCCCGATGTCATCGTTCTCCTCGGGAAAGGCATCGAGCTCAATCGCAGCTTGAGCGTGGGCTCGATCGAGCAGACCGTGGAAGTCGTCTATGCTCCGCCGATGCTCGACACGCAGTCGACCGCTATCACCCACAACGTCACCGCAGAAGAGTTCGACCGCATGCCTAAGGCGCGTAGCTTTCAGGATGTGGCTCTGACATCTCCGTCGGTGAACTCGGGCGATATCGAAGGCGGTATCCAGGTCAACGGCGCCAGCGGCGCCGAAAACCAGTTCACCATTGATGGCCTCTCGACCACCGGAGTTCTGAACGGCAACTCCCGCCAGGATGCGGTGTATGAGTTCCTGCAGGAAGTCCAGGTCAAGACCAACGGTATCGAAGCCGAGCACGGTGGCGCCCTTGGCGGCGTTATTTCGGCCGTTACCAAGTCAGGCGGCAACAAGTTCCATGGGGAGTTGCACTGGTATATGAGCGGTTCGCCGCTGCGCGCCATGCCGAACAAGCGCCTGGTGACCGACCCGGCCACTCAGCAAAAGGCCTTCTACGTTCAGGACAAGGACATCAGCGACATCCGGAACGAGATCGGCGGCTCCCTCGGCGGTCCGATTATTAAAGACAAGCTCTTCTTCTTTACGTCGATCACACCGGAATTCCGCCATCGCAAAGCCGACGTTGCGACCTACAACGGCACCGGTCCAACCTCGCGGTTCGACAGTGACGATAAGTACTTGAGCGCTTTTAACAAGATTTCCTGGGATCCGGCCAGTCGCCTACGGACGAACTTTACCTGGTTGTACACGACCCAGAAACGGGAAGGCACGATCCCGGGTTTTGGGGCAGTACTGCCGAACACGTCCACCCAGACTCTCACCAACCTGGAGTACCTGAGGCCCCAGGGCTGGTACCTGCCGAAGAACAGCTACACGGGCAACATCGATTTCCTGGTTTCCAACGATTCGGTGATCAGCCTCAGAGGCGGGTATTTCTGGGACAACTACCGGAACGTCAATCCCATATCTCAGCCTTCCGTGGCGTGGGGCAACACTTCGCAGAACATGCCCTTTACACTGCCCACCAACCTGGTTCAGAACTCGGGATATGCCAACGTCCCCAACGCGACAGTGACTTTCTTCGATATCACGACCCGCGGCTTCGTCCAGGGCGACTACAGCAAGACCTTCGAGTTGGGCGGAACGCACAACCTCAAGGCCGGCGCTGGCGTCCAGAAGATCACGAACCAGGTGAACCAGAACTACCAGGGCGGCCAGAGCGTCGCCCTTTACTGGAACACGGCGTTCAAGAGCCTCGCGACCGGCCAGACCGGCCGCGGTACGTACGGCTACTACCGGCTGCGCGAGTACGGGACCCAGGGGTCCGCCGGCAGCACGATCGACCACATGTACATCCAGGACGCGTGGAGAGTCCATCCGCGCGTAACCCTGAACCTCGGGCTGCGAACCGAGAAAGAGACGATTCCGGCCTTCCGTGTCAAGGAATACGCGGTGAAGTTCGGTTGGGGTGACAAGCTGGCCCCCCGCATCGGCGCCGCCGCTGATGTCTTCGGCAACGGGAAGCTGAAGGTCTTCGGCAGCTGGGGTCGCTTCTTTGACTGGACTAAGTACGAGCTGGTTCGTGGCTCTTTCGGCGGAGACATCTGGAGAGACTACTACTACGCTCTCGACACCACGGACGTCTTCAACCTGTCGCTGCAGAACCACCCGGGGGCGAACCTCTGGTCAAGCGATCCGAACAACATATTCCGTGATTACCGGATCCCGAGCTTCGGCGAGAATGACGTCGACCCCGACCTCAAGCCGATGTTCGTCGACAAGTTCTCGGCGGGCTTCGACTATCAGCTGACGCCGCAGATGGTTCTCTCCGCGCACTACGTTCACGACAAATTGAGCCGGACGATTGAGGACATCGGACGGCTGGTTGACGGCAGTGAGACCTACACGCTTGGAAACCCGGGCGAAGGCAGGTTCAAGATGGAGACCAACCATTACGGCGCAACGCCGGATTTCGAGATGCCGAAACCGAACCGCCAGTATGATGCCCTCGAGCTCGGTATCACCCGCCGTTTCTCGGACAACTGGTTCCTCGGTGGCAACTATACCTGGAGCCGGCTCTACGGCAACTACGCCGGTTTGAGCAACACGGACGAGATCGCGGTAGGCGGCTGGTCGACCGATCAGTCTCCTACGTCTGCTATCGCGCGTCCGGGCGGTAACGCCAACCGGAGCTGGGACTCGGACGAGATCCTTTTCGACGCCAACGGCAATGAGCTGAATGGCCGCTTGCAGACCGACCGTCCCCACGTGCTCAAGATGTACGGGTCGTACGAATTCCCCATCGGAACGGCGCTCAGTGGGCGGTTCAATGTTTCGAGCGGCACTCCGCTGTCCACCATGGTCGAGAACATGAGTGGTGTCCCAATGCTGGTTAATGGGCGTGGTGACATGGGCCGCACTCCCGTCCTCTCCACGACCGATATGATGATTTCTCACGAATTCACACTCGGTGAAGGGAAGAAACTGCGCTTTGAGTTCAACGCGTTGAACCTGTTCAACCAGAAGACTCCCCGGTACCGCCAGGTCTTCATGACCCGGTTCCGCGACGCCGGCTCTGCGATGGACATGAGCGCCGTCAACCTGCTCGAGGGGTATGACTGGAAGACGCTCCTGTCGGAGACCGAGTACGCGGCGCACGACACCAGGACGACCGATCCGAAGTCGCTCGATCCCGCGAAGAATTTCGCAATCGATCCGAGCTTCAACAAGGACAACCTGTTTAACCCTGGTTTCTCCGGCCGGTTCGGCGTGAAGTTCATGTTCTAGTCGGCCTTTGTTCCTGAGACAGCAAGGGTGGGATCTCGGTCCCACCCTTTTTTTTTGCCGCGTTGGTCTTTGACACTCAGAGCCCGGTCGTGCTTAACTCCTCGCCTATGCAACCAGAAGGACCCGAACAGAACCGTCGCATTCAGGAGTTTCTGAATCGCGAATTCCCCTGGAAGCTCTCGGCCGGGGAGGCGAACTTCCTGATCCAGCTGCTGGCTTTCCTTGTTCAGGAGAATCCTGCGTTTGTCCCGGACGACAAAGGCGTCAAGCAGAAACTCAACTACCAGAGCATACGTTCCATCGTCCTCCTAAACGAGAAGTTGAGCAGTCAGCTCCAGAAGTATTCGGCCGAAGCGTCGGTCATGCTGGCCGATGCTCCGGTCACCGAACGGGTGCAGTGACTCGAAGTAGCTTGTGAATCGCATAAATCCTCTCAAGAAGAAACAATATGGACAAGAAGACCAAAGAGACATTTGCCGACAAGAGCCTGGCCGTTCTCGGGCTGGGGAAGATGGGCCAGATCCTGCTGCAGGCCTTTTTCAAGCAGGGATTGCTTCGTCCCGAGAGGACCTGTGCAACGGTACGCCACCAGGATAAGGCCCAGGTTCTGAGCCGCGAGCTTGGGATTTCGGTCGGCATCGACAACGCCCAGGCGGCTAGAAAAGCCGACGTTATCCTGTTGTGCGTGAAGCCGCAAACCGTGCGGGAAGTCGTCGAGCAGATCCGGCCGCACCTCGGTCCTGACAAGCTGATTATCTCCATCGCGGCCTCAGTGCCGAGTTGTTACATCGAATCGGCTGCCGGAATGGAAATACCGGTCGTCCGGGCCATGCCCAACACGCCGTGCGTGATCGGTTGCGGGATGACAGGCATCTGCCGCGGACAGCATGCCAGCCAGAAACACGTGGATTTGACCCGGATGCTCTTTGAAACGGTCGGGCGGACGGTCACCGTGGACGAGAAGCATATGGATGCGGTGACAGGGCTCTCGGCGAGCGGCCCGGCATTCATCTATGTGATTCTGGAGTCCCTGGCCGAAGCGGGTGTGAAGGTCGGGCTGCCGCGGGATGTGGCGACCCTTCTCGCAGCCCAGACAACCCAGGGCGCCGCGCGCGTGGTCCTGGAAACCGGGCACCACCCGGCCCTCTTGAAGGACGCGGTCACAACCCCGGCCGGCTGTACCATCGACGGCCTCCTCGAGCTCGAGGAAGGGAAGCTTCGCGTGACGCTCATCAAAGCGGTCGTCAAGGCCTCTGAGAGAGCCAAGCAGCTCGTCATGACTGACTGCAAGTAGGGAAGGGTTCTGAGTTCTGAGTTCTGAGTTCTGAGTTCTGAGTTCGAGTTCTGGGTTCTGAGTTGTCGGCTAGGCGGTTCGGAGCTTCACGAACTCAGAACTCAGAACTCCGAACTCCGAACTCAGAACTCAGGTTCTGCTTTCCTGTCACCCAATCACGTCCCGCAGGTTGCGGACTTCCCGGCTTAGCTGGACCGCCCGGTCCGGCTTGCAGCCGAGTTTCAGGAGGATGATCGCCGCTTTGACGCTTCCGGTCGCCTCGAGCGCGCCTTTGGCCTCATCATTCCCGGCACCCGTCACTCGTTGGACGATCCCCTCTCCTCGCTTCACCAGCTTTCGATTCTTCAGATGGACGTTGACCATCAGGTTGCCGTAAACGTGGCCCAGCCGGACCATGACCCCGGTGCTGATGATGTTCAGCACCATCTTCTGCGCGGTTCCTGCCTTCATCCGCGTGGAGCCGGCCAGCGCTTCCGGACCCGTGTCGATCTCGATGCCGATCTCTGCTTCCGTGGAGAGCGGCGAACCCGGGTTGCAGGCGATACCGGCTGTGAAGGCTCCGAGCGAGCGGGCCTGCCGGATGGCGGAAACCGTGTACGGAGTGCTCCCGCTCGCGGCTATTCCGACGACCGCGTCCCCGGGGCCAATCCTCCGGGCCGTCACGTCGCTGACCGCCTGCGACTTATCGTCCTCGGCCGCCTCGACCGCCCCGTAGCAGGCGCCGTATCCCCCGGCGATGATTCCCTGGACAACGTCTGGGGAGACCCCGAAGGTCGGGGGACACTCGACTGCGTCCAGTACCCCGAGCCGCCCGCTCGTGCCGGTTCCGACATAGAAGAGCCGGCCTCCCGCGGCAAGCTTCTCCGCGATTCGATCGATGCAGGCGGCGATGTTCTCCAATGCTGATGAAACGGCCTCCGCGACCGTCCTGTCTTCGTCGTTGATGGCACGGACAATCTCAAGCGTGGAAAGCTGATCCAGGTTCGCTGTTTTCGGGTTGGTTGATTCGGTGGTCACGCCTGACATGATGCCTAAATGCAGGCAGGGAGACAAGGAGGAGACGAGGAGACGAGGAGACAGGGAGACAGGGAGGCGCTTTGTCAGGAGCCGCGCCCGCAGCGCAAGTAGCCTTGTCAGAGCCGCGCGCGAGCGCCTTCCAGCGAAGCAAGCGGGTTGTATCAGCAGGCAGATCGCATGCCCTTTTACAGGGTCAGTGCGAGGGACGGCGGTCAGCTAACTGTTACAACCCGCTTGCTTCGCTGGAAGGCGCTCGCGCGCGGCTCTGACAAGGCTTCTGCGCTGCGTGCGGGTGCTTGTTTTCGCCTTAAGTTGTTTTCGGTCCATGTTCGTCCGTGCTATAAATGAGCGCGATGCCCGATTCTTCCCCCGTTCAACGACCTCAACCCGGGCGGGGCGACCGCATAGCCGGTTTGCTCTGCTACGTGTTCGGTCCGCTGCTTCTTCTGATCCGGCGGTCCTGTCCGGGCGTCCGTTTCCATGCGATTCAAGCCACGTTCCTTGCACTGGTTGTCGGGATTGTGAACCTCGCCATCTGGGTCATCATTGCCAGCATCTTCCGTTACTCCTGGGACGCGGGGGTTCGGGCGGAACCATTCGTCTCGTACCTGTACATGGCGGAGCTCGTCCTCTGGATGGTCATGCTCTATTTTGGCTATGAGCTGGCAGTGATTGAGATTCCTACGATCGGGGGAATTGCGAAGCGTCTGGCTGGCGAATCCTAAAACCCGCTCCAAAGCGCTGCATAAGATGCTCTGACGGCCTTCTGGAGCGCGGACGTCTCGTCCGCACTGGGTTCGCGGACGTCCCGTCCGCAGCGGCGGGCTTCGTGCCCGCCGCTCCTGGCGAGAGAAACCGGCAAGGGAAAGGAAGAAAAGGCAACGCCGGGCAAGATGCCCGTCGCGCGGGCAAGATGCCCGCGAACCCAGTGCGGACAAGATGTCCGCACTCCAGGAGGCCGCCACGCTCGGAAGGCGCCCATTCCCAAGCCGTCTCCCTGTCTTCTTCTAGAATGTCTGCTTGGTGCGGGGCTGCTGGGCGGCGGCTTCAGGCTGGACCACCTTGGACAGGACGGTTCGCTTGGCAACTTCTCCCACGAGGGTGGACACGTAGACCTGCATTCGGTGCAGGATAAAGACTCTTTCGTCGGGCGACGCTTTATCGAGCTCCTCGGAAAACGCCTCGAAGGTCGACCAGTCCTTGAAGAACAGGAAGCGCATCGACGTATTCCGGAAGTGCTCGAGGGTCTGTTTGACTTCCATGTACTTGGGTTCCGACACGACTGATTCTGACTCGGTCGAAATCACCTTATACACGGCCTTCAGCCCGTTGAGCAGCGCCATGGACTCCCGGTGCTTCTTGCCCAGTTCCTCGAAAAGCTCGAATTCGTTGAATTCCGGTTGGAGCATATGCGACAGGTTGATGAAGGACTCCTGGAAGGCGTTGAGCATCATTCCCAGCGCGTTCTGCATCTGCCCGTAAACGACGTCGATCTTCTTTTCGGATTCCAGGTCGCGCAGTTCGCCGCTGTAGACGCGACGCATTTCCATCTTGAGCGCCAGGCTGATGTCGTAGATGTTTGAGGACACCTCCGGCAGTCGCTCGCTGAGGTATTTCCTGCTGTCTTCCAGAACCTTGAGAAACTTGCGGCAGGTGAAATGCAGGTGCATGAAGAGGCTCATGAGCTTGCGGAAGGGAAATCTCCGGCGCATCTCATCCCTCATGTAATGCACGATGCAGAGCAGGTGGAAGAAATCGAGGAAGAGCTTCTGGAGGAACTCCCGGCTCCCCTGGTCGGGGAGGTTGCGCAGGATTTCCCGATCCACCATATGTTGAAACTGCCAGTCGTAAAATTTCTTTTTCAGGTATCCGTTCGATTCGGTCTTGCCGAACCGAGCCATCTGATCGGTGAACAGGAAGCTGAAGGACTTGAATTCGGCCCGGGATATAGAGGGCAGCCGCAGCAGGCTGATCGACAGGGTTCTATAGTTTTCAAGGAAGTCCCAGAAGACGACGAACTCATCGATGCTGCGGGCATAGGACTTGTACTGCTTGAACTGCTTGCGCAGATCCCGGCCCGGATTGGCAAGTGCTGCCGGGTCAATTTCGCGGATCTGGAGCAATTCAGTGGCGACGATCCTCTGCGCCATCGCGATCAGGTTTTCGAGGATCTGAAGCGAGGTCCGGATGTCTTCTTTGAAGTCGCGGTTGAGGATGACCGCAGTTTGCGTCCCGAAAGGAATACCACAGTGCCGGTGGTGGGCAGCCAGCCCATCCATCCAGAGCTGGAATTCCTCGTAGGGGCTCAGCTTAAACAAGTTCGGCACGTCAACAGTCGCCTTCCGCAAAGAGAGAACCGATACCAACTCTGTGAATACGGTCACATTTTATGCAAATTCAGGTGAAAAACAAGCGAGATCGGCTTTTCCGGCAGGTTGAACGTGGCTGAGGCCCGTCCGCGCTGGGCCCGCGGGCGTCGCGCTCGCGCTTGCCGTGCCTCCACCAGAGTCGTACAATGAGTCCGAGGATCAGCAGGTCAACCAACAATGGGACGAGGGGCTTTCTCAGCTCAAACCCAATTCGATCTGCTCGCTGTAAGTGGGAGTCCTTTTTTCCCGTCAACCCTCACTGTATTCACAAGTCGTTCTGACAACACTAATTCCCATGTGAACCTGTCTGCCGAGCGCTTGCTCGGACGGATGCCTGGCTGGCCTCAGCAACAGTCCAGGCAAGTCGCACGTGCTGCCGTGGTTTTCCGCCGGTTACCGGCGGGTCGATCTCCTAAGGAGGTTTCAAATGATATCTGCACAGGAAGTTCGTGAGTTAATCGACCATACGGCCAAGCCCGGAAGCGGAGTCCTGAGTGTCTACCTCAATGTCGATCAATCTCAGGCAGTCAACCTTAACCGAGGGTTTGAGGCAGCCCTCAAGAATCTGCTGCGGGCCGTCGAGGAGGATGTGAAGGGCAAGGAGAGCCACAAAGAGTTCATGGCAGCGTCGGATCAGGTCCTTCGGGCTCTTGCTCAGTACACCCCCCATGGTCGCTTCCTGGTGGTTTTCGCCGAGCCCGCCCGTGATTTCTACTGGCAAAGAGAAGTGAACGTCGCTCTGGAGAACAGCGCTCGATGGAGCGGTAAACCATATATCCGGCCTCTCCTGGAGGCCTGCGAGGAATTCAAGCGCTATGGAATCGTTCTGACCGACAAGGGACAAGCTCGACTGTTCACCTTGTTTCTCAGTCACATTGAAGAGCACGTCGATGCCCTGGCGGCCGATGAGGTGAGGCACATCAAAGGGCCGGGCAGCGACCATCTTCGCTCGCAGATGCAGGTCCAGCGAAAAGCTGACGGACACGCGCGCCATCATCTGAAGAATGTTGCCGAGCTTCTCGAGCAATTGGCGGATCAGCATGAATTCGACCACATCGTCCTCGCTGGGCCCGTCTCAGCCACGAGCGAGCTCCAGGGGCTTCTGCCCGCCCGTCTGCGGAAGATGCTCGCCGGTACCGCCGCTTTAAGTATGGACGCGACCCCGAACGAGATCCTCACCGCCGTTCAGAAACTCCAGAAGGTGGTGGAGCGTTCGCATGAGGAGACCATCGTCGGAGAGCTGATCACCGCGGCCGCGAAAAACAGCCAGGCGGTCACCGGCCTCGAGCACACTCTCGAGAATCTGCACGAGGGACGAGTGTGGCGCCTGGTCTATGCAAACGGTTTCCAGGCGGCGGGCGGTGAATGTGGAAAATGTGGTTACCTTTTTTCGCGATCCATTTCAACCTGTCTCTATTGCGAAGGATCCGTGCTCCCGGTCAAGGACATACTTGCTCGCGCCGTGAGTCGCGTGGTCAATAGCGGCGGAAAGGTCGAGCAGGTTCGCGAAAAGGCGGCTGAGACGTTGAATGATGCCGGGGGCGTGGGCGCATTCCTGCGGTTCTGAGGTCTGGCCTTCGGCAGTCTTGATCCGCCATGTGGGAGGGCTCCAATGTTACCGTTCCGGCGCATCTTATCGGCCACGGACTTCAGCGAGGTCTCGTATCAGGCAGTGGCCCGGGCAGCAGAACTGGCCAGGTGTTTTCGCGCCGAAATGCTGCTCACCTATGTCGTCCCTGCTATTCCGGCCCTCCCGCCCGGACCCAATTACGCGTTCGATCTTCCTGAGTATGAGGAAGCCCTGATCAAGAATGCCGAAGAGCGCCTCGGCGAAATTATCAACGAAGCGCTCTTCCAGGACCTCCTGGTCAGGCCGGTTGTCGGCTATGGCGATGCAGCCAGGGAAATCGTGCGTATCGCCAAAGAAGAACAGGCCGGCCTGATTGTCATGGCGACGCACGGCTTTGGCGGTCTTCGCCATCTCGTGTCCGGTTCGGTCACCGAGAAGGTGGTTCGGCTGGCCGAGTGTCCCGTGATGACGATCAGAATTCACAAAACAGAAAGCAAGGACAGCGAGCGCAAGGACCACAAAGACCACCAGGACGATAAAGACAGCAAAGACAGCAAGGACTGAGGAACCAGCCAGCCTGTCGTTGCCTTGCCGTCGTTGTTGTCCCTGCGGTCCTTGTTGTCCTTGCGGTCCTCGATGTCCTTGTTGTCCTCTCGCTCCTATCTCCTTCCGTAACGGGCCCGCCGCCCAGTCAGCTCAAAAACTATGTAAAATAGAATCAAGACCTTCTCACCGCCTTGACTGCCGATTATGGATGCCGAACAAAAAAGACTTGCCGAGGAGTTGTTTTTCTCCGGGCCTAAGAAGACCAGCTTTGCCAAGCTCCTCTACTTCGGGTTCTTTGATCATCGTCGGGTTTTCCCTTATCCAACGCCGCCCGATGGCGAGAAAGAGCAACTGCCCGGCCTCCTCTCCAGACTCGATTCATTCATCCACGCCGAGATCGACCCGGACTGGATCGATCGTAATGCCACGATTCCCGACCGTGTGATCTGCGGCCTGGCCGACATCGGCCTCCTCGGGATAACGATTCCCAAGGAGCACGGCGGGCTGGGTATGTCGCAATACGCCTACTGCCGTTCGATGGAATTGTTGGCGCGCTCCTGCGCCTCATCTTCACTATTTGTCAACGCTCACCAGAGCATCGGGCTCAAGGCGCTTGTCCTGTACGGGTCGGAGGAACAGAAGGCCACGTACCTGCCGGATCTCGCCGCCGGGAAGAAGATCGCCGCATTCTCTTTGACGGAGCCGAACGCGGGGTCCGACGTTGCGAATATCGAGACCCGGGCGGTCTTCGATTCCTCGCGCCAAGTCTATCGAATCACCGGGCGCAAGCAATGGACGACCAACGGCTCGATTGCCCACGTCCTGACGGTCATGGCAAAGACCGAGGTGGATACTCCCGAAGGAAAGCAGGACAAGATCACCGCTTTCATCGTTACCCCGGATATGCCCGGTTTCCGTGTTTTGGTCCCCGCACTCGAAAAAGTCGGGATGCGGGGGACGAAAACGACCAATCTCGGGTTCGATAATGTCGAGGTGCCAGCAGCCAATGTCCTCGGTCCCCTCGGCGGCGGCCTCCGGGTTTGTCTGACCGTGCTCGACTATGGGCGCACAACGTTTGGCGCGACTTGCACCGGGGCTGCGAAGTTTGCAGTGGAACGGGCAATCGAGCACGCCCGCAACCGGGAGCAGTTCAAGCGGCCGATTGCCTCCTTTGGGCTCGTGAAACAGAAGATCGCGAACATGGCGGCACTGGCCTATGCGATGGACGCGACCACGTACCTGACGGCCGGAATGATCGACGAGGATGCCGAAGATTTCATGCTCGAGGCGGCTATCTTGAAGGTTTTCACGAGCGATGCCCTCTGGACCATCCTGTACGACACCATGCAGATCTACGGGGGACGGTCGTTCTTCACCGATCAGCCTTTCGAGAGGATGATGCGGGACGCGCGTCTCAACATGATTGGCGAAGGTTCGAACGAGGTGATGCGGGCGTTCATCGGGGCGGTCGGAATGCGCGACGTGGGCGTGGGTGTCCAGGATGCCATTCAGGCCCTGAGACGACCGATCAAGAATGCGCGTCTGCTGTCCCAGTTCCTGGTCGCCAACACCAGGAGGCTGCGGCGCCCGAAGATCCCGGTCGGATCCTCGTTGCTCCGCGGCGAAGCCGATGGGCTCAGCCGCCGAGTCAAGGCTTTCGGCATGGCCATTCCCCGGCTCCTGGTCAAATACCAGGAAGACGTCGTCGAGAAGCAATTGCTGCTGGACCGGATCGCTACCAGCGCGATCGCGCTTTACACCGCGACCGCCGTGATCGCCAGGCTGGACGCCCAGCTCGCGGCAGCGCCAAACACAGAGGCGGTCGGGGACGACCTGGCGGCCGGGAAGCTCTACTGCAGGCAGGCTTTTGCCACGATCGATTCCTGTTTGGGGACTCTATTCCGGAACCTGGATGACCAGGTGGAGGCTGTTGCCGACCGCTTGACAAGGAAAGTTTCGGGGCGAGTTTCGGGGACATAATACTTAATTCCCCCACCGTTTCCACGTTCGTGGCACGGCGAAGGAATTAAGTTTTGTGTCCCCGAAACTCCCCGAAACTCCCCGAAAACGCGAACCGCAAACGAGGGCTAATGGGGGAGCGAATACCCACTGAACAACAAGACGACCTGACGCTTCGTGCGCTAAGCGAGCAGATTGCCGCCCAGGAGGAGGTCATCCGCCAGGGAGGCGGGCAGGCGGGACGGGAGAGGCAGAGCCGGCTCGGACGCCTTACCGCTCGCGATCGTCTGGCCCGCCTTCTCGACACTGATTCGGGGTTTTTCGAGATCGGACTCTGGGCGGCTCACGAGATGTATCAGGAGTGGGGCTATCTGCCCGCCGCCGGACTCGTTGCAGGCATTGGACGGATCGATGGCCGGGACGTGATGGTTGTTGCCAACGACGCAACGGTCAAAGCCGGAGCGATGTTCCCCCAGTCGATCAAGAAGATGTTGCGGGCGCAACGGATCGCGTTCGAATCCCGGTTGCCTATCGTTTACCTCGTCGATTCGTCCGGCGTGTTTCTCCCGCTCCAGGACGAGATCTTTCCTGATGAAGATGATTTCGGTCGGATATTCCGAAACAACTCGGTCCTGTCAGCGGCCGGGGTGCCTCAAATCGCCGCCGTCATGGGAAACTGCATCGCGGGTGGCGCTTACCTGCCTGTCCTTTGCGACAAGCTGCTGATGACCGAGGGAAGCGGGCTCTACCTGGCCGGTCCCGCGCTGGTAAAAGCGGCCATAGGCCAGAACGCAAATACCGAAGAGCTGGGCGGGGCCCGGATGCATGCCGAGATCAGCGGCACGGTCGACTTTCACGAGCCGGACGACGAGACCTGCCTGAACCGCATACGGGGTCTGGTCAGCCTGCTCGAAAGGCCGCCCTTACACGGAAATCGAACCGAGCCGCGCTCGCCGGAGCGCGATCCTGCCACCGTCTACGAACTGGTGAGCGCTGACGGGAGCAAGGAATATGACGTGCGCGAGCTCCTATTGGCCATCGTCGATGGCGGCTCTTTTGACGAATACAAGGCGGGTTACGGTCAGACCCTGGTAGTCGGATACGCGCGCATTGCCGGGTCGGCGGTGGGAATCGTCGCAAACCAGCGGACCAGAGTCCGGACGGCGCGGGGTGGAATCGAGATCGGCGGTGTCATCTATACCGAGAGCGCCGACAAGGCGGCCCGGTTCGTCATGGACTGCAATCAGGCGCGCACCCCGATCGTGTTCTTCCAGGACGTGGTCGGATTCATGGTGGGTCGGGAGGCCGAGCAGTCGGGCATCATCCGCGCAGGGGCCAAGCTCGTCAACGCCGTCAGCAACTCGATCGTTCCCAAGATCACCGTGGTTGTCGGGAATTCGTTCGGAGCAGGGAACTATGCCCTTTGCGGAAAGGCCTATGACCCGAATTTCATCGTCGCCTGGCCTGGCGCGCGTTACGCGGTCATGGGTGCCGAGCAGGCGGCGCAGACGGTAATGACGATCATGAAGAGGTCACAGAAGAAAGAGGACAGTCCCGAGGCGGAAGACGCTTCACGACTGTACGAGCAGATTAAGGGCCACTACAAGGAGCAGATGGACATTCGATACGGGGCCGCGCGCGGATGGGTGGATGCCATCATTCAACCGCACGAAACCAGGCAGGTGCTCGCGCGGCTGCTGGAGATCCTGTCTCACGCGCCCCTCCGGGCCCCGACATTCCACACGGGCGTGCTGCAAACGTGACCAAGTTGTCTTATCCGTGTTTATCCGCGGAGATCCGCGTTATCCGCGGGTCCGTGTTCGACACGGACCCGCGGATAACGCGGATCTCCGCGGATAAACACGGATAAGAGGATGCAAATGAAAAACCTCCTTAAGATCGGGAACGCGCAGGGCTTCTGGGGCGATCGAAACGACGCCGCGGCCGAGCTCGTCCGGCAGGCACCGGACCTGGATGCTCTGACTTTCGATTACCTCGCTGAAGTCTCAATGTCGATTCTCGCGGTCCAGCGGGAAAAGGACCCGACGGCCGGCTACGCCCGCGATTTTCTCGATGTCATCGGCGGTTTGGTGCCGTTTCTCAAGTCCGAGAGGAGGCCCCGGATTGTGACCAATGCCGGTGGGCTGAATCCCACGGAGTGTGCGCGGCGGGTGCGGAGGATACTGCGTGAGAACGGCTGCGGTAACCTCCGCGTCGCAACCGTGTGGGGCGATGACGTGCTTAAGCAGTTGATCGCCTGCCCGGACTGTATCGATTTCAGCAATGTCGAGACGGGTGAGGTACTTGAGCCCTACGCCGCCCGGCTGATCACCGCCAATGCCTACCTGGGCGCACACCGAATTGCCGAAGCCATTGAACAGGGCGCCGACATCGTCGTCACGGGCCGGGTCGCAGACCCGAGCCTGTGCGTTGCTCCGTGCGCCGCGCTGTTTGGCTGGGCGCCGGACGCGTGGAACCACTTGGCCGGGGCCACGGTTGCCGGTCACCTGATCGAATGCGGCACCCAGGCAACGGGCGGGATCTATACCGACTGGCTCGACCTTCCCGACCTCGAGAATCTGGGTTACCCGGTGGCGGAAATCCAGCCGGACGGTCGCTGCGTGATCACCAAGCCGCCCGGGACGGGGGGGCGAGTCGACGAAGAGATCATCAAGGAGCAGCTGCTTTACGAGATCGGGGACCCCGCCTGCTATCGCAGCCCCGACTGCACGGTCTCTTTCCTTGGCTTGGAGGTGCGGGAGACCGGACACGACAGGGTCGAGGTTCTCGGGGCCGAGGGCCTACCGCCAACCGGGAAGTACAAAGTCAGCGCCACCTATCTGGACGGTTACAAGGCCGAGGGGATGCTGACCGTCGTCGGGAACCGTGCCGTCGATAAAGCCCGCAGGGCCGGCGAGGTGATTTTGAAGCGGTTGGAGAACAACGGTTTTCGCCCGGAAAGGACCTGCGTCGAGGTGGTGGGGGCAGGTGACACGGCTCCCGGTGTCCTGCCTCCGCGGACCGACCTGCAGGAGTGCGTTTTGCGCGTTGCGGTAGCCGACCAGAACCGCGAGGTTCTCGAGCGGTTCGCCAGGGAGCTCGCTCCGCTGGTGACCGCCGGCCCCCAGGGGATAACCGGTTACACCTCCGGCAGGCCTGCCATTCGGAGGGTTTTCGCCTACTGGCCGTGTCTGATCGACGCGTCCCTGGTTCGGACCCAAATGGAGATCCTGGAGGCGAAATGAGTCGCGCGAACCACACTGTCCCATTGAGGACCCTCGCCCACGCGCGAAGCGGCGACAAGGGCTCCAGTTCAAATATCGGCGTAATTGCCTACAGCCTCGAAGGATACGAATTCCTCAGGGCCTTTTTGACCGAGGCCCGTGTCGCCGACTACTTCGCCCCGTTGAAACCGCAGGGAGTCGTCCGCTACGAGTTGCCGAGGCTCAGGTCCTTTAACTTCGTACTCTCCGGCATCCTGGCCGGCGGAGGCAGCCGGTCTCTGAGGACCGACGCGCAGGGGAAGGCCCTGGCCGCCATCCTCCTCGAAATGCCGGTCGAAGTACCGGCGGACCTGTTGCCGCAGCTGTAACCGCACCGAACCGCTTCTGGAGACGGACATGCATCAGAACGCGCTTATTCAAACAGGAACCGTGGAAAAGGGTATTGCGATCATCACGCTCAACCGGCCCGAGAAAAGGAACGCCCTGAACATCGAAATGATGGAGCAGATTTGCGAGGTTCTCGACGATCTCCAATCCCAGGCCGATGCCAGGGTGGTCATTCTCAATGGTGCCGGGCCCGCCTTCTGCTCCGGACTCGATCTCTCGGAAGCCACGGATCCCGATCGGGTGCAACAATCCGCCTCGCTTCTGGCTCGAACCCTTCGGACAGTCTGGAACTGCAGGCTGGTCACGATCGCCGCGGTGCACGGGGCGGCGATGGCCGGGGGAGGCGGGGTCGCCTCGGCCTGCGATATCGTGGTTGCGGCCGAGCGCACACGCTGGGGATTCCCGGAGGTGAGGCGCGGGCTTGGTACCTGCTCTGATTGCGGCAGTCATGGGACGCCACATGGGGCAGCACCACCTGCGCGAGCTCCTGCTCCTCGGCGAAACCGAAGACACAGAGAGAATCCGGGAAATGGGCCTGATCAACCACGTGGTCGCTCAGGAAGAACTGCTGCCTCGCGCCCTGGACCTGGCACGCAAATGCCTGCTCGGTGCGCCCGCCACCCAGGCGAAAGCCAAGCGGCTGCTGGACCAGATGTACGGTGTGTCGATCGACGAGCAGCTAGAGCAGGCGATGGCGGGGCACGTCCAGATGCGAAGCTCGCCCGAGGCCCAGGAAGGCATCCGGGCCTTCCTGGAAAAGAGAAAGCCGAACTGGGTGGAGTAGAGGGGGTAACCGAAATCAGCAAAAGCAGCTTGGTTGCTCACGCTACAATCCGCGCACTTCGCAAAAGACGCTCCGTTTGCGGTTCTGTTCAATTTGCCGAGACCTGATCGCTGGGTTTCGTGCGTGGAGCGGAGGCTTCGCACTGCCGAGGCGAACAGAACCGCAAGCGTAGCGCTTTTCGCGTAGCGCGCGGATTGTAGCGTAAGCAACCGAAGTCGTTTTTTGGCGCGCAGTGCTCTTTTAGTGACTTGGTGGTTACGCTTGCTCCCGCCTTACCGCCCGCACCCGGACGAACAGCCACACCGAAGCGATCAGCAGCAGCGGCGAGGAGATAACGCCCGGGAGCCAGCGAGCCAGTACGATTGAGCCGGCCGTGTGCCACAAGCCGTTGGCAAACATGATTGCCGCAAAGACGTAAGCGCCGCGCAGCACCCAGCGGTTGTTCCTCCAGGCAGGGAGCGAGAGGACCGAGAGCATGGCGATCCCGCCGATCAGGCCGACCAGCCAGACTTCGTAGGTAAACGTGGGAATCGGAAGCAAGGGGATCTTCTCTCGCAGTCGCTCGACGTTCGGATTGTAGACGCTCAGAAAGTCGTGCACCGTCTCGTCCCAAACGTGAATGGCGAGGGCAAAACAGAGCGCCAACCACGGAGGACCGGCCGTCAGCCTGTTTTCGGTTTCCCTCACGATGATCTCCTCTATTTCAGCATTCTTTTGCGAAGACGCCTTAAAGCGATCTCCGAAGCAATCAGGGTGGACAGGACAATCCAGAGAGTCTCCAGAGCGGTCGACCATCTCAGCATACCCGTCATCAGGTCCCTCGAGACGTCAACCACGCTGGTGATAGGCAACGCCCAGGCGAGATATTGCAGCGGCAGGGGCAGTTGCTGGAGCGGGAAATAGGCCCCGCAGATCCAAATCGTGCAGAAAACGAGGGCTATCAAATAGTTGAAGTGATTGATGGAAGGGACAGAAGCGGTATAGCCGATCGCCATCGCCGCCAACCCGGCGGCGCCCACCACTACCACGGCCGGAATCAGCAGGCTCCATGGAGACTGAATGACTCCGAAGACGAGAAGAACCCCCATGATGATGACCGTGTCAAAAACCGCCTTCGTTGCTCCCCAGCTGATTTCGGCGGCGGCCAGGCTTTCGACACTGACCGGGGTGCAAAGGATGGCGTCGTAAGTCGACTGGTAGACCATGCGAAAGTAGGCGCCGTATGTGCATTCAAACAGGGCTCTGAGCACTCCCGTGAAGACCAGGATTCCTGCGCCGACGAAGGTCAGGTAAGGCACTCCCATTACTTTCGAGGCGATCAGGCTCCCAATACCCCAGCCGAAGGCGAAAATCGAGACAGTTGGCTCGGCGAGGGGAGGGAAGACCTCTGTTCGCCACAGCTTCAGGGCGACGTTGTAGTTACGCAGCCACACCGAAAAAGCGTCAAGTGGGCTTATGCGGGCGAGGTATAGGCTCATCTTTCGCTTGCCTTACTCCAGCCGTTCGAGCCCGGTCAGCCGCAAAAACACGTCTTCGAGGTTCGACGGACGGAGCAGTGACTCATGATTCTCGTAGCGTCCCATAATCGGGGAAAGCATATCGGGTGACGGGGCGAAGTAGTAGTGACTTTCGCCGTGGACCTCCCCGACGATCCCCTGTAAGTCGGGAACCAGGGGCGAGGCATTGACGTTGTGGACCTCGAGAACGAACTTTTGAACGAACCTGGCGATCAGGTCTTTCGGGCTGCCGCTGGTCAGGATACGTCCCTTGTCCATGATCAGGAGCCGGTCGCAGATTTTCTCCGCTTCTTCCATGTAGTGCGTGGAAAGGACGACGGTCTTGTTCCGGCGGCGGAGCTCTCGCAGTTTTTCCCAGATCGTGTGGCGCACGTGGGGATCCAGGCCAGTCGTCGGCTCATCGAGGATCAAAACGCTTGGTTCGTTGATGAGCGCCCGGGCGAGAATCAGCCGCCGTTTCATTCCTCCCGACAGCTCTTCGACCCCACGTTCCTTTTCTCCGCAAGCGCGACGAAGTCCAGCAACTGTTCGGCCCGCCGGCGGGCTTCTTCGGCCGGAATGCGGAAGTACCGGGCATAAACGAGCAGGTTGTCCATGACGTGCAGATCAGGGTCGAGGTTGTTCTCCTGAGGAACGACACCCACCAGCTTCTTGATTCGATCGGGAAACCGGGTCACGTCGAGCCCCTCGACCAGCAGCGAGCCGGAGGTCAGCGGGGTGCGGCAGTAAATCATCCGCATGGTGGTCGACTTGCCCGCGCCGTTGGGTCCGAGAACGCCGAAAGTCTCGCCGCGCTCGACTTCAAAGTCAATCGAGTCAACGGCTAAAAGATCGCCGTAACTCTTCCGTAGAGCGCGTGCTTGGACGGCGTGGTCGCCCGGGTTTCCGGCCATTCGAGAATTCTACTCGCTTTCTGACCAGAAAACTGCGATCCACTTTCGGAGGATGAGCGAACTGATCTCTAGCTCTTCGGGCAGCCCGTTGCGGAAACCGGATGAACATCCCTGGCAAAGGCCGGATTCGGGCGCCGGGAACAACGATTCCTACAAGGTTGAGGGGATCGGCTGCCGAAACCTTGATAATCTCCTCGGAAGCTTCGGATTGCCGGATGGTCCGCATCGCCTCGACCGCCTCCGGGAAGAGCAAACTGCTCTCCGGTAAACCCGGCCACAAAACGGCCGCCGCGAATCTCGCCGCGCGCCTCCAGGGTTCGGAAAACGCGAAGCAGTTCTCGCCACGGCGGCGCGAGCGATTCTCGAGCGAGAAGGTCGCGGATGACCACGCCCCATCGACGCAGCAGTTGACGGGCAAACAGCTCGATCCCGGGAATTTCGGGGACATGATACTTAATTCCCGCCCCGTTTTCGCCACTCGAACCGTTAGCAACGGAATTAAGTTTCGTGTCCCCGAAATTCCCGAAATTCCCGGAATTTCCGAAATCCCGCCGGAGGAGGGTCCAGCGGCCGAGGCCGGGACCCCGGGGTGCTTTCTTCCGCCGTTTCAGGAAGGAAGGTGTCGCGAGGCGCCTTTTCGGTTCGATCAGGCTTCGCAGGTTGTCAAAGCCGTCGGAGGTCACCAAGCCCGCAGTCACCAGCTCCCAGAGTCCCTGCTCAACCTCTACGGGAAGCCTGCCGGTCACCTCCACCAGCTCGGTCACGAAACAGGCTCCGCTCTTCTGGAGGGCTTCCAGCACCTCCTGCGCCTTTGAAGAGACGTGGTCTTCGACGCGAAAACTCGGGTCTTTCAGGTCTTCACGAGCCCATAGACCGAAGGACCGAAACTCGTTTCTGGCGAAAAACGCGATCGGGGCAAGCCGGGTCGGGAACAACCTGCACCCGCCTGGCACTTTCGTCTCGCCCAGTTGCCGTTCTCCAAGCGAGGACGGCAGCGTGATCCGTCCCCAGGTAAACTGTCCGGACAGGCACAGGGAGTCGAGCATGGAAGCGTCGTAGTCAGTCACCCGAAGCGGGATGATGGCCTGCTCCCAAGCCACTGCGGGCGCTTCGAAGCCCTGAAGCTGGGTCAGAACAAGGCCAAGCCCTCGTTCCTCGAACATCCCGGACCCTGGCGAAACGCGCTGCCATCGGAAAAGAAAACGCATGTAGTCGGCTGCCGACACCGCCTCGATCTGTTTTCGCAGCCGACCCGAGCGTCAGGCGGTGGATTCGGGCGAGGATGCGGCGGTTGCACCATTCCAGCTCCTGGGCGCCCGGCCGGAAAGATCCGCGCAGGATCTGTCCCTGCCCTTCAAGCGCAAGCAGAGACAATTCGATCCGCTGCCCATCCAGATGGAGCATCTCGGCCAGTTCGGTAATGGTCCTCGGCCCCGAGCAGTCCATTCGGCTCCGGACAATGTCTGTGACCGCCTCCTCGGTTTGGGCCGCCTTATCGGTTTCCCAGGCGACGCTGCGAAGCCAGTCGAGCTCGACCTCCGACGCTCGCCCGGTGGCCGCGCGCTCTTCACCGGGCGCGGCAAACAGGAACCGGGCCTGATCGCCGCCGTAAGCCTGCCGGACCAGCCAGGCCCGTTCAGCAGCGACCCACCAACGTGCGCCCCGCCACTCGAACAGGCAGGCGCGCCGTTTCCCAACCAGCTCAACGAGAAAACCGGTGTGTGGGACGGGTTTCCTCATCGGTCATGAGCACCAGCGTCAGCAGGGCATCGTGCAGCTCTTCCGGGTCGCGGATGACCGGCCAGCTCTCCTCGGACACTTCTCGAATCGCATCCGGATCCAGAGCGGCAAGATCCGCATTGTCCTGCGGCAAGCCGCGCCGTGTCTGGACGGCCCTTGCCCGGCGCTCTTCGAGCGGGGCATCGTCGAGAAACGTGTAGACCGGGGAGTTGAGAATCTCGTGGGAAAAAGGTGAGGGCTCCCTCGTGTCCACCGCCAGGCACTTGATGCGTCCCGATTCGATGCCTTCGAGGACTTTGAGGAGCCCATCGAGGTCGGTCGCTTCCGTCAGGCAGTCACGCAACGTTTCCTGGACCAACGGATGATCAGGCACCTCGATGTCTCCCTGAATGTTCTCGAGGCACGCCGCCTGTTGCGGGAAGACCGAAGCCAGCAGGTCGTCGGAGACCATTCGCTGCAGTGGAGGAGGCACCTTGCGGCCGCCGCGGAAGCGCGGCACGGCCAGTGCCCTGGTTGCATCCCAGCGCCATCGGGTCGGGAAGAGCGGGGTCCCGAACAGAGCCTGGACAAGCAGGTCCCGGGCGGTGTGGGTGGTGACGAAAGAAAAGACGGCCTCGAGCGGAAAACTGTGCTGGTCGCTGAGCGAGATCAGAATTCCGTTTTCGTTGGCAGCCGCCTGAAGCTCGAAGTTGAATGACCGGCAGAACCTTTTGCGCAGCGCCAGTCCCCAGGCTTTATTGATGCGATTCCCGAATGGTGCGTGCAGGATCAGCTGCATCCCGCCGCCTTCGTCGAAAAAGCGCTCGGCGATGATGCACTCCTGGCTGGGGACGGCGCCGAGCGCCTGCGCCCCGGCGGCCAGGTACTCGACGGCCTGTTCGGCCGCAGGGCGGGTCAGGCCACACTCGGTCATTGTCCATTGCACCGGGTCATGGTCTGCGCTCGCCGTTGCAACCCCTGCGCGCTGCGCCAGGATCCGCTCGATGCACCGCCTTTTCCGCCGGGGCCAGGGCCATCTCGGAAATTCGCACCCGCAGGTCGGAAACCGCCTGGGACAATTCCGAAGTCCGGCCGGGTGCCTCGCCCAGCCAGAAGGGAATGTCAGGCGCCGCCCCGTGCGCGTCCTCGACCCGCACTACCCCGCTCTCGATCTTCCGGATTCTCCAGGAGGTGTTGCCGAGCAGGAAGACGTCGCCTCGCATACTCTCGGTTGCGAAGTCCTCGTCCACGGTTCCGATGACGATGTCCTCCGGTTCCATGCGAACGAGGAAGGATGCGTTCTCGGGGATCGCGCCTCCGGAGGTGATTGCGGCCAGACCGGGCATTGCGACGTCCCTTGACGGTCTTGTTCACGCTGTCCCGGTGCAGGAACGCTCCGCGTCTTCCCTGACTCGTGCTGATTCCCTGGGATAGCATCGTGATGATGCTGTCAAACTCGGCCCGCTGGAGATCCCTGTAAGGCGCCGCGCGCCTCACCAGGCGGAACAGCTCGTCCTCAGGCCACTCCTCGACGGCGGCCGCCGCGATGATCTGCTGGGCGAGAATGTCGAGCGGAGCGCGGGGGATCATGATGCGGTCCAACTGGCCGAGCCTGATCGAGCGGACCAGGGCGCCGCATTCAATCACTTCATCTCGGGTGGTCGCGAAGATTCGGCCTTTCGGGATCGCGCCTTTCCAGTGCCCCGACCGGCCGATGCGCTGCAATGCGAGCGAGATCGAGCGCGTCGAGCCAAGTTGGCAGACCAGGTCGACGTGCCCGATGTCCAATCCGAGCTCCAGCGAGGCAGTGGCGACGACCGCCTTCAACTCGCCCCGTTTCAGACGCCCCTCGGTTCTCCAACGGACTTCCTTGGCCAGGCTCCCGTGGTGGGTGGCTACATTCTCGGAGCCGAGCCTTTCAGCCAGATGATGGGTCGCGCGTTCAGCGTGCCGTCTTGTATTTACGAAGACCAGGGTTGCCCGGTGTTGTCGGATCAGCTCGGCCACATGGTCGTAGACTTCGTCCCACATTTCCTTGCTCGCGACGGCGCTCAACTCGTCGCGAGGGACCTCAACCTGGAGATCCATCTCCCTGCGATGGCCGATGTCGACGATTTCCGCTTTCCGCCTCGTGCCGACAAGAAACCGGGCAATCTCATCGATCGGCTTCTGCGTAGCCGACAGGCCGATCCGCTGAAGCGGGCGTCCTGTCAGGGCTTCCAGTCTCTCGAGTGACAGCGCCAGGTGCGAGCCCCGCTTGTCCCTGGCCAGCGCGTGGATCTCGTCGACAATCACTGTGGAAACGTCGCGCAACATGTCTCGGCCACCGCCGCTGGTCAAAAGGATGAACAGCGATTCGGGTGTGGTCACAAGGATGTGCGGCGGCCGCTCGGTCATTTTGCGCCGTTCCGTCTGGGTCGTGTCCCCGGTGCGGACGAGCGCACGAATCTCAGGAAGCTCAACTCCGCTGCGCACGGCGATCCGGACGATCTGATCGAGCGGTTCCAGCAGGTTCTTCTGGACATCGTTGGCCAGGGCCTTCAGGGGGGAAACGTACAGTACGTGCGTCTTATTTTCGAGTTCACCGCCCGCTGCCTGGCAGACCAGCCGGTCAATGGACCAGAGGAACGCGGCAAGCGTCTTGCCCGATCCGGTTGGTGCGGCAATCAGGACGTGCGACCCTGTGCGGATGACCGGCCAGCCCGCCTGCTGCGGCTCGCTCGCGGATCCGAATGATTCCGAGAACCAGGTCGCCACCGCCGGGTGGAAGTGCTCCAGGAGCATAAGAGATTTTAAAACGAAACGGGGGCGGGAAGTGAGAGGGCAGAGAGGGATCGATGAAATCGGCGACACAAGCTTAATTCCCAGTGAACCTGCGTCTAGCGGGTGAACGTTTTGGGAATTAAGCTTATGTCCCCGATTTCAGGGAAGGGGGGCCGGTTTCGGGGACACAAAACTTAATTCCTTTGCCAACGGAGGGTTGGACGGTTCCTGGGTGGGAATTAAGTATTATGTCCCCGAAACCGGCAGACGCACTTCGATGACCAGGCCGCCGTCCGGCGCATTGAAAGCTTCGATTGAACCGCCGTGCAGGCGGACCGCACGCTCCGCAATGGCCAGGCCCAGTCCGATGCCGCCCGATTGTCGGTCGCGCGCTTCCCCGACCCGATAGAAGGGCCGGAAGATCATATCGAGGCTCTCTTCCGGAACGCCCGGCCCGTGATCCCTGACCCGGATCAGCGCGTTTGCCCGATCCTTCTGTCTTTCGCCTTGCAGGAACACCTCCACCTCGGTGTTCTCCGCCGAGTAGCGTATTCCGTTGCGGATGATGTTCTCGATCGCGCTGCGCAGAAGGTCGGGAGCCCCCGAGACTTGGAGCGGCTGGCTCACCTTGAGCTGAACCGACCGATTCTGTGCGCGCGCTTCGAATTCCGCGTCTGCCACCGTGTCCCGCACCAGTTGCGTAAGATCCACAACGCTCATTCGCGAGCTCATCTGGTTTTCCACCCGGGCAAGGTAGAGGAGCTGCCCGACCATGTCGTTCATGCGCTCGGCCTCGAGCTGAATCCGGTCCAGGTAATCGGCGGCATCCGATCCCGCCCGCTTGCGGGCCAGCTCGAGGGCGACATTGAGGCGTGCCAGGGGGGAGCGAAGCTCGTGGGAGATATCTCCGAGCAGTCGGCGCTGAGAATCGATGAGTCCCTGCATTCGACCGGCCATGGCGTTGAAATCTGAAGCGAGCTCCGAGAACTCGTCGCCTCTCCGTTCCAAAGCGGCAGGCACCCGGGAGCCGAGATTGCCTTGTGCAAGCTCGCGCGAGGCGTTCTGGAGCTGTACCAGCGGAGACGTCAGGTAGCGCGCGAGGCCGTAGCACAAGAGGCCGCCAGTCAGGAAGACGGCCAGGATGCGGATCGCGAGATCGGTGGGTTCAAGCCTCGCGGCGAGGACCGTGCGCGGAACCAGTCCTACCACCGCGTACTGCTTCCCGCTGGCTGAGGTGACTGGCCGGGAGGCGAAAATGAAACGCGGAGTCATGCCGAACTCGCGCTGGCCGGTCCGTATCGTTCGCCGGGCCAACTGGCGAGCGGCGGGTGGGAACGAGGTGTCGTTCAGGGGAGCCGCCTGATCATCGAACACGCCGATGCGCAGGCCGGCAGTCCGCTCGAGCTCCGAGACGTAACGCTCGAGCGATTCCTGGCCGCGCTCTTCCAGCATCTGAGCTGCGTTTCTGGCATAGAGCGACAGGATATTGTCGGCGAATTCCCGAGCTTTTTCAGGGCCTGCGGTGCCACGGGTTGAAATCACGGAGACGATGAGCGCGCCGGCGACCAGCGCCATGGCCAGCCAGAACCAGAGGAAGATCTTGAGAAAAAGGCTGTGCATCGCTTCGTGCTCAGGCTTCCGAAGAGGTGTAAATGTAGCCTACCCCTCGAATCGACTTGATCCGTTCGCCCCCGTCCGGTCTCGGTCCGAGCTTGCGCCGCAGATTGCTGACGTGCATGTCGATGCTGCGGTCGTAAGGCGTAAAACTGCGGCCGAGGACCTGTTTGACGAGATCTTCGCGATCGATCGCGACTCCCACGTGGCCTAGAAAGATGACCAGGAGCTCGAACTCGACCGAGGTCAGCTCCACGGCATTCCCGGCCTGCTTGACGCTCCTTGCAGCCGCGTCGACGGCGATGTCCTCATGGACCAGTCGCTGTCGTTTCGGGGCCGGCTTCTTCTACTGGACGGGAACGGCGAAGCACTGCGTGGATCCGTGCCACAAGCTCGCGCGGATTGAAGGGTTTGGGCAGGTAGTCGTCGGCGCCCAGTTCCAGTCCGACGATCCGGTCGATATCATCCCCGCGCGCTGTAAGCATGATAACCGGGGTCCGGCCTGCCGTTCGGATCTTGCGCAGGACATCAAAGCCGTTGAGGCGGGGGAGCATCACATCGAGCACGACCAGCTGGTAGTCGCCCGTCACCGCCTTGTCCGCGCCCTCCAGGCCATCCTGACAGCAGGCGATCGAGAACCCTTCGGCCTGAAGATACTCGCCAACCAGGTCGCAAAGCTCGGCATCGTCATCCACGATAAGGATTGTCCGTTCCTCGGCTGGCTGATCCATGGTCCTAGACCAATTGTAGGCTACCAGCGAATTGAGCAGAGTAAAGAAATGTAATGTCCTTTCAGAGTCGCGCACGCGGCTCTGAAAAAGCGGTCACACTCGAACGGCGAACAGCAGGGGTACCCCGGCACGGCTTGGAACGGGGTCTTCGGGTTGGTTCGTCGACGCGGTTTGTGTTAGTGTTCCCTCGGTTACGGCTATGAGTAACTCAAGGTGTTTCAGCTTGTCGGTTCTGTGTCTGGCTGGCCTTTTCCTGCCCAGCCTCACCTTTGCCGCCGAGGAGCCTGCCCCTGCCGACAAGCAGGTGGTCATGGAGACCTCCCTTGGAGTCCTCGTCCTGGATCTCTATCCCGGCGCGGCACCAAAGCACGTGGAGAAATTCCTCCAACGGGTCGACAGCAATTACTACAACGGGACAACATTCCATCGGGCCATCCCGTTGGCGATCATCCAGGGGGGCGATCCCTTAAGCAAGGACCCCCAGAAACGGGATCAGTACGGGACCGGCGGGCTCATGGAGCTGAAGAAGGAAGCGAGCCCGCTCTCCCACCTGCGCGGAACGGTGTCAGCCGTCCTGGTGCCGGGCAACCCAGACAGCGCTGGCTCACAGTTCTTCATCTGCGTGACCGACCAGGTTCAGCTCGACGGGCAATACACGGCTTTCGGTCGAGTTGTGGAGGGGATGGAGATCGTAGAGAAGATCTCGCAGTCTTCGACCGACGAGCGCCAGGGCATCAAGGAAAGGATCGAGCTGGTCAAAGCCTATTCCCGCCCCCGCCCCGCGCCCGAACCGGTGCCGTTTGTCGATACGTCTGTTGAAGAACTCGCGCGTTACAAGGCACTGATTCAGACAAGCTTTGGCGAGATCGAGGTCTCATTCTACCCGGGCCAAAGCTCCAGAGCATATCCGGCAGTTCCTGCGCTTTGCGCAGCTGGGTCTCTACGACGGGACCAGTTTTCACAGGATCGTCCCCGGTTTCGTTCTTCAGGGAGGTTTCCTCGCAAACCGTCAGCCCGCGGTGCCGGACAAGTACCGGAAGTTGGTGCAGCCGCTGAAGGCGGAGTTCAATGATGTCCAACATACCCGGGGGACTCTTTCGATGGCCCGGGGGGACGATCCGAACAGCGGAATGGATTCCTTTTTCATCGTTCTCGACAGGCAGGAAGATCTTGACGGCCAGTACACGGCCTTCGGATACGTGAGCCGGGGAATGGACGTGGTGGACACAATCGTGAAAAGGCCGGTCGACGGCGAAACGCCCACAGAACCGATACCACTGAAAGTGTCCGTTGTCTCAGCATCTCCAAACGGAGGCGAATGAACGTGCAAGAAGTCGTCGAACAACCGCCGTCAGTAACCAGGCCCAACGCCGAGGTCCGGTACACCCCGGCCGAGCTCACCACCCTGGCGCACCTTTACCGGGGGGAAATGTACCGCAGCAAGGTGTGGCGAACCCGGCTCGACACGACGACGAACTGGGCCGTCGCCACTACGGGTATCGCGCTCTCGGTTACCTTCAGTAACGCCGAAATCTCACCTGTTCCCCTGCTTCTCGTGGGACTGCTGGTGTCGATTTTTCTGGGGATCGAGGCGCGGCGCTACCGGTATTTCGACATCTGGCGCACCAGGGTCAGGCTTCTCGAGGTGTGCTTCTACGGTCCGATCCTGGTTGGAGAGCCGGTCAGCACAGCCAACCGATGGAATGAAGTCCTCGCCGAGGATTACAAGGACATACGCTTTCACATCAGCTTCTGGGAAGCAGCCGGCAGGAGGCTGAGGCGCAATTACATCTGGATTTTCATCATCATCGGGATCTCCTATCTGTCGAAACTCACGATTCATCCCGAGCCGGCCCGGACGCTGGACCAATTCCTGGCTCGCGCTGCCATGGGCCCGGTTCCCGGGGCGCTGGTGCTCACAATCGGGCTGATCGGGTACGCCATTCTAACGACCTTGGCCCTTAGCACGATCAGCGATCCCCACGCGGCCGGGCGGGTTTCAGGCGCCGGCCCCCAGGATGTCGATCCGCGGGAGAAATACGGAATCAAGGTGTAGAACGGAGTTTCGGGGACATAATCCTCAATTCCCAGCCAGTGACCGCGCAGGTCATGCTGGCGAAGGAATTAAGTTTTGTGTCCCCGAAACTGCGCCTTGCCACTCAAGAAACCCATGCACGACTTCGAAGACACAAAACTGCGGGTGCGCTACGCGGAAACTGATCAAATGGGTGTGGTTTACTACGCGAACTACCTGGTTTACTTCGAGGTAGGTCGAGCCGAGTTCGTCCGGAAGCGCGGGTTCTCCTACGATGAAATGGAGAAGAACGCAGGCAGCTACCTGATCGTGGCGCAGTCGCAGTGTCGATACCGGCGATCTTTGCGGTACGACAACGAGTTCGTGGTCCGGACCCGAATCAAGGAACTCCGAAAAAGAACGGTGACGTTTGCCTACCAGATCCTCGATCCTTCGGATGACTCGGTGTTCGCAGAGGGTGAAACAGTTCACGTTGTGACGGACCGGAGCGGACGGCCCAAAAGCTTTCCCGCGGAATTCCTGCATTTCTTCCAGGACGAGCGCTCCGTCTGATACTCAACCCGTGGCCGGAAAACGGGTTACAATGTCTAGAGTCCTATCATGCAGATCGAAATCGTCAGGCCCTCCCGGCCGAACATCATTGACGGGAATGTGATCACCGCAGAGCGCTGGGCGTCAATTCTGCAGGAGTTGGGAAACCAGGTGTCGGTCAGGAGCAGGTACAGCGGAACTCGCGTCGATCTGCTCATTGCGCTTCACGCCCGGCGCAGTTATGCATCCATCTCGGCCTTCCGGAATCGCTATCCGGAACTGCCGTTGATTGTTGCTCTAACGGGTACCGATCTTTACAAGCATCTATCGGCCAGCCGCGAAGTCTTGAAGTCGCTCGACGCTGCCTCCAGGCTGATCGTGCTTCAGAGAAAGGCGGTCGCCGAATTGCCTGAGCCCTACCGGGCCAAGACCTGGGTGATCTACCAATCGGCGCGGACGGCCGATATCAAAGCCGATCCGCCCGGAGACACCTTCCCTGTCGCGGTGGTTGCGAACCTGAGCCCCGAAAAAGACCCCTTTCGAACGGCGATGGCGGTGCGCAAGCTCCCGCTCGCCTCAACGATCCGGGTCAGCCACGCAGGCAGCCCGATCAACGAGCGTCTGGAACAGAGGGCGAAGGATGAGGAAAAACGGAATCCGCGGTACAAGTGGTTGGGCGGTCTGAGCCACGACAAAACGCTCAGGCTGATCGCCAGCAGCCGTCTGGTGGTAATCTCCTCGCAGATCGAGTCTGGATCGAACGTGCTATCCGAGGCCCTGGTCTCGTCGGTTCCGGTCCTCTGCTCGCGCACACCCGGCTTGGTCGGCATGCTGGGAGACGACTTTCCCGGCTATTTCCCGGTGAGTGACACCGGTGAGCTTGCCCGCCTGCTCCGCAGGGTCGAGACGGATTCTGCCTACTACGACTCCCTTAAGAAATACTGCGGACGGGCTGCCTGGCTGGTGAGACCCGAGCAGGAAAAGGCCTCCCTGCAGGAACTGCTCAACGATCTCTCCTTCAAAGTCGCCCAGAAGGCCCTGTTCTGATCTCCCGCGGGAGTACAGGCGAGCGGGTCGTCTATCTAGCAGGCACCCCTGGTCACGCGCGCGCCGGAGTATCGGTGATCGGGTCGTCGAGCCGAACAGAACCGCAAACGCAGCGTCTTTCAGCGAAGTGCGCGGATTGTCCCCGTAAGCGAGGTGCCCACACCGGGAGCCGGTTGCTTCCGTTTTCAATCCGCGCGCTCTCGCTGGAAAGCGCTCCGCTTGCGGTTCTGAACGATTCGGTAAGGCGCACACCGGCGATCGGGTCGTGGACGCGTCGCGAGGGGTGTGCTAAACATCGGGAGCTTTATACGGGTCAGACCCGTCCGGCTGGGTGCGAAACCTCCTGTGCCCCCACAGCCAGCAGTCTGGAAATTCCCGGATCATCTCCTCGACATACCCGTTAAAGGTCGCCGTGAGTGTCCGGATTTGTTCCTCGTGATCCGTGCCAGGTACCGGGACTATGGCCGGGTAGAACCGGATTCGGTAGTGCCCGGTTCGGTCGGTCGGGTAAATGAAACCCGGAACGACCGGGCTGCCGGTTTTAAGCGCCAGGGCGGCGACACTGGTCGTGGTGCAGGCCGGCTTCCCGAAAAGCGGGACGAATACCCCCTCTTTCTCCTGTATGTTCTGATCGATCAGGAACCCGACGTCCCCTCCCGCCCGCAGAACCTGCAGGGAGCGACGCACCGCCTGGTGTTTTCCGATGACGTCATTTCCGTGTCGTCTCCGTACCCTGAGCGACCAGGCATCCAGATGGGGGTTGTCAAGCGGGCGGACGATGAAGCTTAGGGGGTGCCCGGATGCCGCGTGGGCAGCTGGAAGCAGCTCCCAGGCACTGATGTGCGCCGTGACGAAGAGCACACCGGTTCCCGCAGTTTTGACCGCCCGGTAATTCTCCAAGCCGCGCCCCGCCTCGTACGAGACCCGGGCGAGCGCCCGCGATGGCGACAGCCGCGGGAGTCGGCTCAGTTCGGCGGCGTGGTGGCCGATCCGTCGAAAACTGCTGCGCAGGATCTGTTTTCTCCACCTCGCCTCGCGTTGCGGGAAGGCTATCCCGAGGTTGATCAAACCGATCCTGCGATGCTTCGCGTCGAAACTGTAGACAAGAAGGGCGATCAGTTCACAGAACAGATAAGCGACGCGTAGCGGCAGGATGGAAAGGCACGCCAGGAACCCTCGGATAATCAGGTAAAAGAGCCAGTCAGCCGCGCGCTTCATTAACCGCGGCATTATAAGGCACGGACAAAAGCTGAGGAAGAGTCGAGGGGAGGCGATATCGTCCCTAGGGCGTCGATCCGCACCTGTCCGGGGGTTGACGGCGGTCGGTTCAAGCCACTGCAGCGGCTCGTTTTGAGGGCGTCGCGCCGCCCGAACCGACGGTTTGAGGGTCTTGACTCCGCTCCCACCGCGTTCTATCATTGCATGCTCTATTTCGGTGCTGTTGGTGTACGCCGGTGGGCTGCCTTTATCCCGAGACCCGCACGGAACAAAAAAACTGCATTTTATAAATCTCTTGAGAAAGGCTGAGGAGGATTGCATGGCGATCAAGGTTGGGATCAATGGGTTCGGTAGAATCGGACGACTTGTTTATCAGGCTATTGCGGAGCAAGGCCTTTTAGGTAAAGAAATCGATGTGGTTGCGGTGGTCGATGTTTCGACCGACGCCGAGTACTTTGCTTATCAGTTGAAGTACGACTCGGTTCACGGAAGGTTCAAGCATGCCGTGTCGGCTGAGAAGAGCGACCCGTCCAAACCGGAAGCGGACACTCTTGTTGTCGACGGGCAGAAGACCAAGGTCGTGATGGCTGCCAAGAGCCCGGCCGAGCTCCCCTGGAAGGAACTGGGCGTCGAGTACGTGATCGAGTCGACCGGATTGTTTACCGATTCGGAGAAGGCAAAGGGACACCTGGCGGCGGGCGCCGAGAAGGTCGTGATTTCCGCCCCCGGCAAGGGCGAAGTGAAAACGCTGCTGATCGGCGTCAATCACGAGGAATACGACAGCGCCAAGCACAACATCGTGTCCAATGCTTCCTGCACGACGAACTGCCTCGCCCCGCTTGTCCACGTCCTCCTGAAGGAAGGAATCGGCATCGAGACGGGTCTCATGACGACGATCCACTCTTACACGGCGACGCAGAAGACGGTCGACGGCCCCTCCAAGAAGGATTGGAGAGGCGGCCGCGCGGCGGCGATCAACATCATCCCGTCCAGCACCGGCGCTGCCAGGGCCGTAGGCGAAGTACTTCCGGCCACCAAGGGCAAGCTGACCGGCATGTCCTTCCGGGTTCCCACGGCCAACGTGTCCGTCGTGGATTTGACCTTCCGATCGACCCGCGACAGCTCGATCGAAGAGATCGACAGCTGCCTCAAGAAAGCCAGCCAGAGCTACCTGAAGGGGATTCTGGGCGTCACTGACGAAGAGGTGGTTTCCACCGATTTCATCCACGATGACCGTTCTTCGATCTACGACTCGCTGGCCACTCTGCAGAACAACCTGAAGGGCGAAAAGCGCTTCTTCAAGGTCGTTTCCTGGTACGACAACGAGTGGGGTTACTCCAACCGCGTCGTCGACCTGCTCCGCTACATGGTCGGCAAGAAGTAGTTCCTGTCTAACCTAATTGCCTGGTCGCCGCCTTTGATCGACTCTTTCAAGGGTCGGCGACCGGTCTTTCCAGAGAACGGACCAACGACTATGGCTAAACTTTCCATTCGCGATCTCGATCTCGACGGAAAACGTCTGTTCATGCGGGTTGACTTCAATGTTCCGATCAAAGAGGGCAAGGTCACAGACGACACTCGCATCCAGGCCGCGCTCCCGACGATCAAGCTGGCTCAGCAGAAGAAGGCGCGCATCATCCTGGCCTCGCATCTTGGCCGGCCCAAGGGCAAGCGTCAGGAAGAGTATTCGCTGAAGCCGGTTGCCGATCGTCTCTCCGCGCTCCTGAACCAGCCGGTCCAGTTCGCGGACGACTGCGTTGGGCCGGAGGTCGAGGCCAAGGCGCAGACCCTCGGTCAGGGGCAGGTCTTGTTGCTGGAGAACGTCAGGTTCCACGAAGGCGAGACGAAGAACGATCCCGAGTTCTCGCAAGAAGTTGGCGGTGCTCGCCGACGTCTACGTGAACGACGCCTTCGGTTCGGCTCACCGGGCCCATTCTTCCACCTACGGAGTCCCTGAAATCCTGGGTCGAGGAGCGGCCGGCCTGCTGATGGAGAAGGAACTGGACCATCTGGCCAAAGTGCTCTTCAATCCGGAGCGTCCGGTTGTTGCCATCTTCGGAGGCGCCAAGGTCTCGGACAAGATCGAGGTCATCGACAACTTCCTGGGCTTTGCCGATGCCGTATTGCTCGGCGGCGGAATGGCCTACACGTTCTTCAAGGCGCAGGGCAAAGGCATAGGGAAATCCCTGGTCGAAGAGGACAAGCTGGAGCTTGCCAGGCAGCTGATCGAGAAGGCCAAATCCCGGGGAGTCAAACTGCTCCTTCCGGTCGACCACGTCATCGCGCCAAAGCTCGAAGCCGGCGTTGAGACCCGGGTCGTCGACGTCGATTCCACCCCGGCCGACTGGATGGGGCTGGACATCGGTCCGCAGACGATCAAGGCGTTCGAGGCCGAGATCGCCCGTGCGAAGACGATCATCTGGAACGGCCCGCTTGGCGTGTTCGAGATTGATGCGTTCGCCAAGGGAACGATGGCAATTGCCAAGGCGGTGGCCGCGGCGAAAGGGCTTTTCGCTCATCGGCGGCGGCGACTCGATATCGGCGGTTAAGAAGGCCGGTGTGCAGGATCAGATCGGTCACGTTTCGACCGGCGGCGGCGCCTCGCTCGAGTTCCTCGCCGGAGAGAAGCTTCCCGGAGTTGAAATCCTGACGGACAAGTAGAAGAGAAGGACCATGAAGAGACAAAGCGTCATTGCAGGCAACTGGAAGATGTACAAGACCAACTCCGAGGCCGAAGCGATGGTCAAGGAGCTGCGGACCCTGGTGGATTCTACGGATGACGTGACCGCGGTCGTTTGCCCGCCTTTCACCGCACTTGCGACCGTGGCCAAGGCCCTGGAAGGATCCCGCATTGCGGTGGGCGGACAGGACGTGTTCTGGGAGGACCAGGGCGCGTTTACCGGCCAGATTTCCGTCGGCATGCTGGCCGGCTGCGGTTGTCGCTACGTGATCATCGGCCATTCCGAGCGCCGGCAGTTTTTCGGGGAGACAGACCAGACGGTCAACCGCAAGCTGAAGAAGGTGCTCACCACCCAACTTGTCCCGATCGTTTGTGTCGGCGAGGTGCTGGCTGAACGGGAGTCTGGACGGGTTCGCGAGGTGGTTCTGGGGCAGATGGAAGGCGGCCTGGCCGGATTGACAGCGGGGGAGGTATCCCGTATCATCATCGCTTACGAGCCGGTTTGGGCTATCGGAACAGGCAAAACCGCCACCCCGGAGATCGCCGAAGAGGTGCATTCCATGATTCGGACCTGGTTGGCCGAGCGGTATTCACCCGCAGGTAGCCGAAACGGTCCGGATCCTGTACGGCGGCAGCGTCAAGCCGGACAATATCAGCGAGTTGATGGCACAGAAGGATATCGATGGGGCTTTGGTCGGCGGTGCCAGCCTTGACGCGAAGTCTTTTGCCAAAATCGTGAAGTTCTGAGGAATTGGAGAGAGGACGATTAACAGGATTGACAGTTGATCTCCGCGCGGGATCCGAATCCTGTCAATCCTGTTAATCCTGTCCAGTCTCCGCTCTTCGGAACAAGAAGGAACTTAAACGTTTTTATGTTTATACTTTTCGTGACTTTGCACATCCTGGCGTCGATCGTGCTGATCATGGTCGTGCTCCTGCAGTCAGGTAAGGCCGGGGATCTGGCATCCGCCTTTGGCGGCGCCGGAACCCAGACCGCTTTCGGAGCGCGGGCCGGGACGACGCTGCTATCGAAGGCCACGACCGTCTGCGCGGTCATCTTCATGGTGACTTCTCTGGCCCTTTCGATCACGTTCATTCACGGGTCCAGGGGCGGGAGCATCATGCAGGGGGTCAAGGACCAGCCCGCGACGACCGCTCCGGCGCCGGCCAACCCGGCATCGAAGAGCGGCGGCTCTCCGGCTCAGGCGGTTCCGCAGAAGCAGGCCCAGCCCGAGCAGCCGCCCGCAGGCCAGAAACCGAGCGGCGACCAGAAGCCGCCCAGCCAGCAGAAGTAACGCGCCAGCGCGGCCGGCGCTGTCCGGTCGCCTCGATATAGATTCGCCGGAGTGGTGGAACTTGGCAGACACACCATCTTGAGGGGGTGGCGCTCGAAAGGGTGTGCGGGTTCGAATCCCGCCTCCGGCACCAAGCAACCAAGGACCCTAGGTGACACTAGGGTCCTTTTCTTTTTCACCCCACGCGCGTGCGGCATCTGTCCAGTCGGAAGGTCTTCGTCGACAAGGATTCTCATCCGATTATGCTGCGGGGAGGGTGTGGATCTCTGTCTCTTCCAGGGTTTTGGCGGCGTACGCGAGCGCTGCCCGGATGTCCTCATCTGCCAGACCATAGTCTTCGCGGAGTTCGGCGTAGGGGGACCCGGCGGAGAGGGCACCGACGATGCGCGCAACCGGAACCCGGGTGCCTCTGATGACCGGGCGGCCCAGCTGGATCGCCGGGTCACGGACGACCCGTTCGAGCAGTTGATCTCTTTCTGTCGCCATAAGACTCGCTCCAAGTGGATGATAACATACCCTAAATCCGGATTACGGCCGGGCGTGACCGAGCTTATGGGGAGCAAATTCGGTCACGCCCGGGGGCCGAGGGATGAAATTGGCGGGTTTCCGGGCGCAGGCGAGATCGTAAGGAGCCGCGCACGGCAGCGAGCTCAGCGAGCGAGTAAGCGGACCAAGCATCAAGCCCCCAGTTTTTTGCCGAGGAAGGCGCCAGCCCACGGCCGAGTCTGGTTGGTCCGCTCACTCGCTCCGGGGCTCGATGGCGCGTGGCTCCTTACGATGGTCGCTCACGTGTCCGTGTCGCCCAAAACCAACAAGCTTAGAAGGCATCCCGGACTTGTGAAATCGCCGCTTTTCAGGGAATACTACCGGGCAAGGACGGGCGAGAGGCTGATATGAGCGGCGAAAAGGATCTCAGGAAACTGCTGGCGAATCTTCGTCCTCGTCTGGGGGGACAATTCATTTTCTGTTCCGTTCCCGACGAACTGGTCGAGGAGTTTCCCGTGGCACCGATCGGGATGTTCCGGGAGCGCGAGGGCACAACTCTCGTCATTGAAAAGGAGGCAGCCGAGCAGGCCGGGCTGCGTGGACCTCTATACCGCCTGATCACCCTGGACGTCCACTCGAGCCTGGAAGCGGTTGGCTTGATCGCTGCCGTGAGCGGAGCTCTCGCCGGTGCAGGAATCAGTGCCAATGTATTCGCCGGCTTTTACCACGATCACCTCCTTGTCCCCGCTGCAAAAGCAGAGGCGGCCATGTCCGTACTCACCGAATTGTCAGAGCGCTACGCCGGGCGAGATTAACGCCGTCCGGAGCGGGAGATTCTGGCTGCCAAATTATTCAGTTAAAATGGAGATACAGTCACCCACCAACGAGGAGGAGTTCTCCATGCCCAAAAAGAAAGAAAAAGGCGGGACGGCTACTGCCGAAATCCCCGGCACGATCGCACGGTCGGCCAAACATGCCCAGCACATCTGGAAGAAAGCACATGACAGTGCCGTGGAAACCTACGGCGAAGGCCGGAGTGCTTACCGCGTCGCCTATGCGGCTCTGAAGCACGTGTACGAGAAGAAGGGGGATCGATGGGTCGAAAAGGCTGAGAAAGGGCCCTCCGATCCGCAGGCGGCCACCGGACCAACCACGACGCCAAAGTCGACCGAAGGGAAGAAGCCGACCGCCGGGGGCAAGGTAGCGAAGACCGAGAAAGAAGCCCGGGAGAAAGCCAAAGAGGCCAAGCGGGAAGACGCCAAGGCCAGGCGAGCGAGGAAAAAGAAGTAATCGATCGGGCGCGGGCGGGGCAGGATTGGAATGCTGCAAACGGCTCGAGTAAAAGGGCGGATTCTCCAAAGGCGAATCCGCCCTCGTCGGTCCGACTGGGAAGTCGGACCCACTTAGGAAGTCGGACCCACTTACTCAGGAATCAGCACCACTTTGTGGAGCTGGATCGCCTGCCATCCTTCCGTTTCCGGCCGGAGCTGAAGCGTCTGCATTCCCGTCCCCGGAACCGATATCGTGCCGAGATCGACCGTCCGCCTACCGGACGCGGAATCTGCAGGGATGGCGGCGGCAACGGCCGTCTTGCCGACCTCCAGCTTCATCTTCCCGCCCCCGGGTCCGCTGACGTCCGCCTGCACCTTGTATGAACCCGCCTTCGAGGCGTCGAAATCCCAGGCAACACGGGTTTCCGGGTTGTCCCAGCCGGCAATGACCGCTTCGTTGCCTTTGCCCTGGACCTCGGCGTGGGCCCGCAGGCTGTTGTGAATATCGGCGATTTTGGCGCCCAGTGTGATTGAACCGTCCGCTGCGGCCTTCGGGAGGCGCATGTCGACATCGATCGGCCCCTTCACTTCCACGACCACGACACTCGCGATCGGATCGGGCGCATTCTTCGGCAAGGCGAGTATGAGATCACCGTTTTCGGACTTCGTTTTAACCTCCGCACCTGAGGCGAGCAGGCGCGCTTTCGAAACTTTATTGCGCAGGCCGGGCACTTCCAGTCGCCCGTCTGCCGGCCAGTCGAACACGTGGAGATAGAGGGTGCTCTGGTTTGGTCCGACCTTCTTCGTGCACCGTCCCCAGGTGAGCCGGCGGAAGGGGCTGGCAGTAGTCCCGTAGATTGCCTCGCTGTTGACGTTCATCCAGGCGCCGATCTGGCGGAGTCTCTCGATGCTTGCCTGGGGGATCTCCCCTTCGGCCGTCGGACCAACGTTGAGGAGGTAGTTGCCTCCTTTGCTGACGATGTCCACCAGATTGCGGATCAACGTCTCGGTCGACTTCCAGTTTGTGTCGTAGCTCTTGAAGCCCCAGGTGTCGTTCATGGTCATGCACGTTTCCCAGTCGCGATCGGCGAAACCGGTTGCGGGCACGAACTGCTCGGGAGTCTCCGTATCACCGCGGAAGCCGCCTCCAAGGCGGTTGTTGGTAACGAGGCCCGGGCGCAGGGCGATCAGCTCGTTGAGCGGGGCCGCCCGTTCCGCGTTCATCCAGGTCGGCGTGTCCCACCAGAGGATGTCCGGCTTGTAGGTGGTGAGGATCTCGCGGACCTGGGGAGCGGCGATCTTCTTCAGGTACTCATCGAAGCTTCCCTTGCTGGCCTCGTCCCAGCTCTCACCTTCCTTCAGGCGCATTTTGGCGCCTCCCGGGTGCGTCCAATCCTGGGCCTGCGAGTAGTAAAGACCGAATTTGAGACCCTGGTTGCGGGCAGCGCTGGCGAGCGGGCCGACCAGGTCTTTGCCGTACGGGGTCGCGTCCTTGACGTCCCAGTCGGTGACCTCGGAGGGAAAAAGAGCGAAGCCGTCGTGGTGCTTCGAAGTGATCACAATGTACTTCATGCCTGCCTGTTTGGCCAGCGCCGCCCAGGATTCAGGGTCGTACTTGACCGGGTTCAACTGGCGGGCATAGGCCCGATACTCGCTGACCGGGATTTCGGCATTGCGCATAATCCATTCGCCGATTCCCCTGATTTGCTTGTCTTTGTAGGTGCCGGCCGGGACTGCATAGACACCCCAGTGGATGAACATCCCGAATTTTGCTTCTCTCCACCACTTCATGCGCGCGTCGCGCTGTTCCTTGGTTTCGTCCGCAGCGCCGGCCAGCGGCGCCAAGAACGAGCATACGATGAGTGTTAGCGTTAACAGAGTTTTGCGCATAATCTCCTAGACTCCCCTCCATGATGGCCAAGATTCGACCATGGTTTGGCGTCGCCGTCAAGGCCAGTTGTGTTGTCGGGTGAAAAGGCCGGCCGACGCTTTTTCAGGAGCCCTGATGATGCATCCGACTCCGTACTGGAAGAGGATCATTCTTCTTGGTCCAAACGGGCGTCGGTGCTATAGTCTGACGGCTCAATCGTCTAAATCAGACTGGGGCCCAGACTGAAGCGAGGTGACTAATGAAGCGGTTCCTCGACTGTTCTTCTATCGGGCCCGGAAATCTTTCCCCCCTCCAAATTTCTCGCAGACATGCAGTCTGTTCCCGAACAGTTACCTGCCGTCCTGGCACAGTGAACCACAATCTTGAAGGGAGAGGCTAAGGTTATGAAGAGAGTTTTCTCGGCGAGTGTTGTGCTGGGTTTGATTCTCATGGCGTGTTCATCCGCGCTGGCTGAACCGGAGGAAATTCACGGGTGCGTGGGACCAGCTCCCTGGCGAGTTCTGCGGGTCGTCCCGGACTTCTCGAAATGCCGGCCTTACGAGTCGCCGATTACCTGGTCCTCGGAGGGACCAATGGGTCCCATCGGTCCGCAGGGACCTCAAGGGCCCATCGGGTTGCAGGGGCCACAGGGGCTTACCGGGGTACAAGGTCTTCAAGGTCCGCAGGGATTACAGGGGCCTCCGGGGGTAACTCTTCATGATGCGACGATAATCGGAGACGGCTCCACCGCCACACCTTTCGGAGTCGCGGTGCCTCTTGTCCTGACCGGTGCCAACGCCGAGGCCACTATCGCTGGCACACATGGTGCCTGGGGCATCACAAGCTTGATGAGTGGAGCTGGTATCCTCGGGGATAACAGTGGGGGAGGCGAGGCAGTCGTCGGAAGGAATAACGGCGGCGTAGGGGTAGGCGCGGTTGTCGGTCGAAATGACGGGGCGGGCTATGGGGTACGCGGGTTCAACACCTCCAACGGTATCGGCGTTCTGGGGCAAGGGGGCTCTAACGGGGGCACAAGCGTCGGAGGCAGGTTTGAGAACGTAAATGCCACCAGTGGCGCCAATGCGCTGGAGGCCTTTAACGCCGGGACCGGGAACGCCGGCTATTTTCAGGGGAACGTTGCAATAACCGGGAGTCTTTCGAAAGCATCGGGCTCCTTCAAGATCGACCATCCGCTCGATCCAGAGAACAAGTACCTTTCTCATTCCTTCGTGGAATCCCCGGACATGATGAACATCTACAACGGGAACGTCGTCACGGACGGAAGGGGGGAGGCGACTGTGGAGTTGCCGGATTACTTCGAGGCCCTCAATGACGATTTCCGTTACCAGTTGACGGTCATCGGCCAGTTCGCCCAGGCGATCGTCGGCAGTGAAATCCGGGAGAATCGCTTCACAATCAACACGTCCGCGCCTCGTGTGAAGGTGTCATGGCAGGTGACAGGTATTCGCAAGGATGCCTGGGCCACAGCCCATCGAATCCAGGTGGAGGAAGTTAAGCCTGAAGCCGAGCGAGGTTCCTACCTTCAACCTGAAGTACTAGGGCCCGACCGGGGAAGGACCCTGCGGCGGACCGGAGAGCGCCAGGCGCCGCTCCAGGAGCCGCAGCCCAAACTCGCCAGCGAGACGGGCCAGTAGGCCGCATCGTTCATCGGCTGTCCTGGAAAGGCCCATGGATGACCGAGGGCCTTTCCAGTAGCTCGTTGAGGCCGACCTTCGCATCGGTCTTAGAACGCCACCACTTTTCCGATCGCTTCCAGGACGACCGGAACATCCTCGATCTGTTTGGGTGTGGCGGCGAGGGCTTCCGGCGTGATCTCCTCGACAAGGACCTGGATCACGGGCTGGCCGTCGACTGCACCGACTGCATGGCCGAGGCCCTTGGCCGCTTTTGCCAGGCGATTCCCGTGCAATTGCTGAAGCCGAAGCGCCTTGGCGAGTTGACCCCGGGGCAGAGAATCCGGCCCTGCGGCCAGGTCGTCCGACCCAGTCACACCCGCCTGGCCAACCATCCGCGCCCCGAAGTGGCCGAGCACGTTTCCGATCGGGTTGGCGACAGCAATCGTGCTGCTCCCCGCAAAGAGGAGCCCGACGGCACGAGGAGTCACCGCGACGTCTTCCACCATCAAGGATCCGGAATCGCCGCTGTTGAGGAACCGGCTGCCCTTGTTTTTGATCAGCACCTGACCAGTAAAGGTTGTCTCGAAGCTTGTGCCCGCGCATTCGGTCGAGTACCCGACAGTGACGGTCGCATTGATTCCGCTTACCGAACTCCGACTGAAACCTGTCGTCCGACCGGTCTTCTTGACCAGTTGACCGACGAAGGCCGTGACGGTATCGGAACTGAGAGTCCCGATCCCCAGGATCGCGCCGTCGGTTTGCACCATTCCGGGGACGATCTGCGCGATTGCGGCGTCAACCGGAGTAGTCCCTCCGGGGACAAGCGGAGACCAATCGTCCAGCGTGCCGACCACCTGATACCCATTTGACCCGCAGGCAGTGTCTACGTTTCCCGGCTGGGTTATCGGGTCGCCCTTGGTGGCCACCTTTCGATTCCCGCCCGGCACGGAGTCGCCGGCGAAGACGTGAGTGTTGCTCAGGATGTATTGAGTGCCGCCGATCTCGACCAGGGCGCCCAAGGTGCCGGAACAGCAGTACCCGTTCGCGATGTCGTTTGCGTTACCACCCGACGTGCCGAGCTGGATGGGTGGTTGCTGCACAGCCTTCGGGTCAATCTTGCCCCCGCCACCCGGTCTAGGCGGAGCTGCGAGCGCCAATTGTCCGATCACACAAAGCACGAGGACGACTACGACGAGGCTGGAAAAACGGAGATTTTTCTGCATTTACCCCTCCCCTGAATCACAAAAAGCCCAAGAAGCGGAAACACACGCGCCGTCCCGGGCGGCGCAACCGATTAGCACACTATCACAAAAAAGCGGAGAAGCGCATAGCTTCTGAGAAGGTGGCCTGGCATTGACTGCGGTCGGTTTTGCACGCTGTCACCGGGTTATCGTATCCTGAGACAATCGTCTGTATCGGAAGCAACTAACTGCCCCACACGATTCTAGGAGGACAACGGATATGCGTACCTCAATAGCGGTTTGCCTCGTTCTCTTGGTTGGTCTTTTGCTCGTCCCGCTTTATGCGCAGGACGAACAGATGCAGGCTTGGATGAAGGCGTCGCAGCCTGGTCAGAACCACAAGTACCTCGAACCGATGGCTGGAACCTGGGACGTGACCACCCGGATGTGGGCCGCTCCCGGCGCGCAGCCTTCGGAGAGCAAAGCCACGTCCGAACACAAGCTGATGTTCGACGGCCGGTTCCTTCATCAGACGTTCAAGGGAACCTTCATGAATATGCCCTTTGAAGGCCTCGGACTCTGGGGTTACGACAATATGAAGAAGATGTACGTCAGTTCCTGGATCGACAATTCCTCGACCACGATCATGACGACCTGGGGTTCCGCCGACGACAGCGGGAAAGTGTTCACTTTCAACGGCGAATACACCGAGCCTTCGGGGAAGACTCAGAAGATGAAGGAAATCATCCGTGTCGAAGGACCGGACAAGCATGTCATGGAAATGTACACACCAGGTCCCGATGGGAAGGAATTCAAGAGCATGGAACTGGTCTACACAAGAAAGTAAATGACGAGTCGACAAAACGGACAGGGTGGGCAACCGCGAAGACCGTGGACCGGCTCTTCACGATGTTCACGCTGTCCACGGGTCCAGACATCTTACAACCGATACCATGCACCGAAGCTACTATCTGAATCTCGCCGACTCCGGCGTACGCCGTTCCCGATTGGCGCCCACCTGACGCTTCACGAGAACGCGGATGCGGACCAGATCGAACTGGACCCGGATCGACTGGGGCAGGTCATCGCAGGGACAGCCGAGCGGTATCGGACGCCTCTAGCCTTTCCGCTCATGGACCTTCGACTCGAGAAGGCAGACCTGCTTTCGCTTTGTGGGGTGGCCGAGAATGATGTCGACAAGTTCCATTTCGCGGAACCGCCCAGCCAGGCGACAGTCGACGCGGTTGCGCGCAGTCTCTCAGATGCGCCGTTTAGTCGGCGTTCGCTGGCACAGATTGGGGCCATAAGCTTCATTGCCCGGCAGACCTCCCTGCTGCCCGTCGGCATGTGCATCGGTCCCTTTTCCCTGATGACCAAGCTCCTCGAGGATCCGATCAGTCCTGTCGCGATGGCCGGGATGGGGATGACCGTCGAGGATGAACCATCTATTCTGGGGGTTGAACGCTGCCTGGCCTTGGCTGAACTGGCTGTCCGCCGCTCGATCGCCGCGCAGATCCAGGCGGGGGCTAAGGCGATGCTGGTATGCGAGCCGGCCGCCAACTGCGTCTACATTTCACCGCGGCAGGTCGAGCAGGGGGCGGGCATCTTCGAGGATTTCGTGATCCAGCCGAACCTGCGAATGAAGGCCCAGCTTGACGAGGCCGGCGTGGACCTGGTTTTCCACGACTGCGGAGAGCTGGTTCCCTTCATGGTCGAGCAGTTCGCTACGCGCATCCATCCCGCAATTCTGAGCCTCGGAAGTTCCCGGAGGCTCTGGGAAGACGCAAGCCTGGTTCCAAAGGATGTGGTTCTCTTTGGCAACCTTCCGACCAAGAGCTTCTATTCGGATGAGGCGATGCCCCGTGACAAGGTCGCGCAGTTGACCCGGGAAACAGTCGCCAGGATGCGGGCCGTTCGCCACCCCCATATTCTCGGTTCGGAGTGCGACGTCCTTTACGTGCCCGAGGCCGCGGAGACGATCTGCGCCAAGGTGGATCTGATGTGCCGGGTGGCCGCCGAGAGGTAGCTGGAGAGAAGGCAGGCCCGCGGATCTACGCGGATTGACGCGGATTATCGCGGATCAGGCGGCCGGGGAGTCGGTTCAAATGCCGGCCGCCTGATCCGCGATAATCCGCGTCAATCCGCGTAGATCCGCGGCCTGCCTTTCTCACCCCAGCAGCTCGTGCAACTCCTGGATGCGTCGTTCCATCGCTGCGGCTTGCTCGGGATCGGTAAGGAAGGGACGGAATCGCTCGGGGAGAAACTCCAGGTCGGTGCATTCGCGGATGGCAACGAGTTCCTGTAACTCCTTTTCGAGCGAGTAGTTCGGGGAAACGAAGCGGGAGACGACTTCCGCCATCACTTCCGCGCTCGGCGCCGGAAGCCCCCGAACTGCGGCCATTCGCATCGACTGGACCAGCAGGCTCTCGAGGTCCGCGCCGGACAGGTGCTCGGGAAGGGAAGGGACCGCTGCCGGATCGACCGCGACCTTGTTCTTCCGTGCCATGGCGAGGAACATCTGCAGCCTTTCCTCGGGTGTTTGAGGCGGGAAAAGCGGAATATGGACCTCGCAGCGGCCCTGCCGCTTCAAATCCACGGTCAAAAGATCAGGCCGGGCGGTCAGGAGCACCCAGATGATCCGGCCGCGAAAATCCGTGTTGCTCATCTGCGCACTGACCATGGCGAAGAGTCGCCCAGACGTGCCGCTGTCGCCGTCGGCGGTCCGTTTTCCGAGCGCCGCGTCCGCTTCGTCGACGATGACCATGACGGGACCGAGCGCTCGAACGACGGTCAGCACCTTCTGCATGTTGCGCTCGGACGATCCGACCCACTTCTCCCGGATGTCCTTGAAAACCACGGCCGGTATTCCGATCGTGCCGGCGAAACAGGTCGCCGTGAAAGTCTTGCCGGTTCCCAGCATGCCGCACAGCAGGTATCCCATCGGAACAGCGGCTGTCCGGCCATCGCGGATCAGGCGCGCATCTTCCTCCAGCCGGTTGCGGACGGCTTGCTGAGCAACCACCATGCTGAGGTCATAACGGGGCTCGATGAACTCGAGCAGGCCGTAACATTCCTTCTCGATCAGATCCTTCTTTGCTTTCTTCAGGTAGCTGGTCTCGAAGGGCTGCCCCGAACGGATACCGCGCCGGATGATCTGGCTGACGCCGACCAGGGTCAAGCCATTCGACACGCGGGCAACCATGCGGGCCTGATCGCTCGACTTCAGCTCGCCCTTCGATTCCTCCACGAGCACCTGCTCCACCAGGTCGAGACGTTCCTTCTCTTCGGGCAGCGGGATTTCGATCTTCGAGACGAACGGGTTCTCGACCAGGCGGGGGTTCAGTTCCGCCAGGTTCTCACAAAGCAGGCAAACGGTCACGTCCGCCTGCCGGATGCCCGGGTCGTTGGCCCAGTTCAACAGCTTGATGATGTTAGACCCAACCTCTCCGCTGAGCCAGGCCGCGTCGACCGCCGGTGCGATTACCTCGGCATAGCGCACCAGGATCGCGACGCTTTTCCGCTTCTGATCCGGCCGTCCGCTTGTCTCGGCGATCTTGTGGAGGATGTACCGGTCGAGGAGCTCGAGCACCACCCGGGGGTCTTTGGGCCGGGATTTCGAGAAGTCCGTCCCCTGGATCATGTCGATCGCCTGGACGGTCCGGTCGAAATCCTGGCGCATTTCCCGGCCTCGTTCAGCGCGGTCACGGTCAAGGAACGTGAGCCCGGAACCCCGGTCATATCGAATGACGATGTCTCGCTGGCCGAACAGTTGCGAGGTCAGAAAGTCCTCGAGGGACCGGAAGCCAAAAGTCTTGGAGTCTCGTGTAGGGACGGGGACGAGGTCGTAGATGTTCCCGTGCAGAACGAAGACACTCGAGGCTCCGCTGAGGTATATCTCGGACAGCTCCTGGGCCCAGGCGGGGAGCAGTGGACGCCGTTCGGTCGTCCCCGGTCCAGCGACCGGTGGAACCACTTTCTCTTCTCCCGTGGTTCGGAGCAACCGGGTCGTTCATCGTTGTCGTTCCTCGGGGATCGGGGGCGGTCCCAGCGTCAACAGCTCCGGCGCGGGGCCGGACGGCACCGCGTCAAATGCCGGAAGGTCAATCGAGCCAAGAACTTTCTCCATGGATGTGAGACCCGCGGTTGCGGAGCTTACTTCAGCCTCGATGAAGGCCGGATCCTGGCGGGTAAGCGCCTGCTCCTGGATCAACATGATCGAATTCTCAACCCGGACAAGCCGCGCGTCGAGGCCTTTCATGTTCGCCTCGGCCCGCTCGAGGTTCTCAATCCGTTTCTTCAGCACATCGAGGTTTTCGGTGTAGGCCTGGCGCATGCTCTCATTCAGATCCCCGGACGCGAGCGCCGTCTCGGTCTGCTTCAAGGTGTTCTGGATCTCGGTCCTCGGCACGCTGGTGATGAAGGACTCGAGCGCCTGCTCATAGGCGAGGGTGCGGAGAAAGACCCAGAGAAGCTGGTTGACGCTCTCCGTCTGCTGGTCTTCGAGGAGGCTCCCCAGCTGGCTGCTCGAGCCCGTCCGCTTCACCGAGGTCTGGAGGGCAAGGCAGCGAGATCGAACCCTTTCGAATCGGACTCGGCGGCGCTCGTTGAGACTGAACAGGATTCGATCGGCGGTTTGCTGCGAATCGACCCGCTGGCTGGCCTGCAGGCGGGCGCGCACCAGAGCCTGGAACCTGGGGCTCTGCGACCGGAGAACGAGATACAGGACTTCGAGGGCGATCACGATCGGCAAGACAAACAGCGGCTGAAAGGAGATGATCGCCGCGAGGAGGCCGCCAATCAGAAGGATAACGTTGTTCTGACCCTTGAATGCGGTCTTAACGTAATCCGAGATTGTCAGTTTAGCCATCCGGCGTTCGTCCATGGCTAAGCAACCTTATGAATCTTGGATTTGAGAAGCGCGACGACCTCCCGGAAATCCGCCCGGGATTCCACCTCGAGGGGAGACTCCTCGGGTCGCGGCAACTTGATCTCCTCCATCAGGCGTCCGGGCGGGCCTTGCATCAGGTAGACCCGATCGCCCAGGTAGGCAGCCTCGGTGATGCTGTGTGTCACGAAGAAGACCGTTGACTGCATTTCCTTCCACAAGGATATCAGCAACTCCTGCATCGCGTAGCGCGTTTCCGGATCCAGTGCGCCGAAAGGCTCGTCCATCAGGACGATTGACGGCCGGACGGCCAGGGTGCGGGCGATGGCTACTCTTTGTTTCATCCCTCCCGAAAGCTCGTACGGGTATTTCTGTTCGTGGCCGGACAGTCCCACTTTCTTGATCCAAGACATGGCTATCTCTCGCCGTTCCCGTCTCGGCAGGCCCTGGATCTCCAGTCCAAACTCGACGTTCTTCAGGACGGTCCGGTTGGGATAGGAGGTGTAATCCTGAAAAACCATGGCGCGGTCCGCCCCGGGACCCTTGACCGGCTGCCCGCCCACGAGCACCTCCCCGCGGGTTGGGGGAAAGTGCGGTTCGAGCCCCGCTATCATGCGCATCAGAGTTGATTTTCCGCACCCGCTTGGCCCGAGAAGGCAGACGAACTCCCCGCAATCCGGGAGATTCTCGACCACGAAGTTAATGTTATCGAGCGCCAGAAAGGCCTGTCGCCCCCGGTGGAATTCCTTGGAGACCTCCTTGAACTGGACAACTGCCGGGACGACACCGCTCGGTGCTTTCTGGATCTCCTGCGTCTCGCCCGTCCACCCCGCAGGCCGATCGGGCTCACATCCGGGTTGATTGCCGGGACTCGCTTCGCTCAATGCTCACTCCTCGGTAAAGATGTATGGGAACAGTTTGCGCTGGAGCCAGAACAGTCCGCGGTCGATGACAAAAGCGATCGCTGTAATGACGAACAGGACCAAGTAGATGTGCTCGCGAGGCCCGCGGCGCTGAGCGACCTGAATGATATACCCCAGACCGAACTTGGCATCGATCAACTCGGCCAGGACGATGTAACCGAACGCCAGTCCGAAAAGCAGGCGGAGCGAATTGAAGATCGCCGGCATGGCAAGCGGTATCAGGACCTTGAAGAGCAGGTGCTCTCGGTTGGCTCCCAGTGTCTGGGCGGTTTGGACGAAGCGTTCGTCCACCTCCAGGATGGCCGCTGTGGTGTCGAAGATGACAAAACCCACACACGCGATGAAGATGAAGAAGACCTTCTGCGATTCCCCCAATCCGAACCAGACCAGCGACAGGGGAATCAAAGCTGCGATCGGGATGTTTCGGAGAAAGACGGTGATCGGGCGCAGAACCGCCTCGAGTGAACGGAAGCACCCGGCCAGAATTCCCAGGGGGATCCCGACAACGGCGGCGAGGCCGAATCCAAAGAGGATCCGGCCCATGCTCCAGCCAATGCTCCGGGTCAGAGCGGCATCGAACCAGAGGCTCCTGATCTGGCCGGCCACTTCACCCGGGCTGGGCAGCGTGAGCGGAGACAGGATCCTGTCTTCCGCGCTGCCCGCCGTGACGATATACCAGAGAACGAAGACTGCTGCCACCGACCCGACCTGGAGCCCAATCGCATACGGTCGGGACAGAACCTTGCGCAGACCCGAGGCTGAGCTCATCTCTTACTGCTGCTCCAACGGATAAACCTTGATTTCCACGCGGCGGTTCAAGGCATGGTTTCCGGGCTCGATCTCCTTGTTCCATCCCATGCCTTCCACCGCGAACTGATTCGGTTGAAGCTTGAACCGCCGGACGAGCTCCTGCTTGACTGCATTCGCCCGCTCCATCGAGAGCTGGCGGACGGCATCGAACGGGACCTGGCCCTTCATCGACGAATCGGTGTACCCTTCGATCACGAGCCGGGCAGCCCCGAACTGCCCGCTCAGGCGTCCGACCTCTTCCAGGATCTTGGTGACGTTCGGGTCGTAGAGCTCTCCGTCCGCGTTCTTATGAAACAGCTCCGACGAGTTCGGGTAGAAGTGAACCCTCTGGGTGTTGGTCAGGATCTCGCTGGCCTCCGCCTGTATCGTCGATACGCCCCGCGGCGTGAACGTTACGGTGTACTCATCCCGGGAGCTGGCGTAGGGCTCGACGTTTTCGAGTGCTTTGACGAAGGAGAAATCAGCGACCTGGTCGAACCGGACCGCGCTCGAAATGGAGCGCAGCTTCAGATACAGAGTGCTCGCCGTTTCCCAGTAGCGCTCGAAATTCGTCGGGTTGTTCTGATTGAGGAAGAACTCCCGGTTCTCGGCGAAATTGGTCGAGTGCGCATCGGCCAGCATGCCGCTCAGCTTCGTTTGCCGGAAGGCCGTAAGCCTTACCCATCAACGCCGCCGCCTTCTTCTTGTTCTCTTCTTTCTTCAGTTCCTCCACGGCATCGAAGAAGCCGCGCACCAACCCATCGACGATCTTCGGGTTGTCGCGGACGAAATCGGCGCGGGCAAACATGACATCCGAAATCAACTTGTTGGCCGTTGCAGTGCTCACCAGCAGTTTGTTGCCCCTGACTTCGGACAACTTGTAGATGTCGGGCGCCCAGCTCACGCAGCCTGCGAGAGAGCGGTCGGCGTTGAAGGCGGCAGCCGCCTGGAACGCGTCCTCGGTGAACTTGAAATCGACGTCCGATGGCTGCAGCCCGGAGTTGATCAGGAGATTGAGCAAAAGGTAGTGGGAGGGCGAGTGTTGCGCAAGGGCGACCTTCTTGCCCTTCAGGTCCGCAACCGACTTGATATTCTCCCGCACCACCATTCCGTCGCCGCCGTTGCTCCAGTCGACCTGGAGGAAGGCCCTCGGGAGGGCGCGGGAATCGGCTTTCAGCTGCTCGTAGAAGAGCGGGATCATGTCGAGCGTCCACGCGGTCACGTGCACGTCGCCGGCGGCGAAGGCGTTGACGGATGCGGAAGGACTGTCGATGATCTTAATCGCGACTTTGAAACCGTATTTTTTGGCGAACAGGCTGTTCGGATTCGGCTCCGTTCCCCCGTTGGCGAAGAAGATAGGAGCCCAGCCGGCCCAGACATTCAAACCCATGACAACCGTGTTGTCCTTGAGCGGCGTGTAATTCGCGGTCCCCTTGACCGGGGGCAGCACTTCGCCCGGGACATACTTATACTCTTTGACTGTTGTTACGCCGGCGCTGTCGGCCGCCTCGGGGCCCCCTCCGATGTCGCCCTTTCCGAACTGGGCGCCTTCGTCCCCACCTGGAAAAATCCAGTCACGCCCCTGATAAAGACCAAGTCCTATCAGACCCAGAACCACCAGGATAATCAGAATCCAAGCCATCGGCTTGAGCCTGACGCCACTGTCATCGGCCATATCGAACCTCCCCTTTCATTACAATAATGAACGAGATTCAACAGCTTTCCGTTCAAATTCCTGCCAACCCGGGAAGCGTCTAGGACTGCCCGGTTGTCGTCTTCTGGTTGGTTCCCTCCGCCGGTCCCATCGTTTTCTGGGCAGGTTCTGTGACCGGGGGTTCGACGAGTCCTTCCTCGATTTTGAACTGCTGGAGGAGTTCCTGGGCCATCGCCTTTTCGGCTGATTCCCGGGCCTTGATGCGTTCCGTTCCTTCGCCTGAGAGGTCAGCCGCGACCTTGGAACGCGCCTTCGCCTGGTTGATCTTGTCGTCCAGGCGGCCCATCACTTGCCCGAAATCGCTGCTCACGTCGAAACTGGTGTTCAACGCACCGGCTGCCTCGGCGACTTCGGCCAGGGCTCTCTCCATCTGCAGCGCGGCCTTCTTCTTATCCAGTTCGTTTCGCGTGTTCTGGATATCTTTGATGGCCGTCTTCATCTTCAACAGGTTGTTTTCATACGCCTGCTGATGAAGACTGAGCTGCTCCCGGTTGCTGTCGAGGTCGTTTTTGGCCTGGCTCAGTTCGAGGACCATCTGGGCGGCGACGGCTTCATTACCTGCCTTCAGATGGGCCTTGATTTCAGCAGTCAGCCGGTTGATCTTGCGCTGACCTTCGTCGACCTGCCCCTGCACCTTCAGAACCAGCGCCTGGTAGGTCGTCAACCCTTGACGGCCTTCCTTGAGCCTTTCGGTCGCTTCCTGGAGTTTCATTTCCGCCAACTCGATGACGTACTGATCCTCCATTCCGGAAACAAACTTGTTCAGGATCGCGCGCCAGATACCTCTGATTCGTCCAAGAAAACCCATGATGGTCCTCCGTATCTGCCGAATGTTAGCGGTTTTTCGGGCCGTTTACCACCAAATCACCGGAATTTCGGGGACATAATACTTAATTCCCAAAACGTTAGCGGGATCTGCCCGTCTGCAAGGAATTAAGTTTTATGTCCCCGAAATTCCTTCCCAAAACGTTAGCGGGATCTGTCCGTCTGCAAGGAATTAAGTTTTATGTCCCCGAAATTCCTTCCAAAACGTTAGCGGGATCTGCCCGTCTGCAAGGGAATTAAGTCTTATGTCCCCGAAGTTCCTCCCTACTTTGCCCCGAAGAGCACGATCCTGGCCCCGGGGCCGTCGAAGCTGGCCTCGATGATCGCGCGCCCCCTGGAGTCGTAACCCACCACGTCCACGCCTCCGTTGTTCCAGGACTCCCTGACTACCCTGTTTCGCGTGATGTACCGGAAGGTGGCGGGAAGGTACGGACCCTTCTGTTTCCAGGCATTTCGGTAATTATAGAAGACGACCACGGCCCCCTTCCCGGTCTCCGCGTTGATCTTCTCGTGGATCTCAGGCGAGCCGCCGACATCGCCGGCGCGAGTCGGGTAGGCAGCGGTGATGTCGTCGCGAACTTGCTTGTACCTGGAAATCGCGTCCGCAAATCGTTTCACCCCTGCCGGGGAGACGGCCGGCAAGTCGCCCCAGATCCCGTTCTGCCCCAGGATCAGCGACCCGATATTGATCCACTGGGAGTACTCTGGGTCGTCGGGAAGGAAATGCGTGAGGAACAGGACGGAGGGAATCCAGCGGTCATAATCCAGGATCAGGCGGGCGTTGGCCGCTCTTGCGATTCCGGGGAAGACGAGCACGTTCGGGCCCATGCCGCCGCCCGGGGCCAACTCAGGGTCGTCAAGCGAGTAATAGTAAGGCCCGTTGTTTACGATGAAGTACTTGCCGGCCGCCAGGAAGCGCAGCCCGACTGCCCGCTCGCCCTCCGTGATATCAAAATCGACTATAGCGTCCGGGTGCGCGGCGCAGATCTTCTCCGCGACCCGCGCCATCTGCTCCGGCAACTGGAATGAGTAGGATTCGGCCCGTTCCAAGGCTGACGCTACGGCGGTGCCATGCCAGTGGCCGGGGTCATTGCAGCCGTACTGGTCGAAGGCGTCCCACTTGTAGTACTTCACCCCCAGCTCCTTGCCCAGGCGGATGAGCTCGTCGGCGAAAGCATCCCCGAACCGGCTCACCATGCACATCACATAACTGTCCTCCGTCTCCCAGACCGGGGCCGGGCCGTGGGGCTTGCCGTCGGTCGTCATGATGCAATCGCGGTTATTCGCGAGCATGCGGCTGGAGACCGCGGCTTTGGATGTGAACCAGAGGCCCAGCCGCATCCCGTGCTCGTCGAGCTTGGCTTTGACCTTCTTCAGCCCGTCGGGGAAGCGGGTCGTGTCGACCGTCCAGTCGCCGGTCTTGCCGAACCAGCCGGCATCGACCACAAAAACCTCGATCCCCATCCTGTGCGCGGCCTCGATCTCGGTCAGCATCCGCTCGAAGTTCATCGTGTCGAGGTACTTGCCCTTCTTCCAATCGTGATTGCGTTCCTGGAAGTTCCACGTGTTGTAGAAGATGTAGGGCTTGCGGCTCTCGGGGTAAAGAGCCATGTGACGGAGAACGAACGAGCGAAACGCCGTGACGATGTTCAAGACCGGGCCTTTGACGGCGCCGATCTCCATCCAGACAGTCGAATAAGGGTGCTCGGCATCAAGCGGCTGACCGGCCCAGTAGCTCCCTTTAACAGCGGCCAGAGTCGCCGTTCTCCCGGGCTTCAGCTGGTAATTGATGAACCAGTCTGGAGACTGAGAGCCGTGTTCGTAGGCGAGGACCAGGCTGTCGATCGCGTTTGTGGCGGTAACGATCGGCCCGACGATCCGCTGGGCGTTGTCGAAATCGCGCGGGAGGACCGGTGCGAGCACGGGTTTGTAAGTGTGCGGGACTTCGAAGAATTCGGAAAGGCGGACCTCCGAGACGTCCGGATATCGAGAAAGGGAGATTCCGAAATACTCCAGGTTGTCCTTGCCGCCCTGTTTGGTCAGCCGCTGCTGACCGCGAGACAGGAGCCGGTACTGGAAACGCACGATCGGGCTTGAAGAGGGGACCCGGAAAACCATCTCGAGAGAGAGCGTGGTGTGATCCTTGAAGACGCCCGAATAACGGTACTCGACGACGCCGTTGGGGAGGGTCGTTGGGGAACCGGCCGCCCGAAGCTCGGTGAGCCCGCCGGAGACGGCCTGCCCGTCGACCTCGAAGCGCGGCGGCGAGACGTCGAAGGTTTGACCCGAGTCTTTGGCGGTGTACCTCCAAAGGGCGTTCGGCTGGCCGGGTAACTCGATCCGAGTCTGTGCGGTATCGGCAACCAGGGTCTGGCCAAGGATCGAGGGGACGATACCAAGGGCAAGGGCAATAAATACCGGGAGGACACGTGCCATTACCCAATGATGAGTAATGGGAAAAACGGCGTCAACTGCCCGGCGCAGCCAACCGGGCCGAACAGCGGCGGATTCTGAAAAGCAAATCCGCGCTACACCGGAGTGGTACCGCTTGGCTAAAAACTGCCTTCAACGATAAAAAAAGGGCGGGACGGCCCGCCCTCTACGCTTTAGGAAAGATGGTGACTAGAAACTGTACCGCGCGATGAACAGCATGCCGCGGCCGCCGACGCTGGTCTGGCCGAGATTCATGAACAACGCGGTATTCGTCGCGCCCGTCACGGTGTTGGTCGGAATCGTCGTGAAATTCCGGTGGTTGAATGCGTCGAAAAGTTCCCAACGGAACTCCAGGCGGTGCTCCTGGTCGCCGGTATTGAACATGCGGATGTTCTTCTGAAGCGCCAGATCGAAGTTGTTCGTACCACCCGTTCGCTCGATGTTCGCCCCGGCGTTCCCGATGATCCCGCTGTTTGCAGGGTTAAGAACGTAGTACGGGTTGGTGACGCCGGAAGCGGTCGGAAGCGGGTACTGGCCACCGGGGTTGATTGTCACGCGCTGTGATGCCTCAACGGTCGAAATCTGCCCGGGGAGAATCCCGAGCGCATTTACGCTGTTGAAGATCGTGAACGGGGTGCCAGATGCTTCGGTGACAACGCCGCTGAGCTGCCAGCCTCCCAGGATCCTGTTGACGATCCCGTTATCCCTCATAATTTCCGGGAACTGGTACACCCAGTTCATTACGAATCGGTGGGGCTGATCGAACGCCGACCGTGCCCGGTCCAAGCGGATATTGAACGGATAGGCCGGAAGCGTTCGGTTTGCCGCACCGCCGAGGATGTCGTCGCTGTCGTTGATGAAGGCGCTGAACGTGTAGTTCGCCTGGAACTGCAAGCCTCTGCTGAAGCGTTTGTCCACGGTGAGTTGGCCGGAGTGGTAACTCGAGCTCGCGCGGCCGTCGGAGACAAGGATCGAACCCTTCGTGGGATCCATTCGGTACCCCGTGACCGCGCCGGAGGCGTTCGTCACTGGTTTCAGCTGCGGCATAATCGTCGCGTATGCAGCTGGATTCTTATCGACCGCCGCTTTCTGAAAGCCAATGTTGTTTTCGACTTCGCGGACCAGGTGGACACCACGAGTACCCACATAATAGACCCGCACTGCCCAGTCACTCAGAATTGACCTCTCGATTCCAAGCGAGAACTGCTGAGCGTACGGCTGAGTCACAGCTTCGTTTGGTGAGAACAAGCGGACGGGAAGGGTGTCCTTGTTGCCTTTGTAGTCTTCCGGTTTCGGAGGCGCGGGACGACTGGCCACGTCGTAATAACGCTGGTCACTCATATTGGACACGGCAACACTCACGCCGCGCGGGTAATTGCGGGCAACGTTCAGCAGGATATTCTGGAAGACCTGGTCATAGGAGATTGCATAGCCGGCGCGGATAACGCCGCTGTCCCCTAAGAGATACTTCAATAATGGCGCCTGTCCAGCCTTCCAGGCAAAACCGATCCGCGGGGCCCAATTGTTCATGTCCGGCGTGGCGTTCGAGAAGAAGCCGAACGGAACCCCGGTGTACTCATATCGAATGCCCAGGTTCGCGGTCAGATTCGACGTCATCCGCCAGTCATCCTGGAAAAACACTCCGACCTCGGTGGTTCGGGCGGGGAGGTAGCCGTCACCCGCATACTGGCTGAAACTCGCGTTGCGGTCATAGAGCAGATCGGGCAAGGAACCGTATGTGACAGATCCCATGAAGTTCGGGGCGAAGAAGGAGTTGAGCTGATAACGGAGAAGATTAACTCCCGCCTTGAACGTATGTTTAGTCACCGTGTGAGCAACGTTGTCCATATATTCGAAAACGTTGTCGGTCCTGTACTGCGGGTAGTTCTGGTTGCCTACCTGGTTGAAACCGGTGATGATGACTTGAGCAGGAAGATCCTCCGGAAAATCAATTCTGCGGCGCGAGTAGGTGAAGCGAAATTCGTTCGTGGTTCTGGGACCGAATATGTGCGCCTCGTTGAGCGTAAAACTTTGATCGCGCTGAATTTGACCGATTTCTTGTCCAGGGATTGCGGTCGGGGACCCCGGGTCGTTGTATGAGTAAATCAGGTAGCGGGCCGACAGATTGTCGTTGTCGGTAATCCGAGTATCGGCCTTCTGCATGAACCGGGTAAAACCGCGCCCATAGGGAAAGGCTCCATCGGCGGCGCGATTGTACTGCTGAAGGGGAACCGAGACACTCTGGCCGCTCGGCGTCGTGAAGTCGATTTTTCCTTTGGAGGTGGCGTCGTTTGCGAGCGGGAATGTGTCGGTGAGGAACTTCAGAGCGCCCGGAGCAAAGCTCCCGGAAACAGCCTGAAGGTTTTGGAGACCTGCCTGGGACAGGGCCACGGTTGGTGCGGGCACCGCCGTCGTCTTGTACCACTCTTTGTCGAGGCTGGTGAAAAAGAAGGTGTGATCCTTGATCACCGGCCCGCCAACCGTGAACCCGCCGAGACTGTCAACCACCACTCCCCGAGCCTTGCGCATCGCCTGCTTGTTTGACAGACCCTGGTCACGCCACGTCTTAAACGTCCGTTCCTGGCCACTCGAGAATCCGTCGAAGCTGTTTCCATTCCACTGGTACTGAACTGTCCCATGAATCTGGTTGGTGCCTGATTTAGTGATGACATTGATGTACGAACCGGAATTACGGCCGTATTCTGCCGAGAAGTTGTTCGTGACGATGTTCACTTCCTGGATGGCTTCGCGGACGAGAGTTGCCCGCGCGGTCGACAAAGACTGATCGTTGTTGTTCGCCCCGTCGATCGTGAAGTTATTCGAGCGAGTCCGTGCGCCGTTCACGACGAACCCGGAGCCCGGACGGCTGTTCTGGTTATTGACGACGCCAGGCTGCAGGAGTGCGAAAGAGTTCAGACCTTCGCGGCCCGGCAGGTTCATGATCTGGGTCGAGTCGGCAATCCTATTCATCTGGCTCTTGGTCGTCTCTATGAACGCCGCTCGAGACTCAACCGTCACGAGTTCCTGACCGCCGCTCGGCTTGAGGGTGAAATCGACCGAGGCCTGTACCGCGGATCGCACCGGAATCGGCTGCTTGACGGTGCTCTCGAAGCCAGGCATTGAGGCCTGAACCGAGTATTCGCCGCTCTGGAGGGCGGATACCTGGTAGAAGCCCACCTCGTCCGTGATCGTCTGCCGGGAGACCCCGGTTTGGATGTTCTTGACGATGATCTCCACGCCGAGAATGGCGCCTCCAGTCTGGTCCACGACCTTGCCGTTGATCGATCCGTAGATCGTCTGGGCCGCCACCTTGTCGTTAACCCCGACGAACACCAAGAGCGCCAAAAGTGCGGCAAAACAAGACACAACTTGGACTCGGAAAACAACCGGTCTCATAGATTCCCTCCCTTTTGCCCTTGACCTCGACCCCAGAGCCTGGATGCCAGAGTCGCGGCCTAAATATAATAGGTCTAGTCACTTGTCAATGTATTTCAGCGTTTTGCTACGGGAATACGAGCGACCTGTTTGGTCGAACCGGCGATTTGCCGGAAGACATGACGCCTCTGCCCCCTGTTTTGAAACAAAACGCGGCCGGTGCTATCTTCAAAATAGGTGGCACAAACGCAGCAGCAGGAACCAGATGCAATGATTCGGCGCGCTTCTCCGGGGATCGACCGGCCGCGGGTCCTCGATCGCGACTTCCTGGAACATGTCCAGAAGATCGGCTTAATCGTTGTTCTGGCGGCCATTTGGATTCTCTTCCGAGTCCAGGCGGTTGCTCCGCAGGCGCACGCTCCTTTGCCCCGCGCATCTTCTCCGGTCCCCAGCGCGGGCCACGATCCTCTTGCTTCTTCTTTTTGGGACCAGTCGACACCAGCCATGGAAATCGCCCATCGGGTCCTGGCGATTCCGGTCAAGGGAATCCAGCCGGCAGAGCTTTACGACTCGTTTGATGAGAAGAGAGGGAGCGATCGGCGCCACGATGCGATCGACATCCTCGCGACATCGAACACGCCGGTTCTGGCCGTTGAGGACGGGACAATCGTACGCCTGGAAAACAACTCACTCGGGGGATTGTCGATTCATCAGTTCGATTCGGGCGGGCGATACGTCTACTACTACGCCCATCTCGCCAGATACGCCCCCGGGTTGGAAGAAGGAGCAATCGTCCATCAGGGTGAGATGATCGGTCGGGTCGGCCAAACCGGAAACGCCCAGACGCCTCATCTTCACTTTGCCATTTCACGGCTGGGCTCCGATTCCCGGTGGTGGAGCGGCGAGGCCATCAACCCGTACCCAATCCTGCTCCATGCCCAACCGTCTCAAGAAGGGCACCGTCAGGCCGACTAAGCGACCAAGAAGTGGATGTGGGCGAACCTCCTTGGAGGCCCGAACGAGCTCACGCGCCCGGAAAAGCTCAGCCTACTTCTCCCAGCTGATGATCCCGTCGCTCAAGGTTAATCTCCTGAGCCCCAGCGCCGCGACTCCGAGGATGCCGTCCGGTTCCCCCTTTGAAACCCGGCGGTCGAGCAGGTAGGCAGGCAGGCTGTCGAAGTGAGTCTCGTCCATCTTCACGTCGCTGATTTCGGCGCCCCGAAGTCTAAGCTTGCCGTCGAGCGATTGAACTTCTCGTTTCTCACCGGTGGCTTTCACGGCGACGCGGCCGACTGCCCGGTTTTGGTAGAGAACCAGGTGAGCCGCCCCGGTATCGAGGCGAAGCGTCAGCCGCCGCCCCCCGACGTCCAGGAATACGGGGACGAACGGCAGTTTGTCATAGTAGGCGCAGGACACGGGGGAATGAACCACGCGTCCGAAAGCGACCGTCTTCGACTCGTAGTCAATCGAGAGCGACATCTGCCGCAAGAGATCCAGCCCGATCAAACCATCGATATGCACCATATGCTCGCGCCCTGGGAGGGTGAGATCGGCCACCATGACGGGAACATCAGCAAACAGCCGGTCGGCGACGGTGATGGCTGAGATTGTCGCGGTGTCAATCTTCCGTCGGCTCCCGTAGACGGTGACGGTTTTCGGCTTGCACGCCAGATGGAGCTTCCTCGCGATTTGGCTGTCAATGACCGATCGGCTGGCACCGGTGTCGATGACCAGGCTCAACTCTTTCTGGTCGCATATCGTACCTTGAACGATCACGAGGTGGCCGGACAGAGAGAAGGGAACGACTGAACAGCTGCGCGTCTCGCTGTTTTCCGCCGCAACGGCGGTTGCGGGGAACGCGAGGAGAACAAACCCAACCGCAGGCACAAGCCGACGCCGGAACGGCGAGACGACAGGAAACTCGGCCAGACTCATTATCCCCCTCATTGGCTCGCCGTTTATATCCGCTTCCGCCCCGGTTGGAAAGAAGAATCTGATTTCTTCTCGCGCTTTCTCGAAGATCCTGTAATTTCCCCTTGACCTGTCTATCGCTTCACACTTTAGGCTTACTTATGTGGTCACGGCCGTGGCTGAAAAACAGAAGCGAAAGGCAAGAAAGGGAGACTACTATGCAGAAATCAGTCGGAAAGGACCAATGGGTGGCCATGTTCCGTGAAATCGGTCTGGATGACGCGACCATGAAGAAATGGCACCAGATATTCGAAAAACGGCACCCGGACGGGCACCAGGGGTTTTTGGAGTGGCTGGGCCTTCCCGTCGCCGACATCGAAAGAATCAGGGTGGCGAGCCGATAGTCAGCCCGACGATAGGAGGGATGCCGGGTCCCACCGGCATCCTCCCAACAAAACTATGCCAAAGCACTACACGGTGTCTAAGCTGGCAGGCGTCTTCGGACTCTCGCGCAGCACTTTGCTCTATTACGACCGGATTGGTCTTCTTCCGCCGTCGGGGCGCTCCGCCTCCGGATACCGGTGCTACGACGGGAAGGACTTCAACCGGCTGACCCGGATCTGCACGTTTCGAGACGCGGGGCTCTCTCTAGCGGAAATCCATCAGATGCTCGAGGCGACCGAGACGCAGACGGAAGCGGTGATCGAGCATCGATTGCAGGAAATCGGGAAACAGATCAAGGACCTTCGAATCAAGCAGCGTCTGCTTTGCGCGATGTTGCGAAATGTGGCCACGACCGGGGGCCAGACTGTGGACAAGGAGATGTGGGTCCAGATGCTCCGCGCCGCGGGAATGGACGAGCAGGGGATGGCCGACTGGCATACCGAATTCGAGCGCCGGGCCCCCGTGTCCCACCACGAATTCCTCCTCTCGCTTGGCATTCCGGAGGACGAGATTCGAAAGATCCGCGAATGGTCTGCCCGCCGGGGGGAGGAAGGGACTTAGCCGCTTTGGCCTGTGCTGAATCCCCGTGGGTCCCACTTCCCGGTGGGACTCTTCGCAGCAAGGGGCGCGAACCTGCCAGCGCGTGCCGATGTCGACTGGGAAGCCGGACCTACGGAGTTTTTAGATTCTTCGGCCTGAAAGGCCGAGACATAATAGCCTGGGGCGGAGCGTCTTTTGCGTAGCCCCAGGTTTTAGACGGGTCGCAGAGCAGAGCCCTGAAAGGGCGTAAGATGCCCTGGACAGAGGAGCGAGAGGACCATATCACAGTCATTGTCACAACTGTATGTTCATCTGGTTTTCAGTACCAAGGACCGAGCCCCGGTGCTTCATCCCGAGATTTCCGAAAGGCTTCATGACTACCTTGCCGGAATATTTGACGAGATCGACTCGCATTCGTTGAAGATCGGCAGCGCCACTGACCACGTCCATTCATTATTCGCCCTGTCCAAGAATCTTGCTTTGTGCAAAGCGGTCGAGCATGTCAAAACGGGTTCTTCTAAATGGCTGAAGACGCTTGGCCCCCGCTTCCGTGACTTCCACTGGCAAGCCGGTTATGGCGGTTTCTCTGTATCCCAATCTGAAGTGCCCCGGGTAACTGCGTACATCTCCAAGCAGACCGAACACCACCGGAGGAAAACTTTCCAAGACGAAGCTACGCAAAAAACGCTCCGCCCCGGGCTACTATGTCTCGGCCTTTCAGGCCGAAGGCGATCGCAGCCGGCTGAAAATGGCTACTCGGTAAGGCGAGATCTTGCACAGGGGAAGGCGGCGTCGCCAGGAATCCTGGAACGGCACCCGGTGACGCTCGGGACTCAGTCGCTGAGCGACGCACGGCGGGCGAGCCAGAAGGCGAGCAGGCTCAGAACTCCCACCATTGCCAGCGCAATTCGCAAACTTGTCAGCTGCGCGGTGAATCCGATGACTGGGGGGCCAAGGAGGAAGCCGAAGTACCCGGCCGTGGTTACGGCGGCCACCCCAGGTCCCGGGGCAACGCTTTTGACCCTGGCCCCGGCGCCAAACACGATCGGGATGATGACGGAGTAACCAGCCCCGACCACGCCAAAGCCGAGCAAAGCCAGCCAGGTGTAATGGGTGGCAATTGCTGTGCAAATACCCAGGCTCGCCAGGAGTGCGCCGGCGCTCACCAGCCATCGGCGGCCGAGGCGCCAGGTCAGGTGATCTCCGAGGAAACGACCACTTGCCATGAAGGCCGAAAAGACAGCATAGCCGAGGGCGGCGAGGCCGACGCTGGTGGCGAGCGAGTTCCGGAGGTACAGTGCCGTCCAGTCTGCCATCGCTCCCTCGCCCACGGCGACGCAGAAAGCGATCGCGCCCAGTAATCCCAGTTCCCTGGTAAACCGAAACGCGAGAGCCGGTTCGCTCTGGGAGCTGCCTTCCGGAAGCCATCGGAAGATGGAGAGCGAAAGCACGGCAAAGGCGAAACCCGCGGGGATGAAGTGCGCGCCGACGGACAGGCCCGCTTGTGCGAGCGCCCCGCCGATCGCCGCCCCGAGCATTCCACCCAGGCTGAACAGTCCGTGGAAGGACGACATGACAGGCCTGCCTCGTTTCTTTTCAAAGGCAGCCGCTTCGACGTTCATTGAAACATCCATCGCCCCCGCATTGCTTCCGAAAATGAAGAGCGAGAAGGAAAGTAGCGGAGTCGAGGACGGCCACGCCAGGAGGGGCAGGGAGAGGCAAAACAGCAGGGAAGTCACTTTGACCAACCGGCGGCTGCCCACGCGGTGGATCAGGGCCCCGGTCAGGGGCATGGCGACCAATGAGCCGGCCGCGATCGCAAGCAATACAGTGCCGAGGACTGCCGGGGAGAGGTTAAGCGATGACTGGATGGCCGGGATCCGCGAAACCCAGGTTGCTGCAACCAGCCCGTGGACAAGAAACGTAACGGCGATGCTGATCCGTTCCCGTCTGGCGCTCGTCTCCGGATGTGATGCTCGCACCTGGTAATCTTGCCGGAGCCGGTCCCGGTCAGCAACTGCTTACAGACGTCCCAATTTAGCATCCGGGGAGAAGCAAGAAAAGCTTGGGCAAGGCAGGACCGGGCTCCGGAACTCCGATGAAATATGACTCTGACGAAGGGAAAGCGGGTCAGGACCCACTGGCGGAGTTGCCGCCAACGAGCCCTTTTTCCAAATCGCGCGCGGCCTGGCTCATCGGCCGGATGGTTTCCTTGGCTGGATCCACAGCCCAGATCAGGTGGGTCGGGCTGCCGGTTGCGCTCGATTGCGCGACGAGATGGGCCCAGAACTCTCCCCCGTCTTTTTTCATGACGCGCCAGCTCATCACGCTGAACTGGTCGCTGGTCCCCTCCAGAATCCTCTGCGCCCCCTGGGATTTCTGCCCGAGGACGTTCATCACTCGACGCTCCTCTTCCGGGGCGACTCCCCCCTCTTCGGGACCACGGAGCAACTCCGGCTTGGTCTCGGGTTCCCGGCTGGGTGTCGGACTCGCTGCCCTGGCGCTCGGTTTGGGTCTGGCCGGCGGAGTCTCCCTGGCCGGTTTCGGTTCTCGATCCAGGCGCGAAGAGTCAGGCGGCGGTTGGGGTTGGGACTGGGACTGGGGCTGTGGCTCGCCACGGCTGGACATGCCGGCTGGCCCGCCCGTGGCTTTTTGCGATTCACCCTTGTCCGGCGTCGCCGCCCTTTGAGCCGGCTCGGCGGGTAATTGTTGAGCTGGAGGCGGCGTCGACTCCATCGAAGGGGCGGTGGCTGGGGCGGCCGGTATTCGACTCCTGGTCTCTGACGGGGCGCCGCCGCTTCCCAGTCGGCTTACAAGCAGAACCACAACAACGACAATGACGACGATCCCCACGACCAGCAGGCCAAGCGGAAAACGCTTTGCAGGTCTGGACCCGGACCCGGCAAAGACACTATCGAGCAGAGACGGCGTTGTGTTCGCTGTGTGCGGCTGTGTTCGAGCCGGCGGGGCTGAGGCGCGCGGTCGTGGTCTTTTCGCTTTCCCATACAACTCCTCCATTAAAGGATCCTGCGGTTTGTGGTAGTCCTTCAGGAGAAGGTAAGCCTCTTCGATTCGCGCGAGTTGTTCCTCGGCGCGGCGCTTCAATCGTTCGTCGGCCTCGAATCTTTCGGGTGCCCAGACCTTGCGCAAATCATTGTAAGCCTGTTCGGTGGCCTCTCGTGACGCGTTGGTCGGAAGCTCGAGGGTTTCAAAGGCCCGATCCAAATTGCGTCCGTTTTCTGGCGTTTTCATGAGACCTTACATGTTACTCCAACTGACGCCCGGAGCGTCTCCCACAGCTGGCCGTCCTCGGCCAGGGCCCAGGGTATGAATCGTTGCGAAAGCCTGAAACCGGGCGCGTCGAATGAACGTATATCTCATTAGCAGTTCGTCCCCGCGTCTAAATCAAAAAGCACCTCGGTCGGCTCCGGTCGGCCGAAATTTGCCTCGAGAATCGAGGAAGGGCTCGAGACAGGAGGTTGTCTATGACTGTCCTAAGCTCCCCCCGGACGGTGCACGTCCTGGTGATTCTGTTTCTCCTTCTTGAACTCTCCCCGGTTGTCGGGTTTGCCGCGCCCACTGAGCTGACGGGAGAAGTATCGATTCCCGCCCGCCTGATAGCCGGGCAGATCATTCGCGTGAGTCTTCTCGGGCACACCTATACGAGGACTACGGTCACGCGAGTGGACGGCAGCTTCTCTTTTGAAGATGTCCCTCCCGGCGACTACGTCATTCAAGTCGACTGTCCGGGATACGAACCCGGCTCTCTCGAACTGCAGAACTGGTCTGCGGGGGAACTTCGGCAAATCGTTGTCCCTCTCGGACGGCCGATCAATCGAGATAACCTCCCCGTCGGGCCTGATGCCACGACGACGGTCAAGGAATTGAAGGTGCCCCCAAAGGCCATCCGAGAAATGAGCGAGGCCCAGGCGAAGTCGAAACGGCAGGACTATGATGGGGCGATAGCACACCTCAAGAAAGCGGTCCGGATTTACCCTAACCTGGCCGATGCCTGGAATAACCTTGGCGTTGCCTACGTGAGGACCGGGCGTGATGCTGACGCGGAGAGTGCATTCAAAAGGGCGATCTCAAGCGATCCGACCTGCCCTCAAGCTCTCATGAATCTGGGTCTCCTGTACATCGGCCAGGAGCGGAACCGTGAGGCAATTGAGCCGCTGGAAGCGTTCCTCAAAGGCAATTCGACCGAGTACCGGCTGCAAACCTATCTGGCTGTCGCCTTGTACGAGGAAGGGAAGTACCGAGAGGCGGAGACCTGGCTCCAAAGGGCGCTGTCAGCAAAACCGGACTTCACGGACGCCCTGTTTCAGCTCGCTGTCGTGCAGTTCCGACTCGAGGACTACCAGGGGGCGGCCGAGTCCGCCGACCGCTTTTTAGCCTCCGCACCAAATGACGCGAACGCAGGCCAGGCCAGGCAACTCAAGGCCGCGGCGGATAGCCATGCGACGAAATCAGCAGAATGACGACTCAGTGGATCACTTTGTCGCCTTGACCAGTCCGTTTCTGTAGTCGATCGTGAGCCGGATATCGGCGAGCTGAGGGCAACCAATCAGACCGCCGATATCCGTTCCTACTGCATAGCTGAGGCCCGCCAAGTCAACCGCCAGCATTGTTTCCGGCGGACGATGCAAGCCGAGGAAATCGAGGGCTACGTTCTCGGCCTGAAGCAATTGGCTGACTGCCCCGGAAATGCCCTTGATCCGTTTTCGGGTGGGCGTCACAGTGGCTACGGGCTTAGCCGTCTCTTGATCTATGAGGCCTTCCGAGGCACCCGTATCGATGATGAAATTAGCTGTTCGACCGCCGTTTACGGTCGTCGTCGCCAGCAGCTTCCACCCGATGGAACGGATCGGAGCAAAACCTGGCCGCCCAGCTGTGGACCTGTCGTAGGAATAGTCGTCTCCTTTCCTGGCGGGCAGCCGTTCGAGCTGAAGCATGCGCCCCGGGAAGTCGAGCGTAATCAGGAAGTCACGCAGCACGTCAGTGCCGATGATGCCGTCCCACCGCGGTCCGACCCTCTTGTCGCTGATGATGACCGGACAGTGCGTCAGCCGCAGACTGCCGAGGCTGACACTGTCCGCCCAGCCTAAGGAAGCGGACATCCGGCCGCCATCTCCCAGGCCGCCCAGCCGATAGGCAGCCAGCGGGGCGACGCCACCGCGTCTGGCGAGCCGAGGCGAAATCAGGATGCCGTGAGCAGCGGTGTCCACGAGCAGGTTGTGCGGTTCACTTGCGTTGATGCGAACCGCGAGCACAAACGCGGATGGAGGCCCGTTGGTGAGCATGCGAACTCCCCGCAATTTTAGAGAAAGGGTGCTCGGGGCGTCTTCAACGACGTAAGTTCGCTTCGCTCCTTTTATACGGAACAGGGCAGTGAGCGCCCGATTCGCCTCGACCTCCTCGGGATCCCGGTACGTGGCGCCGGTCGCGTACTGCTCCTCGAGGGCGAGCCTCCTTGGAGAACCCGGCAGGACGGATGCCAGAGCGCCTGCCGCCTCCGGATCACCAGGAGCGATATCGTGCGCAGCTCTGAAGTGGTCCTGGGCGCTCTTCCAACGGAAATCGGTCAGCAGGACGCGGCCAAAACCCAAGTGTGCGCGGGCCTCCTTGGGGTTGATCCTGAGCGCATTCTCGTAAGCAGTCCCCGCCTGGGCGAATTCGCCAAGCCTGTAACGAGCGTCTCCGAGAGCGGTGTGAGCCAGGGCGTGCCGGGGGCAGTCCCTGACCGCGATGCCGGCTTCCTCCAGCGCGTCGGCAGGACGATTTTCCTCGATGAGGGTTCGAACCAGGAGATAGCGGACGCCACCATTATCAGGTTCACGCGCGATGCGCTCACGGAGTTTGCTCTTCGCGGCCAAAAACCGCCGGGCCATGAAATCCTGTTCGGCGTCGTCCACCACAATGCGCGGAACCGGCACTGCGTCGGCCACATCGCCGCGGGGAGCAGGCCGGTGAACCCCCTGCGCAAAGAGGAGCGAACAGGATACGGCAAGGAAGAGCCAGCGAATCATGTTGCTCATGATAGCCTCGCGGAGTTTCGGGGACATAATCTTAATTCCCAATTGCGCTGACTTTGTCGCGTGTAAGCAGGGAATTAAGTTTACTGGGTATCTCCTTCACTCCAGTAGGCACAATATGTTGTGTGCCGGGCAGGAGGAGCATTCCACAGAGGCATGGATCTCAGCGAGAGCGAGCGGCGAGCAATCACCGTAAGGAGCCGCGCACGGCCAGCGAGCGCCAGCGAGCGAGTAAGCGGACCAGCCACCCAGCCCCAGGGGGCATCGCGAGTAGCAAGAGCCAGCCTAAAGAGCATGTTGGTTGGTCCGCTTACTCGCTCGCTGGGCTCGCTGCCGTGCGCGGCTCCTTACGATCTCGCCGTAGCCAGCGGATGGCGGGAGGCTCCAGTCGTGTACCGAACTTGGTCCAGGACGTGCCCCGGCGCCTCAAGTTCCTCGACAACAATAGGTAGTGGTTACTGGAGTCAAGGGGATACCCAGTTTTAGTTTTTTGTCGAAACTCCATTCCTGCGCGCTTTCACTTGAGCAGGAAGACCAGCGTCGGATCGAGCGGATATCGTCCGAATCGCGAGCCGTAGATCGCGAGTCCTCCTGGGAGCGAGGAATCGACTTCCAGTCGCAAGGTAAGCCTTCCCTCCTTTTCCGCCCGTTCGAGCGCAGACCTGGGCAGGAGGGTCGTGACCAGATACCCGTACGAGCCGGCTTCATTCAGGTGCCGGTCCTGTTTCTGGGAGAACCAGGACAGGATGCCCTGGTGGTCGGCCGGATCGTCGGGAAGGTCGACGGTGCCTGCCGGCTCGTCCTGCACCATGATGCGCACAGCGCTCGGATAGGTTACCGCGTCGGTCATAGGGTAAGAGTTGGGGTTAAGGCTCGGGTCGTGGGTCCCTTGACCGCGCATGAAATCCCCGGCCTGTTTTCCGCTGTCCTGCCTGTCTTTGCCGTTGAGCTTTTTGGCCGACAGTTCGGCGCGGAAGCTGGCCTGCTCTATGTCGCTCGCTTTCAGTCCCTTCGGCCAGGCAACAGAGTACTCGAAGTAACCGTATCCGGCGCCGTTCACTTTGAGCCCCTCGAAGACCTTCCACGTTCGTTCGGACCACTTGGACCCGCTAAGATCCCCAGGCAACAGGCGCAGGAGTCGCGTTCGCCGGCCTTCAACCAACCGTTCCTCGTCTCGACTGCCCGCTTCTCCGACCAGGAAGGTCAGGAAATTCCTGTGAAGGACCGCGCCGGCGCCCTCCTCCAGAGTCAGCCCCACCACGACGACAACATGAGCGTCCGGCATCCGGACCTTAATCGGTGCGATCTCCTTGCTTGACCAGGGTCCGAAAGGCACCGGGACGGTTTGAACCGAGTAATTCTGCCGTTGCCCTAAATCGTCGTATCCCCACACTTCAGCCCGGAGGCGCAGCGCGCCCGGTCCCTTTCCCTCGGTCATGAACGAAGTTCGAAGCGGGATGGAGATTTCCGAGCCCGGGGCGACCGAGCTGCAAAGCGGCGTTTCGGGGACAATGTAGTACGGGGAGTGGAGGTCCTTCAGGGTCATGCCGGGGACCAATGCCGACATCCCGTCAAGCTTGTCACTCCGGTCGAAGCGGTAGTATCCGTTCCACTCGTTGATGACGTCGTGATGCTCGGTATAGAGCCAGCCGCAAACCTCCGGCTGGCGCCGGAACTCGTTCATCATGATGTGGTAGTCCCAACTCCAGTCGACGTCTCCGGTGCTCCCCTCGTACCCCCAGACGTTTCCGCACTCGCTGTTCAGGAGTGGCTGCTCACCCTGTGTCCTGCCCCCTATGAAGTTCCATTTTGAACCGGGGAAAGTGTCAGTCGTGACCTTGGTCAGATGCTCGCGCCAGGCATACCCGGGCAGATAGACATGCCAACTGTTGATGTCGGTGAGGACGTGGTCGTGATTGCAGGGTGAGTTGTCTTCAACCAGGCGGCTCGAGTCCAGGGATTTGGCCAGTTTGAACATCGAGGCAACCCATTCCTGGGTCTCAGGCAGGTAGGTTCTCTTCTGGTCCTTTTGCTGCAGGCCCCACGTTTCATTGAAAATCACCCAGGAGAAGATCGAGGGGTGGTTGAAGTCCCTGGCGATCAGTCCACGAAGCGCCGTTTCCGCCTCGGCTCGCATCTCCGCACCAGGCTCTCCCCAACTGTTCGGAACGTCGGCCATAAGCAGGACACCAAGCCGGTCGGCCCAGTACAGCTTTCGCGGGATGTCGATTTTGACGTGCAGGCGCTGGCCATTGAGGCCGATCCGTCTCGTTCGCAGGATTTCGTCCCGCATGAACTCATCGCTCGGAAACGTGTAGAAGCCGTCCGGGTGGTAGGACTGGTCCAGGGTCAACTGAAGATAGATCGGCTTATTGTTAAGGGCTATGTAGGTAAACCCGGAGCCGGGAAGCTTGACTACGCCGATCTTCCGCATCCCGAAATAAGTCTCCACAACGTCGGGTTGCGTTCCCGGTCGGGACAGGGATGCCTGGACCTCATAGAGGAATGGATCGTCAAGCGACCAGAGCCGGGCATTCGGGATTGGGACATCGAATCGGCCCTCCTTGGCCCCCTTCTTGACCGGCACGACTGCGGGCGTGACCTGCCCGGTCTTGAAGTTCACCCGCAACTCCATGTCGGATGGTGCTTCGGCGTTGAATTCCGCCTGGACGCTGACCAATCCTTTGTCAATGTCGGGAGTGAATCGCACAGATCGAATGAAGGTGTCGGGTCGAGCTTCAAGGTAGACCGTCTGCCAGATGCCGCGCGCCGGCCCGTAACCCTGCTTCCCCTCCAGCTTGAACGGATGCGGCGAGTCGTCGACCCGCAAGACCAGGTTCTGATCTTCGCCGAAGCGAAGGTGAGGCGTCATCTCGAATTCAAACGGGGTGTAACCACCCTGGAATTTGCCGATTTCTTTGCCATCGAGCCACGCGGTTGAAAGCCAGTCCGAAGCTCCGACGACGAGGAAGACCCGCTTGCCTTTCCAGGTGGCGGGGACCGAGATCTTTTTCAAGTACCATCCGACGTCTGCCTGATTTTTAACTCCAGACAGCTTGGATCCCCAGGGGAAGGGCACCGTGATGGTCTGCTCGAATGTCTTCTGTCCCGTGCTCCAGCCCCGCTGTTCTCCGTTCTTGTCGCCATCGAAGGCGAAAGACCAGGGTCCGTTCAGATTGATCCAGTCGCTTCGTTGGAAGTCCGGTCGCGGGTGCTCGGGCAACGGGATCTGCTGAGCGGACAAGTTTCCGACGAAACCGGCTTGCAGCGTCAACAGACTCAGAAAGAGAATCAAAAAGCGGCGATTGCTGGACACGTGATCTCCTGTCTCTAAGCGAACTTTTCCCGACATGATACTTGACCTCGAGTGATTTACAACGAGTGCTCACTCCCTGGCAAGAGGCACATCGGATTGCAGCCGGATGCGGAAACGTGCCCGGAGTCTTTCCAGATAATCCGGGTTACTCCAGAAGAGCGAGCCGAGTTGGTCGGCTGCTGTCTCCTGTTTGAGGCGCGGCGTCTCCTCGAACTGGTCTGTCTGGCCGCTGTTTCCCGCTCGTTTCTGCTGCCGCGCTTCAAAGGCCAGCTCGTTGGAGGTTTGCGACAACTCCTGGCGCTGCCCCCGAAACAGGTTGCGGACCGAGGTGCGCAACGGTCGCGGGTCGATTTCGCGGATCGCGGCGTCAATGGCCCAGTAAATCCTGCTCGATACGTGGTTTGCTGCTGAGCCGGCGGAGAATACCTCCTGATTCAGGACCCCCGTCTCAAGCGCATCCTCGAGCAGGAACCCGTGCAACATCGTTCTGATCGATTCATCCGACGCCTGCTTTATCGCAAGGAGGAAGAGGATTTTGCGGAAAATCTTGCCCAGGATTGCGAAGATAACGCGAAGGGGAAGGCCGAGGACCGCAACGCAACCGCCGGCAATCGAAGTGTCCCCTTCGGCCAGCAGTGCCGCCTGCTCCGGGCCCGCCTCCAACCCCGCCTCCCGAAGCAATTCCCTGGTCATTCTGCGACGGACCCTTTTGAGAGCCCAGTCGTCCAGCAGCGGGACGGGGATCAGGCATGCGGCGCCGGAGAGCCAACTGTAGAGTGCGAGCTTGTGCCGAAGCGAGGACCGTTCTTCCGCCATGTACGTGCATTTGCAAAACTAACAGAGAACAAAAGAGAATTGAAGCGGTGGAATTTCGCCTCGCACTTCGGTCAAATAGGAACAAGAGGATTTCCAGATGTTAACGATATGCACTCTTGGCCTTGCCATCTTTCTCGCTCCGGGACCGGGCGTGGAGGAGCTTTTCAAGGCCGATCGCGCTTTTTCAACGCTGGCGGCGCAGAACGGGCCGCGGGCAGCTTTTCTCGAATATCTCGCCCCCGGGGCCATTATCTTCCGGCCGGGACCGGTCGACGCCATCTCCTTCTACAAGAGTCAAACCGGGCCGGAAGGCAAGCTCCAATGGGAACCAATTCGGGGGGATGTGTCCAAGGCCCAGGATCTGGGATATACCACCGGTCCGTGGCAGATGACGACGTCGTCCGGCGGGAAGGACTCGGTTCTGGACGGCTACTACGTATCAATTTGGAAGAAACAGGCTGACGGACGATGGTTGATCGTCCTTGACGCCGGCGTCCCGACGCCCAAAGAAGACTCGGCTGCTTCCGCCCGGGCAGGCACTGCGCCCTCGCCTCCCACGCGCGGATCGCTGGCACCATCTCTCGCGCCTGCTATCCAGGTGCCGATGACTGATGACCTGGCGCAGCTTGATGCCGCCTTGGGAGAGGCCACGATCCTGTACGGCGCGCTTGCCGCCTATCAGGCATTCAGTGCCGACGATGTTCGGATTTACAGGCCCAACGAATTGCCCTTGCCCGGCCGCGAGCGATTGAGCGCGCTCATTGGTTCACGGAAGCTGGAGTTCAAAAATCTGGGGTCGGACCTCGCTTCTTCCCGAGACCTGGGTTACACATACGGTATAACGGAAATCATCGGAGGCGCTGACGGGCAAGGCAACAAGTACTTTGCGCACCTCCACGTGTGGAGCAAGAAGGATGATCGCTGGAGCCTGGCGCTTGATCTGCGGACGCCGGTGACTGCGGAAGTGGCGGAAAAGGCGAAGAGGGAGCAGTGAAGGCTACTGCACGGATTTGGCGAAAGCCGCGGACTTCGCCAGCATACGACGCTTCGGGAGGTTCGTCAGGGCGCAACCGCAGCGAGGTGTGGAAGAGTTCGAGAGAGTGGACGTGGAGAAAAAAACTTACGCTTCCCCTTCCCTTGTTCCTACAGCGCCGATATAGTTTGTCCTATACCCCCTCTTACAAAAAGACTGAAGCCTTCGGGGCGGATCCCCTTCATCTAAGTCAGTCCTGAAGGCGGCTGTCTTGTTCGCGCGTTAGTGGTCTCCGAGCGAAGTTCCCACCAACCGGGCAGCCTGGATCCATGGATGATCCACTGGGACGGTCTTTCGGTTGCCGGCTACTTCCTCCAGCGGAACGGGTACCGTGTCGGACCCCCGGAGAGCCACCATCACGCCGTACTTTCGCTCCTGGATCAGTTGAGCGCAAGCCGTACCGAGTCGAGTCGCCAGCAGGCGATCGGTCGCGGACGGCGTTCCGCCGCGTTGCAGGTGGCCAAGGGAAGTGATTCTCATCTCGATGCCGGTCCGTTCCTGGAGATCGCGTGCCAGCCTGACGGTATTCTCACCGCCCACGGGGAGCAGTGCCTCCACGAGCTCGGCATCCTCGTCGCTGAGTTTCTTCTCTTTTTTTGCGTTCTTGCTCTTCGAACCCTTGTCCTTCCTGAGCCGCTCGATCGCTCCTTCGGCGACTGCGAGGATGCTGAACCGTTTCCCTTTTCGGGTTCGGGCGATAATTGCGTCGGCAACCGCAGAGACGTCGTAGGGAATCTCGGGAATGAGGATCACGTCGGCGCCTCCGGCGATTCCTGAACCGAGCGTGAGCCATCCGGCATTGTGACCCATGATGCCGACGAGGATCACCCGGTTATGGCTTTCCGCGGTGCTGTGGAGCCGGTCGATGGCGTCCGTGGCGATGGAGACGGCGGTATCGAATCCGAAACTCAGGTCCGTGCAGCCGACGTCGTTGTCGATCGTTTTCGGAAGAGTAATGATGTTCAGTCCCTTTTGCGCGAGCCGGAGGGCGTTCTTCTGAGTGCCTCCGCCCCCCAGGCAAACCAGCGCGTCAAGATGCTGCTTCTGGTAATTCTCGACGGCAACATCGGTCATATCCATTTCTGCATTGCCGACGATCATCTTGTGAGGCTTATCGCGGCTCGTGCCGAGGATCGTCCCGCCGATCGTCAGCATTCCGGAGAGGGAGCCGGGTTCAAATCGCACGTACCGATTCTCGACCAAGCCCCGGAATCCATCGCGGAACCCGAGAACGTCCGTGCCATAGAGATCGATGAGAGGACGGGCGACTGCCCGAATGGCAGCATTCAGGCCCGGGCAATCGCCTCCGGCCGTTAATATCCCGACGCATTTGCTCGCCATAGATGGCTCCGTTTAATTGCAGGCTTGCCTGTTGCGGAAGATGGTCGGTTTTCCGGTCGACGACCTTGTCTACGCCCTGGACGGGGCTGCAGCGGCGCTCGTTCCAATCTCGGACGTGCAATGCGCGCAGCGCTTTGCATTGATTGGGACGGTCGACAGACAATACGGGCACTCCCTCACGGTGGCCGGTGCGGCCACTTCAGGCTTCGCCCGCATCTTGTTCACCTGCCGGATCAAAAGGAATATCGCGAAGGCGACGATAACGAAATCGAGGATCGCATTGATGAAGAGACCGTAATTGATCGTCGCCGCACCGGCGGCCTTTGCCGCCGCCAGAGTTGGGTAGGTGCCCGACGACAGGGTGATGAACATGTTTTCGAAACTGACCTTGCCGAGCGCCAGACCGATCGGCGGCATGAGGATGTCGTTCACGAACGATGTCACGATCTTGCCGAAAGCCGCGCCGATGACCAAGCCGACAGCCAGATCGACGACGCTTCCCCGCATAGCGAATTCCTTGAATTCACGCAGCATCTTTCACCTCCTCCGTATGACCGAGAAAGTCTGATTATACTTCGACTTCTGAACGACTTAAACTCGGCCGCATGGAGCTCGGCGGTCGCCGGGATCGGAGGAGCGCAATGCCTGTTCAGGCGGCTTTCTTCTTTTTCTGGGCCAGGAGGACGAAGCCGTCCTCGTCCCTGAGGATGCACTCGATCTCGTAATCCCTGCGTTCGGGGTTGCGCAGCCATTCCTGCAGTTCTTCCAGCGTGGCAAACCGCTTCGTCATCGTAGTCTCCCTTCTGCCTCTTGTGACCGATCGAAGCCAGCTCTCTTTCAGTTTTTGTAGATTGAGCGAGCGAACAGGTTGCCGAAATTATCGCAAAGGGGTCTGACAAACGGGTCTGAGGAACTGCAATACCGTCCGGCTGAACTGTTCGGGTTTTTCGCGAGGCGGCCAGTGACCACAATTCGCGAAGACCCTGAGTGTCGAGTTCGGGATGCGAAGATGCGCCTTGCGGGCGTGCGCGACTGCGATGATCGGATCGTTCTCGCCGTGCACGATGAGAGTGGGCGCCTGGATTCTGCCGAGCTTCGCCGAGAAGTCGTGCCGGAATCCGGACCAGCACAGCTCGTTCTCAAGGAACGCTTGCCAGGCCAGCCCAGGCCGTCTCAGCTCTCGGCTCACCGCTTCCATCAATTCGGGTGACGGAGGATTGCACGCGCACATGATTTGGCGCATCCCGAATCGCACCAGCCGGGGGCGCGTACAGGCGAAGCGGCGGAGCCGCAGCATGAGGGTGTAGAGCGGCTTCGCACGCACGGTTGGGTAGATAAGCCGTATCCAGCGGATCCTCTTGTCCAGCCCCGCTGAATCGACGAGGACCAGTCGCTGGATCCGATCCGGGCGGTTCAAGGCGAAATTGATGGCCACCATGCCGCCCATGGACAAGCCCACGAGCGCAAACCGATCGAGATTCAAGGCAGCGGTGAAATCCTCCAGGAAGCGTGTCAGACTTGCAACGGAACCCGGCCAGGGTGGCTGCGAACTCTCCCCGTACCCCGGGAAGTCGGGTGCCACGAGCCGGAAATGAGGCGCCCAGGAAGCCATGACCGGTCCCCAACTTACATGAGCCGCATCGGCACTTCCGCCGTGCAACAGGACGACCGTCTGGCCCTGGGTGGTGCTCTCCACATAGTGGACCTTCACGTCGCCAAGCTGCAGGTACCTGTCCCGGAGCTGTCCCATCGAACGAGGATAGGCCGCCTGCCCCACTGCGGGCAACCGAGCTGACTTTCGTGTGTTTCGTGTGTTTCGTGGTTAAAAAAGTTTTTAGACCACGAAACACACGAAAGACACGAAAGTCAGCCGTCAGATATCAGTAGTCAGTTGTCCGGGTTGCAGTACGGCGGGAAATTTTCCCCGGCGGTGCTCTTCGCGGCGGGTGGCCCGATTTCCTTTCATTTTCGCAGATCCGCCTGCCGTGGCGGTTCTAGAACCATTCGCCCTGGATTGGCACCAGTCGTGCTAGTGGAAGGGCAACCAGCCTAATCCCAGGCTACCAGCCTCAACTTTCTGACAAGGAGGGCGAAGCCATGAGAGCTTCGTTTGCTAGTAGAATACTGCTCAGCGCGGCGGTTCTGTCGCTTTTAACCGCAGCCCTGGCAGCCCAGACCGTGGGAACCCTTCACGGAGTGGTTGTTCCCGGACCGGGCGAGCACCAGGTTCCCTCGATCGTCACTGTCCGATTGTCAGGTTTCGAGTACGAAAAGACCACCTACGCCTTATCCGGCCGGTTCTCCTTTCAAGCTGTCCGAGGCGGGGACTACGCCATTACCGTCTCTGTGGAGGGCAGGCGAACTGTTTCCACCCAGATCCGCTCGTGGTCGCCCGCGGAGGGGGGTGCCGAAGTCACCATCGAATTGGGCGAGCGGATCGCCGACTTGCCCGGCAATTTGAAGGATCCCGTTGTCGATGTGAAGACGCTCCAGGTGCCGGACAACGCCAAAAGACAATTGGCCAAAGCCGGGGAGTTCCTGGGCAAGGCGGACTACCAGAAGGCGCTTGAGCACATCGACAAGGCTCTGAAGATTTGCCCTGATTACTACCAGGCTTACAACAACCGGGGTGTTGTCTACACCCGCATGAAGCGTCTGGACGAAGCTGAGCGGGCCTTCTCAGAATCCGTCAGACTTCAGCCGGAATGCGCCCTCTCTCAGAAGAACCTTGGGCTGGTCCGGTTGGGTGAAGGAAAACACAAGGAAGCCGTCGAGTCGCTCGCCAAGGCGGCCAGCCTGGACCCTGACGACCCCGATACCAAGGCCTACCTCGGAGAGGCGCTGTACCTGGAAGGCCGGGTTGACGAGGCGAGAGATCAGCTTGAAGCTGCGCTGACCGTTAAACCAACAATTGAAGTAGCCAATTATCGGCTGGGTCGCATCTACTTTGAGGCCGGATACTTCGACGAGGCTCTGAAGTACTTCAGGTACTATCTCCAACAGGGTGGAAAAGCGGACAAAGAAGTTCAGTCGATGGTTGCCGAACTGGAACAAAAGCTCCGTCAGGGCCACTTTTAAAGATCTTGAAGATTTTGAGGGATCTGTTACTTCATCCATCGGATTGAGACAGAAGTCAGGTCGGCCAGGCCGTCAAGCCTCAGGGCCAGATTCCCACTGAGTGGAATTCCATCTCGAAGGTAGTCCAACCGGCGCCGGTGGCTGCCTTCTCCGGGCCATAACGCCTCGCCCTGTTCCGGTGCACCGGGTGCACTTTTCAGGTGTTCCTTCAGGTCTTCCGTCCTCGCCTCAAGCCAGTCTCCAAAGGGTTTGATGGCGATGAAGGTTTTGCTCGATCCCCCGGCCATATCCGTCGGCACGGCTTCCTTTCCCTGCTCAAAGCAAAGCGGGCCGCCGGCCAGCCCGGCGGTTATCAGGTCAGTCATGAAAGCCAGGCCGGAGCCCTTGTGGCGGCCCATCGGGAGAAAACGTTCGCTGTCGATGATTGCCTTCGGATCGGAAGTCGGCCTGCCTTCGGCGTCCAGACCCCAGTCGGCCGGCACTGTCTGCCCCGCTGCCGCGGCGTCCCATACCCGTCGAATGGCCGACTGCGTCATCGCAATGTCGAGAACCGGGGATTCATCGGGATTGCCCCCCGGCGCCCCTATCGCCAGCGGGTTGTTCCCGAGCGTCGGAACGCTTGTGCCCCAGGCAGGGAAGTTGGCGGTTGCGCTGGTGAACGCGAGGCCGATCATACCCTGTCGCACGGCACGAAGTGCGTAACTGTGGCCCCGTCCCCAGTGTGAAGCATTGCGCAGGCAGGCTATTCCGATGCCGAACCGGCGCGCTCGTTTGACGGCTTCGTCCATGGCCAGGGCGGAAACGTACCTTCCAATACCCCGATCGGCGTCGAACAAGACCGACGCCTCGGAGTCGATGATCGGTTGTAGTTTGGGTGCGGGGTTGATCGAACCTTCCCGGATGTGCTCGACCACCGTGGGCAGGAGTTGCACTCCGTGAGAGTGCACACCAAAAAGATCCACTTCGGCGGCGATTTCCGCTTCGAGCGAGGCGACTTCCTCGGGTGCGCCGGTTCTCCGTAACACGGCGTGTATGAATTCTCGCAAGTCCTCCCACTGGATTCTTCGAATCCCCGCTTGATCTTGAGCCATCGAAAATCGAGTTTAACGAAAGGCGTATTCAGCCGTCCACCACCGGCACAGGGAATAGGGTGGGGCGGGCCGGTGTCCCGGTGAGCGGGGGACCTGTTTGGCCCATTTGCCGCAATTAAGACACACGACATAAGCGACTTCGTGTTACGTCGCTTGCGCAACTCGCCACTGCAGAGGTATTTGTGAGTCCGCGAGATCGGGTCGGCGGCACAGGAGGCCAGCCGCCCTCCCGGTCGGTCGCGAAGGGCCCGTCGAGGAAGAACCGAGCCAGGGATCAGAACAGGCTAAGTGGTAACTGCGGCGGGCCCACCCTCTTTCTTTCATCATTTCCCTCGATCACGCCGGCGCGCTCGCTGCACCCGCTCCGTCGGTTCGCGATTCCGAACAGGGTGTCCCAAAACCGAACAACGTGGAGACCGGCTTTTGTCTGAATTCGGGATTGGCCTCCCTGGCCGGACGGCCTCTATTCCTTAGCCCGCCAGGCGTTAGAGGACCGTGGCAGCTGTCGGAGGCCGGGGAGCGACCTAGTGGCATGTCTCTTGCAACCTCCCTGGTCAGCTATGGATATACCGAGAGCAACATCAGTCAAGCGTCGGAAGCTGATCAAGCAGATCACACTGATCGTGTTCGGACTTGGTCTTGTCCTCCTCACCACGCTGGGTTTGTCGCGCTTGAAGCCGGCTGCGCCGACAGTCGAACGCTCGACGGTCTGGCTCGATGGCGTCAAGCGAGGGCCGATGATCAGGCAGGTCAGAGGATTGGGAGTCTTGGTTCCCGAGGAAGTCCTCTGGGTGCCGGCACTGAGCGAGGGTCGCGTCGAGCGGATTTTGATCCGCCCGGGAACAGAGGTCAAGGCCGATTCGGTTCTCCTGATCCTGGGTAATCCCGAGCTCGAACTGCAGGCGTTGGAGGCGGATTACCAGGTTAAGGCGGCGGAGGCGGAATACGCGAATCTGAAAATTCAACTGGAGAGCGCGAGGCTGAACCAGACGGCCGATCTGGCGCGGGTTGGATCTGATTACCATCAGTCGAAACTGAAGGCGGACCGGGACGAGCTCCTGGCTAAGGAAGGTTTGCTCGCAGACCTCTCGCTGCAGCTCTCCAAGTCGACGGCGACCGAACTGAGTCACCGTCGGGAAATTGAAGAAAAGCGGCTGGATATTCAAAGCCAGGCAAACGAAGCGCAGTTGGCTGCCAAGCGGGCGGAAATCGACAAGTTGAAGGCTTTGGCGGCGCTGCGCAAGAACGATGTCGGGTCGTTGCACGTGCGGGCCGGCGCGGCAGGTGTCCTCCAGCAGATGGAAGTCGAGGTCGGGCAGCGGGTCCCGCCTGGCAGCATCCTGGCGAAGGTCGCTCAACCTGAGCATCTGAAGGCCGAATTGAAGATCCCCGAGACGCAGGCAAAGGACGTGGCGCTTGGTCAGATCGTCAGCATCGACACGCGAAACGGCCTGATTCCCGGGGCCGTCTCCCGGGTGGACCCGGTGGTCAAGGAAGGCACAGTCACGGTGGATATCCGGCTGACTGGAAACCTGCCGCCTGGGGCCCGTCCGGATCTCAGCGTTGAAGGGATCATTGAAATTGAGAGGCTGCCGGACGTGATCTATGTCGGACGGCCGGCTTTTGGGCAGCCCAACAGCACCGTGAGCATGTTCAGGCTGGAAGCGGACGGGGTCCACGCGGCTCGCACCCAGGTGAAATTGGGTCGCAGCTCCGTCAGCACTATCGAAATCATCGAGGGCCTGCAGCCGGGCGACCAGGTCATTCTCTCGGACAGCAACGCGTGGGACGACCACGACAGGATCCAGTTGAGATGACGCCGGCAATGGCGAAAACAGAAGACATATTCAGATTCTAAGATTAGGATCTGGCAGACCGCCACTCGGAGAACAATATGAGCATGAATGACAAGCCTCTTATTCACTTGGATGGTGTAACCAAGGTGTTCCTGACAGACGAGGTCGAGACCCACGCTCTGTCCGGCATCAATCTCGAAATCCGGCGTGGACAGTACATCTCGATTGCCGGCCCCTCGGGTTGTGGCAAGTCCACCCTCTTGTCGATTCTAGGACTTCTCGATTCCCCGAGCGAAGGCCGTTACATTCTCAACGATCGGGCGGTCGAGAATCTGAGTGCCGCGGACAGGGCGCGTATTCGCAACCGCGAGATCGGCTTCATCTTCCAGGCGTTCAACCTCATCGGAGACTTGACCGTCTATGAGAACGTCGAGCTTCCCCTGACGTACCGGGGCATGGCTTCTTCTGAGCGCAAACGCCGGGTCCATGAGGCTCTCGAGAAGGTAGGGATGTCCCACCGGATGAAGCACTACCCAGCCCAACTCTCCGGCGGTCAACAACAGCGCGTTGCCGTTGCGCGGGCCCTGGCCGGCGATCCCTCCATCCTGCTTGCCGATGAACCCACCGGCAACCTGGATTCCAAGAACGGCGAAGCCGTTATGGATCTGCTGACCGAATTGCACCGCCAAGGTGCGACGATCTGCATGGTGACTCACGATCCCAGGTACACGACTTACGCCGACCGGACGGTGCACCTGTTCGACGGCTTGATCGTGGAAGAGGTGGCTGGTACGCCGCGGAGCGACGTCGCCTCGGCAAACGTTTGACGTTGGATCCCCGGTTGCGCGCCGGTCCCGTCTGACCAAGGATGGAACCGGGGCGCCTTCCCGGCGCGTGCCCGCTGGTTCTTGCGCGGAGGCGAATCGTGCTCAAACTGAATAACATCGAGAAGTCATACCCGGTCGGCAACAGTCGGTTCTTCGTACTTCGACAGATCAATCTGGCAGTAGGCGAAGGCGAGTTCATAACCATCATGGGCCCATCGGGGGCGGGGAAGAGCACCCTGCTCAGCATTCTGGGGATGCTCGATCACGAGTGGAGCGGCGAGTATTTTTTGTTTGACCACCCGGTTCACAGGATGAAAGCCCGAGATCGAATCGAGCTGAACAAGACTTACGTCGGCTTCGTCTTTCAGAGTTATCACCTGCTGGACGATCTGACAGTTTACGAAAACCTTGATCTACCGCTGTCATACAGAAACATCAAATCGTCGCAGCGCGCGGCAATCGTCTGCGACACCCTCGATCGGTTCCACATCGTGGGGAAAAAAGATCTGTATCCCAGGCAGCTTTCAGGAGGGCAGCAGCAACTGGTGGCGGTCGCTCGCGCGGTCATCGCCAGTCCCAAGCTCATACTTGCCGACGAGCCCACCGGGAATCTACACTCCGGCCAGGCGCAGGAGATCATGGAGCTGTTCGGGAAACTGAACCAGGAAGGCACGACCATCATCCAGGTGACGCACTCGGAAAAGAACTCGTCTTACGGGAATCGGGTTGTCTACCTGGAGGACGGTTGGTTGGTGCGTGATCGAACGAACCCGAACCCGCGCGAAGGGACTGCTCCGGAACCGAGCGTGACGGGTTTATAATCTTGTGTGTGCGGCGTTTGGCGGTCACCTGTTCGGCATCTCTGAGCAAGATCAAGATGTAGCGTGCTTATGAATTCAAATCCTCGCGTTTTGATTGCCGATGATCAGCCCGACGTTCTCGAGGCTTTGCGGCTGCTCCTGAAGGGTGAGAAGTTCGAAAGCCAATCAGTCTCGTCTCCGGCCGGGATCCTGTCTGCCTTGGATAGTGCCGAATTCGACATGGTCCTCATGGACCTGAACTACTCGCGCGACACGACATCCGGTAAAGAAGGACTGGAGCTCGTCAGCCGGATTCAATCGATCGATCCGGGGCTCCCGGTGGTGGTAATGACCGCCTGGGGAAGTATTGAGCTGGCCGTCGAAGCGATGCGAAGGGGCGCACGCGATTTTGTCCAGAAGCCGTGGGAGAATGCCCGGCTCATTGCGATTCTGAAGACCCAGGTTGAGTTGCGCCGGGCGATCCAGAAAGGACAGCGACTCGAAGCCGAGAACAGACTCTTGCGCGGCGAGGCCCATTCCAACATCATCGCCGAATCGCCGCCCATGAAACGGGTTCTGGATATCATCAGCCGGATTGGGCCCTCGGATGCCAACGTGTTGATCACAGGAGAGAGCGGCGTCGGGAAGGGCGTCCTGGCGCATGCGCTTCACGCGGTCTCCTCCCGGTCCACGAGGCCCTTGACGGTGGTCAACACCGGCGGTCTTTCCGAGGGGGTTTTCGAGAGCGAGCTGTTCGGGCACGTGAAAGGGGCGTTCACCGACGCCAAGTCTGACCGGGTGGGCAGGTTCGAGTTGGCCGATGGAGGCAGCCTGTTCCTGGACGAAATCGCCAATGTGCCACTCTCCCAACAGGCCAAACTTCTGCGGGTTTTGGAAACCGGCGAGTTTGAGCGCGTCGGGTCGTCGCGGACCCAGAGGGTGAACGTCAGGGTTATCTCGGCGACAAACGCCGACCTGCACGCCGAGGTGGGCGCCGGCCGCTTTCGGGAAGATCTGCTGTTCCGGTTGAATACGGTCGAAATACCGGTTCCGCCACTGCGCGAGCGGCGGGAGGATATCCCCCCGATGGCGGCGCACTTCCTGGCCCAGCACTCGGGCCGCTATCGCAAACTCCTTACCGGCTTTGAAGCGCAAGCTATGCAGGCGTTGCTCTGTCACAGCTGGCCGGGGAATGTGCGTGAGCTGGATCACGCCGTGGAGCGCGCGGTTCTGATGAGTGCCGGAGATCAGATCCGGTTAGCCGATCTCGCTCTTCGCGCCGGTTCCGGGAAAGACGGCCAGTCACGAATCGAGGACATGAGCCTGGAGGACGTCGAAGGATTGTTGATACGTAAGGCGCTGGCTCGTTTCGGCGGCAACGTGAGCCAGGCAGCACAGGCGCTTGGCCTGAGCCGCAGCGCGCTTTACCGGCGCCTCCAGCGCTATGGAATATGACCGAAAAGAGCGGGCCCAGAGCCTGGAAAATCGGGTACGAGGCTGTCTTGGCCCTTGTGTCCCTGCTGGGAGGCTTACCCGCCGTCGTCGTTGCACTGGTTCTCCTTCGTTCCGGGGGCTACAGCTCTAGAGCAGAGTGGACCCTCACCGCTTTCATCCTCATCGCCTGGCTGGCATCGGCTGCCGCCATTCACAGCCGTATCGTCTATCCGCTGCAAACCCTCTCGAACCTGCTGGCCGCCTTGCGCGAAGGCGATTACTCGATCAGGGGAAGGCGGGGCCGTTCAAAGGACGCACTGGGGCAAGTTTTCAAGGAGGTCAATCTGCTGAGCACCACGCTTCGCGAGGAGCGGCTGAGCGCACTCGAGGCGAGCGCTCTTCTGCGCGTGGTGATGACCGAAATCCCGGTTGCGGTGCTCGCTTTCGATGGCGAGCGGACCCTCAAACTGGCAAATCGAGCCGGTGAGCGCCTGCTCGCCCCCCCCGGGCAGAAGATCCTGGGTCTGAATGCCGCCGAACTGCGGGTGGCCGACTGGCTCGACGGCGACCCGGTGCGGACGGTGGAGCGCGCGTTCCCCGGGGGTTCGGGACGCTGGGGAATCAGGGTCAGCACCTTTTGGGAGAAGGGTCTGCCTCACCAGCTCCTTGTGCTGGCTGACCTCACTCAGGCCTTGCGCCGGGAAGAGCTCCAGGCATGGAAACGCCTGGTTCGCGTGCTCGGTCATGAGCTCAACAACTCGCTGACCCCCATCAAATCGATCGCCGGCAGCCTGAAAACGATTCTGGCAGAGGACCCGTTGCCGTCCGATTGGAGGGAGGATGCGAGCGGCGGATTGTCGGTGATCGCCGGTCGTGTCGAAGCGCTGCTTCGTTTCATGGATGCCTATGCGAGGCTGGCCAAGCTGCCCCCGCCGGCCAAGATGCGGATGGAAGTCGGGCCATGGGTCGGCCGGGTCGTCGGCCTCGAGACGCGGCTTCAGATTCGGTCTTGCCCCGGGCCGGCGACCTGGATCATGGGGGACGGTGATCAGCTTGACCAGCTTTTGATAAACATCGTTCGAAATGCGGTAGATGCCTCACTCGAGACGAACGGGACAGTCGAAGTGAGCTGGCAGCAGGAAGGCGCTTTTCTGGAAGTCCGGGTTGCGGACGAAGGCCCCGGGCTTCCGAACACCAGCAACCTGTTTGTTCCCTTTTTTACGACGAAGCCGGGAGGATCGGGAATCGGACTCGTGCTTAGCCGGCAGATCGCCGAAGGTCATGGGGGAAGCCTCTCTCTGGAAAACCGCGCCCCCCTCCCCGGTTGTTTGGCACGCCTGCGTCTGCCGCTGTAGCTCCCTGGCGGCGACAATCCGCGCACTTCGCTGGAAAGCGCTCCGTTTGCGGTTCATGGCGGATTACCCCAGCCGGCGATGGCGACAAGCCTGTTAATCTGTAGGGCCGGGCTTTGCCTTCCCCGACCTTTCGGGCGCTTGTTGAGCTTTCCCGTCGCGAAGGGCGACCTGGCCCTGGCGTGTGTAGTCAATCGACTGCCCGAGAAGGCGGGCGGATTCCCCCGGCGCGTGAAATCCCGTCGAATTCTCCGCTTCGACAAAATCGAGAAGAAACTGCGCCTTGCGGTGGAAGGAGCGGGCTGTCTCGAGGTCCTGATCACTCTTTCCGGCGGCCTTCTCTTTCTTGATGTCGCCGATGAGCTGAACCACGGCGTCCAGCGCCATGTTCCGGAGCTGAAAGGTCCTTTCCTGATCCGTCTCCACGCGCGACTTCAGTTCCTCCTCGGACCATTTGTGGCAGGTCTGGCAGGCTCGATTGATATTCAGGAGCGGGCTGCGGACGTGGTGGTCGCTGATTTTGAGCGCACCTTCCCGCTTGTACGGCATGTGACAGTCGGCGCAGGCCACGCCCGATCGAGCGTGGATACCCTGGTTCCACATCTCGAACTCAGGGTGCTGTGCTTTCAGGAGGTTGGCGCCGGTTTCCGCGTGGGTCCAGTCCTTGAACCCGGTCTCCTCGTAGTAAGCAAGAATCTGATCGGCCTTGAGGCCCTTGTCCCAGGGGTAAGTGAGTCGTTTCTCCGGCCCCTTGAAGTAGTATTCGACGTGGCACTGCCCACACACGTACGCTCGCATCTCCTGGCGCGTTGCCATCTTGTTCACGTCGTAGTTCTCGATGCCCTGGGCGGCTTTGAGAGCCCGGATGCCTTCGAGGAAGCCGGGACGCGTGACGCGCAACTGCATGCTGTCGGGTGCGTGGCAATCGATGCAGGCGACCGGGTGGGTGACCAGTTTCCGCGCCTCCGAGTAGGGCATCTTGTTCATTTTCTCGAAACCGGCGATGAGGTCGCCGTTGCCCAGCTTTCGGTAAGGGACATAGACAGAGGCATGGCAGTGCATGCAGGTCCCCGGCTGCTTTGCGACAACTTGCCGCCGGGTGTAGGTCTGGTCCTCGAGCATATACGCGTGCCCGCGCTCTTCACGGAAATCGACTGAAAAGGCATACCCGGCCCAAATTGTCTTCAGACGCGGGTCCTCTTCCAACCGGGATTGCGCGACGATCGATCGCGGATCTGCGTCGTCCGGGGTTCGGGGCACGGCTTCGCTCCCGCCATAGCGGGTGCGCTTCTGGTCGACCGTCCGGAGGTAGCCGTCGTACTGCAGCGGGAAGTTTTTTCCCCAGATGGCCGGGTCCTCGATCTGGTCGTTCAGGTCCACGACGCGGTAGAACGCATTCCTCGCTTCCTGTTTGCGCTCGAAGATATTGATCAGAAGCGCCAGGATGGCGAGAACTGCCAGGGCAGTGACCGCCAGAAGAAAAAGGTAGGAGCGATTCCGTTTTCCCGTTCCTGACGGGGAGGCATTAGGATTGCTGGCCATTGATTGCCCTCGTAATTGTTATGACTCTGCTATGACTCTTCTCATCGTATCGACGACGGTTCGCGCTCACTGCAGGTGGCCAACTGATCTGTGGCACCTGATGCACGGCGCCTGGTCCTCGTTCTCGTGTCCGGCATCCATCGCCGCAACGATTTCAGAGTGACACTTGCGACACGCACCTTCGGTCACTTCATGATTCCTGGGTTTTATTTGCAGCGGATCATGAAACCAGCCGGTTGTGAACGCAAAGGAGTGCCAGAAGCCGTTGAGCGCCTTAACCGAGTACTTGGAAGCGAACCCGCTCGGCGTGTGACAATCGTTGCACACCGCGACCCTCGCATGGCTCGACTTGATCCAGCCGGCATACTGGTCGCCCATAATGTGGCAATTGGCGCAGGCAGCCGGGTCATCGGTCAGATACGAGGCCCCTCGTGCATAAATGAAGGTATAAAGCCCGACTCCCAGCGCCGCGCCAAGAAGGACCGCCAAACCTGCACCGAGCGGTACGTGGAGTTTCATGTCAGCTAACACCGTAAGAGAAAAACGCTTGTGGATCAACTCCGGCGGTTTGCTCTCGGAAGCGATGCGGTACCTGCCTGTTATTTTTGCCGGAAGGGGCATACAATTTCTGAGATAACCTGTTATTGAAAAAGGAGAAGCCCGATGTCTGACGCGCTCAAGGGACTGAAACCTGAACTGGTGTGGAAATACTTCGGCGAAATCGCTCGAATCCCTCGCTGCTCCAAGAGCGAAGAGAAGATCGCCCGGTATATTGTGGAGACCGCGAGCAAAGTCGGCTTGGAAGCGGAGCAGGATTCATTCGGAAATGTGGTTGTGCGCAAACCCGCCTCCCCTGGCCGAGACAATGTGCCCGCGATCATCCTCCAGGGTCACCTGGACATGGTGTGCGAAAAAAACGCCGACAAGACGCATGATTTCACCAAAGACCCAATCCAACTCGTTCGAAAAGGCGACGTGATAATGGCCGACGGAACCACGCTTGGCGCCGACAATGGCATAGCCGTGGCGACCAACCTGGCGATCATGGAAGACCACAGCCTCGAGCACGGCCCGCTCGAACTGCTGTTCACGGTGGACGAGGAGACCGGGCTGACCGGAGCCGCCAATCTTCAGCCCGGGTTTTTGACCGGCCGGACGCTGTTGAACCTCGACTCCGAGGAAGAAGGTGAGATCTACGTCGGCTGTGCGGGAGGCAAGGACACAACCGGTGCCTGGACCGTCGGCTACGAAACGATTCCGTCCGGTTTCACAGCAGTAGAAATCGTGGTGCGCGGCCTCAAAGGGGGCCATTCCGGCCTGGAGATCAACGCGGGTCGCGGCAACGCTATCAAAATCCTGAACCGCGTCCTGCTGAGGCTTCAAGAGCTGGGCGCCCGCCTGAGCCGGATCGAGGGAGGCAACAAGCGCAATGCGATTCCGCGTGAGGCCCGGGCGGTTGTCTATGTGCCTAATGGAAAGAAGAAGGAGGCCGACGAACTCGTCTCCCGGCTGAACGACGTACTACGAGAAGAGCTCCCGTCGGTTGACCCGGATCTCTCGGTGACCTCTTCCGCAGCAGCGAAGGTCGACGGCAAGGTCGTCCCCCAGGCTCTGCAGGAGAAGATCCTGCTGACCATTTCAGCCCTGCCCCATGGGGTCAGCAAAATGAGCGCGGAGGTCCCCGGTTTAGTCGAAACCTCGACCAACGTCGCCGTCATCAGCACCGTCGACAACAAGATCGAACTGGCCACGAGCCAGAGAAGCTCCGTCGGATCGGAAATCCTGGAGATCGCGGAGACCGTCGCCTCGGTATTCCGACTCGGAGGCGCGGAGAGCTCCCAGGGCAGCGGATACCCCGGCTGGAAGCCGAACCTGGACTCACCGATCCTCGAGATCGCCCGCCGCACCTACGAGAAACTCTATGGCAAGCAGGTCCAGATCAAGGCCGTCCACGCCGGTCTCGAGTGCGGGATCATCGGGGAGCGGTATCCGGGGATGGACATGATTTCGTTCGGTCCGACCCTTCAGGCGGTGCATTCGCCTGACGAGAAGATTTTCGTCGACACCGTCCCGAAATTCTGGGAGTTCCTGTTGGAGATTCTCAAGAGCGTGAAGTAAAAGGCCGGCTGACCGGCTGACCAGCTAACCGGCTAACCGGCTAACCGGCTGACCAGGCCAAGACGGCTAACGATCCTGCCCTTGCAAAACCCGGCCTCGGGTCAGCAGGTCAGCTTGTCAGCTTGTCAGGTGGTCAGCAGGTCAGCTCGTCAGCTTGTCAGCCGGCTATTCCCTCGCATACAGGTCGATCACTCGTTCTATCGCCTTCCGGCATACGGCACAGAACCCGACCTTGTCTCGGGAGAACATGATGCAGTCGGTGCTTGGACGGTAGAGTCCCTTGGCCTCGTAGCTCGCTCCTTCGAACGCCCCGATCGTCCCCGAATACTTCATGGTTCCCAACACTTCGGTCTCGAGCTTTTCCTCGGCCGCAAACAGCTTCTCCATTTCGGATTCCGGCGCGCCGGCCGCGCGCAGCCGCGCGCGCTCCTTCTGGTACTTGCTGGATGCTTCTTCGAATTTCGCCTTGTCCCAGGGAGTAGGGATGGGGGTTCCGGCCTCGACCAGCTCTTTCCACTTCAGCGAGGCGGGATCGTGCAGTGCGGTCACGTTCGGCTCCCACGGCTCCGGATGCTCCGCCGCCCCGGTTTCGTAGGCCACGTCAGAGGTATAGTACTCGTCGGCCAAACCTGCAAAGTGATGTCCGAACTCGTGAACGAAGATGTAATTCGAGTAGGCATTGTCGGCCGAACATGTGGCGTACAGGTTGAAGATACCGCCGCCTCCGTAAGTCCGCTCATTCAGAATGATAGCCATGACATCGTATGGGGCCGCCGAGGCGACATCGCGGACAGTGCGGTTGTCATAGGTCAAAACATATCTTTCGGAGTCGAAACTGCTGTAATGCGTGGACAAGGGGGATCGCCGAAATACACCGGCATGCGGGCGGCTGACCCCGCTCTGTTCTGACGGCAGATCCAGAGCCCAGATATTGAAGTCCGATTTCCGGCTCAGGAACGGCTCCTCCTTGAAGAGTACTGCAACCAGTTTCTTCACGTCAGCCTGATACTTGGGCATCTCTGCCTGGGTGTACCCGTCCCCAAGAATCAGCAGGTCAACTTTCGAGCTCGGCTCGCCGTTCTTCAATACGTTCCACACTCTTCCTCGGGCGGCAAGATCCGCGGACACGACCTGGCGCGAGGCGGGGTCGATCACACTGCTCCAAATTTCCGTGAACGAGTTGTCTTTTGCGCGCTTCTTCAAAACAACCTGAACCGGTCGTTTCGGCCATGGAAAGCGGAGAGATTCGTGGAAGGTACGCCAGATGGAAGCGGCCTCAGGAGTGGTCTCCCACTCCCCGTAGACCGAGGCAAACCCGCGCGAGTAAACCGCGGTGTTAGTCTCGCGATCGACGACCTCGAAGAAGTACTTCCCGAGGTTGGAGTCGTCGATCAGCCGGGTCTTGCTTCCTGCCCATGGGCCGTCCATGACCACGCGATCGGGCGAGATATGCTCCTGGGACTCATTCCCGGAGTGGAAGTAGTCGACCCGCATCGTCTTCTCGGTAAAGAAGGATTGGTACCGGTCATTGGACTCGGACGACATGGGCCAGAGGAGAGCCGCAAGTATAAGAGAGCATGCACGCAATGTGAGTCGCATGCGTAATTTGTACCATGCCAGCACCTTTGCGGGGAGTTTCGGGGACATAATACTTAATTCCCCCACCGTTACCGCTACCTTCCCGTCGCAGAGGAATTAAGTTTTGTGTCCCCGAAACTCCCTCGTAAGCCGCGCGAATGCGATAATGGTGCGAAATGCAAAGCGTCGACCAGGTTCTGAAAAAGGTGTATTCGGAGGAACGGTTGTCACCCGCTGAAGGCGTCGATTTACTGCGCTCAAACCAGCTTCAGGAGATCGGGCGCGCGGCCGATTTCGTGCGTCGACGCAAACACTCGGATGGGGTGGTTTCATTCCTGATCGACCGCAACGTCAATTACACGAACGTCTGCGTCGCCCGCTGCAACTTCTGCAATTTCTACCGGCGGCCAAAAGACTCCGAGGGGTATGTCCTGCGCTTGGAAGAGATTTTCCAGAAGATCGAAGAGACGATAGCGCTGGGTGGAACCGGGTTACTCATGCAGGGCGGCATGAACCCGGCTCTCAAGATAGATTTTTACGAGAACCTGCTTCGTGCGATTCGCGAGCGCTACTCGATTCACCTGCATTGCTTTTCGCCTCCTGAAATCGTGGTTCTGGCGAAATTGAGCAAAATCAGTCTCCGCGAAACAATCCGTCGTCTCCGGGAGGCCGGGTTGGATTCGATTCCGGGAGGTGGCGCCGAGATTCTTGTTGACCGCCTTCGCAAGCTCAACAGCCCCGGCAAATGTTCCTCGCACGATTGGCTGGAAGTCATGCGGATCGCGCACCAGGAGGGGATGGCGACGACCGCGACGATGATGATCGGCGGAGGCGAAACCCTCGAGGAGCGGATCGAGCACCTCCACCGACTGCGCGAGTTGCAGGACCAGACCGGCGGTTTCGTCGCCTTCATCCCCTGGAATGTCCAGCTCGAGGGCACCCGAATGCAGGAAACGATCGAGAAGGAGGTTTCGGCTGTCGAGTACCTGTTGCTTCTAGCCGTCAGCCGCATCTACCTCGACAATTTCCAGAATCTCCAGGTCTCTTGGCTCACTCAGGGACTTCAGATCGGTCAGGTCGCTCTCCATTTCGGCGCGAACGACGTCGGCAGCATCATGATCGAAGAGAACGTTATCAGCACCGCCGGCGCTCACTACAGCGCGACTCGCGAGGATTTGTTGCGACTGATCAGGCAAGCGGGATTTACGCCCGCCCAGCGCGACACGCTCTACCGCACTTTCCGGAAGATCGCCTGACGGAATGGGGAATGCGGAATGGGGAATGCGGAATGCGGAATCAGAGCCACACTCCCTGGTTGCTCTAGGCGATAATCCGCGCACTTCGCTGAAAGGCGCTGCGTTTGCGGTTCTGTTCAGCTCGCCGACCCTTTTGGCACTGCCGAGTCGTGCAGAACCGCAAGCGGAGCGATTTCCAGCGAAGTGCGCGGATTCTCACCGAAAGTTTTTCTGCCCGCCCTTGAAGACCGGCCCCTAGTCAGCTGGTCAGCCGCTCAGCTTTTCACGAAACCCACGGGTCTCTCGGCCTTGATGATTTGCTGGACCTTCCTGAATTCGGGTGCCTCGGCCGTCCGCAGGAGCTCGAACAGGAGCATTTCGGTGCTGCTTACTCCCACTCCCAGCCGCGCAAGCCGCTCAAGCGCAATCTGCTTGTTTTCGACGGACCGGGAGGAAACCGCATCCGCGATGACCTCGACCCGGAACCCGTGGTCGAGAAGGTCGCGAGCCGTCTGGTACACGCAAACATGGGCCTCGATTCCCACCAGGATCGCTTCCCGACGTCCGCTTTCTTCCAGCTTCTCGAGAAAGGCAGGGTTGCCGCAACAACTGAACGAAAGTTTGGACCAGGGCTCGCAGCTCAGTCTGAGGAGTTCGTCCAATTCCGGGATCGTTCTGCCCAGTTTCTCGGGGTTCTGCTCATTCCAGAGAACCGGGATCTTCATTATCTGCGCGCCTGAAATCACCTTTCGGAGGTTGACGAAGAGGCTTTCCTTATCGTTCATAAGTTGAGCCAATTTGCCCTGCACGTCGACCACAATTAGTGTGGCGTTGTCTCGGCTAAGCATAGTTCGACCATAACCGATTGCCCTTTGTGCGGCAAGCTCCAACCCGCCGGTCTTCCCGAAACCTCGGACCCTGCCCGAGCGTATTCTGATCAAACGCTCGATTTGAGTTTCACGACGAATCAGGAGAGATACCAATGAGTTTGCGCAAATTCGTTTGTTTGTCGGTGATCTGTGTCGCCACCGGCTTCATGCTGCAGGCGGCGGTGAAGGTAGGGGATAAAGTCGATCCTTTCTCGCTCGTCGACGTGAGAACGGGTCAGGAAGTGGCTCTCACCAAGCTCGCCGGGCCAAAAGGGGTCGCGGTGATCTTCATATCGACGCAGTGCCCCTACTCCAACGCCTTCAACGGCGTGATGGCAGGCGTGGCCAGGGATTACAAGTCGCGTGGGATTAACGTGGTGGGAGTCAACTCGAACAGCACCGAGGCTGCCGATACCGTCAAACAGCACGCGGAGGTCAAAGGCCTGGATTTTGCCGTGCTGAAAGACAATGGCTCGGCCGTCGCGGACAAGCTCGGCGCTCAGCATACGCCCGAAGTCTTCCTGCTCGATAAAGACCTGGTGGTCAGGTACCACGGCTCCGTCGGAAACAGCAAGTTGCCGACGACAAAACCGGAACAGGCGAAGGCCGACGACCTCCAGCCGGCTCTCGACGCGGTCCTGACCGGTAAGCCGGTCGCGGTGCCGGAAACGAAGTCCTTTGGATGCGCGATCAAGAGGTAACGATGGGTCTGATCCGAATAATAGTGGTTGTCGCGCTCTTGACTCACCCGCTGCTCATGGCGGCGTCGCTTCCGACGTTGAACGAGGACCAGGTGGCGGGCCTGGTTAAACAGCACCGGGGCAAGGTCGTGGTTTTTAATTTCTGGGCCACGTGGTGCGGCCCCTGCCGGGAAGAGTTTCCTGACCTGGTCAGGCTCTACAACGAGAACAAGGACCGCCTGGTGCTGGTGTCTGTCTCCATGGACGAGGCTGAGGATTCGGCACAGGTGCTCGCGTACCTCGAAGAGCAGAAGGCCGCGTTCCCCGCCTACCTCAAGAACTTCAAGGATTTCCAGAGATTTGTGAATGCCGTCGACCCGCAGTGGGGCGGCGGAATCCCTGCGACCGTCGTCTTCGACCGGGCGGGTAAGCGCGTGTACGGCCACGAGGGCAAGCTGCGCTACAACGAGCTCAAGAAGATCATCGACGCGCAGAAATAAGGACGCGAAAGGCGGCAAGAGGCGCAAAGGCATTCACGCAAGAGACGCAAAAGGCGCGAGAGAAACGCAAAAGAGAAGCAAAGGACAGACCCGCCTTCCTCTTGCGTTTCTCTCGCGTCTTTTGCGTCTCTTGCGTGAATGCCTTTGCGCCCATTGCCCCCTCTTGCGCCCCGCCTCCCCACATTCCCCTTGACTTGCTCTCCCCCCTGTATGACCATACACAGTTCCCGTATGGACAAAGAGAAAAGGCATAAAGCAATTCTCCAAATTCTCACGCATGAAAAGGTGACCAGCCAGGAGCGGTTGCGTAAAAAGCTCGTCAAATCAGGGTTTGACGTGACTCAGGCCACTCTCTCCCGGGATTTGCGGGAACTGAACGTCATCAAGACGGCGGGCGGCGACGGATCGTATAAGTATACAGTGATGGATCGCTGGATGGGTCTGCCGATTCGCCGATGCGAGGTCAGCGGGAACCTTTTGGTGGTCTGCACCGATGCGGGAATGGCCCCCGGTGTCGCCTACAAAATCGACGAGTTGAATATCCCGGGAGTGCTCGGGACTGTTGCGGGTGAAGACACGCTCCTGGTCGTAGTGGGAGAGGATTTCGACGCGCGCGGTGTGAGGAAAGAACTATGGAACAGAGCAGCCGAACTGTGACGAAGATAGTGCTGGCGTATTCCGGGGGGCTCGATACCTCGGTCATGCTTCATTGGCTGAAAGCGAAGTATGGATGTCCGGTCATCGCCTTTGTGGCGGACGTCGGGCAGGGCGAAGATCTTGCCGCGGTCGAGCGGAAGGCTTACCAGACGGGGGCGGACACCGTTGTCATCTCCGATCTGAGGACCGAGTTTACCCGGGACTTCGTGTTCCCGGCCGTTCAGGCCCACGCCCTCTACGAGGGGGAGTACCTGATGGGGACTTCCCTGGCCCGGCCGATCATCGCGAAGGAACAGGTGCGTGTGGCGCTGGCTCACGGAGCGGACTGCGTCGCTCACGGGGCAACCGGGAAGGGAAACGACCAGGTTCGATTCGAGCTGACGTACCAGTCCCTGGCGCCGCAGTTGAAAATACTCGCCCCGTGGAGGAGTTGGGAATTCGGCGGTCGCACGGAACTGATCCAGTATTCCCACGATAACGGTATTCCGGTCACCTCCACCGCCGAAAAGCCGTACAGCATCGACCAGAACATCATGCACACCTCCTATGAAGGGGGAATTCTCGAAGATCCCTGGTCCTCTGCGCCCGAGCACATCTTTCTGAGGACTGTCTCGCCACAACAGGCACCGGATCGGGTTACAGAAGTCCTGATCGCCTTCGAGAAGGGTGTTCCGGTCGCAATCAACGGCCGGCCCCTGGAGCCCTTGCCGCTTCTCGAGGAATTGAACCGGCTTGGCGGCGAGAACGGCGTCGGCAGGGTCGACCTCGTTGAAAACCGGATGGTCGGTATGAAATCGCGGGGAGTCTATGAGACGCCCGGCGCGACTATCCTGCACAAAGCCCATCGCGCAATGGAATCGCTGACGCTGGATCGGGAGGTTGCTCACTTCAAGGACACTCTTGTCCCGAAGATCGCCGAGTTGATTTACTACGGTTTCTGGTTCTCGCCAGAGATGGAATTGCTCCTTGGCATGATCCGTGCCACCCAGGAGAACGTGACAGGAGAGGTGAGACTCAATCTATACAAGGGAACCTGTTCGGTGGCCGGTCGTCGCTCGCCTTTCAGCCTGTACGATTCTTCGTACGCGACCTTCGAAAGGGACGTCGTCTATTCTCAGGCCGACGCTGAAGGGTTTATCAGGCTCCAGGGTCTGCGGCTGAGGATCGCTTCGGCCAAGGGATTTCGCCGGCCCGGAATGACGATTGAGTAAGGCAGGCCATGACCAAGCAGCGTTCACCCGTTAAGAAACCCTGGGGAGGCAGATTCAAAGATGCCCTTGATCCCCTGGTGCGCCAATACACCGCGTCTCTGCATCTGGACCGTCAGCTGGCGACCTATGACCTGCGCGGCAGCCGGGCGCACGTTTCCATGCTCGCCAAGCAAGGCATAATCTCGGAGAAAGAGGCGGACCGCATCCTGACTGGCCTCAATGTCATCGAGAAAGAAATCGCAAAAGGGGAGTTCCCGTACCGCGAGGATCTCGAAGACATCCACATGAACATCGAGACCCGCCTCCAGGAGCTGGTAGGAGAGGCGGGTAAGAAGATCCACACCGGCCGGAGCCGCAATGATCAGGTTGCCCTTGATCTGAAGCTGTTCTGCCTGGACGTGGCACGCGACTGGCAGGGGAACCTCCTCGAGCTCCAAACCAGCCTGCGCGACAGGGCCAGGCAGGCCGGGTCCCAGCTGTTTCCCGGATGGACGCACCTTCAGGCCGCTCAACCTCTTGGCTGGGCGCACTACCTGATGGCGTTCATGGAGATGTTTTGCCGGGATTACCGTCGTCTGGACTCCTACGCCGAGTTGCACTCAGTCTGCCCGCTGGGGGCCGGCGCGCTATCGGGCAGCACGCTTCCTCTGGATCCCGAAGAGAGCGCCCGCCAGTTGCACTTCAAGACCTGCTTCGGGAACAGCTACGACGTCGTCGGTGATCGCGATTTCATCCTCGAGCTTCTCCAGATCGCCAGTCAGTCGATGATTCATGCCAGCCGGCTCGCCGAAGACTTCATTTACATGTCGAGCACGCCGGTCGGCTGGATCGAGTTGCCTGATTCCCTGTGCACGGGAAGCAGCATGATGCCGCAGAAGAAGAACCCGGATGTGCTCGAGCTGACCCGGGGGAAGACGGCGCTGGTCCTTGGTCACGCGTCCGGGCTTGCGACCCTGTTGAAGGGTCTCCCGTCCTCATATAACCGGGATCTGCAACAGGACAAGGAGCACCTGTTCCACGCGGTGGCGACGACGACCGAAACCCTTGGCATTCTCCCTCTGGTAATCGCCGGATTTCAGATCCGAAGCGACAAGACGGCGTCGGGACTCAAGCAGGGGTTCCTGATGGCCACGGACCTGGCCGAGTACCTTGTCCGGCGCGGCGTGGCTTTTCGCTCCGCTCACGAAAAAGTAGGGAAACTGGTGGGTCAGTGCCTGGCTGAGGGCATCGGCCTCGAAGACCTTTCTACAGCGAGGATTAAAGAACTGATTCCGGAGTGTGACGAAGACGTCTCCGAAGTGCTTTCACCAGAGGGGACGCTTAGTCGCCGAACGCATAAAGGCAGCGCCGGTCTCCAGTCGATCAACGACCAACTGGCTTTCTGGGACCGGTGGATCGACTCCGAAACGCATCGTTTCACGGAGCCCAGTCGCAGCGGAGTCTCAGGGGAGTTTCGGGGAGAGAATATTTAATTCCCACCCCTTTGCCGGGCCGCCCCGTCGAAGGGAATTGAGCGTTTGGTCAGCGAAATCCCCCAAAACTCGGGACGAGAAAACCAACAAGACGATGAAAAACTCAGGACCTCTGACTGACTTGATCTCTTTGAAGACCTTGACCTCGCTGCAGTGGAAGCAGTTGCTGCGGATCAGCGAGGAGGTCAAACGCCATCCCGCCAACTTCCGGCAGATGCTGCCCGGCAGGAGCATCGTCATGGTTTTCGAGAAGGCCTCGTTGCGCACCCGGCTCACTTTCGAGTTGGGAATCAAGCAGCTTGGCGGAGACGCCGTCTATCTCGATTACCAGGAAGCAAAACTGGGGGGCAGGGAGGCGCTTGTCGACGTCGCGAAGAACATGGAGCGCTGGTTCCACTGTATCGTCGCCCGAACCTTTTTGCACTCGACGGTCGTCTCGTTGGCCGAACACGCCAGCATCCCGGTCATCAACGCGCTGACGGACGAGGAACATCCCTGCCAGGCACTGGCGGATCTGTTCACCCTCGTTGAGAAGTGGAGCGACCCGGCCGGCAGAACCATTGCCTTCGTGGGCGACGGCAACAACGTGTGCGCGTCGCTGATCCATGCCGCCGCCCTGTGCGGGATGTCCTTCGTGGCCGTCACCCCGGCTTCGCACAAACCCTATGCGGCAGCCGCCGAGGATTTCAAACGGCTCAGCGTGAATGAGAATGCCCGCTATTCCTGGACCGAGAGTCTGGCCGACCTGAAGGGCGCAGACGCCGTGTACACTGACACTTGGGTCAGCATGGGCCAGGAAGAAGAATCCCGGCTGCGCATGGAGATCTTTGCGCCCTACCAGGTGACCCCGGAAGTGATGGGGCTGACGGGGAAGACGTCCTATTTCATGCATTGCCTCCCCGCGCACCGGAATCACGAAGTGACCGACTCGGTCATGGATTCCCCGTCATCCCTGGTCTTCGAGCAGGCCGAGAACCGCCTGCACGTCCAGAAAGCCCTGATGCTCTACCTGCTGGCGCCCCGTGAGGTCGAGCGTTATCTCCATCTCGACAAGTGGGCGGCTTGGGGCTGATGCGCATTGACAGCGGCAGCCGCAAGTGTTACTTTTTTCATTTTCTTTAGCCCCAGAATGCTTCTAGGGAGCTGATAAGGAGGAGTATGGCATCGAATGGCAGGCAGCTTTTTACCTCTGAGTCCGTAACCGAAGGACATCCAGATAAGATTGCTGACCAAATATCCGACGCGGTTTTAGATGCAATCATGGAGCAGGACCCGCTGGGTCGTGTTGCCTGCGAGTCCCTCGTCACCACGGGTTTGATCGTTGTCGCCGGTGAGATCACAACGAGTTGCTACGTGGATATTCCCGGTATCGCGCGCAGAACCGTGCGCGAAATTGGCTACACGCGCGCCAAGTTCGGCTTCGATTGCGATACTTGCGGCGTCATCAGTTCGATTGACAAGCAGTCGCCCGACATCGCGCAGGGCGTGGATATCGGCGGCGCAGGCGACCAGGGAATGATGTTCGGGTACGCATGCCGTGAGACCCCTCAGCTCATGCCTGCGACGATTTACTACGCCCACCAGTTGACGGAACGACTCGCTCAGTGCCGCAAGGCCGAAATCCTCGACTGGCTCCGTCCTGACGGCAAGTCCCAGGTGACTGTCGAGTACGATGGTGACACCCCGGTTCGAGTGGACACGATCGTCGTTTCGACTCAGCACGCTGCGGAAGTCGGCAACGAACAGATTCATGCCGACATCAAGGAACACGTCATCAAGCCGGTCATCCCACCGGAGCTCCTCGACAGCCGGACCAAGTTCTACATCAATCCGACGGGACGTTTCGTGGTCGGAGGCCCGCAGGGCGACTGCGGCCTGACCGGACGTAAGATCATCGTCGACACTTATGGCGGCATGGCTCGTCATGGCGGCGGTGCTTTTTCCGGCAAGGACCCGTCGAAAGTTGACCGTTCCGCGGCCTACATGGCTCGTTATGTTGCCAAGAACTGCGTAGCGGCCGGCCTCGGGGATAAGGTCGAAATTCAGCTCGCCTATGCCATCGGCGTTGCCGAGCCGGTTTCCGTCATGGTCAACAGTTTCGGAACAGGTAAGCTGTCGGACTCCGAAATGGCCGAGTTGATTCGGGCCCACTTCAACCTGACTCCACGCGGGATTATTGAGACGCTGAACCTGAGGCGACCGATCTTCCGGCACACGGCTGCATACGGCCACTTCGGACGCGAAAACAAGGGATTCACCTGGGAACTGACGGACAAGGCCGAGGCTATTCGCGCGGACGCCGGCCTGGCCGCTCACTGCTAATGGAGAAGCTGATGGATTACGATGTGAAAGATTTGGCCCTGGCCGATCGGGGTCGCGACAAGATCGACTGGGCAGACCAGTCCATGCCCGTCCTTCGCCTTATCAAGGAGCGGTTCGCAAAAGAAAAGCCCCTGGCGGGACTTCGGATATCTGCGTGCCTCCACGTCACAACGGAGACCGGTAACCTCGCGCGAACGCTGCAGGCAGGCGGAGCCGATGTTCGTCTGTGCGCCTCAAATCCGCTCAGTACGCAGGATGAAGTCGCCGCCGCGCTCGTGAAGCACTACAACATCCCCGTCTTCGCAATCAAAGGCGAGGACAACCAGACGTACTACTCCCACATCACCGCGGCTCTTGCGCACGGCCCCCAGGTCACCATGGACGACGGCGCTGACCTGGTAACGACCGTTCTGTCGGAACGCAAGGAGCTGATTCCGAACCTCATCGGAGGCACGGAAGAGACGACGACCGGCATCATTCGCCTGCGCAGCATGGCGGCTGACAAGGTCCTTCGGTTTCCCGTGATTGCGGTGAACGACGCGGATACCAAGCACCTGTTCGACAATCGCTACGGGACCGGACAGTCGACAATTGACGGCATCATGCGGGCAACCAATCTCCTGCTCGCCGGCAACACCATGGTTGTGGCCGGGTACGGGTGGTGCGGACGCGGCGTCGCCATGCGTGCTCGCGGCATGGGAGCTACCGTGATCGTCACCGAAATCAACCCCGTCCGGGCGCTCGAGGCGTTGATGGATGGTTTCCTGGTCATGCCAATGGAGCAGGCGGTCCAGCACGGCCGAATCTTCGTTACACTGACCGGGAACAAGCATGTGATCCGGCGCGAGCACTTCGAGAGAATGCAGGACGGCGCGGTCGTCTGCAATTCCGGTCACTTCAACGTCGAGATCCAGATCCCGGCTCTGGAATCACTGGCCGTCGGAAAGCGGCGGATCCGTGATTTCGTCGACGAATACACGCTGGCGGACGGACGCCGCATCAATCTCCTTGGCGAAGGCCGCCTCATCAACCTGGCCGCCGCCGAGGGCCATCCGGCCTCTGTCATGGATATGTCCTTCGCCAACCAGGCCCTTTCGGCCGAGTACCTGGTCAAACATCACAAGGAACTCGAAAACCAGGTGTACGTGGTTCCGGTCGATATCGACCGCGAAATCGCCCGCTTGAAGCTCCAGGCCATGGGCACTTGCATCGATACCCTCACCGAGGAACAGGTTCAGTATCTTTCCTCCTGGAGCGAGGGCACCTAAAAAACACGGACTAACACGGACGACACGGACTGACACGGACGTCTAGCGGCGCTCCGTTTCGGTCCGTGGCCGCCCGTGTCTCATGTTCGTGCTCGTCCGTGCTATCATTTCTGTACATGCGTTACGGCTCTCAGGTTGCCATCGGTCCGTCGCTCACACCGACCGTAAAGATCATCATCCTCGCCAATTGCGCGATCTTTGTCCTCCAGCAGATCTTTGGCCCGGTCGTAATTCGGCTTTTCGGCCTGACTCCTGCCCTCGTGCTTTTCGGGCTGTACATCTGGCAGCCCTTCACGTACCTGTTTCTCCACGCCGGGCTTGGGCATATCCTGTTCAACATGCTGGGGCTCTGGATGTTCGGCTCAGACCTGGAACGTCACTGGGGGAGCAGCCGTTTCCTGCGGTTCTTCTTCTTTACCGGGGCTGGCGCGGGAGTCTTGTCGGTGCTGGTCCATCCGTACTCCACCGTTCCGACTATCGGAGCGAGCGGCGCGGTTTATGGCATCCTGATGGCCTTCGCACTGCTCTTTCCCGACCGCATCATCTTCCTGGCATTCCTCCCGCCCATCCGGGTGAAGTACCTGGTGATGATCATGGGGTTCATAGCCTTCGTCCTCGCGATCGGTCAATCCGGGACGCCGATCGATAACATCGCTCATCTTGGCGGGATGGCCTTTGCTTTCCTGTATGTGAAAGGCTGGGTGTCGCCCGCGTCCATCCGCGAAAGCATCTTCCGGTGGCGGATGAAACGCCTGCAGCGGCGCTTCAAGGTGTACGAGGGACAACGCGACAAGCCGCGCCCGCGCACTGCGCCTCGACCGCGAAAAGCCCGCGACGATGATTTCTGGATCAACTGAGAGCTGCGCACTGCGCACTGCGGACTGCGCGACTGCGAACTGCGAACTGCGAACTGCGCACTGCGAACTGCGAACTGCGCACTGCGCACTGCGGACTGCGTGCACTGCGGACTGCGCCTGAGAACTACCAACTGCGCACTGCCGGCTGCCGGCTGCCTTTGCAATCCGTCCCCCGCCTGGATTAAAATTCACCAAAAAGATAGGAATAGTAAGTCTAAAATGAAAATCACGGCCAAGGTCGAGTATGCAGTTCTCGCCATTTTCGAACTGGCGCTAAGTCCGGGGGATCGCCAGGTGCAGGCGAGGGAGATCGCCGAGAGGCAGAGAATCCCGCTGCGTTTCCTTGAACAGATTCTCATTCAGTTGAAAAAGGCCGGCCTGGTGAAGAGTGTGCGGGGTGCGTCGGGCGGATACCTGTTGGCGCGGGGACCGGCCTTGATCAGGCTCAAGGATGTGATGGAAGCGGTCGAGGGAGAACTGACCTTGGTCGATCGCTCCGTGGCACCCGGCTCAATCGTTTCAAAGGTGTTCTCTGAAGTTGAGTCGGAATTGCTCGATCGCCTGCAATCGGTTTCAATTCAGGACCTGGTTGTCAGACAGCAGCGCGACGACGGGATAGTCTCCTACCAGATCTAGTCAGGAAGTGCGTAAGCGGCTTTCATGTCTTTGATAGCCACGGCCGTGCGGGCACACACCCGGCAAAACGCGTTGAAATCGAGGCCGAGGCGGGTGTAACAACCCGGGTCCATTTCGAAATTCAGGCCCTCGCTTCCCAGTCCGACTCCGATTGTCTTGGCAACGAGGTTCGCCAGCGCCACCGCATCCACGCTCGCAGTGGGGTCGGGTAGCGGCACCTTGTGATGGCGGGCAATAGCCTCGACCAGGAAGTCTGGAAAACCCCACAGCTCGGCCATCGCCGCACTGACATCGGAGTGATCGTAGCCCAGCAGGCGACGTTCGGCCTCCGCGAAGGTGACGTTGTCCGTCTGGGCCAGTTGCGAGAGTTCTTTCCCCGAGATCTGCAGAACCCGAACCATCGCAACCTTGCCCACATCATGCAGGAGAGCGGCGAGAGTGGCGGACCGGGAGATGTCCTTGCGCGGATTCTCACGAATTGTTTCGATCACGGCCATGGACGCGACTGAACCATGCAGCCAGAAATCGAGAGCGCTCAGTCCGAAAGGCTCCGCACTCCAGCCGGTGCGCAGGAGATAGTCGGTCAGCAGAGCGTCAATCACGGCACTCAGTCCGAAGCGGGGAGCGGCGTCGCTCAGTCGCTCGATGGGATACCGCCCGGAGTAGAAGGGCGAGTTGAAAATGCGCAGCAATCGAGCGGAAAGAGCCTCATCGGGCTCGATCAGCGCCGAAATCTCGCCTCGCAACTGCTCGTCATCGGCATGCCCTAATTCTCGAAGCAGGCGAGTGACGGCGGCAGGCAGTGGCGCGAATTGTTGGAGACTGTCACGGAGTTGGGCAGGAATGGCCATTACATGAACCCCCCGGGGTCCGAAACGACGCCGGAAGGATAAGTTGCATTCGCCTCCGCTGTCAACCGATTATAATTCGCCGATGATCTCAAGCCGTATGCGGTTTCGAACGGGACAAAAGGCCGGCCTCATCCTCGCCATTGTCCTATGGTCCGCTTCCCTGGCGGCCCAGCCGGCCAATCTTCGGGGCCGACTCGATGCGCTGCTTGGCGACCCCGCCCTTGGTGCTTCAGTCTGGGGCGCCAAAGTCGTCTCGCTTCCCGGCGGAGAGATCCTGTACGAGAGAAATGCCCGGTTGCTTCTTGTCCCCGCGTCCAACCTGAAGCTTGTAACCGCCATCGCCGCTATCCGGAGACTGGGTCTCGATTATCGATTCACGACGCGGATCGAGACCGATGGCGAGATCAGGGGCGGCGTCCTGCAGGGAAACCTCATCATCAGGGGATCCGGGGACCCCACGCTCGGAGCGCGGCCTTCGAGTCCGGATCTCGAACACATGGAAGCGGGGAATCCCTGGGAGGCTTTTGACTCCTGGGCGCAGCAACTGAAGGCGCTCGGCATTCATACAATCCGGGGCGACCTCGTTGGCGACGACAGCCTACTGGCTCCTGCCGAGCCGAGCCCCGGCTGGGCCTGGGACGATCTGGCCTGGGGATACGCCTCCCCTGCCGGCGGGCTCCTCTTCAACGAAAACCTGGTTCTTCTTCATGTTGTGACAGGAGAACCGGGATCCGTTCCCCGGTTGGAGATCGTCCCTGATCTTCCCTTTCTCCAGGTCGTCTCAAACGTCAAGACTGCCCGCGACGGAGAATTGCCTGAAATCCAACTGACACGCGAGGTCGGGGAGAACGTCACGACGGTTAACGGGTCTGTCCGTCCTTACGCGGACCAGTGGAGGTCGGTGAGTGCCGGCGACCCGACGAGGTACTTCATGTCGGCGCTGCGTCGGGCGATAAACCGGGCGGGAATTGAGTTGGAGGGGACGGCCCGATTCGCAGGGGACAGAGAACAGGCACCGGCGCGGCTCTTGTTCAGGCACGATTCTCGGGACCTTCGCTACGTCCTTCGTGTCCTGCTTAAGACAAGTCACAACCTGTACGCCGAGGTACTCGCAAGGATCATCTCGCCGGATCCCAGACGCAAGAGCCTCGAGTCGGGAATCGGGCAGATCGAAGAAATGCTGACGGAAGCGGGGCTTGAGGATGATGCTTACTTCATCGTCGATGGATCCGGCCTGTCTCGCTATAACCTCCTGTCCGCGGATGCACTCACCGGTCTATTGCGCTACGCGGTCGAGAAGGGCTACGGCCGGGATCTTCGGGACTGCCTGCCGGTCGCGGGAGTGGACGGGAGTCTGAAAGAGCGGCTGCAGGGCACCGCAGCGGCGGGGAGGGTCTTCGCAAAGACCGGGAGCCTCAAGCACGTGAGAGCCTTGTCCGGCTATGTCGAGGCAAAGGACGGCCGGCTCGTCGCCTTCTCGATCATCGCCAACAACGTCAGGGCAGACAAACTCAAAGCCGAAACCGTGCAAGATCGTTTCGTGGAGATTCTGAGTTCTGAGTTCTAAGTTCTAAGTTCTGAGTTCTGAGTTATCAAACGGGGGCCACCGAACGGTCAACCCCGAACTCCGAACTCCGAACTCAGAACTCAGAACTCCCGCTCACTCTTCTCCCGGGGCCTTGTCTTTCGCGCTTTTCAGCTTTTCGATCTGGGCGAGGCGCTCTCGAACCCGCTGCTCGAATCCCTGCTCGGAAGGGTGGTAATACCTTCGCCCGGCCAGATTTTGCGGAAGACAGTCCATCCGGGCAACGCGGTCTTTCTCGTCGTGGGCGTACCGATAACCCTTGGAGTAGCCCAGTTCCTTCATGAGCTTGGTCGGGGCGTTGCGAAGGTGAAGCGGAACCGGATCGTTGCGGGTTGTCTTGACATCCTCCTGCACACGGCCGTAGGCCACGTAGAGCGCGTTTGATTTGGGCGCCTGGGCGAGGTAGACGGCCAGTTGGGCCAGGGCAAGGTTGCCCTCCGGCTGGCCGATAAATTCGACGGCCCGCATCGCGGAAATGGCGTGCGTCAATGCGGCCGGCTCCGCAAGCCCCACATCTTCCGAAGCGAAGCGGACCATGCGACGAGCGATGTAGAGCGGGTCTTCGCCGGCTTCGAGCATTCGTACCAGCCAGTAAAGCGAGGCGTTCACATCACTGTTGCGCAACGATTTGTGGAGGGCCGAGATCAGATTGTAGTGCTCTTCGCCGCCCTTGTCGTAGAGGAGCATCCTCCTTTGCACCGCTTCGTCGACCATCTCGGCGGTAATAACGTGGGTCGGGTCATCTTTCTTCAGGGCAAGCTGCGAAGCGACTTCGAGGGCGTTCAGGGCTATCCGGGCGTCGCCGTTTGCGAAGGCGGCAATGCGCCGCAGCACCTCGTCCTCGGCTGACAATGCCATGGACCCCAAGCCCGCTTCCGGTTCAGCGAGCGCCCGCCTGAGGATCTCAACGAGATGATCCTCCTCCAACGGCTTCAGGACCAGGACACGGCTCCGTGAAAGGAGCGGCGAGATGACCTCGAACGAAGGGTTTTCGGTGGTTGCTCCGATCAAGACGACGGCGCCGCTCTCGACATGGGGCAGAAAGGCGTCCTGCTGAGCCTTGTTGAAGCGGTGAATCTCGTCGACAAAGAGGATGGTGCGCCGGCCGAAGGCACGCCGCTGGTAATCGGCCTCTTCGACTATCTGCTTGACGTCCTTGACGCCGGCCAGAACCGCACTGATCGCCGCGAAGTGGGACTGGGTCTCGTTCGCGATGATCCGGGCGAGCGTGGTTTTGCCCACCCCCGGCGGGCCCCAGAAGATCATGGATGAGAGTTGATCGGACTTGATCATCTCACGCAGGATCTTGCCTTCGCCCAGGAGGTGGTCCTGTCCAAGCACGTCTTCGATCTTGCGCGGGCGCATCCGCTCGGCCAGGGGCGCGTCCTTCCTGACGGGCTCTTGCTCGTTGTCGGGTGGTAGCGAGGAAAACAGATCTGGACTCATGTAAACATCTTTTGCCGGAATATTTCGTACATGATGATTGAGCCGGCTACAGAAGCGTTCAGACTCTCCGTCTCTTTTCGCATCGGGATGACGATGCGATCGTCGGCGAGCGAATCGACCTCCGGCGTCAGCCCCGCCCCCTCGTTCCCGATCACTATCGCGTTCGGAGGCACGGGAACCGCGCGGTAAAGATCCACGCCCCCCTCGGTTGAGGTCGCAGTGACGCGGTAACCGCGGTCCTTCAATTCCAACAGCTCGATGCCCTCAAGGAAAGGCACTGCAAACAGGGACGAAGCGGAAGCGCGCACCACCTTCGCATTGAAACAGGAGACTGTACCCGGGCTGCAGACCAGGCTGAACATCCCGGTTGCCGCGGCCGTTCGGAACAAAGTCCCCAGGTTTCCGGGATCTTGCAGCTGGTCGAGGTAGATGACCCACCCGCCGATCTGATCCCAATGCCGGCCTGGTTTGGGGAAAAACGCGACAACCGCCTGCGGCGATTTCACGTTGGAAATCGACTCGAGCAGCCTGGGCGGGAGGCGAACGGCGTCGACCGCGCGATCGCGCAACTCGGCAATCCGCCGATTCTCGGTATCCGAGTACAGGAGCAATTGGATTTCGTGCTTGATCGCCAGTTCGCGGATCTGTTTCAAGCCTTCGACGGGCACCCATGGGCAAGCCTCGTCCTCCGGGTGCTTGGAGTAGTTCAACCACAACTTGAAGCGCGGGTTCTGACGGCTCTCAATGCTGTCAAATGCAGCAGCCACAATGAAATGGTATTCTACCACGTGGTCGTCACCGAGCCTATGGCCACACGTGCCGTTGATCCTGAACAGCCCGACTCCGGAATGATTCGGGACGCCGTCCGGGCGGTCAGGGAAGGTAAAGTGCTGCTGTATCCAACGGACACGATTTATGGACTGGGCTGTGATCCTTTCCTTCCGAGTGCCCTCGGAAGAATCTTCGAACTGAAGGAGCGCCCGGTCGAAAAGGGGGTCCTGCTCCTGGTCGGATCACCGGCTGAAGCGGTGTCCCTGGCCGCGCGCCTGCCCTCAACTTTCGCGCGATTGTCGGCCCGCTTCTGGCCGGGACCGGTGACGTTTCTGCTCCCGGCGGCTCCGGGAGTTTCCGAACTGGTCGTCGGTGAGCGGGGCCTCGTCGGCGTCCGGTGTCCCTCTCATGTGTTCCTCAACCGTTTGCTGGATGAGCTCGCCCGCCCTCTCGTCTCCACGAGTGCGAACATTTCCGGGGAACCGCAGCCACCGTCAATAGCGGATTTGCGGCGCCTGTTTGAAGGAAAGGTCGACCTGTTCCTGGACGCCGGTGAGCTGCCCACGCGCCTGCCCTCCAGCGTAGTCGATTTGAGCGTCGATCCACCCCGGCTGGTGCGGCGGGGCGCACTGGCGGCCGAAATCGAACAGGTGCTGAAAGACCGCTGACCAGCTGGCCGACGTCTTCCCTTGGCGGCGAAGCGTCGCTGAACACACACATGTCAGTGAGCGAGCTCAAGGGGCGGGAAAGGTATGTAGTCCCGCCTCAGGCGGCGTAACCGTAAGCGAGATCATGGCGGTCCGGGCGCGCTCGCATCGTCGAGCTTGCCGACCCGTTCGGCCGGCTCAAGCCGGGACTACATACCTCTCTCGGGGCTCGAGTGCAGTCATCTGGCGCGTTTCTTGGAGGCCAACCGGTTCGCGGGACTCCCGTCAGTTGTCAGTTGTCAGTCGTCAGTCGTCAGCGCTTTTAGCCTTCGCAATCTGTTCCATGACGAACTGCTGTTTCTCGCTTCGCTTGTGGACGCCTTTCCGGATCGCGATCATCTCGGCAACCACTGCCACCGCAATTTCTTCCGGTGTTTCGGAACCGATTTCGATCCCGATCGGTGCGTACAGATTCTTGAACAGATCGGGCGTCCATCCTTTGTCGAGCAGGCTTTGAACGGTCATCACGATTTTCCGGCGGCTGCCCACCATCCCGACATAGCGGGCACCCGTGTGAACCGCCAGGCCGAGGGCGATCTGATCCCAGCGATGGCCGCGAGTGACCATCAGAAGGAAGCTCTCAGAGTTGATTCGCAGTTCATCCAGTGGGGCGTCAAATGCCCGGCAGACGACGTCGACCTTAGGTGAGAAGCGAGCCGGATTCGCAAAGGACTCCCGATCGTCGATCACGCTGACGTCGAAGCCGACAGTCAGGGCCAGATCGGCTATGGCAACGCCGAGATGTCCCGCGCCGAAAACGACGAGTCGCGGGTCCGGAAGGACAGGTTCCACGAAGACCTCCAAGATTCCGCCGCAGATGAAGCCTTCCTTTTCGGCGTCTTCGTTAGTCAGCTCATACTTGAGCAGGCTCGACAATCCGGTGGTGATCGCTTCCTGCCCTTTGCGGCAGACGTCGGCTTCAACGCCGCCACCGCCAACCGTGCCGATGATCGTACCGTCGGCAAAGACCAGCATCTTGGCGGTGTCTTTTCGCGGAGTGCTCCCCGACTGACTGACCACGGTGGCCAGGGCTACTCGCCGCCCTTCTCTCCGCGCCCTGAGGATCTCCTCGTAGATGTCCGGTCGCTGTTTCCGTCCCGCTTGATGCATCAGCTGTCAGACTCTCTCTTTGGCTGCCGCTTGGGCTACCTTACGGCGGTTTAGATGACTCTTTCGGAAACCGTACGCGACATAGATTATCAACCCGGCGGCCATCCAGACGAAAAGTCGCCACCAGGTCACGGCGGGAAGGCTGTACATCAGATAGAAGCACGCAAACATGCCCAGGATGGGGACGACCGGGAATAGCGGCGCCTTGAACGGCCGCGCAATATCGGGTCGCGTGTAGCGCAGCACCAAGACGCCGCCGCAGACAATGGCGAAGGCCAGCAGTGTTCCGATGCTGACCAGGTGGCCGAGCTCATGGATCGGCGCCAGCCCGGCGACGATGGCCACGGAAACACCGGTGACGGCCGTGGTGATGTATGGGGTCCTGAAGCGCGGATGCACTCTGCTGGCGATCTCCGGCAAGAGACCATCCTTGGACATGCTGTAGAACACGCGAGGCTGGCCGAGCAGCATGACCAGGATAACCGAGGTGATACCGGCGATGGCGCCGAGCGAAATGAAGACCGAAAGCCAGGGCATGTCGAGCGCCCGGATGGCAAGCGCAATCGGGGCGGGAACGCCAAGCTGCGGGTAGTAGACGACACCAGTGAGCACGGCCGCGACAGCGAGGTAGAGGACCGTGCAAACGACCAGCGAGGTGAGAATGCCGATCGGCATATCCCTCTGTGGATTGCGTGCCTCCTGGGCGGTGGTGCTCACCGCATCGAAGCCGATATAGGCGAAGAAGATGACGCCCGCTCCGGTGACCATCCCCGACACGCCGAAAGGCATGAAGGGGTGCCAGTTAACAGCTTTGACATAGGGAGCCGCTACGGCGAGGAACAGCAGGACGACCCCTACTTTGATGATCACGATCGTCGCGTTTACGTTCGCCGATTCCTTGATTCCGATGATCAGGATGACGGTCAGGAAGAGACAGATGGCGGTTGCCGGGATGTTGAAGACCCCGGCCGGCTCGCTCCAGGGCGAGGCAGACCATCTCGCGGGGATGTCGACTCCCAGGCTTCGGAATATCTCCACGAAGTACCCGGACCATCCCACGGCGACGGTTGAGGCGGCGAGCGAGTATTCGAGGATCAGGTCCCAGCCGATGATCCAGGCGAAGAGCTCTCCCATGGTGGCGTAGGCGTAGGTGTATGCCGATCCGGACACCGGGATCATCGAGGCGAATTCGCTGTAGCACAGGCCGGCAAACACGCAGGCCGCGCCGGCCAGTACGAAGGACAGGATGATCGACGGCCCCGCGTGCTCCGCAGCCGCCGTTCCCGTGATGACGAAAATGCCGGCGCCGATGATCGCCCCAATGCCGAGCGTCGTGAGCTGAACCGGTCCCAGCGTCCGCTTCAAGGTCACGCCCGAATCCGCCTCGCTCAGAATCTCCTCGACTGGTTTCGTCTGGAATAGCCGTTTTAACATCTATTTGTGACTCTCTTTCAGGATATAGGTCGGCTTGCCCTGGGACTCGTGGTACGTCCGGATGATCAATTCAGCGACGAGCCCGAACAGGATGAACTGAACACCAACGATGAAGAAGAAGATGGACAGCAGGAGCAGCGGGTTTCGATGGGCTTTTACCGCCCAAAAGAACTTCTGATACAGGGTTGCCGCCGCCAGCAGGCCGCCTCCGGCGAAAGACAGGAAGCCCAGACCGCCGAACAGGTACATTGGCTTGGTCGAGAAGCTCCCCAGGAACTTGATCGTGATCAGGTCGAGCAGCACTTTGAAGGTGCGGAAGATGCCGTACTTGGATCGCCCGAACTTCCTTGGATGGTGACGGACTGGGATCTCCACGACCCGGGCCCCCGCCCAGAAGGCGTAGATCGGGATGAACCGATGCATCTCTCCGTAGAGGCGGATGTGCTTGACGACATCCTTCCGGTAACCTTTCAAAGTACAGCCGTAGTCGTGAAGCCGAACCCCGCTGATGCGGCTGATCACCCAGTTGGCTATGTGCGAGGGGAAGACGCGGGTCAGCCACGGATCTTGCCGATCCTTGCGCCAGCAACTCACCACATCGTACCCTTGCGCGATGGCCTCGAGTATCCGGGGAATGTCATCCGGATCGTTCTGCAGGTCGGCATCAAGCGGAATGATGACTTCGCCGCGTGCGTGGCTGAAGCCGGCCGACATTGCCGCCGTTTGTCCGAAGTTACGCACGAACTCGAGAACGGAGACAGTGTTGTCAGACCGCTCCAGATCGCGCAGGATCCGGGTGCTCCCGTCAATGCTTCCGTCATCCACGAAAAGGATCTCGTACGGTCGCTGGAGCTGATCCAAAGCACTCTTCAGTCGCGCATACAGTGGCTGCAGATTCTCCCGCTCGTTGAACACCGGGACGACGATCGATACGTCAGGTTCGATCACGTTTGTTTGTTGGTTGGTTGGTGATGAGGTAGATGGAACGGATCCAGGGGTAACGCTTGTTTCGATTTCCGCCACGTTTGAAACCTTCAAGGAAAATACGCGCCGTAGTATATAACTTCGGTCGCCGATCAACAATTTGCAGGGGTTTGCCGGTTCTCTCGCTCAGCCGGGCGTAGTCTTCTTCAGCCACGAGCAGGTAAACGGGTCGAGGAGAACGGAGCTGCTTGACCGCCTCCTCCATTTCGTAGATCTCGAGAACCGGGCGGTTAAGGTAGTAGGCCAGGCTGGGCGCCGTGTACCGGAAGTAGCCCGCCTCGTACTCCCGGCCGATCCTTCGCTCGCACGCATCTCTCTCAATGCTCTCCGCCAAAGGGGCAACCGGCTTGTATTGTTCGAATTTCGGCAGGTAAACCCAGAGCCCGGCCGTGTAAAAACCGACCAGGAAGACAGCAGCCGGCAACACCTGGCGCATCGAAAGCAGCAAACCCGACGTTGCACAAAGAAGCGGGGGAAGTATCGCCAGTGCGGAGCTCCCGAAGATCTGGCGGGAGAAGAGAAAAAGCACGACCGCGGCTGCGAGGAGCAGAACACCTGATAGGGCGGCAGCCAGTCTGCCCGGTTTCTGCTCGCTCCAGTGGATCCCGAGCAGAAGAGCGGCCGCGGGATAAGCAGGCAGGATGTAGTATTCCTGCTTGTTCACCGAAAAAGAAAAGAAGATCACGTACCCGATCAGCCAGATCCACGACGGGGCGATCGCGAACCGCGCGGCTGTGGCAGGCCACGACCGGTTCCGGCTAAGCCACCAGGGGAGGGAAGCGACCGTGAACAAGGACCACGGCAGAAAATCACCGGCGAAGATTCCCAGGTAGTACAGCGGCCCTCTCGACGGTCCGTACGTCATGTAGCCGTAGCGGCCGAGGTTCTCGCGCAGAAAGAAGTCCAGGACCGGCTGCGGTCCCATCCAGATGGCGAGAGCCACGAACCAGGAAGAAGCGACGACCGCAAAACAAAGAATTCCCGGCAACCAGGGGGCGGCTCCCAGCAGCACCCAACGGCGGCGTAAGATCCCCGCAGCCAGGAGCAGGAGGACGGGTAACAATGCCACCGGTCCCTTGGCCAGGAACGCGAGCCCAAGGAAGAAGCACGCCGCAATGAAGTCCATGGTCGCCTGCCTCCCAGCCAGCGGATCAGGAACCAGACCGCCGCCAGAATGCAGAAGAGCATCAGGACATCGATGAGCAACCGCTTCGCGAGGATCTGAAACCGAAACGTCGTGGTGAAGATCGCAGCGACAAGGAAGGCATACCGGTCGGGGATCAGAAATCGGGCTATGCCGTACAAAAACAGCACGCTCCCGTATGCGAGCAGGCCGAGCAGGAGCCTTTCCCAAAGGAGGGAAACGCCGAAGAGCTTGTAAGGTACCGCAACAATCCAATAGGAGAGCGGGGGCTTGTTCAGGCGCGGTTGGCCGTTGAAGTGGGGGACCACCCAGTCGCCCCGTTCCACCATCTCGCGCGGCGTCTGGACGTAGAATGCCTCGTTTGCATCCCAGACGGAGGAGTCCCGAAGGCTCGTGAAGAACGGAACGGCCAGCAGGAGCAGCAGCAGCCACCTCGTTCTAGGTTTAAGGCTCCCCTCGGTTTGTCTCAGAATAGCCTCTTCTGCAATTCCTCCATGACGTCCGCGGAGCTTCGGGCGCGACTCTTGCCGGAGAGGTCCATGTCCTTGCGCTCGAGCTTGACCAGAATCTCACGGGCACGCTCGAGAACCGGGGATGGCATCCCGGCGAGCCGAGCCACTTCGATCCCGTAACTCTTGTTTGCAACCCCGGGAAGCACTTTGTGGAAGAAGATGATCTGGCGGCCGGATTCCCTGATCGTCACGCAGTAGTTCTTGACACAGGAATACAGGCGGTCGAGCTTGGTCAATTCCTGGTAATGAGTCGCAAAGAGCGTCCGCGCCTTCCTCTGCGTTTCGGTGACCAGGAACTCGGCCACCGACCAGGCCAGCGACAGGCCGTCAAAAGTAGCGGTGCCCCGGCCCACTTCATCGAGCAGGATCAGGCTTCGACTGGTGGCCGTGTTGAGGATATTCGCGGTTTCAATCATCTCGACCATGAAGGTGGAACGTCCGCGGGCGAGATTATCGCTCGCGCCCACCCGCGTGTAAACCCTGTCAACCAGCCCGATGCGCGCCTCGTCGGCCGGCACGAGAGACCCCATCTGCGCCATGATGACGATCAAGGCGTTCTGGCGCAGGTACGTACTTTTGCCCCCCATGTTCGGGCCGGTCAGGATCAGCATCTGGTCCGTGGAGGTGTTGCAGAACAGGTCGTTCGGGACAAACGGCTCACCCCCCTGCAGTTCCACGACCGGGTGGCGCCCGCCGCGAATCTGGATCTCCTCGCTCGAATCGAGGATCGGCCGGGCATAGCGGTTCCGGCGGCCCACTTCCGCGAGCGCCAGGAGGACGTCCACCCGGGCGAGGAAGTGCGCGACTGACTGGATGCGTGCCGCCTGGCCGCCGACCTCCCGCCGAATCTTCAGGAAGAGATCCTTTTCGATCTCCAGGATCCGTTCCTCGGCGTTCAGCACCTGGTCCTCGTACTCCTTGAGCTCCGGAGTGATGAAACGCTCGGCGCCCACCAGCGTCTGCTTCCGGATGTAATCCTCCGGCACGGCGTGCAAATGCGACTTCGTCACCTCAATGAAATAGCCGAAAACCTTGTTGTACCGGACCTTGAGGGAAGGTATCCCGGTTCGCTGCCGCTCCTTGCTCTCGAGCGAGGCAATAAATGACTTGCCCGATCCGGAGATCTTGCGGAGCCGGTCCAACTCCTCGTCGTATCCCGCGCCGGATCATCCCCCCGTCATTGAGTGTCACCGGGGCATCTTCGTCGATCGATTGCTGCAGCAGACTGACAACGTCGGTCAACAGGTCCAGGGGCGTGGACAGCAGGCTGCTTTTGCAGTCGGCCAGGTGCGTCTGCAGCTCGGGCAGGGAGGCCAGCGAGTCGCGCAGGGCCAGCAGGTCGCGTGCATTGGCCGTTTCGAGGACCACCCGGCTCAGCAGTCTCTCCACGTCATGGATCGCTTTGAGGACTTTGCCAATTCGGTCCATTCGCACCAGCGAGCCCTTCAGCTCTTCAATGGAATCCAGCCGCTCGTTGATCACCCGCACGTCCAGACTCGGTCGCAAAAGCCAGCTGCGCAGAAGCCGGGCACCCATGCCCGTCTTCGTCGAGTCGAGGACGGACAGCAGCGTCCACTGTCGGGAACCGTCGTTTGTCTTCAGGAGCTCCAGGTTGCGGACGGTCGCCTCATCGAGCTTCATGTAGTTGGACAACTCGAACAGCCTGACGGTCAGCACGTGGCCCAGCTGCGAGCGCTGGGTCTGCTTGACGTAGTTCATGAGGGCGCCGGCCGCGCCGATGCCTGCCTGCTGCCCGTCCAGCCCGAATCCTTCCAGCGTGGAGACCTTGAAGTGGTCCAGGAGCAACCGCTGCGAGTAGTCGAGATTGAAGCTCCAATCCGGCTGGCCGGTCAGGACCGTGTTGGCGCGGAGGTCGGCCGGGTACCAGCCTTCAAAAGCCGTGCGATCACCGTCTGCCACGACGAGCTCGCGGGGATTGAAATGTGAAAGGACCTGGAGCATCTGCTCGCGGGCCTGGTCCCCAGCGAGCTCCGTGATCCAGAATTCTCCGGTCGAAACGTCCAGGAAGGAGGCGCCAACACGCTCGCTGCTCTCCAGAATGGCGCCGATGAAGTTGTTTTCCCGGGATTCGAGGAGGGCGTCTTCGACTGCCGTTCCCGGCGTCACGATCCGGGTGATCTCGCGGCGAACCAGTCCTTTCGCCTGTTTCGGGTCCTCCACCTGTTCGCAGATGGCGACCCGGTGTCCCTTCTTGATCAGTTTGCTCAGGTAGCCGTTGACGGCGTGGTAGGGCACCCCGCACATGGGGATCGGTTTACCGCTTCGGTCCGCGTGCCGGGAGGTGAGGGTGATCTCAAGCTCCCGACTACCCGTCACGGCATCCTCGAAGAACATCTCGTAGAAGTCGCCCAGTCGGAACAACAGCAGGACATCCGGATTCTCGCGTTTGATCTCATGGTACTGCCGCATCATCGGCGTCAGGTTGTCCATCCGGGTACTTTAGCAAAAAGCGAATTTCGGGGACATAATACTTAATTCCCTCCCCGTTACTGAGCGGTCTCCGTTGGCAAAGGAATTAAGTTTTGTGTCCCCGAAATTCGAGACAAGGAGACAGGGAGACGAAGGAGCCATAGACCGGAGGGCGACGAGGAGGCGGGGAGAAGGAGTCCGACGATGTTCCGGATTCCGGGTGACGCTCCTTTTTGATTTCGCTTGCCGGGGAGCTCCGACATGCGGATGTTGGACAGGGGGAAAGCGGCGCCGCCGAGTCGTGTCAGAGCCGCGCGAGCGCTTTCCAGCGAAGCAAGCGGTTTCGAGTCCGGTCAGAGCCGCGCGCGAGCGCTCTTCCAGCGAAGCAAGCGGGTTCGAACAGAAAGCTGAACGCGCGAAAAATCGGACGAAGAAGCGTACCGGCGATTAATGGAAGGTTGAGCTCGGGGCAGGCGATCTGCTTTCTGTACCGACCCGCTTGCTTCGCTGGAAAGCGCTCGCGCGCGGCTCTGACAGCGACTCGCCCGCCCCCCGCTTCGGTCAAGTCACTTCAAATCGGGAGTGGGAGACCGTCCCAGCGGCAGGCTGGCCGAGACGACGCCCCGGATGGTGCGGACGATGGTCCCCACCAGCGTCTGGTCGCTGACAATTTCCACGGTCCCTTCGGCGCTTTTACCCGAGAACTCTGACACGAGCTCGTCGATAAAAGAGGCCCTCTGCTCCCCCGGGGCCAGGACCACCTCCACCGTATGCTTCTTGAACAGGGGGAGGTAGAACGTGATGGAGACTTTCGCCTCATGATCAGAGACATTGGCCAGCGCCAGCGCGGTGTTGGTCTCCTCGGCCAGGTTTTTTTGAAAGATTCCGAAGAAGCGGTAGCCGGGTATCGCGCCCTGGATGCCCGTCTCCGAGACCGGTTTGCCCTCGGAGTCAAGGATGCGGTAGACGGCGGCGAGCTCCACCGGATAGTTCGAGGCGACACAGGCGTAGCCGCGGTCCAATTCAGAGACCGAGCCCGTGGTGCGGACAATCTTCGACTGGACGTCTTCAAGCACGGAGTCGAAATGAGCGCCCTGTTGTCCGTCGAGGATGACGGGCAAGGGCGCGCCGGACGGGTCCCGAAACTCGAGCGAGAGCATGGCCACAGCATGGAGCGGCCACGAGTATCGGTTGGGTATGGCCGAACTGGTCATGCTCAGTTGGGTCTGAAGTGTCCTTTCTCCTTCGGCAAGCCGGCCGTGCGCGGCTTGGGCCACACATCGGCGAAAAGCAGGTGGATTAGTGAAACTGGCGTGGATCAGGAAGAGTGCCTCCGGCTCGTGAGCGTCTGAATACTCCACCTCAACACGGCTGATTGCGCGGCCTTCAAGGTCTTGCAGCAGAACCGGATTGAGTAGCGTATACCCCGGCAACAGACTAGTCGCCTCCTCTCCCAGCAGAACTCCATCCGAATTGAACAATCTTTCGGTAGCGGTGACTGCTGTGCTTGCAGCCAAGTGGAGTGAAAGTTGCCGGACGGGCTGGCTGAAATGAATGACGAGCGGTCCCGCGTCTTCCCCGTCCGGCGCGTCATTGAGAATGGCTGGAGCGTCTGTTTGGGGGCCCTCAGGCCAAACAAACACACTTCGGCTCCCGCTGATCGGTGTTTGCTCGGAGCGGTTGTCCAGCGTAATGCCCCAGTCGCCGAAGACCTGGCTGACATCTGAACCGGCAGGAAGCGGCGGGGGTACGAGCATCACCGCCTGCTCTGCAGACGGGTCGTGTTGTGAGAAGACTGCGGAGGCCGCAATTGTACCCGCTGCGGCCAGCAGGAAGCAGATCACAAACCTCATCGCGGGTGTTGTCACTTTGCGCATTCATCCTCCTGTCAAAGAGTGGTGCACCCTTGTCCCGCCTTTTGAAAAAGGGCAGTAAAGGTTGGGAAAACCAGCCGGCTTACCTGACTGTCAACCGAAGTCATCGAAGACGTGAGTACTCGAACTTTCTGCCCCTCAGGATTGTAGCCGCATTGGCTCGATACGGTTCGTTCTCGTTACCAGTTGGCTGCGCTCTCAAAGTACACAGAAAAGCTTAGTTCTGCATAATGTTTTTGGTTATTCCAAAAAATCACCGGCAAACGCGGAAGGGATACGAACGAGCTCATGCATTTGCAGAGAGAACCGAAATAGCGGCGAATAATGGGAACAGTGTGGAATAGTGACGACAGTGATCTTGGCGGCGCCATTAGCGTTCGCGAGATCGGGCCTTGGTGGTGCATCGCGGTGCAGAATGGTGTAAGATGAGGGCATGCCAAAATCAGAGAAGGTCGTTCGTCAGAGCGTATCCCTGCCACCCCGCATCGCGAGAGACGTGCGCACCATTGCGCGAACTCGGAATACGAGCGCCAACCGAGTTCTGGTGGAGTTGATCGAAACGGGGCTTCAATGCAGGGAGGCCGAAAAACAGCGCTTCTTTGGTCTTGCCGATCGACTCGGGCAGACAACCGATCCAAACGAGCGGCAGCGCATTAAAGAAGAACTCGCGCGCATGACCTTCGGTGACTGATGCCCAAGATCCAATGGATCGGTCTTCCCCCTGCTCTTCGCCAGCACCTCTTCGACCGACTGGAGGAACGGCAGATATCGATCGAGGACCTGTACAAGCTGAAAGTCTGGAGGGAATCGGAACCTGAGGCACCGGATGGGCCCTTGGTATAAGGACTTTGGTTCCTTCAAGATCTGCGGCGAGGGCAAATTCCCCAAGACCTTTCTGCTGAAAGGGCAAGCAGCGAAAGGAACGCCTCTTTGAGGCTGTGGAGTACTGACCAAGGCTCATATCAATCCTAAGCCAGTCGATACCGCGACCAGTGGCGGCGGGGCTTGCTCTCGGTCGGAACATGCCAGGGCGCAACACGAATAACCCGAGACAACGAGAGAAGCTGCCTGGACACTCGCAAGTCCGGGTACAATGTGCGGCGGAAAACCTGGAATGAGCATTTTCGCCACGCTGACCGCCCTTGGTGGAGCCACGCTTTGCTACGGACGGTTTTTAAGATCGCAGTTCTGGACCGACCAGGCCCGGGCCAGTTACGTCGAGCGGATGCTTGATCGAACGCTGCGCGATGCTGCCCGCATCCCTTTCTACCGGGACCGCCTCCGCAGCTGCCAGCCCGGGAATCTCCACGAAGCGCCGATCCTGGCTCGCAGCGACTTGCCGCTCCTTAACAACGAGGTGCGTCGGATGCACCCTGGCAGACGCCTCCAGGCCGCTCGATCATCCGGTTCGACCGGCATGCCGGTTGAAGTCCTTTTCGACACCCCGCACCAGGTTCACCGTTTTGCCGCCCGCGCGAGGTACCTTCGCGCGAATGGCTGGAGCCCGCTGAAGAAAAGTGCCTGGATCATCTCCCTGCCCGGGGCGACCCCCGACGGTCAGCTGGTCCGGGCGTTTCGATCCGTCGGCGTCGGCTTTCTCTCTGTCTTCACGCCGCTTGAAGAGCAACTCGCGTGGCTGCGTCGTTTTCGGCCCGAATACCTCTATACGTACCCATCTAACCTCGGCGGCCTGCTCGACCTTCTGGAGGAAGAGGGTGGGGAAGCACTCGGTCTGAAAGGATTGTTCTCCGGCGGCGAAATCCTGGACGATGCAACCCGGAAGCGCGCCCGGGAGATCCTCGGTATCCCGGTCGCCGACAACTACGGGACAACCGAGGTTTTCATCGCGTGGCAGTGCCCTGCCGGCGGCTACCATATCAACAGCGAACATGTTCATGTGGAGGTCGTCGATCAGACGGGTCAGCCGGCCCGGGTCGGCGAGGTCGGGCGGGTCCTGGTGACTACCCTCAACAACCGGCTGATGCCCCTGGTCCGTTACGAAATCGGGGACTATGCGCAGGTAACGGCTGAACGCTGCCCCTGCGGCCGCACCTTGCCCCTGCTGGGACGTGTTGTCGGCCGCAGCATAAACCTGTTTCGGTTGCCCTCGGGGCGCGTCATCACTCCCTGGGAACTGGTCGTCCGAATCAAATTCATGCCGGAGTTGAAGCAGTTTCAGGTTGTCCAGAAAGCCCTTGACCGATGCCTGCTTCGTTATGTATCAAACACCGGTCTGCTGAGTGCGCACAATCGATCGAGCATTGAGCGTGGCTTCGCGGATGTGCTGGGCCCCGAAGTACGGGTCGATTTCGAACGAGTTGAAAGGATCGAGAGAGCAGCGTCGGGGAAGTTCATGACGGCGTTCTCGGAAGTGAGCCGCGAGCCGTCCGAAACGCGGTGACGGTCCCCGCCTGCGCTGGTCTCGAATTTGGGTCCGTTATGAGTGAACCGATTATTGAGAAAGCCAAGCCAGGGGATCTCGAGGCCATCCTTGAAGTGATGAAACCCTGGAACATGCATCATGTTCCCTCTCCCGAGATGGAGGAACTGGATCTCGAATGCTTTTATGTAGCCAGGATCGAAGGGCGAATCGTGGGCGCTTCCGGCTACAAGGTGCTCTCCCAGACGCGAGGGAAGACAACCCTACTGGGTGTCCTGCCCGAGCACTGCAAGGGCGGGCTCGGACGCCTGCTCCAGGATGTCCGCCTGGAGGCAATGCACCGAATCGGAGTCAAGAAGGTCATCACCAACGCCGATCGCGCGGAGACGATCGAATGGTACAAAAGGCGGTATGGTTACCGAGAGGTTGGCACGCTTCGCAAAGTGAGCTCCTTCGGTGACCCAGCCGCCGATCATTGGACGACGCTCGAACTGGACCTCGAGGCGTACTTCCGGAATATAGATCGCCGGCAAAGCGCAACCGAGTACGTCGCCCGCAACGAGCCGCATCCCCTCGCCCCTTACCCGCCGCTCGTGATCAATGTCTGTCTGACCGGCATGGTGCCGGAGAAAGCCACTGCGCCTTTTGTGCCGCTCCAGGTAGAAGAGATCGTGGGGGACGCGGTTCGAGTCTTTGATGCGGGCGCGAGAGTTGTCCACGTTCATGCCCGTGACGAGGCGGGCGCCCCCACCTGGGATGCGCGAATCTACGAACGAATTCTGACCGGCATCCGGCGGGAGCGGCCGGAGCTCGTCTGCTGCGTCTCGACCTCCGGGCGTTTGTGGTCGGATTTCGAGCGAAGGTCGGAAGTCCTGGATCTCACCGGCGCTGCCAAGCCCGACTTTGCCAGCCTGACACTCGGTTCCTTGAACTTCATGACCGGCCCAAGCGTGAGCTCCCCGGAAATGATTGAGCGGCTGGCCGAGAGGATGAAGGAAAGGCAGATCCTGCCGGAGTTGGAGGTGTTCGACCTGGGCATGATCGGAATAGCGAAATACCTGGAAAGGAAAGGTCTCATCGGCGGCCGGAAGTCTTTTAACCTGTTGCTCGGCAGTCTTGGAAGCGTTCCTGCCACGATTGGAAATCTGGCCGCCCTGGTTGCGGCGCTTCCGGATGACTCCTTCTGGTCGGCCGCGGGTATCGGCGTCTTTCAGCTGCCCATGAATGTCGCCGGCCTCATTGCAGGTGGTGGCGTGAGGATCGGGATCGAAGACGCACTCCACTACGATTACGCTCGGAAAAAGCCCGCCTCCAACCTCGACCTGGTGTGTCGAATGGTGCGTATCGCCTCCGAAGTTCAGCGGTCGATTGCGACACCTGAAGAGGCCCGAAGTCTTCTCGGCCTGGGCCGGCAACCGACGGTCGGAAGGTGAGATGCAACCGCTGACTATCCTCGGCGGCGGTCCGGCGGGACTGGCTGTCGCTTACTATGCACACCAGGCAGGAATCCCGTTCGTTCTCTACGAACGGTCAGAAAGCGTCGGGGGGCTCTGCCGCACCTTTCGCCTGGGGGAGCACGGATACGACTCCGGCGCCCACCGCTTTCACGATATCTATCCCGCGATCACCCGAGACGTGCGTCGCCTGCTGGAGCTGCATCCTGTCACTGCTCCCAGTCGCATCTGCAGCAGCGGGCAGTTTCTCCAGTTCCCGCCGACGCCGCTCAATCTTCTGTTCTCTTCCTCCCCTGCAGAGTGGGCTCGGATCGGCATAGGTCTTTGGCGCGGCCGGAGGCGGCAAGGGGGCGGGTCCAGCTTCCAGGATTTCGCCGTGTCCCGCTTCGGAGAGAGACTGGCGCGCCGATTCCTCCTGGATTATTCCGCCAAAGTCTGGGGTTTGCCTGCCGACCAGTTGTCCGTCGATGTTGCAACGCGCCGGCTGAACGGCCTGAATCTGCGAACCCTGGTTTCCGAACTTATTGCCCCGCGAAAGAGAGCGGGGAACTTGGACGGCCATTTTCTCTATCCGAAGAACGGGTTCGGAGAAATCGCGACGACCCTGGCCGCTGCTCTGCCGCCGGACAGTGTCAAAACCGGTCAGGAAGTCACCCGAATCGAGTGCCAGGATGCGGCTGTCCGGCGAATTCATTTTGCCTCCGTTCCGCCGGCCGACGTCCCCGGCCGCATGGTCTCCACGCTCCCGCTGAACCTGCTCATTGAGTTCCTTGGGGACGCTGTCTCCGAGACCGTCAGGGAGGCGGCCCGCGCCCTCCGGTTCCGGCACGTGCGGCTGATTTTCCTGAGGCTGGGGAAGCCGAGGGTGTCGAACAATGCCTCGATCTACTTCCCGGATCCGAAGATGTGCGTTTCCCGGGTGTGCGAGCCGAAGAATCGATCGGCGGCGCTCGCGCCGGCGCAGGAAACGTCGCTTGCGGTGGAAGTGCCCTGTTGCGAAGGAGAGGAATTGTACGTGCTGCCGAACGAAGAGCTGAAGGAACGGGTCGTATCCGAGGTGAGCGTCACCGGACTAATTCGCCCCTCGGAGGTTCTCGACTGGGCGCACCATTTTCTGGAGAATGCCTATCCGATCTACTCTCTGCACTACAGGCAACACCAAAAGGTGGTATTGGATGGCCTGGCCTGCCTGACCAATCTCACGACACTCGGCCGGAACGGCAAGTTTTTCTACAGCCACTTCCACGATCAGCTGAACATGGGCAAGGAATTCGTGTCCGGATTGAGGTGAGCTGGGGCGGCGAGGGTGTCGAAAAGCCTGGCGGCGAAGCTCGCTGAACAAACAGCAAGGCGGGCGCGTGAGCGAGCTCGAAGGGCAGGGAAGGTTTGAGTCCCGCCTTAGGCGGCGAACCGGAAGCGACATCGTTTGGCCTGTCCACCTCGCCTACCGCCTTCGGACAAAGCTGGGAAACTTGCCGGACTCGGCCGCGGGGATCGCTTCCACGATCTCCACTTCCACCCGGGTCCCCGGTCCCAATACTCTGCCGGTAGCCTCGACAAAAGCCCTGGAAAGCTCGGATGGAGAGGCCCCGGCCGCCGGGACGATCTTCCAGAGCAGCAACCCGGGAGGTGTATAGACGATCTGAGCCCGGACGGTGAGCCCGATTTGCGCCGCCAGCTGGTGACGAAGCGTCAGCGCGGAAATCACCGTCCCGTCCGCGCGCGGGATGATCTGGCTGACCCGTCCCTGCAATTCCCGGAGGACCGGCAGGGAACGGCCGCATCCGCACGGTTCGGTCGCAATGACACCCAAGTCCCCGAGCCGGTAGTTGAGCAATACCATCGCCCGGTTGTGGAGATTGGACACGACCAGCTCTCCGACTTCTCCCGGTTTCACGGCCCTTTGGAGCGCGGACGTCTCGTCCGCCCGGTCGGACGACGCTTCGGGAGCCCATCCTGCCCGCCCGCCCGCGAACTCCAGCGACTCGTCTCGGGTCGGATTGCGACTCTGCCGCAGTGCGGCGCCTATGCCCGGGTCGATCAGACGAACGGCACACAGGTCTACGTTCAGATGAAATCCGCGGCGCCGTTCGCATTGAAACCCCAGTCGACCGGTTTCGGTGGTTTGATACGTCGAGTAGACAGTGCACCCTTGTTCCTCCATCGTCCGGCGCACCTCGGCCGAGAGAACATCGCCTCCATAGACCCAGACCCGCGGCAGGAAGATTCTCTTGCCGCTGTCGGAAATTGTCCTGAAGAGAACCTCTGCGAAGGAACCGTAGGAGAACACAATCTCCGGACGAACCTCGTTGATGCGCTGTGCGATTTCGTCGATCGGGGTATCGGGCGGCAGCTCAATCCGGTGAATGGCCCGCTGGGGCGCGAACATATGCGCTTCTACAAACCGTCTCACGCGCCCGGCGCCGTAGCCCATGATGTGGAGCTGCCTTTGCCCCCAGTTTTTGCCCGCGATCGTGGCCAGAATCACCCGGTCGCGCTCGGCGTGGGCAACCTTCGCGAGCACCGCCGAGTGATCCCAGTAGACCCGCAGTGCGAAACCCTGGGACGAACCGGATGTCTTGAGGCAGAGACGCCTGCTGTCCGGGTACAGGGAAGAACAGAACGTTTCTGGATCCTGCGCCACGTCGGACAGATCGATCAGTGGCAGCTTGGCGAGGTCGTCCGCTGTCCTGAAGTCCGAAGGTCGCAGTCCCCTCTCAGCCATTGCATTCCGATAGAACGGGACCGTCTCCCAAGCGTGGCGGATGATTCTCCGCAACCGCCATCGCTGCAGGCGCTCGATCGTTTCCGGCTTTAGAAAGGGAACGCGCCGCTCGACCAATGCGTAGGCGCCTACCCAGGCGGTGTTGCCGGCGCGCACCAGCGCAGAGACGGGGCCAGACTCGGACATTCGTGTTCGCTCCCGACCTAATTCTGGGTCTTCAGCCCTCGGTCATCAATCCGAAAATCGGGAACACGGCCCAGCGGGGCGGCGGAGCAGTGCTAAACTGTCGTCGCTTTGAAGCTCACACTGGATCCGGCAACTTCGCGCGCTTGCGCCCCAGCCACCAAAGGACTGGTTGCAATCGCCGGGGTTTATTTCATTTCCCTCTTCCTGCAGCTGCCGATATCGGACGCCCTGCTGTCCGGGATCCCGCATTGGAGGATCGGCAAGGGTGCGGTTGCCCCACCCATGGTACTCTCCGGCGATTCCCCCCATTACCTGGTCCTTGTCAACAGCATCATCGAGGATGGGGATCTTGATCTGGCCAACAATTACAGCCAGGCCGCGGCTGGCGGCTGGCAAGCAGGGGCGCGTTTCCGGGGAGTGGCCCTGGACCACCATACCGAGGTCGATAGCGAGGGAAGGGAACGGTCCCTGCATTCGATTTTCCTTCCATTGCTCCTGTCGCTCATCGCCTGGCCATTTTCCGGCACTCGATGGGTTGAGCCCGTCTGTATCTGCCTGACGATGGGGGCGACCGTCCTCGCTCTCTGGTTGTTCGCGAGAAGAAGCGGGAAGGCTTTTGGCTGGGTGGTCGTACTTGCCGTCGCGACGCCTCTCTGGTGTTACTCCAGGGACATCTGGACCGAGCCATGGCTGACCGCCGCCTGGATTGGTCTTCTTTTCGTGCAGAGTCTTCCGGTCCTCTTCGCCGTGGCACTTGCAGGGACACTGATCAAGTACAACTTCGTCCTGGTCCCGCTCAGCATGGCAGTCGTTTTCTGGCTGAGACGCGACCGGCGCCGGGCTTCGTGCTTGCCGGAGCGGGTATCCTCGGAGTATTGATCGCCGTGGCCGCGGTTCAGTACTTGTTCCGCGACGTGGACCATTTCAACCTCTTTCACCTCGGCGGTCATTACCACGGCGCCGACGCCACGCTGCGTCAGAGAATCGTGCCCTTGAAATTTCTTCAACCGACGGGGCTGGTTGGCATGCTTTTTGACCCGCAAGCAGGTCTCCTGCCGTTCTTCCCGTTTCTGGCCTGGGGCCTCTGGCAAATCCGAAAGGGCGGCTATCTGTTCGTTCCCGTCATTGTCTTCTTCCTTGTTCTTGGCGCCTACCCGGGATGGACTGGAGGAGCCGGATTTTCGTCGCGGTACCTGGTGCCGGTCCTTCCGGCCCTGGTCATCGCCGTCGCTGATGCAAAACCCCGCAGCTACTTCTTCGGGCTGGCATTGCTTTACGGTGCATTCTGGGGTGCGCTCGCCGGCATAGGGCCGGCGTATGTCTACGAACGCACGCCTGTCCAGATCACTGCCGCTATCCTCAGGCGGCTGTCTGCGCTGGCTGGTATCTGACGGGGCTGTTACTGAGGACGCCTGTCGGCTGGAGGCTGATTGTTGTGTGTGGAATCGCAGGAATTGTTCATTGTCACCTGCCTCCTGATCAGTTGAGGGCCGCGCTTGTCCGCATGGAGCAGTCACTTATCCACCGGGGGCCCGACGAAGGCAACGTCGTGGTATTCCCCGATGGCTCGGGCGGATTTGCTGCCCGTCGCCTCAGTCTCCTCGACCTGCGGAATGGAAGCCAACCGATACCCAACGAGGACGGCACGGTCCACGTCCTGCACAACGGCGAGATTTACAATCACCGGGGTCTCAGGGAGGAGCTCCAGGCGCGAGGCCATTGCCTCCGGAGCCGGACCGACAGCGAGGTTATCGCGCATCTCTACGAAGACGACGGTGTTGAGTGCCTCCATCGCCTGCATGGGATGTTCGCGCTGGCCTTGTACGATGCTCGAAAGCGGCAGCTTCTACTCGCCAGGGACGGGCCCGGCATGAAGCCGCTGTACTTTGCCAACACCCGAGCAGGATTTCTCTTCGCCTCGGAGGCCAGGGCCCTGTTTGCCTCTGGCCTGATCCGTCCTGAACCGGAGCTCCCTGCCATAGACACCTACCTTGCTATCGGTTACGTGCCCGCCCCGGCGTGCGCTTTTCGAAATGTCGGGAAGCTTAGGGCCGGCCATTACCTGCTGGTAGAAAAGGAAAAAATGCGGGACGCGGCCTTCTCGCGCTACGAGTATCGCCAGCCGAGTCCTGCGAAGAGCGACGCGGAGTACGGGGCCGAGCTGGAGGCGCTTCTTTCCGGCGCGGTTCGCTCTCATCTTGCGGCCGATGTCCCCGTGGGGGCCCTGTTAAGCGGAGGTTGGGACTCGTCTCTGATAGCGACCCTGGCAGCCCGGAGCATGGGAGCACCTCTGAAGACTTTCTCCATTGTCTTTCCTGAGGACCCTGAGGCGGACGAAAGCCGCTTCTCGCGCGCGATGGCGGAATCGCTCGGCAGCGATCACCACGAGATCGAGTACCGAAATTCCCTGCTGCCGGCACTTATCCCGAAAATGTCCCGTGACCTGGAGGAACCGTGTGCAAATGTTCCAACGGGGGTCGTTTCTCTGCTTGCTTCCCTGGCCGGCGCCCACGTGAAGTCCGTAGTCAGCGGCGAAGGAGCCGATGAATTGTTTGGCGGCTACAAATTCTTTCGCATTCGTTCCCCGTACCTCGCTCGAGCCGTTCTCCCCAGGTCTCTCGCCCGTTTCGCGGCGACCTGGCTCCCGCATCCGCTCGTCCGGTGCGCCTTGAGAGTCGCGGCGGCCCCGGACGAAAGGACTGGAGATCCGGAGTGGTTTCGAATGTTCTCTCCCGAGGAGAAACGGATGGTCCTGAAACCGGAGTTTCAGGTGGACGGACCGGATGTCTCCCCCACGCTGGTCGAACGCGAAACCCTCGTAACCTGCGTCGACAGGCTCCAGCGCCGCCTGGCCTTCGATCTTACCGGTCGTTTGGCCGACGGCATTCTCTTCATGGCCGACAAGGTCGCGATGTCGCACTCTCTCGAAGTGCGGATGCCTTTCCTGGACCGTTCTGTCGTGGAATTTGCCATGCGGCTCCCGTCCCATCTGAAGGTGAACGGGAGGCAAGGGAAGGTCATCCTGAGACCACTCGCGAGCCGGCTCCTGCCGCCCGCTATCGCCTCGCGGCGCAAGAAAGGACTCGCCTATCCGGACCGAGCCTGGTCCAAGCCACCGCTTGACCGCTACGCCCGCGACCTGCTCCTCGGAGGCGGCCGTAACGGCCCATTCAATACCCGGTACCTGGAACAGAACCTTCCGCGCTGGCAGCGGGCCGCTTGGAAGGGAGAACGACGAATCGCCGGGCTGGTTTTCCTCCAGAGCTGGTGGAACGAGTTCTGCTGACTCACCCTTAGTCTCCCCGTTTTGGTCTCCCCGTCTCCTAGTCTCGTCTCCTTGTCTCCTGTCTCTGTCTCCCCCTCCTCCTTCTCCCCGTCTCCCCGTCTCTCCCTTCGTATGTTATTGTCTTCATTCAGCGGAAGGAGTACTGGCGCCCATGTACATTCTGGCAATTGACACGGCGACGAATGCCGGCGGGGTTGCGCTCGGTCGTAACAATGAGCTCGTCGCCCTCTGGATGTCCAAATCGCCTCTCCGCTATTCCGAAAGTCTCATCTCCTGGGTCGATTTTGTTCTGGCGCAGGAACGGCTCCAGCTTTCCGACATCGGTTGTTTTGCGGTCACGGTCGGACCCGGGTCTTTTACGGGGCTGCGGATCGGACTGGCGGCCGTCAAGGCTTTCAGCCAGGTTCTCGGTCGCCCGGTCTTTGGCGTTTCGACACTGCACGCCCTGGCGCACCGTTTCCGCCATTCCGGGCAGCACATCGTGCCTCTGATCGACGCCCGCCGCCAGCAGGTTTACGCGGCCGTGTACCGCGCCGACGAAACCGGTTGTTCGCTTGTCGGCGAGGAGGCGGTTGCCCGGCCGGATCAGTGGCTGGACACGCTTCCGCGCGACCGCCAATATGTGTTCGTAGGTGATGGTGCCGTCTTGTATAAGTCGACGATCTCGGCTCTCCTCCCTGGCCATCGTCTCCTCGAGTCCGACAATTCAGTTCTTCGGGAATTGGTTGATCTGGCTCAACTCTGGTCGGCAGCCGGCAATCAGGGGCAGGGATTCAACCTGAAGGGAAACTACCTGCGGCCGCCCGACGCCAAGCTGCCACATCCGCGCGGGGACCATGAGTAACCGGCTGCCACCCGGGGATCTGGTCATACGCGCGGCACGGTCGACGGACATCCACGCGATCTGCGAGCTTGACCGCATCACTCTCCTGAGCAAGTGGAGCCCCGAGATGTACAGGACCCTGATGACCGATGGCCGGTCCGAGCTCCGGGTGGCGTCCATGGGGGAGCGTCTGATCGGATTTCACGCTGTCACCAAGGTTCACCCGGACATTGAATTGCTCAAGATCGGCGTCACACCTGAATTCCAGGGAACGGGCGTCGGAATGGCGCTGCTGGACGATGTGCTCGGGCAAGCACGATCCCATGGTTTCTCGAGTTGTTTTCTTGAGGTGAGAGCGAGCAACAACCGGGCCATTCGCTTCTACCGCAAAAGGGGCTTTGAAGTGGTCGGGGTGCGTCGGGCCTATTACCGGGAACCGATCGAGGACGCGCTCGTCATGCGCAAGGACATCGGCGTTTCGGGGACATAATACTTAATTCCCTCCCCGCGACCGAGCTGTGGCCGTTGGCCAAGGAATTAAGTTTTGTGTCCCCGAAACTCATTCCACTGGATGCTTAGATCTCTCGTCCCAGCAGCGCATCCAACCAACCGTTGGCCAAGGAATTAAGTTTTGTGTCCCCGAAACTCCTCCACGCGCGGGCGGCACTCCTTGCTGGATACCCCCGCCCATCCCTCCCCGGCAACCGCCGCCGTTTCTTTTGACCTATAATGTTCGATGCCTTCAACCGGTAGAGTAGACTCAAGGGACGGCCGCCGGTCGTGAGGGGTACCGGGAATTCGGAAGAGGTAGACCTGACAATGGATATAGGTGTGCTGTCTGGTCAGCTGGAAGGCGTCATTTTGGACCGTTGCGACGGAGTTCGCATCGACGTCACCGGGAACTGTAATTTGCGGTGTCCCTACTGCATCAACGATTTCACCCAGATCGACGGCAACGTTCTGATGACCGAGGAGGTGTTTGACCGAAGCGTCCAACTCCTGCCTCTGCTGAGACCCGGCGGGCATCTGCTCTTCTCGTGCTATTTCGAACCGACGCTGCACCCGCGGTTTCTCGACTTTCTTGAGAGCGTGCCCGAGCAGTACCGGCAGCAGGCCGGTTTCACGACGAACCTTGCCCGACGGCTGCCCGACACCTTTTTCGCGCACCTCGGCCGGCTTGGTCTCCGGCACGTGAACGTCTCGCTCGACTCGCTTACCCCAGCCGTTTTCGAGGAGATGCGGAATCCTGCCCGTTTCGGCGTCTTTCGGGATAACCTCGAACGGCTGGTCGAAGCCCTCGGGAGTGGGGGGCAGGGAACCGAGCTCCACATAATAACAATGGTCAGCAAACGGAACCTGGGGGAGATTCCGGAGCTCGTGGACCATTGCGCGACACTCTACAAGGCTCGGCGCCATGAAATCCGCGGGATCTGGATGACGGAGGAAATTGAGCGACGGCCATGGATCGTCCAGCAAGCGCCGTCGCTGGACGAACTTCTGGACCTGCGTCGACGCCTTATGAGTGGCCCGCGCACGCATGTCGATTTCGTCGTGGATCTGCCGGAAAACCCGGAGGCATTCAGTCCTTTCCCCCATCGCCGCCCGGACGAACCCACCCGTGACGCCGGTCTGTCGGTTCCCCGGTCCAATGCGACCAGTATTCAAGTGGAAGGGGGACCCACCCCCGGAAACCGCCTCCTGGACGTCCTGCAGGGTCCACCGGTGACGCCGGTTCTGCAGATCAGTTCGGACGGCTCCATTCGCTTCCTGATCGCCGGCCGTGACCCGGTGCTCGACCTGAAGAACCATCCTCTGCCGTTGGACCCGGTGAGCAGGCTGCTCAGGCGCCAGAACGTCGATTTCGGACGTGCTCGCCTGCTCGATGAGGCGAGGCGGGAAGTCCTCGGCCTGAGGCGCGTGATCAAGGTCAACGAGTGGCTCGCCGAAAACCGGGTTGACCTGGACGGACGATCGACGCATTTCGTTGGACGAATGGATGACGTCAAGATTGTGGAAGCGAGCGCCGGGCTTGCGGGCGGATACCGGGCGTCCGGCTGGGCGAGGAAGCCGGACGGAACTGCACCGGCCGACGAAGTCCTGCTCATACTCCGGAAGGGGAATCGCCGCTGGGCGGTTGGCTCGGGAACTCCCGACCGACAGAGATTCGACGTGGCTGATAACTTCTCCGAATCGCGCCTTCTATACACCGGGTGGGAGGCACGACTGCATCTGGATGCCCTCGCGGACTCCCTTCCGGCCCGCTTTAGTCTAGCCGCTTATGTCCTGGATGCCGAGAAACGGATTGCCTACAAACTCGATGGGGAGCGTGATGTTGAACTCGACTGAATCAACCAGGCGGTCCCGCATTGTCCTCCGTTCACTGCAAGTGCCGGTAATCCTCCTGCTGCTCGTCGCCTCCGTCCTCGGTGCCCCTTCCCTGCCTCCCAAGGAGTTGCTCGGTTTTCAAGTCGGCGAGGACAGGAAGCTGGCCGACTGGGGACAGATCACCAATTACTTCCGGCATCTGAACCGGACGAGCAGAAAACTGCGACTCGTTGAATTGGGGCCGAGCACCCTCGGGCGGCCCATGCTGATGGCAATCATCACATCCCCCGAGAATTTGGCCCGCCTCGATGAATATCGCGAGACTCAGCGCGTGCTGGCCGATCCCCGGCTGGCCGGCGCATCAGCCGGGGAACGGATCAGGAAGGGCAAGGCGGTTGTTCTCGTGACTTGCGGGATCCATTCCACGGAAGTCGGCTCTCCGCTCCTGTCCATGGATCTTGCCTACCAGTTGGTCACCGCCCAGGACCCGTCCACCGCGGCTATTCTTAAGAACGTGATCTTGTTGCTCGTCCCCTCGCTAAACCCGGACGGCTTGGACGTGGTCACCGACTGGTATAGAAAGACTCTGGGGACGGCAGCCGAGGGCACCTCCCCCCCACAGCTGTATCACACTTATACCGGTCACGATAACAACCGCGACTGGTTCATGTTCACGCAGAAGGAAACGCGCCTGATAGTGGAAAAGGTTCACAACGTCTGGCATCCGCAGGTCGTGATGGATCTGCACCAGATGGGCACTGACGGTCCCAGGATATTTGTCCCGCCTTACACTGACCCAATCGACCCGAACGTGGACCCGATCCTCCAGGCTAAAATCGTGGAGCTCGGATCTTTTGTTTTTTCTCAACTCGTCGCGTCCGGAAAGCCGGGCGTCCTGACGAAATCCATGTTTGACGCCTACACTCCGGCACGCGCCTACCAGCACTATCACGCCGGCGTCCGGATCCTGGTCGAAGTCGCGAGTGCCCGCCTGGCTACTCCCTACGAGTCCACCAAAACAGAGAAAGGCGTCGGGTTTGACTCCACCGCCGGCTCCTGGAACTATCCGCGCCCGTGGACCGGAGGTCGTTGGACACTGAGGGATATCATCGACTACCAGAGGCAGGCGGTTCATTCCTGCCTGGACCACGCCGCACGTTTTCGACAGGAGTGGCTGCGTGCCTTCTATCAGGTCGGAACGAATGCGGTGGCCTCCCAGTCCCCCTATGCCTTCGTCATCCCGCCCGATCAAGCGGATCAACAGGCTCTAGGCGACCTTCTCGGCATCCTCCGTCTCGCTCAGGTCGAGATCCATAGAGCCCGCACGGGTTTCAGTGTCGAAAACAGCACCCTGGTCTCACCGCCTTTTGGAGCGGGTCCGTCCAGGGAGTTCCCGGCCGGCTCCTACGTCATTTTGCTTGGTCAACCGTACAGCGCGTTCGCCAGGACGATGCTGGGGTTACCCAAGTACCCGGATGTCCGGGACTGCGATTCGGGAGCGCTGGCGCGGCCTTACGATATTACCGCCCATTCCCTTGGCATTATGCTGGGCGTGGAGGTCCACCAGGTGGATAAGGCGTTTGGCGCCCGCCTGGAGCCGATTGATTACTTTCGGCCGGCCGGTTCTCTCCAGGGTTCTGGTCCTTACTGGCTGTTTTCGCATGATAGCAATACATTCGCCCGCCTCGCCAACCGGCTGCTGGCGCGTGGGGCCTCGCTTTCCTGGGCACCGAACGGATTCCAGGCGGATGGCTCCGCTTTCCGGGCTGGAACCTTGCTGGCGCGTGTATCCGGGGAAGAACCGCCGGATGCCGTCCTCGATGGCGCCCCCGTCGAGGTCCACCGGGTTGCGAGCGCTCCCGAGCTTGCCTGGCAGCAGCTCCGACAGCCCAAGATCGGTATTTACGCGAGTCACGCTCCTGTAGTCGATGAAGGCTGGCTGCGCTGGGTGCTGGAGCAAAATGAGTTTCCTTACACCGTGCTGCACGACAAAGACATCCGGGATAAGGATCTCTCCTTTTACCACGTGATTGTGATCCCGTCGCAGTCTCCCGGCGCCCTTCGACAGGGTTTGACCGCGCCGTACCCGGAGAGCATCCGCGGCGGGCTCGGTGAGAAGGGAATTCAGAAATTGCAGGATTACGTTCGGACGGGGAACGTTCTTCTGCTCCTGGGTGCATCGGCCGAATTGATCCCGGCACTCGGCATCGACGGCGCCAACCAGGTTGCCGAGCTGCCGCGCAGCGACTTTTATGTGCCGGGTTCGCTGCTCGCCATCGAGGTCAATAACCTCCATCCGATCGGATACGGGATGCCGGACCGGGCGGCCGTAATGTTCGATGACGAGCCGGTCCTCTCGGTGAGACAGGCCCTCCCGATTGCGCGGTACGCGGGATCTGAGGTCTTGCTGGGCGGATGGATGACCGGAGAACGATACATACGCTCCGGGGCGGCACTGGCGGAGGTGAAGCTCGGACGAGGCTACATCGTCGCAGCCGGATTCCGTCCGCATTTCCGCGGGCAGATGCGTTCCACCTACAAGTTTCTGTTCAATACCCTTTTCTACGCCACCACGATCGGCCATTGAGAAGATCAAGTAAGTGAGGGATCGGAAATGAATCGCAGGGACTTTCTCAAACTCGTTGCCGTAACCAGTGTTCTTTCGGCTGGTATTGTCCTGTTCTTCCTCCGTTGGCCGTCGCCTCCCACGAGTCGGGCCGAGTTCTCACAGAAAGGTGCGCAGACATTTGACACCCAACTGAGTGAACAGGAGAAGGTCAATATCAGGATCTACGAAACCTTGGGTCCGGGCGTCGTCAACGTCACCAGCATCACCGTGGACTACAATTTCTGGTTGGAGCCGATTCCCAGGGAAGGCGTCGGAAGCGGTTTTTTCATCGATAACGCCGGTCATATCGTCACCAATTTTCACGTCATACAAAGCGCGGAGAAGCTCGAGGTGACCCTCTTCGGCAAAACCCAGGGCTACAAGGCCACAGTGATCGGGGCTGATCCAATGAACGACATCGCCATCCTGAAGATCGACTGCCCGGCCGAGGAATGCCACCCGCTGAAGCTCGGGAACAGCGAGACGCTGAAGGTCGGGCAGAGAGTCCTGGCAATCGGCAACCCGTTCGGTTTGGAGAGAACCTTGACCGACGGCATCATCTCCTCGCTTGGCCGGACCATCGAGTCCCGGGGCGGGGTGATCGATGACGTCATCCAGACCGACGCTGCGATTAACCCGGGGAACAGCGGCGGACCGCTCCTGAATACCCGCGGCGAAGTCATCGGGATCAATACGGCCATCTATTCGAGGACAGGTGAGAGTGCGGGTATCGGATTTGCCGTCCCGGTGAATACGCTCTCGAGAATCGTTCCGGACCTCCTCCAGCATGGGAAAGTCCTGCGGCCGTGGTTCGGCGTCCAGGGACGAGCGATGACTACCCAACTGGCGGATGCGCTGCGGGAGTCAGGCTTCAAGATCCCGACGGATCAGGGTTTCCTGGTCGAGGTCGTGAAGCCCGGGGGAACGGCTGAAAAGGCTGGCGTCGAGGGTGGCGACCAGCGCGTCTTCTTCGGGAACCGGCCCCTGATCATCGGTGGCGATCTCATCGTCTCCCTCAATGGTCGGGACGTTCGAACCGCGAGTGACATCGATGACATCCTCAAGGACAAGCGGCCGGGCGATCGGGTCGAGATCGAACTGTATCGCAAGGGGAGAAAGATCACCCGGGAGATCGAGTTGATCGAGCGGGAACGAGGCGGTGGAGTCTTCCGGTTCTAGGAGATTTTTCGTGGATAATCGTCTTTTTTGCGTTCAAAACGCGAAAAAGTGCCTCCAGGCTTCGTATTTTTTCGGACTCGAACGTTATAGTAAGTGAACGTTTTCATCGGAGGTGAAAATCCATGGTCAATCGAGTCATGTTGATAGGCCGTCTCGGCCGGGACCCCGAGATGCGCTATACGTCATCCGGAACCCCGGTTACGAACTTTTCGCTCGCGACGGATGAAGTCTGGAAGGATCAGAACGGCGAACGACAGACGAAAACCGAGTGGCACAACATTGTCGTCTGGAACAAACTGGCCGAAACCTGCAATAACTACCTCAAGAAGGGGAAGCTGGTTTTTATCGAGGGCCGCATCCAGACCAAGGAATGGGACGACAAGGACGGCAATAAAAGGAAAACGACTGAGATCGTCGCTTCCAACATGCAGATGCTGGATCGCAGGGATGCGGGTGAGGAAGGGCGGGCGGACTACCGCGCTTCTGCTCCGGTATCGGCCGCCGCACCTGCCACCCCGGCCCCGAAAGTCATGGAAGCCGGCATCACGGACGACGACATCCCGTTCTAGTCTGAAAGAACACGGATCCGGGCAGAAGAGGTTGTCCACGAATCACACGAATGGAATAAATCTCTTCTGCTCGAGTCCGCATCGCCTTTTGCCTGAGTTTGGCATTCATCCATGAAACTGAAAGTCTCGCTCGCCCAGATCAATCCGACGACTGGGGATCTGCAAGGCAACAGCCGCAAGATCATTGCAGGCATCGAAAAGGCGCGCCGGGAGGGAGCACACCTGGTGGTTTTCCCCGAGATGTGTCTGACCGGCTACTGTCTGGACGAAAAACTCCTGATCAACCTCGGCTTTCTGCGGGCGAACCGCCGATACTTGCTCAACGAGATTGCACCTGCGTGCAAGGACATCGCGGCAGTCGTCGGGTTTCTGGAATTCGACGAGTCGCGCCGGGGACCGGACAGTCGTGTCATCCGGCACAACGCCGCCGCGGTCATCCAGGACGGCCGGCTCCTCACCGTGGTCAAGAAGCGATTGCTGCCGTCGTATCGGTATTTCGAGGATAAGCGGTATTTCGAACCGGGTCGTGAGACCGAGCCGGTACCCATCCGGGGTGCAGACGGCGCTGTTTCCGTGGGAGTCCTGATCTGTGAGGACTTGTGGGACGACGGTTACGAGCTGAAACCGACCGAGATTTACAGCCAGAAGGGGGCCGAGCTTCCTCGTCTGTATCAATGCGAGCCCGTTTGTCGCCAGCACGCCGGGCCGCGAGGACGGGAAGAGATTCCGACGCCGCGACCAGATTCGCCTGAAAATCGAGCGTCACGGTTTGCCGATCGCCTATGTCAATACTGTGGGGATCGGCGACAACGGAAAGAACATTATTCCGTACGATGGCGCGAGCGTTGTGTACGATGCCGACGGTCGGCTGGTCTGCGCCCTTAAAGCATTCGAAGAGGACCAGCAGACGGTCACGCTGGAACAGGGACGGGCAGCGGAATGCCCGGAACCCTGCAGGGAGCGGGAAGAAGAGATCTATCTCGCCCTGGCCATGGCTGTCCGGGACTACTACCAGAAGGTCGGAATCTTCAAGGGGGTGTTGGAAGCTGTTTCGGGCGGGATCGATTCGGCCCTCGGAACGGCAATCGCTCACCAGGCGATGGGCCCCGAACTTGTCACCCTCTACAATCTTCCCTCGAAGTTTAACTCTTCGACGACCCAGGCGCTGGCGCGCCAGCTCGCTGAGAATTTCGGCCTGACGTACCACGTGATTCCAATCCAGGCGATGGTCGATCGGGTCGTCGAAGATTTTGAGCGAGATCTGCACCCGGTCAGGGATCCTGTGACGATTGAGAACCTGCAGTCGAGGATTCGGGGATTGATCATGATGGCGGAATCCAACGACCGGCAGGCTTTGCTCCTGACCAACGGAAACGAAACCGAGATAGCGCTGGGTTACGCGACCCTTTACGGCGACATGGTGGGCGGGCTCTCGGTTATCGGAGACCTGCCGAAGACCGACGTTTACCGCTTGGCGCGGTATGTCAACCGCCGTTGGGGTAGGCCGGTCATCCCGGAAGCGATCTTCACGATTCCAGCCTCTGCCGAGCTGCGCGAGGACCAGGTGGACCCGTTCGACTACGAGATCGTGGCGCCGCTGGTCAACGAACTGGCGGAGACGGGCTGGGGACCCGAAGAGTTCGTCGAACAGTTCCGAACCCGCTCCCTTTCCGCAGAAAAGTACTCGACCGGGACCGGCTCGATCTACGACAGGTACACCGTCGATGAGTTCCGAGACCTGGCTGTGCGGCTCTACCGGAGCCTGAACAACTCCGTGTACAAAAGGCTGCAGGGCGCGCCGATCATTGCGGTCTCCGACCGGGCATTCGGCTTCGATCTGAGGGAGACGATTATTAACGGGTGGAAACCCTGATTGGTTTTTGGTTATAATTCATTCTTCTTCATCTGAGCCCGAACAAGCGGCTCAGACGGCGCGGCTCGGTGAGCCGATGCTGACCATTCAGTAGATGCAGTTGGGATAGATCCCCAGCACTTCGTTGCAGCGCCTGCATCGCACTGTTTCCGAGATCTCTGCAAATCGAGGAATGGACTTCCAGATCTCGATATGATCTGGGCGGACCTCTTCGTCCTCGGCGACGGTGATCTCCGGGTTTCGGCGCAGGTGGAGGACAGCGAATCTGTAGAAGCTGGAGAAATCGCAGCGGTAGCAGGCGATTTTCCGAAAGGCGACGGCGAGTTCCACGTACTTGAACCGGTCCTCGAAGACGGTTTGGCCCGGTTGGAGTGGAAACACGGCGCTGTTGAAAACCATGGCGTTAGCTTATCCGATGGTCGGGAAAGGGGCAAGGCCCAAGACGCACCGTCCGGGGGGATGGGCGAGGTCTGTTCAAGTGAAGCATGAACCTTTTAGAGGCAAGTGACCATCAACTAAAAATTTTCTGAGATGGAACTTGCAACTCGATAGGGGATTGCGTATCATACTCCTTACCACGCGGACACAATGTGAACGCGCTGGTAAAATCTGATCTTTGACAACCAGACAGAAGCAGAGATGCGAGGCCTGGATCAATTCAATATGAGAGTTTGATCCTGGCTCAGAATCAACGCTGGCGGCGTGCCTAACACATGCAAGTCGAACGCGAAAGGGGAGCAATCCCTGAGTAGAGTGGCGGACGGGTGAGTAACACGTGGGTGACCTGCCTTTCAGAGGGGGATAACTCCGGGAAACTGGAGCTAAGACCGCATGAGCTCTCGGGAGCGATCTTGAGAGGAAATGTCGAAAGACAGCTGAAAGAGGGGCCCGCGTCCGATTAGCTGGTTGGCGGGGTAAGAGCCCACCAAGGCGACGATCGGTAGCCGGTCTGAGAGGACGGACGGCCACACTGGAACTGAGACACGGTCCAGACTCCTACGGGAGGCAGCAGTGGGGAATTTTGCGCAATGGGGGAAACCCTGACGCAGCAACGCCGCGTGGAGGATGAAGGTCTTCGGATTGTAAACTCCTGTCCTCGGGGACGAAAGCAATGACGGTACCCGGGGAGGAAGCCCCGGCTAACTCCGTGCCAGCAGCCGCGGTAATACGGGGGGGGCAAGCGTTGTTCGGAATTACTGGGCGTAAAGGGCGCGTAGGCGGCCTGGGAAGTTCTGGGTGAAAGCCCCCGGCTCAACCGGGGAAGTGCCTGGAAAACCACTGGGCTTGAGTGCTGGAGAGGAAAGCAGAATTCCTGGTGTAGCGGTGAAATGCGTAGAGATCAGGAGGAATACCTGCGGCGAAGGCGGCTTTCTGGACAGACACTGACGCTGAGGCGCGAAAGCCAGGGGAGCAAACAGGATTAGATACCCTGGTAGTCCTGGCTGTAAACGATGGGTACTTGGTGTGAGGGGTGTTAAGACCCTTCGTGCCGGCGATAACTCGTTAAGTACCCCGCCTGGGGAGTACGGCCGCAAGGCTGAAACTCAAAGGAATTGACGGGGGCCCGCACAAGCGGTGGAGTATGTGGTTTAATTCGACGCAACGCGAAGAACCTTACCGGGGTTTGAACTTCACGGGGCGGTCCTAGAGATAGGGCTTTCCCTTCGGGGACTCGTGGAGAGGTGCTGCATGGCTGTCGTCAGCTCGTGTCGTGAGATGTTGGGTTAAGTCCCGCAACGAGCGCAACCCTTGTCTGCAGTTGCCAACAGGTCAAGCTGGGCACCCTGCAGAGACTGTCGGCGAAAAGCCGGAGGAAGGTGGGGATGACGTCAAGTCCTCATGGCCTTTATGCCCCGGGCTACACACGTACTACAATGGCCGGTACAAAGGGCAGCGAACCCGCGAGGGTCGGCGAATCCCAAAAAACCGGTCTCAGTTCGGATTGCAGTCTGCAACTCGACTGCATGAAGGTGGAATCGCTAGTAATCACGGATCAGCAGGCCGTGGTGAATACGTTCCCGGGCCTTGTACACACCGCCCGTCACATCACGAAAGTGGGCTGTACTAGAAGTCGCCGGGCTAACCCTTCGGGGAGGCAGGCGCCGAAGGTGTGGTTCATGATTGGGGTGAAGTCGTAACAAGGTAGCTGTAGGAGAACCTGTGGCTGGATCACCTCCTTTCTAACGGGAAACCGAAAGAAAACAACGTTCGATAACAATCGGGTCTTGCAGGCTCGCCTCTGTCTGGTTATCCAAGGTCGGATAAAAAACACCCGGCGCCTTTTTTTTCGAAGAAGAAGGGCGCCGGGTTCGATCTTGACTGGTCTTTGACAATCTGGAAGAGAGAAAACAAAAGGGCAAGAGAAATGCCACAAGGCAGGCCTGGGGATTTTGGGCGACTGAAAAACCCGGGTCAAGCTACTAAGGGTGTACGGTGGATGCCTTGGCGCAAAGAGGCGATGAAGGACGCGGCGAGCTGCGAAAAGCCTCGGGGAGCTGCAAGCGAGCGGAGATCCGGGGGTGTCCGAATGGGGGAACCCGGCTACGGGAGACCGTAGTCATCCCGATCTGAATTCATAGGGTCGGGAAGCGAACTCAGGGAAGTGAACCATCTCAGTACCTGAAGGAAGAGAAAGAAAAATCGATTTCCGGAGTAGCGGCGAGCGAAATGGAAAGAGCCCAAACCGGGCCTGCCGCAAGGCGGGGCCGGGGTTGAGGGACCTGGCGCAAATCCCTGGAACCTAATCGAACCGTGCTGGAAAGCCGGGCCGTAGAAGGTGACAGACCTGTAGATGAAAGGGAAAAGGGAGGGCCGGGTATCCCGAGTACCACGGGGCACGAGGAATCCTGTGGGAAGCAGCGGGGACCATCCCGCAAGGCTAAATACTTCTTTGCGACCGATAGTGAACCAGTACCGTGAGGGAAAGGTGAAAAGAACCCCTGCGAGGGGAGTGAAATAGTACCTGAAACCGTTCACCTACAAGCAGTCGGAGCCTCGAGCAATCGGGGTGACGGCGTGCCTTTTGCATAATGAGCCGGCTAGTTATTCCGGGCAGCAAGGTTAATCCGAAAATCAGGAGGAGCCGCAGGGAAACCGAGTCTGAACAGGGCGCCATAGTTGTCCGGAATAGACGCGAAGCTGAGTGATCTATCCTTGGCCAGGGTGAAGGCAGGGTAACACCTGTTGGAGGCCCGAACCAGTGTTGGTTGAAAACAGCTTGGATGAGCTGAGGATAGGGGTGAAAGGCTAATCAAACTCAGTGATAGCTCGTTCTCCCCGAAATAGCTTTAGGGCTAGCCTGGCGTGGTTCGTTCCGGAGGTAGAGCACTGAATGGACTAGGGGCCTTCATCGGTTACCGAATCCAATCAAACTCCGAATGCCGGAAACGGAAAAGCGCCGGAGTCAGACTGTGGGGACTAAGCTTCATAGTCGAGAGGGAAAGAACCCAGACCGCCAGCTAAGGTCCCGGAGTGTGTGCTAAGTGGGAAAGGAAGTGGAAACGCGGAGACAACCAGGAGGTTGGCTTAGAAGCAGCCATCCTTTAAAGAAAGCGTAACAGCTCACTGGTCAAGTGGGTCCGTGCCGACAATTCAACGGGGCTCAAGCACACCACCGAAGCTGCGGAACTAACGCCGCGAGGCGTCAGTTGGTAGGGGAGCATGCCGAGGGCTGCGAAGTCGTCCTGGAAGGGGCGGTGGAGCGCTCGGCAGAGACTCTGCCGGCATAAGTAGCGATAAAACTTGTGGAAATCAAGTTCGCCGAAAGTCTAAGGTTTCCTGGGGAAGGTTCGTCCGCCCAGGGTTAGTCGGTCCCTAAGGCGAGGCCGAGAGGCGTAGTCGATGGGAAACAGGTGAATATTCCTGTACCACCGTAATTCGTTATCAGCGAAGGGGGGACGCAGGAGGATAGGCGGTCCCGGTGCTGGATATCCGGGTCCAAGCGGGTAGGCTGATCTCCCAGGCAAATCCGGGAGGTTAAGGCCGAGACGCGAGTGCGAGTCCCGTAAGGGGCATAAAGCCGCTGATTCCAGGCTGCCGAGAAAAGCCTCTAGCGAGAATGAAGGTGACCGTACCGCAAACCGACACAGGTAGACGGGGAGAGAATCCCAAGGCGCGTGAGAGAACTCTCGTTCAGGAACTCGGCAAAATGCCACCGTAACTTCGGGAGAAGGTGGGCCTCCGCCAGGTGTAAGTCTTCGCGACTGAAGCCGAGGGAGGTTGCAGAAACCAGGCCCAAGCGACTGTTTACTAAAAACACAGCACTCCGCCAAGTAAAAAACACGACGTATGGGGTGTGACGCCTGCCCGGTGCCGGAAGGTTAAAAGGAGGGGTTAGCCGCAAGGCGAAGCTCTGAATTGAAGCCCCGGTGAACGGCGGCCGTAACTATAACGGTCCTAAGGTAGCGAAATTCCTTGTCGGGTAAGTTCCGACCTGCACGAATGGCGTAACGATTTGGGCGCTGTCTTAACGAGAGGCTCAGCGAACTTGTAGTACCGGTGAAGATGCCGGTTGCCCGCGACTAGACGGAAAGACCCTGTGCACCTTTACTATAACTTAGCCTTGGTGTTCGGTGCAGGACGTGCAGGATAGGTGGGAGGCAGAGAAGCCGGGTCGCCAGACTCGGTGGAGCCAACGGTGAGATACCACCCTTCCTGTTCTGAGCATCTAACCACAGCCCCTGAAGCGGGGAGTGGGACAAGGTTAGGCGGGTAGTTTGACTGGGGCGGTCGCCTCCTAAAAGGTAACGGAGGCGTACAAAGGTGGGCTCAGGCTGTTTGGAAATCAGCCGGAGAGTGCAAAGGCAGAAGCCCGCTTGACTGCGAGACGGACAGGTCGAGCAGAGACGAAAGTCGGTCTTAGTGATCCGGTGGTCCCGTATGGAAGGGCCATCGCTCAACGGATAAAAGGTACGCCGGGGATAACAGGCTTATCTTGGCCAAGAGTTCACATCGACGCCAAGGTTTGGCACCTCGATGTCGGCTCATCGCATCCTGGAGCTGAAGAAGGTTCCAAGGGTTCGGCTGTTCGCCGATTAAAGCGGTACGTGAGCTGGGTTTAGAACGTCGTGAGACAGTTCGGTCCCTATCTGTCGTGGGCGCAGGAGATTTGAGGGGGTCTGACCTCAGTACGAGAGGACCGGGTTGGACGGACCGCTGATGTTCCAGTTGTTCCGCCAGGAGCACCGCTGGGTAGTCAAGTCCGGTGGAGATAAACGCTGAATGCATCTAAGCGTGAAACTCGCCCCGAGATGAGATCTCCCGCTGCATAAGCAGCCTGAAGACCCCTCGAAGACGACGAGGTTGATAGGCAGGGGGTGGACGCTCAGTAATGAGTGCAGCTGACCTGTACTAATCGGTCGTGAGGCTTGACCTGGATTTTTCAGTGGCTCAAAAACCAAGGCCACCTGTGGCACGCCTTTAGCCCCGAGTTTCTTCTTCCAGATGTTACGATTGCGGATTGCGGATTTGGGAGTGCGGATTAAAAAGCCGGTCTTTCAATCCGCAATCCCAAATCCGCAATCCGCAATCTTAAAGGATTTCCGGCGGTCCTGGCGGAGGGGCCACACCCGTTCCCTTTCCGAACACGGAAGTTAAGCCCTCCAGCGCCGATGATACTGCATGGGAAGCCATGTGGGAACGTAGGTCACCGCCGGAATATAAACGAAAAAGCCGCGGGTTCATCCCCGCGGCTTTTTTTTGTCCGGAGCGCCCGCAAGGACGACAAGAAAGGCAACCACCAGGGCCCAGGCGATCGACTGAAACAAACCTCGCCACTCTTCGTCTGATTTAGACATGCGACGTTTCTTCGGATACTTGGCGCTGGCTCTTTGCCTGATTCCGTCCCTTTCGCTCGGCGGCATGCAACGCGAACCGTGGCCCGGCAGCACTCCGCAGGGCCGGCTGGCAAGAAAGATGGACCCCCTTCAGGTCCAGGCAATCGTCGACAACCTGAACGAGGAATCCAAGAAGCGGCACGGCCAAGCGTTCATCCTCAAATACTACTTTGACCTCGGACCGCTCAACCGGGTGCAGGTTGCCCCGGAACTCTGGAAGGGTTTGACCAGTGCCGAACGGCGGCGGTTGGGCAACAGCTTCGCGAAAGCTTTTCGAGGGACGGGGCTCCTGTTCTGTCAGTTTCTTGCCGGGGACGCTCCTGTCGGCAAAGTTGTGTCAGATCCGATTCGCGGAGGATTGAAGTTCGTCTCGGTTGACTAGCCTGTGTCCGCTCGCCCGAGTGTCTTCCCCGCTACTTCCCGCCCGCTTTCGCATCTAACCTCAAGTACGTCATATCGACGATCTCGGCTTGACCTATAATGAACGAGAGGAAGAAACGATGACACGCAACGGATTGTTTTTTCTCGGCCTGTTGGCCGTCGCCCTCCTTGTCTCCCCGGCCGCAATTGCGCAGGGGAATGCGTCGGACCCGACGCCGGCGCAGGACCAGCCGACCACACAGGAGCAGCCTCAGACGGCTGTTGCCCCGGCACCAGCTCCAGAGAGCCTGACGAAGGGCATCCAGCTGAATCAGGCCAAGAAGTACAAGGAAGCGGAGACGGAGCTCCGGGCAGCCGTTCAAGCCCAGCCGGCCAATCCAGCCGCCCATTTGCAGCTCGGGATCGCGCTTTTCGAGCAGGGGAAAGTCGACCCGGCCGGGTTGGAACTGGACCAGGCGAAACCGATCAGCCTGACCGGTACCAAGGCCGAGCAGGCCGACTACTACCAGTACCATGGCTCCTACCTGGCGAGGAAAGCAAAGTGGGCCGACGCAGCCGCGGATCTGCAGAAGGGCATCGAGCTCGATCCTAAAGAGCCATACAATCACTACTACATTGGCGTCGCCTACAACAATCTAAAACGGCCGGACAAGATGGTCGAACACCTTCAGATGTTTCTGAAACTGGCACCGAACGCCCCGGAAGCCCCCAAATGCAAGGCGCTGCTCAGGGCCGTTCAATAACCGATCCCATGGGCGCGAGGCAGCCATAGTGCCTTGCGCCTCTACTGCTCATGACGAAACGCGGGTGGCGACTGGCAGGAGTGGCAGTGGCGCTTCTCCTGCTGCTTCCAGTCCTGGCCTTTTTTCTATTACATACGGCACCCGCGAGGCGTTATCTGCTCCAGAAGGCGCAAGCGTATCTTCTGGACCAGGGTGTTCGCCTGGAGGCAGCAGGGATTGATTACAGCCTGGCCGGGGGCACCCTCCGCCTGGACACCGTCCGTCTTGCGTCTGTAACCGGGCAGGACCTCCCTCCGTTCCTCGAAGCCCGCAGCGCGACCTTTGACATCGGTATCAGCAGTTACCTGAAGGGATTTCTACACCTTCAGGACGCCCGGTTTGAAGACCTGAAGCTCCGCATTGTTATCGACGAACACGGGCGCAGCAATCTGCCTGCCTTCACCCGCAGCGAGGCGAAACCGGAGGAAAGAGCTCCGCAATTCCTCATCGAGCACCTGGAAGCATCACCTCTCTACGTTCTATACGACGATCGGCCCAACCAGCTCCGCGTCGAATTGCCCGTGGCCCGGCTCCGAGTCGACGGACGAATGCCTTTCAATCATCGCGTCCTCTTCGGTGCGGAACGGCCTGTTTCCGTTCGGTACGAGGGCACGAGCATGATGCTCGATGTCCTGAACCTGACGGCCGACCTGCCTGGCGACCTGAGCGGCCTGGGGCTGCGCGAGCTTCAGTTGCGCAGCGGAGGGTCGCAGGTCAGGGTCACCGGCCGGCTCGAGCAGTGGAATGACCCACGGATGAATTTTGAGGCGCGAGCCAGCCTCGCCCTCGAAGAGCTGGCTCGGGCGGTGAATTTGAACGAGCCGTGCGCGGCACTGCCGTGATTACGGCAACACTGAGCGGGACCGTCGAGGACCTGATCGTACAGGGCGATATTGCCGGGCACGGGCTTCGCTACCGCCAGTTCACGGATTTGTCGTTTGAGACTGCTGTTGACTGGCAGCGACAGCGCGAGTCGGTCCGCCTGGACTCCATCAAACTCGATTCTCCGGACTTTTCCGCCCGTGGTTCCAGTCTGCTGGTTCTGTCTGGTGAATCAGGCAGCTCGGCGACGCTCGATATAGTCAAGGCGGACCTGGCGGCGCTTTCCCGCAGGCTGGACTTGCCGATTGTCGTCGAGAGCCGGGCATCCGGCCAAATGGCCGCCACATGGCCGGGGCTCCAGTTCGGTCTGGCTAGTGGACAGGCGGATTTCCGGCTTTCGCAGGGCCGGGAACGCGCAGAGAGGGACCGGCTTCCGGTCGCAGGTTCCCTTCAACTCCGGCTCCAGGACTCGAAGGTCACCGCCTCGATTCACCACATTCAGATTCCCGGGCTGGTCCTCGACGGGAACGCCAATGTCGATTCCTTTGAGGATTTGACGCGGTTGGCCGACGGCCGTCTGTCCGGGCAGGTTCGGGCGGAAATCACCGGCCTGGAAACCCTCTATCCGAATCTGCTGAGCTTCCTCGGGAACGATGCCGACCCGACTCTCAACCGTATCCGACCAGCCGGAACAGGCCGCCTTTCCGCGATACTCACCGGGTCGCCGTCCACGCCCGTCATTTCCGCCTCCCTGGAAGTTCCGTCCGCAACGGTAGGGAATCTGCACGGAATCCAACTGGCTGCGGAGGCTCACATTACTCCGGCGCAGCTCGACGTGCCGTCGCTTTCGCTCCAGTGGAACGGGCAGTCAGTTCAAGCAGACGGAACGATTGGTCCTTTCCGGCCGGGAGTCGTCGCTCGATATGCGGGTGAAGGCCAAAAACCTTGATATCCAGAAGGCTCTCGGGGCACTCGGTCAGCCTGTTCCGGTTTCGGGTGAGGCCACACTGGAGGCGCAAGCGACCGGCACGATTGGCGCTCCGCACGTCCGTGCTCAGCTCCAAATGTCTTCGCTCGAGGCTTACGACGAGCCGTTCGGGGCCCTGAAGGCAGATCTGTCTCTCGATGGCCGCGACGGCACGGATCGATAGACTGGTCCTCGACAAGTCATCCGGGCAACCGGGGTCTTCCGGCAGCTTGGAGCTGGCCGGCTCGTACAACCTGGATTCCAGTTCCTATGAAATTACGGCGACAGGTGATCGACTTCGGATCGAGGGGCTGACTCTTCCCGGGCAATCTCCCCTGGCGGGTGTCCTCGAGTTCCAGGCCAACGGGAGCGGGACTCTCTCGAACCCGGTGCTCGACTTTAACCTAGCCGCTGAGGAAGTGAGTTTCGAGGGCCAGCAGCTCAAAGCCGCACAAGCAGACGGCCAGCTGAGAGACCGGATTGTGCGCTTCAACCTGGCTGCTCCGTCCTTCAGCCTCCGTGCGAACGGGCTAGTAGGAATAGACCGACCGTATGCGGCTGAGATTGAAGCGAATATCGCCGAACTGGACCTTGCTGCCCTGCCTCCCTCGCTCGCTCGGAGTTCCCATCCAGGGACAATTGAGTGCACGAGGGAAGGCGACGGGAGAACTGGCCATGCCAAGACAGGCCGAGGTTCAAGCGACGGTAACCGATCTCCTCCTGAAGAGCGGCGGAAGGGTGATAGAGAACGAGGGTCCGGTTGAGGTTGCGTATTCAGGTGAGAGGTTGCAGATTCGGACTGCCGCCCTGACCTCGGGTTCTTCGTTCTTGACGCTCTCCGGGCAGATGCCGCGTGGGACCGCAAGCCGCGCCGGGTTTGGTGGAGGTCCACGGCAGTGTCGACCTCGCTGAGCTGCTGGCTGGGAGTCTGACCGCCCCGTACTCGGCCGGCGGCAAATTCACGCTCGATGGTTCGGTGGCCGGCTCCTTCGAGAACCTGGTTCCAACGCTCGCCGTTTCACTGAGAACGGTCGCTTCGCAGCGCCGGAGCTCGTCGAGCCTGTTCAGGACGTCAGCTTGCAGGCGACGGTGCGAGACGGTCGAATCGATCTGACTCGACTCGCAGGACGTCTGGGGCCGGGAACCCTGGAGGGTCAGGGCGAAGTTCCACTGGGGATTATTCCGGGTATCCCGGAGCAGATTCAGCGAAGAGAAGGACCTGCCCGGCTGACGTTGCGGGCCGCGGATTTTTCGGTTCGGTCGCTTGCCGCTGCTCCTCAGGACGTTTCGGGAACCCTTTCCCTTCGAGCCGACCTGGAAGCGGCCGATTCACGCCCCGAGTCCTTAACTGGCGCCGTGACCTTTGACCGGCTGGATTTCCGCGTCGCCGGTGTAGACCTGCGCCAGGACCGGCCGGCCACCCTGCGAGTTGGGGGAGGGAAGCTCCGAGTTGAGCACTTTGCGTTACTCGGCCCGGAAACCCGCATCCAGGCGGCCGGAACGGCAGGCTTCACGGGCGACAGCGAGTTGTCCCTGCGGATGAACGGCAGGATGGATCTCGCCCTTCTTGCCGTATTCGCACAGGATCTGGAGGCCTCCGGTGAAGCGCAGTTCCGGGTGGAAGCATCCGGTACAGCCACCAATCCTCGGCTCGCCGGCTTTGTTGAGTTGCAGGGAGGTCAGGTTGCGCTTGAGAGTCCGGCGATCCAGCTGAACGATCTCCGGGCGCGGCTGGATCTGGAAGGGGATGGCCTGGTCATTCGCGAGCTCAACGCGAACATGAATGGTGGGTCGCTCACGGCGTCCGGGTCGGCGATCGTGGAGAACGGTGTCGTCAAACCGAGTCTCGACCTCGTCGGCCGCGGCGTATTCCTTGACTTCCCGGAAGGGCTCCAAACGGTTTCCGACGCGGATGTCAACGTGCGTTCCGCGGGCGACTTCGTCACTGTCGGAGGTCGCGTCCAGATTCTGCAGGGCTCCTATACCGACCAGCTCAATCTCGAGGAGAGTCTCCTGGGACTGGTCGGATCGGACGACGTGGAAACCGTGTCGGAGCGGGATCCGCTGCTCGCCAGGGTTCGTTTTAACGTCGAGGTGCAGAGCCGGGAACCGATAGTGATGGACAACAACCTGGCGAAGGTAGGGGCGGACCTCGACATGCGCCTGGTCGGGAATTACTACCAGCCAGGCTTACTGGGGCGGTTGAGGTTGGATGAGGGAGGCGAGCTGTACCTGCGGGAGCGGACCTACTACGTGGAACGCGGTGTCATCTCGTTCAACAATCCGGCCGAGATTGAGCCGAGCTTGGACCTGAGCGCCCGGACCCAGGTTAAAGACCTCGACATCACGCTTCGGATCAGCGGGACTGCCCCTAACGTGGAGACGAGTCTGACGTCCGACCCGCCTATGCCCGAAACGGATCTCGCCTCTCTGCTGGTGACAGGCCGGACGCTCGAGAAAGCGCGTGGCGAAGCGGGAACCGTTCTCCGTGAGCAGACTCTTTCGCTTCTGACAGGCACCGTCGGTGGGAGGGTGGAAGAAGAACTGAAGCACATCACGGGGCTCTCAGAGGTGCGAATCGAACCGAACCTCATCGCGCCCGAATCCGATCCGACAGCTCGGCTCACGATTGGTCAGGACCTGACCGCCAAGCTGGGGCTGATCTACTCGATGAATCTGGCGGACAGCGGCGACCGGATCTACATCGGTGAGTACGACGTGACCAGGCGGTTCATCGGAAGGGTCGTCCATGAGACGGATTCCCAAGACTCGCTGGAGGAAGGCTCCAAGTCCCGCTTCGAGGTCCGGCACGACCTTCGACTGGGAGGGAGCGGAGACGCTGGCGAACGGGCGGCGCCGCGTCCCGAAGAACGGAGACGCATCACGGCGCTTCGTTTTGAGGGACAGTCTCCATTTACCGAGAAGCAGCTGACGGACGAATTTGACCTCGATGTCGGCGACAAGTATGAATTCTTCAAAGTGCGTCAAGGCTTGGAAGCGCTCAAATCGTTCCTCGTGGAGCGCGACTACCTGGAAGCAACGGTCAGGCTGAATCGTGAAAACACCAGCCCCGAATCGGTCGCCCTCACCGTTCGGGTCGATTCCGGTCCGATGGTTCGTTTCCGTTACGAGGGTTTTCAAACCGGGAGGAGAGATCGAGAGCCGTGTGCGGGAATCCTGGACGAAAGGGGTGTTCGACGAGCTCCGGCTGGAGATGGCCGGCGAAGTCGTTCGCTCCGCCTTGTTGCTCCAGGGTTACATGGAGGCCAAGATCGAGCAGGAGACCCGGCTCGAACAGAATGAGAAGGAGGTCGTATTTCGAGCAGAATTGGGCCCCCGGTATGAGGACGTCACGGTCGAGTTCGAAGGTGCATCCCCACTGCTTAAGGAACGCCTGGAAGAGGAATTGGGCAGGGATAAGCTCGCCGCCCGGGTTCACACGTCGCTGCAGCAAGTCGACGATCAGATCAAGAGGCTGTACAGGAGCGAGGGTTACCTTCAGGCGGAGGTCGGCGCCCCGGTTCCGAGACTTGACCCGTCCACGCGCACAGCCGTCCTGGTGTTGCCAATCAAGGAAGGGCCTCGGGCCGAACTGACGCAGATCGAGTTTGATGGGAATTCGGTCCACGGCGACGAAGATCTGGCCCGCCATTCGCAGCTCACTGTCGGCCAGGTCTTTCGTCCGGCGGATCGCGATGCGGCGGTTGTGCGTCTGCGCCTCCTCTATGCCGCAGAAGGGTACAACGATACGGTTATCACGCCGGAGACGCAGTCAGATCCGGAAACCGGGAAGGTGCGCCTTGCTTTCAGGATCGAGGAGAATCGGAGAGAAGTGGTTCGGGCCATTGAGGTGAAAGGGCAACGGGAGAACGAGCGAACGTTTTGTCACGAGCCTGCTGGACCTGGCGGTCGGGGACCCTTTCACCCCGGAGAAGGCAGGCCGTTCTCGCCGCGCGCTGTACAACACGGGCGCCTTTTCTCTTGCGGATCTGGAAACCGAGGAGATCGGGCCGGCGGGCGCGTCGCCGGGCGAAAAACCTCTGCGCGTGACAGTGCGGGTGCGGGAGGTCAGGCCGTTTCGGCTGCAGTACGGCGGCTTCTACGACACTGAACGCGGGCTGGGCGCGATTGCTGATCTGACGAACCGGAACACGCTCGGGAACGCGGCCGTCCTGGGGTTGAGGGCACGCTATGACGACACATTCCGGGAAGGTCGCCTGTACTTTGGACAGCCACAACTTGGCGGGCTGCCGTTCAACAGCAATGCCGTCGCCTTCGTGAGCCGCGAAATCCGAGTGAATGCCGGTTTCGTAAACGACCGGGTGGGGTTCTCGGTCCAACAGGAGAAGACTCTCAGAAACCAGTTCGTCCTGGCTTGGGGATACCGGTTCGAGCGTGATCACACGTACGAGCCTGTTCCAGACCCGTTCTTTGATATCACCTTGAAGGTCGCTCCTTTGACAGCGACCTTCAGTCGCGACGTCAGGGATGATATTCTCGATGCCTCCCGGGGTTCCTTCACCTCGCACAACCTCGAGTTCGCGCCGAAGTTGCTCGGCTCGGATCTCCGCTTTATCCGCTACTTTGGTCAGTACTTCCGCTATATTCCGTTAGAGCGAACCGGAAGAGATCCCGTGGAGCGGCGGTTTGCGCAAAAGCCGGTTGGTGTATGCGGGAGGAGTCCGACTCGGTCTGGCACATGGTTTTGACGACCAGAGGCTGGTGCCAAGCGAGAGGTTCTACGCGGGTGGGGGCACCTCGATCCGGGGATTCGAACAGGACGAGGTCGGGCCGCGAAATATCATCGGTGATCCAGGCGGGGGGGCCAGTCGTTGTTCATCATGAACCACGAATTGCGGTTTCCTCTTTATCAGATCTTTGACGGTGTCGGTTTCTTTGACCTGGGCAACGTCTACCGAGGATGCCGGGACTTGGACTTGTTTGATGTCCGCTCTTCGGCCGGTTTCGGTTTGAGCATACGGACGCCGTATTTTGTTCTGCGCGGGGATGTGGGCTTCAACCTGTTCCCGAGGGAAGGGGAAAAGCGGAGCGTGTTCTTCTTTAGCATCGGGCAGGCTTTCTAGGAATGCGGAATGGCGAATGCGGAATGCGGAATGCGAAAGCGGAAAGGAGGGGGTCGTCGAGCCGAACCGCAAACGGAGCGTTTTGTGCGAAGTGCGCGGATTGTATCCGGAAGCAACCAACTCCGAGCGTGGTGTCGCTCACTGATACAATCCGCGCACTTCGCACAAAACGCTGCGTTTGCGGTTCTGTACCGCTCAGCCAGCGGCTGCATAGTGCTCCGGAGGTCGATCAGGATGTCCGACTTGGAAGTCGGACCTACGCTGTCACGCTCTGCAATTCGATTGCCTTACGCAAACCGGTCCTGCGAGGTTATCCTTAGCGGGTGGCACGGGTGACACTCGGAGCAGGCAGGCAGGAAGCCAAGAAGCAGGCGGCGCAGAAGTACCCGATCTCGGTCATCATCCCGGCTCACAATGCCGCCGCCCATCTTGGCCGGTGTCTGGAAGCCGTTCGGGCCAACGATTTGACCTGCGTGGAGATCATCGTCGTGGACGACGCTTCGTCGGATTCCACCCCGTCATTGCACAGGGATCGGGTTGTCGGCTCATCAGGCTCGATCAGCAGGTGGGCCCCGCCGGGGCGCGAAATCAAGGCGCCCGGCGAGGCGCGCCATCCGTATCTCCTGTTTCTTGACTCCGACGTGATCCTGCCGCCCGGCAGCATTGCCTTCATCCGAGAGACTCTCGAACTCTACAGTCACAGGCCGGACGTCTCGGGGGTCCTTGGCCAGTATTCAGAGGGCGGTGCCGTCCGGAGGTTTCCTTACCAATTTCAAGAACCTGACGACCTGTTACCTCTACAACATCACCGACACTCAAAGCCCCTATCTGCACACACCGATATTCTGTATCCGTAAAGAGGTGCTGGAATCTGCGGGTGGTTTCGATCCCAGGCTCTGGAGGGCGGAGGACTTCCGGCTTGGCGTGGTCTTAGGCTCGAGAGGCTACCGGTTCATTATCGACAGGCGGATCAAAGGGCTCCACTTGAAGGAGTATGGTTTTGCAGGCGCCTTGAAGGAGGACTGGCTCCGGATCAAGGACCTCCAGTCGGTGAGGCTGGGACCGGGCGAGCGGGCCTTTGCTCTGCGGGCCCATCGCTGGACCCGGTTGGTATCGCTGTCGCTTCCCGGCGCGACCTGTTGGCCTTGGCCCTCGCCCTTGCCGGACCTCGGACGGCGTTTGTTTTCCTGGCCGTTCTACTCTCAGCCCTCTTCCTGGCGCTCAATGCGCGTTTCCTGCTTTATTGCAGGCGGCAGAGAGGGCTCCTTTTCGCAATCCAGTCGGCTGCTTTTCTTTTTCTTGAAATGCTGTGGGCCGAAGTTGCCCTGATGGCGGGATGCTGCGTCGACGGCGATCAGAAAAACGAATTCCGGAAAATCCGAAGCGCCCGGGACGGGTTGAACAGGGTGTTGACGCTCATCGCGCATTCATAGGTGCACTGGCAGCCGAGTTTCTGTTGATATTGAACAGCCGAGGCCGCCTCACTGGATGACCAGAGCGCCGCAAGGTCGCAGCCGTAGTCCCGAACATTCCCCATTTTGCGGTCCAGGGTCTCGCACAGATAGACGTCGCCCGTTTCGCTTAGAACTCCGATCAACTGGCCGGCGTAGCAGGGCGAGATTCTCCGGTCGGCGCCGGCCGCTTCTTCGATCAGCCGGTAGGTCTGCTGCCTCCTTGGCCACAACGAGCCGGTCGCTCCATCGCCGGGTGCGCAGGTGGTCCTTGCGATAGATCACCACTTTTCGGGCGAATTCCCGATAGACCTGCATGTCGACATTCTTGAGCGTGGGATCAAGCGGGTTCCCGCGGACCAGGGTAATGGTGACTGCGTCGGGCTGCAGTTCCTCTTCGACGTAGCGATAGAATTCGCTCAACTGATCCTGGTTCGCGGCCGAGACGGTCAGGGCGACGCCTACCGAGAGGTTCGGGAACCGGGGCTTAAGCTTCTTGAGCCCATCGAGAGCTTCGATCGCGTGCGAAAAGCTGCGCGGGTTCTGCCGGATGGCGTTGTGAATCTCGGGTGGACCGTCCAGCGAGACGCCCGTTGCCACTCGTGCAGTTTTGACCCTTTTCAGCACCGCCTCGGCGCCGGACACTGTCTTCTCGATGCTGAATCCGTTCGATGGGATCTGAATGTTCCGGACTCCGGAGTTCCTTTCGAACAGATGTGCAATTTCAGCGAGATCAGGCCGCAGATAAGGCTCTCCGCCGGTCAGCGAGACGGACAGGAGATTCGGGAGGCTGCGGGTGACGCGGTCGATTTCGTCCGGCGTCAGCTCGTTTTTCTTCTTGTTGAGCTGCTCCCAATAGAAGCAGTGCGTACACAGGAGGTTGCAGCGGCCGGTGACAAAGAAGATCAGGCTTACCGGGAGGCCTCTTTTGTGGACCAGCCGGCCGGCAATCTGAAGATCCCTGAGCCCGGAAGACATCCGGACCATGGTACCACGCCGGTTCTGCTGCGTCGTGCACGGCGCCCGAACACGCCATCTGACACCGTCGTTCCTGTCTTGCGGCGATTCGGCGGTGTCAACATGACCACTCTTGCAGGGCGGCTGACACCACCAAAAGCTCCAAACTTGGCCCTGGTTGAAACTTTTCGCAGGCGGACTCCGTTCTAATTAGCGAAGAAGGAGGACAACCGATGAAGGTGCAACGGATTCTGTCCATGCTGGTGTTACTCGCTGCTTTCGGACTTCAGGCTCAGGCGCAGGCTCAGAGCGGCTTCAAAGCAGTGGTTGCATGTGCGGGTCGACAGTGCGAAGAAGGGAGGCGAAAACGTCAAGGTGAACGTTCCGCTTTCCCTGGCGGAAACGGTTCTCGGGATGGTGAAGGAGAAGAACGTTTCATCGGGAAAGATCAAGATCGAAGACAAGAACTTCACGGCTCAGGATCTGCGGAAGATCTGGAACGCCGTCAAGGCTGAAGGGAATGCGGAGTTCGTTACAGTCCAGACCCAGGAGGTCAATCTCCGAGTCGCGCTCGAGGGCGCGTACCTGGTGGTGAGAACCGACGAAACGTCCCCGAGCCAGGTGCAGATTACCCTGCCGACGAAGGTCGTGGATGCGTTGCTTTCAGGCAATGAGAACGAATTGGACCTTCTGGCCGCCATCCGGGCGCTTCAGGAGACCGATAGCAAGGAAATCGTCTCCATCAAGGACAAAGAGACGTCGGTCAAAGTCTGGATCGACGACAGGAATATCTCCGAGTAGTGCGAAAGGCGCGGGCTTGCAGAGGGGCACATCAAAAACGCGGGGAAGCGAGTTCTTCGTGAGGGGGACAGGGACATGTTAGCCAAGATTGGAATGGTCATCCTGGTGATTTTCGTACAGTTCGTGTTCCTGATCGGTCTGGTGCTCTACCAAACGGGAATCATTATTGTTGACGTGCAGGAAAAGGGCCCATCCGGGTACCACCTGTACATTCCCGTCCCCGTTGCCCTGTTGCACGCCGGGCTGCTGATCGTCCCCAAGGAGGAGTTGCGCGAGGTCAGGCAGGAGATCGGCCAACGCAAAGCCCTGATCATGGGTGTCTGCGAGCAGATCAATCAATGCCCCGACGGGTCGTACCTGGAGTACCGGAGTCAGCATGAGCAGGTGACGGTTAAGAAAGAGGACGGCGATCTGGTCGTCTTCGTGGATTCCGGTCAGGAGAAGGTCCGCGTCGAAGTGCCCGGTCTTTGCGGTTCGCAACCTCATGGCCCAGGTCACTGCCTCTGCACTGTAAGGGCAGCGCTTTTCAGCGGAGTAAGCGGGTTCACGTGGTACGCAGGCGGCCATCATCAGGTCTTGATGCCGGACAGCATTAGCAACCCTGCCGCCGAAAAGAGGATGTTTGGCCCCCAGGCCGCAAGGATGGGGGCCAGAAGCCCGCTGGCTCCCATCACCCCGAAAACCCCAAACGCTCCCCAGTAGAGAATTCCGAGCAGGACTCCGGCCGCTACGCCGTACAGGCCGCCCCGGCGTCCCATCGAGAATGCAAAGGGAATTCCAAGGACCGTCATGATGAGGTTGACCACGGGAAACGAGAACTTCTTGTAGAGCTCGGTCCGGAGTTGGTCCACTTCGAAGCCTGCCTTCTGCAGGTCCGCAATATATTGCTTCAACTCCGCATAGGTCATCTTGCTCGACTGTTTGACCTCCTGCTCGAAATGCGAGGGCGGCTCGAATTTGACGCGACGCTCCGTGAAGCCCTCGTACCCGCCGACCTCGTTACCAAACGTCCTCTCCCATCCCTCGTTCAGAATCCACGATTTGCTGGTCGGGTCCCACTGGGCGCGCTTGGCGTAGATGTGACGAGTGAGGCGGTTCTCGCTGATGTCGAGATCGTAAATGGAAATGTCGGCGAACCGATCGCGCTCCGAGTCAAAATGCCGATAGTTGTAGAGGCGTTTGCCTTCCCCGAAAATCCAGTTCTGTTCCCGTTGATAGAAGGTTTGGACCGGACGCCCCTTGATGACGTTTCGGAGATAGTCCTGCCGCTGATTCGCGTACGGTGCGACGTATTCTTCGAGGACGAAGAGTCCGAAGCCGAGCAGGGCGGCGAGGATCATGATCGGGGCGGAGAGCCGGTAGACGCTGACGCCGCATGACTTAAAAGCGACAACCTGGCTGGTCTTGTCCAGGACTCCGAAGCTGACGAGCGTTGCGATCAGGATCGAAATAGGAACGAGAAGAATCAGCACCTGCGGGAAAAGGTAGAAGAAGTAATCGAAGACCTGGCGATACGGGATATTGTTCGCGAAGATGTCGTCCATCAACTCGAAAAACGTAAAGAGATAAAAGAGTGACGCACAGACCAGGAGCGTCGGCACGAGGTAGTAGACGAAGGTCCGAATCATGTAGAGATCGACAACCCGCGTGAACTGAACGCAGACCGTGCAGAAACTCCAGAAGCCCTTCCCCACGGTCCCCATCAGACCCCGCCATGTTCGTCCGAGAATGCCCGCGATTCGGCCGGCAAGAGCCCCGATTGATGCGAAGACCCGGTTTTCGCGGAAAAACTGAAAAACGCTCCAGGAGCGGGTGGCTGCGACGAAGGAGAAACAGGCGATCGCAGCCAGGATCAGGTCTGCTCCCCAGCCGCCCAACCACGCGGGGATCACACCGTCCGAACCGAGCTTCTTTCCCATGTCGAAGAAGACGAAGTAGATGAAAGCGACGATCAGGCTCGTCAGGAACCCGTAGCCGCGTCCTCCCCGAGGAGTCGAGATCCCGAGCGTGACTGCGAGCACCGCAAAGATCAGGGTGGAGAGCGGAAGGGCCAGCCGTCCGTGCCACTCGGCCGAGTTTGTCCGCTGCTCTTCTGGGGTTCCCTTGTGCCTGTCCCAGGTTAACTCTCGAATATCCTTATCCTTGGGCCTCTTCGGTTTAGCAAACGCCTGTTCGGTTCCTTCCATCTGGAGGCGCAAATCCTGGGTCACGAAACGCGTCACCTTGTCATTCAGCGGCTGATTCTGGTTGGTTTCGTAGACCGTCCCGTTTTCCAGATGCAATTGCAGCGTCCGCCCGTCGCCGCTCGTGTACATCTCGCCCCGTTCGGCCAGCGCCGTCCGCTTAAGGCCTGACTCGTCCGTCGTATGGACTAATACGCCTTTCCAGGCCTGCGTGCGGAGGTCCACATCCTCGACGTAGAGAATCGAGTGCGGGATTTCTTCGTTGAAAACACGAGGTTTCAGTTCCGATTGGATTGGCTTGAATCCAAGCTCGTGACTGATGATTCTCAGATTCCAGTTGCCTTCGGGGAGCAGGAAGAGTGTAAAGGCACCGGTGATCAGGCAGATGGTTGCCCCGATCTTCAGCACGGGCAGAAGCATCTGGGAGATACTCACGCCGTTGGCACGCAGGGCAATGATTTCGCTGTCGCTCGAGAGGCGACTCAAGCCGATCAGGGCTCCGATCAGGAACGAAAAGGGGATGCTGAAAACCAAGACGTTCGGGAGAATGAACAGCACGATCTTGGCGATCGTCACCCCGTCGGCGTTGCGGCGGATCAGCAATTCAGCCAGACGTCCGAATTCACGGGTGAAGACGACGAAGGTCAGCACCAGCAGGGCGATCACGAAGGGTCCGGTGACTTCGCGATAGAAGATTCGGTGGAACGGATTCGTCTTCATTGGCTCGAACGATCCATTTTAGCAGAAGGGGTCGGCGGACCGCCCGGTTTGAGTGTCGCGGCCACTTTTACTTCTTTTCGGGGAACCCGCGGGGTTGAGAAGCGAGTCTACCGCTCCGGTTTTTATTGATCGTTGACTTTGCTTTGAACCGCTTGCTAGAGTCCACTGGAGTCTTCTCTTTCGCAAGGTGGTTCCCCCCCGCGGGGAAATGCCGAAAGCAGCGTTCGGGTGGTCTGCAGTTTGGGTCTCTGGAATGAGATCCTCCATCAGGGCTCGCTTCGGGGCGACTTTGGGCGCGCTTAGTCAGAAAGCAATCGAGGCTTGAAAAATCCGGTGAAGAGCCCGGCTTTACTCTGTTGTCTTCTCGCGTTTTTGCCCGGCTGCCTGTTGGGCCAAAGCGAACCCTCCGCCCAGCCGGCGGGACCGACGGAGCGCCGGCCCGATTTCCGAATCACCAGCCTGGAAGTCCGGGTGGATGTCATCGTCGCCGACGATAAAGGCCGGCCGGTAACCGATCTAGTTCCAGACGACTTTCAAATTCTGGAGAACAAGATCTCTCGGCCGGTGTTGAACTGCACGTACGTGCATGCGGGAACTCCGCTTGCGGACAGGCGCCCTGCTCAGCCGGTCCAATCTGCAGGAGTTGCGACACCGCAGACCCGTGAAGTGCGCCGGTGGATTTCTCTGATCATCAACGACACGATGATGTCGTGGTGGGAAATCGGCCGGGTCAAGGCGGGCCTGCGGCGGTTCGTCAACGAGCAGACCGGACCGCATGACGCGGTTAGTATCATGCAGGTTTCCGGTGGCGCCGGTGCCTGGCTGCCGTTCACCTCCGACAAGGCGGTCATACTGCGGATGATCGACCAGGTCCATTTCCGGCTGCAGTCCAACTTTGCCGAGTCCCACGAGATCATGGGCTTCCCGGAGGATTACCGTCGTCCCGCCGAAAGGAGTCGCGCTTACGGATTGAACGACAGGAGTTTGATGCGGAGCTCGGTTTCCCGCCTGCTGAACTCCTTCTTCACTTCTCTGAATCCCCTCATGGAGGAGCTGAGCAGCCTCGAGGGGAAGAAGCTGATGATTATCCTCGACTGCAAATCAGGCGGGGCGGCGCGGGACTTGGAACCCTGGCTGGATTCCGCCTCTTCAGAGTATGAGCGGATGTTGAACAAGATCCAGAATCGCTTCGCGGACCATGCCATTCGCACCGGGACTACGGTCTACGCGCTCAACGTCTCGGGTCTGGAGGTCCCGGGAACCGATATGGAAGGCGGACCCCCGCGTGCAGCGAGGTCCCGCTTCGCGGCCACTCCGGACTGGAATGAGGTCACGAAGAAGACAGGAGGGTTCTATCGGGCCGACAATACTTTTCTTCTCCAAGCGCTTAAGCCGGTTGTGGAGGATTCGGCCGGGTACTATATCCTCTCTTACCGGCCATCTGTCGACAGTTTCTCGAAGCGCTTCAACCGGATTCAGGTTCGTTTGAAACGACGAGGCCTCAAGGCCCGAGCGGCTGAAGGTTTCTTCGGAGTTCTTCCTGATGCGGCGGTGGCGGGGACCGATGACAGCGAGCGGGTCAAGCGAGCATTGTATTCGCCCTTTGCCCACCAGGACCTGGACATCAAGCTCACCTCCTTGTTTGCGCACAACCCCGTGAACGGCTCGATGCTGCGGTGCTGGGTGGCCGTCGATGGCCGTCACTTGCAGCTGCAAGATGACGCGGACGACAGGAAGACAGGCTCGCTCGAGTTTCAATTCGCCTTTTTCACGTCGGGCAATATCCCGCTCTACTATTACAGGACTTCGCGGGATGTGGAGATTTCGCCCGGCAGTCCCGAACAGAACCTCACCAAACCGCGAGTCTTTGAGATCAACCTCACTTCGATGGAGCCGGGCGAGTACATCCTGAGAGTGGCGGTTATGGACCGATTGAGTAAACGTCTGGGTTCCGCTTACGAGCTAGTTTTAATACCGAGCGTCGAGAAACGCCGTCTCCTGCTTTCCGGGCTGGTGGTCGGCGAAACCTGGCGAACTGAACGGGGCAGCGAGAGAGAATCGGGCACCCTCGAGGCGGAGTCAGGTCCAGGGGTGCGACATTTTCGCCCAGGCAGCACCATCGAGTACGGTTTCGCCGTTTACAACGCCGGCAAAGACAAGAAGACCGGTCTTCACGACATCGAATACGAAACGATCGTATACGGGGAAGAGGGCCGCGTTTTCTCGGAGAAGCCGGACCTGGAGCTCGACAAGAAGAACCCCTCGGATGTGATCACGGTTTCAGGGAAACTCAGGCTTTCCTCGAGCATCAAGGCTGGCCATTACGTTCTGCAGACCGTGCTGACCGATAAGTTGGCCAATGCCCGGCGGGCGACCGTGATTCGACAGATGGATTTCGAGGTCCTGGAGTAGGCACAGCCGACGAGGCCAAACGAAGTGGCCCAAACGAAGTGGCCCCTTGCAACTCCGAAGCTGTTTCCTTATCTTAAGATACGTATGAAGAAGAGTCTGGTAATTGCTCTCTTGGCAGTGATGTCGCTTGCAACCTCGCTGGCACAGCAGGCCGAAACACAAGTGCCGGCCGAACCAATGGATCTGAAGGTACAGACCAAGTTTGAAGGTGCGACCGCCATCGCCGCGCTGTCCTGGAAAGACGGGTCGGACAATGAACTTGGGTTCGAAATCCTGCGGGCGGATAACAGCAAGGAATACCGGGTCGTCGGCATGGTCGGTGCGAACACGCTCCAGTACGAGGACAAGATTGGCAAGTACATTACCGGGGCCTTTACGTACAAGGTCCGTGCTTTTAACCAGGCCGGCAAGAGCAAGGACTCAAATATCGTATCCGCCTGGTTCTGATCCCGGCTTGCTTCTAACGTAAACTGGCCCCCTTCGTTTACAATGTCCGGGTGATAGCCTCCCGATCACTGTCATTCAACCTGGAACCGACTTTCCGATGTAACCTGGAGTGCCCCATGTGTCCCCGTTTTTCGAGCGAGGACCCGCACCTGGACATGGCGGCGCAGACGTATGAGCGGATCTGCGAGCACATGCCCCTCGCTCACACAGCCGACTTCACCGGCTGGGGCGAGCCGCTCCTTCACCCACGCATCTACGACATGATCCGGGCGGCCAAGGACCGCAGTTGCGTGACCACGATGACTTCGAACGGAACCGCGCTGAGCGAACGCAATTCCTCCCGGCTGCTCGAAAGTGGTCTCGATTCCCTGACCGTTTCAGTGGATGGAGGGAGACCCGAGACCTATAACCGGATAAGGGCTGGGGCGGATTTCAACAGGCTGTCAGAGAATCTCGAGCGGCTGTCGTCGCTGGTCGGCGCTTCACGAAGTTCCTTGAATCTCGGCATCGCCTTCACAATTCAGGAAGAGAATGCGGACGATCTGGAAGCTTTTGTCCCCTGGGTCACTTCGGTCGGCGGACGCACCCTGCACCTCAAACACCTCAACGCGGTATCGAATTCCGAGGACTGGCAGCGGAGTCTGCTGAAGTACCAGCTCCAACCTGTCAGTCCGGAAAAGAACAGACTACGGCGGATCGAGGAGATAATCGGGCGGGTACGCGGGCAGGCGGAAAAAGCTGGAATTCGGGTGCTGATGCACTCTGAGTTCCCGCTCACCACCAGCATGAGGGGGCGTCACTGCCTGGCGACCCCGCTCAATTCAGTCTACTTCTCCTATGACGGCAAGGTGTCCCCCTGTTGCCATTTCGGCCATCACGTCAGCAGATTTTTCGACGGTGGTTCCATCAAACCGTCCTCGATGGTGCTCGGCGACATTCGAACCGAGAACCTCGACCAGATCTGGACTCGTCCCGAATACCTCGAATTCCGCCGTGGTTTTGAGACCGCTCACTTCCCGGAAGCCTGCAGCACCTGCTATCTGCTTTACGGCAAGTGAGCGAAAGTTGGGTTCCCCCGAAATACCCACCAGACCAGCCGCGCAGGCTGGCTTTTCTACAGCGACACGCTCGCAAATGCTGCATAATGACGGTCCGAGACTCGTAACCCCAATGCGAGGATGATTCAGAAGATGATACCGAATACGCGCCGATATACGCTCCCGATTCGCCCTTGTCGCAGCTCTTTCACCTTTCCTCTTTGGTCCCGTTGGCATGGCGCAAGGCCAGCCCCAGAACTTCATTACCCGTTCGGGCGACCGGCTCATGGAGGGACAACGGGAATTCAGGTTCGTTTCGGTCAACATCCCGAATCTCCACTACATCGAGGATAATCTGCCGTTCCAGGAGTCGGGCCCGTGGCGATTGCCGGACGAGTTCGAAATCCGAGACGCGCTTCTCAGCGTCGAGCAGATGGGAGGGCGCGTTGTCCGCACCTATACGCTCTCGGTCAGAAAGTCCAATGACGATCCCTCCATTCCGCGCCACGTCCTGCGGCCTGGCGAATTCAATGAAGCTGCATTCCTCGTCTTCGACAAGATCTTACAGGTTGCGAATGAGCGCGGGATCAAGGTCATCATCCCTTTCGTTGACCAGTGGCCGTGGTTTGGGGGAATAGCGGAGTACGCAGCTTTTCGGGGTAAAAAAGCCGAGGAATTCTGGACCGACCCGCAGATTATCGAGGATTTCAAGCAGACTGTCCGCTACCTGGTTAATCGGAAGAATACGTATACCGGGGTTCCCTACAGGGACGACAAGGCGATCCTCGCGTGGGAGACCGGAAACGAGCTCTCCAATCCCCCCTCGTGGTCACGTGAGATTGCCGCGTTCGTAAAATCGCTGGATCAGAACCACCTCGTTCTCGACGGATACAACGCGGGATCGCGAGGACTCCAAAATGATGTGCTATCGGATCCCAACATCGATATCGTGACGACTCATCATTATCCGGACTCACGCGGTGGAGTGGACAAAATCCTCAGGCGTATCCAGGAGTCCAGGCAGCGTACGAAGGGGAACAAGGCGTACTTTTTGGGTGAGTTCGGCTTCATCCCGCTTGACCAGGTGAAGGCGATTTTGGATCTCGTTGCCTCTGAGGAGATTAGTGGCGCCCTGATCTGGAGCCTGCGCTTCCACAACCGAGATGGCGGTTTCTACTGGCACTCGGAGCCACTCGGCGGCGGGCTCTACAAGGCCTATCACTGGCCCGGCTTCCAGACGGGTGACGCATATGAAGAAGCGGCGGTTCTTGCTTTGTTGCGCGAGCGGACCTTCCAGCTTCAGGGCATGCCGGTTCCGCCGTTGACCGCTCCTTCCGCCCCGACACTGCTCCCAATCTCCTCCGCGCAGGCCATATCCTGGCAGGGATCCGCGGGCGCCTCGGGTTACGACGTGCAAAGGGCGACCAGCACGCGGGGCCCCTGGTCGGTGGTCGGTTCGAACATCGATGACACGATGGTCCAGTATCGGCCGCTGTTCTCAGACGAGTTTGCTGAACTCGGCAAGACCTATTATTACCGTGTGGTGGCCCGGAACCGGGCCGGTCAATCGAGCCCCTCGAATGTCGTCGGACCCGTCCGCGTATCGACACTGGCGCTGATCGATGAAATGAGGGACTACGGGAAGACCTTCAGTCACGAGGGACCGCTGGTCCTGGTCAGCAATGATACCCGGAAATCCAAAGAAGACAGCCATCGGCTGAAAGGCAAGGATGGCGCCTCCATCATGTACCGTACGCTCGAGCCGATTCGATCCGCCCGTTTGTCGGTGTTCTTTGAGGGGGAAGTCCTGGATTTCGAGATCCTTGGGTCCGGTGACGGCATCGGTTTCACACCACTGGAGGCGAAGCGCCGGGACTTTTTCGGGGGCAAGGGGGATTACGACTACTGGAAACCGGTTGAGTACCAGGTTCAAGCGCCCGGCGGCACCTACTTCCTCAAACTGGTTTACAAGGCGGACGCCCAGCTTGCCCGGGTCGAGATCGACCGCGCTCGGTGACCGGCTGACCGGCTGACCAGCTGACCGGCTGACCGGCTGACCAGCTGACCGGCTGACCGGACGGCCTTCCTGGGAGCAGCGGACGTCGGCCTTGTGGGAGCGCGGGGGTCGGCCTTCTGGAGCGCGGACGTCCCGTCCGCACTGGGTTCGCGGGCATCTTGCCCGCGCGCCGGGCATCCTGCCCGGCGTTAAAACTCCCTCGGAGGGGCGAGGTACGAGCAGCCGGAGCTGGTCCGGTGTAGGTCCGACTTCCCAGTCGGACAACGGCGGGCAAGATGCCCGCCGCGCGGACGGGACGTCCGCGAACCCAGTGCGGACAAGATGTCCGCGCTCCGGAGGCCGATGTCCGCGTTCCGGGAGGCCGATGCCGCGCTCCAAGACAGGACGTCCGCGCTCCCGGCTCTCCGCTCCCCGTCTTGCCTTACTTCTTCCCCTGCAGCAGTTTGAAGCCTTCGAACAGGCCGTATCCGACCGTTGAATATTCCGCTCCCGGGGGAGGGCCGGGCTGGGGCGCTTTCTGAAACATGGACGGCCAGGCGGTGCCGAGTACTGGTTGCCCATGGTGCGGCCCGAGCGTGTTTTTCAATGTACCGATGACGGTGACTTCGACGAGATTCCGTCCCGGTTTTACGAGGCCCGTCACGTCCAGATCCCAGGGCGGGGCCGTGATGTAGCCGGCATCCTTCCCGTTGATGCTGACCTTGGCCACGCTCCCATACCAGGATCCAAGGCTCACCCGGTAGTCGCCTTCTGTCCGCTCCATTTGGAAGACCTGCGAGTATGCGACCCCGGCACTGTAGAAGGGCATTCCCCAAGCGTCCCACTTTGCCATGGGGAACCCCCGCTCACCGGTCATCACAAATCCTCGTTCGACCGCCTTCAGGCTGAAACTGCCCAGCAGGTAGGCCGCCTCGATCTCATGCAGCACCGTGAGTGGAGAGGCTTTGAGAACCACCTCGTTGTCGCCGACGCGGGCAAACTTTGCGATGTCGATTTTTCCGAAGGATCGATCCAGCCACCAGGCGTCAGGTGCCGCGGCAACCGGAGTCCCATTGCAGGTTATCCTGTACAGGTCCGGTCGTTCGATGACCAGCACGAGGTCCATCGGGACCTTGTCCTGGACCGTGAAGCGGTAGGTGGCCTCGAACCCGCTCGCGGTTGGGAAGACCCGGGAAATTATTTCGTCGCGAAATTGAACCGCGCTGTCCCAAGGGTTCCTCTCGGCGCCGTTGCGCTGAAATGCGAACTGGGCGGAAGGGAGAAAACCGCCAGTGTTTCCCCAGACCATGCCGGCGCCTGGGTCGTCTCCGCCATCCCGAGGCCCCGGCCGCGGGATTCGGGCATCGCCTCGGGGACGAATCCCCCCGCGAAACCGGACGGGTATGAGTTCTCGTCGTAGATCCACAGATTCATGTCAAGACGCTCGGCTTCTTTAAGTGCCACTTTCCACAGCCGGAACCACTTCTCCGAGAGGTACGGCGTCATGAGTCCGGGCCTCGGGTGGACAAAAGCCTGCCTGACGTTTTGGGCGGCAAATTGGCGCAGGGTGTCCAGTATCTGGCTCTCGGTCAGGTCGTCATTCCAGACCCAGAGCGGGGCGCTGCTGTACTCCCTGGGCGGATTCGCGAACAGACGCCTCACCTCGCCGGCGGAAGTGGGCTTCTTCACCCCTGCCTGAGTGGGCCATGCCGTAAAACAGAACAAGGACAGCAGAACGATCAATCTTCCGCGCATACGGTTTCTCCCTCGAAGTTCCCCGGGTAGTCTATTCCCGAGCCCGGCCGAGACAAAGGCGGAAATTGTGCCCGTCTGGCTGCCCGCTCTATGCCTCACTCAGCCGGCGGTACTCCTCCGGTGTGTCGATGTTGAGGAGCACCCCGGGGTCTTCCACATCAACCGGGAGGAGCAGCTCCGGATGCCGGCGAACCACCGCTCGCGCGCCCTGGTCCAGCGGGGCCGAAAGGATTTCCGGGAAAAGTGCCTGGGGAAAGACAAGCGGGTGGCCTTTCCTGCCCTGGTGGACTGGAAAGACCAGGCGGCCGGGAAAAGCCAGCGCATTCCTCAGCAGCATCTGCAGGGTGGAGAGCGAGACGACCGGATGGTCCACGGGGTGCACCAGCAGACCGGCGGACGCGCCCAGGTGCCGCGTTGCCAGTTGAAGGCTCGAGAGTTGACCGAGCTCGGGCGTCGGATTGATGAGCACCGTCGTGTCACTGAGATCGACCTCGGCTTGAATCCGCTCGCGGTGCTCGCCCAGCACTACGTAGACGGCCAGACCGAGCGCGCGATGCAGATTCACGATCCCGCGCAGAAAAGTGGTGCCCCGCAGGCTGAGCAGCGGCTTTGGCGAACCCATTCGAGAAGACTTCCCCGCCGCCAGAACAACGCTCGCGATGTCACGGCTGGGTGAGCTCATGGTTGAAGAGAATACCGGGATGCCCGCTCGGTTGGCAATGGCACTCGAAACCTGTAGCCTGATCCTGCGTCTATATCCTAAGGAAAACATGGCAGTCCACATTACCGAGAAGGCAGCGACGAAGATCAGAGAGAACCTGGTGAAGCAGAGCATCCCGGAGGGAGGTTTGCGCCTCGGTGTCAAAGGGGGCGGATGTTCGGGGTTGAGCTATGTGATGCGCTATGAGCCGGCCAGGAAGGCCGGCGACAAGGTCTTCGAGGAGAATGGCGCCCGGCTCTTCGTGGATCTGAAAAGCTACCTGTATCTAAAGGGGATGACGCTCGATTGGACGGGAACCCTGATGCAGCAGAGATTCGTCTTCTTGAACCCAAACGCTTCCAGGTCGTGCAGCTGCGGGCACTCGTTTTCGGTCTAGCCGCTGTCTCTTGTCCCTCGTCCCCCCGTCTCCTTCTCCTTGTCTCCCTGTCTCCTCTGTCTCCTTGTCTCCCTCATGTCATCCTCCCGTTCGCCGCATCTCGACGCTCACTGAGGTTACCTTCCCCTTGAGAACGGCCGGGAACTTGTGGAGCCTCGCCTGGACCTCGTTGATCCGGGGATTTTCGAGGACCGTCCTGCAGATCCGCTGGGCGAGCGTTTCAATGAGCTGGTATTCGGATTGGCCGGCCGTCTGTTCAACCTCCTCGATCAGTTTTACGTAGTCGACGGTCAGCGCCAGGTCGTCCGTGTTGGCCGCCGCCTCCAGGTCCAGGTCAAGGACCAGGTCGAGGAGCAGGCCTTGTGGTTCAGCCCGTTCCGCCTCGGTCGTCCCGATTCGGGCGAGAAAAGAGATGCCGTTCAGATGAATCCTATCTGCCATCTTCCGATCAGTTTACTCGATACAGACGCTTCGGTAATATTTGGATGAACGACCAGCTTGTTGCCCTTCGCGGACGGAGCTCTTCTTCGGAAGAACCGGCGGGAGACGGGCGGCTGGGATCCAATTCCAGGGAGGAGCGAAAGGATGCGCGCAGATGGAGTGACAATCAAATACCTGGGGCATTCGACCTTTCTGTTCACGACGCCGGCCGGCAAGAAGCTGTTGATCGACCCGTGGGTCAAGAACAACCCGGCCTGTCCGGAGGCCGATAAGAAGATCGAGTCCCTCGACATGATGCTCATCACCCATGGCCACTATGATCACATTTACGATGGGCTGGAATTGGCTCGTCAGTTTAAACCGAAAATCGGGTGCATCTTCGAGATTGCCTGCTGGCTGGGCCGCAAAGGTGTGAAGAACACGAGTGCCATGAACAAAGGTGGAAGCCAGCAACTGGACGATATAAGGGTCACGATGGTCGATGCCCGCCATAGCTGCGGCATCACCGAGGAAGATGGATCGATTGTCTACGGCGGGGAAGCTGCGGGTTTCGTCGTTGAATTTGAAAACGGATTCAAGGTCTATCACAGCGGAGACACGGCAGTTTTCGGCGACATGAAGATCATTGCCGAGCTCTACCGTCCGGACCTGATTCTCCTGCCGATCGGTGATCTGTTTACGATGGGACCGAAGGAAGCCGCGTACGCCTGCCGGCTCATGAACGCGCGGAAGGTCATACCGATGCATTTCGGCACGTTTCCGCCCCTGGTCGGCACTCCTGACCAGTTGCGCGAGCTGACCAGGGAACAGGGCACCGAGGTCATTCCCCTGAAGCCCGGCGAGTCGATGGTGCAGGCGAGTTTCCTGCAGCAGGTGTAGCAGTCTCGCTATCTTTTGCGGACGCTATCTTTTGCGGATCTTCACCAAGATTCCGCCGAAGAAATAGCCGGCCAGCAATGCAAGGGGAGAAAGCAGCAAGACAATAACGGTCGGTTCTGGCATGGTGAGGCCTCGTCAGGGATCAGAAATCAGGACAACTTGTGCGCTCGAACTTCTTCAGGATCTCGAGGCATTCGCTCGCATACCTCCGCGCTCCCGCCGGGTCCTTCCGGCGGCTCGAGAGGGCGATGATGATGTACTTCTGATGTTCGTATAGAAGGTAAAAAAGACGCCGGATTCTCGCCTCCCCCTCATGCGTCTCGACCTTCGTGCCGTAGCCCTCCCAGAAGGCCGACTGGGTAATTCCACAGTACTCGGCGACGGCGATATCCCACTCGACGTCTCCCCAGCAGGCGCGGTCGAAATCAAGGACTCCGGTCACGTCGCCGTCCTGAGTGACAAGCAGGTTCGTGGTCCAGATATCGCCGTGGAGCAGGTGGGCGGCGCGACAGTGCTCGAAGGTTTCCAGCCGGCTGTCCAGAAGTGCCAGCGCCCATTCGGCAATCTCCCGGGTGTAGACGCCCGCTGCGACAATGTCATCGAGCTCGAGGCGGAACATTTCTCGGAAAGCGGCGGGCCAGGACGACTGCGGTTCCATGGGGCGGTTCTCGCCCAGGTAACCGAAGCGATTCTCCCCATCTACTATCGTGTGGATCTTGGCGATGTGGGTGCCCCACTGAAAGAGCGCTCGTTCGAGGGCCGGGCCGGTCAGTTTCGCTTCGCTCAGTGGAGTGCCGGGAAGAAGCGGCATGATCAGGTAGTCGCGGCCGATCCGGCCACGGGAAAAGTCAGAATAGAGTATGTCCGGGATCGGTACATCGGTTTCGGCCTTGATCCGTAGATGGATCTCTGGTTCCTGCAGCATCATCCGACGCTCATAGAAGAGCTGGAGCATGGAGTCGGGCGGGGCCACTCGAACGACATACCGGCGCCAGTTGCCGCTCACCTGGAAGGTCTGTGAGAACTTACCGGCGCCGAACTGCTCGCAGCGCCAGAATCCTTTCCCCAGAACGCTCTCGACCAGTTGCACGACCGTCTGACATTCGACTGTCTCCATGGACATCTGATGATAGGTGGATGCGACGACGCTGCGCGGTATCATCCCCACGTGCAAGAAGATAAACCACGACCTGACAGCGAGTTTGCGACCGCAATCACAGGTCGCTTCAGTTTCAGGCGACAGCGCCGTATTATGGAACTTAGCGGTTTGCCATGCCCCTTGGGAAAAAGAGTCACTTCGAGGTCTCCGAAGCAGCCCCAGACAATTGGACGGAAGAGCGGGAGCATTTGCTCCAGAAGCGAATCAGCGAGCTCGGGCTGAAGCTCGAAGGAACCCGTCTGCAGAAGCTCGTGGAGCTGCTCTACGAGGAGCTGTTGAACGCAGGGATCACCGAGTTCCGACCCCTGGTTTTTCTGTCGGACGAATGGGGATGTCCCGAAGGAGTTCCGGTTATCGGCATTCCATTCTTCCTCGCCGACACCAGGCTATCTCGACTCGAAGAAGAAATGATGGAAACCATCGAGGCGGAGACCGACGAGGAGATTCTCAGCTACCTGAGACACGAAGCCGGCCACGCCTTCAACTATGCGTATCGGCTCTTCGAAACCGAGGAGTGGCACAAAATCTTCGGCCCGTATTCGAGACCGTACCGCGAAGATTACGAGCCAAACCCGTTCTCCCGTAACTTCGTGCGGCACATTCCGGGATGGTACGCGCAGAAGCATCCGGACGAAGATTTTGCAGAAACCTTCGCCGTCTGGCTCAATCCCGCTTCCGGTTGGAATGAGGCGTACAAGGATTGGGGTTGCTACAAGAAGCTGCTGTACGTCGATAAAACCGTACCCAAAATCGGGAAAACCAAGCCCCCAGTCACGGCTGTGGACTACCGGGAAGAACTGAGCTTCTCTCTGGCCGAATACTACCGCCGGCTGCGTCCCGACGAAATCGACATCCCAGCCTATTTCGACGGTGACTTGCAGGACATCTTCGAGCGCCGCCTTCCTGCAGGCAAAGAGAAGGAGTGGCAGACGGCGGCCGACTTCCTCAACCGATATCGTAAGGACATCGTAGGGAACGTGACGTACTGGACCGGTTTGAACGACGCCATCCTGCGTTCCCTGGTGAACCACTTCCGGGAACGGGCAAAGGCCCTCGAGTTATGGGTTAATCCCGCCAAGACCGGCGCCATTTTGATGGAGTTGACCGCCTACACGACTACCCTTGCCATGAATAAGCTCTACAAGGGCGATTTTGTTATCAAATGATCCGGTCCTCTTGTCTCTCGCTATCTTCCGATCTTATGGATCCAAAATGAATATCACCGTCTTGTACGACGCCATCGAAGACAAAGAAAAGGCGGAGGCCGAAGCCCGGGGGGAAAAGTTTCCTCTCGTCTATGAATCGGTCTGCAGAATTCTCGAGGATCGCGGGCATGGGGTCAAACTGCTTCCAGCGGGCGCCCGGATCAGGGATCTCGTTTCAAAGATCGCCGGGGACCAGAGCGATTTGATTTTCAACCTGTGCGAATCGTTGGCGGGCGTGAACCATCATGAACAAAACGTGGCGTCCCTTCTCGAATTGATGGGAAAGCGCTTTACCGGTTCGCCGTCGATCGGGTTGGCCCTGGCTCAGGACAAGGCGCTTTCCAAAAAACTCTTTTCTTTTCACGCGGTTCCGTACCCGAAGTTCTCAGTCATGGATGGCGGGCAGGTGGAATGGGCCGACAATCTGGAATTCCCGCTCTTCGTCAAACCCCTGAATCAGGATGCCTCGATCGGCATTGACAGCAATTCGATCGTCAACAACGTCAAGGAACTGATGGAGAGGATCTCCTATATCAGGACGGAGTTCTCCGCGCCTGCCCTGATCGAGGAGTATGTCGAAGGCCGGGAGATCTACGTCGGCGTGCTCGGCAACGACAAGCCGGAAGTGCTCCCCCTGCTCGAGTGGGACTTTTCCAAACTGCCGCCTGAGGAGATGAAGATTGCATCATCTGATGCAAAATGGGACAAGAAATCTGCCGGGTACAAGGCCCCCGAGCGGTTTCCGGACGATATCCCCGAGGAGGTTGTCCAGCGGATCGCGGAAGCGGCGATCAACGCCTTCAGGAGCCTGAAGTTGCGCGATTACGGGCGAATCGACCTCCGGCTTGTCCACCCAAAGACCAAGGCGAAAGCCCCAGATGCCTGGGAGTTCTTCGTAATTGAAGCGAATCCCAACCCTCACCTTGATAGCAAGGGCGAGTTGAGCCTCGCGGCCCAGAAGCACGGTTTGTCCTACCCGGATCTCATACAGCGGATCGTTGACCTGGCCGTGGAGCGCCCCGAGTAGGCATCGACGTTTGAACTGAATGGCGGACGGATCGGCATTAGATCCGGGCCGTCGAGCCGATTGCTTTCGAGGCATGAGCCCGTCGAAACACCGGTAATCCTCGAAACTGCAGCCGTTCGAAATAGGGTAGCAAGCGAGAAATGACCCCCACAGGAGCCAGGAAGCTGGCGATAGTCAGCGGGCGGTTGGGGTAAGGCGCCGGACACTTCGCACAAGGCTTCAGCCCTTCGAGCTTGCCGAGCACGTGGGCTTCCCTCAGCCGCTGCATTTCCGAAGAATTCCAGATTTCGTTCAAGCTTTGGCGGGAAAGGTTCCCGATTGGCGGCTCGCCAAGGAAGTGAGTGCAAGGCAGGACGTCGCCGTTGTAACGGACGAGGAGGGGGCCTCTCCACAAGTTCCAGCATCGCGGACGCTCTCCCCCCTCCATCATCGTCGCCGCCTGGCAGAAATGATTCTCCTTGAGTCGCAGAGCATCGGCTCCCCGCGTCGCCCACATTCGCAGGAAGTCCGCGCCTTGAGCTGCGTTCTCGGGGAAAAGCACCATCTGCACCGTGGCTCTTATCGGTGCTCGCGTTCTCCGCTTGAGCTCCAGAAATCGCTCGATGTTCTCCTTTACTTGCGCGTATTCGGCACCGGGCCGGTACTTGGCATAGACCTGAGGAGTCGTACCGTCAAATGCGAGGAGCACGTAATCAGGCGGGCACGCGAGTAGTCTGTTCCGCCGCGTCTCGTCGAGCATCGTTGCGTTCGTGGAGATTTCCACGGCAATCCCGGCTTGCTTCACGAGGGCGATCATCTCGAAGATCAGCGGATGCAGCAATGGCTCACCTTCTCCGAAAACGCTGATCACCTCGAGCGCGCCGCGGTTCTGGGAGGAGATTGCCCCGAGCAGAGAGAGCGACATGTCACCCAAGGGAAGCGGGTCGCGTGTGCGATTACACATGGGGCATCGGAGATTGCAGCGGTTTGTCGGCTCAATGTAAAGGTGGAAAGGGAGGCCCTTGAGCTGGGTTCGTCCAAGCAGATAATCGCGAAGCAGGCGGACCCGGTTGCGAAGATTAGTCATCCGTGTACCTGGTTCCCCCCCGGGTCGGCGCTAGTATAATCGCGCTGTGATCGATTCGACTAGTGCCCGTTCACTGGTTTTGTTGGTACTGTTCGGCGCGGCCATTCAGATCCCCTTCCTCGGACAGGCCTTTCACATCGATGACAATCTGTATTTGATGGTCGCGGGCAACCGTGCCGTGCACCCCTGGTTTCCACTCGACCTTCCTACTTACTTTGAAGGATTGCGCGCCGAAGACTTTGGCGCCCACTCGCACCCGCTGCTGCTCTCGAGCTTTCTGCTCACACCCGCCCTCAGCACCTCTAACCCCGAGCTTGCGGCGCACCTGATTTATCTGCCGTTCTACCTCTTGCTGATCATCAGTTCCTACCTGCTCGCCTGCCGGCTGGTCCGCAGCCCGATCGTGGCCGCCGTACTCTGCGCCATATCCCCGGTGGTGTTTGTTTCCAGCCATACGGTCATGCTCGATCTTCCTTACACAGCCCTGGTTTACGGCTCGCTGGCGCTCGCCCTGGCTGAGGGCGAGAAGAGTGGACAGGATGGACACAGCGGATTGCGCGAAGTGTGCCTCTGGCTCGCGCCCGGATTGCTTCTGGGGCTGGCGTGCATGTTTGCGTACCAGGCCCTCTTCTATGCGCCGGTCATTTGCCTTGCCGCCCGCCGCCGTAACCCGCTTCGGGCCGTCGAAATTTGGGCGCCTTCACTTCTTTTCCTGGTCGCTTACCTCCTGGCGAATACAGTTCATTTCGGCCGGTTTGCGCAAGGAGATTTGGCGGGCTTTCTCGCGCAGGTCCCCCCTGCCGGTGGGGGATTCAAGTGGAGGATCACCCACGCGTTGCTGGCTTTGCTTGCCGCGGTCGTGGTTCCTCCCGTCTGGCTCTCGTGGTTCCTGCAGGCGAGAAAAGGGTGGCGGGACAGCTCGATTGTAGTTCGCTGCCTGGTTTTCGCGATCCTGATCAATTCTGTGTGCGTTCTCGCGCTCCATCACGTCAGCGCGGTCCGGTACTGGCTTCCGGCGGCGCCCGCGTTGTGCATTCTTTCCGTGGCCGCGCTGGAGGCCGTTAACCCGAAGCCGCTCCGCGTTGCTTCACTGGCACTGGTTTTGGCCCTGACGGCCCTTGTCTCCGCAGGGCTGGCTCAAGCCGACGCTGCCTGGGCCCAATTCTATCGGAGCGTACCGGAGCGGCTGATCCTTACCCAGCCGGTACGAAAGGTCTGGTTCACAGGCGAGTGGGGATTCCGGTGGTACCTGGAGCGGGCCGGCGCCAGGCCGCTCGGTCGGGCGGATAACCGGGCTCAGCCCGGCGATCTGCTTGTCCGTCCCCGTCTGGCCAGTCCGTACCGAACGGTCTATGACGAAGCAAACGCGCTTGAGCTCATCCAGACTATCCCCTACCGCCCGAACACCCCGTTCCGGTTGCTGGATTTCGATTCGCACGCTGGTTTCTACAGCTTCGGATGGGGTGTGTTGCCGTACTCGTTGACGTTCGACTCCGGGCCGCTCGAACTGATCGCGGTGTATCGCGTAACGCGTCGAGTGCCGGCTCCGGAGCACGAGCCGACGTTCTGGGAGTGGAACCGCCCGGCCAGCGGCCGGTAGACGATCGGAGACTGATTGTGCAGGATGCGGCGTAGTGGCTGCTGTCCGCACCCGCTTACTCCGCTGGAAAGCGCTGCGTGCGCGGCTCTGACCGGACTAGTGCACCTACGTGTGACGAGGCTCGGCGTGCCGCGGCGGCGCCCTCATCCGTGTCCAAGACCACCCGGTGAAAACAATGGACAAAGGCGGCACCTATCGAGTCCGGTCAGAGCCGCGCACGCAGCGCTTTTCAGCGGAGTAAGCGGGTTCAAACAGTGAGCAGAACCGTGGCTGGCTGTCACCCCTGCCGGAGCTGGAGTATCAAGGGTTCTGTGCCCCCAGGCAGCGCTCGAAGCGGTCCAATCGCTCGGCTTCGACTGGCTTGGTCATTCTGCTCACTACCAGGACCGCCACGAAATTGCAGACGAGGGCAATAAAACCGGGCTGCAAGCCCAGCGGTGGCCTGACTCCTGAGAGATAGAAGCCGATGATGATCGCCAGGCCGGTGAGCAGCCCGGTGATGACCCCGTGGCCTGTCGGTTTGCGTGAAAACAGTCCCAACACGACTCCAGGGAAGAACTGGGTGATGCCGGAGTAGCCGATGATCAAGAGGTTCACGAGCATCGTCGGGGCAAGGAAGGCGAGGCCGACGGCTGCGCTTGTGAACACCGGGACCAGGGAGCGGGCTGTGCGGGCCACACTCATGTCCGTCATTCGAGGCATCAGCCGCTTCTGGAGGATATTGCGTGAGGTCAGGTTAGCGGCCGCGAGAATCAGCGCCGATGATGTCGAGATGGATGCGGCCAGTCCTCCGGCCCCGATCAGCCCCACGACCCAGGATGGCATCGTCTTGATCAGAGCGACCAGCATCACCTGGTCAGGCTGCTTGATGTCGCGGGCGAAATCGGGGTCCAGCCCCGCCTTCGCCGCACAGGAGAATCCGACGATCACCACCGGAAGCATCGCGAGCTGATAGAGAGGAAGCACTGTTGAGTTGAGGCGTACGATGCGCTCGCTCCTGGCGCTGTACGTCGCCATGAAGATGTTGGGCCACATCCAGAAACCGAGTGCCGACAGCAAGGCGGTCGAGGCGTACCAGAAGATGCCATTTCCTGAAGTGTCCGGGAGAACGAGGTGCCCGGGTTTGATCTCTGCGAGCGTTTTGAACGCCGGCCCGACGCCGCCGAAGAGTGCGTGGGATACCAGGACACCTGCCGAGACCATGCCGACTAACATGATGATGGCCTGAATGAAATTCGTCCAGGCGATGCCGCGCATTCCGGAGATGTAGACGAAGACGACCGCCGCCAGGAAGCTCACGAGCACGGCGGTGCGCCACTGGACCGCGCCCCCGGATGCCATCTGCACGATGATGCCCGCGCCCATTATCTGCAGTTGCAGATACGGAAGAATGAAGACCACTCCGATCACAGCTACAAGCAACCCAAGGTTGTTGCTTCCGTACCGGTCTTCGAGGAAGTCGGGCTGGGTTACGTACCGCATGCTGCGTCCCAGACGGTTGATCCGAGGACCCAGAAAGAAGTAAATGCCGTATGCGATGGAGCCGTATGCCATCGCATAAATGATGCTGATGCCCCGGCTGTAGGCCCAGCCGGCCAACCCAAGGAAAGTGAAGGAGCTGTAAATCTCGGCGGCCGCGGTTGTATAGAAAAGGAGCAAGCCGAAGGAACGACCTGCCACGAAGTACTCCTCCATGCTGAAAACGCGCCTGGCCCCGGCGAGAATTCCGACGATTGTCGTAAGCAGAAGCCAACTGAGGATGATGCCGAGGCTCACCGTCATCGTTTGTCGGTCCTTTCCTGGATGCGGTGGGCCACAAACATGCAGGCACTCGTGAAGAGAATCATGAAAGCGGCCCAGAAGAGCAGGAAGGGCAGCCCCAGGACAAAGGGCTCGATTCTGTTGGCGAGATTAGTCACGGGCGGCATGAAGCCGACAACGACCAAGAGGAGAAAGAACAGCGCTTTACGCTCCCCCGGAGTGAGTCGCATCCCTAAATTCAGAATACCATGGCCGCTGCGGGTATTCAGGGTGCCAGAGGGCATTGTCCGGGATATCGTTTCCCAACCAGTGTCCCTTGTTCCCCGTTTCCCGCTCTCTCCGCCCGCGGAGTCGCCTGCTGTTGTTTGGTCTCAGCTGCTTTTCCTTTCCTGTTAAATTTGCTAGAAAGGTGCTGAGTCTGTAAACAGCAACTGTTGTCCAACAAGGAGGAGCCGAATGAAGTCGATACGATGCCGCGACGTAGGAGTCGATTGCGACTTCGAAGCGCGGGGTGAAACCGTCGAGGATGTGCTCCGAGCGTGCAGCGAGCATGCCAAGGCCGAGCATGGCATGAACCAGATACCACCCGAGTTGGCCGCCAAGGTACGGGCCGCGATTCGGGAAGAAAAGCCAGCCGGCGTTCGACGCTAGTGTGAAGCCGGCAGGGAAGGCAGGGGACGCTGGTCAAGACCCAGCGTCCTCGCTTCGCACCCGATTCCCCCAAGCAAGTCCTGGCTGGGGCCTTCGTCACACCTGACAATAGCGTTTGCCCAGGCTCGCTTCCGTCTCAAAACTCCTGCCATTGGAACCCGGTTGGGTTTATTCCCCTGCTTCATACTGCCCCCTGGTCGCTTCACCCGGAAAACTCCTACCCGCTAAGCCCGGCTGGGTCTATAGTTCTCCTTCATAAAGCATCGGAGGGAGCATGAAGCGCTTTCAGGTGTTTTCCTCGGCGAAGGCCATGGCGATTGTCATGGGCCTCAAGCCGGAAGCTGAATTCCCGAAGCTGTACGGTGTCACCCGCAAGGAGTTGATAGCCCGGGCCGGCATGTGAGACGTGGCGACAAGCGGCGAGAAGCGTTCCTTCTCCTGCGGGACATTAGGGTTTGATTGATTTTGGTGGAGATGAAGGGACTCGAACCCTCGACCTCCTGAGTGCGATTCAGGCGCTCTTCCAAACTGAGCTACATCCCCACCGAGGGCAGAAAAGACATTCTACCCGAAAACATCGTGCAAAAGAAATGCCTGAAAAGCGGGGTAGTGGGTCAGTTCGAATTCCGTTAAGGCGCATCTCAGCAGAGCCGATATGCTGTACTACGCCGTCTCTCCCTGCACTTGATGTACTGCAACTTCGCAAGGGCAACCACTCACTGAGAGTCATCCCGGCGCTGGAAGCGGGAATCAGTGACGATGTTTGGACGGTCGAGGAGATCGTAGGATTGGTTGATTAAAACAGGCTACTCAGCGGGTCTGTTCAAGCTTCTGTTTTCGTTCCTTTTCCTGCCGGTGGCGTCCCCAGATAAAGATCCCCGCCAGCGTGCCGATCGTGCCGAGGATCAAAGAGAACCCTTGTGCGTCCTTGCCGTGGTCCACCAGCAAATACCCGCAGATAATCGCCGTGATTCCCAGAAAAGAGGCCGCAATCAAACCTAGGGTTTCATTGCGAGTATTCCCCCTGATGACGGTGGTTTCGAGCGACTGGCGGTGATCAGACTGGCGCTCCGCCATGGCGACAATTCGCTCCGCGCAGCCGTCGAAAGCATCGTTATACTGTTTGAGCATTTCCGGCGGAGGAAGAGGGCCGGAGAAGGCTACGGCCTGTTCCGTTCGTACTATGTTTTGTTGGCTTTGCTGCTCTTGAGGTAGGTATTTCCTGCTCTTTGACATTATCCGCGGTGCTTCTGAAGCCTACTGTTGCCGCAATCGTTCTGATCCATCGCCTTTTTCAGATCCTGCCCGACAACCTTCCAGTCAGACCTTAGCGCGCGTTCATCCGCAATCGCCCCGTTCGGACTGATGTTGTACTGGGTGAACGTCGCCCCCAAGTCCACGGCTCGTGCGACTCCAGACAAGAAAGACGGCATTGCAAAAAGAAAGTCAGATCCCATAGTGTTAAGTTGCAGCAAGCCCCTCTTGGGACATCCTATCCTAGTGATTCCAAAATGGCAACAAGGTTGAATTGCCTTGTTTCCACAAGCTTATACGTAAGCGGTCTACTGAAGGTTTCCGAGCAGGACAGAAGGTGATTCAATTCTTTGGATTCAGGAATTCCTGAATCCTCGGGCTGTCTCAAGCTTTACGGCAAGCAGAGATGTAAGCCGAATTCTGTGTCCTTGCGGACGATGATCATTCCTCTAGGGATCGGGTCGCCCCGATCCTCCAGCGACCTACCCGCTCCGTTTCTTGCCCGAGGGCAAGGTGAGTCGGGCGAACTCGACGGAGCCTATTTGGTCTTGCACCACGTGGGGTTTACCATGCCTTCGGTGTCACCACCAAAGCGGTGGGCTCTTACCCCGCCTTTTCACCCTTACCCAGCCCTAAGGCCGGGCGGTATCTTTTCTGTGGCACTTTCCGTAGGGTCACCCCTCCTTCCCGTTAGGAAGCACGCTGCCCTGTGGTGTTCGGACTTTCCTCCCTCCGGTTGCCCGGACGGCGATCATCCTCTCTGCTTGCCGAACAGCTATTCTAGCACGTGCATGGCCATTGGCCGCCGCCGCTTCGACTGCCGCGAGTGCCTTCGGTCCCGGAAGTGAGGGAAGCAGGCCGAAGAAGGTTGCGCGGCCTTGGTATGATTACTTTTGGATGACCAGGCAGCCGGACATCATGTCGTGCAGTGCCTGTCTGCGAGTGCTGAACATGATCATGGCGAAGCCGAGGCAGAAAAGAGCGCACGAGACAGCCTTTGTCAGGTAACGGACGCTGGCCCTGACCAACGACACCGGTTGCCCTTCCAGATCGGTGACTGACAAGCCGAGGACCATCTTCCCAACGGTGCCTTGCCGGGCGGAAGTCTCCAGTCCCGCAAAGTAGACCCAGCCGATCGAGACCGCTATGAGGCCGTTGAGCAACGCCGCTGCAAGGGGAAGTGCCGCCAGCGCCCAGCTTACCCCGTAGAAAGGAACCAGGAGGGCAACGCCGAGAATGCAGGCATCAATCACAAATGCCAGGAACCTCTGTGCAAATCCGGCGTAGCGAAAAGCCGACTCGATTTGGGTGGTCGGAGCACAGAGCTCTTTCAATCCTCCCGAGAGATCGACGGTTGCAATCTCCCCAACAGACGCCTGGGCCTGAATCGAGGACAAGGATGCCGACTCTTCCCCAAAAGCGGGCGGAGAGGCCGATGTTTCCGGAGTGTCGTCAATCGGGCGGAATGGGGGGCGGCAGCACGCTCATACTCGAGCAGGCAATCTAGATGAATCCCGGGAGGAAGTAAAGGGAGACGGGAGGAGCGCTGCGCGCACTACGCACTGCGCACTACGCACTACGCGCTGCGCACTGCCTATCATGAACAGTGGCGCCACTGGAGGTGAAGAACTATTTGGTGAGGGGTCAGCCGGTCAGTTGATCGGCTGACCGGCGCGTGTGCAGCACGCCTCCGACGGCCCGATGCCGCCAGAGGCGGAAGGTTGAAGGGAGCCGCGCTCTGCGCCCGGTTGTCGTCAGGCCACTTCGAAAATCTCGTCCTCGGCTGCGAGTGAGCGATTTTTCCGCTTTCGGGTGATCGGCTTGTAGAAATGGGGATGCTGTGCCTTGCGGGCATCATAGACTTCCCTGCGGCATCGCCCGCACTCATCGACATGCAAGAGAAACTCGAGTTGCTCCTCGAGGTCCAGATCGTCCGCCAGGTACCCCGACAACAGTTCGCGATTGCACAGTTCCGACATGACTCCCTCCATTTCAAAAGTGAAGAGATTGTAAGGGTTATGAGATCGGCCGCAAATCAGTCGGACTCGCTTCTTTTTATCCGGTTTTGTCTTACTTTTTGACTGATTTGTCAGAGACACACCGTGTCTGATTTGCCATTCTCGGCAATTTCTCAAGAGGGGATGGGCGGTACAGGACTCGAACCTGTGACCTCCTCGGTGTAAGCGAGGCGCTCCGCCAACTGAGCTAACCGCCCAACTTGAAGTGCGCCGGTAGTATAGCAGATGGCGGTAGGAAGTGGCACTGCCCGCAGGCTCCGCGATGGTCGCAGGGCGGGCGGTCCGGGTGAGCCGAATATCAAAACAGACCACCGCGCCGGTACGCTATACTGGTCGCACAAGACGCCGGTCGATTCGGCGCTTGATTCTTACCCGGACGGCCCGCTTCGGACCTCCGGAGACTGGAGGAATGAGCAGTGAGACGCAAGATCACCCTCCACGACAAAATGGACCCACCTCCCCTTGAATTCGGCGAGGGACTTAACGAGGACGAGCTCTTTCGTAAGGCGATGGCGGAAGTTGAGCCTTTGCCGCCTTACCCGCACCGGGTGCCCGGCCCCGTCCGCACTCCGCGCACTCGCGCCCGGTACGTGCAGGAAGAGGACAAGGATCTATTCCTGCGAGCCCTCGACGAGGCCGAAACAATAGAAGTGCATTACCTGAACGAGTACATCGAGGGCGGGAGCCACGCCTGGGACCACCGGCTGGTCAAGAAGCTGCGAGACGGAGGTTTCTCGATCCAGGCCAATCTCGACCTCCACGGTTACTCACGTGACGAGGCGATCGCAGCCCTCGAGCGGTTCATTCACGATTCGTGCATGAGAAACCTGAAGTGCGTCCGGGTAATCCACGGGAAGGGCAACAATTCACGCCATAACATCCCCGTTCTGAAGCAGACAATTGAGCGTTGGCTGTCGCGGCGCACGTCCTCCCGTTTCGTTGTAGCATTCACTTCCGCGCGACCGGCCGACGGCGGGGGAGGAGCAACCTACGTGCTGCTTCGCCGCCCGTCCGTTCGCAAAGGCTGAGGTCCGCCGGGCCGCCGCTGTGTTTAGCGCTAGCGCTCGGATGGTCTGATTCCAATCGAACCGGGGCCGATTCACTCGTGGATCGGCCCTATCCGTGAATTTTCCCTGGTGTTGCGGTGCGGGGACAAAACCCGAAAAGGGCGCGGAGAAGTTCCGCGCTGTGGTAATCGATTCCGGCTCCGAGGCGGGCGTCCTGTCAGCGGTCGTGCTGCGCGTTCGTTTTCCTGGGGGGGCCCAACTCGACCGGCGCCTGCTCCAATTCCTGTTTCAAGAAGCTTTTCAGCCGGTTCTCCAGTTGGAGCGGAATCTGCACCTTCTGATCCCGCAGCTGGCCGGAAAACTCCGCACACTTCCTGTACGTTTTCAAGAAGTGAATGCAAGGCGGGCATGAGGCAAGATGCTCATCCAGCCTGAGTTGGGCGGCCGGCTCAAGCGTGTGATCGACGTAATCCATCAGAAGATCCACGCACTCCTTACAGGTAATAGTGCTTCTCATATCCCATCCTCAAAGTAGTGCGACAGCTTCTCGCGCACTGAGAGCCTGGCCCTGTGAATCCTGGTCTTTGTCGTTGGCTCTTTGAGGCTGAGCAACGAGGAGATCTGTTTGATCGAATAACCCTCGATGTCTCTCAGGACGAGGGGCATTCGATACTCAAAAGGAAGGGCCTGGATCGCGTCGTACAACTCGCCCGCCAACTCCCGGTTCAGCATCACTTCTTCCGGGTCGACCGACCATCCGAACGGCGGGTTCATGTACTGACCGTCGCTCGAGAAATGGGGCATGCTATCGTCGAGTTGGATCTCCCGGTCCCGAGCCGCGCGGTATTTGCGCAGCCACATGATCGAATTGTTGACTGCGATCCGCTTGATCCACGGCCAGATGTCGCTCTCCTCCCGGAAGGTCTCGATTTTTCGAATAATCTTCAGGAGCGTGTCCTGGAGAATTTCCTCGGCGTCAGAGGGGTTTTTGGTGTAGTTGAGAATGACCCCGAACAACGGCCGAGAAAAGTGGTGCACAAACTCGTCGATCGTATCCGGGTTATGATTCTTCAGCCCCTCGACGATCTGGTGCTGATCCATTTCTCTTGTGTTCATTTTCTTTAATACCGACTTATACCATACATCAAAAGGGCCGCCGGACGAAACCCAAGCGGAGACGAGCCGGCTCGGCCGGCTCGGCCCTGAATGTTGTCACCTTGTGAGCTTTGTTGGTACGATTCTCACATGATCTGGGCATCCCTGCTCTTGTCCCTCCTGACCGCCCTGAGTCCGCAGACGAATGATCGCCGGACCCGAATTCAGCGGAAACCTCTGCCGCCTCCTCAGTATTTCCAGCAGATCAAAGACCGGCAAGATGCGGGGAACAAGGTTCGGATCGTGCTGAACAGCGGGGCGACCATTGCAATTGAAGAGCACGGTATGTACCCGCTCGTCTCCATTGTGACCCTGGTTCAGTCGGGAACGGAAGACGAACAGGCGCAGGAAAAGGGTTACTCGGCTGTTCTGGCGGGTTTTTTGTCAAGCCGGGCTGGTTTTGCCAAGGGGATCTACCGGGCAAGCGGCGAAGCGCAAGTTACCGTGAAATCACGCCAGACGTGGTTCTCATCGATTGGGCCTGCCGAGAGCCTTCAGAAAATGATCGAGCTCCATGCCGCACTCCTCCAACTACCCGAGGAGATAAAGGACGAAGACCTTCGACAGGAAAAAAGCCTTGCGGAACAGAGTCCGCAGCGAGGGGCTGATGTTGGCCCGGGAGGCGCTTCCACCGATAGACGGACGGTCTCAGACGTGACCCAGGCGGGGCTCAGGAAGTTTCATGCCCGCCTGTACCGCCCGAGCCGGGTCACCCTGGTCCTTTCCGGGGCTCTAACTCGAGAGCAGGTTCTGGAGAGGATTATCGCGAACTGGGGAAAAGGGAAGGCGGATGTCTTTCGAAGAGCCGGGACGACCCCTGCCGAATCAGGCGGCGGGTTCGCCTATCAACTGCTTCGCCGGCCGGTCACCCAGGCCCGGGTGCTCTATGTTTACCGGGTTCCGGGCCGTGACCACCCGGATTACTGGCCGCTCCAGATCCTCAGTCACGCACTTACCGGATCGGAGGAGCAGTCCCTGGCTGGCTCGAGCGAGAGTGGCCAGGCGGTGCTGAGCGAGGCCCGGCTCGAGACGGACGAACGGGGTAGCCGGCTGGTCCTCGAAGTCGTGCCGGCCGAGGACAAGGTCGAAGCCGCCGAGGTTGCGGCCCTGGCCCGGGTACAGATCCTCAATACCGAGGGCCTGGCCACTGAGGACGTCGAAAGGCTGAAGGCTCAGGCGCTAGCCGATTTCTACGACCAGACCGAGGATCTCCGCAGTCGGGCGATCGCACTTGCCGAGGAAGAGATTACCGGCTCCGCTCTCGATTTCGGAAAGACACCAGCCCGAATCGAGGCAGTCACGGCCGACAAACTGCAGCAGGTTGCCGCCAAGTACCTTATCGAGAACAATCTATCGGTCACCGAGATCTTCCCCGAGTCCGCGCCGGAACGCACTTTCACGCCTCAGGCGTTTCTCGAGACGCTGAAAATCCTCCTGCCCCCTGCCGTGACAAAGCTCAAGGAGAAGTCCATCCTCCCGGCCCCAACTCGTGATGACCGCAGGGAACGGGAGCAGGTGTCCCGTTTTGTGCCCCGGTACCGGCCGAAGCAAGTGAGACACACTTCGGTCATGCGAGGCCCAACCGTCTTTTACGAGGAAGACCATAGCGCTCCGCTGGTCCATCTCGGTTTCTACTTCGTGGGCGGCCGAGACGCGGAAAACGCCGAAAACGCCGGGATCACGGATGTGATGCTCCGTGGAGTCCTTTTGCAGGCGATCAAGCAAAAAGGGGCGGCTACCTGGGCGGATCTGGAACGGACGGGCGCCCGGCTTCGAATTGTGAACGAGCCCGATTTCTTCGGGGTCCAGACTCGCGTTCTGTCCCCTTACCTGGAAGACGTTTTCCGCATGCTTGTCGGGTGGCTGCGCCAGGCCGCAATCGACGAGGGTTCGTTTCAATTGGCTCGTCTTCAGGTCAAGTCCAACCAGGGACGTGATCCGCTGGCCGGTCCACTCTCGGAATTGTGGAAGGATAAATCCTATGGGAGACCGGGATACGGCAGCGCCGAGACTGTCGGGTCGCTGACGCTCGACGGCGTTCAGGTTTGGATCAAGGGCCAGATGGCTGAAAAGCACCCGATCATCGTCATCCGGGGTGATTTCGAAGGAAGTTCGTTTCTGCAGGGTTTCGTCTCCACGCTCAGCGACCGGCACTACAAGTCCCCCCTCGGACAGGGGCAGCCCGGGGCGGAGGAAAAGGAGGAGAAGGAGAAGGAAGAAGAGACCTTCGGAAAGGTGAAGGCGGGGGAGAACTTTCTGTTCAAGGGTCCGGGGCAATCGACTCGCAATGGCCGGGTGCTGCGCATCGTGGAGGGCCTCCTGGATGGGGCGGGAGGCGAACTTGCCGAGGATCTGTGGATCAAGACAGGTCTGGCCTTCCCGGTGAGCTTCGCCGCGATTGACGGCCGTAACGGGAGCACGCTCGTTGCGAGCATCCACAGCCTTCAGGGCCAGGAAAAAACGGCCGAGCAGGCGCTGTTCGGCGTCTTCGGGCGGATCCAGGCTCAAGGCCTTCGACAGGATATCTTCCTCGCGGGCCTTTCGCGAGCCATCACTCGGCACTATATCCAACAAATGGAGGGCGAGGACGACGTCTTTCAAACGGCTCTCGGCGTAATCTCGGGGATTGAAGCGGATCAGGAACAGGCGATGCTGTCGGGTCTTAAGGAAATTGAAGTCGAGGATATCAAGGCTTTTGCCGAGGATTATCTGGTCGGTCCGAGCGGGGGTACTCAATGAAAGCACTGATTATGGCCGGCGGACAGGGCACCCGCTTCTGGCCGCTGAGCCGTGAAGCGCGGCCTAAGCAGTTCCTGGATATCAGCGGGCCGGGCACGATGCTTCAGAACACGGTAGAACGGCTCTCCCCGCTCGTCCGTCGCGAAGACGTCTATGTGGTCTGCAGTCCCCTGTACGCGGCCTTGGTCCATGAGCAGTTGCCCGATCTCGCGGCCGACCAGGTGGTGCTCGAGCCGATGCCGCGGAACACAGCCCCGTGCATTGGACTCGCGGCGCTTCACCTGAAGCGGAAGTTCGGCAACGAAATGATGGCGGTTCTCGCCTCCGATCACTCCATCAAGGATGTCACCGAATTCCATGCCGTGCTGACCGCCGGGGAACGGATGGCGCGCGACGGCTGGCTGGTGACTTTCGGCATCGAACCGGACCATCCGGCGACCGGGTACGGTTACCTCCAGAGAGGAGAGGCAATCGGGCAATTTGAAGGCAAAGCGGCTTTCCGCGTCGTTCGGTTCGCGGAAAAACCGCCGGAAGACGAGGCCAAGCGGTTCCTCGAGACGGGCGACTATTACTGGAACAGCGGAATGTTCATCTGGTCCGTCGACCGAATTCTCGAGGAAATCAAAGTCCACATGCCTGAACTCCACCGCATCCTGGTGGAAATCGAAAAATGCTGGGACATTCCGGGCGAAGTCGAGGCATTGTTCGCACAGGCTCCGAAAACATCGATTGATTATGGCGTCATGGAGCGGGCCGACCGAGTAGCGGTTTTGCCTTGCCGTTTGGGGTGGAGCGACGTCGGTAACTGGAAGGCGGTGCGCGATATCTGGTGCGCGGACGGGGCTGGGAACTACGCCAGCGGCGCTTACGTTGTGCACGACGTCGAGGACTGTCTCTTCTATTCCTCTTCGGGCAAGCTGATCGGTGCGGTTGGTATCAGAGGCCTGGTCGTCGTGCAGACGGAGGATGTCACGCTCGTTTGTCCCCAGGAACGTGTCGAAGAGGTCAAGAAACTTGTCGAGCAACTCCGAGGCAGGGAGATGAAGGAATACCTTTAGGCGTCGGCAGGTCCGGAGTCAGGCCGCTCCCAGGTCTGGCTTATCCAACACCCGCCGCTTCATGCGCGGCCATTCGATCTCGCCCCGGCGCCGGCCTGTCCGGCTTTTCTCACGCCCTTGCTCGGGTACGCTCCTAAAAGCGTTTCCGTAGCTCCAAGTACATGTTAAATTGTTTGTTCCAGAACCGAAGTCAGACAGACGGAGTACACCGGTGAGTGAAATGCTGAATAACCTGATTGAGATGCGAGAGATTGACGAACAGGGCATGCTGAATATCGTCGGCCGTTTCGACGTGCAGCTCGAGGAGGCGGTCGAGATCGGCCGCTCGGTGAGTCTGCCGCGCGAATGGAGCTCCATCGCCAACGTGGTGATCTGCGGTTTGGGCGGTTCTGCCATCGGTGGTGATTTCATACGAGCCTTCCTGGGCAATTCCCTGCGTGTTCCGCTGGTCGTCAACCGCGGGTACTCAATTCCCGGTTTTGCCGGTTCAAACACTCTCGCCATCATGTCAAGTTACTCGGGCAACACCGAGGAGACTCTCTCGGCGCTGAAGGAAGCGACCGCAGCGGGTGCCAGGATCCTGTGCATCAGTTCCAACGGCCAGCTCCAGAGAGAGGCGGAGCAGTACCGTTTCCCCCTGATCCGGATTCCGGGGGGCTATCCACCCCGCACGGCCATCGGCTATTCGGCTATCCCTTTGCTGATGGTGCTTGGAAAGCTCGGCCTGGCTCCTGATCCGACAAACGAGATCAAAAAGTCGGTCGGCTGGGTCCGGAGGAAGATCCAATTGTACGGGCCAACCTGTCCTTTGGCCGAAAATGCCGCAAAGACGCTTGCCCGCCAGCTGCAGAGGAAAATTCCGGTGATCTACGGCAGCCAGGACCGGCTCGACGTGCTGGCGGTCAGGTGGCGCGGTCAGTTTTCCGAGAACGGCAAGCAACTGGCCTACTCCGCATCACTTCCGGAAATGAACCACAATGAAATCGTTGGGTGGAAGCATCCTGCCCCCATCCTTCGTCAGATTCTTCCGATTTTCCTCAGGGACCGCGAGGACCACCCGAGGGTGCAAATTCGGGCCGAGATCACGCGCGACATCCTGAGCGAGAAGGCCGGTTCGGCACTCGAGTTCTGGACCGATAGTGAGAGCTGGCTGGAGAGGCTGTGGACTCTCGTCATGCTCGGCGATTATGCAAGCGTGTATTTGTCCTTCTTGAACCAGGAAGATCCCACCCCGGTTGAGGCCATCGAAGGCCTGAAGAACAGACTGAAAGAATCCTCTTAGAAGGAAGGGGCCATGAAGAGCTATCACGTGCTGATCATGAGCGATGGAACCGGAGAAACCGCCTATCGCATGCTCAAGGCGGCCATGGCGCAGTTTCAGGAAGATGTGGTCATCACCCGGTACGCGAACATTCGCGAGAAACAGCAGATTCGCGAAATCCTCAAGGCCGCCCATGGGGATACCCTGGTCGTTTACACCTTTGTCGACAGCGAGATCCGGTCGTGGCTCCGCACGAGCGCGGAACAGCAGAAATTCGAGTCAATCGATTTGCTCGGACCGATCATGGACAAGCTTACCCAGTTCTTCCAGAAGACACCGGTTTCAACCCCGGGTCTGCTGCACCGGGTCGACGAGGAGTACTTCAGCCGTATCGACGCGATCGAGTACGCCATCCGACACGACGACGGACGGTCGATAAAAGACCTGGAAACCGCGGATCTGGTCTTGATCGGGGTCAGCCGGGTATCAAAGACTCCCGTCAGTATTTATCTTGCCCAGGAAGGTTGGAAGGTCGCGAATGTGACCACAGTGCTGGGCATGAAGCCGCCGCGCGAGCTGTTCGAGATCGACCAGCACAAGGTCGTGGGCCTGACGGTCGATCCCTCGCGGCTCTCAGAGGTGAGAATCGTTCGTCTCAGGCAACTTGGTGTGGCGGACAGCAGCTATGCCGACGTCGAGCGCGTCAAGGGAGAGCTCGAACACGCGCATGCGATCTTTGCCCAGAATCCACTGTGGCCGGTCATCGATGTGACCGGAAAGTCGGTTGAGGAGATCTCCCAGGAGATCCTGGATCAGGTGATCGGCCGAGGTCGCAAACTGCAGCACTAGGCAGGTTTCGGGGACACAATGCTTAATTCCCGCTCCGTTATCTCGCCCTTGGCATAGCAAAGGGGATTAAGTTTTGTGTCCCCGAAACTGCCTGCCCTCCCGCAAACCGGGCACAAAAAGAGGCGATTTCGGATCCGATTTCGGGGACACAAAACTTAATTCCTTTGCCAACGAGCGGATAGTGGAAACGGGATGGGAATTAAGTATTATGTCCCCGAAATCGGACACACACCAAATGAAGTGAGTCATTGCCAGTTGGAGATCGGATGACTGACCTCTTGGGTCGAATCCAAGCCGATCGAGAGTCGCTTCTCGGCACTCTCGAGAACCTCGTTCTGCTGGAATCCCCCTCCTCGTCCAAGACTCTCGTGGATCGGTTGGGCCGCCTGGTGGCGGATCGCCTCGAGCAGTCAGGATTTCGCGCGGTCGTTGAGCCGCGCTCCTCGGTGGGCGACATCATCTGGGGAGAGTGGCCGGCGGATCCGGGGCGGGGAAGGATCCTGGTTCTGTGCCACTTGGATACCGTCCATCCGGCCGGTTCACTTGACCGCAATCCGTGGAAGCGGGAAGGAGTCAGGCTCTGCGGGCCGGGCGTTTATGACATGAAGGCGAGTGTCGCAGCGACCCTGCTCCTCCAGCAATATCTCCAAAGCGGCATTATCCATCCCGGGAAGAGCATCCGCTTCCTGTACACGACCGATGAGGAAATCGGGAGTTTCGAAAGCCGTGCAATCATCGAGTCCTTTGCTCGTGAATCGGACATCGCCCTCGTGCTGGAGCCGCCGCTTCCTGACGGAGCCCTGAAGGTTGCCCGCAAAGGCAGCGGGGTCTTCAGGGTTCGGGCGCGTGGTCGAGCCGCCCATGCGGGTGTGGCCCCGGAGCAGGGCATTAATGCGATCATCGAATTGAGCCGGCAGATCCCGGAAATCGAAAAGTTGGCCAATCCCGAGGCGGGAACGACCGTCTCTGTGACCATGATCGGTGGGGGAACGGCGGAGAACGTCATCCCGGAGAGCGCTGAAGCAACCATTGACGTTCGTTTCTTGACCGTTGACGAAGCCCGCCGTGTTGAGTCGGCGATTCGAAGTCTGTCCCCGGTGACCCCCGGCGCCGAAGTCAGGGTCGAGGGACAACTGGATCGGCCTCCCATGGAACAGAGCCAGCGGGCTCGCGACCTCTTTGAGCAGGTCCGTCGCCTGGGGGCCGGCATCGGGCTGGAACTGTGCGCCGGATTCTCAGGAGGAGGAAGCGACGGGAGTTTCACCGCCGCCCAAGGAGTTCCGACTATCGATGGCCTGGGGATCGAAGGAGGGGGCGCCCATTCTCCTGACGAATACATCTTCGTTGATTCACTTCTCAGGCGGACTGCGCTGCTCGGTGTCCTCCTCGAGCAGTTGTAGCTCTTTTCGACACCGGATTTCGATCCCCGGAGCGCGGACGTCCCGTCCGCTTTCGGCGAGCATCCTGCCCGCCGTTTTAGACAAAAACAACGGCGGGCAAGATGCCCCGCCGTGCGGGCAAGATGCCCGCGAACCCAGGTGTGGACGAGACTTCCGCGCTCCGGAAGGCGGTCCGCGCTCGTACGATGCACTTGCTGCCCGCTGCCGGCTGCCATCTGCCCATCTGTCCCGCCTGCTCTCTTCGTTCTGACCGGCAGTGGCCGCCAGGGTGTCAAGCTTTTCAACACTCCCAGGCGTCTGGTCGATGAAGACCGTTTGACTCGCGTTCCTTCTTAAAATAGACTCTGGCATAAGGTCAAGGGACGTTGTGGAACGTCCGTGCTTGCAGCCTCTTACTGGAAATGGAGCGGAGCATTCTGTGGAATTGTCGTGTCGGCGCGGAGGAATTAAAGCATGAATGAAGAACGGGGCGAGAAGATACAGATCCAGCAGGGACGGGTTCAAGTTCCAGACAACCCGGCCATCCCATTTATTGAAGGGGATGGCACCGGACCGGACATCTGGCGGGCCACCCGCCGCGTCCTCGACGCTGCTGTGCAGACGGCCTACGCGGGCAAAAGGCGGATCGCCTGGCGGGAGGTTCTGGCCGGAGAAAAGGCCAAACAACAGACCGGCGAATGGCTCCCGTCCGCGACGATCGACGAAATTGCCGCTCATCGGGTGGCCATCAAGGGACCTTTGACCACCCCGGTCGGAGGCGGCATTCGGAGCCTGAACGTTACACTGCGGCAAGTCCTCGACCTGTATGCTTGTGTTCGGCCCTGCCGATACATCACCGGCGTGCCTTCCCCCGTCAAGGAACCGGAAAAGATGAATGTCGTCATCTTTCGGGAAAATACCGAGGATGTCTACGCCGGCATCGAATGGCCGGCGGCGCTCTGCGGAAGCAACCGAGATAACCAACTTCATCAACAGCCGGTTCTCGAAAAATATCCGCGCGGATTCGGGGATCGGCATCAAACCGATCTCGGCCTTCGGCAGCAAGCGACTGGTCCGAATGGCCTTGCAGCACGCTCTCACAAATGGCCGCAAGCGGGTCACCCTCGTGCACAAGGGCAATATCATGAAGTACACCGAGGGCGCGTTTCGCGACTGGGGTTACGAAGTGGCGCGCACGGAGTTCGCGAATGTCTGCATCGAAGAGAAGGAACTCTGGGAGAACTACGGCGGGAAGATCCCCGACGGGAGGATTCTGGTCAACGACCGTATTGCCGATGCCATGTTCCAGCAGGTGCTCCTGCGTCCGGATGAGTACGAAGTGCTCGCGACGCCGAATCTGAATGGTGACTACCTCTCGGACGCTTGCGCCGCGCAGGTAGGAGGGCTTGGGATGGCACCGGGCGCCAACATCGGCGACGAAGTGGCTTTCTTCGAAGCCACGCACGGCACGGCACCAAAATACGCGGGTCAGGACAAGGTTAACCCCGGTTCGCTGATCCTGTCCGGCGTCATGATGCTCGAGTACATGGGTTGGAAAGAGGCCGCCGAGCTGGTGCTACTCGGGCCTCGCGAAGAGTATCAAGCAGCGCCGGGTAACATACGACCTCGAGCGGCAGATGGAAGGTGCGGTCACGTTGAAGACGAGCGAATTTGCGTCGGCGGTGATCGAGAACATGAGTCAGGCGTAAAGCCATATCCGAGGAATAACCATGAAACGTTGTGAACGGAACAAGGTGACGGTCGTCGGGGCGGGGAACGTGGGAGCGACACTCGCGCAGCGTCTGGTGGAGAAGGAGCTGTCCGACGTCGTGCTTGTCGATGTGGTGGAAGGAATGCCTCAGGGCAAGGCTCTTGATCTCCTGGAGGCAGGCCCGGTCGAGGATTATGATTCCAAACTGACGGGCTCCAACACTTACGACGCCAGCGAAGATTCGGATGTCATCGTGGTAACCGCCGGCCTTGCTCGGAAGCCGGGCATGAGCCGCGATGATCTGCTGCTCAAGAATGCGACCATCGTTCGGGACGTGACCGAGAAGATCGCCCCGCTCAGCCCTCATGCCATCTTCGTGGTCGTCAGCAACCCGCTGGACGCGATGTGCCACGTCGCTCTTCATTATTCGGGGTTTCCACGCGAGCATGTCATCGGGATGGCAGGCGTTCTGGACTCGGCCCGTTTCCGCACGTTCATCGCCCAGGAACTTGGCGTCTCTGTCGAGAGCACCCAGGCGTTCGTCCTGGGCGGGCACGGCGACACGATGGTGCCGCTCGCCAGGTACTCGACGGTGGCCGGCATCCCGATCACCGAACTGCTCCCCGCCGAAAGGATCCAGGCCTTGATCCAGCGGACACGGGACGGTGGGGCGGAAATCGTCAAGCTGCTCAAGACCGGGAGTGCTTTCTACGCCCCGTCCTCGGCCGTGGCCGAAATGGTTGAATCCATTCTCCACGACGAAAAGAAGATCCTGCCGTGTGCCACGTACCTGACCGGGGAATACGGCATCAGCAACCTGTTCGTCGGGGTTCCCATCAAGCTGGGGTGCCGGGGGGTCGAAGATATTATCGAGATCAATCTGACGACGGATGAACGCGTGGCCCTGCAGAAATCGGCCGGCTCGGTCCAGGAACTGGTCGACGTCATGAAGAAAAACGGATTTCTGAAGTAGCCCGGGCTGACGATTGCGGATTGCGGAATGCGGATTGCGGAATGAAAGCCAGCATAGAGGGGTGTGTCTCGAAGGAGAGCATGCGGCTGCGGAGCACGCAAACTCACCCAAGTCGGGTTCGCGCATCCTCGGTCCACCTCAGTTCGCCGGCTTCTAATCCGCAATCCCCAATCCGCAATCCCTCCCCCTCGACTTGCCAGTCTCCTCGCACATCCGTAAACTATTGTCGTCGAAAATCCGTACTACCTTTGACCGGCGCTATTTCTCCGGTTCTCGCTTAACGGTTATGAAATTCTTTCCATTTCTACTTAAGAACATCTTCAGGAACAAGAGGCGGACCCTGCTGACGATGACGAGCATCGCCGTCAGCCTGTTCCTGGTGGCGACACTCCTCACGGTGCTGAGTGAACTGGAGAACCCGCCCATGGCGCCAGACTCCGCCTTGCGCCTGGTCACGCGCCACAAGGTCTCGCTGGCCAACATCCTCCCCCTCTCGTACCGTCAGAAGATTCAGCAGGTGGACGACGTTGAGGCGGCCGTGGGAGCAGCCTGGGTTCAGGGGATCTATGAAGACCCCGCGAACATATTCGCGCAGATAGCGGTCCAGTCCGATCAGATCTGGAAGGTTCTGAGCGATGTCAAAATCCCGGAGGACCAGAAGGAAGCATTCGTAAAAGACCGTACCGGTTGCGTCGCCGGGAAGAAGCTGGCCGCGCGGTACAACTGGAAAATCGGCGAGAAGATCGTTCTAAAAAGGGGTTTGTGGCCGGCGGATTTTGAGCTGACGCTCCGGGGCATCTACGAAGCTCAGGACGAAAGCGGCCTCTATTTCCAGTGGGATTACTTCAATGAAGCGATGAACAATCAAGGGATTGTCGGTTGGTACTGGATCAAGGCCAAATCGGCGGAAGCGGTCCCGCATGTCGCCCAGAAAGTGGACGCGATGTTCCAGAACACGACGGCGCCCACAAAGACCGAAAGCGAAAAAGCGTTCGTGCTTGGCTTCATTTCGATGATGGGCAACGTCCAGTTGATGATCAAGACGATCTGCTCGGTCGTCGTTTTCGCGATCATCCTGGTGGCGGCAAATACGATGGCTATGTCGATTCGCGAGCGGACGAGGGAAATCGGGATTCTGAAAGCGCTCGGTTTTCGACGACGCCGGATCCTCGGCCTCTTGCTCGGTGAAGCCGTCTTCATTACCCTCCTCGGGGCTGTCATCGGCTCGGTCGGTGCCAGGCTGGTGTTTTCCCAGTTCGTCGATATGGCTGAGCTAAGCTCGGGATTCATGCAGCGATTTCTGGTCACCGGTGAAACGCTTGTTGATTTGCATTGGGACGGGGATTTTCATCGGCGTAGTGGCGTCGATGATTCCTGCGCTGCAGGCCGCCCGTCGACCGGTCGTGGACGCCTTGCGGAGGGTCGTGTAATGAAGATTCCACTTAAGTACAACCTGCGCAGCCTCTGGGTCCGCAAGTTGAGCACCGCAATGACGGCATTTGGTATCGGCCTGACCGTCGCCGTTGTGCTGTTCATGCTTGCCCTCATCCATGGGCTGGACTCTACCTTCGTGCAAACCGGGCATGAAAACCATCTGGTCCTGATCCGTCAGGGTTCGCAGAACGAGACGGCGAGCTATTTCGACAGGGCGCTCTTTGATACGGTGCGTCTGTTGGACGGGGTAGCGAAGAACGCCAAGGGTGAGCCGCTCGCTTCCGGCGAGATCGCGGTCATCATCAACCACGAGAGAACCGGCGGCGATACCGCGAATGTCCTGGTTCGCGGCGTTTCCCCTGTCGCTTTTGAGCTGCGGCCCGAGGTGCGGATAGTTGAAGGTCGGAGGATGCGGAGCGGCCTGCGCGAATTGGTCGTCAGCCAGTCGATGTCCAAACGCTTCAAGGGGATGAAGCTCGGGGACCGGATTCGGATCGCGAGCTCCGACTGGCCGGTCGTCGGGGTGTTCGATGCGGCGGGAACCGCGTATGATTCGGAGCTCTGGGCCGATTACAATGACGTGGCCCAGGAGTGGAACCGCCCGATTTATTCCTGCATCGTGCTCCAGCGCAACCGACTCCCGGCGCGGCCGCGCAATTGCGCAAGCGAATCGAGGACGACAGGCGCATTTCGCTGGAAGTCCATGATCAGAAGGAGTACTACAAAGCCCAGACACAGTCGTCGGTCGCCCTCAAAGCACTTGGTGTCATCATTGCCGTGGTGCTCGGGATCGGTTCCTGTTTCGCGGCGATGAACATGATGTACGCGGCGGTCATGGGCCGCATCAAGGAGATCGCTACTCTCCGCGCACTCGGATTTCCCAGATTCAGCATCCTGACGTCGTTCATGGTCGAGTCGCTGATTCTCGCGTTCATAGCCGGGGTTCTCGGCTGTCTGCTCGCGTTGCCGCTGAACGGGATCTCGACCGGTACCATGAACTTCATGACATTCAGCGAGGTTGCGTTCAACTTCCGATTGACCCCGACCATCCTTCTGCAGGGTTTGCTCTTCTCTCTGGTCGTGGGTATAGTGGGCGGCTTCCTGCCCGCGAGGCGGGCCGCACGTCTGAAGCTCATCGACGTTATGCGGGACTAACTGAGGCCTCTTGATGGAAAAGAATCTGGACGCACTTCAAATAGACCGATCCAAGAAGGCATCGCTCGACCGACGCCGTGGAGTCAGTTGGCTTGTCGCGGGCGCACTGCTCGTGGTGGGCCTTTTGCTTGGGCTCTTTCTCGGCGGCTATCTGAAGAGTGCCGATGGTTCGAAAAGTGCGGCGGACGCAGGTTCCGCCAAGCCGGCGCCGGAGACTGCGGTTCCGGCTGCTGATGCGGACAGCGGAGGCGTTGGAGGCACCGTACTGATCGCCTCCGGGTACATCGTTGCCCATCACAAGATCGAAGTCGGTTCCAAGGTCATGGGAAAGGTTGCCTGGATCGGAGTCGAGAAGGGCGACCCCGTGAAGAAGGGACAGCTTCTCGTCCGACTCGACGATCGCGAGTACCGGGCGCAGGTCGAGCAGGCTCAGGCGGCAGTTCGGGCGGCCGAGGCGGGCCTGGAGGAATTACAGGCCGGTAACCGGCCGGAGGAGATCCAGAGGGCCGAAGCCGAGCTCCTGCGCCTGCGGGCCGACCTCGCCAACGCCCGGTTGGAGCTCCAGCGGTTCGAGACTCTCCTGAAGAGCGGCGCTGTCTCCCAGCAACAGGTCGACAATGCCCGTTCACGAACCGAGATGGCCGAGGCCGCCGTGCACGTCGCCGAACGCAATCACGACCTGATGAAGCTGGGACCCCGTCAGGAGCAGATTTCGCTGGCGCGCGCCGAAGTTGAGCGGAACCGCGCCGCGCTCCGGTACGCCGAAACGTTGCTGGATGCCACCCGCATCACGGCGCCAAGCGATGGGACAGTTCTCGAGCGCCTGGTCGAAATGGGGGAAATGGTGACCACCTCGTTTGCCGGGGAGATGGGAGCCAAGTCCGCTGTCGTTTCCCTGGCCGATCTCAAGGACCTGCAGGTGGAGTTGGATATCAGCCAGTCGGATTTTAACCGGATCGCCCGCGATCAGGATTGTGTCATGACTCCTGAGGCCTACCCGGACCGAAAGTACAAGTGTCAGATAGCGGAGATTTCTCCCGAGGCAAATCGGCAGAAGGCGACCATCCAGGTGAAGGTCCAGGTGACGGAACCGGATGAGTACCTTCGCCCCGAGATGACGGCGCGGGTGACCTTCTCCAAGAAGACCGACAGGGAAAGTTCGTAGAGAGTGACAGTTATGAACGAAGCGTTAATTTCTATCAGCCAGGTGAGCAAGCTCTACCATCGCGACTCCACTGCCGTGAAGGCGCTGGACAACGTCAGTATCGAGATCCGGCCCGGCGAATTTGTTTGCCTGATGGGCCCTTCGGGTTCCGGGAAGAGCACGCTGTTGAACATTATCGCTGGCATTGACCGGGCCAGCTCCGGCGAGGTCCGTGTCGCGGGCGAAGATCTCCACGACCTGGACGAAGACGATCTGGCGATCTGGAGAAATCGGCACGTCGGGTTCGTCTTTCAGCACTTCAACCTGATCCCCGTTCTGACCGCTTTCGAAAATGTCGAATTGCCGCTGCTGCTCACGTCGCTCAACAAGAAAGAGAGGCGACAACATGTAGAGACGGCACTGAAGCTGGTCGGCCTTGAAGACCGGATGGACCACTATCCCCGGCAGCTGTCGGGCGGGCAGGAACAGCGCGTCGCCATTGCTCGCGCCATTGTCGCTGATCCGACCTTCGTTCTCGCGGACGAGCCGACCGGCGATTTGGACGCGGCTTCCGCAAAGGAAGTCCTCGAAGTCCTCAAGGGCCTGAACGAGCAGTTCAACAAGACTATCGTTATGGTCACTCACGACCCTCACGCGGCTGCGTACGCCTCGCGTCGATACCACCTCGAGAAGGGAGTCTTTTCCCGAGAGGAGGTTTCTTCCTGAGTCCGGAACACCGCCCGGATCGATACTCGGGGTGGTTTGTCGTCCTGGTCGCCGCCTTCATCACCGCGCTTATCGTCTCGAACGTGGTCGGGGGGAAACTGGCCGTCATTGCCGGCTTCATGGTCCCGGCCGGAATCCTCGTTTTCCCGATCACCTACATCGCGGCCGACGTTCTCACGGAGGTTTACGGTTACCGGCAGACACGACGGGTCATCTGGCTCGGCTTCTTCTGTAATGCTCTCGCGGTTGTTGTGATCTGGGGGGCGCAGCTCCTGCCTCCGGCGCCTGTCTGGGACGGACAGGCAGCCTATGAGCGGATTCTGGGACAGAGCCCGCGGATCGTGCTCGCTTCCTTCGTTGCGTACCTCGTCGGGGAACTGGCCAACTCGTTCGTTCTTGCGGCGATGAAAGTGACGACCCGGGGCCGTTGGCTGTGGACGAGGACGATCGGGTCGACGGTGGTCGGGCAGGGATTGGACTCCGTCGTCTTCGTCCTTCTGGCCTTCTGGGGGGCATCGGGCGTAAAGACCTTGCTGGGGATCGCGGCAGCCCAGTGGCTGGCCAAGTGCGCCTATGAGGTTCTCCTCACGCCTGCCACTTATGCCGCGGTTAACTTCCTGAAGGACCGCGAAGGAATCGACGTCTTCGATTCGCCGCTTGGGTAAGGACCACCGGGATGAGCTGGCCGGCCCGCGTCCGCGGGTCCGGCATCCCTGCCGGACCCGCGGAGATCGGTGCTCGGTCGGTCTCCTACGCTTCTGCAGCTCGCTTTTCAGAACCCAGCAGCAGATTGCCCACGACGATCCCGACGATGATGCCTAGCAGGGCGCCGATGCCCATGTACTCGAGAAGCAACTGGCCGGACTGCCGGGTGATCAGTCCGATACCCCACCCGGTAAATGACCCGAGGATCAGGCCCACGAAACCGAATCCCAGGAATGAACCGAAGGAGTAACGCTTCGGCTTCAGGAGCGCTTCCTGGTCAACCGGTTTCAGTTTGGGGGCCAACAACTGCATGATCCCAAGAGCCAGGAGGTACGCGGGGCCGACGGCAAAGAAGATGCTCATGTAATTGCCGTGGGTGCTCTGGAGAATGTAGCCCGTGGCTACGGCCATTGTGACGCCGCCGAAGGCGCCTGCCATACCGCCCACGCCCACCACGGATCCGACCGCGTTGCGCGGAAACATGTCGCTGGCTGTCGTGAAGATGTTCGCAGACCAGCCCTGGTGTGATGCGGCCGCCAGCCCGAACAGTCCGACCGCCACCCAGAGCGAGCCCGCATACGGCATCAGCATGATGGGAAGAACCGAGAGCGCGCAAAGCAGCATCGCGGTTTTTCGAGCGGCGTTGATCGACCAGCCGCGTTTGATCAGGGCAGAGGAGAGCCATCCTCCACCGATGCTGCCAACGTCGGCGACGACATAAATAACGACGAGCGGGATCCCGACCGTCGAAAGGTCGACTCCGTGCTTTTCTCTAAGGAAACTCGGGATCCAGTAAAGGTAAAACCACCACACCGGATCGGTCATGTACTTACCGATTGCAAAAGCGGCGGTCTGGCGGTGGGGGAGCAACTGTATCCAGCGCCATTTCTGGGGCGGGTCCGGCGGATCGCTCTGGATGTAAGCAAGCTCAGGCCGGGACAGTTTCGGGTGCTCCTCCGGCCTGCGATAGATGGGCAACCAGAACAGAAGCCAGAGAAAGCCAAGCGCGCCGGTGAGAATGAAAGCCCATTGCCATCCCCAGTTGATAGCGATCCAAGGGACGGTCAGCGGAGCGATGATTGCGCCTACATTCGTGCCGGCGTTGAATATGCCGGTTGTCAGCGCACGCTCCTTCTTGGGGAACCACTCCGCCACCGTCTTGATGGCGGCGGGGAAGTTCGCGGCCTCGCCCAGTCCGAGCGCCGCCCTGGCGCACCCAAATCCAAAAGGGGTGCGGGCAAGCGCGTGCGCCATGCCTGCCACGCTCCAAACGATCAGGGCGAGCGCGTATCCGATCTTGGTGCCGAAACGATCGAGCAAGCGACCGGACAGAAGCAATCCTAAGGCATACGCGGCGTTAAACGCGGCCACGATGTTGGCATAGTCCATGTCGGTCCACCCGATAATGTCCTTCAGGTCCCTCGCGAGGATTCCTATCACCTGACGGTCGACATAGTTGATCGTTGTCGCAAAGAAAAGCAGTCCGCAAATTACCCACCGATAGTGGCCGACTCGCTCAACAACCTTCTCGCCGACAGACGCCCGCTCGGGCGACGGAACGCCGATGGAGGCCCGATCCTGATTCTGGTTCATAGTCGGTAAGAATACAGCCTTGGACTCTGCCTTAGTCAACAAGTAAGAACGCGCGCGGGAGGAAATTAATTGATTGCGGATTTCGGATTTCGGATTGCGGATTGAAACCCCCGTTTTGGGGATTTGGCCGCTTTGCCTCCTTGACGCCTCTGCTCTGATGCCGGCACCCGCCAATCCGCAATCCACAATCCGCATTCCGCATTCCGGTTGCCCGATTGCCTCCGCTGTTCCGAGGTGCTATGCTGTCTGCTTTATTTGCCGAGGGTTTAGATACTCCGTCATCGGAAAGGCAATCATATGACTTTGGTCCAGAAGATCGCCGAGGCTGCTCCTTCATCCACCCTTGGGCTCGAGGAGCGACAGGTCTATGCCGAGAGGCTCCAGCAGTTGACGAATTTCAAGGTCTACCTCGATTCCCTGGCGGTTGGCGACAAGAGTATCTATTGTCTTGGCAGGAAGAATCAGTTCAAGCACTTGCTGGTTCTGACGTTCCAGGATATTCCCGCGGGTCTCCAAGGCTCGGTACACACGGTCGTAATTGAAGGCAGCGCGGGCAAGTTGGCTATTTGCCCGATGACGGCAGCCAATGCCGCTGTTTTGCGCGCCCAGTTCCCGTACCTGGTCCCGGTTTCTTTCGGCCTCCGGAAGACGGCTGGTTGCGGTGATCGGCTTGGGCTTGCGACTCCTGGTCACATTCGGGCCATCCGGAAGGTCTTCCCCGACGAGCGAAATCGGATGATGCCGATTCTCGCCCAACAATCGATGCGTGAAAACAGCCGCACCGGGCGTAACCCTCAATTGGTGGTGGACGATGCGACGTGGGGCGTTTTTCAGTCAGGCTGGACCAACGGCTACGGAGCGGACGCCGACCATCTGAAGACCACCGACGACATTGATCTGTGCACGGCGGCGGGGTACACCTTTTTCACCGTCGATCCGGGCGATCACGTGGATGAGAGTGCGGAAACCAGCGATCCCGGAGAGTTGCAGGAGAAGGCGAGCCAGATCCCGTGGGCTGCCCTGGAGACCACTCTGTCTGATTCTCTCGCGCGCTTCACCGCCCGGCCTGTCGATCTCGAAACCGGACCGCTCCAGATCAGCGATGAAGAGCTCTTGCGGGCTGTGATCAAGTACGGACGGGTGATTGCCTACACCGTCCGGATGCATCGGCACCTCGCTGGAAAGATGGGAGAGAAACCCTTCGATTTCGAAATGAGTGTTGACGAGACCCGTAACGTTACCTCGCTTGCCGAGCATGTCTACATTGCGTCGGAGCTCCAGAGGCTCGGCGTGAAATGCACAAGCCTGGCGCCGCGCTATGTCGGGCGTTTTGAAAAGGGTGTCGATTACATGGGGGACGAGGATGAGCCCGGCCCGGCCGCCCTGGAGAAGTTCGAGAAATCGTTTGCGCAGCATGTGGCGGTCGCCAGGCTGTTTGGACCGTACAAGTTGAGCCTCCACTCGGGTTCTGACAAGTTCTCGGTCTATCCGATCTGTTCGCGACTGGCCGGCGAACTGATCCACCTTAAAACCGCAGGGACGAGTTATCTGGAAGCGGTGCGCACGGTCGCGAGTCACGATCCGGTCCTGTTCAGGGACATTTACTCGTTTGCACTGCAACGGTACTGGGTGGATCGGATGACCTATCACGTGTCCGGGGATCCGGCCAAGGCGCCGGACGTCAGCTATCTGCCGGACGACCAGTTGCCGGTTGTGCTGAATGATTTCCATGCCCGGCAGATCCTTCATGTCACTTTCGGTTCGGTGCTGAACGAGAAGCGCTTCCGGGCGAGGTTTTTCGAGATCCTGCAGTCATGGGAGGAGACGTATTACTCGATGCTTGAAGCGCATTTCGAAAGACATCTGGCGCCGTTCGGTGACGGTGGCGCGCTTTTTGGCGGAGTCTAATATGAATCTCGAAGAACTGACCAAGTTTTACGATTTTAGCGGGAAGACGGTTGTCATCACGGGCGGCGCTGGTATCCTGGGCGGCGAAATGGCCTGTGCGCTCGTCGGTTGCCGGGCCAATGTCGCAATCCTCGACCGGGATCCCAAGCTTGCTGATCGTTTCATGCACCGCATTCCCACCAACGTCGGCGCCTGTGCCGTGATTTACACGGATGTGCTGAAAAAGGACGTGCTGGAACAGTCGGCGCAAGAAGGTCGTCGAGCAGTTCGGCCGGATCGACGTCCTGATTAATGGTGCGGGCGGAAACAGCCCCCGAGCCTCGACCAACGCCAACCAGAGCTTTTTCGACATCCCCGAGGACGCGCTGAAGTTCGTGTTTGACTTGAACCTGATGGGGACCCTCCTGCCAACCCAGGTTTTCGGCCGGTACATCGCGAACCAGAAGGAAGGCTCGATCATCAATGTTTCATCGATGAATGCCTTTCGACCGTTGACGCGGATTCCCGCATACTCGGCCGCGAAGGCAGGAGTCAGCAATTTCACTCAATGGCTGGCGGTCCACATGGCGCAGGAATATTCGCCGAATATTCGAGTGAACGCCATTGCTCCCGGGTTCTTTCTGACCGACCAGAACCGCTATCTGCTCACGGATGAAAAGACCGGGGAGTGCACGGATCGCGGCCATTCCATTCTTCGACATACGCCGATGGGCCGCTTCGGGTGTCCTGAAGATCTCCTCGGCACCCTGCTTTGGCTGATCTCTCCCGCTTCCGCTTTCGTGACCGGGGTCGTAATCCCGATTGACGGAGGATTCTCGGCGTACAGCGGGGTTTAGACCTTTAGCACTCGTTTCTGTATGGTCGCAAAAGAATTGAAGATCGTCGTGGACGAAAACGTCCCTTACGCTCGAGAGACGTTCGGTAGTCTTGGCAGCGTGACGCTCGTCCACGGTCGCAAGATCAATCCGGACCATGTGCGCCAAGCGGATGTCCTGATCGTGCGATCAATCACCCGGGTAAACGAAGACCTCCTGGGCGGCTCCCGGGTTCGCTTCGTCGGGACAGCAACCATCGGCGTCGATCACGTCGATCTCGGATACCTGCAGAGGAAGGGCGTCGCTTTTTACAGTGCTCCCGGGTCGAACGCGAACTCGGTCTCGGAGTACATCGTCGCGGCACTGCTTCTCGCTGCCGATCGCACGGCCCGGCGTCTGGAAGGGTGCACGATCGGTGTCGTTGGTGTCGGAAATGTCGGTTCCAAGGTCGTTCAGAAGGCGGAAGCCCTGGGGATGCGGTGTCTGCTGAATGACCCTCCGAAGCAGAGGGAGACCGGCGATCCGAAATATCTGCCTCTCGAAGCTCTTTTCCGGGAGAGCGATTTCATCTCGCTCCATGTTCCTCTGGAGCGGCAGGGGCCGGATGCGACAATCAACCTTGCGGGAACGGCCTTCTTTCGGTCTCTGAAGCCGGGCTCGGTTTTTCTGAACTCCTCGCGGGGGCAGGTGGTTGACGAGGCGGCCCTCAAAGCGGCCTTGTTCGACCAGAGAGTCCGACTGGCCGTGCTCGATGTCTGGCAAAACGAGCCGGGGATAGATCCGGACATGGCGCGGCACGCGTTCCTGGCGACACCGCACATCGCCGGTTATTCATTCGACGGCAAGGTCGCCGCGACGGGGATGCTCTATGAAGCGGTCTGCTCCTGGCTTGGGCAGGCGCCGCTTGTCGACTGGCGTGGGCTCATGCCGCCTCCCCCGGTGCCGACGGTCGATTTGACCGGCTGCGCCGGGTCGGAGGAGGACCTTCTGCGGACCGCGGTCCTCGCGTGTCTACGATATTCTGCGGGACGATCGGAATCTGCGCGAGGCGGTCGAGGCGGGGGAGGGGCGAGGGGCGCTCTTCGACCTGCTCCGGAAGAACTACCCGGTGCGGCGGGAATTTCAGAACACCGAGGTGAGGATTGCGGCCGGCTGTCAGAGCGTTGCGGCTAAGCTCCGAAATCTTGGCTTTCGAGTCAAGACAGTCAACTGAACGATAAAGGAATTTCGGGGACATGGTACTTAATTCCCAACCCATTTCCGCGTGACGCGGCAATCGCAGAATTAAGTCTCGTGTCCCCGAAATTCGCCATAACACATCGGGAATAAATACATATCGGGGATCACAAGTCCCGGGAGGTAAGGAAAAATGTCTAGTGATAAAGCCAAGGCGGATATCGGACTGATCGGACTAGCGGTCATGGGCCAGAACATGGTTCTGAACATGAATGATCATGGCTTTGTGGTGGCCGTATTCAATCGGACGGTTTCAAAGGTGGACGACTTCATCGCGAATGAAGCCAAGGGCACGAACGTTATCGGAACGCACTCCATCGCCGAGTTCGTCGCTTCTCTGAAAAGACCCCGCCGGGTGTTCCTGCTCGTGAAGGCCGGCCAGGCGGTTGACGACTTCATCGAAGCCCTCCTGCCGCACCTGGAGAAGGGCGACATCATCATCGACGGAGGCAACTCACACTTCCCGGATACGATCCGGCGGACCAAGTACGTGGAATCCAAGGGATTGCTCTACATCGGCACCGGTGTTTCCGGCGGCGAAGAGGGCGCGCGGCGCGGCCCTTCAATGATGCCCGGCGGTTCGCCTGCCGCCTGGCCGCACGTGAAGGACATCTTCCAGTCGGTCTGCGCCAAGACACCCGAAGGCGAACCGTGCTGCGATTGGGTGGGCGAAGATGGCGCCGGTCACTACGTCAAGATGGTTCACAACGGGATCGAGTACGGTGACATGCAGCTCATCAACGAGGCATACCACCTGATGAAGGAGGTCCTGAACCTCTCCAACGACGAAATGCATAACGTCTTTGCGGAGTGGAACAAGGGTGAGCTGGATTCCTACCTGATCGAAATCACCCGCGATATCCTGGGGACGAAGGATGAAGAGGGCAAGTACGTCGTCGATTACATCCTGGATACTGCGGGGCAGAAGGGAACGGGCAAGTGGACAGGGGTCTCGGCCCTCGATCTCGGCGTTCCGATGACGCTGGTCGGAGAAGCGGTATTCTCCCGCTGCCTCTCGGCGCTCAAGAGTGAGCGCGTGGCAGCTTCCAAGGTACTCGGCGGTCCGTGCCTGAAGTTTGACGGCGACAAGAAGGCCTTTGTCGACGATATTCGCAAGGCTCTGTACGCCTCGAAGATCATCTCTTACGCCCAGGGCTACATGCTTTTGCGCGAAGCGGCCAAGGAGTACAAGTGGAACCTGAATTACGGCGGAATCGCCCTGATGTGGAGAGGCGGGTGCATCATCCGCAGCCGGTTCCTGGGCAAGATCCGCGACGCCTTCGACAAGACGCCGGATCTGCATAACCTCCTGCTCGACGATTTCTTCAAGACCGCCATTGACGAGCGACAGGGGAGTTGGCGGCATGTAATCGCGAAAGCGGCGGTAATGGGCGTCCCGGTCCCGGCGATGTCGACCGGCCTGGCGTTCTACGACGGATACCGTCACGCCTGGTTGCCTGCCAACCTGTTGCAGGCTCAACGGGACTACTTCGGCGCCCATACCTACGAGCGAACCGATCGCCCGCGTGGGCAGTTCTTCCATACCAATTGGACCGGTCGGGGCGGTAAGGTGTCCGCCTCCACATACACGGTCTAGCAGGGGCGTGCGCAGCGTGCCTCGGCCCCTCGACCGGGGCCCGCTGCAAGACCATCCATGAAATCTCAATCATTTGCCCCGATGCTCGCAGCGGCGCAGGAAGCCGCGCGCGAGGCAGGTCATATCCTCAGGGACAACTTCGAAGGGGAGTTCCAGGTATCGTCGAAGGGATATATCAACTTCGTTACCGATATCGACCTGAAGTCCGAGGAGGTCATTCTCCGCCGGATCGGTGCGTCCTTTCCCGGACACATGATCTTGTCGGAGGAAAAAGGAGCTTCGGACGGCGCTTCGCCCTTTCGCTGGATCATCGACCCCCTGGACGGAACCACCAATTACGCCCACGGGTACCCGGCATTTTGCGTTTCCATTGCACTGGAGTACGAGGGCTCCCTCGTGGTCGGCGTGATTTATGACCCCCTTCCCGACGAAATGTTCTGGGCGGTCGCAGGCGAAGGCGCCTACCGGAATGGAAAGCCGATGCACGTTTCCAAGCGCACCCGGCTTGAGGACGCCCTTCTCGGGACGGGCTTCTCGTATAACGGCGACTCACTCAGAAGAAACTTGCACTTCTTCAACGAGTTCATGACCCGGGCATCCGGGGTCCGTCGCGCGGGTGCCGCTGCCCGGGATCTGTCCTATGTCGCATGCGGCCGCTACGACGCGGTTTGGGAAGTCGACCTGAAGCCGTGGGACCTCGCTGCGGGGGTTCTGCTCATTCGGGAAGCCGGGGGGACGGTCAGCGATTTTCAGGGTGGAACGGCGGGCCCCGACAGCCGGGAAATTCTGCTCAGCAACGGTCTGCTCCACGAGGAAATGCTGGCCGTGCTAACTCAGGAAATTCAGGGAATTCGGGACATCGGACTTAATTCCTTTGCTCACGTGGAAATCGGCATGGACGGGGAGGGAATTAAGTATTATGTCCCCGAAATTGAAAACCTATGTTCAGTCTCGAAGGGCACACGGCACTGGTAACTGGCGCGAGTCGCGGGATCGGTCGCGAAATCGCGCTTGCGTTTGCCCGGGCGGGGGCCGACCTGGTTCTGATCGCACGCGGCCGTGAAGCGCTTGAGGAATTAGCCTGCGCCGTCCGTCAGGAGGGCCGTTCGGCTGCCGTTTTCCCGTTTGACGTGTCCGCTGTCGAGCAGATCCCCGACAAGTTCTCGCAGATCCTGCAGTCCGGCCTACGCATCGATATCCTGGTGAACGTGGCGGGGATCAACTACCGCGTCCCGGCCGTCGACTACCCCCTGTCCGAATGGCGGCGCGTCCTGGACGTCAACCTGACCGCGCCGTTTCTCCTGGCTCAATCGGTCGCGCGAGAGCTGATCCGGGAGGGGCGACCCGGAAAGATTATTAACATTGCCTCGTTACTCTCAGAGGCAGCCCGTCCGAACATTCCCGCCTACGCGGCCAGCAAGGGTGGCATTCGACAGTTAACCAAGGCATTGGCGGTCGAGTGGGCGCCCCATCGGATCAACGTCAACGCCATCGGGCCCGGCTATATCGCAACCGAGCTCACGCAGCCGCTCAAAGAGGACGAGGAATTCGACAACTGGGTCAAGAGCCGGACACCCATGCAGCGCTGGGCCGCGCCCTCGGAACTGACCGGAGCGGCCGTTTTCCTGGCTTCATCCGCATCGGACTTTGTCACCGGGCAGATCATCTACGTGGACGGCGGCTGGCTTGCGAACCTGTGAAGCCACTGCGCGCTGCGCACTACGACTGCGCGGTTTGGCAGTGCGCAGTATGCAGTGCGCAGTATGTAGTCCGCAGTATGCAGTGCGCAGTTGCCGCCCGGTCAGCTACAATGAACAAAAATCGAAATCTACCGAGGTAAGCTATGTTGGCTGCAAAAGGCTCCGAATTGGAGTTCCTGGACGAGAAACAGATTTTCGATCTCTGCGGCGAGGCGGTGGAAAAGGCCGGTTTGGACGGGAAGCGCGTCCTGTTCATCATTCCCGACCATTCCCGCACCGCGCCGATTGACATCATGTTCCGAGTGATCTATCAGCACCTGGCTGAACGGGTCCGGAACCTGGATTTCCTGGTCGCGCTCGGCACTCACCCGCCGATGTCCGATGATCAGATCAACGAGCGCGTCGGCATCACGCAGGATGAACGGCGCAGCCGCTATCCCAAGGCCCGGTTTTTCAACCACCATTGGAAGGATCCGCAGCAGCTCCGTCGGGTGGGCACGATCTCGGAGGAAGAAGTCGCCCGGATCTCCCTCGGGCTTATGCGCCAACCGGTCGACGTCACGATCAACAAGATGGTCTACGATTACGACACGGTCGTCATCCTGGGCCCGACGTTTCCCCATGAAGTCGTAGGGTTCTCGGGAGGCAACAAGTACCTGTTCCCGGGCATTGCGGGCCAGGAGATCATCGATATGTTTCACTGGCTGGGCGCGCTCATCACGAACCCGGTGATCATCGGAACCGTGCACACTCCGGTCCGCCAGGTGGTGGATCGTGCTGCGGCGATGCTGCCGATGGAGCGGCTCTGTTTCAGCCTGGTGGTGAAAGGGACAGGACTGGCGGGCCTCTACATCGGATCTCCCGAAGAAGCCTTCTGTGCCGCGGCGGCGCTATCGGACAAACTGCATACGACTTACGTCGACAAGCCCTTCAGGCAGATTCTATCGCGTGCCCCCCGCATGTACGACGATCTCTGGACGGGCGGGAAGTGCATGTACAAGATGGAGCCGGTGGTTGCCGACGGCGGGGAGCTGATCATCTATGCTCCCCACATCGAAGAAGTGTCGGTGACCCACGGAGCCACGATACGAAAGATCGGCTATCACGTCCGTGATTACTTCCTGAAGCAGATGGAGCGGTTTCGCGACATACCGGGCGGGGTCATGGCTCACTCGACCCACGTGAAAGGCATCGGCACCTTCGAGAACGGGATCGAGAAGCCCCGCGTAAACGTGGTGCTCGCCACGCGCATCCCGCCTGACGTTTGCCGGGAGATTAACCTCGGCTACCGGGATCCTGATTCCATTGACGTCGAACAGTGGAAGAACCGGGAAGACGAGGGAATCCTCTATGTTCCGAAGGCCGGAGAGATGCTTTATCGCCTGAAAAACGATCCTTTCCGGGTTTCGGGGACATAATACTTAATTCCCGTCGCGTAACCGCGGCCTCCCCGTCGACAGAGGAATTAAGTTTTGTGTCCCCGAAATCCCGGGAAATGCCGACGCAGAGGAAGCCAAGAGACGAGGAGTTTCCACGCAATAGTCGCAAGAGCCGCAACAGGCGCAGAGGAACGCAAAAGGGGACCAGCATGCGCGAACTAAGGATCGGAATTGTCGGGTTGGGATGGGTGGCGGGAGCGCACATCGAAACCTTCAAGAAAATCGAAGGCGCGACCGTAACTGGGATCTGCTCTCGCCGCAAACTCGATGAAGCCAAACTCGCCGAAGCGTTCGGGATCCCGCTGAAGAGCTATCCGAGCTATGCGGCGATGCTTGCGGACCCTGATATCGACATCGTCGACATCTGCACCCCGCATCCCTACCATGCACGGCAGGCGATCGAGGCGGCGGAGGTCGGGAAGCACCTGATCATCGAAAAACCCATCGCGCTCAAGTATGAGGATCTTCTCGCCGTTCGGGACGCGATCGCCCGTTCCGGCGTCCGCACCTGCGTCTGTTTCGAATGCCGGTTCAGCCAACACTTCACGCTGGTCCGTTCATGCATTGATCAAGGTCTGCTGGGCGAGGTGCATTACGCAGAGGTCGACTACTACCATGGCATCGGCCCGTGGTACGGCCAGTTCCCCTGGAACGTTAAGAAAGACTTCGGCGGCAGTTCTCTGCTGACCGCCGGATGCCACGCGCTTGACGGTCTGCTCTGGTTCATGGACTCGGAAGTCGTCGAGGTGACCACCTGTATCTCCTCTTCCAGCAACCCGGTTTTCGAGTCATACGAGTATCCGACCACCACCGTGACCCTTCTGAAATTCAAGGACGGCAAACTGGGAAAAGTGGCATCGGTAATCGACTGCCTTCAGCCGTACTACTTCCACATTCACCTGGTGGGGAGTGAAGGGAGCCTGCTCGACAATCGCATCTACAGCAGCCGCTTGCCGGGATTGACGAAGAACCGCTGGAGCGTCCTGGAAACCAGCCTGATCGATTCGGGGAACGTTACCGACCATCCCTATCTGCCGCAATTCCGAGCTTTCGTGGACGCGGTCAAGAGTGACACGGAAATGCCGTTGACGAACTTCGACATCGCTTTTGAGAGTCACCGGGTTGTCTTTGCGGCCGACCGTTCCGGTGAAACCTCGCGTCCTGTCAAGCTGGAAGAATTCGAGATATGAGCGATTTATCCGCGTTATCCGCGAAGATCCGCGTTATCCGCGACTATGGAGATCCGCGTTATCAGCGTTATCCGCGGGTCCTGAACCTTACGGGTCGCGGATAACGCGGATCTTCGCGGATAATCGCGGATAAAGGCGTCTTAGTCGAACTGCTTTTTAAACTGAGCAAGCTCATCGCGCAGCCGCCCGAGCTCTCCCCGCAGGGTTTCCACCTGTTGTTCCAAAGCCGCTATTCTCCCGTCTTCTGCGACCAGCGCCAGACGTGCCGGCTCGCTCCGCGGCTCCACGGTCCTCTCCTGGATCGCCGGAGGGCCGGACAGCAGATGGGCATAGCGGGGCTCTTTCGACCCGGGTTGAAGCGGGAGGCAGGTCGCCAGCGGGTCTTCCCGTCCCGCCAGCCCTTGAAGAACGGCCTCCGCCTCCTCCCATGTGGCCATATGGTGCAGTCGCTCCGTTCTCGCCCGGATTTCCCCCACGGTTTGAGCGCCGCGCAGGAGGAGCACACAGATCACAGCCAGCTCGGGCTGGCTGAGGGTGAGGGCCTCGGTCAGCCGGTGCTCGTATTTCGGGACGCGGCTTCCGGCCGCAGTGACCGTCCAGACAAGCCGCTTTTCGCGCAGCGTGTCGAGCGTCCGCAGGACCGTTTTGTCTTCCAGCGACATGACCGGATCGCGGCTGGTCAGCTGGTTGCAGGCGGCGGTTAGGGCATTGAGAGTGAGCGGGTAGTAATCCGGGGTCGCCATCTGCTTCTCGATCAACGAGCCCAGGACCCTCGCCTCCGCCGGGTTCAATTCGAAGTCCATGACGCCAGCCTCACTTTTTGCTCAGATACTCCATGTTTCGGCGGATCAGGCCGATTCTCTGTCCGGCCGACTCGTAGGATCGGAGACCGTCCGGAGGGGTGTGCTCCACGTAGTCAAGGAGCCGTGCCACGGTGCTGGTTGCGACATGCAGGCGCGTGTCCGAGGACGCGTAGTAGATGAAGACCTGACCATCCGGCCGCTCAACCCATCCGTTGCTGAACACGACATTGGAGACGTCTCCGATCCGCTCGTCGTTTTCCGGGGCGATGAAGTAACCGGCCGGGCGATGAGTGATGGTCCAAGGCTCATCCAGGCGGGCCAGGAACAGGTAGAGGACGTACCTCAATCCGGCGGCGGTGTTCCGGACGCCATGGGCGAGATGAAGCCAGCCACGGTCAGTCTTGATCGGCGCGGGCCCCAATCCGTTCTTCACTTCTTTGATGGTGTGGTAAACACGCTCGTCGATGACCGTTTCCTCATCGATAACCGGGTTCTCCATGCTGTCTGCAAGTCCCCAGCCGATTCCGCCTCCCTTTCCGGCCTGAATGAACTCGTCCTGCGGGCGGGTGTAGAAGGCATACTTGCCGGCGACGAACTCCGGATGCAAAACGACGTTCCGTTGCTGTGGAGACTTGCTTTTCAGATCCGGGAGCCGTTCCCAGTTCCGCAGATCCTTGGTTCTGGCGATCCCGCACTGGGCGACCGCAGACGATGTGTCCCACGTCGGAGTCTTCGGGTCCTTTCTTTCGGTGCAGAAGGTCCCATAGATCCAGCCGTCTTCATGTTTGACGACCCGGATATCGTAGATATTCGTGTCAGGGTCATCCGTCTCCGGCATCAGGATCGGGTAGTCCCAGAAACGGAATTCGTCGACGCCCGATTTGCTGTCAGCGACTGCCAGGAAGGACTTCCTGTCAACCCCTTCGACTCGCACCAGAACGCAAATGCGTCCGTTGAGCTCAATGGCTCCGGCGTTGAATGTGGCGTTGATCCCCATCCGCTCCATCATGAAGGGATTGGTCTGGGGATTCAGGTCGTAGCGCCAAATCAAGGGAGTGTGGGCGGCGGTCACGACCGGGTACTGGTACCGGTCATAGATGCCGTTCCCCGGTTGTATTTTGGGGTTTTTCCGGGTAAGCAGCTCGGCTTGTTCCTTCATCAGAGTGCGAAGTCTCGGGTGCATTTGGTGTTATCTCCGCTCGGTTTAGATTTGTTTTCGGATCTCGGCAATTTCGGGGACACAAAACTCAATTCCCTGAAGCGATGCCAAGGAATCGCTAACTGACTGGGAATTAAGTATTATGTCCCCGAAATTATAGTTAACTGGTCGAGGCGGCTCATGGATTCGAGGCAGGCACGACCGTTGTGATAAGGACCCTTCCATGCGTCCACTTTGAACCTGTCTTGGCTCGGCACACCGTCGCGAGACACTTTCCAGAACCACTCGCCGTGAATTGCGTCGACGATATGGGTGCTGATGAAGTTCCACGAGGACTGGGCAGCGGCGAGAAAACTGGATTCGCGGGTGAGCCGGCAGGCATTCAGGAACCCGACGAGTGCCTCGGCCTGGGGCCACCAGTGCTTGTCCGTGTCGGTAATGGCGCACCCGTCCCCCTCGTAGAACAGCCCGCCATCTGTATCCAATCCTTCACGGAGCACGGCGTGGGCCATCCGGACGGCGGTGTCTTCCACCAGTCGCAGCAGTTCCTCATCCCCGAGGATCTCGGCCGCTTCGCACAGCAGCCAACTGCCTTCGATATCGTGCCCGAAGGAGATATGGGCCGACCGCGGCTCCCACTCCTCGGTGAAGAAGAGCCGGAAGTGATGGGTTTCGGGATCGATGATATGCCCAAGGAATATAGTGATCAGCTCGCGCAGGCTTGCTCGAACCCGGTCGTCACCGCCCGCCGCCAGAAGGTTCGCATAGCCCTCCAGAACGTGCAGGTGCGTGTTCATGGACTTCTTCTCGTCCATGTCGACTTCGCTTAAACGTTGATCGCCTGCCAGGCCCCAATCCTCTTCGAAAGTCTCGAGGTAACCGGTGTTTTGCGGATCATGGCTGTATGTCTCCAGCAGGCCATAAACCGTCTCGGCTTGTTGGAGAGCCTCGGCTATCGAGAAGGCCCGGTAGTATTCGGAGAGGGCGTAGATGGCAAACGCCTGGCCGTAGCTCTTCTTTTGGCGAATGGTCGGGGTTCCGCGGTAGTCGACCATCCAGTAAAACCCGGCGTTCTGCCTATCCCAGAAATGTTCTCCCAGGTAAGCGTATGCCCGGTCGGCCAGCGAGCGATAGATCGGGTCCGGGTAGGCGCGATAGAGTCGTGAGAAGGTCCACAGAATCCGCGTGTTCAGAATGAGGCCCTTTTCAGCCTCAGGATCAACCCGGAGGTCGTTGGAGATCCGTCCCTGGAACCCGCCGTTTTCGTTGTCGATGGTGTGCTTGAGCCAAAAGGGGACGATGTTCCCCATCAGCTCCGTCTCGATCTGGTCGCGCCAGAGTCTTAACCGATTCGATTCCGGCATAAAAGTGGTCCCCGAAGATCCGAGATTTTCGCTTGCTCTGTCCCTAGGATTCTATTCGCCGCGAAATCGCCGGGTCAATCGTGATTGTCAGTGCACAGGCTAGCCAAATCCTCAGACCGATGCTTGTCAGAGCTGCGTGCGCGGCTCCGACGACGACGCTGCGTGCGTGGGGCCCCGAAAAATGAGTTCGCAAGTCACTGCAAAGGTGCTAGATTTGCGTCCGAAATGCGCAAAGCGTCGATTCTGCTCGTTTTTCTAGCCTTCTGGGCTTTCCTGCCCGGGGCCCTCCGATTTCCTCAGTACTCCCTCACGACCCTTTCCGATCGGGAATTCGTCAGGTCGGAGATTGCCAGGTACGGCGAGCAGCGGGCTGCGCTGGAGACGCGCCGGGCCGCAGCGGTGCCCGTTCTCCGTCTGACGATCGAGGAAGATCTCAAGCGGGTGGACTGCATTCTGGAGGCGCTTCGGTACGTAGAAGCGAAGGGGATCCGGACGGATGATCCCGAAATACCGAAGCTCGCTTTCTTCCAAAAGGCACAGGTGGAAGGGCTCGGCAAGACCCAACTCCCCGTCCCGCAGGCGCGCCGCGTTGCCCGGCTGTCGACCTCCTCCTCGTCCGACTCGGATTCCGCTGCTTCGCAAGAATCCGTCGACCAGAGCTCCGATTCGGGTACGCAGCAGGCTGAGGGGAGTGACGTTCAACAAGTGGGCAACGGCGAGGAACTCACACTGACTCGCTTCCTGACGAGCGGGCAGACGACGATCTTCGACTTTTACAGCGAGTACTGTTCCCCCTGTCGAAAGATCTCGCCGCTGCTGGCCCAGCTCGACACTAAGCGCCAAGACATCACAGTCATCAAGGTCAACATCAATCGTCCCGGCGTCACCGGCATCGACTGGGACTCGCCGGTGGCGCTTCAATACGGCATCAGCGCAGTTCCGCACTTCATGATCTACAGTCCGGAAGGACAGCTGATGGCACAGGGCAAAGAAGCCTACAGCATGGTGGCTCTGATCCTTCACCAGCAAGGGATCCGTTGATCCATTCACCGATGTCTGCCCGCCGTTCATCGAACTGATCTGCCCGTTTGTCGCGAAATTGTTCAGTTCTCTTGCCGCGCTGCTTACACTTGCAAACATGAAAGAGCAAGTGATCAGGCTTGAGGGGGTTCGGAAGCTGTACCGTCTCGGCAGCGTCGAAGTCGTGGCGCTGTCCGGGATCGATCTCGAGGTGTACCGCGGGGAATTTACAGCCCTTGCCGGCCCTTCGGGCAGCGGCAAGACGACCCTTCTGAACCTTATAGGGTGCGTGGACAAGGGATCCTCCGGCCGCGTCTTTCTGGAAGGACAGGACGTGACCGACAAGTCGCTGGACGCGCTGGCCGACCTCCGCGCCACTCGAATCGGCTTTATCTTCCAGAGCTTTAACCTCGTCCCGGTCCTGAACTCCTTCGAGAACGTCGAATACCCGCTGCTGCTCTCCGGGGTTCCGCGCAAGGAGAGGCAGGCCCGGGTCTGGTCCTGGTTGCGAAATGTGGGCCTTGAGGCGCAGGCGAAACAAAGGCCGGATCAACTGTCGGGAGGCCAGCGGCAGCGCGTCGCTATCGCTCGCGCGATGATCATGGAACCTGCCCTGGTGCTTGCCGATGAGCCTACGGCAAACCTCGATTCGGAGACTGCGAGCCAGATTCTTGACCTTCTCGACCGGATCAACCGGGAGACGAGCACAACCTTCCTTTTCGCCACTCACGATCCGAATATCATCAGCCGGGCTCACCGCCGGCTCCGACTCAGGGACGGGCGCATCGTGGCCGATGAGCGCAACGGCGTCGTTAACGCCGTCCGGCTGGAACCGATCGCCACGGTTGGTTCGAAATCGCCGACCTTCTGACCGCACAGTCGCACTTTGGCCGGACGTGGAGGAACAACACTGATGCTTCTCAAGATCTCCTTTCGAAACGTTTTCAGGAATCGGCGCCGGTCCCTGATCACCCTGCTGGTGCTCGTGATGGGCGCGACCGGGATGATCCTGTTCGGCGGCTACAAAGAGGTGAACTTCTACGGACTGCGCGAGACGACGATCCGCAACCGCCTGGGTCACCTCCAGATCTACAAGCTCGGATTTTCGACCGCAGAGGCCGACAAGCCGCTGGAGTACGGGCTGGAGAACATCCAGTCTATCCGTACCCGTATCGAGCAGGATCCCCGGGTGAGCATGACCGCAGCGCAAATCACTCTGATGGGTCTGATCAGCAACGGAGACAAGTCCGAGACCTTCCTCGGAACCGCCGTGGAACCTTCCAAGGACAGCCAAATGCGGGCGCAGCGTCTGGTAAGCGGGCGTGAGCCAACCGACAAGGAGCTCGATACGCTGATTGTCGGCCAGGGCCTCGCCCGATCCATGAAGGTGAAGAACGGGGACTACCTGACCCTGATGACGACCACAGTCACCGGCTCGCTGAATGCGATGGACTTCCAGGTGGTGGGGACGTTTGCGACCGGAGTGAAGGAGTACGACGATCGCGCCGTCAAGATGCCGTTGGCCAGCGCCCAGCTTCTGCTCAACACCAGGAAGATCGAGAAGCTCCTGATCATGTTGAAGAACACCGACGAGACGGACGCTGTCGCCACGGACTTGCGCGCGCTTGCGGCCAGGGAAAAATGGCAGATCGAGATGAAGAGCTGGTCCGATCTCGCGACCTTTTATCACCAGGTGGTCCTGATCTTCAACGGCATCTTCGGTTTCATTGGGATCATTGTCTTCGTCATCGTCGTCCTCAGCGTGGCGAATACCATCATGATGAGCATCTTCGAGCGTACCCGGGAGATCGGCACACTGATGGCGATCGGCACTAAACGACGACGTGTCTGGGTGATGTTCCTGCTCGAAGGCATGATCATCGGTTTGCTGGGAGGCGTGCTGGGGTTGCTGTTTGGGTGCGGCGTGGCCAAGCTGATCAACCTGGCACAGATTCAGTTGCCTCCGCCTCCCGGGTATACCAGTGGATACCCGCTCCGGATCATGCTCAAGTCGTCGATCCTGTCCAGTGCGTTTCTGCTGGCCTGGGTGACGGCGACTGTATCCTCCATCTACCCGGCGCTCAGGGCCTCGCGCCTGCGCATCGTAGATGCCCTGGGGCACATTTAAATGCGGAATGGGGAATGCGGAATGGGGAATGGGGAGCGGCCTTCTGGGAGCGCGGACGTCTCGTCCGCACTGGGTTCGCGGGCGTCCCGCCCGCTCGCCGGGCATTTTGCCCGGCGTTCGATCGCCTGAGGTGTTCTTAAACATGTGGACCTTTTCGAAAGACAGAAGCGGATTGCGAGAACGATTACGATTAAGTGCACGAGGGGCAAACTCGGCAGAGAACGGCGGGCAAGATGCCCGCCGGCGGACGGGACGTCCGCGACCTAGTGCGGACGGGACGTCCGCGCTCCAGGGCCGCCCTCCAACGCACGTTTTCGCGCAATTGTCGCCCGCCTGTTACGCCGCCGACCCGGCGGAGATTCTGAAGCAGGTGGACGTGTTCCGGAATCCGCTCGACAGTTTTGTGATCGATGTGGAAGTTGTGTCCCACCGCCCGAAGGAAACGCAAAGCTCGATTTTCAAGGTCTTCGGGCAGGGATTGGACAAGAGCCTGGTGGAATTTGTTGCCCCGGCGAGCGACCGAGGACGCTACCTGCTCATGCTGCGCGATGCCATGTGGATCTATATGCCCAACACCGCAAGCCGATCCGGATCTCTCCCCTGCAGAGGCTCATGGGGGAAGCCTCCAATGGCGACGTGGCGCGGACGAACTACAGTGTCGACTATATTCCCGCGATGGCGGGTGAGGAGAATCTGGGCGAGGTCCCGACCTACATCCTCGACCTCAAGGCCAAGGACACCGACCTCTCCTATACCCGGGTGCGGCTGTGGGTCAGCAAGCGGACTTACGAGCCGATTCAGGCGGAGTTTTATGTCGTTTCGGGCATGCTGATGAAGAAGGCATACTTCCGTGAATTTGGAATTATGAACGGTGCCCGGACTGTGACGAAAATCGACATTCACGACGTGCGACGGAAGGGGTATTGGACGGAATTGAAGTATGCGAACCTGCAGGTGAAAAAGGTCTCCGAGAAGCTTTTCAACAAGAACTACCTGGGGAAATGGTAATGCGATCCGCCTGGTTGTCTCTGTTCCTGCTGCTCGGAACCAGCAGATTGGCTAGCCGCGGCCGAGACACCCGATTTCCGCCTCTTCGGTTCAGTCGGCAACGAGACGCACCTGGTCTCCGCAAACCCCGCGTCGCGCCTGAATCCCGGCAATTTCCTGAAAGTCCCGCCTGCTTCGAACTCCCTGGATTTCAACTTGTTTTCGGAGATCGTCCCGGAGAGCAAGACCTGGAAAGTTCATCTGAAGCTGCGCGGGGAAAACGACTGGACACGCGACGACAGTGTCACTCAACTCGAGCTCAGCGAGGCCGCATTCAGCGTGTCCCTGGCTCCTTGGATGGACCTCCAGGTGGGCCGGACAATCGAGAAGTGGGGGACCGGGTATGCCTGGAACCCGACCGGAGTCATCAACCCGAGAAAGAACCCCGGCGACCCGAACGACCGGAGGGGCGCGTATAGGGGCGTGGACAACGTGAGAGCCGACTTCCTCCTCAAAGACTGGAATGTCTCTATTCTGGCCGTGCCGGAGATCGACTGGGAGGGGCAGGACGGGAAACACCTCCTGTCCTCGGGATGGGCCTTTCGAGCCTACCGGCTGGTCAAAGGCGTCGACTTGTCCTTGAGTGCCAGCGGCGGAAGCGGTCTGCCGAACAGCCAGGGAGTGAGCTTCTCCGGTGTAGTCGGCAACGCGCTGGAGTTGCACGGCGAAATGGCGGTCTTCGGGGACTCGCTGCGGGTGAGACCCGACTCCGGGGCCTGGGTTCTCAAGTCCCGAAAACACGCCGATCTGCTCCTCGGCGGGCAGTATACTTTTCCGCATAGTGTCAATCTCATTCTCGAGTACTATCACGCAGGCAACGGCCTGAGCCCCGCAGAATGGGCCGAGTACGAGAGGATGGTGGACACCGGGCTCGAATCGCTCGGCCGTGGCAACCCGGTCCCGCTACTTGAGTCCAATCGCGGGTTTTCCCCGCTCGGGATGGCGCGCGACTACATGTTTGGTCGACTCTATTGGCTGTTTCATCACGATAAGCTCGAAGCCGAGATGCTGGTGCTTTCCAGTGTCCGGGACGGCTCGGCGCTCCTGCGTCCCGGCATCAGTTGGAGGATCCAGCCGAACTGGAGTCTGTATTGGCTGCAGAGTGAGTTTGTTGGAGGAGCCAGGACGGAATTCGGATACCTGCAGGTCCGCAGGCTGTCGGATTTCGGTCTTCGCTTTCATTTCTGATGGACCTCGTTCGCCTGGCCTTCCTGCTGATTTATACCTTCGGTGCCGTGGCCTTTGCCGCTTTGTTTCTGGTTACAGCGAAGGGGGCCGAAGTCGAATCCCGGACCTCGCGGCGGTCGCAATCGTGGGTCGGGGCGACTTCCAAGCCGGATACCGGCGCCGTTGAGAACTGGACGTCATTTGGGGAGTGGAAAACAGCCGAGTTCCTCGGCGTCGTCGTCAGCGTGATTTGCACCTTCTGGTTCCTTTTCAACGTCGTCATCACGGTTCAGGAACTGTACACTGGACAGGAAGGTTCCGCGCCGTACGTCTTCCTCATGGCCGTGGCTTTCATCTTTCCTCCTATCATCCTGCACATGGCTTACGCCGACGAGAAGCCCTTCATTCCGCCTTCCAGGGTTTTCGGCCTGATGATCGCAGTGATGTACACATGCAGCGCCCTGCTCATCATCTTCTGCCTGGTCATGGGTTTTCGTTGGCTTCGAACCGGCGGATCGACGCTGACTGTGTTTTCGATGGCTTCGCTGTTCATCCTGTTCTCAGCAGCAGGTGTCTGCAATGCGGTGCTCGGGAGGCAATCGAGCCGGCTGCTCAGATCAAGAGCGAAGGAAAAGCACCGGCTCTCCAACACGGTTTTGATTGCCGTAACCAGCCTTCTTTTCCTGGCGATACTGCTCGCAGTTCGAGGCACCGTCCCCTACGGGCATGTGATCGGGCTCGCATCCCGGGCCGTGCCTCTGGCCTTTATTTTCGTCGGGACCTACTATCGCAGCCGGTACAAGTTCTTCGATATCTTCGTCAAGCAGGGCACTATTCTTTCTCGCCACCCTGTTCCTGCTCACAGCCTTTTTCGCTCTTTTACCACCGATCATCGAGGCTTCACAGGCTCGGAGCCGCTAAACCTTGGGTTTACGCGGTGCTAATGCTTCCCCTGACACTTGCCCTCCCGTGGGCTTACCGTAATCTTGGCGCTTGGCTCGACCGGGTCTGGCTGGGCCGCCAGTTCACCACTGTCGATGCCGTCAAGACGTTCCTGAGCGGGGTCAAGAGCGCCACCTCGGAGGAAGACCTGGTTGTCAGGGCCGAGAATTGTCTGTCGGAAGTCGTGAACGCCCCCGTCGAGATTACCATCGGGGAGTCCCCGGAGACGGGTGGCGAGAGGAATCTCTCATCGGAGGCTAACTCGCCCGGATGTTGCCCGCCAACGCCGGCACTCCAGATCCCGATGCGGTCCGAGGACGGCGTTTTCGGCTGGATCGGACTCGGGACACGAGCCAACGACGCTCCCTATTTCAGCGAGGACATCAAGCTGGTCAGCTCCCTCTCGGATGTTTTCTTTTCGGTGCTCGCGAACATCCGCTTACAGGCGAGAAAACAGGAGCAGGAAAAGCGCGAGCAGGAGTTGATTCTCAATGCCAGCCGGTCGGAACTTAAGGCTTTACGCGCACAAATCAACCCCCATTTCCTTTTCAACGCCCTCAATGCCATTGCGGGGCTGATCGAGAAGCACCCGGCCAAGGCGGAAGAAACGGTGGAGCGCCTGGCCGAGGTCTTCCGCTACACCCTCAGGCGTTCGGAGAGCGAGTGGGTCCGCCTGGGTGATGAGATGGACTTCATCCAGGCTTATCTCGAGATCGAGCAGGCGCGTTTCGGAGAACGGCTTCACGTTTCTATTGAGGTCGCCCAGGAGGTCGCCGATGCCCGAATCCCGGCGATGATCGTCCAGACACTCGTCGAGAATGCGATCAAGCATGGGGTGGCATCCATCCGGGGCCCGGGGTTCGTGGAGATTCGTGCTTTTCGAAGCGACTCGGGCCTGGTCATCGAAATCCTCGACAATGGACCAGGCTTCGAAGAGACTGACCCACTGCAGACGGCGCAGTCGGAAAAGTCAACCGGGTACGGTCTCCGCAACGTGCGTGAGCGGTTGGACGGGTATTTCGAGCAAGGTGCGTCACTGGATCTCGGCCGGGAGGGGAACATGACCGTCGTCCGGATTCAAATTCCGATAAGCCCGGCGGCAGGAGCTGTAACACGCAGATGAGGGGCACAATTGCCCTGTCGCGAAGGTGTTCTAAATATGCGAGTGCTGCTGGTTGATGACGAGGAGTTGGCTCGTTCCCGGTTGCGCAGTCTCCTCCAGGGCTACGACGACATCGAGATCGTGGGTGAGGCACAGGACGGCGAGGAAGCGATCGCGAGGATCGACGAGCTGAAACCCGATCTCGTCTTTCTGGACATCCAGATGCCCGGTTGCAGCGGCACCGATGTCGTCGAATCGCTCCGTTCCCCCCGGCCGCGCATCATCTTCTGCACCGCGTTCGATCAGTACGCGCTCGACGCATTCGAATTGGCTGCACTCGACTACCTGCTCAAGCCGGTCACGCGCGCGAGGCTCGCAAAGGCGATCGAACGAGCCCGGCAGTCAAGCCTCGAGGCGAACGAATCATCTCTCGCGCAGGCGGCGGCGTCTGGGGTTCCGCGTGCGGGACGTTTTCTGGCCAAGAGAGCGGGCCGGTACCGGGTCGTGTCTCAGTCCGAGGTGCTTTATTTCGCGTTTGAAGAGGGACTCACGAAAATGCACGCGGTCGACCAGGAATACTGCATGGATCCGACGCTCAATGAGCTCGAAGAGAGGTTGGACCCTGTCGGTGTTCTTTCGCATTTCCCGGGCCGCAATCGTCAATCTGGATCATGTACAGGAGGTTTTGCCGTTGCCCGGCGGGTACGGATGGGTTACGCTGAAGGGCAAAATTCGGCTCGAGGTGAGTCGAAGACGGCTGAAAGATTTGATGAACAGGTTGGGCGAGTGCTAGCCGGACTTTCGCGGAAGTAAGTAACGACTATCCGGGCTTTCCCGTCGTCCGCCTCTTGGGGGGGAAGGGAGACGGAAATGCGATCGCGATCAGCCGCGAACCACTTGTGGTTTGTCTGCCTTCTGCTCGGTATTCTCCTCATAAGCCCTTTGCTTGCAGCTTGATAGCGCCCTGATGACCGCGCCCAAGAAACTCTTTGCCGGCGCTCGATCATCGGCCACCGTGACTACTTTCGACTCGGTGTCGCACGCTCCAGTCAATCGTCGGGTCACCCTGTCTCTCGTCTCCGAAGATCGGAAGACGACCCACGAGCTGGGCGCGGGGGACAGCGGATTCAAGGGCTCCGCCAACCTCGGTTTCACCGTGCCCCCGCAGGTTTCCGGCGCCTGGTTGCTTTCGGCACGCATCGAGGGCATGGCCCAGCCGCTCGAAATTACTGCCACGGTTGCCCGCAGCTCCGCAATCCTGATTGAGACCGACAAGCCGATCTACAAACCCGGGCAGAAGATCCAGGGCAGAGTGGTCCTGTTGAACAGCGATCTCCAACCGGTCAACGGCCCGGTCAAGCTGGTCATTCAGGACGGCAAGGGCTTGCGAATCGCGCGGTGGGACCTGGCAACCGACCAGTACGGCGTTGCCCCGTTCGCGCTCGATCTCGCCTCGGAGCTCAACATCGGGGTCTGGCGGATCCTGGCGGAATCGGCCTCCGGCCAAAGCCAGAAGGACATCCGGGTCGAGCGTTACGTCCTGCCGCGTTTCGATCTTGGCGTGGAGTTGGAGAAGAGCTGGGCGGTTGTCGACGAGGAAATTCATGGTGTCGTTGATGCGCACTACTTCTTTGGCAAACCGGTTGCCGGAACAGCAGAAGTCGTGGCAAAACGCTGGATCGGAGTCTGGGAACAATACGCCACTGCCCACGGTCAGCTCGCCCAGGGGAAGTTCGTTTTTCAGCTGCCGGCCGTCGGCTTCGTGACCGGGACCCCGTACAACGGGGGACAGGGATCCGTGATGCTCGAGGTTGCGGTTCTGGATTCGACAGGTCATGCCCAGAACACGTCGGAGACCGTCATCATCACTCAGGCTCCCATTGTGATCGGCCTGAGCTCCACATCCAAATCGCTCAAGCCGGAAATGGACCTGCCGGTGATCGTCACCACCGAAGCCCCGGATGGACAGCCTGCATCAGCCGTGGTGACGGTCGTGACCACGTTTCTGGACAGCAACGGCTCGAAGCTTGGCGATTCCAGGCAGGAAACGCAAACGGTCAACGGTCGATCCCAAATCGTCCTGGACCCGCCCCGGAATACGGCGATGGCGCAGGTATTGGCATCGACCACGGTTGGCAAGCACAAGACCGAGACCCATCTTGATATCGGGTCGAACTACTCTCCGACCGGAAACTTCGTCTCCCTGCTGCGCTTGACTGCGCCCGGCCGGTTGCGAGTCGGGGATGCGATGGTCTGTTCCGCGCAGGCCAGCGCGGCTGGCACGATTTACTACGAGGTCTATGCGGGTGGACGGACCGTGTTCTCGAACGTAGTGGAAGGGAATTCATTCGGTTTTACGGTCACTCCTGACATGGTTCCTCGCGCCAAGGTCATCGCCTACGTGATCAACGAGAACAACGAAGTTGCAGCCGATTCCCTGGCGTTCGATGTCGACCTTAACCTGTCCGCATCGCTTTCGACCGGGTTCTCAAGTGGCGAGGTCAAGCCGGGAGACCCAGTCCGGCTCACCATCGACGCCGGCACCGGACGCAAGACGATGCTCGGTGTCTCCCTCGTCGACCAGTCGGTGCTTGCCTTGGGCCAGAGCCGCCTGCACATGGCAGAGCTCTTCGCCGAACTGGAGAAGCGTTTCATGGAGCCGGTTGCCGAAGTCCACGATGACCCTCCTCCCTTTTCTTCTCCCCTGTCTCCAGTAAGGGCACCATCGATATTCTGCACGACATTGGTCTGGAAGCGGTCGCAAGCCCGGGAGTTACCCTGCCTCAGGGATTCTCGATGTGGAGGAACGGGTTTCCGGGTGTTCCGGTTTCCCCGCCGCAAGCCGGGGGAGGGGACAATGCGGCCCCACCGGAGGCGCCGAGGGTCCGCCAGTTCTTCCCCGAAACCTGGGTTTGGCAGCCCACGGTTATGACTGACGACGCCGGTCGACTGGTTCTCGATCTCACTGCGCCGGACAGCATCACCGGGTGGAGACTCTCGGTAGTCGGAACCTGCCCGACGACAGGCGGACAGGGTTTGGCCATCGGGGAAAATGAGATCACGGTTTTCCAAGAGTTCTTCGTCGAGCCTTCCTTGCCCTATTCCGTGATCCGAGGCGAGAGCGTTCCACTGAAGGTCGACGTCTTCAATTACCTCGATCAAGCTCAGACGGTGAATCTGCGGCTCGAACCAAGCGCCGGATTTGACATCGTCGGGGAGAGTGCCGTTTCCGTCCAAGTGCCGCCGAATTCCGCGTCGTCCACCGCGTTCTCCCTGAAGACCAAAGGAGTCGGCGAGTTCCCGGTGCAGCTCACGGCGATCGGTTCCCGTCTTTCGGACGCTGTGATCAGGCCGATCAAGATCGTGCCCGAGGGCTGGCCAGTCGAAAACGTGGTGAACGGCGTGATCAAGCCGGGTGATCAGACGCCTGTCTCACTGGAGATTCCCACCTACCCGGTGCCGCCAGGACTGCCGACGATCCGTCCACCGGTCGTTATTGTCCCGGACTCCGAAAAGGCTTTTCTCTACATCACCCCGAGCCCGGTTGCCCAGACTATGCAGGGCGTCTCAGACCTCCTGAACATGCCCTATGGTTGCGGCGAGCAGAACATGATCTTTCTGGCGCCGGACGTCGAGATCCTGCGCTACCTGCGCGAGACGGGCGATATCAACCCCGAGGTGCGCGCAAAAGCCGAGTATTACGTGAACGTCGGTTACCAGCGAGAGCTCACCTACCAGACAGACTGATGGCGGGTTCTCGGCTTTCGGCGGCGATACCGGCAGTCTGTGGCTGACGGCGTTCGTCCTTTCGACCTTCTCCGCTGCGAGGGATATTCGCGACATCGATGACACGGTGCTCCAGAAAGCCGCGACGATGCTCAAGGGCAGGCAGAATCCGGACGGTTCGTTCAGGACCGACAACTTCCTGATCCACACCGAGATGGACGGCGGCGTGGAGGACGCGTTCAGCATGTGCGCCTACACCGCGAACGCACTCGCTGATTACGGAGATCCATCAGTCACAGCTGCCCTGACGCTCGCAGCCGGTTACCTTCAAAGCTCGTATCCCTCCGTGGACAGCGATCCTTACTCCCTGGCTCTCGGGGCGCTGGCCCTTCAAAAGATCCCGGGCTTCGAATCCACTGCCGAGGCCATCGTCACCCGGCTGCTCGAGCTCGGTGTGCGAGACAGCTCGGGGCTGCACTGGGAACCGTATCCGGTGGAGACGACAGGCTACGTCGCGATGGCCCTCATGAGCGCCAACGGAGGCAATGGGAGGCCCGAATCGCAGCAGGCACTCGATTGGTTGACCACCCAGCGCAATTCTCTGGGCGGGTATGGGGGCTCCACGCAGGATACGGTGGTCGCGATTCGAGCGCTGTTCATGGCGGCCGACAAGGTTCACCGGGACATCAACGCAACCGTTGCTGTCCTTGACGGTGGGCACACGATCTACTCCGTGAATTTGACGGAATCCAATTTCGACATCCTGCAGCAGTTCGAGCTCCCCCTCAAGCCCGGCCTCCTCCTTACTTGCCTGGGGCAGGGAACCATCGGATATCAAATCGTTCATCGTTACAATGTTCCGGGCGACTTCGTTCCGCCTTCCCACGATCTGGAGTTGAACGTCTCGTACAAAACCGAGCATGTCCAGACGGACGAGATCCTGGATGTGCAGGTCAGTATCCGGTACGTCGGACCAAACGAGAAGACGGGAATGGTGATCGCCGACGTCGGAATTCCTTCGGGCTTCGAGGTGGTGGACACTTCGCTGACGAAGCTCGTCGATTCCCACGTGGTCCAACGGGTTGAGGTTGCCGGTCGGAAGGTGATCTTCTACATCGAGAAGCTGGTCAAGGACGAGGCTCTGGTGTTCAGCTTCCAGGTCAAGGCGTTGTACCCGGTGAGGGCCGGCGAGGCATCAGCCAAAGCCTACGAATATTACAACCGGTCTACCGAGGCTTACGACCGGGTGGCGCCGGATGTCAGACGCGCGCCGCGTAAACGGGAAGCGACGTCCCGCCCGCGGGAGTAACAAAAGCGAGCCGGACTGACACGGACTGACACGGACGAACACGGACCAAACATTGATCGGCTGTCTTTATCCGTGATTATCCGCGCAGATCCGCGAGATCCGCGGGCAGGGATTGGTAGTCCGTGTCAGTCCCGCTTTCTGTCGAGTTGCGCCTTGGCCAGAAGATCCCAGGCCGGCTGGTAGCCGGCCCGCGCTGCCTGCCTGATGGCCTCCCAGGCCGGTTCCACCTTCTTCAGCCGCAGCCGCACGATCCCGAGGTTGTACAAGGATCTCGCCCGAGCCGGGTTGGAGCGCGAGCGCCTCTTGCAGGACGCGCTCGGCTTCTGGCGTTCTTTCCAGATTGGCGTAGCAGATCCCGAGTTGCAGCAGGTTGGCCTGAGTCTTCTCGGTCCGCACTACGTTTTCCCAATGGCCAACCGCCTGGCGGTATCGCAGGAGTCGTAACAGGCAGGCGGCCAGGTTCTTGCGCGCCCAGTGAGCGCCCGGGTCCTTCCGCAGCCCCTTCTCGTAGAATGCCGACGCCCCCGCCAGATCGCCGAGCGACTCCCGGCAATAGCCGAGATTCAGGAGGTATTCAGGCAGTGGTCCGTCGGCTTTGGAAAGCCAGTCAAAGGCGACGCCGGCTGCCTGCCACTTCTTGGCGTCCAGGAGGCGGTAGGCCTGCTGGCGTTGAATCTCAATGCGGATTGTCTTGATCTCCGCGTCGTCAGGCTGGATCTTCTGAGCGCGATCCAGGTACTTGAGCGCCTCATCGTCCCTGCCCAGTTCCCGAAGACAGCTGCTGATCAGCTTCAACAACTGAGGGTTCAGCGGATTGCGCAGTTCGACCTGCTGCAGACGATCGAGCGCCTCTGCCCATTTCCCCTCGCGCAGGAGCCAGTGAGCATCCGTCAGAAGCGCATTCTGCTGCAAGGTCCCGGTCTTGTCCTCCGCCTGCGGAACTCGTTGCCGACCGGGCCGGTTCTGAGCCCGCAACAATTCAAGCGCCGAGGCCGGATCCCCGAGCTGTGTCTTGATCCAGGCGCTCTTTTCCCTCGCGTCGACACGGTTGGGATCTGCTTGAAGAACCTGCTGGTAAAGCTCGCCGGCCTTTCTGGTGTCACCTTGTCGGCTCCAAAGATCCGCAAGAAACATCTTTCCGGTCAGGAACAGAGGGTCGGCGGTGACCACCGGTCGCAACGTCCGGATCGCTGACTGAAGATCGCCCCCGGCTGCGATGCGCAGTGACTCGGTGTAAACGTCAAAGGCGCGCATCAGAGAGGCCCCCCGTTCCGATTCCTGGACGGCCAGATCCTCGCGCTTCAGCTCCCGATACAGCCGGGCGAGCGCGTTGTGGTAGAGAGGGTTCTCGGGATCCAACTCCACGGCAAGGTCAAGGTACTCCAGAGCCTGGCTGCGTTTTCCGTCCAGCCTTCGGATCTCGCTCAGATCGAACAGCAGCTCGGCGTTGCCCGGCTCCCGCCTCCAGGCTTCCTTGAGCTGGCGGTGTGATTCCTCGTAGTTCCCCGCGAGAGTCAGAAGGAGCGCATAGAGTCGCACGGCGGCGGCGCTGCTTCCCTGGCTCTCCACCGATTGTTTGGCAAAGGTGAGCGCGCGCGCCCGGTCTCCCGACAAAAGCGAAGCGAGGGCAGCACCGTGAAGCGCCTCGGGCATCACCGGGCGTCCGATCCAGGCATGCCGCGAAAGACCGGATGGCCGCCTCGTACTTGCCCGACTGGCTTTGAGATTGGCCCAGATAGTAAAGGATCTGTGGATCGTCCGAATCAAGTGCCAGCGCGGCCTGGAAGACCTGCTCGGCTGAAGCGGACTGCCCGGTCGCCAGGAGTTGTGCACCGTAGCGGCGGAGGAGCTCCACGTTCCCAGGGAAGCTTGTGACTGCCTTTCGGAGCAGGGAGAGGGCCTCCTGCCACTGGTACGCTGCGATCAGCTGATCGGCCTGGACAATGTAATCTTCAGCCGATTGAGCTCGAACAGCGGGAAGGAGCAAGACCAGAAACAAGGCTGGAATCAGCCAGGTTTTCCACATGGTGCCCCCTAGGGTACCAGCCGGGGCCTGACGTGTGCAATCGGTGCATCCGACCGACTTATGCGCGTCTCGGGAAAGGTCCCTCCCGAAACAGCGCGACGATTTCCCGCCTGCGCGGAAGGAGGAAAAACACGGTCAGGATGAGGTAGCCGACCGACACCTCCACGCGAATGTCGGGGTACACGAGCTGGACGAGGAAGAGGACGAAGAGACCAATCATCTCCCAAAGTCTCACTCTGAGATCTATGAGCAGAGCGACAGCAAAAATGGACTGGGCGGCGGTCAGTAGAACCTCGTGGTTTTGCCGCTCATCAAGGGGGACTTGCCCGATAGATCCGAGGCTGATGCTGTAAACGAGCGGGATCGTCCCGACGAGCAGGGTCCACTGGTTGACCTTCGAGGAGATCAGGGCGCCGAGCGCCGATTTCGCGTCTCCCCGCAGCGTCCAGAGTGCAGCGATTATGAACTCCGGCGCCTCGGATGCCAGAGGTGCCAGCCATTGAACCAACAGGAACTCATCAATTCCGAGCGCTTTTCCCGATTCCACCAGTGAGTCCGCAAACGGTTCGGCAGAGGAGTAGATCACGGCGCCGGCAAACACGAACATCGCGGCCGTCACAAGACGCCTGTGGGTCTGCTTCAGTTTCCCGACCAACCGCGCGGGCCCGACCAGTTCCGGCTCGTGGATCTCCATATGCGCGGTGCGCCAGGCATACGCTCCGAACAAAGCGACCAGGACGACGCAATCCCATAAGGTCAAAGTCCCTTTGAGGGGAATGATGAACGCGTAAATGGTTGCGATTGTCAGGTAGGAAATCTCGACCCGTGCCGCCGGTTCGAGGTCCAGGTGCTTCTTTTTGAACTTCAGATAGAACAGCAGAATGATGAACGGCCAGCCCACTCCGACAAGAAGCCGGTTTGCGCCGGTCATGTTAGCCGTTGCGTAGTGGATGTACTCCGGGTTGCGCGCTGCCTCCCAGGCGAAATAGAGATCCACGGCATACTCGGGGAGTACCGCGATCACGGCTAGAACGGCCAGGGCCAGCCCACGTGGAATGTCCATCTGGGCGACCTCGGCCGCCCAGGAGAGGATGAAGGCGGCACCGAGGATTCCAAGGCCGAAAATAATGGCGGCTGTTGTGGGGGCGAGGTGCGTTTCGTACAGCCAACGGAAATAGAGCGCCGGAAGAGTGGCGGCCACAACCGCCGCGATAAGAAACTGCATAATAACAAGATACGGGCACAGATGAGGCGAGTCAACCGAGGTGGTCGCATGAGATCGCCTGAAATGATCGACCGTCGCCTGCGCAGTGCTCGGCCGTGTGGCAGTCGGTCTCTGCAGTCACCGCCGTGAGCTGCAACTGGAGAATTCAACACCCGACGAGGCGGAGAACGCGGTAACATGCTTGCGATGTCCGACAGCCCGGAACCCGGGGCGGAAAGGCCCTGGTCGGACGCCTTTGTCGGACGTTTTAGGTAAGATCTGTGCACGGCTGTCGGCTGCGCTCCTGAACAGCGGGAATCATCGCCGCCCCGGCCGCTTCGCAAACCGGATGCCGCCCCTGGACGGAGGGTACGATGGATTCGCCAAAGTGTCCCGAGTGTGGAACTCGCAGAGACATCGAGTTCCGAAGAGACGAATATGGGAGGCTGGTCCTGGCCTGCATCGCCTGCGGTATCGAGCGAGCTTGCTGCCCATACTGTCGCAGCTTCAAAGTCGGCTACACTCACCAGGGCACGATGCGTTGTGCTCTTTGTCAGAGAGAATTCATACCGCCTGAGACAAGGGACTGGAACTGGTCGAAATTGACAGAGGATCAACTCAAGTGGCTCATCGGCATTGGTAACCGCCTGAGGCTGGCGAAGCTCGATACCTTTGACGCCTGGGCAGAGCGAACCGGCGGCAGCCCCGCTGAATACGTGGCGAGTCACCTGAAGCGGTTTCTGGTTATCCCTCGGCTTGCCGCAGGGGCCGGCCAACCTCTGAGCGTGGAAGAGGTTGAGGAAAAGATTCTGGCGGAGAACATCTACGTTGCATCCGCCAAGCACCTGCGGCTCAAGAAGGCCAAGGAGTTGCTTGACCTCCTCGCGGAGGTTTCTCCGGACACTTTCCGTCCCCTTGAGGGCTGAGCTGCGAGCGGCAGACCCTCAGAACACCCGCACAAACAACCGGTATGTGAAGCCTCGGCCGAACCCGTTACCGCTCGCCACACGGATCAAGTACCGGGCCGTTGCAGTCGCCGTATGGGTTATGCACGCGTCCGTGCTCCCCGCCATGATCGGCTGCCCGTGAACCGCCAGGCTCTGTCCGGCATTAACGATCATCACATCGGGAGTCATGGGGGAACCGGTAAAACTCGTCAGAAGTACCGCCTGAACTGTTTGGCCCTGGCTCAAGTCGACCGCGAAGTAGTCCTGTTCGGCCCCGTCGAAGTTGGCGTTGATCGTGCCTCGGATCTCCGAGGGGGCGCCAATGACCTGGGCGTTCGGTTGGTTGTTCTCCTCGAGCTCGTAAGCTGTGTTCCGCAAGAACGAAGAGTCGCTCTGCACCGGCGCGGTCGAGTAGACGGTCGTCCCGGCGGCGTTCCTCGATTCTTTCAGCGCAACCACCGCGATTGGTGCATTGCTCGAGAACTTGAGGACTCCATGGAAGTTGCTGAAAGACATGTCGGTGAAAAGTTCGGTGAGGAATTCCGCGATGTGCCCGCGGATGCGGACCTCGAACAGTTTCTCGCCTTTCAAGGACCCGTCCGCGTTGTAGAGCCGGGCGGTCACGTTTGCCGACCCCCACGTTGAAATATTCGCGATCCCAAACCCGGTGTTTGTGCTGACTCCCGGAACAAGCTCGCCGTCCGCCCCTTGCACGGGGAATGTCAATTCGTGCGAAGGCTCGGCCGGTAAGACCGTGGCTTCCCAAAGGGGAACGTAGCGTTCGCTGCCGATTCCGCCCGCTTGCACTCGCTGGAAGGAGCCATAGCTTGCTGAGATCTGCAGAGGAACGTCTGACAAGACCCTCGTCCAACCGATTTCCACGGGACCGGCCAACGAGAGGTTGATGCGGTACTTCGTTCCGGCTTCCAGTTTGAAGCTCAGCGAGGAACTGTCGCCCGTCAGCGTTTCATCATCGGGTGAAGCCGTGTGGAGCGTGAGAGCCGATCCAAACCCCTTGTTGAAAGCCATCTCGATCTGGGCGCTGTTCTGGGTCGGGTTGTAGACCGAGAATTGTGTCAGGATCGTCAAGTCGCCCGCCGTCCCGGCCGCAGTCTGCGGGAAAAAGTAGGTGTTCGAGGAAAACAACGAAGTCGACGCGACTGGGATGAGAAGCGAAGCAATAACTGGAATGAATGAGAACCGAAGGCTCTTGAGCATTTCCCCCTCCTCGGCCATTTACGGTTTGCCGCCCGCCAGTATAAGGCGGTCTCAGAAAACAAACTACCGACCATCTAATATCCGGGTCTCTTATTGGCAGGCGAGTAGGGTCGTGAAGGGGTCAGGCGAGTGTTGACGGGTTCTCGTACGGCTCGACGACGACGTCGGCTTTCAAGCTGTTGGCTATGAAGCACTCTTGGTGCGCTCTCCGGTGAATATCCTCGATCTGGGCCGGGGTGGGGACCGGGTCGCCGGAGAAGCGGATGACTGGACGAAGGACAATGCGGGAGAAGGCTTCCCGTCCGTTGGGCGCTTTCCCGCTCTCACCAAAGGCGTAGTCCTGGTAATCGTCGATGGTGAACCCGGCTTTGGCTGCGATGGAGAGGAACCAAAGCATGTGGCAACTTGAGGCCGCGGCGATCACGGCTTCTTCGGGATCAACGTTTTCCGGAACGGAATAGGGCTGGCGCACGACCGATGGAGACGATGAAGCCGGCACGACCGTTCCTCCGTCAAAATGCCACTCATGCGCCCGGCTGTACTTCCCATCGGTGAAGCGCTCATCCCGGCGCTTCCATTGGACGTGTGCTTTATACTGATGCATGGTCTGCAACGAGGCTTTAGGTAAATCAAGTCTAGCCAAACTGTGGAAGTATCGCAACGCTTCTGATCTTCCCCTGGCGCCTGGTGTGGAGGATGGTGCTTGTGGCGCCACCCGGTGATCCATTAGATTGGCCGCTGGGAGCGCCCCTTGCAAAAACGCCTGTTCATACGACACAACCTCCCCTTCCCGGTTTTGCTGGTCCTGATTTTCGCGGTGACAACACTTCCCTTCCGATGCCATTTCCCCATCAACTGGGATGCCGCTCAGTTTGTTCTGGGAGTGCGGCACTTTTCGATCCACATGCACCAGCCGCACCCTCCGGGCTACCCCTTGTTCATCGGGCTTGCCCGCATCGTGGACTGGGCGTTCGATTCGCCGCACCTGTCCGTGCAGTGTGTGACGTGGGCTTTCGCACTCGGAGCGGTTCTCACGCTCTATTGGGTGGTTCTTTCTCTCTGGGGTAACCGATGGGCTGCGTTTCTTTCCGGGGTTGGTTTTCTCTTGAACCCGTTGTTCTGGTACTACCGGGAAGCCGCACTTACGTACACCGTTGATGCTTTCGCAACCCTTCTCATTGGAGGACTCAGCTGCCTGGCCTTCCAGGGTGCCGTCCCTCCTCGTCGTCAGTTCGCTTCTGCTGTTGCTCTTGGCTTGCTCGGGGGAGTTCGGCCTTCTCTTGTCCTTCTTCTCGCACCTGTCGCCCTCTCCCCCTCTGTCCTCCAAAAACGGCATCAAACGACCTTCTACTCGCTCGCCCTGTTTGGAATGGCCATACTCGCCTGGCTGATTCCGCTGATTGCCTTGTCCGGTGGCCTGTCACTCTTCGTCCAAACATCGGCGAGGTTGGCTGAGCAGGGAACTGCGAACACTTCGGTGCTTCTGGGTGCGGGAATCGAGCAAACTCGCCTGCAGCTGGCTGCGGTCGTTGACATCATGACGACGTCCTGCAACTTGGTGCTCCTGCCCGCACTGCTGGGCGCGTGCCTTTACTTCCGCGATCTGTTTTTGAAAAAGCAACTGGTTGCGGGCCTGGCGTTCATCAGTCTCTGGACCCTGCCCCCCCTCCTGGTGTTTGTTCTTATTCATTTGGGACAGGCTGGGTACCTGTTGATCTTGATACCGATTGTATATGTTATGGGCGGTCGCCTTTGGGTCGAGCTACTCAGAGCGAGAAGGGGCTGGACGAAAACGGCAGGATTGGCCGGCCTGACTGGACTGCTCTTCCTCCACGGGTTGGCCTTTCCCCTGCTTTCACCCGAAGTTTGGTCCGCAGGATCCGATGGGAAGTGGAATGAAGATCTACAGCGAATTGTGGAGAGGAAAGCTGGTCGTCTAGGTCAATACAGCGCAGCCGTGATCAGGCGGAACGACGACAAGATCACCGCTCTGACTGAAATCATCAGGTCGTACCCGGTCTCGGGGACGCTGGTTATCACTGCACCGCCGCTAAGCGGCACATCCAACGATCGATATGATCCTCAGCCTGACGCCTTCCGGGAGCTCGGCACGACCTGCCCCGAGTACCGGATCTTTCTTCTGGCGCCTCAGCCTCACACGCCGTTGTGCCTCCATCGATTTCAAACTGCATACCTGCGTGATGTTGTTCGGATCCCGAACGGAGGAAGCAGGGTGCTGTTGCTCCTCGACGAAATCCCGCCACACCTTATGCCTGGGGACCTCCAGGTCGTGAGAAAGAGCGGGCCCACCGCCTACTACATTGGATTTGCGGAGGCTGGGTTCGAGTTCCTGGGGGTGCGCTTCCAACCGGTGGGCGGACCTGCCGGTCTGTTTTCCGTCAATAGTAACTGAGTGCCACTCGGCGACTCGATCGCGGCTTATTCAAATTCGTCGAGTTGCTTCCGTGCGGCCTCTGTATGGCCCGAGGCCTCGGCGAGGTATTTGGCACGCTCTCTCGGGGGCGGGGCCCCAACTCACCCGAAAACACTGGTAATATTCGTCACGCGCGAACTGATCGGTACCCGCAAAGAGGGTATTTCTATGGGGGGACGGCAGGCTGGCTCCGCCCGTACGGATGGACATAGAATCGGGGGTCAGCGGCCAGATGAAAATAGAACACGGCCCTCATGTTCTGTTGCTGCTTGTCGCCGTCGGCGTCTTGGTGGGCAGCACTCTGTTCCGGCTAACCCTGCCCGAGTCTCCCGCTCTGCCTCTTGTCGCCACAGCCTAAGCTCGGGCAGCAGGAGAGCGCGCCTTCTCGACAGCCGCTCGCGAGGCGCAGGAGTATGCAGTGTGGTCCGCTGTCCTGTCCCAGGAGTTCGCGAGGAGTGAGTGGGGCGAGTAGGGGACACTGTTCTTCCCGCTCCCTGTTCTTCTCGCCCCCTGTTCTTTTCGCTTCCATGAAGTAGCCTATTGACAACAGGATGCGGTCAGGAAGACACTCTGTATCGTTGCTAATCTTGTCGTTCTCTTTCAGCGCGCCGGGTTCCGCAAAGTAGCCCACTGGAGGCCTGCCATGAAAAGAGTCGCACTTGTCCTTTTGCTCGCGATCCTCGTCTGTCCGTCCTTGTACGCGCAATACGCGCAACTTGCCCTCGGGGGAGGCTATGAATGTGTCATCATCCTGACCAACAAGCTCTCTACGGAGTTCAACGGCGGCGTAAACCTGCGCAAGGGCGACGGCGAGGCGTGGGACACCCCCTTTCGAGTCAACGGTCAGTTGGCTTCGGATACGAACGTACAGGTTACGCTTCCTCCGTTCGGGAGCGTTAAGCTGGTCCTCCAAGGTGAACCGACCGCCGCGATCGGCTACCTCGTAGTGTATGGGAGTGGGGCAAACTCCGGCAGCGACGTGGCGGCGGCGTTTTTCTACAATTTCTACAGCGGTGGTCGGCTTGTAGACTCAATCGGGGTTCCTGCGGGTACTCAGTCCCTTCAGCACATGTTCGCTGTCGAGAAATCGGCGACGGTGAACACCGGCTTCGCCTGGGCGCCGCCATGGACGCCCATCGCTCCATTCGAAATCACGGTTACGTTGTACGACGCCGCCGGCAACCAGGTACAGCAGAAGACAGTCCCTTTCACCGGTCACCAAGCCAGGTATTTCAGCGAGGTTTTTGACGGAGTTCCCGCCAATTTCGTCGGCCACGTGCGGGTCGTTAGCCCAAAGAGTATCAGAATGGCAGTGCTTCGATTCGAGACGGTGGGAGACCTCTTCCAACTGACCAGCACGCCTAGTACGATTTTTTAAGCTTGTTCAAGGGGCCAACCGGGTTTCAGGGAGGAGTAGGGGACACTGTTCTTTGGGGGGAGGAATAGGGTCCAGGGTCCCCTATTCAGTATCCATACCCTAACTCGCGGAGTGGCAGGCGACAGGGTCGCAGAGCTGTACGGAACCGCAAACGGAGCGTTTTCCAGCGTAGTGCGCGGATTCTGCCCGTAAGCAACCAACCTTTGGGTGAGGCGTCGCTTCCGGTGACAATCCGCGCACTTCGCTGGACGACGCTCCGTTTGCGGTTCCGTTGATTGTTTCTACTCGCTGCATGACCGCCTCTCATTCTTGGGTTCCGGGTAAACAACCAGCGCGGGCCCTGCCGTCCGGCCCCAGTTCAGGCTCTGCCCCTTGCCCAGAATGATTTCCGTGTACATGATGGGTGATGGGCGGGAACTCCTTCGCTCAGAACTACTCGCCCGCCGTGGAGAAGTTCAGGCGCCACGCCCGCCCGCGTTGGGTCGAAGCCCCACTTGGTGGTTCGGAACGGCGACCTGATCAACGGGCCCATCGTGTACGAGCAACAGATGACCCGGACGAGAAGTCTGAGGCGGAGCGCCGGGTCCGGGAATTCTCAAAAAGAACAGTCCCCTACTCCTCCTCGCCTTTTTGGGTTCCGGGTAAACGACCAGCGCGGGCCGCTGCCTCCGGCCCCAGTCAGGCTGTGCCCTTGCCCAGAATGATCTTTGTCGTGGACCTGCTGGAGTCGGAGAAGCTGCCCGGATCTTTCGACCGTTCCCGGCAGGAGGAGCGGCGAAAGCGTCTGTCCGGGGTTGCGCAGAAGGAAAGATCTGCGCCCGAGCCACATCATTCTGCGGAAATAGAGGCCGAGCTCCTCGGAACCTAGCGCAGCATATTGATAAAAAGCAGCAGCCGATACGGAGAAGTGAGTCGCGAGCTTGCTGAAGGTTTATTAAAGACTGGTGTTAAGAAGGGTCAGCGTGCTCCGCGTCTTGTTGTAGTACAACCTGACCTCCACGTCGTCCTCGGTCCATTTCCATTTCCAGAGAGAAACTTTCGGTAAGAATTCCTGCGCAGGGCCGTAGTGCTCGGTCAGCGCGGCGCGCATTCTCTTGAAGTTGGCCTTGCCGTCAAACCATAGGTCTCCTTTATAGAACCTTCCGTATGAGAAGGAGAAGCTCTCCTCGGCGATGGGAATACCGAACAGGGGTTCCGGGATTGAAGGTGGATCGGGAATAAACATCTGAACACCGTCGTTGTCCGCTACCATCTTGAGGCCGCTTTTCGGCGCAGGGTTGCCCCATACGAGATGACGGAAACCTTCCGGGCAGTTTCTGACTGGAACACCGGCCTCGTCTAACTTATGCATCAAAAGGCTGGCGAGGTAGAGAAAATGCTCGGCGCGGCTTTCCTCTATGGCGAGGTTCCGGTGAGCCTTGGGGTTACGGATACCAGTCATCGCACCGGCAAAAATCTGCATGTAGCCTTGCTGAATGTTCCTTCCGGTGTCAGTGGCAAGGTCGGCAAGCCGGATGACTGGTTGTTTCAAGGAGAAAGCGAAGGTCATCGCATCCGCCCCATCCTTCTCAATTCCAGTCTTAACCTGCACGTGGTCTTTTACCCTCGTGTTGACCTCTTTGAAGGCGGACTCCACCGAGTCGGCGAGATGACCATCTTCAAACTTTTTCTTGGAAACCGCTTGAATCGCTGAATGGATATTTGACCAGTTCATGGAATCGGCTATCTCTTCTTAAGTACCACCATGCCCTGACGATTGCTTTTAGATTCCGAGTGACGGGCAGAGTCGGGGTGTATCCGAGGGAGATGTCGACTCGCCACCAGGTTAGCCAGAGGCAGGCATTAAAAGTTACCTTTGGCTTTTCCTTCTACACCGCATACTCGAAGTGTTGAGATTCGCCGTAATCGTATAGCTGCACCGAGCTTCCGTTTACCGAACCGTTGAAGTGACACCGCTCGCCGTAGTCATACCCCTGAAAGTGATCGCCATCGATTTCGAGGGTAACGTGAGCCGAATTTCCGTAATCATACAGACTGTAGCCGCCCGGGTTGCCGGACCCGGAAAAGTGACAACTACGCTCATGGTCAAATAGCTGCACGCTCGACCCGCTCACGTCCCCGCTGGTGCTGATGTACTTAGATCGTGAGTAGTCGTAAACGGCGGATGAGCTCGAGCCTGAAATTAGGCGCCCCGCTGCGCAGGCGATACAAGCCCTTGTGTTTGGTCTCATCAAATTGGTCCTTCCGGTCGCCTTTCCGATCGAATATCGCACCCCAGTCTGACTTTTCCTCCGCCCGGAGCGCTCGGTGGAAAGGCAGCATCCGACGTCGGGGCTGACGCTTTTTGGCTCAAATGTCGGTTAGGAATCAGTAGGGAGGGACTGATTCATGGAGAGTAACTGATCGAAGGGCTGGCCCGATCGGTCCACCGCCATCAGGTACGCGACCAGCTTGCGGGCGACCGTCAGGGTGGCGCGGTTGCGATGTCCGCGCGCCAACTCGCGCTCGTGGAGCCGGCGAGTTCCGGGTTCCAGCGCGGCGCGAGCTTGGCGGCCTCGATCAGGATCGTCTGCAGTTGCGCATTGCGCTGTTTGGAAATCGGCCCGCGCTGGGGCTTGCCCGCCGATTCGCGCTGGGCGCTGCACAGTCCGCAATAGCTCATCGCCCGGCGGATCGAGCCGAAGCGCTGGACCTCGCCAATCTCCAGCGCCCAGGTCAAAGCCAGGATGACTCCCACTCCGGGGATGGTCTTCAGCCGCTCAACCCGCTCGCAGCCGGGAGTTGCGTTGGAGCTCATGGATCAACCGCCGCTCGACCGCCTGGAACATCTCCAGACTGGCCCGGCTCAGCTGGAGCAGTTCCAACACCGATGCCGGCGTCTCCAGAGAATCGAGCAGTTCGGCAAAGTAGCCTTTGCGATGCAGACGCCTTGTGTCATAACCGACCCCCACTTCCATCAGCAGCCCGGCGATCTTGTTCTTCATGCGCACCGCCTGCGCCACCACCAGGTTGCGGTATCGAAGCACGCGCCGCAGTTCGCGGATCCAACTCGGCGCCATGTAGCACTCGGGCAGCAGATCGCAGCGCAGCAGGTCGGCGATCTTGCGCGCGTCCACGCGGTCGTTCTTCTTCTTGGAAGCGGCGATGGCCTTGAGCATCGCCGGATGGGCCACCTTGAGCTGCGCCGCGTAGGGCTTGAGCAAGTCGTAGATCCACCCGGTGAACAGCGTGGCCTCCAGCCCGCCCATCCATGGCTCGCTTCGTTGTTGGGCCCAGGCCCTCACCGCCGCCCGCTCGGCCGCGATCTTGCCTTCGCCAATCACCGTGCCCTCCTGGGTCTTGATGCAGTAAAAGATCCACTTCTTGTGGACATCAAATCCGATATAGTGGGTAATGTTCATATGGTCCTCCTGTCGGTTTCTGAGCCGGCACCATTGCGGTCTCAGCTATTTTGCCGCCGGGAGGACCTTCTCCTTCAACCTTCAACCCGCTCACTTATCCATTTAAACACTGTGGAGTGCGCGGGGGACGAAGAGGGTACATTGATCAGCTCCGTCTACCAACCCGTAGGCGTGTCCCTTCGAAACGGCGCCAATTAATCCCGACGCCCGGTTTCAGGGTTAGGACCGGCACGTTTATAGAAGCCAGCGGAATACCGGGGCGAGGTCCGTAGGACTGACACGTCTGGGGCCGGTCGCCCTCGGCGGGAACGTTACGGATCTTTGTCGACGCACGACCCAGGACCACGTGTCAGTCCTTACGGACCTCAGTGCTCTTGCTTCGTTTACACTCGGCTGCGCGGTCCCAGTTACCTTGTACTTCATTGCTTTCCGCATTGTCACAAGGCAAGAACGGCGGAAGTGAAGCGCTGCAAGACAGCGAGCGACTTACATGATCGAGTACGCGGAGGGTGTGTGTTCAGCTGCTACCTCCGTTGGTATTCAGGCACGACATTCGCCCTGTCTCCCTTACCTTGCTGAACGTTGCGTCGTGTTTGCCGTATGCTATCGAGAGGGAAGAAAGGAGAGCAGGCAGATGAACGAGCTGATCGGCTTGACCCTGTGTTTTTTCCTCTCAATTGCCGGGCAGGGGGCGACGACCGCTGAGGAGCAACTTCTGCAGCCGGATGAATTCGTCAGTTACTGGTCCCCGGTAGGCTTCCACGTAACCATCAAGTCGAGTGGACAACTGCTCTCCGAACTGATGATACCCCCCGGCGTCTGGTTGGAGATAAGAGCCAAACAATCGAGTAATCCGAATCCAGGCGGCAAGCGTCCGGTTGTGTTCCACGGAACTGTGCATATGCAGAGCAAGGTCGACACGGGTCCCAAAGGAGTGCGAGCGATGGTTCAGGTCATGCAGGGGTCGCCCTGGGAATTGCAAGTCGACGAAGCCGAGGTTACGGTAGTGCCGAACCAGCCGTATTGAGGCAAGAGGTCCGTTCGCCGGGTCGAGGCCCGGCCGGAGCCGGGCCTCAAGGCTGGCTACATGATGGTATCGCTTGGAGCGCAGCGGCCCCAGATCTCACGAGCAGTAGCGTGGCCATCGCCCCTTTGTTTTAAACCCGTCGCCGGACTCTGTTTCTACTCGCTGGATGACCGCTTCTCCTTCTTGGGGCGAGGAGGGGACAGTGTTCTTCTGTGCTCCTAACCGCTTTGCTCGTCTGGGCCCTAGGTCCATTTTGATCGCCCGCCGGCTGATTAAATGGTCTGGATGTCTAAACGTCAGCCCAACCGGATGGTATCATTGAAGATATGAAAACCTTCGTCACCCTCTCGGTCGTCTTGGTCGCTCTTCTCCCATCGGCGTTTGCTCAAACCGAGGTGGAGGGGTTCGTAGGCTACTACAATCCCGGCGTAAGCGTGCTTCAGGGCGATTTCGACAACGGGTTCGCTGTGGGTGGCCGGTTGGGCCACTCATTCCTCGGTGTGCTCGGAACCGAGTTCAGCTACACGGCTGTGACAGGGTTTACCGCTCAACTGGGCGACCTGCAGGGAACATTCGACGAGACGATCCATTTGCTGAACGGCAATTTCGTGGTGCAGCTGCCGATAGGTGGATTTGTCCCGTTTGCGACGGCAGGGATGGGCGGCGTAGTAGGGCAGGAGGGCACCAACTTCGAGATCCGAAGCGCGTGGACCTGGAATGTCGGCGGGGGCTTGAAGCTCCGTAGAATTGCCGGGCCGGTCGGCCTCCGTTTCGATGTCCGTTACTACAACATCCCCGACGGAGTCGAGATCCTCCCGCTGCCTCCCGACCTCAACAGGGTCAACTTCAACCTCGTGGAGGTCAGCGGCGGCTTGCTGCTCACATTTTGAATCAGGTCGTCCATGAGCCGAGCACCGTGGGAGGGTTTGTCGCGATTTTTTTCCGACGCGAGGCGTCGGGAGCTCGATGCGGTGGTGGTCGCCAGATTTGACCGCTTTGCCAGGAGCACGCGGCATCTAGTGCTCGCGCTTGCGGGCGGCGATGTAAATATAGGGGGAACGAACCCTGGCTCTGGAAGGCCCGCCCAGCGCGGGCCTTTTTTGTTACCCCTGCTGTAAATCAACCAGATGTTTCTTTTCCAGTCTCGGCGGCTATTCAGCTCACCGACTTTGAAACCTGGTCTACGCTATCAGAACGAGCAGCCGGCCTTTTACAGCTACTACTGATCCCGCCCCCCACCCGAATGACCCCTTCAACCGGCTGACCCCATCTATACAGCGGGGGTGAGACGTGCGCCTGAAGAGCCTGCTCGTAGCGTTCAGTTCAATCATCTGCTTCTCCACTTTCTCCACACTTGCTGCCCTTCCGCCGGGTGAAGAGGAAGACCGCGTCCTTTCGGCAGAGGAATTCCAAAAGTGGCTATCCGAGGTCAACGACATCCTGACAGACGAGGAGTGTTTCATCGCGTGGCAGGTGAAGACCGAGGAGCAGCGGTCGGCGTTCGTGCGTGAATTCTGGAGATCGAGAGATCCCTGGCCGAACGACATCTGCGACGCAGCAAGGAGCGAGTACGAGGCGTGGAGATTTTACGCGCAGGCCAAGTTCCAGACCGCAGAAAAAGAAGGAGCGCAGACCGACCGAGGGCGCATATTGGTCCTGCTAGGTCCTCCAGATTGGGTCAAACTTGCCGACTGGCCAGCGAGGCGCTGGGAGTGCGGGGGATGCCGTTCGAGTTTCCCATTTGAAGTCTGGCTCTACCGCAAGGTAACGGTTCGTGGTGTAACCTTTGAGAATCTCGAACTCGAATTCGTTGACCCGGCCATGAACGGGGAGTTCCGGCTCGCCTTGCCGCCGGAGGAAAAGAAGCTGTTCCTGCGAGAGACGTGTATGGGACCCGCCATGGCGGACGAGCGTGAAACCCTAGCCCAGAAACTATTCGGATCGCGAGCGGTCCGATAAGGACGCCCCTATCCGCCCGCCTGACCCGGTCGTCAATGACGTCGGTCGTTCGTGAGACTTCTCGTTTCTACATACATAGAAGTTTTTGGACCCTTACCCAGAGGGGGCCGGGCCGAGAAAACGCCGCCACGGCCAATATACGGGCCTCAGCAGCGGCTGTGCCGCTCCGAGTGCCGTAAGCGGTTCGCCAGCTCGCGGGGGTGGGACTCGCGGGCGGGGATTTGTTCACAATTGTGAACAGCGAGTTGTTTTACTACTTCGGCAGGCTCGATGATGTCATAGGCGTAGGTTCGCGCAAAGCGCGGATCTCCCGCAGCGCCTCCCCGGCCCTCGCGCCCATCCTCGCACTGCCACAGACGCTCAGGGGGGCCTGGCCAGCTCCCAGAGGCACCCGTTCGTCCCGCCGGGCCGCCTCTATGTAGAGATTTCCCGGGCAGGCCGCCTCTGGAGCCGCCGTCGATTCTCGGGCAGCACAGGCCCGCTGCCCGCCCATCCCCGCGCCTTCCCCCTGCCTCCCCGCTCCAGTGTTATCCAGACGGCTCTGAGCGTGGGAATGCCCCTAAGAGATCCTTGCCTCCAAATTGGGCGGCCAAAAAATTCCCGACAGCTTGGGGACCTCCTGCCCGATTCCCGATTTCCGCAGGGGTAGGGGGCTGATTTGCACCAGTCGTGCGCGGGGCAGTGACGGTCCCACCTGCCGTTACCTGGAGAAGCTGCTGCTCGTCGTCCCCGCTCACCGCACTCGTCGATCCTCCACAGCAGGAAATCGGGAAATCGGGCAAGCGCACGTAGAAGAAGCGATTTCGCGCCACTTCCGGTAGGTGCGTGCCCAAATCTGGTAACATCCGCAGCAGGACGAGTGTGGAGAAACAGTGAGCGACAAGCTGTTGGCTGGTAAGAAGGGCAAGCTGTTGAAGATGTATGGCGGTGGCGAGCTTTCCCGCGATGCCAAAGCCCGTTTCCCTCAGTTGCACTCAGAACTACAGGAAGCGGCTGACTTGATACATGCCGTTGTCGCGGTGCTCGGAAGAGCGACAGCGGAGGCGGTGCGGGAGGGTCAGTTGGCAACCGTTCTTGAAGTGTGCGCATTTCTGGAGGAAGCCCTGTCGAATCCTCGCGCCGATTCTGAGATCGAGAACGCAATTCGCCTGTCGTTCCCTTGCCTCGAAGAAATAGCCATCAATTCCACAGGCCGGGAAGCGGCTGACAAGATGCCGGTACGATTGAAGCGAGTGGTGCTGGGCGAAGCTGCCGTGAGTCTTTCTATCGAATATCGCCTGGTTGGATCGGGCTGGGCTGAATGCAGGATTGTGACAACCGGCGGCGAATATACGGTCATCACGGCCTCGTACTTGTCCGATGCTCTCGGCAACCTCATTCTGGCTGCGGTCGGAGTCCTGGTGGGTTTCACCCGGCTTTCATTTGGCTTTGACGAGGAGCCAGGAGAATACAGGTGGGTGATTCGGACCACCGGCGACAACGACCTCGTCGTCGAGGTGCTGTCGTTTGATGAATCATGGAGCAACAAGCCAGACTCGGAAGGCAAACCGCTTCTAAGGATAGAGTGCTCCCGGCTCCAGTTTGCACGGGCGGTCGCACAGGCAGCCAACTCGTCGATTACCGCAGAAGCCGAAGCGTGTGGAACACGAGGCCGACCAGAGAAAAGGAGGTGTTTGGCCATCGCTATGCTACTGCGCTTCGCACCCTCCTGATCGAGCGCGGGGCGATCCCATTCGCGGGATTGCAAGCAGGAGCCGGGGGGCAACGCCAGCGCGATAGAAGCAGGCCCCGCCGCCGTCACACCTTTACCCCACAGCCGTGCTCGTCGTGGCGTCGCGTTCTACTACTGCGGGAAATCGCGAAATCGGGCAAACTGGTCAGTGGCCTATCGCCTGTTCCCGCCCCCCCTCCCGACTCTCAGCTTCTATGTAGAAGTCGGGGAATATCCAGACAACGAGCGCCTTCCTGCCCGATTTCCCGATTTCCCGATTTTCCAGGGAGAGACGGCTGAGTCGCACCGTCGTGTGCGTTGCGCTGGGCACTGCCTTCGTTTGGCCTTCCAGTACCCCGTCGCCCCTCCCGCCGAACTCGTCGATGCTCTAATACGGGAATGAAGCTGTGGTGATATCCTCACTTTGATCGGTACGAGGCAGGATAGTCATGGATGACGAGGTTGTCATAGACCATCTAAGGGTGACCGACGGCTTTGGTCAGCTCGACGGCCACCTCTACTACCGCCCACTCCGCACGTACTGTGGTATCTGCGATACGCCCTTTACCCTGATGCCCCGCGTGCAGAAGTACATGCTGGAGGTTAAAGGGATTCCTGTGAAGATGCTGAAGAGCGGTGCCGTGTACTGCGTCGAGTGCCGGAGACGACGCTCCCGAATAAACTGGCTGAAGAGCGGTGACCGATGGCGGAGCGAACCTTACGGCCAGGAAGCACTTCGACACCTGCAAGACGAGGAGCAGAAGCTCGAAGCGAGATCTCAGCATCGTTACAAAGACGCGCCTTGGCCATATAGCCCCTAACCGGCTGCCTTACTTGGCGGGGCTGCTGCTCGCATCGACCGGAAAACGAGCAAGGATGCGGGCTGTCGGGCCGGTCAAAAGGGCACCGCCCCCGCCCCACCCCCTGGCTGCCAGAAGCCAGTGCGCAGCACCGCCGTGCTCGTCGCTCCGTCGTGTCCTCCTGCTGCAAACAATCGGGCAATCGGGCAAACGGGGACGGAACCGGCTTGCCCCCTGTCCGCCTCTGAGTTTCCACGCGCAAGTCGCCGGGAGAATATCCAGACGGACAGGGCTTCATCGGGACTGCTGGCTCCGTTCCGTTTTGCCCGATTTTCCCGATTTCTATGAGGAGGGGTTAGGCAAAACCGAGGACGCGGTGTCTAAGCGGGGTGATGAACAGGCAGATTCGCTGGATCGGCATCAGCTCTCTCGTGGCAGTCGTCTGCACGGTTCTTATCTGGTGGTGCTACACCCGCCTGCAGCTTCCTCCGCTGCCCGACGGCGAGCCGGGCATGGCCGCCGCCTCTGCGCCACCTCTCCCTGCTCCGCCCGACTCCACGTTACCTCCCCTGGCCACGACTCCCGGCATAGACCGGAACACCCGCAGCTTCTCATACTGTTCCGACGGGTCGGATTTCTCCATCGAACACCGCGATATCCTCCTCAAGACTCGATTCTCGGAGTCCGCGCTCCGGCGCTACTTCTCGCGGTTCCTCGACCACAACGGCGAGATATATGTTACGGCAAGCAATGACGCAGATTTCATCAAGCGCCTTGCCGTAACGGACGGTGCACCCACTCGTTACGATTTTGACATCCAGGCCCCGGTGCAAACCGACGCTCCGCTGGCGTATTTCTGCAAGGTAGGGAGATCTTCTGTCTTTCAGTACCGTGACGAAACCGGGGGAGTAGCTTGGGTGACCCTTCGGGGAGAAAACCTTTACCACCGACACCTGTCCGGTCATTTCTTCACCCTTCGAGGTTTCGGGTTCGTGGGGTCTTATGATAACAGGACCTGTCAAGCACGGCGTCGCGAACTCTATTTCATCGTGGAGTCTCTAGGGCAGATGAGTTTCGGGCAGATTCGGAGGGCGGCTGAATTCTATGACACGAAGCTGCCTTACCCGCCGGACCTTTCGTTGAAATTTGACGATACCTTGAAAAGCGCCAACAACGTTGACTTCGGCTTCAAGCTGCCTTACCTCGGCAAGGCTCAGCCAGACGCGACGCACGTCAGATCAGTTTCCTATTTCCGAAACACGCGGATTCGATCACTTCATGTCTACGACAATCGTAAACTCGTGCACACCGATGAATGGTAGCGCCTGGACCAGCATCAAGACGCAGGTGCTCACCCACCTGTCGGTTCGCTGCACCGCACGAGGGTATCCGAATCCCCCCTCCAGCTTAAATTCCAGCCCGCTGGTCATGGATCGTCGTCCTTTTTCGTTTCCTCGCATCTCTTCGTTAGGAGGGGAGAGAATGAGGAAGTTGATTTGCTGTTCTGTCTCGTCGATAGCCTGCCTTTGCGTCCTTCTTAAAGCTGAATCGGTCCAAGACCGGAGAGTATCGGGTGCCGGGGCCGTCGAGGCCGCTTCCCCTCATGTCCTTTCGGGCTACGTGCGCGGTTCGCCAACCCGTTACAGCTTCCAAGTGACTGCCCGGCTGACTGACTGTCAGGGCCACTTCGAGGTGGTTTCCTGGGTCATAACGCAGCTAACGGACCAGAGATCGGGACCTGTGGCGCAGGCTGGCCCCCAGCACGGTGTGAAGCGGCTGCCTCCCGTCCCCTCCAACAAAGGCAAAGTGAAGTACCGGACTCCCTTTTCTCGGGTCTACCCTATTGATCTCTTCCTTCCAAGGGCCGCCGAAGAACACCACTAAGATCAGGAGTTTTCGTTTCATGCCTTGGGGCGAGTAGGGGACACTGTTCTTCTCGCCCCCCCCTGTTCAAGGCTGTCTGCGAGTGCGACTTAGAGGGCATCGTCGCGAAGCACGCGAGGGGCGGGTACGGGCAGCCGCCGCCGTGGGTGAACCTCGCCAAACCCAATCACGGCGGGCCGGACACAGACTATCCTCCGAACGAACCGAGCAACGACGGGCTTGTCAGCGGATCGCGTTGATTTGTTGATGGGCGTTGATAGAGGGCCAATTTTAGCCCTTTGTTCGTTTCAGGCGGTTGCTGTAAGTGATTGAATTCTTCACGTGAATCGCTGATAAGCGATGTCCGAAGGCACGTGATGAATTCCGGCTCACGAGGTGGCGCACCCGGCCCGATTCGAACGGGCGACCTTCGGTTTCGTAGACCGGCGCTCTATCCAGCTGAGCTACGGGTGCGCGCTTTCGAGGTACCCGAACAGTATAACCAAAAGATACGTTTGGCGTCGACGAGTTTCAGAAGCGCAGGATGGCGGGGCAAAGGGGCAGAGTGACAGAGGGACAGAGCGATAGAGAGGCAACCCCGGATGGAGCCGCCACATAGGTCCGACTTCCCAGTCGGACTCCTCTTAAAGGGAAGCGGCGAGAAGAGTCCGACTGGACGTCGGACCTTCGGCGCGGCTCCACGGCATCGCTCCGGCGGCTCGAGCCCGCCAACTGGCCCCTCGGCCCTACAGCCGACTTGCCCCTTCCCTTTGCTTTTTCGGGTTCCCTGGCTTAACGTCTTTTATGGTTCTCACCGGAGCGAAGTTTCTGTCCCTGCTCGTCTTCGTCATGCTCGTTCGCCCGTTTTCCCAAGCCGGACCCGGCAGCCGCCCTGTCCGAGCTGAAGATCCAAACCGCCGGCTCTCCACTCCGACAGCCGCGCGAGGACTGGGCTGGCGCCCGGACGCGCGTCTCCCGCCAGCCAAAATGGAAGCAGTGGCTCCAGAAGACGCGGAAGGAAACCGACGACTGGATCGCCAAACGCCGTGATCGCGTGGAATGGGTGGCCGGGTGGTGGCACGACTTCGTGGATCCGGAAGACGGGAACTTCATTGTCTGGACGCCCGATGAGCCGGGTGAGAACACCCTGACCAGCCGGTCGGGCCGCAAGGTCCGGTTGACCGAAAAGCTGCACAGCGCCTGGGTCTATAGTTTTCGCTCCCGTCACGGCGGGCATATCGAAGAGGCGGCGCTGCTCTGGAGGCTTACCGGGGACGAGAAGTACGCCCGCTGGGCGGCCGGCCAGCTCGACTTCTACGCCTCGAACTACTCCCGCTGGCCGCTTCAGACCGAGCGTGGAAAGGCCAGGCTCATGCACCAGAGCCTGGACGAAGCGGTCAACCTCATCCGACTGGTCAACACCGCCCGGTTCCTGGGTGATTACGCGAAACCCGACCGAAAGGCGCGCTGGTTCGAGCAGCTGTTCAAGCCGGAAGCGCAACTCCTCCAGGAGTCCTTCACGAGGATTCACAACATAGCCTGCTGGCAGCGCTCGGCGATCGGGCACGTTGCTCTCTACTCCAAGGACCGAGAGCTGTGGGAGAAGGCGGTCGGCGGGCCGTTCGGGATCCGAACTCAGCTGGAAGAGGGCGTCACTTCAGATTACCTCTGGTACGAACAGTCCCTTGGCTACAACGCGTACGTGGTTCGAGCCCTGTACCCGTTCTTTCTCTACGCCGCGCAGGAGGGGCGGGAAGCCGATCTACGCTGGGAAATGTCAGTCGTGGAGAACCTCATGCTCTCGCCCATCGTTCTCAGGTTCCAGACCGGACAACTTCCCAACCCGGCCGACACGACAGGCGGCCCGGGGCATGCGCCGAACAAGCAACTTTTGGCCGACTGCTACCGGCTCTTCCCGACAGCCTGGGGTCTTGAACAAGCTTCTCGAAGCACGAACTGGGACACTCTGCTTGACCCCCCGCCGGTTTCGCCCCGGGCCGCGCTGCCTCCACCCGATAGCCGCAACCTCGAGTCGAGCCGGATGGCGATTCTGCGCAAGGGCGCCTGGCAGGTGTACTTCCACTACGGTCAGCTGGACCGGTCGCACGCGCAGGCTGAGGCGTTGAATTTTGAAGCTTTTCACGACGACACGGATGTGACCCATGACCCGGGCACCGTGGGCTACGGATCCCCTCTTCACAAGGGATACTTTACGACCGGCCTGGCGCACAATGTGCCCCTCATCGACGGGCAGGGGCAGGAAGGCTGGAACCCCGGCCGACTCGAACGCTTCGATCCGGAGAAGGGCGTGCTGATTGCCTCCCAGCCAGAGTACCGCGAGGGAACCCCTGTCAGGCGTGAGCTCACCATCCAGGGGATCAGCCTGGTTGACCGGGTGGAAATCGAGGCGGAGCGCTCCGGCCGAATCGGCCTGGTGCTGCACCTTCAGGGCGAGGTCGAGGTACCCCGCTCGTTTCGGCCCGAGTCGGATTTCTCACGCGGCCGGGCGGAGAGCTTCGGCCATTGGACCGATGTGAAGACCGGGGATTTCGAAGGAACCGCCTCCTTCCTGGTGCGGTATCCCGGCAAGACGATGCGCGTGACCTTCTCCCTTCCCAGCTCCTTCACCGTGAGCCACGGGCTGTCTCCGGATACCCCACCGAAGCGCCGTCACAGCCTCTATGTCGAGACGAGGGGCCAGTCAGCGACCTTCCAGACGGTTATCGAGCCAGAAACGACCGCGGGAGCGCATTAGGCAGAGGGCAGCGGGAGAGGGCAGGGGGCAGGGGGGCAGGGGGCAGAGGGCAGCGGGCAGAAGGCAGCGGGGATTGAGTTTCGGGGACACAATACTTAATTCCCAAAGCGTTCACCTGCTGTTGCAGGCTCACTGGAATTAAGTTTATGTCCCCGAAACTCATCAGAGGGAATTGAGTTTATGTCCCCGAAACTGGACCGCTTGTCGCGGTGGGCGGATGGTCGGATGCTCGCCCGGCTCGGGCCGTCTCGAAGGGCGGCAGCACCACAGGAGTTCGCAATTCCGAGTCGTCGGAAAGCTCGAGGTTGATGTTGCAGGTCTGAAGAAAGTCGACGTCCTCCTGGGTCATCATGGAATGAAAGAGCTTCACCCGCCAGAATGGCAGCAGGAAGAGGACCCTGTCCAGATGCAACTCCAGGAAGTCACGATCGCCATCTTCAAGCCGGTACGAGGAAATGTATTCCAGTCCCAGGTTTCCTTTTTCGCTGACCGAGAAACGAACACCTTTTGAGTAGAGGATGAAGAGTCTTTCGGCGACCTTCGTCAATCGATCCAGTTCTGCTCCCGACTTGCTGGGCATAAATCGACTCCTGATTCGATAAACGAGCCGTATTATCGGAAGCGCCTCTGACATTTTCACGGGTCCGAGTGATGTCTGATGGGCTGGCTGGCTGCTCGCCGCCCGCACTGTTCTTCCCATCGGTTAGACTCAGAATCCCTCTTTACAAGCGCGAAATGACTGTTATCATGTGCGATTAAGTGTCGGAGGAACGCGGGGCGGTTTGCACGCCTGCAGGAGCTTGCATTGGCCAAGATTCTGGTTGTAGATGATTCGATGTTCCAGCGCCACGCGGTAGGCAAACTGCTCAAAGAGGCGGGCCACAGCGTGCTCGAGGCGGAAAACGGCCGGGTGGCTCTCGAAGCCACCGCCAAGGAGGCGCCCGACGCGGTCATCCTCGACCTGATCATGCCCCAATTCAACGGCTTCGAGACCCTGGAAACCCTGCGGAAGAACGGAATTCAAATACCCGTTTTCATTTTTACCGCTGATATTCAGCAAACGACGCGACAGAAATGCATGGAGCTCGGGGCAACTGCGTTTCTGAACAAGCCGCTGAATAGAGACGAGCTGCGAGGCGTCCTTCTTCACTTTCTCCAGTAGAAAAACAGCGATGGAGATCAGTCCCTACCAGGTCGATATTCTCAAGGAGTTGATCAACATCGGTGTGGGCCGGTCGGCCGGAATGCTCAACCGCATGCTGCGGTATCACATCGACCTCCAGGTGCCCGAGGTCCGCATCATGTCGCACATCGAGCTGACGCTCGAGACCCGCAACCTCGGCACGGAGGATCTGGCAGCCGTCGAGATGGGGTTCTCCGGACCATTTCGGGGAACGTCAGCCCTGGTCTTCACCTCAAAGAGCGCCTCCAAACTCGTCTCGGTGCTGCTCGACGGAGATCCGGTTCACAAGCTGGACCTGGACATGCTGAGGATGGGCACGCTGCAGGAAGTCGGCAATATCGTCCTGAACGGCGTCATGGGCTCGATTGGCAACATTCTCCAGGAGACGATCGACTATTCGCCCCCGACCTTCGAGGAAGGGAAGTTCGAGAATCTTGTTCTCTCGAAGGCCGCCTCTCCTGACGCCACGGTTCTTCTCGCCCAGACCCATTTTTCGATCCAGCAGGTCCTGATCGAAGGCGACATCGTCATCGTTTTCGAGGTCGGTGCCTTTGACGCACTCCTGTCTCTGATCAGCAAGATGGTGCCGGATGAAGCCTGACCGGCCTTCGAGGTGCCGATGGACGAGCAGGCTTACGTAGAATCGAAATTCGGAATCCTGGATCACGTCCCAGTCGGCGTCTTTGTGCTCCGGCACGATTACACGATCCTGTTCTGGAACCGCTGCCTTGAACAATGGACGAAAATGCCCCGGGAGTCCATTGTCGGCCAGAACTTCGACGTTTGTTTCTCCACCCTCCAGAAGCCGCTGATCCGAATCCGGTTGGAGAGCATATTCGAAGGCGGGCCACCCGCCATCTTCTCGTCGCAATTGCACGCCTACATCGTCCCGGTCACGACCAGGGCCGGCAAGATCCGGTTCCAGCACACCATCGTGTCCGCGGTGCGAGCACTTGATCAGAAGAGTTTCTACGCCCTCTTCTCAGTCCAGGACGTGACCGACCTGACTCACCGCATCCAGGACTACTTGAAGATGCGAGAGCAGGCCTCTGCGGAACTCGAAGAACGCATCAAAGCGGAGTCTCGACTCGAGAAACAGAAGCAAGTGCTCAGCGGAGTTCTCGAGTCACTGAGTGCTCGAATCGCTCTGCTGGACAGCACTGGTCTTGTGGTCGACTGCAACCGAGCGTGGAGTGCATTTGCCCAAGAGAACGAACTCGGACAGATGGAGGTCGGGAACAACTATCTTGCATGCCTCAAATCCGACCCGGTCCTCGGCGAACATCTCGTCGAAGGCCTCACGGCTGTGCTGGAAGGTCACCTGAAGCACTACGAGGAAGAATACCCGTACAAGAGTGGCACCGGCGAGAACTGGTACATCATGAGCGTGACTCCCCTGGTGGATGGCCTCGGGGGCGGGGTGGTCTCACACATCGACATCACCGCGAGGAAGCTGGCCGAGAAGAAGACCGCCCATCTGGCGCTACACGACAGCCTCACCGGCATTCCCAACCGCCTGCTGTTTGCCGACCGCTGCAGCCAGGCCGTGGCGCGTGCCAAGCGCTATGGGAAGTCGGTCGCGCTGTTGTACGCCGACCTCGACGATTTCAAGACCATCAATGATCATTACGGGCATTCGGTCGGTGATGCCGTTCTGAGGACTGTGGCCAAGCGCCTGGCCCTGTGCGTACGCGAGAGCGACACTGTGGCCAGACTGGGCGGGGACGAGTTTGCAGTGCTCCTCGCCGATATCGCCGACGCGCCGGACGCAGGCCGGATCGCCCGGAAGATCTCCCATTCAATGGCCCGTCCGATCAAGGTCGAGGGGCACGCGATCCCGGCGAAGATGAGCATCGGGATCAGTATCTACCCGAAGGATGGGAACAGCATGTTGCCCCTTCTGAACTCCGCCGACGCGGCCATGTATCGCGTGAAAGCGGGCGGTAAGAACAGCTACCAGTTCTACAGCGAGCCGTGAGCCCGCTGGCACATGTATCGCATCGGAGATGCGGGTCAGGAAAGTTGCACAGCGCCTCAACCCGTGCACTCAACCGGGAAGAAGGAGTTTCCGCAACAAGACCAGCTGCCCGAGATGATAGGCATTGTGATCCGCCAGGAGCATCGCCTCCCGAAGGATCGTCTGGCCGCTGCCGTGGGGGATTCTCGCAAACAAGTCGGTGTCCGGACTGCTTACCAGCTTGCGCATCGCCTCGAGGTCATCCTTGAACTGCCTCACACTCTCATCCCAGCCGGAATTGCCGACCGGAGCCTCGGTCTCAGGCCAATAGCCGGTCGGCCAATCAGGCGAAATGTGCTTGGGATTTCGAGTGAACTCCAGGATGTCCCACTGGGCGATCCGCATGTGTTCCAGAAGCTGCCACGCCGTGTACGGCAGTTTTTCCGCTTTCGTTCCCCGGAGGTCAGGCGGAAAATCCATGACTGCCTTGTCGAACTCCATATGAGCCCATGCGCCCGACAACAGGTTCAAAAGATGCTCGCGTAGACTTTCTATCTGGCTTTTGTCCATTGTCTCCTCCTCGTCCAGCCTCGTAACGCTACGGTTTCTTCTCGGCGTCGACCCGGGCAGCTAACCAGTCTGAGGCCTGCGAAATCGACGACTTCCTCAAATCCACCAACATGTTCGCCTGTCGCATGTCCTCGTTGCTGATTCGCGCCGATCAGAGGCTCGAAAGCCATCTTTAACCTGCGATTCCGCGCGGCTCGCGGCGAGAGCAGCAGGACTGCATCATAGGGTGGCAGCACTTCCCGGTCGTCGCGAAGAAGCACCAGCTCGAAAGCCGGGATCCGCCCGTCCGTCGTAAAAGCGGAGATGACGTCAACCACGCCTCTTTGAACCGCCGAGTACATCAATGTGGAGTCGAAGCTCCTTTGGGCGGCAAAGCTCAGCTCGTACTGTTCGCGCAAAGCTTTCCACTCCGGGTCGAACAAAGAACTCATAGTCCCCGCCAATGGATAGCCGCGGCGCCCGCGGAGCCAGCTCGCTGATGGTCTGAACGCCGAGCGATTTTGCGCGGTCCTTGCGCATGGCCAACGCATAGGCATTCTCGAAGCCAAGACTACCCAGGCAGACGATTCCGTGTTCTCTGAGCAGCCAGTCGGACATGATCTTCAGGACGGACTGCCGTCCCGGCTGGTCATGCCGTTTCATGTGATTCGCCCAGATGGTTCCGGAGTAATCGACGTAGCAGTCGATACGGCTCGCCTTTAATGCATCGAACACCACCGTGGAACCGAGACTTTGAAGATTGGATACTCGATACCCGCTCTCGTTCGCCCGCTTCTTGAGGAGCTCCGCGATGATGTACTGCTCGGTGAACGTCTTCGCGCCAATGATTACCGAAGGCTGCGCGACGGCTCTTCCCTCCGCCGTCTGGAGCGTGGGCACCAGGGCAGGGAGCGCGAGGAGCGCAAGACCCAGGGCGCCGGTCAAGCCGAGCGTCACGTTTCGGCGGGAGATGGCGACCTCAATCAGACGGATGAGGAGGTCAAGGACCATCGCCAGCGCAGCCGCCGCGACGACACCCACCAGGACCGCGGTGAAATTCTGCGTTTGAAGACCGCTGAAGATATAGTTGCCCAGGCTGGGGGAGCCCACGGGAGTCGAAAGGGTGGCAATACCGACAACCCAGACAGAAGCGATCCGAATACCGGCGACAATGACCGGTGCGGCCAGGGGCAATTGGACGCGCCACAATAACTGCCCGTTGGTCATTCCTATAGCCCGAGCCGCCTCGACATAAGCCGGGTCCACACCTTTTATGCCCGTGACCGTGTTCCGCAGCACGGGGAACATGCTGTAAAGGACCAGGCCGGCGAGAGCGGGAGTAAAACCGATACGCCCCAGCAGTGGAACCATCAGGGCAAGGAGTGCCAGGGCCGGCACCGTTTGCATCACGCCGGCGAAGGTCAGCACGGGCCATTCCAGCCAGCCGACCCGCGTTGTCAAAAGCGCCACAGGTATGCTTACGGAGATCCCGATCGCCAAGGCGCACAGGGTCAGGATCATATGATTTCCGAGGTATTCAGGCAGGAGCGCGAGTTGTTCTGCCAGGCGGGATGTGATCATGGCCTGTCATCTTCGGAGGCGATTGCTTCCAGTCTTTTGAGCTGGCTTCGGGGCGTCTCGAGCAGGCTCTCGACGTAAGCGTCGACCGGACGGCGCAGGAGCTTCCCCGGCGCATCGCATTGCAGCAGCTTTCCGTCTTTCATGACCGCGACCCGGTCACCGAGGAGGAAGGCCTCCATGATGTCGTGAGTGACCATGAGCGTCGTCAATCCCAGGGACTTGTGCAGCCGGAGGTATTCCTTCTGGAGCCGGGATCGGGTGATGGCATCGAGAGCGCCGAACGGTTCATCCATCAGCACCACCGCCGGCTTGGCCACCAGGGCCCTGGCCACACCGACCCGCTGGCGTTGACCGCCCGAAAGCTCGTTCGGGTAGCGATCCCGATACCTCTCAGGCTCCAGTCCGACCAGCTGGAGGAGGTCGTCAACGCGCCGGGTGACTAATGATTTGTCCTTCCATCCCAGAAGCGCCGGGACGATCGACACGTTCCGGGCGACAGTCATATGCGGAAACAGGCCGATTTTTTGGAACACGTAACCGATGCTTCGCCTGAGCAGGACGGGGTCCTGACCACCGGTGTCACGACCGGCCACGAAGATTCGTCCATGGCTCGGGTCGATCAGGCGGTTGATCATCTTCAAGGTCGTTGTCTTGCCGCTTCCCGATTCCCCCACCAGGACCAGTAACTCGCCCTGCTCCACTGTAAGGGAGACACGATCCACCGCCCGGACACTGTCCCCGAAAACCTTGGTAACCTCCTCAAGACGGATCATTTTTCGCTGCCCACTGCGCGCTGCGCGCTGCTTACTGCGCACTGCCCGCTGCCTGCTGCCCGCTGCCCGCTGCCCACTGACGACCGCTCGCTAGCCGGATACGCGCCACACCGAGTCAACGAAGTACTTCCGGGAGTCGTAGAAATTGGCCTCGACGACGAATCCCGTCTCCTTCGCAAGGCGCCGGATCTCGGCCTCGGAATATTTGTGCGAATGCTCAGTGTAGATCGGTTCCCAAGGCTCGAAGTCAAAGTTGGCGCACAATTCGCGAATGAAGACTGACTGGCGACAGAGGCTGAGGAGAAAACTGTCGATTCCCCCGCTGCGGGGATTGTAGGTCGAGTAGTATCGGAACTGACCAGTATCAAAACTCCCGCCCAGTTGCCGATTAATCCTTCGCAGCAGGTTCAGATTGAATTCAGCGGTCAACCCATCGGAGTCGTTGTAAGCCCGCACCATCGTGTCGATGTCTTTGCGCAGATCCAGCCCGATAACGAAAAGGTCTCCGGGCTCGAGTCCTTCGCGAACGCTGGAGAGGAAGACCTCGGCCTCTGCCTGGTCGAAGTTCCCGAGATTGGAGCCCAGGAACAGCACCATCTTGGGTCCCCGCAGATGTTTCTTGATCCACTGCAGCCCCGGAGAGTACTCGGCCACGATACATCGGACATCCAGGTTCGGAGAATGCCTGCACAAGAAGTTGGTCAGGGCGTCCAGGGCGGCGGCGGAAAGATCGATCGGGAGGTACGTCAGACGGCGGTTTTCCGCAAGGATGGGGTCAATCAGGTGAATCACCTTGCTGCCGTCGCCCGAGCCCAACTCCACCAGGTTGAAATCCTTGTCCCCGAAGAGAGACGCGATCTTTCTGCCTGACTTGCGGAGGATCTCCAACTCGCACCCGGTCAGATAGTATTCAGGAAGCCGCGTGATCGAGCCGAAGAGCTCACTGCCCAGCTTGTCGTAGAAGAATCTGGAGTGGAGACGCTTCGGCGAAGCGGAAAGCCCGGCCGAAACCTCCGCCTTGAACGCCTCGAGTTCGTCCTGATCTTCCGCCAAAACAAGACAATCGGTGCAGGGTCTGTCCATTTTCTGTTTCTCGTCCTGTAGTTGAACCAGCAGCCAGACGGCATCGACAAACGGGCCGTCTACCGATCGTCGGCCAGCCGAATCCCCATGAATTGCGCCCGCTTGTCGGGTTGGAAGAAGTTCCGGTAGGTGATGCGAAAATGGTCTCTGGGTGTCGCGCAGGAGCCACCCCGCAACACCATCTGATTGACCATGAATTTCCCGTTGTACTCGCCCAGTGGTCCTTCCTCATGCCGGTAGCCGGGATAGGGCAGGTAGGCGCTCTGAGTCCATTCCCACACATCGCCGAAGAGCTGGCGGATGTCTCCGGAAACGGGTTCCGACTCGATCGCTCTCGGCTGGAACAGTTGGCTGTCCATGAAGTTTCCCGACTCGATCCCCGCAGCATGGATATTGGCCGCTACTTCCCATTCCTGTTCAGTCGGCAGCCGCTTCTCCGCCCAGCTCGCATAAGCCTCGGCTTCGTAATAGCTCACGTGGCAAACCGGTTGATCCGGCTGCAATGCGACTAATCCGTGCAATGTTATTTCGTGCCAATCGCCGTCGATCTCTTTCCAGAAAAGGGGTGATGTCCAGCCATTCTGTTGCACGGCGTTCCAGCCATCCGAGAGCCAATGGCGAAAGTCCGAATACCCGCCGGCATTCACGAACTCCAGGTATTCCCGATTCGTCACCAGGCGGTCAGCCAGCAGAAAGTCGCGGAGAAAAACCTTGTGGCGCGGCTGTTCATTGTCATAGCAGAACCCCGCCTCGTCGTAGCCGATCTCGTACAGGCCGCCCGGCACTTGAACGTAGCGCAAGTCATCGGGAAGAGCCGAATTTGGAGCGAGATCCCTCGCCTCGCTGCCGGCCTGGCGTCCGTCTGGCTCGGTACACCGGGTGCAGAGGGTTCGCGCCGAGGATGTACTTGATGTCGGCGACAAGCAGTTCCTGATGCTGCTGCTCGTGGTTAATGGCCAGAACAACCAGTCCGGAAATCGCTTCCCAGTCAGGCTCGGGAATCTCCCTGATAAGCGCCAGCATCGACTCGTCCACAGCCGCGCGGTATTTGTAGACCTCTGCAACCGTAGGTCTCGACAAGACACCCCGTTGGGGCCGGTTCCATCTCTCTCCGAGCGACTGATAGTAGGAGTTGAACAGAAAGGCGTACTGGGGATGGTAGACCTGATACTCCGACTTGAAACGCTGGAGGAACATCGTTTCGAAGAACCACGTCGTGTGGGCGAGATGCCATTTGGGCGGGCTCACGTCTTCAATCGGCTGCACGACGTAGTCTTCCGTCTGCAGCGGGGCACACAGGGCCTCGGTCGTTCGGCGGACCCTTTTGAAGTACTCTGCGAGCTCGGACCTCTCGATGCGTGGACTCTTCAACTCGGCGACAATCGGCGGAGTTAGTTCTTGCACAAAAGTGCACCTCCTGCTTCAGTTTGGCTGGGTATTTGTCTTCCAGTATACAGAAGCAGCCGCCCTCCGGTGCATTCCGGTTCGCGTCTCAGCGTTCGTACTCGGTGAAGGCGTCGTCCGGGTAGCAGTAGAGCCAATACTCCCCAGGTTCCGCTGAGGCAATAACCGGATGGCCGATGGTGCGCGCGTGCTTTGTGGCGTGACGGTTGGGCGAGCTATCGCAGCAGAGGGTAGTGCCGCACTCCTGACAGGTGCGAAGATGCACCCACCGCGCGCCGATCTTGACACACTCATCACACTCCCGTCGTTTGGGGCCTTTGATGGTTTCTATCGAGTTCATGTGGGTGCATGATCCCTTTTGCATGGTTCTAACCTCCTGGTTTCATTCTGACACGGGACTGACTTGGACAGCACTTTCCGGTCAGTGGCAATTGGTGATACTTTCGGAGTAATCCGTCTGTGTGACTCCCGGCTCCAACCCGTGATTGTCGCTGGCCGTCCCTTGGGCCGGGGACCAACTGTGCAGGGAGCCAACAAAGGAGGAAACGATGCTTCAGTCGAGTGCCGTGCGAGAGGCTTGGTGGCCGAGCCTTCCACTTGAAGAGTGGATCGACTCCTACACGACTCTGCACCTGTGGACGCAGATCGTGGGGAAGATTCGGCTGTCAAAAAGCCCCTGGATCAATCACTGCTGGCAAGTCACGCTTTACGTGACAGCCAGAGGTCTGACAACGTCCCCGATTCCCGATGGGGCGACGAAGAGCTTCCAAATCGATCTGGACCTGATCGACCACCTGGTGATCATCCAATCGAACGATGGGAGAAGCGGCCGGCGTGCCTCTTCAATCTCAGTCCGTCGCCGACTTCTACCATGCGTTGATGGAGGAACTGCGGAAACTTGATATCCACGTCAACATCTATCCGAAACCCAACGAGGTTCCGGATCCGGTTCGCTTCGACGAGGACAAGATCCACGCTCACTATGACCCGGACTATGCAAACCGGTTCTGGCGAATCCTCACGCAAGCCGACCGCGTGTTCAAACAATTTCGAGGCCGTTTCATCGGCAAGTGCAGCCCGGTTCACTATTTCTGGGGCGCGCCTGATCTGGCGGTCACCCGCTTCTCGGGACGGCGAGCGCCCGAACACCCCGGGGGGATCCCCAATCTGCCGGACAGGATCACGCGGGACGCCTACTCGCACGAGGTAAGCAGCTGCGGTTTCTGGGCGGGCGGCGGTTCGGTCGATTACCCGGCCTTTTACTCCTATGCCTATCCGGAGCCGGCGGGCTTCGCCAAGGCGACTGTAAGGCCGGACGCGGCCTTTTACAGCGAAGAGTTTCGGGAGTTCATTCTGCCTTACGACTATGTTCGCCAGGCGGACTCGCCGGACGATGTGGTGCTCGAGTTTCTCCAAACGACCTACGAGAGCGCAGCGAATCTCGGGAACTGGGATCGAGACGCCCTGGAAGCCTCCCGGAGGACCTAGACGACTCCAGAGAGGACGAGAGTTCTGAGGATGGCCGTCTGAAATTTGCCTGGGCCCAACAGGCACAAATGACTGAGGGATGTCACGAAGTCTGGCGGGGCCGACGAGACTCGAACTCGCGACCTCCGGCGTGACAGGCCGGCGTTCTAACCAACTGAACTACGACCCCGCCCTGGGGAAAGATTATTGTAGTCTAAGGTCAGGGCGGGTGGCAAATGGATTCAGAAGTTCGGAGTTCGAAGTTCTGAGTTCGGAGTTCGGAATTCACCGGTTCGCGGTTCAGGGTTCGGGGGGGCGGAGTTCCAAGTTCTGAGTTCGGAGTTCCGGGGTGGGGCGAGATGAACAGAACCGCAAACGGAGCGCTTTGTGCGCAGTGCGCGGATTGTCTCCGGGAGCGACGCCTGGCTGCGAGCTGGCTGCTGCCGGTTTCAATCCGCGCACTGCGCAAAAGACGCTCCGTTTGCGGTTCTGTTCATCTCGAGACCCTGAACCGCGAACCGGTGAACCCTGAACTCAGAACTCAGAACTCCGAACCCAGAACTCAGAACTTCTGATTGCAATTCGTCCTCGGCTATCTAGAATGAGGGCAGGAGGGCAGATGAGCAAACGAATCGCGATCGAAATTGTCTACTGCGACGATTGACACTACACACCCAGAGCCGCCCGTGTGGCGGAGGAAATTCTGAATCACTATCGGAAAACGGTCTCGGATCTGAAGCTCGTACCCTCATCGGGCGGAAGTTTCGAGGTGAGCGTTGACGGCAAACTGGTCTTTTCAAAGCTGCGGGAAGGTCGGTTTCCCGAATTCCCTGAGCTTAAGGGGCTGATCGACGCGGCCTAGACCCGTCGGTTTCGGCGTTGCTGGACCAGCGTGGAATGGAGTCTCTGGCGGACCGCCAGATGGTCAACATCGGCGAGCCTGCACCAGTAGGGGAAGCCTTCTTCGTCGCTGGCAATCCACTCGATTGCCTTCTTTTTCAGCAGCCGATAGTCCTTTCTTGACGTTTCTTTGACCACGCGGAGGTCAATGATCGCCTCATGCCATGCTTGTCTCAGAATGGCAATCGCGAGGTTCCTCTCTGATCCCGGATCCACTTGATAGAGATGGTCGGCAGTGCGAGACAGGCTCCTCAGTTTCATCGGCGAAAAGCATACCATAAAGCGGCTGACCCCGAGCCCAGAAAATCTTGAATCTAGCGGACTTTCAAGAAGCGGCCGGTCTCGCTTCGGGCCGATTGCTTCTCCCCGTCGGCGGGCACAAATTGGAGTGGCGCGGAAGTGCCGGACAGGATGTAGAATTTCAAAAAAAGGACTTGCGGGTTTGCCTCCGAGACGGTAGTTTCTCCCAGTCCTTCTTGTGTCATCGAGTTTGTGTCATGGTATCTGTGCCTTTTGTCTGAGGAGCGGAACCGTGGAGATCCAGCCTTCGGTCGTGTTCACTTTTTGGGACTGGCTTTGGTTGATTCTGTACATCGCGGTCATGATTTTCAGCGGGATCCTGTTCTACCGGCTGGGCAAGCGATCGGAATCGGATTTCTTCCTGGCGGGGCGGGGACTGCCCTGGTGGTTGCCCGCTTCTTCCGTGTACGCCACCCACACTGCCACCGATACCCCGATGTGGATGTCCGGCGTCGTCTACCAGCACGGGCTTACAGGGATCTGGTACTCATTCTTCGCGGCCTGGTGCGCGGTGAGCGCCTTTGTCTCGACCCGCATATTCCGCCGCTCACTGGCTTACAGCCAGGCCGAGTGGCAGACGTTACGATTCAGCGGCCTCGGAAGCGAGCTGTTGCGCGGATGGATGGCCGGCTGGCAGGTCTTCATGAACATGATGATCCTGGGCTGGGTCGGCATGGCCATGGGGAAGGTGTGCCACTATGCTTTCGGTTGGGATAGCTGGGTAGGCCTCGTTCTGTTTTCATCGATCTGCGCCATCTACGTGCTTGCGGCCGGCTATTGGGGTGTGGTCATCGCCGACTTTCAGCAGGGCATCATCGTCTTTCTCGGCATCCTCATCGTGTCTGTCTGGGGAATCTACGAAGCGGGTGGACCGGCCGGCATTGTGGGGCGGCTGCAGGAGCTCGGCCAGACCTCCAGGCTCAACCCCTTTCACTTCAGCGGATTGTTCGGCGGCGACTTCCCGGCCGCATGGTTCATCACCATGCTCTTCATCGCCCTGCTGGGCGGTGTCGGCATGGGCACCTCGATCGACTGGTACGTGGAGGCCCAGAGGATCCAGTCCGCAAAGACCGTCAGAGATGCGTCCTACTGCATCTGGGGAGGGACCGCCCTGGTGCTGACGCGCAACGCGCTCTGGGCGGCCGCCATCATCGGGTTCTACGTTCTCTACCCGGACATCCCGGACGTGAAAGACTACGAGCTGGCCTGGTTCCGGATCGGATTCGAGATGCTGCCGCCTGGGATGGTCGGGTTCTTCTTCGCGGCCATCGTCGCCATTCACCTGTCGACGGTTGCCTCGATCCTCAACCTGGGCGCTCTTTACGCCACGCGCGACCTTTATCAGCACTACCTCAACCCGCATGCTTCAGAACGCCGCCTGGTCTGGGTCGGACGCATTTCGACCCTGCTCGTCCTCGTCGGCTCGTTCCTGTACGGGTCGATGATGGAGAACATCACCCAGTGGTTGATCTTCGCCCTCTGGGTTATGGCGGCCGGCATCTGGCTGCCGAACATCCTCCAGGTGATCTGGTGGCGCTTCAACAGCTGGGGTTATCTTTCGTCGTGGATCGCCAACCTCGGGCTCAGCTGGCTGGTTGTCTGGATCCTGCCCGCCCAAGGCTATCTGCCGAACCTTCCCGACTATGCTCAGTTCTGGCTGCTCATGGGACTCGGGATTCTCATCTACGTTCCTGTGACCTTTCTGACCAAGCCGGACGACATGGATCACCTGGTCCGGTATTACGTTCAATCGAGGCCTCTGGGGTTCTGGGGACCGGTGCGCCGGGAAGCCGAGCGGCAGGGCCTGATCAAGGCGGTCACCGAAGGCATTGAGGCGCAGATCGGATAGATTGGAGGAGAGTATGGCCTTCTTCAGAAGACAATGGACGGCTCACGAGGCGGATGAATGGACCAAGGAGGACTTCTGGGCCTGCGTCTTTTCATCCCTTTCCTACATCCTGATGATGATCGGTCTCGCGCTCCTGTTCCTCTTGCCCGTGTGGGGCCTGATCATCTTCGTCGCCGGGCTTCTGTGCGCCTGGCTGATGTACCGGGTGATCGATCCGAAGCTCAAGACGGTGTCGGCCGACTATGAAGTGAAACAGAAAGCGTACCTGAAGGAGTTGGACCGGATCATGAAATGGGAGGAACAGTAGGATGGATCGCAACCTGATGGTCGTGCTTGGGATGGCGCTGGCCTACGTGTTCGGCTTCCTGGGAATGATCTTCGCCTGGATGTCGTACCGACGCCGCAAGGCTGAAGCCGGGAGGAAACGAGATGAGTAGCCCTGAAATGATCAACCCCCGCGAGTTTAGTTACCTCTGGGGCATCATCGTCCCGGGGAGCATCGTCGTCTTCTCATTCCTCGTCACACTCTGGCTTTACAGGATGTTCGCGAGGGAACACCCCGGGGGTGACGAGAAGAAGAAGTAGGGGACAGGATTAACAGAACTAACAAGATTTACGGGAACTGAAATCATGTCAATCCTGTTAATCCTGTCCGACGTTCCTCACTTCGCGGGCGAGGCGGCCCGGTCGCACTGCGCAACCGTCTTCACGCCGAGTTTTTGCAGAATGGTCATCAACGGACACCAGTTGGTGAAGGCCGACTGGAAGAGGTTTAGACCCACGAAAGCCGTGAAGTAGAACCAGTTGGGATCAACCCACCGGCCAAGGGCCAGGCTCAGCAGGACGAAAAACCCAGCCGCTAATCGAAGATATCGTTCAACTGTCATTGTTTTCTCCTGTCAATTCTTCGCAGTACTCAATGGTTCGCGACAGCCGGCTCGACTTGGTCTGCGCTCGCGGCCGCAAGGCCACGGCCCGAGCTCGATGTCCGCCGTTTGCCGACGTAATAGAGAATTGGAACCGTCATCCGGGACAGCAGCAGAGAGGCGACTTCCCCCGCCATCAGCGAAATAGCCAGACCCTGGAAGATGGGATCGAACAAAATCACCGACGCGCCGACGATGACCGCCATCGCGGTCAACAGCATAGGCCGGAAACGGACGGCACCGGCGTCGATTACCGCCTGATCCAGCGCCATTCCCTGGGCGAGTCGCAACTCCACAAAGTCGACGAGTATGATTGAATTTCGTACCACAATTCCGGCTCCGGCGATGAAACCGATCATGGATGTGGCCGTGAAGAACGCTCCCATCATCCAATGGGCGGGCAGGATGCCGACAAGGGAGAAGGGAATGGCGGCCATAATGACCAATGGAGTCAGCAGGGACTGGAACCATCCGACGACCAGGATATAGATCAGGACGAGCACGACCGCAAAAGCGATTCCGAGATCCCGAAAAACTTCGTAAGTGATGTGCCACTCCCCGTCCCACTTCATGGCTATCTGATCAGTGGAGAACGGCTGCGCGGCCGTGTAACGCTGCATCGAGTAGCCCTCGGGGAGCTTAATCTTGTCGATTGCTTCGTTAAGTTTCAGAATCGCATAGACCGGGCTCTCCTCGCGCCCTGCCACGTCCGCAGTCACGTAGACGACCGGCATCAGGTTCTTGTGATAGATACTCTTGTCCGCAACTGTTTCCTCAACTTTGACCAACTCAGACAAGGGAACGAGATTGCCGGCCTGTCCGATCGCCTTGACCTGAGTCAGCTCATCGACACCCGACCTCTCGCCGGCACCCAGTCGGAGGAAAATCGGGACATCCTCCTTCTCGAGGGGCTTGTGGACCAGTCCCGCCGGGGCCCCCTGCAGGACGACATTCAGGGTCGTTGCGACCTGCTCGGCCGAGACTCCGTTCAGGGCAGCCTTTTCCTTGTCGATCACGAGTCGATACTTCGGCTGGTCATCCTCGATATAGGAGTCGACATCGACCACACCATCGGTGGTCAGGAGGACTTGCTCGATTTGCCGGGCTACTTCCATCTGTCGCTGGTAGTTCGGCCCGTACACTTCCGCGACGATTGTCTGCAGAACCGGAGGACCCGGGGGAACCTCGGCGACCTTGACGCGGGCGCTGTACCGGCGGGCGATCTCCTGGATCCCGGGGCGGACCCGCTTGGCGATCTCGTGGCTCTGGGTGTCGCGCTCGTCCTTAGGCGCCAGATTGACCTGGATATCAGCCTGGTTCGAGGCGCGTCGCAGGAAATAGTGACGCACCAGCCCGTTGAAGTTATAGGGAGACGACGCCCCCACGTACATCTGCAGATCGGTCACTTCCGGCACGGTTTTGAGGTAGCCGGCGATCTCCGAGGTGACGGCGGCGGTCTGCTCGAGCGTAGTTCCCTCCGGCATATCGACGATCACCTGGAATTCGCTCTTGTTGTCAAACGGGAGCATCTTGACCATGACCGCTTTGAACATGAATAGCGACATTGCGCCGAGCAGAAGAACTACTACGCTCGCAAGGAAGCCGTAACGCCAGCGGGGGCGCGTGATCAATCGGGTCATCACCTCCCGGTATAACCTGGTGCTGCGGCCTTCGCTGTCGTGATGATCCTTCGAGTGCCCTCCGCTTCGCCGCTTGAGGAGGCGAAATGAGGCCCACGGAGTCACCATGAATGCGACGACCAGCGAGAAGACCATCGCTGCCGATGCCCCGACCGGAATCGGGCGCATGTAAGGACCCATCAGGCCGCTGACGAAGGCCATCGGGAGGATCGCCGCGATAACCGTAAAGGTGGCAAGAATGGTCGGGTTGCCCACCTCGTCGACGGCCTCCACCGCCACCTCCTTGATGGGCCGTCCCTGGTTCGCCGGCAGACGGTAGTGCCTCACGATGTTCTCCACGACCACGATCGCGTCGTCCACCAGGATGCCGATCGAAAAGATCAGCGCGAACAGGGTGACCCGGTTCAGCGTGTACCCGTAGAAGTAAAAGACGACCAGCGTCAGCGCCAGGGTCACCGGAATCGCGATGGCGACGATCCCTGATTCCCGAAGACCGAGGGTGATCCAGATGAGCAGGGCCACCGAGGCAATCGCCAGGAACATGTGATAGAGGAGCTCGTTGGATTTCTCCGACGCCGTTTCCCCATAGTTTCGTGTGATCGTGATGTTCACTTCGCTCGGAATCAGTCCGGCCTGAGCTTCCCGAACCTTCTCGATGACCTTGTCGGCGATCACGATCGCATTGGTGCCCTTGCGTTTCGCAACCGAGATGGTGACGGCGGGGAATGGACCTGGCTGTTCGTGGACGGAGCCAACCGCCTTCTGGGTCGCCGCGTCTCCCTTGTCGGCGTCTGTCGGGCCCTTCAGGTCGTGGCTGAACCGGCTCGCCGGTCCATGTGAAAACAGCACGTAGTCGGCCGGTTCCTCCGCGGTGTCCTCGACGTCCGCGACATCGCGCAGGTATACAGGTTTTCCGGAAAAGACTCCGACGACCACCGCGCTTACGTCTTCGGCACTCGTCAGAAAGCCTCCGGTCTCGACCAGGAATTCGCGGTTGCCCGAGGCGAAGGCGCCCGCCTGCAGCTGCCGGTTGGACTGCTGCAGCATGTTCATCACCACGGCCGGCGCAACTTTGAAGGCGGCCATACGCGATTCGCTCAGGGTCACACGGATCTGGCGCCTCTGTCCCCCGATGATCTTCACTTCCGAGACGTCCACCACCTGTTTGATTTCGTCATGGAGCTGCGCAGCCACCCGTCGGAGATCGTAGTGATCGTAGCGATCGCTCCAGAGTGTGAGCGCCAGGACCGGGACGTCATCGATGGAGCGAGGCTTGATCAGCGGTTGGCTCGCGCCAGGCGGGATCAAATCAAAATTCGAGTACATCTTCTGGTTGAGCCGCACGATCGCGTTTTCTTCGTCCTCGCCAACCAGGAAGCGTACGATCGCCATGGACGAGCCGGGGCTGGAGGTCGAATAGACGTACTCGACCCCGGGGACCTCCCAGATCAGCTTTTCCATGGGTTTTGTGATCCGTTCCTCGACCTCCTTGGCAGTGGCGCCCGGCATCTGAACCATGACGTCGATCATCGGGACGATAATTTGCGGTTCCTCTTCCCGCGGAAGCATGAGAACCGCGCCGATGCCGAGCAGGATGGATGCGCCGATGACCAGCGGTGTCAGTTTCGAATCGATGAAGGTATTGGCCAATTTCCCGGCCATTCCCGGCGTTTTCATGTTGTTTGGCTCTCTCTGTGTGTGTGCTCGTCTGTCTGTATAAAGCAACTGAACCCGCTTACTCCGCTGAAAAGCACTACGTGCGCGGCTCTGAAGTGGGTCCCACTTCCCAGTGGGACCAGGTCCGACTGGGACGTCGGACCCACGGGAAGTCGGACCCACGGGACGTCGGACCCACGCGAAGTCGGAGTTCTTTACAGCGGGGTCATCGGTGTTCCGTCCTGAACCCGCTCCAGGTTCTCCAAAACTATTCTTTCGCCGTTGGCGAGGCCCGACACCACCTCAACCCGGTCGGCGTACACTTTGCCGGTCTTGATCAGCCGGAAGTGGGCCTGGCGCTTGTCGTTCACCACATAGACGCCGGTCAACTGGCCTTTGCGCACGACCGCGGAATCCGGCACCGAGACGACTTCCCTGGTGCGGGTACTGAAGAGGGCGCGACCGAACATTCCCGAGCGCACACCCTCCAGGCGAGGCAGCCCGAGCTTGACCACAAACGATCGGCTACCCATCTCGGCCGCCGGCACGATTTCAGTCACCTTTGCGGCGATCGGGTCGTTCCCAAGGGCCTCGACGATGACGCGGACATTGTCCCCGATCTTGATTCGCGGCACCTGGGATTCGTCTACGTCGGCTTCCAGCTGATACGACCCGTTATCCTCGATGGTGAGGATGGGAACGCCAGGTGCGGACATGGCGCCGGCTTCCATGTGCCTGGCTGTAACGATGCCGGCATACGGGGCCGTCACCCGCGAGTAGCCGACATATATCTGGGCGTTTTCCACTTCGGCTATCGCCTGCTCGATCTTGTTCTGGACCTGTCGCTTGCGCGCCTCGAGCGAACCTAGCGTCTGTTCCGCCCGGCGCACTTCGGCCTCGGCATTCTTGTACCTGAACTCCACTTCCTCGAATTCCTGTTGACTCACCGATTTTCGTTGGAGCAGAGCCTGGTAGCGCTTATAGGTTGACTGGGCGAGGGAGCCGGCTGCCTCGGCGGCGCTCCTTGCGGCGTCCGCGGCGCGAATTGACTGCTCGACCTCAGACAGGGCGTTCTCCGCCTCCGAACGGCCGGCCTTGGCCTTGGTCACATTCGTCATCACGTCCCGGCTGTCTATCTCGGCCAGGATCTGGCCCGGTCTTACGTGCTCCCCCTGCTGCGCCCTGATGCTCAGCACCTGCCCGACAACCTTGCTGGAGAGGACGCTCGTAATCTTTGCCCGGACTGTTCCCACAGCTTCGTACCCGTCGGAAACAGGTGCCGGCGCCACCGCTTCGATTCGGGCGGAGACGGCCGGCGGAGACTGCGGAGCACGGGTGGTCTCGTTCCCGCCACACGCCGTCCAGGCCAGTACAGGCAGAAGGACCGGAATGAGAAGTTTTGTGCGATGCATTGCTGTTCCTCGTCGATTCGCGTTCTTGGGCGGCCTTCGGCACCGCCGGTGTTTCAAGAGATTAGTTCGCTAATGCGGAAAGGTCCTGCAGCTGCCCGGTCACGAGCAGCGTTTGGGCAAATCCGAGATAGTAGTCGTAGCGGGCGCCCAACAGATTCATTTTCGCGCGCACCGAGGCGGTTTGCGCCCGGAGGACCTCGGTCAATGTGGTGAGGCCGACGGTGTGCCGGTCCTGGGCAATCCGGTGGGCCTCGGCTGCTTGCTCAACCGCTTCCGAAACCACCTTCAACCGCTCCTCGGCCGCCTGATAGTAGTAGTACGCCCTAACAACCTCGAGCCTTACCTCATCCGCCTTTCGCCGTTTTTGCGCGTTGGCCGCCTGCCTTCCCGCGACCGCCTGGTCAATGCGAGGCGTCCGGCCAAAATCGAAGATATTGAAAGTGAGCGAAGCGCCGACCGCGAAGTCCGAGCTGCCTCCGGACAGGTCCCGAGTGCTCTGCCCGAAATTTGCGAACAGGTTCAGATCGGGCAGGTATTGCCCTTTGGCCACCCGGATGTCCTGGTCGCGAATACTGGAGGCGAGCTCAGCTTCCCGATAGTCGGGTCGCCCTTTCAGGGCCGTCTGGATCAGGTAGTCGAGGGCGGGGAGCTCAAAATGCCGGTCTTCCAGCTGCCCGGACGGCTGACGATCGACGCCGCTCGTATCGCCGAGCACCGTGTTCAGGGCGGCACGCGCTGCCGCCAGGTCGCCTGCGGCCTGAATCTGCTGCTGCCGAAGATCGGCGAGCTGGACCTGCATCGAGAGAAGCTCCGATGCGACCACCGTCCCCTGTTCGTAGAAGTCGCGGATCCTCTTGACGTCGGCCTCGGAGCTGGATACCGCCTCGTCGGCCACCTGCTTGCGCGCCTGGGCGATCAGAACCCCGTAGTAAGCCTGAATCACCTGAAACCTGAGCTGCTGTTCAGTCGCCACCCGTTGCAGTTCCGCAGCCTCGGCTCCCAGGCTCGCCTGCCGGATCTTGCTGGAGATCTGGAAGCGGTTGAAGACCGGAACCCGAAGATTGAGCGAGCTCCTGAAATTCGAGATCGAGCCAGGCTGATTGAGTGCATCGATGGCGAAGTTCTGAGGGCCGAACCGGCCTTGCTCCAGGAGGGAACCGAAGACGAAAACCGGGTTGTTGCTGTGCGTGAAAGACTCGCTGAACTGGACCGAGGGGAGCCGGGCAGCCCTGGCCTCGGCCAGCTGGGAGGCCGCAAGCGACTGGCCCGAGTTGGCCGCGTCGATGATCGGGTTATTGCTCAGCGCCATTTGGGCCGCCTGTTCGAGGGTCAGTCCCGGGAGGGGGGTCCCGGGTTCCTGTGCGCCGAGCAGTGCCGGAATGAAAGCCGTGACTTGTATCAGAAGGATCACCCGCAACCACGTTCGCGTGTCAGACGCCATATCCGTTCCTCGAATGATGAGAGAATTTATTATTGTTGATTTCATAACTATATAGTCATATACTTGATTAAGTCAAGAGGAAATTTTCGAAAAGCGATCGGAACAGGGGCATCAGGTTTTTCTTGAATCTTGAGGCTCACACTAGCATATGATTTGTTGTTCAACCAGGGCGCAAAAGAAGGGACGGACCTTGTCGGAAGCGAAACGTAAGCACCTGTCGGAAGAAGCCTTAGTGCTCATCGCGGAACGTTTCAAAGCGCTCGGGGAACCGATGCGCCTGAAGCTGATCATGGCACTCGAAGGCGGGGAAAAAAACGTGGGGGAACTCGTGGATACGCTGGGAACCACGCAGGCGAACATCTCCAGGCACCTGCAATACCTCACCAACGCAGGAATCCTGAAACGGCGGAAAGACGGGCTGCACGTCTTCTACGGGATCTCGGACCCGAATGTCTTCAATCTTTGCCAGGTGGTTTGCGGCAGCCTGGAAAACCACCACAGCGCCCAGGTTCAAGCTTTCCGGAGGCGAGGCTGAAGAGGCTGACCGGGCTGACCAGCTGACCACTGCGCACTGCGGGCTGCGCACTGCGCACTGACCCCGAGCCAGCCAACCGGGCCGGTCAGTTGTCAGTCGTCAGTCGTCAGTTGGTCTTCCCCTTGCGCATCGATTCGCGCAGGGACTTCTCGGCGTCCGGGCCCCAGTAGCCGCAATCCAACAGCAGAAATACCGACGTGTAAGGCAGCTTCATGTCGGTCTTGAGGATCAAGACCCGAAACAGCTTGGCTGACTCGTCCAGCTTGCCGATGATCTGCTCGTGGGGCAGCCTCGTTACCTCGGCCCCGTCCAGGAGCTTCGCCAGTTCTTTCCGGTAAGCCTCCACCCCGGGTGCCCCGCCTTCGGGAACATGCGCCAGCTCGGAATCGAGGTGGACGACGGCTCGTACGTGCCCAGCCTTCTGAACCGCCTCGAGCGCGGCCTTCACCACCTCCAGTTGGCTGGCGCCGGTGACCACGGTGCGAATTCCAGGATTACTTTGGGCAGGGTATGCGGAATCGGCAATCACGATCCAGTTCCGATGCCCGAGGAGATTCACTTCCTGGTCGAGTACCGTGCGCCAGGAATCATCCGCCAGAAGAGGCATTGTCATAAGTGTTCCCAACAAGAAGAGAAGAACAAGCACCGACTGCCGTTTGGGCGTACTCATAGGCGCTAGTTTTCCACGGGAGTTCCCGGGAGACAATACTTAATTCAAGTGAAGGACAACAAGGACAACAAGGACAACAAGGACCGCAAGAACGACCAAGACGATCAGATACTCGTCCTTGCGGTCCTTGCCATCCTTGTTGTCCTTGTCGTCCTTGGAATCGTTCCCGCCGGGTCATCGCGGACGATCTGCAGCAGCACGGCCGCGAGGAAAGCAAGCGAAGCGCCGACCGTGAAGGCGGTCTCCGGTCCCCAGACCTTCCACATCCAACCGAAAGACAGGCTGGCTGGAAGTGCGGCGAACCCCAGAACGGCGTGGTAGTAGCCAAAACCCCGGCCTCGGCTGCCGCTTGGCGCCAGGAAGGAGATCCACGCTTTTTCGGCCGGCTCCGTGAGGCCGTAGTAAAGACCGTAGAGAAGGAAGGCGGTGATCATTTGAACGGAGGATGTCGAGTGAGCAAAGAAAAGGTAAACGCCGGCGTAGAGGAACCAACCGATCTGGATCGGCAGCCGGCAGCCGACCCGATCGCTCAATCGTCCGCCGGCGTAGGTCGACACCATCTTGACCACGTGATGGGCGGACCATAGAACAGCAATAAGGCCAGACCTGACCCCGCCGTCGGAGAGCCGCAACAGGAGGAACGCGTCGGTTGAGTTGCCTAACGTGAACAGTGCAAGCACGACAAGGAAACGCCGCAGTGCCGGCGATGAAGACGGCGCGGGATCGGGCCGGGCGACATTGCGCGGTTGCGGCTTCTCTTCCGGCAGTCGAAGCAGCAGCACGACCATGACGATGGCTGCCGGAACGGCGGCCAGCAGGAACACGGCGCGGATCGAGAGACCGGCGCCCGACAAGAGGAGTGCGGCGACCAGCGGGCCGACGACCGCTCCCGCGTGATCCATGGAACGGTGAAATCCGAACGCTCTCCCTCGCACCTGGGGCGGGCTGACATCGGTGATCATAGCGTCGCGCGGTGAAGCGCGGAAGCCTTTACCCACCCGATCGAGAAAACGCAACAGAAGGACGAAAGCCCAGGACGGCGCCAAGCCGATCAGGGGGCGAACCAGCCCAGCCATTCCGTAGCCGAACAGGACGAACGGCTTGCGGCGTCTCACCCGGTCGGTCCACCATCCGGAGCCCAGTTTCACAAACGATGCCGTCGCTTCGGCGATGCCTTCGATGATTCCGATGGCCATGGCCCCGGCCCCCAGGACCGAGGAGAGGAACAGCGGGAGGAGCGGGTAGATCATCTCGCTGGAGAAGTCCGTGAAGAAGCTGGCGACCCCGAGAACGAGGACTGTCGACGGGAGGCGAAAGCGCCGTCCGTGACTTAAGTCAACGCGGTTTTCGGGTGTCTTCTCTATCATGCTTCTCAGACTCGGAGTCGGACCCAAGGGCAGTGATATGCAACAGCCGATCAACCTCGCTATTCTGGAGGAGATGCACCACGCACCGAAGCAGAAGAAGAAACTGAAGCGGCGGCTCGTTTCCGATTCTTCGCAGCGCTACCGTGGCATATTCCAGCTCGCCTTTCTGGCGCTAAACCTCATTATAGGCGTGCAGTTCTTCCTTTTTGTTCGCTACTACGAGAGCGGAGGCCAAACCATGAAGGTGAGCCGTCCGCCCGGGGTCGAGGGCTGGCTGCCAATCGCGTCGCTGATGCATCTGAAGGCGTTCATCTTGACCCTCGAGCTGCCGACCATCCACCCGGCTGGACTGTTTCTGCTGGCGTCCTTCCTGACCATTTCGATTCTCCTGCGCAAGGCCTTCTGCAGCTGGCTCTGCCCGGTTGGAACTATCTCGGAGGGACTGTGGATACTGGGTGCGAGGCTCTGGGGCAGGAACCGACAATTGCCTCGCTGGGCGGACATACCGCTTCGTTCTCTCAAGTACATCCTGTTCGGGCTCTTCTGCTACGCGGTCGTCAGCATGCCGGTTCCGGCGATCCGCGAGTTCCTGGGAGGTCCATACGGCATCATTGCGGACGTGAAGATGCTGAACTTTTTCCGCTTCATCTCGATGACCGGCCTCGTCGTGATCGGGTTGTTGGTTCTGCTTTCGACTATCGTGAAAAATTTCTGGTGCCGATACCTCTGTCCCTACGGTGCGATGCTGGGCCTGATCGCTCGAGTCAGCCCAACCCGGATCGTCCGGACACCGGAGAACTGCATCGATTGCGGGAAATGCACAAAAGCGTGCCCCTCATTCCTGAAGGTCGACGAACTGGTGCGGGTGCGTTCGGCCGAGTGTACGGGCTGCTACGCCTGCGTGGCAGTCTGCCCGGCCGACGGGGCTTTGGACATGGTGATCGGGCGCAAGCGGGTTCTCACGCCGCGACTGATGGCTCTCGCTTTGGCGGTCGTTTTCCTGGGCTTTGTCGCGACCGGAATGCTCCTGGGCCACTGGCACACCCGGGTTCCCGATGGCGTGTACCGGGAGCTTGTTCCTCGCGCCGATCAGTTCGGCCACCCGTGAAAAGCAGCGGGCAGCGGGCGGCAGCGGGCAGTGGGGCAGCGGGCAGCGGGCAGCGGGCAGTGGGCAGTCACTTCACAGGAACTGGGCACAAACGGAGGAGGCGACGAGTTTGCCGCGGCGCGCGAGGCGCACGGCGTCTCCTTCCCGCTCGACCAAGCCATCGCGCTGCAAATCGAGCAGCGTCCGTTTGTACAGTTTTCCCGCGTCGATTCCCCAGCGTTCAGAAACCGCGACAATCGAGAAGCCTTCGGACAGGCGCAGACGGAGCATGATCTCCTCCCCCAAGGCACGTCGCGGCTCCAGACGCTCTTCGCCCGATCTGGTGACGGTTCCGGTCGTTGCCTGTTCCACATACTCCCGCCGGCTAGCCGTGTTTGTCCATCGGGTGCCGTCAAGGTACGAGGCGGCGCTCAGGCCGAATCCCAGATAGGGTTCATTTCGCCAGTAGATCAGGTTGTGTCGGGACTCGCTCCCAGGGAGCGCGTAGTTCGAGATCTCGTACTGCCCGTAACCGGCGTCAGCAGTCATGTCCATGGCCAGCTCGAACATCTGTGCGGCTGTCTCCTCGTCGATTTCGGAGAGCCGGCCGAGCTCTTTGAGCCGTCCGAACTCGGTCTTGGGTTCGATCGTCAGGCAGTACAGGGAGAGGTGCTGGGGCCGAACGAGGAGCAGTTCCTGCAGATCCTCGCGCCAATCCTCCAGGGTCTGACCAGGCAGGCCGAAGATCAGGTCGCCGGTCAGGTTCTCAAAGCCCGCTTCTCTGATCCAGCCGATTGCCTGGCGGGCGTCGGCGGCGTCGTGGATGCGTCCGAGAAAGGAAAGCAGCGGGTCTTTAAAGGACTGCACCCCCAGGCTGATACGATTGAATCCGGCCGCCCGGAGCCGCTTGAGCTTGGCGAGGTCGACGGTTCCCGGATTGCACTCGACCGTGCACTCGGCGTCCGCCTCGAGATGGAAAACTTCGAAGATGGCGCCGAGCACTTCTTCCAGCTGCTCCGTTCTCAGCTCCGACGGGGTTCCCCCGCCGAAATACGCGGTTCGCGCCTGGGCGCCCCGGCTTGGACTCTGCCGAAGCTCCGAGATCAAAGCCGCGACGTAGGCGTCACGGTCCGGTTCTCCGGCGGGGCCGGTCACGAAATCGCAGTAGGGGCACTTCCGGACGCAGAACGGGATGTGGACGTAGATTCCGAGGTCGGGAACGGAACCGGAACCGCGCTGGGTGCTGGGGGGCTGGGTCACGGGAATCACTCGTTGCCGACCCGCAGGACGCTCAGGAACGCCTCTTGCGGGATCTCGACCCGTCCAACCGACTTCATCCGCTTCTTGCCTTCCTTCTGCTTCTCGAGCAGCTTCCTTTTGCGGGTGATGTCGCCGCCGTAGCATTTAGCGATGACGTTCTTGCGCAGTGCCCTGACGCCTTCGGCCGCAATGATCCGGGACCCGATTGCCGCCTGGATGCGAATCTCGAACAGTTGCCTTGGCAGCACTTCCTTGAGCTTCGCTGCGACCGCCTTCCCCCGCGCATAAGCCTTGTCCCGATGAGTGATAAAACTCAAGGCGTCTACCGGCTCCCCGTTGATCCGGATGTCCACCTTGTTCAGATCTCCCGGGCGGTAGCCGAGGAAGTCGTAATCAAAGGAGGCGTAGCCGCGGGTCCGGCTCTTCAGGGTGTCGAAGAAATCCATGAGGATCTCGCCGAGGGGAAGTTCCCAGGTGAGGAGGATTCGGTCCGGCCCGGTGTGCTCCATGCTGCGAAAGACCCCACGCCGTTCGGTGCACAGGTCCATGCAGGCGCCGATCGAGGTCGTCGGGGTGAGGATCGTCGAAAGGACGTAGGGTTCCTCGACCAGGGCAATCCGGCCGGTTTCAGGCCAGCGCGCCGGGTTGTCGATCATAACCACCGAGCCGTCGGTGAGCGTCACCTGGTAAACGACCGACGGGCAGGTGGCGACAAGCTCGAGGTTAAATTCGCGCTCCAGCCGTTCCTGGATGATTTCACTGTGAAGAAGGCCGAGGAAACCACAGCGGAAGCCGAAACTCAGGGCCGCGGATGTCTCGGCCTCGTAGCTGAGCGCCGCGTCATTGAGCTGCAGTCGCTCCAGCGCCTCCCGGAGCTCGGGAAAATCGTCTCCGTTGACCGGGTACAGGCCGCAGAAAACCATCGGCTTGACTGTTTTGTATCCCGGCAGGGCATTCACGGCCGGGCAGGCGGCGTCGGTCATTGTGTCGCCGACCCGGCAGTCTCCGATCTGTTTGATGCCCGCGTGCACGAAGCCGACCTGTCCGGTAGCCAGATCGTCGGCCGAAACCATTTCAGGACGGAACACCCCGACGCCGCTGACCTCCGTCTCGTAGCCGGAGGCCATCATGCGGATCCTCATCCCCGGGCGCAGAGCGCCGTCAACCACCCGAACATAAGCGATGATCCCGAGGTAGGGGTCAAAGTGGCTGTCGAAGACCAGGGCGCGAAGTGGAGCGTCCGGCTTGCCTGCCGGAGGCGGGGTCCGGTGAACGATTGCCTCCAGGATAGCCTCGATCCCGATGCCCTGCTTGGCGCTGGCCTGAAGGCATTCGGAAGCATCGATCAACAGCGTCTCTTCGATTTCAGTCTTGACCCGGTCGGGATCCGCAGCCGGCAGGTCGATCTTGTTTATGACGGGGATGATGTGGAGCTTATTGTTCAGGGCGAGGTTGACGTTCGCCAGGGTCTGGGCTTCGACCCCTTGGACCGCGTCGACGACCAGCACCGCGCCTTCGCACGCGGCCAGGCTGCGCGAAACCTCGTAGGTGAAGTCCACGTGGCCGGGAGTGTCGATCAGGTTCAGTTCGAAGTCCTGGCCGTCTTCTGCCCGGTAAGTCAGTCGAACGGCGGCCATCTTGATAGTGATGCCCCGTTCCCGCTCGAGGTCCATCCGGTCAAGCACCTGGTTGCGCATCTGCCTCGCTTCCACCGCCCCCGTGATTTCGATGAGGCGGTCGGCAAGGGTCGATTTGCCGTGATCGATATGGGCGATGATACAGAAGTTCCGGATGTTGGCTTGCGCAGTTGGCGGCATTGAGGGTTGAGGGACTCCGATTGGTTAGAGAATCAAACGGGGAATCGTAACAGAAGGGCGGTCTCCTGATCAACCACCGGGGGAGAGACAAGGAGACAGGGGATGGGCGCTGACCTTCGATCAGTGCGTGAGAATATCGAACAAGAAATTACGAACGTCGAAGCAGAAGCCTGCGAGAAGAGGATTCATTCCACTTCAGAGTTCGAAATTTCTTGTTCGAGAGCCAATTGCAAAAATCGCTTCCGGAGAGCAAGTCCACCTTGGAACCCGGCCAGGGTGAAAGAGTCGAACCGGTCGTAGACAGTACTCTCACTCGTTGTTGGCGAGTTTTCTACCCCGAAGGGGTTGCGTAGCAAAGCCCAGGGTTGGCCGCGCCGTTTGCGGCCTACCCTGGGTAGCGGACCGTAAGTGACCAACCCTGAAGGGGTTGCGTATCGTGCGCGGTACGCAACCCCTTCAGGGTTGGGTTTCTCTATCACAGCCACCCAGGGTAGGCCGCAGAAAACGCGGCCAACCCTGGGCTTTGCTACGCAACCCCTTCGGGGTAAAGACCCGACCATCCGGAGTACGTCTGCGACCCAAGAAAAGGTCCGCGCATTCAGGAACCGATTTTTGCAATTGGTTCTCGATATTCGATATTCTGACCCACTGATCCAAGGCTAGCGCTTATGCCTTTTGCCCCCTTTACCCTATACCCCTTGCCTTTTCCAGCCGCGTGATGATGGTCGACGTTACGACGTCGCCGCTTACGTTGAGCACGGTGCGGCTCATGTCGAGAATCCGGTCAACCCCCAGGACAAGCCCTATACCCTCGGCCGGGATTCCGACGGTCTGCAGGATCAGCACGAGTAGCGGGATGGACCCGCCCGGAACACCTGCCGTGCCAACTGCCGTCAGGATGGCCAGCACCATGACCAGGGCCTGGTCCCAGAAGCTCAGGTGTATTCCCCAGACCTGCGCAAGGAAGATGACGGTCACCCCCTCGAAAAGCGCCGTCCCGTTCATGTTCATCGTCGCGCCGAGCGGCAGGACGAAGCCCGCAATTTCGCGGGGAATGCCGAGCTCTTCCTGGGAGACCTTTATGGTCGTCGGCAGCGTCGCGTTGCTCGAGCTGGTCGAGAACGCCGTGATCATCACCGAGCGGATCTTCTTCATGAAGGTCCAGGGGCTGATGCCGGAAACCACGCGGACGATGACCGAGTAGAATCCGAATTGGAAAAGGATCATTCCCCCCAGGGCGACGATGACGAAGTAGAGCAACTGCCGGAGAATCCCCCAGCCGAAACGGCCCGTCACGTTGAGAATCAGGGCGAAAACACCATAGGGCGCGAGTCTCATGGCCAGGTCAATGATTACCTCGACGACCTTGCCTGCTCCTTCCAGGACGGAGAGCAGAGGACCGGCCTTGTCGGCCGGGATTTTCCCGATGGCGACCCCGCAGATCAGCGAGAAGAAAATAAGGGCGAGCATGTCGCCCTTGGCTGCCGCGTCGAGGGGGTTTCGGGGAACGATCTGGACGAGGTTGTCGATCCCAAAGCGAGGCCCTGACTGGGTTTGTGCCTGGGTGCCATATCGGGCGATCAGGTCCGCCCTGGTTTCGGGATCGATGCGTAATCCCGGCTTGGCGATGTTGACCAGGACCAGGCCCAGGGTGGCGGCCAGCGCCGTCAGGATAAGAAAGCAAAGGATCGTCCGGACACCGATTCGCCCCAGGCGGCTGACATCCCCGAAACTTGCGACGCCAAGGATCAGGGAAGTGAAGACCAGTGGCACGACGATCATGAAAAGCATCCGGAGAAACACCTGGCCGACTGGTTCGGCCGCCGTCGCGAGAACCGTCTGGAACTTCCGGGTCAGGTCGGGATAGGGGGCCAGCAGAATGTTCAGCGTAGTGCCGGTGACGCCGCCGAGCAGCAATCCGATCAGAATGCGGCTGTGGAGCGGCATTTTTCTTCGTCCGGGACGTGCTTCGGAGACGGCCATCTGGCGGGATTATAGCCCACCATTCCTCGATCCGACCAATTTCGGGGACACAAAACTTAATTCCTGCGCTATCGGTGAGTTCAGCGGTAACGGGTTGGGAATTAAGTATTATGTCCCCGAAATTGGGGTCTCCCAGCGCTTCATGCTCGGCAGATCGATGCCGAACAGATCGAGAGCCCGGCCGACGCTGTGATCAACCAGGTCGTCGACAGTCTGAGGGCCGTGGTAGAAAGAGGGGATAGGCGGAGCGATTACCGCTCCCATTTCCGTGACCTCGATCATCCGCCGGAGGTGCCCGAGGTGAAGCGGAGTCTCTCGGACCATAAGCACCAGCCGGCGTCTTTCCTTAAGAGTCACGTCCGCCGCCCGCGTCAGGAGGTCCTTGGTCATCGAGGCGGCAATATTCGAGAGCGTGTTGATGGAGCAGGGGGCGACCAGCATCCCCATTGTTTCAAAGGACCCGCTCGAGATCGACGCGGCCATGTCATCGGGCGGGTAGACGACGTCAGCGAGGGCGTAGACATCCTCCAGGGTCAGGCTCGTTTCCAGTTGGATGGTCCGAACCGCGGTTGCCGAATGAACCAGGTGAGTCTGGACGTCGGGGACGTGTTTGAGGAGCTGCAGGGCGCGAATTCCGAAAATCGGGGCCGACGCGCCTGAAATCCCGATGATCAGCCTACGGGGCATGACCGAGTTTATCCGCAATCGCGTGCCGGGTGTCAAGCCGTCCGAATGCTGATTGCGGAATGCGGATTGCGGATTGCGGAATCAAACAGGCGCTTCCGATCCGTGCGGGCAGCGTTACGGACGGCTGACTCTCGTTTCGGCCTCTCGGTCTGCTGCGCCGCCGACATCCGAGTAGCGGGACAGTCGTCCCCGGCCGAGTTTCTTGGAGAGATAAAGAGCCTGGTCAGAGCGTTCGAGGAGTTCCGGGAGCGTGATGCCGTCCTGCGGAAAGGTAGCGCACCCGATGCTGAGGGAAAAACCGAGGAACTGAGCGACCCTGAGTTTGCGCGCTCCCTGGATGATCCGTTCTCCAATGGCGCAGGCGTCTTCGATCCCGGTTTCGGGAAGGGCGAGGGCGAATTCATCACCGCCCAGCCGGCCGGCGGTGTCCCCCCGTCGCGTGTTGGTTTTCAGCAGATCGGCGATCTGCTGAAGCACCTGGTCCCCGGTCTTGTGGCCTCCCGTATCATTGATTCTTTTGAAGAAGTCCAGGTCGATCATGACGATCGTGAACGGATGGTTGCCTCTCTCGGCGCGGGCGAAGTGCTCCTCGATCTTCTCGCAGAAGGAACGATGGTTCGACAGGCCTGTCAAGCCATCGGTCGTAGCCTGTGCCTCAAGCTCCTTGCGAAGGCGGGCGTTCTGAAGCGCGAGCACCGATTGATCGACCAGGAAGGCGAATTTTTTCCTTTCCTGGTCCGTCCACGTCGTCTTTTTGTCTCTGTAGACTGCCAGTAGACCAGCGGGCCGTCCCTCGGTGAACCATCCCTGGGCCATATAGGACCGATAGGAATAGAGCGGGAAATCCTCTTTCTGTTTGAACCAGGGGTCTTCCTGGAGGTCGGAGCTTACGCAGGTGTCGCTGCTTCCCAGTGTCCTCTCGTGGATACTCTTCCGAATCTCCATGTTGCAGAAGTCGCGGCAGTGGCGGTTGGGCAGGATCCGCCGGACAATCCGCCAATCCTCGACCTCCGCCATTTCGCAGATGTCAGCCCCGAGTATCTCGGAGATGAGACGTGGGATCCTCTGCAGTAGTTCGTCCCCCTCGGCATGTGCCAGCAATTTGCCAAATTCGAAGAGTCCGGGGGTGAACGTGGAATCGGCTTCCGCGCGGCCACGGTGGGCCCACTCCAGGTGGGCTACAAAGAGGAACAGAGCGGTGGAAGCGGCCAGCATCGCCATGGCCATCCACTCGGTCTGTTGCAGGCCGCCCTGGTTGATCAGCGTTGCGATTGGATAGGCCAACACCAGCGGCACGCAGAACATGGCGGCGCGCCGCACCGACTCCACAACGGCGCAAACGATGAGGACCGAAAAGAACGGCACACAAAACCTCACGAGATCGAGGCCGGCATGTGCCACCACAAGGTTCGGAATCAAGGCGTTCAGCAGCGTGAACAGGTGAATCCGGGCCGGCGTATCGAGGATCAGCGGCGCGTAAAGGGTAAGAAGCAGGGGCCACGCGAGAAGAGGAAGCAGCAGAAGAACATCCCATCCCCAGCCCGTGGCGGCTCTTCCGTACCAGAAGAGGACAGCCGCGAGACCACAGGTTGCCCACTCGAGGAGAATCAGGTCTTTCTTGTGGTCCAGGAAAGGCGTCGGCATATCGGCCAAACCTCGAACGACATCGAACTGCCCGGCGGCAAGCCCGGTCCCGATGTCTGGCCGTCAGGATTGGTCAGGCTTGCGGGTCAGGGCATCCGCAATGTAACCGATCGGAGAACAATTGACCAGCCTCTTTGCGATTGCCCAGTTTCCGCTCCAGAAACCGTCCCGATCGAGGACTTGAAGAGCGTAGGCGGAACAGGTCGGTTGGAAGCGGCACGTGACGACGTGCCGCGTTACTGGAGAACCCACTCGCCTGTAAGCTTTGATCAAGCCCATCTCTGCGCGACAGGCGGGACCGTCGAAGATTACGGCAAGGAGCAGCAGGGCCGCCAGAAAAACGAGTTTTCTGGCGAATTTCCGCTTACTGCCATTTGTCGACATATTCGGTAATCATCGGCAATACCAGACGCTCCCCTTTGATAGCCTTGATCATAGCTACTATGAATAGTGCCATGATTGCAAGGGACAGCAAAGGCATCAGGCCGCATCCCAACAGAGCTCCGATGACTCCCCCGACAAATGGAAGCATGCCGATGATGAAGAAAACGATGTTGAGTACGATGACCAGGACAATGGCGGCTGCGGTCATAATGAGTCCGTGCTTGGCGTGCCACTGGATTTCCCGGTCGTCTTTCTCGGCAAGCAGCGGTATGAGGGCTAGAATGCCGAGGTAGCTGAGCACCAGCATGAGCGTACGGTTCGACGAGGGTTGAGACGATGGCAAGGGCGGCGGAAGAGGCTGTGACACATGTCCTCCTTTGCGACAGTGAAAAAATGAAACACCCCAAAACTACGTCAGGCGGCCTTAGTGGTAGCACAGTTTAAGGGAAACGCACAAGGAGTTTTGCGCGGTCTGCGGTGGCAGGCGCGGTTTGCGCTCGTCGGGACCCTCCGGAAGAGACGGCGTGCCTTCAGGGCGCGGCGATGAGTGGGATTCCGTTTGCCGAGAAAGTCAACACTTCTCCTTCCCGGGCAACGGGCAGAAGTTCCTCCCTGAACGTGTCGTCAACATGGACCAGGCGCAGCTTGCTCCGAGTTGGTTCCGGCAGCGCGAGAAGCTCCTCCTCCGAGGTGTGAAGTCCGGCCCGCGCGCGTTCCACTTCGTGGTAGATGACGTCCGCCTTCCATAGCCAATCCCCGGCAAGCTTCTCGTAACCGTCCGGGGAAAGTGTGCCGTCCTCCAGGAGTGTCTGAAGCAACGCAGGCTTATAGCAATTGTCGCCGCTGATCGAGACTGCACCCCGGGTCCCGGCAATCCGGAGTCCCAGCGTCGGCGGTAGGGTGCCAGTTGTGCCTGATCTCCACGGTCAAGTGCTCCTCCAGTTGGTTGGGGCGATCCAGGCTGAGCTCGGCAAACTCGACGTATTCCTCGAATTCCGCTTCCTTTATCCTGCGGAAATCAGGCGTGAAGGTCTGAGAGAAGCCCGGAAAGAAGCGGGTCTTGAGCTCGCCGTAAACGGTACGCGAGGTCCAGATCCTGAGTTTCTCGCGCTGCAAATATTTCTTCCAGAGGATGAGAGTCTCGAGCCCTGAGGTATGGTCCCCATGGACATGGGTGACGATGACGTCCTGGATTTCGGCCGGGTCGATAGCCCGTTCGCGAAAGAGGCGAAACAGACCCTGCGGGCAGTCGATCAGGTAGCTCTTCCTGGCCTGCAGCAGGAAACTCGTGTTGTAGTGGATGGCTGAAAAAGCGTTACCGATGCCCAGAACTTGAAGTCGCATGATCGCCCCATTCTAGACGCAATCGGATGGGGCAGGGAACTCCACACTTTCCCGCCGCCCGCGCGGCGGCCGCCCGGCTGCTTGACCCCTTGGATGAACCGTCAGTAGAATTGGCATTTCGCCGGAAGGAGAATTCGGTTATGCGAAAGCTCGGCACATTCGGTCTGACAGTTGCGATCCTGGCTGCGTGCCTCACTGTGACATTACAAGCGGATGTGAAGATGGAGGAGAAGTCCCAGGTGAAGTTCGCCGGCATGCTCGGCAAAATGATGGGACTTTTGGGCGGTAAAGCGATGAAGGAGGGAATCGTCAGCACGGTCTCAATCAAAGGCGACCGTCAGATGACGGTTACCAGTGAGACCGCCCAGATCGTCGATCTGAACGAGGAGAAGCTCTACGACCTGGACCTGAAGAAGAAGACTTACACGGTCACCACCTTTGCGGAACTGCGTCGCCGGCTGCAGGAAGCGGCCGACAAGGCCGAGAAGGACGCTCAGAAGGCTCGGGAAAAAGACAAGAACGCGAAAGAAATGGAGATCGATTTCAAGGCCAACGAGACCGGTCAGAAGAAGACGATCAGCGGTTTCGACTGCCGTGAAGTGGTCATGACCATTACCGTTCGTGAAAAAGGCAAGACTCTGGAAGAGGCCGGAGGGCTGGTACTCACCGCCAACAACTGGCTGACAAGCGGCGCCCCGGCTGCCAAAGAGGCGATGGATTTCAACAAGCGCTATGCCGAGAAACTGGCCGGCGTCGGCCCGGCCGGTTCAGCCGAAGCGATGGCCCAGGCGATGACGATGTACCCGGGTCTGAAGGACGCGATGGTCAAGATGCAGGCTGAAAACGTGAATATGGACGGGACGCCGATTCAGACGATCATGACCATGGAGAGCGTGCCGAGTAAAGAGATGGCCCAACAGCAGCAGAAGCGTGAGAAGGACGAGTCTGAATCTTCCGGCGGCGGGGGACTGCTGGGCGGTTTCGCCAAGCGGCTCGGAAAGAAGAAGAGCGACGACCAGCCGGCCGCAGGATCCGAGAAGCCGAACGCTTTCATGACCATGAACCATGAGATCCTCAGCATCTCCACAGGAGTAGCACCCGAAGACGTCAGCATCCCGGCAGGGTTCAAGCAGAAGAACTAGCTAGTGGTATACTGACGCGAATATGAATGCCCAGCAGTACAGTTTCAGGAGAGTTCCGCACGCCAAACTCCCGACACGGTTCGGGGATTTCGATATTTACGGTTTTGCCAGTGAACCGGACGGCGAAGAAGCCGTGGCGATCGTGAAAGGAAACCCGGGCGGGAATTGTATTCCACTCGTGCGCGTTCACTCCCAGTGTCTGACTGGGGACGTCCTTCACTCGCTGAGGTGCGACTGTGGCGACCAGCTCGAAGAAGCGCTCAGCCGGATCGAGCTTTCCGGATGCGGCCTCCTGATCTACCAGATGCAGGAGGGACGGGGCATCGGGCTGATCAATAAACTCTGTGCCTATGAGCTTCAGGACCGCGGCGTGGACACCGTGGAGGCAAACGTCCGCCTTGGCTTCCAGGCGGATCAGCGTTCTTACGAGTTTTGCGCCCGGATCCTGAAGTATTTCGACATCAGCCAGGTCAGGCTGATGTCGAACAATCCTGACAAAATCCGGGGTCTCGAGGACGAAGGAATCCAGGTCGTGGAAAGGATTCCCCTGGTGATCGAGCCCTCAGAAATCTCCGAACACTACCTGAAAACCAAAAAAGAAAAGATGGGCCACCTGCTGTGAGGGACGAGACAGGGAGACAAGGAGGGGGCATGAGCGGCGGAGCAGTGGAACGGAATATCGAATATCGAACAAGAAATGTCGAACTCCGAAGTGTTCTGCGTCCTTCCCTTCGACATTCGCTATTCGATATTCGACATTCGATATTCTCGACCCCAGTATCTACTGTCGCTTAAGTCAGCGTACCCGCCCCGTCTCCCCCTCTCCCGGTCTCCCCCTCAATGGGCTTTCGCGAGAGGCACCGACGGAGTAGGGGGATCCGGGCTCTTGGCCTTGGCTGCTTCGCGTTTGGCTTCTTCGAGTATCGCCCGGTCCTGTTTCGTGCCGTCCGCCGATGTCAGGTTCATGAGCAGGCGCCGGGCGATGGACACCTTGTCATGATTCGGGAATTTCTCCAGGTAACTGACCAGGAGCTTGGCGCTCTCCGGTTTCTTCCCCTGGCTCATCAGTATGTGCGCCTTCAAGATCATGATATCGGCCTGAAGGTCTCCCTTCGGCGCTTTCGCGGTTGCCGCATCGAGGTACTTGATCGACTCGTCATAGCGCCCCAGCGAACCGAGCGCAAGCGCCAGCCCGTAATGCGCCTTCAGGGTCTTTTCCTCGCGACCGGAGGGATCCTGTTTAAGCACCGCCTCGAATGCGCGCGAAGCTCCCAGGAACTCGCCCTTTGTGAGGAGCGTTTGCCCGAGCTCATACTGGACTTCCGCGGAGTCGGGTTTTTGGGCGGCCTTTTTCCTTAGTGACAGGAAGGATTCGGCACCCTGGAGCGCGCCATTGATTGCCCCGACAAACTGTGCCGGCTCAAGAAAGCCTTCGATTTGGTCGACCCTCACCCCGTCACCGGTCAACACCAGGATTGTGGGAAATCCCTCCACCCGATACTTCTGTTGGAGGCGGGCGCCGTCTTCGTTGGTTTCTGGGTTCACTTTCAGCCACACGAAGCGATTCGCCTCGCGTCGTACTTCCTCGCTTGGGAAGGTTTCCGCTTCCAGTTTCCTGCAGAATTTGCACCAGTCGGTGTGGAGGTATGCGAGCACCAACTTATCTTCCGCAGCCGCCGTTTGCAGGGCCGTCTGATAGTCGCCCTGCCACTGAATCGCGCTGACAGCCCTGGTGGACCACCAGGCATAAAACGCTGTGCCGGCTGCAACCAGGATAATCAAGCCGACCGTTATTGCCTTCCGTGTCGTCATTTTTGTTGTACCGCTTCCCGCTTGCCGCCCGAGGGGGCGCGTTTCACTATGTCGTCCGGCGTGCCGGTCCGGCCATCTGCGCCGGCGGACCGAACCTCATAGTCGGCATTGCCCAGCAGTCTGTATGAGAAGGGATTGGCCCAGGCGTCCAGCAATGCCGGGTCTCCAAGGTAGTCCGGGACTGAGCACACTCACCAGCTCCCGAAATCCGGGACCCTGTGGCAGCCGGCCATTCGCGGCAGTGTATCGGTCAATGCCTGAACCAATCGCCTCGAGCATGTTCCGCGTGGTTTCCGCCCGCTTCTGGTTGATCACCGCAAGAATGTGCTCTGCCTTCTCCCAGCGACGATCACCGATCCGCACCTCGTCGACAACCCAAATGCCTTGCTTCTTCACCAGCTTGACCGCAGTCCGGATCTTCAGCTCCGCGATCGCGTTTCCCGACATTTCCTGCGTGCTGAGTACCTCGATTTCCTTGTCTGTCAGCCCCAGGTTGTCGAAGTTGCGCACCGCATCCTGCACCTGCTTGTTGATGTTCTTTCCGCATCCGGCCGACAGAATGAGCAGCAACGGCACAACGAGCTTCAGGTGTTTCACACAGGAAATATAGCACACAGCGGCCGCGGGGCAGGGGGGCGGGAAGACGGACAAGGAGACGGGGAGACAAGGAGACAAGGAGCGGGAAAGGGCATGGGAGGCGGAGCGGTGGAACAGAATATCGAACATCGAACAAGAAATTTCGAATGTCGAAGGAAGGCAAAGAACCGGCTGCGCAGAGGGCTAGTCCTTGTTTCGGCGCGAACGAGCGGCGAGCAATCACCGTAAGGAGCCGCGCACGGCAGCGAGCCCCAGCGAGCGAGTAAGCGGACCAGCCACCCAGCCCCAGGGGCAGTCCCGAGTAGCAAGAGCCAGCCTAAAGAGCATGTTGGTTGGTCCGCTTACTCGCTCGCTGGGGCTCTGCCTTCCCTCGACATTCGAAATTCTTGTTCGATATTCGATATTCTGTTCCACCGCTTCGCCGCCCATGCCCCTTTCCCGCTCCTTGTCTCCTTGTCTCCCCGTCTCCTTGTCTCCCCGTCTCCTTGTCCGTCTTCCCGCCCCCTCTCTCCTGTCTCCCCGTCTGTTGTATACTGGGTGAAGAAAAGGTGAATATGGAACAAGCCATGCTCTTCCCCGATGCCTTACCGGGCCAGCAGTTGATCAGGGAGAAGAACAGCGTGCAGTACTTCTCCCTCCCCTCCAAGAGCGTTCTCAACACCTGCAACAGCTGCCGGCTGCCCAATGCAGTCACGTTGAACCCGTACCGTGGGTGCGAGTTCGGCTGCAGCTATTGCTATGCTCGCTACACGCACGAGTACATGAATTTGAACTGGGAGGATTTCGAGAACCGAATCTTCGTCAAGACTTCGGCTCCGCGCATCCTCTTGCGAACCCTTGACTGCGAGAAACTGCATGGAAAGCACATTGCGATTGGAACAGCCACCGATCCCTATCAGCCCGCCGAGGCCCGATTCCTGGTCACCAGGAAGCTTCTGGAAGTGTTCAGCCAGGTGAAGGGGCTCACGATTTCCATCACGACGAAATCGGCGCTTTTTCGGAGGGATCTGGACCTGTTTCTCCGCATTGCCGAACATAACCGGATCAGAATCAACCTGTCGCTGATCAGCCTGAATGCCCGCCTCTTGCGGCTGTTGGAACCGAAAGCGTCGGGTCCGCAGTCCCGTCTGATGTCGCTGAAGTCGGTATCGGATGCGGGCATTTCCACGGCCGTTTTCATCATGCCCATCCTGCCCGGTCTCACCGATGGACTGAAGACCCTTGAAGCTGTCGTCCGCGCAGCCAGGGAGCACGGAGCAAGGGATATCCATTCTCGGGTGCTGTTCCTTCGCGACTCGGCCAAGCGCGCTCTCTATGCGTTTCTCGAACGTCATGATCCCCGGCTGTTTTGCCGCTACAAGGCCATTTTCAGCAAGCGGACATACACGGAGCAGCAGTACCAGCAGAAAATCCTGTGTATTATCGACAACCTGAAAGCCAAGTATGGCTATGATTCGGTTCCCGATGAGGACTTTAGGCTTGACCGGGTCTCGCATTTGGAGGAGACCCCTGGCCTGTTCGAAGGGCCGGATCTGACCGAAGGACCGGAATGCTGACGCTGGATTCGTCCGTTCAGTATGTCAAAGGTGTGGGCCCCAGGCGGGCCGCCACGCTGGCCCAGGCCGGAATAAGGACGGTAAGCGAACTCCTGCGATACAAGCCGTTCCGTTACGAAGATCGCACGCATTTTCGGACGATAGCCGATCTGCGCCCCGACGAGGAGGCCGTGATCCGTGCCGAAGTGCTGGTCACCGGGCAGTACATGACGCCGATGAAGCGCATGCGGATCTTCGAAATCACCGTAGGGGACGAATCCGGGTCGATTCAAATCAAGTTCTTCAACCAGCCCTACCTGGCTCGGGTTTTTCACAGGGGGCAGCAGGTCATACTGTTCGGTTTGCCCAAGCGCGACCCTTTTACCTACGGCTTGACGGTGCTGAATCCCGAGTTCGAAATTGTGGATGACTCGACCAACGATTCGGTGCACACCGGGCGGATTGTGCCCGTGTATCGACGCATCGGGCCTCTGACCACCCGGATCATACGCCAGATGGTCGCCACCGTCCTGGCCGGATTGCCGGGCGAAACAGACGACCCGTTACCGGCCGCTCTGCGCCGGAAATTCCATTTTCCCGACGTCGGTCTCGCGTTGCGGCAATTGCATTTCCCCCAGGTTCCGGACGGCCGGCTCTTTCAGGAATGGTTTGCGGAAGTGCAGGCGGGGCGTGCCGACTTCCAGCGAAGGCTGGCGTTCGAGGAACTCTTCCTGTTTCAGTTCGGCCTTCGGCTCTTTCGGCAAAGCCGGAAGCTGATCACCAAGCAGCGGCAGAACGTGGTGACCGAAACAGTCCGAGCTAAAGTCAAAGCGGTCCTGCCGTTTCATCCGACCGGGTCTCAGAAGCGGGTCCTGAAGGAGATCGTGGCTGACCTGTGCAGCGACCGGATCATGAACAGGCTCCTGCAGGGGGACGTCGGGTCGGGAAAGACGATCGTGGCGCTCCAGGCGGCCGTCGTGGTCATGGAAAACGGCGGCCAGGCAGCCTTCATGGCGCCGACGGAAATCCTGGCGGAGCAACATTATGCAAACATTGCTCAATATATAGACAAGACCGGGTACCGCGTCGCTTTGCTGACGGGGCACGTGAAAGGAAAGCAACGGACAGCCGTTCTGGAGGGAGTCCGGTCCGGCGAAATTCAACTTCTGGTCGGGACGCACGCGCTGATTCAAAAAGCAGTCGCGTTCAGGAATCTGGCTCTGGTCATCATCGACGAGCAGCATCGTTTCGGCGTCGCTCAGCGTTCGATGCTCCTGGAGAAAGGGAATCAACCGGACACGCTGATCATGACCGCCACTCCTATCCCGAGAAGCCTGGCACTGACTCTATACGGGGACCTGGACGTCTCGGTGATCAACGAATTGCCTCCCGGCAGGCAGCCGGTGAAAACGGTGCTTCGAACGGGTGCCGAGCGCACCGAGATCTATGAGGCGTTGCGGGCCGGTCTCGAGAGCGGTCGTCAGGCCTATGTCGTGTATCCCTTAATCGAGCAGTCCGACAAGGTGGACCTGCGCGCGGCCACGGAGATGGCCGAACATCTGCAAAAGGATGTCCTGCCCGAGTACCGGGTGGGCCTCATGCACGGTCGTCTGAAGCCCGAAGAAAAAGACGAGCTGATGCGGCAATTCAAGGCGGGCGTCGTCCAGGCAATGGTGGCTACCACCGTCATCGAAGTCGGTATCGACGTCGCCAACGCCTCGATCATGATCATCGAGCACGCGGACCGGTTCGGCCTGTCGCAGTTGCATCAGTTGCGGGGCCGGATCGGACGAGGCGTGCACCCCGGTTTGTGCATGCTGGTCGCCGACGATGCCCGTTCCCCGGATGCTCTGGAGCGGCTCGACATCATGTGCCGGACGACGGACGGTTTCAAGATTGCCGAGAAGGACCTGGAGATCCGGGGCCCGGGCGAATTCCTCGGGACTCGGCAATCCGGGATCCCTCCCTTTGCGTTTGCCAACCTCGTGCGCGATCGCGATCTGCTTGAACAGGCTCGCTCGGAAGCGGACAATTACCTCCGGGAAGCACTCGAAGGGGCCGGCGACGAGCGGGAACGAATCGGCCAGCTCGTCGAGGAAATGAAAGAAAGACATCGGCTTTTTTACACGGGGTGAGATCAAGCGAAAATGCGAGTAATTTCCGGGAGGTACCGGGGCAGGCAACTAGCGCCGGTCAGGGGGCGAATCCGGCCAACGAGCGATCGACTGCGGGAGACGCTTTTTAACATTATCGGCGAGGCCGTCGTCGGCTCCAAATGGCTGGACGCGTTTGCCGGCTCAGGGGCGGTCGGTATCGAAGCGCTGAGCCGCGAGGCACGCCACGTGGTTTTCAACGATATCAGCCGCGATGCTATCCGGCTGGTGGAAAAGAACCTTCAGACCGCCGGCATCGAGGAGGGCTTCGAGATCCGGGGACTGGAAGTGTTCTCGCTCTTTCGCCGCGTCGATATGTCCGACGTGGATTTCATCTTTCTCGACCCCCCTTACGACTTCGGCCGGTACGCGAAGCTGCTCGAGAAGATGTGCTCGTTGTGCAGGCTGCAGCCGGGGGTGAGGGTGATCGTGGAGCTCTTCAAGAAGACCGTGATCCAGCCGCCTGAGTGTCTCCGCCTGGTGCGCGAGGTCCAATCGGGCGACAGCCGGTTGCTGTTTTTGCAGCTGGCTGGTGAGGGGCCCGGACTAGGACCACAAGGACGACAAGGACAGCAAGGACAGTAAGGACAAAGCGCTTCTCACGAGTTTCTCCGGGTCTTTGTTGTCCTTGTCGTCGTTGGTGTCCTTGCTGTCCTTCAGGCCTCGCCTTTCGGGGACTTTACTAGCTCAGCCCCCTTACTCCAGCCGCTGGTCCCAGCGGAATTCCTTGTGGAAACGTCCCCGCATGTCGCCGAGCCAGGTGTCCAGAAAGCGCTGGTTGAGATCGATCATCAGGGTCTGGACTTTGTCCATGTCGCGGGTCGCATATACCGCTTGGCCTTTCGGATCGATGAGTGAGGTTTCGACGTCGTAACCCGCAGAGACCAGGAAGACGTGATTTTCGGCAGCGCGAGCTTTCATCAGTGCGTAATCCCCGCCCCATATCGGCAGGAAGATGATCTCCGCACCCTGGGCGGCGAGGGCTTTAGCGGGATCGGTGAATTGCGAATCCCAGCAGATCATGATTCCGATCGTGCCAAAATCCGTTCGGAACACGGGGAAGTGAGAGCCAGGTGTGAGCCCGCCTTCAATTTCCTCCCTGGGCAAATGGACTTTCCGGTATTTGCCGGCCACACGCCCCTGCCGGTCAATCAGCACGGCTGAGTTATAGATTGCCCGTCCTTCGCGTTCATAGAGCCCCGCGACAATGTACATTCCATACCGTCGAGCTTTGTCGCCGAGTTTGGTTGTGGTCGGTCCCGGAATCGGTTCCGCGACGCTCGCATAGGTTCCCGGGTTGCCGACGATGGTTATGCCTTCGCCCAGGCAAACGATATCGGGTTTGTGCGGGCCGAGCCGGTCAAGCGCGTCGAGGAAAGCCTGCACGCTCGCGTCCTTGGTTGAGGCATTGCGGGGCCGCAGGGAGGCCGTACCGATGCGCACCGGCCGTTTGGCTGGTTCCGTCACCTCCTGGAACCTGATGTCGTCCCACCACACGACTCCCTGCGGAGCCCACCCAAGCAGGAACTCGATCTTGGCGCTGTTAGCCATTTCCGGGGCGGGGACGACGAGGGTCATCTTGTGCCAGCCGTCGCTGCCGGCCTCCGTCTGATAGACGTAATCGGGTTGGCTGACGCGGGATGTCCCGTCGGTCCAGTCGATTCGGGCTAGAACCTGCAGCCTGGGGTCGTCGATTCCTTCTGTCCGGTAGTAAGCCGTCAGGGAATAGAAGCGCCCGGCGGAAACTCCCTTCGTGGAATAGACCCAGCCGCCGTAAGCGGCGGCGTTTGCGTTCCCGGAGATTCCAAGGGCATCAGGCGAGGAGCGAAAAGTAACCGAATCGACGAAGAAACGGGGTGCAATCTCCTCACGCGGGGACCAGTTCTGCCAACCAGGGGCGGGAGAGTTCCCGAAAGTCCTCAGGTCGAGGTCCAATCCATCGGACAGGCAGAAATCCCAGGCGCAGAGCAGCAATGCGATGCTGAGAGCAAGCTGTGCGTGTCGCGGCTTCATGCCCGCATTATGGCACATCAGGGACCAACACGGACGGACACGGACCAATCCAAACGGGTCTGCCGCATCGGGCACCGCGCCCCGGTGCCCGATGTAACAGGGGGGCTCTCAGCGAGTCCGCGTGTTAGTCGGTGTTTGTCCGTGTTAGTCCGTCTTACACTTCTTCGGGAACCACGTAGGGGCTTCGGTACTTGTCTTTGATCAGCTGGTTGGCCCATGCCCCGAGGTCGTACTCGCTTTCGGTTTTGAACCGCTCCTGCTCGGGCGCCATCTCGAGAACCGGCCCAAGCACCGGAGAGGTTTTGGAGACGTCGACTCCGTTGGCCGTCAGGTGCTCGCTGAACCGGGCGAAAGTGTCAGCGATCTCGGCCCTCGATTTCACCCGGTCGCGGATCTCTGCGCCCGAGAGCTCAGTGCCCAGGCGATGGGAGATGTTGCCGAGGTGGCACAGGGCAGACGACAGGTGGCCTTCGTGGATATCGGCCGTCAAGTCGCTTCGCTTGCGACTCCGGACCGCCTGGATGAAGTTGCCCACGTGGGCGTCGCCGCCGGTGCTGGCCAGCTGCTTGACCCGTTTCCCCGAAGTGTCGTAGATCCAGCCGCCACCGCCGCCGCCGGCAAAGTAACCGTTCTCGCATTCCACCACGACTCCAATTCGCACTCCCCGGTAATTGGACATCGACTCGCTGCCGGAGGCCTGGGGGAGACCACGGACTTCGAAAATGATCGGAGCCGGTTTGTAATCGAGGATTGAAATCAGGGTGTTGGGAGTTTCGGCGTCGTCGTCGTAGCCGAACCTGCCCCCGATGCTGAAGACCTGGGGCGGAAGCGTGTCGTATCCACCCATCCATCGGCACATGTCCATCTCGTGGACACCCTGGTTGCCAATGTCTCCGTTGCCAGTCGGCCAGACCCAGTGCCAGTCATAATGCAGCTGCGCTCTTCGCAGCGGTTCGAGGGGAGCGGGTCCTGTCCAGAGATCGTAATTGATGCCCGACGGGATGGGTTGAGGTCCGGTGACGTTCCCGATGCTCTGCCGCCTCTTGTAACAGAATCCCCGAATGCACCGGATCTTGCCCAGTTCCCCCCGTTTGAGGAGTTGGGCCAGTTCCTGCAGCGCCGTATCGGATCTTGATTGGGTGCCCGCCTGGACAATCCGTCCGTACTTTTCACCCGCCTCAACTGCCTTTCGTCCTTCCCAAACGCTGTGAGATACCGGTTTCTCCACGTATACGTCCTTGCCCGCCTGGCAGGCCCAGACGGTCATCAGGGAGTGCCAATGGTTAGGCGTGGCAATCGAAATCGCATCGATTTCTTTGCTCTCCAGCAGCTTCCGGATGTCCGCGAAGGGCTGGACTTTTATGTTCTCGGTGGCCAGCCCAGTGACCGCCTTGCTCAGGACGTTCTCGTCCGGGTCGCACAGCGCCGCCAGGCGGACGCCGGGAACGGCTTTGAACATCTCAATGTGGTGAGCTCCTTTGCCGTGAAGGCCGACCACGCCGATCCTGATCGCGTCGTTCGCCCCCGATTGGCGCGAAGCTGCCTGGGCGGGCTTTGCAGCCACACCCATACCGAGTGCCCCGAGTGCCACTGATTCCGCGAGAAAATCTCGACGATTGTGAGTCCGCATTGTTGCTGCCTTTGCCCCTCGTTTAGAGAATTTAAAAAGCGCTATTTTGCCCCTTTTAAAACACTATTGTCACACACAAAATCCGGATTCCGATCCAGTGGGGTTCGTATCGCGAGAAAGGCAGCCGCACCACAGCCCTTTCGTTTGCGCGATCCCCGGCCGGAAACTCAGTCGCCCGGCGGACTTGCGGTCGATTGGCGCACCAGAAGACGAGGCGGGAAAATTTTCATCTGGGGCGAATCTGCCAGGGTTCGACCAGAGGCTGCGGCCAGAAGGAGAGTTGCCGCCGCTCGTCCCAAATCCTGTCGAGGCCAGTCGATAGTCGTGAGGAACGGGTTCGGATGGTGGACACCTTCGATGTTGCCCGCGCCGACGACCGATATGTCTGACGGCACCTGCAGGCCGGATTCCCGACATGCGTACAGCGCGCCGATTGCCATCGGATCATTGGCCGCAAAAACTGCGGATGGGCGTGAGCCGCTCAGGAGTAGCTTCAGCATCGCCTCCCGTCCGCTCGCAATATCGAAGCACCCACGGACCACCCAACGGGAGTTGATGGGAATTCGGTGCTTCTTCAGAGCTTCCTTGTAGCCTTTCAGCCGCAGGGCTGCGGGACTTATGCCGGGCCCCTGAATGTGCGCAATGCGGCGGTGACCGCGTTGAATCAGGTGTTCGGTCGCGAGCCGTCCCACAGCGACGTCGTCCACCAGAACTGCCGGGAAGTTGCAGCGCGGAAAGAAGCGATCGACCAGCACAAACGGGACTCCGCTCTTGCGCAATTTCCCGAAGACTTCCGGCGATGTCTGCTCGGAGGCGACAATCAGGCCCTCGACCCGGCTGTCAACGAGCATCTCGATCTCGTCTACCTCCTTCTCGGCGCTCAGGCGAGAGTCACAAAGCAGGATATTGTAGCCGGCGTCGCCCAGGACGTCCTCGATTCCCCGCGTCACCTCTGCGAAGAACGAGTGCGAAATGTCGGGAACCACGATGCCGATGATGGCTGTCTTGTGAGTGACGAGGCTCCGGGCCCAACGGTTGGGCCGGTAACCCATTTCCTGTGCGCACCCCAGAACTTTCTGCCGTGTTTTCTCGCTGACCTCACCGCTTCCCCTAAGCGCCCGGGAAACGGTCATGGCTGAGACGCCGAGCTTGCGAGCGAGGTCAACGATCGTAGCCCCATTCCTGTTGTTGGCCATGTTGCTCCTGATTCTACACGATACCGTTAACGCGTTCGGCGATCGGATTCTGCCACTCGTTAGCGTTAACAGGCAAGGAAAAGCGACGGCGTGTCGGACTGGAAAGCCAAGCGAGCCTCAGGCTAACATTTGACGAGACATTTCGGAGGATTCCATTTGAGCAACAAAACACTACGGGAAAGCCTGAGCTACGAACCTGTGGTCTTGAATTTCGGCACCAGCGGCCGGCGCGGCAATGTCGTCGATTTGACGCAGCTCGAAGTCTACATCAATGCTTTTGCCGAGCTCGAGTATCTCAAGTCGCTGTCCCGAAGTGAGGGAGGGATTGCGGTCGGCGAGCCGTTCTACTTTGCCTGTGACCTTCGACCGAGCTCGGCCGGCTTCGTTCCTCATGAAAAGGGGCGGGGTGAGATCGCCCAGGCCGTCGAGCAGGCGATCAGAGATGCCGGCCTTCGTCCGGTCAATCTTGGCCGGATCCCCACCCCCGCTCTGACCTCCTACGCGATCGCGTGCGGCAAGGGAAGCATTATGGTGACCGGTTCCCATATTCCTTTCCACAGAAACGGGTACAAGACAAATACCAGCCGTGGAGAGCTTCTCAAGAAGGACGAGGTTCCGATCAGCCGGAAAGTCCAGGAAGTGCGGCGGCGGCTCTATGACCAGCCCTTGGCCGAGTCTGTTTTTGACGAGCAGGGCATGTTCAAGACCCGGCACCGCACTCTGACCGAGGAGACAGATGTGGGCCGGTACGCCTATGTCTCCCGGTACGTGGACTTCTTCACCGGGGGTGTGCTGCGCGGAAGGCGCATTTTGGTCTACCAGCATTCCGCCGTTGGCCGGGACATGCTTGTAGAAATCCTGCAGGGGACGGGAGCCGAGGTGATCCCCGTGGGACGCAGCGAGGTGTTTGTCCCCATCGACACCGAGAACATGGATGAAGAACAGCTCGGCCGCATTCGAGAGCTGGCGGCGGAGTCTATGGCCGCATCGGGTCCGGTCGATGCCATCGTGTCGACCGATGGTGACAGTGACCGTCCGCTGGTCCTGGCCGTAATGCCGGCAAACGTGTCGGACAGGGCATGCCCGGAAGTGAAGTTCTTCGGGGGCGACCTGGTAGGCATGGTGGTGGCCGAGTACCTTTCCCCCGACGGCGTCGTCGTACCAATCAGTTGCAACGATGCGGTCGACCGGGGCCGCCTCAGGAACACTCTGGAGCCGAAAACCAGAATCGGTTCTCCGTTTGTGATAGCCGGCATGGAAAAGGCCCGGGCCAAGGGCAAGAAGCGGGTCTGCGGATGGGAGGCGAACGGAGGCTTTCTCACCGGGTCTGATATCGAGAAGGACGGGAAAGTGCTCAAGGCCTTGCCCACCCGCGATGCCATGCTTCCAATTCTCGCCGTGTTGTTCGCTTCCAAAGAGGCGAACCTCGATTTACCGGATCTTTTCGCCGCTCTCCCGAAACGGTACAGCAAGGCAGCCCTGCTGAAGAATTTTCCGCGCTCTACCAGCGTCAGCATTCTCCGCCGGCTAAGCCCCCCGGACGACGCGATCAAGGAAGTGGAATTCCGCAACGACGAGGTCGTTCTTAGGGACGAAGAGAGTCTCGAGATCGAGGGCCGTTCTGAAATCGATGGGGAAGTTCGTGCCATCCGAGAGCGCCTGGCCGGCTATTTCCGACCGGCTGAGGGATTCGGCCCGGTGGTTCGGCTGAACTATGTTGACGGCGTCCGCGCTTACTTCGACAACGGCGATATCGCCCACGTGCGGCCATCCGGCAACGCGGACGAACTGCGAATCTATGCGGTGGCGGACAGCCAGGAGCGGGCCGACCAGATCGCCCGCCTGGGTGTCGCCGAGCCTGCCGGAATCCTCCGCACGATGGAACGTGAGCTGGGCTAGGAGAGACGGGGAGACAGGGAGACAGGGGGAGAGCATTTCATTCGCTGAGCAACGGCCTTCTGGAGCGCGGACATCGGACCTACTGGAGCGCGGACATCCTGTCCGCACTGGGTTCGCGGACGTCCCGTCCGCGAACCGGGCATCTTGCCCGGCGTTCTCCGAATCGCCGCCTGACAAGACAACGCCGGGCAGGAGGCCCGTCGGGCAGGCAAAGATGCCCGCGAACCCAGTGCGGACGAGACGTCCGCGCTCCGGAGGCCGGCTACGCTCCGGAGGGCCGGCCACGCTCCCACGGGCCATTCTCCTTGTCTCCTATTCTCCTCTCCGTCTCTCCGTCTCCCTGTCTCCCCGTCTCTCCTTGGTGGCTGGAGGTGCGCCGTGAGACAATTTTCCTAAGGAGACCCACCCATGCAATGGCGCGGCCGCAGGCAAAGCAGCAATGTGGAGGACCGTCGGGGAATACCTTTACGAGGAGGTGCCGGAATCGGTTGCGGCGGACTGCTCGTTGTGATCGCCCTCGCGTGGCTGACAGGTACGAATCCGCTGGAACTGCTCACACAGGTTGAGCAGCAGCAGCCCGGTGCTCCGTCTGAGTCGGTACCTGCGTCCCGACCTGACGACGAGCTTGGTCAGTTCGTCAGTGTCGTGCTGGCCGACACTGAAGACACCTGGCGGGATCTCTTCCAAAGGATGGGCAAGCCCTACGAGGAACCGCGACTTGTTCTCTTCTCAGATTCGGTGAGTTCGGCTTGCGGTCTCAGTTCCGCCGCGGTCGGGCCGTTCTACTGTCCGGCGGACGCCAAGGTCTATCTGGATCTGTCCTTTTTCCGAGAGCTTGACCGCCGTTTCGGGGCGCCGGGTGACTTCGCTCAGGCCTACGTCGTCGCTCATGAGGTCGGCCATCACGTTCAGAACCTGCTCGGTATCTCCGATCAGGTGCACTCGAGGCAGCAAGAGGTGAGCCGCGAAGAGGCAAATCAGCTGAGCGTGCGGCTGGAGCTCCAGGCAGACTGCCTCGCTGGGGTCTGGGGTCACACCGCCAATCGAGAGCGGCGCTTGCTCGAACCCGGTGATGTGGAGGAGGGGCTCGACGCGGCAGCGGCGATCGGCGATGACACCATCCAGCGGCAGTCGGGCGGTCGGGTCGCCCCCGAATCCTGGACGCACGGCTCTTCAAAAATGCGGGTCGAGTGGTTCCGCCGCGGTTTCGAAAGCGGAGACGTGAACGCCTGCAACACTTTTGGCACGCGGGTCAACTGACCGGCGGACAACTGACGACTGACAACTGACAACTGACAACTGCGCACTGCCCGCTGCGCACTGCGCACTGCCGAAGCCCCCTGCGCACTTGGGACTGCCCTTGGCCTGCGGCGCGCTGCCCGCGGATCTGCGCGGATAATCGCGGATAGAGGCCCGGCGGGGGTGATCGGCTGCCTTTTATTTTATCCGCGATTATCCGTGCTGATCCGCGAAGATCCGCGGGCCTCTGCCCATTTCCACCGTTCCGGTCAGTCGGTCAGCTGGTCAGCTGGTCAGCCGGTCAGCCGCACCTACGCCGGCATGGCTTTGCGGATCTGTCGGACCGCCTGGCGCAGCCGCTGTTCGTTTTCGACGAGCGCCAGCCGCAGATAACCTTCTCCTTCCGGCCCGAAGCCGATACCAGGCGAAACTGCCACGCCGGCCTTCTCCATCAGCTCCAGCCCGAACTTCAGGGAGCCCATCGATTGGTAACGCTCCGGGATGCGTGCCCAGACAAACATTCCTCCCTTGGGCTTATTGACCGTCCAGCCTGCCCGCCCCAAGGCCTCGCAAAGAACGTCCCGGCGGCGCTCATAGACCAGCGCCTGCTGTCCGGGGTCATTGACGCAGTCGCGCAGGGCCACGAGGGCGGCCACCTGGACTGCGGAGAAAATGCCGTAATCGTAGTACCCCTTGATGCGATAGAGCGCCTGGACGATCTCCGCGTTGCCAACGCAATAGCCGATCCGCCAACCGGCCATGTTGAACGACTTGGAAAACGATCCGAACTCCACGCCGACTTCGGCCGCGCCAGGGACCTGCAAAAAGCTTGGTGCAACGTAGCCGTCGAAGGTGATCTTGTTGTACGCGGCGTCATGGACAACCATGAACCGGTATTTCTGGGCGAGTTTGACCACCTCCTCAAACAGGGCCAGGTCCGTCACTTCTCCGGTGGGGTTGTGAGGAAAGTTGAGCATCAGGAGCTTCGGTGCGGGGAGGAGCGACCGACACAGCGCCGAAAGGCGGTCCACGAAGGTCGTCAGGGGGTCGAGTGACAACCCGATGACGTTCCCTCCGGCGATAATTGTCGCGTAGATGTGCACCGGGAATGCCGGGGTCGGGACCAGCACCGTGTCGCCCGGGCCGACGAGCGCCAGACAGAGATGCGAGAGCCCTTCCTTAGATCCGATCGTGCAGATGACTTGGGCCTCGGGGTCGAGTTGCACCCCGTAATCCCGATCGTAGGCCTTCGCGATTTCCCGCCGCAGGTTTCTCATGCCGGCAGCAACCGGATAGCGATGGCTCTTCGGATCCCGCACCACTTCACACAATTTCTCAGTGACGGCTTCTGGAGCAGGATCAGTCGGGTTGCCCATCCCGAGATCTATGACGTCCGCTCCTTCCCACCGTTTCTCCATCCGCAGCTTGTTGATGCTTCCGAAGAGGTAAGGCGGGAGGAGGCTCATCCGATGTGCGAACTCAACCACAAACCCATTCGACATTGCACCCTCCGTTTTTCTGATTGGTTGCCAACGCGGCGGGCAAAGAAGGGGCAAAAAAAAGCCCCGGATCAGGGTCCAGGGCTCGAAAGACAGCCATGGGCCCTTATTCAGCCCATGGCGTTGGTTGGTTCTAAGCTATCCAGCTTCGACCGTCGCCCAGGCTGTCCCCGTAGCGGCGGCTGCAGCGGCCATTATTCGCATATCTTGTCTCGCAGCAACAAAAACAGCCTTTATTCTGGGGGAATTGAGAAGAGGGTGTCAAGCACTCGATGTGAGCACTGTCCATAGCCACAGGTGAGATCCGGGAGTAGAATCGTGCGGCTCTACAAACTTCTAACAGCGGAGGAGAATCATGCGGCGAAGCACTTTACTGATAATGTTCATCGGGCTGGCGGCCCTTGGCCAGGCGCTCGGAGCGCCAGTTCTGCTCAACCACGTCCAGATCCCGGAGCGGCACGAAGTGCAGCTTAACTTCCTGCCGATGAAGCGAATTCCTGGCGCTGTGATGACGGCGAAGGTGACATTCGAGGATCGCCAGTCATGGATCGAGGTTTCCTACGAAAAGATGAAACCGGCTGTCCTCTTCGGTGGAGATATCACGAGCTACGTGCTCTGGACGGTCGCCCGCGATGGAACCTACGAGAACCTCGGAGAGCTCTGGATTCAACAGGACAAAGACAAGGATTCGCTGAAATTTTCGACGGGACTTCGTGGTTTCGCCCTGCTTGTCACAGCTGAACCATACTATCAGGTCAAAAAGCCTTCCCAGTTCGTTATTACCCAGAATGCGCCGAGCACCGATCCTCGCGCGGCCTCGACCAGCTTTCAGTTCGCGGACTTCGGGGAAGCACCCAAAACCGGGTTCGAGGATTTGTCGGCCGTCAAATACGATTCCTCGAACCTGCTTGACCTTGCACAGGCGCAGAAGGCGCAGGAGTTAGCCGGCCGTCTGGGAGCGGCGGAGCTTGCGCCGGTGCTGCTCCGCGACGCGGCAACCGCGCTGGAACAGTCGCGCCGGATGCAGTCGAGTGGTGCCCGCAAGGGAGCCGGGGAGTACGCCCGCCGTTCCTACGCCCTGACCAACGAAGCAATCAAGGTGACGCCTCAGCCGCATCGAGGAGCGCGAGCTCGAGGCGCAGATGAACAAGCGCCGGGCCGAAGTTGCCGCCATGGAGCAACGTGTTGCCGACGCTGAGAAACAGGCTCAAGAGACCGCGAAACAGGCAGAACAGGCACGTGCTCAGGCTGAGCAGGCGCGCGCCGATGCTTCGCGCACGGCGGCTCAGGCCGAACAGGCGATGAAGGACCTGGCACGGACCCGCGAGGAAATGGCTGCCGCAGCCAAGGAAAAACAACGGATCGAAGACGATAAGAACCAACTGCAGACGGTCATGGAAGGGTTGCGTGCCGAGCAGGCGAAGCTCGAAAAGTCCATGCAGGCCCTGAACGAGGAAAAAGCCCTGCTGAGCGGACGCTTGCAGGCTGCTTTGTCCAAGGTCGCAGACACGCAGACGTCCGCGCGGGGAATGATCGTGAACCTCCCGGACATCCTGTTCGACGTCAACAAGGCGACGCTCAAACCCGAAGCCGCCATGGTTATTGCCAAACTGGCGGGCATCCTCCTCATCATGCAGGACCTGAACCTGCGGGTCGAAGGACACACGGATTCAACCGGAGCCGCCGCATACAACCTGAAACTGTCCCAACAGCGAGCCGAGTCGGTCTTGGATTTCCTGTCGCGCAACGGAATCGAGGGCGCCCGCATGAAATCCGAGGGGTACGGGATGGACCGGCCGGTGGCCGACAACGCCACCTCCGAGGGCCGGCAGAAGAACCGCCGCGTCGAGATCGTGATAGCGGAAGGGGAGATCAAGGAGCAGCCGCCCACCCAGTAAGATTCGGGGCAAGAGGGGGCAAGTGGCGCAGAGGTCTCACGCAAGGGACGCAAGTGACGCAAGGGAAACGCTAATGGAGAAAGCAAGTCCCCGTGCGTTTCTTTCGCGTCCTTAGCGTCTCTTGCGTGGTTTCCTAGCCCATTGCCAGCTTCCTGGCCTCGTCGGGTTCGTACTCGGCCAGGTAGCTGATGAATTCGCGCCGGTGGCCCTGTTCGTCCGCCATCAGCTCGATACACATGTCCTGTGTCGCCCAGTCAACCTGGTCGCAGATTTCAATGATCTTGCTGTACTGTTGGATCGCATCGTCCTCCGCCTGGATCACACCGCGGATCAACGAAAGCACGTCCGTGCTGTCTTTCGGAGGCTGAATGGCCCGCTGCTCGGCCTTGAATTCCATGCTTCCCGGAACGGTTCCGCCCAGACATGGATTCGTTCGGCCAGTCGACGGCCATGCCCGAGTTCCGCGTCGATGTCTTCGGCCAGCGATTCCCTGATTTCCTTGGCCCGAACGCCCTCGAGATTCACAGAATTAGCGATGTAGTTCTGGACAGTTTCCATCTCCATCCAGTAAGAGCGGGTCAGTTCTCTGAATGATCTCTTTGATTTTCGCCTGGTCGGCATTGATGACTCCCCGTCTGGTCGCAGTTTGAGCCATGGTTTTCCTCCTTAGGTTGGTTAGATATTGGCAGGTAAAAGCCTAAACCTAGAATAGACCATCGGCTCAGGAGGTGCCAGACCTGGGCAGCGGATAGCGGACAGCGGGCAGCGGGCAGCGGGCAGCAGGAGTTCTTCCGGTGTGGGTCCGACTTCCAAGTCGGACAACGGCGGGCAAGATGCCCGCCGCGCGGACGGGACGTTCGCGAACGCAGTGCGGACAAGATGCCCCGCGCTCCCAGGACCGGCTGCGCTGCCTGCTGCCCGCTGCCCTTGCTGCCCGCTGCCCTAGGTCCAGGATTTCACGATCTGGGCAAAACAGTCGATTCCGCTTTGTAGCACTCCTCCGAAGCCGTGGCCCGGACTGGACCATGCGCCGGACAAGTACAGATTCTTGATGGGCGTCGCGTGTCCGACTCGGGTTGGCCCGGAGTTGTCGAGGGTCTGGTCCCAGCCGTAGATCGCTCCCCGGTAGTTCCCGGTGTAGCGAATGTTGGTGAGCGGGGTGCCGATGTCTTTCACTTCGATCGCCTTGGAAAGACCCGGGGAGCAGCGCCTTTTCGACGCGCTGGATGAACAGGTTCGCAATCCTCTGTTTTTCCGCTCGGTAGGCGGACTTTCGACCATTTCGGTAGTCGTCTTCGAACTTCTCCCAGTGCTCGAAGCCCTGAAGAGTCATGATCGTCAAGGTGTTCTTTCCCTTGGGCGAATATCCCGCGAACACGTTGTCGTAGAGAGTCGCGCAGAGGCCGCAGTTCTCGGCGTCGGCGCGCTTGCAGGCTTCGTAGCTTGCGTCCGGATCGTAGCTGTTTTCCAGGAAGACCTCGGTATCCTTCAGACCGGTTTGACGGACCAGGTCCTTCTTAAGCCCGAGGAACACGATGAAGGAGGATAGACTCGGGCTGAGCCGCGACAGCCGGTCGTTGTACTCGGTGAGACCCGCCGTGCCCTCACCCAGCAACGAGCCCATCGTTTCCATCGCACTGGCATTCGACACGACTGCGCGGGCGCGGTATTCCCGGCCGTTGGAGGCTCGGACGCCGGTCGCAGCCCCGTCCTTTGTTCAAGATCGCCTCGACCTTCGTCTTCAGGAGGACCTTGCCGCCCTTGGACTCGATGAACTTGACGAGCGCGTCGCTGATTGTCTGGGATCGTCCTTTCGGGTAATACCCGCCAGTCCGGAGGTAGCCGAACGTGGGGAGCGCGTAGTAGTAGCTGGACAGGCGGGAGGGAGGAAGCCCGTAGTAAACCCAGAGGGAGGAAACGAGCGTCTTCAGCTTCTGGTCTTTGATCCGCCCGTCCACCATCTGGCCCCAGGTCTTGCCCGCATTTTTGTAGAGGGCAGGGAATTCAGTCGGGACGCGGTTCATCTCCACCTTTCCGCCGGCCCCCATGTACCGCATGAGGTCGCCGGCAAAGGCGCCCATGTCATCCACAAGTCCCTGGATGCCGGCCTGCTCCTCAGGAAACAGTCCGGAAAGAAGCTTGACGTAGCCCGGGATGTCGCGTTGCGGGTACGCGGATATCGTGCTCGGGATAGACGGCTCGATAAAGGTTCGGATGAGGTTCGAACTCGACATCGGTGATTTCCGGGAATCCGCCGATGAGGTTTCGAATGCCATTGCGCTCGCCTACAGAGGTGGAGTGGAGCGAAACGTCGAAGACAAACCCGCCGGGGCGAGCGAATGCCGTCGCATAGCCGCCCGGCTTGTCGTGCTGTTCAATGACCAGAGCACGGAAGCCTTTGCGGGCAAACGCGGCGGCGCAGGCAAGGCCCCCGAGGCCGGATCCGATCACGATTGCGTCCCATTCCTCTGTGGCGGGCTGGACGGCCTCCGGGCCGGGGAAAGAATTCCAGTCGATTTCCGACAGGGGGACCGCGGCGAGAGCGGCCTTCAGAAAATCCCTTCTTTGCATTTCAGACATGTGTCCTCCCGGTTCCCAGCAATTTGAAACGAGCTTCCCCAACGCGTCCCGGTAACAGGTTGCGGTACAACCAGTACGGTAACACCGGCCGTCCGGTTCATCGGAAAAATCGCACCGACCGTTCCGGCTCAAGGAAGCTCTGGTTTTGCGCTTTTCGCCGGCGCAGGCCGCTTTTCTATTGGGTTGGCAAATCTTTGCCCCTTTGCGCTTGTGCCGGCTTTGACTTAGACAGTATCTTTCCCGAGCAGAGAATTTCGGTTCAGACTGGCGACGGAAGCAACCCGGAGGGGATATGTCACAGGAGATTGTCCGGACTCAGGAGAAAGTCGGCTACGCTTGCGGGGACCTGGCGTCCTGCCTTTACTGGCAGACGATCGGATCGTTTCTGCTCTTTTTTTACACTGATGTTTTCGGCATCTCGGCAGCCGCTGCAGGGACGATGTTCCTGGTCACGCGGCTGTGGGACGCGGTCAACGACCCGATCATGGGCACGATTGCCGACCGGACGAAGACCCGGTGGGGACGCTTCCGCCCTTACCTGCTCTGGCTCGCGGTCCCGTTCGGCGTCATCGGAGTGCTCCTCTTCACGACCCCGGATTTCAGCCCGACCGGCAAACTCGTCTGGGCGTACATCACCTACAACCTGATGATGATGGCCTACACGGCAATCAACATCCCATACTCCTCGCTTCTGGGCGTCATCACTTCAGACCCGCTCGATAGGGTCAGACTGTCGACGTTCAAGTTCTTGGGTGCCTTCGGCGGCAACCTGGCGGTTCAGGCCTTCACTCTGCCGCTCGTCGCCTACTTCGGCCAGGGTGACCGGGCTATCGGGTTCCGAAACACGATGATGCTTTACGGAACCGTGGCCGTGGCACTGTTTCTGGTCACTTTTTTCTCGGTCCGGGAACGCGTCCAGCCGGCGCCGTCACAGAAGTCGCGGGTCAAGGAAGATGTCAGAGACCTGTCGCGGAACAAGCCCTGGCTGATCCTTCTCGCGATTGGACTGTTCGTCCTGGCCTACGTGGCGATCCGCAACGGGGTCACCATTTACTACCTCAAGTATTATGCCAGGAATGAAAACCTCTACAACTGGTACATGGTCTCCGCGACAATTGCCACGATCATCGGCATTTTCGTCGTGGGTTGGATTACGAAGAAAGTCGGTAAGGCTCGGATGTACATGATCCTGATGGGGATCTCGAGCGTCCTGACTGCTTGCCTTCTATTGGCTGAGGCCGCAGGACGTCGCCTGGATGTTTGCCCTCAATCTCGTCGCCAACTTCACCATGGGTCCCACTTCCGTCCTGCTGTGGTCGATGTACGCCGACGCAGCCGATTGGTCCGAGTGGAAGACAGGACGAAGAGCAACGGGTCTCGTCTTTTCGGCGGCGACCTTTTCGCAGAAGATGGGGTGGATGATCGGCGGCGCCGTACCCGCATGGCTGCTCGCACTCTTCCACTATCAGCCCAACGTTCCGGTTCAACTGCCCGAAACGCTCTGGGGCCTGCGGATGATGATGAGCATCATCCCGGCGGCCGGCAGTATCCTGGCGACGCTTTTCGTCATGTTCTACAAGCTGGATGAACGAACGATGAAGCAGATCGAGACCGAACTGAATCAGCGCCGGGCTGGAGGAGGTGCGGATTTCCAGAAGCCGGCGGCGGCATCGACGGCTGCCCAAAGCTAGAAACGATCGAGGACGAACGTGACCAACACAGTGAAGATCATCAACGAGAAGAACCTCCCGGGCATGCCCTGGGAAGACCGGCCGGCCGGTGATTGCCGACCGGTTTGGCGATACTCCGGGAACCCTGTGATCACAAGGGACGCAGTGCCGGAGTGCAACAGCATTTTCAACAGCGCGGTCGTGTCTTTTCGAGACCAATTCGCGGGCGTCTTTCGTTGCGACGACACCTCTCGGCGGATGAAGCTCCATTCGGGCTTCAGCCCCGACGGGCTGACTTGGAGGATCGAGCCTGAGCCCCTCCATTTCACCTGCGAGGACCCCGAAATCGGCAATTTTGTTTACGGTTACGACCCGCGTGTGGTGTGGATCGAAGACCGGTACTACGTTTCCTGGTGCAACTGGTATCACGGTCCGACGATCGGCGTCGCGTGGACCTGTGACTTCCAGACCTTCCATCAGTTCGAGAACGCCTTCCTGCCGTTCAACCGAAACGGCGTGCTTTTCCCCCGCAAAATCAAGGGGAACTTCGCGATGCTTTCCCGGCCATCCGACAACGGGCACACTCCCTTCGGCGAAATCTACTACAGCGAGAGCCCGGACCTGACCTACTGGGGCCGCCACCGCCACGTCATGGGCCGGTGGACAACTCCTGGATGTACACCAAGATCGGCGCCGGGCCGATCCCCATCGAGACGTCGGAGGGCTGGCTCCTGATCTACCACGGGGTTCTCACGTCCTGCAACGGGTTCGTCTACAGCGCGGGGACCGCCCTGTTGGATCTCGAACGGCCGTGGAAAGTCATTGCCCGGTCTCGACACTACATCCTTTCGCCCCAGACCCTGTACGAGTGCGTCGGGGACGTGCCCAATGTGGTCTTCCCCGGTGCCGCGCTGTGTGATGCCCAGACAGGCCGGCTGGCCATCTATTACGGGGCGGCGGACACGGTGACGGCGCTGGCGTTCGGGTACGTTGAGGAGTTGATCGATTTCACTCGGAAACACTCGCTGGTTTGAGAACTGCGTTTCGGGGACATAATACTTAATTCCCACTCCGCCGGCGACATCACGCGGAGGCAAAGGAATTAAGTTTTGTGTCCCCGAAACTCGTCCCCGAAACCGATCGGAGTTCCTTATGCAATACGGCTATTTTGACGACCAGCGCAGGGAGTACGTGATAACCCGCCCCGACACGCCGAAATCATGGAGCAATTACCTCGGTTCCACCGAGTACGGCGCGATCATCACGAACAATGCCGGGGGATACAGTTTCTGGAAGTCGGGGGGCATGGGCCGATTCATGCGCATGCGCTTCAACTCGATTCCGGCGGACCAGCCGGGCCGGTACCTTTACCTGCGCGACCATGAAACCGGCGACTACTGGTCGGCCTCCTGGCAGCCGGTCGGCAAGCCCCTCGATCGGTTCGCATCCGAATGCCGACATGGCACCGGGTACACCATTATTTCGTCCGAGTACCAGGAGATCCGCTCCGAGGTCTGCTATTTCGTTCCGATGGGCAGGCTCTTCGAAGTCTGGAAGGTCAAGGTTGTAAACAAAAGCGACCGAAGGCGCCGCCTTGGCGCCTTCACCTATGTCGAGTACGCCGGGACCTGGAACGCGATCGACGATCTGCTCAATATCCAGTACGTCCAGTATACGACCCAGATGAAGGTGGTCGACGGGATCATCGACCACGGGACAAACGTCAACATCCCGGCGATGCCTGAGAATTTCAAGGAAAAGGACCAGGGCCGGCACACCTTCCAGGCGATCGGCGGGGCTGTGGTTTCGGGTTTTGACACCGACCGCGAGACCTTTCTCGGACCGTACCGAACCTACGCAAACCCGCTTGCGGTGGAGCGGGGATGCTGCGGCAGCAGCCTGGGGTACGGGGATAATCCGTGCGGTTCGCTCCAAATCGACCTGGTCCTGGAACCGGGCGAGGAGCGCGTCTTCCTCGTGCTCGTCGGGATCGGGAGCGCCGACCGGGAGGGCAGGGAGGCGCAGGCCGAATTTGAAGACATCCGAAAGGCGGACGTAGAACTCGCCCGAGTCCGCGACTACTGGCACGGACGGCTGGAGGGATTCGCAGCCGAGACGCCTGATCCTGAGCTCAACAGCACGATTAATACCTGGGGCATCTACAACGCCCTCATGACCTTTGCCTGGTCTCGCGCAGCCAGCCTTATCTACAGCGGAATCGATCGCGACGGTCTGGGCTACCGGGACACCGTCCAGGATTTCCTCGGCGTGATGCACGCGATTCCCGAGGAAACACGCCAGAGACTGGAGTTGATGATCACGGGACAGGTATCGACCGGCGGCGCCATGCCGGTCGTTTTGCCCTTCAGTCACAGCCCGGGGCACGAAAAAGTGCCTGACGAGAGCGAGTACCGCTCGGACGACTGCCTCTGGCTCTTCAACGCCGTTCCGGCTTATGTGAAGGAAACCGGCGACATCGGGTTCTACGAAAAGGTCCTCCCGTACGCGGACGAGGGACAGGATACGGTCCTTGGTCACTTGAAGCGGGCGATTCTGTTCAGCCTCCAACGGAGCGGGGTCCACGGGCTTCCGTGCGGGCTGCGGGCGGACTGGAACGACTGCCTGCGCCTCGGGGCTCGCGGCGAGTCGGTTTTCGTCGCCATGCAGCTGAGGCTCGCTCTCCAGGTCTACGCCGAGGCCGCGCGTCATCTGGGCAATAGCGAGGAGGCTGCCTGGGCCAACACCCGGCGAGAGGAACTGGACGGGTCCATCAGGAGGTGGGCCTGGGACGGCGAGTGGTTCCTTCGCGGTTTTCATGAGGACGGCATGAAGCTCGGGGCACGCGAATGCCCCGAAGGCCAGATATTCCTGAACGCGCAAACCTGGGCGGTCATCAGCGGCGCCGCGAGCCCCGAGCAGGCGTCATCGGCGATGAAAAGCGTCGAACAGCGGCTGGCGACGGAATACGGCCTGGCCTTGTGCGATCCGCCCTATACGACCAGCACCGATCACAACGTGGTCAGGGCGGCACTGATGAACCCGGGTCTGAAAGAGAACGGCGGCATCTTCGTCCACACGCAGGGCTGGGCAGTTATGGCCGAGTGCATGTTGGGCCATGGGGACCTCGCTTACCGGTACCTTCGCTCGTATCTTCCGGCTGCCTTCAACACACGCGCGGAAATTCGCGAAATCGAGCCGTATGTTCTTTGTCAGTCGACCCATTCGAAGGCCAGTCCCAAGCACGGCGCCTCTCGAATCCCCTGGTTGTCCGGTTCAGCCACCTGGACCTATTACGCGATCACTCAACACCTGCTGGGAATTCAGCCGGAAGTCGGGGGCTTGAGGATCGACCCGCGCATTCCCGGTTCCTGGCGCCGCTTCACCGTCAAACGCCGCTTCAGAGGCAGCCAGTTTTCGATTCTGGTCGAGAATCCGGCAGGCGTGCAACACGGAGTGAAACGAGTCGTGCTGAATGGAGAGACGATTGACGGGAATCTGATACCCGCCGATCTTATGCGGCCGGAGAACTCAGTTGAAGTGACGATGGGCGAATAGAGTTCGCCCCGGGAGAGCCTGTGTGAATAGCTGTGGGTTGCGCAAGAAAACCATGATGAATCGAATTGGAATTCTCGCTGTTTCCGTTTGTTTCGCTACTTGCCTCGGCCAGAGCCTCGAACCTTCACACCCGCAGCCAAACGGAACCTACGACATCACCGCGTACGGAGCGATCGGCGACGGTAAGACGCTGAACACCGAGGCGTTCGCCCGCACGGTTGACGCGGCCCGGAAAGCGGGGGGCGGGATCGTGGTCGTCCCTGCCGGTGTCTTCGTGACCGGTACCGTGGAGCTCTGGAGCAACATTACATTCGAGATTCGCGCCGGGGCTGTTCTCAAAGGAAGTCCGAACGTCCGGGACTACAAGCTGTCCGGGCAAAAGGAAGTTTTTTCGAGTGGCGCCCGTGACACGGCTTCCGTCGGACTCATCACCGCCCGCGGAGCCGAGAACGTTGCGATCATTGGACCGGGAACCATCGACGGCAGTGGCACGGGCTTTATGCGCAGCGGCAAGCTGCACAGCCCAGTTGATTTCAACCCGTCCCGCACCCGGCAGGGCGACAAGTTTATGGATTCAAGCCTTGGAAGCGCGGATGGTCCCGTCCTCCCCGGGGATCGTCCCGAGCGTTTGATCCTGTTTTCCAACTGCAAAAATATCCTCCTGCGCGACATTGTGTTGCTTGATTCCCCGTGCTGGACCGTGCACCTGGCCGACTGCGACGGAGCCGACGTCCGAGGCGTCCGAATCCACAACAACCTGCTCATCCCAAACAGTGACGGCATTCACTGCACCTCGAGCCGGAATATCCACATCGCGGATTGCGACATCCGTGCCGGGGACGACGGCGTGATCGTCTCCGGGCTTGGAGAGAGGCGATCGGTTTCGGAGAACGTGACCGTGACCAACTGCACCATAACGAGCCGTTCAGCCGGGGTGCGGGTGGGATACGGCGAAAGCGATATCCGCAATTGCGTCTTCCACAACCTGGTCATCTACGGATCCAATCGCGGGCTGGGGGTGTTCGCCCGGGATCAGGGTTCGATCAGCAACATTCTGTTCTCGAACATCATTATCGACACCCGGTTCCACACCGGACACTGGTGGGGGAAGGGCGAGCCGATTCACGTGTCCGCCATCCCTTATCCCGGCCGCAAACCGACCGGACGAATCACCGGTGTTCGCTTCTCGAATATCCAGGCGAAAGCCGAGACCGGTATCGTTGTCTATGGGTCGCCCGAGAGCCCGGTTCGCGATCTCTGGTTCGATCGCATCGGTTTGCGGATCATCGACGGCCCACTCAGTCGCGCCTACGGCGGCAATTTCGATCTTCGTCCCACTGCCAGGCGGGACGATTCGATCTTCGCGCACGACATTCCCGGCCTGTATTGCCGGCAGGTCATCGGACTCCGCGTTCACGGCTTTACGCTCGATTGGGGCGAAGGCCTGAGTGATTATTTCTCAGACGGTATTCAGTGTGAAGATTTCCAGGATGCGGAGATCGAAGGGTTCGAGGGACGCCAGGCCCGGGAGGGAAACGGAGCCGCGATCCGGCTTGAGAACGGGCGGGGAATTACGATCCGAAATTGCACGGCCGCCGCCGGGACTGGAACGTTCCTGAAAGTGAGCAAAGTCGCGGATCAGGGCATTTTGGCCAACAACGATATGGCCAGGGCTAAACAGGCGGTCGAGGCCGACACGAGTAGCTTTATCGAGACGGGCAATCGAATGCCCGGGAAATAGAGGGGAGGAGACAAGGAGACAAGGAGACGGGGAGACAAGGAGACAAGGAGACAAGGAGAGGGCAGGCGGAGATCGGAATAAGGGATCGGAATATTGAATATCGAACAAGGAATGTCGAATATCGAAGGAAGCAAGAACCGGCTGGGCAGAGGGTCAGTCCTGTTGTAGCGAGAACGAGCGGCGAGCAATCACCGTAAGGAGCCGCGCACGGCAGAGGGTGTTGAAAATGTTTAATATCCTGTAAATCGGCCTCAAGGGTGACCTGTTTAGGCGAGCAAGACCGACCCCGACCGAGCGGTGTCCGAACCCGCTTGCTTCGCTGGAAAGCGCTCGCGCGCGGCTCTGACACCGCTCGGTCGGGGTGCGTCCGGCGCCCAAAGAAAGGCTTTACCCCGTTTACATGTCTGTGTACTTGCCGCAAATTTGGGGGAATTCAAGACCTTTTTCGACACCCACGGCAGCGAGCGCCAGCGAGCGAGTAAGCGGACCAGCCACCCAGCCCCGGGGGGCAGCCGCGAAATGTCGAGGGATGAGGCGACCAAGATCCAGGAATACTTCGACATTCGTTATTCGATATTCTGTCTCCGTGTTTCCTCGTCTCCTCCTCTCCACGTCGCCCTGTCTCCCAATCTGCTGTACCCCATTTTCGTTTCATTGATCGAAATGTCCCCCTCAATTTGGCGGGTAAACTCACCCGGTTTCCTTCAAAATCTGCTTGACTTCGGTTCCTGACTCGTCCTATATCTTATCGGCATAAGGCACGATGTGTTCCGTAATGTGAAATAGGAGGGCGGATGCGGTTGGCGGAAAGTGAAGAGCGGGAGACGGGCGTAAGCGTCAGGACAGTCCGGCAGGCCGATCCCCGGCGGTTGGCGACAATGAGCAGCGAGGAAGTCCGGCGCGAGTTTTTGCTCGACGACCTGTTCGTTCCCGGGCATTTGCGCATGGTTCATACCGAGCAGGACCGTGCGATCGTGGGATCTGCCATTCCGCTCGGTCAATCGCTTCTCCTGGAGGGGTGTGAATTCCTCCGGACGCGCTGCTTCACGGAACGACGAGAGGTCGGCATCATCAACATTGGGGGCCCAGGCCTGGTGCAAGTCGGCCAGGCCGAATACTCCGTGGAGCCCCGGGATGGCCTGTACGTGGGCATTGGAAAACATCCCCTTCGGTTTTCAAGCGTTCAGCGCGAAAATCCCGCCGCTTTTTACTTCGTCAGTTACCCGGCCCATGCCGGTTATCCGACTCAATTAATCCGGAAGAATGAAGCCGAGTCGGCCAGCCTCGGGCGGCCTGAAAACGCCAATCAGAGAACGATTAATAAGTACATCCATCCGGGCGGTGTCCGCAGCTGCCAGCTGGTGATGGGTTTGACCCAACTTGCGCCGGGGAGCGTGTGGAACACGATGCCCGTGCACACTCATGAACGCCGGTCCGAGATCTACCTGTATTTTGATATGCCGGAGGACGCGCTGGTGGTCCATTGTTTCGGGGCTCCGACCGAGACCAGGCACGTGATGGTTCGTAACCGACAGGCCGTCTGTTCGCCTGCCTGGTCGATCCATTGCGGCGCAGGCACCTCGAACTACGCGTTTATCTGGGCGATGGGCGGGGAGAACCAGGATTTTTCGGATATGGATGCGGTGCCTATGCAGAGTCTCGCCTGATGTCGCAGGCGAAAAGTGGAATGAGCGCGGCTGCGGGGTAATGCAGCCACTGAAAACTGGCATCCCAGGCGCCAGTCAACGCGAGCGGGCGGTTCCCAGCCGCCAAAGCCGAAGGAGGGAGCATGGTTTTAAGAACAAGAGTTATTGTCCTCATTCTCGTGGTGGGGCTGCTGGCCCTGAGCCAGACCTCGGGCCTGTTGGCCCAGGAGGCGCGAGGAACGATCGTAGGAGTGGTGAAGGACGCGACCGGCGGGGTTATCCCGGGTGCCGAGGTCAAGATCACCAACAAGTCCATGGGCACGGCTACCACCGCCGTGACTAATGATACCGGGACTTATCAGGCCTTGTATCTCATCCCGGGCCTTTACAAAATCGAGGTCGGGATGCCCGGGTTCAAAACGTTTGTTGGCGACAACGTCGAGTTGCGCGTCAACGAGCGGGTTGAATACAACATGGAGCTTCAAGTGGGCGAGCAGTCAGAGACGATCATCGTTACCGGTGAGACGCCATTGCTGAACACGGCCTCGGCGTCCATGGGACAGGTGATTGACTCGCGGAGGGTTTCGGATCTGCCGGTGCCGCACAGCAATCCCTTCTTCCTGATCGGTCTCGCCTCGGGAGCCAGCTTCTCGCGCGATCCGAGGTTGGATCGTCCGTTCGAGCCGACTCACATTGTTGGCTACTCGATGGATGGAACCCGTGCAAACCGCAGTGACGTGACGATTGATGGCGTCGTTGCGACTGCGACGGCGAATGCGAGCGAAGTGACGGCTTCTTACGTTCCTCCTTCGGATATCGTTTCTGAAATTGCTGTCCAGACAGCCACGTTTGACGCAAGCTTCGGCCAGACCGAGGGTGGTGTCACCAACATCAGCATGAAGTCCGGGACGAATAGCTACCACGGTACAGGCTATTGGACGAAGATGGCGCCTGGGATCTTTGCCAACGACTTTTGGGCCAACCGGAACGAACTAGAGCGTGGCAATTTCACCTACAACCGCTGGGGTGGGTCTTTCGGCGGTCCCGTCTGGATTCCGAAGTTATACGATGGACACCAGAAGACGTTCTTCATGTGGGGCTATGAAGGGATTCATGAATCCCGACCGCGCGCCGGTGGCACGGGCACCGTGCCCACTGCTGCGATGAAAAATGGTGACTTCTCTCAGTTGCTCGCCCTCGGCTCCAAGTACCAGATCTACAACCCGTTCACCCGGCGCGCGGCGGCCACTGCTGGCCGCTACGAGCAGGATCCGTTCCCGGGAAACATTATTCCCGCGAACCTCATCAATCCCGTAGCGAGAAAGATCCTCGAGTTCTTTCCGGATCCTCTCCAGCCCGGAGACCCGGATGGCCGGAACAACTTCGTCCAATCGAACCTCCTCGAGGTTGCCAAGTACTTCACGCAGAATGTCCGTATCGACCACGTGATCAGCGACAGGCACAAGATGTTCGGCCGCGGGAGCGTGTACCGGAGGGACAGCACCTACAATAACTATTTCGACAACATGACCACTGGGAACGAATTTCAGTTCCTGAACCGGGCCTTCACGTTGGACGATGTCTACACGTTCAACCCGACGACGGTCATGAATCTCCGTTACGGGTACAATCGCTTCATCCGAGGTGATGCCGGGAACAGTGAATCGATCGGAATGGACCTGACGACGCTCGGATTCCCCGCGTACATGAATGACCTGGTTTCGGCTGACAAGAGGCGGTTCCCGCGTATCGATATCGCGAGCTATCAGGGGACCCAGGGGACCGGATACTACCGGCCGAACGATACGCACTCCTTTATCGGGACGGTGAACAAGATAGTCGGTTCGCACGCTTTCAGAACCGGAGTGGAATTCCGCGCCTATCGTGAGAACAACCGCAACTTCTCCCCGGAAGAGAGCGCTCGCCTCAACTTCGACGGTGGCTGGGTGCGCGGTCCGTTGGACAATTCCACGGCCGCCCCGAACAGTCTAGGCCAGTCCGTGGCTACCCTGCTTCTTGGACTCCCGAGCCATACAAATTCGTACATCACCCGTGCAGCGAGCTACTCGGAGCAGTCGACATCATGGGGCCTCTACCTCCACGACGACTGGAAGGCGACCAACCGATTGACCGTGAACCTGGGGTTGCGGTACGAATACGAGGGCGCGTTGACCGAGCGGTTCGACCGCACGGTTCGAGGGTTCGATTTTAATTACGTGCAACCGCTCGAGTCGCAGGCGCGTGCGATTTACGCCAAGAGTCCAACGCCCGAGGTCCCGGTGGATAAGTTCTTTGTCCGAGGCGGCCTGACTTTTGCCGGTGTGAATGGTGAACCGAGCACCCTCTGGAATTCTCCGGCGAAGCAGTTCATGCCGCGGGTCGGTCTGGCCTTCAAGATCGACGACAAGACGGTCGTACGGGCGGGCTACGGGATCTTCTTCGGATTCCTGGGCCAGCGGCGCGGAGACGTCGTTCAGACGGGCTTCAGCCGGAACACTCCGTTCATAGCAACGACGGACAACGGACTGCACTTCACCGCCACGCTCTCCAATCCATTCCCGAATGGTGTGCTGGAGCCGCAAGGCGCCGGCTTGGGAACATTGACGAGCCTGGGCGCGGGAATCACGTTCTTTAACCCAGACCCGAAAACCCCGTACATGCAACGTTGGCAGTTTGGGTTCCAACGTGAGCTGGGCGCCGGCTACGTGCTGGAGGCGAGCTACGTCGGCAACCGTGGGACTCATTTGGAGTACCAGGCGGGCGGCAACAATGCCCTTCGCAACCTGAACGCGCTTCCAAACCAGTACCTGAGCACCAGTCCGACCAGGGACCAGGCCTGGATCGACTACCTGACCAAGAACGTTCCTAACCCGTTCTACGACACGGCGACCAAGACGACGATTCTACCCGCCGGCGCGAGTGCGGCATTGACGGGAACGAACGTCCCACGGTCGCGACTGTTGGCTCCGTTCCCGGGTTTCGACAGCATCAACGTGGACGAACAGGAAGGCTGGTCCTGGTACCACTCCTTCCAGTTGAACGTTCAGAAGCGCTTCTCCCACGGTTACACGGTGATGGGGAACTACACTTACTCTAACTTCATGCAGGCGACAGAATTGCTGAACACCGCCGACCCGCGCCCGACAGAGGTGATTTCAGACCTTGACCGGCCGCATAGGCTGACGATGAGCGGCATCTACGAGTTCCCGTTCGGTCGCGGACGGGCGTTCGGGGGCGACATGAACCGCGTGGCGAACGCGTTCATCGGTGGGTGGCAGCTTTCCGGTATCTACACCTACCAAAGCGGTGCCATGCCGACCTTCGGCAACGTGATCTTCAAGGGAAGCGATCCCAAGCAGATTCTATTGCCGAAATCCGAACGTTCGATCGAGGGTTGGTTCAACACGGATTCCAGTCTCTGGGAGACGAACTCCGCCCTTCAGCTGTCGAACAATCTCCGGACATTCCCGCTGCGCTTCGACTTCTTCCGCGGCGACATCTCGAACAACTACGACTTCGCATTGTCGAAGAAGAGCGCTGTCGCCGAGGGGAAGGTGTTCGAGTTCAAGGCCGACTTCATGAATGCTTTTAATCACCCGCAGCACGGCGCCCCGGATACCAACCCGGCCAGCGCGAACTTCGGGAAGATCCGTTTGCAGAACCAGGTGAACTACCCGAGGCGTATTCAGATCACCCTGAAGTTCATCTTCTAGTTCGCTCGACCGCCTCGCGGTCATCATTCCCCAGCAGACAAGGGCCCCGACACCGGGGCCCTTCGTGTTTTTGGGGACGCGCCCCAGGAGCCTGTGGAGGTTGGGCTTTCCAGCGAAGTAAGCGGGTTGTGACGCGCTGCTGCCGTGGCCAAGGGCACGGGGTATGCCGACCGCGAGAACCCGCTTTGCTGAAAAGCGCTGCGAGGGTGTTGAATAAGCGGCATCGGACAGATGGCGCTCATGACAATACACAAGAGAGTAAAGCCGCCCCTGCGCACGAGGACGCTGCGTGCGCCTTGCCACCTCGCCGGCGTTTCGTTGCCGACCGGGCCTGCACGAGTTCCGACTGAAAGTCGGCGCGACCCCGAGCGACGTCATCGGACCCGCGGTTCGTGCAGGTGATGAGCCGAGGTACACTGGAAGAGCCATCATGACAAAGCGCCTGATCGCGGCCCTGAGACAATTTCGAAGAAGTTGTTTGCATAATGCCAGTCTGCTTCTCGTCGCAGGCGTTATGGCGGCCAGTTTCACGACGGCCCAGGACGCTCCGAAGCGCTTCAAGGTGGACGTGAACTACGCGCTCGTTCAGGCCCAGGTGGTCGACGGACACGGCGCCCCGATCACGAGCTTGCTCCCGGACGATTTCGTCGTCACACAAAGCGGTGAGCCGCAGCGGATCCTGCATTTTGAACCCCCGAGCGCGCCCTGGGCGATCGCCCTCATCGTCGACACGAGCGTCAGCACCGCGGGCCAAATGGGGCTGATTCGGCAGGCATCGAGCGCCTTCGTGGACCGTTTGCCGGCCGGTACCCAGGTGGCGGTCATCGAGACCGGTTGTGAGAATCGAGTTCAGGAGAGACTCACGTCAGACAGGACCCGGCTAAGCCGGGCAATTGCCGCACTCGGCGGCATACCGAACCAATGCACCCGGATCCACGACGCAATCGCGCTGGCCCTCGAGGATGTTCTTGCGGGCGTCGAAGGGCGCCGGGCAGTCGTCGTTCTTTCGGACGGTGTCGACACCGGGAGCTCGGTCGACCCGCTCCGCCTCCAGGCTCTTTCATCTCTCACTCCCAGCTCGATCTTTCCCCTCCTGGTTCACACCCTGTCGGACGAAGAGACGGCAGTTCGAAGCCGGACCGACCTGCGCTTTCAGACATTGGTCGAGCTTATGCTCGTCGCCCGAACGGACGACGGTAAAGCAAAGGTGAGGCAGGCAGCTCATGCGCCTGATCGAGCAGGCCCCGAAGGATTGCGCCTTCCTCCTGCTCGGTCCGGGAAAGTCCTCAGCCGTCGAGTGGGTCGGCTGGACGGCTGATCGCGAGGAGCTGAAACGGCGAATCGAGTCGCTTAAGTTCAAGGAAAAAGGCCAGAAATACAATGCGCCGCTCGATCGCCCCGCCCCTGTCGTCAACTCGCTTCTGATCGCTGGAGAACCAGGGGGAAGCGTTGGAGGCGGGCCTGTTTGCCCAGCTGGCCAGGGTAGTCACCGTACTGGACCAGCCGGACGAGAAGTGGCAATCCGACCTGTCTCTTTTCCTGGGTGGAATGGCGGTACCGGACAGCCGTGAACGCGCTTTGGCGGCCGCTCGCGAAAAGCATTCGCGGGCGCGTGAGCAGATGACTCGTTTGGCGGCCGGAACGGGGGGAACGGTCGTGGCGGTGAATCGCCTGGAAGATCTGAACGTCATCTTCGGCCGGATCGCCGACGATCTGCGAACCAGTTACACGATCGGGTTTCAGTCTTCATCCAGGGAGGGCGAGATCGCGGTGGGGCTGAAGGACCGCACGCGGGGGAGCGTACATGTGCAAAGTGGTCCGAAGTAGGCGGGACTAGCGCCTGAGATCGCGCCGCCCGCAGCCTACACCGCGGCGGCAGCGTCCGTGGGTCCCACTTCCCAGTGGGACCGGTCCGACTGGGAAGTCGGCCCCGCTTTTAAGCCGTTTGTAGAGGGGTTGGCCGCTCCCTCACAGCTCCTGTTCAAGGACGTAGACCCGGGTGCCGGAGAGGCGGATCACGACGCGTTGGGTCGATGAGTTCCAGGTCACGCTGTCCACCGCATTCTCACGAACGGCATCCGGGTATTTCTTAGAGACGACTGTCTGGTAGCACTTATAGAAGTGATTGGCGTCGTAGGGCGAATCCCAGACCGAGCCGATCGAAAGTGCCAGCTTGCCGCTGGTGCTTTTAAAAAGCTGCGCACAGTCGCCATCCCAGCCCTTCGCCGCGCGGCCGGCGTCCCCTGAATCGTAGCTCTGCCGCAGGACGATCCCCAGCCCGAACTCGCCCAGCACGTTCTTGTAGACCTGCTTCCATTCCGCCTCGGAAAGTTCGTCCGGAAACGCGGCTTCAACCTCGGTCGGCTCGTCCTTCTCGATCAGGTACTTCGGCAAGTGCATGACCTGCTCGGTTGACTTCGGAATCCGCTGATAGAGCGCGTCCACCTGCTTCCAGGTCTTCACCTTCCGGAAGGTCTGCACGAAGGCGGCTCCTGAGATGTAGGGAAATATCGCCGACTCCTGGAAGAACAGAGGTGCAGACTCGAGGATCTTGGCCTCTTTGCTGCCTTCTTCCGGCTCACTCAGTTGACTCACATAATCGAAGATCATCTTGAAATTCGGCAGCTCGATCATCGACCTGCCCATCGGCTCGAGCATGTACTCCAACATCACCAGCATTGCATCCCCTTCAAGGACGGAAAGGCGAGCCATGGCCTGATCGTCGTTTCCCTCGATCCTGTCCTGGAAGGCGTTCATCTCGTAATGCTGATGTTGCAGAGCGTGGGTAAGCTCATGGACCATCACCGTCTTCTGTTCCTCAGCGGGCAGCCAGTCGGCGATGTAGAAAGACTTGGCCCGGGGTTCGTAGTACCCGGCGATTTGGTCGGCTTCGAGATCGACCAGGAACTCGGCTAATTTCAGACTGGAAGGGATCAGGCCGAGCTTGACCAGAAACAGTCTCTCAGTCTCGAGCTCGCCGGGGGCGTAGGCTTCGTCGATACTCTGCTTGAGCAGGGCTCGGATCTGCTTCCGGGTTCGAACGCCCTTCCCGATCGGGGTTTTGAGCTCCAGGCCTCGAATCCGGCTCACGTCCCGCAGCACATCATCAAACAGCTTGAAGAGTTCCTTTTCGGTTGTCCGGGCTTCGGGAGCAGGGTGAAACGGCAGGAAAAGGAACAGGATGACCAGAAGGAAAAACGGTAGAGTTTTCCGCATCTTGTTGAGTGCGCGAGCATTCTACCGCGATTTTTCGATTTTCCCAGAAAAATGCTTCTCCGCGATGTCATAGAGCTCGGGACCGAGCACGCGGGGCAGGTTTTTTGCATACCACCGGGGAAAAAAGCGGACCCCGAGTCTCTGCACTTGGCGAGCAACAAAACCGGGCTGGCCGCGCCTCGCCCAGAAGCGCCCGAGGATCACGCCTGTGGCGGAGCCGAGCACGAGGGCACCGACGGCGACCAGCACGGTCGAGACGATTTCATCGCGGCCGAAATTATCGATCGCGTTCATCAGGATGTGGTACAGAGGATTGATGTCGATCTGGCGCAGTCGTCTTAGCGCTTCCGCGGCGTGTTCCGTAGAGAAGGCGAGGACTTGAAAGGCATGGAGGTCCGGGATTGACTCCCAGCCTTCCTGGAGTAGCCGGTAGGTCTCGGAAGGCTGCCAGGACCAGCTGAGCACGTTATCTTTCACCTGGGCGAAGCGGGCGAGTGCGGTATTGAGCCCGTGCAGTGTGGCATAGGTCCGGTCGATCGCGGCCTGAAGCGCCTCCGGAGTCGGGGCATGCTCGCGCACGTATTCCAGCGCCGCGTTGATCTCGGTGGCATGGTCCGCCACGTAGCGGATCTGCCGGTAGATTCGGGTCAGGTCTGGGACCGAGGTCAGGGCATCCATAACCTTCGACCCGAAGGTCTCTCCATCCCCGATGATGACGTTGAGCGCGGCCGTCGTGGCCCAGACCTTGCAAAGGTATTCGATGGCGTAACCGATCAGGATTCGCAGCAGGTCGGTGAAGCGGTAGCCGAGGCTAAGGCCCATATCTCCAGATTAGCATTTGCCCCAGCGATGTTCGGGATGCCGCCGCTCGTATTCCCGGGTGGACTCCCCAGTCATCTTGTGCCACTTGACGCCCCTGTGGGCGCCCACAATCGAGGCGAGCGCGCACCGGCAGAGGTCCGGGTCGACTTTGGCTCTCATCTCATCGAAGACTTGGTAGGGATCACGGTCCATGAACTGTGAAACGGTCGTAATGCCGATTTGTGCCAGCTTTCCGGCGATGACCTGGCCGATGTTGGGCAGAGACTGCAGATCTGTCGTCTTGCTTGTACTCATGATTCTCCCATGCCGGGATCCTACGGGAGAGCAGGGAGGTCGGCCCCGCTCCCTGTCTCCTTGTCTCCTTGTCTCCCTGTCTTGCCTACTCGTACCTGAGGCACTCGATCGGATCGAGGTTGGAGGCCTGGACGGCCGGGTAGATCCCGAAGACCATGCCAACCGCCGAACTGACACCGAAGGACAGAACGATCGAGGCCAGAGTGATGATCGTACTCCAGCCCGAGTAGACGGCGACCAGCCGGGAAATGCCGTAGCCGAGCGCAATGCCGATCAGGCCGCCCGACCAGGCTGATCGCCACCGCCTCCGTCATGAACTGAACGCGGATCTGCCGCTTGCGGGCACCAAGGGCGCGGCGCAGGCCGATCTCGTTAGTCCGCTCGAGGACCGATGCGAGCATGATGTTCATGATCCCGATGCCGCCGACGAGCAGGGAGATGCTGGCGATCGCGCCCATGACGATATTGAAGATGCCCTGGGTTCGCTGGTTCTGCTCGAGCAGTTTCTCGGGAACGACGATCGAGTAATCGTCGACATAGCGATGCATGGCGGACATGAGGTTGTTGGCGGTAGACGCCTGTTCGCTCAGGTCGGCCTGGAGGGACGTCTCGATGATGATCTCGTTCAGCTCGTTTTCGACAGTCTCTCCTTCGAACTTCCGAAGTGCGGTCGTAATCGGGATATAGATGTCGTTATTCGGGTTCTGAATCTTGACGCCTTCAAATTCCTGCTTTTCCACGTTGGCGTCGGCCAGGACACCGATGACGGTCAGCCACTGGTCGTTTACTTTGATCTGCTTGGCCAAGCACGTTTCCGAAACCGAACAGTTTCTGTTTGGCAGCCAGGCCGAGCACGCAGACCTGGCTGTTGTCGCGTTCATCCGGGGGAAAGAAGAAACTGCCCTGGAGAAGGTCCAGATTCTGAATTGCGGGATAGGTGCTGCTCACGCCGAGGACTCGGCTGTCGCTGCGGCCGGTGTCTGAAACCACCTGGTAGGTCTTGACGACCCGCTTCGCGGAAACGAGCGGACGCGGCTTCAGAACTGCCTGAAGGGCTTCCGCATCGCGAAGACTCAAGCCGAGGGATTCCGTGCGGATTTGCCTGAGCTCTTCCGGCTTGAATTCCTTGGCCTGGATGATGATGTTTCGGATCCCGAAGTTCTCGATGATCTTGCAGGCTCTCGCTGCTCGGCGCCTGCGCCGATCGACAGCATCGCGACGACGGCGCCGACTCCGAAGATCATCCCCAGCATCGTCAAGAAAGAACGCAGTTTATGTCTGCTCAGGTCGCCGACGGCAACCTTGGCTGTCTCGATTGTCAGCATACTCTCCCTCTAATGTCGAAATCTCGATCCGCATCCCGCGCCGCCGGGCCTCCCCTTCTCTGGTCCGCCGCCCCCTTGCTGAAGTCGGGCAGGTAGAGCTTCCGGGTTTCGAAAGGATTACGCAGGGCGATCACTTCGCCGTCCTTGACGCCGGCCAGGATTACCGCCTGCCCGTGGCTGTTCAATCCGGTTGTCACCGTCTTGGGGACGAAGGTCTTTCCCTTTCTGCACGATAAACGACGCTCTCCTTGTCCTTGATCGTCACCGCGCTGGCCGGTACCACGAAGCATTGATCGTACTTGGTAAGAACCACTTCGCCCCGCAGTGACATCCCTGGCCTGATGCGCTTGATATCGGCGCCCGCATCGGAGATGGAGACGTCGCAGGAGAAGTAGCGAAGCGGCGAGTTGCGCTCGAGCGGCTGGGCAATGGTGGCCGCGCTGCGCACGCTTCCGTGGAACTCCTTTTCCGGGACCGCGTCCAGCCGGATCACCACTTCCTGGCCCTTGGCAAGGCGTCCGCCGTCCCTTTCGAGCACGTAGACTCGCGCCTGCAACACGGCGAGGTCGACGATCTCAACGAGCACCTGGCCTGGAAACGACTCGTCACCGACCTGGGGATCGCGCCGGTGGTCGCGGCGGTAGAGCACCAGCCCGGCACTCGGAGATTTCAACTCGAGGGAATTAAGGGTGCGTTCGGCCACGCTCATTTCCGCCTGCGCCTGGTTCTTCTCGATCGCGAGGATCTGCTGGTCGGATCGGGCGATCCGTTTCTGCGTCCGGGTCTTGTTCTTCAGGAAACCGACCCGTTCCTTGGCAAACCCCGCGTCGATCTTCGCTTCGATGATGTCCCACTTGGCGAAAATCGTCTCGTCCTCGGGGAGGACGGTCATGACGTAGTCGTACTCCATCTCCGCGTCTTGGCGATCGAGACCGAGGACCTTCTCATCGGTCGAATTCTTCCCGGTCGTGATCTTCGTACGCTCCTGGTTCGCGGAAAGCGTGTTCTGCTGGCGTTCGAGATTCAGCCGGGCGTCGGTGCTGTCGTATCGAATGACGGGGTCTCCGGCTGCCACGAAGGAGCCTTCGGGGATGAGCCACGCCACTTTCAGACTTCCGGACGGGGTCGCCGGCGTCGTCACCGGCGTACTGCCCAGGCCGATGATCTCTCCGATGGTCGGGACAGTGAGCCGGAAAGGCTGTTTGCTGAGGCTGGCGACTGGGACCGGGTCTTCCTCGGTCGGCATCACCAGCTTGTTGACCCGTGTCGAGAGCACGTCCCGGTAGCCGAAGATCAAAACGCCGGCAACCAGCAGGAGGACCAGAACCGAGAGACGCACGATGCGCTGTGTTCCAGTTGTTGTTTTAGCTTTTGAGTTGTTCATCGGTTCACCCTCAGGCTCTCGGCCGTGCACGGATCCTGTCGTTGGCGGACAGGCCCGACGCGACGACGGCGTTAAAGCCATCGTGAGTTCGCAGTGTTACTTCACGCCAATCCCAGGATTGCCCGGCTGCGTTCCAGATCTGAACAAAGGACAGACCGCCCCGCTCCTGGATTGAGGAAAGCGGAATGACGAGCGCTTGCGGGTACGAGCCGACCTGTATCTCGGCCTTCACGCTCATGCCGGGTCGCAACTCTTTAATACCCGAGTCCTTCAACTGGACGAATGTCTCAGCCACCTTCTGTGGCCTGTCGAAGGTTGCCTGCTTGAAGATGGAGCTGATCGTCGCTTATCACTCCAGGGAAAGATCGGCCTTGCAGGGCGTCGACAATAATCGAGGTCTCCTGGTTTGGCTGGATCTTCCCGGCATCCACCTCATCGACGTAGAGCTTTGCCCGCACGGTGTCGAGGTCAGGGATCTCCAGGACGGTATCCAGGGAGAAGACGTAGCTCCCGATGAGCCTCGGTTCGTTATTCCAGTCGCGCTTGTAGATGACCACTCCGTCCACGGGCGCCCGAACTGTCAGGGCCTCCATGGCTGTCATCAAGTTGTCCAGGCGCTGGCGATAGTGGTTTTCGTTGCTGCGCGATATCTGCAAATCGAGTTGACCGCTTTCGGTGAAGTACTTCAGTTTTTGCTCCAGAAACTCAAGCTTCTTCCTCGCCGCGTCACGACGAATCCGCGTCTCTTCGACAGTGGCGGCACTTTCAAACTCGGCCTCGTAGGTCAGCTTGTTTTCCAGTTTTCCAAGGTCCGCCCGGGCCTGCTCGACCGTCAGTCGCATTTCCCGGGTCTGGATGTCAAAGTCGGACCGCTTCTTCTGGTACTCTTCACCGACCCTTTGCAGGTTGGCAGTTTGCTCGCGCATCCTCCTGGCCACGTCCGAGTTGTCGAATTCCAGGACAAAATCCCCTTCCGAGACCTCGGTTCCTTCCTCGACCATGCGGGAAAGCCGGAATCGGTATTCGTTCCGGATCTGAGGCGGTCCGATGCTGACGCTGCTGGTGGCCTCCAGAATGCCGGTGGCGGTGACCATGACAGGGAAGTCGATCTTCTGAACGACGACCGTGTCGCGGTCAGTCGAGGCCGAGGACGCCTTTCGTGCCGTGAAGAACCACCAACCGGCAAGGATTATCGCGACGCCGACCGCGGCAACGATGATACGACGTAGATTCGTGCTTGATATTCCCATTTCGTGCCTTCGTCTCTTTGTATCTATATCTCTTCGGTCTTTCGTCTTCCTGCCTGGTTTCAGTCTTCCCAGACCTTCTGGACGGGAAGGAGAGTATCCGCGGCCGAGGTCCCGGAAAGAATCTCGACGCTGCGGTCGCCAAAAGCCCCGACCTCGACGGGTTGCTTGACGGGACTCTGCTTGCCGGCCGCCTTCAAAACGTAGTAACGCCCGTTGCCGTCCAGGCCCAGGTACTCGCGGCTAACTGCGGTGACCTGCGACGCGACCCGGGTGCGGATCTCGACACGTGCCGTCATGCCTGGTTTCATAATCCCGAGGTCAAGCCTGTCGGGTTGGATGATCGCGCGGAACACCTTGTGTTGAGAGGCAAACCCTTTGCGGGATGCCACGCTGGTCAGCTCGACAACCTTTCCCGTGAAGTGACTTCCGGGGACGCCGTCCAAGCTAAAGTTGCAGGTTGCTCCACGGGAGAGGCGGGCAAGCTCGGTGTCATAAACGAAACCGATGACCTGAAGAGTGGACAAATCGGGCAACTCCACGGCCGGCATACCGGGGAACAGGTTGTCACCCACCTGGATCTTGCGATTGTTCGCCCAGTTATCGCCGTAAATGACGATTCCGTCCTGGGGTGCGGCGATATTGAGGAGGGTCAGATCGCCTTCGATCTTCTTCAGGTCGATGTCGGCCTGGGCGCGTTCCACCTCGACAAGTGCCATCTGTGCGGCGTGGCTTTGACGGAAGTTGGCGAGCTGCTCTTTCGCCTTGTCGAGCGTCAGTTGTGCCCGCTCACGATCCAGCTGGTATTTCTGGTACGTGTTGGCGGCGAGCAGCTCCTTCGGAGTCCTGGCGTAGAGCTCAGCGACCTTCAGCCCGGCCTCCGCCTGGGCGACGCCATTCAGGAGGTCGGTTTCCTGGGCGCTCAGATCGGCCCGGGTTTTTTCGATCTTGATTTTTGCTTCGTCAAGCTTGCGCTCAGCCTCCGACTTCTGGCTGAGGAGGGCCGAGGGGTCATACTCCAGGAGCCGTTCTCCCTGTTTGACAGTACGCGCCTTCAGTCGCAAGGTATGTCACGGTGTTCGAGAAGGCAGACCGTATCCTGGGGGTGGAGATCTGGACTGATCGCGCAGCCTGCAGTTCGCCCGTGATGTAGTAGAACCGCTCCACATCGGCCGTCTTTGGTTTTGACGTTCGGTTGGTACTGGTTTGTGCTTCCGCGCCGGCCGCCGACTGACCCGGCGTTGAAGTCCCGGCCGGTTTCTGGTCGGCTGGAGCGCCCAGGGACCACGGTACAGCCAAGGCGAGGATCAGCGCTGCTGGGATGGATCGATATTTCCCGACATTCATTGTGGTTTGCCTCTTACTTATCTGGGTGAAGGGCGCGGCTGGATCCCCGCCCATACGCATCCGGAACTCCGGGGGTGGTTCTGCCTTCTGAGCCTTGACCCAGACGGCCCAATCCTCTTCGACCTTCGTCATATCGGGACTCTAGGCCCTCAAGTCCGGCCAGAAAGGCTGCGCTTTCCTTGCCCTCTCGTCCTTGCTGAATCAGTGCTTTTACCTTTTCAAGGCCGACCTTTTCGACGAGGTAGGAAAAGAAGGTGCTGGCCTGGCCATCGAAGAGCATGCGGTCCTTCTGATCCTTCGGCAGGGAATCCATCCCTCCGAAACGCCTGACCCTCGCCTCCTGACGAGCGCCGAGCTTCCGGAGGAGGCCGGCGCACCATCGCCCGAGGGCATGGGCATCGGCATGGTCATGCCTGCCGGCGGAGCGCCCTGGGCGCCACCCTCACCGGCCGCTGGGCCGCCGCTTGCCCCGGGCCCCGCCGTCCGGTACATCACCTGCGGTCCGCCGGAACCGCCGACAGAAGGGGCCACGAAGGGTCTGGACATGGAGATCGACGTCATCCAGCGGGAAAGCTTCGTCCAGATGCTCCTGCAAGTAACGAAGGTTGATTCCTCCGGGGGCCGCGTAGGAAGCGATACCCATGTCCAGCCAGTCCGGCAGGGGGCTTCGCGTCATGTCATCGACGCGGGAGGAACGGAAAGCCTGATCGGGCCGAAGCGTGACCTGAAGGACTGCAAAAGCCATGTTGCGCGCTGTCGTGCGCGTGATTCCCGCCTCTGCGGCGCCTCGCCTCTGGGCGGCGTTCGCGCGGATTCTTTCCAGCCGATCAGCCGGGATTTGATCACCGAGCTGGGCCTTCAGACGGGCCATCAGTCTCCTCTGCCTGCACCTCCGGGGTCAAGGCGACCAGCACCCATTTGTACCCCATCTTCAGGGCTCGCGGTTCATAGAAGGAATCCTTTTGTGCGAGCGACGAGCAGACGAAGACCGCGCCCCTGGGCCATTCAGAGCCGAGCAATCCCGTGAGCCGTTCGCGGGTCTCGGCGAGCGGCTTCTGGAAAGCCGTCGTCGACTCCCGGTTCGACGCGAAAAAGTCGACTCCGGGCACGACCTCTTTGTACTGGTTGAAGTTTTTCATCCCGGCCGCACCCTGTCCAAGCAGGTAACTCTGGGCCAACAGAATCATAAGGATGGTAGACAAGCTTCGAACGGACATATTGGATACCCCGATACTCACAGATCATATATACATAAACGAAAGGCGTTTGTTCCTTTTTTCTCAAGAAAAATTCGTCAAAATGTGAAGGGAAGCAAGCACGCCGAGGGGGATGTCGGCCTTCCGGAGGGGGATGTCGGCCTTCCGGAGCGCGGACGTCTCGTCCGCACTGGGTTCGCGGACGTCCCGTCCGCCCGCCGGGCATCCTGCCCGGCGTTGTCCTCCGTCTGCTCCGGCGCTTTTAGCGGCAAACGATCCTTTTGCCCCGGGCTGCACTCCCGAAGCGCCACTGCTCCGCCGATGATACTAATCCCGCCTTCACCGGGTTCTCCCTGATGTACTCGACCGCATTCCGGTAGTGTTCGGCGTCCCGGATACGGCGATCGAAATAGTCTTCCTGCCGAAATGAGGTAAGTAGCCACGAAAGGACCAATCAGCTCGGGTGATCATGGAATCATCTCCTTGTCAGGGGCGCTAGCCTCGCCCCTATCTATAACGCCCGAAGAGAGAAAAATACGAAGTTGGAGGCCGGATTATTTTCGGGCGGCACCCGATAAAGGTGTGCTTCGGACGAAGAAACGCCGGGCAAGATGCCCGGCGCGCGGGCAGGATGCCCGCGAACCCAGTGCGGACGGGACGTCCGCGCTCCGACAAGGGCCGAGCTTCGCGCTCCGACAAGGGCCGAGCTTCGCGCCCCGACAGGGGCCGAACTTCGCGCTCCGACAAGGGCCGAGCTTCGCGCTGCGACAGGGGCCGAACTCCCGCTCCGAGGGTTCTCCTCTTGGTTACCTTCGCGCTCCGAGGGCCGGAAGTCCCGCTACTGCGGCCGGCTGCACTGGAACCGTTGCTCGCATTTGCTCCGAGACGGACCTGAAGGTATCCTTGCCTTTCGATGATCGAGATCATTCGTAACGTTCCCCGAGGTCCCATTCGCTCCGTCCTGCTAGACTTTGACGGGACGCTGTCTCTCATCCGGGAAGGCTGGCAGGAGGTCATGGTCTCGTTCATGACAGGTATCCTGCTCCCTCTCGACCCAACTCAACCGGAAACTGAACTGCGTCGTCATATCAGCGAGTACGTCACCCGGCTGACGGGCAAACAGACGATCTACCAAATGATCCAGCTGAGCCGGGAAGTGGCTGCCCGGGGTGGTGTTCCGGACGATCCGCTCGTCTACAAGCGCCAGTATCACGAACGGCTCTGGGTGCCGATCCAGGACCGGATCGAGGGCCTGCGAAGCGGAAAGTACAGCCCGCGGGACTGGCTGCTCGCAGGCTCCATCGAATTACTCGAGAACCTCCAGGGGCGAGGGATTCGCCTCTTCCTTGCCAGCGGCACCGATGAGGCCTTTGTGAAAGAGGAGGCGGAACTGCTCGGCTTGGGCCGTTTCTTCGGCAACCGGATTTACGGCGCACAGGACGATTACCGCCGGTTCTCGAAGAAGATGATCATCGAGCGGGTCCTGGCCGAAGAGGCGCTGCAGGGAAGGGAATTCGTGGCGTTCGGTGACGGTTATGTGGAAATCGAAAACACGAAAGAGGTCGGAGGGACGGCTGTTGGAGTGGCGAGCAACGAGCAACTGCGTTGCGGCCGAATTGACGAATGGAAGCGACAGCGGCTGATAACCGCGGGAGCCGACATCATTGTCCCGGATTTTTCAGAACAGGCCGCGCTTGTCGCGTACCTGAGCGGCGAGCGCGCATCCGTGCAGGATTGACCCCATCCAGGAGGCGAGAATCATGCCCTACCGACGATTTGACCGCACCGAACTCCAGCTGAGGCCCCTCGGGGAGAGAAAGCACCTTATTCACCTGGCTGATTTCCCGAACCTGGACGCCCCGATCGAGCGAGTCGAGGATCCCCGCTTTGCTGATCTCGCTGCCCGAGTTATGCGGGGCCGAGAACAGGGCGCATCCGTCATCCTCATGATGGGCGCGCACCTGCTTCGCGCCGGAACCTCGCGGTATATCATCGATCTGATGCGAAGGGGGCTCCTCACGCACGTGGCCATGAATGGGGCCGGTGCGATTCACGACTACGAGATGGCGCTCATAGGGGCCACGACCGAAAGCGTCGCCCAGTACATTTCCGAGGGACAGTTCGGGCTCTGGACGGAGACCGGCGGGCTCAACCGGATCGTGACGGAAGGGGTCGGATCGGGGCTTGGTTTCGGTGAGGCTGTCGGAAAGGCGATTGCCGAGGGCGGATTCCCGTTCAAGGAGATCAGCATCCTTGCGGCCGGGTACCGCCTCCGGATCCCGGTCACCATCCACGTCGGGATTGGTTACGATATCATGCATGAGCATCCGAACTGTGACGGGGCAACGCTCGGACAAGCCTCCTATGACGACTTCCTGGTCTTTACAGAGGCGGTCGGCGGCCTGGAAAACGGCGTGCTGCTGAATTTCGGCTCGGCCATAATGGGGCCCGAGGTTTACCTGAAGGCGCTCTCAATGACTCGCAATGTCGCCCGGCAAAAAGGCCGCTCCATCACTCGATTCACCACTGCGGTCTTCGACCTTTTTCCGCTCGATGGTGATTTGGAGACCGAATTTGGTCGAGATGACTTCAGGTACTATTACCGCCCGCTCAAGACAATCCTGCAGCGGACTGTTCGTGACGGCGGCACGAGCTTCTACTTTCGGGGCGATCACCGCCAAACGTTCCCGACCTTGTATTCCTTCCTGAGAGAATCAAGCCGTGGAAAAGAGAAGACTTAAGGAAATCCTGGGGCGATTTTCGGGTATCCGCCTGCTCGTCCTGGGCGATTACTTCCTGGATCAATACCTCGTGACTGACCCGCGGCTGGCCGAAATCTCAGTGGAAACAGGACTGGAGGCCCGGCAGGTGGTTGCGGTTCGGAATAGTCCGGGAGCCGCCGGTACTGTGTGTTCGAACCTCGCGGCGCTCGGCGTGAAGACAGAAGCGCTCGGGATCGCCGGAGAAGACGGCAACGGGTACGAGCTGGTCAAGGGCCTGGGGGCCCGGGGCGTTGGAACCGGCTTCATGCTCCGCACGTCCAGCCGTTTCACTCCGACTTATACGAAGCCCATGAAAAGACTCGCGGACGGCCGTGAAGAGGAGATGGAAAGGATCGACATCAAGAACCGTATCCCCACCCCGCCGGCCTTGGAGAGCGAGATCATTGAGCGTCTCGGGGATGCAGTGGGATCAGTCGATGGGATCATCGTCGGCGACCAGGTCGAGGAGGAAGATTGCGGTGTCGTCACGCGCCTGGTTCGGGAGGAGCTGTCACGCCTGGCCTGCCGTTTCCCCGAAAAAGTCTTCTTTGCCGACTCCAGGGCCAGAATTGGGAAGTTCTCGGATTTAATGATCAAACCGAACGAAAAGGAGGCGGGCGACGCCGTGGGCATCCATGGACTGGATGAAAGGGAATTGCTCGACAGGCTCTTTTCTCGCGCGCGCCGGCCCGTTTTTCTCACCCGGGGAGAGCGGGGGATAGCGGTTTTCGATGGGCAAACCATACTCCACTGCCCGGCAGTTCCCGTCTCCGGTCCGATCGATATCGTTGGTGCCGGTGACAGCGCCACAGCCGGAATCGTGTCCGCGCTTTGCGTGGGAGCCGGCCTCCAGGAAGCGGCTGAGGTCGGAAACCTGGTGGCGTCGGTGACGATTCGCAAGCTCGGGACGACCGGCACGGCGTCCAAGGAGGAAGTGCTTGGGGCGTTTGAGTCTGCCTTTTCAGAGCCGCGCACGCAGCGTTTTTCGGCGGAGTAAGCGGGTTCAGCCGTGGGGCAACATCGCGCTCGCCGGCAGCGCAGAACCCGCTTACTCCGCTGAAAAAGCGCTGCGAGGGTATTGAAAATGTTCACCTGTTTGTCATATCCCCGGAGGGGATTGCCGAATGACCCCAACGGGGTCACGTAGCACAGCCCGGGGTTGCCCGCGCTTTGGCGGGCTACCCCGGGTCGGAGGCTTGTATAAGGTTCAACCCTGAAAGGGTTGCGTACTGCGCACGATGCGCAACCCTTTCAGGGTTGATGACTTACGGCTCTGGATCCCAGGGTAGGCTGCAAAAACGCAGCCAACCCTGGGCTTTGCTACGCAACGCCTTTGGCGTTGGAAACCGTCAATATCCTCTCAGCCAAGTGCGCTAACTGTCCTTTTTCAACACCGTCGCTGCATGCGCGGCTCTGAAAAGGCAGCTCCTTCATTTGCGTATCAGAACAGCCGGCGCCTGTTCGGCCGTGCTGATCCGGTCAAAAAAGCCCTTCACCTCAGAGTACTTCCCCGCCTCCAGGAAAGTGGGCTTCAGGATCAGGTGGCGGTGAAGCTTGAGGGTTGCCCCTTCGGCTTCGAACACCGCCTCATAGCTCCCGAATGCTGTTTCGAGTTTAACCGACTCCGGCAATTCGTCAATCGCGAAGCCGTCGGGCAGGCGGACAGTGCAGTGCTCAATGAATGCAGCCGGCTCGATCTCAATGGGATGTCGTCTTTCCCCTTCCATGAACGATACCCCCTCTCGGCGTGAGAGCAGGGCTGGACGGAAGATGAGCAGGCGATTCTGCATCAGTTGCCCGTAGCGATCTCCTGAAAGCTCCACTTCCAGGTTGAAACCGTTTGTGTCCAGATCGTCCCGGCACTCCAGGCGGGTAATTTGTGCGCCGCCTATTGCCCCAGCGACCCATCTCTCGATGTCTTTCTTGTACTCGGTCTCGCGCTGGCCTTTGTACAAAGCCCTCTCGTGAACCGCGGCTTGGCCGGTCGATTTCTCGGCAATGGTCGCCTTCAGCATGCCCGTCGGGCTGATTGTCGCCTGGACCGTCCGTTCCAGGTGATTCTGCTCTTCCCCAAGGACCGGGATTTTTACCAGCGAAGTCGAGTCCTTGTGAGCGATCAGCGCAAAACTTCCCTGGAGATTCTCGGGAATGTCACCGAGAGGGGTGTGCTCGTTGGTGGGATCGAACAGGAGGAGACGACCCAGCTCCGGGTGAACGATCACCGTAGGCGCGGTGACTGCCTCCGAGACCTTCACGGCGATTATGGCGTGGTTGAATTGCTGGGGCGATGGCCAGTCCGGCCGGACGTAATTCCTATCGGAAGCATAGACAGCGACCGGGTAGGAGTCGATGTTGATGACCGAAAGGAGCGAACGCATCAGGTTGGCCTTGTCCTTGCAGTCACCGTAAGACTTCGCAAGCACATCCGATGCGAGATGAGGGGTGTACCCACCTCCCCGCCCGATACCCGTTTGGATGGAGACGTAATTGACGCTTTGCGCAAACCGTGCGATCGCCCTCAGTTTGTCGAACTCTCCTGCGGAGTCCTTTGTCAGATCGTTCGCTTTGGCGCTCAAGGCTGCATCTGTCTGTCTTTGCGGTTCGGCCAGCTGCCAGATCCAACAGGCCACGTCATTCCAATTGGCGAAGGTCTTGGCATGTGAGGCCCCCGCACCGGGAACAATGTTGACTGCGAGCCTCGGCACCAGATCCACCAGCGCCGGCATCATCGGCTGCTCGTCAAGGTACTTGAGTCCCTTGACTTCCCATGTATAGGACCGGTCGGGGCCTACGGCAGGCTCCACCGCCGGATAATTGAAGGTCATTGCGTTGGCCGACCATCCGGGCGGTAACGCAACCTTGAAGCGGGAAACGACGACCGGGAGGCGACTCTGGAAGAACCATTCGTACTGGACGAAGATGGACCGGTCTTCGTGGACCGATTCGTAGCCGAATACCGTACCCGGTTCGGCATCGGCTTCGGCGGATATCACCTTGCGTCGTGCCTGGTTGTAGACGTCATTCGCCGCCAGCGAGATGTCTACGGTTTCCGCCTTGCCGTATTTCTTGACGGAGCCGTCGGCGCGGAGAAGGCAGGCTCGGAACTCCCGCACCTTGCCGGTTTCGGTTTCATAGGTTTGGCTGGCCTCCGCCCAGTGCCGGCCTTCGCGCTTGAGGATCTTCACCACCCAACGGCTGCTCATCCGGCCGATCCCGCCTTCATCGAAAGTCAAGGTCGCTTCGTCCAGCAGGACGATTGCCGGGGCCTTGCTGTCGACCTCGGGCAGTGTCTGGCCGGCCAGTTGACGGACCAGTACCTCGAGGTCCTGCGCGTGACAAGCTCCACCCGCCAACGTCAGGGCGAAGGCCAGGAACAGAGATTTGTGAAACATCAGGTCTCCTTTGTCCTAGTTGGTCGGCGTCGGAACCGGCGGCTGTGTGGCCCCCGGATCTTTTTGCTTTAACGTCAGCGTGTGGTTGTCCCGCTCGTGGACTACCTCGAAGAATTTCTTGATCGGCGGATACATTTCAACCGCGAAGAAGACGCCTCGGAAGAAGAAACTCCGATCAAAAAGCAGGTTCCGCCCGGAAAGTCGGAGACCGATCTTGTGCTGGGCAGTGTCCCCCGCAGACACGGCTGGCGGAGCCTCTGCCGCATCCAACTCGTAACCTTCAGGCAGCGCAATCGAGATCTTGTCCTCTTCCTTCCACGGATATGGGAAATACACCGGGTGCACGCGCTCACTGGTGGTAAAGAGGGGATCGATTCCCTTTTGAAAGAAACCAGGCTGGAAGAACAGCCGCTTGCCTGTCTTCTGAGCGTAGCCCGGCACCCGAATATGAAATGTATATGTCAGCGGCTTTCCCCACGATTGTGCGTTTTCGATGCTCGCTTTGCTGACCTCGGCCGTGTTCATGCGTCCTGTCATCAGGTCTTTCAGAGACTTCTCATGTTCGGTCTGCGATTCTTCGTCGTGATCCTCCTTTAGCTCGTTGGCCGGATGGCCGAGGTACTCCATGGTCACATCGCCTTCGAGTGTCCCATCGGCGCTGAGGCTGAGCGTAGCCGTCCGCTTACGCAGCGAGCGTTCAGCCGCCGAGACCGGGGTGTTCACGAAAAACGGCTCTTTGGGATCGGTGATGAGTGCCTTGACCCCTTCTTCCTGCCAGCGAAGCATGCCGTACTCGACATGCTGGCTCCCTGGATCGTAGAACTGCCAGTTCTCTCCCATTTTGATTGCGATGTCGTAGCTGGTTAGGAAGTAATCATCGGCGAAGGCGGGGTCGAAGAAGTAGTCGCCGCGGTCCGAGACCCGCGCGTAACGCGCATCGAAGCCGGTCGCTCGCGCCAGTGCGGCGAAGAGAGTGCCGATATCATGACCGGTTCCCACTTTGCGTTTCAGCGTGTCGGACGGGGAATCGTTGTCCTTCAGTTTGGCTCTCTGCTCGGCCGTGAATGAGGCGTCGTCGTTGGCGTTCTTGATTTCCGTCTTGCAGAATTCGAACAGCTTCTTGATCTTCTCGTCCGGTGCGGACACCCCGGCGACGATTTCCTCTGCCTGCTTGCGAATGTCGTCGTTTTGCCGCGTCATCCACTTCGCGTCGTTGTAAGCCTTCTTCCCGGTCTTTTTCCAGTACTCGGGCGGACTATCCCGTTGGGTGTTGCTGTAGAAGAGAAGGATCCACATCCGGATCTGGTCTTCAGGCGGCATTCGCGGTTCTTCCTTGAAGGCCGGCACGTTCATGACCTCGGTCATAAAAGAGCCGTCTTTCTGCTTTGCGAGCCCTGACGACTTGACATTGAAACCGTTGATCATCATCCCGTACTCATCGTTTTTCAGGGGGAGGATGTAGTACCTGACCCGCTGGATCGCAAAAGACCGCTGGCACTGCAATCGCTTGTATAGGCCGAACGGCTTTTCCTCTTTCCATCGGTATTCGATGATGCAGCCGGGTTCAACACCGGGAAGCGCGAAGGACTTCGCCTTAATATTCAGGCCCCGTGCCTTGGCCACACTGCGCTCGAAAATGGCATCCTTTTTCAGCGGCAAAATCGTCCCGTCAGGCTTGATGGTCCGCCCTTCGATGTCTTTGATCTTGCTGTAGTCGTTGTAGGTGAGCTCCACCGTTCCGTGCTGCTCCTTGGCGCGATCCGTGAAGATCTTGATACGGACATAGTGCGAGTAGACGCTCCTCAATTCCCCGCCGAATTCGTCTTTGAGCTTCACCTCCCAGAAAAAAGCCTCGGCGTCACCGCCCGGTTCCACCATGGGCTGTTTGAGGGCAAGTTCCTCGGGCGTAATCGGCGCCCAATCGTCCGCGTATGCCAATACGGAAAGAAAGAAGCCCACGACGATCGCAATCAGCAGACGTTTCATTGAAGGAATCCTCTCTGCGCTTGGAAGGGGGCGGATAAAGGTGAATAGAGCCGATGCGTAGGGCTTGGATCAACCCTCTGGATAAGAACTAATGCTCTCGCTCCCCCGAACGAACGCGAGGCGAATTCTATCCAGCCGGCATCGGATGGTCAAGGAATATGCCGCGGTAGTTTGGGTGCAAGACCCACTGCCGCCTGCAATTGCGCTTGTGGGGCGGGGGCTTTTTGGGATAGAAAGCAGCTTGTTGCTGCCCGAAAGGATCATCATGAACTCTCTTTTCGCTCGTCTCCTCCTCGGCCTTGTTTTCACCCTGTCCGGTATTGACCTTTGCGCACAGGAAATCACAATCCGGCCTGATCGTGAATCAGGGATATACAGACCGGGTGAGTCAGTGACCTGGAACGTCGAAGTCAAGGCTGAAGCTTCCACCGCCTCAGAGTCTCCGCTACCGGATCAAGAGTGGGGGGCTCTCCGTGATACGCGAGGAGACGCTCCAACTCACCACCGGCCGGGGGACGGTGCAGGCGCGAAGTGACTCGCCCGGCTGGCTGCTGCTCGAAATTCAGGGCCAGGACCAGCAGGGGAAGGAAGTGACCGCCCGCGGGGGCGCCCTGTTTTCGCCGAGCGAGATCCGCCCGTCGGCTCCAGTTCCGGCTGATTTCGACGCCTTCTGGGAGGCCAAGCTGGGAGAACTGGCTGCCGTTCCTGCTGACCCGCAAATTCAGCCGGCTGCGTCCGGGACCGAAGGAATCGATTACTTCCTGATCGAGATGAAGAACATCCGGGGGTCACGAATCCGCGGTCAGCTCGCGCGGCCGTCAAAACCCGGCCCGCTCCCGGCTCTCCTTATTGTTCAGTGGGCGGGTGTTTACCCGCTTGAAAAGGCCTGGGTCATAGACCGGGCCAAAGAGGGCTGGCTGACGCTCAACATACAGGCTCATGATCTGCCCGCAGCCGAACCCGGGGACTTCTACAAGGACCAGGGAGCGGGGCCTCTCAAGGACTACTCGAAAATCGGCAACGAGGACCGCGACACGAGCTACTTCCTTCGAATGTACCTTTCCTGCTACCGCGCCGCGGAGTATCTCAGCCACCGAAGCGACTGGGACGGCCGCACCCTGGCTGTGACCGGCGGCAGTCAGGGCGGTCTGCAGGCCATTCTCACCGCGGCTCTTCACCCCCGCGTAACAGCCGTTCTGGCCGATGTGCCGGCCGGTTGCGATCAGACCGGACCGGACGTCGGACGAGCGCCCGGATGGCCCATGTGGGTATGGTCGGCCGAGGGCCGGGACGCAGCGAAGGTCAAGGAGGCGAGCCGCTACTACGACATCGTGAATTTTGCTCCCCGGGTCAGTTGCCCTGTCCTGGTCGGCATCGGGCTTGTCGACACGGTCTGCCCTCCCGCCGGAGTTTATGCGGCCTGCAACCAGCTAAAGGGTCCCAAGGAACTGATACTGATGCCCTCGGCCGGTCACCAGGGGAAACACGAAGAGTACGGGGCCCGGTGGACCGCCTGGCTGGAGGAGTTGCGAAGAGGAAACCGCGCCCCGGTTGCTCAGCCCGCCGACCCGCCCATTTCCTGGGTTGACCCGGATACCGGGCACCGCGTGGTCCGGCTGACCCGGGAACCGGGAAGCGCCAGCCTTTACTTCAACCAAAACGGATACACGCCTGACGGGAAGAAACTCATCTACACCACTCCGGGAGGGATCTGCACGCTGGATCTGGCTACCCAGGAATCGAGGCGGGTGGTCGAGAGCCCGGCGCGCCTGATCGAGGCCGGCAGGAAAACCGGCCGGATCTACTACATTCGCGAGGGTGCCCTGTTCTGCACCGACATCGAGTCAGCCCAGATACGAAAAATCGCGGCATTGCCTCCGCGCGGTTCGATCTCGACGATCAACGCCGATGAGACCCTGGCGGCGGGAACCTTCATTGAGGGTAGCGGCCAGGACTATGGAGGTAACCGCGCCCAGCAGACCCGCTCCCTTGATCAGCCGCGCAACAAGGGCCAGATGATGGAAGAGCGCTGGGCCGCGCGCCTCCCCATGGCCCTGTTTACGATCGACATCGTGAGCGGCGAGACGAAGATCATCCACCGGAGCAATGACTGGCTTAATCACCTGCTCTTCTCCCCCGCCGATCCCTCCCTGCTGATGTTCTGCCATGAAGGCCCATGGCACAAAGTCGACCGCATCTGGACGATTCGAACCGACGGGACCCAACTCCGGAAGATCCACACGCGAACCATGGCGATGGAGATTTTCGGACACGAGTTCTGGGGCGCCGATGGAAAGACCATCTGGTACGATTTACAGACGCCTCGAGGCGAGGACTTCTGGCTGGCCGGTTTTCGCCTCGATACCGGGGAACGGACCTGGTATCACCTGGAGCGAAATGAGTGGTCGATTCACTTCAACGTGATGACGAACGGCACCCTGTTTTGCGGAGACGGCGGGGACCCGGGGCAGGTGGCCCGAGCAACGAATGGCCAGTGGATTTACCTGTTCCGTCCCGAGTTGCTCCCCAATCGGGGCCTCGAGGATGGGAACCTGGTCCGCCCGGGCGTGCTTCGATCCGAGCGCCTGGTTAATATGTCGAAGCACCAGTACCGGCTGGAGCCGAATGTCAGCTTCAGTCCCGACCAGAAGTGGGTGGTGTTCCGCTCGAACATGTTCGGTCCGACCTACGTCTTCGCGGTAGAAGTAGCGAAGACCGGGGTGCCGTCCACCGAGTAACTGCCTCGTGTTGTCGTCCAACGAAAAGGAGAGGAAGCGCAATGCAAAGCCTTCGTCGCTGCACAGTCATCTTTTCGGTTTCGTTCCTGGCGGTGATTTTCGCCGTCTCCGCCATAGCCTGGTCCGATACGGTTGCCTCAAAGGACCCGGAACCTGTACCGATATGGAAGGGCGGGGCGCCGGGTAGTGACAGCGCACATTGGCCGCGGGCCGACTACCGCGAGGAATGGGAGATTCCGGGCGAAGTCCTGACTGGCGTCACCGAGCCCACCGTGCAGGTCTTCCTTCCCCAACCAAGCGCCAGCACCGGAGTCGCGGTGGTTATCTGTCCGGGCGGGGGCTATCGGAATCTCTGGATAGCGAAAGAGGGCTGGAAAGTCGCGCGCGAGCTCCAAAAGCGGGGCATCGCCGGGATTGTTTTGAAGTACCGTCACTATAACCAGTCTGCCGCCGTACAGGACGCCCATCGGGCGGTGCGATATGTTCGCAGCCGCGCGAAGGAGTGGGGCATCAACGAACAGAAGATCGGCATTGGCGGATTCTCCGCCGGCGGTCACCTCGCAATAAACATGGCGGCTCAGCTTGGCAAGGCGGAAGATTGGACGCCGGACGGCGTGGACGGCTATTCCAAGCGCCCCGATTTCCTGATGTTGATCTATCCTTCAGTCCGGCTTTCCCAAGACGCGATAGTGGACGCCTCGTTCCCACCCGCTTTCCTGGCCGTGGCATCCGACGACGATCGGACGCCGGCGCCCGACCTCGTTCGGTTCTTCAACCAACTGCAGGGTCTCAAGGTCGCCTCGGAGCTGCACATCTACCAAAGCGGGGGACACGGTTTCGGGACTGGAACGCCTGAGTGCAACTGTGCGACCTGGCTGGACCTGTTCCGCAACTGGATCGAAGTCCGCGGATTGGCGCCGAGAAAACAGTGATTGGAGCGAACAAGCCGCCCCGCAGTTATGACAAAATGCTTCACGCGGGGGACAGGTGAAGTGCGAGCATGTGGACACTGTCGAGAATCCCGACCGTCCACTATGTCGCGCCTGTCCGTTCAAGGTTTCAACAGGAGAAGACAGATGCTTAAAAAGTCAGCCGTGTGTTTGAGCGTGATTTTGCTCGTGTCGTCGATTGTTTGTGCTGCCGCCCCTGACTTCTCGGGCAAGTGGGTGATGAACAAGGCGAAGAGCGAGTTCAAGATGGGTCCTGATAGTCCCACTCCCGACGTGACCCTATCCGTGCAGCAGGCGGCCGATTCCATCAAGGTGAGCCAGAAATTCGCCGGCGAGAATGGGGAATTCCAGCAGGAATACAGCCTGAAGATCAACGGCGTAGTCCAGGAAATCCAGGGGTTTGGGAATCAGCCGGCCAAGGCCTCGGCCAAGTGGGACGCATCCGTGCTTGTCATCGACATGACGCAGGACTTCAGCGGCGGCGATACTCAGGGGACATTCAAGGCCAATGAAAGGTGGGAGATGTCGGCTGACGGAAAGACCATCACCATCCTCACCAAGATCAACGGCCCGATGGGCGAAATGAGCGCCAAGCGAGTGATGGAAAAGCAGTAACAGGGTGGCGCCGGTCTTCCAGTGCGGGGCACCTCTCATATAGAATCCGAAGCAGAAATCATCCGGAGGACGTTATGGCGGTCGTGTTCGTGCCGGTTATCTCCCGCTGTCAGATTCTGAACGCTCTTCGACCCGACTGGACGCCTGGCCTTGGCATTCTGGAAGAATTAGCACGCAGGCGCAATCTCTCGGCGGCGGAGCAATTGAAGCCCGCCGCCATCCTCGCTCAACTCTCGGAGCTCAGACAACGTGATCTGATCGAGGAGCGAGCAGCCGGGGACTCTACCTCGGACCCCGGCCCGAGTCCTCTGGCTTCCCGAGAGTTCCGGCTGACTCCCGCGGGCGAGATTCTGAAGAAGGAGCTGTGCCCGGAGGATTACAGCGGCTGCTGTTCTTGATCCGCGATTATTTCTCTTGTTCCAGTTCGCCCGGCCGCTGTGGTAGTTTTCACCCCGCAACCAAATCCACCTTTTGGGGGACCCATGGACTTTGAATTCGGACAGAGTGTGCAGAAAGACGGTCAGCAGCTGCTGGCCTCCGGAAAAGACGCCAATCAGGTCGCCAACATCCTCTGCGAGAAAGACCCGCTGGGGCACAATTACGGTATCGGCATCGTACTCGATTCCGCCGGGAAGCCAGCCCCGACGTCCGGCACGCTTCTCGAATACGTTACCGCCGAGGTGAGCGCCAGTCAGAGTGGCCGCTATATGAACTCGGCAAAACTGATGCCGGCGGTCAAAGAAAGCATCCTCCGGTGGCAGCGGATTCCGGAGAAGTATTGGGAACGGTTTCATCTCGGGCTGCCTTCCGATGCCGGTACCGGCGCGGTTGAGACTGCAGTTCAGACGGCTGTCGCACTGTCCCCCGGGCTGACGACCGCGGCCGTCGAGGCACTCGGTTGGCCCGCGTACAGACCGATAGCCGCCATGTCACGTCTTGCCTTCAAGGAAGTTCCGCAGGACACGGTGGTTGCCGAAGAGAAGGTCCTCCCGATCTATCAGTCCGGTCCTATGAATACCACCGGACAGGTGAGCAGCGCGGAGCTCGTTAATGCTCGCGCACAGGCCGCCAGACGGGGAAACGAACCGGTGGTTCTGGACCGAGCCTACTCTGGATTCGAGTTTGCGCGCCTGGCCGGTCAGGAATCCTACGACCGGATCATGCAGATGAGCTATGAGCGACAGGTGGCGCCGTTTCTCGAGGCGGGGGCCAACCTGCTGATCGCGCTCAGTCCGACGAAGACGTTCATCTCCTTCGCTTTGAGACCGTGCGGCATGCTTCTGGTCTACTGCCCGGATCCGGCGGGCGACGCGAAGGTCGCCGCGACCCTCAACAGCGTGCTCAGGGCCAGGGGATCTTCATTCGAGCATCCGGTCACCCGCGCGTTCGCGAAGGCGATGGCCAAGGATCGCGCTCGACTCGAAGCGGATCACGAATCCGTGCTCCGCAGACTCGCCGAATCCGAACGTTTGTGGCAGAGCCTGGTGCGCGGCACTGCGATCGAATACCTCTTCTCCGACTGCTATGCCGGTCTGTTCCGGAACACCAGGGCCAAGGAAGGTGCGGAAGCCCGCATCTTTGATCGGCATATCTACCCGGTGTTTGGGAATGGCCGGTGCCGGTTGAACGTGACCGGAATCCCGGCTGACCGGGAGCTGGCCGCATCGCACGTCGCGGTGTTCGCCGAGAATTGCTACTGATGGAACTGACCGGCTGACCTGGCTGACCTGGCTGACCGGCTGACCAGCTGACCGGCTGACCGGCTGACCGGCTGACCAGCTGACCGGCTGACCGGCTGACCAGCTGACCATCTGACCAGGCTCACGATGTGGGCGATTCACTGCACTGTTTACCAGTGCTATCGGCCGCCCGTCAGCCGGTCAGCCGGTCAGCTGGTGTTTCCCTACCGCCCCAGCCGGGTGCTGTTGACGTAGAACGCCTGCGGATTGCACTGATAGGTGCGAATCGCGCCGTCCTCGAGTACTTCCACGATCCGGTAACCGCGGTAATTTGCTCCCCAGTTGCCTCCCATGTGGCCGTCGAAAAAGTAGGCCCGTCCGTTCGAGTAGATAACGTTGTCGATGTCGTGATCGTGCCCGTGGAACACGGCCAGCACGTTCGGCGTTTGCTCGAGGAGGGAAGCTGCTTCCGGGCGGGCGATCGCGTGCCGGGTGAACTTCACCTGGGCAATGTGCAGGAAGGGGAAGATTCCCTTCTTCCCTTTGTAGGATTCGAACTGCGTTCGCAACCACGCCGTGTCGGGCGAGACGTACTCGCCCTTTTCGTTGGAGGTGGAGGCGAGGACGAATGCGTAATCCCCCCGCTCGAACGAGTGGTTCTCGGGATACCCCCACGTCTCCTTCCAGAATTCGGGCGATGCCTTGTCATGATTTCCGCGGTTGACGAAATACGGGATCTCGAGGCGCCCATACCGTTCTTTGAGCTGAGGGAGCAGGGCTGGATCCTCGTGGACGAGGTCGCCGTTGAAGACGACAAAATCCAAACCCTTTGAACGTGATTCTTCGTTGATCCAATCGACGATGTCCCGTTGAAAAGCTTCGAAGTCCGTCCCGGCTTGTCCGAAATGCCCGTCGGACGCCGTCGCGAAGCGGAGCACGGGCCCCTTTTTTGCTGTTCGCTCCGCTGTTTGGGTGGAACCCAGAAGCGGCGCCATTGCCGAAGCCGCGACCATCTGCATCAAAAAGGCGCGTCGATTGTTCATGGCTTAGAACTACCAGATTGCCGTCCTCCGTCCAAGGAATTTCGAGAGGACCGGCTACCATCGCAGAAGAGTGACGGGATAAGATACTCATTTTGGCGGGAGATCTGGTCTTGAGTAGGAGTGGCCGAACACAAGCAATAGGCGTGAACTAAACGTGAGCGATCAGCGCAAGGAGCCGCGCACGGCAGCGAGCCAGGCGAGCCAGTAAGCGGACCAACGCTCTCGCTGTCTTTCGCCAGGATTCCGAGGAGAGGTGATGGACCGAAGAGAATTCTTGAGTGTGGCAGGGGCAGCTGTGGTGGCCGGGCGTCCGAGCTTCGCCAGTGTTCAGGCCCAGGAAGACATCAACGCGACAAGTATTCCGCGCTGGCGGGGATTCAATCTTCCGCCGCGGGGCCCGGCCGGTCGCCGGTTTCGCGAAGAAGACTACGCGATCATGGCGGAATGGGGTTTCGACTTCGCGAGGCTCCCGATGTCCTACTGGTTGTGGGCGCGCCCGACTGACTGGCTCAATATCGACGAGAAAGTGCTGGCGGAAATCGACCAGGCAGTCGAGTGGGGCCGCCAGTACAATGTGCACGTCAATATTAACTTTCACCGGATTCCCGGCTATTGCGTCAACGGCAGGGACCGGGAGCCGTTCGACCTGTTCGAGGGCCCGGACGAAGGTCGCCAGAAAGCGCTGGACGCCGCGGTTCACCATTGGAAGGTCTTCGCCGAACGCTACAAGGGAATCCCGAACCGCCGGCTGAGCTTCGATCTGATGAACGAACCGCCCTTCCTCAAAAGCGAAGATCGGTACGTCGAGGTAGTTCGCGCGCTGGTGAAGGGAATTCGCGAGAAAGATCCAAACCGCTTGATCGTGGCGGACGGCATCGACATCGGCCAGACACCGGTTCTCGGGATCGTCGACCTCGGCCTCGTCCAGAGCACCCGCGGTTACCTGCCTAAGATGGTAAGCCACTATACCGCCACCTGGGTCCCGAAGAATGAATTCGAGAGCTTCTCCCTGCCGACCTGGCCGATGACCGACGACCGGGGGCGGGTGTGGAACCGCGAGACCCTGAAGGCGGAGCTCATCGACAAATGGCGCCCCCTCGTAGACAAAGGCGTGAAAATCCACGTCGGTGAGTGGGGCTGCTACAACAAAACCCCGCACGCCGCGGCTCTTGGCTGGATGTCCGATCTCATGTCCCTCTGGAAGGAAGCCGGGTGGGGCTACGCGATGTGGAATCTTTCGGGGGATTTCGGGGTTCTTAACAGCAATCGCGCAGACGTTCAGTATGAGGATTTCAAGGGACACAAGCTGGATCGCAAGATGCTCGAGCTCATGCGGCAGTCGTAGGGACTGCGCGCTGCGCGCTGCGCACTGCCCACTGGGACAACTGCGCACTGACAACTGACGACTGAGAAGGTGTGAAAAAATCGGTTTTGCTTGCGAAGACTCGGTTTTCGACCCCAAGGGGGTCGCGTAGCAAAGCCCAGGGTTGGCCGCGTTGTCTGCGGCCTACCCTGGGTCGGGGACCCCAGAAGTTCAACCCTGAAAGGGTTGCGTATCATGCACATACGCAACCCTTTCAGGGTTGAGGCGTTTGCTACTGCCACCCAGGGTAGGCCGCAAAAAACGCGGCCAACCCTGGGCTTTGCTGCGCGACCCCCTTGGGGTCGAAAACCCGTCTTTCGATTTCTTCACACCTTCTGACGACTGACCTGAGAGTCAGCCAACCGGGTCGAAAAGCGGCGGATTCTGCAAAGAGAATCCGCCGCTTTTTGGCCCGGTTGCTCTACTCCTCCCTGGCTACTGAAAGAATTCCACCTCGGCTTTCGGCGCTTTCTCCGATCCCGAATCGGTTAGCGTGCTCTCGCTCCGGTAGGTCCCCGTCTGGCTTTTGATCACACAGGTGGCGATTCCCGGCCCGTCGCCCCGGTAGCTGCATACAAACCAGGGGCGAGTAGCCTCGGGCATGAGGATCTTGGCCGGCAGCCCGGACAGCCTGGCCTCCACCCGGCGCGGGCCGTCTCGAAAGGCCGTTTCGGAAATGAAGGAACAGGACGAAAGGGTCCGGCCGTCCGGGCTCACGGTCCCGCTGAATCGGATGGTTCGAACCGCCCCCTCCCACATCCCTGAGTAACCGGTATAGTTCTTCTTCCAGGTGATGTCGAAGCTGTTGCCGTTCCAGCTCCACTGCTGGATCTCGGGATCCCGCCGGTTAAACGCCTGCTCTTCGTTATGCTCCTCGATTCCTCCGCTGTTGAGTGCGTAAATGCCACGCAGGCGGAACTGCACGCTGCTCGTCTTCTGGAGGTAGGTCAAAACGGACTCCTCGCCGAGCTCGAGTTCCTGGGAACGTACCCGCATGCCTCCGACATCCAGCACGAGGGCCAGCTTGGCCTTTTCCGGGACATTCAGCTTGCTCAAATCGGCGGTAATTTCGCCCTGGACTACTTGGAGCTTGATCTTGGCCCAGTCCTGCAGCCCTCCGTCGATGTAGAGGTGGAAAGCCGGTGGGTCAGAGGCATTGAACAGGAGCGGGTTTGAGTAGGCGCTGTCGGAGTTGCGGTGAATCACCCTCCCTTTCAGCACCCCTTTCGTGGCATCGAAGGAGTCCAGCTGCACCTCGATCTTCGGGATGTACCAATCAGCCAGCTTCATGGCAGCCTTCACGGCGACCGGGATCAAGACGGACGCCTGGTCCTGAACGCAGGGGTAGGTCATCTGCACAGCGTGCTTGGGGCTTCCCCAGCCGGTTGAAAGAAGCCAGCTTTCATGGGCCATGCGGATCGGACGATCATTGACCGTCTTGACGTAATAGCCCTCGTCGGCCTGGAAATCTTTAGGATTCAGCTTCGGGGAGGGGTAACCGCGTTGGCCGTTGGCGTTGGTCACGCCTCGTCCCAGCCGGTCAGCGCCCGAAATCGTGTCCGGCGTGAAGAAGTTGTCCTGCGTGTAGGTTGCGACCACATCGAACAGCTGCCAGGGGTCCTTTGCCCCATGGATCTGCTGTTCGAGGGCTGATTCGACTTCGCCCCCGGCGTACTGCATGACCAGGCGATGGCTGGCGTACGACTCGTAAGGATCGGCCTTCAGGAGCCCCACGTCCGTATTCGTCTCGCCGAGGCCGAACGCACCCATGGCCAGTCCGGGATGGGAGTCGTTACGCACGTGGGCCGGCGAGGTCATGTCCGCAACCAGGTGCATTGTCTCCCCGAGCGCTCGCCACGCCTTTACGAAAAGACGTCCCTTCTCTATCGGGTCGGTCGCCGAGAAAGCCTCGCGCATCGACTCCAATCCGCGGTCCCAGGCGTACTCGTTCCGGCCAAAACCCTCTTTCTCGGGACCGGCGATCGCCCATTCCCGCGCATCGACCTGCGGGTAAAACGTCTGCCCGAGCATCTTCTTGCTCACGCGATTCGACAGGAGCTGGTAGTACCAGTCAATCGTCTCGAGGTGATCGGTCAGAGAGGTCTTCCCGTTAATCGCCTTCGGATCGTAAAAGTGCCGGAACGAAGCGTACAACTCGGGTTCATCGGCTGTGTAGCCGCCTTCCTTGATCCACCAGATGTAGGATCCCTCGCGTTCCCCTGCACTGTACGCAGTGTCGAAGTGCACCCAGCCCGGTCGCACGACTCCTTCTCCCCTCAAGACCGGGAGTTTGGCGAACTCGTATCGGGCAAACAGCGGGTGAGCGTCCTTGGATGCCAGCAGTCTCTTGAGAGCCAGCCCGTTGATGATACGGTGCGGCCCGTCGGCCATGGTTCGCTGGCTGTTGTCGTTCTCGTAGGCGGTAACGACCAAAACACCGGCGTCCCAGACGAAAACTAGTGTGAGGACCAGCGCGGGCCAGAGCCGGGCCGAGATTGCTTCGGCTGCGTATGCCAGCCAGCCTTTCGACGATCTTCGATACTTGTTGGTCACGTCGGGGATCCCCTTCAGAATGAATGCAACAACCAGACGTCCCGGACACGCTGAAGAGTCACTGAGAACCGTCTTCCTTCTTCGGTCACTTCAAATTCCGCCAGATCCCCTTCGATCGCGATCAGTCGCCGCGTCTCGAGGAGTTGCGCCAGCCGTTCCATGCGTTCCGGTCGGCCCTCGAGGCTCGACTCCAGATCCTTACGAAGCTCCGGAAGCGTAAGAGAGAGAGCCGTGTCGATTTGCCCGGCCTTCAACGCCGCCGAGAGGCGATCCAGATGGGGCGAGACATGGGCCTGGCTTGCGGAAAGATCCGGCGGGCTCACTGGGGCGCCCTCCCAATCCACCTCTGCGGACGACGACTCGGGCGTTGTCACCGCGGTTTCCTGATGGCCAGGCCCGGTCCACCAGTAGCGATAGCCGAGATATCCGCCCGCGGCCAGCAGACCAAGCAGAAGAATCGAACCACATCCGACCAGTGCGAGCGGCAGCACCCGCTTCCTTTGGCGAGGGACAGGCCCTGTCGTTTGGGGAATTTCGGTTTGTGGACGGCCAGATTGTGAAGGCGGGCCGCATGGCGGGAGCGGTTGCGAGTCGTGCCCGCAATTCGCACAGAACCGCGCTTCGGGCGGCGATTCTGACCCACACTTTGGACAGACAGATCGAGCCGGCTGCGCGAACGCCAAGCCGCAGGCGCGGCAGAAGCGGGCCGTGGAGGAGGTCAGGGCGCCGCAACGAGGACAGACTTGCCCTCGCCGGTCAGGCGATGGCCCAAAAACCGTGAGGGGGAAAAACGGAATGAGCATGCAAATACCTCAAAGTTCTTTTGAAACCTGGAGTTGACGGGGATAGTGTGGTGTGCGGTTCTCGCCTTGTCAAGGGGGGACAATTAGCTGTGTTGGCGCCGGTCGGCGGAACCTGGGTGGTGGCGCGGCTAGCGGACCGGAAGTGCCTCCGGAGTTGGACGCGGGGCCGAGTCCGGTTCGAGGCCCCCGGGTTCGGCCTCGATATGAAAAACTTCAGGCAGATCTCTTTGCACAGGGCTGTTGTCGGGATTTGTAGGCATGAGCTCCCGCATGTGAGCCCACCACCTCTTACAGGCCTCGGTGCTCGCAATCGCGTCCCACTGCTCCTGGCTCTCAAATTCTACGTAGCCGAAGAGGGAGCCGCTGCACGGGTCGAGGAAAATGGAGTAGCAAAGAACACCGTGGCTTCTCAGCGTCCGCTCCATCTCGGGCCAGATCGGATTGTGCCGCCGCCGATATTCGGCTTCTTGACCGGAATTCACACTCATCACGAAGGCCCGCCGCAGCACGCCGTTCTTCCCGACAGTCATATGGAGTTCCTCGTCCGCCTCGCGCAGTGTGTCGCCCCGGTGGATGCCATGACAATCCCTTTTTAGAGAGGTGCCCAAATTTCGCCTAGCGAAAGAGTACTCGAGGGGGCCAAAGCCCCGACAAGGAAGTGATACGGGGATACTCTTGGTCGGCCAACGAAGTCAGCCTTCCCTGTGTGCTGGGACTGGTGCTTTTTGCGATGCGAAAGAGATGCCTTCGCACGAACGATCGGATGACGGGAAAAACGCCAGTCAGGCGTTGCCGAGTCCGAGGAGCGAGTCGTTCGGGTAGAGGCGATCGACGTTCTCCGGAGTGATCAGTTGGTGTTTGATGAATAATGCCGGAGGAGTTGCTTTGCCAGCCAGGATGTCCAGGGCGAGGCGAATCAGGCCCTCCCCGTACTTTTCCGGAAAGAAAGCTACCGAACCGATGAGCCGCGTTCCACTCCGGCGAAGCTCCGCGCGGACTTCCGGCTCGGCATTCTGACCGACGATCGCGCAGGCGCTCTTGCGGCCCGCCTCTTCAAAAGCGCGAAGCGTTCCGAGTGCACTCGGGTCGTTGGCGGCGCCCACCAGAACATGTTGGGACCGCGATTCCCGGAGGTGGCGGCGGACGCGATCGAGAGCCGTCTGGAACTGGCCATCGCCGTCGAGCTTGACGGTCACGCAGCTGTCCGGCAGGTGCAGTACCTGCTCTATCCCGTCCAGCATCCCCCGAATCCGGGATTGCGGGATGGGCCCGGCCCTCGCCAGTTCGATCATCAGAATCTCGTCAACCTGACCGTTCCAGACTTTGACGGCCCAACGTCCCAGGTGCCTGCCCCCGAGAATTCCTGCCTCGTAGTTGTTGGCGCCGAAATAGATGGCGCCGGGGTGGGGGATATCGATGGCGATAAAAGGAATGCTCGCCTGCATGTATTTCGATGCGATCGCGGGCGCTACCGACTCGTCGGTCTGGAACTCGATAACCAGGTCCACCTGCTCATGGACGAACTGGTCGGCATTGCGCATGGCAACTTTGGACTGGTAGCGGTTGTCCAGCACGATCAACTCCACCTGCTCCCGCTCGGCTGCCCGCTGCAGGCCCTCGAGCACCTCGCGAGGAAAGGAGGTGTGCTGTCCCTGAGAAGCGTACCCGACTCGATGGCGTCTCTCTTTCCTGATCTCGGCCATCATCCGATAACGGTTTTCGCCGATTTTATCGACGAATCCACATTCGTGAAGGGTATACAGCAGGCGGAAACACATGCTGCTGCTCAGGCCCGTGCGTGTGACCACGTCCCGAAGGCGAAGCACTTCCCCTTGTGATTTGAAGCAGGACAAGATCTGCGAGGCGTGGACGACCGACTTGACGATATACCGTTTCGAGTCGAATTCCTTCATCTTCTTCGGCTCCTTACAATAATCTCGCTCGGTTCATCGGTCAAGACTCTGTTTTTGCAAGGCGAAACGGACCAAGCTGATCATCTTTCCCCGAATGCAGCTCACATCTGGCGTGATCTAATCTTGCAAGTTATAGAACGAACACGCTTTGCATTTGGATTAGAGTCTAAATGCCGGGGGCCGACGCTTCTACTATGCGAAATGTAGCACCTCTTTTGGTTTTTGATTGTCACCTTCCAGCTAAAGCCGAATAGTGAGACAGTCAGAACCGAAGTTCAGCGGTATCCCAGGCTAAGTCTTGGTTTCGGACACGGCGGTGAGCCGTGTGCGATTCCGACCACGAGGAGGAGCTATGCGATTGCAGAAGGGCTGGGTTTTAATCTTGGCTTTGCTGGTCGGAGCGGCGCTGACCGCTAATTCCGGCCAAATGCTGATGGCCCAGGAGGCCAGAGGCACAGTCTTCGGGAAGGTCGTCGACGCGAGCGGGGGCGTCGTTCCCGGAGCTGCGGTAGAGGTGGTCAACAAGGCGATGGGCACAAAAACACCGCTGATGACCAACGACGAGGGGTTCTACCAGGCTTCCTACCTGAATCCTGGTACGTATTCCATCACCGTCGAACTGCCTGGTTTCAAGAAGACGATGCTTGACAATATTCAGGTTCGCGTCAACGACCGCCTGGAGATCAATGTCAAGCTGGAAGTCGGAGAACCGGAACAGGTCATTACCGTCACCGGTGAGGCGGCGCTCCTGAATACGGCTGCCGCAACCATGGGCCAAGTGGTTGACTCAAGACGGGTGGCCGATCTTCCGCTGGCGCACGGCAACCCGTATGCCTTGATTGGCATGGCCGCAGGCGCTTCTTTCAACTATACCGCGGCTACTTTGAACCGGCCCTTCGAGCCGACGCACATCGTCGGATATGCGATTAATGGATCCCGGTCCAACCGGATGGACGTCATGATTGACGGCGTCCCCAGCACCGCGACGGCGAATGCGAACGAAGTTATCGCCGCGTACGTGCCTCCGACCGACATCATTCAGGAATTCAAGGTGCAGACAGCCAATTTTGACGCGAGCTCGGGCAACAGCGAGGGCGGCGTCTCGAACTTCAGCCTGAAGTCCGGAACGAACCAGCTGAGCGGCACGGCCTACTGGGCCAACCAGCCGGTCTCGCTGGCCGCCAACGGATGGCTGAACAACCGGAACCACCAGCCGAAGGCCGAGACGCAGTACAACCGGTGGGGCGGATCTCTTGGAGGCCCGATCTGGATTCCGAAGTTGTATGACGGCCGCAACCGGACCTTCTTCTTCTGGGGCTACGAGGCGATTCACGAAACTCGCGCCCGGAACAACTGCGGCAACAACTGCACGATTCCCACCGCTGCTAACCGCACTGGGGACTTCTCTCAACAGCTGACCGCGGGCGGCACTTCCTATCAGATTTACAATCCGTTTACGCGTCGGCGACTCCCGAACGGGACCTACGAACAGGATCCTTTCGTAAACAACATCATCCCGGCGAACCTGATCAACCCGATCTCCAAGAAGATCCTGGACTTCTATCCGTCGCAGTCGATCACGGCGGGGAACGCGCTCGGGCAGAACAACCACATCGACGCGGCGCTGCCGGAAGTGATCACCTACTACACGCACTCTTTCAAGGTGGACCACAACCTGACAGAGAGCCAGCGGCTCTCGGGCACCGGCCGTTTCTACAAGCGCGACAGCAATTACAACAACTACCTGGACAGCATCGCCACCGGCGAGTGGTTCCAATTCCTGTCCCGCGCCGGGGGTATTGATTACGTCAACACCCTGACTCCCACCACCGTTCTGAACGTGAGATACGGCTACAACCGTTTCATTCGGAGCTCGGATGGAAACCCAGGGTCCTATGGAATGGACATCACGACCCTCGGGTTCCCCAAGTACTTCAACGACTACTCTTCGGATGACATGCGCCGTTTCCCCTCGATCACCTTCCCGAATGCGAGTGGTGGAGCGGGCTACATCGGGACGGCCCACGGCAATTTCGTGCGCCCGATCGATACTCACATTGGGGCCGCGACGTTAAGCAAGATGGTCTCCTCCCATTCTTTCAGGATGGGGGCCGAAGCGCGGGCCTATCGCGAGAACAGCAAGTTCATGAACAACGACATGACCGGCCGGTTTGATTTCACAACCGACTGGACCAGGGGGCCGCTGAGCACTTCAGCCGGCGCGCCGAATGGGACTGCACAGGCGATGGCGGCTTTCCTGCTGGGTTTGCCCACGGCCGGAAACAGTTTCATCGCACGGACCGCCAGCTATTCCGAGCAGTCCACGAGCTGGGGGCTCTTTTTCCAGGATGACTGGAAGGTCAACGACCGGTTGACCCTGAACCTCGGGTTACGGTGGGAGTATGAGGGGCCGATGACCGAGCGGTACAACCGCAGCGTCAAGGGCTTCGACTACAACGGCACCCAGCCGTTTGCGGCCACGGCGATTGCCAATTACACGACCCTGTACAATGCACAGCAGGGCGGCGCCAACCCCTTGGCGGTAGCCCCGGCGAATTTCAAAGTCAACGGTGGGTACACCTTCCCGAGCGAGAACGACCGGGGGCTCTACAACAGTCCGAAGAAGAATTTCCTGCCCCAGCTCGGCTTCGCCTACAAGATCACGGAGAAGACGGTCATGCGCGGCGGCTTCGGAATCAACTACGGGTTCCTCGGCCAGCGTCGCGGCGACGTCGTCCAGGATGGGTTCAGCCAGAACACCGGTTTGGTCCCGACTCTGGACAATGGCTTAACCTGGCTGGAAACCCTGTCAAATCCGTTCCAGACCGGAGTTCTTGTACCGAAGGGTTCCGCCGACGGTATACAGACCTTTGTTGGGCAGAACGTCACGTTCTTCAACCAGGATCCGGACGTCGTCTACAACCAGCGCTGGCAGTTGGGCTTCCAGCAGCAAATGCCGATGGGCTGGGTGTGGGACATTGCGTACGTGGGGAACCGCGGGACGCACGTTGAGATGACCCGCAACCTGAACGCGACGCCGAATCAGTACCTGAGCACATTGAGCGTGCGCGACACGGCGAAGAATACGTTTATGACCGGCCGGGTCACCAACCCGCTCTATGGGTTGATTCCGGTCACGACATCGCTGGGCGGCAGCACCACGATGACGCGCGAGCAGTTGCTGCGCCCGTACCCGCAGTTTGGGAACGTGAACACCACGAACAACCAGGGTTACTCCTGGTACCACTCCTTGCAGACCGGGGCCCAGAAGAGGTTCTCGCAGGGTTACACGCTGCAGATGAACTACACCTGGTCGAAGTTTATGCAGGCGACCGAGTACCTGAATCCGGCCGACCCGTTGCCGACTGAAGTGATCTCAGACCTGGATACCCCGCATCGGTTCTCGGTGACCGGTATCTGGGAGCTCCCGTTCGGTCCTGGCCAGAAATTTTCGGGCAGTGATAACGGCTTTGTCTCGCGTCTGATCGGCGGGTGGCAGATCAACACGAGCTATGCCGTGCAGAGCGCCCGTCCGATGGGGAACTGGGGCAACCTGATCTTCAACGGAAACTTCAAGGATATCCTGTTGCCCGAAGATCAGCGGGACAATGACGGCGGATGGTTCAACCCGGCCGGGTTCAACCGGGTATCGGGCGAGCAGTTGGTCTACAACGTCCGGACATTCCCGTTGCGATTCAGTTACATCCGTCCGGACATGATGAACAACGTGGACTTCTCGGTTCTCAAGAATACCCAGATTGCCGAGGACGTGAAGTTCCAGTTCCGCGCGGAGTTCCTGAACCTGCTCAATACACCCAACTACCCGCAGCCGGACATCACCCCGGTCAACGCGAGTTTCGGGAAGATAACGGGTGGGCAGCTCAACTACCCGCGGTTCATCCAGCTCGGCTTGAAGGTTCTCTTCTAGCCGTTGCTTCGGGTTCACCCGGGCGGCTGCTCTTCCGCCCGGGTGTACGCAAGCCATGCTCGCTCCCTCCTTCCGGCCCTTGGGCCCGCGAGCCGGCACAAAAACGCGTTACTGGGAGCGCGGTCGGTTCACCCGGGGGCCAGCGGAACAAAAGATGCCGGCATGGCTTGCGCCCCTTAGTTCCCGCCTCTCCCCTCGACCCGGCTCCCGCCGTGTCTCCACACCAACCTGTTAACCGCGGCTCCGGCCCTTTCCTAGAGTCTGCTCCCGCAGATCTTGCAGAAGCGGGCGTCCTGATCGTGTCCTTCCTTGCCGCATGCGGGGCAGGCAACCGACTGGCCCTGTCGAGGGGTAGCCCGGGTCAGTTCCACGGTGACGATCCCTGTCGGAACAGCGATGATCCCGTACCCGAGAATCACGTTTTCAAACGCCTTCCCGGCTTTGGTGTCTGATTGAAAGATCACGCGATGCAGCCGCAGCCGCCAATTCTTCATGGTGTCTCCCAGTAATCAGCCGGACGTCCTGATCGCGGCCGCGAGCGTTTGCTGAACTCCTTCGTCATAGTCCGTAGGGAGCAGCGTCAGGCAGGAGGCCGAGCCGGCAGCCAGCGCCTGCCTGCACGTCGCCTCCAGCGGGCGTCCGTGAAGCAGCCCATCGGTCAAACAGGCGGTCACGGTATCGCCGGCGCCGATAGGATTGTTTGTTGCGGCCAGAGGCGGCAGATGGAACGATGTCCGCTTGATCCTCCCGTCTCGATTCTCGAGGAGGAGCGCAGGGTCAGGACCATCAGTCACGAGAGCGGTCGGCCACCGCAGGCGGTCGCTCTGCCAGTCCACGCCGCGGTCCTTCAGCCGGCGGAACTCTTCCGCGTTCACCTTTACAAAAGTGGCTACCCGCAGAACCTCATCATTCAGCTCGCGAACGATGTCGAGCAAGACCAGAGGCGCGCGGACGCGGCCGGCGATCTGAGCGTAGATCGAAGGGTCGATTCCGGCCGGCGCCGTGCCCATAACGACAAGGGCGTCCCAGCCACCCGAGTCGGGGAGCAGGTCGAGGAGGCGCTCGGTAACTCGCTCGTCGGGGTCGACCGAGAAGGGTTCGATCAGCTCCGTGACTTTCCCCGAGCCTCGGTCGATAAGAGTGGAGCAGACACGTGTCTCGCGCTGGACCGCGACGCCGAGCGGCTTGATTCCGGACTGCAGGCAGTAATCTTCGATTCGTCGGCCGTTGATCCCTCCCACAACCTGGAGTAACGAGACCTCATGGCCCAGGCGGGCGAGGACGATCGCGGCATTTAGTCCTTTGCCGGATCCCAGCTCCAGGCAGCTGGACGCACGGTTGACCTTGCCTTCGGCCAGCGTTTCAAATTCGAGGATCTTCTGCCATGCCGGGTTTAAACCGGTAACAAGAATTCGGGACATACTCAACCTTTTCCTTGCGCGGGATGGCGCAGCTGACTGGAGGGGAGTCTCGGGGACAGAAAACTTAATTCCTTTGCATACGCGTGATGGCGCGGGCTGATTGCGAATTAAGTATCATGTCGCCGAAACTCCCCAATCACAGCCGCCGGTCCAGCGATTATTACACCCCGGTTTGTGATCTTTGGCAATTCTTCAAAGGAGCAAGCTATAATCCGCATAGCGATTCTCCCAAGAGGGGTTCATGCTTCCGACTGGGTCCCCGACCACGACTTTTGGTTTGCTGGAGCGAATTCGGCAGGGCGACGATCACGCCTTCTCGCTCTTGTTCCAGAAGTATCGGACCCGGCTGGCGGTCCTCATCCATTACAAACTCGGTGACCGTCTTCGGATGGAGGGCGACGTCGAAGACGTGATGCAGGACGTGTTCATCGCGGCTTCACAGGACCTGAAAGGGTTCACGTACAGGGCGCCGGGCAGTTTCATGGCATGGCTGGCAAGAATCGCGGACAATACGATTCGCGACCTGGCCCGGCACCAGGATCGGAAAAAGCGCGATTTCGGCGATCGCGTCACTCTTGCCTCTCCAACCAGTCCCAATGGATTCGAGCCCCGCGTTTCCAAGACGCCCTCCCGGCTTTTCGCCGCCCGGGAGGAGCTGCAGCAGGTTCTGGAGAGACTGGATGCTCTACCGGAGGATTACCGGCGAGTCGTCGTGATGGCGAGAATCGAGTGCCTGTCCACCGGTGAGATTGCGGCCAGACTCGAGCGAAGCCGGGAAGCCGTTGCCGTGCTCCTTTACAGGGCAATTCAGAGTCTGAAAAAGAGCGGGGTCCCAAGCCAAATGAAGGATGCCGGCTGGAATCGGCGCATTGGGCGCCAAAGACGATCGCGGGGAACGGGAGCGGCGACTTTCAGAGGCACTTGCGCGTTACTCGGACCTAGAGGCCAAGGGTGCGCCTGTCGACCTCCACGACTACTGCCTCCAGTACCCGGAACTCGCCCCCGAGCTTCGGGATTGTCTGCTGACAATGCTGTCCCTCGATCCTTCCTCACAAAGACCCGATCCGGAAGCCGCTCAGGAGGGCGTAACGATTCGAGGTTCCGAAGAGGAGTTGATTCCTTCCCGGTTGTCAGGATGCCGCATCCTGTCGGAGATTGGGTCAGGCGGCATGGGGCGGGTTTTCCGGGCCGTTGACGAGCGGCTGGAACGGCCGGTGGCTATAAAGACGCTTGCGCCGCAGTACAACAGCAACACGGTGATCCGGGACCGGTTCATGAGCGAAGCTCGCGCTCTCGCCCGGTTGTCGCACCCCAACGTGGTTCGAATTTACGGCCTTGGCGGCCCGGATGATCTGCCTCATTTCGTCATGGAATTTGTCGACGGTGTGCCGCTCAGCGAGGCCGCCAGGCCACTCCCTCTCAGCCTGAAGGCCGAACTGATGAGGAAGGTCGCCCGGGCGGTTCAATACTTCCATGAACATGGAATTATCCACCGGGACCTCAAGCCAGGCAACATACTGGTGGGCCGGGATCTCGAGCCGAAGCTGCTTGATTTCGGCCTGGTGCGGCATCTGGAGCCTTCCCCCCTGGGGAGCACGATTCCGGGCGATCTGGTCGGGACCCCAGAGTATTTGTCTCCGGAGCAGGCGCGAGGCGAGCCGGTCGATGAGCGGACCGATGTTTTTTCGCTCGGCACGGTCCTCTTCGAGCTTTTGACCGGCCGATTGCCTTTCCAGGGAAAAGACCTCTCGGAACAGGTCGACAAGATTTGCCATGAAGAAGCGCCCCTGCCGAGGAGTTTCGACCGGGAAATCCCCGGCGACCTGCAGAACATCTGCATGAAGGCCCTGGAGAAGGACCGCTCGGAGCGGTACCCGAGCGCACGCGAGATGGGGGACGATCTCGAGCGCTTCATAGCCGGGGAACCGGTGCTCGCAGTGCCCGGTTCGTACGCGCGGCGGATGGTGGGCCGGGTCGAGCAGCATCTGAAGGAGCTCGACGGCTGGCGCCGGGACCAGATCCTCTCCGACTACGAGTTCGATGCGCTGCACAAGAACTATTCCCGGCTCCTGGAACCCGAAGATGCCTGGATCATGGACGTGCGGAGGCTATCCCTGCCGCAGGTAAGCCTGTACCTTGGTGCGTGGCTCCTGTGCGTAGGCGCTGCGCTCGTGTTTCTGTTCCGATACGCCGCTCTCCCCGGCGGGGCAGCCCTTCTCCTCACGGGCCTGGCCGCGGCGCCGGTTGGACTGTACGGTGTCCATTGCTGGAAATCGGGCCGGCTTCGCATTGCGATGGCCTACCTGCTGGCGTTTTGCCTGCTTATCCCGACTACGTATCTGATCGCAATGCACGAGACAGGCGCGTGGAGTGGGCTGACAAAGGGGAAGGAAAACCTCGAGTTTTTTCTCCAGTTCAAAACATTGAGGCCGACCACGAATGCCCAGCTGTGGTGGGCGCTCGCCCTTTCCCTCCCGGTTTACGTCTGGCTGCGCCGTTTCACGCGGTCGTCCGCTTTCGCTCTCGTGTCTGCCGCTGCCGGGGTAGGCCTGTGCCTGGCAAGCCTGCTCAGAATGGGGCTGCTTGAACACCTGCCTGACGATCAGGGATGGCTGTACCTGCGGCTCATTCCGGCGGCTGTCCTGTTCTTCCTGGTGGGAGCATGCTTGGAACGATTCAGGCAACCAGGCGATTCGCGGTATTTCTATCCGATCGCCGTCTTCTTCACGTTTGTTTCGCTCAGCGGCCTGGCGGCCTTTCACGATCCGTACGCGCATTGGCTTGGGGAGACGCTTCCCTGGACCCGAGGCCAAATCGAATATCTTTTCATTGCGAACGCGGGTCTGTATGGGCTGCTGCAACTCGGTTGCGGCTGGCTTCCTTCTGCTCAAATGCGGATGGTTGCCAAGGCCTTCCGGTTTGTCATTCCAACCCACGTTCTGACATCTCTACTGCTCCTCGGTTTGTCGGCTACCTCGCGTCTGGAGGAGGTTCCGTCAGATGCGGCCCGCCTCACGGAGGCGCGGACTCTTGAGCTGCTTTTGCCGGTCACCGCTTCGGTCTTTGTCTTCTGGAGCATTCCGAAGCAGATGAAGAATTACCTGGGGACCGGGTTGCTCTTCCTGGCGATCGGCCTTGTCCGCCTTCAACAGAACTGGCTGCGAGATCGGGCCGAATGGCCAATTCTCCTTCTCATTCTCGGAGCCGCGATCATGGTGGTCGCGGCAAGGTACTCTTCGATTCGAACGGCCCTGTCCCGCTGGTTTCGGAGGTTTCGGGGAACCCGCTTACTCCGCTGAAAAGCGCTGCGTGTGCTCGGCTCTGACAAGACAGCGCTGCGTGCTCGGCTCTGAAAATGCAGGAGGGGGCACGCGCAAAATTCTGGCATCCCCTGTAATCCTCGGCCGCGTTTGTCGCTTTCTCATGCAGGAGGAATGACGATGAAAAGCACGTTTATGGTGATTGTTGCACTGTCACTGATCCTGCTGGCCGGGTGCGGCTCCGAGCCTTTCGCTGCAGCCACTCTGGGACGCCGGCCACAATGCGGAGGAGCCGCAGCTCGTTGGCAAATGGACGCTCGATGACAGCGACTGGTTCGAGATCACCCGGGAGGAGGCGGGCGGATACAGCCTGACCTATCGCAACAAGGAAGGGATCAGTCGCTATGACGGCCGGCTGGTGCGGTTGGGCGACGAGGTGTACATGGACCTTTCCCCGCGTGAGACCTCGCTCGAGGATGCCTTCCACGCACAAGCCTACCTGCCGGTTATTCCCGCGCACTTCTTTGTCCGGATGCGGCTCGAGGCCGACATCTTGCGAATCGGTTTGCTGGAGGAGGACAAGGTGGAAGAGATCTTGAAGGGCGACCAGAGCCTGGGGAGCTATCAGCAGGTGGGCGATGACGTGGTTCTGACGGGTTCAACCGCGGACCTTCAAAGGCTGCTCCAGGAATTGCCCAAGAGCGATGTGTGGGACGAGTCGGAATGTAAAAGGAAGTAACGAGCAATTCCCAGCCACGGATTCCACGGCTGAAATCCGTCAAAAACCGTGAAATCCGTGGCTGATCATTCCAGCTTTACGATGCTTTGCCCGGTGTCAGCTTGCGGAGCTTGATGTTCCGATAGGAGACCCGGTTGCCATGGTCCTGAATCAGGATGTGTCCCTGGGGCGCTTCTCCAAAACCCTGCACAGCCTTGAACTTGCTCTGTGCAACCGCAGCCCGGAAGGCCTGTGATCCGCGTTCGAACTCGAGGACCTTGACCCCGTTGAGCCAATGCTCGACGTGGGCTCCTTTCACCAAGATGCGCGCCTGGTTCCACTCCCCGATCGGTTTGACTTTTTTCTCAGGAGACGCCGGGAGAACGTCGTAGAAGGATGCGAGCGTGCGGTTGCCGGCGATACCTTGCTTGGCGTCCGGGTGCCGTTCGTCATCGAGCACTTGGTATTCCATGCCGATCGCGGACCCGGGCGTGCCGGGATCGATGCCCGTCACCATGTACTTAACACCGCTGTTGGCTCCTTCTGTCAGCTTGAATTCGAAGAGGAGCTCAAAGTTGCCGTATTGCTCGAGGGTGACGATGTCTCCCCCGTTTCTTGATTCGGCGCCACCTGACTGCAGAACCGTGAGCTCGCCGTTCTCGACCTTCCACCCGGATTCGGGGAAGGTTGCGATCTTGGCCCCTCTCCACCCCTGCGTCGTCTTGCCGTCAAACAGGAGACTCCACCCTTGTTTGATTTCGCCCTTGGTCAGCGTGTTCGGATCGCTGGCAGCCACGAGAGGGGAAAAGCTGGCTACAACTAGAATCGAGACCACTAGGAAGGAGTGCGGTATGTTTTTCATAGCCGATCATTGCCTCGCGCCGGGTTTGGTACGCCCGCTATTTGATAACAGTTCTGGGTTATCATTCCACTGTTTAATATGGAGTTGAAGACTTACAGAACCATAACGGCGCCCACAACGACCGGGCCGGCGAGGAGTACAGAACCGCAAACGGAGCGTCTTCCAGCGGAGTGCGCGGATTATAACCGTGAGCAACCAACCTCCGAGCCAGGTGTGGGTTACGGTTAGACTCCGCGCACTCCGCTGGAAGACGCTCCGTTTGCGGTTCTGTTCGGCTCGATGACCCCGTCGCTGGTCACTCCGGCTCTAAAACTGGGTCTGGAGTGTCAGGCAATCAGTGGCTGGCTATCACTGTCCTCCCTTTTTCGGGTCTCTACTTATCTTCACCTCGGTGAAAACGACCGATTCACGGCGGCCGGCATCGTGCGAGCAGACGACCAGTCCCACGAAAGCAGTTTCGGGAAGCTGGAGGCTCACTGAGCCAGCCTCGCGAAGCGCACCGTCCCCGCCCTCGCTCCAGAGCGTGAACCGGTTGCCAATGCGCTCGAGCGCAAGCCGCGAGGTGCGGGAGGTAGGCGCCTTCACTTCTTTGGTCTCGCCCCCTTTTTTCTCTCGATACTGGAGGGAGATCAGGCCGTCGCCGTGAAGGACCGCGTCGACATACGGGGAGTCGGCATCGAGGCTTTCCCTGATCATCCAGCCGCCTTTGCGGTGCGCGTTACCGCCCTCGGACGCCGGGATCTCCAGCCGGGAGGTCAGTTGCAGGTTGCCGGCCGTAATCCGATTGTAGAGGAAGTGGAATTCGTCCTTTTCGCCCCACATGTTGGTTCCGCCGCCGGTGATCCGATACTCGTCCTTCTCGGCGTTGTAGGCGACTGAGCCGGGGAGCACTCCCTGACCGATGTCGGCCTCGTTTTCGAAGATTCCGAGCGGTCCCTTGGGCGCGCCCTGCGGTGTCGTGACTGCCAGGAATGTCGTTATCAGGATTACCGACAGTGTCATCATGTCCTCTACCTCCATGTTGACCAGCGCTTCTATTTATTTAAGGCTACCACGCGAGTGTCTCCGCCGCCCACTCCAGGCCCAGTGGAATGTAGGCCCAGTGGAACCCGCGGCCCGAGAGCCGTACAATCGGAATTGCTTGGCAGGCAGCATCTATTCTTTAACCGGAAGACTGGCCCTCGTGACCGGGGGAGGGAGCGGTCTCGGCCTCGCGATCTCGCGCGCGATGGTTGAGGCGGGCAGCAGAGTCCTGCTCACCGGGCGCCGGGAAGAGGTTCTGCGGCAGGCGTGCGAATCCCTCGGGCCTCTTGCGGCCTACATCGCGCACGACCTGTCGCAGCTGGAGACCTTCCCCTCGCTTGTATCCACCATAGAGAATCGGCATGGTGCGATCGATATCCTCGTGAACAACTCCGGAATCCACCTGAAAAAGGATCTGCACGAGGTCACGAACGACGAGTTTCACAAAGTCATCCGGCTGAACCAGGAGGCGGTGTTCGCGCTCACCCGGGAAGTGACCCGCCCGATGATGGGGCGAAAGCGGGGTGTCGTCATTATGATCAGCTCGATGGCCTCCCGGTACGGGATTCCAAAAGTCGTCGCGTATTCCGCCGCCAAGGCTGCAGTGGAAGGGATGACCCGTGCGATGGCCGTCGAGCTGTCCCCTCACGGCATCCGCGTGAATTGTATTGCCCCGGGGTTCATCGAGTCTCCGATGTCCGCCCGCGCCCTTGACCAGGATCCGGAGAGGAAGCGGCGGGTTTTGGAAAGAACGCCTCTCGGAACGTTGGGAAAGCCCGAGGACGTGGGGCACGCCGCAGTTTTCCTGGCCTCTGATGCCGCCCGCTTCATCACCGGCGTTGTCCTCCCCGTCGATGGTGGTAACTCGATCGGCTTCTGAGTCTTCTTACTATGAAAATCACCGACGCGAAGGTCTTCGTATCCAGTCCCAGCCGCAACTTTGTAACCCTGAAGGTCCACACGGATCAGGGCATTTACGGCGTGGGAGACGCCACGCTCAATGGTCGTGAGAAAGCCGTCGCAGCCTATCTGGAGGAGCATCTGCTCCCTTGCCTGATTGGTCGCGATCCGTTTCAAACCGAAGACATCTGGCAGTACTTCTACCGCGGGGCATACTGGCGACGCGGCCCGGTGACCATGACTGCCATTGCGGCGATCGACGTGGCGCTGTGGGACCTGAAAGCCAAGGCGCTCAACGTACCTCTATACCAGCTTCTGGGCGGGCGAAGCCGGGCGAACGTGCAGGTGTACTGCCACGCGAACGGGGTCGACATCGAGGCGGCTGTGGATGACGTGGGACGGCATGTCGAGCTCGGTTACCGTGCGATCCGCGTCCAGTCGGGCGTGCCTGGGATCGCGGCCACCTACGGGGTGGGGAAGGCGGGCCGAAAGTACGAACCGGCCCAGCAGGGACTCCCGGAGGAATCCGTCTGGTCGACGTCGAAGTACCTGGCCCATGTTCCCCAACTTTTCAGGCGTCTTCGCGACGTTTACGGTGACAGGATCGAGCTTCTCCACGATGCTCATCACCGGCTCACACCGATCGAAGCGGCCAGGCTGGGAAAGGAACTCGAGCCATTCCGTCTTCTCTGGCTCGAAGACCCCGTCGCGGCGGAGTTGCAGGAGGGCTTTCGGATCATCCGCCGGCACACCGTGACCCCGCTTGCCGTGGGAGAAGTGTTTAACTCGGTCTACGATTGCCTCACGCTCATTACCGAGCAGCTGATCGACTACATTCGGATGACCGTGGTTCACGGCGGCGGCATCACTTCGATCATGAAGCTTGCCCACCTGGCCGAGCCGTACCACGTCAGGACGGGCTTCCATGGCGCAACCGACTTGTCGCCGATCACAATGGCGGCCGCGCTGCATGTGAATACTTCGATCAACAACTTCGGGATTCAGGAACACATGCCCCATGACCCCCTTGTCGACCAGGTGTTTCCGCACGCCTACCAGTACCAGTCCGGTACCATGGTTCCGGGCGAGATGCCCGGCCTGGGAGTGGACTACGATGAAAAGCTCGCCGCTCAGTACCCGTACCGGCCGGCTTACCTGCCGGTCAATCGGAAGGAAGACGGGACGCTCTGGAACTGGTAGGTCGGGCGCTGGTTGGCGCCGCGGATTTGCGCGGATAAACGCGGATAAACGCGGATGAACGCGGACCTGCGGATAAACGCGGATAAGCGCAGCCGGAAAGGGTCCTCATCGCGGCTGCCCTTATCCGCGTTCATCCGCGTTTATCCGCTTAGATCCGCGGGCCCTTCGCCGGGCGATGATGGCCGCGGCGGAACGGGCGGTTCGCTCGATTCCGCTTCCCATTGTCAGCACAAGCAGCAGAGAAACGAAAAGGGCGCCGGCGACAGGAACCAAGAGCGCGATGGTGACAATGAGGCTTCCCGCCACCCAGTTTTTCCCGCCGTGCTGTCTCGCAATCAACCTGCCAACCAACCAGACGAGGCCCGCATAGCCGATCAGCAACAGGGCGAGCACGAGGCCGGAAACCATCCAATAGCCGAGGGTCGCGAGGGTGCCGTCGGTGTCGAGTTGCTCCTCGAGGAACAGGTAGAGAGTCCAGCCGGCCAGACCCAGCAGTAGAGCGAGCCAGGGCCGGCGCCTCAGGTCGTCCGCAATCCCAGCACTCCGGTGGGTCCGCAGGATCGCAGCCGCTGCGGCGGTCACGAGCAGCATGAAACCAGCCAGGCTGAGAACGCCAAGGGGGTCGAAGCTTCTCTGTCCGGGCAGGTGAAAATAGGGGACGCTGACCCGCTCGGCAGGCACCGTCACCCGGCCGCTCGTCCTGACCGATCCGCCGACCGCGATTGGGTCTCCATCGATTCGGCCTCCCGGTAGTACCGAAACCCGCCCACCGGCCGCGATTGCGTCTCCGTGGATGCTTCCCGTTACTGTCAGGTCACCGCCAATCGCAATCACATCTCCCGGCACCTTTCCCTTCACCGTGACCGAGCACAGGATGCAGATGATATCGCCGGGCGACGTCTCCCCCTTCTCGATGATCACGCTGCGGAGGAACCTCATGTCTTCGTCGTTTTGAGCTTGCCCACGACCAGAGGCGAAGAAGCAAGAGCAACAGGTCAGGAGAATCAGTATCTTTCGCATGAGCTCCATCGTCCTCTGGGGCTGTTCATTCGGGCAGGCTGAAGCGCTCGCCGTTACGCAGCAGCCTGTAAGGTTGGCCGATCGCGTCTGCACTCCGCACAAAGTCGTCGGGAGAAACGGTGTTGAACACGAACATGCCGTAGTGGCAGGGAATGACAATCCCGGCGCCGATATCTTTCCCGAGCTGGGCGGCTTCCGGGCCGCTGAGATTCCCGGCCACTCCCCGGCCGCGGCCGTTAATCGGCAGGAGGGCCAGGTCAATCCTCCATTGCCGGAGTGTTTCAGCCATGCCTTCGTAGCGAACGGTATCGCCGCTGTGGTAGATCACCCATGGTCCCGCCCGGACGATCAGCCCCACATGCCGCGGCCTTCCGGACTCATCAGTCTCCACGGTTTCGTGCGCTGATGCTACTGCATCAATCTCGAAACCGGCGAAACGGGCAGGAGTACCGACTTCCAGAGGGTCGAGCCGATCGACGGGGACTTGGAGCCGATCGGCGGCGAAGGCCAGGTTTGCGGCCGGCACGAGAACCCGAATGGCGGGATTTGCGGTCAGGAGGGGACGGAGCGTCTCCGCGGTCAAGGTGATCGGTGTGGTTGTGGCTCGAGGTGACGACATCGACGAGGCCGAGGCGGTCAGGTGCGACGACTCGTTCGGTCATCCGGACGTGGGGCTTGTCGGTCGCGGCGTACTTGACCGTCAGCGAGTCGGAAAGGTATGGATCGAGCAGCAGATACGAGCCGTTCCAGTTGATCAGAAACCCGCTTTGCCCGAGCCACCAGAGGTGCAACCGGTCGGCGTCTCGAGAGGCTCTCTGGACATCCGCAAGGAAAGCCTCGTCCTGAAGGAGCGGTTTTATCAAAGTCCGAGCTCCTTCCGGACGAGCCGCACACCGGCCACCATGTTTGCGAGTTTTTGCCTGGCCGCCCATCTCGCCGTTTGACTCAAGCCGCAGTCCGGCGCCAGGGAGAGTCGCTCGGCCGGGGCATGACAGAGACAAGCGCGCACTCTTTCAGCCACGTCCTCGGGAGTTTCGATGTAGTAACTTTTCACGTCAACGATGCCAACCGCAACCCGTTTCCGTTCGGCTATCCCCCGAATGATCTCGAGCTCGGCGAATTCCCGGCTGGCCATCTCCAAGTGGATTTCGTCCACCGCCAGCTCGAGAAAATCCGGGAACATCGGGGCGTAGCGCCTTTTGCCGACTGCCCGTCCTTTGTAGTTGCCGAAGCAGAGATGGGTCGAGAGAAAGCAGTGTCCGACCACGGGCTCCACGGTGCGGTTGAAAATGTCGACGAATCGCTTCGTCGTTTCCGGGCTCGCATAGCAGCTCATGGACGGTTCATCGACGGTTAGTTCGCCGCACCCGCTCGCGACGACATCTTCGAGCTCCTGGCGCACAATCGGGAGCAGTGCCTCGGTGACGGCCCAGCGGTCGGGGTACTGCGCGTTCGGCAGGATCCGGCCGCTCAGCGTGTAAGGGCCCGGGACGCTCGCTTTCAGGATGGAACCGGGTGGCGCCAGTGCCTCGAGTCTCCTGTATTCCGCCACAACCCCCAGGCCAGCGGGCGCGTTCAGCTCGCCTATAACCGGGTGTTTGCCCCGCTGGTCGTGCCCGGGAGGGCCAAAAGCACGGCGGGTTTGCTCCGGAGGGCCGAGTCCCCGGATGTGGCCGTAGAATGACAGGTTGAAGTCCAGGCGGGTCTGTTCGCCGTCCGTGATCACATCGAGCCCGGCCTTCGCCTGGTCCTGAATCGCGACCGTCACCGCGTCAGCCTGCAGTTCGGCGATCTCATCTGTCCCGAACCGGTCGAGGTGCTGAGTTGCGTATTCCAGCCAGGATGGAAACGGGTAGCTGCCAACCACGGTCGTGCGCAACGGCCTCGGCTCAATCATTGTTGTTCCTCGAATTTCGCGTCCTGCCTCTCGGTGGGCAGAAGCTTCTCGACGATCCGGCCGCTCTTCTTCTCTTTCAAGATCAACTTCTCACTACCGTCCGGAAGACGCTCGGCCTTGATCAGATCATGGAGCTCGTCGTAACCCCGGTTTTCGGTGGCCCCCCCGCTTGTTCCGACCCCCGCCAGTCCTCTATCTCGATCGGTTCCCACTTCTTGGAACGGACCGATCTGTAGGCGGCATCCATGATGCAGTTAACGACATAACCGTCATAAAAGGTTTCGACCGGCTGGCGCCCGTCATCCAGGGCATTGAGCATATCTGCCATCATTTCCCGATAACCGAGCGCCCCCACTTCATCACCGACCGGGAAGAGCCACCCCCGCTCCCCCTCGAGCTTCTCGGCGACATAGCCCTGCGGTCCGGCCGCGCTGAACATTTCGATCCCCGTCCTCAGCCAGTGGTTCAGCCAGATGGTCCCTTCCGTGCCCGACACTTCATCGCGCAGGTCCATTCCGCCTCTGAAAGCCCAGCTCACCTCAAACTGCCCGATTGCACCGTTGGCGTAGCGGACAAGGCCGACCGCGCTGTCTTCGGCCTGGATCGGGTGGACCTGGGTATCGCCCCAGCAGACAACTTCCACCGGTCGCACGTCTTTGCCGATGAAGGTGCGCCCGATCTCGATACAGTGGCAACCCATGTCGATGATCGCGCCGCCACCCGAGATTTCCGCGTTCCAGAACCAGTCGCTGTGCGGCCCGGGATGCGTTTCGCGTGACCGGGTCCAGAGAACCTTGCCGATTGCTCCGCTTCTCACTGACTGGACAGATTTTAACGTCTTGGGAGTATAAACGAGGTCCTCCAGGTACCCGCCGAACAGCCCGGCTCTCTCTATGGCCTCGAGCATCGTCTTGGCCTCATTCCCGTTTCTTGCCAGTGGCTTCGTGCACAGGACCGGCTTACCCGCGTCGATTGCGAGGAGCGCGGCCTGGAGGTGCTGATCGTTGGGCAAACCTATGACCACGAGGTCCGTTTCCGGATGCCTGATCGCTTCCTCGAGGTCGGTCGTCCAAACCGGTATTGCGTGCCTGGCGGCGAAGTCGCGGGCCCGGTCGGGCGTCCTCGAGTAGACGACATGCACGCGGTCCCGACTGCGGGCGTCATGCAGGGTCATCGTGTAGAACAGACCGATCAATCCGCTGCCAAGCATGGTGATCCGGTGCATGAAGCCCCTCCAGGAACTGCTTACTGCGCGCTGCGCGCTGCCCTACACTGCGCACTGCGCACTGCCCACTGCCCACTGGCGACTGACCGTCGACCATGTGGACATTGTGGACAAAGTGGACAAAGTCGACAAATCGCCGCAAGTTCCAGAGTCCACACTGTCCACTCTGTCGACCGTGTCCATTTTTTGTCCACGGTAGTGCGCAGTGCGCAGTGCGCAGTGCGGTGCGCAGCGCGCAGTTGCTTTCCAGCTTCCAGAATATGCCGAACCGCTTGGGATTGGTACAATTCGAGGAATGGACGCCGCCCTTGCCTACCTGGATGCTGCTTCCGAGATAATCCGGAAAATTCGAGACACCCAGCTGGACGCGATCGGTCGCGCGGCCGATCTCTGCGCGGACACGATCGCCGCCGACGGACTCGTCCACCTGTTCGGGACGGGGCACTCGCGCATGTTTCTCGAAGAGATGTATCCGCGCCATGGCAGCTTCCCCGGCTTTCACCCGATCGTCGAGCTGTCGCTCACCTATCACACGGAAGTGGTGGGGGCCAATGGCCAGCGGCAGGCCATGTTCATCGAGAAGGTAGAGGGCTTGGGACAGGTGATCATGAAGAACTTCGTGTTTGCTCCACCCGACTGTTTTGTCATTTTTTCGAACAGTGGAGTCAACGAGGTGGTCATCGATGTGGGGCTGGAGGCACGGAAGAGGAACATGCCGCTGATTGTCGTCGTCTCTGTGGCCCATTGCTCGGTGGCGAAGCCGCGGCACAGTTCAGGCAAACGGCTGATCGACATTGCCGACATTGTCATCGACAACTGCACGCCTGCGGGTGATGCGCTGGTTGAGGTTGACGGCCTGGAAGATCCAGTGGGACCGGGCTCAACCATCGGCGGTGCGGCCGTGACCAATGCCTTGAAAGTAGAGGTGGCGCGGCGGCTGACGGCGCGAGGAAAGCCTCCGATTGTTCTCACGAGCAGCTACTTCGTGGGCGAGCAGCGGTCGCGCGAGCGCTTTGAGTCTTCCTACGACGACTACCGCCGCCGGATCGCCCGGGTCTATGGGCCGGCTCGCTGATATGACCAGTTCACCGCGTACGATGTTTTTTGTCGGCGTCACCACGGGCTCCTCGGCGAGCTTGGGCATGTTCCCCTTGTGGGCCGAGACTCTGCGTCTCGGCAGTGCCCGGCTGGTGGGAATCGATCTGCCGCTCGGCGCGACCGCGGCTCGATATCGGGAGGTTGTGGGTCGAATAGCGGAAGAGCCGGCCTCGCTCGGGGCACTCGTTACTTCCCACAAGATCCGGATCTTCAGGGCGGCCGGCGATTTGTTCGATTCCCTGACCGACGACTCCCGCCTGGTCGGTGAAGTTTCCTGCATCTACAAACGAGAGGGTTCCCTCGTGGGTCACGCCACCGACCGGGAGGTGAGCGGCCGGGTAATGAGACAGTTTCTGGGACCGGATCACTGGTCCGGGCAATCGGCAGAGGTGCTGTGCCTCGGTGGCGGTGGTGCGGGGTCCGCCATCCTGGCTCAATTCCTCACGTCCGGCTCGGCGGAAGGGAATTGTCCGGCGCGCATTACGGTTGTCGAAAGCCACCGCATGCAAATTGATCGGCTTCGCTCGCTGATCGCCCGGCTCGGATCCGCCACCCCGGTCGAGCTTTTTGAGAGTTCCGATCCGCTCTTGAACGACCGACTGATCGCCTCGCTCCCGCCGGGTTCCCTCGTCATCAATGCGACGGGCATGGGGAAGGATGTTCCTGGTTCCCCGATCACCGGCGATGCTGTCTTCCCACGCCGTGGAGTGGTTTGGGAACTGAACTACCGGGGACAGCTGGGCTTTCTGGAGCAGGCGCGCCGGCAGCAGGCCACCCGGGGGCTTCAGATCGAGGACGGCTGGCACTATTTCCTGCTCAGCTGGGCACTCATCGTCGGCCTGGTCTTCGATCGCCCGGTTGACGAGGCGACATTCGCCCGGCTCTCAGCCGCCGCGATGAAGTTTCGGGGACATAATACTTAATTCCCTCGCCGTTACCACGACGTCCCCGTAAGCAGAGGAATTAAGTTTTGTGTCCCCGAAACTCGCCGAGAACCGGCGGGGACACGAAACTTAATTCTTCTGCTCACGCGAGTCCTCGGTTGGGGCAAAGGAATTAAGTATCATGTCCCCCCGCTTCAGGCTCTGAATCCATCTCGTCATCGATCCTAATGCGGCCGGACTCGCGAATGATCTCTTGCGCTTCGGCCAACCGGTCCTCGAGCACCTTGATCCTTACCTCCGCGAGCCCGTTTATGGTGAAGGGGTAGAGGGAGTGAGGAACGTGGCTGACGAGCAGGCAATCGATCCCTGATTCAGCCAGAAGACTGTGGATCATATTCGCCTCGACGTCGTTGTAAACACGGATGAGATCGACCAGTTTTTGCTGGTTGTCGGGTGCAATGTTTCCATTCATGTTGATCGTCCTGCCGGATTCTACCACCTGAGTAGTCGTGCAATCACGGTTGCGTCATGTTTCCCGATGTTTCCTTGATTTAACAGTTCACAACATTGAAGTGAATTTGGCCTTGCCTCCGCAGGGTCGTTTGCCTAAAAATAAATCGCCCTGCTAATGCCTCCAGTTTTTGGGTCCGGCCGATCGGGCGGAGGCCCTGCTGTTCCACGCGCCGGTAGGATCTTCTATCCGTTTTGTTTTTCTTACATTCTACAGAGGGGGTTTTCACCGTATGGACGAGAGTAACAGCAAGTTGAACGCGTTCGAGATGGCCCTCAGGAATTTTGACCTGGCGGCGGATTTGCTCGGTTTAGACACTGAGATTCGAAACCAGATTCGGCTGCCGGAGAGGGAGTTGACCGTCAATTTCCCGGTGAAGATGAGAGATGGGAAGTTCAAAACCTTTACCGGATACCGCGTTCAGCACTCGACCGCTCGTGGGCCTGCCAAAGGCGGCATTCGGTACCATCCGGACGTCTGCCTGGATGAAGTGAGGGCGTTGGCGAGCTGGATGAGCTACAAGTGCGCGGTTGTCGGCATCCCGTACGGTGGCGCAAAGGGCGGGGTGATTTGCAATCCGAAGGAAATGAACGACGCCGAGTTGGAGAACATGACCCGCCGGTACGCGACCGAGATTTCCTTTATCATCGGTCCCACCCGTGATATCCCGGCCCCGGACGTCTACACGAATGCGCAGACAATGGCGTGGATTGCCGACACCTACAGCATGGCCAAGGGCGAGTACATCCCCGGTGTGGTCACCGGCAAGCCGCTGGCGATCGGCGGTTCGAAGGGTCGGAATGAAGCGACGGCCCGAGGGTGCGTCTACGTCATTGCCGAAGCGGCCAAGCAGCTCCAGTTGAACCTGAAGGGTGCGCGCGTGGCGATCCAGGGGTTTGGAAACGCCGGAGCCATCGCCGCCCGCCTGATTCACGACGACTTCGATGCCAAGGTCATCGCGGTCAGCGATTCCCGGGGCGCCGTGTTCAACGAAAACGGTTTTGATCCGCATCGGGCGATCGAGCACAAGCAGCGCACGGGTTCCGTGGTCGGACTCGCGGGCACCGAGACGATTCCAGGGGATGACGTCCTGACGGTCGAGTGCGATGTCCTGATTCCCGCCGCTCTCGAAAACGTGATCACGCCCGTGTGTCGCGAACAAGATCAACACCAAGATCATCGCAGAGGCCGCAAACGGCCCGACCGTTCCGGATGCCGACTGCATTCTGGATCAGAAGGGCATTTGCGTCCTCCCGGACATCCTCGCGAACGCCGGTGGAGTCACCGTGTCTTACTTCGAGTGGGTGCAGAACAACACCGGTCTGTACTGGACCGAGGATGAAGTGAACACCAGGCTGAAGCAGATCATTGTCGGAGCTTTCGAGGAGGTCTTCCTGACCTCGAAGAAGTACAAGGTCGACATGCGCCGCGCTGCGTGGAGCCTGGCGGTCAGCCGGGTTGCCGAGGCCCTCAAGGTGCGAGGTATCTACCCCTAATAGAAAGGGAAGCACGACAATGGCGGATATCAGTACGGGAATCGTGTCTCTCGACCAGATTCTGGAAGGCTTGCGGCTCGGCGACAACGTGGTCTGGCAAGTGGATGACCTTGAAGACTACAAGTTTTTTGCCGATGCTTTCGCGCAAGCCGCACTGAAAGCCGACCGTCGGCTTCTCTATCTACGTTTTGCCTCTCACCCCCCGGTTCTCGCACCGGACCGGGGGGCGGACGTCCGGGAACTCCGTCCCCGGGCGGGGTTTGACGTTTTCAGCGCTGACCTCCACAAGATCATCGAGCGTGAGGGGAGGGAAGTCTTCTACGTCTTTGACAACCTCTCCGCTCTCGTCGCCGAATGGGCGACCGATGAGTCACTCGCCAATTTCTTTCAAGTCACCTGCCCGTTTCTCTACGAACTGGGTACCGTCGCATACTTCGCGGTCACCCGGACCCGGCACTCCAACCGTGTGATCGGGCGGATCCGCGATACCACTCAGGTACTGATCGACTTGTACCGGGTCAAGGGCCGGGTGTACCTGCAGGCCCTGAAAGTATCCGACCGCTATTCCGCGGAAATGTTTCGTCCCCACCTGGTGACCGATCACACCTGTGTTCCGGTGTTGGAAAGCGACGACGCGAGACAGGTCTCAGTGGCCGCACATGGGGCCTCGGTACGTCCGATGAGGAGGTCGATTGCGCCCTGGGACAGCGTGCACGCACGCCTGATGCAGTACCAGGACTCGGGGAGCGATCTGAGCGAGACGTCGCCCGAGTTGACCGCGCTCAAAGAGGAACTCGTGCGCATGCTTTTCGGAGCTGACCGTCACTTCTTCGAGTTGGCCAACGCGCATTTTGGCGTGAAGGATCTGCTCGGGGTACGCGATCGTGTCATCGGTTCCGGGCGCATTGGCGGGAAAGCGGCTGGGATGCTGATGGCCAGGAGGATTCTGACCGACCAGGCCGGGTCGACCTTTTCGGGAGTGCTCGAGGATCACGACTCGTTTTTCATCGGCTCCGACGTTTTTTTCACTTTTCTCGTCAATAACGACCTGTTCCGACTCCGCCTGCAGGTTGCCCGAAGTCCCGAGACGGCATCCCCACTCAGTTTCGACGAGATCGAGGAGCGGTTCCTCGCGGGGACTTTCCCCGACGAAATCATGGAATCGTTTGAGCGTCTGCTGGATTATTTCGGGCAAGCCCCGGTGATCGTTCGATCCAGCAGCCTGCTCGAGGACAGTTTTGCGAACTCGTTTGCGGGCAAGTACCGCAGCGAATTCTGCGTCAACCAGGGAACCCCGAAGCAGCGCCTGGACGCCTTCATTCGAGCGGTGAAACAGGTGTACGCCAGCACCCTGAACGCGGACGCGCTTGCCTACCGAAGGAAACGCGGACTGATCGAAGCGGACGAACAGATGGCGATCCTCGTCCAGCGCGTGTCCGGCACCATTCACCAGCGTTATTTCTTTCCCACGCTTGCCGGAGTTGCCTTCTCTCGGAACCTCCACGCCTGGAGCACCCGTATCGATCCCCGCCAGGGCGCGATTCGTCTGGTCTTCGGCCTCGGCACGCGCGCAGTCAACCGGGTCGGCGACGACTATCCGCGCATGATTGCCGTGAGCACGCCCGACTTGCGACCCGAGTTTGGGATGAAGGTCGTCAAATACTCGCAGCACCAGGTGGATCTCCTGGATCTGGATACCAACGAACTGACGACTCGTCCGCTGATCGAAGTGATTGAAGGCGGAGAGTACCCGTCTCTGCACCTCCTCGTTTCCCGGGTCAAGGACGGCTACCTGATGCATCCGTTCGGGACCGACTGTGCGGGTCCGGCTTCGGAGCTGGTCTTGACGTTTCAACACCTGATCGGTCGGACCCAGTTCGTCTCAATGATGGGACGGATCCTGTCGACGCTCGAGAGCGCCTACGGTCATCCGGTCGATACGGAATTCACCGCATCGGTTGATCCAAGCGGTGCGGTTCGCATTAATCTCCTTCAATGCCGCCCTCTGCAGGTCCCCGGCATGGCAAAGCCAATGGGATTCCCGGCCGATATCAGGCCCGAGCGGGTGTTGTTCCGGGCAAGCCGGATGATCAATGGTGGCATGATCAGCCCAATCGCGTACATCATCTACGTCGATCCTCGCAAGTACGCCTGTCTGCGCGACATGCGGATCAAGAAGTCCCTGGGTTCGGTCGTCGGACGTATTCTGAAGCACCCCGAGATCGGACTTGCACAGGTTCTGACCATGGGACCAGGTCGCTGGGGGAGCAGCAGCATCGAACTGGGCGTTAACGTCAGTTACGCGGACATCCACACGACGCGGGTGCTCGTCGAAATAGCCCGGGAGGAAGCGGGCCATATCCCGGAAGTATCGTACGGGACGCACTTCTTCCAGGACCTCGTCGAGGATTGCATCGTCTATCTCCCGGTTTACCCCGACGATCAGCATTCGGATTTCAACGACCGGTTCTTCGCATCTGCCTCCAACAGCCTCGCGCAACTGCTGCCCTCCGCCTCGGAGTACGCCGACTGGATCCAGGTGATTCACGTCCCGGAAAACGCCGGCGGAAGGAACGCACATGTCGTGGCAGACCCCGAGAATCAAAGGGCGATCTGCTACCTGGCCTGAGAAGTCAGCGGGCAGCCGGCAGCGGGCAGTGCGAAGTCGGACCTACCCCCGAGCGGCTCCCCAGCGAGCCTTTACTGAGCAGTGCGTAGTGCTCAGTGCCTGGTGCCGAATCAGACGCCCTGTCTCACCTCACTATTTGCAACAAAGTGCTCCAGCAATAAAAACTGCTTTGCGCATGCCCGGAAGTCGTTTAACATCCGGTCGATCCCGGTTCACCTTCGGCCTGGAAAGGCGGCTTATGCTGAGAGATTTGAAGCTACGGACCAAGATGCTGGTTGTCTTTCTCGGGTTCAATCTTCTCGTGGCTCTCGTATCGCTTTTTTTCACCCAGAGTTTTGCCAGGAAAGTAGTGGTGAAAGAAGTGCAGGATCGCGCCCTCGAGAGGGTCCGATCGACGGCGTTCGCGATCGGGGGGTTTCTGAGCAGCAAGGCCAGGGCAGCCCAAACGGTCGCAGAGGATCCCCGAATGGCGCGTTGGCTCGAGTCCAACCGTCAGCGGGGCGCCGATCACCGAAACGATGTCGGCTATCAGGAGATGATGAGCCATTTCCGCGCTATCGTCGCGAACGATCCCGAAATCAAGTCCGTTTTCGTCGCCTCCGAGTCCACCCAGGAATATTTCGACCATGAGGAGCGGGCGGCGGGTCCGGATTACTACGTGGGCCAGCGGGCCTGGTACTCAGCTGCGGCCAACCGGGGCGCGGCCTGCTACGACGTCAGTTACGATCTGCTGGACAAGAAAATCTACGTTTCTCACAACGTTCCCGTATATCGGGATAAGCAGTTGCTGGGTATTACCGGGGTCGATATCGGCCTGCAGACGCTCAATCAGTACATCATGGGGCTTGGCACCTACGCCCAGGGGATTCCGTTCTTGCTGGGGACCGACGGCCGGGTGCTTTTTCATTCCGACACGAGCCTGGTCCTCCAACGGAAAATGACGGAGCTGAAAGAAGACGGAACGAGATACGCCGGCATCGGCGCAGCCGTTCGACAGATGGGTGCCGGTGCGGAAGGGATGGCCCGTGTGGTCTATAACGGCGTGGATTCCTACTGGATCTACACGCCCGTCCGGGAGCTCGACGCGACCCTTGTTCTCAGCGTCCCGGTAGCCCAGGTTGACGCTCCCCTGACCCGGCTCATGTGGGTCTTTACAGGCATCAGCGCCGCCTCCTTCCTGGGCCTTTTCCTCGTCATTGTTCCTTTCACGCGCTCGATCACGGGCCCGATCGAACGCCTGGCAAAGATCAGTCGTGAAATTGCCAGGGGGGACATTTCTCAAAAAGTAGACGTCAATCGAAAGGATGAGATCGGAGTCCTCGCTCGTTCGCTTCAGGACCTTATCGGCTACATCAACCGGGTAGCCAGTGCCGCGGAAGCGTTGCGCCACAATGATCGGACTTTCGAGCTCGTACCCCAATCCGAGCGCGACGTGCTTGCCAGGAATTTCATGACGATCACCCAGTCTATCTATGGCATCCTGGACGAACTTCATCGGGTCGTCGCAGCCAATAAGAAGGGAGAGCTGGACGCGCGCTGCAACGCATCCGGCTTTGAAGGAACCTATCGGGAACTGCTCGTCGAAGTGAACCAAATGCTCGACCTGTTAATCGAGCCGATCACGGAGGCGATTACCGCCCTGCACCGGATTGCGAACAACGACCTCACCGCGCGCCTGCACGGGCGGTACCTCGGCGAATTCGCGCGAATGAAGGAGGCCTTCAACAAAGCAGTCGACAAGATCGACGGGCAACTTGCCCGCATCGAATCCATCTCTCAGGAAGTAGCGGGGGCTTCGTCGCAGATCAATTCGCTCAGTCAGGTCATTGCAGGCAGAGCGGGGCAACAGGCTTCGTCAATTGAAGCGGTCTCGGAGCAACTGAGGAACGTGAGCGACATGACTTCGAGGAACTCCGCCACGGCCGGCGATGCACGCGACCTGATGCAGTTGGCGCTTAAGAGCAGCGCCCTGGGTGTGATCAGCATGCGAAGGCTCTCCGAGGCGATGGAATTGATCAAGACGTCGTCCCACGAGACATCGAAGATCGTAAAAACGATCGATGAAATCGCCTTCCAGACTAACCTCCTCGCGCTCAATGCGGCCATCGAGGCCGCACGGGCAGGCGAGGCGGGCAAAGGATTCAACGTGGTCGCCGAAGAGGTGCGAACGCTCGCCATGCGCAGTGCGGAGGCCGCCAAACAGACGGGCCGGATGATCCAGGAAGCGGTCGCCAAAGCCGAGGGCGGGGTGAGTGTCAACAGCGAAGTCATGAGCAATCTGAGCCAAATCAACGAGCATGTTCACCGGGTCGGAGAGCTCATGAACCAGATCGCGACCGGATCCGGATCTCAACAGCAAGGGATCGAGCATATGAAAGGCGCTCTCGATCACATCAGCGAGTCGACTCGCGAGAACAGCTCGGCTTCGGCCGATTCGCTGCAGTCCGTCGAAATGCTTTTCACCCAGGCGGAGGAAATGCACTCCATGGTCGCCTCATTTCGGTTGAGCCAGGCTCAACTGACCGAGGGACGGGCGGGAATGCGACAGCCGAAGGTGAGGCGCCTTAAGCAAGGCGTATGACGTTTCTCGTCTCCCTGCCTCCTTGCCCCTCACCCCAATGCCCCAGTGAGTTGTCGCCTCCGACCCTACTCGGCCCGGAGCGCGGACGCCGGATTCTGCAGGGCGGCTCGCCTTGCGGGCAGGAAGCAGGCCGCCAGCGCAACCGATAGAAGGAACAGGCCAACTGCGATGAATGTAAAGAGATCGTCGGCCCGGACCCCGTACAACTGGGTCGTCAAGAACCGCATCAGGTACATCGCCAGAGCGGTCCCGGCAACAATGCCGAGAAGCACCAGTTGGACACCTTCCCGCATGACCAACCGGACGATCGTCCCGGTTCTCGCCCCCAAGGCAATGCGGATCCCGAATTCCGGTCGCCGCCGGGAGACGGAATAAGCAATGAAACCGTAAAGACCGGTCGCGGAGATGCCCAAGGCGAGGAGCGCAAACACAAGCGCTGTGAGCACGGTCGCCCGACGGACTGCAAGATGAGCGGAGAGTGCTTTTTCCATCGTCTGCACGTTCTCGACAATCTGGTCGGGATCGATTTCCTGTATCTCACGCCGGACGAGCTTGGCAAGACCGTCCGCCGGGGTGGCCGTCCGAACGACAAGCGAAAGCCGAAGGCAAGATTCAGCCTGCAAGTACGGCAGGTATATTTCAGGAGAGGCTTCCTGCTCCAACCCGCCGCGGCGGACGTCACCAACGACGCCGACAACGGTCAGCCGCGAGTTCCCCAGGACGACCCTCCGTCCGACCGGTGTGCCGTTTCCCCAGTAACGCCGGGCCATCGCCTCGTTGACGATCGCGACTCGCTGCGCGTCCTGGTCGTCCTGCTCGGTAAAAGGTCGACCCGCCCGTGTAGGGATCCCCATCGTTGAAAAGTACCGGGAGCTGACCATCAGGAGTTCCTGCTCCGAGAGTTCCCGGGTTCCGGTGCTTGCTTGCCCGTCGAGGCTGAAGGTACGCGGGTGACTCCGCTCCGATCCGAGAGGAATACCGAAAACGAGTCCGGCCGACTGCACTCCCGGCAGCTTGTCAACCCGGGCGAGTAGCTCCCGGTAAAAGGCCCGCTGTCTCTCAACCTCGGGATAGGCCAATTCGTGGAGGGGCACGGTGAGACTCAGGACACGATCCGGCCGGAATCCAGGGTCCTGACTTCGAAGCCGAAGGAGACTGCCGGCAAGCAGCGTGGCCGCGACAAGAAGAATCATCGAGACGGTGACCTGCGCCGTCAGAAGCAGCTTCCGGGCGCGCCTGGAACCCGCGTGTGCAGGAGAACCGCCTTGACGAGAGGTTAGCCGGGCGGCGACCGTCCTGGAGAGTTGGAACGCGGGCACGAGCCCGGTCAGGAGACCGGCGAGAGTGGAAAGGGAGAAGGTGAACAGGAGTATCCGCCCGTCTATGTGTGCTTCGGTCATTCGAATACTGTATTCATTTCGAAAAGCGTCAACCAGGCCACACCCGAGCCAGGCGAGAAACAGTCCGATGGCACCGCCGGCGAAAGCTACCAGGAGGCTCTCGGCCAGCAATTGGCGGGCGATCTGGAGCCTCCGCGCTCCCAATGCGGCCCTGATCGCGCATTCGGTGTCGCGACCGGCGGCTCTGACAAGGAACAGGCTCGCCACGTTCGCGCAAGCAATGAGCAGAATCAGGCCGACACCCGCCAGAAGGGACAACAGCAGTCGACTGGTATCGGATGCCAGGTGCGATTGCAGCGTCTCGACCGAAAACCGCAGTCCCCGGTTGACAGGGTACTCATATTCCAGGCGCCTCGCCACGACATCGGCGACCTGCTGCGTTCGCTGTACCGAGACCCCGGGTTTCATCCGGCCGACGACGCTCAGCCATTTGGCCCCCCGGTGCAGCATCCACGTGGACGGCGCCAGGGGTCTTATCAATTCGATGCTGCGGCCCTTGGGTCTGAAATCCGTGCGAAGGTCCTCGCAGAATACGAAATCGGGGGGCAGGACCCCAACCACGAGGTGCGACGTCCCGTCCACAGAAACCGACCGGCCGATTACGTCCGTCCGGCCCGCAAACCACTTCTTCCAGAGACGATCGGACAGGATCACCACCTGGTTTGCGCCCTCGGTGAATTCGCCCGGTGAAAAGAAACGCCCAAGGGCAGGGCGTGTCCCGAAAACCTGCAAGAAACCGCCTGTGACATTGGCGCCCCAAACCGGCTCGGCCTGAGCCCCGGGGTTCGTTCGAAAACGGACGAGATCGAACCCCGTGAGCTCCGCAAAAGTGTCGCTCTGCGCGCGCAGATCCACGAAATTAGGGTATGAGACCTTATTCTCCTCGGACTCGGCTTCGCCGTCGGCGTTCCCGGCGCGGACGTTCGTACCCACCAGTACCAGTTGGTCAGCATCCGGGTACGGCAAGGGTCGAAGAAGGACGGTGTCGAAGAATGTGAAGACAACGGCGTTCGCACCCAGAGCCAGCGCGAGGATCGTGACGGTGGCCAGAGTGAACCTGGAGTTCAGACGCAGAGTGCGCGCGGCGTGGCGGATGTCTCGAAAAAGAGCAGTCATGGGTGATCCTTACTTCAGAGGCCGGTCGGGCGCAGGCTGGTCGAAGAGCTTCTCGTCCACCGGTTGATTGTGCCGGATCTCGTCATACCTGATCACATGTTCTTCCTCCCCGGAGTGAAGCATGCGAACGGTGAATGGCACGCGGATTCCGTCCACCTGTCGATAGTCCTCGAATTGAAACCTCCCAATGCTCAGAACCAGTCCGGTGCGGGCGTCGAAACAGACCTCGAGCTCGGAGCCGAAGAGTCTCGGGTCCCATTCCGGCGGCAGCGTCCCGACAACTCTGTAAACTTCCTTGTCTCCCTCTCTGACAGCGGGACGAAAACTCAGCTTGGGAAAGTACTTGCGAAGGCTAAGCACGAAGAAGGGATCGTCGACTGTTCGCTCGTACACGATGAGGTCGTCGGCTGCGTTTCGTAAGATTTTGTTGTCTTGCGTCCATCCGCCTGTTCGGCCGGCCGCGATGCGGTAGGTTCCGTGCCGGGACACGCTGATCTTGCAAAAACGGCCCGGAAACGCCTGGTAGACTTCGAGTACGGAGTTGCCTATCCCGAGACCCTTCTTGACTTGCGTCTTGATCTGCCCGATTGCTTTCCGGCCGCCGATGCTTTCCGCGTATCTGTCAATCGCCCGGTCAACGGTCGTGACGGTCGGACTCGAGTTGACCGGGTTGTCTTTGCCGAAACCACTCCCGTCAACACCAACGATAATGACAACCAGGAGCAAGAATCCCGGGAGCGCTGTTCGCATCTTCGCGGTTGGGTAGAAGACTCTCATGCGATTGCCGATGCATGCACGGTGCCAGAAGCGACTGTAGCTGCCGGCCTGCCTGTGAAGCCTTTTCACCGCCGAGCTAACACTGGAGCCCTGTTCGGTATTGGGACTCGTCGTCTCAAAACGGAATTTTTCGAAACTGACCCCCTGACGACTGAACCCACGAGAAGAAATCGATTGCTCAGATGCGCGAAAGTAAAAAGGCTTATGGGCTTCGATCCCGGCGAGGATGACTGCTCGTCTCATTGCGAGCAGAGATTATTGGCAGCGCCTGGTTCCCGATGCTACTGTGGCAGCTCTATGTTCTTGCTCGATGTACTCCTGCTCCTTTCGCCTCTTGCCGTCTACACCTATGTGCGAGTCAGGCAGCAAATTGCCACCCGGCTCTGGAAGTGGGCTTGGACGTTTGCCTCAGTTATCGTCGCGCTGGGCTATCCCTTCGCGGAAACCCTCTCCCACAGCAACGCGGGTGCGTGGGCGAAGCCGGCCATGATCGCCGGTTACTGTTCGCTGCCCTTCATGATGTACCTGGTTCTCACGGTGCTGGCGTCTGACTGCATGGTCGGGGTCCTGCGGCTGACGAAAGCCGTGTCGGCGGAAGCAACCGGATCCGCCAGCTTTCGGACGTCCAGAGTGGTCTTATGGTTGACCCTCCCGGCTGTCATCGTTGCGGTAGGCCTCTGGAATCATCAGCGTCTGCAGATCAGCGAGTACGCCATCGATGTTCCCCGCAAGGCTTCGACGCTCAAGCATTTAAGGATTGTTTTCGTAGCGGACATCCATCTTAACGCAACTACCGCTGGAGATCTGATGGAGAGGCTGGTTTCGAAGATCAATGCGGCTAAGCCCGATATTGTCCTGATAGGTGGGGATGTTCTAGAGGGTGACCGGCCGGATGAGGAAACGAGCGGCTACGAAGCGCAATTCCGCCGGATTCAGGCAAAATACGGGGTCTTCGGCGCCCCAGGAAATCATGACCGGCGAGTGGCGGAAAGCACCGATTTTTTTGAGAAGGCAGGGATCCGGCTTCTCGCCGATACAGTCGAACGGATCGACGGTGCCTTCTACCTGGCCGGACGGAAGGACCGGCGTTCCGGGGGCAGACAACCGGTGGAAGAGCTGCTGCGAGGCGTTGCCGGGGATCTCCCCGTGATTCTGATCGCCCACCGCCCCATCGACTTCGACGACGTCAGCCGGAGCGGCGCGGACCTCCAACTGTCCGGCCATACTCACCATGGGCAGGCCTGGCCGGTCAACTACGTTACGCAATACCAGAATGAGCTGAGCTGGGGGCATCTGAAGAAACGTCAAACGCACTTCTTTGTGACCAGCGGGGTGCAGCTTTGGGGGCCACCGGTGCGAACGGCCGGCGCGTCCGAGATCATGGTCATCAACGTGACTTTCCGGTGAACGTCTGGGAGCGCCGGTGTCCCGGCATGGGAGCGCGCGCCTCCGGCCCGCCCTGGGGGCTTTTGCGCGTCCCGCGCCAAACGCTTTTGACGTTTGTCGTCTCCCTGCCTCTTTGCCCCTCACCCTGATGCCCCGATGCCCCAAACTTGAACTCCATGGGCGATTTACGATCGAATGTTGTTTAGCGTGCAGACTCTGAAGGGTTTGTAAAGGATCTGTACTCCAAGTCGGTCGTTTCCCAAGGGCTGGTCACGGCTACCCGGTCTACAAATCACATGACGCCCATCCTTTATCCCGTTGCCCGCACCTTGGTTCTTCTAGTCATGGTTTGCTCGGCTCTCGGCCGGCCCCGGTCCCCGGACGATCGCCGGGATCTCTGCCCCCTGGATTTCGGCGTGGCGCCGGTGGTCACTGGAGACGAGGTGACCGGGCCCGGTTTCGGAGCTCGGGAGATTTGGGAGCCGTGGGCGAATCAGACTGTCCGCCTGGGCGGCACGGTTACGATCCGTGGTTACCAGAGAGCGTTTGCCGAATGGCGAATTGAGCGGGGAGCCCAACGGCTGTTCGTCGAATCGGTCTACCAGTGGCGGCCTCGTGACGACTTCTATGGTTTCGGGAACCAGTCCCTGCTGGGCCAGCGCACGAGTTTCGCGCTCCGGCAGACGTGGGCCGGGGCGCGCTGGGAACTGGAACCGCGGCCGATCCTGCGTTTCGGCGCTGCTGTCCGACGCACCTGGTTTCAAACCAAGGCCGGCAGCAACGAGGAGATAGCGCCTCCGGATCGTGTCTTCCCGGACCTTCCCGGGTACCAGGAGAACCTGGCTCTCAACAACGCGGGCGTGTACGCCGCCTTCAGTCCCGGGGAAGGTTCCTACTCGCTGGGCGGCACACTGTCAGGCGAGGCTTCTTACAATCGAGGTCGGACCTCTGAGAACGTCCGTTTCTTCTCCTATCGGGCCTTCGCCGAGGCCCGAGTTCCGGTCTGGTTCGGGGTGAGTCAGTTTGCTTTGTCAATGTCGGCAGCCAGCGTTCGGAAGACGGGGGAGAGCGGCCCAATTCCTTTCTACCTGCTGCCGCGCCTGGGCGGGAGCGAAGGATTGCGGGGTTTCAGGCCGGACCGATTCTATGGGCCGAACTCGCTTCTGGCTATCGTTGAGTACCGGCACCGTTTGCACGAGAATTTCGACGGGGTCGTCTTCTTCGATCAAGGGCAGGTTGCGGATGAATTCCGAAACCTCCGGCTGCTGCGGGGACACCGCGGCTATGGAGCAGGAATCAGGCTTCATTCAGACACTCGGCCGCTCATGGGCCTGTTTGCCGGCCGCAGCCGGGAAGGACTCTACTTCCACTTCAGCCTGGGTAATTCACGCAACTCGCCGCCCGCGTCGCAAATGCGGTGAAAACCCGTCGGAGGCCAAACGGCGCTCAATAAACAGCAAGGCGGGTGCATGAGCGAGCTCAAAGGGGCGGGGAAGGTTTGTAGTCCCGCTTTAGGCGGCGTAACCGTAAGCGAGATCTTTTGTCCGGGCGCTCACATCATCGAGCTTGCCGACCCGTTCGGCCGGCTCAAGCCGGGACTACAAACCTTCCTCAGGGCCCGAGCCTGCTCGTCGTGCGCGGTCTGCTGAGTTCGCTCACTTCGCCAACTCTTTCGACACCCTCTGTCGCGCGGCTCCATAGGGTCTTGTCTTCGGGCGTCGCCCTTCGATCCCGATCTCCTTGGCGGGCTTTATTCGCTTTCCAGCCGGTGTTGCAGGGCGCTCAGTTCCTTGTACAGCGCGTTGGGCACGCGTTGCCCGAACCTTTCGTAGTACTGGGCCACATTGGCCGCCTCTTTCTTCCAGCCCTCCCTGTCTACCGACAGAAGCTGCTGAAGGGAGGAGCGGTCAATGCGCAGCCCTGACGTGTCCAAGGCGTCCGGGCATGGAAGATAGCCCACAGGCGTTCTTAGGGCTTGAGCACTACCCTCGACTCGCTCGCAGATCCACTTCAGCACCCGGCTGTTCTCCCCATACCCGGGCCACAACCAGCGTCCTTCCGCGTCCTTGCGAAACCAGTTGACGAAGAAGATCTTAGGGAGCTTGGATCGTTCGGTTCGCGATGCCATCGACAACCAATGGCCAAGGTAATCGCCCATGTTGTATCCGCAGAAGGGCAGCATGGCAAAGGGATCGCGTCGCAAAACACCGGCGGCCCCCAGCGCGGCCGTAGTCGTTTCTGACCCAGCCGAAGAGCCGAGGAAGACACCATGTTGCCAATCGAAAGCTTCGGTAACGAGTGGGATGGTGGTCGGACGGCGACCGCCAAAGAGGATGGCCGAGATCGGCACGCCCGCGGGATTCTGCCACTCGGGGTCGATAACCGGGCACTGTGCTGCGTGAGCGGTAAATCTGGCGTTGGGATGAGATGCTTTGCGTTTGCAGTCCGGCGTCCAGTCCTGTCCTTCCCAGTCGATCAGATGGGCAGGCGGGGCAACTCCCATGTCCTCCCACCAGACATCCCCTTCGTCGGTCAACCCCACGTTTGTGAAGATGCTGTTCCGGGCAACGCTTGCCATCGCGTTCGGATTCGAGCTGCGAGAGGTTCCCGGGGCCACACCAAAGAAGCCGGTTTCCGGGTTGACGGCATAGAGCCGGCCATCTTCCCCCACTCGGATCCACCCGATATCGTCACCCAGGCATGTGACTGACCAGCCTGGCAGCGCCGGCTGCATCATCGCCAGATTCGTCTTCCCGCAGGCGCTGGGGAATGCGGCTGTGATGTAGTGCTTGCGGCCCGCGGGGGACGTGAGTCCCATGATCAGCATGTGCTCGGCCAGCCAACCCTGCTTCCGCGCGAGCACGGAGGCAATCCGGAGGGCCAGGCACTTCTTCCCGAGCAGGGCGTTCCCCCCGTAGCCGGATCCAAAGGACCAGATGGACGGATCTTCGGGGAAATGAACGATGTATTTGTGGCTGGGATCAGGTTGGCAGGGCCAGGTGTCATCGGGCTGGCCGGGCTTAAGCGGGGCTCCGACCGAATGCAGACACGGTACGAAATCCCGGTGTCCGAGCGCATCGAGCACCTGAGTGCCCATACGCGCCATGATCCTCATGTTTACGACAACATACGGCGAGTCGGTGATTTCGACGCCGATCAGAGAAATCGGGGAATCGAGAGGCCCCATGGAGAAGGGAATGACGTAGAGCGTTCGCCCTTCCATGGCGCCGTCGAAGAGGCCCAGGAGCCGCTCACGCATCTCCTTGGGTTCGGCCCAGTTGTTATTCGGGCCCGCTTCGTCTCGATTGCTCCAACAGATAAACGTCCGGTCCTCGACGCGTGCCACGTCGCTCTTGTGAGACCGCGCCAGGTAGGAGTCAGGTCGGAGGGACGGATTCAGCCGAGTGAAAGTGCCGTGTCTGACGAGCTCATCGCACAACCGGCGATACTCCTCGTCCGATCCGTCACACCAGTGAACCTTGGAGGGTCGGCAAAGCTGCGCCGCTTCTGTGACCCACTTCAGAAGCTTGGCGTTATTAGTGGGCGTCTCCGACATCAGTTCTCTTCAGATTCGCAGGAGGCGTCCAACTGGCCGCCTGTCGGTTTTTGGGAACGCCGGCCGCGAAGAAAGCTCGCCAAAAGAACCGGCCTTCCATTCTCGAGCGAGAATGGTGGCGGCCTGATTCAAAGGGCTCCTCGGGCCCCTTGAAAGCCCGCGCAAACTTAGAAAGAGCGCTAATAGGATAGTCGGATTCGACTCGCTGTCAACGAAAAAGCTTCGCCCAAATTTGCCTCTGGTTCTCCATACCGCCGGTGTCGCGAAAATACCCCCTCACGCGAGCCCGGGTAAGCGGCTAGAATACGCGGATGGAAGAGTCGGGGACCCTGGAGAAACGCGCTAAAATCGTCCTTACCGGCCTTTTGCTGCTTTGGGGAGTGTTCGGCGGAATCGATGCCCGGTATTTCTGGTTTCTCAATGGAGTGGATCTGGCCTTTCACGAGTTTGGTCACCTGGCCTTCGGCTTCCTCGGGGAGTTTCTTCAGTTCCTCGGCGGGACGCTCATGCAGTTGCTTATTCCGCTCGCCATCACCATCTACTTCTTCCGCCATCGCAAGTATTACAGCAGTGCCGTGTCCCTGTTCTGGACCGGCCAGAACCTCTTTAATGTCGCGGTGTATGTAAGGGACGCGCGCGCTCAAGCTCTGCCCCTCGTTGGCGGCGGGATGCACGATTGGGCCTACATCCTCGGACGGCTGGGACTCCTCGAGCAGGACCAGACCATCGGCGGGACTCTCGCGGTGGCCGGCTGGGGAATGTTCCTGGTGTCCGCCTATGGCGGATTTCGATACGCCGGACAGGACGAGGATCTGGAGGGTTCCTGGGAAGATTGACCGCCTCCCTTGCTCCACCCCCGCTAATTCTTCAGGAACTCAAGGACCGGCTCTATCGGCTCCAGGCTCTTTACGACCAGATCAGGCTTGTACCGACTGAGCATCTCAACCGAATAAGAACCGCTCGCCACCGCCACAGTGCGTGCACCGGCGGACCTTCCGTGCTCGATGTCCCGGGGAGTGTCCCCAATGACGTAAGCCGCCTCCACTTGCCTCGGCGCGATCATTCTCCTTCCGCGGTCGATCGCAATGCGGATCAGTTCGGTCCGGTCCTCGGCATCAGAGCCGAAACCGCCGAACGAAAAGAAGTCCCGCAGGCCGGCCGGCACGAGTTTCAGGTGAGCACCCTGTTCAATATTCCCGGTGGCCAGCCCGAGCAGGAATCCGTCACGGGATCGGAGGTCCTCCAGGAGATCGGTCACTCCGGGCAGAACGACGAGGGTGGCGCAGGCAGCCATCTCCCGTTTCAGATTGTCGACATACAGGGCCAGAAAGCGGCTGACGTTTTCCCGCGTGCAGTCTGCCTCCCTTCCGCACGCTCTCATCACTTCTCGGATAATCAGCGGGTCGGTCTTCCCGTCCGGACGGATCGAGTCAAAGGCGTTCGCGAGCGATGGCTCGGATGTCAACGCGGTCTTCAATGCCCGCATTCCTGCCCCGCCCGTCAGCAACAACGTGCCGTCTATGTCGAATAGAACCAGTCGCATAAAACAGTCATTCTAGCATGCGCCGAATCGACCGCTGCCACTCTATGGCTGTCCCCGGGGAGGTCCGGATGGTATATTCTTCGTAGCCTATGAACATCCTGGGACTGAATTTCTTCCATGCCAACGCGTCCGCTGCCCTCATGGTCGATGGAAAACTGGTTGCCGCCGCCGAGGAAGAGCGCTTCAATCGTGTCAAGTTCTCGGCCGGTGTCCCGCTGTGCGCGATCGGTTTTTGCCTCAAGCAGGCCGGCCTGCAGTTCAAGGACATCGACGTGATCACGTACCCGCGGGCAACGAACACCCGTATCGTGAACAAGGACCAGATTCACTTTCAGGATCGAATCTACAAAGTCACCTCGCTCTACGACCGTTACCGGATCAATCTGAAACTGATCAATTTCAAGGAAATGCTGGCCGAACACTTCGGGATCCCGGTCGAGACCCTCGTGTTCAAGCTTCGCGAGGAAGACCATCACCTCTCGCACATGCTGTCCGGCTTCTTCTATTCCCCGTTTGATGAAGCGCTGGTCCTCTCCTGCGACGCTTTCGGCGACTTTGTCTCGGTAAAAGCCGGGGTCGGCCGGGGAAACAAGATCGAGATCGTGCGCCAGGTTGAGTTCCCCCATTCGATCGGTTTGTTCTACACGATGGTCACCCAGTTTCTGGGATTCAGCGGGTACGGTGACGAGAGCAAGGTCATGGGGCTGTCAACATACGGATATCCGGAATACACCGACAAGCTCCGCACGATTATCTCGGCCGATCACGGCACTCTCCGACTCAACCTCAAGTTCTTCAACCAGGAGAGCGGGGTCGGGACGACATGGGCCGATCAGACTCCCGACATCACCCGGATCTACAACGAGAACCTGACCCGGCTGATGGGAGATCAGCGCCGGCCCGAAGACGAGATTACGAGCCGCCATCAGAACATCGCCGCTTCGGTTCAGCATTTGACCGAGGAGATCATGTTCGGTCTGATCGAGGACCTCCACGCCGCTCACCCGATAACCAACCTGGTACTGACCGGCGGGCTGGCCTACAACTCACTGCTGAACGCGCGAATCATCGACGAGACGCCCATTCAGAACATCTACGTCCCCCCCAGTCCCGGGAACTCCGGCCTGGCGGTTGGCTCGGCTCTGGCTTTCCTCGGCGACCAGGCGGCAACGCGTCCGCATGGATCACGCCTTCTGGGGCCCGGAATACTCCTCGAGGGACATCGAGGAGGCGGTCACGAGCGCCGGGGTCGCATGCGGAGGAGCTCTCCGACCCGGTCGACAAGGCAGTCGAGTTGCTCGTCTCGGGAAGTGCTATCGGCTGGTTCCAGGGACGCATGGAATTCGGGCCGCGCAGTCTCGGGAGTCGTTGCATTCTCGTCAATCCGCTCTCCCCGGATCCTCGGCGCATCAAGCGCCGTCACAATCTCAAGCCGCTCGGCATCTCGATTCTCGAAGAGCATGCTCCCGCTTACCTCCACTCCACCCAGCATTCGCCCTTCATGTCCTTCATGGCCCGGTTGCGCGGCAAGCACCGCCGCGAATTCGAGAATGTCATACTGAATAACTACTGCCGGTACCAGACTGTAGGCGCAGAGAATCCCTTGCTCCAGCAGGTTCTCCTTCGGTTCAAGGAAAAAACAAGACTCCCATTCTTGATCAACACGTCCTTGAATGTGGAGGGAGAACCGGTGACCGAGTCACCCCGGCAGTTAATCGCCGATTTTGGCCGGATGCGGCTCGATGCCGCGATTCTGGGTCGACACCTCATCCGGAGTCAGGCAGTTTCGAGTGGAGTCTCGGGGACATAACACTTAGGTTCCCGTCCCGTTCTCTCAGCATATCCAGGGAGTTAGACATTATCTCCCCGATACTCCCCTGAGCTACCCTCACTCCGCAAGTTCGGGGTTTGCGCTATGACCGTCTTGGTTTTTGTGTGGCTGGCTTTGCTTGTCCCCGGGCCGTCGGCGGCGACCGATATCACCGTGGAGGGAGAGGTCGTCTGCGGGGACACTGCACATCCGCACCTCACCCTGTCCGCTGATCAGTGTAAGGCCGGGCAAGGCCGGTACGCGCTGAAAACAGGTTCCGGCCAACTCTATTTCTTTATTCCCGAAGATCCCCGGGCGGAAATATTCCGCGACCCGCGACTGTGGAACCGGACCTTGCGAATCACGGGCCGTCTTCGCGACGAGAGTCGCCTGGAGATCATCGCACTCCGGGCGGTCAGGGACGGCCGACTTTACGACGTGTACTACCATTGCGACGTGTGCAACATCACGACTTACTCCGACGGGCCGTGCCCCTGCTGCCAGGCGCCCGTGGAATACCGCGAAACGCCGGCGAAAGACTAGGGGAAGATGGGGAGACAGGGAGACAGGGAGCCAGGAGACAGGGAGACAGGAGACAGGGAGTGGGAGGCCAGGTCCCACACCGTTGAATTTTGTCCACACTTGCCAGTCTATTCGCTACTAAGAGACCGCCGCGCATGACGATCGCACGCGGATCGTTTATGCTGTCACTCCAAGGCCATCATGAGAGTCATAGATCCGGAGAACAGAATCAGTTTGGATGAGTTAAGAAATATGGCGGCTGCGAGATTTGGCGATCTCGTTAAGGCAGTGGTGGACATCAGACTCGAGATCATGGCCGTCGATGCCGAGTTGCATTCCGATCAGGAGGCGCTTCTTTTGGAAACGGGCTCGCAGCAGCCGGATTTATGGGGGATCAACCTCTACCCGGAGCTTGATCCCGAGGCCCTCATCGAGTTCGATTCCATGATCAATCTGCGTCCCTCGCAAGGCAATCGCAGCCGCGGAGTCGATGACCCCGAGATTCGCAAAAGAATCGCCGAAGTGATCTTCAAGTTGCTACTTATATGAATTCACACCAACACCGGGAATTGGCTGGCGGGCGGTGGATGGCATTCTCATTCGTCGAGCAAATGGCGAATATCGGCAGCGAGATCGAGCGGACCATAAGCTGGAGAGCGAAGGGACGCGTCGATTATAGCACCCGGGCTTTCGAGCGCGCTTTGGAACTCCTTGACTTGACGGTCGCTGACCCTAAGAACCGGAAGCGACTTCGGGAGTTGTTGAGGGTTCGAGAAGCTCTGGCCGACTACTTCGTTTTCGACAATTCTTATAGCTCGAGCGACGAGGCTTGGCAGCGCTATTTCCGTTTCTTCCTGTTCGCGGCTCGCGGAAACCGCTGATCGTTCAGAGTCGGGGGAACAGCTGAATCGGGGCCAATCCGTGACCGGGATCAGACGACTCGGCGGGTGGGGTTGATGGCGTTCTGTGAAGGATCGGCGTAGATCGTGATCTGGTTCTTCCCCTGGCGCTTGCTCGTGTAAAGCGCCTGATCCGCGGCACTGACTAGCTCTTCAGGGCTGCAACCGTGCTCCGGATAGAGACTGACGCCGAAACTTGCGGACGTGGACACGCTTTCTCCGGACAGGATCACCGGCTGCGCGATCGCCTCGAGCAGCTTGCTGGCCGCGGGCAGAGCCTCGGTGCGATGAGTTCCTTCCATCACAATGAGAAACTCGTCGCCCCCCAGGCGGGCCGCCGTATCGCTCTCCCGGATCGCAGCGGTGAGGCGGGCTCCGACCGCCTCGAGCAGTCGATCTCCACCTGCGTGGCCCCAACGATCGTTGATGTTTTTGAAGTTATCCAGATCGATGAAGATGACTGCCAAACCCTCCTGGGTGCGCGACGAACGAGCCAGGTACTGCTGCATCCGGTCGAACATCAGGAACCGGTTCGGTAGACCGGTCAGAGGGTCGTGGGTCGCGCGATAGTGATAGTCCTGCTCGAGCCGCTTGAGCTCGTTGATCTCCCGGGTGATGCCCATCAGCCCGTGGATGTGGCCTTCGGCGTCCCGAAGCGGCAGCTTCGTCGTAGAAGTCCAGTTCAGGCCGCCGTCCGGAGTACGCCGGGATTCGATGATTCCGATCAGCGGGGTGCCGGTCTCCATCACATGCAGATCGTCTCGGCGGGTGATTGCTCCGAATTCCTCCCCAAAGAGCTCGATGTCTGTTTTGCCAACAACCATGGTCGGGTCAGAACAATCGAGATCACGCGCCAGTTTGCGATTGACCCAGAGCAGGCGACACTCCCGGTCCTTGAAGTAGATACTGTCGGCGGTGTTTTCCATCATCGCCCTAAGGAACAGCAGTTCGGTCTCCAGCTGCTCCCGCCCGGCCAATCGCTTCAGTCGCCGACGTAACTTCTTCAGCACATTCCCGAACATAGCGCCCTCGTTATCGAAGGTCGGAGGCAACCGTTCAGGTCCTCGGCTCGCGGCTGCGTCGGGACCCTCGACGGCGGCGACACCTTGATGCAGACGACTTAACGGCTTCTAAAGAAATCAGGAGTCGCGCAATTCTAGCTCTACTCGGCTTCCCGCGCGAACATTTATTCGGCTCTGTCTGGTCGACGGGGTTGAGCTTTCGGGTTCGGTCAGTTCGTGCCCGGCGGTTCGGGCGAAACCAGGAGATCGGGCATATCCGCCAGCACGTAAAGAAGCACCGTAGCAGCAGCCAGGTTCCGCCGGAGGTAATCCGGGTTCACCTTATCCAGAGTGTCGGCGGCTGAGTGGTGCCAGTCGAAGTAGGACCCGCCCTGGCTTCGCAACGCAAATCCCGGCACTCCTTCTCGCATCAGAGGACCGATGTCCGCGCCGCCGCCACCTTCCGAGACCGTCCCGGATTGCATTGTCTCCAGCAACTTCCCGATTTCCCCCAGTTTCCGAAATGCTTCGGACCTTGCTTGAGACTCGCGATCAAGGTTAAGAAAACTGGCGCCGAAACCTTGCGGCTTTTCCACCCCGGAATCCAGCTCGATCGCTGCCACATGGTGTTTGATCTCGGATTTGACCCACTCCCGGTAAGCGGTTCCGCCTCGCAATCCGTTCTCCTCGTTGGCGAACAAGACTACCCGGATGGTCCGGCGGGGCTTCAACCCGAGCGACTGGATCAGGTGTGCAGATTCCAGGGCCACGACGCAACCGCCGCCGTCGTCGTGAGCTCCCTGGCCGACATCCCAGGAATCCAGGTGAGCGCTTATCACCACAATCTCTTCGGGCTTTTCGCTCCCCCGAATTTCACCCACGACATTTGCGGAATCGGCATCCGGCAGGGACTGTGATTCGAGCTCCAGCCGCACGGTCGGCCGCTCCGCCTTGCTGTACAGTCGCTCCAGGAACGCGGCGTCCTCCACCGAGAGGGCCGCGGCCGGTATCTTTGGAACGTTCGGTTCGTAATTGAGCATCCCGGTGTGCGGGCTCTGGAGGCTGTTCGGTGTTACCGATCGGATCAGGACGCCCGCCGCTCCAGCCTTCGCCGCCCGGGAAGCACCGGAACTGCGATACCTGACTGTCCGTCCATAGCCTTCCCATGGAGGGTTGAAGAGAACGATGGCGCCGCGAGCAGTCTCCGGTGCAAGGGCTTCAAGCTCCTCGAAGCTCTTGACCACCACCACCCGGGCAACCAGTCCGCCCGCTGGAGTGGGCACGCTGCCACCCAGGCCCAGAACGTGGAGGGCCCGGGAAAAAGGCTCCACCAAAGCCGCCTGCTCGCGTCCTCGTACCCAACAGGGGACCTTTACGGGCGGAGTCATCACGTTCTGAAGGCCATCGGTTTTCATCTGCTGCACAGCCCAGCGCACCGCCTCGTCATACCCCGCGGAGCCGCTGAGCCGTGGGCCTATCCGGTCACACAGGTGGGCGAGTTTCTCCCATGCGCCTTCGTTAAGCATCGCCGCCTGGATGATCCGGTCGCCCGTCTTGCGATACCTGGTCTCCAGATTTTCCGGCGCCTGGGCGAAAGCGCTGAGTGTGGTTGAGAGAAGAGCGGCGGTGATTAGAAGGGACAGTCCTGTCCGGCGATCAATCATCGGGAGAATCTATACGATGGAGTTTCGGGGACACAATGACTAATTCAAGTGTGGCCGGCGCGCCGAGTCGGGTTCACCACCAAATCACCAAAAAGGCGTTTCACCAAAAGGCATTTCACCAAGGCGGTTTGGTGAAGTTTTTGTGAAATGCCTCTTTGTGACTTGGTGGTGACTCCTGGCTTTGTTCTCCCGCCCTAAGCCTCTCTGGGGTAGCGAAAGATCGGATCGAGCTTCATTGCCTCGACTTTCAGTGCGGCCGCCTCCTGCTGAGACAGCGGGGTGAACTTGGGGGCGAGGTCAAGCGCGAGCCGGAACAGCTTCTCGTCACCGGGAGGGATCGCTGCGGTAACCGGATGCGAAAGGGTAAAACGGAGACCCTTGAGCGCGCTTTCCGGGTCATCCAGCGGTGTGTACCAGCATTTCTCGTACCGCTTGCTCTCTCCCTTCGCGAGTCGGGTCTTGGCCATCGCCTTCAGCGCCAGGATGCCCATGTTCTTCTGCCGGGCGACCTCCAGAACCTGCGGGCCGAAGTTCCCCGCGTGCCACGTGGCAAAATTGACCGGGAAGAGGATGGTATCGAAATCGAAGCTCTTCATCAACTGCAAAGCCGCCTCGACTGAATGCGCCGAGAAGCCCAGAAACCGGACTTTTCCTGCCTTTCTCGCCGCTACGAAAGTTTCCAGCGCTCCCTTGGGGCCGAGGATGGTCTGCACGTCTTCAGGTTTTTCAACCGCATGCAACTGATAGAGATCGAAATGATCGGTTCGAAGGTTGCTGAGCGACTTTTCCAGTTCTTTCTGGGCCCCGTCCGCCGTTCGGTCCGTTGTCTTGCAGGCCAGGAAGACTCCCTTGCGGTATGGCTCGAGCGCCGGTCCAAGCATCACTTCCGCGTTGCCGTAACTTGGTGCCACGTCGAAATAGTTGATTCCTCTCTCGATCGCTTCCCGCACCCGTGTGGCCGCCTCCTCGGTGGTGGCGTCGCGAACCACGATTCCGCCAAAACCGATCATGGACAAACGTTGGCCGGTCTTTCCCAGCGCACGTTTCTCGATCTGCCCCGGCTCCTTCGTGCGCTGGAGGGCGGAAAGGTCAGCCGGAAACAGCCCGAGCATCGCGCCTCCGACTCCTGTATGCGTGATGAATTCTCGTCGATTCATTGGTGTCCTCCGATTCCGATCACGTTATCAGGACTTGCGTTGTAATTAAAGGCCGCCCCGCTCGGGTGGTGGTCTGACGACTGCGGGTAGAAAACGCATTTTCACTCCGCGTATTGACTTGAATGTAAACCAATTTCGTCTATACTCAAGGAGAGGACCGTCATATGAGCATCGGGAAGAAGGTGCTTCAGTTGCGCCTGCAGTCAAAAATGACTCAGCAGGACATCTCCCAGTTGACCGGGCTGGCTGTCTCATACCTTTCTCGCCTCGAGAACGAACGTATTACGCCATCGATACGGACGCTCACGAAGATAGCGGACGCTTTTGGGGTCCCGGTGACGAAGCTGCTCGAGACAGAGCCGCAACCCCGGGGCGGCGATCATTGCCCTGTCAGTCCGTCCGGACGCTGTATTCTGAGCCAGCTCTCGGTGGGCCGGGGGCGGCGGCCCAGGGTCGAAGGCGAAAGTTATTCACCTTACCAGCTTGAAATTCTGCGAATGTGCAATCTGCTCATTCAGAGCCAGGATCGCGAGATCATCGAGTCCCTGTCGACGATCATGAGATCTTTGGTGACACTTGCGGGCACCAAGGAGAAGGTTGGTGTCCACTGAGCTGGATGCCTACTCCAGGGCTTCGTCGTCAGCGAGCGATTCCGGCGAAGACAGAAAACGAACCAGCCCGCCCCACCGTTTGTCCACTTGAAAACCACGTGGCAGACAGAACTGCCTGAGGAAGAAGTGCGTTCGGACCAGTTTTGCATTCTGGCTCGCCATGCGGACGCAAAAGTCATCCAGAAGCGCACTGCCAATCCCGCGGCCCTTCAGTGTCTGTGAGACGATGACTCCGTCCAGGTGCGCTACCTGGTCGTCCAGGCGCTGGTAGCAAACTCCTCCCACGATCTGTCCCTCGGTATCGGTGCACACAAGAAACTGATCAAGCTCTGACACGATTTTCGGAAAGTCCGCCTTAAAGAAGAGGCGGTAAATCTGCCCGATTTCGGCGGGTTCAAGTGGTTCCCGAACGGTATAGCTCATGCCTCGCTTGTCGACGATCTGTGACCGGACGAGCACTTGGCGGTGTTCGCTGTCGCCCACGCTTACGACTTCCATACCGTGCGCCTCTTTCGGCCGGGGAAAAACCATCCGACTGAAAACGGAGCGGTCTTCGGCGTCCCGCAACGTCGCCTGCAGGTCGGACAACTCCGGCATTTGCGTGGCCGTAAGGCTTGGGTTCCGGAACATTTGCTGCAGCAGGGCATCGAAAGCTTCCTTGACTCTTGGGGATGCCTCCGCAAAATAGGTGTGCCGGTACATATGATAGCGAGCGCTCTCCGGGGCTCGTTCCAACCGATACAGTCGCTGCAGCTCCGTGAGTGTCTGCTCGCGGGCCCCGGAGGTCGCGTCCGGGGTTGCGTTTTGCCACTCCTTGAAGCGGTCGATGGCGCAGTCGACTGACAGAGGGACGTGGTAAGTGTCGTCCAGGCGGTCGCGGAAGGCAGCGAGCGCGGTCCTCAGCTCCCGATTGAGCAACTCGCCCGGCTGCCGCTGCAGCTCCCGATCGAGCCTTCCGAGGAACTCCTTGGTTTGTTCGACCCCGACGGCCTCCACGCAGGCGTCGAAGATCCACGCGAGGTCCAGGTACTCCTTGCTCCACGGGTAGTGAGCCACCGTGTACTGGTAGAAATTCTGGACCATGGGGCGGAGCAGCGACAGGGGGGTCTCGTAAGGAATCCAGCCGGTCAGCGACAACACGCAGGATCCGTGGCGAAAATCAGGCTCGGTAACAACCACGTTCGACGGGGTCACCGCGCCCGGCACGATTCGAAAATCGCTGTTGCGCCACCCACGAAATACCGCCGCCAGCGCTCTTACGTACAGCTTTCTCCAGTCCCTCAATCCAAGATACGTGCTCCGGGGCGGCCTGATGCTGGTGAATTCCCGGATTCTTTCCCACACAGTCAGGTCGCTGATATAGGCAAGCGACATGGCCCCGAGTTCCGGACGACAGCATCCGAAACGCGGCAGGACGGGCGCTCCCCACGCAAAACCGCCGACTGCCATCATCCACAGCACCGTCTCCCGGACGGCGGAATTATCGAAGTCCTCCCGCAATATCAGCTGCAGGTCGAAATGCCTCCCATTCAGGAGGTTGACGCTGACCCGGTATCGAACGTACTGATGCCGCGAGACGACGCGGGTGATCCACACACCACCGACCGGTATCTGGGAGAGGTCGAAGGCGGGTTCATCGAAGATGATCATGATCGACTGCTGCAGCATCGTCGTTCCGAACAGGACATGCTTCAGGAGGGCGATCTCCCCATTGGACAGGCCGTCCTCGAAGATGACCATCTCGTCCCAGCTCACTCCTTGTGTCGCCGGGGTTGCGAACCTGCCTTTGCACCAATCGGCCTGCTCCTGCAGATACTGCTCGGCGACGTGTGCCAGGTCCGGGTCTTTCCGGTGCAGCGCCCAGCAGGCCAGTTCCTCGCGAATGGCCGAGTATGACTCCGGATGATAGCGGGCGAAGTTCAGCAACAGTTTGAGCAGGTTCGCGAATTGCTCGCGAGCCAGCGGGCCGGCCGGCCAGGGGAGCTGCTGGCGGTAGGTGTGGAGCCGTTGTCTGAGCGATTCCAGCCGCCTCGGTTCCAGGTTCGCCTTGGCAATCGACTGGATGCAGTCCTGGGTCAGGAAGGGAAGTCCGGAATGAATGAATGCCGGGAACCCTTCGCTATAATCCGCGGCAGGCTCATCCAACAGCAGCGCGCGATAGGCAAAAGACCGGACCTCGATATCCGGATGTCGGGCGAGGGCTTCCAGACGCCTCTTGATGACGCCCGAATGGCGGTGATCAGACTGGCTTAGGATTCCTGCCAACTGTTCGACTGCCTGAAGGCACGGATCTCCCCGACTGAAGAGCGCCTGCATGCTCAGCTGGTGGATCTGCTTGAGCCGCTGGTCCACGACGAGATGCAGGTGGGCATCGGCAGTTTGCGGCGCCTGGCTGCGCTCCCAGGGTAGGAAGACGTGAGCCGTGACCCCTTTGAGGGGCAAGTCCCAGCCCTCCCGGCACGGGCAGAACCGGGCGAGGGCGGCGTTCGCCACCCAGAGGCGCGGCTGTCTGCACAGGAGCCCGAGGTCGATGTCTTGTCCTGAAAGCTGGTATTCGAAATCGCCTATCAGAACGTTTTCGGAGTATTCCACAGGGCCGATGGGGAGCCGGATTTCCAGGCGCCGGTTGTACAGAGCCCCGTCCTGCACCACGATATCGTCTTCCAGAATGCCGAGGTCCCGATACAGCCAGCGGGGGATTCTGACCGTGTAAGAATTGACGGTCAGCTCGATCTCGTTCTTCCGATACAGTTCATCGATAGTGGAAGAGAAATGCTCCTCGATTATCTTGCGACGGAATGATCCCTTGGCCGTCACCTCTTCCCGCTCCAGCTCGAAACCCCGGTCGAGGACCGCGAAGTTGATCACTCTCTCATAGGGAGCCAGATTCTGGTTGACAGCGGTGACGATCCGGTGGAAGTAGTCCCGCGTGTTGTCCTGGGACGGGGAGGCTTCCAGAACCGGATCCCCCGGGTCAGGGACGATCAGGAGCACGTTGAATCCACGACCGTCGCCAACCAGGAAAGTGCTTTTGACGCCCGGCACCCCTTCGAAACGTTGCTCGACCTTACGTGGCGCGATAGTCTGGCCCTTGTTGTTCTTGTAGATATCCTTGATCCGGTCGACGATCTCGAAATGTCCGTTCGGTTTGACGACAAACAGATCGCCCGTGGCCAGCCAATACTCGCCGCATCCATCGGGAGCCGGCTGTTCAACACAGGGATCGTCCAGGTAGCGCGCGATATACGGCCCGGTGACCTGGAGCTCTCCGCGATCGCCGAATCGCGTCTTCACGCCCGGTAGAGGTATCCCGACGCTGTTGTCCTGGTATTCGCCCGGAGGGGTCATCGTTATCCCGCCGGTCGCCTCCGTCATTCCGAATCCTGAGCAGAGATCGACGCCGTGCCGGTTGAAGAACCTGAAGACCTTAGGGTCCAGGTAGCCGGCCGCGGAAAGCCCCCAATGGAGACGCTCCCCGACCGTCTTCCGGAAAATCCCATCTTGCTGGCTGGGGTTGACGGCCTGGCCCATCCGTTCCAGGCAGTAATCCCTGCAGCTGGGACCAGCGGAACGGGACTCCGATCATTACGGTCGGTTGAACCTGTCTCATGCGAGCGAGCAGAGTTTCGGCCGAGGGATTCCCGGCGAAGGCGTAGGTAGCGCCCCAATAAATGGTGCCAAGGAGCTCCAGGTACCGGCCGAACGTGTGGTAGAGGGGCAGGTAACAGAGCAGAACCTCGTTGTCGCCCAGTCTCGGCACGGCCGCGCCTCGCGCAAAATCGCTTGGTGACGAGGTTGTGTTCGGAAAAAACGATACCTTTCGGTTTCCCGGTGCTTCCGGACGTGAACATTGCGGTGGCATCGGCGCCGAAGAGGACGGCGGGTCCTCTTCTCCAGGATCCGCAGGCTATCCTCCGGCCCGAGACGCCGCGCAGGTTTCGGCAAAAAGGCTCTCGTGATGCTCCACGGGCGCACCGCCGGCTCCCAGCAGAAAGACGTGAAACGGCTGCGAAACGGCTTTGCGAGCCGATAGCAACCGTTCACGGTACTCGCCGCTGTCGGTCACAACAATGTTGATTCCAAGCCGTTCGAAGACCCAGGCCAGTGTGGGACTGTCAAAATGGACGATCAGGGGAGAGACGAAGATGTCATAGCAAAGGCAGGCCAGATCGCAGCAGGCGGTATCGATGCTGTTGTTGGCCAGAATCGCAACGCGGGGCCCCTTCGGCTGCGCCGCGTAAAAGGCGGCTGCCATCGTCTGGATTCGCCGGGCAATCGCCTCGTAACTCCAGAGCCGGCTTCCCGATTCGTCCGTCTCCTGGAAGAGCGGGCGGTCCGGGTGTATCCTGACCCGCTGGTTCAGTAGCTCAAGCAACCCGTAGTCCGTCATCTCCGTCAGCGTGAATGTCGTATCGGCCCAACGGTTACGATGCGCAGCCGAGGGGAGGCTCAACAGAAACCGCGGGCGGCTGGTCAAATACAGGTATTCGTGCCATAGTTCGGGGCTCACAGTGAGCGCCTGACCGGAATCAATCATTGCCTCGGTCAGTTCAAGCAGTTCGTTGGCAAGCTGGGGCGGGGGGATATCCAGTATCCGCGAGGAGCTCCAAATGGCCAGGTGGCGCTCAAGCAGTTCAGTCGTTTCTTTTGTCGTGGAGTTCAACAAGTCCTCTCCCTCTCGCTGTCGGCTGGTTTATTTTATACCTTGAACCAAAACTGAACGAACCGCCGGGCTGGACCGGGCGCATTGTGATGGATCTTCAGGTCGTCATCGTCAATTGGAATAGCGGAGAGCTCCTTGGACGCCTGCTGTCCTGCCTGGATCCTCTTCGTTCCGAAGTGCGGCAGATTCTCGTCGTCGACAATGCTTCCAACGACACCAGCACCCTGGCACTCCAGGGCCGGTCCGGGATCGATCTGCTGGCCTTCGATCGCAATCTGGGGTTCGGGGCGGCGGCAAACCGGGCAATCAGGCAGTCCGATTCAGACTGGATCTTGCTGCTCAACCCGGATATCGCCGTAGAGCCGGACACGATTCGTGAGCTCTACATGCGGGCACAGGGGATGCCGGAAATCGCTTTGGCCTCGGTGGCCCTGCAGGACGACAACGGCGCCTCGCAAGCAGCCTTCCAGATCAGGCGCCTGCCCTCCGCCGCCAGTGTCCTGTCCGATGTCCTGTTCCTGGACGAGCTTTTTGGTGCACTTCGGGCACTGCGTACTTTCGGAGACTCGAAGGCTCGGTCGCCCGCGGCTTCGGCTTCCGGCCACGATCAGGTCGACCCGGTTCAGGTCGAGCAGCCCGCGGCCGCTTTCTGGCTCATCCGGCGTTCGGCCTGGGACGAGCTCGGTGGCTTTGACGAACAGTTCTGGCCCGCCTGGTTCGAAGACGTCGATTTCTGCCGCCGCCTGGCAGCAACTCGCTGGCGTGTCGTGCTCTTCCCCGACCTGCATGCTTCCCACGCGGGAGGTTACTCCCTGGAATCTCTCCCGTACCGGAAGTTCCTCGATTCCTACTACGGGAACATGCTTCGTTACCTTCGAAAGCACCACCCCGGTCAGTACCCCTTCCTGTGGCCTGCGGTCAAATTAGGGGCCGGAGTGAGGAAGCTTCTCCAATGAGCCATGAACCCGTTTTGATCAGCATCGTAAGCTACAGGGACGAGAGGTTCCTTGCCCCGTGCCTGGAAGCGGTGGTCAATCAGGATGTTCCGCTGCGGGTCAGGATATTCGACAACGCGAGAGAGCGCGGATGTCCAGAGGATCGCCACCCGATTCGCGGCGGAGCTCTTTCAAGCCGACATGAACCGCGGTTTCAGCCATGGCCAGAATCATAATCTGCAGGCTGAAGACTACGACTATGCCCTGCTGCTGAACTCCGATGTGATCTTGCAGCCCGGGTACCTGGGGACCGTCATCCAGGCGCTGGAGGATGTCCCGAGGGCCGGGATGGCGGGCGGAAAATTGTTGCGGATGGACGAGCAATGCCGGCCGGTTTGCAGGAACGGACGTGCCTTGCTCGACAGCACCGGGATCTACTTCACCCCGGCGCAGCGCCACCTGGACAGGGGGAGCGAGCAGGAAGACCGGGGACAATACGATCGTCGGCAGGCTGTTTTCGGGATCACCGGCGCGGCCCTTCTTTGTCGCCGGGAGATGCTCCACGATGTCCGCTTTGGCGACGAGTACCTCGACGAGGATTTCTTTGCTTACCGGGAAGATGCCGATCTGGCCTGGCGAGCGCAGATTCTAGGGTGGAAGGCAGTTTACAGCCAAAAGCTGAGGCCCTGCATAAGCGCGTCGTCCATCCCTCGAAACGACGTGAGGTGGCGGCGGTCCTCAATTACCATTCGGTCAAGAATCGGTTCCTGCTCCGGCTCAAGAACATGGACGGCGCGGTCTGGAGGCGATGCTTCCCTTACATGTGGTTACGGGATCTCTCTGTGATTTCTTACGTGGGTCTGTTTGAGCATAGCTCTTGGCCGGCCTTCGCCGCAGTTCGTCGATTGCGTCCGCGCTTTGCGGAGAAGAGGCGGGACCTGATGTCGCGCCGGCGGAGCACGCCGGCCGAAATCGCCGCCTGGTTCGCCTTTCGGCCCGTGGCGCGGGACCTGGAGACCAGCTGACGAGCTGACCGGCTGACCTCATTCTGACGCTGACAGCTGACCGGCTGACCAGCTGACGAGCTGACCGGCTGACCAGCTGACGAGCTGACCAGCTGACGAGCTGACCGGCTGACGGGGCTGACCAGCTGACCAAGCTAACCGGGCTGTCTAGAACCTTCGGCGAGCCAGCGGCAGGATCATGCAGGTTAGCCGCTTGCAGGTATCCAAGAGGCCCTGCGCGGTCGGCGCTTCGATAAGATTCATATCTGCTCCCAGGCGGATCCAGTGCTTTGTTTCATCGCAACTGCCTTGGCTGTAGATAAGAAACCGTCGGAAATCCATCGGAAGCAGTTCCTGCCGCACGTAGCCTTCTGCGTAGTTGGCCGCGATCGACCGCGCCGCCTTTCGCAGTTGCTGGGCGAGCAGGAACTCTTCTCTCTTCGGGAATGCGAGGCAAATGGATTCAACGTCCAGCGCTAGTCGGTAAGACAATGTGTACAGTCCTGATTTCTCGAAGCTCATGCCCTATATAACGTTCGAGCTCCAAAAAATACGAAGAAAACTTCGAGAATTCTTTCCGGGAACAACCGTGGTCAGCTGGTCAGCCGGTCAGTTGGTCAGCCGGTCAGCTGGTCAGCTGGTCAGCCGGTCAGCCGGTCAGCTTGGCTGTGCCACGGCCAGATTCGGGTCGGCCGGGAGGTCCCACGGGTCGCTCTCTCCGGCTTCTGCACGCATGTATGCGGCCGCCGCTATCATTGCGGCGTTGTCCGTGGTCAAGGCAGGGCGGGGAAAGTAGACCGGAAGACCCGATCGCGCGAAGAATTCCTTAGCCCGCCTCCTCAGTTCCCCATTGCAGGACACTCCTCCGGAGATCTGGATAGATCTCACTTCCCGATCTGCCAATGCCGCTTCCGTACGATAGAGGAGTTGGTCGATGATCGAGCTTTGGTAGCTGGCCAGGAGGTCGAGCACGGGCTGTGGAGGCGGCGAACCCGGCGATGTTTCCTTGAGCTGTCGGTCGAGGCCGCTCACCTGGGCGTGGCGGATCGCCGACGTCTTGATCCCACTGAAACTGAAATCCTGACGTCGATCAGTGAACTTCGGCAGCGGAAAGCGAACAGCCTTCGGGTTGCCGTCGCGCGCAAGCCGCTCGACAATGGGACCTCCCGGGTAGCCAAGCCCCAGGTGCTTGGCGAGCTTGTCGAAGGCCTCACCGGCAGCGTCGTCCCGAGTGCGGGCCAGTTCCTCATAGCGCTGCGGTTGAACGAGGTAGTACAAGGCTGGTGTGTCCACCCGAGACGACGAGGGAGAGCGCGGGCAGTTCCGCGTTGGGGTGTTCGAGGAAGATCGACGCGATATGTCCTTCCAGGTGATTGACGCCAAGGAAGGGAATCCGAAGGGCGAAGGCCGCGGATTTGGCATAGACGAGGCCGACCATCAAGGCTCCGATCAGGCCCGGTCCACGTGTAGCGGCGATTGCTGCCAGGTCTCCCCAGCCCACCTTGGTCCCGTTCTGCTCGGCTTGCGCGAAGCACTGGTCGACAACGTAGCCGATGTTGTCGACATGCTCCCGGCTGGCCAATTCCGGCACGACACCTCCGTAGGGGACGTGAACCGGGATCTGGGACGCGACGACGCTTGCGAGAATCTGGTTCCGATCCCTCAGGAGTGCCGCCGCCGTCTCATCGCAGCTCGATTCGATTGCGAGGATGATCAAAGCACTTTCTCCAAAGCCTGCTCGTTCTTATTCGTGCCCTTCGTGTCGCTTCCTGGACCGGCTGTTCTTTCTTCTCGAACAGCGCCGGAATAGTCGAGGCGTAGGGCTGCTGGGCGACCCCTGCGTCGGTAAAGATCGCCGTAATCAGGCGATGAGGCGTCACGTCGAACGCGGGGTTTTCGATTTCTACTGACATGGGTGCCATCCGGCGACCGCCGATGGTGCTGACCTCGTCGGGCGAGCGCTGCTCGATCGGGATCTCGTCCCCCGTCTCGAATCGAAAGGTCAATCGTGGACAACGGCGCCGCGACGTAGAAGGGAATGCCGTGCTCTTTGGCGAGAACGGCGACCGAGTACGTGCCGACTTTGTTAGCAGTGTCTCCGTTCTTGGCGATTCGATCAGCGCCGACGACGACCGCCTGGATTCGTCCGGCCTTCATGAAGAACCCGGCCATGTTGTCCGTGATGAGTGTGCACGGAATCCCGTCCTCGGTCAGTTCCCACGCGGTGAGTCTCGCTCCCTGCAGGAAAGGTCGGGTTTCATCGGCGAATACGTGGATCTGCTTGCCCTGAGAAATCGCGGCCCGGATCACTCCTAATGCCGTTCCCCAGTCCCCTGCCGCGCAAAGAGCTCCGGCGTTGCAGTGGGTCAGCACGGTGGTTTTGTCCCGGAGGAATTCCTGCCCCACCATCCCCATGCGGCGGTTGGTTTCGAGGTCCTCGTGGTACACCTTGATCGCTTCTTCTTTCATGGCTCGTTGAAGCTCGGCCAGCGGTGCGTTCCGGTACTGCTTGAAAACTTCGCCCATCCTCTCGATTCCCCAGAAGAGATTTCGGGCAGTGGGTCTGGTAGCGGCGATAGTCTGGCACATTTTCTTGAATTGCGCGTCAAGGTCGTCCGAGGATTTGAGGTTTCGGACACCGAGTGCGACGCCCATTGCGGCGGCTATTCCCAGGGCCGGGGCACCCCTGACAACCATGGTTTTGATTGCCTCGGCGACTTCATCCACGGTCTGGTACGTTCGGTAAACTACTTCGGTGGGAAGCAGCCGCTGGTCGATCATCTCGACGCCGGCGTCGGTCCATTGTATGGTTCTGATCATCCGTTAAACCTTACTCTAAGTACGTCTTTCTTCCAAGTAGGTGAGTCTCACCGCAGAGGACGCGGAGGGCCGCAGAGGAAGAGATTGCGGGGTCTTACTCTGCGTCTTTCCGCGTCCTCTGCGGTGAAACCAGACCGGTCTTTCAATTACAATCCTCCCGTTATGATCTCACCTCTGCCAAAAATCACCGTCGCGCTGTTCCTTTTCACCCTACTTGCCTCGCCCGGTCTTGCCCAGGATCTCATCTGGTACGACAAGCCTGCGGCCGTGTGGGAGGAGGCGATTCCACTCGGCAACGGCCGCATCGGCGCAATGGTTTATGGGGGAGCGGTCCAGGATCTGATCAAGCTGAATGACGACCGGCTCTATTCGGGGGAGCCCGGGCATCGGGACGTGAAACTCGATATTCGCAAGGATTTCGATCAGGTCTTGGCTTTGCTTCACGGGGGAAAGTATGCCGAGGCGACCGATTTCATCACGCGGAATTGGCTCGGAAGGTCTCAGGCGGCATACCAGCCGCTGGGGGACCTGGTCCTCGAATTCCAACACGAAGGGGAAGTGACCGCTTACCGGCGGGAGTTGGATCTCTCGGATGCGGTTTCCCGGACCGCGTATACAGCCGGCGGGGCGAAATTCACCCGCGAATATTTCGCCAGCCATCCGGCCGGTGTTCTCGTGATCCGATTGTCGTCCGACAAACCTGGCTCGCTGAACCTCCGTGTGCGACTGTCGTCCGTGCATCCCACTGCAACCACGCGGGTGCCGAGCGTCGGGGAACTGGCAATGAAGGGTCAGTTGCCGGGGGTTGCTTTGGGCCGAAAGCTCGAATGGATCGAGGAGAAGGGTGATCAGTGGAAATACACCGAGCTGTTCGACAAGGATGGGCGCCGGCGTCCGGGCGCTAAACAACTCCTGTACGGGGAAGAGGCGGCGGGCCGCGGAATGTACTTTGAGGCGCGGGTCCTGGCGAAGATCAGCGGAGGGAGGATCGAGCCGCAGCCTGATCACCTGGAAATCGTCGGCGCCGACCAGGTTCTCCTGCTCCTCGCCACAGGGTCCAGCTTCAATGGTTTCAACCGCAGCCCATCCCGTGAGGGCCTGGAGCCGTCAGCGCAGTGCACGGCATCGCTCCAGGCTGCCGCCAAGGCCTCTTTTAGCCGGTTACTCGAGGACCATGTCAGGGACTACCGGAGCCTGTTTGGCCGTGTGACGCTTGATCTGGGCCCGGCGAGCGATCGAAGTAAGCTGCCGACCGACCAGAGGATACGCCGTTACGCGGAGGGTGGCGACGAACGCCTGGCCGCCACCTACTTCCAGTTCGGTCGTTACCTGATGATTGCCGGTTCACGGCCCGGAACTCAGCCGCTCAACCTTCAGGGCATCTGGAACCCTCACCTGCTGCCCCCTTGGTACAGCGCGTACACGGTCAATATCAACACCGAGATGAACTACTGGCCCGCTGAAACGACCAACCTGTCCGAATGCCATGAACCGCTATTGAGGATGATCGAGGAACTGTCCCTCGACGGTCGCAAGGTGGCTCGTGAGGTGTACGGGCGCGCGGGCTGGGTCTCGCACCACAACACGACCATCTGGCGCGATGCCCAGCCGGTCGATGGCAATGCCCGGGCCTGTTTCTGGCCGTTGAGCGCTGGATGGTTTTGCGAACACCTTTGGGATCACTACCAGTTTACCGGTGACACGCAGTTTCTGCAGAAGGCGTACCCGGTCATGAAGTCGGCGGCCGAGTTCCTGCTCGAATGGCTGGTGGAAGACGAGAAGGGGCGTCTGGTCACGCCGGTCAGCACCTCGCCCGAAAACGAGTTCGTTTACACGGAGCCCGGCAGCGGTGCCAGGAAGAGGGCTGCGGTGAGTCAGGGCTCCACCATGGACATTGCCATCATCCGCGAGCTGTTCACGAACTGCGTGGAGGCTTCACGGATTCTCCGGGTCGATGCGGCGTTTCGGCAGATTCTGGAGGAAAAAACCACCAGGCTCCTTCCATATCAGGTAGGTGCGAAGGGGCAGCTGCAGGAGTGGAGCGTCGATTTCGAGGAAGCCGAACCGGAGCACCGCCATGTCTCGCACCTTTATGGGCTCCACCCTGGCAACCAGATCACGCGGCGGATGACTCCGGAGCTGTTTCAGGCGGCCAGGCGCACGCTTGAGCTGCGCGGCGACAAGGCGACCGGCTGGTCGATTGGATGGAAGATGAACCTGTGGGCACGGCTCGAGGACGGGGATCATGCCTACCTGCTTCTCCGCAATCTCCTGGGCCCTGATCGCACTTACCCGAATCTACTGGACGCCCATCCGCCATTCCAGATCGACGGGAATTTCGGAGCGACCGCTGCGATTGCCGAAATGCTGCTCCAGAGCCACGCTGGTGAGCTGCACCTGCTTCCCGCGTTGCCCGGCGCATGGTCGCATGGGAAGGTTACGGGACTGTGCGCCCGCGGCGGCTTCACCCTTGACCTCGAGTGGGATAGAGGGCGGCTCACAGGTGCACGGCTGCGGTCTACCCTGGGCCGGACCGCTACGGTGCGATACGGTGAAAAGACCGTTCGGATCAAGACGAAGGCAGGCGGGGTGTATGAGCTCAACGGCCTCGCTGGCGAGAAATGAGGAGGAGTTCACCCACGAACCAACACGAGCGACACGAACAAGGGTTGATCCTGTTCCGTGGTTTAAGTGGGTCCGACTTCCCAGTCGGACCAGGTCCCACTGGGAAGTGGGACCCACTTAGGTTCTCCGGTCAGATGGACACTGAATCTCGCTGTTTTTCAGGGGTGCGTGGCGCAGCAGTCCCCAGCAGCCGCTCGATTTCCTCGAGCGACTTCCCCTTGGTTTCCGGCACGAGTCTCCAGACAAAGATCAGCTCGACCACCGCGAGGATGGCGAAGAACCAGAACGGGAATGCGTGATGGAAGTGCTTCACGAGCCACTGGTTCTCCGACACGATCGGAAAGGTCTGAGAGATGATGAAATTGGCGCCCCACAGGCAGAACGTACAGAGGCTGAGTGCACGCCCTCGGATTTTGGTTGGAAAGATCTCCGACAGAATGACCCAGGTGACGGGGCCGATTGAAAGGGCAAAGCAGGCGATGTAGCCCATGATCGTCACGATGAGCCACAAGTCAGTACGGCCAAGGTAGGCGGCCGACGCCCATGGCGAACAGGCAGACGCCATTCCGGCCGCGCCTACGAGCATAAGGGGCCTTCTGCCCCACCGGTCCACGGTGTAGATGGCGACGACCGTAAAGAAGAGGTTCACCGCTCCTATCGTCACAGTCTGGAGCAGCGCTGCGTCCGTGCCTGATCCCAGTCGCTTGAAGATCTCCGGCGCATAGTACAGAAAGGCATTGATCCCGGTGATCTGCTGGAGGACCGCGAGAGAGACGCCGATGATCAGGACGAGCGGGGGACCGGCTCTCAGCAGCTGTGACAGCGTGGCGCTTTCAACGGCCGCTGCTCCTTCTATCTCGCGAAGTTCGGCTTCGGCTTTGGCCGTCCCGTTGACGCGCGCCAGGATCTGGAACGCTTCACGCCGGCGTCCCTGTTCGGTGAGCCATCGCGGGCTTTCCGGCACAGTCGTCAGCAGCCCGAGGAAGACCAAGGCCGGCACCAAGCCGGACGCGAACATCCACCGCCATCCGTACTCGACGTTCCACGCCTCTTCCGCTCCATGGGCGATCAGGTAGTTGACGAAGTACACGCCTACGATGCCGAAGACAATCGCAAGTTGATTCACCGATACCAGTTTCCCGCGAACCCGCGGAGGCGCGATTTCGGCAATGTACATAGGGGACGCCATCGATGCAGCTCCTATGCCGATTCCGCCTATCGTTCGGAAGACCACGAACCAGGCGAGGCTGGGCGGGAGAGCTGTCCCAACCGCTGAGATGGCGAAGAGAACGCCGGACAAGGCAAGGAGTTTCTTCCTTCCGAACCGGTCGCTCACGAGTCCCGACATCGCCACGCCGATCACGCAGCCAAGCAAGGCGCAGGAGGCAGTCCAGCCCTCCATCGCCGGGCTCAGTGAGAACTTCTTCTGTAGAAAGCCAATGGCGCCCGCGATAACGGCCGTGTCGTAGCCGAACAGCAGGCCCCCCAGGGTGGCGACAAGGCAGACCCGCAGGACGAATCTTGAGTTTCCGGTGTCCTCGCTCATGTTCGCAGAGCATGCCACAGAATGCCGATGGGAGAATAGGACCAATAGGACCAATAGGACCCGATAGGTCAGCCGGTCAGCCGGTCAGCCGGTCAGCCGGTCAGCCGGTCAGCCGGTCAGCAGGCATGACGCTCTTTCTTTTTCCTATTTGTCCTATCGGTCCTATAGGTCCTATGATCCTATCCATGAAAGCGGCAATTCTTCATAACGATTTTGATATTCGCGCCGGCGAGGTCCCTGACCCCCGGTTGCCGGATGATCATGTCATTCTCCGCTCCGAATTTGCGGGAATCTGCGGGACCGATTTGCATGTCTACCGCGGGGAGTTCCGAAAACGCGTCAGTTATCCGGCGGTGCTGGGTCACGAGTTCAGCGGGACCATTCTGGAGGTCGGGAAGAAGGTTCGAGGTTTTAGTCGTCAACGACCGGGTGGTTGTCGACCCGATCCTCTCCTGCTATCAGTGTCCTGCCTGCCTGACCGGGCATATCAACGCCTGTGTATCGCTCAAGCTCCTCGGGATCGACGTGGCGGGAGGCTTCGGGGAGTACGTGGCCGTTCCAGTTGATCGGCTTTACCGGCTGCCGGACGACGTCCCCTCTCAGCACGCGCCAATGATCGAATTGTATGCGGTCGGACATCACATTCTTCGCAGAGGCAGGGTTCAGCCGGGTGAGCAGATCGCGATTCTGGGTGCGGGACGCCTGGGTCTGGCGATTCTTGATGTCCTGTGTCACGGCGCGAGCCCCGGCCGAACGATCGTGATTGATATTGAGAACCATCGACTCCAGATCGCCCGAACCCTTGGTGCGGATATCACCGTGAACGCGCGCGACGAGGATGCGGTGGAAAGAGTCTTTGAGAGGACCGGCGGCCTCGGGGTGGATTGCGTGATCGAGGCGATAGGGCATTTCGCAGGAGATGGAAGGCCGTGAGCCGCCGCTCAACCAGGCGGTTCGAATGATCCGGAATGGTGGCCGCATCGTTACCGCCGGTCTGGGCGAGCAGGTGAGCGCCATTCATTTCAAGACACTGGTCATGAAAGAGGCGGAGATCATCGCGTCGCGCGTCACCCTCGGCGAATTCCCGTGGGCAATCAGACTGATGTCGAAGGGATTGCTGCACCCAGCTTTGCTGATCTCCCGTCAGATCCCGGCGGGGCAGGTGACCGCGGCCTTTCGCCTGGTCGACGAGGAAAAACCGGACGTGCTCAAGGTCGTTTTGAATACCCGGGAATGGTAGGACACGGACCCACGGACTGACACGGACGAACATGGACGAACATGGACTGACACGGACATCATGCGACAAACTGCTTTACCGCTTTGGTCCGTGCCAGTCCGTGTTTGTCCGTGTGTCGCGTGTCACTGCGGGCTGTTGAGGTACTCTTCCAGGTTTGTGTATCCGTCGCCGTCGGCGTCCCCTTTGTCGTCGGCCACGTCGGGTTTCAAGCCGTTCTTCCGCTCCCAGTCGTCGGGCATACCGTCGTTGTCTCCATCCGCCGCCGGCGTTCCCGCCCGATACTCCGGCCATCCGCCTACATCCCGTTGGGAATCGATGATATGGCCTGTCCCGCTGCGCACCTGGCTCATAATCCTCATGTCGACGGCATCGCCCGCCCGGCCGCGTGGCCCCCGCAGCCCGCAACACGAGCTCGTAGGCGGCCTGGGCTGATTGGGTCGTGACCGGCGCCGCTGCAAGCTGACCCGGGAGGCGGACATCGGCCATCGGGACCCCCTTGGGGAGCTCGATCATCGCCCAGTTGGCGCTGTCCTTCTCCGGCAGGTTTTCAATCCGGTTCAGGTCGGCAAACAGGGTCGTCGTTGAACCACCGATGTGAAACGCGTAATCGCGCACTCCGGGGTTCGTCGAGGATCCGGGTTTCAAGTAGTTCGCGATGTAGTTGATGCTCGCCTTATCGGCCGCCGTGTAGCCGGCTCGCTCGCCCCAGTCGTAGATCACATTGTTTCGAAAGTCGAGCAACAGGCCGCGGTTCATATCGCCGTATGTCCCGGGTCTCGGGTTCCGGCTCGAGTGGTGCGCGTACAGATTATGGTGAAAAGTAACTCTTCCATCGGCCCTCAGCAGGCTCCCATAACCGTGCGCTCCCTTGCTGTGAACCGAATGGTTGAGGCTTTCAGTGATCATGCACCACTGGACGGTCACCTCGCTGGTTCCCTCCCCGGTGACTGAAATCGTCTCGTCGGTGCCCCAACTGGCCGAACAGTGATCAATGATCACGTTCTGCGACTTGTACACGGAGAGGGCATCCGTCTCCTTCTTTGCGATGTCGCCGGGGCGCACTCTCAGGTACCGGATGATCACGTCGTGAGTGTTGGCGACCACCACGCCGTGCCCGCGCAGGCAGATGCCATCCCCGGGGGCAGACTGGCCGGCCAGGGTCAGAAAAGGCTCGGTGATTTCGAGCGTCGAGCTCAGCTCGATGATGCCGGACACGCGGAAAAGGACGGTTCGCGGGCCTTTGGAGCGGCAGGCTGCCCGCAGGCTGCCCGGGCCGTCATCCTGGAGGTTGGTGACGAAGATGACCGCGCCGCCGCGTCCCCCGGGCGTCTCGCTCCCAAACCCTTCGGCGCCGGGAAATGCTGGACAGTCGCCGCTCGCCGGCTCCGCTGACTATAAGAGACAGGACGGAAAACAGGACCACGCAACAGAAAGAGCGAAGTTTCATCGCCGGCTATTCTGCCCCTGTTAGCGGATGAAAGTCGACTGCCGGAGTGGTAACATCCGTAGGGAAGGACAATTTCGGGGACATGATACTTAATTCCCGAATCCGATTCGTGCATTGCCGTAAGCAAAGGAATTAAGTTTTGTGTCCCCGAAATTTCCAGACCCGAAATTCCGCGGGAATTAGCAGAACTTCGGAACATCAACATGATTACTGCCACAGTCAACGCCCAATCGCCTCCAGGCCAGGAAAAGCTGAACACCGGCTACATCTGGTTCATTTCCCTTGTCGCGGCCCTCGGCGGCCTTCTCTTCGGATACGACTGGGTTGTGATCGGGGGAGCCAAGCCGTTCTTCGAACGCTATTTTCACCTGACTGACCCGGCTTTGCGAGGGTGGGCAAACAGTTGCGCCCTGATCGGGTGCCTGGTCGGAGCCCTGATTGCCGGCGCTCTAAGCGACAGGTTCGGCCGAAAGAAAGCTGCTGCTCGCCTCCGGTCTGCTTTTCGCGGTTACTTCCCTGGGCAACGCCCTGGCGGGTAGTTTTGCGATTTTCGTTGCCTGGCGAATGCTCGGGGGTGTGGCGATAGGACTCGCGTCAAACCTATCCCCGATGTACATCGCGGAAGTTGCGCCGGCCCGCACTCGGGGAAGGCTGGTTTCGATCAACCAGTTGACGATAGTCATCGGTATCCTGGCCGCCCAATTGGTCAATTGGCTGCTGGTCATCGACCTCCCGAAGGGCGCGACCACGGAGTTCATCCTCAACTCCTGGTACGGGCAGCAGGGCTGGCGCTGGATGTTCGGCCTCACGGCTGTTCCCGCCCTCCTGTTTTTCGCAGGCATGTTCCTCGTTCCGGAGAGCCCCCGCTGGCTCGCCAAGAACGGGAAGCCGGAGCGCGCCCGGGCGCTTCTCCGTCGGATCGGCGGCGAATCGTATGCCGACGAGGCGCCTTGGCGAGATCCAGGAAACACTGAGGAATGAAAGCGGGCGCGTGGATTTCCGCGAGTTGTTGGATCCCCGGATGAAGAAGGTGCTCTTCATCGGCATCGCGTTAGCCGTTTTTCAGCAATGGTGCGGCATCAACGTCATCTTCAACTATGCCGAGGAGATCTTCGTTGCGGCCGGCTACCAGGTGTCCGACGTCATGTTCAACATCGTGGTTACCGGTGCGGTAAACCTCGCCTTCACCTTCGTCGCCATCGGGACGGTGGACAAGGTCGGGCGCCGGGCCTTGATGCTCATTGGCGCCGGGGGGCTGGCTGTCGCGTACACGGTTCTTGGGGGTCTGCTCGCGTCCGGCAGCCAGGGCGTCCACGTCCTGACCCTCGTGGTGTCCGCGATCGGCTTGTACGGCATGTCCCTGGCTCCGGTCACCTGGGTAATCATTGCCGAAATCTTCCCCAACCGGATCCGGGGCGCGGCCATGTCGGTTGCCGTCACCTCGCTCTGGCTCGCCTGCTTCATCCTCACGTTCACGTTCCCCAGCCTGAACAAGCACCTCGGCGCGGCTGGGACCTTCTGGATCTATGCCACGATCTGCGTGGCCGGATTTCTCTTCATCTGGTTCCGACTGCCGGAGACGAAGGGAAAGACCCTGGAAGCGATCGAGCACGAGTTGGTGCGAACAACTGACGACTGACTACTGCAACTGCGCACTGCATACTGCGCACTGCGCACTGACGACTGAGACTCACATGGGAACCAAAATCGTTCGATTCGGACTGGCGCTCGCAGCACTCGTTTCAGGCTTGCAGGCCGCTTCCTCACCTGGTGAGATGACGATTTCTCTGGCTGGTCACTGGCGATTCGCGCTCGACCGCCAGGATGTCGGGATTCGCGAAGGCTGGTTCGGGCGAAAGCTGGCCGGGCAGGTCCGTCTCCCCGGAGATCTGACCGAGCAGGGGATCGGGGATGAGGTTACCGTCGACACGAAGTGGATGGGCCAGATCGTCGATCAGTCTTTCTTCACGGCGCCCGAATACGAGAATTACCGGAGGCCTGGGAACGTGAAGGTCCCATTCTGGCTTCAGCCGACGAAATACTATGCCGGCGCTGCATGGTACCAGCGCGACATTGATATCCCGGCCGACTGGAAGGGGAAACGTGTCGTACTGAGCCTGGAGCGCGCTCACTGGGAAACGCGCCTCTGGGTGGACGGCCGGGCTTTCGGCTCGAACACCGCCCTGGCGACGCCGCATGAATATGACCTGGGGACAGGCCTTGCTCCCGGGAGGCACTCGCTGACGATCCGCGTGGACAACCGGCTGATCGTCGATGTCGGCGTCAATTCGCATTCGATCTCCGACCACACCCAGGGGAACTGGAACGGCATCGTTGGCAGGCTCGAATTGCGAGCCACGCCGCCGGTGTGGATTGACGATCTTCAGATTTCTTCTCATGTCCGGCCTCAATCGATCACTGTCCGAGGCAGGATAGGAAACGCGACAGGACAGGCGGGAGAGAGCAAGCTTCGCCTGGCCGTTTCAAAGGCAGCCGGGAACGGGTCGGAGGTGATCGCCCGCTCGGAAGACAATCGGGCAAAATGGGAAGCAACGGGGGGAAAGTTCGAAGTAGAGCTCAAACTTCCCGACGCCGCTGAAACCTGGAGCGAATTCAATCCCGCCGTCTATACGGTGACTGCCTCACTTGATGATGAGTTAGCGGTTGGCGCTACCTTCGGGCTTCGGGAAGTTGGAACGGAGGGCACTCAGTTCGCCATCAACGGCCAAAAGATATTCATCCGCGGAACGCTCGAGTGCGCGATTTTTCCCAAGACCGGCCACCCCCCGACGGATTCCGACTCCTGGCGGCGCGTTATCGCGGTGGCGAAGGCCCATGGGCTGAACAACATCCGTTTCCACTCCTGGTGCCCGCCCGAAGCCGCCTTCGAGGCCGCTGACGAGCTCGGTTTCTACCTGATGGTTGAGTGCTCGTCCTGGGCCAACCAGTCAACGACACTGGGGGACGGGAAGCCGGTCGACAAGTGGATTTACGAAGAGGCGGACCGGATACTCGAAGCTTACGGCAACCATCCGTCGTTCATTTTGATGCTCTATGGGAACGAGCCGGGCGGTGATCACCACAAGGAGTTTCTCGATCGATGGGTGAATCACTACAAGGCCAGAGATCCTCGCCGGCTTTACTCGAGCGGCTCCGGCTGGCCCGAGATCGATGCCAACCAGTTCCACGTCTCACCGGGGCCCCGGATTCAGCAATGGGGTCAGGGGCTCGGATCTCGCATCAACGCCAAGCCGCCGGAGACCATGACCGATTATCGCGATTACATCGCCGCCAGGAAAGTTCCGGTCATCAGCCACGAAATCGGGCAATGGTGCGTGTACCCGAACTTCGATGAAATTCGGAAATACACGGGCTACCTGAAGCCGAAGAATTTCGAGATCTTTCGAGATCGGTTGAAACGCAACGGGATGCTGGACCAGGCCGGGCAGTTTCTTCTGGCTTCCGGGAAGCTCCAGACGCTCTGCTACAAGGAAGACATCGAATCGGCGCTGCGGACGCCCGGCATGGGCGGTTTCCAACTGCTCGACTTGCATGACTTCCCCGGACAGGGAACCGCGCTCGTCGGAGTTCTCGATCCGTTTTGGGACTCGAAAGGCTATGTGAAGCCTGAAGAGTACAGCCGGTTCTGCAACAGTACAGTGCCCTTGGCGCGGCTTGCCAAACGTGTCTTCACCCAGAACGAGACGCTTGAGGCGGATATCGAGGCAGCCCATTTCGGTCCCGAGCCGATCCCGGACCTCTCCGCTGACTGGCGCCTGGTTGACGAGGCCGGTCAGACAGTCAGGGATGGATCGCTTCCCGCGACGCTTCTTGCCGTGGACAACGGGGTGAAGCTCGGAAAGATCCGGCTGAGTCTGGGGACGCTGCCCGCGCCGGCTAAATACAGACTCGCGGTCGAAATCGGCAGCTTCGAGAATGACTGGGATATATGGGTTTACCCGAGCACCGCGAAGACCGAGGTCCCAGCTGGCGTGACCATTGCGAACCGGCTCGACCCCAAGGTCGAGGCCGTTCTGGCCAAAGGGGGACGCGTGCTTCTGCTGATTCCGCCTTCGGAAGTCGCGCCCGACAAGAAACTCGGCAAGGTGGCGCTCGGGTTTTCGAGCATCTTTTGGAACACGGCCTGGACATCCCGGCAGGCGCCTCACACGCTTGGGATTCTTTGCGACCCGAAGCACCCGGCTCTTGCCGGTTTCCCGACCGAGTATCATTCCAACTGGCAGTGGTGGTACCTGGTGAGCCGAGCCGGAGCGATGATCCTCGACGACCTCCCGTCCGGTCTTCGCCCCACGGTTCAGGTCATCGACGACTGGTTCACTGCCCGCCGATTGGGCCTGCTGTTCGAGGCACGCGTAGGGCAGGGAAGTCTGGTGGTATGCAGTATTGACCTGGAGAGCAACCTCGAGGCAAACCCCGTGGCCCGGCAGTTCCGTGCGACCATCCTCTCGTACATGGCTGGAAACCGCTTCAATCCGAAAGTGCAATTGACTCCCGCCCAGGTGCGGGCCCTGTTTGCCGGCAATTCGCTTTCGACGTCGAACCGCTGAATTTTTTGATAAGGTGATGCTTATGAAGAAAATGGCTGCTTTGTCGCTCCTCTCATTGACCCTGTTCGCCTCCGGCATTCTGGCTCAGACAGCCCCGCAGAACGATCCGGACAAGAAGGAATGGATTCAGCTTTTCAACGGGAAGGATCTCCAAGGGTGGGACATCAAGCTCAAGGGTCACGAACTGAACGATAACTACCGCGACACCGTTCGGGTCGAGAACGGGGTGCTCAAGGTGGCGTACGACAAGTACGACCAGTTCGACAACAGGTTCGGACACATTTTCTACAAGGAGAAGTTCTCACACTACATCCTGGCCGCTGAGTACCGGTTCGTCGGCGAACAGGTAAAGGGCGGTCCGGAATGGGGATTCAGAAACAATGGCCTGATGCTGCACTGCCAGTCTGCGAAGAGCATGCTGAAAGACCAGGATTTCCCGATCTCGATCGAGGTCCAGCTGCTGGGGGGAAGGGAAACCGGCGAGCGGACGACCGCGAACCTGTGTACTCCCGGAACCAATGTGGTCATGGACGGGAAGCTGATCACGCAACACTGCATCAACTCCAAGTCGAAGACCTATCGTGGCGACCAGTGGGTCCGGGTCGAGGTGATGGTGCTTGGCGCCGAGCAGGTCAAGCACATCATGGAGGGGGAGACCGTGATCGAGTACTCGAAGCCTCAGATCGGGGACGGGAGTGTCAGTAATTTCGACCCGGCAGTGAAGCAGGATGGGAAGCTGCTGACGGAAGGCTACATTTCCTTTCAAGCCGAGAGTCACCCGACCGAGTTCAGGAAGATCGAACTGGTGAACCTGGTCGGCTGCCGGGACCCGAAAGCGACGAACTACAAGTCCTACTACGTCGCTGGCGACAACAGTCTGTGCAAGTACGCGAAATAGCCCGGCACCCGTGCCTAATCTCTGGCACTTGCGACCAGGAAGGTATGTAGTCCCGGCTTTAGCCGGCGTCCCCGTCTGCGAGATCATTCGGGCGTGAGGTTGGAGGCGGTGACGCCGGCTAAAGCCGGTACTACATACCCCTTTGGGGGCGCGAACCAGCTCACGCGGGGCCCCCAATGCCAGATCGACAGTTCGAGGCGGCCAAGTCGGGCATAAGGTTGCGATCTACCAGAACCGCAAGCGAAGCGTCTTTCGCGCAGCGCGCGGATCGTACCCGTGAGCAGCCAGCCCAAGAGCCAGAGCGTCGCTTACAGCTACAATCCGCGCGCTGCGCAAAAGACGCTCCGCTTGCGGTTCCGTTAGTCTCCTCGACCCGACCGCCGGTCGGCCTGCCCGGCGCCCCTCCTCCACTTCAGCCCCGGATAGGGTGTCCGGAAGCGCCAGAAAACAAGGAAGGAGAGCACCAGCACGACTGCGGCAACCACGAAGTAAGGCCAGGTGAACTCCTCCGGACTCAATTTCCAGCGACTCAGCAGCAGGGCGGTTGCATTTGATCCCGCGTGCCAGAGCATGGCCGGGAAAATGGAGCCGGTAAGCAACGTCACCGAGGTCAGCAGGATTCCCAGGAAGGCGGTCGGAGCCAGGCGGAAGAGCGCCATGTGGAAGAACCCGAATACGATACCAACCACCAGGGGCAGAACGAGCGGGTGATATTTCCGGCGGATCCCGTACAAGAAGACGCCCCGGAACGCTACCTCTTCGCAGATTCCAGGCAGGACGGCAATGAGGAGGACAAGCAACCAGACCGGGTATTCGGGCGGGAAGATATATTCTCCGAAGCTCTCCAACATCTTCTTCGGAACGGGTATCAGGAGATCCGCGAGCAGGAATACACCGTGCGATGTTATTAGAGCCGCCGGGATGCCGAACAGCACGGCGATCCAAACCGGCCAGCGGACCGGACGAAGGGCCAGAGCCTCTCGAAAGCCGAGCCGGTACTTCATGATCAGGAACAATGAGCCGCCGAGAAAGATGAGGACGACATTGACAAGGATCTGCGACCAGATGCTGGTCAGGCTCTCGACGTTCCCAGCGATGATGAGGAGCGCCACCCACATGAGGCCGAACCAGACGTAGACGCGGCGAGGGAACAGCTCCGGGCCTCCCATGATGTCGGCCCTGTCCGATTCGCTCGAGGTGATCAGCTTCTCCTGCGACAGGGTGTTCGTCAGGCGCCTGATCACGTAAACCGCGGCGCCGGCATTGACCAGCCAGGCGAGCGCAAGCATCAGCCAGTCGTATTCTCCGACAAGCACTTCCTTAATCCCGAGGCTGATGTTACTGATCGGCACCAGCACCATCGCTGACCGCAGCTTCAGTGCCGGAAAGAGCGGGGCCGTCGCTGGGAGGATTCCGGCAAAGAAGAGCGGAGTGAAATTCAGCTGAGCTTCCTTGTAGGTTTTCGAAATTCCGGAGACATATAGAAGCAGGCCCGATACCAGCAGGATGGCCGGCATGAAAAGGATCAAGAGAAAAAGGGCCGTCCAGGGTGAGATCGCGAGCGAGAGACCTTTAGGCAACTCAATGAGCTTGAAGCCGAAATAGACGATGAGGTTTGTGACCTGCAGGAAGGCAATACACAAGGAGACGGATAGGACCAGCAGCATCTTTGCCCCTATGATTTCCGATCTCCGAATCGCGGTCGTCAGAAGCGTCTCGAGTGTCCCTCGCTCCTTCTCTCCGGCAATGCTGTCGACGGCAACAGCCGAACCTCCGATGAGCAGGAAGAACAGCATGAAGAGAGGGAGGAAACGCCCCACGTACAAACCACTCGCCTGGTCCTTGGTAGCGAGATCGCGCTCGCTGATTTTCCCGATCTCGCTCGGCTCATAATTGAAACCGCGGAGTCGAAGCAGTTGCTGCCGGTTCTCGCGCCGGTACTGGAGAAGCGAGGAACGCAGGTCGTTTGCGGCATGGCCGGAGGAATCACGATCCGCCCGGTAGCAGATGGTGAGAGCCGGAACCTCCGTGCGATCGGGGAGAATGAACGGCCCCTGCCGCTCCGGGTCCTTCTCCAGCTGCTTCTGGCTTTTTGTTGCCGGCAGGTCACGACGAAGGGGTGGGGCAACCTCCAGGTAGACGTCCAGTTTCCCGTCGGCCAGCCGTTTCGCCTCGTCGCCGGCCGGGACCGCCGCAAACTTCGCCGGCTTCCGGTTTTTCACCTTCGCCTGGGGCTCCGGTCTTTGAGCGATCGCCTGCTCGACGAGCCTCATGATCGCGGTCACGTCGGCATCGCTTGGCGGGTTCTGGCGGTCCCGGATCACCGTGTACTTGTAGGTCACGCCTGCCAGTTCTTTTTCTCGTCGCTGCTCCGCCCAGTGGGAACCGAAAAGCATCAGCGGCATGACGATGACCGGGAGGACGATCGAGAGGACGACCGCACGCCGATCGCGCAGGAACATCCTTATTTCCTGGCGGAAGAGCTCGAGAACAGACGCTGTCACCAGTCGCATGACTACCTGCCCATGCCTTCAGCTGTTTCGGTGGTGGTTCCCCGGACATACTTCACGAAGATGTCTTCGAGATATCTGCATCCGGTCTCGACTTTCAGGTTCTCCAGGGTGTCGCAGGCGAGGATTTTCCCGTCATGGATGATGGCAATTCGGTCGCACAGCCGTTCCGCTTCGCTCATGATGTGAGTCGAGAAGATGATTGTCTTCCCTTCGCTGCGGAACTCGGACAGGACCTTCTGCATCTCGAGGGCGCTCAAAACGTCGAGACCGACCGTCGGCTCGTCAAATATCAGGACAGGAGGATCGTGAACTACCGTGCGAGCTATGGACACCCGCTGCTTCATTCCGCTCGACAGCTTGTCGATTCTTCCGTTTGCGTAGGCTTCGATACTGAAGCGTTTGACCAGGTAATCCACCCGTTCGGACAGCCGTGCTACCGGATAGTGGTTGATCTTGCCGAAAAACTCCAGGGTCTCGCGCGCCGTCAGGCGAGGATAGAGTGCCGTCGACGCGGAGTAGAAACCCAGGCAACCCCGGACCATTTCAGGCTCCTTCTGGAGGTCGTGTCCCATGATCGTCGCCGATCCGCGCGTCGGGGCAAGGATCGTGGCCAGCAGCCGAAGGGTCGTGGTTTTGCCCGCCCCGTTCGCTCCGAGCAGTCCGAAGATTTCACCGGGTGTGCAGCTGAAGTTGATCTCGTCCACGGCGTGGATTTCCCCGCGCGAATCGTCATAGAAAGTCTTGGTCAGATTTCGGACCATTACCGGATGATCATGCATCTTTTTTCTCCGACACCGGGGCTGAAGCCGGTTTCCGCTTCAACAGTCTCTCCTTGAAGAAGCGTCCAAAATTGCCACTGTACGAACCGATCAGAACGTCCTCGAAACTGATAACGAAACTGGCCAGCCGCAGCGCGAGCATGATGCAGACGATTTCCGAAACGAGAGTTATGGAAGCGGTCACCCAGTTGATCTGTCCCACGACTGAACTGGCAAACAGCTTGGTCACGTTTACGATCGGGATCAAAGCGATTGCGGGTGTGAAGGCCTGTTCGGGTCTGATGAACACCACCGGCACGATGATCGCCATGTAGAAGGGCGTAATCATCGATTGTCCCTCCCGGAAAGTCCGGGCGAACGAGGCCAGAACCATCATCACGGCGGCTATGAAGAGCGCCAGCAGGATGGTGCCGGCCGCGATGATCGGAAGAACCGCCAGCGGAAACTTGAAATCCAATTGCTCGCCAACCTGCCGCGCCAGCGGGGCGAGGACAGGACGAGCCGAGAGCACCATGGCTGTCAGGTTGATCAGCCCCGCCACGCTCCCCATGGTCGCCACATAGAGATACTTGGCGGTCAGAATGCTGGTGCGGGATGCGGCCGTGGACATCGAAGTCTCCCACGTGGACCGTTCCCGCTCGCCCGCCGTCGAGTCGACCGCCGGATAAAAACAGCCGACGGCAACCATGATCACGAGGAAAAGCGGGAGCATGGTCGAGAGGAGAAAGCGTCCCATGTCGCGTCCCGTCGCGAGGTTCTTCCTTTCCACCACGAACTTCTGCCACTCTGCGCCCGGAATCTTCAGGCGCGCGGCTTCCCGCTCCAGCCATTGGAGACGATAGGCATCGACGACTTCCTGGACCCGGTCGCGAGCCTGCATGCTGCGATCCTTGGAATTGTCGAAGAGCAGTTCGGCGGCAAAGTTGCCTGGCGGAGACTTCGGACCCGGTAGAACAGGCGACAGCCGCACAGCGAGATCGAGGTTACCCGCCCGGATCTTGCGGGTTTCCTCTTCGGTGTCGATCCGCGCCTCGCGCATCTCGACGTTCTTTTCTTTCGCCATCAGGATTCGCAAAGCTTCGTGCTTGCCGGTTTTATCCTCGAAAACGATGCGGGAAGTGAGTCCCTCCGTCTGTCCGACCACGTAGGTAATTGCGGTGAACATCGCCCACAGAAGCAGGGGGTACATGAAGACCGGAATGAGGATCGTGTTGATGACGATCGATCGCTCCCTGAGGGCCGCACGCAGCTCGTATCGATAGAAAACCGAGACGTCTCGCCATTCAAGCGACATAAGTCGAATCAGTTTCTACTTTTCGATCCTCGAACGCAAGCAGCGGGAGACACGGAGACAGGGCGACCACGGAAAGGGCGAATCGTGCAGTCGCTTCTAACCCTCGCTCCCGATTACAGCTGTGCTGTCGTGGGTGATCCGGGATGCAAATACCTGTGGATCCTCGCCCGCGAGTCGAAGATCGACGAATCGGTCTACAAAGGGTTGGTTGACCAGGCACGCGCCGACGGATTCGATGTTGCGAGATTGCTCCGCACCAAACAGGATTAGCACGTGGTGCCGGATTTTGTCGGCTTTTCCGTGTAATAATATGCGTTTTTGAAAAAAGAGGGTGGAGGCGAAGTCATGAAGCAAGACCTGGTTTATGCAGTTCCCGAGAGTGAGCGCACCGTTCAGGGTGTGCGAGCCCTTCTGCTGGCTCATCCGGAAATCCGGTTTGTCTCGCTCACGGCGGTTGATCTGGGTGGCAACGACACGGACGAAAAGATCCCTACCGGTCATTTTGTCAAGAACATCGAGGAATACCTGGAAGGTGGGGTCCAGACCGACGGTTCCAGTGTCGTCCTGCCGGGCATTGCCACGCTGAACGACGGGAAGGTCGATCTCGTCGCGGATCGGGCGGCCCGCTGGATCGTCGATTACAATCGGGAGTTCGCGGACAGCGAAACGGGTCTGCCTGTCGGCACCCTCCGCATCCCTTCGTTCCTGAAGCACCGCGACCGACTGGTCGACTCCCGATCGGTCCTGCGCCACGCAGTGCAGAGCGTCGAGCGCCGTGTTCTCCAGATGCTCAAGGATTCTCCGGACCTCGCGACTCACCTGGGGATCCGTGCGGATGACGTCTCTGAAATTAAGCTCTTCTCAGCGACCGAGCTTGAGTTTTGGGTCAGGACGCCGGGAATCCACATCGAGACCGAGAAGCTCGCGGTTTCGCAGGTCCTCCAGGAGTCTTACTGGAAGCGGACAAAAGGCCCGGTTAGATCGGCGCTCGAAGAGTCATTGATGCTGCTCGAGCAGTACGGCTTGTCGCCTGAGATGGGTCACAAGGAAGTGGGGGGCGTCAAAGCGACAGTTTCAGGCCAGGGTCGATTCGGCGACATCATGGAGCAGCTGGAAATCGACTGGAAATACGCACCTGCTCTCTCGGCGGCTGACAACGAATTGCTGGCCAGGATCCTCGTCAAAGAGGTATTCCGTCGCCACGGGCTGGAAGTTACATTTCTCGCCAAACCATTCGACGCGATCGCTGGCAGCGGCGAGCACACGCACGTCAGCATCGTCGCAATCATGAAAGACGGTTCTGCGCGCAATCTGTTCGCGGCTCAGGATCCCCAGCGCGATTTCCTCAGTCCTCTCGGTTGGGGCGCGCTGATGGGACTTCTGCGCAATTACGAGGTGGTCGGGTCTTTCGTTACAGCGACCAATGACGGTTTCAATCGGCTGAAGCCCGGTTTCGAGGCTCCCGTTTGCATCGTCGGGTCAATCGGTCACGACGTCACGCAGCCGTCCAGAAACCGGACCGTCCTGGTTGGGCTCGTCCGGGACCAGCAGAACCCGATGGCGACCCGGTTCGAGGTGCGAGCGCCCAATCCTCACACGAATACCTATCTCGCGCTTTCGGCTTTCTATCAGGCGATGATCGACGGCATGGAGTATGCCGCGCGCTCGGGGAAATCGGCGAAGGACCTGGAGCGCGAGTTTAGCAAGGCCCCGGGAGAACCCAATCCTTATTTGGAAACTGAGCGCGCATACCGGAGCGAAGAGGACGTTTTCGAGCACTTCTCGGAGGAGCAGAGGGCCCGGCTGTTTGGAGTCCCTCCTGCCACGGTCTGGGAAGCGATGGAAAACCTGCGCCGATACACCGACAAGACGGCGGTGCTCGGCTGTGACGAAGTATTCAGCCGCGAGATCATCGAGGCCTACCAGAAGGCATGCCTGACCCGCTGGACCATGGAGGTCTACAATCGGATCATCCCGAACAACGCCGACTTCGTTCGCTCCTGCGTGCAACTCCACGAAGACGGCGACGGCCTTGATGCCGACCGATGGGAGGCTATCCAGGGGTTGAGACGCCAGTTGATGCGGGACGAGCGGGAACGGAACAGCGTTTTCACGCGAATCCGCGAAGCGATCGATCAGAAGGATTACGCCGCCACGTCGCAGTTGCAGCTTGAGATGGCGAACCTGGTGCAGCAACTTCGCCGCGGCTACCAGGTCTATCGCAGGAATATTCTGCCCGACCGGGCGACAAAGTAGCGGGACTTAGCAGCGAAAGACGGCTATCCACGAAGGAAATCGAAGGGCCACGAATAGAGGCGAGTGGTGTTAGTGCTCGCCTTCATTCGTGGCCCTTCGTGTTTCCTTCGTGGATAGCCGTCTTTCGTTTTAGGCGAAGAGCTTCTGCAGACGCGGGCTTTCTTCGAGGATAATCGTCTCGGAGCGGTTGGGCCCGGTTGAAATAATCGAGATGTCGGTGTCGATCAGCTCCGACAGGCGGTTGAGGTAGCTCTTTGCCCTCTCGGGCAAATCGTCATAACGGCGAGTCCGGGACGTGTCTGCCTGCCAGCCCGGGTGGCTTTCATAGATCGGCTGGACCTTCGAGAGCATGCTGACGTCAGTGGGGAAGAAGCTCATCGGCTCTCCCTCGTACTCGTAACCCACGCAGATTTGGATCTCTTCCAGTTCATCGAGAACGTCCAGCTTGGTGATGACGAGGGTCTGCAGGTCGTTGATCAGCGAGGCGTAGCGGACGACGACCGCGTCGAACCAGCCGCAGCGCCGCGGACGCCCCGTCGACGCCCCGAATTCCGCCCCGGTTTTCCTGATTCGCTCTCCCGTCTCGTCGTTCAACTCGGTCGGGAATGGTCCGCCTCCAACACGGGTGGTATAGGCCTTCGCAATGCCGATCACCCCGTTGATCAGGCTCGGCCCCACGCCGGTCCCGGTGCAGGCACCGCCCGCAGTCGCGCTCGATGAGGTGACGAAGGGATAAGTGCCGTGGTCGACGTCGAGCAGTGTGCCCTGCGCCCCCTCGAACAAAACGCTCTTTCCGGATCGAACTGCCTGGTTCAGATACTCGGCCGTGTCGGTCACGAACGGCGTGATGCGAGGCGCGAGATCGAGGTATTCCGAGATGATGCAGTCCGCGTCAAGCGGATCATGCCCGTAAAGCGCGCACAGCGCCCGATTCTTGAACTCGGTGTTGGCCTTCACCTTCTCGCGGAAGAGGTCCGGGTAAAGCAGATCACCGACTCGCACCCCACGGCGCGCCATCTTGTCCTCGTAGCAGGGGCCAATACCTCGGCTGGTGGTTCCGATCTTCTCCTTGAGCCGCCCCTCCTCAGCCGTCTCTATGGCGCGGTGGTAAGGCATGATCAGGTGGGCGCGGTTGCTGATGAACAGGCGCCCGTCGACTTCGATCCCGCCGGCTTTCAGAGTGCCCAGTTCCTGGATCAGGGCGACCGGATCGACGACCACGCCGTTGCCTATCACGCAGATCTTGTCTCCGTGGAGGATTCCGGACGGGATCAGGTGCAAGACGTATCTTTTCCCTTCGATCGCAACCGTATGCCCGGCATTATGCCCGCCTTGATAACGGGCCACGATGTCAAACCGCTCGGTTATCAGGTCGACAATTTTACCCTTTCCCTCATCTCCCCACTGCGAGCCGACGATGACCACGTTTGCCATAATTAAACCGACTGTTTCTGCGATGTGCCCGAACGCAATTTCGGGGACATAATGCTTAATCCCAATCAGTTACTGCGTAGGTTGGCCGGGCAGCGGAATTAAGTATTGTGTCCCCGAAAGTACTCGCGACCTATGCGAGGCTTGCCTCGATCATGCGGGTAATATTGTCTTTGGAGGTTGCCCCCACGATTTGATCTTTGATCATTCCGTCTTTGAAGAGGAGAAGTGTGGGAATGCCACGGATATTGTATCGGGCGGAAACCTCCCCGTTCTCATCCACATTCAGCTTGACCACTTTGGCGCGCCCGTCGTAATCCGTCGCAATCTGCTCGACGGTCGGCGCTATCATGCGGCATGGCGCGCACCAGGCCGCCCAAAAATCAACCAGCACTGGCTTGTCTGATTTCAGGACTTCCTGATCAAACGTGCTGTCAGTCACATGGCGCACTTTGTCACTCATGATTCCTCCATGATTCCAGTAGTTTGACGAATCCGCTGAAGTGCGAAGATTATGCTAACATACCCTGACATCGATTGAAAAAGATGACCATCCGGCCGGCTGCTAAGAAGTCGCTTGGCCAGAACTTCCTGGTAGACCCTTCCTACTGTGACCGGATCATCCGGTTTGCGGGTGTCCAGCCCCTGGATCACGTGGTCGAGATCGGTCCGGGTACGGGCGCTCTCACCAGCTCGCTCCTGCGGTACGGCGCCTCAGTCGTGGCGATCGAGTTTGACCGGGAAATGGTCGATTATCTGAACCGGGAACTGGTCCCGGAAGCGCCTGACCGGCTGGAAATCCGTATTGAGGACATCCTGCGATTCGACTGGACCCAGCTCTCTCCCTGGAGTCCGTTCAAGATCGTGGGGAATCTACCCTATAACATTGCCACCCGAATCGTGCGCGACCTCGCCTCTTTCACCTCACTGTTCGAGTCATTTTCCTTCATGGTGCAGAAGGAAGTCGCTCAACGGATCCTCGCCCGGCCCGGCAGTAAGGACTACGGCTTTCTCACTCTGCTGGCCGAGTATCATTTCAACCGCTTGCCCGGATTCGACGTCCCCCCGGGTGCCTTTCGTCCCAGCCCCAAGGTCACTTCGCACGTCATGAAGCTCACTCCGCGGAATGAACCGGCCGAGCCGGTCGGTGATTACGAGCAGTTCGTAAGCCTCCTGGCCCGTGCATTCGGACAAAGGCGGAAAACCTTGTGGAACAATCTGGTTGGGAAAACCGAGCGCGAGCGCCTCGCCGAAGCCTTCGAGACGGCCGGAATTGCACGCACGGCGCGGCCCGAACAGGTGTCCCTGTCACAGTTTTCCTGTCTGGCGCGCGTGCTATAATCTGGCAAATGCCTGAGGTACTTGAAATCATTCCACTTGGGGGATTTGGTGAGTTCGGAATGAACTGCGCCGCGCTCCGGTGTGGAGAGGACATCATTGTTATCGACGCCGGAGTGGGGTTCCCAGGGCACGATCTGGGAGTGGATGTCATTGTTCCCGACATTTCCTTTCTGAAGGAGAACATTGACCACGTCCGCGCGATTTTGCTGACTCACGGACACGAGGACCATGCCGGAGGAGTTTCCTACATCGCGGGCGACTTGCACGTTCCAGTCCACGGCAGCAGTCTGGCGCTCGGCCTGGTGGCTGAGCGACTCAAGGAGCGGAACCTCCTGGGCGTGGTTGACCTTCAGCCGATCGAGGCGCGACAGATATTGGAACTTGGGAACTTCACGGTCGAGCCCCTGCACGTCACCCACTCTTTCCCCCACGCTTTCAGCTTCGCGGTCACGACCCCCGTCGGCACCATCATCTGGACCGGTGATTTCAAATTCGACCAGACGCCGATCGACCATAAGCTCAGTGACCTGTCCCGGTTCACCGATTACGGCGAGAGGGGAGTGCTCGCCCTGTTCTCGGACAGCACCAACAGCGACATCAAGGGCCTCTCCCCCGCTGAGTTTTCAGTTTTCGAGCCGATGCGGAACCTGTTCCGCCGAGCCGAAAGGAAGATCATCGTCTCCTGCTTCGCCAGCAGCATTCACCGGATCCAAATTGTTGCCGACCTCGCTGTTCAATTCGGCCGGCGGCTGGCTCCGGTGGGCCGGAGTATGGTCAACAACGTTCGCGTCGCCTACGACCTGGGGTACCTGCGAATGCCGCCGGATCTGCTCATTTCGATCAACGACGCGAAGAACTACGGGCCGGACGAGTTGGTCATTCTGGCCAGCGGCAGCCAGGGCGAACCGATGTCGGCGTTGAGCCGGCTGGCCATCAACGAGGTGAAGAACGTGGAGGTGGAGGAGGGAGATCTTGTGATCCTGTCCTCCCGCAACATACCCGGAAACGAGAGGCTGATCGGGAACTTGATCAACCACTTCTACCGCCGGGGCGCTCAGGTGTTTGACTCGGATCACTCGCCAATCCACGCGTCGGGTCACGGTTACCGTGAGGACCTTAAGCTGATGATGAACCTGGTCCGGCCCCGGTACTTCGTCCCGATTCATGGCGAGTACAAGCAGCTGAGAACTCACCAGATGCTGGCGCTTGATCAGGGTATTCCTCTTGAGAACACCCGGATCATCGAGAACGGGGATGTGCTTACCCTGACCCCCGATCGGGCTGAGGTGACGGGAAAAGTGACGGCCGGCCGTCGTTTCATCGAGGAGGGAATTCTCGAGGAAGTACACGATCTGGTGTTGCGCGACCGCCGGTTCTTGTCCGAGGATGGGCTGCTCGTTGTGGTTCTCCGTATGGACCGACTTGCCGGGGAACTGATCGGGGAACCGGAGCTGATCTCGCGCGGTTTTGTTCGCGAGGAGACTTCCGAAGCGCTAATGGCCTCGATCCGCGATGAGGTCACGCGTATCATCTGTGAGGCGAGCCGCGAGGAAAAACGTGATGAGCAACTGTTCAACGAGATTCTTCGGAAGTCGCTCAAACGATTTCTTCGCAAGGCGATCGGCAAGCGACCGGTAATCCTTCCGGTCACATTGGAGATTTAGCGCGCCTGCATCCTGGTCGGACGGGGTGGCGGAAGGGGGAAAGATGTCAGGGCACCCTAGGGACAAAGCCGGTGAGGCAGTGGGGCTGATCTGTCTCGCGGTTTCGGTCTTTCTGATCGTCACTCTGGTCAGTTACAGTCCGCTGGACCCCTCCTTCAGCGTTTCAACCTCGGGCGGCGACTACCACAACTACTTCGGAAGGGTGGGCGCGTGGACTGGGGACGCAATCTTCCAGTTGATAGGCATCTCCGGGTTTCTCGTCCCCGTGCCTTTCCTCCTGATCGGTTTTCGCAAAGTCCGGAATCGCTCTCTGGAATTCCCGTTTTTCAAGCTTTTTGTCTTTTGCTGCCTGATTGCCGCCTTGAGCGCCGCCCTGTCAGTCGTCTGGCTGCCCTGGCCGGCTCGCTTCAATTTCGTGCCCGGCGGGCTCCTCGGTATCGTGCTCGGCGATTACCTGGTGATGCATCTGAACCGGCCCGGCTCACTGATTGTCCTTTCGACCGCGATCGTTCTCTCCCTGGTGTTGATAACACGTTTATCGGTCGTAGGGACGATGGCCTGGGTTGGCGGACGGCGCCTGAACGTGTTTGCAGCTTTGGCGGAGTCGTACAGGAACTGGCGGGGTGACCGAAAGGACCGGAAGGCAGCGGAGAAGATCCGGGGTGAGAAGACTCCTGTCATAACGCGCTCCCTGCCAAAGGAAAGCACGCCGCCCTCAAGGAAGACGCCGGTCAGGACCGAGCCCGAGTGGGTCGAGGATCTGCCCGAGTCGACGACCGCCGGAGGGGGAGAGAGCGGCACGATCGTCATTGCTCCGCCTCCGCCTCAGCCGCCGCCGGCTCCCCGAAAGTCGCCGCCTAAGCCGCCAAAACGATCAGAGGACGGTGACGCATCCGGGCCGCCGGCTGTCCGGTTGCCGCCTCTTGACTTCCTGCAACTCCCGGGAAGCCAGGCTCAAGTCGATCAAGCCGAACTCCAGGAGCGCTCAGCGAAACTCGTGGAGAAGTACGGGGAATTTGACGTCACCGGCCGTGTTTTGCAGATCAATCCCGGGCCGGTCGTCACGACCTTTGAGTTCAAACCCGATCCGGGCGTGCGTTACAGCCGGATGATCAGCATGTCTGACGACCTGTGCCTGGCTCTGAAATCCGAATCCATCCGGATCGACCGCATCCCCGGGAAGAACACGGTGGGCATCGAAGTCCCAAACATCAAGCGTCATACCATCCTCTTGCGCGAAATTCTCGACAGCGCCCATTTCATAGACGCATCGTCGCTTCTGACCCTGGGGCTGGGGAAACAGATCGATGGAACTACGTTTGTCGCGAATCTGACGAAAATGCCGCACCTCTTGATCGCGGGCGCCACCGGATCAGGTAAGAGCGTTGGGTTGAATTGCATCGTCTGTTCAATTCTCTACAAGGCGGTCCCTGACGAAGTCCGCTTCATCATGATCGATCCGAAGCGACTCGAGCTCGGTCTGTACGAGGGGATTCCGCATCTCCTTACGCCGATTGTCACTGATCCGCGCCAGGCGGCCAACGCTTTGAACTGGGCGGTTATCGAGATGGAGGAGCGTTACCGGCTCCTGGCCGAAGCCGGGGTCCGCAATATCGAGCAGTACAACGACGAACTGCGAGGGTCGAAGAAAGCGCAGGAGGAAGGGCAGAAGCCTTTGCCCTATATCGTCGTCATCGTCGACGAGCTGGCGGATCTCATGATGACGGCCGGGAAAGAAGTGGAAGCTTCTCTGGCCCGGCTGGCTCAAATGGCCCGCGCGATAGGCATCCACCTGATCCTTGCGACGCAGCGGCCTTCCGTGGATGTGTTGACGGGATTGATCAAAGCCAACTTCCCGTGCCGTGTATCCTTCCGGGTATCCTCGAAAGTGGATTCGCGAACCATTCTGGACGTCAACGGAGCGGAACAGCTGCTCGGGCAGGGCGATATGCTCTACAAGTCCCCTGCCACATCTCGCCTTGTCCGAGTTCACGGAGCGTATATCTCGGAGAAAGAAATCGGCCAGGTGACCGGCTTCCTGAAGCAGCAGGCCGAGCCTCAATACCGCGAGGAGATCCTTCAGAGCCTGGAGGAGGAGGAGAGCGATTTGGGCGAGATTGACCAGATCGAGGACGACTTGTACGACGAGGCGGCACGGTTCGTCGTGGAGATACGCAAGGCGTCCACATCCCTCCTCCAGCGTCGGTTCCGGGTGGGTTATGGTAGAGCGGCGCGGCTTCTCGACATCATGCAGCACGAGGGGATCGTGGGAGGGCCGGATGGAAGTAAGCCCCGGGAAGTTCTCGTCGCGCCGGACTACTTCGATGAGGTGAACGCCAAAGAGTAGGCCCGGTTTCTGCCCGTTCCAACGCTGTTGGGCGTTTTTCCTTGAAAAGTGAAACGTTACCGGGATTTCTCCGTCTAATCTTTCGAAGTGTGTCTGGGGATGTTCCTTCTCAAAGTTTGATGAGAATTGGTAAAATAGCCCTATGAAAAGGCTCCCAGGTCTTGCCTTTCTTCTGCTCTGCCCTGTTTCGTTTCTGTCGGCAGACGAACAGAAGCCGAAGCTACCTCCCCGCATCAAGGTCACAGTTGAGACGGTTGTCGTCCGAGTGACCGTCACCGATCCCTTGAACCGTTACGTGGTTGGGCTGGAAAAAGAGCATTTCAAACTGTTCGAGGACAAGGTCGAGCAGACGCTCAGCCACTTCTCGAATGATAAATCACCCCTCAGTGTCGGGATAATCCTGGACGTCAGCGGGTCGATGGGCGACAACATGCTCAGCGCTCGCAACTCCGTCGTCCGATTCCTGGAACAGGGGGACACGCAGGACGAGTATTTTCTGATCGGCTTCAATCACCAGACCGAACTTCTCGCCGACTTCACAGGCCGCGCCGAGAACATTCAGAATGAAATTTCGGTGACGAGCGCTTCGGGCCGCACCGCGCTGTATGATGCGCTGTATCTCGGCTTGGAGAAGATGCGCAATGCCAAGCACGACAAAAAGGCGCTTATCATCATCACCGATGGCGAAGACAATAGCAGCAGATACACCTTCAGCGAGGTCAAGGAGTTCGCAAAGGAATCCGATGCGCAGATTTATGTCATCGGCGAGAAGGGCGATATCGGTTACGGGCGCGGGATCATCACCGAAGTGGTCCGCCTCAGCGGCGGCAGAGCGTTTTTCCCGAACAGTTTCAAACAGCTCGATTACTACTGCGATCTGATCCACACGGAACTGCGCAATCAGTATGTGCTTGGATACACCTCCACGGATAAGAATAACGACGGAAAATGGCGCAAGATCAAGGTTCGTCTGGAACCACCCGAAGGTTTGCCCAAGCTCAGCGTTCGGGCAAAGGAGGGCTACTTCGCTCCCAAAAGATAAGCCCGGAGTCATCCGCCCATCTCCATCAGCCGGAATCTCCCCGCTTCCGAGGAACGGAAACGAAGCCTTCCGAGATACTGCTTGCCGAAGTGAGATATATGCTCAATAAATACCTGTCCGCCTGTCTACTGACCCTGCTCGTCCCTTGCTTGCTTTTCGGATTCCAGAATCCCGGCGCGGACCAGCAGCAGGGGGGCCAGGAAAAGCCCTCGCAAAGCACCGAACAGGCGCCGCCCGCCCAGGATCCGGATTCCAAGGAGAAGCCGGCTGAAAAGCAACCACCCCCGGCTCGGCCTCGCACCCGCGGCCCGCAGTTTCGCGCGGATGTCGACCAGGTCGTGGTTTACGCCGCCGTGTACGACAAGGTCGGGCAATTAGTCACGAGTCTCGCGAAAGATGATTTTAGCGTTCTCGAGGACAAGAAGCCCCAGAACATCAGTTACTTCGGTTTGGAAGACCTGCCTTCCACTATCGGAATCGTGATCGACCGGAGCGGCAGCATGAGGAACAAGATGGACCAGGTGACCGAAGCCGTCCAGATGTTTCTCAACGACATGAATACGGACAACGAGCTCTTTCTCGTGGTCTTCAATGATCAGGCGGAGCTCGAGGAGCCCTTCACGAAGGATCCGGAAGATATCCGCGACGCATTGGACAACTTGATCGTGTCCGGCGGAACAGCGCTTTATGACGCGGTCTTTCTTGCGCTTGACGAGGCGCGCGAGGGGAGCGAACCGCGCAAGGCGGTCCTCGTTTTTACCGACGGCGAAGACAAGGACAGTTATTACAAGCTGGAAGAACTGGTCCAGAAAGCCCAGGAGAGCGACGTGCAGGTGCACGTTATCGCGTTCCTCGATTCTGATCTCTCGAGTGACGGCGGCTTCTTCGGGATCTTCAAATCGGAGCGGGAGAAGATCACCAAGGGCATCACCGAGATTGCGGAAAGCACCGGCGGGAAGGCGATTTTTCCCGAGAAGATCGACGATCTGAAAGCGGCATTTACCTCGATCGCCCATGATTTGCGCAGCCAGTATCGAATCGGCTACGTTTCAAGCAATTCCACCCGCGATGGAACCTGGCGCCGCGTCGACGTGCAGGTCGCGGGCGCAAAGGACAAGGGCCTGAAGGTTCGCGCCAAGAAGGGCTACATGGCCCGCAAATAAGGTCCCGAGTTCCGAGTTCTGAGTTTCGAGTTCTGAGTTCCGAGTTCTGAGTTCCGGGTTTTGAGTTCCGGGTTCCGGGTTTTAGCTGGGAGTCAAGGGTAGGAATCGAGCCCCACTCAGAACTCAGAACTCAGAACTCGGAACTCGGAACTCCCCAATCCCTCCTCGCGCTCGAAGGTTCCCGGGGAACCTTTTGTCCCCCCCTCAGTATTTCACTCCGAAAGGGCCAACCTTCTTTCGATGGTCGAAGTCTAAACCGGGGAGCTTGGTCACCAAATCATGTCATCGGACTGTACCGGTGTAGGAGCTATCGCAACATGAAAGCTTTATCAGGGCTGGTTTTGCTCCTGGCATCCCAGGTGCTTCTCTTCGGCAGCACGCAGAAAATTCAGCTGTCGATACCCGCCGCTGCCGTTCCACCCGTGATCGATGGCATTCTCAATGACGCCACTTGGGAAGGAGCTCGGCTCAAAACGGGCGACTGGCTGACCTACAATCCTGTTAGAGGGGACCGCCTGGACCAGCAAACAGAAGTCTTCGTTACCTACGACAGCAAGAACCTCTACTTCGCTTTCCGGTGCATCGACCCCGAACCAGCCAAGATCAAATCGTCGATCAGTCGACGGGACGAACTGTTTCGCGATGACTGGGTCGGGCTGAGCCTCGATTCCATGAACAACGGCCAGCTCTCGTATGACATGTTTGTAAATCCCAATGGAGTTCAGGCGGACATCCTCACGAGCAGCTCGTCGGGCGAGGATGTGTCACCGGATTGGGTCTGGGATAGCGCCGGAAAGCTGACTGATGAAGGGTACAGCGTCGAAGTCAGGCTGCCGCTTCGAAGCATCAGGTTCAACAGCGGGTCGGCCGTCAAGATGGGCATGCTGTTCTGGCGAAGGGTCAGCCGGCTAGGATCCTCTGCGTCCTGGCCCTCGTTGCCTGCGGGGAAGTCCGTGTTTGAGTGCCACGCCACCATGGAGGTTGGCGAACTCAGCCAGCCGAGAACGCTCGAAGTGATTCCGAGCTTCACGTACGCCTTCGATCAGGATCTGGAGACTCCGGGCGGGTGGAAGACCGACAACTCGAAGCCGGATGCAGGCGTCTCGGTCAAGTACGGCCTCACCTCCTCAATCGTTGCGGATGTCACCGTCAATCCGGATTTCAGCCAGGTTGAGAGCGATGCCTTTCAGGTGACTGTCAACCAGAGGTACCCGAACTTCTTTTCAGAAAAACGGCCGTTCTTCATGGAGGGAATGAACATCTTCACCATGGCCGGGGCAACGGGCGACAGCAACATGATCAGTACCGTGCATACCCGCAGGATTGTCGATCCTTTGTGGGGCCTGAAAGTAACGGGGACTACGGGCAAGATGACCTTCGGGACTCTGACAGCATCCGACGAAGCGCCCGGACGCGAATTCGGGGACGGCGAGGTGAACCCCTTCCTCGGCGAACGAAAGCTGTTCAACGTCGGGCGCGCGATGTACAGCCTGGGCAAAGGCCGTTACCTGGGGGGAATCATTGCCGACACGGAGTTGGGTGGAGAATACAATCGGGTCATCGGCTCGGATTTCTGCTACAAGGTCGCGGAGCACCAGGAGATTACGACGACCGTGCTGCGTTCGGACACATTACGGGAGGATATGGACGGGGCGGAGCAGGGCATGGCCGCGCAAGCCACCTACAGTTATTCGACTGATCGCATCAACATCATGAGCCAGGCCGAGCACTTTGACCGGAATTTTGCCATGGATACCGCCTTCTACAACCGAACCGGTTTCACGAACGGCTGGGTCTTCGGCGAATACGCCTTCTTCCCCGATAAGAAGAAGCACTCCTGGATACGGCGCATCGCGCCCATGATCTGGAGCGTCCAGGGGCGCGACCGGGAGCAGGGCGGAAATGAACGCTTCACGCTCACGGGACTCGGCTTCCGGTTCACTCGCCAGGGGTACTTGCGCGTGGACTATTCGGACGGCAATGAACCGTGGGCCGGGAAGGTCTTCAAAACCGGGGGCATCGGGGGTAACGGACAAGCGCAGATCTTCCGCTGGTTGAACATCAACGGTTTCATGAGATTTGGGGATGGTGTCTATTACGATGCGGTGAACCCGTTCCAAGGCAAAAAGCGACAGGCGAACGTCCAGTTTGCATTTCAGCCGACCCCCCGCATCTCGCAACAGGTCGGGTTCAACTACGTCGGGTTTCGTCGCTCTTCCAACGGGGAAGGGATCTACAGCGTGAAGCTGATCAACACCAAGAGCGTTTACCAGTTCGACCGGCGCTTCAATGTCCGCGCGATCATCCAGTACGACAGCTCGGCGCACCGCATATTGAGCGACTTTCTCGGCGCGTACGAATTGAGGCCGGGTACCGTCGCTTACCTGGGCTACGGATCGCTCTACGAGAAGCAGAACTGGCGGGACAACAGCTGGTATCGCGGCGAGGGAGAGTACCTGACCACGCGCCGCGGTTTCTTCTTCAAGGTTTCGTATCTGCACCGCTTCTGACGAATGCGGAATGGGGAATGCGGACTGCGAATGCGGAATGAGGAGTGGGAAGCCTCCGGGATCCCGTTGACTCCTTGGGTCTTTGATTCCGCATTCCCCATTCCCCATTCCGCATTCGCTATCTGCGATCGGCACCCCGCCGCGGGGGCCTGGTGCAGCGGTCAATAAACACGGCGGACCAGAAACCCTCCTCGCCCAGCATGCAGGTCCAGTTGTGCGGGCAGGAGGTTTCGATGTAGTCGTGATGGATCTGATAGCGGTTGAGCTGATCGCGGAGGGCTGCGTTCCCCTCCTTGATTGATCCGACGATGACCCGGATTGCCGCGTTCTCCCTCAAAAACCGGGCATTCGGGGCGAGATAGGGCCACGGAGAGTAGGCGTCGAAGTACTGCGGGTCGTTGTTGAAGATTTCGGCTGCCAGGTCGGGACGACCCGACGAGAACGTGTACCAGTTGTGGATTGCTGCGTCCCAGGTGATACAGGCGCGAAAAAGAAACGGAAATTTCGCCATGAACTTGATGGCGCCCCAGCCCCCCATCGACATTCCCTCGATCACCCGATGCTGGCGGTCGGCGAGGGTTCGATATGTCTGGTCGATGTAAGGAATCAATTCGTAGACCAGGTTGGTCTCCGCCGGTTTTGTTCCGTCCCAGCTGTCCGCCCACCAACTGTTCGAATATCCGTCGGGAAAGACGATGATGTATCGGCTCGCCCGGCCGGCGTCCGCGGCCGCCTCGTAAGCTGCTGGCACGGTTCGGGTTTGGGAGCCCGTGTAAGAGCCCCCCAAACCGTGCAGACTGTACACGACCGGGTACCGCCGGGTGCCGGTATCATAGCCGGGTGGCAGGTAGATGCTGTATGGGATTTCCCGACCGGTGACGGGGCCATCGAATCGAGCCTGGAGAACCTGTCCGCGCAGTTCCACCGACTGGCCGATTGCAGGTGAAGTCGCGGGGACACAGAGGAGGCCGGCCAGAAGCCACCAGCCTGTCAAACGTCTCAACTCCTTCGTGGAAGTCGCCATCTTCTGTGGTGCGGACACATGATACACCGGTCGATCGGAGCAGGCTCGAATTTCACGTTGGCAGACAGCATCGCTGCGACCGGAAGGCGGCGATAATAAAAGAATTATGGTTCGGTTGCTTCCATTGTCTGTCGATATCCCATGATGTAGAATAGATAAAGCAATCAGCTAGATCACCCATCTCTCTTGTTTTGCCTCCACCAGAACGCTTCGATCGAAAGGAGTTGTTTTATGTTTGATCGTAAGCTTCTACTCGGACCAGGGCTGGCCATTGCATTGGCTTTGGCTCCATGCGCCTTGGCACAATCCGAGCAGCCAGGTACAAGCACCAATTCCGCCGGCCAGCAGGGCACGGTTGGGAGTAGCCAGTCTCAAAGCTCGATGACTGGGGAGGCCAGTCAGGGCAGTATTGACTGGACCGATGCCCGGTACAGCAAGGACGAGGTTCGCCTGGTTCAGGAGGCCTTGAAAACCCGGGGGCTCGACCCGGGTCCCGCCGACGGCGTCAAAGGTCAAAAGACCAAACAGGCGCTCAGGGAGTTCCAGCAGCAGAATAATCTGACGGTTGTTGGTGATATCAACAACGACACCTTGCGCGCTCTCGGTGTGTGGGACGGACCGCTCTCCGGCTCCTCCGCAACAGGCAGGGCAAGCGCCGGGTCAGGCAGTGACACAACGGGGACCTCCAGCAGCCAGAGCTCGACCGGCGACCAAACCGGAACGGTAAGCCCGTCAACCGGCCAGACCGGTTCGGACACGACCTCACAACCGAGCACTGATTCGACGACCCCGCCGGCACAGCCGGACACGACCACCCCGCCGGCACAGCCGGACACCACGACCCCGCCGGCACAGCCGGACACCACGACCCCGCCGGCACAGCCGGACACGACGACCCCGCCGGCACAGCCGGACACCACGACCCCGCCGGCACAGCCGGACACCACGACCCCGCCGGCACAGCCGGACACCACGACCCCGCCGGCACAGCCGGATACCACGACCCCGCCGGCACAGCCGGACTCGACCACCCCGCCGGGGCAGGATTCCACGACCAGCCAGTCCGGCACGACGAGTGGACAGTCAACGACGAGTGGGCAGTCAACAATGGGCCAGTCGACTGATTCCGGAGATCATTCTGGGCTCGTCCGCTCGGCGACCGATGTTTTCCGGCAGGTGAGCCAGGGAAACATCCCGGCTAGCGTGATCCAGAGTGCCAAGGCCATTGCGATCATCCCCGCCGGTTCCAGCAGCATGGGAGCTCACGGTAGCACGGGAACGGGGACTCAGAGCAGCTCCAGTACCATGGGAACCCAAAGCGGAATGGGGATGTCCGGACAATCCGGCTTGATCGTGCGGAGAAACACGGACGGAAGCTGGAGCCGCACTCCCGCCTTCATCCGGATTTCCGGCGGCAGCAGCCAGATGTCTACGGCGAGTGGAGACCTGGTCCTGGTCTTCAATAACGAAGATTCAATCAATGCCTTGATGGACGGATCCCTGGACCTCTCCAGTGAGGTCACGGTTCAGCCTGGACCGTCGAGTTCCATGGGTGCCAGCGGTTCAACTGGTTCAACTGGTTCGATGTCCAGCTCGACTGGATCGAGCAGCACGCCTGGTTCGACCGGTTCGACAGGAACCAGCAGCAGCACCGGGACGATGGGCTCCACCGGGTCCACCGGCACGACCGGGACTCAGGATACAACCACCGGCACAACCGGGACTCAGGACACGACCTCCGGGATGGGCAGTCAGACCGGCAAGGGTGTCATCTACGCTTACTCGCGGAGCATGGGATCCTTCACCGGCACGTCCATCGCTTCCGGAACGATCACCATCGACGACAGTGCCAACCAGAGTGCATACGGGCGTCAGGTGAGCGCGCGCGACCTCTTGAGCGGAGAGTCCAGTTCGTCTCAGGCTCAGGCAAGCACCGTTCTGCAGCCCTTCGTCGATGCCCTCGGCTCGCAGGCACCGTCCCGAGCGGAATAGCATCCCTCGACAACAGCACCCGGGAACGGTCCCGGGTGCCTCCTCTCTACCACTTCCCGCACAGGTGGACCGCTATGCCCATTTCCTGGAACATGGCGGCTTTGGCTGCCAAGGCCCGATTGGCGCCTTCGTGTGATTCGGCGTAGGCCACGTTGATGTGGTTGGCCTTGTGGCGCCCCATCATCTGGTCGCGGGTGACTCCATAGAGCACGGCGTGCATGATCGGCCACTGGGGCGTGGTAAGTTGCCATCGCCGCTTGGTCTCGGCTTCAGGCAGCTTGACGGCCTTGGCGCGTCCCAGATCTGCGTGCAGCCTTCCCGCGTTGATGTAGACGCGGCTCCAGACGATTTCGCCCGGCTTGCTGATTCCCTTGAGCGTGCCACCGCCCATGTGGAAATACATGCCCGGCTGGCGTTCGCTGCTTGCGCCGGCGTATCCGCCTTCAAAATGCGAGGCAGGGGCGGCGCCGGAGATGAGGAAGACCCAGACGAAATCGTCGATCCCCTCGCCCTTGTACCACTCTCCCCAGCGAATATCGTGCAGCGTAGTCGAGGGATCGAGTCCCATCGCCTTCCAGACTCGGTTGGTCACCAGGGCGTCGACACCCGCGCCTTCGTCCACTTCGTTGAAGTGGGGCAGGGCGAGGGCCGGGTAGAGCTCTTGGCCATCCCGGCCATGGACGGGCGGCCGGTCCGGGTTGTTCAACAGGCCTTCCACCAGGTCCGAAGCGGGCACCAGGTCTTTCAGCCCCTGCTGGTATTGGATGCCGATTGTGTCGCAACCGAAATCATGCGCGATGCGAACGGCAGCGATGTACATCTTGCACTGTTCGAGGATCTGCTCATCGGTCAGGTCCTTGTCGGGGTTGGCCCCGGTCATGAACTTCACCCCTCTGACGTCGAGCCAGGCCCGGACACCCCGGGCCTCCTGATTGGTGACGGTCCTCATCTCCGCAACCAGCGAAGACTGACTCAGGCGTTCCTTGTAGATCCCGGTCGGATTGAGAAGCTCGTCCTCGAGGATACCGTTGTACATTCCCATGCAACCCTCGTCGAAGATTCCCATGATCGCCTTCTCTTGACGCAGTTGCAGCGCGAGCGCCTTGCCGAGTTGCGCCTCCTGCGGAGGAAGGGAAGAGACGACCAGGTCGCGAACGTGGCTTTCGTCGTGCCGGATCTTGCCCTCCCGGAGCCACGCCCGGATCCCCTCTTTGAAGAACGGGTCGTCGAAGTTTTCGCTCCAAATCGTGCTGTACGGGACGCCCGCCTTGGTCAGACAGCCATTGATATTCAGCATCCCGACCAGCCCCGGCCATTGCCCTGACCAGTTGGCGGCGGTCAGGATGGGCCCCTTATGGCTGCGCAGTCCGGCGAGAACGTGATGGCTGTACTGCCAGACAGCTTCGGCAACGATCAACTTGGCGGACGGGTGGATGTTGCGAAAGACATCCATTCCCATCCTCTGGTTCTGGATGAAACCGTGCCCGAGCTCGGGTTTACAGGGATGTGCCCGCCTGATCGTGTAGCCTTCGGCCTGGAAGGCCTGGGCCAGTTTCGATTCCATCTGGGCCTGGGCCGGCCAGCACTCCTTGTTGGCCGATTCTCGCAGGTCGCCGCTGGCGACGAGAAGGATCTCGTTCGAAGGAACAGGCTCGGGACTCACGATTTTCGGAAGTTGATACTCAGGCATAAGTTTCTCCCAAGAATGGTTTCGTGCGATCGTCAGCGTCTACTGAAGCAATGCCACAAGTCGCTCGTACGCCTCATCCCAGTCCTCATCGCCGGTCGGCTGGAAGTATTCCTGCTTTACCGATCCTGCAATCGCCTTTCGGCCCGATTCGAGGTCCGGAATCTCGCCGAGCGCGATTGCCTGCACCATCAGATTTCCGAGGGCAGTCGCCTCTACCGGGCCGGTAATGACGGGTCGCTGGCAGGCCTCGGCGGTGAAACGGCAAAGAAGACGGTTCTGGCAGCCACCGCCCACGACCCGCACACTCTCAATAGGGTTTCCGGTCAGCTGCCCAAGCGCCTGGAGGACGTAGACGGTACTTCAGAGCGAGACTTTCCAGGCAGCAGCGGACTACCTCTCCGGGCGACGCTGGTTCCTTCTGTCCGGTCCTGCGGCAGTATGCGCGGATCGCCTCCGGCATATCGGGCGGGTTGAGGAAATCGCCGGCATCGGGATCGATCAGGCTGGCGAAGGGCCGGGCCTCCTCTGCCATTTTGGCCAGTTGATCCCAGCTGAAATCGTGCCCGTCCTTCTGCCACCGGCGCCGGCTCTCCTGGACGAGCCACAGTCCGGCGATATTCTTAAGCAGGCGGATCGTCCCGTAGACTCCGCCTTCATTGGTCACGTTCATCTGAAGGGTCCGCTCGTTGATGACCGGTTCCTTCACCTCCATGCCCATCAGGCTCCACGTTCCGCTGCTGATGTAAACACTCTTTTCGTCGAGCCCCGGGATGGCGGCAACCGCGCTCGCGGTATCGTGACTGCCGGTCGCGACAACCGGCGGGCAGCCGGCCATGACCGCATTCCTGAACCACGTCCCGGAGCAAAGCGCCAAGCACCGTGCCGGGTCGGACGATCTCCGGCAGGATCTCGGTCGGTATTCCCAGCCGGCCAAGCATTCCCGAAGCCCATTGGCGCTCGCGTGCGCCGAGCATCTGGCTGGTTGTCGCGATGGTGTATTCCGCGGACTGGACGCCGGTCAGCCAGTAGTGGAACAGGTCAGGCATGAACAGGAGGCGCCGGGCAGCGGCCAGCTGGGGATCGCAGCGGCGGACCATCGCGTAAAGCTGAAAGACCGAATTGAACTGCATGAACTGGATGCCCGTCTCGGCAAAGACCTGGTCGGCCGGGACCGTTTGGAAGAGTGTCTCCATCATCCCGTCGGTTTGAGAATCGCGGTAATGATAGGGGTTCCCGAGGAGACGTCCCGCACCGTCAAGAAGCCCGAAGTCGACGCCCCAGGTGTCGACCCCGATTGCGGCCGGAACTTCTTTGTACTCTGCGGAGTAGCGGGAGAGGCCGGTCTTGATTTCCTCCCAGAGGCGAAGGGTGTCCCAGTGCTTATGGCCCATCACGGTCACCGGGCCGTTACAGAAACGGTGGACTTCGTTGAGGTGGAAGCGGGTGCCGTCCCAGCGGCCAAGCAGGAGCCGGCCATTGGACGCACCAAGATCGACAGCTAAGAAATTCTTCATCCGACCTCCGGTGGTGGCGGGGATTTCGGGGACGCTATAGTCGGTTCTCCGGCGGTCTCGCCGTGAGCCCTGCTCGCTGGCTGGGAACCTGTGTCACGTCCCCGATTTCCCTGCGCGACACGAGCGCGTTAACGTTAACGCAGACTCAGGCTAGTTTCAAGGCTTTCATGACTTCGTCGGTCACCATTTTTACCAGCGTCTCGACCTCGGGGTTCGCCTTGTCCGAACCCGAACAGCCGCAAGAGCCTGGGCAGGCAGTGATTCCGCCCGGATCCGGAGCGTCGCACAGTTGGCATTCCTGCAGCTCAAAGCGGGCGTCGGGCAAGCCCAGTCTCTTCTTCACGGTAAGGAGAGCTTTCGCCTTGTCGGCCGGGATGCGGGTGATCGGCGACCCCAACTGGGCGGCCAGCATCAGCGTGCGGCAATAGGTGTCCACAATCTCCTGGTACCACTCGGCGTGGGTGAGCGTGTCGGCCCAACAAACGACGCCGTGATTCCCCAGCAGGATCGTGTTGTGGGTCTTGACGAAGGGAAGAACAGTCTCGGCAAACTTCTGGGTGCCCGGGGTCTCATACTCGGTATAGGCCACTTGGCCTACGAAGACCTCGTGTTCCGGAATCACACAGGTTGGAGGGACCTTGCCGACCAGCGCGTAAGCGGTCGCGTGCGGCGGGTGAGCGTGGATGACCGCCTTGGCCTCCGGCACCGCCTTGTACATCTCGAGGTGCAGAAAGATCTCGCTTGTCCGCTTCTGGGTTCCTTCGATCTGGTTCCCCTCCAAGTCGACCATGCAGAGGTCGTCCTCGGACACGTCCGCTTTGCTCAGGAGCGTCGGGGTGCAGATGACCATTCCCGGTGCTATCCGGTACGAGAGATTGCCGCCGTTGCCATCGACGTACTGGCGGTCCCAGAGTTTTCTGGCGTTTCGAATCATCTCCTTCTTGATGATTTGCGCTTCCGGAGAATTGAAGACCCTTTTGGCCTCCGACGCGTTTGTCGCCGAACCGGCGGCCGGCGAAGCGGAGGGCACAGAAGCAGCGGCACAAGGGACGCCGTTTTCCTGGCAGATCCTTATCTGTTTCGCCTGGATCACGTCCCTGGCGGACGGGGTCAGGATGGTTCCAGCGGAAACTGCCACTTCGGCTGCCGCTTTGATGCCTTCGAGATCCCTTGCGGTGAGAACCTTGATGCCCGTCAAACTGACTTTGCTCATAAAAAGACTCTCAAGCTGCGAAAATTACGAGGGGGGCTGGGGAATTTCGGGGACACAACACTTAATTCCAAAAGCGTTCACCTGCTTCTCGCAGGTTCACCGGAATTAAGTTTATGTCCCCGAATCTCCTGTCCCCGAGATCCCTCGAAAGCTGACACGATCGACGATCAAGCTGCAGTACGCGTCCACCGGTGCTCTTTCCGGCCAATAGGGGTTCGCCCCCTCGCGCCCCTCCACGAAGCCTATGATCTCGCCTTCCCCGGGGTTCAAATGATCCGCAACGATCAGTTGTTTTCCGCCACCGGGGTCTGCACCCGGCTCGAGGCTCTCCGCGGTAATCGGCTCGACGATCAGAAACCGCGTGCCGGTCAGGCTCGCATCCGCCAGACTGAGTACCACTTTGCCTCTCACCACGCCCAGTCGCATTGCCTTACTGCTCCCTTGCGATCGTGTCGATCAGGCCGACGACGACCAGCCGGCTGGGGGTTCTGTTGTCATTCAGGATTTGCCGGGCCAGGTCCCCATCCGTGCTCACCAGAACCTCGGAGCCGTGGCCGGAGCCCATTTGATCAAGCACGATCTGGGGCTCACCGATTGCCCGTCCATCGGGATCAAGACGTCGGCAAAGCAGCAACGAGCAGTTCCTGAAGCTCGGATGCCGAACGGTTGACGTGATGAATCCTTCAATTCGGGCGACGAACATTTCCATCCTCAGATAATTCGGAGTGATCCGATCACCGCGATCTGGCGCTGCCGGGTGAAAGTCAGGGGAGTGGTCACACCCTCGCCGGTTGGAGTCGCAATGCTGTAACTCAAGAACCCCGGGCCCCCCAACCCGAGGCTCGCCGAACAAGGACCGTTCTGAACAAAAAGCGTCGTATTCAGCGCCTGGGCCATCTTCGTGACATTGTGCGTATTGTTGGAATGGATGATCGCCGTGTGTCGGTAGCCGTGTTCCGCGCGAAGCGCCGCAGCGATCGCCTCGTCGACATCCCGAACCCGGACGACCGGCAGGAAGGGCATCATCTGCTCCTCCTGGACAAAGGCGTGTTCCTCCGTCGTTTCGCCAAAGAGCAACTCGACGTTGGATGGCACGGCAAGCCCGATCGCCTTGCCCAGAACCTGCGGATCTTTCCCGATGAGGTCGCGCTTGAGGTGGGCCCGTCCGCATCCTTTGCCGTTCGCCCCCCGGAAGGTAAACGCCGCCTGGGTCAGTTTCTCAATCTGTTCGGAGCTCAACTGAAAGGCCCCCGCCCGCTTCAGGGCGGCGATGAACTTGTCGGCGACCGGCTCGACAACGAACACTTCCTTCTCGCCGATGCACAGGAGGTTGTTGTCGAAGGCCGCTCCCGCGATGATGTCGGTGGCGGCTTTTTCAAGGTCTGCAGTCTCATCGACGACGACCGGGGGATTCCCCGGACCGGCCGCTATAACCCGCTTGCCCGCTTTCATCGCGGCTTTCACGACCATCGGCCCGCCGGTCACACAAAGCAGTGCGATGCCGGGATGATTGAAGATTTCTTCCGCCGTCTGGATGGTCGGGTCTTTCACAGTGCAAATCGCGTTGGCCAGGCCGATCTTCTCTTCGATCGCCGCGTTGAAGAGCTGAATTGCATGGGCGGCCACTTTCGCAGCTGCCGGATGCGGGCTGAAGACCGCGGTGTTTCCGGCGGCCAGTACGTTGATCGCGTTGCCGGCCATTGTCGGCACCGAATGAGTCGCGGGCAGAACCATGCCGATGACGCCAAACGGGGCGTATTCGAGGATCGACATTCCGGTCGAATCCCCCCGGGCCTCGGTTCGCAGGGCCTCCACCCCGAGGACCCGACGGATGATCTTCAGCTTGTCGACTTTGTGGTCCAGCCGCCCTATCCCCGACTCGTCAAGCTCCATCTGGGCTAGTTCCTGGGCCCGTTCTTCGCACAGTGTGCGGATGATCTCGACGATTTCGCCCCTCTGGTCCAGGCTCATTCGGGCCAGGCGCGCCTGGGCTTCGCCAGCCGCGCTGACCGCTTCGTCCACGGTCGCGAAAACACCGCGGTCGCCGGATCTCGCCGGTGCAGGAGCCTGGCCGGCTGATGCCGCGACGCCCCCCTGCTTCTGCAGGCGTTCAAGGACCTCCCTGACGATGGCCGAGACGAGCTCCTCGCGAGCCACGGGAGTCTGCTGAGAAGAGGTTTCAAGGTTTCGCAAGGCGTTTCCCTCCCACCTCTACGCAATCCACTATTCCGATAATGACCGTATCGGTCGGCGAGTCCCGGGTGATGTCGGTAAGCCGGGCGGAGCTCCCCTGGGTGAACATTACCAGTTCGCCGATTCCAGACCCCACGCTGTCGACGGCGACTACCGAGCTGCCCGAGGCAACCAGCTCACCCTCCCGGGAGATGTACGGTTGGATAAGCAACAGCTTCATTCCCTGGAACTTCTGGTTCTTCTGCGTGGAAACCACCGTCCCGATGACTTTTGCCAGAAACATAAACGTTCCCCTATTCGGGCACGATCCCGTTGACGTCCTCGTGAGGCCTCGGGATGACGTGGACACTGACCACCTCGCCGATTGCCCGGGCAGCGGCGGCCCCGGCGTCAACGCCGGCCTTTACGGCAGCCACGTCACCAGCGATGAAAGCCGTGCACAGGCCGCTTCCGATCTTCTTCCACCCTTTGAATTCCACGTTCGCGGCTTTCAGCATCGCGTCCGTCGCTTGAACGAGGGCAACCAGCCCCCTGGTTTCGATCATCCCAATCGCCTTTTGAACCTGAGCCATTTCTTTCTCCTTTAGAAGCAACTGCGCGCTTCGCACTGCGCGCTGCCCACTGCCAGCTGGTCAGCCGGTCAGCCGGTCAGCTGCTTTGAGCAATTCTCCCGCGGAACGCGCCACAATCCACTCCTCGTCGGCGGGGACAACGAGGATCGGAATCCGGGAATGGGTGGAGGCAAGGTCCCTTTCTCCGCTCCCCGAATTGTTTTTGTTCTCGTCCAATTCGATGCCGAACGCTCCCAGGTCGCGACAGACAGCCGATCGGATCTCCGGGCTGTTCTCGCCGATTCCGCCTGAAAACGAGAGCACGTTCAGCCCGCCGAGTGTGACCAGGAAGGCCCCCAGGTAGTGCCGGACGGAGTGGACGAGCACGTCGACGGCCAGCGCGGCCCTCGGATTTCCACGAGTTCCCAGAAGATCACGCACATCCCCACTGATCCCGCTGATCCCTTTCAGTCCGGATTCGCGGCACAGGATATCGGCCATCTCGTCAACTCCAGCGCCCGTCTCCTTCATCACATAAAGCAGGGAAAAGGGGTCGAGATCGCCGACGCGATTGTTGTGCGGCAGCCCGGATTGCGGGGACATGCCGAAGCTCGAATCGATTCCGATCCCGTTCCGGATGGCGGCCAGGCTGGAGCTACCGCCCAGGTGGCAGGAAATCTGTCGGAGATCCGACCGCCCGAGCAGGCTTTGCGCCCTCTCGGACGCATACCGGTGACTGGCTCCATGAAAGCCGTATCGCTGCACGCCCAGCTTCTGTTTCCACTCGTCGGGGATCGCGTAGGTGCGGGCGGCTTCCGGAATTTCGAAAAATGCCGTCTCGAAAAGCGCCACCAGCGGAACGTCCGGCAGCAGGGCGCGAAAGGCCCGCATCGCTGTCACGTAGGGTGGATTGTGTGCGGCCGCCAGAAAAGAGAACCGTTCCATGGTGTGGAGCAGCTGGTCGTCCACCAACTTCAGCCCGCCTTCCGAGCCGGCGTGGACGGCTTTGAATCCCACCGCGTCCAGCTCGTCGAGCCTCCGGAGTGCCTTGCCCTCGCCGACAAGCTCGGAGATACAGCCCTGGATCGCGGAGAGGTGGTCCGGACAGCCACTCGCCTGTCCGATCCTCTCAACCCGGCCCTGGGCCAGCACAGTCCCGTCTTCCAGCCGATACAACCGGTACTTGAAGGACGTGCTTCCGATATTGGCGACGAGGATTTTCACGCTTCGGGTCCTATTTCAGAAAAGCTTCGATAAGCCCATCGTGAGGGCGGGGAATCACGTTCGCCCCAACCAGCTCGCCGACCGACTTCGCTGCTTCTGCTCCTGCATCCACGGCCGCGCGCACGCTGCCCACATCGCCGCGAACGATCGTCGTGACCAGCCCGGCGCCGATCTGGATTGTCTTTACCAGTTCGACATTGGCCGCCTTGCACATCGCGTCGGTCGCTTCGACCATGCCGACCAGTCCTCTGGTTTCAATGAATCCTATGGCTTGACTCATAGCCGAAATCCTTTCTTCCCTTTGCTAGACCTTGTTCTTTCCCGCGATCCCCGGGGCCGGCTTCCGTTTCAGGAAGACCTCCAGATCCTCGTGAGGACGAGGAATTACCTGGATGCTGACGACTTCACCGAGTCTTCTGGCCGCTTCAGCGCCTGCGTCAATGGCCGCCTTCACGGCCGCGACGTCCCCCTCGACAAAGGCGGTGACCAGCCCCGAGCCCACCGGTTCCCAGCCGGCAAACTCCACATTGGCGGACTTCAGCATGGCATCAACTGCAGCCATCAGAGGCGAAAGCCCTTTAGTCTCAATCATTCCCAAAGCCTGGTTCATGCTGTTTCTCCCTGCGTGGTTCATTTTCCCGGAGCTCGAGCCGCCCCGCAAATGACGACCGTTACTTGATCAACTGGACGTCGCGAGTAAAGCGCAATCCGCATGCGTTTGCCTCGTCGGTGTCCACGTGGACTTCCAACTTGAAAGAGGGATCGACCCGGACGTGCACGCGAGTGAATGTCACTCCCGAATCGCCTCCCACCCGAGTTTCATGACATCGCGGTGTTTCACTCCATAGGACCCGGCGTCCGCCGTGCTCATGTGCACGTGCATCGCCGCCCGGATGACTCCCTGTCGGAGTTGCAGAACCCCTTTGGGTCCCATCACCAGCGCGCCCGGCGTACCGTCGATGTCGCCCGACAGCCGGATCGGGATATCGTCGATCCCGAGGGTGACTGCATCGGTGAAAGCCAATTCGACCTGGGTCTGTTTTCGGCATGGCCCGAGAATTCGAAGATTGGAGATCAGACGACTCCGGGGACCGATCAGCGTGACCGTTTCCTGCGCCGCAAAATGGCCGTCCTGATATAACGGCCGCATCGGTGTCAGGCTGTAGCCCGGTCCGAAGAGTTGCTCGACGTCAGCCTGGCTCAGATGTGCGTGACGGGCCGAGACATTCACGACAAGCGAAGACGGAGTTGCGATCGAGCACGTGCTGCAGGTGCGTCCGAACCGCCGCGAAACGGCCTCCCGAACGATGGCTTCAACGGCTGAACGATCCAGTGCTGCGCCCATACTTGCCGAATTTCGCGCGGTTTTGCCCTAAAGTCAAGCAGAAACATTCAAAAAGATTCAAATTCCGTCAAAACGGTGCTATTCTGCCCGCATATGAAAGCTGCGGAGCGGCAGTTGAAGATTCAGGAAGTGTTTGGCGGGCAGGAGTTTGTGGACATCGAAACTCTGTGCCGGGTTTTGGAGGCGTCCGAATCAACGGTCCGGCGGGATTTGGCGGAGCTCGAAAAGGAAGGCACTCTGCGTCGCGTTCACGGCGGTGCCCTTTCCCTCCAGGTCAAGGACGAACTGCTCGACTTTGCATGGCAGAGCAAGAGGTGCCCGGACGAGAAGCGCCGTATCGGCAAGCTGGCCGCGTCCTTGATCGAGGACGAACAGACGGTGATCCTGGACGGTGGATCGACGGTCGCCGAGGTGGCTCGGAACCTGACTGGTCGTCCTCTTCACGTGGTGACCAATTCGATTCCGATCGCCCAGATCCTGCAGGACTCGCGCAGTCTGGAGCTCACCCTGACAGGCGGATTCGTCTACCCACGACTGGGGGTGCTGCTCGGTCCTTTCTGCGAGCAGATGCTCGCGACCGTTTCGGCGGACGTGCTTGTGATGGGTACCGGGGGGATCGCAGAGACCGGCTTCAGCAACAACAACACCCTGATCGTCGGCTCGGAACGAAAGATGATCGAGGCATCGCGCCGGGTGATCATCGTTGCCGATCACACGAAGTTCGGCAGAAGTGCGCTCGCGCCGCTGGCCCCGCTCGAGAAGGCGCACGTGGTCGTTACCGATTCGGAAGTCGACCCGTCGCACCTGGAGATGTTGAAGTCCCACGGGGTGGAAGTGATCCTGGCGTGAACGGCAAAGAACCAACATGGACTGACCTGACCCAGGTCAAATGTAATCCTGGAACAACTCCGGTCTCGGGGCGGGGATGACGGCGCTCGCGACCAGTATCCCTTCGCCGGCGGCGACTCGACATCCGGCATCAACCGCAGCCCGGACGCTCGCAACATCTCCGGTCAACTGCACGAACCCCTTTCCTCCGAGAGCCATGGCGAGGTGAATCCGCAGAAGGACGACATTCGCGCTTTTGGCCGCCACGTCGGCCACGTCGATGATGCTGGAGGCGGAAAAGGTTTCGATGACTCCAAGGGCCCCCGCCTTCCCGGGCTCCAGGCTCACGTTCCCCCCGATCGCGGGAAAGACCGCCGGATGGACCTTCGAGAGGACCCGTTTCTCAATCATGAACTGTTCATTGGAAGTGGCAGCTGTCTCGACAGCCGCGGTCACCGAAGCCACGTCCCCCGCCACCACAATCAGGTACTTGCCGGAGCAGATGGTCCGGGCGACCAGGAGCTCCACGGAGGCGGCTTTAAGCATCGCATCCTCGACCTGGTAGCCGGCGGCCACGCTGCTCAGTTCAACCATCCCTATTGAATCCAGTTGGGCCATCTTGTCTTTCTCGTCGACGTCATGCGGCTTCGATGACGATCGAGCTGCCGACGTTTCGTACGATACCTCCGATGCTTGCATGAATAGGAGCGCCGAGCTTGCCTTCGGCCGGCTGGGCAATCAGGTCGCCTGCACTGACCCGCTCGCCCGGCTTGACGACCGGCAGGCACGGATCGCCGACGTGCTGGCGCAAGGGGAGTTCCACCCGCTTGGGGAGGATTTGGATCGATTCGAGGGGAGCGCTCTTCTTGTATGGAACGAGGCCCAGGCGGTGCATCAGCCGTTGCGTGGGCACCCGCCTGGCGCTAGCCAGGGGATGGCGCACCGCCGGCAGATCTTTCGGGAGGGGGACGTTCTGCTCCCTCAAAAGCGTTTTGTAGTGCACACAGACCCTTTTGGGGTCGAGCACATCGGGACACGAGAACAGGGTGCAGAGGTTGCACTCGCAGCAAAACGCGACATCTGTCGAGATGCGCTCCTGCTCCAGCCCCATCCCGATCCAGCGCATGGCCTCGTGCGGTTTGATCGGATGGCCGAGCAGGTACCGGGGGCACAGTTCCGTGCAGAACGTACACTGGTCACAGGTACTGCGGGCTCGGCGCTGAACCGCGCGCCAATCGAGCTGATAGTGTTTGATCAGGGAGTGCTCTTTGGGGAGGACAATCAGTCCGGCGGTGGTTTTGGTCACCGGCTCGTCCAGGTTTTCGCACAAGCGGGCCATCATCGCACCGCCGACCAGCAGGCTCACCTGGCTCTCGGTCGGGCCGCCGGCTGCGGCTATCGCCTCTCGGAACGCGGTCCCGATGGGCACGCGCAGAGTGACCGGACGGCCAACCGCCCCGGCGACGGTGAGGAACTTCTCCGTGACGGGTCGCTCGCATCCCAGGTTATACAGGGTCTCGACATTGTTGACGACGACGCCGAGGTGGATGGGGAGGCCGCCGGGTGGAATCACCTCGCCGGTGACGTCGTACACGAGAACGAATTCGTCCCCCGAGGGGTAGCTGTCCGAGAGGGGAGCGATCTCCGTTGCCTTCGGAAGGGTGGGGCGAAGAGCCTCAATGAGATCCGTGTACTTTTCTTTTATCCCGACCACCGCGCGTTTGGCCCCGACCCGGTCCATGGCGGTCCGCAGACCCTTCCAGACCTGCTTGTGATGGTGCGCGAGAAGTTCCTTGTCCTTCTGGAGGAGGGGCTCGCACTCGGCTGCATTTATGATAACGGTGTGCGCCTGGGCGCGCAGCTTGACAGAAAGCGGGAAACCGGCCCCGCCCGCTCCGACAATCCCCCAGTCTTCGATTCTGTTGTTCATTCGGTTGTCAAACCGAAGAATATAACCCGCTCGCCCGAGGCGCCACAATTCAAATCGCTTGTTGCGCCCGGTTCTGCAGTTTCGGGGGACACAGTCTGAATTGTTTCACGACCGCAAGAGGGGGAGCGAGTTGGGGGTGGGAATCAAGTATTATTTCCCGGGAACTCACTCTGGGATGAAAGTCCCGGGTAACTGGATGTAACATAGGCGCGAATGAGACGAATGGCCTGCCTCCTCATGCTTTTCGTATCGCTGTCTGCACCGGCGCTTTACGCGGATATCCTGAAGATAACCGTGGATGGGCCGATTGATCCGGTTACAGCCGATTTCATCAGCCAAGCGGTCGCCCAGGCGCGTGAGCAGAAATCTGACCTTCTGCTGGTTTCACTGTCGACGCCCGGCGGTCTCGGTGTTTCGATGCAGCAGATCCTCCAGGTTTTCCTGAGCTCCGAGGTCCCGATCGTCTGCTACGTGACGCCGAAAGGAACGCACGCCGCATCCGCCGGGTTCTTCATTCTGCTTTCCGCCGATGTGGCGGCCATGTCGCCGGGGACGAACACCGGTGCGGCCCATCCGGTCTTTCCGTTCGGGATGGAGAATAAGGTGATGATGGAGAAGGTTCGCAACGACGCTCTCGCGAATCTGCGCAGCATCGTCAAGGAGCGCAAGCGGAACTACGAGATGGCGGAAAAGGCTGTCCTGGAGAGCAAATCCTTCACCGCGCAGGAGGCTCTTGAAGGCGGTCTGATCGACATTATCGCCCAAGACGAAAAGGACCTCCTGCGCCAGTTGGAGGGGCGGGAAGTAGTCCGTTTCAACGGGAAGAAGCAAAAACTTCAGACGGGCGGGAAGGCGGTTAGCGAACTGCAGCCGACCTTACGGCAACGCGTCCTGGGAACGGTTGCCAACCCGGACATGGCTTTGATCCTCGGTCTTATCGGCTTGCTCGGCGTTTATGTCGAGTTCACCCATCCGGGACTCATTGTACCGGGTGTTGTCGGAGCTTTGTGTCTGATCCTGTCGCTGCTCGGGTTCTCGCTCTTGCCCATAAGTGCCGTCGGGGTGATTTTGATTTTCCTGGCTTTCGGACTCTTCGTCGCCGAGGTTAAGGTCCAGGGGTTCGGGATCCTCGGAATCGGAGGTGCTATCTCGATGCTGCTCGGAATACTGCTTCTGATCGATTCCCCTGATCCCGGAATCAGAATTGGGTTTCGTCTGGCGCTCGCGGTGGCAGCCGGGTTCTCCTTGATCTTCATCCTTCTTCTGCGTCTCGCCTGGATGACTCGCAGAACCAAGGTCACGACCGGAATGGCGGGCCTGATCGGGATGATGGGCCAGGCACGCGGCGCTGTGGGTCCAGAGGGTGGTAAGGTGTTTGTTCACGGCGAGTGGTGGAGAGCGGTATCGAGCGCTCCGATCGCGGACAAAGGCAAGATCCGCGTGCTCGCGGCACGGGATTTGACGTTGATTGTGGAAGGCGTGTCCGAGACCGAAATTGATCTCCAGGTCGGCGGGAAATCCGAATAAGAATTGACGCGGCGCCACGCGAAGGGAAGGCAAGTGCCCCGGTTCAATCAAACAGGTTCGTTCCATTCAAGAAGAGGAGAATCATGATCACCCCTTGGGTTATTGGCATCGGTATCCTTGTGCTTTACCTGTTGTCGGTCGTCAACATCCTGCGCGAGTACGAGAGGGCCGTCATCTTTCGTCTCGGCCGTCTTTTGCCTGACGCAAAAGGACCCGGGCTCATCCTGGTCTTCTGGCCGCTTGACCGCCTCGAAAGGGTGAGCCTGCGAACCGTAACCATGGACGTGCCCGCGCAGGACGTCATCACTCGCGATAACGTGTCGGTCAAGGTCAACGCGATTGTTTACTTCCGGGTTGTCGATTCCAACCGGGCGATCGTCACGGTTGAGAACTACCTTTACGCCACGTCCCAGCTTGCTCAGACGACGCTTCGCTCGGTGTTGGGCGAGGTCGATCTGGATGACCTCCTGAGCAAAAGGGAATCTCTGAACATAAGGCTCCAGGAAATCCTGGACCAACAGACGGACGTTTGGGGTATAAAAGTGTCGGTCGTTGAAGTGAAAACTGTTGATCTTCCGGTCGAAATGCAGCGGGCAATGGCCAAGCAGGCAGAAGCCGAGAGAGAAAAGAGAGCGAAGATCATTCATGCGGAGGGTGAGTTCCAGGCATCCGAGAGGCTGTTGAGTGCAGCGCGCACGCTCTCGAAGGATCCCGCGGCTCTCCAGCTTCGCTACCTGTCGACATTGACCGAAATTGGTTCGGAACAGAATTCGACGATCATTTTTCCCGTGCCGATTGACATGATCGCTCCATTCGTCAAGCGGCTTACTACTAGCGAATCGGAGAAGGTGTGAAAGAGAAGCTTTCAACCCGGGAATCGCTGACCGTTTACGCGATGATGCTCGGGTTCACTCTGGCGGTGTTTCTATTTGGCCTTCATATCGGCATGACGTACGTCGGCAGGGGTTCGAACGTGGCTGACGCGGTGCCCGACGATACGTCGCGAAGCGCAAGGTCCACGCCGAAAGTGGATTTCTTCGAGCAGGTTAACAAGCCGAGACCAACGCGGCAGAACCCGCAGATGCAGGGCGCTGCTACCACGGGAAAGGTGGGGGACCCGAAAACGGAGCCCTTGAAGCAGCAGCCCGACGTGATGGTCGCGAGCGGAAGCGCACCCGCTCAGCCTGCGCCAGGAATGCGGAACCCGGCTGACAAACCGGGCGGCTCCGCCGGTACCGATCGGTTGGGCAGTTCGAAACCGTCTCCGCCCGCCACTTCAACCGCCGCCAAGACGCCTGTTCGAACTCCTCCCCTGATTCGAGACGAGCCAGGGGCGACGCTCGGGTTTCCGCTGGGAGCCTTCACGATCCAGATAGGCGCTGTTGGTTCCGAGAAAGAGGCCAGGGAACTCATGCTCCGTCTCGAGAACCGGGGATACACCGGCATTCTCGACCGGCCGGCCAACGGTGAGCGGTTCTATCGGGTGCGGGTTGGCGCTTACCCGGATCGCGCCTCAGCGGCCCGGGCGGAGCGGCTGCTGAAAGACGAGGGATTCCCAACCTACGTGAAGAAGATCCAGACTGGTGGTTCAGCCCGGTGAGTCAACAAAGGAGCAGGGCCTCTCTGATTCTGCCCCTGGTGGCCGGCGTCGCCGTCTGGCTTTCTTTTCCGAGGGTGTCGCTCGTCTTTCTGGCTTGGGTGGGCCTCATCCCGTACCTCTGGTTCCTTGTCCGCAAGCCCTCCTGGCAGAAGACGATCCTGGGGCATTTGTTGTTCTCTTTGCCGTATTTCGGCGGGGTTCTCTACTGGATCCCGCGGGTGATGGTCGTGCACGGCGGATTTGGCTGGCCGCTGGCACTGCTCCTGTTCCTTGCCCTTCTTCTCGCTCTAACGGTTTTTCTCTTCCCCTTCACCCTGCTCGTCCGGCTGGTTGCAATCCGATCGGCGGGCCAAGCCCTCGTCTGTGCCCCGGGGTTCTGGCTCCTCACCGAGCTGATTCGCAATTACTTCATGGTCAACGGGTTTCCCTGGGGCCTGATCGGGTACTCCCAGTATCCGTACTTTTGGCTGATCCAGGTTTCCGATATCGGCGGGGTCTATCTGGTTTCGTACCTGGTCGTAATGGGCAATGCGGCCTTGCTCGCGGGCCTGCGCATGCGCCGGTGGAAGTACCTGGCATTGGCCGCCACGATTCTCGTCCTTGCGAACGCGTACGGCATCTACCGGGCTTACTTTTGGCGGCCGGCCAAGCAGCCGGTAATCAGCGTGGCACTCGTACAGCCCAATATCGGGCTGGCCGAAAATACGGAGCATTACGCGACCAAGTATTTTGAAGTCGCGCCTGCCTATTACCGCCGGGCGGTTGCTGCCGGGGCTGACCTTGTCATTTTTCCGGAGGCCCAGAACCCCTACTTTTATCCTCAGGACTTTTACTACCGTACTTTTCTCGAGCGGATGGTCGCGTCAGATCCGGCTTATCTGATCTTCAACAGTTCTTTCGCTGAGTCCGAGAGCCGGTACTTCAACAGCGCCTTCATGCTTGGAAAGGAAGGTAGGGCAGTCTTCCGGTACGACAAGGTGCATCTGGTGCCGTTCGGGGAGTATGTCCCGGCCGCCCGGTGGCTCAACTTCTTCGAGCCGATGGTTCACGAAGTGAGCAGCTTTCACGCCCGGGGATGGATTCAAAGTGGCACGGGTCGGCGACGTCCCGGTGGGGACGATGATCTGCTACGAGGGGATTTTCCCGGAGATCGCCCGCGAGTTCCAACGGCAAGGGGCGCAGATCCTGTGATCATTATCACAAACGACGCGTGGTACGGTCCGGACGGCGGCCGCCGAGCAGCATCTGGAGATAGCTGCCTTCCGTGCGATCGAGAATCGTCGTTTTCTTCTTGCGCGCGGCCAACAGCGGGTACTCGGCGGTCATTGACGAACTGGGTCGTTTTCGCAGCAAGACGAAGCTCTTCGAGGAGGACCTGCTGCGGGCCGATGTCAGCCCCATGGCCGGCCGGTCTATCTACTCTTATGCTGGTGAGTGGCTTAATATAATACTGATCGGCTTGAGCTTGCGCGCTCGCGTTCCTCGGCGAGAAGGACAAAAAAGGCTGGGCGCAGGCATCGGGCCGGAGGAAGGGAAGGTAATTTTGGAGGACTTTCAGGAACGCTACCGGGATTTGGAAAACAGGATCAGTCATCTTTGGGACTATCTTTGACGTAGATCACAAGCGACAGGAACTTGCTGCAATAGAGATCCAGATCTCCGACCCGGCATTCTGGAACAACATGGAGGAATCCCAGAAGGTGCTGCGGCGGAGAAAGCAAATCGAAGAGAAGCTGGGCCTTGCCGACTCTTTCAGCGGAGCGATTGGCGACCTGCAAGCCCTTCTAGAGCTCGAGAAGGAAGGCGAAGAGGTTGCGACCGATATCGAGACGGCATTGGCGGATCTCGAGAAACGGCTGGCGGAGACCGAATTAAAGACGCTGCTGTCGGGGCCGCACGATTTCAACAACGCGATCGTGACGATCCACCCGGGTGCCGGCGGAACCGAGAGTCAGGATTGGGCGGAGATGCTGCTGCGCATGTACCTGAGATGGGCCGAACGCAGTGGCTACAAGGTCGAGGTCACCGACTACCAGCCGGGTGAGGAAGCAGGGATCAAGTCGGTCACCTTCCTGGTGGAGGGTGAATACGCATACGGCTACCTGGCGGCGGAAATCGGGGTTCATCGCCTGGTCCGCATATCCCCGTTCGATTCAAATGCCCGGCGCCACACCTCCTTCGCCTCGATTTTCGTAACACCGGAGATCGAGGAGGAAGCCGACATTGAGGTCGAGGACAAGGACCTGCGAATCGACACATACCGCTCCTCCGGAGCCGGCGGACAGCACGTCAACGTAACCGACTCGGCGGTCCGGATCACGCATCTCCCGACGAATATAGTGGTGCAGTGTCAGAACGAAAGGTCCCAGCATCGAAACAAAGACATGGCGATGAAGATCCTCAAATCGAAGCTCTACGAACTGCGAATGGAAGAAAAGCGCAAAGAGCTGAACCTGGTCGAGGACAGCAAGGCGGACATCGCCTGGGGGAGCCAGATCCGTTCGTACGTGTTGCATCCTTACCGCCTCGCCAAGGACCACCGGACCAAGTTCGAAATGGGAGACGTGGACTCGGTCCTGGACGGAAATCTCGATCCGTTTATCACGCAGTTTCTGAAAGCTCGGAGTCAGGCGAAAAGCAGAGAGGATAGTTAACATCGTGCAGGAATCCACAAACCAACCAGATCCGGGGCCGTAGGGAACCGAACAGACCCCCGTGGCTCCGGAGCCGCTCGAGCCTCAGGACCCGCAGCAGGCGGTTTTTTCCCGCGGCAGCAGATCGCTTGTCCGTGACATCATTTATCTGGTCGTGCTGGTTGTCCTGATCGGGTCGGTGATCGTTCTGCTGGCCTCCCCGGGCGTGCGCGGCACGCCTGCTCACGCGGGCGGGCAAATCGTGGCAGCGCGTTTCCGGCCAGGGCGAGCAGGCCGGGATCTTTCAGCTGCCCGCGCCCCCTCCAAAATCCGTAGAGCCGAAGATCATCTACCAGGGGACACCGGCGACCGGAGGAGTCATCGCCCAGCGCAACCGCCCGCCGATCGTCATTCGGGACTCGGGCTCGGAAGAAGGAACGGAAGAGCAAAGCCCGGCGGGTGACGATCAGAAGCCGCCTGCTCCCCCCGAGAAGACCGATGCGAGCAAGTCGGCTTACGAGGCCCTCCTGAAGAAGTCCCCGGTTGCACAGAAGATCGCGACCGGAGGCTTCGAGGGGTACAAATTCAAAGAATGGAAACCGGTCCGGAATGCGGCGCCCGAATTCTGGGTGGACATTGTCGCCACCGGCCCGACTGGACGTGACTCGCACTTCATCTGGCTGATCAATACCGAAAGCGGGACGGTGGAGGCCAAGAGCCAGGATGCCCGGACGCCGAGCGTCGGGCCGGCGGCGTAGACGCCGAATCGGCGCACGATTGGCAGCGGTCGGCGCGACGGTGAAGGCACGGTACCGCCAAGGCGGGCTACAACTTCTCTCTGACCCTGGCCTCCAGTCGCCGATGACAGACCTGCTTGGTAACTGCCGCCCGTGCAGTGCGCTTGGCAGGTTGTTGATTACGAGTCAGATAAGGCGGCGGTTCTCGCTTCCACGTTACAGATTTCCCCCGTGGTCGCGAGTCTGCTCGTGCAACGCGGAATCTCCGATCCTGACGCTGCTCAGGAATTCCTGAATCCCTCGCTCACACGTCTTCACGATCCATTCCTGATGAAGAGCATGGATGTCGTCGTTGACCGCCTGGAGCGGGCGGTTGCGGCCGGCGAACGGGTGCTCATCTACGGAGACTACGACGTCGACGGGATCTCGGCGATCGTCGTCCTGAAGCGGGCGCTGGAAATGATCGGAGGCGTTGTCGATTTCTATCTTCCGAAGCGTCTCGGAGGAGGGGTACGGCCTGAAGGCGGAGGTCATCCGCCAGGCACGGGAGTCCGGCTACGGCCTGGTGATCAGCGTCGACAGCGGAATACGCGCCTTTGACGCCTGCCTGGCGGCCCGGGAGCTCGGTATCGACTTGATCGTAACGGACCATCATCTTCCCGACAATTGCCTTCCGCCTGCGTTTGCGATCCTGAATCCACGACAATCCGACTGTCCTTATCCGGATAAAGACCTGGCTGCGGTCGGGGTTGTTTTCAAGATCGTCCAGGCACTGTTTCGCCGCGCCGGACGGGAACGAATCGTCGACCATTTTCTCAAACTGGTCGCCATAGGCACGGTTGCCGACATGGTGCCGGTCACCGGTGAGAACCGGGTGATCGTCCGCAATGGTCTTCTCGGCCTCGCCGAGCCGCACAACGTCGGCCTGAAAGCGCTGCTCTCTGGCGCCGGTGTCGGCCGCGAGGTCAGCTTGTTTGACGTCGGTTTCCGGCTTGGCCCCCCGAATCAACGCGGTGACGCGAATGGGCGGCGGTCGCGAAGTCGTGAATCTGTTCTCAGCTAAGACGGATCTGGAAGCCCAGACCATCGTTCAGATGATGAACACGATGAATTCCGAGCGCCAGAGCGAAGAACGAAGGGTGATGGCGGCTATTGATCAGCTGCTCGCCGAGGAGCCGCGGCTGCTCGACAGGCAGTTCCTGGTCGTCAAAGGAGACGGCTGGCACCGCGGGGTGATCGGCATCGTGGCATCCAGGCTGGTGGAACGCTTCTATCGCCCGGTCCTCGTTTTGTCCTCCGACGGGGAGACCTGCCAGGGTTCGGGCCGGAGCATCCCCGGCTTTCACCTCGTGCAGGCGCTGGACTCCTGCCAGGACCTGTTGATCCAGTACGGCGGGCATCTGCAGGCGGCCGGATGCTCCGTCTTGAACGCGCGATGGGCGGAGCTGGCCGACCGGCTCGACACCTACACCCGTTCGGTGCTCACCCCCGAGGCCCTGGTACCGGTTTTGCGAATCGACCGGGTGCTGCCTATCGCCACCGTCTCCCTGAAACTTGCCGAGGAGCTCGAGCAGCTGGCACCGTTCGGCCTCGGTAACCCTCTGCCTGTTTTTGCATCCAATAGGGTGGATGTTGCTGCCGGCCCCTGGGTCTTGAAGGAAAAGCATTTGAAGGTCAGGGTGGGAAGCAACGGGTCTCAAGTGGATGCGATCTGGTGGAAGAACGGTGCTGTCGCGGATTCGATCCGTACCCGCTCGCAAATAGACCTGGCATACACGATCAGCCGGGAGACGTATCAAGGCCGTCAGTCAGTGCTTCTCGGGATACGCGATTTGCGCCCCGCCCCCTGAAACCAAAGCCCTCGAAATTCAGTCTATTCTTTAGTCTTCCGAGAAAGTCCTCAGAGACGGATAATCGATCTGTATGTTTCGTTCGAAGCCTGTCCGAATATTGCTGGTCGTTCTGCTGCTGGTCGGAGGCGCCGGCATCGTCTGGAGCATCGTGTCCCGCACGCAGGTTCCCAGGCGTGTCGTCGATCGCACTCTCCTGCAGGCGGACGAGCAGCAGAAGATGACGGGCGCGGTTTACTGGGAACGCAAGAACGGGAAAGTATCCTTTCAGGTCCAGGCCGATTACAGCGTGGAATCGGCCGGCGAGATCTTCACCCTGGACAAGGTCAATCTGGTCCACTATGACGAGCAGGGCCATGCGGCGAACCTGGTTTCCGGGGAAAAGGCGGTCTATCGGAAACCAGAAGGGAAAGTGCTCTTCACGGGAAACGTGCGGCTGAAGCTCGCCGATGGAACCGACGTCTTCTCTGAGGCGGTAGCGGCCGATCTGGAAAAACAGACGGTCGACATAAGTCAGCTCTTTCACTTCAAGCGCGGAGACGCGTCCGGAGAAGGCGAAAGTCTGCTGTACCGGATACCGGCCAAGCTCCTGTGGGTCACCGGTCGATTTACTCTCAATATGCCGACCGATGACGGCATGCTCCATATTCAGGCGGCCAAGGCGTTTTATGACATGAATGCTTCGGTCGGTCGACCTCGAGGGTTCGGCATCCGTGGACGGGCCGGGACGAGAAATGCGTTCCGACAGGATCCAAGTGAAGATGGACGAGCAGAACCGCATCACGGACATGGTCGGAACAGGGAACGCATCGCTGGTTCCCGAGTCGGGCAGGCTGTTCACCGGAAACCAGATTGTGATCAAGGCGCAGCCCGCCCAAAAACGGCTCACCCAATTCGAGGTTACAGGAGCCGCGGGGCGGCGTGCGATATACACCGAGCGGGGTGCGCAGGGGGCGAGCGTGATCGAAGGCGACCGGATCGTCGGGGATTCCCGCACCGGCCCGCCCGGGAGAGAGCGCCGGATTGGAACGCTTCGAGGCGGAGGGTTCCGTTGCCTTTCGCTCGGAGCCGCTCGGTATAGCTCGGGCGACATCCGAACCGGGCGGTCGGAAGATTCCAGACGGGCGGGAAGGAAATCGAGCGCATTGACCTGGCCGGCAGCGTTTCCGTGCTTCGCCGGTCCGTGGATAGGCGAGGGGTGAAATCCGAGGACACTCTCACGAGCCGCGAATCTGCAGATGGACTTCCTCCCCGGGCGCCAACTGCGGGAGGCGAGGGCGATCGGGAACGTGACGCTCAAAACAGTGACGCCGACCTCCGAGCGGACGATGACTGCGAAAGATCTCGTCCGGGTGGAGTACCGGAACAATGCCATGGAGCGAGTGACAAGCGAGGGAGAGCCGGTCCTCGAGGAACAGTCGCAAGGCCTGTCCCGAACGGCACGGGCATCGAGGTTCGAGGCCAATTACACGCAAGGGCGTGCTCAAGACGATACGGGCTGAAGGCGGGGTCGCTCTGGAGGATCGGCGCAAGGATGGTGCAGTGGCACGCTCCTGGAGCAGGCAGGCGATTGCCACTTACGAGAACGGCCAGGTAACGGAAATCGTGCAGGAAGGTGAGGTGCGCCACCTGGACGAGCGACAGGAGTCGAGAGTCGAGGTCCGGGCGCCCTATTCCCGATACGACGCAAGAGAGGAAATACTCCTACTGCGGGGCGGACCACTCGCGACTGCCCGGTATTCGCGTCCCGCCAACAAGGACCGCAAGGAGCAGAACGGCGAGACAAGCGCCGAGAACATCACCCTTCGACGGAAGTCCGAGACGATCTTGGCCGAGGGCCGCGTGCAGAGCGTTTTCCAGGAAAAGGCGGGGCTGGTCGTTGTACGAGCGGGCCGGATGGAAGCTGATCGCAAGAGCGGCTGGGTCGTCTACTCGGAAAGCCCCCGGATCACGCGCGATTCGAGCTCGATTGCCGGCCAGGAGGTGCGATACAACGAGGCGGACGAGCAGTTGCTGGTGACCGGAAAGGTCGAGAGCAATCTTGTGGCGTCCGATAAGAAGGAGCGAAAATACCACGTTGTCTCCGATCGCCTGGTATATGATCGCAAGACAGCAAAGGCTCGTTACGAGGGGCATGTTCATGTCACCAGCACGGACCTCGCAATGACTGCCCCGTTTTTGGAAATGCTATTTGACGCCCAGAAAACTGAGGACCTGCGCGAGGTCGTTGCCTGGGGAGGTGTCGTCGTCGTGCAGGGTGAACGGAAATCCAGCGGGCCCCGGGCGATCTACTATCCCGACAGCCAGAAAGTCGTGATGAAGTCCGGGTAAGACAACTGCGCACTGCGCACTGCGCACTGCGCGCTACGCACTGCGCAAGTGGCCCAAGTAGGTTCGGGAGCCCGTCGGCTGCCTCGCACTGGGCAGTTGTCAGTTGTCAGTCGTTAGTTTCAGTGATCAGTGGGCGGTTGTCAGTGGGTAGCGCGCAGAATGGAAGTGCGCAGTTCGCAGTGCGCAGTGAATCGAGGAGTGAAATGACCTTACAGGCGGTGAAGGCGACGCTGGAGGCCAGGAATCTATCGAAATCCTTCAAGGGCCGGCGGGTCGTCCAGGACGTGAGCCTGGATGTGGCGGCCGGGGAGGTGGTCGGATTGCTCGGCCCGAACGGGGCGGGAAGACGACGACGTTCTACCTGGTCGTCGGCCTTACTGCGCCTGATTACGGGACAGTGTACCTGAGCGGCCAGGACATCACCCGTCTGCCGATGTATCTGCGGGCCCGCCGGGGCATCAATTACCTGCCGCAGGAGCCCTCGGTCTTCCGGAAACTGTCGGTCGAGGATAACCTCTATGCGATAGCCGAAACCCTGCAAATGAGCCGTTCAGAGGCTGATGAAAAGGTCAGCCAGCTCCTGGAGGAGTTTGGCATAGCGAGTCTTCGCAGCAATCCTGCCTACACGCTGTCCGGGGGGGAGCGGCGGCGGCTCGAAATCGCCCGTTCCCTGGTCACGGGGCCGCAGTTCATGCTCCTCGATGAACCTTTTGCAGGGATCGATCCGTTGGCGGTTTTGGACATTCAACGAATCATCATGCAACTTCGGGGCCGAAACATAGGTGTGCTGATCACCGATCACAATGTCCGGGAGACCCTGAAGATCACTGACCGAGCCTATATCATCAAAGAAGGCACCATCTTCCGGACCGGAACACCCGAGTTATTGTCCTCCGATCTGGACGTCAGGAAGGTTTACCTGGGTGAGCATTTCCGACTATACTGAAGTCGAGGGAGCACTTGTTTAGCGGATGGTTAGAAGGGGACAGTTAAGACCGACTCTCAGCGTTCGGCTTTCGCAACGACTTGCGATGACGCCGTCGTTGTTGCAGAAAATCGAGCTCCTGACGCTGAGCAGGATGGAGCTGTCCGAGCTCCTGAATCAGGAACTCGCCGAGAACCCCGTCCTCGAGGAAGCCGCTGATCAGGATCTCGAAGCACCGGCCGAACGACCCGCCGCAGAGACTGAAAAGGCCGAAGGCAGTGAACAGTCGACCGAGACTTACGAGGACTTCGACTATGAGTACTTCTTCGGTGAGTACTTGACCCCCTCGGCGGGCGGGCAGCGTGAACACGAGAGCGGCGACGAAGACCGTCCTTCCTTCGATCTTTTCCTCGCAAATCCCTCCACCCTGGCCGATCACCTGACCTGGCAGCTCAACCTGTCCGAGGTTCGACCGGACATCAAGGAAGTTGCGGTTTTCATAATCGGGAATCTCAACGAAGAGGGCTACCTGGTGACTCCGGTCGAGGAGATAATCGCCAATCTTGGCAGTGCCGCAGGTCCAAGGTGGACGAAGCGTTGAAGCTGGTCCAGAGCCTTGATCCTACGGGCGTCGGCGCCAGGGACCTCCAGGAATGCCTCCTGCTCCAACTCCGGGCGGCCGACTTTGGCGATTCATTGGAAGAGCGACTGGTTCTTGATTATCTCCCGCTCCTTCAGGCCAAGAAGTACAAGGAGATCGCGAAAGAACTGGATTGCGAGACCGAGGATGTGATCGACGCGTTGGACACACTCCGTCGGTTCTCGCCAAAACCTGGGCTGAAATTCAGTTCCGACAAGCCGATTTACGTCCAGCCGGACGTCTACATCTTCAAGGTGGACGACGAGTACCAGATTCAGCTGAATGACGACGGAATGCCGCGATTGAGGCTGAACCGCGCCTACCGTGAGATGCTCAAGGAGCAGCACGTTTCGAAGGACACGAAGAGCTTCATCAAGGAACGGTTCCGGTCCGCCCTGGAGCTCCTGAAGAGCATCGACCAGCGCCAGCAGACGATCTACAGGGTTTGCGTCGCAATAGTAAACCGCCAGCGGGATTTCCTGGATCGAGGTCTGCTCTACCTTCGGCCCATGTTGATCAAGGACATCGCGGAGGAACTGGGAGTGCATTCGTCAACCATCAGTCGGGTGGTGGCCAACAAGTACGCGCACACGCCGCAGGGAGTCATCGAACTGCGCAAGTTCTTCACGGTCGGCGTTGAAAGCACGGACGGCGAAAACCTTTCGATTGTCCACGTGAAAGAACGGATCAAGCGGATTATCGGAAACGAGAACGCGTCCCGACCTCTCTCCGATCAGAAGATTTCTCGTATTCTGAACCAGGAAGGCATTCAGATCACCCGTCGAACGGTCGCAAAATACCGGGACCAGATGCACGTGCCTGGCTCCCGTGAGCGCAAGTCGGCGATTGCAACCTAAGCAGCAGGCTCATCCGGTGCCGACCGAAGACCAAAGCCAGGCAGGAAACCACAGCCCGTCGCGCCTCCAATCGCTGGTCATCATCACCGGGATGAGCGGGTCGGGCAAACGCAGCGTCTTCAAGGCCTTCGAAGACATTGGCTACTTCTGCGTGGACAACCTTCCAACTGCCCTCGTTCCCCGTCTCGTCGAAATGAGCAGAGCCTCCGGCGGCAAGATCGTCAAACTGGCGGTCGTCGTCGACGTCCGCCTTCGGGAATCAGTTGCCGACTTCAAGAGACTCTTCAGCGATTTGAAAGCAGAGACGTTCCGAACGACGATCATCTTTGTGGAAGCCAACGACGAGATTCTCGCCCGACGCTACAGCGAAACCCGAAGAGTGCATCCGCTGGCTGAGAGGCAGTCACTCACTGAAGGGATCAAGGCCGAGCGTCGTGAGCTGAGCGAGATCCGAGCCCTGGCCGACCTGATCATCGACACCAGCGACTTCTCGGTCCACGATCTCAGAAATCATATCTACGATCAGTTCGAACGGGAGGGAGCCGAGGATAAACTGAGTGTCTCGGTCGTCAGTTTCGGCTTCAAGCACGGTATTCCCTATAACGCTGACCTCGTATTCGACGTTCGGTTCCTGCCGAATCCGCATTTCGTTCCCGATTTGAAGGACCTGACCGGAAATCACCAGGCGGTCGCGGATTTCATGTTCAAGTATCAGGAAACAAAGGAAATCCTGTCGAAAATCGAGGATATGTTAGAATACCTGCTACCGCGCTACGCTAAAGAAGGGAAAAGCTATCTGACAATTGGTGTCGGCTGCACTGGAGGACGGCACCGTTCCGTCCTGGTTGCCAATGAGCTGGCCAGTCGGCTCGGCCGGGACGGGAGAAGGATCAACCTGATTCACCGGGACATACACGCGAAATGAGCACGCAGCTGGTAGGAGCACTTCTGGTCACGCACGGTCAGGTCGGGCAGGAACTGCTGGCGGCCGCCGAAATGATTGTCGGGGAAATCTCGCACATTGCCTCGATCTCGATCGGCTGGCACGTTGACGTCAACGAATCGAAAAAGGACATCGAAGCGGCGATCCAGAATGTCAATCAGGGCAAGGGCGTTATTATTCTGACCGACACCTTCGGCGGAACCCCGTCGAACATAGCCTTGTCCCTTCTAAAAAAAGGCGAGATCGAAATAGTGACGGGCGTCAACCTCCCCATGGTCATCAAACTGGCCAACCAAACTGGGGAAGAAAACGTCTGCCAACTCGCTTCCCTGGTCAAAGAACAGGGTCAGAAACAGATTTCGATAGCGAGTGAGCTCCTGGGTGAATGATTCGAAAAGTCGTTCGGATCGAGAACGAACTGGGCCTCCACGCACGAGCCGCCGCAAGACTGGTCAAGCTCACCTCGAGGTTTGAGGCAAAGATCACCCTATCCCGGATTAACAGTCCCAGACCCGTAGATGGCAAGAGCATACTCGGTTTAATGCTTCTGGCCGCCGCCTTTGGAACCGAAGTGGAGGTCACCGTCGACGGTCCCGACGAAGAGGCCGCCATGGCAGAAATACTCCGTCTGGTCGAGAAGAAGTTCAACGAGGGCAGATGAAGCAACAGTTGTTTGAAACGCAGTCCCTCAAGCTGACCGGGTCAGGCCTTTCCCCGGGAATCGTGATCGGGACCGCTTACAAAGTGGAGCCGGCCGCTCCCAAGTTTTATCGGATCGGCATCGAAACAGAAGATGTGCCGCGCGAGCTCGGTCGTCTCAGCCTCGCTCTGCAAAAGTCCAGGACCCAGCTCAGGGCTATCAAGCTGCGTTTCGAAAAGCTGGTCGGCAAAGACCACGCTTATATGATCGATGTTCACCTGATGATCCTCGATGATCCCCGATTCGTGGATGACATCCGGTCCAGGATCATCGAGGGGCTCCACAGCCCGGAACGAGCAGTTCGCGAAACGGCGGACAGATGGCTTGCATTGTACCAGTCACTCGACGACCCGTTCTTCAGGGAACGAGGCCTGGAACTTCGTGACGTGGAGCAGAGGATCCTCTCCAACCTGGTGGAATCGAACGGTGGGAGCCAGGGCACGCTCCCGGATTCATTGGTCCTTGTCGCCCCCGAGGTAAACCTCTCGCTGCTTGCCGAGTACCAGTTGGAAAGGGTCGGGGGACTTGTGCTGACCAAGGCCGGACGCGCCTCACACGTTACGATCATTGCCCGCTCCTACCATGTGCCGTTGGTCTCGGGGATCGAAGGGATCGAGGCGATGATCCAGACGGGAGACACGGTCATCGTCGATGGCCACGAAGGTGTCGTCTGGAAGAACCCGGCTCCCAACACCGTGAAAAGGTACCAGATGCGACTGCGCGCGGATCTGGGGCGCAGGCATGCCCAAAGCATGGACACATCTCCTTCTGTCACGCGGGACGGCCGGCATGTTGCGCTGTACGTCAACACCGAAGTGGAGGCCGAGGCGGCTGCGGCTATCCGCCAGGGTGCGGCAGGAATCGGACTGTTTCGCTCGGAATTCATGTTCATGAGGCACAAAGCCGGGCTGATGACGGAAGACGAACAGTTTGCAGTCTATCGTCGCCTGGCCGAATCAGCAGGGAGCCGACCGGCTATTCTGCGGACCCTGGATATCGGCGAAGGGAGGCATCCGATCTTCTCCTCCGAATCCATCTCGGAGGAGCCCTCGCTTGGGCTGCGCGGGATTCGTCTGAGCCTGAAATACCCGGTCCTGTTTCGCAGCCAATTGAGAGCAGTTTTGCGTGCCGGCGCTCACGGGAACCTGAAAGTCGTATTTCCGATGGTGACGAGCGTGGATGAGCTGCTGCAGGGGCGGCGCACGATCGAGGAGGTAAAGGCTGAACTGTCCGCATCCGGCATGAGCTTCAGGGGGGACCTCGAGATTGGGGCTATGCTGGAAGTTCCCGCCGCCATCCTTACCCTGGATGCCATCCTCAACCACGCCGACTTCGTGGCGGTCGGGACCAATGACCTCATCCAGTACACGTTGGCCGCTGGTCGCACCAATGAAGAAGTCGATTACCTGTTTAATCCTCTGCATCCCGCGGTTCTGTCGAGCCTGCAGCGAGTCGCCGAACTGAGCGCGCGCAAGAACAAGCGGGTTTATATCTGCGGCGAAGTTGCCTCCAATCCCCTGTTCGTCTACGTGCTTGTTGGTCTCGGATTTCAACATCTCTCGATGGGGCTATCCAGTATCGGCGACGTCCGCAAGACGATACGGGAGATGGAGTTCGAGCACGCCGTTCGGCATGTGAAGACTCTCCTCGAACTTCCAACCCTCGAAGACATCAGCCGATTCGCGCGCGAAAACCTCCCCCATCCTGAGCTCCTGACCGCCCGTTGAAGCGTGCAGCAAGCCTAACTCCTCGAGGAGTACAATGGGGCCATGAGCAAAGCTTTGACTCTTCGGATGGGTGCTCCGGTCATCGCTTGTTTCTGCTTTCTGGTCGTGGCTTCTTTCAGCCTTTTTGCCGGCAACGCGCCCGCGCGCGTGAGTTATGTCGAAGGAACAGCGGCCGTGGCGCAGGAAGGAGACGAGGACTGGCTTCAACTCACTGTCAATACACCTGTTCGTCAGGCCGATCGTTACATCCTTCAGGGTGACGCCCTCATGGAGCTCGAGCTGGAGGCGAACAACTTCATGAGGTTGGGCCCGGACTCCGACGCCACGGTTGAAGAATACGGACCGAGCGGGATCAAACTGGTTCTTGTGTCCGGAGACCTGATTGTCCGGTTGCGCAATCCGGTTCCTGTCTCCGTGTCCGCGGAGACTGCCCGGATTACCTTCGAAGAGCGGGGTCTGTACCGTATTTCGAGAAAGGGCAAGTGGATGAAGCTGGTGGTCCGTCGGGGACGGGCAACTGTCTCCAGCGCGAGCCAGACCCGCCAGCTGGAATCCGGTGATGTCCTTCAGATTCAGGGCCCAGACGATCGATTCGCAGCGGTTTCACTGATTGATATTCGAGACGATTTCGATTTCTGGAGCGATCGTCGGGATGCCGGAACAGTCGGGGCCCAGTCGACGCGCTTCATGGGGTCAGACTATACGGGCAGTTATGACCTCGACCGATATGGCACCTGGGACTACGAGCAGGATTACGGCTGGGTCTGGTGGCCCACGGTGTCCATTGGATGGTCGCCGTACGTTTCGGGCCGGTGGATCTTCTATCCGTCGTTCGGCTGGACCTGGGTCAGCTATGAGCCGTGGGGCTGGCTACCTTACCACCACGGCCGCTGGGTCCATTCGGGTTCGAGCTCGAGCTGGTGCTGGGTACCCGGTCATTTCAACACCTGGTCGCCCGCGCTGGTCGATTTTAACTATGCGAACGGCTACCTCTGCTGGTCCCCGATACCCTTTGGACAGGACGGGCCATCGAGGCTCCGGTTCCTGGATCGCATCAAGAGCGGCAACCATCCGGGACTGACGGTCGTCCCGGAGAACCAGTTCATCTCTTCATCCAGGTTCCGATCGGAGCGAAATAGGACCGTCCGGGAAGTCCCCATCCCCGGGAGCGACGACCGGAGAGTGTCGGCCCACTCGCTTGGCCGCACTTCGGTCATCGACTCAGTTCCGGGAATCGGGGGATACCGCCAGTCTCCGGGAACCAGCCAGCGTGACAGCTCACCGATGCGCACCCGGGACAGCGCCGCGACGGGGCCGAGGATTATTACCATTCCCGATTCTTCTACCGGGCCATCGGGCAGCGCGCTTTATCCCGATCGTTCCCGGCTCGACCGCGCTCCGGTGGACGTACGTGGACCGTTGGGCGGGGCATCCCCGGCCGCGGCATTTGGCCAAAGGATCGGCGGGAGGCCGAGCTACAACACGGGGTGGTACAGCCCGCCTTCGAGTGGGGGAGTGCCGGCAGTGCCTGGGACCTGGGGTTCTGGACGCTCCGGGTCGCCGCGAAGTGGTCCGTCCTGGTCGCCCTCGCGTGGTGCTCCAACCAATTCCTCCCCGCAGATGCGATCCGACGCTCCGTTTCGGCGGGAAGGGCCTTCGAGGTCTTTTGACCGGCCGAGCACCGGTGTCTCGAGGCCGTCCACGAGCACTCCCTCGCGAAGTGCGCCGCCCAGCTCCAGTCCGAGTTCCGGTCCCGCCCGCTCGGCTCCCGCCAGTCGGGGGCAGCGATAGGAAGCAGAGAGACAGGGAGACAAGGAGACAAGGAGACAAGGAGAACAAGAAGAGCGGGAGATGGCCTTCTGGAGCGCGGACGTCCCGTCCGCACTGGGTTCGCGGACGTCCCGTCCGCGCGGCGGGCATCTTGCCCGCCGTTGCAGATAGTTTTCTAGTTCGCAAGTCCCTTGCTATCGTGGAGTCGGGAAACGCCGGGCAAGATGCCCGGCGCGCGGGCAGGATGCCCGCGAACCCAGTGCGGACGAGACGTCCGCGCTCCGAAAGGGCCGCCTCCACTCCAGAAAGGGCCGCCTCCGCTCTTTCCTCTCCTTGTCTCCCCCTCTCCTTGTCTTTCTTCGTCTTTCTCACTCCCTGTCGCCTGTCGATGCTAAGATCTCTTCCATCGATCTTATGGATATTCGGGAGTATCTGCGTTTTTACTCGGAACTTGGGGTATCGCACTTGAGCATCAGGCGGGCGTCCGAACAGGAGCCTCGGCCCGAGCCTGTCGTTTCGGAGCCGGTTGCTCCGGCATATACCGAAAAGGGCTCCGATACGCTTGCTCCTGCTCAGGCCGCCCTTGTCGACCGGCTCCCCGAAATCCGGGCGGAAATCGGGGATTGCCGTCTCTGCAAGCTCTCGAGCACGCGGCACTCGATCGTTTTCGGGTCCGGCAATCCGCATGCGGACCTGATGTTCGTCGGTGAGGCTCCGGGGGCTGACGAAGATGCACAGGGACTTCCGTTTGTAGGAAAAGCCGGGCAGCTGCTCACGAAGATCATCGAAGCGATTGAGCTCAACCGAGAGCAGGTCTTCATCGCCAACGTACTCAAGTGTCGTCCCCCGGGCAATCGCGATCCGGAACCGGATGAAGTCGAGGCATGCGAGGGCTTCCTCTTCTCGCAGGTGACTGCGGTCGATCCCTTGATCATCGTCGCTCTGGGGAAGCACGCTGCTCAGACGCTGCTGAAGACCGAGACGCCGATTTCCCGCCTCAGAGGGCGATTCTTCGACTATCGCGGGCGAGTGCTCTTACCGACTTTCCATCCTTCTTATCTGCTGCATAACCCGGGCGCAAAACGGGAAGTCTGGGATGACATGAAGGCCGTCCGGGTTCGTTTGAAGGAGCTCGGCGCTTCGTACTACCGCTAACCTATGGACAAGCGGCCCGGCGATTTTGCGGACGTTGCGGTCCCCCTGCCGATCAACCAGCTTTTCACGTATGCAGTTCCTGAACCCCTGTCCGCACGAGTCCGGCCGGGCTGGCGGGTGGTGGTTCCATTCGGGAATCGTACGTTGACCGGAATTGCTGTCCGGCGCCACAACGACGCGGTGGTGGAGGTCAAGGCAATCTGCGATGTTCTTGGCGACTCCCCGCTGATAGACACTGCATTGTTGAAGCTCGGCGCCTGGCTCTCGTCTTACTACCTGTGTCCGCCCGGTGAAGTGTTCCGGGTAATGCTGCCTCCCGGACTTCTGTCACGTCAGCACGACTCCGGACTGAAGACCTGGCCGGTGAAGAAACGGCTGGCTGTGGTCGAAGTCGCAGATGTGGCGGACAGCGAGCTCCCGACCGCCCAGGCGAAGCTGTGGCGATTTCTGCAGCAAGAGAGGGCGAGCCTGCCGATGCTGTTGGCAGCCGTCACGAGCGCCGGGTACGGGCAGTCGGTCATCAAAGCGTTGGTGGCGAAAAAGATAATCCGGCTTGAGCCGGTCGAGGTGTCCCGTTCCCCCTGGTCGGCTACCCACGTTGTAGAAGGCGAGGTGCGTAAACACACCCTGAACGAGGAACAACAGAAGGCGTACGGTAGGATCGAACAAGCGATCGGTGCCGGTTCATTCGCCAGTATCCTGCTCCACGGGGTGACCGGAAGCGGGAAAACTGAGGTTTACCTGCACGCCATCTCGGCTGCCCTTGGGGCGGGAAAGACTGCGCTGATGCTGGTGCCGGAAATCGGCCTCACCCCCCAGGTCGCACGCTACTTTCGAAGCTGGTTCGGAGACCGGGCCGCGATCCTCCACAGCGGGCTGTCCGACGGTGAGCGGTTCGACCAGTGGCGCAGGATTCGAGACGGGGAAGCCAGCGTCGCGATCGGCACTCGGTCGGCTGTCTTCGCCCCGTTGAGCAACTTAGGCCTGATTGTTGTCGATGAGGAACACGACGGCTCCTACAAACAGGAAGAAATGCCCCGCTACAACGCGCGCGATACGGCTCTCAAGCGGGGACAGATCGAGAACGTGGCAGTGGTGCTGGGGAGCGCCACCCCGCAATTGGAGACCTACCATCTCGCGGTCCGGAAGCATCAGCACGAATACGTCCCTCTTCTGGCCCGGGTCGAGCAACGGGCTCTCGCGTCGGTGACCGTCGTCGATATGCGTGTCGAGTTCCAGAAGCACGGAAGGGGAGCGATTATCTCAGAACCGCTGAAAGAGGCTATCCAGGCGCGACTGGACTCCCGCCAGCAGGTCCTGGTTCTGCTCAATCGCAGGGGTTACTCCCCCTTGCTTCTGTGCAGGAGTTGCGGGTTCACTGAAGCGTGTGAGAACTGCAGCATCAGCCTGACCTACCATCAGCGGAACAACATCTTGTCCTGCCATTACTGTGGATTTGTGAGGCCGGTGCCGAAATCCTGCAGGAACTGCGGCAAAGAATACATTTACTTCCTGGGTGAGGGGACTGAGAAGATCGAGGAGATCATCGGCGGGCTTTTCCCGGGGGCCACTGTGGGCCGGCTGGACCGGGATACCGTCCAGAAACGGGGAAGCATGGTGCGGATCCTCAAAGAGTTCGCCCGAGGCCACATCGACATCCTGGTCGGGACGCAGATGATTGCCAAGGGCCATGACTTCCCTCGAGTTACTCTGGTGGGCGTTCTGTCGGCCGAGCAGTCCCTCAGGATTGCCGATTTCCGGGCTGCCGAGCGGACTTTCCAGCTCCTGACCCAGGTTGCCGGAAGATCAGGGCGCGGTGAGCAGCCGGGCGAGGTTGTGGTCCAGACATTCTTCCCCAACCACTACAGTCTGAAATACGCGTCGGCGCAGGATTACGACAGCTTCTGGCGCCACGAGGTCCAATACAGATACCGGTTTCGTTACCCGCCCTTCACGGCCCTCGCCAACCTTCTGATTGCGGGACGCGACCGCGCCCAGGTTTCCGACACGGCTGCAGATCTCCACCGCGAGTTACTGCGTCGTCGCCAGGAGCTATCCGACCCTGCCCGCATGAATTTTCTCGGCCCTGCCCCGGCTGCCCGTGAGAAGCTCAAGTCGGAATACCGCTTCCAGGTCCTCGTCAAGGCGACGAGTCGCAGCGAGCTCCACGACGTGATCGAGAAGGCGGTTGCCGACGTGAGCCGGGAAAAAGGGAAAGCGGCGGTCATTTCGGTGGATATCGACCCCATAACCCTGTTCTGATGAGGCAATCGATGAGGATTTGCCGGGACATACTTGAGGGGATGATCGACCACGCTCGCCGGGATTCACCGATCGAGGCTTGCGGTTTTCTCGCCGGGAAAGGGGCAGCTATCGAGCGATTGATTCCCGCCACCAACGAACGGAAGAGCCCGATCGCTTTTTCCGTGCCCGTGGCAGAACTGTTTGACCTCTTCCGGTACCTGCGCTCAGAGAGGCTCAATCTCCTCGGGATCTACCATTCGCATCCCGGGAGCGCGGCTGTCCCCTCCAAACAAGATCGCGAGCTCTTCTTCTACCCTGGAATTTCCTACTGGATCGTCTCGCTGGCGACAAACCCGCCTGATATCCGTTGCTTCTCGTGGGGTAAAATGGACTTCGAAAGGATCGACTACGTCGTGTTGACGTGACCGAAGCGCACGCACCGAGGACACTGAGGGCCAATATGTCGAACGTGGATGTCTTTGAGAACCTGAGACCGTGGGCGCCCAAGGAGTTGTTGGGGTTATTCGATCAGATCGTGTTCTTCTTCCCCGACGATGTGAAGGCCATGCTTCGTCGGGTTGCCGGTGCATTGCCGCCCGGCGGTAACAGCCTGCTTCGTGTATTCGAGGTTATCAAGCAGCAGTGGTTGAACATCCAGCCAAAACATTCCCTCAGAGTAGGGGTGACCGGCCCCGCCCAAACCGGGAAGAATTCTCTGGTGCGGATCATCGAACGCCGGCAGCGTTTTCCGGGAAGACAGGTTTTTCATATCGTGGATTTTCAGGGACTTGAGGAAATGCTGGGCTATGGGCGACCGACCGGGTCCACCGATCAACTGGCGAATGCCGACCTGGTTCTCTTCCTGCTCGATGCCCGTCTCGAGATTACCAGATCGACCGTCGACGATGTACGAGAAGCTCGAGGATCTGGGCAAGCCCGTCCTGGTGATCCTCAACAAGATCGACGAAGCGGAACGGCCGGCCGAGCTGATTCGGAACGCGAAGAGGCAGATCCGTGGGACCGTGGTTCCCATGTCAATCAGGGAACCGGAGCGGATCGAGGACCTCTTTCGGGCGATCGTGGCCGCGCACCCGCGGGCACTTTATCCGCTGGCCTGGAGTTTTCCCGATTACCGGAAGCCGCTGTGTAAGGGGATCGTCACTCAGGCGACCTTCGCCGGAATTGTGACGGGCGCGATCGCGACCCCGGTCTCTCCATTCTTCCCCCTGGCGGCGGTCCATGTGCCGATGATCGTCAAGATCGGATACGCCTTCGGTTTCAACCTTGACAAGCGCCGGGCCACAGAATTGCTGAGCGTGCTTGCGATCGACCTCCTTCTCACCTACGGGGGCCACAAGCTGGGTCAGCGTTTCTCGGGGCGGCGGACCTTGATTTCGGCCTCGCTCGCCGGCATTTCAACGCTTGCCCTGGGCCTGCTCGCCATTCGCTATTTCGAGAGCCTGTCGGGAGCGCTGGAAGACGACGAGCAGGCCTCTGAACTGGACGATGACGTAGTATGGGGTTGAATCGTGAGACGAGCGCCCGGAGCTTGAGGCAGGCGCTCCTTATCACCGCCAGTTTCATGGTGGTCGAGTTCATCGGCGGCTGGTGGACGAACAGCCTCGCGCTGATGGCCGATGCCGGCCACATGCTCACCGATGCCGCTGCGCTCGGACTGTGCCTTTTCGCCATCTGGTTCGTCCGGAGGCCGGCTACCCCGGAGAGGACCTACGGGTATTTCAGAGTCGAGATCCTTGCCGCCCTCATCAACGGCGTGGCCCTGGTCGGTATTGCCCTGGCGGTTATGTACGAATCGTACCAGCGCTTCCTTATGCCGCAGCAGGTGAAGGGCACAGAAATGCTTTTGATTGGAGCGCTCGGGCTGGCGGCCAACCTGGCTTCTGCTCACGTGCTCCATTCAAGTCACCTGGACGATCTGAACGTCCGGGCCGCTCTTCTGCACGTCCTCGGGGACATCCTCGGCTCAGTCGCCGTCATCGTGGCAGCCCTCGCAATTCGCTTCGGCGGAGTCTACTGGGCGGACCCAGCCGTCAGTGCTTTCGTCAGCCTCCTGATCCTGGCCAGTGCCTGGAAACTGGTACGGGACTCCGTCTCGATTCTGTTGGAAGGGACGCCGTCGCACGTCAACGTCGCCGAAATGAAGCAGGAATTGTCCAGAGTGCCGGGAGTGGAGGCAGTTCATGACTTGCATGTCTGGACTCTCACATCAGGGGTACACGTCATGACATGCCATGCAGTCGTGGGAGACGAGCGACGACGAAATGAAGTTCTCTCGAGGCTGAGCGAATTGTCACGCGAGCGCTTCAACGTGCGCCACACGACGATCCAGATTGAAGAGGCAGGGAACTGCGCGGGGGACGCTCACTGCGACTGAGAGAGCAGAACCTCAGGCACGAGGGGCAGAGCGGACGTTTGCGTTGAGAATCCGCGCACTCCGCAAAAGGCGCTTCGTTTGCGGTTCTGTTCGGCTCGATAATGCATGCTCTCGAGTTCCCACGGTTGGGTTCTTGAACAGAACAGAACCGCAAACGAAGCGTCTTCTGCGAAGTGCGCGGATCTTCACCGTTTCCGAGTGGTCCTCGCGTGCTTCCTACTTTCCCTTCTACTTCACGAAATTCCCGGCGACGAAGTCCCAGTTAACCAGGTTGTTCAGGAAGACCTCGACGTACTTGGGCCTAAGGTTCTTGTAGGTCGGATAATAGGCGTGCTCCCAGACGTCGCACGTGAGCAGGGCGACCTGGCCGTGTTTCATCGGCAAGTCCGCATTGCTCGTCTTGATTACTTTCAGCTTTCCGTCCTCACGGACGAGCCAGGCCCACCCCGAGCCGAACTGCGTGACGGCGGCTTCGGAAAACTGCTCCTTGAACTTCTCGAAGGAACCGAAGTCCTTCTCGATTGCCGCGGCCATCCCTCCGGACGGCTTGCCGCCGCCGTTCGGTTTCATGCAGCTCCAGAAAAAGGTGTGGTTCCAGACCTGGGCGGCGTTGTTAAAAACCGGTCCATCGCTTGACACGATGATTTCTTCGAGCGATTTCGCGCCGTCGACCTTTCCCTGTTCGATGAACTTGTTGAGGTTCGTGACGTAAGCCTGGTGGTGCTTACCGTGGTGCAACTCCATGTTCTCGCGGGAGAGGTGCGGTTCGAGCGCTCCGGCATCATAAGGCAGAGGTGGCAGAGTGAATGGCATGAGTGCTTCCTCCGAAGTTGAGCCCGTCGCCCGGGCTGAAACGGTTTCCCCCCGAGCGGCAGGCAAGACTATCAACGGTATGTGTTTCCCAGGAACTTGATGATTTCCCGCTTAACCACAACGGGTTGATTGCGCCTTCCCGGCGGTACTGCACCTCCCCGCCGGGCTTTATGATCAGCGTGTACGGAAGCGCGCCGCTGGACATCTTGCCGCCTGCGACTTTGTCCAATGCTTCGAAAAGCTTATAAGGGTTGCCGTCGAAGATCAGGTTTCGCGTGGAAGCCTGTTGCTTCTTGAGGAAGGCAAGCGCCTTGTCCTTGTTTTCCACGTCATCCGCGCTCAAGGTGACGAGCTCGAACTCGCGATGCCGGTACATGCGGTTCATGGTCACGAGGTCGGGAAATTCGACAACGCACGGTCCGCACCAGGTTGCCCAGACGTTGATAACCCTGATCTTGTCGGTCTTGTTCTTCAACAACTCCTCAATTTGCGCGGGTCCGGCAACTTCCAGTTTCACCTCTTCTTGTGCCCATTCCGCGAAAGCCGCTTTGACCGACTCGCGCTTGTCCGACCACTTGACCGAGCAACCGAAGGTCCGGGTGGTCTCTACCGGAACCGGCGCGCCCTTCAACAACGCCTCGATGGCGTTTCGCGCATCCTGGCTCTGGACCCGATCGGGATGCCGCTCGTCTTCGTCAATCCGCCCGACGTAGCGCAGCTTTCGCTCCTTATCGAAGATGAAGACGTGCGGGGTGGCCTTTGGCCCGTAAGCCTTCGAGACTTGCTGGGTTTTGCCGTCGTAAAGGTAGGGGAAATTGTAGTGTTTGTGCTCGGCCCGCAGTTTCATCTCTTCGAAGGAGTCGCCCAGGTCCGTCCAGCCGAGCTCGTCCAGGCGGACCGCCCCGGGGTCGTTGGGCGAGATGGCCACGAAGGCGACGCCCTTGCCCCGGTAATCGTTCACAAGCTTCTTGATCCGTTCTTCATAGGCCTGGGCTGTCGGGCAGTGATTGGCCGTGAAGATGATGACGAGGATCGGGGAGGCTTGGAAGTCCTTCAATGTATGCGTTTTTCCGTCCGTTCCCGGCAGAGAGAAGTTCGGTGCGGATGCACCGATCGCGAGAGTCGGGTAATCGGTCTCCGCCGCGGACAGGGAAACGGAAAGGCCGGCCAGCAACAGCAGACACACGAGCATCTTGACCATTCTTGACTCCTTAAATTGGAACACTAGGCGATTTTGCTACAGATCTCGCCCGTACTTCCACTAGCCGGCCGTGACTTTTGTCAACGACCGCAATTCGAGCCTCCTGCTAGGCTTTGAAAATCAAGAAGCACGGAGGCGAGATGAGCGAATTGCTGGCAGAAACCGACAAACGAAAGGGCGTGCTGAAGCACCTGATCCTGCAGCTTCACGAGGGTACGGCGCCCGCCGTGGTCCGCAATCACCTCGTCCGGCTTTTGGGCCAGGTCCCGCACGAAGAGGTCGTCGAGGTCGAGCAGGAGCTGATCCACGAAGGTCTGCCTATGGAAGAGGTCTTAAAGCTGTGCGATGTCCACACGGCCGCTCTCCGGGGGGTAATTGGTCTTGAAAAGCCAACCAAGCCCGTACCTCCCGGTCATCCTGTTCATACCTTTCGGGAAGAAAACAGGGCGATTGAGGCCCAGTTGAACGGGGTGCGCGAGCTATTCGCCCAACTGGAAGGCGCGGGAGAGGAACAATCGAGACCCCTCCTCGAGGAGCTCCGGGAACATTTCGCGTCACTCTCTGACGTCGACAAGCATTACAACAAAAAGGAAAACCTCCTCTTTCCCTTCCTGGAGAAACACGGCATCACCGGCCCTTCGCGGGTGATGTGGGGGAAGGATGACGAGGCCCGTGAACTGCTGAAGAGCGCGAACCAGGCTCTCTGCGAAGCTCAGGAGGCCGGTAACGATGAACTAGCGCGCCATCGTCGACCTGGTTCTCAAGCCTGCCTACGCCGCTGTCGACGAGATGGTCTACAAGGAAGAGCAGATTCTGCTGCCGATGGCGATCGACACGCTGACGGAGGACGAGTGGCAGCAAATTTACAGCCAGACAATTCAGTTCGGGTACTGCCTGTACGAACCGACTGCTGTCTGGGAAGCGGCTGAAAAGGCGAGAGAGGCCGGGCAGAAAGGGCAGCGGATCCAATTGCCCACCGGGGGGCTTTCAGTCACCGAATTGACCGCCCTCCTGAACACGCTCCCTTTCGAAGTGACCTACGTCGACAATGATGACCGGGTGCGCTTCTTCACACAGGGCAAGGAGAAGATCTTTGCTCGAGGCAAAGCGGTCCTCGGACGGAAGGTGCAGTTGTGCCATCCTCCAAAGAGCGTTCACATGGTTCAACAGATCCTCGATGACTTTCGTGCCGGTCGGGCGGACAGCGCACCATTCTGGATCAACTTCAAAGGTCGCTTCGTGCATATCGAGTACTTCGCCGTCCGGGACCCGGAAGGCACTTATCTTGGAACTCTTGAAGTCACTCAGGATCTGACTGAGAAGAAGAAGCTGGAAGGTGAGCAGCGTCTTGTTCAGTACCGGGCAGACGGGCAGGTTCGGGAAGACGGAGAGCTACACCATGCAGAAAGAACTGACAATCACGCCTGACAGCAAGATCGGAGAGCTGCTGGAGGCGTATCCTGACCTGGAGTCGACTCTATTGCGTCTCTCTCCAGCCTTTCGGCATTTGAAGAACCCGGTCCTCCGGCGGACTGTTGCGAAAGTAGCGAGTTTGCGCCAGGTGGCGGCAGTCGGCGGAGTTCCCCTCGGCGTCTTGATCAATGAACTCAGACGCTCGGTCGGCCAGGAACCCGCGGTCGAGAGCGGAGCGCCGGAGGAAGAGGTCGATGGGCCTGCGCCCGCCTGGTATGGACGCTGCATGATAGCCACGCAGGTCGACGCGGGTCCCCTGCTCGAGCGGGGAGAGCACCCGGGAAAGCATGTGATGAAGCTCTTGAAAGAAATCCCGGAGGATCAGTGCCTGGAGCTCCTCACTCCTTTCCGGCCGGCTCCGCTGATCGACCTTGCCCGGGAGAAGGGCTATGAGAGCTGGACGAAACGGGAAACGGGCGGAGGGGAGGAGATTTACCTGACTTACTTCAGAAGAGCGACAGGTGCTTGACCCTCCAGCCTCGGGGATAAGTGGCCTCGGACAGATGGCGCTCATGACAATACACGAGAGTGTAAAGCGCGGGCGCACGAGGGCGCCGATGAGCATGTGGCTGGCAAGAGTCGACCGGAACCGAGTGTTGACAGAGCCGCGCGCGAGTGCCTTTCAGCGAAGCAAGCGGGTTGTAACAGCAGGCAGATCGCATGCCCTTTTTCACGGTCATTGCGAGGGGTGTGCGATCAGCTCACTGTTACGACCCGCTCCAAGACAAGGTGGCAGGCCAAATCATAACCGTACCGGAAGCAGGGGAACAGGTAGGTGTCCGTTTGCTGCTGGCTCTCAGCCACCCGGCCCATGTGGTCGTACTCGCTGTACCTGGTTTCGTACAGGTTCGGACTGCTGCCCGAGTTGACCCGGCTCAGCCGACCGAGCAGGTTCGACGACTTCGGATTGAGCACGCCCTTGCCGTCATATTCCAGGGTGACGTCCGGTGGCGGCGGTGCCCGATCCGAGCGTGTACTGCCGTCGGGTCACTCGGTTGAGGCCGTCGTACTGGTAACTGATCAGCGTATTCCGCGCCTCCTGGCGGCAGGCCAGGTTTCCGGCCGCGTCGTAGGCGTACCCGGAGGCCCACTGCCCGGTGAGTTGAAATCGTCAGCCAGATCGAGCAGCGAGTTCCTCGCCTGCTCGGGGTTCTTGTCCCGGATGAGCCGAGACAACGAATCGTACTTGAAGTACCGGTGCTGGGTGACGCCTGCCTCTGTTTGCGTGACGTGGCAGAGATTGCCCAAGGTGCAGAAGCCGAGCTGATGGCGCGCGATCCCGAGCCCGAGCCCGGGCTCGCATTGCGGGCCGGAGCGGCCGGTCTGGCGCCGCTGCTGAACGGACGCAGAAAGGCGGCGCGCCCCGCCTCCGAGGTCGCTGGACGATCAGCCGGCTCGCGGCGAACCGCCCAACGACCCGAAGGAGGAGGCACGTTAGCGCGCCTGGATCAGTCCTGACGAATGACCGGCAGTGACCAGAAACCAGTGGGGGCTACGCCTACGACCGCTACCGCGACCCGCCCGGTTCCCGCAACAGCGCCTCGCAAGGTGCCGTTACAGTTTGGCACACCCGACCACGTCAACTCGTCGATGAAACGCGCCAGGTGACCGTGCGGCGGCAGGGTGACCTGCCCGGTAGCCTGCAATCTGCCCTCGGCGTCCAGCAATTGCAGGTGCACTGTCGTCTCTTCGTCCTCGAGGTTCATGATGGACACGCCGATCCGGACGATCTCGGCACTGGCCCCGGTGCCCAGGCCGTCCTGGTTGGCCGGCGCAAGGAACGCCCCGACCGCCCGGTTGTCCGCGTATGCGATACGCCCCAGCTCGCTGCCGACAACGATGGCGCCCGAGAGCTCCCCGTCCGACCTCACGCTGACCGAACCCGTCCGCAGGTCGCCGGTTCCGTCCGTTTTCAGAAACACCGATCCAGCGGCGGGAATGACGACGTGCTTTGACCCGCCGGTCGGTTCACCGTTGAGCCCAACAGGCAGGAGGTTCCCGTCATCGTCGCGGATGTCGACAATTGCCTGGACCTGCTCCTTGGAGCTTAGGTTCACGAGGGTGATCTGGCTGAACAACTTCACACCGTCGGTCCCTGTTATCCATCTGGGGCTGGTGCCGTTCCCGAATTGAGAGAAGTACAGGGCTTCGGAAAACGCTCCTGCGGAAACCGTCCAGCTGAAGGTTGCGCTGCTCGTACCCGTTCCGTCCGAGACGGATACGGTCACCGTGTAGACGCCGGGATCCAAGAGTGAAACCGTCCCGCTGATCGCGCCCGTGGTCGAGTTGATGGACAATCCCGTCGGGAGGCCGGTCGCGCTGTAGCTCAGAGGATCACCGTCCTGGTCCGAGGCCTGGATCTGGAGCGAAACCGAGGCCCCGGCGGTGCTCGTCTGGTTCCCGGGACTCGTCACCTGGGGCGGATGGTTCTCCGACGAAGTGGCGGCGACCGTCCATGTGAACGAGGCGCTCGCCGTCAAAGCGCCGTCCGAGACCGTCACCTGGGTGTTGTAGGTCCCCGAGGCCGACGACGAGACAGTGCCGCTGATCCGTCCGGTAGTTGCGTTGATCGAAAGACCCGGGGGGAGGCCGGTGGCGCTGTAGCTCAGCGAGCCGCTTTCGGGATCCGAGGCCTGGATCTGGAGCGAAACCGAGGACCCGGCCGCGCTGGTCTGGTTGCCAGGGCTGGTCACCTGGGGCGGCTGGTTGGACGAAGGCGTGGCAGTTACCGTCCAGGTAAACGACACGCTGGCCGTCAGGCAGCGCCGTCCGAGACCGTGACCTGGGTGTTGTAGGTCCCCGAGGCCGACGACGAGACAGTGCCGGTGATCCGTCCGGTAGTTGCGTTGATCGAAAGACCCGGGGGGAGCCCGGTGGCGCTGTAACTGAGCGAACCGCCATCCGGGTCCGAGGCCTGGATTTGCAGCGAAACCGTCGCCCCGGCTGCGCTGGTCTGGTTTCCGGGGCTGCTGATCTGGGGCGGCTGGTTCGGCGGCGGAGCCGCTGCGGTCACCGTCCAGGTGAACGAGGCGCTGGCCGAGGCGGTGCCGTCCGAGACCGTCACCTGGGCGTTGTAAGTCCCCGAGGCCGAAGTGGCGATAGTTCCGCCAATGCGGCCCGTCGTCGAGTTGATCGAAAGACCCGGGGGGAGCCCGGTGGCGCTGTAGCTCAGAGAACCGCCATCCGGGTCAGACGCCTGGACTTGCAGCGAAACGGCGGCGCCAGCCGCGCTGCGTCTGGTTTCCGGGGCTGCTGATCTGGGGCGGCTGGTTCGGCGGCGGAGCCGCTGCGGGAGACACCGTCACCGAGCTGGAAAACATGTTGTCACCCGAGGTGCTTCCGTTGTCGTTGGCAGACAGGGAGTTGGTCCTAAAAGTGACCGGCCCCTGGGATTGGCTCGGAGCCGTCCATTGAACAGCGATCGTCCCTGAGGTCAGCGGTCTGGTATTGACCAACAGTCCTGAACTTGTGACGGTCGTGTTTGCCGTCGAAGAGCTCAGGGTCCCGGCCTTCGTGCCGTCGGAATAGACGGCGGCGACCTGGAAACCGTAGACTGTCCCTCCGGTCAAGGTGAGGGCCAGGTTGTACGCCTGCCCCGCCGTGAATGTTGACGGGACGTTGCCGAAAGTCGCTCCGCCCGACGGATTGGTGGTGCCGTCGTGGCACCCCGTGCAATTGGTCAGAGTCGAGAACCGCGAGACATCCGACCTGGCAGTGATGAAAAGAATAAACAGAAAGGCGAGACAGCAAGCGGTCAAGACTTTTACGATTCGTGCTCGGTCCATGACGCTACCTCCAAATACTGCGAAATTTGTCGCATTATATGAGCTGCGAAAATAATAGCAACTGAAAAGTGTTACACGGGTGTGAATTGTGCATATTTGTTTACGCCGGAGTGTGGGCCGGGGGACTCGTGGTAGGCTCAGCAAGACGGTATCATTATCTTCATGACTCCTCAGAGCTTGGAACAGTATTGGGCGGTGAAGGAAACCGCAGGATGGATGGACCTCTCCGCCCGCGGCAAGATACTCGTCACCGGACCCGACCGGGTGTCCTTCCTGCAGGCGATGCTCACGAACGATATCGTCGCCTTGCCCGAGCAGCGTGGACTCTACTCGCTGTTCTTGAAGCCGACAGGCAAGATCGTCGCTGATCTTTACTGTTACCGTTTGCCGGAGGAAATGCTGATCGACACGGAACGCGGCACAGCCCATCGTTTCGCTGGCGAGATCCAGAAGTTGATTGTCATGGACGAGGTGCAACTGGCTGATATGACCGGGCAGTGGCGGCACCTGAGCATCCACGGCCCAGGGGCCCCGGAGCTTGTGTTCGGCTTTCTAGACGCCTGGCTGGGTGGCTCGGTCTTGCGCGCGTCGCTTCCGATCGGCGAGTTCGGTATCAACCGGCTGGAGCACTCGGGGGTCCAGGTTTTCCTGGTCTGCCGCACCAGTCTTGGTGTGCGGGGTCTGGATGTCGTGTTTCACTCCCTGGATGAGGGTCGATGGAAGGAAGCCTGGCAGGCCAGTGCCGGAAGTTTCCCGGAAATCGGGCCCGGAGGCCGCCGAGTCGCTCCGCCTTGAACGGGGAATTCCGCGGTTCGGAGTCGATTTCACAGAGCGCAACAATCCAGTCGAGGCCGGTCTTCAATACGCCATCAGTTTCACAAAAGGCTGTTACGTCGGCCAGGAGGTCGTATCGAAAGCGACCTACGTTGGCGGCGTGAGTCGGCGGCTCGTTCGTCTGCGCATCGCTGAAGAGTCGGCTGCGCCTGCGGGCACGGACATTATTGACGACGGGGGGAAGAAAGTCGGAGTGGTCACGAGCTCGGCGTACTCTCCCGAATTTCGAAGCGCGATCGCGTTTGGCTACGTGAAATCGAGATTTGCCTGCCCCGGGATTCAAGTTGCCGCCGCCTACCCCGGCGGTCGGCTCGTCGAGGCGGAGGTAATGTAGTCATTCGCCGATTTTTGCGCGAATCTTCTTCAACTGTTCGTTTTTCGGGAACAGCCGGGCCCCTTCCTCTGCGCGGCCCTGGCCCGTTCTTTCATCTTCCGCTTCAGGCACGCCTCTGCCAGTTCTCCGTATGCCTGGGGAAACCCGGGTTTCAACTTGACCGACTTTTCGAGGTATTCGATTCCCTCGCCCAGCCTGTCGAGCCGCACACAGGCCGCTCCTGCCAGATAATTCAACTCCGCATTCTCCGGCTCGTCGTGGAGCAGACCCTGGAAGACTTTCAGGGCTTTGTCGTAGTGTCCGTCGACGGCCAGCGCTATTCCCTCCTGTTTGGCCGGGAGGCGCTGTCCGGGGGCGGGGAGGGAACGGCAGGCTGTTGCGCAGGGGGTTGCGCGAGCGAAGTTGACAGGAACAAGGCGGCCAGCAGAAGGGGGCCAGGAATCGGCGGCCAACCGCCCTGTCTTCAAGCGCCGATAGCTGATTTGCGAAAAACACTTCTCCCTGCTTTCAATTTCGGGGACACAACACTCAATTCCTTCGGAAGCTGAGAGGCATCTGCCAGCGTCCTGGGAATTGAGTTTATGTCCCCGAAATTGGTCCCCGAAATTCGCTACTTCTTAATGATCTCGTTCACCGCATTTACGATGTGACGGGCACTGATCCCGACGAGGTCAAGAAGCTCCTCCGATTTCCCGGAGCGTGCGATCCCGTTAACCGCCAGTTTGCGGAATTTGCCCGGCTCGCCTGCGAGGCTCCCGAAAACGGCGTCGCCGATCCCTCCCTCAGGGTAGTGGTCCTCAACAGTGATCACGGCACCGGTTTCACGAATCGCCCGCCGGAGCGTTTCGACGTCCAGGGGTTTCACGCTGTACAGGTCGATGACGCGGATCTTGATGCCTTCCTTGGCCAGCTGGTCGGCGGCTTTGATTGCTTCGTGCAGGGTAACGCCGGCGCCGATGACCGTCGCCCGGTCCTCGGAGCTTGAGCGAAGGACTTTGCAGCCACCGAGTTGGAATTTTTCGTCCGGGCCGTACAGGACCGGGCTTTTCGGCCGCGACGTCCGGATATACACGATTCCCTGGTTCTGCGCGGCCAGTTCGACCAGGCGTTCGGTGGAGACGGCGTCAGAGGGATAAAGAACGGCTGATCCTGCGATCGGGCGCATCATCGCGATGTCTTCCACGCCCATCTGGGACGGGCCGTCCTCTCCAATCGAGACCCCCGCATGCGATCCGCACAGTTTAAGGTTGGCGCGGCCGATCCCGGCCATGCGGATAAAGTCGTAGGCACGGGACAGGAAGCATGCGAAGGTAGACGCGAAAGGTATCTTGCCAAGGGTTCCGAGGCCCACGGCCGCTCCTACCATGTTCTGCTCCGCGATGAAGCACTCGACAAAACGGTCCGGGAACTCTTTCATGAACTTCTCCGAATACGTCGAGTTCTTGCAGTCGCCGTCCAAAGCGACCACATCCTGGCTGTCCTGGCCGAGCTTCTTGAGAGCGGCGCCGTATGCTTCCCGGGTGGCAACTTGTGTCCCCAGCGGGTAATCCGGAGGAGCGGAGAGCTTTGCGGTCGGCGTCTTCAATTTTCCGGTTCCAGGCGCCGGTTGCACCTTGAGCGGTTCTGCCAGGCTGAAGTCGTTCCCCAGCTCGGCCAGGGCCTTCTGCAGCTCTTCGCCCTTCTTGAGCGGCTTTCCGTGCCATCCATTCTGATCTTCCAGAAAGGATATTCCCTTCCCCTTGATCGTCCTGGCCAGGATGGCCGTCGGTACTCCGGGTTCCGTGGTCGCGGCAGTCAGGGCATCGTTTACCGCCTCAACGTCGTGCCCGTCGACAATAACCGTCCGCCAGCCGTTCGCCTCGAACCGGCCCTGGTAGATGGTCATCTCATGGCCGTACATGGTCGCCTGGCTCTGTCCCAGGCGGTTGACGTCAACGATGGCGACCACGTTGTCGAGCTTGTAGTAGCTGGCCAGCGCCGCCGCCTCCCAAACGGAGCCTTCGGCAACCTCTCCATCGCCGAGCAGAACGAAAACTCGCGATCCAGTCTTATCCAGCCGCGCAGCCAAGGCCATTCCGACACCGACCGACAGACCCTGACCGAGCGAACCGGTTGCCGCGCCCGAGTATGGGGAACGAAATGTCGGGTGCCCTTCCAGGTCACTGTCGATTTTGCGCAGCGTCAGCAGCTTTTCAGTGGGAAAGGCCCCGGCTTCCGCCCAGGCAGCCCAGAGGATCGGCGCCGCGTGTCCCTTGGAAAGAACGAACCGGTCGTTGTAAGGATTGGCCGGATTTCCGACTTCAAACCTAAGATGATTGAAAAAGAGCGTCGCCATTATCTCGGCGCACGAACAACACGAGGTCGGATGACCGGAGGCAGCCTCACTTGTCGATATGAGCGAATGCTTCCGAAGGCGGTTGGCCATGGTTTGGAGCGAGCGAATTCTGCTCTCTGTGAGGCGGGTACTCGGTACGGTCGTTTGTTGGTTCATGATTTATCCCTGGTTCTGTTTGGTGGAAAATCAAATGATAAAGCCAGGCCAAAACGGAGTCAATGTCGCTAGCCGGGGTGGTAAAATGGTAGGGTAACGTGGAGGTTTGGTGAGGCGGTAGCGGGACGAGGTGGTTCCCGCTGCAGTTTCGCACCGATCATGAGTCAGGCTTGTATTCTCCCGCAGAATTACTTTGGCGTGTCAAACGCTGAGATGGATAGCCGGATCACGGCCGCCAAAGAGCGACTGGGAAAGCGGCTGGTCATCCTGGGCCATCACTACCAGCGGGATGACGTCGTCAAGTTCGCTGACTACACCGGCGATTCCTTCAAACTATCGCAACAGGCGGCCGGGCGCTCCGAAGCCGACTACATTGTCTTCTGCGGTGTTCATTTCATGGCGGAAAGCGCCGACGTCCTCAGCCAGCCGCGTCAGCGTGTGATCCTCCCCGACCTCGCCGCCGGTTGCAGCATGGCCGACATGGCGGAAATCGACCAGCTCGAACAGGCTTGGGAAGAACTGCGCTCCGTATTCGGTGATGATCCTCCCGTTTTGCCAATCACGTACATGAATTCGAGCGCCGCCATCAAGGCTTTTTGCGGGGAGCACGGTGGCGCCGTTTGTACCTCGGCCAATGCCCGCGCGGTTTTTGACTGGGCCTGGAAACGACGGGAGAAGATACTCTTCCTGCCTGACCAACACCTGGGACGAAATACCGGCTATGCGATGGGTGTGCCTCTCGATCTGATGCCTGTTTGGGATCCCTACCAGGAACTGGGCGGGAACACCGAGGATCGGATCCGCGGTGCACGTGTCCTCCTGTGGAAGGGACATTGCAGCGTCCACCAGCGGTTTCGTCCCGAGATGGTCGATGAGGTGCGTCAAAAGTACCCGGGGATCAAGGTAATGGTTCACCCGGAGTGCACCTGGGAAGTGGTTCAGAAGTCGGACCTTTCCGGCTCAACCGAACAGATTATCAAGACGGTTCGGGAATCTCCTGCAGGGAGCCAGTGGGCCATCGGAACCGAGGTTCACCTGGTGAACCGTGTCGCCCAGGAATCGAAGAGTCAGGGCAAACGCGTCGTGTCCCTCGAGGAGCACGGTTGCCTTTGCAGCACTATGTTCAGAATTGCTCCGCAGCACCTTCTCGCCTCGCTCGAAAACCTTTTAGAGGGACGGGTGATCAATGAGATCGTCGTGCCCGATGACGTCAAACAGTGGACCAGGGTCGCGCTCGATCGCATGTTGACGATCACCTAGGCCGATTCCGGCAGGGAAACCAGATTGGTGTGCCTCTTCGCGTCCTCCAACCTCGAAAATCAGATGGTTGTCCGACTGTCTTGCGACGCCCGGATGGTTTTGCTACAGTTAGCTCAATTGAAGAAGCAGGCCAACTTTACGGGTAGGATTATGAGTCTTAACCAAGGAGGATTCCGATGGACGAAAGCCAGGTCAAGGAGTTTTTACTTCAGACTGATCAGGAATTCCGCGAACTAGCGGAAGAACATAAGAGCTTCGAGCGTCAGCTCCACGAACTCCAGCAGAAACCCCACCTTAATCATCAGGAACAGGTTCACGAGACGATTCTCAAGAAGAAGAAGTTGGTCTTAAAAGATAGGATGCAAATGTTGATTTCCAGATACCAGGGGGAGCACGCCGCACACTGACCGGCGCATCGTGATCTCTAACGCGCTCGGCCTGCAGTTGGTCCGGACGGATTCAGCTGCGGGCCTTTCCTTTTTCAGGTGGGCTGTATGGCCAGAGATGCTTGGTACTTTCTCCTCCCGGTGATTATTCTTTCCCTCCTTGCCTTCGCGTTCGGCCTGTGGCTGCCCGGACTGATTCTTGTCTTCCTTGCGGCATTCATTGTCTTCTTCTTCCGGGACCCGGACAGGACTGTCCCCGACGGACCGGAAACAGCTGTCAGTCCGGCTGACGGCCGCGTGATTTCGATAGAGCCGGTCGAGCAGGGGCACCGGTTGAGTATTTTTCTGTCGGTGTTCAACGTCCACGTCAATCGGGCGCCAATCGGTGGGGAGATCGTCCGCGAGGATTACAAGAAGGGAAAGTTCCTGCTGGCGTTTGACGCCCGGGCGTCTGTGGAGAATGAACAACTGGTCTTCACGATCAGGGGGGAGAGGGAACTGACCTTTGCCCTGATCGCCGGAATACTCGCCCGCCGGATCGTGCCGTGGAAGAAGGTCGGAGAGAAGGTGAACAAAGGTGATAGAATAGCGCTCATTCGTTTCGGGAGCCGGGTAGACATGATCCTCCCGCCCGATTGCGAGATACTGGTGCGCAAGGGTGAGAAGGTCTACGCCGGCAGGAGTATTATCGCCAGGTGGAGAGAAAAACCGTGAACCAGGAAGACGGTCGCAAGCTGCAGAGAGAAGCCGAGGAGGTGTTCTGCCCGCCGAAGAAGCTGAGACGCAGCATCTACCTCCTGCCCTCGATGTTCACCGTCGGCAACCTGTTCGCAGGATTTTTCGCCGTGATCGCGGCGCTGAACGGGAACTTTCAAAGCGCGGCCATCGCTATCGGCATCGCCGTAGTCCTGGACGGGCTGGACGGGCGGGTGGCCAGAATGGCTAACGCCACCAGCGACTTCGGACTGCAACTCGACTCGCTGGCCGATGTCATCAGCTTTGGGGTGGCCCCTGCGGTTCTGGTCTATGCGTGGGGTCTGGCCGACCTCGACAATTTCGCCCGACTTTCCGCTTTCGTCTTTGTCACGTGTGGCGCCATGCGCCTTGCCCGCTTCAACGTTCAGAACAAGAACCTGAAGACCTTCGCCGGTCTCCCGATTCCTGCCGGGCGCCGGTTTCATGGCTGCCACCGTTCACATATTCGATACGCCGCCCGACAGTGCTTTTTTCAAGTTCTACCTCGTGGGCGCGATGTATCTGGTTTCCCTGCTGATGATCAGCACGATCCGCTATCCTGCGCTCAAGCAACTGAACCTCGGACACGGGAAGTCGCACCTGACGATCCTCGTTCTGGCGGTTGTGGTTGCCGGAGTTTTTCTGTTCTCACAGCAGGTCCTGATGGCGATCGCTGCTGTATACGTCGGAAGTGGTCCGCTCTTGAAGCTGTACCACCTGATGCGCCGGGGCCCGGAACAGGCCCAGCTGGCAACCAAGGAAGCCGATCGGTAGACGGCAAGAGGAGTTCTGAGTTCTGAGTTCTGAGTTCTAAGTTCTGCGAGGGCAGTCCTCGCTAACCTGTCGCCCTTTTTGCCCCCAAAGATCCCGGCCTCTCAAACCGGAACCGCCTGGCGCGAACCCCTGACTCGAACTCCGAACTCAGAACTCCGAACTCCGAACCTCCTGCCGCCCCCCGTTTTCTCTTCGCGAAGTAACTCCATTACAATACCTTAGGATGCAGCCGCAAAAAGCCAAGGTGGCGGTCGGGTCACTTCGCCGATTACTCCGACGCGGAGCCCGCCTCCATATCGCGAATCTCCTGGGAAAACTTCGGCCCGCCGACATCTCCGAGATGGTTGCGACCCTCAACGAGCAGGAACGCCAGGCCGTATTCGCGATCTTGCTCGGCCGCAACCGCAAGCTGGCTGCCGAGACGCTGAACGAACTGGGTGTCGAGCGCAGCCTCGAGCTGCTGACCCAGATGCCGGCGTCCGAAATCTCCGAAGTCCTCCAGGAACTGGAGTCGGACGACGCAGCCCTTTTCATCGCGGCTCTTCCCGAAGAGATTGCGCAGGAAGTCCTGGACAGGATGAGGGCGGAGGAATCGATCGAGGTCCAGGGTCTTCTGCAGTACGAGGACGAGACCGCCGGGCGCATCATGAACCCGAATGTCTTCTCGCTGGCGGAAGACGTGTCGGTCAGCGAGGCTATCAACACGATCCAGACCACCGGTGATCTGGAGATGGTCTTCTACCTTTACGTGGTCGACGTGCGGCATCACCTCGTCGGTGTCATCTCTCTCCGTCAATTGATCATGGTGCCTCCCGGCACTCCGCTGAAGAAGATCATGCGGACCAACGTGATCTCCGTGGCGACGGACACCGACCAGGAGGAGGTCGCGAGGCAAGTCGCGCAATATGACCTGCTTGCGATCCCGGTCACCGATGAGGAGAACAAACTGGTCGGGGTGATCACGGTCGACGACATCATCGACGTCATCAAGGAGGAGGCGACCGAGGACATCTTCCACATGGCCGGCGTTGATGTGCACGATCACGTTTACACCCCGGTGCGCACCTCTGTTCGCAGGCGGCTTCCCTGGCTGGCGATCAACCTTGTGACCGCAATGCTGGCCGCGACCGTCGTGGCGATCTATGAGCCGACGATCGCCCGGTTTTCCTTCCTGGCAGTTTTCCTGCCGGTGGTGGCCGGCATGGGGGGCAACTCGGGTACGCAGACGCTGACCGTTACCGTCCGAGGACTGGCGCTCGGTGAACTGACTTGGGAGAACGGCCGGAGCGCGCTCTGGAAGGAGTCCCTGGTCGGGATCGCAAACGGCGTGGCACTCGGTTTGGTCGCGGGCATTGCCGCCTACATCTGGAAATCCAGCTACATGTTGGGGGTCGATTCTGGGAGGGGCGATGATCATCAACATGTTCGTTGCAGGCCTCACCGGAAGTGTGATCCCGCTGGTGCTGAAGCGTCTGAACATCGATCCCGCCATCGCCTCGGGCATCATCCTGACGACTTTCACCGATGTTACCGGCTTCCTCTCATTTCTCGGCCTGGCCTCCGCCCTGATACACTACCTTCCGGTTTCATGAACGTCCACCAGTCCGAAGCTCTCACGCTCAAGACGTATCCGTTTCGAAGAGGCGCATCGGATCGTGGTCTTTCTAACCCGCGATTTTGGTTTGCTGCGGGGTATCGCTCATGGTGCGAGAAAGGCCAAGAGCCGGTTTGGGAGCAGTCTGGAGCTGCTCACCCACAATCGGGTCATTTTCTACAGGAAGGAACACCAGGAGCTTGCCGTGATCCAGAACTGCGAGATCATCACGGCTCACCCGGCTTACGAGCTCTCGTGGGAGCTGAATCTCCATTTTGGCTACTTTGCCGAGTTGCTGCTCGAGTTCTCGCGGGAGCAGGCCGAGTGCGAGCGTCTGTTCCGCCTCTCGCTCGCAGTGCTGGATACCGCGCTGACCGTCCCGGTCCCGACTCTGGCCCGCTATTTCGAGCTTTGGCTTCTGCGCTTCGAGGGTGTGTCTGCCGAGTCTCGAGCCGGCGTTGCCTCCCGAGACGGCGGAGGCGGCCCGGACGATGATGAGGCTCCACCCGAGCGGGCTGACGGCGCGCTCGAACCGATTCACATCAGCCGACTGGAGAAGTTCTGTGGAGCCATTATCGAATCCCACCTCGAGAAGTCGCTCAAGTCGCGGAGGTTACTGAAGCAGCTGCTGTGACCAGCCACGACTGGCGGCCCGGTTGCGACAACCTGCTATCCGCGTGCTTCTGGAGTGGTCCGTTTTCCACTTCCTCTGTGCTATGATCACCCCTTTCATCGGATACCGGAATGGCAACACATGAACTGACGTTTCAGGAGATCATTCACCGACTGCTCGGGTTCTGGATGGACTATGGTTGCGTGGTCCAGCAGCCATACGACCTGGAGGTCGGCGCCGGAACCATGCACCCGGAGACCTTCCTGCGGGTGCTGGGGCGCCAGCCGTACAAGGTCGCCTATGTGCAGCCTTCCCGGCGTCCGACCGACGGACGCTACGGCGAAAACCCCAACCGTCTTTACAAGCACAGCCAGCTCCAGGTGATTCTCAAGCCCGCACCTGACGACATCCAGGACGTTTATCTGGAGAGTCTGAAGGCGATCGGAATCCCCCTCGAGCTGCACGACCTCCGCTTCGAAGAGGACAACTGGGAGAGTCCGACGCTCGGCGCCTGGGGAATCGGCTGGCAGGTCCTGCTCGACGGCCTGGAAATCACCCAGTTCACCTATTTTCAACAGGCGGGTGGACAGGATTTGATGCCCATTTCCGGGGAAATCACGTACGGGCTGGAGCGTATCGCCACCTTCGTCACGGGCAAGAACAGCGTGTACGATCTGCGGTGGAGTCGCGACATCTCCTATGGCGAGGTGCGACAAGCGGGAAGAGCGCGAGTTTTCGAAATACAGCTTCGAGATCGCGGACAAGGGGATGCTCTTCGAGCTGTTTGCGACTGTACGAGAAGGAGTGCCTGCGGTGTCTCGAGGCCGACTGTGTGCTTCCCGCCTACGATTACTGCCTGCGGTGCTCGCATACCTTCAACCTGCTCGACAGCCGGGGCGCCATCAGCGTGACCGAAAGGGTCGGTTTGATCGGGCGTGTCCGGAATCTGGCCGTTCGGGTGGCTTCGTCCTACGTCAATGACCATGAAGAATAGATTCCTTTTTGAACTGGGTCTGGAAGAGATTCCGGCGGACATGATCAAGCCGGCCGCGGAGCAGATTCGCGCCGACGGTCGAAGGCCTGTTGCGCGAGAGCGCTCTCGATTGGGAATCCCTGGAGGTGTTCGGCGCGCCCCGCAGGCTGGCTTTTCTTCTCGGAGGAATAGCCGAGCGGCAGGCCGATCGCGAGGAGCTCGTGCTCGGTCCTCCGAAGTCGGTCGCCTTTGACGCCGCAGGGCGTTGCGGCGCCGCCGGCAGTCGGCTTTGCCCGAAAGATGGGGGTCCCGCCCGACGAATTGAAGCTCGTTCCCACGGACCGGGGCGAGTACGTCGCCGTCCGGCGCCTGGTAAAGGGGAAGCCGACAACCGAAATTCTCAGAGAAGGGCTTCCGAAGATCATCGCCTCGATTTCCTGGCCAAAGAACATGTACTGGAAGGAATCGCGGTTCCGATTCGTCAGGCCCATCCGATGGCTGGTTGCCCTCTGGAACCAGGAAGTCGTGCCGGTCGAGTTTGAAGGGCTGAAGGCAGGGGCGATTACCCGAGGCCACCGTTTTCTTGGAAAACCCGAGTTTACTCTGGGTTCGCCTGCAGACTACGTCGAGCAGCTGAGGGAACAGTTCGTGCTGGTGGACGTCGAGGAACGGGCCGCCAAGATCGGCATTGAGCTCAAGCGGCGAGTTGCCGGCCGGGTGCCGGATTGTCGAGGATCCCGACCTTCTCGAGATGGTCGCGTATCTGAACGAATATCCCTCCGTGCTGCTGGGTGGTTTCAACCCGGAGTTCCTCAAGATCCCCCAGGAAATCCTGATTACGGTGATGCGGCACCACCAGAAGTACTTCGCTGTCGTCGGGGAGGACGGTGCTCTGAAGCCTCATTTCCTGACCGTCTTGAATACCAGCGGCGACCCGGCGGGACAGATTCGGCTGGGACACGAGAAGGTGCTCCGAGCCCGGTTGGAGGACGCCGCGTTCTTTTGGGCCACGGACAAGAAATCCCGGCTGGAGGATCGCCGTTCAATGCTCGATTCCGTGCTCTTCCAGGAGAAGCTCGGATCGTACGGGGCCAAAACGGAGCGAATCCGGCAGATCTGTCGCAGCCTTGGCGGAGACGAAGCGCTCGAACGCGCCGCCGTCCTCTCGAAATGCGATCTCGTGACCGACATGGTCAGAGAGTTCCCCGAGCTGCAGGGGGTGATGGGCGGGCTGTACGCGCGCGAGGAAGGGCAGCCGGAGGACGTCTGGAAGGCGATTTACGAGCATTACAAGCCGATGTCACTGGAGGACAGTTCCCCGGCGACCGAAAATGGAGCGCTGCTTTCGATCGCGGACAAAATCGACACGGTGGTTGGTTGTTTCGGCATCGGAATCATCCCCTCCGGGTCGAGTGATCCCTTGGCCCTTCGTCGACAGGCCCAGGGCATTGTGAAGATCCTGTTCGATCGCCGGCTCGACCGGCTGACTCTCGGGGCTCTCATCGATGCCGCGGCCGAGAACCACAAACCTGGCCGCCCGCGCGAGCAAGTCCGGCAGGAGGTTCTCGAATTCCTGCAGGCGCGTGTCCGGTTCGTGCTCCAGGAGCAGGGGATCGCCGCCGACGTGCTGAATGCAGTGATGGCGGTGGGCGTGGATTCGGTCCACAAGACCTACCGCAAGGCCCTCGCCTTGTCGGAAATCCGACGGGAGGCCGACTTCGAGGCTCTTGCGGTGGCGTTCAAACGAATAAAGAACATCCTGGCGAAGCAGCAGATTGTGACTGACAAGGTGATCGGAGCGGATCTCGAGGATTCGAGCGAGAAGGACTTGCACGCGACGTTCGCTCGGCTCCAACCCGAGGTGGTGAAACAACTGCAGGCAGATGATTACGGATCGGCTCTCCGGCGGATCGCCACACTCCGGGGCCCGGTCGATCGTTTTTTTGACGGCGTAATGGTGTTGACAGACGACAGCAGGCTGCGAAATAACAGACTGCGTTTACTTCATGAAATCTCCCAGCTTTTCCTGAGCGTAGCCGACATTTCGGAGATTCAGGAATCGGGAGATCGCGGTAGCCGAGAGGAGGCGGGAGCATGATTGAGAAGGGGACAAAGATCGCTGAACCGAAAGGGAAAGTTGGAATTCTGCTGGTAGGTCTGGGCGCGGTGTCGACCACTTTCATCGCCGGCGTCGAAGCCGTAAAGAAAGGGTTGGGAAAGCCGTTTGGTTCGCTCACCCAGATGGGTACGATCCGCCTCGGCAAGCGGACCGAAGGCCGATTTCCGAAAATCTCCGAGTTCGTTCCTCTCGCCGGTCTGGACGATCTGGTTTTCGGCGCCTGGGATATCTTCGAAGATGACGGCTACGAATCAGCCCTTCACGCGGGCGTTCTCGAGAAGGAACTGATCAGTCAGTTGAAACCGGAACTGCAGGCGATCAAACCGATGAAGGGCGTCTTCGACCGCAGGTACGTGAAGCGACTGGACGGCCACCACATCAAGCAGGGGCCGAACAAATGGGAACTGGCCCACCAGTTGATCGACGAGATCGCACAGTTCAAGAAGAGCAATGGCCTCGACGCGGCTGGTCATGGTCTGGTGCGGGAGCACCGAGATCTTCATCCAACCCAGTGTCGTGCACAGCTCGCTCGACTGTTTTGAGGCGGGGCTAAAAAACAACGACGAGAACATTCCGTCGAGCATGGTGTATGCCTACGCGGCGCTGAAGAGCGCAATCCCGTTTGCGAACGGCGCGCCGAACCTGACCGTCGACGTCGAAGCGCTGCGACAGTTGGCCCAGCAGAATCGGGTTCCGATTTGCGGGAAGGATTTCAAGACCGGCCAGACGCTGATGAAGACGATCCTGGCCCCCGGCCTGAAGGCTCGACTGCTCGGGCTGTCCGGCTGGTTCTCGACCAACATCCTGGGAAACCGGGACGGAGAGGTTCTGGACGACCCGGAATCCTTCAAGACCAAGGAAGAAAGCAAACTGTCGGTTCTCGAACAGATCCTGCAACCGGACGTCTATCCGGAGCTTTACAAGGACTTCTACCACAAGGTACGGATCAACTACTATCCGCCCCGCGGAGACAACAAAGAGGGTTGGGATAATATCGACGTTTTCGGCTGGCTGGGCTACCCGATGCAGATCAAGATCGATTTCCTGTGCCGGGACAGTATCCTCGCCGCTCCGCTGGTTCTTGACCTTGCCCTGTTCCTCGATCTGGCGCAGAGGGCCGGGATGCACGGGATCCAGGAATGGCTCTCGTTCTACTTCAAGAGCCCGATGACCCTCCCGACTCTGTACCCGGAGCATGATCTGTTCATCCAGCTGATGAAGCTGAAGAACACGCTCCGATACATGATGGGCGAAGAGCAGATCACCCACCTCGGGCTGGATTACTACCAGTAAGGCTGACAGGATTAACAGGACTAACAGGATTAACAGGATTTGCGGGATGCAATCCTGTTAATCCTGTAATCCCGTCAATGCTCCTGTTCTTCCAGCTTCCCCCGCAACTCCTCCACTTCCTTCTTCAGCTGTTTTACCGTGTGGACGAGCTCGGGGAACGTTTGCATGAGGATGGAGTTCTTCTTCCAGAGGTTGAATTCCACGGCAGGGCTTCCGGAGATGATTTCCCGGCCTCCACGGACCGCGGGATCCCGGTTTGCGCGATTGCGATCACGCCATCCCCGATCTCAAGGTGACCGGCGGCGCCGACCTGCCCGGCCAGAAAGACGCGGTTGCCCACGCGAGTGCTGCCTGCCAGCCCGACTTGGGCCGCCATGGCGGTGTTTTCACCGACGCGGCAACCGTGCCCGATCTGGACGAGGTTGTCCAGCTTGGTGCCTTTCCCGATTCGCGTCTCACCGACGGTTGCGCGGTCGATAGTATGTGTTGGCGCCGATCTCCACGTCATCCTCGAGGACCACGATGCCCGACTGGGTTATTTTGTAGTAGATGCCGCTCGGCTGAGGTGCGAATCCGAAGCCGTCGGACCCGATGACTGCTCCGTTCTGAAGCGTGACACGGTCGCCGATCCTGCAGTATTCCCTGACGACGGAGTTGGAGTGCGCCTGGAAATCGTCGCCGATCTGGACGAACGGATAGATGGTGACGTTGGGATGGATCACGCAGTTCTTTCCGATACGTGCTCCAGGTCCGATGACGACGTTTGCTCCGATCGAGTGATTTTCGCCAAGCCGGACGTCATCGCCGATGCTTGCGGTGGGGTGGACCCCCGGAATCGGTTTCGGCGGCTGGTAGAAGAGCTCGATTGCCCTGGCAAAAGTGACATAGGGGTCGTCGGCGAAGAGAGTCGGGATAGGCGCCTGCGCGGCCCCTGTTTTCAGGATAATGGCTCCCGCCCGTGTGGTCTTGATCCTTGGCGCATATTTGGGATTGGCGACAAAGGTCACCTCTCCCGGTCCCGCCTCATCGATACCCGCCACCCCGGTGATCTCGAGTTCGGCGGGGCCTTTCAATTCGCATCCTAACGTTTCAGCGATCGTACCCAGTTTCATGCGGTTTTTACCTCTGCCCAAAGTGAAAAGAAGATGATAACGTAACCCGTCGATGATCTATATCCTGAAATACAGTCCCACGGCGGGTCTTCTGCATGATGACCGCATCGCGCCGGATCTGCTCAAGGTTGAGCAGGACGAGCTGCTGTGGGTCGACCTCGAGAATCCGACTCCGGAAGAGGCCGACGTATTGAGGGATTACTTTCAGTTGCATCCACTGGCGGTCGAGGACACGCTGATCGAGATTCAGTACCCGAAACTGGACGTGTACCCGGAATACATCTTCCTGGTCCTTCATGGAATCAACTACATGCGGGACACAAGGGAATTCACGACCGCCGAGATCGATGTGTTCCTGGGGAAGCAGTTTCTGATCACCCACCACGACCACCGGATGCGCAGCGTCCGGGACATGCGCCAGCGCATTCTTCAGGATCCCCAGTTGATGCGAATCGGGCTGGACGTGGTGATCCAGGGTATCCTCGACAAAGTCGTCGATCATTACTTCCCGGAACTGGAGAAGCTCGAGGACCGAATCGAGGAGGCCGAGGACGAGATCTTCTCGGCGGCCCAGGACCGTGAGACGTTGAATCGAATCCTAAGGCTGAAGCGGGACTTGATGCACCTGAAGCGCATCGTGTTTCCGCAACGGGAAGTTTTCAACCGGCTGAGCCGGGACGAGATCCCATACATCCGGCCGTCCACTCGCCTCTACTTCCGCGACACTTACGACAGCCTTTTCAGGATGACCGACATCGCCGACAACTACCGGGATCTACTGACGGGATTCCTTGACATTTACATGTCCGCTGCCTCGAACAGGCTGAACGAGACGATGAAGTTCCTCACCGTTATCTCCACGATCTGCATCCCCATGACCGTCGTGACGGGCATTTACGGGATGAACTTCCGTTTCCTGCCGGAAGTGGACTGGAAGTACGGCTACTTCTTCGCACTTGGCCTGATGCTCGGAATCGGTTTCGGAATGTTCTACTTCTTCCGCAAGAAGGGCTGGATCTAAGGAGCGTCTGCTGAAATGGCTCGCCGCGCGCAATCGGCCCGGGCCGCCGGAACCGTAAGCATCGCCGTGCTCATGAGCCGGATTCTCGGCCTGGTGAGGGAGCAGGTGTTTGCCCACTTCTTCGGCGCGGGCTCCGGAATCTACAGCGATGCGTGGAGAGTCGCGTTCCGGATTCCAAACCTGCTTCGGGATCTTTTCGCCGAAGGGGCGCTCAGCTCGGCCTTTGTGCCGACCTTCACCGAACACATGCACAAGAAGGGCCGGGAGGAAGCATGGCTTCTGGCCAATCTTGTTATCAATGCTCTTCTGGTTCTCGTCGGCCTGTTCACGCTGGCCCTGCTGCTGTTCCCTGATGCCTTTGTCTTCCTCATGGCGCAGGGTTTCGCCAAAACACCCGGGAAGGTGGAGCTGACGGTCAGTCTCGTCCGCATCCTGTCGCCCTTTCTGCTCTTCGTGGCGTTGGCCTCGGTTGCCATGGGGATCCTCAACACCCTGAACCGCTTCTTCCTGCCTGCGCTGGCCCCCGCACTGTTCAACCTGGCCTCTATCGGTGCCTTCCTGTTCCTGATCCCTGCATTTCGCCTCTGGGAGATCGAGCCGATTTACGCCATGGCCGCCGGCGCGCTGCTCGGCGGTCTGCTGCAACTCGGGGTCCAGCTCCCGATCCTCTTTCGAGAGGGGTTTCGATACCGCCCACGCTTCAATCTCCAGCATGCCGGGCTTCGCAAGATAGCGAGATTGATCATGCCTGCAGTCGTGGGCATCAGCGCCGTGCAGTTGAATGTCCTGGTCAACACCCAACTTGCCTCGCAGCTCGGCTACAACGGCCCCCTGTCATGGCTGGAATGCGCTTTCCGGATCCTGTACCTGCCTATCGGCCTGTTCGGGGTCGCCGTCGGTGTCGTCAATCTTCGCGAGGTGTCGGTCTACGCCGCACAGGAGAAATGGGACGAGTTCAAGGAGACCGTGGCAAATTCGCTGAAGCTCGTGTCGCTGGTCGCCATTCCTTCCACCATCGGGCTGATGGTGCTTGCCAAGCCCATTGTGCGCCTTCTGTTCGAGCATGGACGCTTCACCCCGGTCGACACCGCCTGGACAGCCTATGCCCTGATGGCGTATTCGATCGGCCTCATCGCCTACAGTTGCGTCAAGATCTACGTCCCTTCATTCTATGCCCTGAACGACACCCGGACGCCGGTGAGAATCAGCTTGACGGCAGTCGGTGTAAACATCACCATCAATCTGACCCTGATGGTCCTTCTGCCGCTCCAGTACAAGTACCTGGGTCTGGCGTTCGGCACGTCCGCCTCGGTTCTGCTCAATAATACGTTGCTGGCGAGGAGTTTCAGGAAACGACTAGGTTCGCTGGCCCCGCTCGGAGTGCACCGGGCACTGGGCAAGAATGCAGTTGCGGCCGTCGCTATGGGCATCGTGATCTACGCCCTCAACGAATGGTTGACCGGATTGCTGCCCGAGGTGTGGTGGGGTGAAGTGATGGCGCTGTCCATGACGATTGGGGCGGGCGCGGCCGTGTACTTTGCAGTCTGTCACCTCCTTCATGTCGAAGAGGTCAGAATGCTCATGAATCGAATCGGGCGGTTGCGACGGTGAGTACCGAGCGCACGTACCAGAATTTCCTGAACTATCTCCAGGTCGAGAAAGGCCTCGCCAGGAACACCGTGGAGGCATATGCCCGGGATATTTCCGGGTTCCTCGCGTTTGCCAAGGACCACGGACTCGAGCTGGAGAAGATCGGGCGCGATGATCTTGCCCGGTACCTGCAGGAGCTCTACTCGCGGCTTTCGGCCCGTTCGGTCGCTCGAAACATCGTCAGTTTGAAGGGGTTCTTTCGCTTTCTGATTCTTGACCGATACCTCAGTAGCGATCCGACAGAGAACCTCGAGTCACCTCGTACCTGGCGAACGCTACCCGGCTACCTGACCGGCGACGAAGTCGGTCTCCTGCTGGCCCAGCCGGACCTCGCCCAGGCCCAGGGGTTGCGGGACAGGGCCATGCTGGAACTGCTCTACGCGACCGGCCTGAGGGTGAGTGAACTGATCAAGGTCAGGATTGGAGACATGAATCTGGATGTCGGGTTCCTGACGACCATCGGAAAAGGAAACAAGCAGCGGATTGTCCCGGTGGGTGATGTCGCGGTGGCTTTCGTCCGCCGCTATCTGGCCGAAGCTCGAAGCACGCTCCTGGGCAAGTCGGCCTCCAACCCCTACCTGTTCTTGACGCGCCGGGGACGCCCGATGACCCGCCAGAACTTCTGGATGATCGTCGAGAAGTACGGAAAGCTGGCGGGAATAGCCAAACATCTGAGCCCTCACGTACTTCGGCACAGTTTCGCGACGCACCTGCTCGAACACGGCGCTGATCTTCGGTCCGTGCAGCTCATGCTCGGTCACTCGGATATCTCGACCACACAAATCTATACCCACGTAACCCGCGAACGTTTGAAACGCATTTACGACAGGTATCACCCCCGAAGCTGAAAGGCGACCTTATGGAAGTCATTCTCAGAACGATTCTTCCGGTTTGGATGGCTTTGTTTGCACAGGCCGGCGGGCCCCGGCCGGCGACCGTCGAGCTTTTCACCCCGCAAGGAACGGTCAAGGAGGTCAGGCAGGTCCAGGTCCGCTTCTCGGACCAGATGGTGCCCTTCGGGGACCCCCGAGCGAGCGTTGAGCCTTTCGAGATCTCGTGTGGAGAGAAGGGGAAAAGCCGATGGGTGGACGGCCGGAACTGGGTCTTCGACTTTGAGCGCGATTTACCGGCCGGAGTCCGTTGCCTCTTCACGCTCAAGAGCGGACTCAAGACGCTGGAGGGACGAGAATTGAGCGGGGAGAGAAGCTTCTCCTTTTCGACCGGCGGACCGGCCATCCTCAACTCGAGTCCCTACCAGGGCGCGGGAGGCATCGACGAGAATCAGGTCTTCATCCTGGAGCTCGACGCCGAGCCCAGGGAAGAGAGCGTGTTGAGCAATGTCTGGTTCGAAATCCAGGGCCTTGAGGAGAAGATCGGCATCAAGATCATCAAGGGCGCCGAGCGGGACGCGCTCATCAAAGCCGAATACGCCTGGCGGAGTGCCGAAGAGCTCAAATCCCTGAATCTCGTCCTGATTCAGGCTCGACGTGTGTTCCCCCAAAGCACCAGGGTAGACCTGGTCTGGGGTGAGGGGGTCGCCAGCGAATCGGGTGTCCGGACTGAAAGCAACCAGGTGCTGCCGTTCACCACCAGGCCGCCCTTCACCGCCACTTTCGAGTGCCAGCGCGAGAATGCAGAGGCCGAGTGCGTGCCGCTGACTCCCATGCGGCTGTCCTTTTCCGCCCCGGTCCTCTGGTCGAAAGCCAGCGCCATCAGCCTCACGGGCCCCGGAGGCAAAAAGTGGTCAGCGAAAGACGACAATGGGGATCCGGAACAGGAGGAAGAGGTTGAGGGAGGGAATCGGCCGCCGCGCTTCGTGAACGGAGTGAGATTCACCGGCCCGTTCCCCGAAAAAAGCTCCTTCAGAATCGCGCTCCCGGCCGGGGTTCAAGATGATGCAGGCCGCAAGCTGAGCAACCAGGACCGGTTTCCCCTAACCGTTCAGACGGATCACTATCCTCCGCTCGCGAAGTTCGGCGCCAGGTTCGGGATCCTCGAGTTGAACGGGGAACCGGTGCTTCCAGTGACCGTTCGGAACCTGGAGGCGCAGATCAAGACGGTTATGTCCCGGGCCGAACCTGCGGCTGCGGAAGGGCGACCGGGCCAAACCTTGCCCGGGAACGTTCTGCGGGTACCGGGCGGTGAAATCAACCAGATCCGATTCTGGCTGGAGCGAGTGACGAACAGTTGGCAATATGTAGAGAAGTCGGTTTTTGGCGGTGTTGCAGTCGGCAATCTGACGCGGCTTGCCATCCCAAAGCCTAACGGCCCATCCGCATTCGAAGTGATTGGGATACCGCTCAAGCAGCCGGGTTTCTACGTGGTCGAACTGCAGAGCGAAGCGCTGGGGGCCGCTCTTCTCGGCAAGAAGGCGCCGATGTATGTCCAGACGGCTGCGCTCGTCACCAATCTTTCCGTCCACTTCAAGTGGGGAATCGAGTCGTCGCTCGTGTGGGTGACCGCTTTGGACACAGGTCGCCCGGTTCCCGGTTGTTCGGTCGAAATCTCCGACAAGGACGGTGCGCCTCTGTGGACCGGCCTGACTGACGCGAACGGGGTCGCGAGGGTCCTGAAGCAGCTCCCGGCAAGTGGTTATGTCTACCAGGCACTCGTCGGCAACGGGCTCTATGTCACGGCCCGGCTGAAGGACGACATGGCGTTCGTTTACAGCGGGTGGTGCGAGGGCATCGAGCGTTGGAGGTTCAACGTCGAGAGTGAGGGGGACGACACCCTGACGGCGGCCAGCACCGTGTTGGATCGATCGTTGCTTCGTGCCGGCGACACACTCCACATGAAGCACGTGTTGCGCAAGCACATCACGACCGGGTTTGCGCAATACCCGCAGGCCGATCGCCCGAAGCGCCTCGTGGTGCGTCACGGGGGCTCCGAGCAGGAATACGAGCTCCCCGTGACCTGGGACTCGACCGGCATAGCCGAGAACGAGTGGGACATCCCGAGAAACGCGAAGCTCGGTTTCTACAACGTGATTCTCCGCGGGGAGAAAAAGGGCGAAGAATCCCCGCAAGAGTGGACGACCTCTACTTTCCGAGTCGAAGAATTTCGAGTCCCGTTGCTGCGTGCTTCGCTTCAGTTCCCAAAAGATCCTCTGGTCGCGCCTTCTCAGATCCCCGTGGATCTGAGCGTCCAATACCTTGCGGGTGGAGGCGCGAGCCGGCTGCCCGTGAAACTCCGTTACCGCGTGGAGAAAGGCTGGGGGACGAGTTTTACCGATTTCGAAGGTTTCCAGTTTGGCAACGGCAAGGTGGCCGAAGGCCTGGAGAGGGATTCGGAGCGGCAGGATGCCGAGCCGCAAGCGCGGATCAGCCGCCTCGATCTGACACTCGAGAAGACCGGCACCGCCCGAGCTGCCCTGTCCGAGTTGCCGCCAGTGAAGGAACTCTCCCGCCTGATCGCCGAGCTGGATTTCCAGGATCCGAATGGCGAGACCCAGACGGTCGACTCCAGGGTTCCCCTGTGGCCAGCCGCTGCGGTCGCAGGTCTGAAGATCCAAAACTGGACCGGAGCCGACAAGGACTTGAAGCTGCAGGCGGCGGTGGTTGGCGTCAACGGAAAACCGATTGCCGGACAAACGGTCCAGGTTGATCTCTTCCAGCGCAAGACCTACTCCCACCGAAAACGCCTGGTCGGGGGCTTTTATGCATACGAGCATTCGTCGGAGGTGAAGCGGGTCGGCCTGGCCTGCGAGGGTGTGACCGATGCGAAAGGTCTCCTGAGCTGCGCCATCACCCCGAGTGTCTCGGGAGAAATTATCCTGCAGGCCCGGGTCGCAGACAGTGCGGGCAGGGAGAGCTACGCCCAGCAGACAGCGTGGTTTGGGAGGCAGGCGCGGTGGTGGTTTGCCGTGGAGGACCACGATCGCATTGACCTGCTCCCTGAGAAGAAGAAGTACGAGCCCGGCCAGACGGCGAAGTTCCAGGTCCGAATGCCCTTTGAGAAAGCGACGGCGCTGATCACCGTGGAGCGAGAAGGCATTGCAGATGTCTTCGTTCGCGAGATTCTGGGGACCTCGCCCATTATCGAGATCCCAGTGAAGACAAATTACGGGCCCAACGTCTACGTGTCGGTTCTGCTGGTGCGCGGCCGGGTGGCGGCGCCAAAACCGACTGCTATGGTTGACCTGGCCCGACCGGCTTACAAGATGGGACTGGCGGAGATCAGCGTAGGCAGGTCGGCCTACGAGCTGAAGGTGGACGTCAAGGCGGACCGTCAGGTCTACAGGGCACGCGAAAAGGCAAAGCTCCAGCTGGCTGTCCGGACGCCTGACGGCAAGGCTCCACCGGCCGGAACCGAGGTGGCGGTCGCCGCGGTCGACGAAGGCCTGCTCGAGCTGATGCAAAACGACACCTGGAACCTGCTCGATTCCATGCTGGGACACCGCGGCTATGGCGTGCAAACTTCCACCGCACAGATGCACGTGGTGGGGAAGAGGCACTTCGGACTGAAAGCTCTTCCGACCGGGGGAGGTGGAGGCAAACAACCAACCCGCGAGCTGTTCGACACCCTGCTGCTCTGGAAGGGCCGGGTCAAGTTGGATCCGGCCGGCAACGCGGTGGTCGAAGTTCCGCTCAACGACTCCATAACCAGCTTCACGATTGCAGCCGTGGCCAACGGCGGGGTACACCGGTTCGGGACCGGAAAGACCTCCATCCGCAGCATCCAGGAGCTGTCCATGTTCTCCGGGTTAGCCCCGGTAGTCCGCGGCGGAGACAAGGCGCTCGGCCAGTTCACGGTGCGCAACGCGACCGACAAACCGATGCCGGTGAACGTGTCCGGCCGCGTCAGGGAAACGAACTCCAGCCTGGCGCCCCAACAGCTGTCATTGGGGCCCGGAGAGGCGAAGGAAGTAAGTTGGACGGTTTCCGTGCCGCCCGGCGTGCCTGCTCTCCACTACGAGCTGGAAGCGACCTCGGGTGTGCTGTCCGATCGCTTGTCGGTCGTCCAGAAAGTCATGGAAGCAGTTCCGGTCCAGGTCTACCAGGCGACGTTGTTCCAACTCGAGAATCAGTTCCGGACGGAAGTTCAGATTCCAGCGGACGCGCTTCCAGGAAGGGGAGGCGTCAACGTTTCGTTTGCGGCGAGCCTGGTCGACGGGCTGGACGGGGTCTATCGCTACATGCGCGGGTACCCGTACACCTGCCTGGAACAAAAGGTCTCTCGGGCGGTTGCACTGCGCGACCAGGCCATGTGGGAGAGCATCGCAGCAGAGCTGCCTTCCTACGTGGACCCGGACGGTCTGCTCAAGTACTTCCCGGATATGGCCTTGGGTAGCGACTGCCTCACCGCTTACTTCATGTCCGTTACCCAGGAGGCTCAGTTCAGCATTCCCGAAAGCACGCGAAACCGAATCCTCACGGGCCTGAAAGGGTTCGCCAACGGCAGCGTCGTGCGGTGGAGCACGATGCCCACGACGGATCTCGCTCTCCGGAAGATGGCCGCCGTCGAGGCGCTTTCCCGATACAACCAGGCGGATCCGGCAGTGCTGTCCACAATCGCCATCGAGCCGAACCTCTGGCCGACCTCCGGTGTGATTGACTGGTTTAACGTGCTCAACCGCGAGCAGAAGCTGCCGAGGCGCGCCGAACGGCTGGCTCAGACTGAGCAGATTCTCCGGTCCCGGCTGAACTTCCAGGGCACAGTAATGACCTTCTCCACCGCATCTCGGGACGTGTTGTGGTGGTTGATGGTATCGGAGGATACCAACGCGGCCAGGCTCCTCCTGTCGCTTCTGGAATTCACCAGCTGGAACGACGATATGGGCCGGGTGGTGCGCGGCGCGCTGTCCAGGATGAGGGGAGGGCACTGGGATTTGACAACGGCGAATGCGTGGGGTGTCCTGGCGATGGACAAGTTCTCGAAAACGTACGAGAAGACGCCTGTCGCTGGGACGAGCAGGGCAACCTTGGACGCCGCCGCCCAAACTCTGGACTGGGCGAAATCGGCCAAGGGAGACACCCTGGCCCTCGGATGGCCCGCGCGGAAGGCGGCCGTCGAGATCGCCCACACCGGGTCGGGACGGCCTTGGGTCACCTTGCAAAGCCTGGCAGCCATCCCGCTCAAGAGTCCGCTGTCGTCAGGGTACAAGATAACCAAGACGATCACTCCGGTCGAGCAACAGAAGCCGGCGCAGTGGACCCGTGGCGACATCTTCCGGGTGAGGCTCGAGTTGGAGGCGCAGACGGACATGACCTGGGTCGTCGTCAGTGATCCGATTCCCGCGGGGTCAGCGATTCTGGGCACTGGGCTCGGCCGGGATTCGAGCCTCGCCACGTCAGGCGAGAAAGCCGGGGACTGGTGGACATGGCCGGCGTTCGAGGAAAGATCCTTCGAGGCTTTCCGGGCTTACTATGAGTACATACCGAAAGGGTCGTGGTCGGTTGAGTACACGTTCCGGGTCAACAACCCCGGGGAATTCAACCTGCCGACGACACGCGTCGAAGCCCTGTATTCTCCGGAGATGTTCGGCGAGATGCCAAATGAGCCGGTGACGGTGAAGTAGAGGGCAGGCAATGAGCCAGGTAGACAAGACGACAAGGACGGCAACGACGGCAAGGACAACAAGGACGGTAAGCATGCACGCAACACGAATCATAGCGTCCGGCGAAAAGTCCTTGTTGTCCCTGCGGTCCTTGGTGTCCTTGAAGTCCCTTCTTGCCTTGGCTGTTTTGGGCGTTGGGCTGCGGGCACTGCTGGCTCTTGCGTCTTGTCTGGCATTCGGACGCCAGGACCGCAACTGCCGACGTTCGCCGCCACGCACGATCGATACAGGACTTCCGAAGCGGTTCTTCTTGACCGCAACGGGGAGGTCCTCCACGAGCTGCGAGCGGACCCGGACCGGCGACGTCTGGAATGGACGCGACTCGCAGACATCTCGCCGGCTCTGGTGGCGGCAGTCATTCATGCCGAGGACCGGGACTTCCGTGTTCATCATGGCGTTGACTGGGACTCTTTCGCCTCGGGAATCGCAAGTACCGCCATCGGAGGGACGACCCGGGGCGCCAGCACGGTCACGATGCAGTTGACGGCGCTGCTGGATCCGATGCTGAAGCCCGGAACCGGTGCACACCGCTCGTACAAACAGAAGATCATCCAGGTGCGCCGCGCGCTTCGTCTTGAAGAGAGCTGGACGAAGGAAGAGATCCTGGAAGCCTACCTGAACCTGGCCAGCTTCCGGGGGGAGTTGCAGGGAATCACGGCGGCCTCTCGAGCCATGTTCGGGAAGGAGCCTCACGGCTTGGACTCCGAAGAAGCGGCGGTGCTGGCCTGCCTGCTCCGTTCGCCGAACGCCCCAATGGAGCGCGTCCACGCCCGGGCTCAATTGCTGTTGACCGAGCTTGGCTGGACTTTTCCCGGCGGGAAATCCAGCCTGGAGGAGAAAATCCGTCGTTCCCTGGGCGGATCGTACTCCATGCGACCGGCCGCCGGTTTGGCGCTGCACGCGGCCATGCGGCTGCTCCGGCCGGCTCAATGGCGCGTCGGTAACCGTCCGGTCGACGATCGACAAGCGGCTGCAGGTGTTTGCGCAGGAAGTGCTGCGCGGCCAACTTCAGAATTTGCGGGACGAGAACGTCGAGGACGGAGCCCTTCTGGTACTTGATAATGAAAGTGGTGACGTGCTCGCCTATATTGGCAACAACGGCGTGAGGAGCAGCGCTCGCTATGTTGACGGCACTCGGGCGTTGCGCCAGGCAGGGCTCGATTCTAAAGCCCTTTTTGTACGCCTTGGCTTTCGATCGGGAGGTTTTGACCCCCGTTTCTCTTCTCGATGACAGCCCTTTGGAACTGGCTGTCGGAGGAGGCAGTTATCGGCCGAGGAACTACGACGAGCAGTTCCACGGACTGGTGACGGCGCGCACGGCTCTCGCTTCGTCCCTGAACATCCCGGCGGTTCGCACCCTGCAGCTGGTCGGCGTGGAGGACTTCTGGTCGACACTGCGGCGTCTCGGCTTCCGGAGCCTGGAGGAGTCCGAATTTTACGGGCCTTCATTGGCCCTCGGCACCGCCGACATTTGCCTGGAGGACCTGGTCAACGCCTATCGGTCGATAGCTAACGGGGGCGTTCTCACCGCGTCGCGCCTGACTCCCGATACCCCGCGGTCAAAGGAGGGGAGGGTCTTCAGCAGAGGGGCCGCCTTTCTCGTGTCCGACATCCTGTCCGACCGGGAGAGCCGGGCGCTCACGTTCGGTCTCGAGAATCCGCTTGCTACGCGCTTCTGGACGGCGGTCAAGACCGGAACCAGCAAGGACATGCGGGACAACTGGTGCGTCGGGTATTCGGACCGGTACACGGTGGGAGTCTGGATCGGCAACTTCTCGGGCGCATCAATGTGGAATGTGAGCGGGGTGAGCGGGGCTGCTCCGGTATGGCTGGAAATCATGAATTATTTGCACCGGGGAGGCGCAGGCGGTCCCCGGGTCCCGCCGACGGGGCTGGTTCGCAAAAGGGTCGAGGTGGCCGATCTCGGGATCGATCGCGAAGAGTGGTTTCTGGCCGGCACTGAACCCGCGAGACTCGAGGCGATCGAAGATCGGGCCGGGGTTCGCATTGTCTATCCACCGACGGGCAGCCTTCTGGCCGTGGACCCGGATATTCCGCGCGATTCCCAGATGGTTCTTTTTGAAGCCAGTTCGCCAGGAGACAGCATCAGCTGGGTTCTAAACGGCAAGCGCGATTGGCCGACGAGGGAAAAATCGTCAAATGGGTGCCCAAGCCCGGAAAGCACCGTTTGGTTCTGCAGGACGCGGCAGAGAAGCAGTTGGATGCCGTGGAGTTCGAAGTGCGCTGATAGAGGGTAGGGAACAACCAATCGGGTCGGCGAGCTGAACAGAACCGCAAACGAAGCGTCTTTTGCGCAGTGCGCGGATTGTCTCCGTAAGCAATCAAGTTCGGAGCCAGGGATCCGTTCACGGGGAGAATCCGCGCACTGCGCAAAAGACGCTTCGTTTGCGGTTCTGTCCTCAACGACCCGATTAGCGTGGACTCCGGGTTTGCTCGGCTTACGCTTCCGGTGGCTCGTCTTTCTTCGCCGCCTGGCTCTCGTCCTCGGGTTCCAGCAGGTCCTGGGTGATGGTTTGCGCCGCGTTCCGCCCGGCGCCCATCGCAAGAATGACGGTCGCCGCCCCGGTGACGATGTCTCCCCCGGCGTAGACCCGCTGCATGGAAGTCCGTCCATCCTGCTCGTTGGCGATGATCGTGCCCCACTTGGAGACCTCGAGCTGCTTGGTCGTCGAAGGAATAAGCGGATTGGGTTTGTTCCCGATCGCAATGACCACCACATCGCATTCGATTTCGAACTCGCTGCCGGGCACCGGCACGGGCCGGCGCCGCCCGGAAGAATCGGGTTCTCCGAGCTCCATGCGGATGCAGCGCAGCGCACGGACAAAGCGCTTCTCGTCGGTCAGGATCTCGACCGGGTTGCAGAGCAGGTGAAACTCGATCCCTTCTTCCTTGGCGTGATGGATCTCGGCGAGTCGGGCGGGCATTTCGGTCTCGCTTCGGCGGTAGACGATGATGGAGCGCTCGGCGCCAAGGCGCAGCGCCGTTCGTGCCGAGTCCATGGCGACGTTCCCGCCGCCCACGGTCGCAACGCGGCGTCCCCGCAATATCGGCGTATTCGAGCCCGGTTCGTAGGCCTTCATCAGGTTGCTGCGCGTCAGGTACTCGTTGGCCGAATAGACCCCGATGCTGTTTTCGCCCGGGATGCCCATGAACGCGGGCAGCCCGGCGCCCGACCCGACGAACACCGCATCAAAACCCTCTTCCTCGAACAGCTCGTCGATGGTGATCGTCTTGCCCACCACGAAGTTCTTTTCGATTTTGACTCCCATCTGCTGGAGGTACTCGATCTCTTTCTTGACGATTTCCTTGGGCAGGCGAAACTCGGGAATTCCGTAGACGAGGACGCCGCCCGGTTCGTGCAGGGCCTCGAAAATCGACGACCTCGAAGCCCTCCTTGACAAGCTCGCCCGCGACGGTGAGGCCGGCCGGTCCCGAGCCGATCACAGCCACCTTGCGGCCGTTAGGTGGCTTGACGGGCGGAAGCTCAATCACGTTGTGTTCGCGTTCCCAGTCAGCCGCAAAGCGTTCGAGGTTGCCGATACCGATCGATTCGCCCTTCTTGCCGAGGATGCACTTCACTTCGCACTGCTCTTCCTGCGGGCAAACCCGACCACAGATGGCGGGAAGCGAATTGGTCTCCTTGATCTTGCGGGCGGCGGCCGCGAATTCGCCCTCGGCGATCAGGTTGATGAACTCCGGGATCTGGACGGCGACAGGACATCCCTGGACGCAGAGCGGTTTCCCGCACTGCAGGCACCGCCTGGCCTCGGTCATGGCCTCCGATTCGGTGTAGCCGTAGGGAACCTCCTCGAAGTTCTTCCGGCGCTTGTCGGCCGGCTGTTCCTGCATTCCCACACGCTTGAGACGTTCGCTGAGTTTCTTGGTTTCCTTCATAGAATTCATAGGACCAAGAGGACCTATAGGACCAATAGGAGCTATGGATCGCGTCTTCCAAGTCTTAGCCGTTCGGGTTCTGATTCTCCATCCTGCACGAATGGCGATCGAGCGCCTGCCGCTCGAACGGCCGGTAGGCGGCCAGCCGTGTGATCATCTCATCCCAGTCAATCCCCGCCGCGTCGAACTCCGGGCCGTCAACGCATGCAAACCTGGTTTCTCCGTGGACGGTGACACGGCAGCCGCCGCACATCCCGGTGCCGTCGATCATGATCGGGTTGAGCGAGGCGAACGTCTTGACACCTGCCTGGACGGTCAGGCCGGAAACGACCTTCATCATGATGGCCGGTCCGATTACCACGGCTAAATCGAACTTCTCGCCTTTTGCGAGAAGATCCTGAACGATGCCCGACACGAACCCGTGGAACCCTTTGGATCCGTCGTCCGTGGCGAGAAGGAGGCGAGCGCTGTTGCGTGCCATTTCCTCTTCGAGGATCAGGAGATCCTTGTTGCGGGCTCCCATCACGACAGTGACATCATTGCCTGCCGCGGTCAGCGCGCAGACGATCGGGAAGAGCGGCGCAACCCCGACTCCCCCGCCGATGCAGAGACACCGGCCGAAACGCTCGATATGGGTGGGCTGGCCAAGCGGTCCGACGAGGTCGGCTACCTGGTCGCCTTCATTCAACTCGGAGAGATGAGTGGTCCCATGGCCGATCACCTGGAAGATAATCTCGATCCAGCCCTGCTGCGCGTCAGCGTTGGCTATGGTCAAGGGAAGCCGTTCCTGTCCCTCGATCGGGCGCACGATGACAAACTGTCCTGCCTGTCTTTTGCGCGCGATCCGCGGGGCCTCCAGCCGAAACCTCCAAACCTGCTCGGATAACCGTTCCTTTCGGAGTATTCGTGACATGTTGATCCGCTGCCTGAAATCCCTGACTCTTAGTTGAGCGCGTGGTTTGCGCAGTTTGACAAAAACCTGAAGCCTAGCAGGCCGCGCGTCGAGGAGTCAACAGGCCAAGTCGGCCATGCGAAGCCTGCGAAGAACGCGAGTAGGCTGTGTCCACGCTTCCCGTTCTCCGCAACTTCCTGTCATAATTTTGGCACTGAAGGTCACCAGTGAAGGTCCAGAGAATCCTTGAAACATGCCTTTACGCCGAGGATCTCGACGCGGCCGAGAAGTTCTACGTCGATGTCCTGGGACTGCAGCTGTACTCCCGGGACCCCGGGCGACACGTCTTCTTCCGATGCGGAGAGGCGATGTTCCTGGTTTTCAATCCCGGGAACACGAGCAAAGCCCAGACGATTATCAACGGCGAGAAGCTCCCTAACCATGGCTGCCAGGGCCCGGGGCACGTCGCTTTTGCCAGCCTGGAAGAGGATCTTTCCGGCGTGGAAAGACCGGCTCTCTGCTCTCGGTGTGGCGATCGAGGCCGAAGTGGCATGGCCGGGCGGCGGGCGGTCGATCTACATCCGCGACCCGGCCGGGAACAGCGTTGAGCTGGTGACGCCGCAAATATGGCGGCTGGGGGGCTGAAAGTACCCAGCATGGAAGCCAACCGGCCGGCCGAGCATTGTCGAGCCGCGCACGCAGCGCTTTTCAGCGAAGTAAGCGGGTTGTGACGCGCTGCAATGGTCAAGGGCACGGGGTATGCCGAATGCAGGAACCCGCTTTGCCTCAGTGATCGCTCGGGCGAGGGGCGAGGCGTCTGCCCAAGGGATTCTCACCGAGATGATCGTCCCTTGGTTCGGTTTGGAGACCACGGAAAGCTGGCCGCCCACCCGGGTGGCACGTTCTCGCATCCCAAGAATGCCCAGTGAGGTGGAGACCGAGATTCGGCTTAACGTCGAGGCCCCGGCCGTCGTCGCGGATTTCGAGTGTCAACGAGTCGTCTTTCCGGCGGAGGGAAACCTTGACACAAGTGCGCGTCCGCGTGGCGAACGATGTTTGTCAGAGCCTCCTGGAAGATCCGGAACACCGCCGTGGCGACTTTCTTTTCCAACACTCTGCGTTCCGAGATCCGAGTGGAAATCGCAGCGGAAACCCGACCTCTTTTCGAATTCCCCGAGAAGCCACTCGATAGCGGCCTCCAAGCCGATGTGATCAAGGATGGCGGGACGCAGCTCCTGCGATATGCGTCGTCACCGTCTGGATAGAGGACGTGACGGTTTCGGTCATGGACTGCAGTCTCGCGCCGAATGCCTCCGGGTCTGAGCGCAACCGCGACAGACAGGAAAGGTCGATGTTCAGCGCCGTGAGGGATTGCCCAGCTCGTCGTGCAATTCGTGAGCAATTCGGTGGCGCTCTTCCTCGACGGCTGAATCGATGCTCGCAGAGAGCCTTCTGAGGTCCTCCCTGGATACCTCCAGCTCACGCTCGGCTTGAACACGCGAGAGTGACGTCGACAAGGCTCAGCAAGAGAGCCTTTCAGGGTTCCGGAGGTATCGAGTACCGGGTCCAGGCTCCAGTCCCAGTACATCGTATCGCCTCTGTGCGGGTGCAGGAACGCCCGGTCGAAGGCGAAATAGGGCTGGTGCGTCTTCACGACGCTTTTGAAAATCGCCTCGTTTTCAGGATGCGGGTAAAGCTGGAAATGAGTTCTTGCCGACGAAGAAATCCGGTTCCTGGTCCTCGACCTCAGCGTACGCCCTGTTGACCCTGATGAAATTGAACCGTTCGTCCAGGTAGGCAATTTTGACGTGGATCGAGGAAAAGATCGTCTCCAGGAGCTTGTGGTTCCGGCTCAGTTCACTCTCGACTCGTCCGGAACTCGGTAATGTCCGTCAGGTTGAGAACCACGCCACGAACCGACGGGCGGTCCAGGAGGTTGGTCGCAACGACCTCGAAGCTCTTGTAGTGCCCGTCCTTGTGGCGGAGCCTCACCTCGGTCGCGGTTCGAGGTCCCGGGCTCTGTCTCGGTCGGCGCAAGAGCGCGCGTAACTCCTCGAGATTGTCCGGATCGGCAAAGTCCGAGGATCGATGTTCCGATCACCTCCTCCGGCTCGTACCGGAGCAGGGAGGATATGGGCGCGCTTGCATAACGGATGACGCCGCCGGCTTCGAGGATCAGGATCAAGTCAGCCGCTTTTTGGACCAGCAAACGAAATCGTTCTTCACTCTCCCGCAGCGCCTCTTCGGCCGCTTTGCGGGCCGTGATGTCCCTCGAAATGCCGAGGGTGCCAACCAGTTCCCCTTGCCGATTGCGCAAAGGGACCTTGGTCGTCGACACCCATGTCCTTTTTCCGTCCGGCCACGTCTCCTTTTCTTCCTTGTCGACGATCGGTCGGCCGGTTGAAAGCACTTCCTGTTCGTCACGGAAGCGCGGGTTCCGCGTGCTCAGGAGTGAAGAAATCAGAATCCGTTTTGCCTACGGCCTCCGCCGGGTCGGATAGGCCAAACCAGTCTGCCTGGGCCTTGCTGATCCTGAGGAAGCGCGATTCCCGGTCCTTAAAGTAGATGTTAGCCGGGATATTCGTCATCAGGGCGGCCAGAAAATCGCTTTCGAGCGACTCCCGGTTCTGCTGCTTCAATCGGCTGTTTGCCGGTGGAGAAGCGACCAGGAACAGCGGGGCCGCCGGTCTTTGCTCCACGGGACTCGTCAGAGACGAGCAGTTCGACTTCCCGGTCGCCAGAACCCAACCGGAATGGACGAGGACCGTCACCCTGCTTGAGGATAGCGCGCCAGGTTCTTCGGAAGTTCGGGGATCGGCGTCGGTTGTTCGGAAAAGGAGGGCCAGTCCAGCAGCCGGGCCGCGAGAGCGTTCCACTCCCTCGGAATGCCTTGGCTATCCAGAACCAAGGCCGCGAGCGGTAATTCGTGAATCCAAGGCCAGGAACAGCCCAGACCCTGCGCCATGGTAAATCCTCATCTGTTTGGAGGCCGTTCAGGCGGCTTAGGCCTGAGTCCGAAGCATAGTGCGGACCCGGTCAATCTGCAAGGAATTTTCACATCGGAATCTTGACATGGGGGCGCGAAACGCGAAGCGCGACGCGACGGTGGACAAGGTCAGAGGCCGAGACGAGTCATTCAGAGATGCTCGTACTCCGAATGGCTGCCTGCCCTGCCTTGTCCACTATGCGGGCGTTGCTTATCCTTCGAGCACCACCTCCACCTTCACTGTCCGGCCCTCGAAAAGTCCGGCCGGAAGAAGATTGCCCGGAATCTCGACTCCGTCGGCAATCAGTCTCTTGACGCCGCAGCTGAGTCCATGCGGGTTCTTGACCTCGATTGCGCAGGTGTTGCCCCGGAACTGGCGGGTTGCCGTGAAGCCGGCCCAGGAGGCAGGGATCACGGGGTCGATCCGAAGTCCGTCGAACTCGGGTCGGATACCGAGAATCCACTGCGTGATGGCCGCATAGTTCCAGGCGGCGGTGCCGGTCAGCCAGGAGTTTTTCGCCTCGCCGTGCGTGGCCGCGTCCCGGCCGGCGATCATCTGCGGGTAGACGTAGGGTTCGCAGCGGTGGACCTCGCTGATCGGTTCCCGGGCGGACGGATTGATGCGCAGGTAGTAATCGAGCGCCTCGTCTCCGTGGCCGGCCATCGCTTCAGCGATCATGATCCAGGGGTTGGTGTGGCAGAAAATGCCTGCGTTTTCCTTGTAGCCCGGGGGATAGGAGGAGATTTCCCCCAAGTGCAGGTAGTAGCGCGAAAATGCCGGCTGCTGAAGAACGATGCCGTGCGGTGTTGCCAGGCGTTCCCGAACCGCAGCCAGTGCCTTGGCCGCGCGGCCGTCCTGAGCGCCGATTCCTGCCAGGATGCAGATCCCCTGGGGTTCGATAAAAATCTTTCCTTCTTCGCACTCGGCTGACCCGACCTTCTGCCCATAGTCATCGTAGGCGCGAAGGAACCACTCGCCGTCCCATCCGTGCTCCAGGACCGTTGTCTCCATCTTCTCGGCAGCCGAGACATAAGAGAGCGCGTCCTGCTCCTGGCCGCGTCTGCGCGCAACGTCCGCCAGTTCCTTGGCAGCCATGACGAAGAGTCCGCCGATGAAGACCGACTCGGCGACTTTGCCGTCCTTGTTCGTGGTGGTCTGGAATGACTGCCCGGGCGTGTCGGAGAAGCAGTTCAGGTTGAGACAATCGTTCCAGTCGGCGCGGCCTATCAAGCGGCAAGCCGTGCGGACCGAGTCGTTCGAGGGTGTAGCTGATGCAGCGTTGCAGGTGCTCGTAGAGCGGCGTCTCGGTGCCCGGTTCGTTCTCATAGGGAACCATGGCGTCCAGGATGCTCCAGTCGCCGCTCTCCTTGATATAGGCGGCGGTCCCGAGGATCAGCCAGAGCGGGTCGTCGTTGAAACCGCTTCCGATGTCGTTGTTGCCCCGTTTGGTCAGGGTCTGGTACTGGTGGAAAGCGCCGCCGCTGGCGAGTTGGGTCGCCGCAAGATCGAGGATGCGTTCCTTGGCCCGTTCCGGAATCATGTGAACGAATCCGAGAAGGTCCTGGTTGGAATCGCGGAAGCCCATGCCCCGGCCGATGCCCGACTCGTAGAAGGAGGCGGAGCGCGACATGTTGAAGGTCACCATGCATTGGTAGGCATTCCAGATGTTGACCATGCGATTGGTGTCGGTACTGGGCGTCTGAACCTGGAGGACGCCGAGCAGTCTGTTCCAGTGCTCCCTGAGCTCGCTGAAGGCCGCATCGGCGTTCGCCTTTGCAAGGTACTTCTCGATTACGGGCCGGACGGTCCTTTTGTTGATCGTTTGCGACTCCGGCGGATCGAACTTCTCTTCCGGCGGGTTCTCGTGATATCCGAGCAGGAAGATGACCTGCCTGGTCTCCTTCGGGTGCAGGGTGAGATCGACCTGGTGCGAGCCGATCGGCGCCCAGCCGTGGGCCACGGAGTTGAACGAACAGCCTCGTTCCACCGCCGCCGGCGCTTCCCACCCGCGGTAAGGTCCGAGGAACACATCCCGCTGGGTGTCGAACCCGGCCGGCTTCTCCGAGCAGGCGAAATAGGCGAAGTGGTTGCGCCGTTCGCGGTACTCGGTCTTGTGATAGATCACGCCTTGCTCGATCTCGACCTGTCCGGTGCTGAAGTTCCGCTGGAAGTTGGTCGAGTCGTCCTGCGCATCCCACAGGCAGAATTCGACGCTGGAGAAAGCCGACAACGAGACCGGTTCCTCCCGCTGGTTGGTGAGGCTCAACTGCCAGATCTCGAGGTTTTCCCCGAGCGGCACAAAGTACAGCGTTTCGGCCCGAATACCGGCAAACGTGGAGCCGATGATCGTGTAGCCCATGCCGTGGCGGCAGGTGTAGCGGTCGACCGCCCGCCGGGTTGGTTGCCAGGTTGGAGACCAGTACTCGCCGCTCGCCCGGTCACGGAGGTAGATATAGCGGCCTCCGAAATCAAACGGGGCGTTGTTGTACCGATATCGCGTCAGCCGGCGCAAGCGGGCGTCTCGATAGAACGAGTAGCCGCCGGCGGTATTCGAAATGATGCCGAAGTACGCCTCGCACCCAAGGTAATTGATCCAGGGCAGGGGAGTATCCGGCCGGCTGATCACATATTCCCGGCGTTCGTCGTCAAATTGCCCGTACCGCATCCGTTTTCTCCTCCTCTTGCCCGGCCCGAGCCCGGCGTGGTCGTCTTCCAGCTTGTCGTACCAGTTGAACTTGAGGATCACCGAGGTGACCAGAAGAACCCCGATGGAAATCCAGAGGGCCTTCCAGCTGCGGAACACGACGTAAATCGGGATGACCCACATCGGGATCTGCCAGATGATCGCCACTCCACAGTTGAACATGTCACGGAAGAAGTTGGTGTTGCGCTTGAATGACGGGTCTTCCTTGATCACCTTGGCGTAGACCGGGCCCCAGAAACCCCAGGGACGGACCTGCTTGTAGAAACTCTTGAGGATCTCGTCCTCTTCCGGGTCGGTCAGCAGACTGCCCAGGACGCAGCCAGCAGCGAGATGCCGAGGATGATCGGGAAGCCGGCCAGGGAGCCGAGCCCCGAGCTCGGGAAGAACTGCGGGATGAAGAGCGCCGAGACGATGCCCGGCGAGCATGCCCCAGAAGTAGCCGAACCCATTCAGACGGTACCAGTGCCACTTCAGCACGTTGGCGGCGGTGTAGCCGCCCCACAGCCCGTTGACGATCCATTGCGTCATCTGGTTCACCGACTCGGCCATCAGGCCGAAGTAGAAGCCGACGATCAGGATGCCGATCTGGGCCAGGTAGCTGACGGCGACATAGTGCTTGTTGAGAAGCGGTCGGCTTCAGATACCGCTTGTAGAGGTCGTTGACGAGGTACGCTCCGCCTGCATTCAGCGTGGCCGAGAAGGTCGACATGAATGCCGCCAGCAGACCGGCCAGCAGCAGACCGACCAGGCCGACCGGGATGAACTCCTTGATCACAAACGGGAGGACCATCTCGAAGTCGATCTTGCCCGTCTCCGCCCGGAAGGCAGGGACTCAGGAACTTGATGCCGATCGCAGTGATGCCGGCGACCAGGATCCAGCGCGGGAACAGGCACGCCGAGACGATGCCGCTCATGAAGCTGGCCTCTTTCGGCGTTTTCGCGGCCAGGATCCGCTGCATGTCGTAGTTGGGCGCCGGCCCGGCGATGCTGACGAGCATGCCCTTGAAGAGCATCGCGATGAAGAAGAACGTGAAGAAGGAGTAGCCATCCTGCACCAGGTTCTGCTGCAGCGACGGGATCAGCTGCGACCAGTCCAGGTCGAGCTTCCATCCGAAGAAGAGGTCGTACCACCCGGCAGGCACGAGCGCCTGGATGTCGCGCAGGCGACGACCTGCGCCATGGCGATGACGGCGACGATGACCGCGCAGACGGCCATGATGATGAACTGCGCCAGGTCAGTGATGACCACGCTGATCATGCCGCCGAGCAGGACGTAGATCGCGGTGATGCTCATGACGATGATCGCGTAGGTATTCGGTGACCAGTCCCAGGGCAGGAATGTCGCGGAGAACTTGCCCATTCCCTGGAAGTCGTAGGCGATGAATCCGACCACGCTGACCAGGGCGAACACCGTGATGATGGCCCGCGAAAGCTCTCCGCCGCGGCCGCCGCCAAACCGGGTCGTGATCCATTCGGCGCCGGTCAGGACGCCTGATCGTCCGCACCCAACTGGCCAGGTACACCATCAGGATCACCTGGTTGAACGTGGGCCAGAGCCAGGGCAGCCAGGTCCCTTTCATCCCGTAGACGAAAAGGTTGTAGACGAGCCACATGGTCCCGGTGATATCCCACATGGCCGAGGCGTTGGAGACGCCCAGCATCCACCACGGCAGTTTGTTGCTGGCCAGGAAGTAGGAGTCCATGCTTTTGGACGCCCTCTTCATGACCGCGATGCCGATGACGATCATCGCGACGAAATAGACCAGAATGATAGTGATGTCGATCCAGTTAAGGTTGAACATCCGGACCTCCGTTGGAACAATCCCCTGCAGTATGAGTGGACGAAAACGGCGAATATACGATTGCCGCCGAGCACAGCGGTCGCGGCGGGGATGATAACACAGAAAACCGGGCGCGCGCAGGCACGAAGAGGGGGATTTCGGGGACATAATACTCAATTCTCAACCAACCTGCGCAGATCAAGCATAAGCAAAGGAATTGAGTTTTGTGTCCCCGAAATTTCAGACGGCATTTTCGGACTCTCTCAGCCAGTTTGCCGATCATGCGCAACCAAAGGAATTGAGTTTTGCGTCCCCGAAATTCAGACAACCATCTTCGGGGCTCTCCGGGCGGGTTTGTCCGTTCCGCCGGCGACTCGCAACCGCGTCCAAGTCCGACGGCGACAAGAAGATGGCGTGTGTCGTACTATGAACGACTCACGTCACGTAATTGGGTAGCGGGAAAGCAGCAGGGTTCAGAGGGGGAAGGATGTGATCTACGCGATCGTCTTGGCAGTCGTTATCGCCGTTCTGTGTATCGTCACGGTGGTAAAGACAGTTGGCGTGCGGAACCGGGCGGATTTTCTCGTGGCGGGTCGCCAGTTGCCCTGGTCTGTCCTGGTCTTCACTCTGCTCTCGTCCTGGATCGGAGCGGGAAGCCTGTTCGCAGGGGCGGAGAACGCTTACCGAAACGGTTTTGCCGCACTCTGGCAACCCGCCGGTGGATGGTTCGGCCTGATCGTGATTGCCATCATCGCCGGCCGGGCGCGCCGCTTTGCCCAGTTCACCGTTCCCGATTTGCTGGAGACTCGCTACAACTCCACGGCCCGCGTCATGGGTACGTTTGCCATTGTCATCTCCTACACGGTGATCACCAGCTACCAGTTCAAGGGCGGAGGTGACATCCTCCACCTGATCTTCCCCGATCTCGATCGCACCACGGGAATGTACATCATCGGCGCCTTCGTCATTGCCTTTACCGCGGCGGCAGGCATGGCTTCCGTGGCGTATCTCGATCTGGTCATCGGTCTCCTGGTCACGGGAATTCTGACTGTCGCTTTGCCGCTGCTGCTCGGGCGGGCGGGCGGCTGGTCCGGGGTTGTCGAGCGGCTACCGGCGAGCCATTTCCAGGTCCTGGGCGACCTCACCCTGCTTCAGGCTTTGGGCTTCACCCTTCCGACCATGCTTCTGCTGATCGGAAACCAGGGGATGTACCAGAAGTTCTTCGCGGCGCGCTCCGAGCGCGATGCGAAGATCGCGGTTTACGGCTGGATCGTGGGGACCCTCTTCCTCGAGACCGTGCTCATTGCGGTTGCGGTGATCGGGAGCTCCTTGTTCCGGACCGAGAATCCGCGCGAGATCATCCCGATCACCGCCAGGCTCGGCCTGCCCTCCCTGGTGGGCGCAATCCTGATGGGAGGGATCTTCGCGAAGATCATCTCGACTGCCAACAACTACCTGTTCTCGCCGGCTTCAAACTTGATCCACGACGTTTACGAGCGCTTTATCGACCGGAACGCGAGCGAGCGTCGCACCCTGGTTGTGTCCCGGATTATTGTTGTGCTTCTCGGCGCGTTTGCGCTGCTCCAGGCAACGCGTTTCGAATCGATCCTGCGCGCCGCCCTTTACGCCTACACGGTGTACGGAGCTGCGGTGACTCCCTCGGTCATGGCTGTCTTCTTCTGGAAGCGGGCGAACGCCGCGGGGGCCATGACTTCCATCGTCGTTGGAACGCTGGTTACCATCGGGTGGAACGTCGCGGGTATCGAATGGCTCGATGCGGTCTATCCGGCGTTGGGAAGTTCGGTGCTGTGCCTGGTCCTCGTGAGTCTGCTGACCGCTGCGCCGCCCCGCGAGAAATGGCAGCCATTCGTGACGGCGGTGGAATAGGGGAATAGGCGAATAGGACCTATAGGACCTATAGGACCTATAGGACATATAGGATTAAGAGCATTTACCCATTGGTCCAATTGGCCCTATCGGGTCCTATTCCTATCTTCTTGGCCCGGTTCGGCCTGGCCCCTATTTCTTCTCTGTCCCGAACTCGATCGACGGCGTGCGCCAGGTTTCGCGGTCAGCAACGACACCCGCCTTGTAGTTCAGGACGTCGAGCTTTTCAGGAATGACCTTGATGAGAACCAGGTCCTTGAGCCCCGGAGCGAACGCCTGGTCCCAATATGCCCTCTTGCGTTTCTGGATCTCCTTCATATCGTCAATCAGCACGGCTTTCCCGGTCAGCGCCACGTAGCCGGTCGCGGTGGCGTGATTTGCGTAATAGAGAGTGACCCGCGGGTCCCGACGAATCTGCTCGGCTTTCCGGGTGTTTGTTCTTGTTGCCATGTAGACGGTCATGTCTTCCTCAGGCGGGAAGGGATTCATGGTCCGGATCTGCGGGCGGCCCGTCTCGTCGATCGTGATCAGGGCGCAGTAGGTCTGGCCCTGCATGATTTCCCGGGCGGCGGCGATTATCTTGGCGCGGTCCGGTGGGGCCTGGTTGTTGTCCTGAGCGAAGACGGCGGTGGGAGAAGTCATCACGCCGAGAGCCAGGAAAGACAACAGGCACAAAGCGCAAAGAACGAAGGAAAGCGGGAGATACCTTTTCATGATTGCTCCTTGGAGTATGGGGTCTGCTAGAGAGCCGAGCGGGGACGATAGCAGGCAACCGGAGTACGGGTCAAGCCGTCTTGCCGGCCGATCTTTGCTTTACGGCCGGGAAGTCGATGTATACAATCGGCGGACTACGAGCGGGCAGCAGCTCGAGGAGGGATCACATGAGACGCTATAGCCCAGGCATTCTTCTCTTGATTCTCGGGGCGGGGTTCTTCTGCGACTACCTGGGAATTTGGAAGGTGAACTCCTATCTCTGGAGGTGGTGGCCGCTCTCGATCATCCTGCTCGGGCTCGTCCACCTGATGGGGTCCTGGTCCCCAAAGCCCGCCGCCGTGCTGCTCACGCTGATTGGTGTGGCCCTGCTGGTCAGGGAGCTTGCGCTCGTGCCGAACCTGGTCAACCCCATGTTTTGGCCGGGGATGATGATGCTCACCGGTTTGTGGGTGATCGGTGACCGGAAGTAAGGCAAGAGCTCAGTCGTGCGGCGCGTGCAATTTGTGCGAACGGTTAACTCTCCACCGTGGACCCGGGGTAGCAAGAAAACGGCTACCCCGGGCTGTCCTGCCTTGCTTTCAGCGCAAAACGCCTGTCTTTTTCATTGTCATCGAGACTGTGCTTCGGGAAGTTCCTTGTCCCGTCGGGACAGCTCAGGTGAGAGCCTTTATTCCGTCCCTTTCTTTTCCGGCAGGGCGAAGGCGTGATAGCTCCCGCCGGATGGGTTTCCCCACTTCCCGCCACCGGCTCCAATCACGACGTATTGGCGCCCACTGACCTCATAGACCGCCGGCGTTGCATTTCCGGCGGCCGGCAACTGGGTCTCCCAAAGCAGCTCGCCGGTCGCCTTGTCGAACGCCCTGAATTTACGATCGGAGTTCGTGGCGCCGATGAAAATTAGTCCGCCGGCGGTCACGACGGGTCCTCCATAGTTCTCGCTGCCCGTGTTTTTGATCCCCTTGGCCGCCAGCTCCGGTATTTCCCCAAACGGGATCTGCCAGGCGATACTGCCCTTGTCCAGGTTGAACGCCGTCAAAGTCCCCCAGGGGGGCTTGACGGCCGGATACCCGTCCGGGTCTGTGAACCGGATGTAGCCGTCCAGGCGGTAGGGAAGATCGATGGGCGAGGGCTCTCCTCCCAGGGCAACCGCGCGGGATCCATCTCCGCTGACGAGGTAATCGGTCAGCGCGCTCACCGCGTCCTCGGGCAGATCCGAAAGACCCGGCATTCGCCCGGCACCCGTGTGGATTATCTCCGCGATCTGTTTTGAGGAGCGCCGTCGGCTGACGCCTACCAGGGAGGGGAACTCCGGGGGGGTCCCGGTCAGATTGTCCCGGTGACAACTCGCGCATTGACTCAGGTAGAGCTGTCTGGTCGTCATCGTCCCGACCGCCTTGGCACGTTCGACGAGTCTCACCACCCAGACCATTTCGTTCGAGTTCACGTACAGGAACCCGGTTTCGGGGTCGAAAGCCGTTCCGCCCCATTCACCTCCGCCGTCCATCCCTGGGAACAATACCGTGCCCTGGAGGCTCGGCGGGTCAAACGGACCCCGGTTGCGCAGCGTGCGAAGCTTATCGATGACCGCCTGATGGGCTGCCGGTGTTCGGTCCGTTACCAGGTCATCGCTGAAGACCTGACGGGCGAAAGGCGGAGGTTGGAGCGGGAAAGGCTGGGTATCGGAGGTTGCCTCCCCGGGGACATCAGAGGGAAGCGCCTTCCGGTACTCGATGGGGAACAGCGACTGGCCCGTCTCGCGGTCGAACACGAACAGGAGTCCCGACTTGGTAATCTGGGCGACGGCGTCGATCAGACGTCCGTCACGGCGAACGGTGACCAGGCTGGGAGGGGCGGGCAAGTCACGATCCCAGATGTCGTGCTTGACGGTCTGAAAATGCCAGACGCGCTCGCCGGTGTCGGCCTTCAGCGCGAGGAGACAGTTGGCGAAGAGGTTATCGCCGGCGCGGTTGCCGCCGTAGAAGTCAAAGGCAGCCGAACCGGTGCCCGCAAACACCAATCCGCGCTTCTCGTCTAGGCTCATCCCGCTCCAGTTGTTGGCGCCCCCAATATACTTCCAGGCATCCTTCGGCCAGGTCTCGTAGCCGAATTCCCCGGGGTGCGGAATCGTGTGAAAGGACCAGCGGATTTTCCCGGTCCTCAGGTCAAACGCCCGGATGTCGCCAGGTGCGGCCGGCAGGTCTTCGCTGATCAGGCTGCCGACGATCAGGAGATCCTTGTAGATGACACCCGGAGTATTCACCGAGACACTGAGAGTATCCGGGTCGCGGCCGAGGCCTTCGCGAAGATCGACCCGGCCCGCGCGGCCGAAGCCTGCGACTGGTTTGCCACTGGCGGCGTCCAGAGCGTACAGGTAGTGACGGGCAGCGAAGTAGATTCGTCCCTGCCAGTGCATCAGGCCGCGAATCCTGGTCTTGCTTTTCACCTCCCGCCCCTCGTTTGGATCAAAGATCCAGACGCGCTTCCCCGTGGCTGCATCGAGCGCAAATACCCGAAGCTTGGGAGTCGTTGCATAGAGCCGGCCCCTGACGACGATCGGGTTGCATTGCATCTCAGACTCGTGAAAGGCGTCGCCCGTGTCGTAACTCCAAACCGGCCGCAGTTCGCGAACGTTGGTTTGGTTGATCTGATCCAGGGTGGAATAGCGGATGCTCTCCGGCCCGCCGCAGTATGCGGGCCACTCCCGGTAGGCGGTCTTGGCTGCCCGAGGATCTCGAGCTGGTTCCACAGGAGCAGACACCAAAAGCGACAGGAAAAGCTCAAGCAGAATTAGACTGGTCATGACAATTCCAGTCTAGAGTTTTGCGCGGTGAGGTTGTAGGGCAGGGAAGAAGACGGGGAGACAAGGAGACGGTGAGACAAGGAGACGGAGAGACAGGGAGAAAGGGGAGACAGGGAGACGGGGAGACCGGGAGACAAGGAGACAAGGAGACGGGGAGACAAGGAGAGAGGGAGACAGAATATCGAATAACGAGAGCCAATTGCAAAAATCGGAAAATCTCAATCTTAAGGCCTGAAAGGCCGGTACATATTAGCCCAGGGCGAAGCGTTTTTCGCGTAAGCCCTGGGTGGCTAGGCGCGCCGGAAGGAAGCCCTGAAAGGGCGCAAGAACGGCAGACCAGGCTCTCACGCCCTTACAGGGCTGCGATGTCCCGCCTGGACTCTTGACCCAGGGCTACGCGAAAAACGCTTCGCCCTGGGCTAATATGTACCGGCCTTTCAGGCCTTAAGACCCGGATTTTTGCAATTGGCTCACGAATGTCGAATGTCGAAGTATTCCTGGATCCTTGGTCGCCTCATCCCTCCTTCGACATTCGACATTCCTTGTTCGATATTCGATATTCTGTCTCCCTTTCTCCCTTTCTCCTTGTCTCTTTGTCCGCCTTTTACACGCTCTCCGGCTCCGGGTGGATCCAGGGCTGGCGGTAGGGACGCTTGAGCAGCTTGTTGGCCTCGTCATCGCCGACCACCCGACCCTGTGCTGCGTCCCAGGTCAGGCTCCGCCCGAGTTGCAGTGAGAGGTTGGCCAGGATGCAGGAAGCGGTCGAGATGTGGCCCTGTTCGATGTCCGCCACCGGTTTCCCCCGGTTCGCGATGGCTGCCAAAAAATCCTTCATGTGGTGGCGGATGGCGGGGGCGGCGAAGTGCTCCAGGCGGGGCTCCGTCTTGTCTTCGGGATACTGCTCCAGCTCGTAGGTCACATCCCGGTGCACGGGCTGGCCGCCGTCCAAAGGAATGAAATCGTAGCCATAGACCCCGGCCTTCAAAGTTCCCTTGTCGCCGTAGAAGGTCGCGCCCCACGGATACTTCGGGTCTTGTCCATCGCCCCACAGCCGGTGTTCCCAGGTCATCGTGATCTCCGGAAAATCGAAGGTCGCTGTCTGGGTGTCGGAAATGTTCGAAGGCCTGTCTTTGTATACGAAAATGCCCCCGGTCGACGATATTCGGGTGGGCCAGCCGAGATCGAGCATCCATCGCGCCATGTCGATCATGTGGATCCCCATGTCGCCGATCATGCCGTTGCCGTACTCCATATAGGACCTCCAGCCGGTAAAGGCGATCCGGTTGTACGGGTGCATGGGTGCGGGTCCGGTCCACATTTCGTAATCCAGGTGCGCCGGAGGACTGATCGGCTGCTGGTTGGCCGGCGTGGGTCGGCGGCCTCTGTTCCATTGGCCGGCGTAGCAGTAGGTTTCGACGAATGCTATCTGCCCCAGTTTGCCGGACCGGATGTACTCATCCCTGGCTTCGACGAGGTGAGGCGTGCTGCGGCGCTGGGTCCCGACCTGGACAACCTTGCCGTGTTTGCGGGCTGCGGCGAGCATCGCCTGTCCTTCGGTGACATCCACGCTGATAGGTTTCTGCACGTAGACGTCGGCGCCCGCCTGGATCGCCGCAATCATGGGGAGAGCGTGCCAGTGGTCCGGGGTCGCGACCAGGACGATATCGAGGTCCTTTTCCTTCAGCATCTCCCGGTAATCGCCGTAGGTGCGCGGTCGCTTCTTGGATGCCTGGCGGGTCGAGACCATCTCGGCCGCCTGGTCAAGCGTCTGTTTGTTCACGTCGCAAAGCGAGATCACCTCGACCGGGGCGACCTGGATCAGGCGGAAAAGATCGCACTTGCCATACCATCCACTACCGATGACGCCTACGCGCTTCGGATTGTCGGCGGCGAAGGCACCCGTAAAAGAGCCGAACCGGGCGAAGGCGAGTCCGCCCCCGGTAGCACACAAGAACTGACGACGATTCATGCTTTCTCCTTTTGAAATCGAGTTTCCAGGAGTTTCGGGACACAAAACTTAATTCCCTTGCGTAGCCACGTTGCTCATAGCGGGTTGGGAATTAAGTATTATGTCCCCGAAACTCCTGAAGATCGCTTCTCCAGCGCGGCCCGCACCCGCTCGGGTGTCATCGGCAACTGGTAAAGCCTGATTCCCGCGGCATCGTAAACGGCGCTCGCCAGTACCGCGCCCATGCACACGATCGCGGGCTCTCCTCCGCCCTGCGAGGCGTGTTCCGGGGCATCGATCAGAATGGTTTCGATCTTGGGAACCCAAGAGAATTTCGGGATTTCGTAGGTGTCGAAATTCCGATCCTGGATCTGCCCGCTTCGGAAATGAACCTCCTCGGTCAGCGGGTACCCCAGGCCCATCATGATCGATCCTTCGACCTGAAGCCGCAGCCCTTCCGGGTTGATGATCAGCCCGGTGTCGTGTGCGCAGACGACCCGTTTGACCCGGATGGCGCCCGTCTTACGGTCGACGGCGACCTCGGCCATGGTCGCGATATACGTGCCAAGATACATGGCGCAAGCGATTCCATGCCCGCGCCCGCTCGATTTCACGCTTGGCGTCCAGCCGAACTTCTCCGCGGCCGTCTTCAGGACCCGGATCATGCGCGGGTCTTGGAGGTTCTTGAGACGAAACTCCAGCCGGTCGATGCTCGCTTTTTCAGCCATGGCATCGATCTGGGATTCCCGTGCAAAGGTGTTCGTGTTGACGGCCGGCGCCCGCCAGGGACCTGTTGCGAACGGGTGGACCGAAGTCCCGGCGCCGCCCCCGCCCCACCCTCCGTGAGACACGGTCCGCTGGTTCGGAACCTCGTAGAACTGTTTGGCTTCGCGATCGCCGGCAGCAAAGACCTCGAAGTCCCAAAGGACGATCTTGCCTTCCCTATCGCTGCCGGAGCGGATTTTCACGACGGCTGCAGGGCGAAACGTGTCGAAGAAGAACTCTTCCGGGCGGGTCCAGCGGACCTGAACCGGCCGTCCTGCCAGCTTCGCCAGCCGGGCGGCTTCGACTGCCTGGCGGGAAGCGCTCTTTCCGCCGAAGCCTCCACCCACGTAAGGGGTGATCACCCGGACGTTTGCAGGATCGACGCCGACTGCCTGGGCAACCTGGGTTTTGACGCCGAACGGTGATTGGGTCGAAACCCAGAGCGTGTACTTTCCGTTTTCGAGCTGTGCCAGCGCGGTGTGCGTTTCCATGGCCGCATGGGCCACGTACGAGTTGTAGTAGCTTGCTTCGCAGTTGGTATGGGCGGCTTTCGCGCCTTCCTCCAAGTTTCCGCTTTCCGCAAGAACCTGGCCCGCCGCCGACGCCTTGAGGATGTGATCGAAGATCGTTTTGTCGTCGACGGTCGGTTCCGGCACGTCCCACTCGGCACGCAGCGCCTGGACCGCGCGCTCGGCATAATCCGGAAGCTCATGAAGGACGGCGATCAGGTCGGAGTCTTTGATCAGCTTGATCCCCGGTCACCCGCTCCGCCGCCGAGGTATCGAGGCTCTTCAGACTGGCCCCGTGCGCAGGAGGTCGGAGGAGTCTCGCATATAACATCCCCGGTAACCGGATGTCGCCCGCGTACTTCGCTCCTCCCGTGACCTTGGCGGTTGTTTCCGGCCGGGGGACAGGCTTCCCGATGACCTTGAAAGTGCCCGGTTTCTTTAGCTCCGGCTTCTGCTGAATGGAACCCTCGATTCGTGCTCCCTTGGCAAGCTCGGCGTAGGTCACACGCCTGGAAGGGGCAGTCGGGTCGGTGATCACGCCGTTTTCGGCCTTCAACCTTTCGCGCGGGACACCAAGGCGCTCAGAGGCGAGTTGGAGGAGCACCTCCCTCGCCTCGGCCGCCGCCGCTCGCAAGACAGGCCCGAATATCCGAATGGATTGAGAGCCCCAGGTCCCGCCGTCCCACGGGCAGAGATCTGTGTCCCCCATGGTGATATCCACCGAGTCGATCGGGACTTCCAACTCCTCGGCCAGCAACTGGGCGAGGGAGATGCTGGACCCCTGGCCCATCTCGACCTTTCCGACCAGGCAGTGCGCCCGGCCGTCGGCGCCGATCCGGAGGTACGCGTTGAAGTCGGTGGGATAGGTCTGGCCGCCTCCGCCTGCTCTTTGGGCAAGGACATCAAACGGGTCAAGAGAGAACAGGATGGTGATGCCGACAGCCGCGGACTTGATGAAGTGTCTGCGGTCCTGTGGGGCCCACTTCCCGGTGTGACTCAGATCAAACTCAGTGTCCGCCATACACCCCACCTCCTACCGCAACATGATAGCTTCTCTTGAAGACCGGACGGACGGATTTTTTCTCGGTTAGGAAGTCGCATTCAATTCGCCTGCCGAGCCGTGCAGAACCGCAAACGAAGCGCTTTTCAGCGAAGTGCGCGGATTGTCGTCGCAGGCCTCCATCTTGGGGCAGGCTTCGCTCTCGGTTACGATCCGCGCACTTCGCTGAAAGACGCTCCGTTTGCGGTTCTGCACCGGTCGTCAACCTGGTTGGGCCTGCATGAGAGCCGACTGATGCTACCTTGCGCGCCTTGCTCCTCACTCTTGCCGATTGATCCCCGGCTCGCTCCTGCATAAGATAAAGGCGGGTTGAGCCACGAACGTTGTAAAGGATGGACAGGAGACGAGTATGAAAAATCTGAGTAGCGTGTCTGCGGTGTCCCGTCGCGATTTCATCCGAAGCTCGGCGGTGGCCGCGGCATCGGTTTCGGCGCTTGGCGCGCTGGGCGGAGGCGTCTACGCGGCCGGGTCGGACACAATTCGACTGGCCCTGATTGGCTGCGGAGGTCAGGGAACAAGAGACATGAACGCCTGCCTGAAGGCGATTCCCGGCGTCGAGTTGGTTGCAATGGGGGACATGTTTCCCGACCGGATCGCCCAGTCGCTGGAGATCCTGAAGAAGGATCCCGCCACCGCGCCCAAGATCAAGGTGAAGCCCGAAACCACCTTCACTGGCTTCGATGCCTGCAAACAGGTGCTCGCGTCCGATGTGGATGCGGTTCTGCTCGTCGCTCCGCCCCATTTCCGGCCGATTCACTTCCGGGCCGCCGTTGAGGCGGGCAAGCATATTTTCATGGAAAAGCCGGCTGCCGTAGACCCGGCTGGCGTGCGATCCATGCTCGAGACCGCGGATCTCGCCGACAAGAAGGGGGTAACGGTCGTCTGCGGAACTCAGCGGCGACATCAGCCGATGTACCAGGAAACGGTCCGCCGGATCCAGGACGGCGCCATCGGGACGATCGTGGCGGCGGAGGCTTACTGGATGGGCGGCGACATGCTCGGGTACTGGAAATGGTACGAGCAGGAGAAGCTGTCCGGAATCGAGTGGCAAATCCGCAACTGGCCCTGGTACGTCTGGCTGAGCGGCGACCACGTGGTCGAGCAGCACGTTCACAACCTCGACGTCATCAACTGGGTCCTCGGCAAATACCCCGAGCAGTGTCTCGGAATGGGCAGCCGCGCCGTCCGAAACCTCGGCAATATCTGGGACAACTTCTCGATCATGTTCGAGTACCCGGACAACGTTCGCGTGACCAGTATGTCCCGCCAGATCAACGGGTGCACTAACCGCATCGCAGAACGCATCATCGGGACCAAGGGAGTGGCGGACGTCGACAAGGGAAAGATCTCGGGTGCCAATGCCTGGGAGTACCCGGGTCAGGATGAGGAGGCCAAGGTTCTCGAACAGAAGTTCTTCATCAAGACCATCCGGGACGGGAAACCCGTGAATGAAGCCAGGGAGATGGCGAAGAGCACCCTGGGAGCAATCATGGGACGGATGAGCGCGTATTCGGGACGGGCAATCAGCTGGAACTGGGCACTCGACAAATCAAAGCTCGACCTGGCCCCGCCCGCGTACCAACCGGGTGAGTTTCCAATTCCGCCCGTGGCGGTACCCGGGCAAAGCCAGTTGACCTAGGGGGAAACCGCGGCCGAAGACTGCGCACTGCGAACTGCGCACTGCGGACTGCGCGCTGCGGACTGCCGACTGCCGACTGCCGGCTGACGACTGACAACTGGACCCATGTGAAGTCCTCCCGGTTGTTGGTGTGCAGTTGTCAGTACGAAGTGCGAAGTCCGAAGTGCCCAGTCCGCCGCCTTGTTTGTTCCGCTATCCCGGTGTTACCATCGTCTTTCCTGCTATGCCAAGTCACTACGAGGAGAGCCTTCAGAGGGATCGGGACCGGATCAACGCGACGATCCGGGAAATGCTGAAGCTCGTGCTGCGCGCTCTAACCGACAGCCTGGGCGCCTTTCTTAACGCCGATCGCCCGCGCGCCTACCTGGTCGTCTTGCGAGACCAGCACATTGACGAGTTCGAGAAGGAGATCGACAGGCTCTCCCTCGAGTTCATCATCAGGCAGCAACCGGTTGCCAGCCATCTTCGGTTCGTTTACGGCACGATCAAGCTCAACCAGAGCCTGGAACGGATTGGCGACTACTGCGAGAGCATTGCCCGTCAGAGCCTCAAGATCAGCCATCTCGACCTCAGTTTCCTGCATGACCGGTACCGCGAGATGATCGACCTCGCGATCCCGATGCTGAGTGACGCAGTCACCGCCTTTCTCGACAAGGACGTTGAGCTGGCCCGCAAAGCAATGCAGAGCGAGAAGGCGGTTGACAACCTGCGTACGGTGATTACGGCGGAGGTTGCCAGGTACCAGCAGGAGGGTCGGATTCCGGTCGAGGCCATCATGCCGCTTCTCACCATCGCGAAGCGTCTCGAAAGGACGTCGGATCAGGCCGAGAACATCTGCGAGGAAGTCATATACCTCTGCACGGGCGAGTACGCCAAACACAAGGGCCGCGACGTTTTTCGCGTCCTGTTCGTCGATGAAGACAACGCCTGCCTTAGTCAGATGGCCGAGGCGATGGGGAACTCCCTGGCCGGGACGAGGTTCATGTTCAGCAGTGCCGGCCTGAAACCCGCCCCGCCGGATCCCCGCGCAATTCGAGTTTCTCGAGAAGAAGGGGCTCGACGTCTCCCGCCACTCCAGCAAATCGCTCGAGCAGATCCCCAACCTCGAGTTCTATCAGGTGGTCGTCGCTTTCGGGGAGAATGTCCAGAACCGGATCACGCTGCCAACCAAGTCCGTGGAGTTGGACTGGACGGTTCCGGATCCGCGCCAGGACGCCTCCGGATCTGCGGATCCGGACAGTGGATACCAAAAGGCCTTCGAGTACATTGAAACCCACATCCAGGACCTGATGCAGGCAATCCTGGGAGCGGATGTCGAACCGACCAGAATCAACGGCTGAAGAACCCGAGCATGACCCCTTTTCGAGCTCATCCTCTCGGTGCACTTGCCCTGGCCTCGGTCGTCTGTCTTGGTTTGATCCCCGGATGCGGCAACCGGGGAGGCACCCCGGGCGCCTCCGGAGGCCCTCGGACGACGATTCAGAACAAAGGCTCGGACACCATGGTCAATGTCGCCCAGGCATGGGCTGAGGAGTACAAGGATGTCCGGCCGGACGTCGATGTCGAGGTGTCGGGGGGAGGATCCGGCGTCGGAATCGCAGCGCTCATCAAAGGCTCGGTCGATATCGCGAACGCCAGCCGAAACATGAAGCCGCAGGAGATGGAGCAGGCGCGTCAGAATACGGGCAAAGAGCCGGTCGAGTTCATTGTCGGCTACGACGCGCTAGCCGTATTCGTCCACAAGGATAATCCGCTCAACGAGATCTCGTTCGCTCAGCTGGCGGGAATCTACTCGGAAAGCGGTCGGATAACGAAGTGGTCAGAGCTCGGCGTCCGCATTCCGAACACCAGTCATGACGAGATTGTGCGGATCAGCCGGCAATCAAGCTCGGGGACATACGAGTTTTTCCGCGAGAAGGTGCTCAACAAGAAGGATTTCAAGCTCGGTTCCCTCGACATGAACGGCTCGAAGGAGGTGGTGGAGCTGATCTCGGGCACGCCTACCGCCATCGGATACAGCGGCATGGGGTACGCGACAGCTGGCGTCAAAATGCTGAAGATCAGCAAAGAGCCGGGCGCCCCTGCGGTGGAACCGAATGCACAGACCACGCTGAGCAAGGAATATCCGATCGCCCGTTCGCTGCAGGTCTATACGCTCGGACAACCGAATGGGCCGGTCAAGGCTTACATCGACTGGATCATGGGCGAGCACGGGCAACGAGTCCTCCAGGAGAGCGGTTACGTCCCGCTGGCGCCATACGCGGGCGCCAGGTAGGGCTGTGTATCGACCTTAAAAGTCACCGGCTTAGTAACGAAGAAAAGAATGTCCAACTCTCCCCCTGGGAAACAGCAGCGGCATCGACCACGGCGGCCTTTGTGGGCGATCTCGGGCGAGAGCCTGCTGGAGTGGATTATCCGTCTGAGCGGGATCAGCGCAATTATCTTCGTACTGGCGATATTCGTTTTTGTGTTCCGCGAGGCTGCGCCCGTTCTGACCAACGAGAAGTTCAGCATCGTTCAGTTCTTTACGAGCATAGCCTGGTACCCGACCTCCGAAACGAACGTCCGGTACGGTACGCTGGCGCTCATTGCGGGGACCTTCAGCGTGACGGCGTTGGCGATGGTGTTCGCGGTCCCGTTCGGCATCGGAGCAGCCATCTACGTCTCCGAATTCTGCGGACCGAGGACGCGGGAAACCCTGAAGATCGTCATCGAGCTCCTGGCCGCGGTTCCGAGCGTCGTCTGGGGGTTCATCGGCCTTACGGTGATGAGCCGATTGCTGGTGGACTACGCCGGCGCGCCCGTCGGCGTGAACATGCTCAATGGGGCGATCATCCTCGCCCTGATGGCGGTCCCGATCATCGTTTCAATCGGTGAGGATGCCTTGAAGGCGGTACCCGACTCCTTTCGCGAAGCCGGAGTCGCGCTGGGGGCGAGCCGATGGCAGCTGGTCTATCGCGTGCTGCTGCCGGCTGCCAGAAACGGTCTCCTGGCCGCTGTATTGCTCGGTGTCGGCCGGGCCGTCGGGGAGACAATGGCTGTGCTGATGGCGACCGGGCATGCTGTCCAGATACCGCACGGGGTAATGGATCCGATCCGAACGCTGACCGCCAATGTGGCGGCTGAGCTCGGCGAGGCGCCTGCCGGATCGCCTCACTACCGGGTTCTGTTCCTGACAGGAGTCCTTCTGTTCAGCATTACCTTCGTCGTCAACCTGACAGCGGATCTCGTGATACGAGGCGTCAGGAGGAGATAGCATGGTTCCGCCCGACCAGACCGCAGACGGGATGCGCTTCACAAAGACGGCTTTCGGCCGTCGGAAGGAGTTGACTGAGCGGGTGGCGAAGTCCGTTTTCTTTCTGATGGCCGCGGCGATGATCGTCCCCCTCGTCGCGATCGTGAGTTACCTGGTGATTCGGGCCTGGCCGTCTCTGAGTCTCGAGTTCGTCCTCGATGTCCCCCGCAAAGGCATGACCGAGGGGGGAATCTGGCCCGCGTTCGTTGGAACAGTCTACCTGGTTTTCATTTCCCTGGCCGTTTCGGCTCCGATCGGCGTGATGGCTGCGGTCTACCTGAATGAGTACGCCAAGGACAACTGGTTAAACCGAACCATAAACCTGGCGGTGATCAACCTGGCCGGCGTGCCGAGCATCGTTCATGCACTTTTCGGGCTGGGCGCGTTCGTTTACGCCGCCCGCTTCGGTTACTCGATTCTGTCCGCGTCTCTGACACTTGCGATCATGACGCTGCCGGTAATCATCGCGAGCACGCGTGAGGCGCTTGCCTCCGTCCCGATGTCGTTTCGCGAGGCATGCTGGAACGTTGGCGCGACGCGCTGGCAGACGATCCGGTCGATTGTGCTTCCGAACTCGATCAGCGGGATCCTGACGGGTGTGATCCTTCAAGTCAGCCGGGCGGCGGGGGAGACTGCCCCGATCATGTTCACGGGGGCAGTGTTTTTCAAGGCGATCGAGCGGGGGAACCTGTTTGCCTATCGTTTGGATGAGCAGTGCATGGCCCTGTCGATGCACCTTTACACGGTCACCACCCAGGTTCCGAACGTCAAGGAGTCGCTCCCGTACGCGACGGCAGTTGTTCTCCTCGGTTCGGTTCTCCTCGTGAATGCAACGGCAATCTTTTTCCGCGCCTGGCTGCGGGCGCGCAAGAAGTGGTGAACCCGATGCCGGTGGAGAAGATCCAGGTTCGAGGCCTCAAACTCTCTTACGGTCCAAACGAAGTGCTTCACGGCATCTCGTTCGCCGTGCACGAAAACGAGATCCTTGGGATTATCGGACCCGCGCAGTCCGGTAAGACTTCCCTGCTGCGCTGCATCAATAGAACCATCGACGTGGTTCCGAACGCGAAGGTATCGGGAACCATCGAAGTGGACGGGCAGGATATACGGAAAATCGGCCATTCGGTGTTGACACGGCTGATGGGTAAGCGGCGGCCGGGGTTCTCCGACGTCTTCGAGTTGCGCCGCGCTATCGGAATGGTGGCGCCTCTGCCCGTTGGCCTGCCGTTATCCATTTATGACAATGTCGCGTTCGCCCCGCGCTCGTCCGGCCTGACCCGCAAGGCGGACCTCGACGCTATCGTCGAGACCTGCCTGCGCCAGGCTGCTCTCTGGGACGAGGTGAAGGACCGTTTGGACAGCCTGGGGACGAAGTTGTCGGGCGGCCAGCAACAGCGGCTGACGATAGCCCGGGCGCTCTCTCACCAGCCCGATATCCTCTGCCTCGACGAGTTCTCCATCGCGATCGACCCGGTTACGACGATGCGGATCGAGGAAGTCCTCAAAGAGCTGCGCAAGGAAATGACGATCATTCTGGTGACGAATCTCAACCAGCAGGCGCGTCGCCTGGCCGATCGGACGATGTTTCTCTGGAAAGGCGAGATCGTTGAGCTCGACAGCAACGAGGTTATTTTTTCGGACAATCCGAAGGACCGAAAGACTTACGAATACGTCAACGGCATTTTCGGCTGATTCGTTTTCCAACAGGCGAGCATGAGCGATAGACGTCAATACGCCATAGAGACTTCCGAGCTCAACCTCTGGTACGGGAAGTTCCAGGCACTCATCAACATCACCGCCAACCTCAGGCACGGGATCATCACCTCGCTCATCGGGCCGTCGGGGTGTGGAAAGACCACCCTCCTGCGGTGTTTCAACCGGGTGAACGAGCGTTATGGCTACGTCACGACCACCGGCCAGATCAGGGTGCTGGGCAAGAACATTTACGACAAGGATGTGTCACTGGTCGAGCTTCGCAAGGCGGTTGGAATGGTCTTCCAGCGTCCGAACCCGCTTCCCATCTCGGTTTATGAAAACGTGGTGTTCGGCCTTCGCCTGCATTGTTCCTCGGGGGAGTTGCGCCATGACGAACTGGACCACGCGGTCGAAAAGGCGTTGATCGAGGTTGGCCTGTGGAAAGATCTGAAGGACCGCCTGGACGATCGGGCAACGACGCTGCAGCTCGAACAACAACAGAAACTCTGTATTGCTCGGCTGCTTCCGCTGAAGCCTGAGGTCATCCTCATGGACGAGCCGTGTTCCGCGCTTGACGTCGAAGCCACCCGGGCGATTGAAGAACTGATGTTCGATCTGCGCGGCCGGTACACCCTGGTGGTCGTCACGCACAACATGGCGCAGGCGAGGCGGGCGAGCGACGAATGCATCTTCATGCTGCTCGGCGAGGTGGTGGAGCACAGTCGCACCGAGGACCTGTTCCTGGCGCCGCAAAACCCGAAAACCGCGGAGTACATCGAAGGGCGGTACGGCTAAGCCGAATGCCGAATGCGGAATGCGGAATGGGGAATGGGGAATGCGGAATGGGGAATTAGAGAGCCAATTGCAAAAATCAGAAAATCTCAGTCTTAAGGCCTGAAAGGCCGGTACATATTAGCCCAGGGCGAAGCGTTTTTCGCGTAGCCCTGGGTGGCTAGGCGCGCCGGAAGGAAGCCCTGAAAGGGCGCAAGAACGGCAGACCAGGCTCTCACGCCCTTACAGGGCTGCGATATCCCGCCTGCCTCTTAGCCCAGGGCTACGCGAAAAACGCTTCGCCTTGGGCTAATATGTACCGGCCTTTCAGGCCTTAAGACCCGGATTTTTGCAATTGGCTCAAGAATAAGTCAGTTTGCCGAATTCAGACTTCAGGTTGGCTGGCGGTCACCCGTTTCTTCGTTCTTGTTCCCTTATTCCGCATTCCGCAATCCGCATTCCGCATTTATCTGCGGCCGGCGACGCGACGGATCTCGGAGGCGAGGGTCTCAACGGGGCCGTCCTTGGTGAGGTAGGCGGAGACGCCAGCTTCTCGCATAGCGGCGGCCATGTCTTCTTCGGCATACATCGACAGGCCTATCACGCTAATGTGCGGGAGTCGGGCTTTGAGGATTCGGGTCGCCTCGACTCCGTTCAACTTCGGCATGGACGCGTCCATGACGACGACGTCGGGCCGGAGGCGAGAGGCCAGTTCGATCGCCTGTTCGCCGTCCCCGCCTTCCCCCACTAGTTCCAAGTCCGGTTGGTCTTTCAAAAGCGCGACCAGTCCCTCACGGAGGATCTTCTGGTCATCGATGAGAAGCACCCGAATTCTGTGCGACCGTGGGGAATCGGTGACCGCCCCTTCCACAGGCAGGCTGATTCCAGCGCCCAACTTAACGGGCGCTTCTTTGCGGGATGCGTTCGGAATGCGCAATTCGATTCGGGTACCGCGGTCGGAACTGCTCGACACCTGGAAGGAGCCTCCGAGGAATTCGAGCCGTTGTCGAATACTGAACAATCCGAATCCGCCGTTGGATCGTCCACTGCTAATCGTTGAGGTATCAAAGCCTCGTCCGTTGTCTTCAACGATCAGCGCCGTCCCCCCAGGGTCGACGGCGACCAGGCCGACACGGGCCCGGTCCGTCTCCGCATGGGTGACCACGTTCATCAGCAGCTCCTTGGCGGCCTGAAAAAGGAAAGCACTGAGGTCAGCGCGGTCCGGTTCGGCCTCGGGTTCGACGGTCACATCCACGTGGAGAGAGTGTTTTTCCTGCATCCAGCGTCCGAGCCAGTGCAGTGCGGGACCCAGGCCGGCATCGTACAGAATCGGCGGGCTGAGTTGCGAGGTGAGAGACCGGGATTCCTGGATGGCATGATGAAGCAAGTCACTCAGGTGGTCGATCTCATCGCTGAAAGCCGGGTTTTCCGCTTTCCGGCTCAGTATCGTCGCCCGCATCCGCGCACCAACCAGAAGCTGCTGAAGGTTATCGTGCAGCGCCTTGGCGAGCCTTCGCCGTTCGCGCTCTTCGGCGAAGGTCAGCTCCGAGGCGAGGGCCTGGAGAAGAACAGCCCTTTCCGTCGCCTCGGCAGATCGCTCCGCAACGCGCTGTTCAAGTCCCTGGTTCAACTGGCGCAGCTCGTTCTCCATTCCCTTGCGCTCGGTCACATCCTGGCAAGTGCCGAGTACCCTGAGAGGCCTGCCTGCTTCATCCCGCTCTGCGGTAGCCCACTGGTGTACGATCCGTTCGCCACCGTCGGGGCGGACGATCCGATGTTCAGCCTCGTAGGGCACACCCTGGTGAATCGCTCGGAGAAATGCCGCAACCACCGCAGGACGGTCTTCTTCGGGAATCGCGCCGAAGAACAGCTCGCTGGCCGGTTTGACACTCGCGGGCTCATACCCGAAGATCCGGTAGCTCTCATCTGACCAGTGCAGCCGGTTGCCCTTCAGATCTTTCAGGTCGGTCAGCTCCAGGACCCAGCTGCCGACGTGGGCCATCTTTTGGGAGGCGGAGAGGAGTTTTCGGCTGTTTCTCAGCGCCTCTTCCGTGCGCTTCTGCTCAGTGATATCGGTAGACACGCCGCACACCCCGCAAATCGTGCCGTCCTCGTTCCGGAGAGGGAATTTGAGCGAGATGTAGGTGTGAGGTCCGTCGGGGTGCAAAGCGACCTCTTCGAAGCGAATCGGTTCTCCGGTCTCCGCAACCCGGCGGTCATTTGCCTGGTAAATCCTGGCCAGCTGAGAGCCGAAAAGCTCGAGATCCGTCTTGCCCAGCGCGGTGTCGCGATCGAAACCCAGGGCGGTTTCGAAGTGCCGGTTCATGAGGAGAAAACGACCCTCCTTGTCTTTGGCGTAGACCAGGGCGCTGACGTTGTCGATGATCGCCTGCAACCTGGTTTCACTGGTCCGCTGGGCATCGTGCGCCCGTGTCCTCTCAATGAGCTCGACAGCCTGCAGTGCCAGCAGATCGAGGAGTCGAAGATCGCGTTCCTGGGGGAGTCGCGGCCGCCGATAAAAGGTGGAAAGCACCCCGATGACCCGGCCGGATTCATCCAACAAGGGCGTCGACTGAAGCGCCTTTGCCTTGGCCTTCGACATCACTTTCAGGGACTGCCGATCCGTGAAGATCGGGCTCTTGCTCACGTCTTCAATCACCACCCGCTGCTTATCCTGCACGGCGAGATCCCAGGCGACGCGTTTCTCGCCGGCCCCTCCAAAGTAGTCAAGAAAGTCCTCGTCGAAGCCTATATGGGCCACGATCTGCTGCTTGCCGGTCCTTTCATCGAGCAGCTGGATCTTGCCCATGTCGGCTCCGGTTATTTCGATGGCCGCCTCAATGATTTCCTGCAGCAGTCTGTTCGGTTCCTCCTGGCGAAGCAGGTGGGTTCCGATCTGGTGCAACCGGCGCATCCCGTTCAGTTTCGCGGTGAGGCGTTTTCGGACATCGGCAAGCTCGCTCAGAGCCGTACCCAGTTTCCGGTTGGTTTTGGCAGCGGCAGCCAGGTTGTCCGCGCAGATGAGCATCTCCTGCCCGGCAGGAAATACCTGGAGATCGACCGGTTCAGCCTCCCCGGATACCGGAACCCGAAGATTGGCGGGTTCTCCGGTGGTCAGAGCTTTGCGCAGGTGCACTTCAACCGGTGTGCCGCGCCACGCAGGAACGCATTCCCAGAGGATCCGCCCGACAAGGACTTCGGGTGAACGCCCGACCAAGCCAGCGGCCGAGGGGCTCATATGCATAATCCGCCATTCACTGTCGACGACCAGGAAAGACTGACAGAGTTTTTCCAGTACGGACAGGAATAGCGGGTTAAAGATAACGCTGGTTCCAGAAAGCATTTTACGCCCCGAGCTTATATGTCGTCGTGCGGTACGCCCGAGAGAAAGCAGAGTTAATACTCGACTTGGGCAGCGGACTGGGTTCCTAAGCTTAGCTCTAGTGTACCAGACGAGACAGGGATGTGGGAACTCAGCGCCGCACGCTAACAGCGGTTCCGTAAACCAGACGGACGACTCGGCCCTGCCCCCGGGCGCCGACGGTGGGGCTGGTAGGATGCGGGCAGGAATCGCCCGGAGAGAGGCCATCGGTGGGATCGGAGCACGGTAAGCGGGCGGTTTTTTGATGGCGAAGACAGACTGGTCCCTGGGAAGGAGAGCGCGCGCGAGCGAGAGGGCGGAAGCGGCGCGAGAGGAGACGGGATCAGGCGTCGTTGGGGACCAGAAACGGATCGGAGGGACCGACCAGGGCGGCCTCGACCAGTCTGGCCCAATAGCAGTGAGTGTGGAGCTTGCGCAGTGCGGGCTTCACATTGCGGAACAGAAAGGCGAAAAAGAGGTTGTAAGCCAGGAAGAGGGTCAGCAGGAAGCCGACGATGGCGTTGGTGTTGTGCCGATAGACATGGTCGGCATGCCAACCCACCACGGTTTCATTGAACCCGTAATTCTCGATGTCCCAGCGCTGGTGGGCGAGGTGGACCGCCTGACGTAGATGCAACTGGTGGCGGTCCATGGTGGTCAGCCACATCCAGGTAGCGTCATGCTGTTCAGGCGCGTCGCTGTTGCGTGGCTGAGTGGTCCAATGCTCCTCGGAACGAATGACCCGCACCGGGACATCGTGTTCCAGGGGCAGGGCCAGATTGCCGACATCCCACCAGCGGCAGTCCCGGCCCCGGAACTCGTCGCGAACCGGCTCCTGGTCGGCCATGGCGGCCAGGGCGTCCTGATACAACTCGCGCTGCTCCTGCTTGAAGACGATCAGGCCGTGCTTGCCGAGCGAGAGCAGGAAGTCGAGAAAGGGGGCGTTGGCGTACAGGGAATCGGCCAGGACCAGGTCGAAGGCTCGGGGATAAGCCTGGACCACACGGCGGATCAAACGCCGGGCTGCCGCCACTTCATCCTCGCCGGCTTGGACCGGTTCCAGGTCCAGCAGCAGCCGCATCGACTCCCCCTGAGCGTTGCCGGGCCCAGGCGCCAGCATCAGGGCGACGTGGCGATGATAGTACTGAATGCGGTCCCCCTTCTCGGTGTGAATGACGCGCTTGAGGCAATCCTCGCAGTGGTACTCGAAGCTGGCGTGGCTTTCGTGGCCGTCGATGATGGCCACCGCCTGCCCGTGATTGAGCGGCAGGGCCTTGTTGCGCTTCAAGGTGACATAAACGTGGTGGATGGCGGCCCGCAAGAACTCGTTGTCCTGCTGGTAATAGATCAGGCTGACGGTATCGGCGCTGCAGAGCGCCTGTCCCAACAACCTCTTCCAGTGCGGCCCGATGGTCTCCTCCAGGGCGTTGAGGCTGCCCATGCGGGCGATCATCGCCAGCCAGACGGCTTTGACGGCCACCCAGGTGGGAATGCGCGGCTGGAGGCGCCCATCCTGTAGTTGGAGCCAGCAGCGTTCTTCCAGGTGAAAGGTCTGCTCCAGATAGCGAAGCAGGCGCTTGAGCGTGCCGATGGTCGCCTCCCCCCGAATGCCCGAGCTTAAGGCTCGCGGCGCTCCAGGCGCCCCCACTCCAGCTCGGAAACCTCCTCGAGCAGGCGTTGCAGTTGCTGGTAGTCCTGGACGGCTTGTCTGACCCGCTCCTCCCAGGCTTTGGGCACGAACAGCTGACGGGGCTTGCCTTGTCGGCTCTGCACCACGTACAGGGACTGGTGGAGCTGGCCCTGGGCACAGCGGCAGTTGGCCTTGCCGCAGGTGCGGGGTCGTTCGGAAAGCGAAGCCCGCATCAGCCAGTGCTCACTGCACAGCTGGAGAAGCCGGGAGCGAGCCTGCCGTTCCTCGGCGCTCAGAAGATGGCGTCGCATGGATCCCTCCTTATCTGAGATATTAATATTATCTCAGATCGGCAAAGAGTCAAGCCTTTTCCGACGAATGCGAATCTGCTCTTGCGGGTTGGGGTGACAGAAAAGCGAGCGGAAATGGGCCTTTCAGCTCACGCGTCAGGATGGTTTACGGAACCGCTGGCACGCTAAGCCCAACCGAGGGGAAAGATGCCCATCTCTTTGGGGGGACTCTTTCATGCCCTTTCGGACCGCGATCGATGAAAAGCAAGGAGACAGTCGAGTAGCCTTGTCAGAGCCGCGCCCATTCGATGCCTTGGTCAGAGCCGCGCGCGAGCGCTTTCCAGCGTAGCAAGCGGGTTCTAACAGGGAGCGATCGCATGGTCCCCTTCAGCGCCAGTGCCAACGGGCATGCTATCAGCCGGCTGTTCGAACCCGCTTGCTACGCTGGAAAGCGCTCGCGTGAGAATCATTTCGAAGGTCCTTTTGGCCAAGATTCAGTAGACTCCCAATTGGTGTTTTACGGGGCCCTTGACCTTGGCCAAAAGGAGGCTAGGAATGGGATTCTACAGTGGATTGGATTTGCATTCCAACAACTGCGTGATCGGGGTGATGGACGAAACCGGACGGCGACTAAGGAAAAAACGGGTGCCGAATGAACTGCCGGCGGTCGAGGGGGTGCTGGCACCTTACCGGGAGGAGCTGCTGGCGGTGGTGGTGGAATCGACCTACAACTGGTACTGGCTGGTGGATGGGTTGCAGGAGGGGGATTACCCGGTGCGCCTGGCTCATCCGGCAGGCAACAAGCCCTACAGCGGGCTCAAGCACACCGACGACGGGGACGACGCCTACTTTTTGGCGGATCTGGCGCGGGTCAACTGTCTGAGCGAAGGGTATATCTATCCGCGGCAGACGCGGGGTGTGCGGGACCTGCTGCGGCAGCGAGGCCGGCTGGTCCAGAACCGGACCTCGCATGTGCTGAGCATCAAGAATGTGATCGTGCGGGAAGGAGGCCAGGCGCTGACCCGCTCCCAGGTGGAAGGACTCAGCGACGAGGCCATTGCCCAGCTGGTCCGGGACAGCTACGGGCAGGTGGGAATCAAGGCGCTGGGGAAAGTGCTGGGGGTGATCAACGAGCAGATCCGGCATCTGGAAAAGACGGTGCTGGCCCAGGCTAAACCGGACCCGGTGTATCAACGGCTGCAGACCATCTACGGGGTGGGCCCGGTGCTGGGGATGACGATCCGGCTGGAGAGTGGAGAGATGAGTCGGTTTCCCACGGTGGGAGACTACACCTCCTACTGCCGGGGAACGGGGAGCCAGCGACTGACCAATGGCAAACCCAAGGGGGAAAACAACAAGCGCAACGGCAACGCCTACCTGGCGTGGGCCTTCCTGGAAGCGGCGCATTTTGCGGTGGTGAACTACCCGCTGGCGCAGCGGTTTTTCGAGCGCAAGCGGGCGGCGAGCAACCGGATCCTGGCCAGCAAGGCGCTGGCCTCCAAGCTGAGCAAAGCCGCCTTCTATGTGATGCGCGACCAGATTAACTTTGATCCAGAAAGACTCTTTCGGTCGTGAGGGTTGGGGGGGGACGGGGAACCCTGGCAGAGCCGTGGGACAACCAGGCGTGTGAGTGGAAACCGTCCCCACCCCTAAAAGCTGCGCCGTGAAAGACGGCGACAGTCGGACGCGCGCAGGCCGCGAGCCCTTCAGAGCTTGGTCCTGGTCAAAGGCCAGGAGCCACGCGTGTGACTCCACCTGGACACGGCCTGTGACCGAGAGATTTCTGGGGCGTCAACAGACGCCAGTGGGCCGGGCCGACCGACGTCGGCCCGGCTTAGAGCCGGATGGGTGCGTGGTGCCGTCCGAGCGGGCCCCTTGAGGGCCGGCTTGTAAGAAGATGGACACCAACCGAGGAAATCCAGGGAGCGCGTATGACGGCCGGAATTCGCGGAGGTCAGGTCAGCGTCAAGTCAGGACGCTCACGGGTGTCTCGAGTGCCCCGGGCGTGGTGCTCGGTCGTCAGAACGAGGCCTCGAAACACATCGGGAGATCTCTGCCTCTTGACAACCAGACTTCGAATGGGCGCGGCTCTGACACAGCTCGGTCCCCCGACGTCTCCTGCCAGGCGCCTCAGAAAGACCCCTAGTGCGCCGGGTTGAGACTGTCGGTTCGGAGGATATCGCCCTGGATGCCTACCACCTGGTAACTGACCGGCACCTTCCGCTCGCTTTGCTCGAGCGCCTGCTGCACCAGGCGGAGCAGGCCGCTGCAGCAGGGAACCTGCATCATCATCACCTGGATCGATTCGACCTGGGCATCCTCGATCAGGCTTCGGATCTTTTCGACATAGACATCCTGCCCATCGTCGAGCTTCGGGCAGGCAATAGCCAACTTCCGGCCCTTCAAATGGGTCCCGTGGAAGTCAGGCAGAGCGTAAGCCACGCAGTCGGCCGCGAGCAGGAGCCGGCTTGAACGGAAATGACCCGCCTGCGGGGAAACCAGGTGAAGCTGGACGGGCCAGTGGGTCAACTGGGAGGCACCGTATCGATTCTCCGCGACGTCGGGCTCCTCCTTCCGGGTTGTCGTTGTCGGCGCCTTGCCGCCTGCCTCCGATCCGAAGCTGACGGACCGCGATCCCGGGCAGCCGGTTGGAGCTGCGGTACGGCCAAGCGGGGTCAGGTTATTCGGCTTCGCGCGGCTGAATCCGTGTTCCTCCAGGACCTGGATCGCCTGGCGCAAGAACTCCGTCTCCCCGTGCTCCCTCAGGTGTTCCAGGTGAGCACGGACCACGTTGTGTCCGCCGCGAATGACGTTCTCCATGACCTTTCTTTCGTCGTACGGCTCCGCTTCACGCTCTTCAATGGTTATAGCCCCCTCCGGGCAGTGGCCCAGGCAGGCCCCCAGGCCGTCGCAGAAGAGGTCGCTGATCAGCCGGGCTTTGGAATCGATCAGTTGGATGGCGCCTTCGGGGCAATTGGGAATGCAGTCCCCGCAACCGGTACATTTCTCTTCGTCGATTTGAATGATTTTTCGCTTCATACAGTCTTCCCCACGCAATCAACCGTAGATTCTGACAGGAAAAAAGGAGTCACGCTGTGACTTAAGTCAACCCTCGTTATAATGTCCGGGTCTTGGGTCGACTTCCGGGGGCCGGACCAATCCCGCCGGAAGTCGGACCTACATGAATGAAACAGGCCGGGATGAACCGATTCTCGCTGCTCGCACTTGTACTCGTTCTCGTGGTTGTCTGCCTGGCTCCGGGCGTTGTGAACGGTCTGTCCGGTGATGACTACGTCCACGTATACAAGAACCGAGGGGGACCTGCGGACTGGGGAGGCTACTTTCTCCAGGCGGACGGGCGCGAATACCGCCCCCTTGTCCGACTGTCGCTCGCGATCGACCACGCCATCTGGGCAAAATGGTACTCCGGCTACCATCTGACCAACCTGCTGCTTCATTTGCTTGTCACCTCGCTCCTGTTCATTTTCCTTGAAGGGATCACCGGGGACTGGAGGATCGGCCTTCTCGCCGCACTAGTCTTCGGACTGCACCCGATTCATTCCTACTCGATCAATGCAATCATGGGCCGTACCGATATCCTGTGTGCGCTGTTCGGGTTGCTTGCTCTGTTTGCCGCGGCCAGGGGTTTGCCCGTCACTTCCGGCCTTCTCCTTCTTCTTGCCTTGTTGAGCAAGGAACTCGGGGTGGTTCTGCCGCTGCTTTTCGGGCTTGCCCTCCTGCTTTTCAGACCGCTGCGCAGGGCACCCCAATGGCGGGCTCTGGCGATCCTCTTCGGGATCGACATCGTGTACCTAGTCGTACGCTTCACGGTCCTGGCTCCGGCGCGCGAGGACCTTGCCGTCTACTTCGCCGCCTCTCCTGCCGGCTTGCTCCGCAACCTCGCTTATTACGCCGGCGGCCTCGTGCTGCCCATTGGTCATTACTGGCTGAGGGACCTGTCCGAAGTTTACCCGTTCGCCTTCGCCGCGATTGCGTGCCTGGCGGCGCTCTCCCTCGGGTTCTATCTTTTCAGCCGGCGAAAGGACTTCCTGGCCCCGGACCTCGCATTTGGGTTCTTGTGGGTGGTTGTGTCTTTGCTGCCGGTGGTGTTCCTGTTCCAGCGTCGTTTCCTGTACCTGGCCAGCCTGGGATTTGCCCTGGCAGCCGGATATCTCATCGTTCGAAGGTCAGGCCGTTATCTCGCCTTGGTCGCGACCGCCCTGGCACTCCTCCTCGGGCTGTCACTCTTCGGGAAGTCACGCGAGTGGCGGGACGCCGCGATCGAGTCGAGAGCGGCCATTCAGAAGCTGGACGTTCTTCTGAGGAGCTCAGCCCCGACCCGCTTGTATGTCCTGAACGCCCCGCATTCCCGTGGGGACGCTCATCTGTTTACGCACGACTCACTGCGCTATGCGGTGGCGTTGGAGATGAACCGGTTGCCCGAAATCGAGACCGTCACCCGCGTGAGTCTGAGGCCAGGCGATTTCTTGACCAACCGGGTGGGACCCGGCCGGGTCACGACGCGGCTCAAGCCCGGCCCGGAAACCTATTTCGTTTTTGACGCTCCGGAATTGCTGCCCTCCGGGGGTCGACTTCTGCCGGTAGGATGGTCGATGGTTAAAGGCCCCTTCGTCGTTGCGGTGACCGGCCTGGATGGTCGAGGCCGGGTTGCTGAAGTCACCGTTTCATGGCGGGGGCTTACTCCGGGCGAGGAATGGGTCCTCCTTTGAAAACAGTGATGAGCCATATCCGCTCGCGAATTGAAGGGGGTTGGGCGAGGATCGATCAATCACTCCTTGCACAGGGAGCGCTCATCTTCCTGGTGACGGCCCTGGTGCGTATCGCGACGATGATTGGCACCGGGCTCCATCGCGAGCTCTTCGTCGCGGAGCTCCAAAAAACTGCCCAGTCGTTGGCCTTTGGAGGAGTATTCGGCAACCCGTATCTGATTCCGACAGGGCCGTCCGCGCACGCCGCCCCGGTCTACACCGTGCTGGTCGCCGGCATTTACTATCTCTTCGGAGGCGACCTCCATGGGCAGCTGATTCTTTTCCTGTTCAACATAGCGCTGACGGGTCTCCAGTTCGCCCTCATTCCGCTTGCCGCCCAGGCGATGGGCTTGAACCGTCGGGTCGGATTCCTGGCCGGCCTACTCGCCGCGCTGTTTCCGATTCACTACAAGGTGGAGATCCGTGCAGGAGACGCTCCGGTGTTCGGCGCCATGCTCCTGGTGCTCTGCATTCTCACACTGCGTGAATGGCGGAAGGACGGCTGGACGTTGAGCCGGGCTGTTGTCTTCGGTGTGGCGTGGGGGTTCGGAGGCCTTGCCAACGCAGCGCTCCTGCCGGTGTTTGTTACGGTCATTGCGGTCACCGTCGTCCGCAAAAGCGGAGGCCGGGGGAGGACGGGGCGACTGTCGGTCGCCGGCCAGGCGGTGGCCAGCCTGCTGGCCCTCTGCGCAGTTCTGGCGCCCTGGACTGTGAGGAACTCCCTCGCCCTCGGAGGATTCGTAATCGGGCGCAGCAACCTCGGGATCGAGATGCGGCTGGCCTACAACGATCTGGCTCAGCCGGACATGCTCTCCAATTTCAGCAGCGGCTCCACCCAACTGTACCATCCCTTAGTCTCCCGGGCGGCGGCCCAGGCAGTGCTTCAGGAAGGGGAAGTTGCGTACAACCACCGGCTGCTCAGGGACGCGCTGCGCTGGATTTCGGATCATCCCTCGCGCGCGGGCCGGCTTACGCTGACGCGCCTGGTCTACTTCTGGTTCCCGAAGACTCCGGAGCTAAGTCGCATCCTGATCTTCTCGGTTCTTTCTCTTCTCGCCTTTGCGGGATTGTTTCTTCTGCGCAGCCGGGCCCCGGATACCGTTCGGCTGGTTCTGGCGGTATGGGTCAGCTACCCGCTGATCTTCTATCTCCTGGTCTCGTCGCCTCGGTATCGCTATCCGCTCACCTGGATGCTCGTGCTGCTGGCTGTGCACGCTGTGGATTGCGGATTGTGGAGTGCGGATTGCGGAATGAAGAATGAAGAAAAGGAGTCGCACCGATAGGGTGCCGGGGCACCCGCACTGGGGTTGCCTTTCCAATCCGCAATCGCACTCCGAAGTCCGCTATACAATTGAAACCCTCCCCGGCACTCCGCCTGAAACTCCGAACCCCGTTACAATCAGAGGATGGCAGTCTCAGAGAACGGCGGTCAGGCAATCATCTTCGATTTCGGCAACGTGCTCGTCGCCTGGGACCCGAGGCTCCTGTATTCGCAGTTCCTCGAAAACGAACAGGCTATCAACGACTTTCTGGACGAGGTCGCATTTTCCGAGTGGAACCTTCAACAGGATCTCGGAAGACCTTTTGCCGCCGGCGTCAAGGATCTTTGCGAGCGATTTCCTCATCGTGCTCAACTGATTCACGCCTACGACGAGCGCTGGAGGGAGTCGATCGCGGGCCCGATCGAAGAGACCGTGGAGGTGCTTGGACGGCTGAAAGAACGAGGCTTTCTCCTGTACGGAATGAGCAATTGGTCCGCCGAAAAGTTCAACTTGATCCGGGGTGAATACCCATTCTTCGCGTGGTTCCGGAGGATCTTTCTTTCGGGCGAAGTAGGGCTGGCGAAGCCCGATCCCCGGTTCTACGAACTGGTGCTCCGCGAGATCCGCAAAGCACCCGGGGAGTGCCTCTTCATCGACGACTCGGCGGCCAACGTCCAGGCGGCCGAGAGGATAGGGTTTGAGACAATTCAATTCCGCTCTGCCGAGCAGCTCGAGGAAGAGTTGCAGACGAGGGGGATCCTGTAGGTTTGGTCCTCCCGGTCATTCGGGCCCGTTTTCCCCACGCCCGCCCTGGAAAGAGTCGACCGGAACCGAGTGTTGTCGGAGCCGCGCGCGAGCGCCTTCCAGCGAAGCAAGCGGGTTGTAACAGTTAGATGACCGCACGTCCCTCGCACTGACCCTGCAGAAGGGCATGCGATCTGCCTACTGTTACAACCCACTTGCTTCGCTGGAAGGCGCTCGCGCGCGGCTCCGACAAACGCCATCTGTCCGAGGCCGCTTATTCAACACCCTCGCTGTGTGCGCGGCTCCTTACGATCTCGCTGGCGTTTCGGTTGGAAGCCGAGGCATCAGGTTCCGATTGAGACCGCAGAGGTCTAGCGCGTGGTTTTTTCTGCCAGTGCCATGTTGTCCCGCGCATACGCGTGGCGGGGATCGATCTTCAACGCCGCTCTGAAGTGGAGCAGTGCCTCCCGAGCCTTCCCCTGCATTAGGAGCGCGCTCCCCAGGTCGTTGTGGGCGTCCGCATCTTCGGGGCGCGCTCTTAAAACCTGCTCGAAATGAGGGACCGCCTGCTTTCCTTGCCCGGCCTGCAGGAGCAGGATGCCCAGGTTGTAGTGCGCGTCCGCGTAGTCCGGTCGGCTCCGGACTGCCTGCTGGTACGCTCCTGCGGCCTCGCGGAGTCGCCCGGTAGCCTGGTATGCCGTTCCCAGCCCATTGAGGGCCAGGGCATCACCGGGTCGAATCTTCAGCGCAGCTGCGTAGTGCGTTATCGCTTCTTCGACGGTGCCGAGCGACTGGAGAACCGAGGCGAGATTGTAGTGCGCACTGAACTCGCCCGGGTACTTGCGGATCCTGGCCCGCATCAAGGTTTCCTGCAGCAGGATCCGGTCCTCGGCGCGCTTCGGCAGGACCTGAATCCACAAATGGGCCATCTCGTCGGAAGATCGGTTTCCCGCCGTGACGCGTTTAGGCGGCGAGTTTGGATTGCGTATGTTGTCGGCACTGTTATCGTAAGTCCACCGCATTGTAAGGAGGGACCCGGCCGGCAGCGCGACCGGCTGTTCGTATCGGTAGACCGCCTGCCAGTTCATGTCCCAGTCGCTTATGTTGATCAGCAATTGCCTGGTCCCATCAGGCCGGATCGCCCAGCCCTCTATCGATTTCCCAAGGTAGTGGGCGTGTGGATATATGCCCAGCAGCTGGACGTCGACCGGGAGACGGTACTCGTCTGTGACCTCGAACCCCGTCGCCGCCGGCGGGATATCAAGTGCCCCGTCGTGTTCAAGTTGCAGCAGCATCGGGAAAAGGCTGGGGGCTTCATCCGTGAAGTAGAGGCCGAGCGATGGCTGCACCAGCTCCGGTTTTCCGGAAGGCTGCAGGTGGACGTTGAGGACAAGATCGGTGCCCGGGTCCAACCGCCAGCTCATCCCGGGCGGTTCAGGCGCGGCCGGCGTTCCGGGCTTCCAGAAGAGGAAGTGAGTGTCCGGCTCGAATTGCGCCGATTCCATTTCTATGTCCATTCCGCCGAAGCCGACTCCCGGGTCAGCTGCGTCCAGCCGGCGGGACGATTCGAGGCGATCGATGAGGAGGTTCGCGTGGTGAACGATTCTCTTGTTCCCTGGGAGGATCTCGAGAGCTTTGACGTATCGCCCGCTGGTTATCGGCACCGGGAAGATGAAATTCCGGAACACGTCGGTTCCGCCCGCAGGAAGAAGATAGGGCTGGGGCAGCGACAGCACCAGGTCCGGTTTTCCAAGCTGCCACCCGTCCTTCGTCATCGGGGTGTTTGGGGCAGGAAGATGTTCACCTTCGGCCATGCCCCCCTGAACCCAAGTCTCGAGAAGGGCAATCTGGTCATCGCTGAGGCGCCGTTCCCCCGCGAAGCGTGGCCCTTCGGGTGAGGGTAACCAGGGGGGCATATAGCGCTTCCGAGTCACGTCGACGATTTGCCGTGCCCGCTTTCGGACATCCTGGTAAGTCAAGAGAGGAAACGGTCCGGGCCCGCCGGGATGGTGACAAGGCTGTGCGCAACTGCGGGAGACGAGCGGCTGAACGTCGGCGGAGTAGGTCAAAGGCCGAGAAGCAGCAGCCGGGGAGGGACCCGATAGGCCGCAGCCGGAAAGGATCAGGGCGAGCAAGATGCTCACTGAGAGAAGCTTGACCGGGAAGATAAGCCTGTCTGTCCTCATTTCAGGTCTGCGATGAAGCAGCCGACCGCCGTCGTCGTCCGGGGTTGGACGGCCTGTCCGTTGACTACTGCGTTCAACACGTCCTCCAGGTCATGGTGGGTCGGCGAGGCACGTGTCTTCCCAAAATCGACGAACCAGTCGTCGATTCTTCCCCGGTAGAGGAGCTCTTGACCCGTTCCAGGGCCGGGCAGGAAGACGGCCGCCTCCGGGGTGACCCTGGCGCCCGATAGTCGAACCAGCCTGTGCTCGGGATCCAGGAGGGCAGGGAATGAGTACTGGTATTGCTTCCGGTGTTCGCGGACCATTTCCAGTGTGGTGGCTGGATCAGGGTAGACCAGCCAGAAAGAGACCTGCGGGGACGCGTACTTTCCGGCCAGGCGCTTTAACTCAGGGGCGTAGCGGTTCGAGATCGGACAGTCGGTGCGTGTGAAGATGAGGACCGTCGCCTTGACGCCGGTCCGGCCGAGGGGCTGGACCAGCCTGCCGTTCTCGTCTCGCAGTTCGAGCTTCTGCCCATCCGCCGGCGCCGAGGCTTGTAGAAACAAGATCATGCACGAGACAAAGCCGAGTTGACGAAGCAAGGGGTGCTCCTACGAGTGTTGCCTCCATTGTAGCGCGAAGAAGAGAGACAAGGAGACAGGGAGACAGGGAGAAAGGGAGACAGGGAGAAAGGGAGAAAGGGAGAAAGGAAGACCGAATATCGAATATCGAACAAGGAATGTCGAATGTCGAAGGAAAGCAAGAACCGGCTGGGCAGAGGGCTGGTCCTATTTCAGCGAGAACGAGCGGCTAGCAATCACCGTAAGGAGCGAGTAAGCGGACCAGCCATCCAGCCCCAGGGGGCAGTCGCGAGTAACAAGAGCCAGCCTAAAGAGCATGTTGGTTGGTCCGCTTACTCGCTCGCTCGCGCTCGCTGCCGTGCGCGGCTCCTTACGATCTCGCCTCGCCACGATTCAGCCGGGACGCGCGGCTTTATTTTCGCAACCCAGGAATGTCGAAGGAGGATGATGCGACCAAGGATCCAGGAATACTTCGTAATTCGACACTCGACATTCGTTATTCGATATTCTGTCTCCTTGTCTCCCCGTCTCCCCGTCTCCTTGTCTTCCTACCCGCCTTCGACGACCGGCAGGATCTCGGCGCTGTTGCGGAGGATGCCGATTTGCAGGTCAGGTCGCTCGGCTAACTTTCGATCGATATGCTTCTGGAGAGACGCCGGCCGGCAATGTCCGAAGCCCATCTGCCCCGCCAGCTGCTCAGAAATCCCTTCCGTCACCAACGTGATTTGCATCTTCCTGGCGATATCGGCCACGACGATCGCCTCGGCGCATGTCAGCCGATCTTTGACTTTCCCGTGCTCAACCTCTTGCCAAATTTGTTCGGTGGTCATCCTGCCCAGGTAGTCGGCGAGCTCCGGGTGGGCGGCGCTGATGCCTTCTTCGCAGCCGCTTACCAGCACAATTTCCCCGCCGTTGCGTGTCGAGAGCTCGGCTGAGGTAATGCCTTTGTCTCCCTGGAAGAAGTCGAAATCGACGGGAGACGTGCTGCTGATCGTCAGGTCGGCGCGATCCGGGATCGCTGCCCCGTAGATCTGCCGCGAAACCTCTACACCAGCCCGGTGCGCGTCGAGGAAATGTCCGCACGCGATTGCGACCAGGCCGCCTTCCCGGTTCAGCACCGCGTTTACGATGAAGTTCAGCCCGATCCGCCGTGCGAAATCCTCCATCTCGCGCCGCATCTCCGTGTCGACCGTCCCGAGCCCAGGGTGCCGAGAACCGAGCAGATGCATGCGGGCCACGGTTTCCTCGCCGGCGACGCCGGGAAGCACGGCTTTCGCTCCTCCGCCCCATCCCGCCGGATGGTGGGGGACGATTTCCCCGACGGCGATTCGAAAATCGGCTTTGACCACGTGTCGATTCACGACGATTGGCACGTTTCGGCTGGTCGTTCCGAAATCAACAAGCTCTGAAGGGTCCTTGTAGCGATGGGGGAGGATCTGGACCCGGCTGAGGACCGCCTGGCCATACTTGCGGTCCAACTCGTCCTCGGTCATGGCGCGGTGCGTGCCCGAGGAGATCACGATTTGGATGTCGCTGTCCGGTATTCCAGCGCGGTTCAATTCGTCCAGAAGAAGAGGGACGATGATTTGGGTAGGAGTGCGCCGGGTGTTGTCATCCGAGACGATCACCACCTTCTGGCCCGGGCGGACGGAGTGGGCCAAAGGCGGGGCACCGAAGGGCCTGCTGAGGGATGAACGGAGAAGCTCGCCCGCGTCGGCGGCTGCCGGCAGGTTTCCCGGCTCGGCTTCGAAAAGCAGGTTCCGGTCAGGGATCGCAATTCCCAGCGTCTTGTCGACGTAAGGGACGTTTCGGGTTGTTTTCATCTGCTTTCCAGAATCTCCTTCATCCGTTCCCTGGCGTTTCGGGCGGCCCTGTCAGGCTCGAGTGTGTAGTCCCAGGCGAGCTCAGCCGTGAGAAAACCGTCATAGCTTGTCTCGCGAAGCGCCGCCACGAAGGGAGTGAAATCGAATGTCCCCTCGCCGGGAATCAAGTGCTGGTCGCGCAAACCGTTATTGTCGTCCACGTGGACATGAAAGAGCCGATCGCCCAGCTCGGGAACGGCCTGATCGGCTGCTTCGCCGACGATGTGACTGTGCCCGTTATCCAGCACCACGCCGAGATTGGGCGCAGCTACTTCGTCGATCAACTCGATCGCTTCGGCGCACGTGTTAACGAGGTCCGTTTCATACTTGTCGGCCGGTTCGAGCGCGACGCGCAGGTCAAGACGACGGGCCGCCTCGCAGATATCCCCCAGGCTCTCGGAGAGGCGACGGACCGCGTCCCCCCGGTCCTGTCCGTAGACCGAATGACCGGGGCAAACCGACACGACCGGCGCCCCAAGCCCGGCTGCGGTCTCCAGGCTCTCCTTGATATACCCGATACTGTCCTTACGCACCTTCTCCTTGGGACTGCAGAGGCAGGTCGGGTAACGAAACTGCGCCGGAATGAACGAGGGGACGGAGAGGCCGAGATCGCGGATCCTGCCCGCCAATTCCCGTATCTCTCCAGCCGTCAGGTCACTGCGGTAGGCATGCGGCCGACCGCCCCAGATATCCACCCCGTCGTAGCCGGCGTCGGCAATACGGCTTATAGCCTGATCCAGCGGGTAATTGAGGAAGACGAACGAACTTAGACTCAGTTTCATCGTCGACCCGCCACAGGCGCCTCGTGCGCCGCGAGCAGACCCTCGTAAAAGTCCCTGGCTCTAACCGCCTCTTCCACGATGTTATTCACGCCTGCTGTGTCGACGATCAGAAAGCCGTCGTACCCAACGCGCTTCAAGCTCCGGATGACTGCGGTAAAATCGATGTTCCCCTGACCGGGCGAGTAGTGGTAGGCGTTCGTCCCATCATTGTCCGAAAGGTGGACGAGCTTGATCAGGCCGGCCAGCTTCGGTATCACGAGGGCCAGGTATTCCTTGCCCGCGTGCACGTGTGCGACGTCGAGGATCACGCCGACGTTTGCGGCCTGGCTTTCCCGCAGGAGATTCATCACCGCATCGGTGGAAGAGAACACGTCGTTGGCCCGCGTTTCCACGGTCAGCACGAGTCCCTTGCGTCCCGCAATCGCTGCCAGTTCCCGTACCAGCCCGACGGCGTTCTCCCAGAATCTCGGCCAGGAGAAGTCGTCTCCGACCGAGACGGCGGTGGGGGGGCCTCCCACGTAAAGCTCGGTCCCCTGCGGCCGTATTTCGGGCGGCATGTACCCGCAAATCGAGACCATCGGGCTTCGCAGCTCGGCGATTAAATCCGTAATTGCATCGAAGTCAGAAACGGCCTGGCGATGAATTGCCGGGTCCAGGCTGAACATCTTCTCCTGGACCGCCATAATCGAGGCGCACTCCATGCCGTAGCGTTCCAGGATGGCTTTCATCTTCGGGAGATCCCGCCGGTGGTGCGGAACCAGGTGATCGGTGAACTCGAGCTCCAGGGCCTTGAAACCGGCCCGTCCGACGATCTCCATGCCCTTGAGATGGTCTTCAGGCGAAGGCGGCAAGCCGAACAGCGTGATCGGGATGGTGAAACCGCAAGCAACTCTCATCGCAAAACCTCCTGCGTATGTCGAGCACGATTTCCTCCCTTCCGGAAAAGGTACTGTTTGGGGTGATCGGAAGTCAATCAGCAGCATCCGGGTTGACAGCCGGGAAGCGATCTGGTGTCGTGAGATGGAGGCTTTTTCATGCTGACTCCCGAGGCTTTACGGGCGGGGTTGGATCAGTTCGGCGTCCGGGATGGCGATTTTCTGCTCTTTGAGGCGCCGGACCTGAAACAGGACCAAGCCGATTTTCCCGCGCTGCTCGAGGTGCTCGTCCATGCCGTCGGAAAGACGGGCACGCTCTTCGTCCCGACCTGCACACCGCGCGAGGGCGCGCCCAAGCCGCCCTTTGATCCCGCAGAATCTGTCTCGGAAGCCGGTGACTTCTCCGAGTTCTTTCGCCGAAGCCCAGGCGTCCTCCGGAGTCACCACCCGACCCATTCGGTCGCCGCCATCGGTCCCGCCGCCGAGGCTGGAGTGTCCGCACACCGCGCGGCCCGCTCGCGTCCCACCCCCTGGGGGGACTCGGCTTTCGGCTTGGGGAGTCCCTGGGAATTCCTTTACCAGGCCGATGCCAAGTGGATTCTGGTCGGTGCCCGGTGGTCCACGACCGTGCTCTTCGATTACGTTCGGGCGCTGTATCACCAGGAACAGCTCAGGTGGACGAAGCGGGCGCCCTGGCCGCGCTTCGATTCCCGCGCTCTTGGCCGCGAGCTGCTCGCGACCCGTATCGCCCAACCATTGCGGAATGCGGAACCCGGAATGCGGAACGTTTCGGAAACGACGATTGCTCAAGCCGCGACCGTAGGGTTGTCGACCCGCAAAGCGGTGGACGCCGCGCTGGACCTGCTGGAGTCGGATCCGACCAGGCTGCGCCCGGGGCGAGAGCTGCAGCGTTGGCTGGAGACCCTTGATTCCATCAGGCTGCAGGGCTATCTCCAGGCGGGCGCGGCCCTCGTTCCGATCACTCCGCCGATCCCCGCCGTTCGCTGGGATGGGAAGCGGCTCGAGGGTGTTGCCCGGGACCTCTTTGTGCGTGCGGTCTACTTTTCGGATGGAAGCAACCGGGTGATCATCGCCTTGTGCGATCTCCTCGGCCTTTCCCGGCCTCTGATCGTCAAGTTTCGCGAGGCCGTGCAGGCAGCAACCGGGGTCTCTGCCAGTAGCATCATGATCGCCTGCACGCACGCTCACGGCACGCCGGATACGGTTGGCTGCGGCTATGAGAAGCCCGGCTACCTCGATTTCCTGGTCGACTCCGTCAGGCGTGCAGCCGCTGAGGCCGTCGGTTCGGCCCGTCCGGCCCGTATGGGAGGGAAACGCGCGGCGATTCGAGGGCTGGCGAGGTCCAGACGGGTCAGACTGAAGGACGGTCGGGCCTACACGGTGCGCTACAGCGTCCCCTCGACCTGGCGTGTCGCCCGCAGCCTCATCGCGAGCGCGGGGCCGATCGACCCCGACCTCAATGTCGTCAGGATAGAGGATCTGCAGGGCCGCCCGATCGCCGGTCTGTCGAGCTTCGGATGTCACCCGAGCATTGCGTTGGCCGCCAATGAAGTGACGGGGGATTTCTCGGGGGAGGCAATGGCCGGGCTTGAGCGGGTCCTTGGGGATTCGGCGGTCTTCCTGTGCATGACCGGTGCGGGCGGAGACGTCGACCCCACCCTTGAAGTACCCCCGTGGGGCCCTCGTGATCAGGACTCAGCCGCCCGGCTGGGGCGTATTTTCCTGGCGCAGGTCCTGGAGCTCTACGAACGGACCGCAGTGCACGAGCTCAGCCGCGTCCAATCAGCCAGCCGGCGGGTCAGCATCCCGGCAAGGGAAGACTGGCTCTCACTCCTCACCGAGGAGCAGGATCGGATGTGCCAGGAGTTCGCAGGACAGTGGGAAATCAGCGGCGCCGTTCGGGAGGTTCTCGAGACAGGAACCGTGGAGACCGAAGTCCAGGCGGTGCGACTCGGTGAAAGTCTTCTTGTCGGTCTCCCGGGCGAGGTTCTGGTCGAGATGGGCCAGGTGATCAAGAACCAGGCACCCGGCAATCCGATCGCGATCGTCGAACTGGCCAACGACGACATCGGTTACATTCCCACACGGAAAGCTTTTGAAGAAGGCGGCTATGAGGTTGGCCGCCACCTGTGGGGAAGGATCACTCCCGAGGGCGCCGACCTGCTGGTCCAGGCCGCTGGGGAAGCAATTCGGGAGCTTGCGGGCAAATGAACCCGTCTCGCCCCCTCGCCTCGACGGATCGTCGCGCCGAACCGACGGAGAGCCCCGTCGACCGGCGGGTCTGGGCAGTCGTTTTCCTCCTGTTCTGCGCCACCGTGTTGAACTACCTGGATCGCCAGGTGCTCGCGCTCACGGCCGAACGAATCATCGGCGAATTTCACATTACCAAGGAGGACTTCGGCCGGATCATTTCCGCGTTTCGATACGCCTACGCCTTCTTTCAGATCTCCGGTGGATGGGTGGTCGACGCACGGGGTCCGTTCGTCGTGTTTCCTCTGGCCGTAGCCGTCTGGTCCCTTGCCGGCATCGCCACCTCCTTTACCCGGTCCATATGGTCGCTCACCGTCATGCGCTTCATGCTTGGGATCGGGGAGGCGTTTAACTGGCCCTGCGCCCTGAAGGTCACCCAGAGACTGCTCCCGCCCAGGGAGCGTGCCCTCGGGAACGGCATTTTCAACAGCGGCGCCGCGGCCGGCGCCATCATCGCGCCCGTAATTGTCACGCTGGTCACGTTGTATTTCGGGTGGCGATCGGCCTTCTTGATCACCGGCGCCCTCGGCTCTGTCTGGATCCTCGCCTGGCTGGTCGTCGTCAGACCGTTTCGGTCGCGTCTTGGAGGCACCGCTTTGTCGGCCGGCGGGGCGTTGTGGGTCATGGGGCGGATTCTAACCAGACGCAGTTTCTGGCTGCTCTCGGTTTCCGCCGTCGTGGTCAACAGTGTCAGCTATTTTCTGGCGGACTGGATTCCGCTCTATCTGAAGACCGAGCGTGGTTTCAGCTTTTCGGTCGGAAACGCGCTGTCTGTGGTCGTCTATGCCAGCCTTGAGGCAGGGAATATTCTGGTGGGTTTCCTGGTCCGCTGGCTCGTCGGGAAGGGCGCGAGCGTGACACGTGCACGAAAGATCGCGCTTCTGACCAGTTGCGTCCTGATGTCGAGTTCGGCCGCCGCAGGCCTGACCCCGAATCGAATCCTGGCCGTAGGGTTCTTAATGACCACGGCCCTTGGTGTCGCCGGTTTCCTCGTCATCTACCTGACCCTTGTCCAGGATGTGGAACCTGAATACGTGGGGGCGACGGCCGGACTGCTGGGAGGAATCGGCAACCTGGCCTACGGCTTCGTGAGCCCGTACATCGGGAGGATGGCCGATCTGGGTCAGACGACGCTGACATTCATGCTGATCAGCTTCCTCCCATGGGTCGCCTTCGCAGCCATCTATTTCGCGGTTGATCAGACCGGCCGGGAACACGGGCCGGGAGACGCGAAAGGTCGCTAGAGACGCAAATGTTTCACGCAAGAGGCGCAAAAGACGCGATAGAAACGCAAGGAGATGCCGCCTGTAGCGTTTCTCTAGCGTCTCTTGCGCCTCTTGCGTGAAACATTTGCGTCCTTTGCCCCCTTTTGCGTCCTCCCTCACCCGGATACGGCCAGCTATCCCGCTCTTTTCCCGTTCGGGGATTTGGAGCTGATGCTCGGCGGTTTCGGGTGGTAATTTGGAAAGGCCGGGCGGGTGTACTTCGGAGGCGGGTTCCTCTTGAGCTCGGCCAGCAGCACTTCTACCGCTTTCTCCAACTGCGGGTCGCGCCCCTCGCGCAGGGCCTTCGGGTCCTGTTCAACTTCGATGTCAGGCGCGATTCCCACGTTCTCGGCAACCCATTGACCCTTGTCCGCATCCCAGAACCCGACCGAGGGCGGAGAAACAGTCCCACCGTCGATCAGGGTCGGCCACCCTCCGAGACCACCGACGAGTCCGCCCCAGGTCCGCTTGCCGATCAGTTGACCGACTTCGGCCTCGCGGAAATACCACGGCATGGAATCGCCGCCCGATCCGGCGTACTCATTGATCAGCATGACCTTCGGGCCGAAAATCCCCGCCAGCGGCCCGCGGATGTCCTCGCCCTCCCGCATGGTGCGGTAGAACAGCAGCGGACGTCGCAGGTAGTCGATGATGTAATCCGGCTGAGCGCCGCCCGAGTTGAATCTTTCGTCCATGACCGCCCCTTGTTTGCCGGCCTGAGCGAAATAGTAGCGGTTGAAGTTCGTGTATCCGCCCCAGGAGGTGTCGGGGAGGTAGACGTAAGCGAGCTTGCCTCCACTCATCTGGTCGACTCTGCGCCGGTTGTCTTCGATCCAGGCGATATTCCGCAGGCCGGTCTCGTTTTCGACCGGTATTACAGTGACTTCGCGGGCGCCTGTCCCATCCGGGTTCTGCCCGACTTTCAGAAGAACCTGCTTGCCTGCGCTCGCCTCGAAATAGCCGTAAAGATTATCCGTTGACCGCAGCTCCCGCCCGCCTACCGCGAGCAGGTACTCGCCTGCCGTCACGTTGACACCGGGCTGCGCAAGAGGCGCGGCCATCTCGGGATTCCAACTCTCGCCGGTATAGATCGCGCTTGAAACGGTAGCGCCCGTTCTCAATCGAATAATCTGCTCCCAGCAGGCCCGACTTCACCCGTTTTGCCTCCAACTGGTCTCCGCCGCTCACATAAAGGTGGCTGGCGGTGAACTCACCCATCATCTCCGAGAAGAGGTAATTCAGGTCGCCGCGGCTCGATACCTGCTCCAGAAACGGCTCATAGCGGCCGACCATCTCAGGAAGGTCCAGTCCGTGGAGGTTCGGGTCGTAGAAGAAATCACGCTGGATCCGCCATACTTCCTGGTACATCTGTCGCCACTCCGCGGACGGTTCTACCCGGGCCTCCATCCCCTCGACCTTCAGTGCACCTTCTCCCGGTTTGGGCGCCTGGTGGCTCGGCGCGATGAACCACCGGTCTGCCCTGCCGATAGAGCATCTTTTCGCCATTAGCCGAGACTTCGAACACCCCCAGGTCGTCGAGGATCTTCTCGGTCTTGCGTGTTTTGAGCTCGAACTTGTGCAGCAGCCTTGCCGGGCTGCCGGGACGCGCCATTTCCGAAAAGGGACTCCACGAGCAGCAGGATGCCGGTCTTTCCTACGCTCATACCGGTATAGTCGCGACCCGGGATGGGCAGCGGGAGGATCCGGTTGCCGATCCCTTCCAGGTCGATCTGAACCGACACGTTTTTCGCCGCGCCGTTTTCTTTGGCCGCCGGCTTTTCGCCCGCTTTCTCATCCCCCGTCTTGTCGGACTTGTCGTTCTTTTCGGCGGGCGCGTCGGCCTTCTCCTCGTCGCTCTCCGGTGCCAGCGGTGAAGGAAGGTCCTTCCTGAGGACGACCACGTAAACGTTGCTGGTAACAGGCCGCATGAAGCTCGACATGTCCCTCCAGCCGAGGGTCAGACCGGTATTCGTACTCGCCAGGAAGTACAGGTGCTTTCCGTCCCTGTCAAAGACCGGCAGGTACGCATCGCTCATCCCGTCCGTTATCTGGTGACTCGTTCCCGATTGCAGCGAGTAGACGAACACCGCGCGCAAGGTGTTTTCGAGCTGCGTCGTGTACGTCAGCCATTTGCTGTCTGGAGACCAGGCGACGTGATCCACCCGACGCGGTCCATCGAACCTGTCCCGATCAACCGTCACGGTCTTGCCCGTTTCCAGATCCAGGTACCGGACGTTGAGCTTCTTGTCGCCGAAGGCAATCTTTTTGCTGTCCGGAGACCATGTCGGCGAGTAGTAGAAGCTCGGGTGAGCGTCCAGGCGGAAGACTCGCGGTTCCCCTTTGCCGGTGTGGTCCCGGAGGTGCAACTCGTATTCGCCCGAGGCATCCGAAAAGTAGGCGATCCATTTCCCGTCAGGCGACCATGCGGGATCGCGCTCGGCGACTCCGGGCGTTTGTGTCAGGTTGCGGCAGTCCCCTTTTTCGGAAGGGACCGTCAAAATCTCGCCCCGTGCCTCGAAAAGCGCCCGCGCGCCGGTTGGCGAAATCATCGCCGTGTTGATCCGGGAGGCGAGCTTCTCGATTCGCGGCCGGACCTCCGGCATATCTCCCTGCAGTCTGATTTCCAGCCTCCTGGCTTTCTTCGACTTCAGGTCAAACAGGTAAAGGCCTCCAAACTGCTCGTACACAATCGCGTCCGGCCCGGCGGCCGCGTTCTTGATTTCGAACCCGGTGTTGGGCAACAACTCGCTGACCGAACGCGTTTTCGTCTCGTAGGCGAAGAGCGTCGCAGGCCCGTTACGGTCAGAGAGGAAGTAGATCGTCGTCCCGATCCACATCGGATTGAAGTCGTTCCAATTGTCGCGAGGCAACTTTTCGATCGAGGAATCGGCCAGTCGTGCGATCCAAATGGGAGTCGCCCGGCCGCCACGGTAGCGTTTCCAGGTACCGAAAGCGCGGGCAACTGGCACGTAAGCCATCTGGGTGCCATCCGGCGAGTAGGACGCCTCTTCGGCCATGTGCAATGGCAATTCAGTCGGGTAAACGCCGTCAAGCGGCATGGTGAAGAGCCGGCCGAAGCGCGAATAGCTGTTTCGCGGCGACCGGAAAAGGATCGCCTTGCCGTCTCTGGTCCAGCCCTGCACCAGGTCGGGACCCGGATGCCAGGTCAGGCGTCGCGGGACTCCGCCACTGGCCGGAATCACGAAGACATCGGTGTTCCCGTCGTAGTCGCCCGAGAAGGCGATCCATTGACCGTCCGGCGAGAATTGCGGATTGGTTTCCTGGCCAGATCCGGCGGTCAGACGTTGAGCTTCGCCCCCCTCGCGGCTGACCTTCCAGAGGTCGCCTGCATAATGAAATACAACGTGGGTGCGGCTCAGAGTCGGTTGTCGGAACAAAACCCCGGGCGTGTGATCGGGTTCCGCAAGGGCTGTATTGCCGAGCAGTAAGATTAAAAGTGCGAGAATCGGACGCATGGCCCGGTACACTACACAATTCGGCCCGTACATAACAAGAGGCATCGAGTTTACATAAAGAGCATGCTCAAAGTTCCGCATGAGGTTAGAATGCCCAGAGGAGGTCAGATGAGACTTGTCCAGGCGATACTGACAGTGGTCCTCGCAGGCGCTGCGGCAAACGCGGCGGCCGTCCAACCGGGCAACTCCGGATTCGAAGAAGTGGGTCCCCGGGGAATTCCCCGAGGCTGGACCCCAGCTGGTTCCCCGGGTTCGGTCGTGGCCGCCGACCAACAGGTCAAACGAGCCGGTAACGCCAGCTTGCGGTTGGAGAACCCGACGCCAGGCGCGCTTAACGCTGTCTCCGAGCCGGTGACGCTCGAGGTCGGGCAAGCTGTATCGCCTGACCGGCTGGATTCGGACCGAGAAGGCTTTTGCGGATCCCACATCCCGATATCCCACCGCCGTCGCCGCCACCATGACCATGCAGTCGTTCCCGTTCACGAACCACGCACCGGTACTCGGGGCAACGCGGGAGTGGGCGAAAGTCTGAGGTTCTCTTCTTTGCCACCTCCAGACAGGACCGCGTCCGGCTGCACCTGGGTCTGAACGGGAAGGCGTCGGGCAAGGCGTGGTTCGATGACGTCACGATCGAGCAGGTCCAGGATATCGCCGAGTACATCCCGATCGAGACCGTCCGCTGGTTCGGCCCCGCCTTCCGGTACACCGACAAAGGGTGGACCTTCGTTCACATCGAGGGAAAACCATACCAGCGCGGCTATCAGTACGGTTACCTGCTCGCCAAGGAGATCTCCGCCTACGCCGAGAAGGTCTCGATTGCCAACGACCAGGAGAAGCCGGCCTCCGCGTGGCAGAACCTGCGCACCCTCACCGACGCCCTCCTGCTGCGCAAATACGACCCCGAGTATCTGGAGGAGATGAAGGGAATCGCGGATGGGGCGGCAGAAGGCGGCGCCCTGATTTCCAAGCGCGCCGGTCGACTTCCTGGACATCGTCACCTTGAACTCCGTCGTCGACATCGGGCAGATGGGCGAGGGCCTGAGCCGAAGCCGCGCACCCTCTTTCCGGTCGCAGTTTCTCGGCCGAAGAGGAAGAAGCGAAGATGGCCGACCGCCTGCACAAGTGCTCTTCCTTCCTTGCCAACGGACCCGCGACCAGGGACGGGCGAATCGTCTTCAGCCAGCTCTTCATGTGGAGCGGCTATACGGGCGTTCACTGGGACGTCATCTGCGACGTCGTCCCCGAAAGCGGCCACCGGTTGGTCTACGAAACGTTCCCCGGCGGCATTCACTCGGGCGCGGATTTCTACATCAACGACGCCGGGATCATGATCGGCGAAACCACCGTCACCCAGACCCCCTTCGACAGCGCCGGGTCACCGCAATCTTCACGAATCCGAAAGGCCGCACAGTACGGCTCAAACATTGACGACGTCGTCAGGATCCTCACCACCGAAAACAACGGGCTCTACACAAACGACTGGCTGATCGGCGACGTGAAGGCCAACGAGATCGCCATCCTGCTGCTCGGCACCAAGAAGCACAAGCTCTGGAGAAGCAGCACGGCAGAGTTCCCGGGAGGGACCGAGGGGTTCTACTGGAGCGTGAACAACGCCAAAGACCCGGAAGTGCGCAAGGAGTACATGCCCGACGCGCTGAACGCCCCGTTTGATCTTACCTTTTCGCCGTCGAACCGCGACCTCGCCTTCTACGACTATTACAAGAAGGAGAAGGGAAGCATCGACGGCATCAGCGCTGTGAATCTCATCGCCACCTCGCCCATCAACCGCCCGCACGCTTGCGACGGGAAGGTGACGACTTCCGAGATGGCCGAGAAGCTCATGTTTCTCGCGCATTACGGGAAAGTGACGCTGCGCGAGAAGTTTCCGGACAAGAACAGCCGGCGGATGCCCGACCTGCCCGGCGCCCTTCCCCATCTGACTCTGGGGTACTCGGTCGTCAATCCTGTCTTCATCACCGAGGAGCTCAAGAAACGCCGCCCGGCTGCCATTTCCGAGACGAAGACCGCGAACGACTACTCGGAAGTGACCAACGTCTACAAGTTCGAGAAGAAGCTGCTGTGGGGCAACACTGTGTTCCCCGCATCGGATGCGGACAACTGGTTTGTGAGCGGGACCGCCACCTATTGGAGAATGCTAAGCGGACTCCCGGCCGACCTGAAAGCCGCCGCGCCTGCGCTGGGCGACCAGTTGGCCGAGCTCAACTGCCGCCTTCTGTACACGACCGGGCGCGAGGGCACCCTCGCTCCCCTTCGCGCGGCGCGTGTCTACGACCGTTACGGCAACTACCTCGTCCCCCGCATTCGTGGAACATACGCGCTTCACCAGCTGCGGCTGTTACTCGGCAATGAGCTGTTCTCGAAGGTGATGAACGGTGTCCACTCGGAATTTCGAGAAAAGCCGATGGATACGGCTGCCTTCATCGCACGGGCCGAGGCCCTGGCGGGCCGGCCGCTACGCGCGTTTGTGATGCAGTGGCTGGAACGCGATGATCTCCCGGCCCCGGTCGTCAAAGCGCAGGTCGCCCGCGACGGAGACGCGTGGAAAGTCGTCGTGGACGTTTCGCAGACGGGGAAGCCCTACGACTTCCTGACCACATTCGGCATTGAAACGGAGAAGGGAATCAGTTGGCGTCTGGCCCACATTGAGCCAGGAAACAGCCAGTTGAACTGGACGGTCAAGGAGCAGCCGAAACGCCTGATCTTCAATGTGTCGAACGACATCCCGGTTACACGGGAAGCCTACAACGTCCTTCCCAACCTGTTTGACGATTTCCGGAGCCTGATGGTTGTCTACGGCACTTCCCGGCAAATCGAGGCCCAGCACACCCTCGCCTTTCGGTATGCGACGCTCATTGCCGACACCTTTACCGAGACGATCCCAGCGCTTCACCAGGACGCGGAGGTTACTCCAGCCGACCTCGAAGGACATGACGTCGTAATTCTGTCGGTCGGGATGGACAACGCCCTGGCCGCCGATCTGGCCGGCCGCCTCGGAATCACGATCGGCAGGAACTACTTTCGTTGGAAGGGAAAGACCTACGGTGAGGCGGAAGACGGGTTGGTCGCCGTATTTCCCAGTCCCTGGAAGCCGGGCGGCGTCGTTTTCCTGTACCTGGCTAACAGCGCCCTCGAGCTCCACCAAATGACGAAAATCCACGTCATCCTGCCGTCGTGGGGGATCTTCAAGGCGGACCAAGTCGTGGAGAAGGGCTTCCACCCGGTCAAGACCTTCGAGCTCGAGCTGGCGCCCGGGTCGTAAGGCGGGTGAAAGACCACCACCAAGTCACTAAAAAGCGCTTTTTAGTGACTTGGTGACAATCCAATCGTCATCCGGACCTACTGCTCCGTGTCGGACGGCTTGCCGTTCTGTTGGTGCACGAACTGGGTCAGCACGCCGGCCAGGGCATTGAGGCTACCCATGCCGTCCGCGCCCGATACCAGCACCTCAGGTACGAAACGGACCTTGCTTTCCGAGAGTGCGTTCACCACGTTGACAAGCGCCGTGGACCCCTGCCCCAGAGCCTTGACCTGGCTTTCGTAGGCCTTTGCTCTGGCCAGTCCGATCGCCTCGACTTCCGCGCCCCTTGCGGCGCCCGTTTCGCGGATGAACACGGATTCGCCTTCGGCTTCGGCCTTACGCGCGTTCGCGTTGTTCTTTTCGATTTCCACCCCGACCGACGACTTGGCAAGCTGGGCCTGCATGTCGGCGGTTCCGCGAGCGTGCTCCATCGTGATCCGCTGATCCTGCGACTCCTTTTGGCGCCTGAAGGTCTGAATTTCCTGGTTTGCTATCTCCCTTTCGGTCAAGACCTTCACCAGGTCTTCCGGGAGAATCACGTCCTGGATGTAAACACCCCGGGTTTCGATGTGATACAGCTCGAGCTCCTTCCTGATGTGGTCAAAAGCCTGCATCTGGACTTCCTGGCGGGTCTCGATGAACCGGATCGCCGGCATGCTCTGCATCTTGTCCCTGAAATGGTTGCCCACAGCAGCCTGAAGCACTTCGTTGACCAGGTTGCGCATCGTCCCCACCATCGAGATCACCTTCGGCGCCTTCGTGTCAGGCACGTGAATCTGGACCTGGAGGTCGATGTCGAAGACAAAGCCTTCGGCGCTCTTCGCCCGGATCTGTTTGAGCTGCGCATCCAGGTTGTGCGCCTGAGAAACTGCGTCGGCCCAGTTGAGCGTCAGGATTGCCGTCGGCACAATTTCGGCTTCGTAGCAGCGCGGATTCATCGGATACTTCCCGGTTCTCAGAGCTTCCTGCCAGATCCCCCGGTGGCCGGGCCGGACCAGGGAACCGAACTTGAACTCCGAACCGGACGTGTCCTGGGTCACCATGCCCACGTACGCCTTGATGACAGCAACTTCGCCCTGCTTGACGACCAGCATCGGGACAAGTTCGACGCTGACCAGGAAGGGGTTCAGCGCGTAAGCCCCGTACAACAGAGGATCGTGCTGAAGCCCGATCTTCCCTCCCTGCTCGAGGAACGCCTGAAAGTCCTGATAGTTGTTGTGCAGGTTGTTCTTGTTGCCAAGCAACGTCTCGATGATCTGCGGATCCTCAACCCCGGCCGCCTCCATTGCCTGAACGTCCTGAAATTCCCCCAGCCTGCTGGAAATGGCGCCGGAGGGCAGGGGATCCCCCTCGAAGGTCGTGACGATACCCACCATGTCAACCCCGTTGTCCTTCCCGGCACGCGGCTGAGGAGCGATACGGACGAGCTCGAGTTGCTCAGGGCTCAACCCGAACGACTCCGGCATCAGGCCGCCCTTCTTCCCGCTCATCGCCTTGAATTCCGGGGATACCGGGAGTCCGTAGGCCTGATTCTTCGTGATCACGAGAAACCCAACTGGATGAATTGGGACCAGGGTTCCAGGCGGCAGAACCGGCCTCTGGACGCCCTTCTGCCCGCCGTTCTGGATGAAATCACGGAGATTGGAGAAGTTCCCGAATTCTTTCTTGTACCTGGCCGACTTCGCTCCGATCGGCAAGGGTTCTCCAACCTGAGAGATCACGACGCCGATCTGGCCGGCCGGGACCTGGATCCACGGAAACTTCTCGACTCGAAACAGGGGCCACGGTTTCCATCGCACGCCCGGCATCAGCAGGTCTGCCTGGTATCCCGCCTCTCCCCTGAAAGCGATCGGATTGTCGTCGGGAAGCCTGCGAACGCTCCATCTCTTGGTGGCCAGGCCGACCTCGGTCGGTCCGATCCGACGAACTGACGCGAAGGCAAGGATACTGGCGGTCAGAACGACAATGATCACCGCTCCAACGACAAGCAACGACGCGAACATAACGATCCTCCGTTCACAAACTCGGCCATATGGCCGCCTCGAATGCCGCGCCCTGCCGGTCTGGCAGCTTCCCGGGCACGGGTGGTACAGCTGGCGGACGCGGCTTGCGCACACGTCGGCCTCCTGTTTCCACGATTAGTTCTTCTGGGGGATCTCGGGTGGTAGGCGTTGCCGGTCGCTGGGACCCAGAGGATCGCCCTTCCATATGCCGGCGAGGTTAGCTGACGGGCTCGGTCCAGGAAGTGACCTTGGCACGCGGTTACCCGCGGCCTCTCGCCCCTTCCCCGGGAATGGAGTCCCGAGGATCTGGTTCCCCCGCGTTGTCCCTCAGGAAGGAAGGGCAACTTAGGCGACGTTCAAAAACAGGAACTATTCTAGCAAAACGGGTCCCCGCGGGCCACAAGAATCGGTAGCGATCGAAGCATGATTCCACTATAATGGAAATATAAGCGGAGGTAACAAGATGGAGACGGAGACGGAGGATCGCGAGGCGTCTGATCGCGAGTTGGCCGGTTTCTTTGCCGGTCTCGCCAACGAGGTTCGGGTGCGCATCGTGATCATGCTTAGTCACACCCGGGAGGGAATGGTCGTGGGCGATCTTCTCCCCGAGATCGGTATTCCTGCATCGACACTCTCGCATCACCTTGACCGCTTGCGCGGCGACGGTTGGGTCATTGTGGAGAGGCAGGGAACTTTCCTGCGCTACTCGCTGCGCCCCGAAGCGGTGGAAAGGCTTTCCCGGTTCCTCGCACATCTGAAGGCGTCCAAAGGTAACCGGAGGACGGCAGCGAGGCGGCCGGCGGGATCATTCCGGGAACGGGGCGGAGAAGGGGACCTGCAGATCGAATTCGACTAGGCGTCACTTCGCGTGCGAATTCCTCGTTCCCTCGTTCCTTTGCCATCCCACCGATCAGAAGCGAAAACCCGGCAAACAGGACGATCCCCTGCAAACCACAGGCGTACCAGAGATAGTCAGGCCCGAAGGTCTTGTAGACCCAGGAGCCAATAGCCGGCCCGGCGACCATGGCGCCCGCAAACGACACACTCAGGAGGGCCTGGTAGCGCCCCTGCGTCGCGGGCGTGGCCCGGCTGGCCACCAGTGAGACCAGCAGAGGGAGTATCAGTATTTCCCCCATCGTCCAGACGGCAACGGTGAAGGCTCCGTAGAGGAAACCCCGGCCAAAAGGCATGAGGGCGAATCCCGCGCAGAGGGCCAGTGCGCCGATCCGGGCCACCCGCGCCGGGTCGTGTCCCTGCAGGCGGTGGATGATCAACATTTCGATGGCCACGATCATGACTGTGTTGACGGTGATCAGAAGGCCGATCGCATTCTCGGGAAGTCCATACACTTCCCGGATGTACAGGGGGAAGGTGCTGAACAATTGGGAGAAGACAAGGGCGACGAGGAACCCCAATGCAATCATCAGTAGAAACAGCCGGTCCTTCCAGGGGGATGAAGCGGCGGCCGCCTCATTGTGATCGAGGTGCGGGCCGGCAGCGCGTCCGAAGAAAGCCAGGAAGAGCGCAAACGCCGCCAGGCTCGTCAGCCCGTCCACCCAAAAAAGGTAGTGGTAGTTGATGAGCGCGAGGTACCCGCCCGCAACCGGCCCTATGCTGACTCCGAGATTCGCAGCCAACCGGGCCAGCGCGAATCCCTTCGCGCGGATCTCCGGCGGGCAGACCTGAGAGATGGCCGTCATGTTGGCCGGGTGGAGCGCCTCCCCGGTCGCCGAAAAGGCGAACATCAGGACTGTGAGCGGAAGGAGCGATTCAGGGTACCCGAGCAGGATCAGGAATATTCCGCCGAGACCCAGGCTGATCTTCTGCACGTTGTATGCGCCAATCCTGTCGCACAGGCGTCCGCCGAGGTAGGTCCCGACCAGCGACCCGGCACCGTACGCGCTCATCACCTGGGCGGCCTCCGTCAGGCTGAAACCGAGGTGGCGCGTGGCATACAGGGTCATGAAGAAGAGGACCATGGTCCCGCTGCGGTTGACGAGCTCCACAGCGGCGAGCATCCAGGCGGCCCTGGGAAGGCCCGAATATGCTTCCTTGTAGCTTCGGACCAACCTGCGGATTATCGCGCGCACCGCCACATCATGGAGTCTGAGAAAGCCCCTGTCCAGCCTCGAGTTCACCGCGGGTGATCTTGTGGCAAAATGCAGGAATATGGACAAGCCTTCGACTCTTCAGGTCTCTTGCGTCCAATTGCACTGGGCAAAACCGATCGCCCGCAACCTGGAAACCACGCTCGGGTTCATCGACCGGGCGGCGGCGGAAGGAAGCCGTGTGGTGCTTTTCCCTGAAGCCAATTTGACCGGATACTACTTTCCCTATGCGATCGAGACGGCGCTTGCCGAGATTGAGTCGGCGCTCGCCCAGGTGCGCGATGCCGCGCTTCGGCGCAACATCTGGGTCATCGTCGGAAGCATCAGGAAGACCGCGGACCGGTACCTGAACGTCGCCCACGTCATCAGTCCCGAGGGCCGGCTTCACTACGAGTACGCGAAGATCAACATGGCTGGCAGGGACGAGAAGACCTACTGCCGGGGCGGAGACAAATTGGCCTTGTTTGAAATTGACGGGATCCTCTGCACGCTGGTCATCTGTCGTGACGGACGGCATCCGGAGTTGTACCGCATCCCGGGGATGGCCGGCGCCCAGGTCCTCTTCCACCCCTCGTGCAGCTCCGACGAGATCGAGGCGGTCGCGTGGAAACGGACGTCCGGCCGCGCGCAGCAGCCGGTCGGCCCAAACACAAAGATGTTCCACTGTGTCGCAAACACGGTCGGCCAGGCGCCTGACGGGAAGCAGACCTCGAGCGGCGCGTCGTTCATCCGCGAGCCGAACGGGATACCCTTGGCCGAAGCCGGCTTTTACCAGGAGGAGATGATCACTGCGGTGCTGGATCTGTCACGCGCCGATCGGTCATACCTCCTGGACAGCATGGAGAATCCGCCGTTCCTCAGGAGATACTGGCAGGAAATGATCGCGGCGACCAAGGCCCGCGCCAGCCTAAAGCCGGAGTGACAGGCAGTGGGTCGCCGAGCGGTACAGAACCGCAGGCGGAGCGTCTTTTGCGAAGCGCGCGGATTGTGACCGTAAGCAACCCTTTTCCCCACGCCCGCCCCGGAAAGAGTCGACCGGAACCGAGTTTGTCGGAGCCGCGCGCGAGCGCCTTCCAGCGAAGCAAGCGGGTTGTAACAGTTAGCTGACCGCACGTCCCTCGCACTGACCCTGCAAAAGGGCATGCGATCTGCCTGCTGTTGCAACCCGCTTGCTTCGCTGGAAGGCGCTCGCGCGCGGCTCTGACCATACCTCGCCCCGGGCGCCATTCCCGGTTCTTGCAGCTAACAGCTCCCGAGTTCACAGCAGGAACACGCCCTGGTCTCGACAGCTTTGCACCATCTCTTCGGGCCAGAGGCTCGCCTGGATCTCCCCGATGTGAGCCTTGCGCAGATAGAACATCGAAAGCCTCGACTGGCCGATTCCGCCGCCGATTGACAGGGGCAGCTCCCCGGCCAGCAGGCGCCGGTGGAACATCAGTTCTCTGCGGCTGACGTGCCCCGTCAGCTCGAGCTGTTGGGCGAGGCTCTCCGGGCTGACCCGAATCCCCATGGACGAGAGCTCGAGCGCCCGGTTGAACAGGGGATAGTGCACGAGTATGTCCCCGTTGAGCCCCTTGTAGCCGTTCATCGTCGGTGTTGACCAGTCATCGTAATCGGGAGCTCGGCCGTCGTGCGGCTTCCCGTTTTTGAGCGCGCCTCCTATCCCAATGACGAAGATGGCACCAAAGTCGCGGCAGGCGCGGTTTTCCCGCTCCTTCGGGGAGAGGTCCGGGTACTGTCCCTCGAGTTGTTCGGAGTGCAGGAAGGTGATTTCGTCCGGCAACCAGGGCTGGATGCGGGGGTACAGGTAACCGACATACTTCTCGGTTCGCCGGATCACATCGTAGATGCTCCGCACGATGTTCGTGAGGAAGTCCACAGTGCGGTCTTCAGCGGAAATGACGCGTTCCCAGTCCCACTGATCCACGTAGAGCGAATGGGTGGCGTCCAGGGCTTCGTCCGGACGGATGGCGTTCATGTCGGTATAGAGTCCCTCTCCGTAGGACATGCCCAGATCCTTGAGGGCCATCCTCTTCCATTTCGCCAGCGACTGCACGATTTCGGCACGAGCACCGGCCATGGCTGGAACACAGAAGGAGATGGGCTTCTCGATCCCGTTCAGGTCGTCGTTGACCCCGGTCCCCGCCTGCACGAACAGCGGCGCGGTCACCCGAATGAGGTTCAGCTCAAAGGCGAGATTTGTTTGAAAGAATGTCTTGATCGATCGGATCGCGTTCTCCGTTTCTTTCGGGTCGAGGAGAGACTGGTAACCGGCGGGCAAATGTGCCTCGGCATTCGTTGTTTCTTTGTGTTGCATTCTCTGTTCTCCGCTTTTCTCGTTGGTTGTCCGGGTGTTTGTACACTAGGATACTCAGCGCGGGAAGAGTTTCTTCGAGTTTTGTTGATTTCGTGGGATGGAGGGACCAATTAATGAAGCTTAGCGTGCTGAATCGTAGAACCTTCATAGGGACGACTGCGGTAGGGACAACGGTCGCGTTTTCGGGTCTTCGCCTGAACAATTATCTGGCCGCGCAACGAACGCCTCCCGGCGGCTTCACGCTCGGAGTCGCCAGTTATTCACTCAGGAAGTTGTCCCGTGCGGACGCCATCAAGGTGATCAAGCAGTTGGGGATTTCCGCGGTGAGCATCAAGTCGTTCCACCTTCCGTACGAGAGCACGCCTGACGAGCTGAAGGCAGGCAGCAAGGAATTCCTCGATGCCGGCATCCAGATTCTCAGCGGTGGCAATATCGACCTGAAGGAACCGGCCAAGCTTCGCGGCATGTTCGAATACGCGAAGATGAGCGGGATCCCGATGATGGTGTGCGCGCCGACCCACGCCACGCTGGACGAGGTGGAAAAACTGGTCAAGGAATTCGACATCAAAACGGCAATCCACAATCATGGCCCCGAAGATCAACACTTCCCCACGCCGGAGAGCGTCCTGGAAGCAGTCAAGAATCGCGATCCCCGCATGGGGCTGTGCATGGATATCGGGCACACGAGTCGCGCCGGTGCGGATATTGTCGAGTGGATTCGGAAGGCCGGGCCCCGGTTGCTCGATGTCCATATCAAGGATCTGAAGGATCCAAAGGGGAGGGGCAGTGACTGCCCGGTCGGTGACGGCGCCCTGCCGATCGTCTCCCTCTTCAAGCAATTGAGGGCAATGAGTTACCGCGGTGGCGTAATGCTGGAGTACGAAATCGACGCGGATAACCCGTACCCGGGCATGATGAAATCGTTCGGGTACATGCGCGGCGTCCTGGACACACTCGCAGCCCAGAGCTAAGGCAGGGGGCGCGCCCTCTGGCCGCAGAGTGATATGCGCCAGCCGGATCCAGTCGATCCCTTCTTCCTCGACACGTTTGTCCTGCAGGAGCATCAGACGCCGGTCTTCCTGGAGCGGGGCCGTTATGTCACCCGCTTCGGTTACCGGGTAGATAGTGCCGAGGCGTTTGTCGGCGCCGTGTCCGCCTCCCTGGCTTTGTCGGGCCTCAGAAACGAATTGCGCCAGATCCGGCAACTGGTCTGCGCCCTTGTGTGGGATGACCGCGGAATCGTGTTCGGTTCGAACCTGGAGCCCGGCGAGGAGGCGAAGTTCACCGCCGTTGTCGACCTCGGGTCCACGGGACAGGAGATCACTCCCCGGACCAGACCATTCATCGGAGGGGCTATGTCGACCCGCTTCGGTACCGGGTAACCCCTGGATTTCGGTGAGGTGGAAGAGCTCCTGGCGTCTCCTCCCGCACCTGTTCCGTAGATGCGTCAAGGTGGTGAAAAATCACCGCCCGCTCACAAATGACCACTCCTTTTCACCGATTGTCGTCTCCGGGAAGATATCAGAACGCGTAGCGCGCGCCGAACGAGAGCCGCGGGAACTCGTTGACGCCAAGCATGGCTTCCGGAACCAGGAGCAGTCTCCCGAACCGAATCTTCACTCCCACTCCGCCGCCGAAGGACTCCTCGTTGTGACGATAGTTGATGGATTTGTCCAGTTCACGAAAGAAGCCGCCTGCCCCCACCAGGTAGGGTGTCACTCGGCCAGCATCCGTCAAGGAATACTCAAAACGTCCAACGATGTTCACGCGTTCAAACCGCGCGCCACGTATCAGGTAGATGTCCGGCCCGAGCATCACGCGTCGACCGATACCGAATAGCGCCTGACCGCCGATGTATGGGTCGATCGGCTCATCAAGGAACATCTTCACACCACCCGCGAGAAATCCGATCTCTCCCTTGTCCTGCGCCTTCAGCTGGTTGCCTGGTAGACCAGCGGGGAGCAGGAGCAGCAACAGCGATAGCAGCAAGCACCGGTTCGACGGCATGTGCATACTCCCTCCTTCTCTCCGCCTCAATCATCGCAAATGGGATGCCAGACCACTCTCCGCTAGGACGCAGCGAAGACGGCTTGCCCGTGGCACGCGGGGTTTAATCCCCGCAAGAAGCCACAGCTGAAGCCGCAATGAAACCGGGCAGGTTTTCTGGGGTTACGGGAGGTTGGTAGTAGGGGCGCTCACGGTGACCCGCGTTCCACCCCCTGGAGCCGGACCTATGTGAAACTGGCCACCCAGCCGGCGCGCCCGCTCCTCCATTCCCAGCAACCCGAGCGTGGGTTTGTTCAGGTCCTCCGGCTTGATTCCCCTGCCGTTGTCTGTGATCTCCAGCCGGAACTGATGGTCGTCAGCCGAAAGAATGAGTTTCACGGAACTCGCGCCCGAATGCCGCGCCGCGTTGGTCAGAGCCTCCTGACACATACGAAAAACGGAGATGGCAGCGCTATCGTCCATGGGGACATCTGACGCCTTTGAGACCAGCTCGCACTGGATCCCCGTTCTTTCTTGAAACTCGTTGGCCAGGCACTCGATCGCCGCCTCCAGACCAAAATGGTCCAGAAGCGGAGGGCGAAGATTGCGGGCAATACGCCGGACATCCTGCGTGACCGAGTCGAGTCGGCTGTCCAGTGACTCGAGCCGGCCGAGCAGGTCGGGATTGTCGGCAGGTAGCGCTTTCCGAAGCCCCGCGAGCTCGTATTTGGCAACGGTCAGGTTCTGCCCGAGTTCATCGTGGATTTCCCGGGAGATCCTCTTGTTTTCCTCTTCACGGTTAGCGTCCGCGTAAGCAGTGAGCAGTCTCAAACGTTCCCGGCTCTCGATGAGCTCAGCTTCCGCTGTCTTTCGCCGCGTGACGTCCCGGGCAATCCCGCACAGTCCGACGATCGTTCCAGAGTTGTCTCGCAAGGGGACCTTGATGGTATGAAAAACTCGCCTGATCCCCCCGACCGACTTGGTGGTTTCCAAATCGAGGACTTCGCCTTGCAGTACTCTCTGATCCTCCGCCTTCAACCTCTGGCCATCTTCTTCGCTAAACAAGTCCATATCAGTTTTGCCAACAAGCTCACCGGCGGGTTTGTGAAAGAGGCGTTCCATGCTGGCATTCACTTCCAGGTAGCGTGAGCTGCGGTCCTTGATGAACACGGAATCCAGCGCGGAATCGAAGATCGCGCGAAAGCGCGACTCGCTGATCTTCCGAGCAGCTTTGGCTTCATTGGTTTCCTGGATTTGTCGCTGCAGTTCCTCGACAACCTGGGAGAGTTGGGCGGTTCTCCGGGCCACCAGTTCTTCCAACTCTTCGCTCGTTCTCCGCAAGGCCTCTTCGGCCCGTTTCTGGGTGGTGACGTCTCCAAAAACACCGAAGGCCCCAAGGTATTCGCCGGAGCGGGAGCGCCTTGCTGTTGCGGTGACGTGAAGACACCGCCTTTCACCGTCCGGGCGCACGACCTCCAGCTGATACGTGCTTGTGGCACCCTCTCTTCGCTGCGAGGTTTGACTCAGGACCAGCTGCCATGCCTCGGCGGTGACAAACTCCCGCATGTTGCGGTTCTTGAGCCGGCCCGGAGGGACCCCGAAAATTGCGTGAGCCGCCGGGTTGACGAACAGGAAATTTTCGTCCGGGTCGACTATTCCGACGCCTTCGCCCATGTTCCTGAACAGGTCTCTGACCCGGCGTTGGTTCCTTTTGGCCCTCTTTGCCAGCCGCCTGATCCAACTGATGTCGCGAGCAATCACGAGAGCCGACTGGACCTCCCCGTTGTGGTTTTTGATAGGGACAAGGACAGCAGAGAAGAGAAGCTGTTTCCCCTTGACCGTGACTTTGCGCAACGTTGAAACAGTTTTGCCCGTGGAGAACACCGAGTCGAGCGTTTGCAGCAGAACAGAGGCGTCAACCGGAAAGAAATCCCGAAGGCTTCGCCCGATCATGGATTCGCTGGGAATCCCCAGACGACGGGCGCCGGCTTCGTTCATGAAGAGATACTTGCCTTCTCGATCCAGTTCGAAGATCGCATCTTCGGCCGCTTCAGCAAGGATGCCGAAACGAGAATGAGAGCGTGGGGTGGATTGGCCATTCGTCGGCCGCTCACCGGCTGGGGGAGCTGCCGGAAACTCAGCATCGGGAGCCATCGTTCCCTCCTATCTTGATCTGACTTGACACTTTAGTTAACCCAGGAGGTTGCTTATACTATTCGTCCAAAACCCAACGAATTCAAGCCCAAAAAGGCAGAAGCGGTGCGGCTTTGCCAAGGCCTGAATCATGTGATGGTGTCAGCGAGGGCGGGCGCCGTTTTCCGCCTCGTCGGACTCCCCCGGCGAAAAATATTCCTGAAGGAACCGTTCTGATTCTAGAATTGATCCAAGATGCGAGTACTTGCTGTCGGTGCACACCCGGACGATCTGGAGATCCTCTGCGGCGGGACCCTGGCGCGTTTTTCCCAGGAAGGCCATCAAGTCACGATGTGTCATGTCTGCAATGGGAACCACGGCCACCGCGAGATCCCGCGTGCGGAACTCCGTGAGATCAGGCGTCAGGAGGCGAAGAACGCGGCCTCCCTGATCGGCGCCGAGTCGATCACATTGGACGTAGACGACCTGGACATCTACGTCGAACGCGAATCCAGACTCAAGATGATCGAGGCGGTCCGCAGCTCGAAGCCGGACCTCGTGATTCTGCCTGACCCCCACGACTACATGCCTGATCACACGATTACGTCGGAGGTCGGCTTCGCGGCCAGCTTCGGGGCCACACTGCCACAGCTGATTACCTCCTCTCCGGTTCACTTCCCCCTGACCCCGGTCTATTTCGCGGACACTGTTGCCGGATTCAATTTCAACCCGGAAGAGTTCGTGGATATTTCTGCGGTGCAGGGAATCAAGCGCCAGATGATTGCCTGTCACAAGACCCAGGCCGACTGGCTGCGCGAGCATGACCACGTCGACTATGTCGAAATGGCCATGATTCAGTCAGCCTTCCGCGGCATGCAGGCCGGTGTCAGTTATGCGGAGGCCTTTCGCCAGCACCGGGTGTGGGGGCGCGCAACCACGAAGCGTTACCTTCCTTGAGATGTGTGGAGGAGGAGCGATGAGCGAAAACCAGAACCTGTTGACCACATTGCGGGGCTCGCTTCTCGAAAACTTCTTCCCGAAGGGATGGGACCTCGAGAGGATGGACCGATGTGCGGGCGTCGCACCCCAGGAGGCGACAGCAAGGCAGCCATGGTGGAACGAGCGGTTCACCCCTGTCCCCTGTGATTCACTCGAAGATTTCAACGTCTTCATGGGACATGAAATCGCGCTCCGGATCCGCGGCGCTCGGGACGCAGGCAAACAGATGGCAATGATCCTGCCGGTCGGGCCGATGGGGATGTACAGATGGGCGGTGTTCTTCTTACGAGAGTGGGGGATCGGAGCGGACCACGTGCACGGATTCAACATGGATGAGTGGTCCGACGCCGAAGGCAATACTCTTCCGGCGACCAACCCCGGATCGTTCCAGTATGCGATGGAAGGCGCCTTCTACGGCCCACTCGGCTCGCTCACCGTTCCCGAGAAACAACGCAACTTTGCAACCCGGGGAAACCTTCCGAAATACCCGGAAAAGCTCAAGGCGCTGCTCGACAAAGGGGCGGAGCTCGTGGTCGTCTTCGGCATCGGGCGCGTCTTTCACATTGCATTCTGGGAGCCTCACTTCGCTGCCGAGTTCGCATCGGTCGAGGATTGGAAGGCCCAGACTCATCGCCTCGGCGCCAGGCTTCATCCGTTGACAATCGAGCAGAATGCGGTGACGAGCTTCAAGAGCCGCACGACGCTCGTCCCGGCGTTTGCTAACACAATCGGTCCTGGGCTTTTCCTCCAGGCGAACTGGATCATCGGCGGTTGCGATGGGGCGCTCGGCCGCGGGATGCAGTGGCAAGGCCTGAGCTTCCTCGTAACCCTCCGCTATGGCCCTGACATTTGGGTGCCGTCCAGCTTCATGCCGACTCTCCCGGGCAAGCTCTTCTTCTTGAAGGAGCTGGCCGGGCCGCTCGTGGCGGAGTGCAATTAGGGAAGGAGTCGAAGAAAGGGAGTGGGTCATGTCTCGCAAGCGAATGCTGATCCTGCTCTTCACCGTCGCCTGCCTCTTGGTCCTGATTCTGTTGTTCTCGTCGCGAGATCGTTTCACTGTCTTTCGCCAGGGGGCGGGAACCGGCCCGCGCACTCAGGCGGGTTCCCCAGGCAGTGATGTCAAACGCCCCGGAATCGGCGCTGCCGAGCCTTCCGCTGAAGAAAAGGAAGAACCCGGGGCCATGCATCGCCCCGGCATTCTAGATAAGCGGGAGCCGGGCACGGGCCATGCCAGTGAATTCCGGTTGAGGGGTAAGGTCAGGACCGAGGACAAGCAACCGCTGGCCGGTGCCGAAGTGCTGGCATGCGAGTCCCCGAATCCTCGCGATTGTTCGACATCCGCCTGGCGCTCCATCTCGGTCGCGGATGGGTCATATGAGCTCAGTGTCCCGTTCAGACGCGGAAGATCCTACCGGCTCAAGGTGTCGAGCGATGGCTTTACAACGCTCGAAGGGCAGCTTCGCATGGAGGCCCCGGGTGAGCTGGAGCGCAACTTCGTCTTGGAGCCAGCGGTGGCGTGGATCAAGGGTCGGATGGTGGACCCCGACGGCGCTCCCGTCCAGGGAGGCCGGGTTATGGTCATGTTGCGGACCCGACGGCCGGACATGGCTGGAAATCAGGGAGTTGGCATGGCCTACATCGGTGGAAAGCGCGAAGAGATGCTCACCGATGCCAACGGCGAGTTTGGGGCGGAGGGTTTTCCGCCAGGTCTCGTTTCCGTCTTCCCCAACGCCCCCGGATACCGCGCCGCCATCATCGAGCTCGAGTTGAAACCCGGCGAGAATCGGGTGGAAGTCCGACTGCTTCCCGCTCGGATCGTCACCATCAGAGTCGTGAACAGCAGGCGCCAGGCCGTGGGAGACGCGATTGCTTTTTGCCGGGGTTTCGCGGAGCGGTTCATTGAGCCAGAACGTTCCCGACCCGGTCTCCTGACCCTTAAGGTGGACCCTGAAATCGATGAATGCCAGTGCGAGATCAGAGCCGAAGGCTACCTGTGGAAGGCAGTGAGCTTCCAGGCAGCCTCTCCGCCCACAGAGGTGGTCCTCGAGGACGGATCCATCCTCACGGGACGGGTGGTTTCGGACTCCGGGCAGCCGATTGCCGAAGCCCGGATCTTCGTGACCGTGCATCGGGAAGAGGGAAGGTCGTCCGGCTCCTTCGGGGTGGGCGGTGCTCCGAAAACGACGAATTCGGACGGCTACTTCACGATCGCCCTTCCGTCCGATCGTTTTCTCGACGTCGGGGCCAGCGCCCGAGGATACCTCGATTCCCGGATCTGGATTGAAAGCCTGGAAACGGGAGCGGAACGCACAATCGTGTTGAAGAAGCCGGAGGGGGCACTGACCGGCCGCGTAGTCGATCCGTCAGGCAATCCCGTCACCGATTTCCAGGTAAATCTGATTTCGGTTGTCAAGGCGCCTTTCCCGCAATCTCGGGGACCGGCCGCCAGACCGGGTTGGGGCGCGCGGCCGGACTTCTCGACGTTTGGTCGATTCCAGCAGGCGGAGGGCTTGTTTTCCTTCCCGGAGTTACCTTCCGGAGAGCTGCAGATCCACGTGTCGACGGTCCCGGGCCCAGAGGGCCTGAGAAAATCGCAGACCGTGCAGATCCCGAAGGGCGCCACCGCTGACGTGCTCATTCAGCTGGAACCGGCGCGTCAAAGAAGGTGAAGGGGAAAGCATAGGAAATAGGACGATAGGACATATTGGACCTATAGGACATATAGGAACGGAAGGAGTGAATGCGGGGACCTGTTCGTCCTATATGTCCTATAGGTCCAATATGTCCTATCGTCCTATATTCCTATGCTTTCTTGCTTTTCCTACCGGCCGACCAGTTCCAGGCGGGCCTCGGTTTCCTTGGGCAGCCGGTCGAGCTCGTCGACCGCGGTAGACAGAACCTCGACGAGGCTCTGGAGTTTGGCGGCGTGCTGAGCGATCTGTCCAGCTGCGCTCGCGGACTCCTCGGAGGAGCCGGCTGCGCTCTGGGTCACTTTATTGATCTGGTCCATGCCCCGGGCGATTTCGGTAATCTGGAGACTCTGTTCACGGAGCGTGACATTCACAGTTTTCAGCACGTCGCTGACGACCTGAACCTGGTCCTGGATCTCCTGCAGCCCAGTGACGACCTGTCGGTTGAGGGACACACCGTGTTCGGCATTTCGTTGCGCTTCCTCGATCAGCGTCTCACTCTCCTTGGCTGCCTGCGCACTACGATTGGCCAGGTCCCGCACCTCTTCCGCAACCACGGCGAATCCCTTGCCTGCGTCGCCCGCACGTGCTGCTTCAATGGAGGCGTTCAGAGAAAGGAGGTTGGTCTGAAAGGCGAGCTCGCGGATGACCTTCACGATTCGTCCGGTCTCGTCCGAGGACACCTTGATCTTCTCGACGGCCGACGAAAGCTCCTGCATGCGCCCGGCGCCCCGAGCAGTGCTGTTCCTGGCCGACTCGGCAAGTTGTTCGACGGCTTGCGCGTGTTTCTCGGTCTCCAGGGTAGCGGTAGCCACCACCTTTAGGCTCGAAGAAATCTCCTCGACGGCACCCGCTTGCTCGCCGGCTCCGGATGCGAGCGACTCGCTGGCGCGGCTGATCTGATTGGCGCCCTCCGCTAGCTCACCGGCCATGGCAGCAACTTCTCCAACCCCGGCGTTCAGGCGGGAGATCGACTGGCTCATTTGCCCATACAGATGGCGGATTCGTTCCTCGCCCTGGCGGGCTGCCTTCTCGGCCCGGTGCCGCTCTGCCAGTTCCCGCTTGATGGCATCGTTGGCCGCCACCGCCTCTTCTGTTCGCTGCTGCACCTGCTGGTTGGCCGATGTCAGCTGATCGATGATCCTGCCTCGCTCCCGGAAGTCGCGGTAGGTTCTCCTCCCCTGGAAGAAGATCACCACGCCCGCAACCGCAGCGATGGCGAGAAAGCCGATCTGCAGATACCAGGGGCGCAATACGGCAAATCGGAAGACCGCAGGGGAGGGGTCGATATTTCCGTTCCGGTCCATCGCCCGGACTTCGAAAGAATGGCCGCCCCAGCTGAGCCCGGTGAGGGAGGCCGAAGCCTCCGGGGCACACCGGCTCCAGCCGCCGTCGTCGATGCGATAGGAGAAGACAAGCCGGCTGTCGATCGTCACGTTCCACCGGTCGCTGCCTGTAAAAGCGAGCTGTACGTTGCCCGCCGGTGGAGCCTCGCGCAGGTTTCTTTCCTCGGGGACAAAGGTATCCGGGGCTTCAACGTCCGCGCCCGGATTTCTGAGTGCCAGGCCCCGTGTTGTTCCGCACCACACTCTTCCCTGGCTGTCCTGGAACACCTCGTAGCCCATGGAGGAGGGAAGTCCGTCTTCGCCCGTGTTGGAGACCCACTGGCCGTTCCTGAAGCAATGAACACCAGTGCCGGATGCCACCCACATATCGCCGTTGTCGGCGCGCATGATCGACCGCGCCCTGTCCACGCCTTCCAGCAGGGTGGTCCAGTTCTTTCCATCGAATGTCACGATTCGATTGCGCCCGCCCAGCCAGATCTTGCCGTCTCGCGATTCCCCTATGGTGAACACGCCATTGTTCGGTCCGAGTTCCTTGAAATAGTAAGTGTCGGTCTTCCCGTTTCTATATCGGATGGCGCCGGTTAATCCTCCGAGCCAGAGATCGCCGTTTCGGGCTTCATAGAGAGCGCGCAGGTCGCTGATGGTGTTTTTCCCGAGCGCCGCGAACTTCCTGAAGCTTCTGCCGTCATAGATGTCGACCCGGTACTCGGTGGCATTGCCACAATGAACGAGAAGAGTGCCGTCGTCCCGCCGCAGGATCGTGCGGACAGCGAGTCCTTCGGGGTGCGCGATTGGTTGGAAAGTGCCGGCGTCGCCGTCGACCAGCAGCATCTGTTGGGTGACCGACCCGGACCGGACGTCAGCCGCGAGCACCATCTGGTCTCTTCCAAGCGGTTGCAGGGAGTGGACCTGGGTGGACCGGCCCGTCGTGTTGCTGGGCAGGTCAAGAAGCTTCCATGTACTCCCGCTCGAAATTGCGATCTTACGGGGGTACAGGACCCAGAGGCGGCCGCGGCTGTCCTCGGAGATCGAGTTGCAGATCTGCTTGTCGCCGGTCAGCTCTCGGGGCTCGACCCACAGGTCCGGAGCGTAGCGGACGGCACCTTGTGACGTTCCGATCCAGAAATCACCGTTTTCGCCGGAGAAGACCGACATGAGGTTTCCGGAGAGTGCGCCAGTCCGATCGACCGGCTCAAAGCGCCCATCCTGCTCGAGCAACAACACGTCATCCCGTCGAGCCCACAGCGATCCGCTCGGTCCCCGCCAACCCTCGACTGTCCCTGCGTTGGTCGCGTAGACCTGCTCCCACCGGTTCCCCTCGAGGCGCAGGACTGCTCGACCGTCTGTCACCTGAACAGTCACAAAAAGCTCCTGGCCGGGGCCTTCGTGCATCCGGCTCAGATTGGAATACTTCTCATGCTGGAGGGGAAAGCGTTCAATGGCAAACCCCTGACCGTCCGACGCTCGGACGCAGGAGAGCAGGCCTCCACTCGCGCATACCCAGAAGCCCTTGGCGTCATGCCTGCGCAGGATTTCGCTGAAGTTTCCAAATCCAATAGTGTCGGCTGAGGCGATTGTGCTGATTTTTCCGGTCAGGGCATCGAACAAGAGGATGCGGTTCGGGAGCAGCAAAACGACTGACTCCGTGTCGACGGGACAGAGACCGCGGAGGGGGCTGCCCTCCAGGACACCTTTCAGATCCGAGCCCGATAACTCGACCACTCGCCTTTGCGAAAACGCAAAAGAACGGTCCGGTCCTGGGCCCAAGCCTCGCCATTTCGACTTCCATAAACGGATCCGGCCGTCAGCGAGTACGGATAAGCCCGGACGACGTGACCATCGAGCGTGCTGAAGGCTTCGACCACGCCGTGCGAGAACCAAACCCTACCGTCGATGTCCACGTTAATATTGCGTATGTAGGACTCCGGCAGGCCATTCTCCGAGGTCCAGTAGCGCCATGCCGATTGACTTTGGGCGGCAACGGGGATCGCAAGCAGAACAAGGAGAGGAAGAAAAAGCAGGACTGGTCCGTACATGGATCTTGATTCGGGCTCGCATAATACCGCCTCCGGCGCCTGCGGGAAGGTCAGGGGACAAAGTGAACCCCTCAGGAATACCCTCCCTAAGTGCGGCGGGGAAAGGTTATCTGAAGTCGCGAGACGTGACAAGCGGGAAGGGCACCAATTGAGGATTTAGGATTTCGCGTGAAGTGAGGGCGGAGTATCCTCAGCGGAGTCGGACTGTGGTGCGAAACGAACGCGAACTGGGAGAGAAATGGGCAGACTCCTGATCACCGGTGCAAGCGGATTTCTCGGGTGGCACCTGTGCCGTTACTTCTCCGGCCGCGGGTTTCAGGTGACGGGCACTTTCTCCCGGCATGAACTGGGCGCGACGCTTCCCGGGATAGAGCTCTGCCATCTCGATCTGCTTTGCCCGGCCGAGTCCCAAGTATGGAAAATGAGGTTCTCTGATGTTATCCATGCGGCGGCGATGACCCGACCGGATGAGTGTGAACAGCAATCGGCGGTCACCACCCTGGTCAACGTCGAGGCCACACGCCTGCTGGCCCGGCATTTTTCGGACAGCAGGTTCGTTTACATCTCGACCGACCTGGTCTTCGACGGCTCGGGACGGGATTATCGCGAGTCGGATCCTCCCGCTCCGCCCAACGCCTATGCCCGCAGCAAGCTCTGGGCGGAGCAATACGTGCGGGAGGAAGGAAATGGGATCGTCGCGAGAATGGCGCTCCTTTTTGGCGCTCCGGCTCCTTTCGGCGCCGGGTTCCTCGGCTGGGTCCGCTCAAGGATCGAACAGGGTCAGCCGGTCCCCCTGTTCACCGACCAGTATCGAACGCCGGTTTACGTGGGCGACGTGGCCCGGGCAGTAGAGTGGATGCTCCAAGCCTCCCCGAGCTTTAACCTCTACCACCTGGGTGGAGCCGAGCGGATCAGCCGCTGGGAATTCGGCCGCCTGTTCACCGAAGCCTTCGGATTGGATCAATCCCGGCTCGCGCCGGCCACGATGGAGTCCGCCGGCCTCGTTATCCGCGGGAAAGACTGTTCCCTGGATTGCTCTCGGCTGACGTCGGATTCCGGCCTCGCACTGTGCGACGTCCGGAAAGGTCTGGCGCGAATGAAGGACGGCGTCTACTGACCGGCTGACGACTGAGAAGGTGTGAAAAGATCGGTTTTGCTTGCGAAGACTCGGTTTTCGACCCCAAGGGGGTCGCGTAGCAAAGCCCAGGGTTGGCCGCGTTGTCTGCGGCCTACCCTGGGTCGGGGACCCCAGAAGTTCAACCCTGAAAGGGTTGCGTATCATGCACATACGCAACCCTTTCAGGGTTGAGGCGTTTGCTACTGCCACCCAGGGTAGGCCGCAAAAAAAACGCGGCCAACCCTGGGCTTTGCTGCGCGACCCCCTTGGGGTCGAAAACCCCTCTTTCGATTTCTTCACACCTTCTGACAACTGAGGTCACGGTTGTCAGTTTCTGAATCGTCAGTCGTTAGAAGGTGTGAAAAAATCTAATTCGTGACTGTTTTCGGCCTGAAAGGCCGAGACACATAGCCCAGGGCGGAGCGTTTTTTGCGCAGCCCTGGGTTAGTGGTACGAATGTGAGTCGGAGCCCTGAAAGGGCGTGACAACTGCAATCGTGTAGTCTGTTACGCCCCTTCAGGGCTCAGCCATTCCACCAGACACGATCACCCAGGGCTGCGCAAAAAACGCTCCGCCCTGGGCTGATATGTCTCGGCCTTTCAGGCCGAAGACCGCGCACCTCGATTTTTTCACAGCTTCTCCGTCGTCAGTTGTCAGTGCGCAGTGCGCAGCGCGCAGTTGCTTTTGTCAGCCGGTCAGTCCTCAGTGCGCAGCGTGCAGTGCGCAGTTGCTTTCCGCTTTTCAATCCCCGAAATCCCGGCTTCTGCTGCTACAATTGACCAAATGTCGGACGTTCGTAAGCTTTTTCCCTATATCCGGTCGCATTTGCACGTGCTCATCCTTTCGATGCTCCTGCTCGTAGCCAGCGGCATCCTGGAAGCGGCGATCGTGCTGTTGCTGGCCCCCATTTTCAATCACTGGTCTGGTCCGACCGCTGCTGCTGACCCGGATGGCCTTCGCGTCCTGCAATACATCTTCGCGCCGCTGAGGTATGTGGGCATAGATGACAAAAGCATTCCTCAGATTGCGATACTTCTGGTTGCCTTTTCCTTCTTAAAAGGGCTCTTCCTGTACTTCGCTGAATACTCCATGAGTTACAGCGGGCAACAGGTTGTGGCTGCTCTTCGGCGCGATCTGTACCGTCACCTGCTCGACCAGTCGATGGCTTTTTACGCCCATAACTCGACGGGAAAGCTGATGGCTCGCGTCATCACCGACACAGAACGAATTCAGGAGACGGTCAGCAAGACTGTCACGGACTATGCCCGGCAGAGCATTCTCCTGGTAGCTTTCCTGGTCATGATCTTCTGCCTTGACTGGAAACTGTCGGTGCTCTCCCTGCTCATCGCACCCTTCGTTCTCGCGATCACCCTGAAGCTGGGGAGAGGAATTCGCAAGGCGAGCACCCGGAGTCAGGAGAATCTTTCCGATCTCTCCAACAACCTCCAGGAGAGCATCGCCGGCCAGCGAATCGTGAAAGCCTTCGGGATGGAGGAATACGAAAAACGCAAGTTCGCGAAGTCGCTTTCTCAGCTCGTCAGGATGAACCTGAAGGTGGCGCGGACCGCTGCCCTGAACTCCCCGCTCGTCGAGTTCGTCGGCTATTTCGCCTTTGTTCCATTCCTCTTCTACGCCAACCACCAAATCAGCAGGGGGGCCCTGACCCTGGGCGCTTTTGCCACATTTGTCATTTCGGTATTCAGGCTGTACGAACCGATGCGAAAGCTGTCGAGGATGCACCTGCACATCCAGCAGGCTTTCGCGTCCGCCACCCGCGTTTTCGAGCTGATGGAGACGAAGATTGAAGTGGTTGATAAGGAGGACGCCCTGGAACTGGCGCCGATGAAGGACGAGATCGCGTTCGAGTCGGTTTCCTTCGGTTATCGGACCCAGAAAAGGATTCCGGTCCTCCACGACGTTTGTCTACGGATTCGGGCGGGAGAGATCGTTGCACTGGTCGGCCGAAGCGGGGCCGGGAAGACCACGCTCGCGAGTCTCATTCCCCGGTTCTACGATCCCACGAGCGGTCGCATCCTCATCGACGGCATCGACATTCGGGATGTCACGCAGAATTCCCTGAGGCGCCAGGTAGCGATCGTCAGCCAGGATACTTTCCTTTTTAACGATACGGTTCGGAACAACATTGCCTATGGACGCGAAGATTGCGGCATGGATGAGGTGATCGAGGCTGCCCAGGCAGCCTTCATTCACGATTTCGTCGCTGCCCTCCCGGCCGGTTACGACACTGTCATCGGCGAAAGGGGCCAGCTGGTTTCAGGGGGGCAGCGGCAGCGTCTGGCCATCGCCCGCGCGATCCTGAAGAACGCTCCCATCCTGATCCTTGACGAGGCAACGTCCTCGCTCGATACCGAGTCCGAGCGACTCGTCCAGCAGGCGCTCTACAACCTGATGCAACGTCATACCACGCTTGTGATCGCTCACCGGCTCTCAACCGTCCGCATCGCGCATCGGATCCTGGTCATGGAAGCCGGGCGGATTGTGGAGGTTGGTGACCACGACGGCCTGATGGCGAGGTCGGGCATTTATCGGAAGCTGCATGATCTCCAGTTCTCAGACATCGTTCCTGTAGGATGACCCTATGCAAAGCATGACTGGTTTTGCCCATACGACGACGTCGTGGCGCAACCTCGAAATCTCGATCGACATCAAGGCCGTGAACGGGCGCTTCCTTGACCCTGTGGTGCGACTTCCCCGGGAACTGATGCCGATCGAAGCGGACATCCGCAAGCAGATCCAGGGCCGGATATCGAGAGGGCGTGTCGAGGTCCACATCAACCTGAACGGGTTGAATGCGGCACAGGAGGTAAGCCAGACGGCCGTGGAAAACTACCGCCGGATCGCTGAGAACCTGAGGCAAATGGGAGTCGAGGGTGCTCTTGACGTCTCGACCCTTCTCCAGCTTCCGGGGGTTATTTCTTCCCCGCAGATTGACGCTGAATCCGAGGAGTTGCTCGGCGCTCTTTCCAAGGGGATAAAGGCATCCCTGGATCAGTTGATTGCCGCCCGCCGGGTAGAGGGCGCGACCATCCGGAAGGACTTGCTCCAGAGGGTCGAACGGCTCGGCACCCTGGTGGTCCAAATCAGGCAGGCGACAGGCGAAGTGAAGAGCTACTACACCGAGAAGCTGCGCCAGAGGCTGGCCGACATCTCGACCGGGACGGTGAACGTGGATGAAAACCGGCTCGCTCAGGAATTGATTTACTATGTCGAACGCTCGGATATTTCCGAAGAGATGTCCCGCCTGGAGACCCATCTGGCGCGTTTCGGAGAGCATTTGGAGTCGGACTCGGACGACCTGGGGAAGAACCTCGACTTTCTGTGCCAGGAGCTGAACCGCGAGATCACCACCACGCTCTCCAAGTCTCCGGCCGCCGCCTTGTCCCACCTTGGAGTGGAAGCGAAGGCCGAGATCGAGCGCATCCGTGAGCAGGTACAAAATGTCCAGTAGAGGCAATCTCATCGTCATCAGCGCCGCCTCCGGGTCGGGCAAGACGAGCCTGGCCCATCGGGTTCTGAAGGAGATGCCCGGGTTGAAGTTTTCGGTGAGCCACACCACCCGCAAATCGCGCATCGGCGAGAAGGATGGCGTCGATTATTTTTTCGTATCCAAAGAAAAATTCGAGGAGATGATCCGAGAGGACGCCTTCCTCGAGCACGCCCATGTGTACGGAAACTATTACGGCACAAGCAGTCACTTTGTGGAATCCGAGCTGGCGGCCGGGCACGACGTGCTCCTCGACATTGACGTCCAGGGGGCGATGGCGGTCAAGAAGCGGATGCCCGAAGCGATCACGGTTTTTGTCTTCGCTCCGTCCTATCAGGTTCTGAGCGAGCGGCTCCGCAAGCGCGGTCTGGACGACGAAGAGGTGATCCGCGGGCGCCTCGAGATCGCCCGGGGGGAGATCCGGTGTTACAGCGAATACGAGTATGTCATCATAAATGATGATATCGAGAATTCGGTTCTTGAGTTAAAATCTATAGTTTTGGCTGCGCGATGCCGATTGGACCGGAGACGCGAACGCGCAGAAGAGATTATCAGGACCTTTCCGGTGATTTCGGGATAGGAGAATGAATAGGACCGATAGGACCAATAGGACGCATAGGATCAGGAGCATTTACCTATAGGTCCTATACGGTCCTATTCTTCTCCTATCCCGAAATTGCCAGCAACCCTTTTCAGGAGACAGTGAATGATCATTAAGGTACCCAAAGAGATCGACAGCAAATTCCGCTTTATCCTTGTGGCGGCCGACCGCGCCAAGCAAATCCAGAACGGCGCCCCTCCCAGGGTGGAGGTCAAGTCGACCAAGCCCGCGTACATCGCGCTCCGAGAAGCGGAGCTGAACCTGATCAAGTACGAGATCCTCGAGGAAGCAGTCGAGGAAGAGGAAGAATGGAATCGGAGGAGGAGCAGGCTGGCCAATGAAGGTCGTGCTCGGGGTAACGGGCTGCATCGGGGCCTACAAGTCCGCCCTGATTCTCAGGCTCCTGCAGAAGGAAGGTTTTGACGTCCTGCCTGTGATGACCAAGTCCGCTCAGCAGTTCCTGGGCCCGTTGACACTCGAGAAGCTCTCCGGTCACCCTGTCGTGACCGGACTGTTTGATGACCACGAGGTTTCAATCGAGCATATCTCTCTGGCCCGCGCCTCCGACCTGCTGCTTGTTGCGCCCGCCACGGCGAACATCCTCGGCAAATTCGCCAACGGGATCGCCGACGACTTCCTTAGCACGCTGTACCTTTCGACCACCACACCGGTTATTGTTGCTCCGGCCATGAATGTCGAGATGTGGCGCCACCCGGCCACCCAGGCGAATATCAAAACGCTCGAGGGCCGGGGAGTGGTTATCGTCGAGCCGGAAAGCGGCTACCTGGCGTGCGGCGAAGAGGGCGAGGGACGGCTGGCCGAACCGGAAGTAATCGTCGAGGAAGTAGTTTCGCTCTTGAGGCGGGGCGAATCGCTGAAGGGCAAGCGCGTCCTCGTGACCGCCGGCCCAACCGTCGAGGACATCGATCCGGTTCGTTTCATCTCGAACCGATCGTCAGGGAAAATGGGGTATGCCATCGCGAGGGAAGCTGTCGCGAGGGGCGCCGAAGTCGTCCTTGTCTCCGGACCCTGCGCGTTGAGGCCTCCACATGGAGCTCAGTTCGTCGACGTTCGATCCGCAGCACAGATGGCCGCGGAAGTATTTGCCCGGTTCCCGGACGCCGATATCGTCGTCATGGCCGCTGCGGTCGGAGACTACCGCCCGATGGCTGTCTCGGAGCAAAAGCTGAAGAAATCCGAAAATCGGCTGACTCTCGAACTCCAGCCAACCGTCGACATCCTGAAGTGCCTGGGCGAGCGCAAGACCCGGCAATTTCTTGTAGGCTTCGCCGCAGAGTCGGAGAACGTCGTGGAGTACGCGCAGCAAAAGCTGCAGCAGAAAAAACTGGACCTGATCGTTGCCAACGCCATTGCCGGTCCGTCGAGCACCTTCGGGTCGGAGAACAATCAGGTGGTTCTGATCGACCCTGAAGGCGGCGCCGAGAAGCTTGAGCTCCTTCCGAAGAGCCGGGTTGCCAATCTGATCTGGACCAGGATCGAGGCCAGGATGAACCGTGTGGAGACAAGATGATCAAGGCCGGCTTCGTGGCGCTCGTGGGCCGTCCGAATTCAGGAAAATCGACCCTCCTCAATCAGTTGATCGGGGAGAAAGTGTCGATTGTCAGTGACAAGCCGCAGACCACCCGAAACCGGATCGTCGGAATCCTGAACCGGCCGGACACGCAGATCATTCTCGTCGACACTCCAGGCATTCACCGGCCGGGCTACCGGATGAATGAGCGGATGATGCATTCGGTTTACGACGCGATGAAAGAGGTGGATATCGTTGTCCACCTGGTCGACGCTTCCAAAAGCTTCGGGAAGGGTGAGCAGTACGTTCTCGACCTCGTCAAGAAGTCGGAAAAACCGGCCATCCTCGCACTCAACAAGATAGACCTGATCAACAAAGGGAAGCTTCTGCCGCAGATGGAGGCCTACTCCAAGGAACACGAATATGTTGCCATTATTCCGATTTCAGCGCTCACCGGTAACAACACCGAGGATCTGATAGAAACGGTTTCGGCGCATCTTCCCGAACACCCGTTCCTGTACCCACTCGATTACCTCACCGACCAGCAGGAACGAGGGATGGTTTCCGAGTTGATCCGTGAGAAAGTCCTCGCCCACACCCGTGAAGAGCTCCCTTATTCGACCGCGGTGAAGATTGAGGAGTTCGAGGAAGGCGAGCGCGAGAAGGGGTTCGTTCGCATCTCGGCCTCGATCATCGTCGACAAGGACAGCCAGAAGAAGATCGTCATAGGCCGGGGCGGCCAGATGATCAAGGCGATCGGGACCGAGGCGCGTGGTGATATTCAGGATCTGCTCCAAGTCCCCAAAGTCTTCCTCGAGTTGAACGTCAAGGTCGTTCCGGGCTGGCGCGACCAGGAGCACCTGCTCGACGAAATCGGCATGAGCTAGGCTCAAGATCAGATCTCCGGCCACAAGTAACAAATACGTAAACATTTTCAACGCCCTCGCTGGCGCGCTCTGAATCGCCTGCAGACCTTCCCGTTTCTCGGTACAATAACGTTTCTCAACTAGAATTCATGAAACCTGCTGTCGGCCTCTCGCTATCTTTGCTGGCCTTGACCGTCGGGTCGTTCGCACCCGCCCCGGCCCTGGAGCGCTTTGAATTTGCGCGTTTACGCATGGGGACCGAGGTAAGGATCGTGTTGTACGCGCCAGACAATGGGTCGGCTCGTGCGGCTTCCGACGCCGCCTACGCGAGAATCGACGAGATCGAGGCGGTGATGAGCCACTACCGGGAAGACAGCGAATTGAGCCGGCTCTCGGCCCGCAGCGGCTCCGGGCCGGTGCCTGTGAGTCCGGAGTTGACCAGGATCCTGAAACTCGCCCAGGGCTTCTCGGTCCGCAGCGGAGGCTCGTTTGACATCACGGTTGGCCCGTTTATCGAGCTGTGGCGGAAGAGTCGGAGAACGAAGCAACTGCCGGACGCCGCCGAACTGCGGGAGGCAGCCGGCCGGGTCGGCTACCGCCAAGTGGTTATTGACGAATCGAGAAGCTCCGTCGAGTTGCGTCGGAGCCGGAATGAAACTCGACTTGAGCGCGATTGCCAAAGGGTATGCGGCTGATGAAGCCCTCCGGATTTTGAAAATGCGCGGTTGCCCGAGCGCTCTGGTCGACGCCGGCGGCGACATTGCGCTGGGTGACCGTCCGCCGGGGAAGAAGGGATGGACGATCGCGATCGATGAGGTCCCCGGTCAGCCGGGAACGGCGGCACGCAAGATCGTGCTGAAGAACCGGGCCGTCGCCACCTCGGGTGATGCCTATCAGTTCGTGATGATCGGCGGCGAGAAGTACTCGCACATTGTCGACCCGAAGACCGGGTTGGGCGTCCGGCGTTCGGCCTCGGCTACTGTCATCGCCGGAGACTGCCTGACGGCTGACGCCTTGGCGACCTGCCTCTGCGTTCTGCCTCCAAGGGATGGCGTCCGGCTCGTTGAATCGATTGAAGGTGCGGCCGCCCGCATCCTTCGTCGTCGGGAAACAGACGTCGAGCAAATCGTTGCCGGGAGCTTTCCTCCTTGACCTACTCTCGCGGTAGTGAAACTATAACGAAGTCCGTATGTTAACTTACGCCAATCAGCTTACGATCCTGCGAATGGTTTTTGTGCCGGTATTTGTGATGCTCGTGGTTTACGGGCACATGGCGGCTGCCGTCACCGTGTTCATTGTCGCGGGCATAACCGACACCCTTGACGGTCTAATCGCACGGCGCTTCAGTCAGAAGACTCCCCTGGGGACGTATCTTGACCCGATCGCGGACAAGCTGCTCCTGGTCAGCTCTTTCATAGTTCTCACACTCAGGAACTCTTCGCTCCCGGTCCAGATTCCGCTCTGGTTGACGATCACGGTGATCAGTCGGGATGTGTTGATCGTCGTGAGCGTGGTGATCATAACTTTGACAATGGGTCGCCGGATCTTCCTGCCCTCCGTCATCGGAAAAGCAACGACCGCCGCTCAGCTGCTGACGGTCTTTGCGGTCATGACGAGTGCTGTCCTCCCGTTTCTGATCCCGATCGTTCAACCTCTGATGTACGCGACACTCGTGCTGACCGTCGCCTCCGGGCTCCACTACCTTATCCGCGGTATGAAAATCTTCGAGTACAACCGGGAACAGGTGCTCTGAACGTTGAAGGGGAAGGGCAAGTTGGAGAGATACCAGTTCCGTTGGGTGACGGTTAAAATCGAAGACAAGATAGCAGTCGTTCGCCTTAATCGCCCCGACGTGCTCAATGCACTGAACCGCGAGATGCTGGGCGAACTGGCGTCCTGCTTCGAGCTGATGGCATCCGACGACGAGGTCGGCGCCGTAATCGTGACAGGGGCAGGTGAGAAGGCTTTCGCGGCCGGCGCGGATATCAAGCAACTGGCCGAGCTCGGCGGAGCAACCGGGCTTGACTACTCGCGAGCGGGGCAGTCTGCCTTTGACCGGATCGCCTCGATGCCCAAACCCGTCATCGCCGCAGTGAACGGGTACTGCCTGGGCGGCGGCTGTGAACTGGCCCTGGCCTGCCATTTGCGATTTGCGGCCGAGGGAGCCCGGTTTGGACAGCCGGAGGTCAAGCTTGGGCTGATCCCGGGCTACGGCGGCACCCAGCGACTGGCGCGGCTCGTGGGGCAGGGAAGGGCGATCGAGCTCATCCTGACAGGGGAGCCGATCAGTGCGGCCGAGGCAGAGCGGATTGGACTCGTGAACCGGGTCGTGCCCGGTAATGAGCTGCTTGCAGCGTGCACTTCGATCGCACAGAAGATCTTGAACAACGGCCCGCTCGCCGTCCGCCTCGTGCTTGAGACGGTGGCCAAAGGCGCGGAACTGCCCCTCGAGCGAGCTCTGGCGTTTGAGAGCGCGATGTTCGGGTTATGCTGTTCAAGCGAGGACATGAAGGAAGGAACCGCCGCATTCCTTGGAAAGCGCAAGGCTGCGTTTCGGGGCAAATAAGTCACCGGTAAAGTGACGACCTGCTTCGGAGATGATACCCATCGGAGGCACAGTGAAAGAAGCGTTTGGCAAACTCGACTCAAGCTCACTTCGGATCGCGATCGTGGTCAGCCGCTTCAACGAGATAGTGACAGGCAAGCTGCTTCACGGCGCCTTGGATGTCCTCAAGCGCACCGGATGCCGGGATGAGGCGATCGATGTCGTTCATGTGCCTGGAAGTTTTGAGATCCCGCTCGCTGTCCGCGTCCTGGCCCAGAAAGGCGAGTACCAGGCGTTGATCTGCCTGGGTGCCATCATCAAGGGCGAGACGGACCACGACCGTTATCTCGGCTCTCGGGTCACCGAGGCAGTCGGGCAAATCGGCCTCGAGTTCGGCATTCCGATCGGCTATGGGCTGGTCACCGTCGACACCGCCGAACAGGCGATGGATCGCGCCGGACTCAAACAGGGAAACAAGGGTGCAGATGCCGCGCTTGCCGCGATTGAGATGGCCACGCTGCTGAAAAGTCTGTGATATTCACGGGGAACGGGTTGTCCCCGATCCTTCCGTTACGTTTTTTTCACTAAACCAATCATGAGTAGTCGAAGAAAAGCGAGAGAGTTCGCTCTCCAGTTACTGTTTCAACAGGACCTGACGCACAATCCGGCCAAAGAGATCGGAGGCCTGTTCTGGAAATCGAACGCGGCCGACGATGCTACCCGGCAGTTCGCGGAGCACCTGTTTCACCAGGCGGTGAAGAACAACGAGCTGATCGACAACCTGATCCGCAAGCACGCGCTCCACTGGCGTCTGGACCGCATGTCGGCGGTCGACCGCAATATTATCCGGATGGCCGTAGCCGAGTTTCTTTACACCGAAACCCCCAAAGTCGTCGTCATTGACGAGGCGATAGAGGTGGCGCGCAAGTACAGCGGCGACGAAGCAACCGAGTTCGTCAACGGTGTTCTCGATGCGATCAGGGCTGAGTTGGAAGGGACCGAAAATAAATGACTGAAGATCGTTATGAGAAGCTGGAGGAGCTCAAGAAACTGGGAGTCGATCCCTACCCTCACAAATTCGACTGGTCGCACACCGTTCCGCAGATCTTAAGCCTCCATTCGGCCAAGACGGCTGAAGATCTTGAATCGGAGAACGCGGCGGTCAGCGTCGCCGGACGGATCGTCGCCCTGCGCGGCCACGGCAAGGCAGGATTCGCACATATCTCGGCCGGCGGACAGAAGATCCAGATCTATGCGAGGCAGGATCGGCTCGGGGACCAGGGCTACAAGGTGTTCGGCCTGCTGGACATCGGAGACATGGTGGGTGTTCAGGGCAAGATGTTCCGAACCCGGACCGGGGAATTGACCGTGCTGGTCGAACAGCTCCACTTCCTCGCCAAGTCCTTCCTGACGCTTCCCGAAAAGTGGCACGGCCTGAAAGACGTCGAGACGCGCTACAGGCAGCGATATGTCGATTTGATCGCGAACCCGGAAGTCCGGGAAATTTTCGTGCGCCGCAGCCGGCTGATTGCCTCCATCCGTACTTTCCTGGAAGCTCGCGGGTATCTCGAGGTGGAAACGCCGATGATGCAGCCGATCGCCGGTGGCGCAACGGCCCGGCCGTTCGTAACTTTCCACCAGGCTCTAAAGATCCCGTTGTACTTGCGCATCGCGCCCGAGCTCTATCTGAAGCGCCTGGTTGTCGGCGGTTTCGAACGTGTCTACGAGATCAACCGGAACTTCCGAAACGAGGGGATCTCGACCCAGCACAATCCCGAGTTCACGATGCTGGAGTTCTACCAGGCCTACAGCGACTATCGGGATTTGATGGATCTGACCGAGGCATTGTTGCGGGAGGTCACCCTGGCGGTAACCGGCGAGTTGAGGGTCCCGTACGGTGAGGAGGTCATCGATTTTGGGAAGTACGCCCGCTTCACGATGGTGGAGGCCATTCGCAATTTCTGGCAAGGCCCCGATGTGCCGAGTGTGGAGGATCTGAACGATCGTGAGCAGGTTCTGGCTCTTCTGAAGCGGGTCGGCGGTGAGTGGAGAGAAGGCGATCCCTGGGGAGCGCTGCTGGGAGGGCTTTTCGAGGCGGTCGCGGAGGAAAAGCTGATCCAGCCAACTTTCATCTATGACTTTCCGGTCGAACTGTCGCCCCTGTCCAAAAGAAAAGACGAAGACCCGAAGTTCGTCGAACGGTTCGAGCTGTTCATCGGAGGGTTCGAGGTGGCAAATGCCTATAGCGAGCTGAACGATCCCGCCGAACAACGGGAGCGCTTCGAGCAACAGCTTCAGGCCCGGGAACGAGGCGATGACGAGGCGCACGCGATGGACGACGATTACGTGAGGGCGCTCAGCTACGGGATGCCTCCTACAGCCGGGGAGGGAATCGGCATCGACCGCCTGGTGATGATTCTCACCAACTCGCGCTCCATCCGGGAGGTGATCCTCTTCCCGCAACTTCGGCCCGAAGAAGGGCGCCAGGCAGAGGAGAGCGATGTGACTGAAATTTCGGGGACATGAACTTAACTCGGTGTTCAGTTGCGCATTTCAGCAACCGGACACCGAGTTAAGTATCGTGTCCCCGAAATTCACTATAACCAGAATCCAAACACGCGCCGAAGGGGCGGGTTTCCGGGACACAAGACTAGTTCCTATGCCTGCCCGTTGTCACGCCGGCACGCTGGGAGTTCCGGGGACACAAAACTTAATTCCTTTGCTTACGCTCGATAGCGCCGGCGGGATTGGGAATTAAGTATTATGTCCCCGAAACTTGGGCAGTCCTTTCGAACATGAAATTCGAGTTCTTTGTAGCGCTCCGATACCTGCGAGCCCGAAGAAAACAGGCCGTAATCTCGGTCGTAACCCTGATCTCGATCATCGGAGTGGCTGCCGGTGTGGCAGCCCTGATCATCGCCCTTGCCCTGAACTCCGGCTTCCAGAGCGAGTTCCAGAACCGCATCCTAGGCGCGACCTCCCATGTGAACCTGTTTCGCCTCGGGAGCGGGCCAATCGACAACTTCGAGGGTTTGATGGAGTCGACCCGGTCGGCCCCGCAGGTGGTCGCGGTCGTCCCGTCCGTGTACGCACAAGCGTTGCTCCAGAGCGATTTGCGACAACAGCCGGCGATTCTGAAGGGAATCAGGCTGCGGGATAGCGAGCGGCGCCTGCTCCCCCCGATCCGCGAGGGCGACCTGAAGGATTTCCATTCCGGCAGAACGCCTGCCCCGGTGATCCTCGGCAAAGATCTGGCCGAGGCTCTTGGGGTTATCGTGGGTGAGAACGTGAGGGCGCTCGGTCTCGGCGGCCGGCTCTCCCCACTTGGGCGGATGCCGCGCATTCAGACCTTTCAGGTTGTGGCGATTTTCCAATCCGGCCTCTGGGAGTACGACGCCAACTGGGCTTTAGTCTCCCTTGATGCCGGACAGAAGTTCCTCGGTTTTGAACCCGGCCAGGTCTCCACTCTCGAATTTCGAATCTCGGACATCTACGCTGCCCCGGACGTTGCTACCAGGATCCGCAGCCTGGCCGGTCGGTCCTACGCGACCAATACCTGGATCGAGCTCAACCGGCCGCTGTTCGCCGCACTGCGGCTGGAAAAGCTCGCAATGTTCATGGCGATCGGATTGATCGTCATCGTCGCCTCCCTGAACATTGTCAGCACTCTCACTCTGATGGTCATGGAGAAAAATCGGGACATCGCCATCATCAGCGCCATGGGAGGGACGGCCCGGACGATCACGGCGGTGTTCATGCTGCAGGGGCTGATCATCGGGTTGGTCGGCACGTTCATCGGGACGGTTCTAGGCTGCGTGGGCGCCTGGTATTTCAACCGTTACCAGGTGTTCCGCCTCGAGCCACAGGTCTACTCGATTCCGTTTGTGCCCTTCCGCCTGGAGACGCTGGACGTCCTGGCCGTCTGCGCGGTGGCGATTTTGATCAGTTTCCTCGCGACTCTCTACCCGGCTCGCGCCGCATCCCGGCTCGATCCGGTGGAGGCGATGCGGTATGAATGAAATAGTTCGGGTGACCGGGCTGAACAAGAGCTACAGGTCCGGTGAAGAGACACTTCACGTGATTCGGAATCTCGATCTTGCGGTGGCTCGCGGACGGATGCTCGCGGTAACCGGCGCCAGCGGGTCGGGGAAGAGCACACTGCTCCACTTGATCGGGGCGATGGAGAAGCCTGACTCAGGAAGCATCGTCGTCGACGGAACGCACATCACTCGTCTGGCCGATCACGAGCGTCCGGGGTTCCGCAACAGTCGTGTCGGTTTTGTCTTTCAGTTCCATCACCTGCTTCCCGAATTCAGCGCCCTCGAGAATGTGATGTTTCCCTTGCTTCTCCGGCGGGTTCCCGCCGACGAAGCCTCCAGGGAGGCTACCCTGATTCTGGAGGAAATGGAACTGGGAGGGCGTCTACACCATCGCCCGGGGGAACTTTCCGGCGGGGAGCAGCAGCGTGTTGCGATAGCACGGGCATTGTCGGGAAGACCCGTCCTGCTGCTCGCGGATGAACCAACCGGCAACCTGGATCCGAAAACCTCCCATGCCATCTACGAAGTGCTCATCGGGCTCCATTCCCGCCACGACTTAACATCGGTGATCGTCACGCACAATCACGACATGGCCTCTGTGTGTGACGCCGAGATGCGGATGATAGATGGCGCCCTCGTGCCGAAGCGCGGCTGAGTACGTCGGAGTTCCCAGTCGGACATCCGCCCGGTTGTGCGCCCCCCGGACCCCTGTTGTCGGACTTGGAAGTCGGACCTGGGGAATCGTGCTTGAATCCTCGCAGTCGTTTTTGTCCTTTTTCCTCCTAGGAATTCTAGAAACTTCCGGGTCTGCTGGAACATCTTTATAGAAGTCGTCGGACACCTTCAGAACTCTTCCTGGAGGCGGAGAAGCGGGAGTGTATAATGCCGTGGCAGTTTTCAATGAACCAAGGCTTTTGCTTAAAATAGGACTAAGAGACGTAGGCCGCTATGTTTGAGAAATACACGGAAAAGGCGAGGAGGGTTATCTTCTTCGCTCGTTACGAGGCGAGCCAGCTAGGCTCCCGTTGCATCGAAACGGAGCACATCCTCCTCGGATTGCTGCGCGAGGACAAGGCCCTGGCCGGTCGCTTCTTCCCGCGGACGGAAACCGCGTTGGAAAGCATCCGGAAGCAGATTGAAGGTCGGGCACCATCGCGGGAGAAGGTCTCCACGTCGGTCGAACTGCCTCTCAGCGACGAGTCCAAGCGCGTGCTTACTCACGCCGCCGAGGAGGCAGACCGGCTTCTCAGCAACTACATCGGAACCGAACATCTGCTTCTCGGCCTGCTCCGCGAAGAGAAGTCGCTAGCGGCGAATATCCTTTACGAAAAAGGACTGCGCCTGTCGCGCGTCAGAGAGGAACTGGCACCGTCTGCCGACAAGCCGGCCCCGAGCAAGCCGAAGGATTCGCTGATCCTGACCGAGTTCAGCCGGGATTTGACGGAAGCAGCGGCCAACGGAATGCTGGACCCGCTGATCGGCCGGGAGGCCGAGATCGAACGAGTGGTCCAGATCCTGTGTCGTCGCACCAAGAACAACCCGGTGCTGATCGGTGAGCCGGGCGTCGGCAAGACAGCGATCGTTGAGGGTCTCGCCCAGAAAGTGATCATGGGCGAAGTCCCGAGCATGCTGAGCGACAAGCGTTTGCTTGCGCTGGATATTTCCCTGATCGTCGCGGGTACCAAGTACCGCGGGCAATTCGAGGAGCGTCTCAAGGCGATCATGAAGGAGTTGGTTGAGAACCCCAACTTCATCATCTTCATCGACGAATTGCATACGCTGGTGGGCGCAGGCTCGGCCGAGGGTTCGCTCGACGCCGCCAACATCCTGAAGCCGGCGCTATCACGCGGTGAGATCCAGTGCATCGGCGCCACGACCCCCTATGAGTACCGGAGATCGATCGAGAAAGATCGGGCCCTGGAAAGACGGTTCCAGGCGATCAAGGTCGCGCCGCCGACCGAGCAGGAGACGCTCGAGATCATTTACGGCGTGAAGGAACGGTACGAAGGCTTTCACCAGGTCGAGTACACGGATGACGCCATCCAGTCGGCCGTTTTCGAATCGAACCGGTACATTCCCGATCGGTTCCTGCCCGACAAGGCGATTGACGTGCTGGACGAAGCGGGCGCCCGGGTGAAGCTGAACAACACGACACTGCCCGACGAGGTCGTCGATATCCAGAAGAGAATCAAGGTCATCGTGCGGCAGATGGACAATGCCATCTCGAGCAAGGAGTTTGATCGGGCGATCAAGCTCAAGGACCAGGAGCTCCAGGAGCGGGAAGCCCTCCAGGAGATCAAGGAACGCTGGAGGATGAAGAACCGGGTTCCGCCGCAGGTGACCAAGCACGAGATCGAACAGGTTATTTCACGCTGGACTGGAATCCCGGTGACTGCACTCCAGGAAGAGGAGATGCAGAAACTGCTGCGGATGGAGGAAGAAATCCATCGGCGGGTGATCAGCCAGGAAAAGGCGATTTCGGCCCTGTCGCGGGCCATCAGGCGGAGCCGGGCCGGGATGAAGAATCCCAACCGGCCGGTTGGGTCCTTCCTGTTTCTCGGACCGACAGGCGTCGGTAAGACCGAACTGGCCAAGGCACTCGCGTCGTTCCTGTTTGGAAGCGAGAAGGCGCTGATTCGTTTTGACATGTCCGAGTACATGGAAAAGCACTCGGTCTCCAAGTTGATTGGCTCACCTCCCGGATATGTCGGTCATGAGGAGGGCGGACAGCTGACCGAGAAAATCAAACGGAATCCCTACTCGGTGGTTCTGCTCGATGAAATTGAAAAGGCGCATTTTGATATCTACAACATCCTGCTGCAGGTCTTTGAGGACGGGCTGTTGACCGATTCGCACGGAAACCATATCGACTTCAAGAACACGATCCTGATCATGACGTCGAACATCGGGGCCAGGTACCTGACGAACAAGGCGAACGTGGGCTTTACCACAACCGTCGAGCAGGGCCGACAAAAGGTGGAAGACTTGATCATGAACGAGGTCAAGCGGGTCTTCAATCCTGAGTTCATCAACCGGCTGGATGAGATCATTCTGTTTGACTCGCTCTCCGATCCGGACCTGCTCCAGATCGTCACGCTGCTGATCACCCAAGTCAACGAGAACCTGGGCCAGAAAGCGATCGACATTTACCTGGAAGAGGATGCGAAGCGCTGGATCATCGATAAGACGTGCGGCGACCGCTCGTACGGGGCGCGCCCGCTTCGCCGGGCCATCCAGAAGTACATCGAGGATCCCGTGTCCGAACTGATGATCCAGGGAAAATTGAAAGAAAAACAGACTCTGGCCGTCTATTTGAAGGATGGAGCGCTCTACTATCGGCCGAAGGGCTCCAAGAGCGAAGGCGCCCTCCTGTCCTACGGTCTTGCCTGATTTTATTGTTGCGGGGTTGGGGCGCGCACTGTGTCGCGCTGCTCAACACACGCGTCATGAAGACGTTAATAGGCGTCGGCCTACCTCCCGGGACGACGCCTTCGAGAGTCGAATCCTACCATTGTTTCCACGGTTGTGTTGTGCCCCTCCTTCAGAATTGCTATCATTTAACCCTTTAGGTTTTTTTCTTTCGAGGGACTGATGACATTGTCTGAGTTTGTCAGGAAGTCAGGGAATTTTGGACTTCGGATTTTGCCCCTTCTGATCGTGGTGGGCATCGTCCAGTCCTGGGCAACGGTGGCGGCGCAGAACCCGCCTCCCAAGCAGGTTGAGGACGTGCGAGTCGTCGGTAACCGCAGGATTCCTGAAAGCACGATCCTCTACTACGTCCAGACCAAGAAGCGCGACATCTACAATCCGGACCAGGTGCTTCGTGACTACCGGGCGATTTTGAACACGAACTTTTTTGAAGACGCGACTGCGAAGGTCCAAGACGGCGAGATCGGCGTCGTGGTCATCTTTGAGGTCAAGGAGCGGCCCCTCATCCGCGATATCAAGTATGAGGGCATCAAATCATTCAAGGAGTCCGACGTCCTCGAGAAGTTTCGGGACTTGAAGGTCGGCCTCACCAAGGACTCCCCGTTTGACGAATCAAAGGTCCCGAAAGCGCGTAAGGCTCTAAAGCTTCTGCTGGATCTGAACGGCAGACCGCTGGGGCGAGTCGAGGTCGAGACCGAGCGGGTCACAGCATCGGCCGTAAATCTCCGTTTTAAGCTCGACGAGGGCCCGAAAGTCCGTATCGGAGACATCCAGTTTGAAGGGAACACAGTCATCAGCGACGACGATCTCCGAGGCGCGCTTCAACTGACCAAAGAACGGGGTCCCATCACACTGTTCAAGGGACTCGACAAATACATCCAGGAGAAGTTGGAGTACGACGTCCAGGTCAACCTGTTGGCCAAGTACCGCGAGAAGGGTTACCTGTTCGTCAAGGCCGGCGACCCGAAAGTCGAAATCGTCGAGGCCCCGAAGGGCATGCTTGTCGGTTTCCGCAAAACCAAGCAGCAGTACTTCATCACGATTCCAATAGAGGAGGGAGAGCAATTCAAATACGGCCAGTTCGCGATCGAAGGCGTCAAGAACATGAACAAGGACTACATCGAGAAACAGATGTTCAAGGTGAAGTCCGGCGAAATCGCGAACTATACCGCAATGAAGAAGGCCAGCGAGGATCTCAAGAAGCTGTACAACCGCTTCGGTTTCCTCGACATGGAAGCTTTCCCGGAGGTAAAACCCAATCCGGAAACGAAGATCGTGGACATTACCATCCGGGTGACGGAAGGCAAGCAGTACATCGTCCATCGGATCAACTTCGCGGGGAACACCAAGACCCGAGACAAAGTCCTTCGCCGGGAGTTCATCCTCGAGGAACACCAGCAGTTTAACGGCGATTACATGGAGTTATCCGTTCTGCGCCTCAATCAGCTGGGCTTCTTCGAGAAGATCGAAGAGAAGGACTACGAGGTCAACAAACGTCCCCAGGAGTCGAGCGTCGACATCCTCGTGAAGGTGAAGGAACGGAGTCAGCAGTCGATCGGCCTGACAGGCGGCGTCAGCGGAATCAGCGGCAGCTTCATCGGTATCAACTACCAGTCCAACAACTTCAGAGGACTCGGCCAGCAGATCGATGTCCAGCTCCTCACGGGCACGCGCACGGCCAACTACATGTTCCGGTTTACCGAGCCGTACTTTCTGGACACCAAGCTGTCAATGGGGCTTTCGGTGTTCAACCAGCGGTACCGGTACGACACCTATACGCTCTTTTATGGCCTGATCTCGCCAAGCCAGAACGTTCCCTTGTTCACCCGCATCAGCACCGGCTTTGACGTCAACGCGGGATATCAGTTCTGGCGCTGGACGCGGCTGAGCATGAGCTACAGCCTGCAGACCATCAAGATCGGTGACGTCGACCAGGGCTATGCTCCTTTCGCCTATAACCAGTTGCTGCTGTTCACTCCCGGAGGCGACATCGAAGGGGCAAAGAAGGGCATCATCCGGAGCGAAATCACCCCGGGGTTGATGTACAACACCAAGAACGCCTATTTCGGGGCCACGCGCGGCAGCCAGTTTCTCGTTCAGATGCCGATAGCGGGTGGTCCTCTGGGCGGCGATTTCAGCGTGTTGCGCCCAATCGTCGAATATCAGAAATTCATGCCCGACCGCCTGATCAGCAAAGGCAGGAACAGCTTTGCCCTCCGGGCGCAGTTCCAGCACATTATCCCGTTCGGCAAACTCCCGAACGGCTACCCGATGACAGTGCCGTTCTTCGAACGCATCTTCTCCGGCGGTGAGTATACTCTGCGCGGATTCGACATCCGGTCGGTCGGTCCCTGGGCCATCACTCGCAGCCCACAGGCGGATGACGGCGGAAACCCGATCATCGACCCGTCAACCGGCTTGCCATCCATCCTGGAGAGTCCCATCCTCGTCGGCGGTGATACCAGCGCCTTGCTCACCGGCGAGTACCGGATACCAATTGCCGGCCCCTTGACGTTGTCCGCGTTCGTTGATTTCGGGACCGCCTGGGTGGCTCGAAAGAACAATTTGAAGATCCTCGGCCCCGAGACCGTGGTCGAGTTGCTGGATGACACCAACAAGGTGTGGAGGATGTCGACTGGGGCAGAAGTGCAATTCCTTCTCCCCATGATTAACCAGCCTTTCCGCCTGATTTTCGCGTACAATCCTATGGTTCTGAATACCAGCATGGTGCTGGGAGGAGTCCGGTTCCCGGTTTATGAACCTAAGCGCGGTGTTAAGTTCACCGTCGGCTATACTTTCTAAGTTTTTTTGAAGAACTCGAAGGAGAACAGAGAACGAATGAGAAAAGTGACCACTTTCGCTGCGATTTTGCTGCCGGCCATCATGGCGGGCTTCGTCCTCACTGGTTTCGCCCAGGGCCAGACAGGCACCGGTGCAGCCAACATGAAAATCGGTTTTGTCAGTTCATATGATGTGCTGTACGGAACCGATGAAGGCAAGCAGGCGCTGGACAAGCTCAATGGAGTGATGCAGGACAAGCAGAAGCAGTTCGACGCCCAGAAGGCCGAGCTTGACAAGCTCAAGGACGAATTCGCCCAGAAGGAACGGAACCTCAATCCTTCCACCGCCGCCGAGATGCGCACCCAGATCGGCGACAAGGAAAAGGCTTTGACCAGGTTCCAGGAAGACGCTCAGACCGAGATCAACCACAGTCGCGATGAGCTGCTTTCGTCCATCAGCGAGAAGATCCAGGCGATCATCGGTGACTACGCGCAACAGAACAACTTCGGTGCGATCCTGATGCGGGATCCGCAGGTTGTCACCTATATCGCGCCCGCCATGGACGTGACGCCGGACATCATCAAGGTTTACAACCAGAAGCACCCGGCTGCCGCCGGCGCAGGAACGACTACATCCGCCCCGGCAACTGCAGCCCCGGCCCGGCCCGCGCCGGCCGCCCCGGCTCAGCCTAAACCATAAGGGCTGCGCTGATCCAACTCAAGCCGGCCACTAGGCGGGAAGCGCTTCCGCAGGTGGCTGGCTTCTTTTCGGTTCCAGCCTGCCTTGACCCGTCCCTGTCGATGTTGTTTAATGCGCGGATGTTCACCCTCAGGGAACTGGCCACCCGGATCAATGCCACCGTTGTCGGCGACGCCGGACTGACCATCCAATCGGTCTGCCCATTCGAAAGTGCCGGCCCGGGTGACCTTACGCTCGCGGCGGATCGCAAGCACCTCGCGCAGTTGGAAGCTACCCGTGCATCGGCCGTTATCGTGCCCCTCGGAGCGCCGAGCTCCACCAAGACTCTTCTTGTTACGGACCAGCCGAAGGTGGCCTTCGCCCGCCTGCTGGCCCTTTTCACAGCCAAACCCTTCAAGGCATCGGGTATCTCCTCTCTTGCCCGGATCGGCGAGCGATGCCGCATTCCTACCGAGGTCTCGATTGCTCCGTTCGTATTCATCGGGGACGACGTCGTCATGGGGGAAGGCGTGACTATCTTCTCGGGCGTGCACGTCGGGGATGGCTGCTCGATTGGTCCTGGCTGCACCCTTCATCCGAACGTCGTGCTCTACCCCGGCATTACTCTTGGACAACGGGTGATCCTTCACAGCGGCTGTGTCATCGGCGCGGACGGCTTTGGCTACGTGTTCGATGGTAAGGAACAGGTTGCGATCCCGCAAACGGGCACGGTTGTCATTCGCGACGATGTGGAAATCGGTGCCAACAGCTGTGTCGATCGGGCGACTTTTGGTGAAACAGTCATCGAACGTGGCGTGAAGATTGATAACCACGTGCATATTGCCCATAACTGCCGGGTCGGTGAAAATACTGTCATCGTGGCTCAAGTAGGGATTTCGGGAAGTGTGGAGATCGGCCGGAATTGCGTCTTTGCCGGCCACTCCGGCGTCGTGGACCACGTCAAGATCGGCGACGACGTCACCGTGCTCATGAAAAGTGGCGTGTCGAAGGATGTGCCACCCGGGAGCGTGATATCCGGGCAACCTGCCATGGATCATCGGAGATCTCTGAAGATCCAGGCCGCAGTCCGGCGACTGCCGGAGGTACTGGACAAATTGCGTGCGGCCGGCACCGAGCCGGACGACAAGTCAAACCAGGAGTAGCGAGAATGGAGAATAGCGTCACCGTGTTCGATATCCAGGAGATCATGAAGTGCCTGCCGCATCGTTATCCGTTTCTACTGGTTGACCGGATCGTGGAGTTCGACGAGGTGAATCAGCGGATCGTCGGATTGAAGAACGTGAGCATGAACGAGCCTTTTTTTCAGGGTCACTTCCCGGGCGTTCCCATCATGCCCGGCGTTCTCATCCTGGAGTCGATGGCTCAGGTCGGTGGCTTCCTGGTTTTCAAGGCGGCAAAAGAACGGGAAAAGAAATTGGTCTTTTTCGCCGGCGTTGAGGCTGCCCGGTTCAGACGCCCGGTCAGGCCGGGAGACCAGATGAAGATCGAGATCGTGGTTGTGAAGATGAAGTCGCGAATCGGTAAGGTCCATGGGGCGGCGTACGTCGACGGCCAACTGGTAGCCGAAGCGGACATCATGTTCACCATGGTCGACAGGGACGCCTATGCTTCCGGAGTCGCCTAGACTCATGACTTCCCACACGGACATTCATCCGACTGCGCTCGTCTGCGCCGACAGCGCTGCTTGGCGAAGGCGTGGTCGTCGGCCCATACAGCATCATCGGAGACCGGGTGATCATCGGCGAGAACACCCGAATCGGTCCGCACCTGCTCATTGAGGGACCCACTCGCATCGGGAGGAACAACCACTTCACAGGCCACAGCAGCATCGGCACCCCTCCGCAGGATCTCAAGTACCATGGTGAACCAACCGAGCTCGAGATCGGCGACAACAACGTTGTCCGGGAGTTCGTTACCATCAACCGGGGAACCGTCGGAGGAGGGGGCCGAACGACCGTGGGCAGCCACAATCTGCTGATGACCGGGGTTCATATCGCCCACGATTGTCACATCGGCAGCCACGTCATCATGGCCAACGCGGCTACCCTGGCCGGGCACGTGGACATCGGTGAGCATTCGACCGTGGGCGCCTTCGTCGGCGTTCACCAGTTCTGCCGGGTAGGTGTTCACGCCTTCGTGGGCGGCTACTCGGTGCTGACCCGGGATGCGTTACCCTTCATCAAGACGGTCGGTGACCGAAACGACGCGAAGACCTATGACGTGAACAGCATGGGGCTGGAGCGGAAAGGATTCAGCGCCGAGCGGATCGACGCCTTGAAGAAAGCGTACCGCACGCTTTTCCGGAAGGGTCTTCGTCTTCAGGACGCGATAGAACGCATCCGTCGGGAAGGTCCTCTCACCGATGACGTCCAAACGCTTCTTCAATTCGCCGAGAGCTCCGAACGCGGCTTCGTAAGGTGAAAGCAGACACGGACCAACATGGACGAACAAGGACAGACACGGACGGGTAGCGGCGATCATCGTGCCCCTCAGTCCGTGCTGGTCCGCGCCGGTCCGTGGAAGTCCAGTAGTGAACCACGACGACCATGACCGAAATCAAGCGTCTCGGTATCATTGCCGGCAACGGGTCTTTTCCGCTCCTCGTCGTACGTGAGGCATTGCGCCGGCAAATCCCGTTTACGGTCGCCGCCATCAAAGAGGAAGCTTCCCCGGAGCTCGAGGAGTTGGTCTCCGGGCATGAAACAGGCTGATCTTCACTGGATCGGACTCGGGCAGCTGGGCAAACTGTTGCGGACGTTTAAAGAGGCAGGCGTGGACCAGGCTTTGCTGGCCGGGCAGGTCAAACACGCCCGAATCTACGCGCCTGGGTCTCCGGGTGGGCTGAGCAGGCTGCTCCAGGCGGTCCCGGATCTCAAGATGATTCGGATGTTCATGTCTCTCCCCACGCGGAATACCGAAGCCTTGATTCTTGGGGTTGTGCGGGCCATCGAGGACGAGGGTATCCGTGTTGTCGATTCCACGCTGCTGCTTGAGCCATCTTCTTCCCCCGGCTGGTGTCCTGACCCGTCGAAGTCCCAGCCAGGGCGAACAGCGAGATATTCAGTACGGCAGAGGCATCGCCAGGGAGATCGCCCGCTTGGATCTGGGTCAGACCATTGTGGTAAAAGACGGGGCGGTTGTGGCGGTTGAGGCGATGGAGGGAACGGACGAGACCATCCGTCGGGCGGGCAGGCTGGTGGACGGGCAGCGGCTCACAGTCGTCAAGGTCAGCAGGCCGAAGCAGGACATGCGATTCGATGTCCCGGTCATCGGACTGCAGACGCTTGCGGTCCTCCAGGAATGCCATGTGTCGGCGCTCGCGCTTGATGCAGGCAAAACCCTGATTCTCGACTATCCCGCCTTTCTCGAATCGGCCGATCAATCCGACATTACAGTCGTAGCGGAGTAAGAGTGTGACCGAAATTCGTGTTGCAGTGGTCGGGGTTGGTGCTCTCGGATCGCACCACGCCCGAGTCTACAGCCAGCTTCCCGGTGCGAAACTGGTTGCCGTCGTCGACATCGTCGAGGACAAGGCGCGTGCCACGGCCGAGAAGTACGGCTGCCTGGCTCTTACGGACTATCAGCGCGATCCTTGGGAAGGTGGATGCTGTCAGCGTAGCGGTGCCCACCGAATTGCACGCCAGGATCGGCCAGGACCTTCTGGATCATGGAGTCAATGTCCTCGTTGAAAAGCCGATCACACGCACGCTCGAAGAGGCGGACTCGTTGGTTGCTGCGCAGGCGCGCACCGGCCGCATTTTGCGGGTAGGTCATGTTGAGCGCTTCAACCCCGCCGTTCAGGCCGTTCTGCCGTTCCGGACGACTCCCCGGTTCTTCGAGTCCCATCGACTGGGGATCTTCTCTCCTCGAAGCCTGGACATCGACGTCGTCCTGGATCTCATGGTCCACGATCTCGATCTTGTGTTGCGGCTGACTCGCTCCCCTGTCGTAGATATCAAGGCGGTCGGTATCCCGATCCTGACTCCTCGAATCGACATTGCGAACGCCCGGCTGGAATTCGAAGACGGGTGCGTGGCGAATATGACCGCCAGCCGGGTGTCCAAGGATAAGGTGAGGAAGCTGCGCTTCTTTCAGCCGAGCGATTACATCTCGATCGATTTTTTCAAACAGGAAGTCGAGATGTACAGCCTGGTCCAGAAAACGCCGCGCCCGGAGATCCTCGAGCGGGTGCTCCCGGTCACGAAGGAAGAACCGCTCAAGCTGGAGCTCCTCTCCTTCCTGAGGGCCGTGAGGGGAGAGTCGACGCCCGAGGATGCCTTTTCCGGCGTGTACCGGCGAACAGGGGACCGAGGTTCTCGCCCTGGCGATGAAGATCCTCCACGCGATGCGCAGGCAGTGAGCTCGCCCTCGAGACTGCCTGACAAACGGGAGTTGCCCGAGTGCGGCAAGGGTGTTCGACCAACCATGCGACTCAGTGGCGAAGGACAGAGACGGCTGTCCTGATCATTTTGATTTTGTACGGTGTTTTCGCCCTTCCCGGTTGTGGCGGAAAGAAGCGTTCTCCGCCCCTCCCTCCGCCTACCCAACAGCCCTCTCCATCGCCGGCAAAGCCGGCGGACAAGCCTGCGGTCCAGCAGGGCCGGAGACCCCGGCGGAAGGGGCCCCGCCTGTCAGCTCCCGGCGAAGCAAGCAGGCTCGAACTGTGAGGTTGCTGTTGCGGGAAGGCTTCCGCAGTGTCCAGGTTTCGGATTCGAGCATCGCAGGCCTCCTTCGATTCGACGCGGCTGACAGGTCAATCCGGATGTTCCGGGATACGGGGTCGGCCGCCCTGGTCCCTGAGACGGGCACCGGTTTTCGAATTGAGCCGGCCGAAGGGAAGTTTCTCGCTCTGGAAGGTTCCAGGTACCGGGGCGTCTTCGATGTTTTCATCAATCCTCTCGGCTCTCCCGTTGTCGTGAACGAGCTCGATCTGGAAGAGTACCTCCGGGGTACGGTCCCGAATGAGCTGCACCCCTCCCGCTTTCCCCAGATGAGTGCTCTAAAGGCCCAGACGGTGGCCGCACGCACCTTTGCCCGCTATCATCTGGGCGCTTTCGGGAAGCGGGGATTCGATCTGTACGCCGACGAACGGTCGCAGGTCTATACCGGGGTCAAAGTCGAGCACCAACTGACGGATCGGGCGATCGAAGAAACCAGCGAAATCATAGCCCTCTACCACAACAATCCGATTCTCTCCGTCTATTCCTCGACCTGCGGGGGACAGACCGAGTCCTACGAGGCGGTTTTCGGGAACTCCCAATGCCCGTATCTTAAGGGCGGCGCCAAGTGCTCGGATGAGTCGAGTCCCTTCCATTCCTGGGAGATCCGCACTGCCGGATCCAAGATCGAGGCGAGCTCTGAATCGGAACGGAAGCTTCGGCCGGCTGCGCAAGCTGGCGACGACCAAACGGGGTGTGTCGGGACGCGTCGTCGAAATGAAGCTGGAAGGGAGTAAGGGGAACGTTGTCCTGAAGGGGAACGAGATCCGAAGTGTGCTGGGCCTTCGGAGCAACCTGATCACCAGCCTGAAGCCGCTTCGGGACCGCGCAGGGTACGTGCGCGAGATCGACGTGAAGGGAAGGGGATGGGGACACGGCGTCGGGCCTGTGCCAGTTCGGGGCGGTGAACATGGCAAATCGCGGCCGCAGCTACGAGGAGATCCTCGAACACTACTACTCGGACATTAGGCTGGCGAGGCAGCCTTGACGCTCCGACCGCACGGTTCCCGGAAACCTGCTGATCGCCCTGGCAGGCCCCACCGCCTCTGGAAAGACCGCCCTCGCGCTTGCCGCGGCGCGCGTGCTCGAAGGGGAAATCGTCAATTGCGACTCGATGCAGCTCTACAAGCAGCTCGACATCGGAACCGCCAAGCCATCACCGGAGGAAAGGGCTCTCGTTCCACATCACCTTTACGACATGCTTGAGCCGGACGAGGTGTACAGCGCCGGCCGTTACATGGTCGAAGCCCGTCGAGTCTGCAGGGAGATCGCGGCGCGCGGGCGAGTGCCTGTCGTAGCGGGCGGGACTGGGCTCTACCTTCGCGCACTGCTGGAAGGCGTGTTTGAGGGGCCGGGTCGTTCCGAGGACCTGCGTCCCCGTTTGCATCGCATCGCGGATCGGAAGGGAAGCGCCTGGCTCCACGGTCTTCTGCGCCGGCGCGATCCGGTTGCGGCCGCACGAATCCAGCCGGGCGACCGCATTCGCATCGTACGCGCGTTGGAAGTGTATTTTGCGACCGGGCAATCCGATCACTTCACTTCAGCCGGCACGGGCTCCTCTCCGACGGCTTTCGCGTGATCAAGCTGGGTCTCAATTTACCCCGTTCCGAGCTCTATGCTAGAATCAACCGCCGCGTCGACCGGATGTTCCAGGCCGGCCTCGTCGAGGAGGTCGAGCGACTCCTCCATCAGGGCTTTCAACCCGACATCAAAGCCTTTGAGGCGTTGGGATACCGGCATGTCGTCGCTTTCCTTGCCGGGACAGATTTCCCTCGAGGAGGCTCGCGAACTGACGGCGCGAGATACGAGGCGGTACGCCAAAAGGCAACTGACGTGGTTCCGGCGCGACCAGGAAATGAACTGGATTGAGTTTCCCGGTGAGGATCCGCGGGCCCTCGATGCGCTGATGCGCCTGCTCTGAGTTCTAGTCGAGTTCTGAGTTCTGAGTTGACGGTTCCGGTTGTGGGTTCCGTTGGCTGCGAGGCGCGAACCCCGAACCTTGAACTCAGAACCCAAAATTGAGAACTCAGAACTCAGAACTTAGAACTCAGAACTCAGACACTTCACCACGAGAGGCTACCATGGAATTTGAACCGGTCATTGGACTCGAAGTCCATGCCCAGCTTCTAACCAGGAGCAAGATCTTCTGCGGGTGCAGCACCCAATTCGGCTCTTCGCCGAACTCCAACACCTGCCCGGTTTGCCTCGGCCTGCCGGGAGCGCTCCCCGTCCTGAACCGACAGGCGGTCGCGATGGCGGTCAAAGCCGGACTTGCGCTCGGGTGCCGCATCAACCTCAACTCGGTATTTGCGCGAAAGAACTACTTTTATCCGGATCTTCCGAAGGGCTACCAGATCTCCCAGTTCGACCTCCCCCTGGCCTCCGATGGGCGGGTAACGCTCCTGAGCGGCGAGCGCCAGGCTACAGGGCACATTGCCAATTACAGGCCGAAGAGCTTCCGCATCATCCGCGTTCATCTGGAAGAAGATGCCGGGAAAGTCGATTCACGTCCCGGGAGATGACACTTACGTCGACCTGAACCGGACCGGCGTCCCGTTGATCGAGATCGTTTCGGATGCCGACCTCCGGTCCTCGCAGGAGGCCTACGACTATCTCGTCTCACCTGCGCCGGACCCTCCTTTATCTCCGGGTTTGCGACGGGAATATGGAGGAGGGAAGCCTGCGTTGCGACGCGAACGTCTCGATTCGGCCGGTCGGCGCAGGAAAAGTACGGAACCAAGGTCGAGGTGAAGAACCTCAACTCCTTCCGTTTCCTCCAAAAGGCGCTTGATTACGAAATCGAGAGGCAGGTTCGGGTGGTCCGCTCCGGCGGGAGAATCGTCCAGGAGACCAGGCTCTGGAACGACGACCTTGGAAAGACAATCGCGATGAGGTCGAAGGAGGAGGCGCACGATTACCGCTACTTTCCGGATCCCGACCTTCTGCCCGTGGTGATCGAGCAGTCGTGGCTTGACGCAACTGCAGAGCGAAGTTCCGGAATTGCCCGAGCCGCGGCGCGCGCGAATCGCGGCACGAGTACTCTCTTTCGGACGACGAGGCAATGCAGGTCGTTCAGGCCCGGGAGTTTGCCGACTACTTCGAAAGCGGCTGCAAAAGCTTCCGGGAAACCGCGCCCCATTCTTAACTGGATGATCGGGGAGCTGACCCGGCTACCTCAAACGAGACAATCGCTCGATCGAGGAATCAAGCGTGCCCCCGACGGCCCTTGCCGAACTGGTTTCGATGGTCGAGAGCGGGGTCGATCAGCGGGAAGATCGCGAAGGAAGTTTTCGACAAAATGTATGCGAGCGGGAAACCGGCAGAACGGATTATCGCAGAACAGGGCCTCAAACAGATCAGCGACGAAGGCGCCCTGGAGGCAGATCGTCAACCGGGTGCTCGAGGCGAACCCCAAGCAGGTCGAGGCCTACCGGGGCGGTAAAGAGGGGCTTCTTGGTTTCTTCGTCGGCCAGGTGATGCGCGAGACAAAGGGACAGGCGAACCCGCAATTACTCAACGAAATGCTTCGCTCGAAGCTCCGAGGAGAATAGTACGAGTGGGAACAGCGACAACGGCTGATAGCAGCCAGGCGAGCGCGATCCGGATTCCGCCTGGTTTTCAGATCATTGCTCACGGAAAGACATTCCTTCGGGTTCTGAAGCTCATTGCACGAGCTCCCAAAGGGAAAGCTCCTGGATGTGCCGGCGGGCGAGGGCGCGTTTTCCTTTTCCGCCCGGGAGCTCGGCTTTGACGTCACAGCTGGGGACATCGACCCGGCTTTCTTCAAGGTCGCCGGGATCCAATGCCGTTTCATGGACATGAACCAACGGCTGGATGCGGCAGACGGCGAGTTCGATTATGTGGCCTGCCTGGAAGGAGTAGAGCACCTTCAGGATCCTTACCAGTTCGCCCGGGAGTGCAATCGAATCCTGAGACCAGGCGGAAAAGTCATCATCTCGACTCCGAACATCTTGAACCTGGCATCGCGGCTGAAGTACTTTCTTCTCTGGTTTTTACTCTCTCTGTCCGAGGCCGATCAATGAATTCAGCCACCTGCCGGTGTTCGATCACATCAACCCGATGACCTTTTACCAGGTGCGTTACCTGCTGCACTCCAGTGGTTTCCGGATACGTCGGGTGACGACGGACCTGTGGCGGCGCTCCTCGGCCGCATTCCTGCCGCTTTACCCTTTTCTGCGCTTGTACTCGATCAGAACGATGCGAAAGGAAACGGACGAGAGACAGAAGGACGCCAACCGGGAGATCCGAGCCCAGATGAACTCGCTCGATTTGTTGCTCGGCCGCACGTTGATCGTGGAAGCGGAGAAGACCGGCGAGGCGCGGATCGAGATGGTGGCGGCGTCGAAGGTCTAGGCGGACTAACACGGACTAACTCGGACGAACTGGACTGGGCGTCTTCATACTTGTCGGTGTCAGTCTGTGTCAGTCCGTGTCAGTCCGTGTGGCTATTCCAGCTCCGGCACATCCACCCAGCAGCGTTTCTGCCAGGATTCGAGGCCTTTCTCGGCCAGTTGGACACCCTTGGCCCCTTCGCGAAGGTCCCACCGAAATGGTTCGTCTTTGACGATGTGGCGCAGGAACAACTCCCACTGGATCTTGAAGGCGTTGTCGTAGACCTGGTAGTCGGGAACGGGAGTCCATGCAGCCTGGAAGTTGATCGGATTGTCGACGTCCGGGTTCCAGACAGGACGCGGAGTCGCGCTGTACGGCTGAACCCAGCACTGCCGGAGCCCGCAGACGGCGGACCCCTTGGTGCCGTCTACCTGGATCGTCAGCAGGTCGTCACGTCGCACCCGGACCGCCCACGACGAGTTGAACTGAGCGATCACCCCACCCTCCAGCTCAAACGTCGCGTAAGCGGAGTCGTCGGCGTTGCTGGAGTACGGCTTTCCTTTTTCGTCCCAGCGCTCGGGGATATGGGTGGCGCCCACGCAGGAAACCGCCTTGACGGCCCCGAACAGGTTGTCGAGGACGTAGCGCCAATGGGCGAACATGTCGAGGATGATGCCCCCACCCTCTTCCTTCCGGTAGTTCCAGGACGGGCGCTGAGGCGTGACCGTATCCCCCTCGAACACCCAATATCCGAATTCGCCGCGGACTGAGAGGATCCTGCCGAAAAACCCGCTGTCGATTACGGTTCGGAGCTTCACCAGCCCGGGCAGCCACAGCTTGTCCTGCACCACTCCGTTCTTGACCCCGGCCCTTTTTGCCTGGATGTAGAGCCCGTACGCCTCCTCGGTCGTTCCTGCCGTGGGCTTTTCGCAGTAGACGTGTTTGCCGGCGGCGATAGCCTTGCATACGCGTCGGGACTCGGAGGTTCGTCGTCTGGGCGTCAAAATAGACCGTATAGGAGGGATCCGAGAGGGTCGCATCCAAATCCGTACTCCATTTTGAGACTCCAGTGGATTCCGCAAGCTTCTGCAGCTTGGTCGGGTTTCGTCCAACCAGGATCGGATCGGGAACGATCACCTCGTCATCCGATACTCGAACGCCGCCCGCCTTGATGATGGCGAGGATGGAACGGATGAGGTGCTGATTGGTCCCCATCCGGCCGGTCACTCCGTTCATGATGATTCCGACGCGATGCTCTTTGGTACTCTCCATTGTGCTTACTCGTCTCCTTACTCGGGCTTAGCCGTACATTGCGGCCGTGCACCCTCGGGCAGTGGGGGAGCTTGCTCTCCGGCGCGTGGAAGGGTTCCCTCGAGCTCCTGTTTCCAATGTGCGACGTCCCCGGCCGGTCCGTAGCAATAGATCATTTTCAGTGGAGTGTCGCCGATATTGGTCAACTGATGGAAGACGCCCGGGGGGATGAAGACCGCCTGACCTGTTTTCAAGACGCTGCATTCCTGTCCCAGGCACATTTCTCCCGTGCCGTCGACGATGAAGTAAACCTCTTCCTGGTCCTGATTGTGCCAGGGGACCTGTCCGCCGCGGGGCTCGAGGGTCACAAAACCAATCGAGAAGTTCTTGGCTTGGATTGGGGAAAGCCCGCCCACCAGGTTCTGAGTCCGGCGTCTCGCGGGATACGTGCGCCCCTTAATCTCGTTCAAGTCGGCGACGATCATAGTCATGCTCCAGTCGAATTGAGCATTTTAGACCATCGGGCGAGGTGGGACCAATAAGTTCGAGATTATTCGGTTCAGGGTTACCCGGTTATTCGGTTCGGGGTTAAGCGGTTCAGGGTTCAAGATTCAGGATGCGGGGCCAGGTTCAGGGTCATGATTGGAACGATCAAACGGTGTCTTGAAGGCGCAGACAACCGTGTAATCCTGAACCGAATAACGGGGTAACCCTGAACCGAATAACCCTGAACCGAATAACCCCGAACCGTATAACCCTGAACCCCGTCGTTACTCGTATCGCAGACTCTCGATCGGATCCAGGCGCGATGCCTTGACGGCCGGCCAGACGCCGAAGATCAGCCCGACGACAACCGAGACGACAAAACCGGTAATGACCGCCCACATCGGGATCTCGGCCGGCAGGGCAGGAACAAAAAAGATGACGATGTAACTGACGAGCACAGCGAAGATAATCCCCAGGATGCCACCCGTAGTCGTCAGCGTCATGGCCTCGAACAGGAACTGGAAGGTAATGTCCTGGCGTTTGGCGCCGACGGCCTTACGGACTCCGATTTCGCGGGTTCTCTCGGTTACGGACACCAGCATGATGTTCATGACGCCGATCCCGCCGACCAGCAGTCCGACGCCGGATATTGCGATGGCAATCAAGCCGACCGATGCCGTGATCTGATCAAACTGGGAGATCAATTTATCGGGCGTCGTCAAGTCGAAGTCGTTCTCCTGATTGAAACGCACTCCACGCTGGCGGCGCAGAATTGCGGACGTGTCGTCCATGGCCTTGGGCAGCATGCCCTGTCGAGCCTTGATCGTGATCCACAACCAGTCCGAGCGGGGGGACAACTTCCGAAGGGTCCGATACGGAATCAGGACGAGGTTATCCTCGTCACTCTCGCCAAGGAACCCGCCTTTTCTTTTGTCCAGCAGCCCGATGACGCTGAAGCGCTGGCCCCCCAGTTGGACGAAGCGGCCAACCACGGTCTCCTGGTGGGGAAAGAGCGCCTCGACGACACTGACGCCCAGGACGCAGACCTGTGCTCGGCGCATGTCATCTGATTCCGAGATAAAGCGCCCTTCGCTCATCTGTGCATTGGTCACGGCGGCATGGTTGGCTGAGACACCGGTGACTCGGCCCCGCTGATACGTTTCCTTGCCGTACTTCAGCGTCTGGTCCATGTTGAAGCCCCACCCCTGCCAGCTGACGTCCGCAACGGCCGCACTTTCGTTTTTGACGGCCAGGGCGTCCTCGGGGCGCAAGGGTTTGCGGGTCCACTCGCTGCGTGGGCGAGGGCCGAAGCGCGGCCCGGTGGAGAGGTGGAAGGCGAAGATATTGTCGGTGCCGAATTCCTCCACCAGGGTGACGATATTGTTCCGCATCCCGGTGAGGATTGAAGAGATAACAATAACCGTGGCGACGCCGATAATGACTCCGAGCACGGTGAGAAAACTGCGAAGCTTGTGGGTGCGAAGCGTGTTCAGCCCCATCAAGATGTTCTCGAGGTACTGTGTTTTGTTCATCTTTCCGCCGTCAGAGCAATAATCGGGTCTAGTCTGGAGGCCTTGAAGGCCGGGTAGATCCCAAAGATAATGCCGATCCCGCCCGAAAAGCCGACCGCCATCACCATGTAAGCCATCGTTATAGTCATCGGGAACGATACCGATTTCTCGATGATTATCGCAACGAGCGAAGCGAACCCAAGGCCGATAGCCCCTCCGGTTGCGGCCAGCACAAAGGCTTCAATGAGGAATTGATAAACAATATCGCGACGACGGGCGCCAAGCGCCTTCCGGATTCCTATCTCAAAGGTCCTTTCCGTCACGGAAACAAGCATGATGTTCATGACGACAATTCCCCCGACAAGAAGCGAGATCAGGGTGATCGGAATGATGACCATGGCAATTGCGCCGGTGAACTGATCGACCATGTTGTTGATCTCATCGGCCGACACCAGGCCAAAATCGTCGTCCTCGCTGGGCCGGAGGTTATGACGCGCGCGCATAGCGACGCGCACCTCGTCGACTGCCCTTTCGAATGTCGCCCGCGTGTCGGTGCGGCCGCGAATGGCTATCGACCGGCGAATCCCGAAGATTTTCTGATAGGTCTTGATCGGCATGTAGACGACGTTGTCGAGGCTCTGTCCGAAGCTCGACCCCATCCGTTCGAGGACGCCGATAACCCGTAGCGGCTGCCCCCCGACCTTGATCTCCAGGCCGAGCGGATCCCTGTGCTGAAAGAACTTCGTCCTCAAATCCTCGCCGATCACGCAGACGTAGCGGGCGTGGTCCGCTTCCGGATCAGAAAAGAACCGGCCTTCGACGACGTTCAGGCTGGCGAGGTACATCATGCTGGCGCTGGTCCCGCGGACGTTGGTGTCCAGCATTTCTTCGCGCCCGTGATAGGTGTTGTGAGTCCCTCCGGTCTCGGCTGCGAGAACGTCAACGGTCTTGCAGCGTTGCTTCAGGTAATCGAGGTCCTCCAGTCGGATGTTCTTGTTGCGCCGCAACATCCTGCGCCATTCCTCGTCGCTCATATCGCCGACGTGCGCAATCCGTGCGACAACGAACGAATTGCTCCCTAGCGTCTTCGACACCGAGTCCATGACGTAGGTTTGGAGTCCTTCGATCGAGGCGCCGACGACCACAACTGAGGCAACCCCTATGATTATCCCGAGCAGCGTGAGGAAGGCGCGCAGCTTGTGGGTCCAGATCGATTGAAGCGCAATCCTACTCGCTTCCCAGAATAGACCTATTCTCACTTTCATCCCTCTATCATACGATTCGGCCGTGTCTTTGGTTCACGGGAAAATAGGAAGAATAGGAGGATAGGAGGATAGGAGGATAGGAGGATAGGAGGATAGGAGCATAGGTTGCATAGGACCAACTCGAACGGTCAAGCGAATAGTCGCGTGGCGGGGCCCGCTGGAACGAATGTTAGGCATGGCCCAGTGTCACCTTACGTTCCATACGCGGACTTTCGTGACTACCGCTGAGAAGTTCTGTCCTGCCGAAGAGCAAGAACGGAGCTGCAAGTCCCAGCGGGTAACGCCGAGTTAGGCGGGGGGTCAATCAGCACCGTCCAATTCTAGCCACTCTCCCTTGTGCCAATAGCGCACAACCGATCCTTTTTCCACAAAACTGTCGTTGATGCCCGCGTGATCGATCGGACGCGGCTGCGGTCCGCCCTTGTAGTGAGAGACGATGTACGCTTCGCCAACGGTGGCGATCGCGCGACTGAAAGCTATCTCTTCGCCCCCCACATGCTGAAGGTACGAGGATTCATCGGATTCACCAAGTTCGTCGACTCGCTCGGTTCGCCCTGCTTGAAACACGAGAACAGACAGGCGACCTTTGCACGCACACAGAACAGCCCAATCGCGCTGTCCTGGGCGGTAGAACTCCCCAGCGATGACGTTACCAGGTTCGGATGCGCGCCATACCTGGGGAACCATGCAGGACCGGTTCTTAAGATAGGCAGTAATTTCTCCCGGTAAATCCGGAAAGGCGGAAGGGCTTAGTCGCTTGATCTCCTGTGCAGCTTGCTCCCATCTGCTCTGTGGGATTCGAACTTGTGCAAGAACCAACAGTTCGTTACCTCTTAGAACTGCAAGTTCGGCACTCGTCGGTGAAAATTGAAAAATGCCTTCCGCCCGGATAGTCAACAACCGTTTGGTCTTTCTCCAATCCCAAATCGTCGCTTCTTTCTCCCCCTCGACCGCCAGCAGCTTGCTGTCATGAGAGAAGCTGACACTGACCCCAGCGTCTTTCGGCCGAACTGTGGCGAGCTTGGTCATGCCGTCCAGGTCCCAGATGTCAACGACTGCAGAGTGTCCGTACCAAGCCCTCACGACCGCAACAAGGGACGATTCCCGACTCGCCACTACGTTGCGCGGAGGGGCTGTGTCCTCGCTCATCTCTCCAAGGGAAATTACAGCCTTGTTTTCGCCTGTCATCTGAATGTTCACCTTTGCGGGCGGGACTTCGGCAAATGGCTTCTGTTCCCCAGTCTGCGTATCAAAGAGCATGACCGAGTTGTGGGCGGTCAGCAACGACTGCTTTGAAAAGCTCATGCTCCGGGTACCGCCGATTCCGCTCTTGGTCAATCGCCTGATCCGCGCTCCTGTCGAGGCGTCCCACAGACAGACAGCCTGATCTGATGCTTGAGCGGCGAGAAGACGATCATTCGGGCTCAAGGCACCCGAAAAAGCTGGACCAGGGAATGCCTTCTGCTCCGAACCGTCAGCCAACGACAGGAACTTGGCTCCCTGATCGTAACTGATGGTCAGCAGTCGTTCAGACACGGAGTCAAACTGAACGGTATTCACGGCCTTGTTATGAGCTTGTTTGGACAGCACGGTCTTCCCGGAGCCGAGATCCCAGACCTCAACCTGCCCGCTCTTGAAACCCACCGCCAGGAATCGGCCGTTCGGAGAATAGCTCAAAGCAGTCGCAGTCCCCGTGAGTGCAAGCTTGAGTCGCTCCTGTACCTTGAGCTTGTCCCCCGCGACGCCAGTTACGGAAGAAAGCAGGACAATAAGGACAACAATGGAAATCAGAAAGGATACGCGTCTCACACAACCTCCAAGATTGCAGTGGCCTCACCTGTGGCCCCCCCTGACGAGCAAAAAACCTGTCGAGACGGCCGCCTAACGGCAATGAGTTCAGCGGGCGGCCCGGCCGAGTCGTTGCCCCGTGCCACTAATCGCGTTGTCACCTCTTCGTGTCGAGCGAGCCGCGACTCGGGCGGCTCCGCTGCGGGGTTAGGCGGCTTTTAGGCAGCGAAGAGTGTTTCGCGGACCGTCTTCGGTAGTTCAATCGGGAGGAAGCATCGGCTCGGATACAGATAGTCCTCGCCTGATTCGTCGACCACTCGCATCTGACCGTGTTTTTCCGCCTGAGCATCCTCGAGGACTGGGTAGATCTTCCGGACCTCAAGGGATGCAGGGCACTCGCAGTTGTCTATGCAGATGACAAATCTCTTCGCCTTTTCCATGGTGTTCAGTCGAGCAGAGTCTTTATCTTGAATTCCTTCTTGCCGATTCCCGCTGCTTCATACCAATGGATCTCTGCTGTGTGTATCGTACCATCAGTCAAGCGGATTCGGCCGGTTCCCTTGCGTTTCCGCCATCGGCCTTTGCCGTACAGCTTAATGAGCCGCGACAGTTCGCGGATTCCTTTGCCGATCGCTATCGTCTCGACCTCAGATATTCCGCCAAGTAGTTCGAAGTGCATGAACACCCGCGATGATACCGGTTGCCTCTGTCACGCGCCGCCTAGCGGCAACAAGTTCAGCGGGCGGCCCCAGCCGAGTTGTTGGCCCAGGCCCCCAGCCGCGTTTTTACCTCATCATTGACAGTGATCGCAATGCCGGGGCCGCTCCGCCGCAACGCGAGGAGCCTTTTAAACACCCCTTTTGGGTCGCATTTCTGCTGAAAGAAACTTGCGGTCAGGCAAGTACTCGGTGCAATTCTCGGGCGGCCGCGCGCGGGCAGTTAAGACCGTTTTGCCATTGGTGCTCTCGTGCCCGTCGGTTAGCCTAGTCCCGGGGCTTTCGGTTTCCGCAACGGTGACGGCAAGATAGAACAAAAGCGGGAAGCAGGGCAAAGCGACCATAAAGGAAACATCCTTCCTTGGAGGCGAGCCGGGCCCGCTCCGCTGCAACGACGGTTAGGCGGCGTCACCACCCTACTCAATGCGTATCTTAACTCGCGTCCCGTCAGGGACCTCATTGATTTGGCGGGCGAGATCGGCCAAAAAGAGAATCCTCTCCTCGGTCGGAACTGCACGATAGGATACGCCAAAAGCCGATTCTTTGAACGTAAATGGTGGGTAAACACTCAGTAACTGACCAGGCTGAAGCGTACCCCCGCCCTCCCGGAACTCGACAAGTGGCCCAAGCGACAGATAACCGACCGAGTCATTACGGCACAGTCCATCAAACTCGGTTAGGCTGACCTGCAGACTCGTGAGCTTGCCGGTTTCTCCCGAGAGGCGATAAACCAACCCGGCGCGAAGAAGATACTGATCGCCAAGGGCGTCCTCCGCGAAAGGCACGTCCTTCGGATCCATGGCTGGGAAGAGGGTGTGCAAGGCAGCGGGGCCTAACCACCAGTGCCGGAGCGAGTGCCAAGTAGGAGCGAGACAGGCACCTCGAACATGAAGTCCACCGTGGTACGCGACATATCCATTGCACCGGTCAAGCAGTTGGACCAGCTCGATTGGCACTCGTGTGAGAATCGAGGGATCGTCTATTGGTGGGCCTTTGTACATTTAGCGTGACCTCGCGAGCCGCCTAACGCCTAGGTTCAGGGGCGAGCCCGCGAAGCGGGCGAGTCCCCTGGAACCGCTTGTTAGGCACCGGGTGACCACCCAGGACTATTGGCCCTCGGGTGGCTGCCATAACTCAACCTTGTTTCCTTCTGGATCGATTACCCACCCGAACTTGCCGTACTCTGATTCATCCACCTTATCGAGTACTTGGCAGGCCTCCTTCCGAAGTGCCTCTATCAGCGCATGAAGGTCTGCAACCCGATAATTGATCATGAAGGGGGCTTTGCTCGGGACAAAGTACGAGCCATCTCCGATAGACCAAACAGTAGTGCCGTTTGCTGGAGTGCCAGCATCGTTGACCCAGCGAAAGGCGGTGCCACCCCATTCCTGGACGTCAATGCCGAGGTGAGTTTTGTACCAAGCCCGTAGCGCTAGGGGGTCCTTAGCGCTGAAAAAGACCCCGCCGATCCCAGTTACTCGCTTCATGCAGAACCTCCTTTGAAGTGTCCAGCATATCCGGTGCCTAACAGTGCCTAACGGCACACAGTTCAGCGGCCCGCCCTTCCTCACCACCAAACGATCAATGACAGAAGCGCCAGGGCGGGTCCGCTGGAACGATTGTTAGGCATGCCCCCTGTCACCTGGGGAACCGTTTCGCGTTAGCCGGACCGCGCCCCGCCCACCCCCGCCTCAGCCGTTGCCCCATTTATGATAAACCGCCATCGATGACCCGTCTTTGGAGAGGAGCACGTAACCGTACGCAGGACTCATCTCGTTAGTGCCAGGATCTTCTCTCATCCAGCCAGACGCGAATCTGAGGAGGAGAATCGACGGTCCGGCGACGTTGTCCTCAATCAGAAGTTGGGGAATCGTCGTCGTGTAGCCCTTCCATTCGATCAACCGGTACGAACCCCCAACCTGTGACTCCAAATGCTTCTTAAGGGCCTCGAGTTTGATTGGATGACTCCGTGTATTGAAGTAAATTTGAGCAGCAGGAAACATGTCACCTCCGGAATTTGAGGTCTGCTCCACGGGTGCTCCGTCGCCGGATCGCTCTGCGCCACAAAAAACAACGAACCCGAACAGCAGTACGGGAATGGACAATCGCTTCTGTCATTAGAAAATGCCTGCAGCCTCGAAATCGAGTTCCGCACAGAAGTCGCCAAGTGCGGGGCATTGCTGGGAAAGCCGACCCGTTCCTAACGTGGGGAAGGCCGATGTCCCGAGGGAAGAAATGAGCAGCGCACCTCGGGACCCGCCGGGGTAGGGGGCCAGACATCCGGGGAAAGATTCGCAGAGATAAGGTCGGGAAGGATCGACATCCAGCCGGGGCCGACAGCCACCGGCAAAGACCTGGGGAGGAGCAACTCGCAGAAGCCGACAGGAAAGGGTGATCGATCCGGCGCATGAGCCCGTAGGAGCGAAGACGCTGGGGTAACGCCCGGCGAGGTGATGAGATGACATCACCCTTCAAGGGGTAACGCCCGGCGAAGGCGAAGGGGCTCTCGATCTCGACTTGGCGGGCACGTATCCACCGAAGCGTCGCGGGACATTGTGCCCGGTAACGGCGTTTAATCAGGGGCGTGTCGAGCGTGAGGCCGACTCGCATTCACGCCCGCGGCATGCGGTTGGCCTTAAGCCTCCGGGCGAACGGGAAGGCCTTGCGGGAAAAGCCGAGCCCGCCAACCGGACTCGGGAAAACCGACCGTCCGGGATGAAAACGGAGGCCTGGGGAAACGTGACCCATGGTCGAAATAGGAACCCACTCCGTAATCGAAAGAGCGGACGTGGTCACTCTCGACCTAACGGTGCGCGCGCCTCAGATCCACCTAGGCCGAAACTCGGCTGCCCTATCCACAGATAACGATAAAGATATATTGACAATCGATATGCGACAGATTACGATAAGAGTATGAATAATTTAAAAGCTCCATCTATGAAAAGAAGTTCAACAGTATTTCTTCAGATAGTAATTGTGCTCATCGGCGTCGGTGCTCTTGCTCTGCTGCTTTGGGAACCTCAAATCGAGGGCGTGAACGCGCACGCCACGAACTTTGAAATATACTTCAAAGATCCATTTCTGGCGCTAGTCTACATAGGGTCTGTTCCTTTTTTCGCAGCACTCTACCAGGCATTCAAGGTGCTGGGATATGCCGGACATAATAAGATATTCTCGAAAGAGGCCGTAAAATCTTTGCGGACTATAAAATATTGCGCGCTGGCCATAATTGGTTTTGTTGTGGTAGAAGAAATTTTCATTATGTTGAACCATGGTAGTGATGATCCGGCAGGCGGTGTTTTTATGGGCGTCCTTATCACCTTCGGCTCTATCGTCATCGCCACCGCAGCGGCGATGTTTGAACGGATTTTGCAAAATGCCGTGGATATAAAATCCGAGAACGACCTAACCGTATAAGACTATGGCAATCATCATTAACATTGATGTCATGTTGGCGAAACGGAAGATGAGTGTAACCGAGCTCGCCGAGAAGGTCGGCATTACGATGGCTAATATTTCCGTGTTGAAAAACGGCAAAGCGAAAGCTATTCGTCTTATCTACCCTAGAAGCAATCTGCAAGGCGCTCAACTGTCAACCTGGTGATATTTTGGAATATAAATGCATCACCCGTAGCTCAATCCGGCCCGGTGCTACGGCCTAACGGCAATAAGTTCAGCGGGCGGCCCCAGCCGAGTGGTTGCAACGAAGCGCCAGCCAAGCTTTTACCACATAATGACAGTGGTCGCAGCGCCGGGGCCGCTCCGCTGGAACGCCGGGAGGAGGAGGCGGGAGTCGAGTGGATCTCACAGATACGAGCATCTTGGTTTTGGTAATGCCTTGAACTGTTGCTGTGCCTCGATAAGACCAAGCAGCACCTTGGCAACCTGCATGGCTCGTTCCCCGCTTGCGCCCAGTCCGCAGTTGCGGTCATCCCAGGACACTCCTCTTTCGCGCTGATTCGTCCGTATTCGCAACAACCATGTCGTGAACGGCGTTTTTAAGCAGCGCTGCTTGTCTTCCGCGACAAACCGCGAGTCGGCCGGGAGCTCGAAAAAGTTCACTTCGTGTGCTTTGAGAAGAACCAGTTGGTACTCCTGGTCACTCAGGGTCATCTGAACGACAACGGGCGAGTCACAGACCATGTCACAGACGTATCGCTCGCGGTCGGAGTCAAAAACGTTCTTCGTTGTTCCCTGCTCTGAGCCATACACGAAATAAACGCTTTCGATCCGCTCTACTGGACCGCACAGACAGATGGCCAGAATAATCCAAGACATTTCCAGAAGCATCGGTGCCCTCACCGCCTAACGGCAAAAGTTCAGCGGCCCGCTGGGAACGATACCATGGACCCTAGCCGAGACGGATCAAGTTCGCTCAATCGTGACAAAAACGCAGCACCCAGCGGGTCCGCTGGAACGACCTGTTAGGCGGGGCTAGACCCTCCTGCTACGACCTTATTCGGATCCGTTTGCTGGTTATGATCCACAGCTGACCTGATAGTGGTCGACTTTGCAGCGCTCCAATCAGCCTGTCAATCAAAAACATTATGCTTACTTTGTCCTGTCCCAGGTGTTGTCCGAGGAGAATAGCGGGTGATGTCGCCGAATCCGGCGTCCAGGGTAACCAGAGCTCGATTTTCCTCGTGACAGACCGAAGCAACTCTCGGGTCGGCTGCTCCGCCAAGGTCCTCATCAAGGACATGACGAGCGTCATGTCCGGAATTCTGAAGAGGATCGAGGGCCTCGAGCGGGAGATTTTCGTCGAGCTTGAAGCGCATTGTTCTAGGCTGAAAGAGAAATTACTTCCTCTCGTGCCAAGTCTGCTGCATATGCAATCGACGCCCTAATGGCTTCAGTGGAGAGACTCGGATAGCTTCGGAGAATTGCCTCTTGACTCTCGCCTGCTGCAAGGTTGTCGAGGATCACGGAGACGAGTACTCTAGTACCCTTGATGCACGCCCTCCCGTGGCACCGATCCGGCCCGAGTTCAGCGGGCGGCTGGAGCCGAGTAGTGGCCCCTTGCCACCCAGTCGTGTTGTCACCTCGTCGTTCCCACCGCAGCGCCGTTCCCAGCCGCTCCGCTGCAACGCCTGGTTAGCCTTTTAAACGCCCCTTTCGGGTCGCATTTCTGCTGAAAGAAACTTGCGGTCAGCCAACCACTCGGTGCAAATTCTGGGGCGGCCGCGCGCGGGCAGTTAAGACCGTTTCGCCATTGGTGCTCTCGTACCCGTCGGTTAGCCTGGTCCCGGGGCTTTCGGTTTCCGCACTGGTGACGTGTCTCGTGCACCGGACACGATCCCGTTTAGGAGATTTCGTACATCCACCGACCCGGGCCCGTGCGCGCGCCTTTTTGCAAAGGAGGCCGCCCGTGTCCAAGTCTAAATCCAAATCGCAGCGAAAACCGCGCAAAAATCGCCCGGCCGCTCCCCGCCTGATCAATCCCAACACCGCCGGCATCGACATCGGCGCCGAGGAACTCTTCGTGGCCGTTCCCGCCGATCGTGATCCCGACCCGGTCCGACGCTTCCTCTGCTTCACCGAGGACCTCCACGCCCTGGCCCGCTGGCTGGTCGCCTGCGGCGTCACCTCGGTCGCCATGGAATCCACCGGCGTCTACTGGATCCCGGTCGCTCAGATCCTGGAACCCTACGGACTCGAGATCTGCCTGGTCAACGCCCATCACGTCAAAAACCTTCCCGGCCGCAAGTCCGACGTCCAGGATTGCCAGTGGCTGCAGAAGCTCCACTCCTACGGCCTGCTGGCCGCCTCCTTCCGCCCCGCCGATCAGATCTGCGTCCTGCGCTCCTACTGGCGTCACCGCGCCCGCCTGATCCAGTACGCCGGCGCTCACATCCAGCACATGCAAAAAGCCCTGGTCCAGATGAATCTCCAGCTTCACCACGTCATCAGCGACGTCACCGGCGTCACCGGCCTGCGCATCATCCGCGCCCTTCTCGCCGGAGAGCGCGATCCGCAGCGGCTGGCCGCCCTGCGCGATTTCCGCATCAAGGCCTCGCGGGAGACCATCGCCAAGGCCCTGGTCGGCGATTACCGCCCCGAGCACCTGTTCGCCCTGCGCCAGGCCGTCGAGCTCTATGATTTCTACGCCGCCAAGATCGACGAGTGCGACCAACAGGTCCAGGCCTATCTCCAGAGCATGGATTCCCGGGTCGACCCCGCCCTCGTCCCCATGCCTCCCTCCACCCGAACCAATAAGAGCAAAAAGCCCCAGCGCAATGAAACCTTCTTCGACCTGCGCCTCGAGATGTATCGCGTCACCGGCGTCGACTTCACCCAGATCGAAGGCTTCGACGCCCTCACCATCCAGACCGTGCTCTCCGAAATCGGACTGGATCCCTCCCGCTTTCCCACCTGCAAGCGCTTCACCTCCTGGCTCTGCCTGTGCCCCGACAACCGCGTCACCGGAGGCAAAATCAAAAGCTCCAAGACCCGCCCCAGCGCCAATCGCGCCGCCCGCGCTTTCCGGCTCGCCGCCCAGTCCCTCTCCAACAGCCAGGGACCGCTCGGCTGTTTCTACCGCCGCATGCGGGCGCGATTGGGCGCCCCCGAAGCCATCACCGCCACCGCTCACAAGCTCGCCCGGATTTTCTACCGACTCTGGTCAGACCCCGGCTCCTATGACCCGACACGATTGGATTACTACGAGAAGCAAAATCAGGAGAGAACGGTCCGATACCTGGAGAAAAAAGCCCGCTCTTTGGGCTATGAACTGGTCCCGCAGGGCGCCTCTGGAAGCCCCGCCACGACTGCAGTTTCTTAGGAGGCGGCGGGCGATTTGGCACCCTTACGGTGCCGTCGTATGAGGTTAGCCAGCGGGCGAAGGGCATCATTCACGGACTGGGAGTCGGAAAACACCTCAGCGATTTCGGGCTCTAAGACCACGATGTTTGTTCCCTCCCGGTACCGGCTTGTGTACTTTCCTCGGACCCCGCCCGAAAAATCGTACTCCGGCAACATGTCCGGATCTGGCTCACTTTGTTTCTTCTTCATATTCTTTACGTTCAGGTCCTGTTGCAGGCCGGGCGCTTATCAACCGAACAGTTCGACCGCGATCGGTATGAACCACGACGAGCAGTCTTCCGGCTGCGGATGAGCCAATAATAACAAAGCGACGCTCCTGAACGGAGTGCCTTCGGTCAGGGACAGTCAACGAAAGCGGGTCGTCAAATACGGTACTGGCCTCTTCGAAAGTGACACCATGCTTGCTGGAATTCTGCCTGGCCTTCTCGGAATCCCATTCGAACGTGAGCTTCACGGCTTCACTATATCGGCCGGGGATGACGCCCGCCTAACGTCGAGTTCAGCGGGCGGCCACAGCCGAGCAGTTGCCCCGAGCCACCAGCCGCGTTTTCACCTCTTGGTCACCTAGTCGCAGCGCCGGGGCCGTTCCGCTGGAACGCGGGGGTTAGACGGCGTCAGACCCCGTGGAGGGGCGGGCTGTTCCGCAGTCTTCAGACCCCGGGAGGGCAGGCAGTTCGTTCAATGCCTCAGGAGCAATATCTGCCTCGTTCGGCCAGGCGACCGTTCCGATCATCGGATCGACCTGTACCTTTTGGAAATAATCTGGGTCACGAAGCGGCTCGAAAACCGGCCCGTGCAATAGTGGGGCTATGTTGACACGCTTCCGTGTTCCATTGCTGAAGGTTAAAGCAAGTTCATAGTGCCCACAGACCCTTGCTTTCACCACGTGGAGAAGCATACCGTGTTTCACTCCAATGGCGGAATCTTACGAAGCGGCTCCTGTTTTCTTGCCAATTCCCAATCCTCACGAAGCGCCCGCTGATGAATCGCCGCCCATTCGAACACCAGCGATTGCACCCGTTTCGGAAGCGACCCTTCGACGATCCCTATCGGATCTATGCCTATCATCGCCTCATGTTCACCGTAACGAGCATGGAAGTGGGGCGGATTATGATCATTGTAAAGCATGCTGATCAGAATGCCGAAGAACTCAGAAAGCCTTGGCATGCCGTTATCATAGCGCAAGTTACAGCGGGCGATTGATGTTTCAGCCGTCTAACGGCAATAAGTTCAGCGGGCGGCCCGGCCGAGTAGTTGCACCGAAGCGCCAGCCACGCTTTTACCACATAATTAACAGTGATCGCAGCGCCGGGGCCGATCCGCTGCAACGCTGTGTTAGGCGACGCCTCCCGAAGACTTGTTGAGCGTGTCTAGAACCTCTTGGATTCCCTCATAATCGGCCAATTCGGCCCGTCCTCGAGCGCTCTTGTTCTTGTAGTAATAAATGACGTGGTCCCAGATCTCGTAAGTCACGTCGAGAAACTGTTTTGTTTTTTGAAGTGTGAGACCTCGAACCCGGCCATGCTTACTGGGCCCGAAGTGCCGGGAGGCATCATAGTCGTCGATCAGTTGGATGAAGAGTTGATTCAGGCGCTGCTTGTCGGCTGTGCCCGGTTTCGTCACTTTTGCCAGGAAGTCGCGGAATAGTTTCTTCGGGTTCGGGATTACGACCTGGGAACCTGCGAGATTCTGGCCAAGAAGCTGGGACAGACTGAGGCCGAGAGCGTTGACTATGAACACGCACCTTTCTAGTGCTTAATTGCATAAGTCATCCATAAAAACGTCAGAGTGATACTATAGGCTCTCGGCAAAGGGAGGAAGCCTTGCCAAGAGTCGCACCCATTCCGAAATGCTCCGCAGCAGACCGAAAGGCCTTGGAACAATTGGCGAATAGTCGTACTGAGCAGGCGCGTATCGTGGAACGAGCGCGGATCATCTTGGGCTGCGTCGAGGGTCGCCCGGTGACCGAAGTGGCCACCGAACTCGGAGTTCGCCCAAACACCGTCATCTTCTGGCGTAAGCGCTTCGAAGGGAAAGGGTTGAAAGGCCTTAACGATCGGCCACGGTCGGGCAAGCCGCGCCATTATGGCGATGATTTTCGCAGACAAGTGCTGGCGGCGTTGGAGGAGCCGCCGCCTGCCGGGCAGGCGATTTGGGACGGGCCGGCGCTGGCCCGCCATCTCAAGGTTTCCGACGACGCCGTTTGGCGGGTGCTGCGCAAGGAGGGGATCTGTCTGCGTCGTCAGCGCAGTTGGTGTGTCAGCACCGACCCCGAGTTCAGCGCCAAGGCCGCCGACATCGTCGGCCTGTACCTGAATCCGCCCCAAAACGCGCTGGTGCTCAGCGTCGACGAAAAGCCGAGCATCCAAGCCCTGGAGCGAGCCGTCGGGTATGTCGAGACCGACAGCGGAAAGATCGTGCGAGGATTCAAAAGCACCTACCGCCGTCACGGCACGTTGAACCTGTTTGCCGCTCTGGAGGTGGCGACTGGCGCGATTCATACCCAGACCACGGCCAAGAAGCGCCGCGTCGAGTTCCTCGAGTTCATGGACAGAGTCGTTGCCGATGTACCTCCGGAACGCGAGATTCATGTGGTGCTCGACAACTACTGCATCCACAAGCGAAACGATGAATGGCTGGCCAGACATCCCAATGTAACCTTTCATTTCACCCCGACCTCGGCCAGTTGGCTCAACCAAGTGGAGATCTGGTTTGGCATCCTGTCGCGCAAGGCGCTTCGGGGAGCCAATCTGCATAGCATCGAGGAACTGCGCCAAGCCATCGAAGCTTTCGTCGCGGCGTATCGCCTGGGAGCCAAACCGTTTGTCTGGCGCAAACGCGAAGTCAAAGGCGCCCAACTGAGAAATACCATTGTGAATTTACGCAATTAAGCACTAGGGTCTCCCCCAGCGATAGTTTGGGCAGCTCGGTTTGCAGAGACTTCCATTGCTGCGAGGCCTGCCAGAGCGAGTAGAGTTGGAGATTCGTGCCTTCAGGTGTTCCGGCACTGTCCAAATGATAAAAGGGGCGCTTTGTGGTCATCGTCCTCTCCAACTTGCGAGTCGCCTAACGTGAAGTTCAGCGGCCCGCCCGGGCCTCACCGCCAGATGATCAGTGCAAGAAGCGCGAGGGCGGGCCCGCTGCAACGCGTGTTAGGCAGCCCCGGGCAATCAACCGATGTTAAACGGACTTTGCCTTCGCACGCGTCATCTTCAAGAGCAATGGAACGAACGCGAGAAGCGCCGAGACACCTATCCAAAAGGTGGCTGGCATTAGTATGAAGGCCCAGCCCATACCTGGTCCGTCGTCGCCCCCGGGCCACGACGCAAGGGGCTGAGAATGAAAGACGAGTGCTCGCAAAACATTGACGCCGGCGACTGCGGTAACGTAGCCTCCCAGGTGCGTTCCCTTGGTCAGGGCAATATGGCAGACCCAAAGGGCAATAGATGTTGCTAGTAAGTAGCCGAGGTAATAGAGCACATGTGTCTGAACCTGGAATATGTCTAAACCAGACCCCGGACTAAACAAGAGGGCGAGTACAAGCAGTAGACCATTACCCACGGCAAATACCCACAGTACTTTTCTCATCGAGGCTTTCTCGTGTACATGATCCCCACGCCGCCTAACGGCAATAAGTTCAGCGGGCGGCCCGGCCGAGCAGTTGGCTCGTGCCACCAGCCGCGCTTTCAACCTCTTGGTTCCGCGCGAGCCGCTACTCGGGCCGCTCCGCTGCAACGCGGGGGTTAGGCGGCGGAGCATCGAGCCCGGCAGACCGCCCACGTGAAAACCAACATTAAAGAGCGAGCGATCTCCCGCCATCAGCCAGTCACCCCCACAATGATAATCCCGGCCAAAATCCCGACCACGAACAATCCCCACAGGGTACTCATGCCCGGCCCTTCTGCGGCCTTGTCTCGGCCTATGAGCGCCCGGATAAACAACGCAATGCCCGATGCACTACCAAGCAGCAACAACAAAATGCCGATGAGTCGAATGATCTCTCGGTTTGTCATGTGCCTCCCCGCCGCGACTGTGTTGGTTGTTACATACCCCCTGCCGCTGCCGCCATTTGCTGTCGCGGGTGGAGGGGGGACCCAGCGCCAGCCGAGAATGTTACCCAATTTCGGTCCAGGCTTGCAGGAGATACTAGGCTTTGGACCTGTAGAGCGGACTCTCACAGTCGTGCTCCTCCAACCACTTCCGGTACCCATCCAAGTCTGGTCCACCAAGGTTGATCGCGAATTCGACTCCGAACAGAGCGATAACAGCGTAGAGTTCGGACCCTTCGGTGCAAAACAGGTCATACTCATGCAAAATGTCGAAATGGGTCTCGCCTTGCTGGAAAATGGCGTTAACTGGATAGAGGGCACGGTACGCAAACGGCCAAGTGCGCATTGCTCTGTCGAACCTCACGTAAGTCCGCAGAGCGTCCAACTCCGGTTTGTCGACTAACTCCTCGTTCCAGCCGGGAACATGGATGACTCGGCTCGCAAGAGCTTCTAGGCCGACTTTGCCCAAGAAACGACTCATGAGCCTATAGTCCGGGAGGTTTGCCGGCTCGTGTGCCAGAAACGTTGGCAAACGGCCTCGCTTATTTGGGACGCATCTGTCCATTCGGAGTAAACGGAAAATCCCTGAATCGAGGACCGGCTTTTCGATTTTGCAGCCCAGGTAGTTGTTGCAACAGTCACACACCACTCCAATTGGCAGAGTATGATCCTGGTTCCCCAACGAGTGCTGGACGATGTGCTCGACCGATGTCGACTTCGAACTCTCAGCTTTACAAAAGATACATCGCATGGGTCTAGCCGCCTAATGGCAACAAGTTCAGCGGGCGGCCCCAGCCGAGTCGTTGCACCGAAGCGCCAGCCATGTTTTTACCACATAATTAACAGCGATCGCAGCGCCGGGGCCGCCCCGCTGCAACGCCGGGTTAGCCTCTTAAACGCTCCATCAGGGTCGCATTTCTGCTGAAAGAAACTTCGATTTTGGGTACCTCTGGAACCCGCGCCCCGCTTGAAGTTCCTTAGGAGGCGGCCGGGCACCGACCTAGAAGAGGGTCTTAGTCAATTTCATCACCCCTGAGATCAAGTCACCGACTTGCTCTGCTGTCGGCTCAGTCTTCTTGCTGTGATCGCACAGATTCCGAATGTCAGCCAGATGCTGCACGAATCGCCAGTCTGGGACGTTTAAGACGCCCGCGTCCTTCATGCGTCGTTGTAATCAGCAATCGTGGGATTTTTCTTGGCGATCTTAATCGCGTGGTTGTCGCATACCTGCGAGAGATGTCTCTCCAGCACGACCCCGGAAAGTGCGCCCGCCGCCCGCGTAAACTTCTTGTTCGCAAGTTCCTTCGCGGCGTCTAGTTCGGAATCGAACAGATCCGCCTGGACCAGTTGGCGGATATCCATCAGAGAAGTTTCAAAACGTGCTTTTACGGATTGCAGAATGGCGAGTTGTTGCCGGAAATGGGGAATAGCGGCCTCTGGTCCGACAACTGTCTCCTTCTCATATCCGCGCGTTACGCGGAGTCCCTGTAAGTAGTCTTCGATGCAATAGCTCTCCCACGTGATTTCCTTTCGGGGTTTCGGCTTCTCATAATGTCGAACGAAATCCGCAAGCCGGTCGGGCAATAGTTGCTTGATTAGAACCTTGGCCTCGGAGTACCACGCTTGATAGGTCTCCGAAAATGGAGGAAGAGCCTTCATAATCTCCTTTGTTTTATCGCCATGCTGCTTTTTGAGACTCTGCTCGACTTGGTTAGGAAAGCACTCTATCTGGATGATCAGATGGAGCCGTTCCCCTTTCGCGACTAGTGCATCGAGATCCTTCCTGTATCGGTCCAAATTTGAAGACATGATGCCTCCCCCTCTTTCGCTCAACTGCGGCGCAGCCGCCTAACGGCAATAAGTTCAGCGAGCGGCCCAGGCTAATCTTAGCCGATGTCAGCCGATTCGTGCTTGAAACGGCCGCGTGACAGTCGGACGTCGGCGCGATCGGTCGGGCCTCGTAACTCGCAGCAGGTCGATAGAGAGATGCGTGGAGATTCGCGTACCGCATCTGCAAGCAGCCCTTGCTTTTGCAGCGGATCGGGCACAAACTCTAGGCCGTTGAGGTAAGCTATGCCAACACAGGAGCAGAAGAAAGCTACCAGTAAAAATCAGGGTCAGAAGAAGTCCTGCTTTGTCGTTGCGCCCATTGGATCTGAGCGGTCAATGGAACGACGAGCTACGGACGGACTTCTCGCCTCGGCTCTCCGTCCCGCCTTGGAGGACAAATACAGTGTTGAGGCGGCTCACGAGATGGCGGAGGGAGGCTCGATTACTCGGCAGGTGATCGAGCACCTCTTATATGACGACCTAGTAGTAGTGAATCTGACAGGGCTCAACCCGAATGTAATGTACGAACTGGCCGTGAGACACGCGGTGCGATCACCTATTGTCTGCATAGCGGAGGAAGGGACAAAACTCCCCTTCGACATCCAGGACGAGCGAACCGTCTTCTACTGTAACGATATGCTCGGGGTCCAAGAACTCGTAAGGCGTCTCAAGGATGCCGTAGAGAAAGCGGAGGTTGACCAGGAACCTGATAATCCGATCTATCGTGTGGCTACGTCTCGGGTAATGAGGCAGGTCGCGGCGAAGGGGGACCTTCAGGAATACATGCTTGAAAGGTTAGACGCGATTCAAAATAGCCTTTCGCAGCTTACGGTAGCGGCTAATTCCGTAATTGACTCCAAGGCGCTCCTCCTCGATGTGAGAGATCTCCGAAATCCCTCGGTCGTCGTCCAATTGGTCAACGACAAGCTGGCTGGCTGCGCTACGGTTGTCAGGGGGACCGCAATACCCAAAGGAGTAAGGTTCGTAATCAAACTGGGTCAGGCGACTTCGTATGACAAGGTAATTGAGCAGCTACGAGAAGCCGGTCTAGATCTGGCGAACTGGAAACCGCTATAACGGGTTTAGGCGCCGCCTAACGGCAAAGTTCAGCGGACCGCTGGGGAGGATACCATGGGTCGGGCGGAATCTAATCACGCCACTTGATTTTTGGAGCGAGCGGGGCTCCCAGCGGCTCCGCTGCAACGCCGGGTTAGGCGGCATACCCTCATTAGCGGGCGAATTGTGTGAAACCAGGCAAGCATCAGGCTCAACCGAACACCTTTCGATCTAGCCCGATATGGCCGTCAATCCTTTGATCGCCGTAACCGAAAATCGACGATCCTTTTGGATCCCGATTTGACCAGCCGCGACTCGTATTCATAGCCCGGTTTGAACACTGTGATCACTTGATCACCGGGCGTTACCAGAACCGGCCCATACCTACCGTTACTGTCTGTTCGCAACTGCTGAACCTCTTCGGAGAGCGGGAGAAAGGAGATGTTGACAGTGGCGTCCCCCAGAGCACCTTGAGCGCCACGAACTATTCCAGACAACTCCATCCTGTCTTCGAAGCCGACCCTCTGGCACAAATCGACGATCGTGGTCTCGCCGGGGTGTACTTTCACCAACTGAGATCGGTTCGACACATATCCTGGAGATTCAGCCCGCAAGAAGTAAACACCTGGAAAGAGGCGCTCGAAACGAAATTTGCCATCGAGATCCGCGATGGTCTTGGCTACCTCACCTGACACCGGCTGTCTGAAGCCGTCCACGCCTATCAGCGTCACTGTTGCATATGGCAACGGACCCACAGAGTGCCCTCCAAGACCCACTACTCGCCCGGACACCGCTCCGACGTTCGGCTGGGCCGAAGCCGCAAGACCGAGCAAGAAGAGGCACGCTAGGTTCAGCAAGAACATGATTGTCTCCTTAACCACGCCATTTCAGCCCGTAGGACCTGGCGTTCGCCGCCTAACGACCCGAGTTCAGCGGGCGGCTGGAGCCGAGTAGTTGCACCGTGCCACCCAGGATATTGTCAGCTGACCGTCCCCACCGGAGCTTAGCTCCCAGCCGCTCCGCTGGAACGCCGGGTTAGGCAGCGCCCTGGCTGAATCAAACCGGTTCATCTGGTAACCAGCAGTCACGGGGCAATCAGCTTGCACCCGCGACCCGGAACACCCGGACGGCCCAGCTTGATCTTGCCCCGACTGAGTTCGAATTGGCAAACGCTTTCGATTCTGGGCGCTGTCTTTCTGCCTTCGAGCAATAAGGACGTCGACGCCCGGCGCCGCCTAACTTGTTATTAGACCTCAAAAGTGACGCAATTAATTACGTCATTTTTGCCGTCTAATATGGCCTAATGAAACGTAAGCTTCTACTATACTTAGACTTCCTTGCAGTTCGAGCGGATTATACGGCTGCCGCTGCTCTGTCGCCAAGCGTCGTTCTCTTTGACCCGGGCCCTTCGCCCGATCCGTGTGCGGCAATCGAAGACCATCCACCTTCACAGGCTTCCTCCGCCCCCAACCCCCCGTCGAAGGTCATGGTGCTAGCCAGCCCACCACGCCTACCGTCAGCCACGGGACATAAGTGATCAGCAAGACACCGAAGAGCAGGACGACGAGGAAGGGAAAGGAGGCCCGAACCACCTCCAGCACCGGACGGTCAAAGCGCAGTGCGGCGACGAACAGGTTCATCCCGACCGGAGGCGTCAGGTACCCGAGCTCCATGTTCGCCAGGAAGATTATGCCGAGATGGACCCGGTCGATCCCAAACGCGTCCGCGATCGGCAGGAGCAGCGGGATGACGACGACGATCGCCGAGAAAATGTCCATCAGGCATCCGACCACCAGGAGGAACCCGTTCAGCGCCAGAAGGAATACCCACGGTGAGGTGATTCCAGCCTGGACCATCTCCGCACCCTTGCTCGGAATCTCCGCATCAATGAGGTAATTGGTCACCCCCATCGCACAGGCCAGGATGATCAGGATGCCGCCGATCATGACCGAGCATTCGAGGAAGATCGAGGGGACATCCACACGGAGCTTGAGCTCCCGGTGGATGACCGTACCGACGAAGAAGGTGTAGAAAGCCGTCAGACTGGCCGCCTCGACAAGGGTCGCGTACCCCGAGAAAATGCTCAGGAGGACGACAAAGGGGAGGGCGACCTCCCACTTGGCCTCCCAAAGCGCTGCGGCCGCCTCCCGGATCCTGAACGGCGAGCGGGTCCCCGCTGCCAGTCCGCCTCGCAGAATCGCATACAGGGCGAGGATCCCGACAAGCAGGAATCCCGGGGCGATTCCCGCAAGAAACAGCCGGTCTATCGGAGTCTGGGCCTGCACTCCGTACAGAATGATCACCAGGCTGGGCGGAAAAAGAATCCCGAGACTTCCGGACGATGTCAGGAGCCCGAGCGAGAAACGCTCCTTGTAACCATGCTTTAGAAGCACAGGGAACATGAGCCCGCCGAGGGCGAGGATCGTGACGCCGGATCCTCCCGTAAAAGTCGTGAAGAACGCGCAAACCGTGACGGCTGCCAGAGCGGTCCCTCCGGGAACCCAGCCAAACCAGGCGCGGAAGACCCGGACCAGTCGATTGGACGCCTGTCCCCTTGCCAGTATCGTTCCGGCCAGGGTGAAGAGCGGAAGGCTGGGCAGAACCGCGTTGGAGGCAATTCGGTACGCCTCCGCAGGAACCGAGGCGATCGGGTTGCCGCTTCCGTAGAAGAGGAGCAGGCCCGCTCCCCCGAGAATCGCGAAAATCGGTGTGCCGGCAACCGCCCCGCAAATGATCAGGAGCAAACCCGGCGCAACCAGGACTTCCCGCGCTTCGGCGGGTACGAAAGCCAGGCCGGAAACGACCGCTCCGACACACAGGAGGCAGAGGGCGCGTCCGACCCGTCCCGGGCTCGATTTGCCGATGAAGCGGAGCCCGATCACGGCAAATGCCCACGGGATTATCAGTTCAACGATCCACAGCGGCAGAATCCCGCTCAGCGCGTCGGTCGATTCTCGGTCGACCCTGACCATGTCCAGCGCAGCGAGGGCCAGGAGGATGCAGACGAGCGCGGCCAGCCCGTGTGCAAAAGAGCCGAGCGGGCGAGCCCAACGACCAGGCAGGAAACTCGCGAAGGTAAGAGACAGGTGCCGGCCTTCGCGGGCCGCCACCGCGGCGCCGAGGAATCCCACCCACAGAGTCAGGTGCCGGACCCACGAGATGGAATCCGGGACTCCCTCTTCCACAGTCCGCCGCGCGACGATTTCGATGAGGGGAATGAGGACCAGGCCTGCAAGGACCAGCTCGAGCACGCAGTTTTCGAGCCGGGCCATCAGAGATCCGCGCGGGAAGGGAAGCCGCCCGGTTGGCTCCTGATCAGCGCTTGGGCTGGCTGACGGTGCCTGCTCCGGCTTGTGTTCGACGGTATTCATTTCTCAGCCTCATGACCTCGTCAAAGACCTCGGGAGGTATGAATGTCCCTCGAATTCGCGGATAGATAGATTCGACAAGCTGATGCCATTGCTGAAGCCCCTCGGGTGGGACCTTGATGACCTGCAGCCCGCGCTTCACCATGGCATCTATCGCCTGCTGTTCCATCGCCCGGATTTCCTTCTGAAGCTGCACGCCAGTTTCCCTCGCGATATCAGCCAGTGTCTTCTGAAGATCGGGAGCCAGGCTCTCCCAGACCTTTTTGTCGACGATGGTCGCACCGGTCAGCGGCGCCCAGGGCAAGTCGGTCATGTACTTCGTGAAGGCGAACCACTGGGAAGAGAGAGCCGCCAGCGCAGGCACCTGGATGGCATTGATCATGCCGGTCTGGAGGCTCGGGAGGATGTCGACGGTGGAAAGAGAGACCGGGTGAAATCCATTGTCTTTCCAGATATCGTCGGAACTGGTTCCGGTTGCCCACACGCAGAGCTTTAGCTTTCTCAAATCGTCCGGCTTGGCGACTGGCGAGCTGGTGAAGAAGCGAACCCAGCCGGCCTCTCCCCAGTTCAGAACAACATACCCCTTCTGGCTGAGAGCGGATTCCATCCGACCGGCGATTCTGGAGTGCACAAAATCGAGCTCCTGGCTCGATTCGAAGGCGAGCGGGATGTGGAGCGCCTGAGTCGTTGCATCGATCGTCCCCAGGCCCACGGTCGTCACAGCGCCCGCCTGCAGTTGTCCGACGCGGATCTTGCGCATGATGTCCGACTCGTCCCCCTGGGTGCCGGGGAAGATCTTGAGGATGACCTGGCCGTTTGACGCCTGTTTCCACCTCTGGCCCATGTTCTCGAGGATCTTGTGCCAGGTCGAGTCCTTTGGGGCCAGGGTGGCGAGCTTGATCACCTTCTGCGCGGAAAGGGGAGTCCAACAGATCCAGAGAGCGAAGCAAACGGCGAGGAACTTCGTCAGTCGCATTGGGCTGTCCTCAAATGAAGAGATCGTCGATTCTCGAAAGCAGGAGCCGTGCTCTTTTTTGAGCAACAAGATTCACCAGACGAAAGTCGGGCGCCGAGTCGACGTCGAATGCAAGAACCTCCTGCAGGAGTGTTTCGAATTCCTTGCGGTTCTCCTGTTGGACACTGACGTTCTCGGCGAGGGAAACCAGCGCGGTCATCCTCTTCCTGCCGCTAAGCTCGGAAGCCCTGGCAAAGTGCTTACGGGCGCGGTCCACGGAGCCGCCCTGGCTGTCCGAGCGCCCGCCCTCGAAACTGATCATGAATTCGTGGATACTTCCCTGGTCGAAGGCCTCGTCCAACTCGAGACAGCGTCTGATCATCGGCTCAATCAGGTGCAAGTCCGCGACCAAATCCATGTCTTCTTTGTCGGAGGCAATTGCCGCAGCCCACGCGACGGCTGTCCAGTAGAGAGCTGCTACCTCGTCCTGCTTGACCTCGCCGGCTGCCTGGGCCGCATTCGCGCGGACTCTTTCCCGGAATCCCGGGTGCTTCACCTCCAGAGCGCGGAACCCATAGTCACGGGCCCGGAGATACAGTTTCTTGGCCCGCAACCGCTCTTCGCGGGATTTCTCCGGATCCGTCTGGTAAGACATCTCCGAATCAACCTGGACGAAGGCAAAGGCGTACTGAGTGAAACCGCTGGCGGTCCCGACAAGGAGTCCGCGGTTGTCAGGCGCCTTGGTGAGCAAAGTCTCCATCGTCTTGAGAGCAAAGGGAGTTGCGGCGCGGATCAGCTCGAGGTCGCTGTCGGAGGCGTAGACGCCCGAGCTCTCGGCCAGAGCATCGGCCAGGGAGTTGACGGCGAGCTTTCGAACCGAGCATCCCGCGCCCAGGCTTAGCGCGAGGATAGCCAAAAGGGGAGTAAGTCGGAGAAACATACCAATCCCTCTTGCTTGAAGCGTGGTGGCCAGCGCAGTTACGCCCCTGGCCCCGGTTTTATACCCGAGTGGGATGGTAGGCGCGTGCGAGGCATGTGTCAACTGGACAACGATCGCATGATCGCGTGTATGGAGGTGCGGACGAAGTATGATGACTGGGAAGTTGGACCCACCTCTCGAGCCAGCCTAGCTCCGGCGCAACAACCGGCAGGAGAAGACCAGCATGGACCGCCCGTTGACCCTGACCTTCTGACCCGGCTTGTACTCTCGCTCGTCGGTCTCCACCAACAGTTTCGAGGTGTCGATTGCCTTCCGCCACCGCTTCCCGAACTTCTCGGAAGGGAAGGTGAAGTTCAGGGGTTCGAAGTGGGCGTTGAAGAAGAGCAGAAAGGAATCGTCGACAAGCAACTCTCCGCGGTCGTCGTACGTGTTCAGGGCTTCACCGTTCAAGAACACCGCAAGCGATTTCGCGATAGTCGCCTGCCAGTCTTCGTCCTTCATCGGCTGGGCGTCCGGCCGGAGCCAGGCGATGTCTGCCATTCCACGGATCGGGCGCCCGTGGTACCAGCGGCGGCGGTGGAAGATGGGGTGTTCCCGGCGAAGGGTGATGAGCTCGGCGACGAAGTCGATGAGGTCCTCGTCCTTGCTTTGCCAGTCGTACCACGAGATCTCGTTATCCTGACAGTACGCGTTGTTGTTCCCCTTCTGCGTGCGTCCCATTTCGTCTCCTCCAAGAAGCATGGGGATACCCTGGGACAGCATCAGGGTCGTCAGGAAGTTGCGTTTCTGCCGCTCCCGGAGCTTGATGACCTCCGGGTCGTCGGTCGGACCCTCGGCGCCGCAGTTCCAGGATCGGTTGTGGCTCTCGCCGTCACGGTTCTCTTCGCCGTTCGCCTCGTTGTGCTTCTCGTTGTATGAGACAAGGTCCTGGAGGGTAAAGCCGTCATGAGCCGTGACGAAGTTGACGCTGGCGTAGGGACGCCGGCCGGTCATCTCGTACAGGTCCGGGCTCCCCGTCAAACGGTAGGCGAACGACCCGATCGATTCGTCCGCACCGCGCCAGTAATCCCGAACCGTGTCTCGGTACTTCCCGTTCCATTCCGACCATGCCGGCGGGAAGTTGCCGACCTGATAGCCGCCTTCACCGACGTCCCACGGTTCGGCGATCAGCTTGACCTGACTGACAACGGGGTCCTGTTGGATCAGGTCGAAGAACGACGACAGGCGATCGACATCGTGCAGTTCCCGGGCGAGGGTGGCGGCCAGATCAAACCGGAAGCCGTCGACGTGCATCTCTTTGACCCAATACCTCAGGGAATCCATGATGAGCTGCAGGACGTGCGGATGGCGCATGTTCAAGCTGTTGCCGGTGCCGGTATAGTCCATGTAGTACTGCCGGTCTTTCTGAACCAGGCGGTAGTAGGCCGGATTGTCGATTCCTTTGAAGCAGAGAACGGGACCCAGGTGATTTCCTTCAGCGGTGTGGTTATAGACCACGTCCAGGATGACCTCGATCCCCTCCTCGTGGAGGCTTTTCACCATGTGCTTGAACTCCTGCACCTGTCGGCCCGCCTGTTTGATCGCCCCGTATTCATCGTGGGGAGCAAAATATCCTATTGAGTTGTAGCCCCAGTAGTTACACAAACCGCGCTCGATCAGGTGAGAATCATGGACGAAGTGATGGACCGGCTGAAGCTCCACGGCGGTGATCCCGAGATACTTGAAGTGCTTGATTGCAACCGGGTGAGCCAGGGCGGCATAGGTCCCGCGGACGTCCTCGGGGATGTCCGGATGCCGCATCGAGAAGCCTCGCACGTGGGTCTCGTAGATGACCGTCTTATTCATCGGGATATGGAGGAGGTGATCAGCCCCCCAGTCGAAGAACGGGCTGACGACGACTGATCTCGGCATGTAGGCCGCGCTGTCCGCATCGTTGAGCGGTCCGTTCGTATCCCCAAACCGGTAGGTGAAGAGAGCCTCGTTCCAGTTGACGCGGCCGTCGATTGCCATCGAGTAAGGATCGAGCAGGAGCTTCGCGGCGCAGCACCGGTGCCCCTCGCCCGGATTCCACGGTCCGTGGACCCGGAAGCCGTAACGCTGTCCGGGCAGTATCTCCGGAAAGTAGCCATGCCAGCAGTAGCCGGTAACCTCGGGTAACTCCGTCCGGGTCTCGTTGCCTTTGTCGTCGAAGAAGCACAGGTCGACTCTCTCTGCGAGTTCCGAAAAGACCGAGAAGTTCGTACCTGTGCCGTCGAATTTCGCACCAAGCGGATAGGGATCACCGGGCCAAACTCGCATTTGTCAGACTCCTGTGTAGGGTCAGAGGTTGGATTGCGAACAGTCTTAGCACCATCCTACCCAAAGAAGGGCTTTAGTACCAACAGTTGTGGCGGTTGAGCCTTGGCCCCCGTTTGCGCCCAGTAGGGGGACCAACCCTCTCGCCCCGACGCTGTTCTCACCGGCAAGAGGCTGAGGCCATGATTGCTGGTCCGCTTACTGCGCTCGCGTGGCTCGCTGCGAGGGTGTTGAATAAGCGGCCTCGGACAGATGGCGCTCATGACATTACACAAGAAAGTAAAGCGCGTGCGCACGAGGACGTCGATGAGTTGCATGTGAACCGGCAAGAGTCGACCGGAACCGAGTGTTGTCGGAGCCGCGCGCGAGCGCCTTTCAGCGAAGCAAGCGGGTTGTAACAGTAGGCAGATCGCATGCCCTGTTGCAGGGTCAGTGCGAGGGACGTGCGGTCAGCTAACTGTTACCCGCTTGCTTCGCTGAAAGGCGCTCCGTGCGCGGCTCCTTACGATCTCGCCCGAGGCTCGTCCCCGCCGAAGGGCATCAGTTTCCGACGGAACCGAAAAGGACACCGTCCCGTTCTCGCGCCCCCCCTTCCGCGCCCCGCTCGCTACGCCTTGAACCGACCCGTCTAACGTTGTAACCTCGTATAAAGCCTGAGTTTTGCCATCCGTTTTATCGTCATGGAAAACAGAGAACACCTGGCCGCCCCGCCGGACGGTAGAAATCGAGTTGTCATCGAAAGGGTCGATCCTCGTATCGACTGCGGCCGGTTTCCGATCAAGCGGGTCGTCGGGGAATCAGTGACTGTTGAAGCGGATATCTTCACGGATGGCCATGATTCGATTTCAGCCGTCTTACTTCACCGTCACCTGGACGAGGAGGAGTGGTCGGAAACCCCAATCGAGCATATCGGGAACGACCGGTGGCGAGGTAAGTTCCCGGTGCTCAGGCTGGGACAGTACGAGTACTCGATTCAGGCGTGGATCGACGACTTCAAGACCTGGCGGCGCGACCTCAGAAAGCGGGTAGACGCGGGGCAGGTGTCAGCGGTTGACGTGGAGACCGGCGCGGACCTCGTCGCGACAGCAAGCGGCAGGGCGCACGGCGCCGACAGGCGCAGGCTCGCTACCTGGGCCAGCTCCATCCGGGCAGCAACGAACCCTCTGGAAGGCGCGCACCTGGCCCTCGCCCAGGAACTGTCCGACGCCATGGGAAGAAACTCGGATCGATCGCTCGCGACAGTTGGCGAAAACCTGCGGGTCACTGTGGAACGGGATAAAGCCAGGTTCAGCTCCTGGTACGAGTTCTTTCCGAGATCCTGCACGTCTGACCGCACAAGACACGGTACCTTCGAGGACTGCAAGTCCTTCCTCCCGTACATAGCTGACATGGGTTTTGACATCGTCTACCTCCCGCCCGTGCATCCGGTCGGTTCCACACATCGAAAAGGCAGGAACAACACGCTGGTGCCGGCCGCCACCGATCCGGGAAGTCCATGGGCCATCGGGGCCGCCGATGGAGGTCACAAGGCTCTCCATGGGTGCCTTGGCAGCTTCGAACAGTTCGACGAGTTCGTTGCGGAAGCAGGGAGGCACGGGATCGAAGTGGCCATCGATATCGCCTTCCAGTGCTCGCCCGATCATCCGTACGCCAAAGAGCACCCGGAATGGTTTTCGCATCGGCCCGACGGCATGATTCAGTACGCCGAGAACCCGCCCAAGAAGTACGAGGACATTTATCCATTCAACTTCGACACGGAGGACTGGAAGGCGCTTTGGGAAGAACTGCGCGATGTCTTCCTTTTCTGGATCGGGCGCGGAATCCAGATTTTCCGGGTGGACAATCCGCACACGAAGCCGTTCCTTTTCTGGGAATGGGTGATCAACGAGATCAGGGAAGAGCATCCCGGGGTTATCTTCCTATCTGAGGCATTCACCCGCCCGAAAGTTATGCACCGATTGGCGAAGGCTGGCTTCTCCCAGTCGTACACCTACTTCCCCTGGCGCAACACGTCCTGGGAGCTTCGCCAGTACCACAGCCTCGTGACAAAAGGGGAGATCGCGGAATACTTCCGGCCCAATTCCTGGGCCAATACCCCGGATATCCTGACCGAGTACCTGCAGACAGGCGGGCGCCCGGCATTCATGGCCCGGCTGGTGCTCGCCGCCACGCTGACGGCCAACTACGGAATCTACGGCCCCGCCTTCGAACTGCTCGAGAATGCTCCCCGCGAGCCGGGAAGCGAGGAGTACCTGAATTCGGAGAAGTACGAAATTCGGCCGCGCCTTCTGGAGAAGGAAGACCCGGCGAGCATCAGGGAGTTCATAGCGCTGGTCAACCGGATACGGCGTGAGAACCATGCACTCCAGAGCGACCGCAACCTGATCTTCCACGATACGGACAACTCCGAGCTCATCTGCTATTCCAAGCGCACGGACGATTTTTCGAACGTGATTCTGATGGTCGTGAACCTCGACCCGCACCACGTCCAGTCCGGCTGGCTCGAGATCAACCCGCGCGACCTGGGGATCCCGGGTCCAGCCGACTACCAGGCCCACGACCTCATCAGCGGCGGACGTTACCTGTTTCATGGGCCGAAGAACTTCGTTGTTTTGGACCCGTCGAAAGTGCCTGCCCACGCTTTCCGAATCCGCCGCCGGGTTCGGACCGAGCAGGACTTCGAGTACTACCTGTAGCTCTCCCCCAGCAACCGGCCGGAGGTTTGATTGGCTGTACAAGTAACTAAGAAACTGAGAACGAGAAGCCGGGTCGCAACGAATCAGACCTCCGCCGGGGATGCGCTCTGGTACCGCGATGCGATCATCTACGAGCTGCACGTGCGGGCATTCTCGGACAGTAACGCCGACGGCATAGGCGATTTTGCGGGGCTGACGGAAAAGCTGGACTATCTCCAGGACCTCGGCGTGACTGCAATCTGGCTGCTCCCGTTCTATCCTTCGCCGCTCAAGGACGATGGCTACGATATCGCCGAGTACAGGGACGTCCACCCGTCATATGGAACCTTGAAGGATTTCAGGCACTTCCTGCGTGAAGCGCACGAGCGCGGCCTCCGGGTGATCACGGAACTGGTCATCAACCACACGTCCGACCAGCACCCCTGGTTCTCAAGGGCCCGACGCGCCCGTCCGGGCTCGAGGGAACGTGATTTCTACGTTTGGAGCAACGATCCGGACAGGTTCAAAGAGACGAGGGTCATTTTCAAGGACTTCGAAACGTCGAACTGGGCCTGGGACCCCGTCGCCTCGGCGTATTATTGGCATCGTTTCTACACGCACCAGCCGGATCTGAATTTCGATAGTCCCGCCGTCAGGAGAGCCGTTTTCAACGCAATGGACTTCTGGCTCGACATGGGTGTGGACGGTCTCAGGCTGGATGCGATCCCCTACTTGTATGAGCGCGAGGGCACCAACTGCGAGAACCTGGCGGAAACCCACCGGTACCTGAAGCAGCTCCGGTCCCGGGTGGACGAGAAGTACAGCAACAGGATGCTCCTGGCGGAAGCCAATCAGTGGCCCGAGGACTCGGTCGCCTACTTCGGCGAGGGCGACGAGTGCCACATGTCGTTTCATTTTCCCCTCATGCCGCGTCTTTTCATGGCGATCAGGACCGAGGACCGGTTTCCCATTGTCGACATTCTCAACCAAACGCCGGCGATCCCCGAGAACAACCAGTGGGCGCTGTTTCTGCGCAACCACGACGAGCTCACCCTCGAGATGGTTACCGATGAAGAGCGCGACTACATGTATCGGGTTTATGCAAGTGATCCGCAGGCTCGAATCAACCTTGGGATCAGGCGACGCCTGGCCCCTCTCCTGGGGAACAATCGTCGGAAAATCGAGCTCATGAACGGTCTCCTGCTTTCTCTGCCGGGAACCCCCGTCCTTTACTATGGCGACGAAATCGGGATGGGCGACAATATCTACCTGGGGGACCGAAACGGCGTTCGGACTCCGATGCAGTGGGCGCCGGACCGCAACGCCGGGTTCTCCCGTGCGAATCCCCAAAGGCTCTTCCTTCCTGTGATCATCGATCCCGAGTATCACTACGAGGCGATCAACGTCGAAGCCCAGCAGAGCAACCCCCACTCCCTGCTTTCCTGGATGAAGCGCCTTCTGGCTATTCGCAAACACTCGAAGGCTTTCGGGCAAGGTTCCTTTCAGTTCGTCAGCGCTCACAATCCCAAAGTCATCGCTTACCTCCGGGAATACGCGGGGGAACGGATACTCATGGTGGCCAATCTCTCCCGTTTCACTCAGGGTGTGAAGCTCGATCTGTCTAGCTTCCAGGGCAGCGTACCGATAGAGGTTTTTGGACAATCCGCCTTTCCTGTTGTCACCGAGGCCCCGTACTTCCTGAGCCTTGGTCCCCACAACTTTTTCTGGTTTCGGCTCACGGGGGTCGGCGGGGAGAAGATTCGAGTAGACGCCGAGGAGACGCTCCCGCTGCTCGAGTATGTCTCGCACTGGAAAGAACTGGTCGATGACAGGACAGGCCTGGAGCAGGCGCTCACTTCCTATCTCCCAAACCGACGGTGGTTCGGTGGGAAAGCCCGGACGATCGCTGCGACACAAATAGACGAGACAGTGCCGGTTCCCTATTCTTCACGCACGGCTCTGCTCTGCTTCCTGACCGTCACTTATCTCCAGGGGGACCCCGAGCGGTACCTTTTGCCGCTGGCCGCGTCGTTCTCCGACGCAGTTCCCGCCCTTCTGAAGGACCATCCCGGCGCCGCTATCGCCCGGGTGAAAGGACCGCACGGGGAAGGGCTGCTCCATGAGGCGTTGATCGACACCGATTTCTGCGAGAGTCTCTTCGGGTTGATTCGCAGCCGACGGCGTCTTCGCGGCGAGGCTGGCGAACTGTCGGGCTTTGCCGGGGAGAGCGTGCGCGTCATTTCTCAAGACGAGGGTCTGGCACCTTCCGCCGTGAATGCGGAGCAGAGCAACTCCTCCGTCACGTTCGGAAAGAAATTCATCTTAAAGATCTACAGGCGAGTAGAGGAGGGAATTAACCCGGACCTCGAGATCGGCAGGTTTCTGACGGAAAGGGGCTTCGCCGCCACTCCGCCGGTTCTTGGCTACATCGAGTACCATGCGGGCGCGCGCCGGTCGACCGTCGCCGTGCTGCAGGAATATGTCAGCAACCAGGGGGACGCCTGGCACTATACGGCCGACGTGCTCCGCCGGTATTTCGAACGAATCCTGTCACGTTCGCCCGAGGAGCAGCGCAATGTTCCGCTTGCCGGCGCCAACTTCCTGGACGTCCTTGGGGGTGAGATTCCCGAACAGGCCTCGGAGCTTGTCGGAACCTTTCTGGAGTCGGCGCGGTTACTCGGTCTGCGAACGGCCGAGATGCACCTTTTGCTGGCTTCCGAGACGGAGCATCCGGACTTCAAGCCGGAGCCGTACAGCACTCTGTCACGACGATCCATGTATCAATCGCTCCGAAACCTCGCCAATCGGACCTTTAACCTGATTCGGCAGGGTCTTCCCGATATGCCGACGGAAACCCGGGAAATTGCCGAGCAAGTCCTCGCCCTCGAATCGACGGTTTTCGAAACCTTTCACCTTGTCATGGAAAGGAAGTTCACCGCCTACCGGATAAGAGTCCATGGGGACTATCACCTGGGACAGGTTCTGTTTACCGGGAAGGACTTCAAGATTATCGATTTTGAAGGGGAACCGGCTCGTTCACTGGGAGAGCGCCGATTGAAGCGCTCCCCCTTGCGCGACGTCGCCGGCATGATCAGATCCTTTGACTACGCGGTTAACGACACGATCCGGAAGATGGCTGAAAGCGGTGTGGTGAAAGAGGAGGAGACGGACCGCGTTCGAGCGTGGGCCAGGTACTGGCATTTCTGGGTCTCGGTTGCCTTCGTCCAGGCTTACCTTGAGGAGGCCCGGAAGGGGACCTACCTTCCGGCCACTGAAGATGATTTTAAACTCCTTCTGACTGTCCTTCTGCTCGAGAAGGCCGTCTACGAGGTGAGCTACGAGCTGAACAATCGACCAGCCTGGCTCGGAATACCGGCGCAGGGAATCATTGGGCTGCTTAAACGGGGGTGATTTCGGGGACATAATACTTAATTCCCTCGCCGCTTCGGTAGCCAGACAGCTTGCATAGGAATTAAGTTTTGTGTCCCCGAAATCCCCTAATGGACTCGCGAGGCGGTCGTGCTGCCTGCGCGGTGAAGCTTTTCAACGGTAAAGCTATGAGACACGAACTATTCACGATCCTCACTGACCAGGATCTGTTTCTATTCAATGAGGGAAGTCACCTGCGGCTCCATGAGCGGCTCGGCGCGCATCCCCTGGAGCTCGAAGGGGTGGCGGGAACGAACTTCGCGGTCTGGGCGCCCGACGCCGAGGCGGTCTCGGTCATGGGTGATTTCAATGGCTGGGCACGCGACGGGAACCTCCTCCATCCGCGGGGAAGCTCGGGGATCTGGGAGGGTTTTGTTCCGGGGATCGGGAAAGGGGCCATCTACAAGTACGGGATCCGTTCCCGGCATCTGGGTTATCAGGTCAATAAGGCGGACCCATTCGCCTTTTACTGCGAGCATCCGCCCAAAACCGCCTCGGTCGTCTGGGAGCTCGGCTACCAGTGGAACGACGCCGCCTGGATCGCCAACCGCGCGCGTGCCAACGCCTTCGATGCTCCGATGGCGATATACGAAGTGCACCTCGGCTCCTGGATGAGGGTCCCCGAGGAAGAGAACCGCTGGCTGTCCTATCAGGAGCTTGCCGTCAAGCTTACGAATTACCTGCACCATATGGGTTTCACCCATGTGGAGTTTCTTCCCGTGATGGAGCACCCGTTCTTCGGGTCCTGGGGTTACCAGACAACCGGCTATTTCGCCCCATCCAGCCGTTTCGGGACGCCGCAGGATTTCATGTACCTGATCGACGTCCTCCATCAGAACGGAATCGGAGTGATCCTCGACTGGGTTCCGTCCCACTTCCCAAGCGACGAGCACGGGCTGGCGTACTTCGACGGCACTCACCTGTTCGAGCACGCCGACCCGCGCCAGGGATACCACCCCGACTGGAAAAGCTACATCTTCAACTATGGGCGAAACGAGGTCCGCAGCTTTCTTTTGAGCAATGCGCTGTTCTGGCTTGATCTCTATCACGCCGACGCTCTGCGGGTCGATGCAGTCGCCTCCATGCTGTACCTCGATTACTCCCGCAAAGAGGGGGAGTGGATTCCGAACATTTTCGGGGGAAGGGAAAACTTGGAGGCGATTGGCTTCTTGCGGCGTTTCAACGAAGAAGTCTATGGCTACCATCATGGGGTTCAGACCATCGCGGAGGAGTCAACTGCGTGGCCCGCTGTCTCCCGCCCGACTTATCTCGGCGGTCTTGGGTTTGGGTTGAAATGGGACATGGGCTGGATGCACGACACTTTGCTGTACATGTCCAAGGCCCCGGTTCATCGCAAGTACCACCAGGACAACCTTACTTTTCGCATGCTCTACGCTTACCACGAGAATTTCGTCCTCCCGCTGTCTCACGACGAGGTGGTTCACGGGAAAGGCTCGCTCCTCGGGAAGATGCCGGGCGACGACTGGCAGAAATTCGGCAACCTCCGCGTGCTGTTCGGCTATATGTTCGCCCACTGCGCCAAGAAACTGCTGTTCATGGGCGCGGAGATCGGCCAGTGGGCTGAATGGCACCATGATTCCAGCCTGGAATGGCACCTTCTGCAGTACGAACCGCACCAGGAGCTGCAGACCTGGGTTCGCGATCTCCTTCACGTCTACCGATCCGAACCCGCTTTGTTCGAAATCGATTTCGATCCGGCCGGGTTCCAATGGGTGGACTGCTGCGACACCGAATCGAGCGTGATCAGCTTCCTGCGTAAGGGGAAGTCGCCCCGAGACGTGATTCTCGTGGTCTGCAATTTCACCCCGGTTCCCAGGCAAAACTACCAACTCGGTGTTCCCTTCGGAGGATACTGGCGGGAGGTGCTAAACAGCGACGCCGAGCGCTACGGCGGAAGCGGGCACGGCAATCTCGGTGGGGCGGATACCGCACCCATTTTCTCCCACGGGTTCTCTCACACCTTGAATCTGACCCTGCCCCCGCTTGGCTGCCTGTATTTCAAGGCCCCGGAGGCGTGAATCGAATGCGAGTTTCGAGGAGTATCGGATCCCGATGGACGGAAGGAAGCGGAACCTCCTTCAGGGTGTGGGCTCCTCTGCTCCAGAGGGTAGACCTGAAAGTTGTCTGGCCGGAGGAGAAGGTCATAGAGATGATGCCGGAGCCGAGAGGCTACTTCTCCGCCCAGGTGCCCACGCTCGGCCCAGGAACCAGGTACTTCTACCTGCTGAACCGGGAACAGGAGAGACCCGACCCCGCATCCCGGTTCCAGCCGGAAGACGTTCACGGTCCTTCGGAGGTTACCGACCCCCGTTTCGATTGGCATGACCAGTCATGGCCCGGGGTGCTGCTCGACGACTACATTCTCTACGAGCTTCATGTCGGCACTTTCACTCCGGAAGGCACCTTCGACGCGATTATTCCTCATCTGGACTCCCTCCTCGACCTTGGGGTGACCGTGCTCGAGATCATGCCGGTTGCGCAGTTTCCCGGGTCCCGGAACTGGGGCTACGACGGCGTCTATCCCTTTGCACCGCAGAGCAGTTACGGGGGATATCAGGGACTCCGACGTCTCGTGGATGCTTGTCACCAGAAGGGACTCGGCATCGTGCTCGATGTTGTGTACAACCATCTTGGTCCCGAAGGCGCCTACCATTCCGAGTTCGGCCCGTACTTCACCGACAAGTACGAGACGCCGTGGGGTCGGGGGGTGAATTTCGACGGACCGCTCAGTGACGAAGTCCGGACCTACTGGGTCGAGAACGCGCTGCAGTGGATTTCGGCTTTTCACTTCGACGGTCTGCGCCTGGACGCCATTCACGCGATTCTCGACTTCTCGGTCGAACCGTTTCTGGTTGACCTCGGATCAGCCGTTTCCGAGTGCGCCCAACAACTGAACCGCAGGGTGTACCTGATTGCGGAGTCCGATCGAAACGACCCGGGCGTTGTTCGCTCGATCGAACAGGGAGGCTTTGGCCTGGACGCAGTCTGGAACGACGGGTTCCACCACGCGCTTCATACGCAACTGACGGGCGAACGCCAAGGCTACTACGCCGACTACCAGGGACTTGGCGACCTGGTGAAGGCGTATCGCGAGGGTTTCAACTATTCGGGCCAGTTCTCCCCCTATCGACAACGCCGGCATGGCGCGAGTTCAGTCGCGATTCCCGCCCGCCGGTTCGTAGTTTTTACCCAGAATCACGACCAGGTGGGAAATCGCGCCCTTGGAGATCGCCTTTGTCACCAGGTGACCCTCGAGGCCCGAAAGCTCTCCGCCGGCACGGTCTTGCTTTCTCCGTTCATACCGCTTCTGTTCATGGGGGAAGAGTACGGCGAAAAGGCGCCTTTTACTTTTTTTGTCAGCCATCTGGATCCCGACCTTTGCGAGGCGGTCAGACAAGGACGTCGCAAGGAGTTCGCCGATTTCCAGTGGAACCTCGAAATCCCTGACCCGGTGTCGGAAGAGACGTTTATGCGGTCGAAGCTCGACCACTCGCTCAAGGAAGGTGGCGAACACAAGGTGCTGTATGCCTTCTACCGGGAGCTTATCTGGTTAAGGAAGAGTCTGCCGGCCCTTCGCCACCTGAGCAAGAAGACTCAGGAGGTCTTCAGTTATCCGAACAAGAGCAGCGTGATCATCAAGCGCTGGACAGGGGACAGCCAGGTGCTCGTGCTCCTTCATTTCGGCCAATCCCCGCAGACGCTGTCGCTGCCTTTTCCCGGGGGAGAATGGAGGAAGATCCTGGACTCGACCGAGGAACGATGGCTGGGGCCAGGAAGCAAGATCCCGGAATTGGTGATTTCCTATGGTGAAATCTCGCTGGATCTGACTCCTCTGAGTGTCTTCGTCCTGGCCAGGACACTAGAGGAGAGCTATCCCTACAAGGTCCTCGATTTCTGACCGGTGACCCAGATGCGCACACCTCAATCGACCTATCGCTTCCAGTTCAACTCCGAATTCCGTTTTGCGGATGCCACGGCTCTGCTCCCGTATCTGGATCGACTGGGAATATCCCATTTGTATGCTTCGCCGGTTTTCAAGGCCCGTCCGGGGAGTACTCACGGTTACGACGTGACAGACCCCACCGTCCTGAACCCCGAATTAGGCAGCGAGGCCGACTTCCATTCACTGTGCGAGGGTCTTAAGGCCCGCGGCATGGGCCTGCTTCTCGATGTGGTTCCCAATCACATGGCCGTGAGTCTCGATAACCCCTGGTGGTTCGATTTGCTCGAGAACGGCCGGCGGTCGAAATACGCCCGGTACTTTGACGTCGATTGGAACCCGGTCTCTGGAATCTCGGAAAACAAGATCGTGGTTCCGATCCTTCGGACCACCTATGCGGAAGCTATCGAGGGGAAGAAGATGAATCTGGTCCTCGATACGCGGGGCTTCTGGCTTGATTATTATGGGATGCGGCTTCCACTTGAGGTGGCAACGACCGTCCCGATCATGACCCACCGCCTGCAGGATCTCGAGAAAGCCGCGCCGTCTTCTCATCGCTCCTTGAATGAGCTCCTGGAAGTGATGCGAGCTTACCGGGCAACTCAGGAACAGGGGGAGGTCGACCCGGGTGTGGTGAACGTTCAGCGTGAGCTGATCCGGGCGAAACTCTGGGAACTGTACAACACAGATCCGAAGATCAAGGAGTTCCTGGACGGCAACATCGCGATGGCAAACGGCCGGAAGGGCGATCCCCACAGTTTCGACCTGCTCGATCAGATGTTGAACAGCCAGTGGTACCGGCTTACCTTCTGGAGGACCGCGCTCGAAAACATCAACTACCGGCGTTTCTTCAACATCAGCGACCTGATCAGCGTGAGGACCGAGGACCCGAGGTCTTCGCAACCAACCACGAGCTTGTTCTTCGGCTGCTTCGGGAAGGTCGGGTGAGCGGCCTGCGCATTGACCACATTGACGGACTCCACGACCCTGCCGAATACCTCGTCCGCCTGCAGTCCGTCTCCGAGGGACCCGAGGCACCCGGGAAAACGGAGAATCCCGGGTCGACTTATGTCGTCATCGAAAAGATACTCAGTGGGGAAGAGCCTTTGCGGGCGGGATGGGCGACCTCCGGCACGACCGGTTATGAATTTCTGAATGTGCTCAATGGAGTGTTCGTCGATCCGGAGGGACTCGAGCAGTTGGACGCGGTCTACAAAGACTTCACCGGCTTGAAGTCGAGCTTCCGCGACGTGCAGTACGAGTCGAAGAGGCGGGTCATCGGGCGGAAGTTCTCTTCGGAGCTTCGTACCCTGGAGCACCAACTGAACAGGATCGCCAACCAGGACCGATATGGCCGGGACGTTTCCAGACGGGAACTTGAACGCGGCTTCTTCGAGCTGATCGCCTGCCTGCCTGTTTACCGGACCTACACCGCCTCCTACGAGTTGGCGGAAGCGGACCGCGAGATCCTGGACAGAACGTTTGCCGAGGTGCGGCGACGCAACCCAACCCTCAGCGCCGCGGCCCTGCGTTTCCTCCAGAGACTTTTCAAACTGGAGTTCGCAAGCGGGGCGCGGGAGGCGGACAAGCAACGCTGGCTGCGCTTCGTGATGCGTTGGCAGCAGTTCACCGGCCCGATCGCTGCGAAAGGCGTCGAGGATACGGCGCTGTATCTTTTCAACCGGCTTATTTCACTGAACGAGGTCGGCGGCGAACCGGGCACCGGCGCTGTCTCCGTAGCCGATTTTCACAGATACAACAGCGCCAGGCGGAAAGACTGGCCCGGGAGCCTGAGTGCCACATCGACGCATGACACCAAGCGGGGAGAGGATACCCGTGCCCGGATCAACGTGCTCTCGGAACTGGCAGAAACCTTCGGCCGCCGCCAGGCTCAGTGGAGCCGTTGGAACAGCGAGCACCGAACCGAGACCCCGAGTGGGTCACTTCCAGACAAGAACCAGGAAACGCTGATCTACCAGACCCTGCTCGGTTCCTGGCCGTTTTCCGGGGAGGAACAGAAGACTTTTCCTGATCGGCTCAAGGGATTCCTGGAGAAGGCGATGCGCGAAGCGCAGGAGTACAGCAACTGGCGCCGGCCCAACGACTCGAACGAGAAAGCGGTCCAGCGTTTTGCCGCCAGAATTCTGGAGCCGTCGGAGGAAAATCGTTTCCTCCCCGATTTTGTTGATTTCGCCGCCGAGATCGCTTTCTTCGGCGCCATCAACAGCCTCTCCCAGGTGGTGTTGAAAATAGCAGCGCCGGGAGTTCCTGACTTCTATCAAGGATCCGAGTTGTGGAACCTCGCCATGGTGGATCCGGACAATCGACGTCCGGTGGACTTTGAGGCTCGCAATCGCCTTCTGCCACAAATAGAAGAAGGGCTCAGGCATGACCCGTCGCAAGTCGTCCCCCGGCTCCTGGAGAACTGGAAAGACGGGGCCATCAAGATGCTGGCAACGACCCAGGGGCTTCGGCTGCGCCGCGCTCAACCTGATCTCTTTGCTCTTGGAGAGTATCTGCCGGTCGATACCTCCGGGGAGAAGCGTGACTTCCTCTGCGTGTTCGCCCGCCGGCACGGGAATTCCTGGGTAGTGGCGGCGGTTCCACGCATGGTTACACGGCTCGTGCACGCCGGACAGTTCCCGCTAGGGTCCGAAGTGTGGGGCGACACCGTCCTCGTTCTTCCGGGGGCCGCCCCAGGGCAGTGGACAGATGCGGTCACCGGGCGGGGGATCGCGGCCCGGCAGGCGGGCGAAAACCTCGTCATCGATGCGGCAGATGCCTTCGCGCACCTGCCCATCGCGTTGCTGTCGTCTGGGGGTCAGCGGGAGCGGGGAGTGTGAGCGCATAGTATGCCTCACCGGCGCGTTCCTGCTAAAATACTACCAATAAGACACTTCTACGACCTCCTCCGCAGTTACCAGGTCTTCTGGAGGGTTACTCTATGTCGTCATTTGCTGCCTACATGATTGGGTTCTTGATCATCATTGCCGGCCTGGTCTACGGCGCACACCTGCTGGGGATTCCAAGGCATTGGATCATCGTCGGAGTAGTGGTCCTGCTGGGTCTCGGACTGGTCAAGGCCGTGACCAACACGCGGCGCAAAGGCCCGTCCGAAATCGAGTGAATTCGCGGTCGTTGGAAACCTTTGACGGCCGCCCGTATCTTCACTGAAAAGGAACGCATTTTGTCGTCTCGGGCGCGTGCCGGTGCGCCTGGATCGCACAGCCCGCACGGAAGGTTGGTAAAGGTTGGTATGCCTTTGGACAAGCTCATTCGGTTAACCGTTCAGCTCGATGTCGAGCCTGAAAAGGCGAATCTCAAGGAAACTTTCGAATACCTGAAGGGGTTGAAGGGGGCGGAAAGGGTCGAGTTGGTAGACCTCGAGGTCGTGAAGGACCCGAACGCCGAGATCAAAAAGGAACGGAGCGCTTTGGAGCGAGACTTCGGGCGGCCAGAGCCCGGACGGTCCTCCGCCTGCTCCTCCTTTGCCCGAAACCGGGCCCGGTCTGCAGAGAGAGTTGGCCCGCGAAACGGGGACCAAAGGTGCGGAACCCGTGAAGGATCCTGCACAGGTCCTCGACCGGATCAGGATCCGGTAGACTCCGACAGAAGTTGCAGGTCGTAGGGCGGATTCGTTTTGCAGAGTCCGCCGCTTTTCGGCCCGGTTGGCGAGGTTGTCTGCCGGTAATGGAATCGTTCCTGCAAGACCGCGAGCTTCTGGCCTACAATTCCGGTTCATGCCGAACTATCGTCGCTGGCACGAACCTGATGGCTGCTACTTCTTTACACTGGTGACCTTCAAGAGGCGAAAATGGCTGTGCGAAGACGTCTCGCGTTTGGTGTTACGCGAGTCTCTGGATAGCGTGAAGGCCGAGCGGCCCTTCACCGAGGACGCTTGGGTGCTCCTTCCTGATCATTACCACTGCATCTGGAGTCTTTCCGGCGACGACAGCGATTACCCGACCCGATGGAAGCTCATCAAGCGGAAGGTGACTGAAGATCCGCGAATGAAGAGTTATCGTCTCCCTCGAACTGAACGACGGCTATTAAGGGGCGCCACATCTCTCTGGCAACAGCGTTACTGGGAGCACACGATCCGCCCGTGTGACGACTACTGGAGGCATATAGATTACATTCACTACAACCCGGTGAAACATGGACTGTGCAAAGACCCCGCCGATTGGCCATATTCCTCCTACCGCCGTTACCTGGAGCTTGGTCGGGCTCAGCTGACCGGTCCCGTGGAAGCGCCTCGTGATTTCGGGGAGTGGGATTAAGATGGGTCTTGATTTCCTCAACCGGGCCGAAAAGCGGCGGATTCTGAAAAGCGAATCCGCCCTACGACCGAACGCTTTCGCATGCCGAGCAGTCGTAGGGCGGATTCGCTTTTCAGAATCCGCCGCTTTTCGGCCCGGTTGGCGAGGTTCCGTTCTTCCGTCTATCAGGCATTCGTCTGTTTTTGCTACGAGCCTTCACAAACGGCCGGGCAATGTTGTAGACTTACGTTTCACTTCTCGAATGTGCCGGAGTGGTGGAATTTGGCAGACGCGCTGCGTTCAGGGCGCAGTGGGCTTTACGCCCGTGGGGGTTCAAGTCCCCCCTCCGGCACCAACCCTAACAGGGCCTTGCTTACCCAGCACTTACGGGCTGGTTTCTATATATCCTTTTCGTCAGTTTTAAGAATGCCTTTGGCATGTAGGTCAAATGGTGCCAGATTTCTAATTGGGGGGAATGAGATGCCCGAAGGAGAGAGGCAAGTGCCACGCGCTGAGTACGATGCCTGCTGGAACGCAACAGCCGAAGCGGCATTCAACCACACAGTCGGGATTGTCACAAATGACGAGTACGGCCAGGTGGGTCGCGGAATAGGAACAGGAACGGCAGTTCTATGGAAGGGGAAGAAGTCGATCCTGACCGCAAAACACGTCGTTCGTAATACTCCCATTGACCGCTTTTGGTTCTTTCCGAGACCCGAGGGTAGTATCACTTGCTGTGAACCGGCGGACCTCCCCTCGCCTGAACATATGCGAGGGTTCGCGCGGGAAACACTGCGAGTTGACAGCATGAGCCCACGCCGTTCTAGACGTCGCCCGCCTTCAGTTACCGGAATCATTCGCACATGATCGGATCCAGTTTTTCGATATCGCACGGAACTCGCTGGCACCGCAAGTCGGAGACGGGGTCATGATCCTTGGATTTCCGTCAGCCCTAGCCCGGCAGCTGCCGACCCAGGACTATCTGGTCATCTCCGCGCGACACCTAGAAGAACGGCTGGCACCGGAAGAGAACCACAGGTACCTGCAGAATTTCAGCCCGGATACAGGCTTCCTCCTCCGGTATGACGGTCTGGGTGCTGAGATTGACCCGAGGGGATTTAGCGGTGGAGGAGCTTGGCACCGGCTCCCCACTGGGGAAGGAATTTGGCAGCCGAATCTGCGGCTCGGCGGACTTTGTGTCGGCCACTATTCTGGCAGCCGGCTGCTCCACTGTTTGAAGATCGAAAGTGTCATCCAAGCGCTTGAAGATCTTGACTGGCCGACGCCTTGAAGTAGTCGCCCAGCCGTTCCGTGGCCGCCTTCTTTGAACCCGGCTCCTTGCCGATCGGGTCAACTCGAAACTGAGTCTCACCATGACCTATGTTGTCGGTCTCAGCTACAGGAACATGAACTCCATCATTGCCGACTCTCGACAGAGCTGGGTTTCGGGAGGTGGACGGAGGCGGGATGGAGATAACCACGTGATGAAAACCGGGTCGCTCTTGCCGGGGTGCATTTTTGGCCGAGCCGGCAATCCCCGCGCTTCTCGGGATTTCATTCTTAGCGCAAGGCAGGCACTAGCCGCTCAACCGGACGACACGATATCCGGATTCTGGAACCGGTTTGTTAGGTTTTCGGATCAGTACCAATTTCCAACGAGTAGCGGCGATCACTTTCAGATACTGCTATCCACTAGAGCATTCGGCCATCCGCAGTTTTTTCTTGTCGATTCCGGCACCGGTTTGACTGCGGTTCATAACCCGGAAATCGTGGGGGACGGGGCCGTCATCACAATAGGAAGCGGAAAGGACGTTTTGGACGGGCCGCTAACTGGCGACTTCGGCGGCCGTCTTTCCCTCCTGCAGGAATACGCAAGTCGTCGTCCGGATGCTAAGGGCTTTCTTCAGGAATTAGCACCGTACGCGCTGGCTCTTTGGCTGAATGAAAGATCAACGTCCTACGAACGCGTTTCGCTAGAGGAGGAGTATGGAGTGGGAGGCCTTTTCCACTTCCTCGGCCAAGCTCGAGAGCAGGAGTTCCGCCAGAAGCCGGCCCTGTACTTGATGACAGCTGGTTCAGGCCCGCCGACAGAAGAACTCGGGTTCTGGCTGTACCGGGTTTGTTTCGTCCGGAACTGGCTGTTTGTCCAATGGAATTCGACCGACGGAGGCGGAGAGCAAAAAGAAGCGTACATCGATGACTGTGCACTTCCTCCGTTGCCAGACGGCCGGGAACATGATCTCGACGATTTGTATCGGGATCTTAGAGACAATCTGGAAGCTGAGTTGACGGCACAACCTTTCTATTTTTTCTGCGGCGTCGGTTTTACCGACGCTGCCGCCCGGCGTTCGATGCTGTTTCACGTTACTACTCAAAATGACCATCTGATAGACGCCGAAGGACCCGGAGGTACGATAAGAATGCGAGCGGAATTGGTGGAGATGATTAGAGAAAACTTCCGGCAGTAATCCTACGGCAGCGGGAGTCACGAAACCGTAAAACAAGCGAGTTCAATTCGGGAGCAGTGGCACCCCCCTTGCTCGCCAATTTCGCGGAGATGCGCGTTTCGCCAGAGGCGCGGTCTCCTGCCCAGGGTGCTCATGGTTGATCCCCCTGAACCGAGCTTTCTTCTCGGTGTTTGTGGAGGGGCGACATTGCTTCGCTACCCTGATATGTCTCGTGGCCCTCGATTCTCAGGAGTGCCAGGAAATCGCTTTCAGAGAGAATTCGAATGCGCTGGCCTTCGGCAATCAGTGCTTCAGCCTTGCGATGTTTCGAGCTCTTTTCGTGCCCTGCCAGTTTCCGCAAGTCTTGATCCCCGACGATTAGGAGAGTGGTTTCTTTGTTCACCGACACGGCTACACAGAGACCCAAGTTTGCCGCCATCTGAGCGGCCTCCCTGCGAGGTATACAGAGGGCTCCGGTGAAGACGGCGACATCGCCAGCAAGAGGACCCTCTGGATTCCCTTCAAGTGCAATGTGCCCACCGCTGCCCGTGGCGCCGTACGGTGAAATCCGCTTGCGAGCCCTGATCACCCACTCCTCTACCGTCATGCCAGTAGCGGCAACCGCTCGCAAAACGACTTCTCCGGCCGCCCGGGCGTCCTCCTGCGCCAAGTGCGGCTGGTACACGATTCCCAGGAATTCGGTGATGTTCGCGAGCCCGTACCCGCTTCGCGCGAACTGCTGCCAGGCACGCCGCACGACTCTCGCGGAATCGAGCCAAGTGCACTGGACCTCCGGCAGTCCGTATTTCTCGCAGGCCCGGGCGAGCGCCACACGATCGAACGGGGTGTGACAGACGGCAATCTGTGATGTTAAGAGCCTCCGGACGTTCTCGAACACCTGAGGAAACACGCGGGGCGCCTTCGACCGTCTTGTTCGCTGATCCCGTGTATTGCGACGTTCCACGCGTCGAAATAATCCTCGGGATCTACGAGAGACTGCCAAATCCCGGCACAGCGACCGCCGGTCGAAGGGGACTACTCCTATCTGGCAGATACTGGATAAGCAAGGGTTGGCAGTCTCAACGTCGATTGCGATGAAGTCCAAGGGATCCCCCGTTCCGAAGATTCTGCGCCAAAGACTTTTGCGGGCTCACTGTACCGCGTTGAAGAGTCTGTTTCAATTGAATTTAGAACCTTGGGACAATCCCGCGGCTTGAGAATCAGCTGGTCAGCAAATGGCCTTTTAGAATAGTCTACCGAGCGCCAGGATTTGTCTCCCGGGGAGGAAACAATGGAAGAGGATCGCGACTTGTTCGGTAAGACGTTCGACCAGCAGCTGAAGATTGCAGGAAGTGAAATTGTCATGCGGGGGATTGCCCCGAACCGGCGCATCCCAGGCGAGATTGTATTTGAGCCGCTGTACCCCTCAGGGGTCCGAGTGACTGCCCGCGACGAAGAACACCGGGTTCTATGGGGCTACGTGGGCGCCAAAGGGACAGTGAAGCAGATTCATTGCCTCGTAGCTGATCTACGACACACTGCAAGCAACTCATTAGCTGTAGAACTTCAGAAGCTCGGCATGTATTGCCCGGAGGCCAAGGATCCCGTGGCTGCCGCAACAGCGGCCCTGGATGCGATCGAGGATACCGTGAAATGGCTCCGCAATTCCTTGGAAGTTCAGGACGTCTCGGAGGCCACTCTCGAACGGGCCCGCTCGATTACGCAGATCGTCTCCGACGCAAACAGACAGATCACTCTTGAGGCAAATTCGCTGAGGGGGATGAAGAAGCGCAGAATAGAATTGGGCGAAGGCGGTCCAGGAGCGTCTCTCGGTCACAAGTCGATTGAAATCACGATGAACATTTTACGCTCACGTTCTGCCAGGGATGCAGGACGACGCCGCGGCGAGGCGAACATCCTGCACGGGTGACCAAGGCGCGGTGAAGAACTAATTGCCGGCTGTTACCCCTTGAAACGGTCAAACAAGTAATAACTGGCTATGCATCCGACTGCCACCCGTGTATGAGTAAACGCTTCGACTACTCTTCCCACCAGAAATCGAGCTTTTTCTATTTCGCTGTTGCCCTGACCGTGCCAGACAAAAGTCCGGGCCGTCAGTTCGCCTGAGCAGTGAAAAGTAATCCTCACTGCGTCCTTTGACAGGTCAGGGCGTGCTATCTCCATTGCTCCCTGGGCGCTTGAACCTTCCAGTGACGCAAGTGCCTTCTCTGCCGCTTCTTCTCCGAAATGCCCGCCTAGGTCGTTCCTGATCCCTCTGAAAGAAGTGACTTGTTCCGCTTGAAGAACGTAATAGAAGCCTTCGACTCCTTCAAATGCTGGCCTGCAAACTGGCTCTTGATCGGACTGAAATCGGGGAGGTTGTTCAAACGGCGTAACGCATCGCTTATCTCATTGACGGTCAGAACTGAGCGTCTCAAGAAGTAGCGCATCCGCAGATTCGCTGAACTAACATCGTCAAGTTCAGCTATTCGCTCTGCCGCACATCCTGTCACTTCCGTTTTGAAATCCTCAAAGAGGACAACAATGCGCGCTATTTGCTTATGAACCGGGTCGTTTCTGAAGACTTTGGCGAGCATCCACCATCGCGTCTTGGAAAGAAGGTAAGCTGACATTTGGCTATCTTAAGGCCAGATGGTTAAGAATACCGAGCATCAGAGACAATTGGATGACACACCTGCTCCAGAAGGGACCGATCTTGCATCCTTTTTGCATCCCAACTGCCGATAACCAGACGGAATAGACGATACGGCAGGACACCCGAGAAGATGAAGGGAACCCGCATCAGGCAAGGCTTTCCGATAATACGCTGATACTAGCCGTTGAATGGCCTCGTCGCATCCCCCCTCCGGCACCAACCCCTTCCGAAACCACGTAGTACTAGCTTCCTTATCGTTACTACCCCGTTTCTGCAACCAGATTGCACCTCAACTGGAAACACTTCCGCCGAGCGAAGAAGACCTATAAGGACGTCGCGCCGAACGATACCGCCTGAACGTGATGGTAAAAGACGTAGACGGTGGCCTCGGCTTTGGTCACGGCAACATACTCGAGGTGAGCAGTACCGACCTTCCCATCAATCTGCTGCCCGCCGGCACCCGCGACAATGATCCGACAGTTCTGTCCGCTATGGTCAATGAAGAGCCTTCTGATCTCATCGTGCACAAGAGCCTCCCGTGGTTAAGAGTGGACGACGCTTTACTCTATCAGAGCTTACCAGACGAAGGATTCTTCTCTTAGTGGTGGGAGCCCGCAGCGATTTTGAAGGTGAGGACCTCCTGCTTCCTCCCCGCCTCGCGGATCTCAGGCGTAAGGGGGAATCTGTCAACCGGGGAAGCCTTCCGAACCAGCCCGTCCTTTGGAATTCCCCCGGAATTCCCCCGGAATATCCGGGCGTCTACAATGGTCTCAATGGCCAAGTTCGAGCAGAAGGTCGTTCATGGGCGCCTTGCCTGTCATCCGGACGGTTACGGTTTCGTGGTCCCCGATGATCCCAATGCCGCCCCGGGCGACATCTTCATTCCCCCGGGCAAGATGCGCAACGCAACGCACGGCGACCAGGTGGCGGTGCGCATCGGAGAACCCGACGGGAAACAGACTCGCGGGAAGCCGACCCGCAAGCCCCGCCAGGGGGCCGAGGGAGAGATCCTGAGGGTTCTTTCACGGGCACGGGAAGAAATCGTCGGGAAGGTCTTCCGCTATCGGCAGGAAGTGTTTGTCGCGCCTCTGGATCCCCGCTATCACTACACGATCCGCCTGGTCGACGAGGCGGCCGATTCGCTCGAAGAGGGAGTCATCATCGCCGCTTCAATCCTGGTGCAGCCCGGGAAAAACCAGATGCCGCTCGGCGAAGTGGCGGAGGTGCTGGGCCAGCCGGACGACCCCGAGATTCAGTACAGGGTCGTCTGCAGGCAGTACGGAATCCCCCTGGAGTTCCCCGAAAGCGCCCTTGCGCAAGCTGAGGCCGCCCAAGAAATCTCGGAGGAGGAGTTGGCGGATCGGGAAGATTTTCGCGAAGAACTGACCGTCACAATCGACGGCGAAACTGCCCGGGACTTCGACGACGCAATCACGATCGACAAGAATCCGAACGGTTCCTTCATCCTCAAAGTGCACATCGCCGACGTGGCCAACTATGTGCCGCCCGGTTCAGCCTTGGATCTGGAGGCCCTTACCAGGGGCACCTCAGTCTATTTCCCAGACCGGGCCATCCCCATGCTTCCCCCCAGGCTTTCGAACGGGCTTTGCAGCCTGAACCCGGGGGTGGACCGGCTGGCCATGACGGTGGTCATGCACGTGACCCGTACAGGAAAGGTCGAGCAGGCCTCTTTCCACAACTCGGTCATCCGGAGCAACGAGCGGATGACCTATACCGCCGTAAAGAAGATCCTGATAGACAGGGAGGCCGAATTGCGTGAACGCTACTCCTACCTGATCCCGAGGTTCGAGTGGATGCTCGAGCTCTGCGACATCCTGACCGCCCGGCGGGTGAAGGCGGGAGCTATCGACTTCGATTTGCCGGAAGCCGAGATCGAGTACGACGTGAACGGACAGGTTCGCGACATCGTCCGGGCAGAGAGAAACAAGGCTCACCGGATCATCGAAGAGTTCATGCTCCTCGCCAACCAGACGGTCGCCGAGTACCTGGAATCAAACGGCCTGCCGGTCGTCTATCGCATCCACGAGGAACCCGATCCCACAAAGGTCGAGAGCTTCCTGGAGGTGGCGGTCCGTTTTGGGTATTCGCTGGAGAAGTCGAAAAGCGGGAGTTACGGCTCGCGTTCCTTCCAGAAGTTCATGGAGACTGTCTCGGGCACCAAGGAGGGACAATTCCTCGCCTACCTGATGCTGCGTTCCTTCAAGCAGGCCCGCTACTCGGTGTTCAACCAGGGACACTTCGGGCTTGCCATGGAGACTTACTGCCATTTCACATCGCCAATCAGGCGTTACCCGGACCTTGCCATCCACAGGTTGCTGAAGCAGGCGATCAGCCCGGAAGCCGACAATGATGGCGGTGAGAGAGCATCATCGGCGAATCTCGAGGCCGTTGCCGACCAATCATCCGACCGGGAGCGACAGGCGGTCGAGGCCGAACGGGCGATCATGAAGTGGCTCATGGCGGACTTCATGTCGGCACGCATCGGCGAGGAATTCGATGCATTCATCGTCGGGATGAAGCACAACGGCTTCTTCGTGGAGCTTCTCCAGCATTACGTGGAGGGCTTCGTCCCGGTCCAAACCCTTTGGGACGACTTCTACGTCTTCAACGCCCGCGCTCATTGCCTCATTGGAGAGAAGACCCACAAGGTCTATTCGATCGGGGACAGGATCCAGGTCCGGGTAGACAAGGTGAACCGCGACCGGCACCTCATCGATTTCTCGGTCGTCATTGCGATGCCAGAGAAGAAAAAGCGGCGGCGAGAACGGCGTCGTCCTCCGGCATGACAGCCCGAAGGTCAAGAACCAGGCAGTCTTCCTCGATGCGGGCTAAGATCGGGGGCTGGTAGAGGCGGAGGTGGGCCTCAAGCGGTGTTCGGCGAAAAATCCCGGGAGCGGACCAGGAGAAGCGGGGTCGGGATCGTCTCGCCAGGTGCCGCTCCGCCACCTACGACCGAGAATCCTTCCTTCTCACTGCACTCGAGGCCGAGTTTCGACAGCTTCGTGGCCAGCGCGCGGCACCGCTTGCCCAGTTCGTCCGCGGAGGCGGTCAGCATGCGATAAATCGGGAGGCTTTCGAACTGTCGTCCCTTCAGGTACTCCAGAAGCACCCAGTCGAGCGCCGCATACCTCATCTTGTCGAGTCTGCAGATCCTCATGAGGGGATGCCGGCGGATTCGGTCGACAAGCTCTTTGCGGCCCACAACCAGTCCCGCTTGTGGACCGCCGAGCAGTTTGTCGCCACTGAAGCAGACAAGATCCACGCCGGCCTCGAGCGCTTCGAACACCACCGGTTCGTGAGCGAGGCAGGGAAGCTCCGACCGGAACAGATAGCCGCTGCCCGCGTCTTTCACGAGCGGAATCTTCTTCTCCTTCGACAGGCTGACCAACTCGCTTAATTCCGGCCTTTCGGTAAAGCCAACCATCCGGTAGTTGCTCGGATGGACGCGAAGAATCAGGCCAACCTGGTCGTCAACCGCGTTTCGGTAGTCGGACAAACGCGTCTTGTTGGTTGTTCCGACCTCCCGCAGGATCGCCCCGCTGCTCTCCATGATTTCCGGGATCCGAAACGACCCCCCGATCTCGACCAGTTCTCCCCTCGAAACCAGCACTTTCTTTCCCGATGCGAGGGCCTTCAGGATCAGGAAGAGCGCCGCCGCATTATTGTTCAAGACGGTTGCTGCTTCGCAGCGGAGCAGTTCACGAAGCCTGGATTCCAGGTGCGCGTCGCGATGACCGCGTCCGGCGCTCGCGGTATCGTACTCAAGATTGGAGTAGGAGGTTGCGGGCGCCCGAATGGCATCAATCAAGGCGGCAGGCAGCGGTGCCCGGCCGATGTTTGTGTGGAGAAGGACCCCGGTCGCGTTGATTACTTTTCTGACCGAAGGCGCGGTGCGGATATCGAGGCGGCTGCCGAGCAACTGGGGCAGGTTTGCGAGCCGATTTTCAAGTTCGCGCTCCGGCTCGGATGCCTGTGCGACATGCTTGCGAAGATCTGCCAGGAAAGCGTGAAGCTCGATGAGAACGAGTTGACGAGAATGGTGCTGGATTAAAGCCTGAACGGACTCGGATTTCAGAATATCGTCAACCGATGGGATTTTACGCAGAATCTCGTTCACGACGGGCTCGAAGCCATTATACAGCCCCGCGACTGGAAAGACCTCGACGCCTCGCGAGCGGGATTCCGTGCCCCGTCCGTCCAGGCTGTCTATCTGATGGGCTGGCTGCTAAACGACCTTGGTGACGTTTTCGGCCTGGGGTCCGCGAGGCCCTTCCTTCAGTTCAAATTCAACTGTCTGGCCTTCTTTCAGGGTTCGATAGCCGTCTTCCTGGATCGCCGAGTAGTGAACAAAAACATCTCGATCACACCCTTCGTACTGGAGAAACCCGTAACCCTTTGCGTTGTTGAACCACTTCACTTTACCCTGCGTCCTCATCGTAACCTCTCCCCCCCAAACACAAACCGCCCTACGCCAATACTCTATCGCCTGTCTTTATGAGTGGGTGAACTGCGAAGAATAAGGCAAATTGGGCTAAACCTCAGAAATCGTTCTCCGAAACGCCCGCTATTAAAACCAGTGTTGACTGCTAAGTCAAGTCCTTTTTTCAGAGGACTATACAGTTTCGTCAACCTTCGACGGTTAGTACAGCGACCGAGAAGCGGGAGAGAAGCGGCGGGTCCCACGCCGCCGTCCAGGAAGAAGCGTTGCTCCAACCGCTGCTTTCCGGCCACGCTTTTCTGGTGAAAATCCTTCCTGGCGAGGCGCGTTTAGCGACTTGCAGGCGATGCGATCGGGTCGAAGCGTTGTCGCCCCTGTTCTGCTAACATGAGTCCTCACCTGAAGGGGGAGAACTTATGGCCATTCGATACAGCGCTGGTCAGCGTATCCGATAAGACCGGACTCGTTGAATTCTGTCGACAGTTGAGCGAATTAGGGGTCCAGTTGCTTTCGACGGGCGGAACTGCCCGGGCTTTGGAACAACAGGGAATCCCGGTTATTCCCGTCTCCCAGTACACGGGTTCTCCGGAGATCCTCGACGGGAGAGTGAAAACCCTCCATCCCAAAGTCCACGGCGGGATCCTGGCCATTCGCTCCAACCCGGAGCACGTTAAGACGCTCGAGGAACACGGGATTCGGCCTATCGATATGGTGGTCGTTAATCTCTATCCTTTCGTCAAGACGATTCAGACTCCGGGAGTGACGGCGGAAGAAGCGATCGAGCAGATCGATATCGGTGGCCCTTCCATGATCCGGTCGGCTGCCAAGAATCACAGGGACGTCACCGTCGTCGTCGACCCGGCCGATTATCCGCGCGTGATTGCGGAAATGAGGGCCGGGAATGGAGGGACAAGCGAGGCGGAAAGACGAAGGTTAGCCCAGAAGGCGTTTGAGCACACATCCTCGTATGATGCTGCCATTGCCACGTATTTTGCGGGCCAGTCGGAGAAGGCCGGGAAACCCGAGGAACTGCCGGTCGCGATGCTTCTCACGCTTACCCGTCAGAGTCCGCTCCGCTACGGTGAAAATCCCCATCAACGGGCAGCACTTTACAGCGACGGTCGCCCGACCGGGGTCGTTGCCGCCCATCAAATTCAGGGCAAGCAACTCTCGTTCAACAATTACATTGATCTCGAAGCGGCCTCCTCGCTCGCCTCCGAGTTCGAGGAACCGTTTTGCGCGATCATCAAGCACACCAATCCCTGCGGATCGGCCATTGGGGCAACCCTTGCCGAAGCTTACGAGCGTGCGCTTGAATGCGATCCGGTCGCTGCCTACGGGTCGGTGATCGGCTTCAATCAGGAGGTCGACAAGGCAACTGCGGAGAAGATCTCCTCGCTCTTCGTTGAGGCGGTGATCGCGCCCGGGTTCTCGAACGAGGCATTGGGGCTTCTCTCGGTCAGGAAGAACTTGCGCGTAATGGTTTTGCCCGGGGGAGAGAAGTCCGACCCGGACTACGATTTCAAACGGATTTCGGGAGGATTCCTGGTGCAGGACAGCGACCGGTTCTACATCGGCGAGAAGGATCTGCGCACGGTAACGACCCGCAGCCCGGAACCGAAGGAAATCGTGGACTTGCTTTTCGCCTGGCGAGTTTGCAAACACGTGAAGTCAAACGCGATTCTTTATGCAAAGGACGGAAGAAGCCTGGGCGTGGGTGCCGGCCAAATGAGCCGAGTTGATTCCGCCCGCCTGGCTGTCAGCAAGGCACGCTTCCCGCTGGCCGGAGCCGTGATGGCGAGCGATGCGTACTTTCCCTTCCGGGACGGCATCGATGAAGCGGCCGCGGCCGGCATACGGGCTGTCATCCAGCCTGGTGGCTCAGTCCGGGACGAAGAAGTGATCCAGGCTGCCAACGAACACGGGATCGCGATGGTCTTTACGGGCGTGCGCCACTTCAAGCACTGACCGACCAGCCGAGGAGGACCTATGCTGCTCGTCATCGATGTCGGAAACACGAACATCGTGTTGGGCCTTTTCCAGAAGACGAAATTGACCCACTCCTGGAGAATCGCCACGTGCCGCGGTCGGACGGCGGATGAGCACGCGGTCCTTTTTCACGACCTCCTGAGACTGCAGGAAGTGTCGTTCGACCACATCAGTGCCGTTGCGGTCTGCTCCGTTGTGCCCGCCCTCGACGACCAGATCCTGCAGTTCTGCCGTCGTTACCTCAAATGCGAGCCGGTATTCGCGCGGCCGGACGCCCAGACCGTCATGCCGGTTCATTACACCCCCCCTTCGGACCTGGGCGCTGACCGGCTCGTCAATGCGATTGCCGCGTACGAACTGGTCCGCGGGCCGGCAATTGTCATCGATTTTGGGACTGCCACAACCTTCGACGCCGTTTCATCGGCTGGCGAATACCTCGGCGGCCTGATCCTCCCCGGAATAGGCATCTCCGCCGAAGCGCTCTTCTCCAAGGGAGCCAGGCTGCCACGCATCGAGATCAGAAAGCCAGGCCGGGTCATCGGTGATTCCACTGTCGCTTGTATGCAGTCCGGGATCTTCTACGGCTACGTCAGCCTCGTGGAGGGAATCATCGCCCGGCTGAAGAAGGAAATGGGAACAGCGACCGTGTTGGCGACGGGTGGTCTTGCGGGCATCCTGGCCGGAGAGGCCGAAGGAATCGACCGGGTCGAGGAACATCTGACCCTCGAGGGGCTTCGGATCTTTCACGAGCGTGGATGACAAAACCGGTTTTCGGCCGTCATGAGGAATTACTTTAACTACTTCACCGAAATTGAAGAGTATTTCGTCCGAAAGCGCGGCAAAAACATTACCGTTTCGCCGCTCGACTGGTGCCTGATCGAACTGTGGAAAGACAGCGGAGTTCCTCTCCACGTTGTTCTGCGCGGGATTGACCGCAGTTTCGAAAGCGCGGAGAGGCATCAGCGGAAGACCCCGTCAACTCTCTTTTACTGCCACCCGGCCGTTATGGAGGCGTTCGAGGAACACAGCCGGGCGATGCTGGGCGCCCCCGAAAGCGAGACCACTGTCGAGGCCCCCGCGGCGCAATGGACCGAGATAGCAGATTACCTCCAGACCCTGATCGAGCAACTGGAGCATTCGCAGCCGGCGAGCCTTGCGACTGTGACCGCGCGATTGCGGGCCATCCATGGCGAAATTCAGAATGGAGCGCATCCTGTTGCGACTCCCGAGAACCTGGACGCAGAGCTGCGGGAAATGGGGAAAGTCGTCGCTGCCGAGCTTCAGAAGGCGATGGAAAAGCAGGAAGTCCAGGCGCTGGTGACTGAGGCTAAGAAAGAGACGGCGATCTACAAGAAACACCTGTCGAAAGAGATGTACAAGAAGCTCGTGTCCAGCTATTTCGAAAGGAAGGTGCTGGAAAGCAAGGGTTTCGGGGAATTCGGACTCCTCAATCTGTCTTGACCGCCTGCCGCGCGACCGGAATCGACAAGCCTGAAACTTGTGCTTCCGGGATCCCAGACCGATGCTTTCCAGGTCCGTCCATCGGTTTCGATTCGTATCGTCCCCGAATCCGGGGTGCTCAGCCATCGAATTCCCAGTTCCTCGAGCCTGGCCAGGGTGAACGGGGACGGGTGCCCAAACGGGTTCCACCTGCCGGCTGAGATCAAGACCAGGGTGGGAGCAGTCTTCCTGAGGAACTCGACGCTGTTGCTGTTGCGTCCGCCATGGTGCGCCGCTTTAAGGATGTCTGTGCGGGGCACCTCCTCCAGCAGCGACTGCTCGATCGACTTGCCCGCATCGCCGGTCAAGAGGATGCTGAAGTCACCGTAAGTTATCAGAAGCACGAGAGATTCATCGTTCTCGTCGCTCTGGGGGAGGTTCGATCGGGCGGGATGGAGAACACGAGCCCGGACCCCATCGATCTCGAAACGATCTCCGGCGGCGAGCGAAAACCCGGGGGTGGTGCCGGGACTGCTGGTCGCCTGATGGGGCCCACGATAGATCCGGCCAATCGGAAATACCCCACGGAGGAAGTCCAGGCCCCCGGCATGGTCCCTGTGTGCATGGGAAATCAGGACGTAGCCAAGCTCCGGGATTCGATCCTCCCAGAGATATCGGGCGACAACCTTCTCACCGACGAAATCTCCCCTCCCACCGGCCTCGCTTGAACCTCCGGTGTCAATCAGGGCAGCCAACCCGGAAGGGTAAGACAAGTGCAGACAGTCCCCCTGGCCGACGTCCAGCATCGTAACGTTCAGGGTGCCCGGATGCGGTTTCGGCCCCTCTCCCGTCCGCAGCGCCAGAAAAAGGCACACCGGAACCAGGTGGGCCACAAGCCGCCACGGTCTCCGCAGTGTCAGGTAGAGGACGAGAAAGGCGACCAGAAAACCCCAGATCTCCCATTGACGCGGATGCGGGAGATAGGTGATCCGACACAAGCGATCAAGCGACGCCAGGAGCGCGAGCAACCAGCTGCCGTAGAGGCCGACAGCGCTGGCGAGAATGCCACCGGCCGGCGTCCAAAAGACGAGGAAGAGAAGCAGATAGAGAGGGACCAGAAGGCCAAAGAGCGGGATGAGGAGCAGGTTCGAGAACCACTGCGTCCAGATCCACATATTCGAGTACCAAAGGGTGACGGGGAGGATGACCAGTTGGACGAACCAACTGCACGTGGAGATCTCAAGCAGGTAAAGAGCGCTTTTAGCCGCCGTGTGCCGAACCAAAGCCGGAGGACGCGGATAGAAGTTGATCAGCTGCTCGATCGCGTACCGTGTGCGCCGGCGAAGCACCGAGGGTGGGTCCCGCCTGATGATGACCTTATCCGAGAAGACGTCCCTGATCCCTCCTGAAATCGCGTGCAGTGATGCCTGAAGGGGCATGACGAAGAAGCCGATTGCGGCCAGGGACAAGTACGAGAGCTGGAAACCGGAGGTCGCGAGGACCCGAGGGGACACCGCCACCAATGCAAGCGCCGAGAGTCCGAGGATGTTCATGAAGCTCGTCGACAGACCGAAAGAGAAGAGAGCATAGAAGATCGTTGCCATGAGAGCCGACCGGGCAACCGGGGGATTCAAGCCGACGAGCAGAACGTAACACCAGACTCCAGCCAGGGTGGAGAAACGGCCGGCGGTCCCGAACCGGGCCAGGGCGAAATGAAGACAGGCAAGCAGGAGGGAGACATGCGAACCGGAAACGACGAAGATGTGCAAAATTCCCAGTCTTTTCAGGGAGTTGGTGTCTAATTCATTGAGCGCCTTATCACGTCCAAGAAACAGACTCAGTACCAGTACGAGCTGTTCTTGTGTAAATGCTCGTCTGCAAAAGCATTCGAACATCATTCCATACCGGAATACGGGCCTGAGGGCCCAAGCCGGAAGATAAACGCCGGCCCGCGAGATCTGAAGGCTTGATTTGAGGTGCGCCACGTGAAGGATGCCGCGGTTCCAAGCCGTCTCACGATAGTCCGGAACCCCGGGCACGGCATAGAAACGGGGATCCTCCAGGTGGGTCCTGATGCGGACGATGTCCCCGAACAGCAGCTCCGTGGCGGGGTCGATGGCGATGGCACCCGCCGACTCGAGCGCCTCTCTGCGCGATGGGAGGTAGACGGCCACACGACCGGGATATGGACCCATGTCATGGTCACCCGCTCGCAACTGGAGCGGACGCAGTTCGAAGTAGTGCGCGTCGCCGAAGGACTGGACGGGACTGGCGACCCAGCCGGTCACTTCCAAGGGACCGTCGGGAAGCTCCAATCGAGGCCGATCGGTCGGGATAAACAGAGCGACCAGAAGGCAGGCAAAGGCCGCCAGCAGGAAACAAGGATTGAAGAGAGCGAATTGCCGAATCGCCGAGAACAGGTCGCGCACGTTTGTCCCATAGCTATTAACGCTCGTGACGAAAAAAATACGAAGAAATCTTTGGGAAAACTGAGGAAACTGCGCACTGCATGCTGCGCACTGACAACTGACGACTGACAACTGACAACTGCCAACTGACCACTGACGACTGCCACTGACGACTGACCACTGACGACTGACCACTGACGACTGACCACTGACGACTGACAACTGACGACTGGCCACTGATGTCATTGCCGATGGCCGCGATGACCGCGTGGGTTGGCTTACTTTTCGCGGTCAGTTGTCAGTTGTCAGTGCGCAGTCGTCAGTTCGCAGCCCGGCTGTTCCACACGTACTGCTGACGGTAGTACAGGCGGCCGAAGGGAACCTTGCAGAGCACCTGGATGTTTCTGAATCGCAGACTGGAATTGGCAGGCTGGCGAAAGGTGAGCAGATACTGATTTTTGAGCTCGAGGGCGATTTGTTTATAGGCTCCCCGCAGTTCGGACAGCTTCTCCGGGAACAGGGCCCGCCCGCCGGTTGACTCTGCCATGTACCTGATGGCTGTTTCCTTCTCCCGGAAGTAGACTTCCACGAAGTTCTTGTCCTCTTTGAGGACGTTTTTCATGATGCGGTTCATGTATTCGACCCGCCTCAGACGCTGGACTCCGGGAAGGACAAGGCGTGTGCGCCCCACGATGAAGACCGAGATATCGTTGGCAAGCATCTCGCCGAGCGCGGTGTCGTAATCCGACTCGCTTTCGTTGTCGACGCCATCGGTCAGGAGTATAACCACGCGCTTCCCGGGCCTGGTGGTGAGTCTCTGGCGCGTCTGCAGAAGGGCGTCGTAGAGGGCGGTGCGGTAACCGGGTTCGATTTTCCTGAGTGATTTCTTCAGTTTTCGGATGTCGTTGGTCCAGTTTTGAAGCACGTCCACCTTCTCAGCGAAGGTGACGAGGGCTATCTGGTCTTCCTTCCCGAATTCTTCTGCGAATGAAACGGCCGATTTCTTGATCTCATCGATCTCTTCGCTGACGCTCCCGCTCACATCCAGGAGCAGAACTACGTGCAACGGAGTCCGATCCAGAATAAAATTATCAATTGGTTGTGGCTGGCCCTGATCGAGAACCTGGAAGTTCTCCTTGGTAAGGCCCAGAAGTGCCTTCCCACGATCGTCCTCTACCCGAACCGGCACCTTGACATAGGATGCCTCCACTCGGATTCGAATCGGGCTTTGTGCGAGAAGCGGCGCGGGAAGAAGGAACAACAGCAGCCACAACATACTTTTATGCCATTATAGCACCCGCTCTTCCGGGCGGGGTGCGGGTGCAAGCCGGAGCGGAACGGAACTCATGGACATCAGGATCGTCGAGACAGCCCTGGATGGCGTCGTCGTGATAGAGACCGACTTCTTCAGAGATGAACGCGGTTTCTTCATCGAGAGCTACCACAAACAACGCTATTTTGATTACGGATTGAAGTACGAGTTTGTTCAGGACAACCACTCCCGGTCGGTGCGCGACGTTCTGCGTGGCCTTCACTATCAGGACTTGACGGCGCCGATGGGTAAGCTGGTACGCTGCACGGCCGGTCGCATCCTGGACGTGGCTGTCGACATCCGTGCCAAATCTCCTCGCTTCGGGAAATGGGTATCCGTGGAGCTGTCGGCCGACAATATGAGACAGCTTTTCGTGCCCCCCGGTTACGCCCACGGCTTCCTCACACTGTCTGATAACGCGGAAGTGCAGTACAAATGCACGTCTTATTACGCGCCTGCAGCAGAGGGAGTTCTTGCGTGGAACGACCCGGACGTTGGGATTGACTGGCCGTGTTCGAATCCTATCCTGTCGGCACGGGACACGCGGGGAATGTCACTGAAGGAGTATTTGAAGAACCCGGCGTTCGACTATTCGGTGAAGTGAAGCCGCGTCCGCGGGACTATCCGGAGTACTTCTGGGCGATATCGTCCCACTCGCTCTGTGGAACCTTAAGAAACTCCTCGACGACCTTAGGATCGAACTGGGTACCGGCGTTTCCCACGATAGCCGTGCGGGCGACTTCCGGACTCATGGCTTCACGATAAGGTCGAGTCGAGGTGATGGCGTCGTACGCGTCCAGGACGGCAAAGATCCTGGCTTCGAGCGGGATCTCATCGCCTTTGAGGTTCTGCGGGTAACCTGTGCCGTCGTACTTCTCATGATGGCAGAGAACCATCCACGCCACCCGGTCGAGAAACTTGACCCCTTTGAGGATCTCGTAGCCGATCGTCGGGTGTTTTCTGATTTCGCCCCATTCATCCTGGGTCAGCTTGCCGGGTTTGAGCAGGATGCCGTCTGGAACGCCGATCTTACCGATGTCGTGAAGCAGGGCGCCTCGAGCCAGGTCCATCAGCTGCAGGGTATCGAAATCGAATTCCTGGGCAAGGCGCAGGGTGTAGGCCTGGACGCGCTGTGAATGGCACTGGGTTTCGTGCCCGCGCGCATCGAGAGCCTTGATGAGCACTTCGAGGGTGCTCTTGTGCTGATCCTTCAGATCGTGCAGGGCACTGGAAAGGGCAAAGGCCTTCTTGCGCACCAGCGCCTCGAGGTTCTGCGAGATCCTTTTGCTGTCGATCCTGGTTCGTCGCAGCTGCAGAGCCCTCTTAACGGCTTCGCCCACGTGTTCCAGGTTGAACGGCTTGGTGATGTAGTCGTACGCCCCCTGCTTCATCGTGTGGATGGCTGTCTGGATGTCGCAGACGGCTGTCACGACGATTGTGGCCACATCCGGGAAGCGCTGGGAGATGTTCTCGAGGAGTTGAATGCCGTTCATTTCAGGCATTCTGATATCGGCGATCACAAGCGAATAACCTGAGACTCCGAGCTTCTCGAATGCCTCGCGCCCGGTCCCCGCGACTTCGCATTCGAACCCCTGCTCGCGCAGGTATTCGGACAGGAGATTCCTGACGATTGCCTCATCATCGACAATGAGGACGCGTTCTGGGCTGAGAGGGAGAGATCCTGGTTGAGGCAGACTCATAATTCCTCGTCACCGCAGCCCCATGAGGAGCCGTCCGCGGGTGGAGGATTACTCGTCTGGTACCTCCCCCCGCACCAGCTGCAGAAAGCCATAGCGTTAGCCGTGCTTGTGCAAACCGAGCAAGAAAATACAGCTTTTCGACAAGACTGGCAAGACGAAATGCAGCGGTTTTCGGTTGATTGTATCAAGCAACAACTCACAGGCAGGCTTCGTGTTGTGTGGTTCCTGATTCCGTGTTTCGCACGGGAACGAGTGCGAGAAGGACGGCCTGGGCGATCTTGTTGAGCGGCTGCACCTGGGCCGCGGCCCCCAGCCGGATCGCTTCTTTGGGCATGCCAAAGACGACGCAGCTGTCCTCGTCTTGAGCGATGGTAGCGGCGCCGTTTTGCCGCATTGCCAGCAGGCCTCTAGCCCCGTCGGCTCCCATCCCGGTGAGCAGGACGCCGACAGCCCCGGCGCCGGCCTGGGCAGCGACGGAGTAGAAGAGCACATCCACGCTTGGGCGTTGGTGGTGGACCGGCGCCCCTTCCTTGATACGCACCACGTAGCGAGTCCCCGACTTCTGAAGGATCATGTGGTGGTTGCCGGGAGCGATAAGCGCCTGACCCGGCACAACCGGGTCGTTATCCTTGGCCTCGCGGACCTGGATCTGACAGACCTCATTGAGCCGGCTGGCAAACGTGGCGGTGAAATGTTCCGGCATGTGCTGAACGACGAGGATGGACGGGCTGTTGAACGGAAGCCCGCCGAGCACAGTTTCTATCGCCTGGGTCCCCCCTGTTGAAGCTCCCACCGCGATGATCTTGTTGCGCCCTTGTGACTCGAGCAGCTCAGGAGGAAGGGTGACAGGCGTCATCGGAGCGGAGCTGAGTTGTCTTCGACTCGGCCGGGCTTTTGACGCGATCCGAATAGCACGAACCAGTTGTCGGCCGACATCGGGGATCGAATACTGTGAGCCGGATTTGCTGATCACTTCCACGGCCCCGAGCTCAAGCGCCGTCACTGCGGCCTGGCTGCCTTCCGGGGTCAGGGAACTGACGATGACCACCGGCGTGGGGTAATGCTTCATCAGCTTCGCGAGGAACGAGATGCCATCCATGCGTGGCATCTCAACGTCGAGAGTGATAACGTCGGGCTTGAGCTTGACGATTTTGTCCCTGGCCACGTAGGCGTCGACTGCAGTGCCAACCACGTTGATGTCGCTGTACTTGGAGAGTTCCTCGGTCAGTACCTTCCGAACAACTGCCGAGTCATCCACGATCAGCACGCGAATCATTGTTGCTGTCCCGACGAGCTGGTGAGAAACAGAATCAGGTCAGCCCGGCCTTCCTCGAGCCCGATCTGAACCTCGGCTTCGGGAGCGAGCCCGGCAACCGGTGCAACGGGGTCTTTTGCGGGTCTGGGTGAGGGAGGGTCGAGATGGAAGACTTGCTTGACGCCGGCGAGTGAAGGGAGCAGGTTCCCGCAGATGATATTCGCAATCTCGCCGAGCGCATCATTCTGCAGCCCCTCGGACGGCGCCTCCAGCTCACCCATCATATTGGCAGTCAGCACCGGGAGGACTCCCCCGGCCAGTCGGACGACAAGCCGGCCGGAGCATGGGCCCTGGAAATCGACACTGGCCACTCCATCGACCGGAGCGAACTTCTGCAGCGGATCCAGATCCTGGGAAGGGAACATGAACCCCAGTTCTTCAAAAGTCAAAGCTGCTGCCCGATAAAGAGCTTTCGTTATCTTTTCGTTCATCAATCACTCCTGTTGCCCGCAGTATGGCCTCCCTGAGCGTTTCCGGCGTGAAGGGCTTATGAACGAAAGCGACCCCCTTGCGCTGTACGTTTTCAATCCTGGTCTCGGAGCTCTCGGTGGAGACGACGATGATGGACAGGTCGGTCGTCTCGGGGTTCTGGCGTATCCTGTCGATCAGATCTACGCCATTGAGAACCGGCATATTGATATCGATCAGCGCGAGATCGACCCAGTTTTCGTCCAGCACCCGAAGGGCTTCTTCCCCGTCTTTCGCCTCATACACCTGCCCAAGAGCGAGGCCGCTCAGATGCAGTGTCTTGATGACAATCGCCCGCATGACCGCGCTGTCGTCTACAATCAGCACGTTCAACGCCATCGCTTTGACCCCCTTTCCAATCTGCTTTATCCCGTTTCCCGACATGCCCGGAATATGCGGACACGATACTTGATTCTCAGTCCGGAGAACAGTCGAATCATCTGACGAGACTGATTCGTGAATCAAGAATCTCCGTTAGTCCTCGCTACAGCAATGTTTCCACCCCGTTCACCTTGATCGTGGTCTGACCGTCTCCCAGGCGCAGTATCATGGTCCGGGAGTGATGTCCGCCGACGTCATGAGAGGCAAGCAGAAGGCCGTTTCTCCACAGGAGTTTTCGAAAAACCAGGAAGTTCCTCTTCCCGATCTCGAATCGGTCTTCCATGCTTCCGTTCAGGTTCGCCCCGCCGGCAACCTTGATGACAAGGCGCTCCCGCTTTGCGCCCGCCTCATAGCACTGATGGAAGAGCTTCGGGCACTCCGGTATCCACGAACATGCACGGATTATCCTGCGCTTTCGCAGGATCAATCGTAGACATGGGCAGCATGACGTGGAGCATCCCGCCGACCCCGGCCACAGGGTCGTAAATCGCGACCCCGAGGCAGCTCCCGAGGGCGTACGTGACGATCACATCGTCCCGCTCCCTGGAAACCTTCAAGTCTGCGATGCCGACGATCTGTCTCAATCTCGCACTCCGTCTGTCATTGCCTGCAGCATCCCCTATTTCACGTAAATCGCTGGCTGTTTGTAGATAAACTTGTGCGGAAACGTTGTCAAGCTCTCCGAATGGCCGACCATGAGGTAGCCTCCGGGGCGCATCAATTCCCAGAACCGGCCGACCAGTCTCTCCTGGGTTGCCCGGTCGAAATAGATCATGACGTTCCGGCAGAAGATGACGTCGAACGGGCCCTTCATCGGCCAGGCATCCATCAGATTCAGGCGAGCGAAGCGGACGATGGAACGGGGCTCGTTCTTCAGCCGATACAGCCGGCTCTCCTTGACCTGGAGGGTGGAGAAGTACTGGAGCCGGAGCGAAGGGGGGACATCCTGAACAACTTCCTCCTCGTAAAGTGCCTCCCGGGCTCTCCCAAGCATCCTGCCCGAAATATCGGTGGCGAGTATCTTGACGTCCCAGCGTGACACGTCTCGAAGCTCTTCGCAGAGAAAAATCGCGATCGAGTACGGCTCTTCTCCCGAGGAACAGCCGGCGCTCCAGATGCGAAGGGGCTCTCCTTTCTGTTTCAGGGCAGGGAGAACCTGGGATTGCAGATAGTTGAAGTGGTGGATTTCGCGAAAGAAGCTGGTCTTGTTCGTGGTGAGGTGATCGATCATGAGACCGAGCTCGGCCGGGTCCTTCTCGACGTGATCCAGGTAGTCCTGAAAGTTCCGAACGCCGAGACTCCGCAGCCGCTTGCTCAGACGGGTCTTGACGAGTCCTTCCTTGCCCGGGACGAGATTGATCCCGCACAGCTCGTAGACCACCTTCCGGACGCGGTTGAACTGTGCCTCGGTGAGGCTGGGAGCGAACAGCTCGGGATCAAAGACCAATTCGGACGCCATACAACAACTTCTCCCGCTGACTTCGAGGAGCGGGACCAACTCCGAGCCCGGGACCACTCCTCCCGGGCCCGTCTACTCATCAAAACTGCTGCAGGATGTGACTATCGTCGTCGTCCAACGGTATCAACTTGCTCGGATCCTGAGCCGGCGGAGCAGGCGGCCGCGGGGGCGCGTTCTTGAGCGGCGGAAGTGCCCGAGCCGTGCGTGACGGGCCGCGGGGCCGGGCAAGGGAACAGCCGGGGCAGCCTGCAAAGCCGGGCGGCGGTATCCACCGTCCCCCAGCTTCAGCTTGAAATGGGACAGGACCTTCTTCATTTCTTCGGCCTGTCCAGCCAGCTCCTCAGCGGCACTCGCAGACTCTTCGGAATTGGCTGCGGTCTGCTGGGTGAGCATATTCATCTGCTCGACTGCGGACGTAATCTGGTCGATGCCCTCGCTCTGCTGATCCGAGGCGGCGGCCATCTCAGCCATCACCTCGCTGACCTTCCGAACCTGCTGATTGATTTCCTCGAGGTTCGACAGGACCTCCTGATTGATGTCCACCCCGCCCTCGGCGTTCTTGACCGATTCTTCGATCAGGCTTGAGGTCGTCTTTGCCGCCTCGGCGCTTCGCATCGCCAGGTTTCTGACTTCTTCGGCAACGACTGCGAATCCTCTGCCGGCGTCACCAGCACGCGCTGCTTCGACGGCGGCGTTGAGGGCGAGCAGGTTGGTCTGGAATGCTATCTCGTCGATGGTCTTGACGATTTTCGCTGTCTCGTCGGAGGAAGCCTTGATGCGATCGATGGCGGCGGAGAGGCGCCGCATGCTCTCGACGCCGCGATCTGCGCTGGTGCGTGCGGCATCGGTGAGGCTCTTGGCTTCTTTGGCATTGCCCGTTGCCTGCTTGGTCATCGCGGCCATCTCCTGCAGACTGCTCGAAATCTGCTGGAGAGAACTGGCCTGCGCGGAGGCGCCCGAGGCGAGCGTGTGGCTTCCGGTGCTTATCTCGGAAGCGGCTGACGCAACCTGTTCAGCGGCCACGGCCACCTGGGAGAACCCATCCTCCAGATGAGTGAGGGCGTTGTTCAATGCCGTCTTGATCTTCGACAGGTCGCCCCGGTAGTCGGCCTTGCATCGGGTTGTCAGATCACCTTCGGAGAGGATGGTAAGGACGGAGGCGGCATCGTTAAGCGGCACAATCAGGGCGTCAACCGCGGTGTTCAGGCTCTGAAGTACCTCTTTGTAGCAGCCTCTCAGCTCCGAAAGGTTGGCGTGGGAGCCGAGCTTGCCGTCGATCACCGATCGGCTGATACGGTTCGCTTCTCCGCCCAGGAGTCGGACCGTGTCGACGATCTTCTTGAGCAGCGAGTTGAACTCATCACGATCATTGCGTGGTTTCAGTTCGACATTTGTGTCTCCGTCACCGATCTTCTTCAGAACTCCCACCATGTGTTCGTAATCGTCAGCTACCGCATCGACCAGATCGGCGAGTTGTCCGACTTCGTCTTTCCGGTTGAGTCTGAGTCGGCGACCCGGTTTTCCGAAAATCGCCTCGCGAAGCCCGTGCAGCGTCGCTTCCAGCGGGCTGGCGATCGAGCCGGCGACAACCATCCCACCGACACCGATAATGAGCGCCAAGAGAAAGCTGATCACAAGGAGGGCAGTGCCGACTGTGCCCGGGTTCCCCTGCTCGGCAATCATCGAGGTCACTTCCGAGGGGAGATTGCCGACGCTCTGGATTCTCTGGGAGAACCCGGAAAACTCCGAGAGACCGTAGAAGCCGATGACCCCCACGAGCGCGATAGAGATGGCTGCGAACAGAAAGACAAAACGTAATTTGGTGGCAATTCTCAGATCATTCATAACCATCACCTTTGGCTTGTCTGAGCCCCGTCATTATCCCAAAAGGGGAAACACGGCAAATCGGCTCATCTTGATTCGCTGTTTCGCTCGCCTGCACCCTCACCCGGTCCAGCGGACACCGCCTTGACATCGATTACCTCCTGGCTCGAGAGCACCCGGTCGATGTCGAGCAGCAGCCTGACGCGCTCTGCCGCCTTCCCAATGCCGAGCAGGTAGTCGGTCCGGACTTCCGCTCCGAAATGAGGCGGGTCATCGATATCATTTGAGTTGATATCCAGCACCTCCGAGACCTTGTCCACGATGATTCCCATCTGGACGCCCTGCGCCTGGACCACGATCACACAGGTTTCCTCGGTCTGCTCCTTGGATTCCATGGCGAATTTCAGGCGGAGGTCAACGACCGGGATAACCTTGCCTCGCAGGTTGATGACACCGCGGATGAAATGAGGAGTCCGTGGCACGCGCGTAATGGGCATCATGCCGATGATTTCGTGGACCTTGAGAATCTCGAGCCCGTACTCCTCGCTTCCGAGAAAGAACGTGAGGAATTTGCCTCCCGGCCGGGCGGTCCGCGGGGCAGAGGCCTGAGCCTTCTGGTACTTCGATTCCTCGAGAGGCACACGGTGCGAATGCTCACTCATCGCTGTTCTCCTTCAATTCAGAACTCCTCAGATCGCCTTTGCAGCAGGGCTCGTCTCCATCTCGGTGCGCTCCGCTCCGGTACCCACCATTCGAGCCAGAGCCGCAATCTCCAGAGTGTCGAGGATCAACCCGACCTTTCCGTCGCCCAGGATGGCCCCCCCGGAAACACCGTGAATCTTTCCCAATCCACGGCCGAGGGACTTGGCGACCACCTGTTGCTGTCCCAGCAGTTCGTCGACCAGGAGAGCGCACCTCCGGCTCCCATCTCCGACGACGACAAGCAACCCGCGGGTTGGGTCCTCGATCGCACCCTGAATCTCAAAAAGGCGGTGCAGACGGAACATCGGCATGATCTCGCCCCGAAGCATCACCAGGTCGCCTTTGCCTGCGACAGTAGAGAGCGCTGAGCGGGAAGGCCTGAAACTGAGGTGGATGCTGGCTGTCGGGACGATGTAATGCTCGCTTCCCACCCTGACGAGCATTCCGTCCGTAATGGCGAGGGTCAACGGTAACCGGAGGCTGAATTTGCAGCTTTCGCCGGTGGTCGACACGACCTCAATCCGGCCTCGCAAAGCCTCGACGTTTCGTTTCACAACATCCAGCCCAACCCCGCGCCCTGAAACATCTGTAATCTCGGTAGCGGTGGAGAAGCCGGGAGCGAACAGCAGGCTGTAGACGTCGTTGTCGGACAAACCCATGTCCGATTCGAGCAATCCGGTTTCGACTGCTTTCTGGACGATCTTTTCCCGATCGAGGCCGCGTCCATCGTCCTCAAGCTCGACAACGACGTTGCCCCCCGAGTGATAGGCGGAGAGGCGGATTGTCCCGATCTCAGCCTTTCCAGCAAACGATCTCTCCTCGGGCGGTTCAATGCCGTGGTCGACCGCGTTGCGAACCATGTGGATCAGGGGATCGGTGATCAGGTCAACCATGTTGCGGTCGATCTCGGTCTCCTCCCCGCGAGTCTCGAAATCGATCTGTTTCCCGCTCTTTCGAGCGAGGTCGCGAACCACGCGGGTGACTCGCTGGAAGGTGGCACGGAAGGGGACCATCCGCATCGACATGCTGAGATCCTGCAACTCGCGCACGATCTTGCTCGCATGACTCACCTTTTTGGCGAGATCGTGGTGACTGCCGTGCAGAACGACCGTATCCTGGGCGACCATCGACTGGGCGATCACCAACTCGCCGACCATGTCGATCAATCTGTCCAACCGCTCCATGCGCACTCTGACCGTGGACTCTGCGCTTTTCTCGCCGGCCGCAATCCGCTGCTGGGTGCGAAGAGCCTTGGCGACGTCGGCGAGCGTGGCTGCCTTAGACTTCACCAGGGCGACTCCAAGCGGCTCTGCTCCCTTGGACGCCGCAACGGCATCGACCTTTTCCCGGTCAGCCTTATGAGATGCTACGAGGATATCGCCGATGCGCAGGTGTTCCGAAGGCGTTTGGTCTTCGTCTGAGGGCTGGATTGATTGCTTTTCGGACCGCGTCAACAGGCTAAGCAGATCCGACAAGCCCGCCGGGAGCTGCATCGTCTTGCCACATGCGCCACCTTCTATCTGCTCGATCAGGAATTTCAGCAGATCCACGGAACGCAGCGCGAGGTCGGCGTAACCTCCCTCGAAGCGAATCTCGTGGTTGCGGACTCGACTGAAGAGCGATTCGGCGCGGTGGGCTAATTCAGAAACCACCGGGAGACCGAGAAACCCGGAAGTTCCCTTCACAGTGTGAAAGGCCCGGAAGACTGTGTTCACGGCCTCGGTGTTCTCGGGGTCGATCTCAAGGGAAAGCAGCGCGGACTCGGCTTCGTTGATCAGCTCCTTGCTCTCAGTGACGAACTCAGACAGCAGGTCAAGATCTGCGTCCGCCGGCAGCGAAAAAGGCGGATCGACTGGCGGTGCGGTCTCTTGAAGTTTCGGTGGGCTCTTCTTCCTGGAGAAGCGTGGTCACCAGCGAACCGATTTCGCCAAGCACGGCCTCCGGATCGGCCGCCTCCCCGCGACCCAGTTGGTCGAGCTTGTCGGCGGCAGCCCGGGCGACCGCTTCGGATTCGGTCGGCAAAGCACCCGATTCGATCAATCGAAGCAGGGCGTGACTGAGCGTCCCCGCACCCTCGGTGTTCTGTTCGTCCAACTGTATAAGCAAGGCGGCGATATCGTTCAGGTTCAGTTCCAGCGCTTCACCGTGGAGGCCGAGATCGGGCGGATGGCCCGGGTCTTTAGTCGGTGCTTGATCCGTCACCCGGCTCTCACCCTGCGGCTCCCCTTGAAATCCCGACTCCCGGACAGCCATGTCCGGCAGGGAGTTGAGCAGGTCTGAGTAGTCGGTTTCCGCTTCCCTGGAGGTCGTCGCGATGCTCTGGAGATTCTCCTGGATCGCGGAGATGCACGCTTGAAGTGGATTGACCAACGCGGCCGGTGGCTGCTCCCGAACCCGGCTGATCTCATCGATGAGGACTTGGGCGCCGTCCGCCAGTGCCTCGGTCTTCTCAAAATCCGCGAAACCCGCGTTGTGCTTGATCGTGTGAATACTCGAGGAGAGGGTCGTCCAGGATCTCCTCGGAAACGGTTTTTCCTGCCTGGATGTCCCGCAGCTCTTCCTCGAGTTGGTTCAGATCCTGTTGGGTGGCTGCCAGAAACTCCTTAATGATCTCATCCATGCTTGATCCCTCCCGGACTTCCTAGCGGGAGCAGACCCGACTGATAACTGCCTCGCGCCAGGGCCGGAAATGACGAGGCTAAGTATAAGAGAAAAAGCTAGGAATCAAGCTATTAAAATAGCGGACGGCAGACGGCGGGCAAACGGAAGCGCTTTCCCGCGTCGGGCGCGGGTTTCACCGTTCCGAACTGCCGGCGGGCAGCACAACTGTGTCGAGAAACGGCCTCGTGTGGAGTCACATCTTCTGGGCGTGCGCCTGAAAAGGCCCGGAAAAGAGCGAGTCATCCTGCAAGGGAAGCTGAGACGCCAAGGAGCGTCTGGCGAAACGGTCTCGGACATCTGCATCACGTGGGAATTCCCCGGCCGGGTTCGTCTGGATGAAACCGCCGACCCGGCAGGTCTCCACAACGATCTTTGACGGAGAGAAGATCTCGGGGCTCGAACGGGGTCAGAGCTTAAGAATTCAAAAAATTCAAAATTTGAAGTTCGTGGGCAACGCGGGTCGGAGGCCGGAATGCCGGGCTGGCTCCGCCGGAACTTGGTTTGCCGTGGATCGCAGCTGCTCTTCCATCCCGGCCAGCCGACGACGAAGTCCCTCGTCACTCGAAAGGCGACTGGCTATCCGCGCACGAGCCATCGTGATGGCAGCCGGGGTACAGGCTCGAACGGGGTCAGAGCTTAAAAATTCAAAGAAATTCAAAATTTGAAGTTCGTGGGCAACGCGGGTCGGAGGCCGGAATGCCGGGCTGGCCCCGCCGGAACTTGGTTTGCCGTGGATCGCAGCTGCTCTTCCATCCCGGCCAGCCGACGACGAAGCCCCTCGTCACTCGAAAGGCGACTGGCTATCCGCGCACGAGCCATCGTGACAGCAGCCGGGGTACGGCCCAAAAGCTCCGCAATCGCGGCGTTTTTCATCCACGTGAAGCGATGGAGCACATAGCCCAGCATCTGTCGCCTCTTGCACGGAGAGTAATCGGCAAATTGATCATCCACCAATCCCCGGATCAGATCAGCGGAAGCGCATGGTTCGCTTCGTAAGAGAGCCCTTCTGCCGCACACTTCCGAGCGGTGTCTGCGGGCTTTTTCCATCTCGCGGATGCGCGCCACGAACTCTTCTCCTCCGTACGCCAGGCCGCCGGCGGCCAGCTCAAAAGGGCTCACCAGTCTCTGATTCAGCCCGGCCTTGACGTAATCCCTGTACTGATCAGAGCCGGCGAGCTCGGCAAGAATCAGGTCGGTGCTCACCCACGGAGCGACGACTGTCCCTCCGCCCACATAATTCGCGTAGCTGGACCAGGGCCACAGTTCCGGAGCGCTGACTATGCCCTTGTTTGCGCACGGATTGAGGTGAATATATCGGGAGCAGTCCACGAGGTAAGATCCGCTGTCGACCAGGACGGCACGATACCGGGCCTGCCAAACGTGTCCGACCCTGCTGTGACGTGCATTGTAGTGCATACCATACCGGCCGAACAGGCGCTGCATCCAGCGGCCCAGCTCTCCTCGCGGGGTTTCACAAAGAATGTGCGGATGATTCGGCATGAGGCAGAAACAGTAAACGACGAGCACGCGATCGGCGACCAGATCGCCAAGCAGACTGAGAAACTCCAGGTAATCTGTTTCGTCGTCAAACGTTCGCATTCGCCCAACACCGCGGGCGATCACGTGGTAAACAGCGCCAGGGAACTCGATTCGCAGGGGCCTTGACATTGTTATTCCTCCCATAGCTATAACGCTCGAGAAGAAAAATCTACGAAGAAAAATGCAAGGTCTGTCCATCAGTCGTTTGCGCGGAAGGCTCTTTTTTTGAATTTTGAAGATCTGACCCCTTTTATTCTGCTTTTATTCTGCACGAGCCCAGACGAACGTCTCCGGTCAGGTGGTTGACAGCTGGTCGAACTACCCCTATGGGGAGCAGTGGCAGCAGTCCGGGATCGGGAACAAGGACCGCTATACCGGCAAGGAGCGTGACCCTGAATCCGCCAACGACTACTTCGGGGCCAGGTACTACTGGAACGGCGCGGGCAGCTGGTTGGGAGTCGATCCGGTGATTGAACCGGGCGTTCTGAACCGATACGCCTATTCCGGCGATGATCCGGTCAACAACATCGATCCGGACGGACGGAAGTATTACGGCTTTGAATGCTGGTATAACCTAAAGAAGGAGAACTGGTTCTGCAAAGTCGGATAGGAGCCACCACCGCCCTGGGAGAACAACGACCCTCGCCAACGAGGCAGCGGTAGCGGTTCGGGAGGCTGTAAAGAGTTGAAATGGACACCCGCAGACTACAAACCGCCCCTTGGCCCAACGCTCGTCGGTCCGCACCCTTGGGGCGACCGCTGTAAGAAGCGCGGCATGACCTTAGCGTATAGAGTCAATCTGTGTCCTTATTCGGACGAGGATGCTCTAACCAAAGAGTGTCAGGATTACGCAGACGAGCACGAAAAGCGAGAACTCGTCCTGACTCTTCCCATTAGCTCCTTTGGTGGGACGGGCAAGACTTTATACTGCTGTGTTGGGGACAAGCGGGAGCGGCCACGGGGTTCAAATGATAAACCGCCCAGCAATCGAAAGCCTAAATAGATCGGAAGGCTATATGATCAAGACCCTAATTCGATCAACTTGTCACTTGGCAGTAGCTCTAGCCATGTGCCTGCACAGCCCGATAGCTTTCGCGGGCCCCCCGCTTCCGGCACCTCTCCGAGCCGGGAAAGGGAGTGGCCCGATTCTCGTTGAGGGCAGGGTGATGTCAGAGACGGGAGCTGCTATCCAAGGTGCCAAACTGGAGCTGTTGACTCACAGCCTCGACCCATTCCAAACGCAGACGCCGGTGGCCGAGACTTGGTCGGACAGCCAAGGCCTCTATCAGGTCAAGTTTCGCTGCACAGACGAGTGTCCCTCGGTCATATTGGTCACCAGGGACGGCTACGCTCCCGTTGAACATAGGCTGGTCGCTTTGAGGGTAAAAAAGGATTACCGAATGCCTGAAGCAGTCGCCTCGCTCACTGCCAGAGTCATCGGCGAGTCCGGGAAACCGCTTGAAGGTTCGCTGGTTTTCGTGGGCCTCGTTAATATTGTCAGACCGGGGGACTTGAGTGGGCCGGCAGCGCGCTGGGCATTTACTGATAGAACAGGGCGTGCGCGAATCGAAGGCCTTCCCAAAGACGATGACGTCATAATTCAGATTTCGGCCCGCCGACATCGCGAGAATCGCCGCTTCATTCCTCTGCTGCCAGGTGAGAACCGACTCGGAGCGGTTATATTGAAGGAGGGACCTGAGGACGAGGTTATGGTCGTGCCATAGCGGCCTGGGCGGGGATTCGATTCGGCGCCAATTGGGTCCCAATTGGGTCGTCCGACTACCCCTACGGCGAGCAGTCGCAGCAGTCCGGCGTCGGGGACAAGGATCGCTACACCGGCAAGGAACGGGATGCCGAGAGCCCGAACTACTACTTTGGAGCACGGTACTACTTCCACGGCAACGCGAGGTGGCTGAGTGCAGATCCCGAGCGCGTGCCGACAGACCCGCAGCAACTGAACCTGTACGTCTACGTGAGGAACGACCCGGCCAACTACGTAGACCCAAATGGAAGGAACCTACGTCGGCCCTACGAGGGCGATTACCAGAATGACGACTGGTCCATTTTTGGAGACGTCTGGTGGACGGTGAGTTAAAGCATGGACGGTAATTACCCTACGACATCAGCTTCACCCTCACGAATCTTGCTCTCAGCGGAAGCCAGGAGCCGGGCTTGCCGCCGGTCGGAGAACCGAGTCCCGACATCATGGCCAGAAATCTCTGGAATCCAAACCGAGTGGAGGCCATCAAGACTCTCCGTGATAACCTCAGGAAAGACTGCGCCGAAATGTTCTCGACACTCGGAGTAAACGTGAGCGACCTATAGGCGCAATGGAAAGCGTCGTCTTTGTGGACGGGAAAACGAGTCAGGACAATTTCCATGACGTCATGGGCTGGGAGCCCCCAGAGGGCGTGACGACGGTCGCAGACTATTTCAAGAAGTACCCCAACACCATATGGCTTGACGCCCTTTGTCGGGTCGAATGTCTACGTCACCGACCTGTTTGCTAACGCATCGATGGTGGTGCACGAAGCGAGTCACAAGTTTGTCGGGGACGAGCGGGGGTCGGACCTGAGCAATCGCTTGTGGCACTGGGCGGGAGAGAAGAAAAGGACACCCATTTTTCACCGACGCCTTTCGACGGCCGTACAGGGTCCCCTTCAGCGACCAGGGGCTTGGCGGGGACGGAGCAGGGGACGGAGTTCTTTTTTCTGACGGTTTGGAGCAGAAAAGATCGTATTTTTTGCGGCTCGAGCGTTATTAGCTATACGAAGGCTGATCAATGGGCCTTCGTAAGGAGCGCTCGATGGCCAGAATGCCCCGAGGAATCGAACTGGATCAGGAGGGTCAGTACCACCTGCGCGGGCAGGCCGCCGGTCCGAAAGGTCACTACCCGCTTCAGAACAAGGTCAACGCGGAGAAACTCCAGGAGATCATCCGTCACTTCACCGCCCTGTACTTCTGTGCGGTGGCCGGTCTGGAACTGATGGGCTCCCACTATCATCTGGTCTGCCGGTTCCAGGCGTTTCGGGTGCTCAGCCAGGAGGAGCTCCTCAGACTCGCGGAGGCCTTCTATCCCGGGGTGTACAAGCCGTACCTGGTCTGGGGACCGGCCGAGTGGGCCCGTTTTAACCAACGCCTGTTCAATGTCTCCGAACTGATGCGCAATATCCAGCAGGCGTTTACCCGGTGGTACAACACCAGGAACGGACGAAAAGGCTCCTTTTGGGCCGACCGGTTCCGCTCGACCGAGTCTGACAATCTCGCCGAAACCGTTTTCTACATCGAGCTTAACGCGGTCAGGGCGGGGCTGGTCAGTCGTCCCGAGGAGTGGCGCTACTCCTCGGTGTGGATGCGGCGAAACGGGGAGGGTGGCTGGCTGATGCCACTCCCGGAGCTCATGGACTGTTCCGATCCGGTCGAAGCCGAGAAGCTCTACTGGGCGAGCTTGTACTGGAGGGGAACGCAGCCCAGCAAAGAAACAGACGCCTTGATCCCGGTCGAGCTGGCCCAACGGATGGCCGGCGAGCACTTCGAACGGGGCTGTTACCTGACCCGGCGAGATTTCTTCTCGCGCGGCCAGAAGATCGGGACCCGGGAAGCGATCGAATCGAGCCTGAAGACGTGTCGCGAGCGGGGCATTTACCGGCACAGAAAGTATCCGCTGCCGGTTGGCGTTGGTAATCTTTACGCGCTTCGGGAGATACGAAGCCACTATTTTCGGGTTTGAGAGTACTCGCCTGATCCGCGACAGCTTTCGAAGTTCGCTCGGGACGCGACCCTTCCCATCCGCGCCCATCCTGCGTCCCCGCTGCTCACTCCCTCCAGGACGGCGCTCGTCCGTTCCTCTTTTCCGGCAGGCTGAAGGCTGGAACGATAGAAGCAAGCCCGCCGACCGATTGCTCCATCCTACCTGCAGGACCGATCGTCATTTGCGCGAAGGAACAACGCCCTGCCGGTAAACAGTACTCCGTCCCCTGTTAGTCCCCCTGTTAGTCCCTCCTGTCCAACCCTCCTCCGTTCCGGTCTGAAACCGGAAGCAGAGTACAGGTCCGCTCAGGTGGGGCCAAATCAGATGATCAAATGGGGCCAATTCAGATTAGCGAAATCATCAGAACCGGTCGGTCGAATTGGACAGCTCCATCCGCGCCCCCAAAGGTTGCGAGAATCGGCAATATCGAATACCAAGGACCGCCGGAGGCGGCTTCTGCAACACCCTCCTTGCGAACGTAGTGTGCGAGCGCTTTAAGTGAGCGGACCACCCGCCACGCCCCGGACGAGTGAGACGCCCCGCCAGCTGCTTATTTTGTAGCACTTTTCTCCCCGCCTGCCCTATAATCGCATTCCAGTCCCGGGAAAGAGGGGTTTCTCGGGGATCCGGAGAAGACGAATGCGCTTACCTTACCTCCTTCTGGCGCTGTTCCTCGTCGGCGTCGCCTTTGCCGACACACCTTACCCACTGTTTGTCGAGCTCGTCGATAATCAGCCGGTTCCCGAACTTGGTGGAGTACTGAGCTACTGGGATAATCCGCGCACCAACACGGCCGGAGACATCGTGTTCCGAGGCGGCGTTCGAATCGGGTCGGGCGAAACGGCGGCCTACTTATCGGGGATATTCCTCAAACGTTACGGCGTTATTCGACCGGTGCTGCTCGCAGGAGACACCTTGCCGGATGGAGAGGGCCCGCTATCGTTCCACAGCTCGGCCCTGGCGCTGTTCAACATAGGCGAAGACGGTTCGGTGGCAATCGTGATCCAGTCCGGCCCTCGCGGGGTTCTGCTGTACAACGAGCATGGACTTCGTTGGCTCGCCCGGCAGACAACCGTGGTTCCCGGTCTCTCTCTTAGCGGGGCGGTCTTTCGTGGTGTCATTGGCCTCCCCGCGAACGAAATGGACCCGCTTCTACTGCCTGGAAACCAGGTCGTTTTCCAGGCTACTCTCGCGGACCAGTCCGGCTGCCTCCTGGTGGCCAATGAGAACGGCGTTCAGCATGCTCTACCCGGCGGCTTCTACTGGGATGGAAGGGGCACACGATTTGGGGTGGCGGCTGGAATAGCCCATCGGGGCTTCTTTCTGCTCCAGAACGATTCCCTGACGGCGGTTGAGCTTGTCGACCAGACGCTCCGCGACGGCTATCGGGTAAAAACAATTCAGGAAGTGGACGTCAACAGCGCGGGAAATGTGATTCTCGCTGTGGAAGTTGAGAAGAATCTGCAGCGGGAACCGCGCATCCTTCACTGGTCTCCTTCCACCGGAGTAGAAACAGTGGTTCACAAGGCCTCCTCGTTTCCCGCCCCTCACTTGGGTGTCCCGTACTACTTCACCCACCTGACCCTGGCCGAAACCGGCGCCTTTTCTTTCGTCACCAACTTCGACAGTTCCCCCTCGGAAGGCATCTACATCGGCGCCAGCGGGATGTACATCTTTGACGGCGGGCTACTCACAAAAGTCGTGGCCGACGGGGACGCGAGCCCACTCGGAGGAAGTCTTTACCTCTACCACGGGCGTTTGTTAGTTACGGGGCTGTATCCCAACCGGATCTTCTACGATAGCGTCGCGACCCGGGAGCTTGACATCGCTTTCACAGCCACGCTACAGGGAACCAATCTCGGACGACCGGTCTTTCTCTGGTCGGGCGGATCGCTGATTCCCTTGGCTGTAGCCAACCAACCGGTAGTTGGTCTGGATTCGGAGCAAACGCAAAACTTCGATATCGAACATAACGAGACGCCGCCCGTTATTGTTTCAGGTCCCCGGTTGCTGCTGACGGCAAGCACTCGGGACTTCAAGCGACGTGCATTGCTATCGACTGCGCCGCAGATGTTCAGTCGCGGGGAGTCGCAGAAGCAGCCGCGCCGCGCGCTTGATCGACTCCGCGAGCCCGCCCAGCCGGGTGGTCCGCAAAGACGGTAGTAATTCGGGGGCGGGGCCGGAGTAGCGGGGACGGAGCAGGGGACGGAGTTGTTTTTTTTGCCTCGGCAGACGGGGGACGGAGCAGGGGACGGAGTTGTTTTTTTGCCGCTTGGTGAGTTGCACCGCTCGTGATTATTGTGTCCGATACTGGTCCGCTGAGTGAGGATTTAAAAACCGGGCGAGGATGAGAACCGAAAAAAGAGAACTGGGCTACCGCCAGGGCTCGCGCAGCAGCTGATCGCGATCATGAAGGAAAGATCTCGATGTCCGCCATTGGGAAGTGTTTCCTATTGAGTGTCCACAACTGCACTCCGAAGACAACGGCACAGGCGGCCTGTAGGGCGTCTCCCAGCTCGAGGCCATGGGATTGCCGGTATTGCTTCAAATACCTTCCGGCCGCTTCTCCGACTCTATCTTCGATCGTGACCGGCCGCATCAACCTAAACAGGTTTGCGGTCTTTTCTTCTTCCCCCTTCCGCATTCCGGCGTAAATCTCGGCCTTGTTGTGTCTGCTTCACGATATATCTTATGCGCCAATCGCGAGTAGAATCCTTCGCCAGTTGAAACCGGAGAAGGGGGAGTTCCTGGATGACGAATGTTGAATTCCATCTCGCCGAGCAGTTTGCCCTCTACACGCGCAAGCACTGCTTCATCACGGGCAAGGCGGGAACCGGCAAGACGACTCTGCTGAAGCGGATCGTGGAGCAGACACTGAAGAATGTGATCGTCGTTGCGCCCACGGGCGTGGCTGCCATCAATGCCGGAGGGGTCACTATCCACTCGATGTTCGGCCTGCCGCTCACCTGCTTCGTTCCTTCCGACGATTTCGTGGATTTGAATCTCGCTACGAACCGCAAGCGCCTTCTGCACGAACACATTCATTTCCGCAAGGACAAACTGCGAGTGCTTCGGGAAATGGACACGCTCATCATCGATGAAGTCAGCATGGTCCGTTGCGATATACTCGATGCCGTCGATTTCGTCCTGCGCACGGTCCGCCAGTCCAAACGGCCGTTCGGGGACATTCAGGTATTGTTGTTCGGCGACATGCACCAGCTTCCGCCGGTCGTCAAAGAACCGGAATGGAGCATACTTCAGGCTTATTACCGCAGCCCCTACTTTTTCGACTCGATGGTCTGGCCTCAATTGAACGCGTCGGAAATCGAGTTGAAGACAATTTATCGTCAGAGCGACGCCCGTTTTCTTACCCTGCTCAGCCACATCCGTGACCGCAAGATGACAACCGAGGATCATGCGCTGTTGCGGGAGCGCTATAGTCCCGATTTCAAGCCTGCGGAAAATGGGTACGTCCTGCTGTCCACACACAACTACAAAGCGGACAACGTCAACTCCTCCGAACTGGCGAAGCTCCCCGGCAGAACGCATGCATTCGAAGCGGAGATCGAGGGCGATTTCCCCGACCAGCTCTTTCCCTGTGAACGGGTTTTGCATCTGAAGGCCGGGGCACAGGTCATGTTTATCAGGAACGACACCGAAGACGGGAGCTACTACAACGGCAAACTGGCCGTTGTGAAAAGAATAAACGCGGAGAGCGACGAGATCACGGTCAGTTTCAACAACACCGCAACGGATTACAAGCTGCATCGCGAGACCTGGGAGAACATTGAATACGGCGTCGATCCGGAGTCCGGGGAAGTGGTCAAAAAGGAACTGGGAGCTTTCAGCCAGTTTCCCCTTCGACTCGCCTGGGCCGTTACCATTCACAAGAGCCAGGGACTGACCTTCGACAAGATCATCATCGACGCGGGCCGATCCTTCGCGCCGGGGCAGGTGTATGTAGCGCTGAGCCGCTGTCGTTCGCTGGAGGGTATCGTACTGCACTCGCTCATCCCAACCACCGCCGTGTTCAACGATCAGCGGATCAGCGATTTCAGCCGAGCGCATCACTCCATCGGCGAACTTGAGGAGGTGTTCAATCGGGAGAAGAGTCTTTACGCCAAACATCTGCTGCTGCGGCTTTTTACCTTCCCCGGATTGTCGGCGCACCTTGAGGATTGGCTGGAGCTGCTGAATAAAAAGGACATTCCCGGGAAGGATGCCGCGCTGGAACTTCACGAGTGTGTCGCCCAAGAGGTGAAAGAAATCCATGCGGTCGCGGACAAATTTCAACTCGAGCTGCAGCGTATCCTGGTGGGCATGGATCAAAGCACCGTCGACCCGGCAGTGCTGAAGGACCGCTGTGAAAGAGCCATCGGCTATTTCACCAGCCGGATCGCCACACGAATTCTCGCCCCGATTCGCGCCCATATCAACGAGCTTGCATACAAAAGAAAGGTGAAGCGCTACCTGGCTCACTTGCAGCTGATTGAGGATACCAGCTGGAAGAAGATCGAGCAGCTCTACGACGGCAGGTTTCTGGATGAAGAGCTTTACCGCCGCGAGATCCTTTACAGCAAGAAACGGACGACGCAGGTGGTCAGTTCCGCGACTTCCGGAAAGAGCGAGAAGGGGGGCACTTACCGGGATACTCTCGATCTGTATCGGAAAGGGAAAGGCGCGGCTGAGATTGCGAAGATCCGGGGCCTTGCTGTCGGCACGATCAAGCATCACATGACTCAGTGGATTGCGCGCGGGGAAATCAATGTGTACGACGTTCTTCCTGCCGAAACCATCGATGCCGTGCTGGCGTTTGTGGAAAAGAACAAGACCGCTTCCTTGGGAGAGATACGGAGAGAGCTGGGGAACAAAATCGACTATGGTGACATCCGAATGATCACGAGTCATGCGCTGCGAAGACGAAACTGAACGTGGTGAGTCGATGTAAGCGAAGCCGGAACCGTTGGCGGTTTCCACCGGCTACAGGTTGGATTTGGTCCGGCCGGATACCAGATGTCCACTTCTCTGTTGCGTAGGCGAGGGCTGTGGCGCGAGTATGGCGTCTGGCTCGGGTCCACCCGGCCAACCTCCAGAACCCGTTAAACAATCGGCGAACAAGGGGTTTTTCAGCGGAATCAAAATTGAAGCTCTGACACTCGTTCCGACATCTGACACCGGTCACGCCGTAACGTTTCACGACATCGCGAAAGAGCACGGTGTCGACGTTCCCTCAGTAATCGACGACCGTCAGTCCTTCGATTCGACGGAAGTGGTTTCCGTCACGTGTGATCAGTTCGACTTGGTGGCAGATCGCCGTCGAAGCGATCCAGATATCGTTGTCGCTTAACCTGGCTCCCGAGCCTCGCAGAACTCGCGACGCGCGGGAGTAAATCCATGCCACTTCTTCAGTTATGTGAAGAACACGGTACGCGCGCAGTAGCTCTGCACACACAGGCTCCTGCTCCGCCGTGAAGCCCTCCGCAAATTCGGCATACGTGACGACGCTGATCCACATCGGAGTATCGGGATGCGATTCGAGAAACCGAAAGGCGGCGCCGGGCTTCTTGCGTCTGCTCTCACGGTGCAGGTCGATGAGAAACGTGGTATCGAAGATCATGTCGTTACCACCCGGACTTCGACCTTCGGTGGTTCTTCTGCGCTGAATCAAGGCGGTCGAGCGTCTCTTCGTCAGGCAACCCCTCGCCGGTCTTCATTTTTTCGCGCAAGGTTTCGCTCAGTTGGGCCGCCGTATGGCATTCGGCCGGCCAGACAGCCCGACGTATGACCGAGGAAAAGGACTCGCGGGGATTCCGACGGGCTCGCTTCAGCCTGACGTAGGCGTCCAACTCGACGCTAATTGTCTTGGTGGGCATACACAGAACATACACAGGGCCTGGTCGGCCTGTCAACCACTTGGCGTACGTCGATTGCGGGGGAGACGCACGAGGAGAGTTCGAGGAGACGTACCGCGGTGAAATCGCCGAGGCGATCGCGACGCGACGCCTGCAACGGGAGCCGTGGTGGACTGAGAGCGTCGCGGTGGAGACGAGGACTTCGTGGCCCCAGTCAAGGAACAAACCCGCTACCGCCGTCGCCTTGACACAACGGAAGCTGCGGCTGGGGTCTGGGTGGTGCGCGAGTCGGGCCGCAGGTACGGGCCAAGAACATTTCTGCTTAGAACGCGAAAACGACCCCGGAAATCGATTGTAAGCGGCATATAAGGCCCAAGGAATTGGACAAACACTTGACTCTGCTAGACATGCTCAGGTCCGACCCGCAAGACAACGCAGCTCCCCGCAAGACAACGCAAGACAAGACAGGCGCAAGACAAGACAGGCAAGACAAGACACATTTTCACGGGCCGGCCGGCGGCTAAGGTCCGGCGACTGCATCCGGTGCCAGCGCTGCGCTCACGTCTGCCCGACCGCGGCACTTCACCTGACGATTCGGAGGGATCAGGAAACAAAACGATACGGACACTGAGGCATGTTAATTCGGGTGGGTACCCCTCACACATCGAGAGGCTCGATCGAAACCGGACCGAAATCGACCTGGCAGCGGTGGGCGATCAGAGCCACACCGAATTCCCCAGCCGGGATCTTTGCCCCCTGGTCGTCGGCCAATTCCATCCAAGGCGTAGGCTCGTGTGCGTCCTCGCGCCACTGCATCCGCTGGTGATAGCGCAAGTGATTCCCGTCGTCACCCACGACTTCCCTCGCCTCGACGATGATCGTGTACGGCTTGTCGGAACGAAGGGCCAGATCGCGGTAGGTTGCGACCCAGCGCGGGTCGTCCCCGCCGTGTTTGTATGAAAACTCCATGCCCACCGCCCGGTAATGGGAGTAATACCAGCCGAGGCTGAAATTCCAGCCACGACGCGGACAATGTCCCGGTTGGTCGGGTCTTCCTCCCCAGAGAGGAAGCACGCCGAATCCAAATTGCCTTGAATCCGTGCTCGGCTTTCGAAAGACCACGTCGGTAGTCACCCGGCGTCCTCCCGGAAATGCCCCCGAAACGATGATCAATCGATCGTAGTCCTCAAACCCCGGTTTCGGTCGGAGCCTGCGCCCGGTCGGAGTTTCGAAGGTTTCCCACACCCCTCCTTCGACGTCGAGATGGCCTGCTCCGTCCCAGACAATGTGGAAAGGCGGTCGGACAGGTGCTGGATTGTAGATGAAGCGCTTCGACACAACCGCGGAAGACCTTCCCGAGGAGACCTCGAATGTGACCGTATTAGGTCCGGCCAGCAACATCTCCGGGATCAACTCGACGCAGAAGAACGGAGGGTTGACTCTGGGGGGCGCCTGCCTGATCGGCTCCCAGGCGCCGTCATTGATGCGGTACCTGGCTGCCCGCGCCATACTCGACAGTCTGCCGCAGACATTCGCGGTGATATGTCCTGCCCGGTAGGAGAACACCTCGGGCAAGTGATCAATGACGATCAAAGAGCCGGTCGGCTCAGTGTTGGGTTTCCGGCGCAAAACCCGGTTGGCCTCCATTCTGGCTCGTTTCCAGAGGGGGCGAAGCCGGTCGATGACCGGTAAAGACGCATGGACAAACCGACTCGGTGTCACGACAGCCCACCTCCCAAATACTTGCTGCCGTTCAGAACGCTGCGAATTCCGGGCAAAGCCCCAATGCTGCCGCTATTGCGTCGGATAGACTGACCTACTTCCTCAACAGGCGGCGGGCACCGAATCAGGTACGAATTGCACTTCGGACATTCAAAGAGGCAAGCGAATCATGATTGACTGCCGCCGGTTTCAATTCTGACGGAGCCTTCAGGGCCTGATTTGATTCGATTATACCATCGGCAGAGCGGCGAACTGGAAGAGGCGAACCCGGCAGGAATCGCACCCGCCGGGGTTGCGAAGAGGACCCGCACTCCTGGCGGCTGCTCCTCCCCCCCTACGCTTCCTTCGTCCAGCGCAGGATCGGGGTCCGGGCTGCCCGGGTTTCGTCCAGGCGTCCGACCTTGGAGCGGCGCGGGGCCCCGGTCAGCTCTTCGGGTGCAGCCTGGGCCTGGTGATGGGCTTCGATCATCGCCTCGATAAAGGCGTCTATCTCCGACTTGCTCGGGCTCTCAGTCGGCTCGATCATGAGAGCTCCGTGGACGATCAACGGAAAGTAAACGGTCGGCGGATGGAAGCCTTCGTCGATCAGCTTCTTAGCGATGTCGAGTGTTTTTACTCCAAAACGGGACTGAGCCCGGTCCGAGAAAACAACCTCGTGCATCGACGGCGTCTGATAAGCGAGCTCGTAGTATTCCTTAAGCCTTGCCCGGATGTAGTTTGCGTTCAGCACCGCGGTTTCGGAAATCTCTCTCAGCCCATCCTGGCCGCAGGTCAGAATGTAGGTCAGGGCTCTTACCATCATTCCGAAATTGCCGAAGAACGCGTGCACCTTCCCGACTGACTTCGGGAAATCCCAGTTGAGTGCATAGCTGCCGTCGCGCTCTTCAATCCGCGGCACCGGCAGGTACGGGACCAGCTTCGACTGGCAGGCGACCGGACCGCTGCCGGGGCCGCCGCCGCCGTGGGGCGTCGAGAATGTCTTGTGAAGATTGAGGTGGAGGACGTCAACTCCCATGTCGCCCGGCCGTGTCTTACCGACCAGGGCGTTGAAGTTGGCGCCATCCATGTACATGAGGGCGCCTACATCATGGACAAGCCGGCTGACCTCCTCGATCTGGCTCTCGAAGATCCCCAGGGTGTTCGGGTTGGTCAGCATCAGGCAGGCGACTTCAGGGTTGAGCTTCTGACCGAGAACGCCCAGATCGATGCGCCCCTTCGAGTCCGAAGGAATGGCGAGAACTTCGTACCCCGCAATGCTGGCGCTGGCGGGGTTTGTACCATGCGCGGAATCCGGGATGAGAACGAACTTCCGGGGATTGTTCTGAGCCGTGTGGTAGGCGCGTACCATCAGGATGCCGGTCAGCTCGCCCTGAGAACCGGCGGCGGGCTGCAGCGTGATCCCAGGCAGACCCGTCAATTCGGCCAGAAACTTCTGGAGGCGGAACAGGATTTCCAGGTTCCCCTGCACGAGAACATCATCGGCAAGCGGGTGAACGCCTGCCAAACCGGGCATTCTCGCAACCCGTTCGTTGATCTTGGGGTTGTACTTCATCGTGCACGACCCGAGCGGGTACAGGCCAAGGTCGACATGGTAGTTCCAGGAGGAGAGCCGGGTGTAGTGGGTGATCATCTCCACCTCGCTCACTTCCGGAAATCCGGGGATATCGCTGCGCAGCAGGGATTCCTCTATCAACTCGCCCACCGGAAGATCGTCCACATCCAGCGGGGGAAGGGAATACGCCGCCTTTCCTGGCGCAGATTGCTCGAAGATCAGGGGTTCGTCGAGTACGATTGCATTGACCGTTCGCTTCATCGTGCGTTCTCTTCCAGGAAAAGCCGGGCGAAATCCTCGATCTCCGCGCGAGTGTTCTGTTCCGTTACGCAGACGAGCATCTCGAGCTTCCGCTCGGGGAAAAACCGACCGAGTGGGAGTCCCCCGACGATGCTCCGCTGAGCCAGCCGCCGGTTGATCTCGGCCGGATTGGCGCTGCAGCGGACAACGAACTCGTTGAAAGTCGGTGAATCAAAAACCACCCGTTCGCCAAGCAGCCGTTTGAGGTAGGCGGCCTTCTTGACGTTCTGTTCCGCCATCTCCCTCAGGCCGACCCTGCCTAGCGAGGTCATGAAAATCGCAGCCATCAGGGCGCAAAGCCCCTGGTTGGTACAGATATTTGAGGTCGCCTTCTCGCGCCGGATGTGCTGTTCTCGGGTGGAAAGGGTGAGGACAAAACCGCGTCGGCCTTCGGTATCCACTGTTTGGCCCGCGAGCCGACCGGGCATCTGACGTTTGAACTGATCCCGTGTTGCGAAAAGACCGAGGTAAGGACCTCCGAAGCCGAGCGGGATACCAAGGGCCTGCCCTTCGCCGGCGACGATGTCCGCACCGAGCTCGCCGGGAGGACGCAGTAAGCCGAGGGAAATCGCTTCGGTGACAACAGCGATCGTCAACGCGCCCCTGGCCTTTGCCGAGCTCGAGGCCCCCGCGAGGTCTTCGATTACTCCAAAGAAATTCGGGGACTGGATCACGAGGGCGGCGCAGTCGTCGCCAATTGCCGCGGCGATCGAGTCCGGGTCGACCCGCCCGGTCTTCTCGGAACAGGGAAGAGACACGATCTCGAGGCCGGCGTGCGCGACGTAGGTTTCGAGGACTCGCCGGTAGAAGGGATGGAGCGTGGATGCCACCAGTACCTTGTTGCGGCGTGTCACCCGCGTCGCCATCAGCACGGCTTCGGCTACGGCGCTGCTGCCGTCATAGAGACTCGCGTTGGCAACGTCCATGGCGGTCAACTGGCAAACCAGCGTCTGGTATTCGAAAAGAGCTTGAAGCGTTCCCTGGCTGATTTCCGGCTGATAGGGAGTATAGGCTGTGTAGAACTCCGAGCGGGAGATGATCGAATCGATCACCGTCGGCACGAAGTGGTTGTATGCGCCCGCACCGAGGAAAGAACTGTAACGATCGGTTGAGGCGTTTCTCTGGGCCAGCGACGACATGTAGCGCAACAATGCGCTCTCCGCCATCGGGTCAGGGATATCAAGTGACCGGTTGAGGCGGAACGAAGCCGGGATGCACTGGAACAGGTCCTCGATCCCTTCGACGCCGATCGCCTCGAGCATCCGGCGACGCTCGTCTGGGGTTAGGGAGACGTACCGCATGAGCTATTCTCCGGACTCCTCCTGAAGGTACTTTGTGTAGTCCTCTGCGGACATCAGCTCGTCAAGCTCCGCGACGTCCGCCAGCTTGATCTTCACCATCCAGCCTTTGCCGTACGGGTCCTTGTTAATGACCTCAGGGCCGTCCGTCAGGTCGCCGTTGACCTCCAGGACTCTTCCCGTGACAGGCGTGTAAACTTCGGAGACGGCCTTGACCGACTCAACCGACCCGAACGCCTGCTCGGCTTGCACTCTGACACCAGGTTCGGGAAGATCCACGAAAACCACGTCACCGAGCTCCTTCTGAGCGTGATCGGTAATTCCGATGGTCCCGTTTTCGCCGTCCACGGAGATCCATTCGTGTTGCCTGGTGTAGAACAGCCCTTCTGGGATTTTCATGTCCGCATCCTTTCTGCTTTCACGAGAAGCGACGAAAATAACAGAGACCGGTGTCAAAGACGAAGACGGAACAGTTGTCCGGCTTCTGATCGATTTAATTCCGGCGGTTGTAGAAAGGAGTCTCTACCACTCGCGCCCGCAACTGCTTGCCTCGCACGTCGACATCAAAAAGCGAGCCGGGTTCAGTCTGCTCAGATGGCAAGTAAACCAATCCAATGCTTTTTTGTAAAGAGGGGGAGTAACTTCCGCTGGTAACGTTGCCGACATGCCGGCCTCCGAGGTAAGCCGGGCAGTGGTCGCGCGCTATTCCCCGGTCAACCAGCTCAAATCCTGCCAACCGTCGCTTGATACCCGCTGCTTTCTGGTCGACGAGCACCTGTTTCCCGATGAAATCACCTTTGCCCAGCTTAACGATCCAGCCAAGCCCGGCTTCCCAGGGGGTCGTCGTATCATCGATGTCGTTCCCATACAGCGGGTAGCGCATCTCGAGCCGAAGCGTATTGCGAGAGGCCAGGCCAGCCGGCTCTACCCCGAGGGACTTGCCCTGGGTCATGAGTCTGTCCCAGAGCCACACGGCGCGACTCGATGGCAGGTAGACTTCGAAGCCGTCCTCGCCGGTGTATCCGGTTCGAGCCACGAATGCTTCGCGACCATCCAGGTTCCACTCAGTAAACCAGTAAAAGCGTACCGGCGAGAGGTCGAGCCCTGTCACCTGGGCGGTCAGGGCCTCCGCCTTCGGCCCTTGAACCGCGATCTGGGCGTATTCCTCGCTCAGGTCCGAAAGGCTCACGTTTCCTTTCCGGTGTGTTTCGATCCAGTCGAAATCCTTTTTGAGGTTGGAGGAGTTGACGCAGACGAGGAAATCCTGCTCCGCGACGCGGTTGATGACGATGTCGTCGATGAAAGTGCCCCGTTCATTGAGGAGGGCGGAGTACTGGGCCTGGCCGTTCGCAAGGCGGGCGACGTCGTTGCAGGTAACGGTCTGGAGAACATCCAGGGCGTCCGGGCCCCGGAGTCGAAACCGTCCCATGTGGCTGACGTCGAACAGCCCGACGGCGTTCCGGACCGCCTGATGTTCGGCAAGCGCGCCTTCGTACTGAACCGGCATGTGCCAGCCGACGAAGTCGACCATTCGAGCTCCCAGTTGCTCGTGTGTGTCGTGAAGAGGTGTGGTTTTCAGGTTTGTCATGAGGAGCCTCACGTAGACGCAATTTCAGAGAGGCAATATACCACACCGTTCGATGTTCTTTTTTGCGACAGTGAAAGTGAAACCTTGGCTTGCGGCATCTGTCTATTAAAGCGACGGCATCGCTGAGGAGATGGTTAAGGCGGGCGCCGAAAATGGACGGAGGATGCTATGAGAATAGCTGGGCAGATAGGTGATTTCGAAGACCCCTTGTACTCAACCGTAAAGAAAAATCACAAGCCGGCGAAGCCGGTCGAAGAGAAGCAACAGAATGTGACCGCCGCGGCTCCAGTCCAAGCGACTCGCTCTGGCTCGCGGGCTCGCCTGGTCCTTGTTGTCCTGCTGGTTCTAAACGCTGCATTCGTTCTTGGATACTACTTATACCAGGCTAATTCGCAGATCAGCAGGCTCAGCTCGGAGCTCCATAACAGCCAGGCACACCTGACCGACGTCAGCCAGGAGCTTCAGCAATCCCAGCAAAAGATCAACTCCCTGGAACAGGGACTGACCGAGACCAGCACGCAGGCCAGCCAGCAGAAGCGCGAGCTCGGTGCCCAGGCTCATCAATACAGAAGGATGTACGAGGAGTTGAAGACCGGCCAGGAGCAGCAGGCGTCCGTGACCGAGCAGAAGGCTGACCGCCAGGAGGTCAACGAGCTGAGGTCGCATACCGATGAGATTAAAAAAGAGGTCAGCCAGGCAAAATCCAACATCTCTGACTTGCGGGATGTGTCCGCCCGAAATAGCTCCGAGATCGAGGCGAGCAAGGCTTCGATCACCGGGCTAAAGGAATCGAGCGAGATCAACCAGCGCCAGATTTCCGAAGTCAAGCACTCGCTGGCCAGGGAGACCTATAACTTCGAGCTCTACGAGAGAGGCGGGGTGATGAAAGTTTTCAACGTTGCGCTGAGTCTGAAGGACGTTGATTTCACCGGACAGCGCTACGACATGGAGATCCTCGCCAACGGCAAGAAGATCAAGAAGAACGATCAGCACCTGAACGAGCCGATCCTCTTTTACATTGAGGGGGCAACCAAGCCTTACGAAGTGGTCGTGACCAAGGTTGACAAGAAGTACGTGGTGGGCCACTTGAGCGTGCCGACGACCTAGGAGAATAGGAATAGGCGAATAGGACATATAGGACCAATAGGACATATAGGCAAGGCAGAGCCTGCCTTTGCCTATATGTCCTATTGGTCCTATATGTCCTATTCGCCTATTCGCCTATTCTCTAGCGCTTGAAGATGATCTTGAGCGTCAGGCGGGCATCGACGACTTTACCCTTGGAGATGGCAGGCAGGAATCGCCAGGAGTTCTGGATCGTTTCCACGGCCAGTTTCCCTACTTCGCTGTTCGGAGTCCGCAAAACCTGGAAATCGTGCGCCCCACCTGAGCGGGTGACCAGCACGCTGATTTCCACGCTGACGGGATCGGGAAGCGCAGACTGAGATTTCGGAAGGAGAGGCTGCGGGTTAGCAAGCAACAACGGGGCAACGACTTCGTCGCTCGGGTACATTGCATCGATCTTGTCGCCCTCGGGCGACCCCGCCCAAAGGATCGAACCGTATCCCCGTCGAAAGCCCACTTTCAGCAGGGACTCCTTGGCATCGGGGTTGTCCAGCTCGATGCGCACGATCCTGTCTGCCGTCGATTCGAAATCCTCGTCCAGAAGAGGCTCCAGTTCCAGTATCCGCCCGCCCGATCGAAAGTACGCCTTTGTGAGCGCGGTCTGGGACTTGAAACGCCCGTAAAGCGTGAAGCCGACGAATTTCTTCGGTGAAACCAGCTTGTTGACCACGTAGCGCTCGGACGGATCGGTTGCATCTTCAATCTCGAGGACGTGGCCCTGGTGAACCTTCCCTTCGACGTCCAGAAGCAGGAGATTGGTTGCATCAACGAGTTCGAACGTTTCTCCGAAGTTGATATAGTTCAAGACGGCCTTATGGCTGGTCGCGACTTCGAGGGTCACAATCCGCTGATCGCTGAGGTACATGTAGTGCGTTGTTCCGGACGCCTTTTCCGGCTGCGCTGAGGAGGTATCGAAAGTTGCGAGAAGAACCACCACGAGTGCGGAGAGGAGTAATCGGTTCGCCGTCATTGAGCCTGATTGTACACCGTTCGCAACTCTCGTCCCAAGACAGCATCATGTGAGTTGAACCTGTCCAGGTTTCGTTTCATCTGAAGCGTATAGGAGATATCGATGGTTCGGAGAGCCCCTGGATTGACCGCCGTCGCCCTGATCGCGGGGCTGGGCCTTTTCCCGCCTCTGTTTTGTGCATCCGCAAGAGAAACCAAGGCGTTTGGCGCTCGCCCGGGCGACACCATCATCATCCAGGTGGACTACGGCAAGGTGCGGATCAATTCCTGGGAGCAGGCAACGGTTCAGACCGAAATCGAGCGGGTCGCTTCTCAACAATCCCAATTAGGCAATATCGAAGTCATTGCCCACAAACAGGGCGACAAGATCTTCGCCCGGGCCTTCTTCTACGATTACGCCGGCGAATCCGTGAACCTTGAACGTTTGGGCGCCTCCGTCTCTCAACGTCGTCGTTTGGGGTGCAAACCCGACGGTGTCGGTCACGGGAATGGACGGCTATGTGAGGGTTCACTCCCTGTCGGGACTCCGTGGCGGCAGAAGACCTGACCGGGTCGGTGTCACTGATCGCCGACAAGGGCGACATTCTCTATCGTGCCCGGCGACAGCCAACCAGCGACGTTCGCCTCGACGCGGTGAAAGGGAATATCCGTTGCGAGCTCCAGAGCGATCTGAACTTTCGCGGCTGGGCGAGAGCCGGCCGGAAGCTCCAGTGGAATGGTGAAGTCGAGATGACCCAGGGCGCGCTCGAGAGACAGGTCGGACTTGGAGGCCCGTTGTGCCTCGCCAACAGTATTACCGGGGACGTTACATTCTCCCTCCCCGCAAAACTGGCAGCCTCGCCGCCGATGCCACAGGCAACGCCGCAGGCAAGAACGCCCGAGCAGACGCCTGACTGAGACGGCTCAGGAGACACCTGAGGAACGTGATGCGGCCGGGCCGCCTGATCCCGGTCCTCCTCCGGTTATGGGGCCCCCGGCGACGGGGACGGGCGGGAGTGACCCGGGCGGCTACAAAGTCCGAGTGAATGTCGAATGGATTTACCTCAATGCCTCGGTGCGGGAGGCGAACAGTAATCGAAGCGTCCCCGACCTTCGAAGAGAGGACTTTCAGGTTTACGAAGACGGTGTGCGCCAAACGGTCGGAAGATTTTCGAGCACCGAAAGCCCATTTCACCTCCTGCTGCTCCTCGACGTCAGCGGTAGTACCGAAGAGTACATGGATCTGATCAAGGAGGCGTCGATGGAATTCACGCGTGAGATCGGGCCTGACGACCGGATCGCCCTGGCCACCTTCAACTCGACTTTTCGCCTGCTCCAGGACTTCACCAATGATCGCAGTGCCGTGATCGACGAGATCCGGCAAATACGCTCAGGCGGCGGGACAGCCTTTTACGACGCGTTGATGGCTTGCCTCAGGGACCACACGAACCGAATCGAAGGTCGCAAGGCCATCGTCGTCTTTACCGACGGCGTAGATAATCAGCTCGAAGGTGATCAAAGCGCCGGGTCGACCACCCGATTTTCCGAACTGTACCGCGAGATCCAGGAATCGGAAGCGCTCATCTACACGATCTTCCTTGATACGGCGGCTACCGGCGGAGTGTTTGGCGGGTCCGGGAGACGATCCGGCAGTGTTATCGACATCCTCGAAGACATCATGAAAGGCCGCGCTCCATCCACCCGAGGGCCCCGCGGCGGCGGCTCACGCCCGGGCAGGGCCGGAATCGAGGAGGCCCGCACCCAGCTGGAGTCGATCGCCGAGCAGACCGGCGCCCGAATGTACTCTCCAAATCGAATCGACGACTTGTCCAACGCGTACAAGGAGATCGCCGATGACCTTCGGGTGCAGTACACGCTCGGCTACAACTCCTCAAACGGCATCAGGGACGGGAAGTGGCGAAGGATCAAGGTCTCGATTGCCAACCGGCCGGGGCTCGAGGTCAGGACTCGAAAAGGTTATTACGCGGGTCAGGCAGAGAAGAGCGCTCGGGTTTCGGAGAATGAATTCAATATGACTGAAGTTCCGGATCAGCGTCTTCCGGTGCCTATCGGTGAGTCGTCCGGTCCTGCGCCTCCACTACCCGCACGCCAGCGGATCAGTCCGGTCTCATCTCCGTAGAAGCTTCGACGCCCGGTTTTCTCGTTGTGTGGTCTCGCGAGCACCGAGAACTGTGTGCCGGCAGCCGAAAGGGTGTACGAATACCCCGACTTGTCCAAAGCGAGGAAGGTCTCGTCCAGATACTTCAAATCGACCAGTAATTCCACAGCTGCATATTGTCCATCGCTGCTCTCGGTCAGCGCATAGGTCCGTTCGGCACTAATGATCGTGCGAACCGTGGCAATCGCAGCCGCTTCGTTGGCCGCTTTCCGAGGATCCACCGTCAGTAGCGCCAGCGCGATCGCGGCGATCACGCACATGATGCACATTGCAATCATCAGCTCAACTAGTGAGAAGCCCCGTGACGATCTCATCTGGTCCCTCTAATCGGCTGATAATAATACAGGTATAGCTAGCTCTTCCAGAGTGAATTTGGCGACCAGGTGGAAGCGGAGAGGCAGGTGGGCACGTCCGCCAGATTCTGGTTTTCGAGAAGGGTCATCACGTCGTCAAAGTCTTCGGCCGATTCGATGTGGACCAGGCGCGGCCGCAATTCTCTGATCCCCGGCCATCCGTTCAGGTAACGGGTCAGATGCTTGCGGACCAGCAAGACGGCTTTCGCCGTCCCGTAAAAGTCCTGCATCAAACCGAAGTGACATCGGACAAGCCGGAGGCGGTCCCTGGGAGGCACCTGGTTTCGTGCGAGTCTCATGAAAATCCACGGGTGACCGACCGCTCCTCTCCCAATCATGACAGCCGCACAGCCGGTCCGGGCTTTCAGTTTGTCCGCATCCTCCGGAGAGAAGACGTCGCCGTTCCCGATCACCGGCACGCGAGCGTGTTCCACCACCTGGGCGATCGCATCCCAGTCAGCGGTCCCGGAGTAGCCCTGGTCTCGAGTACGGGCGTGAACCGCGATCAGCGAAGCCCCGTTTTCCTGAAGTGCATGCAACGACTTCCAGGTAATTCCGGCTCTTCCAATCCCAACCCAGCCGGATCTTCGCAGTGACCGGGATGCCGAACGGCAGCGGTCACCTGGCTCATGATGCGCCCGATCTTGTCCGGGTCGCGCAGCAGGCCCGCACCTGCCCCCTTCATCGCCACCCGTTGGACGGAGCAACCCATGTTGATGTCGATGATGTCCGGGTTGTACTTCTCAAGTCGTGCCGCGGCGGCGACCAGACGGTCTTCGTCCGAGTCGAAGACCTGCATCACGACAGGTCGTTCCTCGGGAAGGTAAGTGAGCGCCCGGAGAACGTGAGGGTTCTTCCCGTGAAGGACCTCGCGAGCCGAAACGAATTCCGAGTAACTCATGGCGGAACCCAGAGATCGGCACAGCGCTCGAAAAGGGAGATCGCTGAATCCCGACATCGGGGCCAGGATCAAGTCACCGTAGACCGGGATACCTCCTACCCGGAAACACGGTTCGACTGATGCTGTCTGGGGCGCACAATTGACACGATAAGGAAGTCTATCACGCACGAAGGTGCAGGCGGGACGGCGTTGCCGCCGAGCGCTTTTTTAGTCGATAGATGCGACGAGAAGGTTATAATTGACCCAGGCTGCGAAGGGCGACGGGCTCTTCAAGGCACTTTGACCAGCATTTGGGGAACGTTCCCACCGTTCCCTGCGGCCCAGAAAGGGAGGAGAGTCATGGCGATTACGTCGATTGCCTCTATCATCGGTGCCGTGATCATCGTCGCTGCGGTTGTTTACTGGCTTCTGCGTGCAGAGAAGAGCGAGGCTCATCATCTGGACAGCCTCCATATCAACCGTGAGGACGACGTCAAGAAGAGCTAGACGCGCCGCCTCAGCGTCCTCTCGCTGAGCGGCCAGCCGTCGACTCTTTATTGTCCACCCGCAATCCTCGCAGGACGAGATTGGGAGGGTTGCACCCCGCATCCGGGGCTCAAGCAGCCGAACTTTTCGGTCTCGACCTGCCTCTGTCAATCCCCTCTCCGCGCCCTTCACTTTTCCGTCAACATTTCACTGCACATACTTGACAACTTCTCAGCCGTGGGTACTATTGTTCGTTTCGTGACTCTCGGGCGAACCTCTCAAATCGCAACATTTATACCGTTCCCCGGAGCAAGGAGAATCGCGAGGAAGGCATGCATTCGTTCAATCCTACCCTGACCACGTGTACGTTCTGTGGTGTCGGCTGCGGCATCTACCTGGAGAAAACGGGCAGTCTGATCACGGGCGCTTATCCGAGCATGTCGCACCCAGCCAATCAGGGAAAAATCTGTGTCCGGGGCTGGCACGTTCACGAAGTCGCCAGTTCTCCCGATCGGCTCAAAAACCCGCTCCTTAAAGTAAACGGCACATTCCAGGAGGTCAGCTGGGACCAAGCCACCGATTTCATCGTTGAGCGACTTACCAGAATCTGCAGGGAAACCGGGCCCGGACTCCATCGGCTTCCTGAATTCGCCTCGTTGCTCGAACGAAGAAAGCTACCTGCTCCAGAAATTCGCCCGCACCGTAGTCGGGACAAACAACGTCCATCACGGCGGTCCACTGCATCGGAACAACACGATCGAGGCTCTGATCGAGATGATCGGTGTTCCGGCTGCCACCAACTCGATCGGCGAGCTCGAAAAGAGCGAGGCGATCATCGTGGACGGGATCGATCTCGGGCGTCAGCTGCCGACGATCGGAGGGCGGGTCATCCGAGCCAAGCTCAACGGCGCAAAGCTCATTGTGACCGGCAGCCGGCGGCACCGGGTTGCGGAACATGCTGACTACTTTCTGCAGATTAAGCCGGACACCGATCTGCTGCTGTACGGCGCCATGGCCAAAGTCATCGTTGATCGGGGATTGGTCGACTACCGATTCATCAGGGAGCACTGCGAGGGTTTTGAGCCCTGGCTTCGAAGCATCCAGGGGTTCAATCTTCTTTCGGCCGCCGACCGTTGCGGAGTTGAAGTCGAGCTGATCGAGAACGCTGCCATTGCCTATGGTCAGGCGCGCTCCGCGGCAATTCTGTACTCCACCGGTGTCGAGGCCCGCGGTATCGAACCGATCGAGGCCCTGGTCAACCTCGCCCTTCTAACGGGTAACGTCGGCCGGGAAGGTGGCGGCCTGATGCCACTCGCCGAGTACAACAACCTCCAGGGCATCTGCGACATGGGCGTGATGCCTGATCGTCTGCCTGGCTACCGCCCGGTGTCGGACCCCGCAGCCCGCCAGGCCATGGAGAAGGTGTGGGGGAAACCGGTGCCCGCGGCACCCGGAAGAGATATCTGGTCCATGCTCGGATCGGGCGGGTCTCCGCTGAAGGCAATCTGGATCGACCGTCACAATCCGGTTGCCACGGCCGCCCTCTGCGATGCGGCCCAGGTGCTCCAACAGGCCGAGCTGGTTGTCCTCCAGCACATGTTCATGACGAATACCGCGAAATACGCGGACGTCATCCTCCCTCTGGTGGCATTCGGGGAAGAGGACGTCACCTACACGAGCACGGAACGCCGAGTTCAGATTGCTCAAAAGGCGCTCGATCCACCTCCCGGGCCCGATTCCCGCATGGCAGCACCTCGTCATCGTTGCAAACAAGATGGGGGCGGACTGGCAGTACGGTTCGAGCTCCGACGTAATGGATGAGATCGCGACGGCCGTCCCGTTCTATTCGGGCATCAGCTACGAGAACCTGAGTCGAGAGTACGGCCGGCAGTGGCCCTGCACCACCGACAAGCGGCTCGGCACCCGGTACCTGTTCGAGGACGGCCTTCCCGAAGCGCGATTCCATTTCGCCCCGCTCGACCGACCTGCAGAGGCCGCAACGCGGCCGACCGAAGAGTATCCGTTTTATCTCTCCCTCGGGTACTCGCTCTACTACTGGCACCGCAACGTCCTGATTCAACACAGCGAGACGCTCCGCAGGGAGTACGGCATCCTGCTGCTTGATTACCCGGAAGGCTTTATCGAGATCAACGGCCAGGATGCCAAACAACTGAACATTCGCGACGGGGCCAAAGTCCGACTGGTCGGGGAGGCCGGGTCGGCCGAAAGCACAGCCCGCGTGACCAATGAAATCCGGCCGGGGACCGTATTTGTTCCCTACTTCCAGCAGGACATCGCCCGGACGAATCGTCTGGACCGAGGGCGCGAGGAAGTCAAACGTCGATAACCCTGTTTTCGTCCGTATTGAGAAAGCCTGAATATGCGCGCGAGAATCATCGATCGGCAGGATCTGCTCAAGATTGTCGATCTGCTGGCGACCGAGTACCAGGTAGTGGCTCCTTTCCGGGGTCGCGGACGCGACACTTATTTCGATCTGGTAACGGAAGCTAACCGGGGCAGATCCAGCTGCACCTGCCGAACCCTTACTATCCGCCCAAAAGGTACGTCTTCCCGCAACTTCAGCGCCTGATGACCATGCGCCGCAACGGGGACCTTCAGATCGAGCCGTGCTATGACGTCCCCAAGCGGGCGGTCTTTGGGATCAGGTCCTGCGATGTAGCCGGGATCTACCAGCTGGACCAGGTTTTTCTGAAGGGCCCGTATAAGGATATTTACTACGACCTGTTCAGGAAGAACCTCTTCCTGGTCAACGTCGTTTGCACCGACCACGATCTCGACATGGATGAAGACTGCTTCTGCGTCTGCGCCGACACCGGGCCTGCGGCTCGAAACTGGTTCGACCTGCAGATCATGGACCTGGGTGAGGAGCTTCTGGTCGTGGCCGGCTCACCGAAGGGAGAAGCGTTCTTCGCGCATGATTTCTTCCGGAAGGCCGATCCCGAGCAGGTCGAGAAACGCCGCCAGATCCTGACCGACATTCGGCGCCGGTTCGACAAGTCGACGAGCTGGTACTCGGCCGCCATCCGGCACATCACCCTGGGACAAGTCACCGACGAAACCTGGGAGGAGATCGGAAACCGATGTCTGGAGTGCGGCGGGTGCAGCTACGTCTGTCCGAGCTGCAACTGTTTTACGGTCAGCGACAAGCAGGTGAGTGAGAACGAGGTCGAGCGGCTGCGCCTCTGGGATTCCTGCGCCCTCAGCGGTTTCACCCGGATGGCAGGTGGCCATAACCCGAGAAAAGCGGTACACGACCGCCGCAACCGCCGCTTCTTCCGCAAACTCGCCCACTATTACATCCAGCGCGAGCTCTCGGTCGCGTGCATTGGCTGCGGGCGGTGCGTCAACGTCTGTCATGGCGACGTGGGAATGCCGGCCGTTGTCGAAATCATCCGAAGGACGAAGGCGGAGGCCGAGCAGCGATGAGCGAGGTTCATACAGCAATGATTCATCAGGCGGTTCCGGACACGGTTTCACATGCGGAGAGCCCGGCTCAGCTCGAGAATATCTATCTGCCGAAGAGTGCGGTTCTCGACCCGGGTGGTCCAGGACATTAAGGAAGTCAAGACGTTCTACTGGCGCTTCGAGGATCCGGAAGAGCAGGCCAAGTTCCGGAATTTCCGGCCCGGGCAGTTCGCCCAGGTGTCGATTTTCGGAGCCGGGGAGTTTCCTGCCTCTCTGCCGCCCAGTCCGACCGAGGACGAGCTCTTCTTCACGATTCGCGAGGTGGGGAGCGTCACCCGCGCGATGCACGAAATGAAACCCGGAGATCGATTTCGCGATCCGAGGCCCGTACGGCAACGGTTTCCCGATGCAGGACTACTTCGGGCAGAACCTGATCTTTGTCGCCGGCGGCATCGGGTTGATTCCTTTGCGGTCGTGCATCGTCTACGCGCTCCATAATCGGGACCGCTACAAACGGATCCAGATTTTCTACGGCGCCCGGACGCCCGCAGATCTGATGTACGTGGAGAATCTGCGGGAGTGGGAAAAAACGCCCAATTTCGAGTGCTATCTGACGGTCGACCGGGCAGAGGACGGATGGACCGGCCATGTCGGCGTGGTCGGGTCCTTATTCAACGGGCGTCGAGCTGCCGGTGGAGAACACGACGGTGTTCGTCTGCGGCCCGCCGGTCATGTTCAGGTTTGTTCTCAAGGACCTGAAGGGAATGGGTTTCGAAGACAGACAGATGGTGTCGACACTGGAGCGATACATGAAGTGCGGCGTCGGAAAGTGCGGTCATTGCTGCATCGGCGTCGCCTACGTCTGTGTCGACGGCCCGGTTTTCAACCTCGAGCAGATCAAGAAACTCGGAGAGGAGATTTGACGGCCGATTTGCGGGAATTGCTGGAGCGGACGCTCGTCGGCCGGACGTGCATCCTGGGAATCGGGAATCCCCTTTGGGGGGACGACGGTTTCGGGGTGAGACTGGCCGAGGAGCTCCGCTCGTCGGGATGCGAGAACGTCATCGTGGCGGGCACGGAACCGGAGCGATGGATATCAGAAGTTGCTGTAAAGGGCTACAACAACGTCCTGCTCCTTGACGCATTGGATTTCCCCGGCGATCCCGGAAGTACGCTTTTCATGGACGCTCGCGAACTCGAATCCAAGTTTCCGCAGCTCTCCACACACAAGCTGTCCCTGGGGAGCCTGGCGGTCCTGATCGAGAATGTATCGGGCGCGGCTGTCTGGTGTCTGGGAGTCAAACCAGGATCGCTCAAGGGCGAACATCGTTTGACCGAAACAGTGGAAGCCACCAAAAAACTGTTGAAAGCCCTGCTGCTTCCGGTACTTGGCTGCGGGGACGGGAAAAGAGCGATCGGGTAAATCAAGATGAATTCGAACACCGCCTTTCTGTACGCGCTGCTTGTCTGCATCATTGGCTCGGGCGTGACGCTTCTGACCGGCCGCAACAAACGGCTGTCCGGCTGGCTGGCCGTCCTTTTCACGCTCGTTTCCAGCGTGTTGGCCGGACGTGTTGCCATTCAGGTCTTGCTGCATGGTCCTCAGCAACCCGTGACACTCGTGTCGCTGTCCCGTTTCGGTTCTTCTCTCCGCTTCTATATCGACGGTTTGTCGGCGGTGTTCATCCTGCTGGTGGCAGGGATCGCGCTTCTCGCGTCTATCTACTCCGTTCGGTACATGGAGCATTACACCGACTACACGGTTCGGCGCTATTACCCGTATCTGTTGCTCTTCATCGCCGGAATGTACGGAATAGTTACCACTACCGACCTGATGGTCTTCTTCTGCCTGTTCTGGCAGCTGATGACTCTTCCTTCTTACGCTTTGATCCGTTACGAATGGAAGAAACGCGAGAACGTCTCCGCTGCGAACCGCTACCTCTTCATGATGGAGATGTCTTGTGCGCTGGTCATGATCGGCGCATGGTGCCTGGCCACCTCGGCTCCGTCACATTCGGGTTTGCTCTTCGATTTCGACGTCCTGAGCGAGCAGATGAGCTCGATCCTCCAGTCCGGCGGTCTGCTGATCCCGGTCGCTTTCCTTCTCTTTCTGGTCGGCTTTGGGATCAAGGCCGGAATCTGGCCATTCGGGCAGATGTGGCTGCCGGCCGCGCACCCTGCCGCCCCGTCGCCGGTGAGCGCATTGCTCTCCGGCGTGATGATCAAGACCGGGGTTTACGGTTTGTTGCGTTCGTTTATCTGGCTCGTGCCCCTGGGCTCTCTGCAGTATTTTCCGGCAGGCATATGGGGAGCTGTCATCGCCGGGCTCGGGGCGGTGACCCTCCTCGTCGGGACGATCCAGGCGTTGCGCCAGGAGCAGACCAAGCGCCTCCTTGCGTTTCATAGCATTGGCCAGGTGGGGTACATCGTTCTCGGCCTGGGGTCTTGTCTGGCGCTCATGTCCGCCTATCCCCGGGTGGAAACCGCGGCCACCCTGGCGGCAATCGCTCTCTGTGGCGGGCTCCTGCACACGATTAATCACGCTACGTTCAAGAGCCTCCTCTTCCTGAATGCAGGATCGATTCTGTTCAGGAGCGGAACGCAGAACATGAACCGAATCGGCGGGCTTGCCCGCTACATGCCGCTCACTGCTTTGACCGCGCTCGTCGCATCCTTTTCGATCGCCGGGGTGCCGTTGTTCAACGGCTTTGTGAGCAAATGGAGCATTTATGCCGCCACGATTCTGGGGACCCCTCGAGCGCCGCTATCTGGCGGTTTGCGCGGTGATCGCAATCCTGACAAGCTGTGTGACCCTGGCCTCCTTCATTAAGTTCTACGGTATTACGTTCCTTGGCCGTACGAGTCAGGTAGTCAGGGAGAAGGCAGCCGGAAGGCACTCCATGGAAGTGTCGGCGAGCATGCTTGCACCCCAACTCGTCCTCGCCTTGGCCTGCCTGCTTTTTGGGATTGTCCCCACGTTCGGTTATCGGCTGGTCCAAGCCGTGCTGGGGTCCAGCCAGGGTGGTCTGGCGGCCGCTCTGAGCTCTTGAACCCGCAGCGGTTTCCGGCGTCCGGGTCAGTTTGTACGCGGGCGCGGCATTCTTCGCTCCGGTACTGCTGATGGCGGGCCTGATGGGGCTGCTGCTTCTGGCCCGTACGATCGCCCGTCTGGGCGCCTCGGAACGAAGGGTTGCCTCGCCCTGGCTCTGCGGCTATGTGACGGAGACCGATGCGACGCGCTACCGCGCACATGGGCTGTATTCGGACTTCAAGAAGTACTTCCACTGGCTGGGCGGAATGCCCGGCGTCCGGGTAGCCAAGGATGAGCCGGCTGTCCGAGAGGCGGCAGCTCACAAGCAATAGAGGAATTTGCGACGGAATTTGGAAAGGTGACGAACCATGCCGGCCCGACAGGTCCTGAATTCAATCAAGCAGCGATTTAACGGAGTCATTCACCGAGTCGATATGCCCGATGACAGCCGGCTCCTGCTCTATGCAGCCAGGGAATCGGTTCCGGATTTGTGCCGCTTTATCTTCCGGGACCTGGATGCCCGGTACGTTATCAGTATCGGCATCGACGATCGTCCGTACTCCGGCGGATTCCAGGTCGCTCACAATTTCGCGTTTGAAAAAGACCACGTCCTGACCAGCGTGATTTGCGATCTCCCGGCTGACGATCCGAAAATCGGCAGCATATCCCCGGACGTGCCTGCGGCGAACTGGGCGGAACGTGAGTTCAGAGACCTGCTCGGCATCGAACCGGTCGGCTGTCCGTCAATGAAACGCCTGGTCCTGCCGGATGGCTGGCCCGATGGGCTGCATCCACTCCGGAAGGATGTTCCCTGGGATATCCGCCCAGGCGACTACGACGAGAACCGGATCTATGACTTCGACGAGGCACCGGAAGGCTGCACGGTAGTGCCTTTCGGGCCCTTTCATCCGACGCTGGACGAGCCGTCCCACTTCAGACTCTACGTAGAGGGCGAAATCGTCCGCGGGTGCGAGTATCGGGGTTTCATGGTCCACCGGGGGATCGAAAAGCTCGGTGACTCGGTCCTGACCTACAACGAAATACCCGTGCTGGCGGAGCGGATCTGCGGCATCTGCGGGTGCGTTCACAGCGTCGCTTACGCGCAGGCTGTCGAACAGGCTGCCTCGGTCAAACCGACACCCCGTTCGGAGTTCATCCGGACACTGATGCTCGAGATCGAGCGTCTTCACAGTCACCTTCTGTGGGTCGGCCTGGCGAACCACATTCTCGGTTTCGACACCCTCTTCATGCAGTCGTTTCGAATGCGGGAGCCCATCATGTGGCTCTGCGAGAGGATCACCGGCAACCGCAAGACGTACGGGCTGTGCGTGATCGGCGGGGTACGGTGGGACATCACCCCGGAGATCAAAACCGACATAACCCAGGTTCTGGACAAGCTGGAAAAGGAGTGGCTGAAAGTCGCCAGCGCGGTCAAGGGAGACCGGAACCTCCAGAAACGGACAAAGGGCGTCGGCATCGCCGACAAGACGCTGGTCAAGGAGATGGGATTGATCGGTCCGATGGCCAGGGCCTCCGGCGTTCCACTGGACTGCCGGAAAGACTTTCCCTATGCGGCATACGACAAGGTGGAGTTCGATGTGATCGTGCAGGAGGGCTGTGACGTCTGGTCTCGGGTGCTGGTGCGCGTTCTGGAGGTCTTCGAGTCCATCAGGATTATCCGGCAATGCCTGGAGCGGATGCCGGCCGGCCCAATCCAAATTGATCTGACCGACGAGCTGCCGGCGGGCAGGATCGGGTTATCTTCAATCGAGGCGCCGCGAGGCGAGTCGCACCACTTCGTCGTAACCGGGGAAGACAACCGGCCGCGACGCTGGCGGGTGCGGGCGCCGACCTACCAGAATCTGCAGGGAATTCCGGCCATGATCAAGGATAAGCCGCTCGCCGACATGACGATAGCGCTCGGGAGTATCGACCCCTGCTTTTCCTGCACCGACCGAATGGAGATCGTGGACATACGGTCCGGCAACGTGAAGATCTTCTCTCAGCAGGATCTGATGAAACTGGTGCGCGAGGCGGCCAGCCTGGAATAAGTTTATGAACAGTTATCTGACGTCGATTGCTCAGGCGGTTCTCAACGTGGTGCTGGTGCTCGCCGCCGCTCCGCTTCTGGAGGGCGTCATCCGCAAGGTCACGGCCCGGGTGCAGTCCAGGCAGGGCCCGCCGGTGTGGCAGCCGTACTTCGACCTGGCCAAGCTTTTGACCAAGGAAGACATCGAGTCCGGAGAGGTTCCGGCGGTACAGCGGTTCGCCGGTTACCTGTCCCTGGCAGCCATCCTCACGGTCGCCTGCTTCGTCCCAATGGGCGGTCTGCCGCCGATGGGCGTCGTCGGTGACGGCATTTTGCTGATCTACCTGCTCACACTGACCGGCGTAGCAACACTCCTGGCCGGCTTCGCGGCCGGCTCGACGTATTCGATCCTGGGCGCCAGCCGGGAGATGGTTACCATGCTTGCGCTGGAGCCCCTGCTCGCCATCACGATCGTTGTCGGGGCCGTGAAGGTCCAATCGCTGGACCTGGTCAGCATCCTCAACGGTTCCCCTTACCTCCAGGGCGGCTTTCCCTGGGCGGGGATCGTCATGATGCTGGCCGTTCTGTTCGGGCTGCAGGCGTTCGTCGGGCGGATCCCCTTTGATATTGCGGAAGCCGAGACTGAAATCATGGAAGGGCCACTGATCGAGTATTCCGGCCCGAAACTGGCGCTGTTCAAGTACAGCCAGATGGCGAAGCTGTTCGTCTACTGCGCGCTTTTCATCTCCCTTTTCGCTCCGTGGGGGAACCAGTTGGTGTTTCCGCTCAATCTGGGAATCCTCCTGGTTAAGGTGTTGATTCTGGTTCTTCTAGTGACCCTGGTCGCGGCGACTCACGCCCGCCTCCGGATCGACCAGGCGATACGCTATTACGCGACACTGCTCGGCGTGGGGTTCGTCGCACTGCTTCTCGCACTCTTCGGGAAGTGAATTTTGTGCCGGAATGCGGCTCGTTCCGCATCGGTGGAGACCAAAGGCGATGTTGAAGCTGAGTAAGTTAAAGGAAGCGATAATCTGCCTGAAGGCAGGGAAGGTGACTCTCGCATACCCGGCCTCGCCGGGGATCGTCTCCTCCAGCTTTCGAGGGAGGCCGGTTTTTGACCCCGACCTCTGCATCGGATGCGGCGGGTGTGCAAACAACTGTCCTGCCCGGGAGATCCTCATATCCGACGTCTGCCAGGAAATCCGGATCCTTCGCTATTCCGGTCAGCGCTGTTCTTATTGCGGCCGCTGCGCCGACCTCTGTCCGGAACACGCGATCACGATGAGCGGCGAGTTCGAGACAGCAACAGACAAGATCGGCGACCTTCAGCAGGAACTCGAGGTTTTCATGGGCACGTGCCAGAGGTGCGGACGCTGCTTCAAGAACGAGAATCCTCTGAATGATCTTATCTTGAAGGGCTACCGGGCCGATGATCTCCAAGCTAATCGTTGGGTGCACACATCGCGTAGTTTCCTCGGCGAAGGCGATTTCGGGGACCTGAAAATAGAACTGGATTAACAAGAATCATGGCAATGCTAAACGGACTGCTGAGCAAGGCGTTCAAGAAATCGATATGGGTCTATCACGCCAACAGCGGCGGCTGTAACGGATGCGACATCGAGGTCCTGAATGTCCTCACCCCCTACTACGATGTCGAGCGTTTTGGCATCAAACTCGTCGGATCTCCGAGGCATGCGGACGTCATGCTGTGCCAGGGACCCGCATCCCGTCCGACCGCCAAAGCACTGCTCCGGGCCTATGAAGCGATGCCTCAACCGAAGCTTGTCTTTGCCATCGGGTCGTGCGCGTGCGGAGGTGGAATTTGGTACGACACGTATAATGTCATTGGAGCGATTGACAAGATTATCCCGGTGAACTTCTACATACCAGGCTGTCCTCCCCGGCCGGAGGCTATCGTTTACGGAGTGGCGGTTGCTCTAGGAGTGGTCGATAAGAAGGTTGCGCCAGTACGGTTCAAACAGTTGGAGTTCCCGATAGCGCGGTACCATCCGCAGGACCTCGTCGAAGAAGACGGGATGCTGGTCTACTCGAAGATGGACCACATCTAGAGAGAATTCCGGGAATTTCGGGGACACAAAGCTTAATTCCTGCCACTATCGCGATCTCACCGCATGCGAGGGAACTAAGTGTTGGTCCCGGAAATCCCCGCAACCTGAATTGACCAGCCACTCAACAATAAGCGAGGAGTAAACGAATTGCACGAAATGGGAATGGCCCTCAGCCTGTACGAGAGCTGCCGGGAGGAGGTGGCGAAATACGGTCCGGGGCGTTTGGAGAAAGTCCGGGTCCAGATCGGGGAGCTGACGGGAATTGAGCCGGAACTGCTGAAGTTCGCCTGGCAGGCGGCACTGGAGGGCGGAGAGGACGCGGGTTGCGAGCTGAAAGTGGAATGGCGACCGGCGGAACAGTACTGCCCCACCTGCCGATCCAAGAAACCCCGTCCGGATTCCAGTTGGATCATAACGTGTCCGGACTGCGAGTCATCCCTACAAGTCCAAGGCGGATACGAATTGGATCTCGTCGAAATCACCTTCGAAGCAGTCGAGGAAGGAGATCAGGTATGAAGCAGCAAATCGAGGTGCGACAGCGCCTTCTTGCCGACAACGAGAAGGCGGCGTCCGAGCTTCGCGAGGAATTCCGTCGGGAGCGGCTGCTTGTCACGAATCTGATTTCGTCACCCGGCTCTGGCAAGACGACGCTACTGGAAGCCACGGCTGCTGCGCTCGGCCACAGCCTGAGACTGGGCGCCCTGTCCGGTGACATTGCCACCGAACGTGATGCCGATCGCCTGCGCAGAATGGGAATCCCGGCTGCCCAGATCATTACGGGCGGGGCCTGCCATCTGGATGCACGCCTGGTCAGAGAACATCTCGCCAATTGGGACCTCAAATCACTGGACATCCTGTTTATTGAAAACGTAGGGAATCTGGTCTGTCCGACCTCTTACGATCTGGGGGAGGACTTCAAGGTGGCGCTTCTGTCTGTCACGGAGGGCGACGACAAACCCTTTAAATACCCGGGGATTTTCGCTCGCGCGGCGGTCACCGTCATTGCCAAAATGGACCTGCTGCCACACGTCGATTTCGACATGGAGGCAGTGCGCGCGCAGGTGCTCGCCTTGAATCCTGCAGCGCGGCTCCTGCAACTCTCGTGCAGGACCGGTCAGGGTGTCGACGCCTGGTGTCGCGTCCTGACCGACGAGCTCGAAGCGAAACGGAGACTTGGATCGACCCCTGGCCCCGCCTAGGCCGGGCTGGCAACACGAGCGGTTTTAAGATGAAGTTGCGGACGAAGACAAATATCGGGATCCTGCTGGTCTTTTTCATCCTGGCCGTCAGCACCGGTCTGGTCACCTTCGAGTGGCACACCAACCACGCGATCAAGGGGGCGGAAAACCGCGTACGGCTCTACATCAAGGCTGCCTGGGAAATTTATAACAGCAAGATCGAGCGGATTCAGTTTGCTCTTCTCGTCCTCGCCGAGGACGACAAGGTGCAGAACTTCCTGCTCGACCGGCGTAACGCTGAGCTGCGGACGATTGTGATCCAGCAACTCGAACGGGTCCGTCGTGAACAGAACATGGACATCCTGAACCTGGTCGACACGAACGGGAGGGTGGTTCTGCGGACCCGGAACGCAGGTGTGCGAGGGGACGACGTCTCCGGCGATCCCATGATCAGGCAGGTCCTGCACGAACGGAAACGCGCGGGTGGAACAGTGCTTTTGAATCCCGGCCGGCTCAAGACCGAGGGGGAGGATCTTCTGCGCCTGGCCCGGCTCTACGGGGGCGAATCAGCAGCCATGATGACCGGAGCTGCCGTCCCGGTCAAACACGCCGGAAAACTGATCGGCGTCATCCAGATGGGGAACCTCTTGAACGGCTCCGTGGAAAAGGTCGACCGGATCAGGGGATCGATGTTCGAGAATCAGTCCTATAACGGCAAGCCAATCGGAACGGCTACCGTTTTCATGCGCGATCTCCGGATCACCACAAACGTGCTGAACAAGGATGGGACAAGAGCCATCGGAACGCGGGCATCGAGCGAGGTTGCCGATCGAGTTCTGAAGAAGGGCCAGTCGTGGACCGGTCGGGCTTGGGTCGTCGACGCCTGGTACCTTTCGCAGTACGATCCGATCAGGGACCCAGACGGACAAGTGATCGGGATGCTCTACCTGGGCAGTCTGGAGCAGCGGTACCTCGATGAGCGGTCCCGGGCCGTGCTGATGAATCTCGGTGTGGTTTTCGGAGGCATGCTTCTGGCTGTCGCGGTCTTCTACCTGATCATCCGAACCATACTTAACCCCGTCCAAAGGCTTCACCAGGCTACTCGCAGGCTCTCCGCCGGGGATCTCACGTACCGGCTCTATGTGCGATCGAGCGATGAGATCGGCGAGCTTTCCGACTCGTTCAATCACATGGCGGAACAACTGCTGAAGGATCAGAAAGAGATCCAGGAAAGCCATGCGCAACTAGAGGAGCGAAACGAAGAGCTGCACACCATCAACCGGAACTACATGGAGATGCTTGGTTTCGTGTCTCACGAATTCAAAGCGCCGCTCGGTTCCGCGATTCTTGGGCTTTATTCAGTTAAGGACGGCTACCTGGGAACTGTCTCGGAATCTCAGAGCCGGGTCCTGGGAAGTGTCGCGCACAGCCTCGATTACCTGAACGATATGGTCAAGCATTACCTGGACCTCTCTCGCCTCGAGAAGGGAGAGCTGAAGCCACACAAACGACCGGTCTCCCTCCAGGCCGAAGTGGTCGAACCAATCTTGTCCGGCCTCGCGCCTGCGGTCGAGGAGAAGCAGATGCACGTCGTATCGTGCCTGCCCGCAGACCTCACTGCCGATGCGGACCCGTGCCTGTTGCGTATCGTTTACGAGAACCTGCTTTCGAACGCCGTCCGGTACGGTCGGGAAGGAGGATCCATCCAGGTGGCCGGAGAGCGCAAAGACGGCCGGCTTTCGCTTGTGGTCTTCAATGAGGGAGACGGAGTGCCGGCGGATAAAATTAACCGGTTGTTCAAGAAGTTCTCCAGGATCGACAATATGCGGAACGCACGAGAGAAAGGGACTGGGTTGGGACTGTTTATCTGCAAGGAAATCATCGAACAACATGGCGGCTCGATTCATGCCGAGTCCGAGGAAGGGGAGTGGACGAAATTCATCTTCACCCTTCCGGCGGCCCAGACAACCGATCAGCCGTCGCGTCAGCTTCAATAACACAAAGGGTCTCATCATCATGAACAAGAAGGCGAAGATTCTGGTTGTGGATGACGACGTACAACACGTGGACACGGTGAGGACTCTTCTCGAAACGGTTGGGTACGACGTTGAGTACGCTTACCGGCCAGAGAAGGGAATCGAAAAGGCGAAGGCGGCCCGGCCCGACCTGATCATCCTCGACGTAATGTTTGCCGGCCCGCCCGGACCTGACGGCGTGGAGACGTCACGCAAACTAAACGAGGATCCCGATCTGAAGGGAATTCCGGTCATCATCTTGTCGGGCGTCCGGAAGGTACTGGACCTCCCGTTTAAGCTGCAGCCCGACGACGAGTGGATGCCGGTCAAAGCATTCCTCGAAAAACCGATCAAGCCAGACAAGCTGCTGGCCGAGATCTCAAGCGCGCTCGGGACAGGAAAGTAGGCGACAATTTCGGGGACATAATACTTAATTCCCTCGCCGTTTCCGCGGTCTATCCGGAAGCTAAGGAATTAAGTTTTGTGTCCCCGAAATTGCCGGGGGGGAGGCCGCCGCACTCCAGGAGCTACCGTTGCATGATCTCCTCGTAAACCCGGCGGATGGCCTCCCGCTGCTTGAGATACCGCGTAATCAACTCGTGCCCAGACGCAAAGCCCGCAAACCGGGCGAGGGCCTCATTGTCCTCAGGTGATTTCGGAATGGTCGTCACCGGCCCCTGTTCCAGGAGCCGCCGGTTCGTTTCCAGATGGAAGAGAAAGGACAGCCCCTCCTCCAGAGTCCTTGCCTGGTCCGGATTGAGAATCGAGCGTTCGGCGAGACTCCTGATAGCCCTCCGCGCGTTTGGCTCCCAAACCCGGTGACGCAGCTGAAGAAACTGGAGCGCGAATTGGATATCGAGAAGGCCGCCGAGTCCGACTTTAAAGTCATAGTGATCGGAACTGCCCTCCCTGCCGATCTCGTCTTCCTTGCGATCCCTGACGTGTCGGAGTCCCTCCAGCCAGTCCTCGTCGTTCCCAGGGCCGAACAGGAGATCGGCAAGGTTCGGGATCCAGCCCGAGTTCCAGACGATCCGGGCCTTGATATAGGCAAGTCGCTCCCAAGGCTCTGCCCGCTCGCGAAAGTACTTCTCGAAGGCGGTGAACGGGGTGGCCAGGGGTCCGTGTTTGCCTTCCGGCCGCAGGCGCAGATCTAGCCTGTAAGCCAGGCCTTCCTCGGTGTACCCCTCGAGTTCTTCCCGCAACTCCCGGAAGAAGTCATTGAAGCGCACTGGGGGCACCCGGCCCGGCCGGTCGTCAAAGATGAAGACGAGATCGAGATCCGAGTGATAAGTGAGCTCCTCGCCCCCCAGTTTGCCCACACCGAGGAACAGACAGCTCTCCGAGGCCAACTCCGGAAAACGGGCGACAACGGCTTGCATGCCGGCAGCCAGACAGGCCTCGGCTAGATGACTCAGACGCTCCCGATTCCCGAACGTCTCGTTGCCCAGGAGATCATCGATCGCAATCTTGAATTCCTCCCGCCGCTTGAAACGACGCAAGGCAATCCTCGGTTCGGCGCTCGCCACATCTATCGTTCGATCTTCGTCCGACCGGCCGGGTGACCAGCGGGCCAGGAAATCGAGCAATTCGGGGTTGCGGAGGAGCGTCTCGACTACAAAATCTCCGGCAGCAAGCACCTTGAATAGCCGGCGCGCAAACTCCCGGTTTTCGACGACTTCCGCATACATCGGCCCCCGTGAGCCAACCGCCTCGCACAGCCGGTCAAAACGATTAATCAGCGCCCGCGGGTCCGCGCTGAGCGAGCAGTACTCAACCAGGCGGGGCAGCAGGTTGGCGAGAAGGTTGCGGATGCGGGAAGGAGAGTGAGGGAAGGCCGAGGCATCCAGAAGTACCCGCAGTCCCTCGTACAGAGCCTCCGGCCGCGCACATCCAGCCGCGCGCAAGCGAGCGATTGCTTCATCCTCGGCGAGATCCCCATTCAGTGCGATTTCTTCTAATCCCTGGCCGGGAGTGGCTCCCTCGAAGAGCGACTGAAAGACTTCATGGACCGCACTCGTGCGGCGCTCCAGATCGGCCGCAAACCAGGTCAGGGGGCTGCTCCGCTCCGGGTCATCCGGCTTCGCTCGATAGCCGAGCCGTCGAGCGCATCTTTCCAGTTCGACATCATTGCGAGGCAGGGTGTGTGTTTGCAGGTCGTTGACCAGTTGCAGCTTGTGCTCGAGCTCCCTCAGATAGACGTAACCGGTCTTGAGTACTCGGTAATCCCTGGGAAGGATGAAACCCTGGTCGACCAGGCGGTCCAACGCCAGTAGCGTGTTCGGAGTCCGGATCTCGGGGTGAAGTCCTCCGTAGAGAAGCTGAAAAGCCTGAACGAAGAATTCGATCTCCCGGATCCCGCCGTGTCCCAGCTTCACGTTCCGGAAGGCCTCTTCGCGCTCCTGAAGCTTCTTGTCGGTTCGCCGCTTGATCCAACGGATCTCTTCGACGGCGGCAACGTCCGGGTACTTGCGATAGATGAACTCCTGAATCGAATCGACAAATGCCTGCCCGACCGCGAAATCACCGGCGACGACCCGGCACTTCATGAGGGCCAGCCGATCAAAAGTATCGGCCCAGGTCTGATAGTAGTGAAGAGAAGCGCCGAGCGGATACGCTATTTCCCCGGTTTTCCCCATAGGTCTGAGGCGCAGGTCAACCCGATACAGGTGTCCATGGCCGCTGTAATGGGTCAGAAGACGCGTATATTCACGGCCGAACTTCACCATGCTGTCCGGATCCGCACCGTCTCCGTAAACGTAGATCAGGTCCACATCCGAGCTGAAGTTCAGTTCCCGGCCGCCCAACTTGCCAAGACCCAGAACCGCGAATGGGGCAGGCGCGTCGAAGAGTCGGGTTGAGAGGATGCGGAAGGTGGCATCCAGAACGGCATCGGCCAGATTGGAGACCTGGCGGACAACCTGCTCCAGGCTTGCGATTCCGAGAAGGTCCTGAGCCGCGATGCGCAGCGCCTCACGCCGCCGCATTCGGCGCAACGCTTCACTCGCAGTCCCCGGTTCGGCTCCGAAAGGACGCACCACCTCCTCCGACTCGGACACGAAATAGCCGTCATCCGGTATCTGGTGAATGCGGTCTCGTTCAAGAAGCCAGTATAAGTACTCGGGATTTGTGAGAAGCAGTTGCGTCAGGTACGGAGACGACCCGAGCAATCGACTGAGAACCTCGATTGCCGCAGGGTGCTCCTCCATATAAGAGAGGACTGTCAGAGGGCTGGGAGAGGCTTCGAGAAAGGCATCCCACTGGAGCAGGGCGTAGTCGGGATCAGGGGTGAGAGACACCTGCCCAAGCAGCGTCGGAAGGAGATCGGCAATTCTTTCACGCGTCCCGACGCGGTCTGCCATACGCTGCAGCGCCGCATCCGCCTCCGCCGGTTGTTGAAAGTTGAGAGAGGCGAGATAACGAGCAGCCTCGTCGGGATCGAGTTGCGGTGAGAGGAGCAAGTCTCGCGGCTGCACGTTGTCGAGTCTAGCACGACGGCCGGCACGTTTCCGTTAGCCACGGATTACAGGGTTTCATCGGGCGCATCTCTGTAATCCGTGGCTGGACCCTTCTTCTCTAGATGTCGAAGTACAAGGCAAATTCATAGGGATGCGGGCGCAGGCGCACCGGATCGAGCTCGTGCTGGCGCTTGTAGTTGATCCAATTCTCTATGACGTCCATGGTAAAGACGTCCCCCTTCAGGAGAAAGTCGTGGTCGGCTTCCAGGGCGTTGAGAACCTCTTCGAGGCTTCCCGGGGTCGACTTCACCTTGGCCTTGTCCTCAGGTTCGAGGTCGTACAGGTCCTTGTCCATGGGCGCCGGCGGTGCGATCTTGTTCTGGATCCCATCAAGACCGGCCATCATCATGGCGGCGAATGCCAGGTACCCGTTGGCTGAGGGATCGGGCGACCGGAATTCGATCCGCTTGGCCTTCTCGCTGCGCGAATACGCGGGAATACGCACGCAGGCACTCCGGTTCCGTTGTGAGTAGATCAGGTTGATGGGGGCTTCGTATCCGGGGACCAGCCGCCGATAGGAGTTAGTGGTAGGGGCACAGAAGGCCAGGAGGGCCGGAGCGTGCTTGATCAAGCCGCCGATGTAATGCACTGCCATCTGGCTCAGGTCGGCATACGTTCCGGGTTGGTAGAACATATTCTTTCCGCCCTTCCAAAGGCTCTGGTGAACGTGCATCCCCGACCCGTTGTCCATGAAAATCGGCTTCGGCATCAGAGTGACGGTCTTGTTGTAGCGGCGCGCCACGTTCTTGATCACATACTTGAACTTCAGAAGCTTGTCACCCATGCTCACCAGGGTGTCGAAGTGCATGTCGATTTCGCACTGACCGGCGGTCGCGACCTCGTGGTGATGCACTTCCGTGGCAATCCCGACCTCCTGGAGCGTAAGCATCATCTCGGTTCGAATGTCCTGTAGGGTGTCCATGGGCGGAACCGGGAAGTACCCTTCCTTGTAGCGCGGCTTGTAACCGAGATTCGGTCCTTCCTCCCGCCCCGAGTTCCAGAACCCTTCATTCGAGTCAATGAAGTAGTAGCCCTTGTTGTAGGTCTGTTCGAACCGAACCTCGTCGAAGACGAAGAATTCCGGCTCGGGGCCAAAATACGCCGTATCCGCGATGCCGGTTGAGTTGAGGTACTTCTCCGCTTTCTGAGCGACGAAACGCGGATCACGGCTGTACGGCTCCCCGGTGACCGGGTCCCCGACATTGCAGATGAGGTTGAGCGTTCTCACCTTCATAAACGGATCCTCGAAAGCAGTGTCGGGATCCGGGAAGAGAAGCATGTCGCTCTCCTGGATCTGCTGGAACCCGCGGATGCTGGAACCGTCAAAGCCAAAACCTTCGCTGAAGCTCTCTTCGGTCACCTGGTTGGAATTGACTGTGAAGTGCTGCCACAGTCCGGGCAAATCCACGAAACGAAAATCGACGACCTGAATCTCACGATCCTTGATCCACTTCACTACTTCCTTTGCATCCATACGGCGCTTCTCCTCCTTGGACATACTGTTAAACGCACTGTAATCACCAGATGATAAAGTAGCGTACGTTCCGCTGGAAATGCAAGACGATTTGCAGGGTGTACACAAAAACTCGATCAGATGACGAAGCAGAGGTTGACAGAGTGATTCCCGGGGCATGGGGCGATGCCGAGCATCGCTGTCGAGCGTGGTTGCTGACGGTGACAATCCGCCACCTCGCTGAAAGTCGCTCCGTCTGCGGTTGTGTGCCGCTCCTCGACCCGATCGCGTGTGCCGACCAATCCTGACAGAGAGTGCAGAACCGCAAAACGGAGCGCTTTTCAGCGGAGTGCGCGGATTTTCAGCGAAAGCAATGGCCCGGGACCGGGGGGAATGGTAGGAGACTGCGGGTCTCATCCAGACGAATGAGACCCGCAGTCTGCTGAACTGACGAAAGGGGGAACTGACTTACGCGCGGCTTCCGCGCATGGCACGCATGATGAACGCAATGACGACCAGCAGGCCAGCCATGACAGCCGCGATTGGGAGGCTGCCTTGCACCGTCCCCCCGGCGCTCAGGTTGCCAATATATTTGGGCACGAAGGTGCCGCCGAGGAGGCCGATCGCGAAAATGATGCCGAAAATGCTCCCGTAAAGACTGGAGTCAAACTTCGCAAACGTCATGCCGACGATCGTCGGGAAGATCGGCGCAAAGGCCAGTCCGATCAAGATGATCGCGACGACGGCGAGTGCCGCGGAGCTGGTCATGGTCAGCAGGAGGATTGCCAGGAGGGAGACGGCGGAAACAGCCACGATGAGGGTTCCGGCTCTGGCAGTGAGGTTCTTGACAGCCGACGTCAGGAATCGGCCTGCGGCCATCGCCAATCCAAACAGGCTCAAAACCATGCCTGCCCAGAACGCGACGTCAGAGGGCGCCATTTCCTGCTTACCGAGGATCTCCTCCATGAGAGGCCGAACCCAGGACCCCATCGTAACCTCCAGGGCGATGTAACAGAACAGGGCAGCCGCCGCCACCAGGACTGCCGGTTTGCCCAACAGCGAGACGGCCTTGCCGAAATCAAAACCGCTGGGGACTTGTGGATAACGGGCCACCAAGGCGAACAGGAGGAAGACAACCATCAGGGCGCCGAAAAACGACATCGACACCCTGTAGCTCAGGCCCATCGACTGAATGAACAGGGTGAAGAGAAACGGCAGAGCGACATATCCCAGGCCGAAGAAGGCGTTGCCAAAATTGCTCGCTCGAGCCGGGTCCTTGCCACTGAACAGGACGACCGGGATCAACGTGTTGCCGACGGTATTGCAGGACATCGCACCGACGCCGAGCAGCACGCAGGCGGCGAAAGCAGTGTTGAAGCTACTGGCGGACGCGAGCAGGAAAATGCTGGCACCGGTTACGACAAAGCCCAGAATCGCAACCGGTTTGTATCCGAACTTGTCGACGGCGGGGCCGATGAACAGCTGAACAATACAGCTGGTCAGGAACAGGGCCATGATCAGGGAGCCGAACTGAGCATTGTCGATCTGAAGCGTGGCCTTCAGATCAGTAGAAATGGCTCCGAGAATGATGAAACAGACGGCCAGTGAAAAAACGGCCATGAGAGCTACGACTGCGACGAGCTTGTTGTGCATCTTTTCGCCTCCCGAATTGACACAATCGACATTTGAGAACGAGGTCGGTTTGGGATCTCCTCTGCGAAAGCTTTGAGTCATGTCTTGCGCCCGGCCGGCAGGTCCCGGTAGGGCACTGGCACGGGGCGGTATTTTAGTCCATCGCCACGACACAAAGAAGCGGAAGATGAACAAAGGTCTTTTTCGGTTGGATGCAGGTCTTTCCGTGCTCGGGAGGGCCCTTTCAACGCTTGACACTTCCGGACCGTCGGGTATACTCCGGTTTTCCCGATGGAAGAGCAACCAGCGATTTCCACGATTCACTTGCGCAGGTCCTTTCCAACCCGGCAACGGAAATTCCGTCTACTCGGGCGTCGCCCGGCCGAATTCTGCGCGCTTGACGATGTCTGTCTCTCGGTCCCACCCGGACAGACCGTGGGCATACTCGGCGACGATGGAGCGGGCAAAACCACCCTCTTACGGTTGATTTCGGGAGGCTTGCCGCCCACCTCCGGAGATGTGAAAACCTGCGGGAGAATCTGTTCGGTGATTGACGCCGGACGATCCGGTACGGGGCGATCAACGGCCGTCTCTTACCTCATGCGCACCGCCTCTCAGTTGGACATCCGCAGAAAACACGCGCGTTCGAAGCTTCCAGAAGTCATCGAGTTCTCCGGGATTCCGGACCCCAAGCGGCCTCTGGAATCCCGCATGTCTTCGACTTGGGTGCGACTTGCTTTCGCCGCCGCGGTCGCCCTGGACCCGCACATCCTCCTGGTCGATGATTGTCTGGCCCTCACCGATCCCTTGTTCCAGCAAAAGTGCATGGATCGGTTGGGTCGTCTAAAGGGAGGGGGCGTCACGATTCTCCTCGTCTCGCAGGATCTCGATTTGATTCGTGCGCTCTGCGATCGGGCAGTGCTGCTCGAGGGAGGCCGCATTGCCGTCGACGGGTCGGTTTCCGAGGTGAGCGAGGCCTACCTGCGCAGCCTCAGCCAGCGTTCGGGCGGGCTCATTCACGCCCCCGTTCCTGCCTTTTCCAAAGTTTATCGGCGTCGGGGCTCCGGCGCCGCGAGAATCAAAGACATCCGGCTGGAAGATAAGGAAGGGAAGGTCGCAGACAGACTGTTGACTGGCTGCCGGTACCGCTTCCGGCTGGGCATCGGGATTGAATCCCAGGTTGAGAATCTGACGGCCGAAATCCTGATCTGTGACAAGTTTGGAGCGCAGGTCTTCGGGACGAACACCCTGAATCACGGTCTCGGTTTCGGCGCTCTGGCGGCCGGGCAGTCGACCGACGTCCTCTTCGAAATCGATGCGTTCATGGCCCCCGGCGACTACTTCTTAACCGTCGCCCTCCAGTCAGGCGGCAACCACTCAAGAGATTGCTACGATTGGATTGACAACGCCGTGCACTTCGAAGTTCTTCCGCGCGGGTTCCAGCGACAAGGTTCGGTGTGGCTCCCCTCCCGGGTAAGAATCATCCTCAAGTGAGGGTGTCTTCCCGATCATCCGTCGCGCTTCTCCCAAGCCCCCGCAACGTCGCCTTCTTCGACCCGCGCACACAGCGTTGTCTTGTCAGACCCGCGCACGCAGCGAGGGTGCTGAAAATTGTACCTGTTTGTCATATCCCCGGAGGGGATTGCCGAATGACCCCAACGGGGTCACGTAGCAGCGGGCCCCCCCGGGGTTGCCCGCGCTTTGGCGGGCTACCCCGGGTCGGAGGCTTGTATGGAGTTCAACCCTGAAAGGGTTGCGTACTGCGCACGATACGCAACCCTTTCAGGGTTGATGACTTAACGGCTCTGGATCCCAGGGTAGGCTGCAAAAAACGCAGCCAACCCCGGGCTTTGCTACGCAACGCCTTTGGCGTTGGAAACCGTCAATATCCTCTCAGCCAAATGCGCTAACTGGCCTTTTTCAACACCACCCTCGCAACGTTGTCTTGTCAGAGCCGCGCACGCAGCGTTTTTTGCGGAGTAAGCGGTTTCTCCCCACTAACGGCGCGTCCCAATCCCAGTGCAAAGGGAACCCGCTTACTCCGCAAATAACGTTGTGTGGGCGCGGCTCTGACAAGACAACGCTGCGTGCGCGTCTGAAAAGCGCCGCGCGTGCGGAACGGCCACGCGGGGCTCCCGGCGGGCGGCCGGGATCTGGTTGGCCCTTGCAGACCGGTCCGGCTATCATGGTCGATGTGAGCAACTCCAGGTACGACGATCGAGACGTTTGGATCATCGATACCACTCTGCGTGACGGAGAACAGGCCCCCGGTGTGGTTTTCTCGAGGGACGAGAAGACCGCGATAGCGAGGCTGCTAGCCGAGGCCGGGGTGCCTGAGATAGAGGTCGGAATACCCGCCATCGGCCGGCGCGAAATCGAGGACGTAAATGCAGTAGCGAGAGCGGCCAGCGCAACCCGGACCACCTGTTGGTGCCGAGCCCACCTCGGCGACATCCAGGAGGCCTTCGCCTGCGAAACGGATTCGGTCCACATCTCGTTCCCGCTGTCGGACCTTCAAATGCGCGCGTTCGCCAAGACCTGGGAGTGGACTATAGACATGCTCCCCCGCGTCGTCGAAAAGGCGCGGAAACGCTTTCAATTCGTGTCGATCGGAGCCCAGGATGCATCTCGCACCGCGCACCCAAGACTCGTGGATTTCGCCCGGCGGGCAGTTGATGCGGGAGCCGATCGCCTCCGAATTGCGGACACGATCGGACTGCTCGATCCCTTGCGGACCTACGCCCTGATGACGGCGCTGCATGGAGAAGTGCCAGGGGTAGTATTCGATTTCCACGGGCATAACGACCTGGGGATGGCGACGGCCAGCACACTCGCCGCAATCCAGGCGGGCACGCGCTCGGTGAGCGTTACGGTCAACGGGTTGGGGGAGAGGGCAGGGAACGCAGCGCTGGAGGAAGTCGTGATGGCCTGCCGGATCCTGTTGGGTAAGGACCTGGACATCAACCTGTCGGTTCTTCCCGTGCTGAGCGCCGCCGTGGCCCGGGCCTCCGGACGGCCGGTGCCCGAGTCGAAGCCGATCGTCGGCAGCGCGGCCTTCCTTCATGAGTCGGGAATTCACTGTTCCGGCCTGCTCGCCGACCGTTCCACGTTCGAGCTGATCCACCCGGAAGATCTGGGATTGGACAGGCCGGGGTTCCTGGTCGGTAAGCACTCCGGGAGTGCCGGCGTTCTGCAGGTCCTCGGGCAGCTGGGCCTCCAGGTCGATCATGAGGAAGCTGCGGCTCTCCTGCCCGCGATCAAAGAGCTCGCGTTCCAGAAGAAGCGAAACCTCACAGAAGCTGAAATTCGAGAGGTCTACCGCGAATTCCGAAGAGGCCCGGTTCGTGAATGAGTTTTACGGACTGGCCCGGTTACATCTCCAAAGGACATCACCGGGAGCTCGGAAATGAAGACAATGGCCCGAATCATTATCCTCACGTTCTTTCTCACGGGCGGCTATTCGCAGAGCTTGAAAGGCGGCGGCGAGGCGTATCCGGACCTGGAGACCAACCGCGAGTCGCTCCAAAAGTGGCAGCAAATGCGCTTCGGGATGTTTATCCACTGGGGTCCGATTGCTCTGCGCGGTACGGAAATCGGCTGGTCCCGGGGAAAAGAGGTTCCTTTTGTCGAGTACGATGCGCTCTACCGGGAGTTCAACCCCGTACTCTTCAATGCTCGCGAATGGGTAGGGGTAGCCAAAGAGGCCGGAATGAAGTACGTGGTCCTGGTCACCAAGCACCATGACGGCTTTTCACTCTGGAAATCCGGCCTAAGCGATTACGACATCGAGGCAACGCCGTTCAAGCAGGACATCGTCGGCGAGATCGCGAACGAGTGTCGAAAGCAGGGCCTCATGTTCGGCACTTACTACTCGATCCTCGACTGGTATCACCCGGACTACCCGATCATGTTCACCGGGGACAAACCGAAGCCGGACGGTGGGAATATGGCTCGGTACCTGGAGTTCATGAAGGGCCAGCTGAAGGAGCTCATTGATCATTACGGCACCCGAATTCTCTGGTTTGACGGCGAATGGGAAGAACCCTGGACCCACCAGATGGGTATGGATCTCTACGCCTGGGCCCGGGGTGTCGATAACGGTCTGCTGATCAATAACCGCATCGACAAGGGGCGGGCCGGCATGGAGGGAAAGAGCCTGTCCGACCGGTTCGCCGGCGATTTCGAGACTCCGGAGCAGCAGATCGGCTCCTACAACACGCTGACGCCGTGGGAGACGAACATGACGATCTGCCGTCAGTGGGCGTGGAAGCCCAATGACGAGATCAAGAGCCTGCGCGATTGCATCCACATCCTGGTGCGGACCGCGGGAGGCGATGGCAACCTTCTTCTTAACGTCAGCCCGATGCTTGACGGCCGGATTGAGCAGCGCCAGATCGACCGTCTCAAAGGAATCGGACGATGGCTGGGCGATTACGGCGAGACGATCTACGGAACCCGTGGCGGCCCGGTTCATCCGCAGGATTGGGGCGTTACAACGCACCAGGGGAACCGTGTGTTCCTGCACGTGCTCAAACCAGATGTTCGCTCAATAGTCGTGCCCGGTTTGGCCGGGGTCACCTCAGCTCGGATGTACCGAGGCGGGTTACCCGTGGCACATGAGGCGCGCGGACAGGATCTCGTCCTCACCTTGCCGGTCACAGATCGGGACATCGACGACCTCGTGATCGAACTGCGAATTTCGGGGCAATAGGACCTTATTCCGCAACGGCGCTTCCAACCGGGGCGAACAACTCCTCCGAAGCGGGCCGCCTGAGTGTTCAGAAAAGAGGGCTAGACTGCGCCGGGCCCCCTTGTCCTCCTGAAGGCGAACTGCTATAAATAATCAGTTGCCTATGATTGCCTAGCCAGTCGGAAGTCTTACGCTCGTTGAGGACCCAAGGGGTTTGCAGCTAGCGGTGTGCCCCTTTCTTCTCCCTTTCTGATCCTCACCACTTTGAACCCACGATTCAATATTTGCCGAGGTTATTACATGTCTCTACGAGACTACGGCTGGTCCGACTATTTTTCACAGGCTTTCGATCAGGTGCTGGCTGCCGGTTGTCTGCCGGGACGCATTGTCCTGGTTCACCGCGATCTGTTCGTCCTGGCTGCCGATCAGCAGGAAGTTCAGGCCCGCGTTTGCGGGAAGCTCCGCCAGGCGGAAGAACCGTCCGCGGTCTTTCCCGTGATCGGTGACTGGGTGGCTTGGTCCGGCGGACATGCCGGAACCAACCTGATTCACGCCGTCCTTCCGCGCAAGACTCTGCTGGCTCGTAAAAGGCCAGGCAACCGAGTCGAGCAGCAGGCCATAGCGGCCAACGTGGACATGGCCTTCCTGGTCATGGGCCTCGACCAGAACTTCAGTCTGCGCCGGATGGAACGCATGCTGACGGTGACATACGAGAGCGGGGCGGTCCCGGTGATTGTCCTGACAAAAGTGGATCTGGCAGAGGCGCCCGCGACTCAGATAGCCAGCGTCGAGAGCATCGCCCCCGGTGTCCCGGTTCTTCCCGTCTGCTCCCACTCCGGAGAAGGACTCGGCTCGTTCGGGTCATTTCTGGGCGGACAACGCACGGTCGTCTTTCTCGGGTCCTCGGGTGTTGGAAAATCCACGCTCATCAATCGCCTTTTCGGGACCGAGATGATGCGTACGGCCGAGGTTCGAGCGGGGGATGGCCGGGGACGGCACACGACAACCCACCGGCAGCTGTTTCGCCACCCGGGCGGTGCGCTTCTCATCGACAGCCCGGGAATCCGCGAGCTTCAGCTCTGGTGTTCGGAAGATGCCCTCCAGAGCAGCTTTGAGGACATCGAAGAGATCGCCGCGGAGTGCCGCTTTCGCGACTGTTCGCATGTTAACGAGCCGGGATGCGCCGTCCTCACTGCAGTTCAGGAGGGAGCGCTGTCACTGGAGCGGTTGGAGAGTTTCCACAAACTCAGCAGGGAATTGCGTTACCTGGCCATCAAGCAGGACGAGGGCGCACAGCGTGCCCAGAAGCAGAGGTGGAAGGCAATCCACAAGGCGGCCAGACACAACCCGAAGAGCTGAACCGAAACAGCAGGGAAATTTCGGGGAAGTTTCGGGGACACAATACTCAGTTCCCGAGCGTTCACCTGCTGTCGCAGGTTCACGGGAATTGAGTTTATGTCCCGGAAATTCCCCTGAGCGGTGATCGCCAGCGCACGCCGCTCAGGTTGAAACCGCCTCGTACAGCATGAGCAAAGGAATTAAGTTTTGTGGCCTCGGAACGGCTGGCATCAGAGGGCAGGGAACCCGAGGAGGCGATCAGGCGGTCGCGTCGGCTTCCATGAAGTAGTAGCCGAGCATATGCTGGATCACGAAGTGCCCGTCTTCGATCAGTCCCATGTGCGCCGACTCGATGAAAACCGGGTGGTGAGCGATTTCCCCGAGTTTGCCTCCGGGCCGCCCCGTGACACCGATCGTGACCAGACCATTCAAATTGGCCCATTCAACCGCCTGCACGACATTCGGAGAATTCCCGCTGCCACTGAAGCAGATCAGGACGTCGCCGGCACTCGCGTAATTCTTCAGCTGCTCGAGGAAAATCATCGAGTAGTCGGTATCGTTGGCCAAGGCTGTGATCCAGGGGACGTTGTCCGTAAGGGAGAGAACCCGAAACCGCTTCTCACGGCCCAGCGAGGCGCCCTTGCCCAGGTCAGTCGCGAAATGCGAGGCGGTGGCGGCGCTTCCCCCGTTGCCGCACAAAAAGACGTGTCTACCCTCTTCCTTGGCTACTTGCCAGCACTTCGATCAGTCTGGCGATCTGCGCCTCCGGGATCTTATCCAGGACGGCGAGGCAGGCTTGCTTGTAGTTCTTTACGTATTCGCAAGCGTTGCCCCACCTTGGTTCACCGGCCATCCGGACCTCCTCTGTCGTTGTGTTAAATGGCTCTTCCTTATACCATACCAGTTGAGGAAAAGAGGGTACAACGGTGATCCTGGCGCTCGAAAGCGGAGGAACGAAACTGGTTGCAGCTGCAGCCGACCGCGATGGAAATCTCCTTCAGCTCGTCCGCAGGTACCGCACGAGGGACCAGGAGGCCGCCGGGACCCTGGCCGCGCTTTGCGAGATGGGTAACCAGATGGCTCGATCGCACGGCCCTGTCGAGGCGGTCGGTTACGGGTTCGGCGGCACCGTGCGAAGGTCCGATGGTCAGCCCGGACCCTGCTTCCATGAACCGGGATGGGACCGGGTGGATGCGCCCGCCTTTCTGGGCGGACATTTCGGAGCGCCCGTTTTCATTGAAAATGACTGCAACATGGCCGCCCTGGCAGAGGCCCATTTCGGAGTTGGATGCCTCAAAGGGACGCTCTTCTACGCCACGCTGGGGACGGGAATCGGCGGGGGCGTGACCCACGACGGCGCACTTCTGCAGTCCGGCCCCATGGGCGAAGCAGAAATCGGACACATCGTCGTCGAAGCGAAGGGGAATCGCTGCGCATGCGGAAATCGCGGATGCCTCGAGACCTATTGCTCCGGGCCAGGGCTCTCCGAGCTCGCCACTCGCATGACCGGGCGGGACCTGGACACCCGAATGCTGATGGAGCAATTCCGGGCAGGTGCCCCCCACGCCTCCCTCGTCGTCGAGCAGGCGGCCGAGTACCTCGCACGGGTCTTCGGGATGGTTATCAATCTGCTTGCGCCCCAGGTTATCGTGCTCGGCGGCGGTGTCATGACCGAAAATCATCTTTTTCTGGATCTTATCGCCAGCCGGTCACGCCCGTATACGTTTCCGCTTTTCCGTGGAATTTCCCGGTTTCTACTCTCGACTCTTGGGGAAAACGCCGTCTGCCAAGGTGCAGCGGTCTACGCAATACAGAGACTGAAAGCTATCGAGGGAAAGGATTAAGTCACATGGGCGACCAAGTCGCGGAGATGGAAAAAGGCTGGAACGAGAAGATCGTTTTCGGCGTGAGTGAGTACAAGGGGAAAACGTACGCCGATATCCGCATCTACTACGAAGATGACGAAGGCGAATGGAAACCGACCAAGAAAGGGGTGACCGTTTCGCTGGACCGCTTTTGGGAGTTTAAGGAGAACATGCAGATCCTGGAAGACCACCTGCGCGAGCAGGGCCTTCTCACAGAACCCGAGCCCGAGGAGTGAGCCAGGTCGGTTGGCCTCCGGATCGAAAGGAGACAGGAATGGCCGATTGCACCATTACGTGCAGAAAGAACGGGCCGTATCGAGTCGAAGGGGACTTTGTCCTGAAGGATGCCGAGGGGAATGTATTTGATCTCTCCGGCAGAAAGACCATTTCTTTGTGCCGTTGCGGGCAGACCCAGGATGCGCCTTTCTGCGACGGCACCCACAAGATTTGCGGTTTCAACTCTGAGGTCAAGGCGCGCACTCTCCCGGCGCCACTCCCCAAACTAGAATCGTAGAGGATCAAGCAGGGAACCGAGCCCCGGCCGACCCGTGACCCAACCGGGAACCTGCGCGGGCTGTCCCTTCGCCGTACAAACGCTACGTCGTATAAGGAATATTATGTTAAGTAGGAAGTGCTGCGCAACCGGTTCCACATCGCTGCCGGGCTGGGTCTGAAGACGAAGAAGGCCCCCGGGTCGCCCGAGCATCCTCCCCGGTTACGGCCCCGCGGTCCAGTTTCGGGGACATAAACTTAATTCCCGTGAGCCTGCGACAGCAGGTGAACGCTTTGGGAATTAAGTATTGTGTCCCCGAAACTCCCGGCCAGGCTCCCACGCAATCGGGCCGTCGAGCAGGAAAGAACCGCACCCATTTGAAGCGGAGCTTTTCCGCGAAGCGCGCGGATTGTCCCTAACCGGCGCGCTCCGCCCTGAATACCGCAGCGGTTCGCTGAGCGAGCCTCGGGAGCTCCGTACGCTGGCTGCCGATTGCTGACGCCAGGACTCCCCGCACTTCGCAAACGACGCTCCGTTTGCGGTTCTGCTCTGCTCGACGGCCAATGGAGCGCTCAGCCGCCGGTTTTCCCCGTGGTCAACCATGGCTGGAAGGTCGATCGTCGATTGTAGGCCATTTAAAGCGATTTCCGATTTGCAGGGGATTCGTAGCGGGCTTGCTTCGAGAGGCATCGCATTTGGAGGCTGTCATGCGGTGGTATCGCTTAGAAGCGAGGCGACAGTTCGATTTGCCTTGTCGGAGCCGCGCACCTAGCGAGGGTGTTGCATAAGTACCTGGCCCCAGGAATAGCCAGGTACCGGTAAACAGTTGAGTAAAGGAGTCACTGAGTTCGCGATTTCCTTCATCGGTTTTTAGTCGGGGCATCCCCCGGTCGGCAACCGAAACGCCGGCTCCTTGCGCTGATCGCTCACGTTTCGTTCACGCCTTATGGGTCACTCGTACTCAAGATCAGATCTCCTGCCACAAGTAACAAAAGTCAGGCCGCCGCATGGGGGGTCGGCAAACTCACGGATGAGCCCCTGGAAGCTGAGAAAAGGCATAACGGGCGGGCTGATAGAGCAAGTCGGCTGGCAGCGAGTGTAAACAGTGGCGCCGGGGCTAGACGGAGTGTCAGTGCATGCTGGCTAAGTGTCCAGCAGGACTGAGATATTACATCTTGTATTTCCCCAGATCCTCCGGGTTGAGGTTCTCCAGCCACTTCTTGACGTCCTCGGGGTCGAGGTTCTCTTTATCCAGGGTTATGCTCCGGCTGTTGTTAATCACTTCCTCGGTGACAAAGATGGGGGAATCGGTGCGCAGGGCCAAGGCGATGGCGTCGCTTGGGCGACTGTCGATTGTGACCCGCTCCTCGCCATGGCGGAGGTGTATCAGGGCGTAGAAAGTATTTTCGCGCAGTTCCGTTACGACGATCTTCTCCACTTCGGCCTCGAACTGGAGAAGGATGTTCTTGAGCAGATCGTGGGTCATTGGTCGGGGGGTATCGATCCGCTCGATCTGGAGGGCGATCGCGTTTGCCTCGAAGATGCCGACCCATATGGGCAGTAGCGTGTTCTTTTCAGCGTCCTGCAGGATCACTATGGGTGAATTCGTGATAGGGTCCATCATCAGTCCTTTGATCTTGAACTCCCGTTCCATGATTCCTCCTCGGACGGCCGACTCAGTTTTCCGCTACCTTAGTGGCAACCAGGCTGTTCGGACCAACCCTTGTCACCTCTACTAGGACGTAAGTTCCGGGCGGCTCGTTTCCGGGGAAATTAACGACCTTGTTAGTCGTGGTCCTTCCGAAACGGTTGACCCCGTCCCGGGCTGTGCCCTCGACAAGCAATTCGAAGCGTTTCCCCAGGTAATTCTCCTCGTGCAGTCTCAACTGGATGCGTGTCTGCAACTGCTGAAGAAGGGTAAGCCGTCTTCCCTTCTCCGTCTCCGGGACATCGTCCTTCCACTCGAACGCCTCGGTGTGTGGCCGAGGGGAATACTTAAACGAGAACATCGAATCGAATTGGACAGTTTCGACAGCCGTCAGGGTATCGTCGAAGTCTTCCGCAGTCTCCCCCGGAAAACCGACAATCACATCGGTCGAGAGGCTGATAGGTCTCCCGCATCCTCGGAATTTCTCCACGAGCTCCAGATACCATTCCCGTGTGTACTGGCGGCGCATACGACGCAGCACACCGGTGGATCCACTCTGGAGGGGGAGATGCACCTGGTTGCAGATGGTCGGAAGTGCGGCCATGACTTCAATCGTACGGTCATTAAAGGAGCGCGGATGAGGCGAGGTGAAGCGAACTCGGCGTATTCCGGGAATTGACGCGACTCGCTCGAGCAAATCGGCAAAACGGGTCCGGGCGTGCTCGGGGTCGCGGTAGCTGTTAACGGTCTGTCCGAGCAGCAGGATTTCCGTAAACCCCTGGTCGGCGGCTCGGGAACACTCGTCGAGGACAATCCGGGCCGGTCGGTTCCGCTCCTTTCCTCTCGTATAAGGTACGATGCAGAAGCTGCACTGTTTGTTGCAGCCCTCCATGATGGTAATCGAAGCACGAAACCCGGTCTGCCTGAGGACGGGCTCGATCTCAACCGGCGAATCGCCGACAAAGTCAGTCAGGACGTGAGCTCCGGCCTCAGGCTGGCTGTTCTGGCCGATGCGGTCGAGGAGATCGGGAATGGCATGGTACATGTGGGTTCCGACCACCAGGTCGACGTAGGGTGCCCGCGCAGCGATCGCCTTGCCTTCCTGCTGCGCCACACATCCCACAACCCCGATGATGAAGTCCTTGTTATCGCGCTTCCGCCGTTTGACTTCGCCCAGACGGCTGTACACTTTCTGCGCCGCCTTCTCACGGACGCTGCAGGTATTGAGGATAAAGAGATCCGCCTCTTCGAGGGACGCGGCGGGAACCATGCCGCGATGAGCCAGAAGACCGGCGATCTTCTCCGAATCGTGTTCGTTCATCTGGCAACCGAAAGTCTCGATCAAGAAGCGTTTGGATATCATGTAAAAGCTGAATCATTGTAGCGTAAACGATTTTTCGGCCACAACAAGCGTGGGAAGACGGTCAGTCAGTGTTCGCTTTCACGGACTGGAGCAACTCGGCCGCGTGTTTGAGGGTTGTCTGGGTCACCCGTGTCGCCGGTCATCATCCGGGCCAGCTCCTGTATCCGTTCCTGGCGTTTGAGGAGCTGCATGCCGACGGTCGCTCGGCCGCTGTCCGACTGCTTGTCGACTCGAAAGTGGTGATCCGAGTATACGGCGATCTGCGGGAGATGGGTCACGCAGAAGACCTGGTGATGCCGGGCGAGAGCCGCGAGTTTCTGGCCGACGTTGGAGGCTACCCTGCCGCCGATGCCGGCATCGACCTCGTCGAAAACCAGTGTCTTTTCATGGGTCTCGAGCGTCAGTATCGATTTCAGGGCGAGCATTACGCGGGAAAGTTCGCCGCCGGAAACGATCTTGGCGAGCGGCCTCGGCAACTCTCCCGGATTCGGGCTGATTAGAAACTCGACGGCGTCGATCCCCTTCTCGGACGCCAGCTTTTCGTCGGTCGTCATCTGTACGTCGAAGACCGTATCCCGCATTGAAAGACCGGCGAGCTCCTCCTCGATAACCCTCGAAAGAGCCTGTTTGTCGATTCTGCGCTTGTCGGACAGCTCCCGGGCGGCCTTCAGGTACTGGCTCTGTACCTCGATCTCGTGGCGGCTCAGCTCGCCCAACTCTTCCTCGGATCCGGAAAGCGCATTCAATTCAGCACCGATTCGCTCGCCGTAGCTCAGAATCTCGTCGACCGATTCGCCGTATTTTCGGCGCGCTTTCTGAATGTCGGCCAGGCGCGCCTCGATTTCCTCAAGACGGGCCGGACTGTACTCGACCCTTGAGGCGTAGTCACGAAGTTGAAAACCCATTTCCTCCAGCTGGAAACACGCCTCTTCGAAGCGCCCGACTGCCGGTCCATAGGAGTCGTCCAACTCCGCCAAAGCCTGGAGGTTCTTCTTGACGCCCGCGATTTGCGTCAGGACCGATTCTTCGCGCTCGTAGAGGATATCGAAACTGTCCTGGGCATACTGGAACCTTTTCTCGGCCGTCACCAGTAGGGCTCGTTCCTTCTCGAGCTCGACGTCGAGGCCCGGAGTGAGGGCCAGGCGGGCGATGTCGTCGATCTGGAACTTCAGATTGTCGATTCGCTGCAACCGCTCCTTCTCGCTCGCCCGTCCAGCGGCCAGGCGCGATCGGATGCCCTGAAGCTCGGCGTTCAGCGCCTGGATTTCGGCCAGGGCTGACTGGTTTTCGCTGAAGGCGTCGAGGAAATCGAGGTGAGTTGAGGGCTGCAGAAGAACCTGCTGGTCATGTTGCCCATGAATATCGCCCAGGTGCATTCCGAGCTCAGAGAGAAAGGCGAGGGTCACGAGGGAGCCGTTCACCATCGCCTTGCTTCCACCCGACTGGATGATTTCGCGGCGGATGATCAACTCATCTCCGTCTTCCAGACCCTGCAGCCGAGAGCAGATCGCGTGCCGGGTGTCGCGCGGCGAGCTGAAAGGCTCCTTCGATGCGGGCGCGCTCGCATCCCTGCCGGATCATCTCCTGGGAGGCGCGCTGACCTGTGAGCAAGCCCACCGCGTCGACCAGGATCGATTTTCCGGAACCGGTTTCGCCGGTGATCAAGGTCAAGCCGTGTTTGAATTCGATTTCCAATCGGTCGATCAGGGCGAAGTTTTCAATTGTGAGAAAACTGAGCATGGCTTTTCCGGGGCCGCGTGCATCAAATCTATGAACGGCGATTGCTGGCTGCCAGACGCGCGGTTTATGGTATATGAGCGGTCTGTCAGTTACAATCAGCTTGTCGTAAATCAGGCCGACACGGCTCAAGGCTTTGTTTTTCTTATAGAAAGGAGAGGTGCGGTCCTTGTTCTACCTCACTTTGGCCCAGGGAGAGTTCGGGTCCTTCTGGATACTTGTTCGGAACAGCGGAACCCTCGCGCAAACAGTCCTCGTTATTCTTCTTATTTTTTCACTGGTCTCTTGGGCAATCATCGTACGAAAAGCTTTCTTCTACAGACAGGTGCAAAAGCAATCGCTCGAGTTTTACGATCGTTTTCGCCACAGCTCCAGCTTGTCTGACATTTATCGGGAGTCCGAAAGATACCCAAAGTCCCCTTTAGCCGGCATTTACCGAAGCGGGTATGAGGAATTGAGCCATCAGGTTAGAAATACCGGCGGAAATCCCGGCGCAACCTCGATTCGCAGCATGAACGGGCTGGAGAGGTCGCTGCAGAAAGCGGCTAGCAGCGAGATGACGACCCTGGAGCAGTCGCTCAACTGGCTCGCTACCACCGGCTCGGTCACTCCATTCATAGGCTTGTTCGGAACCGTGGTCGGCATTATCAACGCGTTTCAGGGGCTCGGCGAAGGAACTTCGACGACCATCCAGGCGGTAGCACCGGGCATCAGCGAAGCGCTCGTGGCCACTGCGGCCGGCCTGTTCGCGGCCATACCCGCGGTCATTGCTTACAATCACTTTCTCGGCCGGCTGAAGGTCTTCGGCGCGGAAATGGATGACTTCATGGCCGAACTGCTGAACCTTGTCGAGCGCAGCTTTGTCTCCTAGACATTGGCGATCCAAAGGGCGGCAACCCAGGCACAATTAAGAGAACATCCTCCATGGCTTTCAAGACTCAGACAGGCGGGACTCGATCATCGCTTTCGGAGATAAACGTCACTCCTCTGGTTGACGTCGTGCTGGTCCTGCTCATTATTTTCATGGTCACCGCCCCGATCCTTCAGACCGGGATCGAAGTCAATCTGCCGAGAACCAGGACCGTCGCTGAGGTGAATCCCGAGCAGCGGGCGGTCATTACGATTACCCGGGATGACATCCTTTACTACCGTTCCCGGCCGGTCAATTTCAACGAGATGGGTGCAGTTCTAAGGAAGGAACTGGCCGACAGTTCGCAACCGGTTTTTCTTCAGGCGGACGAGGACGTCCGGTGGAAAACGATTGTGACGGTAGTCGACGAGATCAGGATGAGCGGTTACAAGACAATCAACCTGGTGACGAAGCCCCTGAAAAAGGAACCGGCAAACCGGTAGAATATACGACATATGTCAGGACGGATTTTCAGGTCCCACATCCGCGAGGGGTCAAGCTGGCCGGCACTGGTTGTTTCGGTTGCCGGGCACGTTCTCGTCCTGGGTCTGTTCCTTTTTGTCTTAGGCAGTTTCTCGGACGACGACATCATCGTCCTCGGCAGTGGACCGGGAGGCGGCCAGGGCGCGGAATACGTGACGGTCGGGTTGTCGGCTGCCCCTAGCGGCGGGATCGGCGCTTATAAGCCGATGCTGACGCCCAAACCGCAGGCTGTTCCTCCGCCTCCGCCAAAGGTCGAACCGGCACCGCCGGCTCCGGATCCCAATGACTTCGTCGAGAAGGCGAGCAAGCGCCGCCAGCAGGAGGAACGCCGGTCGCCGCCGAGAGTACCAATCCCGCCTCCTCCCGAAGGCCGGATTCCCTCCACGCCGGAACCAGGTGTCGGCGGACCGGGAGGCGGAAGCGCCGGATCGGGCGGAGGCGCGGGTACCGGCCACGGAGTTTCGATCGGTGCGGGGACCGGCGAGGGGACTCTTGACTCCTGGTATGTCCGGCAGGTGGAACAGCGCATCGGTGGGAACTGGCTGAAAACCTCGCTCGGCCAGCTCGACAGGCCCGTTGCCAGTATCGTCAGCTTTGTGGTGTCGCCGGACGGGTCGATCGGCGAAGTCCGCCTGGAAAAGGCAAGCGGGATCACGGCGGTGGATCTCGCGGCGCAGAGGGCCGTTATGGCCAGCAATCCGCTCCCTCCGTTGCCTTACGAGCTCCGAAACAAAAGATTACGTTTTGCGGCACATTTTGACTATCCACCGCCACGCTAGAAAGGTCGAGTAATGATTCATCTCGTGCTCTCATTCATTCTTATGGCCGCCGGTCTTGTCCCTGCCCAGGAGCCTGCCCAGGAGCAGGATAAGCAAATCGTGATCCGGCCCCCTTTGACCGGCGTGACGAACCTGGCCGTCGCCGATTTCCAGGCCCGAGGGGCATCGACTTCGGAATTGGACTCGGCCCTCAAAGTGTTCAACGAAGTGCTCTGGAAAGACCTCCAGTTCTCGAACTTCTTTCAAATGAGGTCCAAGAGCTTCTACCCGACCACCGTCGTGCGAGTTCCGCAGGATATCGCCTTCGAATCGTGGCGTATTGACCCCGTTTCGGCCGATTTCATTATCTTTGGGAATGTGCAGACGAGCGGGCCGAGTGCGGTCGTCGAAGCCTATCTCTACGACGTGAAAACCAAGCAACAGGTGCTCGGGAAGCGTTTTACGGCCGCATCGACCACCCTGGTTCGCAACGTGGCCCATTCCTTCGCCGACGAAGTGGTTTTCCAATTGTCGGCGGGAACCAGCAAGGGAGTGGCCCGCACGCAAATCGCCTACAGTGCGCTTAAAGGTGCGGCGAAGGAGATATACGTCTGCGACTATGACGGGGCAAACCCGAGGACTGTAACCGCCAACGGCGGTCTCAATAAGTTTCCGGAGTGGTCGGCGGACAATTCGAAGCTGGCGTTCGTGACCCGACTACCAGGCGGCGCCCGCTGGGAACTCTGGCTGCAGGACCTCAGGGGAGGTCGCATCGTGCTTCCAACCGAAAGCTCTTATGCTTCTTCTCCAGCACTTTCGCCTGACGCCAAGAGAATTGCTTTTTCGGCCAGGTCCGAGGACGCTGTCGACTCGGACATCTATGTGGCCGCAGCTGACGGAAGTGGCCGGCGAAACCTGACCAATCATTCCGGCATCGACACCGCGCCGACCTGGAACCCGAGCGGGCAACAGATCGCCTTCATCTCCGATCGGTCCGGAACTCCCCAGGTCTGGGTCATGGACTCCGACGGGTCAAACGTCCGGCGTCTCGTGTCTGAGGGAGGCCACTGCGACAGTCCTGATTGGTCTCCGGACGGCCGGATGGTTTGTTACTCCTGGCAAGCTCCCACGCAGTGGAAACACGACGTTTACATCATCGAGGTGGCGACCGGCAAGATCTTTCAGATTACCGTGGGAGGTGCCAGCAACGAGAGTCCGCACTGGTCACCGGATGGCCGGCACATAGTGTTTCAGAGCACCCGTTCGGGCTCCAAGCAAATCTTCGTGATGAATGCCGACGGCAAAAATGTGCGCCAGGTCACGGCATACGGCATCAACGAGAGTCCCTCATGGTCGGGCTACCAGAAAGCGGACTGATTCGGGGTTGCATCGTTGCCGGTTTTTGATACCCTACAGAATCATTCACAAGCTCCTGAAGGAGAATCTAAAAATGAAGCGTTTCACCCTAGCACTTTTCGCAATCGTATTTTGTTTGTCTTTATTGTTGAATGTCGGCTGCGGAGGTAAGAAAGGACCAGAGGTCCGGCCCACTTTGCCCCCGCCCGCCCGAACCGAGCCGACGACCGCTCCCACGACGGCGCCGACGCCCACCATCGAGATTGCCGCCTCTCCGAGCAGCCTGGAACGAGGACAGCAGACGACCTTGACATGGAAGGCCCAAAACGCGGATTCTGTGATTATTGATGGCGGCGTAGGGAACGTCTCCGACAGCGGTTCAGTCGTCCTGACCCCGCGGGAGTCGGCCACGTTTACGGCGACCGCACGAAGCGCGGGTGGCGAGGCCAAGGCCAGCACCCGAGTCACCGTAGTCGCTCCAAAAGAGGTCGGCGGAATTACATCCAGCGATATTCAGAGCCTCGTAGACGCGATAAGAGACGGTCGGGTCAAGGATGTCTTCTTTGATTACGACAAGGCCGACCTGAGCGCCGAGTCCCGGGGCATCCTGGAAGAGAACGCCCGTTGGTTCCGGCAGTTCCCGACCGCAAAGATCTTGCTTGAAGGACATTGCGACGAGAGAGGCACCGAGGAGTACAACCTGGCGCTCGGAGACAGGCGCGCGCAGGCGACCAAGGAGTACCTCGTTCAGTTGGGAGTGTCGGCGGAGCAATTGGAGACGATCTCGCTTGGCGAGGAGCAGCCGTTCTCGCCCGGACACGACGAAGCGTCATACTCGCAGAACAGGCGCTCGCATTTCGCAGCAAAACAGTAAGGTAACGACCGCGGCTCTTGCTCAACCGAAGCGAACGCTGCGGTTTCGGTCGTAGTAATTTGCAGGACGGGGGTCGCCAAACGAGTGACCTCTGTCCTTTGACCGAAGGGCGTTACCTGCGGAGACGACAATGAAAAAATGCCTAATTCTGGTCGTGGTTTTCATACTGGCGGCCCCCGCGGCAGCACTGGCCGGCACCAAGGAAGAAATTATCCGGCTCCAAAGCGATATGCTGCAGCTCCAGGAGCAGATCCGCCTGATTCAGAAGAGCATGGACGAGAACAACGGCGTTCTCAAATCGCTGCTCGAACAACTGAATGACCAGATTGCGAAAAGCAACATGGTCATGGATAAACTGAATCAGTCGCTCGTGAACCAGAAAGCGGATGCCGCGAGCGTGGCTTCCCAGGTCAAGCAGGAGATCCAGAAGCTGAGCCTGAAGCTGGACGACACGAACAACCGAGTCGCCGGTGTTTACCAAAAGCTGGAAGAAAACCAGGTCAAAACGGCGTCAGTGCGCACAGTTCCTGCCGGCGCGAATGCCGGTGACGGTATCGAACCGGACCAGGTTTACAACCAGGCCTACAACGACTACTTGACTTCGAATTTCGACCTGGCGATCACCGGGTTCCAGGATTTCGTGACGAACTACCCGAATAACGAGTATTCGGACAACGCACTCCACTACCTCGGTGTCTGTTTCATGGAGCAGGGGCGATTCGAGCAGGCGATTCAGGCCTTCGACCAGGTGATCAATCTTTATCCGAAAGGGGACAAGACCCCGGTAGCCTTTTACAAGAAGGCGCTCGCGTATCAGGATTTGCAGAAGAACCAGGAATCGATCGATACCTTCAGGAAACTGATTTCGCTGTATCCGGACAGTCAGGAAGCGAAGCTGGCCGCACAGGAGCTGGAGAAACTCGGAGTCACCGCCGAGGAAGCCCCCGCCAAGGCACCGTCCAGTCGGCGGCGCCGGGACTAGCCGGGTATCGACGAGATTTCGAGACGACATCTATGCAAGAGCCGGCGCAAGCCAAGCTGCTCCTCGGAGTCTCATCCTGTCTTCTGGGCAACAGAGTCCGCTTCGATGCGGGCCACAAGGAAGACTCTTTCCTCACCAAGACCCTTGCCGAGTACGTGGAATTCGTCCCCATCTGTCCGGAGGTCGACATCGGCCTCGGGACCCCGCGTGAAGCCATTCGCCTGGAGGGCGACCCGAGGAGTCCCCGTCTGATTGCCCCCAAATCCGGCCGCGACTTGACGGATGCGATGCAGAACTATTCGGAGCGTCGCGTGTGGGAACTGGCGGCGCTCAACCTCCACGGTTACATTCTTAAGAGCAAATCGCCGTCTTGCGGGATGGTGCACGTGCGGCTATACCAGGGCCAGGCGGCATCCAAGAACGGCGTGGGAATCTACGCCGCCGCCTTGATGCGGCGCTTCCCTACTCTGCCCATCGAGGAAGAAGGCCGCCTGAACGACTCAGTGCTGCGCGAGAACTTCGTCGAACGGCTTTTTGCACGACGCAGGTGGCTGGATTTCATCGCCGCCGGGCCCACTCCGGCCGACCTCATCCGCTTTCACACCAGGCACAAGTTTGCCCTGTTCGCCCATAGCCCGGCGCTCTACCGGGAGTTGGGCCGAACGATCTCCACGGCCGGCACCGCGAATTTTCCCGAGTTGCTCGAGGTTTACGAGCAGAAGTTCATGGAGACGCTGAAGCAAAAGGCAACACCCCGGAAGCACTCAAACGTCCTCTACCACCTGGCCGGTTACCTCAAAAGAGATCTCGATTCCGAGGATAAGCAGGAGCTGACGTCGGTGATCGACGACTACCGAAACGGCTTGGTTCCTCTGATAGTTCCGATTACTCTTCTCAAACATCACTTCAGGCGGCATCCCGATGCCTGGGTCATGGAGCAGACGTACCTCGATCCTTACCCTGCCGAGCTCATGCTGCGAAACCACGTGTGAACCGTATGGCCAGTATTGACTATCCGATCACTACCGGAGTTCGCTTCCTGCGGGCCAAGAAGATCAACTTTGAACCGCGGCTGTACAAGTATCAAGAACACGGCGGAACCGAGCGGGCCTCCGACCAGCTCGGCTTCCCCGAGCACGCCGTCGTGAAGACGCTGCTGATGGAGACCGATGACCGGAAGCCCCTGGTGGTCCTCATGCATGGCGACCGGGAAGTCTCCACACAGCGACTGGCCAGGGCGCTGGGCGCGAAGAACGTCAGTCCGTGCGACCAGAAGAGGGCCGAGAAGCTGTCGGGATATATGGTGGGAGGCATCAGTCCGTTCGGGATGAAACAGGGACTCCCGGTTTACGTCGAGAAATCGATCATGGAGCTGCCCCGTATCCTGATCAACGGAGGAAAGCGCGGGTTTCTGGTCGAAATCGACCCCGCGGATCTTCGGGCCTGCCTGCCGGTAACCGAAGTCGAGGTGGCCCAGCCGGGAAGAACTGACGACTGACCACGAAACCGAAAACCACTCGCGCGAATCAAGGGGTTGGCGAGGCGGACAGAACCGCAAACGGAGCGTTTTGTGCGGAGTGCGCGGATTGTCCGGGTGACCGGTCCCTCCCGCCGAGGTTACTGCTCACGGTTAGAATCCGCGCGCTGCGCAAAAAGCGCTCCGCTTGCGGTTCTTCCACTCGCCATGCCATCGGCCCGGCAATTGGCTCACCTGGGCGTTGAATCGGGCAGGCCGCCGTCGACGGGGATCGTGGCACCGGTCGTCGGGGTCTGGCGCGTGAGAAAGAACAGAGCAGCACGCCCGACGTGATCCGCGGTCACCTTGGCCTTCAGCAGATTCCGGCTCTGGTAGTACTCTTCCAAGCCTTTCTCATCCAGTCCGCGGGCTCGCATACGGTCGGGACCCACTTCCGCCCAGAGGCCCGATCTCCTCGCCCCATGAGAGAACACCGCATCCGGGGCGACCATGTTGACCCGGACTCCGAGCTCCGCCAGCTCAAGGCTGGCGATCCGACCCAACTGGTGCGAGGCCGCCTTCGTTGCGCTGTACGCGCCAAACTTAGCTCCCGGCGCAAAAACGTTTTTCGTGGAGACCAGCAAAATGTCTCCCTCGGTCTTTTGAAGGCGGAAGTGGCGTCCGGCTTCCCCGAGGATGAGGAGCGTCCCGTCGATATTGACCCGCTCCAGCTTGCGGAAGACTTCCAGGTCCATCTGAACCAGGGGCGAAACGTGGGCGATCCCGGCGTTGATGACAACAATATCCAAACCGCCCCATGTTTCGATCAGCTGGGCGAATCCGTGGCTGATTGAGGCCGGCTCGGTGACATCAATGGGGACTGCGATCACCCGGCCGGGAAACCGTGAGTCGAGTTCCTGGGCGGCGGCCGTAAGGTGAACTCCGGGAAGGTCGGAGACGGCCACGTGGCATCCCTCCAGGAGGAGCCGTTCGCAAATGCCCATGCCGATCGCTCCGGCGGCCCCGGTAACGAGCGCGATCTCGCGGCCCAGTTGTCCCCTTCCCGCCCGCCTGGCCAGCTTTGCATGCTGGAGCGCGAAGTACTCCATGTCGAAAAGATGCGACTCCTCCAATCCCTGGTACTGGGTCCCCGTTGAGGCGAACCAGGCCTTGACCCGCAGAGTCTGTTCGGTAATATCCCGGACGATGTCGGCAGCCTGGACGTCCTCTCCGGCGCAGATCGCTCCGAGTCCGGGAAGGAGGATCACCCGGGGATGTGAGTCGAACTTTTGAAGACCGGGGGCCAACCGTTCCCGGTTTCTGTCGAAATACTCGTCGTAGCGACGAGCATACTCGGCCACTGCCTCGGTCAGGCGCTGTCGAAGGCTCTCCGGGTCCGAATAGTTGGGGTCGCTCAGGAGCAGCGGGTAGTTCTTCGTCCGGATGAGATGGTCGGGCGTGAGCGGAGCGGTGACGGCCAGCGAAGGGCCTCGTTCGGTTCTGAGGAGCTCGAGCACCTCATTGGAGATCAGGGGGCGGAGGACGAACCGGTCGAAGGGCCAATCAGGATTCGACGTGCGGACAGCCAGGGCGCCTCTGACCACGGGGGCGATTCGGCGGTACCGGTCCCTGGCCGTCTCCAGCTCCGCGTCGTTCAGGTGGACGACCGACCGACTCGCCTGCAGATACTCCCCCGCGCGCGTCACCAGCTCGACTGTCCGCGAGTACGAGGTTTTCGGGTCGTCTGCCCAAGTTACGAGGCCGTGGTTCATGAGGACGAGAGCCTCGGCGTCGGGGTTCTTCTCGATGAACCGGGCCACGGCCAAGGCCAGCTCAAACCCCGCTTTCACGTACGGGATGATGCCGACCGACTCTCCGAGTGCCTTCCGGACCGTTTTTTCGCCGTCGGGACGATTCGTAAGCGAGAGAATCGCATCCGGGTGCGTGTGGTCGACGTACCTTGCGGGTACGAAGGCGTGCATGAAGGCCTCGATCGAGGGAGTGGCGGAAGCGGCATTGACCAGGTGCGTCCGGAGCTGATTGACCATCTCGTCGTCAGCGAGCATCCCGAGGCATCGGAGCTTGCGCAGGTAGGCGAGATCCAGGCCGGAATGGCCTTCCGGTGGAATGGTTGCCATGTCGAAGCCTGACGCCTTCACGAAGATGAGCTCGACATCGTCGCCCATGATGGACTTCCAGGTTGTCTTGACGGAGGTGTTTCCGCCACCGTGAAGGACCACGCTGCGATCCGATCCGAGCAACCGCGACGAATAGGTCCTGAGGGCCAGGTCACTGCCGAACCGCCCCCCGAATTCCGCTACAAAGCGGGAGGCATCTTCATCTCGCCATTGATTCTGCATAGTGTCACCGAATTAGGCAGTTGGGAAGTCTCGGAAATCTCGGAGAGCGATGCGAATTTCGGGGACACGAAACTTAATTCTTTTGCCAACGGTTAGAGCCCGGTAACTGGTTGAGAATTAAGTATCATGTCCCCGAAATCCCTCGCGCGGACGGCCTGCAGCATGAATTTCGCGTTCTCGGCAGGCGCCTTGCCGTCAAAGACCGCGCTGCCGGTCACGATAAGGTCCACGCCCAGGCGTGCAATCCGGTCGATGTTCTCTTTCGTCACACCGCCATCGAGCCCGGTCAGGATCGACTTACCTGTCTCGGCGATCGTCGCCTTCAGCGAGCACAGCCGCTCGATCGTTTTCTCGATAAAGGACTGCCCTGACCAGCCGGGATTCACAGCGAGAAGGAATACGACGTCGACCTCATCGAGCAGGGGATCCAGGGCAGCGAGGGGGGTGCCGGGGTTCAGCGCAATTCCGCGCAGCAGTCCACGGTCGGCATCGTTTGCATTGCGGGCTGTTTTGAGCTGCTGGAGCGCCCGGTGAATGTGCCGTGTCGATTCTACGTGCACCGTGATCATGTCCGCACCGGCGGAGATGTAGCCAGGCAGTTTGTCCACCGGCTCATCGATCATCAGGTGCACGTCCTTCAGCATTCGAGTCTTGACCGATTTAATGAACGGGGGCCCGAGGGTCAGCATCGGGGCGAAAACACCGTCCATGACGTCAAAGTGGAGGAGCTTCACGCCCGACTGCTCGATCGCCGTCAGTTCATCGGCCAGGTGCATGAGATCCGCAGTAATCACACCTACGGTGACGGTTGGGCAGATACTTTTCAGACGGTCGCGCAACTGGTTCTGGTCCATGGTGTCCTTGATAGGAATTCTAGCTGTTGCGTCAGGTCACCGTACTCCGGCGCCGGAGGCCGCGTTCTTCAGCTCCTGGTAGTACTCGTAAGCGTGCTCAGGCTTCATACGCTCGTGGACGACCTTCCGAACTGCCTGAATCATGGGAACGGGGGCCTCGGACTGGAAGATGTTCCGTCCCATATCCACCCCTGAGGCACCATCCGCGATAGCGTTGTGAGCCATGCGCAAGGCGTCGAGCTCAGGCAGTTTCTTGCCTCCGGCGATCACGATCGGGACCGGACAGGATGCGGTAACGGCCTCAAAACCTGGCACATAGTAAGTCTTGACGAAGGTGGCACCGAGCTCCGCCAGGATTCGCGACGCGAGCCCGATATATCGCGCATCGCGCGTGATCTCTTTTCCAACCGCGGTGACACCCAGCGTGGGGAGGCCGTAGCGCATTCCTGCGTCAATGAGCCGGGTCATGTTGTGAACCGACTGGGTCTCGAACTCGCCACCGATGAAGACCTGGACGGCCACCGCGGAAGCGTTCATGCGCAGGGCGTCTTCGGTGTCGACCGCGATCTGCTCGTTCGAGAGTTCCTTCAAAATGCTGGGCCCGCCGCTCGCGCGCATGACAAAAGGCTTTTGTGTCGAAGCGGGAATCGTGGTGCGCAGGATTCCCCGGGTGAGCATCAGGGCATCGGCATATTCGGCGAGGGGCAAGAATCGTCACGTCTACCCGCTCCAGGCCCGTGGTCGGTCCCTGGAAGTACCCGTGATCGAAGGCCAACATCACGGCTTTGCCCGAGACCGGGTTGAAAATCCGGGCGAGGCGGTTCTTCATTCCCCAGTCGTAGGAATTCGAGCCCTTCAGAAAGAAGAGCTCGTTGCGAACCGGAACGTCCAGATAGTAGTTCTTGGCATCCTTGTTATTATCGGCTTCAGGCATCATGTCCTCCAGGTTTCAGGAAAGAGCTTAAGCGTACCGCATCAAGGGTTGACGGACAAGACTTCCGAGATTGCTGTTGTTCGCTGTCGCCGGCTCTCCTACAATTTGTCCAATGGAGTTTCTCGACCGCGTCGTTTACGGCAATTCGTTGAAGGACTGGATGTGGGCAGCCATCGTGATGCTGTCCGTCCTCACGGTCCTTCGGGTCCTTCGAACTGTTGTCGCGCGTCGAATAGCGGCGCTCGCCGCTCGAACTGCGAACCGCCTCGACGACCAGATCGCCGAGATGATGCGGCGAACGCGGTTCTTCTTCATCCTCATCTTGTCAATTTACTCCGGCGCTCTCCTTCTCGACCTGTCAAGCAAGTGGGAGATGCTGGTTCAGGGAGCGCTGGTCCTCGCTGTTGTTCTGCAGATCGGTCTCTGGCTGACTTCTCTGCTCGGGATTGTCGTTTCCCACTACGTGGAACGGGAGATCGGACAAGGAAGCGACGCGATCGGGGCGACCACCGCCCTGACTTTCATCGGAAAGCTTTTGCTCTGGGTTGCCCTGGTTTTGTGGGCGTTCGACAACATCGGCTGGAAGGTGACGACCCTGGTGGCCGGCCTGGGAATCACTGGGATAGCCGTGGCACTCGCCGCGCAGAACATTCTTGGCGATCTATTTGCTTCGTTTTCCATCCTCTTCGACAAGCCGTTTGTCATCGGCGATTTCATCATGGTCGATGACCTTATGGGCCATGTCGAGCGGATAGGTATGAAAACGACGAGGATCAAAAGCCTCTCCGGTGAGCAACTGGTCATTTCCAATGCGGACCTGTTGAAGAGCCGGATTCGCAATTTCAAGCTGCTGCAGGAGCGCCGCGTGGTTTTCACGATCGGGGTGGTGTATCAGACGGCCTATGCTTCGCTTGCCGCCATACCGAAGATGATCCGGGAGATCGTCGAGAGCCAGCCGAGTGTGCGTTTCGACCGGGCGCACTTCGCCAGCTACGGGGAGTCGGCATTGACCTACGAGGTGGTCTATTGGGTCACGGATCCGGACTACAACACCTTCATGGACATCCAGCAGAGCATCAACCTTGCACTTTTCAGGAAGTTCGAGGAAGAAGGGATCCAATTCGCCTACCCGACGAGGACGGTCGTGATCGCCGGCGGAAAGGCTGAAGAGCCATCCACGAAGGGCACGAAGCGAAACGGATGAAAGCAAGCGAGGTCGAACTTTGTCGCCTGCCTCTATTCGTGCCCCTTCGTCCCCTTGGTGGATGGCGCTTCAGCCTCTTCTCTCGAATGCTTCTTTGTTAACCACGTAGGGCATCCTGGCGGGGTCGCCTCCGTAGTGGCCTTCCAGAACATCGATCAATCCCTGGACGCAGCGCCCGGCCATGCCGATCTCCGGGTCGGGCGATAGCCGCGTTTGCCGGCCGCCGCTTGCAAAATGGTGAAAGAGGCGAAGCCGTTCCGCCAAATCCGGGTCCCTGAGGGGAGAATCCTCCGGTAGCGGTTCCTTCTCGAACACGTCCAGGGCGGCACCCGCGATCATTCCGGATTTCAGAGCCCGGTAGAGCGCCTCCTGATCGACGACCGGACCACGCGAGGTGTTGATAAGGTAGGCAGTCGACTTCATGGTGGCAAATGCGGCGTCGTTCATCAGCCTGGTCGTACCCGAAGTGAGCGGCACATGGAGGCTCACGAAGTCTCCTTCCCGCAGGGCTTCGTCCAGGCTGACATAACGAATCCAGTTGTGTCTGCGGGACAGCCCGCTGCTGGATTTCAGGTCCAGGATCGCCTGCACCTTGTCGACAAAGTCGTGATCCTGGGCGATGGGATCGTAACAGAGGATGTTCATCTCCATTCCCGTGCACTTCAGGATGAAAGCCTTTCCGATGCGCCCGGTTCCTATCACCGCAACTGCTTTTCCGGTGACTTCATCCCCAAGAAAAGGCTGGTAGGGATGCCAGGTGGTCCATTTCTTCTCGCGCACGATCTGCTCGCTCGGGTAGAGCTTTCGGGAGACGGCGCCCATGATGAAGAATGCGAACTCCGCAGTCGCATCGGTGAGGACATCCGCTGTATTTGTGAAGGGCACCCGGTTTCGGTTAGCCGCCTCGCGGTTGATGTTATCGAATCCAACGGCATCCTGGGCGACGACCTTCAGCTTGCCCTTCCCAGCCTGAAAGATTGCCTCGTCGATACGGTCTCGGAGGGTCGTTATCAGACCATCGATCCCGGAAGAGACCTTGCGGAGGATGAGATCATGGGGCGGTGGCTCGCGGTTTTCGTACACTTCGAGGTCGTAGCCTCTCTCCCGCAGTCGGCCCAGCGCCTCCTGCCCGATGTCACACGTGGCGAAGATACGGAAGGGGGTCATGGACGTCCTTCTCCTGATTGTGATGTATGAGAACTGGGAATGCTGCTGGTTACCGAAGACCCCCGAGAAGCTCGCCCATCTTGACGACTCCTTCCTGGAGCCGCTCGAGCGAGGTTGCGTAGGAAAGCCTCAGGTATCCTTCTCCATAAGCGCCAAAAGCGGTTCCCGAAAGCACGGCGACACCCGCCTGATTCAGCAGGAGATCGGCGAGCTCCGAGGACTTGCGGCCGAAATTCGTGACGTTTGGGAACACGTAGAATGCGCCGCGGGGGCTCCTGCAGGATACTCCCGGGATGCCGTTCAGCCATTCGACGACCTTGTCGCGCCGGGTCCGGAACGTTTCCACCATTCGCCTTACCGGTGCGTGGTCGCCTTTGAGGGCCGCTACCCCGGCCATTTGCGTGAAAGCCGCAGTGCAGGAGTTCGAGTTGACCATCAGGCGCGTGATCTGGTCGGCAAGACGAACGTTCGGCATGACCCCATAGCCCAGCCGCCAGCCCGTCATCGCGTAGGTTTTGGAGAATCCGTCGAGAATGATCGTCCGGTCCTTCATGCCGGTAACCGAGGCGATGCTGAAGGGAGAACACTCGTAGGTAATCTGGCTGTAGATCTCGTCCGAGAAGAAGAGGACATCCGAATCACGGAGGGCGTTCGCAATGGTCTCGAGCTCGCTCGCTTCCAGGGCAGAACCGGTGGGGTTGTTCGGAGAGTTCAGAATAATGAGCTTGGTTCGGGCTGTCACCAGTCCCAGGAGCTGGTTCACATCCATTCGGAAATCGAGCTCTTCTCGAAGAGGCACGGGGACGGGCGTCCCGCCGGCAAATCGGATCATGGACTCGTAGATCGGAAACCCGGGGTTCGGGTAGATCACCTCGTCCCCTTCCCCGACAAGCGCCAGCAGCGAAAAGAAGATGATCGGTTTTCCCCCGGGTGTGACGACTACCTGCTCGGGGGCGACCGGGATCTGACGGCTGGCCGAGACTGTTTCGGCGATCGCCTCCCGAAGAGGCGCGATACCGGCAGAGGGAGTGTAATGATGCCATCCGTCGCGCAGCGCCTGGACTGCCGCGTCCACGATGTGCGCAGGCGTATTGAAATCAGGTTCTCCGATCTCGAGATGAACGATCTTTCGTCCCTGACGCTCCAACTGCTTTGCTTTCGCCAGTACCTCGAATGCTGTTTCGGTACCTAAGCGCGACATCCTCTGTGCGAGATCCATTGTTTAATGTTGACCCTAAAGGGGCAGCCCGTCAAGGCTTGGGAAACGACGGCAGGCAAGGACCAAAGGACCCCAAGGACCGTGGCTCCGACTTCCCCGTTGTAATGTGTCCCACTGGCGAAGTGGGATCTGCGGAGCGCCGCTTGCCGACATTTCCCCGCCATTCACCGAATCCCCCGTGACCTTCTCCAGGCGGGCCCGTATTGTGAGGGTGTGAGGATGGTGACGACTATGAACCAGAGAGATGACAGCCAGCTGGAACTGCTTCTGTTGCCGATCGGTTTTCTCTTCATCTCGATCGGCGCCGGGGAACTGCTCCGCGCCACAGGTCTTGTGGCGAGCAACGGCCTGTTCTCCTCCTGCTGGATCTTCCCGGCGATCCTGATTGCATGCTGCCTGGTGCTGCTGTCCGGACCGAGAATCAGCACCCGCGAGCATCGCTGGCTTCAGCTGTTCCTCGCCTGGCTGATGTTGCCCGCTACCGGCATTCCGTGCCTGTCCTGGAGCAATTCCTGGCCGCTGCTGGTATCGGCCTTGGGAACGACAGTGATGTGGGAGTATCTTAAGGATCGAGTCGATAGCAGCGGTCTGAAGGAGACGACCCGATGAGCACCCCAAATATCCGCGATGCCGCACCTCAACTGATCTTCGGGGGTTGCGTCATACTGATCGGCCTTCTGTTCCTGCTCGACAATCTGAACCTTTTCGAGGCGTCTCGAATCCTCGACTACTGGTTCCCTGGGCTCTTGATGATCGCAGGTGCGATCAAGCTTCTCCAGTCCCGAGACGGCGGCGGAACGACCGTCGGCGCCTTGTTCTTTCTGGTCGGACTTCTGATCCTTTTGGATGACCTGAACTTCTTTGTCATCGATTTGTGGGACTTCTGGCCGGTTCTTCTCGTCGCCGGCGGCCTTCTGATCATCTGGCGCGGTTTCGCCCGTGAGCGGGTCGTCGCACGAGCCGGTTCCAGCACCGATTCGGTGCCTGGCGGCGCCGCACGAGCGCGCTCCAGCGACTCGGTGAGCGGTGTTGCGATCTTTGGCGGATTTAAGAGGGCCTTCACGTCTCAGGACTTCCAAGGAGCGAACCTGACCGCCTTCTTCGGCGGCTGCGAGCTCGATCTGCGAGACGCGTCAATATCCGCGCCCGAAGCTATTGTAGACGTCTTCGCCTTCTGCGGTGGAATCGACCTGAAGGTGCCCGAGGACTGGGTGGTGGAACTGAAGGTTCTCCCCGTGCTCGGCGGGGCCGAAGACAAGACGAGAGCGCCCCAGGGAATGACGGGAAAGAGGCTGATTGTCCGAGGAACAACTTTCATGGGTGGCGTAGGCGTCAAAAACTGATGCATCCGATCCTGGGTCATTCGGGAAGGTTGATCGTCTACCTGGGAGCCTGGCTGCCCGTGGCCGGGCTCCTGTCGACTCTCGTGCACCTGCAGCAGAAGGTGGAGTGGCAGGTCGCCGTGGGGCTTACCACTCCCCTCACCCTCTTGTACGCCTTCATCTGCCTCTCGGCGTGGTATGTGGTCAGTTTCTTTCCTCCGGCGCGACTGGGTCTGGGCCGTTTCTTTCCGCTGTATTTTGTCAGCTCGCTGGCATCCACGCTTCTCTGGCTGGGGCTCGGATGGATGTTTGCGACGGGTCTGGACCGGGTCTGGACGCACGGCGAATTCGTCCGCGCCTTTTCCGGTTCCACTCTCCTGCTCCTGGGGATGGGCCTGATCCTCCACATGTCGGCGACGGCGGTCCATTACACTCTCCACGCCGCGGGAGAATCGAGCGCCGCCAGTCGACGGGCCTTGGAACTGGAGATCCTGGCGCGCGAGGCGCAGATCAAAGCCCTCAAGATGCAGATATCACCCCATTTTCTCTTTAACAGCCTGAATTCGATCAGCGCGCTCACGACCCGCGATCCTGCCGCGGCTCGTCGGATGTGTCTCCTCCTGGCCGCTTTTTTCCGGCGGACGCTCGCCCTCGGCCGGCAGGATCGGATCGCACTCGAGGAAGAGATCAACCTCCTGCAGGATTTCGTCGGCATCGAGAAGGTCCGCTTCGGCGCCCGCCTCGAGGTCGAATTCCACCTGGAGAAAGCCGCCCTCCAATGCCTTGTGCCCCCGCTGATACTGCAGCCGCTGGTGGAAAACGGCATCAACCATGGAGTGGCGAGAATGCTCGAGGGCGGGAGAGTGTCAGTAGTAGCGAAACGCGGGCCTGAAATATTGAGTGTTACCGTTCAGAACGACTTTGATCCCGAAGCCGAGGCTGAAGCCGGGGAAGGGGTGGGCCTGCGCAACGTCAGAGATCGACTCGCCTCGGCGTTCGGGAACGATTTTCACCTGGCGGTCTCGGATGACAACTCTATCTTCCGAGTCCACCTCACGATTCCCGCCCAGGCGGCTCCACCGTCCCAGGTTCAACCAGCGTTCCCTACCCTCGTGGAGAAATCCGATGCCTGAGCCTATTCGCGTGGTCATCGTCGACGACGAAGAGTTGGCCCGTTCGGTCCTCAAGGAATATCTCGCTGACCACCCCGAGGTAACGGTCGTGGCCGAGTGCCAGAACGGTTTCGAAGCGGTAAAAGTCGCAACCGAGCTGAAACCGGACCTCGTGATCCTCGATGTTCAGATGCCCAAGCTGAACGGTTTCGAGGTGCTTGAACTGATCCCCCCTCCCCCGGCGGTGATCTTCGTAACCGCATATGATCAGTACGCTATCAGAGCATTCGATGTGCATGCGGCCGATTACCTGCTCAAACCGGTCAGCCCCGAGCGGCTGACCGAGGCGCTGACCCATGCGACCACCAGGATCCGAAGCGGAGAGCCCTCCCCGGCACCCGCTCTTCTGGCGGCCGCACGAGGTGGGAAGAGGTTTCTGGACAGGATCCTGGTACGAGACGGTACCCGGGTGCACATCATTCCGGCCGATAACGTGGACTACATCGAGGCCCAGGACGATTATGCCTGCATCCATTCCGGTGGAAAAGCCTTCCTGAAGCTGCAGACGCTTTCCGATCTCGAGAACTCACTCGACCCCGATCGGTTCGTCCGGATCCATCGCGGATTCGTGCTCAACGTTGCGCGAATGGCTCGGATCGAGCTTTACGCCAAAGACAGCCGAATCGTGGTGCTACAGGACGGGAAGAAGCTGCCGGTCAGCCGGGCAGGCTACGCCAGGCTCAGAGAACTATTCGGCGGCGAGCTGTAAGACCGATATTCTCGAACGACTTCCGGGACATCAAGGACATCAAGGACGTCAAGGACGTCAACGACACGGGAGCAACTCACAGTCCTTGATGTCGTTGTGCTCCTGGGTGTCATTGTGTTCACTGCCCGTTGAATTCCCGGACGGCATCAAACATCGCAACAATGTTATCCACCGGCGTATTCGGCTGGATGTTGTGGATGGCGTTGAAGATGAATCCGCCACCAGGCGCTAATACCTCGCAGCGGGCCAGGACTTCCTCTCGAACCTGTGAAGGCGTGCCGAACGGAAGTGTCTTCTGCGTGTCCACTCCCCCGCCCCAGAAGACAACGCGGTCCCCGTAGCGGGCTTTCAACTCTCCTGGGTCCATTCCCGCAGCTGAGCACTGCACGGGGTTCAGGATGTCGAAACCCGATTCGATAAACCCTTCGATCAGGGTTTCAACGGCCCCGCAGGAGTGTTTGAAGGTTTTCCAGCTGGTGTTCTCGTGGATCCATCCGTTAATTCTCTGGTAATACGGCAGGTACAGATCTCTGAAACCGGCCGGCGAGCAGAACGTCGAGGATTGCGTGCCAAAATCCGTGCCGCAGATAAACACCGCGTCGAAGGCGTTTCCCACCCGCGCAAAAATCCGGGGGAGGTTTTCCAGGGCGATCTCGGTCTGCCGTTCGAACACCTTCTTTATGTAGTCACGCCGGGTCACCGTTGATATGTACCATTCCTCAATGTCCCGGATGCCCCTGGGGTGCTTGAGCGACAGTCCCGGGACCAGCGCAATGTCTCCCAGGGCGGTCCCACCGATTGACGTCACAACTGCCCTGCCGGTCCCGCATACTTTCCGGACCTCCGCCTCGAGGTAGCTGAGATCGTCTTCCGAAATCAGCCCGAACTCCTCCAGGTTGTCATCCGGATTGAGCTTCTCATCGTCGATCGGGTCCTGGCGGATGATTGCGTCAAAGTAGAAACCGTCCTTTGGGAGCCTGCCCGCCGGAGGAGCGGATGTATCGCCCTGCGGGTAGATGTAGGTGTTCCCTTCGCCGTCTGTCGTCGTCCTCCAATGCCCCGAAACGAGCACCTCCAGTCCACTGGGCGTGCGCCATGGTTTCCAGTTCTCGTTCACAAAGCCGAAGATGTTCTTGCGGCCGGGGATACCGTCGACATCGATACCCAGCGCCTGCTTCAGATCATCGTCCATCAGGCCGATAAGCTGCAGCGGATCATGGACTTTGACGGGCCGTTTCTCCAATCCGTAATAGTCTCGGAGGGCGGCAATGCAGGTACAGTTCATACCCGTGACATTAGTGCCGCCGAAATCAATCGGCACCCGGTCCGGCTGTTTATGATTCAGGGCTGCCGTCACTCGTTCTTTTCCAGTCATGCGATTCCCCTTTTCTGCTGCGCCTGATTCTACAGGAAGTTTGTCTCTTCTGCCGTGCGCGCCGCCAAGCAGGAGCCGCTAGCAGTTAACATCCTTTGCGGGGATCCGGAAGGCATGATATTTTGCCCGGCGTTAGCTGTGTCTCAAAATTCCGACCTGACGGCGCTTTAAAAGGAAAGGGGTTACTGCAATGGCCTCTCGGAAGTCCCTGTGCCTTGTCCTTCTCTCGCTTCTTCTTACCCCTGTTTGGCCTGGGCAGGCCCTGGCCCAAAACAAAATTGTCTTTGATCACTATCATCCACCCGGCGAGGTAAGCGCCGCCATTGGGGATTTCGCCGTCCGCTATCCCCAGCTTGCGCGGGTCTGGGTGATCGGCAACAGCAAGGGCGGGACACCTCTCCAGGTTCTGGAGCTCGCTGACAAAAGCAGTGGTCTCGTCAAGCTTGAGGGGCGACCGGCCATCCTGGTGTGCGCAAACCTGGAAGGAACTCACCTCATAGGGACGGAAGCCGCCCTCCGGCTTGCCGACAGGCTGCTCGCAGGAGCGACGAGCGAGTCGAGGATCAAGGAGCTTCTGGCGAAGAAAGTCGTCTATATTGCACCGCTTCTCAATCCCGACGCCGTTGCGGCGGGTTTCTTCGCGACTCCCCAAGGCGAGCGGTGCACGAATGCCGGCGCTGTGGATGAGGACATTGACGGCCTGTTGGACGAGGACGGCCCGGATGATCTGAACAACGACGGCGTCATAACCATGATGCGATCAAAGGATCCGGAAGGCGAGTGGATTGTAGATCCGGACGAGCCCAGACTCATGCGCAAGGCAGACGCGCAAAAGGGGGAATCAGGCGCCTACAAGCTCTACTTCGAGGGTATCGACAACGACGGCGACGAGAGCTACAACGAAGACCCGCCCGGCGGCGTCGACCTTAACCGGAATTTTGCGCACGACTTCGAGAACAATTCCGCGGTTGCCGGGATGTGGCCGGTCTCCCAGCCTGAATCCAAGGCTCTGATCGACTTCATGCTGGCTCATCCGAATATCGCCCTCGTTCTGAATTTCTCCAGCGAAAACACAATTCTGAATATGGAACAGACGGGCCGCGCCAAAGCCACCGGAGAGAGAGTCAAGGTACCCGAACGCTTTGCCGGTTATCTCGGCGTCGACCCCAGCCAGGAATTCGATTTCAAGGAGGTCGTCGAAATGGTCAGAAGCTCCGGGCTCTTCGGGGGTTCGGAAGTGACCGAAGACCGGGTCGCTCAGATCCTGGGTCTTGGTGCCTCCGTCACCCTTGACCGGAGTGATCTGCCGTTCTTCGAAGCCGTCCAGAAAGAGTACAAGGAGGCTCTCAAGGCCGCGGGATCTGAGTATCCCGAGAAGAAGGCAAAAGCCGTCGGCAAGGGGTCGTTCGCAGCCTATTCCTATTACCAATACGGCGTCCCCGTCTTTTCGACGGATATCTGGACCGTTCCAGAAGCTAAGAAGCCCACGAAAGACAAGAGCGAGGAACTGACGCTGGAGAAGGTCAAGAGTATGACGAGCGAGCAGTTCCTCTCCTTGGAGGACGCAAGGCTGGAAGCGTTCCTGAAGAGCCAAAGCGCGCCCGCGCGCTTCGGCGTAAAGGAAATCCGAAAGCTGGTGGAGTCCGGGCAAAGCACACCGGTCAAGATCGCGGAGATGGCCGAGCGGATGGCGAAGGCCAGGCCTGCAGGTGCCGGTGGCTCGGGATCCGAGAACCCTGATCTCGATCCGCTCCGCTGGTCCGACTCGGCTCTTTCGGGCAAAGGCTTTGTTAACTGGACGCCCTTTGCCCACCCGACGCTGGGCGCAGTCGAAATTGGGGGCTTCATGCCCTTCGCGAAACTCCTGCCTCCTGCCTCCGAAATCGAGAAGCAGATTGCCTTTCCGGTCGATTTCTACCTGAAGCTGATGGAGAAGACGGCCGGGCTCTCCATCCGGGAAACGCGGGTCAAGAGCTTGTCTGAGGGCGTCTACGGTGTGACTTGTTTTCTCAGCAACTCGGGATGGCTACCCACTTCAACCGCGCAAGGGCGCCGAGCGGGAAACGCCTGGCCGATCACGGTTCGTATCCAGGCAGACAAGGATCTCGCCCTGTTCTCCGGACGCCCGATCGAATCGGTGCAGTCGATCGGCGGGGGAGAAACCCGAAAGGTGGAATGGACAATCCGTGCCAAGGCAGGCTCAAAGGTCGAGATCTCTGCCAGCTCTCCGAAACTCGGCGCGGTCTCAACCCTGGTGACTCTTCAGTAACGAAGGAGAAGTGAGATGAAGTCGAGATCAAATATGCTGAGCATGAAGGCCGCCTTCGCCTGGGCCCTGGTTATCATTGCGTTTGGCCGGATCGCACTAGGCAACGGGCCCCTTTCCTTTGATCACTTCTACAATCATGCCGAGCTGACGCAGGCGCTCCAAAGGCTTGCCAGCGAATATCCCCAGCTCGCCAAGCTCGAGTCTATCGGGAAATCCCACGAGGGACGCGACCTGTGGGTCATCATCCTGACAAGTCCCAAGAACGGGCCGGCCGAGCACAAACCCGGTTTCTACATTGACGCGAACATCCACGGAAATGAAATCCAGGGAGCCGAGGTCGCTCTTTACGCGGCATGGTACCTCTTGTCGAACTACGGGCAGGGTGAGCAGGCCACCCGGTTGCTTGACGAGAAGGTGTTTTACATCGTCCCGACAATGAACCCTGACAGTCGGGACTACTACATCACGAAGGCCAGCGATCCAAACTCGCCTCGGGGAGGTCTGGTTCCGATGGACAACGACCGAGACGGGGTGAAAGACGAAGACGGTCCGGAGGATCTCAACGGTGACGGATCAATCACCCAGATGCGCAAGAGCGACCCGAAGGGCAACTACAAAGCGCATCCCGATGACCCTCGAATCCTGGTCCCGATTCGTCCTGGCGAAAAAGGGGAATATTCCCTCCTTGGGTTGGAGGGGATTGACAATGACGGTGACGGTCGGGTCAACGAGGACGGCCCCGGTGGATACGACATGAACCGCAATTACGGCTATAACTGGCAGCCGAACTACGTGCAGAACGGTGCCGGCGATTACCCGTTCTTCTTCCCGGAAACCCAGGCCATCCGCGACTTCCTGCTCAAACACCCGAATATTTGCGGTGCGCAGAACTTCCACAACAACGGGGGCATGATCCTGCGGGCACCGGGTGCGAAGAACCTCGGCGATTTGCCGGTTGCAGACGTCAAGGTATATGACTACATCGGCAAGAGAGGTGAAAAGATCCTGCCCGACTATCGTTACCTGACAGTCTACAAGGATTTATACACGGTTTACGGCGGCAGCATCGATTTCATCTACTGCACGTTGGGAATCTTCTGCTTCACCAACGAGCTGGACACCGATCTCCCGGAAGAGGCCAATGAGCGGCGGGGGCAGTCACGGGAAGATGAGGAAACGACTTACCTGCGTTCGCTCCAGCGCCGGCTCAACGAAATGGTTTATTTCGATAACGTGCTGCTCGGGGACCAGTATGCAGAGTGGAAACCTTTCCAGCATCCGCTCTACGGCGAGGTCGAAATTGGGGGCATAAAGAAATTCGGCCGACGCGTTCCGCCCACTTTCCGGCTGGCCGAGACTTGCCATCGCAACGCGGCGTTCTGCCTGTTCCACGCCGATCAACTGCCCCACCTCGAATTCGGCGCACCAAAGGTGACCAAGCTCGACAACGGTCAGTACCAGGTAGACGTGGCCGTCAGGAACAGCCGGGTGACGCCGTCTATCTCCGCGCAGGCGGTTCAGAAGAAGCTGCACCGGGCCGATCAGTTGAAGGTCAAGGGGAGCGGCGCGCAGATGCTGGCAGCCGGTCAGTTGGTTGATGAGTACCGGGGATTGACCCGCAAACTGATGACCCGGGCCGATTTCTGCTGGGTGGAGAACGGTGTTCCGGGCTTCGGGCAAACGGATGTCCGACTGTTGGTGAAAGGTTCGGGCGAGCTCACGCTGGTCTATGATTCCCTGAAAGGCGGAACGATCGAAACGGTGGTGAAACTCCGGTAAGAGCCGCTTAGCGAATCTTTTAGAGCCACAAGGGAGATTGTGGAGAAAAGACACTTCATGAATATCAAGCGAGTCGGGAGATGGCTCTTATACTCGGTTGGCCTCCTCATCATTGTGATCGGCTGTCTGATACTCGGGCTCTGGTGGAGTATGCGTGCCAGCCTTCCTCTGCTCGATGGTGAGGCTTCCCTTGCCCGCCTGACCCGCCCGGTACAGGTTGAGCGGGACGACCTGGGGGTTCCGACCGTCCGGGGGGCGGATCGTTCGGATATCGCACGAGCCACGGGTTTCCTCCACGCCCAGGACCGCTTTTTCCAGATGGACCTGATGAGGCGGACAGCCGCCGGGGAGCTTTCCGAGCTGCTCGGCCCCGGCATGCTCGAGCATGATCGCAGCATGCGCCTCCACCGGCTTCGAAACGTGGCCCGGCAGACTATGAAAACCACTCGTGCCGACGAAGCGAGGATCCTTCAGGCATACGTGGAAGGCGTGAATGCCGGGCTGAACGCGCTCGGTGCCCGACCGCCCGAGTACCTCCTTCTTCGTTCCCAACCCGCCCCCTGGCTTCCCGAAGACAGTGTTCTGGCTGCCCTTGCGATGTTCGTGTTTCTACAGGATGAAAACGGCGACGAGGATGCGGCTATGGATCTGCTCAAGACGGTCCTTCCGCCCCCGGCGTTCGATTTTTTTGTTCCGATGGGCACCGACTGGGACGCTCCGGTTGATGGCACGGTTCTGCCCACTGCCCCGATCCCCAGTCCCGAGCAGTTCTCCTTCGCGCGGCTGGTGAGCCTGGCCGGCGGGACGGCCGCTCCCCGGTCGATCCGCGATGACATCGTGGTCGGGAGCAACTCCTGGGCAGTGAACTGCCGCCTCTCCAAGAGCGGAGGGGCGCTCGTCGCAAACGACATGCACCTGGCCCTTCGTCTGCCCAACACCTGGTATCGAATGCGTCTGGTCTGCCAGCCAACCGGCCAGGCAAGTCCAACCGTGGACGTCACGGGAGTCAGCCTGCCTGGAACTCCGGCGATTATCGTTGGCAGCAACCGCTCCATCGCCTGGGCCTTCACCAACAGCATGCTCGACACCACGGACCTCGTTAAGCTCGAAGTCCGGAAGGGAAAGCCGGATGCTTACCGCACGCCTGACGGCTGGAAGCCCTTCCAGGAGCATCGCGAGGTTCTGAAAATCCGCGGCGGCCAGGACAAGACCTTGCTCGTGCGCTCGACGATCTGGGGACCGGTGATCGCGGCGCAGAAAGACACCGTCAGCTATGCGGTCCATTGGGTTGCGCACCTCCAGGGAGCAGTCAACTTTCGCCTTCTGGAGCTGGAAAATATCCGAAACGTGGAATCGGCTCTCTCCTTTGCACCGGAGTCCGGAATTCCTGTCCAGAACTTCGTCGTAGGCGACCGGTCGGGCAGGATCGGTTGGACTGTGATGGGACGGCTCCCTCGGCGGCAAGGCGATTCGGGCCTTTCCCCCGTTTCCTGGTCGGACGGCGCCATTGCCTGGGACGGCTGGCTGGCCCCGGAGCTGTATCCTCGATACGAGGATCCCGACGACGGACTGGTGTGGACGGCCAACAATCGGATTGCCGGGAGCCCCGACTACATGCAGTCGGGCCCCTGGATCACCGACCTCGGCGCGCGGGCGCGGCAGATCCGCGACGGTCTCAGACAGCTCAAGACTGCCGACCCGCAAGACATGCTGGCAATCCAGCTCGACGACCGCGCGATCTTTCTGCCCGCTGGCAACAACTTTTCCTCTCCGTGCTCGGCTCGCCCTCGCTGGCCTCCCGGCCGGAAACCGAAGAGCTGCGGTCGGCCGTCCGGAACTGGGGAGGCCGCGCTTCGACCGATTCGGCCGGCTATCGTCTGGTTCGCGGGTTTCGCCGGCAGGTTCTGGAGTTGGTCCTCGAGCCGATTACGAAGCGCTGTCGGGAACTGGACCCAAGGTTCTACTATCCGACGCCCCAGGCGGAACAGCCGGTCTGGGCGCTGCTCGAGGCCAAACCGCCTCATCTTCTGAACCCCCGTTTCAAGAGCTACGAAGACCTGCTGGCCGGCGCCGTCGCGCTTCTTGTGGAGGATCTGAAGAAGCAGGGGCTTGCTCCACAGGACGCGACCTGGGGAAAGCGTAACGAACTGGTCGTCCACCATCCGCTCAGCCTCGGCTTGCCTGCTCTGGGACGCTGGCTGGATATCGGTCCCGAGCAACTCCCCGGAGACTCAAACATGCCTCGGGTCCAGTCCGAGGGTCATGGAGCATCCGAGCGCCTGGCAGTATCGCCGGGGCACGAAGAACAGGGACTTTTCCATATGCCAGGCGGTCAGAGCGGACATTTCCTCTCTCCGTATTACCGAGCCGGGCACGATGCCTGGGCAAAGGGCAAGCCGACACCCTTCCTGCCCGGGCCGGCGGTGCATAAGCTGACCCTGGTTCCGTGAGGCAAGACCGTACGTGCACGGAAGGCGTAGGGCCCGCGGATCTACGCGGATTTGCGGCGATAATCGCGGATCAACGCGGCCGGCCAGCGCCATAAGCCGAAATGGCCGGTCGCCTTGATCCGCGATTATCCGCGCAGATCCGCGTAGATCCGCGGGCCCCTATGTTTCCCGGACAAAGACCACCAGGTCGGAAAGCGCGAAATTCAGGAGCGAACATAAGCACACACTGACGAGGTTGGACAGGACCAGGGGCACTCCCAAAAACCCGACGAAAAGCCTCATCAGGAAGAGATTCCCCACGAGCGAAACAGTGCCGTTCGACAGGTTGAACACGGCCCAGCGCCTCAACACCGCACCAGCACCCGATGCCCGCCTCTCTCGCCACGTCCACAATTCATGCCAGACGAAATTGTGAGCGACTGTAACGGCAACGGCCAATACTGTAGCAAGCAGATAGTGCAGGCCGAACGCCTTGTTAAAGAGAACAAGCAATCCGATCTGAAGTGCAAATCCAATCAGGCCCACGGTATTGAAAGTCAGCCAGCGGGCCAGACTGTTTTGCGGCAGGCGGAATCTTCGAGCGATAGCCATTCGCATCCCCTTAACTCCGGCCCGGAGGAGGCTCCATCCTGTAAAGGCGCTTGGTATTCTCGGCAACCGAGGCGAGGAACACCGCCACCATCAGTGCAATCCCAACCGCTCCCCCGAAATCAAACAGCTTCCACCGGCCCATCACAGCCGCATTCGGGTTCATTAGAAGGGCCAGGTTCCCGAGGGCAATCACGACTCGCAGCTCGGTCGGACTGAACTTCCAGAATGACAGCTGAAACGTGCCGAACACATGTGTGGCCAGGTACGAATTGATCGAAAGCATGAAGTAGCTGATCAGGAGACCGGCGGCGATTTCGAGCCGCATGTGCGAGGAGGCTCCCAGTCCGATAATCAGCAGGAGGGTCCCGCATGCGTCGGTGATGTGGTCCACGTAGAACCCATACCGCGGACGCGTCTGCTTTCGGAACCGCGCCAGGCTTCCGTCCAGGCTGTCCCCAAACCAGTTGAGAAGTAGAGCAACGTTGACAAGGTGCAACCACCAGAGGTTCCCGGCTGCCAGCCAGTAAAAGACGGCGGCGGCGGTCATTGAGGCAAGACCAAGCATCGTCAGCTGATCGGGAACAACCCATCCCGGCATTTTACCCGCCAGCCACCTCAGAGCCGGCCGCTCGAGCGGGGCCAGAAAGCTCGTCTGCTCCCGTTGCGCTTCCCTCCATTCTGAATTGGACATTGTGTCTCCTTTCGAGATTGGTAGGGCACATGTCATGCCAACAGTCCGTCTATCGGCTTAGAACAATCCGCGCACTTCGCAAAAGACGCTCCGTTTGCGTTCTATACGACTCGACGACCCGCCTGCCTATACTTCCAGAGCGCGCGAACGAGTGGTGCAGAACCGCAAACGGAGCGTCTTTTGCGAAGTGCGCGGATTGTTACCTGCCAGAGTATCCGGCACCGCATGGCAAGAAGTCTTGCAGCCAGGTGCCACCGGGAACGCCTGCGCACGCCTCAAACAGGGCTCAGGCGTTGGCGATTGCCCTGTGAGCGACGAGGAGAGCGCCGACTTCCGGGGGATGAAGAGGGTCGATCAAGTGACCGCCCGGGACTTGCGCGGCGAGCAGTCGCTGGAACGAATTGCGCAGCCGGACGCTGTTTCTAAAGACGCCGCCGGAGAGGGCTATCGGGAAAATCAGAGATTCCATCTGCAGTTTGCGGATGACCGCGATGGCGCTCTTCACAAGCGCCGAGGCGGCCTGCTCAAGCAGCTTGCAGGCGACCGCGTCCCCTTCCTCAGCGGCCTCGAGAATCAGCGGATAGAGCCCCGCTATCCGCCGGGGAGAGCTTTCACCACCGTAGAAGAGACCGATTAGTTCCTCGACGTTGGTCAGATAGAGCTCCTCTACGATCATCTTGCTGATCAGCGTCTCAGGCCCGCGACCATCGAAATCGTGGAGCGCGGCCACCATGCCACGGCGCGCAATGTCATATCCGCTGCCTTCATCGCCGAGAATGTGCCCCCATCCCCCGGCCCGGGACACTTCGCCTTTCTGGTTTATTCCCATGGCAATGGAGCCGGTCCCGGAGATCACGATCACACCTGGCTGATACTCGGTAGCGCCGACCAGCGTGATAAAGGCATCGGTCTCCAGGATCAGGCGGGCGTTCGGCACGATTTCGGCAAACAGCTTCTTCATGATCAGGCGGTCGTTAGCCCGGCCAACACCCGCAAGCCCGGCACAGACGACCTGAACCTTCAAACGGTCGCTACCCGCCTCCTGAAGCGCCTGTTCGATCGATTCTCCAAGAGACATTTTGGATGTGTAAAGGCCCTCTTTGAGGTAGTTCGAGGGTCCCGACATACCCTTTCCCAAAATCCGGCCATCGGTGTCCGCCGCCAGACAAACGGTCTTGGTCCCGCCGCCATCAATGCCAAGTATCGAGATGCTCATGAATTTGCCCGAGCCCCATGGACCGCTGGATTCGCCTCGCTCATGAGCCGCGATTTCACTTCCCGCGACACGTCGGCAAGTTTACCACTTGACTACTACCCGGACCACCACTGAGGATGTCCGGATGGGTTTCACCACACTCGATTACGCGGTCCTGGCGGTCTTCCTCCTGGGCAACGTCGCCTTGGGAACCTACTTGGGAAGAGGCCAGAAGACAATCAACGAGTACTTCCTGGCGGGCAAGAAGGTGCCGATGTGGGCCATCTGCCTGTCGATCGTGGCAACCGAGACGAGCACGCTGACATTTATCGGCGCGCCGGCCATCGCATACGCCGGCAACCTCACGTTCATGCAGATCGCCTTCGGGTACATCATCGGCAAGTTCCTGGTCAGCGTGTACCTGATTCCCGCGTATTTCCGCGGCGAGATCCAGACCGCCTACCAACTGCTGCGCAACCGATTCGGCCGGAAGGTGCAGACCTTCTCCTCATTGCTGTTCCTTGTGACACGCGGCCTGTCCGACGGCGTGAGATTGTTGGCGACCGCCCTGGTCCTGGCAGTCATAACAGATATGCCCGATTGGACGACGATGATCATCATTGGCATTATCACCGTCATTTACACGTTCTATGGCGGAATGATCGCCGTAATCTGGACGGACGTCATCCAGCTCTTTATCTATATAGCCGGGGCGCTCGTCGCCTTCTTCATCCTCCTTGAGCGGATCCCCGGCGGATGGGCGGAGGTCACCGCCCTGGCCGCTCCCGCAAACAAGTTCCAGTTCGTCGATTTCAGCCTCGTTCTTTCCAACCCCTACACGCTCCTCGGAGGTGTTGTCGGAGGCGCTTTCCTGACCTTTGCGACGCACGGCTCCGACCAGATGATGGTGCAGCGCTACCTGGCCTCCGGAAGCAAGCGTGACAGTCAACTCGCGCTAGTCATCAGTGGAATCCTCGTCTTCTTTCAGTTCCTGCTCTTCCTGGTTATCGGCGTAATGCTCTTTGCCTTCTACCAACATCACCCGCTGACGCACCCGTTGACCCAGACCGACCGAATCTTCCCGACCTTCATCGTGGAACAGCTGCCCTCGGGAATTTCCGGGCTCGTCGTCGCTGCTGTGTTCGCGGCCGCGATGTCCACCCTCAGCAGTTGCCTGAATTCGCTCTCCTCCTCCTCCACGAATGATTTCTACCGGGCATATATCAGGCCGGAAGCATCGGATTCCCATTACCTGAAGGTGTCCCGCCTGTTCACGCTTCTTTGGGGAGGTATTCTGGTAGCCATCGGGATGGCGGCCAGGAACTGGGGTTCGGTGCTCCCAGTCGGACTCACGATCGCGAGCGTAACAATGGGAAGCGTCCTGGGCGTATTCCTTCTCGGACTGTGGACAAGAAAGACCAACCAGACGGCTGCTCTGGTGGGGATGGTCGCCGGCGTGAGCGCAATGCTCCTGATTCACTTCAGCGGAGTCTTTGCCTGGACCTGGTACACCCTCATCGGCACTAGCGTGACGTTTGCGGTAGGAAGTGCGACCGCGCATTTACTGGGTGGGCGGCAGACGTCACCACCACGTCACTAAAAGACAGGCACTAAAAAGCCTCACCACACCAAAAGGCCGTTTAGTGCAACGCTTTTTGGTGGATGCTCTTTGGTGATTTGGGGTGATGTTTTCGGACTACGGCAGTGGGCAATCGAACTTCTCGGCGTCAGTTCCCTGCCCGGACACTTTGCCGCGGACGCCCCGGCTGAGCCTCATCGAACAGAAATCCGGGCCGCACATCGAGCAGAAATCGCTGCGGCGGAAACTCTCCTGGGGCATGGACTCGTCATGCATGGCCCGGGCGGTTTCGGGATCCATCGCCAGCTCAAACTGCTTGTCCCAGTCAAAATCGACCCGGGCACGGGACATCTCGTCGTCCCAGTCGCGTGCACCGGGGCGACCGCGCGCGATGTCAGCCGCGTGGGCGGCAATGCGGTAGGCAACCAGGCCGGCCTTCACGTCTTCCGCATTCGGTAACCCGAGATGTTCCTTGGGGGTCACGTAGCAGAGCATAGCGGCGCCGGCGAACGCAGCCATGGTGGCACCGATTGCCGATGTGATGTGGTCATAGCCAGGGGCGACGTCGGTTACGACCGGGCCGAGCACGTAGAACGGCGCGTCCAGGCAGATTTCCCGTTCCTTCCGGACGTTCATCTCGATCTCGTTGAACGGAATGTGGCCCGGTCCCTCGATCATGATCTGGACATCCTGTTCCCATGCCCGGCGCGCCAGATGACCGAGCGCCTCGAGCTCCGCAAACTGGGCGGAATCGCTGGCGTCTGCCAGGCAGCCCGGGCGAAGCCCGTCGCCGAGCGAAATCGTGACATCGTAGCGCCGGCAGATTTGGAGGATGTCGTCAAAATGGGTGAAGAGCGGATTCTGCGCTCCCTTCTCGACCATCCAATGGGCCAGAAGGCTTCCACCGCGGCTGACTATGCCAACGAGCCTTCGGTCAACGAGGGGGAGGTGTTCACGAAGCAAGCCGCAGTGGAGCGTCATATAGTCGACTCCCTGCTCCGCCTGCCTTTCGATCACTTCGAGCAGTAGCTCTGCGGTGAGGTTCGTTATGCCTCCCGCCGCCTGCGCCGCCTGGTAAATGGGCACGGTCCCGACCGGTACGGTGCTTCCGGCGATGATTGCTTCGCGGATAGCATCCAGATCTCCCCCGGTTGAGAGGTCCATGACGGTGTCTGCGCCGTACTTGACCGCCGTCGTCAGTTTCTTCAGCTCCTCTTCCAAGCCGGAGGTCAGGGCCGATTTGCCGATATTGGCGTTGACCTTGCAGCGCAGGTTCGTACCGATACCGATGGGTCTCAAGTTACGGTGACGCGGGTTTGCAGGGATGACAGCACGACCGGCCGCGACCTCCGCTCGAACGAATTCGGGCTCGAGCGCTTCGGAGGCGGCAACCGCCCTCATCTGCTCGGTGATCTCGCCTTGCCGGGCGCTAGACATCTGAGTTGCGGCATTGCTCACTGGTGTTCTGGGTATTTCTTCCAACTCGCCACTCCGGTAAAGAGTGAAAGCGTCAACCGTACCACAGAACGAGGGTCAGGCAATCGTGAGGTGAAGCCGGAATCCACCGCCTGGCCTGTGACTCCTCGGACTGAGGGTCGGTAAAGCCCCTCTTGGCTTCCTCAGGTTGTCGTCACCCGCGTCAGAATCAACCAAAGGGCTGGTTCTGGTTCAATCTGACGCAGGCAGGCGGTTTTCAGGTCATAACTTCTCCCAACGACAGTCCCAACTGCCTACCACGCGCCATTCGTCTCGCTTCCTTCGGGCCGCTATCCGCCACCGGCCCCGCTCAAGGCGTAGATCTGAGAGCGGGCCGTGACGATCAGTCGATCCAGCGCCGATCGCCCCACCCGGACGATTAAACCGCGCGCGTGCTCCAGCACCCGCCCCGGTCGGTGCAATAGCGCGAAACGAATGGCTTTCATCCGCCGCGGCTGCCATTCCCGTCCTAACACCAACTTCTTCAGGACCACATTCAGGTTCAGCGCCAGCAGCATGACGGCCCACCAGGCGGCGTTTTCTCCAAAATCGCCGGAAGGCAGCGTGCCCCCCGCCAGGTCCTCCTTCATCACTTTGTGCACTTCCTCGCTCTTGCCGCACCGCTCGTGCTGCCACTGGATCAGCCGGCTCCCCTCCCAGTCCATATTGCTCACCAGCCCGAACAACTTGTACTCGATGCGGTTCATCTTCAATGTCTGAAAGGGCAGCTCTCTTTGCTGTGCTTCCAGCTGCTCTTCAAGCTCCGGCAAGGTCGGTTGCCGCAAGACCTCCCGAATCGCCAGGTACCGATATTCACGGCCCTTCTTGCTCCGGCTGATGGCCTCCGGCACAAAACACACCTCCGCCCATTGCCGGCCGGTCTTCTCGCGCTGACCGTCGACTTCACGGTACTCGTCCTGCCACTCTTTTTCGGGGACTTCCGCCACGCTCTTCTTGAATCCCGTGGTCACGTCGCAGCTGATGGCGAACTCGATCCGCCCGAAACCACTGTCCCCATCGTCGCACCAGGCCAGCAGCCCTTGCTGATAACCCGCCGTATCCGACCGCAAACGGACCCTTTCCACCCCCTCAGGCAGCATCGCCAGCGACTCCTGTAGGACCCGCAACTGCTCATGCCCGGCGGGAACATTGCCATCTCGAAACTCGCTGTGCAGCACCACTTCCTGCTCCGCCCAGTAGCTATTGAGCGGCTGATACGCCTTGAACTTCTTGTAACAGTAAAGCGCTTCCTCTTTGCAAGTCTCCACCAGGGTCGCGTCCATATCCACCGTGGCCGTGCTCTCCGGCCGGCGGCGCTGGAGCTGGGCGATCAGGTCGCCATTGACCCTCCCCAGACCCCGCAGCGCCTCATTGGGCTTCGGGATAAAGGCCGCCCGGCTCACTTCCCGCACCTTCTCCTGTTCGGGATCGTGAAACCCGGCCAGATACCGGAACACCGCCGAGGGCGACGGCACGGTGCGCCGCCGCTCCTTGCGGAACCGCCGTTCTGCCGCTCGCCTTTGCTGCCGCGACAGTCCCGCCATCTCCACCCGGCCGAGCACACGCGAAAATCCGGGGTCCTGCTCTAACACCTCCAGATCGCTCACGTGTGCTCCGCCAGCGAGGTTGAGCAGAATCAGCGCCATCACCATCTGCGCGTCCGTCCAACCCTGCTGGCCTTCCCGCAGCGTCACATGTCGACGGATGGAGTCCACAAACCCCGTCACCCAGGCCAGATCCAGGTATAACGGCAGCCCGGCCAGAGCCGTCATTCCGGCACCTTGTTTTTCGGTTTCGTACTTGTACGGAAGGGGTGCTTGTGCTATCAATTTCTCACCTCGTTGGTGCTCGAACAGCCGCTTCGCAACGACTATTCTAGGGCACGTAAGTGCTTATGCCAACGAGGCTTTTTCTTCTTTTTCCCAACCTCCCAAAACTTTTTGATGGTGGATTAGGGGGTGCGGAAGACGGCCATCCAGCTGAGCTGCTGCGTCCCGACGGGACAAGGAACTTCCAGAAGCACAGTCGATGACAATGAGAAAGACAGGTGTTTTGCGCTGAAAGCGCAAGGCAGGAAAGCCTAGGGTAGCCGTTTTCCGGCTACCCTGGGTGTGGGTGCTGTACGGATCTGCCCTGAATGGGCAGAGCAGGCTTTGTGTTGCGGCTACGCCGCGCCGTGTTCTTCGTGGATGGCCGTCTCCAGGTCCTGCCCTTTCAACTACGCGCCTTCGCCGTGGCCCACTACAACGACACCGAGTTTGGCAGATCCGACCGGAACCGCGACCATCCACTGTCCTGCCTCGTTCTGCATGACCTTCGGTTCGGTCACATCTTCAGAAATCGGAAACAGCGAGAGCACGGCCGGATGGTTTGTCCCGGATGCCTTGGCGCTCATCTTATAGAGCTCTTCCTTCTCCGGTTTGGCGTTTGGGTCGGCATCAGCACTGAGGGGGACGAGAAGCAGGAAGTCGCGGTACTGCGCTACTCCCATGTGATTGCCGTCAGACGGGAGGAGGCCATAGCGCAGGCTGTAAAGCCCGGCGGGGATGGCCTGGCCTTTGTAATCGGTCCAACTTGTGATCTTCACAACTCCGACGAAAGCAGACGCGGGAATCGTGCCGAAGTTAACTCCGAGCGTGGTGTCCGCTGCTTCCGCTGGAGGAACCTCCTTGCGAATCCAGAACTCGCCGAGCGTTTTGCCGTCCATGCTGATCTTGAAACCGTTCGGGTTCAAAACACCCGCAACGGCCGCCGGTACCTCGGAAGGTGCGGACGAGAGTTTCTCCAATTGCGGGTCGGCGCCGAACGCCACCGCGCCCGCTAGAAACAGAATGAGGGACGAGGAAATAAGACAAGACTTAAGCATTTGCAGCTCCTTTAAACGCTACGATGGAACGGATAAGAAAAGAGTTGCCGGAAAACTGAAGTCGACGATTCGATTGTAGCAAAAAGACTTGGGACGAGAAACGCGCGCGAGTTTCGAGAGCTTCGGGGACATAGTACTTAATTCCCATCCGGTCGCGGCATCATGCGGAAGCAAAGGAATTAAGTTTTGTGTCCCCGAAGCTCTCCCGGCAAAACCAGGCTCGAGGCTGTCTTTACCGCGCGAACGAACCGATGAACGCGTTGCGCTTGTTGGCCAGGCTCCACGTCGTATTCAGCCCCTGGCCCTTGAACGAGTTCTGCAGCGTGTAGGCAGGCATTGCGTCGGCAACCTTCGTCAAAGGCGGATAGTACACGTCTTCGTTTCCGCAGAGGTGATCGCCGTGGTTCATACAACGGGTCTGGAGAGAGGCAAGCTCGCCGGCCGTCACCGTTGCCTCCCCGTGCCCGCCGGTCTGGAATTCGATATTTCGCGCCTGAACCCACAACACATCGTGAAGCAGTTCACCGCCAAAATCCCTGGCCATGCTTACGAGCGCCTCGCGCTGCTCGGGATTGGCTCCCTGGTCGACCACGATCACCGACCGCGCGGGCAATGGACTGTTGAAAACGTCACCGAGTGTGGCGTTCGCCTTCACGACAGCGACTACACTCAGTCCGGTCAGATCCACACCCTTCCAACTGCCGTCTTTCACATGCCAGGCCAGGATCGCTTCCTTGCCGACAAGGTTCATCTCACCGTTTGCCACACAGGCCCCTGTATAGACATCAGCCGTCCTGGCCTCAACATAGTCTCCCGTGATGGAAACGTTGGCGGCCAAGGCGGGTCCAACCGCCAAAACAAACGCCGCGACGGCACAAAAAGTTATGTTTTTCACTCTGCTCGGTCCTCCGTGTTCACTTATTCGTCTATTTGGGTGTCTAATTTACCACGTTACTCAACTCGGATGCCGGGGAAGCCCGGGTGGTTTCGAGGGAAGAATAGGAGCATAGGAGAATAGGACCATAGGACCTATAGGACCAATAGGACCTGGAGGTAGAAGCAAAGCAGGGAGGACGCCAGGAATGCTTGCCTGGCGTCCATTTCAAACTGACGGTTTGTCAAAAGACTTCGTAGCAGGCTCGGTCCTTCTGGCAGGCGTCCTTCTCGGCAACCTTGCCATCGGGCCCCAGGCAATTCATCGTGTGGGTGCACCAGCAGTACCCGTCACTCATGCTCGGAAGCGACGGGTCCGGGGTCACATCGACGAACATGCCTTTCCAGCGCAGTCTTCGGCAAAGCGCCGCTTTGGGGGATTCTGGAATCGTCGACATAGTTAAACCTCCATTCCGGCGGCCCGGAGAATCGCCCTCTTGGCCGCAACTCGTGCCAATCGGACCTTGTATGCATTCCGGCTTAGCGGCTTGGCCCCCTGGATCGCCAACTCCGCGGCCTGGTCGGCCACCTGCGCGGTAATGGTCTTTCCCAGCAGGAAGCTGCCGGCCGCTTCCGCCAGCCAAGGTATAGGCGCAACCTGGCCGAGGACGAGTCGAGCGGACTTCACTGATTTTCCATCCAGTTCGAGAGCCACGGCGGCTGTAGCGAGCGGCCAATCCAGACACTCCCTCTGCCTCACCTCGTACACCGCGGTCTTAATTCGAGAGGCAGGTGGCACCAGAACTTCGGTAATGATCTGGTTCGGCTCCAGCACGTATTCCTTCTGCCCTTCCGCGGTCGGAATGCGGAAGAACTGAGCCAGGGGTAGATCTTTGGCGCCCGAGGGTCCGAAGACCCGGACGGTTGCACCCAGGGAAATCAGGGCGACAGCCAAGCCCGACGGGCTGACGAAGTACGCCGGACCGTCGTTGCCGAGAATCGCGTGGTAGCGGTTGTCACCTTCCGTGACCATCGACTTCCCGTTCTGCAGGGCCAGCAGACCGTAACCGTTCCGGTAGTACCAGCACCGTGGCCTTTGGCAAAGATCCCCGGCCACTGTGGCGACGTTCTGGATCTGGGGGCTGTGAATTCCTGTTCCGACCTGAGCCAGCGCGGAGTACTCCTCTGTGACCTTCTTGTTCGCGATCAACTCAGCCACGGTCACCAGGGCACCGATCCGTAGCCCTTTCCCGTCGTACCGGATTCCTTTCAGCTCGCTGATCGATTTAAGATTTACGAGCCTCTTGGGCATTTCGACATCGTCTTTCATCAGGCCCAGGAGGTCCGTCCCTCCGGAAAGCGGAGCAGCGGCCCCCGCGTCAAGGGCTAGGGCCTTGACGGCCTCTTCCTTCGTTGTTGGATTTGCATATTCAAAGGCTTGCATCAGGCTTTCCCTCCTTTCTCGAGGGCAGCCAGAACGCGGTCGGGCGTGACTGGCATGTAGGGGACGCGAACGCCGATGGCGTTTGCCACGGCGTTGGAGATCGCCGCTCCCGGCGAGATTACGGGTGGTTCACCCAACCCGATGACACCGCGTTCGTCATAACCGGGGCCCGTCATCATGTGGACGACCAATTCTCCGATATCTCCTATCCCTGGCAGTTTGTAGAACTCCATGTTGGCGTTGAGCATCCGTCCCGTGACCGGATCGATGATCTTCTCCTCGGTGATCGCGTAAGAGATACCCATGATCAAGGCACCGTATACCTGGCTCTCGGCGGTCTTCATATCGATGATCAAGCCGCAGTCCTGAACTGCGACCATCTTCTCGACCCGGACGATGCCCGTCTCGGTATCGACACTGACCTCGGCCATCTGGATTCCGCCGACTCCCTGGTCGATCAGTTTCCCCTGGCCGGGATTGGCGCCCTTGGCCGTGAGCGGCGTCATGCCCACCCGGGCGGCGGCCTGTTTCCAAGGCATGCTCTTGGCCGGGTTTCCTTTGACGCGAATGGTTCCTTTTTCGGCCTCGAGTTGGTCGGGAGGAACACCGAGATCCGGGGCCACCTTCGCGAAGAGCTGTTCGAGGGCGTTCATGGCGGCGCGGCGCGTTGACGAGCTCACTCCGCCGACTGTCGTACTTCCGCCCGATGCGCCGGAGGCGGGATACCGGCTGTCGCCTATCGTTACTTTGACCGCTTCCAGCGGAAGACCAAAGGTCTCGGCGAGCACGATCCCGATGACTGTCCGGGTCCCCGTACCCAGGTCCTGGCTCCCGATCTTCGCTTCCACCGACCCGTCAGGGAAGATGGTGACATCGCAATTGCTCGCGTGCCCCATGCCTCCCCACGTGTGGAGCGAAACGCCCAGTCCGCGCTTGACCGGGCCTGAGCCGGAGTCACCGCGGGCATGCCATTTCTTCTTCCAATCGATCAGGTCCTGCCCGATCTTCAGCTCATCGGCGTAGGTCTTTGCCCGCGCGCCGGCGAACTGCAGATTCTTCAGGAACACCTCGACCGGGTCCATTTTGAGCGCCGCTGCCAGGTCTTCGAATGCCGTCATCGTCAGGAAGCAAGCCTGAGGATGGTTAGGCGCCCGCCATGCACGGGACGCAGCCATGTTGGTGGGAATCGAAAAATGCTGGTGTTTCCGGTCAGGAAACTGGAACACATAGGGCAGCGGAGGGCTGCCCGAACCGGTCGGTCCTCCTGTCCCCCAGGACTTGGATGCCCAGTAGACAACCGTGCCGTCCCTTTTGGCGCCCATTTTGATCTGCGCGTAAAAGGAGGGCCGGTCACCGGCAACCGTGAGCTCGGGCTCGCGCGGGAGCATCCATTTGACCGGCGCCTTGGCTTCCTTCGCCAGTTGCGCGCACTCGATGCCCCATCGGTCGACGTTGAACTTGCTGCCGAAACCGCCGCCCATGTAGTCACACACCGCGTGGACGCTCGAGGCGGGAACCTTCAGCCCATCGGCAAACTGCGCCGGCAAGCTCGACACGCCCTGGGTGCTGCACCAGGCGTTGAGAGTATCCCCTTCCCACTCGCAAACCTGGCCGTGCGATTCCATGCAACAATGAGCCACCGTCAGGCAGGCGTAGTATCCGTCGCTTGTCACCTCGGCGGTTTGCAGCGTGGTGTCAGGATTCCCCGTCACCTGTTCCTGGGCCGGTTTGACATTTGGTGCTTTGTCGAGCAATTCGGCCGTCACAAAGTGAGGAAGCACTTCATACTCGATCTTGACCGCGCGCACCGCGTCTTCCGCGATGTCTTCAGAGGTGGCGGCAATGGCGACGATTTCGTCCAAAGCCCACTGGAGCTCCGTCCCTACATCCTGGATGATGCGGACCGCTTTCACTCCCGGCATGGCTTTGGCCGCGGAGACGTCCAGCTTGGTGATTTTTGCATGGGCGTGCGGATTTCTCACCGCCCGGGTGAAGAGCATGCCCGGCCGATTGATGTCGTAGCTGTATTTCGCGGTACCAGTGACTTTCACCGGCCCATCCAGCCTGCTGATCCGCTTGCCGATCAGGTCGCGATCGTTTGCGTCTGGCCACTTATACTCAGGCATTGCTCCCTCCCTTCTGCGGAGACCCGCCAAGGAGAGCGGAACGGATGCCGGCATAGGTTCCGCATCGGCAGAAATTGCCACCCAAACCGTGTTCGATTTGTTCCCGAGTCGGCTTGGGATGTCGGTCCACCAATGCCTTGGCGGCAACGACGAAGCCGGGAGTGCAGAAGCCGCACTGCTGCGCGTCGTTTTCCACGAAAGCCGCCTGGATCGGGTGCAGCTTGTCCACGGATCCGAGTGATTCAATGGTCTCGATCCGCTTGCCCTGGGCTTCGATGGCAAGGATGCTGCAGGCGTACACAGCCTTTCCGTCCATCAGCACTGTGCAGGCCCCGCAGGTCCCCCGGTCACAAACCTTCTTGGAGCCCGTCAAATTTAGATTATTCCTTAAAGCGTCGAGCAATGTGACCCGGGGCTCAAGTTCGAGCCGGTGCGACTTCCCGTTGACCTGAAGGGTGACGGGGACGGCGCCCGGCCCCGCGACTTGAGTCGTCGGCTGTGCGGCCGCCTGGGCCTCCTCGCCGGCGAGGAGCCCACCCGACAGCGCAGCTCCTGCGGCGGTACCACGGAGAAAATCGCGCCGCGAGAAACCGGATGTCGGCTTGTCGGCCTTTTCGTCTTTCGGCATAGAACCTCCTTCTTGAATTCCGACCTGTATGTAGAACGTTCTTAATATATGACGTGTAGAATCAAGGAACAAGAGCAAAGCAGAACGATGTAAGCCTAGATTTTATAGCTAGATAACTGCGATGAGCTTCAGGGGGCGATTCAGAGCACAGGAGACAGAAACCCGGCAAGCAGGTTCCAGGGAGTGGGGCAAGAAGAAACGGAATTGGCGTCCCCAACGGGAGTCGAACCCGTGTCGCCGCCGTGAAAGGGCGGTGTCCTAGGCCACTAGACGATGGGGACCCGGGAGCAGTTACAAAATTCGGATTCTACCATCACATTCCGGCCATGTCTACGGCAGTTCGGCGTGCCCGACGCTAATCCTTTACTAATGAATAACTAACGGCTGACGAAATGAGCAAATTCAGGGATTTAATTGCTTGCCTGCTCTAGGTACCATTGGTATATTGAGTTTCTGTAACCCACGAGGGAGGATTCAGCAATGACCTATGTTGTGACCGAGCGATGCGCTAACAACCGTTACACGGACTGCGTCGCAGACTGTCCCGTCGACTGTTTCTACGAGATTCAGACTCCTCACATGCTGATCATCAATCCCGATGAATGCATCGACTGCGATGCCTGCGTTCCCCTCTGTCCCGTGAACGCCATTTACCCGGAATCAGAAGTTCCGGACGAGTACCAGGAGTGGATCGAGAAGAACGACCCGGCTCTGTGCACGGACGCCAACCGGATTACGGAGACGGCCGGCTCTCTTGAGAACGCCAAGACCCTCGAGGACCTGAAGGCGAAGGAAGAAGAGAAATACGGTTTCGTCTTGCCCGACCCGTCCAGTGCCGCTCACTAGGCGATTTCGGGGACATAACACTTAGTTCCCGCGCAGCCACGGGGCGGCGCCCTTAGCAAAGGAATTGGGTTTTGTGTCCCCGAAATCCAAACAGCACTCTATCGTTTAGGCTTCCGTCTGTTCCGGCTCTTCCGCGTTCCGTTGACTCTGTCCGCCATTTCCCGCAGTTGCGCCTCTGCCATGCCGTGGATCGATGTATCCGGGTACCTCCTTCTCTCACCCGCCTCTCCGGCCTCCCGACCCGTCAGGATCTCCAGGGCCTCATCGACGTTGTTGATAGCGTAGACGTGAAACTTCCCTTCTTTAACGGCTTCGATGACGTCTCGCCTGAGCATCAGGTTGGCGACGTTCGCTTTGGGGATGATGACCGCATGCTCACCATCCAGACCTCTGCGGCTGCATGTCTCGAAAAAACCCTCGATCTTTTCGTTCACTCCGCCGACCGGCTGAATGCCCCCCATCTGGTCCACGGAGCCGGTCAGGGCGATCGACTGGATCAAGGGGATTCCGGACAGAGCGGAGATCAGGGCGCACAGCTCAGCGCAGCTGGCGCTGTCCCCTTCCACGCCCGAGTATGACTGTTCGAAACAGAGGCTGGCATGCAGGGCAAGCGGCAGCTCTCCGTATTTCCCATGAACGTATCCAGAAAGGATGAGGACCCCTTTGTCGTGAAGGCACCCGCTCAACCGGGCCTCTCTCTCGATGTTCACAATTCCGGCGTCGCCAGGGCTCACTCGTGCGGTGATCCGGGTGGGTTTACCGAACGAATAGCTGCCCAAGTGGTAGACGGATAGCCCATTCACTTGCCCGACCCTGGATCCGGTAGTCTCGACGATCAGGTCTTCTTCGTCGATCATCTCCTGGATCCGCTCCTCAAGCAGGTTGGACCTATAGATCCTCTCACTGATCGCCTGGCGCACATCCTCTTGACGGACTACTCGCTTGCCCTTTTGCGACGCCCAGTAGTCGGATTCCCGGATGAGATCCGCGACATCGCTGAATCGCAGGGTCAGTCTGGTCTGATCGGCCACCATCCGGGCGCTGTGCTCGATGATTTCAGCCACGGCCCGGCGCTCCAGGTGCCGCAGCTTCTCGTCTCTGCAGATCTTGCTGATGTAGCGTGCGTAGGCCTCGAGCTGTGGCTGGGTGTTCTTGGTGACTGTGTCGAAATCGGCCTTGATCTTGAAGATGTCCTGGAAATCCTCGTCGTGGGTGTAGAGGGCGCCGTAGATATCCGAGCTTCCCGACATTATAACCTTCAGATCGACGGCCACCGGCTCTGGGCGCAGGCCGACCGTGGCGATGAACCCGTACTCCTCGGTCGCATCCTCGATCTTGACCTCGCCATTCTGGAGAACCCGCTTCAAGGCATCGTAGGCGAAGGGCGACACGAGGAGATCGGTGATGTCCATGATCAGATATCCCCCGTTTGCGCGCAGGACTGACCCGGCTCGGATCATGGTGAGATCGGTGTGCAGGGTGCCCATTCGAACTTCCCTCTCGAGGGTCCCGATCAGGTTTTTGTACGTCGGGTGAGATTCGACGATGACCGGGGCGCCATCCTGGCGTGAATTGTCGACCACTACATTGACGCGATAGCGCTCGAGCCGGTCGCTGGACCTCCGGTTCGGGACCGGGGTTTTCCGAACATCGGATTCTTCCTCGGTCGGGATGAATTGCCCGAGATTTTCGAGAACGTCCTCCTCAAGAGCCCGGAGGTAATCCAGAATCTGCTTGTGGTCACGGTGTCGGTGCCGTAACTCTGCCATGTGGGGTTCCTGAACCGAGATAGCCACCTGCCGGTCCAGATTCCGCATCTTGTCGTGAGCCTTTGCCTGAAGCTGCCGCACCTTCCGGAAAGCCGCGCCTATAGAGACCGAAAGGTTCTTCTGATGGCGGCGGATCTCCTCCTGCACCTCCGGCGGCAACTGGTCGAGCGCGTCGGCCGGTACTTCTTCTCCATTGACGAGCGGAACTGTGAGAACCTGAGCATCGGTTCCCTTGATCACCATGTCGTTTTTGCGGGCTTCGGTCTGCACGATCTCGATGACCGATTGCCGTTTCCGCTGGAAATCCTCCAGTATTCTGCCTTTGCGCTTCTCGTAATCATCCGTTTGAAATGCCTTGGGCAACTCTTCCTTGAGGGCGAGGACCAACTGCTCGACTTCCTTCTTAAACTTCACTCCTGTGCCGGCCGGTGCAGTCATGGCCCGCGGGTGGTCCGGTTCCGCGAAGTTGTAGACAAAGAAGATATCGGGAGGCACCGGTTCAGTGCGGGCGATGCGCTCGACGAACGACTTGATGAGGGACTTGCGTCCCGTCCCGGGAACGCCGGCTGCGTAGATGTTAAAGCCAAAGCGCCGGATGCTGAGACCGAAGTCGATGGACCGGACGGCGCGATCCTGGCCAATCACTTCGTCGACGGGATGGAGTTCCTCCGTCGTCTTGAAGTTGAGATGGCGTGGATTGCAGACGTATCGCAGCTGCTTGATGGTTACCTCGAATGCTTTGCTTTTCAAGTCAAGCTCCTGGTGCAAGTAAGCCGACGCGGCCGCCGAAGGCGCTGCCTGTTGTCAGACGCGAGCGCCCTTTGATACTTTTGTCTTTCTTATCGACTTGGAGACCGCAATGTCATCTGACTATCCTCGCCTGCGCGCCTTGGAAGCATTTCCTCATTACGAGGATGGCAGAACGCTTGTTGTCCTTCGGGATCCGACACAGATCTCTGAGCAATTGCTGGTAGTTAGCCCTGAGCTTTTGGAGCTCTTCCCTCTTTTCAACGGTAAGAATTCCGTCCGGGATATTCAAGTGGAATTGACTCGTCGGCAGGGCCGGATCGTCCACCTCGAGGAACTGGCCCGCATTCTGGAGTATCTGGATCAGGCCCATTTTCTCGATAATTCGAGTTTCCAGAGCTATCAGGAGCAGATCCTCCAGGAGTTCGGAAATGCCACGCTACGAAAACCGCGCCACGCAGGGATCGCCTATCCGAGCACAGCGAGCGAACTGAGGGACCAGTTGGACGGTTTCTACGCGCATCCCGAAGGGGCAGGCCTGCCGGAAAGCGGGAAGGGACGGGACGTGAAGGCCATCGTCGCCCCCCACATTGATCTCCGGTCGGGCGGTCCGGCTTACACTCACGCCTTCCGCGCGCTGGGCGAGTCGGCGTTTCCTGACTTGTTTCTGATTCTTGGTACCGGCCACATGGGGCTGCCTCAGTTGTTTTCAATCTCGAGCAAGACGTTCGAGACCCCTCTTGGCACCTCGGAGGTTGATGCCGATTTTCTTGCAGCAGTTCGGGAACAACTGCCCGAGCCGCTTTTTGGCGAGGATATTTCGCACCGATACGAGCACACCATCGAGTTTCAACTGGTATTTCTTCATCACTTGCTCGCCGGACGTCCGGCGAAAATACTTCCCATCCTGTGCAGTTTCGCCTATCGCGACTTTCAGGAGGAACATGGGGCACGTGAGGCCACCCCTCTGTTTGACCGGTTCATCGAGGGATTGCAGACAGCCGAACGTCAAACGGGCAAAAAGGTGACCGTCATTGCGAGCGTGGATTTCGCCCACATCGGGCCCCGATACGGGGATGCCTTGACCCCTGATGATGGGACCATCGCCCAGGTGACCTCGGCGGATACGCTCATGCTCGATGGTCTGTGCACCGGCGACCCCGACCGCTTCTTCTCATTTGTGGCCGGGGAACAGGACCGCCGCCGGATCTGCGGCTTCCCTGCCCTCTACACCATGTTGCGGTTGAAACCCGGCTTGACGGGCCGACTCCTTTGTCATCGACATTCCGTCATGGATGACGGCGGGTCTTTTGTGACTTACGGGAGTCTGGTTTTCGAGTAGAGAGGAAATCGTCATGAAGAGCTTGCGCGAGTATCTCTGGTTCGAGACCGGTTCACGACGTGAATACCTCAACATTACATCCGAGGTCCAAAAACTGGTGACCAGGAGCGGCATCAGCGAGGGGCTCTGCCTGGTCAACGCTATGCATATCACCGCCAGTGTCTACATCAACGATGACGAATCGGGTTTGATCCGGGATTACGATGACTGGCTGGAAGGCCTGGCTCCCCATGAACCGGTATCCAAGTACCGGCACAATCGGACCGGCGAAGACAACGCCGACGCACACCTGAAGCGGCAGATCATGGGCCGGGAGGTCGTGGTGGCCATAACCGACGGCAAGCTGGACTTCGGCCCCTGGGAACAGATCTTCTACGCCGAGTTCGACGGGAGAAGGCGCAAACGCGTGCTCGTAAAGATCATCGGCGAGTAAAAAGGTTCACGCAAGGGACGCAAAAGGCGCAAGAGAATCGCCGCAGGACCGCTCAGCTATGCGATTCTTTTGCGCCCAGCATCGTCCATCGCCCTGGCCTGCTCCCTTCTTTTTTGCTCCGAAATTTGAAGATCCTTTTTTCCGCTTATATAATTCAGGACAGCGAGAATCTCGTAGCCGTTCCTTACAAAGAGTCCAGCATTACCGAAGAGTCCTAAGCATTACCTAGAGCAGCCCGCCAAGTTTTTCGTTTTACGGTGGAGACAATTGTTATTTGTGCGATTGTGCACTTGTGTTCGAAAGGAGCAACACCGTGACTGTAAAAGGTCTCTTTACCCGGAAAGTAATTGGCCTGCTTGCATTTGCCATCGGCGTGCTCGCCGGCGGCTATCCGCTTCATTATTCATACCAATCGCGGCATAGCCAACTGGAAGTTAAGGTTTCAGAGCTGGAGATGAAGTACGAGGGTCTAAACAGGGAAAACGAACACCTGCGCTACATACAGAACCTGGCCGTGGAATTCTCAATGGACCCGCTGATCGTGACTCTGGTCGATCAGTACTCCCGACAATATCTGAAAAAGGGGACCGGTGAATGGAGACTTCTGAAGACCCCTGAATTCCTTACCTACGTCATGCTTTCGGTCATCTACGCTGAATCAAGAGGAAATCCCGGAGCGATCGGGGACGGGGGCAAAGCCCGGGGATTGACACAGATCTGGGCGACGACTGCCAAGGACTACGGAGACGTCAGCCCGGAAGCATTGCTTGACCCGGAAACAAACATTTCCTATTCGTTCCGGCATTTTCACGAGCTTCTAAAGAAATACAAAGGGAATCTCGCACTCGTGCTGTATGCCTGGAACAGGGGTCCGGGCACGGTCGACAAACTGATTCTTTATGGACAGGCTCCCGAGAACGGCTACGGGCTCAAGGTGTATCAGGCTTCCCTGAACAGCAACAGGGAATACGTGCTCGCGAATTAAGGGGCGAGCCGGACTCAACCGACCACAGACCACGGTCCCCCCCCATGGTCGGTGGTCGGTTGATCCAGCGTTTGTCAGTCGGCCGGCGCTCCCCCTCCTGCTCCTCATCCCTCATCTTTCCTTCCCGGCCCCAGCCACCGTTTCTTCACCGGTGTTCTTCCTAATTCGCACTTCGTGGGAGTACCATTATGCCTATGGATATCGGGAACATCGCGCTCGCCCTCGGCTCCAGCCTGACGGCGGGACTGAATCTTTACATCACGGTGCTCACGCTGGGCCTGATGCAACGGTTCGGGGTTCTTGATCTGCCCCCTCAGCTCTCATCGCTGTCCAATCCGTGGGTGCTTATCGCTGCCGGAATCATGCTCGTCATCGAATTCTTTGCCGACAAGATTCCGTACGTCGACAACGTCTGGGATACAGTCCACACGTTCATCCGCGTTCCAGCAGGGGCTTTCCTGGCCGCCGCCTCTCTCGGCAATGCTCCTCAGCATTACGTCTGGATTGCCGCCCTGGCGGGAGGTTTCGTCAGCTTGACTTCCCACGGCGCAAAAGCAAGCACACGGCTCGCGGTAAACTCGACTCCCGAACCTTTCAGCAACTGGTTCCTCAGCTTTGCGGAGGACATTCTGAGCCTGGGAGTGTTGTGGCTGGTGTCGGCGCATCCGTACATCGCGGTGGTTGTGGCGGTGGCTTTGCTCGCGTTGTTCGGTTTCCTGATCTATGTCTTCTACCGATTCCTGAAGATGCTGTTTGGTCGGGGGAGCCGCCAGCCGAGTCCTGCGGCAATGGCCCGACGGTAGCGATTCAGGTCACGTCGCGTTCGCCGGTGCGTATGTTGTAGCCTTGCTCGACCGGCAGAACGAAGACCCGCCCATCCCCGATCTCTCCGGTGCGAGCGGTTTCGATGATGGTCTTGATCGTCTCCTCGACGAGTTCGTCGGGCAGGACGATTTCGATCTTGATCTTCGGCAGAAGAGTGACGTTGTACTCCTTGCCCCTGTAGATCGCGGCATGACCTTTCTGCCTGCCATGTCCCCGCACTTCGGTGATTGTCATGCCGGCGATATTCAGTCGGGTAAGGGCGTCTTTGATTTCCTCGACTTTGCTCGGCCGGACGATCGCTTTGATGAGCTTCATGTTTTACCCTATGGCTCCGATGATTTTCTCTCTCAATTGCCCCTGGATCTCGGCCGACAGCCTCTCACCCTCATGGGTCAGATAGAAGACATCGACCGCCTTGTTGCCTTCCGTTGCTATCAGAACCAGCTCGATATTGCACAAGAGGCTCGAAATTTCCCGGCCAATCCGGTACAGCAGCCCGATCGAATCGGGTGCAACGATCTCCATGATCGAATAACTGCCGGCGTGCTCAGGCTCAAAATATACCGTTGGGGCAAACGGCGGCCCAATCGGTCGAAAGACGATGCTTCTTTCTTTGCCCGAAAGGAGCCGGTCTACCGCAACTTCGTCTCTCACCGCTTTCTGGAGCAGATCGAGAAACCGGTCCTCCTCTTCAGGGTTGAGGCCAAATACATCTCGCGTGTCGTGAAAGTGAAAGATATCGAGCACCGTGTTCCGCCGGTTCGAAAACCCGTATCCCCTCAGAATATTCATTTCAAAGTAGGACAACAGCCCGACAATGCGGGCAAACAGGTAATAGCGATCGGGCGTCACAACGCTCAGCTCGTAGTAATTATCGCGCTTCACCAGTCGCAACTGGATCGGTTGCGAAGCAGACAGGTGACTTGCAAGCCGAAAATGCTCATAAATCTCGGCCGCCGGGACTGTCTGCAGGTAGCGGCGGGGAAAGCCTTCCAGGAATCGCTCGAACTGATCGGCGTCAAATTCCTGAGGCAGATCGGCCAATAACTTTTCCCCTATATCCTCTTCGGCGATCCGCTCGTCTCCGTAGCCGAGAGTCAGTTTGTTGTATGCGGCGACGTAAAGCTGCCACAGAAGGTCCTTTTTCCACTCGTTGAGCGTACCCGGCCCCACCGCCTTGATGTCCGCGTAGGTCAGGAGGCACAACAGTCTCAACCGACCGGGGTCGCCGATACTGTCTATGAAACGGTTGATGACATCCGGGTCGTCCAGGTCCCGTCGGAAGATGACGGCGGACATCGCCAGGTGGTTCCGGATAAGAAACAAAACGGTGTCGAAGTCTTCACGGTTGAAGTGGAATCGTCGCAGAGCCTTGGCGGCCATACTCGCACTGCGGTCGACGTGGGCGCCTTCCCTGCTTTTCCCGATATCGTGCAGGAGAAGTGCCAGCGTGAGGAGCTCCGGGTCAGGGGAGTCAAGCAACAGAGACCGGAAACGCAGGTCCGACCGGTCATTCGTCGTGAGCAGGTCTTCGATGTTCTTGATCGCCTGCAGTGTGTGCTCGTCGACCGTGTACTTGTGATAGAAGTCCCGGATCATCCGGGCCTTGATGCTGCCGAACTCGGGAATAAGCAGCTCGAGGAAGCCCAGTTCGTACATTTCACTCAGTGCACGGTATAGTCCGGGCCGCGGCTTGAGAAGGTCGCGCAGCCGGTATCGAACATCGGGGAAAAATGCGGTGCGGGACAGCGTCGGAAGCACATCAGCGACACGCGCCCGCGCCTCGTCGCTCAGGCCCTTTCCACTGACAATCGAGTGGAGGAAAAGATCCAGGACCTGGTTTGCGGTCTCTGGAGAAACGGGGCATTCAAGATAAACGTCGTGACCTCGGCGAGTAACGGTTTTGATCGTACGGCTGCAGTAGGAATGGAGAATCTTCGCGTTGAGAAAGTACTCCATCATCAGGGATTCAACCCCCGACTGAAGCGACTCCTCGCTGTAACCATGGAGCCTGGTAATGTCCTCCTGGGCCCGGTGAGTCAGTTGGTTCTGCGCTCTCCCTTTTTCAAAATGCAGCGTGACGCGGAGTCGACTGATTGCCTGATGTGCGCTCTCCACATCCGTTTCCCCGTACGGAGACACCTGGCCCGCCAGCCGCAGGAGCCACTTGGCTGCCTGGTAATCGCGTAGTCCTCCGGGCGCCTGCTTCAGATCCGGCTCCAGCTGGTAGATGGTATTGCGGAATCCGGCGTGACGGGTTTCAGTGGTTTCCACCAGGCGACTGATCAGAAATTGACCCTGGCGCTCGAGCACCTCGGTGAATGTTGCCCGGAACTCATCTTCGGGGCACGGGCCCGCAATAATCGTTCGGGCATCCAGGAGCGCAAGCATGAACTCAAAGTCGTCCGCCGAAAGGGTCCGAAGGGAGTCGACGCTCCACACTTGGTGCCCGAGATGGAGCCCCGAATCCCACAAGGCGTGCAGAACAGCCGTGATTCCCTTCTCCGCAGCCTTTTTTGCCGTGTCGGGATAAAGAAGAAGAAGGTCGACGTCCGAAAACGGATACTGCTCCCGGCGGCCGTAGCCTCCCAGCGCAAGGACCGAAAAGAGATCGCACCCGGGGCTGGCGCAGGCGCAGATGCCGGACACCAGATCGTCGACCGCGTCCGACAAGGAACGAAGGGTCTGAAGCGGATCGCGGGACACAAAAAACGACTCGCGGATCTCCTGCCGACGTTTGACAAACGCTTCACGAAGAGCAGCCAAGTCCGAAGACATCCGGTTCATGATAAATCACTTTCGGAAGTACTTCTCATAGAGGAGCGGATCCCCGGTCACCCAGGGCCGGTAGGCGTTGCAAAAGTCGATCCTCTCCCCGATCGGCGGATGGCTCGCCCGAAATACCTTATAGAGCGGTCCCGGTCGTGGATTGGACAGGTTCTCCTCCTGCAACTTTATGAACCCGGTTGCCGCCGCGCGGTTATCCCGCGTGATTTCCAGCCCGAACTGATCGGCCTCGCGTTCATGGTATCGCGAGTACGCGAGAGTCAGCGGATCCGCGGCCAGCGACAACAATCCAAGGAGGAGCATCAGCAGGGGAAGCGAGGCGACATCGCTCAATTCAGTAAATCCGAACCGGTCTTTGAAGCGACCGATCAGAAAAGCCGAGAGGCGGTGCGCGGCATAGAGCAGAACCACCGCCAACGCCGAGAGGAACAAGATAGTGGAGACGACGTGACCCAGCACATAGTGCCCCATCTCGTGCCCAACGACGAATGACAACTCCTCCGGCTCAAGCTTCTCGATAATCGTGTCCCACAAAACGATCCGTTTTGTGCTCAGAAAACCGGTCACGTAAGCATTGACCGTCTTCGTATCCACGCTCTTGTCGACTTCGTAAACGCGGCTCCCGTCTATCCCGGCCCGATAGGCAAGGTCGAGGATTTTGGCCTCCAGGGCTTTGTCCTGCATCGGCCCGAACTCATTGAAGAGCGGGTCAATGAAAACCGGGGCAATCATCTGCATCAGGAAAATGACGGGAATGAGAGCCAGAGCAGTGTAGAGCCACCACCGGCGAGGACTTCGCTTGAGCAGCCAGTAAGGGATCCAGATGAGGAGAAACCCGAAGACAAGCCCGACCATCAGTTCTTTGAAGGAATCGCCGAGGAACTTCCCGAATGCCTGATTCGACAGTCCGTATGAATGCTCACGGACAAAACCCGAGTAGAAGCTCAGGGGGAAATCGAGGAAGAAGAGAATCACGGTGAAGAAAACGAAGTAGAGACCGACCGTGAAGAACCATCGTCTCCCCACGCGACGGGCCAGGTCGCGGATGCGGGCCGACCAGCCGGTAAAAAGAAAGACCGCCGGCACGAGCAATCCCCAGAGTGTACCGACAAGCCAGAGGAGATTACCGCTTCGGTAGTAATTCATGGCTTTCTCGCTCGGCTCGGGAACGGGAACAGGTTCCTCGTGTCCAATCTGTGACTGATTGGATTGCGGATCGGGGACACCGACTCCCGATGCCTGACCGAGGCAAGTTGGCTGCAGTACGATCACGACCGCAAGAATGGACAGAACGAGGAATGCTGAACCAAGCCGCCAAGAGGTCGCAAACATGCGATCACACCCCCTTTAAGAGTGCCAAAATCGTACCAGAAAAAGGGGATCCGCGCGAACCGGTCTCCCACCGCAGAGGACGCTGAGAGACACAGAGGAAGGGGGACGCTACGACTTTCGTCTGCGTTCCTCCCCGGCCTCTGCGGTGAGACTGCATCAAACTGACTTGACACTCCCATGTCCGAATCAATATTCTAGAAAGGTTTGAGAGGATAACTGATGGGGAGCCCACAGTCAGTCGCGTACAACTCGATCGTTGACCGGCGCGCTCGCGTTCTCCCTATCGGTCTGATTATTATCCCCGCCATTAGCATTACCTCCGGGTCTTTACGGAGGATTTGACCGCTGTCGGTCGATCCAGCCAATCCGTAAAGAACCCGTAACCCTCTGACTGATCTCACACGGATATTTCTGTACGGAGCAACTGGATTGGGACTCTGGCATCCCTTGGGTGCCGGGAGGAAGAACGAAGATGAGCCAGATTCTTTCGCTTCTGGTGCGAAACAAGGCCGGTGTACTCTCACGCCTCCTGGAAATCTTCCGGGAGGCCGGTTGCAACATCGAAACCCTGAACGTCGCACCCATCCAGGACGGGACGACATCTCGCATCACCCTTTCCGCATGCACCACCGAGGATGTCATCCGGGACGTGCACGCCCGCATCAAAGGTGATGGCGACGTGCTCCAGTTGATCCCCTATGATCCCGCGACCCACGTCGCCCGGGAGATGGCATTGGTTCGGGTCAAGGTCAAGGAGGAGAACCGACGCGAGGTCCTCGCGCTCTCGGAGGTGTTTCGTGCCCGAGTCATTGATGCCAGCCCGCAAAGCTACATCTTCGAGGTAACGGGACAGTCAGAAAAGATAGACGCATTTTTTGAAAACGTGCAGGTCTACGGCATCGATGAAGTCCACAGGACCGGCAAACTCACATTGACAAGAGGCAACGCAGCCAACAAGGACGGCTCGACTGCCGTATAGGACCGGAGGACCGAGTATGCAGAACAGTGTAAAGATCTATGATTGCACGCTAAGAGACGGCACCCAGGGAGAGAACGTATCCTTGAGTGTTGTGGACAAACTCCACGTCGCCCGCAGACTGGACGAGTTCGGATTTCACTACATCGAAGGCGGGTGGCCGGGCTCGAATCCAAAAGACGCCGAATTCTTCGAACGAGCTAAAGCCCAGCAATGGAAAAATGCCCGACTGGCAGCCTTCGGCATGACCCGGCACTCCAAGAATGCGGTGGACAAGGACCCCAATATCCTGGCCCTTCTTCAGGCCGAAACTCCGGTCATCACCATCGTCGGCAAAAGCTGGGATTTTCACGTTACGACCGCGTTGGGTATCAGTCTCGAGGAGAACCTGCAGTTGATCCGGGACAGTGTCGGCTACCTGAAGCAATTCAACAAGGAAGTGCTCTTTGACGCCGAACACTTCTTCGATGGCTACCGGGCCAATCCCGATTACACAACCGCCGTCGTGCAGGCCGCCGCTGAGGCAGGTGCCGATTGGATCGTGCTTTGCGACACCAACGGGGGTTCCCTCCCCTCCTTCGTCTCACAGGTGGTTTCCACCCTGCTCCCCAAGTTCCCGAGCCTCGGGATCCACACTCACAACGATTCGGAGATGGGGGTGGCCAACAGCGTCGTCGCGGTTGAGGCAGGCGCGTCCATGGTCCAGGGGACGATCAACGGGTACGGCGAGCGCTGCGGCAACGCCAATCTCTGCTCGGTGGTTCCGGTGCTCGAGCTTAAACTTGGTGTCCACTGCTTCGGCAAGGAGCACCTGAAGGGTCTGGCGGATCTTGCCCATTACGTTGGAGAGACGGCCAACGTCGGAGTGCCGAACTTCATGCCTTTCGTGGGCAAGAGTGCCTTTGCCCACAAGGGAGGCCTGCATGTCAGCGGCATCCTGCGCGATTCCCGAACCTACGAGCATATTGACCCTGAGCTGGTCGGGAACAATCGCCGCGTGCTCGTCTCCGACCTCTCCGGCAAGAGCAACCTGCTCTACAAGATCCAGGAACTGGGCGATGTGGACGTCAAGACGGTCGACCTGAACCCTCTCCTCGATGAAATCAAGCGCCTGGAGTATGAGGGTTACCAGTTCGAGGGCGCCGAGGGCAGCTTCAAGCTCCTCGTTCATGAGTTCAGCGGACAGAAGAAGGACGTCTTCCATTTCAAGGGATTTCGCGTTCTCCTGGACCAGGAAACGGATGGCTCGATGATCAGCGAGGCGACGATCAAGGTTTCAGTCGACGGCGTTGACGAGCATACCGCGGCGGACGGAAACGGCCCCGTCCACGCCATGGATCGGGCCATCAAGAAGGCGCTCACCCGGTTCTTCCCGGAGATCGAACAGATCCACCTCATCGACTACAAGGTCCGTGTCCTGGATGCCAAGATGGGGACCGCGGCAAACGTGAGAGTGCTTGTGGAATCGACCGATGGACAAGCCTCCTGGACCACGGTCGGGGTCTCGCCCAACGTGATTCAGGCGAGTTGGAAAGCGATCGTCGACAGCATCCTGTACAAGCTGATCTTCCTGGGGAAATCCGAGAAGAGCGCGGTTGCAGTCGCGGTGGAGTAAAGCAGCTATCCACGAACGAACAGGGGACACGGATAGGAGTTCTGAGTTCTGAGTTCGGGGGTTCAGGGTTCAGGGTTCAGAGTTCGCGCGTTGCAATACTTCTTGAACCTCGAACTCAGCAACTCAGAACTCCGAACTCCTATTCGGCTTCGTTCGTGTCCCTTCGTGTTCGTTCGTGGATAGCTCCCGCTTTTACTGTTATTTCTTCCAGTTTTCGGGCCGCAGCTGGCGAACGGCCGCGCCGGCCTGCCACATTTCGGATTCCCGCATTGTCTTGAGCTCCGCCCGGAGCTTCTCGGCGTAGTCAGGGGCACTGTTCACGTCCAGCACGATGCGTGTCTCTTCGCCATCCTTGACTCGACGGTAGAGATCCTCGAACACCGGCTGGACAGCGGCCTTGAACTTCGGGAGCCAGTCCAGAGCGCCTCTCTGAGCCGTCGTGCTGCAGTTGGCGTACATCCAATCCATTCCGTTCTCGCCGACCAGCCTGATTAGACTCTGGGTGAGCTCCTCGACCGTTTCATTGAACGCTTCGCTCGGGGAGTGCCCGTTCTTGCGCAGGATATCGTATTGCGCTTCCATGATCCCGGCCAGGGCGCCCATCAGGACACCGCGCTCGCCGGTCAGGTCGCTCCAGACCTCCTGTTCGAAGGTCGTCTGGAAGAGGAAACCGGATCCGACCGCGATCCCCAGGGCCAGGCAGCGCTCCATCGCGCGGCCCGTAGCATCCTGGAACACGGCAAAGCTGCTGTTGATACCGCTGCCGGCCAGGAAATTCCGCCGGACTGAAGTTCCCGAACCCTTCGGGGCTACGAGGATCACGTCGACGTCGGCGGGCGGGATCACTCCCGTCTGTTCTCGGTACACGATCGAGAAGCCGTGCGAGAAATACAGAGCGTCGCCCTTCTTCAGGTTCTGTTTGACGACGGGCCACTGCGCCTTCTGACCGGCATCCGAGATCAGGTATTGGATAATGGTACCCTTGGCTACGGCTTCGGCTATGGGGAACAGGGTCTCGCCCGGTACGAATCCGTCATTGATGGCCTTTTCCCAATAGACTTTTTCCTCGGGCCTCTGGCCGATAATAACTTTGAGCCCGTTGTCTCGCATGTTCAGGGCTTGAGCGGGCCCCTGCACGCCGTACCCGATGACCACGATCGTTTCGTTCTTCAGAACCTCTCGGGCTCTCTCCAACGGAAACTCATCGCGAGTCACGACGTCTTCGACGACACCACCAAAATTCATCCTCGCCATCTTCTCTGTTGCCTCCTCGTTTCTTGATGAAAGCGGCAATTTTACAGGAATGGCAGGAGGCTGTAAATCAACTCGTGCGCCAGCGCGTCAACGATCCGAGTCGGCGCCACTTCTACCAGTCGGTCGGGACCACGGCAGGCGAGTTGATCGACTCGGCCGAGAGGTTCATGCCCGTCACCAGGTGCCAACTGGACCAGACATGCGTGCCTGGATCCAAGGTCCGGTGCCAGATGCGCGGTACCATATTCCCTCTCACAACCAGATGGAACAGGTTGTCGGCCGGAACGAACGCCGCTCCTGGCGCGGCTTCGCTGCTGCCGCTGCACGATGTCCAGGGGCTCCACATCCCCGGGTTTTCCGGCATGCCCGTCGCCGACCACCAGAGCGCCTTGCCTGCCAGCCCCTTGACAAAGAGCCAGATACTGCCGCCCGCCACCGTGGGCGTCGGTCCCGCGTTGGTCGAGCCGGTCGAGATCGTGGACCAGTCGCTCCAAGTGCCGGCGGTATTCATCGATTTGTACCAAAGCCGGTCCGTGGTGGCATCGGCCACAAAGCAGTAGAGGCTGCCCCCAAACACCACCAGCGCGGGCCGCCAAAGGGTGTTCGATCCCGCGAGCAGGACCCAGGAGGACCAGACCCCCGCGCTATCCATCGACTTGTAGAAAAGCGCGTTGCTCGTACCGCCTTTTACGAACAGGTAGAGCCGGTCATTGAAGGCACACAGGGAAGGCATGACAGATGTGGTGCCGGGCACCTGCGTGCACGACGAGTCGGCAAAGCTCCCCTCCCGGGTTCGGCTCTTCATGTAAATGTTGGAGTCCGCGACGCCCCGGGTGACTATGTATTGCCTGTCCTGAAATACGGCGATCGACGGGGCACGAAGAAGCCGATCCGCCGCCGGGCAAGGCAGAGACGGCGAGCTCATCCACATTCTTGTTCGTTTTCAGTTCGAAGAGACTGTTGCTAGGAGCGGTGAAGAAGACATCAACCGGCAGGTTGGCCCTGAACGTCGCTACTACCGTGCAGTTGGCCGTTATCGCCCCGGTGGTATAGGTATAGGTCAAAACCGAGGTGGAACTGTTGCTGTAGGCTAGACCGCCGCAGCCGCCGACGGTTGCGACGTGATAACCGGCAGCCGCGTTGAAAGTAAAGCCGGTGTTAGATCTATAGGCTACGATTTGAGGCGAAGGCGTTGAAGCATCGAGGCTGCCATGGCTGCCAGCAGAGGCGGTGGCCTGCGGAATGAAGTAGCTATCATTGCCGGCGCTGACAGTTGCACCTGGACGGCCGTTACGGTCGTAGGATAGGAGCCTTCACTCTGTACGCAGCCTGCCGGGAGAACGCTGTGAAGTCGGCATGGGCAGTATCCACATCGACAGTGGTTGAGCCTGGCGGGACTGACGTCGTCCAATCACCAGTTCCGTTCGTTGTCACCGTGAAGGGCGTCCGGTTGATGGGGTGACGAGCGACATTGACGTTGGGGAGATCAGGCTCGCCCGCGTCATGTGTCCCGTTCCCGCTCACGTCGTAATACAGATGCCCTGTCACGCCGACAGCGCCTGGAAACAGCAGATGGAACGCGCCTCTGTTGCCATCATCCGGTGCGCCGACAACGAAGTCTGGGATCCCATTGCGGTCCAGGTCGCCCACCAGCGTTGCCGACCAGCGAAAACGATCCGCATCCGCGAGGGCGGGGCAGACGCTGTAGCCGCTGGCGATCTTCACCCTGCTGCCGACCGTCCATCGTCCTGCATGAACAGCACGTAAACAGCTCCTCTGTTTGTGCCGCCCGTATCGTCGCCTTGAGCACCGACCGCGAGGTCGGGAACCCCGTCAAGGTTCAGGTCTCCAAGCGCTGCGGCCGGAAGCGAAAGCCATCGGAGCCCGCCAGGGTGGGACCACCGTTCAGACCGCTGCAGATCTTGACCGTGCTGCGGGCCGTGCCGTCGGGCTGCATGAACAGCACGTAGAGCGCCCCCGCATCTGTATTGCCGGTATCATCCATGTATGACCCGATCGCAAGGTCCGGAGTGCCGTCGCGGTCCAGATCTCCTGCAGGCGCAACGGAACTGCGAAGTTCGAGCTGTTGGCCAGGACCGGCCCCCCGTTTGTGCCGCTCGCGATCTTGATGTTGGCCCGGGCCGTGCCGTCGGCCTGCATGAACAGTAGGTACAGCGCGCCTCTTCCAGCGCCACCGGTGCCATCCACCGGTGCCCCGACAGCGAGGTCCGGGATGCCGTCGCGGTCCAGATCGCCTGCCGGACCGACCGAAGTCCCGAAGCTGTAGCGCATCCCCAGCGGCGGGCCGCTATGAGTGTTGCTGGCGATCTTGACGGTATTCCGGACGGTGCCGTCCGTCTGCATGAACAGCACGTAGACAGCTCCGGTATTGGCGAGGTCGGTATCGTCCTTGTGAGCCCCAACGACCAGGTCTGGGATGCCGTCCCGATCCAGGTCCCCTGCAGGGCCAACAGATCTGCCAAAGTTGTCGCTATTAGCCAAGGCCGGGCCGCCGCTCGTGCCGCTGGCGATCTTTACCCTGCTGCTGACCATGCCGTCGGCCTGCATAAACAGCACGTACAGCGCGCCTCTATCAGTCCCGCCCGTGTCGTCGTTCATTGCGCCCACGGCCAGGTCGGTGATGCCGTCCCGGTCGAGGTCTCCAACCGCTACCGCAGAAGAACCAAAGTAATCGTCAGCCACCAGGGTAGGACCGCCGTTGAGAGCATTTACGATCTTGAGGCTGCTCGCGATGGTACCGTCTGGAGGTACGACGCCATCCGCGCCAAGGAACAGCACCTGGATCCCGCCTCGATCGGCTCCGCCTGTATCGTTCTGGTGTGCACCGACCGCTAGGTCCGCGACGCCGTCGGCGTCCAGATCGCTCAACGAGGCGACTGAACTGCCGAAGAGATCGCTGTTCACTAGGGTCGGGCCGCCGTTGAGGCTGCTGGCTATCTTCAGGCTGCTTCCCGCCGTTCCGTCGGCCTGCATGAACAGGAGGTAGACTGCGCCTCTGTCTATGCCGCCGGTGTCATCTCGGTTTGTCCCCACCGCTAGGTCGGGGATGTCGTTTTGGTACAGGTCGCACATCGAGCTGGCCGAAGCGCCAAATTGGGCGCTTTTGTCGTGGGTGTGGGCAGCCGGTTGAGGCGCTGCTATCTTCACGCTGCTGCTCACGGTGCGATCGGCCTGCATGAATAGAACGTAGAGGGCGCCTCTATCCGTACCGCGGGAATCCTGCACAGGCGCACCTGTGATCATGTCGGGAATGCCGTGCCGATTCAGGTCCGCGATAGCGGCCACCGAGGCCCCAAACAGATCGCTATTGGACAGGGTCGGGCCGCCGTTGAGGCCGCTGGCTATCTTCACGCTGCTGCGCACGATGCCGTCGGGCTGCATGAACAGCACGTAGAGCGCCCCTCTGTCAGTGCCTCCGGTGTCATCGCGGTTAGCTCCTACCGCGACGTCCGGTATGCCATAGCAGTTCAAGTCGCCAATACAGGCAGCAGAGACACCAAATTGAACGCCATCGGCCAGGGACGGACCCCCGCTGGTGCCGCTGGCGATCTTGACGCTGCTGCGCACCGTTCCATCCGCCTGCATGAACAGCACATAAAGGGCGCCTCGATCAGCACCTCCAGTGTCGTTGTATGGCGCCCCGACAACGAGATCGGGTATTCCGTCCCGGTCCAGGTCGCCAACCGAAGCGACCGAAGCACCAAAGCGATCCCCATTCACCAGAACCGGGCCGCCATTCGTGCCGCTGGCTATCTTGACGCTGCTGCTTACCGCACCCTTGTCCTCCATGAACAGCACGTACAGCGCGCCTCTGTCTGTACCCCCGGTATCATCCCCGAATGCCCCTGCTGCCAGGTCGGCGATGCCGTCGCGGTTCAGGTCGCCGATCGAACCCGCTGAAAAACCAAAGTAATCGGTGTTCGCGAGAGTCGGTCCCCCGTTGAGGTTGTGAGCGATCTTGACCGAGCTCTGGACCGACCCGGTGGCTGCCCGGCTCTCAGTCACGAAAGCACCAAGCAGACAGAACGTGAAGACGAGCCGGAGGGCCGCCTGGAGTAATCTTGTGGCGAAGCGGGCTGGGGTGGTTCTGTAGTCAGCAGCGGGGCACATTCGACGTTTCCTTTCTCGGGAGAAACATGAACCGATCCGCAAAAGGCAAAAAACTGCGGGGAGATCAGGCGAACCGAGCGGGAGCACCGATCGGAACTGGTCAGCTCCCAGCGAGGGAGGCCAATGGCCGTCGCCTCCAGTTCCTTCCGGACCCCAGCGCCGCAACCAAGTCGCTGGCAAAGCGGATTTTACTACTCTATTGTGTTAAAGCTATCGAATTTCCCGGCCGGCCAGGAGGATGCGGCCGGCAACAAGCCAGATCCGATCACTCGGCTATCGCGGGTGCGGCAAGGCCGCTCGCGCGAGCGTTGATTTCAAGTGGGGCACTGAGCGGATTCCGTTCGAGAAGATGCTATTAACAAATTACGGCAGTGCAGAATGGATAGCCAGTCGGCGAACGGTCCGACTACATCGAAGGGGTTCCTCTCTCTACAGGTTGCGGAGATCTAGAGGGCCTTGCTCATTTCCTTGGACAATTTCTCGACGCGGTTGAGCTGAGCCAGGACGTTTTCGCCCTTCAGTTCCTCGATCCCGACAACATTGGTCGGTTCGATGAAAAGAGCTTTGACGCCGCTGACCGCCTTCTGTGCTTCGTCCTGGAGAAACGCCGATTGTTTTTCGAACAGATCGGCTCCGGCGGATGCGGCCTCGGCCTTGAACCGACGGTCTGCTTCCAGATCCATCAGGACGTTCCCCAACATTCGTGAGAGTTGGCTGGCATGCTCGGAGACCTTCGCCAATGCCTGCTTCCATTGCTGGCGGGTCGAACCGGAGTCACCCGGTCGGCTGCGAAGCGCGTCCCGGGCTTCCTTGGCATCCGAGAGGGCTGACTTCAGCCCATCTGTCTCCTTATTCAAATCGTCCAGGAACCGTTTGATCTGCCACTTCACGTACAGGTCGGCCATTCGATCGACCGGTTCGTTCACGGCGCTGTCCGAATACCCTTCATCGGGAGTCTCCTCCGGCTGCGGCAATCCCCGACTCGAGTAGTACTGCTTCAGGAAGTACTCGTTGAGGATGGGGTTGGCAGTGGCGGGCGATTCGGGCGTCTCCCCCGCCTCGTCTTTTTGTGCGAGCGCTCCTTGGGACCCTACAAATAGGAAGCAACCAAGAAGTAGAAGATGACCGAGGCCAGCAGGAACCGGTAGACAGCGAAGGACAAGAAGCTTCGCTTTTGCAGGAATCGCAGAAAATAGCTTATGCATAGCAACCCGGTCACGAATGAGACAATTATACCAACCACGAAGGGTATGACTAAACCGCGCTCCAGCCCCCCTTTCATCCACAGATCAAAGACAGCTTTCAAACCGGCCAATGTGACTATCGGACCTGCCAGCAGGAAAGAGAACCGGGCAGCGTCCCTTCGCCCCAGCGCCAACACGAGCGCAGCTGTGATCGTCACCCCCGATCGGCTTACTCCCGGAATAAGGGCCAGGGCCTGCGCGCAGCCGATCAGCAGCCCGTCCCTCCATCCGACCGACCCCACGCTCCTTTCCCGCCTGCCATAACGATCGGCCAGCAGTAGAAACAGACCGAAAACCGACAGGGTCACCACGGTGACGACCGGGCTTCGGAAGGCCTCCTCCAGCGCGTCCCCGAAAAGGCCCCCGATGACGGCGGCCGGGATGGTTCCAATCACGATGGCCCAAGCGAGCCGGGCATCCGTGGACTTCTCCGCGGCAGCGGGGGGAGTGCGCAACAGCGATCGAAACAGATCAAGAATTAGCTGCAGGAAGTCCCGGCGGAAGTAGATCAGGACGGCAAGAAGGGTGCCGATGTGCAGAGCGACATCGAACTCCAGGCCCAGGTGATGCCAGCCGAAGATCCACGGAACAAGAAGGAGATGCGCTGAGCTGCTGATCGGTAGAAACTCGGTCAGACCTTGGATGATTCCGAGGATAACGGCCTGCAGCGCGGGACTTTGGAACATCAAATTACTGTCGCTTGTACCGGCCGTTTAGTCAAGGAGCCTGTCCGGGCTACCTCCTCAATCAAGGCATCATTCCCCGGTGACGCGAGACGCGTTCACCATGAAAGTCTCCCAGCCGTCATAACTGCCGTGGTGGGCCTTGGCAAGTCGGAACAGCGCCAGCGTAGATGCGTCGATAGCCTCCTGGTCCACATGCTCAACCCGGTAAACCTGCACTCTGATCCGCCCTTGAACAACCGACTCCTTGCGAACCCGGTATCCCTGCTCTCTGGTCGCGGTGCGGAAAGCGGCAGCATCGCCCGGATTGGCGAAACAGGCCCAATGATCGGTTTCCCTCGGGCGGGACAAGTCATCCCCATGGCTCTGAAGGTTATCCACGACTCGGCGGTTCTTGATGCACTGCAACTCTTCATCGGTCGGATAGAGTTCCGTGCGAAACCTCTGCCAGTCAGCATCCTCATCGGTTAATAGAGCTGCGTCATAATCTCCCAGCTTCTGTTGGGAGCGGCCCAGGGGGACGGAGTCGGGGACATAGCCGTAGAATACGCGCTTTCCGGCGACAGTGATTCGACCTACATAGCGCCCCTGCCCGGTTCCCTGGACGTAAGTTTCGAAAGCGTCTTCAGCCCCTTCAAGCTTTTCCGCCTCGGCGGCAGACGACAGACCGTCGCGCTTGGGGGACTTCAGGTCAATCGCCGCCTTGCTGACCCTGGCCAGATTCTGACGCTTGCACTTGCAGGCATTCAGGTCCAGCACAATCGAGGCTGCAGTCTTCTTGTCCACCTGGCGGATAAAACAATCCCAATCGCAATCCATCGACTTCCTCCCGTTCATGCCTCATCTCGGCTGCTGTGATGGTAGACCCGAACCGAGCCCCGGATCAAATCCTCGAAGCGTTTCTCAGGCGAGCATACAGCGGCGGCCATCCCGGCTCTCGACCGGATCCGCGCCCGCTGGGAGGCGTTCTCGCACTCGGCCTGCGGGCGCTAGACCGTCGGGGACGCGTGATATACTGACGGCCGGCGTTGAGTAGGTTTTCCGAATCGCGACACACCCCTGAAGATAAACGAGAAGGCGATGGTTGAGCGACAAACCATTCTGGTATTGGATTTCGGCTCACAGTACACCCAGCTGATTGCCAGGCGGGTACGCGAGGCAAGCGTCTACTGTGAGATTCTGCCCTTTAACACGCCCTGGCAGGAAATTGAGCGGCGCAAGCCCCAAGGCATCATCATGTCGGGAGGGCCGCAGTCGGTGTTTGCACCCGATTCGCCCCATCCCCAGCCGGCAGTCTACGATTACCAGGGCCCTATCCTCGGGATCTGCTACGGCATGCAGCTCCTTGCCCGCCATTTCGGTGGCCGGGTCGAGCCCGCCTCACGGCGAGAGTACGGAAAAGCCCAATTCCAGCAAACCGAGAAAAGTCCGCTTTTTGACGGACTGCCGGAGCGGATGCAGGTTTGGATGAGCCACGGCGATCACATCGATGCGGTCCCGGCCGGGTTTTGTCCGATCGGCATGACCGACAACGCTCTGGGGGCGATGGAGAACCGGGATCGCAGGATTTACGGTCTGCAGTTCCACCCGGAGGTCGTTCACACTCCTTTGGGCACTCGCCTGCTCCACAATTTTCTCTTCAATATCTGTGAGTGCTCGGGCGACTGGACGGTCCAGTCCTTTGTGGAGGAAACGGTCGCCTCCCTGCGCATGAGAATCGGAGAAGAGCGAGCTCTGTGCGCTCTGTCCGGCGGCGTGGATTCCACGGTCGCCGCGCTCCTGGTCAATCGGGCGATTGGGGACCGCCTGGTCTGCGTTTTCATCGACAACGGAGTCCTGCGCAAGAACGAATTTCAGAACGTTTTGGATACTTTCAAGAGCCACCTCCACTTGAACGTCGTCGGCATCGACGCCAGTGGCCGTTTCCTTTCTCGACTGCAGGGAGTGATCGAACCCGAGATCAAACGCAAAATCATCGGCGAAGAGTTCATCCGGATCTTCGAGGAGCAAGCCCTGAAGGCGGGTTCTGTCCGGTTCCTGGTCCAGGGAACTCTCTATCCGGATGTCATCGAATCGGTTTCGGTTAAGGGGCCGTCCGCGGTCATCAAGAGCCATCATAATGTTGGCGGGCTCCCTGAGAAGATGCACCTGAAGCTGGTCGAGCCGTTGCGCGAACTCTTCAAGGACGAGGTCCGCCGGGTTGGCCGCGAGCTTGGGCTGCCTCCTGCATTCGTCGAGCGACAGCCTTTTCCCGGACCCGGACTGGCGGTTCGCATCATCGGCGAAGTCGATGAGTCAAGACTGAGGATTCTGCGCGAGGCAGACCAGATCGTCGAACAGGAAATCCGAAACGCCGGGCTCTACGAGAAGATCTGGCAGGCTTTTGCGGTTCTTCTTCCGGTGAAAAGCGTCGGGGTGATGGGAGACGACAGGACCTATGAAAACGTGATTGCCGTGCGGGCCGTGACGAGCCTCGACGGCATGACGGCTGACTGGGTCCCCCTACCCTACGAAGTTCTTGGGACGATTTCCAACCGCATCGTCAACGAAGTTCGAGGTGTCAACCGGGTCGTCTACGACATCAGCTCCAAACCCCCGAGCACGATCGAGTGGGAATAAACTGGGTTCTCGGACATGAGTGAATTTGTCCACCTCCACCTTCACAGCCACTTCAGCCTCCTGGACGGTGCGAACAAGATCGAGCCGGTGATTACGCGGGCAGTCGAGTACGGAATGCCGGCGATCGCCCTGACGGATCACGGCAACCTTTTCGGCGCAGTCCAATTCCACGATACGGCGGTCAAGCAGGGGATCAAACCCATCATCGGGTGCGAAGTCTACATCGCGCGCGAGGGCCGCAAGACTCGCAACGGCCGCTCGGACGGCAGCAATCACCTGGTGCTGCTGGCGACCAACGCCGAGGGCTATGCGAACCTCAGCCGCCTGGTGTCCCTCGCATATCTGGAGGGGTTCTATTACAAGCCGCGCATTGACAAGGAATTGCTTCAGGCACACAGCTCCGGCCTGATCGGGCTCTCTGCCTGTCTGAAGGGGAGCGTGGCGTGGCACCTCAAGGGAGAACAGTTCGAAGAGGCCAAAAAGCAGGCGGGGGAACTGGCCGAGATACTGGGGCCAGGCAATTTCTTCCTGGAGATGCAGGACCACGGTCTGGAGGAGCAGAAGAAAGTCAACGCCGGTATGGTCCAACTGGCCCGGGACCTCGGCCTCCCGCTCGTTGCGACCAACGATTGTCACTATCTGAACAAGGAAGACTCCGAAGCGCATGACGTCCTGCTTTGCATCCAGACCGGCAAGACCGTGCAGGATGACAATCGGATGTCGTACCGTGGCAATCAGTTTTACGTAAAAAGCCCGGCCGAGATGGCGGCTCTGTTTGCCGACTACCCCGAAGCCCTGCGCAACACTCTCGAGATCGCTGCCCGCTGTAACTTCGAACTGATTGACCCAGGAAACATCTTCCCGAACTTTTCGGTTCCCGATGGTTTCACGATCGACTCCTATTTCGAGAAGATCGCGCGGGAGGGTTTCGAGAGTCGCCTGCCCTTCCTCCACGGGCTGGAAAGCCTCGGAAAGCTGCACCACCCGATCGAGGAATATCGCAAGCGCCTGGACCAGGAAATCGTGATGATCCAGCAGATGAAATTCCCTGCGTACTTCCTGATCGTATGGGATTTCATCCGCTATGCGAGGGAGGCGGGCATTCCGGTGGGCCCCGGTCGCGGCTCGGCCGCCGGAAGCCTGGTCTCATACGCCCTGAAGATCACGGACGTTGATCCGCTCCAGTACGACCTGCTCTTCGAACGCTTCTTGAATCCCGAGCGGGTGAACCCTCCGGATATCGACATCGATTTCTGCACGAACCGGAGAGTTGAGGTCATCGATTACGTGACCCGGAAGTACGGCCGGGAGAACGTGTGCCAGATCATTACATTCGGAACAATGGCGGCCCGCGGAGTCATCCGGGATGTGGGCCGGGCCATGAGCGTTCCATACGCCGAGGTCGACAAGATTGCGCGGCTGGTTCCGCAGGAATTGGGAACCACCCTCGAGAAATCGCTCGAGAGCGTCAAGGAACTGCGCGAGATCGCCGAAGACGAGCGTTATTCCAAGCTGATCACGATTGCCCGAAAATTGGAGGGCCTGGCGCGACACGCGTCGACCCACGCGGCGGGCGTCGTGATCGCTCCTCAACCTCTCCTGGAGCTCATCCCTCTCTACAAGTCGAACAAGGATGAAATAACCACCCAGTTCGCGATGACAGACCTCGGGCGGGTCGGGCTCCTGAAGATGGACTTTCTGGCGCTGATCACGCTGACCGTTATCCACCAGGCGCTTGAGCAGATCGAGCGCGAGCAGAGGGTGCGAGTTGATCTCAACCAGATTGAGCTGAACGAGAGTCAGACTCTCGAGATCTTCTGCGAAGGGCGCACAAGCGGGATCTTCCAGTTTGAATCATCGGGGATGCGTGACATCCTGCGCCGGCTCCGGCCGGACCGTTTTGAGGACTTGATCGCCCTGAATGCTCTTTACCGGCCGGGCCCAATCAAAGGCGGCATGATCGATGACTTCATCAAACGGCGCCACGGTCTGGTCAAGAGCGAATACGAAGTGCCGATTCTCGAGGAGGTGTTGAAGGAGACCTACGGCGTCATCGTGTATCAGGAGCAGGTCATGCAAATCGCCAGCAAGATGGCCGGCTTCACTCTCGGCGAAGCAGACCTGCTCCGGCGCGCCATGGGGAAAAAGAAGGCCAGCGCGATGCTCGCGCAGCGCGACAAGTTCATCCAGGGAAGCCTGAATCGGGGCTACAGCAAGACCAAGGCCGAACGGATCTTCGACTTGATGGAGCAATTCGCCGGTTACGGCTTCAACAAGAGCCACTCCACGGCTTACGCCCTGCTGGCTTACCAGACGGCCTATTTGAAAGCCCATTACCCGGTCGAGTTCATGGCTGCCCTGCTCACGAGCGAAATCTCGAGCAGCGCCAAACTCGTCAAGTACATCGCTGAATGCAAGGAAATGGGCATCCGGGTCGTGCCGCCGGATATCAACACCAGCGAGCTCTTCTTCCAGTCACGCGGCGGGGCAATTCACTTCGGCCTGGCTGCCATCCACAACGTGGGCGAATCGGCTCTCCGCTCGGTCCTGGCCGCCCGCGAGCAGGAGAATGGTTTCCGGGGCTTCTATCATTTCTGCGAAAAGGTCGACCTTCGTCTGGCCAACAAGCGTGTTCTGGAAGCCTTGATCAAATCGGGCGCGTTCGATGCCCTCAAGTACCCGCGCAAGGCCCTTCTGGATGGGCTGGACAGGGCTCTGGATCACGCTCAGAAGCTCAACAAAGACCGCATCAGCGGCCAGGGCGGCTTGTTCGCGAACATGGCGCCCGCCAGTTCCGAGACCATCGATGTTCCTGATAGCACCGAATGGCCCGAACGAGTGAAATGGGCCTATGAGAAGGAAGCGCTTGGGTTCTATCTGACGGGGCACCCTTTGCAGGAGTATGAGCTTGAACTGAGGCACTTCGTAAGAATCCCGATCGCGGAACTGGACGCGGGACACTCGGGACACGAAATCAGACTCGGGGGCGTCGTTACAGGTCTTGCGCAGAAGCGGAGCCGCAAGGGTGACGCCTACGCCACATTCGCCCTTGAGGATCTGACCGGGACGATCGAGGTGACTGTTCCGGTAAAAGCCTATGAAGGGTGCAAGGAAGTACTCCAGACGGAGGCTCCCATCATCGTGACAGGTCGTTACGAGACCGAGGAGGACAACGGGAATTCAGAGCCCCGGTTTATCTGTTCGGCAGTCATGAAGATGGACGACATCTGGAACGGCGTTCGCGAAATCCGCATCGCGATCCCGGTCGAACAGATCGATCCCGGCCTGCTGACTGCCCTGGAGTCGCTCGTCACGGGCGGGCCGAAAGGACCCTGTCGACTCGAATTCGAGCTCGTCACTGACGTCAGCCGACTCCACATTCTTCCCAATACCGACCTCCGGGTGGCGGTTAACCGATCCTTCGTCCAGGCCGCCGAAAAGCTGTTTGGCGACAAGTCCGTGACTCTGTATACTTAGGGCCAGCATCAACTAACGGTGTGAGGCCCCTGTTGCAGGAATCAACGAATACATCCACGAATGAAGAAATCACCGGTTCGGCAATGCCGGCCTGGAACCGGGTTCAGCTCTCCCGACACGAAAACCGCCCTTACAGTCTCGACTATTTCCAGCGCATCTTCACGGTCTTCCGCGAAATCCACGGTGATCGCAAATTCGCGGACGATGCCGCCATGGTTGCGGGATTCGCGCTCTTCGAGGGCACGCCGGTGATGGTGATCGGGCAACAGAAGGGCCGGACCACCAAAGAGCGCCTGTATCGAAACTACGGGATGTCAAAACCGGAAGGGTACCGGAAAGCACTGCGGCTGATGCTCCTTGCCGAAAAGTTCAACAGGCCGATCCTCTGCTTCATCGATACGCCGGGAGCCTACCCGGGGATTGGCGCCGAAGAACGCGGCCAGGCGGAAGCGATCGCGCTCAACCTTAGAACCATGGCCTCTCTCTCCGTGCCGGTCATTGTCTCGGTCCTGGGAGAAGGCGGCAGCGGAGGCGCGCTCGCAATCGGCGTCGGCGACCGGGTCCTCATCCTCGAGAACTCCATTTACTCGGTCATTTCGCCGGAGAGTTGCTCCGCGATACTGTGGAAGGACCAGGATCATGCAAAGGAAGCGGCCGAACTGCTGCACCTCACTGCCCCTGACCTCCTTCGCTTCGGCGTCGTGGATGAAATCGTACCGGAACCGCCGGGAGGAGCCCAGGAAGACTGGGATGCGGCGGCCGCGCTGCTGAAGGAACGCCTGGCGCATCATCTTGCGTCTCTCCGGCTGCTCAAACCGGAAGAGCGCCGAGCTCTCCGCTACCAGAAGTTTCGCCAGATGGGAGCTTTTCTGGACAGTGAGTCCCCTGAAACCCGATTGTGACCCTCCTCGCTTTGTCGCCGACGTGATGCTCGGCAGCCTGGCTCGCTGGCTGCGTGTTCTCGGCTTCGATACTGTTTACAACAACCGTTTTGAAGACGAGGAACTCGTTGAACTTGCGTTGCAGGAAGGACGCATCGCCCTTACCCGGGATCGTCGCCTGACCGAGCGGCGAGCGATTGCGGGGCGGGCCATCCTCGTGGAGAGCGACGCACTCGGGGATCAGCTGCGCCAGGTTCTCAATCATGTCGGGTTCCCAATCGAAGACGTGCGCTCGCCTGCCCTGCTCTGTCGCTGCATCGAGTGCAATTCGCCGCTGGTCGCGGTAGAACGCGGATCGGTCGAGCCGCAGGTCCCACCTTACGTGTTCTCCACTCAAGAGGAGTTCAAGAAGTGCCCCTCGTGCGACCGAATCTACTGGGGAGGCACCCATCGCCAGCGCATGCTCGAAAAGCTCGCCCGCCTGCTCGAAGCCTGATCGCAGGTAGAGAGGCTGTTGAAAATGGTTACTTATGTGTGTTCGACATCAGAGTTTACGTAGGAGAGCCAGGGATCAAGGCGAGATTGAAACGTGAGCGAGATCGTAAGGAGCCGCGCACGCAGCGAGCCACGCGAGCGCAGTAAGCGGACCAGCCCTCTCGCCCCGCAGTCGCTCTTTTCACCGGCAAGGCCCTGAAGCGCTTGGTCGTTGGTCCGCTCACTGCGCTCGCGTGGCTCGCCGCGAGGGTGTTTAAAAAGCGGCCTCGGACAGATGGCGCTCATGACAATACACAAGAAAGTAAAGCGCGTGCGCACGAGGACGTCGATGATTGCATGTGAACCGGCAAGAGTCGACCGGAACCGGTCGACTCTTTCCAGGGCGGGCGTGGGGAAAACGGGTCAGTAAAAGGCTGTTTACAGGCAAGTCAACATTTTCAACACCCTCGCTGCGTGCGCGGCTCCTTATGATCTCGCCGGCATTTCGGCTGGAGGCCGGGGGCATCGGTTCCAGTTAGAGCTTATGAAGGTACTGACTGCCCAGGGACGCAGCTGCTGCTCCGGCAGCCCTGAGATGCTAGAATTTCAAAAGAGTCACGGCAAGCCGCCAGGCTCGCTTTCGTGCAACCCTGGAAAAAATCCAATGTGTCGAAACATCAAAACCCTGTTCAATTTCGATCCCCCGGCCACCGAGGACGAGATCCGTGGGGCCTCCCTGCAGTTCGTACGAAAGTTGTCGGGCTGCAATACGCCCTCGAGCGTCAACGAGGCCGCCTTCAATCGGGCAGTCGATGACGTGGCCGCCATCACCCGAACCCTGTTGCACTCGCTCGTCACCAATGCCGAGCCGCGGAATCGCGAGATCGAGGCTGAGCGGGCTCGCGCCCGATCCGCGAAGCGGTTTCGTACCCAGTTCTGAACCTCTTATGCCTGACCCGTTCTCTCACCCAGTTCTTCTGCGAGCGAAGTAGATCAGAGTCCCAACGAGGAGGCCCATAGGGAGGCCAATCAGGAAAAAGAGGCGCAGGACCGGAACTCCCACCAGGAAGATGTACAAGGTGCCACCGACGAAGACAACTCCACCAATGGTAGAACTGACCGGGATCTTTTCAATCCGAATGCCAGGATGCCTGTCCACCGGACCCATTTTACTCCTCTGGCAGAGAGCGCACCATGCGGACGGTCAAGAGTGAAGCGACTATAATGAGGTCGCTCGCTGCTTCGGAGGTCCTTCGCAAATGGTTCAAGCTCCTTGGTGGAAAGGCAAGCGGGGAGAGTGGCTCGTCGTCGTCCAGGTCGCCTTGATCGCGCTGGTGTTCCTCGGCCCTCGCTCTGTTCGGGGCTGGCCGGCCTTCCCCTCTCCCTCGCTCATCCGGGCTTTCGGCATTCTGTTGATGGCAGCAGGAGCGGTTCTCTTCCTCGCCGGGCTCCTCCGCCTGGGACGCAATCTCACGCCTTTGCCGTACCCGAAAGAAGACGGAGTCTTCGTTCACACCGGAGCCTACCGGCTTGTCCGCCATCCGATGTACTCCGGAGGCGCCTTTTTCGCCTTCGGCTGGGCCCTCCTGGTGAATGGATGGCTCACGCTCGGGTACGCCGCGGTCCTCCTGGTCTTTTTGGACATCAAGTCGCGGCGAGAGGAGCAATGGCTCAATGCCAGGTATGCCGACTACCGGGACTACCAGCGCCGGGTCGCGAAACTCGTTCCCTTCCTTTATTGACGGGCACTTGCCTCGCCCGGTTCCCTATTCTTCGACCCGGTCTCCATTCATAATGGGAGTCAGGCTCTTACCAAGAGTGTGAATTACCACCCTAGGAGTAACAACCATGAGAATCGGAATAGGCAGCGCTCTGTCCTTCGTCTGCCTTGTTCTTTTTAGCGGAACCGCATCCGCTCAGGATGTCCGCGTGGAAGTGCGTGAGGCCCGGCTTTCTATTCCTTTCGGAGAAGTGCGGGGAACGCTCGTCAAAATCGGTGAATACCTCCTGTTTATCGATGAAGACCAACGGAACAATTCATTCGCGGTCAACCGCAGCGACGTCCGCAACATCAGTGCACAGGAAGACCGCGTGACCGTAGACTTGAACCATCCGGTTCGGGACCGTTCCGGAGAACGGACTACGTTCATTTTCCAGCTTCCTGATCCGGCCGATGCGGTAGCACTCACCACCTGGTCGCAGACGGGGAACGCGTCAGCCAGCACGGGTGCCAACCCGGTTTCAAGCCAGACAACAGACAGCATAAGTCAGGCTGCGGTCGGCAGCACCCAGGGCACCAACGGAGTGATCGCGACCTATCAGGTCACGCACCACCATACGTTCGGAGGCTGCCATGGCCGCCTGATCATCCGCCAGGATATCATCGGCTATGAATCCATCGACAAGATTGAGGATTCGCGGCAGTGGGCGCTCCGTGATCTCAGGGAACTGAAGCTCGACAATCCCTACGAGCTCGACGTGAAGCCCTTCCAGGGCGATGAGTACAGTCTCAGTTTTGAAGGCAAAGGAATGGACACCGGGATCTTCAGGCAGTTGGTCGAACGAGTGACATCCTCAAGAGTCGCGGAATAGCAGGAGGAGACGGCGGCGGCGCTGGACCCACCTTGTCTGAACGTGTCCTGATCCGAGGTGGGTCCGACTTCCCCGTCGGACCATGTCTTCTACTCGGCCTTCTTTTCGGACGAAGAAGTGCCGTCCCCGGCAAGCAGCCGGGTGGCGGCCCCAGGGGCGGCTTCTTCTTCACGTTCTACCCCAACGACGCGCCATCCGCCGTCCGACGATGCGAGGTAAACTCGTACTTCCCTGTTCCAGTCCGGCTGCGCGGCGCTCAAACTGCGAATCGCGAGCATCAGGTACGGAGCCGGGCGACCTTCGGGCAAGGGGATGGATGGTTCGGTATTCCACCCTTGCGAACCCAGTCGGGTCACCAGACCCGAAGCGTTGTCGAAGGTATGCCAGGCGTACTCGTATCGTTCGACCGTTCCCAGGTTATTGTCAACACCCAGGTTCCTGAAGCCCACGCTGGCTCGACCCGGTCTTCCGCTTCGAACCTCGAAATCGTCCAGCGGGTTCATCTTGGAAAAGTAGTACGACACGATGCGATCCCGGCGCTCGAAAAGGGTGCGAACTATATATTCTTCAGCCCGCGGATCGTCGTACTTTCCTGTGCGGACGATCGCCCTCACTGCCTCGTCGGAGAAGTGCGAGATGATCCGAGCCGCCCAGAAAGCGTCGCCCAGCGTCATCCTTTCAAAAGCGGGAACCGAGTAGTCGGATTTCCACTTCTCGGGGCGAAAATGACTCGCTTCGAAATTCCCTACCTGGGGGAAGTCCGGATATTCGATTTTCTGCCAGGTCCTCTCCCATAGTCCGAAGGTAAACAGGGACTTGGAGATATTCTTAATATCGACCGGATATTCATGACCGACCCTTGGGCGCTGCGGCTCGAATCCACCGCTTCCCATGGTCGTCCCGAAATCAATCAGGTAGTGCCTGACGTAGCCGCTCGATTCCTTCCCTTCGAAGACGTCCATCGTGTTAATGGTGTCGATGTCGACGTGATTTAGCCAGGCGCAGAACAATCGAAGTGCCCGCAGTTCCCTTCTATCCTCATGCGGGAAGACGTCGTTTGGGTCGTCCGGTCGTGTGCCCTGGAACTTGAACGTGCCGACTATGTCTCCCTCGATCTTCTTGCTCGCCAGCACCTGGTAAGTACCATCTTTCCGGAGGGGCGCGTGTTCCAGAAGACGGTCCAGGTCCTCCTCGGTCACCGTCTTCCCTTTAGCCTTCGTTTTCGGGGCAATCCGCAGCTGATCTCGCTTCACAAAGACGAGGTAGTTCTCCGGAACGTTATAGCCGAAAGCATAAAAGAATTTTGTGCTGATCGCCTCGGCCGATGTTGCGAGCTGTGGATACTTGCGTGGGTCAAGCTTGACGAAGTACGTATCTCCCCGCTTGTCTTTCATCCGAAAGCCGGCAGTCGCACCCTCCAGCTTGGGAGCGGTCACCTCCAGTACGTGGCTCGTGTCGGGTCCCTCGGACAGGTTGGAGCCCCGGGCGAGCACCGGCGGCGACATTGCCTTCTTGCCGATGCGGTTCGTGAACCATGCAGAATCGGGTACTCCGCCGACGGTGTTTGCATCGGCGGCCCGGGGAATCTGTTCACCCGGCCCCCGTTTCGAGCTGCTCTCGAGAAAGTCGACGATCTCGCTCCTCTTCACTTCAGGCGGTTTCTTTGCAGGAATTCTCGGCTCCACCCAGATCGGATCGTCGGGGTAAAACTTTCTTGCCCCGGACCCTAGGCTGGAGACCGACAGAATCAACAGAAACGCGGGAATCATGAATGCTCTTCGCATAGAGAAACCTCGGAATTAGAATGCGGGTCCGAGCTTAAGGTGGAGGATGTTGCCTTCGCGGCTGTGGGCCAGCTCGACGCGAAGCAACACGCCTCTGGCGATTTTCAACCGGACACCCCCGCCGAATCCCTTTTCCAGACCGCTGAATCCGAACTCCGATGTCCGCGAGAAGACTTTGCCCGAGTCGTAGAAGGCAACCATTTGCAGAAACTCCGCCGGATCCCAGCGGTATTCTGCAGATCCGAGCAGCAGGTTACGATCTCGGAATCGGAAATCCTCGAAGCCTCGCACTCCATTGATTCCTCCCAGGGATTCCAGGAGATAGAAGGGAACGAAATCTCCCCGCGGGACCCGATCAGAGGAGGCAACCACCCGTAAGGCAAGTGTCCGATACCTGGACGCGAGGGGGATGTAGTGACGAACATCGAAGGCGACCCGGTTGAACTCCGACAAATCCCCGTGGCGGTCGTCATAATGCGAGAAAAGCAGGCCGAGCATGCTTCCGGAATGAGCCGCCATCGGTATGTCACGCGAGTCAAGGATCACTCCGGCCGCGACTCGCACGAAATTCGGTTGGGCAATAATGCCCGGGGCCGTTGCCTCGTTGTACCGCGCGCGGATATCCAGCACGTCTTCACTGGTCCCTGGTCCCAGATCGAACTGGACCAGACCGGCCCGCACCGACGCGCCAAGCCAATCGGTCAGCTGAAAGCCGGCGACTCCCTCGTAAGATGCGGAAAGAAGGCGATAATTGGTCTCATTTTCCCGGGTCGAGTCTCGCCCCAGCCCGAAGAAAACCTCCTGGGGCAGGTGCTTCAGGTGAATATCGGCGTAATAGGTCAATCCTCTTTCGGTCCTTTTCTTTCTCGTGAATTCAGTGATGAGCCGCTCGCCAATCGGATCGACCGTGAAGGTCGTCTCGCGCTCGAGAAGGTTTCCCAGCTGAAGCTCGTACCCCTGGTAGCCTTTGGTCGAATACTCGCCCGAGACAGCCATGTCGACCGGCATCCACCCCTCGTGCTCGCGCCGGTACTCCAGGCCTAAGGACGGCCCCGACCCGCTGGTCACCGTTCCGATAAGGGGAAAAAGCCCGGTGAACCGGGTTCCGTTTTCATTCCCCATGAGTCCGCTCTCGAGATGAAGGAAGACCCTTTCCATTGGCCCGATACGGTACGGCTGCAGGTTGTTGCTTTTCTTAATCTTGAGAGTCCGCCACAGTTCCGAACGGCTCTCTTTCGTTTGGCTTTCGGCAGGCTGGGGGGCGGTCTCTCCGCTTTTTGTACTCTGGCCGAGCCCGTGCACGTGGAACGCCACGAGCAACGCTAGTATTGCGAATACCCTCCTCATACGTTCCCTCGCTTTGCGAAGCCGGTTGGACTCATGGAATTGGTAATTAATCGGCCGTGTTAACAAAGGCAGCAATTCCCAAGCCAAGGTCCCGAATGCCCGTGGTGCCCGTTTTTCCTGTCCTTGAGCCGCCCCCAGCGTTTTGCGAGGGGGCTGCCCAGCCGGGAACTTTTCCCGCGCCGCAGTTCGACTCTCCAGGCCTGGAAGCCGGAACCCGGACTACGCCGGGGGCCGTGACTGGCATGCTGCTTGCTCCATAGTACAGCATGAGCAATCCACGAATTTTGACCGTCATTACATTAGTGGGATTCTTGCTCACCGGCCCGGCTCTTGCCCAGAAGAGCGTCGGTGAGCCCTCCCCGGCCGTAAAGGATTTTCTCAAGCGGGTCGAAAAATATGTGGAACTACGCAATTCGCTCGAGAAAAAAGTCCCGAACCCGGGAGACAAAGCGAAACCTGAAGAAATACACGCCCACCAGGTGGCCCTCGCGGAGCTTGTTCGCGGAGCGCGTCAGAACGCCCGGGAAGGGGACATTCTGAGTCCCGCCGCGCTAAAAGAGCTCAAGAGTATCCTGAGGTCCGAATTCCGGGGAGCGGGGTCGAAGACTGCGAAGGCAGCCGTAAAGGAGAGCTCTCCCCCGCCCTTCGAGTGCAAAGTGAACGGAGAATATCCGGAAAATGCACCGGTCTCGACTGTTCCGCCCGAGCTTTTGCTCAAACTCCCGAAGCTGCCGGATGACATCGAGTACCGGTTCGTCGGAACTAACCTGATTCTCCGGGACGTCAAAGCCAACATCATCGTGGATTGCGCCCGCGAGGTCATTTCCTTGAGTTAAGGAAGCCATGTCCAGGAAGTTAACGATCCAATTTCTGTTGGTAATGTGCCTGCTTCTCCCGGCCGGGTTGTCTTCCGAGTGGCAGGCCTATGCCCGCCAGGCCGAGTCTTCTCAAAGCGCCGGGATTGAAATAGCGCTTCCCCAGAAGTCCGGCGCGGTCCGTTTCATGGTGGTCGGCGACACCGGCACCGGAGGTTCCGCGCAAACGAAGCTGGCGGGGACAATGCTCGCCGCGCACGCCAAATTCCCCTTCGAGTTCGTTCTGATGCTTGGAGATAACCTCTACGGTTCGGAGAGGCCGAACGACTACCGCGAGAAGTTCGAGGAGCCTTACAAAGGGCTCCTCGACGAGGGGGTCAAGTTCTACGCCGCCTTGGGGAACCACGATGATCCCCAACAAAGTCAATACGAGCGGTTCAATATGCACGGGGAACGCTACTACACGTTCAAAGTGAAGGACGTTAGGTTCTTCGCGCTGGACAGCACTTACATGAGTCCGGACCAGTTGAAATGGCTCGAGAAGGAATTGAAATCTTCGAACGAAGAATGGAAGATCTGCTTCTTCCACCACCCGATCTACTCCTCGGCCGGCACACACGGATCAGACGTGGAATTGAGGAAGGTCCTGGAGCCTCTGTTTGTCCAGTACGGAGTCGATGCGGTGTTTGCCGGGCACGAACACCTCTACGAACGGATTAAGCCTCAGAAGGAGATCTACTACTTCACATCCGGAGCGGGAGGGAAACTTAGGAAAGGCGACGTTAACAAGGGTAGTCCACTCACGGCAGCTGCCTTCGATACCGGCCAATCGTTCATGTTGGTCGAGATCGACGGGGATGAGATGTACTTCCAGACGGTGACCACCAGCGGCGCGACGGTGGACAAGGGGATGTTTGCCGCGAGGGGCAAATCCGCCTCGCCAAACCTCAAAACCGACACCAGGAGCGAGCCGGGTTCCTCCCAGCAATCCCAGAAGCCGGGGACCGGGGCGCACAGGAACTCAAGCAAGGCCAACGGCCAGACTGTCAACTCAGAGTGACGCGCCACGGGCGGTCGCGCTTCAGGGTGCGACCGAACAGTGCTCGGCGCAGGGGGGTGGGCCATATCCGCCCGACTGACGTCGTGCCCAAAACCGGGAAAATCTCCTGTCGCCCGGTTTTCTGCATCCAACAAACGGGGCCGGAACGTCCAGCGTAAACCCAAACCGTGCAACGAGTCGGAGTGGGGTCGAGGACAGATCGGGGTTTCGGAGCGGAACTTGCTTCCATCCTCTGAGGAAAGGAGGTCTTTATGAAAACCGCACTTATCGTGGGGATCATCCTGATTGTGCTGGGGGCAGTCGCCCTTGCCTATCAGGGGATTACCTATACAACCAAAGAAGAGATCGTCGATATTGGCGCAATCCAGGCAAATCAAGAAACAGAAAAGACGATTCCCATTTCGCCAATATTGGGCGGGGCCGCTATGATTGGCGGCGTTATTCTAGTGGTTTACGGCGCCCGCCGGTCCTAACCGTCCATCCTCGGTCTGTGGGGCCGCCCGTCCCGTCGGAACGCCCCCGTCCTTCCTCGTTCCCGCTGACACGTGCTCAATTTTCGCCCCCCTGACCTGCTGTCCCGTGGAGGGTTGAACTTGAGGCGCGTCCGCAGCTGTCTTTCCCTGACCCCGATAGGTCCATTGAACCGACGCTGGCCGACGACTGGTGATATCCCAGAAAAGACCGTTATTGAAAATCAGGCCGACGAAAACGAGGAGGGCGCAACCGAACCGGAAGAGCCGACTGGGACTGCCTAAAACACCCATTCACTACAACTCCAGATAAAGCCTTTTGAAGCGGCGTCATGCTACCATCAAATCGCAGTCCGGGCCAACTTTTTTTGGGCGGCTTTTTGGGAGCCGCCCAAGCGCTACCTCGCATGGAGGTGCCGCTGGCCGATGCGATGGAATTCTTCACGGACGACGGAGGAGCCCATGCTGGATTTGACGGATCGAATGGCAGTTTGTGTCGACTTCGCTCGTCGAAAAGGGCTCAATTTGCCTGAGCAGGTGCTTTTCGGGGCCGGTTGTCTGAGTCCGCTTTCCGGAAGATCCGTCGGAATCCCGCCGGGAAGGCGTGCGTTCATCGTCACCGGGGTTGGGTCAGCCCATGAGAGTGGCGTTGATAGCAGTATCGAGGTGCTTCTGCGGCAAAACGGCGTCTCCCAAGTGACCCGCTTCGGCTTCAAAGGTGAGCCGGACGTCGACACCGTCGACCAGGCGACACGGCAGTGCCGGGCGAGCGAGTCGGATCTGGTCGTCGGGGTCGGTGGAGGAAGTGTCCTCGATTGCGGCAAGGCGGTGGCGGGAATGGCGCGGCACGAGGGTAGCGTCGCTCTGTATCTGGAAGGAGTAGGATCTTCCACTCTCTCGCCGGCCGCGCTGCCGGGAATCGCTATCCCGACGGTCTCGGGAACGGGCGCAGAGATGACCCGTAATGCCGTCATCACGGTCCCGGACAAGCGGGTGAAGCGCAGCCTGCGCCATCAATCGTTGCTGGTCCGCCTGGCAATAATCGATCCCAGCCTCACGGTGACCGTCCCGCCAGCCATTACAGCCATGTCGGGAATGGACGGGGTCACTCAGCTGTTGGAATCGTCCATCTCGGCGAAGCGTCGTCCCGAGACGATTGAGCTGGCGATGGCCGGACTGCAGGTGGTACGCCAAGGCCTCCTTGACTGCCAGGCGCGACCTCACGACCTGGACGGGCGAACCCGCCTTGCCTTCGCCGCGAGTCTCAGCGGCATCTGCCTGGCGAACTCCGGCCTGGGACTGGTTCACGGGATCGCGTCGGGCCTTGGTGGACACCGCCCAACCCCGCACGGTCTGATTTGTGCGGTCCTGCTTCCTCACGCGCTCAGATACAACCGTGATGCGGTAGAACACGAGCTGCGCGCGAGTCTCTCGAGCTTCCTCAACGCTTCGGAAAGCGCCTCGACCATCGACGAAGGCATTGCGACCATCGAGAACCTGAACGCGCTGCTCGGGATTCCGCCCGATCTCCGCTTCCTTGGCCTTACTCAGTCCCAGGTTCGAGAGGTGGCCCAGGATTCGATGGGGAGCAGCATGTCCGGCAATCCGGTGCCGATGACGGTGGAAATGGTCGTGAAGTTTCTTCAAAACGTGACGTGAAGCAGGCACGCCCCGGGCGGCTCAACTGCTACAATAAGATAAAGAAGACAAAGCTCTTCCTCGCCTCTTGTCACCCTGTGGAGTTCGCCATGACCATCGTCGAATTGTTACTGCTGCTTCTTGTCGCGGGGATTTGCGGGAGCATTGGGGAGGCGATTGCCGGGTATTCCGCCGGCGGCTGCCTCGTCTCGATTGCTCTCGGCTTCATCGGTGCCCTGCTCGGACGCTGGTTGGCCGGAATTCTCGGCCTGCCGGAGGTCTTCGCCGTCCAGATAGGCGGGAAGGCCTTTCCCATCGTTTGGTCGATCATCGGATCAGCCATTTTCGTGGCTTTGATCAGCTTGATCTCCTATCGTCGCCGCCGGTACTACTGACGCTGAATGCGGGTGATACGTATAAATGAGGGTCAAAGGTCGTTAGGCGGAAGAAGAATGATCTGTCTGGCTCCATTCTGTCTCGCAGCGATGTTCATCCAAGCCCCGCAAAGAAGGCCCCCACCTAACCTAACCATTCCCGTCAACTTCTTCCCACAGAGTGCCCTACCGCCCGTCCCCTCAGCGAGATCCCCGCAACGACGCGAAGACTATCGAGCGCTTCGTTTTATGCTCCGTTGATGAGGGAGAACTACTTTATATTTTCGGCAACGATTCGTAAACGCGCGCGAGGCCTACCTTTTTCCAGCGTGTAGGACAATCGGCAGAAAAAACCGCTTGACTTGGACTACAGCGAACAGAAGAATACACCCCGATCGAGAGGGGTGGTTTTATATGTTTTACTCGATTCAACGCGCTCATTCTTTGTGTCTCGCCGCTCTGTTTGTGTGCGGCTTCCTATCCTTTCCCGCTTTAGCGGCCGGCAGCCGGGTCAAGCTCGCCTGGGACACCAATCCGGAAGTCCGGGTTGCCGGCTACAGGATCTACCGGACCGAGGCAGGCAAGTCCCAAATACTCCTGAACAAGGACGAACTCCTTCCCGAACCTTACTATGTGGACACTGGCGCGCAAAAGGGCGTCACCTATCAGTACGTCGTGTCTGCGGTCGACGCCCAGGGACAGGAGAGCCCATTCTCGGATGAGATCAAGGTCACTGTCGAACTCCAACCGGATTCCGAGACCTTCTTCCCCGCAGGTTTGACGGCCGATCAGTCACTCAGCGATGTCCATGTCGGCACAAGCGTTCTTAACATGCTTCCTGAACCTACGCCGGTTCACCTCTCTTCCTTGGATGGCGACGGATTGGCAGGCGGTCTCAACACCGATCTGAATCTTAATCCGTTCGGCGGTTTCAGACGGATGGTCCGGGACCTGGCACCGGGACTTGCCGCTCCAGCCACCCTGGTGGCCAGCGGCCAGAGGGGCGCATTTGAACCGGTCGTCACGCTCGTCAACGACGCCATAACCAGGCTCGACGGTCTGACCGGGACCGGCGAATCTTCTCGGGTGTTGTTCCTGCCGATAGCCCGTCAGGTAGCGAGTCTCTATATCTACGGGGGAAACCTCCTCGAGACCACCGTCGTTTCACTGTCCAACCCTGACTTTGGTCAGGCTGCCCAGGTGAAGCTCGAGCTGTTCGATCAAAGCGGAAAGGTCACGCACACTGCGCAGGCCGAGATTCGACCTCGTGCCAGCGCGCTAAAGAACCTCCAGCAGCTGTTCCGGGTGAACGGCTTGCACGAGGGGTATCTGAAAGTCACCTCCGACATACCCATCCAGGGATTCGAGCTGGTCGGCTTTGCCCGTCAAAGCCTGGCCAGCCTATGGGGAACCCCCGGAGAGCGCAGTCGCGCACTTACCCTCCCCTACTTCTTTGCAGGTGCGGGCGGCGACACGCAGATTCGCCTCATAAATCTCGAGCCTTTTGAGGTCACTGCGCGGTTTTCGCTTCATGTCGACTGGGACAGTGAGACTCTCAAAAGAGAGTTCACAATCCCTGCGAACGGACTGCTGGTCAAAACCGTCGGCACTCTTCTTGGTCAGCCGCCCGAACTGTCCAAAACGGGCCGGCTCGAGGTTGTGACGACGACGAACAACGGCGCCGAGGAGATCTACGGTCGCATGGTCGGTGTCGCGTGCTACACGGCGAACTCCCAGAAAGCGAAAGCGGCGGTGCAACTCGCGCCTCGTCCCTCCCTCGGATACGTTCTTCCGGCGCTGCTTCAGTCTGCGGAGCAGGGGTACTTCACCGCGCTCTCACTCGTGAATGCCGGTCCCGGTGCCAATGTAGTCGAGATGCAGGCGGTGGACGATCAGGGGAATCTGCTGCGCGAGCACTCGCTCGTCCTTACCCCGGGCGGACATGTCGTCGATTTGCTCGACGGACAGGAATTCTTCGGCAGTCAGTTCCAGCAGACAACCGGACACCTTCGAATACGAAGCACGGCTCCGCTGTTTGCCTCGGCCGTCATCGGCAACCGGCAAATGGATTTTCTGTGGGGAGCGGGGTTGATAAGGACTGACGGAGAGTAGAAAGGCCGGCGGAAAACAGGGGGAGGGGGGAGAAGAAGGGCCTTCGTAGGGAAGGCCCTTTCGCTTTCCGTCACTCGGATTTCGCTAGATTGGTCGGGATCTCCACGTTGTCAGAGAGGGTGAAGATCATCGAAGAGGTCATCGGCGCCGCCGAACCCATCGATTCACTCCCGTGCTTTCCTGCCGAAGAGGAAGCAGCAGTTCCAGGCACCGGAACCGGTTCAGTGTCAATCGTGTACTCTTCGCCGTTCAGGATCATCTTGTTCAGCTCGACGCCCAGTTGATCGCGATCTGCCATTGTCCCAGCCCTGTCGTCCCGCCGACGGTCCTTGTCCACGCTCGATCGGGTGTCGCCCGATTTGTCGCGACCTGCAATCGTGGCATCGCCGCTGTCAGCCGCTGTTCCGCTGGTTTGGCCGTCGTTCCGGTTGATATCCGTGGATCTCATCCGGTCACCCAGGTCGTTGGTAAATTCGCCGCTGACCATGGTTCCCGCCGGTACGATTGCCCGGCCATTGAGCTCAATGGCTCTCTCCAGCGTCCCGTGGAATTCATCCCCAGCCTTGTAGGGGGACCCGCTGCTGCTCTGGTTGACACGAACATACAGCTGGGTTCCGGCCGGAATCTGCGCCTCGTCCTGGTTGGCTTGCATGCCGCTCTCACGGCACCCGGAAAGGAGCAATCCGACGGCCATGAGCCCAACGGAAATCGTCTGTTTCATACTCATACTTCTACCTCCTCAAAGTTATTGACGCGTGTTGGTACGTCGGCAACCGGCGTGCCAAAATCGGGAGCCCAACACCACGCGTTTAAGTTGTTATTTTGCAATCGCATACCGCACATTCATTAGGATTGGCACGAAAAGATACCCGGCACTCAGGGAAAATTTCCACCCCGTCTGCAAGTCGTTATTTGACAAGCAGGAGGAGCAGAATCCAGGCAACGAACCGCATGATACCGGAGGCGAGAAACACCGAGTCATAGCCGTAGCTGTCGACCATCCACCCCCCAACTGTTGCGCCCAACGCGGATCCGATGCCGATGCTCGTATTAAGCAGCGCCACGTATCGGGGCCGGCGTTCCTCAGGGGTTACCTCGAGAAGATAGTTGAAGGTTGCCAGGTTAAACCCCGGCCAGACCAGGCCGGATATGAGGTTGATCGGCACGACGTGCCAGGGAGAGGAGACGAAGAGCCAGCCCAAAGTGATGAAGGGGAGAGCAACTCCCGTGATCAGCTGCGTCTTCCGAGCGCCCAGGCGGTCGTTGATCTGACCCCAGTACTGCTGGGAGACCAAACCGACTATCGAGCCCACTGAGGCGAGGTAACCGACTGCTGCCTCATCTCCGGTGGTCTGCTCGACCAGGAACACGTTGAAGAACGGCACGGCGAGATTGAGACTGAAGTTCCAGAAAATGGAGTAGATGGCAAATCGCAGGAATTGCGGGCGTTGGAGCAGCCGATGCAACAGGGGGAACCGTTTGCCGCGAATGACCGGGGCGACGGGGCTGGGAGGTTCTTTGACTTTTGAGAAGAACCACATCGCGGCCAGGCCGGTCAGGAAGGCCGAGCCAAAAGCGATCTGATAGCCCGTGTGCCCGGACCCCTGGACAATCAGCAGTCCGGCCAAGGGAGCGAACAGGATCGACACGAGTGTGATGATCCCGTTGCGTGAGGCGAAATATCGTCCCCGAATATCCTCAGGAACGATGTCCGCAGACAGCGATGTCCAGGCGGGAAGGCCGAGGTTGCCGAAAACGACGCGCAGCAGATTGAGGACGATGACCGCGGAAACGGCCGTTCCTGCCGATAGGCCGAAGGGAATCAGGGCCAGGAAGAGCAGAGTAAGACGCGTGAATGCATTCGTTAGAAGGAAGAAACTCTTGCGTTTGCCCCACCATTCGCCTAATCGGGCCCCGGGCAAGAGCATCATCGTCCCGACAAAGCCCGCCGACGCGTTCAGCATGCCGATCTGGCTGGCTGTCGCGCCCAGCTTCAGCGCGAACAGAGGGATATAGTTCAAAGAAAGAGAATCGGTGATGCTGGTCATCATCCCGTCATACCAGAACGCGCGCAGCGACCCCTTGGGGGGGAGCTTGAGCGCTGCGAGCGGTGGAACCCCTCTCTCCCCCTTGCGAAGGAGCAGCAGTTCAGCCAACTGCCGCCGGACGCGAACAGAGGCCGGCTCGTTATTCAGAATGGATGCCATTTGAACTGGTTCTCAGGACCGGATTGGCGTAGAGGATCAGCAGGTTCGCGGTTCGGAGACCCCACAACTGAATTCCCGCGGGGCCCCTGACAGGTGGAACCGCGCAGCAACCAGAATTATGTCCGCGAAACTGAGGAACGGTGCATCGTGGACCGCGGGGTGGGAGAAGGAGGGACGAATCGGGCAACGAGCTCGGGCAACAGGTCGAGGGCATGGCCGTCGACTGCTCCCCGGCTGTTTAGTACGGTGGAGGGCATTTCGGAATGATAGGTGCCGGAGGGGAGGACGGCGCAACCGCCCCATCGTCTCATCATGAGGTTCTGCACCAAAACCTCTTCTCCGGAGTGGTATCGAGGCAGGCGGGACCAAAATTCGAATCCGCCGACTTCCGTCAGCTTCCCCCTGTCGTAAAGGATGCAGGAGGCTACCCAGGCGACCTTGTAGAGGCGTGTTTCCCCCGGCTTCAAAGACTGGGAGACGTGGTAGGCGTTTGCGGCCCGGTGCAGCTGTGCGCGCTCCCAGGCCGGAGAGCCAGGCTCGACGGCTTCCGGGCGTACTCTGCCTTCCCAGAACTCGATGATCTGTTGGGCACGCCGGACGTCCTCCGTGAAGGACAGCCCGGTTGGAAAGGCGCCCACAAATCCGCACCTTTGTTCCTGAATTGCTTCGAGCAGGCGACCGACGACCCACGGCTCCATGAAGACATCGTCGTCCAGGTATAGGACAAAGGGGCTCGAGGAATTCCGAAGCAGGAAGTCGCGCTGCTCGGCGATTCCGAGGCGGGTTGAACGGTTATGCCAGACAACCGGGCAACCGCGGGCCTCAATCATGCGACAGGCGCTCTTGACCACCTGAGAATCGGCAGCGCTCTCGATGCTCTGATCGGACACGATCAGGCGACAGCCCGGCAGAGCCGACTGCCCGGCGATTCCGCCGAGTGCAAGAATGAGCGAGGTCAACCGGTCACATGTAGGCAAGAGTATATCGACCGAGGTCATGCGTGTGCTCCTTCGGGCATCAGAAGGTTCGCAGATAGACGGAACAGGAGCGGCAGATTTCAGGCGGATCATCGGACTCGAGTCGCTTCCGGAATTCGCCGAAAGATGGAGCGTTCCAGGTGCTCTTGACTCCGCCTTCAGCCACATTGCCGAAATTGACGCGGTCCGGGGTCGCGACCATGCAACAGGGCATCATGTACCCCTGGTAGCTAATATAGCCGCCGCTCCAAGGCCAGCTGCAACGCTCACGCCCCGGGGTGCCAGGCGCGTGTTCGGCCGGGCGAACGCGCGGGAGGCGCAATCGCAACCCGCACTCCTTTGCGACTCGCCTTGCGTTCTCAAAGGACTCTTCGACCCGGCTCACATCTTCGTTCAGGAGGGTTTCCTTTTCGACGAATTGTCTCATTTCCGCATACTGGGCGGGCAGACTGCTCTCCCCAAAGTCGTGACAGAGCTGCTGCACGAACAATTCCTCCGCCTCCAGCCGGCTGGCAAGACGAACCAGCTCCGGCAATTCATTGAGGTTTCGGCGCATGGCCACACAGACTATGTGGAGGACGGGCTTCTCAGCCTTCATACTGCGACGCACGTCCCGGAAACCCTCGAGATTGCGAAGGACTTTGTCGAAGTTGGCCCGCACCCGGATGGCTTCGAAAGCGCTCTTGCCCGCCGCATCCAGAGAGGCATGCAGACAGTCAAGCCCGCTCCGGAGACACGCTTCCGCTCGTTTCGGGTTGAGCAAAGTGACATTGCTGTTCGTGGTAACCCGAATACCGCGATCCTTCGCGTAGGTAATCATGTCAAAGAACCGCGGGTGCATCATCGGCTCGCCCAAGCCCTGAAGGTGCAGGTCTTTCAGTCCGGTGAACTGGTCGATGATACCCGTGAAGACACCAAAATCCATGAAAGCGGGGGGACCATAAGGCGGGCCGTCCTGCCGAAAAGGGATCGGGCACATCCGGCAACGAAGATTACACTGTCCTACCGGCTCGATCTGCAGATAGGAAGGCAGCGGTACACTTGTGTTTGATTGCAATTGATTCACCGTTCGTAAGGGATGAAGCTGATGGAGCCGTCGCCTTCCATGAAGGCTTCCTTTACCTGGCTGATCTCCGTGAGTCCCTCTCTTCGAAGCTTAACCGAGATCTCGGCTTCGGTGATCAACTCCCGGCGCAGATTTCGGTGGAGGAGCTTCCCTTCCTTGATCAGCTGGAGAGGCGGCGGAACCAGAAGACGTTGCAGTCGCGGGAAGCGATATCCCAACCAGTCGAGCGCGTAGCTCCAGAAGATGATTGTGAAGACAAGCAGAATCCCATCAGGGAGGCTTTTGTAGTCATCCGCCATGCCGTTCTGTGCAGCATCGGCGATCAGGACGACGACCAGAAGGTCCGACACCGCGACATCGCCCGATTGCCGCTTCAGAATAACCCGCAGCATGATGAACAGACTCAGATACATGATCGACCCGCGAAGGACGATCTCGAGCAAGGGGGTGTCGGGCAGGAAGATAGCGCGCCAGTCCATGGAACAGCCGGAAAAGACTAGAAGAACAAAACCCGGAAACGCCAGGCGCCCCGGAGTCGCCAGAAAACGGACAGCGGTGGAATCAGTGCCGAAGTGACCAGCATCTCCAGAATATGTGCGGGGGCGCGGGATGTGCGGGCCAGCCGCGAGGCACAGAACTGCCCCGTGAGGACAACCCATCCGGCAACGCCCGGTACGATCAACCAGGGATCGTGCAGAAGCGTGCCGCACAAGCTCAACAGCACTCCCGCAATGCTGCCGTAGTAACGCCAGGGAGGAGCGGCCTGAATCCTCTGCCGGTACAGCCTCGGATGCTTCTTGTAGAGCAGAGCATTGAACATTGCTTTCTTTTGCTGGCTCAGGCTGATTCCCCAGCGTGCGGGCCGGGGAGGATGAACGACCACCGCGGTGTTGCACCGGGCAAACCCGCCTCCATTTTCGAGAAGGCGGAAATAGAGGTCGCTGTCCTCCCTCCAGGCCGTTTCAAACCGCTCGTCGAACCCACCGACCGCTTCCAGCGCATCCCGCCGGTAGAAGCAGTTCGCGTTCACGAACTCGGCTTCCTCAAGCCTGGAAGTGTCCAGTTCGTAATCGGTCGGTTGGTCGGTGATCGGGACGATGATCCTTCCCCAGATCCCCACCACTCCGGGGACAAAGCAACCAACCGCCTCTCGCAGCCAGGTCGGCGCGGGCAGGCAATCATCATCGGTGAAGGCGATGATTTCGCCTCGAGCCGCTCTCCAGGCGACGTTCCGGGCGGCTGCCGGTCCCTTGCGCTCAGACGCGCGGAGATACCTTATCGGGACCGTATTCTCCCGGCTCCAGGTGTCGACCAACTGCTGCGTTGTCGCGCTGCCCGCGTTGTCGCTGACGATGATCTCGTAGCGGTCCGGTCCCAGGTCCTGCCGCTTGAGCGCTTTCAGGCATTGCTCAAGGAGCCCGTCACGTTTGTAGGTCGGGACGATGACGCTAACCAGGGGGGCGGCCACTTCAGCCTTCTTTCTCCAGAAGGAAGGAACCGATTGCCAGCGCATCGAGCGGCGAAGTCCAGAAGCATTCGACGGCATCCCGGGGACTGCAGACCATCGGCTCGGTCCTTGTATTGAAAGAGGTGTTGACGAGGATCGGAATGCCCGTCAACTCCTTGAATCGCTGAAGCAAGTCATAGTAGGCCTGGTTCTGCGCGCGGTTGATCGTCTGGACGCGAGCGGTGCCGTCTACGTGTCGAACCGCAGGGATCTTGTCGGCTTTCCCCGGCATTACGTCGAAGACAAACAACATGAAAGGCGAGTTCCCCGCCCCTGAAAACCATTCGGGAGCGTCCTCTTCGAGAACAACCGGGGCCACTGGACGGAAATCTTCCCGGTCCTTGATTTCGTTCAGTCGGCTCTGCATCTCCGGGCTCCTGGGCGAGGCGAGTATCGAGCGGGCGCCGAGCGCGCGGGGACCGAACTCGGCTCTTCCCTGAAACCAGCCCACAACTCTGTCCGAGGCGAGAATCTCAGCCACCTGGCGGGCGGGATCAGACATGCGTCTATAGGGCAGCTTGGACCACTTCAGAAACGTCTCGATCTCGGCATCCGAGTATGCCGGGCCGAGGAAGACGTGTTTCATTTCGTAATGCCGGCCCTCGGGCTTCCCCTCCCGGGCGTCAATCCAGAGCGCTGCACCCAGGGCGGTTCCTGCATCGCCAGCCGCCGGCTGCACCCAGATCCGTCTAAAAGGCCCAAGATCGCGCAACCGGGCATTCATCACGCAGTTGAGCGCGACACCCCCGGCCAGACAGAGATCGTCAAGTCCCGTTGCCTCGTGCAGCCACTGGGCAAGCCTGAGCACCGTCTCTTCGACCGCTTTCTGCAGAGACTGGGCGATGTCGAAATGGCGAGGCAGGAACTCCTCGCCGCGCCTGCGTGCCGGCCCCAGACGCGCTTCCAGCTCGAAATCAGTGATGCAGTACTGACCGTCCGTGCCGACCTGGATCATCTCTCGAAACTGGTCCAGGTACCGGGGTTTGCCGAACGAAGCCAGGGCCATGACCTTGTACTCGTCACTCGAGTGGAGAAACCCCAGGTATTCGGTCACCTTCTCGTACAGCATCCCGAGGGAATGAGGCACCCGGACTTCGCCTAACGGAGTGATGTCGTTCCCTTCTCCGCGTCCATAGGTGGTGGTGGATCGTTCGCCTCGTCCGTCCACCGTCATGATCGCAGCCGCGAGAAAGGGAGACGGGAGAAAAGCACTGGCGGCGTGGGCCAGATGGTGATTGACGAAATGCCACCGTGGCAGACGATCGAGCGCGACGCCACGGAAGCGGTCTTCCAGGTGGTGTGGAAAGCCGCCGATCAGGTGACGGGGAGCGTTGATCATCGACGACACGAACAGCGGATCCCAGGCGGATTCCCACTCCGAAGAGACCGGATGGGCACTCGGTTCGAGGGGCAAGGAGATCTGCTTCATGCCGCGGCTTCCGTTGAGCAGGACATAGGGGTCGTACGAGTAGGCCAGGTGATCCACGTCTGTTATGTGAAGCCCCGCCTCCTTCAGACAGAAGTGGATAGCGTTGAAAGGCAGCTCATAGGTCGAAAAAGGAATCGGTCTCTTGCCGTGTTTGATGCGCGAGAATCGCTCCTCCTCGGCTGCGGCAATGACCACCCCGTCCCGAACCAGGCAGGCGGCCGGATCGTGGTAAGCGGCATTAATGCCTAGTGTATACATGCGCGCGGTCGCTCCTTGTGTAAGAACTGAGTTCTGGGTTCTGAGTTCTGAGTTCGGAGTTCGGAGTCTGGGTGGCGGGGCAGGTGGATTGAAGTCCCGACATTCCGTTTCTGAGCAAAACCGAACTAACGCCGACCTCGAAACTCAGAACCTAGAACTCAGAACTCAGAACGCAGCACTCCGAACTCCGCTCAAGCGGTGGCATTAAGTCCGTTCTCCGTCCTCTGTTGGGGGAGACTGGCGGCCAGCAGTTCCGAGACTGCTGCGAATACAGAGTCCGGCGACACCAGTCGCAGGCAATTGTGATGACCCTCGGGACAGATGCTCTTGTAGCAATACTTGCAGGGGACATCGTGGAAAAGAACCCGGTGCTCAATTCCCCAGGGCGTGTGTTGTGGGTTGGTCAATGCGTAAAGATCGACAACCGGCGTCCCCACCGCGGCCGCAATGTGCACCGGACCGGTGTTGTTCGAGATGAGGAGTGGCGAGAGCTCAAGGAGCGCCCCCAATTCCCCGAGACTGAAGAGACCGGCCAGCGAAGTAGAAGACTCGGCCATGCCCGCCTGGATGAAGTCGATCAGGTCTTTCTCGCCGACAGTCCCAGTGAACAGAACCTGGTAGCCGAGATGCGCAGTTATCAGGTCGGCCACGCGGCTGAAACTCTCCGGAGGATAGCGGCGGGAAGAAGCCGAAGCACCCGGATGAACCAGAAGCCAGGGACGGGTTCGGTCCAGGAGTGAAGTGCGGAGCACCTCCTCCACTTTTTTCCGGTCTCGCTCGTTTACCAGAAAAGAGAGAGTCTCATCTGCGGTTCTGGCGCCAACTGTGGCGACAAGGTCTAGCTGCCGGCGAACCTCGTGGCGGCAAAGGGTCTGAGGTTCCCTTTCCGGAACCCAGTCCGTCAGCAGGTGATACGGGTTTTCGCGGCAATGAGCCAATCTGAGTGGAATCCCTGCGAGATGACAAAGCAAGGCGGAGGCGAAAGGATTCTGGCTGTACACCGTGAAGATCACTGCCGCATCGAATCTGCGCTCCCGCAACGCCGAGATCATCTCGAAGTCCCGGGAGCTATCCGAAGCCTGCCGAGTCGCTTTCATCCAAGGGCAGTCGTAAGCGATGCAGTCGTCGATCTCGGGAATGAAAGGGGCGACCACCCGGCCCTGACTCGAAGTGAGTAGCGTGATGGAACGATCTGGAGCCGATTCCCGCAGCGCCCTGAACGCCGGGGTCGTCATCAGGATGTCGCCGAGTGTGTCGAGGCGGACGCAAAGCAGTCTGCGGGCACGCTGCCAGGCCGCAAGTTTCCTGGATGTCGGCGTCTCTATTTGGTTAATCAGCATCAGAAAGTCATTCGACAGGCGATCAGGCCACAGGTCGCTGGGTCATTTCATCCGACTCGGCCAGCTCGTTCTCTCCCCGGATGCGCTCGATGATGCGGGTGGTCGACCGGTTGTCGAGGAACGGGAGGATTCGGACTTCCCCTCCCAACTGTTCAACGATCGGAGCTTCAGGGAGACGCTCCTTGGTGTAGTCCCCTCCCTTGACGTAGACGTCCGGACGTACCACGCGAACCACGTCACAGGCGGTCTCGCCGTCAAAGGCGATAATGTGATCCACGCAACTCAGAGCGCCAAGCACCTGGACCCTGTCCTCCAGGGTGTTGATCGGTCGTGCCGGCCCCTTGAGCTTCTGCACGCTTGCATCGGAATTGACACCCAGGACCAGGATGTCTCCCGAGGACTTCGCGCGACTAAGGTAGGTCACATGACCGCGGTGGAGGATGTCGAAACAACCGTTCGTGAATACGATCCGCTTGCCCTGGCGCCGGTACAGGTCCAGCCTTAGAACCAACCGGGACAGGTCCCGCACATATTTCCCGTCGAACGATACCTGCCCCAGCAATTCCTGCTGCGAACAGCCGGTCGTTCCCTCCTTCCCCACGGCTACCGCGGCGGCTGCTGACCCCAACTCGGCCGCAGCCGTGGTGTCTGCTCCCGAAGCGAGAGAGAGTGCAAAGGCCGCCAGGTAGGTATCTCCGGCGCCGGCAGCGTACGAAGGAGTCGCCTGCACTCCGTAAGTCCGGTACGGCTCACACCCTTTCTCGAAGACCATCGCACCGTCGCCGTCCATGGTCACCGCAGCAATTTGCGCCCCCGTTTGGGACAGGATGGCTTCGCCGAAAGCGGCAACCACCTCCCGGCGGCGCTCCGAGTCGGCCCCCTTCTCCAGCCCGAGGAACTCGATCGCCTCATCGTAGTTCGGCTTCACCACGGTCGCGCCGATGCCTTTGCACGCAGAAAGCCTGCGTCGAGAATCAACGGCAAGGATTCGCGGGTCGGACCGTTGGAGCGTTCCAATGGCTTCAATGATCTTGGTTGTCAGGGTCCCGCAGCCGTAGTCAGAAACGATCACGACATCGGCGGAGCTATAGAGAGCCGGCAGGTTACGCATAATCTGTTCTTCGGTCTCCGGCGCCAGCTCGTCGACTGTTCCTTCGTCGAATCGAACCAGCATTTGCGAGCTCGCGAGAACGCGATTCTTGGTCCTTGTCCTGCGGCCTTCGACGGCCAGCAGGTGGTCGGTCGCCACCTGCAGATCCTCCAGTCGATGCCTGAGTTGCTGTCCTTCTCTGTCCATACCGGTGACGCCGACCAGGCGAACCTGAGCGCCGAGCGCTCGCAGATTCACCGCGACATTTGCCGCCCCGCCAGGCATCTGGGTGCGTGAAGCAAGATCGACCACGGGGACCGGCGCCTCTCGGCAGATTCGTCCCGGAGTTCCCTGCATATACACGTCGAGGAGAACATCCCCGATGACAAGCACGCGGACGCGGGAGAAGTCGTTGATCAACCGTTGCATCTGGTCGGTCATGGCCGTCCTCCCTGCCAACGGCTGTCCGGAGCCACCCGCTCGTGAATGCCCAACGGGACAGAGACGATCATCCTTGCCGCCTGCGCCACGTTGGGTGCGTAGTGATCGGGCTTGCGCGTCTGGGAGAACTCCCACTTGGTTTCGTTCCCGTTGTCAACGAGGACCGTACGGCAGCCAGCGAGATTTCCGGCCTCGATATCGTCCAGGATGTCACCGACCATCCAGGAGAGGCGAAGGTCGACGCCAAGCTCCCTGGCCGCGCGAAGGAGCATGCCCGGGTGCGGTTTGCGACAGAAGCATTTGGTTCGGTATCCCGGTACCACTCCATCCGGATGATGAGGACAGTAATAGAAGCCGGCGAGCGGAACTCCGGTGCGGGCGAAGATGTCGACAAGCTTCTTTCGCACCGTTACCAATGCCTTTTCCGGGAAGTAGCCGTGCGCAATTCCGGACTGATTTGACACGACGATCAGAAGATAGCCCCTGGCGTGAAGAAGCCGGAGCGCTTCGCAGGCGCCCGGCTCCATTCGGATCTTCCCCGGGTCCACGTTGTATGGGACGTCCCTGATCAGGGTGCCGTCTTTGTCCAGGAATATCGCTTTTCTCAGTTTCAAGGCCATGATGTCTCTCTCATCGGAAGAACCATGACTTCAGGGATTACTGTCTCAGCCGGCTGGCTCAGGACGAATCGGACCGTCTTGGCCACGTTTGCCGGGTCCTGGAGAAGATTGACGTCGAGGTCAGGGAACCGGTCCAGCAGGAAAGGCGTGCGCATGCCGCCGGCCAGGACTGCCGTCACCTTGATGTTGTTCTTCCGCCCCTCGACATGCAGGGCATGGCTAAACCCCAGGAGACCCCACTTGCTGGCATGGTAGGCCGCAGCATTGGCCCAGGCCCTCTTGGCGGCCGTCGAGGCGATGTTCACGATGTGCCCGCCGCCCTGCTCCCGCATGACCGGCAACACGTACTTCGACATCATGAACGGCCCGCGGAGATTGACACGCAGGATGCAGTCCCACTCCGTGACGGTCAGTTCTTCGATCGAGACGGTCTTATCGACCCCCGCATTGTTAATCAGGATATCGAGGTGACCATGCTCGTCTTTCAAGTGGCTGATGACATCCCGAACCTGATTCTCGTCGCCAACATCCAGCTGCAGGGCATCTGCCCGGCCGCCCGTCGCCGCGATTTCCTCGACACACTGGGCGTTTGAAGCCTGGTTGACGTCGCCGGCGATCACCAACGCGCCTGCGGCTGCCAGCTCCTGGCAGATGGCCTTACCGAGTCCCTGTCCGCTGCCGGTCACGAGTGCCACTTTTCCCTGTAGTTCTTGCATCAGCTTTTCCCCCTCCGTTGGCGTTTTGATCTTTTCCAGAGGCAGCCTGCAGTCGAGTGCGTCTGGATACCCTCGAGCCGTTTTTGCGATGGACGGACAGCGAGAACTCCGCAACGTTGTACGCCTGCCTCTCCGAAGCGAGCCGCTGCTCTACCAGGTCGCACAGAACACTCATGATCACGGTCCTGACTTCGCGCACCTGGGGCCGCTCCGGCGTCGGAACGGCGATGGAGACGTCGGATACATCCCGCAAATCACCGGAGTTCTGAGCGATGATCGAGATCGAGGTCATTCCCAGATCGCGGGCGGCCTTGAAGGCGGACACAAGCGAGCGGGAGCGCCGGGTTTCGGTGATGCCGAGGAAAACGTCGCCGGACCGGCCGAACGTCTCCAACTGGCGGATGAGACTGTTCTCGAAACCGAGCTCATTGGCTGCAAAACCGTCCAGAATGCTGTCCGGGCTGAGGGCCAGCGCCGGGAGGCCGCCTCGATCCTCGGTCTTGAATCGAGAGGCGAACTCGGAGGCGAACCGGTTCGCGTCCATGGCGCAGAGCCCACTCCCACAGACCAGAACTTTCCCGCCTTTCGAAAAGCAGGTGCTCAGTACACCGGCCGCGTCCATGATGAAGGGCGCCAACCTCCGGCGCGATTCGTTGAGCGCCTCGAGCGTGCTCTCGAAGCTTCGGTTGAGGACTGCCAGCAATTCCCCGTCGTCCAGCCGCTGGGTCCGGCCCGGCGCCAGCACCTCCTCGTAAAGGCTGGCGACGCTGCCCGCAACTTTCTGCCAGGTAAAGAGATCGTTGGCCCTCCTGACCGCTTGGCGACTCAGCACGCTCATCAGCTTCGGATGCTGGTAAAGGTAGGCTAGCCGGGCTCCCAGTGCATCCGGATCATTGGCTGGCACCAGATAGCCCGTTTCCCCGTCACGAACCGTGAACTTGATTCCGCCTACGTTGGTGCCCACAACCGGAGTCCCGCAGGCCATGGACTCCACCGGCGTGATGCCGAACGGCTCGTACCATGGACAGGTCACGAAGATATCGGCTGCACTGTAGTAGTACTTGAGGGCCTCGCGCCCTCTCCTTCCCACGAAACTCACCTTGGGGGCAACTCCTTCTTCCTCGGCGATCTTCTGGAGTCGCGCGATTTCAGGTGTGATGCCTGGATCGGGATCTTCCGAATCCCCGCCGACGATGAGTAGCCGCGCCTCGATGCCATGATTCTTAAGGAGCCGGGCGAAACCTCGAATGGCGGTGTCGATGCCTTTTCGAGGCACCAGCCGTCCCAATTGCAGGATCACTCGCTCTTCGGGCGGCAATCCCAAAGCAAAGCGTGCCAACGGCTTACTGATCGGCCACACTTCGGTCGAGTCAAACCCGCAGGGAACGATCGTGATCTTTGGCGGGATCGGCATTGTACAAACGGATCAGGTCTTCCTCGTCTTGAGGGCACTCGGCTATGATCCGATCCGCCTCTGCCACAATCTGATCTTCGATTTCGAACCGCTGATTCGGGAATTCATCCTTGGTTCCCTGGTGCTGGCGCCTCACACGGCCAAGAGCGTGGAACGTAATGACAAAAGGTAAGCCGAGCTGCTTCTTCAACTCACAGGCAACGAATCCCGACATCCAGAAATTGGGGTGCACCAGGTCATAGGGTTTTCGCTGGCATTTGAAGAACTGGAGGACGTAGGAGGTGAAGTCAGGCATGAACTGCAGCAACTCCTCCTTCCTCACGAAGCTCGGAGGGCCAGCCGGGACGTGGATAATTCGGATCCCGTTCACCCATTCGGCGATCTCGGGGAGTCGCTCGCTGTCCCGGCGGGTGAAGATGTCCACTTCGTAGCCAAGGGCGGCCAGATTCTTCGCCAACTGACCCACGTAGACGTTTTGACCGCCGCTGTCGACCCCCCCGAGGATCCCAACTGGTGACGCATGGTCACTGATGAAGGCGATTCGTTTGGTCATGATCTTCCTCCGGCCTCCTCCAAAAGCTCAAAACTGGACGGTCCGATCCGAGATCGACGTGAACCGGTGACGAATTGAAGCGTATCGTCCCAGTCGTGCACGAATCGCGAAATCCCGAATCGATCCTTCGCGATCCTTCGGGCGCCTTCACTCAAACGCATCGCCTCCGAGCGATCCCCAAGGAGGAGGCGCATGCGAGCGATCAATCGATCTATGTTCGTGTCCACATATCCGGACACTCCGTTTTCCACAGCAGTGGCCATCTCTGTCGTCGCGAGCCCGATCACCGGGATGCCCAACATCATGGCTTCGCAGACGGCCAGTCCCAGGCTCGTGTAACGAATGGGATTGAACAGGAACCGGTAACGCGCGCAGAACGCGCCGAGCCGGGCATGATCCACCTCACCCAAACCGCCCGCCTGTTCCGATTCCATGCCCACCAGGTCGACTGGGACCTGTTCCCGAACCCGGGCAAAGACGTCGGCCCCGAGCCGGCGACCACGTTTCTTCAGCCCGTTTACGACTGTGATACCGCGGGCGAGCTCGCCGGTGTAGCGAACGGATTCCGGCACGACTACCCCGTGCTCGATCACGCGCGTCGGAGTCGCGCCACTGTTCCACATCAAGTCATTGAAGTGAGTCACGTGGATCAGCAGGACGTTCGGGTCGTCGACCGGATGGCGCGTCTCGGTCGGGCTTTCCCGGGGCGGATCATGTTCGAGGTAAATTCGCGGGAGTCTTAGTTGATCGGCCGACAGCAGCTCGAACTGGTCCACTGTGTAGTTGCGCTTGGATTGGAACAGAATACAGTCGAACTCGAGGTTCCTGACCGATTCGGCCGGCACCTCGTGCAGGTTCGGTTGCCAGGGCAGGCTGCCGCACAGCCCCCCATAACCCTCGGGGCGTCCGGGCTTGGTCGGAAGGTAGATATCGTGCGGGATGTGTCCCAGGTAATACAGGTAATTCCCGTGGATGTGCCACGTCAAAACTCGCAAACGGTTAGTCATGCCGGACCTTCCTGCCCTACTGGCACTGTTCGGGGATACTGCTCGTCGGTCCACGCGCCCGGCTCGACCGCGGCCGGCGACGAAGTCAGTTCGAGCAGGCTGATCGCTTCACGGCACACTTCCTCGGCGGAGATGTCCAGACACTCGAGCTGATAGGGACAATGAAACTGGTAGCAGGGCGAGCACGCCGTCGGCCGAGTGAGAATCCGGGACAGCGAAAATCTCGGACGCCACTGGCTTCGGAACTCGGTCCCGGAGTAAAGGATGACCATCGGTCGTCGAAACGCGTCGGCAACGTGTATGGCGCTCGAATTATTGGCGATGACCAGGCTCGCGCTTCTCAGGATGGCTGCGAACTGAGCGACGGTGGTCCGGCCGATCAACGATGCGACGCGCGAGGAACCCGGATCCTGGCCCACTCTCCCGAACTGAAGAGACTGCGCCTCGCGGGGGCTGCCGAGCAACACGATCGGACATGCGGTTTGCCGGCTTAGGAGGTCCACGACCTCCAGATAGCGGGCAAATGGATATGTCCGGGCATCGCAACTGGCGCCTGGAACAACCGCCACCAACCGTCTGCCCGGTTCAATTCCGACCTCAGCCAGAAGGCCGTCGGCTTCGTGCTGAACGCCAGGAGGAATGGCCAGCTCCAGGTACGAGTTCTCGGAGGGCGCCGGACATCCGATCGCCCGAAGAAGGTTCAGGTTGCGCTCGGCTTGGTGCATCGCGTCCTCTGGAGCTTCCACCCAGTGCGAAAGGACGCTGCCTCCAAACTCCTTGGAGTCGCCCGCCCGGACCGGCACACCGGCCAGATAACAGAGAAACCCGGGCGGATAAGGGCTCTGAGAGAAGCTGGAAAACACGAGCGCCAGGTCGAAATTCCCTTTCCGAATCCGATCGACCAACTCCATCTGCCTGGCCGGATCCTGGGCCATGGAAAACGACGCATCCTGCCAGATAACGCGCTCCGTCCACAGCTCGTCCACGTCCGGCAACAGACGCGCCGCCTGGCTCCCGGCCGGAGACGCCATCAGCGTGATGTGTGCATGGGGGACGTGAGACTTCAAGGCGCGAAGCGCAGGCCCTAGCAGGATCACATCTCCAATGTTGTCCAGGCGAAGCGCCAGGATCCGCTTGACGTGACGCCACTGGATCGACCGAGACAAGGCCAAGCCCGAGGATCGCCGCACCGGGCGAAGATCCACAAGACCGTTACCCATGAGCGAAAAGGCCGCCGCTCGCGCCTGCTCGACTGTCACGTTCTCACCGGGCCGATTCACCGGATCTCCAAGAGCGCGATGCCGTTGCTTGTCCAAGGGGGCCCAACGGACGGGATCCGAACCACTGAAAATGACGACGCTTGGTACATCGAGAGCGGCTGCGAGGTGGGAAACCCCGGTGTCATTGCAGACAAGCAGACGTGAGGAGCGCAGGAGACAAGCCAACCCTCCCAACGTCGTGAGCGCGGTGAGATCCCTACACTGCCCACCCAGTCCGGCAGCCAACTTCCCGGTGATTTCCCTTTCGCCCTCGGTCCCCGTCAACACCAGGGCATACTGCCGGCTCAACTCCTTCGCCAGTTCGACAAACGAGGCGACCGGCCAACGCCGGTCTGGGTCGCGGGAGCCCGGGTGCAGACAGATATAGCGCTTTTCGACGAGTCCGAACCGCTCCATGATGGAGCGCAGCTCCGCCTCGTCTTCCGGCGTGACCGGGAACTCGAGGTGCTCACCGCGCGGAGGAACACCAATAAATTCAGTCAGTTCCAGCAACCGAAGAATTTCGGGCAGTTCCTCGGGGTACAGCATGAAACGACCGTCGTGAACCGCACTCCCGGGCGGGCAGAAGCCAGCGACGTGACGTGCGTGCAGGTGTCGAAGGAAACGATTTGTGATCGAGCCGTCACCGTGCATCTGTATCGCGAGATCGAACGGTTGATCGCGCGCCTCGGCTTCGAAATCAGCCAGCTTGCCGTCGTCCGACGGTATCTCCGGCAGACCCGGGTAACCGGGGAACTCGAGGAAGGAATCCAGGTACCGATCGAAACGGCGCACGAACCCACTCGCCCACGGGAGCCCGACCAAAGTCATCTGGGAATCGGGTAGCGCGGAGCGCAGAGCCCTGAGGGCAGGGACAGCGCACAAGAGGTCTCCGAGCTGAAGTGCCCGGATGACCGCTACTTTCCTGAGTGGCTGATTGGTTCGATCCATGACGTGCCCGGTGATTCCTCGGGTGCTTGCTGATGACTGCGAAAAGGTAGGCTCCGCCCATGTCACTTACAGGCGGTAAGCGGGTAGGACGAGCCCGCACACTTCTTCGACTCGTCGTTTTCGGGTGCGTATCTGTTGTCGCTGCAGGCGAAAGGTGAGAAGTGTTAACACCAGAGTAGCGTAAAGCGATCGCATTGTTAACCCGCTTGTCAGAATATGCCTTACATTTGAAGCGATTAAATCGGCAGATTTTTCGGTACTTTAGCAGCCAGTCGGCGTGTCGCCTTTTAGGTAAAACTGAGATACGATCGTCTAAGGTCCTTTCCTTCTCAATCACTTACCTGAACGCCTGAGTTCACAACTCGAGGATGCGTACGTCAGAAAAAAAGAAAAGCCCGAAACCCGCCCAGAAACAGCAAAAACAGCCTGGGATAGAGCAAGAGATGACTCCGAAGCCGGTCGCGGAACTGCCCGATTACCGCTGGAGCGGCAAACTCCAGGACCAGGTGGCTCTGATTACCGGGGGAGACAGCGGAATAGGACGGGCAGTGGCGATTCTGTACGCCCGGGAGGGAGCCGATGTTGCGATCGTGTACCTTGACGAGCACCAGGATGCCGAGGAAACCAAGCGTGCGGTGGAGCAGGAAGGGCGAAAGTGCCTGCTTCTTCCCGGTGATGTCGGAGACGAGAAGTTCTGCCAGAAAGTGGTGAAGAAGACAGTCGACGAGTTCGGCAGGCTGGACGTGGTCGTCAATAACGCGGCCGAGCAGCACGTCCAGGAACGGCTCGAAGACATCACCGCCGAGCAGTTGGAAAAGACGTTCCGAACGAACATCTTCTCGATGTTCTACATCACGAAAGCAGCCCTGAAACACCTGAAGGAAGGCGCAAATACCATCAACACGAGCTCCGTCACGGCCTATCGCGGTAATCCGAAACTCATTGACTACTCGTCAACCAAAGGCGCCATCGTCGCGTTCACGCGGGCTCTCGCGCAGTCCCTGTCCGAGCGCGGGATCCGGGTCAACGGAGTCGCGCCGGGACCCATCTGGACGCCGTTGATCCCGGCAACATTCCCTGAAGAAAAGGTAGGAAAGTTCGGAACGAATACGCCGATGAAACGCCCGGGCGAGCCGGCTGAAGTCGCGCCTGCCTATGTGTTCCTGGCAGCTCGGGACGGTTCCTACATCACCGGACAGTTCATCCACATCAACGGTGGGGACTTCGTATCGAGCTGAGGCGTGGGTGGAGGGTGCCGGAAAAGCTCGACGACCGCCCTCGAGCCCCGGGGAAGGTTTGTAGTCCCAGCCCTATGAGCCGGTCGAACGGGTCGGCAACGATGTCGCCTCCGCGCGATATCGCTCAGGCCACGAGCTTCTTTTTTCCGATGACGCCGCGTTGGGGGCCAAAGCGACGCGTCAGCGATCACCGTAAGGAGCCGCGCACGGCAGCGAGCTCCAGCGAGCGAGTAAGCGGACCAACCGTCACGGCCCCCTGAGACTTTTGCAGCTCCTGCCTGCCCTCCCGGGCTTGGTGGTTGGGCGAACGACGCAACTTGCCCCGTTGGCCTTTGCCGTTTCGGAAGCCTCCGGGGCGATGTGGCTGGTCCGCTTACTCGCTCGCTAGCGCTCGCTGTCGTGCGCGGCTCCTTACGATCTCGCCTCCGCGCCATATCGCTCAGGCCACGAACTCCCTTTTCCATGACGCCGCGTTGGGGGCCAAAGCGACGCGTCAGCGATCACCGTAAGGAGCCGCGCACGGCAGCGAGCTCCAGCGAGCGAGTAAGCGGACCAACCGTCACGGCCCCCTGAGACTTTTGCAGCTCCTGCCTGCCTTCCCGGGCTTGGTGGTTGGGCGGACCACGTAACTTGCCTCTCTGGTCTTTGCCGTTTCGGGAGCCTCCGGGGCTCGGTGGTTGGTCCGCTTACTCGCTCGCTAGCGCTCGCTGTCGTGCGCGGCTCCTTACGATCTCGCCTCCGCGCGATATGGCTCAGGCCACGAACTTTTTTTTCCATGACACCGTGTTGGGGGCCAACGCGACGCGTCAGCGATCACCGTAAGGAGCCGCGCACGGCAGAGGGTGTCAAGGTTTTGGAGCCCCGGACGGGGCGAAAGTCTGCTGAGACGCTTGGCGTCTGGTCCCAGCAGGAACGCAGTCATTCGTGCGGATCTACGGAGGAGAGCTCGGGCAGCGATCTTTAGGACCTAACAACCTAACAAACGACGGAGCCCAAGCAAAAACCAGCCACGATCAGGACTGGACCTGTGTTTATCTTGTCTTACGATAGTTTAGCGATGCTTGCCTCAAGTGCTTCCACAAGCGAGGTCTCATCTTCATTCAATTCATGAATCGTGAGTGCGTAAACCTTTTTGGCGATTGGCCCCAGGAGTCGAGGCAGTGAGCCGTCCGTATAAGCCTCGATGATAACCGGGTGGATGTAGAATTTCCGGCAGGTCGAGGGCGTGTTTCCGAGGCGCTCGGCCACCTGCTTGACCACCTGTGCGACATTCCGCTTGGCTTCGGTGAGCGAAGGGGGGACGCCGAACTCCTCCAGAGCCGCGGCAGCGGCCAGCGTTCCGGCCCACGTTCGAAAGTCCTTGGCGGTGAAGTACTCCCCGCTGATTTCCCGGATGTAATCGTTGACGTCCGATGAATCGATGGGAGTCGGCGGGGATCCATTCTCGGTATATTGGAAGAGCTCCTGGCCCGGCAGATCCTGGCATCGGCGAACTATCCCGGCAAGTCGCCGGTCTCTGATGCCGATGCAGTGGTCCTTTCCGGATTTCCCCCGGAAATTGAAACGCAGCTTGGAGCCTTCAATGATGGCGTGCCTGTCGCGGAGGGTAGTCAGGCCATAGGATCGATTGCTTTTAGCGTACTCTTCGTTCCCCACCCGGATGAGGGTGCTTTCGAGGAGACGAACCAAGGCCGCGAGGACTTTACGTTTGGTAAGTCCCGGTTGGGCAAGGTCCGACTCGACCTGCGCCCGGATCCTGGGGAGCACGCGAGCAAAATCCACCAGGCGCCTGATACTTCGTTTCGTCCCGTATTTCCCGCCAGAGGGGATGATAGCGATATTGTTTTCGCCCGCGCGCGTCTCGGCCGGTGGCCTGGAGGTGACCGTTTTTGAGCGGGCAGATCCAGACATTGGTCCACGCGGGAGGAATGACAAGGCTGCGGATGCGCTTGAGCTCGTCCCGATCGCTGAGTCGAGATCCGTCTGCCTTAACGTAGTAGAACCCGTTCCCCGCCCGTTTGCGCCGGATGCCCGGTATCGTGTCGGACACATATCGAAGGCCTGCAAAACGCGCGGCTTGTACCGGGTTGGTAACTGGAGCAGGGTCCAATGTCCCTTGTTTAGAGGTACCCATCTCTCTTGTTTGCCCCTTCCATGGACAGTGACCCTGCCCCCTTACGGGGAAAATCTCCCCGATTCGTTATTCGTCGTCAGTACTTGCGAGTTGATCCACTGTAGACGCTGCTCTCAAAGTCGGTGTACTCCCGCTCTGCACGTTCGCGAGTCCAGCCGTACTTTTCCTGAAGCTTGCCGATGAACTGATCCCGTTTGCCTTCCAGTACATCGAGCTCGTCATCAGTGAAATCGCCCCACTTCTCCTTGATCTTCCCTTTGAGCTGTTTCCAGTTTCCGCCGAAGATATCTCGGTTCATCTTTTTCTCCTTTCCTTGGTTTAACTGGGGTCTGGAAGATGCAAGCGCGATGCCAAGAAGCGGCAACCGCGCCCACTACGGAAGCCCGGGTCCCCTTTGCTTTGCGGCGGGGGACAGATATGATGGGTTAAAGGGCTTTTACCCAACAAACCGCTTCGTTCAACTCGTTAACGAGACCCAGATGAAGAGAGCTTCTCGGGGGCGTCGAATGCCTATTGGTGCAGAGGTGCAGGCGGACGGCGTCCATTTCCGAGTTTGGGCTCCCCGCCAGAAGAAACTCGAGGTCGTCCTCGAGGGAGGTCCAGGAGCAGAGACGAGAAGGAAGAACATCTGGGCGCTTGAAGCTGAGGAAGAGGGCTACTTCTCAGGCCTTGTCGAAGGGGCCGGAGACGGCACGCGCTACCGTTTTCGCCTGGGGCGGGACCTGCTCTGCGCGGACCCGGCGTCCAAAATGCAGCCGGACGGCGTCAGCGGTACCTCACAGGTAGTTGATCCTGCCCTCTTCCGCTGGACCGACCATGACTGGAAAGGAGTCCGTCCGCAGGGGCAGGTTCTCTACGAAATGCATGTCGGGTCGTTCACCCAGGAAGGGACCTGGGACGCGGCCACCCGCCATCTGAAAGACCTCGCGGAACTGGGGATCACGGTTCTCGAACTGATGCCTGTCTCTGAGTTTCCGGGCCGCTTCGGCTGGGGCTACGACGGCGTGTTTCCTTTCGCGCCCACCCATCTTTACGGAACCCCGGACGATTTTCGCCGCTTCGTGGACCGGGCACATGGTGCGGGCATGGGCGTGATTCTCGACGTGGTCTACAACCATGTCGGGCCCCTGGGCAACTGCCTTCCCTCGTATTCCGACGACTACTTCAGCGACAAATACACGACCGATTGGGGGAGGGCGATCAACTTCGACGGTCCGAACTCCGCCCCCGTCCGCCAATACTTCGTCCAAAACGCCGGTTACTGGATCGAGGAGTTTCACCTCGATGGGCTTCGGCTGGACGCGACGCAAAACATCTATGACGAATCGCCGAGGCACATCGTCGCCGAGATCAGCGAAGAAGTGCGCAAGCGGGCAGCCGATCGATCCACATTTCTCGTGGGGGAAAATGAGCCGCAGGAAGTCCGCCTGGTGAGGCCTCTCGGGCAAGGAGGCTACGGACTCGACGCTCTCTGGAACGACGATTTCCATCACACGGCCCGTGTCGCGATGACCGGCCGTCGGGAGGCCTATTACACGGATTACCGCGGAACGCCTCAAGAACTCATCTCAGCCCTTCGCTGGGGCTATCTTTACCAGGGCCAGTATTACGTCTGGCAGGAGAAGAGACGCGGGACGCCGGCGCTGGACCTCCCGGCATCCAGCTTTGTGACTTTTATCGAAAACCACGACCAGCTGGCGAACTCGAGTTTCGGCCAAAGAGTTCACCGACTGACCAGCCCCGGCCGCTACCGTGCCATGACGGCTTTGCTGCTGCTCGCCCCCCCGACGCCGATGCTGTTTCAGGGTCAGGAGTTCGGGCTCGCGAAACCATTCCAGTACTTCGCTGACTTCGACGGGGAGTTGGGGAAAAGCGTGCGTGAGGGCCGGCTCGAGTTCCTGGCGCAGTTCAAGAACCTCGCGACGCCCGAAGCGCAGGAGGCGGTCGCAGACCCATGCGACATCGCCACCTTCGAACAGTGCAAGCTGACTGCCGAGGACCGCAACAAGAAGACGCCCTCCTACCTGCTTCACCGGGACCTTCTCCGGCTGCGTTCTTCCGATCCGGTCTTCCGGCAGCAAAGAAATGACCGAACGGCAGGCGCGGTCCTGGGAAACGAGTCCTTCCTGGTCCGCTTCTTCGGCGATAAGGGTGACGACCGGTTACTGGTCGTAAACCTGGAGAGAGATCTGGACCTGAAGCCTGCTCCTGAACCGCTTCTCGCGCCACCTGAGGGCGCCGGCTGGGAGATCCTCTGGTCCAGCGAAGACCCGAGCTACGGAGGGACGGGAGTTCTCCCCTTTGACGGGATTGAGAACGTCCAACTGCCGGGCCAGACCGCCGTCGCCTTGAAAGCCGTGCCCGGGGGTAAATCATGATTGAGACGAGAGCCATCGACCAGATGCCGCGGGTCTACTCGATACCGTGGGACCCGGCCGACGTGAACCAGAAGGACGACCTGGTCAGCCGGGAATGGCTGGTCACGAATGGACTGGGTGGCTACGCGTCCGGCTCCGTCTCCGGCGTCTGCACCCGCCGCTACCACGGTCTGCTCGTGGCCGCGCTGCCAGCTCCACTTGGCCGCATGGTCATGCTGACCCAGCTATCCGAGGAAATAGGGCTCTCCGGCGGAGAAGTGATCCGGTTGAGCGGCCAGGAGTACCCGGGTGATCCGCTGACGCTCGATTGGCTGCGATATCTGGCGGAATTCAGGCTTGAGATGGGAACGCCGGTCTGGAGATTCCAGATCGGGGACTTTGTCATCGAGAAGCGGTTGCTGCTTCCTTACCGGCAGAACACCGTCCACGTAACTTACTCGCTACTCGAGGGAAAGGGGACGCTTCGTCTCCGCCTCCGGCCGTACGTTCACTTCAGGCCCCACGAGGCGAAAGTCGATTCGCCCCTGACGACTCCCTACCGGGTGATCGCGGACGGAAACAAGCTGGAGATCTGCAGGCGAACCTCTCCGTCCGGACGAGCAGGAAGGGGGTGACTTGCCGCCGCTTCGTCTTGCCTCTCGCGTTCGAAGCGGCGCGTTCGTGCTCGACGGTGGCCGCTTTGAAGAGGTCTTCTACCGCATCGAGTTCAGTCGGGGATATGAGTCAAGAGGCACTCTCTGGACCCCCGGCTACTTCCGCTTCAACATGGAAAAGGACGACCAGGCGACCGTGGTCGCCTCGACAGAGGGATGGGACACCATCGTGGCCCTGGAACCTGGGGAAGCCTACTCGGCCGAACGGGAGCGCCGTCGGCGCCTCCTGGACGCCGCCCACCCGAAAGCACGCGATGGCGCCGCCGCTCAGTTGGTGCTGGCTGCCGACCAGTTCATTATCGCCCCCAACACCCGGTTGGCCGACGTTGCCCGGGCGCAGGCGTCGGGCGACGAGTTTCGAACCGTCATCGCCGGTTACCACTGGTTCACCGACTGGGGCCGGGACACGATGATCAGCCTCGAGGGGCTTACCCTGACCACCGGTCGTCAGGCGGAAGCGGGCTACATATTAAGGACATTCGCTCACTATATTAAGTACGGCCTGATCCCGAACATGTTCCCCGAGGGCGAGCGGGAAGGCTTGTACCACACCGCGGACGCAACCTTGTGGTACTTCCATGCTCTGGACCGGTACCTGAACGCGTCGGGCGATTGGCACACGCTTCGGATCCTGCTGCCGAAGCTCATCGACGTCTTCGAACGCCACGTCGAGGGGACAAAGTTCGGAATCGGTATGGATCCGGAGGACTGCCTCATCCGTCAAGGCGAACAGGGATACCAACTCACTTGGATGGATGCGAAGGTGGGGGACTGGGTGGTCACTCCGCGGCGCGGGAAAGCGGTCGAAATCAATGCCCTTTGGTACAACGCCTTGCGGCTGCTGCAACGGTGGCTGGAGCAGGAAGGCGATCCGGCCATGGTCGAGCGAGTCCGCGAAACCGCTGACAACGCCCAGGCATCTTTCAATCGACGGTTCTGGAACGAGGAGAAGGGTTATCTGTACGACGTCATCGACGGGGAGTCGGGCGACGATCCGGCATTGAGGCCCAATCAGATTTTCGCCATGTCCCTCGCGCACCCCGTCCTTGCTCAGGTCCACTGGAGGCCGGTCCTTGAAGCCGTCGCGTCCCGCCTGCTAACGCCCGTAGGCCTGCGTTCACTTGACCAGCGGGAACGCGACTTCAAGCCCCGATACGACGGGGACCTTCGTGCCCGGGACGCAGCCTACCACCAGGGCACCGTCTGGGGCTGGCTGATCGGGCCGTTCATTGATGCCTGGCTGCGCGTGCATCCTGAAGACAAATATACCGCTCGGGGATTCCTCGACGGTTTCGTGCCTCATCTTCACGAAGGAGGCGTCGGTTCTATCAGCGAAATCTTCGATGCCGAGGAACCTTTCGTCCCTCGCGGCTCTATCGCGCAGGCGTGGAGCGTGGCTGAAGTTTTGCGCTGCCTGGTGCTCACAGCGGAAGACAACGATTGATCGCGATCAGAGGAAATTTTCCCGGTCGAACCGGGGACCAATTACACCGTCCGGAGACTCGGATGTTGCGTTATAAACTGTTAATAAATAAAGCCATTAGTTGCTTCGTCTCCCTGCCATTGTCGAGTCGATCGCGTTTGGTCCGTGAATTGCTATGGGATAGGTCACCGGCCTGAAACACCATCCAGTCAGGCGGTGACTTACTGGAAGGAGGAAAACACATGCTTTGGACACTGTTTGTGATTCTATTGGTTCTGTGGCTGCTCGGTATGGTCAGTTCCTATACCCTGGGCGGCTTCATTCACGTGTTGCTCGTTGTTGCGGTGATCATTTTGCTTCTCCGCCTGTTCTCGGGACGCACCGTGGTCTAGCAATGAGCCGACTGCGAGCGGGCGCGGGAGACGAAAGCTCCCTGCGCCTGCTCACCGTCACTTTCGCCCCGAAGGGCACCCGGAGGCCAGCGATGAGAGCTTCCAGACTCGCCATCTGGGCCGTGCTCCTGTTCGGCCTGCCAACTGGCTGCGGCTTTGATGTGCTGCAGCAGAAACAGGAATACGTCAGCAATGCTGAGTTCCGGCTCAGCCAGGTCAGCATCAGAATCGAAGAACTGGAACAAGTCCACGCGGACACGATCAAGCAGGGACTGACTGCCAACCCTGCTCTGCTCGATACAATCGATCAACTCGACGAAAAGCAGATTGAAGCCGAGAAACGGCTTGATCAGGTCAAACACGCAGGAATTGCGAATTGGAAAGGCGCCCGCAGCGCAATGGATACTGCCCTTGACGAGCTGGAAAGATCCTACGAAACAGCGGTTTTCATGCTCGAAGAGACGTGGCAGGACTTACAGGAAGATGGAAGCGCTTCCCGACGCTATCTGCTGGTAAGCAACAACCCGAGCACGGCGGCCACCTTGTCCTCCGTGCTCCCCTCCGTTTAGATCCACCCGCCCAGGTTTTCCTGCAACACAAGACAGGTCACGCCCAGGTAAAAGAGGGGCTCCTTGAAAATCACCGCCACGGTTCGACCCTGGGGCACGAAAAGCCATTCCCAAACATCGGCTCCGTCTGGAGGAGCGAGCAGGCTATTGAGAATCACCGAAGCTAAGAGTGCGGTACCCTCAAACCCCAGAAATAAGCTCAGAAGCCGGATCTGCGTGGGGGACTCGATCAGAGAAATGAGTGCGGTTGCGCTCAACGCGAGGCACGTAAAAAAGAAAGCAACGCCCGGGCTTACATGGTTTTCTTTAGTCTGGAATTTCACGGGCGTGAAGATACCACACCTTTGCAAACCGCGGCATAAATTTTTTTTGTTGATCGAAGGGGAAAGACCGGGGGATGAGAGACGGGGAGACAAGGAGATGGGGAGATGGGGAGGGCCTTCTGGGAGCGTGGACATCTGGCGCGCACCGGGTTCGCGGACGTCCCGTCCGCCCGGCGGGCATCGTGCCCGCCGTTTCCGTCGATCCGATCGTCAGCTTTCGCGAACAAAACCCAACGCCGGGCAAGATGCCCGCGAACCCAGGCGGGCGGGAGGAGGGTGTCGAAAAAGTCGGGGACTGCGCGAAGCGGCTGCTTTCGGGAGCCCCGGACGGGGCGAAAGGCCGCGTAGCCGTTCTTTCGCCCGCTCCAGGGCTCCCTACCACATGACTCTCTACCCGGGCTCCCTCACCCCGAAACGGGGTTTCGGTCACCCGGGCTACGCGGGTTTCGCCCCGGGCTCCAAGAACCTACCTATACTCCGTTCGTCTCCGAACTTTTTCGACACCCTCGGGACGCCTCCAAGAGGGCCGACTTCCTCGTGGCGCTCCTTGTCTCCCCGTCTCCCTGTCTCCCTCCTGTCTCCTTGTCTCCCCGTCTTCCCCTCTCGCTACTTTGCCGCTTTCTGGTTGATCTGGGTCTCCGCCAGTTTGGTCAACTTCTCGTTTGTCTTGGCTTCCTCCTGGAGAATTTCATCGAGAACGCCGGCGGCGTCATCGTATCCAAGCTCATGCGCGAAAGTGCGAACGGTGCCGTAGCTCGCGATTTCGTAATGTTCCACCTTCTGGGCAGCGGCAATGAGACCCGCGTCAAGGACGTTGGCGTCGATTCCCTTCTCCTTCATCAACTCCTGTCCTTCCTTGATCAGGCCTTCCATCCCGACGCACTTCTTCCCAGACTCGAGGTCGAATTCCTCGAAAAGTCCCTCCAGGCGCTTCTTCTGGTTCTCGGTTTCTTTCAAGTGCTCCTGAAAAGCGCGCTTGAGCTCCGAAGACGAAGCGGCTTCTGCCATCTTCGGCAACGCCTTGATGATCTGACTCTCGGCACTGTATAAGTCCTGCAGCTGTTCCTTCAACAAGTCTTCCAGCGATTTCATTGACATGGTTACCTCCTGGGCATGGTGTGGGACGGTCGAGGGGTGCCTTTCCCGGAAGAAATGCACCGGGCGACTATCCACGGTTAGATTGCGCTCACCTGCGGCGCGAGGACGATGGTCCCAAACGCCGGGACTTACGCGCCGATGAGCGACTCGGACAAGAGAGCACGTTGTGCCGTTGCTCCACTGCGAATGGCGTCGTGGTAAACCCTGGCATAGGCGTCAACCATGGCCGATCCAGTCAGTGAAGCGGCCCGTTCTCGGGCACGTTGCTGAAATTCTCGACGTCTGCCGGAATCGCTCAAGAGCTTCTCGAGCGCCATGCGGACGGCCTCGCGGTCACCGGGCGGGACAAAAACCGCCGCCCCGTCCCAAGTCTCCCTGAGTGATGGGATTGATGCCAGGACCAGCGCACAGCCGGCGGCCGCAGCACGTAAAACCGACATCGAGCAAGTCAGGTAACGGGCCGGCATCGCGTAAATACTCGACTTGGCCAGCCAGCTGTCGAGTTGCGCCTCGTCCAGGGGACCGAGAGCGCACATGTTCCGTGGCGGCACCGGGGTTCCGTTCGTGTCTACCTTGTGGCCGGCCATAAACATCGGCCAGGACAGGTAGGGTGCGATCAGTTCCAGGATTTCCAGATTGTTACCGTCGTCCCAGAAATGAGCGGCGGTGATGATGTACTGCTTCTTCTCCTCGGCCGGCGCCCGGTAGTCATGTCCATAAGGAATGACGCGGCCGGCCAGGAACGAACCGTACTGCTCGGACAAGTCGGAAAGACCGGCGCTGGTGGGGGCAACGATCAGGGTTGCGTTACGCAAGCCGTCAACAACACGTTTGCGGTGAATTTCCCAATTTCGAGGTCGATCCTGGTCGCCTACGGCCTGCCACCACGCCATCATGCAGCGGTGGGCGACCACGACGACAGGCGCGGTCCAGGGGATGGCGGCGTGCAGAAGTGAGTTCGCATGGATCACGTCCGGACGTATCGACCGCTCGAGCCCGAGCAGCCAATCGGCCGCGCCGCCCAGGTCGGACCAGATGCCGGATTTCGATTGCGTCGCGTACGGAGATTCGAGGAGCTGCAGCTTTGGGATGGCCGAAATTCTGCGGCGAGTCTCCTCGCTCAGGGGAGGACCGACCACGGCCAATGAGATCTGGAAGCCCTTTCGAGAAAGACCCGCGCAAAGTTCGCGGGAGTGCTCCCAGACGTCACCGAAGGAGTCAGAGGTCACCAAGATTCTTCCCGGCAGACCGGGCCGACTGGCGTTCAAACTTCGTGCCATTCGTTCCTTAAACCCCTAAACGACCGATCTTCCTTGAAGAAGCCTGATCAGAAGAACAACAACCGCGAGGGCGAGCAGCAGGTGGAGAAACCCTCCCATCAGATAATTTCCGATGATGCCGAGCAGCCATAACACCAACAGAATGAGGAAAATCGTCCAGAGCATATTGCTACCCCGTGAGTTGCCGGCCAGTGTGACAAACGCGTCAAAGCACCGCTATCAGCGCTGCGCTGTTAATTCTGTAGGAACCATCGACAGCGTCCTGCGCTCGTCCTCCTACACTCAGGCGGGCGTGTCCGAGGCGACACGGCTGTGGAAAATTTTCCCTGCTTCCGTCTCTCCTTTGGCGGCTCTCTTTCATTGATTTAATTAAACTTAGCCGTTCCCCCGGGGTTGGCACACCTCTTGCTGTAGTGAAGGTACAAAGCAAACAGGAACTTAAGGGGGCCACGATGATTAACCTGAGTTTTTGGATCCTGGTCGCACTCATCTATTCGATCTTCGCTGTTTGGACCGCCAAATTGATTCTTGAAGCCATCTTCGCCGCTATGGCAAGGGCCAACGCAGGTCCCCGGCCGGTTCCCGTTGAGGCGACTCGTCGACCCGAGCTGGACCGGGCCGCTTAGCCCGTCGGCTGCGACATTTTCCGAGCGCTTCTCTCTTAAGCAGAGGAGGTTCGGAACATGATTTCAAAGTTTTCCAGGCAGGCCGTTACCCTGGCCTTGTGCGCCGTCGTCTCTGTTTCTAGCGCGCCTCCCGTCTTCGCGCTCCAGCTCTTCGGCTCTCTTTCGAGCGCGCAGGAGATCCAGATAGGCCGCCAGGCCGCGGCGGAAGTCGAACGCCAGGTTCCTCTGGTCCAAGATCGGTCGGTGCAGGCATACGTGGACCGCCTGGGCCGCCGACTGGCCGCCAACTCCGGCCGTACCGGCGTCCCCTACCGCTTTCGGGTCATCAACGACAAGCAGGCCAACGCGTTCGCTCTACCCGGGGGATTCATCTACGTAAACCGCGGCATCGTTCAACTGGCACGCAACGAGAGCGAACTGGCCGGAGTGCTGGCCCACGAGATCGCTCACGTCGCGGCACGCCACAGCGTTGAACAGCTTCAGAAAGCCCAGAGGCTGGGACTCGGACTCGGGCTGCTGGAGATGATTCTGGGCCGGAGCCGGAATACCGCGGAGAATGTCGGATCGCTGGCTGCCAATATGGTTGCTCAAGGCGTCTTCCTGAAGTACAGCCGCGATGCGGAAAGGGAAGCGGACAGACGGGCGGTGGCCATCCTGCGACGATCCGGCATCAGCCCCAACGGCATGGTCACGTTGTTTCACCGCATGGAGAGCATGAAGGGAAACCGCGCCGTTGCAGGATTCTTTTCATCCCACCCCAGCCTTAACGAGCGGCAGAGAAACATCTCGGGATTGCTGAACGGCCGAGACTCGCGGATGCCCGCCGACAGTGTCGCCTTCCAGAGAACCAAGAACGAACTTGGGGGCGACCTGCTCCGAGGCTGAGGAGTAACCTGGAGGGTGTCCGTCCTCGGCGTAAATGGCGTGAGCCACTCGTCTTGACAACCGAGCGGTCTTGGCTGCTTGTCGGCTGCTCACATGCGGGGCATAGAAATACAATTACGATTGGCAATATGAGGGGTAGAGTCAAAATGCTCACTCTCCTTCCAAGCAGTTGAAGAAACCGGACAGTTGCGGCAAGATTTCCTTCGCTTGTTGGACATAGTCGTCACGGCCCGGCACGGCACATTCCCCCCTGCTTTGCAGGGTGATCTCACTCAACCGCTTTCAGCTCCTCAAGGGCAAGGAAGTACCTTCCTCAGTTCGCTGTAGTCTGTTCCCGACATGGCGAGTTGTTTTCGGATACTCCTCTGAAGCTTCTTCAAACGTGAGTTTGTCATTCGCCTTGGCGACGGTAACCAAGGCTCAAGCCAGACGTCTCCAGTTCGTCGGTTAACCGCGAGGTGGCCTGACAAGTTGCTCCCGTTTCGACTGGGATTGTTCCAGAGCGCGTCAAAGTAATAGAAATCAGGACAATCAGCTTGAATCCAACGATCCAGGGAAAAGCCGGGCAGTTTTCGCATCTCTTCTGGAGCCCCTGCCGCGGCGAGTTCCTCTGCTTGCTTCTCGGTGATAGTCGTTGTGCTCTGCGCTTTTACGGCCGTGCTTAGAAACACGCACGCCAAAAAAGCAAATCTGAGTGCCTTTTCTCGAGTTTTCATTCCTCGTTACCCTTCCCCTTGCGGGCACGAGAGCTTTTCCTCAATGATGTCGATCTCGAGCACCAGCGTCTGAACATAAACCGGGTTGCCGACGCCGTAGTCGTGATCTTTGAGAGGCCTGAGCGAAGCGTATTCATTAGTCATGCCCGTCACTCGGTCTTTCTCTCGCTCTACCCACCTTTGCCCCAAATCGCTAAATCCGGTAGCCACGGAAAAGTCAGGGCTTGGGAGAATGCTATGATAACCCGAGGTTGCTTCACAGATTTGGTGCCCTCCAGCGAGAGCAACGAAGAATGAAAGGAGCCTACCAATGCTGCTGTTTATCTTGATCGGCCTCTGGCTTAATCCCACGAGCGCAAACCCGCCCGTTGTACTTACCGTGTGCGAAGCTTTTTATGCCGGCTCGCTGTACGAAGGTAGGAATGTATATATCGTGGGACGGCTGGCAAGCACAAACGAAGGGAGTTGGATATCCCATGGGCACTGCGCGTGCGCGATCGACGGATACGCAGGCTACACTAAATTGGAGATCGCTCCTCTTTACGATCCGAACCTTCGGGAACCCGATTTCGAAGATGCAGGGCCTGCGATTGCCGAAAAACTGAGAGCAAGGAGGACAAGCTCCGAGCTGGTGATCGCTGGGTGGTCTCATTCGGTCGGTTCCACAGCGCCTTCTTCAGTGAATCCCAATCAGGATTCGGACATCTCGCGGCGGCTCGTGGAGCGCTCTTCGGTCCCAAGCTGGTGAAGCTGTTGACACCACCGAAACAGGATCAAGATGGGTCGGGTCAGGAATAGGCGCAGGGCATCACCCGAGTGCCGGCGAGCCCAAGTGGAGGACAGGCTGAGTCGGGAGCCGGACCTTCGGGCCGGGTTCGACGAGATTGAGCGAGGGTTGCGCCAGATGGCTGCCGGTTCAGGTTCCCCGGTCCGCAGCGTCCTCACCCGAATGACTGGTAGCGCCGACAGGGCCAACAGGCGCGCTGCCTGTGCCGGCAAGGTCGCGAACGCGGCTAACCGGCAGCGGACTATCGGACCGGCAATGCACCAAACAGGTTCCCAGCTTAGCCGCAAGTGGGTCTTGGTGAGCTAAATAGCAAACATCTGACTCACAGTCCGCACCCGGTGCGCCCACTACTGAGGAGTGGCTGCCTCCCCCAAGACGTTCCCCGTCCCCAGAAGAGCTGCCGGAGCGCCACCCATATGACCAAAACCGGTTCGACCTCGCGGGGGGTACTTCTCTGCAGACTCGGTTCTCGATATCTGACCGACTACTGACCGAAACTCTCCGAAGGCCACACCCGCTTCATCGTCATCATCAAATTTCGTTGTCCTCCTGACGTCCTTCAGTTTTTCGATTGCCAGTGCCCGTACTAGAGGGTATTCCGCCTGCTGACTAAATGACGATTCGTAATCCAAGCTAACCATCGTTTTACGGTCTTTTCCGTCGACGGTAACCGAACAAGGGCACTTGTCCTGTGAAAGCCAGTTGCCCTCCGGGGTGGAAACCAATCGACCGACGATATACACACTTTTCCCCTCGTAGGGCTTCGGATTGCACAGGGCTTCGCAGACCGTCAGGATAACTGGCATTCCGGTCTCCTGCCCTTGCAGTCCTGGTCCTTGCGCTATCCAACACGCGAAGAGCATCGAAAGAAACATCGTACCTCCTGACCCGCGAAGGGCGACTTCGGGCAATTGCGCAGGACGGGCGGTTCTGAGATAGCCGAAGAGCGTCAAGGGGCGGCCGGTTTCGCGATTTCCGTGAAACAACCTTGAATCACCTTCGTCGTGTTTTCCATAGACAGATCGTCGTCGTCACCATCCTGCAGGATTTTCTTATTACTTTCCTTCTTATGGGGCGAGTTCGTGGGCTTTGGTGATGGTCGACCACAAAGCGTCGGTAAGTTACCCAGCCCGCACCCGGTACCGGCCCTCATAATACGCCAGCACGTCCTGACCCATGTAATGTCGGAGGGGGGAACAGGGGGGAACAGGGGACGGAGTTCTATTTTCCCGCAGCGCGCGGGGAACATCCGCTCAGGAGGCCGAGAAAAGGAAAGAGCGTCCCTTATTTCTTTTTCTGTGTAAATTCCTCGATTACGGGCCCATGACCTTGATCCTTGCCTCTCTCATTCCCTGAAGGTCCTGAATGGCGGCAGCGATTCGCTTGTAACGGGCGTCTTTGAGTTTCCAATGACACCATCTGATGAATCCATGGTTCCTGTCCCCTACTCGGAGTTTTACAGTGGAAATTCCACAGTCGAGTGGAAGGTCGTCATACTCTTCCGGGCGAGCGCGAATACTGGCCGGGATGGCACGCCCTGCTTCTAGCCACTCCACCCAGCTCCACATTTCCCCGGCCGGCAATTCCCACACATCGTTTCTCTGCAACTCGGCCCACAGTCCGAGGTAGGCTTCCATACTGACCTTAACGTCCTGCTTCAAAAACAACCGCGCTTTCCGGTCTGAGCAGAGCACAAGGTTTGAGCTTACAGAAGCTCGCACTTCACCCCTTTCACAGCAGATCGTGGTAGTTATGAAGTCGCCTAGCAGCCCAAATTCGGAGAATACAACCGCCGAGTCAGCGCGAATGAGTTCCTCTGAGCGCCTTGAGCAGGATACAGTCGCGTATCCGACGAAGATCAAGAGGAGCACTGGTATCCAGGGGTAGTTATGTTTCCAGCCGGTTGGTTCGAAGTTGTTCATTGTTTATTTGATTCGCTGCCCGAACGCCGGAGCGGGGGTCGGACCTGGTCCGACCCAATTGCTGCCCGGTACAGAACAGCTAGAAAGGCGTCGGTGAAAAATGGGTGTCCTCTTTCTTCTTTCCTCATTGTGCCCTTTTCCCTACTTCCTGCGGTTTCAGTCGGCCTCCATGGCCGCCAGCCTCACACCAGTCTTGAGTCTTTCTGGTCAGAGGAAAGAACGTCTTGATTTGCGATCTGTAAAATAAGAAAGGCGTTCGGCTGCCGAATTTCGCCCGCTCTTCTTCGGACAATCGACTTCTCAAGACTCCGACGACCATGGCATGAGGTCTATCCTCTCCCTCCCTTTCATTCTCGGCTAAGATTGCGAGCTTGGAATCGACATCCTCAGAATGCTCGCATTCGAATTCCGCCTGTTCTGGTTGGTAGTGCAGAGCGATAACGCAGGTCGGCTTGCTTAGGCAGATACAATTAGGCTGCACGAGGTAATATCCTTCACCATTCATCCCATCAAAAATGCCGACCAGCATGACCTTCTTCGCATCATATTTGTCGGAGTTGCATATCGCCTCTGAGACCGTCAATACGGGACATTCAGTCACGGCTGGACCGGCCAACAACGCAGCCACGATAACGATAGGGCCGGTGATAAACATAGTCTTTCTCCGACTTGAAGCAACCGTTTACTACTTTTTGCCAGTTTCTTTCGCTCGCGCCGGGCTTGATGTTGGGATCGGTGGGGTCGTCGGACTCCATCCCGTCTCCGTGATGACCCAATTCGTGAGCTAACACGATATCAACGAAGGTTCCGCGCGTCAGGCCGGTAATCCCGTAAGCCCTGGCGAAGTCCGTCATCGAGTTGACATGTTCAACATAGTCCAAGTTAGGGAACTTCACCTCGAAATTCTCCCAGTCGAAATCATTGTTCAAAACTATAGATCCATTCTCGTAGGCGCGGCCCTACAGAACACCGCTTATTTCCCACTTGTAACCCCTCGTGTGGGGAGCAGGGGACGGAGTTCTATTTTCCCCTGGCTTTTGTTCCCGCCGGTCCAGATCTGGCAACTGAGCGCGCTGGCTTCTCCTCGCGTGGATCGCTTATCATGTGATCCTCAGCGCGTTTTACTCGCTGTCTGAGTTGGCAATGCACACCGTCTTGCTGGTCGTCGTTGCCTATTTTCTTCTCCGGCCAAGCGCGTCGGCGTATTTTCGCGGTGAGAGGGCCGGGAGTGTGGAGTGAATAACGGATGAAGCAAGTGACGATTGGCAGTCGGAAGTTCAGCAAGATTATTTGTGGGACGAACCCGTTCTATGCTCACTCCCACTTCAGCAAAGCTCGGACAGCCGAGTATTCCGCGCGTTTCGATGATGCGACGATTGAAAAGACGATACAGCGGTGCATCAGCCTCGGAATCAACACCATCGAGTCCAGTGCCAACGAGCGGATTATTTGCATCTTGTCCCGATTGAGAGTCAAAAACCCAGAGGCCATCCATTTCATTGGCAGTACGCGGATTGACGAAACCTCGAGCATTAGAAACCACCAGGAGAAACTCGCGTACCTCATCGAGCACCGGGCCGATATCTGCTTGATTCATGCGCAATATGCCGACCGTCCGAGGAGGGGGGATGGCATCGAAGGGCTCGATCGCCTCATTGACAGGATTCATGAGGCAGGGCTTCTGGCCGGTGTTTCAACGCATCGGGTTGAAACCGTCAAGTTCTGCGAGAAGCAGAACTACGGTGTCGATACTTACATGTTTCCGCTCAATTCAGCTGGATTTGCCTATCCCGGCTACACGGGCACAGAAACCGTGGAAGAACGAATCGATGTTGTGCGGAACACTCCCAAGCCTTTCATCTTGACCAAGACGCTCGGCGCGGGCAGAATTCCACCGGACGAGGGTCTGCAGTTCATCGCGGAGAACGCGAAACCGGGTGATGTCATCTCGATCGGGTTCGGGACGGAGGATGAGGTCACGGAGACAGTGGAGCTTGCGGAGAAGCTGCTCTGAATCGGGTTGACTCCGCCAGCCAAGAGGCGCGCCGCCTGCGCCGGCAACGTCGCGCCCGCGGGTGACCGGCAACTGACTATCGGACCGGCAATGCACCAAAACAGGTTCCCAGCTTAACCGCAATGGGTTCTGGTGAGCTAAATAGTTAAGATACCGCACGGCACACGCTCGCGCAACACCTCGCGCAAACCCTTGATCCCTGGTTTTCTTCATGTCATCCTTCCAGCCCTGCCATGTTTATTAATCACTGGGCGATTCTGCTGCTTGTTTGGACGCTCTCACAGCCGGCCGCCGCCTTCCAGTCCGGCTCCCCCCTGGACGGAGAGTGCAAGAAGGCCGAGAAGCTCGTGGAAGGGGCGCAGAAGCTCTACGATTCGCGTTTGCCGGAGAAAGCCCTCCCCAAGCTGAGCTCGGCCGTCAAGAAAGCGCCTTTCTGCGTGCGGGCTCATCTCCTTCTCGCCCATTGCTATTGGGATCTGGACCTTCTCGAGGAAGCCGAAGCAGCCTACCAGAAAGTGATCCAGCTCGACCCTTCGCAGCCGGAAGCCAAAGGCAGACTCAGCGCCGCCAGGCGACAGATTATTCTGAAGCGTGCTACCAACGCGCTCAAGGAGCAGTCGTGGTCCGAAGCGAGAAAGCTGATCGATGAATTCAGGGCCACAGTCGACGGCGCGGGTTTGAACCAGGCGATAGCTGCTATCTGTTCCCGCTTCAGCCCCGAACCCAAGAGAGGCTTTACGGCGCTCCTGAAAGCTTTTCGTGACGGTTCGCGCTTCGAGGAGTGTCGTTTAATCGATGCGGCGTGGTCCTCGGCCTGCCCGGATTGTGACTTCGATCGTCTAACGGAAAAGGGTGCTACTCTTCTCCAAGCTGGAGATCAGGCAGCAGTGGATCGGACCCGCACTGAACTAGGCGCCCGGCTGCAGGGAGCAGAGGTCCCGATCATCGAGGTCCCAAACGCCGAATTCCTTGCGTATTGCGGGTGGCCGTTCAAGGAGGCCCAGATGGTTACGCAAACAATACCGAACTACACGACAACAGCGACCGCGAAGAAGATCACCGGGACGATAATGTTGATCGGGATTGTGGAAACCGACGGCCGTGTTCGCGAGTTGCGCCTTATCAAGGGTCTTGAGCCGAGCCTGGAAACCGCGACTATCGACAAGATCAGAAATAACTGGATTTTTGAACCCGCGACTATCGGCGACCGTCCCGTGCGACAGAGGGCGCTGATCGAAATCACCTTCGCCATGAACACGGCCGTGCTTCCTGACTGATGATGCGTCAGGCTTGAACCTCGCCGCGCAGCGTTGTCAAACCGTTGATCATCTGCGACGGCCCGTAGAGTGACGGCACCGGGACGCCGTTCGGCCTCAAGTAAACGGTCATTTCGGATGAGAGCTCAAAAAAAAGGGCACGGAGTTAATCCGCGCCCTTTTTCGCCGATTTCGAGCCTGGGATTGCTGCTATTCGGCTTTTGCCGTGGTATTCTCGCGCACTGCCTCGAGGAAGGGTTGTACGGTGGCGTTGGCCCGAACCGACTTCCCTTGGAGGATATCCGTTCCGCTCACACCCTGCCCGTAGACCTTGTGATTGGCACTGTCGTCGATGCTGATCACAGAACCATCCAAGGACACTCCGGCAAACACGCCCTTACTTCGTGAGTACGAGTAGATGGGACCGTTGAACTTGATGTCGGAACCGACCGACCCGGTGCGACCGACAGGTCCGGCCGCCACCGCTGCATCGGCACCCAGCTTGAGTTTGCCCTTCAGCAGCGTATTGATCGCATCACTGCTGGTCAGCACCAGGACCAGATCAGTCGAGGAGACCCCAATCTGGAGTCCGGCGCTGGCACCGCCGATTTCCACGTATGAAGGAACTCCCCAGCTGCCGTCGGCATTACGTCCGACCATCAGCCCCTCGCCCCAGCGACCGCCGACACCGAAGGCACCCTTAATAACGCTCGGAATGACCACCAGGCCCTTGGCTCTCTCCATCAGCTCTGCGGGAATCCCCTTATCGGGCGCCTCGGCAATCTCTCTCAGCACTTTCCCGGCCTTGAGGGCCAACTCCGCCTGATCGTGGATGTCGTCCTTGTCCGTCTTCTGGACGCTGCCCTTCGAAGGAGTCTGCCCCGGCTGGTTGGACTGAGCAAACGCGACCGGCAGGCAGACCAGACAAACCAAGACCATGGCTATCAGTAGATGCTTTCGATCGAACATAAATTCTCCTTTCGACGTTCAGCATTCATTTCATTTCAGTAAAAAGAGGCAACAGTAACCGGAGAGATGGGACGGTAAATGTCGGGCGTTATCTCCATTGTAACGCGGCGAGTCATTGACGACAAACATCCGGAGAGGACCAGCTGAACCGGCTGGTCGCACAGCAAGCCTTTCCCATGTTCCTCGCCTCAACTGGCTAGACGGAAAGGAGATATCCCAGTTGACATCTATGTGCTGACAGTTTATTTGTGGAATAAGAAGCTCATCGAACTCCGCATCCCAGATCAACCCTGAATCCGATAACGCGGAACATTCAGCTAGGAGGAAGTACCATGTCGAGTCGTCTCAGTATTAGCGTCAAACAGGTCCTCGCCCTGCTCCTTGTGGTTCTCACCGCATACTGCCCTACGGCGCTGGCCAAATCCCAGGTCGTCGGACCGGTTCAATTGCATCAGGCCGCATTGGCCGCTTCGCAGGCTCGCTCCGCGAACCTGGCTTCGGTCAAGCAGTTCCTGGAATCCGATCTCGGCCGGCAAGCCGTCAAGATCGCCAAGGTTGATTACGCGAAGATCGAACGTGGAGTTGCCACCCTGGATGACCAGGAACTGGCTCGCCTCGCAAAGCAAAGCCAGGCTCTGCAGACCGATTTCGCCGCCGGTCGCCTGACCAACAATCACATAACATACATAATCATTGCGGCGGTGGCGATCGTTCTCATAATCGCGCTGGCTGCTGGTTAATCAAACAGAGCATGCTTCTTCGTCTTTGGGCAATTCCGGTTCTTGCGCTCTCCCTGTCCGGGCTGTGGGCGCAAGAACGCCCGGGCGTCTGGCTCGATGTTCCCTTTGTTGCCCAGGTCCGAAACGGCTGCGGGGCGGCCAGCGCGGCGATGCTGGTTCGTTACTGGAGAGGCGAATCGACTGGCGCTGATCCAAGAGAGATCATGAAGCAGTTGTATTCGTCCCCAGCCGAAGGCATCTACGCTTCGCAGCTTAAGGAATACCTGGAGAAGCAGGGCTTTCTCACCTATACCTTCCGAGGCGAGTGGGCTGACCTGGTGCACCATCTGTCAAAGGGCCGGCCCCTCCTCGTGTGCCTTTCAGAGAGCAAACCCGACCTTCACTACGTCGTCGTGAGCGGTATCGACTGGCAGTCACAGATCGTCTTTCTTAACGACCCGGCACGTAAGAAACTGTTCCCGATGGAACGGGACAAGTTCCTGCAAGCCTGGGAAGCGAGCAACCGTTGGACACTCCTTGCACTGCCCAAAGATCCAGCCTCTTGAAATGGTGTCTGACTGTCTGTCTGCTTGCCTTTTTCGGGCTCAGCCCCCGGGCCCAGCCGGCCGGTTGTACGGTTCCGGAAGAGACGCTCCGACAGCTCACGGACCAGAAAGACTGGCGCGGGATCCTGTCGACTGCCCCCGATAATTGCAGCGCCGCACCTGCTTATCTCCACTTCTACCGGGGAATTGCGTTGGCTGGTCTGGAACGCCTGATCGAAGCCGAGGAGCAACTTACAATCGCTGTCCAAAAGTCGCCACGCCAGGGCCGCTACCGGGTCGAACTTGCCGGCACCCTTTTCCTGCAAAAACGCTGGACGGAGGCTCGAGAAGCACTTCTTCCCGCCCGCAACATGGCCTGTGAAGAGTGCGATCCAACCTACCTGGACGATTTCCTGGCCACGCTGTACTTCCTCGAGGGGAACCTGGAGGCGGCACTCAAGTACTGGAACAAGATCGGGAAACCGGTCCTCCGCAACATTCGGGTCGAGCCCGAAGACTTCCTTCGGCCGGAGCTGCTCCACTCGGCGCTCGCCTTCTCGCCGGGCGAACCACTCGAGCTTAGAGGGCTCCAGAAAACGGTAATGACTCTCGGTGAAAGTCAGATTGTCGGCCGGCACTCCATCAGGCTCGTACCCAGAGTCGAAGGGGACTACGACGCGGAACTGGTTGCCGTTCCGAAATCAGGGACGATCAGCAGGCGGCCCCTGCGCTCTGCCGTTCTCATCGGCCGGGAGCTGCCGTTCGAGACTCTCCATCTGTCTCTCATGAACCCGGCCGGGTCCGGGCTTTCCTGGCAGTCCATGCTGCGCTGGGACGAACGGGACAGCAGAATCGCTTCTTCGCTCACCGGCCCGTTGGCGGGTCGGCTGGACCAGCTCTACTCAATCCATCTGGATGCTCGGAAAGAGGCGTGGGAAGTCCCACCTGCTGCCCGGTTCAATGCCAGCTCTTTCGACTCCCGACGGCTCACGCTCGGCGCAGGATTCAGCTCCCGTATGGATCAAAGATGGCGATGGAACACGGGAGTGGATCTGTCATGGAGAAGAGCCGACTATCAGGGCGCCCAGCCGCTTCCGTCCCGCGAGGAGATTTTCGAAGCCGGGAAGGTGCTCGAGTACGCGATTGGTGTGGAGCGGACTCTTCTGATCCGTCCCGAGCAGGGGTTGGAAACGGTGGCCTCGCTGCAGGCCCGGACCGGACGTTTCTGGTCAGCGGACAGCCACATCTTCGGGCAGCTCGAGGGAGAGATACGTGCTCGCTGGTCCCTGCATCCCGGCGAGGACGGTACCACCCTGGGGGCAAGTCTCCACGCGGGAACCACCGAGGGGACAGTCCCCTTTGACAAGCTGTTCCACCTGGGTGCGGATCGCGACCATTCCGTCTTCTTCAGGGCCCACCCGGCCAGAACCAGCGGCCTCAGGGGGACCGGGCCATGGGGTCCGCGTTACTGGCTCGGCCGAGTCGACGTTTCACGAAAGCTCTACGAGCGCCCTTTCTTCTCGGTCTCGGCCGGTCCGTTCGTCGACCTGGGCCAAGTCGCTCGCATCCCGGACTCGTCCCCCGATCGGGGCCTGCTGCTGGTCGATGCCGGCATTCAGACACGAATCAGACTCGCGTATTCACTCGAGGTGCACTTCTCGCTCGGCCTTGATACTCGCCGAGGCGACTTTCTGCCTTTCCTTCGCACCGCGCAGTAGCCGGTTCGCAGGGAAATTCTCCCTGCTTCCTGACCGTTGGCAGGAGCTAAAACAACCAAATGGCAATGACTTGCCGTTGGATCAGATCTTGCTTGAAGGTACAAGGGATCGGACAAAGGGATAGGCGGAACAGGACACATGGGCGTGGCGTTTACTCGTCCCACTGGTCTCCTCTTCATTCCCGCGTCCTATCCGCGAAAAGGAGGTTCTCATGGCCTGTCCAGACAACAACTGCAAAACCGGACGTAAGCATCCTGCCTCGGACCGAGGTGGGATCGTCGGTTTACTGCTCGGTATCGTCGTTATCTTCCTCCTGCTCGGCGTGATCCTGTTCGCGCTCTACCGTAATGGATGGAAAAACGAGAAAATCAGCACCGCATCCGTGCGCGACGCTATCTCTTCGGTAGGCGAGGCATCCAAGGATGCGATGACTACGACGAAGGTGAAGACCGCGTTAGCACTGTCGAAAGACGTTTCGGCTTTCCGACTCGACATTGACTCGCATGACGGCGTGGTGACGCTGAGCGGCCGGGTCCCATCCGAACGGGTGAAACAGCTCGCGGCGGAAATCAGCCGGCAGACTGCGGGTGTCCGCAGCGTCCGGAATAACCTGGTGATCGACCCCTCGACCAAGCCAAACCCCGAGATGGAACGTCTCGGAAACCGGGTTGCGGACCTGGAACTGCGAACCAAGATCAATGAGAGCATCGCCAAGGATCCGAGCCTGAACAAGCAGGATATCAGGGTGGATGTTCAACAGCTCGCAGTCACTCTCGGCGGAAAAGTGGACAGCGCCGATCAGAAGTACAAGGCTGAACGGCACGTCTGGGGGTTCTCCGAGGTCAAGAACGTCGACAACCGCCTCGCGGTTCAGCAGGCCACCGCTGCCGAGCACCCGGACGACAAGCTGGCACACCGCGTTGAGTTTGAGCTTTACTCGACGAAATCCTTTGATCTCGATGCGATCCGCATCCGCTCCAACAGCGGAACAGTCATCCTCAGCGGTCGCGTCCGGAACAACGCCGAAAGACTGCTGGCGGAGAAGATCACCCAACAGGTTGAAGGAGTGAAATCGGTCAGAAATGACCTGACCGTGCCCGCATCGACAGAATCGGCCTCAGACACGAGTGTGGATACCGAAAGGCCCGCAGAGTAGGGACCCCGATGGTTCGCAGACCCGGAAAGCGGGCGAGGACGGCAAGGACCCCAAGGACCCCGAGGACAACAAGGACAGCAAGGGACTGACTACCACCCCACTCGCTGTTGCCCTTGCTGTCCTTGGGGTCCTTGTTCTGTTTGAAGTCGTTTCCGGCTCGTCTCGCATCCGAGATGGCGTGCCATCGTCCTATTCCCGAGAGAGCCCGATCTGTTCCTTCATTTTGGTGGTGATCGTTTGCTTCAGATCGAAAAAGCGGGCCCACGGGTCTTCGCGAAGCGATTGGAGGCGTTTGGGCACGTCCCTCAACGTAAAGCTGTCGGACCGGACTCCCTCCTCGAGCTCCTCCCAGGCAATGGGAACCGAAACGGTGGCACCGGCTTTGGCCCGCGCCGAGTATGGGGCGACCGCGTGGGAACCCTGCGCATTGCGGAGGTAATCGAGGAGAATCTTCCCGGTTCTCGCCGACTTCGCCACTTTCATTGTGTATCGTGACGGTTCAGCCCGGACAAACTGCTCGACGACTGCCCGGGAGAACTGCTTAACCTCCTCCCATCCGTGTCGCCTGACCAGCGGGACATAGAGATGCAGTCCTTTTCCCCCGGTCGTCTTGAGGAAACTTTCCAGGCCGATGGCATGGAGCACATCCCGCAGGGCGCGCGCCGTCCCGGCTACGCGGTCCCATTTGACTGAAGGTTCGGGATCCAGGTCGAAGATCATGATGTCCGGCTTCTCCGGACGATCTGCGGTGGAGCCCCAGGGGTGGATTTCCAGCGCACCGAGTTGGACCAGAGAAATAAGACCACTGGTGGAAGTGATCGCAAAATAGAACTTCTCTTCTCCCTTGTCCTCCACGATCGGAACTCTCTTGATGAATGGAGGCGGCACTTCGTCCACGTGCTTTTGAAAGAAACAAGGTGCGTTCCAACCGTTCGGGCAGCGGATGAGAGTGAGAAGCCGGTTCTGGACGTAGGGAAGCATCCAGTCGCTCACCTTTTCGTAGTACTCGGCCAGGTCCCTCTTGGTTATCCCTGCTTCCGGGTAAAGAACCTTGCCGGGATTGCTCAACCGAACTCCGACAATCTCCTCTGCGTCCTTGCTCTTCTTCTTTGGAGGGGCGGCGGCAGCAGTCGCGTCTGGTGCCGGCTTCGGTTTGCCGCGTTTTGCCTCGGTTTTTGCTCCAGCTTTCCGGCCGGCGCCCTTCTCCGGTTCAGCCTCGGGCTTTTTCTCCTCTTCGCGCCTGACCTGATCCGGCCGCTTGTCTTCTCGGAGTCCCATAAAGGAGGGGTGTCTCAGCTGGTTGTCCTCTGTCCATTCCGTAAAAGCAACCTCGGCAACAAGTTCCGGTTCCACCCAGTGGACTGCGCGAGCGGCAGCCCCGCGCGGCGGATCCTGGAGAGGCGAAGTTTCCCGCTCCAGGGGTTCCAGCCTCTTCCGGAGCTCCCGTAGAGTCTTCTCGGTGAAGCCGGTGCCGACTCTGCCCGCAAACGTCAAAACCCCGCGCTTCTCGTAAAGTCCGAGAAGCAGCGCGCCCAAGCCCTTCCGTCCCCCGGACGGCTCGGTAAACCCGACGACCACGAACTCCTGGCGTTTCAGGCACTTGATCTTCTGCCAGTCCCGGCCACGACCCGAGCGGTACCGGCCGTCAGCACGCTTCGAGACAATGCCTTCCAGCCCATGGGTGCAGGCCTGAGCGAGAAAAGCTCCCCCCTCACCTTCAAAGTGGTCCGAATATCGCAGGGAGCCCCCGGGCGGGAGGGAACGGAACAACTGGGAGAGCAGGGCCTTTCTTTCCCTCAGAGGCACGTCGCGCAGGTCGTAGCCGTCAAGATAGAGAAGGTCGAAGGCATAGTAGGTGATCCGGCTGCCGGCGGGTTCGGACAGCGCATTTTGGAGCGCTTGAAAGCTGCTGAGCCCAGTCGGCAGGAGCGCCACCACTTCACCATCAAGAAGCGCCTTCTTAGCTGGTAGTGACCGGAGGTCCCCGATGAGTGACCGAAACTGCTCGGTCCAGTCCTTGCCGTTGCGACTGATGAGCCGGACATCCCTTCCGTCAATGCGGCAGAGTTCGCGGTAACCGTCGAGCTTGATCTCGTGCACCCATTCCTCGCCGGTCGGGGCGGCCTCGTAGAGGGTCGCCAGCTGCGGTTCGACGAAATCCGGGAGCTTAGACTTTTTGGCGCCGGGCAGCTTGCTGGCCTGGTCGCTGAAATCCTCCATGGTTTTCGAATGCCAAACGTCGTCCCGATCCTCGGCGATCTCCTTGATGCTGCGGCCGCTCAGAACGCTGTCGGGCAGCGCCTCGGTCACGTCGTACTCGGCGGTCGTGCGCACGTGCTCGTCGCGCTCCTTGATCAGGAGCCAGTTCTCCTTGCCCTCTTCCGCGTCCCTGGTCTTCATCCGGATGAGGGTCCATGCTCCGCGAAGTTTCTCCCCCTCCAGTCGGAACTTCATGATTCCTTTGGCATAGCTGGCTTCCGGGTCGTGGTCGAGCGAGATCCAGTCGCCGCGATCCCACACCATCACCGTGCCGCCTCCGTACTCGCCCTTCGGGATGATGCCTTCGAAGTCACCATATTCGACCGGGTGATCCTCGACATGGACGGCCAGACGTTTCTCCCGCGGATCGTAGCTCGGACCCTTGGGAACCGCCCAGCTTTTCAGAACGCCATTCATCTCCAGCCGGAAGTCATAGTGAAGGCGGGTGGCGGCGTGCTTCTGGATGACGAACGAGGAACCGGTAACCTTCCGTGGTTTTCCACGGGGCTCGGGGGTTTTCTGGAAATCACGCTTTTCGTAGTAGGTCTTCAGTGCCATCGGTTACCTCGCCGACAAATGGCCTGATCTTCAGGCAAAAGGCCTGGAACGCAGCAGGACCCCGAGAACCGGTCCGGTCTCCTCTGCCCCTCGTGCGCGAAAGCTCTTCGCCTGGCTTACGCGGGGGTCTTTTCTCTTTTCCGGATTTCGGCCGCAGCGGGCTTCGTGGCCTTTGTGCGTGCGGGTGTCTTGGGCCGTTCTGCTGCCTTATCGACGTTCTCGAGCGAGCGCTTGAGCAGACTCATGATGTCCACGACTTCCGCCCGGGGAGTCTCCGGTTTTCCGGCGGCGACCTCGATCGTACCGGTCCGTGCCTTCTGCTCGATCAGGTCAAGAACCTGCTGCCGGTAGGTGTCTTCGTACGCTTCCGGCTTGAAGGAGTCAACCATCGCCTCGACCAGTTTTTCCGCCATCTCGAGCTCTTTCGACACGATACCGAGTGCTTTCAAATCGTCTCCCGGCAAATCGAGCTCCGCCGGGTCTTTGAGCTCGTAGTGGTAACGCATCAGGTGAAGGAGCAGCAGATTGCCCTGCGGAATCAGGGCGCCGACATACTCCCGCGTGCGGATGACGACTCTCGCAATTCCCACGTACCCGGTTCTCCGGAAGGTCTCGCGCAGGAGAGCATAGGCCTTTCGCCCGCCCTTGGTTGGCTCGAGGTAGTACGGCGTCTCGAAGAACATCGGGGGGATCTCTTCGGCTTTTACGACGCTCGTGATGTTCACCGTCTGGGTCGGCTCGACACTTGCGGAGCTCAACTCCTCCTCGCTGACCACCACGTACTGACCCTGCTCGTACTCATAGCCCTTGACGATCTCTTCCCACGGCACCTCCTTCCCGGTCGCGGCATTCACGCGACGCTGCTGGATACGCGCCATATCGCGACGATCCAGCATGTGGAACGAGATGTCTTTGCGATTCTCGGCCGAATACACTGAAACAGGTATGGTCACCAGCCCGAAACTGATGGTTCCCTTCCAGATGGCACGGGGCATAGGGCAGTTCTCCAGCAAGGGCGGCAAAGCAGCCGGTTGGCTTACGTAAGCGTCAAAGTCCGATTCACCGGCCCTTACGCGAGTAGAGACGGCATTCGCAAGTCGTTGGTTTCAGGCTGTCACACCAGCGGGGTGTCAGCCGAAGCCATCGGTCGCCGCATAACCAGTGCATCCTCGACAGGATAGCGGTAGTATCGCGGCCGACGTCCCACTTCCACGAATCCGAGGTTTCGGTACAACTGTATGGCGCCCGCGTTCGATTCCCTGACGTCGAGAAAGGTGTGGGTGCAGCCCGACTTCCTGTCATTGAGAGCAGCGACCAGCAGTGCCTTGGCAACCCCCTGGCGGCGGTGTTCGGGGCTGACTGCGACATTGGCGATATGGAGATCGCTTCCCCTGACGTAACTGATCAGGTACCCGGCCACGGCTCCGGCGTATCTCACGACCAGCGCCCGGCATAACGGGCTACGCAGGGCCTGGCTGAAGACGTATTCCGGCCAGGGATCGCTGAATGAAGCCTTCTCGATCACGGAAATCTGGCTTACGTCTGTGAGCTTCATCCGGTCCAGTTGGTACTCTTGCTGTTCCTCGGCTGGTTCGCTGACCATCTCAGAAGATATCTTATCCCAGTGCGCTCGCCTTCCCGGGAGCTATTCGCTGCTACCCCTTATCCAATCCCAAAACCCGCGCTTTTTCTTCTTCGCTTCCCCGCTGGTCCCCTCGTCGGTTGTTGGATTTTCGCCGGTCAAGACGGTATCCTGCCGGTCTTCCTCGATTTCGAAACCCTCGTCCCAGTGGCTCAGGTAACACGACCCAGTCGGCGGAGTTCCGGTGATGAAGTATTCGTTCTGGGGACCCGGGCAAGACCATGTGGCGAGGAGACCGGAATCCGGACAAATCGTCCGCGTCGTGATGTTTTCGGGAACCGGGAAGGACGCCCCTGCCAACCGGCCCATTGCGTTCGCTTCCTTCATGAAGTTGACCCAGATTGGGAGGGCGGCCTCCGATCCGATCATTCCAATGTCGGTGAAATCGTCGTTTCCGACCCAGACCGCGCAGAGCATGTCCGGAGTGTAGCCGATGAACCAGCTGTCGTTTGAGGACCCCGTCTTGCCCGCGGCCGGGAGGCTGAATCCCTCACCTCGGATCCCGGCCCCGGTGCCCCAGCGGGTCGCCGACTCGAGAGCGGAGGTGATCAAGTAAGTGACTTGAGGCGTCAGAACCGGAGTGCTCCGCACCGGAACCTCATGATGCTGGCCGTTTTGATAGTAATCGGTGACCGTTCTCAGGCGCGTCACGTTTCCCTGGTTGGCGAAGGCGGTGTACGCTTGCGCCATTTCCGTCAAGGTCACTTCCCAGGTTCCGAGTGCCATTGACGGAAAGGCTTTCAGGTCCTCGCTGAATCCCAGTCGCTTCGAGAAACTGACGACCGACTGGTAACCGATCTGCTCTGCCAGCTTCACCGTCGGGACGTTTAGAGACAGCGCCAAGGCCCTGCGCAGTGTTACGTTCCCCCGGTATCCCCCTCCGAAATTCGTCGGTTGATAATCCTCGTCGTTAAATCGGATCGTGTAAGGCGCGTCGAGCACGACGGTCGCGAGGGTGATGGGCGGGGAGACATTCGACCCCAGGGCAGCCGCGAATACGAAAGGTTTGAACGAAGAGCCGGGCTGGCGCAGGGCCCTCGTAGCGCGGTTGAACTGGCTCTTTCTGTAATTCCGCCCGCCAACCATCGCCAGGATGTCGCCGGTCCGCGGATCCACGGCAATCAAGGCGGCTTCGGCCTTTTGCTTGTCCCCCCTCCGGCCCATCCGTCTGTCTATCCGCGTCATGCCTTTGCTGACCGCCTGCTGGGCGGCTTGCTGCAGCTCAGGATCAACCGTGCTGTAGACGTAAATGCTTTCGCTCTCCCGCCAGGCAGGGATTTCCCGGTTCAAAACCTCGCTCAGGAAGTCCACGAAATAGGGCGCTTCGGTAGAGAGGGGGCGCATTGAGGAGGTCTCGATCTTTTCAGCACCGGCGCGCCGGGCATCGTCTGGCTTGATCAGTCCGGTCGCTGTCATCCGGGCGAGCACGTACTCCCGTCGTTTGTCGGCAGCGGCCCGATCGGTCAGCGGAGAGTAGCGGTTGGGCGCCTGAATCATGCCGGCCAGAAGGGCGCATTCACTGAGGGAGAGGTCGTTCAGGTCCTTTCCGAAGTAACTTTCCGCGGCCTGGGGCAATCCAACGATGGCGAACGAACCGACCTGGCCCATGTAGACCTCGTTCGCGTAGAACTCGAAAATCTGCTCCTTGGTGAAGCGAGATTCGACGAGAACGGCCAGGTAGGCCTCTTCGATCTTGCGCTTAAAACTCTTCTCGGGCGTCAGGAAGTAGTTCTTGATGAACTGCTGCGTGATCGTGCTGCCCCCCTGCACCCGCTTCATTCTGGTGACATTAACCGTCGCCGCCCGGATGAGCGAGGGCAAATCGAGTCCATGGTGCTTGAAGAAATTCGCATCCTCGGCGGCGATAACCGCCTCCACCAGGCGTTTTGGGAACTGGTCGTAGCGGAGATACCTCCGCTTCTCCCTCGCTTTACCGAGCAGGTTCGAGAGGAATTGAGGCCTGAGCCGGACTTCCCGGATCATGCTGTCGCCTTCGCTGATCCTCGAAACCCGGTTGCCTTCGAAGGTGATCGAGAAAACCTCCTCCTGATCCTTCCCGGCCGGGTGATGTATGTTGACCGTCTTCCCGGCAACCTCGTACCAGTAAGGTTCGAACCTGTTCTTGCGGGTGCGGTAACCGACCTCGTTCATCTCGGCGATCAACTGCCTGGGCGAGAGCTTCTGCCCGACCGCCACCCCGAAAGGGCGGCTGTAGACGGCGTTCGTGTGCGGATGTTCCTGCAGCCTCGCGTCCAGGATAGGCTTGTACTTCACGTATCCGTAAACGAGAGCACCGGTAATAAAGGCAGCGATCAGGACGGCGAACCAGATGAGGCGGGTCCGCCACGGGGGTCTCAAGAAAATCATTATGACCAGTATACCGCGCCGTTCCCCTGGGGCAGGAATCGTGCGGCGGGAGACGACTTCACCCGTCCGTCAGCAACCACCGGTCAGAGCCGCGCGCGAGCGCCGTCCAGCGAAGCAAGCGGGTTGTAACAGTAGGCAGATCGCATGCCCTCCTGCAGGGTCAGTGCGAGGGACGTGCGGTCAGCTAACTGTTACAACCCGCTTGCTTCGCTGGAAGGCGCTCGCGCGCGGCTCCGACAACACTCGGTTCCGGTCGACTCTTTCCCCGGGCGGGCGTGGGGAAAACGGGTCAATAAGAGGCTGTTTACACGCAAGTCAACATTTTCAACACCCTCGCTCCGTGCGTGGCTCTGAAAGATGAACGATCCCTGCGCGGCTCTGACGGACCTCCGCTTCTGTGGCGGGCCGAAGTGAAGTCCGACCGCTTTCTTCTTTCCGGGCTTTGCCGCTATAATGTCGGTTTTTGGTTATTTTATGAAGGTCCAATCTATCAGGGGCACACACGACATCCTTCCCGGCTCCGTGGAACTGTGGCAGGAAATCGAGCTGAAGGCACGCGACCTGTTCCGACTATACGGCTACGCAGAGATTCGCACACCGGTCCTCGAGGAGACGGAACTGTTCGCCCGCAGCATCGGAGTCGAGACTGACATCGTGCAGAAGGAGATGTACAGCCTCGAAGACAGCAAGGGCAAAAGCATCACCTTGCGGCCGGAAGGCACCGCCCCCGTTGTCCGATCCTACATCGAGCACAACCTGTACGCGAACGGTCAGGTGACCAAGCTCTACTATGTCGGTCCGATGTTTCGACACGAGAGGCCGCAGAAGGGCCGCTACCGGCAGTTCCACCAGATAGGCGCCGAAGTTCTCGGCTCGGACAGCCCGGCCGTGGAAGCCGAAGTGCTCCACATGCTGGACCGCTTCCTGCGCGATCTCGGGTTGAGCGATTTTCGCCTCCTTGTGAACTCGGTCGGATGTCCGGTCTGCCGGCCGGCCTACGTCGGCCTGCTGCGCGACGAGCTGCGCGCTCGCGCGTCGGAGCTCTGCGGCGAGTGCCAGCGCCGGGCGGAAACCAATCCGCTGCGGGTCCTCGACTGCAAGACGCCGGAGTGCCAGCCGATCATCAACCAGCTGCCCTCGATCCTGGATCACCTGTGCGAAGAGTGCCGCGATCACTTCGATCGCTTCCTGAAATACCTCGGTCTGCTTGGCATTGGGTCCGAGACGAGCCCGAGACTGGTTCGCGGGCTCGATTACTACGTCAGGACGACCTTCGAAATCGTGAGCGACCGCCTGGGACCCACTCAGAATGCGCTGCTCGGAGGCGGGCGTTATGACGGCCTTTCCGAGCTGATAGGCGGCCCTCCTGCCAAAGGGTTCGGATTTGCCCTGGGCATGGAGCGATTCGTCCTTCTGCTGTCGGGCCGAGCGGAACTGGCGGCGCCCTTCAAGTTTCCGGTACCGGATCTGTTCCTGGCGTACACGGATGAACGCGCACTGGAGGCGGGCCTCAGCCTGGCCGCCGAACTGCGCGCCAGCGGGATATTCGCCTACATCGATTTTGAGGCTCGAAGCGTGAAAGCCCAGATGAGGCAGGCCAACCGAATGGAATCGAAGTTCACCTGCGTCATCGGAGAAACCGAATTGACTACGGGCGTTTTTCAACTCAAGCGCATGGCCGACGGGTCTCAGGCGACCGCCGGACGAGCGGAAATCGTCCCCTATCTTTTAAAGGCGCGAGACGGTTATGGATCAGCTGGGTGATTTGAAAAGGACGGCTTACTGCGGACACTTCAACAAAGAACAGGTCGGTCAATCGGTCACCGCCATGGGATGGGTTGACCGGGTCCGCGATCTGGGAAACCTCATTTTCATCGATGTGAGGGACAGGGAGGGCATCGTCCAGATCGTGACCCACCCGAATCGCCAGAAGGCCCACGCGAAGGCCAGCCGGCTGCGTCCCGAGTTCGTCGTCGCCATAACCGGCGAGGTCAAGCTGCGAAGCCCGGAAACGGTGAACCCCAACATTCCCACAGGCGCGGTCGAGATCGAGGCCGAGGAGATCCGGATCCTGAACGTGGCGCAAACACCGCCCTTCCCGGTGTCCGACGGCGCTGCGACCTCCGAAGAGACGCGCCTGCGCTTCCGTTATGTTGACCTTCGCCGCGCCCGGTTTCAGCGTAATCTCCGGCTCCGGCATCAGGTCTGCATGGAAGTAAGAAAGTTTCTAGACGCCGAGGGCTTCCTGGAAATCGAGACGCCGTTTCTTACCAAATCGACACCGGAAGGCGCTCGCGACTACCTTGTACCTTCCAGAATTTACCCGGGGCAGTTCTACGCTCTACCCCAGTCCCCTCAGCTGTTCAAGCAGTTGCTGATGGTCTCCGGTTTCGACCGCTACTTTCAGATTGTCCGCTGTTTCCGCGACGAGGATCTGCGCGCTGACCGCCAGCCCGAATTCACCCAGATCGACATCGAGATGTCATTCCCGACGATCGACGTGATGTTCGCTCTGGTCGAATCGCTTCTCACCCGGGTCTTTCGCCTGGCCGGAATCGACGTTCCCAACCCCATTCCCCAGATGTCGTATGCGGAGGCCGTTTCACGCTTCGGCACCGACCGCCCAGATCTTCGCTTCGGCCTCGAGTTGGTCGAGCTCACGGACCTTCTCGGGAAGTCGACTTTCGGGGTCTTCCAGGAGATCGCAGCCCAGAAGGGGCTCATCAAGGGCATCCTGGTTCCCGGCAAGGCCGATTACTCCCGCAAGGAACTCGACACACTGGCAGAATTCGCCAAGGGGTACGGCGCCAACGCACTGTCCTGGCTCCGATCCGGTCCGGAAGGGGTGAAGAGCTCGCTGTCGAAGGTGCTGACGCCTGGTGAACTGGACGCGGCAGCTCAGCAAATCGGTTTGAAGGAGGGCGACATCGCGTTCATCGTCGCCGGCAAGAGCCGAGTGGTCAACGAGACGCTCTCGGCCCTGCGACTGCGCCTCGCTCAGCAGGAGAACCTGATCCCGGCCGACAGCTACAAGTTCCTTTGGGTCTACGACTTTCCCCTCCTCGAATGGGACGAGCAGGAGAACAGATTTTTCGCATGCCACCACCCGTTCACGTCACCAAAGGAGGAGGACTTCCAGCTCCTTGATGGCGATCCGGGGAAGGTCCGGGCGAAGGCCTATGACATCGTTCTGAACGGACTCGAGATCGGCGGGGGCTCCATCCGTATGCATCAACAGCAGATGCAGAAACGCGTGTTCCAGGCTCTGAGCATCGGACCGGAGGAAGCGGATGCGAAGTTTGGATTTTTCATGGAAGCTTTGAGGTACGGTGCCCCGCCACACGGCGGCATCGCCCTTGGCCTGGATCGACTGGTCATGCTCCTGGCCGGGGAACGGTCACTTCGGGACGTGATCGCTTTCCCGAAGACCGCCCGGGCGATCGACCTGATGAGCGGCTCCCCATCAGGGGTGAGCGAGCAGCAACTGCACGAGCTGCACCTGAAGATCGAGGAATAGGCGCAGGGCGCCCGAGGCGGCTTTTTCAGAGCTGTCGCAGGGCTCGCAGCCGAGGCTGCCGAAAAAGTCGGCGAACTGCGCGAACCAGCACACCGGGCTCGACGAGCGCGCTCGTGCCCCGAGGGAGGTTTGTAGTCCCGGCTTGAGCCGGCCGAACGGGTCGGCAGGCTCGATGATATGGGCGCCCGAACAATAGAACTCGCTGCCGGTTACGCCGCCTAAAGGCGGGACTACAAACCTTCCCCGTCCTTTTGAGTTCGCTCACGCACTCGCCTTGCCCTTTGTGGAGCGAACCGAAACCTCTGTTTTGGCTTCTATTTCCCGGCCGTCCCGGGGGCCGCCGGCTCTGGGATCGTGATGTCGATGTTCGTCACTTTCCCGAACGTCGAAAGCGGCTCGTCCATTCCCTCCTTCGGCCCCACCACCAGGATAGCCACCTGATCGGGGTTGATGTACTTGGCCGCCGCTTCCCGGACCTGTTCAACCGTCACTTTTTCGATGCCCGCCCGATAGCGACTCAGCCAATCGAGAGGGTACCCGTAATACTCGAAGAGCATCTGCTGCGACAGGATCTCCCCCATCGAGTCGGAGTTGAAGATGAAGGAATTCAAAATGGACGCCTTCGCCTTCGTAACCTCGGCCTCGGTCGGAGGCTGAGCCTTCAGGTTCCGTGCCTCCTCCTGCAGGGCCTTGATCGAGGCCGCCGTCGTTTCCGTCTTGGTCGTCATGGAGACCTCGAACACCCCGGCATAGTCCCATTCGCTGCCGATGCCACCGCCGATGTCGTACGCCAGTCCCTTCCTGGTTCGAATATTGGAAAAGAGACGCGAGCCCATCGATCCGCCGAACACCTCATTGAGCACCCGGACGGCATAATAGTCCGGGTTGTCCTTCCGGATTCCAAGGTGTCCCATGGAGATACTCGACTGATTGACGTCATCCTTCTCGACGTAGTAGATCCCCGCTTTGATCGAGGAGGGTTCGGGCACCTTCGCCGGAGCAGGCGCGTCGCCCTTGGGCCAGGAGCCGAAAACCTCTTTGACAAGTGCCACCGCTTCATCGGTTGCGAAATCGCCGACCAGGCCGAAAATCATGGCATTCGGGTGATAGTAACGGCGGTGCCACTCGACGAGATCCTCGCGAGTAACGGCGCCCACGCTCGCATAGGTTTCCGAGCGGGCATACGGTGAATCGCTTCCGTAAATGATCTCGCTGAACTCTCGCGATAAGATCCCGCCGGGGTCGTCGTTCTGTCTCGAGATCGCGGCCATCATCCGATTCTTGGCAACGTTCAGCTTCGCCTGCTCGAAAGCCGGGTTCCGGAGCACGTCGGCCAAGACCCGAAGGACATCCGGGAAGTCCTTCTTCAAACAACTCATCGAAGCGCCGCCTGACGATGTCCCAATCGAGGTTTCGACTCGCGCCGCCCGATTTTCGAGGTAGTCGTCCAACTGGTCCCCGGACATCTTCGTCGTGCCGCCGGTACGCATCACACCGCCGGCCAGACCGGCCAGTCCGACTTTCCCGGCCGGCTCCAGGCGCGAGCCGGTGTGCACCAGTACCGAAGCCTCGATCAGAGGCAATTCGTGGTCCTCGAGAAGCATGAGCACCATTCCGTTGTCGAGAACCATACGGGTGGGTTGTGGAATTTTGAACTCAGGCAGCGGGGGATACTTCAGCTCCTGAACCTTTGACACCTGGGCCAGGGCGGGAACAAAAACGCCCAGGGCCAGAACGGCCATCAAACAGAGGTTGGTTCGCGTCTTCATTTGTTCTCTCCCTGTTGCCCGGTGGGTTGCACCGCGCCCGGTGTCCGGGTTGCTGGTTTCGGGGCGTCAGTGACAATCATGCCCACGGTCCGGTTCGCGTCCACAAACGTCGCATTGGCCACCCGGAGAATATCGGCCTTCGTGACCTTGTCGACTCTCTCCAGGTAATGGAATAACTCGCGCCAGTCCCCAAAAAGGACCTGGTAAGTGGCCAATTGCCCGGCCAGTCCCATGTTGTCGTCCAGAGAGCGAAGAACGTCGGCACGATCGCGCGTCTTGAAGCGCGCCAACTCCTCGTCGCTCACTTCTTCCTTCTTGATACGGTCGATCTCAGCCCGGATCGCGTCGCGAACCTGGTCGTTGGTAATCCCGCGCGCCGGCATGGCGTAGACCGCCCACAAATTCGGGTACTTCATTCCAGGAAAAGACGAAAACGACTGCACGGTAAGCGCGATCTTCTTGTCCCGGACCAGCGACCGGTAGAGGCGGGAAGTCCGTCCCCGGGACAGCACGTCGTCAATCGCGTTGTAGATCACCTGGTCCGGGTGTGTCGCGCCCGGCTTGTGATATCCCTCCAGGTAGAACGGCTGCGCCTGGTCCTTCAAAATGATTGTCTTCTCCGCCGTCTGTGGCGGTTCGACCGTGCGCAACTCCGTCGGCCGGCTTCCGGCGGGTATTCGCTCGAAGTACTTATCGAGGACCGGGATGATCTCCTTCGCTTTGACCGCCCCGACGATCGCCGTGGCAAGGTTCGAGGGCGCATAGTACTTCTTGTAGAAGGCCTCGGCATCGGTCCTCGAAAACGCCTGCAGATCGCTCATGTATCCGACCACCGGTTGCTGATACGGGTGGGCCATGAAAGCAGTCGCAACGAATTGCTCGACCAGTCGCCCGATCGGCTGGCTCTCGGTCCTGAGCCGTCTTTCCTCCTGGACCACATCCCGCTCGGTATAGAACTCGCGAAAAACCGGATGGAGGAAGCGCTCCGACTCCAGGTAAGCGAACAGCTCGAACTTATTGGCGGGGAGCGAATAGAAATACGCGGTGGAGTCCGCACCGGTGCCCGCGTTGAGGTCGGTCCCCCCCTCGCGGTCTATGATGTCGGCGAATTCGTTCTGGACCACAAACCCCGCCGCCTCTTTCTGCTTCTCCTTGAACACCGTCTCGAGTTCCTCGACCTTATGAGGGTCCGGATTCGGAGCGAGCTTTTCAGCAAGGTAGGCCTGGTATGCTGCCTCGACTTGATCGAGCACTTTCTTCTCGGCCGCATAGTCCTTCGTGCCGATGTTCGGAGTGCCTTTGAAGGCCATGTGCTCGAACATGTGTGCGAGACCGGTAATCCCCGGCACTTCCTGCGCGGAACCCACGTTGACGTAGGTCGAAAAGGAAAAAACAGGGGCGACCGACGGACGCTCGACAATAACGAACGTCCACCCGTTCTTCAGCTTGTGGACAGTGGTCCTGGCCTCGAAGGATTTGAGGTCCTGCGGGAAAACGCGCGGCGCAACCAGACACATGACCGCGACCGCCGCCCCGAGCATTCGTTGGAAACGCTTGGAAACTGAGCTCATGCGCGATGCCCTCAATTAAGGAGGTGACTTTCGGAAACGTTGAAAGCTTGATTCTATCAAGCGCCCGGAGCGGGCCTCAAGCGGAGCGGTGTCATGCGCCGACCGTATAATGAAGCGCTATGGGTCGAGTTCAAGTGCTTCCCGAAGTCCTGGCGCATAAGATCGCTGCCGGGGAGATCATCGAACGCCCCGGCTCTGTCGTGAAGGAACTGGTCGAGAACTCAATCGACGCCGATGCCCACCGAGTCTGGGTGGAAGCGATCGACGGCGGGAAAAAACGGATCTGCGTCCGGGACGACGGAATCGGAATGACCCGGGAGGACGCCCAAACGGCCTTCCTCCATCATGCCACGAGCAAGATTGCGACTTTCGAAGACCTGGCCGCAATCCGCACCCTCGGTTTTCGAGGAGAGGCGCTCCCCTCAATCGCCTCCGTCTCCCGCCTGCGCCTCCGCACGATCGAGAGGGAGAAGGCGGGCGACGGATCCAACCCGGGAACGGAAATCATCTACGAGGGCGGGATTCTTCGGGACGTCCGGGATGCAGCATGGCACCAGGGGACCGAGATCTCCGTTGAGGAGCTGTTCTTCAACGTCCCGGTCCGGCGCAAGTTCCTCAAGTCCGAGCCAACCGAGCTCACTCACATTACCCGGCAGGTCATGCACTACGCTCTGGCGTACCCGGAGGTCGAGTTCGAGCTAACGCATCAGGGCAGGTCCCTGATTCAGACCTCTGCAACGGGAAGCTTCCCAGAACGTGTTTACCAGATTTTCGGGGACGAGTTTCTCCCCAACCTTGCGGAAGTCGATCATTCCCGGGAGGGCGTTCGCGTCCACGGGCTGACTTCCCTGCCCCATGAGCAGCGTACCAGCTCGTCCCACCAGTTTCTCTTCGTGAACCGGCGAGTGATCAAGGACCGGGTACTGAACCATGCGGTTCGACTGGCCTATCAGGATCTCCTTCCGCCTACCGTCTATCCCGTGATCCTGCTCTTTATCGAAATAGAGCCGGCCGAAGTGGACGTGAATGTGCACCCCTGCAAGACTGAGATTCGGTTTCGTGACAGCAACCGGGTGCACAGTGCTATCTACCACGGCATCGAGGAGGGATTGCTGCGACACCGGGTCTCCCTTCGCAGCCTGTCGCGCCCCTTGGGTGCAGCGCAGCTCGAAGCACCGTATACGACACCGGAGTTCGGCGCGGAATTTGGTTCGCCCCCCACTTCCGCTGGGCCGGGGAACGCCGGCCAGGCGTTTCCGGGCTTTCAACTTCGCTCCTTCAATCAGCCGGGACTGATGTTCCATCCCACCCCTTCAACTGACAGGGAGGTGACCAACGTTCTGTACTCAACTCCCTCGAGGGGCCGGGAAGAGACCGATCCTCATGGAGACAACGCTATTCCCGAAACCGTTCACATCTCGGGAACCCCCGTGGTCCTCGGTCAGTTCGTCGAAAGCTTCATCGTTGTCACTGAGCGCGATTCCGTGCTCCTCATCGACCAGCACGTGGCTCACGAACGTATCCTCTACGACCGCGCCGTCCGATCCATGGACCAGCCGGGCGGCGTCGCAACCCAGCGGCTCCTCATTCCCGTCATTCAACGCCTCGAACCGAGGCAGGCGGCCGTCTTCGAACACGTCCGGGACCAGTTGAACGAAAATGGGTTTGAAGTCGAATGGTTCGGGGACAACACGATCGTCGTCAAAGGTGTGCCGGCCATGACTGGCAACTGCGATGCGGGCTTGCTGCTCTCCGGGATTCTGGACAACTTCACAGCCAACGAGGATCTCGGCGCCTCGAAACCGGGCGGAATTCAGCGCTTCCGAGAGAAATTGGCGATCAGTATGGCCTGCCGGGCGGCGATCAAAATCAACACACCACTCGCCGCCGAGAAGATGCAGTGGATTGTCGACACGCTGTTGCGGAGCGACAACCCTTACACCTGCCCGCACGGACGCCCGATCCTGCTGCGACTGGGGATCGAAGAGATCCTACGGGGATTCAAACGCATCTAGGCACGGGCAAAGGACACGGCTTTCAGGGCCAACGGCCCGATTCAACGAGCGGAGCACAAAAAGGCGTTAAGCGGGGAAAGTGGAGGGCAAACCCTCTTCCCCTTTGTTCCCTTGATCCGCTTTCGGTCAGGCGGCTCTTTTGTTGTGCTTGCGTAACGCCATGACGAGAAGTTCGGGACTCTGGTACTTGGGAAGAAAATCGGCTGCGCCGGCGCCGCGCATGGCACTGATTATCGGGCTCGAATCGTCGACGGAGACTCCAATCACAGCGACAGCCGGCATTTCGCGCACGATGACTCTTGTCGCCTCAATGCCGTTTAGCCGGGGCATAGCGACGTCCATGACTACGATGTCCGGACGCAGCTCTCTGGCCATACGCACGGCCTCGACTCCGTCTGCCGCCTGACCGATTACCTCCATGTCCGACTGGCTGGTCAGCCAGACAGCCATCCCGTTTCTAACAGCTTCATGATCGTCGGCGACAAGCACCCGAATACTGCGCGATTTCGGTCTGTTTGCGCCTAAAAGAACCCGATCCTCAGAATTAGTCTCTTGCATATTTAAACGCAACTCGGCTGGTAAGATGAAGAATTGAGCCACAGAGCCTTTATTCCAGAATATGCTGGAATGGCTCGGAGGTCAAACGTTCGGGGACAGAATCAGTTACAGCTCCATCAACTTGATGTCGTCTGCGATGTGAAGACTGGCGCCGGTCTGGCTCTTGACCTCGTCGGTCCCCACTCCACGCTTGATCTCCTTCAGGACGAGGCCTTTATCGGTCACCTCGATGACACCCTTCTCCGTGATGATCTTCGTGACGCACCGGGGCTGATAGACCGGGTAGTGGCACCGACGAACTATCTTGGGATTTCCCTTTGGATCAGTGAGTGTGGTGGCGACCACCCAGGTTTTCGCCGCTACCTGCGGCGCCTCGGCACCGGGGAGAAGACATAAATCCCCCTGCTGGGACACTTCAGCAGCCTCAACCACCGCAAGGTTCAAGCCGGAGATGTCCATCTGTCCATCGCTTGTACGGTAAGTTTCAGTGCTATCGGAGAGGAAGGATCCGGCAAGCTCCGGCAAACCAGGCCCTAACACGACGCGTTGGCTTCCTTGCATCTCCCTGACCAGACGTCGAACGATTACTTCTTGGGCTTTCATACACGATCCTCGGCCAACCTTCAGACCTGAATCGCCCGGCTTCAACCCGCTACAACAGCAGGATGGAAACCGTTTGAGAAAACCATTAGTCTACTCAAGGCAGGTGTGATAGGCAAACTGAATCGCAAGCGGGTCCCCGCTCGCGCCGGATCGACCTCGCTCCCCTCTGCCCGCATTGAGCGCTGCCCGCCGGCTGTGGTATAGCTTGCAAAGGAATCTCTGGATTATGGCTTGGTTTGCCCGTCTTGGACACCTTGTTCCGCGAACGCTCAAAGGCCTCCTCCTTCTCCTCGCCACGGGCTCGATAGCCCCTCTCCTTCTGCTCGTTGCCGGCACCTACTGGTCCTGGTACGAGACCCGAATGGAAATGGAATTCCGAGCTAATCGCGAATATGCCCGGGCAGTGGCCGAAAATTTCGTGAGCTTTATTCGGGCCACCCGCGAACAGGCCGGCTTGATCGGCGCCGCCATCGTCGCGGCGCGCTGGGATCGCCAGACGTTGACGACCTTTCTGGAGGAGAACGACCGTGCGATGGACCGCGTAGGCTCCTACACCTGGGTCTCACCCGATGGGACGGTGCTGGCATCGAGCAATCCGCGAGCAGTGGGTCTGTCGGTTTCCGATCGCCCATATTTCCAGGAGCTTCTCAATGGCCAGTCGTGGTCGATCAGCAACCTGATCAGAAGCAGGGCGCACGGAGAATACATAATCGTCCTCGCGCGCGCCGTTCAAGACAAAGAAGCTCGGCTTCAGGGGGTGGTCGTGGTCGAAATCACCCCCGGGCGAATCGAATCTCTTCTCACGCAGACTCGCACCGGAGCCGGAACCTTTACCATCTTTGACAAGGCTGGACGGCTCGTGTTCCGGAGCGGACCACCGACTGCGGGGCGCGAGCTAGCCGACCCGGGCGACCCGCTCGTCTTCGAGGCCTTGCGCGGGAAAGAGGTGGACGGGGAGTTCCGTACCGCCCCGGGCGAGACCACGCGCCTCGGCAGCCGCGTGCCGATCGGTGAGATCGGCTGGGTCGCGGGAGCGAGCCGTCCGAAGGCGGACCTGGTCGGGCCTGTTTACAAAAGCGCCTTCCGTGCGCTTGTCGCCGCAGCCCTGGTCCTGCTGACGGCGGCTACGCTTGCCATGCTCGTTAACCGACGCATCCTCCGCGGAGTGGAGGCTCTGCGGAAGCATGCGGCCCTGCTCGGCGCCGGGCAGCTCGAGCACCGGGTGGATCGGGCGGAAATCGAGGAGCTCGCCGAGCTGGCGAGGAGCTTCAACCGAATGGCTGACGAGATTACCAACCACCAGCGCGCCATCGAACAGACGAATCGGGAGCTCCTGCGTTCCAACCGCGATCTTGAAGCCTTCAGCTATTCGGTCTCACACGATCTGCGTGCCCCACTGCGGGCCATTGACGGCTTTTCGCTGGCCGTCGTAGAGGACTATTCAGACAAACTCGACGAGGAAGGACGCCGCCTTCTGACCGTCATTCGTACCAATGCTCAACGCCTGGAACAACTGATCGACGATCTTCTCGCCTATTCCCGGGTCGGTCGAAAACCAGTCGATTTGGCCAGGGTAAATGTCGAGAGATTGGTCCGCGAGGTCTTCTCCGAACAGATCGCCAGCCTCGGAGACAAGCCGCCCGTCTTGGAAGTGAGCCCGTTGCCGACGACCTTAGCTGACAGGACTCTTCTCCGGCAGGCCTTCGCCAACCTGATTGGCAATGCTGTAAAGTTTACCCACGGGCGTCCGGATCCCAGAATCCGCGTCCGAGGGTCGGTCGAGGACGGCGAAACGGTTTATTCTATTGAAGACAACGGCGTTGGATTCGACATGCGGTATGTCGGAAAGCTTTTCGGGGTTTTTCAACGACTGCACGGCGCCAACGAGTTTGAGGGGACCGGGGTGGGTCTGGCTATCGTTGAACAGATCATCAAACGCCACGGCGGACGCGTCTGGGCCGAGGGTGAGGTCAACCGCGGCGCAACCTTCCATTTCGCGTTACCTCACAACCAACCGGGAGAGACTGCATGATCAGCACGAATGACGTGGAGATCCTTTTGGTCGAGGACAACCCGAACGATGTCGAACTGACACTGCGAGCTTTGAAGAAGAACCACCTGGCCAACCGGGTTCACGTAGTTAGAGACGGAGAAGAGGCACTCGATTTCATCTTCGCCCGCGGGCAGTACTCCAATCGATCGGTCGAGAACGGCCCGAAAGTAATCCTTCTTGACCTGAAATTGCCAAAGGTCGATGGGATTCAGGTCCTGCGAGACGTGCGTGCCGACAGCCGGACACACAACCTCCCCGTGGTCGTTCTCACCACATCGAGCGAAGAGCGGGATATCGTCGGAACTTACCGTCTCGGCGTCAACAGCTACATTGTCAAGCCGGTCAATTTCGAGAAATTCGTTGATGTCGTCCGGGAACTCGGCTTCTATTGGCTGGTGCTGAACCGCCCCCCGACATTGTGAGCGGTTTCGGATCCGAACAGCAGCGGAATCATCCGACCGACCGGACACACCTGCCCGATCGGCCGGATGGCGTGCACTCCCGGGTTAACGGCGAAAAACGACCACCGTTTTTTCGCCGTCAGCCGATTCCACTTCCAGCTTCTCGTCTTCCCCGCCGTTATTGAACAGCCGCACCTGCTTGACGTCGCTAATACTGCGGCTGATCATCCTCTGGTCGTCCTCAGACACGGTGATGGAAATCGCATCGCGCTCGCCCGGTCTCCCGAGCATGCTCGAAATGGATTGCAGTCGTCTCTGTCTAAGCTCGGTTCGCGGCGCCCCACCCCCGGCCCTGACAATCTCGACGTCGATTCGCTGTCCGTGGTGACGGTTATTTAGATCGCTGAAGAACGGGACCCAGGTTCTCGAATTGATTTCCTGAACAGGAAGCACGGCGCTACTCGACTTGACGCTACTCGACTTGGCGCTACTCGACTTGGCACTGCTCATTCCTGGATCCTCTTTTTTCCGGTTCGCCATACTGACTCCTTGGCCTGGAAGAAACTAACGGCGACGAGGCTCAGCCTTGATATTGATCTCGCTCTCGGCCAGCTTGGTCAAGTGCTTGTCTGTTTCGCCTTCCTCGTTCAGTGTCTGCTGCAGGATCTGGACGTCCTGGGAGTAGCCGAGACGGGATGCAAAAGTTCTCGCACAGCCGTAGCCGGCGATCTCGTAATGTTCGACGCGCTGGGCCTGGGCGATCAGGCCGGCGTCGCGGACCCCCGGGTCACCCTTCGCGTCGATGATCGTCTCTCCATCCTCGATCAGTCCTTCCATGGCGTTCGAGGTCTCTCCTTCCGGGTCCCGGTTCATTCGGTGGAAGATTGTCTCCAGACGCTGGCGCTGTCGCCTGGTCTGATCCAAATGCTGGCGAAAAGCGTTCTTCAAGTCCGAAGAGCTTGCCGCCTCTTCCATCTGGGGGAGGGCCTCGATAATCTGCGTCTCTGTAGAGTAAAGATCTCTCAATTGTTCGATATAGAGATCCTCCAGACTGTTCAGTTTCAGTGAAGTGAGTCGCATGCCTGTCTCCTTTCGGTAAGGGGGTTGGTTCCAATACCCGAAGCCTTGCGGGAGCCGCCAAAACGCAGTTTGCCGAGGAGTTGCGGACAACCGCCGGCCCGGGGGCGGCGCCGGAAGTTGACATCATTGTGCACTTCGGGTCGTTATTGATCCATCTTACAGGATCGCTTAAAGCGGTCACAGAGAGGCGGGCGATGCGCCGGAAGGAAGAGGGGGGGCCGCATCGTGGACTGTCAGGCGGATCAAAGGGGCAAGGAAGGTTCGCACCGCCAGGCTTCCTCTGCCCCTCTGTCTCTTTCCTCCCTACACGGCGGTTTCGATGCGCTTGACGGTGTCGTCGATCTGTTCCCTGCTGAGCATCCCGACGGTCATGGCGTCAACCAGGTCGTTTCCGATGACATACTTCAACGAGGCGTCTTTTTCCTCGGGTTTCACAAGGCGGCCAGCGCCGAAGATCTTCATCCCGATAACGGCCTTCCCGTTGGCCCGCGCCTTTCGGAGCACGGCGCTGATTTCTTCAGCCGTGCCATCCATGGAGTAGCGACCGCCGCCCATGTGGTTGATCCGCGCAAGAATCACATCGACCCAGGGATTTTCGGCCGCAACTTTCAGCGCGCCGAAGTCATGGCAGGAGACTCCGACCGCGCGGACGGCGCCTTTCTCCTTGAGAGCCGACAATTCCTCCCGAATCCGCTCGTACTCGGTCGGCCACTGGGCGTTCATCATGCAGTGGATCAGACAGATATCGAGCATATCGACTCCGTACTCCTTGCGGAAGCGGTTGACTTCTTCGGTGGCTCCCCCCGAGGGAGTCAGCCAATCCTCCCGCCGGGGCCAGAGCTTGGTCAACAAAACATACTTGTTTCGCGGAATCCCCTGCAGAGCGTTTCGAACAAACTGGTGACTGCCGTAAAGGTCGGCGGTGTCCCAGAAGTTGACCCCATTGTCCATGGAGCGGCGGATCAGTTGAGTGAAAGCCTCCTGCCCCAGCCGGGTATGATCCGACGCGTGACCGCCGCCGTTGAACCCGGTTCCCTGCGCAAGGAAGGAGGATTGGATGCCGGTTTTACCAAGCTTGACGATCTCTCCGGCGGTCCTCTTCTTCGCTGCCGCCAGAGTCGGAGTCGAGAAGACCGCGGGTGATGACAGCAGACAGGCACCCGCCAGAGTCGACTTGATGAAGTTTCGCCGATGTTGGATTACAGCCATAAGCTCCTTTCGTCTCGCCCTAAGATAAACCGTTCCTCGCTTGAAGGCAAAGTTGCGCTAGAATGAGCGCGCCTATGCCAAAGCATCCTCTCTACCTCGTGCTCTTACTGTGCTTCGTCTCTTCATTTTGTGCCCTGTCCGCCCAAAGCGAGTACGACCTGAAGCGCTATTTCGAAGGGCGACCGGTTATCGTGAAGCTCGATATGCCGGGCGACAAAAGCGGGATCGACGTCCGGATGGATTCCGAGCCGAGCATCGACTACGCGGAGATCGGAAGGCGTCTGAAGACCTACGGCATCTCGCTTCGCGAAGGGGACCGGGTTCTGGTGACGCTCGTCAAGGTCAACAAGAAGAACATCGAGCTGCAGCTTGCGGGCGGCGGGTACGGGACTTTTGGAGATTCGAGCGGCGTCAGCACCCCGAGCACATACGTGGGAAAATCCGCGCGGGAGAAACGGCTCGAAGACGAACTGAAGAAGGAAACCGACCCGAGGAAGAAGAAAGACCTCCGGGAAGAGATCGACGACTTGAGGCGGGACCGGGAACGCGAACAGGCACGCCTGGAGATGGAAGCAGCCCAGGCGAAGATTCTCGCTGAGGCCCGCGAGCGCCAGTTGCGGGAGAGTTCGGGATCGCGCTTCAACATCTGGTACTCGCGGGGAGTCCCGCCCGAAGCGACAACTCCGGATGCCGTTCTGAAGGCGCTCGCGCGCGTAATCGAAATTCCCGGGCAATCCTCAGACAACCGCCAGCCCGAGCCGGATCGCGATCGGGATCGCGAACAGACGCCGAAGCAGATACGAAAGGGGCTAACCGAAGAGGAAGTGGATCGGATCCTTGGTGATCCCGTCAAGCGAAACGTCAGGCAGGTCGAAGACCTTCGCGTCGTGAGCTCCACTTACGCCGACAAGGAAGGCGAAGTCAGAGTCGTGTTCGTGGAAGGCGTGGTTGTCCGGTACTCGATCCTGTCCAAGTAGCCGGAGGCCGAGTTTCGGGGACATAATACTTAATTCCCAGACCGTTACTGAGATCTGGCGAAAGCGAAGGAATTAAGTTTTGTGTCCCCGCAAACTCGCGTTCGGAGTTCCGCGCACGGCTCGGAAACAAACTTCGCCTAGCAGCCGGTCTCCAAATCGGTCTACTCTCACCAGAGATCAGCGTCATGCTTCCGGGCTAACGCCTCGAGCGACATGCTCCCGGAGAACAGCATGCTTACCCCACCTGTAACCAGGGTCTGCAGCGAGCCGGGAAGCAAGAACGAGAAGGTGCCGCGGGCCGCAAGCACGGTGCGCCAATGAGCGCTCGCAAACAATCCTCCACCGCAGAAGGCCAGCGTCGCGAACACTACGTACAGGGCAAGTCCATAGGTCATCGCACGAGCGCGCACGAAACAGCGCAATGGCTTGTTCTCCTGCTCGGATGTGCCGGCTAATCGGACTTCATTCCACGCGCCCAACCAACCAGCCAGGCCGCCGGCAAGTATAATGACAGGTACCAACCAGATCATAAAACCGTCGTACATATACCCGTATTGACACCGAAAACCGGCCAGAAGTTCCGTGCGAAAATGATGTAAGTGGTGCGATTCAAAACAGGCGGGCCACTGCCCGAAGGATTTCTTTATCGGCCTGAGTTCCTGAGCTCCGCCGAGGAGCACATGCTTCTAGAGGAGATCGGCCGAATCCAGTTCTCCTCGGTCCGCATGCACGGCGTGACCGCGAGGCGGCGGGTGGCGCATTACGGGTGGCTCTACAGTTTCGAGACGTTCCGGGTGAGCCCGGGGCCGCCGATCCCCGAGTTTCTTCTCCCCACACGGAAAAGACTCGCCTCATGGGCGGGTGTCGATCCTCCTGAGCTCGCCGAGGCTCTGATCACTAGAGCGCCATTCGACCCGGCGCGCGCTCGCGGCCCATGAACAGCCGGATTCCCAGAATCAGAAGAAGCCCGAAGAAAAGATAAATCACCGAATTCGCGCTCAGGCAGGCGCTCATCCCGTAGCGCTGGGAGGCGGCCGCGATGGCAACCGGAGCAACCCCGCCTCCGAGCCAGCCGACCGAGTTCATAATGCCCACGGCTGTCGCCCGACGCTCCGGCCGAACCACGTCATGCAGCGAGGCCCAGATGTTGGCGTCGTAGTACCCCTTGAAGTAGCCGAAGCCGGCCATTGCGAATACGAGTACCGGTACCGAGAGTGTCCACCCGGTGAGGAATATGAAAGGCACGCCGCAAAGCAGCCCCAACGCCTGCGTGGCCATGCGGCCGCCCGGGTGGCGCCGGCGCAGCCGATCGGCTATCACGCCGCCGGATATGACTCCCACGACCGATGCGACCTGCAGATAGGCAGTCGCGTTGAGGCCGGCCATCGATAGACTCATGCCGAACTTCCGATAGAGGAATGACGGCATCCACGTCAGGAAGATCATGGCGACGAAGTTGGCGCCGACGAAGACAGCCATCAGGACCAGCACCATCCGCGTGCCCAGAATTTCCTTAATGGCCGGGCCAACTCGCTGCTTGGGCGGGACGGGCACCGCCGTCACTTCCGCCTCGGATTCCCCCCGCCTCGGCTCACGCAGCAGTCCGAGGAGCACGAACGCGAGGACCACGCCAAGGGAACCGAACAGGTAGAACCCCGAACGCCAGCCATAATACTGGCCCATGAAGCCAGCGACCGTTCCCCCGGCGATAGTGCCCGCGTAGACGCTCGACTGGTGAAGCGCCAACGCCTTGGAACGAGTGTCATGCCCGTGGTAGTCGCTGAGCATTGCCATTGAGGCCGGGAAATAGAAAGCTTCACCCAGGCCTTCAAGTGCGCGAAACAGGACCAGGTGCCAGTACTCACGGGAAAGTGCGGTCGCAATTGTGACCACGGACCAGAAGACAAGCCCCCCAAGGATGACTCTCTTTCGTCTAAACCGATCACCGACCAAACCCGCTAAAGGACCTGCGACGGCATAGACCCACATGAAGGACGCGCCGACCACGCCCAACTGGATGTCGCTGAGCCCCATCTCTCCTTTCAGGAGGGGAAACACGGAAAAGATCGCCTGCCGGTCCGCATAGTTGAAAAAGCAGACGAACCAGAGCATCAGGACGACCGCCCACTTGTAGCTTTGTCGCATGTTTCCTGACCCCGCGCACGCCAGCAACCTTCTGATAAGCTCCTGTTTGGAGTGCGGCGGCAGAAGGAATCCGCTGCTTTATCAGGATTCCTGGCGACGCAGCAGTCCAAAAAAGTCCCCGACCCTATTCAGGGCGCACGCAGCGATGTCTTAGCGGCGCTGCGTGCGCGGCTCTGAAAAGTCCGCTACAGTTTGCTTTCCGCCAGCTCCTGGAACCTGTTGGCGATTGCAAGCGCAGGGTCGAGCGGCACATCGACCCCCGCCGTTCCCGGAGGAACCGAAATGGCCGGCCGGGGGGCCAGGCACTTCCCTGAGAACTGCGGGAGCCACTGACTCTCGGCCTCGAGCAAGGTCTGCGTCATCTCACGCGCGCTGCGAAGGGTGCAGACGGCGGAGGTGAGTGGGTCCATGGCGACCGCCTGCATGGCAAGCTCAGGATCGCCGGTCATTGCCGCCTCCGCGGCCAACTGCTGGACGGAGACATTACTCATGTTCAGAGCGGCACACTGAACGGGCAGGTCGCCGACTGTGACCGGGTGGAAGCCGCGCCGATCCACAAACACCGGCACCTCCACGCAACAACCCGAAGGCAGGTTGCGGATATAGCCATCGTTGCGCACGTTCCCATTGAGACGAAACACGCGGTCCGTTTCCACCGCCTCCAGAATGTACGAGCAGTACTCCACGCTCCGGGGACGCAGGGCGGCCGACTCGCCGGCGAGGTAGTCGACGCCGCCGTACTTGCGGTCCAGCATCGAGGAATACTTGTAGTAGGCGCCCGATGCACCGCCGAAGTCCGGTTGGTCGCAGTATTCTTCCAGAGCCTGGCGGCTGCTCCGGAACCAGGGGATGTACTCCGAGAGGTGCCCCGTGCTTTCGGTCATGAAGTAGCCGAAATGGCGCATCACCTCGCACCGCACTTTCTCGTTGAGGTAGTACTCGGGCCTCTCGATTTTCTCCCGAAGGATCGGGTAAAGGTCGCGCCCATCGGCCTTGTCGCGCAAAGAGAGAAACCAGGCCATGTGGTTGATGCCGGCGCACAGATAGTCAATCCGGTCCTTCGGAATCCCCACGTAGCGGCTAATGAGGTCGAGAGTGGTCTGGACGCCGTGGCATAGACCGATAAAAGGAACCGTGGTTGCCTTCCCGAGAGCCAGGCAGTTGGCGGCCATCGGATTGGCGTAGTTCACCATGAGAGCATCCGGGCACAGCCTCTGCATGTCCCGCGCGATGTCGGTCAGCACAGGAATCGTCCGCAGGGCACGGAAGATGCCGCCTGGGCCGAGCGAATCCCCGATGCACTGATCGACCCCGAACTGCAGCGGAATTTCATAATCGAGCTTGAATGCATCGAGTCCGCCGATCTGGATCATCACGATCACGTAGTCGGCACCGTCGAGCGCTTCGGCCCGGTCCAGCGTCGAAGAGACGCGAGCCGGGAGGTGGTTTTCCCGGATCACGCGGCCGACGAAGTTCTGCATCATGTCGAGCTTGGGTCGCGTGCGGCTCATCAAAACGATTTCCGAGTCCCGAAGGGCCTCGGTTGCCAGGATGTCCATGGCGAGGGTCTTGCAGAAGATCAGGCTTCCCGCTCCGATCATGGCGATTTTCGGCATAGTTGGTTACCTCCTCTTTTTTGCCCGCGATACTACTTCCGGGAGGTGATCCCGGGAGCCTCCGGCTCCAGCCGAAAGCTCGAAAAAACGGTGATACTTTCCGCCGGCAGGCTTTCCTCGACGGCTGCGGCCCCATCCCCGAAACCGTGGTCGCTTTCCGGCCGCAGTCGGAAGCCCGGATCTTCAACTCTTGATCCTGTCACCTGGTACTTCGAGAGAGACCGAGGCGTTCCCACCACGTGGATTCGAACAGCCGACGGGTTCTTGCCGAGATTGAGAAGGATGAGTGTGAGGTTGCCATCGGGGGCCTGCAGAGCCACGGCCAGCGTCCGATCGGGGTCGGTTCCCGGCCCGGCCTTAGCCGTCACCCTCAGAACTTGGGAGTGTTTTGCAATCAGGCGACTGATGATCCCATACCCGTAATAAGCCGCCGATTCCGGCGCGACCCTGTCGAGATAACGTTTCTTCTCCCGGTCCCAGGTCTGGACCAATTGCCACTGACCGTCCAGGTCTCCCCGGTTGGTATAGCTCCACCGGTTGAATCCATCGACACCCGCCCCGAGTCCGCGAACAATGGACTCGGCGTTGGAAAGCGAGGCGGCGAAGGTCTTAGGACCCGGGTTGGATTCCCCCCAGCCCAATTTCATGTTGCCCATTTCGCTGAGGAAAAACGGCTTGCCGTGACCGTGCGCGTGGTTCGCCCACCGAGCGAGCATTTCCTGGCGTGCCTTGTCTACCCCCTGGTAGGAGTGGATGTCATAGGCACCGACGAATGGGTCGAAGTCCAGTTTGGAGGCGTCAAACGGCGGGAGATCTGTCCAGTCGGGTGCGGAGATCGGAATGGAGAGGCTCTTTCGATCAAAGGCTTGCCGGACGGCCTTCAGGGCGGGGGTCAGCCCGACAGACGGATGGGACCCCGTGGCCCACCAGTATCCCCAGGTCCCGCCGGGCGGCTCGTTGGTAATGCAGAACCATTTGATGCAGGTGTAGTGCCTGCTCTTGGTCAAGTGCGTCACCAAACCGGCCATGCCCTCCGCAAACGCGTCGAGGTCCCTCGGCGCACTGGCAATCGGATGGACCCCGGGATAGGCATTCCATTCGACGTCCGACCACATGTTTTGAAGGAAGACGTCGGCAGAGTTCTTCTCGCACCAGTCGAGGATCCGATAGAGAGCCTGCATCTCCTCGTTGTCCCACTGAAACACCCCCTTTTGAGGCTCCCACATCCGCAGGCACACTTCGACCCGTATCCAGTCAAGCCCGAGCCAGCTTGCGTGACGGTAAAGCTGTTCCCATTGATCCGCCGCGCTCACCGGCGGGTTCCCGCCATAGCCGCTGCCGCGTGGATTGACCAGCCTGACCGGGAAGTCGTATTTCTCGTTTTCCAGGGGACGATCCTCGCTCAGGGCATGCCAGGAGGCTCCGATTCCTCCCGCCATTGTGTAAATCGGCTGCGCAGTCTGCACCGTAATATCCAAAGTTGGGGTGTTGGACTGCAGCACGGTGTTCATCAGCATAGAAGCATAAAGGACAAACAGACTGACCGCGATCATGAACGTAAGAATACCGACTGGCGCACGGGCTGACAAGTTGAGGGAGGGCCCGCTTACCAGCTGACCGGCTGACCAGCTGACCGGCTGACCGGAGGGATCCCCGACAGCTCGACCATGATCACGGAGACGGTGAAGCCGCCGGAATCCGGTACTACCAGGAAACCGGGCGCACGTCCTCGGTACGGAACCACGAGCAGGTTGTATTCCCGGCTTGACTTTGTCAGCCGGCCTGCCTGTCAGCCTGTCAGCCGGTCAGCCGGTCAGCCGGTCAGCTCGTCAGCCGGTCGCTCTTGCTTGTTGCAGGTCGCCAGCCGGTGGTCCATGCTACACGGTTTACAGAACGGCCGGGACGGGAGACCGGTGCGGGAAGGAACGCGAGATGGAGAGACTACCTCTCAAGGAAAAGATCGGCTACGCGCTCGGGGATACTGCTTCCAACCTGACGTTTCGAACGGTCATGGTGTTCCTGACTTACTACTACACGGATGTCTATGGCATCAACCCGGCGACCGTCGGAACGATATTCCTGGTGACCAGGCTCTGGGACGCAGTCAACGATCTGATGATGGGAGCTCTGGCGGACCGGACCAACACCCGCTGGGGCAAATTCCGTCCATGGATCCTTTGGACCGCCCTTCCCTTCGGAATCCTCACCTCGGTCACGTTCATGGCACCCGATCTGAGCCCCACCGGCAAGGTGATCTATGCCCTCATCACTTACAACCTGCTCATGATGGTCTATACCGCCAGCAACATCCCGTACTCGGCGCTCTCGGGCGTCATGACCGGCGATTCACTGGAACGGACCAGCCTGTCTTCCTTCCGGTTCATGGGGGCCTTTCTCGGCGGCCTGCTGGTGCAGGGCTTGAACCTTCCGCTGGTCAGGTACTTCGGCGGAGGCAATGAGGTCAAAGGCTATCAATACACGATAACCCTGTTCGGGGCGGTGGCGACGATTCTTCTCGTCGTGACCTTCCTGACGACCAAAGAGCGCGTGCAGCCGCCTCCCGGCCAAAAGACTCCTCTGCGCAAAGACCTGGCCGACCTCGTTCACAACCGGCCATGGCTGATCACTTTCGCTGCAGGCGTTCTTTTCGTCGGGGCGTCGGTTCTGCGCCAGGGGGTTACGATCCACTACTTCAAGTGGTACATCGGTGACCGTGACCTCGCAACTCTTTTCATGGTACTCGGCCTCCTGGCGGCCATAGCCGGCGCCGCCTTGACCCGCTACCTGACCGAGCTTCTCGGCAAGAAGACCCTCTTTCTCCTCGTCCTTTTCATCACAGTGGTCGCCAGCTCCCTGCTCTACCTGGTGACGCCTTCGAACCGGATCCTGCTCTACGCGCTCAATATCATCATCGAATTCGCGAACGGCCCGATGCCCGTTCTGTTTTTTGCCATGCTTGGCGACAGTGCGGACTATTCCGAATGGAAGAACGGGAGGCGTTCGACCGGCATCATCTTCTCGGCGGGGACCTTCGCCATAAAGACCGGGGTTATGATCGCGGGAACCGCAATCGGCTGGCTGCTTGCACTGTTCGGTTATGACGCCGGGGCCGCGGCCCAGAGTCCGGAGTCCTTGTGGGGCATCCGGTTTCTGCTGAGCGCGCTGCCCGCCTCCCTGATGCTGGTCGCCGGCGTTGCCGTATATCTCTACCCGCTCAACGAAAGGGTTGTCGCCGAGATCGAACGAGACCTCGCGCTGCGCCGAGCCGAACAGAAAGAGCTCACGCCCGCTTGAGATCCGATCGAGTGCGCCGGGAGCAGAGCTGCTCCTGGCACGAACTTAGGAGTGGCACCGTCCAGGGGAGTAAAGCGCGCCATGGGTCCGCCGGGTGATTTCCTGCTCGCCCTACTCCGCGTTGGCCCTCAGGACCCGCAAAAGATTGCCTCCAAGCACCTTCTCGATATCCCGAGACTTCCATCCTCGCTTGACGAGCTCCTCTGTGATGCGAGGCAGGCGGGTCACGTCGTCCAGACCGGTCGGGAACCGCGTCGATTCCATCGAAATCCGAGCCGAGGCCCACATGGTCGACACCCGCCACTCGAACAGCGTGCTCGATGTGGTCGATGAGAAGGGACAGAGGGACAGGACCGGGCAGTTCCCCTTTTTCGGCTGGGGCCCGCCCAGAAACAGCGGATAGAAGTTGATGCAGACGACTCCGCGATTCTTCGCAACAGCCCGCAGCATCTCGTCGCTCATATTTCGCGGAAGGTTCTGAAGGGCGCGGCAGGAGGAATGGGAAGCGATAACGGGTTTCTTTGTGAGCTTCATGACCTGCCAGAAAGTCTCGTCGCTCGCGTGAGAAACGTCGACGATCATGCCCAGGCGGTTCATCTCCCGCACGACCTGAACGCCGAGGGGGTTCAGGCCTCCCCATCGCTTTTGTCCGGCACTGGAGTCCGCAAATTCATTGGTATTGGACCACGTGAGAGTTAGATATCGGACTCCGAGGTCATGGAATCGGGCGAGCGCGCTCGGATCTCCCTCGATGACATGGCCGCCTTCAATTCCGAGGAGGATTGCCAGTCGGCCGGCGCGCGACAGAGTCTCCACGTCCCCGGCCGATCGGGCAAGGCCGGCCTGGTCGGGACAGGAGCGAAGTGTCGAGTTGATCTTCTCGATGATCCGCTGGGCCACCTGGCTCGGGTTCCCGGGTTTCCGGGGAGACGAAGATGGCAAAGAACTGAGCATCGAGGCCGCCTTCTCTCATCCGCGGGAAATCTTCGTGGCCCGAAGTGCTCCTGACGCAGATGTCTGCCCCCTTCATGATCCGCAGGGGCGTATCAGCGTGCCCGTCAAAGACCAGCGCCCGTTTGTGCAGGGAAAGGGCATCGATCGGCCTGTCCCGGGGCCCGGATTTGACTGCCGGGTCAGCACTGGACCCGAATCCGCTCAAAACGTATGCGGGGAAAGTGATGAAAAGGATCATGACGGTGGCGCAGACGTTCAAAGACAGCCTCCTGCGAACTAGTTCCGGAACACAGGTTTCACTCACGAGGGGATACACTATCATGAAGGAGGAAAGGGGATAACAGTTGCGTAAGAAGATGGACGAGCTCCAATCGGGCCGTCGCACATCGTCGTTCTACGAGGTGGCGCGCCACGACATCGCTCCGGACCCGGAAGAAGCCCACTCACCCGATTTCAGCCAGATGGCCGCCGACCTTGTCTCGGTGGCCGAGCTCCAGCGGCGGATCATGCCCGATCCGCTGCGGCTCACGGTCTTTGGAAACTTCGACATTTTTGGAAGAACGCTCCCAATCGAGATCGTCGGCGGCGATTTCTACGATTTCATCGACCTCGAGGGCCGCTTCGGATTGCCCGAGAAGATGGGGATCGTGATCGCCGACGCCTCCGGACACGGGCTGGTTCCCGCCATGCTCATCAGGGATTTCAATACCGCCCTGTACACCGCGATATCAATGCAGGCCCATTACGAGCGGGACACGACTCCTCTTCTCTTTCGGAAGATCAACCGGAGAATGTTCCGATCGTCCGGAGAGAACCAGTTCATCACGGCTTTTTACGGCGAGTTGCACCTGGAGGGGGCTATTCGGTACATCAACGCGGGCCATTACAATCCGCTGCTCTTCAAGAAGGATGGAGTCGAGACTCTGGACACGGGCGGAACTGTCCTCGGGGCATTCTTCGAGCCTCCGACTGGCTACCAGGTTGGCGACGCGCACATGGATCCAGGTGACGTTCTTGTCTGTTACACCGACGGGATCAGCGAAGCGCTGAACCGGAGAGGCGTCGAATATGGCGTGGAACGGCTGATGACCGTTGTCGAGAGGCGGCGGCAGCTCTCGAGCATCGAGATCTTCGATGCCATCATCGCGGATGTCGAGGAGTTCAGCGAGGGACGCAAGCAGGCGGACGATCGCACCGTGATAGTCATCAAGCGTCCGGGGTCGGCGCGCGATTGAGTGCAACCAGTCGAGCGGCTGCGGGGCAAGACGTGACGGGCGAGACTTCGGGGACAAAGCGCGTTGGAAACCTCCGGGCGAAATGCTAAACTATCGGTCGACGTTAGGCCGCGAGACCTGCGGTCGGCTGTCTCAAGCACTTTTGGGCCGTTAGCTCAGTTGGCAGAGCATCTGCCTTTTAAGCAGAGGGTCGCTGGTTCGAGTCCAGCACGGCTCACTTCCCTTCCTCTTGATTCTAAGCCACTTACGACAGCGACAAAAACGCCACCGAGTGCGGTCAAGAGCACTGGTGCCGTCTGGTGCCGAGTCGGGGGGCGGCAACAGGGACTGCTCTTTATACGGATCTTGGGATTCCGGTGGGCATGCGACCTGCTTTCGGTTCGAACCCGCTTGCTTCGCTGGAAAGCGCTCGCGCGCGGCTCTGATGAGACTCGGAGAATGCCGCGCAACAATCGGCCTCTATCGGAATACGAGTCATAGCAAGCGACACCGAGTCGTGTGTCAGAGCCGCGCGCGAGCGATGCCTTTGTCAGAGCCGCGCGCGAGCGCTTTCCAGCGAAGCAAGCGGGTTCAAACCGAAAGCAAATTGCATACCTCTAAGGTGTCTAACATGTGTATAACGTGCAGAACCGTAGGCGGGAGCAGGCGCTGGGCGGGAACAGGGGACGGAGTTCTATTTTCCCTCCTCCGAATTTCCGGGCGTCGACGCTGGCTGGCCGACTGCCACCCGGTGGAGCCCTAAAGGGGAAAGAGTTCAGGCCCTCTATTCTGGTCCGACCCGACTCCCCCCTGGCAGGGGAGACCCTGGGCCCCGACCCGCGATTCTGACCTGTTCTCAGGAAAAGCCTATTTCGGCAGCAAGGACGGCCAGTTAAGCATGACGTGGATTCGCTGCGAACCGCGGTCTGCGACGGGTGTCTTTATCAGGAAGCGCTGGCCGTCGTTTGCGACAGCATAATCGTCATAGTCCAGCCCCTGCACCACGGCCTTCAGCTCGCTGGCGGGAACGAGAACCGCGGGAATGCCGATCTCGGCGCCGGTTACTCCCTCCCGCACATCGACGGCCATCAGCGACCGGTCCTGCGACAGGTAGAAGAGCTCCTTCCCGTCGCCTCGCCACTTGGGCTGTCCGCCCCCGCTGGTCGAGACACGGACGCTCTCCCCCCGCCGGCGGAAAGGCTGGACGTATACCTCCTGGCGGCCTGATTCCGTCGAGATGTACGCGAGCCAACGGCCGTCTGGAGAGATTTGCGGTTCATCGAGCCCGAAGCGGTTTTTCATCAGCTCCTCTGGCTTTCCGCCGCTGTCCAGGGCAACTGACCATACGGTGCGAAAGTCCGGTCCGATGGTGGTGAAGAGCAAGGTGTTTCGCTCGCGGAACCAGCACTCTCCGATGTCGCGATCGCCGCGTGTCTGCCCGACTGCCCCGCGGAAGGGGGACAGCCGGCTCGGTCCCCTGAAGCCCCTTGCGGAGCAAGTTCTGGTCGCCGCTTGCGTCAGACGAGTACACCAATTCCAGGCTGTCCGGGGACCAGACCGGGTCACGCTCGTTTGAGGCGTCGGTTGTGAGGCGGGTCGCGACTCCCCGCCCGACATCGATCACCCAAAGGTCGTAACGACCGGTCGAGTCACTCACTTCAGCCGCCAGTCGTCGGCCGTCCGGTGAAAGCACGATTTGACCGTATCTCCGGGGCTCGCCAACCGTCCCAAGCCGCTTTCCATTCCGGCTGATCCACTCAAGCCGGGCGTCGGAGGCCACCTCTGACATCCAAGTCACCAAGCCATTCGTGGAGACCGAGAACAATCCCTCGTTCGTATCGCCAGACCACGCTCCAACCGCCGAGGCGAGCGTAACCGCGTCGCCGGTCGTCGTCAGGCGCTTCGGGTCGAAGGGCTGGGCGAGCAGGATGCCCTCGCGGGCGAAGAGTAGATGACCCGACGACGCGTACAAAGCGCGGGCTCGGCTCGGCTGGATACGTTGTCTCTCGCGCGGAGCCGTTACGGAAATGACATGCAGACCGGCGTTTTCTGGGTTCGAGCTGTCAATGATGAGCAGGATGTGCTGTCCGTCGGGCAGGAACTGCGGGTCGAAGTGGGCTCTTTCAGCCCGCGACTCATCATGAGGCGTCACGAGCCTCGCCTCGCCCCCCGCCGCAGGGACAGAGTAAAGGTTTGAGTTCAAACCACCGGTCGAGAAGACAATGAGACCCTCGCCGCTCCATGTCCCGCCGTTGAAATCGGCTCGGGGAAGTGAGCAGATTCGGTGCACGGTTCCGGTCTGAAGAACCAGCCTCTTCAGCTCCTCCCCTCCCGCGACAAAACCGATGGACGAGCTGTCGGGCGACCAGAAAGGGCCTAGCGCGCCTTCCGTTCCGGGGAGGGCTTGAACCTCGGGCGCTTCAAGCCGCCGAATCCAGAGTCGCCGGACGCCGCCCGCCGGGCCGCCGACAAACGCGATTGACCGACCGTCGGGCGACACCGCCGAGGGATGGAACTCGTCGAAGACAAGATCCTGAGGGGTTTCGAGGACAAAGTGCGTTACGGGCCTTGGTTCGGTGGCTTCCGTCACCCGCTGGAAGAAAAGGAAAGCGGATAGTCCGGCGAGAGCGAGGGCAATGCAGGCCCACGCCCAGCGCTCGCGCCTCTGACGTGTGCGCCCGGCTGGCAGGGCCTCGTCGCTTCTCGTGGGCTGGGTGTCGATCTCCAGGGAAGCGCCGGTGAGCGAATCCTGCAGCTCAAGTCGGGCGGCGCCGATGTCGGGCAGACGCCTGCGAGGATCTTTGCGCAGGCATCGGGCGAGCAGATTTCGTATTGAGGCGGGCGTTCCCGGTGGAAGCGAGTCGAGCTCGATCTCTTTCGTCCCCACCACCGAGGAGAGCACATCGGTAAGCGTCTCGCCGCTGAACAGTGGTTTCCCGGTCAGCATCTCCCGAAGCAGAACTCCGAATGCCCAGACATCCGCACGCTTGTCCACCGGTTTGCCCCGGGCCTGCTCCGGCGACATATAAGCCGCTGTACCGAGAATCAAGCCGGGGACGGTAGCGCCGATTGCCGTCGGAGAGTTAGCGAGGTCCTCTACGCTTGTAGTCGCGGCTGCCCCGGTGGGTTCCAGTGCCTTCGCGAGGCCGAAGTCGAGCACCTTTACACTGCCGTCGGCCGTAATCTTCACGTTGGCCGGTTTCAGGTCCCTGTGGACGATGCCCTTCGCATGGGCATTCTCGAGGGCTTCGGCGATCTGGAGGGCAATCGGGATCGCTTCGTCCAACGGCATCGGGCCACGGGCAATCCGTTCGGACAGGTCCTCGCCTTCCGCCAGTTCCATGACCAGAACGCGCGTTCCATTGGCCTCTTCGATTCCGTAAATGGAAGCGATGTTCGGATGATTTAACGACGCAAGCACCTGCGCTTCGCGCTCGAAGCGAGCCATGCGCTCCTCGTCAGCGGCGAAGATCGGGGGCAGGACTTTCAGCGCCACTTGGCGGTGCAGACGGGTATCGATCGCGCGATAGACTTCTCCCATCCCGCCCTGACCGAGTTTCCCCTTAATCGCGTAGTGATTGATCGATGTGCCAATCATGGAAGTGAACTTGACAATAAGGATAACCCATTCGGTTGGAATCTTCGAACACCGCGGCCTCGGTTCACGGGGGAGGTGAAGGCGGCGGCATTCGGGCGCGCGAGAGGGTCAGGTTGCCGGTTGCCAGGCTCGGGAAACTCATGATTGTGTCAGAGCTTCAGTTTTCAAATTCGGGGACAGTCACCTCTTTCCCCCTTTGCGCCGTGGCGCTGGGATATATCGCAAGGGGGAAAGAGGTGACTGGCCCCGAATTTCCCACAGGCCCTCTCGGAGCCGCTGCTGCTCCTGACAGCCGACCGCACGCTGGCGCAGTACAGCGATGTCGTTCAAGTCATCTAGCCAGCCTCGGGCGAAGTGCCACAACCTCATGTCGCCTGTTTTCCGTATGATCTGACTGAGGTGTGCCGTGATCGACATTCTCGAGTCTGTTGCGGATCTCGTGTTTGGTACCTTTGAACGGCTCGGCGGGCCGACGGTACTACTGGTCCTGGCGTTCACGGTTCTTCCCGCATTGTTCATTCTCCACCTTGTCTGGTGGATTCGCCGACCCACGGCGTGGCAGCGCGTCGCGAAGGCGGGGGGATTCCGCTACCACAACTCCGATGCCTCCTTACGGCGGCATCTGGCCCGCGTGGAGTCGTTGTCCGGCGTCTCGAAGGGCGACGTCCGGTGCCTGAACGTGATCACTCGGGAAGTGGACGACATCTGGGAGTGCGTATTCGACCACACGATGGGACTGAACAGAAAGGGAGCGACCAAGAACCGTACGGTGTATGTCGCAAGAGGGAAGAACCTCGCATTGCCGACGTTTCGACTCCTGCAGAAACGCACCCTGCAAGGGTGTGGCAGGGGACTGGACTTCGAAGACGACCCTAAGTTTTCGCGGCTGTTCAATTTGCATGCAAACGACCCCGAATCCATCCGGAGGTTTTTCGATCCGAAGGTGCGGGACTGTTTCAAGGAGTTGCTGGGACGGTGCGAGGAACTGGAGCGGAAGAGCAACCGGGGACTCACGAGACTGATCGTTAGCCTGACGACGTCCCCCTGGATGTTCGAGGTCGAGTGTGCGGATGACGCGGTGGTGATTTTCCTCTCCCGCTACATTCAACCAGACGCGGTGCCCGAGTTTCTAAAACTGTGCGAGACGACTTTCTCGGTGCTTCGACAGGCGGCACCATTGACAACCAGCACGGCAGAGTGAGCCGAAGGTCGCTGGTTGGAGTCCAGCGCGGCCCACTCCCCTTCTCTTCGCATAGCAATCGCTTGCGGACACAGACAAGCGGAGCTACATTTTTGGGAGACACCATGGAGACAAAGGACCGAGACGAGATGACCCTAACTGATATCAAGAGAGAGTTCCTGCGGCACACACTCGCTACACTTGCTTACCGGGGACGGAAGGCGGTCCTTGGGGCGTCCCCGGATTTCGGAACTTTTCGGTTGAGCCCCGGGTCAAGGACTCCGGTCCAGATTCTCGCCCACATCGGGGATCTGCTGGACTGGGCTTCGTGCCTGGCCCGAGGACAGCATATCTGGAAGGATTCCGCTCCCCAAGCCGGAAATAGGGGGACAGCCACGGTATACCCGATTTGGTGGGGCGGAATAAGGTGAATACCATGGCTGTCCCCCTATTCCTGCAGCGGCGCTTGGTCCCGCTGACTGGCGGCGTGTTGTGCTACCTTGTTTTCAGCCATGGTTGCACCTCCTATGTGCTGCGTGGTCAGCGCCCGTCGACTGCTGGCACAGTCGACGGGCCCTCTCGAGGGATTTCCACGCACTTCAGGCTGCCGCCTAATCGCCGAACAGAAAAGTGCATCTACAGCCGAGTCCAGACGTGCACTTGGGGTATGGAAGCTCTGGCGCGCTTTCCAACCTGTATTTCTTTCCATTGATCGCTTGGCATTCGAAACAGGCATATCCAGTAGTAACAAGCACTTCAACTCTCTTGACGCCAGCCGACCTGCCCTGCTGCAATTTACGTACGTGAATGCCACGAGAGACCAACATCCTAGCCGCAGTCTCGGCGTCCAAGCGGATACCCGTTTCAAAACCATCCCGTAGCCACTGTCTTGCGGTGCTCTCGCCCCATAGAAGCATCATCGCCGCAGCCGGACGCAGGTCACGAAGTTGGTCCCCCATTCCCATCAAGATTCCGGGGGCCTTTCCATAAATAGCTCTTAACGATTCTGCATCCGACTCAACTTTGTATTCTTTCCAGTCGATTCCCAGGCCGCGAGGAAACACCTGAGCCGCTTCATACTGAGCAACGACACGAACCGCTTCCGAGAACTGTTGCATCGCCAGTAAGGCAAGCACGCCTTGCTCGGCAGCTTCTCGCTTGGCTCTTTCCTCGTTCAGGTAATGCTCTGAAAGGTGCAATCCCTCCGCCGTGCAACGGTACAGCACAAGGTCTTTTGTTGCGTCTCGCATGGCCTGCACGTCGCTTTCAACAAGGCGCCTGGCAAGCTCTTCCTTGCTACCCGAAGTCTTCAAACCCCGTTCCTTTACCATGGATTTGAGGCGGGAGGAATTGAATTTGTATTCGATCAGTCGTTGCAGATCCGCCAGCTCCAGTACTGCTTCCTTCACGAATCGTTCTATGACTTGGATGGGAGGTTCCGTGAGTGCCGCTTCCCAACAATCCGCATCATTGTATCTCTCGGGCGAATCACCGTTGCGGAACTTGCTCAATAGAAGCAGATGTGCCGGGGAATTCCTCCAATCTCGCTTCTGCTGACAGGCGAACATGTCTGCTCTCCCCTCTCCACGGCCACGATTGCCTCACTGGATCGTGGGCCAGCCGACGGCGTCAAGGCTGGATCATCTCCGGCCCCGTCGGACCACGCCCCTCTTTTACTCCTCGTAAACCGGCAATGTCACCACTTTTCGCGAAACCGGTCGCGCCACCACCTCGTGCAAGGAATGAACCGCGCTGTCATGTCAAGGCTAAGGGCGACTGATCGAGTAGCGTGACACATTCGCCCGAGCCGGGTTCTTGACTGTAAAAAAGGGGCCGCCCCCGACTACAATCTGGACCACGGAACCTCCACTGTCAGACCGTGGTGTGATAACGACAGAATGAAAACGCCCACTTGGAGTATGTCCGTGATCGCAATAGCGCTCTTCGTTCTCTCGATAGCGTACTTTGGCTTCATCTTTTACTGGTTGCACCATTGGACAGATCGGGGAGCCGCCGGAGACATGGTTGGCGGACTGGCCGCCCTATTCTCGGGAGTCGGTCTGCTGGCAGTGGCGTACACCCTCACGTTGCAGCGCACCGAGCTCCGGCCTCTGGTGGAACAGCACGAGAAGGCTGAGAGGCGCCGATGGTGCGAACTCCTTCCCCGTTTCGAATTGAGTCCCAAGAATCGGGGATATGAGAAGGGAACGCTGAAACTTGAACTGATCAACCGCGGAGCACGCATTGAATATCTCAGGACGTCGTCTTTTGAGAATTGCGTTTCCGTAGAACTAAAAGAGACGAGCCTTATCCCCAAGGGCGGCCCAATGCACTTGAGTGTGCGTTTTGAACCACCCCCAGGAAGTCCTTCACCGTTTTCGTTTGTCCTTGATTTCCTAGACATCGACTACAATCAGCGACAAACGAGGATCTCCTACTCGCCGTATGATGATTTGCGCGCTCAACCTCTCGATATCTGAAGTACCAGTGATGGTTGTGGCTGGGCTGCAGGTCCTTCGCTCTACCCAGCTTCATCGCTCCGCCCTGATATGCGAAATGGTTTCCAAGGGTGCGCGGGTGCAAAAGGCGCTTCAAATCGTCCCCAATTTGCCGCTGCCTGCAGGTATGAGACCTGTAAGCACCGTGCTTTCAACACTTCAGTAACACCTTTTAAGCAGAGGGTCGCTGGTTCGAGTCCAGCACGGCTCACTTCCCTTCCTCTTTCAAGTTGACCTCCAGGCATCTACTTGACTAGACTTGGTCTAGATCATATCCCCATGACCGGAGAGATCGGGATGACCAAGGCGCCTGTGAACATCTATGAGGCGAAAACGCAACTCTCCAAACTCGTCGATCAAGCTGCGTCCGGAGAGGATGTGATCATAGGACGAGGTGGCAAGCCGGTTGCGCGACTCACCAGCCTGACTTCCACCAAGCGGGTTATCAAGTTCGGCGTGCTCAAAGGCAAAGTGCAAGTGGCGAAAGATTTCGATCAACCTCTTCCCGAAAGCGTCCTGAACGAGTTCGAGGGTCGATAGATGCGCCTCCTCCTGGACACCCCCATCTTCATCTGGGCCATAACAGGGAGCAGCAAACTCAAAGCAGCGAGGGATCTGATTCTATCGGCCGAAGCGGTGTATGTCTCCGCAGCCTCCATTTGGGAAATAGCGATCAAGACCGGGTTGGGAAAGATCAAAGGAGATCCTCGGGAGATCGCATCGGCCATCGAGCTCAGCGGGTTCCTCGAATTGCCGGTCACTGCCAGACATGCGGCGAGGGTTGCTACCCTGCCAAAACATCACAACGACCCGTTCGATCGTATGCTCCTTGCACAGGCCGTCTCGGAGCCCCTGCTGCTTCTGACGGCCGACCGCATTCTGGCGCAGTACAGCGATGTCGTTCAAGTCATCTAGCCGGCCCCAGGGGGTCGGTGCCGACCAGGGAGAACACGATGGAAACAAAAGACCGGGGCGAGAACGCCTCAACCGATATCAAGAGAGAGTTTCTACGACACACGTTGGCTACACTTGCTTACCGGGGACGGAAGGCAGTCTTTGGAGCGTCCGCGGATTTCGGCGTTTTTCGGTTGAGCCCCGGGTCAAGGACTCCGGTCCAGATTCTCGCCCATATCGGGGATCTCCTGGACTGGGCTTCGTGCCTGGCCCGAGGCCAGCATATCTGGAAGGATTCCGCTCCCCAGGCGTGGGAGTCGGAGGTGACGCGGTTTTTCGACGCACTGCGCCGCTTTGACGACGCTCTCAAGTCGCCTGAGCCCCTGGGATTTCCCGCCGAGAGGCTGTTCCAGGGGCCGATCGCCGATGCCCTTACGCACGTGGGACAGATCAGCATGTTGAGACGGGCCAGCGGAAACCCCGTCAAAGGCGAAAACTACTTCAAGGCCGAGATAACGGCTGGACGGGTAACCGCGGAGCAGGCTCCGCCGGTCTACGAGTTCGAATGAAGGGCGGCCAGACCGCCTAATGATCGACTTGCGAGGTGGATTGATGCCACGGCACGGGTCTTTCTCGCTTCTCAGGACCACGACGCGACACCAGAGAACGGTGAGCCGTCAAGTTTTCCAGAACCTGATTCGCTCGCGATGCTGCCGGTTACTGTTCGCCTGCGCTCTTCTACTGTCTCACGGACAGATGATCTGGAGCTCGAGTCCCGTACCCGCTGATCAAGATCCCGCCTACCCGGTTTCTGCCCAACTGATCCTCGATGACAAATGTCATCCCGTGTGCGCTTCGCCGCAATGGAACGAAGAAATCGGGGCGGCGATTTGTGACCAAGTACGGAAGATCTGTTCGCAGCTATTCGAGAAGACGCTGGTATCGAAGGGAGAGCGACCGGAGTCAGCAGGTAGGCAGATCTCCTTGGAAGTCCATGTTATCGGATTCAGCAGCGAGTGTGTTTCAATGCCCGGTCCCGCTTTTGAAGACCTCTGTTATGCCTCGGTGAGCTTGAAATGGAGCTCGCGACGCCCGAGGGGAAACTCCTTCTCGAGCGTACGGTGACAGCTCGGTCACGAGCCGAAGCTCGTACTGCAGATTATGCAGTGCGGTTGATGCTGAAGGACTTGGAGAAGCAAAACCTGGAGTTCCTGAGGTCAAAAGCAGTGCGCAGGGCGATCGACAAGCTGTAGCAATCGTCGAGTTCTGTCTCGGACATCGGAAGGCGGATATCTTGTCCGCACTATGAAAGGCCCCGATAGGCACTATCAATCACTACTGCTCAGCCCCAACGGGACGCTGTCCCCAATTGGCCCAAGTGGCCTCCCTCCCCGGGGGATGACTATCCACTTGACGCGCGGGGAACACGCTGTCATTCTGCCGCCTAGCGCAGCGGAGTTTCATATCGATTCGCTTCTTTGAGTGACTCCGATGAAGGAGTGACCGTGATACCGGTGGCAGAAACCCTGGAGCCCCAACTCTGGGAGCGACCTGTGAAGAGCGCTCCCTCGAAATTCAACATCCTGGCGGCCGTGTTGCTGGCCGGCGTATTGCCGTGGCTCGTCAGCCTGTCCTCGCATCTACTTCTCGGCGACACGCAACACGTGCAGGAGCGTCTGCACGAATTCCTCGAGTTGATTGGCGCCTGCATCGCGCTGGGTGTCGCTTTGCTGTTGTTGCTGCGCGCCAAACATGAGCAGGTCGGTCCGCACCTGCTATGGGCGGCTTCGGCGCTGGTGGCCATGGGCTTGATGGACTGCGCACACGGCGTCGCCCCCTTTGGGGTGGCCTGGTCCTGGCTGCGACATGGGGCGACACTGGTGGGCGGGTTGCTCTTCGGGTTCGTTTGGCTGCCGCTGCCTGCGGTCGCAATCCGCCGAAACCGATTTTCCATCCTCATGGCGGCAGGCATGGCGTTGACCGCCGTGCTCGTCGTCTGGTGGCAGACCGACTGGCTGCCTGCACCGTTTGGGCCGGACGGCTATACTTTCGCCGCAAAAGCCACGAATGCGCTGGGCGGGCTCGGCTTCCTGGCGGCGGCGTTGTTTTTTTGCAGACGCTACCTTCGGGAACCGCGGCCCGACGACCTGGTTTTTGCCAGCCACACCTTGCTCTTCGGCACGGCCAGCCTGCTCTTCGGGTTCTCGCACCTCTGGGCCGCCGACTGGTGGGTCTGGCACGGCGCCCGGCTGCTGGCATACTCCGTTGTGCTCGTTGCCGCTTACAGGGTGGTCGTCGGCGCCTATCAGGAAAGCGGCCTGCGCGCGCAGGAGTTGGAACAAGTCAACCGGGCCTTGCTCGTACAGAACGCCGAACGCCAGCGGGCGGAGGCGGCCGTGCAAGAGGAGCGGCAGCGCTTCCAGAGGGTTCTGGATCAGTTGCCCGCTTACCTCGTGTTGCTGACGCCCGATTACCACGTGCCCTTCGCCAACCGATTTTTCGAGGAACGCTTCGGCAAGTCCGAGGGCCGACGCTGCTTCGAGTATCTGTTTAACCGCACCGAGCCGTGTGAGATTTGCGACACCTACGCGGTCCTGAAAACCAACTCCCCCCAACGGTGGGAGTGGACGGGTCCGGACCACCACAACTATGACATTTTCGATTTCCCCTTCACCGACGAGGACGGCTCGCCGCTGATCATGGAGGTGGGCCTGGACATCACCGAGCGCAAGCAGGCGGAGGAGGCCGTGCGCGAGAGCGAGGAACGTTACCGGTCGCTCGTGCAGGCCACCGCCCAGATCGACTGGACCACCGATTCGGCCGGCCAACTGCGCACCGACATGCCGCGATGGCGCGCCTTCACCGGTCAGAGTTTCGAGCAAGTCGAAGGGGCCAACTGGCTCGACGCTGTGCATCCGGACGACCGGATGCGCGTGGCGGCCGTCTGGCAGCGCGCCGTAGCGGAGCGCAGCTTCTACGAAGTCGAATATCGCATCCGCCGCCACGACGGCGTCTATCGGGACTTCTGGGTGCGCGGCATACCGGTGCTCACTGCTGATGGCCGCATCCGAGAGTGGGTGGGCGCCTGCACCGACATCACTGAGCGCAAGCGAGCGGAGCAGGCAATCCACCGCTATGCTGAAGAACTGCGGCGGAGCAATCAGGAACTCGAGCACTTCGCTTACGTCGCCTCCCACGATCTACAGGAGCCACTGCGCACGGTGAGCAGCTTCTCGCAGTTGCTGGCCCGGCGCTACAAGGGCAAACTGGACAACGAGGCGGACGAATTCATTACGTTCATCGTCGAGGGCGCGATGCGGATGCAAACCCTCATCAATGACCTGCTCGCCTTCTCGCGGATCGGGACGCGCGGCGAGCCGTTCGCCCCCCTCGACTGCGAGGGCATTCTCCAAGCCGCCAAGGAGAACCTCGACGCAGCCATCGCGGAAAGCCGGGCGGTCGTCACCCATGACCGGTTGCCCACGCTGTCGGCCGACCCGACGCAGTTGACGCAACTTTTCCAGAATCTGCTCGCCAATGCCATAAGATTCCGGCGGCCGGAGGAGCCGCCGCGAATTCACGTGTCGGCGGCGCGGCAGGATGGCGCCTGGCGGGTAAGCGTGCGCGACAATGGGATCGGCATCGACCCGCAGTATTTTGACCGGATCTTCATCATTTTCCAGCGCCTGCATGGCCGCGACGAATACCCCGGCACGGGCATTGGCCTGGCGCTCTGCAAAAAGATCGTGGAGCGGCACGGTGGCTCCATTTCGGTGGAATCCGAACCCGGGAAAGGCTCCACCTTCCATTTCACCATTCCGGACGAAAGAACAACCTGATGACGAACGGCGAACGAAACCTCCGCCCCATTGACATCCTGCTGATCGAAGACAGCCCGGCCGACGTACGCCTGACGCGCGAGGCGCTCAAAGAGGCGAGAGTCCTCAACGCCCTTCACGTCGTTCAGGATGGCATAGCGGCCCTGGCCTTCCTGCGCAAACAAGGTCAATATGCGGGCAGCCCGCGACCGGATTTGATCCTGCTGGACCTGAACCTCCCCAAGAAGGACGGGCGGGAAGTGCTCGCCGAAATCAAGCAAGACGAGGACCTGAAGCGCATTCCGGTAGTGGTTCTCACCACCTCAAGGGCCGAAGAGGACGTGGTGCGTTCCTACAACCTGCACGCCAATGCTTACGTCGCCAAGCCAGTGGACCTGGCGCAGTTCCTCCACGTCATCCGGTCCCTGGAAGAATTCTGGCTGGCTGTGGTGACGCTGCCCCCGAGCGGGAAGCGGAAGTAGGAGATATATGAGATCGCTCCTGGTCGAAGACAATCCGGCAGACGCACGCCTGATTGGGGAAATGCTCAGAGAGTCGCCCGTTGGGACGTTTCAGCCCCAGCATGTAGCCCGATTGGATGTTGCTCTGGCGCGATTGCGCGACGAAAAGTTCGATGTGGTGCTGCTGGATCTCGGGCTGCCGGACTCGCAGGGCATGGCGACCCTGACGCGGACCGAAGAGGCCAGCGGCGGCTTGCCGATTGTGGTCCTCACCGGGCTCGATGACGAACGCTTTGCCTTGGAAGTCGTGCGTGCCGGCGCCCAGGATTACCTCGTCAAGGGGCGGTTCAACAGTGAATTGCTCGTGCGGACGATCCGCTACGCGGTTCAGCGCAAGCAGGCAGAGGAGGAAGTCCGCCGCCTGAACGCGGAGTTGGAGCGGCGTGTCGCTGAGCGCACCGCGCAACTCCAGTCGGCCAACGACGAGTTACTGAAGGAAATCACCGAGCGTCAGCGGGCCGAGGAACAACTCCGGGCGAGCGAGGAGAGGTTACGCGAGTTCAATGCTGAGCTCGAACAGCGTGTGGCTGACCGCACCGCCGAGTTGCGTGCTCTTGCGGCCGAACTGACGCAGTCCGAAGAGCGGGAGCGCCGGCGGATCGCGCAGATCCTCCATGACAGTCTCCAGCAGCTGCTGGTGAGTGCCCGAATGTACGTCCATGTGGCCATGAGGCAAGCCGAGCGAGGCCCTCACCCTTGCCTCGAGAAGGCCAGCGAAATACTGGAGGAGTCAACCCAAATCTCCCGCGAGTTGAGTCACGAGTTGAGTCCGCCTGTTTTATACGAATCCGGCCTGCCCGATGCACTTGAATGGTTGGCGAGCTGGATGGGACAGAAGCACGGCTTGGATGTCGAGGTCCAGGCGAAGGACCGCACGCTGCTGCCCGACGACGACATCAGGCTGCTGCTCTTTCAGAGCGTGCGCGAGTTGCTCTTCAACGTCGTCAAACATGCCGGCATCAAACGGGCCGTCGTGCAACTGGCTCGCGGGATCAACGAGCAACAAGTCGAAGTCCTGGTGAGCGATCAAGGCAAGGGCTTCGACGCTGAGCGGCTGCGCATCTCGCGCTGCACGGCCGATGGCTTCGGCCTGTTCAGCATCCGCGAGCGGCTGCATTGGCTGGGGGGGCGGATGGAAATCCAGAGCCTGCCGGAGCGCGGGACGCAGGTTCGCCTCATCGCCCCACTGACCTCCGTGCGGTAATCGCTCACTTTCGGTCAAGCTTATTGCGGCTGTAGACGGGCAACTGCGGTAACGCATTGCGACCTTCGAGCGTCTAATCAGAAAAGAACAAAGAGGTAAGGAGGTCCGTGATGGCGCAGCATTATTCAGATTATCTGATTGTCGGCGCAGGTATGGCCGGGGCATCGGCCGTTGAAGGGATTCGGGAGCGCGATCCCAAGGGTTCGATCACCATCATAGGTGCGGAGAATCATCTTCCGTATGATCGGCCGCCTCTCACCAAGAAGCTTTGGTTTGGGAAGGCGGAGGTCAAGGATATCTTCCTCCACGATCAAGCTTTCTATGACGAGAACAAAGTGACACTGGCGTTGGGCAGGCGCGTCCTGAAACTGGATACCGAGAGCCGGACCGTTACTGACCACACCGGCGAGGCGCACCGGTTTAGAAAACTCCTCCTGGCGACTGGAGGTGCGCCGCGCGCGCTTCCCATCCCGGGTGGGGAAATCAAGGAGCTCTGCTATTACCGCTCGCTTGATGACTATGAGCGAATGAGACGGCAGGCTGCGGAGGGCAAGTCCGCCGTGGTCATCGGCGGCGGGTTCATCGGTTCGGAGATCGCCGCTGCTCTCTCGACCAACCACCTGAGCGTCACGATGGTCTACCCGTCGGGCTGGCTCTGCAACCGGGTGTTTCCCAAGGACCTGGGACTGGCGATGGAGAGGCTCTATCAGAGCCGGGGCATCCAGATTTTGAAGGGGCAGAAGCCGAGCTCAATTGAACGGCACGGCTCTGGGTTCATCGTGCACACCGACCGCGGGCAGAAGATCAAATCCGACCTCGTTATCGTCGGCGCGGGCATCAGACCGGTTATCGACCTGGCCGAACAAGCAGGATTGAAGACGGGCGACGGGATAATCGTCAACGAATATCTGCAGACTTCGCATCCGGACGTCTACGCCGCTGGGGACAACGCCCGATTCCCTTACCAGGCACTTGGCCAGGAAACGCGCGTCGAGCATTGGGACAACGCGCTTAATCAGGGGAAACACGCGGGGCGGAACATGGCCGGCGCCCGGGAGGTTTTCACATACATGCCGTATTTCTTCTCGGACCTTTTCGAGTTTGGCTACGAGGCCGTCGGTGAGGTTGACTCCAAATTGGAGACAGTCGCCGATTGGAAGAAGCCCCATGAGACGGGCGTGATCTATTATCTGCGCGAGGGAAAGATCCGCGGCGCCATGATGTGCAATGTGTGGGATAAGGTGGACGAAGCCCGCGAGCTTATCCGCACCGGTGCCGGCGCCACCGCCCGAGTCGTTTGAGCTGCGGGGCGTCCTAGTCACCCTCCGCTATCCCCGGGGCACCTTTGCGTCCCGACGCGTTATCAAGCGGGAGCGCGGCGACATCCAACAGGCCGGGACCGTTGACGCTGGGATGAACCGGATGTACTGTTGCAATTGCAACAGGCATCAGGATTTGGGCATCAGGCTCTCGGGCATCCCTTGCGGGCACCGTTTTTCGGGGACTTAGTATTCGATTCCACCCAAGGGACCGGGATGGATCCACAGGGAGGGAATCGATGAACGACGCACCGAATCGGAGTTTGCTCTTATTTCTGGTCTTGTTCCTGGCTGTATCGCCTTACGGGCTATCGGCGACGTATTACGTCGACGGTTCCTACACCGGGTTGTCAACCGGCTCCTCCCTTGCACCGTTCAAGACGATAGGAAGCGGTCTGTCTCGCGCATCGTTCGGCGACACGGTCGCTGTCAGGCCGGGCCTTTACGTCGAGAACATCCACCTGAAAGCCGGCGTGACCCTGCGTGCCCAGCCAACAGGCGCGGCCATTATCCACGGAGGCAGATCCCTCTCGACTGCCGCCGGTGCGCGGCCCACCGTGATGGGTGCCAACAATGCCGTCATAACTGGATTTACAGTCAGCGGGGGAACCGTTGGGATCGTCTGCAGGCACTCATCGCCGGTGATCCAACGGAATATCATCCGCGGCAATATCGGTTACGGTATCGCGTGCACGGCAGGCAGCCAGGCTCAAATTGAAAACAACACGATACTGGGGAACATCGGAACCACGCCGCTCGGCGGCCCCGTTGGAATCTATGTGGAGTCGGCGAGCCCGACAATCCGCAACAACATTATCATCGACAACTTCATCGGATACCGCGCGGACAAATCCTCGGCACACGAAGCCTACAATGACGTTTACGGCAACCGCCGGAACTTCTCCGGTGCCCACCCCGGCATCGGCACGATCTCGCTCGACCCGCAGTTTGCCGACAGCGAGTATCAGTTGGCATTCCCGGCTCGCTGGGACGATTTTCGCCTCGGTTCCACGTCTCCCTGCCGCGATGCCGGGGACCCCGGCTCTGACTTCAACGATGCGGATGGAACACGCAACGACATAGGGGCTTTTGACGGCGACGGCGACTGGAATGTCAGCCTTCCCGCGCAGGAATTTTTCATCGAGTCGGTCCTCGGCGCCATCGACTGGCCTGATGGCCCGCGGCTTGACGGGGTAAGCCGGTTCACCTCGAATCCCAAGTTCTACTTCCGTCCCGGTCAGTACGGGCCGGGCATCCAGGAGGTGCGGGAGATCCTCGCTCAGGCAGTGCCGGTCCTCACCGACGGCCAGTTCGCAGCCGAATTCTGGGATGACGTGGACCTGCCTTATCCGTGCATGGTCGTGCACGTACTGTTTGATGGACCACCGCGCGGCGTAGCGTACCGGCAAGGCGTTAACGCGCATTGCCTCGATCCCGGTGTGAACGCTCTGGAGAGCGCAGGGAAACCGATCATCGGCGGCGAACTGCATCTGCCTCCTGAATGGCTGCAGGGCGTTGCCGGCGATGTGATCAAACTGGGTACCATCCTCCACGAGTTGGAGCACGTGGGGGGCCTCCACCACTCGTATCGCGGAGAGACCATCATCGGCCAGGGTGTGGGCTGCTGTCTTGACGGGTATCAGCCGTATGAGAGGGAGGCTTTTTCGTTCCTGTACACGCTCGCCACGGGTACCACGATCAAGACGCTCCTCAGACAAGCTGGGCTGGTGCCAACGGCCCTGTATCCGTTTCCGCGCATCGACCAGGTCCAGAAACAGGAGCCAGGCGGGTGGTGGGCATCAACAGACACAGCGAGTCCGGGCCAGGCGATCCTGTTGGTGGGGTCGAGATTGACGCTCAGATGGATAACTGAGGATACCCTCGACGACCAGGTTCGTCCTCCCGGTTATGCGCCGCCCGTGGTCCATTTCGGGGATATCAGCGTGATCGCGGACCTGGATGACCAGACCACATATGCCGGACGCCCGGCGCGATATTTAAAAGTCTATGTGCCTGCCGGCGCCACCGACGGCTTTGTCTGGGTGAGCAGCCGCGGGCTGGCGAGCAATCCTGTATATCTGAAGATTGCCCCGTGACCCGGGCCAGACCGGCCCCCGTCAAGACCCGGCAGGAGTCGGGACAAAGGCCACACAAACCGGGGCACCGACCTCCAGAACCGTTCCTGTCGGCTCCAGCAGGCCGCTCTTGGGATCGATCTTGAACACCACGATCGAGTCGGACTGCTGGTTGGCCGCGAACAGATAATGTCCCGAGGGATCGATCGCGAAGTTCCGCGGCGTCTTTCCCTGCGTGCTCTGGAGCCCCAGGGAGGCCAATTGCCCGGTCTTCGGGTCGACCTTCCAAATATGAATTGAATCGTGGCCGCGGTTCGAACCATAGAGCACCGGCAGGGACGGATGCATCGCGATTTCCGCCGTCGAGTTCCTCCCTGTCCAGTCTGCCGGCAGGGTCGAGACCGTCTCCAGCTCCTTGAAGGCGCCGGCCGCCGGGTCAAACTTAAACGCGGTCAACGTCGAGTCGATCTCGTTGATCACAAACCCCAGACGACCGTCCGCGGAGAACGCAAAGTGCCTGGGTCCGGCCCCTGGCTTCACAGAAGCAAACGGCGGGTCATTCGGAGTCAACGTCCCTTTTTCTTTGTCGAACCGGTAAACAAGAAGCTGATCAAGCCCCAGGTCGGTCACAACCAGGTAACGATTCTTTGCATCCGGGTAGACTCCGTGCGCGTGCGGTGCTTTCTGTCGCCCCGGATTCAGACTCGAACCGACATGCTGAACAAACGCCGTTGCCGCGCGCAGACGCCCGTCAGTCTCTATCGGGAAAACCGAAATACTGCCTCCGCTGTAATTGGCGACGAAGAGGTATCGACCGTCCCGGTCCACGGCCAGGTGGCAGGGATCGGCGCCTCCCGAGGGTTGCTGGTTGAGGAGGGTGAGACCGCCGGTCTTCGCGTCGATCGCGTATGCCGAAACTGCCCCGCCCGGCTGGCCGGCAAACGAGCTCGTCTCATTAGCCGCATACAGGAATTTCCCACTCGGGTGCGCGACCAGGAACGAGGCGTTTGCGGCCTCAGCGACAAGCCCCAGTGAGGTCAAAGCTCCCGTCTCCGGTCTTGGCGGTAAGCGTAAATCCCTTTGCTTTTGGCGTTCGTATACGTACCGATATAGACCAGCACACCCTGGACTCCGCCGCCGGCCCGCGCCTGCGCCGGTAGGAAGACAAAGGTGACGAGCAATATGAGGCGGACAACCAGCAGTGCAGTTTTCATATCGGGATTAGACACCAGGAGGACCACACTATTCAAACCGGCGGCTCGCAGTTTACCGGTGGGAACCGCCGCAGGTCGCGGTAGTCGAAAACCCATTCAGGCGTACGCAATTGCCCGGCCGGTCGAGCCCGGTACCAGGGCGAGCTAGGGGAAGCAGGATTGACGAGAATATGGATCTCCTGCGCCGGCATGTAGCTCTGCCCCAGAAGGAACAGACGTTCGCCGCTCTCGTTCGTCGCAGACATCGAGGACAAGCACCGCATGTCCTGGAGAACCGCCCTTGATGTAGACATCTCCGGGGACCGGCCGAGCCGGGTCGGTCACCGCCACAAGATCGCGTGCCAGCGAGGCGGATCCCGCGTAGGTGAAGATCTGATTAAGATATCCTCGAAACGCCGGGTAGCTCGAATCTGCAGGGCCGCCCGTTCGCCATGAGACGCGGCTGCCGTTGATGATCGGACGCTCCCCGCGTCGCCACTTCGCCCACGGGACCAGATCTCCCGACGTGAATCGAAACTGGATGGATTCGTCGCACCTGATCGACCGGAGGTACTCGGCGCGCAATCGAATCACGGCGTCGGCGCATTGCTGAAGATCTCTGTTTCCGACATCGATGTCCAAGACAGCGTAATGGGCTCGCTGATTGCCCTTCGGCGCCCCATTGTAGAGTCTGACGTCCGGCCGGCCGGGTTTTACCGGAAGGGCTCGGAGCCAGAACGCGAAAGTTCGTTCGCCGTCCTGCGAACGGCGGAATCCGGCAGGCGGCGCGATCCGTCGCTCAAGCGGTTGGTTGCTGTTTCCTACCGTGAGCCAGGGGAACGATGGCGCCAGCGTTTGCACGACGCTTGTTCCGCCAATCGGGCGCTCTCCCCGGGCGGTCGCCTGCGTCTGGCCCTGCCCCACGAGGTTCAGCATCAGGATCAGGGCCAGCACGATAAATCCGGCAAATTTCAACGAAGCCTCCGGTTCGCGCAACAATAGCACAACATCGGAGGCCTTCCTCAGTTAGTCCCACTTCACGGTCGGACCATGTTCCACTGGGAAGCGGGATCCAGTTAGCTTGTCATAGAGCCGTACGTTCTTCGCTCTTAACGCCTGGTGGTGGAGGCGTGTGAAGCCGTGTAGTCCGACCAAGCCATTTCTTTGCCGCTTTCGGTCGCCTTCTTGACCTCCCGGCTTCTGGTCTTGCTCATCTCCTCATCCAGACGCCGAATGTCCTTCACGGCTTTGCTTGATCCCTTCAACTGGTGATCGGTCAACCCACGAGTGCTGCTGACGCGCTCGATGGGGTTCTCGACATGGCTTCCAGGGCTTTTCCGAAGGATGGAGTTCTTAAGTGCAAGAACCGGGAATGGCGCCCCGGGCGACATATTGTCCGGTCAGAGCCGCGCACGTAGCGCTTTCCAGCGCAGTAAGCGGGTTCAAACAGCTGGCATACCCGTGCCCGTGACCATCCCAGCGCGTCACAACCCGCTTACTCCGCTGAAAAGCGCTGCGTGCGCGGCTCTGACCGGACCCCGCGTGTCCAGCGGCGGCTCTGACCGGTGATTGCCGACGCGAGGTGGTCTCGTCTTAACCGCTGAACCTGCTTCCTCCGCTGAAAAGCGCTAGCATGAGCGGCTCCGACCGGACTCCGCGTGTCCAGCGGCGGCTCCGACCGGTGGTTGCCAACGGGAAGTCTTCGCCTTAACCGCTGAACCCGCTTACTGATGTTGCCGGTTGACAATCGTCAGTTCTCGGGCCTACGATTAGAATCTACACTATTCCGAGTGATTTTATAGGGATTCACTTATGAGTGAGAGAAGGAATCTGAAGGATCTGCAGGCAGAAATCGCGGGGAGGACGCCGGAAGCTGTGCTTTCATGGGCCGCGGCTCGCTTCCCCGGGCAGATAGCGTTCTCATCCTCGCTGGGTGCCGAGGACCAGGTCCTCACCGACATGCTCGTTCGGGTCGGTTCGTCCATGCCGGTCTTTACCCTTGATACCGGCCGCCTGTTCGCAGAAACCTACGATCTCCTGGCTCGAACCGAGGCCCGGTACGGAATCAAGCTGACCGTCTATTTCCCCGATCCCGGCGCTGTCGAGCAGATGGTCAACAGCCACGGTATCAACCTCTTTCGGCACAGTGTCGAAGAACGCAAGCGCTGCTGCCAGGTGCGCAAGATTCAACCGCTCAGGCGGGCATTGTCCGGACTGGAGGCTTGGGTGACCGGTCTTCGGCGCGGCCAGTCAATGACGCGTAGCGGAGTCGAGATGCTCGAGTGGGACGAGACCAACGGGCTTCTGAAGATCAATCCCCTGGCCGACTGGGAAGAAAAGCAGGTTTGGGACTACGTGCGTGAACACAATGTCCCCTACAACGTTCTTCATGACCGCGGATTCCCGTCGATCGGGTGTTCCCCCTGCACTCGCGCTGTCGCGGAGGGCGACGATCCTCGATCGGGGCGCTGGTGGTGGGAACGGCCCGAGCATCGGGAATGCGGGCTGCACTCTGCAAACAGCTCAATCTTGCACCGGCTGGGCAATGCGACGAGCAGCGGGACTCAGAACCCATCCGGTTCTTCGGCGGAAGGACCTGAAAAATGACACCGGATTCCCCCTCCCCTGACATCGGCGTCCCGGCCCCCGAAGCCCAGGACCAGCTTGAGCAACTGGAAGCCAAGAGCATTCACATCCTGCGCGAGGCGTACCGCGAATTCCGGGGACTATGCATGCTCTGGTCAATCGGAAAGGACAGCACTGTCCTGCTCTGGCTGGCTCGGAAAGCCTTCTTCGGCCACGTCCCTTTTCCACTGATCCACATCGACACCGGCTTCAAGATCCCCGAGATGATCGAATACCGCGATGCCTGTGCGAGGCAATGGAAGCTGAACCTGATCGTGGGGCAGAACCGGGCCGCGCTTGAATCGCGGCAGACCTTCCCGGACGGAGCCCTCAGCCGCCTGTCCTGCTGCCGGACGTTGAAGAGCGAAGCGCTCAAGCACACCCTCTCGGGGGAATGGGAACGGAAGCACCTGAATCATGCCACCGGGTGCTTCGAGACTCGGAAGGGCGGAGTCGAGTTTACAGGGGTGATCGTGGGTGTACGGGCGGACGAGGAAGGCAGCCGTTCCAAGGAACGGTACTTTTCGCCGCGCGATCAGAACAGCGACTGGGACGTCGATGATCAGCCTCCCGAGGTGTGGTCTTTCTTCAAAACCGATTTCGCTCCCGGAACCCACGTCCGGATTCACCCGCTGCTCGACTGGACGGAGATCAATATCTGGGAGTACATCGAGCGAGAGGACATTCCGGTCTCCCCTCTGTATTTCAGCTCCGGGGACGGACGTCGCTACCGTTCGCTCGGGTGCTACCCATGCACGAAGCCGATCGAGTCACCCTCGCGCACGGCCACCGAAATCATCGCCGAGTTGAAGAGTGGAAAACTGGCCGGAATCGCCGAACGGTCCGGCCGCGAACAGGATAAGGACGACCGGGGAACCCTCGAGATTCTCCGTCGCGAAGGGTACATGTGATGTCCGAAGCGATCAGCATCGACGATGCCAGGGTAGCGGCCGAAAAAGTTGTCCGTCGTGAACAGATGCAAGTCGTGGTGGTAGGCCACGTCGATCATGGCAAGAGTACCGTTATCGGCCGCCTGATGGCCGACCTGGGGACGCTGCCCGAGAGCAAGATCGAGCAGGTCAGAAGTTATTGCGCGAGCAATTCGCGTCCCTTTGAGTTCGCATTTCTGCTCGACGCTTTGAAGAACGAACAGAGCCAGGGCATAACGATCGAGACCGCACGCTGCTTCTGCCGGACCTCCCGCCGCGAGTACATCATCAACGACGCGCCCGGACACATTGAATTCCTCAAGAACATGATAACCGGGGCCTCCCGGGCGGAGACGGCGCTGCTCGTGATCGACGTCCAGGAAGGCGTGCAGGAGAACTCGCGCCGCCACGGATACTTGCTCTCGATGCTCGGGATCCGGCAGGTGGCTATCCTCCTGAACAAAATGGACCTCGTCAACTTTGACCAGTCAGTATACGAGGCGGTGAGGTCCGAATACGGCCTCTTCCTCGCAAATTTGGGGGTTTACCCGGCCTCGTTCATACCGATCAGTGCCCGCGATGGCGAGAATCTCGTGTCTCGTTCCTCCTCAACCCCCTGGTACGAAGGCCCAACCGTAAGCGAGCAGATGGACGCCTTCGAGAAAGACAGCCTGGACTGGAGCCGCCCCTTACGGCTGCCCGTTCAGGACATCTACAAGTTCACTGAAGAGGACGACGGGCGCCGGATCGTGGTCGGTTCGATCGAAACCGGAGGCGTCGCGGTTGGAGATGACGTGGTCTTCCACCCGTCGGGGAAGACCAGCCGTGTCCGGAGTATCGAGGCTTTCAATTCGCCTCCTCGCGCGCGAGAAACGGCCGGCCGCGCGGTGGGATTGACACTCGATCCTCAGGTCTACCTGACACCCGGAGAGCTGATGTGCCGGGCAGGTGAGATGAGCCCCGGCGTTGCCACTCGGTTCCGCGCAAACCTGTTCTGGCTCGGAAGATCACCGATGCTGCCCGACAAGCGCTACAAGCTGAAGATCGGCAGCGCACGGAGACCGGTCGAATTGGTGCACGTCGAGAGCGTCATCGATGCCGGCGATCTCTCATCGGTGAAAGGCAAGCAGCAGATTGACCGCCACGACGTCGCCGAGTGCGTGCTCGAAACCGCAAAACCTGTCGCCTTCGATTGTGTTTCGGATCTGGAGAGAACCTCACGGTTCGTCATCGTTGACGGTTACGAGATTGCTGGCTGCGGGACTGTCCTCGAGGGACTCGAGACAGGCGCCTCCCTGCTTAGCCAGCAGGTGGACCATCGGGAACGGAGCTGGCAAAAGGGTTTTGTCGGGTTTCGGGACCGCGCTGCCCGGAACGGTCACTCCGGGAAGTTCATCGTCATCGCAGGCGCCAGGGATAGCGGCATGAGAGAGGTGGCCAGGCGCCTGGAGAAACGGCTCTTTTCGGCCGGTTGCCAGACCTATTACCTGAGCGTCGAGAACCTGTTCGACGATTTGTCTGCTCCTGAAGGAAATGAACCGATTGCCCGGCAGGATCACCTGGAACGCCTCGGCGAACTTGCCCATCTGATGACCGACTCTGGATTGCTCTTCATCACAGCGCTGGAGGGGCTGGACGATCATGAGGTGGACCGGCTGCGCATTCAAAGCCAGCCCTACGAGCTCTTTCTCATCACGGTCGGCCCTACGGAGTTGGAGCGGGCGGCCCCTGAAATTGCAATCGAACCCGGAAGCGATGCCGGAAAGACGGTTGAAACTGGTGTTTGACCGGCTTATCAGCTCGGGAATTCTGCCCGATTACCAAATCTGAGGATTAATCAGGGAGAGATGGCATGAGGAAAGACAGCCAGGAGAAGTCCAAGGCAGAGTTGGTCAAAGAAGAGAGCCTGGGACTTCGAGGAAACATCAAATCAGAGCTCGAGCTGGAGGACCCCAACCTCTCTCCCGAGAGCGTCCAACTGGCCAAGTTCCACGGGATCTACCAATATGACGACCGGGATTTACGCCGTGCGCTTCAGAGAGCGGGTCAGGATAAGGCCTATCACTTCATGGTTCGCACGAAGAATCCCGGGGGCGGCCGGCTCTCGCCCGAGCAATGGTTGGTCCTCGACCGGGCTTCTGATCTTTACGGGGACGGAACCCTTCGCCTGACGAGCCGCCAGGACATCCAGTTCCACGGAGTTGGGAAGACGAGTCTGCAATCACTGATCAGGCTGCTGGATTCCGAGTTGCTGAACACCTACGGCGCGTGCGGGGATGGAGTCCGCAACGTGCTTGCCTGTCCGGTCAGCGCGATCGAAGCCAGTTCTGTCTTCGACGGTCAACAGTGGGCCAGACTGATTTCGAATTCCCTGGCCTTTCGCTCGACCGCCTACCTCGAGATCTGGCTGGACGGAGAGAACCTGACGCCGGTCATCGAGGAACCCCTCTATGGAAAGGGATATCTTCCAAGAAAGTTCAAGATCGCTCTGGCGGGTCATGATGACAACTGTACCGATGCTCTGACAAACGACATCGCCCTCGTGCCGGTCGTGGGCGACGGGACGCTTTCGGGCTTCCAGGTTCTCGTCGGGGGCGGCTTGGGAAGCTCACACGGGAACAAGGAGACGTATCCCCGGCTGGCCACCGCGCTCGCCCGGGTTTCGCCGGAGCAGCTGATCCCGGTCCTCCAAGCGATCGTCGTCGTCTTCCGTGACCTGGGCGACAGGAGCAATCGCAAACACGCCCGGCTGAAGTACCTGGTCGAGGAACTGGGAATCGACGCCTTCCGGGAAAAGGTGGAGAAAGAATTGGCCTACAGTCTCAGTCCTCCGGGGAGGATTGAAATCGGCCAGGTCAAGAGCCACGTGGGCTGGCACCGTCAAAAGCAGGAGAACCGCTGCTTTCTTGGGCTTTTTGTAGAAAACGGCCGCATCCATGACCGCGGGCCCCGCCTCAAGACAGCTTTGCGTGAAATAGTGACGCGCTTCAGGCCCCTGATCGTGCTCACGCCTGATCAGAACCTGGTTCTGGCGGACCTTGACGAAGGCGAACGGGAGAACGTCGAGTCCATTCTTCGGGCCAACGGCGTCGTCCTTCCGGCCAAGATTTCCGCTTTGCGCCTCGCGAGCATGGCCTGCCCGGCACTTCCGACGTGCGGACTGGCTCTTGCTGAAGCCGAGCGCATGCTCCCCAGTCTCTTTGATGAGTTGGAACAGCTCGGTTGTGCCGAGGAGCAGATTTCCATCCGCGTGTCCGGCTGTCCCAATTCGTGCTCCCGGCCGCCGGTTGCCGAGATTGGGCTGATCGGTCGATCTTCGAACGGTTACCACGTCTACCTCGGGGGGAGTCCGCGGGGTGACCGGCTGGCTGCTCTCTACCGAGAGAATGTGACCCGCGACCGGCTAGCCACGGTTATCGCTCCGCTTATCCGGGATTGGACGGGCACCAGAGAAGACGGCGAGGCGTTCGGAGACTGGTGTCACCGCCTTGGGATCGCGAGTCCCGACCGAGTGGAACCAGCCGGGGTGGAAGCTGGCCAGGAAGCGTTAAGGGAGAGCTGATGCGTTACTACCCGATCTTTATCGACCTCCAAGGGCGAAAGTGCCTGGTCGTCGGCTCAGGACGACTGGCGGACGAAAAGGAACAAGCACTCAGGGAGTCCGGAGCTGAGGTGGTCAGGCACCCGGTGTTCAGGGAGGAAGACGCCGAAGGGTCCTGGCTGATCGTCGCTTCGACAGACGATCCGGCCGAGATGGACCGGATGCGAGACTACTCGGAGCGATGGCGGATTCCACTGAACGTGATCGACCAGCCGACGCATTGCAGCTTCATCGCTCCTGCCATAGTCCAGCGCGAGGACCTGGTCATTGCGATTTCCACCTCGGGACACTGCCCCGCCCTGGCTTCAAAGCTGCGCAAGGAACTCGAGGAACGCTACGGCGTCGAATATGCGCATGTGGTCCGCGCGCTGGGGGAAACCCGGCCGCTCATCAAGCGACGGTTCGAGTCCTTTGAGGATCGGCGTGCCTTCTACCGGGGGATCCTGGATCTCGATCTTGTATCCGCCGCCCGTCACGGCGGCCCGGACAGCGTCAAGGCTCTAGTCGAGCGGAGCATTGGAGGAGTCGGTGATATGAGAGGCAATACTCCTAAGGGGAAAGTAACCCTGGTCGAGCGCCGGCCCTGGGGATCCGGACCTCATCACGGTGAAAGGGCTGCGTTCTCTGCGAGGCCGCCGAGGTCGTTGTCTATGATCGCCTCGTCAGCCCGGAGATCCTCCAACTCGCCAGCCGAAAGGCGGAGAAGATCTGTGTGGGCAAGAAGGGCGGGTATTACGATTTCCCGCAGGAAGCCATCAACCGGCTTCTGATCGAGAAAGCGCACCAGGGCAAACAGGTCGTGCGGTTGAAGGGGGGAGACTCTTTTGTTTTCGGCCGGGGCGGAGAGGAGGCGTTATGCCTCGCCGAAGCCGGAGTTCCCTTTGAGGTGATCCCCGGCGTGACGTCGGCCCTGTCCGTTCCGGCCGCCGCCGGAATCCCGGTCACCCACCGCGATGTCGTCCTCATCGCTAGCGATCGTTACCGGCTGCCAGAGTGAGGACGCACCGGTTCCTGTCCGCTGGGACCAGCTTGCGACGGCCGTTGATACCCTGGTTGTCCTTATGCCTCTCGGCAGGCTGAAGCAAATCGTCGCGCAGTTGGTGCTCCACGGGCGCAGCCTCGATACGCCCGCCGCACTCATCCAGTCCGGGACCCTGGACACCCAACGCCGGGTTATCGCGACCCTGCGGAACATCGAAGCCGAGGGAACACGCCACGCGATTGGCTCTCCGGCCGTGCTGATCGTAGGGCACGTCGTCTCCCTGGCCGAAAAACTCGCCCCAGACTTCGCACGCTACGCGGATTCTCCCGGCTCCACGGATCAGGATTCGGAAACCCGGACGGCGGACACGATCGCGCAGTAAACGCGCTTAGGGGCTGTTCGTGGCGATGTCCCACGTCACGGTATTACAGCCTGCGCGGGCCCCGGTCGCATCGATAGAGCAGACTTCCCACTCAATCCGCCCGAACTGCAGGGAGATCGATTCCACCGGTGTTTCGGACGATCCGCTCAATTGCTGGCTGACGACCCGAACATCGGAGAGCCGGATCGTGCTCAACTCAACGGGAGCATCGCCGCTGGCCCGCAGCATCCTGACGGAAGCAGTCGGAATGGTTCTCCCTGTGGTCAGCGCCTGGAGCAGGAGCGGAGAAGCGCTATCCTGCAGCTTCATGAAGCTGAACTCGCTGAACTGTGTTCGAGACGCCCCGCCGCCACCACCGGGGGTCAACATCGCGGCGTTGCTCGCGCCCCAGGAAAAGCTCAGAGCCTCGATCGCACCTTCGTAACCGACCAGAGTAGAAGACCCAGGCACCCCTTCAATCTGGACCAGAACGGTTACCTGACCGGCGGCCGAGCCTGCGGCCGCGATTCCTACAAACAACACGATTAACAGTGAACGGACTAACATGGTCTCTCCTCCATGGTTCACAGACTGATCAATAGCCTAATCCAATATTACATGTGCGTCAAAACTAGAGTTTCGGGGACATAACACTTAATTCCCAATCCGTTATCGGGTAGTCACCGTGGCCAAAGGAATTAAGTCTTGTGTCCCCGAAACTCCGTCCTGTGCTACAACCATGGAGATGGAGCACCACGATTGAGGCCGTCCGGAAAGATCTATGACAGCTCCCGGCTGGCTGATGGTTACGCATTGTCCCGCCCGCCCCTCCATGCTCGAATTGTGGAACGGATCGGCCGGCGGCGGGGTATAACCGGAGCGCAAGGGCGGGGGCTGGACATCGGCTGTGGGGCGGGCCTGTCTACCGTGCCGCTTGGAAAACTGACCGACAGCGTCGTCGGTGTGGACCCGGTGCTTAAGATGGTGAGCGGAAGCCGAAAATCCGCCGGGCAGGTAACGTTTCTCGTCGCACAGGCGGAGGCGCAGCCATTCAAGGCCGGCAGCTTCGATCTGATCACCGCTGCGGGATCGCTCAACTACTCCGACATCGACCTGTCTCTAGCCGAGGTAAGCCGCGTCCTCAAGCCGTCGGGCATGCTGGCGATCTATGATTTCGGCTCGGGACGCCACTTTCGCGAAGGTGCGGGTCTTGATTCCTGGTTCACCGCCTTCGAGCAGCGCTACCCTTTTCCGCCGGGTTACGAGCTCGAGGTGAGAGCGCTTCCCTTCTCCCAGTTCGGGCTGAGTCTGGAGGCCTGCGAGGAGTTCCAGCTGGCGCTTCCTATGGACCTCGATTCCTACCTCCGCTACGTGATGACAGAGACAAGCGTTGAGCAGGCGATTTCGGAGGGGACACCGGAAGCCGAGATAGGGGCCTGGTGCCTCGAGACACTTCAGCCCCTGTTCGGTAGTCAACCGCGCGAGATCCTGTTTCCGGCATACATCGCTTATGTTGGTCCCGCTAGGAAGAGAGGCGAGTTTCGGGACACAAAACTTAATTCCTGTGCCGGCGGGGAGATCGCGGCAACGGCGTGGGAATTAAGTATTACTGTCCCCGAAACTCCCTGAAAACTCACTGCGGGATTAGTTCCACGCGACGGTTCTTGGCACGGCCCTCCTCGGTCGTATTCACCGCCACAGGCGCCAGATAGGCAACTCCGTTCGGCGTGAGGCGAGCGGCGGATATCCCGTAATTGCGGGCGAGCGCGCCAACCACTGCCTCGGCCCGGCGTCTGGAGAGACCCAGGTTGGGCTCGTATCCGCCAACATTATCGGTGTGGCCGACGACATGGAGCTTCAAATTCGGCTCGCCCTTGAGCAGTTTGGCGATTTCATCCAGGGCCGCCTTTGACTCCGGCTTGATCTCCGCTTTAATTGGGGTAATCACGGGAACCGGCAAGATCGGCTGCCTCCAAAGTGGACAGTGACAAAGACGCGGCGATGAACAGGATGCATACCCGGGCAGGTCAGGATCGACGGGCGCGCCAGACTGAATTGCATATTCCTCCCTTTCTATTCCGGGAGATATTAGCAGCCCGGGCGCAGGCCCGCCAGCTATGCGGGGAAACAACGCCGGACCCCAATGACGGCAAAGACAACAAGGACAACAAGGACAACAACAGCTCCCTTTTCCGTGTCGTTGAGGTCCTTGAAGTCCTTGCCGTCGTTGGGGTCTGGTATCATCGCTGGGTGGGAACCAAATCATCGAACAAAGAGCAAAGCAGCCGCATCTCGCCCGACAACGCCGGCGTTCCCAGGCGGCCCAGGACCCTGCCCGCCCTTCGCTGGTGGATCGGCGGGTTGCTCTTTGCCTCCACAGTCATCAACTACATCGACCGCCAGACACTGTCGGTGCTGGCTCCCTATCTCAAACGGGATTACGACTGGAGCAACGAGGACTTCGCCCTGGTGGTCATCGGTTTCCGCGTGGCCTACGCGATCGGTCAGACTGGCGCCGGGCGGCTGCTGGATCGAATCGGAACCCGGACGGGTCTCACCATCACCGTCATCTGGTATTCGATCGCCGCGATGCTCACGTCGCTCGCATCCGGTCTGCGCAGTTTCATCGCTTTTCGCTTCCTGCTCGGACTGGGAGAGTCGGCCAACTGGCCGGGCGCCACAAAGGCGGTCGCCGAATGGTTTCCGAAACGGGAGAGAGGCTGGGCGGTCGCGCTTTTCGACAGCGGCTCTTCGATCGGAGGCGCGGTCGCCCCTTTCCTGGTCTTCTGGCTGTATCACTCCTTTGGCGGGTGGCGCCCGGCTTTTCTCGTGACCGGTACCCTCGGCTTCTTCTGGTTGATCGCCTGGCGCCTGCTCTACCATCCGCCCGAGAACCATCCCCGGCTGCGCGAGGATGAACGGCGGATGATCCTCCAGGACAAGCTCGAGAACCTGGTGGGTGAGACAGGCGGGGAGCCGGCGCGCTGGAGCCAGTTGCTGAAGAGTCGGCAGACATGGGGCGTGATCATCGGCCGTTCCCTGACGGATCCGGTCTGGTTCTTCATCACCGATTGGCTCGCCATCTACTTCGTGGCGAAAGGCATTCGCGTGGAGGATGCGTTATTCGCATTCTGGATCCCCTTCATGGCGGCCGATCTGGGAAACTTCTTCGGAGGCGGCTTCTCGAGCTGGCTGATCCGTCGCGGCTGGCCGGTCGGAAGGGCGCGTAAAGCGGTCGTGGTTTTCGGCGGTTTTGGGATGCTGGTCCTGTCCGGCGCCGCTTTCAGCAACAACCAGTATGCAATTGCCGCGCTTTTCGGTTTTTCGACGTTCGCTTACGCCAGCTTTTCAACCATGGTGCTGGTTCTTCCCTCCGACCTTTACCACAGCAGGTCGGTGGCTACCGTGAGCGGAATGGCTGGAACCGGCGCCGGAATCGGCACAATTGCTTCAACATACCTGGTCGGATACGTGTCCGACCGGTACTCCTTCGAACCGATCATTATCACCGCGAGCCTGATCCCGTTTGTGGCAATGGTGCTCGTGCTCCTGCTGGTGAGGAACCCGAAATCAGAGAGCACGCTAACCCGCCGGATTTGATGAAGGTTCGGCCACGGCCTTTCCGGAGCGCGGACGTCCCGTCCGCACTTGGGTTCGCGGGCATCCTGCCCGCGCGCCGGGCATCTTGCCCGGCGTTTTCTTTCGGAGATCGCAATAAGTGGAACAATTCGGAACGGCGGGCAAGATGCCCGCCGCGCGGACGGGACGTCCGCGATCCCAGTGCGGACGAGACGTCCGCGCTCCGAGGGCCAACTCCGCTTTTGCAGATCGGGACGGCCGAAATGCGTATAAGGAGCAGGCGGCGGCGCCGCACTCTATACAAGAGAGTTCCGTCAGAGGTTCTGTTTAGCCCTGTACCTCAATCGTCAGGTTCGCCGCGTCGTTCCTCGGCCCCTGCAGGAGCTTCTGCCCATCAGGGCCGATGACCAGGCTGTCGCCTTGCAGCACTCGACCGGCCCATGGGCCCTGGTTGACCTCGCCCACAGCATTGGCCGCGACGATCGTGAGGTTCTTCCCATTCGTGCGTGACGCATAAGCCTGACTGATCCATTCGAGGTTTGTCTCCTCGTTGCCCGGCTCAATAGCCCACGCGCAGGGAGACAACAGGAGCTCGGCACCCATAAGGTACAAACTCTCCACCAGATGAGGCGTCCAACTGTCGGCACAGATGTCGAGCGCCATCCGGCGGCCTTCGAACTCGAAAACACGCAAGGAATCCCCGCGACTGTAGAGGTCCAGACCGACCTCCAGTTCGTTGATTTTCCGGTGCCTGGCCCTGATCTCTCCATCGCGGGCCACAAAGGCCGCCGAATTGTAGCAGCGCGATTCGTCCTTCTCCTCGAAACCGACCGCTATGGCAATCCGGTACCGCCTGGCCAAACGACCAAGAGCATCGGTGAACGGGCCCGGGACCCGCTCCGCCTTTTCACGGGTGGCGGAGGACAGCCATCCGGTCAGGCAGCATTCGGGTAGAACAATGATGTCGCATCCTTCCTTGCCCGCCACCCGAACCGCGTCGAAGACGCTCTTAAGATTGGCCTCCTTGTCTCCCATGACAATCGGGATCTGGCCGATTCCAATTTTCAAAGTCTTCTTTCGTCTCATCAAGGTCTTTTCACTGCTCCGAAGTTTTGCTGTCTGTAGCCGGACATTCTGCCCAACCCTGAGCAAGGAGTAAACAGCCGTGACAGGAATTCAGGACTCGGTCGCAGGGCGCGGTGCATGCTAAGCTCCTGAGGGGCAGGTCCTTTCCGGCCCGGTGAACGAACCAAAACAGTCAGAAAGAGGGACGACCCAGCCAGTGAGGACGGCACACGCAGATTCACTCCGGTTTTCACTGTTGGTTCTTTTGCTCGGTTTCGGCTGCTACTTCTGGGTCCTCGACAACGGCTTCATGTCCGACGATCTGGTCATGTTGGACCAGAGCAGGAGCCTGATCCACCTCTCCGCCCAGTTGCACTCGGCGCCCGCTTCTTTCCGCCTGACGACATTCGCCTGGTTCGCCGCGCTGCAGAAGGTGTTCGGGCTCCAACCCGTCGCTTTCTACCTTCTTTCCATTGCACTGCATTGCCTGAACGCCCTTCTTCTCCGCCACGTGCTTATCAGGCGAGGAACCGCACCTCAGCTCGCTGCACTGACGGCGCTTCTGTTTCTGGTAATCCAGAACCCGAGCGAGGCGGTCGGCTGGCTATCGGCCGTCAATGAGCTGCTGGTCGGCTTCTTCGTCCTCGGAGTTCTCTGGGCTGCCCACGCTTCCTGTTACAGGGTCTGCCTCGTCCTCTACGTCGGAGCCCTTCTCTCCAAGGAATCGGGAGCGGTGGCGGTCCTCCTCCTCCCGCTTCTCGCCTTAACGCAGGTCAGACGAAGTGACGGACAGAAACCCCCGGTCTGGTTCTGGATCGCAGTCGGAGCCCTGACCGCCGGCTACATTGCCTGGTTCGCCTCGCTCGTGCAGACGAATTTCCTGATTCAAAGCCGGTTCTACTCGCTGAATTGGAGCTCGGTTCTGGTCCTGGCTTTTACCCTGCACAAGCTCGCTTTCCCGTGGCTCTACCTGGCCCTCGGGGTGGGAGCCCTGACAACGGGTGGCGCGCTGCGCGCTCTCCGGGGCGATCCGCGTAACGATCCCGAAAGGCGAGCCACGCTCCAGGAACTGGCGGTGGCAGTCCTTTGGATTCTGGTGGCGTTGCTTCCGTACGGCTTCCTGGTTTACGACATCCACTTGCCCAGCCGGCACCTCTACCTCGCATCCATGCCAGCTGCCTACCTCGTCGCTCAGCTCGTCGGCCGGATCCGAAAACGATGGCTGCGGGACGGTTTTGTTATCCTGTTTATACTGAGTAACGCGGGCTATCTATGGCTGGTTAAGGACAACCAGTACTCCCAACGGGGAGCGACCACGCGGGAGTTGATCTCGATCTTGCGACGGAGCCGGCCCGGTTGTGTCGTGGTTCGCGACTTTCCCGAAAACCCGTGGATTGCGAAATTATCGGCCCGCTTCGTCCCAGGCTGGTCATCAAACATGATAAAAGTGAACGAGGCGGCGGATTCGTCCGGCTGCCTCGTGGTCCGGTGGAACCGTGAGCACAGGCGTTACGAGTTTTTGAGCCGCCCCGGAGATGAACTATGAATACAAAGCAGACTGTGTCGCGCAGAAAATTCATCGCACAGGCCTCGGCCGGTGCCGGGCTCTATGCTGCGGGGAGCCCCGGGCTTCAGCCGCAACGTGCCGGCCAACCCGCTTCCGACAGGCGCTTGCCCCGCGAGGTGTGGGTCGCCAGCATCGACCTGAAAGACCTCTATCCGGAAACAAGCATCCAGAAGAGGATCGATAGGACACTCGAGCGAATGCAGAACCTGATCCCCTTCCGGCCCGACATCGTCTGCCTGCCCGAGACATTCAACACCTCCTGGGTGAGCGAGCAGAAACCGTTGGCCGAGGTCGCAGAGGAAGTCCCCGGTCCGATCGTGAAGCGTCTGGCCGAATATGCCAAAGCCAACCGTTGCTATGTCATCTGCCCGATTCCCACCCGAAGCGCTGGAAAGATCTACAACAGTGCCGTCCTGATTGACCGCTCGGGTTCGGTTGCCGGTGCATACCACAAGAGCCACGCGACCGAAGGAGAGATGGATGGGGGCGTTGCGCCCGGACCGGCCGAACCGCCGGTGTTCCAGACAGATTTCGGAAAGATCGGCATCCAGATCTGCTACGACGCAAACTGGACTCCTGGCTGGCAAGCGCTCAAAGCCCGGGGTGCCGAGATCGTCTTCTTCCCCTCGCAGTTCCCGGGTGGCCGGATACTGACAACACATGCCTGGATGAACCAGTTCTACATCGTCTCGAGCACTGGCGAAGACGCCCGGGTCATCGACATCTCGGGTGATGACCTGGCTGCGAGCGGGCCTTTTCAGCGCTGGGTTGCTGCCCCGGTCAACCTCGAAAAAGCACTCATTCACATCTGGCCCGAAGTTCTGAAGTTTCCGGATATTGAAAAGAAGTACGGACGCCGGGTGCGGATCAAAATTTTTCACCCCGAGAACTGGGCAACGATTGAGAGCGTCGATGCCGACGTCAAAATTATGGACGTACTCCGGGAGTTCGGTCTTCCTACTTACGAGCAGCACATTCGCGATGCTGACTCCGCGCAGAAGGCAAGGAGGAGCTGATAAGAGCAATCATGGCATCCTCACGTGAAATTGCCTTCAGATCGGGATTCTCGTCTCTCCTTGCGCTCGCACTAATTGCCCTGACGGTGCGGGCGGAGTCCGTTCCGCCGTTGCCGAAACTCAACCTCGATGCATTCGAAGCGGACATTCGCGCGCAGATCTCGGACGCCTACACGGCCACTGTTCGCAACCCTCAGGACGCCGAAAGAAATGGCCGGTTAGGAATGCTGCTTTACGCCTACGAACAGTACGAATTCGCCGAGCCGTGTTTCCGGAGGGCGCTGGCCTTCGCGGCAAGCGACAGGAGATGGCCCTACTACTTGGGGCGCACCCAGTCGACGCTGCGCAAACACCACGATGCCGCTTCCTCTTTTCGGGCGGCTCTGCGACTGGACCCCGAGTACCTGCCGGCGCGACTGAAACTGGGCGAATCTCTTCAGGAGGCCGGGGACTCCGAGGCAGCCCGGGAGATCTTCGAGGCGATCCTCACCCGGCATCCCGAGGCGGCGGCCGCGCACTACGGACTCGGCCGGTATTTCGCGAACCGTGGGGAATCCGCGCCCGCGACAGATCACCTTCGGAAGGCATGCGAGCTTTTCCCCGGCTTTGGAGCGGCGCATTTCGCGCTGGCCCGCGTATACCGCGACCAGGGAGAGAAGGAAAAGGCCCAGGAGCAGCTCGTCCTGTACCAGAAAGACAAGCTGACATGGCCGCCGATCGATGACCCGCTGCTCGCCGCAATCCACGAACTGAAAACGGGAGCAAACGCGCGACTGCGCAAAGGTGTTCTGCTAGCCGAATCCGGCCAGTTGGAAGCCGCAGTTGCGGAGCACGAGGCAGCCTTGGCTGCGGATCCCGGGCTTGTCCAGGCGCACATCCACCTGATCGCACTTTACGGGAAACTGAGGCAGCCGGAGAAGGCCGAAGCGCATTACCGTTCAGCCGTTCGGATCAACCCGAATCTTCTCGAGAGTCACTACAACTACGCGGTCCTCCTGATGGAGCAGGAGCGTTACCGGGAAGCCGAGGAACCGTTGCGTGTCGTGCTGCGGTTGAGTCCGGCCTACCCTGACGCCCACAACAATCTTGGTTACGTGCTGATGGTCGAGGGCAAGCTGGACGAGGCGACCGAGCATTACCAGGCCGCCATCCAAGCCCAGCCAGGCAACCGCGCTGCCCATTTCAATCTTGGGAGGATTCTGGTAAAGCAGGGCAAGATCCAGGAAGCGATCACTCAATTTCTCGAGACCCGGACCCCCGAGGATGCCGATACTCCGCGCTATCTGTACGCGCTGGGGGCCGCCTATGCCCGGGCGGGCGATCGGGGGTCGGCCCGGAAGTACCTGGGCGACGCCCGTGAAAAAGCCGCTCGCCTGAACCAAACCGAGCTCATTGCCGCGATCGATCGGGACTTGCAGGTTCTCCAGAAACTGGTGAAGATGCCGTGAGCCGAACCGGATTCTCCTGCTTACTCCTCCTGATGTCACTTGGCTTCGTGCAAAGCGATGCTCGCCTTCCGCAGTTCATCGACGTGACCGAGTCAGCCGGGATCACCTTCAAACACGTGAGCGGCGATCCGAAGAAGAATTACATCTTCGAAGCGAAAGGCGGCGGTGTCGGCCTGCTCGATTATGACCTAGACGGCTTCCTCGACATCTACTTCGTGAATGGGAGCACGATCGAGGACGTCCAACGCGGCCGGGATCACGGCAATGCCCTTTACCGAGCCAACGGCGACGGCACGTACAGCGACGTCACCCGAAAGGCGGGCGTGTTTGGGAAAGGCTGGGCGATGGGATGCGCGGTTGGCGACTACGACAACGACGGGGACCCGGACATCTATGTTCTGGGACTCAATGGCAACATCCTGTACCGCAACAACGGGGATGGGACCTTCGGCGACGTCAGCGAGCGGTCGGGCTTGCATGGAGGACGCTGGAGCACCAGCGCGGCGTTCACGGATTACGACCGCGACGGCGATCTCGACATCTACGTGGCGAATAACATCGAGGTCGATATTCACCGCTCTCCGTTGGTTTTCCGGGGACCGGATTGCGACTACCGCGGCGTCCGCGTGATGTGCGGTCCCCGCGGACTGCAAGGCGCCCCGGACACGCTTTACCGGAACAATGGGGACGGCACATTCACGGACGTCACCGTCTCGGCCGGCGTTCTCGAGCGTCAACCGTGTTACGGGCTCGGGGTTGCGGTGGGGGATTACAACAATGACGGTTGGCCGGACATCTACGTCGCCAATGATTCAACGCCCAGCTACCTTTGGGAAAACCAGAAGGACGGGACTTTCAAAGAAGTTGGGCTCCTGACCGGGGTCGCAGTTTCCGAGGACGGGATGGAACAAGCCGGCATGGGGACCGACCTGGCGGACTACGATAACGACGGCTGGCTGGACATCACCAAGTCCAATTTCTCCTTCGACCACAGCAACCTCTATCGCAACGAACAGGGGATGTTCACCGACCGGTCCAAACAGGCAGGTTTGGCCGGTCCATCCATGCCGTACGTCTGCTGGGGCACCCGGTTCATGGATTACGACAACGACGGCTGGAAAGACATCCTGATCGCCACGGGCCACGTCTACCCGCACCTCCTCCGGAGTCCCGCCGGAGGTGAGACGTACTACTCTCCCCGGGTTCTGCTCAGAAACCTAGCAAACGGGAACTTCGAAGATGTTTCTTCGCGGTCGGGAGCGGGGATCAAACAGGCGAAATCCAGCCGGGGGCTGGCAACCGGTGACCTCGACAACGACGGCGACCTGGACGCGGTGATTGTCAACATGGACGACCGCCCATCGATCCTTCGCAATGAGGGCGGTAACGCGCACAACTGGCTGATCGTCAAACTCCAGGGAAAGGCAAGTAACCGCTATGGTCTGGGTGCCCGCGTGAAGGCCAGCGCCGGCAAGCTCGAGCAGACCGCGGAAGCGACGACCGCATCCAGCATTTTCTCCGCCAACGATCCGCGGGTTCACTTCGGCCTGGGAACCGCCACCCAGGTGGATCTCGAGATTCTGTGGCCAAGCGGCCGGCTGCAAAGCATGCGAGGAGTTCCGGCCAACCGGATTCTGGAGGTAGAGGAACCGGCCGCACTATCCACAAAGGGCACGGCGCTACGTAGCCGCGCCGTGCCCTCTACGGTGAGAGCCTTCGCCTCAATATTTAACCGTGAATAACCCGGGATCCAGCGGCGTGTTTCGCAGCCCGTTGGCCAAACGCATCTCGAGGGTGAGCGCGACCGGGCGCTCCGGCTGATCCAGCGTGTAGCGCACGAGCCAGCGAGTCGGCAGAGTAAGACCATCCTGGCTTTGGAACTCGGAGAATTCCTCGTCCATCGTGTAGCGAACGAACTTACCGTCCCTGATAATATTGCCCCGTCCCAACTCGGTTGGCGCTGCCGGCAAGATCATCCGATAGCTGGTTCTTACGTGGCGGAATGTCTCCGGCTCGAGGTAGACATGGACGCTGATTTCGTCGCAGCCCCTGCAGTTCACCTCGAGGTCGTGAAGCTTCGTTCCCTGGACATCGGCCAACCCCCGGTAATGGAAGCGCAGCTTTCGATCGGCCGCGTTCAGAAACGTCCAGCTCCGCTTCAGCGTCCCTCCCCAGAATCCGTTTTTGATCAGCTCAGGCGATCGGTAAAGAAAATTGCCGAGAGCCGAGCGGGTTCGCGTCTCATTCCTGATGAACTCGATTCCCACCTTGTCGCCGTCGTAAATGAATTGCTCACCGGAATACTGGAGGTGATTGAAGTTCAGCGAAAACCTCGACTTCCGGGCGTCCGAAACAAACACCAATTGGCCGCTTACACCTCCCGTTCCGCCCATCTGCATCTGTAACTCGCCAGTTCCTTGAAGTGTGAGCGTCCGGTAATCCGTCAGGACCTCAGGCGTGCCGATCGAGGACAGGTGTCGAGACAGGATCTCTTCCTCGGTGAGCTTTGGCTCTTTAGGGCCGCCCTGGGCAACGAAGATGAGACCGACCGAAATCAGAACAAGTGCCAGAGACCTCAAGATGTTCTGCCGAAGCATTGCGCCGTCCTTTCGAGTGCGACACAGGATATCACTTCCCTGCTTGGATGTCGGCCGCACTTCACTGGTTCAGATCGATTCCCACGCGACTTCCAATCCTGATAAGATCCCCGCAGACACGGGGAATAATCGCATGCGACTCTGCATCCTCTCGCTTTGTGAACAAGTCATGATCGCTACTCGTATTGGATGGACAAGATGAGTGACAAGACTTTCTCCAAGTGGTTGACGGGCTGCGGTATCGGTTGTGGTGTGCTCGTGGTCATCGCAATTGGCGTCGGGCTGACCATCTTCATGTACACCCGAAATGCTGTCCAGGAGTTCAAGGAGATCGGGGAATCGGTTTCCCGAGTCGACAAACAATTCGGACGCGTTGAGGACTACGCTCCTGAACCGGACGGCCGGATTCCCGCCGATCGCGTGGAAGCCTTCCTGGCCGTTCGAAAGGCGACCACGCCGGCCCGGGGCGAGCTTGCCAAGTCCATCCACACGCTGGAGTCCGAGATCGGCGGCCCGAACGGTCAGCGTGGCGGCTTCTGGCACGCCATGAGGGCCGCGCGGACGGGAGTGGGGGCGGTTCCTCAGATCGCCCGCTTTCATAAGGCACGGGCCGATGCCCAGCTCGAAAACCGTATGGGCCATGGTGAATATTCCTACATTTACTGCCTGGCCTATTACTCCTGGCTCAAGAAAGATCCGGGCGATGGACCTGAGAAACTCAGGCTGGGGAGCAACAACAATGTGACGTTTGGAAATCACGACGGTGGGACCGATGACACACGGGAGCAGACACGGCAGGCGGTGATGTCGTTCGTCCGCAGATACATGAGGCCCATGCTCCGCAACGCGGTTCGGCAGCAAGCGGAAAAAAGCCCTAAAGCTGAGAAGACGGCCTGGCAGCAGACGGTTGAGAAGGAGATCGCAAAGCTCGAATCGGAATGGCAGCGGATTCCATGGTCCGATGGCCTCCCTCCCGAGATCCAGGAGTCATTCGAACCCTTCAAGGCGGATCTGGAAGAATCGTACGATCCCCTTTTGAACATCCTTGAGCTCATGCCGGTGGAAAAGCACAAGTAAGTAGGGACCCGCGGATCTTCGCGGATAAACGCGGATAAGCGCGGATAAAGGCACGCCTGTCTTTTCCGCGCTTATCCGCGTTATCCGCGTTATCCGCGGGTCTCCCTTCGTGTCCCGCTCAGCCGGTCAGTCGTCAGCACGGTTAGCCGATCGCGGTTACTTCTTCGGCAGGTCGATCTTTTTCATGCTCTCGAGGACCTTCTTCATCGACTCGATTTCCGTTTGAAGGCGTGTGTTCCTTGCTTCGGCCGACTCGAGCTTCCGGATCAGGTCGGTCACGCGTTCTCGGCGAAGCTCCAGGTGTTGTGAAAGTGTCTGCTTCTCGTTCTCGAGTTCCGTGATCCGGGCCTGGAGCGTTTGGGTCTCCGCCTGGGATTGAGAGAGTTGCTCAACAGCCTGCCGGTGGGCTTGTTCGAGAGCTGCCACCTGGGCAGCGAGATCCTGGCTTCGTTGACCCACCCGGACCAGAGCCCGGCTCAACCGCACAAGCGGCGTGGCCCTGGCGCTCGGCATTGTGGTGAGAGTATCGAGCAACTGCGAAGCGCGTCCGGGATTGAAGGCGGGGCTGTCGGGAATAGAATAGCTCGCAGCCAGCAGGAAAACCGCTTCCTCTCGTCCAGTGCCGCTCGGGTTCTGGTTGAGAAACTCTTCGAGCAACCGCGCAGCTTCCTCGAAACGATCGCCGTCGAAAGCCATTTTCGCCTGGTCCAGGAGAGGTGCGGGCGGGGGGACGGCGACAGGCTTCTTGTGGCAACCGATCATGCAAAGGAGAAGCGAGAGGCAAATCGCGGGTTTCCAGCAGGAGTGGAAACGGTTCATCCGACTTGGCGCCAGCACTATTCCATCATAGCAAAAGCCGCGAGCAAGAATATTCCGCAATGTCCATCGTGCGCTCTGGGAAACGCCCGCCGACAGCCTTCTACGATGCAACCGCACGGGTTTTTCGGAAACGCGCCTTCTGCTCGGGTGTCATCTTTTCGGTTGCATACTGAAAGATCAGCCGGGCCGCCTGGTCCTTCCACTCGAGGAGGAAGGCTTCAACCGGGACCGGGTCCTTTTTCCAGGTCTCTCGAAGGAACCAGCCGAGACCCTGGTGTACGACCCGTTCGACGTCCAACATCAACGGCCGGATGAAAGCCAGGAGGGCCGGGGTGTCAACTCGGGAAATCAGGCTCAACAGCGCAACAGGGACGCCGGCGTTTCCATCTGGAGGGCGATTCCCGCCAGCTCTCAAGCTCGGATAGCACGCGCCGCTTTTCAGGCAGGGGACAACAGCTCACCGCAAATGACATCGGTATGCGCCCAGTTCCTGACACCCTTCTCAAGCCACTCCCCGACCCCCTGAAAGCTCTGGGCGGTGAATTCGCGAAGGAAAGGCCTGACCGACACGATCGCAAAGGACCCCTTCGTACTTGCCGCTCTCGAACAGAGGTTGCCGAGTCGGAGAAAGCCAGCCAGATCCAGTTGACCCCGGTACTTGTCGTAGAACCGCGTAGTTCGTTTGCTACTTCTTGACGACAGCCGGATCGCGTTTGGCAGAGCCCTGATTTCCGCGACCGCGGTCTGAGCAACTTCTTCTGGGCTCGGGTGCTGGCAAGTCTAGGAGGTGGGCTGGCAAGACAGTTCTTGAATAGATGCGGCCTCAGACGGAACTGCTTGGCGCAGCCCGCGACTTCCTCACTCCCCGCGTTTAAAGCCCTCAGCGCGTACGTTCCACCCCCGTTTCGGAAAACCGGGAGCGGGGCCCGAACGAGCTGACTCCCAGCCTCCTGCCATCAGCGCGATGGCGGCCAGCAAGCCGCCGTTGCCCGGCAGGTACAGGCACAGATTCGGCCGCTGGTAGTTGTGACCGTTGACCGAATATCTGTTTTTCGGAGTGTCGAGGAGCAGGGCATCCACGGCGATCTCCGGTTTCCCCAGGCGGGCGGCCGTCATCGCGACCATCGGGTAGTCCCATCCCCACGTCGAGTCCCAGTTCCACACCGTCATCACCTTCTCCAAAGTAGCGCGCATGATTTCAGGGTCCACCCGATCCGACTTGGGCAGAACGCCCAGCGCCGCCAGCATCGAAGGATGATCAGTGACACCGGCCGTGAACGTGTCCGGACAGTTCTCGTGAGCCAGATAGCGGCCCTCCCGGACAGGCAGGGGCGCAAGCGACCTCCTGACCGCCTCCCACTTCGGATTGGCCGCCAGACCAAGGCGCCGGCGCCAATTCTGTGCGACCTCCAGACCATAGGCCCAGTAAGCCAATTCGTAGGTCGGATTCCAGGTCACACGCGGGCGGTGGATCTCCTGGGCCGGGATGAGAGGGGGCCCAAGCACATATCGTCCGCGGCTCGAATCAAATTGGGCAAAACTGGCCATGAAATCGGCCGACTCGAAGACGATATCGCGGAAGCGATTGAGTGTCTCCGCACCCGGGCGAGCGCGAAAGCAAAGCTCCGCGTAGGCGATCGGGTGCGGTTGCTGCCAAACAAGCAGGGGGCCGATCGGAGAAGGACTGTCGCGGCCTTCGGGGTCGCTCATCTTCGGCCAGCGGGCGCCTTCATATCCCTGTTCCCGGGCGCGCAGACGGGCGCTGGGAAGGATCGAATTGTACCAGTGGAGACTCCGCTCGAGCAGCGGCGTGCGCCCCCACATGGCGAAATGCGCCGCGTGCCACCAGTGCATCTCCAGGTGAAACTTTCCATACCAGGAATTGCATGTGAGACCCGTTTCCTGGGGCGGCATTGAGCCTGAACACTGAATAGCGGTCAAGTACTGGGAGAGGACGATTCTCCGCTCCAACTCCGAAGCCCTTGAATCCGTGCTTCCACCCAGATCAACGGTGGCGCCTGACGACCAGAAACTACCCCAGTGACGAGCGCTGGCAGCGAGCGTCTGGGCGGCGGAGGGAGGATTGGCGGCCGGCTCGCCCCGCGTGAAACGGCAGACAAAAGCCAATCGTCCGCCCCCGGGGGCCGCCCGCAGCACGAAACGATGGGGACTCTCCTGTTCCACCGCCGCCTCGCCTTGCCATGAGACGATGACGCCGTAACGGTCTTCGTCCAGTCTGCGCTCCACATCGAAGCGCGAGGAAGATTTGCGTATTCCCCGGCTGGAGTGGCGAGCCGGGCTTGCCCAGTCAGCCGCGTTCACGGCGGGAGATCCGTAAGGGAACTCGAAAATGACCGACAGAAGTCGGGAGCCCGCCAGGGGCGAATCGATCACGACCGCGACCAGATCCTCAACGGGATGGCAGGCTGTCTTCACCTCAACCGTCTCGCCATCCACTTGAAACCGGCTCTCGAGGATTCCCGTCCAGAGGTCCAGCGTCTGGCGGGGATCCGCGAGCGCCGCCGGTTCTACAGGACGCCCGTCCTTATGCCGCAGATCAAGCCCGATCCTCCCGAGATGCAGGCGGTGAGGATTCTCGCGCAGCCAGTTGTACAGGTCCTCCTGGCCTTCCCGGCGGGTGGCGTACCCGACCATGCGTCCATGGCTGTCGTATTCCTCTAGCACGAGATCGGCGGCGCTCTTCCCCGCCGGAGCCGGGAAGCTATGCCAGCCCCACTGCGACTGGGTGCAAAGGGGAATACCCGATTCGTACAGCGCTGGAAACGTCTGGAGTCCGGTCAGATCTGCAGTGAAAGCAAGCTCTCCGTTCCCGACTGAAAGGGGTGAGAGCCGGTCGAAGGATGTGACCACCGGGTTGTGTCGGCGAAGGAGGGCCTTGCGATCGATCCGGTCACCCGCGGCAAACGAAGAACCGCCCGCGGCGACGCTTCCGCCGAGGCCGAGCGCCCCCTTCAGGAACGTACGCCGCTCCAGCCGAAAGATCTTTTCCACGTCCGCCCCCCTGTGCCACTATTCGAGTTCAAGAAGGACAACCGACCGGGCTGGCAGCGTGACTTCCAAACCGCCGGCAAGGAGGCGAGCACCTCCGAAGGCGGCCGGTTTCACACGGTCGGGCCTGTCAAAGCTGTTGAAAGCGTTAATGGCATCGCCGGCCAGAACCTTCCCGGAGACTTTGCTTGGGGTCGCACCGCGCAGATCGATCGGCAATCGGCGCTCCTTGTTGGGATCGAGGTTGGTCAGGGTGATGTGGATGCGCCCGGCTGAATCTCGTGAAGCGGACGCGCTCACAGCCTGGATCTTCTCCCCTTGAAACTCGTACTCTTCGGACGGCACCGCGATCGGGAGCATCTCGGCATCCTGGTGCACCTTGTACATGTCAAACACGTGGTAAGTCGGGGTGAGCACCATCTTCTCGTCCTGCGTCAGGATGACGGCCTGCAGGACATTGATCATCTGGGCGATGTTCGCCACCCGGACGCGATCGCAGTGGTTGTTGAAGATGTTCAGGTTGATTCCCGTCACAAGCGCATCCCGCAGGGTGTTCTGCTGGTAAAGGAAGCCTGGATTCGTCCCCGGTTCGACGTCGTACCAGGTGCCCCATTCATCGACAACCAAAGCAACCCGCTTGTTCGGGTCGTAGCGGTCCATGATCGTCGAATGACGGTCCACCAGGGTGTCCATGAAGAGGGTCTTTTTGAGGACTTTGAACCAGCCTGCCTCGTCGAACTGTGTTGCTGACCCCTTGTTTTGCCAGTCAACCGTGTAGTGATGAAGTGCTAGCCCATCCAGTGATTGGCCGGCGTCGCGCATCATGACTTCGGTCCACTGATAATTGTCGTCTGAAGGCCCGACTGCAATCCGCGATATTCGGTTTTCCCGGCTGCCCCGCACGAAGGTCGCAAAGTGCCGGTAGACGTCCGCGTAATACTCGGGTCGCATGTTTCCGCCGCAACCCCAGGTTTCATTCCCAATTCCCCAGAATGGCACCTTCCAGGGCTGTTCCCTCCCGTTTGCCCGGCGCAGATCGGACATCGGGCTCTTACCCTCGAACGTCAGATACTCAACCCATTCAGCCATCTCCTGCACGGTCCCGCTCCCGACATTGCCCGATATGTAGGGGTCAGCGCCGATCTGGCTGCAGAAATCCAGAAACTCGTGCGTGCCGAAATGGTTATTTTCGGTCACCCCTCCCCAATGGACATTGACGATCGACGGCCGCTTTTCGCGGGGGCCGATCCCGTCCTTCCAGTGGTAGGTGTCCCCGAAACAGCCGCCCGGCCAGCGCAGATTCGGCACCTGTATCTGCTTGAGAGCCTGGACGACATCTTTTCGGATTCCTCGAACATTCGGAATCGGAGAATTCTCGCCCACCCAGATCCCGCCATAGATGCACTGTCCCAGGTGTTCCGAGAAATGGCCGTAAATGTTCCGGCTGATCTTATGCTTACCCTGATCCGCGTTCACGACGAGCCGGCCGCCATCAGCGACGACCTGACCGGCGGTGCCAAAGACAAGCCAAAAAACTACAAGAATGGCAACAAGTTGTTTCATGAAGGGGCTCCTGAAAGTCGAACCGTACCATGAGGATTTTGTCGAAGACAAGACGCAAAGGAGGCAAGAGGCGGAAAGAATTCACGCAAAAGACGCAAGAGACGCGAGAGAAACGCAAATGCTAGACTGTCGGCCGAGGTCGCCACCATGCCGAAAATCCCGAGACTCTGTTCCCTCTTTTCCCTGCTGTTGCTTCTCTTGGCCCTTGTCATCCCGGTCCTTGCCGACGGCCCTGGCATGGACAACCTCCGCAAGGCTTTCAAATCCCCGCCGCGCGAGTTTACCCAGATCCCCTTCTGGTTCTGGAACGACGAGGTGACCGAAGAGGGCATTCGAGCTCAAATCGCAAGGATGGAGGAAAAGGGAGTCTATGGTTTCACGATTCACGCCCGGTTGGGTTTGTCGAGCTCGATCCCGTACATGGGGGACCGCTGGCTCCAACTCGTGAGAACGGCTGTCGAGGAGGCGGCCAAACGCCAAATGCAGGTTTACCTGTATGACGAGGCGATGTACCCCTCAGGTTCGGCACACGGGCGAGTCGTCGCGACTGATCGGAAGCTTGCCTCCCAAGGCCTGCGTATGGTCGCCCGGCATTTCTCGGGTCCCCGGCAGGTCGCTGTCGACTGGACCCTCGGGGAGAACGAAGAGCGGGTGGCTGCCGTTATCGTTCAGAAAGATCCGGCCAGCGGGAAATACCTGCGAGGGACGGCCAAGCCGGTCGCGGATAGCGCGCTTTCCGGAATTGACGTTCCCGAAGGCGACTGGACCGTTTTCATGTTTGCCCAAACGCCGAGCGGGGGGCGTATCCGTGGAGTTCACGATGGCGAGGAAGACAACCAGGCCGGAGCCCCGGCTTCTGCGGATCTCCTGAATCCCGCGGCCACGGCCCGCTTCATCGCCGAAACTCACGAGAAATACTACGGGGCGCTTTCAGCTCACTTCGGACCGACTATTCGAGCCATTTTCACGGATGAGCCCAACATCCTCGGTCGTCGATCGAAGCCCGGCCTTGTCCCCTGGACGTGGAACTTCTTCCCACGACTCAACAGCCAGGTTGGCCGCGATTTCACGACATCCCTGCCCTTCCTGTGGGTGGAAGCCAGCGACCGCGGCGAGACGGGAGTACGCTCGGAATTCAACACGGCCGTCGCCGCCTCGCTCAATGAAAGTTACTACAAGCCGCTCTCCGACTGGTGCGCGGCGCACAGCGTGGCGTTGACGGGACACCCGGCCGGATCAGGCGAAATGGCGCCCCTCTTCCATTTCCAGATCCCCGGGCAGGATGTCGTCTGGCGTTACGTGGTGCCCGGCGGAACGAGCGCGCTGGAAGGCAACGACAGCACGATAGGGAAATCGGGGACGAGTGTCGCGGTCAACCTCCAGCGCCCCATCGTTATCAACGAACTGTATGGTGCGTACGGGTGGCAGTTGACGATGGACGAGATGAAGTGGCTGGCCGACTGGCTCTTTGTCAGGGGGACTAACACCTTGATGCCGCACGCCTTTTACTACTCCGTCCGCGGAGAGCGCCTGAACGAACGTCCGCCCGACGTGGGATGGAACAACAACTGGTGGGACCATTACGAACAGCTGACTGCCTACACCAACCGGCTATCCTGGTTGCTGAGGGGCGGCACCCCGGTTGCTCCGGTGGCGGTGCTGGCCACGGCGGATAGCACGCCCTGGCGGGCTGCGCGGGTGCTCTTTCAGAATCAGAAGGACTTCTTCTACCTGCCGGATTCCCTTCTCTCCGAAGCGCGAGTGGAAGGTGGACAACTGAAAATAGGCGCTGCCTCGTACTCCGTCATTCTCATCGATGGCATCGAGAGTCCCAGCCCCAGTCTCTTGACCGCACTTCTCGCCGTCATGGACAAAGGCGTACCGGTCATCGCGTACGACTCTCGCTTCAGGGCTTCAGGCAGCGAACCGGCCGCATCGGACCTGCTCTCCCGAGTGACCCGACATTCTCGTTTCGCCGCACTCAGGGCCGACGAACGAAGATTGATCGACCAGGTCAATTCCGCAGTGCCTCAGGATATTGTCGTGCGACCGGCGAGCGTCGATCTCCGCTACTGCCATCGGGAACGCGAGGGGATTCATTTCTATCTGATGGTCAACGAAGGAGAGCAATCGATCCGGACAGACGTCGCTTTCTCGCAGAAGACCGCGCCCGAAATCTGGGACGCTGAAACGGGAGCCACCCTCGCTGCGCCCCGGGCGGTCATGATCGCCGGTCAGGTTCACCTTCCGGTCAAGTTGGAGTCCCACCAGTCAATGGTGCTGGTTTTCGACCCCTCCGGTCCCCCGCCCCTCGGGTCTGAACCGGTGACGATGCCCTTGCGGACCGAAATCCCAGTAACGTTCCTCGGATGGGAGCTCCAACTCGGCACCTCGGCGCTCAGGATGACCCAACTGGGGACCTGGACGGAGTTCGCCGATGCACGGTCTTTCAGCGGAACCGGCTGGTACAGCCACTCGATCCAGTGCCCGGTGAATGCAGGATCAGGCCGGGTGTTCCTCGAGTGTGGAAAGATTGAGGGTTTCGCCGAGGCAAAGGTAAACGGGAAGTCTGCCGGGATCCGCCTGTGGGCGCCTTTCCGGTTTGACGTCACCGGGATGATCAAACCGGGCCCCAACGCGATCGAGATAGGCGTGACGAACACGAGAGCCAATGAAATTCTGCCTCAGAAGGTCGATGCGGGCCTCCTGGGGCCGGTCAGGCTGGTTATCGAGAGATAGAAACAACGACTCCGCCAAGCCGAGCGAGGCCGTCCTCGAGGGCTTCCACGTGGACACCCGCTACGTGACGAACGACTGCGCGCACCGCCCGGAAATCTCTCAGGCATGAAACGCCGGACATAGCGAGGGCGTCTTCCACGTAGATGTATCTCCCTCGATCTGTTCGGTTCCGCACTCATCTCGTTGCATTGCTGCTGTTCCTTGTTCTTCGCTCCCCGGCATTACTTGCCCAGGACCAGTTCAGCGGAGTCGAACGGATCGTAGCGGTCGGCGACGTCCACGGGGATTTCGAAGCCTTTGTGTCGCTTCTGCAAAACGCCCGCGTGATCGATCGGAAGAATCGCTGGATTGGACGCAAAACTCATTTCGTCCAGACTGGAGACCTGCTTGACCGGGGCTCCGACTCCCGGAAAGTAATGGATCTCCTCATTGATCTCGAGAAACAGGCTGAGAAGAACGGTGGACGGGTTCACGTCCTTCTGGGGAACCATGAAACGATGAACCTGTACGGCGATCTCCGTTACGTCACTGCTGGGGAATACGCCTCGTTCCGGACCGCACGTTCCGAAGAGATTCGCAATAGCGTCTTCGAACAGCACTTGAAGGGTCTCGAGGAACAGGGCCAGGCGCCTGCCAACACGGCCGAGTACCGGGACAAGTGGTTCGCGGAACATCCGCCCGGGTGGGTCGAGCACCGGTTGGCCTTCCGGCCGGACGGGAAGTACGGCCGGTGGCTGCGGGGGAAGAACACGATCATTCGGATCAACGATCTCCTCTTCCTTCATGGGGGGATCAGCCCGAAATACGTTACCCGGTCAATCGCCGAGATCAACGATGAGGCGCGCCTTGAACTAAGCGACTTCTCAAAACTGCAGGAGGGACTGGTTACGGATCAGGAGGGCCCGCTCTGGTACCGGGGTCTGGCCGAGTCACCCGAGGCGCAGCTCGAGAATCATGTTGAACAGGTGCTGTCCCGGCACCAGGTGAAGCACGTCGTTATCGGCCACACTCCGACAAGGAGCGCGGTGCTGACAAGGTTCCGAGGCAAAGTGATCCTGATCGACGTTGGATTGTCGAAATTCTACGGTGGTCCGAACGCGTGCCTGATCATCGAGAAAGGGCAGTTTCAGGCACTTCACCGAGGCACACTGCTCCCTCTTCCAGTCGATGGGGGCGACTACATAGCTTACTTGAGAGCCGCGGCGGCTCTCGATCCTGAACCGTCCCCGCTCCGGCCGCTCCTCGACGGCCGGGCGACCGTCCCGGTTCCCGCCGCCGAATAGCAACCACAACGTCGACCTCGTCCCCTCACTCGGCCACTGTGGTCACCCGTCCGTCCAGGTCGTACAAGACTTTTTCTCCCTTGTCCTCGAAGTATCGAACGATCAGGGCGCGGCGTGCCAAGAGGGCTTTCATCTCGGCAGACGTCAGCATATCGCCCAGCTGGCCCCTCAGGTCATCGTCAGTGACCTGCTTGAGCCGAGCGAGCAGCGTCCGGTCACACTTCGTGAGGTTACGGGCGGTGCGGATTTCGGAAACGGGCCGGAAAGCGCGCGTATGGTCGATCATCCAGATCTTCCACTCTTTGGTAATCAGAAGATTGCCCAGGTTACGATCGATGTTATCGATCAATTGATCGAAAACGCGCACCACAAACATCTGCTGATTCCACGACTCTGGGTTCGGGGCCTGGATCTTCTGGCCGAGCCGTCGCCCTTCGTCCATGACTACGTCGTCGACCCACCAGGTAAATGCCGAACGGACTCCCGAATAGCGGCGCTCGACCGACGGCGGCACTCCATCGATACCAAGAAGGACGGCCAGGCGATAGGCGGCGATGTTGAACTTGTAGCTGTCCTTGAAGCCGCACTGCGTCCCGATGGGAGTGTTGTAGATCGCCTTGTACATGTCGATGCTTTGAATGCTCGCGTCGTGAGTGATGCGGCCGTCCGTGAGGGTCGCTCGAAGCGTCCCGGTGATGCCCTTTGATGCGCTCCGCGTCTTGACGATCTTTGCGTTGAGAAGGAAAAGTTCCTCCTCTTCCCTGCTCAGACTGGTCGGAGCTTGCCCCGCTTGCTCGAGCGGCCGGGGGGCTGCAAGGAGGGGTGTCAAGGCGGCGGCCAGGAGAGTCGAACAGAAAACCCGGCGCGAGAAAGCGCGGGTCGAGAGAAAAAGAACTGCTTTCATTCTCTCCTCCTCTCCGAAAGCGTTCCTAAGAGTTTCCCCAATACTCGGTATCGATGCTGATAAGAGGGGAAAGGATTCGCGGGACCCGGTTCGGGCCGAAGGAATGGAACTGAAATCTACCCGGGCGCGACCACGTTCAGCTGGTCACCTGGTCAGTTCGTCAGCTGGTCAGCGGGTCAGGGAGCGGCCGGAATCTGGCCCACGCTTTCCCGGATGGCGCGGAGCAGGACTTCGGGTTTGCCGCTCTTGGTCACATACCCGACTGCCCCAGCTTCCCGCATGCTCATCGCCGCGTCTCGCTCATCGAACATCGAAAGACCGATCACCCGGATCGACGGCCAGTCCCGGTGAATGAGCCGGGTCGCTTCCACCCCGTTCAGCCGGGGCATGCTCAAGTCCATCAGGATGACGTCAGGATGGAGCTCGCCGGCCATGCGGACAGCGGCCTCTCCATCCGAGGCTTCTCCGATGATCTCGAACCCATCTTCTTCTTTCAGGAGCAAACAGAGACCTTCGCGCATGACCTCGTGGTCGTCGGCAAGAAGGATTCGCACCTTTCCAACCAGTCTCCTGGGCGGGGGCGGGATCGGTCTCGGAGACGGGACGGCCATGGGCGGTTCCCCGAAGATGTGCGACGCGCCGATCAGGTTGGATGGATAGCGCGGAACCACCAGCAGAAATCGGCTTCCCCGGCCCGGCGCACTGTCAATCTCCATTCGGCCCCCGAACATCGTCAGGCGTTCACGGACACTGAAAAGACCGAACCCGGTGGTCGCCGAATCTCCCCTGGGCAGTGCCTCGGTTGCATCGAAACCGCGACCCTCGTCTCGCACCTCGAGGATGGTTTCGTCCTTTTCGGAGAGCCTCATCGTCAGCTCGGCACGAGCCACGCCGGCATGCTTGACGACGTTGAACAGCAACTCGCGGATGGACTGATACAGAAGGACTTTGAGGTCCTCACGTTCCGGGGCGGCCCCCGGATCGATTTCAAGCACAACCTCGATTCCATGTTTTTCCTGCATCCACCGGGCCAACCATTGCAGTCCGGATGCCAGTCCAGCTTCTGACAGGATTGGCGGAGAAAGTTCCACCGTCAGCTCTCGGGATGCCTTGATGCAGTCATCCATGAGCGCGTCGATATGAGCGATGGCCGCCTGCCGGTCGTTTTCCGTCATGCGGTTCTTGAGCGCCCCAATCCCGAACTTGGCACCGACCAGCAACTGCTGGAGATGATCGTGCAGAACGTGCGCGAGGCGGGTGCGCTCTCGTTGTTCGGCCAGGGTCAATTGCGAGGCCAGGGCGCGGAGCTGTGACGTCTGGCGGGCCAGTTCAGCCGTCCGTTCCCGCACTCTCTGTTCAAGGCTCTCCCGGGCATGGCGCAGTTCGAGTTCCGTGGCTTTCGCTTCGGTGACGTCGCGGGCCACGCCTTGAAATTCGACGAGGCGGCCGTGGTCGTCCAGGAGGGCACGCATCGACCAGTCCAGCCAATGCAGTTTCCGATCAGGGTGAATCACCCGGCAAACGACACCTGCTACGGGCGTTTCAGCGGAGAGCTGACGAATGACGGACTTGAAATGTCTCGCGATCGGCCGGGATCAACCACACTCATGACATCAAATCCATCGAAACTCCCGGGGCCCGTCCAAAGTAGCGGTGGCAGGCGTGGTTCGCAAAAACCACCTTGCCCTGGCCGTTCCATCGGAGGATCAATTCCGTCTGATCCTCGACAACGGCCCGATAGCGGGCTTCACTTCGTCGAAGCGCCTCTTCGGACTCCCGGAGGCGGATGAACGCAATCCGGTCCCCGGACACGACAGCGTCAATTTGGTCGTGCCTGAGGGCTTCAACTATTTGTTCCGCTTCACTCAGTGGAGTGTCGGGGTCTTTGTTTGATGATCCATATTGTCACCCGCAGAATCGACAGGCAGGCAAAATATTATCCCAGCCAATCTTCGAGTACAAACGATGCAGAACGAGAACTATTCCGGTTCAGTCCGCGCCCTTCGGCGATATTTGACCTCCAGGTCCCGCACCTTGCGGAGGCGGCGCACATGCCTTTCCTCGCCCGAGAACTCCGCCGCAAGAAACGCTGCCGCCAATTCCTTCGCCAGGGCTTCGCCTATCACCCGGGAGCCCAGAACGAGAACGTTCATCTGGTCATGCTCGACTCCCTGGTGAGCCGAGTAGGTGTCGTGGCAGAGACCGGCCCGGATGCCTTCGATTTTGTTTGCAGCGACTGACGCCCCGACACCGCTGCCGCAGATCAGTATGCCCCGCTCAGCCTTCCCGGCCAGGATCTCGTCTGCGACACGTTCCGCAAAATCCGGGTAATCCACGGGGGCTTGGCTGTCCGTACCGACATCCATGACCTGAAAGTCTTCCATCAGGACCTTCTTCAGGCTCTCCTTCAGCGCGAATCCCGCATGGTCCGAACCAATAGCCACGGTTTTCATGGTGCTCGGGTTATAGCGATTATAGCCGCATCGCGGGCGATACTCACGCATAACACACTCACGGAGATCTGGACGGCCTTCGGGGAGCGCGCACACGGCCCTCTGGAGCGCGGACGCGGCCCTCTGGAGTGCGGACATCTTGTCCGCACTGGGTTCGCGGACGTCCCGTCCGCGCGGCGGGCATCCTGCCCGCCGTTCCGGTTTTGTCGCAACAGCAAGCCCTTTAACGCCGGGCAAGATGCCCGGCGCGCGGGCAGGATGCCCGCGAACCCAGTGCGGACGGGACGTCCGCGCTCCTGAAGGCCGATGGTTCCCTCGAATCCCGGGCGCCAGGCAACCCGAATCATCGAACAGATTCACTTCGCTGTCCATTTGCGTTACTCTCGTGCTCGATGAGAATCCTATCTTCTTCCGGCGCGCACTATTGGGTGCCGCTCGTCATCGTCCTTTTGATCCTCGACTCTGGTGCCTTCGCACAAACAAACAAACCGGTCCTCCACGGACGTCACTGGGTTGCCGTCACCGGAAAGCCGCTGGCGGCGACTGCGGGTGCCAAGATTTTCGAGCGAGGCGGAAACGCGATTGACGCCGCCTGCGCGATGCTTGCCGCCGTCTGCACCATGTACGACGTCGTGAGCTGGGGAGGCGAGACCCAGGCACTTATCTACAATCCGGAGACCAGGAAGGTCATCGGAATCAACGGACTGGGAGTCGCCCCGACCGGCGCCACTCCGGAGTTCTTCAGACAGAAGAACCTCGAGTATCCGCCCGAAGACGGCCCGCTGGCCGCAGTGACGCCGGGCAACCCCGGCGGCCTGATGCTGATGCTCGCCGAGTTCGGCACGATGTCGCTCAAACAGGTGCTCGAGCCCGCAATGCAAATGGCCGAAGGCTATCCGATCGAGGCGGAGCTGGTGCGGCAGATCGAACGAAATAAGGACAAGCTGCGAAACTGGCCATACTCCCGGAAGGTCTTCCTCCCTCACGGCGACGGGAACGAAGCACCGAAAGCGGGGGAAATCTGGAGACAGCCGGACCTTTCGGCCACTTTGCAGAAGCTGGTCGACACGGAGGCCATGGCTTTAGCGGAGGGCAAGAATCGAAAGCAGGCCATCTACGCCGCCTATGATCGTTTCTACAAAGGCGATATCGCTGACGAATACTGTCGCGGGTCCCAGGAGCAGGGCGGTTTGCACACCAAGGCGGACCTCGCCGGCTGGAAGGCCAGGATCGAAGAACCGGTGATGACCGATTACCGGGGCATCGAGGTCTACAAGCTCACCCACTGGACCCAAGGACCGGCCATGCTCCAGACGCTGAACCTGCTGGAGCCACTCGATCTGCAGGCGATGGGCTACAACAGCGCCCGGTATATCCACACTCTCTACCAGGCGATGAACCTGGCCTTTGCCGATCGAGACTTCTACTACGGCGACCCGGACTTTCCCCCCGAGGAGCCGATTCGAGGCCTGTTGTCGAAGGAGTATGCCAAGGAGCGCCTGAAGCTCGTCGACTGGAAGAAGAACCAGCCGGCTCTTGGGCCCGGGGACCCGTATCCGTACCAGGGCGGCACCAATCCCTTCCTGGAGTTGTTGAAAGACTGGCCGAAGACTGCCAAGCGGCCACGACCTGCACCCGGCGCGACGACAAGTACCAACTTGCACGACTCGGGTCCACTGAGCTTCGACGAGACCTTCCGAGCGGGAACCACCTCCATTCAAGCCGCGGACGAAAAAGGTTGGGCTATTTCCGTGACGCCGAGCGGCGGATGGTTGCCCGCATGCATCGCCGGAAACACCGGCATCGGCATGAGCCAGCGAATGCAGAGCTTCGTCCTGGATGAGGCGGAGAGCGCCTTCAATGTCGTGGCGCCGGGAAAGCGGCCACGCGTGACGCTTACGCCCAGCCTGGCTCTCAAACAAGGGAAGCCCTTTCTCTGCTTTTCGGTGCAAGGAGGCGATACCCAGGACCAGAACCTCTTGCAGTTCTTCCTGAACATCGTTGAGTTCAACATGACCGTCCAGGAGGCTTGCGAAGCGGCGAACATCAACAGTTACCAGATGCGGAGCTCGTTCGACCGCCACGAGACCGAGCCCGGCCGGCTGACGCTTCACCAGGATGTTCCTCCCTGGGTCCGCCGGGAATTGACGCGCATGGGATACCGGCTCGACTATGCAGCCAAGACTTCCGGGCCGATCACGGCCATCTTCTTCGACTGGGAGCACGGGACTCTGTGGGGCGGGGCGAGCAACTACGGCGAAGATTATGGCATCGCCTGGTAGGTGGAACGAGAGGACCACAAGGACAGCAGGGACAACAAGGACGTCAACGAAACCACGTGCTTTTGTCGTTGACGTCCTTGCGGTCCTTGCGGTCCTTGGGTCGTCAACTGGGTCAGTCGAAAATTCCCAACTGGCTTAGCACGAAGGCATAGTCGAGCGCCAGCTCCCGCAAACGGTCGTACCGGCCCGAAGATCCTCCGTGCCCGGCCGCCATATTGATCACGAAGAGCAGCGGGTTCCTGTCGGTCTTCAGAGTGCGCAGCTTTGCCACGTACTTCGCGGGTTCCCAGTACATAACCTGGCTGTCGTTGAAGGAGGTCTTCACGAGCATCGTCGGATACTCCTTCGCCGCAAGATTAGTGTACGGGCAATACTGCTTGATGTAGTCGTACTCGTCCTTCTTAGCCGGGTTGCCCCACTCCTCGAATTCTCCCACGGTAAGGGGAAGCGTCGCGTCGGACATCGTATTGATGACATCGACGAAGGGTACGTGGCTGACGACGACCTTGAAAAGGTCGGGTCGCATGTTGGTGACGGCGCCCATCAGCAGACCGCCGGCACTTCCGCCGACGATCGCCAGCCGATCCTTGGATGTGTACTTCTCCTGGATCAGGTACTCGGCCGACGCGATGAAATCCGTGAAGGTGTTCATCTTGTTCTTCATGCGGCCCTGATCGTGCCAGGATTTCCCCATCTCCCCGCCGCCGCGAATGTGAGCGATCCCGGTGATGAAGCCCCGATCAAGCAGGCTCAGAGTCGCTCGACGAGAAGGTCACCGAGTTCGGATAGCCGTAGGAACCGTAGCCCTCCAGGAACAGCGGCGCCCTGGCCGTCCTTGACCAGGCCCTTCTTGTAGACGATCGAAATCGGGATCTTCGTCCCGTCCTTGGCCGTCGCGTAGATCCTCTCCGACTGGTACTGCTTCGGGTCGTATCCGCCCAGCACTTCGGTCTGTTTCAAGAGCTTCGCATCCCGGGTGTCCATGTCGTAGTCGAAGATAGAGCTGGGCGTGATGAAGGACTGGTAGCTGTAGCGCAGCTTGGACGTGTTCCATTCCCGGTTCGTCGACGGGAAGACACTGTAAGCGGGCTCGGGGAATGAGACGTTGTGCTGTCTGCCCGGTTTCGAGGTTCGTCACCCGAATTTCGGGGAGCCCGCTTCTTGAGCTGGTAAAGCGCCAGGTGCCTGGCGAAGAGGTCGAAATCTTCGCAGCATGACAGCCGGGTCATGGGCGACCAGTTCCTTCCATTTCGCCGAGGAGGGATCGGAGACCGGCATGGACACCAGGCGGAAGTTGCGCCCCTTGTCATTGACCAGCATGTAGAAGCTGTCGCCCCGATGGTCGACAGAGTATTCGATCATGTGCTTGCGGGGCAGGATCACCTGGAAAGTGGCGTCGGGGGTGTCAGACTTTCAGATATCTCGCTTCACTCGTCGTGTGGCTGCCGATATTCAGGAGGATATAAGCCTTGCTTCGCGTCCGCCCGACGCCGATCTCGAAAGAGTTCATCCTTCTCCTCGTAAATGAGCGTGTCTCCGGTCTCGCCCGACCCGGTGCCTGTAGAGGCGATACGACCGCTTGGCGGGATCCTCGACGGTATAGAAGATCGTCTTGTTATCTGCCGCCCAGGCAACCGAGACCACCTTCTCGGCCTTGTCGGCGAAGCAGCTCGCCGGTTTCGAGATTCTTGATCTGCAAGGTGTACTGGCGGAATCCCGTGAAATCGACGGAATAGGCAAGGAGCTTTCCGTCGTCGCTGACCGTAGAAGCACCGAGCGCCGTGAACTTCTGGCCCTTGGCCAGCTCGTTGACGTCGAGGGTCACCTGTTCGGGCGAATCCAGCGACCCTTCTTCCGGCAGTGAATGGGATACTGCTTCCCTTCCTCGGTTCGCGAGTAGTAGAAATAGTCCCCTTCCTTGTAGGGCACGGACAGGTCGGTCTGCTTGATGCGGCCAAGCATCTCGTTGTAGAGCTTTTCCTGGAGCTTCTCGGTCGGGAGCAGAATCGCTTTGGCGTAACGGTTCTCAGCCTCCAGGTACGCGGCCACCGCAGGATCAGACTTCTCCCTCATCCAGAAATAATTGTCTGTCCGAGTCTCTCCGTGGAGGGTTATCTGTTTGGGCTTGCGGGCGGCAACGGGCGGCTGCAGAGGATCGTCCGCCAGCACAAAACCGGACAGCGCAACAACAACCGCTAAAAGCCGGACCCGAATGAGTAGAGAGCGAACATCAGCAAGCATTCTGTTTCTCCTTCGGATGGATCATTGATTCCAGCCCTCCCCGGCTACCAGCCCAGAGACCTGGCGAGGCGGTCGAAGCCGTATCCGAGAAGGGCCGTAACGGGAAGGGTCAGTACCCAGGCCCAAAGCATCCGTTCGACGAGCCCCCATTTGACCGCGCTGAACCTCTTGGTCGCCCCGACTCCCATGATCGAGGTCGAGATCACATGTGTCGTTGAGACCGGAATACCCCAATGGGTCGCCACCTGGATGACAGCGGCAGCGGAAGTCTCCGCGGCAAAACCGTGGATGGGCTGCAGTCGTACCACCTTGTGTCCCAGCGTCCTGATGATGCGCCATCCTCCGGCGGCCGTTCCCGCCGCCATTGTGAGAGCGCAGGTCAACTTGACCCAGAGCGGGATGTGGAACGCCGATGACTTGAGAAAGCCGAGCCATTGAGGCACGTCGTGGAAGATTCCAGCGCTCGTGGCCGTAAACATCGTAAGAGCGAGGATTCCCATGGTCTTCTGCGCGTCGTTGGTTCCGTGGCTGAAACCCATGAATGCGGCGCTAAAGAGCTGGGCCTTGCCGAAGATCAGATTGACCCAGTGCGGCCGCCACGATCTCAAGGCGAACAGCAAGAGAGCCATGATCGCAAAGCCGATGAGCATACCGAGAACCGGCGAGGTGATCATCGGAACGATCACTTTGGCCCAGAGCCCTTCGGGCTTGCCGGTTGCGTCCATCAGCGACCATTTGATGACGGACCATTTGCCGTGGGCCGAAGACAGAGTGGCCCCGCAAAGCGCACCAACGAGGGCATGGCTGGAACTGGACGGGAGGGCCATCCACCACGTCAGCAGATTCCAGACAATCGCCCCAACCAGGGCGCTCATGATCGTTGTCAGATCGACGTACGAAGTATCGACCAATCCCTTGCCGATCGTCGTCGCCACTGCCGTGCCGGTGAGTGCCCCGGCCAGATTGAAAAAGGCTGCCCAAAGGATTGCCAGACGTGGTGTCAGCACCTTAGTCGACACAACCGTGGCTATGGAATTGGCTGTGTCGTGGAAGCCATTCACATACTCGAAGATCAGGGCCAGGACGATTACGGCAAAGACAAGCGGCATAAGACCAGGAGCCTTGGCTCAGGAGTGTTTCAGAACAATATGAAAAATGATATTCCCGCAGTCCCTGCAACGATCGATCACTCGTTCCAGCAACTCGTAGAGGTCCCGCAGCGCGATAACCTGAAGGGTCTCGTATTTCCCGCTGTACAGATCCTGGAGGAGTTCGAGCATGAGCTTGTCCGCTTCCTGCTCGAAGTACTGGAGTCGGTCGTTCTGTTCTTTGACTTTCTCGAGCTTCGGGTGGCTTCGCAACTGCCCGACCATCGTCAGGAGGACGTCGATCGTCTGCTCGAGCAGACGGGTCTGCTTCGAAAAGTCCGCGCCGCACAGAAGCGCATGTGACAGGAGGATGCGCTCGCCAAACTTTTCGATGGTTCTGGGGATCTTGTAAAGAGCCGAGGATAACGCCTCGATGTCTTCGCGTTCCAGCGGAGTGACAAAAGTCCGGCAAAGCCCTGCCGAGATCTCCTCGGCAATACGCTTTTCCTGTCGGCGCCGGAGGACAAATTCATCAAGAACGCGTTGATCGTGCGGCACAGCAAGCAGGTGAACCAAGGCATTCACGCTGTGCCGGGCTTCCTGCGCCCCGGCCTCCAGAAGGTTGAAGAACTTCTCGTCTCTGCCCAGTAGTCGCTGAAGTGAAAACATATTCCCCGTTTCAGAAGCGGGCGAATTGTACCACTGTCGGGGCAGAGGGACAAAGGGACAGAGGGGAGAGGGGGAGAGGGACGGAGCCGAGAAAGGCAGCCCGCGGATCTACGCGGATCTACGCGGATAATCGCGGATAAAGACAGGGTCGCCTTTATCCGCGATCATCCGCGATTGTCCGCGATTATCCGCGCAGATCCGCGGGCTGCCTTTCCGTCGGTTCTCACTGCTTCCCTGCGCTTGAAGCAACCGCCGCCGGGTGCTAGCATGCCCGCGTCCGTCATACATAAAGGAGATTTCATGCAAGCTATCAAGCGCGCTTTCCCGCTGATCGCCGTACTTTTCGCGACCCTTTTGCCGGTTGCCGCCGAGGAAGGGATGTGGATGCCCCAACAGGTCCCGCAACTGGCTGCGAAGCTGAAGGCCATGGGCTTCCAGGGCGACCCCAAGGCTTTCGCCGACCTCACCGGCCAGCCGATGGGCGCGGTCGTCTCCCTCGGCGGCTGCAGCGCTTCGTTCGTTTCCCCGGACGGCCTGATCGTCACCAATCACCACTGTGCCGCCGGGGCGCTTCAGTACAATTCGACTCCTCAGAAGAACCTCCTGGTCGACGGATTCCTGGCGAAAACCCGGGACGAGGAAGTGTCCAACGGACCCGGAGCACGAGTTCTTGTCACCCAGTCGGTCACGGACGTTACCACTGCCATTACGGCGAACATCGATGCCAAGCTCGACGACCGCCAGCGATACGATTTGATCGAGCGGCGAATCAAGGAGCGCACGGCTGCATGCGAGGCCGGCGGGCTGAGGTGCCAGGTCGCGTCCTATTTCGGGGGGCACAAGTACTTTGAAATCGCCCAGCTGGAAATCCAGGACGTCCGGACGGTCTATGCTCCGGCGGCTGGAATCGGCAACTTCGGCGGCGAAACCGATAACTGGAGATGGCCTCGCCATACGGGGGACTGGTCCTTCTTTCGTGCCTACGTGGGGAAGGATGGCAAGCCCGCCCCCTACTCCAAAGAGAATGTTCCCTTCCGCCCGTCTCGCTGGCTGAAAGTCCAGCCGGCCGGAAGTAAGAGCGGAGATCTGGTGTTCGTCGTCGGCTATCCCGGACGTACCCAACGTCACCAGACCTACGCCGAGGTCAAGGAGACGACCGAGTGGAGTTTCCCGAGAACCATCAAGACCTACCAGGAGCAAATCCAGATCCTCGAAGAACTGGGCAAGCAGGGCAAAGACGTGCAGATCAAGGCAGCCGGCCGCCTCCGCGGACTGAATAACACGCTGACAAATCGAAGAGGAATGCTGGAAGGCCTGGTCAAAGGCGGAATTCTCGCCAGGAAAGAAACCGCGGAACAGGACCTGGCCAAGTGGATCGCCGCTGACCCCGCCCGTTCCAAGGAATATGGCGACCTTCTTCCCGCCCTCAACGCACTCCAGGTCGAGAGCGAGAAGACCAGGGAACGCGATGCTGTCTTCTCTCAGCTGCTCAGCGCCTCCTCGCTGCTTTCCTCCGCGCACAGCGCCTACCTGCTGTCCATCGAGAAGGCGAAGACCGACGACATGGATCGTGAGCCGGGCTACCAGCAACGCGACTGGAAGCGGATCCGTGAAGGTCAGGAACGTCTTCAAAGGACGTTGGACCCCCGTATCGACCGGGTTCTCCTGCGCTATGCGATGGGCTTTGCGGCCGAGCTCCCGGCCAATCAACGGATCCCGGGGATCGACAAACTGGCGGGCCTGAAACCGGGCCTCGGCAAGGCGGAGTCGGAAAAGGCGATCGAGACCTATCTCGACAAGCTCTTTGCCACCACCAAGCTCGGAGACCAGGGTTTCCGGATGTCCCTGCTGGACAAGTCGGCCGACGAAATCAAGGGATTGAACGACCCGTTCGTCGATCTCGCGCTCGCCCTGGATCCGCTCTACCAGGAGAACCGGCAAGCCGGGAAAGAACGGGGCGGCGCCAACGCCCGTCTGCGCCCGCGCTACATGCAGGCTGTCCTGGCCAAGGCCGGCGGCCTGGTCGCTCCCGACGCCAACAGCACGCTGCGGGTGACGTTTGGACAGGTGAAGGGAGTCGACAGCAAGGACGGATTGTTCTGGAAACCCTTCACCACTCTCGCCGGAATCGAGCAAAAGCACACCGGCGAAGGAGAGTTTGACGCCCCTGGCCGCGAGTTGGCGGCCATCAAGGCATTGCGCGGAGGCAAGACCACACCGTTCATTTCGAAAGAAGCCGGCGATGTGCCGATCGATTTCCTGTCGAGCGTCGACACTACCGGCGGGAATTCCGGGTCACCGACTCTCAATGGCAAAGGAGAGCTGGTTGGGCTTCTTTTTGACGGGACGTTCGACACCATCGCATCGGACTTTCTGTACGACACAGTCCGCACACGGTCGATCCACGTCGACGTTCGCTACCTGCTCTGGACCATGTCCGAAGTCGATGGCGCCGGTCACCTTCTTGCGGAAATGGGGATCAAGTAAAGCTTCTTGCAGCAAGCTGGAGGTGTTTCGATGACAAAGACAGTCGCCAAGCCGATTCTTCCTGCTCTGATTCTTGTCGCTTTCGGTCTTGCCGCCATTGGGGCGGGAGCCGACCGGCTTCCGTATCCCGAAACGCGGAAGATTGATCACGCGGATAGCTACCACGGGACCGTTGTTCCCGATCCCTACCGCTGGTTGGAAGACGAGAACTCGGCTGAAACCGCCAAGTGGGTTGAAGCCGAGAACAAAGTGACCTTCGCCTATCTGGAGGCCATCCCGTATCGCAAGGCGATCCTCGGGCGGCTTCAGGCGCTTTACAACTATCCGAGGTATTCCGCGCCTTTTCGCCGGCACGAGTACTACTTCTTCACCAAGAACGACGGACTCCAGAACCAGAGCGTGTTGTACGTGCAGAAAGGCCTGGACGCGCAACCGGAAGTCTTGATCGATCCGAACAAGCTCTCGGCGGATGGAACCACCCGCCTCGGGGCCTTCGCCGTCTCAAAGGATGCGCGCTACGCGGCATACGGAACTTCAGAGGGGGGGTCCGACTGGCAGGTCTACCAGGTCTTGACCATGGGTGACCGGAAGGTGCTGCCTGATCGCTTGGAATGGGTCAAGGTGTCCGGAATCGCCTGGCAAGGCAACGGATTCTATTACAGCCGTTACGATGCGCCGGAGAAAGGCAAGGAACTGACCTCGAAGAACGAGGGCCACAAGGTATTCTTTCACAACGTCGGGACCGCTCAGTCGGCTGACGTCCTGGTTTACGAAGACAAGGCGAACCCGCAACGCTTTCATACGGTTGGGACGACAGAAGACGAGCGCTTTGCCTACCTGGTGATTTCTGACCGCGGCAAAGGGAAGAAGGGCAATGCCCTGTTGTACCGGGATCTGAAATCCGGACAGAAGGAATTCAAACCGATTGTCCGGGAGATCGGCGACGACAGCTTCTCGATTGTCGACAACATCGGCGACAAACTGCTGGTGGAGACCGACCGGAAGGCGCCCAACAGCCGCGTTTTTCTATTCGACCCGGCACATCCTGAGGAATCGAACTGGAAAGATGTTCTCCCCGAAAAGACGGAACCGCTTCAAGGAGTGGGAACGGCGGGCGGGAAACTGTTCGCAACCTACCTGAAGGACGTCAAAACGCAGGCTTACGTCTACACGCTTGACGGAAAGCTGGAGAACGAGATCGTGTTTCCGGATCTGGGAACCGCCGGGGGATTCGGAGGCAACAGCGACGACAAATTCGTCTTCTACACGTTTTCCTCGTTCAACTACCCGCCGACGATCTTCATGTACGACATCGCCACCCGGAAGAGCAAAGTTTTCCGCAGCCCGGAAATCCCCGGTTTTAAGGCGGCCGATTACGAGACGAGGCAGGTCTTCTACACCAGCAAAGACGGGACAAAAGTCCCGATGTTCATCGTCTATAAGAAGGGATTGAAGCTCGACGGTCAAAATCCCACGCTTCTGTACGGCTACGGTGGCTTCAACATCGTTCAATCACCGAGTTTCAGTTCGCTTCGCATGGCCCTGCTCGAGCAAGGTTTTGTCTATGCCTCGGCGAATATGCGCGGCGGCGGCGAGTATGGGGAGAAGTGGCATGAGGCCGGCACGAAACTCCAGAAGCAGAACGTCTTCGACGATTTCATCGCCGCGGCCGAGTACCTAATTGCCAACCGCTACACCTCGCCTGTGAAACTGGCTGTTCAGGGAGGGTCCAACGGCGGTCTGCTGGTCGGAGCCGTTATGAACCAGCGTCCCGAACTGTTTCGCGCCGCCATTCCGCAGGTCGGCGTCATGGATATGCTCCGGTTTCACAAGTTCACGATCGGCTGGAACTGGATCTCCGATTACGGCTCGAGCGACAACCCCGAAGAGTTCAAGGCGTTATTCGCCTATTCACCCCTTCACAACATCCGAGCGGGCGTCAAGTATCCGGCGACTTTGATCACAACAGCCGACCATGACGACCGGGTCGTTCCGGCGCATTCGTTCAAGTACGCCGCGACGCTGCAGGAAAGAGGCGCGCCAGACACTCCGTTGCTGATCCGAATTGAGACGAAATCCGGGCACGGCGCCAGCAGCACGACCAAGGCCCTGGAACAGACAGCCGATATTTACGCTTTTCTGTTCTACAACCTGGGGGTGAATCCGAAGTACTGAACGGCCGATCGAGTTCAGCCGTTTCTTGATCCTGATCCCCCGGCGGTTACATACTCGTAATAGCATTGCTTTCGCGCGCTGTTCAGACAGCCCGTTCATATTGAACGGGTTGTCTTTCATGGAACTCCACGCGACCGCCTCCCGCTATGGATCTGACTGCGCAGTTTGCCTGGTTGCTGATACTCGGAATGCCGGTGGCCTCCATCTCCTGGACCGTCACCCACGAGGAAATCTTCCGAGAGTTGCGCGAGTTCGTCGCAAACCTGTCAAACCGTTCGGACAGTGCAACAGGACGCAAAATCCACTACCTGATAACCTGCGAATACTGTTTCAGCCACTGGGTCAGCGCCGGGATCGTGGCTTTGGCCGGCTTCAAGGTGCTCATCGACGACTGGAGGGGCTACGTCGTCGCCGCCTTCGCACTCGTCTGGATCGCCAACCTCTACATGACCGTATACGCAAGGCTCCGGATAACCCTGAAAAAGGACCGGGTGGAAGTGCAGTTGAAGGAGCAGGAACAGGAGCAGTCGGAAATACGGACGAACACGAACACGGACTGACGACACGGAACGGCCTGGCTGGCTCCTGTCCCTGTTCATCCGTGTTCGTGCGTGTGCCCCTGTCCTTCCTACTCGCTGACCGGTTGGCCGTTGCCGATGACCGGGTTACCATCCCGATCGAGCAGTATCGGTTTCCCAAAACCCAGTTTCTCGAGCGGAGCCATCTGTGTCTTTGCGTCTCCCACAACCAGATAGATCATCCGGGACGGGTCGATGTGGGCAGTCACGAGCCGCTTGTGCTCATCCGCGGTGAGAGCCTGCACATACGCCTCACGCTGCTTGATGTAGTCGACCGGGAGGCCGTACAACCCGATGTTGTTAAGCATCCCGATCAGGGCGTCCAGAGTCTCAAAATTGCGCGCGTTCGACTTGATGAGGCTGTCTTTCGTAAAAGAGAGGTCTTCGGCATTGAGTCCCTGGCGGTACTTGCCCATCTCATCACGGAAAATCTGCAGCGGATTCGAGCGTCGCGTTCGCCTGCACAGCTGCCGACGCCGTGAACGCTCCGGGCAGGAGCCCACCGCTGAACCCTGTGCGTGCGCCGTACGTGTACCCCTTCTCCTCCCTCAGGATCAGGTTGACAACGGCGTTGAAGCTGCCTCCCAGCTTGTAATTGGCGACAGTTGCAGGATAGTAGTCCGGGTCGACCGAGGCCAGGGCAACGTAGCCGATTCGGATTTCCGATTGCCGTGCGTTCGGCACGTCGACGAAGTACACCTTGGACTGTGCCGGTGCGGGCGGTTTCGCCGGGGTCGGCAATTGGAGACTGCGGGCAGGCCACTTGGCCGACAACCGCTCGAATGCCGCCGTCGCTCTCTGCTGATCCACGTCCCCCGCTATGGCGACGTGAGCCAGCTTCGGGGCAAAGGCCTGGCTATAGTACGCCCGGAGGTCGTCCAGGGTAATCGAGCCGACACTTTCGAGGGAACCCAGGGACGTGGCACCCAGGGCATGATCCGGTCCATAAACGATCTTCCTGAAAACGTTCGTGGCGATTGCGGCCGGACTGGCCTGGTTCCGGCGAATCCGCTCCAGCGTCTGTCGTTTAACCCGGTCAAACTCCTTGGCATCCCAGCGCGGCTCGAACAGTATCTCTTCGACAAGCGCCATCACCGCTTCCAGCTTGTTCGCCAGGCAGTTAGCCCCGAGAGTGATCGAGTCATCCTCGGCGTCCAGTGAGATTGAGGCGCCCAGCTCGTCGATTGCCTCCTCCAACTCGACCGGCGTTTTTCGCGCCGTCCCCTGCATCATCAGATTTGCAGCGAGATTGGCGGTCCCGGCCTTGGCGGTCGGGTCGAGAAGGTGCCCGCCCTTGATGACCAATGTGAAGGACACGAGCGGGAGTTCGCGCTGGCTGATACCGAGGACACGCATTCCGCTTGCCGTCGAGACCTGCCATACCGGGGGAATCTTCAGGAGCGGCGATGCACCAGCAGCGGGTTCGACGCTCCTGTCGAACTTCGATGGAATCGCCTCGATTTTCACCGATGCGCCGGCTGCCTGGGCCTGCTGCTTCTTCTGCTCGTCTATCGACTCGGCAGGGATCACGAATTTCTCGCAGCCGTTGGCCGCCAGTTCCGGCTTGCCCTTAGGCACGAAGCAGGTCAGGACGAAGGGCTTTCCCTTGACGTACTTCTCATAGACTCGCCACACGTCTTTCGACTGCACGGCTTTGAGCTTCTCGAGATGCTTCGGAAGATACCCGGCGCCACCGGCGTATTCCTCGTAACGGGCCAGCTGGAACCCTTTCGTCAAGACGCTGGATATCGAGTTGTAGAACCTCGTCTCAAGACCGGCCTTGATGCGGTCGAGATCCTTTTCGGTGAACTTCTCGGTCTCGAACCGGGTCAGCCGCCTCCTGAACCGCTGCCTCCACGTCGGCAAGAGACTTGTCAGGGAAGGCTCGGACGTTGAACTGGAGGTAGCCGGTCAGTTCCTGGCTTGCCTGGTACACGGATGCCGCCGGCGCCAGCTTCTTTTCCTCCACGACAACCTTGTACATGGGGGATTTTTTGCCGTTGCCCAGAAGTTCCGCCAGCATATCGAGCGCGTAGCTGTCCGGTGAAAACTGCTCGACGGTGGGATAGACCAGGGTGAAATCGGGCGAGCGCGCCAGCTCATCCTCGTAATAGGCCCGCTTGCTGGCCGTCGAGCTTCACCGGAATCGGCGCCATGTCTTTGACCTGGTTGTACGAGCGGATCTCGCCGAAGTACTTTTCGACCCACTTTTTCGCCTGCACCTTGTCGAAGTCGCCGGCCACAACCAGGGTGGCGTTGTTCGGCCCGTACCATTTCTTGTAGAACTCGTGCACGTCGGCCAGCGTGGCTTTCGACAAGTCCTCCAGCGGACCAATTGTCAGCCAGTTGTACGGATGGTTCGCCGGGAAAGAGCAGCTTGCTCAGGACATAGCCGGCCTGGCCGTACGGGCGATTGTCGTAGTTCTGCCGCTTTTCGTTCTGTACGACGCCTTGCTGGTTCGCGAACGCCTCCTGCGTGAGCTTGCTCAGCAGGAACCCCATTCGATCGGATTCGAGCCAGAGGACCATCTCCAGGCTGTTCTTCGGGACTACCTGGAAATATACGGTGCCGTCCCGGCTCGTCCCGCCATTGAGCGTTCCGCCGGCACCCTGGATCTTCTTGAAGAACTGGTCCTGTCCCACGTGCTGCGATTCCTGGAACATGATGTGTTCGAACAGGTGTGCAAACCCGGTGCGACCGGGCACTTCCCGATTCGAACCGACGTGGTACTGGATCGCGACCGCGACAATCGGGTCCGATTTGTCCTCGTGGAGAATGACCGTCAACCCGTTCTCCAGCTTGAACTTTTCATAGGGAATGCTAAGTTCCGCTCGGGCTGGGACGCCCAGGGCCAGTACTCCCAAAACCAGCCAGACTGCAGTTCGGTAGCGCATCTTATCTCCTTTCTAATTGATCAGGCCGCGGGCACTCAGCCAGTTCCTGCATGCTTCAGGCCACCCCGATTCCGTCCCTCGGTCCTTGGCCAGCCCGTACCCGTGCCCGCCCTTCTGGTAGATGTGCAACTCCGCCGGGATCCGGTTCTTGACCAGGGCCTGGTAGTACAAAACGCTGTTAGCTACAGGCACCGCGGTATCGTCGGTGGAGTGAACGAGGAAGGCGGGAGGCGTTTCGGCATTAACCTGCAATTCGTTCGAGTACCTGTCCACCTGTGCCTGACTGGGATCGCGACCGATGAGGCTGGTTCGTGATCCCAGGTGCGTGACTGACTGCTGGAAGGAAATCACGGGGTACATCAGGATCGAAAAATCGGGCCGGGCGCTCGTCGAGTCTGCCGGGCTGTATACGGGATCCGAATGCCGCGTGGAGGCGGTGGCCGCCACGTGACCGCCGGCCGAGAACCCCATGATGCCGATCTTGTTCGGGTCGATTTTCCACTCCGCCGCGCGCCGCCGCACAACCCGAATCGCTTCCTGAGCATCCTGGAGCGGTCCGACGCTTTTGTCCTGCATGATGGCGTCGGAAGGCAGCCGGTATTTCAGGACAATGCCCGCAATTCCCACCTCGTTGAACCAGGCCGCTATGTCATAGCCTTCATGATCAATTGCCAGGCGGCCGTACCCGCCGCCCGGGCAGATGACAACCGCAGTGCCGTTCGCTTTTTCGGCCGGCGGGAGGTAAACCAAGAGAACCGGGTCGGTTACCTTAGCCACACGCGGCCGACCATTGTCCATGATCGTCTCTTCCCGGTAACCCGGATCGTCCCTGGCGCCCGGTGCACCGTTCGGCCAAAGTTTAACCGTCGCGTTTTGAGCCTTGATGAGTGTCGGGACAAACAAGACAAGCAGGATCGAAACTGTAAGTGCTGTTCTCATGTGAATATCCAATTCGCCGTCCCAGAGTGTACGCGCTTTTCGCACCGTATTTAAGGGCGGAGATGAAAGACGTTATCCACGAAGGACGAAGAGAGACAAACGCCATCCATACCACCCTGCCTTTATTCGTGTCCGTTCGTCACAACCCGCTTACTCCGCTAAAAAGCGCTGTGTGACGGCTCTGACAATGCTCGACAGGACGGTTGGCTTCTATGGCTTCTTAGAAGGATGGAGCGAGTGCAAGAACGGGGAACCGCGCCCGGTGCGAGGTATTGTCAGAGCCGCGCACGCAGCGCTTTTCAGCGGAGTAAGCGGGTGGTCACAGCCGGCATACCCCCGTGCCCTTGACTATTGCAGCGCGATACGTCTTTCGTCTGTATGGAATTCGGGTCTAGACTGTATGGATCAAACAGGAGGATGGTTCTCATGCGCCGTGTTCTCATACTTGCAGCATTATTACTTTCCGGTCAGGCCTTCGCTCAAGGGCCGCAACGACTTGTGTCCCCTGAGGTTCACCCGGACAAGAGTGTCACTTTTCGGTTGCGCGCTCCCGGCGCCAAAGAGGTTTTCATGGCCCGGGAATCGGCAGAACGATTGCCGATGCAGAAGGATGACCAGGGCGTCTGGACGGTCAAAACGTCGCCGCTGGAACCCGATCTTTACGGCTATAGCTTCGTCGTCGACGGGGTCACGTTGACCGATCCGTCCAGTCCCATCCTGGTGAAGCCCAATTTCATCTACCCGAGCAGCTATGTCCACGTGCCAGGTCCGGCTTCCCTTCCCTGGGAAATCAAAGACATTCCGCGTGGGGTCGTTCATCATCACTTCTACCACTCCGCAGTCGTCGGAGACGACCGTGACTTCTACGTCTATACTCCTCCTGGCTATGACTCCAAAGCCCCCAGGCAATACCCGACACTGTATCTGCTCCACGGTTTCAGCGACGACGCGAGCGGGTGGACGGCGGTCGGAAGAGCTCATGTCATTCTCGACAGCCTGATCGCCGACGGAAAAGCCAAGCCCATGCTGGTGGTTATGCCACTCGGCTACGGTGCACCCGAAGTGGTCTCGCCCCGCAGCGGGCCCCGCGACAATACCGCCTGGAGACGTAACGTCGAGAAGTTCAGCGAGGCGACTTTGAAGGAGGTAGTTCCCCAGGTCGAGCAGTTGTACCGGGCTTCGCAGCAGCGTACGGACAGGGCGATCGCAGGCCTGTCAATGGGTGGAGCCGAGGCGTTGGCCACCGGTCTCAATGCGGTTGACCGGTTCGCTTGGGTCGGTGCGTTCAGTTCCGGCGGCCTGGGGGAGAATTTCGCGGGCACATTTCCCACCCTGGATGCCAAGGCCAACGATCAGTTGCGCCTTCTGTGGATGGCTTGCGGCACCGAGGACGGCCTGATTCAAGGCAACCGAAAGCTCGTCGAGTGGCTGAAATCCAAGAACATTCGACACAACTGGACCGAGACACCCGGCGCCCATACCTGGATGGTGTGGCGGCGTTACCTCGCCCAGTTCGTGCCGTTGCTGTTCCAGTGAAGGTAGAAGGAATTTCGGGGACACGAAACTTATTTCGGGGACATAACACTTAATTCCCAACCCGCTACCGGTGCTCTCTCCGGTTGCAAGGGAATTAAGTCTTGTGTCCCCGAAATTTCCCGAATGATGGAGGAGGCATGAAACGATTCTTTGTTGCGGCGTTTCTCTTGTGCATGGGAACCCTCTGGGCGCAAAACGCTCCTGTCAAGGTTCCCTACACCCGGTTCACGCTCCCCAATGGACTCACTGTAATTCTGCATGAGGATCACTCGGTGCCGCTGGTGAGTGTGAACACTTACTACCATGTCGGATCAGGACGTGAGAAGCCCGGGCGGACTGGCTTCGCACATCTCTTCGAACACCTGATGTTCGAGGGGTCCGCTAACGTCCCGGAAGGCAAGTTCGACGAATGGCTCGAGGCGGCCGGCGGTGACAACAACGGCTCGACGAATTCGGATCGCACCAACTACTGGATGGATGTCCCGCGCAACTCAATCGAGCTCCCCCTGTTTCTTGAATCCGACCGCATGGCCTACCTCTTGAAGACTATGACGGCGGCCACCGTGAACGGACAGCGGGACGTCGTCAAGAACGAGAGACGCCAGTCGTACGAAAACCGCCCGTACGGCATGTCCTCGATTCTCCTCTCCGAAAACCTGTACCCCGCTGATCATCCGTACCACTGGCCGACGATCGGCTCCATGGAAGACCTGTCGGCGGCGAGCTTCGAAGATGTCGTCGAGTTCTTCAAGCGGTACTACGGGCCCAACAACGCCAGCCTCGTGATCGGCGGCGATATCGACCCGGCCAAGACCCGGGCGGTGGTGACGAAGTGGTTCTCGGAAATTCCCGCCGGACCGCCGGTCCCGGCGTTTTTCGCGACTCCCCCGCGGCTGGCCGAAGAGAAACGCCTGCTGCTGGAGGACAAGGTCCAGTTGCCCCGTGTGTATATGGCATGGCTGACACCCGCCGCCTTCGCTCCGGGTGATGCCGAGCTGGATGTGCTGGCCAGCGTGCTTGCCTCCGGAAAGAACTCCCGGCTCTATAAGCGTCTCGTCTACGAACTTCAGATCGCGCAGGACGTGGCCGCTTATCAGGCGACCGGGCAGCTTGGTTCCAGCTTCCGAATTATCGCGACGGCCCGCGCCGGCCACACTCTGTCTGAGTTGGAAGCGATCATCCAGGAAGAAATCGATCGCCTCAAGAAAGAGCCGCCCTCTTCGCGGGAGGTGGAACGCGTCGTCAATCAGATCGAAGCCGATTTTCTGTCGCGGATGGAACGGGTCGGGGGCTTCGGGGGCAAGGCCGATCAACTCAATTACTACTATACGGTCACCGGAAATCCGGACTATTTCAACGAGGATCTCGGCCGCTACAAGGCGCTCGCGCCCGAAGACGTAGCGAACGCGGCCCAGACCTATCTGCCCAACAATGCCCGGGTGATTCTGAGCGTTGTTCCCACCGGCAGGAAGGAACTGAGCGCAATGTCGGGAAAGGAGCAGAAGTAACCATGCTGACCCAATCGGAAATCAGACAAACCTCGGGCCGGAGACTCATGTCCTGCTCCTTGCTTCTTCTGGCGCTCATCGCTCTGACCGGCTCAATTTCAGCCCAGGCGTCGCCTCCGGACCGCACGCACCCTCCGTCCCCTGAATCGCCCGCCGCGCTGAAACTCCCGGCTATCGAGCATCTGAAGCTCTCTAACGGGCTTCAGGTGATCCTGCTCGAAAAGCACGAGGTCCCGGTCGTTTACCTCAATCTGCTTGTTTCAGGGGGTCGCGCCCTTGACCCACAGGGAAAGATCGGGCTTGCTCAGCTGACCGCCAGCATGATGACCGAGGGCGCAGGGAGCCGGGACGCGCTTCAACTAGCCGACGCGATTGATTTTCTGGGCGCGCAGATTTCTGCTTCGGCCATGGCTCACACTTTTTCCGTCAGTCTTTACGTGCCCGTCGCAAAACTGACCGAGGCCCTGCCTCTACTGTCGGACGTGGCCCTCCATCCAACTTTCTCGAGCGAGGAACTGGAACGCAAACGCGCGCAACAACTCACGCGACTCTTGCAGGCCCGGGACAATCCACCGTCAGTCGCGTCCGTTCTTTTTGGGCACACTCTTTACGGGCTCTCGCATCCCTACGGCGCCTCGGTTTTTGGAGATGAAGCAACTATCCGGTCGTTCACAGTCGGCGACCTGAAAAAGCTGCACTCCTCGGCCTTTCAGCCGGAGAGCTCCACCTTGATCGTGGTCGGAGCGGTCAAACCGAACGATCTCGTGCCCAGTCTGGAAAAGGCTTTCGGTCAGTGGAAGCCGGGCGCAGCACCTTCCCCGCAAATGCCTGAGGCTAAGCAAGTCCCGGAACGGGCGATCTTCTTGGCCGACAAGCCTGGAGCGGCGCAGTCCGAGATCCGGGTTGGCCGGATAGGCGTCCCTCGCCTGACCGATGACTACTTCAACCTGGTGGTGCTGAACAGCATCCTGGGCGGCTCATTCACGTCGCGTCTGAATAACAACCTGCGCGAGCAGCATGGTTACACCTACGGGGCAGGATCGCGGTTCGACTTCAATGTGCTCGCAGGTCCGTTCACTATCGCTACCGCGGTGCAGACCGCGGTGACGGACAAGGCTCTGGCCGAAATCCTGAAGGAACTGGAAGCTATCCGCAAACCTATCCCCGCGGACGAACTGGAGCGAGGCAAGAACTACACGGCTCTGCGATTCCCTTCCCGTTTTCAGTCCGTTGGCGACATCGCCGACGAGCTCGAAGAGCTGGTGCTCTTCCGCCTGCCCGACAGTTATTTCAACGACTATGTCGGCCGGATTCTCGCGGTCACGCAATCCGACGTCCAGAAGGCTGCCGAGAAGTACCTCGACCCGGCGAAGGTCGCAATCATCATCGTTGGAGATCGGGAAAAGATCGAAGCACCTTTGCGGGCACTGAACGTCGGTCCCATCAAACTTCTGACGATCGACGACGTGATGGGCAAGGCACCGGAGCTGGCGAAGACGCAGTAGAGGGCAGGAAATGGACAGAGTGGACAAAGTGGACAGATAGGACAAATCGCAGCCACCAGGTCCTATTCGTCCACCTTGTCCACTCTGTCCACCTTGTCCACTCGGCTTTTCGGCTCAGTTGTCAGTTGTCAGTTGTCAGTCGTCAGTTGTCAGTCGTCAGTTGTCAGTTGTCAGTCGTCAGTTGTCAGTCGTCGTTCCGGCGTGCGCACGCTCGTGGTCCAGGAGACAGCGTTTCCGCCAGAGTCCCCCGCCATAACCGCAAAGCGTGCCGTCAGCCGCCACCACCCGGTGACACGGAATGATGATCCCGATGCGGTTGTCGCCATTGGCGCGCGCGACTGCACGCACGGCTTCCGGCTGTCCCAGCTTGGCTGCCTGCTCCGCGTAACTTGCGGTTGTTCCATAGGGGATGGTGCGCAGGATTTCCCACACTCGTTGCTGAAAAGGCGTGCCGGGAGTAAGCAGGGGCAGGTCGAACTCGCGGCGGCTCCCCTCAAAATACTCCTTGAGCTGCCGTTCGACCTCCGCCATCAAATCGGTCTCGCCTGGAACCGCGCGGCATGAAAGCCTGTCCTGAAGGCGTCGGATCTGGGTTTCGAGCATGCGCCGGTCGCAGAATTCGAGCAGGCACAATGCATCGTCGAATACTCCCACGACCAGCGGTCCCAAGGGCGACAGGATGCGGGTCACCGTGACGACGTTCGTCGTTCGACTGCGCCCCGGGGTATCGCCAAAGAGCTTCTCAAAAGCGTCACGAAAACCGCTCAATGACTCGAATCCATGCTCGAAAGCAGCATCAGTCAGGTCGCCACCCCGCCGGATCCGACCGAGTGCAAGGGCAAGCCGGCGGGCCCTCTGGTAAGCGTGGAACGTCATCGAATGGTTCGCAGTAAACCAGCGGCGAACACGGAAGGGGTCCAGACCGATGGCCCGTAAATCCGCGTCCATCCAGCGTTTCGCCGGATCCTCTTCGATTGCGGCGAGCAATGGCGCCAGCCACTCGGGCGCCGCGCCCGGCGGGTCGACGGGACGACACCGGAGGCACGGCCGGTAGCCGGCAAACAGCGCCTCCTGGACGCTCGCGTAGTATTCGACATTCTCGAGCTTGGGCTTTCGCGCGGTGCAGCTAGGACGGCAGAAGATCCCCGTCGTGCGTACAGCCGTGTAAAACACGCCGTCGAACTCGCTGTCACTGGCATTGAAAGCCCTCGCCATCACTTCGGTTGGAGGTAGTGTTTTGGAAAGCATGGGGCCAGTATCCGGAAAACGAAAAGCGATTTCTACCGGAGAACGATCAGGGAATCTTTTTTTCATGCGGCAGGCCCGCGAAGATCGGCGGGCCCATCGTCATGCGAGAATGCCTACTCTGCCACGACCTTTGCCTTCAAGCCCGCGGGCTTGGACGGTGAGGCGGTCTCGACGAGCCGCGCGGCCTGAACGCGGCCGACTCCGCGGAACTCAAGTGCGCCCATATCCCGAAACGAGCCGGTGATCGCCGCCGCGTCATAATCCGTCACGGCATATGGATCCGCGCTCGCTGTGTCGACCGCCGAGCAAGCTGGTGACCAGGTGGAAATCTCCCACAGCCGGGTTGCTGAACATCGAGGCGACGGCCGCCGCCTGCGAAATATTCCCCTCGAGGTCGATTCCAATGTTGTTCTTCACCACCAGCAATGCCGGGTCGAGCGTGCCCACCGCGTGATTGACGAGGTTATAGAACGTATTGTTGTAGATTTCGCTTGGCGGGTGTTCGCCCGGGCTCCAGGTCTTGGACCAATCCTTCATCCGGATGGCGAACTCGCCTTTTCCGACCCCGTCGTAGACTACGTTGTTGAAGATCCGGTGGCCGGCTTCCGGTTCGACAACGAAAGCCGCTATGCCGCATTGATTGTTGAACAGGCGATTGTTGAAGACGAAGTTCGAATGGCCGTCGATGGTGATCGTTCCATCGTTGCCCCTCTCTGGATCGCCTCCATATTCGGCCCATCGCACCTGGTTGTGGAAGACATTACTGTGGACTCTGATGTTGTGGCTGTACTTCTTGGTTTCCACGGCGTTCTCGGTGAATCCCCGAGCGATGTTACCGCAGATCTCGAGGTTGTAAACCGCCTGCTCGGGCTTGGTCTTGTTCCCGAGGTAGAACGCCTCACCCCAGAATTCCTGCCGGCCGGTGTTCTCGATAACGCTGTCGCGCACAATGACATCGTGTTCGCCGGAGGTGATGCTTACGCCCGCGGCTCGAACATCCATGATGTGGATGTGCTCGACAATCACATCGTGGACAGGCTCGGGCAGCGAGACCTCTTCACCCGCCCCGATTCGCACTGCGCCTCGGTTTCCTCCCGTCCCAACGCCGTCAAACCTGATGTCCTGAAGGGTCACATAACTCGCCCAGACCCTCGCGAGCCGTTCATTGGGCACCCGGACGACCGCCTTCCACCGGTTGGCAGCACGCACCACAACTGGCGCCTGTGCGGCTCCCCCTTTCACTACGAACAGCGGTTCAGTGTAAATACCATCCAGGAGGATGACCTGATCTCCCGGTCCGGGCTTTGACAAACCGGTCGCGAGGGCGCACGGCGAGGCCGAACTGCAGTCTGTGCCCGAACCGGCGGGGGAAACGTAAAAACTTTCGGATAAGGCCGGGCTGATGAACCAGAAAGAAATCAATGTCAACGGTAAAGCTGATGACATGGATATCACGTGTTACTCCTTGCGCGCTGCAGAGCGCCCGCACGAGCGCGGGCAGCGCATGTCTATTAGTGTATTTGTGCTAACGGTCGGCTTTATAACACACGCGTATAGCGGAGTAAACGAGCAAGTCGGAACGGGGGAGAGGGACAAAGGGGGTAAAGAGCAAGGGAGCGACGCGGTTCTTTCAAGGCCGCGCACAGCAGCGTTGCCTTTTCAGAGTCACACGCAGCGAGGGTGTTGAATAAGAGTCGGCGGGTTTTCAGTGGCGACGAATAGACACAAGGGCGTAAAGCCGCTGGCTCGACGGACCTCTGTGGAGCTATGGCAAGAGCCGGCCGAAGCCGAGTGGTGTCAGAGCCGCGCGCGAGCGCTTTCCAGCGTAGCAAGCGGGTTCAAACAGGGAGCGATCGCATGGTCCCCCTCCAGCGCCAGTGCCAACGGGCATGCGATCAGCCGGCTGTTCCAACCCGCTTGCTACGCTGAAAAGCGCTCGCGCGCGGCTCTGACACCGCTCGGTCGGCCGGTGTCCCCTGCCAGGCGCCTCAGAAAGACCACGCGTTTACATTTCTGTGACTTTCCGTAAGCTCGAGGGAATTCAAGACCTTATTCGACAGCCTCGCTGCGTGTGACAAAGGCACCGCTACGTGCGCGGCTCTGACAAGACAACCTTGCCCCCCTCGCTTCGCTACGCCACGTCTTCGCGGATAAAGGCCCGATGGTTCGGTCGGAGGCTCTCGATCAGTTGTGCCCGGCTCTTCGACTTGACCGGACGGCCGATGTAGAGCTTCCCCATCTTCCCCATCCAGCTTTCCGGCAAGGCGCCCGCGAACAGCATAAGCGGCCAGGTGAAGTTCGGTCCGTTGAGGCGCCGGAGTCGGAACAGCCAAAGAACGAGCGAGCCGAATCGCCATGCGAGCGGGCCCCACCAACTGTACTGGCCCGGGCGAAGCATCATCTGCCAGCACTTCATCAGCAGCTGCCACTGAAGGGCCGAGAGCTCCGTGGTTTTGGTGACGCCTTTCTTCCCCTCCATGCGGGTGTCGTGCAGCGGGGTGAAAATCGAGGGAACCAGGAACGCAAACAAACCCCGGCGCTCGATTTCGTACACCAAGTCGAGCGTCGCCTTCACGTCTTCGTCCGTCTCGCCGGGATTCCCGACCATCAGGGTCATCGTCGGGAACCAGTTGTTCTCGTTCATGATCCGCAGTCCCTCGAGAACCACGCTCGGCCAGTCGTCAATTGAGAAAGGAACTCCCTTGCTCGGCATGAGCTGCCGGGCCAGGCGCACAGAGCCGGTCTCGAGCCCTACCAGGGGCGAAAGGATCTTCTTCTTCGGGTGGCGGCTGATCTTCGGCAGCAGGATCGGGCTCTTCTCCAAGAGCACTTCTGATAACTGGCGAATCATTTCGGGATCGACAACGGCGGGCGCGATCGTCGAGTGACTCAGGATGTGTTGTTCGACGCCCGGAGTCTCGACCACCTCGCGGTAAAGATCGACCAGCGCATCCCGGTTGGGGAAGAAGAACGGAGTTGAAGTCTTGACCTGTCCCCAGATGAACATGTCTTCGGTCGCAAGTGAGATCTGCCGATTCCCACCCTTCACGTTCGCGCGAACCGCCGCCATGATCTTTTCCTTCGGGATGTCGAGCTGCGGGTTCAGGTCCGGGAGGCAGAAGTTGCAGCGCCGCCCGCATCCGGTCGTCATCTCGACGACACCGAAAGTGGTGCGCGTCTCCGGGATGATGATCTCGTCCCTGCTGACCGGGTGGGCGACTTCCACGTTACGAGGCAAGTCCTCACCGCGAATCGCACAGTCAAAAAGATCCATGCAGTCCTTGGACTCGCTGCGGCCCTGGACGACGCAATCCACCCCCAACTCGTCGAACGCGTCCGTCTGCGCTATTTGCCATCCGCCCGACCCCCCAACAATCACCTTGAGATGAGGGCGGTGAACATTCGACTTGATCTTGGCGAAGGCCGCGCGCGCGTACGCGGAATTGATCGGCAGCCGGGAATTCCCGAATATCGAGGCGTAGACCCCGGCGGCGAAGGTCACGCCGAGCGGGTTGTGGGTGGAGACGGCCACCACCCGGGTATTTGGACCGATGAAGCGGTCAAGATCATCAGGAAAACAGGCGACCAGCTGATCGGGCGAGTACTTGCGAAGAAGCGACTGTTCGAGGCCTCTCACACCCGCGGGCATGAATTTTGCTGAACCGTCCTGGTTGCGCTCCACGCGACTCCAACCCGGGTACTTCTTGTCGATGACCCACTGCATCCAGGACGGAAGCGATGCAATCGCCATCTGTATGAAGTACCCCGCATGGTCTATGCACTCGGTCAGTGGAGCGGTTAGAACAATCAGTTTTCCCCCGTCCACAGCCGTCTCGCGGCGCTCCTCTGCCGAAGAAACCACTGGGTCCGATCCTCCGGCGCGTCTCTCAGATCCCCTCGAATCCATCCACGGTCTCCTTCACCCAAATCCGAAAACTTGAGATTAAGCGATCCCTGCCCGAAAAGCAAACGCGTGGGACTGGATGGACAGGATGGGAGGGGGGCCGGCGGAACTCCGAAAACATGATACGATTTCTTCTGTTGACTTATGGTTCGGGTGGCTCATACTGAGTGTTTGCGCGAGGGAGAGCATCATTGTCGAGCATTTCAAAGAAACGTGTTCATCTGTACCTGATCAAGCCGTCCAGCTACGACGATGATGGGTATGTGGTGCGGTACTTCCGAGGAGTCTTGCCGAGCAATACATTGGCATGCCTCGCGGCTCTCACCGAGCGGACCCGTGAACGAGGCATTCTTCCTGGACTGGACTTGCGCACCCACCTGATCGACGAGACGGTCGCTCGGGTCGATGTCCGAAAGATCGCGCGCAACAACCGGGGGCCAAACAAGGCAATCGTCTGCCTGGTCGGCGTTCAAACCAGCCAGTTCCCGAGAGCGGGCGACCTGGCCCGAGAATTCAGAAAGGCCGGGGTTACTGTCCTCATCGGCGGTTTCCACGTCAGCGGATTGCTGAACACCGTCCCGGAGATTCCCGCCCAGATGCAGGAACTGCTCGACTGCGGCGTCTGCCTGGTCAAGGGCGAAGTTGAAGAAGCATGGGACGATCTCCTGAAGGACGCGGTCCTGGATCGGTTGAACCCGCTTTACGATTTCACCGAGGCCAAGCCGGACTTGCAGCACGCCCCGGTTCCCCTCGTCGACCGCAAATACATGAAGCGTTTCGCGTCGTCCGACTTTGGGACGGTGGACTGCGGCCGGGGGTGTCCCTACAAGTGCAGTTTCTGCACGATCATCAACGTCCAGGGCCAGAAGATGCGGTTTCGCTCCCCGGAGGCAATCGAGCTGGCGATTCGTGAGAACTATCGTACCCGTAAAGTCTGGTTCTACTTCTTCACGGACGACAATTTCGCCCGTAATAAGAACTGGGAAAAGATATTCGACGCACTGATCCGGCTGCGGGAAGATGAGGGAATACCGGTCAGTTTCATGATGCAAGTGGACACCCAGTCCCACAAGATCGCGCGCTTCATCGACAAGGCTGCGAGGGCCGGCTGTTCCAATGTCTTTATTGGCATGGAGAGCATCAACGAAGAGAACCTCAAAGCCACCGGCAAGAACCAAAACAATGTCGATGACTACCGATACCTGATTGAGGCCTACCGGACGGCCGGAATCGTTACACACGCCGGCTACATCGTCGGCTTCCCACACGATACTCCGGAATCCGTGCAGGCGGACCTGGACAGGCTCATGAACGAGGTGCAGGTCGACATGGCCTCCTTCTTCATCCTGACTCCGTTGCCGGGCTCTCGGGACTATGTCCGCTATCTGAGCGAAGGCGTAGATCTGGACCCGGACTTCAACAATTATGACTCGTTTCACCAGACCATGCCCCACACCGGCTTTCCAGAAAAGGGCAGCCTGGTCAAGACCAGTCATCACGCCTGGAACACCTTCTACAACCGCCGCAACATGGCACGCGTGCTCAACCGGTGCGGCGAAAAGCGTTACTGGCAGCTCTTTCGCAACTTCATCTGGTACAAAACGGCCATTGTCGTCGAGCGCCGACACCCGATGATGGCCGGATTCATGAGGCTGAAAGGGCGGAAGCAGGTGCGGCCCGGGGTTGCCCCGCTGTCGAGGTTCAAATACCTGAAGACACGGGCTAAAGAGCTGAAGGTTATCCCTGTCGGCCCTTTCGGCGGTGTTCCTCGAGATGCAGATGTTGTGGCTCGAGACCCGCAAACAGTCCGAACTGGAGAAGCGGATCAGGACCGAGATTGCCCAGCTGAGGGTGCAGAAGATTCACCTGAGCGACGTTCAGAGAGCGTACGCAGGGGTAAAGGCTTCGCTGCCCAGCGTCACCGTGCCCTCCAAGATGAAACTGTTCTGCCAGAAATGGAACCCGTTTACCTTGTCCGGTCAGTTCTATCTTCCGGAGGAAGTCCTCGGTTTCTGGAGGAGGACCTCCGTGGAGCTCAGTAGAGGCCGAGCCTGGTGCGTTCTGCGGCCCACGTTGATGAAACGGGCCTGGCTGGACTTCAAGGTGACCGCCCACTTTGCGTTGGCCTTGGCGCTGAGGCCCAGCGACGAAATGTCGAGCTAAAGGGACAGCTTGGATGTGCCCATAGGCAACCAAGAGCCGACCCGGGCGTCCGTGGGTCCCCTTTCCAGGGGGACCGGTCCGACTGGAAAGTCGGCCCCACTGGGATCGTGCCCGAGACGCGCTACTTCACCTTCCTGAACACCATCGTGACGAGGTCCTGGTCGTCCTGCCGCTTGTAATAGACGTGCACCGGCGTCCCTGACGAATAGCTGTGCTGTCCCGAGATCGAAGCGTCGTTAATCGCGAAGGAGCGCGTGCCCCACTTCGACGTTTACTGCGGACGCAGTAGATAGAGCTGTAATTATCTGAATTGAGATAGTGTTACAGCTGATGTCGAGTATTACCCCTGGTTAGGTACTACTGAGTTGATCCAAACCCAGGGTTTTGACCAGTGCCTGCTGGGTGAGAGTCTGTTTGGAAAGGACGCGCGCCGCCCGATACGGGCCCTTCTCCCCCTGCGGCGGGTAGAGGAGATGGAACTGCTGGATTTGCCCCAGTTCCTCCTTCAACTGTTCCATCGTGATACCCGGCCAGGCGCTTTGAGCCTGATGATGAACGTAGTGCAGCAGCGAGATCCCCAGCATGCAGCAGAAGGCGTGGATGCGGATCTTGCTGTCGGTCCAATGGTGCATCGGCCCCCAGCCCAGCCAGTCGCCCTCCTTCAGCCCCCGGAACACCTGTTCCAGGCGCTGTTGACCGGCATAGCCGGCGGCCACCTGCTCCCCGCTCCAGTCCAGCCGGTTGGTGAGCAGAACCGTCCGGCCCAATCGGTGGGTCATGATCCGGTGGAAAGCTTCATTGTTGAAGTCGAATTGCAGCTGCAGCCGTCCCCCCTTGTCCTCCAGCTGCCAGCTGACCAGGTCCCGAACCAGGGGCGCGCTCAGCCAGCGCTTGATCCGCCTCTCGACCTGGTCGGCCTTCAGTTTGCAGCCCGGCCGTGACAGATCCGCGGCCAGCCGTCGCAGGTTCGGCAGGATCTTCCCCAACGTCGTGGTCAGACTGTGGAGCTGTTCAGCCGCGAACGGTGACGAGTAGATCAGGACGCACAGGTAGTTTTGCCCGTGGACCAGGTGGGTTTCCGTGGCCACCCGCACGCCGGGTAAGGAGACGCACGCCGAGAGTTGATCAACGGGTCTGCTCGCGCAGCGCTTCCGGGGCCTGATTCCAGGGCAGAGCCGAGATCCAGCCGACTTGGGCCTGCTCCAGCAGCAGCGTATTCTCCAGCGCCGCCGATCCTTTATCGAAGACCAGGGTCACGGTCTGGCGCTCGATCCCGTTGCGGTCCAGCATCCGGCCGATGCGCTCAAGCGCCACCGGCAGTTCCAGGGCGTCCGGGACATTGCCGGGGTAAACGTGATGACACAACCCCAGCCCGTTCTCGCCGTCCAGCACGTAGCTCAATCCCACCTGCCGCAGGTGATGGCGGCCCTGCTTGTTGTGCCCGCGCTGGGCCAGCTGATTGCGCTCATTGGTGCTGGCGATATAGGTGTGGAAGTTGGTGGTGTCATAGGCGAGCAGCCGGCGGCTGACCAGTTTCCGGTCCTTCCAGCAGGCCAGCAGGCGCAGCTGGGCCTCTTCCAGATCATCCGGCCGCGCCTCCTCTCCCGTGCCGATCGCTTGGAAGCAATCCCAGAAAGCCTGCGAGGTGAAGCGTTCGGGAGGAAAGCGCCAAAGGTTCTCCAGCACGGTGCGTTCGTACCAGTCGGCGACTTCCGTCTTGGGGCCCGGCTGGCAGACCCGATGAATGGCGGCCAAGAGCACATAGTGAGCCGTCGAAGGGCCGGAGCGGGGCGCGGGCCAGAGCTGCTCGAGGACCCCGAGGACGCCGCTGTCTCGGGCGGCCAGCCAGAGGGCGCCGGGAAGGCCATAGTCGGAAGTGGTGGCGCCAACCGGGACCGGAGCGGCCCGATCCTTGACCAGGGCGGCCAGCTTCTCAGCGGTGCCGAGGTAAGCCTGGCTGACAATGCGAGGCTTGCCCTGAACCCGGGCGCTCTCGACGACATAGTAATAGACCTGATTGCCTTTTTTCTTGCCGATGACGCTTGCCATATAGGGTAATACGAATGTTAACACAACCGGCAAGTGAGTCAAGAGAAAAATGAATTGCCACAGAAAAAACTGTTGTTATGGGGTAATACGGATGGATCTGCTAAAGGGGAAGGCCAAACGCTTCAATCGGTGGGAACTTGGGGCCGGGCGATTACCGCCCGCCCGGCGCTTCGCAGTAAACTCCCGCTAACCGTCAGTTTGGTTGGGGTCATCCCCTCCACAGTGCCCTCGAAATCATAAACGCGACTGTCAGGTCTCGCCTGAGCCTTGGCTTTCCCCGAGCCGTCCGCCGCGGCTGCGTCCTGCTGTTCCCCCTTCTCGACGCCCCCGCTCGAATTCTTCCAAGCCGGGCCGGCTCGCCGCTCGAGCGAAGGGAGAGAAAGGTCCACATTGACAAACGCGCTCACCGTAAAGCCCAGATAGTTCACGTCGGTCGGAATCAGCTCCTCCTCGACAACGTCGTACTCCCTCCGCCAGACGTTCGCCCGGTTGTATGCGTTGAAAACGGACAGCCCGGCTGTCGCCTTGCTCCTTTCACCCACATAGAGGTCCCGGGTCACGGAGGCATCCAGGCGGTGGTAATCGGGCAACCGGGCTTCGTTCTTTCCTCCGAATTCGGGGACGCTGAACGTCCTGCCGTTGGGTAGGGTAATCTCCTCCACTCCCGTCGGCCCCGTAAACGGTTTCCCCGTCGCGAAGAGCCAGGTTCCTGAAACAGTCCAACGACCGTATCGCCAGCTGTCCACTAGCTTGAACTCGTGTGTGGAATCGTGCGACGCCGGGTACCAGGCAGAGGAAAGCTCCGGGAAAAGATGATTGACCCGCCCCAGCGTATACGTGACCCAACCGGTGTTCGCGCCGAATTTCTTCTGGAGGAGGAATTCGATTCCCTGCGCCTCGCCGCTGCCCCGGAAGAAGAGGTTGGTGAAATTGATCGGTTCGCGCTCGCCTTCGTCTGGCGGCTGACCGGGCGGCGGCAGAAACGCACCGGGCCGTCCAAAGAATCTCATGGAGCCGAATTCGGCCAAGCCCTTCAGGTCCTTCCGATAGCCCTCGATGTCGAAAAGGTAGGAGTCGGTTTCATAGCTGAGACCGACGATCGAATGAACTGCCGAACTGACCGGAACCGCACCCCCGTCACCCAATGTCCAGAAGTCCTGATCCCCTTCCAGGACGTCCTCCCTGACCAGGTTATTTGCAAATTGATAGTAAAGCCCTCCCGCAGCCTTGAAACGAAGCCGCTTGCTCGCGTCCACGATCACGGACAAGCGCGGCTCCAGGTAGGTCCTTTTGGAACGATCGTAGTAGGTGGCTCGGAGCCCCGGCGTAAGGGTCAGCCGGCCGATCGAGAGCCAGCGGTCCTGGAGGTAGAGCGAGTGATGCGATCCGATCTGGCTCCGGTTCATGCCGGCGTCGGCCTCATTCATCCGAAAGTCGTAGTTGACCGCGTTTCGGGTGCTTCTGAGACCGAACTCGATCAGGTGCGAGTGGCCGAGACTCAAGGCGTTGTCCAAAGAGACTGTGTAGTCGGTCAGCCGGTTGTTTTCTCCTGACCCGCGTTCGGTCGTGGTCTCTTCATCCGTATCCGGATCCACGATTGTCATGCTGGAGCTCCGATCGCGCACTTTGAAGTAGCGTGAGTGGGCCAGCGTGAGAGAACTGTTGAGCGACTGGAACCACTGATGCGACCAGTTCAGACTGACTCCCGTATTGCCCCAACGGGAGAGATTTGTGATTTTGCCGCTGATCGGCCGGGTCTGATCTCCGAAGCCGCCCGGCAAGCTCATCTCCCGGGAGCTGTCGAGGTTGTCCTGCCCGTTGTAGAGACTGACGAAAAACCGGTCGCGCCGGCTGAGGTTGTATGTTAAGCGTGCGTTGACATCGTAAAAGGTGGAATCGGGCTGCACCGCCATCGGTCCCCCACCCCCTGGGCCGCCGCCTGGGCCTCCGGGCGACTGGTTCAGGTTGTAGCTGTTCCGGATCCTGTCGCTCAACGGGCTTTGAAACGACCGGCGGCCGGCAAAAAGGGCGGATGCCTTGCGGCTTATTGGAACCTCCGTATAGCCGTTGTAACTGAGCAGGCTGGCGCCGCCGCCGATCGCGACCTCTTCGTTATTCCCGCTTCGCCCATCCAGTTCCAGCACGCTCGAGATCCGGCCTCCGTATTTCGCCTCGAAACCACCCTTGTGCATGGTGATGTTCTCGACCGCGCGTGCGTTGAACGCGCTGAAGATGCCGTAGAAGTGATCGACATCGTAAACCGTGAAACCGTCGAACAGGACCAGGTTTTGATCGGGCGTGCCCCCGCGAACGTACAGCCCGGCCGATGCTTCGTTGCTCGCGCTGATTCCGGGCATCAGTTGAAGCGAACGGAAGATGTCCTTCTCGCCGAGACTTGGAAGGTTGGCGATCTGCGCGGGCGCGATGGAAACAACGCCGATGTTCTGGGAGGCGTCCATGAGCTTGGGAACGTCGTATTTGACCGTCACCTCGTAATTCAATTGAGCCACTTGCAGTTCTATTTCCAGCGTCATCCGTTGTCCGGGAGCCAATTCGACGGTCCTCTCCGAGGTCTCGAATCCCGACAAGGAGGCGGTCAGGCTCCAGGTTCCCCCCGGGACACCGGACAGGCGGTAGTTGCCATAGTCGTCCGTGACGACGGAGAAGCTCGTGCCCTTAAGTGAAACAAGGACTCCCGGCAATGGAAGTTTTTCGGCGTCCCGAACAGTGCCTTGAATAGACCCCTCCGACTTGTCGCCCTGAAGACCGGAAGCCGGCTGCCCCATCACGAGCGAACCCAGGAGGACAAGCACTGTGGCTGCAATAGCGAAAAATAGAAGGAATTTCAGTCTGCCCATAGGATAAATTCGATCCTTTCAGGACACCGTGTCAGAGCCACCGAACGCAGACGTGGCGTGACAACCGCCCTTCCACCGGCGGCTCTGAAACAGTGCTTGCTCAGCCTTCCCAATCCTGCAAACACCCGACGTTGTCGGATCAGCAGCGAGGCTGAACCATAATCGCAGGGGCGACCATCCAAGGTGGTTAAGCGAAGGTAAAAAGATTGTTAACGGTGTTAAATCGAGCACCCGAATCCGTATATGGGACAACGTAACCGGATATCAGGACATTGCGTCTCGCGCAAGAGCTGAGGAAAACGAGATGGGTATGAGGATTCTCCTGGTCGAAGACGAACCAGGCTTGGTTTTGACCGTCGATCGCGACCTGAAAGCCGAAAACTATGAAGTCGAGACGGCGAGGGATGGAGAAGCCGGGTTCCAACGTGCGCTCAACTCGCCCTTCGATCTCCTCATTCTGAACGTCATGCTGCCGCGCAAGAACGGATTCTACATCTGCCGGGAGCTGAGACAACGCGGGATCCGGATTCCCATACTCATGCTCACGGCCGATGACCAGGTGATCGATCCGGTCCTCGGGAGCACTCTCGGGGCAGATGACTACCTGACCAAGCCGTTCGCGGCCGGGGAATTGCTGGCTCGAGTGAAAGCGCTGCTGCGGAGCACCCGTCGCAGTTCCAGCGAACCGCAGGATTTCTACCGTTTTGGAGATGTGGAGGTTGACTGTCGCCGCGCCGAAGTAACCCGCGCCGGGCGGCCGGTGGAACTGGGAGCCCGGGAATACCAGCTGCTCTGCTTCCTGATCAGGCACCGGGAATCGGTGCTATCCAGAAATGAGCTGCTGGACCGGGTCTGGGGGTTCGACGCGATGCCGTCGGCTCGGACGGTTGATGTCCATGTGGCCTGGCTGCGCCGGAAACTGGAGCCGAATCCCCGCCACCCTCAATTCATCCAGACAGTGTACGGGCTGGGATACAGGTTTTTGGGGTGAGGGTTGCACGGGGGGCTGGGTTAGACGGTTCAGGGTTTGGGGGTTTGGGGGTTTGGAGGGTTCAGGGTTCAGGGTTCAGGGTTCGGGGTTCGGGGTTCGGGGTTGAGGAATTCAGTGTTCAGAAGTCAAGGAGTTCGGGGGTTCAGGTCTAACCGTCCAACCGTCTAACCGTCTAACCGTCTAACCGTCCAGCCCCCGAACTCAGAACTCAGAACTTCAGAACTCAGAACTTCGAGCTGTCCTACCAGCGAGGCGGTCGCTTGCCGCCGTTAAAATTGCGTCCACCACCACCGCCGCCGCCCCGATTGCTGTTCTCACGCGGGCGAGCTTCGCTGACGGTCAGGCTGCGGCCGTCAATTTCCTTGCCGTTGAACTGTTGAATCGCCTTTTCGCCATCTTCGCGCGAGGCCATCTCGACAAATCCGAAGCCGCGTGAACGGCCGGTGTCGCGGTCCGTGACCAGCGATGCAGACTCCACGGTCCCGACCTGCGAAAAGAGCTCCTGAAGATTCGCGTCGGAGGTCTGATACGACAGGTTTCCGACATAGAGTTTCATGGTCATACTGTTTGTTTCTCTCCAATAAAGGAGCAAAGGAGAAGCTTTCACGAATCTGCTTCGGAGTCATTGGCGACGAAGGAGACGGTCTGAGTAGCTTCTGATTTTCGTTTTACCCTACTCTCGCCCTGACGCAGCCGCCAATTCCAACGCACGGGGATAAACGATAGTGAGAGTCGGACTGATTTGAGTATACCGAGCCGGTATACGGAGTACAAGCAACATTGGCTCGATCCGGCGGCCGAACGGGCCGCCCCTGGCTACTCGGACCGTGGACTTTCGTCCCACGCCTCGACCACCCCGTCAGAGCCGTGCGGGAAGACCGACCCGGAATCCGAATCCGCCTTCCGGGAGCCCCAGCGAACGCGGAGTCCCGACCGCACGAGACTAAGGGTGGTCGGGAGATTGCTGATCATTAGCTTCACCCAACTCCAGCCTGTCATCTGCGGGAAGTAGATGCCGCGAAACAGGAGCCGGGCGATGAAGAGGGTGAGCTGTTGCGCGAACGGCTTTCCTTTGGACAGCATCCACTTTTGAGTCCGCCTGAAGGCGGCAGGCCCATAGGCAGCCGACCAGGAAGCGCGAATTTCGCTTTCGGCCTCTGTGCCCGAGAGATGTTTCGGAACGAATGCCGTCTGAAAAGCCCGAAAATCGAGCCAGTGCTCCGGCCTTGTCAAACGCCCTTCGCCTTTGAGTCGGTCATACAGGGGAGTAGCCGGGTAAGGCGTCAGCAACCCAAAGACCGGGAGTCCGGGCGGCCAATTGGCGAGCTCCGAGGAGATTCTCCCCGACATCCCCGGCCGATCGCCTTCCAGGCCCACGATGAAGGACGTTATCGCGTAGACATTGTGACGGGCCAGAAGGTCCAGAGTCTGCTGGTAGTCGACCGGCTTATTAAACTGCTTGCCGGCAGCCTTCAGGCTGTCCGGCTCCATCGATTCCAACCCGGCAAAAATCCACCGCCCGCCGCTTTCCGCGATCAACTCGACCAGTTCTTCGTCCCGCAGCAGGTTGATGCTGATCTGGCCCACCCAGGGGAGACAAACATCGTTCGCGATCATGTCTCTCAACAGCGACTTGATCCGTTTGCGATTGATCGCCAGATTGTCGTCGATGAAGAAAACCATTACCAGCGCCTTGTCACGGGCAGCCAGGGATTTCAAAAGGAGCAGTTCCTCGATTACGCTCTCATTCGATCGAAAGCGTATCTCATCCCCGAAGAAGCCGGTGACCGTGCAAAACTCACAGCCGTAGGGGCAGCCGCGACCCGATTCCACGGGAATCACATAGGCCTTTTCAAACGGTACTGAAATAGTCTTGAGAAGCTTCCGCACGGGTGCCGGGACGCAACGCATCAGGTTGAAAAGCTGGAGGTCGATGTCGTCCCAACGGATGATCGGGTAGGAAGAGAGGGCGGGCTTGACGTCATGCCCTTCCACCTGCGGAATGCGGTAAATGCTGTCAAGGTGACCGGATGCCGCGTCCTCGACCACCTTGGGCCAAATGTTGTCCGCTTCGCCGACGACGACCGCGTCGGCGACCTGGGGATGGCCGGAAAGCCCGAGGGGTTCCAGAGGCAGGGCGGTTACGTGCGGGCCGCCGAAGACGACCGGAATGCCAGTTTGCTTCCGGATAGCGGCCGCAACCCGATAGGCCTTCTGAGCCATCCGGGTCATGAATCCCATGCCGACAAGGTCGACCTTGTTCGCGACGACGAAGTCGACGATTTCCTGCTCCCCCCAGTGCACCACGTTTCCATCCACGATCGTTACGTCATGCGGAGCAGGCGTCAGGTTACGCAGCAGGAAAGGCCAAAGTTGCGGAAGGAAATTATTGGTTATCTGATTATCAGGAACATACAGGAGAATGTGCAAATCTCTTACCCCTAAGAAGCGCCAAAAACGCACGACTAACCAGCAGTGCGCGCCCAGAGGCCCGGAAGGCGTGTATTCCGAACCTTAAGAACGCCCGGAACTCCTGCCTCTTCTTCTCTCCGCAAAGCCCCTTAGGGATCACGTGGGAACAGCACGAGGAACTGTTCTGGGTGTCACGCGAAGAATACTGCAAAGAGACGGTTCTAGGCAAGCTGTACGACGAGCAGCCCGGCTAACAGGCTGACAGGAGGGGAATTTCGGGGACATGATACTCAATTCCCCCGCGCCTCCGGGGGGTGACAGTCGGCAAGGAATTGAGTTTCGTTTCCCCAAATTCCGCAAATTCGCGGTGAGACACCGAGAACGGAAGGGAGTCGCGTCGGAGTTTCGGGGACATGATACTCAATTCCCCCGCGCCTCCGGGCGGTGACAGTCGGCGAGGAATTGAGTTTCGTGTCCCCGAAATCCGCAAATTCGCGCTGTGAGACACCGAGAACGCAAGGGAGTCGCGTCGGAGTTTCGGGAGACAAATACTCAATTCCCTCGCACCCTTCGTGCACTCGCAGACCCAAAGGAATTGAGTTTACGTCCTCGAAACTACCTTCCGGCGCACGGTCAAGTGGAAGAGCAGCCCGCCGATAAGAACCGTCACCAGGGCCAGGATCGACTCGACCGGACGCCCGCGGAAATTCCAGACCATCGCCCAGACCGAAACGGATAGAAACAGGAGCGGTGTGATCGGATAACCCCACGTTCGGAACGGGCGTGGCATGTCCGGCCGTCGAATCCGCAGGATGATGACGCAACTCACCCCAAGACTCGCGAAAAGCGTCAGTGTGAAACCAATGTACTGCTGGATCTGGTCGACTCTCCCGGAGAGAATCATCCCGGTCGTGATGAAACCCTGGAGAAGAAGCGCAGCCGCCGGAGCCCCGGTCGACGCGCTGGTCGTCCCGAAGATCCGCAACGGAGGGAAATCCCTGCCAAGCGCGTAGGAGACTCTCGGTCCGGCGATCGTCATTGCCGAGGCGGAAGCCAGCAGCGAGATCGAGAGGACCAGCGTGACAACACTTGCGCCCGCTTCCCCGAACAGCGCTCTTGAGGAAATCAGCCCCACCTGGGCCTTGTTGGCCAGCGCATTGACGTCGGCGCCATAGAAGTAAGCTGCGTTGAGCCCCAGATAGAGAATCACGACGAGCGATGTGCCCAGAGTCAGGGACCGCGGCAGGTTCTTCTTCGGTTCCCGGATCTCGCCGGCAACGTAGGCAGCGGCGTTCCACCCGGAATAGCAGAACATGACGAAGATCAGGCAATTGGCGAACGCCCCCAACTTGTCGGCCTGGCCGAGCGACCGGTACGAGTCCGAGACGCTCGTGAAATGCGATAGTTGACCCTTTCCAATGAGCGCGGCGGCAACGATAATCCCAATGATGCCGCCGACCTTCAGCAGAGTGATCCAGTCATTGAATCGAATGCCGCCCCGGACGCCGCGCAAATGAACCGCTACGAGAATCCAGGCCAATCCGACGGCGATCCAGTCATTGACGTCGATCACCCCAAACAGCACAGGGGAGGGGCTCAGGAACGGGAAGAAATGGGTCAGGTACAGGACCAGGCTCTTGAGCGCCGATGCCACCGGCGCCGCAAAGCCGGCGAACAGCGAGACGAACGCGCTCATGAAGCCGAAGGACATTCCATAGGTTTCCCGGAGGTAGACGTACTCTCCGCCCGCCCGCGGCATTGCGGCTCCGAGCTCCGCGTAACAGAGCGCGCCGCACAGGGCGAGGATTCCACCGATGATCCATACCAGGAAGATGTACCCCGGATGCCCGAGCGCTCCCGCCTGAAAGCCGGTCGACGTGAAGATGCCGGCGCCGATGATGTTCGCGATGACGAGGGCAATGGCCGACTTAAGTCCTATTCCGCGAACCAGGCCCTGCGAGTCGGCGACGTCGGCTTCGGCCCTTTGCCCGGCATCCCGCGCGCCGGGCTTCCCATCTGGCATCCCCGCTCCTCCTTGATCGTCTTGACAACCGGCCCCCTTTTTTATATAAATTCGACCGGAATAGTAACAATTTACAGGAGACTCTGCGATGACCAATCCACTGCGTCCTGCCACCCTTGCCTTGCACGGCGGGCAGAAACCGGACCCGGCCACAAACGCCCGAGCCGTGCCCGTGTATCAGACCACCTCTTATGTATTCAACTCGGCCGAGCACGCGGCCAGCCTTTTCGCTCTCCAGGAGTTCGGAAATATTTACACCCGGATCATGAATCCGACCACCGATGTCCTTGAGAAGCGCCTCGCGGAACTCGACGGCGGAGTCGGAGCGCTTGCCGTGGCGTCCGGCCAGTCGGCGATCACCCTCACGGTTTTGAACCTTGCTCGCTCCGGCCACAACATCGTGTCGACAAGTTACCTCTACGGCGGGACGTACAACCTGTTTCACTACACGTTGCCGCGACTGGGCATCGAGGTCCGTTTCGTGGACTCCGCGGACCCCGCCAATTTTGAGGCGGCGATTGATGCGAAGACGCGGCTGATTTACACCGAATCGATCGGCAATCCGAAGAACAATGTCGACGATTTTCAGGCGATAGCGGAGATTTCGCACGCCCACCGCCTGCCGCTTGTAGTCGACAACACCGTCTCGCCTTTCATTTTCCGTCCTTTTGATCACGGAGCCGACATTATCGTCTACTCGCTCACCAAATTCATAGGCGGCCACGGAACTTCGATTGGCGGGGCGATCGTTGACTCAGGCCGGTTCAACTGGGCAAACGGCAACTTCCCCGAATTCACCACGCCCGATCCCTCCTATCACGGGCTGGTTTTCTGGGAGCCTTTCGGACTGCATGACAAGGCGATTCTGCGTGGTGCCGCCTTCATCATGAAAGCCCGGGTTCAGCTCTTGCGCGATCTCGGTCCCTGCCTATCGCCGTTTAACAGCTTTCTTTTTCTTCAAGGTCTTGAGACACTACCGCTGAGGATGGAGAAGCATTGCGAAAACGCTCTGCGAGTGGCCGAGTGGCTCTCGACCCAGTCGGACGTCTGCTGGGTCAACTACCCGCTTCTCAGCAGCCACCAGGATTTTGAAAGAGCCAGGCATTATCTCCCGAACGGCGCCGGTGCGATCGTCGGGTTTGGAATCCGGGGAGGCTTCGAGGCCGGCAAGAAGCTGATTAACAACGTGAAATTGTTCAGTCACCTGGCCAACATCGGAGACGCGAAAAGCCTGATCATTCATCCGGCCTCAACGACGCACCAGCAACTTTCACCCGAGGAGCGACTGTCGACCGGCGTCACGGACGATTTCATCCGCCTCTCGGTGGGGACCGAAGACATTCGCGACATCCTGGAGGACCTGGAGCAGGCGATCCGGGCATCGCGACAATGAGCCTATGACCGAATCGAATGAGCCGCAGACCGGGGGCCTGGGCGCCGTAGAGACGAAGACGATGCGCGTCTTCGAGGAGCCCATGGTCCTGGAGAGCGGAGTGCGACTGGGACCGGTGGACGTCGCCTATGAAACGTACGGCACCCTCACGCCGGAACGGGACAACGTCATCGTCGTCTGCCATGCGCTGTCCGGAGGCGCGCACGCGGCCGGCTGGTTGCCGGGGGCCAACAAGCCGGGATGGTGGGACGTGTTCATCGGGCCGGGAAAGGCCCTCGATACAGATCGTTACTATGTGGTGTCTTCGAACGTCCTCGGCAGCTGCTATGGAACCACCGGCCCGTCATCAATCGATCCGGCCACCGGACGACCCTACGGGCCGCGCTTCCCGGTGGTGACGATCGCCGACATGGTGCAAGTCCAGGCGCGTCTCCTGGACGCGCTCGGGATCGATTCGATTCTCGCGACAATCGGGGGGTCGATGGGCGGCATGCAGGCCCTGCAATGGGGCGTTCAGTTCCCCGAACGAGTAGCTTCGGTGATCGGAATAGCAACCACCTCGCATCACTCCGCCCAGCAGATCGCCTTCAACGAAGTCGCACGACAGGCGATCATGGCGGATCCGGCCTGGAATGGCGGTGACTACTACGGGACGGAAGGACCACGGCTCGGCCTGGCGGTCGCTCGCATGATCGGCCACATTACTTACCTGTCCGACCTCGGCATGGCGCAAAAATTCGGCCGGCGATTGCGCAACCGGGAGAAGTTCGGTTTCGATTTTTCGCTCGATTTCGAGGTGGAGAGCTACCTCCGCCACCAGGGCGAGAGTTTCGTCGGCCGCTTCGACGCGAATTCCCTGCTCTACCTGACCAAAGCACTGGACTATTTCGACCTCACAAGCGGCGGGACCCGCTCGCTCGAGGAAGCTTTCAAGGGTTGTCCTGCCCGCTTCCTGCTGATCGCCTTCAGCTCAGACTGGCTCTACCCCGCCTACCAGTCTAAAGCAGTGGCGCACGCGGTCCGTCGCAACCACGGGGACGCGACCTATTGCGAGATCAGCAGCGACTACGGTCACGACGCGTTCCTCCTGGAGTACGAGGAGCAGGCGCCCATGGTTTCGTCGTTTCTGGAGCGGGTTGTTCGGTCACGGAGGCGCGCGAATGCCTGAGCAGACCGAGAACCGGTCCTCGATCTACGATTGGATTCTGGCCCGAACTGCAGTCCGGAGCCGCGTCCTCGACGTCGGCTGCGGCGATGGCGAGTTGCTGAGCCGCCTGGCGGAACAGCGCGAAGTCGAAGCCTGCGGCATCGAGATTTCACAGCAGTGTGTTATCCGGGCCGTTCAGCGAGGGCTGACGGTCCACCACGGGAACGCAGAAGAAGGACTCTACAACTACCCGGACAGCTCGTTCGATCTCGTAATCCTGAGCCTGGCAATGCAGGAACTGGAGCACCCGCGCAGCGTCCTTCGCGAGTGCTTTCGGGTGGGACGCCGAGCCCTTGTCGTATTCCCGGCCTTCGGTCATTGGAGAGCCCGCTGGCAACTCGGACTGCTCGGACGGGCGCCCGTGACCGGGAGCTTTCCCCACGCCTGGCACGAATCCCCCAATCGCCACTATCTGACCGTGAAGGACTGGGAGTCTTTTTGTCGAGATGAACAGTGGCGTATCATCGATAGAGGGTTCTTGAGAACCGGCTCACCAGTCCGATTCCTACCCAACCTGCGCGCGGAAGTGGCGCTCTACCTCCTCGAATTCCGAGGAAACTCGGCAGGATAATAGGATAGGACCTATAGGACCGATAGGACCGATAGGATCGGGGACCGGCTTTCGAGTCTTCTCCCATATGTCCTATTCGTCCTATACGTCCTATTCCTATTCCTGTTGCCCGGAAAAACACGCAAGGTAGGCCGCATGAGCAGCATACTCGACACCATTGGGCGGACGCCTCTCGTTCGGATCAACCGGCTCCTCCCGAGCCCCCGGCCGGAAATCTGGGCCAAGCTGGAATCGTCCAACCCCGGGGGCAGTACCAAGGATCGCGTCGCACTTGCGATGGTCGATGCAGCCGAGAGGGACGGGGTCCTTCGCCCGGGTGGGACGATCGTCGAGGCAACCGCGGGAAATACCGGCGTCGGCCTCGCGATGGTTGCGGCCGTCAAGGGCTACCGCTGCATCTTTGTCATGCCCGACAAGATGAGCGCCGACAAAATCCGGCTGCTCAGGAGCTACGGCGCCGAGGTCGTCATCACCCCAACGAATGTGCCGCCCGATTCCCCCGAAAGCTACAACGGGGTCGCCGACCGCCTCACCAGGGAGATCAAGGATGCGTGGAGGCCCAACCAGTTCGGCAATCTCACCAATCCCGAGGCGCATTTCAGGACCACGGGACCCGAAATCTGGGAACAGACTGGAGGCCGGGTGACTGTCTTCGCCGCCGGAGTGGGAACCGGTGGAACCATCAGCGGGGTCGGTCGATACCTGAAGCAGCAGAACAGCCAGGTGAAGGTGATCGGAGCGGACATCGAGGGCTCCGTCTTGAGCGGCGGCACGCCGAAAGCATGGAAGGTCGAAGGGATCGGCGAAGATTTCGTCCCCAGCACTCTCAATGCTCAGGTTGTGGATCAGTGGGTCCGGATCTCCGACGCGGAATCCTTCGCGACGGCCCGCCGGCTCGCCCGCGAGGAGGGGATTCTGTTGGGCGGTTCCAGCGGGACGGCTTTGGCCGCCGCGGCCAGATTCTCGCAACAGTGCGGCCCTGATGACCTTATTGTCGTTCTCTGTCCCGACACCGGTCGCAACTACCTCAGCAAGATGTACAACGACCAGTGGATGGCGGAAAACGGGTTCTCAGACCGGATGCCGAACCAGGAGACGCTGGCAGATCTGCTCTCGAGACTGGACCTGGAGGGCCGCTTGATCACTGCCCAACCTCAGGAGACGGTCGAGGCGATCGCCAACCTGTTTCAGACTCACGGGGTCTCGCAGATTCCCGTCGTGCACGACGGCAAGATGGTAGGCGCACTAGAAGAAATCACCGTCATGCGCTCTCTGCATCAACGCTTGCCGTCCGGAACCGTGAAGGCAGGTGACATCATGGCCCGGCCCCTGCCCTCGCTGGATGTGTCGGGCCTCCTCGAGGAGGTGTACCGCCTCCTGCTGGCCGGGAACCCAGCGGTGGTGGCCACGCGGGAAGGGCACCTGGCGGGTATTGTGACACGGTCCGATCTCATGAATTTCTATCAGAGGAGCAAATCCTCGAGCGAGTAACGATGCGGTTTTCCACAAAAGCCATCCACGTCGGACAGAAACCGGACCCGGCCACCGGGGCAACGATTCCTCCCATTCATCTCACTTCCACCTACACTCAGGAGTTGCCCGGGCGGCACAAGGGTTTCGAGTATTCCCGTTCAAACAATCCGACGCGCTCGGCTCTGGAACAGTGCCTGGCTTCTCTCGAAGAGGGAGAAGCATGTGCTGCCTTCAGCTCCGGCATAGCCGCCGCAGCTGCCGTTCTGCAGACGCTTCGCCCGGGAGATGGAGTAGTGGGCGGACATGACCTCTACGGCGGCACCGTCCGGCTCCTGACCCAGCATTTCGTCCCGTGGGGCCTGGAAGTAGCCTTCGCGGCCAGCACCGAGCCGGATGCTTACGCCGAGGCGGCGAATTCGCTGTCGCGTCCCCGGCTGTTGTGGCTCGAGACGCCGAGCAACCCGCTTCTCGAGATCGTCGACATTCGTGCCCTGGCCGCGTTGGGACAATCGCGCGACATGCGGGTGCTCGTCGACAACACGTTTGCTTCCCCGTACCTGCAGAAGCCTCTCGTCCTCGGCGCCGACCTCGTCCTGCACAGTACGACGAAGTACCTCGGCGGGCACTCGGACGTGATCGGCGGCGCGATCGTCGCCCGGAGTGTCGACCGGCTGGATCCCATTCGCTTTGTTCAGAACGCCGCAGGCGCCGTGCCCGGTCCGCTTGACTGCTACCTGGTTCAGCGCGGACTCAAGACCCTGGCCCTGCGAATGGAGCGGCACTGCCGCAATGCCCGGCACGTGGCCAAGATGTTGAGCAACCACCCGAAGGTCAAGCGTGTCCTTTACCCGGGGTTCCAGAATCACCCGGGACACCGGGTCGCAGCCGAGCAGATGTCAGGGATGGGCGGGATGGTCACGTTCGAGCTCGCGGACGGACCCGAAACTGTGGACGGTTTCTTCTCCCACCTGCAGTTGTTTTCGACGGCCGAGAGCCTGGGAGGTGTCGAATCGCTCGCATCTCACCCGGCCTCGATGACCCACTCGAGTCTCACGCCGGAGCGAAGGAAGGCCGCGGGAATCACCGACACGATGATCCGCTTGAGTGTCGGCATTGAAGATGTCGAGGACCTGCTGCGCGACCTGGAACGCGCGCTGCGGTAGGTGGGAGTTCGGAGTTCTGAGTTCGGAGTTCTGAGTTCTGAGAAGGTGTGAAAAAATCGGTTTTGCTTGCGAAGACTCGGTTTTCGACCCCAAGGGGGTCGCGTAGCAAAGCCCAGGGTTGGCCGCGTTGTCTGCGGCCTACCCTGGGTCGGGGACCCCAGAGTTCAACCCTGAAAGGGTTGCGTATCATGCACATACGCAACCCTTTCAGGGTTGAGGCGTTTGCTACTGCCACCCAGGGTAGGCCGCAGACAACGCGGCCAACCCTGGGCTTTGCTGCGCGACCCCCTTGGGGTCGAAAACCCGTCTTTCGATTTCTTCACACCTTCTGAGTCTGGGTTCTGAGTTCGGAGTTCTGAGTTCTGGGTTTGGGTGGGTTTGCGGCCAGGCAACTTACGCTTCCTAACCTTGACTGAGAACACTGAACGAATGGAACCCAACTCAGAACTCAGAACTCAGAACTTAGAACTGCGCTTTTCCCGAATCATTTGTGGTCGGGGCGGCGTCTAGGCAATTGACTGCCCGCAGCTTGCGGCGGAGGCGAGCGATATGAGACAAGAGAGCTGTTGGGGTGTCATCACATGAAACGAACTGAGGAAGGCCGGCACCGATTCCTGGCAGTCGAAATCCCGAGTGTCCTGCTCACCGTATTCTGCTTCTTCGCCTGCATTGTTGCGGCCCTTGCCCAGGTGCGAAGTGAGCCGCCTCGGCCCCGCTTCGGTGATTCAACGTTTTCGATCGAGGGGTCGGTCGTGGATGCGAAGGGTCGACCGGTTCAGCACGCCCGCCTGGTCCTGAATGTATTCGGCACCGAGGGGCAACGCACCGATTTCTCGGACACAGACGGTCGGTTTATCTTCCGGAGACTTCCTGAAGGCAGCTACACCATGGACGTTTCCGCAGGCGGCTTCCAGTCAACCAAAGAGGAGATCCAGCTGGTCAGCGTCTCTCGCACGATCCGCATTGTCCTTACGCCTGGTGAGCGGTCCGAAGAGCGCCACCAGGGAGGGACCGAGAGTGTTTCGGCCGCGTCGTTACGGGTACCCAAGGAAGCCGAGAAGCTCTACAGGAAGGCCCTTCGTTCTCACACGGAAAAGCGCTATGACGAAGCCTTGAAGGAGTTCGACGAGGCGCTGAAGATAGCTCCGGACTTCGCGCGCGCCTACGCCGGCCGGGGCATTACACTGCTTCAAATGCAAAATCGGGCGGAAGCCAGAATCGCCTTCGAGAAGGCGGTTCGGCTCGATCCGGAATCCTTCGATGCTCAAGTGGGGCTGGGACTTGTCCTCAACGACTTGCGCGAGTTCCAAGCTTCGACCGAACACCTGTTGAAGGCACGGTCACTGAACAGCGCCGGGTGGCAGGTGCATTACGAGCTCGGGCGCGCGTACTTCGCCCTGGCAGACTACCCGGAAGCCGAAGCCAGCCTGAGGACCGCCCGGGCTTCCTCGCCCCATTATCCCGGCCTCTACCTGTTGCTTTCCAATCTTTATCTGAAGACCAACAGGCCGGCCGACGCGGTGAACGAGCTGCAGGGTTTCCTTAAGATGTTTCCTGACGGGCCAATGGCCGAACAGGTCCAGAAGAGAATCAAGTTGATCGGAGAGCGTGAGGCAACTGCGCACTGACGACTGCGAACTGCTCACTACCCGCTGCGCACTGCGCACTACCCGGCTGACCGGCTGACCATTTGATCAGCCAGTGGGCGGTGGGCAGTTCGCAGTGCGCAGTGCGCAGTTCGTCAGTGCGCAGTGCGCAGCGGGCAGTTGTCAGTTGCTTTTGGCGCAGCGGAAGCCGACGTTGATATCGACCCACCCCTGGGGCAGGGCATTTCGAACGTAGACCCGGTTGCAGTATCCCCCGGAGTGCCATCCACCGCCGCGAATCACCCGGAATTTCCCTTTGCCGGGCCCAGGCGGGTCTTCCTTGGGTCCCTGCCGGTAGTAATCCTTGTCGTAGAAATCCTCGACCCATTCGCAGACATTCCCTGCCATGTCGTGCAGACCGTAGCCATTCGCCGGAAATGACCCTACGGCCATAGCGCCTTTTCTCGGTGGCGGGGTGTTGATGTTCGCCTGGCTGGCGTCGATCGCGTCACCGTTCGGGTAATTCGCCCCCGCCATGCCTCCCCGGGCCGCGTACTCCCATTCGGCTTCGGTCGGCAGGCGCTTTCCTGCCCATTTGGCAAAGGCCTTGGCATCGTCCCAACTGATTCCCACCACCGGGTGGTCGGGGAAGTCGGGGCCGGAGTGATACTGTTTCACTCCCCAGAATTCCGGCAGTGGACGGCGGGTGGCTTCGCAGAATTTAGCGTACTGCCCATTTGTCACTTCGCGCCGGTCGAGGTAAAACGCACTGATGCGCACGTCCCTCACGGGGCAGTCTTCGGCGTCCCCGTTCTTTCCCATCTGGAAACTACCGGCTGGGATCAGGGCCATCTCGCTGGCGGCATCCGGGGCGGTCACGTCGCTCGTGGCAAGAAACAGAGGACCGAGAGCAAGCAGGAAGGTTAAGAGAGCGATCATGCGCGCTAAGTTACCAGTGGGAGGCAATCCTGGGCAAGCGGGAATCCCGGCGCGATCTGGCTCATGCGGAACTCTGGTTTGTAGTCCCGGCTTTAGCCGGCTGATAAGTTAGCAGGCATCATGGTCCCGCCGACCCGTCTGGCCGGCTAAAGCCGGGACTACCAACCTCTTTGACCCTTGCGCGCTCGAACACCGATACGATGTTCTGCCTACTGCTACTCCAACACCACCACGTCGTAGTCGCTCAGTCGATCAAGCGTGAATTTCACAGTATCGGATCCGAGCTTGAGCCTCAGCTGACGACCCAGCTTCGCCGATCGCGCGGACCTGAATTTCCCCTCCACCTCCACCTTGATATCCCGCATCTCGATCGGCTCGAAATATGTCGTCCCCGAATGCCCGCTCAGATTCACAAAATGAACCAGTGTGCGTCCGGCTTTTGCCTGACGCATCAGCGTCACTTCCACGAGCGGGTGGGCATCGATCTTCAGCTGACGCTTTCCCTGAAGGAGACGATCGATCAGATCGGTGAGAAAGCCAGCGTGGGTCTGCGATCCGTGCCGGTAGTAGAGCGAGCCGACGTCCCAGGGAACATAAACGACTCTTCCCTTCCCGCACGGCTGGGGGCCGATGAGACCCGGTATGTCACTTTCCCGCTTATCCGCCCAGACCTTCTCGGGCGGTCCGAACATGGCGGGGGGAATAAGCGTGAGCGGCCCTCCTCGTTCGGACATCTCGACGTACTCACCGTCGAAGAAGAGCAAGTCGGTGTCGGCCAGGGAAGGAAGCAGGGAATGGTCCCGGATCCTCCAATATCCCTGGATCTTCTCGCTTACTTTGCCCGCTCCGCCCACTCCAAAAGCCGGCACCCGCGTTCCCGCACCCAGCAGAGAGCCTCCCTCCCGCACCCACCTTTCAAGTTCGGGTGGGACAGCGTCCGGCGCAATCACCAGCTCAAACGAGCGAGGCCGTGAAGTCAGCCACTTGAGGTTATCGGAGACGACAAACGGGATGTGCCGCTCGGAGAGCAGCTTGAAGAAGCCCCGGTACGAAGCTCCGCCGCCGCCGCCGAGGAGGAGAACCCGGCCGACGTTCTCTTGACGGACGTAGAGATCCTGGTGCTCGGCATGCCAGGCGAGCACCGGTTTCGCGGCAAGAACCGCAGTTCGGTCCTCCTGATCGGGAATGCCGGCCATCGTGAAGGCTGGGCCGGCACCGTGAGCCATGTTCTGATAGAGCCGCAGGCGGATTTCGGCCGGCGGAACCGTTGCAAACCGCCAGGGGAAATCGATGAAGCTCATGCAGAGGTTGAAAGCCATCTTCTCGGGCTCCGAGCCCCGGGCTCGATTCACATTGTCGCTTGCCGAATACGGCCACAGCGGGAGTGGACGCGTCACCGAGGTGTTCGATTCGGACATGATTCCGTCGGTATAGGCTTGAATGTAGGTGAGAAATGCCGCCTGAGGGCGCTTGTGATGGATCAGTTCCGAGAGACTTCGAGCAACCTCGTCAGCGCAATCCCGCATAAACCGGTTGTAGTCGGCGTCCGGCTCCTTCGGAAGCGCACGGCCGAAACGCGCCTGGAACTTCTGCATGCAGGCGTCGCAGTGGCAAGGACCGAGCGGGTTCCCGCTGTAATCGTGGCTGGGGTTCCCAAACATGTTGAAGAAGAGCCCGTCCACCTCGTACTTCTCGAGCGCCTCGCTCAGGATCTCGATCGCTTTGACACGGTAGTAACCGCCGTTGATGCACGTCGAGTAGAGGCCGTTGTATATGGAAGGGTTGCCGTTGACACCGCGGAAGAACCAGTCCGGGTGTGCGTCGTAGACCGGTTTCTGGGTCTTGCTGAGGTCGAAGCGGCCGATGACCCTCATGCGGCGTCGATGCGCCAGCGACAGAACCTCGCCGAAAAGATCGCGGCCAGGCGGGAGGAAACTGCTCGGATAGTGATAGGAGACCTGCGTTGGGTAGAAAGCAACGATGCCGCCCATGTTGAACAGAAGGGCGTTCGCGTGCAGCTCGCCGACCTGCCGTACCAGTCGCTCGGCATCCAACCCCGCATCGGACTCGCGAAGGTTGGTCTGGACCAGGCGAACGGGCTCATCCATCCACCATCTGGAGCTCGGCCCCCCACTTTGGGTGGCAAAAAGTACCGCACAGGCGACCAGCCAAGCGCCAAAGGCGAAACATTTTCGCATCGGGACATAATACTTGAGAAACGCGCTATCCTGTCCCGCATGACCGATCAGGAACCGGGCAGACCCACTCGCATCCTTCCTGCTCTTCCGATCGATCCTCGCCTCCCGGAGATCGTGTCCGTCCTACGGAAATATCGTCGTGCGGTGCTCGTTGCCCCGCCGGGCGCAGGCAAGACGACTCGTGTGGCGCCCGCCCTGATCGAAGAAGGACCCGTCATCCTCCTCCAGCCGCGCCGGGTGGCGGCCCGGTCAATAGCCGCGCGGATTGCGTCAGAACAGGGCTGGGAGATCGGTCGCGAGGTTGGCTGGCAAGTGCGATTTGAAAGACGGTTCGGACGCGAAACTCGACTACTCGTTTGCACCGAGGGCATCCTCACGAATCGTCTCCAGGCGGATCCTCTCCTGACCGGTTTCCGGACGGCGATCCTCGACGAGTTCCACGAGCGGAGTGTGCACGCCGATGTTGCACTCGCGCTCATGCGGGAAGCCGTGCGCGCCCGCGACGACCTGCAGCTTCTGGTGATGTCTGCCACCCTTGATGCCCGGGCGGTGTCCGATTACCTCGACGGCTGCCCGATGATCGAAGTCGAGGGACGAGCTCACCCGGTCGAGATCGGGTACGCTCCTCACACGTTTCCACAGTCAGCCATCACCGAGAGACTTGATCAGCCCGGAGGCCACATCCTTTGTTTTCTGCCCGGGGCGGGAGAGATCTCCAGGCTTGGCGAAGACCTGCGTGCCCGTGCCCGGCCCGGGGTGGCGATTCTTCCTCTTCATGGGACGCTCGAGGCGGCGGCGCAGGACCGGGCGCTGGCACCTTCTCGTGAACGGAAGGTCATCCTTGCCACGAATATCGCCGAAACTTCCTTGACCGTCGAAGGCGTCACCGATGTGATCGATACCGGCCTCCACAAGGTCCTTCGCTATGATTCACGCCGGGGAATCGACAGTCTGGAGCTTGAACGCATTCCGGCTGATTCAGCCGAACAGCGTGCCGGACGAGCTGGTAGGCTCGGACCCGGCCGCGCGCTCAGACTCTGGGATCCTCGGGAACGGCTCCGGCCGCATCGTGAAGCCGACATCCGGCGTATCGACCTGGCGGCGCCTTTCCTGGATGTGATTGCCTGGGGGGGAGACCCGCTCTCCCTTGACTGGTACGAGGCTCCGGCAAGGGAACGAGCAGAGTCCGCACTGGAACTGCTCGATCGACTTGGCCTGGTCCGGGACGGGCGGCTGACCCCGCTCGGGGACATCGCGCACCGCCTGCCCCTCCATCCCAGGCTCGCCTGCATCCTCGTAAGTGCCGGAGGATCCCGGCGGGCCGCCGCAGTATGTGCCCTGCTCTCCGAGCGAGGACAATCCCACCCCGCTTTGCACGCGACCGATTCGGACATCCTGACCCTTGCAGATGAAATCGACATCGCGCCACCTCCTGTGCGCAACGTCGCGCTCGAAATCGAGCGGGTGGGCCGGTCGCTTCTCGGGCGCGGCGTCAAGACCGACCCGTCAGAGGAAAGCCTGCTGAGAAGCATTCTGGCGGGTTTCCCTGACCGCGTGGCCCAGCGCCGGGAGCCCCGCTCTGCCCGCCTGCTCCTGGCGAGCGGGCATGGAGCGAGGCTGACCGCGGACAGCGGCGTCTGGGACGGGGAATACCTGGTCGCCCTTGACGTGATCGGAAGCGAAGCACGGGGCGTCAGCGAGGCGCTGGTTCGCCAGGCCAGCCGGATCGAGAAGCAATGGCTCCGGCCGACGTGCGTGGAAGTGAGGCACTGGTTCGATCCCGAAACCCGGGCAGTTAAGGCGGTCGAGCAAGTTCGTTACATGGCGCTCCTTCTGGCCGAACGTCCTGTCCCTCCCCATCCCGACGAATCCATCGACTTGCTCCTTGGAGCGTGGGCAAAAGAGCCGTTGGACGAGGCGTCCCGCACACTCGTTGCCCGGGCCCGAATGGCCGGCGTTTCGATTGACATGGAGGCGGCCAGGCGGGCCGCATGCGCGGGACGCGTGTCCCTTCCGCGGCTCGACCTGCATCTCAGTCTCAGTCACGCAGAGCGCCAGCTCCTGGATCGCCTCTGCCCCGAGTCGGTGCGGGTGCCGAGCGGCCGATCGATTCGACTCGAGTACGGGGATGACGGGATCGTCCGCCTCTCGGTTAAGCTTCAGGAACTGTTCGGGCTGGAGGAGGGGCCGCGTGTGGGACGCAACCAGGAACCGGTCCTGATCCATTTGCTCGCTCCCAACGGCCGGCCGGTCCAAACAACCACCGACCTGCGCAGTTTCTGGCAACGAACTTACCCGGAAGTGCGCAGAGAGTTGCGCGGACGGTATCCCAAACACCCTTGGCCGGAAGACCCGGCAGGCGCCGAGCCAACCGCCCGAGTGAAGAAGCGAGTTTCGGGGAGAGTTTCGGGGACATAAACTTAATTCCCGTGAACCTGCGGCAGCAGGTGAACGCTTTGGGAATTAAGTATTGTGTCCCCGAAACTCTCCCGAAACCCCCGAAAGTCGGGAAGCTTCGGTCGCCGGTGGTATATTGCTGCAGCCCTGCAAGGGAATGTCGGGGGAATGTCGGGGACACAAAACTTAATTCCTTTGCAAGCTCCTAACTTGATGGAAACGGTTTGGGAATTAAGTATTATGTCCCCGAGATTCCCCTGAATCTCAGCAACAACGGAGGTCATTTGATGCGCATCAAGTTATACGTCTTGTTCTCAATGCTGTTCGTCTGGGCCGGCTTCTCCGCCCTGGCTGCCCCACCGAAAGTTGAATTTACCGAGGGAAAGTACCAAATCGACGTCAAGATCGGCGGGAAACCCTTCACGAGCTACCTCCACACGCCGGACCCGGGTCGAAAGCTTCCGCCGGGACTCGTTCAGACCAAGCCCGCGCTCCATCCGGTCTACGGCCCCTCCGGAATTGTGATGACCCGCGCTTATCCTTTTGCGGAAGTCGCAGGCGAGGAGAACGACCACCCGCATCACATGGGCATCTACTTCACGATGGATAGGGTGAACCCCGGGGATAACACCTTCTGGGGGAACAGCAAGAACGAGCTCCCCGCCATTCGTCACATCCGGGTCAAGCAGATGAAGGGGGGCAACGGCAAGGGCACGCTCGAGACGATTTCTCACTGGATCGGCAAAGACGGCAAGCCGCTTCTTGAGGAGGACCGTGTGATGACCTTCCTCGCCCTGGATGACAAGAGCTGGGCCATCGACCTCACGATCAACCTCAAGGCGATCGATCAGGAAATCACGATCGACGACACCAAGGAAGGCATGCTTGCCATGCGCGTGGCCCAATTCCTTACCGACAAGAGCACCGGGCGCTACCTCAATTCAGAAGGAGACGAAGGCGAGGCCGGTGTCTGGGGCAAGAGAGCCCGATGGGTCCGGTTGCAGGGAGAAAAAGACGGCACGAAGACCGGGGTCGCGTTCCTCGCCCATCCACAAACAACGAACGCCCCGCCTTACTGGCATGCCCGGGGATATGGCTGCTTCAGTGCGAACCCGCTCGGCCAGCTGGACTTCCAGAAGGCCCACAAAGTTGCTGATCCGAAACCGTTCAATCTGAAGATCAAAGCCGGCGAGAAGGCCCTGTTCAAGTATCGCCTGATCATGTACGACGGCGACTGGGACCAGGCGAAAACCGAAGAACAGTATCGAGCGTACGCCCGGTAATTAGACCAGCTGACGGGCCCGCGGATTTACGCGGATCTGCGCGGATAATCGCGGATTAAGGCAGCGTCCTCTTTGTTCGCTGCCTTAATCCGCGATTATCCGCGCAGATCCGCGGGCCGCTTTCTTACTTCTGCTTCAGGCTCCCCTGCGGTGGCGGCGTCGGCAGAGGCGCCTTTGCTTTCAATGTCAACGGCACGCCCGATGAGTTCTTCAGGGTGGCCATCACTTCGGTTGGTGCCTGGGCGGAAGTAAGCCCGAAAAAGAAGGAGCTTTCACCTTTACCTGCCGCTGAGCCCGAGCAAGGGTGGGTCTCAAAAGTGAAGGTGATGGTCTTTCCGACCTGATTGGCCGAGACCGGTCCGACTACACCCAATCCGCCGGACGTCGTGACGAAGACCTGGTCCAACAGCCCGTCCCCATCGTAATCGATCGATTTCACGGGACCGAAGTCGATCAAAAGCTCGGTGACGCAGGACTTAGGTTTGCCGAGGACAAGGTTTCTCAGATCGATCCGGTACAGATAGGCGTACAAGCCGGCCGCCGGCCGTTCCTGCCTCGCCAACCGGAAAGAGCCGAGACTGCAGAAAGCCCTTCCCTGTAAAGCCGGGAACGGTGATGTCAGTAGCCAGATCCTGCACCGTGATCTTGCAGTCCGTGTCGAACTTGCAATTGATGGCCGGGGCGGATACCTTGACGATTTTGAGCGGGCCGGCGAGGCTCACTCCGAGAGTAAGAATCAAGACAATACCGATCGCGGTTCGTTTCATGGAATCGTTCCTCGAAAATGGGTGGTTTTGATTCGGGCACCTCTGCGCCCTGCCTTCAGCTAGTAATCGACCTTCCTCAAGGCCAGGCCTTGCTTTTGCCCAATGACGTCATAAAGCGCGCCGACCGGGCGGTTGGAGACATCCGTGGTGTACACCGACTGGATGAAATAGCAGAAGGGCCACGGCCGCTGCCCCTTGTGAAAACGAACCCAGACCTTGTCTGATCCTGCTCCAAGGCGCTTGATCGTGACCGGCCGTTCCAGGTAATCCCTCTCCCGGTCATAGGTGCCGTCCAGGCGAGCCAGCCGGAAGGAACGCGTCAGCCCCAGGTGACGCATGAAAGGCTTCCACTCGACCACGTCAGTTCCGATCTTCCACCCGTCCCCATAAACCTCGAAAACTCGAGTGGCCCGGTCCTGGCCGCCTGCCAGTGATGTGAAATAGAGAGGGAACATTCCTGATCTGGCCTGGGCTCCGCATTTGACCCGGCCCACCACTTCCCACTCAATCAGGGTGTGATAGTCGCGAAATTGCAGGAGAAGTAAGGTTCCCGCGCCGGCAACCACAAGACTGGCAAGACCGAGACCCGCCAGCACAACCTGCCTGAGCCGCTTTCGTCCGCCGCCTTGTCTGGGGTCACGAGACGCCAAAAAACGAATGACCGCGAGTATGAAGACGATCAGGGCGACCGCTGCTATCGCGAGAACCGGCCACCAGTCTTCGATGTAGAAGGATTTCGCTGGCATAGCATTCCACAAGAACCGCCGAGACGGGGAGATGATACAGTCTCCGGGCTCCGGGCACAATCTCTGGATCGACCCGGGTGGATGCGTCCTTCCGAGTGCGCAAGCTTGCTCGCGCTTTATACGGATCTTGGGATTCCGGTGGGCATGCACCTGCTTTCGGTTCGAACCCGCTTGCTTCGCGGAAAGACGCTCGCGCGCGGCTCTGATGGGACTCGGCGAACACCGCGCAACCGCTCAGGCTCTATCGTAATACGAGTCATAGCAGGCGACACCGAGTCGTGTGTCAGAGCCGCGCGCGAGTGCTTTCCAGCGAAGCAAGCGGGTTCGAACCGAAAGCAAAATTGCATACCCTAAGGTGTCTAACATGCATATAAGCAGAGCAAGGTTGCGCGCTCCAAGGCTCGCTTCGCTCGCAAACTTTCCTTGGGGCACTTTTCCGCTCACTTTTTCAACACCCCCTTGGGGGACGATTCTCGCGGTCCCTCCTGACAACTGACTTCGACTGCTGTATAAGAGAATCTTCAGGAGCGAACATGCTGCAAGCCAGATACGTAGCCGCGATTGACCAGGGGACCACCAGCACACGCTGCATGCTGTTCAAACAAAACGGCCGGGTTGCGGGGCTGGCTCAGAAAGAGCACCGGCAGTTTTACCCCGAACCCGGATGGGTGGAACACGACCCGATGGAGATTTGGCAATCCACACGGGAGGTCGTCGGGCAGGTGCTCGCCGAGGCCCAGGTGCGACCCGGCGAGATTGCCGCTGTTGGCATCACGAATCAGCGTGAGACCACCCTTTTGTGGGACAGGGAAACCGGAAAGCCTTTCTACAACGCGATCGTCTGGCAAGACACCCGGACGAAGGAACTGTGCGATTCGCTGGCGGCCGAAGGGGGAATCGATCGATTCCGAGCGAAAACCGGGCTTCCCATCGCGACGTATTTCTCCGGGCCCAAGCTGCGCTGGATCCTTGACCATGTTCCGGAAGCCCGTCAGGCAGCCGTGAAAGGCACCGCTCTGTTTGGCAACATCGACACCTGGCTGATCTGGTGGCTGACCGGCGGACCGTCCGGTGGTCATCACGTTACCGATGTAACCAACGCGAGCCGAACCCTGCTGATGAACCTGGAAACGCTGGAATGGGACGAGGAATGCCTGTCGGTCCTGCGCATCCCACCGTCGGTGCTTCCGCGAATTGTCTCCTCTTCGGACCCCGCGACATGGGGCGAAACGAGTCCCCAAGGACCCTTCCAGGCGGCCATCCCTGTCTGTGGCGATCTCGGAGACCAGCAGGCAGCCTTGGTTGGGCAGGTCTGTTTCGAGCCCGGTGAGGCGAAGAGTACCTATGGCACCGGCTGTTTCCTCCTGATGAATACCGGGACGGTGCCAGTCCAGTCGAAAAGCGGCTTGATCACCACCGTCGGCTACAGGTTCGCAGACCAGGCGCCAGTGTACGCCCTGGAGGGTTCGATCGCCGTCACCGGCTCCCTCGTCCAGTGGTTGAGGGACAACTTGGGCATCATCAAGCAATCCAAGGAGGTCGAGGATCTCGCCGCCGAGGTTGCCGACAACGGCGGGAATCTATTTCGTGCCCGCCTTCTCGGGCCTTTTTGCCCCGTACTGGCGTTCTGATGCACGGGGCGTCCTTGTAGGCATGACCCGGTACGTGAACAAGGGACACATCGCCCGGGCGGCCCTCGAAGCAACTGCTTACCAGGTCAGAGAAGTGATAGAAGCCATCAGAAAGGACGGCGTGGCCCTCACCGGGCTGAAGGTAGACGGCGGAATGGTCTACAACGAATTGTTGATGCAGTTCCAGAGCGATATCCTGAACGTGCCGGTTCTTCGGCCTTCGGTCGCCGAAACCACGTCGCTCGGAGTCGCCTACGCCGCCGGCCTGGCAGTCGGCTTCTGGACCGGATTGATCGATCTCCGGCGGAACTGGGAGATCGACCGGACATGGAATCCGCAAATGGACGGAGAGACCCGCGAAAGGCTCTACCAGCAATGGCTGAAAGCCGTCACCCGCTCCTTTGATTGGATCGAGTGAACCGCCGGGCCCTTGTGTTCTTCGCGGATAATTTGTTTCCCACGGCGATCGGCAGCTATGCGCCGAATACAAACTGACGTCCTGGTTGTCGGCGGCGGAGCGACCGGCACCGGAGTGCTCCGGGATCTCGCAATGCGCGGGTTTCGCGCGGTCCTTGTCGAGCGGCGCGATCTGGCATCGGGCACGACCGGCCGTTACCATGGCCTGCTCCACAGCGGCGCGCGCTACGCGGTCAATGACCCGCCCGCTGCACTTGAGTGCATCAACGAGAACCGCATTCTCCGCACGATAATCCCCCAGTGCCTCGAGGATACCGGCGGTTTGTTCGTCACCACACCGGGAGACGATGCCTCTTACATCCCGCTCTTCCTTGGAGGCTGCCAGGCAGCCGGCATACCGGTCGAGGAAGTACCGGTCGCGACGATGCTTCGCGAGGAGCCCAGGCTCAACCCCGCGATCACCCGTTGCTTCCGAGTGCCGGACGCCTCCGCTGATTCTTTTCTCGCGGCCGATTTGAATGCGCGGTCGGCGAAGGAACATGGCGCGGAGATCCTGCCCTACCACGAGGTCACGAAACTGCTCCGGCAGGAAAGCGGGTCTCCAAGGATCGTGGGCGCGGTGTGCATGGATCTCGCCAGCGGTGAAGAGATCCAGATTCACTCGGACTTCGTGGTGAATGCCTCTGGTGCGTGGGCAGGCAGGATTGCAGCGAGCGCGGAGATCGAGATTCCCATGCGCCCCGGCAAAGGGACCATGGTCGCCGTGAACCACCGCGTCGTCCATTCGGTCATCAACCGGTGTAAGCCACCCGCTGACGGGGATATCCTGGTCCCTGCCCACACGGTGTCGATCATAGGAACCACCGACGAGCCGGTCGCCGATCCTGACTCCCTCGGCATCGAGCCATGGGAGATCGCGCTGATGTTCGAGGAGGGGGAACGGATGGTTCCGGGCTTCCGGGATTTGCGGATCCTGCGCGCCTGGACCGGTGTTCGTCCGCTCTATCAGCCGACCGAATCGGCGCACTCCCGGCGGATAACGCGGGCCCACGTCCTGATCGACCATGAGTTCCAGGACGGCGTGGGCGGTCTTCTGACAATCACCGGCGGGAAGTGGACCACCTACCGGCTGATGGCCCAGGTGACCGTGGATAAACTCTGCGAGAAGCTGAACGTCTCTCGTCCCTGCCGCACTCACCTGGAACCACTTGCCGGTTCGGAATCGTTTCATTCGCTCGGCGCCCGGCTGCGTCATGTGGAAACCGGTCAGTTGCAGGATTCATTGATTTGCGAATGCGAACTGGCGACCGAGGAGGACATTACCAAAGCCATCCGCGTGGGCCGGGCGCGAACCATCGACGACGTTCGTCGCGACACGCGACTCGGGATGGGTCCCTGCCAGGGAAGTTTTTGCACTTACCGGATCGCCGGGATGCTCGGAGGCGAGGAGGAAAGCCGGGTCGCCGACATCAACTCCTCATTGAGGGAGTTCCTGCAGGCCCGCTGGCGAGGGTTGCGCCCAGTGCTCTCGGGCAGCCAGCTGAAGCAGGAGCGCCTGGCCGAGATGATCTATGCGAACGTGATGGCGATCGATTCCCTTCCCGGTCGGCAATCCACGGTCTTCGCCAACCCCGCCGATGTCCCCGACTGGCGAGAGGACGGGACAACTGGCCACTCTTCGTCCGGCAGTGTTTCCGGGGCGATCGCTCCTCAGGATTCCGCCCACGGGCAGGCGACTCCCCGAGGGCCGTCCACCTTCTCGAGTTCCTCGGACATCCTGGTCATCGGCGGAGGGCTGGCCGGGCTGATGACTGCCTGGTCTGCGGCCAGACGCGGCCGCACGGTTCGGGTCATCACTCACGGACAAGGAGCGCTTTTGTTTTCGGCCGGCACGGTCGACATCCTGGGCCATGACCCCGAGAATAAGGCCGTCGTGCATAATCTGCGGGCCAGTCTGGAGCGACTGATCGAACGCGATGCCCAGCACCCCTATACCCTGGCGGGTCTCGCGAACCTCGAGGCCGGCGTCACCGAATTCGCCCGCGTGTGCGAGGAGGCCGGCTATCCGATGGCGGGTTCCCTTCAAACCAATTCCCTTCACCCGACCGCCTGCGGCGGGCTTCGACCTGCTTCTCTCCTGCCGGAATCGATGTCGGCGGGGGTCCTGGACCCCAGGGACCGCGAGACCTCGTTCCTGATCGTCGGCCTGGCGGGTTTTCTCGATTTCTTTCCCGCCCTGGTCGCCAGCAACCTGCAGGATGCTGGTTACCCGACCGACTGGATCACGCTTGAAATGCGGCTGCCCTCGCGTCGTCGCTCGCTCAACTCAAAGGTCCTTGCCCAGTTCTTCGATGATCCCGCCTTCTGTGACGATTTCTGCGATCTGCTCGTTTCACGCCTGCCCGCCCGCTCCTCGACACTCCGCCGACGACTCGGTTTCCCGGCGGTTCTGGGGTTAGCCGACACCCGGCGAATCCGGGAGCAGATCGAGCACAAGACCGGCTGCGCGGTTTTCGAGATCCCCGGTCTGCCACCATCCGTACCCGGGCTTCGACTCCAGAACTGCCTGGTCAGGGCCTTGCGAAACGCGGGGGTCGAGGTACTGGACGGAATGGAAGCGATCTCGGTCGAGCGTACCGGCAATAGAATCTCCAAGGTCTGGACTGAAGCTGCTTCGCGTTCCAAACCGCACACGGCCCGCGAATTTGTCCTGGCCACGGGCGGGATTCTTAGCGGTGGACTGGTGGTTCGCCCTGGCGGACAAGTGGTCGAGCCGGTCTTCGGACTCCCGGTGACCAGCCCTGGGGAAGCCACACGTGCCCTGTTCCTTGACCCGGGAGGGCACCCGGTTTTCAGCACCGGTGTCCGCGTGAATGACCGGTTCCAGCCGATCGACGAGGAGCGCCGAATCTCCGCCGAGAACCTCTTTGCGGTTGGCTCCATTCTCGGCGGGTCCCGACGTGGTCCGCGATGCCTCGATGGAAGGGATCGCCCTTGCAACCGCGCACGCGGTAGGAGAGCTCTTGTGAGCGCGCGAAGAAAACCGGTCGAGCTCACCCTCGACCAGTGCATCAAGTGCAACATCTGCACCGCCGCCTGCCCGGTTTCTGCCGTCACGGATCTCTTCCCGGGACCGAAATACTGTGGCCCGCAGGCGGCGCGTTTTCGAGAGCCAGGGCTGTCCATCCCGGCCGATTCCGTCGACTACTGCAGCGGCTGTCGCGTGTGCAACATGGTCTGCCCTTCCGGCGTTCGAATCGCGGAAATGAACGCCCGCGCCCGCGCGGCAGTCGTGGAGCAGGGGCACGTCCCCTTGAGGTTGCGGGTCAGGAACAATCTGCTCGCGCGCCCGGAGCTTCTTGGACGCCTCGGGAGCCCTCTTTCTTCGCTCGTTAACCGGCTGTCCGGCCTGTCGGCCGGACGACGCTTCGCCGAGCTGGCTCTCCATATCCACCGCGACGCGCCGGTTCCCCGATTTGCGCCCCAGCGGTTCAGCCGCTGGTTTCGTTCCCGCCCGAACCCCGTTAAGAACCGCTCCGCTGACAGGCTTGTCGTCTACTTTCACGGATGCTCAACCGAGTACTACGAGCCCAGGGTCGGACAAGCGGCCGTTCGCATCCTCGAAGCCAACGGGTTCGAGGTCATCGTCCCGCCGCAGAACTGCTGCGGTTTGCCCTTGCTCTCCAACGGAGAGTTCAGCGCCGCCCGGCGCTATCACCTGCGCAACGTGTCGAGCCTCTACGGGTTCGCCCGACAAGGGATACCGATCGTGGGGACGTCGACGAGCTGCACTCTGACGCTTAAGGAAGAGGCGCCCGAGCTGCTCGATCTGGATGACGACGCAACCAGGGCGGTGGCCGAAGCGACATTTGACTGGAATGAATTCCTGCTCCTCCTGATCGAGCAGGGACGGCTATCGCTCGCTCCGCGCCCGGTTCCCCTCGAGCTCGTTTACCACGTTCCCTGTCAGTACCGCGCCCATCGCCTGGGCACTCCTGGCATCGAGCTGCTGCGGATCGTGCCCGAGCTGCGAATCGTGGAAAGCCAGGCGGACTGCTGCGGGATCGCAGGGACCTACGGCTACAAAAAGGAGAAATACGACGTCGCGATGAAAGTGGGAAGGCCGCTCTTCGACCTTGTCGGCCGATCCGAATCACCCGTCGTGCTGTGCGACAGCGAAACCTGCCGCTGGCAAATCACGCACGCGACCGGACGACGGGCCATCCACCCCGTGGAACTGCTCGCATTCGCTTGTGGCTTGGCGGAAAAGCCGTAAGAAAGAAAACCGGCCCGCGGATCTACGCGGATCTACGCGGATAATCGCGGATAAAGGCAGCCGACGTTTCATCGGCTGCCTTTATCCGCGATTATCCGCGTAGATCCGCGTAGATCCGCGGGCCGGTTCCAGAGCGGCAGACAACCACCTTAGCTCGTCGTTCGCGGCAACTCGCGGATCTTGATGTTCCGGAACCAGAACACACTCCCGTGGTCCTGGAGGGCGATCCGGCCGCTCTTTGCCTTCCCGTAATCCGGCGCTTCCTTCCACTTCCCGGAATCTCGCAGCTTGTTCCACTCGTCGGTCCAGCGCTCAAACTCCAGGATCTTCTTCCCGTTGAGCCAATGCTCGACGTGTTTACCGTTGACCACGATCCTTGTGTTGTTCCATTCCCCGACCGGTTTGAGCTGCTTCTGGTCGTTGGGAAGGTGCATGGCGTAGTTGGCGCCAGCCATCTGCCAGTCCTCGAGCTTTTGGGGAAAACCGACATCGTCGATGAACTGGTATTCCGGGCCGGTCATCCACGCCGCCTTGTACTTCGGATCCTCCACGACCGCATAGATGATGCCGCTGTTGCCGCCCTTGGACGTCTTCCAATCGATGCTGATTTCGAAGTTTTCGTACTCCTTTTCCGTCACGAGATCGGCTCGCAGGTCGCTTCCGTAGTTGCCTTCTGTTCCCACGGATTTGAGGGTGCAGTTCTCAACCATCCAGGACTTGGTGCTCTGGCCGTTGTAACCATGCCACCCCTCGAGACTCTTCCCGTCGAAAAGGAGCTTCCAGCCGGCCGCCTTTTCCTTGTCGGTCAGCTTGTTTGCCGACCCGCAGTCGGATTTTGTCGCCTGCTGGGCTTGAACGGTGCCGACAGAAACCGAACAAGAAAACGATGCTGATTGCGATGAGAAATGTACGTGTCATAGGTCCTCGGACTTAGGCTAACACCGAGGCCGCGGGCAAGACAAGGCAAGTGAACAGCACTGACAACTGACAACTGCCCGACTGGCAACCCTGACCGAAAAGCGCCCCCGTGCTCAGCCGTCGTGGGCAGTGCGCGGTCAGTGGTGGTCAGTCGCGTCAGTCGTCAGTGGTCAGTCGTCAGTCAACTCCCCAGCGCCTGGTTGACGATCGCGCGGGCTTCTTCCTGAATCCGTCGCAGGTGCTCGGAACCTTTGAAGCTCTCCGCGTAGATCTTGTAAACGTCTTCGGTTCCTGACGGCCGGGCCGCAAACCATCCGCTTGCCGCAACCACTTTCAACCCGCCAATCGATGCCCCGTTTCCGGGCGCAGTGGTCAGTCGGGCAACAATCGGTTCCCCGGCCAAGTCGGACGCTTTAACCTGCTCCGGCGACAGCTTCCCCAGCGCGGCCTTCTGCTCGGGCGAAGCAGGAGCGTCTATCCTCTCGTAGACCGGATCGCCGAAGAGCCCGGTCAATTCGCGGTATTGTTCAGCCGGATCCCGCCCGGAGGTTGCGGTCATCTCAGCAGCCAGGAGGCCGAGGATGAAACCGTCCTTGTCGGTTGTCCATACCGAGCCGTCAGTGCGAAGGAACGATGCGCCGGCGCTTTCCTCGCCTCCAAATCCGAGGGTTCCGGACAGAAGCCCGTCCACGAACCATTTGAAACCGACCGGGACTTCCACGAGCCGGCGACCGAGGTGAGCAGCCACCCGATCGATGATCGCGCTGCTGACCAGGGTCTTGCCGATTGCCACATCCGCCTTCCAGGAGCTTCTCCTCTGAAAAAGGTACGAGATGGCGACAGCCAGGTAGTGGTTCGGGTTCATCAGTCCCCCGCTCGGAGTCACGATCCCGTGGCGGTCATAGTCCGAATCATTCCCGAAGGCGATGTCATAGCGGTCCTTCAGGTCAATCAGCCCCGCCATCGCGTAAGGGGACGAGCAGTCCATGCGGATGCGACCGTCGCGGTCAACCCGCATGAACCGAAAGGTGGGGTCTACAAGCTCGTTGACGACCGTCAGCGCCAGTCCGTACTTCTCGCGGATCGGCTCCCAGAAGGCCACGCCGGCGCCTCCCATCGGATCGACTCCAATGCGAAGACCGGAAGAAGCGATAGCTGCGATATCGACGACCGAGGCCAGGTCCGAGATGTACGGGGTAACGTAATCGTGCACCGTGGTCGTGGAAGACTTCAGGGCGCGCGAGTAAGCGACTCGACGGATTCCGGAGTTGCCTTCGACAAGCAGACGGTTGGCCTCGTCCTCGATCCACTTCGTAATGCCGGTATCGGCCGGGCCTCCGTGAGGCGGGTTGTACTTGAATCCCCCGTCTTCGGGCGGATTATGCGACGGGGTGATGACGATGCCGTCGCCCCGTCCTGTCTTCCGGCCCTGGTTGTAAGTGAGAATCGCGTGCGAGATCACCGGTGTTGGCGTATAGCCAGGTGGTGTTGCGATGAGGGTCTGCACCCCATTGGCGGCCAGAACTTCGAGAGCCGTACTGTGAGCCGGCTCAGACAGGCCGTGAGTATCCATCCCCAGGAACAATGGACCATCGATCCCCTGCCCCGCACGGTAACTGCAGATCGCCTGGGTGATGGCCAGAATATGGGACTCGTTGAAACTGTTCCGAATGGAGGATCCGCGATGCCCGGAGGTTCCGAAACTGACTCTCTGGGAGGCGACCGATGGGTCTGGACAGAGCGTGTAGTAGGCTGAGATTAGCTTGGGAACGTTGACCAGAATGGATGCTGGAGCAGGCTTTCCGGCAAGCGGATGAGTCGTCATCCAGAAATTATAGTGCGATTTCGGGGACTCGACGATTTCGGGGACATAATACTTAATTCCCACCCCGTAACCACCGAACTCCGCGTGAGCAAAGGAATTAAGTATTATGTCCCCGAAATGCCCGAAATTGTGCCCGCTGCCTTCTGCCCGCCGCCCGCTGATTTCTGCCCGCTCTCTAGCTGCCCCCTGCCGGCTGCCCGCTGCCCGCTGATTTGGGGGCCAGCAGGCGAGCCAGCAGGAAGGCCATCTCCATCGCCTGTTCGTAGTTCAAGCGCGGGTCGACGTGAGTGCGGTAATCGCGCTGGAGATCCGCCTCGGTGATGCCGCTCGCCCCGCCCAGGCACTCAGTCACGTTCTCGCCGGTCAGCTCGAAGTGGACTCCGCCCAGGTGCGCTCCACACTCCTTCAGGATGAGACAGGACTGCTCGAGCTCGGAAATGATCCGCTCAAAACGCCTGGTCTTCACGCCCCCCGAGGTCATCTCCGTATTCCCGTGCATCGGGTCGCAGCACCAGAGGACCTTCTTTCCGGCTCGCTCCACTGTCTCGACGAGGGGCGGCAGGCGGTCACCCACCTTGTCCGCTCCCATCCGGTGGATGAAGGTCAGACGGCCCGGCTCGTTGGTCGGGTTCAGAACCGAACACAGGCAGATTGCCTCTTCGGGCGTGACGCCCGGCCCGATCTTGACGCCTATGGGGTTCGCGATTCCGCGGAAATACTCGACGTGAGCGCCGTCGACATTTCGCGTCCGTTCGCCGATCCAGGGGAAATGAGTGGAGAGGTTGTACCAGCCCGGCCGGCGGGGCACCTGTCGTGTCTGGGCCTGTTCGTAGTAGAGGTGGAGTCCTTCGTGACTGGTAAAGAAGTCGACCCGGTTGATGTCGGAGGCATTGTGTCCGGTGAGCGTTTCCATGAAACGAAGCGACTCGCCGATCGACTGCACAGTGCGCATGTACTCATTGGCCAGCGGGGATTTCGACACAAATCCGAGATCCCAATACTCGGGATGGTGAAGGTCCGCGAAACCGCCGTCGACCAGGGCGCGAATGAAATTTATCGTCAGGGCTGCCCGTCCCTGGGCCTTCACGAGCAGCTCAGGATTTGGCTCGCGGTCCTCGGGCCGGAATGCCGGCCGATTCACCATGTCACCCCGGTAGCAAGGCAGGGTCACGCCGCCCCGGGTCTCCGTATCCGCCGATCGAGGCTTGGCGTACTGACCGGCAAAGCGTCCGACGCGGATCACCCTTCTTCTTCCTCCCTGGACCAGAACCAGGCTCATCTGGAGGAGGATCTTCAGCTTACGAGTAATCGCGCTCGGCTCGCAGTCTTCAAAACTCTCGGAGCAATCCCCTCCCTGGAGCATGAAGCGCTCACCTGCGGCCGCTTCCGCCAGCTGTGACTTCAGCTTCTCGATCTCCCAACTGGTGACAAGCGGAGGGAGTTTGGCTAACTGGAGAAGCGCGGTCTGCAGCGCAGCCTGATCCTTATATTTGGGTTGTTGCGTCGCCGGTCGACTCTGCCAGGATGTCGGTGTCCAGGTGGAACCTGGTTGGATTGGGTCCATCTCTTTATGCCACCTGCTTTCGAAAGCAGCTAAGAATGGGAGCATAGGACAAGAAGGCGGCCGACCTCAAGCAGCACGGCTTTTTTCTGTCACTGCCTCGCTTCAAAACGATGTTATTGTGTGGAGCATGGATCACAAGCGCTTCGATGACAGGAGACCACCCGGATGGAAACCGGTCAGGCGGCCGGTCCCGGAGGAGTCCACGCAGGAAGAGGTGAAATACATCAAGTACCTGATCGAGAATCAGGTCCCGGTCTGCGTGAAACTCACGGACAACCAGGAAGTGACCGGGGTCATCGAGTACTACGATCAATCGTTCATCCGGGTAACGAGGCAGAGCCAGCCCAACCTTTTCATTTTCAAGCAGCAGATCAAGTATCTCTACGAGATCAAGTAGATCCTGACCGGCTCACCAGCTGACCGGCTGACCAGATCGTTGCGCACTGCGCGCTTCGCACTGCGCACTTCAACTGGGCTAAGGGACGACCAGTCGGCGAGGTCAGAAGGGTGGGGGAGGTATGTAGTACCGGCTTCAGCCGGTCGAACCGTCGGCAATCTCGATTGTCCGAGCGCCGAACTCGGGCACGAGCTGGCTTGCGGCGGTACTACGAACCTCGTCAGTCCGTCAGCTCGTCAGCCTCTCAGCCGGTCAGCCGGTCAGCCGGTTAGTGGTCAGTCGTCAGTAGTTTAGTCGTCAGTGGTCAGCCGGTCAGCTCGGTTAGCCGGTCAGCTCGTCAGCCGGTCAGCCGGTCAGTCGTCAGTGTTTCAGCAACCGCTCCACCACCGCGGGGTCGACCGGCTTCAATTCCACCCGACGCACGATGATCTCCGCCCCTTCCGACTGAATCTGGATCTTCCCGGCGCTGTGGGTGGAGTTCGTCCCGTAGTTGACGACCGTGCCGTTGACCACGTTGATTATGGACGCCCCGTCACAGATGACTTCCGACCGATTCCACTGGCGGACCGGCTTCTCCACGTCCTGACGACCTCGAAAACCGAGCGCATCCTTCCACTCGACGTCCCGCCCAAACCAGTTGAATCGCCCCTCGTTCCGTCTCACCTCGGCACCGTTCGGGTCCCAGTAAAGCTGGCCGTCCGGCCCGACTCGTGTCTTGACCGAGAGTGCCGGACGTGAGGCACCCGCGACAAGGATGATGTCACCGCATCCGCCCTCGATGATCTGGTGCTCGATCGACTCGAGCCAGCATTCCCCGGCGGCCCCGTCTGCCCCGACCCCGTGAACCAGGATCCCGCTGTCTCGGGCCTTCTGCTTTCTCGGCTCATAGGTCGCTCCTCCCCAGCGCCATTCCACGACAAGGTGGTAATCACGAAAGGCGTCGCGGGTAGTGAGCGCGCCCCATTCCTCGCCCGAAATCCGGATGGCACCGTCGACAATTTGAAATACACCTTTGGGATCGGTGTACTTGCTCGACTTGAGATAAGTGTAGAAGTGATCGAGACCCTTTCCCTCGAATAGGACAAGTGGCGTCGTGACGCGCCGGGCCTCCTGCGCTTCGGCCGGCTGACCGGGCACCGGGCCCGCTCTGAGGGTCAGAACAGACATCAGAATCGGGAGGCACCAGAACCCGTTTAAGATTTTGCGGCGGTTGTGGAAATCCATGAAAGCAGTGTACATCAGGCCGAAGGAGGAACTAGAATGACCCGCTGGGCGGGCGGCCGGTTGCGGCCGGACAAAAGTGGGAAGAAACACCACCCACTCGCCCTTCACCGGAGGCCGCAATGAGTCTGCTCACCCGCTTGAGCGATCTCGAGAAGATCGAAACGAAACTGGCGACGCTTTACCGGTCTTGGGCCGAGCGATTTGCCGGGGACAAGGAGGCGGCAGAGCTGTTCTGGAAACTCTCCTTCGACGAGGAAGCCCACGCCCAGACGATTCGTTTCCAGAAGAAACTGGTCATGACCGATCCCATGAATTTCTCCGACGTCCAGATCGACACCTCCTGCATTGACGAAATCGATACCCGATTGAATGAGGCGCTGCAAGACAAGCAAATGAGTCTGGAGCGCGCCCTCAACTTCGCCCAGGAAACGGAAATCGGGGCGGCAGAATACGAGTTCAAGGAGGCGGTCGTGGCCTCGAACGCGAAAATCGCGGACCTCCTGAAGAACCTCGGAGGTGGGGAACAGGAGCACGTGCAGGCTTTGAACGACTTCATCCGGAAACGGTTCTTCAAACTGCCGCCCAGGGGCAAGAGGCCGTCCATTACCTGAAGGTCACGCGCAGCACGACGATCTCCGGGCGGCTGGTTGTGCGAACCGGTGGTCCCCACGTCCCTGCACCGCACGAGACATAGTATTGGGTCTTTCCCTTCCTCAGGTAACCCCAATCCTGTTCGTAAATTGCGCCGGTGATCAGGCTGAAGGGCCAGAGCTGTCCGTGGTGGGTATGACCGGACAGCTGCAGGTCGACGCCTGCCCCGACAGCCCGATCCAGGTCAAAGGGCTGATGGTCAATCAGAAGAATCGGGCCGGCCGGTTTCGCTTGTTCGACGATAGCTTCGAGCGGCAACCGCGTCCTGTCCGTAAAGGATCGGATGCTTCGATCTTCCCGACCGATCAGCCAGAGGCCCTTCACATCGACCCACTGATCGCGAAGCATTCGGACTCCGTGCCGGGTCAGATACGCACAGGCTCGCTCCGCCCCGCCGATATATTCGTGGTTGCCGGTCACGGCAAAGACTCCCAACCTGGATCGCAGCTGGAGCAGCTTTTCGCCCATGTCCCGCTGGAGAACCGGCCCCATGTCCTCGTCCACGATATCGCCGCCGAGTATCACGAGGTCCGGATCGGTCGAGTTTATCAATCTGATAATGCGGTCAAGCCCCGAGGCACCCAGGGTGGTTCCAAGATGAATGTCCGTGGCCAAAGTCAGGACCATCGGATTCGGGACCGCAGGTCGAGGGCGCCCGCGCAACTCCAGTTCGATGTTGTAACTTCTGATGCGGGGCAGACGGCTGTTGACAAAGCCGGCCGCGAGGACGAAACCCACGGTGATACAGAGAATTACTGCCCCATAATGCACCAGCCGGCTATTTGAGCCGACGGGGTCCAGCACGCCCAGCCGCCTTCCGAGAAATCCTGCCAGGTCCAGGAGACCGAGAAGCATGAGGAAGTAAACCAGGGCCGCCAGCCAGAAGCTGCCGATCCAAATCAGGGCGTTCGTCGGCGGGCCTACCCAAATCCTTTCGCCAAACCGCGCCACTGGAAAGGCGAGGACAACGAACAGGAAGACCGGAAGGAACAGGGCGCCGGAGAACGTCCCCGGCGGAAAAACGCCTCGCGCTCGAACGAACACGTAGTAGTTTGCGGCGCCGTAGACCGAGAAGAAGATCGTGAAGAACAACAGGAGACGCATGTCTCTCCGATGTTAGGACAAACCGGCCCGGCGCGCAAAGCGCGAGGCGCGAAGGGAAGCACAGAGACGCGAAGGCTTCCGCAAGAGGCGCAAAAGACGCAGAAGAATCTCAAGAGGAAGATGGTATATTCACTCTTCGCTTTTCCAGGAAGGGGAATTATGTCTTTTACTGTCAAGGACCTGCTGAGAATCGAGGTAAGTCCGGCCCTGGGATGTACCGAGCCGGCCGCCATAGCCTTGGGTGCGGCGGCGGCCGCCGCGCTGTTGGGCCCGGGGGAGATCACCGAGATCCGCGTCTCCCTTGACACCAACGTCTACAAGAACGGAATGGCTGTCTCGATTCCCGGGGCCGATGACCTGTTCGGACTGGATGCGGCCAGCGCTCTAGGAGCTGTCGCCGGCGACCCCACTCTCCGCCTGGAGGTCCTTCAGCCCCTGGATGAGGAAGGACTCGAAAGGGCCCGGGCTTTGCTCTCCGCAGGACGAGTCCGGGTCGAGGTGCTTCCCGACCAGAAGGGCCTGTTTGTGAAGACGACTGTCACCAGCCGCGGCCACATCGCCGAATCGGTGATTTCCGGTTCGCACGACAACATTGTCTCGTTGCGCCTCGATGGAGCAGAACTCCGCGACCACCCGCTACTGAGCGAGATTGCCGCCGGAACGTCCAAGAGCGAGCTGGCTTCGCTCGAGACCTGGCTCAAGAGCCGCTCGCTGGTCGACCTGGTCGCACTCCTTGACGAGCTTGATGACGCGGACATCAGGTTCCTGGAGGAAGGTGTCCGGTTCAATCTCAAACTGGCCGACCACGGGCTCAAATACGGAAGCGGACTCGGTGTGGGGAAGACACTCGACAGGTTGGCAAGGCAGAAGCTGCTGAAGAAAGACATGGTGCTTGCGGCCAAGATCCTGACATCGGCCGCGTCCGATGCCCGGATGGCCGGAGTTAAGCTCCCGGCGATGAGCTCCGCCGGGAGCGGGAATCACGGGCTGACCGCGGTGCTGCCCATTTGGGCCGTAAAAGGGTACATCGACTGCGACCGTCGCGAAGTGCTGGAAGCCGTTGCCCTGAGCCACATCATTACGGCGTACGTGAAGGCGCACACAGGCCGCCTCTCGGCGCTGTGCGGTTGCTCCATTGCGGCTGGGGCAGGTGCGACCGCCGGCGTGACCTATTTGTTGGGAGGCACCGTTTCGCACATCGCAAAAGCCATCAAGAATCTGAGTGAAGACCTGGCTGGCGTCATTTGCGACGGCGCCAAGGCAGGTTGTTCTCTTAAACTGGCCACGGCGGCCGCAGGGGCGGTTCAAGCGGCTCTTTTCGCCCTGCAGGGCCTTGAGGTCCATTCTCGGGACGGCATCATCGACGCGTCTCCCGAGCAGACCATGAAAAACATCGGGACACTCAGCACCCAGGGGATGATCGAGGCCGACCGCACGATCCTCCAAATCGTAATGAAGAAACACTTTTCACGCGCGGACAAGTCCCATGGCTGAGGACGGGACCACCAAGATTGTATTACTTGGATAAAACTTGTGATCGCGGCTACTTGGTTTCGCGGGCACAATCGCCATAATGTCACTCAATCCACCGGAGGAGATTCAGATGGCTGAGACGTATTCGGTTGTGCTTGCCGGCAGCGTGCGAGAGAGCCAAACGCTCGAAGCCGTTAAACCGCGCCTCTCCGCACTATTCAAGGTCGACGCCGCCCGCATTGGGCCTCTATTCGGAAAAGGTCCGACGATGCTCAGGAAGGGCCTGGATGAGGCTACTGCCCGAAAATGGGTAGCTGCGATCGAACAGACCGGGGCCCTATGCTGGTGCGAGCTTGAGCAGGAAGCGATCCCTATCCAGACCGATCACCATCCATTGGTGTCGCGGGAAGCGGAAGCAAGCGGGCATGGAACCGCGACCAACGGCCAGACCGGAGGCGTGACGAGCGATCCCCTTACACCCAGTCGCCTGATCGAGGAATTGTCTCAGTCGGAGGGCGAAGAGCAGATGGAGGCTGAGGCGCCCTGGGTCGACTCCAAGGCCGGTCGAAATGAACGCCCTTCGAGCGGTTTGGAGCAAAACACGGAAGCGGCGATCCAGCCGACGGCCGCGGAAATTTCAGACACTCCGCCCCCGTCGACCCGAGGCGAAGAGAACCAGATCCCTCGTTTCATCAAGTGCCCGAAATGCGGCCACGTGGCCCAGTCGGCAGACGACTGGCTCATCACGAATGGAGAATGTCCGACGTGCGGACTGCTGGCTGCGAAATTCACAAAGACTTACATGGCCCACCCGCCGAAGAGGCTCCGCCGGCCGGGATCTTTTGTGGCTCAGTTGATCGGAACCATCCAAGCGTCGGACGAAAGCCCCTACCAGCCAGACGTTGAGGCCGAGCATGACGAGTATCACTGGCTCGCCTTTTGGACGAAGCCTGACTGGCTTGCCTTCTTTGCCGGCTCTCTGTTCCTCTCGCTGCTGTGCGCCAGCCTCCCGCCGTTTCTTTACCTGGTGGAGGCGTACACCGTGGAATCGCAGCGGTTATCAGCGCTGAACCTGGCCGCGACAGGCGTGCTCGTCTGGGCGGTCGCCCTCGTCGGCATGGTTGCCTGCTTCTATTGCTATTCACTCTGGACAAGAGACCGGCGGATCTTTCTGATCCACGTCTGCGCCTCCCTGGGCGTCTGTGCCATTCTCGCACTGGTCGGGGCAGTCCTCTCCAAGGTGATTCGCGCGACGTTCCACCTGACTGATCGTCTTCGGCTGGAAGCAGCCCTGACGCCGGCCCGGATTCTGGCCGGCCCGGTCCTGCTGTTCCTCGCCCTCGTTCTATACCTCGGCCTGATCCGGCTCCCGGCCGAAAGAAACCTCATCGGGTACCTCGACGGCACTCAGTACGCTGCGAAGGTTCAGGATGCGCGAGCGCTGGCGGGACCGGATTTTCCAGACGGAACCCACGAGAAAGCTTATCAGTACTATAAATACGTCTACGTAGACACGAGCAAGAACGGGAATCAGAGCTTCGACAAGGTGATCCGGAGACTGGTCACCGACCACTATCCGGGTTCCTTCAACCATCAGCACAGCACCGACGCCACACTCCTGGTCATGAACGCTATCGGTTTCCGCGATGATCTAGCAAAACAAGGCCTGATCTCGGACCAAACCTATGCCCGGCTCTCCGAGCTCGCTTACCTTTGGGGAAAGACCGGTCACTGGAAAGGTGCCGCAAGCGATCCTGTGCGCCGTTTTGACGCCCAGTGCCCGATTACCCGAGGGGAGCTTGGTTCCCTGGAGGAGAAGATTACCCCTCGCCGGCGGCCCGGCACCGGAAAACTGTAGCGCGAAGTCAGGCAAAGCTCCTCAGCCTGAGACCGACCGAGCTCCGGGTGCGTCTCTTAAGACAGGACCTACGCGTCTGAAGAGACCCCCATGGACAAAAGCCCGCATCTTGTGATCATCGGCGGCGGTTTCGGCGGCCTGTACGCGGCCCGCTCCCTTCGCCGCGCCCCGCTGCAAGTGACCCTGGTCGACAGGCGGAACTTCCACCTGTTTCAGCCGTTGCTCTACCAGGTGGCGACCGGGGTCTTGTCTCCGGCGAACATCGCCGCCCCACTCCGCGCGATTCTGAAGCGAAGTCGCAACTGCCAGGTCATTCTCGGCGAGGTGATCGACATCCTTCCTGACCGCAAGGTGGTACGGCTCAAAGACGGTGACACGCTCGATTACGACTGGCTGATCGTCGCGACCGGCTCCACCCATCACTATTTCGGGAATGACGCCTGGGAGCAGTGCGCGCCGGGATTGAAGACAGTCGAGGATGCGACCGAGATTCGGACCCGTATCCTCCTCGCATTTGAAGCGGCCGAGAGAGAACCCGATGCGGAACGGCTGCGCGCACTGATGCGGTTCGTGGTCGTCGGCGGAGGCCCGACTGGAGTAGAGATGGCCGGGGCTCTCGCAGAAATAGCGCGTAACACACTGCGCGGCAACTTCCGCCGGATCGACCCCGCTCGGGCCGAGATCCTTCTCCTGGAAGCGAGCGACCGCCTTCTGGGAACCTATTCGAAGGATCTATCCGAGAAGGCGCTCCGTCAGCTGGAAGAGCTCGGTGTACGCGTCCTCACCGGGTCCATGGTCAAGAACGTCCAGCCGGGCCTGGTAGAAGCCGAATCGAATGGCCGCCGGGAGGTCTTTCCCGCGGCCACGGTGATCTGGAGCGCCGGAGTCAGGGCGTCCGAGCTGGGGCGAGTGCTGGCGGAACGAACCGGTGCACCGATCGACAAGGCCGGGAGGGTCATCGTCAACGACGACTGTTCAGTGCCCGGCTTCCCCGACGTCTTCGTGATCGGAGATCTCGCTCACTCCACGGGCCCTGATGGTGAACTGCTTCCCGGCGTCGCACAGGTGGCCATGCAGCAGGGTAAGTACGTGGCAAGGCTCATCGTCGCCTCGTTGCGGGGTCGCTCCATCTCCCCGTTTCGATATAGGGACCTCGGCACCATGGCCGTCATCGGGCGGACCCGTGCCGTGGCCATGATCGCCGGCCTGCACCTGAGCGGTTTCCTGGCCTGGCTGGTGTGGCTGTTCATCCACCTGATGTACATCGTTCAGTTCTCCAACCGCGTGCTTGTGTTCTTCCAGTGGGCATACGGCTACTTCACCTACAACCGATCCGCCCGTCTGATCACCGGGCCCGAAGCCGACCGCATACTAATGCGAACAGGATCGAGCCGCAGTTCGGAATCGTCGGCCGCTTCCCAGTCTGAAAGAAGCACCGCTTCCCAGACAGAAACGCCTTAGGATCGCAGTTGACTCGGAACGGACGTCGGCCTTCTGGAGCGCGGACGTCTCGTCCGCACTGGGTTCGCGGGCATCCTGCCCGCGCGCCGGGCATCTTGCCCGGCGTTGCTTTTTCCCCGGCGATCGTTGCGAGTGGGCTCCGAAGGCCGGGCAAGATGCCCGGCGCGCGGACGGGACGAGGGTGTCGAAAAGTCAAAGGTGCAGCAGCCCATCTACTCCTGGGAGCCCAGGGGCACAAGCTGCGTAGCCCCGGGTGACCGAGCCCCGTTTCGGGGTGAGGGAGCCGGGGCACACGCAAAGCTCCAGCTTTCGCTGAGCGATCGCCTGAACAGCAACCCCATCCCGGGCAAGAAGAAAAACGACGTACTCTTTACCACGGGGCTTCGCTTCACCTTCGAATAATTCCCTCTGATCAGAGACAAGTGGGGTACACACGATTTATGATGCAGGGCAGCCGGCCTGGGTGGGCCGTGCTTTTTTCAACTGGTCCCTTAAGGAGTTAGTCATGAGAAGCGGTCGTCGATCACTGCTTTTGATTGTTTGCTTGTTCGCACTTAGCCCGGTGGGCCTGGCCGCCGACGGCGCTGTAAAGGTCTGGGAAGAAAAGACCACGATTCCCACGTACCTCGCCGGTGAACCCGAGCTCAACCCTATGTTCTACTTCGGCCGCACCTCGCAAGGGGCCGAGGGACACGTCTATCCATACCCCCTCTATGACAGCCTGACCCACCAGAAAGTGGACAAGACGTACACGCTGGTCTACCTGGAGAACGAGTACATCCGAATCGGGGTGTTGCCGGAGATCGGAGGCCGGATTTTCGAAGGCGTCGACAAGACGAACAACTACAACTTCTTCTACCGTCAGCACGTCATCAAACCGCAGTTGATCGGGCTGATCGGCGCCTGGATCTCGGGCGGGGTCGAATGGAACATTCCTCACCATCACCGCGCCAGCACTTTCATTCCCGTCCAGTACCGAATCGAAGAGAATCCGGATGGGAGCAAGACGGTCTGGGTGGGCGAGTTGGAAATCCGTCATCGGATGCGGTGGGCGGTCGGTTATACCCTCCGTCCAGGCAAGGCGTATCTCGAAGCCTCCCTGCGGATCCTCAACCGCACACCGGTCGTCAACACAATGCTTTGTTTCGCGAACGTGGCGGTTCACACCAACGAAAACTACCAGGTCATCTTTCCGCCGAGCACCCAGTTCGGAACTCATCACCACAAGCGGGAGTTCATAAACTGGCCCGTCGCTTCTACCCGTTACGGCGGGGCCGACTTTACTAAAGGCGTGGACGTCTCCTGGTACAAGAACCACGACGGCGCGAACTCCATCTTCGCCTGGAATTACGAGGACGACTTCCTGGCCGGGTACGACCACGGCAAGCAGGCGGGACTGATGAGCGTGGCGGATCACAACGTCGTTCCGGGCAAGAAACTGTGGACGTGGGGGAACGGGCCGCGCGGCAGAATGTGGGACAAGCTGCTGACCGACGAGGATGGACCGTACATCGAGCTCATGGTCGGAGCTTACTCGGACAACCAGCCCGATTACAGCTGGCTCCAGCCGTACGAGGTCAAATCCTTCCAGATGTTCTGGTACCCGTTCCGCAACATCGGCGGGGTGAAGAAGGCGAACCTGGACGCAGCGGTAAATCTGGAGATCGACAAAGAGCGAAATGCAACCGTCGGCTTCTACACCACTTCCGCCCATAGCGGTGCGAATGTCAGTTTAAAGGCCGGGGCCACGGTCCTGTTCCAGGAAACCGTCACCATTGATCCCGGTAAGCCGTACATCAAGAAGCTCAAGATTCCGGAGGGGATCGACGAGCACGACCTCCTCGCATCCATTTCTGCGGACGGACGCGAGCTCGTGTCCTATTCACCGATTCGTCTCGAGAAAAAGGAGATGCCGGCGCCAGTGACTCCGCCCGCTGCTCCCGCGGACATCAAGACGAACGAGGAGCTTTATCTCACCGGCCTGCGCATCGAACAGTTCCACAACCCGACGCTCGATCCCGAGCCTTACTGGGAAGAAGCCTTGCGCCGGGACCCGGGGGACATCCGGGTCAATACTGCGCTCGGCATAAGACTCTTCAAAAAGGCCCGATTTGCGGATGCCGAAAAACTGTTCCGAAAGGCGATCGAGAGGCTGACCGACAAGTACACGACGCCGAAAGAAATGGAGCCGTTCTACTACCTCGGCCTCGCCCTGAAGGCCCAGGGGAAACAGGACGAGGCTTACACCTGGCTCTATAAGTCAACCTGGAGCCTCGGCTGGAAAGCAGCGGGCTATTACTCGGTCGCTGAGATTGCCGCATCCCGGGGGAACTTTCCCGAGGCATTGGCCTTGGTCGAGAAGTCCCTGGAAGGGAACGCGATCAACGTCCGGGCGTTGAATTTGAAGGCCGCGACCTTGCGGCACTTGGGCAGGCCCGGCGAAGCGCTCGAGGTCCTCGAGGCGGCCGCCCGACTAGCAGATCCGCTCGACGTCCGGGTGTTAGCCGAAAGGTGGCTGGCTTCCCGCAACTCAGCTGATCTTCAGAGACTGGTTGGCGAAATGACCGCGCACCCGGCAGACGCGATCGAAACCGCGGCCGAGTACCTGGACGCGGGACTCTGGCAGGACGGGCTCGACGTGCTCTCCCAGAGGGCGCTGGTGAGTGCCGGCTCGAAACCGCCCTCACCGATGCTCTTTTACTACATGGGATTCTTCTCCAAAAAATTGGGCCGCCAGGACAACGCGGCAGACGCCTTCCGCGCAGCCGCAAAGATGTCGCCGGACTACGTTTTCCCCTTCGAGGCGGAGGCCATCGAAGTGCTTCGGGCAGCCATGGCCGCCAATCCCAAGGACGCCCGGGCGCCTTACTACCTTGGCAACCTCCTGTTCGACTGGCAGCCGGAAGAGGCGACCCGGCTCTGGGAACAGGCAGCCGCCCTTGATCCCAACTTCCCGATTGTTCATCGCAACCTGGCACTGGCTTACTCTCACAGCAAGGATGCCAAAGGCCTCGAAAAGGCAATCGCCAGCCTGGAGAAGGCCGTTTCCCTTCCCGTCAAACACGCCGTTCACTTTTCGGAATTGGACGAGTTGTACGCGGCCGCCGGCACGCCGGTTCAGAAGCGTCTGAGCCTGCTCGAAAAGAACGAGCAGATTGTCCTGAAACGCGACGATAGCCTTTCCCGTGCCATTGCCCTGAAGGTATTCGCGGGTGAGTACGACCAGGCGATCGGGCTCATGACGGGCCGCACCTTCGCCGTTTGGGAAGGAGGCTCGATTACGGTCGCGGATTCCTGGACGGATGCTCACCTGCTGCGCGGGCAGGCACGCCTGGCGGCCGGACAAGCCCGGGAAGCGCTGGCGGACTACGAGACGGCCATGAATATTCCGGAGAACCTCCCGTCCGAGCGGGCGTGAGGGTTACCGAGCCGCGGAGCTGAACTACTGGATCGGAGTTGCCCAGGAGGCTCTGGGGGACACTGGTAAGGCGAAAGCGTCCTGGGAGAAGGCTGCGGGTGGCCCCCTCGATCGCCGGCCGGAGGCGGATGGTTCCCGTCCCCGGCGCCGCACCGAGAGCCAGCAGTACTTCCAGGCCTTGGCGATGCAGAAGCTGGGTCAGAACGAGAAGGCGACGGCCATCTTCCAGGCATTGGTTGACTCGGCAGCGCAATCACTCAAGGAGAGATCCGAGATCGACTTCTTTGCTTCTTTCGGAGAGCAGCAGTCCCAGCGCTCACGCCTGGCACAGAACCATTACCAGGCCGGCCTGGGTTATCTTGGCCTTGGCGAAAAGCAAAAGGCCAAGCAGGAAATGGCGGATGCTTTGAAAGTCAGCCCGGACCACCTCGCCGCCAAGCAGGCCCTGGCCGCGATGGACTAACGGTTTGCCGAGTAGTTTTCAGAACCGCGCACGCAGCGCAGTCCGGTCAGAGCCGCGCACGCAGCGCTGTCCAGCGGAGTAAGCGGGTTCCCCCTGCCCAGCGAAGCCGCTTGCTCCGCTGGAAAGCGCTGCGTGCGCGGCTCTGAAAGAGAAAAGCATGGGCCCCCACTCACACTTGGAGGAACAAATGAAGAAAGTAGCTTGCAGCCTGGTTCTGTTCGCGATCACGGTCACCATGGCCGTTGCGGCCCCGCCGGATTTTTCCGGCAAATGGGTGATGAACAAAGAGAAGAGCGAATTCCGCCTTGGTCCGGACGGCCCCAGTCCCGATTTTTCGATGACGATCGCGCAAACAGCGGACGCCCTCAGCATCAAACAGAAGATGTCGACCGAACAGGGGGACTTCGAGCGCGAGTACAAACTCATACCCGACGGCCAGGCCCATGAGACTCCGTGGTTCATGAATCAGCCGGCACAAGTGACGTCGAAATGGGACGGGAACGTCCTGGTCCTCGACGCTGTCCAGGAAGTGAAGGGAGGCCAATTCGAGGGAAAATCCACGACAAAGGATCGCTGGGAGCTGTCCGCCGACGGTAAAACGCTGACGATCACATCCTCGATGCAGACCTCCATGGGTGAGTGGAACAGCAAGCGCATCATGGAAAAGCAGTAAGAAACACGGACTAGCACCGACAGACGCGGACGAAAACGGGCTAGCCCTCGCTGACCCTCGGCGGCGTCTGTCCATCTTCCCCAACCAGCGAGAGCAAAAACATGAGTCCTCGTATACCTGCCGTACTGGCTGCTTTTGTCACCCTTTTTTTGGTCGGTTCACCTGTTCAAGCCCTGGCGATCGGCCAATCGCGTTATGTCACCAACTGCCGCCGAAAAGGGGGCTTTTTCGATTGCGCAGGGAACGGACCTGGCCGGTCTTTATGTTGACACTGCAGACTGGCCGGGCGTCCAGCGAGCGGTCAGCGATCTGCAGGCGGATATCGCCCGGGTCACGGGCCAAAAACCCGCGATCTCCAATGACCTGAAAACCGCCGGGAAGAACGCGATCATAATAGGCACCCTGGGCAGAAGCCCCGTTATCGATGCTCTGGTCAAAGCCCGCAAAATCGACACTCAGGCAATCAGCGGCAAGTGGGAGTCGTTCTTCCTTCAGGTGGTCCCCAGCCCGCTTCCCCGGCGTCTCACAGGCGCTCGTCATTGCGGGCAGCGACAAGCGCGGAACGATTTTCGGGATCTATGATCTGTCCGAGCAGATCGGCGTCTCGCCCTGGTACTGGTGGGCGGACGTGCCTGCCGTGCACCGCGACGCGCTTTTCGTCAAACCCGGCAGCTACGTGCAGGGTCCGCCGGCCGTCAAATATCGCGGGATTTTCCTGAACGACGAAGCGCCGGATCTGACCAACTGGGTTCGGGAGAAATTCGGGACGATCCCGCCACAGGCCGATCCGCCGATCCCGCCGGACGTCGCCAACTACAACAGGGAGTTCTATGCCCGGATCTTCGAGGTGATTCTCCGGCTCAAAGGCAATTACCTCTGGCCGGCGATGTGGAACAACGCCTTCAACGAGGATGATCCGAAGAATGCGCGACTGGCGGACGAGTACGGAATCGTCATGGGCAATTCGCACCAGGAGCCGATGCTGCGCGCGCAGAAGGAGTGGGACCGGCGCTATAAGAAAACGCTCGGAAGCTGGAACTACTACAAGCACCCGGATGTGCTGCAGAACTTCTGGCGGGAAGGCATCCGCCGCAACAAGGATTACGAGAGCATCATCACGATCGGCCTGCGCGGGGCGAACGACACGCCGATGATCCCGGGCGGCACCGTGCCGCAGAGCATGGCGCTGCTCGAGGAGATCGTGGGCGTTCAGCGAAAGATGATCGCCGAGGAGATCAACCCGGACGTGACCCGCGTCCCTCAGCTCTGGTGCCTCTACAAAGAAGTCCAGGAATACTACAAAGCCGGGCTTCGAGTCCCGGACGACGTGACGCTCCTGTGGGCGGACGACAACTGGGGGAATATTCGCCGGCTGCCCACCGAGGCCGAGCGCAAGCGGAGCGGCGGCGCCGGCATCTACTACCATTTCGACTACGTCGGCGGGCCGCGCAACTACAAGTGGGTCAACACCAACCCGATTGCGAAGGTCTGGGAGCAGATGACCCTGGCCAAGGAATACGGCGCCGACCGGATCTGGATCGTCAACGTCGGGCACTTCAAAGGCGTCGAATTCCCGATCGAGTATTTCATGCACCTCGGATGGAACACCGGGCGCTGGACGAATCGAAACATCGGCGAATACACGCGGCTCTGGGCCGAGCGGGAGTTCGGGGCGAAGTACGCCGGGACATCGCGGACATCATCACCGGCTATACCCGGTACAACGGCCGGCGCAAACCGGAGCTGCTCGAACCGACCACCTACAGCCTGACCGACTACCAGGAAGCGGACAGGGTCGTCGCGGACTTCAACGCGCTCGCGGCGAAGGCCGAGCGAATCCATGCCGAGCTGCCCGAGGACGCCCGCGACGCCTTCTATGAGCTGGTGCTGTTCCCGACCAAGGCCTGCGCCCAGGTGAACGAGCTGTACGTCGCCGCGGGCAGAAACGCCCTTTACGCCAGGCAGGGCCGCGCGGCCACCAACATGGTGGCGGACAGAGTCGAAGCGCTGTTCAAGGCGGACGCGGACTTGATGGATTATTTCAACCGGAGCGTTTGCCGGCGGCAAATGGAACCACTTCATGGACCAGGTCCACATCGGCTACACGATCTGGCAGGACCCGCCGAAAAACGTCATGCCGAAAGTGACCCGGATCGAACTGCCGGAGGCGGCAGCCATGGGTGTTGCCGTGGAAGGCTCCGCCTCCGCCTGGCCGGGGACTGAGGGCGACCCGATCCTGCCGGTTTTCGACGCCTTCAACCGGCAGCGTCGGTACATCGACGTCTTCAACCGGGGAAAAGCCGCGTTTCAATTCACCGTGGCCGCCAGCGCTCCCTGGATTGTCCTGAGCGAGACAAAAGGGACGGTCCAAGACGAAAAGCGAATCTGGGTGAGCGTGGATTGGACGAAGGCGCCCAAGGGCGAGGCGAGCGGCAGCCTGACGATCGAAGGCCCCGCCGGGAATCGCATCACGGCAAGGTCCGAGCCTTCAACCCAGTGCAGCTTCCTCCAAAAGGGTTTGCCGGGTTTGTCGAGGGCGAGGGCCACGTCTCGATCGAAGCCGAGCATTATTCGAAGAACGTGCCTGCCGGGCCGGTGCGCTGGGAGAAGATCGACGATTATGGCCGGACGCTGTCGGCGATGTCGGTTCTGCCGGTTACTGCCGCGAGCGTGAATCCCCCCCAAGGGTCGCCGTGCCTGGAATACCGGATGTTCCTGACCGGATCGGGGAACGTCGAGGTCAACGCTTACGTCGCCCCCTCCTTGAATTTTGACCCGGCGCGCGGCGTGCGAATGGCCGTCTCCTTTGACGATCAGCCTCCGCAGATTGTGGAAATCCTCGGCCAGGAGTTTGATGCCCGCAACGGCAACCGGGAGTGGGAGGCTTCGGTCAAAGACGCGTGTCGTATTGCCAAATCAAGGCACACCGTTGCGGCACCCGGAGACCACACGCTGAAGATCTGGATGGTGGATCCGGCGGTCGTGCTGCAGAAGATCGTCGTCGACCTCGGCGGCGTCAAACCAAGCTACCTCGGCCCGCCCGAAAGCTACCGAATGGGGGCGAGGTAGGCAAAGAGTTATTCACGAAGAAAGCCACGAAGAACACGACGCGGCATAGCCGCAACCAAACAGCTTGCTCTGCCCCTTCAGAGCAGATCAGTACGTCCTGAAGGGACAGGGCAAGACAGCCCAGGAGGGACGACAGCTGGGTAGCCAGGGAGCCCGGGGTCAACATCGCGACAGCGAATGAGCCCCGGGGGCGAAAGACCACCTCCGCTCCGCGACTCCAGTCGCCCGTGCCCCGAGAGAGGTATGTAGTCCCGGCTTGAGCCGGTGAAACCGGAAGCTACCTCACGAGGGCGAGGGTGTACCCGACTCACTCCAGCGCTTGATCTCGCCCCCTGTCACGCCGCCTGAAAGGCGGGACTACATACCTCTCCCGCCCCTTCGACCTCGCGAAATGGCGTGCGGGTTGCGACGCCGGTCACCCCGGGCCCCGGGAGAGCTATGTCCTTTCGCCCCGTCCGGGGATCTGTTTGTTCTCTGGTTGCGGCTACGCCGCGCCGTGTTCTTCGTGGATAACTCTTTGCCCTATCGCACGGTCAACACATACTTCTCGCCGGGTTTCGTTTCAAAGCTCAGGAGATCCCCGCTCAATTCACACCACGGCGCGCCTGCTCGCGAGACGGCGACCCGCGCCTGACCACCCCAAGGGCTCCTTACCCGGCACTGCCCGCCTTTCAATGACTGGATCTCGATGCGGTCGACTCGCCCGCCGCGGATCGACGAACCGACAACAAAACCTCCGCGGGCAAGCAGCCGGAAAGTGGCTTCCCAATCCGACGGCCAGGCGGGAAAAACCCTGATGACAGGCGGCTCAGCGGGGCCGGCCCCGACGCTTTGACAGAGTGCGTTGTGGAGTGCGTCGGCGGCGCGACCGAGGCGTTGCACGCTGGTCGTCTGCGATCCTTCGCGAAGGTCCATCCGGTTCGCCAGGACCTCCGATTCCTGGCCGAGGATCTGATTCGGAAGCAAATAACGCACGTACTCCGCCCGTCCCATCATGGCCGCCGTAACAGCGAGCTTCGAAAGCACGCCGACCCGTGTTCCCGGGCCCACCCCAGTCGGGAAGTAGCCGTCGAAAGTCCTGTCGGCCGTCTCCCTGGTCGCCGCATCCGGGTTCTCAAGCGTGCACAGGTCAAAGAACCAGATGGGCATTGTGTTCTGGTCGGGGCGGCCGTTTCCGTTGCCACGCACTATTGGCGGCAGTGCCCGGATCCAGTGCGCCGGCGCGCCGCCCCGCTCTGCCACTCCAGCCTCAGTATCAGTACTCGCAGCAAGCGGGGCAAGATTCTGAAGGAGCTCGCGCCAGACGGGCCGCATCTCGGCATCGAGGTCCAGGATCTCGGAAGCGCGAATGGTTGCGGGCAGCAGCCCGCGCATGGCTGCAATCTCTTCGTCCGGGTCGCGGCCGCCCCAGACCGATTCGTTGCTGTTGACGTGGTGCAGGTGGTATTTGCCGTCCGGGCCTTTCTTGAGGTTCGGAAAGTTCCGGTAGAACTCGACGACGCCTTTGAGAACCGGGTATGCCCGATCGCGGAGCCAGTCTCGATCCTGCGTGAACTCATAGCGTTGCCAGAACTGGTACGCGACTTTGCCGCCCCTGGAAAGAATGTGGGTGACCGGTCCGTATGGCCCGCCGCCTCGTTCCTCCGGCTCCCAGCGAGCGTCAGTCCATTTTCCCCCTCCGTTCCAGTTCCATCGGCTGGAATGCGGCTGCCTGCCGCGAGCGTAGTCTCTGAACTTCGCGCTCGCCGCCGCCCAGGGCTTTCGCAGCAGGTACAGGTCGCGCATCTCAGCTGCTATATCGTCCGGCAACCGCGCCAGGCCGTTGAAGGCGAGAGTCTCGGGGAAGAAGATGCCCTGGCTGCCCCACTGTTGTACCGCGGCGACCTCGGAGGATTCGATCATCGCCGTATACATGTCGAACATCGGGTCCAGCAATTCCCAGCGGCCCGTTGGGAACAGCCCATTGTACAGACAACCCTGATTCGCTCCCCAGTATTGGCCACCCCACTGACGGGTATCACCCCCGGTGCTCCACAGCATTCCGTTGAACTTCGCCGGGTATTTGCCTCGCGAAGCGGAAGCCATCACGTAAAGATAGTATGTGTAGTTCCGCTCGACCTCATCGGCCACGCCATCCGCGCTGTGCAACTGGATGAAGTTCCCGGACCAGAAATCACGCCACCATGCCTGGTTGGCGCTCAGCAGGCGTTCAAACCCGAGCTTCTCCGCGGCTTCCAACTGGCGCATTGCCTCGTCCGCGAGAGACCTCTCCTTGTCGAAGCTGGCGGCGCTGGCAGCAAATACCGTGAAGGCGCCTTTGCCCGCTTCGACGACCAGGCTGATTTCGTCTTCCCGGGTCTGCGCAAACCGGGCCGCCCGTCCGGCCGTACCGACGACCAGCGCCGTGCCGCAATAGTAATCCGCCTCCTCGAAGGCTTGCGTCAACACGAGCCGCACACCACGTGGCTCCAGCCTGGATGTCGCCCTGTGGTTCAGCTTTTGAAAACGGGCAGGCCGCAACATCCGGAGGTTGATCCTGATCGGCTCCGGGCGAGGTCTTTCGTCGCTAATCTCGATCGCCAGGACGTCCTGCTCATTCCAGACTAACGTTCGGGTCTTGATTCCCTGCCCGCTGAGACTGACCAGCCCGTCATAGCAAGACAGGTGCTGGGAAGTCTCTCCCTCGGTGAAAACTGGTGAGCCGCTGCCGGTAAAATCGACGTCCAGGAATCCAGTACCTCCCGCGTAATCACTGTGACGCTCGGGGAAACTGGTTGAACTGCTGTCGGCCGCGAAGACATCCACCCGGTTGATCTGCAGTCGCAGAGCGGTCGGGGTCGTCCAGAGAAGGCTGCCGGTGCGACCGTTACCGACCGGGAGCCCGGCCTCCGGGCGAGCAACCGGTTTGTCGAGAATGATATCCGCCCGTGCGACGAGGGTTTGGTAATCAACCTGAGGCAGCCTATCTGCCCCTAGCAGAAACGGGCCGGAGACTGCCATTGCCAGACACGAAACCGCCGTTCCTATTCGTCGTATGATCTTCATGGTACGAACCCCCGGAGCGCTTGGCAATCGGCTTACTGAGCGGCACAGAACCGCAAACGGAGCGTCTTTCGCGAAGTGCGCGGATTGTAGCCCTAAGCAACCAAGCTCGAAGCGAGGCGTTGCTCACGGCAACGCTCCGCGCACTTCGCGAAAAACGCTCCGTTTGCGGTTCTTAATGTTCAGTCCGGCAACACCGGCTCGCGTCACTCCGGATAGACTGGCAGCATCGAGACCTGTTGCTTCACAAACCGGCCGACGAATCCGCCGCCGTTGCGCATCTTGATCGTCAGGGATTCGCCTGCGCGAGCCGCCTTCTCTTCAACGACCACCCCGTCACTCTTCGCGGGATCGTCCCAAACAAAAGACGCGCGGAAGTCGCCGTTCCCGAGAAATGACAACGGAACCTGAATAGTCTTCGCCTCGGCTCCGCACATGACGGCCAGGTACCAGGTGGGTCCCGTGCGACGGGCGAAGATGGACATTTCGCCGATTTCCGAGCCCGGCAGAACGATTGTCTCGTCCCAGACAGCCGGAATACCTTTGATCACGTCCGCAGCCGGATTGTCGAGCACCGCCTGTGGGTGCGCAGCGAGCGTCAGCAAGGGACTGTCGAAGGTCGCCAGACTCGCGATCTGGTGGGCCCATGTCGTATCACCACGGCGCTCTCCGAAGTGCATTGTCGTGTAATCGGCCGGACCGGCCAGGTAGCGGGTGAAGGGCAGGATCGTCTCGTGCCGTGCCCGTTCCTTCATGGAGCTGCTCTCCATTCCCCGCACGGCTTCCCGGACCAACTCGTTCGGCCAGGTGCGATCGCGCCCTGTCGGCTTGTTCGCCCCGTGAAAGTCGATCACCATCTGATTTTCGGCCGCTTTCTTCAGCAACTCCTCGTAGAGATCGATCGTCTCCTTCGCCTCGTGATCCATGAAATCGATCTTTGCCCCCGCGACACCGAGCGCGTGGAGCCTGGTGAAAAACTGTTCCCGGTCTTCGGGCGTGCGCAGTCGGTTGCTGTGCCGCCAGAACAGCAGCCGAACGCCCCGTTGTTTCGAGTACTCTACGATTTCACGGATCTGGTCATCGGTCCATTGGGTCCAGACGCCTTCCAGGATGTGATACTCGTAGCCGAGTTTCCCTGCCAGGTCCGAAAAACCCTTGAGACCCTCGAACGATCCGTCGCCCCCGTCCACGTAGCGCCAGACCGAACGCCCGGGTTTAACCCAATCGGTGTCGATGCCCTGCGGAAAATACCGGGGATCCGGCGGCGGGCAAAGATCGGAAACGATGGTGGAGTTAACAAGCGTGTTCAAATCGGGGCCAGTGATGACGACCCGCCAAGGCGTCGTGATCGGGCCGATGATGGCGGCTGCACGCCCGAGCCGCTTCCCTTCTTCGCGTCCGTAGCGCAACTCGTATGGCCAGTTCAGCGGCTGGCGATGGCCCAGGCCGGTCACGAATCCACGGCGCCCGTCCGCCTCCAGACCCATTCCGGCGTAATCCACCAGGTTCGCTTCGGTGATCACTCCGTAGCCCGCATTGCCAGGGAGCTTGAACGTGACCGGGGGGCCGGCCCACTGCCCGGGCGGGATCTCGGCGATGTCCTTCTTTTCGTAACCTGATTCGTAGTGCCCACTGAGGTCGTGAAACCAAACGGTGGACCCGGCAGGCAGGACGAATGCAGAGTGCTCGTCCGGCACGCGCGACTCGCCCGCCTGCCCGGGGATGATGTGTCGGTACGCGACGCCGTCATCCGAGACCCGGACGTCAAGCAGGTAACCCGTTTGGCTCAGATCGTGGGTCAATGCGATTCGGACGCCGTTGGCCCGGTTAACCGCCCGACTCTTCATCCCGTGCCACGGATACTCTTCGTTTACCTCGTAGGGTTCGGCGCCCACAAGCTCGACGCCCTGCGACAAGTCGTATCCGTCAACCATCATTGCAATCGGCGAAGGGTCAATGACCGTAAACCCGTCCCGTTTGACCGTAAACGTCAGCCGCTCGGCGTTCGGCAGGACCGTAAGGGTGAGGTTACCATTCGGACTCTTTACTTCCACCTGCTCCATTTTGACGCGGGTGGAGCGCCGGCTGGTGGGACGCTCCCGTTCCTGCGACGTCACCCTGCCGGACTTCCAGTCGGACGCGACGGGAATCAATTGGACCGCCCTGAGAGTCAGCCCCAGTCCCTTCCCTGATTCCACCCGTTTCGGTTTCAATTCCAACCCGGTCGCGGTCCCTCGCTCAAGGCGTACTTTGCCGACGCTCGTGTAGACGTCTCTCCACCTCGGGTTGCGTTTGTTCAGGACTCGCTCGGCGTCCTGAACCTGGGCTTCGAGCTTCAGGCCGGCAACGGTCACTTCCAAGAGGTGCCCGCCTTCCCAATCGTCTCCACCTCGAGGCGCCCGTGCCTCGCAGGTCACCAGGCGCACCTCGTACTCCCCGGCTCTGTGAACACGGAAGTGCCAGTTCAGCGCGCCTTCGCTCGTCACCCATCGGTTCGTTACGCCGCGGATATCAACAGTGAAGCCATCGCCGGCGGCCGGTTGCGTGATCTTGGCGAAGGCGGGCGAAAGCGTGATCTTCCCGTCCGGCTGCTGCACCAGGCCCGCATCAACTTGCACATCGCCGTCGATGTCCAGGGCGATGACCGAGGCGTTCCTGTCCGGCGGATTAGAGGGCAGCTGAATCCGCAGCACTTTGAGGCCACCCTCCTCCGTCGTCTGCGTGGCAGTCAATGTCTTCGCAGGATCCGCGAGCAGCCGCGCGTTCCGTACCGGATTCTGGAGACCGTAGAGCACCAGCTCGCGCTGCGGCCAGTCAATCACGTGAAGGTACAGCTTGCCCGGTTTGCGGGTGATCGATCCCCACTCGAACTCGTAAGGGAACGGACTCGGTCCTGCTCCGTAAACCGCTTCTGAATTGACCTTCATCCAGGCCCCAACCTCGAGCAGACGGTCTACGCTCGCCTTGGGAATCAGTCCCTCTGAAGTCGGGCCGACATTAAGCAGGTAATTGCCATTCTTGCTGACGACGTCAACCAACTGCCGGATCAGAGTTTGAGGCGATTTCCAGTTATGGTCGTCCCTCCTGAAACCCCAGGTGTCGTTCAGCGTGACCGGTGTTTCCCAGTCGTAGTCGAGCACCTTCACGGGAAGCTGGTTGTCGCCCGTGCTGCGGTAATCGCCCACGTCATGCCCGATCCGCCCGCTGACCAGGCAATCGGGCTGGATCGAATGGACCAGGTCAGCGAGCTCAACGCTCTGTTCCTTCGTGATCCGCCGCGGAGTGTCGAACCAGATAAGACCAATCGGGCCATATTGAGTCGTGATCTCCCGTACCTGCGGCTTGACCAGCTCGTTCAGGTATTTCGGGAAGTCCTTCTTTGATTCGTCGTAGTCCCAGTTATTTCCGTCACCGTTCGGATGATGCCAGTCTTGGGTCTGCGAGTAGTAGAAACAAAGGCGAATCCCCTCGCGCTGGCAAGCGGCCGCGAGCTCCTTGAGCGGGTCGCGCTTGAAGGGGGTGCGGTCAACGATGTCGTAATCCGAAGCTTTCGAATCGAACATCGCGAACCCGTCGTGGTGCTTCGACGTGATAACGATGTACTTCTGACCTGCCGCCTTCGCCAGTTTCACCCACTCGTCGGCGTTGAACTTAACCGGGTTGAATTCACCCGCCAGCTTCTCGTACTGCGCCACCGGGATTTTCGCCCGGTTCATGATCCACTCGCCGATCCCGGGGATTGCTTTCCCCCGCCATTCGCCGGCCGGGACGGAGTAGACACCCCAATGGATGAACATCCCGAAGCGGGCCTCGCGCCACCACTCGAGGCGCGCCTCCCGCTTGGCTGGGGAATCGGTGAAGGATTGCGGGAAGACGGAACTCAGGGTGGACAAACACAACAGCAGCATCAGAAGTAGGCGAAAAATCATGGAGACTCCTTGCAGGGTAATCCTGTCAGTCCTGTTAATCCTGTCAAACACTTTTTGACAGGATTAACAGGATTCGGGCAGCTTTGGCCTGTTCTAGAAGCTGATCCTCAGCGCGCCCTGTTGGACACGACCGCCGCTGGCGCTGTTCACCTGGCCGAAGGTCGTACTGGTTTGGGCACCCGTGGTGTTGTCGAATCTGGCGGATGTATCCACACCGTCAAAGCTCGGGTGGTTGAACGCGTTGTACATCTCCCACCGGAACTGCATCTTCACACGCTCGGTAACACTGATGTTCTTGAAGAAGCTCAGCTCCCAGTTGTTGATGCCGGGACCTCGGAAAGCATTGCGCCGGAAGCGGCGCCCGCTCCCGACTTCTCCCATCCCCGGCATGCTGAAAACGCCCGTGTCAAAGAACCGGTCCATGGTGCGCTGATCTTTCGAAAGCTGTGCCTTCCCGTTCATCACAATGCTGTTTCCGTCGCCGCCTCCGGTGTAATCCACGGAAGTGGTTGTGCTGAAGCCGACCGAGGTCGGGGTCCCGCTCACAAACGCGCAAATGCCGGACACCTGCCAATCGTCCAGCACCCAGCGGGAGAACGGGTTGTCCAACACTCGGCTGGCCTTCGGCACATCCCATACCCAGTTGCCGGTCAGCTGATGGGTCCGGTCGTAACCCGCAGGCCCGTAGTTCCAGAACTTCTGGTCCAGGTATGCCGCCACCCCGGAGTGGTACTCGTCGCCGTAGTTCATCGCCTTGGACCAGGTCCAGGCAATGTTGTACTGCAGCCCGCCACGGAAGTTGCGCCGCACCTGGGTCTGCAGGGAGTGATAGCTCGATTCACTCGCGAATTCCATGTACGGCAGGTTTTCGTACCCCCTGTACGGACGCAGGAAGGTGTCGGGAAGGGCCTTGTTGTTCGTCGGGTCGATCGCTTCCGGGAGGAATCGTGCTCCGTACGGCAGGGTGTTGATCTGGCGGGTCTGCCCGAGGTAATTCCCCACATTGCCGCTGTACGCGATATCCAGGACCGTGTCGAAACCGATGCTCTGCTGGATCCCGAAGGTCATCTGGTAAATGACCGGCATCTTCGCATCCGGCTGGATCACCCGGTTGAAGCTCGAAGGCGAAATCAACCCGCTCGAATTCAGGAAAGTCCGTCGTGTCACCGTAATACTGGACCGGCCGCGCCTGGGTGGGCGGGTTGAACGACATGTCGCCCATCTGCCCGGATCGCGGCCGCGCATTGTAGTAGACACCGACGCCGCCGCGGATCGCGGTCTTCCCGCCGCCAAACGGATCAAAGGCAAACCCGAGTCGCGGGCGCATACAGCAGGCCATTGCTTTCGACAAACCCGCGCGGCAGGCCGGCGCCCCGGCCGGGACCGAGCCCACGTACGGATCACCGCTTCCCGGAACGAATTTTCCGATGTAATCAGCCGGGTAGAACGCCTTCGTGATCGGGTCCTGGGCCATCCGCTTCTTGTTGGCCGGGTTGATCGCCGGCATGATACAGCAAGGCCATCTTCGAGCGATCGTAGAGCTCAGGGTAGAAGTTCCCGCCGACGTCATACTTCAAGTACTGCGGAATGTCGTAGGTAAACCTGACCCCGTAATCCAGCGTGAAACGCCGGGTCATCTTCCAGTTGTCCTGAAGGTACCACTCGAGCGACTTTGTTGATCGGCTGGTAGTGAACGCGCTGCGTGACCTCCGTGTAGGTGTTGAAGTTCCCCAGTAGCGCGTTGGCGAACGCGTGCCCGGAATCGTTCGGGTTGTTGGTGTTGCGCCCGAACGCGAAGGTGCCCGCGAAGTCGGCGCCGTGGTGCCGCTGCAGGTACTCGGCCAACTCCAGGTAAATTCCGGCCTTCAGCGTGTGCTTCGTGAAGACCTTCGAGATTCCGTCCGAAATACTGAAGGCGTTGACGTAGTTCTCCATCGGAAAACGGCCGTCGTAACCGCTGCTGATCACGCTCGAATACGGGAGCCCGCTGAAGCTGATCGCTGGGATCACATTGAGCGGGTTGTTCGCCGGGTAGATTTGCCCGATCGTGTAACCGACCGTATCCTTCTGGATCTTGGACAGCTCCTCGTCGGAGATCGCCTGCACTTCGGTCCATCGAGACATGCCAAGGGACAGCTCGTTAACGAGCGTCGGACTGAACAGATAAGTCACATTGAGACCAAGGTTAGGATTGGTTGTGTCGTAGGCCTGGCTGACACCCCAGTTGTTCTTGTTGACGGTCGAGTTGTAGCCGCGGTTGCCCTTCGTCATATCCATTCCACGGAAGTACATCCGCAGCTTGTCGGTCGGGTTGTAGTCAACGCGCAGGACTTCCTGGTTCGCCGGCTGGTCTAGCGAGTCAATCATCTGAAGGTTCGTCTTCCCGTCCACCGAGGTGTAGTTCGCCGCCGGGAACATCTTCAGGATCCGCTGCATGCTCGGGTCAATCCGGGTGGCGGGAATGATGTCGTTCGGAAAAGCTTTGCCGGTCAACGGATCCTTGACCGCGATCTTCTTGGGAGTCGCCGTCGATCCGGCCGCGATCGGTTCGTACGACTGGGAGAAGTTGCCATCCCGCTCGAGCGCGCTCGGGACCCAGTAGGTCCTCCTGGAAGGGGCCGTGTTCGGCTGGACTTCCATCGAGAAGAAGAAGAACAGCTTGTCCTTGTTCGGGTTGAAGCTGCCGAAAGAGATCGGGCCGCCGATGTTGCCGCCCATGGTGTTGTACCGATAGCGCCCCTTGTTGGCGCCCGCCCGGTTCTCGTCCCAGCTCTTCGCGTTGAACATCTCGTGGCGCTTGTACCAGTACCCGGTGCCGTGGTAGCTCTGCGTGCCTCCCTTGGTCACCACGTTGACGATCGCTCCCGAGTTCTTCCCGTACTCGGCCTGGTAGTTCCCCATCAGGACCTTGACCTCGGCGATGGCGTCGAGGTTCATCATGTTCTCGGTGGTCCCAAGTCCGCGGTTGTTCGCCACGACGCCGTCGACCGACATGGATACGTAGTCGCTCCTGATGCCGCTGATGATCGGCGCGTCGGTAGTTCCAAGGGTCCCCGCTCCCCCGCTCGTGTTGTACGTGACGCCGGGAAGGGTCTTGAGCATCTGCATGTAGTCGCGTCCCCGGGCCGAGAGCAGCATCATCTGCCGGTCGTCCAGCACCGCCGAGCGCTCCTGGCTCGAGAGCTGGATCGGAGTCGCCTTCGGCCTGAACCGTGATCGACTGGTTCTGCTCACCGATTTCGAGCATCAGGTCGCCGGCCGACAGCCGTTCCGAAGCCGTCAGGACCAGGTTCTTCTGTTCCAGCCGCTTGAAGCCCGGCATCTCCACCGATATCGAGTACTTGCCCGGCTGCACCGACGGAAAGACAAAACCTCCCGCCTCATCGGACACTCCATCGAGTTTCACGCCGGTCTGGTCATGCACGAGAACCACCTCGGCGCCGGGCACGACTCCTCCCTGCTGGTCGATGATCCGTCCGCTGATCATTCCCGTTGAAGTCTGTGCCCATGTGACGGCGCCGCACAGGAGCGCGATGCCGATCATCAGAATGACGTTTCTTTTAACGCTCCACGCACGCATACGATCCTCCTCCGGATTGACCGAACCGAGCCTGGGATGCCCTATTCGACCGCTTCAGTCGCAGGCCTGAAGACCTGCCCTTCGCCGTTAACGCTAACAGTACGACTCCTAAAAAAAGACACTCGGAAACCGGTGCCTGCGGCGAGGATTGCTCCGGCACGCCTTAATAACAAGAGATTCACGGAGAGACACCGAGAAACACCTCCGACTGTGCAGCGATTCTCAAGTCGCAAGATCCCGTCACAAAAAGGGTTTCTCCGATTCTGGCCGGTGGTATACTCCGGCTGTGACTCAAGGGCCCAAGGCATCCGTTGTGGGGATATCCGGAGCGAATCGTGTGCACCGCGCACTCGTCGAGCGCGTGGTGGCAGGCTCGGCTCTCAAGAACTCGCCTCGCCTTCAGGAACTCCTCCACTACCTGTGCGATTGTGCGTTGAACGGGTCGGACACACCCGTCAAAGAACAGCAGATTGGAATTGCCGTGTTCGGGCGAAGTCCCGGGTACGACACCAACCAGGACACGATCGTACGCGTAGGAGTCTCGAAACTCAGAAAACAGCTTCAGCAGCACTTTCTCTCCGAAGGACTTCACGAACCGATCATCGTGGAGATCCCTAAAGGCTCCTACACTCCGCGGTTCCAACCACGCGAGGAAATCTACCATGAGGACCACCCGGCAGCTCCTGCAGTAGAGTCAATCTCGTGGCATCGTCTGGCCTTGGTTCTCGGCGGTTTTGCTCGCGCTGTCGCTGGCCTTTGGCGCGTGGATGACCTGGCGGAACTCTCCGAGTCACCGGCCGAGAAGTCGGCAACCAGTGCTCGCGCCGTATCAGGCACATCTGTGGAAACAATGGCTGGGCAACGGTCGCCACACCTTTATCGTGACATCCGATGCCAATCTCCTTTTCTTTTCGAACCTGATGGGCCGGACCGCGACCCTTGCCGAGTACAGGGCCCAGGCGTACCCATTCAACCTGTTCGATCTGTACGTGAAGGATCCGGAGGTCCGAACGCTCCTGACAAGGTTCATGCGGAGCTACCTGACCACTACCCAGGATGGAATCGCGGCGGCTGAGCTCTCCCACGTGACCGAGACGGTACAAGTTGCCGGCAACCGTCGTCTACTCGCGCGACCTCCGCCTTCAGCCTCAGATCCGGGAGAATCTTGTCCTCCTCGGCCACCGCAAGGGAAACCCTTGGGTCGAGATGTTCGAAACGCACATGAACTTCGTCTTTGCGTGGGATCCGGAGACGAGCAGCGGAATGCTGCTCAACCGCAGTCCCCGGCAGGGCGAAAAGGAACGGTATCGGACCGAAGATGGACTGACCTACGGTACAGTCTATTGCGCCCCCGAGCCGGATGGAGGAGCGACCGTGGTCGTTCTCGCGGGAAGCGACATGACGGGTATCGAGGTCGGCCGCCCACTTCATGGCCGACGAGGATGCCAGCCGGAAGCTGCACGAAGCGCTTCGGCATCAGTCGTCAACGACCGGATTCCGCCCTTCCAGATCCTGCTACTTGCCCGCCGCGTCGTCAACGTCCCCTATGAACCGGAACTGATCGCCTGGCGAATTCTTTCCCCGAGAGCATCCAAAGCCTTAAAATAGCCGCCAACTGCAGGCAGGATTAACAGGATTGACAGGATTTGAATCCAATCCCGTTAATCCTGTTAATCCTGTCAGAACGTCTTAAGAACTCAGTTCCCAGCCTGGCCGGTACTCGCGGGTCAGGTACTTGTTGGCCTCGGCGTTGTTCGTGATTTTGCCGGCCTGCGCGTCCCAGAGCAGTTTTTTCCCGCCCATGCGCAGCGAAATCGCACCGAGGTTGAAGGCTTCGGAAATCGGGCCGGCAAGCCGGAAATCGCCGACGCTCGGCTTTCCGCCTTGAAAGGCCTCGAGCCAGAGTGCGGGGCGCCGGGCAGCCTGCTCGCGTCGCCGATCGGGCGGCGGTGGCGGCTCCATCCCCTTGGCTGTCCAGAACTCCTTTGACTTGCGCTGCGGGACGATCCGGGGATTCTCGCAACGGAAGCCTCCGATGATCTTTCCCTTGTCTCCGACGAACATCATTCCTTCGGACGCCAGTTCGCCGTTATCCTCCTCGACTTCCGGCGGTGTCGGCGGCCTCATGCTCCCGTCGTACCAGAACAGGTCAACGGCCGGCCGATCGCCCTTGGCCGCGAACTTGAAGCGAATCGTGCAGGCGTACGGGAAGGAATAGTCGTTCTTGATCTTCACCGCAACCTGGTCCGCCAGCGTGCAGACGTGACTGGGCGTCGATTCCACCGCGATCGGGGCATCAAGGCCGAGATCGATGAACACCGGCCAGAGGCTGTAGTGGCCCATGTCCGCAACCGAGCCTCCGCCAAACTCGTACCAGCCGCGGAAAACCGCGTGGGTGTAATGCGGGTGGTAGGCACGAGGCATTGACGGCCCGAGCCACAGGTCCCAGTCGAATCCTTTGGGAACGGGCGGCGTATCGGTCGGAACCGTCGCGTACTGAGGCCAGACGGGGCGGTACGACCAATTGTGAATTTCGCGCAAGCGTGCCGATCGCCCCTTCCTTGATCCAGGAGAGTGCGAGGCGTTGCTGTTCCCCCGGGGACGCGGGCAGAAAATGGGTTGCAACCTTCGTGGCACGGGCGGTCTCGATGACGAGCCTGGCCTCCTGCAGCCGGTTGGCGATCGGCTTGTGCATCATCACCATCTTGCCCTTTTTCATCGCGGCTATTGCGATGGTGGCATGGAGATGGTCCGGGGTCATGATCTTGACGGCATCGAGGTCCTTTTCTTTCTCGAGGAGCTCGCGAAAGTCCGCGTAAGCGGTGCATCCCTTGAACTGGCCGGAGCCTGCGCTGCCGCCGTAGTAGAGTTCAATGATTTCCTTAGCGACATCTCGACCACCGGGGATCTTGGCTGTCTCTCTCCAGGCCGGCTTCCCGAGCGCCTGGGCGATGTCTTTGCGTAGGCCATCCTTTGACCAGTCGACGTAATTGTCGCTGTCTTTGTTCGGGTCGCAGGCGGCTACGAACTGGATCTCGGGCATCGACAGCATCTCGACCATTTCCCTCAGCCCCTGGGTCCCGCAGCCGATCAGGGCGAAGGTGATCTTGTCACTCGGAGCGACCTGGCCCGCTCCTCCCAGCACGTGTCGGGGAACGATGGTGAAGGCGGCGGCGGACGCGGCGGCCGCATTTCCTAGGAACTTCCGACGGTTGATATCAGACGGCATCTAGCTTCCTCCTTACTCGCCCTGTTTCATAACACGAAACAGGGGCAAAGATACAGAGGAGTTTCGGGAAGAGAGTCTCTGGAACCCGTCCATTCTCCCTTGCGGGGACGGGGCATCTGGAGTAGAAACGTCGGGCAGAGGCAATGCGCGACCGGCCGCGTGGGGAAAACCAATGAACCAGAACACGACCACCAGACCAGGCAGGGTAATGGGACGCAGGGGATTTGCGCAGGCCGCCGGGTTGGCCATCGGCGCCACGCTCGCCCGGAACGCTTTTGGTACGCCCGGCATTGTCTCGGCCGACGACCGGCCCAACATCCTCTTCGCGGTCGCCGACGATTGGGGCTGGCCACACGCGCGGCTCTACGGTGACCGGGTCGTGAAAACGCCGAATTTCGAGCGGGTCGCCTCCGAGGGCGCTCTGTTCACCCACGCCTACTGCGCCTCCCCGTCCTGCACTCCCTCGCGCGGCGCCATCCTGACCGGACGGATGTTCTGGGAGCTCGGTGAGGGTGCGAACCTCTGGTCGACACTCCCCCCGCGCTTTGACGTCTACCCGGACTTGCTCGAAACACGCGGGTATACCGTCGGATTGAAAGGCAAGGGTTGGGGACCGGGATCAGTCGAGGCCGGAGGACGGACGCGAAACCCCGCCGGCCCGGGCTTCCCCAGTTTCGAGGAGTTCCTCCAGGGGGCGCCCGGCGACAAACCCTTCTGTTTCTGGCTCGGGAGCACTGATCCCCACCGCCCGTACGAAGCCGGTGTGGGGGTAAAGAGCGGAATGCGCGTTGAGGACGTCGAAATCCCGCCCTTCCTTCCTGATGCGCCGGAGGTCAGAAGCGATCTGCTGGACTACTACTGGGAAGTGCAGCGTTTTGACGAGCAGGTGGGACAGGCCCTCGAGGCGCTCGAAAAGGCAGGCAGGCTCGAGAACACGATCGTCGTGGTCACGTCCGATAACGGGATGCCTTTCCCCCGCTGCAAGACCAACCTGTACGATATGGGATCCCGGCTTCCCCTGGCCATCCGCTGGGGCAACCGGATCAAGGCAGGGACCAGACTTGACCAGTTCGTGAGCTTCGCCGATTTCGCCCCGACGATTCTCGAAGCGGCCGGGCATCCTGCGCTCAAGAGCATGACCGGGCACAGCTTCCTTCCCTCCTTGCTGGGCCGATCGACAGCCGGGCAGGAGCGCGATCACGTTTTCATCGGCCGGGAACGGCACGTGGGGAACGCACGCGCGGGCGGCAATCTCGGCTATCCGATGAGGGCGATTCGAACCCGGGACTATCTTTACATCTGGAATTTGAAGCCCGAACGCTGGCCGGCCGCCGATCCAGAGGAATATGCGGATGTCGATAATGGTCCGACGAAGAAATACATGCTCGAGCACCGGGGCGAGGAGGCGGTTGGACGGTTGTTTGACCTGAGCTTCGGAAAACGGCCGGGCGAGGAGCTCTACGAAATCGCCAGGGACCCGTTCCAGATGAAGAATCTGGCGGGCCAGACGGGCTACCAAGACGTGAGAGGGAACCTCAGGGCGCGGCTTGAGGAATTCATGAGGAAGACCGGCGACCCCCGCCTGTCGGCCGATCCGGACCAGCTCGAGAAGTACCCGTACCGAAATCCGGGCCGCCGCCCGGCGAAGTAGGGGCGGCAGCGGGCGGGAAGCAGCGGGCAGAGGGCAGCAGGCAGCGGCCCTTTTGGAGGAGCGCGGACGTCTCGAGGGTGTCGAAATCGGCGAACTGCAACAGACCACGTCGACGAATGCGCTCGGCCTCGGGAAGGTTTGATAGAAGGGCCGAGACCCTGCTGCCTGCTGCCCGCTCAATCAGCTCTTCTTCAGCACCACCCGTTCGATCACGGCCTTGGTCAGGCGAATACCCTTGGCTTCCTGCTCCCAGATCTCGTCAGGCGTCTGCGCCGGAGGCTGCGTGCCGACTACCCCCGAGGTTGGCCTGGGCGAGCGCCCGTAAGCCGACTCGATCCCCCAGAAGCCCTGGTATCCGGCATCCATGCAGATCTTGAGCATCTTCTCGAGGTCGTAGGCAGGATGGGTGTCCTCGGTAGTCCAGGAGCTTTTGACCGAAATCCCCTTGGCATAAGGGACGAGCTGTCGGACGACCTCGTAGTTGTCGTCCCCCCGGTTGATATTGCCGAAATCAGGCAGGACCCCGAAGTCCGGGTCGTTCACGGTCTTGATGAGAGGAACCAGGACCCCCGGGTCGGACGATGCCCCGCCATGGTTCTCAATGACCACGTTCAGACCCGCCCCCTTGGCGTAGCCGAGCAGATCCGTGAAGCTTTCAGCGGCGCGGCTGACCAGGTCCTTGTCTTCCTTCCACCCCTGTCGCGGGCCGCCCAGGTTGCAGCGGATGGCATGACAGCCCAGGTACTGCGCGATATCGACCCACTTCCGATGCGAGACGGCTGCCTGCATCCGCTCCTTTTTGTCGACCGCCGCCAGGTCGCCCTCGTCGTCGACCATGATCAGGACGAACTTCACTCCGAAGGTCTCCCCATTGCGCTTCAGCTGGTTCAGATGATTTCTCGTCGGATTGTCGAAGAACTGGTTGACGAACTCGATTCCATTGATCCCGAACTGCTCGCGCGCAATGCGCGGCAAGTCTGCGTTCTTCCACCGCTTTCCAATAAAGAAGCTGCGGTTGATCGACCAGGCGGCCAGCGAGATGTCGTTGACCGTGGGCCGATCGGCGGCCCGGATACCGGACATGACAGCGGCGGATGCTACCGCAGAGATACTGATAAATTCACGACGAGTCTGTGGCATTCGTTGTCTCCCTTGATGGGCGGAGTTTCTACCTTTGACCGCCCGCAGTCAACAGCCAAGCCGGGGGAATTTCGGGGACACGAAACTTAATTCCTTCGCCAGTTTCACAGACGCGGTAACTGGTTGGGAATTTCGGGGACACGAAACTTAATTCCTTCGCCAACGGTCACGACTCGGTGGCGGCGAGGGAATTAAGTATCATGTCCCCGAAATTACCCCTACGGCAGCAGGGGCACTACCGGGAAGATCGTCAGCAGATAGATGTCCTGCGGGTAGGGGCGGGACTCGCGGTGCTGGCGCAAAGTCACCGCCGCGACCGGCTCCTGGCTCTCGATTGCGATGATCCCGGACTTGATGTTCTGCTGAGCTATCACCGGAAAGATCTCGGCGGCGTACTTGGCCATGTAAGTCGCTCCAGCGAGGCCGGGAATCTCGGTAATCGGACGAGTTGCCCTCAGGGTACCCGTGCTGTCGTACAGTTTGAAAGTCACGTTTAGGGCGTTCGCTGACGAGTTTGCGATCGCGAACCCGATGTCCCGGCCGGCCTCGAGATTGTCGAGGAAGACCGATTGCCTCAGTGATGGAACCGCCGCCGGGACCCCGGCTTCAAAAAGCCTGATGCCATTTCGCCAGAAGGTGAACACCGCAGTCCCGCCAACGTCCCGGGGCGCCCAGACCCTCGCGTACCCCGCCTGGACCGTCCCCTGTCCGGTCGTCTGAAGCTCGAGAGTGTGCCCGCGCTCCAGGCTGACGTCGACAAAGTTCCGTTCCCCGAAGTCCTTGAGAGGAAGGGTCATGGACGCTCCGTTCGAACCGAAGAACTCGACCCGAACGGAAGGCACGGTTCGCCCGGTGTTCAAGAGAACCAGCGTTGTCTGATACGTCGCGCCTTCAAAGGTCCCGTTGGCTACCTGCGGGAAGTAGACGTAACCGTCCGAGACGAGTTGGTGGTTCGCCTGGGTCCGCCGATCGATGACCGGGAAGGTGCACATCGTCGGCACTTCCTGGGGGAAATTCTGAGTCTGAACATCGGTCTGCCGCAAGGTGACGGCCGCGAACGGCTGGTCGCTCTCTACAGTCAGGACTCCTCGCGTAATTGCCTGGGCCTTGATCTCCGGGAAAATCTGAGTGGCGTAGCGGGCAAGGTGATGCCCGGCTGCGAAACCGGGGACGAGCGTGGTGATCTCCTTCGAAGCCAACTGATTGTTAGCGGTATCGAAGAGCCGGAAGGTAATTCTCGTCGGCCCGCTCTCCGCCGCGCTCACCACGGCCAGTCCCACGTCGCGCCCCGCCTCCTGTCCGTCAAAGAGAATGCTCGCGTCATACATGGCCGGGGTCGCCGGGACACCGCTTTCGTACATGCACACCCCGTTGTCATAAAAGCTGAAAACCACCGTCCCGGTCACCTGTGGGCCCGAGGTAACGATGGCATACCCGCTCTGGATCGGGTCGGTCCCGGGCGTCTGCAGCGAAACCGACTCCAGCCGCTTGAGGTTGACCGTGTGCACGGCCTGCGCCGGCGAATCATTCAGTTTGATCGCCATCGGCTCCCCGGTCGGGCTCTTAAAGCTGACCGTCGCCTGCGTGTCATCCCCTCCGTTCACGAGAACGAGAGTACTCCGAAGCTTGAGAGAGCCGGCAACTCCGTCGGCAACCTGCGGGAAGTACAATGGGTTGGCCGCGCCGTACTGACCGCTGAAAACTCCCGCGCCGTATGTCCCGATCAGAAGAGTGCCCCCGTTCGGATGCACTCCTAGAGCTAACACCGGCGAAGTGGTCTGCACTCTCGGCTTCACCTCCGACCAGCTTTGTCCTCGGTCACGACTCGAGAAAAGGCCACCCTGCCAGGTTCCGGCAAGAACCGCCTTGCCGGGGCCCTGGATTAGCGTCCAGACTGATGCCCACTCAAGCCCGGGTGAGGAGTTCGACCAGGTCGCACCCTTGTCCGTGCTTCGGTACAGATAGCCGTCGGTTCCCGCGTAAACGACCCTGGCATCCCACGGATCGACGATCATGGCGCGGATCCGGCGCGTGTTAAAAGAACCGATCGCGCTCCAGCTGTCTCCGCCGTTCGTCGTCTTGAACATGCCTTTCTCGTAATAGCCGAGGTAGAAGGTCAGAGGATCGACCGGGTCGAAAGCCATTACGCCAGACCCGTTGTCGGGCAAGCCCGTGCTTTTCTTGGTCCACGTCGCCCCGGCGTCGGTACTCACATAAAAACCGTTCGCCAGCGCGTATACGTTGGAATTCAATTGAGATACCGCCAGGTCAGTGACGTAGTTGCCAAGCTGGGACTGTCCAAGCCTGACCCAGGTGTCGCCCCGGTCGGTTGACTTATGAAGCCCTATGTCGTAGAACGACGCGTACAGCACGTTGCTGTTCCGAACCTTCACCACCTTGCACGCGTCGTAGAAGTTCAGTCCCTGGCTGATCGACGTCCAGGATCCTCCACCGTCGGTCGTCCTCCACAACCCGTCATATCTGGTACCCGCGTAGAAGGTGAGAGGATCCTGGTCGTCGACCGCAAACGACCTGACGTAGTGTCCCGCGAGACCCGTGTTTCTCCGCGCCCAGTGGGCGCCGCCATCGGTGCTCACCAAGAAACCCGCGTATCCGCCTGCGTAAATCGTCTGAGGGCTTTCCCGGTTCACCGCCAGCTTCGTAACGTAGCGGTAGTATCCCATTGAACAATTGAACGGCTCCCAGTGGGCACCCCCGTCTGTGCTCCTGTGCACCTCCCCGTAGCGAGTGCCGGCGAAAACAGTGTTCGGATCGGTTGGGTGAACCGCAGCCGAGATGAAGCTGAAACTCTCGGTATCCGGAAAGAGCGCGGTCCAATTCGTTCCTGAGTTCGTGCTCTTGAAGACACCCTTTCCGTCAGTGCTTGCGTAGATGGTGCTGCCCGAAATGGCGAGGCCCGTGACCGTGTTTGACGTGAGGCCTGTATTGATGGCCGCCCAACTCGTCCCCCCATTGGTAGTTCTGAAGAGACCATTGTAGGAAGAACGAACGTATATGCGTTGCGAGTCAGCGGGATCGATGAGAATCTGATCAACGGTCTGAAGGTTCGTCCCGCCGTTACGGTCCGCCCATGTCATCCCGCGGTCGGTACTTCTCCAAACACCCTGGTAGCCCCCGTAGTAGACGATGCCCAGATCCCCTGGAGCAACGGCAAGGCTGGTAACGGCGGGCGAACTGAGTCCATCGCCGCTGACGTGCCAGCTGGCCCCTGCATCGGTGCTTCGGAAGACCCCCGCCTCTCCGCCTACATAGAGAGTGGCCGGCCGGGCGGGATCAATCGCGATTTCGGTCAGATCGAAGGTACACAGGTCCTTGGATACCGAGACCCAATGGGCACCTGCATCCGTGCTCTTCCACACACCTCCGCTTGCAACCAGGTAGACCTCGTTCGAGTTGGTCGGACTGAGTGCCAGGGCCCGAACATCTGCGCCCTCCGGGCCACCTTGGCGCCAGCCAGGCGCCGCATTCAGGCAAGACGTTATAAGCAAAACGATTGCGAGCAAACCGAGACGATTCGACGCGAACAAATGGCAAGATCGTGCGGCCATGGTTCCCCTCCCCGTCGAAAAAAGCGCGGCGGATGTTTGCGTGAATGATATGCGCGATGACTGAGCCGCGCAATGACGGAAATGAGAGGGCTGAGGCGGAAGTGCGAATGCGGAATGCGGATTGCGGAATGAAGGATGAAGAATGGAGAAGCGGGATTGCGATTGGGGATCCTATCCACATTCTGCAATCGCATTCCCGCCTCTTCATTCCGTATTCCGCAATCCGCAATCGCGAATCGCCCCGTGGTAGAGTTGTACGGATGTCCCTGATCGTCCTCGATCGCCTGTCGCTCACATTCGGCCACTTACCAATCTTCGACGAGCTGTCGCTCCAGGTCGATGCGGGCGAGCGAGTGGCCTTGATCGGCCGTAACGGGGCTGGCAAATCCCTGCTCCTCCAAGTGATCACCGGGGAACAAAAGCCCGATCGGGGATCGATTTGGAAGCAGCCTGGCCTCCGGGTCTCGAGGCTGGTTCAGGACGTCCCCCTTTCAGCCGACCGCCCCGTTTTCGACGTGGTGGCCGAGGGATTGGGGGACGTAAGCGCAATGGTGTCCGCATACCATCACGCGGCCACGCAGGTTGCCGCCGGTGACTCCCCTGCCCTGCTGGACAGGCTCGGGCGGCTGCAGCACCAGCTCGAGGAGCGCGACGGCTGGCGACTCGAGCAGCGCGTGGAAATGATGGTGGAACGGCTCCGCCTTCCCTCCGACGCCATTGTCGATACCCTTTCGGGCGGCTGGCGGCGCCGAACCCTGCTCGCCCGGGCCTTGGTGGCGGAACCGGATTTGCTTCTCCTGGACGAGCCGACCAATCACCTGGATCTCGAAGCGATTACCTGGCTGGAAGACTTCCTGGCCGACTACTCCGGGGCCCTGGTCTTCGTGACCCACGACCGTGCCTTTCTGCAACGACTGGCCACCCGGATCGTCGAGCTGGACCGGGGGCGCATCACCTCCTGGCCGGGCGACTACCGGACGTTTCTCGAGAAGAAAGAGGAGTGGCTGGCCAACGAGGCCATCGAACAGGAGAAGTTCGACAAACGGCTTGCCGAGGAGGAAGCCTGGCTCAGGCAGGGCGTCAAGGCCAGGCGAACGCGAAACGAGGGCCGCGTGCGCGCCCTGGAGGCTATGCGGAACCAGCGGGCGGCCCGGCGCGCGCTCCTCGGTGTCGCCCGCCTGCAGGTGGAGCTCGCTGACCCGTCCGGCCGGCTTGTCTTTGAAGCGGAAGGCGTCAGCAAGTCATTCGGGGCGACCGAAGTCGTGAAGCACTTCTCGGTCCGTATCATGCGAGGTGACCGGATCGGCCTGATAGGCCCGAACGGGTCCGGCAAGACGACGCTGATCCGCCTGCTGATGGGCGAAATCCGCCCGGACGAGGGGACGATACGGGTGGGCGCCAACGTACAGGTCGCTTACTACGATCAGCAGCGTGAGCAGCTCGATCCCGAGAGCAGCGTATTCGACACGATCGGCCAGGGGAACGACACGGTGATGGTCAACGGCCGTTCCCGCCATGTGAACGGGTACCTGCGTGACTTTCTGTTTCCGCCCGAGCGGGCTCGCGCCCCGGTCAAATCTCTATCCGGCGGCGAACGCAACCGGCTGCTTCTCGCGCGCCTCTTCACCCGGCCCGCCAATGTACTGATTCTTGACGAGCCGACCAACGACCTGGATATTGAGACCCTCGAGCTCCTCGAAGCCCAACTCGCCGAATTTCCAGGTACCCTGCTGCTTGTCAGTCATGACCGGGTATTCCTCGACAATGCCGTCACCAGTACCCTCGTTTTTGAGGGCGAAGGTCGTGTGGAGGAATACGTCGGGGGCTACGAGGATTGGCTGCGCCAGCGAATTCCCGAGCCGGCCGACCAAACGACCACGAACGCGCGGGAGGAGCCCAGGCGGCAGCCCACGGAGAAGGCGGCCCCTGCCCCGAGCCAGGTCCCATCCCCGAAGAAGAAACTGTCGTACAAAGAGCAACGTCAGCTCGAACAGCTTCCTGGCATGATCGAGAAGCTCGAGCAGGAGCAGTGGGCCCTCAACTCGTCTTTCTCTGACCCTTCGTTCTACAAGACCGAGGCCGATGCCATCCGGGAGAAGCTCTCTCGGTTCGAGGAAGTCCAGAAGGAATTGATGGATGCTTACGCCCTCTGGAATGAGCTTGATTCACGTGCCGGCAAGCAGGACTGACGGAGGGAAGACTTTCTGTGTCGCGGAGTCGGGACGTTGGCGCTCCAAAGGGTTGGGCCTCGGCTGAATCGTGGCTTAAGCGAGATCGTAAGGAGCCGCGCACGGCAGCGAGCGCCAGCGAGCGAGTAAGCGGACCAACCAACATGCTTTTTAGTCTGGCTCTTGCTGCTCGCGATGTCCCCTGGGGCTGGGTGGCTGGTCCGCTTACTCGCTCGCTGGCGCTTGCTGCCGAGGGTGTCGAAAAAGTCGGGGACTGCGCGAAGCGGCTGCTTTCGGGAGCCCCGGACGGGGCGAAAGCTGCGTAGCCCCGGGTGACCGAAACCCCGTTTCGGGGTGAGGGAACCCGGGGTCAAACAAGCGAAACGAACGGAGCCCCGGACGGGGCGAAAGGCCGCATAGCCGTTCTTTCGCCCGCTCCGGGGCTCCCTACCACATGACTTTCTACCCCGGGCTCCAAAAACCTACCTATACTCCGTTCGTCTCCGAACTTTTTCGACACCCTCTGCCGTGCGCGGCTCCTTACGGTGATTGCTCGCCGCTCGTTCTCGCTGAAATAGGACTAGCCCTCGGCCCAGCCGGTTCTTGCTTCCCTTCGACATTCGTCATTCCTTGTTCAATATTCGATAAATGGGGTATCTCCTTCACTCCAGTAACCACTACCTATTGTTGTCGAGGAACTTGAGGCGCCGGGCACGTCCTGGACCAAGTTCGGTACACGCCTGGAGCTTCCCGGCCATCCGCTGGCTACGGCGAGATCGTAAGGAGCCGCGCACGACAGCGAGCCCAGCGAGCGAGTAAGCGGACCAACCAACATGCTCTTTAGGCTGGCTTTGCTACTCGCGACTGCCCCCTGGGGCTGGGTGGCTGGTCCGCTTACTCGCTCGCTGACGCTCGCTGCCGTGCGCGGCTCCTTACGGTGATTGCTCGCCGCTCGTTCTCGCTGAAATAGGACTAGGCCTCTGCCGCCTGCCCGGTTCTTGCCTTCCCTTCGACATTCGTCATTCCTTGTTCGAGATTCGATATTCCGGTCCCTGTTCCGATCCCCCGCTTGCCATCCCGTCTCCTGTCTCCTTGTCTCCCTGTCTCCCTGTCTCCCCGTCTGTCGTTCACGGCAGCAGAGGAATCACAGGGAAGATCGTCAGCAGGTAGATATCAAGCGGAAACGCCTGAGACGGAGTGTGCTGCCGCAGAGTCACGGCCGCCACTGGTTCCTTGCTTTCGATCGCCACGATTCCGGATCGGATGTTTTGCTGCCGGATCTCAGGAAAAACCTCGGCCGCATACATGGCCAGGTGATCACCTGCCCCGAAACCAGGGACGATTGACGTCACTTCCCGGGTCGCCTTCAACGTGCCGGCGCTGTCATACAGTTTCAGCGTTGCGTCGGGTGCAGTCGCAGAGGCGCCGACGATCGCGAACCCGATGTCACGCCCGGGTTCCAGGTTGTCCAGGAAAACCGACTGGCTGCGGGACGGAAAGACCGCCGGGACTCCCGCTTCGAAGAACCTGACTCCGTTCTGCCAGAAGGTGAAAACCGCGGTTCCGCCGAAATCAAGAGGCGCCCGGATCCTCGCGTACCCGACTTTGACGTCGCCCTCTCCCGTCGTCTGGAGTTCCAGTGTATGACCACGCTCAACCGTGAAGCTGAACGAGGACGCTTCCCCGTATCCTTTCAACGGTAAAGAGAGCAGCTCTCCATCCGAAGAGAAGAACTTCACCTCCACTCCCTGGACGGTCCGGCCGGTGTTCAGGAGAGACAACGTCGTCTGGTATTTGGCCCCTCCGTAACTTCCATTGGCAATCTGCGGGAAGTAGAAGTAGTCCCCGCTGACCCACTGGTGGTGAGCTTCGGCTCGCCGGTCAATCACGGGGAACGTGCATATCGTCGGTACTTCGGCCGGAAAAGCCTGCGATGGGACGTCGGTCTGACGCAGCGTCACCGCAGCAATCGGCTGGTCGCTTTCGACAGTCACCACACCCTTCTTGATTCCCTGGGCCCTGATCTCCGGAAAGATCTCCGTCGCATAGCGGGCGAGGTGATAGCCAGGCCCAAGTTGTGCAATCAACTCAGTAATGTCTTTGACCGCCAGTTGATTGAACTCGGTATCCAAGAGCCGGAGTGTGATCTTCGCGTCAGCGTCGTCAGAAACGTTGACGAGGGCAAGCCCCACGTCCCGCCCCGCCTCGTCGCCGTCGAAGAACAGGCTGCAGTCGTACATGGCCTGTGTCGCGGGAACGCCGCTTTCGTACATGCAGACGCCGTTATCATAAAAACTGAAAACTACTGTCCCTGTTACCTGCGGACCGGACGAGACAATCGCATAGCCGCTCTGGATTGGGTCAGTTCCGGGCGTTTGAAGCGAGACCGATTCCCGCCTTTTCAGGTTCACGGTGTGGACAGACTGGGCCGGGGAGTCGTTTAGTCTGATCGCCATCGGTTGCCCGGCCGCGTTCTTGAAAGTAATGGTCGCCTGCGTGTCATCCCCTCCGTTAACCAGCACCAGGGTGCTGCGAAACTTCAAAGTACCGGCGACGCCGTCGGCGACTTGCGGGAAATAGAGCGGGCTAACGGCTGCATTTCGACCGATCAAGACGCCGCCCCCCTCGGTCCCAGCCAGGATGGTCCCATTCGTGTTGCTCACCGCGAGAGTCCGAATGGGCGCGGTACTCGCCAGCCTGGGTTTGAACTCGGACCAGGTCGCTCCATGATCCCGAGTCGTGAACAAGGTACCTTGCCAGGTTGCGGCGAATATGGTTTTGTTTGGTCCCGGCGCCAGCATAAAGATCGATGGGTGATAGAGCCCGGGCGGGTAGGCGGACCAGGTGGCCCCGCGGTCGGTGCTCACGGCCGAACCATAGTCCGCCCCCGCATAGACCACCCTCGCATCCCACGGATCGACGAGCAGGGAGCGGATGCGCGTGGTGCTGAAAGAACCGATCTCCGTCCAGCTGGTTCCGCCGTTGGTGGTTTTGAACATCCCGTTCCCGTCATAGCCGACGTACAGAGTCTGCGGATCGACCGGGTCGAAAGCGAGCGCTCCGCCCTCAGCGGGAGGTAAGCCGGTACTCTTGTTCGCCCAGGTTGCTCCTCCGTCGGAGCTGACGAAAACACCGCCCGCGACCGCGTAAAGAAGCGAATTTGCCGGAGATATTGAGACCTGCGAGCCGGAACTGATGAGTTCTGCCCCTCCAACCGCGACCCAGGTATTTCCCCGGTCGGTTGTTTTGTAGAGTCCGGAATATGCGCCCGCTGCATACACAACATTGCTGGTCGGGACCTTCGTCACCCACTTCACCTCACTGGACCCCAGTTGCTGCCCGATCGATGTCCAGGTGGACCCGCCGTCTGTGGTTCTCCAGAGGCCATCTCGCCTGGTGCCGACATAGAACGTGAGAGGATCGGTGTTATCCAGCGCCACGGCCGAAACATCACCTCCTGTGAGCCCGGTGATCCTCGACGTCCAGTGGGCCGCGCTGTCCGTACTGACAGCGAATCCAGCCTGGCCTCCGGCGTACAAGGTAGCTGGGCTGCCGCCAAGGAAGACCAGGCTGGTTATATTACGCTCCGGTGCGACCTGGAAGGATGCCCAGTGAGCGCCGCCGTCTGTGCTTCTGTGAACGTCGCCGGAATAACTGCCTGCGAAGACAATGTTGGGATTCGTGGGATGCACCGCAACCGACAGAAAAATAAGAGGCGTCGTATCCGGGGAAATACCTGTCCAACTCGTTCCCGAATCCGTACTCTTGAAGGCCCCCTTAGCCCAACTGCCCACATAAAGGGTGTCGCCGGAAAGCGCGATATCCTTGAGATCGGTCGTCGTGAAGCCGACATTAATGGGCGACCAGGTAGATCCTCCGTTGGTTGTTCTAAACACGCCGCTGTAATACGTGAGAGCGAAAATCCTTTCCGGGCTCGCGGGGTCGATGACAATTCGCGTGATCATGGGCATCTCCGCCCCCCCGTTACGCTTTGCCCACGTCATACCGGAGTCGGTGCTCCTCCAGAAACCGGCATTGTCGCCTCGATACACGATCCCGAGACCGCGCGGATCAACAGCCACGCTGTCGGTGTAGGAGCTGTCCGGCGGATTTTCCCCCGGCTGCCAGCTGGCCCCTGCATCGGTGCTTTTATAGACCGCCTCAGCCCCAGCCAGGTACAGGGTGGCCGGCCGAGCAGGATCCACGGCGATCTGACGCAGCCGGTAGCTGCATACATTTTTTCCCGAGGCAAACCAGTGAGCGCCGGAATCCGTGCTCTTCCAGACACTGCCCTCGGTGACGAGGTAGACAATGTTGGAACTGGTCGGGTCAACCGTCAGGGACAAAACATCTGCCCCGGGCGGGCCCCCCTGACGCCAACCGGGCTCGCCCTGCAAGGACGAAAGTGCCAGCAAGGGAAGCGTAAGCACGAAGACCGTGGCGGAAAACAGACGACTGGTTAAGGACATTGGTGTTCCCCTCCCCGTCCACAAACCGGCGGGCTGAATTGGGCTTGATAATAGCGGGGAGCTTCGACCCGCACAAGAGTTTCGGGGAATATGCCTGGGGAAAGAGACGGGGACGGCCTTCCGTCCCCGCAGTCGTTGTCGTCAGTGGTCAGTGGTTACTGAAGCTTGTAGTTGACGGTCACCTGCGCGGTTGCCGAAACCGGGACCCCGTTACTCATCGCGGGAGCCCATTTCCAGCCGCGGATCGCCGCAACGGCGGACTCTTTGAAAACTTCCGGACCGTCGACCAGTCGGGCTTCGGTCACCTGGCCCTTTTCATCGATCGTCACCTCGATCGTGACCGCCCCTTGAATCTGCTTCTCTTTGGCTTCGGCCGGGTACTCCGGTACCACCGATCGCTCGACGATCTGCGGCTGGGGCTCGTTGACTCCCCCCGACACTCCGCCCTTAACACCGCCGGGCACGCCGCCTTTGACGCCACCAGGCACACCACCCTTAACACCGCCGGGAACCCCGCCTTTAACGCCACCCTCGACCCCTCCGGGAGCCCCGCCACCCTTCATGGTTCCTCCAGGCGCCCCGCCGCCGCCAGGCACGCCTCCAACAACACCATGAGAGCCCGGCGCCCGCTCGTCGTCGCGAACGGTGATGCTCCCCGCTTTTGCGCCGTCGCTCAGCTTGAAGTTCACATGAACATCCGTCTCGAACGGCACCGCCTTCCCGTCCTTAACCAGCGGTTTGTACTCCCACCCCCGGACGGCATCGACCGCCGCCTGTCTCAACAGCTCGTTCCCTTCGACGACCTTCACCCCGGACACTTTCCCCGCCCGGTCGATGTTCAAGTGGAGCAGAACCGGACCTTGCACGCCCTTCGCCTTGGCCTCGGGGGGATAAGACGGCGCTGTTCGCTTGACCAGTTCGACCTCATCTCCACCGGCTCCGCCCGGTTGCCCGAGGAGCGCTATCGGAGAGAACGGACTTACTGCCCGCAACGGGAAGGCCCAGACGGCTGCTAGAGTCGACGCCGTCAAGAGCGGAACAACCACAGCGATTGCCAGGATCATACTTTTACGAGACATATGTGGCTCCTTCAGAATGAGCGCCGCCCGCGCGGTCAGTTCGTGGGGCGACAAGAACGATGAGGCTGACTGCAATCGAATTCCCGCGCCTGCCCGGGCCATCTCGACGAGCGCCTGCAGGTAGCAACGGCGACTCCTCGTCTGGGAAATAACTCGGGCATCGATCACCTGCTCACGGGCCAGTCGAATCCGTTTGACCAGCCAGGAGATCGCGGGGTGAAACCAGAAGACGCTTCGGAGTACTTCTTCAAAAACGGCGGACACCCAGTGGCGCCCGCGGATGTGTTCCAGCTCGTGAAGCAGAACCGAACGAAGCTGGCCCTCGTTCAACTCCAGCGCCCGGACAGGCAGCAGGACGACCGGATCGCGGATTCCGAATGTCGCGGGCCTGTTCAGCTCACTGCTGAGGAAGAATCGGATCCTGCCGATCTCCCGCAGTCCATTGAGCGGCAATCCGGAGGCGGACAGTTCCACCGCCCGCCGCTTCAAGGCGCTTAATCTGAGCAAACCGGCTGCGACCCACCCGAGCCGGACAAAGATTCCGGCAAGCACGATCGACAGCACCAGCGAAGAATTCGACAGTCCCGAAAACCAGGCGGATTCGCTTTGCTCGATGAAGGTTCCCGCGACCAGGGCGGTGACGACCGGTCCGACCGAGATGTCCACCGACTCGACCGGCTTCCACTGTTGAAGAAGCGGCAGTCCCAAACAAATCCCCAGAAGAACCTGCCAGTAAATGAGCACCACTCGTGGTTGGGTCAACTGCAGCAGATGTCGAACAAAGGCACCCGCGAGAACCACGATCAGGATCTGGGCCCAGTAACAGGCGAGATTCTGAAGCCAGGGCGTCTCCGTCATGGTTCCTCCTTCGCCATCCGGATGATCTCCCGCAACTCCTTCTCGGAGAGCCCCCGGTCTCTGACCAGCTGGACGAGCAGCGGGGCGGCGGCGCCGTTGAAGACCCGCTGCACGAAATCATCGATCATCGACCTGAGCACGAGCTCCTTCGGCTGGGTCGGCTCGTACACGTAGGCGCGCTCTTCCTGCCACTTCCTCAAGAACTGCTTCTGTTCCAGTATCTTCAGCATGGTGTTGATGGTCGTGTAGGCAAGCGGGCGCGTTTTTTGCAATGCCTCATACACCTCCCGGCTCGTGGCCCGGCCCAGCTCCCACACCACCTTCATGATTTCCAGCTCCAGCTTCGTCAGCGCCTGCTCGTTCATATACTAACAACTTAGTACTTAGTAATTCCCAAAGTCAACCAGATTTTTGAGACGAGCACTTAGACTCCGAAACGGGGGAAGAGTTCAAAACTGCCAGCCTGAGCCGGACAACAAGGACCACAAGGACCTCAAGGACGTCAAGGACGTCAAGGACACCAAGGACGTCAAGGACACCAAAGGACGGGGACAAACCTGCCTCGCTCTTGTCCTTGAGGTCCTTGTTGTCCCTGAGGTCCTTGAAGTCCTGGTTGTCCGGTTCAGGCAGCCGTGAAGGAGGAAGGGGCGCGATGAAGCGGCGCCCCTTCCATGTGGAACAGGTGGGCTAGAAGCTGTAACGCAGGCTGAGCTGAATTTCGCGGTTTCCGCTCTTGCTCGTCACCCTGCCGAACGAGCCCGACGTGGGGTTGGCTTCGACGCTTCCCCAGTTCGGATGATTCGGGAAGTTGAAGAAATCCGAGCGGACTTCGATCTTCTGAGACTCGCCGAACGCGAACGCCTTGAATACGGCCAGATTCCAGCTTTGACTACCTGGGTTGTAACCGGCTGAATTTCGCGTCTGGCTGGCGAAAGTCCCGTTCGTGGGCTTGGTCGCAATGCTGGTGCCGCCTGACGTTTTCGGCTGGAAGTAATAACCGGCGAAATCCCGGTCGAAAACGAGAGGTCCCGACAGGTTCCAGAGTTGGGTCTCATTACCGCTCCCGATCCCGGCAAAATCCTCGCCCGTGCCGATCTGGAACGGCGTGCCGGCATAGTAACCGATCATCCCGGTGAGCGCCCAACCACCGAGCACCGTCCGGAGCATCCCCGGTTCATTGAAGAAGGGGAGCTCATAGATGAAGTTCGTGACCAGAATATGCGGGCTATTGTTGTTCGAGGGACCCCAGTCATTCGTGTCATCGAGCGGGTTTAGGAACCTGTAGCGCCGGTCAGCCCCGTTATCCTTCGAGCTCGAATACGTGTACGCGACGCCGAAACCAAGTCCTTTGTTGAAGCGCCGGTTCACCTCCAGTTGCATACCATGGTATCGGGACTTCGCCGAGTTCTCGGCCATCGGGATCTGCGCGAAACCCTTATAAGGCCGCAGCACGTTCGTGTTGACCCCGGCATTTTCAGGTTTGTACAAGGTCCCGACCGGAAGAGTGTTGATGTTCCGTTCCCGCTCCAGGTTGTTACCCGCGCGGCCAACGTATCCGATGGAAACAGTCGTATCCAGGGGAAGCTGACGCTCGTAGAACAGATTCCACATGTAGGAGTGGGGGATCTTGAACTCCGGATCCATCGTCATGAAGAACTGCGGAAAGTACGACGGCTGCCCTCCGGCCGGACTATCCGCGTTTCCGGTCGCCAAAGACATCATCGGCTGGAAAGGCGGGTTGCCACCGAGGAAGACGTTATCCGCAACGCCGGGCTTAGCCAGGAATTTGCCGACACCGCCGCGTATTACGTCGGTCTTGCTGATCTGGTAAGCCAGGCCGAGTCTCGGCTGGAAGTTGCCCCAATGCCTCTTTGCCACCAGTTCGGAGCCGCCCGAGAACAACCGGTCGTATTCGCCGGAATCGGCAATCGCGACGCGTCCCTTGGCCGCTTCGGGCCAGCCACTACCGGGAATGACGACCCCGTTGAAGCGGTCGCCGCTCAGGATGTACCCGGTTCTGGGGTCCTGGACGACGGCCTTCGCCGGGTCGTATTTGTTCGGGTCGAAGATCGCGATGTTTCCCCAATTGCTGTAGTAGTAAGGCGTCATGTAAGTCCACCGGACGCCGTACTCGAACGTCAGCTTCGGGTCGACCTTCCAGCTGTCCTGCACATACCACTCGAACATGTTCGCGCGATACGGGGTGTAGGCTCGGGGACCGATCTCCGCGTAGGTGGTGAACAGGCCCATGGCGGCATTTCCGATTGCGAGCCCGGTCGACGGGGCACCTGCCCGGGTATTGTCGAAGATGAAACGCCCGTTCTGGTTGTTGGTCCCGCCGGGGACGCCGCTCACGTTGATCTGGTCGAAGTCGTTTTGGCCCGCCCGCTCAAAAAGCGCGCCGAACTTCAGGGAGTGCGTCCCCCAGATCTTCGTGAAATTGTCGGATATCGAGTAAATCGGACCGGCCGAGGAAGAGGGGTACGGACCACCGTCTATCGCCTGGAAGTTCGCAATCTCGATCGTCGGGATTTTGTCCGGGATCTCCTTGCGATCCGGGAAGAGGTAGGGGTAGTTGATCCCGTATTTGCTTCTGACGAAGCGTTGGCCCTCCTGGTAAAGGCCGATATAGACCACGTCGGCACTCGCCGTCGCCAGAATTTCGTTGATCATTGTCGGGCTGAGCGACCAGAGGTGGCTGACCGAGCCCGTTCTGTTGGGCCGATTCCAATCAGTGATGGCATAGTCCAGGCCAGTCCGGAACGCGTCGACCGAGATGTACTTGTACATGGAACCGCGGAATTTCAGAGATTGCTTCTCCGACAGGATCCAGTCGATCGAGAGGTTGTCTTTCCGCTGGTCGACGGGGTTTGGTCGGGTCAGAAAGTAGTTATTCCGGCCCTGGAGAAAACCCGGTGTTGGCTCCGGAAAGGCCTTGAGAAATGCCAGCCCGTTCTGGCTCAGGCGATCGGCGGGGATGATGTTGTTCGGGAAAGGTTGACCCGTCAGCGGGTCCTTCACTTCTGTTTTCTTACTGAAAAACGGGTTGGCGGGATCGAGCAGCTCCGAGAAGTCGCCCGTCCGCATTTTCATGCTCGGCACCGTGACGATCGACGTTTGCTCGCGACGGCGCTTTACCCACTCCTGGCTCCACAAGAAGAAAAGCTTGTTCTTTTCGGTGTTGAACAGGCCGGGAATGTAGACCGGTCCGCTGATGTTGTAGCCGAACTGGTTGAACCGGCTCTTCTCCCGCTCTTGTGCCGCACGGTTACGCGACCAGCTGTTCGCGTCGAGCTTGTCGTTTCGCAAGTACTCGTAGAAAGAACCGTGGAAGTCCCGCCCGCCGCTCTTCGTGACGAACCGGATCTGCCCGCCGGCCGCGCGGCCGTATTCCGCGTTGTAGTTGGCGGTCAGAATCTGGACTTCCGCGACCGTATCGACGTCCGCGGTTCCGATGCTGGTCCCGTTGGCCCGGGTCCGCACGCCGACAGCGCCGTCATACGTGATAAGGAAGTCCTGGGTCCGGCCTCCGTTGATGCTGATACCCGCCTGATCGAGACCAAAACTGAAACCCAGCCCGCTGCCTTGCCGAACGCCCGGTTTGAGCATCGCCAGAAACAGCGGGTTGCGGCCATTGAGCATCAGCTTCTCGATCTGCTTGCTCTCAATCAGCTTGGCGACCGCAGCCGAGTCCGTCTGGATCTGCGCGGAAGATGCCACCACCTGCACCGTTTCATCGACGGCACCGATTTCGAGGGGGGCGTCTATACCCATGTTCACGTTCGCGTCCAGCTTGTTTCGCGTCTTGACGAACTTCTTGAACCCGTCCATCTCGACGGCGATCGTGTAGTACCCGGACGGAAGATTGACAACGACGTAGTAGCCCTGCTCATTGGTGATGGCCTTATGCTCGACTTGTGTGGTTTCGTCGGTCAGCGTCACCGAGGCGCCTGGGATGCCGAGACCCTGGGGATCCCGAACGAACCCGGAGATCTCCGCCCGGTCCGATTGGCCAAGAACAGGTAATGCGAGGAAAAAGAGGGCCAGGGCGACCACCAGCCCGGTCCTGAAGCACGTTGTGGTTTTCTGCATGTGGACTCCTTGGACAAAAGTTAACAACTGAGAGGAGTTCTTCCTCCCCGGCCTGGGTGAGTCTGTTTCTAGCAGCAGTTGACTGACTTGTCAAGCGTAGGGGTGCAACAATTGCGCAACATGCGCCCAGCTTGCGCAACGTTGCACAGGTCCGTGGGGTCGGGGCTTCAGGAAAACGTCAGGTCCATGGAACCACACAAGAGACTTCACGCGGCCACTGGCTGCCAACCACCCCCGCTGGCAAGCTCGTTTTGGAGTCCTTCATGCCCTTTCGGGCACCGCGATCGATTAAAAGCGGGGAGACAGGCGAATACCTTGTCAGAGCCGCGCGCATTTTCCAGCGGAGTAAGCGGGTTCTCGTCCCATATAGGGGGGCGCATCAAGGCAAAGAGAACCCGCTTTCGCTGAAAGACGCTGCGTGCGGCTCTGAAAACCTCGCTCCCGGTTCTCATTATTCAAGGGCCAACTAATTTCAGGAGTACTGCGGAGTCGGCCCCAGAAGCGCAGACACTTCGTCCGGGCTCGGAAGGTCGTCGTTGAAACTCGGGATTCGCTTGCTTAAGAGAGACTCTTCGCTTTGTAGAAGCAGAGGGCGCTGTTATGGAACTGACCTGTCTCACAGTAGGAACTGGAGGAGCACCCGCCTTTACACTCCAAGGCCTTAGCGCATGATTTGCAGTTGTCGCCCAGTTCTTCGGGAATGAAACAGCGGGTATACCGGAACGAATCCGGGTCAAACCAGATATCCCACAAAGTGCGCTCGCGAAGGTCGCCTTCAACCAGGACGTCGGGCATGGACAGACAACCCTTCACCTTCCCTTCGCTCGTAATCCCGCATGCCGTGATCCCGGCCGAACAGCCGCGCCACGGCCGTTCACAGGATTCCTCCTCGTCGACGTATTCGAGGCCGTCGCTGCAGATGATCTGGAAAGAGTCCGTTTCCCCGTTTTGCCGGCGCTCGCGTACGAAACGTCCCAGTTCGAGGATCCCGCTACTATCCAAATGCAGGTCGTCGTGAGACAGCGAACGCCCCATCGGGATAAGCGGCTGGAGGCGCCAGTATGCGACGCCGGCTTGCCGGAGCACCTTCAACAGATCGGGCAGCTCACGAAGGTTGCGGGCATTCACCGTGGTGATGACGTTCAACGGCAGTCCTGCCTCTTGCATCCCTTCGATGCTCTGAAGGACTGAGGTGAATGAACCCTTGCGGTTTCTAATGGCATCGTGCGTCGTCTCCAGCCCGTCCAGGCTGATACCGACGCCCGAGATACCAACGTCCTTCATCCGGGCGAGCGTGTCGGCGGTAAGGGCCAGACCGTTGGTGAGCAAATTTGTCGGGATCCCAAGCCCGATGAGGCGGGTGGCGATTTCCGCCCAATCCTTCCGGAGAAGAGGTTCTCCACCGGTGAAATCCACCTCCTGGACCAGCAGTGCGGGGAACTGTTCACACAGCTCAAGTGCTTCGGTTGTGCTCAGTTCCCGATGCCGGGGCGAACCAGCCGACGACCCGCAGTGAGCGCACCGCAGGTCGCAGGCTAATGTCAGTTCCCAGCCGATAACGAAAGGGAATCCCTCAAATGACATACAACATCCCAGTAGCAATCTGCTATTTTACAACTTGTACTGACATACTATCTGATTACTTCTTTCCCGCGTGAAATTGGTTCTGAAGCGAGATGTAATCGCCCGCTTTCAAGACCACCTCGCGGCCGGAGATGAAATCGTCCGCGATATTCATCACAGCGGACTGAATTGCGGCCGGCGCGGCCGTTCCCTTCAGATAGTTCTGCACCTGGGTGTCAACGAACTTGGTGAAGTCGGCATCGGCAACACGCTCGACAATATCGCCCAGTTGTTTTGCGTGCCAGTTCACCAACGTCAGGTACCTCACCCAGTCCTTGCGGTCGATAATGCTCTTGGGGATCTGAACCCGGACGAACTCGATCCATTTCGGAGGCATATGAGACCCCTTTCCGCTGCCCGGGGTTCCAGCAGCTCAGCGGGAATGTGTGAATAAGAAATCTATACACGCGCTTCAATGCAATGTCAATACGAATAGTTCAGAGCCATATATTTCGTTTTCCAATTAGCCCTGTCGGTTCAACTTGTCCTATCGCATATTCGAAACAGGACAATCGGGAAAGACGGCATTCCGGAGGTCGTGATCGGCTGCCGCCGAACTCCCGCATTCGAACCGCGAAGCACATCTGTTATGCTCTGCCGGACAGGATCGCATTATGGAATGGCTTATGCTCGCCCTGGTGGGCGTCGTCGCCGCCGGGGGCGGATACGTCCTCTGGCGTCGCTTTTACGTGCCGTCAGGGAAAGGCGAAACGGCACCGACCGACACCAGCTCTGATGGAAGCTCCACTCCTGAACCGGCCGAGTCGCTTACCCAGGTGGCGACCGGGTTGAACGAGAAGATGGAGACGTGCTGGCACCCGCGGCAGTTGCTCGAAGACCGCCTGTTCGCCCGCGGACTCGAACTACTTAAGGAAGAGAAGCATTCCACCGAGGATCTTCTGATCTTCGCCTTTTCCGATAACAAGGCCATCTCTTGCCTCGCCCTGCAAGCGCTCAGAAGCCACGCGGCATGCGGCCCGATCATGGAGACGATCGTGGCCAAGGTGGACGATCTGGAGGACTGGCCCAAGTACTTTGCGCTTGGCCTTCTGGACGCGTGCGATCCTCCTCCGGCCAGCCTGATCGGCAAAGTTCTGACGCGGATCAACCTCTCTTACCAGAATCCTCTCGGGCTTCAGTTCCTGCGCCAGTTCCTCAAAGACCGCTTGAGCCGGGGCGAGAAACCGGAATGGGCGTGCGAACTGCGCGAGCTCTCCGACGAACGCCTGGAGGCAATCCGCAAGCTGATTGCCGGGCTCGACACACCGGAAGCCGCATCTTCGAGCGATCAGGTGAAGGAGCTTTCCCTGACCCGAGTGAACTCGGCTTTTCTCAGCTCGATGGGGATGGTTTGGCCGCCTGCGGTGCGCCACTCAGACGTGTGCGTGGAGCACGATCGCTTGCTTGCCGATGCATCCCGGCTGGAATCTCTCCTCCTCGGCACCCGGCCGAAGTCGGTCGTCGTGCTTGGAGAAAACGGCGTGGGCAAGTCGACGCTGTTCAGACTCGTGGCCGAACGCCTGCAATTGAAGGGGTGGACGATCTTCCAGGCAGGCCACAGCGAACTGGTCGCGGGCAAGTCGTACATCGGTGAGTTCGAAGAGGGCATGAAGGCTCGACTGGAACCGGGAAGACGGAGATCGCCAAGGCGCTGGCCGAGTATCTCTTCGGCTCATCCCAACGCATGATCCGCCTTGACATGAGCGAGTTCCAGGCACCCGGATCCCTGGAGCGGCTGGTCGGGGAGGAGAACCCAAAGGAGTCTGCCGGGACGGGAGGCCCGCTCGTCGACCAGATCCGAAAACAGCCATTTTCGGTCGTTCTCCTGGACGAGTGCGAAAAAGCGCACGTCACGATCTGGGACCTCTTTCTCCAGGTATTTGACGACGGCCGGCTGACCGACCGCCGTGGGAATACGGCAGACTTCCGGCACGCGATTTTCATTCTGACCTCCAACCTCGGCGCCGTGGTGCGCATGGGTGAGAGCCCCGGCTTTCTTGCGGCCGAGCAGATGGGCAGCTTCAGCCGAGCGGCGGTTGGAAAGGCAATCACGACCGCATTCCGCAAGGAATTCCTTAATCGGATCGATCGCGTGATCATCTTCCAGCCGCTGAGCCGCGATATCATGAAAGAGATCCTCCGGAAGGAGTTGGACGAGGTTTTCCGGCGGCGCGGGTTGCGGAATCGCTCCTGGGCAGTCGAATGGGACGATGGCGCCCTCGAGTTCCTTCTGGAGAAAGGCTTCACACCGGATTTGGGTGCGCGCCCCGTCAAGCGTGCGGTTGAGCGCTACCTGCTCGCTCCCCTGGCCAAGACGATTGTCGGCCACCAGTTCCCCGAAGGTGACCAGTTCCTATTCGTCAGTTCGGATCGCAATCGGGTCACCGTCGAATTCGTCGATCCGGATGCCGAGGAATCCCCGTGCGAGGGCGAGAAGAGGCCGGACACGGGTCTTGAGCATGTTCCGGCGGCGATAGCCTTTCAGCCGGAGGGGTCCGCTGAGGAATTGTTCTCTCTCCAGACTCATTATGAATCGCTGCGCCTGATCGTCACTTCAGATGACTGGCGAGAGCGCAAGCGTCGGGCTCTGGAATCGACCAACAGCGCCGGTTTCTGGACCTCGCAGAGCCGCTTCTCGGTACTCGGCTTGGCCGAGTACCTCGATCGAATCGAGACCGGGATGGAAACCGCCGGGTCGCTGCTCGGCCGCCTCGGCCGAACCCGGACGAGTCGCTCTCGATATCCGCGCGACCTCGTTCAGCGTCTGGCCCAGCAGATCTACCTGCTCCAAAACGCCTGTTCCGGCCTCGCGGATGCCCAGCCGCGTGACGCCTTCCTGCTCGTGCAGGCGGCGCGGGGCGCGGAGGAAGGTGCTTCACTCAACGACGAGTTCTCGGCCCGCCTGGGACGCATGTACCAGGAGTGGGCGAAGAAACGCCGTATGAACACGGAGCTGCTCGACGAGAGCTGTTCCAGCCCCCACGTGCCCTACCGGCTTCTCCTGGCGATCTCCGGGTTCGGGGCATTCAGGATCCTGTCTCCCGAAGACGGGCTGCATGTCTTCGAGCTGCCGCGGAACAGCCTGAAGCTCGGGCGCCTGAAAGCAACTGTCAGGGTGGCTGCTCAGCCGGAGGAACCGCCCGAGGACCGCGTGGAAGGGTTGCGGCGGCAGGCAGAAGCGGCGATCTGTTCCCTTCCCGTCTCGGGATCAGCCGTCGTCCGGCGATATCGTGAACAGCCCTCGCCCCTCGTTCGCGACAGCGTCAGAGGATGGAGAACCGGACACCTGGACCGCGTCCTCGCCGGAGACTTCGACCTGATCGGGTAGTTTGCTGAAGGTACACGATCAGGCGCACGACCCCGGAGTGGCAGAAACGCCGCAAGTCCGCGCCTCATCACATCCGGGGCTCCAACCTTCTCTCACTTCCCAGGCTACTTCTCCTGCGGTGGAGCCTTTTCCGCGGCCCCCTCCGCCTCGGCCTCCTCCGGCGTTTCCTCGAAGTTCTTCATCAGATCGATGAATTCGGGGATTTGGACAAGCGGCTTGAGATCCTCCTCGTCCGCGACGTCCTCGGCGAGATACTCGTCATCATCGAACGCCTTCTTGAGGGATGCCACTGCCTCTTGCTTCTTACCCAGCCGGGTCAGGATGCAGGCCATTTCGTAATGAAGGAAACCGGCTGCCGGGTCGAGCTTCAGGGCGCGCTCGCACGATTCGCGCGCCTCCTTGAGCTTGTCCAGCTTTCGGAGCACAGCGGCGAGGTTCCCGTGCGAGAACACGTCCTCGGGGTTGAGCTTCACTGCTTCACGGGCAGGGGCCAGGGCTTCCCGCGCCTTCCCGGCGTACAGGCGTATTTCGCTCAGGTGCAGATTCGCTGCCGCATTGCCGGTCAACCGCCCCGGCTCGGCGGCTGCCAGCTGATCGGCCCCCTCCACCTCCCCGTACAGGCGCCCCATCACACTCGCGAACCGTTCCGCGCGGCTCTCCTGGTCGGCTCCCCGGTCAATTTCCGCAAGCGCCAGGCGCGTCTGACCGGATACGGCAAAGAACTCCGCGAGGTCCAGGGAGAGGCGGGGGTTGGTCGGGTCGCACCTGATCGCTTCCCGGTACTCGCGCTCGGCCTCGACTGGTTTGGCGTTGCTCCGGTAGAGGATGGCCATCGCGGAATGGGGTCGCGGATCGGGGGCGACCACCTCGCTGTACCGAGTGTAGAACTGGACTGCCCGCTCCCACTCGGACTCGTTCTGTTCGTAATGCCGGGCGAGCTGCAGCAAAGCCGGCGGGGACACCTCGGTGCGCACCAACTCCTCCAGAAGGGGGATCGCTTCCTCCCCTTTCCCGACTCTCGCGAGCGCGACCGCTTTCAGGAGCGAGACAGGCTTCAGGCCCGGTTCTTTCGCAAGTGACTCGTCGGCAAGAGCCAGGGCGGCTGCAGGGTCCGTTGAGAGCTTGAACAGCACCTGCTGATATGGCGAAAAACGGCGGCCCACGGCACGACCGTGTCCGTCCGGAGCAGACCGAAGAGCGGAGCCAAGAATCTCCCGAAAGATGTGGTGGTCGATATCCGACTGTTCGACATCCACCAGGTTCCAGAGACCATCGTGTTTGCGCAGGCGGAAAATCATGAACGGCCCTATATCCTCCATCACGTAACCTTCCGCACTGTCCCCGTTTTCCTGCACCGCCAGCAGGCGAAGTTTCCTTTCCTTGTCGAAGGAGGTGAGCTCAGCTACCACCGCCTCATACGCGGCCAGGAACAGCCGCCGCTGGTCAGCGGACAGTTCCGTCCAGGACAAGGGCGCCAGGTACTCGGACACCAGTACCGAGGGATCGAGAACCGCGAGGAGCACGCCCTTCTGGCCACCGGGCAGTTCACGACAGACCTCCTCGAGCAATGCCCGCGCATCCTCCTGACTCTTCGGATGGTCGCGCAAGGCTTCCAGGACCTCGATCTGGATGGCGTCCAGAGCCCCCAGCATCAGCACCTGCCCGGAGGTCTCCCTGATGTGAAAAGCGCCAACCGAGTGGCTCCCAAGCGTCGGGTCAAGCTCAACCCATTTGCCCACAAAAACTTCCACCCAGGCATGTCCCGTGAAGATGCCGGCTGACCAGGCGAACCCAGTCACCAACCGGGCGGGGAGACCGAGGGATCTCGCCATCGCGATATACAGCTGACTGAACTCCAGGCAATCGGCCTCTCTGGCGGCCAGTGTCTCGGTCGAGTCCCGGTGCTCGACCAGCTTCCACTTCAGGTTCGAGAACGTCCAATCGGCGAGCTTGCAGGCGACCTTCCAGGCGTCTTTCTCGGTGCCGGCGATCTCCCGCGCCTTGGCCTGGATCTGTGGATCATCCGGACGGATCTCGCGGCTCGGCCGCAGATCAGGTGCGAGCTCGGGAGCGTTGATCGGCAGGCTGGTCCCGACCCACTCTTCGTTTGGCCGCCGCTGCACGGTGAGAACAAGCGAATCCGTCCCCCTGGACTCGACTTTCTGGTAAGGCGACTCAAGCTCCTTTATCAATCGTTCATCGATTTGCCGGCCTTTCGTGCGGATTTTCAGACGCATTGTGGTCGTGGCCTTGGTGTCGACCACCGGAACTCCACCCGCCCTCACGACCGCAAATGCCATGTCAAAATCGGCCGCCGGAACTGCCAAATCGGCAATCGAATATTCCCCCTCTCGATCCGTCGACGTCGACATCCGGAAATCGACACTGTCGCCATGCCATTCGCCCGATAGAGTCAGATTGTGGAAGGCGCGGGCCAGGGAACCCAGAGCATTAACGGCTCGGGCTGTTCGAACGTCGATCTCCTCGCCCGCCTGGCGCACGCTGGCCTGGGCGTTGACGCCACCGAATGCGACCACCGGATGGTTGACTGCTTCGACCGAACGCCGATAGTCGGCCGCGTCTTTCAAGCGCTGGGGGTCCTCCAGTCTCTTGAGCGTCTTTGAGTCGGCGGCAAAGATGAGGTACCCGTCCCTGATTGTGCCGGAGACGTCCATCCCTTTGATCTTCAGGCGGGTTGAACCGTCGCTTTCCCTGGCGCCGGTGAACAGTCGCCCCTGCTCGTGGGCTGTGACGAGCCGGTCACTGCGGAGTGCAAAGAAGACGACCCAGGGAATCCTAAAATCCTCCTTGAGGGTTACCATGTCGACCAAGGCTGCCCCACATTCAGGCCCGAGCTCCGGCAGGATTTCTTTCTCGACATCCAGCTGGAAGCCCTTCTGAAGATCGGACAGCTGGGCATGGCTCAGCAGTTGCTTCAACTCCCGGGGCCAGTCTTTAAGGTCGGCGAGTTTCATGAAGTAGTAAACAATCGAGGCGGCAGGAAGCAGTTTCTCGGGCGCCGACAGCTCGGCTGGATGAAACGCCAGGAAAGGTTCTTCGCCGGTCTCATTCTTGAAACTCAGGTGGTATTCATTGTCGATTCGGCCAGGACCGACAACCAGGCGTCCACGTTCCCGGGTCCGGTTCTCGGTTGGTTTCGCAATCTCTGCCCAAGACTCGAGCTCGCTGAAATAGATCGCTTCCCCTTCAAGCTTTCTGATCCCCTGAAACTGCTCGTTCTCCTTCAGAGCCCGCCCTCCGGCACTGAGGCGACCGAGGAGGTCAGCCATTGAATCGAGATCAGGGGTCAGGACCGCCCGTTCTCCGATGTAAGCAAGATAAGCATGCTCGGGTCTCTCCAAGCCTCGCAGGCCGGACCTTCGCCGTTCGAACACCTTCAAGGGAAACGACCCCAGGTCCATCGCCCGCATTGTCGTGTAGATGATCTCCGCTTTTTGTTCCTCGGCCTTCTCCCGTCCCTTGGCTGCGCCGCTCGCCTGCTCGAGAAGCATCGCCTGAGCAAGGCCCGGAATCATGGCCGGCATCAGCCCAATAAGCCGGGCCATCGTGGCCACAGCCCTGGGAAGAGTCGCGATACTTCCCCTTTTCTGCTGATAGACCGCCAGGAGATGCTCGAACCTGTCGCGGTCGGTCACTCCCACAATCACCGCACTCCGCTGTGAGGCCCCGGTCCTCGGCACTCCCTCAGCCCGCCAGGTCGCAAAGACGGCCGGCGAGTGCCCCGAGATTCCCTGCGAGGCAAAGTCGAATTTATTCGGTTCAATTCCGACGGCCCGCGCAAGGAGTTCCCTGGAAGAGGACATCATTACGGCCAGAGTGGCCTGATCGCGAGTCGAATGCATCTTGACCCCGGCCAGCAGCGCTTCGAGTCGGCTGAAAGCCTGCGCGGGGTCAGGGATCGCGGTGTAGAGGATGGGGCGCTCCGGCAGCATGTTCTCGCCGAATGGCCCGGCGTCGCGTTTCCCGGCCTCGTTCTCGGCCACCGGGTCTGCTTTCGTCGGGCGGACCTCGGCTCCCTTCAGCCGGGAACCGAACTCCGTCCATACCCAGTCGGCAATGCCGGTGTCCTTCAGGCCTTGTTCGATCAGGAGCCGGCGCTGTTCCCCTGTCGCCTTTCCGATCTTTCCGCGGTACTCGAGCTTAAGCTGGGAACGACGGAGCTCCTTCAAGAGCGCATCTTCCGTAACCGAGCGTTTCGCGGCTTTTTCGAGCTTCGCGATTCGCCTGGCGATCTCTCTTTCGATCTTCGGTCCCCCCGAACTGGCCAGGGCGCGGGCGGCTAGCGTCGCCACCTGATTGTTGGGTTCTGACAAGAGTCCGAGGAGTAGTTCGTCAGGGACCCTTTCATGCCTCGCGGCTGCCGCCTCGAGAACCATCCTGGTCAGGTCCGTGTCCTTCTTAGCCAGGAGATCCGAGACAGGAGTGCGGTATCGCTCGGGAGAGATTTCGATGAGCTGAAGCGCAGCCTCGAAATAGAGAGAACGTTCTCCCGCGGTGAACGTGTTCCTGCCGGTCTGGAGCAACGCGCCGATCGCCTCGATCTGCGCCTGCTCTTTTAAGAAGGGGAAAATCCGAACGATATGCAGGATGTCGCTCGACCAGTCCATCGATTCCCGCCGGATGATCGCTACCGGGTCCGGGAAGGAGGCGAGGCAGCGCGCCGCCTTTTCGGCTACCCAGGCGGACGGGTCTTCAAGGCCATCGTAGACCAGGCTCGCCAGCTTCTCGGAGTGGGCCGCGGTTACAGCATCAAAGAGCGCCCCGCGCACCATGGGACGGGGGTCAAGAAAGAGGTCAAGGCAGGCGTCCGGTTCGGTCTTCAGGAGAGCCGCCAGCTCACCCGTGGCCTTTCGCCGTGCATCTTCTGAAGATTCGAGAGCCGCCACTGTGCCCTGGACCCCGTCGATCTTCGCGCTTTTGCCCACCAGCCCGGTCTTCTGCAGCCGCTCGTTGTAGATCTCGTAGGACGCCTGGCTCTTCAGGAGGATGGCAGACTCCGCGATACCTTTGAAGTACGGCTCGACCGCTGAGGCCGAGGCATCGGGGCAAATGAAGAGGAAGCTGATAGCGATGTCCCCTTCGAGGGTGAACCAGATGTTTCGTCGAGATACCCCGCCCTGTTCATCAAACAGGGCGATCAGTACCTCCCGTCCCTCCAAGCCTGACATCTCAATGGGCCGGATCCGAACCGCGTCCTCTGCTCCCGGGATCTTGGTGAAGTGTTGGAGAAGGGCCGCGAGGTAGGCCTTGAGCGAGTAACCATCAGGAATTTTTTCAACAAAGGCGGTCGCTTCCGCTCCGTCAGGTCCGACGAACTTCGAGGCATTCCCCGCCTGTTGCCACTCTGCAGGGACTCGGAAGAATAGCCGTCCGGTTGGATCCGCATACCGACGGAACTGAACCGCCGGCACCTTGTACGCCTGCCACTCGACAGCGCGCGTCTCTGCGTCCGACTGGGCCGGCAGATGATTGATTCCAGAGGCGAAGAGCAACGCCGTGACCCACAAAAGCCGACGGAAGGAAGGACTGATCATTCGCGATACCTTTCAGTGCGAAAAAATACGCAGAGACACTAGCACAGGCGGAACTGTAATCCAAGAGGTTGAGTAGTCGGGTCGTTGGGAGACAGATGTTTGTAGCTCAGAGGACTGGGTTACGAAAACTCGCAGAACCGCAAGCGGAGCGGGGAGTTTCGGGGACACAAAACTTAATTCCTTTGCTGACGGTTAGTTTGGCGTCAGCGGCTTGGGAATTAAGTATTATGTCCCCGAAATTCCAGAGCAACGATCAGGGACCCGGGACCGGAGGGGTTGGCGACAAGGCCTGAGCCTGCCTGGCCAGCCGGACGAAATCCCAGCGATAACCGCCCGGGTCCGGGCCGATACTGCGCTCGGCGATGGAGATCAGGGCGTCGAAAGTACCGGTTCCCTTATGTGGAGAATCGCGCAACAGCATACCGAACGAGGCGACCGCCGCGGCAAAGCGGAAGTCGGTGGAGGCTGACTCGAACCCTGCCCCTCTGTCGATCAGCGGAAATTCGAGCAGGCCGCTCGTGTTCCCGTCTGGTTGCTTGTATCGTATTTTGACCGTCAGGAGCTCGGGGCTACGCGAAGCTGCCGGCATTCGGGCCGTCTGGTACTTGAGGGGGTCGACTTCCGGTATATCAACGGGCACGCCCCGCGGCACGACCTCGTAGAGTGCGGTCACTGTCAGTCCCGCCCCGATCTCACCCGCGTCCTTTTTGTCGTCGTTGAAGTCTTCGTCGGCCAGCAGCCGGTCTTCATAGCCGATCAGGCGATAAGCCGACACCAGGGCAGGATTGAACTCCACCTGGATCTTGACGTCCTTGGCGACGGTCACCAGAGTACCCCCGAGCTCTTCGACGAGCACCTTCTTGGCCTCTTCGAAAGTGTCGATGTACGCGTAGTTGCCATTCCCGCGGTCGGCCAGCGTTTCGAGCGTCGAGTCCTTGTAATTGCCCATCCCGAAACCAAGGACGGTCAGGAAGACTCCCTGCCTGGCGCGCTCTTCGATCATTCGGGTAAGGTCGCCCTGGTTCGTGACGCCGACGTTGAAGTCGCCGTCCGTCGCAAGGATCACGCGGTTGACCGCCTTCGGATCGAAATGCTCCATCGCGGTCTGGTAGGCGAGATCGATTCCGGCAGCACCGTTCGTTGAGCCGTGGGCCTGCAGTCGCTCCACGGCATTCACAATCGACTGTTTGTCGCTGCACCGAGTGGAAGGCAGCACCAGGCCGGAGGCCCCGGCGTAAACGACGATCGAGACCCGGTCACTGGCGCCCAATTGGTCGACAAGGAGACGAAGTGCTCTCTGCAGAAGGGGGAGCTTTTCCTCGCTCTGCATTGAACCCGACACATCGATGAGAAAGACGAGGTTGGCCGGGACCCGATGACTGAGGTCGATCTCCTTCGCCTTGATTCCGATACGCACAAGGCGGTGGTCGCGTTGCCACGGCGTCGACGCAGCCTCAAGATCGGCGGCGAAAGGCATGTCACCCACGGGCTGCGGATAATCATACCGGAAGTAGTTCAGCAGTTCTTCAATCCGAACCGCATCACGAGGCGGAAGCTGACCTCCGTCCAGAAAGCTCCGCACATTGGAGTACGAGGCCGTATCCACGTCGATCGAGAAGGTCGAGAGCGGGTGGTCCTTCACACTGGCAAAAGCGTTGTCATCAATCCGGTCATAGGCCTCGGTATTGGACTCGGCCGATGGCTCGCGAAACGATTCCGCAGGCGCTGGAGTGCCGACGAACTTGGGTTTGCCGGCGGGAAGGATCTCGCGATTTCCGACACTGAACTGGGGCTTGGCCTTCTTGTCGCCACCAGCAAAGAAGTACGTGTTGCTTTTTCCGGAAATACCCCGCTCTTCGGTCAGCGTCAAACCGGACCCGGGAACCATGAACAACGCTTCTTTGTCTTCGGGAACGAGAGAGAGCCGATAATCCCCACTCATCGAAGGGTCAACGAACTCCAACTCGATCTTCTTGCCGATGCCGGGTAGTGAATCGTATTGCCAGACCTCAAAGGGGAAGGTTGATGTCGTGCCGCCATTCCTCAGCAGCGGGGGGAGGACCCTGTTCTTTGCACTGCTGCCCGCCATCTGAGCGGAAGTGGACAGGCGCGGCCCCTTTAGAAAATTGTGACTATAGCCCCCCCCGCCCGTCGGGTGAGATTCCAGCCGGGTCGGCGGACCGTACATGATGTAAATTCTCCCGCGGTCGGTCATCCACCCCGGGATGCCGGCCGAGTATCGCTGGTCTGCCCAGGCGATCCGGCGGTAGTGCTCCTCTTTGAATTCGTTCAGGGCAGTGGCCGGATTCGGATCGCGTCGATACCAGAACTGCTCGATGAACTCCTTGCGCTCACTGTCGGTCCGCAGCTTCCGGAACACGGAACGCTCCTCGGGAGAAACAATGTAGCGGACGTCGCGGTCCAGCCAATTCCTGAAATCACTGCCGATCTGGTCCCGGGACTTCGGCTTGTTAACGACCTGTTCGCCGACCTGCTTTTTCGCCGCGACTGCCGGCGTGGCATCCGGCGCGGGCTTGTCTGCTTGGCCTCCCGCAACTACTGAAGTTGCCTGCGGTTTGACTGCGTGCGAACGCTCCCCCGGAGAGCCTGAGACTGCCACCTTCTGCCGCACTTCCTTCCGCCCACCCGGCCCGGTCATCGCCCGGAAACCGAGCACCAGTATCGTGACCAGCGCAGCGGCGGCGAACAAGCCCGCTGCCCACCGCGACATCGACCGGGACCAGTAGGTGCGTTGCCCCGCCGTGTTCAAGATCCGGCGCGTCTGCTCGGCGCCAAGTCCGATGGCGGGTTGCGCGCGGAGACCCGCTCTCATCCATTCAATCGCCCGTTCGGTTTCACGGAGTGCTTCCTTGCCCGACGGCGAGGCATCCAGCTCAGCCTCAAGTTGTTCACGCTCTTCCAACGATAATTCGCCTAAGACATAGGCCGTCAGTCTCGGGTCATTAGAGTCTCTCATTTGACCCTCCTTATCTCGTTCATAACAGGCAAGGTGTCAGACGGAAGGCCACGGCGAATACTGGCCACGGCGGTGTGAATCAGAAAACCGACGTTGGTCACTGAAAGCCCGGTGACCGCACTGATCTCCTTGTAGCTCAGCTCATGGTGGAACTTGAGCCGGATCACTTCCTGCTGAGGGGCCGGAAGCCCGTCCAGCACTTTGATCACCTGCTCGAGCGTCTCTTTCTGTTCGAGGATCGCGGAGGGCCACCTGCGCCTGTCGATGCTGTCGTTCGGTATCTCGTTGACGATTTGCATTCGTCCTCTCCTCCTCCGGGCCTCCATTGCCCGGTTTCGGCAGACTTTGAACAGCCATTCGGCCAGGTGATCGCAGATTCGGTCCGGCTCCTGACGGCACAGGGCGAGGAAGGTCTCCTGAACGATGTCGCGCGCCTGGTCCAGGTCACCCACCAGGGAGAGGGCGTAGCGCGTCAGGCTCGAACCGTAGTTCTCGAGCGCGCTGCGTATCCAATCCACATCACCCCGGTGCTTCCGCATGGCGTTCTTGTTTCTCACATGTAGATATCGAACGAAGAAGCATTTTCTTAGATGGTCTGGGGAGAAAAAACGGAGGAGCAGGCGGGAGGGTCCGGCCGCTAAGGCATTTTCGTCAGTTGCCTCGTGGTCTGTCCCTCGGAGCGCGGACGTCTCGTCCGCACTCCGGAAGGCCGCGGCCGAAATACGTATAGTCGCTACTTTAATGCGTTCACTATCAAGACATTCGGCACTGCTTTTCCGGGAACAAGCCAGGAAGGGAGTGAAGCCAGGGCGACAATGACGGCCAGTTGAACCGTGAGTACCTGCTCTCGCAGGTTCACCCTAAACTCTTGACGCTACCGGCGACGGAAACGGGGCTGGCCACGAACAAGCATCGGGTCGGTTGCGGTGTTGTTCGAGTCCCTGACGTCTGCCCCGCCAGAGACCGTTACGGTATTCAGCAGGGAGCGGGGCGCCGTCGGGCTGATATCGACGGCCAGTGTGATCGCCGGGTAGCTGGCCCCGGCGCCGAGACCGTCCTGACGCGTGCACGTCAGACTACCGAGATCGCAGGCCCATCCAGATCCGCTCATTGCGCGGGCCGAGAGACCCGCCGGCAGGTGATCGGTCACGGTAACCGTGCCTGAGCTTGGCATTCCACCTGAGTTGGTGACGACCATCGTGTACGACGCGCCGGTCTCTGCCTGCATGAAGTTGCCCGCATGCGTGGCTGCAATAGAGAGGTCCGGACCTTCCACGAGAAGCACGTAAAGAGCATCCTCGGGAAAATGAAAACGAACCGCGCCGTCGGTACCCTCGAGCGCCAACGAGCCGCGTGCGTCGCCGTTTTCGTCGAGGATGAACCCTTCGGTGATCGCCTCATTGCGAATCTCGACCTCCACCGCCGGCCTGATCACCTCCCAAGGCGATCGACCGACACTGAGGATTTCGAATCCTGGCAATGTTCCCCCGCTGCTGACGGCTATTGAAACCGGCCTCTGCTCCCAGCCGGTCGGACGCGACGAGGTCCCGATCTGGATTAGGATCCGGCCTGACTGGCTGAGCGGCTGATCGTCCAGCGAGACAACCAGGGCGGCGGCGTATTCGTTCCCCGACTCGATTGTGACATCAGCCAGCTCGAAACGGTTGCGTTCGGAGAAGAATCCCGCCACCCCCTGCGCCTTGGGAGCATTCACGCTGCACCAATTCTCCTCGAGGTTCATCGTCACCTCGCCGGTGATCGACTTCACTTCCTTGCGGTCTGCTCGGATGAGCGATTGCAGGTCGACCACGCGCGTGTTTTGCGGCACCGCCATCGAAAGCCACCTGAACCGGGCCGGCAAGAAACGCCAGGGTATCGACCGGGGTCTGAATGCTCGAAGACGGGGCGATATTGCCCGCATCGCGGTTCGGGTCGAAGCTCGCCGCTTCCACCACGAGCGGAGTGCGCTGCGCGTACAGGTCGGCAAGCGCGCGCTCCTCGACCAGCACCGGCTCGCCCTTCTTCACGTAGCCCATGCGGTACAACAAGGCGGCAGCGGGGAAAGTCCCGAGCACGTCGGGCGACGCAAACGTCCACTTCTGCAGGGAGCTCGGGAGGTATCCGTTGGCCGACTGCGGCGGGGCAAAACCCTCCACGCCGGTCGAGAACCAATGGAAGGCATCCACGCCCGATCAGAGACTGGTAGACAGAGACCAGAAAAGGTCCCTCCGCCTGATACCCGGTTGGAGGCACCCAGCCGGTTTCGGTCACGGCGAACGGATAGCCCTTCGGCTGCCGAAGACTGAGCGGAAAAGGGGTGGGGTCTTTAAGAATCGATGGACTCGTATACTTGTCGCCCGCCTGGATGGCCCAGCTGGCGTTCGTCCCGTCATGCACGCCGCCGTAGTACCGATTCACGGCGACCACGTCGGTGGGCGCGTAGCTGAGTCTTTCGCAATCCTCCAGTCGCGTGACGTCGGCCGTCTTCCAGTTGCCGCCGTTCACCAGGAACCCGGCGCCCAGATCTTGGCGGATAAACTCGGTCGACGTTGCGCTGGAAATCCGCCATCGTCTCGGTATAGAACTGCAACTGATCGGCGATACGCTTGACGTTAGGCCCCTTCCCCGCCCCGTCCTTCGTCATGAACCAGATGATCGCATAGCTCCAGCAGGCCCAGCGGTGCGGTTGTCCCCGCCCAGGACATCGTTGTTCCAGGCAGCGTAGGCGGCGTCTATGATCCGTACTTCGAAACCGCCCACTCGTAGAACCGTCCCATGAATTCGGCCTGTACGGGTGGTTCTGTTGTGCGTCGGTGATGTTGTTGACGGTCCAGAAAAGGAGACTGTCCTCGTTCTGAACGTGGAAAATCGCGACGGCCGGATCGAGGGCCAGGGGATTCCGGTATACGGATTCGGCTCGGTCAACAGTTTTCGCACCCAGCCTTTGTAGGCATCCTGGAGCTTCTCCTCGAAAAACAGCAGATCCCTGGCAGTCTTTTCCCTCCATGCCGGCCAGGAGTCCCCAGTTCCTGCCGGCTTTGGCGCTGGCCGCCCAGTAAGGCGAGATCGAGACATAAATCCCCTCGTTCTTGTAGGCCGCCACGGCTCGCCGGATCCAGTCGATTTCGCGGTGTTCACCTGATCGATCGTCGGAGAACGAGTTTGTGCCGGAATTGTCGGCGGTCGGATTAATGGATGCGTGAAGGCGAACGAGGTTCACGCCGCGCTTCGCCAGAAAGCGCGCATGACGTGCGAGGCTCGGCTCACTCCTGATCTCGGGCCACTGCGGCCGGCTCCAGTTGGAATCCTGGCCGACGGCACTGTTAACTGCCCAGAATCGGACCGGAGTCCCGTCCGGATAGACAAAATCACCGTCCGCGTTAACCTTGATGAATCCCTTCTCTCCTGCGACCCGATCATTCAGAAAGCGAAGATCCAGAAGACTGTCCTCGCGGAACGGGTCGTCTCGGACGACGAAGGCCCACCGGCCCGCCTCCTGGGGAGGCGTCGCTTGAAAAGCCAGAACGGCGGAAACCAGGAGCGCCAAGGCCGACGCGGATGTCATAAGCTCCTCCTAAGCCCATTCGAAAAGTTGAGCAGGCGTCCCGCATTCTACCTGAGATTCTCGGCTATACGCTCCCGTTCACACATGGACACTGAAAAGCCCAAGGACAAGGGATCTCAGCTCAAGGCGCGCGACGGAACTAGTGCGAAAACTGTTGGCTTGCACAACACAAAGCTCCTATGATGAGGATAACGAGCGTATTCCAACCCGCTTGGCTCGGGCAGATCGGGGGAAAATGAGATGTTCCTTCATCTTAGAGCCGTCGTCAATCAACGGTATGCAAAGTCTGAGAACGAATTGCGCATCTGCGCAAACAGCGTCACAGCAGGGAGGTACGAAACTTTTTATGTTACGTGCCCGGGCGGAGTCCACGACCGGGCGATCGTAGAAATCAGGGCCACAGCCGACAACGCGATTCTCGGCCTGGATGGCGAAGGCTATCTGGGATCAGGCCGAGCACCCAAGCTGCAGCTGGCAATTCAGAAAGTCGCGGGCAAGCCCGGGGCGCAGATCGAAGACGGCGACACCATCGCCCTTCGTAAACCCAAGCCCTCATGGTGGCCCTGGCAGCAGTACGTCAGAGTCGCTGAGGGTGACGGGCTCCGGTTCGCTAAAGGAGGCCGCGACAAGAATTGCGAATTCGTCTTCGTCAAGGCGCGGGAGATCCTGGACGTGATCCTCCACGACGGGCAGATTGGTCGGGGGACGGTCAAACTCAAGGACCTGACGGCACCTCCCGGCGGAGTTCCGATCCACATGGAGAGCAGTCACCCCGACATCGTCGAGGTCGACGAGTTCGTTCTCATACCGGAAGGTCGACAGGAGGCGCCATTTGCCTTTACCCGACGCTCTGTCGCCTCCGGTGCTGATGGCCCGATCGTCATTACCGCCCGTGAGCTCGCTTTGCCCGACAGCGTGTGCCACGTGACGGTGCCGGAAGTACCATCACAGGCATCGACGCAGTAAAGTCCTCCCGAACACCTCCAGCCCTCGGGGTGGATCCCCCTACCGGTCGGATCCGCCCCGACCTGAATCGGTTCCCTTCGTTCTTTCCTTGCTTCATCAGAATTACGCGTAATATAATTACGTGTAACCTTCAAGGAGGAGCGCACATGGACGAACAACAGGGACCCCAAGACTAAAGAAACAATGTCTCAGTTCATCAACTCGGCCAAGCAGATGGCCACGGACGTGAGCTCCGAGATCGCTCGCACCGCGGAGCGGCTGTTCGAGGAGGCCAAGTCAGCCAAACGCCAGATCGTCGTTTCGGTTCGGCTCGATGACGAATCCGCCCGCCGGGTTGACCAACTCGTTGAAGCAGGGATCTGCTCGAGTCGGTCGGAAGCAGTGGCGATGCTTACCAAGAGCGGAATCGAGGCGCGCTTAACCCTTTTCAACAAGATTGAGGCGAAGATTCAGGAGATCCAGAGGATCAAGGACGAAATCCGCCAGGAAGCCGTTTGAGGGGACTGACAACTGACGACTGACAACTGACGACTGACGACTGACGACTGACTACCAAGGCAGCGAGAAGTCAGCGGGCAGCAGGTAAAGGGCACTACGCGGTCAGTCATCAGTCATCAGTCGTCAGTTGTCAGTGTCAGTCGTCAGTGGTCAGTGGTCAGAAGGTGTGAAAAAATCTAATCGGTGACTGTTTTCGGCCTGAAAGGCCAGACATATAGCCCAGGGCGGAGCGTTTTTTGCGCAGCCCTGGGTGATCGTGTCTGGCGGAATGGCTCAGCCCTGAAGGGGCGTAACAGAGTGCACGAATTGCAGTTGTCACGCCCTTTCAGGGCTCCGACTTATTCGTACCACTAACCCAGGGCTCCGCAAAAAACGCTCCGCCCTGGGCTAATATGTCTCGGCCTTTCAGGCCGAAGACCGCGCACCTCGATTTTTCACAGCTTCAGTTGTCAGTCGTCAGTCGTCAGTTGTCAGTTGTCAGTCGTCAGCCAGGCAAGCACTTCCCTTTGAAAGGCCTCCGGCTCCTCGAGCGGAGCGAAGTGCCCGCTGTTCTGAAACACGACGAGCCTCGAGTTCTTGATGCCTTGCTTCATCTCTTCGGCTTTCGCCACTGGCACGGAATCCTTGGCTCCCGCCAGGATCAGGCTGGGCGAGGAGATCCGCCCCAGCCGGTCGCGAGCATCGAAAGTCGGCCATTCCTTCTGCGAGTAGGAGACGTGCCGCCAGCTGAACGGGCATTCTTTGAACATCGCCTCGACCTTCGGCTTCGTGGCAGCAGGATCGGCCGCCATGATCGGGAAGTACTCGTCCAGCCAGAGCCGGCGCAGGCGGGCGTTGCGATCCTGGTCCGTCATAGACGTCTGTTTCATCTCTTCCATGAAACGCCCGTAGGCCTTCGCGACTTCCGGATGTTGCTTCACGGAGGCCTTCCTGTCTTCCTCGGTGAAGGAGGCCATTCCGTGAAGAAAGATCCCCGTGGCAATGGTCTCGGGCTTCTCACTGGCCAGAAGAACGAGGTTCATCGCGCCGTTGGACCAGCCGATGACGTTCACTTTCGCGAGACCGAGACGCTGGCGAAGCGCGTCGAAATCGCGGCGCACGGTCGCAGCGCTCGTGTCCGCATCAACCTTCACCGGGTCGGAGGCCCCCATGCCCCGCGGATCAAAATAGACCATGGTTACTTTAGTTTCGAGCGGCCGGTAATAGGCGCGAAGAGCAGGGATGTTGATTCCCCAGGAATTGGGCAGAACCATCAATACCGGCCCGTTCCCATGGACTTCATAGTGAATCTTTGCACCCTGGAGATCGGCCGTGAACGAGCCATTCTGCCAGCCTCGAGTGACAGCTGCGATCCCTGTGTCTTCCGTTTGTGACGAGCAGGCGCTGCAGGCGACGAGGACGAGAAACAAAGCCAGACACGATGCACGGAGCATGATGATTCCTCCGGAGAGAGATTATGAAGCAAAGCTGTCGGCGGGTCACTGGCGGCGACGATCAATGCGCTCGATCTCCCTGCTAAACAGCGGATTGGTTGGGAACTCATCGCGTAGCGCGACGAGGAGCTCGCGGGCTTTCTGGGGATCGTCAGCACGGAGGCTGGCAACGGCAAGCAGCAGCCTGGCAAAAGGGGCGAGCAATCGTCCCTTTGCTGCCGTCAAAGCCAGATCACGGACCCCCTTTTCCCGATCGCCCGAGTAACCACCCAACCGCAGGAACCAGCGAACCGGCGCGAACATACTGCCGACAATATAGTTGCTGACCCCGGTGGCCAGGTACGCGTCGTAATAGCCCGGGTCAATGGCAAGGAGCCGCTGCGCCGACACCGCTCCTTCCCTCGTGTGCCGCAAGGCGCGCATGTCCTCGTTTTCAATCAGGGCTGCGTAGTCGGCCTGCAGGCCTTGCGCAAGGGTCAGCGAAAACAGTGAATGCCTGTCCTCCGGATTGGCCCGCAACTGCTTTTTCGCCAGGGAATCCGCCTGGGCAACGAAACGGTAGAAGCTCTTTCGCAGCTCTGGATCCGGTTTCGGCTTGGGCCGGCCCTCGAAAGCTGAATCGTCCTGAAAGAACTCGGTCTCGAGAACGCCCAGGCGACTGAGTTCGGCGAACAACTCGGCGGCGGCCTGACCGGCCGGTCCTCGCGCGTCGTCCGGGTACTTCTTCTCCCATTGTTCCAGTTCCGCCCGGGCCTCCTGGAAACGAAGGCCGTACATGTGATGAAATGCTGCCAGAAGCGCGTCGTCGCGATCGTCGGCGGCAATCACGCGAGGCGACATCAGCAGAATGAGGAGCGGAAGGAGCCGAATTTTCATGGCGTTCTTTCTATGGCGTTCATTCTTAGGAGAGTCTTCTTAGGCTATTCGACGCTTCCGAGGGCCCGGGAGATTCTCCCTTCCCATTGTGAACTGAGTGGACAAGGTGGACAAAGTGGACGAAAGTTCGACTGCCGGCGTTCATCCTTGTCTCCTTGTCTCCTTGTCTCCCTGTCTCCCTGTATTCCCATCTCTCTCTGTAACCTACCGGCTGTGACTAGCGTCTAACAAGCATGAACACCTGTATCCCGGGGGGGAGTCGCAAAATGCACCGCCTTGCTTTTCTGGCTGGCTGGCTCCAATGCCTGCTGTTGTTGTCCTCTGGTCTGTCCTTCGCGCAAGGGACTACCCAGAAAGTTGATCCAAATTCTTCACGAATCACCGTAATGGTGTTCAAATCCGGCTTTTTTTCGGCTTTCGCCCACGACCACACGATCGAGGCGCGTGGGCTGGCCGGAGACGTCCAAACGACGGGTAACCCGCAAATCGAGCTGCGGATCGAGACAAACAAGCTAAAGGTGCTGGACCCGGAATTGGCCGCCGATAAACGGGCCGAGGTTCAGCAAACGATGGAAGGGCCGAAGGTCCTTGATATCACCCGCTTCCCGCAGATCCTGTTCCGTTCCACCGTGATCAGGCAGGTGTCGCCCGGTAACTGGACGGTAACAGGACAACTGACTCTCCACGGACGAACCCAGCCAGTCACCTTTAACGTCGCCGAGCAGACCGGCCGTTACCGGGGACAAACAACGCTTCGTCAGCGGGACTTTGGGATGGAACCGATCAGCCTGTTTGGAGGCACGGTGAAGGTCAAAGATGAGGTCCGTATCGAGTTCGACTTAGGCCTGGCCAATTAAGAAGGTGATGTCATGACCCGACTCAACACTGTGGTGCTCGGATTTGCTATTTTGCTCGCTTGCCCGGCACTTCTCGCGCAGGACCCCCAATTTGTCGAGATTCTCGCCAAAGACCGGCCCGAAGCGTGGGCGATGAAGCTCATAGGATCGGAGTTGCTGCCTACCAGCCTGGGCCTTCCGCATCACTCCACTCCGTGGACGGTAAACCTGGGGCTGGAGGTCGGTTGGCTGCCTTCGCTGAACGCGGAACAACGCATGATCGGCTTCAACGGCACAAAGGAAGAGAATGTGAACCGAACGCCTTTGTTCGTCCGGCCGCGAGTCGAGCTTGGGCTCCCCGCGGACTTTTCGGTCACTTTGGCCCTGATTCCCCCGGTCCGGATTGGCGGAATTCGCCCGAACGTATTCGCCGTTTCCCTTGGTCGACCGCTCTTGGATCTAGGCCGCTGGCGTCTGTCCGGACGAGTTTACGGTCAACGGGGAACGCTCGAAGGGGACATTACCTGCGACAGTGATACCGTCAACGCCGGCGCCGACCCGGTCAGGAACCCCTTCGGGTGCCAGGCTCCATCGGAAGACAAGATGACCATCCGCTCGGCTGGTGCCGAGCTGGGGGGCGCGTTTCACGCGACCGACCGCCTCGAACCCTACGCCGCCGTTGCCTGGAATTACTTCGACTCGGACTTCGAGGTCAACGCCGTCTACTCGGATTTCGTCGATCATTCTCTTCTGCTCGCATCTGGATCGACTGTCTCGGTGACCACGGGCCTCGGATATCAGATGAGCCGGCGGATCCGCATCACCGGCGAGGTTTTCTTTACTCCGCTCGATGTGCAGCGGAGCGGAATTCGAGTCGGCGACGATCTCTGGACTCTCCGCGGGTCTGTGTCCTACCAGCTGCGCTAGCCCGGAACTTGCTGTATATTGCACCCGACGCGGAGGTGAATGTGGACGTCGGGATCGAACTCGAGCGGCAGCGGGTCAGCGTCATGATCTGGGGCATGGCCGCCCTGGCACTGGCAGTTCACGTGCTGGTGAATCTGGCTGGCGGCTACGGCTTCTTTCGCGATGAGCTCTACTTCATCGCCTGTTCCGAACACCTGAGTGCCGGCTACGTGGATCACCCGCCACTCTCGGTTCTACTCCTGAAAATGTCACGTTTGCTTTTCGGGAGCTCGCTCTTTGCGGTCCGGCTCCCCGTCGCCCTGGCCGCCGCCGGGGCCGTCGCCTTGACGGGCTTGATCGCCCGGGAACTGGGCGGAGGACGCCGCGCAGTCTTCTTCGCCTGCCTGGCCGCCCTCGTCTCGCCGGTTCACCTCGGCATCAGCAACATCTTCTCGATGAATGCGTTTGATATTCTGCTGTGGGTAGCCGCGGTCTACGTTCTCCTGCGGCTGATCAAGACCGGGCAGCCGGCTGATTGGATACTGCTCGGAGTCCTGCTCGGTTTGGGTCTTCTCAACAAAACAAGCGTGCTCTGGCTGGGCGCGGGCATAGGCGTCGCCATGCTTCTCATCGCTCCGCTTCGGCGCCAGCTGCGCACCATCTGGCCCTACACTGCCGCCGCGATCGCCCTGCTGCTGTTTTCGCCCTTCATCATCTGGAATGCAGTCTACGGATTTCCGCACCTCGAGTTCATGCGGAATGCCCTCATCAAGTACCAGTCCCAGACACCGGCCAGCTTCCTGACCGGCGTCTTCATGGCACATCACCCTCTGGCCGCCCCGCTTTGGCTCGGGGGACTGCTCTTTCTGTTACTCGGCCGCGCCGAAGACGAGCCCCGGCGCCACCAGATGCGCGCGTTGTTTATCATTTTCACGACGGTGCTTGCCATTCTCCTCCTCAACTATCACTCGAAGCCCGAGTACCTGACTCCCGCAATGACACTCGTTTTCGCCGGAGGAGGCCTTGCAATTGAGCGAGTGCTCTCGGGACGCTGGGGAAGAAGACTGGCGGTGGTGTATGCGGTCGTTTTGATCCTGACCGGGGTCGTCGTCGCGCCCATGGCCCTTCCGATCCTCCCGGTTGATTCCTACATCGCCTATTCGCGCGCCCTGGGCATGGCGCCTTCCACCGCGGAAGGTCACAAGCTGGCTGACCTGCCCCAGTTTTACGCGGATATGTTCGGCTGGGAGCAGAAAGCGAGGGACGTCGCCCAGGTATTCAATTCGCTGCCCGACTCCGACCGGGCCAAGTGTGCCATCTACGGCCAAAACTATGGCCAGTGCGGTGCGATCGATTATTTTGGCGCCCGGTTGGGCCTGCCCCCTCGATTGGCGGGCACAACAGCTACTGGATCTGGGGACCGCGCAATTACACCGGTGAACTGGTGATCGTGCTCGGAGGGGATCGGGAAGACCTCGAGGAAGTGTTCGAATCCGTGGAGCTCGCGGCAACTTCCTCGTGCGATCACTGCATGCCTTACGAGAACAACCTGCCGATCTTCATCTGCCGCGGCGCCCGGAAATCATTGCAGGAGCTCTGGGCGAAGACGAAGCACTACAGCTGACTCGTGCAGGTCCGCTTTCCAATTCGCAATCCGGCGCATTCACCTCTCAGAATCCGCCGCTTTTCTGCCCGGCTGGCGAACCATTGGAACCCGCGGCATCCGCGGCAAGCCGCTCGTATACCTTTCGTGCCTCGCGGTACAACTTGAGTGTTTCGTCCCGGTGCGCGGGATTTGCGAACACTCCCTTCTGCTCCGTATAGCGAATCAGGTCATCGGTTTTGGCGAGCAAGATCGCGGCGTCTTCCGGAACACGGACGGGTCGGTCCCCTACCTGGAGGTAAGCAGGGCTCGTATGAGCAAAAACCACGGTGACGGGGGACGCTTCGAACGCCCTTACAGCCACCCACGATGACACCTCGGGTTTTAAGGTCTCGACCAGCTTGATCTCCTTCTCGCCGTGCGCTGCGATGCTTCGATGCACCCGCCCGTTCACGATGAGGTCGACCCGCTCCAGTCCCTTCCGGGATCGAACCACGGCCTCGATTTGAACCGGCGCATTTGGACCGGCGGCAACCCGGGCGCCGGGTCCGACCTGCCCGTTCACCCGCATATCGATCAGGGGCCCGTTGGTCGTAAATGTGCGGCCCTGTTTCATCGCCTTCATAAAGGAGTCGTAGCTCAGCGGCTGCTCGCCGAGAAAAACGTACACCCGGTCGTATCCCACGGGCGTCGCCTTGACTCCGCTGGCTGATCCACCCGACAGCGGAAGAGGGAAACCGCAATTGAGCATCCGATAGTAGGAATCCATCATCCAGAGGGCGAACTGGTGGTCACCGTGGTAGCCCATCTCAACCGGCCAGTGCGACCAGGGAATCAGATCGGTGTCGACATCGTAAGGCAAAAAGTGATTACAGTTGAGCTCGATGAAGTCGATTTCCCCGAGCGCGACATTCACGAAGGTGTCGAGCCAAACGGCCTTGTCGCCCTCGACATAACCTCCCTGGGCGTGGGCCTGACGGGTGAAGTAGACGGCCGGAGGGTAGAACTCCGTGCCCTCAAAAGGAATCGGCAGCTTCTTTGCGAGCAGGATCACCGCCCCTGGTCCCCCCTGAATTCGTCTCGACTTCCTGGGAATTGGCCGTGTAGAAGTGACTTGCATCAACCTGAACGGGGAAGGCCGTCTCCGGGGGGAAAGGCTGCGAGACGCTTTCGCTCCAAACGTGATATGTGATCGTCGGGACGAAATTCAGATCTTCTGCGAGGAGGATTTGGGTGAGTTCCTTCGGGTCCCGGTGAACGTGCATATCGGCCGAGTACCATCCCTCCCGGTTCATCGAAACCCATCGCCGAATCGGGACAATGACTTCCGATCCTGGGCCGGCAGTAAACTGCACGCGCGCCGGTTCGTACTCGAGCCCGCGGACGACTTCGATCTCGCAGGGGCCGGCGGGCAGATCCAGGGTATCCGCGCCCTTCAAGAGGAAGTGTTCCTCCAAGCCGCGGCGATAAGAGGGCACCCCTTCAGGAATGAGCGGCTTCCCCCCGCATTTCAGATACGCCCGCGCAGCAACGGTGCGACCGCTCTCGGCGTCGTTCACACGGATAGTGACCTTTTCGCCAACCGCAGGGAGAACGAATCCGATCAGGAGAAAGAGCACCAGCACGAGTCGGGTCGAACGTGACACTTCACACCCCCTTTGGCGGCGAGTAGGACGCCGCACATCCAAGTATAACGACATTGCTCGCGCCACGAAGCGACACCTCGGCGGAGCGAGCGGAGCGATTCTAACGTGTCTTCAGGAGCAAGGCAGAGCGCTTGCCAGGGACGGCGTCGCCTTTCTCCACCGCAAGTCCGGCGGCGCTCGCCGCCTGGAGCGATTCCTGGAAGTTCGCCTTGGACACGTGGCCCTTCGGCTCGATAAACAGAACCCTGCCTCCCAGCTTAAGAGCCGAAGCCAACTGGAGGAAAAGCCGCGAGCGATCAGGGACTTCATGAACGAAGTGCACGGCGAGGACCAGATCGACCGTTCCGACCAGGTCCTCGATTCCGAGAGAACCAGGCGACGCAACTCGGGCATCGACTCGATCGAGCAGACCCGCCCGGCGCAATCGCCGTTTCAGCCCGCCGATCATCTTCTCCTGGAGATCGACAGCGATCACTGTGCCTGAAGCGCCAACCAACCGGGCAGCCTCGAGCGTGAAGTATCCCATTCCACTTCCCGGCTCCAGGACAGTCATCCCTTTCCGGATCCACGGCCCGAGAATCCGCCTGGGGTTCTCCCAGAGGCGACGGAGCGGACTGACCAAAACGTAACCCAACCACCAAGGGCAGACTTGAGATTTCTTGTCACTCATTTTTTGTTGTTGCGATGCGCTCGCCAGAGCAGGTTGTGCGGGGTGACTGTGGCGCCCACGAATTCGACGACCTCCGTCCGGTATCCCGCCGCTTCCAGGCGGCGGGTGCGATCCGCATCCACCATCGCCTGGATGAACCGGCGGCGAACCGGCGCCTGCCGGGGAATAGCCAGACGGACTGCCTCCTTCTGCGCTTCCGCAACCGCAGCCACCGAGTCGCTGGTGCAACAGGGCACGAGCAGGAGGAGCCTTGTCGCGCAGGCCACAGCCCGCTCTATTACCGCATCTGAGGCCGCGCCGCAGGCATGGAGCCCGACGACAATATCCGGAGAATCAGGCCAGGCATTCGGGTCGGTGACGTCCGCTTCGCGACATTCGATCGGAATCTGCGTCCCGAGGCGCGCCACTGCATCTTTCGTCTGCTCCACCAGCGTACGGTTCTTCTCGAGGATGATCACCTTCACCTGTCGATCCGTCCCCTCAAACAGCAGTCGGGCGGCGAGGAGGCCGACGTATGACTTGCCCGCTGCGGCGTCAACCAGCACCAGAGGCTTGTGGCGTGAAAAACGAGTGACAGCCCGCTCGATTTCTTCGAGCATGGCCGCGACCTCGACCGCTTTTCGCCGATCCTCCTGGCGCAACGTGGCCCCCTCGGCCGAGATATAGAGCCGATCGAGCCATGTTTCCACTTCCCGGATCCGGTCTCCCAGGTTCATCACTTCCCTTCGCGCAATTGCTTCACCTCCCCGGATGTCCACAGTAGGACAGGGGTGACCAGTCGTCAAGGCTGGTTAGAAGTGAGGACGGTTAGAAGTGGGGACGGTTAGAAGTGGGGACTGAGAGGTATGTAGTACCGGCTTTAGCCGGCGTCACCGCCGGCAACCTCATGCCCCGAGTTCGGCCCTCGCACCATCGGTCGCTCGCACCCGTGGATCTCGCAGACGGGCACGCCGGCTAAAGCCGGGACTACATACCTTCCACGGGGCCTGAGCTCGCTCAGTCCGCAGAATTGGCAAAAGACCAGCAAGACGACGGCGGATCAACTGCATATAATCAACGTCGATGAAACACCAAGGAAGAATCGTTCTCGTGTCCTTGATCGTCGGTCTCGCATTCTTGACCGTTGGCTCGGTCCTGAGCCGCCAGAAGCCGGCCGCACCTGGCGGCTTGATCGCGCCTGGCGCACAGCTGCAGGCGCTGAGCGGCGACTTCAAGTTCACCGAAGGACCGACCTCCGACGCCGCAGGCAACGTCTTCTTCACCGATCAGCCAAACGATCGCATCATGAAGTGGAGCATCGACGGCAAGCTATCCACGTTCATGCAACCGAGTGGGAGGGCGAACGGCATGTGCTTCGACGGGCAGGGTAATCTGCTTGTCTGTGCGGACGAGAAGAACGAGCTCTGGTCGGTCGACCCGACCGGCAAGGTTACCGTCCTCATCAAGGAGTACCAGGCCAAGCTGTTGAACGGACCTAACGATGTGTGGGCTCGACCGGATGGAGGCGCCTATTTTACCGATCCCTTCTACAAAAGGTCCTGGTGGACGCATCAAGAGATGCCTCAGGACGGACAGCACGTGTATTTTCTTTCTGCCGACCGGCAAAAAGTCGTGCGCGTCGCCGAAGATCTGAAGCAGCCGAACGGCATCATCGGGACGCCGGATGGCAAGACCCTGTTCGTCTCGGACATCGGCGACCGCAAGACTTACCGGTTCGACATCCTGCCCGACGGCGCATTGACGAACAAACAGATGGTTTGCGCCCAGGGCTCGGATGGAATGACCATGGACTCCGATGGCAACCTCTACCTTACCGGAAGAGGAGTCACAGTCTTCGACAAGCACGGGGTCCAAGTCGAGCACATCGACGTGCCCGAGGGTTGGACCGCCAACGTTTGCTTCGGCGACAAGGACCGCCAGACTCTTTTCATCACAGCGAGTAAGGGCCTCTACGCGATCAAGATGCGCGTCAAAGGAGCAAACTCGAGCAAGTGACCATGAGCAGAAGACGACGGAGGATCTAGAAATTGGGCAAGCTCCTTTCGATTTGGGTCAAGCGGATGCATCGCGGGCCAATGGACCGCCGGGCATCGGCGGTATTGGTTGAGGGTGGTGGGCTCCAGGGAAACGCCGACCAGGGAGGCAGGCGACAGGTCACTCTGCTGGAATCGGAGCGATGGGCTGAGATGATGGCTGATCTTGGTTCGGACCTCGATCCCGGCGCCCGTCGGGCAAACCTCCTCGTCGAAGGGATCGGTCTCGAGGACAGCAGAGGCAAGATTCTCCGCGTCGGCCGGTGCACGATCCGGCTGGTCGGCGAAACGCGCCCGTGCGAGCAGATGGAGGAAGCCCTCCCGGGTCTGCAGGCTCGAATGTCCGCCCCCTGGGCCGGAGGCGCCTATGGACAGGTGCTGACAGGCGGCCGAATCGACGTCGGCGACAAAGTTGAGTGGGCGCTGCCCGACCAGCGCGACTGACGGTCCCCTACTCGGCTCTCAGGGCAAGGATCGGATCCACCCTCGCTGCACGCCGGGCCGGCACCCAGGCAGCAACAGCGGCCACCGCGAAAAGCAGCAGCGCCGCACCGCCCAGGATGACCGGATCGTGGGGAGCCACTCCGTAGAGTTGCGCCCGAACGGCCTGCCCTACGATCACCGCGAAAACCGCCCCCAGCGCAACTCCGACGCCCACGATGATGAGCGCGTCGACCACCACCGATCGGGCGACGGCACGGGGACGGGCACCCAATGCCATCCGCACCCCGATCTCCCCTTTGCGCCTGGCGACGCCATAGGCCATCACGCCGTGAATGCCGATACAGGACAGCAGTACGGCAAGCGCGGCCAGCGAACCACACAGGGCGGAAATGATGCGACCGGGTGTCAGGGACTGGTTGATCTGCTCCTCTTGAGTCCTCAGACCGGTGAGCGGGATGTTCCCGTCGAGCTCGGCGACTTTCCTCCGAACGGCGGGCACGAGGGAGGCCATGGGCAGCGAGGCACGGATCTCGAAGAAAACCGACGACGGGTTTTCCTGCCGGAAGGAACGGAACATCACAGGCGCCGCGAGCTCGCGGAGGTTTTCAACGGAGGTATCGCGGCAGATGCCCACGATTTCGTACTCGTGCGGGCCGATCATTACCGATCGGCCAATAGGGTTCTCTCCCGGGAAATAGACGCGGGCGAATGACTGGTTCACCACGGTCGCTCGAGGCGCTGCACGGGCTGTGTCCCGCGCATCCAGCTGACGGCCGAGCACCATCGGGATCCCGATTGTCGTGAAGAAGGAATCGCTGACGATCAACTGCCCGACGTCGTCGGGAAGAACCGGGCGTCCTGGGATCTTGACTCCGCTCACGGTGGACGATCCACCGAGCAAGGCAAGGTCCGAAAACGCAACTGCCCGGACGCCGGGAAGCGAAGCAAGCGACTTCCCCAGCCTTTGGTAGAAATCCCACCTCTGCGGACCCTTATACCCCGCATGCCCTGCGTCGATCCCGAAGACGAGCAGGTTCTTGGGATCAAACCCGGGGTCGATCCGGCTCAGGTTAGTGAGCGTCTGGGATAGCAGAACGGTGGCGACAACGAGAACCAGCGACAACCCGACTTGAACGACCAGAACTGCTTTCCCCAATCGCAAGCGCGGCCCTGTCGTCGCGCGCCCGTCCTTGAGCCCTGCAGACGGGTTGACGTTGGTTCCCCGCAGCGCCGGTAGCAGCCCGAAGAACAGAACCGCGAGCACGGAAAGCCCAAAATTGAAGAGCAGGACGCGCACGTCTGTCCGCACATCGAGATGGAAGGAGGCCAGATAGGGGGAAAGGGCGCGCATGATGATTCGATTGCCGCAGACTGAAAGCACGAGCCCCAGGACGCCTCCCCCAAGTGCCAGCACCAGGCTTTCCGTGAGCGACTGGCGGACAAGACGCCAGCGTCCCGCTCCGGTGGCTGCCCGCACGGCGAACTCGTGCCGACGAGCCGCACCGCGAGCCAGCATCAGCCCCGCAAGGTTTACACAGGCGACGAGCAGCACGAGGGACACCCCGCCGAGAAGTATGTAGACCGGCTGCGCCAACCGCTCGCGCATCAGCATTTGACCTCTTCCTCCGTCCTCAAGGAGGATCGCCGGATGATCCATCCTGGTCTTTCCTCCCGGCGCCTCGAGTGTCCGTTTGAAAAGTCCTTCCAGAATCACCTGGCTTTGGCGTTCGTCGGCGCCCGGGATGCGGCGGCCCATGATTTCCACCCACCAATGATGGTAAGAAGCCAGGGAAAACTCGGGCATGAGCTCGGGCTGAGCAGACATGGGGACATAGAAATCCGCGGAATCACCGATGAGCGGTCCGACGTATTCGGGGCCGGTGATCCCGACAATCGTAAAGCTCACTTTGTTGATCGACACGACCTCTCCGACGGCGGAGCGATCGAGGCCGAAATTACGCTGCCAGAAACGGTGCGTAATCACAGCGGCCGGTGGCGCTGCCGGGCGGTCGTCCGCGGGGACGAGCGCGCGGCCGATTAATGCATCGGCGCCAAAACCCGCGAAAAAGTTGCCTGATACCATTAAACCGTCCGCGATCACCGCCCCCTGCCGGGTGCCCACTGTGCAGCCAGGCAACGGTGAGAACGCGAAGAGCTCCGAGAATCCTGTTCCCTGATCGCGAAAATCGCAGTAAGTCGCGTACGGGAAAGAAGCGGATACGCGCCCGCCACCGGTGATCTCGCGCCCGCCGCTGCCCCTGAAGAAGGAAACCTGAACGTTCTGGCCGGACCACAGAACCGTTCGCAAATCGCCCGGGTTCTCAACCGGCAAAGGGCGCAGGAGCAGGGCGTTCAGGAACGAGAATATCGCGGTATTGAGCCCGATTCCCGGGGCAAGCGACAGAATGGCGACCGCGACAAAGGCGGGAGATTTCCGGAATGCCCGAGCCGCGTACCGGGCGTCCTGCACAAACTGCTCCAGCCAGATCCAGCTTCTCTGCTCACAGATCGTTTCCCTTATCCCGGTGCGGTTGCCCAGCGTTCGCAACGCCGCGTAGTGCGCTTCATCCGGCGGCATGCCTGTCTCGAGGTTAGCCCTCTCCTGCATCTCGCTGTGGAAGCGAAGCTCCTCGTCCAGTTCCCGATGCAGGCTTTCAGGACGGAAAAGCGCCTTAATCCGAGATCGCAATCTGTTCCAGAGGTTCACGGTTCTCCCCCGCTCCCACGCGCTCGTTTTCTCGACCACGACCCGCGATCAGATCGCCTTGAGGTTCACGACATAGGAGATGGCAGCAGCCAGCCGGTCCCACGTTTCCGTCTCTCGCTCGAGTTGCGCCCGGCCAAGCGGAGTCAAGGAGTAAAACTTGGCGCGGCGGTTGTTCTCGGTCGCCTGCCACTGGCCCTGGATCCACCCTTTGTCTTCAAGCTTGTGGAGCGCGGCATACAGGGACCCGTCGCTCACCTGCAGCACATCGCCCGACACCTGCTTCAGCCGCTGGCTGATGGCCCAGCCGTGAAGCGGTTCCAAAGCCAGGAGCTTCAGGAGGAGGAGGTCCAGAGTGCCCTGGACGAGGTCATTCGGTTTGGTCATTGTCTTCCCTCGCTTACCAGAAGAAGCATAACGCGACTCCCCTCGGTAAGCAAGGGGGAAAGTTCCGGTGGTTTTGGCTTTCAAGTAGCGAGAACCGGGGAGTTCAACCGGGGCGACTTCAAATCCGTTGCGAGGAGCGTTGCTTATCTCTGGCGTCGGGAGCGAAATCGTTCTAAGATACTGAAAACATTTGGCCCAGCGAAGCGTCCTCCACTCAATCCCTGGCGGTCGAGGGCGCGCCGCAGAAGGGGGAGGTATGAAACGACCTTCGTTCCTGGTCGTGGCTTTCGCCTGTCTCTGCCTGTCCGGGGTTTTGTTCCTGACCCTCACGCCGGTTTCGCGCGCCGTTGCCCTTTCCAGAGAGGATGTCGGCCGACTCGACGGGTTCACGGGAGAGCTGTTTCGATTGGACCGGAATCCTTACACCGCCTATTGGATGCAGAAGCTCAGGCAGGAAATGCCGCGCGCTGAAGTTGAGCAGCTTCTGAAGGCTCGCGATGCAGGTGCGGGGGCACTGGCCGAGGCGTCCGACACCCCGAAACCGGTGGTGCACTACCTGACTTTTCCCCATACGGCAAACGGTTCCGGCGGCGGGGTGATCTGCAAAAGCACAATCGTGCTCATAAACAACTCGGAGACCAACGCCAACGGGACCGCCTACCTGTTCCGCCAGGACGGGAGCGCGCTGGTCGTCGTCTCCAACCAGGGCACCGCCAGCAGCTTCACCTTCACTCTCATGCCAGGGGAAAGCTACAGGCTGGAAACCGACGGGACGGGAGCCGTGGACATCGGCTGGATAGAAGTGGTCTCCGACATCAAGCTGTCGGGCTCGGGCACTTTCCTTCTTCAGGACGGCGCGGGCAATTTCCTCTCGGAGGTCGGCGTGGGCGATTCGCCGAGAGTCCGAAGCGCTATGGTTTTCGTCGACACCACCGTGGGCAGGGATACCTCCTATGCCATCTGCAACCCCAGCAGCTCGGCCGGCGCCGCGATCGCGCTGGAGTTGCGCCGGTTGGACGGCACGGTGGTTTCAAACAGAAACGCTGGAGTCCTGCCTCCGCACGGGCAACGGGCACAGTATGTCAGGGAGGCCTTTGACGGCGTTAACGTGACGAACTTCCGGGGAGTACTGATCATTCGCAGCGCGGATATCGACATCGGGGTCATCACCCTGCGAACCCGGGGAACCAGCCTCACGTCGCTGCCCGCCGCGGCGGAGGTCCCAGACACGAGCCAGGGACGCACGCTAAGGTTTGCCCGAATCGGCGACGGCTTGATCGGTCCCTACCGCTTCCAGACCTCGGTCGTGCTGCTCAATCATTCCGCGCAAAAGGCAACGGTTACTCTCGAGCCGTTCACCGAAGCCGGGTCGGCAGCAAGTCTGAACTGGGGGGCCGGGCTCGTTACCAAAACCACGGTAGATGTGCCGGCACGCGGGGCGGTTGAGCTCACAAGCGCCGGCTCGACTAACCCCGCCGTACTGGGTTGGGCGAAGGCCACGTCCACAATCCCCCTCACCGGCTCGGGGTTGTTCACAATCAGCGATCATCCGAGCGGCGGATTCGTGTCGCAGACCGGGGTCCCGGATTCGCCCCAGAGTTACAGGATTTCGATTTTCGGGCAGGTTTCCGCTACGACTGACACGGGGTTCGGGCTCACCAATTTTCAGTCGAACGAGCAAACGGTTACCCTGAAACTGTACAAGAGCAACGGTCCTGGCCAGTTCGGCACGTTCCTCAAGCAGAAGACCCTGACGTTGCCGGGCAACGGCCATACGGCCCGCTTCATTTCGGAGTTTTTCAGCGACGTTCCGGAAGTTGCCAACCGAACGTTCGAAGGCACGGTACTGGCGGAAAACCAATACTACTGGGAATTCACGGCCATTACCCTGAGAACCCGGGGCGTCTACTTCACGTCCATGCCCGTGGCGCCGAACGTTGACGCGCCTTTTGCGCCGAAACTGACAATCCTGACCTCGACACTGCTGGAAGGTACCCAACCGTGTACGTGTTTTCGGATTTCCCAGAACGGCGGTGAGGTCCCGCTCGGAAAGGCCGTCATCCGCTCGGACAAGGGCCAGTTCGACCTCTCGGCGTTCGGCAAGACCGGCACCAACGGCGAGTTGCTCCACTACGTCTTTGACGCGTCGCTTTTCCTCGGACGTCTGTTTGTGCGCGACTTCAGCGACGATTCGATCGAAGTGTTCGGACCGATTACGTCGGATGGCACGAAAGAGGCGCCACCGGCCTTCTACCAGCTGAAGAACCTGCCCGGAGGCGGTGTGCAGATCACGATGACGACCAATCATCTGGGCATCGCAAGCCTCTCTCTGCCCACCTCCGTTGCCCTCTGCGTCGCGCCCGGGCTCTTTCGACTGCCCGCGGCCCCCGCCCAGACGCTCAACGTGACCCAGGAATACGAGTCCCAGGATCAAACGCTGGATCTCGGCGATATTCTTAAACGAAGCGCCAAGTCGACGATTCGGACCACACTCCAGAATGCTGCGTGGCCCCGCATCGAGAGAGTTTCGCCGGCCCGGGTCAAAGGAGGATCCGAAATCGAGATCTGCGGCGCGAACTTCGCTTCCAACCCGGCCGACAACAAGGTGACGCTGGATGGCAAGACCCAGTTTTCGGTCAACGCGGAGGTCCTGAGTGCCAGCCCGACTCGACTTCGGGTGAGACTTCCCAACGACATAAAGGGATCCGAGATTTCTCTCCAATACCGGAACGACTTGAGAATTGAAGTCGCTGGATTACGATCGAATGCCTACGCCCTGAGTGTGATTTTTGCCCCGATTACGTCCGTCACTTTCGGCTCGTTGACGGGAGGGGCCGACTCTGCGCTAACCATGGCAATCTCCTTTTCCAGCGCCGAGCTGGCCTTCATGGAGGCGGCCCTGAAACCCTCCGCGGGTGCTTGGATCACGAACGGTTTCACCGTCGGAGAGACAGTCGGGGCCATGACGCTTGCGGGCAGAACGTATGACCTGAAAGTGGTGTCGTCAGGCGCTAGCAAGCTGGCGATGGATGCCATCAGGACCGGTTCTACCGACCCGCCGGTGTACCGCGTGGAAACCGTCGCAGGGCCTGGTGGGGAGCTCAAGATGACGACTTCGGAACTCACCTATACGGTGGTGGTTGGCGGTGACACGATTCGACTCGAATTTACCCGGCCCGTGTTTAAGATGCCGGCCGGTTCCGCGACCGATTTCTCGGTGGGCATGACCGTTCGGTCGATGCCGGAGCGCACCAAGATGACCTCAACCTCGGTGGAAGTCGTACAGAACCAGGCGTTCAAGACCAACTGACCGGAGAGGAGATTCCCATGAGATCAAGATGCGGATGTTGCTGGTTCCGCTCAAGTATCGGACTGGTTGAGTCGCTCGCTCTGGCTGTCCTGCTCGGTGGGCTGACGTTGCTTACCAGTTGCTTCTCGGGAGCGGCAGAGCACCCCGGAGCCGTCTATGATCCAGCCAATCGTGGGTCAAGCGGCGAGTTCGTTATTGCCGGCACGGGCGGGAGCGGTCAAGCCACTCTTCCGAACGAGATGAAGTACACGGACCCGATGTATCCTAACCGGAGCGAACCCATTCGGGAATGGGTTTACAGGTACCGGTGGACGGGGACAGATGGGAAGTCGCACGTCTCTGATTGGAAGACGCTCGGTGTGAACCCGGATGGGAGTGCGGTCTGCCGGCTCACTGTCCGTCCTTCCGAGGTGCCCGAGCTCATCGGGGCATGGAACGCAGGGAGCCCTGTGAACTGCATCTGTGAGACTTCGGCGCGGTTCAAGACGCTTGATGGTAAGAACGAGAGATTCCAGGATATCCCTATTCCCGTTTGGGTCAATCCGGGATACTAAGGTCTCAGTGACTACGCAAGCTATGAAAACCATCCGCTGGGGCATGATCGGCTGTGGGGACGTCACCGAAGTAAAGAGCGGGCCTGCGTTTCAGAAGGCAGAGGGTTCGTCCCTCGTGGCCTGCATGCGCCGCAACGCGGAACTCGCCGAGGACTACGCCCGAAGGCACGAGGTCCCGCGCTGGTACTGTGACGCCGGCCGCCTGATCGACGATCCCGAAGTCGACGCTATCTACATTGCCACGCCGCCGTCCTCCCACTGCAAATACGTGCTCGCAGCGGCGAAGGCCGGCAAGCCGGTCTATGTCGAAAAGCCGATGGCTTTGAACTTCGCCGAGTGCGAGCGGATGATCGCCGCCTGCCGGCTTTCCGGAGTCTCCCTTTTCGTCGCCTACTATCGACGCTCCCTGCCCCGCTTCCTCAAAATCAAAGAGTTGATCGACGGAGGGGCTGTCGGCCAAGTGCGGGCAGTGAACGTTTTGTTGTCCCAGCCTCCCGAGCCGGACGAGGTCGATCCGTTGAACCGATCCTGGCGGGTCGTGCCGGAAATCGGCGGAGGAGGTCGCTTCGTGGACATGGCCTGCCACACCCTGGATTTTCTCGATTTTGCTCTCGGTCCGATCCGCCGGGTGCACGGGTACGCCTCATCCCTTGCCGGTCTTTATCCGGCGGAAGACACGGTCTGCGCGGCGTTTACGTTCGAGTCGGGCGTGCATGGAACCGGCTGCTGGTGTTATTCCACCTCAGAAAGGATGGATTGGACCGAGGTCATCGGAAGCGCCGGGAAGATCGGCTTCTCCACCTTTGGCACCCGACCGATTGAGCTGACCAACCCGGCCGGAACCACCCTCTTCGAGATCGAGAATCCCGAACACATCCAGCAGCCCTTCATTCAGACGATTGTGGACGAGCTGAACGGGCACGGGACTTGTCCCTGCAAGGGTGAAACCGGCGCCCGAACGACCTGGGTGATCGACCAGATCCTCGCTACCAATCGAGCCGGGTGAGCCCGGGAGAACTGTCACCGGAACGAAGCTATGATTGACGAATGAGTCGTCATGATCCTGTCCAGGACCTGATCGAGAGTGTTGCCGCGGCCGCCCGGGTTCCGGAAGATCCCGCCTCAGCGGAGCTTTTCCGAAAAGCGCTTCGCGGAAAACATAATCTGCCAGCGGCTCGCGCTGCCCAGGCAGCCGCCCGGAATCGCCTTGCTCAACTCGTCCCCGACCTTGCTGCCGCCTTCAATTTCTTCATGACAGAGGCTGCCAGGCGCGATCCTCGCTGCGCGGCCAAAATCGCAATCGCCGAGGCGCTTGACCAGATGGAGGCAAGCGATTCCGACCTGTTTCTCCAGGGACTGCGTCATGTTCAACTGGAAAGCGCCTGGGGAGGGACCGTCGACACGGCGGCACCTCTTCGCGCCCGCTCCATGGCAGCGCTGGTTCGTCTGAATCACCCCGACCGCTATCGTCTTTTGGCCGATCTCCTGTTCGATCCCTGTCCCGAAGCCCGCCGGGGTGCCGTTCAGGCGGCTGCGTTTGCCGGCGGGGACCCGGGGGAGTTGCTCTTGCGACTGAAGGTCCACGTGGGGGACAAGGATCTTTCGATCATCGGAGATTGCTTCTCCGGCCTCCTGCAGCTGGCGCCCGAAGCTTCGCTCGATTTCGTCGGCTCTTACCTGCAGTCGGCTGAACCCGAGCTGCGTGAATTAGCCGCGCTCGCTGTCGGCGAATCCCGCCTCCAGGGCGCTCTTGGTCTTCTCCGCTCCGCGGTATCCGCGGCCGTCGGTCGTGAGGAGTCTCGAACCTTCTGCCTGGCCATCGGGCTCTGCCGGACCGACGAGGCTTTCGAATTCCTGCTCGAATTTCTAGAGGACAAACCCGCACACCTCGCTTCCGCCGCCATCGAAGGCCTCGAGCTCTACCGGGCAGATCCCGAACGCTGGAAGAGAGTCAGCCGGATCGTCGTTTCTCGGGGCCTCGACGAGCGGGCCAGATAACTCGGTCAGCCAAGGTTCCACACGCCCCCTGCACTTCGCGCGAAACCTTTCTCCTTTCTGCAGAGTCTTTTCAGTATTCGGGCGAGCCGTCGGCCGCCCTCGGTATCTGCTTTTCCGGAGGTGATTATGTACGTGATAGCGGGTGCGAGTGGGAATACCGGCCGTGTTGCTGCAGAAGAGCTACTGGCGCGGGGCAAGCAGGTGAGGGTCCTCGGCAGAGACACCCGGAAGCTTTTGCCGCTGGTCGGGAAAGGAGCCGAAGCGGCAAAAGTCGAGCTCGAGGATACGCCGGCCCTGCAGAACGCGCTGACTGGCGCCACTGCCGCTTACCTCCTGATTCCGCCAAATCTGGCCGTGTCCGACGTCGAGGGGTCTCAGAGGAAGACGGCCGATTCGCTCGCCGAAGCGGTGGCTGGCTCCGGGATAAGTCATGTGGTCTTTCTGAGCAGCATGGGGGCGCAGCACCCCGAAGGGACTGGGCCGATCAAGGGACTGCACTATGCGGAACAGCGCCTGAGCAGGATCGAGAGACTGAACCTTCTGAGCGTGCGGGCCGCTTACTTCATGGAAAACTTCTACATGAGCATGCCCGGTGTCCGGGAGTTCGGTGTGCTGGCCGGTCCTATCGATCCCGGCGTTCCCCTCCCCATGATCTCGACCGGAGACATCGGTCGCTACGTGGCTGAGCGGCTCCTCAAACTCGATTTTTCCGGCAAGGAATTCCGCGAGCTGCTCGGCCAGCGCGATCTGACCATGCCCGAGGCGGCCAGGGCTATCGGAGCGGCCCTCGGCAAGCCGGGACTGGCTTACCAGCAACTGGACGACGCCGCGATGCGTCAGGCGCTCGCGGCTGCCGGTGTCAGCAGCCAGGTCGCCGACTCCTTGCTGGAAATGGCACGCGCGATTCGCCAGGGCCTGGTCGCCCGCACGGAGAAAAGGACCAGCGCCAACACGACAAGCACCAGCGTGGAGGACTTTGCCCGTCAGCTGGCAAGCTGATGTCCCGGCTGTGGTTTGTGTTGAGGTGTGGATTTGACAGCCGACGCAGCCAACCTGGCATGCGATTGCTTTCAGTTACACCGGCTAAAGCCGGGACTATTCGGCTATCCAGATGATCGGGCTGCGCACCGGCAGGTTCCTCAGGACTTCCTCCACCTCGGGCGCGTGGTCGAGTTTCTTCCACGTCTCGAACCAGTCTGTCGCACCGAACTTCAGAGCGCCGAACACCAGAAAAGGATGGGCAACCGGCCAGTCGTTCCAATACATGACATCCTTGGGGTATGGCCATTTGCCCTTCTCGGCTACATAGGGGAATAAGAACGAAATCGCCGTCCGCACGCTCTTCCCTTCCGCTGACTGGTAGTTCCAAAGGTCGTGCGACGGCTCAGACAGGATCTGGCAGATCATAGCCATCGCGTCAAGGTTGAAAAGCGAGTACCCGTAGGGTTTCGTCCTCCTGAGCTCCAGCGGGAAACTCCCGTCGGGGGCCATCTGTTCGGGAAGAAGCACGCTCTTGAACCGGTCCCGGCACAGGTCCATCAGCTCCCGGTCACCCGTCAACCGGGCAAAGGCGGCCACCTGCATGACCCAACAGGTGCCGTGGTTGTTCTTTGCTTTCATTTCGTCCTGGCCGTATGGGTGGGTGGTCAGCCACTTCAGGTACTGCTGAAACCAGTTCCTGGTGGCCGACAGGACCGTGGAATCGACACCCGACGCCTTTTCCATCGCGATGATCCCCTGGGCGACTTCCACCAGATGAATGGTGTCGATGATGCCGATCCCCCGACCGGTCGCTCTTCCCTTGATGGCCTGGGCAAATTGAAGCGAAGGATTCATCATGGTGTCGGGAGACGCAAACCAGGCTTGAAGGTGCATGAAGGCGTGGCGCACGTACTTCTCGTCTCGAGTGATCCTGTACCCGGAGGCCAAAGCCCCGACGATTCGGCTCAACCGGATCATGGCCTGCCGGTGTGCGACGAAGTTCTCCGGGTTGGTCATCCCGTCGCGCTGGATATAAGGACCGTCAGGATGCTCGGGATCGGGCCACCAGTAGTCGCCCTCCGAATAGAAATCATGCTTCCCTCCCGCGCTTCGGGGACAGACAAAGTCGGTGATCGTCACTGGCTGCTGCTCCATGGCCCAAGACGCTTGCGACAAGACTTCATCACGAAGCACGGTGATCACATCCGCCGGCGTGGGCTCGCCCGCCTGCACGCGCGCAAAAGCGGCCAGAAGAACCACCAAACCCAGGACGAACCCTCCTGTCTTTGCTTTCATGTCGCCTTTCCGTCAGTCGTCAGTTGTCAGTCGTCAGTCGTCAGTGCGCAGTTCGCAGTGCGCAGTCGTCAGTGCGCAGTGCGCAGTCGTCAGTCCTCGGTTCCCCCAAAACCTTCGTGTTCGGTTCGGGCGATGATCTCCTCCTGGAGCTCGGCCGACAGGTCGCAGAAATAGTCGCTATACCCGGCGACCCGGACGATCAGGTCGCGATATTGCTCCGGGTGCTTCTGGGCTTCACGCAGTGTCTCACGGCGGACGATATTGAACTGGACGTGGTGGCCGTCCATTTTGAAGTAACTCCGGACCAGGTGGCCCCACTGGTCGATGCCATCCTCACCGGCGACAAGGGCCGGACTGAACTTCATGTTCAGCAAGGTTCCCCCGGCCTTCAAGTGGTCCATGCGTGCCGCGCTCATGATAACGGCGGTTGGCCCCCGGCGGTCGGCCCCCTGTACAGGCGATATCCCTTCGGAAAGCGGCAGCCCCGCCTTTCGGCCGTCGGGCATGGCCCCGGTGACGCTGCCAAAATAGACGTGGCAGGTGGTTGGCAGCATTTCCACCCGGTAGCGCCCGCCTCTCGCGTCGGGTCTTCCATCGAGCTCGTCAAAACAAGTTTCGAAGATCGCGACCATGATCTGGTCGGCATAATCGTCGTCGTTGCCGTACTTGTGGGTCCTGTTGATCAGTCGCTGCCGCAGTATTTCCTGTCCCGCAAAATTCGAACCGAGGATCCGTATCAAATCCTCCAACCGCGTGCCGCTCCCCTTGCCCGCCTCCCCCGCCTCAGCGAAGCAGAGTTCCCGTATCGAGGTGAGGCTGTCGGTGAGACTGCCCAGACCGACAAACTGGACATATGTGTTGTTGTAGCGCGCCCCGCCCGCGTTGTAGTCGCGCCCTTTCAGAATACAGTCGTCCGTCAGCACGCTGAGAAAAGGAGCCGGCATGTTCTCGGCATAGATCTGCTGGATAAGCTGGTTGCCGGCAAGTTTGATTCTCAGGATGTGGCGGAACTGCTTCTTCCAGGCGTCGAAGACAGCTTCGAAGCTGCACAACGAATCGACTTCCCCGGTGCGCAAACCGACCTGTTTGCCGCTGGACGGGTCGATTCCGTTATGGCACACGAGCTCCAGGACCTTGACCATGTTGAAGTAACCGGTCAGGATAAAGGCTTCCTTCCCGAAGGCGCCCACTTCCACGCATCCGCTGCAGCCGCCGGAGCGCGCGTCTTCCAGCGTCTTCCCCTGGCGCAGCTGCTCTTTAACCACCGCGTCGGCGTTGAAGAGCGAAGGGAAACCGTAACCCTTGCGAATGACTCTCAGTGCGTGCTTCAGCAGATTATCCGGCGTCTTGGCCGAGACCTGGATATTCGTGCTCGGCTGCAGCAAGTGCATTTCATCCACGATTTCAAGGAGGATGTGCGAGAGCTCGCTTGAACCGTCCGATCCGTCACGCAGCAGACCGCCGATGTTGATGTTCGCAAAATCAGTATAAGTGCCGCTTTCGGCTGCCGTGACGCCGACTTTGGGAGGCGCTGGGTGATTGTTGAACTTGATGAAGAAGCACTCCAACAGTTCCTTCGCCTTTTCTCTCGTCAGCGTCCCGTCTGCCATGCCTTTTTCGTAAAAAGGGAGCAGGTGCTGATCGAGGTGTCCGGGATTATAGGAGTCCCAGCCGTTCAGCTCGGTAATGACTGCAAGGTGACAAAACCAGTAGTACTGGAGCGCTTCCTGAAAATCCCGGGGAGCACGGGCCGGAACCTGCGAACAGACGGCGGCAATCCTCTGCAGCTCGGCCTTTCTGGCCGGATCGTTTTCCCTTTCGGCCTGGGCCTCGGCCAGTTCGGAATGGCGTCGGGCAAAGAGGATCACCGCGTCGCAGGCAATATCAAATGAGCGCAACGCTTCCCGCTTGCCATAGGCGTCCGGATCGTTGAGGAGGTCCAGGGTCGCCAGCGAGCGCGCGATGTCGTCCTTGAAGTCGATCAGGCCCTTCCTGTAGATCTTGTCATCGAGAACCGTGTGGCCGGGTGCCCGCTGCTCCATGAACTCGGTGAACAGCCCCGCTTCGTAACAAGCCTTCCACTCCTCGGACATCTCGTCGAACAGCCGGTCCCGCAGGGAACGTCCCCGCCAGTAAGGAATGACCTTCTCGCCGTAGACCCGCAGACACTCCTCGTCAACGTCATAGTTGGTCTTCGGGCGGCTGTTGAGGATGCGCAGATCGTCCAGGCTATGGCATGTCAACTCGGGATAGGTCGGCACCGCCTTGGGACAGGGACCGCGCTCTCCCACGATCAGCTCTCCCGCACCGATGAAGATAGTCTTGCACTTGCACAGGTGGAGGAACGACCTGGCCCTCATCACCGGGACGGAGAATCTGCCTGCGTTGGTCTGGTAGAAATCCGTGATCAACGAGGCACGCTCGGCGGAGATCGAGGGTCGAGCGTCAAGGCTCTCCCTGCGCAGTCTGGCGGTTCTGTCCGTCATCTCATCCTCCAACTTGGACACTCAGGCCGTGCACCCGGAAGCAACTGATCGCCGCCTCCAGTTGCTCACTGGTCGGCGGGGTGATTCCCGGCAACGGGATTTCACGACCCAGGCGCGCGTACTTCTGGCTCCCGACCCGGTGGTATGGCAGGAGTGCGATCTGCTTAAGGCCCGGAAGCGACGCGGCCAGCCGGGCAATCCGCTCCAGCTGCTCCGGCTCCGCATTAACGCCAGGAAGCAGCGGCACTCGCAGCCAGACGCAGGGATGGGCCTCCGAGAGTTCCCGAAGGTTGCTCAAAATCAGCTCGTTAGGAACGCCGGTCGACAGCTCGTGGAGCTTCGAATCCACCATTTTGAGATCGAAGAGCACGAGGTCAGCAAGAGATGCAATATCGAGCAGCGTGGCGGAGGGGGCGAATCCGCATGTATCGAGGGCCGTGTGGACGCCGGCCCGCCGGCAGCTGCAAAGGACCTTGCGAAGGAACTCGTGCTGGAGCAGCGGCTCGCCGCCTGAGAAAGTGACGCCTCCTCCTGATTCTTCCTGAAAGAGCCGGTCGCGAAGGATCGCGGCCATCAATTCCTCGACGCTCAGTTCCCGGCCGATCATCTGCCGTGCGCCGGTCGGGCAGACGTCCACGCATCGCCCGCATCCCGCACAGGCTCCCCGGTTCTCCCCTTCCCCGGCGAGCACGGTAATCCCGCTCGGACATACCTCGATGCATTCACCGCAACGCAGACACCGGCTCTCGACAACCATGACCTCCGGCGACGCTGACCAGGTTTCGGGGTTGTGGCACCAGCCGCAGCGCAGAGGACAACCTTTCAGGAACACCGTCGTTCGAATTCCCGGCCCGTCCCCCAGGCTGTACCGTTGGATATTGGTGACAATCCCGCTCTTCATCTAATCCCCGATCTTTCGTCCGCTGCTGAATACATCGCCCGCCGCCTCTCAGTCAAGTTCCGAAGGATGGGTCCGGCAAGTGGAGACGGACGAGACCGACGAGGGACGCGGGCCGGGACCCGCCGGCAGGGAAAAATTACCGGCCTGACCGCAGGATCCGGTTCGAGGAATCGGCCTGATTCCTTGATCTTCGGGATAATCGCGCGCTGGTCCAGGAAATGCATGAAGCGTTCTGTCATGCGAATGAGATTTATCGAAACCAAAGTCGAGGAAAAGCAGGGCCGGGTCATGCTGGTGACTCAAAGCGGGCAGGTCCTCCTCGAGATGAACCAGGTTCAGTATGAATCTGCTGTGAGGGCCGGGTTGGTTGATCCGCAGAACCTTCACTACTCGCTTTACGAATACGCCAGGATGATCAGGGAAACACCGGTGGTAGCGTCGCCGTCGAGAACGTCTCCCTCAGGCTCTCAGTCCGATCGTGCCTTCCTGGCCAGCTGCAATATCAGCTGGTCCTAGCGCTCGGTTTCGCGGGGCGTCCGGGAAGCTAAGGCTAGTCGGACGGGGCGTGGGCAGTGGGAACCTCGGGCGCTTCAGAGAAGGCAAGAGCCAAAAGCGCCTGGTGGACGCGCCGGACGGCAAACCGGCGATAGCGGAGCCCGGCGAGCACGGCCAATACGGCGAGGAGGCCGGCTGCGGCGAGCAGTCCCAGGGGCTCGACGAGATGCTGGGTTGGGATTTCAACTCGAAGACCCCGCGCAGTCCCGAAGGCCAGTGACACGGCGACCAGAGACGAAGCGACCGCAAGGCCGCGGTAGAACCCCTCGCGGTGCTCGTAGATTTCGTCCACGGCGGAGCCGGTACAAACCTTGGCCGCCCGGGTGGAGATCGCTATGACCGCTGAGTCGCTCAGCCTGCTGGGCTGCTCTTCCAGTTTCTTCGCGAGCTTTCGCTTGGCGGCGGCCAGCAGTTCCCGAAAACCCTTATCTTCTCCCCTGGTATGGGCCAGAAGGATTCCTTCGGGAAATACCCGGGGCATAAGGTTGGCGATCGCTTGCGCCATGTGGCCGAGAAGATACGCAGCCACCGCCGCTGCCAGCCACCTGGAGTTTGAGAGTGACGGGAAGCTCAGAGTGGTGTCAGCGAGAAAAGCACTCCAGTAGACGAGCAGGAGCCCCAGCAGGAAAACCCCTCCCGGCACAAGATAGCCGAAGATGTCGTAAAGCGTGAGTTTAATGTCCTTCACTTGCTTTCCGCATCGGTACTTCTAACACCTTCTGCATCAATAGATCAAGGCGATTCGAGCGCGAACGAATGCGTACGGCCTCGATTGGCGCCGGCCTTCCGGAGCGCGGACGAGATGGCCTTGGGAGCGTGCGAGCCGCCGGCCTTCCGGAGCGCCGACGCCCCACCTTCGGGGTGCAGACATACGGCCTTCGGAGCGCGGACGTCTCGTCCGCACTGGGTTCGCGGGCATCTTGCCCGCGCGCCGGGCATCCTGCCCGGCGTTTGTTTTTGTCGGGACGGGTCCTTTTGCATCACGAAGGAAACGGCGGGCAAGATGCCCGCCGCGCGGACGAGACGTCCGCGAACCCAGTGCGGACAAGATGTCCGCGCTCCGAAGGACCGAGCGCCGCGCTTCGCCGCACCATTGCCACAAACTCCCTCTTGACTACACGTGTCGTCACCGGTAATATTGTGACGACAGCTGTAGTCATGGAGAACAAAGTGAGCGAACAAACGATCGGAGAACAGGAACTGGCTCTGCTGCGCTATCTGTCTGACCGGCCGGGAACCACGGTGGGCGAGGTTTCGGAGAGCTTTGGCCGGGATCAGCATCTGGCACGCTCCACGGTCTTGACCATGATGGAGCGGCTGCGCCGCAAGGGTTACCTCGGCCGGAGGCTCGTGGGCGGCGTTTACCGGTACCATCCTCAGAAGTCCTCAGCCGAGTTACTGCACGGTCTCGTTCGCCGATTCGTTCAGAAAAGCCTCGGCGGTTCTGTCGCGCCTTTCGTGGCCTACCTGAGCGAAACGGCAGAACTGTCCGACAAAGAATTGGCGGAGCTCGAGGATCTCGTCTCACGACTCCAATCCGAGCGGCGAAAGGGGGGAGCGATGACCGCTGACCTGGATTTACTGGCACCGGCAATCGGGGCGCTGTTCGACAGTATCGTGCGCGCCTCGCTTCAGGGCGGACTCTTCGTTCTGGCCATCTGGGCAATATGCCGGTTGCTGCCCCGACTTCCCGCCTCGGTAAAGTGCATGCTCTGGTGGCTCGCCGCGCTCAAACTCCTGGTCGCGTTCGTTTGGGTCGACCCGCTGCCGCTCCCCCTGTTCGAGCCCAAAATGGACCAATCAGCCGAGGCCGACGCCGTCTCGCCCGGTCTGCTTGCCAAACGACTGGTCCTGACCGCCACCGGAGCGGACGCCGCGATCGCCCCGCGAGCAGAGACAGCCCGACAAGATCCGAGCGATCAGCCGCTTTGGCCGTGGCTGGCTGTCGGACTTTGGGCAACCATCGTGACATTGCTGACCGGATCGCTTGTCTTTCGCATCCGGCACATCACTCAGATGGCCGATCGGGCGGATCCTGCGTCACCTGGAACTATCGAGATGGTGGAGCAGTTGTCCGTGTCTCTGGGACTCGCCAAGGTGCCCGGGGTCCGCGTTTCAGCGGAGATCGACACTCCGCTGGTGCTCTCCTTCCCGCGGCCCCTGATACTGGTTCCCGCACACCGGTTTTGCCGCTTGTCCCGAGACCAGCGGCGGATGGCACTATGTCACGAGTTGCTCCACCTGCGACGCCGGGATCCCTGGATGGCGCACGTTCCGGCATTGGTCGAACGGCTGTTCTTCTTTCACCCGTTGGCTCACCTCGCCACTCGCCAATATGAACTGACCAGGGAGGCAGCGTGCGACGCCGCAGTTCTTCGGGAACTGGAAGCGGCGCCTCAGGATTACGGACGCCTCCTGCTGACGCTCGGCGTGTCACGCGTCCCGACGCCCCTCGCTGCGGCAGGCTCACCACGTTCGCATCTGAACCTTAAACGGAGGATTGTCATGCTTCGAGAAACCCCGGAAAACGGCAGGCGACTGCCAAAATCAGCTTGGATCGCCGCGGCACTTGCCGCCTGCGCGATTCTTCCGCTCGACTTTGTGGCCAAATCAGCCAATGCCGAAGACACGCACTCGGTGAGCTCCCCAGCAAAGCCGGCAGCCACTGCCGTCCCCGCCGTTCCGGCAGCCCCTGCCGCCCCGGCAGCGCCGGCCGCTCCCCACATGTCCAAGGTGGCCGCCGCAGCTTCCAAGCAGGCGTCGGAGCTCCACTACGTCCTCTTTCTTGACGACCACACCATGATGTCGGGATCCGACAAGGACGTCGCCCGTGCACGCGAGTTCCGAAAGTCGGGGGAACCGATTCTTTGGTTCCGACGCGCCGGGAGCGAATATGTGGTGCGCGATGCAGGCGTCCTCGCTCAGGCCCAGGAAATCTTCAAGCCAGTCCAGGAGATCGGCAGCAAGCAGGGCGAAGTTGGAGCAAAACAGGGGGAAGTCGGCGCCAGGCAAGCCGAGGTTGGCCACAAACAAGCGGAGATCGGCAGCAAGCAGGCGGAAATCGGCAGCAAGCAGGCTGGTATTGGCGCCCGTCAGGCCGCCCTGGCTGGTCGGGAAGCGCGCAGGGCCTCCCGGCAAGACAAGACAGATGCCGAGGCGACACAACGGGAGCTCGACCAAGAACGGCAGAAGCTCGAGTCCGAGATGGATCAGCTCGGCCACCAGATGGAGGAGTTGAGCGGCCAGATGAACAAGTTCGAGGCGCCCATGGCTGAACTGAGCAAAGAGATGGATGTCCTCAGCCAAGAGATGAATGTCTTGAGCCAGAAGATGGAGGAAGCAGTGTCGAAGGCCGAGGCCGAGATGTCAGCGCTTTTCGATCGGGCAGTCTCAACCGGCACCGCCACGGCCGTCAAGTAGGAGACAAGGAGACAGGGAGAGAGTGGCAGCCCAGAGCCATGTGATTGCGCAAGTGGTTCCGCCGCCTGAAGGCGGGACTACGAACCTTCCCTGTCCGCTGATCTCGCTCGCGCGGGTGGCAGGTTCGTGGTCGCCGGTTTAGGCGACCCCGTCTCCTATCTCCCTATCTCGCTCTCTCCCCGTCTCCTTGTCTCCTTGTCTCCCCTTCTCCCTGTCTTCCCCTCTCGGTTCAACGGGAAGCCCCGCTTCCCGCCAGGCGGCCCAACCACCGGCCAGTGCCCGGGCCTTCTTCCATCCGGCCTGTCGGAGCTCTTGCGCCACCCGGGCGCTTGTTGCTTCGTGCCGTCAGGCACAGTAAGCGATCAGCCACGCTTCGCGTTCGAGACCGAGCTCTCGCGCCTGATCAGCCACGTGATCGGGCGGCATGCGCAGCGCACCTTTCGCCTGCGAATCACTTCCTTCGAGGCTCCGCTCCGTACGGACATCGAGCAGGGTGACAGGTTCGCTCGATTCCTGCAGTCTTTGCAGCTCGGCGATTGAGATCACCCGAGAGTCGTCCGGCGCACTATCGTCCGGCGCACCGTCGTCCGCCGCCTCCTTCGTCTCGGATACTGTGGGTTCCGCGGCCAGCGCGGCCCGTTGCACTTCTTTGCGGGCTCGCCGCCGGGCAATTCGTGTCAGCAGCATCGGCGAGCCGCCATGGAGAACTACCGAAACGAGGACCACCAGGGAACAGACGGAGAAGAGCCGGCTGCCTGCGGAAAAACCAGCGAAGACGGGGAGCAGGACCAGCAGCAGCGAGCTCAGGCCACGCGGTCCAAACCAGGCGATGAGGAGACGCCCTCGCATGCCGACGCCTGAGCCGAGCAGGGACAGCAGATATACCGGCGTTCGAATCACCAAACTGAAAATCGTGAAGACGACGGTCGGGCCGTCCAGTACGCCAAAACCCGTCCAGATCAGCGAGCTTCCGAGCACCACAAAGGTGAAGAGCAGCATCATCTCGGCGGTCACCCCGCCGTACTCCACGAAGCAATCGCACAACTCCACGTCCAGCGCCGCAATCGTCATCCCGGCTGCGAAGGCGGCCAGGAATCCGCTGCCATGAACCGCTTCGGCGGCCGCAAAAGCCGTCAACGCGACACCAAGGGAATAGAGCGATTCGTAGTCCCGCCGAACGCCCATCCGTTTCCTTATGAGGTCGAGGGCCGCCACTCCCACCAGCCCGACCACTACGCCGGCCCCCGGGCCGAGGACAAAGAGGTCCAGGCCGCGTTTGGCGAGCGACTGGCTTTCAATCGAGGCCGGACCGAGAAACGTCATCGCGATGAGCACGACCGGCAGCAGCACGACGTCGTTCAAACCACTCTCGAGTTGAAGGGCGTGTCGAGCGTCATCCGGGATGTCCCGGCGGCGAAGGAGCCCGCGCAGCAGGACAGGGTCGGTGGAAGCAAGAGCTGCTCCGAGTATTGCGGATGCCGGAACAGTCAGGCCAAGAAGCCACCAGGCGGCGAGCCCGATCAGCGCGGCCGAAAGCAGCGTCCCCGGCCCCAGCAATCTTAGCGTCAGGCCGGCACGCCGCTTCACTTCGGCGATGTTCAGGCTGACGGCATCCGTGAAGAGCACGAGCGCGAGGCTTAAAGTGGCAACCACCCGCAGGGCCGGGGAGTCGAGCGAGACGTCAAGCACTCCCAATCCAACCGGCCCGAGGACTGCGCCGAGCCCGAGGAACACCGCGACCTGCGGGAGTCCGCTCCGCTCCACCAGACCCGAGAGCAAGGCGGATACGATTATGACCGCGCCTATGATTGCGAGCGCGGCGGCGAAGGATTCCGCGCTGAAAGTCTCCATTCGGAAGTAACCTCGTCCCTCCAGTATAACCTTGCCGGACGGGGGATCTTTTTGGAGCACTGCGGGAGCACTGCGGGAGCACTGCAGGAGCACCGCGGGAGCACCGCGAGGGAGCACTGCGGGAGCACCGCGGAGGGGAGCAGTGCGGGGAGCAGTGCGATAGCAGGGCGGCGGGGAAGGCCTGGCAGAAGCTGCGACGGGCATTCCTAGGGCGTATCGGACTCCTTTCCTCCCGGTGCGGCGGCCTCGCATTCCCTGGTCATTTCGTGCATCGTCGGGCGAAACCCGAGTCGCTGGAACAGCCGCTGGGCAGCAACGTTCTGGACTGCCGTCATCAGGATCACGCGCGGCGCGCCGAGAGCACCGAAACGGCGGACGACTTCCTCGACCAGTCGTGCCGCCACGCCCTGACGCCTTGCGCTTTCATCCACGTAGATGTCGTGCAGCGCGCCGCACCTCTCACGAAGCATGTTCCAGTCGCGGGGTTCGATCCGGCCGTATGCGTATCCGACGATCCTGTCTCTCAGCGCCGCGACAACCACCACCGCCCGTTTGTCTTTCAGCTCGTCGCCGAGGTAGGCGGCGTATCCCTCCTCGATGTGATCAAAAATCAGGAAGCGGGCGGGGTCCATGGCGTGGTGTTCCCTGACCAGACGGGCCGCCAGCTGGGCAACCTCCGGGAGGTCCCCGGGCTTGCAGCTCCGGACAACCACCTCCATGTCATCGCCGCTTTGCTTCGGCTGCGCTTTGACTTTTTCCTTCATGATCTTCGTTCAGATGCTGATCAGGGTGTCTTTCGACCGTGGCCGCTGTTGGAGAGGTGCGCATAGTATCCAAGGTCTCGGCCGGTGATCAGTTTGGTCGCAAAGATCACCTGCCCCGTGTGTTGCGCGAAATGCTCAACAACTGTGTATACCGCCTCAAGCACGCTAACCTCGTACCCCTGGATAGTCAACCGGTCGGCGAGCCGTTCCCTGGTGATCCCCTGCATAATGCTCGTGGCTTCTGCAATCGTTCGGTTGAGCAGGTCCTTCAGCTCGGAGACACCCGGACCTCCCTGCGCGGAGAATTCTGCCGGACGCTTCCTCACGTCAGCCTGACCGCCAATACCGGAGTTTATCCATTGCCGGACGTTCCCGCAAAGATGCAAAACCAGGTTACCGACGGCGTTCTGCTCATCTCCGCCGCGAGACCAGACCTGTTCGTCGTTCAGCCTGCCGAGACAATCCGTGACCCGCGACACCAGCAGCGTCAGTTTCCGCACCGAGAAATCAATGAAAAGTTTTTCGAGAGTCATGCAGGAAAGGTAACAGAAGAGCCGGCTAAGGCGAAGAGTTCGGTGAGTTCTGAGTTCTGGGGTTCGAGCTCAATTTGAGTTGTACAGCCGCAAAACGGAGCGTCTTGCGCGAAGTGCGCGGATTTTACCGGCCGGCGACCTGCCTGCTCACGGCTACAATCCGCGCACTTCGCAAAAAGCGCTCCGTTTGCGGTTCCGTCAGCTCAGCGATCCGACAGGGGACACAGCTCAAATCTCGCCCGAAACCTGTAACTCAGAACTCAGAACTCAGAACTCCAGAACTCCGAACTCAGAACTCTCACTTCTTATCCTGGACGTTGAGGCTGCGCGCGCGCAGGTATTTGGTCAGGTTTTGCCCGGTTTCCATGTCCGGGACTCGCAACTCGATATCGCCCTTGGTCCAGGTCTGCGACTCATTGGCAATTGGTCCGTCGAAGGTGAAGGAAAGCTCGTACCGGATCTCGCCCGGTTTCTGTCCCAGCTTGACCTCGACCTTCCGGATCCGTGCGTACTCGACCGAGAACCGGTCGTTCGGCCAGGAGGGGGCGAAATCGAGGGTTGTGTCGGTCAGGATAAGCGGGCCCATGCACTGATCCAGCGCGTGGTCGTGAATGACATTGTGAAGCCGCACTCCGCCTCGTTCTTTGCTGTAGTTGTGAGGCGACTGATAACCTCGAAGGACGATGTCCGCATAGGTCTTGCGCGCTCCGTCGTAGTCTCCAGTATGGCAGAGAAGGTCGCCGCGCAATGTGAGGGCTTCGAGCCAATCAGGCCGCTGGGCGACAATCTTCTCGATTTGAGAAGCGGCTTCGCTGTAAGCCCTATCCTGGATACAGGCCCTCGCCAGCAGCGCCCTTGCCTGGGTATCGGTGGGATCAAACTCCAGGGCCAGCTCCAATCGCTTTCGCAGGTTCCTCTCCGTGCGGATTTGAGCCGACGGAGGAGTCGACTTCACCCCGGCCGCTTCCAGTTCTTTGGTTAGCGAAGCATCGAGCGTCGTGGACCATGTCGACCAGTCGACAAGATCAAGCGGCCGGTTCATGGGATGGGAAAGGACGGCTTGAAGCCGGCCGATACCGATAGCCACGCCGGCGGTTCCCGCCGAAGGACGCAAAGCCAGGGTAGTCACCCCGAGACAACGCCCTTCGGTGTCTAACACAGGACACCCCTTGCTGGCCGCGTCCAACCCGGGCTCAAAAAGAAAGCCTTCGAACCCGGATGCCGAAGAAAACGAGGCTTTGACGGTCACCGCCCGGACAGGCTCCGTATCGCGGCCAGTTGATTGGCAGATCAGATGGAGTGCCTGCCCGGAACCCGGTCTTTTCCCTTCCCCGAGCGCGTCCCCGACAGTGACGTGCGGGGCGTTGAAGGCCGGAATTTTCAGCACCGCAAGGTCTGAGACCGGGTCGGCACCGCGGACTGCAACCTGGTCATAAACGTCACCGTTGGCCAATTTGACCTGGAGCCGGGCAGCGCCCGTAACCAGATGGAAGTTCGTGACCAGCACACCATCCGCTCCGATCAGAAACCCGTTGCCTCGCATGACGTCCGAACCGTCCGCCGCCAAGTGGATGACCGTCACCAGCGCCTGAGACGCCTTGGCCGCCGCGGTCGGATTATCGGCCCCAGCCGTGGACACCTGCGCCATGAGGAGGCACGCGAGTAGGACAGCGTGAATGCGGCAATTCGCTCCAATCATGTTTCCTCCCTCGTTGTTCTCGGCTCCTGCGGGTGCGGGAGCCGAGGGAGTTTCGGGGACACGATACTTAATTCCTTGCATACGGGGTGATGAGGCGGGTCGCACGTGAATTAAGTTCATGTCCCCGAAACTCCGCCCCGAGAATCACCCACCTGGCTACTTGCTTTTAGCCTTCTCAACGCGGAGCTGGTCTTTCCAGAACCTCAACTTCTCCTGGAGATCCCAGACCCTGCGATCTTTGATATCTCCCCACTTCACGGTGTAGGCGTCGAAGCTCCAAAGAGACTCCGCTTCTTTCTCCTTTGCGTCGGACGGATCCGTGTAAAAAACATTAACCGAGAGGTTCGGCATTTCTTCGGCCGACGAAAGGCGCGACAACAGGGCTGACAGCTCGATCGCAGCCGTCAGGTTTGTGGTTGTGGAAAAGAGCGGGAGGTAGGTGAACAGGCTATACGAAACGGATACCTTGGTGACCTTCCCTTTCGACTCCCCCTTCTTCCCGTTAATCATCATATCCTTCGGGAAAACGCTCGGTGCCGTCGCGCTCAGCATTCCGTTGGTGAGTGGGAACAAGGTGGCGGGGGTAGCGTCAGGGACGGAGAAGAGCTCCCCGAAGTTGAAGTACAGACTGGCGATCAGCCGCCGGTGCTCGGCCACTTCAAACGGATCAGCCAGAAAGATCTCGGAGCTTGTCGTTCCGTAGGCGTTCAGCTGCTTCATCAGCTCGGCTCTGAGCTTGGACGTCACCTCGTCCACCTGCTCCCATTTCACCCTGGCATCCCGCATCTGAAAGGTCGATACGCGGACTTTGTCCAGGATCTCCAGCCGCTTCGCCTCGACCAGTGCAGGGTCAAAAGGCTGGAAGGGTTTGCGGGTTTTCGCGAACTCGCTGAATGTCATGCTCGGTTGATCGCTCAGGAGCCCCCGCGCGTAGTTGATCGGAACCACAAAACCGAGACGTTCCTGGAAGAGGCTGTAATAGGAGACGATGCCGACGACCTCGCCCCGGTCGTTGAGGGCCGGTCCGCCGGTCGCAATCCGGTCAACGGGGATAGAAAGCTGGTGGAGCTTCAGGCCCCGCTTCGAATCCCGTATGGCGGAAATGATGCTGTTCGTACCCGAAATGAAAGTCCCCAACGGGCGGGACAACACCAGCACGCTCTCTCCGACGCGGCTCTTGTCGGAATCGCCAAGGGACGCCACCGGGAGGCCGTCGAAAGCGACTTTCAGGATCGCTATGTCTTTCCGTGGATCAAGGCCGACAATGGAAAGATCGCGTGTCTTGCGTCCGTCAGGCAGGATAACCTCAACCACATCCGCCTCGGCTATTGCCTGATAGGACGTGATAAAGACTCCCGCGGGGTTGACGAAAAAGCACGCGTACTTCTCCTGGTAGTTGCCGGCGTCATCCAGAGTCGCAAGCAGAGCCACCGATTTGCCTGCGGAATCGATGATATCGGGGAGCGCCTGTACGCTCGGCGACTGTGCAAAGCAAGGTAGAAACACGAATACAACGAGCGCGGCCCAGGTCAGAAGTTCCTTCCGAGAACCGAGAGTGGGCATCAACCGCATGAACTGGTGTGAATCTCGCATACACTCCTCGCCTGAATGAGTGGACAAAATGAAAGGCAGAATCCAGAAAGCTAGTCGAAGGCCGCACTGAAGATAAGCCTAACCGGAACGCCCGTCAAGATGCCTGAGAGGAGATGCCTGAGAGGAGATCATGAGAGGAGTGGACGACAGATAAGTGGGCCCGACTTTCCAGTAGGGCCCACGTCCCTACTCAACAACCGTAATCGGGACCTGGCGCATGCCCGACTGCCCGATATCCATGGCAAGCGCACAGACAGGCTGATCGAACGTCAGCCGGACAGAGCCGCTGAAACCGGGAGGCAAGAGCGGAAAGAACTCGGTGAGAAAACGCGAGACCTGGACCTGCGGGCCCAATTGGAGCGGGAAGCGGAAAAGGGGCACGATTGAGCCTCGAGGAAAGAACTCGAGCGTACCAAAGGCCGTGAGCCGCGGATCCACGTTCGTCACGACCAACCCGAAGCTCTGCCTCTGCACTTCCTCAGCGAATAACTCAGCCACCCGGAAAGGTTCGATTGACCTCACCGTCGTTTCTTGGATGAACTGCCCGGTGATCTCCGCCTGCCGAAACCCGGCGGTCACCAGGAAGGATCCAAGCGCCTCGACGACTACGAAGCCGAACCGGAGAGGGCTGAACGGGTTAGTGCCAAAGACGAACCCGGACCTTATCCGAAAGGGATTCTTCGAGAATGGGTCGACGAAATGCCGTCCGAAGGTGGTCCGGCGATCGACGAAGATGAGGTTCTGGAACAGGTGTCCGTCGCTGTCGAAGAAGCTGACCGAGACGTCAAAAGGCCGAAAACTCGTCCTGTTGATCGTCAACTCCGTTTCCCAAGAGGTCCGGCCGTCAAAGCCGCTGACGAACTGAGGAACGCACGCGCGATTCTGGGCGGCAAGCGGTATCGTAAAAGCCACGCCGAGGAGAACCGCGAGCGAAACAACCACAGCCGCTCGCATAAAGCGCTCTCCTTTCATTTTCGGAAGGTCTGATTTCCTTCAGTATGGCAGTCCGGTTCTCATGGGTCAAAGGCTGGGACCACGAACGCGGGTAACGACCGGGTGGTGGACCTCTCCGATCGGGCAGGCACAAAACCGTCCAATCGGCGGATGTGCGGGCCGGAACCGACGCGGATAATTCGAGTCGAGGTGAAAGATGTCAAAGCAACTACTCGAACTTTCGAATCAACTCGCAGACCTGGCCGACCGCGCAAGCCGCCGGGTTCTTGCGATTCACGCGCGCCGCGGCTACGCGTCGAGCGGGGTCTACTGGCGTGAAGGCGTGGTGGTCACGGCGGCGCACACGATCCGCCGGGAGGACGACATTCCCGTAACGCTTCCCGACGGCCGAACCGGGAAGGCTGCCCTTCTTGGGACTGACCCGGGAAGCGACGTCGCCGTTCTGAAGCTCGCCGCTACCGACCATGGTCTTCCCGAATTGCCCGACCCAACCGGCTCTCCGAATCTTAAGGTGGGTCAACTGGCGTTCGTGGTGGCCCGGTCGCCGGACAGCGGACCGAACGTCAGCCTCGGCATCATCGGTGCCTTTTCCGGCCCGTGGCGAACCTGGCGCGGCGGTCAGCTCGACAATTACATTCGGGTGGACGCTCGCTTCTACCCTATGTCTTCCGGCGGTGCCGTCATCGATGCCGATGGACAAATCCTGGGGATCGCCACCTCCGCGTTGTCTCGTATCGCCGGACTGGCCGTCCCAGTATCGTCTGTAGAAAGAATCGTCAAGCGAGTGCTGGAAAAAGGGCATCTGGCAGTCGGGTACCTTGGAATTGGACTTCAACCCGTTTCGATACCCGATTCTTTGCGAACGACGACCGGGGCCACCAACGAGGTCGGGATCATCGTCCTTTCCGTTCAACCAGGCGGGCCCGCAGAGCAGTCCGGTATCGTCCTGGGCGACATCATCCTCTCGTTGGACGGCCGGGCCATCGAGGACGTGTCGGACATCCAGGCTGCACTGGATCCCGACAAGATCGGGAAGCCGGTGCGTGCTCGGGTCCTCCGGGGGGGCAAGGCAGTCGACCTCGAGATTCTCGTAGGGGAGCGTCCTGCAGCGGCCAAGCCCCGGTAATCAATCGGATGTTATTCTTGGATGAAACTCTTTCATGATCCGAGTTGCAGTCAGAGCAACATCACCGGTCACCCAGGCAGGACTCGAACGCTTGGTCCAGGAGGATCCTGGAATCAACCTGGTCTCAGTCGATGGTCGAGTCTTGTCGGGGGATGCCGAATCCCAGGCGGACGTTATCGTCGCAGAATGGGATGGCACGGAGGAGTCCCTGGCGGATCTGCTCAGCGCCCAGCCGGCCGCGCCTCCTGTCATCCTGCTGCTGGACGACGCCGCCGAGAAACCGGTGGCTGGAGTTTTGAAAGCCGGGGTGAAAGGGGTGCTGCGACTCAACTCAAACGCGGCTGAAATCCAGGCTGCGATTCATGCGGTAATGGAGGGGCTCATCATCATGGACTCCATCCTGGCCGAAGACCTTGCCTCGTCTGCGATCCTCCCGCCCGGGCGCCCGGACCTGGCGGAGCCCCTCACCGCCCGGGAGGCGGAGGTGCTCCGACTCCTTGCCGAGGGGCTAGGCAACAAGGAGATCGGGGCGTGCCTGAACATTTCGGAGCATACCGCCAAGTTCCACGTGGCCTCGATTCTCGGCAAACTGGGGGCGACCACGCGGACAGAGGCGGTCACCCTCGGCATCCGCTACGGTTTAATCATGATCTGAGCTCGCCTTGCAGAAAAACGGCTTGATCATTGCTGCTCTGGGCGATACACGGTCGTACTCGTTCAGGACAATTGCACGAGGTTCTGCTTGGTCGCCTGCTTCTTTTTCAGCACCATTTCCTCGTAATACGCGCGGACCTGCGCCGCCTCCTGGGCAGCCTTCTTGCGCAGGACCTTCTCGTCCCTGGCGTTTTGCGGCAGCTCGCTCTTGGGACGCACGCGCTCGGCGTCTTCCGAGCGCACTACCAGGGAATGCTCGTAACTGCCCAAGTCCACGCTCTTTCCGCCCGCGAAGATCTGGTGCCGGCCGTGCTCCTCGTACCACTTGGCCACGGTCGCGTTCATGTGCATGTGCTCGATGATGTTCCTCCATCCGTGCCCGGTGTTGTAGGCGCAGAAGGAGATTTCTCCCTCCTGCGTGGCGTACGGGATGATGCACATCTCGGTCCGCCGGAAGTCATAGTTGAAGAGGTCCTGGAACCACATGCCGGCAATAAAGAGGAAGTTCCACGGATCCTGCCGGCGTTTGATTCCCACGCCGTAATTGCGCCTTGTCAGCCCGAAGCTTTTGTCGAACTTTTTGAGAAGATCCACCAGGGCAAGGCTGGCAGGTCCGCGGAAGGGCTTGTAGTGCTTGAGGAGCGCGAGGCCCATCATGAGATTCGAAAACCACGGCCGCCGCGCCGCGTCCGTCAGTCTGCGAATGTCAGCCACCAGCCCCGGAATATCCAGAAACTGAGGCACCGGCGCCGCTTCCTTCGTCTCCTTGTTGATCATGATTGCGGTCCCTACTCCGCAGTTCGGATGGCAGCTGCAGGTCACCTGGCCCCAGTCCGCCTGCGGCCCGTGGACAAGGTCCGCGAAGTCCGCGAACGCCCCCATCAGCGACAGCGGGAACCAGTGCTCGTTGGCCGTCATCTGGGTCTGATCGCGCACGTCGCGCGCCATGTGAGACAAGGTGTAACGCTGACGGAAACGCCGCTCGTCGGTTATCTGCTCGTCCCTTCCGGTAAAGGAAACCGGCTGAAACGCGATGAACGCGATCTTCTTCGGGTTATCCATGGCGAACCGGATGATTGGTCCCACCTGGTCGTTGTTCACGTCGTTGACCAGCGTCGTGACGAGAATGATTTCGACCCCGGCCGCGTGCAGGTTCTCGATCGCCCGCAGTTTCACGTCAAACAGGTTGCCGATTTTGCGATGGCCGTTGGCGTCGTTTCCGATTCCGTCGAACTGCAGGTAGGCATAGCGAAGCCCAGCACTCGGCGGCCTTTCGCGCAAAGGTCAGGCTCTTCGCGAATTCAATTCCGTTGGTCGCCGCACTGCACGCTGTTGTAGCCCAGCTTGCGCGCGTATTTGATGGCCCGGAAGAAATGCGGCGAGAGGGTCGGCTCACCGCCCGAGAACTGAACCGACATCTGGCGTCGCGGCTTGATCTTCATCGCGTTGTCCAGGATCTCCTTCACCTCTCCCCAGGACAACTCGTGCACGAACCCCACCTGGTTCGCGTCCATGAAACAGGGATCGCACATCATGTTGCAGCGGTTGGTCAGGTCGACGGTGAGGACTGATCCGCGCCCATGCCGGATCGAGCTTGATCCGTGGTTGTGAAGGTCCGCGTCGTTGTGGGCCGGGATGTCGCGACCCGGGAAGTTTTGCTCGATCCAGGATAGGAAGCTCGAATCGATCGCCATGACGTCCTCGAACTTGCCGTGAACCGGGCACTCCTTGGTCATCCAGATCTCGCCGTCACGTTCGACGATCTGGGCCTTGATCTCACCGACTTTCTGGTCGATCAGAATGCGATAGTCCTCTTCCCCCCTCAGAATTCGCTCGCGCGCTTCGACGACGCACTTCGGACAAAGCGAGTCGGTCTCGCGCGGCCAACCGAGCTTCGGCTTGCTCTTCTGCCATGATTTCAGCAACGGCTTATCGGACCACTTCGGAATGAACGACGGGCCGGGCCGGTATTGGTTGAAGAACTGGATCCCGTCAAACAGGCCCCGGGCGGCCAGGCATACGACAGCGTCAAAACACTTCAGGACAGTTTTCGCACGGTTTCTGGGCATCTCGTCTCCTCTTTGATTGCGCGGTAGTCAACTAGACTGGCGTTATTGCCTAGTATGGAAAGGGTCTTGATGAGGATCAATCGCGAAACGGCGTCGGCGAAGGGCTAGCTTTGAGGTTTTCGGGAGAAGTGATCCATAACAGGAGGAGGGACGCGAGAGGCAGCAAAAGACGCCAATGTCTCACGCAAGAGACGCAAAAGGCGCAAAAGAAACGCTATAGGAAACTGTCTCTCTAGCGTTTCTTCTGCGCCTTTTGCGTCTCTTGCGTGAATCCTTTGCGTCTCTTGCTCCCCTTTGCGTCCTGACAATCACCGCAGCTGCACGAGCCCGCCTCCGCAATCGGCAGGACGTCGTTCCGGCAGCCGCGACGGGATCCTGTACTCTTGCGGCGCGCGCCAGAAATCAGCCATCGATGCCTGATGGACGCACGAGACGGTGCAGTATGGGGAGCATCCCTTACGTGTCCTATATTCCCGGCGAATGTCTTTAACCGTGTACTCCGCGAGCGGGATCCCGGGAAAACCACGCTGTTGAGAACAGTAGTGCACCAGCCCGTCTTCGCAGATGTACAGATAACGGGCGCCTGCCCGGCATTTCCAGTGGTTGGCCCTTCCTGCCGCGAGGTTCTCCTGGAAGTAACGGTTGATGCGAGGATAGCCCCGCTTGCCGACTGATTTCAGTTCCTCGAAGACCTGCGCCTCGCGGCCACCTAGAGGCCGCAGATGGCCCTTGCCGTCGTGAATGATTCCCACCGTGCTCGTAAAACCCAGCTCTACCGCTCGTCGGCCGATCACGAGAGCGTCATCCGGGTTGCGCACCCCGGACCCGAGTACGGAATTGATGTTGACCTTGAAATCGGCGAGGTCGGCCAGGTACTGAAGCTTCTTATCGAGCACCTTCAGGCTCTTCTTGGAAATATCGTCCGGCTGCACGTTGTCGATACTGATCTGGAGATGTTCGAGTCCAGCCTCGTTCAATCGCTGAATACGGTCTCTGGAGAGCAGGTAGCCGTTGGTGATGATGGCCGCCAGAACCCCCCGCCTCCGGATGTGGCCGATGATCGCTTCAAGCTCCGGATGCAGGAGAGGCTCACCGCCGCTGATCGTCACTGCCGAGGTGCCAAGATCGGCCAGGCGGTCGACGCGCTCGCGCATGACCTCGACGGGAACCGGAAGGGATGACGAATCATACTCGTTGCAGTAGCTGCAGGAGAGGTTGCACCGGCGGATAGGCACAATGTGCGCCAGGATCGGGTGATCCTGTGACAGGAGCGCCTTTCCCACCAGTTTCCACTCGCGCACAGTGGTACCGAGTCTTTTCAGTCTGCGCATTCGGTTTCCTCCTTAGCCGAGTCACTCCAGACAGCACTGCGGGCCGGCTCAAGGCCTTCCATTTAACATAGGTGAAAATTTGATGCGTTTCAATGCCGTTGGTGTAAACGTCCCGCATCCCGGCGAGCCGGATCACCCCTTGGACAACCTTTCGCCCGGGTGCCATATTGGGTTGATGATTGGAGAGACATTCGAACCCTTCACGGTTGGACTGGCGGGCGGGCAGACGGTCTCCGCCCGTCATTACCCTGCGGGCAACCCGTCCGCCCCGGCGCTCCTCCTCGGACACGGCGCGGGAGCGCCTCAGACGAATGCCTTCATGGTCAAGATCGCCGAGGGGTTGAGCGCACGGGGGCCGCACGTTTTCACGTTCAACTTCGCCTATATGGAGATGGGTCGTAAGATCCCGGACAGCAACGACCGCCTGGAATCATGCTTCCTCACGGTCGTGGAAGCGGTTCGCCCCCGCCTTGCTGGCGGGGACGATCACGCCATTTTCGTCGGCGGCAAATCCATGGGAGGGCGAATAGCGACCCAGCTCGTCGCGAAGCACGAAAGGGCGGCGGAGTTCTTCAAAGGCGTGGTGGTGCTTGGCTATCCGCTGCACCCGCCCGGGCGGCCGATCGTTCTTCGTACCGCGCATCTGCCGCAGATCCAGGTGCCGATGCTGGTTGTGCAAGGAAGCCGGGATCTGTTCGGAACTCCCGCCGAGCTTCGCCAGGCGTTCGCTGCCGTTCCGGCGCCTTGGAAGTTGTTCGTCGTCCCCGATGGTGATCATTCGTTCAAACTGCCCGCCAGGGCGAAAGTGAGTCAGGAGGAGATTCTTGGACAGGTGATGACGGAGATAGCAGTCTGGATGGGAGTGTGAGACAGACTCACCTCTCGCGGGACGACACTCGAACTGCTCTGTTACATTCAATTTACAGATCCTCTGCAATTGAACCGCTTATCATGCAGTTCCTGTAACCGCCGTACTTTTGGATCAGACGTTCTTTCATCCGTTCCCTCCCGGTCCGTATCAGTCCGTGTCAGTCCGTGTCAGTCCGTGTTCCTCCCCATAGCTATTAACGCTTGACCTGCGAAAAATACGAAAAAAACAGACTGCGTTGTGAGAGTGAAGTAAGATTCGGCCGGGGGGAGAGCGCATGAATCAGAAGCTGAATAGACGGGACGTGCTTCGAATCGGCGCCGGCTTCCCGGCCATCCTGAGCGGGTTTCAGCAGGGACCCAAACGAAACGTCCTTTTCATAACTCTGGACGATCTCAACACGCACCTTGGTTGCTATGGCGGAAAGTTTCGGGGACATAATACTTAATTCCCATTCCGCTGGCGGCGTCCGTGGACTGCCTAAGGAATTAAGTTTTGTGTCCCCGAAACTCCCGAAACTCCCCGAAACTCCCGGAACTCGCCGGAACCCCTACCCGCATGCTCGTTAGCGAAGCGGGTAACACCGTCTACCTGAACGCATGCTTCTTGTAGCTGGGATCCCCGGCCAGCTGATGTGGGGCGAGGAATTCCCACGCTTGTTCGTTGATCTTCTCGCCCATCCCGTAGTACCAGTGATCGTGCCCCTTTATAACTTCCAGCTTGACGTCGAACCCGCCCCCCTTCAACACGTCGCAGGTCGCCTGAACCATGGGGAGCGGGAAATAGGCATCGCGATCCCCCACCCAGATGGCCATCGGCGCCTTGCGCTGTGAGAGGCCAAAGAACGGGGAGAAACTCTCGGGCGAAGGCAGAGCCCCGGCGTGGACGGCAGCGGCGGCAAAGTAGTCGGGCTCGAAAAGGGCCAACATCAGTGCGAAACTTGCCCCGGCCGAGTGCCCGAAGAGGTAGACACGCTTGGAATCGATGTTGTGCTGGGTCGCCACGTAGTCGACCAGCGCAGCGATGGCATCCGGTCCGTCAACCGGCATACTCCAACCGCCGCGGTTGGCCGAATCCGGTCCGACGATGATCAACTTGTTCTTAACTGCCAGCTTCTTCCAGTAGTCCACCAGGGACTGTCCGTCTCGACCCGAGCCGTGAAGCGTCACGACCAGCGGAGCAGGAGTCGAGCGGTCCACCTCCTCGGGGACAAAAAGATAATAGGTGATCTCCCTTCCCTCAAAGGCCAGTGAGCTCTTGACCACTTTGTTTTTGGAAAATGCGTATCCCGAGGCGATGAGAGAAACGAGCAGAACAGCGAGCAGCCGATGTTTCATTGCGAACCTCCCCCTGTCGATCGCGAATTGCGGATTTCGGATTGCGGAATAGAAGAAACAGTCCCCCTTTGGGGTCACGTTATATACAAGGAGGCAAGTGATCCGCAACAGATCGTTTTTTCAATCCTCAATCCGCATTCCGCATTCCGCATCCCACTCCCATCCGTTCCCCATTCCGCATTCCGCATTCCGCATTCGGCTACGGCTCCTCGACTTGCAGAACCTGGTTGACCGCGACGTTCTTCAGAACCTGGCGGGTCCCGCTTGGCCATTGCAGTTCGATTTCAGCGATTTCTTTCGTGGAGCCCAGGCCGAAATGCACACCCATATGGGATGAGGAGGCATAACCGAGGGCAGTCGTCATCATGTTGTACTGGTTCCCGATCCTGACCTGCGTTCCGATGCCGTCGCGATTGCTTTTCGTTCCCTTCAGCCGGAGCACGATCCAGCTGTTCGACCCGGGGCTCGTGTTCTCCCACAGCTCGGTCGGTTCCTCGATCGACGTGACGACCATGTCGATCCTGCCATCGGCGTTGAAGTCGCCGAACGCATTGCCCCTGTGGACCCGCGGGACCAGAAAATCCGGGCCGGCGCCCGCGGTGACATCGGAGAATGTGCCATCCTTCTGGTTGATGAAGACGCTGTTGGGCAGCCGGTACTCGCTGGCCTCGAACGATTCGATCCGGTCGTTCACGTGGGAATTGGCGGTAAAGATGTCCTTCCACCCGTCATTGTTGAAATCGCAGAATCCGTTCCCCCACGCGCTCAGCTTGATCGTGAGCCGGGCGACGTTTGACGGGTAGGTCGCGTCCTCGAAGTATCCCCGGCCGCTGTTGCGAAAGAGCGGAAAGGTCTCGCCCGCGAGCGCTGTGACGAAGATGTCGGCGAGCCCGTCATTATCGTAATCGCGAAAGTCCGCGCACATCGCGGCCACCGGCTTGCCGAAATCGCGCATAGCGGTTCCGCTCAGCAGGCCCGCTTCCTCGAATGTCTTTCCGCCCTGATTGTGGAAAAGGAAGTTCGGGTAGTTGTCGTTCGTTACCATGATGTCGAGGTAGCCATCCCGGTCGTAATCTCCGAACCCGAGGCCCATGCCCCGGCCGGCGTGCGCGCTGATTCCTGTTGCCTTGCTCACGTCCTCGAAAGTCCCGTCTCCCTTGTTCCGGTACAAGTTGTTGGGGATCGGCTTGAAGTACTTGGGATGGCAGTAGGCGCGCAGGTTGCGATTCCGATCACCGCAAAAGCGCTCATTGTTCGGGTCGTACTCGACGTAATTGACGACAAACAGATCCAGAAGCCCGTCCTTGTCGTAATCGAACCACCCCCCCGTCACGGCCCATAGGTCGCTTTTGATGCCGGCCTTGCGGGTCACGTCCTCGAAAGTCCCGTCTCCCCGGTTTCTGTAGAGGATGTTCTGAAAAACACCTGCGACAAAGAGGTCGATGAAGCCGTCGTTGTCGTAGTCGCCGGCCGCGACTCCCATCGAATATCCTTCCCCCTGCAGGCCGGCTTTCGCGGTCACGTCCTTGAACCTCAGACCTTTGTCGCTCTTCTCGGCCTGGTACAGCCGGTTGTAGTACTTCGGATCCTGTTTCTTGAGGGCGGGAAGGACGGCGCCATTCACGAAGAAAATGTCGAGCAACCCGTCGCGGTTAAAATCCAGAGTGGCAACGCCTCCGGTCATCGGCTCCGCCATATGCTTCATCGGCGACGAGAAGTTTTGGAGGACAAAATCCAGGCCCGACTCGGCCGCAATATTACGGAAGCGGATTGCGCCGCCCTCGGGATCGGCCGCATTGACCCGGGCGGGTATCGGCCACGGTTGGGCAACAAAAACCACGACGAGCAGAACCAAAAGGGACCGCAGCATATTCAAGCCGGCGTTCAGCGGAAACCTGTTGACTATTCTAGCACGCAGGGCGATCGAGCTCGTCCCGGTCACAGCCCCGGCCGCCCACGTTGAATCGGGAGTGCGTACGTCCTACCATGGGAGAAACCCTATTCAGGCGACTGCCGTCGCAGGAGGTACCAGATCATGGCAGTGAAACCGATACCCGAGGGCTACCACACCCTCACTCCATATTTCGTCGTCTCCGACGCCGAGAGGTTCATAGAGTTCCTCGGAAAGGCGTTTGACAGCAAGGTGGTTTTCCGCGCCGACATGCCTGATGGCTCGGTCATGCACGCCGAGCTTCAGGTTGGCGACTCCAAGATCATGCTGGGACAGGCCTCGGAACGCTGGAAACCGTTGACCTGCTCCCTGTACGTCTACGTCGAAGACGTCGACCGAGTTTACCGGCAGGCGATACAGTCCGGCGCGACGTCCACCATGGAACCGAAAGACGAGTTTTACGGAGACCGGGGGGCCGGCGTTCAGGATCCGTTCGGCAACCAGTGGTGGATCGCAACCCACAAGGAGGATGTCTCCGCCGAGGAGTTGCAGCGTCGCATTCAAGAGCGTTTGAAGCAACCAACCTCTCGATAGTGTCGTCGGGCCGCGGATCCGCTCCTTCCCAGCGAAGTCCGTGGCCTTCCGTACCGGGATTTCTTCCCCGCGCACAAGCGGCACAGACGCCGGCGTCGCTTACGGCGAAGATCCGCACAGTTCGGAGCGGTGTCGAAGAAGTCTGGCGGCGAAGCGTCGCTGAACAAGGCGGGGTGCGTGAAGGCGTGATCGGGAACCTGGAAATGATTCCAGGACGAGAAGCCAGTCGCCGGGAGCCGGCGGCGTCAGGACCACGGTGGCCCCCCTTTCGTGAAGGCTGGTCTGCACGGTTTTTCCCGAGACCGGGCTCCACCAGGATTCCCGGACGCGCCCTGTGGAGAGAACCGCCAAGTTGACTTTCAACGGGCGGACGGACGGAACGTAGGCTATTGCAAGGTTACCTGCTGATGATACCGCCGCCTGCACGCCCTCTTCCGTACCCGGGTCCCCGGCGCCGTCGAGGATCAACCGGTGCTCGAGATCCGGGACCAGCCGATGCCAGGCATGGGATCGGAAGAATCGCCCGACCAACTCCATGTAACGCGACCCGGGGGAATCGAGCGCGGTTTCCCATCCCCGGCCGCAAAACCAGAGCGGTTTGTTACCGAAGAAGTGACCGGCTGCTCCCGAAAGGATCGCCCGGTACGGATATTTCCGGGCATCATCGGCGGTCTTTTTGCCAAAGTCATTCTCGTAGTGCGTTTCGATCAGCACGACCGGTTTCGTCGGGTGGTGATTCCAATGCGACAAGACTTGGGCGGGCACCGACTTGTAGGTGTAGGTCGTGTAAATGTCGATCCAGTCCTCCCCGAACGGTACCCACGGGTCGGTTTCCGGTGCCCAGTGAACGGTATGGAGGCTCGTCGGACTGGCCTCTTTGATTCCACTGCGGATTTGGGCCACGATCTCACGAGCCTCCTTGACGTCCCGGTCCCCACCGTGGACCCAGATGACGTTCTTTCGGGACCGATAGCGTTTCCCTATCCATCGACCATACTCGAGTGCGCGAGCGGGCCCGTTTTCAAGGAACAGCTTCAGGTAGCCGTCCTCACAACAGCCGAGGTAGGCCGGGAAAAACAGCACGAGGAAACCGAGCTCTTCGGATTTTGAAAGGACGCGATCCACGTGCGCCCAATAGGCCTCCACCGGACGAGTGATGTCCCTTTGGAGAAAGGGTGAATTGCCCTGCCGATCCGGTGGATCCAGGTGCGAACCGTCCGGGCCGTATGCATCCGGAACCGAAATGATCAGAGCGTTGAAGCCCTTCCTTCGCCGGTCCTCCATGTATCGGACCGCTTCGTCGTACGTCAGGTTGTGGGTCAGGGACCAGGGCGTGTCGCCATTGATCAGGAACGGCTTGCCCGCCTGATCCATGAGATAGCGACCGTCCTTGCTGGCCTTGAGAGGAAAAGCCGCCTTCCCGCCCTTGTCGATGACCTCGTCCTCGCATAGCCCGTAGCCCCAAGTGAGGACACAAGCAACGACAGTGACAAGAAGCGTGCGTTTCATTCGGAAGCTCCCATTGGTCGCCTGGGATGGGAGACCCAGTCCCAGTGGGACCGGGTCCGATTCAGTGGGTCCCACTGCCAGTGGGACCGGGTCCGACTGGAAGTCAGACCCACTTATACGATGTCCTCTCGCTTCTCGTCCCACTTCACGGTTCGCCCCTGACGGTACGACGCTACCGCCATCTGGCAGGCGATTGCGGATCGGTACCCGATCTCGAACGGACAAATCGGTTCCTTCCGGCTGCGCATGCAGTTGAAGAAGTCCTGCATGTGGCGGTCGGTGGCATCGGAATATCCCACGATATCAGGCGCTTTTCCCGAGGAAGCGCTCGATTCCTCCTTGACGGCCGTGCTCTTCTGACCTTGCGGGGTGAAGCGAACCTCGTCGGTCTCCGTGTGCGCCAAAGTCCCCTTGTTCCCGAGCAGCAGGTCATGCCCTTCCCCGAAGTAGTCGTTGCCGAACATCGAGTTCCAGTTGAAGACGATCTTCTCAGGCTGGAGCATGGTCACGTTCATTGTGTCCGGGACCTCCATTTTGGGCGAGAGGTAGTTGCCGCCTGTCATCGTGACAGCCTGGGGGATCTTGAGATCAAGAGCCTTGTACCAGTAGCCGACCTGGTGAATCATGTTTTCGAAGACATTGCCACCCGAATAGTCCCAGAAGAAGCGCCAGTTGCGATAGCGTTGAGGATCGAAGGGATGCGGCTCGGCTTCCCCTTCGAACGCCTTCCAATCGACGTGCGCGGCATCGCAGTCGGCAGGTATCTGTCGCATCCAGCCGCCGTATGGTGCATTCCGATAATGATGCGCGTTTATCGCCGTGATGAGTCCCATACGACCGGAAGTGAGCACCTCGCGCACCTTCGTGAAACCCTGATTGCTGATCATCTGCATGCCGATCCCGACCACCCGGCCCGACCCTTCCAACGCCTTTCGCATCCGTTTCGCGTGGTCGGGATTGAATGCCATCGTCTTTTCCTGGTAGACATCCTTGCCCGCCTGAATCGCCGGGACGAAGTTGAGCGCATGCTGGTGTTGAGGCGTTGCAATCAGCACCGCATCGATGCTCTTATCGTCCAGAAGCCGCCGAAAATCCTGAAAAGTCTGGACCTGAGGTGCGAAAGCCTTGACCTCGTCCAGTCGACCCGTATAGACATCGGCGACGGCAACCCCCTCGGTGTTCGGCGCCCGCAGCGCCGCCTTGAAGATCTCCTGCCCGCGGCCTCCAGCCCCGATCAACCCGAGTCGAATCCGGTCATTCGCACCCAGGATGCGCCCTGACGACACCATGGATGAAACCGCCAGGCTGCTCACACCTCCGACGACGAACTGTCCGATAAACTCACGCCGATTTGACATTGTGTCTCCCGAAAGAAGTTGTTGTGGACCGTGCCGGCTTCAGACGCACGCATTCTTCGACTTCCGTCTGCAGGTACTTATATCAGGTTCTGAGTCGGGAATCATGCGGGCGTGGCTTTCAAACCGGGACTTTGTCTCCCCGAAAACTCCCCTCCTGACTAGATGTGAGGGACCCCTTCACAGGCCGCTGGATCCAGCACCAGCGGCTCCTTTCCATGCTTAGCGCGCATCCGGTTGATGGTCGACAGGACGCTCGGGCGACTGATCAGCCTGCGTTCCACCCGTCTCTTTCCGGGAAAATCGAGGAGGAGCGCTCCGATTACGACAGTGAGAAGCCCGGGGCCCGGGATTCCCGGCATCGTCAGGACGATCCCGACCAAGACCAGAAGGACGCCGCTCAGGTTCTTGAGGATCAAACCCGTCCAGCGGATGACCGGGTGCCTGTTGGTCCAGAACTCCCGAGGATGCGAGTCGCAGAAGTAGGTGGCCGGAAGCCTGACCAGCACGGCGCGCACAACCAGCAGGGACACAACTGAGAAAGCGACGAAAACGACCAGGGAAATGATGATCTGGATCCAGCCGAAGTGGAGAGAGACCACCCAGTCCTTGAGGTACTCAATCATGATTCACCGTCGGCCGGTTCCCGGGAACCGTCAGTTCGTGTCCTCGCGAAAAGTGCATCTGGATAGCATAAAGGATGGATACTCTCCGTGGAAACACCTGGCGACCGTCACCCGCGACACTTACGACGAGCAAAGGGCGGCGAACCACTGTCCAATCTGAACATCCTGAGAGCCGCACTCGTACTAAGAACTCAGACGGTTGTTCCGGGCTCGGCACGGCCGACAGCCCGCTGAAACAGTAACCCCACGTGAGGGCGCACCGTCGCTCGATCGTGGATCTCCGAGAAGGTGACTTGTTTATGAGATTACGTCCAGCTTGCCTGTTGTCCATGTTGCTTATGTTGTCTATGGCCCCTGCAATGGCTGCCAGTTTGACCGGACACTGGTCGGGGCAAATCGAGATCTCGGCACCGGATGGAACTGTGCAAACGCAGGCTGCGTTCCTGGACCTGAAGCAGGAAGGCGAAAAGGTCAGCGGGTCAGGCGGAAGCGAGCCCGGCGAGAGTCTTCCCCTGGAAAATGTGCAATTCGACGGAACCACACTCAGTTTCACGGTTACAGGACCGGACGGGCGAGTCTACAAGTCCACTGTCTCTCGTTCCAGCGACGATCAACTGGAAGGCAAGCTCGACTTCGCGCTGGAAGACGGCACCAAACTGAGCGGGAAAATGACGCTCAAGCGAGAGCCGGCCAGTTAGTACAATGAAAGCGGTGGCGCGTCCCGGGATCATAATCAGAGTATTCTTTGGCCATGTATCAGAAACTGCGCAAGGATCTTGTCCGCTTCCTCGTATTGGTGTCGGCGCTTTCCGCGATCACATGGCAGGACGCAACCGCCCGGCCTGCCGGTCCTCAGTGGGCGGGGCTTCGTTCCTCGGCCCACCTCCGTCCATTCCCTTCCCCAGATCAATGGGGAGCCGCCTTGAAGACGGTGAGCGGGAACTTCGACGCTGCTCAGCCAGTCGCCGTCTGGATCGTCGGTCTGTTCCAGAAGGACATAGGGGGATGCCGACTGGAGTTCCCCGGTCAGGCTCCTCGAGATCCCAGGATCAAGTTCGCGACAGCTGATAGGCACGAGGAGTACCTCCGCTATTTCGACAGCCAGGGCATCAAGGTATTTCTGCAAGTAGAACCCGGGTTCGCCGGCGTCGATAAGTTGATCGACCTCGTTTTGACCAGGTACAAACAGCATCCCTGCGTGGCGGGGTTCGGAGTCGATGTCGAGTGGCACAGGAACTCGGCCAAGGACAAAGATGGAGTCCCGGTCGAGGACTTCGACGTTCAGGCCTGGGAAGCGCAAGTCAAATCGCATAATCTCGCCTATCGTTTGTTCATCAAGCATTACGACAAGCGCTTCTTGTGTCAGAAGTATCGGGGAGACGTGGTTTTTGTTGACGATTCTCAGCAGTTCGCCTCCTGCCAGGACTTTCTGAAGGAGATGGCGGATTTCGCGGAGTATTTCTATCCAAACATCGTCCTCTATCAGGCCGGATACCCCGACGACAGAACCTGGTGGAGCAAGTTCAACAACCCTGTACAGGAACTGGGCAGAGAACTCGCGAAAAGAACGCGCCAGGAGTGCGGCATCGTCTGGGTGGACTTCACGTCCCGTGAGATCCTGAAGGAGCTTCGACCCTCGGCCTCCGCTCCTGTCAAGCAAGGCGAATTCGCCGCGGAGGTCCGTGGGCGGCTGTATTCGGACGGTGAGCCGGTGACGATCCGGATCAAGGACGGGCGAATCGACAGCATCACCCGTGATGGCGCGAGTTCATCGTCATCAGCAACCCTCCCGTTCGTTGCGCCGGGGCTGATCGACAACCAGGTCAATGGCTACCTGGGCGTTGCCTTCACCTCGGATTCGCTTGATGTGGAGGGCGTGCGCAAGGCGACACGGGGCCTCTGGAGGGCCGGGGTAACGACCTACCTGCCAACTGTCACAACGAACACGCAGGCGACGCTCCTGAAGAGCTTCGCCGCGCTCGCCCTGGCAAGAAGCGATCCGGATCTGGCCCGCTCGATACCGGGGTTCCACCTCGAAGGCCCCTATATCTCTCCGGTCGATGGATATCGTGGCGCTCATAACCGCGACTGGGTCCGTGCTCCGAAATGGGAGGAGTTCCAAGAGCTTAACCAGGCGTCGTGCAACAAAATACTCCAAGTTTCGCTCGCACCTGAGGTAGAAGGTGCCACCGCGTTCATTCAAAGACTAGTGGACGCCAAAATAAAAGTGGGCCTGGCCCATCACAATGGGTCCGCTGAAGTCATAAAGGCGGCGGTTGATCAGGGCGCGCGCATTTCAACCCACCTGGGAAACGGGTGTGCGAACCTGATCAACCGTCATGAGAACCCACTGTGGCCCCAGATGGCGGAGGATCGACTTGCAGCCAGCATCATCGCCGACGGTTTCCACCTCACCCCGGCCGAGATCCAGGTGTTTTTCAAAACCAAGGGCCGGGATAACCTGATCCTGACGTCCGACGTGGTCCACCTGGCCGGTATGCCGCCCGGGGAGTATCGTAGAAACGGGCAGACCGTGGTCCTGGCGCCTGAAGGAGTCGTCCGCCTGCCCGCTCAGAACGTACTGGCCGGCGCTGCTTCGGCCTTGGATCGTGGAGTGGAAAATTTCATGCGCTTCACTGGTTCCTCCCTGGGCGACGCGATCCAGCTTGCGACCAGGAATCCCGCTCGCTTTTACAGCCTGACCGACCGGGGTGAAATCGCAGTCGGGAAACGAGCCGACCTGATCCTGTTCACTCTCGAGAACGGCAAGTTGTCGATCGTGAAGACGTTCCTCGCCGGCGAAATCGTCTTTGACGCAGCATCCGAGAGGTAATGCTTATCGCGAGTGACCCAGAATTTCGAGCAGCAGACGGGGGGAATCGGTATGAGGACCACCATGAAAACAGCCACGATGAAAGTAACCACCGTCGACGAGTTCCTGGAGCAAAAGGTCGCATCGGAGTACAGGCCTGTCGTGGCTCGTCTCCGGGAATTGATGAAAAAGTACGCGCCCGACGCCCAAGAGGTCGTGACTTACGGGATACTGGGATGGAGGCAGAAGCGGATCCTGGCCGTAATCAGCCCTACGAAGAAAGACATCACCTTCGCCTTTTCCCGGGGCGCCGACTTCACCGACAGGCACGGATTGCTCGGGGGTGTCGGGAAGGTGTCAAAACACGTGAAGATCAAGTGTGTCTCGGAGATGAACGAGGCTGCCCTTCGCGACTACATTAACCAGGCACTCGAGCACGACAAGAGATAGCGAGGGGGGCGATCTGATGATCCTCCAATCGGCGGAAGAGAGCGTCCACCGCCTGCTCTTGGTAGATCCGAAAGACAGGATTATCCACGAAGGAGACGACCCCTTGGGAAGACCGCGTTCAGTCCGGCCGCAACCCGGGCCGGATGCCGACTTATCCACCCGCCCTGCTGACGCACGATCGAATCGTTTTGATCAACTCTTCAGCCGGGCCGCTTTTGGTCAGGTAGGCTGAGGCACCGACCGCCTGCATCGCCTCCGCCCGTTCCTTCTCGTCAAACATGGACAGGCCGACGACTTTGACCTCGGGCCAGTTCTGATGGATCATGCGAGTTGCGTCCAGCCCATCCATCCCGGGCATGCTCACATCCATCAAAACGACGTCAGGTCTTAGTTTGCCGGCCAGTTGAACAGCCGAGCGGCCGTCGGCGACCTCCCCCACAATTTCGATGTCTGGTTCGGATGCCAGCAGGCGGGCGAGACCCTGGCGCACGACCGCGTGGTCATCGGCCAGCAGAACGCGGATCTTGCGACCTGGGGCTGGTGACGGAGGTTCGGCTGCCGGGGTGGCTGGGCCGGCGTCGACCGTAACCGGCGGCAGGACCGGCAAGCTGGCAGCGGTGAGCGGGACGGTCAGAACGAACCGGCTCCCTTTGCCAGGAGTGCTGTGGATCTGAATGCGGCCACCCACCAGTTCGACTCGTTCCTGGATTGTGAAAAGACCGAACCCGGTGCCTGAAGTTCCGGTCATTTTCAGTTTTTCCCGGTCGAAGCCAACACCGTCGTCCGAAACGACTACCTGGATCTTCCCGCCCTTGATACGTCGGATACTGACCGTGGCCGACTTGCACTGAGCGTGCTTGACGACGTTGAAGAGCAATTCCCGGACCGACTCGAACAGGAGGACTTTCACATCTTCCTCCAACGCAGGGATGCGATCCTCCAACGACAGTTCGACGAACAAGCCGTGCTTGTCGGTCATCCACCTCGCCAGCCATTCCATGCCCGCTTCCAACCCCCCGTCATGGAGGATTGGCGGGCTGAGCTCAGCAGTGAGTGACCGGGAAGTGGCAATCGACTCGTCCAGCAACTGCTCGATTTCCCTGATCGCCTGCTTGAGGACATCGTCGCCGACCCTCGCCAGGATCGTTACGCGGAACTTCGCCCCAACCAGCAACTGCTGAAGATGATCGTGCAGGATTTTGGCCATCCGGCGCCGCTCGCGTTGTTCAGAGAGTGTCAGTTCGCCCGCCAGCGCTCGAAGCTGGACGGCGCGATGGGCGAGTTGCGCGGTCCTCTCGGCGACCTTCTGCTCCAGTTGTGCATTTGCCTGGCGCAGCTCTTCCTGACTGCGTTGCAGGGCCTCTTCCGTTCGCTTGCGCTCGGTCACATCCCGGAATAGAACGGTCAGGTTGTCGGGCCCGGGGTAGGCGTAGATCTCGACAATGCGGTCAGTGACCACGGACCGCGACTCAATTCGAGCGGGTTCGCCCTGCTCGAAAGCCTGCCGGTAAGTTTCTTCAAAGATACTCCCGACGATCCTTGGAAATACCCCCTGGATAGGTCGTCCGATCACCTCCCGCCGCGTCTTCTTGAGGTATTTCAGTGCCGCGTCATTGATATGGGTGAATCGCCACTGGCGGTCGAGCGCGTAGAACCCGTCGGCGATACTGTCCAGGATCGAGGCAAGCCGCTGCTCGCTCGCGCGCAGCGCTTCCTCGGCCGCCTTCCGGGCACTGATGTCGTGGAAGAACACATCCAGCCCCCCTGCACGAGGGTACAGGTGCAGTTCACACGAGGCGCCCGGCCGTACCTCAGAGGCGGCTTCGAAGTGAATCGCCCTGTCGGTCGCAACAGCCTCCTGAAAGCTGCGGTATATGGTCGAGTCGGGCGTCGTGCCTGTCACCTCCCAAATGTTCTTGCCCACGAGCTCCGCCGCCGGACGCCCGAAATGCTCCTCGGCCGGTCCGTTCATCTCGACGAAACGCCACTGATCATCCAGCGCGTAGTAACCCTCGGTGATCGTTGCCAGCACTCGCTGAAGGCGCTCGTTCGAGACAGCCAGTGCCTTCTCCGTACGCCGAACGTCGCTGATATCCTGGATCGCGACGGCGCTGCCGATGACGCTGCCAGTCGCATCGCGGATGGGCGCCGCGCTGTTGAAGACCAGCCGCCGAACTCCGTCAAAGCCTTCAATTTCGATCACTTGTCCTTGAACCTTTTCACCCGCGAGGGAGGCCCGCGCCGACCCCCATTCCTCCGGAAGGACCGGTCGGCCGGTCTCGGGCCACCACGCCTTGTACTGCGCATAGTCAACGAGCCCCGAAGTGACCGGAACGGAACCGCCCCAGATGGCTTGATAGGCTTGATTGTTGCGAACACTCCCGCCCTGCCGGTCGAACATCGCGACCCCTACAGGCAAGGCGGTCATCAGCGCCTCCAGGCAACTGCGCTCGTTCTCGGCGAACGCTCGAGCTGTCGCCAACTCCTGGGTTTGCCGCCGCAAGGCCTCTTCTGTTCGCTTGCGTTCGTTCAGTTCAGACTGAGCGCGTTCAAAGAGCCGGGAGTTCTGCAGGGCCAGCGAGAGCGAGGAGGCCAGCTGCGAGGCAAAATCGATATGGATTCGATCAAAAGCAATCGGACGCTTGTGAAAGTTAAAAAAGAGAACCCCGGTGACTTCGTCCTGCGTCAAGAGAGGGACCACCAGAACCGAACGGACGCCCCACTTTCTCATGTGCTCGCGGTTTACCCGTTCATCCGTGAGTGCATCTTCGATTGCGACAGGCTGCTTCGTCTGGAGCGCCAAAACCGCATGCGGTTCTTCAGTGTCATTCATCTCCGAACCAATGACATTCTCGGGGAAGCCGTGAACGCAGGTGACAACCCATCGCTCATTCTTCCTTATGGAGAGCGCTACGGTGTCAGAGCCGATGGCCGCCGCTGCGCGCGATACCGCCTGGCGCACGATCTCGTTGAAGTCGAGCGTCGAATGGATGAACGAGTCAATGGAGTAGATTGCCTTGATGAAGCTTTCCGCGCGCCTGCGGCCGGTGATATCGAAATTAAGGCCCAGGAACCGAAAGGGCGGTGCTTGGCCGTCCGGGCGATCTCCTGCCGCCGGGCGCGGGAAGAACCCGCCCCTGCCCGCCAGCCAGCGCTCCTGGCCGTCAGCACGGATGACGCGGAACTCCGCATCCAGCTGCCCCGTCGTGATCGCTTCTTGCCACTGCGCCCGCAGCCCGTCCTGGTCCTCAGGGTGAACGAAGCGGAAGAAGGTCTCGGGATTGGGCGTCATTTCTCCCGGCTCGATCCCCAGCAACCGGCATTCGACCTCGTTCCAGACACCCTGGCCGGTGGACAGGTCTATCTCGAAGGTCCCGATTTCGCCAACCTCGAGAGTCTTTCGAAGGCGCTCGTTAGCTTCGAAGAGCTCCCGTTCGAACAACTCGGCTCGTTTTCGAGCCTCCTGCTCGGTCCGGGCACTGCCAATCGCAGTCGTCACCTGGTCCGCGACCGCCCCAAGAAATCCGCGGTATGCGGCGGTCAACTCCCTGTGGGGGCTGATGCCGACGATGAGAACGCCCAAGGACCGGGTCTGATCGCGCGAGCAAAGCGGGAGCGCAAGAGCCGTGTGAGGCGATTCCGACCAGCGCCCGACCGGCAGCGAACCCAGGGTGGACGCCAGATTGGCGAGAACTTCAACCTGCCCTGCTTCCAGGATTCGCCCGATCGGCCAGGCAGGTTCGGGGCTGGCCGAACTGTGGAGGTCGAGTCGCTCGGGATTGGCCCGTGTGTGGTCCGCAAAACCAGACGACGCGGCAAGCGTGGCCTGCTTTCCGTCCTCGTCCAACAGGTAGAACAAGGCAAAAGGCACGTCCGACGGGTTCCTCGAAAGGGCCTCTGCTGCGGCTTCGCACGCCTGGTCGGGTGTTTTTGAGGCTCCCGTGCAGGCGTCGAGCTCCAGGAGGGTACGGAGACGCCGCTCCTCATACACTTCTTCGGTCGTATCGGTGAATGTCCCCAAAACCCCGCCAATCCCGCTCGGTCCTGCCGCGCCATCCGGAACCGGACTGTAGGCAACCCTGAAGTCTGTTTCCTCCACGAAGCCTTTTCGGTTCAGCAGCAGGAAGAAATCCTGGCAACAGGGAGCAGGCTGACCCGAAAACACCGCCTGGATGGAAGGCCCGACGACGTCCCAGAATTCAGAGGGCGATTGGCCCGCAGGCTGCCCCATCGAACTCGAATGCTTCGCGCCGACGAGCGAGCAGAACGCGTCGTTGCAAATCTGGACGCACTCCGGTCCCCACCAGAGTGCTTGAGGGAAACGGTTGCGGAGGAGAAGGCGTACCATGGTTCGCAGGCCGTGCGACCATTCTGAGACAGCCCCGAGCGGTGTCTCTGACCAGTTGATGCAACCCATCGCGGCCGCCATCTCGCCGCCACAGGCGAACAGGTCGATTCCGCCGTCTGCGGCCGACGGCACTGCCTTCGCTGGCATGCTCTAGCCCCCCCTTGGCAGGACTTCGACGTTCCGTTGATCGAAAACGCTGCCTTCAGCCCCGCCCTCCAGGTTTTCGGTTTGCCGGGTCCTCCCGGACCTCGACTACGTCCGGGTGTTCTGCACGCGCGGATATAGCCGACCGGCGCAGTCTGTCGCGCGCATCTTGGCTGGGAAGACTCGGCCCCTAAAGACTCCCGGGCCTGGACACGGTCGGGGAGATTATGACACTTCGTCTCGGGTACAGCAAAGCGCGGGGTCTAGGATGACGGCCGGACAATGTCTGCGGGCCGGGCAGGCTTGTTCTTGGTTGTCGTCCGGTTGTCCAGGGCATCCAGGTCCAGGTCACGGGCTGATCTCGCTCCCTTGAGCGGCCGGGCCCGCGCCCCGTGGAAGAAAAGCATGTGCACGAAAAACATCAGCGTCAGGACCGCGCCGAAAGTGCAGACGATCGTGGCGCCGGTCGGGAGATCCAGCCAGACCGAGAACCAGACCCCGAGGGCCGATACCAGTGTGCCCATTGTCCAGCCTATCGCGAGGCGTCGTCCTATCCCTTCGGCAAACAGCATTGCGCCGACTGACGGGACGATCAGATAGCAGAAGACCAGCAGGACGCCGGCAATCGAAACCGACGAAGTAACCACGAAACCGAAGGAGGCGTAGAAGAGGAAATCCCAGAGGCGGATATTCAGACCGCGCTCCTCCGCTGCAGGCGGGTCGGTGGAGATCAGCAGGAAATTGCGGCGGAAAATGTAGTGAAACAGGCCGACGGCACCGTACAGGACGGCGGTCTTCACCACTTCAGCCTTGTCGACGGCCAGAATGTTGCCGACCAGCATGTCTTTGAGATGTTCTGTCTCGCCGGTCGCCTTGCTCATCGCCAGAATGGCGGCTGCCGACGCGACCGCGTAGGCGATGCCGATAAACGCTTCCTGCGGTATGTGTCCCGCCCGGGTGCGCGCAAAAGCAAAAATCGCGGCTCCGATGAAGGTGAAGGCGAGGCTCAGCCAATAGGCGTGCGAGCCGTGAACGTCCATCCCCAGGAGGATGGCGATGGTGGCGCCGAGGGCGGCGATCTGGGCCAGGGCCAGGTCGACAAAAATGACTCCGCGTTCCACAACATGGACCCCGAGATACGCGTGAATGCCCGTCAGGATCAGGCTGGCGACGAAGGGCCAGAGCAAGAAAGGAAGGATTTCCATACGTTTCCTTAGGAGAGCAGCTATTGCGCAGCCGCGAAAGCCTTGGTCAGCAGATCAATGTCGTAATCAAACAGCTTGAAGTAATCCTCGATTCCCTTTTCGCCGCCTACCGACGGGAGATACTGCACGACTTTGGCTCCCGTCTCTCGAGCGATGGAGTTGGGCGTTTTCAGGTCAAAGTAGGGCTCCACCATGATCACCTTGCAGTTTTCCCGCTTCATAAGGCCCATCAACTCTATGGTATGGCTCGGAGAAGGTGGAATCCCGGGTCGGGGCTCGACATATCCGATGACCTGCAGGCCGAATCGCTTGGCGAAATTTGGAAGCGAGTTGTGATAGGTCACGACCTTGCGTCCTCGGTACGGCTTCATCGCCGCATCCCACTTCTGCTCGCCGGCGGCCAGGCGCCGGTCGAAATCCTGGAATCGCTGCTGGAAGTATGCGGCATCCTGGGAATCCAATTCAGCCAGTTTGTCGGCAATGCCTTTGGCGACCCGGCGGCCGTTGGCTGGATCCAGCCAATAATGAGGGTTCCCAAGAGGATGCACATCACCCATGGCCCGCGTGACCGGCCCGGTCGGGATGTCGAGAATCTCGGCGAATCGCGAGGCGTCAACGTAACCAGGCCCGCCGACCTGAATCCTCGGATTGCCCGATTGCGTAATCAGCGGCGGCAACCACCCGATCTCCAACTGCAGTCCGACGGTCACCAGCAGATCGGCCCGCCGCAAGAGCAGCAAAAAACTCGGTTTGGCTTCCACGAAGTGCGGATCCTGGTAGCCCCTGGCGATCGACTCGACCTCGATCCGGTCGCCGCCGACTTCCCGCGCCAATGCCGCGAGATCTGTCGTCGCAGTCACCAGACGCAGCTGCTTGGCTTCGACAGCGGAGGAAAACACTAACACAACAGCCGACACGAACATTACCAGTCGAACGATGCGAAAAAGGGATGGCATTCTTTTCATTGTAGACAATTTCCGGGACACGACACTCAATTCCAAGATGGTTTGACCGGCTTTCCAGTTTCCACAGGAATCAAGTTTTGTGTCCCGAACCCTTTCGTCTAGAACGGATGTGCGCCGTGGGCTCCGAGCGAAAAGAGCAGCTGCACGAACAACTCATTCGCTGTGATGTTGCCCTCATACCGGGTGACCCGGTACTGCCCTCGAAGCTGGCTGAATTCGCTGGGCCAATAGGTCAGGAGCAGCGAGCCTCCCCGGTCGGCGAGCTCGGCCGAGCGGCTGCGCTCGGACCAGTCATATCGCCCCCCCACAAACCAGCGCCGAGCCAGTTGATAATCGGCAGAAGTGTAGAAGCCAAATGCCCGCTGGAGCTCGGGCAGTTCCCGGCGCTGGCTCCAGATCATCTCGGTCCGGAAGATGAAGGAACGATAGATGGAACGCCGCAGCGGCTTCCAGCGCACGGTGGCATCGGCGCCGTACAAGTGGGTCAGGAAATCGCTCCCCAGTTCGTTGTGCCCGCGCGCGTACGAAAGCCCCAGGTCGAGGTTGGTTGCCTCGCTTATATCCGCATACCCGCGCAAATGGGCGACCGCGCTGACATCGCTGTTCCTCGACGCACGGAATATCGGGGAGTCGTCTTCCCCCGAGTCGCCCCGGAAAACCTGGCCGGTCGCCTCAAGGAACAATCCCTTAGGAGCCGGGATGATGCCCGAGACTGAGACTCCCGCGTCACTGATTCCCTCCTCTCCCCCAACCAGATTGTTGATCACGAGCGGCCGGTCCACCCAGGGAAGCGTGTGGCTGTGCATGAGGTTGGCTTTACCGAACGACGACCGCATTTTCCCAACCCTGGGCACAATCCCACGCAATGACGTGAACGTGGCGTAAGCTTCCTCAAGGTCAACGCCCTGCTCCCCAAAAGAAATGAAGACGTCGCCACGAGCGTAGGGGTCAATGATCGCCTGGAATCCCGCCTCTGCTTCGGACATCTCAAGCGAGCGGGTGGGCTGCACCGAATTTCCTCCGGCCTTTCCGATGAAATTCCCAATCAGGCTAATGTCGGGATTCAACGCCTTTGACGCTTCGGAAGCGCCGCCATACGTGGGTAACTGGCCGGCTGTAGCCTGGCTGTTTTCAGGCGCCGGGGCAGGCTCCGGCACGGGCGGAGCCGGCGGAACCGGCGGCGGAACCGGCTGCGCCGCCGTCTCCCCCGGGGGAGCGGGGGAGGGTGCGGGGGAACCCTGCGCGCCAAGCAATGTATGGATTTGCTGCTCGAGCAGGACGATTCTCTGTTCCAGCTCGCTCACGCGCTGCCGCAGTGCCGCCACGTCCTCAGTGCCGGGTTGGGGGAGACTGCTGCCCTGCTGACCGAGAAGGGGGACGCAGGTGAGGATAATCAGGCCGGAGATCAGGAGAGCTTTCATTGCGACATTCCTCTCCCTACTAGGATACATGTTCGAACACGGATGTGTTTTGGTGCCTATGGCTTCGCGACGAAACGCGAGCGATCAGCGCAAGGAGCCGCGCACGGCAGCGAGCCAGGCGAGCGAGTAAGCGGACCAGAACTCTCCCCCCACCGTCGCGTCTTTGAACGGCAACGCCGTGAAGCGCTTGGCTTTGTCCGCTTACTCGCTCGCTGGCGCTCGCTGCCGAGGGTGTCGAAAAAGTCGGGGACTGCGCGAAGCGGCTGCTTTCGGGAGCCCCGGACGGGGCGAAAGCTGCGTAGCCCCGGGTGACCGAAACCCCGTTTCGGGGTGAGGGAACCCGGGGTCAAACAAGCGGAAACGAACGGAGCCCCGGACGGGGCGAAAGGCCGCGTAGCCGTTCTTTCGCCCGCTCCGGGGCTCCCTACCCGATGGAAGAATGACCCCGGGATATGCGAACGGAGCGGCGCAACCGATCACGCTCAATCCGTCCGGGAGCTACTGAGCAGGGAATAACGGCGGGGGCTGATGCCCGAAAACCGGGAAAACTCCGCGATCAGGTGCGCCTGGTCGTAGTAGCCGAGCTCGACCGCCAGATCGGCCCAGTTCAGGCCGGTCGCGCGTCGGATGCGCCCCGTGACACGCCGGAAACGCAGGATCCGGGAGAGCGACTTTGGACTCAGGCCGACGTGCCTGGCGAACTCCCGGCCGAGGTGCTGGCGGGAAATCCCGATGTCCGAGCAGAGGTCCTCGATCCGGAGCTCGCCTCCGGTCGCCTCAATCCGATCCAACCCATAGACGACCCAGGAGGGCGTCTTGAATTCTCCGGCGCTCATCCTCAGGAGCGCTTGCTCCAGAATGCCGTGCCTTTGCTCAATCGATCCCGGCTCTCCCGCTCGCCGCAGTTCAGCCACCCACCTGTCGTCCAGCAACTGGCTGGCTTGCGGCCGCAGGTCGACCAAAGCGCTCATCGGTGTCTTCAGAAACGGCAAAGCGCGGCCGGGACGAAAGCGAACGCCCATCCACCCCAAATTTCCAATACCTCTTTCGCAGGAACCATCTAAACTCGTGCGCAGGAGACGTAAATGAGGATACTGTGCACCCTGGCGCTGGCCGGACTGGTAACGACGTCCTGCCTGACGCCGATTCTTGCGGAGCGAGACGTGAAGAGACTGACAAAAGCAGATCTGGCGAAAGCGCGGCAGTTCGTCATGGGACAGGCGAGGCCTCTTGAACGGGCCCTCTACCGCTTCCGGTTCGAGAGGGGTTCGACCGAAGCGGTCCTGGCGTCTCTCAAGGATTTTCAGAATCCGGACGGCGGCTTCGGCAAAGCCCTGGAACCGGATTTGCGGGCACCGGAAAGCTCGGTGCTCGGAACCATCCGGGCCCTGCAGATCCTGGCCGCACTTAAAACGCCGTCCGATCACCCAATGATCAAGCGGGCGATGGCTTACCTGGCCTCGACATTCGACGAGAGCAAAGGGGTATGGCGAATCATCCCGCCGACAGCCGGCGCCCATCCGCATGCGCCTTGGTGGAATCAGGAGCAGCTCGATAAGGCATTCGGTGGCTTCCTGGTCTTCCCCAGGGCGGAAATACTCGGGTACCTGTTCACCTTCGACGATAAGTCTTTTCCGGTGAACCGGCGGTTGACACTGCTTGACGGCCTGCTGCAAGTGATGGGGAACAGCCCCGATCCTTCCGCAGCCGGAGCGGTCGATTCCTGTGCGCGCCTTCTGGAGAGCGGGCGACTGCCTGCCGGATACAAGGAGCGGCTCTACGAGAAGCTCGTCCCGTTGGTCCCCCGGGCGGTGGAACAGAACCCCGAAAAATGGAAGCAGTACTGCCTGAAGCCCATCTGGCTGGTCCGCACCCCGGAATCCCCGTTCCTTGGGATCATCGCCCAGTCAGTCGAGCGGAATCTCGACTACGAGATCGATGACCAGTCGGCCGACGGATCGTGGACCCCAAATTGGACCTGGTTCGGGGCGTACCCGGATGTGTGGCCGATCGCCGAAAAGGAATGGCGCGGCATCCTCACCGTCCAAACGCTCGAGGCGCTTCAGGCATTCGGGCGGATAGAGCGGTAGGCCGCCTCTCTGCAAGCTCCGGTCAGGGCGACACCTGTTCAGCGAATGCTCAGATCCCGGATGAAGATATCCTTGAACCGCATACGGCCCTGGCCTCCCGAGTGCAGCTGGAGGGCTATGGAACCGTCTGTGGATTTCGAATCCGGGTTGGTGAAATCCAAGACCTGCACACCATTGAGACGGACTATCGTCCGGTTCGCAACGACCTTGATGTACATTTCGTTCCAGTCGTACGGCCTCAGAACCGTCTCGTGTTCCGCAGCAGGCCAGGCAAACCATCCTCGATTGTCTCCGTAGAGACCGCCCGTGTGGTGGTTCAGAACTCGATCGATCTCCACCTGGTAGCCCTCGCTTACGTCCACGGTGCCTGGGGTAAAACGAGTTCGAATGTAGACGCCGCTGTTTCCATCCGCCTCACACTTGAATCGAATCGCCAATTCGAAGTCCCTGTAGTCCTTCTCGGTGATCAGGTAACCGTATTTTTCGGTGACTCCCTCTCCGTAAATTGCCCCCTCTTCAATCACCCATTTTTCTTCGCCGATCTTCTTCCAACCGGTCAGATCCTTACCGTTAAAGGCCGAGACCCACTGAGGGCCAACCTGGTCCTGCTGGTTCTGCCGTCTCGCCGGTGCCTGAGCGAGCAGACCTATCCCGAGGCTTGAAACAACCACAACGACCGCGAGCTTCACTGTAAGAGCCATCTCCCTCTCCTTTGTGTTTGTTAGTCGAGCATCCGCTCTCAGTTTATTCTGACCGCACCCGGCCGATCTAAGAAAAGTTGAGGAAGAAGGAGAGGCAAAGGGCGGGGCATTTGCCGTTCCCTCCCCCCGGTCCTTCCTTGACACACCACAAGCCCGGCCATATCCTCCCCTCGTAAAATATGGAGGGAATCACGATGATGGACCGACGGGCGTTTTGCAGCGGGGGCATCATGGCGGCGACGGCTTCGACGGTGGGATCGGCGACGGGACCGGCCACCGGAGAGCCTATGAAGCTGGTCATCGGCAGTGACCACGCCGGCTTTCCTCTCAAGGGGCCGGTGATCGAACTCCTTCGCTCATGGGGCCACACGGTGAATGACGTCGGGGCCTATTCGACGGACCCCGTGGACTTCCCTGATATCGCCAAAAAGGTGTGCGGAGAGATCCTGACCGGGCGCGCCCAACGGGGCGTCATGGTTTGCGGAACGGGCGTGGGCGCCGCCATCGCCGGTAACAAAATCAAGGGGATCCGGGCGGCCCTGTGCCATGACACCTTTTGCGCGCATCAGTGCGTCGAGCACGATGATGTCAATCTGCTTTGCATAGGCGGCTGGATCATCGGGATCAAGGTCGCCGAGGAAATCCTGCGCGCCTTTTTGGCTGCCCGGTTCAGCACCGAACCGGACTTCCGGCGGCGGGTGAAGAAACTCGAAGAGCTGGAGTCCTATCGGCCGTAACGCAATTTCGTGGAATTTCGGGGACATAATACTTAATTCCCCCCCGTGACCGCCGAATTCGCCGTCAGCAAAGGAATTAAGTTTTGTGTCCCCGAAATTCCGGGTGTCCCCGAAATACATGGAGCCTCATATGTCTGAAAACATTTTGAACAACAACATGAAGATGGATCGTCGTGGATGGCTGCGGACAAGCGCTGTTGCGGCATTGGGCGCCGCGGCCGCCGGTTGGTCGAGAACCGCCGGCTCGCCCGCCGATTCGGTTCCGGCCGTCGCCCTGCGCGAAAAGTTTTTCGGCTGCATTGCCGGGGTGTACGTCGGATCCTCCATGGGGGCAGCCGTCGAAGGCCAACCCTGGGAGGCGATTGAGCAGAAGCATGGGACCCTGGACCGGCTGTTACCCTATCGGCATTACTCGGCCACCAGCAACTGGACGCGTGAGCCGGGCACGACGGAGGACGGCGTAGAACGGCAGAAACTCATGATTGCCGCGATTCTCGAGAAACAGGACCGCGTCACAGCCGAAGACGTGCGCAAAGCCTGGGTCGAGCACATGAACCCGAACGCGCCGGGCCTGATCTCTGAGCCGTTCGAAGGTTCGCTCCTGGCGATGGCCAAAACGCCGGTCCCGGCCGCGGATATCGGCAAGTATTGCGACTACTCGGGACTGATCTCGATGGCGCGCTCCTGTCACCCGATCGGCTTGATCAACGCCGGTGACATCGAGGGCGCTATCTCGGATGTTCACGAGGTCGGGCAGCTTTACAACACCGGTGGTTCCCGAGGCATTCGATGGGCGGAAGTCACGGTGGTCGCGATTGCCGCGGCTACACGCCCCGGCGCAACAGCAGAGACAGTTCTGGCGGCTATCTTCGACAATTGCGACAAACCCAGCCACGGCTTCCAAAAGGAGGTCGGCGTGCGCAGCGAGCTCGAATCAGGTCTGAAGTTGACTGCTGACTGCAGGGATTTCCGCGACCTGCGACAGAAGTTCGCTTCCAAATACAGTGGCCAGGGGATGCCCTATTCCATGAGTTACGCCAACGAGGTGGTCACCAAGGCAGTCTGTATCTTCCGAATGACGGGCGGCAACGTGTGGGAAACGATCAAATCCGCCGTCAACATGGGGCGTGACACCGATTGCCTGGCCGCCGTGTCGGGCGGGATCGCCGGAGCGTTGAGCGGTGGAGCCTCAATTACCGCCGACCTCATAAGACAGGTTGACCATGCGACCTCCCTGAATCAACATACGTGCGCCCAGCGTACCATCAGGGAAACCTCGGACGCGCTGCACGACGCCTACACCGCGCGTCTCAAGAAACTCCGGGCATTCGTGGACACGATGGAGAAAGCCTAGGCGGGGGAGTGGGACCGAATCGGACCGGCTTCTGACTTTCGACAAGACGCCGACTCGGTGTCACAATGCTCATAACGCAACAGTTACCTCAATGATCGACTATGTCTTTCGCAACCTGTTGGGCAGAACGGCCCTGCAGAAGACGCTCCGCGCGCATTTTCGCGGTGTACCACTGGCACAGATCGTAACGGCGGCGCGAGAGTTCCCTATTACTTCGCGTCTCGACGTCCAGACGGCTCTGCAGCAGTCGCTCGACGGACTGCCCGGCGTCAGGCTTCTCGGCCTACACTCGCCGATGAATCACGAAACGCCGACGCTTGCTCAACTTTTCACGCCTGGTCTGTTCCAGGTGGATCTCGGGCCGCTACAGCACGACGAGTTGGATATCGGGGAGCCGATACCGGTTCGCTGTTTGAAGAATGGTCTATGGCTGTTGGAGCGGGACGGCCTCCCTGCCGCAATCCTGCTCTCGCCGTCTATGAGATTCGGTATGGTGGGGGGCGTACATCTTGAAGTCGGTGTGCCCGCCGGCGAGGCTGGGGCCGACCTTTCAGAGAAACTGCTGGGCGCCGTCGAGGTTGGCGTTGCTGCGGGCAAGACCTATCGTGGCCGCGTTCTATCGCTTGAGAGCTACCAGGACTACTCGGGACGCGGTGGTGCGGTCAAAGTGCACCGGCTCCACAGCGTTACCCGCGAGGACGTGATCCTGCCTCAGAAGACTCTGACGCTGCTCGATCGAAATGTCGGCAGGTTCGTCGCCGCCCGGCAGCAAATCAAGGATCTGCGGTTCTCCGGGAAGAAGGGACTGTTGTTCTATGGACCGCCAGGAACCGGGAAGACCCACACCATTCACTACCTGGCGTCGCAGCTCCCGGAACACACGACGTTGCTCATTACCGCCGAACAGATCGGCCTGATCGGTGAGTACTTTCGCCTAGCCCGCTTTCTCCAGCCCGCGATGATGGTGGTTGAAGACGTGGACCTCATTGCGCGACAGCGCGAGCAGATGCACGATCCCGGCCAGGAGATGATGCTCAACAAGCTCCTGAACGAGATGGACGGGCTGCGCGAAGATGCGGACGTGCTGTTCATCCTGACCACCAATCGCCCCGATCAGCTCGAGCCAGCATTGGCGTCGCGGCCCGGCCGCATTGACCAGGCCATAGAGTTTCCCCTGCCCGACGAGGAGTGCCGTGCGAAGCTTGTGAAGCTTTATTCGCGCGGAGTCGAGGTGCCACCCGCGGTCATGGATCTGATCGTGCGCCGCACCAAGGGCGCGAGCCCCGCATTCATCAAGGAATTGATGCGGAGATCGGCGCAGTTCCAGATTGAGCTTGGAGGAAGAGCGAACGTGCTGCAGCAAACGGCCGTTGACAGCGCGATCGAAGAGATGGTCTTCATCGGCGGCACCCTGAACCTCAAGCTGCTGGGCGGGTCAAACGAGCTGGCCTCCCTGTAAACCGTATTAGCCTCCACTGGCCGGGGGCACGCGAGCCTGGCCAAGCCCCCTCGGCCTCCCTCCCCTGTTGTGATCGTGTTGTGATCATTGCCCTGAACCTGTCGGATCGGATATCCTCCGGGATCTTCAGGTGGAATTATGATCAAGAGAACGTTTCTGCTGGTTTTTCTCGTCGGGTGCGCTTTTCCTGTGCGGGCGGAGGGGCTCCTGAGCAGTCGGGTCACGGAACGGAGCCTTCGGCAGGATCTGCTTCCAGCTGCTGCCTGGAAGCCCTACCCCAAAGCCGCCGATCGCGCTGCCTGGGAAAAGGCGCCGGAAGTGACCCGCAGGGCGGCGATCCAGGAGGCCGAAAACCTGTTGGGAACCCAGTGGCCTTCTCTTCCCGCCTCTGTCTTCCTCGAGTACGTTCGCAACGGCAACAGAAGCAACTTCGAGCGGCTCCGGACAGATCGACGTTTGAAACTCGCCACCCTGGTGATGGCGGAGGTCTTCGAAGGCAAAGGTCGTTTTCTGGACGATATCGCCAACGGCGTGTGGGCCACCTGCGAGGAGACCTATTGGGGGCTGCCTGCTCATGTCGGCGTACAGAAGAGCGGTTCCGGCCTGCCCGATGTCTCCGAGCCGACCGTCGACCTGTTTGCCGCGGAGACGGCCAACTTACTCGCGTGGACGCACTACCTGCTCGGCCAGGAGCTGAAGGCCGTCTCTCCCCTGCTGCCCGAGCGGATCGTGATTGAAATCGATCGCCGCGTCCTGACTCCCTGCCTCGAGCGCGATGATTTCTGGTGGATGGGCCTGGGCCCTCGAACAGACTTGAACAACTGGACTCCCTGGATCTGTTCGAACTGGCTCACCGCGACCCTTCTCGTTGAACGGAACGAAACGAGGAGGCGTCAGTCGGTCGTTAAGATTGCCCGCTGCCTCGACAACTTCCTGGCTGTCTACGGGGAAGATGGGGGCTGCGACGAAGGCCCGGGATACTGGGGACGTGCGGGTGCCTCCCTGTTTGACTGTCTGGAACTGTTGAACAGCTCGACAGCGGGAAAGATCGATCTCTATCGCGAGCCACTGATACGGAACATCGCCGCTTACATCTACCGGGTCTATATCAAGGACGAATATTTCGTGAACTTCGCGGATGCGAGTGCCAAGGCTGCGCCCGAACCAGGGCTCGTGTATCGGTTCGGCAAGCGAATCGATGACCCGATGATGACCGGGTTCGGAGCCTTCCTCGCCCATCGCGACCCGGACCCCCTTCGCATCCCCCGACAGGCTTCCCTCGGTCGCTTTCTCGCCGACCTCTTTTCGGCTTCGGAAATGTCGACGGCCACACCACGGGAACCCCTCCTGGGAGACGTCTGGCTGCCGGACGTGCAGGTGATGGCTGCCCGATCGGTTCCTGGGACCTCGGGCGGTTTCTACGTCGCCGCCCAGGGAGGCCACAACGCCGAGAGCCATAACCACAATGACGTTGGCAACTTTGTGGTGTACGCCGACGGCCGCCCGGTCCTGATCGACGTCGGAGTCGAGACCTACACGTCAAAGACCTTTAGCTCCAGGAGATACGAAATCTGGACGATGCAGTCCGCTTATCACAACGTACCGACCATCAACGGATTGCAGCAGAAGGACGGGCGCGAGTTCCGTGCGACGAATGTCTCGTTTTCGACTGACGATACTCGTGTTTCTTTCCGGCTGGATTTGGCTGCCGCCTACCCGGCTGAGGCGCAAATTGCCAGCTGGACACGGACGCTGACGCTGCTGCGTGGGAAAGGAATCGAGCTCAACGAGGATTACCAGCTGAAGAAGTGGGTCGCCCCGTTCGAGCTGAATTTCATGACCACCCTCTGGGCGACCGCGGACCCGGCTGGCGCGGTTCTGCTCGCCGACACCGCATCCGGACAACCCGTGTATGTCATGCGCTATGACCCCGAGGCATTCGAAGCACGAGCCGAGAATATTCCGATCACAGACGCCCGGCTGAAAGGCGCCTGGGGAGATCGAGTCGCCCGCGTCATCCTGAAGAGCAAAAAACAGGCAACGGCGGGGAGCCATCGGGTCGCAATCGACTACTACAGGGGGAACTGAGCTACCGCGCCCAAGCGACCAGGGTTCAAGTCCAGCATGCTAGACGGCGCGCAAGTGGCGGTGAAACAGACGGTCGTTGAGGGCAGGAGACGCTGTGGACAATATCACTCACACTATCTCGGCTCTGGTCTTGTCCCGAGCCGTTCCTGCTCCAACCAAACTCGCGACAGCGACGCTTCTCGTTGCCTCCAATCTGCCGGACGTCGACGTTATTGCTCAGGCGGTGTTCGGCCTTGATCGAATTCACCTGTTTTCACATCGCGGTCTGACCCACGCCTTGCCGGCCCTCCCTCTCGAGGCCCTCGCCCTCGCGACCGCCGTTTGGGCGCTCGGCCGTTTGCTTCTGAAAGGCTTAGAACCGCCATGGGCGAAGCTGCTTCTACTGTCATTCGTGGGCCTCACCGTGCATCTGGTCCTCGACTACACGAATGACTACGGGATTCGCCTTCTCCTCCCTTTCACCGACCGTTGGTTCGCCCGGGATCTTACGAAGCTCCTCGATCTCTGGGTAATGTTGGCGATGGCCCTCGGGCTCGGGATTCCTCGGCTCGTAAGCCCGGGCGGGCCCTCGGCGAGGCTCTCCCGTGTCGCGGCGGTTCTCTCATTGGTGCTGCTTGCCGCCTACCTCGGTTTCAAGGAGGTGTCTCACCGTGCGGCGCTCGCGACCCTTGACTCGTCCATTCAATCGGACGTGACCGGACGGGCCTGTTTGCCCGGATCTCTCCATCCTCTGGAATGGACCGGTATAGTGGAAACACCTGGGGGGTTCCAGGTTCTGACTGTCAGAGTCGGTGGCCAGGCTCGTGTTCGTCAACGGTTGCAGAAGTCCTGTGATCAGCAACTCCTCCAAGTGGCGGGAAGGAACCGGGAGGTTCGTTCCCTCCTGTCGTTTGCACGGTTCCCGGTTTTCCGTTGTGAGCAGACGCGCGACGGCGGACAGATCTCGGTGCTGGTCGAGGATCTGCGTTGTCAGTCGAACAAAGGCTATAACTACGGTCCTTCTGTTCGGCTGACATTTGACGATCGGCTGCGGGTGGTGGACGAGCGTAGCCGCAGCTGGCAGTAGCAGGCAGGCCTCCGCGGAGCGCGGGATGCTGAAGAAGAGCACCTTATAAAGAGCGAGGTTTATCCCGAAGACGTGGAAGTCATAGTGGGCCCTGGCACCCGCGATCGATGAAAGCGTGGAGACAGTCGAGTAGCCTTGTCAGAGCCGCGCACGGAGCGAGGGTGTTCAAAATGTTCACGTATTGGTTCCTTGTGGCAGGAGATCTGATCTTGAATAGGAGTGGCCCATAAGGCGTGAACGAAACGTGAGCGATCAGCGTAAGGAGCCGCGCACGGCAGCGAGCTAGGCGAGCGAGTAAGCGGACCAGACCTCTCGCCCCACGGTCGCGTCTTTGAACGGCAACGCCGTCAAGCGCTTGGCTTTTGGTCCGCTTATTCGCTCGCCTGGCTCGCTACCGAGGGTGTCGAAAAAGTCGGGGACTGACGCGAAGCGGCTGCTTTCGGGAGCCCCGGACGGGGCGAAAGCTGCGTAGCCCCGGGTGACCGAAACCCCGTTTCGGGGTGAGGGAACCCGGGGTCAAACAAGCGAAACGAACGGAGCCCCGGACGGGGCGAAAGGCCGCGTAGCCGTTCTTTCGCCCGCTCCGGGGCTCCCTACCACATGACTCTCTACCCCGGGCTCCCTCACCCCGAAACGGGGTTTCGGTCACCCGGGGCTACGCGGCTTTCGCCCCTCCGGGGCTCCAAAAACCTACCTATACTCCGTTCGTCTCCGAACTTTTTCGACACCCTCTACCGTGCGCGGCTCCTTGCGATCCCGCCGGCGTTTCGGCTGCCGACCGGGGGATGAGTTCCGACTAAAAACCGATGAAGGAGATCGTGAACTCAGTGACTCCTTTACTCAACTGTTTACACCTCGCAACACCTCGGCCCGGGAGGCAGCAGCCGTGCCGTGATCTTACACCGGGGAAAGCGCCCTCGCCAGGAATCCGGATACAGCACCGGGTTCCCTCTGCCAGCGCTCTCCGTACCGAAGAACCTCGCCCGGCACTCCCAACTAGTAACCCGCATCGAGTCGCCGGAATTGCGGCAGGGAACCCAAAGCAGCGCCTCCCATGCGACCGCTATGCAGCGTCGTCAAACAGGCCGTCGCGAAAGGCTTGATCGGCGCCCATGACGAATTCCCGAACGACGCGAAGCCGCAGGACGAACGCGGCAGCCGGGATCGCGCGCTCTATCGAGGCGACCAAAACTCTCGTCGCACGCTGTCCGTCGCTCTTGTCCAGAAGCCACCACAGAATCACCGCCAGATGAACGAGGTACAGCAGGCGGCCCAGCGCCTCACCCAACTCAGGCCTCGGGGCATCCGCAGCTCCGAGGACGGCCTCCGCGAATACTCTCTGAACCCGCAGGCGGGAAAACCCGGTTCCTTTGGCAAACAATCCCTCCCGGGTGTCCCCCACCAGGACCGGAACGAGAGACGCGAGCGTTTTGCGGTGGGGACCGAGGACCTCGAGACTGGTCCGAAGCCCATGGAGGAACCGTTCCCGCCAAGGCCCGGCAGGCATCCGGGCAGCCCTGGAGGAGTACTCGGCCGAAAGCTCGTCGTAGAGCGCCACGACCACCGCTCGCTTGCTCGGGAAGTAACGATACAGGAGACCAACGCTTACTCCCGCTTCGGCAGCAACGTCGCGCAATGTCGTTGCCTCGTAGCCCCGACTCGCAAGGAGCTGAATGGCGACGTCGTAGAGGCGGCGTCTGGCCTCCGCGCCCCGAGTGGTTGGCCCGCGCGGGCGACCTCGACCACGCCGACCGTCCTTAGTCTTCTCGCCTTCAGCCATGGGCTTGACCTTTTTTAATGAACATGTTTACTTAATATATAGAAAAGTGACGTCGCTTACCACTGCAGACCCACCCGAGAAGGACGTCAAAACGGCGACTGCTGCACCTGACGCATCGCGAGGAATAAAATGAAACTGGTCATTCCGGGAGGCACGGGACAGGTCGGTCGAGTCCTGGTACGAGCGTTCCGCGCCGAGGGACATGAGGTTGTCGTCCTGAGCCGAAAGAAAAGCAACGATCCAGGTGTCGTCCAATGGGACGGACGCACTGTAGGCGCGTGGGCCGGGGAAATCGACGGCGCTGACGCCGTCATTAATCTGGCGGGCCGCAGCGTCAATTGCCGTTATACCAGGAAGAACCTGCAGCAGATGATGGACTCGCGAGTCGAATCCACTCGCGCCGTCGGGTTGGCCATCCAGCGAGCCGGGCGGCCTCCGCGCACCTGGCTGCAGATGAGCACCGCCACCATTTACGCTCATCGCTTTGATGCGGACAATGAGGAGTATACCGGTCGGATCGGAGGCGACGAACCGGACGCCCCGAGCTACTGGCGCTGGAGCATCGATATCGCCAGGGCCTGGGAACGGGTGCTTTGCGAGGCCGACACGCCTGCCACCCGCAAGGTGGCGCTCAGGAGTGCCATGCTGATGAGCCCTGGCCGGGGGGGCACCTTCGGGATTCTTCTCGGTCTGACCCGACTCGGCCTGGGTGGCCCGATCGCCGGAGGTCGCCAGTTCGTTTCCTGGATCCATGATCGCGATTTTGTGCGCGCCGTCGAGTTCCTCCTCCAGCGGGATGATTTTGAAGGACCGGTCAACCTTGCGTCGCCGTCACCGCTCCCGCAGCGGGACTTCATGGCCGCCTTGCGCGCCGCTTGGGGCACACGCTTTGGATTGCCGGCAACCAGGTGGATGTTTGAGATCGCCGCCTTTATCCACCGCACGGAGACCGAGCTCATACTCAAGAGCCGGCGCGTGGTCCCCCGGCGTTTGCTGGAGGCGGGCTTTTCGTTCGAGTTCCCAGGTTGGCCCGGAGCCGCCCGGGATCTCGTTGCCCGCAGACGAGCAGGAGAGCGATAGATCATGACCCCGTTGATGAGTCCTCAATGAACGCTTCACACCTGATTCTCTATGACGGCGTCTGCGGCCTCTGCAACCGGCTGAACCAGTTTGTTCTGAAGCGCGACAAGGCTGCTGTCTTTCACTTTGCTTCGCAGCAAAGTCCCCTGGGCCAATCCTTGCTGCGAGACTACGGAAAGGACCCCGCCAAACTGGAGACGTTCTACGTGATAGAGGACTACGCCTCCGGCTCACCCGTCTTACTCTCCAGGTCTGGGGCGGCGCTTTTCGTCCTGAAGACAATAGGGGGAACATGGTCCCGTCTGGCCGCGGTTTTTCGAGTGCTTCCAACAAAGCTGCTCGATTGGGCCTATAACCTGATTGCTCGAAATCGCTACCGGATCTTCGGCCGGTATGACAGCTGCCCGCTACCAACGCCGGAACAGAGGAAGCGTTTTGTCGATGTGTGAAACTCAATCACAACCACGCGCAGCTGGCCGTCTGAGGACCGGAAAGGAGATCGTCTACTTCTCGCCGGGATCTACGATCCGCAGGAACACCCCGTTGATATGGACTTCTTTCCGGCTGACTCTGACCTCTGGGAAAGCCGGGTTGTCGGGGGCGAGGCGGACGTCGCTCCCAGTCGGGAAGAAGCGCCTGAGGTAGGGAGTTCCTCGATAGGCCACCCACACGACATCGCCGGGCGCCGCCACCCGGCGTGAGTCAATGAGCAGCAATTGGCCCTTTTTGATTGCAGGTTCGAGCGACGCGTCGGGCATCGCAAGCAGGTAGCAACCCTCGGCGCATCCCGCCGATAGGATAGTTTTACTTTTATGGAAATTAGGAACAGCGAGCCGAGGGCGGGCCGGGACCGCCGTGTAGTAGGGCAGCCTCACGGGACGTTGAGCAAAAGCGTTCGTCACGGCTGACCCGGACGAGGAGGCAATCGTCGGCGGACCGATCCCGGAGAGCCGCCCGACCGTTGTACTCAGTGTCCCCGCTGCTCCAGCGATTCCCTCGGAGCTTGTCGTGATCGCCGATTCAATCGCACCTTTGGAGCCGGGCAGCAGTCGGTCAAGGGGGTCCCGAAGGAAGTAGACGATCGCAAGCGAACAGGTCACGACAAGCAGCACCTGGGTGACCGGGGAAAGGCCGAACAGCTTGATTGGTCGCAGACGCCGTCGCCTGCGTGAAGGGTCGACCTGGAGCGCCTCGCTCAGGTGACGACTCTCTTGCCGGCTGGCTGGAGAATGGCGTGAGAAGAACGCCCGAAAGCTTCCGGGCTTCCGATCTGCGCTGGATGCCCTCATTTTTGAGCCCCAGTTCCATTGCATCCCAAATGTGCCGGGACTTCAACTCGCAGTGCAATTTACCCTGCGCGGAATGCCGATTGACTAGCCAACTGAATGTAACAACGCTCTCACCTGGGTCATTCGACGACGATCTTCTCCCCCATCTCCACCACCCGGTAATGCTTGCGCAACTCGTTTGGCAGCCGCGCCTTCACCTCGAACGGGTAACCCCTCGCCCAGAAGCCGGTCTGCTCGCTTACGGGGTAGGTGTCGCGGTGCTGTGGAAGAATGACGTCCGGCTCCAGATTCTGAATCGCGGTGACCGAGTCATCGATCGACCAGTTGTGTTCAGTCGGCGAAAACAGCAGGACGTTGACGTGCTTGACGAACAGATGGTCTTCCAGCAGCACCGAATCGCCCGGCTGCATCACCGTCTTCCCATCGAGATGGAGCACGTACCCGCAATCCTCGAGATTGGCCTCGTAGTAGACGGCACCCAACTTGTTTCCGTGGATGGCTCGCAGAGCATCCACCTTGATGCCCCGCACCTCGAATGACTCACGCGGTCGCGCGACGATGATTCGCTCTGCGGGAATCCCGAGTTGCCTGGCCTGCTCCAGGCAACTGGCCGGCAGGACGAACACGCAGTGAGACTTCTCCAGGAGGATCCGGCAAGTCGGACCGTGGAAATGATCGCTGTGCCCATGGGTCACGATCGCAACATCGAGGAGTGGGGCGATTTGCTCGGCCGATACGGGCGGCGGGTTCTCGAGCCGTCCCTGATCGGCGAGGACCAAATCCGTGGCGAAGAGCAGGCCCTGGGCCTTGATCAGCCACCCGTTCTGCCCCGTCCACCAGAGCCCCAACCCCTCTTTGTGCTCGCGGATCTCAGTGAGGATTGCGTCGGCCCGTTCGAGGTCGGCAGCGGGGAGCGAGACGGACTGGGCGGGTTTCGACTTCGGAGGCGCCTGTCCTTCAGGAATTGGGTCCCAATACGATAGGGCCCAATCCCCAGCAGCACCAGGTCCGACAGGGAGGTCGGCCCCACGTACGGAGAGAGGAGCGGCCATCAGCACGACGAGAAGAGCCAGAAGCGAGGCCTTGGAACAATCCCTGGACATGAGCATATGGTTTCCCCCGGCACCCGATAAGAGGCGCGTAGATACGGTTCTATTCTATCGGTTCGGAGGAAACAGAAAACCCAGAGGAAACAGAACCCCCGGCTTGGCTCAACCTGCTTGTCCCTCCGGGGTGGCACTGCATGCAGCGATCGCTTGCGGCGGAAATTAGCAGGCGGTCGGGTCCGTACCCGATCACCGCGCCGAATAAATCACTTCCTTGCCGTGAACCGACCGGTCGACCAGGTAACCGACGGTGGCACCCGCCCCCAATCCTACCGGCACAGTGATGAGGTGCAGAATTGCAGTCGCTTCCGCATCATTCTTGTAACTCATTGAAAAACCGACACCCAGACCCGCCAGGAGCCCAATCAGGGTCCCATTGAGGTTGCTGTCCTTCTTGGTCCGGTAAATCTTGAGGATATCCGTCTTTGGGAGGACCTGAGAGCGACCGTCGACTGTAAAACGCACCGCGTCAGGCAGAACTCCTTCGTAGAAGCCGATCAGCAGGCCCGCGGACTTCGTCTCAAGGCGCAATTCGGTTCCAGGTTGGATTGTCTCCAGTTTGTCCCATCTTCCAGGGACAACGCCCGCTTTAACCGTGCCGAAATCCAGCAGGAGAATCGCGAAAAACAGTACGACGAAAGCGACCAGTCGTGAGGTGTTGCGAGTGTTTGTGTTGCTCATGACAGGGGAAGGTAGCAACAATCGTGCCACCCGGCTCCGGGTCCCGGAGCGTTTCATTCCGTCTGTTTAGTCGGCCGTGGACCGGCATCTGGCCAAAACCCCACGCTTTTTTTGCCGAAAGCCGGACACCGCGCCATCCTCGTAGTCACATCGGAGAAACTCTTGGTCTGGTTGGCTCGTCTTCCCGGCTTCGCGGACGGGAAGCGGGCCGGAGCCTCAGGTCAAGAGTCGTGTACCGAGCGAATTCCACATGCACCGTACCCGGGATTCGGCCCACCCGCCCGCCAGAGAAGGCTCGAACGACGTATTCTCCGGCCCGGAGCCCGCCAACGACATACGAGCCGTCAGGATGGATCGTGGCCCGCGCTATGGTTTCCTGACTTCCGGAACGATAGACTTCCACCGTTCCCGAGCTGGCCCGAGCCACGCCGTCACTTTCGAGAACGGTTCCGCGAATCAACCCCTGGGAGAACACCGGCGCCGTATTCGCAAAATAGCACCAGGCCGTGGGAGCGACCCCGTGCCACGGCGAGAGCCAGACTCCCTCGCCGTAGAACTCGTTGGGAGAATTGCGAAGACTTCCGTCCTCCTCCTGATTCGCGTTGAGCTCGGTCAGGCACAGGTCGCCTCCCCAGCCGCGCGCCGCCACCCACTGCCCGGTTCCCTCGAACCAGACCGAAAATGGCCCCTGACCGTCAAAACCGTGCACGGAGCCGTCGAAGGAACAGGTGGGAAGGGTGCCGGAACAGTAGGACAGTGTATCCCGGGCCTTGGCGGCCTCGGAGTTCCAGAGAAGAAATTCGCCGCCCCACGTATGCACATCGATGGCGTTACCCGGGTCGACGCCGAGCGGCCCGCGGCCGAACCGCCTGCGGTGCGGGTCCCAGGCTCTGTTCAAGAGATATTCTTTGATGATGTCCGCCTCCGCGTTAAAGCCGTCCGTGAAGGCAAACGCGAACCAGGCGTCGATGTTCGCTTCTGTCGAGTTGTGAACGCTCCCGTCATTGGTCGGATCCTGATCGGCGTTGCGAGCTGCGATCCGGCCTCCAAGCCAGTCGCAGGCGCTCACCGCGGAGTCGTGCGCCCAGGCATGGCCGGTCGCGTGCCAGTACAAAGAGAGGGCGTACGCCGCCCACGCGATGTCTCCTTCCCACAGAGTCCCGGCCGGGTCAGGACCAAGGTTGTCACGCCGATAGTACTTGTACCAGGCGCCGTTCGGGGCTTGCAGCGCAACGAGCCGCTCCGCGAGCGCTCTGGCCTGGGAATCAAGCCCTTCCCTCGTGAAAACGATGAGCGCGAGCGACTGGTCGTAAACGTGAGCCAGGGGCGGCATCTCCTCCACCCAGGAGGTCAGGAGCCCGTTGGCGTCTGGCGTTGCCAGCGCCTGGTTCCCGACCAACCAGGCGACGCACCGGTCCGCCGCCTCTTGATTCCCCTCGGCCGTCTGGAGCTCGGCGGGCGTCGGACGCCCGATCGAATCAACCATCTCCACTCGACCGATTTCCAGGCCTCCGGATCTGACGTCGGCCGGAGCTCGGGAGGTGTCGCGTGAGACGGCGAAGAACAGCTTCTTGACCCGGGTGAAATCGAACGTCCCGTCGCCGAGAGTCCATCCCGCCGGGTAGACGAGCACGCCCCCGCCTACTCCCCGGGAGGGGATCGAGTACGGCAGGCTGTAGTAGGCTCGCTCCGTTGCTTTCCGGATGTCGGTCACCCGATCGATCTGAATGCCGATCCGGTTGTCGGTGTCGTCGTGGAGCCAGACCTGAAGATGGTTCTTGGCCCCGCCGCCAAGATAATGGAAACGAAGAATGTCGTCGCTGGAGATATCGACGGGAGTGGCGAAGTCGTACCTGAGTTGGGCCCAGTTCCGCCATTCGGGCGGATTGCTGCCTGGAAGGAGGAAATCATAGTCCAAACGGACGCCCTTACCCTCGGGATGATCGGCGAGCGAAAGAGTGGGCATTGCCATGCCGCCGTCCCACTCGACGGACCATCCGGCCAGGGAACTGCAGTCCACGAGACTGTCGCCGGGAAACGGTTGATCAGCGCCCGCGCTGCGGGCAAGCGCCACGCGGTCAAGGTAAACCTCATACGGGGCGGCGTGGGCGTTCCCGTCGAGTTGAACCGCGACGGCCAGTTTATCCGGCGTCCCCGGCGCTGGGTCAGGCGGCGCTTCCAGTTCGAGAGCGTGTTCGGCTCCATCGATCGAGAAGCTTCGGTACCGCGATTTCCCGTTACGAATCTCACCCCTGATCGTCAGGGAGTGGAATTCATTCGCCGAAAGCTGCTGGGCGATCGGCGCGGGCAGGGCCACCCAGCGCTCGGCTGCAGGGCGGCTGGGATCCCAGTACCGCCACTGCGGCGCTCCCGTTCCCACGTTCTGCCACTGCAGAGCCCACTCGTAACGCTTGCCTCCGCGCCAGGCGCTCATCGTGAATTCGAGCCCCTGGATGACCGATTCCCCGCCCTGATTATTGAAGGTCGTGGTCGGCGAGAACCGAAAGGCCAGCGAAAGGGCGAGGAGGCGAGACCCATCATCGAGGAGATTTCTATAAAAATGGGCATTGGAGTACGGAGATCCTCCGGTGAGCGAACACCGGAGGGCGTGGCCGTCGAGCGACGGCGCCTGAACGTCAGCGAGCGCCCAAACCGGGCTTCCCTCCCCGTAGACCCCCCAGTCGGTCGCGGATTCCTCGAGCCGATGCCGGGCGTCGGTAGGCGGGTTGGAGGGGCCCTGGTCCGCGGACCGGATTTCTGGAAACCCGACGAATACCCAAAGGACCGTGAACACGAAGACCCTGGACAGTTTCGCTCTCATGTGGCCCCCCATTTCCTGGATGGCCTGATTCTGTACCTTGACGAGCTGGCGCGCAACATTAAGGTGTGCGAGGGGGATGTGCTTCCGGGTTGATGATCGTGGGGCCCGGCGGTCGGACCGTGTCGCGGGCCGGCGTTCCAGGATTTTATTGCGCCGAAATAAAAAAGGGGCGTGGCGGGGGGCAATAGCGATGGCCTACCCTGCCACGACCCCTTTTCTGTCGGGATGATTGGTAGTGAACAGTCTTCTTGCGGAACGCTAGCCTGTTGCCCCCAATTGCTGGAGGAGAGTGCCCATGTCGAAATAGTGACGAGTCGTCTGAATCTTGCCATTCGCGACTACATTGATCTGGCAGGCGCGCAGCTCGATTCGCTTCCCGGTGGGAGGAATCGTTCCCCTTGGCGTCTGCAGAGAACCGGTGTGCGTTCCCCTCCAGGTCACTTCCACAACCACTGTATCGCCACTTTGGATGGCGCTATGAATCTCTCCCTGGGAATCCGGAAAGGCGGCGGCCCAACCGCGCCAGATCGCCAAAGCCTCGTCGGCGCCTTTTACCCGACGGTGGGTGGCGATTTCGTCGTATATGTACCCTGGGGCCATGGACGCTTTGGCCGCGTTCCAATCCTTGCTGTTGTAGTCGAGAACCGACGCCTTGCCGACGTCGATTATCGACTCGGTGGTCGTTCCTTTTGCCATCGGTCATGCTCCTCTCACTGCCTGAGCAGCCGTTATGCCGCCAGGATCCGAGCTTGCCGGCCCGTCAAGCAGGCAAAATGCCTGTCGTCCCAGTGCAGGCGGAATTGTGCGCGGGGAAAAGCAGGCGACCCTGACGCAGTTTATGTTTGTGTGCTATCAGACTCCAATTCGAACCAAAGTACAAGTCCCCAACAGGGGCCTGGTGCCCGGAAACCGGGTACGGACGGGTTAAACAACTGAATGCAAGGGTGCCCCCTGGGAGCAGCCTCCTGGCTGTTTCCCCTTCCCGGGTCTTTCCCCTTGACATCCTAAGGGAACACATCGTAACCTTTCCCTAGACACTCTAAAGAAGGAAACGAGAGGAGTTTGGCGCCGTGCAAAAGACGGATTTGCTGCAGGGAACGCTCGACATGCTGGTGCTCAAGGCGCTCCACCGTGGCGCCCAGCACGGATACGACATCACCCGCTGGATTCAGCAGACCAGTGATGACGCCCTCCAGGTGGAAGAAGGTTCCCTTTACCCCGCTCTTTACCGCATGGAGCGGCGCGGCTGGATCCAGTCTCGTTGGGGTGTCTCCCAGAACAATCGTCGCGCTCGGTACTATGAGCTTACACAGACGGGACGGAAACAACTCGAGGCGGAATCGGCCAATTGGGATCGCCTGACCACCGCCATCGGCAAGATCATGCAGACGGCCTAGCGAAGGAGTGACTATGCGAACCGCCTTCAAAAATCTGCTCGCCCGACTCAAGGCGCTCATCTCCCCTGACTCTGTTCAGAAAGATATACGGGAGGAGTTTCAGTTCCACCTGGACATGCGAATTGAAGAGAAGGTGAAGTCTGGGATGAGCCCGGAAGCGGCTCGTCGGGAGGCCATGCGTGAATTCGGAAATCAAACCCTTCTGCGAGAGAAGGGCTGGGACGAGCGCGGGGGCGGCTTCCTGGAGACCCTGCTCAGGGATCTGACCTATGGTTTCCGGACGCTGCTCCGGAAGCCGCTCCTCACGGTAACCGCCCTCCTGACCCTTGGATTGGGCATCGGAGCCAACACAGCCGTTTTCAGCGTCATCAACGCGACCCTGCTCGCCCCGATGCCGTTCCTCCAGCCCGACCGTTTGATGACGCTCTGGGAAGTCCACACGACCCGAGGCCTCGGGCAAGTCGAAATGGCCCCGGCCAACTATATCGATGTCCGCAAGCAGAGCCGCTCGTTTCAGGCGATCGGAGCGTGGTTGGAAACGAGGGTGAACCTGACAGGAGTTGCGGAACCGCAGAGATTGAACGGAATGCTGGTTTCAGACAACCTGTTTCGGATCCTGGGAGCGAGGCCGATCATCGGGCGCGGCTTCCTGCCCGGGGAGGAGGAGGAAAAATCAGCGCCGGTCGCTGTCCTGGCCTACGGGTTCTGGCAGCGCCGTTTCGGTTCGGATGCGGGAATCGTCGGGCGTTCGATCCAGTTGGATGGGCAGGGCGTTACGGTGATCGGAGTAATGCCGGAATACTTCAGCTTTCCGACCAAAGGGATCGACCTCTGGCTGCCACTCAGGATGGGTCCCGAACAGGCCAGCGGCCGAGGCGACCACTACATCCACGTGATCGGGCGCCTGCGTGACGGAGTCGATTTGTCTCAGTCCCAGTCGGAAATACAGACGATTGCGACGGCGCTCGAGGAGCAGTACCCCAGGACGAATGACGGGGTAGAAATGCGACTCGTACCCCTGGAAGAATATGCTTTCAACGAGGAAAAACCGGCGCTTGTCATCCTCTTTGGCGCGGTCGCGCTGGTGCTCCTGATCGGCTGCGCCAACGTCGCCAACCTGTTGCTCACCCGGGCGAGCGAGAGGGGCAGAGAGATGACCTTGCGTACTGTGCTCGGAGCAGGGCGCGGGAGACTTTTGCGACAACTGTTGACCGAGAGCCTGCTGCTCGCTCTGCTCGGCGGGTTTGTCGGCCTTTTCCTGGGCTTTGCCCTCGTTCGGGTCCTGAGCGCCCAAATCGCTGAAGCCCTTCCGCAGGCAGCCAAAATCTCGCTCGACGCACGGTTGCTTGCTTACACCTTGGGCATTTCACTCCTTACGGGACTCGTCTTCGGCCTGATCCCGGCGCTGAAGGTATCTCAAGCCGCGCCGGGCGGGAATCTGAGGGGAATGGAACACCAGTTGGCCAGCAGCCGGGGTGCCGGCCGAAACCAGAAGATCCTGGTCGTCGCCCAGCTGGCCCTGTCTTTTGTCCTTCTGAGCGGGGCTGGTCTCCTGATCAGGAGCTTCGCGAATCTGGTGGCGGTCGATCCGGGTTTTCGACCAGAGCAGGTCCAAGTGGTAGGAGTTGAGCTCCCGTTCTCGAAATACCGGACGCCTGAAGCCAGGTGGAACTTCAATGACCAATTGCTCGACCGGGTCACAAGCTTGCCGGGAGTCCGCTCGGCGGGAATGATTTCATTCGTGCCGCTTACGCGATCGAGCGTCTTCTTTTCGTTCTCCGTCGACGGCCGTCCCCTTCCCGGTGATATGGACCTGCCCCAGGCAATCTTCCGGGTGATCAGCCCCGGATACTTCGAGACGATGGGAATAGCTCTGCTTCAAGGCCGGCACTTCTCGAGAGGGGATAACGAAACGGCGCCGCGGGTCGCTATCATCAACCGGACCATGGCTACGCGCTTTTGGCCCGAAGGAGCGATTGGCAGAAGAGTCAAGATCGGCTCACTCGACTCCCCAAATGAATGGATGACAATAGCGGGGATCGTGGCGGACGTCCGGCAGGGAGGGTTGAACGCGGGCGCCGAGCCGCAGCTGTACGTGCCATACCGGCAGGATCATCGGTCCTTTATCGCGCCTTCCGAAGTCGTCGTCCGTTCCGATCTTGACGGCGCGACCCTTGCCCCGGCGCTACGTCGCGAGGTCCGAGCCATCGACAAAGACCAACCGATCACGGGGATCGACACGATGGCGGCCATTGTCTCCCGGTCTGTCGCCGGCCCCCGATTCCGCACCCTTCTGCTCGGGTTGTTTGCGACCATAGCCCTTGCGCTCTCCGTGATCGGCATTTACGCGGTCGTGTCCTACAGCGTGGTCCAACAGACGCGGGAAATCGGCCTGCACATGGCGCTTGGAGCTGACCCGCGCAGAATAGTGGGTGACGTCTTGAGACGCGGTCTCAAGCTAAGCACCTTCGGTGTCGCAATCGGGTCTCTGTTCGCCATTGGACTCGCACGCTTCTTGCGCACCATCCTGTTCCAAGTCGAACCGCTGGATCTTACAGTATTCCTGTCAGTGCCTTTTCTTCTGGTGCTCGTCACCGTCATCGCCTGCTACTTCCCGGCCCGACGGGCCGCCCGGCTGGATCCGTCAGCTGCCTTGAGGGTGGGGTAGTGGCGAGAGCCAGAACCGCCACTGCGGCGCTCCTGTTCCTACGTTTTGCTACTGACTGAATAGTCCACTCGTAACGCTCCCCCTTCCGCCAGGCGTTCATGACGAATTCCAGCCCCTGGAAGCGTGGACCTTTTCGGTCGGCTGCATTAACATGGATGGAAACACGAGTTGTGGCATCCCCTCCCAGGCCTACCACGATTGGAACCATTCGTATTCCGATTTCGACACGTTGCGGAGATAGGTTGACGAGCAGGTCGCGGCGGTCATAGTGCGCCTTGCCGAAGCTGGACTTGTTCCCGTCCTCGGGGTTGCGTTTCGCGTTCCCGTGGCGGGTTTCCAGCGCAAAGGAGGCATTTCCGCTGCGAAACATACCGTTCTTTCTGGAGGGAAGTATGAGAAAGGAACTGGCTAGTCTTTGTTTAGCGGTTGTCTTGGGGATGGCGGGCACGGCTTCAGCTCAGGTCTTCGACATTTCTCTCAGCCCGCGGCAGGAACCGGGGAATATAACGAGCGAGGCGACCGGACAGTGTCTCGCCCGCCTCGATGGGAACTCCTTCGAAGTCATCTGCCGCCACTCAGTGCAGAATGTCACGGCGGCGCACATCCACCGGGCCGCGGCGGGGGTGAACGGACCGATCATCCACCCCTTTACGTCGGCCGTGTCACCGTTCAGGGGCGTCTTCGAGCTGAGTACTGCGGATCTGGCGGATCTCCAAGCGGGGAACCTGTACGTTAACGTCCACTCGAGTGCCAACCCCGGAGGCGAGATACGTGGACAGATAGGGCCGAGGGCGGACTCCGCCGTCTCCTTCCCAATCGAGGCCGCGCAGGAGACCGGCGGCGTAACCAGCACCAACACCGGTCGTTGCATGGCGGTCCTCAATCCGCAGCACACGGCTTTCACCGTTGCCTGCTCGCATACAATCGCTGACGCCACCGGCGCTCATATCCATGCCGCCGCGACGGGCGTCAACGGGTCCATTGTTTTTCCCTTCCCCAACCCTCCCTTGATCTTCGACCAGGCGACAGCGGCCGACGACAGGTTCACCGAGACCTATCGTTTTGGCGATTTCCTGGCGGACCTTCGGGCAGGAGGTTTATACGTGAACGTTCACTCAGCGGCTTTCCCCGGCGGGGAGCTGCGGGGACAGATTCCCCGACCGGGGCTCGCTCAGTACTTTCCCCAGTTCGGCAATGGCGGCGCCGTAGCCGGGGAAGGCGGGCTCATCTCATCCGTAGTGCTCACGAATGCATCTTCGACCGCGACGGCCGAAGGAACCATGTATTTGTTCGACGCGGACGGACATCCGCTGACCGCCGGTCTGACCGGGGGCGGCGCCGGAGCTCCGGGCTCCGAGGTGGACTTCTCCATTCAGCCACTGGGGAGCGTCACCTTCGCGACGGATGGGCTGGGCGACCTCGCTATCGGTTCGGCCGAGGTCATTTCCAACGAGTCGGTTGGAGGCGTCATTCGCTTTCAGGGTCCGGTTGGAATAGCCGGTTTCGGCTCGGCGCCGCCTTTACAGAGGGCCATTATTCCGGCACGACGCAACCCGGAGATCAACACCGCAATCGCCATCCGTAACCTCGAGAGCTTCCCCATCACGGTCAGCCTGCAGATGAGAGGAGAGGACGGCGCGTCTCTCGGCGACAATGCAACGGTTCAACGTCAGATCCCGCCCAACGGCCGGATCGCCCAGTTCATCAGCGAGCTGTTCGAGAACCTGAATACCGCCAATTTGGCCGGCACAGTGGTCATTTCGACCCAGGAGGGTTCCTTTTCCGCGATTTCCCTGGAGATGGGTTCCGAGGCAGGTCTGTTCACCTCTCTGCCGGTGACTCCCGTCGAGGGACCGTAGCAGTCCCGGCGGGATGATCGGTCGGTGCTGGCAGCGCGGTTCGAAGTTTTTGCGCAACGATGAACCGCGCTTCAGGCAACCCATCGGCCGGAAACCTGCGTTCCCGTTCCCCCGGGTCCACCTGGTCCGGGGGAACGGGGGCCGAAACCCAACCAACTTCGACGGGGAAAGTCAGATGTCAAGCCTACGTAGAACGCTGGTCGTCTTCGCGGTCTTCGCATTGATCGCGGGTGCCGTCGTCCGGGCCGAGCAAGTGGAGCTGAACCCGGCCAAAGACAATACCCTTTATGCCAAATCAGGTTCGCTGAGCAACGCTGCGGGGATTGGTCTTTTCGCCGGCCGAACGGGCCAAGGGCACTTCGTTCGTGGGGTGATGGCTTTCAACCTGCGCGGAATCCCGCCGGGATCCACGATTGAAGACGTGAGGCTGACCCTCCGGCAGACCAACTCCAACAACAACACCCCGCAGACGCGGACGGTCTCCTTGCACCGGCTCGCCAAGGACTGGGGCGAGGGCACTTCGGAGGACACCCTGGGCGCAGGAGGAGGGGGCGCCGGAGGACCGGCGACCACGGGGGACGCGACTTGGTTGCACACCTTCTTCGACACGGAGTTGTGGGCGAACCCCGGCGGGGACTTCGCGGCGGACGTCTCGGGTTCCACTGAGGTTTCTGCCAACGGCGCCTACGTCTGGCAGTCGGCCGGCATGGTCGCGGATGTCCAGAACTGGGTGGACCACCCCGAGTCGAACTTCGGCTGGTTGCTTCTGGGTGATGAAAACACCATCGCTACGGCGAAGCGGTTTGGAAGCCGGGAGTCCGGCTCGCCCCCCGTTCTGCTGGTTCAATTCACGCCGGCGCCAGACGGCCAGGAGCTAACCCACGCAGTCTATTTCCCACAGTTTGCCAACGGCGACGGCTTCTTCAGCCAAATGTCACTCTGGAATCCCAACGCGGAGACCCCGGTGTTCGCCCGGGTCGTCATCAGAACTGACGACGGCGGACCCTTTGCGGTTGTGCTGAACGGATCGGATAGACCCGAGGGCATTGTGGAACTGGAGATCCCACCCGGTGGATCAAGAGTCCTGAAGACGGATGGCACCGGTGTCTTGAAGACCGGCTCGGTGACGGTGTTATCGGATGCCTCCGTTGGCGGAGTCATCGTTTTTGGAGGCGCTTTCGGGGCGGCCGGAATTGTAGCGAGCGGTGAGCTCTCCGGGGGATTTTCGGGTCCGGTGGAAACCCAGGGGCTCGAGATCCGAACGGGCGTCGCCATCGAGAATTTGACCACGGACGCGGTAACCGTAAAGCTCGAGCTGTTGGATCCGGAAGGCGTCGTCCTGGCTACCACGGAAGTCGATATCCCCGCGTTCGGCAAGATCGCCCGCTTCGTCGACGAAATGGAGTGGGACAACGCAATCGATTTCTCCGACTTTAGCGGGACCGTACGGACGTTTGCCGGAACGCCGCTCGCCGCCGCGATGGTTCAGCTTCGGTTTGTCCAGGGCGTGCCCCAGCTCGCGACGTTGCCCGTGTTGGGGCGCTGAGGGCGCTTTCCCCTTGCGCAAGAACCCGCGTGACCGAGCAGCCAAGCGGGTCCGACTTCCCACCCGAACCCGTCCCACTGGAAGTGGGACCCACGTCGATGTAGCACAGGCCAAAGCGGCGTCGCCGGGATTCGTGGAACAACTACGAGTTCGCTGACGCTCGGGTTCCTCTCCCCCCGCTCAACAACTACCCCGTAAGACACCGTAACCTTTCGGTTACGCACTGCCAGCTGAGTGTCAGGGTAGGACATCATTCATTCGTTGTGAGTTCATCTCGAATTGAAACGCGCAATGAATGCAGGATCCGGCGCCGGCCGGGCGCCATCGTGTCGGGCTGACCTCTGAAAGGAAGAGACAATGCTGAATGTTCCTCTGACTATCCTCCTGGTCGTTCTGAACCTCCTTCCGAGGCTGTGTCTCACGGCCGAACTCCAAGCGCCTGACCGCCGCGCGACGGTGGCCCCCAAAACAGCGGCGACCGCCGCTCCAGCTCTGAAGGCTATACCGGTAACCCTGCATTGGAAGAACCAGCCCGCCGACTGGAATCTGGGTACGGCAGACGAACTGACGATTGTCTCTGCCAGAAAAACAAACTGGTTCGTGAATCCTCTGCACGGGCGGGTCGAAGACAACCTGCCATTGCTCCTGTTCAAGCCCGACGAGGAGTTCGTCTTGACGGCGAAGGTGAAGGTCGGCTTCAAGGCAAGCTGGGATGCCGGAGGGTTGGTCGTCCGCTCGAGTGACGAGGTCTGGGGTAAGTTTTGCTTCGAGAGCTCGGTCAAAAAGGAGCCGATGGTGGTTTCGGTTGTCACCCACAAGTATTCGGACGACTGCAACTCGATGGTCATTGCCGGCGACGCCGTTTATTACCGGCTCGCGAAGGTCGGCCAGGCGATCTTCTTCTATGCCTCCGAGGACGGGCGGGTCTGGAACATGGTGCGGTCATTCACCTTCGGACCGCACCCAGACCTCGAAATCGGGTTCTTTTCGCAGTCCCCAGTCGGAGAAGGCTGCACGGCTGTCTTCTCCGAGATTGCCTACTCGCCAACGCCGATCAAGAACCTCTTCGAAGGACAGTAGCGGGACAGCGAGAAATGGGCACCAGAGCTTCAGAAAGCTTCGGGGACAGTTTCGGGGGACATAATACTTAATTCCCATTCCGCTGGCGGCGTCCGTGGACTGCCTAAGGAATTAAGTTTTGTGTCCCCGAAACTCCCCGAAACTTGAGCAGGAGTGGCCCATAAGGCGTGAACCGCGATCTCGCCGGCGTTTCGGCTGCCGACCGGGGGATGTTCCGACAAAAACCGATGAAGGAAATCGTGAACTCAGTGACAACGCGCGCTGAAGCTCTGGCGCCATTCCCAGCTCTGGCCGAGGATTTTTTCCCTGCTGCTCTCATGGTGCTGACCACCAACGAAACACACGAGTTAGAGTTCGCGGGCCAGAACCAGGCCCGGTAAATTTTACCTATTCGTCAACATCAGACTTAACTCCAAAGTCAATCAGGCCGCGGAGCCCGCCTCATCCCGTCCTTTGGCATCGCTCGTGCTACCGGGCGATGTGGGGAGAGGGCAAGCTCGTCAGACGACTCCAGCAACTCAGGCTTAACCGTTGCAGAGCGCCCCGAGCGAAGTCATGCCAGGGGTTCTCCTTTTTTAACAATCTTTCGATACCCACTTGACGATTTATGCATGAACTAATGACAGCCTCTTTAAGTGAAGTCGCCGCCCGACCAAGAAGCGAGAACCGTGTCCCCAAGGCCTCCGGAGTCCGGATTGTTCTGATCGATGATCATCTGCTTCTCCGTGCCGGGATCAGTTCGCTCATTTCTGCAACCGACGGTTACAGCGTAGTCGGGGAGGCACGAGATAAGGCCCAGGCAATCGCCTGCATCAAACACGCACAACCTGACGTCATCCTGCTGAACATTGAACTAAAGTGCGAGGATGCCCTGGAAATGGTTCCCGACCTGCTCGCCGCCTGCAAAACGTCCCGCTTGGCGGTGCTGACCGACTCACAGGATCCGCACAGCCACCGGCGGGCGATCCATCTGGGGGCCGCCGGCGTCATCTCGAAAGACGACCCGCCCAGTCTATTGATGAAAGCAATCGCGCGAATCCACGCCGGCGGGGCGTGGCTCGTCACGGCCAGTATGCTTGGGGAACTGTTAACTCCGAACAAGCGACAAAAGACCAGCACCGAGGGAAGGAAGATCGCGACTCTCACAGAACGCGAACGCGAGGTCATCAGGCTGGCGGCGTGCGGTCTGAAAAACAAGCAGATCGGGGAAAGACTTTTTATCAGCGCGGTCACGGCCCACCATCACCTGACCTCGATCTACTCCAAACTGGAGGTGAGTGACAGGCTGGAACTCCTCATCTACGCCTATCGCCACGGTTTGGCCGAGTTGCCTCGCTGAACAAAGAGGCAGTGGGTGGATTTCACCCCGATTGCTAAGGTCCGAGAATCACGCCGGTAACCGGGACCACGAGACTCGGGAACTCCGGGTCGTTCGTGTCGATCACGATGGAGCCGTTGATCGGACCGGCCTGAAGCTTATCTCCGATCAGCGCAATAGCGCTTTGGTAGCGGTCGCCCTTTGGCCCGCGTTCCCACTTCAGATCCAGGATCGGGAGATTCGTACTCGCTTTCACGCGGAAATCCGACCCGCCCGACTGGTATACCATCATTGTTTGCGCAGTCTGCTGGAGGAGATCCGGGTGTTCTTTGATGTCGGCGAGTCGCAAGGTGCCGAGGTCCACCGCAGCAGGAAAGGTGTAGACGCGTTCTCTCAAGTATGTGTTGGCAGGAATTCTAATGAGCGGCCTGATCTGGCTTGATGTCTTTACCAGGATGGTGTCCGTCTTTCTCCCGCCAGGGCCGTTCGGATCCAGAATCAGGCTCAGTCGGTAGCGGCGTCCTTCTTCGAGGGTCTCGAGCCTGGTGGTAAATCGCTCGGACGGATGCTCCACGGAGTGGATTGTGAGCGCCTCGGATCCGTGGTTGATGATCTCGATGGCGGCTTCCCGGCGCTCGCCCCGTTGTCCAGCGACGAAGAACACGGGGTGCGGCGACAGCTCGATAGACGGGACCACCCGGCCCTGGAATAAGAGGCGAGCCTCCGGCAGAACCGGGTCGTTCAGCGAGATGAGTATTTGACCCTCGAACGGGCCCCTCAACTCCGCCGTGTTCAAATGAACCCGCATCCTTACCTCGGCGCCCGGCTCGATGTGAGCGGGAACGCGAGCAAACGACAGGGGAGCGGTCCAGCGGACGCCGAGAATCCGCAACGCGGCCGCGCCCTCGTTCCTCAATACGAACTCGTGCTCGATCTCTGTCCCCTGAATGGCGTTGAAAGTGAACTGAGTGTCAGGAAAGGCGGCTTTAGGCACCCCGGCCCAAAGGTTGACGGACAGAGGGGCGAGGACCAGGGAAAGACTAATTACGCGAGACAAGAAAGTGATGACTCATAAAGCACTGATCGCCCGAAAAGGACCGGAGGGCCGAATTGGCCCTCCGGTCTTTGCGCTCCGCGTGTTTGACTACTGCACCGGGTAGAACCGGAGTTGCACCAGGCGCAGGCCGTTGTTGTCATAGTCCCAGAAATATTGATAAAGCAGGGAATCGAAAAGCGGGATGCTGATCTCATCCAGAACGCCATCGCCATCCACGTCGACCTGGATCGACCATCGTAGTCAGTTCCTTGGTCACGTTGCGGAACGTGCTCTTGCCCGTGTTCCGAGTGAGGACGACGTTCTCGCTCGAGCAAACGACCTCATCGTCCGCCGTATCGGCCACGCCATCCGCGTCCTTCGTCGATGCCGCAGGTCCTGATGTCGCCAGTCCCGCCTGGCTTCCCGAGCTCACGGAGGTACACCTCCCAGGCCGTGGCCACATTGGACGGGAGTGTGAACTTTGCGCCGCCACCATCGCAGGCGTTTCCGTCCATCACCTGAAAGTCGGTTCCCGAGGCCAGGAAGATCTTGTTCCTCTTATCCAGGGTCACGATATTGCCGGGATCGTCGCCGACGATGTTGTCGGCATCCGGGTCGTCCGAAAAGTTAAGCAGCACCTGGATGGTGTGACGGTTGCTGTCCGTCAGATCATCCCCGGCACAGTTTGTCTTCCCGAGAAGATTGAGGTTGTAATGTGCACCACTTGGAGCACCGTTCTGCGCAAAGGTCACTGCAAAAGCCAACGGAAGCACAAGCAAAATCGCCAGACTGGTCAACACTGTCTTTTTCATCGTTCTACTCCTTTTCGACCTGAAGACTCGGAGATTCCTTCTCACGGTGCCGGTTTGGCGCCTTCACAGCACCGCCAGTCGGGTATCGCACTGGATACAGGGGCAGAGGTTATTCTCTTCGCGCTTTCGCCGCATGGTCTTGAATGACCAATTTTATGGTCTCTGTTGACCAGGATTCAGGCGGTCCGAGTAGTCGGAAGTGACCATGCAGTCAGAGGGCGGGTCAGAGCGTTAATCTTCGAGCTCCAGAGAGGCAGCATGCCGCCGCACGCGTGGGCTACCAGAAGTACAGATAGAGGGCGGCGATCGTTCCCATCATTGCGAGAGCCAGGACGTTGAACAACGGCGGGGTCTTGAACGATAAGTCTTCCAGCTCTGGGCGGGGCCCCTCGACTCCCGTGTTGCGGGGCTTGGACAGCAGACTGATAAGAATAATCAGTGCCGAAAGAACGAGAAACGTTACCCCCATTCGATTCAGAAAGCCAACTCCGGGAAGCAGGAGTTTGAGGAACGCCGACACTGGGATGGTCAGCAGAGCGGCAGCCAGCGCCGCGCCACTTGTAGTGCGCTTCCAGAAAAGAGCGAAAACAAAGATGGCAAAGACGCCGGGTGTGACAAATCCTGTGTACTCTTGAATGAACTGAAAGACCTGAGCCAGACCCGCCAGCCTGGGCGCAAGCAGGACTGCCGTGGCCAGCGCGACCGCCGATGTCAGCCGGCCGATCCACAGCAGTTCCCGATCGGAAGTCGCCCGGCGCACGATCTTTCGGTAAATGTCCATCGTGAAGATCGTGGCGGCGCTGTTCGTCATGGAATTCAGGCTGGAGATGATAGCGGCAAAAAGCGCGGCGATGATCAGGCCCGTATACCCTACCGGAATCAACTGCCGGACGAGAGTAGGATAGGCTTGGTCCGCTTTCGTTACGACATCTCCGAAGAGAGCGGAGGCGATGACACCGGGAAGGACGATAGTTACGGAGACAATCAGGGAGAGGAAGGAGGCGAAGATCAGGCCGTATTGAGCCTGGCGAAGGCTGCGAGCGGCGAGCGCCCGCTGGATAATGTACTGGTTGCAGCCCCAGTAACTCAGGGCTGCAATCCAAAGCCCGCCCAGAAAAACGCCCGGCCAGGGCAGGTCTGGGTGATTCGCGCTGAGAACCGTGTGGAATTTCTCGGGCGAGGAATCCATCAGACGAATGAAGCCGTTCCAGGCACCCGCTCCGCCAGACAACGCGTTCAGACCGAAAATTGTGACAATGACGCCTCCGACCAGCAGCACGACGACTTGGATGAAATCAGTCCATGCAACCGGGGCAAGCCCCCCATATACCGTGTATAGGGCGCAGACGGCCGCCAATGCCAGTATCCCGTAGAACAAGGGCAAGCCCGTGATCGTTTCAAGAGTGAGGGCGCCCAGGTACATGACGCTTGTCAGATTTACGAAAACGTAGACCAGCAGCCAGAAAACACCCATTCCCGTGCTCACCCGGCGATCAAAACGGGCTTCGAGAAACTGGGGCATGCTGTAGATCTTCATCTTCAAGAACGTTGGGAGGAAGAACTTGGCGACCAGGATCTGCGGTATGCAGGCGCCAATCCAGGAATACGAAATGACAGCGATGCCGCTGAGGAAAGCGGTTCCATTCATTCCGATGATCTGCTCGGTCGAAATGTTGGAGGCGATCAGGGAGAAACCGATAATCCACCATGGCAGGGTCCGGCCGGCCAGGAAGTAGTCTTCGGTGTTGCGAGCGTGATCCTTTGGGGCTCTGGAAACCCAAAAAGCGATTCCGAGCACGACTGCCATATAGATGAGGAAAACCGCCAGGTCGAGTGGCTGGATGTGCATCGGAAAGATTCTCGAGCGCCCTGTTTCGTCTGCCTGAAAAACCGCCTTCTTATTGCCGGACCTCGACTTCCCCGACCCGGTACCAGCCGTCCTGTCCGCGTCCCTCAATGGCCAGTTTGACAGCCGGCGCACGGGTGCCGGGATCCAGGATCCCAACGCGCACCTCGTACCGGCCCGGCTTCAGGTCACGGGGCACGTACAGGCTTTCCTCCACCACGGCATCTCCGGGCAGCCACTGGCGCAGCTTCGCGCCAGTCTCAATAACGGCGTCCTGTTCGCCGGACTTCAACTGCAGGGCGAGAATGTAATCACGATAGACCGGCGCCACCCCTGCATTGAACCACCACATACTGACCGGGGCCATATGTCCGGCCCGCACCGCGGCGGGATACTCCAGCTTGCGCAGCATGAACCGGTAGCCGATTTTCTTCTGAAACTCGTCGAACTTCGCCTTCCAATTCTCAGGAATCGCCGTCGACTTGATGTTGATGGTACTCGCATGCCAGCGAAGGGCCTGATCCATGATGTAGTCCAGGGCGAAGCCGCTCTTGTGCCATGAGCCGGGGGTTCCGCAGCTTTCAAGGGAGACCGGGCTGCGGCGCCACACGTCCTGGATCCCGGCTTTGACAACACCCTGCGGATAAGCGTCCAGCATGTGTGCAAAGTTCCTGCCCGGCCGTCCCATGTCACCCCAGCAGTCCAGCCTCCACCCCGCGCCTTTGGCCGTCCCGTAGGTCAATGCGGGCAATTCGTCGAAATTCATCAGCAGCGTGGTGCGCCGGAACACCTCGAAATGAATGTCGATGAGCGCCCGCTGAACCTCCCAGGTGGGTAGGTAGGGTCCCCAGCCTTCGCCCCAGTAGCCGACCGTCGAAATATCGACCGTATCGAGGTCCGGATGTCCGTCGTACCGGTTTCCCAACCCCCTGACCAGGGCGCCCCAGTGCTTCAGGTAAAGCGGGTCGTCGGCGTCAGGAGACCAGATCTGACCGTCCTTGTCGGCATCGCGGTTGGCCCGCCTGGCGCCCGATTCCCGATACCATTTCGGCAGGGGGCTCTTGCCGTCGTAAGGCATAACCCGCAAAGCCAGCTGCTGACCGTGGCGGTGCGCCTCCTCGAGAGCCAGGTCGATGATTTCCCACCGGTACTGGCCGGGTTCCGGCTCCAGCTGGGACCAGAACCAGCGAACATAGGCGACCGAGGTCGGGGGGAAATCCGGCGGCGTAGCGGCATCTTCGACCCGCGCCTCCGGCCCGATTTCGGACCACTGCAATCCCGGATAGATGGCCTGACGGTTGAATCTCTGGAAGGTGGTGATGCCCATCCCGGGATTGAGCAGGATGTCATCAATCTCCACCGGACGAACGATGACGGCCTCCTGGGCAGGCGCCTGCGAAACCGACAGCGCCAGCACAAACATGAGGCAAGCAACTCGGGACACTCGCTCTTTTCGGATTTTCACTTGCTTCGACTCCTGCGTAATAGCCTGAATCAAGCTTTTTCACACGCTACGGCTGCCAGGCTTTACCCGAGGGGAATTCATATTCTTCCAGCGATTCCGGTTTGATCGAAATGCTGTAGCCAGGCTCGAGGGGAGGCAGATAACGGGCGTTGCGCACCTTCACAGGATGCGCGAAATGCTCATGCAGGTGGTCCACGTACTCGACAATTCGGTTTTCCAGGAGCCCGCTAACGCAGACGTAGTCGAACATGGCCAGGTGCTGCACATATTCGCAGAGACCGACCCCGCCGGCATGCGGGCATACCGGGATGCCGAAACGGGCCGCCATCAGCAGAACGGCGAGGATCTCATTCACCCCACCCAGACGGCAACTGTCGATCTGGCAAAACTGCATGGCCCCGGCCTGCATGAACTGCTTGAACATCACACGATTCTGGCAGTGTTCGCCGGTCGCCACTCCAACGGGGGCGATCGCCTGCGCGATACGGGCATGCCCCAGGACATCGTCAGGACTCGTCGGTTCTTCAATCCACCAGGGCCTGAACTGAACCAGTTCTTTCAGATTCCGGATAGCCTCGTCTACGTCCCAGACCTGGTTGGCATCCATCATGAGTTTCCGGTCGTTACCGATTTCCTGTCGAATAATGGCTGCGCGACGGCAGTCATCCTCGAGGCTGCGACCGACCTTCATCTTGAAATGTGTCCAACCGGCAGCGACTGCCTCGCGACACAACTCTCGCAGTCGTTCGTCTGAATAACCGAGCCAGGCCGTCGACGTGGTATAGGCAGGATAACCGTGGCGCAGCAGTTCCATTTCCCGCTCCGGCCGGCTTTGCTGCTTCTCCCGGAGGATCTCGAGTGCCTGCTCCGGAGTGATGGCGTCCGTGATGTAGCGAAAATCAATGCAGCGGACAATTTCTTCGGGCGTCATATCCGAGAGCAGTTTCCAAAGGGGCTTATTGCGCGCCTTGGCATACAGATCCCAGACGGCATTCACCAGGGCGGCAGTCGCCAGGTGGATGACACCCTTTTCCGGCCCAACCCAACGTAGCTGGCTGTCGCTCGTCAGTCGTCGCCAGAAACTCGCAAAGTCATCGGTTATCTCCTCGAGCGTCAGACCGATGACCAGGGGGGTGAGAGCGTGGACCGCCGCGACGCACAGTTCGTTCCCACGGCCGACCGTAAAAGTCAGGCCGTGCCCTTCGAGGGAACCGTCAGTACGCAACGTCACGTAGGTCGCCGAGTAGTCCGGATCGGTGTGCATCGCATCGGAGCCAGCCCGGGACCGGGACGTCGGGAAACGGATATCTCGAACCTCAACCTCTACGATTTTCATGGTCATGAATGAATTGGACCGAGCACACGCGCGCACAGGCGCAATCAAACTCTTCGACTCTAATCAGTGGAGCCGGATGTGTCAAACCAACCGATTGCGGATTGAAGATAATTGAAGATCGCCGCAATCCGCATCGCAATCCGCAATCCGCAATCGCCAATCCGCAATCCGCAATCGCCAATCCCCAATCCGCAATCCGCAATCCGCAATCACCCCGTGCTACTATCAAGGAGGCCATGTCTAAGGCTATTGCTCCGCCGCCAATTCAAGCAGCCAAAGACCCCTACCGCCCGGATCCCGGCGACATTTCCGCTCCCCCTCAAAACCTCGGCGCCATTCTCGCCCGTATTGGTCCGGGGCTTGTCTTGTGCGCATCTATCGTCGGATCAGGCGAGCTCATCGCGACCACCACCCTCGGTGCCCAGGTTGGTTACTCGGCCCTGTGGGTGATTCTGCTGAGTTGCTTGATAAAACCGGCGGTACAGGCTGAACTTGGACGATACGCCATTGCGAGCGGCGAAACCGGACTGGCGGGTGTTAACCGGATGCCGGGTCCGCGCTGGAAGGTCAACTGGGTCGTATGGGCGTGGGCCGGAACCGCTGCGATGTCCCTGTTTCAGGTGGGTGCGATGTTGGGCGGACTCGCACAGGTGATGAAGCAAATCTTCCCCGCCGTCCCTGCGTACTTTTGGGTCTTGGGTTTCCTTGCGCTCACACTCGCACTCCTTCTGGGTGGAGGCTACGAGCGTATCGAGAAGCTGGCGATGGTTAAGGTAGCACTGTTCACGATGCTGACGTTTCTCTGCGCTCTGCTGCTGATGCGCATGCCGGACTACTTCTCGTGGAAGCAGGTTGCCGAGGGGTTGAAGTTTCAGTTGCCAGGTGAAGGCCTGATGACTGCTGTAGCCGTGTTCGGCATTACTGGAGTCGGTACGACCGAGTTGTTCATGTACCCGTACTGGTGCCTTGAGAAAGGGTATGCACGATTTACCGGTCCGGCAGATAGCAGTGCGGAGTGGCGTTCTCGCGCGCTTGGCTGGATCCGCGTCATGCACCTCGACGTTTTCGCATCGATGTTGATTTACACGACGGCAACGCTGGCTTTCTACCTTCTCGGAGCCGGGATCCTCCACCGAAAGGGGCTTGTCCCAGCAGCCGGCGACATGATTCCCGTGCTGTCGAACATCTACACTGAAACGCTCGGGCCTTGGGCTCTCTATTTGTTCTATGCGGGCGCGATCGCCACTCTGTACGGTACGATTTTCGCTTCGACAGCCGCCCATTCGCGGATCTACCCCGACATGTTGCGCCTGATGGGATTCTTCGCAGCCGAAGACTTCGCGGCTCGCCAGCGGTACCGTCGTCGATTCGTATGGATATTGACGGTGGTTCCCGCGATCCTGTTCCTGATTTTTCAATCGCCTGTGAAAATGGTGGTCGCCGGCGGCGTAGCGGCCGCGATGATGCTCCCGGTGATCAGCATTGGTGCGCTGTTTTTGAGATATCGCCACCTTCCCCGTGCAGTAATCCCTTCGACTTGGATCACCCTCGGGCTCTGGGTCGCCGTCATCGTCATCGTCTGTTTCACCGGGTATTACCTGTGGAGCCAGTCGGGGATTCAAAATAGGTGGACAGCATAGCGGAACAGTGGCCCAAAACCCTGAAACGCGGGCGCGAAGACGGCCTTTCGGAGCGCGGACGTCTCGTCCGCACTGGGTTCGCGGGCATCTTGCCCGCCCGCCGGGCATCCTGCCCGGCGTTGGCGACGCGCGAGCGGGGTTCGCCCCCCGGGGATCGGGTGTGCTTGCGGCCACGACCGGCGGGCAAGATGCCCGCCGCGCGGACGGGACGTCCGCGAACCCAGTGCGGACGAGACGTCCGCGCTCCCGAAGGCCGTCTTCGCCGCTAGCCTTTTGCCTGCGCCTCCTAGCGACCTGGCAAAGGGGGAGGGGGCAACGTATTTGGAAAACACGACACTAGTGAGCCAATTCCAAAAATCCGGGTCTTAAGGCCTGAAAGGCCGGTACATATTAGCCCAGGGCGAAGCGTTTTTCACGTAGCCCTGGGTCAAGAGGCAGGCGGGACATCGCAGCCCTGTAAGGGCGTGAGAGCCCGGTCTGCCGTTCTTGCGCCCCTTTCAGGGCTTCCGTCCGGCGCGCCTAGCCACCCAGGGCTACGCGAAAAACGCTTCGCCCTGGGCTAATATGTACCGGCCTTTCAGGCCTTAAGACTGAGATTTCTGATTTTTGCAATTCGCACTAGTAGCTGCCGTACTTCCTGGCGGCTTCGAAATAGGCGCGGTAGTTGGCGACAACCTTCGGTGAAATCGGGATTTCGATCGGGGCGCCGGTCGGCAGCATCAGGTACCCGCCACTTTCCTTGGCAGCGGCGATGATCTCCCGAACGCGCGCATCAACGTATTCCGGGGTCCGGGTCTCTAATTCGTTACACTGCATTCCGCCCCAAAGGGCTATCTTCCCTCCGAAGCGCTTCTTGAGCTGCTCCATCGAAACATCTGCGGTGCTCGCGGGAAGCACCTCCAGGGGCTCCAGGGCGTGCGGCCGCAGCGCCTCGATCAGTTCCAGGATGGCCGCCAGCTTGCCGTGCGCGTGCAGGATCGCGTAGTTCCCCGAGTCGCGAACCATGCCGATCAATTCCTCGAGAAAGTCGACCACCAGCTTCTGAAAGTACCGCGGATGCAGCAGGCTCGGGCCGGCGTATTCCGGCCCCCAAAAGCGAAACCCGATCCCACGGACCTGCGAACAGACCTGCGCGAGCCCCGCCCGAAGGCTTTCGTGAACGGCCTGCATCATGTCCATGATCAAAGCTTCGTTATCCATGAGCAACAGCGCGAAGCGATCGTAATGGAAGAGCGACACGACATAGCCCAGCGTGTCCCCGAGACTGACCTCGACAAAGCCGTCCTCGCCGGCATGGGCGATCTGCCGCAGCAATGGTTCGACGTCCACTCGGTGGGACTCGCGCGGCATGGAAAGGAACTTTCGAGCGTCGTCCTCCGACTCGACGAAAGCCTTGAGCTGCCAGGTCGTCGCAACGCCCGCGTCCTTGCGGTAGACGGCCGTCAGGTCGCCGCGCGGCGTCCGGATCGCCTGCCTGCTTACCGTGCTGTCCCCGACCATATCGGAGCTGGATCGGACGGCATAGGGATCTTCAATCCAGCTCAAGATTCGCAGGTCTGTCAGGATGACCGGATCACCCAGTTCCCGTTGTGCGTCCAGCAGGGGGCGGGCAGAGGGCTCGTCGAGATACCAGGCGCCGAGACTCAAGTGCGACATCTCGTAGAGCGTGACCGGCACACGGTCCGGCAGCCTGCCTTCAAGGGTGGCGATGATGCGCTCGCGCACGGTAAAAGTCGAATCGTCGCTGGGCCATATTCGACCCAATCATCCGCTGAACGTGAGGGTGGAATCAATGCCGGCGGCGCCGAGCGCTCTGAGCGAGGGTATTGTAGAGCTCCTTGTGACGTCCGTGTGATCCCCTGGCTTCCTGCGTGCCGGCAGGAATCGCGCACCCGGCCCGCCGAGTTTCACAGCTCGGGCTTCCCCTCGAATGTCATCTTGTCTGTCTTCATCCGGTAATACACCTTGTATCCGGAGATTCCGACCCGGAACGAGATCCACTTCTCTTGCCCGGTGAACAGGCTCTCGCCCTTCTCGTTGGTTCGCGGGAAGATCAGGCAGCCATTTGACCTGGTCGGATTTGGAGACAGGTACTCGACTGGGGCAACGATCACCTTGTTAGAAGACTCGAGCCTCGTATTGTCCCAGAAGTCGGCGAGCGAGGCGTTAAGCAGAAAGCTGTGAATGCTTCTGACTTCCATGTCCGATGGTGGGTCGACCGAGAATTCAATCTGCAGCGCGATGCGGTTCTCCGGATCGGCAGGAGAGTCGACGAGCTCACGGAGCCTGGCCTCCGAGGGAGCCCCGGCCGGGTTCTTGAGCAACTGGAGACGCGTGAAAGCCATCCGGATCGGCTTGGCGGACAGGAAACGAAAGCGAAACGTCACCCTCTGCTCCCGTTCTCCCCTCACGCCGGTTTGAATCATCCCGAGGTTGGACACGTTTCCTTCAAAACTGCTCGCAAATGCCCACGGGGATTTCGTCAGAACCGAGATACATTCCTTCTGATCCCAGGTTGTAAACGGCTTTCCCTCCCACGAATCCTCGGCGAGAAGGAATACAGTGAACGCGACAACCGACAGAACACACAATTTCGGTCTCATGATAGCCTCCGCAAACCCAACCTTTACACCGTCGTCGGAATCGGTGGGATGGGCGGCACGCGGTCGTGTTCCCGGCGGTGCTTCTCGAAGGCGGCGACAAGCTCCCCAGGGTCGCGATCCACGGCAATCAGGTAGAAAAGCTCCGGCCCGCGCAGGAAAAGAGTCCGGCCGTTCGGTCGCAGCGCATTGTGCACGTAGAACCGAGGACGCGGGATCTGGCGGTTGAAATATCGGTACTGGTCCACCACCGCAGCGGCGCCCAGGGTGAGATTCGGGCCGATCTGGTACTGAAGAAAGGCAGCGGCCTCCGCGTCACTCAGATCCCGCATCTCGTCCACGTCGTCGAAGGCTATTCGCACGTCGTAACGCCCGCCTTTGGCGCCCCACATAACCCTCATCATGTTCGGGAAAACCAGGCCGTCGGTTTCGAGGATGCACGGGCGGCCGGGCGCGATGCCGCCTGTCGCCTTCTTGAGCAACTTCAGTAGCGGGACCCTCAGGACGAGGTAGCCCGCGACAACCGCAAGCTCGGTGTAAAAAGCCCGGTTCAGGCCGGCCTGTCCGGCGCGCCAGTTGTAGACAACGATCGTCATCAGGCCGGCGGTCAACAGCACGGGGAGAGCCATCCAGGGGAGTGATTTGAGGGCGGTGGTCCATCGCTCGATGTGCGCCAGCGCTGTCGCTGCCTGGCCGATCGCGTCCGGACCCGGCTGATAGCGCATCTGGTTCTCTCGCATGTCGCGGGCCAGGCGCAGGCTGTAGCGCCCGCCTTCAAGCATCAAAAGCCCGAGGAGGGGCGCGACCAACCAGAACCAACCCGGCAGGTTCGGGTTGAGCCCTCCAGGGAAAGCGTCGAGCGGCATGGCCAGCGCGACAACCAGAAGCAGTCCTCCCCAGGCAGTCAAGACCAACGCCCTCAGTACCTCTGCGCGTCGGATGCTTCCCATTTTGTCTCCTCCCCTCTCCGGCTATTGGATCCCCATTGAACGATTCCCGAACTCTCGCCATGAGGTTTCCGCCTCTCGACTCGATCATCAGTCGAACAAGAGCAGGCACGAAATACAGCACGATGAGTGGACAAGTCAACTGGAATGATGCAGGCAGACAGGGGGGATCGAAGACAAGTCATAAGCAGACTCGTTGCCGCCTCTTTCTTGCCCTCTGCCGCAGCATTCAAAAAAAGTGAGCTAGCGGTGGGAGCCCGCTGTGTGCTCCTGGATGTAATCCTGCCTCAGCCCAAGTTGCTCGGGTGCGTGAAGCACAAGCATCTTCATCCGCACGTCCGCCGGGACTTCCGCTCGCGTTAGCTTGGATACCAGGACCATCAGGGTAATCGCCAGCGGCACGGCCCAGATGGCGGGCTGTTCGCAGAGGATTCGGAGCAGCGGATATGCTGTCCAGAGCCATCCCAGTTCTATCCATCTCAAGTCACTGAAGCTGGTGAGCGAGATGGCAGCCACGGCCAGGAGCCCTCCGGTGAGCATCCCGCTTGCCGCCCCTTTCATCGTCAGAGCGCGCCACCAGATGCTCATGAACAGCAAAGGGAAGTAGCTGGCCGCCGCAATGGCGAATGCCTGACCTACCATGAAGTTGATTTGGAATGGCTCCACGAATGAACCGGCGATGACGGCCCCTGATCCAAGGATGATCGCGCCAAACCGGAACATCCGCATGCGCTGGGCCGGAGTGGAATTGGGGCGGAGAATCCGGCCGTAGACATCGTGTGCCAACGCCCCGGTCATCGAGACCAATAACCCGCTGAAGGTGCTCATGAAGGCTGCAAAAGCGCCGGCGCACGTGATCCCACTCATAACCGAGCCGAGTCCGGGATAGACCTGGTTCAGAACCCGAGGCAGTTCCAGCACCACCTTGTCCGTCCCTTTTGCCCCGGTCGCGGCGTAGAGATCGGGCAACAGGTTGCGGCCAATGACGCCGAATATCGGTGGAAAGAGATAGAAGATTCCGATCAGCACCATGACCCACATCGTCGTTCTTTTCGCCGCAACACCGTCGGGATTCGTGTAGAAACGAACGAGAATGTGCGGCAACCCCGCGGTTCCACAGACGAGCGCAATGATCAGGGAGTAAGTGTAGAGAAGCGAATACGGCCGCGATTCCTCGGCGGGCAAACCGGACGCCCGGGCGGCCTTGGAAGTAAGCGGTCCAAAAGGCGCCAACCAGTTGCTGTCCGAAGGCCCTTTGTCCGGAAGTTTCTTGCGGGGAGTCAGGTTGTCACCGACCAGCGGGCCAGATGGGGCAGGCGCGCCAACGGAAGTCGCTGCCTGTCTTGCCGATTCCCCGTTGACTGCCAGCTGAGCCCCGTAGTGTCCGTAAACAGCCATCAGGACAAAGACGGGGACTGAAATCGCGAACATCTTCAGCCAGTATTGAAAAGCCTGGACCAGCGTGATCCCCTTCATCCCGCCCAGCGCTACGTTCAGGGTGATCACCGCTCCGACGAGCAGCACCCCTCCCCAGTACGGCATGCCCGGGAAGATATACGCCAGGGTGGTTCCCGCCCCCTTCATCTGCGGCATCGTGTAAAAGAACCCGATGAAGAGGACGAAGATGACCGCGATCTTTCGAAACAGCGGCGAATCAAACCGTCCCTCCGCAAAATCCGGGATCGTGTACGCGCCAAATCGTCGCAGGGGCCCGGCAATGAAGAGAAGCAGAAACAGGTAGCCACACGCGTAACCCACCGGGTACCACAGGGCGTCGTATCCGGAGCTCATCACCATCCCGGCCACGCCCATGAAAGACGCTGCGCTCAGGTATTCCCCGGAAATCGCACTGGCGTTCCAGCCGACACTGACACTGCGCCCGGCAACGAAGAAATCGCTGGCGGTCTTCGATCTACGTGCCGACCAGAAACCCATGAGGATGGTGGCAACTACGGTGGTCGCACTAAAGACAATGACCCACGGATCTATCGTCATATCTTAGTCTTGGGATTGCTGCGTTGCCGCGTCGTTTTCCTGGCGCGACGCCTCACGCCACTCCCGTTGTTCGAGCGAGATCGAACGGCGGATAAAGACCCAGGCGATCACCCAGACCGCCGGGAAGAAACCGACGCCCAGGACTAACCACGTGAAGGTAAAACCAAGGACGCGCCGCCCCATGGCTTCGGGGAACAAATAGTTGAGGATGGGCAACCCGAACAGCACCGAGAGGAAAGCCACCACGCAGGCAATCGATACTCGCAACTGCCGGCGCATTAGCATTTTCAGAAACTGCTCGCTGTGAACATCCAAAGGGCGGGATGGAGGATTCGGCATGAACCAGCTATACCACGGGACCCCGTGCACTTACAGGATTGCGCACAAGTAAAGGTGGTGGTGGGACCGCTTGACGCTGCTCGATCTCCCGCACTACCCTCACCGCAGGAGGCTCGATGAAAACAGGGGCAAGGCGTCTGCTGGGCTGGCTGTGCCGGGGTGGCCTGGCTTTGATCATCATGGGCAATTCGGCTGGCTTTGCCGCTCAGCAATTGCCTGAGTGGCAGGATCCCGCCGTCGTCGAGCGCAATCAGGAAGACACTCACGTGCCAATTGTTCCCTATGCCAGCTGGAGCAGGCGCTGGCCGACCGCAGGCTCGATTCCCCGTTTTTCCAGTTGCTTAACGGCAGTTGGAAATTCCACTGGGCGCCCACTCCGCAAGACGCGCCTCGCGACTTTTTCCGGGATGATTACAGCGCGGCTGACTGGAAGGAAATCCGTGTTCCCTCCTGCTGGCAAATGGAAGGCTATGGCGCCCCGATGTTCCGGAACGTGGCCCAGCCTTTCCTGGCCGAACCTCCTGACGTTCCCACGGACGACAACCAGGTCGGTTCTTATCGACGGGATTTCCAGTTGCCGGACGGTTGGCGGGGCAGACAGGTATTCCTCCATTTCGAGGGAGTGCAGTCGGCCTCCTACGTTTGGGTCAACGGACAGCCAGTCGGATACAACGAAGGAGGTATGGAACCGGCCGAGTACAACGTGACGAGGTACTTGCGAGCTGGACGCAATACCCTCGCGGTGCAGGTATTCCAATACTGCACGGGTTCTTACCTGGAAGACCAGGACATGTGGCGCTTTGCCGGGATCTTCCGCGACGTGTACCTCTTCTCCACCCCGCCGGTTCACATTCGCGACTATTCGGTTGTTACGGACCTCGGCGATGGCGGCCGGGACGCCCGCCTGACGGTCACCGTGGAGGTCACGAATTACTCCGGAGAAGACCGGGGAGAGTACCAGCTGAGCTTGCGGCTGGCTGAGTTGACTGGAGAACCGTTGACGACTGTAGTTCGCCCCGGACCGGGTTCAACCTCGATCGCCAGGCTGGAGCTTAAAGTCGCCAACCCGCGACTCTGGTCGGCGGAACAGCCGAATCTGTACCGGATGGTCCTTGGGCTTCGGAACTCCGCCGGGGAACCGGTCGAGTTCGTCAGCAGCCGGATCGGTTTTCGGGAAGTCGAGATCCGTGACGGCCAGATCAAGGTGAACGGAGTGGCGGTCAAGTTCAACGGTGTCAACCGCCATGAGCATGATCCGCTTCTTGGCAGGACGCCTACGACGCAGCTGATGAGACGAGACCTGGAGTTGATGAAGCAGTTCAACATCAACCTGGTTCGCACCTCCCATTATCCACCTGACCCCGAGTTCCTCGAGCTTGCCGACGAATATGGCATGTACGTGGTGGACGAAACGAACGACGAAGCTCATTCCAACCTCCAGCTCTCAGCCGATCCTGTCTGGAAGATCGCGTACCTGGACCGAATGCGGGGCATGGTCAAAAGGGACCGCAATCACGCCAGCGTAATCATGTGGAGCGCCGGAAACGAGTCCGGCAACGGGCCGAACCTCGCCGCGCTGATCCAGGAGGGGAAGAAGCTGGACCCGACCCGCCCCTGGATGTATGGAGGGATATCCACGACGCCCGATCCGGACTTCGAAGACGTCATCGGACCTCGGTATCCGCATCCCGACAAACTCGCGCGGTTTGGACAAGCTTCTCTGGAGAGTGAGCCGAGGCCTTCTTTCATGGACGAGTACATGGCGGCGACGGGCAACAGCGTCGGCTTGCTTCAGGAATACTGGGATCTCATTTACCGCTACGACAAGCTCAGCGGGGGCGCCATCTGGGACTGGGTCAGTCCCGGCATCCGCCGGCCTGTGCTCAGGACGCCCGATCTTTCCGGGCGGGGAAACCATGGCTATCTGATGGGCCCCGGCCAGTTGACCGAAGGGAAATCCGGAAAAGGCGTTTCGGTGGACGGACACGACCAATGGGTTGAGTTCTATCGAGACGAGAGCCTGGACATCGAAGGCGCCAGCCTGACGCTTGCCGTCTGGGTCTATCCACGGGAGTGGACCGGTCAGGGCTCTTTTCTGACGAAGGGGAACACCCAATACGGGCTGATCCAGTCATCTGAGGATCGGCTCGAGTTCTACATCTTCGACCACAAACGGATCTCGGTTTTTGCCCCGATCCCGGCCAACTGGAAGCACAACTGGCACCAGGTCGTCGGAGTTTACGACGGCGCTGCGCTTCACCTTTATGTCGATGGCTCTCCCTCTGCGTCGCGCGTGTACCGGGGCAATATTCGGCGCAACTACCAGCCGGTCAACGTGGGACGCAACGCCGAGATCCATGGTCAGAACCACCAGGGCCGGATCTGCGACGCTGTCTTTGATGAGGTCCGCATCTTCAGTCGCGCGTTGAGCAGCCCGGAAGTTTCGAAGCTGTCTCGTTCGCCCGAGGAAGTTTCCACTGAGAATCTGGTTCTGCACGTCCCTTTTGAAACGGAGGAGAAGCTGGGCGAGTTTTATTCCCTCGGAATCGGGGCCCGGGATTATGGCCTCGTCTGGCCTGATCGAAGTGTTCAGCCAGAATTGTGGCAGGTTAAGAAAGTGCCCCAGCCCGTCCTGATCGAGGCCGTCGATTCCTCGAGGCGGGACGTGCGTGTTACGAACCGGTACGCCTTTTCCAATCTGAATTCGCTCGCGGCGGAATGGGAGCTCTGGGAGGACAGTGAAGTCGTTCAACACGGGCCGCTTTCAGTTGACATCGGGCCGAAACAGAGCCAGCTGGTCCGAGTCCCGTGGGAGGTTCCCGGCAAGCTCAAAGCGGGGGCGGAGTACCGGCTTCTGATACGGTTCAAGCTTCCAAAGGGCACTCTCTGGGCGCCAGCCGGCCACGAGGTGGCGTGGGAGCAGTTCGACATGCCCTTCCGCACTCCTCCTGAGAAGGCGGCTGCCGCCTCTGGTGCGCTCGATGTGAAGGAGGGGGAAGCGTACATCCGAGTCACCGGAGAAGGCTTCGCGTACGAATTCAGTCGAAGCGACGGTCGACTGACGGGAATGGAGTTTCGGGGTAAACAGCTGTTGAAATCCGGGCCAAGGTTCAACGTCTGGCGCGCTCCGCTTTCCAATGAGACGGACGACTGGCGGCATCCCCCGACCGTGCTCCCGTGGCGGGAAGCGGGACTGGATCGCCTGGCGCATCAGCTCAATCATCTCGCCGTGGAATCCCGTTCTCCGGAGCGAGTGAGCTTGAGAGCCGAAAGCACTGTCCGAGCGCCAGGATCGGCCTCGGGCTTCAAGAGCGTCAGTCACTACACCGTCTACGGGTCTGGTGACGTCGTCGTTCACCACCGTGTGGTCTCGCTGGGCCAGTTTCCCGACTGGATACCTTTCGTTGAAATGTGGCTGCCCCGCGTGGGTCTCCAGATGGAGGTGGCGCCGGAGCTCGACACTTTCAGCTGGTATGGCCGCGGACCTTTCGAAACGTATCCGGATCGTAAAACGGGCGCTAAGGTAGGCGTTTACTCGATTCCGGCGCGTGAGTCCTATGTGCCTTACCTGGTGCCGCAGGATTACGGAAACCGGACCGACGTGCGATGGGCCGCTTTGACCGGTCAGGACGGGACGGGTCTCTTTGTCCAGGGAGCGCCATTGCTCAATGTGAGCGTGCAGGAGTTTTCAACTTCAGACCTCTCCCGCGCCCTCTACCCGTTCCAGCTGCAGCCGTCCGACGGCTTGATCCTCAATCTCGATCACCAGGTCAGCGGAGTAGGTGGAACCCCGGTGCGCACCCTGGAGAAGTACCGGGTTCTTCCGAGGACCTACGAATACAAGGTTCGGCTGAAGCCGTTCTCCACTCGCGAGCTTTCGCCGACAGAGCTCGGGCGAACGCCTTTTCCGGGAGAATCGTACTAACAACTACACGCTCGTGACAGGCCGGTAAATGCTTGAACAGACAGATGCTAAACGCACGTCCAACACCTGTCTAACGCTCTGCGGGGCTCCACTGGACACGAAGCCAAGGTCAGGTGCGTAGCTTGAACTTCATTCCTTTACGATACAAGTGATCACTCCCGACATCGAAGACCCGGTTGAAGCGCGCCCGGTAATTTTCCTGTGCAGCGCTGGCTGCGAGCTCGTAAGGGCCAATCACAGAGGGCCTTCCTGGAAGATCGTATCCGTGTCCTCCTTGATCATTGCTTCTAATGCGGGCGACAGGTGGCATATAGTACCGACCTGTGATGGACAGAACGGCCGCGAACCCACCAAAGGCATTTAGCGTCCCCCGTTGGGCGCTCATTGGGCTTGCCATCATCTTCGCTGCCGGCACCGTTATTTTCACAGTCTCCTGGGTCATTGCGGTGCGTTGGTCCCCTCCCGTGGAGCTCGGCTTTGACAGCGACTTTGACCCCGGGGAACAGGCTTTGGTGGTAACGGAAGTGAGGCCGGACAGCCCGGCCAAGACGGCCGGGCTGCTGGTGGGCGATCGGATTCTTGGACTGGATGACAGGCTTATTCAGAACCAGTATTCGCTGTTCAAGTTCTATAAGAACCGCAAAGCAGGTGACCGGGTTCAATTGACCGTGAGGCGTCGCGGGGCCCGACTCTCGCTGACAGGCGTGTTCCGTCGCCGGCCCCAGGCTCTTCGATCGGGAAGGCTCAGCCGGGGTGAGTATTTGGGTGTGCAGGTTCAGTCGCTCCGCGGGATCCCGTTCGTCGTAGTCGGCCTCGCTGTCTTGTTCTTTCGGCTGGAGGATCGCCGGGCCTGGCTGTTGGCGCTGCTATCCGGCAGCCTGGCCGCGTCTGGCGGATTCCCGGACGGCTACGCGGCGGTCCCCTCCGCCTTCCGTCCGTTCGTAATAACCTACCAGGCAGTTTTTTTCCCCTTGCTGGGGTCGCTGTTCTATTTGTTCTTCGCTGTCTTTCCCACTCGATCCCCCATAGACCGTCATTTCCCGTGGTTGAAGTGGGTGGGGCTGGCCCTTGCCGCCGGTCTTGGGCTGCCCGGCCTGGGAACTGGCCTGATGCGACCGCCTGCCTTCGTCGCCAATCTGATCGGGGATAGGATCGCCTCCCAACTCGGCCTGGTTTACACGTTGCTGTTTTTGATCCTGGGTTTGGTCGCTCTGGCCGCCACTGCATGGACCACCGAAGACCCGGAAGCGCGGCGAAAGATACGGGTCGTCTTATGGGGGACGTTGGCCGGCGTGGGACCGCCGGTTGTCCATGTGGCGGCCGAAAATCTGTTCAGATTCCAGTCGCCCTGGTGGCTGCGCACCTCGACCATCCTGGTCACGTTCCTCTTTCCGCTCTCCTTTGCATATGCGGTCGTGCGGCACCGCGTGCTGGAAATCCCTGTCCTGCTCAAGAGAAGTGCGCGCTACCTGTTGGTTCAGCGCGGGTTCACGATCATGTTAGCCCTCTTAAGCGCGGGACTGACGCTGCTTTTCGCAGTCGAATTCGAGCAGTACCTGCCCGCGGTGGTCGAGGATACGACGCGAGCCGGCGCAGCCTTGGGAGTCGGCTTTGGGACCCTCTTGTTGTGGACCGGGACCCGAGTGCACACCCGGGTCAGTGGAAGGATAGACCGCGCTTTCTTCCGTGACGCCTACGATGCCCGGGTGGTCCTTCAGGACCTTACCGAGAAGACGCGAACCGCGACGAGTGTCTCCGAGCTTGCCGTCTCGCTGCAAGGACACCTCGAGAAGGCGCTCCACCCTCGTTCGCTGGCTTTCTACGTTCGGCAGGCGGACGGTTCTTTCTGCGCTGTAACCGGCGCGATTCCTGAGGGATATCAGACCATTTCGGCTGATTCCCCGGTGTTGACTGAGATCGCGAGGAGGAGGAAACCCTTCGACCTGTCATCCGAGTACGAATCCAAGCGTCTGCTGGACGCCCGTCTGCCTGGATTTGAAATCGAATGCCTGGTTCCGATGCCCGGCCGCAGTGGCAACCTGTTCGGCGTCTTGATTCTCGGCCCGCGCCTTTCCGAGGAACCGTATTCAGGCGAAGACAACCGTCTCCTTGCCGCGGTTGCCAGTCAGGCGGGGATAGCCCTCGAGAACATCCGCCTGGCTGAAGAAATTGCGGAACGAATGGAGTCGGAACGGCGGGCGGTTCGCGAAATGGAGATCGCCAAGGAAGTTCAGCGTCGGCTTCTCCCTCAGGCGCCTCCCTCGTTGCGAACGTTGGAATGTGCGGCTCAGTGCATTCAAGCGAGGTCGGTCGGCGGCGATTACTTCGATTTCCTTGACCTCGGCAACGGCCGGGTGGGGTTCGTGCTTGCCGATGTCTCCGGGAAAGGGGTGCACGCGGCCCTGCTGGTGGCGAATTTGCAGGCCCAGCTGCGGAGCCAGAGTCGGATAGCGCCGCTCGACCCGGTTCGCCTCCTTAGAGAGGTTAACCTCGCCTTGTGGGAATCGACCGCGCCCGAACACTACGCAACCTTGTTTTTCGCCATATACGACGACACCGACCGGAGTCTCCGCTACCTCAACTGCGGTCATAATCCTCCGCTCTGGTTCCGCGCGGACGGCAATGTGGAAAGACTCGCGGCCACTGCCACCGTGGTCGGGTTGTTCGAGCAGTGGGAAAGCGAAGTGGCGCGGATAGAACTGTCGCCAAGTGACACTTTGGTCATGTTCAGCGACGGTATTACGGAAGCCTCGCGGGGGGACGAGGAATTTGGTGAAGATCGCCTTGTCAATATGGTTAAGGCGGTGAGGTGTCAGCCGGCTGTTGAAGTCGTAAGCGCTGTCCTCGAGAGTGTTCAGCAGTTTGGCTCCGGGTCTCAGTCCGACGATCTAACCCTGCTGGTGCTGCGCTCGCTGCCGGACAGGCACACCTCGTGATCTTGGCATGTGACCATGAAGCGGTTGCACCCGGGGCAGGGCCGAGTTTCGGAGGGCAACTATGGCGTTGGAATTGACTTGGTATATGGAGTCGATGCGGTAGTGCGAACGTCCGGGGAAGTCTTGACGCATCAAGCGGGAGCGATCAACCGCAATCCCGGGAAATAAGTCCGATAACGCTGGGCGTCGCGCGTGAGAAGCGTCAAGTCGGCCACAAGAGCTTGAGCCCCGATGTAAAAATCCGGCAGCGGGGTAGGTCGAGTGCCGCCCGAACGGCGGTAACGCAGGAACGCCTGCCCCGCGACGAACGCGGCCGGGTACGGCAACTCGAGGCGCTCGAAGGGCCAGCCGGCGAGGATGTGTTCCAACTCGCCCTCCGCAGAAAACGCCGGGCTCAATTCAGCATAGATGATTGGATTGATTGCGAGCCCGCGGTCGGCGCAGGCCGACAATTGCTCAGCTGACCATGCCGCCCACTCGGGATCGTTGGTGAAAATGTCGAGCAGCACGTTGGAGTCGACCAGTACGATCACTCGTCTCCTCGGGTCATTTTCATGATTTCCGCGGTGCTGCGTCCCGTCGTGGCCACCCCGCGAGCTGATTCGAGCCAGTTCTGCATACGTTCGGAAGCCCGACGGGCCGGTCGGATCATCACACCATCCTCGCGGGCTTCAAAAACAACCTCGCTTTCCGGACTGATCCCATAGCGCTCCCTCAGTTCCAGAGGAATCGTCACTTGACCCTTAGACGTCACTCTCATGGTAATAGTATTACTCGCCTAAGTAGGAGTAGGCCAACCGGGCGGGACAGCGACCTTGTCTCCTATTGGTGGCGAATCGCTGCGATCGCATGGGCAATTTTTTTTTGGCCCGGCGGGTCGGCTGGCCGGCTTATCAGGCCAGCATTTCCTGTGCGTGCGTCAGCCTGTCTCGGACCGCCACACCATAGGCGCATCTGAAGGAACAGGAGGTGCAGTCGCTGCATCGGACATCTCGGGCCGGCTGGGGCATCTCCAGGAACCGTTCGCGGGCGAGCGCGAACTGGCCATAGCCTTCCGCATAGGTCAGGAACCGGAGCACGTCGGGAACCGGAACGCCCTTATCGCAGACTCCCCCGCAGGAACCGCACATCCGGCAGTAGCTCGGGCCGATGCTGGCGAGTTGGGTAGTGAGCAGATGCTCGTCCTTTTCCGTGTACGGCTCTGCCATCGCCCGGAGGTTCTCGTCCAACTGATCGTGGTCGGTCATGCACACGATGGCCGTGTCGACCGATTCGTTCTTGAGCGCCCATTTGATCGCGGCCACCGGGAACCCCCGGCTGGCTGAGCCGCTTGCTCAGTTCCTGCGGATTGGCCCCATAGACCCGGTCTCCTCGCTGCACGCGGCTGACGCCGCCGGCCATGACCTTCATCGCCACGATCCCCAGGCCGGCCTTCCGGGCCGACCGGATCGCTTCCGTCATGTCGGTCTTCGGCGCGTCGGGATTCGTGTTCATGGCTGCGTCCACCGATCGCATGGCGAAGTTGTAGGTGGTCAGCACGACATCGGTCTGGCCGAGCTTCGCCAGGTGCGCCAGCATCTTGTCCATGTTGAAATGGGTGCTGACCCCGGCAAAGCGGATCTTCCCGCTCTGCTTGGCAATCCGCTGCGCTTCGAGCAGGTCCGCGCTCACCTGCTCCGGCTCATTTCTGTTGTGGAGGTACCAGATGTCGAGGTAATCGGTTCCCAGTTCCCGCAGGCTCGTGTCCAGGTCGGCAAGGAGTTCCGCCTTGGTCTTGGCCGTGCTCTTGCTCGAGATGATCACCTTCTGACGGACATCCTTGAGGGCCGCGCCGACCATTCGCTCGTTGTTGCCGTTCTGATAGACGCGGGCCGTGTCGAAATGATTGATTCCGATGTCCGCCGCGCGCTTGATCACGGACGGGTCCGCAGTCGTCATGCAGCCGAACGCGAGCGAGGTGACCTTCAGGCCGGTCTTGCCCAACGTGCGGTAGGTCAGCTTGACGGATTCGGGCGCTGCCTGGCTGCCCTCCGGCGCCGAGAGGCGGGTTGTTGGTGGTACGAAGTCCGGCCGCTGGAAGCACCAGGCCGGCCGTCAGAAAATCGCGACGCGAGAAATCAGGTTTCATTTGCCAGTCTCCTGGGCTGCATTTTCGGGGTGCGATTATACACGGCTCTGTGAACCAGGGGTCCAGTGCAGGATTTCATCTTTGTCTCGCGTTTGCAGCCTGCGTCGCAGACTGGAATGTAAAAAGAGGAGACATTGTCTGCGCTCAGCGACCGGTCAGTCACTTCGTCGCGGGGCGAGCCGGGATGAAGCCCAGCGATTCGAGGAAAGACGCGGTTTTTGCGTAGATCTCGGACCATTCGCTCGCCGACCGGAAGTGGCCGCCGGGAAAAGTGTGCAGCTCGCACCGGTTCCCGGCGTTTCTCAGATTTCGGCAGAACGCCTCGGTTTTGGAAAAGGGGCAAAGCGGGTCATCGAGACCGTGGAAGACGATCGCCGGAGGAAGTCCCGGCCGAACCTGTTGGGCCGGGGAAGCCTTGACCTCGTCGCCGCGACCCGCGAGCAGCTGGCGAAACCAGCCATCCCCGGTCACGTCGATGGCGGCGGACATGAGGACCATGGCCGCAGGTAGGCTGCTCATGTCGTTCGACGCCTTGTCGGCGCCGGCCTCGGGGGCCGAGGAGGGATCGCGCAACATGCCGGTCACGCCAGCCAGATGCCCGCCCGCCGAGAAGCCGGCAACCGCGATCCGGTTGGTGTCAACCCCAAGCTCTCCGGCGTTTTGACGCAACCAGCGCAGGGCAGCCCAGGCGTCATCCATGCTTTCGAGCGGAGTCGTGCCGTGCCGCCAGTGCAGGCGGTACTCGAAAGAGAGACCGACCAGGCCGAGCTCGGCGAAGTGCTGGCAGTGACGGTATCCCCACTCGGGCATTCCTCCCGCCCAGCCGCCGCCATGGAAGAACACGAAAGCAGGCCGCCGTTCGCCCTTCTTTGCGCCCGATGCCGGAAAAACGTGGGCATCCAGGCTCACCTTGCCCACGGTCCTGTAGACCCGGATCAGCGGGGCATTCCGCGCGCCCTGGCACTGGCGGTAGCGATCGTCGATGTCCTTGCGCAACGTATCGTCGGTACAGTCGCGATCGAACCGAGCCATCGTCTTCTCGATCCCTTTGCACCCGAACGGCCCGTCGTCTCCCTCGGCGAACTGATTCAACATGACATCGTGGAGCTGGGCGCTTCTGACCTGGAGATCCTTGAAGGTATCCATGACGACCGCGTACCGGGCATCCGTCTGCTGGTTGACAGAGATCTGCAGCCCCGAATCCAAGCGGAGCCTCTCCGCGGCCTTGGCCTTCACGTAACGATTCAGAAAACGGGCGTAAGTGTCCAGCCGAAGGAGACTGCGATCATCGAAATTCAGACCCGACGCGAACGTTTTCCAATCGGGGGTGAGCCCCAGGCGGGAGAGCCGGAGCAGGGCGACAAAGTAGCGGATCCGCTCCTGCTCGAGGCGCACAAACTCCCGATCCAGACCCGCGTGGCTACTCAAGCTCTTCTGGAGTTCGTTCTCGAGCGCCTGCTGGTGACCGCGCAGCCCGCCGAGGAAAGCCTCCGGGGCGGCGGAGAAAAGCCCGTTGTAGTCGATCCGGTCATAGTAGGCCTGAAGGAGAGCAAAGGCGGCATTCTCGTCGGCAGTCGCTCCACTGAAAGTGGCGGTTCTAAATGGATCGGCCGCGTCGCACGTCAGTGCCAGCGGTTGGCCGGGCACGACATATACCGTTAACGTCTTTTCCTTCGGGAACTGCAGGTCAACGTAGGTCGGCTCCCGGAGCTCGAGCGAGACGGAGAATCTTGCGCCTTCAGGCCCCTTCTCGAGGCTCGTGGTTCTCCGGTCACGCCCGATGGCCAGCGGCAGGTCATCCGGCGGCGCATTTCGAATCTTGCCGCTGACGACCGTTACGGCGGCAGTCGGCTTGGCGGCAGTCGGCACGGCCGGACCGACGTCTTGACCGTGCGTGTTTTGTGCATCGGGAGCAGCCAGCCCGACGATTATCAGCACGCCGAAGATCCATCCGAACGTGACGGAGCTGGCAATGTTGCAGAGGAAGCGGCACGGCTTGGTTGAGCGGACGCCTGAGGGCGGAACAGACGGATGCCTGAGCTGATCCTGCATAGTTCTCCTCTAGCCAGACGATACGAAGATCCAGCCAGGGAAGTTCGAACAAGAGCTATCTACAACGATGGAGCGGACTTGGTTGAATGGCTAAGAAGGAAATTGGCTCCCCGGATTGAACGCTTGTCGAGCTCTTCGGATCATGATCCAGAGGCGGCAGCCGATATCACAGCTCTGCTAATCCTATTCCGTTCGGCGGGGGTGGCAACCGTGATGATCCGGTGGCCGGCATTTGTCAGGAGTGTGTTGGTGAGCGGAATCCTTTGAGCAGCCCGGCCACGCTCAGATCCTCATCCGCGTCAGGCAAGTGAATTCCATCACCATCGCCCAAGAGCTCCCAGTGCTGCCGGTCCTCTTCGGAGGCATTGAGTAGCCGGACGAAATAGGGGGACAGCCACGGTATTTACCCGATTTGGCAGGGCGGGAATAAGGTGAATACCGTGGCTGTCCCTCTATTCCCCTTCCAGCTGAAGGCCGGCGGGGCGAAACAAAGAAGAAAAGCGTCTTCTCGATGGCGCCGCCACGTTTTTGCGCAAACGGCGCACCAGGCGCTTTTACGCTTTACGCCTGGTGCGGCGCCGGTCACAAGCTCGAGGCGGTCGGGATCCGATCGCAGCGATCGAGGCGACTGAAGGTTGAGAGGCACGCCGATCGGGCGCTACAATTTGAGATCCGAGTTGTGTCGGGGCTCATGTTCCGGATTGTTGCCACGCCCTGAAGTGCGGTGTACGAGCGGCGGCGGGCTTTGCCCGAGACTGGAGAAATCAGCTTGAAGTACTATCCCCTCTCCCTGCAGGTGAACGGCGGGCCGATTTTCAAGAATGGCGGCTGGTCCGGGTGCGTCGCGTTTGATACGCCAGGCCTCACCTTGAAGCAACTCGAGACTGTAGCCCGGTACTACCACGGTCTCGGATACGGATATTTCTGTCCGACGATGGTGACCGCCAGCCCTGATGCTTACCAGGCCAACCTCCCCGTGTTTCGTGAAGCACGCGAATTTCAATGGGGTCGGGGCGTTCTGCCGCCCCATCTTGAAGGCCCGTTCCTGGCGCCTGAGTGCATCGGCGCTCATAACCCGCAACTGCGTCGTGATCCGACTGTAGAGTTTGCCCGCAAATTGGTCGAGTGGTCGGGCGGCTTCATTGGATGGGTCACGATGGCCGCAGAGCGCCCTGATGCGGGTGAGGTGATCAGGTACTTCAGCACTAACGGTGTCAGCGTAAGTCTGGGCCACCAGAATCCGACGGTGGAGGAGATCCTGGCGGGAATCGAAGCCGGCGCAACCGGGTTCACCCACGTCACCAACGCAGCTACCCGCGACAAGATCAGCGCTAAGGACTTGCGAATGGTCGCCCAGTTCACCGACCGCCGCACCTACTCGATGATCATTCCCGACGGTATCCATGTGCCCGAGTACGCTGTGAAACTCATGACCGACGGCAAGGGGCCCGATAAGGTGATCTTCGTGGCCGACGAGAGTCCACTGATTGGCGCGCCCGTACCTACCGCCGTCCATCTATGGGGACGCGACTTCGAGGTACGGGTCAATGAGGCCGGCCGGGTGCGGTCGTACGATCTGAGCGGTTCGTGCACTCCGCTTATCGAATGCATGAACATCGCCTTGAAGTGGGGCATCCCCCGCGAAACAGTCGAACGTGCAGTGACGAGCAACCCCGCCGCGTTCCTGAAACCGGCGCTCGACCGGCTCGGAATCAATCTTGAAGCGACGCCCGGGCACACGGCGGGTGTTCTTTTTCGTGACGGGGCCTATGTCCCGGCCACTAGTTGACATTGAAGCAACTGCGAGCTCGTGCATCAGGCGGAAAGCTGAGGTCTTACAGAAACCTGAAGGGGGTCTTAGAAGGGGACAGTAGGCAGGTGACGAGTTCCCGACTTCCGCAACCCCCTCACGAGTTGGTTCGGCCATGCGCTCGCTGGGCAATTTGGCGGATCGTCATCAGCAATTCGTGACTGGGACCGTCCTTCTTCAGATAGGCAGAAGCTCCGGCTTCGTACATCGCTGCACCTTGCTCCTTATCCCCGTGCATGGACAGCCCGATGACTTGTACGTGTGGCAGCTCGCTCTTAATGCGTCGTGTTGCCTCGATGCCGTTCATACGCGGCATGCTGATATCCATGGTCACGACATCCGGCCTGAGCTGCCCGCCAGCTCTACCGCTTCATGGCCGTCGCTGGCCTGCCCAACCACATGGATGCCTTCCTGCTCCAGAAGCCCGGCAAGACCTTCCCGCACCATCTGGTGGTCGTCTACCAGCAGAACGCGGATGGTGGACCCCCGTTCTCGCTTTTCGCCTGAGGGTGCCGGCCCGGCGCGACTCCGCTCGACTCTGATGGTTTTGTCTCGGCCGGCGCTCCTTTAAGAGCGGCTTCCGCCGGGCTCGGCCGGAGCAAGCAGCGTGATGCAGGTGCCTTCACCGGGTGAGCTTTGAACCTGCAATTCGCCGCCGATCAAACGCAGGCGTTCGCGGACACTCAGGAGCCCGAAACCGCCGTTGGCCCCGTTCTCGGGCGAGAGCCGAGTCAAAGCCTGCGCCCTGATCCTCAACCGTGAGCTGCACTCGTCCTTCCTTCTCGTCGAGGATTACTTGTGCCTCGCTCACGCCCGCGTGTTTAACCACGTTGAACAGCAGTTCGCGCGTCGGCATTGAAGAGGACGACAGCTGCCTCCTGGTTCTCCGGCTTTACGTCCGTTCTCGTTTCAACTGTCACATGCAGGTGGTGCTTCTCCTCGATCCAGCGAGCCAGTTGCTCGAGCCCCGGGACGAGGCCGCTCTCGTAAAGGATCGGTGGACTGAGCTCAGCGGTCAGCGATCGCGATTGCCCGATAGACTCATCGATCAGTCGACTGGCCTTTTCCAGCAACTCTCGCAAGCCCGGCGTCGTGACGGCAGCCTGGGTGAGCGCAATCTGCATCTTGGTCGCGACCAGCAGCTGTTGGAGATCGTCGTGCAGCCACTGCGCCAGGCGGCGCTGCTCGCGCTGTTCGGTCCGGGCCAATTCTCCCGCCAGCGCGCGAAGTTCCTCTGCGCGCTGCTCAGCCTCAGCCGTGCGCTCGGCCACCCGTTGCTCGAGCGTCCGGTTCATCTCCCGCAACTGTTGCTCTGCCCGCTTGCGCTCGGTAATATCGGGGCTGATACCGACATGACCGAGGAATTCGCCGCTCGGTGTAAATCGCGGGTCTGCCAAAAGACGTGATCCAGCGCCAGGCGCCATCAGCCCGGCGGACCCGCGCTTCGGCCCTGAACGGGGTACGTTCTCGGACGGCGTTCAAAAACGTCCCCACGTACTTCGGCGCATCGTCGGGGTAAACCAGCGGCTGCCACCTGCCTCCTTTCACCTGTTCAAGTGTCGGCGCCGAAGAACTCACGGTAGGTCCGATTCACGAACTGGATGCCGCCCTGGGCGTCCGTCATCCACAGAATCACCGGGGAGTTGTCTGCCATGATGCGGAAGCGCTCTTCGCTCTCACGCAGTGCCTCCTCGGCCCGCTTGCGCTCGGTGATGTCGGTGACAACCGCTACCCACCCATCCACGGCACCCGCCGCATCACGGGTAGGCGTATAGTTCGCGTTGATCCAACGGTGGCCCGGGCCGAGGAAATCCACCGGGGCCTCATACGCCACCTTCTGGCCTGTCAGCACCCGCTCTATGTGCGGCCGGATGGCCTCGTATCCGGCCTCTCCCAGGACCTCCACGATCAGAGCGGCCGGCGATCTGGTCGGCCGGGCGTCGCAGCCACTCAGCGTACGCTCGGTTAACCCAGAGGTAACGCAACTCACGGCTGCACAGAGTGACTCCAGTGGCCATCGTCTCGGTGATGATTCGCAACTGCGCTTGAGCCGCTCGCAGGGCCTCCTCGGCCTGAATGCGACGCGTGATGTCGAAGGCCACTCCACCAATGCAGGCAGGTCGCCCGCCCGGACCAGGCACGGCAAACTTGCTGACAATCGAGTAATGGTCGATCCCGTCAGCCTGGCGCAGGACTTCGGTCGCCTCGACGACGCCTTCGGTCAGGGCCCGGCGGTCGTTGCCGCAGAAGTGCCGGGCGATATCGGGGGGGAAGATCTCCTCATCGGTCCTGCCTTGTATCTCCTCCAGGGTTTTATCGAATACCTGCTCTGCCTTCGGGTTTGCCAGGAGGTACCGTCCATTCAGGTCTTTCATCCAGGCGGCGCCGGGCAGATGGCGCATGAAGGCGGCAAATCGCTCGTGCTGTTCCATTGCTGCTTCGGCCTGTCTGTGCTCGCGCGCCTGAGCCAGGTGTTGCAGTCGCGCCAGCAGGCTGACGCCAATGCCTCCGGTGATAAAAATGCCGATGCGGACAGAGTCCACGTATGAACCATCAGGCGTCGAGTCGTACCAGAGAGCGTAGCACAGGGTCGCGCCAAGGGTGGCCACGAGCCCTGGCCCGAGCCCGCCGATGATGGCTGCTGCCACCACGGCCGGGTAGAAGGCCAGGAAAGGCATCTCCTCCAACGCCTGCGGTAGCACCCAACGCAGCATCCCCGCTGCCGCTACCAAAGCTACTGCGAAGGCGTAGCGCAAGACTATGCTGCTCACCGCCCCTTTGCCGAGGGATCTATCCGGCATGCCCGACACTGGCTTGGTTACCACCTATCACCTCCGGACGTCATTCAGGGCCCGCATCAACTCGATAGGCGTGCCGAGGCTCGCCAAACACCCGCTGCCGATGTCTACCTGGCATCCTGGTGAGATCCGCTTCCCGACCCAAGGGCGGTTATTCAAAATCCCTGTGCTCAGGCGCGCTGATACTCGTCAGGAAGTGCCGGAATCATATCCTTTTACCTGCACGTCCGACAAGAAGGAAGGTGATTTCTCAGACAACTACGAGACTTTAATACACATATCAGGCAAGGCCGGCGGCGCTCGGATAACGCAAACAGAAGCGAGAGGTTTGGAAATAGGGGAAGAGGCGATCTGCTTATAGCAGGGAACCCTGATGCCTGTCTTTACGGGCCGACCAATGGCGTCAAATAGGCCAACTTCGTTCGTAGCTGCGTATCCAGGGCTTCGAGACGAAGTTTGCAGACCGGACAACTAGGGAAGGCTTTCACGATACGAAAGAGATCCACTCGCTTCCCGCATAAGGTTCCGTCGGGCGGATCAAAGACCGACCGCAAGAACTTCTGAACTAGTGCCACGAACTGATAGAAGACTTCGTCCGCAGGTTGAATGTCCGTTGCCAACGCCCAGTTGAGGTTCGTTAGCGATTTTCTAGGCAGGTCCAAGAAACGTGGAAATAGGGGACACTGTCCCCCTATTCCTCTGGACTGCTATTCCTCGTCTCCCTTGATTCACGCTGGCGCGAATTGACCAACTACAGGATCGAAGCCGACTACGGTCCTGGCACATTGAAAGAACTAGCGCCTGCCGTCCGTTCAGTCTGCGAATATATGCGAGCTACGGACGAGGAGAAGCAGAAACTGGCGGAGCAGTTCCGCAAGCGGGGAGGAGTGTACAAGCAGCTCATCGATGACGCCTTAGGACGCCGAGCTCCGCGCGACCGGTAAAAAGCGGGGCTGCTCACTAATGAGCTGGTGATCGTTCATTGAGTACGTGGAATGTCGCTCGAGAGTTCCTCGCCCTGGGTCGAAGCTGAAACGACGATCGGGACCTTCGGAATCACGGGAAAGGTTGAGTCAACCAGGATGCGGAGAAAGGACGTCCGGAGGTGCCGTCTGCTTCGTCGGAGCTCGCAGCCACCCGCCGCAGGACCGCTGAAAGCTTCCTGGGCAGCCGCGAAGTTGTGGAGAAGCACAATCGGAACTATCATCTTGGGTGTCCGGGATTTGCTGATAGCTGGTCGTATTCCGGGGAGGGGTGCTCGTGTTGCAGGACTTCCGGTTTGCGCTTCGTGTTCTCAGTCGAAATCGGGCCTTCACTCTCGGAGCCGTCCTGAGTCTGGCTCTCGGTATCGGAATAGCCACGACGATCTTTAACGCCACCCGGACAGCGCTCATAAACCCGCTTCCGGTGCCTGAGTCGCATCGGATGGTGACCGCTTTCAACTTCGATCGGGCGACCGGGAAGTATCTCTCCAGCTCTTACCCGGATTACTTGGATCTGAGCCAATCAACGAAGTCTCTTCAAGGACTTTCGGCCTATGTTCGCCTGCCTCTGACCGTTCACCTGCCCGCAGGGACGTTGCGCTTACCCGGTGAAGCTGTCTCCGAAAACTACTTCTCGATGCTCGGACTCCGATTCACGGTAGGCAGGGATTTCCAACAGGGCGGCGCCGACGATCGGTCGAGTGTGATCGTAAGCGACCAGCTGTGGGCGGCTCACTTCGGTCGAAGTACGGAGGTTGTAGGTAAGACGATCCGCATCAACGGCCAGCCCTTCACAGTAATAGGAGTTGCACCTGAAAACTATCGAGGGGTCGACCTCAGCTGGTCGGAACCGCCGCAGTTCTGGATCCCGCTCGGTGCGACACCAGTGGTTCTGCCGAGTTTCGGGAAACATGCAGTTCTGGAGACGAGGTCCGCCCGCTTCCTGCTGATGGTTGGACGTCTCCGGTCGGACGCCACCCAGAAGCAGGCCGAGGCGGAACTGGAGGTTCTGACGAAGAACCTCGAGCGCGCATATCCCGCTAGTAATCAGAACGTCTCTGCCGTCGCCTTTCCGGCCAGTCAATCTCGGTTCTGGCCCGGACACCGCGATTCGGTAACGAGACTCCTCGCTGTTCTTGGCATGGGCGCCGGTCTCTTCCTGCTGCTCGCCTGTGCCAACATTTCGAGCCTGCTTCTCGGACGTGCTGTTTCCCGGGCAAAAGAAATGTCGATTCGCCTGTCTCTCGGGGCCCGCCGATCCTCCCTGGTCAGGCAGTTGCTCCTCGAGAGCGCCGTACTCGCACTTCTCGGTTCCGGCCTGGCTCTCCTGATCGCACACGCTCTGAATCGGTTGATGATTGCCTTCCCAAGAGCTCTTGGCCTTCCGCTGAATCTTGATCTCAGGCTGGACCTCTTGACGGTCGGTTTTTGCCTTGCGGTGTCCGGCCTGGCTATTCTCCTGACGGCCCTCGTCCCCGCGCTACGCGCCAGTCGGGTTAACCTGGTTCCCGGATTGAAGGACTCTGGAGGGGACGCAGGGGCCTGTCTGTCCCCTATCGGCTTCGGGGAGCCCTGGTGCTGGCTCAAGTGGTGCTCGCCACTCTGCTGCTCGTGGGCAGTGGCATCTTGTACCGAACGCTGGTCGCCGCCTATTCCATGGACCTCGGATTTGCCGTTCAAAATGTGATGTGCATTGAATTTGAGGGGCCGTCCGAGCAATCACCGGGCGGCAACGTCGGTCAAGTCCGGAGGCTGCTCAACGACATGCAGAAACTGCCCGGAATTCGCTCGGCAACCCTCGCGATGAACCTTCCGTTATCGATGATGCGGTCGATGGTCCGGGTGTCAACCGGGCCCGAGAGCTCGTCTGCCTCTCTCGAGGCCCACTACAACCTCGTCGGACCGCACTTCTTCAGAACTTTGGAAATCCCGCTCGTTGCCGGTCGTGACTTCGGGAGCGGCGACGAATCTGCGGGACTGCGACCAGCGGTGGTGGACCAGGCGTTGGCGGAAAGACTGTGGCGTGGACAAGATGCAGTCGGCAAACGATTGAATCTGGTCTTCGGACACGACCGCCAGGTGCCGGGGACAGTCATCGGGGTCGCGCGGAACAACCGTTACAACTCAATCTGGGACGATCCTTCCCCGCACATCTACCTCGCGCCCGCTCAAGGGGAATCCATTAGCGGCAACATGATCGTCCTGACCCACGGATCCGCGGACCGCCTCATCAGCTCAGTCCGGGAAGCCTGGCTGTCGGCTGCTCCCGAAGTTCCCCTGTACCAAATCAGGACGGGCGACGACGTGATGAAAACCTCGCTCACCCCCTACCGGGTGACCGGCACGCTCCTGGGCATTCTCGCGGCCGGCTCGGTGTTGCTTTCTTTTGTCGGGCTGTACAGTGTCGTCTCCATGTCGGTCTTACGCAGAAGCAGGGAAATAGCCATCCGGATCGCGGTAGGAGCCCTTCCCCGACAGGCAGTCGCGCCAGCCATTCGGAATCTGTTCTCCCTGGCCATCGTCGGGCTGATCTTCGGACTGGCCGCCGGGCGCTACGCGATCCGCTGGCTGGCAGTCGCGATGAGCAACGTCGCTTCCTGGGACTCGACTGTATTCGGCGCCGCGGCTGTCTTCCTCACGATCGTCCTTCTGGCCGCCGCCCTGATCCCCGCCCTCCGGGCAACCCGCACCAACCCGGCGCGGGTCTTCAGGTCAGAGTAGCGTCACACCAGCCTAATTTCGGTTCGGCTTCGGAAGCGGAATTTCGGCCTATTCGACTGCTAAGGCCAAGTGACAACTTCGCGTCGCAGGTCGACCGCAGTCCTAATTACGAATTCCTTCATCCGGCACATTGCCGGAAGAATCATGCAGCCGGGGTCGGACCTGAGGATTCGCCGGTCGTGCCTGGTTTCCAGGCGCCCCGAGGGCCGTCAAGAAATGGGGACCATGTAAGCCGTATCTATACTTCTTAGCTCGGGCTTCTGCCCTCAAACCTCTTTCTGGCGCCTTGCCGATTAGGTGCCGCGACTGGGTCGTGTCTAAACAATTTAGTTCTGGAAGCCTGAAAAGCTAAATTCTTAGAATTTAGTTTGGGAATCGGCTGTCTTCTTGGGCGGCAGAATTGGTCAGTCAGGGCCGGGTGTCACATTTGGGCACGAGACACGGCCCCGATCACGCGATGCCGAAGCCAGGCGGACTCCTAAAACGCCTGGACTTCAATCGTTTGGAAGACTTGTGCGAGCGTATTTCGTTTCATCCCCTCGCCCGCCATCAGCAAGACCCCGGCTCTGAACGCACCTCGATCGCCCCAGTCAACGGGCACTACAGTAGCTTTCAGGGTGGCACTCCCGGCTCCAGCTTTGACGAGCAGGCTGTCCTTGGGAGGATAGTGAGTCGGGTCCTCCGTGTTAAAACCAAGCATCAGGGTCGCCTCATCCGCGGAGACCAACTGGTAGTCCACCGAGACCGTAATTTCGTTCTCGACACCTCGGACGACACTTTTCTCGCTGGTGATCGCGGTGATCAAGAGTCTATCCGGCTTTTCCTCCTGACTTTGTGAACTGGAACCAAGCAAGAAGAGACTGAGCGTGATCAACAGGGCCGATCTCATCGTTGTTCTCCCACGTTTGTCCCATCAGCGGCAAAGAGAATCCTTCTTTCATCGGCAGCCAAGGGAAAGTACTGAACTCCGGGGTTCCGCTCGGACAGGTTTACGAATGCTCGGAAGTGCTCCTTCTCCTTCCAATCCCTGGGAATGATATTCGCCTTGAGTTTCAGTGTACCTGTCCCTGTTTGGACGGGCTGGACCTCAACCATCCTGTAAGCGGTGGCCTCATGGCTATTGAAGCCGAGTTGAATCTCCCCTTCCGGGGCGGACTCGAGCCGATAAGCCACTTCCACGGTAAACTCCGTTTCAACCCCATCCACGGCGGAACCTGGTTCGACGGCGATGATGCTGACCTCGTCGAGCGCCTTCCACTTCGTGCTGACGTTCAAGGTGGCTTGCTTCCCCGAGCCTACCTCGGCCGTCGAGTTGGGGCCAGACATGAGCTCCAGCGGGTTACCTTCTTTGTCGTATACGCCCGCGACCACCCATGTCCCGGGCGGCACGGATATGCTGTACTCACCCCACTGATTCGCCTTGGGGAAAACCGAAGGACTCCTGTCGCAGTCCAAACGAAGAGCGGCGTGGGCCACAGGTCTCGCCCGTTGCGTCGCTGCGTCCCGTGCGTAGACGTGACCCCGTAGCTTTCCGGTTGGAGTCTGGGAGAAGGCCGCACCCGACATGAACAGGCAGACAACAACGAATAGCGACCAAGAAGAACGGGACAACGTCCACCTCCTCTGAGCTGCCCTGACTGCGTTTTCGGACAAATCAACTCTAAGGCAGGATCCGGAAGTCAGACAAGCAAAAACGGCGGCTGACAGGCGGTTGCAAAGTGATGCGCAACTGACCGCTGACAACCGTGATGATCCCGTGGCTGGTATTTGTTAAGAATGCGGTTGTGGGCGGAATCCTTTGAGCAGCCCGGCCACGCTCAGATCCTCATCCGCGTCAGGCCAGTGAATTCCATCACCATCGCCCAAGAGCTCCCAGTGCTGCCGCTCCTCTTCGGAGGCATTGAGTAGCCGTGGGAACCATTCCAACGGTACCGCCAGTCTTCGCCCGTCGGCCAGCTCGACACGCAGCTCGTGTTCCGTGACCTCGACGTGTCTCGCCAGGGGCCGTACCTCAACGGTTGAAGTATTCATTCCAGCGCTCCAAGAACTCGGTCCGATTGTCCTCGACCAGTCGCCGCAATTCAGTCAATTCGTGGCTGGCAAAACCTGTTGACCAGGCGAGCTTGACCGGCTCCAACCAGAACTTCGCCAGTTTTCGTTCCTGTTGAACGTGAACGTGCGGCGGTTCGGAAGCCTCGTTGCTGTAAAAGAAGAACCGGAAAGGGCCGATCCGTTTGAGTGTCGGCGACACGGCCTAGAATAGCACGGAACCGGTTGGAAAAAGACGATCGACTGAGACGGGAAGCTGGCTCCTCATCTTGAACGATTTTCGCACTTTGGGAATCACGTTCTGGCGCTAAAGGTCTGCTGAGGTAGCGGGGCATGTGCCCAGCACTCCACTACCGGAGGCACCTTACCCTTCTTTGATCGACACCACCTGCGGATAGACAGGAGTCGAAGGAGTCCCCAATGTCCGGAACCTCGTCGAAGGATCGGTAGAGTCGGGAAAAGGAAGGGAAAACCTAACCCGTGTAACCATATGGACGCCGTTCCGTAATGACCTATATGACTCGCCTTTTCACCGCTCCTGTTCTCCGATCTTGCTTCGTTGTTCTTTTTTTTCTCTCGGCCGGATCTCAGGCGTTTGCCCAGGAGCTGACCTTGACAGAACGAGCGTACCTGACGAGCGCATCTATGCTTCGCTGGCGAACTCTGGCCCACTGGCAGGACGCGGGGCGTTGACGTCGAAGGCGGAGTATCGGCGCTATCTGGAGAAGGCGCTTGCCAGCTCGGACCGGTTCACGTTCGGCCGCTCCAGCGTGGAGTTCCTTGCTGCTTTTCACAACGGCCACACGATGGTGATTGACCGCGAGTTGATTCAGAAGGGAGGTTCGGTCCCTTTCCGGGCCCGCTTTGTTGAAGGGAAATGGGTGACTGTCGAGAGCCGTGTCGAGTCACTGAAGCCGGGCGACATCATCGAGACGATTGACGGGAAGCCGTTCGAAGAGTTCTTCCAGGAGCAGCGTCGTTATATTTCGGCGTCAACGGAGCGGTGGGCTCGCCGCGCGTTGTTTGGCGGGGTGCCCGGGTTCGCTCTGTATGCGCACTTGTTTCCCCAGCAACTCGTGCTGGGGATTGAGGGAGGGCGGCAGGTGAAGATCGATCGCGGGGCCTCGCCCCCTTCTCCGCCGCTGGTGACAGAGGGCAGGTGGCTGGAGCAGGGCAAGGTAGCCTACATCCGGGTTCCAGCCTTCATTGTCCCGGAACTGGAAAAGCGAGCTCTCGAGCTGCTGAAAGAATTCCAGGAAGCGGCCTTGCTGATCGTGGACGTGCGCGGGAATGTAGGCGGCAACACGCCCGAGCAGTTGACAGCGGCGCTCATGGACCGTCCTTACCGGTCGTGGACAGAATCAACCCCGATGTTACTGCCTTATTTTCGGTTCCGGGCCTCTCAGGGGGGCCCGGAGAACCAGCCGTTCGATCGGCCGGAGTTCCTCTGGCGTAGCCGGGAGAACCAGCCGCCCAAAGAGGGTTTCTTCAAGGGGAAGTTGGCGTTACTGGTCGATGCCGGCTGTCAGTCTGCCTGTGAAGACTTCACGATGCCGTTTAAAGACAACCATCGGGCTCTGATTGTCGGCGAGGCGACGGCGGGAAGCTCCGGCCAGCCTTCCTTCCTGGACATCGGCCACGGAATGGTGGCTATGGTGGGGGCCAAGGCGAGATGTTTCCGGACGGATCTCAGTTCGAAGGAGTGGGGATCAAGCCGGACCTCCTCGTCTTGCCGACGGCCGAGGATTTCCGCCAAGGTCGGGACCCCGCGCTGGAAGCGGCTCTGAAGGCCAGCCGTTAGGACACCGGGCTGTTTCCCGACAATCTTCGTCTCGATTTTCGGCTCGCGACAGCGCTGCACCCATGGGCGGAGTGAGGACATCGGACCAGAGACGACCAATGGGACAGCAAAGATTCTCGCCGGGCGCAAAGAATCCCCGATGGATGATCGGGGACAGCTCCCACAACCCGCCTTCAGCGGCCTTCGAATCCGGCGAACGCTTCTTGAACAATGGCTTCCGCTCCGGCAACTTCTTGATCAGTCAACTTGGCGAATTCATTTTCGCGACGTTTTTTCCCGAGTTTGCCGCTGTTCCTGCGGATGAACATTACGAGATCCTCCGCGAGGCGGTCGGGCATCTCCACGTACTCCATAATTCGCCGCATCGCCTCGTCGTGCCGCCGTAGGTAGTCGATCTCCTTAGGCAGATCTTCGTTGATAGTCTGCTCGACGCAGCCGTACAAGAATTCCGCATTGTCCGTACAGTCAAAGTAACGGTACAGATCGGCCGTGTCATTCAGAACGTCCACATTCCGCTGGGGTGTCGGACGCCACTCGATGAAGTTCATCAGCGGCGAGGAATGGGCCTGTAGGCTCTCGCGGTACTTGTCGATTCTCGCGAGCATTACGGAAGAAACGGGAAACACGATGCCGGGCGGCGTGAACTGGCGCTCCATGAGTACGTGATGAATGAGACAGCGATGAAGCCTGCCGTTGCCGTCCTGAAACGGATGTATGTACACGAAGCCAAAGGCGGTTGCCGCCGCTTTGAGGACCGGGTCAAGCCCCGAGTCACGCATGCGATCGTTCGCCTCGATCATCCCGGTCATCAGGTCATTGAGATCTTCAGCGCGGGCACCGATGAACTCGGGCAAGGGATCTCCCTGGTCGTCTCGCTGCCCGACAAACACTCCGTCCATCCTCAGCCCGGGTTGGATGAAACGCCTGTCCTCGACCAGCACACCGTGCAATCGAACCATTTCCTCAAGTGTTAATGGAACTCTTCCCGCCTGGACGACCGCTCGCCCCCAACGCTCCAGTCGACCACGCGGCGGACGTTCTCCTTCAATGGCAAAACTGGCACGGCTGTCGGCAAGCAGCAAGAAGCTGGCTGCGCGCGCGACAACATTGGCCCCCGTCCGGCCGACGATCTCGGTAGCCTTCTCTCCAAGCCGTCTTTCAATGAATGCCTTCAAACGGTCCGTGCGCCTAATTACAGGCGAGAACCGTGCCGTTCCGAGCAGGTTCTCTCGGACCTTGTGGCGACGTGAAGACTTAGGTGCACCAATGAAGTAGGCTTCCGGGTCGAGAAGATCGATAGCGGTCAGCGTGGCCGAGAGTTCTGGAACGTCCAACGTTCGCCCGGTCAACAACTCGTAGAACATCCACGCACGACGGTTCGGTACTCCAGTAGGCGCAGAGCGCACGAACTGCTGAACGGCGTTTGCGGGCACCCCCTCAAAGACCTGCTTCAGGATCAGCAGATCGATGGGCTCGTGTCGCAGAGCGAAGCTCAAATGTGCTGCGAAATCCTCCCCAGGCCAATACCGTTTATCAAAAACGGACCACTCTGCTTCCTGCCGCCGGCTTCCGCGAATGTGCCGCTCGGAAACCACACTCGGCTGCCTGACCGGTGCCTGCACGTTCAGAGCGCGAACGAGCGCTGCCCAACCAGACAACCGGGCGCCGGACGGTGCTGTCTTCTCCTGGAACCCTTGAACGGGACTCGTGTCGATCCGCAATGTCGAAAACCCTCTCATTGAAGTCGAACAACGCCAGAACCTGCACTTCTTGGTCGAAACACAGTGTAACTGGCGGGCCGGTCGAAATTCAATAGAGGGCGTCGAACAGTGCGTTGCATTTGCGTTACAGGTCGAAAACCACCCTGTAATACCGCGAGGCGGGCGCAAGCGATCGCCCATTCTACCGGCAAACGCGTTACCGTCAACGAGGAGGTCTGCTGACAGCGTCTGCTTGCCTCCTTTAGCCTCGCTTGCTGCTTCGTCTTCCTCCACTGGTGCCCGGCTAATACCGCCGCTATTCAGACGGTTGTTTCTTCTGGGGCTGAGGAGGTCCGTCCACCCAATTGACGTCCCAGGCTCCGTCGACCGTAATAAACAGTACAGCCGGTTCGTTCTTGGACCAGGCTTGGTGGACCATCCGCGCAGGAATGTAGTTGAATGAGCCGGCTGATAGTTCGGCTTTCTCTCCGTGACATTCCATCACCAACGTGCCTTGGAGAACCGTGTGCGTCTCATTGGCTGAGTGCCAGTGGCGCGGGACATGGAAATCGCCCTTTATGCGGATCATTAACTCGGTGGCTTGCGTTTTCGGGTCCTTGTGAAGGAAGACGATCTCCGGTGACTCTTCCCCGAGCTCCGGCATGATCTTTTCCCATTTCAGGTCTGCAGCCTTGATGTTGATCGCGTGATCGGATGGGTCCGCCGGAGAAGGCGGGAGGCCAGTGCTCGTCTGTGCATACGTCAAGCTGGCAAAACTTAGCCCGAGTAGGGGCAAAAGCAGGCAAACGAACTTCCAGCAAAATTCGGTGGCAGTTCTTCGCATTTTGTTACTCCTTAGCCCAATTGTAAGGGCAAGAAGGAAGCTAAGGAAATATAGGGACAGCCACGGTATTTACCCGATTTGGCGGCCGCGGGAATAAGGGGGCAGCGATGAAGCTGCTGCCCCTGACCCGTCAAGGGTCGCCTGGCTCGTGGTGGGTTCAAGCCTCGCGTACACCGCAGGCGGAACGCTGATCGGGCTCGCGGTGTCGTTGCCATATCGTTGAGGGAGACATAACCCGGGCAGGCTGCTCTTTCACTTTATTGCCGCTGCCGTAAAATCGCTGAAAGTGTAGACTGTCTTCTTCTTGACCTGTGAAGCGTGGATTCGGTGCGGGGCCCCTATCGTGCTTGTCCGATTCCAATGCGCCGGTCAAGAGATGACAATGCAATAGCGCACAACAGGAGTTCCTATGCAAAACCTCGTCAGGATTGTTGCGGTGGCGTTAGTCGCAGTTGCTCTGGCGGCTGTCGCGTTCAGATCGGCAGACGCGCAGCAGCAAAATGATTTCTTCGGGACGGTAGACGTGAACCGGGATGGCCAGATCTCGCGCGACGAGCTGAAAGCAGCCATCACCAAGTGGCTCGGTGGACGCGATCGCGCTACGGCAGACGAATTGCTGAGCGGCGTGAATGCGGCTATCCCCGAAAATACGTTTCTGGCGATGATTTCGCCACCGACGAGCCAGACACCAAAGCCTGAAGATGTTCAAAAGATGATGGCCGCCCTACCGGATTCCGCTCCGGCAAAGCCGGCCAAACCACGCAGGGTGCTGGTACTGTGTAAATGCGCCGGGTACGTTCATTCCTGCATCCCGCTTGCGGCGAAGACGGTTGAAGAACTCGGAGCGAAAACGGGCGCCTGGGCGACTACCGTTAGCTATGACTCCGCAGTGATCACCAGGGACAATCTGAAGCAGTACGATCTCGTGGTCCTGAACAATACAACAGGGCCGTTCCTCGACGATCCGGATCCTGCGGTCACTGCCGCCCGCAAGAAAGCCCTCCTGGATTTCGTGCGCTCGGGCAAGGGCCTGGTCGGAATTCACGCTGCTTCCGACTCATATCACCAGTCGACAGAGGGGTCCATGTTCGGCGCGATGATCACTTCGGGGATCGTGCAGGCTGGCGACAAGAACGCGGACAAAGCTGTCGATGCAGAGGAGATCAACGCGCTTGCAGACTCCTGGTTCGATAAGGTCGACACTGCCAAGGCCGGCGCCGTCGCCATTCCGGCATTCAAGACCGCGTTTCCGCGTATCCTGTTCAGCCTGGGTGGACGGCGAAACACCCCACCGGCCGCCAAGACGGGTCCGGATCCTCAGGTTGGCACGTGGCCGGAGTTCAACAAGATGATCGGCGGTTACTTCAAATGGCACTGGCTGGATCCGCAGCACATCGTTTACAGAATCGACGATCCAGAGAGCGTGCTGACGTCAATGTTCCGCAGCGGCTTCGAAATCAACGACGAGACGTACACGTTTGGAATGAAGAGCTGGTCACGCGCGAACCTGCACGTGCTCACGAGCATCGATTACGAAAAGATGAGCGAGGCCGACAAGTTGAAGGAAGAGTATCCACGCGCGGACCACGACTATGGCCTGAGCTGGGTACGGCGCGAAGGTAAGGGACGCATCTTCTATGCCGCCCACGGCCACAGTGAGCGCGTCTATGCGATCAAGCCCATGATGGAGCACTTGCTTGCCGGCATCCAGTATGCGCTCGGTGATTTGAAGGCCAACGACTCGCCAGGCGCCAGCTCGAAGAAGTAGGCGTCAGACGGCATTATCCTGGGATTCGCGTTCGTTCGTGGATAAATCTCCATCCACGAACGGACCCGAACCCGCCTTGGGGAGGTCAATATGGGGAGCCCGGTCACACGTCGTTCGTTCGTGGGCCTTGCCGGTTCTGTTGCCGGTTTCACGATTCTGTCCAGGCACTTGGTTGCAGGGAGCGGCCAGACGCCGCCGAGCGAGAGTGTGCGCCTGGCGGTCGTCGGTGTCGGCGGACAGGGACGTTTTGACGTGGAAGCCCTTGGCGATCAGGGTCAGGTCGTCGCCTACGCGGATGTCGACCCGCGCATGATTCGCGAGGCGCGTAAGATGCTGCCCGATGCCCGAAGCTTCACCGACTACCGGGAGATGTACGACCGGATGGGGAAGGACTTCGACGCGGTCATCGTCGCTACGCCAGACCACTGGCATGCCCTGCCCGCCCTCGACGCCATGCAGCTCGGCAAGCATGTCTACGTCGAAAAGCCCCTCGCGCGAACCATCTGGGAGGTCCGCCGCCTGGTGGACGCGGCGCGCAAGTACAACGTCGTCACACAAATGGGCAACCAGGGACACTCCCTCGAGAGCAACCGGGTCTTTGCGTCCTGGGTCCAGAAAGGGTTACTGGGGCGCATCACCGAAGTGCACACCTGGACCACGATGCGGCTGCTCGCCTCAAAGAGTAAGCTCGCCGACATTGCCAAGGCCGAGGAACCGCCTGCCGGGCTCGACTGGGATAAATGGATCGGGCCGGCGGAATATCAGCCCTACAGCAAGTGGTTCATGCCTAACCTTTGGCGTGCCTGGACGCCCTTCGGAACCGGTACTCCGGGCGACTGGGGTTGCCACCTCCTGGACCCCATCTTCACCGCGCTGGAGCTTCGCGTCCCAAAAGCCATCGTCGCCGAAGTGACCCCTGGCTGGGACCCGACCGCGGACCGGCTGGCGTTTCCCGATTCGAGCCGGGTGACCTTCGAGTTCGAGCTGCGGAACCGCAAGACGCTCAGGGTGCTTTGGCACGATGGCGAGTTTTGCAACGAGGTACCCCGTCCCCCAATGTTGGAAGCGGGCCGTGAGCTCGGAAACAAACTGACGCCGGGTGCGTCATGGAACGCTGGCGCGGTGGTCTACGGCACTCAGAACACGGCGATCTACGGTTCTCACGGCGCAGCCTCCTGCCGGGTCATCCCGGAGGAGAACATGCGGGACCTGATCCGAACGAAGGCGCTGTCCGAGTTCAAGAACCTTGGTATCGGCGACCACTTCCGTGACTTCATAACCGCAATCAAGACGGGGCGGCAGGCCGGCAGTCACTTCGCGTTTGCCGGCGTCCTGACCGAGGCCGCGCTGCTCGGTTCCATCGCCATTCGGAATCCGGGCGCCAAGCTCGAATGGGATGCCGCGACGATGACGATCACCAATAACAAGCAGGCGAATGCCATGGTGAGGCCGGAGTACCGAAAGGGATACGAGTTGAAAGGGTGAGGGGAGCCAGCTATCCAGCATCTCCCAGATCTTATCGGGTTCAGTCCGCCTGCTATCACACCCGATTCGCGGATTCCCCTCGGGTGTGAAAACAGCAAGACGGCGCCTGACTACGCGAATAGTCCGGCGCCGTCTTCTCGCTCAGCTAACGCTAACCTCTACCATTCCAACCGCATGCCGAGCCGGAACTGACGAACTTGACTGAAATCGTACCAGTTGCCGTCAGCGCCGGAAATTCGACCTGCCGAGCCGCTGTCGATTGTGACGTTGGGATTGCTCCAGTTCGGGTGGTTGAACAGGTTCCTCGCCATCAATTCGACGCGCAGTCTCAGGTCTTCCTTGAAGCGGAAGTTCTTGGCGAATGTCGCGTTCCAGAGGTTCACGCCCGGCCCCTTGATGACTCCCTTCGCGGCGTTCCCAAAACGTCCATTGGGGGGCGCCACAAAAACGGTCGGGTCGAACCATCTGTTTAGAGTCCTTTCGCCAGCGGAAAGGTTCGGGTCACCCGTCATATCCGGACGCAGCCCGACAGTTGCCGGAGTCGAGCTGCTGGTATAAACGGTGCCGGTTGGATCGTCACCCCAGATTACCGGAGTGAGGAACCGGCCTGTTGCCGCCGTAAAGCTGCCCGCGAGCTCCCATCCTCCCAGCGCCAAATCAAGCGCCCGGGGCGCGCCCGACAGGAAGTGCTCTCCTTTCCCGAACGGGAGCAGGTAGATGAAGTTGGTGTTGAACCGATGGGTCGGAACATCCGAGCTGACCGAGCGTTCACGAAGCCGGTCAAAGGGATTCTCTGCCAGCCGGCCACGGCTCAGATCGCCGATGTCACGCGCCCAAACCCACGCGCTTTGAAAAGCCAGCCCCTTGGCCATCGGGCGTTCGACCTCGGTGGTCATCGCGTTGTACTGGTGGCCGGCGCCATTCGTGTAGTAGGTGATGCCGGGATACTGAGGGAAAGGCCTAGTCTTTTCAATGTAGGGCCGCGCGTCAGGTACGGGTGAATTGGCATCGTAGCCCCACTCTCCCTGCCTGGTGGCGGTTCCGATATAGGAAAGACGGAAGCTCGTGTCCCAGCGCGCGTGCTCGAGGGTAACGTTGTACTGGAAGCTGTAAGGAATGCTGAGGTCCGGGTTGACCGCCTGGGGCAAACCCGGCGGAGGTATCTCCTGGCCTGGAGCAGCCGCGGGCCAGAGGCGCGGGAAGATTACGGTCGGGTTGGTCGCCGGGTTCGTATAAAACGGCTCTTCAAGGACAAAGGGACTGCCGCCGAAAGCGATACTGCGTGGCGCGTTGTCGTAATAGACGCCGAAACCGGCCTTCAGGACGGTGCGGTCGTTCCCCGGACGGTAAGCCAGGCCCAGACGCGGGGCAAAGTTATTGCGATCGCTGCGAATGAGCGTTTTGCCAGGAAGCCCGATGGAGCCGGCTTCCACGATTTCCGCGTAGTTCCCCGGAAACAAGGGGCTGACCTTCGAGAGAGACCCGTCCGGCACAACGATTTTTCCGGAAGCGAGGTCAAACATAGACGCCAGTCCGTTGGGGTCATACCAATAGGGATGATATTCGTAACGAATCCCCAGGTTTACCGTGAGCCTCGGCGTCAATTTGAGATCATCCATCACATAGAATTCGTACGCATTGCGAAGGCGGTTGATCTGTGCCGGAGCAGGGTCGCGCTCGACCTGTGTCGGGTAACCCAGCAGAAAGTCGGCGTACGGGAATCCGGTGTACTGGTCCGAGAAGGTGGCGCAGCCGAACAGGCAGTCCGAAGCGTAATACTCCTGAAAGTGGACGCGGGTAACAGCGCCCCCGAATTTGATGTTGTGGCGGCCGCGTAACCAGCTGAAGTGGTCCTGAAACTGGTTCGAGAGATTATGGTAACCGGCGGTATAATTCGTCTGCTCAATATTCTGTAACGAAATGCCCGTCCAATTGATCCTCAGGATGCCGCTGACGTCCGGCAGTCCGGGCGCAAGACCGACAATTCCCAGCTGATCTGTCAGTTCCTTGCCTTGGATATTGCCCTCATAAGGGGTGTTGTTGAATAGCAGCCCGTAACGGAATTCATTCGTCTTGTTCGCTGCAACAACATGAGTCCACGACAGGGTCACGGATCGAGTGTCGCGTTGTCCCTTCTTCAAAAGCCCGATTGCCGGAAGATTTCCGTCATAATACCGGTTCATTCCGCGCGTCCAGGTCACTCTTCCGTAAAGCGAATCTTTCTCGGAGAGGCTGTGGTCGCCGCGCACGTTCCACATGCTGACGGGGTTCCAGGCCCGCGTCTTGTTCTCCCGGTAGTTCTCATCGGTAAAGACATTCGGATCACCCCAATTCGGCAGCGGGTAAAACTCCTGCATTTTCAGAGCGACCTGATTGAGACGATTCTGAGGAATACGATTGCCCGGGAAAGGCTGACCGGTGAGGGGATCACGAACGACCTCCGAAATGGCGGAAAAGTCTCCGTGACGCCAGGCTTCCAAGGGAACAGTGGGATGGAGGAAATCGACTGTTGAGTTCCCTCTTGAGGTCTCATACGAGGTGAAGAAGAAGCTCTTGTTCCGGCCGTCATAGACCTTAGGCAGAAAGACCGGACCGCCGATTGAAAAACCCGGAAAATGCTGCGACCCCGGATCTCGCTCCGCGGCAAACGGATTTCGCGCGCGCAAAAACGGAGCGACGTAGTAATCGAACACCGAGCCGTGCAGTCGATTCGTGCCGGATTTGGAAATCAGAGTGGCCTGTCCCAGCGCTCCAAACTCCGCGCTGTTGCTGACCACACCGGTCCTCATCTCCTGAATGGATTCGGTGTAACTGAACTGCGGACCGACCATACTGCCTTCCCCGTCATCAACCGTGGTCCCGTCAACTGAGAACTGAGACTGGTTGGCGCGGCTGCCGGCGAACCGGTAGGAGCCGTCGTCTCCCTGCGTGACGTTCGGAGTAATGGCCAGATAGTAAATCGAAAAACGAAACCAGTTCTGGGGAACAAGCTTGAGCTGCTCGGCGGTCTTGGTTTCACTGATACGGTTGGTCTCGGCCTCAATCAAGGTCGCTCCGCCAACTACCTCGACCGAGTTGTTCAGCTCACCAATCTGCAATCCGATGTTCAGGGTTCGGAAATCGCGCGCAAACAGGGTCATCTTCTCAACCACATGTTCGCGGAAGCCGGGAAGGTTCGCGCGAAGCGTATACGTCCCTTCCTTGAGCGTGCTGATGGTATAGACGCCTGCATCGTTGGAAATCGTGGAAGTTTCAATGCCGGTTTCGACATTGGTTACGACGATAGTGACCCCGGGAACCACGCTGCCTTGCGGATCCGTGATCGTGCCCGTGATTGTGGCGAAAGTGGACTGCGCCAGCAAAGGCCCGCTTCCGGCAAACCCAGCGCAAAGAACGAGCATTAATAAGACAGTAATCGACTTCATCGACTTGCCCTCCCCTTTTCCGGTTGAGCCAACAGTTTCGCGAAACCGCTGGCGACGTGAAGTTTCAAGACAGCGACAGCAAACGTTTGCGACGGAGGGAGTCTAAACTCGGCTGCAAACGTTTGTCAACTGGTTTTCTTGCACAATTCGTCAATAGACCGCCGCACCTAATTGCATCCTCTTGCACTATCACTATTTATCAAATAATCAAGATCTCGATACTCAGCAAGGCAAGTTTGCAAACCTCTATTGACGGACGGCTTCGAGAAGAATCATAATATCTCCGGTCGTGCCCTAACGATCCTCAATCTGGAAAACGTTTGACGATTATGGCTATTACTCTTTTCGACATTGCGAAGGAAGCAGGGGTGGATGTGTCGACCGTTTCTCGCGCCCTCAACGGGCGCACCGGGGTCAGGAAGGAGGTCCGGGAACGCATCCTCGAGGCCGCTGCCCGGCTGAATTACCGTCCTAACCTCGTGGCTCGGGGACTGGTCACCGGGAAGTCGAACACCATCGGCTTGCTCGTAAGCGACATTCGGAATCCGTTTTTCGCCGAGTCGGCGCGAGGGGCCGAGGATGCGGCTCAGCGGGCCGGTCACGACATTGTGCTCTGCAACAGCGATCTCGATCCGGCGAAGCAGATGCGATACTTCCTCTCCTTGCTCGACAAGCGCGTCACCGGCATCGTCATGAATTCTGTAGCGCCGCTGAGCCCGGCGGACCAGGACTTGATTGCTTCCTCGGGCACACCGATCGTCCTGTTCAGTCGTGCGCCGCTATCGCCCGTTTTCTCCAGCGTGACGTGCGACAACGAAGGGGGAGGATTCGTGGCAGGGGAATATCTCGCCGGGCTTGGCCATAAGGTGGTAGCGCACCTGACCAGCTCCGTCCATCACCCCAATCTGGACGAACGCTGGAAAGGCTTTGTGAAGGGAATGGAGCGAGCTGGCTCAGGAGTTAAGCCGGTCTTGTTGACCGGCGCCCATCATAGCCGGGGAGGATCTGAGATGGTGGACCGGCTTCTGAAAAACTATCCCAACGTGACGGCCATCTTTGCGGGTAGCGATGCCATGGCGTTCGGCGCAGCTCGCGCTCTTTACGCCGCCGGGGTCCGAATTCCGCAAGACATCTCACTGATCGGGTTCGACGACGTCGAGCACGCTTCTATCATGCATCCCCCTCTCACAACAATCAGTGCGCCGATATACGAAATGGGCAAGGCGGCGGTCGAGGTCTTGATCGGGCAGATCAACCGGAAAGACCTCGTACCGGAGCACCGGAAGTTCGGCGTGCGGCTGGTGGAGCGGGAATCCTGTCGCAGGTTGACGGAATGAAGGGTTAAGTCAGCTGGCAGCGGGCAGCGGGCAGCAGGCAGCGGGCAGCCTCTGACAACAGCCCAGCTATCAGCGGGCGACTTGTCGGTGTCGACGAATGACGTGAATATCGAATAATGGGGTATCTCCTTGACTCAAGTAGCCACTATATATTGTGTGCCGGGCAGGAGGAGCATTCCACAGAGGCATGGATCTCAGCGAGAGCGAGCGGCGAGCAATCACCGTAAGGAGCCGCGCACGGCAGCGAGCGTCAGCGAGCGAGTAAGCGGACCAGCCACCCAGCCCCAGGGGGCAGTCGCGAGTAGCAAAGCCAGCCTAAAGAGCATGTTGGTTGGTCCGCTTACTCGCTCGCTGGGCTCGCTGCCGTGCGCGGCTCCTTACGATCTCGCCGTAGCCAGCGGATGGCCGGGAAGCTCCAGGCGTGTACCGAACTTGGTCCAGGACGTGCCCGGCGCCTCAAGTTCCTCGACAACAATAGGTAGTGGTTACTGGAGTGAAGGAGATACCCCATTTATCGAATATCGAACAGGAATATCGAAAGCCCCGTGAGCGGCCGTGCCGCCGATTTCCTGGCTGCCGGCTGCCGGCTGCCTGCTGCCCGCTGCCTGCTGTCTGCTGCCCGCTGTCTGCTGACTGCTGCCCGCTGTCTGCTGCCTGCTGCCTGCTGAATCTGCGATCACTCCAGCCTGAAGGCGATGCCCTGGTAGGCTTCCACGCGGGGAAGGACCAACTCGACAGTGCTCCCTGTCTGCTTTTTCCGAAAGTGGACCGGGACAAACGTTTGCAGGTCGCGCAGCTTCTTTCCTTCAGGCAGCCGGAGCCGAACTCGCACGTTCTCTATCGGCGCAATGTAGTATTCATCGACCCATGGCATCTCGAACTTGTTTCCTGTCCAGTTGGTAAGATGGAGCACTCGCTCGTCTCCCTTAGCCGTCAGATTGGCTATGAGCGTCTCAGGCGCCGCAACTTCGTACGGTGGATCCGCGGCGGATACCGAGCGCACGAGTATCTCCAGGAAGTCGCCCACAACCCGCGCGTTCGACTGCCCGTAGAAACTCTCCAGGGAGGACGCCAGGTAGATAATCCGACCTTTGCCGTACGTGGATGAGACAACCGCGGGCAGCAGGGCCTGTCCGTTGCCTCGCACGATGTCTGCTTCTACCACACCGCCGGGAAGGACTTCGACGGGCTGGTAAAACCAGGCGGGGATAAGACGGCCGTCCCATCCGGCTCCTACTCGATGGTCAGCCTTCGGGGCCGGTCTTAAGACACGCTGCGACTGCTTCGCCGGAGAACGAGGAAGGACATACAGGTCGTGCGGGCCACCGAGTTTGGAGGTGTAATACTCAATGGAGCGCGCCAGGTCTCCGGATGGTTGAGATGGCCGGACCCTGAGCAATTCCTCCAGACCGAACCGCGTTTGCTTTCGGCCTTCGCGGTCGAACAGCGACGCGCCGTAGCTCGCGATCAGGCCGCCGCCATTCTTCACGAATTCGCTGATGTTCGCAATTCGCCGCCCGGACAGATGAGGAATGTCCGCGAGAAACAGCGCCTTGTAATGCGAAAGCCTGACCGGATCATCCAACACGCTCGGGAGAATAGAGCTGACCTGCACATGGCGATACAGACAGGCCGCGAAAGCGCCAAGCGTGGCGCTTCGGACGTCGCTCTTCCAGAACCAGTTCTTCTGCGCATGGTCGGGTGGGTCCTCGTGGCCGTAGACCACGGCGATGTGAGGATAGTTGGAAAATCCGCGGAAGTGCCGCTCGTTTTTTTCCAGAACGCCAAAGGGGTAGGCCACAATCGCTCCATTCCCACTGTCAGTCAGAAAACCGGTCGGTTGCGCGACGATACAGCCACCCCCGAACATCGCCGTCGTGAAAATCTCCTGCTGGTAATCCAGCCCGTTATGCACGACGCGCGGCCAGTTGTCGTATCCGCCTATGTAAGGCCAGACATGGAAACCCGCGGCGCGCGCCAGGCTGACTCCTTCGGCTCGCATCAGCATCGACTCGCCCCGCTCGTAAAGAAAAGCATCGTGGTTCTCCAGCACGCGCGGGTCTTCCCGGGCGATGCTCTCGGGATTGTTGATGTTGTAGATCAAAGGGATATCCTTGTGCTTCTTCACGATCCGACGCACTTCGCGCAGCACGGAGACAAGCTCATCCTGGTACCACTCGTGGTACCTCCTGATCGTCGCCAGTTCCTCTTTGGAGTAATCCTCGATTTTTTCGTGGTAAGGGATTTCGGCGCCGGCGGCCGCTCGAAAGCCCTCCCGGCATCCGTCGCAGTAGCACAGTTTCAGTCCTTGCCAGAAATAGCCGATCCGCCAGGCGTCGAAATAGATGCCGTGGATCTCGTAGTCGCGCACGACATGTTCAACCAGGTCGAGGTAAGCGCGACGGTAAGGAGTATTCCAGCAAACCGTTCCGTGGTCTTCTCCCGCAAACATTTTCAGTTTCAGCGGGCCGCCGCCCGGCCTCGAGACATGGGCGTACTCAGGATAATCCCTCGTGACCATGGACCAGGCGAGCTTGTGACCCGTTGATATATAGGCCACAACCTTGATGCCGCGAGGTTTGCAGGCGGCTATCATCTCGGACAGCAGATCCCGGTTCCCCTGCTCCGGATGCCTGCTGAAGCGCGCTCCCTGGATGGTGCAGTACTTCCCCATGGTGGCGAAACGAACCACATTGGCGTGCGCGCCCTGCATCGCTCGGACAATGGCATTCGCGTCAAACTCCAATTCGGGGGCTAACGGATAGGCGTAAGCGTCGATCAGGAATACCCGGGAAGTCTGGGTCCAAGCTGGATCCTCGGCCTGAAGCCGGAGCACGGACAGAGTCGCTGCCAGAATCAGCGTCAGAATGAGGGTAGTTCGCCGCATAATTATGCTTCTTTCTTGCCGGAAAGCATAACCCGGGGGCTTCGCTCGTGACGGACAAAAGCTTCGGCGTGTTCGCACCCGAGCTCGACTCCTCTGAAACGACTCATTTGTTCGTGGTGAGAGTACCACTCTTCGGGCTTCTGACTGGCATGAGCAAAGACTGCCTGCCGTTTGCGACTTTCAACACTGCTGATATCGATGTAGTCGGTCGGCCGAAAGGCCTGAGTCTGGCTTCCAGTCAGGACTTCGAAGTAGTAGAGACCTGGCTGCGGCTTCATCTGCAGCCAGGCGTCATAGACAAGCAGAGAAATGGCCCTGTGATCGCGATGGGTGTCGACCGGCCAGTGAGTGAGGATCAGTTGCGGGCTCTCTTTCCGCACGATCTCGGCTATGGCTGCGTACCAACGGGAGTTAATCTCGGTGCTGCCGTCGATTTGTCCGGCAAAGAGAGGTTTGGCGCCGAGGATCTCACACGCTTTTCGCGCCTCTTCGCTTCGGATTCGGGCCGCCTCTTCCTGCGTTTTGCCTTCGATGCCGGCCTCCCCCCGGGTCAGGTACAGCGATACAACCGCGTGTCCTCGACTGGAGAGGAGGGCAATCGTTCCGCCACACCCGCTTTCGGGGTCATCCGGGTGCCCGCCTGCCACTAGAACCCGGAGCTTTTCTGCGCCGGCCCTCGGTTGCGAATTCTGCATCGAATATGCCAGTGAGCCGATGCTCGTTCCCAAAGCGGACAAGACGAGACGCCGTGTAACCCGTTTCATGGTTCCATTTGAACACGAGACAGCCGCACGCTGGAATGGCGCCTCCTGAGAACAGGGGGACAGCCGCCGCATTCACCTGATTTTCGCCGCCGGAATGGAAGTAAATACTTGGCTGGACTGAACTACTTCTGCGCGGTCGACACTTCCCAATATCGCCCCTCAGCGCCCTTCGAATCCCGCGAACGCCTCTTGGACAATGGCTTCCACTCCGGCAACTTCTTGATCAGTCAATTTGGCGAATTCATTTTCGCGGCGTTTTTTCCCGAGTTTGCCGCTGTTCTTGCGGATGAACATCACGAGATCCTGGGCGAGGCGGTCGGGCATCTCCACGTACTCCATAATTCGCCCCATGGCCTCGTCGTGCCGCTGTAGGTAGTCGATTTCCAGCGGCAGATCTTGATCGATAGTCTGCTCGACACAGCCGTACAAGAATTCCGCGTTGTCCGTACAGTCAAAATAGCGATACAGATCTACCGTGTCGTTCAGGACGTCCACATTCCGCCCCGGTGTCGGACGCCACTCGATAAAGTTCATCAGCGGCGAGGAATGGGCCTGCAGGCTGTCGCGGTAGTTGTCGATGCGGGTGAGCATCACGGAAGAAACGGGAAACACGATCCCGGGCGGCGTGAACTTGCGCTCCATGAGTACGTGATGAATGAGACAGCGATGAAGCCTGCCGTTGCCGTCCTGAAACGGATGTATGTACACGAAGCCAAAGGCGGTTGCCGCCGCTTTCAACACCGGGTCAAGCCCGGAGTCACGCATGCGATCGTTCGCCTCGATCATCCCGGCCATCAGGTCATTGAGATCTTGCGCACGGGCGCCGATGAACTCGGGCAAGGGATCTCCCTGGTCGTCTCGCTGCCCGAGAAACACTTCGTCCGTCCTCAGCCCCGGTTGGATGAATCGCCTGTCCTCGATCAGGACACCATGCAATCGGACGATTTCGTTCAGTGTTAACGGAACTCTTCCTGCCTGAACGACCGCTCGCCCCCAACGCTCCAGCCGACCACGCGGGGGACGTTCTCCTTCAATCGCAAAACTAGCACGGCTGTCAGCAAGCAGCAAGAAACTGGCAGCGCGCGCGACTACATTCGTGCCCGTTCGGCCGACGATCTCGTTGGCCTTTTCTCCAAGCCGTCTTTCAAGGAACGCCTTCAAGCGGTCCGTGCGACGAATGACAGGCGAGAACCGTGCCGTTCCGAGGAGGTTCTGTCGGACCTTGTGCCGACGCGAAGACTGAGGTGCACCAGTGAAGTAGGCTCCGGGATCGAGAAGATCTATAGCGGCCAATGGGGCCGAGAGGTCTGGAATGTCCAATGTGCGCCCGGTCAGCAACTCGTAGAACATCCAAGCACGACGGCTTGGTACTCCGGTGGGCGCCGAGCGCACGAACTGCTGAACGACATCGGGGGACACGACCTCAAAGACCCGCTTCAGGATCAGTAGATCGATGGACTCGTGTCGCAGAGCAAAGCTCAAATGTGCTGCGAACATCCTCACTAGGCCAATACCGCTTATCAAAAACGGACCAACCTACTTCCTGCCGGCGGCTTCCGCGAATGTGCTGCTCGGAAACCACACTCGGCTGCCTGACCGGGGCCTGCACATTCAGAGCGCGAACGAGAGCAGCCCAACCTGACAACCTCGTGCCCGGCGGTACTGTCTTCTCCTCGAACACGGACGAAAAGGCTCCTTCTGGGCCGGCCGGTTCCGCTCGACCGAGTCCGACAATCTCGCCGAGACCGTTTATTACATCGAGCTTAACGCGGTCAGGGCGGAGCTGGTCAGTCGTCCCGAGGAGTGGCGCTACTCCTCGGTGTGGATGCGGCGAAACGGGGAGGCTGGCTGGCTGATGCCACTCCCGCAGCTCATGGACTGTCCCGATCCGGTCGAAGCCGAGAAGCTCTACTGGGCGACCTTGTACTGGAGGGGAACGCAGGCCAGCAAGGAGACAGACGCTTTGATCCCGGTCGAGCTGGCCCAGCGGATGGCCCGCGAGCAGTTCGAACGGGGCTGCTACCTGACCCGGCGAGATTTCTTCACCCGCGGCCAGAAAATCGGGACCCGGGAAGCGATTGAATCGAGCTTGAAGAAGTGTCGCGAGCGGGGCATTTACCGGCACAGAAGATATCCGCTGCCGGTTGGCGTTGGTAATCTTTACGCGCTTCGCGAGATAAGAAGTCACTATTTTCGGATTTGACAGTATTGCCCTGAACCGCCACGGCTTTCGAAGTTCCGTCGGGACGCGGCCCTTCCCATCCGCGCCCATGCTGCGTCCCCGCACCGGTGGCTCCCTCCAGGACGGCGCTCGTCCGTTCCTCTTTTCCGATAAGCTGAACGACGGCACGATAGAAGTAAGTCCGCCGACCGATGCGCCATCCACCTGGCAGAACCACATCGTGCTTTGCGAGAAAGGAACAACGCCTGCCGGTAAACAGTACTCCGTCCCCTGTTAGCCCCCCCTACGTTTACCACATCGCGTGGGACGAGGGACGCAGTTATGATGCATCGTCCGACGGCAACACGTTTCTCATGCTGCGGGAACCTCCGGAGCGCCAGCGGCGCCGCATCGTGGTTACACTGAATTGGATCGAAGACCTGAAGGCGAAAGCATCCCGGTGATCGCCGGAAACTGATTCGCCGGCATACCGGAACCGGCCGTCCCCCGGGGAAGCAAATCCTTTCTTGAGAATCTGGAAACTTGTTTGGGCCGTCCGCTGTCTCTTCGCAAGGCGGGTCGCAAACCCCGAATACGAGCGACGGCTCAAGAAAAAAGAGGGAACATGGCTGGTCTGACATGGTTTCAAGGTCAACGCCCGCGTAGAACCGCCAGCCGGCTCCGCGCGGCCCGGATTTCCGGCCGTCGCGGATCCGCGCTTTTCCCAGAGCTTCAGGAAACGCTCGTACTCGGTCGCCGCTTCACTCATCTGGCCCTTTCTTCTCGTAAATCTGAGCCAGGCGGTAATGATAGATCGGGTGGATCAGACGCCGGTTCCTGTGCTGCGGACCGATCACCGTAAGCACCTTGTACTCCGTGATTGCCCGGTCCCAGTTCTTCTTCGCCGCGTACATCCTCGCAAGATCGTCCGAGGCCAGAGGAAAACAGTAACAGATGTACGCGGCCGCATCTAGCCCAGGATTGGGACCCGGCCAGTTCCGGGCGAGCGTGGACGAGTGCTGCGTCGCCATCACCCTCTGCTGTCAAGATTCGGGCTCGAACCAGGTGCTCAATGCTACTGTAGATACGTCGTTGATCCGGGGTGAGCGTAATGAGGATTTTCTCGGCCGAACTGAAAGCTGCTCTTGCGGCTGCGGAGTTTCCCTCGGCCGTCGCCACGAAACGCCTCGCAAAGACTCCAGCGGAGTTGGTCTGGTCGACCGGTCGCCATCCCGCTTTTGCCCCGCCTCTCTCCACTCGCCGGAAAGCAGCACGGCTTTTCTCGAAGTCGAACTCATCGAGTTCCAGCCATCCTTCGATATAATCGGTGAAGTGGCTCAGGCCAACTGCTGGTCATCAATTCCTGTCGCTGCCTTCAAGGCTTCACGCGATTGCCGAATGCGGCCGGTCAGGTGGAGAATGATGCTCTTCAACGCGTAGCCCTGGGCTTGGAGAGCTTCTGAAGGCGCGTCTGTCAATCCACAGATCGGCATTTTGTAGCGCCGTTCCATAATCCTCCCGAACGCCTTGGACGATCGAGAGCTTCAAGTCACCGCCGAACTTGGGGTCCATGACGACGACCCGGCGGTAATTAGCGACCGCCCCTCCAGCCGTCCCGCCCGGAATTCCAATTCGGCGAGGGAATCGATAGGATTGGCTTCGCCAGGGTTGAGTGCGGCGTACTTACGTAAATAGTCGCGAGCCTCGTCGTACCGCTCAAGGCCCATATAGACGTAAGCAGTCGAGTTAAGGGCCAGTCCATAGTCCGGGTCCAGTTCAAGCGCCCGGAGATAATGCCGGAGGGCATCGTGGGGCAGTTTAAGCGAGTCGTAAAGATGGCCAAGCTCCCAGGCGTACCGCTTTTCGTTTGGATATTTCGCCAGGTAGCTCCTCCAGCACTTCCTTCCCCTCTTGCATGTCTCGGTTCACGATCCAGGCATTGCAGGCCTGGACGAGAAGTCGTTCCTTCTCCGGCAGTTTTCCGGCGAGTGCATTCGCGCGCTTCAGATACGGTCCCTCGCGTCGATTTCCCCCATGCCCCAGTAAACCTGGCCAAGGTAAACCAGGGCCATGGAGAATTCAGGGTCGAGTGCTGAGGCCCGCTCCAATTCCCTGCGGGCCTGCTCGTAGTTCACGTGTCCCCACGCTTCGCGTCCCCTCACAAAGGCCGTATAGGCCTCCATGGATTCCGTCGTAACGTCCATCACGCGGACAGCGGGAGGCTCTTTAAAAGCGGCGGCGGAGATTAATCCACGGGTGATCTCGGCAGTCAACTCATCCACCTGCGTCCTGATGATGCTGTTTTCGCCCTCTCCACGCGATGTCGCGCTCCGCAGCATCCGGCGGGACTCCGCATCCAGCACCTTCAGGTTCGTCACGAATGTGTTTCCGGCCTTGGTCACGCTTCCGGTCACGAGTGCCCGGACCCCTTCCCGGCGGCAGAGCACAAACCCGGATTCAGGGTCAATCAGCGAGACGTCATCGTTGCCCGGATTGCCTGAGCAGATCCTGCATCCGTTCCCATGTCGTCACCTGAAAGCGACCCGTGTTTTCCAGGCTCGTGATAAGCAGATCAGGGATCACCTTGCGCAGATGATCGAATCGCCGGTCGCCCGTCTGGTTCTCGAATGCGACGACGATAACCGAATTGGAGATCTTCGGGACTTCTTGAGCCGTCCGGCTCGAGAAGAGAAACCAGAGCGCACCGGCAGCCGCCACGATGGCAGCCAAGCCAAGAGCAATAACTTTTGCTCTCTTGCGAGTAATACTCACAGCGATGCTGGCGTTCTTCCTGAGTCTCTACATCCTGCACAACAGTGGCAATCAGGACGTAGCCCCGACGAGGGACGGTCTGGATGAAAGCAGGAGCGGCCGGGTCGTCGTCAAGAACCTTGCGGATCTCCGCGATCGCGTTGGTGAGAACCTGATCCGTAACGAAGGCGTCAGGCCAGACGGCCTGAAGGATCCGCTCGCGGGAGTGGACTTCTCCGGGTGGCGGGCCAGGTAGACCAGGAGATCCATCACTTTAGGCTCGACGCGTCGAACTTCGCCGCCCCGCTGCAACTGGTTCAGCGTCGGATAGACCTCCCAATCCGCCAAGCGGAAATTGGTTCGCATCCGCTCCTCCGGCGGGTGATTCTATCGCAAAGGCCCGGTTCGTCAAAGGCGGTCCTATAAGTCAATTTAGTCAGAGATTGTTATCTGTCTCCTGATAAATCCCTGACACAAGTTGATAATTCGCTGATGGAAAGATTGGACGAACCGTGCCGTCCCGTTAGGACTCCCTGAGCCACGGCCAGCTAAACCTGAAGCGCACAACGCGCAAAGGAGAGCTGGTCGATGCGAAACACGACGATCAACGGTTTGATTCTGGCGACAATGTTCTTCGGCGGTCTTAATCTCGGTGCAAAGGCGGCGGACAGACCGATTAGCGAGGCCAGACTGAAGTTAAGACTGCTTGCTTACGTTCCAGGCATCAATTCATCGACCGATACCATGAAAGAGAAGTTGGTCGCGATTTTCGCTCGAATCGGGGATTCAAGCGTCCTGGGTCGAATGTACCGTAATGGTGAGGCGACCGGCGACTCCCGATGCGCTGCACCGCTTTCAGTGAATGAAATGTACGTTCGAATTGTTCCCGGCGAAGCGGGTGAGGGAAGGTGTTCTCGATCCTGGCACCCTGGGCTTTGCGGCGCCTCGCGGGCTCGCTGGTAACCTTTTCTACCGAACTGCCCAGGAGCTGTCAGGGCCGGGGGGAGCCGAACATCTGGCCAAGTCCTTGGTTATGCAGCGGCACACGAACTGGGTCACATTATTCTGGGGGCGGGCGCGCACACCAGCCGGGGACTCATGCAGCCGCGTTGGACGAAAAAGACCGCAATGGAAATGCTGCGCGGACGGCTGGCATTCTCGAACCAACAGGCCGAGCTGCTCAAATCGCACTTGCTGAACCCCGAACCATATCAAGAAGCGCGCGCAGCCCGATCGGTTGCCATTCGGTATTCGCCTGCTGCATCAACTCCAACCACACGAATGCAAGCTAAACGCTTTCAAAGACGGCCTTGATTCTTTGATTCTGCGGTTTTAGGTGGAGCAGACTCCGAGGCGGAGGTGACCCGATGCCCCTAGCGAAGCAACCGACCCCGAGAGCTTGGCGCTTGCATTTCTGCGGAACCCCGGGTTAGCATCCACCCGCTATTTGGGGGGGGAGGTGATGAAGAAAAGGGTGCAGTAAAAAATGACAAGATTTGCAATGAAACCGGAGCGCCTCCTCCTTTTGTCGCTCTTCGTAGTCACGGGGGCCGAAGCCGTCGCGCTTGCGCCTCAAGACCCCGGGGCGGAATAGGGGACGGAGTTCTTTTTTCTGACGGTTTGGAGCAGAAAAGTTCGTATTTTTTGCGGCTCGAGCGTTATTAGCTATACGAAGGCTGATCCATGTGCCTTCGCAAGGAGCGCTCGATGGCCAGAATGCCGCGAGGAATCGAACTGGACCAGGAGGGTCAGTACCACCTGCGCGGGCAGGCGGCCGGTCAAAAAGGTCACTACCCGCTTCAGAACAAGGACAACGCCGAGAAACTCCAGGAGATCATCCGTCACTTCACCGCCCTGTACTTCTGTGCGGTGGCCGGTCTGGAACTGATGGGCTCCCACTATCATCTTGTCTGCCGGTTCCAGGCGTTTCGGGTGCTCAGCCAGGAGGAGCTCCTCCGACTCGCCGAGGTTTTCTATCCCGGGGCGTACAAGCCGTACCTGGCATGGGGACCGGCCGAGTGGGCCCGTTTCAACCGACGCCTGTTCAATGTCTCCGAACTGATGCGCAATATCCAGCAGGCGTTTACCCGGTGGTACAACACCAGGAACGGACGAAAAGGCTCCTTCTGGGCCGGCCGGTTCCGCTCGACCGAGTCCGACAATCTCGCGGAGACCGTTTATTACATCGAGCTTAACGCGGTCAGGGCGAAGCTGGTCAGTCGTCCCGAGGAGTGGCGCTACTCCTCGGTGTGGATGCGGCGAAACGGGGAGGCTGGCTGGCTGATGCCACTCGCGCAGCTCATGGACTGTCCCGATCCGGTCGAAGCCGAGAAGCTCTACTGGGCGACCTTGTACTGGAGGGGAACGCAGGCCAGCAAGGAGACAGACGCTTTGATCCCGGTCGAGCTGGCGGAACGGGTGGCCCGCGAGCAGTTCGAACGGGGCTGCTACCTGACCCGGCGAGATTTCTTCACCCGCGGCCAGAAAATCGGGACCCGGGAAGCGATTAAATCGAGCTTGAAGAAGTGTCGCGAGCGGGGCATTTACCGGCACAGAAGATATCCGCTGCCGGTTGGCGTTGGTAATCTTTACGCGCTTCGCGAGATAAGAAGTCACTATTTTCGTATTTGACAGTATTGCCCTGAACCGCGACAGCTTTCGAAGTTCCGTCGGGACGCGGCCCTTCCCATCCGCGCCCATGCTGCGTCCCCGCACCTGGTGGCTCCCTCCAGGACGGCGCTCGTCCGTTCCTCTTTTCCGATAAGCTGAACGACGGCACGATAGAAGTAAGTCCGCCGACCGATTGCGCCATTCCATTTGGCAGCCACATCGTGCTTTGCGAGAACGAACAACGCCTGCCGGTAAACAGTACTCCGTCCCCTGTTAGCGCCCCTGTTAGCGCCCCACGGTATATAGCGAGGAAACAAGCAGTAGCGAAAACTCCTGAATCATGCCTAACTCGAGGCGAGGATCCGATACCGAGCCGGCCGGAGCTTCGGACTCCGACGGAATCTCAGCGTTGAAAACTGTTCACTACCACGATTTCCGCCTGAGAATCCCTTCTTCAACCGATGCGCATATCCACTTGCCAAAAGCTAAAGTAAGACACCAAGGAGAGCCCGACAATGGAAAACGTGGCTTGCCCGGGTTGCGGGCAAGAGAAGTTCCCGGCGGTGGCCGGTTCCGAGTGCTATTGCTCGTGCGGCACCGCTTTTAGAATCGCTGAGAATGGCGTACCAGGGGCTGTACCCAGGGAGGTGATCGCCAAAAAGGGGCCGAGCCCCGGAATTGTACGCAGGCTTCTCGGAGGACGGGTCGAGAAATCACGACCCGTTTAACGGGCTGTACCCCCGTAAAGCTCCAGTCGATGCCGTGGGGCGATCAGATTCCAGAAATCAGGCGATCGCTACACGATCGCTGCCGCCTGGCCGGTACTCACTGTGACGTCACGCCGCGAGCCGGGCGGAATTAGGGTGCACAATCTGCACGTCCGATCGGTCAGGAAGTGCAAATTCTGCTTGTCCATCTTTCGGATCCCACCCGTGGTCCAGTAAGAAATCAAGCTTCAAGCCGTTGCGCTAGCTGTACTTGGCTGTAGGCCGCAGACCTTCAAATGAACATTGGCCCTCCCCGTGCTCCGTGTTGGGTGTCCTCAAGTTGAAAGGAGAGGAAATATGAAACGAAGTATTACGATTCTTAGTTTGTTCGCCATCCTGATTCTGATCTCCGGTGTCGCCTCGGCCCAGTTCGGCCCAGGCGCCAACCGTGGGTCCCAAACACCCAGAGCGTATGGAGACGCCAACGGGGACGGCATCTGTGATCTCACCGGTCAGCCCGTCGGCGCTGCCTGCGGACAGGGCCAGGGACAGGGCCAAAGACAGGGAAACGGAAAGAGATACGGCGCCGGCGACGGTTCCGGTAACGCGGGATCGGGATCGCGCGATGGGTCTGGCTACGGCGCCGGTAATGGCAACCGTGGCGGCATCTGCGATGGAACTGGTCCCAAGCGAGGATCTGGGTCAGTCCACCGCGGACGGGGCGGACGCAGGTAGTCTTGCCATGCGACATGCTCGGCCACGGCCTTTCAGGCGGTCCACCGCCTTGAAGCCGCCGGCCGGGTGAAGCCTTCGGTGACATGCCCTTTCCCCGGGCATCGTTGTGATGCCCGGGCTTGTGTTCTTGAAGGAAGCGGTTATGAGACGGCAAACCATTCAACTGTCACTGATAGTTTTCTTGGCTATCGCTGTTACAGCTCCGCTTGAAGCGCAAGGCCAGGGCCTTGGTCAAGAGGCGCTGCGCAGTCCGGGTGTCCATACTACCAGGAGCTGATGGCCCGCGGCGTCTCCTCCCTGCCTGAAGCCATGAACGTGGGCGCCGAAATTGAGGATCTGGATATTCATGATTTGAACCAGGCTGTCGGGCTGGCTGACAACGACGATATCAAGTTCGTCTTCGGAAACCTGACGGCCGCTTCCCACAATCATTTGCGCGTGTTCTATGGCCACCTGAAAGACCTGGGGCAAGCCTATGAGGCGCGCTTCATTTCTGCGGCTGAATTGGAGACAATACTCAAGGAAAGACCGGGACCGGGGAACGGCCGCTTCAACGGGCGAGCCGGACGCGGGCGCGGCCGGTGGAGTGGAGCTGGGCTCCAAGGCTCACAAGCCCGACCTCTTAGAGGGGTCGCATTCGTCTCTAGTCGCTCGGAACTCGAGCCAGCGACCGGATTATGGGGCTAGAATACCTGACTATGACAACACCGGCCCAGGATCACAGCCGGTTCCCGCTCCGGCTCTTTGTCGGCGGGGTTGCTGTTATTTGCATCGCGCTGGTCATCTCGGCCGCCTATGGCTATAGCGCGATGATGGACCTTCGAGCGCTCTACCTGCAGGACAGGGCCCGTCAGGCCGAGATCTACCTGACCGAACAGTTGCGTGGCCCGGATCGGCTGAATCCCGACAGGTGGCGACTCCTGATGGACGATGCTGTGCGGTCCGGCTCTTTCCCATGGCTGAAATACCTGGCTCTTGTTGACGAGAGCAAGAGAATTTTGGTCGCAAGCGGCCAACCGGCTGGGGGTCTCTACGAGTACGAGAGTGGCGTGCACGCGCCTGGTCGTGGCTTCCAGGGAGGCGGGTTTGGACGCCCGCAGTCCATACCCGAGAGCAATTCAATGCGGGGGCCGAGGAGGCTGACGCTGACGATTGGAATTGACCCGTCCAGCGCCTCATTCATCAGTCGCCAAGCCAATGTCAGCCTGGTGATCTCTTTGCTTACGGTCATCACGATGGCCGGTTTGTCGTTTTACCTTCTACGAACCTTTCGCAATTTTGTGGAGCTTAAAGCGAAAGAGGAGTCCCAGAGACGCCTGGCGGCCCTGGGCACGATGTCCGCGACTCTTGCGCACGAAATCAGAAATCCACTCGGGGCGATCAAAGGCTTGAGCCAAGTGACGTTGGAGCGTTCGCCTGACGATGCCACCACCCAGGAGTTGGTCAGCACGGTAGTCCAGGAGGCAGAGCGGCTGGAGCGGCTGGTGACCGACCTCCTGTCTTTTGCCCGACCCCGGGCCGTCGCCCCGTTCAAGCTTGACGTTTGTGCAATCATCAGCGAGGTAAGCGAAGGCTTGCGGCCGCAAGCGGAAGCGAAGCAAGTGTGTATCGAGTTTCCTGACGGAAGGTCGTCCGCTCTGGTCGCCGGCGACGCCGACGGACTGCGCCAGGTCTTCTACAACGTGATCATTAACGCCCTTGAGGCCTCTCCGGTTGGCGGCAGTGTGGACATCCACGTCAGCAGGACGGGGGGACGATTTGATGTCACCGTCCTGGACGCAGGCCGTGGTTTCGGGGACCAGAACCCCGAACAGCTCTTCCAGCCCTTCGTCACGGGCAAGGTAAGGGGAACCGGCCTCGGCCTGCCCGTTTCTCGACAGATCCTGGAAAGCCTTGGAGGAACGATCAGGTTGGAGAAGCGACGCGCGCTTGGCACTATCTGCCGGATAAGCTTGCCTGTCTGGAATGAGTCGTCGGGTCGAGAGTCGCACCGGCTGCAGGATTCCGTCATCGGCGGTTGATCAATATGGAGACAGTCACGCATCGGATCCTTGTAGTGGACGACGAAGCCAGTCAGCGGCAGTTGATGAGAGCGGTCCTCGAGAAGGATTTCACCGTGGTAACCGCCTCCAACGGCGAGGAGGCCCGCCAGTTGCTGTCTCGGCGCGGCTTCGATCTTGTCGTAACCGACGAACGAATGCCGGTGATGTCAGGATCGGAGCTGATCCGGTGGGCGCGGGAGAAAACTCCGGAGGTCCCAATCATCGTTCTGACCGCCTTCGGTTCCATCCAAACCGCGGTGGAGGCAATCAAACTGGGCGCCGTCGATTACCTTACGAAACCCCTCAAAAGCCCGGACGAGTTGAGGCGAATCGTCTCGCGAGCCCTGGAGCAAAAGGCTCTGGAAAAGGAGCGGATGCTCCGCCGGGCCGACAGCGATCTGAATTTCCCAGCCGGTGACATCATCGCGGTGAGCGCAGCCATGAAGCAGGCGATTGACCTGGCGCGGCGCGTGGCCGCGCAGCCAACCACGGTGCTGTTGACGGGAGAGTCCGGCTCCGGCAAGGAGGTCCTTGCCCGCCTGATCCATCGCTCGAGCCCCCGAGCGGACGGCGCGTTCGTTGCCCTCAATTGCGCGGCGATAAGCGAGACCCTGCTTGAGTCGGAGATGTTCGGTCACGAGAAAGGGGCCTTTACAGGCGCTACCCAGGTTCGGATCGGCCGGTTCGAACTGGCCCATGGCGGCACGCTGTTCCTGGACGAAATCGGCGAGATGAGTTTCGACCTCCAGGTGAAGTTGCTCCGCGTGCTCCAGGAGCGCGAGTTCGAGAGGGTTGGCGGCGCCCGGACTATCGCTGTCGACGTCCGCGTGATCGCCGCCACCAATCGTCTGTTGGAAGAAGCCATAAAGAGCGGGCGTTTCCGCGAAGACTTGTACTATCGGCTCAATGTGTTCCCTATTCACATCCCACCGCTCAGAGAGCGCCGCGAGGATATAGCGCCCCTGGCCGAGCACTTCCTCGGAAAGATCGTAAAGCGGATGGGATCACCCGAAAAACGCCTAAGCCAGGAAGCAAGGAACGCTCTCCGCAGCTACGACTGGCTTGGCAATGTCAGGGAACTGCAAAACGCAATCGAACGAGCCGTGATCATTTCCGTTTCCGACGAGATCACCCCGGCGGAGCTCCCGCTCCACATTCCGGGCCGCGCGGCGCCAGGGCAGGCCCGGCCGAAGACCATGGCCGAAATTGAAAGAGCGACTATCCTCGAAACGCTTGCGGCCAATCAGGGCGACCGGAGAAAGACAGCTGAGCAGTTGCAGATCAGCCTGCGTACTCTCCAGTATCGTTTGAAGGAATACGGCCTGACCGACCGGACGTCATGACTTCGCCGGCTGGACGTCCTTAGCACTGGCCATTATCATGACGGTGGTGGCCGCACGCCATGTTCGGCTCCACCCGTCTTAGACTCCCCGACCTGAACCCCTCTATCGTTTCCCCGACTGTTGCTCTCTCAGCAAGGTAGACGTGGATGTTAGAGGAATTGAGGCGGTTGAGCGCTCCCATGCCGATTCCGCCAACCACCATGGCGTCAAATTGCTCGCCCTGAAGGGACGCCAGAGGAGCGCACATGCCGTGCCCGTGATGCTGGTTCGCGTTTGCAATCGCCCGGAAATCCCCACTGTCCGTATCCACGATCATGAAGGCCGGGGCCGACCCGAAATGATGACAGACGCGGCTCTCGAATCCGTTGCTCTCTTCGATTGGTATACAGATTTTCATTGTTTGATTCCTCGTTTGATTCCTCTTGGGCTATTCAGAACCTTCTCCTCCGAATGAGCGAAATTAGGGCTCTGGTTGTCTGCAATTCCCCGAACCATCATGCAGTTTGCAGCAGCGACGGCCCTCCATCCGCACCGGTCCTCCTTCGATCCGCAGCGCCTTGCCGTGCACGACGGCGTCGGCCATCTTGCGATGAGCGGAGTCGATAATTCGGCTGAAGGTCGGACGAGACACATTCATCTGCTCGGCCGCCTTCTCCTGGTAGAGCCCCTCAAGATCCGCGAGTCGAATCGCTTCGAATTCGTCCAGCGACATCACAACTTCTTCTAGTTCGCGGACCGGGATTCCAACGGGTTTGAAAACGGCGGCGGCGGGACTTCCATTAATACGCCGGCAGCAAAACGGTCTGGGCATCAGAACAAACCTCGGCCTTATTATGAACATACGTTCATAATAGTCAAGGGATCTCTTTGACTGATTTGACTGAGGAAGTGATGGAACAGGGGCCACAGCGTGACTGATCAGTCACGTCCTTACTCCGAACCACCGGCTCTCGGGGTGAAGACAAGGAAGTACTGGTAGGGGAGAAAGGTGTGTTCCTTCAGGAGCTCGAATCCGTTAGCCCGCATCTGGCGCGATCAAGTCTTCTTTCGCGATCTTCATCTCGAGAGGCGGCCCCACCGGGAGCTCTCGCTTTTGGAAGTCGATCATCACGACCTGTCCCTTCGGTTTGAGCATCCTCTTCATGAGCGCCAGGTATTTCGTCTGGTTCTCGATGTGATGCCAGGTGTCGCAGATGAAGAAGCGATCGATGGAGTTGTCGGCCAGAAGCGGATCATCCGGGGGAGCGAGAATCGTCGTGACGTTCCCCACGCCCATGTCCCGGATAGCCCGGTTCATGTGGATGATCATGTCGGGATTGACGTCGACTGCGTAGACCCGGCCGGCCTCCCCGACGTGCCTTGCGAGGCGAAAAGCGAAGTACCCGGAGCCGGCGCCAATGTCGGCAATGCGCTCGCCGTCCTTCAGATCCAGCGCCATGATCACCTCATGGGGCTTCTGGTACTCATCCCGCTTCGGGATCCTCCAGGAACGCGATGTAGGCCTTGGAGTTCTGATGGAGCCGATGCATCTCTTCGGCGCTGGGTTTAGTACTGTCCTGTGCCAGTAGAAGTCCCGAGCAGCAGAGCGCGACAATGGGAAACAGACGGGTGTTCATGGCTCTCTCCCTAGCGTCAGTCATTTGCCACCGAGGTCATTATCGGCTGCCGGGCGCGCAAAAGTCCAAGCCCCCGAGCGTCGAAGTCAAAGCCACCCTTCTATCGGACTAGCCTTGCTTAATCTTGCCGGTTGGTTCTTGGGCCGGTTTCTTCACGCGGCGTCGGGTTGAATGAAGCACGTTCAGTGACCGTTCATCCCCGGTGTGGCCGACCAGGAAACGCGGATGCACCCTTGATTGCCCGCATCCCGGTTCCGGCAGGTCGAGCACCATGCCCAGAAGGCGGCGAGGTGAGCGGCGCTCTGACGCCGTGAACGAGCTTTCATGGTCTTCGCCACACCTTTGCCGCGGCATTGGTGATGGAACGTGTTGGGGCCAGTCGAGTGTCACAATGGTGGCACAGCTACCGGCACAGGCAGGATTTTGAGGTTCAGGAAGAAGGCGTAAGTGGTTGGTTTTATTGGCTCCTCAGGTAGGACTCGAACCTACAACCCTCCGGTTAACAGGCTGGTCAGAGCGGACTTGCTGAAGTGCTTGATGCGATTCGCTTTAGAGCGCAAGTGGCTGAAACAATGACACTTCCCTTCCCTGCCTTTCCGTTCATTGTTTCTACTGTTTCTCGTCATTTTCCGCCAATAGTGTCAGCTGAGGTGACACACCTAGTGACACAGACAACCCTCCGGTTTTCGCGCAGGAGCGGGAGTAGGCTGCAGGCGAGCGAGGCTGGCGAAGAATACCGTGAGCCGTGACACAGAAGTAGCACAGCCAGCGCCCATACGGTTTCCGAAAGCTGTCTCTTGTTCTCGCTAACGTCTTGCCACGCGACGGTCTTCAAATTGTGGTAGTCTCCTGCGGACATGCCGGACTTCGTACTTTGCTCAAACTGTTTCCAGGACGAAGGGCTCCGATGGAGCGCCGAAGCGAGAGGAATTCCGGACAGTTCCGCGTGTCCCAATTGCAGATCGCAAGAGGGCCGAAAATTGACCAAAGAGTTGGTGGAGGAACTGGCTCACGGGTTCTTCGTCTTCGGCAGTTTGCAGAGGTGCGAGTACGGAGGGGCACCACGCGTGCAGTTCAACGCGTACCAATCGACTAGCATCGACACTCCTCCCTGGTTGGCACCCGATGTTCGGTTAATCGAGAAAACCATACGGGTCGGCTTCTTCTACTACGGACCGAGGCTCTGGATGATCGGGGAGGTGGAGCCGCTCAAGGACTTGCAAGTTACCCGAGTTCAAGAGGATCGATCATCGAACGGATACTGACCGAGTATCCGACAACCATCTTAAGCGCACCCCAGTCCTTCTATCGACTGCGAAAAGATCCAGGCAAGCCGGACGACTTTGGGGAGTACGACAGCCCCCCGTCGGGGTTGCCAGGCACTGGGCAGATTCGACGCCCCAGACTTCCCGGTTATGTACGGTTCACAGGAGCTGCAGGTCTGCTTACACGAATGTCGGGTAACGTCGGAGGACGAACTGTATGTTGCCACGTTCTCGCCCACTTGCGATTTGGAACTCCTTAACCTGTCGGTGCTGCTGAAAGAAGAAGTGACAGAGTTTGAGAGTCTGAGATTATGGCAGTGCACATGCTCTTCCTTCTGGCAAGCACTGCGTATCCTGTCACGCGAGACTTAGCTCGAGCTGCACATTCCGCAGGCTACCACGGCATTATCTACCCGTCCTATTTCAGCCTACTTCTTACAGGAGGCATGCCGTTTGAGACCGTCTTCGGAATCTCACATCGGCGTGTTCCACAATTTCAAAAAAACGAGGAGTTCAAGACAATTCCTAACCTGGCCTTGTTCGGTCGACCGATCGCGGAAGGGAAGCTTACAGTCAGGTGCGTCAATAGACTGGTGGTGAATCACGTCCATTACGGATTTGAGTTCGGACCGGTCTATTGTTGACAAGAGTCCTCCAATCAAATTCGTGCCACACTCACACCTGATTCGTATCGCCCGGAGTATGTCTTCCGGTTTCGCTTTGCCCCCCACCACGGGCCGGACCTCTTCCTTGATCGTACGTTCGCATTCAGGTGGCGATGCTCACCGGCGTTGTCCGTTCGATTCCGTCAACGGTCGCGCAATAGTCACCATCAAACAGCGCTTGGGCGTCGTGCCGGTGTATGCACGGCATCACTGGAATCAGGCTGCACTCAAGCTCGCCCGCCTGACTGACAATGTCAAGAAGTTCGTCCAGCTTCACTTGGGATTGGCCCCTCAATCGTCGGGCCGCGTCCCAGGAGGGTTATTAGCCGATCTCCCTTCCGGTGCAGCACGATCTTGTCCAACCATTCCAACCGGACATCAAGCGAGTAGAACGGAGCGAGCTGGAAGATCGAGAGGCAGGGCTTTTTGGTGTCAGCAGACTGTCCCCAAGCGATTGACAATACTCCGTTTGAACTGAGGGCTGAACGGTCCTCCTCAAATCTGGACATAAAGAGCCAAATAACCGCGTTTTGAAGGGTTTGGAGCGCCTCCAAGTGCTGAACAAACGCATCTTTGGTCATCGAAAGGTGTCCGTCAAGCGAACGTAAGCCGCCTTGGGAGATAGTGTAAGCGTTGTGTGCGACCGCATTTCGCAGGTGTTGATGGAAAGCCAAGTTCGCGACAGAGGAGAGGACCGGGTACTCCTTGAAGCCGTCCTTGATGTACTCAGCCGCCGACCCCTTCTTAAGACTTCCCGCGCGGTCACGAAATCGGGACAAGTGCGGATCAAAATTACCGCTGCTGGAAAGCTCTCGCATGTTCGCCAGGAAGCGAAGCGGAAGTTCGATCTCGAATCTCCTCTGATAGAAAGTCAGAGAGCGGTTATTTAGATCCCTCATAAAAGGTTGTATCAAAAAGGTTCCCCATCCAGACCGGAAGTTGTCGTCAGGTCCCAAATAGTCGGCCAGAAGCTGTCTGGCGGCTTCCGAGTACTTTGCTTTGGTTGTCGCCACGAGGCGAGTAAGGTCCTCGTGAAGACCGGAGAAGCCGCGAGCTACAGCAAAGTAGGGAACAAAGGAATGCCGGTACCAATCATAAGCTTCAACTCCCTGTTTGATAACTAGGCTGTAGCCAGGGACCCGAATCTCATGAGAACCGGCATCTGGACACCCGTTCTGAATCCAACGCTCGTGCTCCAGCCAATCGAGACTCAGGGTCTGAAGCTTAACTCGATCGATTTCCGCCATTGCCTTCACCTTCCTTCGAGAATTGGAAATAGGGAGACCGCCTCGTTACTCATCTCAGTTTCCTACCCCCCCTATCGATCCAGCTTCAACGGGATCCCATCAGTGTCGCTTAGGAGGAATCGCCGCCGGGCCCAATTTCCCGCCGCTAACTTTCCATCGAAAATCTCCGATCCCGTCATATCCCGTATTGTCTCTCTTGAACTTGTTCATGGCGGCGAGATACTGAGCGACGACAAAGAGTACATCGCTGTTCGTCGGCATTCGATCCTTGTCGAAACTAACGAAGTCCGGCACAGGCATGTAGTCACTCCCTAGATGATTGATTCCTTAATAGCGTAACAATAATATGTCACCGTGTTATAATAAAGTCCTCCCTGACTGCAGCTTGCAGGAAGGGAGGACACACATGCCGTTTCAAAGCGTAAAACCGCGGCTCAAGCTGACCGCCGAGACAAAGAGAGGAACTGGATAGGATCGCTCGTTCCCGCACCGCTTCCAAGCAGCGGGTAGAGCGCGCCAGGATTCTGCTGCATTACACCGACGGCGAGAGCGTTTCGGCCATTGCTCAGAAGCTGAGGACCACTCGTCCCCGAGTGTATCGTTGCATCGACAAGGCGCTGGAAGTCGGCGTTCTGGCGGCCCTGAGCGATCTGCCAGGACGAGGCAAGAAAGCCGAGATTACGCCGGAGGCCAAGACCTGGCTGCTGTCTTTGGCCTGTCAGAAGCCGACCGAGTTGGGTTACAGCCAGGAACTGTGGACCACTCGTTTGCTGGCCCAGCACAGCCCGCCAACATGGCGAGTCGGCTGGCCATCCGAGTCTGAAGAAGATCGGCCGGGGAACGGTCTCCAAGCTCTTGACGGGCGCCCGCGTCAAACCGCATAAGGTGCGTTACTACGTGGAAAGGCGCGACCCGGAATTCGAGGCTAAGATGGCCCAGGTCCTGTGCGTGTACAAAGAGGTCGAATTGCTGAAAAAGACGGGGGAGAAAGCCGATCAAATGGTGGCGATTCTCTCCTACGACGAGAAACCGGGAATCCAGGCGCTGGAGAACTGCGGGCCGGAGAAGCCCCCCGTGCCGGGCAAACACCCCAGTTGGCTTCGGGATTACGAGTACATCGCGGCACGGAACTATGAGCCTGCTGGCCGGGCATTGACCTGCTCAACGGCCACGTGCACGGGCTGGTGACAGAGCGGCATCGCAGTCGAGAATTCATCGAGTTCCTGCGCAAAGTCGACGGGCATTACCCCGCGGGCGTGAAGATCCGGCTTGGTCCTGGACAATCATTCCGCTCATATCTCGAAAGAGACCCGGGCGTACTTGGCCAGGCTCCCGAATCGGTTTGAATTTATCTTCACGCCAAAACATGGGTCCTGGCTGAACCTGGTCGAGTCCTTCTTCGCCAAGGTGACGAAGACGCTTCTGAGAGGAATCGTGGTGTCTTCCAAAGCGGAACTGAAACAGCGGATCGAGAAGTATCTCGACGAAGTCAATGAATCTCCGGTAATCTTCCGCTGGAAGTATGGGTTGGAAAGCATCTCAGTTGTCTGACTATTCTATTGTAACCGATGAGAAGGTTGATCAAGCGGAGCTTGAACTCGTTCGACGCGCCGTTTGGGTCCTTCTTCGAGAGTGAAACTAGTTCTTGGTGCAGTGCCTCCAACTGCGCCTCGGTCTTTTCGAATTCGTCGATTTGGTGCTTGTTCATCACGACACATCCGCCAGTTTCCGAAGACATTCCCGATATTGAGACAGGATTATCAGGACATCGCTGTTGGATGGCAACGATCCTTCACAGAACTCAGTGAAGTCGGGAAAAGGTCGGCGGTCAACAGGCAAGTAAGTGTTGGCCTTCTTCAGCAGGTCATTTACAAGCTTAAGCTTGAAATTGTTGATAATATCGTCTGGCTTCTTCTTCGAGAGTTCTGAAAAATCTCGCTCAAGTGCCCATACCTGACTCAACAGCTGTTCGAGTTTCCTCTTCGGCTCGGGTTCCATTGTCGCTCCTTGAGATCATTCTCGCCTCTAGCCCGGGCAAGCTCGGGTGAAGTCCAAGTAATTCGATTTCAGGACCTCAATCGGAAGACGCTGCTTGGTCAGGTAGACATTCACCATAAGTCGCAAGTCCTGATCGGAGAGCGCAACTATGCACCTCCTCTGCCCTGACCACAAATCAACGGTGTTTCGGAAGATCGACCTCGATAGAGGGTTGCGGGTGACGAGTCGCCGAATTTGCCGAACTCGTCTCTCAGGTACCGGTTCAGTTGGTTGATATGCTCGCGCTCTATTTGCGCGACATTTTTCAGCTCAAAAACCACTTGCCGACTCTCGTACAGCTGATGCAAGTCAATCAAGAAGTCGAACGAACGATTGTTGTAGAAAATCAGATCACGAATCTGAACACCCGATTCAGTCCTTGACTGCATGGCTGCAAAATCGAGATACGGGTACATCACAGAGGTCAGGATCTGGGAAATCAGTTGTTCATAGCGTTTATCAGCCTTATCGACCGTTCCACTCGGCAGCTTCTCAAGTTCCGCCAACTTTCGCTTTGCGGAGAATTCTGGAATCGGCTTGAACAAGGGATCATTCTTGCAGTCCGCAGCGCTTCGCTCCTTCTGTCTGACGTAGGCTTGAACCAAGTCGTAGTTGCGGCGGTTGAACGCGAGAACTGCGGTTCGAGAGGAAGCAGTGAACTCCCCCTGAACGATACTCTTTATGTAATTGGCGGTATAGTCCTCGTAACCAATCCAAGGAGCTCTTCGCAGCCACCATTTGGGAACGAGCAGAATCGCTCTCTTGTCAACCGGATTCAAAGGAAGCCCACTCTTTCTGGGCGAAAGGCGTTGCTCCTGAGGTTGTACACGCTTTGAATATCCACGTCTTCGGTCGGGATTCCGAGCCGGTCTGATTGGTCAATTGTAAAGTCGATCAGGAAAGACTTGAGATACGAGGCTGTGATGTCACTAATCCGATCTCTGGAAATACCTTCAACATAGAGCTGGATTTCTTCAAAGTGTAGAAAACCACTTTGTTGAATCTGCGGGATGATTTGGAAAAGAGATAGTATCTCTCGAGCTGTAGTAACCCCGATTCGGACACCTCTCCTCGTTCCGGAGAAGCCCATGCCGATTTGCACACTCGGAAGCCTCGATCAGAATTCGCTCAGCCTCCTCCGCCCTTCCCTTGTTTACGAGAAAACCGAGGTAGATGAACGACTTGATGAGCGCTGCGTAGAGACCGTTTTCCTGCTGAGAGGGTGACTTCCAGAGAAGAAATAGATACCACACACAGTGGGATATCTTCATCGAAGAAAGGGATCGCAAAGAGTGCATCCTCCTGGCTCAATCCGATCCCGTAGAAGTCGGTTAGCCGAGGGCGAACGAGGGCCATTTCTCCTTATCCAGAGTTTTCGCGGAGCCAATCATAGTGCTAAGTACCTCTCTTGCACAAGAAAGCTCTCTGGAGCACCTGTAGTTGCACTGCTTGAGACAAGCTTCAATCGTCTTGGTGCAAGCGCTGCCGGTAGAACGCCAAGAATCGGGGATCTGACTCGTCTAGGCACTGAAAGCCGCGGCTAGAGATGTCGAATAACGGTTTTGGGAAGCCCAAAAATTCAGAGATTAAGCGATATGCGGCGCTGATCGCTCGAAGGGCAGTCAGTCTGCCAGCGTGGTAATATCGCCACAGTGGAGATAGTTGCAGCGAACGTCTTTGTAGATCTCTGAGAGCTCATTTGCGAAATCGGGCAGGTAGCCCCATTCGGCTAGCGCGTCAATATTCGGAAGCCACGAGTCAATTGGTCCCTTATTCCACAGTTGCTTAATCGGCTTATGAAAAGGGTGGAGATCGATTCTCACTTGATTCAACAGTCTCTCGGTTGATACGCATGCAGCCGAGAGAGCCGAGAAACACAGGCCGAGAACGTACGCCCTCTCGATCTCATTAACGATGGTCTGATAATCGGGAATGACCGAGGCAATCGGAGAGTGATTTCCAAGAATCGTCTGACCATTGAATCGGTCACCAGATAGTCGGGGATCGCGTCGTCAGCGATAGCCCCATCGAAGTCATTCGGGACAAGCATCAGTCTGACTGATTTTCTCGGCTTCGGCACTCCGCGCGCTAACGGTCATCCTCTCCAGACCGGCTCGTTCCGTGTTCAACTGGACCGTATAGTACAGGTCTCCTCCGCTTTTCATGGCATCCTCTGTCGCGACAAGTAATCCCGTAAATCCGATCGCGCACTTCCCCTGATGCTCAGCCGAAAATTTCCATTGGACCGAACGGTGCCTTTAGAACATGGAAACCCTGACTTGAATTCTCCCAACGGGAATAGGGGTTCAGTCCAGTGCAGGTATTCACCTCATTTCCCGGAATCGAACCGCGCGTTGTTCTTCATGAGGAAAACCATGTGAGACATGGTAGGGAGAACGCTCTCCAAGAGGCGAGAGATAGCAGTTTGATCGAGGAGTGGACTCAGTCGCAACCCAACCTACCGGGGCGGCGGCTGACACCGGCTGAGGGGAACTTCAACCAGTATCGAGCCGGTGATTGGCACCCCGTCTTTCGTGGCCGGTGTGAACTGCCACCGCGCTTGCACGGTTTCGATTGCAAGGCGATCCCAGTCCAGGCGGAAACCACGGTGGACCTCGCAGCTGTTTGCCTTGCCGTCCGGCCCGATCTCGCACTTCAGAACAATGTCGCCCTGTTTCAGGACACCGGTGCGGTCCGATGGGACGCAGACCCCGCACTGCATCAGGATTGACGCAGGAGTGATCGAATCCTCGGGCTCCGGTTCTGCCTGCTCGCGCAGCCATTCGGATGTGCTCAACTCCTGGACGAACAACCGAGCTTCTTCGTCGCTATCGAACAGGTACAGTCCCAGATCATCAAAACGTGCGAGAGAACCGTTTTGGGGATCCCCTTTGCGCTCGGCCTGGTTCAAGAAGAAGCGGATCATCGTGGTCTCGGGGGGAACCGGGAAGACTCCGTAGGCCGGCAGCCATTCGTTGACCCTTTTGCCCGGGAATGACATCGACTCCCCTTGCAGGTAAGAGAGGATGCGGCCCTGGCTGGACATCATCATGTAGCCGTACAAGTACGGAAGTCCCGTGATCGAGTTGTCCTCGTTGATCCGTCCTGTTGACAGGGTGCCGACCAGCAGCGCGTACTTCCCTACCGAACCTTCCGGCAGCGCCACATCCTGGAGAATGTATCCCTGGTTTCGTACCGCGAAGCACGGATCCCCGGAAACGCGCTCGATGAAGGTTTCTTTGTAAGGCGTCCAGCCCCGAAAGCCATCGTCGGCCGAAGGGTTGGCGAGGAGATTCTTCGGGCGGCCAACGGGGCGCAACAACAGGGTCAGGTCCCGGGGGAAGCCGGTCTTCGCGACGGTTCGCCTTTCACTTTCTGCGATCCTGCTCCCGACCGCACTCAGCGCCCTGATCTTGTAGCTAAATCCCTCGAACGCGGGCAGAGAGAACCGGCCTGTGCTATCCGTCGTTGTCTCTCCGCTTTTGACGGTGTACGGATAGTCGGCGATTTCGAGGACGACCTGCGCGGAGGCCACCGGTCTCCCGTTCGGCAGGATCACGCGCCCAGCCAGGCTCCGCGTGCGCAGCATCTCGGGCAGAACAAGATCGAGATTCGATAGCTCTTCACCCTCCGCCAACTCGATGACGGCCGCACCTGCGGGGTCCTCCACTCCGGGGAAAAGGATTCGGGGATAAGCCAGAGTCGGCGGATCCAAGGGGTCGAGGCGCAGTCCCAGGTGGTATCGTCCGGGTGGAACCCGGCGGAACTCGAAATAGCCGTCGTGCCCGCTTCTTGCCCGCATGGCGTGGGGCGCTTCGGGGTAATAGGGCTCGGCGAGGCCGAGGCAGACTGAGAGTCCCTCGGCCGGGCTTCCGTCTCGCCGGAGCAGGCGGCCAGAAATCCGGCCGTCTGTCCCGGCAATGAAGTTGACAATTGCCGGTTTGGACTCGGTCACAGTCACTTCTCGAAACTCGGGCCCCGACGGAAAAAACGGCTCGTCCACGAGGAAATAGGCTTCGTAGTCACCCGGGGGCACGCCGTCGAACCGGAACTTTCCCTTTGCGTCGCTCTTTGCTTCGAGCAGGACCTGGTCACTGCGCAGGTAAACGCTCGCGCCCGGAAGAAGGGTCCTCGGGGCTACCCGCCCGACCTTGAAGTCGTAGTCCCAGACATCGACCCTCCCGGTGACTGTACCGCCGGCAACCTGAGGTCGTCCGTGGACCGGCATCAAGAGAAACAGAAAAGCAGGGAGCAGCGCGAAACAGGCGAGTTTTGGCCTCATGGATTTCCCCCGATGTGCTCATTATAGCGATTCTGACGGTTTTTTCAGCCAAGGGTAACTTCAACGCCTGGCCGGGGTTGCCCAGCGCAACTGACTCTGGGAAAAGAGGAGGTGACTACCTGCACTGTCCCCTATTCTTTCCTGCTCACCTGACAGGGAAATGGCGCGAAGAACGAGTATTGGATCCCGGCCAACCGGTTTTAAATCAAAAGTCACGTATTCTGAGGCGTCACTTTTTGCGTCTAATACATAAGCGACCAAAGGAGATGCCGTGAGTAACAAGAAGATCTGGTTTATCACTGGGGCCAGCCGTGGCATGGGCGTCGATTTCGCCCAGGCAGCCCTGGCGGCCGGCCACGCGGTCGTGGCCTCTGGCCGGGACAGCGACCGCGTGTCCAAGGCCGTAGGACAGTCAGACGACCTGCTGGCTATCAAGCTGGACGTCACTAGCCGCGCCGATGCCGAGGCGGCGGTGCGGGCCGCTGTCGACCGGTTCGGCCGCATCGACGTGCTGGTCAACAACGCTGCCAGCTTCTACGCGGGCTACTTCGAGGAACTGGCGCCGGAGCAGATGGAGCGGCAGTTGGCGACGAGCCTCATTGGTCCAATGAACGTCACCCGGGCTGTCCTGCCGGTGATGCGCAAGCAGCGCTCGGGGCACATTATCTCGATCTCCTCGTCAGCGGGCCTCTCGGGCTTCGAGTTCGGTACCGCCTACGCCGCGTCGAAGTTCGGCCTCGAGGGCTGGATGGAGTCGCTGCACGCCGAGGTCGCGCCGTTCGGCATCACCACTACCATCGTCAACCCAGGGTTCTTCCGCACGGAGCTCCTCACGGAGCAATCGACGAACTACGCCGAACCGTCCATCGAGGACTACGACGAGCGCAGAGCGAAGCAACTCGAGTTTTGGAAAGCCCAGAATGGCCAGCAATCAGGCGATCCGGCCAAGCTCGCGCGAGCGCTCATCATCATTGCGAGCCAAGAGCCACCGCCGCGTCGCTTTATCGCCGGCGCCGATGCCATTGCCACGGTGGAACAGAAGGTTGCCGATCTCAAGGCGCAGATCGACGCTGAACGCGACCTCTCGACGTCCCTCGCTTTCGACTGAGAGCCAACCGCCTGGCGAGGTAGATGGCGATGCGCATACGGCGCGAAGGGCCTTGGCGTTGGCGTCCGGGGAGCCGTCAAACGCCCTCCGGGCCTTTTCGACACGTTCTTTGTCCTCGCGGGACTGAAGGAGATTCGAGAGCGAAAGTTCTGGGAGGACCAATTGGCTCCTCAGGTAGGACTCGAACCTACAACCCTCCGGTTAACAGCCGGATGCTCTGCCAATTGAGCTACTGAGGAGCACTGGCGTGAAGGAGAGAATATACCGAAAACCGGGAACGCCCGTCAAGCATCGTGTCTTCCTCTCTTGTGCTTTTGTGTTTTAACACGAAGGCACAAGGGATCGGAGAGACGAACGAAGCTTAAAAGGCCGGTAGTGCGCCGGTCCCCCGCTTCAAGGGAGATCGGCAATCGTCAGCAATCCCGGAGATCGCCTTCCAGCCGAAGAAAGCCAAGTCCGACTCGGAAGTCGGACCTACTCGGGCAAAAGAGCCTACGGCTGCTTCGGAGGAGCTGAGGGCGGCGGGGTCGGCTGACCCTGGCTGGGCTGACCCTGGCCCGGCTGACCTTCTTGTTTCGGCTGACCCGGAGCCGGCGCAGCACCCGGGGCCGGTTGCTGCTGCTTTTGCTGGGCCTGGACCCGCTCCATGATCTTGCCCTGCAGCTCCGGCATGTGATCCTGGAGCCGCTTCTGGCTGATTTCCGCGCTCCGGGCCATCAGCTGCGGCATCGTCGCCTGCATCTTCTGACCCAGCGGAGTCCCGTAGAACTTCACCATCTCGCGGATCTCGCCTTCGTTGTAAAGCTCGGTGTACAACTTCACAAACTCCGGCTTCAGTTCCTGCCATCCCAGGTACCTCGTCATGAACTCCTGGATGATGTCCTTAAACTGGTTCAGCTGCGGATTCTGCCTGAGCTGCATCTCGAGCATGACGTCCGCGCTCTGCTTGGTCGCCTGCTCCATCTTCATCACCTGCAGCAGCTCCTCGGCCGCGGCCTGATGTGTCGGCGACGCCTGCGAAGCAGCGGGTGCCGGTGCCGAGACGGCCGGCGGAGTCGACGGCGGCGGAGACTGAGGCGGAGACGGCGGCGGAGACTGAGGCGCAGCCTGCGCGGCCAGAATCCCGCACACGGAAAAGATCACGAATAAAAACAAGCTTGTTTTGCGCATCGAACTATTAGACCAAGAAACAGGCTTTCAATGCGAGAGGAGCAAGAAAATTTCTGGCACGGATCCTCAATCTTCCTGAAGAAGGCGGGACTACGTACCTTCCCCGGGGCATGGGGGGAGTTTCGGGGACACAATACTTAATTCCGAAACGTTCACCTGCTCACGCAGGTTCACCGGAATTAAGTTTATGTCCCCGAAACTCACTACGCGTCGGCGGTGCCGGCGGCCGATTCAGGGATTTCCGCGGCTTCGACCGGTTTGCGGGCGCCGGCGCTGCCGAGCCAGGTGCGGCGCAGCCAGACGGTGATGTCATCCACCAGCTCATAGTAGAGCGGGAGGATGATCAGCGTCAGGACCGTGGAGGCCGCGAGGCCGCCCATGACTGTCCTCGCCATCGGGAAGTACCGGAGACCGAGCATGCTGCTCGTGCCCACCGAGAGGGGCACCAGGCCGACGATGGTCGTCGTGGCGGTCATCAGGATGGGCCGCAGCCTCTCGCGGCAGCCATGGATCAGCGCGTCGCCGCGCGGCATCCCCGCCCGGCGCAGATTGTTCACGTGGTCAAGCATGACAATCCCGTTGTTCACCACGATTCCGATCAGGATCATCATCCCGATCATCGCCATGATGTTGAGCGGAGTGCCGGTGAAGTACAGAACCCAGGCCACGCCGACAAACGCGAACAGCAGCGACAGCATGATCGCGAACGGATGCGCCAGCGATTCGAAGAGCGACGCCATGACGAAATAGACCATGAACAGCGCCAGCAGCAGGTTAAAGAGGAAGTCGTTGTCCTCCTGCTCTTCCCGGACCGTCCAGAAGCCGTAGCCCCACCCGTAGCCGGGCGGAAAACTCAGGCTCTTCATCACATCCTCAACAAGCTTCTTGCCGTCTTCCTTCTTGGCGCCGGTGTAGTTGCAGTACAGCGCGGTCGTGGTCCGGCGGTCCTCCCGCTGGATCGAACCCGGCGCTTTCCGGACGCGAAAGTCGGCGACCTGGTAAAGCAGGATCTCCTGCCCGTCAGGTCCGGCGCCGACGACCATGGACTTCAGATCGGCGAGATCTTCGCGATCGCCTGGCCGGAGCTTAACCCAGATGTCCACCTCGCCTTCGGCCGTCTTGTATCCACCCAACTGGCGGCCCCGGAGAACGATCCCCAGGACGCCCGCCACTGACTGCGGCGACAAGCGGTATTTCCTGGCGAGCTCGCGGTTAAGCTGGATCTGGACCTCCTCGGCCCCCCGCTCCAGGTCCGAAAAGACTTCCAGGAAGTCCGGATTCTTCTTGAGCCGTTTGCGGGCTTCAACAGCCAGCCCGGCCAGGGTCATGCTGTCGTCGCCGTAGAGGTTCAGGCTGATCCAGTTCTGGTTTTCCGACCCTTCCTGCCGTCCGGTGTTGATTTCCGCCCCGGGAATGACCGGAAGACTTTTCGAGATCTGCTTCCGGATCTCCTTCAGGTCCTCCATCGTGATCTTGTCTTCGTCGAAGTAGAGCCGCGTCTGGGCGTTGTTGTTCCCCCAGTAACTGTAGACATTCTTGAGCTTGAAACGTTCCTTGTTCTTCAGGAGGAACTGTTCGACCGGCGTTATGTATTCCTTCTCGATTTTCAGGTAGTTGTAGTTCTCCGAGAACTCGTACTGAATCGAGGTGTCGCGCAGATCCTCGGCTTCCGCCGAATTGTCGGGCAGCTTCGTCATCATGTAAAACGATCCGGCGATGACGATCGGGACCACCAGGAGCCCCATGACATACCGGTGCCGCAGGTTCCACTGAACCATACGGACGTACCGTTCGGTCCACACCTTTTTCGGCCGCTCGGGTGGCGTTTCTTCGCTGACAACCACGGTCTCCGCTGCCCCCTCCTCAACCGCAACCCTCCGGCCGTTTTCGCCACCACAAGAGCTTTCCGCCGATTCTCTTGATCACCGATCGCCGCTGCAGGCGTCCAGAAAGTCAGCAATCCCCACAATCGGATCAACAGACGATCCACCTTGCCCGGATTGTTCGGGTCGATGCGAATCAGCTTCGCGACGCCCAGTGGGATAAGGGTCAAAGAAACGAACAGCGAACAGATCAGGCAGATCATGATCGCGACGCCGGTATGGCTGAGCCAAACCGAATATTCGGTGGTCTTCCCGAAGACCAGCGGGACGAAAATAATGACCGAGGTCAGCGTGGAGGCCAGAACCGCGGTGATGACGGCCCGGGTACCGACCCTGGCGGCCGTGACGCGATCGTACCCTTTCTCGAGCTGCTGAAAAATCGACTCGAGAACGACAACGGCATTGTCGACGAGCATCCCCGTTGAAAGCATGAGTCCCATCATCGACAGGACATTCATCGTGTTCCCGAGGAGGTAGAGAAAGCCGACCGCGCTGATGATCGAAAACGGGATCGCAAAGCCGATGGCGAGGGTCGGTCCGACCCGCTTCAGGAAAACGAACAGGACGAGGACCGAAAGCAGGGCGCCGACGGTACCGGCGTTCAGCAATCCCGACAGCGACTTGGTGATTTCGTCACCGGCGTTATGCCAGATCATGACCTGGATCCCCTGGAGCGAGGGATCATCGTTCAACTCGTTGATCTTCGCCATCACCCGGTTCACCGTCTCGACCGTATTCGCATCGGACGTCTTCTGGACTTCCAGGCCGATCGCAAACTCGCCGTTCAGGTGACGGCCGAAGTCCATCGGGGGGTTGTCGAATCTGACGTCCGCGATGTGACCGAGAGTCAGGCCGCGGTCGTTGATCGGGAATTCGCGGAGATGGTCCAGAGTCTCGAGATTCCCGCGGCTGATGACGCCATACCGAAGCCCGCCATCGTCCACCCGGCCCAGCGAGACGTTCAGATTCGCGGCCTCGAGCTTGCGAAAGAGCGAGTCGACGTTCACCTTGTGCCGCTTGATATCGTCCAGCCTCAGATAGATCTCTACTTCCTTGCGCTGGACCCCGTCGATTCTGACTTCACCGACTCCCGGAACTCGTTCCAGAGGTTTCTTGATCTTCAGGTCGAGGAAGTCGTAGGAACCGCGAAGGTCACGCCCGGACGCGATGCGTCCCTCCAAAATCGGGATTTCGTTGGTATTCCAGCTCTCGACATAGATGTTCTCGATGTCGTCGGGCAGGTCCGCGCGTGCCTGTTCGACCTTTTCCCTGACCTGGGAGCGGATGAGCTCCATGTCGAGGCCCCAGGCGAAATTCAGTCGAATGAAGGCGTCGTTGATGTTCGAGTAGGAGGTCAATCGCTGGACGTTCGGGATGGTGCTCAGGATCTCCTCGAGCGGTTTTGTGATCGTTTGTTCGATCTGCTCGGGCGTTGCGTTCGGGTACGGAATGCGGACAAAGACAAAAGGCGCGTCGACTTCCGGGAACAGCACCAGAGGGATCTTGAAGCTCGAAACCCCTCCGAGGACCAGGAACGACAGCAGGATCATGCAAATGGTCACCGGGTGGTGGATCGAGAATTCCGCCAGCCTGTTCAGCCCGCTCGGTTGATTGTCGTTGGTCATGGTAGAGACCTTCTCTTATGACTCGTTCTTGTCTTCGGGAAATCGGGGACACAAAACTTAATTCCCAAAGCGCGCTTACCTGCTCTCGCAGGTTCACGGGAATTAAGTATCATGTCCCCGATTTTCCTACTTGCCCGCGACTGGCTGCCAGCCCTCGTCGTGGTCCTGCGGTGCGGCCGGCTCTTCCGCGAAGTTGTCCGCCGTTACGAACGCCTTCCGATCCACGAACTCGTAGACGACCGGGATAAGCACCAGCGTCAATATCGTGCAGAAGCCGAGCCCTCCCATGACTGTGATCGCCATCGGGGACCGAACCTCGGCGCCCTGGCCCCAGCTGAGGGCCATAGGAACCAGGCCGAGGATGGTGGTCAGAGTCGTCATGAGGATCGGGCGAAGCCTCACTTCCCCGGCTTTCAAGAGCGCGTCGCGCTTGCTCATGCCGCCCAGCCGCAGCTGATTGGTGTAATCGATCAGGATAATCGCGTTATTGACCACGATCCCAGCCAGAACAATGACACCCAGAAACACCATCACGTTTACGGCGGTCCCGGTGATCCAGAGCGACAGGACGACGCCGATGAGTCCGAGGGGCACGGTGAACATGATGATAAAAGGATGGACGAGCGACTCGAACTCCGAAGCCATGACCAGGTAGACGAGGAAGAGTGCCAGTGCGAGTGCGAAAAGCAGGCTGTTGTAGGAAGCCTGGAGCTCGTCATTCTGCCCGCCCAGGTTCACGGTCGTACTGACCGGCAGATCCTTCCGAAGATCCTGCAGCTGAACCCGGATCTCCTCGGCCACGCTGCCCAAGTCGCGCCCGCTCAGGTTGGCGGAGACAACCGCGGCCCGCTGCGACCGGATCCGCCGGATTTCGCTCGGTCCTCGATCGATGCTCACCGTGGCGACGGAAGCCAATCGGATCGGAACCAGCCGGTTCGACGCAGTCCTCTGCGATCCCGTCTGGCTGATCGTCCCCGCCTGCCCCGCCGAAGCCTGGCCCTGGTTCCGGCCGCTGGCTGCCGGCGCGATGGCGGAGGCGGACGCGTTCACGACCAGGTTCTCGATGCTTGCAATAGTGTTTCTGTCGGCTTCTTCAGCCCGGACGAGGATTTCGATCTGGCGGTCCTCCTCGTGGTACCGGCTGGCGACGTCCCCTCGGATCTTATTGCGTAAGATACTGGTCAGCTGCCCCTCGTCCAGACCCATTCGGGTCAGCCGGTCCCGGTCGAAACTGACATGGATCTCGGGATTCCCCAGCTGAGTCGTCGTCTTGATGTCCTTCAAGCCGTTGATCCCAGCCAGGCGGGTTGCCACCAGATTAGCCGCCGTTCGAAGATCGTCAAGCTCGAACCCGTAGATCTCGACCTCCACCGGCGGCTTGAAGCTGAACAGCGTGGGGCGTGAGAACGTGTAGGTGACCTCCGGGAAGTGGTTCAGCTCGGCACGGGTCCGGTCGATAACCTGCTCTTCGGACTGCCGATCCTGGCGGTTCTTCAGGACGACATAGAGCTGAGCAACGTTTTCCTCCACGGCATTTCGAGAGAACTGGTTCCGGTTGCTTCCTCCGACGCTCGAGAAGACAGTCGCCACCTCCGGATAACGGGATACCTTGCCCTCGATCTCCCGAAGCAGGCGGTCGGTCGCGGGAAGCGGTTTACCCTCGGGCAGCCGGATTTCGAACGCAAACTCCCCCTGGGTGAGAGAAGGTATGAGCTCGACCCCCAGCCGGAGGGATAGAACGGCGGACACCGCGATGAGCGCCAGAACAACAGTGACGACCACGCCCTTGTTGTTCAACGCCAGCAACAAAAACCTCGGATACCAGGTGCAAAGAGCACTGATGAAACGGTCAAAGCGGGTGAGCACCGGGTCAAGAACCCAGAGAATCCCTCGTCCAACCGCACGAATTCCCCTGCGCACATCCGTTACGACCGTGGAGACAACGTTCACGAAAACGAACCGGAAGGCGGTCGCACCGTGCCGGGCCATGAAACGGCCGGACTTCTGGAAAACGCGGACTGCTTTCCTCTGGCTGAGAGGCCGCTCGATTACCTCTTGTTTGCCGTTCTCTTCGGCCGGCGGCGGCTTCAATCCAAGCGCCAGGACCATCGGCAGAAAGGTGAGGGCGACCAGAAGGGAGGCCAGCAGTGAATACGTGATCGTCAGCGCCTGGTCCTTGAAGAGCTGACCGGCGATTCCTTCGACGAAGACCAGCGGCAGGAAGACAGCGACCGTCGTCAGGGTCGAGGCGGTGATCGCCATGCCCACTTCTTTGGTCCCCTTGAAAACCGCTTCCATGATCCTGGGCGTGGTTTGGCGATGGCGATGGACCGACTCGAGGACGACGATCGAGTTGTCGACCAGCATGCCGACCCCCAGGGCGACACCTCCAAGAGACATGATGTTGAGCGAGATGTCGGTCTGGTACATCACGGCGAAGGTCACCATGATCGAGATGGGGATCGAGAACCCGATACTCAGCGTGCTTCGCAGATCCCGCAGGAACAGAAACAGGATCAGGATCGCCAGTGCGCCGCCCATCCAGGCCGAGGACAAGACATCGTCGACGGCACTCTCGATGAAATCCGCCTGATTGAAAACCACCTCGTAGTCGACACCGGGCGGAAACCGGTTCGCGTTTTTCAGCGCGCGCAGTCTTCCCTGCACCGCTTTTGCGACCGTAACCGTGTTGGCGTCGCCTTCCTTGTAGACGCCGATTTCAACGCTTTCCTTGCCATTGAGGCGGGCCAGGATCTCGCGCTCCTTAGTGCCTCGCCATACTCGAGCCACGTCTCCCAGCACGATGCGCCGGCCTGCCTGGTTGCGGATGACGATCTGCTGGATTTCTTCGGTTGACTTGAACTGGTTCAGCATCCGAACCAGGTAGTTGGCGTCAAGATCGTAGAGGCTTCCTGCCGCCTGGTTCTGGTTCTCCTGGGTGAGCACCTGCGTGACTTCGGTGATCGGGATGCCGAGCTCGGCCAGCCGCTTCTCGTCGATCTCGACGTGGATCTGTTCTTCGAGGCCCCCGATGACCTTCAGGGCCGCCACGCCTTCGGTCGATTCCAGCGCCTTTCTCAGGTCCTTGTCTGCCGCATAGCGAAGCTGGCTCAGGGTCATGTCGCCGTAAAGGCGAAGCCTCATGATCGGGTCGTGCGACGGGTCGAAACGCAGGATGACCGGCTTTTCGGCCTCACGGGGCAGGTCGACGAAGTCGAGCTTCTCGCGCACCTCAAGGCTCGCGAAGTCCATCTTCGTATCCCACGTGAACTCCATGACAACTTCGGATTGCCCGGATCGGGAGATCGACGTGAGCTTCGTAAGCCCCGGAATGACGCCTACTGCCTCCTCGATCGGACGCGTGATGAGACTTTCCACCTCTTCGGGCGCAGCGTCCTCGTAATCGGTTTGAATCGTGAGCGAGGGATAGGAAATGTCGGGGAGGAGGTTCAGCGCCAGCCGATCAAGTGAGACTATGCCAAAGAGAAGCAGGGCGACGACAAACATGGACACGGTCACTGGCCGTGTCATAGCAGACCTGATGAGGTTCATGAGACCCCCGTTGGGAAGGAGAAAAGCTACTGCGCGCTGCCCACTGCGCGCTGCGCACTGCGTACTGCCCACTGCGCACTACCCGCTACGCACTGCGCACTTCTCACTGCAAGCTGCCAACTGCCACCCGGCTGATCAACTCGCAGTCTGCAGTCTTTAGTCTGCAGTGCGCAGTCCGCAGTGCGCAGTGCGCAGTCCGCAGTGCGCAGTTGTCTTTAGCTGCGCACGACCTTAATCTTGCCGCCGCGCTTCAGGGCGCCTTGTCCTGCGACAACCACCTTGTCACCGACCTTGACTCCCTTGAGTATTTCAACCTGGTCGTTCTGCTGGTAGCCGAGTGAAACGTTGACCCGTTCGGCCGACTCTCCCTTGGCCAGGTAGACGAAGTGCTCCCTGTCTTCCTCCATTAGGGCACGCTTGGGAATGAGCACCGCGTCCGGGCGTGTGTCGGTCTTGATCTCCACGCGGACAAAAGCGCCGGGCCTGAACTGCGGGCCCGCCCCGCTCAGTTCGACCGTGACCTTGACGGTTCCAGTCGACTGATCGACAACCGGGCTCAGCCTCCAGACCCGTGCGGTCGCCAGTTTCGTGTCGTCCGCGCCCAGCCGGATCCCCACTTCCTGATTCGGCTTCACGCGTGCCGCCTCGGCTTCCGCGAGAAAGACCTCGGCGTGGAGCGGGGAGAAGTCGCTCAGTTTATAGAGGGCTTCCATCGTGCGGATCGACTGACCGAGGTTCACATTGCGCTGGGTGATGTAGCCGCCGAACGGAGCCTTGATCTGGGTGCGCGCGACTTCGAGGTTGACCTGGGCGATTTCCGCTTCCAGCTCCTCGACCCTGTGAGTGAGCTCTTTGGATTCTGAGGAAGAGACGCGCTCATCGTGTTCCAATTCTTCAATCTTGTATCTCAGGAGCGCAACATCCCGTTCGCTGACCAGCTTCTCATCGTAGAGTTTCGTGTAGCGAAGAAGATCTTCGCGGCCATTCTTGATCTGCATGGACGACTTTTCCTGGCGGACATCGGCTTTTTCCGATTGCAGCCGTGCCTGCGCCAAGCGCTGTTTGGCGGTCTGCAACCTGATCTGCAGCTGCGTGTCGTCAAGCCGGCACAGGACCTGACCTGCCTTCACGAAGTCGCCTTCTTCGGCAAGGACTTCCCGAACCGTCCCCTCGGCCTGGCTGGCGACGTCGACTTCCCGCAACGCCCGGAGATTCGTGGTGGAACTGATAAACGAGGAGACCTTCCCGCGCGCAGCGGTGGCCAGTTCGACCGGAGTTGCCTCCTGGCCAGGTTTCTGCTTCTCGGCCGCCGGCTTGGAGTTGGCCTGCGCGGAACGGGAGTCAGCAGAAAAATAGCTGTTCAGGAAGTACCCAGCAGCGGCAAGCAGGGCTACCAGGACTAGAAACCCGTAAACTTTTCTTCGGCTCGTCATTTCGTCCCCCTAAAGTTGCTGAGTGCCCCCAGCATGATTACCAATAACGTAGAAAGCCAGCCGGAGGTTCCGTGAACTTGAGAATTATGGCGGTGGCGTAGTCGACGAGTTGTTTCCGAGTCTAGCACTGGGGTGACCCTCGTCGTCAAGTTCCCGGACATAGTTATTCCGTTCTCCTTCCTTAGACTCCGAACAAGCGAAAACGGTTGCCCGTTTCATCACCTATTAGACGTACGAGAGGGCGTTTTATTAACGGATCAGACCAAAAACCGACAGAATGATCTGCTTTTCGACTGCGCGTGCGCGACTCCCGACGACATCGCTCTGAGCATCCCCGCTCCTTTTCCCTTGTCGGAGCGCGGACGTCTCGTCCGCACTGGGATCGCGGACGTCCCGTCCGCGCGGCGGGCATCATGCCCGCCGTTCCGAATTGTTCAACTTATTGCGATCTCCGAAAGAAAACGCCGGGCAAGATGCCCGGCGCGCGGGCAGGATGCCCGCGAACCCAGTGCGGACGGGACGTCCGCGCTCCGGAAGGCCGTGGCCGAAACACATATAAGGTGCAGCCTCTGGCGCCGCACTGCAAAACCGACTGTACGATTCCGGACAGTGGGGCGTACGGTTCTGGACGATTCCGGAGGCAGGCTATTCTGTAAGTGCCATAGCATCAACAAAATGACGATTGGTGCGCCGCGTGCTTCATCTCCTCCGCGGAGGATGACAATGGACCGACCAGTTGACCCGACGGTGAATCGAGCGAAAACCCTGAAGCGGATTGGCCTTTGTGTCTTGGTCGGCCTCCTGCTTGTCGGGGTCTTCGCCTGGGGGCCGGGCTTCGTCAGCCCCTCAATCAGCCGCAGCCGAATCAGGACGGGACTCGTCACGATCGGCCCGATCGAACAGACAATTACGGCCTCGGGGACCGTGGTGCCCGAGTACGAACAGGTACTCTCTTCTCCGGTTGACGCCCGCGTGGTCAAGATCCTCAAACGCCCGGGCGATGTCCTTCGCAAGGGAGACCCGATCGTAACCCTGGACCTCACCGAGGCGATTTCCCAGGTGAAGACCCTGGACGACCGGCTGGCGATCAAGGAAAACGAGCAGAGCCAGCTGCGGATCAATCTGGAGAGCACGCTGATCGGCTTGAAGAGCCAGCTCGAGATCAAGAAGCTCGAGGCGCAATCCCTCCAGCTGCAGGCGGAGAAGAACCAGAGACTGCGCAAGGAGAACCTGATCTCCGATGAAGAGCTGCGGCGTTCAGAAGTCGAGAGGGACAAGGCTTTCATTGAAATGAAAAAGCTCGAGGAGTCGATCAAGAACGCTGACGTATCGACCCGGGCGCAACTCGACGGCCGGGAGATCGAAATGAACATCCTGCGCCAGGAGAAACAGGACACGCAGCGAAAACTCAACCTGGCGACCACCGAGTCCGACCGCGACGGGGTCCTGACTTGGGTTGTCCAGGAAGTCGGCGCAACAGTCCATCGTGGGGACTTGATTTCGCGTATCGCCGACCTGAGTTCCTTTCGAGTCGAAGCAACCTTGTCGGACGTCCACGCTACCCAGTTGTCCGCCGGACTGCCGGCCCGGGTCCGGGTGAACGAAACCTACCTGGACGGCACGATTTCAAGCGTGCTCCCGACGATCAAGGACGGGGTGATGACCGTGGTGATCGGGCTTAAGGACAAGTCCCACACGCTGCTCCGGTCCAATCTCCGTGTGGATGTTTACCTGGTCACGAGCCACAAGGAGCGCGCCCTGAAAATCAAGCGCGGCCCGGCTGTGCCTGCCGAGGGCAGGTGCGAGATGTTCGTGGTGCGGGGAGACACGGCTCTGAAAACACCGGTCGAGTTTGGAATCAGCAGCTTCGAGGAAGCCGAGGTGGTCTCCGGGTTGATCGAAGGTGACGAAGTGATCATCTCGGACGTGACCGACTACATGCACCGCAAAGAAATCCGCTTACGGTAACAGCCTCACCACAATACTGAAATCGAGGAGGACAACAAACATGATCAGGCTGGAAAACATCGAGAAAGTTTACCGAACGAATACCGTGGAGACGGTGGCGCTCAGCAATATCAACCTGAACATCGAGGAGGGGCACTTCATCTCGATCATGGGCCCATCGGGCTCCGGCAAGAGCACCCTGCTGAATGTCATCGGCCTGCTCGATGTCCCTACCGGCGGGCGCCTTTCACTCAACGGCGACTGGATCTCATCCTACAACGACCGCTATCTGGCCCGTATACGCAACCAGCAGATCGGCTTCGTATTTCAAACCTTCCACCTCATCAGCGATCTGAACGTCGTCGACAACGTCGAGATTCCCCTGCTCTACCGCCGGCTTTCAGGGTCGGTTCGTCGGAAGATGGCCCTCGAGGCCCTGGAACGGGTGGGCCTCACTTCGCGTTCCTACCACTTCCCGACGCAATTGTCCGGGCGGCCAACAACAGCGGGTCGCAATCGCGAGGGCGATTGTCGGACAACCGAGAATTCTCCTGGCCGACGAGCCAACCGGGAACCTCGACAGCCAGATGGGAGACGACATCATGGAGATCCTCAAGGGCCTGAATGAGGACAAGAAGACCACGATCATCATGGTCACCCATGATTCGCGGATGGCGGAGAAAACCGGAAAGACCATCAGGTTGTTTGATGGACGGCAGGTGGTATCGATCGACAGTGTCAGCCGCTCGGCCAGCCAGGCCGTCGCGGTCTAGGGTCGTAGGGAGGCCATTATGCTCAAGAACTATTTAAAGATGGCGTTCAAGGTTTTCCTCAGACGCAAGTTCTTCACCTTTATCAGCCTGTTCGGTATCAGCCTGACCCTGATAGTGCTCGTTGTCGCGGTGGCGTTGTTCGACCATGTTTTCGGCCCGCACTCTCCGGAAGGGAACGCCGACCGGACGATCTCGCTCTACCTCGTTCACGGATGGGGTCCGAGGGGGGACAGCACGGGGCCGGCCGGCTACGCCTTCCTGGACCGCTACGTGCGTACGCTGAAGGAACCGGAGACCGTCTCGCTCCATGGCATTTTCATGCCGGTCATCTCCTACCGGAACGGAACCGAGATCAAGTCCTGGGTGAAGAATGTCGACGGGGAGTTCTGGAGGATCTTCAGATTTGACTTCCTGGAGGGCGGCCCTTTCAGTCCGACGGACGAACGGCAGGCCAACCGGGTTGCCGTAATCAACGACACGACTCGCACGCGATTCTTCGGAAACACCGGGGCGATAGGGAAAACGATCGATCTGGATGGTCAGAATCTTCCGTGTGGTCGGGGTTGTGTCCGACGTGCCGATGCTTCGCTTCACGGCTTTCGCAGACGTGTGGGTCCCGATCAGCACCAGAAAGTCCGAGAACTACAAGAAGGAATTCGAAAACGGCATGTTCTTTGCGAGCATCCTGGCCAAGGACCACGATCAAATTCCTCGAATCCAGGAAGAGTTCAAGGGGGTGCTCGGACGGGTCGAGTTTCCGGAGCCGGAAGCGATCAACAAGATCGATGGGAATCCGACGAGCCTGCTCCAGGCCGTCTCCGACGTGCTATGCGGCGGCCAACTGATGACGGCGCTCTACATCGCCGCTATCCTGTTCATGCTGTTGCCGACAATCAACCTCGTCAACATCAACGTCAGCCGAATTCGCGAGCGATCTTCGGAAATCGGGGTCCGCAAGGCCTTCGGCGCCTCATCCTGGACGCTGGTCGGCCAGTTCGTGATCGAAAACCTGATCCTCACACTGCTAGGCGGCGCTGTCGCGTTCGTCGGGGCGCGGTTGATCATGCGTTTTATCAATGAAAGCAGCTGGATCCCCTACTCGACACCTGACGATGAACAACCGCATCTTCCTGGCCGGGCTGGGAATGGCTGTGGTCTTTGGCCTGTTCTCCGGCGTTTATCCCGCCTGGAAGATGTCACGGCTTCACCCCGTCCACGCTCTGAGAGGAAGGGCATTATGATCAAGCATCTGATGAAACTGGTCTGGAATCGAAAGAGAGCGAACCTTCTTATCACGCTCGAAATCTTCGCGTGTTTCCTGGTCTTGTTCGCGACGCTTGTAATGGTTATTTACTACGTGGACAACTTCAGGCAGCCGCGCGGCTTTGACTACACGAACGTCTGGAGCGTCGGGACTTCAATGTCAACTCTGACCGACATGGAGCGAGACGACAAGGAGGCGATGAGGAAGAACACCGCCGCATTCTTCGGCGCAATCAGGAATATGCCCGAAGTCGACTCGATTTCCGTGATCGCGCAGGCGCCCTACACACTCAGCGTGAACAGCACTTACGTCGAGTACAACGGCAAAAGAACCTACACGGCTCAGAACCATGCAACCGATGATCTGCCTCGCGTCCTGAAACTGGAATTGGAGCGGGGCCGCTGGTTTGGTCCGAGTGATGACGGGTTGGCCTGGAACCCGGTCGTCATCAACCGCAAGTTGGCCGAGGAGTTGTTCGGGGACGAGGACCCGATCGGGAAGGATATCTCCGACAAACGTCCGACAAAGGACGAACACGGCCAACCGGCGCCACGGAAGGAATTGCGCGTCGTCGGTGTCCTTTCAGCGTTCCGGAAAGAGGGCGAGTTTTCTGCTCCCGAGCCGTATCTCTTCCACCGATCGGTGCCGGGAGGCGGCCGTACATGGGACTTCGTGATCAGGGTGCGACCGGGGACCCCGAAGGCTTTCGAAGAAACCCTGGTCCGGCGGCTGCATTTGATCAATCCGAACTGGAGCTTCGAAATCGACGAGCTGAGCCAGCTCCGGGATTCGAGACTCTCCTATCAGATCGCACCCATGGTCGCCGCCGGGATCGTCGTCGGTTTCCTGATGGTCATGGTTGCACTCGGCCTGGTTGGCGTCGTCTGGCAGAGCGTCTCTCAACGCACAACCGAAATCGGATTGCGCCGAGCCCTCGGCGCACCGGCCACGAGCGTCTATAAGCAGATCATCGGGGAGTTGCTGATAATCACCTCGTGCGGCACCCTGGCGGGGATCCTTATCGTCGTGCAGTTTCCGCTTCTCGATCTGGTGGGTTTCCTCAGCGGCAGAGTGTACTTTGCTTCGTTATTCGCTTCACTCGCGGTCATCTACACTTTGACCCTCGCGTGCGGGCTCTACCCGAGCCGGATCGCCACGAGGATCCAGCCAGTCGAAGCGCTGCGCTGGGAGTAAGGGGACGGGGGCCCTCCGGGAGCGCGGACGGCCTTGGGACCGCGGACGGCCTTCCGGAGCGCGGACGGCCTTCCGGGAGCCGGACGGCCCTCCGGAGCGCGGACATCTTGTCCGCACTGGGTTCGCGGACGTCCCGTCCGCGCGGCGGGCATCTTGCCCGCCGTTCCCGGTTGTCGCAATAGCAAGCGCATTAACGCCGGGCAAGATGCCCGGCGCGCGGGCAGGATGCCCGCGAACCCAGTGCGGACGGGACGTCCGCGCTCCAAGAGGGCCGTCCTCCACACTAGCCGTACCTCCACACTAGCCGTCCTCCACACTAGCCGGCCTCCACACTAGCCGGCCTCCACACTAGCCGGCCCCGCTTCTGCCTCCCTTACCAGACGGTTGTACGCAGACGGGCGGAAAGGTATCCTTCCCGGGTGGCAACTGGTCACTCCCCGGTGAAAGGAAAACCGTCCATGAAAGCCTGTTCTGCGCTCATTCCGACATCCCTGGTCCTCGGTCTCTGCCTGCTCACTTCCGCTCTTGCGGCGACCGGGGACTATCCCATTCAGCCTGTCCCCTTCACGCAAGTTCGATTGACCGACCGATTCTGGCAGCCCCGCCTCCTGACCAATGCCCGGGTCAGTATTCCTTACGCGTTCAAAAAGTGCGAGGAGACCGGCCGCATCAGCAACTTCGAGGTCGCGGGAGGCCTGAAACCCGGGACCTTCTCCGGCCGCTTCCCCTTTGACGACAGCGACGTCTACAAAATTATCGAAGGCGCGGCCTATTCCCTGCAGGGGAACCCCGATTCGAAGCTCGAAAAGTATGTCGATTCGGTCATTGCCAAGATTGCGGCCGCCCAGGAAGACGACGGATACCTGATGACCTGGAGGACTATCGACGGGACGAAGCCCCCGACCAACTGGTCAGGGACCGCCGCACGCTGGTCCGACATCAAGAGCGGCCATGAGCTGTACAACATGGGACATCTGTATGAGGCCGCAGTCGCTTACTTCCAGGCGACAGGGAAACGGTCTCTTCTGGACGTCGCGCTCAAGAATGCCGACCTGATTCAGAGGACCTTCGGCCCGGGGAAAAGGATGGACGTTCCCGGCCACGAGGAGATCGAGATAGGCCTGTTCAAGCTCTACCGGGTGACGAAAGAGGCGAAATACCTGGAACTGGCCCGATTCTTCATCGAGCAGAGAGGAAACGAGTCCGGACACAAGCTTTACGGCGAATACGCGCAGGATCACAAGCCGATCCTGGCGCAAGCAGAAGCGGTCGGTCACGCGGTTCGGGCGGGATACCTGTACTCCGCCGTCGCCGACCTCGTGGCTTTGACCGGCGATGCCGGATATGGAACGGCTCTGGGAAAGATCTGGGGCAATGTCGTGAGCCGAAAAATCTACCTCACCGGCGGGATTGGCGCCCGTCACCAGGGGGAGGCTTTCGGCGCCGATTACGAGTTGCCGAACGCCGAGGCTTATAACGAGACGTGCGCCGCCATTGCCAACGTTCTCTGGAACCACCGGATGTTCCTCCTGGAAGGGGACTCCAAGTACATCGACGTCCTCGAGCAGACGCTTTACAACGGCGTTCTGGCCGGCATTGGGATGGAGGGTGAGTCCTTCTTCTACCCGAATCCGCTCGAATCCGACGGGGTCTACAAGTTCAACCAGGGATCGTGCACCCGAAAACCCTGGTTCGACTGCTCGTGCTGCCCCAGCAACGCAACCCGCTTCATCCCTTCCGTTCCCGGATACGTCTATGGCGTTCGGGAAAACGAGCTCTATACGAACCTCTACGTGAATGGGACCGCCAACATGAAGATGGGGAGCGGGACGATCCGAGTGGAGCAGGTTACCGACTACCCGTGGGACGGCCGCGTGAAAATCAAAGTTCACCCGGAGCGTGAGCGGTCCTTTGCGCTGCTCCTTCGGGTGCCGGGCTGGACCGGCAACACTCCTCTTCCCGGGGACCTCTACCGCTTCGTCGATTCCCAGCAAAAGGGACCGGTTGTGAGCAGTCAACGGGCAGCCTTTCTCCGCACGCTCTTCGGCAAAGGGTTACCTGCGGATCGAGCGGAACTGGAAACCGGGTGATACAGTCGAGTTGGTCCTCCCGATGCCTGTTCGCCTCGTCCGGGCGGACTCGAACGTCGCCGCCGATGCCGGGCGCTTGGCACTGCAGCGCGGCCCCATCGTTTACTGCGCGGAAAACGCCGACAATCCGGCGATCGTCACGCTACTGACTCTTTCTCCCGCGGTTTCATTGAAAGCCGTGCCCAAAAAGGAAATGCTGAACGGCGTGGTTACCCTGGAGGGAAACCTGCCAGGGAACAGGCGCGCTGTTTTCATTCCTTACTATGCCTGGGCGCACCGCGGCGCAGGCGAGATGCGGGTCTGGATTCCGGAGGGGCAGTAGCCAGAGGGAGGAGATTCGCAGGCAGGAAGAACCGCAACGGAGCGTTTTTCGTGCAGTGCGGGGTCGGGGATTTCGGGGACACAAAACTTAATTCCTTTGCATCCGGAACGACCGGCGGTAACGGATTGGGAATTAAGTATTATGTCCCCGAAATTCCCGGGAAGTAGATGCTGAAACGGGTTGGGCCGCCGGGTCGGCTTTCGAGCGAAAAATGGAATCGGTGTTGAGCCAGGATCTCGCGGGTCAGTGTCAGTCCGATTCCCTGGCCGTCGCTCTTCGTGCTGAAGAACGGCGTGAATAACTGGTTTCGAACCTCGGTCGGGATCCCGCACCCGGTGTCCTCGATGCAAACGAAGGGCGCCGATCCCCGCTTGCCGGTCACGATCGTGATCGTCCCGTGCTCGCCGATCGCCTCGATCGAGTTCTTGAGCAGATTGACCAGGACACGTTCCATCTGGTTCTTGTCCATAGCGATCGGGTCCAGATGCTCCTCGCCTTCCCATTTCAGGCAAATGTCCCGCTTGCGAAGCTCGGGACCGAACAGCGAGCCGAGGTCCTGGAGCAACCGCTCGATCTCGGTCGGGCGCAACTCGGGCGCCGGGAGTCGGACGACTTCCGCAAACCCGCGCATGAACCCGTTGAGCCTGTCGGCTCGTTCCCGGGCAACAACCAGGGCGTTGCGGAAATCCTCCCGGTCATCGGCTTTCACCTGTTCGGCATAGAACTGGCACGCCTCCAGAAGGGAGCCGATTGCGCCGACCGAATTATTCACCTCGTGTGACATCATCCTGATGATCTTCTCGTAGGCGTTCTTCTCCGAGAGCCGCAGTTCCTCGGTGAGCTCTTCGAGGATCAAGAAATGCCGCGGAGAACCCTGGTCAAAGAACTGGAGTTTGCGCGCATCGCATTCTTCGGCTGCCTTCCACCGGGATGATGCGGGATTCGCCGGTCGTCAAGCGCCTCGAGCTCCGCGGCGAAAGGCGTGCCAAGTTCTGCAATCGGACGAGCCGGCCAGTTCCTGCGCCGAAACTTGCAGAAGACGCTCGCCGCTCGGATTGATGCTCGAGACTCTGCCGTCGTGGTCCAGGATGATGATGCCTGAGGGCGATCCCCCGACGATTTTCTCCAGCAGAAAATGCTGCTCGGTGTGCCTGAGCCGTTCTTCGCGCAGAGCCTCGATCATTCGATTGTAGACCCGGATCAGCCCGTCCAGCTCCGGTTGCCCGGTCTGGATGAACTTGCAGCTGAAGTCCCGTTCCTCAATGAGCTCGGCCCCGGTTTGAATGAGCTGAAGGGGTACGAAGAATGCCCTGATCAGGAGCACTCCAATGATCACCGACACCAGGAAGATGCCTTCGAGCGCGAGGAGCCAGGCTCGGTCCTCCAGGAAAACGAAGACGGCAAGGGCCGCCCAGACGAGGTGGATGAGAAGCAGGTAAAGGATGATCTTATTACGCAGCGTCACGGTTCGAGTCCGTATTTTTCCATGCGGCGGTAGAGTGCGGGGCGGCTCATGCCCAGTCGCTTCCGCTGCCTTGGAGATGTTCCCTCCGCATCGAGCCAGGCAGGCCGTGATCATTGCCTTTTCCATTTCGTCGATTGTCATCGCCGCGGCCCCAGTCGCCGGTTCACCCGAGTGATTGCGCGGCTCCATCTCCATGGCCAGCTCGAGGTCGCCAACATCCAGTTGGTCGGCCGAGCTGACCAGGACCGTCCTCTCGATCACATGCTTGAGCTGGCGGATATTGCCAGGCCACAGCTGGGTCTGAAGCCACCGGATGGCGGAATCCGAAATTCCGAGTCCGGACCGCCGATACACCGAGGCGACGTTTTCCAGGAATCGAGACGCGAGCAGGGGGATATCCTGCGGTCTTTCTCGAAGCGGGCTAAGGTGCACGCTGATCAGGTTCAGTCGATACAGCAAATCTTCGCGGAACTCCCCTTTCTGGACCATGTCGACGAGGTTCCGGTTAGTTGCCGATACGACCCGGACATCGACCGTCCGGGTGGCACTCGACCCGAGGACTTCGTAGGTCCTGTCCTGCAGCACGCGAAGCAGCTTGACCTGCGAGTTGGTGTCCAGATCCCCGATCTCGTCCAGAAAAATCGTTCCGCCGTTGGCGAGCTCAAAACGGCCCTTTCGATCCTGACGAGCGTCGGTAAACGCTCCGCGGACATGACCGAACATCTCGCTCTCAAAAAGCGTCGAAGAGATTCCCCCGAGATTGACCTTGATGAAAGGTTTGGCTTTGCGGCGGCTGTTGCGGTGGAGGGCCTCGGCGATCAGTTCCTTCCCGGTGCCGCTCTCCCCCGTAATAAGCACCGAGGCGTCGGTGGCGGCGACCCTGCCTACGAGGTCGAGCACTCTCAGAAAACGAGGATCGCGGCCAATCAGATCGCGGAAATCGAAGCGGCTTTCCAGGTCCTCGCGCCGGATCGCTGTGTCCCGGCTGGTTGCCACCTTGGCGAGCCCCAGCGTCGTTTGCAGGGACTGGAGAATCTGCTGATTGCTCCACGGCTTCGTCATGAAATCCGTCGCACCAGCCTTAACGCCCTTGACCGCCAGCTCAATCGAGCCCCAGGCAGTGATCAGAAGGACCGGGAGATCCGGTGCCCGTCTCTTGATCTCCGCGAGCAGGGCAAGCCCTTCTTCCCCGGTGGTCTGGCGCGAATAATTCATATCCTGAATCACCGCCTCGAACTCATGTTTTTCGAGGAGCTCGAGCGCCTCGCAGGGATTCGAGGCTGTCTTGGAAGGATAGCCGTTCTGCTTCAGGAGAAGCGCCAGTGAAGCCCTTATTGAAGCGTCGTCATCGACAACGAGAATCATTCGAACTGCTCCGCGGAAGGCTGAAAATCCGATTACCAACAGCCGTGGTAATCCTAACTCAAGCCTGATTGGGAATTAAGTATTATGTCCCCGAAACCTTCCCCGAGGCTTTCAACTGGTCGCGCTGAATCCGGGCCCACAGCTGGTTGACGTCCAGGGCCAGGGCCTTCTCGAACTCAGACAACGCCTCCTGGGCGTTTCCCCGGGCCTTGTGAACCAGACCCCTGAGGTAATGGTGACGGGCCTGCCGGACGTGAAGCGGCTCCCTTTCCCCGAACTTCGAAAAGAAATCGACGCCCGAACCGGGTTCGACGGACGCAAATTTCATCAAGCCGTCCAGAATAGTCTCCGCCTTTTCCAGCGCGCCAAGCTTCTTCGCCGCCATCGCCTCGTAGTACCGCAGATCAGACCATTCGACGGCGTGCTTGGCCTCCACCGCCTTCCGGTAGAATTCGTTCGCCTTTTCACCCTCCGCCAGCGCCTCGTACGCAGTCGCGATGAAATAGTAGATCTCAGGCATTCGGCCCCCGCGATACGGCCAGGCGTTTTCGAGATTCAGAGGGAATTCGAGCGCCTTCTGGTAGTCGGCGAGCGCACCCCGATAGTCCTTTGTCCGGAATTTCGCGAGCCCCTTCAAAAGGCACACATCCTCGTACGCGTCGCGAATCCCCCGGCTTCCTTCCCAGACATTAAAGTGACGCTCAGCCAGCAGGCGTGTCGCGTCGTCATACCTTCCAGATTGAACGTACAGGAGGACGAGGCGGGAAACGGCGTCGTCTCGCTTCTCCACCGTCGCACGGTTCCTTTCCAGCATCGCAATCCGCTTGGCGTGAGCCGTTCCGGCCCTCTCGTACAGCTCATCCAGCTCGTAAAACAGCCTCGCATCGGACGGATCGCACTCGACCGCTTTCTCGATGCTCGCTACCGCTTTCGGAAGGTCACGCTCAACCTGCTGGTACGCGATGGCCAGGTTGCGGTGGACGGTGGCAAAACCGGGGTCAAGGGCCCGAGCCTTCTCCCACTGCTTGAGCGCGGCACCCGGCTGCTCATCGAAGAGCAGGTTCCCCAGGTAATAAGGCGCCCGGGCATCGTTCGGGTTGACCTCAGCGGCTTTCTTCAGAAGCGCGATCGACTCCAGCCGGAAGGGAAACACGAAGCGAGGGCTGGCCTTGGAAGCTCGGTTGAAGAATTCCTCCTGCTTTGCCAGGTCTCCTTTCTGTCCCCAGAAATACCCCAGGTAGTAATCGACCATGGCCACGCCCACCGGCTCTGTCGACCCGTTCCTCGGCAGCAGGGAGAGGACGGAGACGGCATCATCCCAGAGGCCGCAATTACCGTAGTCGACGCCAAGTTCCAGGTAGGACTGGACGTCGTCGCGCATCAGCTTCTGTTGCTTCTTCAACTGCTCTGGGGCGTCGGCACGGTTCAGCGCTTTGCTTGCCAGGTACTGCTCGTAGCCGGCCCAGAAATCCAGGGGATCCGCCCGGAGAACCGCCTCGGTCAGCGCGAGAGCCTCAGCGGGGCGGCCGGACTTGCGAAGCAGGGCGGCCCTCAGGTCGGCCACTTTCCCGCTCCACTGGTTCGTCGCCAGGGCTCGATCAACATGGTCCAGAGCTTCGGCGTAATTTCCTTCCCGGGCGCTGATTTCCGCCAGTTGGTAGTACCCCGGGGTGTGAAAGGCGTAGCTCCAAGTCGATTTGTAGAGAGGTCGGACGGCCTCCCCATGTTTCCCCTGAAACCTTAAAGCAAGACCCAGGTAGTAAAGGGCCTCCCCGTCCCTTGGGCTGGTGAAGTTGCGAGTCGGCCTCTTCAACGCCCTCCGCAATTTCCGCTCGGCATCCTCGAACAGACCGCGCTTCAGGTTCCGGATTCCGAAAGCGAGATTGACGCGCGAATCGTCCGGGTCCCGCCGCAAAGCTTCCTCGTAATAGGCGTCCGGTTCCAGGGCCGGATTGTAGAACTGCTCCAGCCGCAGCCCGGCGTAGTAGAGTTCCTCGACCGTCGCAATTTCTTTAGGCGGCGGCGGAGGCTTGACCGGGTCGGGCATCGGCTCGCCTTTCTTCTCCTTCTCCTGGTAGGCGAGCAACTCCCGGCCGGAGGCATCGGTCAGGGAAAGCCTGAGCTGCGCTGCGCTCGTCCCCGCGGGTACGTCGATTTCGGTTGAAAACGGCTCGGAGGGGCTGATGTCGATGCGCTTTGTGTAGAGAATCTTCTCCCCGTCTTTCAGCCCGGCGGTCGCACCCTGGTGCGCCGCCACGGTGTTGAATGCGATTCGTGCCTTTCCGCCGGCCTTCACCTCCAGGTTCAGCGCTCCCTCGAGGTTCGCCAGTTTTACTCCGCCGAGCCCACGGATCGGGAACCAGTTCAGGCGGACAGTTTTCGATTCGAGGGGCTGGAGCCAGCTGTAGTCCGGCTGGTTGTCGGAATAGGCGCCGCTCATCAACTCCAACTCGGGACCGTCTTTTTCCGTCAGGATGTGATCCCACAGCTCGCCCCGCGGACCGGCACTCCATTCCCAGAACTTCTTCCCGGGAGCGACATGATGGTTGGCAACGCTCACCGTTCCCGCCTGCTTGCCGTGGTCGTAGCCGGCGAAGAAATCGTCCTCGTAGTTCCAGGCGAACATCGAGGTCCACTCTGGATGGTTCTTCCACCAGCTCAGGTCTACGCCCTGGGTGTAGTCGATCTCGTTGAAAACCTCGCGCGTCACCGGCCAATGGGCAAACTGGTTCTTGCCGTGGTAGGTTACGTACTCGGTCCCCGGGGGAAAGAACACCTGATAGTTCTCGTTCGAGTGAGTCCCGGCGTTCGCGAAGAAGAGGAAGCTCTGGATGAAAGGAGTCCGGTTGATCGGCCGGAGCGTAGCCTCCAGGTAGGATTTGCCGGGGTAAACGGTGAGTCCCACGGTCCAGCGCATCCTGTGACGGATCTCCATCTCGCCGATCCAGGCGGTCGCGCTGCCGTCGGGGTGGTTCTCGAAAGTGTAATCGATCGGCATAAAAACGGTCGGCCGGTGGTGGTGCGGGAAGTTCCACTCGACTCCACCCGAGATCCAGGCGCCGATCATGCCGATGAGTGCCGGCTTGATCACCGTCTGTCGATAAAAGAAGTCGTAACCATTGGTCTTGTCCACGGCCGAGATGACGCGGCCTCCCAGCTCTGGAAGAACACAGACCTTGATGTACTCATTCTCGAGGTAGACGGCCCGGTAGGTTTTGTCCAGCCTGTTGTCAGTCAGGTTGTCGATCATTGCATACGGATAGACCCGGCCTTGTGCCCCCTGGTACGCGCGTCCCGCGTAGAACCTGGGATTGTGATCCGGGGCGCTCACTTCATACGCAGGGAGAACGAGCGGTTCCTCCCACACCCGGGCCTTTGAACTTCCGATGGTGGGAACCACGGCCAATCCCGTTACGATCAGCCCGGTGAGAAGCGAATGTCTCGATTGGGAAAAACGCATGATGGTTCTCCGTCTAGTTGTAGCGCGGTTTCACTGCAAAAGGACTCGTTTTGCCGCTCTTGAGATCGTAGATTCGGCGGTGCGTTTGCCTGGCCGCCTCCACAAGATCCGGGTAAGGAAGGTCGATGACATTAATAAAGCCGTAGTTCAGTCGTTCCTCATCCGAAGGCCGCCCGGTCGGAAGGTCATCGACCATCTGAAACCAATGAGTGCCGATGATGTATGGGCTGGCGGCCGAATTTTCCACGTAGTAGCGGTACGCCTTACCGCGTTCCGCATAGTCCCGGACCTTGTGACTCCAGTAGAACAGACCTTGCATCCCGCGGCCCGGAGCGCAGGCGGTGAATTCTCCGATCAGCACCGGCTTGCCTGAGACCTCGGCGAAACGCTTGATGTTCTCGGGCTCCGGCATGAAGTCGGTGGAGTAGATGTTGACGCTGAAAACGTCGAAGATCCGGCTCATCTCCACCCAGCGGTTGTTCGGGTTCTCGGCAAAGCGGATGCCGAGGACCAGGTGATTCGGATCATGCCGGCGCAGCGCGCTCGTGATGACCTGGAAATACTCCTGGGCGCAGGTGTAGAGGAAGTCATCCTTGACCCGCTGTTCCTGGCCGGGATTCGCCTTCAACAGCTCCTGGAGCCTGGCTTTCGTCGCCGAAGGCTCGGGATCAGCCAACAGCATGTCAGGCCAGGGCACCAGTGACCCAAAGCTGCGCGCCCACCTGGGTTCGTTCCCGATGAACCAGCCGATCAGGTTCGGATCGTCCTTCAAGGGGGTCAACTGGCGGCGCGCCGCTTCATCCACGGTGTCGCGAAACTCCTGGGAAAAAACGTCGGGGAAATCCCAGGGGAACGGAAACATCTTTTTCGTTGTCCAGCCTTGAAGCGGGACGACGTAGGGCATGCCGGAGGTCGTCGCAACGTCATAGTCGGACCAGTTAGCGACGGTATTGAAACCCCAGTTCTTCAGCCGTCCGATCATGTGGTCCTGCCACTTCTTCTCCCAGCCCTCCCCGAAGCGGCGCATGATGTTCGCCGTGTAGAACGAGACATCCTTGCCCGGCTTTAACCATGCGGCGCCTGCACCCGGCAGTTCTTCAAACAGGAACTCCCGGCGGGTAACGTCCGTCCCAAAGCTCCCTTGTTTGTAGCCGACTAGATCCATTCCGGTCGAGAAGAAGGGATGCCCGTGCGGATCGACAAAGACCCAGCGGTCCTCAGCTTTTTCCACCCGGAAAAAGCCGGTGCTGCGTAGAGTGCGCGACTTATCCCCACCCAGCGGGCAAAAACCGTAGTCAATCGGCTCGGCCACGTCGGCGGCCCACAACTCCCGTAGGCTCTTCTCATCGTGAGCCTTCCCCGGCCAGTTCTCGGGAATCCACTGGCCGTACCGATCGATCAGCGGTTTGCGGTCGATAATCTCGTCGGGCGGAACGTCTTCCCGGAGTGTGAAGTTGTAGAGAGTCACCTGCGACGCCTGGTTGGGATATCGCATCCGGATCACGATTTCTTCGACGTTCTTGAAGGTGAAAAGGCGATTCGGCCAGACCTTGTAACCGAGCGGCAGCAGCGGGTTCATGCTCTTGGTCTGGACGAAGGCATCGAACGGGATCACGCCCGCGATGCGGATGCCGGCCAGCGGCTCGGTCACAAATGCCTTGGTAACCTTCCCATCGGAGAAACCGATCGACAAGGTCTCCAGGCTGGTGGTTTCAAACGTGTATTGAATCGAGCGCCAGGCACTCCAGTCCGTGGGCCATCCGAGCTGGCGCACGGGGATACGGACCTCGGGTTCGCCCTCTGCGTAGTTGAACGTAAGAGTGAGCGCTTTGGTGGTCGGATCCTGAAAGAGGGATGCATCCCTGGTCGTGCACTTCGTGAGATCCGCAGGTGTGAGCCGGGCGACCAGGTCGGCCTGGCCGTTGCCGAGAGCCGGTCGCCAGATCCAATCGCTCTCGACGGTCAGAAAAGAAGAAAAGGCGCACAGGGCAAGGACAAGAGGCAGTCGTTTCATTTATCGTCCTCCTGAAAGCAGAACTCAAGCCCACAGTTACTACAGGGGAGCCGAGCATTCAACGCCCGTTTGCGGAAAGGACTAACCAATTTACGCCACGGGGAGTTCGGAGTCGGAGTTCTGAGTTCTGAGTTCTGAGTTCTGAGTTGTGAGTTCTGAGTTCAAGGTACGAGTCCAAGTGCTCTGCCGAGGATCTTTCGTGAAAAGTTCAGCTCGCAACAACTCAGAACTCAGAACTCAGAACTCAGAACTCAAAACCGCCCAAAAACCCTGCGGGCGAATTCCGCGCTTTGGCGGTGCGCGGTGACTGGGTCCATCGTTTTGGGCGTACCCTTTTCCACGGCAACTTCCAGGACAAGGTGGGGTTTCACCCGCTTCGCCTGCAGTCGTTGCGCGAGGACCTGGTAGTCGATGTCCCCCTCGCCAAGCGTCTCGCTCCAGATACCGGTTTGGGATTGGCGCAGGTGCACCTCCGAAACACGAGACCCGTACAGCTCGACGATGTCGAAGAGGGCGACCGAGGAATTGCCGGTGCCGCGGTAAATCCAGTGCGCGTCCAGGCAAAGCGAGACAAGTTTGGGATCGGTCGCCACCATCATGTGGTGGAACTCACGCGCCCCGTTCCTCAACTCCATGTCGTGGTTGTGATAAGCCAGGGTCAGCCCGAGATTCTTCAGTTCCCTTCCCAACCGCTCGAGCGCACCCGCCTGCGTCTCGAGCTGCTTGTCGTCCTTGTTTTCCGGACCGGCCCATCGAATGGGGAACGGGTTCGTAACTATGATCTTCGTTCCGACCGCCTTTGCCTTCTCCGCGACGGCAAGGATCTGCTTTATGCTGGCTTCCGCCTTATCGGGTTCGTGGAGAGTGCTGTTCACGTAGAGCGAGCGCATCTCGAGGCCATGTTTCTGGAGAAGGGGCGCGATCTGCTCGACCTCCTGGGGCGATGCGAAAGAGGGTTCAAGACCATTCAGCCCGCTTTGAGCCACGTCTGCCAGGCCGGCATCCAACGACTGCCTGAAGTTCCGATTGTCGCGGGCGTAGAACACCTGCCACGAATACTCGTTGGAGGCGATATGCAGAGCGGAGGGCCGCTTCTGCGCGGAAGCTCTCTGACTCGATACGGCCATAGCCGCGCCAATAGCACCGGCGCAACCCAGGAAACTTCTTCGGGAAACTTGAGTCATCATCATTGGTCACCTTTCAAAGCGCTCATTTCATCGGCTGGCTGGAATCATGGACCTCCGATGAACCGGATGCCCCGACTTTCAGCGTCGCCGGCTTGCTGAACACGACCGGAGCTATGCCATCAGATACGGCACAGCGGTACTGCCTGCCGTCGTACTCGGATTGTCTTTCGGCCTTGACGGCCAAATACGGTCCGCGGGCACCGGGCATATCCGACCAGTTCTGCCCCCCGTCCCGGCTTTCCTGCCACTGGAACAAGCAAAAGCCTGGAACTCTCATTCGGATTCCCATCAGCGCGGTTTGCCCTTCGGCGACAGTTGCATGGGCCACGGCATACTCGATTTGCGGCCGGATGCTCGAGCTCACTTCGGCGAAGACCTCGAGCTCCCGAACCCGGAGAGTCGCGGAAGCACCGGTTTTGGAGCCTCCCACGGGGCCTGTAATCTGGATTCCCCTGCAAGAGACTGCTTCCGGCAGAGTAAACAGGTATTCAGAGAGCGCTGCAGCCGGACCCTGCGGGTAAGCGGCTGGGAAGAGAGCACAACCGGGCTGTTCCGTCCAGGTTGTTCCATCCCTTGTCACCCGGAGACGCGGAAGGCCATCAAAAAAACCGCCGGAAGCATCGACGAAGCCCTCATGGAATACGACCTGCCTGACGAGCTGGGATTGCTCCCAAACCGCACAGACGGCGACTTCCCTGCGGGCTGCGGATCGCCCCCCGACCTCGACCGAGGTCGCCACGTCGCCGTCAGCAAGGGCAGGCAGAGGTAGCGTCCGAAGTCCACCGGATGCGTCCTGTTCGAGCGCAAACACCCGGGCGCCGCGGCTGGCCGCCAGATTCGGCCTGAATACTTCGATCGTGACCAGGGCGGCGGTTTCGAACTTGTCTCCAGAAGCCACGAACGAGAAGGCGTCGGAGCCGATGAAACCGGGGCGGGCCGTGTATGAGAGGAGAGGCGGGGTTCCGGAAAGCTTTCCCTGGCTCGGCGGGGAGAACATGAATTTCAAGGCGGCCGTGTCCGCACGTGGAGCAACGAGGCGTATGTCGGCTGACCCGTCTTGCGGCACCTTCACTGTCTGATCGAGCGCCAGCTTCCCGTAGGTCCGAGTTCCAAGTCGGACATCCTGCTTTTCGTGGGTCCGACTTCCCGGTCGGACCTGGTCCCACTTGGAAGTGGGACCCACTGTTGCGGGAGCAACCACCTGCACCTTCCCCGACCGGTCATGTCGAATGCGGAGGACCCCGGGGATATCACCCGGCGCATTGTACGTATAGCCCTCCCGAGCCCTCAGTTCTTCGAGCCCGCTGACGCGGCGCAACTCGACTCCTCCCGCTGTGACCTTGCCCGGCTGAAAAGAGATCCGCAGCAGTTCTTCAGCAGATTGATCGAAGGTCTGGTAAGCGATCGAACCGCCAGCGTATTCGATGTCCCGTATGACAGAGCTCGATTTCAGGAGGTGATCCTGGCCTTTGGGTGAGAGCTCGGGGGCGGCAGCCATGGCGCGCAGGTAATGTCTCACGTAATCGCCGTAGCCATCGGTCAGCCAGACGTCGTCGAGCGGGTACCGGTTGTTCCCTTTCTCTGCGACCATGTAGGTCGCCCAGTTCAGCTGGCTGATCGCCTCCGGCTTCAAGCGCTTGTCGCCGGTCTTTTCCGCGTAGATGAGCTGAACGGAGGCATGCCGCGAGGTGTGACTGTTCCCAGGAACGGTGTACGCGGTCTGCTCGTTGATCGCGTGAAGCCCGTACTTCTTCCACTCCGGATTGGAGAACGTGGCGCGGGTCCAGGCGAGGATTCGCCCGGCTTGATCGTGACCGCTCGCATCCCAGCCCGGGTGCTCGAGGATGTACCAGGCCATGGTGTCCGCATTGATCTCGGTATTTGACCAGCCGGTGATGTCCTCGAAGAATGGTCCCCACTTGTTTGTTTTCAAGGGGTACGCCTTGAGCCAGGCGGTGAGCCTGTCGGAAGCTTTGGCGTAGCTGTCCCGATTCCCTTCACCGAGCGCGACCAGGTCCTCGAACAACCGCAGGGCGCCCGTGTAGTTGCCGGTGTAAGGCATGCTGACCTGGCCCGTATCGGCGTGGACCCGGTAGGGCCAGGGGGATCGGTCTGCCTCGCCGGCTTCCATCTTGGCCACCAGGGTGTCCGCGATCGCGACCGCCGCCTTGAGATACCGCTGGTTCCCCGTGAGCTTGAAGAGGGTCACCAATTCGGCCCCGAACGACGCTGCTTTGTCGGGCTGCAAGTAGCCTTTCCCCGCGCGCATGTCGCCGTCGTAAATGCCGGAATGCAGATCAGTGTTGTAGGGAAAGGGAAGATTGGGCCAGGCGGCATCCGGACGCGACAAGCCATGATCGAGCCAGTAGTCGGCCATGTACACCATGTTCTCGACCACTTCGCGTTTGCCCAGGTAAGGGTAAAGCAGCGACCAGGACGAGAGCGCCATGCAAATCTGATCCCCACCCAGCCCCCGGGAGTCTTCTCCCGGATCCGCCCACACCTGGTGCTGCATGTAGTACTTCACCCCATTCGGGCAGCTTTTCATGTCCCTCCAGAACTCCCAGACCCGGCGGATGACGAAGTCGTAGGAAGTTGCCGGGTCGTCCGAGTACCAGGGGGCGATCCTGCCATTTGAATCGGTCTTGATCGGGTGATAGCCGAGATCATCGGCCAGGGAGACATCGACCGAGAAAACCAGGATGGCAAGGACGGCAAGGCTAGGGGCAATGGTTTTTGCGCTCTTCACGGGCACCATAATAGGACGAAGTGGAAACTCGTTCACCCCTAACTTGTAAAAGGTGCGTTGCCACCACATTGTCCATCCCTTCTTACCCCGAAATTGCGGCAAACGCGGTTCTGGCATTGACGACAGTCACCTGCGCCCTGCTTCGGCGTCAAATAACGGCGCAGGCGGCGACATTCGAGCGGGAAGGCGGCTTCACCGAGCGACTGTACCGGGTTCGATCCGAGAGAAGAGGGCGACACTGACGCTCCCGTCAATACCCGCTGCCCTCTGCCTTCTGCCCGCCGCCTTCTGCCCTCTGCCCTCTGCCGTCTGCCTTCTGCCCGCTGGTTACGCCGGGGTTATCTCGCCGTTGAGATCCCACAGGTCTTCCCAGCCCTGGTCCTGTTTCCAGAGAAAGACCTGCCCCTTGATGAGGCGGCAGTTGCGATCGAGGGTCCCGATTGCCCTCATATCCTCGTCCGTAAGAGGGGGCGTGACCACGGCGCGCAGATTTGCGAGGTAGTTGCGGCGTTTGACCGAAAAGGGGATCGGGATCTGCCCTCTCTGGACCGCCCACTTGATGCAGACAACCGCGGGATGAACCCCGAGGCGATTGGCAATGTCGACGATGACCGGATCTTCGGTGTCGACTGTATCTTCCGGCGTTCGATCGCGTTCCGGCCTTCCCGGTGAACCAATCGGCGAGTATCCGATCGGGACGATCCCCGAGGTGGTCACAAACTCGAACAGGTCCGGCTGCTGGAAGTGCGGGTGCAGTTCCATTTCATTCACGGCCGGACGGATCTCGGCATCGCCCAGCAGGAGCTTCAGCTTGGGCACCGTCATGTTCGACGTGCCGATCTGCCTGACCAGTCCCATCTTCACAAGCTTTTCGAACTGGCGCCAGGTCTTCATGTAATTTTCATGAATATACGGTTTTGCGTCCTGGCTCCGTGATTCGACGGTGCAGCCGGGTGGGTGGAAGTTCGGGAACGGCCAGTGAATCAGGTAAAGGTCGAGGTAGTCGAGTTGGAGATCCCGCAGCGTCTTTTCGCAGGAGGGAATGACGTCCTTCTCTGCGTGCTTGTCGTTCCACAGTTTCGACGTGATCCAGAGGTCTTCCCGGCGGACCCCGCCGCGCACAATCTGCCTGAAGGAATGACCGATCAGATGCTCGTTTCCATAGACCGACGCGCAGTCGAAGTGGCGGTATCCGACCCGGGCGGCTCCTACGACCGCCTCGGCCACCTCTTCGCCTGTCACGCTGTCAGAGCCGAATGTGCCCAAGCCGATCGCCGGAATTTTCGCGCCTGTGTAGACCTCCCGCTTGGGAACCAGTTCGGGCTGGACGCCATCGGAATCCAGAGGAAATGCAGAAGTGCGTTGATTCTCAGATGTCGACATATGAAGCCTCTCCTCGCGCGGTGTACTCACCGCAACTCCTCGTCAAAGACGACCGCGACCTTGCCGCAGCGACCGCTCGCCATGAGGGCATAAGCTCCGGCCACTTCCTCGAGCGGAAAGCGGTGCGTGATCAGCGTGTCCGGATGAATGTTCCACCTGACCAGCCGTTCGACAAGTTCCTCCATCCGCCACAGGTTCGTCACCCACGATCCGTAGATCGTCTTCTGATCGTGGATGATGTCCTCGGATGGCCTGAACGCGACAGTCCCTCCTTCGCCGACAAAACAGATTTTGCCCCATTTCCGGGTTGCCTGGATGCAGGTCAGCCTCGCCTGGTCGTTGGCCGAGCAATCGAACGCCCGTTCGACGCCCGCTCCTCCGGTGATACGACGCACCTCCTGCACATTGTCCGGACCGGAAGCGATGACCTCGTGGCACAGGTCCAGCCGCCTCGCCAGTTCCAGTCTCTCCGGGATGACATCTATGCCTATGATCTGCGGCGCGCCCATGGACCGGCAGAGCATTGCCGTCGCCAGACCCACCGGGCCGAGCCCCGTGACCAGCACGGCGGCGTTCCCTGATACACCAACCTTCTCGATCGCCTCGTAAACCGTTCCAAACCCGCAGGCGACCTGGGCGCCGTCCGAATACGTCAGCGGCTCCGGCAACAGGACGAGGTCCTTTTCCTCAGCGAGGATGTAGTCGGCCATGCCGCCGTCGCGCTGCCAGCCGTAAGCCCGCCGCCACTCGCTCGTGCAGGAGATCATGTAGCCGCGGCGGCAGTCATTGCAGACCCCACAGCCCGAAATGTGGTAGATGATCGTCCTGTCCCCTTCCTTGAACCGACGGCAGCCAGGGCCGCACTGGACAACCTGGCCGCACGGCTCGTGACCCGCGATCATTCCCGCCTGGTAGCCTTCGGGGCCTTTGCCGAGGTGCTGGTGATAAATGCATCGGATATCGGAGCCGCAGATCGTCGAGCTCTTGGTGCGAACGAGCACTTCACCATGCCCGGGTTCCGGCACCGGGAAGGTCTTGAGCTCAACGGTGCTGTTCCCGGGGAGAATCGCTCCCCGCATCTGTCGTGGTTCGTTCGACATTGATCTTCTCCTCCTTACTGCCTCCGGATTCGGGCGACACAGCCGCCCCCCGCCGCCAGGCGGACTTTCAGGTTTTCGCCAGGGCGCACGACCTGCTTCCGTTGCCACACGTGCTCCGGGTAGTCCGCCGCTTCTTCCGCGTCCATCCAGATCTCCGCCTCATAAGTTCCGGAACCGAGGAAATCGAACGGGATCGAGATCTGGCGCGGCTCGGTCCCGCTCATTGCGCCCAGGTACCAGACGTCTCCGGCCCGTCGCGCGATAACAATGAAGTCCCCGGGATAACCATCCAGAACCCGGGTCTCGTCCCAGGTTGTCGGAATGTTTTTCAGGAAGTCCAACCCGAACGGGCTCATCCGGTAGCTGTACGGAGAATCAGCCATCACCTGGAGCGGGCTCTCATAGACAACCAGCATCGCCAGTTGATGGCAGCGCGTCCCCATGACGAACGGACCGGGCTCGTCGCCGCCCGCGATCCGAAAATCCTTCGCGGTCTTGTGCCTGAAGCCGCCGGGCGTGAAATCCATGGGTCCGCAGAGCATCCGTGTGAACGGCAGGGTGACTGTATGCATGGGCGTCACGCGATCGCTCCACTTGTTGTACTCGTTCCCGAGCACTCCTTCGCGGGTGAGCAGGTTGGGATAGGTGCGTCGCAGCCCGGTCGGTTTGTATGCCCCGTGGAAGTCGACCGTGAGATGGTACCGGGCGGCGAGCTTCACCAGCCTCTCGTAGAAGTTCACCATTTCCTGGTCGTCGCGCGCCATGAAATCGACCTTCACGCCCTTCACGCCCCACTTTTCGTACAAGGGGAAGGCCTTCTCCATCTGCTTGTCGGCGTTGTACCAGTCGAGCCAGATCAGGATGTTCACCCCCTTGCCCGCCGCGTATTTCACGAGCGCCGGGATGTCGAGCTCGGGGATCGAGCGGGTCAGATCTGCATTCGGATTTCCGGCAGTTCCGAACGGTTTAGAAGTATCAAAGGGCGGACCGTACCACGTCCAGTCGACCAGCTGATACTTCCAGCCCATCTCGGCGGCAAAGTCCACGAAGTACTTCATCGACTCGGTCCCCATGCCGAGCTGTGCCCGGGAAATCAGGGGCGTAGCCCCCGCACCACCAGCGGTCCCAGGTTGCTACACCGGGCTCGATCCAGGAGGTGTCGGCCAGTGCGCACGGGGCGCTGAGGTTCAGGATGGCGTTGGACTCGATTAGAGCACCCGGGCGTGAGCCGATCAGGAGAACCCGCCAAGGGGAAGACCGGGGGGCGCGGCTGACAACGGCAACATCCGGCTCGTCAAGCCGCGGGGAGAGCAGCGAGACGACCGCGCCGGAGCTTGCGCGGCTGCCGGTGAAATAGAGACCCGCCCAGTCCGTCAAGTCTGCCTCCGTCAAAGCCGCCCAGCCGGCCGGGGTCTCAAGCAGGAGCGGACAGCCGATGATCTCTCCTGGCCTGATGTCGGCAAGCTTCCGCTTCACGAACTCGGTTTCCTGGTGGGTCTGAAAAGAATCGTAGGTGGCGGCCCAGACGGTCGGGTTGCCCGGAAAATGAAACTCGCTTCGCTCTTCGGCCAGCTTGAAATCAGCCAGCCCGGCCTGTGCGGGCAGTTGATAGCGGAAGGCGGCCGCGTCATTAAAGACCCGGACGACGAAGTCGAGTCGCCGGTGCGGCTCAGTCGACTCTTCCAGCGCGAGCGTCAACTCGTTGAACTGGTTGGTGACTGTCTTCTGTTTTCCCCAGACGGTTTGCCAGGTTTCGTCTCCCCGGGAGCTGCTGCTTCCCTTGACAACCAGGTTGTCGGCAATCGGGGCCATTCCCTTGAAATCCAGCCGGAAAGGGGAATCAGCCAGGAGGGTTTGCGAGTTAAAGAGAACCGAGTAGTACAGCCGTTTGCCTGCCGGATAAGGCTCGAGCTTCTGCTTCAGGCCCACTTCTACGCGGATCTTGCCGTCGGGCGAGCTGACGTTTTCGGCCCAGCTCGGCCGGACGGTGATGACAAGAGCAATAACGAACAGAAGCCATCTGGTTCTCGCGGTCATCTATGTTTCTCCTTCTCCCTGTCGCACGCGGGCGAGAGCGCATTTATCTTCTCCTTAACACGGGCCGCGGGCAAGAGCTTACGACTTTACCTGAACCGTGCACAGCTGATCCTGATCTGTTCTTTTGGACACGTGCGAGGCGCACGATCGGGTCGCCGAGATGTGCAGAACCGCAAACGGAGCGTCTTTCAGCGGAGTGCGCGGATTGTAATCGTATGCAACCGGCTCTGAGCCAGGCGGCTGCTTGCGGATATAATCCGCGCGCTGCGCAGACAACGCTCCGCTTGCGGTTCTGTACTCTCGGTTACGCGTGCGTTCCGCTACAAGGGATCGGGTCGACGAGATGTGCAGAACCGCAAACGGAGCGTCTTTCAGCGGAGTGCGCGGATTGCACCGAACGGGCAACCTGCCTGCTCACGGCTACAATCCGCGCACTTCGCTGAAAAGCGCTTCGTTTGCGGTTCTGAACTGCTCGCGATGGGAAAGTCGAGTGGTAAGGAGTGACTCCCGGTCCGCGCGCGCTGGAGGCCAGATCTCTCAAAACGCCTAACCGCGACAAACATAAATTTTACCTGCCTGTGGCGGATTCAATCGCCTCCCGTGTTTCAACAGGTGTATGAGAACAGTGGATGCGAGCCCGACCCGAAATGAGGACGACATGAGAAAACCCCGGCGTTGCGCGCAAAGGTTGTTCCTGGCTTTCTTGTTATTCGGAACCTGCGCCCTCCCCGCTCTGGCCCAGGATGACCGGACGCGAATCGAGTTCTTCGGTGCCTACTCATGGACGAAGGACGACAGTCAGATTAATGCGCCTGGGCTCGGGGAATTCGTGTCGCCTCCCGCTGTTACCGAGGAACAGTACCTAACAGCCCTGCTCCTGTCCCAGCACAATCTGACGAATACGCAGGGCTGGAACGGCGCCGTTACCTTCTACCTGACGCGATGGCTCGGCCTCGTCGCTGATTTTGGAGGACAGTACAGCCCCCGCTTGCAAGGGACCTCCTTTCAAGCGCCCGACCAAGCCTGGCATGGGGAACTCCACGGCTCTTCGCACTCGTTTCTGTTCGGTCCCCGGTTCGTCTTCCGCCCCGGCGGACGGGTGAAACCGTTTGTTCAGGGGCTGGTCGGGGTTTCAAGACTGGACTACCGAGCATCGGGCGAAGGCCAGGTAACAACTGCGATCGGGCCGGGAGGGGGACTGGAAACCCACTCCTTCGATCTGGAGATGCTCGAGAATCGCGTCAGGGCAAACAGTCTGGCGGGCGGCATCGGAGGCGGCGTCGATTTAAGGGTAAGCAGGCATTTGGCGGTCCGGTTGATCCAAGTGGATCTTCTCGGGGCACAGAGGAAGATTCAGGGCCGGGCAACGTACCTGCCGCGGGGGAGCAACCAGCCGACCGTTCTGAACTACCGGCCAACCTCCGACGCCCAGATCAACGTTCGGTTTTCTTATGGTTTGGTCTTTAGCTTCTAAGCCGGAGACCGCGCGTCGCGATTGGGGCTCCGGCCCCCGGCCGACGGCTTCCGGACCGGACACTATGGATATAGCGGGACTCTACAAGAGGTACGGGCCGCTCGTCTACCGCAGGTGCGCCCAACTGCTGAGAAGCGATCAGGAAGCGGAGGATGCGATGCAGGATGTCTTCGTTCAGCTCTTACGCCACGCGGATCACCTGAAGGCTGACTACCCTTCGAGCCTGCTCTTTCGCATTGCTACCAACGTTTGTCTGAACCGGATCCGCAGCGGGCGACACAGTCAACCGGACGAGCAGGAGGACCTCTTGTACCGTATCTCGGTACTTGTCGATCTCGACTCCGGGATGCTCCTGCAAAAGCTGTTTAGACGCCATCCGGATTCGACCCGGGCCATGGCGGTCTTGCATTTCGTCGATGGCATGACCTTCGACCAGGTGGCGCGGGAGCTTGGAATGTCAGCCTCAGGAGTCCGAAGGAGATTGGAAAAACTCAGAAAGAGCTTGAGAGAACTGGAGAAACGATGAACGCCGAGAAAATACCGGGTATTTGGCTCGAGCGTTACCTGCTTGACGAGCTGCCATCCCCGGAAAGAGAGCAGGTCAGCCGGGCGCTCATTTTGGACAAGAGGCTCGCGGCACGTCTGGAGGAGCTTCGAGCATCCGGGGATGATTTGCTCCGGCGGTTGCCGCCTGAGCAGATCGCGGAACAGATCGCCCGGGGAGTCCAACAGAAGGCACCGCACACGGCGAGGGGGAGCATCTTGAACCTCGCCTTCTCCCCGGTTGGTGTCGGCCTTCTGGCGCTTCTTCTCGTTGCCGGGGTGGCGGTCGAGCTTCTCTGGAGGGGCCAGTCAGATCAAGCCCAGGAAGAAATCGTGCGCCAAAAAGGGGCCGGTCCCGCGCTGCTTATCTTCCGAAAGACCGCCGACGGCGCGGAACAGCTCGCACACGGGGGAAAGATCGCGCGGAACGACGTCATCCAATTGTCCTATCAGGCGGCAGGGAGCAAGTACGGAGCCATTCTGTCGCTGGACGGTCGAGGGACGGTCACCCAGCATTTTCCGGCGCAAGGGAGTCAGGCCGGCGAGCTCGTAAACGGTTCGGCCGTTCCCTTAGCATCGGCTTACCGGCTGGATGATGCCCCGAAAATGGAGGTTTTCTTCTTCGTCACCTCCGATCGCCCGTTCCCGGTGCAAATTGTCCGGGACGCGATCGCCGGCTCCGGGCCGGAATGGGGTAATCCGGGCAAACGGCTGCGCCTGCCGACTGGATTTCAGCAGTCGGTCCTTTATCTGGAAAAGGAATCGAATCGATGAAAAGGAAATTCATCTCTGCGGTCGTGATTCTGCTCCTCGTCCTCGCTGAGTCCTTCTGCTCGGCTGCGGTGCGTCGTTTCGCCCTGATATCGGGGGCCAATCGGGGCGGTGCGACCCGGACTACCCTGCGGTACGCGCAATCAGACGCGGAGGCGTTCGCCAAGGTTCTCCAGGAGCTGGCTGGAGTGGCGCCGGAAGACTGCAGGTTGCTCCGGGACCCCTCGCTCGCCGACTTCGAAGGAGCCCTCCAGTCACTGCGATCCGAGATAGAGAAGAGCCGGCAGCAGGCGGTGAGGGTCGAACTCATCTTCTATTACTCGGGACATGCGGACGACCAGGCCCTGATGCTCGGTTCCAACCGTCTGCCCTATGAAAAAATCAGAGAGGAGATGGCTCTTCTTAAGGCTGACGTGAACCTCGCCATTCTCGACGCCTGCGCCTCGGGAGCCATCACCCGGCTCAAAGGCGGTGTTCGCCACCCGGCATTCCTGACCCATTCTGGCGCCAGTATGAGAGGCTATGCGTTCCTCACGTCCAGTTCCGAGAATGAAACCGCCCAGGAATCGGACCGCATCCGGGCATCCTTTTTCACTTATTACCTGATCTCAGCCCTTCGGGGGGCAGCGGATTCGAACGCTGATGGTCGAGTCAGCCTGAACGAAGCTTATGACTTCTCCTATAACGAGACCCTTGGACGGACCGCGAAAACCCAGGGCGGTCCTCAGCACCCGGCCTATGATATCCAACTGGCCGGAACCGGCGAGCTAATCATCACCGACGTCAGGGAGATGTCCTCAACATTGGTTCTTCCCCAGGAGCTGGGCGGTCGATTCTACGTGATGAACGCGCAGAAACAGCTGATCGCGGAGCTGTTCAAACCGGCCGGACGCAAGGCGGAACTGGGACTCGACAAAGGGACTTACCTCGTCTACCTGGAAACAGGGGAGCAATTCCTCGCCGCATCCCTGAAGCTCGGGCAGGACGAGACGATCGTTCTTGAAAAGGCCCTCTTCATCCCCGCCAAGAAGGAACCGAGCGTGCTGCGCGGCCCTTCGGTATATTCGGGCCAGGAATCGTTCCTTTCCAACCGATCCAGGCTCGAGGTCCTCGCTGATCTGCGGGAGGAGAATACGCAGCAGATCTCAGGGCTGGGGCTCGCTTATTCCTATTACGTGCGCGAAGACCTCGCGCTCAGGTTCTCTGCGTTCCGGCAGAGCCTCGACTACAGTACAGGGGTTTACTTCCCCCCCGATGCCTGGGTTCAAGAGACGGGAGACGTTGACTCGACTACCCTGCTGCTCGGCGTCCGGTACAACCCGTTCCGGGACACCGGAACCTGGGTGAAGCCCTACCTTTGGGGGGGCTTTGGTCCGGCTCTCATACGTAAAACCAGCGAACACCGCCTCACGACATCCAACACTCCCGTACAGACGTTCCGCGACTCTTCTGTTAGGTTTTGCGTGCAGCCCGGCGCCGGTTTGGACTTCTTTGTCAAACGGCGCTACGTGTTCACTGTCCACGGCGCTTACAACGTCATGGAGAGCGCCGGGGTCCCCGACACGCGCAAGTGGCAGCTGAACGTCGGCTTCGGCGTGCTGTTGGGTAGAGGGACAGGGAAATAGGGAGCTTCGGGGCACAAAACGTGAGTCCTTCGGGAGAATCCGCGCACTTCGCTGAAAAACGCTTCGTTTGCGGTTCTGTTCCCCTCGGTTAGTACACACAATCGGGTCGTCGAGCAGGAAGAACCGCAAACGGAGCGTTTTCCAGCGAAGTGCGCGGATTCTCACAGTCAGCAACCACCCCGAAGAGTTCGGCCCCGAGACCTCTCTTCGGGAATGGCTCGCCGGCAAGACTCTCGCAGGATTCCTGGCCACCGGAACCTTGACGCCGCTCGTCATCGGGCTCCCGGCCATTCTCCGCTTCCTGCGATGCAACATTAGCGGGAACTGAACTGCCCGGAATGCGGTATAGTACGCGGCGATTCGCGATTTTTTGGTGAAAGGCAGAGAAAGGCTGAGCATGAGAAAAGCATTCCTGATGTTGGGCACTCTTGTTTTCTTCTCCGTCCTCGGGACGGCCGCCGCGCAGACGTCGGACGCCGGTGGGCAACCGACCTGGGAGCAGATGCAATCGGAACAGATGGACGGCTCTCTTGCCTTCCAGGTACAGGATCTGGCGGTGCCATTCGGGTCCGGGGATTTGCGCCTGAAGTCCGGCATCATCGTTTTCCAGAAGTCAGCAGCCCCCGCCGCCGCGGTCTTCGTTGGGCAGGGCTCGCTGAAGTGGGCGCCCACCGATTCGATCGAGGTTCAGCAGCTCCGAAGATTCGCGAAGGAAAGTCCGTTCGAGACCGAATTCGACGAGGCCGTCCTCTGGTTCTCCGAAGATCTGGTTTCTCTGGCCAAGAGCAAAGGCCAGACAACGAGCGTCGATGTGGCATCCATGAGCGGAAGGCTCCACGATCGCTCGAGTTTCTGGTCGGGAAAGGGGACGAGCTTCGCACTCCGGGCTCTCGAGGCCCGGCACAATCCGGCAACGCTTGGTTTTGTCGCCGCCGACATCAACGCCAAGAAAGGCGGACGGCTCATGCTGATCAAGGACCTGGGCGCTTCCGAGGAACTTCACCTCGGCAGGATGGTGCGCTCGGCTCCCTGGTCCTATGAGACGTGGAACCAGTTCCCGCTCAATCCCGCACCGGCGCGCTCCAGCGCGGAACCGAGGCCGCTTGTAAAGATCACCCATCACGAAATCGAGCTCAAGATCGACGGGGATCAGTACATGTCCGGTAAGGACACCCTGGACTTCGATGTACAAGTTGCGGGAGTCCAAGCAATCCCGTTCGACTTGACCAAGAAATTCCGCGTCAGCGGGGTTCTCGATTCTTCCGGCGCTCCTCTCGCTTTCGTCCAACCTCCGCTGATTGATCGCGACGACGAGATGGGCGGCTTCTTTACGGTGTCGTCCGACAAACTCCTCGTGATCCTCTCCAAGCCGGCCGCTGCCGGCGACAAGCTGAAGATCACGGTTCAATTCGACGAACAGCACGACGAAGGGAAGATCATCGAAAAGCTGGCGAGGGCGTATTCTTCGTCGCCAACCGATGGAGCTGGTACCCGAACCATGGCGAGTGGGCCGCCCGGAGGGCGACTTACCGGATGAGGTTTACCTACCCGAGCAAGTATGAACTGGTCTCCATCGGGCTGCCCGTCCAGTCGCGCAAGGAGGGGGATTGGACCATTGCCGACTGGGAGATGCGCCTCCCGGTATCAGTGGCCGGCTTCAATTACGGCGAGTTCAGCATCGCCGAGGCGCAGGGACCGCGAGGGAAAGTCAAGGTCTACGCCAACATTCACCCCGACGACATCCTGGGAGGCATCAGGCGCCAGGCCGAGATGGGCGGTTGGGAGAAATACCTCGGCCCCGGCCTCTCGAATATCGTTCCGGCGGCCCAGGCGGAAAAAATCTCCAAGGAAATCTCCTCGTCTCTCGACTTTTTTGCTCAGTACTACGGGGACTATCCGTACACAACGTTGTCGGTCTCCCAGATCCTCGGCGGTTTTGGCCAGGGATGGCCTTCCCTCCTGTATCTGTCCGGCTACAGCTTCCTTGATTCGACGCAGCGCAACTCGCTCAATATGGATGTCCGTGCGCAGCGGGCCTTTGGTGAAGAGCTGAAAGCCCATGAAACATCTCACCAATGGTGGGGCCATTCCGTGGCGTGGAAAAGTTATCGGGACCAGTGGCTCTCGGAAGGCTTCGCCGAATACTCGGGGTTGCTCTACTCGGCCGCGATCAATGGCGATGAGCGGCTGATGAACTCGCTCAAACTGGGCCGCGACGACCTGTTGATGAAATCTCTGGAGGGTTCTCGTTTCGTCGACCTCGGACCCATCTGGCTGGGCTACCGTCTGAGCTCCGAAGAAGAGAAAGGTGGCTACACCCGGCTCGTCTACCTGAAGGGTGCATGGGTGATGCACATGCTCCGTTGCATGGTCATGGACCTGACGAAGCAGCGACGACACGTATTTTCGGAACATCATGCGTGATTTCGTCTATACGTATCGAAATAAGGCGGCCAGCACGGAGGATTTCAAGAAGATCGTCAGCAAGCACATGGGCCAGGACACGAGCTGGTTCTTCGATCAGTGGGTGTACGGAACCGAGATTCCGACCTACAAGACGTCCTGGGAATGCGTGAAGCAAGACGGCAACTTCGTCTTGAACGCTCGCGTCCTGCAGGAAGGAGTCTCCCCGACGTTCAAGGCCTACCTTCCCATCCGCATCAAGCTGGAAGGCGGAACCTTCGCCCTCGGCAAGATCCTTGTGCAGGGGCCCGAGACCAAGAAGTCAATTCCCCTCTCTGCCAAGGCCGTCGAGGTGGAGTTCAATTATTTCAGCGGGATACTGACTCGATAGCAAGGCGGGCTGATGCGCGGATATCACGTGGCTGTGGTGCCGGGAGACGGGATAGGACAGGAGGTTGCGCCCGAAGGGATTCGCGTTCTGGATTCGGTCGGCGAGATTGGCGGTTTGTACCGGATCGACTGGGAGTATTTCCCGTGGGGCTGTGAGTACTACCTGAAGACGGGCAGAATGATGCCCGAAGAAGGGCTGAAGATCCTCGAGCAGTTTGACGCGATCTACTTCGGCGCCGTCGGCTTCCCGAGCGTCCCGGATCACGTCTCGCTCCGAGGTCTGCGCCTGCCGATCTGCCAGGGATTTGAGCAGTACGTCTGCCTTCGCCCCAGCCTGCTTCTTCCTGGCATCCAGAGCCCGCTCGCCAACAAGAAAGCCGGCGAGATCGATTTCGTTGTTGTCCGCGAAAACACCGAAGGCGAATACGCGGGTTCGGGGGGACGCGCTCATCGCGGCCTCCCTATCGAGGTCGCTACGGAGACGTCGGTCTTCACTCGTGCGGGGGTCGAGCGCGTGATCCGTTATGCCTACGCGCTCTCGACGAACCGCGGGAAACTCCTGGTCAACGCCACCAAGTCAAACGCTCAGCAATACGCGATGACTTTCTGGGACGAGGTATTCAACGAAGTCGGCCGGGAGTTTCCGGAAGTCCAGACAGAAAGGGTCCTGATCGACGCCCTGGCGGCCCGTTTCGTCCTTCGGCCCGAATCGCTTGACGTGGTGGTCGGCTCCAACCTGTTCGGCGACATCCTCACCGACCTCGGCGCTGCCGTCTGCGGCAGCATGGGCTTGGCGCCGAGCGGAAACATCAACCCGGAAAAGAACTATCCGTCGATGTTTGAACCGGTGCACGGCTCTGCCCCGGACATCTTCGGAAAAGGCATTGCCAATCCGATAGCGATGATCTGGTGCGGGGCGATGATGCTCGAGTTCCTCGGCGAGAAAGAGTCGGCCGCCCTCATCTTGTCGGCAATCAAGTCGGTCACTGCCGCCGGGAAAAAGTTGACGCCGGATCTCGGCGGGACTGCGGGGACGACCGAGGTGGCAGCGGCTATCATCGCCGAGGCCCGTCGCAGCGCGGACTGACGGAGCGCGACGGTTCTCTGGAGCGCGGACATCTTGTCCGCACTGGGCTCGCGGACGTCCCGTCCGCGCGGCGGGCATCTTGCCCGCCGTTGTCCGACTTGGAAGTCGGACCCACACCGGACGACCGCTTGCCGTAGCACGCACTTGCGAGTGGGACCGAACGCCGGGCAAGATGCCCGGCGCGCGGGCAAGATGCCCGCGAACCCAGTGCGGACGAGACGTCCGCGCTCCAAAAGGCCGAGACGTCCGCTCCACAGAGGGGACGTCGGAGCCGCTTGGAGGCCCCAGCCCATCTGTTCCCGATTACCTTTTCGCGCTAGAATCGGATAAACACCCATCGCCATTGCTCCAACTCGTTCAGGAACAGATGGCATCTCACTCTTGGAGGAATCAAAATGCGACGTCTTCTGAGTCTCTCAGTCTTGCTCATCGCTTTTGTGGCCCTCGGCTTTTCCCAAGCGCCGAAGCAACCGCTGAGCCCACCCGCCGACACTTCGGTTACGATCGATGGCAAGAACATCACCGTGAAGTATTCGGCGCCCTCCATGCGCGGCCGTCAAATCTTCGGCGGACTCGTGCCATATGGGAAAGTGTGGCGGGCCGGTGCCAATGCAGCCACCGCTTTCCACACGGACGCCGACCTCGATCTGAACGGCCTGGCTGTGCCGAAGGGCGACTACACCCTGTTCGTTCTTCCAGAGGCCGAGCAATGGACCTTGATCGTCAGCAAGGAGACCGGGCAGTGGGGCCTCGCGTACAAGGAGGCCAACGACCTGGGCCGGGTGAAGATGCAACTCAGTAAGGCCTCCACGCCGGTCGAGACTTTCAAGATCAGCCTCTCGAGCGCCGGCGCCAAAGCCGGCAAGCTCCAGATGGAATGGGAGAATACCGTTGCGACGATGCCGTTTACGGTGAAGTGACGCAACAGACGGTCAGACGAGCAGGGGCGCGCGGACGGAGCGCTGATTCAATGGCCGGTCAGCCCGCTGGCGGGACCGGCAGAAACCGGCTGCCAATTGCTGGCTGCCGACTGAACCTGGCGCCGGAACTCGAGGGGTCTGGAGATGTCCGCAAAAGGCTCCCGGGTGCCGCCCGTCCCTGTCACGATAATCGTGCCGTAGTTGAAAAGCCGGCCGAGCAGGCCCTGCTCCACACCGATAGTCTCGAGCCGGCTGAGGAGCAGCTCCAGGGTGTGGCGCTGAAAGAGTCCGACCTTGACCAGCACCCTCTTGTTGGTTACCCCGAACTCCGAGGTCGCACGGCGGACGTAGCGGACCAGCGCCTTCGCCAATCCATAAGCCAGGACCACCGCCCCGGGAACCCACACCAGTTTCAGGTCATAAACCAGACCCAAACCGAGCAGGGTCGCGCCCAGCACCCCGAAAAGGCCGGCGGTCAGAAATATGATCAGGTGAAGATGAGCCCGGTAGATGATTTCCTCACCGGGAACCAGGTTCTTGTCAATATAGCCCATCACGACCCTCCCACAGTGCGGCGTGATTGTCTCACAGTTGGAGGGAGTACACCACTGGGGCGCGCTGAGGGGGTCAGTCAAAAAAAAAGCCCCGGCAAGGGACTTGCCGAGGCTTCAAACAGGGGCCGGTCTTAATTACCAGCGCTTGTTGTACCCACCATCGCGACCACCGCCGCCGCGCTTTTCGTAACCGCCACCGCCGCCGCCGCGCTCTTCGCGAGGACGTGCAGTGTTCACGGTCAACGCCCGGCCGTCTACTTCCTTGCCGTTCAGTTGATTGATGGCTTCCTGGGCTTCCGCCGCCGAGGCCATTTCAACAAATGCAAAGCCGCGCGACCGACCGGTGTCTCGATCTGTGATGACGTTGACCGATTCAACGGTGCCGGCGCCGACGAAAAGCTGTTCCAGGTCTCCGCTTGACGTCGAGAATGACAGGTTGCCTACATACAGTTTGGTTGACATTGTTTGTTCCTTTTCCTTAGAAGCTCAGATTAGAAGAGACTTACGGAAGATCGTGGCAGCGAAAGCTGTTCCTAATGCTCCTGCGAGCGGCTTCAAATTGTATTCGCTGCTCTTCAACCATCCCAACCGTCGCTGCCAGGCTCCTAGGCTTGGACCGATCAAACAATGACCGCGAAGAGAGCAGATACTACCTATGACTACGGATTCATCTGGAAGTCGCACACTCAAAGAGCGAGTTCCTCCAGACAGCCAAGTCCAATCACGAAATACGGGATTCATATCTTTGGCGCACCCTGCCTGCCGGGCGCCGGCCCGAACCGGAACCCTGCGAACGCCGGACCGGTCGCCCGGCCGGTTCGCGCTGAGGCGCCGTATAGTTGAAACCTTTCACCACTTCACGCTCCAGGCTGGCTCCCAGCACCTTCTCGAGCGCGCGAACCAACGATTCGTCCTCATGCGTAACCAGGGTGAAAGCGTCGCCGTTACGCTCGGCACGGCCCGTCCTGCCGATCCGGTGAATGTAGGCATCGATGGTGTCAGGCATATCGTAGTTGATGACATGAGAGATGCCTTCCACATCCAGGCCACGTGCGGCGATATCGGTCGCAACCATGATCTGATAGTCGCCGCTCTTGAAACCACTGAGCGCCGACTGGCGCTGACCTTGAGTACGATCGCCGTGCAGGCTCGTCACCCTGTAACCAAAGCGTCCGATCTGTTGCGCCAGGCGCGCGGCACGATGCTTGGTGCGGGTGAACACAAGTACCGACTCCGTTTCAGTCCTCTCGAGGAGAGCGACCAGGAGCGCGGTTTTCAAATGGTGATCAACCGGGAAAATGGCATGGGCAACGGTGTGAGCCGGACGGCTCAGTCCGATGGCGACACGACGCGGGTGTCGAAGAGTCTCGCCCGCCAGTTCTTCGATTTCCGGTGGAAAGGTCGCGGAGAACAGGAGGGTTTGGCGGTCAGCCGGAAGGTGTCTGAGTATTCTCGATGACGTCCGGCAGGAACCCCATGTCGAGCATGCGGTCTGCCTCGTCGAGCACGAGCACCTCAATGTTGGAAAGATCCGCCTGCCGCTGTGCCAGATGATCCAGCAGCCGCCCGGGGCAAGCCACCAGGATCTCGACTCCGTCACGCAACGCTTTGATCTGTGGGCCTGCGTTAACTCCGCCGAAGATCGTCGCGCTGCGTATCCGTGTTCCCCTGCTGAAGTCGCGAATGACATCATGAATCTGCGAAGCCAATTCGCGGGTCGGCGTGATGATCAGTGCCCGAACCTGACCACGCGGGCCGGACAGCAACTTGTGCAGAATGGGAAGAACGAACGCCGCAGTCTTTCCGGTTCCCGTTTGCGCGGTGCCGATTAGATCTTCTCCCGCCAACACAGCAGGTATAGTGGCCGATTGAATAGCAGTAGGTGTCTGGTAGCCCGCTTCGGCAACTGCCGGCAACAGGCGCGGGTCGAGTTCGAACTGGTTGAAAGTCACTAAAATTCCTATGGTTGTTCAGAAGTGCGGCATGTCAGGAGAGCTTAACGGCAATCACAGAAGCGGCTACTGCTGAGGTTGTATCCAGAACTTCATAGTACGCGTTCAAACACGGGATGTCAAACGATAGAATTTGCAGCTCACTGCAGCGCTGCCTGCTGCCCACTGCCCGCTGCCCGCTGAAGAGTCCGACTTCGAAGTCGGACTCACGCCGGAACTCGCGCCCTCTCTCAGGCCTCCATCACCTCGGCCGAAGACATCTCGCGCCTGCGGGCGACGAGCATGTAGATCGATGGGACCACGAAAAGTGTGAAGAAGCTGCCGACAATCATTCCGCTTACCAGCATGATGCCGATGCTGTTGCGGGCGCCCGCTCCGGGACCCGTTGCGAGGACCAGCGGGAAATGCCCGGCCACGGTGGCCGCTGTCGTCATCAGGATCGGGCGCAGGCGGGTTCCGGAGGCCTCGATGATCGCACCCAGCTTGTCCTTGCCTGTCTCCTGGAGCTGATTCGCGAATTGGACGATGAGGATCCCGTTCTTCGAGACGAGGCCGACCAGCGTGATCAGTCCGACCTGGCTGTAAATGTTGAGCGTGGTGAGCCCCAGAAAGGAAAACAGCAGAGCTCCCGAGATGGCCAGTGGAACCGAGCCCGCCAGAATGATGAACGGGTCACGGAAACTCTCGAACTGTGCGGCAAGCACGAGGTAAATCAGGACCGCTGACAGGAGAAACGTGGCTAGAAACTTACTGCCCTCGATCCGCAACTGCCGCGACTCTCCCGCGTAGTCAAGGGTGAAGCCCCGGGGCAGCATCGCGTGGGCCTCGTTTTCCAGGAAGGTCAGCGCCTGGTCCAGCGGCACGGGCGGCGGGATCACGCCTTGGATCCGAACCGCGTTCAGCTGTTGGAACTTCTTGAGCTCGCGTGGCTGCGTCGTAGTCTGCAAGCTGGCGAAGGTCGACAGCTGCACCAGCCTGTCGGAGGATCCCGTGATGTAGACGTGCTCGAGCTGATCGGGCGTCAGGCGTTCCGTTCGCTTGACCTGGGGAATCACCTTGTAGCTTCTGCCCTGGATGCTGAAGCGGTTGACGTAATCGCCGCCGAGCAGGGTGGAGAGATCCAGGCCCGCCTGGCTCAGGTCCACGCCCTGGGAACGGAGCTTGTCACGGTCGAACACCACCTCCGTCTGAGGCTGGTCGAACTTCAGATCGGCATCCGCGAAGATGAACTGCCCGCTCTCGAACGCCTTCTTGACGAGCTGGTTTGCGAATTCCTGGAGTAGCTCCGGCTCGGCCGCGGAATTGATAACAAAGTCGACGGGGAAATCTCCGCCGCCGGGCAGCGGCGGGGGTGTCAGCGGAATGACTCGAATGCCCGGAATCCGAGAGAGAAGCACCGCTGATTCAGCGAGGAGATCCTCGGTCGTTTTGGTGCGCTCGCTCCACGGTTTTGTCACCATGCCGCCGAAACCGCCGGTCGGGAACGTGATCTGAAAGATGCTGGCGCTCTCCGGGAAAGATCGATAGACCTCGGCGACCTGCTCAGCGAACAGTTTCGTTTGATCAAGGGTCGAGTTCGCGGACGCCTGGAGGACGCCGAACACCACGCCCTGATCTTCTCTGGGCGCGAGCTCTCGCTGCGAGAACATGTAAAAAGGCACCACCAGGGCGGCGACGATGACCCACTGGACGAGGACGACGGGACGGTAGCGAAGCGTTCCGGAGAGCACCCGTGTGTAGGCGTTGCGGACGCCGTCGAAACGGCGGTTGATCCAGCCGGCAAAGCCGCGCTCGGTGTCTCCCGATCGCAGGAGCTTGGCGCCCATCATCGGGGACAGGGTGAGAGCAACGACGCCGGACACGATGACCGCACCCGCCAGCGTAAAGGCGAATTCACGAAAGAGCGCCCCCGTGAGACCACCCTGAATTCCGACCGGGGCGTACACGGCAGCCAGGGTAATTGTCATCGCGATGATCGGCCCGACCAGTTCCCGGGCTGCGTGGAGTGCAGCCGTCAGGGGAGATTTGCCCGAGTGCAGGTGCCGCTCGACATTCTCGACCATCACGATCGCATCGTCGACGACCAGTCCGACCGAAAGCACGATCGCGAGCAGCGTGAGCAGGTTGATCGTGAAGCCGGCGACGAGCATCAGGAACACCGCACCAACCAGCGAGATGGGGATCGCAACGACGGGAATGATCACGGCCCGGAACGAGCCCAGGAAGAGGAAGATCACAACGATAACGATGAGGAGTGTTTCGGTCAGGGTCGTGAGCACCTCATCAATGGCGTCCTGGATGTACTCGGTCGAATCATAGGGGATGCCCGCCTTCATCCCGACCGGCAATTGGGCCTCGATCTCCGGCATCGCTTCCCTCACCCGCTTGATGACGTCGAGTGAGTTGGCGGTCGGCAGCACCCAGACGCCCATGAACGTCGCCGTCTCGCCGTTGAAGCGGACATCCGACTCGTAGTTTTCAGCGCCGAGCACGACATCCGCGATCTCCCCGAGCCGGACCACGACGCCCCGATCCTCCTTGACGACGAGCTGACGGAACTCCTCGGGAGTGCGCAGGTCGGTGTTCGCGATCAGATTGACCGATACCATCGAGCCCTTCGTCCGACCGAGCGCCGACAGGTAGTTGTTGCGGGCCAGGGCCTCTCGCACCGCCGAGGGCGAGATGCCGTACGCCGCCATTTTTTCCGGCTTCAGCCAGACCCGCATGGCAAAAGTGCGGTCGCCCAGGATGTCGGCTCGCTGCACACCGCTGATGGCGCTCAGCTTTGGCTGCACGACCCGCGTCAGGTAGTCGGTTATCTGGTTCTGATCCAGATTCGCCGACGAGAAGCCGAGGTAGATCGCCGCAAACTGGTTGTCGGCCGTTTCCAGCTCGATGACCGGCGCCTCCGCCTCAGGCGGCAGATCATTTCGGACCTGCGCCACCTTTGACTGGATCTGCGTCAGCGCCGCATTCGTGTCGTAGTTGAGCCTGAGGTGCACTGTGATCGTGCTCAGGCTCTGCGCGCTTGACGATTCCATGTAGTCGATCCCGTCGGCGCTGGCGATGACCCGCTCGAGGGGTGTTGTGATGAAACCGCGCACCAGGTCGGCATTCGCCCCGACGTAAACAGTCGAAACCCGGACTACGGCGATATCACTTCGCGGATACTGCCGCACGCTGAGCGAACGGATCGCCTGCAAACCCGCGATGAAGATGACCAGGCTCACGACGATCGCAAGAACCGGTCGTTTCACGAACAGATCGGTAAAACGCATATTAGCTGTCCTCCGGCTTCGGCGCCCGCTCGTTGCCCGGCTGAACCTTGTTGTTGACGAGAACGGCTGCGCCGTTGCGCAGCTTGAAGACACCGGACGTGACGACCTGTGCACCAGGCTCGAGACCGGAAACAACCGCGATCTGATCGCCTCGCGCCGTCCCAAGCTTGACGAACTGCTGGCGTACACCGCGGTAGACCTTACCCTTGGGATCCTTCAGATCAGTCACGACGAAGACCGAGTCGCCGTACGGCGCATAGCTGATGGCAGAGGCCGGCAGCGACACGACAGGCCGGCCGGTGCCCAGCCAGCACCTCCACCTCGACGAACATGCCGGGTCGCAGCTTGCCTCTCGGATTCGCGACGGTCGCCTGGACCTGGATGTTGCGGGTTGCTTCGTCCACAACTGAGTTAACGGCGGTCACGTTTCCGGCGAAGACAACCCCCGCCACATCCCCGGTCGTAATCCGGACCGCGCGACCGACCCGCATCTGGCCGGCATCCTGCTGGGGGACTCCGAAATTCACATAAATTGGATCGAGCGACTGTAGGGGAACCACCGCGTCGCCGGGCGACATGTACTGGCCCAGGTTGACCTGGCGGATTCCCAGGATTCCGGAAAAAGGCGCCCGGATCGTTTTTCGCGCTATCGAGGCTCGGATCTCTCCTACTTTCGCTTCGGTCCGCTTTTGCTCGGCTGCCGCCCGGTCGTAATCCGTCCGGGCGATCGCCCGTTGGTTGACGAGACCCTCGAGGCGTTCGAAGTTGAGCCGGGCAAGATCGCGGTCGGCTTCAGCCGCGGCCAACTGGGCCTGCTCCTGCCGTGTATCAAGCTCTACTAGCACGTCTCCCGCATTGATCGGCGTTCCGGACTCGAACGCAATTCGGTCGACGATGCCTGGCAAGTCAGCGCTCACCGTAACCCCTTGTACAGCCGCCATGGTGCCGATCGAACTCAGGTGGGTCGGCCACCTCTCCTGCCGCGCGACGATCGTGGTGACGGCTTCCGGGGGCGGCTGGAACGCTGCCCCCTGGGCGATCGCCTTCTGAATCTGTTGGAATTTCAGGAGTCCCAAAGCCGCGATAATGGCACCCGTCAAGATGAGCATCAGAATCATTCGTTTGATCATAAATTTCTCCTTGGGGCGTCTTCTGGTCGGACGGATCGGACTGATCGACTGATCGGTCGGATCACACGCGCACCTTACTACCGCCAGCCCCCTCCTAACGCCCGGTAGAGCTCCACGACAGCCAGGAGCTCCTCGGCTCGGGCGCGAGCCAAGGCCAGCTCGGCAGTGAAATAGTTCGTCTCGTTTGTCAGCACTTCGAGATAACTCGTGACACCGGCACGGTATCGGATGTCTGACAGCCGGGAGGCCTCCGAGGCGGATCGGGTAAGTTGTTCCTGCTGTGCACGGAACTCCTGGTTCTTTCGATATGCAACCAGGGCGTCGGAGACATCGCGGAAAGCCCGTTGAACGGTCTGCTCATACACGAGCAACGCCTCTTGTTGTTGCTGCCTCGGCGAGTCGGACTCCCGAGCGAATTCTGCCGCCGGTAAAAATGGGCTGGGCAAGCCCGCCGACAAAACTCCACAGGCCTGCTGGACCGACGAAGAGACTGGTCAGCGCCGAACTCCGAAAGCCACCGGTTCCGGTCAGGCTGATTTGAGGGAAATAGGCGGCCTTCGCCACGCCAATCTGGGCGTTGGAGGCGATCAGTTGCTGCTCCGCCTGCTGGATGTCGGGCCGCCGTTCGAGCAACGAGGAGGGTAGTCCTGCCGGGACTTCCGGGGCGAACGGTTGCTCGGTCAAGACTCGGCCACGCTGAACGGGGGCAGGATTGCTGCCAAGCAGACTGCTGATCAGATTCTCCTGCTGCTCGATCTGCCGCTCGATGTCGGGAATCGTCGCTCCCGCGGTGAACACCAGTTGCTCCGCCTGCCGGACGTCGAGCATGGAGCTAAGGCCTGTGTCGGCCAATTCCTGGATCAATCGCAGCGAATCCTCGCGGGATGTCAGCGTGCGTCGTGAAATCTCGAGCTCGAGGTCGAGCTCTCGCAGGCGGAAATAGGAGCCGGCCAGTTCGGCGACCAGGGTACTGATGACCGCCTGGCGGCCCCAGTCGCTGAGGAGCAGATTGGCGCGCGCGGCCTCCGTCGCCCGCCGGAACTTGCCCCAGAAATCCAGTTCCCAGGCGGCCGCAACGGTCAACCCACCCGAGGTGCTAGTGAAGGCGGGAAAGCGCCCCTCTGGCGTCCGTACGCTGCTAATATCCGCCCCAGCGGCCAACGTCGGGAACTGGTCGGCGCGTGTGATGCCCAACTGCGCCTCGGCCTGGAGAATCCGGGCAGCCGCTATGCGGATGTCATAGTTCTGCTCGAGAGCCGTCTGTATCAGCCGTTGCAGTTGCTCATCCTGAAAGACATCCGCCCATTTCTGATCGCCAAACGAGGGGGACCCCAGCGGAGGTGCTTGATTCGAAGCCGCCCCGCGATACACGTCCGGAACCGTAACGGTTGGTTTCCTGTATTTGGGACCAACCGAGGCACAAGCCGACACGAGCATCACGGCAGCGAGGGCCAGTGCGAGACGAGTGTGCTGGTAGTGAGCAGAGCTTCTCATGATCGTTCGCTTTCTCACTCATCAGGATCCGAGTTCCGCGAGAGCACGCTCCCTGGGAACTCGCCCGTGCCAAATCGGCAATCCTAACCGGTTGGCGCCCTCCCAGCCGGTTGGCAGGCAAGCGGCACCTCGCACTTGATGCCGAGTTGCTCCAACCTGTATCGGTTGGCGACGCCGCAAGCGACGAAATGCGCCCCTTCCCTTTTCATGTCCAGGAGGACTCTCTCGGCGCTCCGGTCGATGTAGGTAACGTTTCGAAGATCCACCACGTATGGGCGCGAGCCGTTTGTCCCGCGCGCGTTTTCCCATGTCGATTCAAGCTCCGAGATGTCGGGCTCCATCAGCTTGCCTTCCAGGATCAACCTCTGTTCCCTGGCTGTATCGACCATCGTGATCTTCAGCATCCACGTCCTCCTTGGCGATAACATTTGCAGGAGACGTGCCAATGCCACAGACCAATTACGAGGATTTATAAGTACCTACAAAGACAGGGCTTGAGGCTTGACTGGAGAAAATCGGAGATGAGCAGTGCCAATGGGCGGATGTCAGCCGGTTGGCATGGTGCCAACCGGCTGGCAGTTTGGGTCCGCCGTAGCTCCGACTTCCCAGTCGGACTCCGGGAGGCACGGCGATGGCGGGTTCCCGCCCTTTGCTACGAAGAGTCCGACTGGGAAGTCGGACCTACGGGGAGGGCACGGCGCTGGTTGGTTCTCGACTTCTGTCGCGGGAGTAGAAGGCTAAAGCGGAACTCGGTCGCACTCCCTGTTTTCCTATTCCGCAATCCACTCCGCATTCCGCATTCGGTTCACCAGCTCGGGCGGGCAATTCCCAGCTTTCGCATACGAAACTGCAAGGTTGAACGGTTCATCCCCAGGCGTGCCGCGGCCCCGTTCGGTCCACCGACAATCCAGTTCGTTTCCTCGAGGGCCGCCAGGATATGCTTTCGTTGCGCCTCATCGAGTGTGTCATTTCGCTCCGGGCGATTCGCCGGCGGTGCGGGGACCTTCAGGTCAGAGAGCGGGATCCTCAGCACCGGTCCGCTGGACAGAATCACCGCCCGCTCGATCACATTCTGCAGTTCGCGGACATTCCCGGGCCAGTGGTATCGAACCAGAGATTCCATCGCCTCCGACGGGATCGTCTCGATGGTCTTGTTGTTACGCCGCGCAAACTGCTGGGCAAAGTGCCGGACCAACAACCGGAATGTCTTCCGGACGCTCGCGCAAGGCAGGAACTCGAACGGGAAAGACGTTGACCCGGTAAAACAGGTCGGCGCGGAACTTCCTGTTCGTCGACCATGGCGGCCAGATCACGATTGGTTGCCGCCACGAGGCGGGCGTCGGTGCGCAGCGTGCGGGTGCTCCCCAGGCGCTCGAATTCCCGTTCCTGCAGTACGCGGAGGAGCTTCGGCTGCAACTCCAGCGGGATCTCGGCGATTTCATCCAGGAAGATGGTTCCCTGGTTCGCCAGTTCGAACCGGCCGATTCGCTGGGCAATGGCCCCGGTGAATGCGCCTTTTTCGTGCCCGAAAAGCTCGCTCTCGAGAAGTCCCGTCGGAATCGCGGCGCAATTCAGCTTAACGAACGTTCGGTCTTTGCGCCGGCTCAGGTTGTGAATGGCGCGAGCGATGAGCTCTTTCCCGGTGCCCGTTTCCCCGAGAATCAGCACCGCGGAATCGGTCGGCGCGACTGTCTCGACCTGCTGCAGCACACGGCGCAACGCGGGACTGTTGCCCACGATCTCGTCGAAGTTCATCTGGCTGCGAATTTCGTCTTCCAGGTAGAGCTTTTCCTGCGCCAGCTTGTCCTTCAGATCGGCGATTTGCCCGTAGGCGAGGGCATTATCGACGGCAATCGCTACCTGGTTCGCCACCTGGGCGACGAAATCGACCTGGTTCTGGCTAAAGGCATTCCTTTGGCGGCTGCCGAGGCCCAGGACTCCCAGTACACCATTTCGGCCGTTCAGCGGGAGCAGGCACCCGGACTTGATGCCTTCCTTGAAAATGACGCAAGACTCGGTCAACGCGGTATCGTCGACGTCCAAGACCAGCGCCTTTCCAGTCCGGAATACCTCGCCGGGAGGAGTCCCGTCGATAGGCACCAGGCTCTCCTCTTTGAGAAAGCCCTTGCTCTCGGGAAAGTCCAGGGCGTAGATCCGCAAGTTGGCTCGCCTCGGCATCCGGAAGATCCACCGATACCACGTCGCACTGCATCACACGCCGTACGCTGGCCGCTATAGCCCGGAGAACGTCACGCAGTTCCAGATTTGAGACGACGCCGTTATTGACGTCGAGAAGCAGCTTCAGTCGATCCCGCTCGTGCTGCAACTCTTCTTGCTTCTGGCGCAACTCCGCCTGAGCCAGCATCGACGCCTCGAGATTGAGTGCATCATCAATGGCTAGAGCCACCTGGTTGGCAACCAGCGAGAGAAAGGAGACTTCGTCCTCGGAATAGGCGTCGGGATGCCCGCTGCCCAGGGCGAGAATCCCGATACGCCGATGAACCGTCGTCAGCGGAAGCGCGCAGACAGACCGGATTCCACATTCCTTCAGCCACTCCGGTCATCCGCTGGAAGCGCTTCTCGCGCTCCACGAAAGGGATCACCAGCGGTTCCTGCTGTTGATAAACCCAGCAGGTGAGGGTTTGTCCGGCACACACTCCGAGGGCGGTTCCTCGCGAGCCTGATCGCACTTGGCGAGGAGCCAGGTCGCCCGGCCGGTCGCTTCGTCGTATTGGGCGACACCGATGAAATCAAACCTGACGACCTGCCGCAATTCATTGGCAAGCGTCGAGAACAATTGCCTTGGGTCGCGGTGAGCGCTGATCGCTTGCGAGACGCGGAACAGCGCCTCGTAGCGATCCGCCAGCTGCGATTCTGACTGCGCCTGCAACAGAGCGCTCATACTGCCAGAAGACATGGAGCTCCTTTCCAGCCGTCAACTGCCCACGGCTGATCCGGGCCTGATCGCAGACCATGTGCGAGTGTCACACCAATATCTAGACACTCCTTCACGGCATACGACATTGACGCAGCATTTGGCCATTAGGATTCAGTCAGGCCTGCGTCACGATTAGGTCGAACGACGCCGGGCGAAATCGACAGACGCGAAAAAGAACACTGCTCGGCCTGTGCACGACGGCCAGCTGGTCAGCCGGTCAGCCGGTCAGCGGGTCAGCGGGTCAGCGGGCGTCTACGGCGCTGTTGCGGTCAGCATCCCTGAACCGGTGTCTGTCATCGGCCCCAGTTTGAGCTTCTGACGATCAAGAATCGTGCCCTGAAGCATCACCAGTTCGATATTGCGAGTGTCTGCGATCCTCTGATCGGGACGACCGTTGATAACCAGGATGTTGGCCTGCTTGCCAGCCTCGAGGGTTCCCCACTCGCTATCGGCCCCGATGATTTTTGCCGCGTTGCGTGTAGCAAGTGTCAGGGCGTCCAGAGGCCGCAGTCCGGATTCAACCAGCAGTTCCAGTTCGCGGTGAATGCCCTCGCCCTGGAACACGCCTGGGTAGGGAGCATCCGTTCCCGCTGCCAGGAGGAACCCAGCCTCGAACAGCGTCTTGACATTCGCTGACCGCATTTTCAGGCGTTGTGAGTTATGTTCGACGGAGGCGCGAAGCCCATCGTCCGGCAGACGGGCGGCATCGGCGCGGAGAGCCGCAACCACTTCCGATGGAGTCGTGTCCTTGATGAGCGGAGATTCGAGGAACGCCAGGTCCGTGAGCCGTCGACGAGAATACGACTCCACCACGGAGAGTGTCGTAATGAACTTGACCCCTCGCGGCTTCATCATGTTGATTGCGTCCGCGCTCGGCGGGAAATCAGGTGCATGTGCAAAAGCCGTGACTCCATCGCCCATCACGAGCTCGAGAGATCCGTTCCGCCAGCTCTGGTCGACGAACACCTCCAGGGAGCTCTTTCGTCCTTCCCGGACCAACGCACTAAGGAGCGAATCCGAAAGCCCGGCATACGCTTTGATGATGTCGACACGATCCTCTTTCAGCCGTCGAACCAGACTCGGAACCTGTTCAACCGAGGTCAGGCTGTAAGAGATAGTAGGCCAGGCTGGATCGGCGCCGTCCACCAGCGGTCCTGCGCAATAGAGGCGAGGTCCGAGCAGGTGTCGCGCCGCAATTTCGTCCCGAACCTGCAGGATGAAAGGGAGTGTGTTGCCAGTATCCAGAATGGTCGTAACTCCGCAATACAGAAGAGCGTTCAGATACCGTTGATAGCCGAGCAAATCGGTGGTTTTCCCGTTCCACCCGTGCGAAAAATGGATGTGCATATCGGCCAGACCGGGCATGACGACCTTTCCGCCCAGATCTCTGACTTGAGCGTCCGGCGGAATCTGAACACTACCCATTGGCCCCACTGCCTCGATCTTTCCCGCCCGGACGACGAGCACCCCATTTTCGATCGGCATGCCGCCGTTCCCGTCGATGATTACGGCTCCGGTAAAAACCACGGGTCGCTCCGACCGGGCTGGCGTCTGAGCTGGGGCGAAAAGACAGAAGGACACAATCAACAGCAGGAGATAGAGATTCTTCATAGGATCACCTCGGCTCCATTAGTCGGTTGCAAAGGCGTTAAATTACAGGACTTGGGAAATTTTGCCAGGGCCGCGGCCGGCGGTTCAACGCGGTACGAAGGTGCAGGCAAATGAAGGAGGGGCCGTCTTCGGGCTACCAGGCAGGCCGGCGGCAGCACGACTCGTTCGCGCCAACCTTACCTGCCCAGGTCGAATCAGGAGCCCGAAAGTCATGCCGCCGGGCGTTGGAGCGACTGTAGGCGTCACCCGGGGATCCTTCTCCAGTTCCCGGGTCACGGTCTTGCCGATTATCCAACCGAGTGTCGCACCGGCGACTACATCGCTCAGGAAGTGCTTGTTCTGCTCCAGTCGGGCAAACGCGACCAAGGCGCCTGTCGCGTAGACCGGGATCGCGACCTCCGGTCCGTAGTAGTGATCGAGAACCGCGGCGACCGCGAACGCACTAGTCGCGTGTCCAGACGGAAAAGAGCGGCTGTCCTCGCGATTCGGCCGCTCCCGGCTGGTCGCGTACTTCAGGGGATAGAGCACGACCGCTTCGATGACCAGCGCCTGCCCTACCGCATAGCTCATATCCCGAAACTGGGCGTCATCCATCACCTGCCCGAGCAGGAATATCGTTCCACCGGCGGCGACCAGGACCTCAGTACTGCCCAGGGCGCTCCCGATTCGGCCAGCCGAAGCGAAGCGCTCGCGGCGAAGGAAGTAGTCGGCAACCTCGTCATCCATCGGGGCAACAACAGCGGTTGCCGTCAGCCCTATGACCGCGGGAATCAGGTTCGGTCGCGACACGAGGCCGATCATGTTGTGGCCGAAATCTCGATGAAAATTCTTGAAACTCGTCCGCTGCAGCTCCCGCTTTTCGGTCGGGGTTTTGTCCTTGTCTGCGTCGTTCTGTTTTGTATTTGCTGCGTCATCCGGTTTCTGGACTTCGCCGGGTGGCGATCCAGTACGTTGCGGGAGCGCGGTTGTCTGCTGTCCCAGCAGGCCGTGGCCGCCGCAGCAGAGGCACAGCCAGCCAAACAGAAGGAATCTGCCGGATATCTGCATAGGATTTCCTTGAGCCGATCGTCCGGTTGACGTGGGTTCGGACCGCCCGGAGGTCTTACTTCCATTTCACAACAGATTTCAGGAAGAGCACAACAAGAGCGGCCCAAAATCCACTCGGCATTAAGGGGTATTGCCGAGTTTTCAGATGAGAGCCGTGCCGGGATGTTGGGGAAAACCCGGGTCAGAGGGTGCCTTGGAACACGAATTCCGGACGGCTAGGGCGCCGAGCCGGCGGGCGCGCCGGAGAATCCCTCCTGGCTGGCGCATCGACGCTGGAAATCCGCGTAAGCCCTGCAATCTACGCTGATATTGCTCCGGTACGAAAGATTGCCCAGCACGCTGATCATCGGCTGACGACGGTGCCACAGACTGCTGCTGAGCCGGCGCAGCATACGCGGAACCGAATAGAAGCTTCGGTTGCAGCTCAGTATTTCCTGAATGATATCGTCCTGCGACAACTGCTGATACCGGGCCACCGGGAAGGTCAGCGTGTAGTATCTCCAGTCTTCCGGGAAGTTGTCGAGGGCCAGGCGATCCGCCGATTTCATCTCGTCCCAGAGCCGTGTGCCTGGCAAAGGCGTCAGGAACAGCACATTCAGGTTATCCATGCCGTAATAGGCTGGCCGCCTCGGCTGATGCGTTTGCCGATGCCCGGCCCGTCGATGTCCAAGCCGATGATGAAAGAACCGACGACCAGGATGTTGTGCCGCTGTATGCGTCGCACTGAGGCGCGAAAGTCGCGGCCCTTGACCAGGTTGAACTTCTTGCCGAGCTCTCGCAGGCCTTCGGGCGACGGGGATTCAAAGCCGATGAACACCCCCGCACAACCCGCCTTGGCAGCGAGAGTCAGCAGTTCCTCGTCATCGGCAAAGTTGATCGTCGCCTGCGCGACCCATTGCTTCCCGAGATTCGCGTCGGCCAAGGCGCGAAACAGCTCCTTGGCGCGCGCAATGTGTCGGCGCTGGTGCCGATCAGGTTGTCGTCCACGATCAGCACGTGCTTCTCGGGGATCGACTGGAACTCCCGGACGACATCCGGAATCGGCCGCTGTCGGTAATGCGCGCCGTTGAAAGCGGTCACGCTGCAGAAGCTGCAGTTCAAGGGACAGCCGCGCGTCGTCTGAATGGCGCCGAAGGCATATGCTGAAGGCAAGAGATCATGGCGTGCGGCCGGGATGTCGTTCATGTCGGGGAACCCACCGTCGTACCGGGGCTTCAGATTCCCTTGCCGGGCGTCGTCCAAAACCTGCGGCCATATAGCCTCGGCTTCCCCCGTCACCACAGAGTCCGTCCGCTCCAACACCTCGTCCGGACACATGGTCGCGTGAATGCCGCCCATGACGACCGGTATGCCCAGACGCCGGAAATGACCGGCCACCTCATAGGCCCGGTTGGCCTGCGAGGTGAAAGCTGTGATGCCGACCAGGTCCGGCCGCGGCAGCGCCTCATAGTCAGGGATCCCGAGGTTTTCATCCAGGATCGAGACTTCCCACTCCGGTGGAGTCACACCGGCCAGAACCATCAGGCTCAGCGGTTTCCACACCCGGTAGCGGTTCCAGCGGCTTTCCTTGACCTTGATGATGCTCACCAGGGGATTGGATGGATTAATCAGATAAAGACGCACTCGTACCTGCCGCTCGTTCGGAAGAGGCCGACTGACCTTCTGCCGTTGTTGTGAAGCACCGGGTAGTTCAGAGGGAAGTTCAACAGCGACCCACCTGCTGACCCTAACCCATAAATCATACAGTGACCTTCCTCCACTAGCAACGACCACCTTTATTCGGTAACTCACAATGCCCGCTGGCTTAAACCAAAACGTAACTTCAAATGCACCAATTGGTGTTCCGGCACTGGCTCATGAAGCGGCCGGGCGTCGCCGGTGAAGATTTTGAAGCGCCAAGACTTAGCGCGACTGCCCGGCTCTGGACTCGTTCGTGCTTCCTGTCCTCACGAATTTGACGAGACGCCGCGACCAACCAGGCGCCTCAGGAGAGACGAACATGAGAAGAAGAACTACCTCACTGCTAACGATCGTGTTACTGGCCGGCATGGTCTTGGCTCAGCCGTTGGCGCGGGCTGACACGAAAGCACGCCACCGGACCGTCGAAACGGAAGTCCGCCACGAGCTGATCATGCTTCCGTACTATGGAGTCTTCGATTACCTGCAGTACAAGGTAGACGGCTCCAAGGTCACATTGCTCGGCTATGTCCGACGGCCGAGTCTGAAAAGCGAAGCCGAGTCAGCCGTGAAGAGCATCGAAGGGGTAACCAGCGTCGACAACCAGATCAAGGTCCTTCCCCTTTCGCCTTTCGATGACCAGATTCGGATCGCAGCTTATCGCTCGATTTACGGAAGCCAGAGCTTCTGGAACTATGCCATCCTGGCGGTTCCTCCGATCCACATCATCGTGAACAACGGCCGAATCACGTTGGAAGGCGTAGTGGAGTCAGCAGTGGACAAGAATTTGGCCCTATCGCGCGTGTCGGGCATCCCGGGAACCTTCGCGGTGACCAATAACCTGAACGTCGTCAAAGGCTAGGAACCGCGGGGGAGCCGTGGCAACTCGTTCATGGCTCCTCTGCGCACCATCACGCCGCCGACGGGACGATCGACCTCGCAGACGGTCACGCCGGCTGAAGCCGGGACTACATACCTCTCGTACCCCTTCAAGCCACCTTGTGCCCCGTGCCCCGCCAACGATCCCGCGCCCCGGGTCTCGCACACTCTGTCCGTGTCGGCGCTTGAATTACTTCCCCGCTTCGGTCAGGCCCCATTTCCAATTGCGGATTTCCGGCATGTCTTGCCCGTATTTGTGGATGTAGTTCTTGTGATCCAGGAGCTTGTCGCGCAGAAACTGCTTGGCGTAAGCGGCTCTGGAACCGAGACTCGGCACCCGATCGATCACGTCGCCGACCAGATGGAAGCGGTCCAGCTCATTGAGCACGACCATGTCGAAGGGGGTGGTAGTCGTTCCCTCTTCCTTGTACCCGCGAACATGCAGCGAGGCGTGGTTGGTCCGCCGATAGCAGAGCCGATGGATGAGCAGCGGGTACCCGTGAAAGGCGAAAATGATGGGCTTGTCCTTGGTAAACAGGACGTCAAAGTCCTTGTCGCTCAGTCCGTGCGGATGCTCGCTTTTCGGCTGGAGCGTCATCAGATCAACCACGTTGATGACCCGGATCTTCAATTCCGGGAACTGTTCGCGCAGCAACTCCACGGCAGCCAGGGTCTCCAGGGTCGGCACATCCCCGCAGCAAGCCATGACCACATCGGGGTCGCCTCCCTTGTCGTTGCTGGCCCATTCCCAGATCCCCAGCCCGGCGGTGCAGTGTTTCACGGCCGCGTCCATGTCGAGCCACTGCAGTTCGGGCTGCTTGCCTGCCACGATGACATTGACGTAATCACGACTCCGCAGGCAGTGATCGGTCACCGAAAGCAGCGTGTTTGCGTCCGGAGGCAGATACACACGGATGATCTCCGCTTTCTTGTTTACCACCTGGTCGATGAAGCCGGGGTCCTGATGACTGAAACCGTTGTGGTCCTGCCGCCAGACATGCGACGAGAGCAGGTAGTTCAGGGAAGCAATCGGCCGACGCCAGGGAATGCGTCTGGACACCTTGAGCCACTTGGCGTGCTGATTGAACATAGAATCAACGATATGGATGAAGGCTTCATAGCATGAGAAGAAGCCGTGCCGGCCGGTCAGCAGATAACCCTCGAGCCAGCCTTCGCACTGGTGTTCGCTCAGCATCTCCATGACCCGGCCATCAGGTGCAACATCGTCGTCCCCCGGATTGATCTCGGCAGTCGAGGACCGGTTCGTCACCTCCCAAACCGCAGTCCAGCGGTTTGAGGCAGTTTCGTCTGGACTGAAGATTCGGAAGTTATGTGCTTCTGCGTTGAGTTCGAGAACATCGCGGATGAACTGGCCCTGGACGACTGTCCCTTCGGCTTCCACGACGCCGGGCTTCGCCACTTCGACGGCGTAATCGCGGAAATCCGGCATTCTCAAATCGCGGAGCAGTATGCCGCCATTGGCATGAGGATTCGCTCCCATTCTCCGGACGCCCTTGGGTGCGAGATCTGCGAGTTCCGCAATGAGCCGGCCGTTGCTGTCGAACAGCTCTTCGGGCTGGTAGCTCTTCATCCACTGTTCGAGAATCTTCAGGTGTTCGGGCTTCGTCGCAAAATCGGTAACCGGCACCTGGTGGGCGCGGAATGTTCCTTCGATGGTCTTGCCATCGACGACCTTCGGGCCGGTCCAGCCCTTCGGGGTGCGGAGGATGATTACGGGCCAGCGCGGCCGTTGCTTGAACCCATTTTGGCGCGCGTCGTGCTGAATCCGGTCAATCTCGGCCACTACGGTATCGAGCGTACCGGCCATCAAGCAATGCATCTCCGCCGGGTCTTCGCCTTCAACAAAGTACGGGGTGTACCCATAGCCGCGAAAGAGAGCCTCCAGCTCATCCCGGGTGATTCGCGCCAGCACGGTGGGGCCCGCAATTTTGTAGCCGTTCAGATGCAGGATCGGCAGCACGGCCCCGTCCTGAACCGGATTGAGGAACTTGTTCGAGTGCCAACTGGTGGCCAACGGCCCGGTTTCCGCCTCGCCGTCGCCTACGACACAAGCCACAATCAAATCAGGGTTGTCGAAGGCCGCGCCAAAGGCGTGCGCCAGGGAATAGCCCAACTCGCCGCCTTCGTTGATGGACCCGGGCGTTTCCGCGGCCACATGACTGGGGATGCCGCCGGGAAAAGAGAACTGGGTGAAGAGTTTCTTCAGACCCGGTTCATCCTGCGAGATGTTCGGGTACAACTCGCTGTACGTCCCTTCCAGGTAGGTGTTCGCCACCAGACCGGGGCCGCCGTGACCAGGGCCGGTGACATAGATCATGTTCAGGTCGTACTGCTTGATGATCCGGTTGAGATGGACATAGATGAAGTTCAATCCCGGCGTGGTGCCCCAATGACCAAGCAGGCGTGGTTTGAGATGCTGCAACTCCAACGGCTTGCGGAGCAGCGGGTTGTCGTACAGATATATTTGCCCGACCGACAGATAGTTGGCGGCGCGCCAGTAAGCGTTCATCTTAGAAAGAAGATCGGCTGGCAATGGACCGTCCGCGGGCTTAGTCTCTTTGGTTTTCGCCATAATTCTCCTTCTGGGAGTTCTGAGTTCTGAGTTCTGAGTTCTGAGTTCTGAGTTCACCGGTTCACGGTTCAGGGTTCGGAGTTCTGAGTTCTGAGTTCTGAGTGGGGCGAGATGAACAGAACCGCAAACGGAGCGCTTTGTGTGAAGTGCGCGGATGTTCCCGGGAGCGACCCCTGGCTGCGAGCTGACTGCTGCCGGTTTCAATCCGCGCACTGCGCAGAAGACGCTTCGTTTGCGGTTCTGTCTCCTCGCCAGGGATCAAGCAGTCAGGAGGCGAACTCAGCACCCCGAACTCATAACCCCAGAACGCGGCACACGGTCTTTGCGATCATCCATTCCTCATCGGTGGGGATGACGCGGACGGTAACCGGGCTGGTTTCCGTCGAAATGACGCCGTCATTGCCGGCATTTCTTTTCCGGTCGAGCTCGATTCCAAGAAATCCAAGCCCGTCCAAGATCCGCTCGCGGACGATCGGGACGTTCTCCCCGATGCCGCCCGCAAATACCAGCGTCTCCAGTCCTCCAAGCGCGGCCGCAAACGCCCCAATGCATTTTTTGACGTGGTAACAGAACAGCGCGACTGCCTCGGCCGCCCGCACATCGCCGGCCTCGTGCTCGAGCAGGTCACGCATGTCGGAGCTGGTCTCGGACACGCCCAGCAACCCGGACTCGGAATTGACCATCTCGTTGAACCGTTTGGCGTCGATGCTTTCAGTGCGCGCCAGGTACCAGACGAGCCCGGGATCCAGGTCGCCGGAGCGGGTGCTCATGGGCACGCCGGCTGTCGGAGTGAATCCCATACTGGTGTCCACCGGTTTCCCGTTGTGAACCGCCGCCAGACTTGCGCCGTTGCCCAGGTGAGCAAGGATTATCCGGCCCCGTGCATTTGCTGATCCCGCCACGCGGGCCAGTTCTTCCATCAGAAACGCGTACGACAACCCGTGAAAGCCATATCGCCGCACACCTTGCGCCTCGTACCGGCGTGGGATCGCCAGCAACTGCGCCACGCGCGGGAGGTCCCGATGGAAGGCGGTATCGAAACACGCCACTTGCGGAACATCGGGGAACCGGCGGTGACACGCTTCGGTCAGTCGGATCTCTTCCGGGAGATGCTCAGGATCGAATGGACTGAGCTGGCGCAGCTCCTCGACCACTTCGGGGGTGATGCGCCGCGGTTCGCTGTATTTTGGCCCACCGTGGACGACGCGATGCCCCACCGCGGCCAACTGGCCGGCGCCGATGTATTCCTCGATCCAATCCATGAGGGCGCCCACGGCGACCGCGTGGTCCGGTGCGGTTACCGGGCGCGAAAAGCTCTCCGCCTTCTCCCGGCTTTCCACGGCAAAAGTGGCGTCCGGCAGCCCGATCCGCTCAGTCCTGCCCTTCAGAATCCGCTCCATCGATTCGCGCACGTCGAAAAGCGCGAACTTGATGCTGGATGAGCCGCCGTTGATGGTCAGAATGCATCCGTCCGCGGGTTTCATGAGTTGTCTCTATTCGTCGTTATCCACGAGACCAAAAGCGGCGAGTTTCGCGCGCGTCGACTCGTAATCCTTGTGGAGAATGCCGTTGATTCCCAGCCCTTCCGCCACCTGCACGAACATCGGACGGTCATCGATATAGACAACCTGACCGGGCGGCACCTGGGCGATGTCCAGGGCGATTTTGAAGATGTCGGTGTCGGGCTTGCGGAAGTGCACAAAGCAGGAGGAAATGAAGAAGTCCACGAACTCGTTCAACTTGAAGCTTCGGATCCGGTGCTCGGTCAATTCGCGGCCTTCGTTGCTGACGACCGCTATTTTCAGCCGGTGACGGGCCTTCAGCCGGTTGGCCAGCTCAATCATCTCCGGAAATGGCTGCGACTGCTCGAACATGAATCTTCTGAATTTGTCCGGCGTGAACGGGCGGTCCTCGTAAAAGACGACGCGGCTGAGATATTCTTCCAGCGTCAACTTCCCTACCTCGTATGTGTCGAACGTCAGGTGATGCCGCTCTTCCATCTCATCGGCATCGAGATCGAATGTCCTCGCAGCCCGCTCACGGGCGTGACGATCCCACCCGTTCGTGAGCAGGACACCGCCGATGTCCAGGAACAAGGCCGTGATCGGAATCGCCTCCTTCATTTGACCTCCTTGACCCGCTATCACTGCAAGGGCTTCGTGTTGCGCGAGCCTCGATTCAGCTTTTGACTTCCTGGGGAACATCCACGAGGTCGATCGGCAGCGGCCAGCTGTGTCCCTGTTGAGCGAGAGCGCCTGCGCGGCTTCCGGTCCCCAGGTGCCGGCGGCGTAATTGGGGAAGTCACTGGGCGGAGCAACGGCCCAAACCTCGAACACCGGCATCAACAAGCGCCAGGCGGCCTCCACCTGGTCGGCACGCATGAACAGGGTGCGATCGTTCTTCATCACGTCCCAGAGCAACGTCTCATAGGCTTCCGGCGACCGTGCGGCGAACGTCTCCTGGTAGTTGAATTTCATCTCCACCGTCCGCAGGTGCATCTTGGGACCCGGATGCTTGGCCTGAAAGCGCAGCACGATGCCCTGATCGGGCTGGATCGACATGACCAGCCGCGACGACTGCCAGTCGAGTGTGGCCTCCGGAGGAAACGACCGATGCGGCACGGCGCGGAATTGAATGGCCACTTCCGAAACCTGCCGGGTGAGCCGTTTCCCGGTCCGCAGATAGAATGGAACGTCCTGCCAGCGCCAGTTGTCGAGGAACAATTTCAACGCAACAAACGTCTCCGTTTGGGACTCCGGGCGACACGCCCTCTTCTTCCCGATAGCCGCAGACCGCCTGGCCGCCGACCCAACCCTCGCCGTACTGCCCGCGCACCACGCACTGAGCGACAGCGTCATGGTGAATCCGCCGAACCGCATGCAGGACATCCACTTTCTTGTTGCGAATCTCGTCGGCATCGAAGGAGACCATCGGTTCCATCGCGACAAGACAGAGCAGTTGCATCAAGTGATTCTGCGCCATGTCACGGAGGGCGCCGGCCTGATCGTAATAGCCGCCGCGATGTTCGACACCGACCTCTTCAGCGACGGTGATGGCCACATAATCCACGTAACGACGGTTCCAGATCGGCTCGAAGAGCGGGTTGGCAAAACGGAACGCCAGAATGTTCTGCACGGTTTCTTTGCCCAGATAATGATCGATCCGGAAAATCTGGCATTCATTGAAATGCTGCGGCAAGCGTGCGCATTCAACTCGCAGGGCCGATTCCAGGTCATGGCCGATCGGCTTCTCGATCACGATCCGCGCGCGTTCTCGATCGTTCGCCAGCCCGGCTTCGCCGAGCCGCGTCGGGATTTCGCCAAACATCGTCGGCGGTGTGGCCATGTAGAAGATGCGATGCGCTTTGACGTTCCATTCCTCGTCGAGCTTCGCAGCATTGCTCTGCCAGACGCCGAATAGGTATCCGGCTTCGTGAAATCGCCCTGCTGATAGCAGATGTGTTTGGCGAACTCGTCCCAGGCCTCGGCGTCCACCTTGCCCCGGCCGGCGAATTGCGTTGACCCCGTCCCGGAGGCGCCGGCGCAGTTCGTCGTCGTTGAGCTCGACGCGATCCACGCGCAATAATCGAGAAACTGAGCTGGGCATGCTGCGGTCCTGGGAGAGGTCAAACAAGGCCGGGACGAGCTTCCGCCAGGTCAAGTCTCCCGCTCCGCCGAAGATCGCGAACACGGTCGGCTCCAGTTGGTCATTCGGCTTCACAGGCCTCGCTCCTTCCCCATTCGGTATGGAACGTGCCCTTGGCATCGACTCGTTCATAAGTGTGGGCTCCGAAATAGTCACGCTGAGCCTGGATCAGATTGGCCGGCAGCCAGGCGCTGCGATAACCATCGAGGTAGCCGAGGGCGGTCATGAAGCCGGGCGCGGGCAAACCCAGCTCCGCCGCCGTGCAAACGACACCGCGCAGATCCTCCTGATTGGCCATCAGCTTTCCCGAAAGCACCGGATCCAGAAGCAGATTTTCGAGCGCCGGCTGCTTGGCGAAAGGCCGCGCGGATGTCTTCCAGCAGTGCGGCCCGGATGATGCAGCCGCCCCGCCAGATCCGCGCCACCGTTTCGAGATCGAGGTGATATTGGTACTGTCTCGGCTGCGACCGCCAGGACCGCCAATCCCTGCGCGTAGGTGACGATCATCGCCGCGTAAAGGGCCGTGTCGGAGCTGGTTGAGGAACGAGTCGCGCTCGATCCCCAGACTCGGCATCGGCCGCTGCAGGATCGGCGCTCGCCTTGTCACGTTGCTTCTCGAACACGGATAGATCCCGCATCGCGACGGCGAGGTCGATCGTGGGGATCGGCACCTGCAGTTCCATCGCGGCCTGCGAGGTCCACATCCCCGTGCCCTTCTGCCTGGCGACATCCAGAATCTCGTCGATCAGCCGCTTGCCCGTCTTCTCGTCAACCCGGCAGAAGATGCGGCTGGTGATCTCCATCAGGTAGCCGTTCAGCTCTCCCTTGTTCCAGCGTTTCGTAGACCTCGTGCAATTCGTCGTCGTTCAAGCCCAAGCCCGCGTTTCATGAGGTCGTATGTCTCGGCGATCAGTTGCATAACGCCGTATTCGATGCCGTTATGAACCATCTTGACGAAGTGCCCGGCGGATCCGGGACCGAGCCAGGCGACGCATGGATCGCCGTTTACCTGGCAGCGGCGGCTTCGAAGATCGGCCGGATCCGCTCGTACGCCTCTTTCGGACCGCCGGGCATGATGCTCGGCCCGTGACGCGCGCCTTCCTCGCCGCCGGACACCCCGACGCCGAGGAAATGAAGGCCTTTTTTCGCCAGGTTGCGGGCGCGCACATCGCGTGTCCTTGAAGTAGGAGTTGCCCGCGTCGATGATCGAGATCGCCCGGCTGGAGGCGCGCCTGAAGATCGTTGATGACCGAATCGACGGGAGCGCCGGCCGGGACAAGCATGATCACCGCGCGGGGCGGGCGAAGCAGGCCGATGAACTCCTGGATGTTCTCTGCGCCGCGGATATCCCGCTCCTTCGATTCCTGGCGCAGGGCTTCGACTTTGCTCGGGTCCTTGTCGTAGCCCGCGACCGAGAAGCCGTGGTCGGCCATGTTCAGCAGGAGATTGCGCCCCATGACCCCCAAACCGATCATGCCGATTTCGTAGTCTTGCCTTTTCATAGTCCTCCGGGACCGGCCAGTGGGGTGCACTCCCATAGGGGTGCCTCGAGTCCAGTCAGAGCCGCGCGCGAGCGCTGTCCAGCGAAGCAAGCGGGTAGGTACAGAAAGCAGATCGCCTGCCCCGAGCTCACCCTTCCATTAATCGAGTAGGCTTCTCCCGCGTTCAGCTTTCTGTTCGAACCCGCTTGCTTCGCTGAAAAGCGCTCGCGCGCGGCTCTGACACGACTCGGCCACGCCCCACGTCTTCGTATCCAAAAGTTCTGAGTGACGCCCTTAGCGTCCAAGAAGCTATCTAACAACAAGTTAGCACCTTTATCGGGACGCACCCCGTGGGATTTGCGCACGCACCCAAGCCCCGCTTTCGATTCATCGTTGCCAAAGGATTTGCGCGGCTTCCAACGGGATTGCGACTCCGTCCATCTTCGGTATGACTCTCGCGGTGTAGTCGCTCGCCGGGCGGGTTGCGGGCACTGTCGCCCGAAAAGAGCAATCGCCGGCGCGACGCGCACGGGAGACAGGCTTCATCTCGTGGCGCTCGGGACTCCCGCCGTTGATTCCGTCGGCGTAAAGCTCGACTCGCACGGCGCTCGGATCGAGGCCATTGAAGCAGACGTCGACCTCAAATATGTGCTGCTTCTCGTCGGTCTCGGTTTTCGCCTCGCCGAAGTGAAGGGTCGCCCATTTTTCCCCGAGATCACGCCGCCACTTGACCACTTTCGCCCCGACCGCGCCTTTATCCGCAACCCGCTCGCGGTAAGCTGCGGCCATGGGAAGGTAATGCCGCTCGGTGTATTCCGTCACCGTGCGGCATGCGGAAAACCGTGGAGTCAGCCTGGCCATGCTTTCGCGCATCCGGGTGACCCAGGCTCTCGGGATGCCGTCCTGATCGCGCGTGTAAAACTCCGGGACCACTTCACGCTCAAGCAGGTCATAAAGCGCCTGGGCTTCGACTGCATCCCACGCCGGATCGTCGCCGTGCTCCTGACCGTCTCCCAAGGCCCACCCGACGTCGGGAGCGTAAGCTTCCACCCACCATCCATCCAACTCGGAGACATTGATGCCGCCGTTTACCAGCACTTTCATCCCGCTGGTTCCGCTCGCCTCCCAGGGCCGCCGCGGTGTGTTCAACCAGACATCCACACCCTGCACCAGGCGTTCCGTCAACAGCATGTCGTAGTCGCTCAGGAAGACAACGTGGGTGCGGGCTTCCGGCTGGCGGATGAAACGGATCCACTGCTGGATCAGGGCCTGTCCGGCCTGATCCTCCGGATGGGCCTTGCCGGCAATGATCAACTGCACTGGCCGGTCGGAATTGCTCAAGAGTCGAAGCAATCGGGGTGGATCGTGCAACAGCAGGTTCGGTCGCTTGTAGGTCGCAAAGCGGCGTGCAAAGCCCAGCGTCAAAGCGTTGGGATCGAACAACCGCTTGGCGAGGTCAACTTCCTCGGGCGGCTCACCGGAGGCGGCCAATTGCCTCGACAAGCGCCCGCGAATGTACTCCACGAGCGATTGCGTCGCTGCAGTGCGCATTTCCCATAGACTAGCGTCCGAGGCGCACCGAATAGGCTGCTCCAGGGTTTCCGTCTTCCCCAGCCAGCGCCCCTTTCCACACGCATGCGTCCAAAGATCGTCCGCCGCCGCCGAGTCCCAGCTGGGCATGTGGACTCCGTTGGTCACATGTCCGACCGGCACCTCCTCATGCGGCCAGCGCGGAAAGAGAGGCTGCAGGATGTGCCGGCTCACTGTCCCGTGCAGGCGACTGACCCCATTGACCGCACCGCTCCCGCGGACAGCCAGGTAAGCCATGTTGAAGGGTTCCGACGAGTCGTTCGGGTTCTGGCGACCCAACGCCAATAAATCCGGGAGGCTGATACCGAGCCTCTGCTCGGCATAACGTCCAAGATACTGCCCGATGAGAGCCGGGGGGAAACGGTCAAAACCAGCTGCCACCGCCGTGTGAGTCGTGAAGAGGTTGCCCGCGCGTGTCACCGCCAGGGCTGTTTCAAACGGCTGCCCGGTCTCCTCCATGAAACTGCGGGCCCGTTCCAACACGGCGAAGGCCGCATGCCCTTCGTTCAGGTGACAAACTTCCGGGTGGATTCCCATGGCGCTCAGCAGTCGCCATCCGCCGATCCCGAGGAGCAGTTCCTGTTTGAGACGCAACTCCGGCCCGCCCCCGTAAAGCTCGCTCGTGATCCCGCGATGGACCGGGATGTTTGCGGCATCGTTGCTGTCGAGAAGGAAGAGCTTCACCCTGCCGACCTGGACCTGCCAGGCGCGCAACCAGACCGAGTAGCCCGGCAGAGTGACCTGCAGGCGGAGCCAATCCTCGTTGGGCTGGCGTAACGGGGTGATCGGCAACTGGCCCGGATCGTTAAACGGGAAAAGCTCCTGTTGAACCCCGTCCTTGTCGATTACCTGGCGAAAATAGCCCTGTTGGTAGAGCAGCCCCACGCCGATCACAGGCACGCCCAGATCGCTTGCCGCCTTGAGCTGATCGCCGGCCACGTTCCCAAGTCCTCCTCCATAGATCGGGAGGGCTTCGCTCAACATGAACTCCATGCTGAAATAGGCGACAGAGGTCAGGGGGGACCGCGGGTGATTATGTTGAAACCACGCGGGTGCCTCCGCTGCGCGCTTCCTGGATTGCATCAGGGCGTCGACTTTCGCCCGGAATTCAGGCGCCGCCAACACGCGCCGCAGTTGGTCGCGCGACACCGTCTGCAGGACCACCCAGGGATTTTGAGTCAGCTCCCAGAGGGCGGGATCCAACTGCCGCCAGACCTCGTCGGCGGCATGGTTCCAGGACCAGCGCATGTCCAACGCAAGCTCCGCAAGGGAACCGAAGCCTTCCACCTCGGTCGGCAAAAGGCTGTAGACAGGGTGACTCATGCGGACGTGTCTGCTCACGATCTCCCCCTGGGACTAGTCTCCCGCCAGGATCTGTGGTGTCCTCTGCTCCAGCGATTTGATCAGCTTGTCGAAGGGCTGGTTGAATTTCTGGACGGCTTCATCTTCAAGTTGACGGGTCACCTGATCGAGATCGATGCCCAGTTCCCTGAGTCGCTCAAGCATCCTGTCGGCTTCCCTCAGGTGGCGTTCAAGCTGGGGGCGAGGATCGCCGTGGTCCCTGTAGGCTTCCAGAGTCTCCATCGGGACCGTGTTGATCGTGCCTGGTGCGATTAAAGCCTCAACATATTTCACGTCGCTGTAGCGGGGATTCTTCGTGCTTGTGCTGGCCCAGAGGAGGCGTTGAACACGAGCGCCCTGTGCGGCCAGTCTCTTGAACCGCTCATTGCCAAAGGTCTCCTTGTGTATCTGATACGCCACCCCGGCACTGGCTATCGCCACCTGACCCTGCAGCTTGCCTGCGATTTCCGCCTTTCTGCCACCTTGTGCGACGAATTTCTCGAGCTGCGGGTCCACGAGGGCGTCGATGCGGCTCACAAAGAAGCTGGCCACGGAAGCCACATGCTTCACCGGCTTTCCCTGGGCCGCCCGCGCTTCGATCCCGGCGATGTACGCCTCCACAACCTCCCGGTAACGAGGCAATCCAAAGAGCAGCGTGACATTGACATTGATTCCTTCACTGATGAGCTGCCGGATAACCGGGAGACCTTCGGTGGTCGCCGGGACTTTAATGAAGACATTGGGACGTTTGAGTGCGGCCCACAACCTGCGGCCCTCCTCCAGTGTCCCCTTGGTGTCGTGCGCCAAATGGGGGTTGACCTCCAGGCTGACGTACCCGTCTTTGCCATCATTCGCCTGGTAGAACGCGCGGAATTCGTCCGCCGCGCTTTGCACATCGTGTTGACTCAAGGCTTCATAGATGGCCTCCGGCCCCTTTCCCTCGACCGCCAGGGTCCGGATATCGTCGTCGTAATCGTGGCTCTCTACAATCGCCTTCTCGAAGATGGCTGGATTCGAGGTGATCCCCCGGAGTCCGTCCTCGTCAATCAGGCGGCGAAGCTTTCCGCTCGTGATCAGGTCGCGCCGGATATAGTCGAGCCAGATCGATTGGCCGAGCATCGCCAGATGTTTCAAGGCATTGCTGTTCATACTGCTGTCCTTAGGTCAACTGACAACTGAACAACTGACAACTGACCACTGACCACTGACTACTGGCCAGTGTCTTCACTCGTCAGTCGCCGGTCGGATGGGACTGATCGGATACCACGTTGAGAAATCCCCAGCGAGGTGCCGAAATCCTGTCGGCACAAGACCTTGAGCGGTCAGTGTGGAGCCCCATGTACTTCCTCCATCTTCAGGCAGGACACGGGGTAAGTCAAATGAGCGACAGGCGCCGGCGTAGGTCCGACTTCCCAGTCGGACTCTTCATTCGAACGGACCAGGCCAGCCAGCGCGAGTCGCCGTGGGTCCCACTTCCCAGTGGGACTCTTCCTCACCGAGGGCAACCACCAGCCAGCGCGTGCCGAGTCCGACTGGGAAGTCGGACCCTGGAGTTTTTACATTCTTCGGCCTGAAAGGCCGAGACATAATAGCCTGGGGCGGAGCGTCTTTTGCGTAGCCCCAGGTTTTAGACGGGTCGTAGAGCAGAGCCCTGAAAGGGCGTCAGATGCCTGCACAGAGGAGCGAGAGGACCATGTCACAGTCATTGTCACAACTGTATGTTCATCTGGTTTTCAGTACCAAGGACCGAGCCCCGGTGCTTCATCCCGAGATTTCCGAAAGGCTTCATGACTACCTTGCCGGAATATTTGACGAGATCGACTCGCATTCGTTGAAGATCGGCAGCGCCACTGACCACGTCCATTCATTATTCGCCCTGTCCAAGAATCTTGCTTTGTGCAAAGCGGTCGAGCATGTCAAAACGGGTTCTTCTAAATGGCTGAAGACGCTTGGCCCCCGCTTCCGTGACTTCCACTGGCAAGCCGGTTATGGCGGTTTCTCTGTATCCCAATCTGAAGTGCCCCGGGTAACTGCGTACATCTCCAAGCAGACCGAACACCACCGGAGGAGAACTTTCCAAGACGAATACCGACGATTCCTGCAGAAGTACCAGGTCGCGTACGATGAACGCTACGTGTGGGATTGAGGCCCCTGGAGCGGAGTGCTTTCTCTCCCGCCCTTTCAGGGCTTGAAGCTCGTTGCTGGCTAGCCCGGGGCTACGCAAAAAGCGCTCCGCCCCGGGCTACTATGTCTCGGCCTTTCAGGCCGAAGGCTAGTCCGACTGGGAAGTCGGACCTACGCCGGCAGCTGAGCCGCCCGATAGGGTTCGCCTGGCGCAGGGCCGGTGCCAAGCCGTAGCCCGGAGGAAGCGATTTTGACCCCATGCGACCCATTGACTTCCTTTTCTCCAAGGGAGGATCATCGCCCCATCATGAAATTCGGGACTTGTCTCCTCGTTTCAGTCAGCGTGACCCTCCTGGTGATCCTGTTCCTGGCTCTCCCCGTGGTTCCCGGGCCGGATTCCGACTCGCTTTTCGGTGCCCAGGCTGCCGGGACGGACGAGCCGGGGATCCTTACACCACTTCCGGGGAAAGAACCACGAATCAACGGTCCCCGGATTTACGGCACCCGACCCGGGAGACCCTTCCTGTACAGGGTCCCGGCGACCGGCGACCGGCCCATGACATTTGCCGCCTCCGGTCTGCCGCAAGGCCTCAGCCTCGACTCCCGGACAGGGATCATCTCGGGCCAGGCGGCCGGTCCGGGCACCTACCGATCGACACTGTCCGCAGAAAACCGCCACGGGAAGGCGAGCCGGGAATTGCGGATCGTCATCGGACAGACGCTCGCGCTCACGCCGCCTATGGGCTGGAACAGCTGGTATATCCACTACAACCGCGTCAGCGACAAGGTCATGCGGCAAGCGGCCGAGCAGATGATTGCGACCGGAATGGCGGACTATGGGTACTCGTACGTGAACATCGACGACTGCTGGATGGTCAAGGTGAGCTCGGACGACCCGGAAATCGGCGGACCGACGCGAGACGCCCAGGGACGTTTGCTTTCCAATAAACGTTTCCCGGACATGAAGGCACTGACCGATTTCATCCATTCCAGGGGACTGAAGGCAGGGACCTATATTTCCCCGGGGCCGGAGACGTGCGCGGGATACACGGGCAGCTACGGCCACGAAGCGCAGGATGCCCGAACCTTCGCCGACTGGGGTTTCGACTTTCTCAAGTACGACTGGTGCTCTTACTCGAAGAAGGCGGGGGGCAAGACCGTCGAGGATTTCAAGAAACCGTATGTCCAGATGTGGAACGAGCTGCAGAAGCTGGACCGTGATATCGTCCTGAACCTTTGCCAGTACGGCATGGGGGACGTCTGGAAATGGGGTGCAGAGGTGGGACACTGCTGGAGAACGACCGGAGACCTTGGACTGGAGCGCTCCACCCAGCTCCCGGGTTTCTACAGCATAGGCTTCAGCAACGCAAAACACTGGGAATACGCGCGACCAGGTGCCTGGAACGACCCGGATTACATCTTGATCGGCTGGGTGGGCGATGCGCACAAGCAGGGGGAAGGCACACCCACGTCGCTTACTCCAAACGAGCAGTATTCGTACATGTCCATGTGGTCCCTGATGGCCGCGCCCCTGATCTTCAGCGGGGACATGGCGAGGCTGGATCCATTCACGCTCAACGTGTTGTGCAACCAGGAGGTGATAGAGGTCAATCAGGACCCGTTGGGGAAACAGGCGAAAATCACCAGGCAGACGCCGGACGAGCTGATCCTGACCAAGGAACTGGAGGATGGATCGGTGGCCGTCGGCCTGTTCAACCTTTCGGACAAACCCGCCCAGTTGACCATCACCTGGGCCGACATCGGCCTTTCTGGCGGCCGGACGGCGCGGGATTTGTGGCGACAGAAAGACATCGGCCGGTTCGAAAGTTCCTTCAGAACCACCTGCGGCCGCCATGGAGCGACCCTCATCCGTCTGACCAGCCTCGCTGGCCGCAGGAGCGGCTGAAGCTCGGGAAATCCCGGCTATGTCCGGGCGGAGGGCGGAGCTCAAGGTTTGACGGCAGGCGGAGGAAACGGCTCGTGAGCCCTGAGCACCCAGGCGCTTGGGTGCTTTGTGAAACCGATCCGCGGGTAGTAGTCGACCGCCTTCGGCGCGGACAGAAGCACCAGCATCGACCTTGGTCCCATCTTCTCCCGGGTTCGGCGGATCAGCTCTGTGCCAATCCCCCGTTTCTGGTGCGATTGCCGGACGGCCAGGTCCGACAGGTACCCGACGTAGACAAAATCGGTGAGCGTCCGCGCCAGCCCGACCAGGAGCGCCTCATCCCACGCTGTGACCGTCAAGTTTGCGTTTCCGATCATTTGCTCGATGAGGGACCTGTCATCGATCGGCCTGCGTTCTCCGAGGGTGGAAGCCCGCAGCAGCTCGATGACGGCATCGACCTCCAATGCATTGCCGTAACGGTATTCGATCATATTGAACGAACGATACCGCTTGCGAGCGCCGATGGACAAGTACCCGGTCCGTCGGCGCTTCCCAGCGAGCCGCGCCGTAAAAAACTGTGACATCTTCGCCCTCGGGCCGTTCCCGGAAGAATCCACGTTATCGCAGGGACACGGCCCGGGCGCTTCTAGTATCATGCCTGCGAAATCTTGCTCCTCAGAAACCGGAGGTCGGAGATGAGAAGACGGTCATTTTTTGGCACTCTGGCGGTTTTGGGTACTTCGCCGTTTCTGGCAATCGCGCAGTCGGAGTCGCGGTCCGCAAAGCAGCTGAAGATCCGCGACGTGCAGATCTGGCGCTATTCGGGTGAGCGTGTGGCCGAAGACTTCGCATTCCAGTGGCAGGTCTCCCCTTACAGCATTTACCAGCAATCTGAATCGCGCCCCGCAGCTCCTCCACCTGCACCCGGTACTCGCGTCCGCCAACAGGCACTCTATCTCAAGCTTATCACTGACACAGGCCTTGAAGGTTTCTATGGGGCGGTCGATGAGGAAGCGGCCATTGTTGTTGCCCGCCAGTTAAGAGCACTGGTGGTCGGCGAAGATGCACTGGCAGGCGAGATCCTCTGGGACAAGATGTACCGCTGGAACCGCCACTCGCGGGGCGGGCACTACATGATGGCGCTGAGCGCCGTCGACAACGCTGTGTGGGACTTGCGCGGCAAGTTCTTTGGTGTCCCGGTCTACCGGCTGCTTGGAGGTCCCTACCGGGCGGACATTGAGGCGTACGCCAGTTGCCTGGGCTTCCCCCTGGCCACTGAAAAGTTGCGTGCGCGGGCGGAAGCTCTCAAGACCCAGGGCTATCGCTACCAGAAATGGTTCTTCTCGGAGGGCCCAGCCCAGGGAAGCGCCGGTCTGCTGAGAAACGTGGAACTGGTTCGCACTCTTCGTGAAACCCTCGGCGAAGACTACGAGATTATGTTCGACGCTTACAACGGCTGGAACGTCGAGTACGCAATCGCATGGGCCAGGCAGGTCGAAAAGTACAGGCCGGGCTGGATCGAGGAGATCGTGCAGTCGGACAAAATCCAGGCTTTCAGCGAGCTCAAAAGGCAGACGTCCATACCGGTCGCAACCGGCGAGCACTTCTACGGGCGCTGGGAAGTTTACGAATTCCTGAGGGCCGGCGCTATTGATGTCATCCAGGCGGATCCCGAGTGGTGCGGCGGAGTGAGCGAACTGGTCAAGATCTGTACGCTCGCATCGCTTCATGACCTCCGGGTCGTTCCCCACGGGCACAATATTCACGCTGCTCTTCACGTGGTCGCCAGCCAGTCTCCCATGACTTGCCCGCTGGTCGAATACCTGGTGAACTTCAAGCCCCAAAAGGCTTTCTTTGAGAAGGAACCTCTCGTTCCATCTGGGGGAAGGATCAAGCTGCCGGAACGGCCGGGTTTCGGAATCGAGATGGACCAGTCAAAGATCCAGCGAGCCGAGCAAGTCTGGGCGTCGTGAAGTGTCTGGTCCTCAGACCTTTGGCGGCTGCAACCGGCTCAAGCCCGCCGGGTGAAGAGGCCGGCCGGGATCCGTCGTGCAGCTCCAAGAGCGTGACCGAATAGGGGTTGTAATGGCGCTTGATGCGAAGCGACACGGTGCTCTCCGGAAGCAGCTACGTCTCTCCCCGTCTTTTTGAGAACATGAAAGAGGACTGGTGGGCGATGTGCCAGGGCCAAAAAATCGGCAAGGCGACGGAGCCTGGAGCATTGAGACTCAGGGAGAGGGATCTTGTCCTTCTTCTTAGTTCCTGAACTTCTGATGACGCGAGGTGTGATACAGATGAAGAGGCAGTTGGCTATCCTGAGCGCCGTCGTCCCCATAACGCTGCTGTTGGGGCTGGATATCGTCGACGACTATCGCTCGGGAGTCTCAAACCAGCATTTATTCATTCAATTGGGGCTCTCGACTGTCGGGTTGATTGCCGCCGCTTTTCTCCTGGAGAGAATACTCCGAACGCGTCACGAGGTCGGATCTCTGGAAGACCGCCTGGCCAGATCAATCGCCGAGGCAAAGAGCTTGAGAGGCGAGACGACGTTGCCTGACCCCTGCGAGCAGCAATTCAAAGAATGGCGGCTCTCGCCCGCCGAATGCGAAGTCGCCCGACTTCTGCTGAAAGGTCTCTCCTATCAGGATATTGCAGCCTCTCGAAAGGCCTCGGAAGGAACGATCAGACAGCAGGGTCTTTCCATTTACCGGAAAGCAGGCGTGAGCGGCCGCTCCGAACTTGCCGGTTTCTTTCTTGGGAATCTGGTGTTTCGGCAGGCAGGAACCTCCCCGAAGCACAATCTTGCGGAATGACTCAACGCCTCCGGGCCGGTCAGCTCGAGTTCCTGGCTCACCAACGGCGCACGGAAGGCGGTGAGGGCCGCGGCGGCTAAGACTGCACCGGCAAATCTACCAGACGGACCCGAGTCTTGTGTTTCGGATGGTACCCGGCCGCGTGGCAGGCAACCGAGAAGATTTACGTTCCTGATTCCGACTTGGCCGCCAGCCTCTCCCGGACAGCACGGATCTTCGCAGCGTGTCGTATGTCTGTCCCTTCAACCATGAAGACAACCATTTCGGCAACGTTGCTGCTGTGATCACCGAGCCGTTCAAGATACTTGATGATCGCCAAAAGATGCGGCGCCGCGGGGATTGAGGTCGGATCTTCCGACATGAGCGTCACCAGACTCATCCCAGATCTTCGTATGTATCTCGTCGACTTTGTCGTCATCCGCAAGTACGGCACGAGCCAGTTGAGGATCATGTTTAACAAAAGCGTCGAGCGCCTGTTTAAGCATCTGCTGAGCCAGGCGGGCCATTTCGGGGATTTCCGGGAAGGAACGCACCGGCGGGTAACGAAGCAGGGCGAGAACATGCTCGGCAATGTCGGACGCCATATCACCGACTCGCTCGAGATCCTTCACGACTTTCAAGGTCGTCGCAATAAACCGAAGATCGCGCGCCACCGGCTGACGCCGCACAAGCACGTAGATACAGTGTTCATCGAGTTGAATCTCGGCAAGGTCGACGAGAGGGTCCCGAGAGATGACATCGCCGGCGAGCACTGGGTCGCGATCAATGAGCGCAGTGATGGCATCGCCGAAATTGCGCTCGACTTTACTTCCCAGCGACAGCAGGTTCTGCTTGATTTCTTCCAGCTCTTCTTCGAACTTTCTTTCCATGACTATCCGAACCTTCCCGTCACGTAGTCTTCCGTCTTCGTCTGCCGCGGATTGGTGAAGATTACGCTCGGTTTCGCCGAATTCAATCAACTCGCCGAGATAGAAGAAAGCGGTGTAGTCACTAACCCGGGCGGCCTGCTGCATGTTGTGTGTGACGATAACAATCGTATACTCTCGCTTGAGCTCCTGGATCAGGTCCTCGATTCGAGCAGTCGCAATGGGATCCAGTGCGCTCGCCGGTTCATCCATCAGGATCACTTCGGGTCGGATCGCCAGGGCGCGTGCGATGCAGAGTCTCTGCTGTTGGCCGCCCGAGAGATCGAGAGCCGAATCGCGGAGGCGATCCTTCACCTCCTCCCAGATGGCAGCGCTTCTCAGGCTCTGCTCGACTCTCTCTTCGATGGCCCTCTTATCGTTCCAGCCGTTGACCCGAAGTCCGTAAGCCACATTGTCGAAGATGCTCTTCGGGAAAGGATTTGACTTCTGAAACACCATGCCGACCCGGCAGCGCAGTTCCACCACATCCATTCCGGGATCGTAGATATCCTGGCCGTCCAGCTTGATAACGCCTTCGACGCGGGTCCCGGGAATGATGTCATTCATCCGGTTAAGACACCGCAGGAAGGTGGACTTGCCGCAGCCCGAGGGACCGATCAGCCCGGTAACCCGGTTTTCGGGCATGGACAAGCTGATGTCGGAGAGGGCCTTCTTGCGACCCGTAATAGAAGTTGAGATGCTCAACCTGAATTTTCACTTGTTCCATGCTCTCGGCACTCTCACTCGGCAGTATTTCGTCAACTGCTCGGACTTCGCCGGGCAGGGAGAAGTAAGAAGGTGGAACCCCGCCCAGGCGTGCTTTCCGCCCACACCCGTCCCCCCTGGACCTGCACCAGGTGCTTGACCAACGCCAGCCCGATTCCGCTGCCCCCGGTCTCTCGTGAGCGGTCCTTCTCGACCCGGTAGAACCGCTCGAAAATCCTCTCGAGATCCTCAGGCGGAATGCCTGTCCCGGTGTCGGAAACGGCCACGATCACTTCGTCGCCTGACCGCTCGAGTCGCTATTTTGATGACGCCGCTCTTCGTGTACTTGACGGCGTTGTCAATCAGGTTATGCAAGATTCGGCGCAAGTAAGCTTCATGAGCCAGGAAGCGTTCTGTCCCCGGTTCCGACTCGCTCACCAGTTCGATGCCTTTAGCCTGCAAGACGAGGACCAAATTCCTCGCCAAGCTCCGCGACCAGAGAGCGAAAACTGACCACCTGCTTTTCAAGCCGCTTCTCCGCCGCCTCCAGGCTCGCCAGCTTGAACAGCTCTTCGATCATCTGCGAGAGCTGTTCCGCGTTCTTCTGAATCTTGGGTAGGAAATTCCTGGTGGACGGCGCGAATCGCACGGTTCGTCGAGCAGAGTCTCAGCGTAACCTCGGATCGAAGTGAGCGGCGTTCGGAATTCGTGAGAGAGATTCGAGACGAACTCCTTTCGGACGTTTTCAAGCCGGCGCAACTGGGTGATGTCGTGAAAGACAACCACGGCCCCAACGATCTCGTTACCCTTTGTAAGACGCGAGAAGCGCGCCAGCAGAATGCGCTCCTCGACCTTCATCTCCGCTTCGTGTTGACTCAAGTCCTTGTAATTCAACACCTTTCCAAGGGTCTCTTCGAGCAGGGGGTCGCGTACGACTTCGAGGACCGTTCGTCCGACCGGATCATGGTCAAGGCTGAATATCCCGAAGAAGGCGGGGTTGATCCGGGTAATGCGGGGGCTGGTATCCGTTATCATGACCCCCTCGGGCATGCTCGCCAGCACGGCGTTCAGGTAGTCTGCCTCTGCTGCAAGCAGACGGAATCGCTGCTCGTTCTTCTGGGCGAGGCTATGCCAGCGATCGACCTGTCGACCCCAGCTCCTCGCCCGAATGAATCGGCGGCCCCGCTCCGAATTGGCCTTCAGCGATCTGATCCATCCAGTGTTCCAGTTTGCTCTTCGGTTCGGTCACACTCCTCGTGATCGTGCGGTACATGATCCCTGCAGCGAGCCCGGCGGCGAGCAGTAACGCCGCCAGCGGGAGTCGAAGCGGCGGAGCCAGAATCGCGCGCTGGGGTGCCGACATGCAATCCTGACGAAGCCACTGGAATGACGGAGCCGGACAGCCGAATACATCATCCAGGTTTGAAGGCTGGGGCTGTACCGTATCCGATCCCCCCATCCCGCCTGCTTTGCCCTGATGATCTCGGTTCGATCGGCGTGATTATCAAGCGCAGCCAACTCGGTCGCCAGAAAAAGTCCGAATCACCGACCACCTTTCCGTCCTCCCTGATAACCGTGATCCGGTAACGCAGATGCTGGGAGATGTCGTCTACGAGGCGGTCGACATCGGGCGATTCGGAGTCGAACACCGAGCTGAGAAGAGCGGCCTGGTTGTGCAGATCTGCCCGCAGATCATCAGCCTCTGGTCCTCCATGGAATTGTTAATCCACCAAAAGACCAGTCCCGATCAAGGCACAACCGGCAACGAGGATGGTGAAGAACAACTGGCTTTAAGTGCACTACTTATTCAGGAACAACGGAATCGAGTTTGTAGCCCACGCCCCGAATGGTCTGCAGGCATGCTCCCTCGGCATCGAGTTTCTCCCGGAGCCTTTGAACATGGGTGTCAACCGTGCGGGTCATCCCGCCGTAGTTATAACCCCAGACCTTGTCCAGTAACTGATCTCGGCTGACCACCCGGCCCTGGTTCTCAAGCAGGAAGGCCAGGAGGTTGAACTCGGTCGCCGTCAGCTCCAGCAACTCTCTCTCCCACTTTCACCTCGTGACGATCACGGTCCAGGGAGATTCCGTCACATCTCAACACTTGCCACTTTCGGTAGCCGGCGACAGTCTCTTGAGGATCGCCCGGATCCGCAGCAACAACTCCCGGACGCTAAACGGCTTGGTGAGGTAATCATCTGCGCCGAGCTCGAAGCCCAGAACCCGGTCGACTTCCTCGCCTTTTGCCGTGAGCATGAGAACCGGAATTCCCTGCGTTTGGCGCTGATACTTGAGCCGCTTCAGCACTTCGATACCGCTCAGTCCCGGAAGCATGATGTCGAGGACAACCAGATCGGGTTTCTCTTTGAGGGCGATTTGCAGCACTTCTTGCGCCATTCTTTGAACCCAGGACGCGATACCCCTCTTTTCTGAGCCCGAAGCTGACCAGCTCAAGGATGTCCTCCTCGTCGTCTACGACCAGGATCTTCTCCACAGACTGAAGCATATGGACTCTCGACAGCGAGGTCAAACCCCGCCGGATGTGCGGGTTGCGAGATTGGACGTAAAGACCAGCCGGACCAGAACCTGATGGTAGAGCGCGAATGTCACGATCACGTCACGGCTTTTCAAAGGTTGTGTCACCAATCGGCCGGCAAGTGTTGCCAACCTGTGACAAAACGGTAACCGAACGTCGACAAGCACTCCCTAGAATTCTTACCGAAGGGCCTTATCACGAAAAGGAGATTGTATGAGCCGAGTAGCCGAGGGAGTGCTATTGATTCTCGTGTCCGCCGCCGCGGTCCGGTCTGCGCCCGCAGAGCCTGAAGGGAAGACAAGGGTCGCTGAGCAGCAGGCCGAAATGGACTCGCTGAAGAAGCAGGTCCAGGATCAACAGAGGCAAATAGAACAGCTGCGCGCCGCCCTGGAAAAGCAGAGCCAGATACTTGAGCGTTTGACCGCTGGTGGTGCATCGCCCGCTTCTCCGCAAGTCACGAGCGTGCCAGCCGCCGCTCACGAGCAGTTGCGTCAGACAGCGACGAAGGTGGATAAGCCGGAGAACAAACCCGAAGGGGCCTCCAAAGGTCTTGGCGGAGTCACATTCAGCGGCGACCTGCGTTTTCGCACTGATGCGATACTCAGGTCTTCAAACTCCGTGGCTGGTCCCCAGCAAAATGTGCGCCAGCGGTACAGGATTCGTCTGAACGTCGACAAGGAATTGAGCCCGGCTTTTGTCACCCACCTGCAATTGTCGTCAGGACCAGCCAACAACCCATTGACCTTCGATACGGACTTCAGCGGAATCACAGCTCGTCATCCTTTCCTCATCTCGGAGGTCTTTGCCGATTATCATCCGAACAAGAACATCTCGTTCCGCATCGGCCGGATGCCGGAAGTATTTTCAGACAATTCGCGGTTTCTCTTTGACGATGACATCCGGTTCAACGGCTTTCAGCAGATTGTCCGCTTGCCGCTGAAGCGAGCACACGGCTCTCAGTCAGCTGGAAGTCCGCGGCAGGCCAGTACATCTTGTCGAACCCGAATGTCCAGGTTCTGACCACGACCTCGCCTTACGTCTCAGCCGGTTTTGCACCCGGCCAGAGGGTGGGAACGGCGAACTTGTTTCACCAGGGCATTGGGTTCTCAGGTCGAGCTGTCGAACCGCTGGACTCACCAGCTCTTCGCCGACGCCCAATGGTACAGAAACCCGAACCAAATCGCTCTGGCCTCCACCGCCGCAGGATTCCCGGTGCTCGTCAACGGGACACTTGGTCTGGCTCTCTCCGGTCCTCTTACAGGCGTCGGTAGCGGAACAACGGAGCCCGGCGGCGCAATCTACAGCGCTCGCGACTTTCAGATTGTCCGATTGGACTACCGACTGACCAACAGCGGTGTGAAGATCGGCGACCGTGAAATGCCGCTTGTGGCTCGACTTCCAAGTCTCTCGCAACGTTGGCACCAGCAGGCTTCGGGATGCCTTGATGGTGACGGGCAGTCTGGGACAGGTCAAGAAGTTGGGCGATCTCCGCTTCCTGTACATCTACTCGATCAAGGATGCCAACGCGATGATTTCGCAGGTGACCGACGACGACCTGGGGACGAACTCCGGAGTGAATATCGCCACCCATCATTTCCGTGTGGATCTGGGCCTCACCTCGTTCCTGCAATGGCAGAACTTGTTCTTCATCCAAAACGAGCGGAGCAAGAGCGATCCGGCCGCTCTCTTCTTCGTCCCTTTGCAGGAGGGAGCAGCCACTCAGTACCGAATTCAAAGCCAATTGCAGTTCAATTTCTGATGAAAGGTAGGGAGAATGAGAAGAGACGTTGCGGTCCCTGGCATTGGTCCTTTGCGCCGGCTTAATCGCCGCAGCAGTTTCGTGCAGTCGAACACCGTCCGAGGGCGGGAAAACAACCAACCTGAACGGGGCAGGCGCGACCTTCCCCTACCCCATTTACTCGAAGTGGTTTGACGATTACCATAAAACTCACCCAGACATTCAGATCAACTATCAGTCGATCGGTTCGGGCGGCGGAATTCGCCAGGTCTTGGCCGGCACGGTCGACTTTGGAGCGACGGACGGACCGATGACCGATGAGCAACTGGCTCAGGCGAAAGTCAAGATCCTTCACTTCCCGACCGTGCTCGGCGCCGTCGTACCGACCTACAACATCAGCGGTGTGAGCCAGGAACTGAAATTCACTTCCAAGGCGCTGGCCGATATCTTTCTCGGCAAGATCACGAAATGGAACGACCCGCAACTGACGCAGGCCAACCCAGGAGTGAATCTGCCTGCTGATCAGATCGTGGTTATCCATCGCTCGGACGGCAGCGGTACGAGCTATGTGTGGACCGATTTTCTCAGCAAGGTCAGTCCGGACTGGAAGGCGAAAGTCGGCAAGGGCACCGCTGTCAATTGGCCGGTGGGACTCGGAGGTAAGGGAAACGAAGGGGTAGCCGGGCTGGTCAGCCAAACTCCCAACTCACTCGGCTACGTCGAACTGATCTATGCCGTCCAAAACAAACTGCCGTATGGGCAGGTGCAGAATTCCTCCGGCGCTTTCATCAAGGCGGATCTCGCAAGCGTGACAGCGGCTGCAGCGGCGGCGGCGAAGGATATGCCGGACGATTTCAGGGTTTCCATTACCAATCCGGCCGGAAAGGATGCGTATCCGGTTTCCAGTTTCACGTGGCTGCTCGTTCCGGCTTCCATCGCGGACGCGACGAAGCGGCAAATCATAATCGACTTCTTGCACTGGATGCTGACGGACGGGCAGAAACAGGCAACGCCATTGTCCTATGCTCCGCTTCCTGATGCAGTTGTCAGCAAAGAGACCGAAGCGATTTCCGGGATTAAATAGCATGGCCGTCACCGGGACCCTTGAGGAAGAAAGGCGCGGTGGGCGTGAATCGAGGGGCTTTCGGTCTCGCCTGCGATACGGAGACCAGGCCGCGCACTTGATTACCCTGATTTTCGCGTCCCTGATCGTCTTGATCACGGTTCTCCTCGTTCTTGAGCTGTTACCGGAGCTCCGCTCTCACGCGGGCGAAGTTCGGGTGGGGCTTCCTGTTCTCGAGCACCTGGGACCCGGTCTTCGAGGAGTTCGGTGCTTTGCCCTTTATCTACGGGACCGTGGTCACGTCGGCGCTCGCCCTCCTGATTGCGGTTCCCCTCGGAGTCGGAGCAGCCATCTTCCTCGCGGAGCTGGCGCCCCCTCGCACCTCCAACATGTTGACCTTCGTCATTGAACTGCTGGCCGCCGTTCCGAGCGTTATCTACGGCTTGCTCGCCATCTTCACCCTGGTCCCTTTCCTCCGGGGCACGGTGGAACCGGCCTTGAAGCAATGGCTTGGCTTCTTGCCCTTCTTCCAGGGGCCGGCTTATGGGGTCGGCCTGCTGGCGGCCGGGTTGATTCTTGCCATCATGATCGTTCCATTCATCATCTCGATTTCCCGGGATGTGCTCCAAGCTGTGCCCATGGAGATGAGAGAGGCAGCACTGGCGCTGGGCGCGACTCGCTGGGAATCCACCTGGAGCGTAGTTCTGCCGTCCGCTCGGGCGGGGATTCTCGGCTCGATCTTTCTTGCGATGGCCCGGGCACTCGGCGAGACGATGGCAGTGACCATGGTCATCGGGAATGATCCGAAGATTTCCGCTTCCCTGTTTGCCCCCGGAGCTTCGATCGCGGCCGCTATAGCGAACGAGTTCACCGAAGCGACCGGGGATCTGTACATCAGCGCGCTGATCGAGCTGGGTCTCGTGCTCTTCCTGTTGACGATCATCCTGAACGGACTCGCCCGCCTGCTCATTCTGGGCACCCAGCGAAAGGGGGCGACACATCCATGAGCCGTGGACGAACTCGCAGAAAGTGGGTGAACTTCCTGATGTTCGGCTTGACCGGTTTGTGCACCCTTTTCACTGTTTCTGTCCTGTTCTTCGTTCTCGGTTACCTGGCATGGCAGGGTGGCCGAGCCATCAATTGGGAGTTCCTTACCGAGCTGCCGAAACCTGTTGGAGAGCCGGGGGGCGGCATGGGTAATGCCATTCTGGGAAGCGCGAAGCTGTTGATCCTGGCCGCGTTGATCGGCGTCCCAGTCGGACTCCTGGGGGCTGTTTATCTCGCGGAGTTCGGCGGTAAGACATTTTCATTTTTCGTTCGCTACACGACCGACCTCTTAAACGGCGTCCCCGCAATTGTGATCGGGATTTTCGCCTACGCGCTGATCGTCCTTCCGACGAAGCACTTTTCGACGCTGGCAGGCGCGTTCGCGCTCGGGATCATGATCATTCCAATCACGGTCAGGAACACCGAAGAAATGCTCCGCGCGGTTCCAAAAGAACTGTACGAGGGGGCGCTCGCATTAGGAGCGAGCAAATGGAAGGCGATCGCGACGGTCGTGATGCCGGCCGCGTTTCGGGGCATCATGACGGGAATCATTCTTGGAATCGCTCGCGTGGCGGGTGAGACGGCCCCTCTGCTTTTCACCGCCTTCAATAATCGCTTCTGGAGTCCGGGGCTGAACGAGCCGACTGCCTCACTCCCGGTGATGATCTACACATACGCCATCGCTCCTTACGATGACTGGCACCGTCAGGCTTGGGCAGCCGGGTTGGTTCTACTCGTGCTCGTGTTCGCCGCGAACCTCACCGCGAGGACCATTCTGTCTCGAAAAGTAGCCCGGCGGTGATCCGCGTGAAGTGGGCTCCTGGAGTACCCGATCTCAGAGCCACGTCGATTTTCCCGCTTCAGAAAGCGGCCCGACTGGCCACCGCAAGAGCTTCGCGCGCCGCATGCAGATCCTGCTCGATCAGCTTGCCGCCCGTGCTCTGCACCCGTTCCCATGAAAAAGATTCGATAGCCCGGTCAAGTCGCTCCATCGCTTCACGAGCCGCCGGGTTGGTGGCCTTGGCGAGACGCGCCCGCACGATTCGAATCTTCTCGAAATCCACAACACCCCGGCGGATCAGTTCCATACGGACTGAAGCGAGGGATCCGGGATAGACCAGGAACGTGTCTCCGGCCGGGAATCTAACATGGCGCGAGTCGAGGACGGGGTTCGCCGGCCAGCTGTCCCATGCCCAGCGCAAAAAACCGTCCATCCCCTTGGCAGCCGCGTGCCAGCCCATCCAGACGTTTTCCACAGGCGGCGAGAACGGAAAGTCGTTCGGAAAGGCGGGAACGCAACATACATAGAAGGTGCTGGTCTGGCCCCGCTTCCGTCGGGTAGCGAGCTCCGGCCCCGGGGTTTCGCTACCGAGAACGGTGCAGAGATCGTCGATCGACTCGACGAATTCGGCATGATAATTCCCGGCGTAAGTCAGCTTCCATTCCGGCGAATCCGCCCGGGCGATTTTCACGGCACGAAGCGTGTCCTCCAGCGACCGTTCGTTCACTTCCAGGTAGGTCTTCCTGAACCATCCTCGCTGGGTCAGGTGCTTTCGCAGGTCGGCCAGAAATCCTTTCCAGAACTTCTCATATTCGGGAGAGTCCGTCGCCCAATTGGCCCATACATAGTCTCCCGTGGCCCCGTCCAGGTATCGGACGCGCCCGCCCCATGGCAGCAACGTAAAGCAGGAGATGGCATCGTCGATGCCACAGGAAATCGCAAGCTCCACGTAGGTGTCGAAGATGCGATAGTCGAAAGTGAACGAACCGTCGGGCTGTCGAATCCACTGGACCATCGTCCCGTCGGGCACATAGGTGTCGTCGTTCCAAGGCGAATGGGTTACGTAAGCCGAAACATAGGTCTGGCCCATATCGGCCAGCGTTCGCAGGTGCGGTCTCAGCACTGCCAGATGGGCCTCGCTCCAGGGGACAACCTGGTGCTGCTGAGCCACTGCCCAGGGGTTCTGCCAGAAATCCACCCTGAAGGACCAGTCTGCCGGCGGAGGCACCGTCCCGCCCTGGACCTCAAGTTGGAGGGTCAAGGCACGGTCAAATCCGTTCTCCGCCTTTAGCCGCACTGTCCCTTTGTAGGCGCCCGGCCCGGTATCTCGGGGCACGTCGATCGTGATCCAGACCGGCCGCGTCGTCGACCCGGGAACATTAAAACGCTCAGATGTCTCCAGAACGTCCGGAACCAGGTGCGCGCTCTGCTGGTCAATCTCCGAGCACTGCGCCGACCGGGAGCCGGGTGGGAGCTCGGACACTACGTAACGCACGAATCGGATGCGCATCGCTGTAGCCGGAATCGTCCTCCCGTCGGGAGCGGACAGCGGCGCTGGATCTGCACGAAGCTGAGAAAGGGGCGTCTTGGACCAGACCAGCACCTGAGCGTGAACCCGCTCGGCCCGCCACGCGACTGCGGACCATGAGTGGTTCTCCTCGGTGATATTCGGGACGCGATGCCGCTCATATGCGGTATCAGTGGGAGCAAACGAGCAGTGCGCGCGGTCATCCAGGGATACCCAGGCCGGGTCAGCCTCGACCGGTAGATCGATTTCAACCGCGGGATGAGGATGGATGCGCGGGATCCCGGACTGTGCCCCGAAGACGGGCACGGCCAGAGAAAGGGCGATGAGAAGACCTATTTTAGATCGCATAGAGCCAGTTTAGCGGACCCGTTCTTATTGAGCTCCGGTCAATTCCTGCTTCCATCTCCGTCCAGGGTCGGCGTACCGTCGGTATGCTGCTCACCGAGAATCGCCGCCACGGCGCGAGTCTACCATTGGCCCGGCGGCGCCTCAACTTGTCCGTCCCCAAAAACAACCCAAAAAGCACGCAGGGGTCATCAACGCCTTCGGGGCAGACTTCGGTGACAAGCGCGAACTCTGAATCAGTCGATGAGAATATCGAATACTGGGTATCTCCTTCACTCCAGTAGCCACAATATGTTGTGTGCCGGGCAGGAGGAGCTTTCCACAGAGGCATGGATCTCAGCGAGAGCGAGCGGCGAGCAATCACCGTAAGGAGCCGCGCGCGGCAGCGAGCGCCAGCGAGCGAGTAAGCGGACCAGCCACCCAGCCCCAGGGGGGGCAGTCGCGAGTAGCAGGAGCCAGCCTAAAGAGCATGTTGGTTGGTCCGCTTACTCGCTCGCTGGCGCTCGCTGCCGTGCGCGGCTCCTTACGATCTCGCCTAAGCCACGATTCAGCCGGGACGCGCGGTTTTATTTTCCCAACAGAAATATCGAACTCCGAAGTGTTCTGAATCCTGCGCCTTCACTTCGACATTCGTCATTCCTTGTTCGATATTCGATATTCTGCCCTCGCAGCCCAAGACTCTCGCTTAGGAGACAGGGAGAAGAAAGAAGGAAGAGGGGGCAGGGGGCAGGCCCCCACAACTCCCGCGGGCGACTTCCCAGTCGGACATTGCAGACATACGCCTCGACTGGTCGTCGCCAAGCACTTAACTCGTCGGCTCATCGCCGGGCAGTTTTGAGGATCCATCCCCCTTGTCAACTACCGGGTCGGTGTATTGTCTGTAGCGCGGGCTCGTGCGAGTGAGATGCTCGGTTGTCGCTGCGACGGCCCCTTCTTCGTCCCTGGCCGCGATGCGTTCGTAGATCGCGGAATGCTCGGCAATGGTCAGATCCTGAGCGCCAGGCGTGCTGACCAGGTTCGGATAGTGCTCGAAGAGCCAGCTGAGGAGAAACTCACTCAAGGCTGTATAAATCAGGTTGCCGGAAAAGGAAGCGATGACCGAATGAAACGCCAGGTCGGCCTCGACAAAAGCCTTCGAATCACCTGCGGCGCGGCGCAGTTGCTCAAGAGCCTCGGCAAGGCGGGCGATGTCTCCTTCCCCGCCCCGTTTAACGGCCAGACGGACCATCCCGACTTCGAAGAAGAGTCTGGCTTCGGTTAAGTTCTCCACAGTCTGAGGGCAAGTCCGCAGCAAGTGCCGCGCCGACCGGTCTACCAGGTCGAAGAGTGCTCGGGGCGTCAGTCCGATCAGGCGCGCCCGTTCCCCGTGCCGGATCTCGATCAGGCCCATCCCTTCGAGGGATTGCAGTGCTTCCCTGACGGCCGGCCGGCCCACCCGGTAACGTCGCATCAACTCCCGCTCGGACGGCATCTGATCGCCGGCCCGAATCTGCCCGGCGTCAATCATGCCCAGGAGCCGATCCAGGACTTCGTCCCCAAGCTTCCTGCGGGGAATCTGTTCATCAACAACTGTCTTCATGCCGTTTCGTCCCATTCCAGCCAGCGGACAACCGCCCGGAAAAGCAGCTGCTGTCTCTCACTCCTGCTTGACCAACTGGTATGATGAGTATATCATTTTTTCGCTATCGAAATGTGGGAGTTTCGTGTCCCGACGGACGACGCCCGTTTGACAGAGAAGGAGGAGACCGTGGCTACAATCGCTTTGCTCGGCGCCGGCGGCAAAATGGGTTGCCGATGCACCGATAACTTGTTGAAGTCAGACTACCAGGTTGCTCACGTGGAGATCAGTGAGCCAGGGAAAGCGGCCCTCGCCGAGCGTGGCATCTCGACGGTGGCGCTCGAAACAGCGGTCGCAACAGCCGACGCGGTTATCCTCGCTATCCCGGATCGCGCCATCGGCAAGATTTCGCACCAGGTGGTCCCCCTGCTCCGGCCGGACACCCTGGTCATCATCCTGGACGCGGCCGCCCCCTACGCAGGGGAGCTGCCCAAACGCCCGGATATCTCCTATTTCGTCACGCATCCCTGCCACCCACCGGTCTTCAATGACGAGTGCGACCCGGAGGCCCGGCGCGACTTCTTTGGAGGCATTCGGGCTAAGCAGAATATTGTTTGTGGGCTGATGCAGGGGCCGGAAGAGGCCTACGCCTTCGGCGAGCAGGTCGCCCGAACCATCTTTGCCCCGGTCATGAACGCCCACCGCTGCACGGTGGAGCAACTTGCGATTCTCGAGCCGGTCCTCTCGGAAACCGTCGCCGCCACGTGCGTCGTCCTGGTACACGAAGCCATGGAAGAGGCTATACGACGGGGAGTCCCGGTCGCGGCGGCTCGGGACTTCCTTCTCGGGCATATCAATATCGAGCTGGCGCTGGTCTTTGGAGAACTGAAAACCGCCCGTTTCTCGGACGGCGCTATCAAAGCGATCGACGAGGCCAAGAAGGTCCTCTTCAAACCCGATTGGAAAAGAGTATTCGAACCGGAAGAGATGATGGCGAGCGTGCAAAAGATAACCGGCGCAACAAAAGGCTGACAGGCAGGGAGGGAGGGGCAGAGCCGTGTCGACAAACGACAACACCTCTGAAAACATCCTTTACTACGGCGTCCCTCAAGCGTGCCCCGAGCAGCTCGAGCTGCGGGCAGGACCGCTGGCCATCGTCTTTCAAGCCGGCGATCTGCGTTGGATCCGACTGGGTGGCCACGAGATCGTGCGACGAATCTACGTGGCGGTGCGGGATCGGAACTGGGGGACCGTGCCCAATCGTATCTCGAACCTCTCGATTCAGAAAGAACCCGCCTGTTTTGACATTCGTTACGATGTCGAAAACCGGGAGGGGGAGATCGATTTTCAGTGGGCCGGCCGAATCGTGGGTGATGAATCGGGCACGATCACGTTTTCGATGCGGGGAACGGCAAACACCACTTTTTTGAGGAATCGAATCGGATTCTGCGTCCTTCATCCGATCAGGGAGTGCGCCGGTCGGAGCTGCACGGTTACCAAAGAGGACGGAACCGTGGAAGAGGGCCGGTTCCCTCTCCAGATTGCCCCCCATCAGCCGTTTCGGGATTTCCGCGGAATCACGCACCAGGTCGATGTCGACACGTCGGTCAGTTTCAGCTTCGAAGGGGACGTCTTCGAGATGGAGGACCAGCGGAACTGGACCGATGCGTCCTTCAAGACCTACTGCACGCCGCTGCGTCTCCCTTACCCTGCCTCCGTCGCAACCGGAACCGTCATTGAGCAAACGGTTAGGGTCAGCCTGATCACCGCCAGGAAGCACGTCGCCGAGGTGGCAGTACCCGAAAGCATTTCCTTTTCGTTCAGCGCCGAGGAAACGAAGTCTCTGCCCGCCTTGGGACTAGGCGTCAACGCCGAGGTCCCGAAGCTCAGCGCGCGCCAGATCGAGCTGCTGCGGCACCTTAACTTGAGCCACCTCCGGGTTGAGCTTGATCTCGCTGGCCCCTACCGGCCGATTCTGGAGCGCGCAGTCCGGGAGGCGGGGCAGACAGGTGTTCCTCTTGAAGCGGCACTCATCCTGCCAGGACCGCCGACTCCGGAATTGAAGCAGCAGGTCGAGGACCTGATGACTCTGAATGCGCCGGTCGTGCGCTGGCTGGTTTTCAACCGGGCAGAGAGGTCCACTTCCGCAGAATCGGTCCGGTTGGTCCGCGACTGCCTCGCCGCCCTGTCGTGTCCCGGGCAGCTTGTTTCCGGAACAAATGCCTACTTTACGGAGCTCAATCGCGAGCGCCCGGATGTGGAGTTGCTCCACGGCATCTGCTACTCGATCAATCCTCAGGTGCATGCTTTTGACAACGATTCCCTGGTCGAGAACCTGGCGGCGCAGCGGGATACGGTCGAGACTGCACGACAGTTCGCGGGCGGCCTGCCGATCTATGTCAGTCCGGTGACTCTTCGTCCCCGGTTCAATCCGAATGCGACCGGGCCGGAGCCCGAACCAGAGCCGGGGGACTTACCGCCTCGAGTGGATGTTCGACAAATGTCTCTTTTCGGGGCGGGGTGGACTCTCGGAAGCCTGAAGTACCTGGCCGAAGAGGGGGCCGCGGGCGTCACCTACTACGAAACCTGCGGATGGCGCGGGGTGATGGAGACGGTCGGCGGCTCTCCGATTCCGACCAGGTTCCGTTCCTTTCCCGGCGGCGTCTTTCCGCTCTACCACGTGCTGGCTGATGCCTCCGAGTTCAAGGGAGGCGAAATCCTGCACTCGGAGAGCTCCGCCCCACTGTTGGTTGAGGGCCTGGTTCTCCGACAGGCAGACCGGCTCCGCATTCTGCTGGCCAATATGCGCCGCGAACATCGTCTCGTGTTGTTGCGGGTAGGCGCCGGAGTGAGGCAGGCCCAGATTCGTGTACTGGATGAAAGCAACGTCGAGCGGGCGATGAAAGACCCCGAATCCTTTCGTTCAGGAGCATCTCGAGCGTTCGAAGTCAGAGGTGGTTGCCTTGATTTGACCTTGAGCTCGTACGCCGTGGCTCGCGTCGACTGCGTGTTGGAGCGTCCGTGACCAGTCGGAAAGCCAGCGCGCAGCCGTAATCTGGGTAAACACTACTCGCTTGGACGTCTGCCGAACGGGAAGCATTGCGTTCTTTTGCGGCCCGGGAACAGCGTACCGGAAGATTCGGAGCGCCTCGGTCGGCGGCTTTCTTCACGGGTTTGGCAACCGATCCGGTTGCCCCCTCGACTACTAGACATACGGAATATCGCGGATAATGAGACTGTGAGCCGTCCACGCACTTCAGAACCACGCGAGGAGTAAATTGCATGGAGGCGAAGCTCAAGGACCGCAGCCACGATTTCAGCCCTGCTGATCACGCTCCGAGTTTTTTCCAGAATGCAAAGGCTGAGTGGCAGCTTTCCCCCCTGTCCATCCTCGCAATCCACTTATTTCCCGCCCTGGTGGTTTTCACTGGAGTAGGCCTGCTCCTCTTCAACCGACCGCTCTACCATTTGTACATCATGGAGGACGGCGTTGCCGAAGACGGCCAGGTGCTCTTCTATGCGCTCGCTTTGATCTTTGCTCTCGCGATTGCGGTTCGACTTCGCCGGCGTTTGAAGGGCTTATCTTTCCTGTACTTTGGTCTCGCCGCCGGTCTCTTCTTCCTGACCGGGGAAGAAATCAGCTGGGGACAAAGAATTTTCAACTGGGTCACCCCCGGCTGGTTGGGAGCAGTCAACCAGCAACATGAGACGACCATTCACAATATCCGGGAGATTTCGGCCGCGTTTCAGTGGGGCCAGCTTCTCATCGGAGCGTACGGTGGCCTGCTTCCTCTTCTGGTCCCCCGCATCCGTGCTCTTCAACCCTGTCGCAAGGTGACCTCGCTTGTGATTCCGCACTATGTTCTGATCGTCTATTTTTTGCCCCATTTCTTCTGGCGCATTTATCGAAACATCTTCGCGCTTCCCCAAAAGGACTTTCGCGCAATTGCAGAGTTCAATGAAGTCTTGGAATTGAACATAGCCGCCGGCTTCCTCCTCTTCACGCTCTACCAGTGGAGAAGGCTAAGAGGGAGCAGGGATTGGGGGGCGAATGACGCCGATTGAGAGCGCACGCTCTTGGAGACGTAGAAATGGGTTTCGAACACATGGCGACGACGACGCTGCGGATACCCGCTCGAAAGCTGACACTGCTCCTCGGATTAGGGATTGTTCTGTTGGCTCTCGCAAGCTTCACAGGACAGATCCTTCACTTCTTTATTTTCAAAAGCAGGACGTTCGGCAGCTACTTGAGAATTGTGGATCTCGGCTTTGAAGCTAACATTCCCACCTGGTATTCGTCCTTGCTCCTTTTCGTTTGTTCGCTCTTGCTATTCCAGATCAGCCGCTCGGTTCGCGAGCAATCCTCTCAGTACGCCTCCCACTGGGCGGCTCTATCGGCACTGTTTCTGTTCCTCTCCATGGATGAGGTTGCCTCGCTGCACGAACGGAGCACTAAACCCTTGCGTCAATTCCTGGGAGCAAGCGGCTTCCTGTATTACACCTGGGTCCTGCCCGGCTTGTTTCTGGTCCTGGTAGTGGGTCTGGCCAGCGTGAAATTCCTGCTGCACCTGGATCCCCGAACCCGCAGAAGAGTCCTGGTGGCGGGTTGCCTGTTTGTGGGAGGAAGTATTGGAATGGACATGGTCAGTGGCGCCTGGGCTGGGAAGCACGGAGAGAATGGTTTGACGTATTTACTCATGTCTGATGTCGAAGAAGTGCTCGAGATGACCGGCACCCTCGTCTTCATATACGCGCTTCTCGCGTTCCTCAAAAGCTCCAGCGAGACGACGCAAGCGGCTCAGCCAGCCGGGTGTTCCCTCGGCCGCGATCAAATGGGCGCTCAAGAACGAATCGATCGACACGGCCATCGTATGCATGACCGACCACGATCAGTTCGATGAGAACCTCCAGGCCTGAGGTCCGGACGCCGGTCGGCCCAGTGATCCTTCGTGTCATCCATGACGTGGCAAAACTTCTTCCCGTTGACTTCGCGGCCCTTTGAAAATTGGCTCTTTTCCCAGGTGGTTTTCAAGTTTGCAAACACCCAGCTCGAATCTTTAGTGATCTCCGCCGCCTGGCGCCGGGCATCCAACAACAATTCGAGAGCGCGTTCGGAGTCCTGACCAGCCGCCGCGGCTCGCGCGTCACCGAGCGTTTGTTCAATCGTCCGGAAGCCGGCAACCATGCGATCGTGGTGACCGGTCCGGGGGGAAGCGCGGTTCGGTAGGTCCACGTCCCGGAGAACCCCACGTCTTGACTCTCCAGGCGTACGTGTCGCGGAGAGGGAATGACGGAATACCGCGCATAAAAAGCTCGCTTGGCGACTGCGCCGCAAGGCAGGTGCTGCTCCCAAGAGCGCATCCAATGACGGCCGTCACCCCGAGAAGACGACAGCGCGTTACGGTCAATGAAAACCAGGCAAGGTGTCTATGCATTTGGCCTCCCCGGGGCCGTCTCTATGTGGCACTTTCGGATCAAGACTAACTCCAATAGCGTTCATTCTGCACGTCTGTATTTTTGGGCAGCCAGGGAACACCTTCTTGATGCACCCCCTGCCCTCGTATTCTCCGAGCCCACTGGGTGGTTCCACGCAAGGATCGTCACTCTCATCCGAAGCGTTCGGTTGCCGGAACCTTGACATCGTCCGCCCCGTATTATTCTCTGTAGACTAATCCTGAAAGGACCATCACCAAGCCAGTGGTCTATGGGGAATCCAAATGGATACGCAGTCCAAGACCCGACAAGCTAAAGCGAGAGGACGAGACATCATCCTCGCAATCGTGGAGAACATGCAGGAGGCGCTCGAGCCTCTGCTCTATTCGACCGTCGCGCCCAGCCGGTTTGACGTATACCTTCATGAAGAAGATTACGAGCGAATTATCGGTATTCTCGACCGCATCCGTAGCGAAGCGAAACGAGCGCTGGACGCCCGAGTCAAGCAAATGAACACAAAGCCGCTTTTCGGTCAGGTACCCGTCACCGTGGAACCCGCCGAAGGCGACTGGTTTATCCGCGTGCTCAAGGCCGAAGACGAAGATTTTGAGCCGGGCGACATCATGGTCGACTCCGCTCTTACCATGCCCATACACGCGGAATTTGGAGTAGGAGCAAAAACCCAACGGGTCGTCACTGTCCGGTCCCGCGGGGAAAGCCGCCGCATCACTAGTTTCCTCGAGGAAGCGCCGGCTGCCGAGCCGCAGCTGGCCAGATTTACTTACAAAGACCGTAACGGACAGCGACACGAACTCTTCATGACCAAGAAAGACATTTTGGCTGGGAGGGGTGGCGAGGACGTCCCGTGCGACCTCGAGTTGTCCTGTGTCGAGGATGTTTCCCGTTCCCATTTCTACCTTCGGGTGGACGAAAAAGAAAGCCGGGAATTCTGGATTCAAGATGTGAGCAAGTTCGGAACAGCGGTCAACGGCAAGAAACTCGAGAAGGGCCAATGGACCCTGCTGCCGCCAAAGGCAGTGATCAGACTTGCCGAAAAAGTGGATCTGGAGTTCGAAGCACTATGAGCTGGCTGTACTGGTTTCGTTTTCTGTTCGTAGTCGCATTTGTGAGTACCGTGATCCTCATCTTCCTTATGACCAGGACGGGCGGCCAACCAGGTCATAGAGAATCTGCACCCCCTGAGAGCAAGGACCTGTGAGTGTGAGAATCCAGGCTTATGCACATTCCGATCCCGGCCGCGAACGGTCACAAAACGAAGACCGGGTCTACTGCGACGAGCGCCAGCGGGTGTTCGTAGTCGTGGATGGGATGGGAGGCCAGGCCGCCGGCGAAAAAGCAGCCGACGAAGCGATGGCCGCGATCAAGCGCCGGCTGCAGGAGAAAACCGGCGAAGTTGAGCGGCGGATCCGAGAGGCGATATGGCACGCCAATGAGGAGATCTTGCGTCTGGCCGCGACGCGCGACGAATGGAAGGGAATGGGTTGTGTCGTGACGGCGGCCGTCATCGAAGATGGGGACGTATTCATCGGGCACGTCGGAGACACTCGGCTCTACGAGATTCGAGACGGAAGCATTTCGAAGATCACCCACGATCATTCGCCTGTCGGTATGAGGGAGGACGCCGGCGAAATAGGTGAGCTGGAAGCGATGCGGCACCCTCGTAGAAACGAGGTTTATCGAGACGTCGGATCCGCCAAACATCAGTTACATGACGAAAGCTTCATCGAATTCGTGCGACGGCCGTTCTATCCGGACTGCGCCCTCGTCCTGTGTTCCGATGGACTCAGCGACATGGTTACCTCTGATGAGATCCGCGCATGCGTTGAACAGGCCGGAGAGAACGGCCGAAACGCCGCCTCCGAGTTGGTCAACTTAGCCAACGAAAGAGGGGGCAAAGACAACGTGTCGGTGATCGTGGTGACGGGGGAAGACTTCCCCCGCCGGACCGGTCTCAGGCCCAACGATAGGAACCGCAATGGAGAAGCCGGGGGGAAAGCGAAGCCAACAACCGAGGCAAGTCAGCCTTTGAAACGAGCGCACCTGTTACGCAGCCCCGCCGTTTTTCTTCTTGCGGGGATGGCTCTCGGAATTGCACTCCTCGGCCTGTTACTCGCCTTCTGGCCGGAGCGGGCGGGATCGGCTATCCGTATGCCTTCCGCGGCGTCCGAGGACTTCGCGGTTATTCGTGTCGGCAAAGGAAGAGCCCTCCAGACGATCCAACAGGGCATGCAGCAGGCACAGGCCGGGGTTGCAATAGAAGTGGATCCAGGGGTGTATGAAGGGCCGATCGAACTCAAAGACGGCGTCAAACTGATCGCAAAGGAGCCCGGCACCGCCATCGTCGAGGCTGAAGATTACCTGCCCAACCGGTCAGCCGCCGTCCGAGGACAGAGTCTTCAGTCGAGTTCTCTCGAAGGATTCGTCATCCGGGCGAAGAAGGGGCGAAAACTGGCCATGGGAATCCGACTGATAAGCTGCAAGGCGGCAATCGTCGACACGGAAGTGACAGACACCTATTTGATCGGTGTGTGGTTGGAAGGCGACAGCCAAGCCCTGCTCCTTGGGAATCGCCTCCACGATAACTCAGGGAGGGGCCTCGTCGTGGAGGGCCGCTCTCGAGTCAGCCTGAACACGATTGAGAAGAACTCCGTGGGAATCGAGATCGGACCGGATAGCGGGGCTCTTAAGCTCAGCAATAACATCGTCCGAGACAACCAATCAGGCATCGTCGTTCCGAGCCGGGAATGGAAAGCGAAGGTCGAGCACGAGAACGTCGTAATCCGCAACAAGACAGAGATATACACTGAGGTGGCGGCGCCGCCAAAAAGACAGCCGTCCAAGTAAGGTTTCATAGGAGATTTGGGCTCTGCCTCGCCGGTAGGGCTTTTTACCCCAAGGGGTTACGTAGCAAAGCCCAGGGTTGGCCGCAAAACACGCCCCCAACCCTGGGCTTTGCTACGTGACCCCTTGGGGTCATGAAAGACGAGCAAAACGAATGCCAGAAGCCGGCGCGATTCTACGGCAAATCGGACACTTCCGTATTGAGAAGAAACTCGCGCGCGGGGGATTCGGGGACGTCTACCGGGCTCTGAATACGAGGGAGAACCGAACCGTCGCATTGAAACTGCTGGAACACGACCTGACCGATCCGGTCGTCATGGAGGCCGAGAAGTTCGGAACCGCGCTGCAGACACACCTGTGCCGGATCGAACCTCGTGTAGTTACCGTGCACGACTCGGGCGACCTCGATGGATACTTCTTCGTGGAGATGGCCTATGTCAACGGGAAGGACCTGAGCAAGCTTCTCTCAAGAGAACGGCGTTTTGACCCCCAACGAGCCGCAGCGGTCATCGCCGAACTGTGCGTCGCGCTGGCCTCGGCACACAGCTTTCCCCTCGAGGTCGACGGAAGGCAGCTGCGCGCGATATGTCACGGTGACATCAAGCCCAATAACATCCTTCTTGAAGAGAACGACCAGCTTCGTGTCGTCGATTTCGGAACCGCCAAAGGCCTGACCCTTACACGCAGGCAAACGAGCAACTCAATAGGGAGCGTCGAGTATTTCTCGCCGGAGCGCCTGAGAACGGGACAGGTCGACGAGATGAGCGACTTGTGGGCCGCGGCCGTGGTGTTATTCGAGTTGTTCGAGGGGCGCCGGCCGTTCGAGGCCGCTACTCCCGAGAGGTTGGAGCAGCGCATTCAATCAGGCGTCGATCCTCAAGGATTCTCGACTTCCGGCGCTCCGGCCTTGTCCGACGTGCTTCACAAGGCCCTTCACCGAGATCCATCCCGCCGCTACCAGTCGGCCAAGGAGTTCGAGGCAGACCTGCGGAGATTTCTCGCGGCGGAGCAGACGGAGGCCAGCAAACTTTCGGCCGATGAACACCTCGAAGGAGCAGTCTCGCGTTCGGCCGCTTGGGGGGCTGAAACCAGAAGGACCGAGGCTCCCTCCGCAACGGTCAGGACCGAACCTTCGCCTTCAACGGTTAGGACAACTCAGCCTCCCGTGTCGGCGTGTGAGAACGTGGGGCCCCAGATGGGATCGGGCCATGTCAGTCATCGCCCGTCCGCGAAACTGGGTCCTCACAGTTTTCGGGGTCTTCGCTCTACTCCTGATGTGGGAAGCGTCGAGTTGTCCAGGGGCAATGGATTTGAAAAGAAAGGCCGCAGCCAGGGAGATATCCGCCAAAAACGTGTGGACCGAATTTCAACGCGTGAGGAACAGGAGCATCTTGGGCGTGACCCCCTGGCTTGCCGGTTATTCAGTCCGGTCCGTGGTGCTGGAAGACTGCACGGCCACGATTGATGACTTTCGAACGGGGGACAACCCGAAACTTCAGAAGGCGGATTGGGTGAGATGCGAGGCGAACACTCGTAACTGGCTGACGTGGATTGGCCGCGATAGCGAAGTAGCAGCCTTGCACACATACAGCCTCGCACACGTAGCCCGAATCTCCGGGCAATACCAGAAAGCGATCGAAAATTACCAACTGGCGGCACGTTCGAACAAGCGATGGCCTGATCCGTATCTGGGCATGGCCCGCGTCTACTTTTACGGGCTCCGGGACGTTGAAAGTGGGCGGAAGGCCCTGGAAGAAGCCGAAGACCGAGGGTTCACGCTCGGACGAAGAGAGCAAGCGCAAATAGCCGACGGGTACCGCATTCGGGCAATTCGAGAACAGAAATCCGCCGAGGCCCTGGAGGGCGAAAGCAAGAAAGCGCAGTTGTCGAAGGCCCGCGAGGACTTCGAGTCGGCGATCGAACGTTACTTCCCGATCGTCGGTTGGGGCAATGTCGCTGTCAATTTACGCGATTGCGAGCGCAGGACCCGCCAGATCGAGGACGAGCTCGACAGGCTGGACAAGGAAAGCGGTGGCTGGAGGTGGCCGTGGTAGTCACGAAGAGCACCGCCGCCCAGCGAAGTTCCCGGCAAGTACCGCCAACGGGCGCCCAGCCACGGCGCAAAGAAGCGGCACTTCTGATGGCTGGGACACTATTGTTGGCCCTGGGCGTTTGCCTCACTTACATTGCCATAGCGGGGCGGGTGAAGGCCGAAGCGAAAGCAGGACCGCCGCTCCTCAACCTTAACAGCAAGCCCGAAGCACAACGACTCGCTCCCCTGTTGACCTCCTTCCAGACCAGAGCTGATCGTCAATTCGCCGCGGAGCTGATTGCCAGCCGCCTGCAAACGGATCCCATATCGAGCGTTTCGGCCCTGACGAGCATGCGGGCCGATGCTGATCTCGTCAGACAGACCCGAGGCCTGGTCGATTTCCGTTTGCGCGTCAGCCAGCTGCCCAACGCAGAAGCTGTCCCTCTAATGAACGGGAGAGACATTCGAGCGGTGCGGCCGACTTTGTGCGTGCGTGAGCTTGCCGATTTTCGATGGCTGCTTGCCGGGGCAGTCCTGGCCCTGATTCTCTGCTTCTGGGTCATACACGCGGTCTGGGTCTCCCGGTGGTTCTCGGGCGATCAGATCCTCTTGCCCGTTCTTCTGGTGCTTACTGCAGTGGCGTTCCTTTTAATGGTCACCCTCCGTGATCCCCTTCGCGACCGTCTCCTCTTCCCTGACTTCTCGGTCGGAGTTGCTGTCGGATGCCTCGTTCTACTGCTTTCGAGTTTCGCGAACCTCGAGCGACCTGTTCTGACGCGACTGGCCTATGTTCCGCTCGCACTGGCCATTGTTACATCTGCAGTTCTCATCATCTTCGGCTCCGGGCCCGGTCAGAGTGACGCAAAGGTGAATCTGGAACTCGACGGCCTCACCGTGCAGCCGGCGGAACTGATCAAACTGCTGCTCCTGCTGTTTCTCGCCGGCTATTTTGCGAAAAGGTGGGAACTCCTTCGCGAGCTGAGCGAAAAGCGCGCGAATCTCCCGCGGATACTCCAAAAGTTCCCGGTTCCCAGTCTCCGGCACGGCCTCCCGGTCCTGGCTGGCGTCGTACTGGCGGTCCTTTTCTTCATTGGACAAGGGGACATGGGTCCGGCACTCGTGCTTTCCTTTGTCTTCTTTACGGTGTGGGGTATAGCACGCCGGCGAACGCTCGGCGTTTTTCTTGGGTGTTCTCTCGTCCTGGCTTCGTTTCTCGTCTGTTACATCGTTGGTTTCCCGAGAACCGTTGCGGCGCGTGTGGGGATCGCGCTGTCCCCCTGGGACAATTTTGTCCGGCCGGGAGGCGACCATATCGCACAATCGCTGTGGACTTTCGCAGCCGGAGGCTTCCTTGGAACAGGTCTCGGCCTCGCAGAGCGCCAACAGGCGCCGGCCGCGCACACGGATCTGATACTCGCCGTGGCAGGAGAACAGCTGGGCTTCATCGGGCTGGTGGCTCTCCTGGCGCTTTACGCGCTCCTGGTCCACCGAACGCTCAAAGTTGCGAGGTCTGCCGGCGAGTATGGCTTCTTCCTGGCGCTGGGCGTTACGCTCCTGACCGCCTATCAGGTCCTCTTGATTTCGGGTGGAATACTAGGGGTCGCTCCGCTGTCGGGTGTTGTCACTCCGTTCTTGAACTACGGGAAATCCTCGACTGTTATCAACTTCCTGATGTACGGGTTGATTGCAGGCCTGTCCAGGCAGCCTCGCCCGGGCGCTCGTAACCAGGCTTTTGGAACTGGTGTGAGGAAGCTTGAGCTCGTTCTTTGCCTGATCGCTTCACTCGTTGTAGCCAAGGCCTTCTACGTGCAAGTGTGGAAGGCGGACGAAGTCATGGTGAAGCAGGCCCTCGTAGTGCACGCCGACGGTCACAGGAACTTTGCCTACAATCCTCGCATCAGATCGGCGATAGCGACGATACCGAGGGGGACGATCTACGACAGCACGGGTCTACCGCTCGCCACCGTCGACTCGGAAGAAGTGGTGGCGAACAGGCAAGCCTATGAGAGCCTTGGTTTAGATCTTGAACCTGTCCTGCGGGCGCGCGAGGGACGACGTTATCCCTTGGGCGAAGTGATGTTTCATGTTCTCGGTGACGATCGGACTCGCGTGAACTGGTCAGCGCGCAATACTTCCTTCATTGAGCGCGACGAGAACGTCCGTCTTCAGGGCTTCAACGACCACGCCAGACTAGTCAAGGTGAAAGATACCAGCGACGGAAAGGAACGCCTGGTCTTCAAACGCGACTACGGAGAACTGGTGAATTTCGTGAAGCATTACGCCTGGCCGAACCACCCGGACGTGAAGCAGATGCTGGGTCGCGATCGAAGTGTTCGATTAACCGTGAATGGCCGTTTGCAGGCTCGCGCCGCCGCGATTCTCGAGAAAGCCGCCAAAGGCGCGGCAGTCGAGAAAGGGGCGATCGTCGTAGTCGATCCCCAAACCGGTGCTCTCCTGGCATCGACGACCTACCCGTTCAAAGGGGCCATGAGCGACCAGGAGCACGCAAACGAAGGCGAGAAAGACGCCCCCTATCTACTCGACCGCGCGCGCTACGGCACCTACCCGCCGGGCTCCTCATTCAAGCTGGTTACTGCCGGAGCGGCGCTCCAGCGGGGCAGGCAGGTTGACACCACCTATACCTGTAAACGCCTCCCGGACGGTCGCGTCGGCAACTGGGTGAGAGGCTGGGGGAAGCCCATCCGCGATGATATCCAGGACAAATCCCCCCATGGCGACGTGGACATGAGGAAGGGGCTCGTGTTCTCGTGCAACGCCTATTTCGCCCAGCTGGGAACTTACGTCGTGGGCGCGGAAGCGTTGCGGCGCACCGCAGACCAGTTTGGAATACGAGCGGCAACTCCCAATACCGCCGTTCAGCTGAGGGATTCACTTCCGCAGGCTTCCTACGGGCAGGGCCAGGTCATAGCTTCTCCACTCCAAATGGCCAGAGTCGCGGCGACCATCGCCAACGACGGTCTCTTTCGACCGACGCACTGGATCCTGGGCTCAACGATTGAAGCCGGACGGGTGTTCGATGTGGCGACCGCCCGGCAACTGGGTGAATTCATGCGGGAAGTCGTCCTGCAGGGCACGGGCCGCCGGCTGAGCACATCAAGGATTCCAGTCGCGGGAAAAACCGGTACCGCCGAGCGGAGAAATGCCCGGTCACACGCCTGGTTTGTGGGCTTCGCGCCGTACGGGCCTGCAAAGAAACGCGTCGCGTTCGCCGTGCTTCTCGAAAACGCTGGATACGGCGGTCAATCCGCGACTGCAGCTGCGGGCGAACTGGTTGAGGCAATCGCCGAACTGGGGCTGATTGAACGGTGAGGGATCGCTGATGTGGGACAAAGTCAGACGAGCGGCAAGAAAAGCCGAAGATATCATTCACAAACGAATCGACTCCTTTTTCCCGCAGGACCCTGCCTCCCTGCTCGAGTTGAGACAGCAGATCCTCGAGAACGTGGAGGACAACATTGAGTTTGACCGAGGAGGCGCATCGTTTCCGTACGATGAGATCAGGATCACCTTCCCGGCGGACGAGAATCAGCGTGAAGTACTCAACCGCGCGTTCATGGAAGAGCGACCGATCCGGGACGAAATCATGGCCTTGCTTGGGACGCATCACTGCCGAATGGCTTCAGAACCAGTCGTGGTCGTTCAGTTTATGAGTGACGGCCAGATGGCCGGGACCGGTCCTTTTCGGGTCGACTTCTCAAGGAGACCGCGCGAAGCCGGCAAGACGCCTGCGGCCAGGCAGGAACCCCAGCCGACGGCGATGCTCACAGTGCTGAAGGGTGCAGCCGATCCCATGATCCTTAAAGTTAGAAAGAAGAGGACGCGTATTGGCCGGGTCAAGGAGCTCCTTGATCTCGAGGGAGCCATCGCAAGGCGCAATGACCTGACCTTCGCCGACGACGACGATGAGGTGAACGCCAGCGTCGGCCGCGCGCATGCCACGATTGTCTTCGATGGCGGGACTCGTGACTTCCGTGTGGTGGACGAAACCAGCCGGTTCGGAACACGGATTTTCCGGGATGATCGAACAATCACCGTTCTGTCGGGCGGTCGGGGAATCACGCTGAAGGATGGTGATGAGATCTATTTCGGCCGAGCCTGTGTCAGGTTCGAAATCCCGGGAAGTGATGAGCTACAGAACTGATCGTGAGCTGCGCCAGATGCATGCGGCCGCCGGCACATTTCCCTGCCCCCTGTCTTCTTCTGCTCCACCCACGCAGCCAGCGCCTGGTGAGGAATGATTCGCTTCCCGGCTGTTCAGTTATTCGAGAATGTTCCTCATGTAATCGATGCACTTCTTCACTTCCTTGGCTGCATCGGAACCTTCCGGAATCCTGTATTCCATCTCCACATCGACGCTGATCGGCCACTTTTCTTTTTTGAGCAGCAGGAGAATGTCCCCAATCGGCGTTTCGCCCTCGCCAAAAGGCTTGTTGGCATCGGGAGTTGCGTGCTTGGGTCCTGTCTTGTCCTTGATGTGAATGCTGCGCATCCGGTCGTGATACTTCACGATCACTTCGTTGGGATGCAATCCGGTTGCTCCGTAATAATGTCCGGCATCGAGGTTGATCATGTTGGCCGGTGAATAAGCAATGGCCCTGTCGAAGGAGAACCCGGGATCGGCGACCTGGCCGTGAGTATGGAACATCGCCAGGCTCTGATGCTTTTCGGCAAATTTCCCCAGGCGCTGGCAGTTCTGATCGGTCATCTCGTCGGTAATGCCAATCGATCCCAGCACTTTCGCGGCCTTGTAGGCATAGTCAATTTCTTCGTCCGACCAGCCGGACGGGGCAAACTTGGCGATGTACACATTGATTCCCGCATCGTTGAACTTCTTGCGCATTTCGGCGTACCGCTCCATCGGAAGCGATAAGCGCCATTGACGCTGTGCTTCCCTGCCTGACTTCAGCAGCTTTGGCCCGCTCTGCCCTGTCCTTTTCAGTCAACTGCGCGCCACGCCGCGGCCCGGGGTGCGCCCTGGGGAATGCCCAGGTCTTCCTCGGCAACATTCCGGAGCTCGATGGAATTGACTCCCGCGTACACGAAGATACTGAACAACATCATCCACTTTGTGAGGCATCGACCCGTAGCTGTACGTCGTCACGCCCAGCTGAACGCCTGCCACTTTGGAATTCGGCTTCTCGGCGGAAACCCGGATGCCGTGGAAATCTTGAACGGTATGCCGCCGAGAACAGTGGCCGCGCCCGCGGCACCCAAAAAGCCACGCCTGGAAACAGTATTGTTCTTCATATCGACTCCATGAATTGAGAACCGCTGATTGACCGCAAATGCGGACGACCGAGCCTCCCCAGCCGATCGCAAGTCTACAACTTCAATTCCCAGCCTTTGCGGAACACGGGCTTCACATATCGATTCGCCTGAGGGCTGTTCGTAAACTGAAGTTTTGCGCTGTCCCATTCGAGCTTTCCGGGCACACGCCAGGCAATGCAGACAAGCGCCAGCCACTCGGCGAATGGCGAGGTGATGCTGAAGTCCGAGCAGGACGGCTCGCCGCCCTTGCAGGCGCGAATCCAGTCGAGCATGTGCCCCGGGGAGCGCGTAAGAAGCTGCGGAGGGAGCTCGTAATCCTTCCATCTGTCCGCCGGCAGCAGCCAGACGCCTTCGCCCCGGTTGCTGGTGGCCAAAATGCCCTTGGAGCCGATGAAAACCGACCCGTTGCCGGTCAGCACGCCGGGCTGCGGGACGTCGTTTCGGCCGCCGGGCTGCGTATAAACCTTGACGTCGGGCCCTCCCGGGCTGACAATCCTGCGTTGCCGGCGCGGGCCCCGCGCCGGCCTCCTGACCCTGCACCCCTTCCGCGGCGACCGGCGCCTGCTTCGCGTCCGGCTCCGCCTTCACCCAGTGCGGGCGCCCGGTTGCTCGTCTGTCGTCCCTTGTCCGCGAGGTTGTTCGAAGGTGGCAGGATCGTCTCCTTCTCCATTCCAGGCACCAGGTACGCCTCGGGATCGCCCGGCCGGGGTGACTCGTGATAGTAGACCGAGACCGGGGGCATTTGGCCGCGCGCCGGGAAGTCAAGCCGCACGACCCCGCGGTGCGGAATCGAGATCTCGCTCTTGCCCTCGATGCGGACGCACTCGACGCTCACGGGTGCGCCTAGCTGCAGCGCCGTGTGGACCGGTCCTGCCGTGTGGGTGGCCCAGTTGCCGATCTGACCGGTGCCAAAATCCAGAAAACCGCGCCAGTTGTAAGGAACGTAGGCGTCACTGAATGGACGCATCGCCGCTCCGCCGAGCCAGAGCTCCCAATCGAGCGTGCCCGGCACGGGGGCCTCCGGAGGCGGCGCATCGAGGCCTGTCGGGAACATGCCCGGAGACGTGCAGACGTGCGCTTCCCGGACCTCACCGATTTCGCCGGACCAGACAATTTCAGCCGCGACGCGGTGGCACTCGTGCGAGAATCCCTGGTTGCCCATCTGGGTCGCGACTTTGTACTTCACAGCCGCCTGCTGGAGCAGCCTTGCTTCCCAGGGCGTTCTGGTGAGCGGCTTCTCCAGGTAGACGTGCTTACCCCGCTCCATACACGCCAGGGCCGCCGTGGCGTGCATGAAATCGGGGATGGCGATCGTGCACGCGTCGATGTTCCTGCCTTCCTTGTCCAACATCACGCGGAAGTCTTTGTACTTGGGGACGTTGTACTTCCTGAGGCTGTTTGCCGCTCGTGCTTCATCCACGTCACAAAGCGCGACGATGTTTTCAGTTCGCGCGGCCTGGTCCAGAATCAACGCGCCTTGGCCGCCACAGCCGATAGCAGCGACGTTCAGCTTGTCGTAATAGGGTTTGTAACCGAGAGTCTTCAGCGAAGGGACGCTGCCGAAGCCTCCTACCGGGATCGCCCCCGCCAGGAGCGTCCCGTAGAAGAAATGTCTTCTGGAAAATGAACTGCCGCCCATGATTCCTCCCTTAGAAGTCACTCGCTGCCTTGTCCTGTCCGAGTGTTTGGTCGGCGCTATACTACACCCGAAGATCTCGGAAGCAACAGCGGCTGCATTATCTGAGAACCGTCAACATGGCGCTTCACCTCTCCAGGCGCAAGCTGAATGTCCCCTTTTTCCCCAGGGACAATTGACTACCGACCGAGCGTCTCTCGGCCGCGCAGAGGTTCACGGCGAAGTTTGCCATTCGGCCTTCCACTGCGGCAAGGGACGAGGGGTCGGCTTGGATAGCCCGGGCATGGAGATACCACGTAAACGCCTGTCGGATATGGATTGCGGTCAGGATCGTTGCTGTGAATGAGTAATCTCTCCTGACTCTGCCCTGGAATCACGTTTTCAGGCTGGATATCGAGCGTGACCACCCTGGAATTCCCGGGAGAGACGACAAACGGGGCGGTCGGGACCCAGCCCGATAGCCAGGCGGCCCCATTCTGCGTGGTTATCCCCGTAACATGGAGATCCGCGCCGCCTTCGTTGTAGATGGTGAAGGTCGTCTCTCCGCGCGCGCCCGGCAAATACTCGCAAACTAAGGCGAACTCCTGGTCGCCGGCGGGAAGGGTCGTGCCTTGAACGCTGACAGTCCACACGCCGGAAGGGGGACTTGCCAGGACGACTTGTTCGACGTTGTCAACGTCGTTGATCGCCTGTGTTGCATCCGCAGCGGGGAGCGCCGGGTTCAACACCCACGGATGATAGGTGAGGCCGCCTGGGCCCGTGACAACCAGGTCAAGGTTGTTCACCAGAGCAACTGAGGAGGCAGGGGAGCCAGGCGGGTCAGTCCAAACAAGCGTGGCTTTCAGCATTCCGATTCCGGGGGGAAGCTCAAACTGATAGTTCCGCTGCCGGTCTTGGGCGACCGATCCCACCCGGAACTGTCCTCTGACCAGAAGGTCGGCACTCGCCTTCGTGTCCAGGAGGCCCCAGCCATATTCGTAATCAGGACCGGTGCGCCCAAGGTCCGCGGCCCCGTGTATTAGAAGAGCTTTGCAGGTATCGGCTCGAAGGTTCCCCAGGAAGTTCTGCGTGTGCAACTCGTGAAGCAGAGCTGAGGCCCCCACGGCACCAGGCGTTGCCATGGAAGTCCCCGAGAATGAAGCGTAGGTGTTGTCGGGAAGCGTGGACAGCAGGCCGTCGCCGTTAGCTATCAGATCCGGTTTCACACGACCGTCGTTGGTCGGACCCCAGGAGCTGTACGAGGTCATCTCGTCGGAATCGGTGCTGGCACCAATGGTGATGACGTTCTTTCCGCTCGCTACCGTCCCGATCGTATCGAAGGGGCCGTCAATTCGGGGACCAATCGGCCAATCAGGTCCGTCATCTCGGTCGTTGCCTGCGGCAATGAATACGATCAAGCCGGTGTCGTAGACCACCTGATCCCATTCGCTGGTAGTGGAGGAATACAGGCCGAAACTCTGACTTCCGGCATCCTGCCAGCCGACTCCGGGCACCTGATACCAACCGAGTCTGAACGCCGTAAGAATTATTGGAAAGGCGGACGCCGGTCCTGGCGGCCTCACGCATCTCCTTCAAGTCAAAGTTCCAGTCATAGGAGCGGATGTTGACGTTTGGCGCCATCCCAGTTGCCGCCGGGTTTCCGGCGCCTGACCCGCCGATTGTCCCGGCGACGTGCGTCGTGTGCTCGCTGATCGGAGCTTCGGAGTCGATAGCCGTGACTCGGTTCCCTAAGTCGGAATGTGTCCCAACCCGTCCCGAGTCCCACACTCCAATCAGCACCCCAGTGCCATCTGCATAGTATGGGAGTGAGCGAACCTCGTCTGCGTGAATACGCTGCGCTGAAGTTGCATTCATCTCAGTTTTTGGCGGACACGCAGGTTCTACCCATTCGACTTCGTCCAGTGACGCAAGCCGGGACAGGTCTTTCTCCTCGACAGCGACAAGGCTAAGAGTCGAAGTTTCCCATGCAACGACTTCGGCGCCCAAGGCCCGGAAAGATCGTTCCGCGTCGGTGGCGGAAACGTCGCGAAATATCAGGACGTTGACCAAGAGGCGCCCGCCAGCCTGCCGGGCATAGTCCGGGAAGGGCCGACCAGCGACCTCGGGAGCCAATTTATGGATTGCCGAAGACTCTCGAAACCATCGCAAACCAGCGAGCCGGCAGGCATCCGCCAGTTCGGCCTTTGGCTCTGTCGAAAGATGGCACCAGTAGGCGCGGTTTGCCACGAAGCGCAGCAGCTTCAAGCCGGAAGAAGCAAGCCTGTCCTGGTCTTCGGAGGTGGGTATACGGTCGAACTGCGCGAGTAGATGAGACCCTCCGACCTCCTTGAAGGTTCGGACGTCGGGATCGTCTACCTGAGGCTCGGCCTTGGTATCGATCTTGCCGCTTCGGAGCAGGATCGTTTGGTCGGAAGATCCCACGCGGTCGGCTGACTCATCCGAGTAGCTGGGAGTCGCGCGTGAAGTAATCGTGACCTGTTCGGGGACAATTCGAATGACTGGGACGCCGGCTGGGTCGCGGGCGGTAAAAGCGGCGTCCATGCTCTTGAACGTGTTGCTCTCGTCCGATTCCGCAACCTCCCCGCGCGAGTCGACGATTGCAACGACCCATACGCCGTAGTTGCCGTTCTTTAAGTCGGGCATGAAAAAGTCCCATTGCACCCACTCACTGGCGCCGGGGGCCAGGCTGCCAACAGGTTTTTCCCCAAGGTAGAAGTCGTCGCCGACATCGAAGTCGTTATCGACCGAAAGGTAAAGCTTTATGTTGCTCGGCCCAGCCGGTCCGAGGCCCCCGTTCTGGACTTCTTCCCTCACCCAGAAGATCGCGCCTTCCGTCACCTCGGTCCCTGCTGTGTCAAGAGACAGCGCCCGCAGGTTGGGCAGTCTGGGTTGGAGAATCAGAGACGGCGAAAGAAAGGTTTCCGCTCCTGAATGCCTTGACCTCGCCGGCCTGCGCAGTCCACCCGCCGGCGGACACCTGTTCGCCCGGCGCAGAGCACACGAAGATAATAGATAGAGCTAGAAACGCCGGGACCAGCAGAAGTGAAACCGGCCGAGCGAGAGCCTTCCCACGTCGAAGCATCGATCGATCATCCTTTCCCCCCCCGGGTTTCAGTTCGCAACGTGGAGAACAGCGACCGGCATTCTGGAACTAGCTGCTCATTGAGTCAAGGGGTGGCCGTGATTGCAATCGCGGCTTGACTTGAGGATAACTACGATAATAAACTTAACGTCGTTAATATAAGGAGTCTGAACCACGATGGGAACGGCGGAACGGCGGGAACGGGAACGGCTGAGGTTGCGAGAGAAGATCCTCGATGCGGCACGGGAGCTCTTTGTCGCCTCCGGTTACGAGGCCGTTACCATGCGCAAGATCGCGGAGAAGATAGAGTACTCACCGACCACGATCTACCTGCACTTCGCTGACAAGGACGCGCTGGTACGCGAGCTCTGCTCGAGGGATTTCCTCACGCTGGCTTCGCGTTTCCAGCAGCTCGAGGCCGAGACCGATCCAATCAGGCGCTTGAAGGGAATTGGCGCGGCCTTTCTCCGGCTCGCCCGGGAACTGCCCAATCAGTACAGGCTGATGTTCATGACGCCCACCCCGCCGGTAGCCGTCGACGAGAGGCGCATCGAGAAGGGCAAACCCGAGGAGGACGCCTGGGCCTTCGTGAAAGACGCTATCGCCGCGGCGCAGCGGGCCGGCGTGCTACGCCGCGATCTTGGCTCGGAGACGATCGCGCAGCTCTTCTTCGCCGGTCTCCACGGGATCGCGGCGCTCTACATCGCCAAGTCAAACGACCCGTGGATCGACTGGCGTCCGGTTGAGGAACTGTCCGAGCTCATGGTCGACGCGCTACTGCGCGGCTGCGCGCCGGCTGAGAGATCACGCGAGGCCGAAGCCGGCGCACGAACGTCTGGCCCGGGAAGGGACAAGGGACATGAAGAAGAAGCTGGTCCTCGCCGTCCTGGCGGTCATGCTCGTCGCACTGGCGGGTATGGCGTTTTCGGTCGTCCAGACAGTCAAGAGCCCGCCACGCCTGTTCCGTCGGAATGCCGAGCTGAAGGCAGAGGGCTACTACATGGCCGAGTTCGAATTCAAGATGATGGCCGCCCTCTGTCACCTGAACGACGGCGCCTACTGGAGCGCCTACAAGACCCTGCGGCGTATCGACCGTGAGATGCAGACACTGGACGGTTTGCCACGGATTCCGCAGGGCGCTTCGGCGGAAGAGCTCATGGCCTTCATGCTCGAACGCCAGGACCCCAAGACGGGCGCGTTCATGGATCCCTGGTACCCTTTGGTCACCTACATCGGCCCGACCGCCAATGCACTCGACTACCTCGACGTCGCTCTCACGCCAGACCGGTCGCCCGGTGAAGCTCAAGTACCCCCTCAGGTTTCTCGACCAGATCCGAGACCCCGAACGCCTGCGGACCTGCCTGGGCTCGATGCTCTATTTCCGGGAGATCTGGGCCGACAAGTTCGACGGCCCTGGGCCCTTCATCCTGGTGTCGGAGCTGTCCCCCGACTCGATCGAGCTCTTTGAGCGCGTCGGGGGCTATCACTTCTCCGGCGCATGGAAGCAGGCGCTCCGAGATTGGTTTTACGAGACGCAGGACCCGGCGACCGGGTTCTGGGGAGCGCGGATCGGAGAGGAAGGCCGATGGAGGCAGTCGCTCGATATCGACTCAACCTCTCACATCCTCAAGCACTTCCTCACCGACCGCGGTGAGCCTCGAGACCCGAAGTATCCCCTGCGGTACGCGGACGCGCTGGCGCGAAGGCTCTTGAAGGAGGCCGACGCCCCGGTTCCAGGCGACGCGGTCGCCCAGCACGAGTGGAGCCTCAGGCAGTTCCACGCCGCCAGAATCATCGTGCGCTGGCTGTGGCCGACTCTTTCGGCGCCGCTTCGAGAGCAGGCGCTGGGAGCGATGCCCTCGTGGCTGGACCACCGCTTCAGCCTGTATCGGCCCGAACAGGGTGGCTTCGCCGTTGACGCCTCCTCCCAGCGGGCTGACATCGACGCCACGGCGACTGCCATCTCCTTCCTCCGCCAGGTCGGCGCCATCCCCGGAACCTGGGAGCGCGAACGTCTGAGAGGCGCGGCGCTCTGGCCGGGCCCGCAGAGAGCGGCGCCTGTGGACCTGCGGCCGGGCGAGGACGCAGCGTCGCCTGCCTTGGATGTCTGCGGTGAACTCAGTCCGGGTGTACCGAGGCCCTTTGCCGCCGGGCGAGAGTTTTGGGAGTAGGGATGATTCCAGCCTGCTTCACATCTCCTACCCAACCGATACGCGCGTTCTGGACATCATGGACCTGCGACAACGGCTTTCCAGGTTCTTAGCCGCGGACGGAGGAGAGTACGGTAACTGGAACTCCAAAGCCGAGCTGCGCGAGGCGCCGCTGGGCTTGAACAGGGAGATTCGCCCGGTTCAAGTAACCAAAGGCTGGCCCGATCTCTCGCGCATCGCTTTGGATAACCCGAAGTCGGCCAGGTTTGTGGTCGTCGGTCTGGACGCCTTTCAGGTTCCGGTGTTCGAGGTCGAAGTCCGGCGGTCCGCTCCCTGACTCGCGAGGACCGCGCCTTGCGAGGATCGCGCCCAGCCACAGTTCGGACTGGGACCGGACTCCGGGAAATGAGGTGAATACCTGCACTGTCCCCTATTCAGAAGATCGCGCCTTCCGTCACCTCGGTCCCTGCTGTGTCAAGAGAGAGCGCCCGCAGGTTGGGCAGCTGGGAGGGAGAATCAGAGGCCACGACAAACGAGTTTTCGCTCCTGAATGCCTTGACCTCGTCGGCCTGCGCAGTCCACCCGCCGGCGTTCACCTGTCGCCGGGGGCAGGGCACACGACGATAGTCGATAAGGAGCAAGAAACACCGGGATCAGCAGAAGTGAAACCAGCCTCGCGAGAGCCTTCCCACGTCGAAGCATCGATCGATCATCCTTTCCCCCCGGGTTTCAGATCGCAACGTGGAGTGGGGTCAGAGCGTTAGTTTTTATGCAAGAGTCCGAAACTAAAAACTAACGCTGTGACCCCTCGGTTTTCACACCTCGAGACCCGAAGTCTGTACCCTGCGGTACGCGGACGCGCTGGCGCGAAGGCTCTTGAAGGAGGGGGGCCCGAGCGCCCCGGCTCCAGGCGACGCGGTGGCCCAGCACGAGTGAAGCTTCGGCAGTTCCGCGACGCCAAGATCATCGTGCGCTGGCTGTGGCCGACTCTTCGGCGCCGCTTCGAGAGCGGCGATCCAGGCGATGCCCTCGTGGCTGGACCACCGCTTCAGCCTGTATCGAGCCCGAACAGGGCGGCTTCGCCGTTGACGCCTCCTCCCAGCGGGCTGACATCGACGCCACGGCGACTGCCGTCTCCTTCCTCCGCCAAGTCGGCGCCATCCCCGGAACCTGGGAGCGCGAACGTCTGAGAGGCGCGGCGCTCCTTGCGGGACCTAGAAGAGCGGCGCCTGTGGACCTGCGGCCGGGCGAGGACGCCGTGTCCCTGCCTTTGATGTCTGCGGTGAACTCGAGTCCGGGTGTACCGAGGCCCTTGCCACCGGGCGAGAGTTTTGGGGGTAGGGATGATTCCAGCCTGCTTCACATCTCCTACCCAACCGATACGCGCGTTCTGGACATCATGGATCTGCGACAACAGCTTTCAGGTTCTTAGCCGCGGACGGAGGAGAGTACGGTAACTGGAAATCCAAAGCCGAGCTGCGCGAGGCGCCGCTGGGCCTGAACAGGGAGATTCGCCCGGTTCAAGTAACCAAAGGCTGGCCCGATCTCTGCGCATCGCTTTGGATAACCCGAAGTCAGCCAGGTTTGTGGTCGTCGGGCTGGACGCCTTTCAGGTTCCGGTGTTCGAGGTCGAAGTCCGGCGGTCCGCTCCCTGACTCGCGAGGACCAGCGCCAGTCCGGCGAAGCACGAGAGGGTGAAAACTGAAGCTCGTCACCTTCATGAAGGAGTCATGGAGTCATGAAGTGGATGGAAGAAAAACCTGCTCGAAAATTCGAGCTGGGCAATCGAGAGGAGGCGTGGAAGCAGACTGCGGAAGGCAATCATCTGATTTTCTGCCTCAAGACTACTGGCTGACGTTAAATGCTGATGACCGAATACCGTGTTCCAAAGATGTCGGGTTATTCGTCCGTTCCCAGTCAACTGATAGAAAATGCGTAAACCTGCGACTGTAAAGATTTCAAGATGCGAGATCGTGTGTGCTTTCGATGAAGACGTGTCTACAAGACAACCGGCTAAAGAATAAGTCTTGTCGATGAAGTAGGTGACTCGATCAGCAGGTTCAGGTGGGACGAAGTTGCCATCGCTGTCATAGCACGCCTTCCACAAGAGGCCATCGGGCAAGACCAAAGCGGGTATTACCGCAAAAGTAGAGACCGTCTCGCGGTATTCAAACACTTCAATTGAATGAACGACTGCCCCAGGCGGGAGCGGTGGATTCAGATATGCGTGTATGTCTTTCGGCACAGTCCGGATAAGATCGAAGGCAGACGATATCGACTGTGACCATTTCTCATAAATGTCAGAGTCGCTGCCTTTCATTTTGCCGTCTTTTTCTTAGTCACCTGCGCACAAGATTTGCCTACCGGCATCTCTGCCTGATACCAGTCTCGTATCTTCGTACAGCAGACGTGAGGTATCGCCTGCAGAGCTGGCCGAATGGGGTAGATAGCCCGAGGCTTTCTTTGAGCACGAAACGACTAACGTTCGTGGAAGGCTTCTTTTTTCGGTTCTGGGAATGCATTCTATCAGTAGCGGTGAAGTGGGTCGGATGTTCTTACACTCGATTGCGAGTCTTATCTCTCGTCCCTTGTTCTCAAGTCTGGTACGCAGGTCAAACTGTCTGGGTTTGCCTGTCACTTGGTCTTCATAGGTACCCGCGTGTCTGATGTCCAAACAGGCCGAATTCGTAATATCTTCAACACCTGAGTTCGAACGCGAAATCTGAGAATTCGTTGAGATACCGAAGAAGATCTGTGCGGTCCGGCACGGCTGGTGCGGTTTGATTCGTACTTCTGTTCCTCTGCTTGTTCGGAGTCTGCATGTTTCTCGGTCTTGCTCGAAAATTCTAATCGTGGCCGGTGACTTATCTCTGCAGGAAGCACGCGGGCGAGGTAGAAGGCTTGGATTTTTCGCCAGCGAACATCTGGATAGCATCGCTTCAGCCGAAAGCAGCCTGAATGATGGCAGTGCCGTTCCTGCCTGTTGTTGCGGGCTTGCTGTGACGCTGCCTGCCTGCTTGACTTGTGTTTGGCATAACACTACAGTCTCCTGCCGGTGAGGAGAAACAGAATGGAATCGATGACCATTAGAGAGTTGATCGATGCGGTTCTGCGTGGCCAAATACGAATACCGGCCTTCCAACGTGGGTTTGTTTGGGAGCCTGAACGGGTTGCTTATCTGATGGACAGTATCTACAAAGCTTACCCGTTTGGATCTCTGCTTTTTTGGCGCACAAAAGAACATCTGCGAGCGGAACGCGACCTCGGTCCCTTCAAGTTGCCTAATCTTATGGAAGACTATCCGCTTGACTACGTGCTGGACGGCCAGCAAAGAGTCACGGCTGTCTTCGGTGTCTTTCAAACCGAATTGTTCCCTGACGGCGGAAACTGGATGGACATCTACTTCGACTATGAGGCCGGAAGAAGCGCACAAGAGACTCAGTTCTTCGCCTTACCCGCCGAACAGGTTGAGATTGACCGGCATTTTCCCTTGAAAGCCCTCTTCGATACTGTCGCCTATCGACGTGCGACTGCAGGTTTCTCTGACATACTCGCAAAGAAAATTGACGATATGCAATCAGTCTTCAAGGAAGCACGAATCCCGATCCAGATGTTTAAAACAGAAGACAAGGCAACCGTTGCCATAATTTTTGAGCGAGTCAACCGCCAAGGTGTCCCCCTTGATACTCTCCAGCTTCTGTCTGCTTGGACCTGGAGTGAAGAATTTCAGCTGCAGGAGCAATTTGCCGATCTCGCGGCCGACTTGGGTCCGTTCGGTTTTAAGATGTTGGAGCGGACACAAATCTACTCCTTCGCTGTTGTTCCGCGATTTTTGTCGACGATGCCTCGCCGGAAGCGTTGATGAATCTCAACGGGTCTCTCGTTCGCAGTAGGTTCGATGAAGTCGTAAACGGCATTAGGGGAGCCGTCGATTACCTTCGTTCAAACTTTAGAGTGGAGCGTCTCAGCAACTTGCCGTTCTCGACGCTTTTGGTCCCCTTGGCGGTATTCTTTGCAGTGCCCGGCAATCGTGAGGTTCAACTAACAGCCGAGCAGCGAAGAACGATTAATCGATGGTTCTGGCGTGTCGCCTTCTCCAGACGGTACAGCGGCGGCGTGCTAAGAAACTTGAAGAGTGATATCGAAGAAATGCGCAAGCTGCGTGATAGACAAACTTCAAGGCTAGGCTTGTTCTCGGTTTCGGTAACGGAACAATTCTTCACTGAGAATCAGTTCGGTATGACGTACGTGAACACAAAGACCTTCATACTCTTGCTGGCCCAATCTGATCCTCTGTCATTTGTAAGTGGCACGCCGGTCGATTTATCGGAGAAGCTGCGGCAAAGCAACAGGGCTGAATTTCACCATCTGATGCCGAAGGCTTTTCTGGACCAGTCGGGGCAGAAGGAGGTCAGCGATAGCTGCCTGGCTAATTTTGCCTTCGTTTCCCGGGCGGATAACCGGGTCTTGGGCGGTGTTGCGCCGAGCGTTTATCGCGAAAAGATGACGGGAAACGTTGACGAAATACTCGCACACGCGGTCGTCCCCGACAGCTTATTCGATGACAAATACCGGGAGTTCACTGAAGAGCGGGCGTCAATGTTAAGCAACCGGGCCTCCTCTCTGTGCGAGATTAGCGGTGAGCAGGGGTAAGGAGGACGAGAAGGAACCTGCTGGGCAGGCAAACAGGCTCTCCTTTAGGATTTGTTGGCAACGGTGACCAAATTGGGACCGCCTAGATAGACCGCCCCGAACGGAATTAGAATCGGGGGACAGCCACGGTATTTACCCGATTTGGCGGGGGCGGAAATAAGGTGAATATCGTGGCTGTCCCCGTATTTCCCGTGATTGGCCCCGGTCACACGTCTGCATTAGGTCAGGCCTCCCACTATCCGGCGGACACGATCCGCGTTTTCTTTGACCTCATCTTTGTAAAGCGGAAACATTCCCACGATCACGCAATCCTCCGGCTTGATACTCGCGAATGCGTGACGGAAGACTTTATCGACCGCCTCCGGCGAGTTGGCCAGGCGCCCGGCGGCGAGGATTTTGAAGACGAGACAAGTCCTGGCTGTCTTGCGAACCACCTTGAACATGCGGTCCGGGTCTTGTTCAAGGTAGACCTCGTTGGCAGGGACGGGGAGCTCTCCAAGCATCTTGCGGAACTCGTCCGCGGTTCGCGTTCGGTTGTAGGCGCATGCCATGTAGTAATCCACGTCCCAGCCTTTTTCTTCCACGTATTCGATGACCTCGGGCTTGTGGGTCGAAATGCCCACCCGAACGCCCGCCTGGCGGACCTTCTTGGTGAACTCGTGGACTACTTCCATTCGGCCTTCGCGGAAACAGACATCCGTGACTTCGCCGTGATGGGCGATACCCAACGGCCGCATGGTGCGGACCGTCTCCTCGACTGAATCCGTCGCCACAAGGAGAACCTGGATTTCACCGCCATCGGCGCGATGCCTCTGCACGTCGGTGAGCATACGTGCCCCCGCACCTGTTTGCCAGGTGTTGATGCCATTGTCCTGGCAGCGTCGCAGTATCTCGCACACGCGCTCCGACGTGCACCACTCTCTCATGACCGTGGAAAGCAGGTTGTTGAAGTGCGAATAACCGTAGAATTGGTTGCAGCCGATAATCAATCGGCTGACCTTGTGCTGGCCGAAAGGGACCAGTGGCAGGGTCAGATTTCCGAGTTGCTCTCGCGCGGTCGCCAGGACCGCGCTTCCCGCCATCAGCCCGCCGGTCGATTTCAAGAATCCTCGACGTGTATTCTTCACGGAGACGATGATACCCATGCCTTCGCGCACTGTCACGAACTGATTCGCCGCCTGAAGGCTAACTGGACTTACTGCCTCCCGAGGATAGGAATAGAAGTCATCAGGCCTGACGCACGGAAAATCAAAGGCAGGGCCGCAAAGGTTCTGGAAAAATTCTGCGTAAAGAGGATAAACCGGCCAAAGTAGTCGGAGTCGGAAATTTCCTCAAGACTAAAAAGCTCTCGCACGAATAGCGCCTTTTGCTCGTGTTCTTTGAGAGTCAGGAAGGCATGGTGAATCTGCTTGTCTTCTGTCGACGGAGACGGTTTTCGCAGTATTAACATCGCGTAGAGAGTCACTGGGTCATCAGCGGGATTCGCCACAGCAAATGCCGTCTCTGAATCGAAAGGAAAAGTGACTTGCGTATAGGCGAGGCAAGGGAAAAGGCCGACCTCGGACTGAGGCGAAGATCTGACGTAGTGGGGCATTGGCTCCTGAACGTACGTTGCCTGCGGATAGAAGGTAAAGAAAGCCGTCACCGAGACGCGGTCTCGCAATGCGTCATCAATGTCCAGCGTCAGGTAACCAGTGGAGTCGACATCAACAGGATCGGCTGACCCTGTTACGCGACCAGTGATGTACTCCTCGACTAAGTCGGCGCCCACGTTAAATGCGATCAGCCCCGGTTTCGTCTGCTTCTTTGGCTGCCGCCCAGCCGGCCCGAAAAACGAAGAGCGGTCCACGGGCTGCCGTCCGACCTGGACAGCGTTCCTTTAAGCTCCACGTCAAGGGAGTCGGCATTCAGGATGCGAACAGTCGTTTGCCAGTGCGGCCCGTCTATGATTTGCGGAACCACGACGGTGTAAGGGTAACTATAAAGGCAGGACAGGACGAGGCACCCCAGCAAGACCGGGAGTTTGTTCAGCATATCTCCACCTCCGCGGCAGCGAAGATCTGCTGACACTGGCACTGGGCCACACAACTAACCGGCTCACAGGGGTCACCAGTCTCCGGTTGCCTATCGTTTCTTATTCTGCACTACGGGGGCGTAATGATAACAAAAAAAGTGGTCCTGACCGGTTCATTGCCGATCGGTCAACACGTAACCCATCTCCGAATTCCTCACACCAGGCGGCGGTCGCCAAGTGGAATTGAGTCATCGCCGATCCGGCTTGCGTTCGACGACGGCGAGGCACGACCCCGTCGGATTTGGGAAATTCGGGGACAGTTCTCCCCCTTTGCGTGATCCGGTTGCGCGGCCGTGCAAAAGTGAAAGAAGAGACTGTACCCCGAATTCCCATTAGGAAGTCCGTACGCAGTGTCATTTCCGGCCGACCAGCTGACCGACTGGTCGGCTGACCAGCCTCGGAGTTCCAACTCTCGCTGAGAGACAGAGAAGGAGAGCCGACCAGCCACGAGAGCGCATGGGTGAGCACCCTCCGTGGCTAGTCGCTCACTGGTCGTCATTCGCCCACTGCGCTAAGGATTGAAGTGGATAGTTTGCGGTAGAGGGCACTTGATGCCGATGATCGTGGTTTGGTAGCCAACCCAATCCACGAACCCATCGCTATCGCGAACGAAGACGTCCGCTTGCAGCGCCACAGTCGGCCGCTGGTAGGGACGATTCTCACCGGATACAGACCGCCATAATCCCCCAGACCCCAGCCCGCGTCGCTGGCAACGCCCGCGTTTGAGAACACGACTGGCATCATGGACGTTGTTAATCGGGGCCAGTTAATCGGGGCCAGTGCAGGTATTCACCTTATTTCCCGAAGGCAGGGCTCAGACTGAAAACACACAACAGCCCTGTTCCTGTTCCCAATGAGGTGAATGTCCCCCTATTCGCAGGTTCTTAGCCGCGGACGGAGGAGAGTACGGTAACTGGAACTCCAAAGCCGAGCTGCGCGAGGCGCCGCTGGGCCTGAACAGGGAGATTCGCCAGGTTCCAGTGACCACAGGCTGGCCCGATCTCTCGCGCATCGCTTTGGATAACCCGAAGTCGGCCAGGTTTACGGTCGTCGGTCTGGACGCCTTTCAGGTTCCGGTGTTCGAGGTCGAAGTCCGCCGGTCGGTTCCCTGACTCGCGACGACCGCGCCCAGTTACGGCGAACCACGAAAGTGTGAAAACTGAAGCCCTGTCACTCTTCACATCGACCCGGAAAATTTTCTCCCCCAGAAATGAGCAGGGGATACGATATTCACCTTGTTTCGGTACCTGCCACATAGGGAAATACCGTGGCAGTCCCCCTATTTTTGTCAAACAGGAGACCCGCTCAATACAAAGTCGGCGATCTGTATCCATGGCGACAAGATTACGGGTGGCGACGAGATTTCTTCAGCGGAACCAAAGCCGGGAGTGCTTGCGGGATTTGAATAGCTTTTGCAGGTCGGCGGCAAGGCTCTTCGCATTCTGGTATCGGAGCGACGGCCTTTTCTCGAGGAGTTTCAACACCACTTCGTTCACTTCACGGCTGGCGTTCTCTTCCTCCAACTGGATCATTGGCGGGTCATCGTTCAGGATGGCTCGCAGGGTATCGCCGACACTCGCCCGCAAAAAGGGAGACCGGCCGGTCAATCCCTCGTGGAGGATAACCCCGACTGAAAAAAGGTCGCTCCGATGGTCGGCCGGTTCAGCGCACGCCTGTTCCGGAGACAGGTATTGAACCGCGTCGGGCTGCAGGCTCGACAGCGCGCCGCCCAGCGAAAGCGAGCGCATCAATTGGTGATGTCGTGGCACGCCAAAATCGAGGATTTGCACTTTTCCGTCGGTTCGCACAAAAAGATTCGCCGGCTTGAGATTGCGATGAACCATACCTTCCCGGTGCGCGGCCGCCAGTCCCTCGCAGGCGCTCGCAAGCCACCGGACGAGCTGCCACCATTCTCGAGGTCCTGTTCCAAGCAGGTCCCGAACGCAATTCCCGGGGAGCCAGCGAACGGCGATCAGAACGAGGCCCCCCAGGCAGGAAACGTCATAAGGAGCGGCTATCGCCGGGTGGGACAGTGCGCCAGCCTGCCGAGCCTGATCAACGAGAAGTTCCGTGTCCAGCACCCCCCCCAGTGCCGAAGAGTCAATCACGCGAAGGGCAGCTTGTCCGCCCGCCCGCTGGTCCTCGGTGTGGCACAGGTATCCCATGGCATCGCTTGTCACGACTTCGCGAATCACGTGCTGCGCAATAGACGATCCGGATGAAAGCCGCTGTCTCGGTCGTAGGCCGGGCGTCTCACCCTCGGGTTCGGGCCGCCTCGTGAGAAACACTTGCAGCATTCGGGAACTCACCTGCAGCCCCAACTGGCCCTCAGTCAGATATCCATCAAGAATCAGGCGGGAACGTATCTCCGGATGCAGGCTGGCGGGTTGTCCACCCTGGGCGACCTCGTTGAGCACCTCTTGCTCGGCCGGCCACAGCGTGGAGAACTGATAGCGGCAGTGAGGCAGGGCTTCCTGCAGAAATCGACGCTCGGCCTCGTCCTCACTCAGATTCGCCCCGGGGTTCTCTGAAAGCACATCGAAGGCGGCAGCGCACGCCATCTGCAGGTAGAAGGGCCGAAGCCCGGCTGCCTGGATGATCCAGTCGGCGTAGGGATTCAACGAAATTCCCGTTCGCTCTGCCGACATTCCGATAAGCTCTTTCGCCTCTCGCTCATCGAGCGGACCAAGGTGCACGCAGTCAAAGTGGGTCGCGAGGGAAAGGCCAGGCAAACCGCCCACCTGCGAAAGAGCGCGGAGCGGAAAGCGTGTTGTGGCCAGCACGGTTATAGGGTAGCGCTCGCACAGTGAATGAAGGGACGCGTAGAAGTCGGCGTCAAAATCCGGCCGCACGGCGACGAGATCGAACTCGTCAAGGAGCAATACGGCACGTCTTCCCAATTCACGGACCCGCTTACCCGCCGCTTCTAACGAATCCCGCGCCCCTTCGGTCGGCCCAGCCCCGCCGGCAAATCGGGCGAGCGTATCAGCCATCTGCTGCCAAAAAAGCTCGGCAGTCAGCCCGTCACGGAATTGTTGCAAGTCAATGTAAGAGAAATGGAATCTAGGCTCACCTTCGCTCCCTCGAAACTGGTGGCACAGTTGAAACAGCAGCGAAGACTTGCCGATGCGCCGATCGCCTTCAATGCACACGATTTTCCGGGACTCCAAGCGGTCGAAGATCTGGGCCATCGTGCCCTTTCGTCCGACGAAGTCGCGGGGTTCACGGATCATCATCCGGTTCAGGTAAGGATTCACCCTACAACGATTCTAGCCTGCCTTTGAAACGAATGCTCGTGACAAGCTTCCCCTGCTCTGGTCCGGATGGAACTGCAACGCGAGTTTCAGCTAACCTAAAGAAGAGGAAGGAGGCGAACTGTTCGGGCTGGCTAGCCTATTCCCGATCAAGAAAGAGGAACTGCCGTCGGCTGCACTCATGGCCGCGTATTTCTTCCTGGCCATGGGTTGCGTGAGCATGGTCAAGTCGTTGCAGTACGGGGTGTACCTGGGCAACGTTGGCTTCGACTGGCGTCTTCCACTCCTCTACGGAGTGAGCGCTCTGCTTTCCACTCCCCTCGTCGTTCTCTTCCAGTTCCTGTCCCGGTGGTACTCGCACATCGGCCTGGCCATCAGCACCGTTGGGCTTCTGTTCTGTTCCGTGTTGGTCCTAATCCTTGCGCTCCATTTGCACGGTTCCTGGTTCAGCTCGACTTTTTACATCTGGAGCGGGATTTTCACACTGCTTCTTCCGACCCTCGGTTGGATTGTCAGTTACGACCTTTTCAGCACCAGGGAAGGAAAAAGAGTCTTTGGCACGCTGGGCATGGGAGGAATACTCGGCGGTGCCTTTGGCGGGTACTACACGTTCCTGATGGCCGATGCTCTTGGTGCGGGCGGCCTTCTTATCCAGATCCTCATTAGTTTGGCGGCGCTCGGCGGCTTACTCGCCTGGGTGCATCGCAGTACGCGACTGAGAATACGAGGCCGGGCGGCGGCGGCGGGAGAGCCGAGTGTTGAAGAAGGTCTTCGCGCGCCGCTGGGGGAATGGCTTCATTCGCCCTATCTGCGCTACATGGGGGCGCTCGTGCTTTGCACAGCGATAGGGACCACCATCATCGACCTCAACTATGTCTGGTCGCTTAACCACCACTACCAGCCAACCACCGAAGGGATTGCGAGGTTCATAAGCGGGGTGTTGGGAAGCATGTTCGTCGCCTCAGCGCTGATCCAGGCCTTTCTGACGGTTCCCTTCTTTCGCCGATATGGGGCCGGCAAGGCGCTGCTTCTGCCCCCGGCGCTTCTGCTGGCGGGCCTCGGTGCGGCGCTCGCGGTTCCAGGCTTCTGGCCTGCCGTCTTCGTCAAGGGGGTGGACGGATCTTTCCGTCCATCGCTCCATCGCACGGCACTTGAAATCCTTTATCTGCCGGCCGCAACCCAGAACCTGGCCGCCTTCCGGAGCTTCATTGAACTGGTAGTCTATCGCGGGGGTGACGCGATTGGGGCTCTCTCTTTTCTGGCATTGTCCGGAGTAGAGAGAGATGCAGGAAGGGGGCTGGCGGCACTCGCGATGGCCGTGTGCGCCGCCTGGCTGTTTTTCGCCCTGCGGCTTCAGAAGGAGTACGTCAGTAACCTGCGCGAAACGCTTCGTCAGCCGGGTGTCGACCGGACGCGCGCTCTGCTGGCGCAGGAGTCAGCGGCGGAAGAGATCCTCATTTCTGCGCTTCGAAACCCAGATCCGACTCGCGTCCGCATGATTCTTCATCAACTTGGTTCCTGCCCGGTCGAGATGCCCGATCGGGTGCTGCCGGTCCAGGACGAGGAGTGCATGCAGGCGTGCCTGGCCCAGATCCAGTCGGAAGGGAGCTCATGCACCGGTCTGATCAATTCTCTGGTTCGGCATGAAGATCCGGCCGTCGGAGCCGCTGCGTTCCACCTTTTGGTCAGGAGTGACCCAACGACTTATCTGGAGCAACTCCGACAGCACCTGGATTCCGAATGGTTGCCGGAGGCAGTCTACCTTTACTACCTTGACGCCTACGTGGACAGCCCCGGTCAGCACCTGGTTGCTTACCGTGTGCTCCGCTGGTGCGAGTCCATACCCGAAACGCACCTGGAAGTGCTCGCGCGCATCATGGGCAAGAGCCGAGACCCAGCCTTCCTGCCTGTCCTTCGACGATGGCTCGACGACCCAAACGTGAAGCTCAAGCGAGCAGCTGCGGAGTCGATTGGCTATTTCAGGGACACGCGCTTCCTCCCGATTCTGGCCGGCCTTCTTGCAGATTCCCGAACCCGGCTGTCCGCTCGGAAAGGGCTGATCGGTTATGGAGAGAAGGCGGTCGGGTATCTGGACTCTCTGCTTCGTGATTCCGCAGTTGAGGCCGGCATCAAGCAGGAGATACCGCTCGTCCTGAGAGAGATTCCCCGCCAGTCCGCCCGCTCCTCGCTGGTTGCCGCTCTGTACCGGCCTGACCCGGTGGTTTCGTACCGGTCGCTAAAGGTGTTGAACAAGATGAGGGTGGACGCCGAGCTCTCCTATTCCGCGCCCTCCTTCCTGCCCCTTTTGGGGATCTGGGCCAAACAGTATTACCGCCTGCTGAATTTGCACGAGGCGGCCATGCAGGACGGATCAGGACCGGCCGGGCGACTGCTGCGCAAAGTGACGAATGAACGCGCCGCCTGGACTCTCGAGAAGATCTTTCGCACCCTGGAGCTTTTCCTGCCCAGAGGAGATGCCTACCTTTCTTACCTGGCTTTTTGCCGAGGACAGAGAGACATGAGGGAGAACGCGGTCGAATTCCTCGATCTTCACCTGAGGGGAGACATGCGAGCGCCCCTGCTTCCGATCTTCGAAGAGGAGAACAGCCGCCGACTTCTGGAAACTGGCCGCTCGCTGTTCGGACTTCCGTCAGCACGCGAGGAGATTCTGCGGGACATGCTGTTTGAGGCTGACTCGTTGCTGCTCGCCTGCATCCTGGCGGCGATGCGGGAATCCGGGCTGTCTGACCTGCTGCACGAGTTCTCCCGCCTGCAGGCGGATGTCCATCCCCTGGTTCGAGAAACGGCCAGTTGGGCCATTACTGATGAGGGAGTGGAGCAGTGACGGGAAAACGTCTCACTACAATCGAGAAGATGCTGCTCATGCAGGACCTCGAGTTCCTGCACGAGCTCTCCGGAGACCACCTGGCGATGCTGGCGGGACTGGCGACCGAACAAGAGAACGACCCGGGCGAAGTGCTGTTCCAACGCGGATCCGAGCAGACCCAGGCTTTCCTGCTTACACAGGGCAGAGTGCGCACTCAGGGCGAGCGGGAGGTTCGGGAGGTGGAAAAAACCGTACTCGACGTATGGACCTGCGTCGCGAATGTTCCTCACTCACTGACCGCGTCGTGCACAACTCCGTGCACGCTCTTGCTCGTGGCCCATCGGGACTTTCTGGATGCGCTGTCCTCGGAGCCCGAGCTCGCCGCCGCACTCTTGCGCGGCCTGGCGCAAGAGCAGGTCAAGACGATCGGCGCATAGCGTGCAAACTTGGTACGCCGGAGCGTGCCAAGCCGGACTCTAAGAGTCCGGCCACGATCGGGCGGTTACTCCCACTCGACACCGACAACCTTCGCAGATGCGCCTTCGCGTCGGAGATAGACTCGGACCTCACGCTGCCAGTTCGGCTGCGCTTTGGAAAGCCCACGCACCTTAACGAGCAGATAGTCCGATTGAGCGGCTGGAACCTGTATTTCAGGTCTCCCGCCCGATTCCTTTCGGCCAATCTCGGACTCGCGTTCCGGGTGATTGTTGTACGAAAACCACTGCCATTCGTACCGTTCGACCTTGCCAAGACCCGCCGCCTCGCCGAGGTGCGTGAAGCGGACCACCGGCCGTCCCTGTGCTTCAGCAACCTCGAAATCGTCGAGGGGGTTTAGCTCGCGCAGATACTCGGCGACGATCTTGTCCCGCCGCTTGATCAGACATTCCACGAGGTACGCCTCGACTTTCGGATCTGTATACCGCCCGGTCCGCACGATCGCCCGGATCATCTCATCGGTAAACCGTTTGACAATGCGGGTTGCCCAAAAAGCGTCTTCGGGCTGCATCCGGTCAAAGGCCGGATTCGGGTACTCGGGTTTCCACCTGCGTGGCTGGAAATAGTCGGCCTCGAAGCGGCCGATCGATGGGTAATCCGGATAGTCGATGTAACGCCAGGGGCGATCCCACAGCCCGAGTGTGAGAGCCGACTTCAACATCGGCGTCCACTCGAGCATGTACTCGTTGCCCGCCCGGCGTCCCTGAATCCGCACACTGCCGCTGCCCAGACAGGAGCCGAAGTCGATGAGATAGTGTCTGACGTAGCCACCGACCCCCTCCGGCACGAAGAAATCACCGGTGTTGATGCTCCTCGAATCGTCATGATTCAGCCAGGCGGCAAAAACTCGCAGCGCCCTCAGTTCTCGGCGGTCCTCGTGAGGAAAGAGATCATTCGCATCGTCCGAACGCGTTCCGTAATACCGGAACGGCCCGATCGGCTTTCCTTCGATCATCAGACTTGCGACGGCGCGCACTGAGCCGTCCGGCGCCTTTGCCACCCGGTCGAAGATGCGGTCGAGGTCGTCCTCGGTCATCCGCCGCTTCTTCCCGTTTTCGTCGGTGATTCTGGCTTCCGGATCGATCGCGAGCTTCGACTGCTCGACGAACGCGAGGTGATTCTCTGGGACGTTGTACCCGAAAGCGTGAAAGAACTTCGTGCAGATGACTTCGGCCGAGGTCGCCATTTCTGGATTGCTGGCAGGATCGAACTTGATGAAGTAGGTGTCACCATGGCTGTCGCGGATGCTGAAGCCGGGCGTTATTCCTTGAGTCTTGGCACGCACGATGACCCACGGCTGGGATTGATCGGGACCGCTCTTGCGATTCGGTCCGCGGACCAGCTCCTCGAGACTGAGGCTCCGTGCGCTCATCCGGTTGGTAAACCACGAGGAGTCCGGTACCAGTCCAGCGGTGTTGATGTTGGCAGCTCTCGCGACCTTGTCGCCTGGGCGGTGCGTGAATGTGTTCAACAGGAAATCGGCCGCTTGACTGAACTCATCGACGACGGCCGGCTGCGCAACCGGAGATCGGTCCGGATCCACCCAGATCGGGTCATCGACTCTGAATCTCTGAGCTTGAGTCTCTGAGCACAGGACGAAAGTCGACATGAGTCCGACGAGGAGAAATCTTTTTGACCAGCCAGTCATGCTCCAACTGCCTCCCGCTAAAAGGACGGTCCGAACTTGAAGTAAAAGCGGGTTCCTTCGTGGCTTCGACCCACGTCAAGGCGTAACAAGGTCCTTCGGGGAGTCTTGAGTCTTACTCCCCCGCCGATGCTCTTCTCCAAGTGGTCTAAGTCGAAGCTTTCATCCGCCGAGTAGACTCTGCCTGTGTCATAGAAGACAGCCAGCTCAAGCGCCGGTGAAGCTTCCCAGCGATATTCGGCGGAGAAGTGAAGGAGCCGGTCGCCTCGAAACCGGAATTCCCGAAAGCCGCGCAGAGTCTCGCTGCCGCCAAGGCTTTCCTGAAGGTAGAACGGTATGCGGGCACCATTATCGGCCTCATCGGAGGACGCGAAAAAGCGGAGAGCGAGGACCCGCTGTTCTGACCCGAGAGGCAGGAATTGACGGGCGTCCACGGCAAAACGCTCGAATTCGAACTCGTCCCCGCCGCGCTCATCAAAATGCGAGAAATAGACGCCAATTCCGCCTCCCTTGTGGGGATTCCCTGGACGATCACGAAAGTCGACCAGGACGGCAGCAACGATGTTCAGGAAGTCCGGCTGACGTGCCAGGCCCGGCGCCTCGATGTCGTTGAAAACCGCTTCCGTATCAGGAAAACGAGAATCGGTTCCGGAACCTAGGTCCACCTGCAGGTAGCCGGCACGGAATGCAGCGCCCAGCCAGCGGTTGGCCTGCCAACCGGCGGCCAGGTCGTAGGACATATCCTCGACTCTGTAGTTGGTCCGGTTCATGCGGAGCGATGCTGGACCCAGGCCGAAGAAGTCTTCCTGAGGGAAGTAGCGGTAGGTCAGGTCCGCGAATCCGAACAGGCCGGGTTCCTTCGGTTGTAATTCGTCAAACTGCTCGACAGCCCCGACTCCAAACGGTCCGAGGCTAAATGACGTTCCCCGCTTCTCGATCATGCCGAACTGGAGCTCATACTTCTGATATCCGCGCGTTGAGTAGGCAGCGGTCGCCTGGAGATCGAGACTCGTCTTGGCGAGATCCGGTTGCCAGACCCTGACGCTGGGTGCAAAACCAGAGCCGGTGCTCAGCGTCGCTACTTTCGGGTAGATGCCCTTATAGTTGAAGCCAAGAATCTGGCGAAGGCCGCCTTTTTCCATCCACAGGAGTGTCCGCTCGTTACCACTCAGCCGATTGGCTTTCAGCTCGCTGGCTCGCGCACGTCGTTTCTCCAGGAGCTCCTCTGTGCGAGTAAGGCGCTCTCCGTCAGCTGGTTGGGGAGGAGGTTGGCTTTCCTTACCCGCCGCGGCGTCCTGCTGGCTGCTCGAACTTTGGGCGCACACGTAGCCGGTGGACAGGGAGAGGGAAAGTAGGACAAAAAACACTCGCCTCTGCATAACCAGTTGTTTTTGAGTCAGAAATCAGAAGTAAACCAGTTACGCCAGTATACGGGCGAGCCGAAAACGAGTCAAATCGTGGGGTACTAAAGAACTTCCAGCGGGGTGCCGGACCTCCGCTCTCTTACCCTCACCCCACCTTCTTGAAATCGATGTAGCCGCGCTCCACATCCGTGCTTGTTAGTTCGACGCGAACCCTGTGACCGACATCCAGGCCTTGAAAACCGCTCACCACTCTTCCTTCAACGGGCGGTTCGAGCAGACGAACCCAGGTGCCCTTTTCGGATGCGCCGGTGACCAGAGCATCGAAGCGTTCCCCGATCCTTGATTGGAGCAGCATGGCCGCCGCGGATTTTCCGACCTGCCGTTCGACCTTCTTCGCAGCGTCCTCCTGTTCGGTGCAGTGCTTCGCGAGTGCCTCCAACTCATCATTCTGATAAGGCCGGGAACGCCCGGCCAGCGCTGCTTTCAACAACCTCTGAGTGATCAGGTCGGGATAGCGGCGGTTCGGGGCTGTAGCGTGAGTGTAATCCTTGACTGCAAGACCGAAGTGCCCGGTTGCGTTTTCACCCGGAAGCTCGACGACATATTCGCCGGCGCCCATCAGCTTGATGACGCTCAGGGAAAGATCCGGAAAGTGGAGAGGGTCCGCGGCTTTCTGCAGCGCCAGGAATTGCCCCAGGTCTTTCGCGTCGGGCGTCTGAGGCAGCGAGAAACCGTGCTCTGCGGCTATTTCGATGATCCGGTCCCAGCGCTTCGGTGTGCGCACGACGCGCCGCAACGATGGAAACATCTTGGCCGCGAGATATCGAGCCGCAATGCCATTTGCGGCAATCATGAAGTCCTCAATGACATCCTGCGCCCGATTCTTCCTTTCGGCTTGGAGGTCTTTGAGCTCATCTCCTTCAAACAGCGGGTGCGCTTCCAGGGTCTCGAGATTCAGTGCGCCCCGCGCGTGGCGGAGGGCCCTCAGATTATGGGCCACGCGGTCTTGCAGCCGGAGGTTCTCGTCCAAACCGTGGACTGCGGCTACCCCTGCCGGCATTGGCCCGTCACCCTGCAGCCAGCCGGCAAGGCTTTTGTAGGCGAGCTTCGCGTGATTGCGGACTACTGCTCGATAAAGGTCCGAAGCCTGAAGCGCTCCGTCCGCGGCGACCGCCATCTCAACCACGACGGCAAGCCGGTCCGCTTCATGAGTTGAGAGAGGTAAGATCGGTTGAGAGTTTCTCGGGCAACATCGGGAATATCTCGGCGCCGGTATAAACCGATGTGGTGTTGTGCCGCGCATGATCATCAAGCGCCGATTCTTTCTTGACGGCGACCTCCACATCGGCAATAGCCACGAGGATCCTTACGGCGCCTCCAGGCATGGCTTCCGCCACGGTAAGCTGATCCAGGTCCCGCGAATCGTCGTTGTCGATTGAACACCAGGCAAGGTTCCTCAGATCTTTTGTCGATTCTTCAGTTCGAATTGCAGGTCCCTTGATTTTCTCGAGCTCGGCCAGCGCCTCGGGCGGAAAATCAGGGAGAAGTCCTCTTTCAAGCATCGCCCGGCGGGCGATGCTCTGCAGGATAGAGCGGTGTTTCCTGTCATCGATATGCGTCATAGGGGTGCCGGCAAAGACCAGACCATATCTATGATACTGCGGGATTTCGTTCGGAGAAGTGTTCTCGGACTCTCGCGGCAATCTGTCGATCCGTCATCTTGTCAACGGTCTCAACACCAACGACCCGCCCACTGAGCGATTCCCTCTCCAGACGTTTTTCGAGCTCGGTCTTTGCCTCGCCGGGACCGAATATCAGGATAGATTCGGCATCACGGATACGTGATACGACATGATCGTAGTACTCATTGAGATGGCCGGTAAAGCGGTTGTCCCGCTGGTCCTCTGCCGAATCCTCCTGCGCTGCGGCAGAATACCGGACATGTTTCTCCATGTCTGATTGGATCTGGTATGTCTCTTCTCCGTTGTCAGTGACACTCACGATGACTGCCTTCCGGTGATCAATCCAAAGGCCCACTTCTCTTTTCATAGATTTCTCCTTAGACATTCTTCGCTCCGATAGATAGCGGGTCAGTCCACTATGGCTCACACGTGTGGTCAGAACTGCTCATCGCAGATTTTCCTGGCGAGGCGGGACAAACGTCGTGTGCAATTGTGAACAGTAAGGTGTGCGATTGTGAACAGCATTTGTTCGGGTTATTGCCGACACTAATCCTAGTGAATGCGGCTTAAATCAAACCGAATCCGACTCTTCCCAAGGAAATACCATGAACGAAGAGAAACAACCTCAACCGGTCGAGACTACTTCCTGGAGGTGGACGGTAGTGATTTATGCTGCTTTGTTGCTCGTCTTCCTGATCGCCTTGGTCCCAATGTGGCTTGAGTATCGCGAGTGGTCCAGTACTGCGTCTCAGGCAGATTACTATTTAAGCGTAGCGAGATAGCATACGGCCAAGAAGTCTAAAGCTGTCAGCATCATCGACTTCTTGCGGCCCCACTGGAAAGCCCTGACGCTGGCCCTGCTGGCGGTGGCGGGCGAAGCTGCAACCGACCTGCTCGAACCTTGGCCCTTGAAGATCGTTCTCGATTACCTGCTTCAGTCCAAACCGCCGCCCGGCTGGCTGAGCGTAATGATCGGCTGGATCGGGCAGGACAAGCTGGCTATCCTCAACTTCGCGGTGGTGGCGGTGGCGGTCATCGCCATTGCAGGCGCGCTCAGCTCCTTACTGGAGAAATACCTCACCACCAGCGTCGGCCAATGGGTCATGCATGACCTGCGGCGCACGCTCTATCACCACATCCACCGCCTGTCGCTGGCCGAGCACGACGAGAAAAGGACCGGCGACCTCATCGGCCGGGTGACGAGCGACATCGAAGCCATCCAGGCGTTTATCACGACGGCGCTGCTGGGCATTTTAACCAGTGTCCTCACCCTGCTGGGGATAGTCGGGGTCATGCTTTACCTGAATTGGCGTTTCACGCTCATCTCGCTCTCTATTGCCCCCGTGCTCTTCGTGGTGGTTTACTCCTTTACCCGGCGCATCAAGAAAGCCTCGCGCGACGTCAGAAAAAAAGAGAGCGAGCTGGTTTCGATTGTCGAGGAGGTTTTTTCTTCGATCCGCGTGGTCAAGGCCTTTGCCCGCGAGGACTACGAGGAGCGCCGCTTCGAGCGCCAGAGCCTGGAAAATGTCGAGATGGCCCTCGTTGCGCGAGGCATCAAGATGAAGCTCTCACCTATCGTCGAGACTATCGTAGCGACGGGGACCTGTTTAATGCTCGGTTACGGCGCGCGCCTGGTACTGGCGGGCCAACTCACCGTCGGCGCCCTGGTCGTTTTCTTGCTTTACCTGGGCAAGATGTATAAGCCCATGCGAGATCTTGCCAAAATGACGGACACGGTCTCAAAGGCCGCGGTCGGGCTCGAGCGGATCCGCGAAGTCCTGGAGACGGAGAGCGGGATGCGTGACCAGCCTCACGCGCGTTCGGCCGCGCGCTTCAAGGGCAAAATTGAATTCGATAAGGTCTCGTTTGGGTACAATCAGGACCAACTGATCCTGAAAGATGTAAGCTTCGAGATCGAGCCGGGCCAGGTCGCGGCATTCGTCGGCCCGACGGGGAGTGGCAAGACAACCATCATCAGCCTGGTTGCACGCTTCTACGATCCCCTCTCCGGGGAAGTTAAAATCGACGGGACAGACATACGCTGCTACACGATGAAATCGCTTCGCCAGCAGATCAGTTTTGTCCTGCAGGAGACGCTCCTGTTCCGCGCACCCATATGGGAAAACATTGCCTACGGCCGCCCGGAAGCCAGCCGCGAGGAGATTATCCGCGCCGCAAAACTGGCCAACGCCGCCGAGTTCATTGAAAAGATGCCCGAGGGTTACGACACGATGGTCGGCGAACGCGGTGTAACGCTTTCCGGGGGCCAGCGCCAGCGTATCGCCATCGCGCGGGCCGTCATCCGCGACACTCCGATTCTGGTTCTGGACGAGCCCACATCAGGACTCGACGCCGTGTCCGAGCAGGCCGTGTTCGAGGCTCTCGACCGTTTGATGGAAGGCAAGACCTGCATCGTCATCGCCCACCACCTGGCAACGATCCGGCGCGCCCAGATTATCTTCGTGGTGAAAGACCATGCTCTCGTTGAGCGTGGCACCCACGACGAGCTGCTGGCGGCAGGCGGCTTCTATTCGGAGCTCTACGACATCCAGTTTCGCAGGGAAGACGCCCGAGCGGCGGATATGGTCAAAACCTTGTAATCCTGTTAATCCTGTCGAAAAACCTGTTTGACAGGATTAACAGGATTGACAGGATTGTGGGTCTTACAACTTCTTCAGGGCCTCGATGCGCTGCATCACGACCCTGGTGTAGCCTTCGACCTCGGCGGGCGAGAACCCCCCGGCACGGAAGCAGTCACCGATCTGCTCGCGGGAGAGCAGACCGAGCCGGTTGCCAAGCCAGCGGGCGTCCGCGATAGGGATATGCTTAGCCACACTCTCCATCCGCGTACGGGAGAAGTAGTACGGGAAATTGAAGATGGTAAGGAAGAAGGGTCGGCTGTCCATGACGAAGTCCACGTATTCGGGGGTGACCTTCTCGATGAACCTGGTTTCCGCGTAATCCTTCATCACGCCGCGGCTGCGGGCGAAGCTGTTGCCGGTGCGGCCGAGACTGGCGCCCAAATCGGAGACCGCGTACCGTCCCTCAGCGCCGCTTGCGTCATATACGGCGTTGTTGACTTCTTTCAGATCCCAGTTGTTGATGAGCGCCATCATCACTCTAAGGCCGTTGAACTCCCGTGTGCCGACAAACGGGTTATCGTACCAGCTCCAGTCCTTCAGTTTCTCCCCGCCGCCCTGGCGCTCCAAACGCGCCTCGCGGACAATGCCACCATCTGAAACATACTCCTGACCGCGAGAGATCGGTTTCATTCCTCGCACGCGGATTTGCGGGCAGTAGTAGTCCTCATCGGCATGGTAACCCGCAGCCCGCACAAGGCGCGTTGCCGCAGTCTCCGACTTCGCCTCGTGGCCGAGTTTCACCTTCCAGTTGACGCCGTTTTCATCTACGACCTCAAACTTAGGCGAAGTCCCGCCTTTATTTTCCTTGATGAATGTAAAGTTGGTCCCCGGCTGGCGACTTTTCCCTCCCGGTCCGTTCAGCAGATCCGGAGCCGGAACGTCGCCCCGGTCGCGCCACAGCGCGACGGTGCTGGTTTCCGCTTGCTGAGCGAAGGCCGGCAGCGCCAGAAAAAGAACAAAAATGATGAAGAAGATCCTCTTGTGATCTCGCATGGTCCCTCCTCAAAAGAGCGCAGTCCGGTTCCTTGGCTTGCCGCACAGCCGGCAATCGGTAGATCTCGCGGCGAGAAAGGGCAGAACGCTACGGACTATGGCTGTCAGCGCGAGCCACGCTTCCTTGTACCGCCGCGGCCGTTCGCGTGTCAGCCCGGTATTGCTCACACATTTGATCAAAATTGCTCGCGCTGGTTTAGTTTCGTCAATGCCTTTGACCCATCCCATGACCCGTTGTATGCTCCATCTTCATTGACCCGGCACATGGTGAAGCACTCTTGAAACTGTTAATCCAACCTGACGACGGAATCGCCGCGCTGCTTTCGGGAATCAGAAGCGCCAGGAAAACCATCGAAATCGTAATCTTCCGTTTCGACCGCGCCGAGATTGAGGCGGCGCTGAAGGCTGCGGTCGGCCGCGGCGTTGCGGTGAGCGCGTTGATTGCTTACACCAACCGGGGCGGCGAGTTAAACCTGCGCAAGCTCGAGATGCGTCTGCTCGAAGTGGGCGTCGCCGTTTCGCGAACCGCCGACGATCTGGTGCGCTATCACGACAAGCTGATGATTATCGACCGCCGCCTGCTCTACGTCCTGTCCTTCAACTTCACCCACTTTGATATCGACCATAGTCGCGGCTTCGGCATCGTCACCAGGGACACCAAGTTGGTCCAGGAAGCGGTGAAGTTGTTCGAAGCGGATACCACGCGAAATCCCTATACGCCCACATTGGATACTTTTGTTGTCAGCCCCGCCAACGCCCGCAAACTGCTCGCCGCGTTTATCCGCGGGGCCAAGAAGGAGCTTCTCATCTACGACCCCAAGATCGCCGATACGGAGATGCTACGCGTCCTCGACGAGCGGAAGCAGGTGGGGGTGGAGATCAAAGTCATCGGCCGCGTCGGCAAAAGAAACCCGGGACTGGAAGTCCGGAATCTCGTCAACCTGCGCTTGCACACGCGCACGATCATCCGCGATCGCCGTCAGGCCTTTGTCGGCAGCCAGAGCCTGCGCCAGACCGAACTGGATGCGCGCCGCGAAGTCGGCGTTATTGTCCGTGAACCGGCGGTGGTGAAGGGCTTAATCAAGACTTTTGAAACGGATTGGGAGACGAGACCGGTCGGAGAAACACGGCCGTCCGAAGCCCAATCCGACCTCAAGAAGGCGCTGAAGGCACTGGTCAAGGAGCTGTCGCCACTCAGTCCCATCGTGAAAGAAGCGCTCAAAGAGGCGGCGTCAGAGACCGAAGACGCGCGTCTGAATCCGCAAGAAATGAAAGAGGCGGTCAAGGAAGCGGTGAAGGAAGCGGTCCGGGAGCGTGTCGAAGAAATGGTGAATGATTCCCTGGAGGAGCCCGGCAACTCCAGCCTGCCTTAGCATCTGCCAAGCATCCAAGCTTCGTAACCGTCCAAGTACAACTCATGGGGTGTGCACAAGTGAACACCCCTGCGTACATGATTGACCTGACGTCCGTCTCCGCGCCTTCTATCATCGTGCAGATGGAGAAGTGGCGGGACGGTCACGAAGATCTGTCCACCGACTATCTCCTAACAAGTAGTCAGGAAAGATATGTCAACCTTATTGATTGTGCTTTTAGTGCTGTTTTTGTTGGGTGGGGGAGGCTGGGGGCTACTCCCGTTGGCGCCGGTAGCGCGCGAGAGATCTGACTCAGTCGATTAGGAAGCCCTCTTCAGGCCCGGGAGGATATATGAAGCAGCGAATCCGGGTCACCCGCCTTCTCCTGTGGCTTTCCTTTGCGTTTGTGGCGCCCGGCATTGCAGGCCAGGTGCGGGCGCCGAAGGACAACGAGGAGGTGCGCGACTTGAAGACTTTTGACGACCGCGTCCAGGCATATGTCAAGATGCAGAAGAACCTCGAAGCTTCGCTCATGACCCTGAAGCCTACGAAGGACGCGGGGCAGATCGTCGAACACCAGCACGCGCTGGCCCGAAAAATTATCGATGCGCGGCGCGACGCACGTCAGGGTGACATCTTCACTCACGAGGTGACTGAGCGATTCCGCAAGATCATTCACAGCGCATTTGACGGACCCGAAGGCCGGCTCGTGCGCCGCACGATCCAACCGGATACCCCGTACAAGGTCATCGTTCTGGGTGTGAACGACGTGTTCCCGGAAGGTGTCCCGTTGACGACCATGCCGCCGACTTTGTTGCTCAAGCTGCCCGAACTGCCGCAGGAACTGGCGTATCGGATCGTCGGGCGCGACCTGAGTCTGATTGATATCAAAGCGCGTTTGGTTGTGGATCTCATCCCGAACGCTATTCGCTGAGACTTTCTACTATGCCTGCTCTGCGCCGGTCCGGCTTCGTTTTCTGTGTTGTTTTCGCCGCAATGAGCCTGTCGATCCACCCCCAGAATCTGCCCCTGCCGCTGAAACCGGACTCGGTGCGCTTCGCGGTCATCGGCGACATGGGTACGGGAGATAAGCCGCAATATGAAGTGGCCGGGCAGATGATCAAGGATCGCCTGAAGTTTCCCTTTGAGTTCGTGATTGCGCTGGGCGACAACCTGTATGGCGGGAGCGACCCGAGCGACTACGAAAGCAAGTTCGAGCGGCCCTACAAGCTTCTGCTCGATGCGGGCGTAAAATTTTACGCAGTGCTCGGCAACCACGACAGCCCCAACGAGCGGTTCTATCAGTCTTTCAACATGAACGGGCAGAAATATTACACGTACAAGAAGGGCAACGTCCGCTTCTTCGCTCTGGACAGCAATTACATGGACCCGCAGCAGCTCTCGTGGCTGGAGAAGGAGCTGCAGAGCTCAGGGTCGGATTGGAAAATCTGCTATTTCCATCACACGCTCTATTCCTCCGGGGCCTTCCACGGCTCTGCGACCGAACTGCGCCTTCTGCTGGAACCCCTGTTTGTGAAATACGGCGTGGAAGTCGTTTTCGCCGGACACGAGCACGTTTATGAGCGCGTGAAGCCGCAAAAAGGCATCTCCTATTTCACCGAAGGAGCTTCGGGCTCGTTGCGGCGGGGCAATCTGAAAAAGACGAACCTGACCGCGGCTGGGAACGACCAGGACCGTTCATTCATGCTCGTCGAAATAGCCGGCGATGAGCTTTACTTCCAGACCATCTTGCGGACTGGGCGTGACGGTTGATTCCGGGGTGATCCCGCGCCTGGCGAAGATCACGGGCGCGGCACCCTGGCCGACTTTGCCGGCTGGGCACGGCGATTTGCCTGGCCGGACGGTCAGGTAGTCTACATAACGATTGCGGAGGCGCATATGGACGAGAGACGTTCGTTCCCTTTCAGTTTGTTCTTCTGGTCGATTGTCTTGGTCGCTGTCGGCGCAGGCAGCATCTATCTCGCCTATCAATTTGTCGTGAAACCGCAAAGGGCGCTGCAAAACCAGATTCTCGAGCAAAAGGAGACCATTGTCAGGCTCGAGCAGGACAAGCAACGGCTGGAAACCTATCTCAAGCTTCTCAAGCATCTTGAACGGCGAGCGCGTGTAGAGGTGCTCCGCCAGGTACCTGATCAGAAGGGTGCCTTACTCACGACCATCCGGTTCACCGAGATCGACAACGCGGGAAAACCGGTGAGTGCGTCCAGAGAATACACATTGCCAGGCCAGGAGGTCTATTTCGACACGCTCGTCATCAAATTCGAGGACCACTTTGTTGAGGCAGGAGACCCGTTCAAAGGACATGCGCTGATGCTCTTCCGCCGCGTGTTCTCCAGCGTCATGAAGCCGGAGGAAGGCTTTGTCATCGACATTGAGGGGCAGGAGCCTGAAGCCTACTCCGAGCAGAAGGCGCCGACTCAGTTTGAACGAGACTTGTGGAAGCGTTTCTGGGACCTGGCCAACAACGAGGATCTAGCCCGCAAACAGGGCGTGCGCGCCATTCACGGCGACGCCCCTTACGTACGCCTGGAGCCGGACAGAATGTACGAAGTGAGCCTGCGCTCGACCGGCGAGGTGGTCATCACGCCTGGAACTCGCCTGGTTGCCGCCCCGGCTGCCGCAGGCCTGTGAGGGAAACGGCCCACCGCCGGTCCCGTTCAGGGCCCCAGCATGAGCAGTTTTGACCAGATGTGTGAGCCGTACGGGACTGACACGCGAATTGTCCCAAGCTATAAGCAAAGTGCCCCAAGTTCTCAGCAGATTTTGCGACAAACGCTCGAGCGAGTGGAAACCGTCGAGGCTGGGTAGGGTCAATTGCATCCAGACAGCCAAGGAGAACCGCCGTGACGACTAAAGATTTGCGCAATTTCCTGCTACTCCTCGCCGCTCTTGCGGTGCTTGTATCCCCCGCCGTGGCGCAAGGCCGTAGCCAGGGTAATGCGCACAAGCAACAAGACAAAAACCGAGTGGTGCAGAATGACGGTGATCAGGGCAAGAACCAGAACCACGATGCGGGAAACGGGAAGACCCGCAAGCATCAGGGGGACGTCCAGGCGACGGGGCCGGTCTTTGGCCCCCGTGCGCGTGACATCATCGGCGGCTATTATCGGAATCGACATTCCAACCTGCCACCCGGGTTGGCGAAGCGCGGCGGCAACTTGCCGCCCGGCCTGGAGCAACAACTCCAGCGCAACGGCACTCTCCCGCCGGGACTGCAGAAGCGCCTCGAGCCCTTCCCGGCGGATTTGAGACGGAAGCTGCCGCGTCTGCCTGCCAACTACGCCTACGGCATGATCGACGGGTCGGCGATCATCGTCAACCAGCACACCAGCACGATTGTCGATGTCATGCACGACATACTGAGCCGTTCGGGCATGTAGCGGGCTTCGGCCGATTCCAACGGAAAGGAAGACCTGAATGAATAAGTTCACCGTGGGGCTTGTCCTGTTGATTATCGGAGTCGCTCTGCTCCTGGTTGGCGGCATTTCCTACACAACTCAGGAACGGACCCAAATAGGCCCGATCGCTATCGAGCATCCGGAAGAGCATCACATTCCCTATTCGCCCTTGGCGGGAGCGCTGCTGGCTCTGACGGGCGGGGCTTTGATGCTTACCGGGCGCGCAAAGAGCTGACATGGGAAGCGAGAACGTTGTCATCCGCCTGACCGGGATTACAAAAAACTACAGGATGGGACGTGAATCGTTCGCGGCGCTGAAAGGGATTAATCAAGAGGTAACGGCCAGGGAGTTTGTCGCCATCATGGGGCCTTCCGGGTCCGGGAAATCAACGATGCTCAACATCCTCGGTTGCCTGGACGGCCCCTCTGAGGGGAAATACTTCCTCAACGGCAAGGACGTATCAGAGTTCTCCGAAAACAGGCGGACCGAGGTGAGGAACAAGGAGATCGGTTTTGTGTTCCAGAACTTTAACCTCCTGCCCCGCACGACAGTCCTGGAGAACGTGATGCTTCCGATGCTTTACGCCAACGTCAGAGGAAAAGAGGCCAGGCGTACGGCTCTCGAGATGATCGAGCTCGTCGGACTGAAAGGCAAGGAACGCAACAAGAGCAACGAGCTCTCCGGCGGGGAGATGCAGCGAGTGGCCATCGCCCGGGCGCTTGTCAACCATCCTTCGGTGATCCTCGCCGACGAGCCGACCGGCAACCTCGACTCCAAGAGGGGCTCGAGATCATGGACATCTTCAAGCGACTCAACCAGGAAAAGGGGATCACGATCATCCTCATCACGCACGAGCCTGACATCGGCAGCATAGCGGGAAGGCGTATCCACATGCGTGACGGGCGCATCGAGCGGGAAGACTAAAGGAGGCAGCCGGTGAGGATCACGACAACAATCAGTTTCTCTGCTCGTGCGCTCCTGAAGAACAAGTTCAGGTCCTTCCTGACACTGCTCGGCATCATCTTCGGCGTCGGAGCCGTCATCATGGTGATGAGCCTTGGCTACGGAGCCCAGCTCGACATCGAGGAAAGATTCGCCGGCATCAGCAACAACATCAGCGTCAGCCCCGGCAGCAGGAACGTCGGCCGAGTGAGCACCGGCGCCGGAGGAGTCAACTCGCTCACCGTCGAGGATGCGCTCGCGATCGCACAGGAATGCGCGAACATCAGCTACGTCTCGCCGATGGCGACGACCAGAGCGATGGCGATCTACAAGAGCACCAACTGGCCGACGTCGGTGCAGGGAGTCGGAACCGATTACCCGATAATCGGCGACTGGAAGATCGACGCCTCAAGGGGCGACGGCAGGTTCTTCAACGAGGACGAGGTGCGCCGGGGAATCAAGGTCTGCGTCCTTGGCGCCGAGGTGTACAACCAGCTCTTCGGAGGGATTGACGCGATCGGCGAGATCATCAGGATCAACAAGCAGCCGTTCATGATCGTCGGAGTCCTTATGTCAAAAGGCCAGTTCGGTGGCTTCGGCAACAGGGACGATGTGATCATGATGCCTTACACCACCGCGATGGCAAGGCTCCTCGGGAAGACCGACTCATCGGTGAACCAGATCCAGCTCTCGGCGACAAGCGTGAAGGCGCTCGACGCAGCCATCGAAGAGGTCACAGACCTCCTTCGAAGGAGGCATCGGATCGAACTAACCGACGGGACAGCTGATGATTTCACAGTCAGGAACGTGGCTGAGTTCGTCAGCTTCGCCCAGTCAAGCACCGACACCATGACCTCGCTTCTCGTCGCGGTCGCCGCAGTCTCTCTTCTCGTCGGCGGCATCGGCATCATGAACATCATGTTCGCCAGCGTGACCGAGAGGACAAGAGAGATCGGCATCAGGAGAGCCCTCGGTGCTAAGCCCAGGGACATCCGCCTTCAATTCCTCATCGAAGCTGTGAGCCTTTGCCTGATCGGAGGAATACTCGGGATCCTCGCTGCCACGGGCGGAGCGCCCATACTCCAATCCATCTTCCTGGCGAGGACTGCAATCCCGCCCAACGCCATCCTGATTGCCTTCGGCATATCGACCGGGATCGGCTCGTTCTTCGGGTACTATCCCGCCTGGAAGGCCTCAAAATTGAATGTCATAGAGGCGCTCAGATACGAGTGACCGGGAGACAAAGATGAAGAAGAAACTCGTTATCGGCATCGCAGCGATCATAATCATCGCGGCGGCCATCGCATATCTGTTCATATGGAAGCGGGATAGCGAGGCGTCCTCTGCCGCCCTGTATCTGACCGCCCCCGCGACAAAAGGCACGCTCATTAGCGTCATCACGACCACAGGCCCGATCCAGCCGCGCATCACAAGCACCGTAGGCTCAGAGGTGTCCGGGAAGATAAAGCGAATCCTCGTGGATTTCAACGGCAAGGTGAGAGCAGGGCAGGTCTTGGCTGAGATCGACCCCGAGCCCTTCCAGCTCAAGATCGACGAGACCGAACGGAACATGAAAGTGTCGGTCCTGGCCGTGGCAAAGACCAAGATCGACATCGAGACCGCGCAGAAGAATTATGAGCGGACCAAATCGCTCTTCGACGAGAAAGTCCTGTCCGAACTGGAAGTGGAAGCGGCTGACGTCCAACTGCGGAAGGTGAAGAACGAGCTGGCTTCTGGCGAGGCCCGCGTCGAGCAGATCCAATCACAACTTGACCAGCTCAAGGTGAGCCTGAAGAACACCATCATCGTCGCGCCCATCGACGGGATCATCGTCACGAGGAGCGTGGAGCCCGGGCAAACAGTCGCGGCCAGCTTCACGGCGCCGGAACTCTTCACCATCAGCGACTTGAACCACATGCAGATCCAGTGCGACGTCGATGAGACCGACATGGGAGATGTCAAGGAAGGCCAGGAAGCCAGCTTCACGGTGCAGGCGTTCCCAAACGAAGTCTTCACCGGCAAGATCATCCAGGTGCGCTACGCTGCCGCGACGGTGCAGAACATCGTCACCTACAAAGCCATCCTGGCGATCGACAATCCTGGGCTGAAGTTCAGGCCCGGGATGACAGCGAACGTCACGATCACCACCAACACCGCGCCAAACGCCTTGCTCGTCTCGAACAAGGCATTTCTGAAGGCTGATCTCGAGGCTGAGCTCCAAAAGCTCGGTCCCGTGAGCCAGGCGCAGCCGGCAGATTTTCAGCAGCCGACCCGGGCCGAAGCCCAGACAAGACAAGCAGCGGCGTCTCAGGGCTCGACGAGCAGGGCCAGACAGCCGGGCGCGCAGCCGAGAGTCCAGAAGCCGAAGAACGTCAAGACGATCTGGAAGCTGGGCAACGACGGAGTCGTCTCGTCGGCCACCTTAGTCATCGGCATATCGGACAACAAGAACACCGAGGTGAAAAAGATCCTCAGGGGAGAGCTCAAGGAAGGAGATGCGCTCATAACCGGCAAGAACGCGCCGGTGGTGAGCACGACGACGCAGAGCAGCGGCGCGGCGCGAGGCGGTCTCAGGTTCTAGCCAAAAACAATTAGCAGTCCGCAGCCCAGCCCCAGACTCGTCACACGCACGACGAACCTCCCAGCTACTTGGGCCATTCCACGGTGGTCAATTCGAGCCGCCAGACCGGTCCATTCAAGAACATGGCGCCTTCGAATCTTACGAACGCAGGGACATCCCCCGTGACGAGCCAGTAGCGCAGGTCCGGCGGGCTTTTTCCGATCAACGAGGCCACCACGCCGGTCAGCCCACCAATCTTCAGCTTCACCAGCGAGCGCATCGTCTTCATGGCTCTACCGCCCAGGCGTACCTTATCTTGTCCCTCCCAGCTCCATTCCATCTCGAGCAGGCGCGGCTCCGGCGTGAACACAGCCATGTGCACAGTCGCACCGGCGCCCCCCGGGAGGTTCTTCAATAGAATCAGCGCCATCCCGTTATACAGATCGGCCGGCATCTCGAGCTTTCCGCTGGCCAATTCTTCTTTGTCGTCCTTCTCCTCCTGAACTCGGGCCTTGTATCGCCCGCTCTTGCGATCGAACGATACCTCCAATGTCGGGAAGGACGGGCCATGCTGCAGGAGGCGGTACGCCTCGAGCCTGAAAACGCCCTTCTGCGAGAATGTCGCCGATTCATCGTACAGCGAGCCGTCCTTGAACCTGAGGATCGTCCGACACTCGACCAGGTTGCGCGTGGGCTTCTGGGTCACCTCGCCATACGCGATCGCCGCCCCATCCAGCGATCGCAGGACGAGGAAGCCTCGGAAGTTACCCTCCGTCAGCCGGACACGAATCGGCGCAGCCTCAACGGCGCACGACCAGATCAGCATCGCAATGACGACGAAGAGCGAGACCGGATTTGCATTCATAAGCGTTTTGAACAAGTTCAGGAAACTCGGCTTCATCGAATACGGCGACCAAGGCGGGTTGACGGTCAATAGCGGCCTCCTGAGCGTGGTTCTGCACGAGTAGAGAAACACACCCGCCGCGCGTCACCCGATCTTCTGCCGGGGCCCCAGCCTCCCTTGGAAAAACACCGAAGTTGACCCCTTCCGACGATCTACTCAGCCTTTTTCTCCGCGGATTGTGCCGAGTATTTGTTCAATCCCGCCACCAGCTTGGACCCCGCTCGAGGTACCTTCGTCTTGCCCATGACGATCTGTTGGTTTGTCAATTTGCGGCCATACAGCTCGGCGTTGGAGTCTTCATCGGGTCGCAGTGTGGCGCCCTCCAGTGAAATACCCGCAAACGCGCCTCTCGAACGGGAATAGGAAAGGATCTCGGCGTTCAGCTTGGCGTCGGTATCGGCCGAGGAGGTCCGGCCTACCGGTCCGGCTGCCACGGAAGCGTCCGCGCCAAGAGTGAACTTGCTCGAAAGCAGTTTTTCGGCGCCTCGTCTGTTCATGACGAGCATGATAACGTCCGTCTCCGAACCTCCGATCTGAAAGCCAACGCTCCCACCTTCCACCTTCACCCCGGCCGGCGCCGACCATCCAGTCCCGGAAGCCAGGCGGCACGACATGAACCCACTACCGTAGGTCGCTCCCGCGATAAAGGCACCCTTTTTCATTCCCGGAATGATCACGATACATGCTGATCTCGCAAGCAGGTCTTGAGGAATCCCCTTGTCGGGCGTTGCCATGATCTCCCCGAGCACCTCGGCCGATGTCGTCAATCTGGTAGCCGCGCTCTCACCTCCGTACAGCAGCCCCGCGGACAATGCTCCGATGCCGAGGCAGGTAACTGCAAGTCTGCTTAACCTTCGTAGTCTCATATCGTCCTCCTGTGATTGGCCTTCCGCTGAATCCCGGTGGGACCGGACTGTTCCGAGCCCGGCGACGGGCTGTGTTCAACCCGCGTTGCCCACCCACAACTCGAGGACTTCCTCTTATACTCTCGGGTTCTTCAAGTGTCAGTTCAGTACGGCTCACGCGCCTGGTCAAAATTGCTCACCCGGGTAATGACTGAGTAGACGTGTGCAATTAGGCACAACGTTGGGTGCGATTGTGAACAGCGTTAGCGTGACTTCTCGGCAACATTAGTCGCAGTGGATTCGTGTGCGTCCTGTTGGGCGGGCTATTTCGGAAAGAAGGAAGGCAACAAAATGACCCCTTATGTTGGATCGATTGAAAAACAGACCCTGAAGAACGGCTACTTCCGGCAGGTCCTTTTCACCGGCAAACACGCCCAGCTCGTGGTCATGTGCCTGCAGCCGGGGGAAGAAATCGGCGCCGAGGTGCACCCGAACGTCGATCAATTCTTCCGCATCGAGCAGGGCGAGGCCAAATTCGTCTTCAACGAAAGGGAGGAAAACCCGGTGCGCGATGGTGACGCGGTTGTCGTCCCGGCGGGGACGCATCACAATGTGATCAATACCTCAAAGACAGCTCAGTTGAAGCTGTATACGATTTACTCCCCTCCCAACCATCCGGATGGAACTGTGCATAAGACCAAGGCCGAGGCAGAGTCGTCGGAGGCGGCGGCTCACGATTAAGACACGGGAACTGTACGCGCCGGCGAGATGTCCCCTTCCGAGGAATCGATCGGCGGCGCGCACAAAGCGCGACAGGAAATGCTTTTAAGGAGTCCCCTCCTCTGCGTCCTTCAATTTTCAGTTTCTGACCAGCGAACGACGAGGGCGAAAACTGAAAATTGAAGCTCTGACACCCTTCACTTCGACCTCAACGCGGTGGGTCACTGACCAGTTTGTTGTCGCTTGAAGGCGGTGGATCGCCGCTCGGTTTTTTAATGGTCCGCCCCTTCAAGTAAGGCTTCACCCGCTGTATCGTGCTTTCGCTGAAGCGTGCCCATCGTGGGATGGGACGAGGATCTTCTGTCAGGAGGTTTGAGAGATGAATGAGCGAAGGGCACGAATCGGCAATCAACTTGACGAAGGCCGTGAGCGGAACGGCCAACAGCAATCCCATGAATCCCCACAGCCAGCCCCAGAACAGCATGCCAATGGTCACAGCCACGGGTCCGATCAGAAGACGAGAGCCGATCAACTTGGGAATCAAGAAGTTCGCGGCGACCAAATGAAAAAGAAGGACTGCGATCGCAATGGTGATGAAGGGACCGGGGGTGTTGAACTGAAGGAGAGCCGCCGCCAACGGAACTGCAGCTGGCCAGCAGGACGCCAAGAAAGGGAATCAAATTCAGAAACGCGCTCACGATCCCTAGCGTCACGGCTCCCTTCATTCCGAGCACCAAAAATACCACCGACGTACAGGCGGCCATGATGGATCCGACGATAAGATTCCCCAGCACAAATCCGCGGATCATATTACCGAGATTGCTGACGAACTTGGGAACATCGATTCTGCCTTCGAACATGTTGAGGAGGCGAACACTCATCTGATCTTTTGTAACCAGCATGAAAAACACCAGGAAGGGAAGTACCCCGGCCATGATCAGGACACCGGATATCGATCCGACGCCTCGAACCAGAAAACTCGGCCAGTTCGTCGGTGTTCCTCTAACCGTAACTTCCGTCACCGGCTTCGAGCCTTTCACTAGTGGAGTTATGGACTGGGCGTTTTTCTCAAAACGCTCGAATTTGCTGACAAAGGGAGCCACGGCCTGTCGAATCCGATATGAGTAGTTGGGAAACTCGTCTGCAAAAGCGGAGGCCCTGGTATAGAGGACATAGGTCAGGGTGCCTGCGAGAAGCATGAAACACAATACAATTATCCCTGAGGCCAGGGCCCGTCCCAGGCCGATCTTTGCCGCACGCACGACCAGTGGGTCAACCAGGATTGCCAGAAAAGCCGACAGAAGTATGGTGATGCACAACGAGCTGGCAAAAAAACAAAACGTGAGAACAATCGCCCCAAAGATAAGGCCCAGGAACGTCGCAATCGTTTTCAGCCACCGTTGCTCAGGATCGCAGCTGGGCTTCAGAGTTGTCGGAGAGTCCAAGAATACCCCCGTATGGCTTCAATGCCGAGCGATGGAAACGGTCCAGTGCTTCGATAGTAATAGCTGAAGACAGGGCCCGCATACCGCCAGTTTTATTTGTACTCTGGATTAAATTGCCTGTCAGGTCAGTACGGCACACGGATCTGGTCAAAGTTGCTCAGCCCGGTCATTCAGGGGGAACTCGCCCTGCAAACAGAGATGAGCAGTTTTGACAAGGTGCGTGAGCCGTATGGAGCAGACAAGCGTGCTGCACGACTGTATCGTGAGAATTGTAGTGTGAGACGCCAGCCGAGGGTCGGGTGGCGTGCGGTATCCGCTAATTGCACTTCCTGCGAGGCGGGCCAACGCCACGGAAGGAGTCGATATGACCGTTCTTCTCCGCTGTCTCTTGCTTGGAATACTGGCAGTCGTCTACGCAATCCCATGTCCCGCCCTGGCTGCGAAGAAGCCGGGCGCCCCCATCACGATCACGGCGGTGCCGGGCACCCTGGTCCGCTGGACGGCGCCGGGGATAACGCGCTGCGGTATGCAGGGACGCACGTGGGCCCCTTTGCTGGAGACCTGCTACTATCCGATCGATCTCCTGGAGAAGCCTGGTGTCATCGCGATCTCCGCCGTGATCTCCGGGCGCATAGAGCTCGCCCGCATCTCGGTGGGACCCTTCCCCTACGGGACCGAGGAGATCAACCTTCCCGACATTCCGCAAGCCAACCCCTCGAAGGAGGACCTCAATCGCGACCGGCGCGAGCAGACGCTGGTGGGCAAGGCCTTCGCGCGCAAGGAGGGGCCGGCAAAGTTCAAGCTGCCGATCGGTGCTCCGGTCCGCCCGCTACCCGAGGGCAAGTCTTTCGGCGCAAATCGGGTCTTTAACGGCAAACCAGCCCCGCAGCCACATACCGGGAGCGACTACCCCGCGCCAGAGGGGAGCCCGGTCCTCGCCGCCGCCGATGGGACGGTGTTGGTCGCCAAGGATCTGTTCTTCCCGGGTAACGCCGTATTCATCGACCACGGCAACGGCCTCGTCACCATGTACTTCCACCTCTCCCGAGTCGAAGTCAAGGTCGGGCAGGAGGTCACCAAGGGCCACACGCTCGGCGTGGTCGGATCGACGGGCCGCTCCACGGGGCCGCACCTGTTCTTCGGCGTCCGCTGGCACAACGCCCGGATCGATCCCATGTTCCTGCTCGAGGACCCGGGCAAGATCCCGTCTGTGAACGACGCGTCAGCGCCCGCGGCGCCTGCCGGAGCAACCGCAAACGACTCGTCCAGGCAGACGCGGAAACGGTGAGCGTGAACCGTCCAGGTCCGAAAAGAGGACACCCCAGCGGCATCGTCGGTGCCGTATCCAAACTTTTTAGTTGCCGGTGATCAGTACCAAGTTTCAGCCAGGCCTGTTAAGGTGAGTAGGCCCAGTTACTGGATCCGAATGGAGGGGGCGCCATGAAGAAGCTGATCGCTGTCGTTTTGCTTGCCGTTGGAATGGTCTCCGTCACCCAGGGTCAGACCGGCTCCCGGCCGGTGCGCCTCGGTATTGCGGGGATGAGCCATGACCACGTACACGGGATTCTTGGGCGGGCGCCGAAAGGAGACATCGAGCTCGTCGGAATCTGGGAGCCGAACCAGGCACTGGCCGCACGCCTTGCCGCACGCTACAAGTTCGATTCCGCGCTCGTCTTCTCCGACCTGGCGACGATGCTCGACAAGACCAGGCCGGAGGCCGTGGCTGCCTTTGGTTCCATTGCCGATCACTTGCCGGTGGTACAAGCTTGCGCCCCTCGTGGAGTCCATGTGATGGTCGAGAAACCGCTGGCATTCCGCTTCGATGACGCGCGAGCCATCAGGGATCTGGCCGAGCGACACAAGATCCACGTGCTGACCAACTACGAAACGACGTGGTATCCGAGCGTTCACGCGGCCGGCGAGTTGGTCGCGAAGGACGCAATCGGTGATCTTCGCAAGATCGTCGTGCGAGACGGCCATCGTGGCCCCAGGGAGATCGGATGCAGCAAAGAGTTCCTGGGCTGGCTGACTGATCCTGACGGAAACGGCGCCGGAGCGCTGGTCGATTTCGGCTGCTATGGCGCCAATCTCATCACCTGGCTGATGTCCGGCGCAACTCCCTTGTCGGTCACCGCCGTCACCCAGCGGATCAAGCCGGATATCTACCCAAAGGTGGATGATGAAGCCACGATCATCGTCACCTATCCGCACGCACAGGGGATTATTCAGGCGTCCTGGAACTGGCCGGTAGGCCGGAAGGACATGGATATCTATGGCCGGCACGGCTACCTGTCGGCCCCGGACGGCACCCGGCTGCGCATGAGGAAGAACGAGGGCAGCACCGAGGAGCCGGTCACCATCCCAGGGCTGGAAGCGCCCTACAATGACTCCTTTGCCTATTTCGCCGCGGTAGTCAGAGGAACGGTCGAGGTGAAAGAGCGCGACCTGTCCTCGCTCACCAACAACATGGTGGTGGTCAGGATCCTGGATGCCGCCATCCGGTCGGCACGGGAGGGCAGGACCATCCTGCTAACCGACAATCACTAAGGCGTCGCCTGGCCGGCGCACAGGCGTGAGCCTGGCGCTCGATGGCCTGTGGGCCTTCTGATGCTGCCGATGCGCACCCGGGGGCTATGGCATCACGCTCCCTGGCGTCCGCCGAGGTCTGGCTCCGGATCGATTGGGGATCGAGGGATCGATTGGTGTCAGAGGCTCACAACTCACAATCGTCAGTTGTGACTTGTGAGCTTCTGACCCCGTTGATCTAGACATCGGCTAGTGTCGTACATCTACAACCCGACTCAGAGGTGCATTTGGGGTATGGGATCTCGGGCACACTATCCAGCTTGTATTTCTTTCCATTGATCTTGCGGCATTCAGAACAGATGTTCTCATCGTAAGTGCCGAGTACCTCGACCTGCTTGATCTCGGCTATTGACGATCTGTAATCCTGCATCTGCTGCAGGTGAGAAGCATGAGAGACAATCATCCGCGCAGCCGTCTCGCTATCCAAGCGTATGCCTGTCTCAAAATTCTCAGGGAGCCATCGCCTTGCTTCGGTTGCCCCCCATAACTGCATCATTGCCGCGGCGCAACGCAACTCAGCGAGCTTGTCTTCGGTTACTCCCCTTAAGATCCCGGGTATCTTCTCGAAGATAAGGCGTACCATTTCGAGACCCGAGTTGACTCCCACAGCGCGAGGAAACACCTGAGAGGATTCAAACTGAACGACGAGACCAACTGCCTGCGGTAATTGACCCTTCGTCAGGAGGGCCAAAGTATCTCTCTCGAAGGCTTCTCTCTTGGCTCTTTCACCATCAAGGTAATGCTCCGCGAGCCGCACTCCCTCCGCTGTGCAACGGCATAATGCAACCGCTTTGGTCGCTTCCCGCATGGATTGCGGATCATGCTCGATCAGGCGTTGGGCGAGTTCCTCCTTGCGACCAGAAGCCTTCAACCCTCTTTCCTTCAGCAGTGTCTTCAGTTCAGACGCCCGGAATTTGAAGTCGACGAGTTCCGGTAACTCCGCCGCCTCCAGCGCTCCTTCCTTCACGAACCTCTCTATGGCCGTCAGCGGGGGTTCCGCCAACACCGCTTCCCAATAATCGGCATTCCTGAAACTGTCAGGAGAGGCAGCTTTGCGGAATTTGCTCAGCAGAAGTAGGTGCGCCGGTGAGCTTCTCCAGCAAGAAACCATCTCCGCCAACACCCCGGCGAGTTCCCGGCGCTGGGCCTCGGTAAGCGAGGCCCACACGCTGGCTTGAGCCTCGGGAGTCAGGGTTCGGTAATAGGCTGCGTACTGCCCCCACTGAGAGTCTGCCATGATCCCGGTTCTACTCCTGGCCGACCGGCTATGTCACGCATTTTCTTGCCTATAACAAACCGTTTCCGTGAACGGTGCCAGGGCTTCAAGCCCTAGCCTGGGTATCTGGGTACTCATTTCTCGGTGGTCAAAGCTGCCACAGCACTTCTTAGGTCTCATCCGAGGAGGCCGCGTCTTCACCTCTTGCTTCCGAACTGTTGAGGGAAAAGAGTAGACTGTCCTCCGGTTTGTCACAACACGAGGGGATGCGTGGCGGATCTGAAGAGGGTGTATAAACTGCTTTGCTGTAAGCATGCAAGTGACGATCTGAAAAAGTGCCGATTGAAAGTCTCCACGTTCGCAGACGTTAACGACCCGTTTGAACTAGATGCGTTCGGAGTTGCGTGGAAGGGAGGTTTACGCCGGGAGTATGATGCCTGGAGAGAAAGCCTCCAAGCGGAGTTCGGTCTCCTGTGTTTCAGCGAGAATTGGCACGAACCGGTCCTCTGGAGCCACTATGGCGACAAGCACGCTGGCGTCTGTCTGGGCTTCGATGTGCCGAGCAAGTTACTGCAGAAAGCGAATTACGTAGAGGGCCGGTTGAGGATCGAGGAGGCGGAAATGAGAGGGTGCCGTTCGAGCCAGCGCCTGAAGAACCTCTTGTTCTCGACCAAGTCCGACCATTGGAAATACGAGCAAGAGTATCGAATGATCGTTAAGCTACGGGACATGAAGGCTGAGGACTCCATGTTCTTCCACCCATTTAACGAACGGCTCCAGCTTAAGCAAGTCTTCGTCGGCCCACGCTGCGGGCTGACGCTTGACGACGTGAAGGAGACGGTGGCGGCCAAGACAAACGATGTGGCCGTTGCCAAAGTGCGGCTCGCACGGTGGTCGTACTGCGTGGTCAAATGACGAACAAGGGTTCCGCTGAATCCCCTACAAAAAGGCTGCCGGGGCTTCGGCCTTCATTTTCACCCCTGGTCCTTCACTTGATCGGACTGAAAACTGGAAGCTCTGGTACCCGCAGGGGAAAAGGGGGTGCAGTCCACTGTGGCCCCTTTTGGGGAATCGATTCGGAGTCTGGGGAAAAACGGGTCAGCCACCTGTGACGCTCTTTTTCGGAATCGATTCGGAGTGTGAGGCGCGCATTTCTTTCTTTACCTTGTCGGGAAGAGGGCCAGAGGCGGCTGACCCCTTTTGCTCAGGCTGTCCCGTTCCGCGCCTAAGAATCTTGATTTCTGCTATTCTTTGAGTGTGACGAAGAGGGACGCAGAAGCCCTTGTGGATCAATGGGTAAAGCGCAACGAGCTACTGGAACAGGTTAGGCGAGAAGAAATTCTCTCAGCAGACACGCAAGAGTTTGTCCGATCCATGTCCGGTGTACTTGAGAGTGTGTTGGCTGACCTGCCTGCCCGAAGCACATCAGGCTTAGTTGAACAACAGGCTGTGTTCTCGAGGCTCCGGCCGTGAACGCCCTTCTCGAAGCAGGTCTTGAAGTCGAGTCCTTCCTGGTTTCCCGTGGTTGGCAGTTTTGCTTCATCGGGGGCATCGCGGTTTTGCGGTGGGGAGAGCCGAGACTCACCCGGGCTTTGGATTTGACGATCTATGTGGGTTTTGGAAACGAAGCAGCGTTCGTCGATCCGCTGCTTGAGGCATTTGACGCTCGCCTGCCCGACATGCGCCCTTTCGCTCTCTTTCGCCGAGTTCTTGCTTACTTCGACGACCGGCTTCCCAATCGACATAGCTCTGGGCGGCCTTGACTATGAAAAAGCCTTAGTTTCGCGATCCACGTCATACTCTTTCTACCCCGGACTCGAACTGCGAACCTGCAGCGCTGAGGATCTGATAGTGATGAAGGCTTTTGCGGAGAGGGAACGGGACTGGGCGGATATCGAAGGGATCGTGACACGACAGATTGGAAAGTTGAACTGGCCTTACGTTGAGACCCAGTTGGCGCCGTTATCGGAGGCGAAAGAAAGTCCCAAGATGCTTGCGCGCCTCGCGGCTCTGCGCCGCAAGAGCGAACGGCATCCTTAAGGTCGCCCGCTGCGCTGCGGGCCTGTTCGGTTGGCAGTCGGCTCCCTCGCCTAGCCGCCGATCTGCCCATGCTAAGATTCTCTAATCGGCTCTACAGGAGTAGCTATGGAAGTGAAGTCACTTGTACCGCGGGCTTATGTTCGAAATGTCACGCGCTCAGTCGGGTTTTACGAGAAGTTGGGTTTCAAGGTGAGGAGCACCCACACACCGGCGGGCGGCACCGAGCCCGTCTGGGTATGGCTCACCTCAGAAGATGCGCAACTCATGCTGGGAGAAGCAGGGGAACCAGTCGAACCCGAAAAACAGGCTGTGTTGTCACAATGCTGGAACCATTCCAGGAGTAAGGCTTTTCATACCCCCCCTTCTCGACGAACGCCCTTATTCTTTTTCAGATTTCTGCCTCGTCAAGTTAATCGAGTATTGGAGGCGAGTTCGAGTCCTGGAAGGTGAGTTTGACAGTTGGCCCCTGTCGAACGTTAGTAACCAGCGCGGGCCGGAAGCACGCAAGACATGTCCCGCTTGTGCGTCGAACGCTCGGGTAGACGATCCCGCCCGACCCTGACGACAACAATTCTCTGGCGAGCATCTGAGAGCTGACGTAGCTGTCCGGGTCCAGACACCTGACGTACGCGGCGTCGCCCCGGATGTCGTGAAGGTCGGCTCGAAAGTCGGCCAGGTAATCATCGAACGTAAAGGTTTCCGGTTCACTCCAATTGATTTCTCTGAGCTCCAGAGTCTTATGGAAAGCAATCTCGGCCACGGCGGTTTCCGATTCAAACGCCGCGTACCACGCGCCTCGCTCGGGACCGTTAAAGCGACTGCCTAAGGGATGCGCATGGGTGAACGCCGCGTTTACGATTCGCGCGTAAGGAATCCCGAACAGAAGCTCGTGGATACTGATGCCGGGAAGCTGGTTTGCTTCTCCCAGGAGCCGGTCATTCGTGGCGCCCTCCAGCTCGAACAGGTCCTGGAGTTGATGCTCGTCGTCGGCAAGGCTCGCTAACACGCTCTCGTCGCTGTAACGGCACGGTATCAGCCGATGAGTATCATCCTGGTGAACCGCTGTCATCCGGGGTGTCACCGGGCCCCTCGTCGCGCGTCCAAGAGTTGTCGCACACGGATGAAGGCGGGTACTCCACCTTTGACGAGATACGTGAGGGGTGCTTCTCCTCCGAACATCGGATTCGAGTTGCCTAAACTCATCCAGGCATCGGCCAGTTTGCGGCTGTACAGGATGTGGAGAGCTTTGAAGATGCCGAGGAGCAGGGAGATTCGTGTGAGCTTGTCTTGGTCCAAACTCTTCTTGCTGCCACGCTTCAGCTGGTAAAAGACGCCGTTCGAAACACCGCCCAGGAGCTGTCGAGCCGATTCGTCACGCAAGTGCCAGGCCTCTGCGAGCTTGAAGAACGCCGGGACGGCGGAACGGCTGAGCCGTTCCTGAACGTCTTTGCTCGAAAGGTCTATGGGTTTGTCCGCTGAAAAGCCCGCCAACGGCTCGGGGAGTGATGCCATGAGAATTTCCTCCAACTATGGAGTAATATACATCCAATAATGGAGTAAAGCAAGTCCTGAGAAAACTGCCTGGTCACTTCCTGTTCGCAGCAGGGGGGAGTAGGGAGCAGTAGGTGGGAGTAGGGGACAGTGCCCTTCTCCCTCACTTCCGACTGGCCAGTGTGCCGGTGACTCCGCGTGTGACAAAACAAGCGGGCTGATATATAACGAGAGCGTTACCAACGAACAGGAGAACGGGCGGAATGAAAACGGGCTTCAGCGCGACGAAGAACCTACAGAGACACGTTCGGCTGACGGCGAACGGGCTTGCCATCATGCTCTTCATGGCCAGCGTCTACGCGCAGGCGATCTACAAAGAGCAGCGGGCTCCGGCAACCGATTTTGCGGTCATGACCTGGGGTCCAACTCCGGCCGATCCTCAACAGCTCGACTGGATGAAGCAAGCGGGGATCAATCTGGCAGGTTTCGCGAAAATCAAGGATCTGCCGGCCTTCGAGCAGGCGGGCCTTCAGGTCTGGATCTCCGATCCCCGCATCAACGGGTACGACTGGGAAAAACCGCTCGACGAAGCGGAAGTACGGCGAAACGTCCAGGCTGTCGCCCGGGAAATAGGTAACAGCCCGGCCGTCATCGGCTTTGTTCTCAGGGACGAGCCTCATGCTCGGCTGATGCCGAACCTCGGAATGGTCGCCCGAATCATCCAGGAATACATGCCGGGCAAATGGCCGTACGTGAACCTTTTCCCGGCCCGGGTGACGCCGGACAGGATGGGCGTCGAGACGTACGACAAGTACGTCCGCATGCTTGTGGACATAATCAAGCAGCCTTTTCTCAGTTACGACAACTACTCGCTGGTTGGCGGTCAGATGCTGGACTCCTTCTTCACAAACCTGGAACAGGTTCGCCGTCTTTCCGTGGAAACCGGCACTCCCTTCTGGAACTGCGTGCTCTCGAATGCGCACTTCAATTACATGGAAAACACCGACGCAACGTACCATCTCCAGGCGTGGGCCACGATAGCTCACGGCGCGAAAGGGATTCAGTACTTCAGCTACTTCACCTGGTCAAACGGCAACTATCGTTTGGGACCGATCGACCAGTTTGGCAACAAGACCGCTTCGTGGGACATGATGCGAAGGATCAACAACCAGCTGAATGCGCTCGCTCCCACCCTGAAACGGCTGAAGAGCACTGGGGTATACCACTACCCGGATGTTCCTCCGGAATGCCGTCCCTTGAGCGAGAGCAGTCTGGTTGAAGCCATTGAGATGAGCCAACGGTACGTTGTGCCCCCTGTACAAGGTCGCTTCCTGGTCGGAGAACTGACCGACGAAACCGGGAAACCGTACATCATGCTCGTCAACAAGGACCTGAACAACTCGTTCCGGTTCAAGATACAGCTGAAGAAGAAGAACGCCGTCCTTCGACACATTTCACAGTATTCAGGGGAGGAGGAACCATTCGGGTTCGAAATGGACTGGATCGGCCCGGGAGCGGGACACCTGTTTCGAATTGAATAGACATTCGGTCAAGGATCCGCTAGACCACAAACAAAAAAGCCCGCTTGGCAGCGGCCTTCTCCAGGCAGCAGAAATGCGCGCTAGTCGATCCGCCTGGCTGTCACGTCGTGGGTGGGGGTGTGTAAGAGCGCCTCGTTGATCTGGTCCCCTTCCATCTTGAACAGGAGGTATCCGTCCAGGGATCGGAGAAAGAACCTGGTGCCCGTGGCAGGAAAGAGCTCCGTGTCCGAGGCATCGTGGGCGTCGAAGTAAAGGCGACCATTGCGTGTGGTAATCGTAAAGATATAATCCGGCTCGATTTTGTATCGTCCGGCCGAGCGTGCGCAAACAAGCGGATCAATCTTTCCGATCGGCTGGGTCTTGAAATCGGTCCGCAGAGGTTCGGCCATCTGCTCTTCGAGGGCGGGCAGGCTGTAGTAGTGATGCCCCTTCTTGAGCTCGTCACGCAGCGTGAACTTGACTGGCGGTTTTAGACTCCCGAACCGGTAGACCCACAGTTCGCCCGCCTGGAGATCGTAGACGTTTGAGTACTGAGTGGGATACTGACCGGTCTGCTGGCACGCTTCCAGAACGGCGCTCAGCGATTCAACGGAGACCTCTGCGGTGCCCGGCTCAAAGCTCTTTGCCGCCGTGCCGTAACCGTACCCCAGTCCCTGAAACCCGGTCTCACCCCGCGTGATTTTCACGTTTCCGTCTTCCCAGCAGACAATCGCCGAAGCCCCGGACTTATCGACGATCAGGGTGCGAGACTTGAGAAACGCCGTTTCGTTGTACTTTTCGTAGAGCTGAAGCGCCTCCTCGACCGTCCGGGCTTCCTCGAGAATCTTCTCGCTGACGCTTCCGGCGTAGTTCAGTTTTGCCCGATCGCGGTGCCAATCGGGAGAAGGGTGATCCGCGACCCAATCGAAGAACAGTCCCTGGTCATTCATGCCTCCCTGGGGACTCCCGTTCCCGAAGCCGAAGAACACGCGTCCGAACTTGCCGTCCTCCGACGCCAGGAACCACACTTTCGTGTCCGCATTGTTGTCATCTTCGTTGTTCCCGACCAGGACCCGATTCCCCTTGACCACGCGGAAAACCGTGCAGCCGCGCACGGGATCGACCGACCATGCAAAGAGCAGACAAAATAGAAGAGCGAGAGCCGACGTTCGCATAAGTTTTTCTCCTTCCGGACGTTCATTCTCTGGTGCCGTACGAAAGTGGATGGGAATTCGTTCCTCCCGGTGCGGGCTTCCGCCAAGTGCGGCATTGGGGTGGGTGCGACCCATATTGTTGGGATGGATTTTTTTGGGGGGGGCAGGATAGAAGCTCTTACACTCTCCTGCTTGAACTTCGGGGAACTCAGTAGGCGCAGAAGTGGGACCGCGTATGTCTGCGCCTGCACATCTGCCTCTGTCCGATAACAACTTACTTAAATGGCATTGAGTCCGACCCCGATCTCCGCTCTAACCCCCGACCCCGATCTCCCGCTAACGGCGGTGCGAGCCACGCCCCGGCGCTCGCCCGTGGGCTACGCCTTAAACTTCGGGGCTGGCGTTAGCGCCCGGCGAGCGGCGGGTACATCGCCGGCGGTCGGTCGAGATCGACCTGCTCGATGTCGGTCCAGGGCACGTACTCGGGGCGCTGACGGCCCTCAACGAAGATCAGCATGCCGGCATTGGCCTCGCCGAGATCGCCGGCGGGCTCGAGCTGCAACTCCTCTCCGTCATGGAGCGTCACCCTCACGGGGTGGGCCCCACGCTCTTCTCGCGCCGCGGGTACGATCGAGGCGATCAGGCCGAAGGGGATGGTGTAGTTCACGCCTTGGGACGGGGCGTCGAGCGTCTCGGTGGTCTCGCTCTCGTCCAGGTCGTAGACCAGCCGGCCGGTGAGGCTGCGACCCGCGCGGGTGGTAACGCTTCCCGTGAGCGGGCGCCCCGGCGGGAAATCGGTGTAGCTGGGCCCGCTGCCGCCAGCGCTGAAGTCGATGCGCTCGAAGGCGTTCCAGGAGACCAGCACGCGTCCGTAGCGCCGGTCGTCGACGTAGATCCCGCCCTGGCCGTTGACGACCTCACGGGTGTCGGAGAGTAGGATGTCGCGACCGTCGTGGAGCGTCACGAGCGCTCCGTCGCGCGGACGGCGCGCGATCGAGCGGATGGTGTCGAAACGAAGGGTCAGCTTATCCTTAGCGCTGTGGCCGACGAGCTCGTCGGAACCGACGCACGCCCCCCGGTCCCATTGAAGGAAGCCGGTGAAGTCGCCGTGCCCCGTGCGCACAGTACCGTGTAGCCGGTCGGGCGCGCCGTCCGGTCGGGTGGCGGGGGTGGGAAGGAGCTCGATGGCGCGGGTCCGCCATTCGTCGAGGTCGACGACGCCGCGCCTGCCGTCCCACACTCGCAGCCCGTCGGCGAAATCGTCGCCGTCGAAGCGGTCGAGATGGAAACGGGTTCCGCTCTTCAGAGTCACCCAGAGGTCGCGGCCGCGCGCTTCGATGCGCGCGATGTCGCCGAAGCGCGCCATCAATGGCCGGCGGAGGTCGATCTGACGCTCCCCGAGGGAGATCTCGAACCCGAAGATTTCGATCGGGGAGCGCTTCCGAGTGAGCCGTTCCGGCGGGACGTAGTCAGACCACGGGTTGTCGTCCTTCACGCCATTGAAGTAGTTGCCCCAGAACGCCTCCTCGTCGCCTCCGAAACGCAGCCGCCCCTCATAGGTGGCGTCATCCGTAGTGACGCGGCCGTAGAGGAAATCCTGGGTGGCCTCCTCCGCCGGCCCGTTCGAGGGGGTGGGCGCCGGCGAGGTCGCTGAGCCCGGGCCGATGTACTGCTCGAGTGCCCACTTAGTTTGGACGAGGGCGAGGAGGACGAGCACGGTGACGAATGCCCCGCCGGCTATTTTGGCTCCCTTCATGTTCTGCTCTCTTTCGAAGACACGAGTCTCATACTTCGGCCTCCGCCCACGAATTCGATGCATCTGCACGTAGAGCGACGTGGAAAGGGTTTCTATTCAGATTTTCCGAAAGTACTTTATATTGCAAAGTATTAGCCATAAGTTTGGGTAGGTCCTTTCATGTCCTCGATCACGCGCGCGTTGCGGCGATCAGCGCCTCCATGTGGTCCAGATAGCGCTGGAGTGCGCGTCGGCCCTGGGCGGTGATCCGGTACTCGGTGTGCGGCGTGCGTCCGACGAAGCTCTTGCTGCAGGAGAGATATTTCGCCTCCTCGAGCTTTCGCGCGTGCACGCTCAGGTTACCGTCGGTCGTCTTCAGGAGATCGCGAAGCTCGGTGAAACCGAGGGACTCGTTCACGGCGAGGGCGCTGATGATTCCGAGGCGGAGCCGCTCGTGGATCAGCCGGTCGAGATCGACCGTCTTCTCGACGGCTCCTTCGATCGAGGTCATCGATGGCGCGGTGGCCTCCGGTGTTATCTTTGCCGATGATCGTTTAGCCACCGTGGTTCCTCGCGATGATGATGCCGAAGACGATGTGGAGCCCGCCGAAGCCGGCCCCGAGGCAGATGTCGGCGACGAGCGGCGAGCTAAAGAGGGCAATCGCTCCCAGGAAGAGGAAAACGAGGCCCATCAGTGGAACGATGCGGATCGAAAACGTGCCACCGGCGACGATGGCCGAACCGTAGAGCAGGAGCCACAGCCCCGGGAGAGGCTCGAAGGACCCGGAGCGGTAACAGGCCGCCGTCAGCAGTGCGCCCGCGAGGATGGCGGGCGAAAAGCTGAGCGCGAACTGGCGTGCTGGGCGCGAAAAGAACGGGACATCGAACTGGCGCGACTTGATGAGTACGGCGAGGATGCCTGCAGCCGACGCGACCACCGCGGCTCCGAGCCAGGTGACGAGCCACGCCGTGCGGGTGGGCTGCGCCGGCGCGATGATCGCGGCGGCGAGCCCTGCCAGGCCCATCACGACTCCGCCCCATCCTGGAACGGCCGTGAACGAGCCGGCACGCTCCATCGCATCGCGGATGAAGACGAGGTTCTCGGCCGCGCGCTCGTGAATCCGGCGGGTGTCTCCCATGCGAGGGAGTCTACTCAAAGTACTTTGTAC